>NZ_SZPZ01000009.1 GCF_005233875.1 Kribbella jiaozuonensis | reverse complement strand
GGTTGCTCACGTGTTACTCACCCGTTCGCCGCTCGTGTACCCCCGAAGGGGCCTTACCGCTCGACTTGCATGTGTTAAGCACGCCGCCAGCGTTCGTCCTGAGCCAGGATCAAACTCTCCGTTGAAATCTATATGTCAACCACAGCAAAAAGCCGCGGAAAACAGACTACATTGAGTGATCCTTTGAATCAGAAACAAAACCATAAACTGGCTTGTCATCCGTATTAATTTCAAAGGAATCCGTCACAGACAACAAACAACCCCACCAAAAACCCAGAAAGGTCCCTGGCAGAAATCATCCGAAGCCCATGAACGGGGATAATGCTAAATTTCGGCATTGACTTTCGGCACGCTGTTGAGTTCTCAAGAATCGGACGCACACCGCGCTTCAGACTTTCGTTTGAAGCTCCGGGGCAACTCGCCCAACTTTACTGTTTCGCTTCCAGCCGGTCAAATCGGCCTTTTTCGATCCAGTCTCCCTGCGCGACTCAGTGTCCGAAACCCGCCGAGGCGTGTTTCGGCTTCCGAGACCTTCAGGGAGTTTGTTGAAGGGCCGGCCGCTTTCGCGTCCTGCGCCTCGCTCCAACAAGAAGAACATTACTGACATTCATGGTGCGGATGCAAATCGGGGTCCCGGACCTTCGTCCGAGCGCCTCGGCACCCGTCCTCGCCACCGGTGAGCCGGTGTCGAGGGAAGCAGTGCTGGTCCCTCTGGTCACATCACTCACTCACGTCTCCGCGAGCGACATCTCCATCATGCCGCACCCACACAAGTCGTTTTCGTGAGGGTGACAACGAGGTGGGAGCCGGTCAGCCGGCTCCCACCTCGTCAAGTACCGCACCGTCCAGCAGACGCCTCTCGGCGAGTGGCCGCTCGTAGCGGCTTAGGTTGAGGCCCGGGGTCACGAACCGGACGGCATCAGGTGTAACCGGACAGCCCCAGCACCTATTCCCGGACGCAGTCGAGCACGACTCCCTCCTGCTCGAAGGCCAGTCCGCCGTCGCGCACCTCGAACCCCGACTCGGTTTCCATCGCACTGAAGGTTGTCGCCGACCTCGCCATGAACAGCTGCGGAGGCTGACGGTCGAACGTCACCTCCAGGCCGCTCCCCCAGCGCTCCACCGTGAACCGCATCCTGCCGTCCAGCCGGTAGGTGCCGACGAGTTCCGTCAGGAGTTCGTCACTCGGCAGATCCGGCGCCTCCACCTCGGCCGGGTACTCCTCCCAGCCGTACGCCGAGGCCACCGCGGCGAATGCTCTCTGCACGACCCAGCCGCCGTTGTCGCCGTTCGTCATCACGACGGCGCCCTGTCCCGTGTCCCTGTCTGCCAGCAGGTGACAGCGGAACCCCGCGTTGCCCCCGCTGTGCCCGAACCGCTGACCGGAGTCGTTGAGGAAGAACCCGAGTCCCAGATGTCCGAGCCCGCCGATCCGCTGTCCTGCGGCGATCTGGTGAGTCAACATCTCCCGGGCGAGCTCGAGCGGCAACAGCGCGCCGTCGACTCCGGCGTACATCTTCTGAACGCCGATGGCTGCCTTGGCGAGGTCTGTCGGCGTCGTCCACAGACCGGCAGCGGCCAGCTCGGGGTACGCGTGCCAGCGGCCTTCGAGCGAGCGACCACGTTCGTCGTGCGCGACGGCGGCCCTGTTGTGGAGTTCTGGTGGGAGCGGATGGGCGTAGTCGCTGTCGGACATGCCGAGGGGCTCCAGGACGAGCTCACGAGCCAGCTGGCGGAACGGCGTACCTGTGACGTCTTCCAGGAGTTGCTGCATGACGATCGTGCCGCCGCCGGCGTACCGGAACTGTGTGCCCGGCACGAGGTCGACGCGTACGCCGAAGGTGTTGGTCGGTCTAACGCCTTCGAGGATCTGCAGTGTCGTGGGCAGCGGAGCGCCCGCGGCGTACCCAGGGAAGCCGTGCACAGTCAGGCCGCCGCTGTGACTGGCCAACTGCCGCAGCGTCACGACAGGTTGCCACGCCCCGGTCGGCGGGACCTGCCACGACGTGAGCTTGTGGTTGACGTCCTCGTCGAGATCGAGCAGGCCGCGATCGACCAGCCTCAGCATCGCCAGTACCGCGATCGGCTTGCTGATCGATGCGGCCTGGAACAACGTGTCCGGCGCGACGGCCTGAGATCCGTCTGCCGCCACCAGACCGGCCGTACCGGTCTCGTGGACGGCACCGTCCTCGATCACCACCCAGCTCGCGCCGGGCACGTTGAATCTCTCGAGCTCGGCCTTGATCTCCTCTTCCAGCATGTCCGTGTCCCCTCCCGATCCAGTTCTGTGCTGGAACGGTACGGCGGACACGGTTCGCCGGACCTGGATTACCGCGACGGCTGAGGCGCGTTGCAGTCGATCTTCGGGTTGGCGCCAACGTAGTTCAGCGGGCCGGCGATGATCGTGACGACCACCGTCCCGACCTTGGCGCACGACGTCCGCGAACTCTCGAAGTAGTTTCGTTGCACCGCGGCGGCCAGGCCGATCAGCAGCCAGATGACGAGAATGATCGAGATCGCGCGGGAACGGGTCGCAGAAGCTCTTCGGGTAGCCATGTCCATCTCCTGTTCGACGTGCCCCCGTGCTGCGCTCCTCCGGTGCCCGCCGCGAACCTGACAGAAACTCAGATCTCGCGGAACTCGTAGTACGGCTTGATGTGCTTGTTGATGTACGCGCCGATGCTGGGCGCGGCCAGGAGCGCGGCGTACGTCGGCTGTGGGACGTCGAAGTACTGGTAGACGTAGCCGTTCACGTACTCGAGCTCCAGCGTGCCGTCGGACCATCCGACCGACCGCACACTCGACGAATTCACCGGGCGTCGCCTCACCTGTGGCTCCTTCCGCACCTCGCATTGCGGCGCCCAGTCTGCCGCTCGCGGTCAAGCCGTGCGAGATCGCTCCGGATCGTCGGTCTGCAGTCGCGCCAGGGCGCGGGCCAGGTCGCCGAGGGCCGTGTTGAGCTGGACCAACACCGTGTCGTCGATCGGCACCCGCCGCTGGTCGAGGCCCAGGTTGGCGGCGAAGCGCAGGTGGGCGTCGGGTGGTGCCTGCTTGAGGTAGGTGTCGAGCGCCTCCTGGAGGAAGGGACTTGGCACGAGCTCCGGTCTCTCCCGCCATTTCGTCAGTGTGCGCGGCGAGATGCCGAGGTGCTCGGCGAAGGCTTCGTTGGTCAGGCGCAGCGCCGTACGCAAGGCATGCGCGTGCCGACCGGTCCACTCGTCGATGACTGTCATCCTTGTCGCTCCCTTGCCTGTCGGTTACTCCCTGCTATCAGAATATGGCGATTAGGTGACCGCCGGTGGGCAGAATTTGTGCGCTGTGGATACCGGTTGAGTTCCTGGTGAGGACAGCCGCCCACGCGTTGACTTGGCGCATGGACGAGATCACCGGAAGAACCGCGACGCTGCCGCGGACCACACGGCGGCGTCATCTGAAAGTCGCGAGCACGTCCGGGCCACGCTGCTTCCAGCTGGTCCGTCACGCCGACCCCTCCGGTGTCAGCGGTACGGGCGTGATCGCCGAGGGAGTCGAGTGGAGCGACGGGACGGTCGCGCTGCACTGGGGCGGCCGGTTCGCGACTACCACGGTCTGGCCGGACGGCATCGACGCACTGCTGACCATCCACGGTCACAGTGGATCGAGCACCATCCGCTGGCTGGACGAGTAGCTATGCGTAGCCGATCTCGGTGGGGCGGGCCCACCCTGCAGCCGGCCCGCCTCACCGGCCTACTCCTCGCCGGCCTACTCCGAGTAGAACTGCTCTCGGTACGGCGCATGCCGTGGGACGGGACGCTGGTTCGACTCGTCGGTCGGGCTCTTCACGCCGTTCTGTTGCGGCTCCGCGGCGTCGGAGTCGATGTCGGTCAGATCGTCGACTGCCGCGCTGAAGGCGAGTTCGGCGCGGGTCGGCCGTTGGCGTTCGATCTCCTCTGCCGAGGTACGGCGGATGGGGAGATCGTTCGCCGCGGCCGACAATTCGGCGAGGGTGTCGAGGAGACCGAGTGCCGTCTCCACGTCGCCAGGGTGGTTGACCAGCCACCAGACCGCGGCCGAGCCAGGCGTGGCGAAGACGTCGTCCTTCAGGTAGGCGCGTTTGTCCTGCTCCATCCGGCGCTCGAGCAGGGTGGTCTGCTCCCGCCGATGCAGGGCGGCCAGATGCAGGAGGTGCTTGTGATCCGCATCCGGCAGTCGCAGCCGCACCTCGGTGGCCCAGCTGCGTACCAGGCCTTTCTCGTCGAGCGCAGGTTCGCCGAGAAGCGCCGCAAGGCGGTGCTGGTTGAGCGACTCCTCGGTCACCTGCTGCCTCGCGGTCAGCGATCGCGCTCGTTCCAGCAAGGCGTCGACTGCTACTGCGCCGAGGTCCGCATGGCGCGATCCCGACAGAACGGTCGACCACTGGACCACAGCCGAGAAGCTGAACTGGAAGTCGGGCGACGCGGACGGCAGCCGTACGTCGCTCACGGTCCGCGACGGTGGACCGGTGAAGACGGGATCCGGATCCGGCAGGACGACGGACGGCGGCGCCGGCTTGGTCACGACTGGACGGGGTTCGTCGGGCTGTTTCCAGACGACGGCCAGCAAGACAAGGAGCACCACGGTGAGGACCACGGCCGACCAGCCCGGCAGGCCGATGACCAGCGACACGAGGTACAGCACCAGCACAATCGCGGCAGCAGTCAGGAGGGAGTTCCGGTGGAGCTTCATGGGCGCGTTCCTTCACCGCGTCGGGCGGAGGTCAGCAGGTCGGCCAATGCACTTCAGACGGCTTCCCCGTCCTCACACCATCCGAGCCACCGGCAACCCAGACCACAGACTGCGCCACACGACGAGTCCACAAAAAGTTTCACATACCTCACCCAAAGTAGTCACCAAAAGCGTGTCGCCGCCCACGACCTGGACACGCCGGCGCCTAACCACCTGCCGGGGACGAACAGGTCATCCGGTCAGGGAGCGGAGGGCTTGGCGGGAGGGGGTGAGGAGGACCGGTTTGTAGGGGCAGCGTTGGTCGGTGAGGGTTTCGTAGGCGCGGATGGCTCGGTTGGCGGCGTCCCAGCCTTGCTCGGCGGGGGTGCGGCCGAGGCCTCGGTTGCGGACCAGGGCGCCGTAGAAGGCGGAGCAGAAGACGGTTGCTTCGTACCAGCCGATGACGGTGCTGGTGCCGATGTAGGTGATGTCGTCCTGGAGGCAGTCGCGGATCGCGCGTTGCCACTTGCCGATGCCGGTCTTGCAGCCGTCGGCGATGACGACGCCGCTGGCGATTCCCCACTGGCGGTCCAGGAACCAATCGGCGAGCGACCGCAGCGAAACCTGGGTCTGACCGTCGGTGGACAGAAACGACGGCTCCTCGCTGTGGTCACCGTGTGCCATCACGTGCAGGACCGAGGACGGGGTGGTCAGGGCGGAGAAGGCGGTCTCGTGATCGCGGCTGCGGATGAAGTTCACGTCGATCACCGGCCGGTTCCAGCCTGCGTTGATGTTCCCCGTGATGCCCTGGACGAACGTCATCGACGCGTCGAACGAGCTGTCCAGACCGAGGTCCACCAGAGTGATCAGACGGTTCTTCATTTGCCCACCCCTCCAACGTGTTTCGAGGCCCCACGGGACCATCATGAACCACGGATCCGACAGTTCGCAGGGTGGTTTCCCGGGCCTGAGACAGGGCACCCGGGCCGTACGGCGTACGGCGGATCCGGCCGGTTCCGGACGGTCGGCACAGAGGGTGCGGATTGTGATCGGCGTACGGTGTCCGGGCAGCGTCAGCCGAAGGAGGAGTTGGATGAGTCAGGCCCCAACCGTCACTTTGAGTCACGGATCTGCGATGCCGCGGATCGGGCTCGGGACGTCGCCGATGAACGATGCGGATGCCGAGCGGGCCGTGAGTACGGCGCTCGAGCTCGGGTATCGGCTGATCGACACGGCGGAGAACTACCGCAACGAGGTCGGCGTCGGGCGGGCGCTGAAGGGTGTGCCGCGCGACGAGGTGTTCGTGACGTCGAAGTTCAACAAGAGGTGGCACAGCGTCGAGGGCGCGCGGACGGCGTTCGAGGCGAGCGCGGAGAAGCTCGGCCTCGAGTACCTGGACCTGCTCCTCATCCACTGGCCGAATCCGGACCAGGATCGGTACGTCGAGGCGTGGCAGGGGCTGATCGCGCTTCGGGACGCCGGCCTGGTTCGCGCTATCGGTACGTCGAACTTCAAGCCGGCGCACCTGCAGCGGCTGATCGACGAGACCGGCGTGACGCCGGAGGTGAACCAGGTACAGCTGAGCCCGGTGTGGGCGAAGGCCGCCGAACGCGAGTTCCATGCCAAGCACGGAATCGTGACGGAGGCGTGGAGTCCGTTGGGCAAGGGCACCGACCTGCTCAGCAACCCGACGGTGCAGGAGCTCGCCAAGAAGTACGAGCGGACGCCGGGCCAGGTCGTACTGCGGTGGGAGACCCAGCAGGAGGTCGTACCCATCCCGAAGTCAGCCGACCGCAGCCGCCTCGCGGACAATCTCGCAGTCTTCGACTTCGACCTGACGGCCGACGAGCTGACGGCCCTGACCAACCTGGACGGTACGGCGAAAGCCGCCGCCGACTCGGACCGCGCCGGCCACTGATCCCGGGGCGAAGTAGCCCTGGCACGCACCTCGGCCCCCGGGGGAAGTGGGAAGTTCCCGGGGGCCGTGGCGCTATCAGTTCGGGAGGTAGCTGGCTGCTGTGGCTCTGCACAGGCAGCCGGCTGCCGACCGGTGGATCAGCTGCAGCCGGAGGTGCTGCCGCAGCCTTCGCAGACGTAGCAGGAGCCGCTGGGGCGCATCTTGGTGCCGCAGGTGAAGCAGAGCGGGGCGTCGACCGAGGTGCCGGTGATCAGTTCGAGCATCTCGGCGGTGGTGTGGGCCTCGCCCTTGACCGGCTTGGCGGAGGCCGCCTCGACCGGCTTGTCAGCTGCGGACGGCTCCACCGGCTCGACCGCCTTCAGGGACTCGGCCTCGGACACCTCGACCGGGGCCGGCTCGTAGGAACCGGTGTCGAGCTGCCGGGACCGCTCGTCCGCCGAGTAGATGCCCAGGGCGGCCCGCTCGTCGAACGGCAGGTAGTCCAGGGCCAGGCGGCGGAAGATGTAGTCCATGATCGACTGCGCCATCCGGACGTCCGGGTCGTCGGTCAGACCGGCCGGCTCGAACTTCAGGTTGGTGAACTTCTGGACGTAGGTCTCCAGCGGTACGCCGTGCTGCAGGGCGATCGAGATCGCGATCGAGAAGGCGTCCATCACACCGGCAAGCGTCGAACCCTGCTTGCCCATCTTCAGGAAGACCTCACCGAGACCGTCGTCCGGGTACGAGCCCGCGGTCATGTAACCCTCGGCGCCGCCGACCGTGAAGGACGTGGTGCGCGACGGACGCGACTTCGGCAGACGCTTGCGGGTCGGCCGGTACTCGATGACCTTCTCGACGATCTTCTCCGCGACGGCGGCCTCGGCCTCGACGGCCTTCTTCGCCTTCGCGTCCGCCAGCGGCTGACCGACCTTGCAGTTGTCGCGGTACACCGCGAGCGCCTTCAGGCCGAGCTTCCAGCCCTGGAAGTAGACGTCGGCGATCTCCTCGACCGTCGCGGTCTCCGGCAGGTTCACCGTCTTCGAGATCGCTCCGGACAGGAACGGCTGCGCCGCCGCCATCATCCGCACGTGGCCCATCGGCTTGATGGCCCGCTCACCCATCGCGGTGTCGAAGATCTCGTAGTGCTCCGGCTTCAGGCCCGGGGCGTCGACGACGTGGCCGTTCTCCGCGATGTACTCGACGATCGCCTCGATCGTCTCCTCGGTGTAGCCGTACTGCCGCAGCGCCCGCGGGACGGTCTGGTTGACGATCTGCATCGAGCCGCCGCCGACCAGCTTCTTGAACTTGACCAGCGAGAAGTCCGGCTCGATACCGGTGGTGTCGCAGTCCATCATGAAGCCGATGGTGCCGGTCGGTGCGAGCACCGAGGCCTGCGCGTTCCGCCAGCCGTTCTTCGCGCCGACCTTCAGTACGCCGTCCCACGCCTCGGCCGCGTGCTTGTGGACATCCTTGTCGATCTCGTGGATCGTCCGGATCGCGTCGTTGGCCGCCGCGTGCTTGCGCATCACCCGGGTGTGGGCGTCCTTGTTCCGCTCGAAGCCCTCGTACGCACCGACGATGCCGGCCAGCTCCGCGGAGCGCTTGTACGACGTACCGGTCATCAGCGAGGTGATAGCGCCCGCCAGAGCGCGACCACCGTCGGAGTCGTACGCGTGACCAGTTGCCATCAGCAACGCACCGAGGTTGGCGTAGCCGATACCGAGCTGCCGGTAGGCGCGGGTGGTGACGCCGATCGCCTCGGTCGGGAAGTCCGCGAAGCAGATCGAGATGTCCATCGCGGTGATGATCAGCTCGACCGCCTTGACGAACTTCTCCGAGTCGAAGAGGTCGTCGTCGCGGAGGAACTTCATCAGGTTCAGCGAGGCCAGGTTGCAGGACGAGTTGTCCAGGTGCATGTACTCCGAGCACGGGTTGGACGCGGTGATCCGGCCCGTCTCCGGCGTGGTGTGCCAGTCGTTGATCGTGTCGTCGTACTGCAGGCCCGGGTCGGCGCAGGCCCACGCGGCCTGGGCGATCTTGTCGAACAGGTTCCGCGCGTCGACGGTCTCGATCACCGAGTTGTCGAGCCGCGCCCGCAGCCCGAAGTCGCCCTTCTCCTCGACCGCGCGCATGAACTCGTCCGAGACCCGGACCGAGTTGTTCGCGTTCTGGTACTGCACCGAGGTGATGTCGCGACCGCCGAGGTCCATGTCGAAGCCCGCGTCACGCAGGATGCGGATCTTCTCCTCCTCGCGCATCTTCGTGTCGACGAACTCCTCGATGTCCGGGTGGTCCACGTCGAGCACGACCATCTTGGCCGCGCGCCGGGTGGCGCCGCCGGACTTGATCGTGCCTGCCGACGCGTCCGCGCCGCGCATGAACGAGACCGGGCCGGAGGCGGTGCCGCCGCTGGACTGCAGCAGCTCCTTCGAGGAACGGATCCGGGACAGGTTCAGACCGGCGCCCGAGCCGCCCTTGAAGATCAGGCCCTCTTCCTTGTACCAGTTCAGGATCGACTCCATCGAGTCGTCCACGGCGAGGATGAAGCAGGCCGACACCTGCTGCGGCGAGGACGTCCCGACGTTGAACCAGACCGGCGAGTTGAAGCTGAAGTACTGGTGCAGGAGCAGCCAGGTGAGCTCCTGCTCGAAGACCTCCGCGTCGCCGGGCGAGGTGAAGTAGCCGTGGTCCTCACCGGCCTTGCGGTAGGTCTTCACAACCCGGTCGAGCAGCTGCTTGAGGCTCCACTCCCGGTTGTCGTGGCTGACCGCGCCACGGAAGTACTTCGTGGTGACGATGGTCGAGGCGTTGACGCTCCAGAAGTCGGGGAACTCGACCCCGCGCTGCTCGAAGACCGTCTCACCCGTCTTCCAGTTCTGCTGTACGACGTCGCGACGCTCCCACGTCACCTCGTCGTACGGGTGGACGCCTTCGGTGCTGAAGACGCGCTCGATGGTGAGTCCCGTGGGCGCGTTCTTCCGCCCGCGGAACCCGGCCGCCGACCGCTTGGTCGACCCCGAGTGGCCGGTCACCGTCTCTGTCATGGTTGCTCCTCGCGCTGTGTCTACTACCGCGGTCTGTCGGGACCGCCCCGTTGGAGTACTGCGTGAACGCCACATACCGCCGGTACTTCCTGGAACTGCTTGGAACTACTTGGAACTGCCGTTCCCCCGGTTTACGTCTGTTGGGTCGGCTTGAGCTGGCCCGGCTCGGTGCCCTGCGGCTCCTTCTCGGCCCGCAGCAGCGCGATCTCGGTCTCGAAATCGTCGGCGGACTCGAACTGCCGGTACACGCTCGCGAACCGCAGGTACGCGACCTCGTCGAGCTCCCGCAGCGGGCCGAGGATCGCGAGTCCGACCTCGTGCGCGGGAACCTCCGGCGAGCCGCTGCCCTTCAGCGCGTCCTCGACCTTCTGACCCAGGCGGGCGAGCTGGTCGGCGTTCACCGGCCGGCCCTTGCATGCCTTCCCGACCCCGTTGATGACCTTTTCCCGGCTGAACGGCTCGGTCGCGCCGGAGCGCTTCACGACCGTGAGCTGCATCTGCTCGACAGTGGTGAACCGCTTCTCGCAGACCGGGCACTGACGCCGGCGGCGGATCGCTCCGCCGTCCTCGGCCACCCGGCTGTCGACCACCCGTGAGTCGGCGTGCCGGCAATACGGACAGTGCACGACGAATCACTCCTCCCGTGACTGCCCCGGAGGGGGCAGGTTGTGGATCAGCCTGGGGACAACTTGTGTAGAACCTGTGTGCAACCAACCACTACCTGTGGAAAATTACACCCGTGTAACCACTACATCTAGGGATCCTAGATCGCTGCTCCGACAGTTTGCAAGCACGCCCCGATCGCCCGCGCGTGTCTCCCAGGTCTCACAGTTCCAACAATCACGCGGGCTCGTGTACTCCCGCGTGGCGCCGTCCGAATGACCCTTTCGAGGCGCAAACTACGGCCTCCCAGGTGGGTCAGCCGAGCTTCGTGAGCACGACCAGACTCAGCGACGGGAGCGGCAGTTCGAGGGTCAGCAAATAGCCCGGATCGACATCGATCGGCGTGTCGTCGCAGAGTCGTTCGAGTCCCTGACGCGCGGTGATCGCGGCGAGCTGCTCGGGCGTCGGGTCCTGCGGCGAGCCGAGGGCCTGCCAGATGGTGTGGCTGTTGCTGTGGTCGCGGTCGATCCGGAAATGCTCGACGGTCCAGCGGCCGGGTTCGAGGCCCTCGAGCTCGAGGTCGACCGGGATCGTCGCGCCGTCGGCGGCGTACTGGTCGTCGGAGTGGCGCCAGACCAGGACCGAGATGCTCGACCCCTCGCGGCTGGCGATCGCGTCGATTTCGTCAGGCAGATCGATCCCGACAGCGCTGAGGCGGCGGTCGCCGAGGCGGGCGAAGGCGCGGTACGCGTTCATCAGCGGCTTCTCGATGCCGGACGCGGTGACGAAGCTGCGGGTGCCCTCGAAGTACCGCTCCCCCTCCATCGAGAAGCTCCAGGTCGTTGCCTCGCGCACCTTCGCGGTGTGCCGCTCGTTGAGTTCGAGGATCTGCTTCATCAGCTGCGCCTGGAAGACCGGGTAGTACTCCGTGTTGCGGTACGCGAAGTTGGCGTTGTCGTAGATCCCCCAGTGCGCCGGCACCGAGGCGTCGCACTCGTCGACGATGACAGGCTTCCCGGCGTACTGCGGGAACTCGTCGATGACCGTCAGCGCGGTGTGGATCTCGCGGAGCATCTTCGCGGTCAACGGTGACTGCTGGACGGGCGCCGGCGAACCGATCGGGCCGTACGTGCGCCATGGGGTGAAGTGCGCGCCCTTGGTGTGGAAAGAGACGAAGTCCACCGGCAGGTCGCGGTCGGCGCATGCCTGCAGGAAGTCGCGCAGGAACGCGTCACCACCACCTGTGACCGCTGGGCCGCCCACCTTGGCCGCCGGGTAGACCGCGCGGATCGCCTTAGCCGTCTGCTCGTACAGGTCGTGGTACTGCTCCGGCGTACCGCGCCAATAGGTGATATCCGGCTCGTTCCACAGCTCCCACAGCCAGTGCTCGACCTCGTCGGAGCCATAGCGATCCAGCACGTGTTCGACGAGCGCGGCGACCAGTCCGGCGAATTTGCCGAAGTCCTTGGGCGGATAGGACCACCAGCCGGCTTCGTACTCGCTGTAGAGGCTCGGACTGCCTTCGTACGCGAAGTCGGTCTTGGCGTACTCCGGTACGAGCGCCAGCGGCGTGAACCCGAGCTCGACGAGCGGGTGGTGGCCGGCGTTCACGATCGCGTCGTACGTCAGGTCCGCGATGGTGAAGTCGTAGTACGGCGTACCGTCCGCGTCCTCGTGGTAGACGTTGCCGCTCCCCCAGTGCGGCAGGCCGAGGCCCGTGCCGCTGGTGAAGATGTTGTGCGGCCGGACGTGGTACGGCGTCTCCGCGAACGCGCCGATGGTCCGGAGCGTGCGACTGCCCTGTGGCGTGTAGGTCCAGTTGATCTCGTCGTACCCGAGGCTGGCCCAGATCCGGTCCAGCGGCCCGAGGTCGGCGGCGGCATTGACGGTCACGCGCGCTGTCTGAGTCATCCGGGCGGCCCTCTCGATCGTTGTATCGATAAACAGCCACCGCTCAGCCTACAAGCGCGAACCGTCCCGCGTTCCAGCCCGCGAGTTCCGCCGGGCAGTTCGTGATGACGCCGTCTACCCCGGCCCGGTCGAGCGCATCCCAGCGGCTCGGGTCGTCGACCGTCCACACGTTGACCGCGACGCCGGCCGCGTGCAGCTCGCGGACAATCGCCGGTCGAGTCTGCAAGGCCGCGTCGGACGGGTTGTACGACGTCAGTTCGAGGTCCTTGGCGATCGCGACCGGATCCGGGTCGAGCGCGAAGCGGAGCAGGCCGAGCGGAAGTTCGGGCGCGAGTTCGTGGACCCAGCGCAGGTGCTGCGGTTCGAAGCTCTGCACGAACACGCGGCCGTTCATCCGGTGCACCTGGATCTCCTGCACGATCCGTACGACGGAGGCCCGCGCGTGCTCGCCCTTGATCTCGAGCAGCAGATTGCCGCCGCGAGTCTTCAGGCCGTCGAGCTGCGCCGCGAGTGTGCGCACCCGTTGCCCGGCGAACGCAGGCGCGAACCAGGCTCCCGCATCCAGCTTCGCGACCTGGGCTGCCGTGAGTGACTGGATCGGACCGGTCCCATCAGTGGTGCGGTCGACGGTCTCGTCGTGCAGCACGACCGGTACGCCGTCCTTCGTCGTCCGTACGTCGTTCTCGATCCACTCGGCGCCGGCCCGACGGGCGGCCTCGTCGGAGGCGGCGGTGTTCTCGGGGGCCGCGGAGGAATTGCCGCGATGCGCCCAGATCCGCAGCTGCGCGCCGGGCGCCCGGAGGAACGACTCGGTCCGAGACATCACCACGCAGATAAGCGGGCCGAGACGAACGGCGCCCGAGCCGATGATGAAGCGACGGCCAACGCCGGATGTGAGGATGTCGGCATGAAGCCGGTGATTCTCGATGTCGACACGGGCCTGGACGACGCCTGTGCGCTGCTGCTCGCTGCTCGGCACCCCGAGCTCGACCTCAAGGCCGTGACGTGCGCCGGCGGCAACGTCGGACTTGATGACGTCGTCCGGAACACGCTGACAGTGCTGGACGCCGCAGGCCGACCGGATGTGCCGGTCGCGCGCGGTGCCGCCGTACCGCTGCTCCAGCCGGTGCGGATGGCGCGGCACGTCCACGGGGAGGACGGGCTGGGTGACATCGATTGGCCGCGGTCGACGCGGACGACGGATCCGCGGCATGCGGTCGAACTGCTGCGCGACGTACTGCGGGAGGCCGCGGCGACCGGTGATCTGATCACGCTGATCCCGCTGGCGCCGCTGACGAATATCGCGTTGCTGCTCCGGACGTATCCGGACGCGGCGGCCGGGCTGCGCGAGATCGTGTTCATGGGTGGCGCCGCGGGGATCGGGAACGCGACGGCGTCGGCGGAGTTCAACGTTTGGACCGATCCGGAGGCGGCCGCGATCGTGTTGACCGCGGCGGGGGAACTTGGCGTACCGACGACGATGTACGGGCTGGACGTCTTCTACGACGTGGTGGTCACGTTGGACCAGGCACGCGGGTTGAGCGGGTCGCAGTCGGCCGAGCTCGCGCGGAAGCTGATCGAGAAGCGGAGCGAGCTGTACCAGGGCGACGGCGCGAGCATCGGCGACGGCGGCGCGGTGTGCGCGGTGATCGATCCGTCCGGGCTGACGACCCAGCCGTTCCCGGTGCGCATCGAGTTGTCCGGAAGCTGGTCACGCGGGCGGACGATCGTTGACACGCGGGATTGGTCGGCCGATCTGACCAGCGATCCGCATGGGCTGTCGCCGACGACGGTTCAGGTCGCGACGGCGGTGGACGGCAAGCGGTACGCCGAGATGTGGCTCGCGACCGTCAGCTGACCAGATCGACCAGGCGGGCGCGTACGCCGTACAGGAACAGGTCCAGGCCTTCGGTGAAGACCTCGGCTGATTCGGCAACGACCGCGGCCAGGCTCCAGCGGGCAGTGACCTCGAACAGCTGACGCGCTTCGGGCCCTGGTACGCCGAGGCGAACGAGAGCGTCGATCTGGACGCGGATGAGTTCGGCGCGGGATCCGTCGCCTTGGTCGCGATTCGGCGTGGCCTTTGACTGGATCAGTCCGGCCAGGCCCGGGTGATCCGCGTAGAAGGCGCGCAGTTCGAGAGAGCCGGATCTCGTCAGGGCGATCCACTCGTCGATGGTCCGGAGTTTCTCGTACGCCGCGCTGTCTGCCGTGAACTGATCGAAGGCGTTGCGGGCGACCAGGTCGAGAAGGTCGGACTTGTTGCGGACGTGGTGGTAGAGGGTCGGCGCGCGGACGTCGAGGCGCTCGGCAACCGCCCGCATCGTGAGGCCGTCCACGCCGCTCCTGCGGATGACCGCGAGGGCAACGTCGGCGATCGCAGCCACGGTGATGCCGGCTGCCGCGTGAGATGACGGGTCGCGTTTGGTCATGAAATCTCGTTGTCGGAGTGATCGGGCGCGGGTACTGTCTAACGTCATTAGACAGCGTAGCCGAGGATGGTGCCGTGACTGGATTCCGACCCGCGTACCCACTGCGGACCGAGCGGCTGGAGCTGCGGCCGCATCGGATGGACGACCTGGACGATCTGTACGCGTTCCACTCGCGGCCGGAGGTGGTGCGGTACACGCCGTGGCCGGTACGCGATCGCGACGAGACGCGGGTCGCGCTGGAGAAGAAGCTTCCGCAGGGCGAGCTGACGGAGCCGGGCCAATGGCTGGTGCTCGCGATCGAACTGCGCGAGACCGGGACTGTGATCGGCGAGGTCCTCTTGAAGTGGGCGAGCGAGACCGATCGTCAGGGCGAGATCGGGTTCGCGCTGCACACGTCGTACCAGGGGAAGGGATTGGCTGCGGAAGCGGCGCGGGAGATGTTGCGCGTCGGGTTCGAGGAACTCGGGCTGCATCGGATCGTTGCGGTGCTGGACGATCGGAATGACGCTTCGGCTCGGCTGCTCGAGCGGTTGGGGATGCGTCGGGAGGCGCATTTCATCGACGCGCTGCAGTTCAAGGGCGAATGGGCAAACGAGTACGTGTACGCATTGCTGGAGGACGATTGGCGCGATGCCAATTGACAACGCGATCTACGACCGGCTGGGCGGCGGTTGGTGGGACGAGTCGAATCCACTGAATGCGCTGAACGGCAGCTTCACCCCTGCACGGTTCGCCTATTTCCGCGACGTCCTCGATCGACTCGGGCGCGATCCGGCCGGCCTGCGGGCCGTCGATGTCGGCTGTGGTGGTGGCTTTCTGGCCGAGGAGTTCGCACAGATCGGCTGCCGGGTGGTCGGCGTCGATCCGTCAGAGGTGTCGATCAGGACGGCGCGGCAGCACGCATCGGCGTACGGACTGAAGATCGGGTACGCCGTGAGCGTGGGCGAACGGCTGGCGCTCAAGGACGAGAGCGTCGATATCGCGTACTGCTGTGACGTGCTCGAGCATGTCGCGGAGCTGGATCAGGTTGTCGCGGAGACGGCGCGGGTGTTGAAGCCTGGCGGGATCTACCTGTTCGACACGATCAACCGGACGTGCGCGTCGAAGCTGTTCTTCATCAAGCTGCTGCAGGAGTGGCGACTGACGCGGGTCGTCGACACCGACGTGCACTCCTGGGCGATGTTCATCAAGCCGATCGAGCTCGAGGAGATTCTGCGGCGGCACGGGCTGCGGTTGGGCCAGATCGTCGGGCTCGGGCCGCGAGCGGGTGTCGCTTCGCTGGGATGGAACTTCCTGCGGATGCGACTCGGTCGACTGTCGTTCGGCGAGGCGAGTCGGCTGATGGACATCGGCCGGGTGCAGCGGGTCGACCTGTCCTACCTCGGGTATGCCACCAAGGTCAGCCGGCGATCGGGATCTGGAGCGTCTCGCCAGGCGTGATGTCGGCCGGGCTGGAGAGTTTGTTGAGGTCGGCGATCTTCTCGACGATGGTGGCCGGATCCTCGGTGGGGTTGGTGTTCTGCGCGATCGACCACAGGGTCTGACCGGGCGCCACCTGCACCGGGACGGTGTGGGTGAAGTGCGGGCCGGGCTCGAGAACGCCGGTCACGCGGAGACCCAGGACGACGATCGCCGAGCCGAAGATCAGCACCGACAGCGCGGTCAGCAGCATCCGGCCGCGGCGGGTCAGGCGAAGCGTGGATGGCTCGATCTCCGGGCGCTGACGGGTCGGCGTGGCGTGCCGGCCGAGCACCTCGCCGGAGCAGGCACGCACCGGAAGCGAATCGGTGGTCGCACCCTGGATCCGGGGCCGACGGCGCGGCGTGGTCTCCGGTGACGGAGCCGTCGTCGCCGGCGGGACCGAGCGCAGCATCGGCTCGGGTGAGCGGTGCGCGGGCTCGGGCGAGCGTTGCGGTGCCAGTGCGTTTGCCGCGAGAGCTGCTGTGCTCATCGGATCCTCCAGACCTCGGTCAGTGCGCGTCCTGCGGTGTTGAGTCCTGTCTACCGGCCGCCTCCGACAGTTTCTGAAGACGAGCCCGCCCGACCGGACCGAACACCTGTTCGATCGAACGTCTGTACGAATGATTAACCGACAGGCGCCCGTCGCGCAACCACTTCCAACCGGGACACGCCCACGAAATTCCCTGACGCCGAAGTTGCCCGCGTGCGGCTTATAACCTGACACACGAACAGATGTGCGAACCGACACGCCTTCGAACAGATGTTTGAAGAATCTCAGGATTCGGTCTACGGTCATCACTGTCGAGCAAGCTTCGGCCGGTGGTGTGATCGCCGGCCCGACCCGAGGAGCAATCACCGATGGCCAGGACGCCGAGCGGTTCCAGCAAGGATGACCGGACCGTGACCGAGCTGCCCGACGGTCCGGCCGACGCGACCGGGCTGACCCCGCGCCAGCGCCGCGTGCTGGACGTGATCCGCGATTCGGTGGACAGCCGCGGTTACCCGCCCTCGATGCGCGAGATCGGCGAGCGGGTCGGGCTGACCAGCTCCTCCTCGGTGTCGCACCAGCTCCGCGTGCTCGAGCAGAAGGGTCTGCTGCGCCGCGATCCCAACCGGCCAAGGGCGATCGAGGTCCGCTACCCCGGCGAGGTCGACGCGGCCGCCCGCCGTTCGGCGCTCGGCTCGGTGCGGCAGACGTCGTACGACGAGACCGGTGCGGGCGACGCGCATCCGGACGCGGTTTACGTTCCGGTGGTCGGCCAGATCGCCGCCGGTAACCCGATCCTGGCCGAGCAGGAGATCGAAGAGGTCTTCCCGTTGCCTAAGGCAATGGTCGGCGAGGGCACGCTGTTCATGCTGAAGGTCAAGGGCGAGTCGATGATCGACGCGGCGATCTGCGACGGCGACTGGGTCGTCGTCCGGCAGGAGCAGACCGCAGAGAACGGCGACATCGTGGCCGCGATGATCGACGGCGAGGCGACCGTGAAGACGTTCAAGAAGACCAAGACCGAGATCCTGCTGCTACCGCACAACCCGGCCTTCGAGCCGATCGACGGTAAGGACGCCGTCATTCTCGGAAAGGTCGTAACAGTTCTGCGCCGAGTCTGACATGTCAGACGGCGAGCGAAGTCCGGCGTGTCGTGTCAGCATTGAGCTATGACGACTGTCTATGACTTCAGCGCCACGCGGATCGAAGGCAGTGAACAGTCTCTTGCCGACTTCCGCGACCAGGTCCTCCTGGTGGTGAACACGGCGTCGCAGTGTGCCCAGACTCCGCAGTACACAGGTCTTCAGAAGCTCCACCGGACGTACCGCCGGCAGGGCTTCGCTGTGCTCGGTTTCCCCTGCGACCAGTTCGGCCACCAGGAGCCCGGTGACGAGAACGAGATCGCGAACTTCTGCTCGACGATCTACCACGTCACGTTCCCGATGTTCGCCAAGATCGATGTCAACGGATCGCGGACGATCCCGTTGTACAACTGGCTGAAACGCGAGCAGGGCGGCCTGCTCGGCGGTCGGATCAAGTGGAACTTCACCAAGTTCCTGATCGGCCGCGACGGTGGGGTGATCGCGCGCTACGCGCCCACCCACTCGCCGGAGAAGCTGGCCGACAAGATCGAGGCCGCGCTGGCAGTGCCGGCGCCGTCGAGGGAAACGAACGACTGACCCATCAGGTTCGGGGCCATGCGCAACAAGTCGTTCAGCGTGAAGAGCACCAGGGTTCGCTACCGGTGTTGGCGAAAAGGCCTTGTTTTCTGCGACAGCTGAACACCGACCGTCTCAGTGCCACAGAATTTCGCACCGCATTCCGAACAATTACCTTGCCTGCCTGCATGTCGCTCAGCCGGCGTCGACCAGAACCGTTTCCGGGTTGATGTCGAGGCGCAGCCCACGCCAGACCGGATGCCGGAGCCGGCCGTCGCCGCCCCAGCCGGAGAAGGTGACCTCGGCGACCAGGACGGGATCGAGCCAGTGCGCCCGCCGCCGGTCGGTCATCGGGATGCTCGATGGGTCGAACGCCGGGCGGTCGACCTCGAGCCCGGACAGCTCCGCGCTGAGCATGTCGAGGGTCGCGAAGTCCAGGCCGGACCCGACCTTGCCGATCAGCACGAGCTCGCCACCCGGTTCGGTGTACGCGCCGCAGTAGAAGGAACCGATCATCCCTTCCCGGTTGCCCTCCCCCGGATGCCATCCGCACAGCACGACGTCCCTGGTCTGCACCGGCTTGATCTTGATCCAGTCGGAGCTGCGACGTCCCGGGAGGTACCGCGACTTTCGCCGCTTGGCCACGACACCTTCGAGCCCTTGGGCGGCGGACTGGTCCAGCGCTTCCGAACCGTCCCGCAGTGCGGGCGGGATCTCCCAGAACGGGTCGCCGATCTCCAGCGAGTCGAGCAGCCCGCGGCGATCGTCGTACGTTGCCTCTAGCAACCACTTGCCGTCGAAGCGGAGTACGTCGAAGAGCCGGACCGAGACCGGGACCTCGGTGATCAGATGCCTGAGCTGGCGTGGATCGCGCACGTGCATCCGCCGTTGCAGCAGACCGAACGACGGCGCGCCCTTGTCGTCCAGCGTGACGATCTCACCATCGAGTACGGCGGGCAGCCGCAGCCCTGGCGCCTCGGCGAGACCGATGAGCTCCGGGTACCCGCCTGAGACATCGTGGCTGTTGCGCGACCACAGCCGGCACACCCCGTCGTCGACCTCGGCGATGACGCGGATGCCGTCCCACTTCAGTTCGTACGACCAGCCCGGACCCGATGGCATCTTCCCCAGCGACGCCATCATCGGCAGCACGGGCGGACCGGCCGGACTCATGAGGACTGCAGTCGTTTCAAGGCGCCGAGCACCTTCTCACGATCAGCGGTCGGCCACATCGGGGGCAAGGAGGCGCGCAGGAACCCGCCGTACCGCTGGGTGACGATGCGGGGGTCGAGGATCGCGACGACACCGCGGTCGGTGCTGCGGCGGATCAACCGGCCGGTGCCCTGTGCGAGCAGCAGGCCGGCGTGCGTCGCGGCGACGGCCATGAACCCGTTGCCGCCCGCTTCGTCGACCGCGCGCTGGCGGGCTGCCATCAGGGGCTCGTCGGGGCGCGGGAACGGGACGCGGTCGATGATCACCAGGTTGCAGGTCGAGCCGGGCACGTCGATCCCCTGCCACAGCGACAGCGTCCCGAACAGTGAGGTCTCTGGGTCGTCGACGAACTCGCGGGCCAGTTCGCCGAGCTGTGCATCGCCCTGACAGAGCACCTTCAGGTCGGTGGCCTCGCGTACTGCGGCTGTCGCTGCTTCCGCGGCTCGACGGGACGAGAAGAGCCCGAGTGTCCGGCCGCCGGCCGCGGTGATCAGGTCGATGATCTCCTCGAACTGCTTCTTGCCCAGGCCGTCGCGGTGCGGCGGCGGCAGGTGCTTCGCAACGTACAGAATCGCCTGCTTCTCGTACTCGAACGGGGAGCCGACGTCGAGACCGCGCCACGGCAGCGGAGCCGTCTCCGAGTCCTCCAGCTCCGGCATCTCCTCGTCGTCAGCGAGCTTGTCGGCGGGACGCAGGCCGACCTGGCGGGCGATCGCGTCGAAGTCACCGCCGAGCGTCAGCGTTGCGGACGTCAGGATCGCGGTGCGATCGCGCAGCACCAGCTCGCGGAGCAGGCCGGCCACGGTCAGCGGGGCGATCCGGAGCTCGCGGCCGAAGCGGTCGCGGTCGATCATCCAGACGACGTCGAGATCGCTCAGCGCGGCGACGCGTTCGGCAACGTCGAAGATCTCCTTGACCGCGCCCTTGGACTGCCGCTTGGCGCCGTCCGGGTCGTCGTCCTTGTCGTCGGACTTCTTGTTGAGGTCGGAGTACATCCCGCGGGCCGCGTCGCGGATCAGCGCGGCCGCCTCCAGGACCGGGCCGTTGGCCGCCTCGATCCGGCCCTCACGAGTGCCGTCGAGGGCTGCGCGGAGGGCATCGGAGGCGTCGATCAGGTCGTCGGCCTTGTCGTCGTCGACGAACCGGCGGGCCCGCTTGGCGGCACGCTCGACCATCTGCGGCGACAGCTCGTCACCCGCGGCGCCGGTGACCCGGGCGGGCAGCTCGTGGGCCTCGTCGACGATGATGACGTCGTGCTCGGGCAGGACGGTCCGGTTCTCGAAGGCGTCGATCGAGAGCAGGGCGTGGTTGGTGATGACGATGTCGGCCTTGCGGGCGTGCTCCTTGGCCTTCTCGGCGAAGCACTCCTCGCCGTACGGGCACTTCTGCGCGCCGAGGCACTCGCGCGCGGCGATCGCGACCTGCTGCCAGGCCTGGTACTGGTGGGAGGGCGCGTGGTCCCGGTCGCCGGCCTCGCCGTCGGCCAGCTGCTGCTCGGCCCAGTCGCGCAGCTCGATGACCTGGCGGCCGACCTCTCCGGGCGGCGGCACATCGATGAGCATCCCGTCGTCGTCCGGCGCGCCCTCGCGGATCCGGTGCAGGCAGGCGTAGTTGTTCCGCCCCTTCTGGATCGCGTACTTCGGTCTGCGCGGGAGGAGCTTCTCGGTCGCGTCGAGGAGGGCCGGGACGTCGCGGTCGACGAGCTGCGACTGGAGCGCGAGGGTCGCGGTGGAGACGACCACGCGGCGGTCCTCGATCGCGTGCAGCAGCGCGGGCACGAGGTACCCGAGAGACTTGCCGGTACCGGTGCCGGCCTGCACGAGCAGATGCGATCCGTCGTGCATCGCGGTGTCGACGGCCTGCGCCATCTCCACCTGCCCCGGCCGGGTCTGACCGGCGATCCCGGCCACGGCAGCTTCCAGCAATTCCCGCACATCGACACCCACCGCCACACCCTAGCCCGGAGGACCGACAGATTTCCGGTCCGGCGGGCGAGGGTGTGGATAA
Organism: Kribbella jiaozuonensis; assembly: GCF_005233875.1. GTDB lineage: Bacteria > Actinomycetota > Actinomycetes > Propionibacteriales > Kribbellaceae > Kribbella > Kribbella jiaozuonensis. The sequence continues at coordinate 6,619 of NZ_SZPZ01000009.1, read as the reverse complement.
CGCGGCGTGCGCTACGACGCCGAGTCGAGGACCGGGTCGGATTCGCCGGCAGCCGACTCGCGGGCGTGGACGGCCGCATGGTCGACGTCGCTGTGGGTCACAGTCAGGTAGGCGACGAACACCGCGAACAGCAGCAGCCCGATCCCGGTGACCGGGCCGAGTCCCCAGCCGACGCCACCCTCGTGGGTGCCCTTCCCGAGCCAGTCGGCGACCGAGGCGCCGAGCGGCCGGGTCAGTACGTACGACGCCCAGAAGGCGACCGTGACGTTGAGGCCGAGCTTCCACAGGCCGAGCGGGACGACGATGAGTACGGCGAAGAGCAGGATCGACCAGGTGAAGCCGAGGCCGAAGTCGATGGCGGTAGCGTCACCTACCGCAGTACCGAGGCCGAAGGTGAGCAGCACCACACCCCAGTAGAACCGCTCACGCCGGGCCGTGGTGATCGAGTGCACCGAGATGGTGCCCTCGCTTCGTCGCCACCAGGTCAGCAGGCCGCAGAGCAGCACGAGGTACACGATCGAGTCGAACCAGTACGGCGTACCGAGCGCGACGTGCGGTCCGTCCGCGATCATCGTGCCGAAGAGAGCGACGCCGAGCACGGTGGCCCAGTAGCGCACCGGGTGGTACGTGTCGGCCTTGAGTTGCAGGTAGAGCGCGGTGAAGAAGCCGCCGACCCCGATGAGGGCGGCCAGCGGGATGCTGATGGTGCCGAGGAAGTCCGAGGCGGTCTCCCCGATGCCGGTCGTCAGCAGTTTGACGACCCAGAACATGAAGAAGACCGCCGGGACCTTTGGAGCAGAGAACACGCGAATTCGCATGAGCCCGAACGCTAGTACCGCCAAGCTGACAGGTAGCTGAGTGCGCTCAGACGACGGCACCTCGGTCGGGTTGGGCGTCGCGGTCGACCTGGGGACGCTTCGGACGCGGCGGCGGCGCCGGGTAGCGCCGCTCGAGCTCGAGCAGCAGTGGCGCCGCGGTGAGGTTCGACGAGTAGGTGCCGACGAGGATGCCCAGCAGCAGCGCGAGGGCGAAGTCGGCCAGTGAGTTGCCGCCCAGGAACAGCAGTGCGCTGAGGATGAACAGGGTCGAGATCCCGGTGTTGATGGTCCGCGGGAGGACGTTGACGATCGCGGTGTCGATGACCTTGCCGAGGTTGTCGGTGGCACGAGCGTTGCGGGTCTCGCGGATGCGGTCGAAGACGACGACGGAGTCGTTCACCGTGTAGCCGATGATCGTCAGGATCGCGGCGAGGAAGATGCCGTCGATCGGCTTCCCGGTCCAGGCGAAGACGCCGACCACGACCGCGACGTTCTGCACCAGCGCGAGTACTGCGCCGGCGCCGAAGGTCCAGCGGAATCGGGCGGCGAGGTACGCCAGCTGGGCGAGCAGGGCGATGCCGAGGGCGATCAGGCCCTTGTTCCGCAATTCCTCACCGAGCGACGGGCCGATGCTCTCGTTGCGGATCACCTCGGCGCCGCCGCCGATCCGCGAGATCGACTCCTTGATCTTCTCGGCTTCGTCGTCGCTGATCGTCCCGGTGCGGACGGTGATGTCGTCGGCGCCGGACGCCTGCACGACGGCGGTCGGGTATCCGGCCTCGCCCACGGCGGCACGGGCTTGGTCGGGCGTGACCGGTTGCGTCGTACTGACCTCGAGCAGCCGGCCGCCGGTGAACTCGATGCCAAGATTCAGTCCGCGTACGGCGACGCCGGCAACGCTCACGATGATCGCGACGGCCGTGATCACCAGCCAGCGGCGGCTGTGTTTCATCAGGGCCGGCTGCCTCGCCTCCAGCCAGGTGCGGACCTTGCCGTGGCCGGCGATTCCGCTCAGGCCGGGGTGGCGCAGTACGAAGCCGCGCGAGACGGCGAACTCGGCAAAGACTCTGGTGACGACGAGCGCGGACAGCATCGAGGCGAGTACGCCGATCGACAGCGTGACGCCGAATCCGCGGACCGGGCCGGCGGCGAGGAAGAAGAGCAGACCAGCAGCCAGCAGCGTGGTGATGTTGGAGTCGGCGATCGCGGAGAGGGCGTTCTGGAAGCCGCTGCGGAGGGATCGGCGGAGGCCGTCTGTTCGACCCGCTATGTAGTCCTCGCGGGCGCGTTCGAAGACGAGGACGTTGGCGTCGACGGCCATGCCGATCGCCAGGACGAAGCCGGCCAGGCCGGGCAGGGTCAGGGTCGCGCCTAGGACGGTCAGGGCGGCGTACGACATCGCGGCGTACCCGAGGAGGCCGAGGACTGCCATCAGGCCGACCAGGCGGTAGACCACGATGATGAAGAGAGCGGTCAGCGCGAGGCCGATGATCGCGGCGAGGGCGCTGGCCTGGATCGCGTCCTGGCCGAGCGACGGGCCGACGGTCCGCTGGTCGATCACCTGGACCGGGACCGGCAGCGCGCCACCGGAGATCAACGCGGCGAGGTCCTTCGCCTCTTCTTCGGTGAAGGCTCCGGAGATCGTCGTGTTTCCGCCGGTGATGCCGACGTTGCAGAGCTGATTGCCACCGTTCGGGTCGACCTGCGGCGCGCTGATGATCTCGTTGTCCAGCACGATCGCGATCAGCCGCGGCGCGGTGTTGACCGGGTTGCAGGCGGCCTTGCCGGTGATCGTCGACCAGATCTTGCCGCCGTCGCCCTTGAAGTTCATCTCGACGAACCAGCCCTGCGCGACCTGCTGCGGGTCGAGCCGGCCCTCCGCGCCGCTGACCAGCTCACCGGTCATCGCCGGCTTGGCGAGCCGGAGGAAGCCCTGGCCGCTCTCGCTGGGCAGGTACAACTCCCCCGCCGCTGGTTTGGCCGGCTTCGTCGCGACCTGGTCGAGCACCTCGTGGAACGTGAGCTGCGCGGTCTTGCCGATCACCTTCGCGGCCTCACGCGGATCCTGCACGCCGGGCAGCTCGACAATGATCCGGTTCTCGCCCTGGCGGGTGACGTTCGGCTCGCTGACGCCGAGCGCATCGATCCGCCGGTGCAGCACCTGGGTGGCCTTGTCGGTGGTCTCCCTGGTCGCCTTCACCGTCGGAGAGTCCTTGGCCTCGAGCACGATCTGCGTCCCACCGCGCAGGTCGAGACCCAGCTGTGGTTTCGCGGTCAGCGTGACGTACGTCGACGCCGCGAGGACCAAGAACGCGAGCAGTACACGGATGAGGGACGACCGGTTCACCGAAGCCTCCGGAGGTGGGCACCCGCGGTGCGGATGTCGTGACAGAGAGCACCCACGCGAGCGTGGACGCACAGTGTACGGACGCTATTCAACCGGTACGGCGAACAAATGCACAAGCGACTGGGTCGCGGGTGATCGTCTTTCCCTCCGGTTATCACGAACCGGGCGGTCGGCAGGTCTCGGTCGGTTGTCGATAGACCACCGGTAGTTGTTGCCCACGGCACCAGTTCGTTAAACGGGTTTCCATTGGGGTCGAATCGATTGATGAGGCAGCCGATCCGGTACTAGCGTGACGGAGAGTTGCATAAGGCAACGATATGTTCGCGACGTGAGAGGCAGGTTCCATGAGATCGATCGGGCGAATGGTTGCGATGGGTGCGGCCGCGGTGGCTGTGGTCGCCGGTGGGGCGACGGTGGCGCAGGCGCAGACCGAAACCATCCACACCGTCACCTGCGCGACCCAGGACGAGTGCATCCAGAAGCAGAACGTGTACCGGCACTACGGGTACGCGGTGTCCGACGTCTGGTACCACGATCCGAACTCGACCTGTGCACCGGAGTGGCCGTGCGCTCCGGGCTGGCAGTTCCAGTGGGAGGAATGAACTAAACGCTAGATCGCGCGGGTGGCATCCCCTCTCGGAGGTGGGATGCCACCCGCGAACTCAGGTGTGCAGGTTGGGGCGGTAGACGAGCTGCTGGGTGTGGCCGTCGAAGGTGTGGCTCTCGATCAGCTCCAGGTCGAAGTCGCCCGTGCCCTCGAAGATCCGGTTGTCGTTGCTCTGGCTCCGGCTGTTGATCACCGGGAAGATCGTCACCTGGGCCTCCTAGTTCAGTGGGCGTCGTCGGCGGCCTTCACACCTACCACGAACACTTCGGCATCGATCCGGCATCGCGTCTGGGACCTTTCTCGCCTGCCCAGAGCGGGTGCACACTCGGACTGGCTCTACTTCGCGTCGCGGATTCTGGTGCCTAGAGCACCGATTAATCCTGCGGCCGCGACCGTGGGAGGCGGTATGGACGAGTCACGGGCACTTCGGCGCGCGGGGTGGGCGGGCGCCGTATCGATCGTGTTGCTGATCGTCGCGGTGGCACTGGGCTATCTGGTCGGCGTCGACGACCCGAGCATGTCGGACGCGGACATCGTCGCGAGGCTCAACGACGACGGGCGGCAGGCCGCCGCCGGAGTCGGGCTGCCGGTGCTCGCTGCGGGCGTCGCGCTGCTGCTGTGGTTCGCCACCGGTCTGCGACAGGTGCTGGATCGGCTGTCCGGGGGTGACCCGATCGCGCATGCGATCGTGCCGGGGGCGGCGCTGTTCAGCGGGCTGATGATCACCGGTGTCTCACTCGATGTGGGGAGTGCGTTCGCGGCCTGGTCGGACGAGTTCACCGCCGACCCGAACACGGTCCGCGCGCTCGGCATGGCGGGGCAGGTCGTCGCGCTCACCGGGCTGATCGGCGGTGGTGTGGTGGTCGCCGTCACGACGCGGATCGCCCAGCAGGCGCACGCTCTGGCGACGTGGGCCGTCTGGGTGTCGTACGCCGTCGCCGTACTGTGCCTGTCCGGGTTCTGGAGCGGGGGCATGGCGTCGGTGGCCTTCGCGCTGTGGATGGTCGGAGCGGTGATCGGGGTACTCCGCGCTGCGCGGCGTACGGCACCTGCGGCAGAGGGCACCCGTAAGCCGCCGACCGAGGTGTAGAGCTCAGTTCTTGGTGGACAGGCGTCGTAGCCGTGGGGTGGCCAGGAGGATGCCGGTGGTTACGACGATGGCGAAGGTGAGGAGGATGAGCTTGAAGGACGCGTGCTGCAGTGCGATTCCTGCGGCGACGACGGGGAGCGAGAGGCCGAGGTAGCCGACGACGTAGAAGAGGGCCAGGGCGGCGGCGCGGTCCTTGGGCGGGGCGGTTGTGAGGACGGTGGTCAGCGCGCTTCGGAAGATGCTGCCGCTTCCGACGCCCACCAGACCGGCGCCGGTGAGGAACAGGGCCAGGCTCGGCGGGTGTACCCAGGCTCCGGTCACGATCACGGCGAGACCGAGGATCAGTACGGGGACTCCGAGGGCGAGCAGGCGACGCTGGGGCCAGGTCGCGGTGGCCACCTGCGTCATCGCACCGACGCCGAACGAGATAAAGACGGTCAGACCGGCCAGCGCGGGTGACGAGCGGTGCAGCGAGCCGGACAGGAAGGCAGAGGCGAGCCCCGCGAACAGCCCGAACACGGTGAACACGAGGAAGTCACCGGTGAGTGCCGCACTGAACTGGGTCCTGGCCGCTGCTGGAATGGCCAGTCGCTGGGGGCGGTAGCGAGGGCGGGGTTCGGGCAGCGGCCTAACCTCGGGAGAACGCCAGGTGACAACCAGTGCGAGCGTCAGCAGGACGGCAAAGATGATGTAGATCAGGCGGGGCAGACTGGGAACGTAGGTCGCCAGCAATCCGGCTACCAAGGGTCCGGTGGCCAGACCGCCGACGTTGGCGACCGTGGACACGATCTGCGCTCGCCGAGTCGCGACGCCGTTGGGGCCGGAGTCCAGATCGGTGAGGTAGGCACCTGCTGTCGCGGTGGCGGCCCCTAGAGCCAGTCCGGTCAGCACTCTGCCGACGATGAGAGCAGGCAGCGAGGTGGAGGTCGCGAAGATCAGCGCGGCTGCGAGAGCGGTCGCGATCGCGGGGATCAGGAGGGTTCGTCGCCCGTACCAATCCGAGAGATGCCCGACGAGGAGCAGACTCACGACGATGCCGGCGGCGAACACGGCGTACACGATGGTGACGGTGATCGAGGACAGGTGGTCCTGCCGTCGATAGAGGCTGTAGAGCGGGCTCGGGGCGGTGGAGAAAGCGGTGAGTGTCGCCATGCTTGCAGCGATCGCCCAGAAACCGGCGGCCCGGCTAAGCCGTCCGCGGGCGGGCTGGCCGGCCGCGTGTTCGATGTGGACAGTTGGGTTACTCATGTACCCGATGGTCTGCGGCAAGGCCGTCGGTCACACCAGGGCGACCCACGTGCCTGACCACTGGTCGCTAGCTCGCCCGCAGCCCACCGTCGATCCGCCAGCAGCACCGGGCGGCAGCCCGCAACTCCGAAGGCAGCCGGACAGGGATGCACGGCGCGCTGAGCCGGGGGTGGGCAGGAGCCGCGGAGCAGGTGCGCTGAGGAGCGAAGCGACGAAGAAAGCGGCTGCGTAGCACGTGGGGGATCATCCACAGTCCCCCGGCGGGGGCAGTTGCTAGGCACGCTCACGCCAGCCCCGGGGTAGTCGACCGCGGGCGGCAGCCCGCAAACCCGGCGATAGCCGGCACGGTCCGGCGATAGCCGGAAGGGGATGTACGGCGATGAGCCGGGGTGGGCTGTGTCAAGGATTGTGGACGGTTGGTTGGGGTTGTTGGTTAGGCGGCGGTGGGGGTTTGGTGGTTGGTGAGGGCTTCGTGTGGGGTGCGGTAGCCGAGGGTGGAGTGGAGTCGT
>NZ_SZPZ01000008.1 GCF_005233875.1 Kribbella jiaozuonensis | reverse complement strand
TTCGTTCGGGTGGGTGCCTTCTACTACGTAGCCGTGGCGTTCGTAGAGGCGGCGGGCGGGGGCGTTGGTGCTGTGGACGTGGAGGCTGATCTTGCGGGCGCCGCGGAGTACGCCCTCGGCCGCGGCTGCGTCCAGGAGTGCCGACGCGACCCCCAGCCGGCGTGCGGTCGGCGCGGTCGCGAGGCCGTTGATCGTCAGTACGCCGGCGCCCTCCGGGAACGGGTACTTGTCCTGCAACCGCAGGTACCCGACGACCTCCCCGTCGTACTCCGCCACCAGATGCGCATCCGGACCAGTCCGCGCGAAGAACGTGTCGGTCAGGGTGTCCTGGTACGACGGGAACCCCGACGACGCGTCCCACGAGACCTGCTCGATCGCGAGCAGCGCGGCATCGTCCTCCTCGACAGCACGTCGTACGGTCACCTGGCGGTCGGCTGAAGGTCGTTCGTCACTCACCGCACCATCCTCCCCCGCAGACCGGGCCAATCACTTGCCGGGTCAGGCATCCACCTCGGGCAGTACGACGGTCGCGGTCAGCCCACCGTCGACGTTCGCGACCAGCTCCAGCCGCCCGTGATGGACCTCGACGATCCGATCCACCAGTGCGAGCCCCAACCCGTGCCCGGCGCCGTACCTGCTCTTCGCGAACGGTTCCACGAACGTCCGCACCACGGCCGGCTCGAGCACCGCCCCGTCGTTCCGTACGACGAGCCTCCCGCGCCCGACCGTGACCTCGGCGGCGCCGCCGCCGTGACGGATCGCGTTCTGCACCAGGTTCGTCACCAGCTGATGCAGCAGCACATCGTTGCCCTCCACAACGGACTCTTGGATGTCGGACGACAGCGTCACCCCGGACTCGGCCGCCTCCGCCGAGAGCGCCGGCCACGCGGACCGCAGTACCGCGGCAAGATCGACCGGGTCCAGCTCCACCTCGCGGTTGCTCAGCGCCGTCAGACTGAGCAGCGTCTCGACGATGTTGATCCCGCGCTGATTCGTCTCCGCCAGCCGCTTCACCAGCTGCGGCACGTCCTGATGCTCCGGATCCGCCTGCGCCACGTCGAGCATCGTCTTCATCACCGCGTGCGGGGTCCGCAACTCGTGCGAGGCGTTGGCCGCGAACCGCCGGTACTGCTCGAACGACTGCTGCAACCGCTCCAGCATCTCGTCGAACGTGTCCGACAGATCGGTGAACTCGTCCCGGATGCCGGTCAGCCCGATCCGATGATCGAGCGACCCGCTCGCCGCCTTCCGCGCCGCGGCGGTGATGTCCTGCAGCGGCTTGAGCATCCGGCCCGCGAGGAACCATCCGCCGACGAGCCCGATGATCGCCAGGAACCCCAGCGCCCATCCGGACAGCGTCACCACCAGGTGGAGGATCTCGCCGCGGGTCGGCGCGGGCTCTTGGTCGCGTGGGTTGGCGGCGGTGAGCGGGTAGTTCGGCACGATCCGGAAGACGAGCCAGATGATGCACGCGACCACGGCGCCGGCGACGACGAGCAGCCCCGCGTAGCTCAGCGTCAGCCGCAGCCGGACCGTCAGCCGCGGCCGCCACGTCATCAGCCGTTCGTCGCTCACGACTCACCGATCCGGTAGCCGACGCCGGGCACGGTGTGGATCACCCACGGATCCCCCAGCCGCTTCCGCAACGCCGAGATCGTGAGTCGTACTGCGTTGCTGAACGGGTCCGCGTTCTCGTCCCAGGCCTTCTCCAGCAGCGTTTCCGCGCTGATGACTCCACCTCGAGCCGCCATCAGCACCTCGAGTACGGCGAACTGCTTGCGCGCGAGCTTCACGTATCGGCCGGAGCGGTACACCTCGCGCCGGTACGGGTCGAGGCGCACTCCGGCGTACTCGATGATCGTCGGTGTGGCGGCGGCGGGTCGGCGTACCAGAGCTCTGAGGCGTACGACGAGCTCGCGCAGCTCGAACGGTTTGGTCAGGTAGTCGTCGGCGCCGAGCTCGAACCCGACGACCTTGTCGTCGAGATCGCCGGCCGCGGTCAGCATCAGCACACGGCATCCGATGCCTTGCGCAACAATCCGCCGGCAGACCTCGTCGCCGCTGATGCCGGGGAGATCGCGGTCGAGGACGACCACGTCGTACGCGTTGACCGTCACGGATTCCAGCGCGGCGTTGCCGTCGAACGCCAGATCGGCCGCGATCGCCTCCAGACGCAGCCCCGCCTGGATCGCCTCGGCGAGATAGACCTCGTCCTCGACGACCAGCACCCTCATAGCAACCATTGAACCAGGCCGCGTATCGAAAACGTATCCGGATTTGCAGACGCTCTCGCAACATCGCCTTGGATGAACTGTCAGCATGCTGACCGATCACCGCACCACCGTCGTAGCGATTGTTGCCACAGTCACCTGTCTGGGGCTGACCTCGTGCACAGCGGCCTCCGCCCAGGACGACGCAACCCCGAGTGGGCCGCCCCGCGCGGCGGACGGCGTCCTCCCCGACCACACCTCGGCCTACGACACCGACCTCCCCGGCATCGCCAAGCTCGACCCCGCCCTCCGCAAAGCAGTCCAGCAAGCCGAAACCGCCATGAACCACGACGGCATCAAGATGCAGGTCACGACGGGCTGGCGCAGCAAGAAGTACCAGCAAGAGCTCCTGGACAAAGCAATCCGCAAATACGGCACTAAGAAAAAGGCCCTCGAATACGTAGCCGAACCAGACGAATCCCACCACGTAACCGGCCACGCCGTAGACATAGGCCCCACCAACGCCGACGACTGGCTAACCCGCCACGGCAACCGCTACGGCCTATGCCAAACCCTCACCAACGAAATCTGGCACTTCGAACTAGCCACCAAACCAGGCGACGACTGCCCACCAATGACAGACCCCACCAAGAACTAACAGACACCCGGCTAGCTGGGTTCGGCGGGTGGGTCGGGGAGGATTGCTAGGGGGCGTTGGACCCAGGTGACGTCGTGCCAGTTGTTGAGTTTCCAGCCGATGTTTCGGTAGGTGCCGATGGGTTCGAAGCCCAGCGACTTGTGGAGGCCTTCGCTGGCTGGGTTGGGGAGGGTCATGCCGGCTACGGCGGTGCGGTAGCCGCGGGTGGTGAGGCGGGTGAAGAGGGCTTCGTAGAGGGCGCGGCCGGTGCCGGTGCGGCGGCGGCCTGGTTCCAGGTAGACGCTGACTTCGCAGGACCAGCGGTACGCAGCGCGTGGTTTCATCGGGCCGCCGTACGCGTAGCCGATGACGCGGTCCTCGTCCTCGGCGACCAGCCAGGCGTGGGTCGATTGGGCCTGAGCGATCCGGTCGGCCATCTCCGCGGGGCTGGGCGGGTCGATCTCGAAGGTGATGGCGGAGTCGGTGACGTAGGGGGCGTAGATCGCCGCGCAGGCCTCGGCGTCGGCGGCCGAGGCGTCTCTAACCTGAACCATGGCACGATAGTAGCCACAATTGCCGCTATAGTGGCAACGTGATTGACGATCTGTCTCGATCTCTGGCCTCGACCGTGCAGCAGGCGCGTACGGCGCTGGACCTGTCTGTCAACGCGCTCGCCGAGCGGTCGGGGGTGTCGCGGGCGATGATCGGGAAGATCGAGCGGGGCGAGGCGCAGCCCACCGCCGTACTGCTGGGGAAGTTGTCGGGTGCGCTCGGTATGACGTTGTCCGAGCTGGTCGCCCGCGCGGAGAACACCGGGGAGCTGCTGCGACGGGCGGAGGATCAGCCGGTCTGGACAGACCCGATCACCGGATACCACCGGCGCGCGGTGTCCCCGGTGACCGAATCATCGTTGGAGCTGGTCGAAGTCGAGCTCCCGGCGGGAGCGTCGGTCTCGTATCCGGCCGACGCATACATCTTCAAATACCAGCAGCTGTGGATCCTCGACGGACATCTCCGCTTCCATGAAGGGCGGCAGGTCCACGAACTACACACCGGCGACTGCCTGCAGCTCGGGCCACCCTCGGCAACAACCTTCCACAACCCAGGTACGACGCCGTGCCGCTACCTCGTCGCACTCGTCAAAGGCCGCGCCTGAATCCACACAGCAAGCGCATCGCGCAGCCCGTCTCGCTCAGCATCTCCATCAGCCTCCGCAGCCCAAGCGACGTAACCGTCGGGCCGGATGAGCAAGGCAATCTGACGATCGCTGCTACCGGTGATCACGTCGATCTGGTCAGGCACGGCTGTTGCCGCGAAGGTGCCGGCCGGGGTCAGGTCCAGGAGGAGCGGGCGGCCCGCGCGCATCAACTCGGCCAAGCGCACGGGGGACGACTCAGGCGCGAGCGAAGAGGAGGCCGCCTGCTCGATCACCAGGTCGGGTGCCCACCTTCCCACCAGCGGGTGGGCGCCCGCGTGGTAGCGGATGTCGGCGCCGGTGATTAGGTCGGCGATTCGTTGGACGTTTCGTGGTTCGGTGAAGAGTTCGGCGAAGAGTTGCCGCAAGGCGGTGACCTCGTTGCCGGGGGCAATTAGTGCGGTTTGGGCCTGGGTTTGCATCACGACTCGCTCGCCTACCGGGCGTCGCTCCGACTCGTAGGTGTCCAGCAAGCCCGCGGGGGCTGTGCCCTTCACCTCGGCGGCCAGTTTCCAGCCGAGGTTGATCGCGTCTTGTAGGCCAAGGTTCAACCCAGGCCCGCCCATCGCCGAGTGAACGTGGGCCGCATCGCCGACCAACAGCACCCGCCCTTCGCGGTACCGGTCCGCCAGCCGGCTGTTACCTCCGACGAGCCGCCGCAACAACCGCGGCCCGTCACCCTCCGGCGGCGTCAACGGAACATGCACACCGAGCACGCGATCCGCGCTCGCCTGCAGCTCCTCGAAAGTCATCTCACCGGCATCACCCGGATCGTCCCACTCCCCCGTGCTCACAGCTTGACGACCAGGGAACGGCGCGAACACGAACATCCCCCGCTCCGTCCGATGATGCATGAACGGCGGGATCACGCCGTACCCCGGAATCGTCAGCGCACCGGTCTCCGGATCGATGAGCTCCGGCGGCACCAGGGCACTCGCCGTACGGGAGACCATGCGGTCGTTGGTCACGCCGGGGAAATCGATACCGGCGAGCTTGCGGGTGAGGCTGTGGCCGCCGTCGGCGCCGACGAGATAGCGGGTCCGCAGCTCGTACACACCGTCCGGACCGGTGACCTCGACGGTGACCGAGTCCGCATCCTGCGACAGACCGGACAACTCGTGGCCCGGACGAATCTCGGCGCCGAGCTCCAGCGCCCGCTCGCGGAGTACAGCCTCGACCCGGACCTGAGGCACCGGCAGCAGATACACGGGGTTGTCCTCGAGCTCCGCGAGCGGCAGCTCCATCGCCCCGAAGATGTACGCCGCTTGCGGTTGCGGCGGACCTGGCGTACCGGCGAGACGCTCGTACAGCCCGCGTCGGTCGAGCATCCGCACAACCTGGCCGACGAGACCGTTGGCTCGCGGGATGGAGTTCGGTTCGGGCAGTCGCTCCAGCACCAGGGGCTGAACCCCGGCCAGGCGCAGTTCGATGGCGAGCATGAGGCCGTTCGGTCCGGCCCCGGCAATGATGACTTCAGCATCCATGACGTTCCTCCATTTGGGCATGACTGACCACCCCGGCGACTGACCGGGGGAATCAAGAAGTTGGTTTATTCAGGCACTGGCAGGCCGGCCTCGATCTGGTCGAGCGCCTCGGTCAGCAGGTCGGCGATCGAGCGGGGCGGATCGGCCCGCATCCACTCGGCCATCACGACCCCTCGGGCCGCGCCGATCACATCGGCGACGAGCCGCGGATACATTCCCGTGATCCCGGTCCGCTCGGCGATGGCGGCCGCCATCTCCTCGCCGACCCGTGCGTAGGCGAGCACGATCGCACCCTGCAGTGCGGGCTCGGTCATCATCAACCGGATGCCCTTGAGCCACTGCTCGTCCGGCGGCCGCCGGCTGCCGTGGCCCTCCTCGCCGAGCGCGAAATGGGCCTCGATCGCGGCCCGGATCGCCACCCACAGCGGTTCGTCGGCGGGCCGCGCCCGGAGCTCCTCGGCGATCTTCAGGCTGCGATCCACCTCGCGCGCGGCGATCGCATCCGCCTTGCTGTCGAAGTAGTTGCGGAACGTCCGCAGCGAGACCCCGGCCTCGGCGGCGATGTCCTCGATCCGGACCGCGCCGTACCCGCGCTCGACGGCGAGCCGGACCGCCGCCCAGCTCAACGCGATCCGCGTCTCCTGCTTCTTCCGCTCCCGCAACCCTTCGGCCATGACACGACCGTAGCAGAAGTTGCCGAAAGAGCAAAGATGCCTTTTAGGCAATTTCATCCCAACCCGGGAATCCCACCAGCCGGCCATGGTTGGGTTACGACATGACGGTGTCCCCGCTGGTCTGGGTGCTGACCTTGGTCGCGATCGTCGGCCTGCTGCTGTTCGACTACTTCTTCCACGTCCGGTCGGCGCACGTCCCGACGTTGCGCGAAGCCGCGGTCTGGTCCGCGCTGTACGTCGGGATCGCGGTGCTGTTCGGTCTCGGCACGCTCGTCATCGGCGGCACCGAGATGGGTTCGGAGTACTTCGCCGGGTACGTCACGGAGAAGGCGCTCTCGGTCGACAACCTGTTCGTGTTCCTGATCATCATGACCGGCTTCCGGGTGCCGCGGGAGAACCAGCAGAAGGTGCTGCTGGTCGGGATCGTGGTCAGCCTGATCGCCCGGGCCGCGTTCATCTTCGCCGGCTCCGCGCTGCTGAACACGTTCTCCTGGGTGTTCTACCTGTTCGGGGTCGCGCTGCTGCTGACCGCCGGCAACATGCTCAAGCCGGAGACCGAGGAGTCGCACCAGGCGCAGAACATCGTCGTACGGCTGGCCCGCCGGCTGTTCCGGACCAGCGAGGAGTACGACGGGGACCGGCTGACCACGGTGGTCGACGGCCGCCGGATGCTGACGCCGATGCTGCTGGTGATGGTCGCGATCGGCGCCACCGACCTGCTGTTCGCGCTCGACTCGATCCCGGCGATCTTCGGCCTGACCCAGAACGTGTACGTCGTGTTCACCGCGACCGCGTTCAGCCTGCTCGGCCTGCGGCAACTGTTCTTCCTGCTCGACGGCCTACTGGACCGGCTGATCTACCTGTCGTTCGGGCTGGCCGCGATCCTGATGTTCATCGGCGCGAAGCTGATCCTGCACGCACTGCACGAGAACAACCTGCCGTTCGTGAACGGCGGCGAGCCAGTCGAGGTGGTCGAGATCAGCACCGGCCTCTCGCTGGCGGTGATCCTGGTCGTCCTGCTGATCACGATCTTCGCCTCACTGTTCAGTACCCGCGGCCGGACGCAGACCGCGATGGCCCACATCCGCCGCGACGCGAACGCGTACCTCGACCCCGAGTACACCGACGACCCGGACGAGCGCGAACGCGTCTTCCAACGCCTCCTCCGCGCCCGCGACCACATCACCGAACTGGGTCCGAAGGCCAAGCAGCACGTCCTGAACGAAGCCGACCTGATGGCCCTCTGCCGCGAGGTCGGCGAGGCCCACGCCGCCGCCCACGCCGACCACGAGATCCGCCCTAGCCTTTGACAGCGCCGGAGGCGAGTCCACTCACATAGAACCGCTGCAGCCCGACGTACAGCACCACGCACGGAATCATCGCGATCACGGCCCCCGCGACGAGCGAGCCGAAGTTGATCTCGCCGTAGGCGCCTGCCTGGACGTTCACCAACGCGACCGGCAACGTGTACAGCTCGTCCTTGGTCAGGAAAGTGAGCGCGCCCAGGAACTCGGTCCAGGCGGCCAGGAAAGCGTAGAGGGCGACGGTGGCGGCGCCGGGCATGATGAGTGGCCGGAGGACCGAGCCGAGCATCCGGAATGTTCCGCAGCCGTCGACGTGGGCGGAGTCCTCGAGCTCGACCGGGACCGAGGCGAAGGAGTTGCGCATCACGAAGACGCCGAACGGCAGGTTGACCGTGGTGTAGAACAGCACGAGGCCGAAGAGGCTGTCGGTGAGCCGGAGGGTGTTCATCTCCAGGTAGAGCGGGGTCAGGATCGCCTGGAACGGGATCATCATCGAGACGACCACGAGCGCGAACAGCACCGGCGCACTGCGGAAGCGGAACCGCGCGAAGCCGTAGCCGGCGAACGTCGCCAGCAGCGCCGTCAAGATCGCGGTGCTCAGAGCAACGATCAAGCTGTTGCCGACGGCCCGGATCAAGTTGCCCGGTCCCTCGATCAACGTCCGGAAGTTGCCCCAGGTCAGATGGAAGAACGTCGATGCGTTCGGAGCCGCGACGATCACATCGTTCGGTTGCACCGAGCGGAAGAGTGCCCACAGCAACGGTACGGCGAAGACCAGGAACGCGCCGCTACCGCCGATGACGTAGAAGGTGTTCTTGAGTCTCATCAGTCCTTCTCCCGAAGCAGCCGGAACTGGGCGGCGGTGACGAGGCCGACCACGATGACGAGCACGATCGACAGCGCGGTCGCGGCACCGAGCTGCAGCTGAACGAAGGCCCGGTTGTAGATGTACTGGACCACCGTCGTGGTGTCGGTACCCGGGCCGCCGCGGGTCAGGATGTAGAACTGCGAGAACGCGAGCAGCGAGCCGATCACCGAGATGATCACGGCCATCGCGATCGTCCGTCGCAGGATCGGGATCGTGATCTCCCGCTCGGTCTTCCACCAGCCGGCGCCGTCCAGCTCGGCCGACTCGTAGTACTCCCGCGGGATCGCCTGCATGCCGGCCATCAGCAGCATCATCGTCAGTCCGCTGACCGCCCAGATCACCAGCACGCAGATCAGCCCGGTGGCGAGCGGTCCGTCCACCAGCCAGGCCGTCGTACCGTCGGTGATGCCGAGCTTCTTCAGCACGATGTTGATCACGCCGCTCTCCGGCTGCGCCTCGAGGACCGTGACGAAGCTGAGCGTCGACAGCCCGACGACGAACGGGAGGAAGAAGACCGTACGCAACAGCGTGGAGCCGCGGCGCTTACGGCGTACCAGGACTGCTAGCGCGTAGCCGAGCACCAGGATCGGCCCGGTCACGATGACCGTGTACAGCAAGGTGTAGAGAACGGACTTGGCGAACGCGGCGTCGGAGACGATCGCGGTGTAGTTCTTCAGTCCGCTGAACTTCACCGAGCCGATCAACGGCCAGTTGGTCAGCGAGATCACCAACGCGAACCCGAGCGGCACCAGTACGAAGACGCCGACGAAGAGAACCGCGGGGGTGACCAACAACAGCCCGGTTCGTCCCGGGTGCGTCAACGATCGCGGCAAACTCATCGTCGTCCTCGCTTCGCTCCGGGCGCCGATGAGGCACGAGGTACGCAGTGTTGAATGATGAACTCGCTACGCTCGTTCATGCCTGCCCCTGCTTCAGAATTCGGTCGTAGTTCTGCTGGGCTTCCTTCATCGCGGCCTCCAGTTCGCCGTCGAACACCGCGCGGCGGAACATCTGCAGCCACGGCCCGTCCGGCTGGTTGTAGAGGAGGTTGTAGGACAGCGTGGTCGGCGCGTACCCCTCCTGGATGCGCTCCAGCGGCAGCGTCGCCAACGGGTACTTCTTCGCGAACTCCGGGGTCCGCGCATCGGACCGTACCGGCGTGTACCCACCGGCCGGCAGATCGATCTGTTGCGGCAGATCCAGCGCGAACCGCACGAACTCCCACGCCCCCGATGCATTGCGAGCGCCGCGTGGGATACACATGTTGTCGCCGCCGTCGAAGAACGCCGCACCGCCGTCCGGCCCGGACAACAGCCGCGGCGTGACCTTCTTGTGGAACGCGTCGTCGGACGCCGACACGACCACGCTGTAGTTCGACGGGAAGATGCCGACCTTGCCGGCCCGGAAGTCGCTGCCCCACCGGGACGCGTCGTCGGAGAAGTTTGCCCTCGGCACCAATCCGTCGACCCACAACTGCCGGTGCAGCTCGAGCATCCGCTGCACCACGTCGTTCCCGACGATGTGCCCGGACTGGCTGCCGATCGTGCCCTGGATCAGGTCGGTGTCGGCGGCCCAGATCATCGGCTGTACGACGAAACCGAGCGCGCCCGGGCTGTTCGCCGGGAAGCTCCACGCGTAGATGTCGTCGCCGAGCTTGCGGAGCTTCCGGGCCGCGTCGAGCAGGTTGTCGAACGACTTCACCGCCTCGTCCGGATCGACGTCGGCGCGGTCGCACAGCTCGGTGTTGAACCAGAACATCGAGTTGTCGGCGAGGTACGGAACGCCGTACACACGCTCGTCCTTCGTCGCCAGCCGCAGGTGGCCCGGGCTGAGTTTGTCCCGGAAGTCCAGCGCGGCCAGCGGTTCGGTCAGGTCGGTGAACGCGTCGCGGTAGATGAACAGCATCGAGTTGATGTCGTCGATGTCGACCAGGTCCGGCACACTCCGGCCGCGGATCGCGGTCGCCAGCTTGGTCACGTACTGCGCGTCCAGGACCGGCGTCAGCTCGACCGTGAGCCGGTCCTGGGACGCGTTGAACTTCTTCACCAGGTCCGTCAGACCGGTCTGGGTCGCCGCCCGGCACCACACCTGCACGGTGCCGGTGGCCTCCTGCCCGAAACCCGCCGCCTGGACGTCGGGTTCGGGCAGGACCGAGCTGCAGCCCGGAAGCAGACCGGCCGTGGTCGCTCCGGCCGCGAGGCCGAGGAACTGCCGACGCGTGACCACGATCAGCCCCTGGGCAGCCAGACACGCATGGCACCGATCTCCCGGTTCGCCCACGCGTAATACGGCACCGCCACGACCTCGACCTCGTCACCGGTGGCGTCCTCGACCCCGGGCCGGAAGGACCAGCCGGGTTGATGTCCAACCCCAACACGTCCCTGGGCTCTCAGCACAGTCACCCCGTCCAGAAGCTCCGAAGTCTCAGCAGTAGGTGCCTCGGGCAACAGATGTACGTCGTCCACGTTCGCGGAGTTGTCCGCCTGCTCGACGGCGTACACGAGCGGACCACGCTCGAGAGCAACACAGCCGCGAACCGCGTCGATCCGGGGATCTGCGCCGACCACCCTGGGCTGCAGCGGTAGCTGGAGGTTGATATCGGTGCCGGTGACGCGGGCGTACGTGCCGGGTTCGGCGGGCTCGCCGTTGACGGTGGCACCTTCTGCCCACGCAGGAATGCGGAGTTCGACAACGGTCGGTTTCGGAGCCGTGATGCGGACCGTGCCGTCCCACGGGTAGGCGGTCTCCACCTGCAGATCGCCGATCACACCGGTTGCGTACTGGTGGATCTGGATGGCGTCGTCGGTGGTGGTCGCCAGGTAGCCGTCGAGGCTCGACAGCGTGCGCATGATGTTCGGCGGGCAGCAGGCGCAGTCGAACCAGCCGCGCCGACCGTGCGCCGGGCTCCGTCCGTTGTCCGGGTGCGCCGCCCCGCGCAGCTGCAGCGGGTTCACATAGAAGTACTCCGTACCCGACAGCGACACACCTGCGAGAAACCCGTTGTAGAGCATCCGCTCGATCGCGTCCGCGTACGACGCCTCGCCCGTCGCCAGCAGCATCCGCCACGCCCACTGGATCCCGCCGATCGCCGCACACGTCTCGGCGTACGCGCGGTCCGTCGGCAGCTCGTACTCGTCGCCGAACGCCTCGCCCTCCCAACGCGCACCGAGACCACCGGTGACGTACGTCTTGGTCGACCACATGTGGTCGAACTGCCGCTTCAGCGCCTCGAGCAGCTCGGCGTCGTCGGTCTCCAGCGCGACGTCGGTCGCGCCCGCGGCAAGGTAGACCGCGCGGACCGAGTGCCCCTCGACCGTGGTCGCCTCGCGGACCGGGACGCGGTCGGAGAAGTACGTCGGCGAGTGGCCGTGGTTCTCGATGATCCCGTGACCGCGCGCCTCGACGAACCACTTGGCCAGGTCGAGGTACGCCGCCGTACCCGTTTCTCGATAAAGCTCGACCAGGGCCATCTCGATGACCGGGTGACCGTCGACGTCAACGGTCTTGCCGTCGCCGAACGTCGCGACCAGATGATCCGCGAGCTTGGTTGCGACGTCGAGCAGAGCGGTATCGCCGGTGCAGCGGACCTGCGCGACCGCGGCCTGGATCAGGTGGCCGGCGCAGTAGTGCTCGTGGCTCCAGACGAGCTGCTGGTACCGGCCCTCGTCGCCGTACCGGAGCTGGACGACCGAGTCGAGGTACCCGTCCTCGCGCTGCGCGGCCGCGACCACCGCGGTCAGGTCGCGGATGCGCTTGAGCAGGTCCTCGTCAGGGTTGCGCCCGTACTCCCAGGCCGCGGCCTCGAGCCACTTGTAGACGTCGGAGTCGGCGAAGATCGGGCCGATCGCCTCGCCCTCGCCGATCCCCGCGGCGAGGCGGAGGTTCTGCAGGTTGCCGGCCTTCTCGAGCTGGTCCTGGCCGCTGGGGATCGCGTCCAGACCGTTGCGGGTCTGCCGTGGCGCCCAGAAGCCACCGGTGATCGTGGCCTGGCCGAGTCCGAGCGGGCGGCGGCGCCCCTTGGTGCTGGCGGCCGGGCTGCGGGGGGCTGCGCTCATATCGCGTGTCTCCTGAAGTTTAGGAAAATCGGGAACACGTTTTCCTGCACGAAGGTAGAGCCGCTGCAGCACAACGTCAACCCTTGGGGCTAGACTTCCGGAAACCCCGGAAAGGAGTTGCCGGATGGCGTCATCACTGCGCTCGCAGCCTCGGATCACCGATGTGGCCGCGTTGGCGGGTGTCTCCACGAGCACGGCGTCGAAGGCGCTCAACGACACCGGCCAGCTCCGCGAGGAGACCCGCGAGCGCGTACGCCGGGCCGCCGAGCAGCTCGGATTCACGCCGGACAGCCGCGGCCGGGCGTTGTCGTCCGGGCGGAGCTTCACGGTCGGGCTGATCACCACCGACAGCTCCGGCCGCTTCAGCATCCCGATCATGCTCGGCGCCGAGGACGCACTGAGCGCCGGCGAGATGGCGCTCGTCCTGTGCGACACCCGCGACGACCCGCTCCGCGAGCAGCACTACCTGAAGTCGTTGGTGTCCCGCCGGGTCGACGGCATCATCGTCACGGGTCGGCGGACCGAGCCGCGGGCGCCGATCGACGTACCGATCCCGGTGATCTACGCGTTCAGCCCGTCGACCGATCCGGACGACACGTCGGTGATCGTCGACGACCACGGCGGCGCCGGCTCGGCCGTGCGCCACCTGTTGTCACTCGGCCGCTCGAAGATCGCGTACGTCACCGGGCCGGACTCCCACCACAGCGCGCGGGTCCGCGCCGCCGCCACCATCGAGGCCGCGGGCGACGCGTTCGCCGGCGAGCCGCTGCACGGCGAGTGGAGCGAACGCTGGGGCCGGCACGCGGTCGACGTACTGCTGCGCGCGCAACCCGCCGTCGACGCGATCGCCTGCGGAAGCGACCAGATCGCTCGCGGGGTCTGCGACCGTCTGCGCGAGCTGAGCCGCTCGGTCCCGGACGACATCGCGGTCACCGGCTACGACAACTGGTCGGTGATGGCGCTCGCCAGCCGGCCGCCGCTGACCACCGTCGACATGGAGCTCGAGGAGCTCGGCCGCCGTACGGCGAACCTCCTCCTCGACGCGATCGCCGGCTCGGCCCATCCCGGCCCGATGGAACTCCCCACCCGCCTGATCACCCGCGAATCGACGCTGGGCACCTGACCTGGGCACCTGAACGTCACCTCGGCGACTCCCAGTAGTCGCCGAACGCCCCCTAGATTGGTGCGGGTGCTGCGCAAGCTCGTGATCGGCGTAGCGGTGATCGCCACTCTGGTGGCGGGGGTGGGCACCGCACGCCTGGTTCTTGATCCCACCGGTGGCGTAGTGAAACAGCTGGCGTTCCTGCGCGCCGAGATCTCGGGCGGAGCCGATCGGGCCGCGCAGAAACAGTTTCCGGAAGGCTATTTCTTTCTGAACGCGCTCTACGGTCTCAGCTGGGTCCAGGTCGGCCTCGACGATCCAGTACGGTCCGCCGATGCGACCGCCGAGGTCCGCTGGTCCCTCGACCGACTCGCCTCCGCCGACGGTACGGCGCCGTTCGACGCGTCGCTGCAACCGCAGTACGGCGTCTTCTACGCGGGCTGGACGAACTGGCTGCGTGGCGGTCTGATCGCGCTCGGCCATTCCGACGCGGCCGACCTCGACACGTTCACCAGCGAGTCGGTCGAGCTCGCCACCGCGTTCCGGACCGCGAAGACGCCGTTCCTCGCGGCGTACCCGGGTCAGGCCTGGCCGGTCGACTCGGCTGTCGCGATCGCTTCCCTCCGCCAGTACGACGCGTTGATCGCGCCGCGGTTCGGGCAGATCGCCCGGAACTGGGTGACGATGGCGAAGACCAAGCTCGATCCAGCGACCGGGCTGCTGCCACACCAGGTGGCGCCCCAGCTGTCGGGTGCGCGCGGTTCGTCGCAGGCGATGATCCAGCGCTTCCTGGTCGACATCGACCCGACGTTCGCGCGCACGCAGTACGAGATCTTCAAGGACAAGTTCGTCACCGGGGCCGGCGTCCGCGAGTACCCGAAGGGCACCGGCGGTAAGGGCGATGTCGACTCCGGGCCGCTGGTGCTCGGGATGAGTCTGTCGGCGACAGTGGTCGCGATGGGTGCGGCGCGGGTGCACAACGATCCGCTCGGCGACCGGCTCTCGCGTGAAGGTGAGCTGATCGGGCTGCCGTTCAGCGGGCTGAAGACCAAGCGGTACGTGTTCGGGGCGGTGCCGATCGGGGATGCGTTCCTGGCCTGGTCGACCTCCGCCCGGCCGTTGGTCGCACCCGAGCAGCCGAGGCTCGACGGCGGCTCGGGCTGGTGGCGGCTTCCGTGGTTGGTCGTGCTCTGGTTGCCGGCGTTGATCCTGTGGGGCGCGCTCCGGCTCAGGCACCGCGGCCGACGACGGAGGCGTGCCCACTAAGGTGGTTCTGTGCAACGGATCTCGTCGCGGAACGCCAGGTTCCAGGTGTGGCAGGCGTCGCTGACCAATCGGACCAAGCGGCAGCGCGCCGGCGAGTTCCTGGTCCAGGGCGTCCGGCCGATTTCTGTTGCCGTAGACAACGGTTGGCCGGTGCGGACGGTGATCACCGACGCCTCCCGGCCGCTGTCGAAATGGGCGTCCGAGTTGCTGCAGCGCCTGCCTGATGTCGAGCGGGTCGCGATGGCGCCCGAGCTGCTGGCGGAGCTCGGCGAGAAGGACGATCCCGAGCTGATCGCCGTACTCGAGCTGCCCGCCGACGATCTCGATCGGATCCCGGTCGGGCCGGAGTTCCTCGGCGTCGTGTTCGACCGGCCGACCGGGCCGGGGAACATCGGGTCGATCATCCGGTCCGCGGACGCGTTCGGCGCCGACGGCCTGATCGTCACCGGACATGCGGCCGATGTGTACGACCCGAAGGCGGTCCGCGCGACGACGGGCTCGCTGTTCGCGGTTCCCGCCGTACGCGCACCTTCCCATCGCGAGGTGCTCGACTGGGTACGACGTTCATCCGTGCCGATCGTTGTCGTCGGCACCGATGAGCACGGGCCGACCGACGTCTACGACTTCGACTTCACGCAGCCCGTCCTGCTGCTGATCGGCAACGAGACGGCCGGTCTGAGCACGGCGTGGAGAGAAGCAGCCGACCACCTGGTCCGCATCCCCATCACCGGCTCAGCCAGCTCGCTCAACGCGGCCAACGCCGCAACCGCAGTGCTGTACGAGATCTCGCGCCAGCGTTCACGCGCGGCACAGTAGCTCGGCGTGCAGGATCGAAATCGTCGCGTCCGGCGTGGCCGTCCAGGTCCGCCAGGCTTGCGAGATCGCCTCTAGCTGCTGCTCCGGTACGCCGGCTGCCCGGGCTTGATCCGCGAGCGCGGACTTGAGAATGCGGTCCGCCCACATGCCGCCCCAGAACGCACGATCCTCGGGGTTGGTGAACGCCCAGGTCGACGTGGTCGCATCGACGTGCTCGAAACCGGCAGCGAGAGCCCAGGACAGTAGACGCCGACCGGCATCCGGTTCGCCGCCGTTGGCACGGGCCATCCGCTGGTAGAGCGCCATCCACTCGTCCAGCTCGGGCAGCTCCGGATACCAGACGAAACCGTGGTAATCCGAGTCGCGTACGGCGACGATCCCGCCCGGCTTGCAGACCCGGCGCATCTCGCGCAACGCCTGCACGGGATCTGCGACATGCTGCAAGACCTGGTGCGCATGTACGACGTCGTACGTGTCGTCCGGCAGGTCCAGCGCGTGCACGTCGCCGACGACGAAGTCCACCTCGAGGTCCAGGTCGGCGAACGTCGCCTTGGTGATGTCGAGAGCGGCGTCGTTGGCTTCCAGCGCCGTGGTCCGGCCGGGCTCGACCAGGCGGGCGAGGTCGGCGGTGATCGTGCCGGGACCGGCGCCGACGTCGAGCAACGACATCCCCGGCCGCAGGTGCGCCAGCAGATAGCCGGCCGAATTCTCGGCGGTGCGCCAGGTGTGCGATCGCAGTACCGACTCGTGATGTCCGTGTGTGTACACGTTGTTCATCCCAGGCTCCTTTGCCCTCTCTCAACAGTCTCCACGCTAATCCACAATCTTGATTTATGAGACATATCGTCTTGAGATACGAGACGACGTACATGACCGAATATGGCCAGACCAGCGGCCCGCCGGCGGGCGAATCTTGAGGAACAAAACCTCAGGAGGATGCAGATGCTGGCAAAGGTGTTTCCGATCAAGCTGAAGGACGGCAACCAGGCCGCGGCCGAGGCGATCGTGCAGGAGTTCGGGCCGAAGGGGCCGGGCACGGAGGAGGGCACGCTGTCGTTCCGCGTGTACCGCGACCCGGCGAAGCCCGACTACCTGTTGTTCGTCGAGCACTTCGCGGACCAGGCGGCGTACGACGCGCACACCGGGTCGTCGGCGTACAAGGAACTGATCGCCGGGCGGTTCGCGGACCTGATCGTCGAGTTCGTCGAGATCGACCACGAGCTGCTGGTCAGCCTGTGAGCACGCAGAACGAGTTGGCACGGCAGTTGCGTTCGCTGCACGAGCAGCCGCCGCTGGTGCTGCCGAACGCGTGGGACGCGGGTTCGGCACGGGCGATCGAGGCCGCGGGCGCGAAGGCGATCGCGACGACGAGCGCGGGTGTCGCCTGGGCGCATGGTGTCGATGACGCGGGCGGGCTCGATCAATCGTCCGCGGTCGTGGCGCTGCGGTTGATCTGTGCGGCGGTCTCGGTGCCGGTGACGGCGGATATCGAGGCCGGGTACGGCGATGTCGCGGGCACAGTGGCCGGCGTACTCGAGGCCGGCGTCGTCGGCGTGAATCTCGAGGACAGTACTGGGCGGGTGGTTGATGATGCGCTGGTGCACGTCGAGCGGATCAAGGCGGCGCGCGCGGCGGCTGTTGCCGCAGGCATCGAACTGGTGATCAACGCGCGGACGGACACCTATCTGTTCGGCGACAAGACCGGGACACTCGAACGCGCGAAGATGTACGCCGATGCGGGCGCCGACGTCCTGTTCGTACCCGGTGTGGTGGACGCGGCGACGATCGCGGAACTGGTCGAGGGGTCACCGCTGCCGCTCAACGTGATGGTCGGCCCGGGCGCTCCGTCGGTCGGTGAACTCGCGAAACTCGGCGTCGCCCGGATCAGCGTCGGCCCGGCGATCACGGGTGCGGCCTACGCGCTGGCCACGGCTGCGGCGAAGGAACTCCTGAACGCCGGCACCTACAACTCGTTGACCAGTTGATAGACGGCGGCGAGCGAGCGCCACGGGCGGAGGCGCTCGCTCGCGCCCGGCAGCGGCCAGGCGTCGCGGGCACCGAGGCGGAGCGCGACCTCTTCCGCCGCACGCTTGCGCATCACTCGCGCCAACGTCTTCACCTCACCATCGAGAACAATGTTGCCATCAGCAACCTCTCGCGCGAGCGGCCCGACCAGCTCCGCGTCTGCCAGGGCTGCCGGTCCGGGGAACGCGTGAGTCAGCCCATGAGCGAGCCCCGGCACAGGTACGCCGTACACCTCGACGAGCTTGTGAAGCGCATCGGTCGCGTCTTCCGGCGGCAACTGATCCCGCACTACCGCCGAAACAGCAACCTCGAACGGCCCCCACGCACCGGGCACCCGAACCCCCGGCCGAGCCGCAACCAACGGCCCGAACTCCGGATCCGCCGCCAGGTGCTCACGAGCACGCACCGGCTCACAGTCCAGACCGACCAAACACGCGGCCCGGTCCACGACATGCATGACGCCTTCCCAGTACGGAAGGTGCGCTCGCAGGATCAGATGATCATCGCCACCCTGACCCACCTCCAGCACCCCGGGCTCACCGTCGAGTGAGATCGTCCGCCGATAGACACCGCCCTCGACCGATTCCACTCCTGGGATCGCGCGCGATCGCAGGAACGCGCACATCGCCTCCCAGTCGTACGGCGGCGTGAACGGCAACCGCAGCACCAATCCCCCGTCGGCGGCCAAGCGATCGCCGCGACGCCGCCGGTCGCGGAGCTCGCGCGGTGACGCCCGGAAGATCTCGCGCATCGCCCGGTTGAACTGCCGCAGGCTGCCGAAGCCCGACGCGAACGCAATGTCCGCGATGCTGAGGTCGGTGTCGTCCAGCAACCGCCGCGCGAAATGCGCCCGCCGCGACCGCGCGAACTGGTCCGGCGTGACACCGAGGTGCTCGTTGAACATTCGCCGCAGATGCCGCGCGGACACCCCGAGCCGCTCCCCTAGCGCCTCCTCCCCGGACTCGTCCAGCAGACCGGTGATGATCAACTGCACCGCACGACAGACCAACTCGGGCGCCTCGTCGGCAACCGTCCCCGCCACCCGGTACGGACGGCAGCGCAGGCAGGCGCGATATCCGGCCGCCTCCGCGGCGGCGGGCAGCTCGAAGGTGCTCACGTTCTCCGCGAGCGGCTTGGCCCCACAACCGGGCCGGCAGTAGATGCCGGTCGTCCGAACAGCGGAGTACGTCGTCACGCATCCAACGCTAATCACGCCCACCGACAGTTCCTGACCTCGGTTTTACACCGCGCGCCGACCGTCACCGATAAGGTACGGCGAGTGCATTCCAAACCTATGCTTGTCGTGGTGAGCGGTCCGCCCGGAACCGGGAAGACCACTCTGGCGCACCGGATCGCGACCGCGATCGGCTGCCCGGCGATCTGCCGCGACGAGATCAAGGAAGGCATGGCGCACGCGACACCGGGATTCGTCCCTGGTCCCGGTGACCCGCTCACGATGCGGACACTGTCGACGTTCTTCGACGTGATCGGTCTGCTGGTCGGCCGCGGTACGACGGTGGTCGCGGAGGCGGCGTTCCAGGACCGGCTGTGGAACCCCGGGCTGACGCCGCTGCTCGGCCGCGCTGACATCCGGATCGTGCACTGCGAGGTGCCGGCCGAGGTCGCACTGGCGCGGATCAACGCCCGTACCACCTCGGATCCGCGCCGCTCGGCGCACGAGGACGCGCAGATCAGCCCGGACGCCCGGCTGCGGACGCACAACTCCTTCCAGCCGGTCGATCTGCCGGTCCCGTCCATCACCGTCGACACCACCCGTGAGCCGTCTCTCGACGAGATCCTTGCCTTCCTGTCCTAAGGTCGATCCCGGATCGATCGAGAGGGGCTGGGGATGCTGGAGCGGTTTGCGGCGTTGACGACGGCGCATGTTGCCGATGCGTGTGTGCGGGCTGGTGTGCCGGTGCGGACGGTGTCGTTGACGGCGGTTGTCGGTGAGCGGGTCGCGGGGCGGGTGTTGCCGGCTCAGCATGTGGGCAGCGTGGACGTGTTCCTGGAGGCGTTCGAGTCCGCGGCGGCGGGCGACGTACTCGTCGTGGACAACGGCGGCCGGCGGGACGAGGCCTGTGTCGGCGATCTGGTCGCGCTGGAGGCTGCAGCTGCCGGGATCGCGGGGATCGTGATCTGGGGACTGCACCGGGACACGGTCGACATCACCGCGATCGGGATGCCGGTGTTCAGCCTGGGTGCGTTGCCGACCGGCCCGTTGCGGCTCGACCCGCAGCCCGACGATGCGTTGTCCAAGGCAACGATCGGCGAGTGGACGGTGACGCGGGACGACGTCGTACTCGCGGATGAGGACGGCGCGATCTTCGTACCGGCGGATCGGGTGGAGGACCTGTTCGGGCTGGCGGAATCGATCCGCGACACCGAGCATCGGCAGGCGGACGAGATCCGGGCCGGGCGGTCGTTGCGGGAGCAGGTGCGGTTCGCGGAGTTCCTGACCGCGCGAGCGGCTGATCCGTCGCTGACGTTCCGGCAACATCTTCGTGCGGTGAGAGGAGCGATCGAGGAATGAGCGCAGGGACCTGGCAGTTGGGCGACGTGACCGTGAACCGGGTGGGCTTCGGCGCCATGCGGATCACGGCGAACCCGGACCGGTCGGTCGCGATCGCGGTACTGCGTCGCGCGGTCGAGCTCGGCGTGAACCACATCGACACGGCCGCGTTCTACGCGTCGCCGGGTGGGACCCTGCGAGTGGGTGAGGGCGAGAAGCGGCACGCGAACGAGCTGATCCGCGAAGCGTTGGCGCCGTACCCGGACGGGCTTGTCATCACGACCAAGGTCGGACCGGGTGAGGATGCCGAGCGCGGGTTCTACAACGCGACGACGGCCGCCGAACTGCGGGAGCAGGTGGAGATGAACCTGCGGCAGCTCGGCGTCGACACCCTCGACGTGGTCAACCTGCGGATCATGAAGAAGCCCGGCGACGACTCGATCACCGAACGCTTCGGCTGGCTCGCCGCCCTCCGCGACGAAGGCCTGATCCGGCAGCTCGGCGTGTCGAACGTCCGGCTCGACCATGTCGAGGAAGCGCTCGCGATCGCGCCGGTGGTCTGCGTACAGAACAGCTACTCCGTCGATCTACGCGGCGACGAGGACGAACTGATCGGCTTCTGCGCGGACCGGGGTATCGCCTACGTCCCGTTCTTCGCCATCGCCGGCTCGTCGCGCGAGGGTGGCGCGACCGCCGACCACTCCGCAGCCATCGAGAAGATCGCCATCACCCACAACGTCACCCCGCAACAGGTCCGCCTCGCCTGGACCCTCCACCACTCCCCGAACATCCTCGCCATCCCCGGCACCGGCAACCCCGCCCACCTGGAGCAGAACATCGCGGCGGGCGGTCTGGAGTTGAGCGCCGAGGAGCTCGCGAGCCTGGGCTGATCAGACCGAGGCTGCGGCGCGGACGGCGGGGACGATCTCCTGGGACCAGCGGGTCAGCTGGACGTCGTACGGGTCGGTGCCTCGGGGGAAGAGGGTGAAGCCGGCGGCATTGTGGTTGAGGATGGCGTCGGTGAGCTCTTCGATCCACTGCGCCGGTGAGCCGCCGATCCAGCGACCCTCTTCGTCTCGGGTTCGAGGGAGTGGGGTAGCGGTGATCGCGCCGGGGAAGTTGTAGACGGTCGCGATGTCGGACGGTTTGCGGCCGACCGCGAGCGCGGCCTCGTCGATGACCGGGCGGGCCTGGAGGTAGCCGTCGCTCAGCCAGTCCGCAGCGTGGCCGGGGATCCACCCGTCGGCGTGCCGACCGGTCGCCGCGAGCGACTTGCGGCCTTTGGAGCCGGTCCAGATCAAGGGCGCTGGTACGGCGGCCGGCCGGAGCGCGCCGATCGGGTAGTGCTTGGTCGGCTCCGGGTGCCCGCCGTCGGACATCGAATGCACCAACTGCATGGCTTCCTCGAACGCTTCGACCGCCTCGGCGGGACGCAGCTCCGGCACGCCCATCGTGGTGATCCGGTCCCACGCGCCACCGGCGCCGAGACCCAGCACGAATCGCCCGCCGGACAAGGCCGACAGCGACGTCGCCGTACGGGCAAGAACCGGCGCGGGCCGCAGCGGCAGGTTGGTCACGTTGACGAACGCGGACAGGCGCTCGGTCCGGCCGAGGATGAACGCGATCGCGGCGTACCCCTCGAGCAGGTCGGGGACGTACGGGTGGTCCGACAGGCTGACGTGGTCGAGGCCGTCGCGATCCGCCTGCGCGGCCAGCCGCAGAATCGCATCCACATCGCGCAGGTGGTCGGGTGAGCCGTAACCGAAACGCACAGTCATGTCGTCGCCTCTCAGATAGTTCGAACACCTAAACAGTAGCACCACGAACTATCGTGCCTACGAACTATCCGGCCACCGGACTACCATGGGGTCATGGTGACGACGACGGCTCGGGATTCGGACCTCGCGAGTGCGCTGGTCCAGACGATGCACCGGCTGCAGGACCTGCACGCCGAGACCAGCCGGCCGCTCGGCCTGACCCCGCAGCAGGCTCATCTGCTCTGCGTCCTGATCACCGGCCCGCTCGGCATGACCGAGCTCAGCCGCATCCTGAGCATCGAGCGCTCCAGCCTGACGAGCATGGTCGACCGCCTCGAACGCCGCGACCTCGTCGCCCGCGTCGCCAACCCCGCCGACCGCCGCGCCTGCCGCATCGAGCTCACCCCCGCCGGCAAGGACCTGGCGCACCAATGTCACGACGCGGTCGTCGACCGCATCGCGACCTTGACCGGAGACCTCCCGGCCGCCACCCGCACAACCCTCACCACGGCCCTGAAGTCGATCCTCACCCAGTGACCTACCAGTTCGCCGACCACGCCGGCGCCCGCATCGCCTACCGAGCAAGCGGTTCCGGCCCGGCCGTCGTACTGATCAAGAACAACCGCCGACCGTCCGACTTCCCGATCGCCGATTGGCTCGCCCAACGATTCCGGGTCCTGCAGATCCACCCGGTCGGCTTCGGCGCCAGCGACCGCCCGAACGCCTACGACTTCGGCAACATCGGCGACCAGGTCCTCAAGGTGCTGGACCGCGAGGGCATCGACCAGTTCGCCGTCTGGGGTTTCTCACAGCCGGCCTGCATGTCCGCGATCGCCGCCCGGTCGACGGATCGCGCGACTGCGCTCGTCATGGGCGGTGTCCCGCCGATCGGCTTTCCGGCCGACGGAGAAATGCGCCGGATGGAACGCGAGCCACGGCTCCCCCGACCCGCGCTGGAGTTCTGGCGGAGCTATCGCTCGTACGACTGGCACCACGAGCTCCGGCTCTACCCGGGCGCGAAGATCGCGTACCTCGGCACCGAGGACCCAGCGATCCGTCGCTTTCGCAGGCTCAAGCCCGTCCTGGAAGGCATTGGCTTCACGTACCTCGAGTTCGCGGGCCTGACCCATTCCACCTGCGGGTTGGGCGACGCGTCGGCCGATGGTCGGCGCGTCGCCCAGGCCGTCGTGGACTGCCTGATCAGCCGCGGCGCGGTCGCTTCAGAGTGAACGACTCGAACTCCGACAGCTCACCGCCAGGCCCGAGTACGTCGTAGTACGTGACCGCCATCGTGGTCTGACCGCCGGGGTGACCGGGGTCGACCGTGAACGCAGCAAAGCCGTACGGGTGGGCGGCGTTGCGCGAGGCGGACCAGGGGGCCGGCTCGGTGACGTAGACCGGCGGACGCTTGCCGGTGGTCGGATCCGGTGCGCCGACCGAGGTGATGACGCGGCAGGCCGGCGGGTTGAAGAGCACGCCGTTCGAGCCCACCGACGTACCGCCGCCACCGATGACCATGTGGACGGTGCCCTTCGACGTGTCGACGACATCGGTCCGCGTTGCGGCCGGGATCGGGGTCAGTGTCTGGTTGGGCTGCTGGCCGCGGATCGGGTGCGAGCGCTCGTAGTGGTGCTCGTGCCCGCAGACCACGAGATCGACGCCGTACTTGTCGAACAGCGGCACCCATTCCTGCCGGATGCCGAGGTCGGCGCCGTTGGCCTGGTCCGCGCTGCTGACCACGACCTGGTGCATGCAGACCACGATCCAGTCGATGTCGCGATTCGCATTCGTTGCCTTGAGCTCCTTTTCCAGCCAGGCCTTCTGCGCGCCGCCGGAGTACCCGCGGACGTAGCTGTTGCCGCCGTCCTGGTAGCAGACGTCGTCGTTCGCCAGGCTGATCACGCGCACCGAGCCGACCGTGAACGCGTACCAGAGTCCGCGCGTCACGTCCGTCTGACCGGTCTGGCGCGGCAGCGAGAAGTACGTCTGGTACGCCTCGTAGCCGATCGGGCCGTTGCCGAGCTCGTTCTCGTGGTTGCCGGCCGACGGCATCCACGGGCGGTTGCGTGCGCTGCGGGTGTTGTTCTCCCAGAAGTCGTTCCAGGTCCGCACGCGATCGTCGGCCAGGTTCGCGTAGCAGAGATCGCCGTTGAACAGGTGGAACAGCGGACGGACCCGCTCGACCCCGGCAGTGACGTCGCCCGCGGCCGGCGAGCCGAGGTTGTCGTTCACGAACGGCGGGTTCGGGATCGTCACACCGGGCGGCGGTACGTACCGCTTGCCCAGGGTCGGCGTGCCCTGGTCACCGAAACTGGTGAAGGTGAACTTGGCCCGGCCCTTCGGCGCGGTGTGGAACGTCCCGAACTCGGCCTCGGCCCCTTCGTGTACGGCGGCGTACACGTACTCGTTGTTCGCCCGCAGCCGGCTGATCCGGGCGTGGTGGACGTACACGTTCTGCCCGGACTTGGCGTCGGTGTAGCTGGTGCTGACCGCGGTCACGGTCCGCTCGAAGTCCCCGTCCGGACCACCGAGCAGGACGCGCGGCCGTCGTACCGGCTGGCGACTGTGCCAGGAGACGACGACCTCCGACGCCGCGTCGGCGCCGAACTGCAGATGCAGGCCGCCGACCCGGGGTGTGGTGACCGGGTCGGCGGCAGGCGCGGACTGCAGGACCGGAGCGGCCTGGGCGGGCGCTGCGGTTGTCAGCAGGGCCCCGCCGGTGACGACCGCGGCAGACGCGAGAATTCCACGCCGTGAGAAGTGCGACTCGAACAGCTCTTCGTCATCGATCACACTGTCACGCTGAGCGCCCCAGATGAATCCGGGGCCAATTCACTACCGCCTGCCGCCGAACTCCCAGGGATGTACCTCGGCGTCCGCGGCCTGCAGCAACTCGGCCGCAGCTGCCGCGTCGGGCGCTTCGACCAGACCCGCTCGCCCTACGTGTACGTCGCCGTCGAGCAGGTCGCCGTACACGATCAGGTGGTCCGACGTCAGCGGTCGCGGGCCGTCCTTGGTGAGGACGAGGTAGCGGCCCAGGCCCTCGACGGCGGTCGTGAACTCCCACATCGTGCGGCCGGTGTGGTTGTGGAAGCGGTACAGCTCGACCGTGTCGAACGCGCCGCCGAGGTAGTACGGCTCGTCGTACGCGAAGGTCTTCAGGGCCTCGTCGTCCGGGAGGTCGACGATGTGCAGGCTGCCGGTCGACTCCTCCCGGTCCTCGGTGAGGGTCGGGCCGCGGGCGATCAGCTCCTCGGCGTACCGGTCCATGAAGGCCCAGTGCTCCTCCGTCAGCCGCCCCTTCAGGTCGCCGGTGCCGGCCCGATCGCGGCCGTGGACGAAGTACTGCGTCACTGGCCGGCCAGGTGCAGACGCAGGATCGTGTCGTAGTCGACGATCTCCACCCCGACCGCGGGCACCACCGTCTCCTGGCTCGGGACGATCAGCAGCTGCCGCGGGTCGGTCACCTCGACGTCGTACTTCGACTTCACCTGCGAGCGGTTGTCCGCGGTGCCGAAGTACTCCGCGTACTGCTCGAGCTCGGCGGCGCTCTCGAGGATCGGCGTACGGAACGAGCGAC
The DNA here is from genome assembly GCF_005233875.1 of Kribbella jiaozuonensis. Lineage (GTDB taxonomy): Bacteria > Actinomycetota > Actinomycetes > Propionibacteriales > Kribbellaceae > Kribbella > Kribbella jiaozuonensis. The sequence goes on along the minus strand of NZ_SZPZ01000008.1, from coordinate 84,681 downwards.
GACGCTTCTTGCCGTTGACCACATCGACGACCGGGAGCTCGAGGCGACCGACGATGTGACGGCCGTCGGCGCGCTCGAGGATGAAGTCGGGCTGCAGGTCGTCGTCGAGCGACGGCTGGCGGAGCAACCGGGTCGCGCCGAACGTCGACAGCAGGATGCTCTCGTGCTTCTCGAGGAACTCGTCGACGGTCGCGTCCTGCAGACCGTGCGCGAGGTACGTGCTGTCGAACGCGTCCGCCTTCAGCTCGGCCGGGTCGACCGGCAGGCTGATCGTGCCGATCGGGTCGAGGTGCGGCTGCGAGTTGGAGTAGTTGCGCAGGAAGTCCAGGTACTTGTCGACCGGCTCCGAGCGGTGGATCGCCAGCGCGAAGAACACCCAGTGCGCGCGCAGCGAGTCGCCGGTGCCGTGCACGAGCAGCGTCCGGTCGAAGGTCGAGTAGTTGCCCGGCGCGAACCGCAGCAGCTCGTCCGCGGGGCCGACCACCTCGGTGCCGAGCATGTTCGCCGCCGTCGGGAACCGCTTGTCCAGCGACTGCCGGCCCTGCTCGGTCGCGATCGTCGCGTCCTTGAACCAGTTCTGCCCTTCGAGGTTCGCGACCACGGTGCCTTCGCCGACTCCGAAGTACTCCTCGACGCTCGCCCGCTTCTGCCGCCGTACTTCGGGGCTGCGGTACTCACGGCTCAGTCCGACCAGTTCGAGGATGTTCCAGTCCGGCGTCTCGGTCAGCACCATCATCCGCGGGAACAGCATCGGCCCGGCCAGCTCACCCCGGTGGCTCACCGGCAGGTGCCCGGCCGCCTCCTTCAGGTGCTCCCCCCAGAACTGTGCGTTCACCTTGACGAACTCAGTGGGTTTCATTGCTCTCCTCGCTCGGACACTCCGTCATAACCGACAACTCCCGCCCAAGCAGACCCTATTCCCCACCGGCGTGGCGCACAGGCCGAGGCCCGGCCGGGGGCGTTCCCGGCCGGGCCTCGACGAACCGCGTGGATCAGCCGCGACCGACCGTGATCGTCGCCGAGGTCGTGACCGGCGCCAGCGATGCGTCGTCGGTGTACGGGCGCATCGAGTCGTTCGTGACCGACACCGTGACGGTGCCCGGACGCAGAGCGGTCAGAGTGCGGGTCGCCGGATCCAGTACGGCGACCTTCCCGGCATACCGCGCCTTCTTGATCGCCTCGGAACCGGACCCGATGGCGAGGCCCGACGAGCCGCTCCAGTGCACCGACATCGGGTAGCGCAGCGGTACGACGCGGGTACCGGCGCCGACGCCCTCCGGCTGGACGATGCTGCCGCTGAGCTGGGTGGACGTTCCGGCCTTCAGCGAGGTCGGCGCGGTGAGCGTGATCGACTGCGCGAACGCCCTTACGTCGGCCTCGAGCCACTGCTGGTCGGCCGGCTTGTGTGCGTCGATCGACCAGTCGACCCATCCGGTGAAGCCGCCGCGGTCCGGCGTACCGTACGGGTCCTTGCCGGAGGACGGGAGCACCGTGTACGGCACGCCCTCGACGCGGTGCACGTTGGCGACCTGCGCGTGCGAGCCGACCATCGCGGCGCCCTTGTCGGTCTTGCCGCGGAAGTCGGTCAGCATCTTCTCGATCAGCGCGACCTCGTCGCGGTCACCGAGCTGGCTGGACTTGGTCTCCTCCGGGTCGTCGACCGGGTGGTGCGCGAAGACCATGACGTTGTGGATCGACCGGTCGTGCGCGGCGCTGTCGAGCGCCGTCTTCAGCATCGGGAGCTGGTCCCAGTCCGACGCACGAAGGCTGCCGAGCGAGCTGGCGAGCAGGATGAAGCGGGTGCCCTTGTGGTCGAACGTCCGGTACGGCTGGCCGAACTCCTTGGTGAAGTTGGTCAGGTCCTGCTGGACGTTGTTGAGCCCGTACGACTCGTGGTTACCCGGCACGTAGTAGCACGGGACGGTTGAGCCCTTGGGGTTCGGCGTGCTGTTCGGCGGCGGCTCGTGGCCGACCGGGATCAGGTCGCAGCCCGCATCGGTGAGCACCTTGCGCGCGAGCGTCAGGTCCTCCGGCAGACCGCGGTCGGTGATGTCGCCGTTCAGGACCACGAGGTCCGGGTGGGTCTTGCGGATCCGGGCGAGGGCCGCCGTCGCGACCTGCGACAGGGCCGGGTTGTCGGCGGTGAACTGGACGTCCGACAGCGTCGCGAACTTCCAGGTGTCATGACCGCCGGCCAGACTGCCGTCGGTCGAGACGAGCGGATCGGCGACGAGGTCGGGCTGGGCCGGGAGGTCGACCGACGTCGGTACGTCGGCCTCGAACCGGTCGAGCACGAACGTGCCGGCCTTCTGCTGGGCGACCGCGGTGTTGATCCCCTGGAACGACGAGATCGAGATCGGGTACACCGTGTTGGCCGGCAGCGTCCAGGTGACGTTCTGGTAGTCCGGGCCTGCCTTGAGTCCGGTGCCGTACACGCCGAGGGACTTGCCGTTCCCGTCGATGAGACCGACGTAGTCGAGGCCGCTCGGTACGTCGATGCTCGACTTGATCCGCAGCCGGAGCCGCAACGGCTGGCCGGGGACCTGGATCCGGTTGGCGGCGCCGTTGGCCGAGATGCCGACGTTCCGCATCGCGGGGAAGTCGATGCGCAATCCGTCCGGGTCGACCGAGCGGGTCGTGGCCGCCGTACTGTTGTTGTTCCATCGCGCGAGGACGTCGTCGTCGAACTCGTACAGGACCTTGGTCTGCACGCCGACCGTGATGGGCAGCTTCACCGACTGGCCCGCGGCCGAGATCGTGAGGATCGTGCCGGCGTTGGTGAGCGGGGTGATCTTCAGCTTGCCGTCGACGGACTGCACGTCGACGACGCTGTGGTCGTAGTCCAGCTTCAGGTCCCGCGGGTCGACCGGCGCCGTGTAGCCCTGGTCGTCGCGGCCGGTGACGGCGACGCTCACGGCGTCGGCCGCGGTCGCGTCCGCGATCGACAACTTGGCGGTCGACGGCTTCAGGCTCTTCAGCGGCCCGAGTACGTCGACCTGCTGTGCCGCGTGGGTCTTGCCGTACGTCGTACTGACCGTGATCGGACCGTGTGATCCGGCGGTGAGCGAGCCGTCCTTGATGCTGCCGCCCTTCGCCTTCCACACCAGCTTCTTCGGGTCCGGCGTGACCGGGGTCAGGTGGTTGTCGACCGCCTTCACGGCGAGCCGGCGGTGCATTCCCGGGAAGACCTTGATGCCGCCGTCGGCCGCGGCCTGACCTGCGCCGGGCTTCAGCAGGAGCTGGTCGACCTTGCCGTCACCCCGGCTGACGAAGACGCCGACGCCGTTGGGGTCGTTGCGCTCCTGGCCGTCCGACGGGTTGTTACGGACCGAGACGCCGTCCTCGCCGAGAGCGCGGGCGACCATCGTGGTCGAGCCGCCGCCGTCGAGGTTGACGGCGGTCTCCACGCCGCGGGCCGCGAGTTCCTGGGCCTCACGGTCGATGCCGATACCGCCCTTGCCGGTGCCGCCCGGGCCGTCCCAGGTGGCGAGCACGAGGGTCCGGCCGCCGTTCTTGAAGCCGAGCGCCGTACGCGGGGCGATGGAGGTGTCGAGGCCGGGGACGACCTGGCCTTTATTCACGATCGTGCCGCCCTGGCCGAGGGCGAACTTCATCGTCTTGGCAACGTCGTTGGCGAGTGCGTAGTGCAGCGTCAGCGCATCGCCCGGCTGCAGCGCCCGGAGCGCGGTCGCCGATGCGTCGCGGCCGACGAGGTAGAAGCCGTCCGCCGGGATCGGGCCGGAGCCGGCCGTCGGGCTGACGCTCACGACCTTGCCGTTCTGGACAAGCACTTCGGCGAGGTCGGTGACGCCGGCGAATCCGCGGGCGCGGCTGTATTCGCCCCAGGCCGGGGTGTAGGCGACCAGACCGTTCGCCGGTACGCCGCCACCGTTGGCAGCGTTGAGGGTCAGGACCTTGTGGTCGGTGCCGGCGAACGTCGCGGTCGCGTCCACGGCCAGGTCGACCAACTGCGCGATGCCGTCCTTGCTCACCCCGACGTGCTGGCGGCCGCCGGCGTCGGCGGACTTGATCAGCTGACCGTTCTGGACCTCGCCACCGAGCGCAGCGTTGCTGTTGCCGATGTCGAAGAACTCGCCGTTGACGCCCGCGACCGCTCCGGCCTTGTTGGCGGAAACGCTCAGCGGGCCGCCCGAAGCGACCGGGCCAGAGGTGAGCAGGTCGGTGCTGACGGCTTTGTCAGCGAGATCGATGCTGAGGTACTGCGCGTCGACCCAACCACGCTGGTCGACGCTCTTCACGTGATTGAGCGCGATGCCGGGCCCGACGAGTTCGGTCGTGTTGACCAGGGCGAGACCCCCGGCCGGCGCGTCGGCGGCGTACCCGAGAGCCGGGAGGGACCACAGGGATGCGGCGGCCGCGGCGGCCACCATCCCTGTCGCCAAGCGATGACGAGATTTCACCGTTGACCTGTGCTTTCTGAAGGCGCGATGGCAGGAGCTGCCACTCTTCACCTGCTCGACAACGGTTCGGTTAACCGTTGACGACGCCATCAGGTCAACATGTAGGCCAGTTACCGCTCGACCACGCGCTGGTACTTCCGCCGCCGCCGCGAAGTCGGCAGTCTGTACCGGTGGCCAATACTGAGGTTTTGGGAAGTCTGCGTTCAGCGGACGGTCAGGGAATCGTGCACATCGAGAACCGGTTCCGCGCCGGCATCGACGATCTGTGGTCGGCCTTCACCGATCCCAGCCGGCTGGCCCAGTGGCTGGGCGACTTCGAGGGTGACCTCGAGCTTGGCGGCAGCTACCAGGCGCACTTCTTCTCCAGCGGTGCGAACGTCACCGGCCGGGTCGAGGCCTGCGAGCCACCGCGCCACTTCACGGTGGCGAACAAGGGCGCGCAGGCCTCGAACGAGCAGGTCGTCGATGCTGTCCTGACCGCCGACGGGGACGACACCATCCTCGTGCTCGAGCAACGCGGCCTCCGCCTGGACTGGATCGCCGCGTTCGCCGCCGGCCTCCAGATCCACCTAGAGGACCTGGCCTCCCACCTCGCCGGCGGCGGCCGGTGCGACTCCGACGCCCGCATGAGCGAACTCATCCCGGCGTACGAAGCCGTCCCGATCGACGGTCGCTAACCTCGGCTACTTGAAGCGGCGTACTTCGTGGGGCCAACCGCAGGCCTCCGCGACCTTGCCCGCCCACATCTTGGCGGTCTCGTCGTCGGGCACGTCGACCACGGCGAACCCGCCCAGGAACTCCTTGGACTCGACGTACGGCCCGTCGGTGATCAGCACCTCGCCACTGGTCGGGTCGGCCGCGTAGATCGGGCCGTCCTCCTCTTCCAGTCCCCCGGCGAACACGTACACCCCGGCCGTCTTCATGTCCTCCACAACCGCCTTGGCCAGCGGCCCGCGCCCGCGGAACCACTCCTCGGTGTGGTCACCCACCCACTGCTGGTTGAAGTACATGAGGTACTCAGGCATGCCTGCTCCTTAGCTAGGGCGGACCCCACGCCCGCCTCCACCCACGCTACGAACACCAAGACCCGATTCCGACACAACCAGCAAAAGTTTCTACAAAGCCGCTCCTACAAGCTGAACGCGATCGACCGCAAGATCAGCGCCGCGAAGAACACCGCCGTAAACGCCAGATCAAGCGCAAACCCCCCGGCCCGCACCGGCCGCAACCGCCGCCGCACCGGCGCAATCACCGGCTCGGTCCAAGCATGCGTAACCGCCCGCAACCGCCCAGCCCACTGCGGGCCGTTGGCCAACACCCCTGTCCAGTCCAACACCATCCGCACAATCAACAAGAGGATGAACGCCGACAAGACATACCCAATAAGGTCACCGATGAGGCTCATACCCAACTCCTCCAACACGACCAATCCAGCCGCACCACCAGTATCCCCACCACCCCAACCACAGGCGGTGAGCCAGCCACCCAACCCAACCACCACAGGTGAGCGAGCGACCTTTATGACCACTGGCTGAGAGCGGTGCGAAGGAAAGCGTCGCGCCTTTCGGTGACGGCAGCGGCGCCCAGGAGGCTACCGTCGTCGGCGAATCCCGCCCAACCGTCCATCACCGTCGGCGTGTTCAGCGCGGCCACGGCATCCCAATAGGGCACGCCGACTGCCTCCCGGCCCGCCTGCCGCTCCCAGCCCTCCAACACATGGGACGGCGCGTCCTGGCCGTACTGAAGGGTCATCTGCATCCGCAGGCTGCCGAGATCGACGCCCGGATTACCAGCCCCGGCTGTATTCCAGTCGATCAGCGCAACGCAACGGTCACCCTCCCACAGCATGTTGCCGCCCCAGGCGTCACCATGCACGAACACCGACGCGACTGCCGGCATCCCGTGCGACCTGACCCGCTCGTCGGCCTGCTGCAGCAAAGGTGTGGTCGGCATCAGGCCCCGCCGGCGTTCATCGGCGCGGTCGTCGACGGCGCACGGCCGGGGCCGGTATGGCAGGTGGTCCTGCGGATCCAGCCTGAAGGCGTGGACCCTGGCAAGGGCCGCTCCCGCTTCGCGGAGGCGGGCGACCGAAACCGTCGGCGAGAGACCGGCACTGCCGGGCAGGAAGGTCTCCAGGGTGGCGACGGTTCCGCTCGCCTTCCCGTCGAGATCCGAAGCGATCAGCCGCGGCGCGGCCAGGCGATGAGTCTCGGCCAGCTGAAGCGCGCGTGCGTTCGTGATCACCCACGCGGCGGCGATCCATCCCCGGACAGGGACCTTCAAGATCACGTCCCTGGTCCGGGCCGCCGGTCCTTCGATCCCCAGCCGGAACGTGCCCGAAGGGCGGTGCTCGCCGCGGGTCAGGCCCTCGGCCGAAACGACGCTCGTCCCACCAACCGCCTCGGCCGCCCAGCGCAGAACCTGGTCATTCGGCATCTTGCCTGTGTCTGCTCCTGCCATTTCATTACGCTATGACGCAGCAGTGGCTTCCCAACATACAGTTAGAGGTGTACGCGGGCTGCATCGATGGCCAGGACGAGGGCGGACACAGCCGGACACTGACACCCATACATGACGATGGCCCCTGGTCTGCGTTTCCGCAGGTCAAGGGCCATTGTCACGCTTGCTGGAAGCTGGCGGCGGGTGCAGGGTTCGAACCTGCATAGGCATACGCCGACAGATTTACAGCCCAGTCCACAAACGCCTTCTTACCAGCAGAAATGCCCCTTCCTGCCACCCTCAGGGCATGGCTAGGGCGCGCCTACTCCTCCTTGCAAGGTCCGATGCCCCCGTCGCCGTGATCAGTGTTGACCTGGCCAGTTCGAGGTGTGTCAGTCCTTCGGCCGAGCGTCAGGAACCGCGGACACGCACGGAGCTGCATGGTTGGCTCCAAGTGACCGGCTGGTCGCCGTCAGGCGAGCTTCCCGTCGGTCGCCCAGATCGCTCGGCCGATGCCAAGAGCCGGCCGGCCTCGCAGCCGAACCCCGATGAGGGCGGGGTCGCGAGTGATCTCGGTCACTTCAACCGATACGCTACCTACCCGACGGCACCGTGAGTGCCACCCACCACAAGAATCTGTGGAGCGTAAGTGGGCCGACGGGAAGCTCTCTGGGCGGCAGTCGTCGCCGTCGGTCTTCTTTGGGTCGGCCAGGTGGGTGGCCTCGCGCTCGATAGGGCAGCTGGCCTGGATAAGTGGCCCGGTCCGCTCGACTACGTCCGGCAGCATTCGTGGTGGTTCGTAGCTGGCACGACGATCGCTCTGACGGCACTCATCCTCCTGGGACGCCGCTGGGTCGATCGAGGCCAAGTAACCAGCGGCCCCGGACCCACGATTAACCTGCAGGGTTCGACCTTCAACGGGCCGGTCGCGCTCTCGCAAGGCGCAGGCGCGCCGGCGATGAGCAGCGCGGCGCAACCCGCTGAGGAGCTAGCGCAACCGCAACTCGAGAGGAAGCCACGGTCGCAGCCAGTGGTCCTGTTCTACGCGTCCCCATTTCTCGACGGCTCGTGGCGTCAGAGACTTCTGACCACAGCAAGGGCCGTCAACCCAGACGCACTATGCGTTCGGCTTGAAGAGCAGAACATGAAGCTTTCGAACGTCACTGCGATCGTGATTGCGTTCTCCGCGGCTCAACAGGCGCTGGTCAAGAAGCGGACGCTCGCCAAGATGAGAAGTGCCAGGGAGAGCTATCCCGAAACTCCTCTGATCTTGGCTGCCGTGGACTTCGCAGACGAGCCGATAACGACCGAGGACGGCCACCGCCTCCTTCAGGCGGCGGGCTATGATCTAGACGACGCCCAGTTCATCATCTGCGCCACCGAAGACGAATTTCAATCAAGCCTCTCCTCGAATTTGCTATTTACAGTTGAAGTCGAAAATATGCAGGCCCTCTTAGACCAGGCCCGGAATACCCGCATCTCTGACCGGGAGATTGAGTGATGACGAGCAGTAGCGGCGACCTTCACATCGAGTGGCTCGTAGCTTGCCTGTCACCCGGAGACGTTGCTCCACATCCGAACTTCAAAAGCGACAGCGCGAAAGGCGCAGAGTTACTTGCTCTCGTGGTTCAGTTCAAGTGGCGAGAATATGCGACCTATCGCGACCTCTCAGAGGACGGGCAAGAGAACCAGCCTGGAACCCCCATCGAGCGATATGCGATTCCAGACGCCGCACGGCAGGCTCTTGAATCCGTAAGCATCCTGGATGGTCTTAACCGCTTGGTCGCCGAGGCGGAAGATGACGAGCTGGCATTGGGGCAACGGGCGGCTGCTGCTCTTCTCGCGGCGATTTCGAGCAGCGAACTCGACAAGCCGGACGCTTACGTCAGCTTGCTCGCAGAACTCGCTTCAGCTATCCAGGATAGTACCCTCGGCGGCTCCTCTTCCCGTAATCTGGCGACCGGAATTCTACTTCAACAATGCGCTTTTCAATCCCTGCAGTCCGGTCGTAAGTCAGAAGCACGCGCGTTTGCGAGCAAGGTAGTTGAGACTCTCGCCGATCTAGACGACGACTGGGACGATTTCGCAGTATCTAGAGGTATCAGTTGGAATGCGGCTGTTTCTCAGCGTCGACTGACTGAACTAACGACCAGTAATGCGCGGTCCCTTCTCGTAAATACTGGAGATCACCTCGACCGATCGTGGACCGAAGTCGTGAGGGCTCCGTTTCCGAATGCAGCTGCACGCCCAGTACAAGATGCATTGTCAGCGATGACCACAGTCGTCGATGAGATATTCAAACAGAAGTATTCACCCAGGGGAAGACAGGGCATTATCCTGGGAGGTGGCGACACCGCGCTTCAGCTCCTGTACTCATCGCTGCTAAATGCTGAATTAACGGGAAATATGGCTCGCACGGCACGGCTGCGCCAGACAGTGGGAAACGTGTTTGCCGTCAGACTGTCAAGCGAGCCGAATTACCTAGAGTGGTACGAAGAGGCGATCCGGCTATTCAGGCAGGGAGATTCTGAGGATCACCTCCGCCCGTTCCTTGACAACCTAAGAGCTCAGGGCTCGTTCGCCACCATCAAGCTCGCGGCTGAGAAACTAATCGATACGCGAAACAGCCAGGAATTTGTTACTAGTGCGGATCTAGCTCTGATCGACTTCGCGGCCGATCTGATTTCGACGCTGCACTGTGACCGCGGCCTAGGGTTAGCAATCAGGTATGCCAGCCAGAACGCGAGCGGTCGGGTCAAAGGGTCACGCGCGGCGGACTGGTCGCTCGTTGAAAAGGCACTCAAGACCGCCAATGCGATCGTTTCTGGAAATCGAAAAGTTGACATGGAGTACATCGCTTCCTCGACCCTAAAATTGGTCGACTTCCCGAGATCAGCAGCGGATCAATTGATATTTTCGGCCATGGCCAGGTTGGCATCGAAAATCAATTGGCCGGCTGTCTCAGTGGATGTTCGCGCGGAATGGGCCAAAACCGTTGAGGTGGCAAGTCAGTCGCCAGACGTTCTTGCTATTGATTGCATTCGAGTGTACGCAGCGCTTGACGCCCCGAAGCCCAAAGAGGTGCTTTCTAGACTTGATGGGCTTGAGCACACCGCAGCATTGATAGAAGGCCTGCTTGGCGAACCGCCATCGAGTGCAGATCTGGACAAGGCCGTCGAAACGGTCGGAAGCACATTAGATTCCATGCGACAAGACGCTGTAAATGGCGTTTATACGGGATATACCTGGTCGCCATTCGCGATGGCGGCCTATCTCATTGCATCCCAGGGCAGAACAGATCTTTGGCCTCGCCTAACGGCCGCGTTGAGTGATCCTGCGTTACCAAACGACGGGAAGCTCGATGCACTAGATGCCCTGATGTCTCATGCTTGGCCACTTAAACTGCCTCCTGAAGTTAAGTCCGAGTTGACCTCGAAGAGTATCCCGTGGGCAGGCCATGACTTAGACCATACGTTTTTCGCACTGCCAGAGGGGCAATTCGACGCCGCGTGTCGGAGCTTCTATCTAGCGTTCGATATCGCAACACCCGAAGAAATGCAGATGGCAACACTGCGCGACGTTGGTTCGAGAGAAAGTAGAGTACGCAGCGAGGCTGCACGGGCCTGCTTTTTCGCGGCGGTCAGCGCACCGGCGCTGGAATGGCCAGAAATCATCCTGATACAGCTGTCTCACGATCAGGATCCTCGCGTCATGCGCAACGTTTCTAAATGGCTGGCATACCTCAGTGTGCTGCCAGACTTGGCCCTAGGAAACGCGGTAGCCGACCGCGTCATTTCGCTACTTGCCAGGCCGGGTCTTGCTGTGGCGCTTGGAGCTTTGGAGGGTTTGGCAGCAGCAAGACGTGATCAGGCGCTCACTCCCGAGACCCTATGGTGCGAGCAGGAGGTGCGTGCTCTATTCGACTTGCATGGTTCGCGAATTGTCAGGGATTCGGCTGAGACCGTACTCAATCTTTATGGCCGCCGACCAACTGTGGAGCACCGAGAGTGATTAGCATTTGGGAAATGTAAATTTAAGAACTTCTTGATCGCCTGGATACTGGGTTAGAGGTTCGAGTTCGCGGAGAACCCAGTCCCATCGAAAGTTGTCGGCGACTCGATCCCCTGTGCCGTATACAACAGGCTTGAGCGATGCGGCCGAGCCGTCATGGGGATCGATCACTCGCACTCCCGCATAGCGGAGCACAGCCAGCGACGCTAGCCAGGCCGGGTGGCCGGCTAGGTCGTCTTTGGCGAACGGGACTGCTGCGATGGGGGTACGAGAGCCGAGTGCCGCGCACAGGATCGTGAGCGGATACGTGTTGGCGCTGCCGTTCGCCCAGGCGTTGAGCGTATTGAAGGTGGTCGGCACCACAGCCACCGCGTCTGCTTTCGGCGTGCGCTTAGGCTCGCCGGGACCGCGGTTGCCGCTGACGACTGAAACCTCGGCTAGATCCTGCCCTTCAAGCCATGGAAGCGCAGCGTCCGTTGGGATGACATAGGGCTGCCAGCCTCGCTCGCGCGCTGCGCGCACACCGTCTTCAATCCGGGACGCCAGGGGTGCGCCGCATGCAACGATGTTACTCGGTCGCGGCAATGGTCGGCCTACGGACGCAGACATCCGGAAGGCGTTGCACAACTGGGCTTTCAGCAAGGTCGCGCGGGATGGAGTGCCGATCGTGCAGGCTGTCCCGCCAACGGAGTACGAGTCGGCTATCGAATGGCTGAAAGGAAACACACTGGACGTGGCGGACCTTGAACAGAACGAGGTCCTGTCCGGTGTGCTCGACAAGCTAGCTACCCGCAGCGACGGGAAGCCGGCCGCAGCAAAGACGATCACCAGGCGGCGAGCGACGTTGCACGCGGCGATTCAGTACGCCGTACCGCTCGGTCTGCTGCCTGCCAATCCGCTCGACACGATCCAGTGGGAATCACCGCGGAGCAGCGTCCGAATCGACCCGCGTCAGCTGCCCAACCGAAGTACCGTCAAGCGGCTACTGGCTGAGATCCGTGATTTCTGCCCATGGCTGGAGGCGTACTTCGCCTGCCTCTACTACGCGATGATGCGGCCCGCAGAAGCCAGGCACCTGAGCCTGGACAATCTCATCGACCTTCCGGATGAAGGTTGGGGCGAGCTGTTGCTCGACGGCTCTACACAGCAGACGGGCGCTCGCTGGAGCGATGACGGCTCCGTACGACAGGAGCGTTCGCTCAAGCACCGACCCGACAACACCACCCGGCGAGTTCCGGCGGATCCAGAACTCGTCCAGGTGCTCAGGCGGCACGTCGAACTCTTCGGTGCTGGGCCGGACGGCCACCTGTTCGTCACCCGCACGGGACGCTTCGGCCGCCCGGTCCCCGTGGCCTACTGCAAGCCGGTGCACCCCAACACCGTGAGCCGAGTGGGGGCCAAGGCTCGCCACAAGGTCCTGACCGACGATCAGGTCGCCAAGAAGCTCGCGGCCCGGCCGTACGACCTTCGGCACGCCGGCATCACCTTCCAACTCAACGGCGGCGTGACTGCAACGCAGGTCTCGGAGTGGGCGGGCAACTCCGCCAAAGGTCGTCTTGGAGGTCTACGCGGGCTGCATCGAGGGCCAGGCCCAGACTGCCCTCCGGGTCCTCATGGCAGCGACGGCGTTGGAGGAGGCCTCTAGCTAGGGCAGGAATAGGGCAAGGACAGCCGTAGATCACCGGACGCGGCCGGACACCACCGGACACAACACGAGAGCCCCTGGTCTGCGTTTCCGCAGGTCAGGGGCTCTTTTCTCGCGTGTGGCGGGTGCAGGGTTCGAACCTGCGTAGGCATACGCCGACAGATTTACAGTCTGCTCCCTTTGGCCGCTCGGGCAACCCGCCAGGGTGCTGCCGGTTCGTGAACCGGCGTGGGAGACGATACAACAGGTAGTGGCCCTGACAGCAAATCGGAAAGGATGTGCCCATGGCTTCGGAGTCCTCCTTCGACATCGTGAACAAGGTGGACCGTCAGGAGGTGGACAACGCCGTGAACCAGGCGGCGAAGGAGATCAGCCAGCGGTTCGACTTCAAGAACGTGGACGCCGGGATCAAGTGGTCCGGCGAGGCGATCGACATGCAGGCGAACACCGAGGAGCGGGTGAGCGCCGTACTGGATGTGTTCAAGGACAAGCTGGTCAAGCGGCAGATCTCGCTCAAGGGGCTGGACGCGGACGAGCCGAAGCTGTCCGGGAAGATCTACAAGATCACCGCGACGATCGACGCCGGCATCACCCAGGAGAACGCGAAGAAGCTCTCCAAGCTGATCCGCGACGAGGGCCCGAAGGGCGTGAAGGCGCAGATCCAGGGCGAGGAGCTCCGCGTCTCCAGCAAGAGCCGCGACGACCTCCAGGCGGTGCAGGCCCTGATCAAGGGCCAGGAGCTCGACTTCGCGGTGCAGTTCGTCAACTACCGCTGACCCGGACGCCCGGTAATCGGCTCGCTCCGAGGGCGGTTGCCGGGCATGCTGGCGGGCGTGGGTGAGACGTTGCTGCGGAAGTGGTTACTGGCGGACTTCGGGCTCGAGGTGGTCGAGCTCACACCGGTCGTGTACGGCGCTGACGTCGCCGCGCAGGTGTGGAAGGCCGCTACGGCGACCAACACGTACGCCGTGAAGTGGAGCGCCGCCGGGACCAATACCGGCCATCAGGTGGCGGCGTTCCTGGCGGACAGCGGCCTGCCCGGCGTACCGGAGCTGATCCGGACCACGGAGGGCGGGCTGTGGTCCGTCCACGCAAAGAAGCGGCTGACGATCACGCCGTGGATCGACGGGGTCCGTGCGGCGCAGAGCGGGCTGACGGACGAGCAGTGGTCGGAGTACGGCGTACTCATCCGGCGGGTGCATGATTCGGAACCCCCGCACCGGCTGCGGGACGCGTTGCCGAAGCACAGCCACATCGACGTACGGATGCCGGCCATCGCGCAGGAGGTCGACAAGCGCCTCGAGACACCCGACGGGGAGGTCGAGGAGGAGCTGGCGGCGGTGTGGAAGCAGTACGACGACGTCATCGCCGACCTGCGCACCAACCGCCCGCCGGCGCCGTCCGGCCCGCGGGTGATCTGCCATGGCGACCCGCACCTCGGCAACGTACTGGTCGACGAGCACCTCCACCTCATCGACTGGGACGACGTCATCTTCGCGCCCCGCGAGCAGGACCTGATGTTCATGCTCGGCGGCATGGGCGACGTCGGCCCCACCACCTCCACCCAGCGCGAGGCCTTCCTCGCCGGCTACGGTCCCCACACCCTCGACGATGACGCCATCCATTACTACCGCCACGTCAGAGCCTTCGAGGACGTCATCAGCTGGTCCCACCAAGCCATCACCGGACCGGACGAGTCCTACGCGCTGACCGTGGTCAAGGGCATCCTCAACCACGGCCTGGCTGCGTTGGCGGTCAGTGCCGAGCGCTGATCCAGCCGACGACCTGCGTGCCCAGTGCATCGCCGTCCACCATCGAGTGACGGAAGTGCAGCCCTGAGACGATCCGAGCTTCTCGTACGTCGGCCCTCACCGCGGACAGGTTCGGATAGACGCGCGTGGTGCCGGTGACCAGGCTGGACATCGACAGGCGCACGTGTGAGGTGTGGAAGAACGCCTGCAACGCACCTGCCACTCCAGCGGTGAAGCAGGCATGGCCGGAGGGGTACTCCGGGTGATTGACGTTCAGCAGCGACTGCCAGCCCGGATCGGCGTGCGTACGCGGGTTGCCGTCCGTGTTGGCGCGCTGGATCGCGTGGACCGGCCGCCACGACAGGTAGTGGAACTTGGCGTCCCAGCAGGCGATCACCGAGTCACCGGCCGACACATGCACCAGGGCGAGCATCCGCGCAGCCGCAGCCATTGAGAGGTGCCGGTCAGCCGCCAACTGCAGCAGCGCCCGACTCCACTGTTGTGCGGTCTGCTCCGACCAGAACATCGCGGTCTCGGTCTGCTTCGCCGTACGGGTTGTACTGTCCGCCCGGCCGAGCGAAGCGACCTCAGCCACGTCCCGTGCGTACCGCTTGCTCGTCAGCGCATCCGGCCCGTCCGGACGGAACTGCGCCCGATACCGCAGCGCCAGCGGCCGGACCTGCGTCAGCACAATATCCGCCGGCGGAGTAGGCAGCGTCGGCTCCCACACCCCCGGCCCCGGCGTCCGCTGCACATAGGGCACGGTGTTGCCCAGCCCATCCCCCGCACGCCACGCCAGTACGGCGGCCGCCACCGACCGCCCCAGAACCACCCCGCGATCCTTCGCCGACCCAGACGGCACCCGCGCCAGATAGTCGGCGTACGTCGAATCCAACCCAGCTGCATTAGGCACGCGAGCCCGCAGTACGTCGTACGCCGCTGTAGCAACCGCCGCCGCAGGAGACGCCCGATGATCCGGCCGTACGGCGAACTTGAACGGCCGACCGTACCCGAGCCCAGCCACGGTATCCGCGATCGCAACGTGCACGATCCCGAGCAACACCTCCGAGCTGGCCGGCGGACGCCCGGCCACGATCGCCTGCGTCGCGTACCGACTCCAATCCAGCACCGGCGCGGCATCGCTCACACCGGCCGTACTCGGCGGCGGCGACAATCCGACCCCGGTCAGAACCAACGATCCAGTCAGCAGCAACGCAAGCCGGCGAGTCAGCAGTTTCACGGTCGTTCCTTCCCGAGAACGGGCGGCGCGATGCCGCCCCCCATCCACCGTCGCCGCGCCGGGTCCGCGCGTGCCATACGCAGTTCGACGTATTGCCCGGTAGCGGATCGGGCCTAGGCTGAATTCAGGGGGAGGGCAGTCATGGAGCAATTGACCGTCACCGAACGCGATCTGCGCCGCATGCTCGACGTCGTCGATCACCAGCGATGGGACAGCGCCGGCCAGGAGTTCCCGCGGGACGTACTTCGCGCGCTCCACGAGCTGATCCCCGCCGACGACGTCACGTTCCAGGTGAGCCGGCCGCACGACCGCGTCTTCGTCGGTCTGGAGGAGCTGACCAGCGTGCCTCCGGGGCTGGACGACGACTGCGACGAGCTGTTCTGGCAGTTGTTCTGGCGGCACAAGACGTGCAGCCGGCCCCAGCGGACCGGTGACCACGAAAGCGTCTGGATGACGTCCGACTACCTGTCCATGCGTCAACTGGTGAACAGCGAGGCGGGCCTGTGGGACCGGATGAACGGAGTACGCAGCGAGATCGTGGTGCCACTCCCGGAGCACGACGGCGAGGACCGCCGGATGCTCCTGTTCCGGACCACCGGGCCCGGTTTCTCCGAGCGTGAGCGGTTGATGCTTCAGCTGCTCCGGCCGCACCTGGTCGAGATCCGTCGCGATCTGGAGCGCCGCCGCGCCGGCATCCCCGAGCTGACCAGCCGCCAGTGGGAGTTGCTACGCCTGGTCGCCGCCGGGCACACCAACACGCAGATCGCCCGTCGGCTGTTCGTTGCCGAGGGCACCGTTCGCAAGCACCTGGAGAACATCTACGAGCGCCTCGGCGTGAACAGCCGAACCGCGGCCGTCGCTACGGCGTTCCCGGTCGCCGTCTCGGCCTAGGCGTGCCGCATCCAGACGTTCGGTTCGACGTACGTCCCGAGGTCGGCCTCGCGGTCGATGGTCAAAGTCGTCAGGCCCGCCGGAATCGTGTAGGTGCCGGTCGACGGGAACAGCATCTTGGTCCACTTCTCCCAGTCCGCGACCGTGCCGGTCATCGTCTGGGAGGCGGGGGCCGGTGCCAGCAAGGTGGCGCCCAGGCGGACGTGCGTGCGCAGCCACGGGTCCAGCGGGAGGCCGTCGTCACGAGTCCAGTGCATGAAGGTCTCGATCGGAGTGAGTGGATAGCTCGACTTCAGGGTCGGGCGGACGGGCGCGATCACCTGGCCGAGCCCCCGGGCGATCGCCCGCTCGCGGACGGCGGTGATGACACGGCCCGCGTGGCCCTGGCCCTGTTCGTCGGAGCGTACGGCGGCCGCCATCAGCACGAACGTGTTCGGTACGACGCCCTGCTCGTACGACGTCACCGACCGCGCCAGCGAGTCCGTGAACCCGCCGGGCAGATCGCCGACCGTCCCGTCCCACGCGATCGGCACACCCCAGCAGCCCCCGATCAGCCGCTCGTCCGACACCAGGTAGAACTCCCAGTCCGGGAAGTACTGCACCCGCCGATCCCGGTACGGCGTGACGCCTTCGTCGTGGAAGATGAACTCCGGCCACTCCTCGACGAAGCGCCGCTCGGCCTCTTCGTCGTACTGCGGGCCGTCGGCGGCCGGGATCAGTTCATACATGCTCGGAACGCTAGCCCGCTGCTCCGACCCCGGCTACCGCATTACGCACCCCGCGCGGCGATGCGCCGAGCTCCCGGCGACAGGTCTTGTTGAACGCCTGCAGGTCGGGGACTCCGACCGAGGCGGCCACCGCGGGGATGGACAGCGTGGACGAGACCAGGAGGTGGCGAGCTCGGTTCATCCGGCGGGTGCGGATGTAGGCGATCACCGTCTGACCGGTCTCCTGCTGGAAGAGACGGGTGAGGTGGTTGTGCGAGACGCCGGCCAGCCGGGCCAGCGCGGGCACGGTCAGGGGTTGGGCGAGGTTCGCCTCGATGTAGGCGATGGCTGCGGCGACAGCCGGGTGTCCGGTCTCGGTTGTGGCCGGCGTGAGTTCGGCGATGCGCCAGAGAGCGGTCCAGACCTCGGCGGTGGTACGGCCGGAGCCGGACGGGGAGGACTCGATGGCGGACCGCAGCAGCGTGGAGAGCAAAGGCGCGATCGCGGTGGCGTCCTGCACGGCGGGGACGTGTGACGGCGAGCCGGACGCACGCGGCCGGAAGTGTGCGTAGAGGTGTTCCGAACGGCCCAGGTAGTCGAACTGCACCGAGGCACCGGCAGGTGTGATCGAGACATAGCCAGGAGCCACGGTGTAGGCGGTCCCGTCCAGCGTGAGCTCGGCTGTGTAGTTGTACAGGTGCAGCTGCCAGAGGTCCGGCAGGCGGAAGACGTCCCTGCGCTTGCGCACGCCGTGGATCCCCGCACCGACGTTCAGCACCTCGGGCGGAGTTGCCAGCTGCAGTTCGATCATGGTGAGAAATTACCACTAGTGGTGATCACAGCCCACGCGAGACAACGCTGTCCAAACTTACGCTGGAGGAGTAGTAACCACTATCCACCAGGGAGTCTTGATGCCCCATCCGCATCGCAAGCACCTGCTCACCTCGGTACAGATGGCGCATTTCGTGGCCACCGGCGCGCTCCGGATGGATGCCGTCGTACCGGACGACATGAACCAGCAGGCGATCGAGGTCCTGAAGAACGGCATCCCGGGGGTTCCGTACGGCACCCCGTTGTCGGAGGCGTTCGCGGACAGCGAGTTCGTCGAGCGACTGGTCCAGTTGCCCGAGGTCGCCGGCGCCATCCACAGCCTGGTTGGTCCCGAGCCGACCGTCGATCACCACGCCGTCCACATCCGCAAGGCGCACGAGGGCGAGGCGCAGAACCTGCACGGTGACGCGATCATCGACGTCCGCACCGACGCGTTCGACGTACAACTCATGTACTACCCGCAGGACGTGACGCTCGAGATGGGCGGCACGCTCAGCGTTCCCGGCAGCCACCTGCGCCGGACCAACGAGTCCGACACCGGCCGCTACCAGAACCTGCTCGGCCAGACCCGTCTGGTCTGCCCGGCCGGCACCGTCCAGTTCCTGCACCACGGGATCTGGCACGGCGGTCGCAAGAACGACAGCGACCTGGACCGCTACATGTTCAAGATCCGGTTCAACCCGACCGTCCGGCAGGTCCGGCTCTGGAACACCGACGACCTGTACGACGACGCTGTCGCGGCCGAGCTCGAGCAGAACTTCCCGTGGTACGAGAACGCGACCGGGCGGCTGGAGCGGTACAACCGCATCCTGCTGTGGCGCGCGATCAGCGGCGACGACACGTACGACCCGAACTACTGGGTCACGCGCGTCTCGAACCGGCCGCAGCGTGTCGTGACGGACCGCGCCAACAACCCGCACGCCAAGGTCAAGAGGGAGATGGTATGACCGCCACAGCAGAGACCCCGGTCCAGACTGGTCTGCGCCAGCAGGTGCTGGTGCTCTACCTGGCCTCCTCCGCGCTGGACGCGCGCGTGGTCGGCTGGTCGACGTACGACGGCACGGGCGAGACGCACCCCACCACGGGTGACAGCGACGAGCCGCCGTACACGACCGGACTGGACGCGCTCAAGGACGGCTGGCGGCTGTTCCAGGCGTCGCAGCTGAACCCGCCGTACCCGGGTCACGAGTACGACGTGTCGTTCCTCAAGCACGAGTTCTTCTTCGAGAAGCTCGTCTAGGTCTAGACAGGCAGGATGCACACCGGCTTCGGCCAGCTGACCGGCTCACCCGCAGCGGTCAGCTTGCCGTCGTCGATGCTGAACGTCGCGATCTGGTCCGAGCGCTCGTTCGCGGCGTACAGCGTCTGTCCGTCGTTGCTGAAGGCAAGGTGTCGCGGCCAGTCGCCGCCGGAGCCGATGGTCTGTACCAGCTCGACGGACAGACCATCGGCCGCCGTCGCGAACACCGCGATCGTGTTGTCGCCGCGGTTCGAGCCGTAGAGGAACCGGCCGTCGGCGGAGATCAGCAGCTCGGCCGGGTAGTTCTCGCCCGGCGAGTCGGCGGGCCGGGTCGAGACGGTCTGCACCGTCTGCAGCTTCCCGTCCGCGTAGCTGCAGACGGTCAGCGTCGAGTCGAGTTCGTTGATCACGTACGCCGCGCCCGCCGTCGGGTGGAACACCATGTGCCGCGGCCCGGCGCCGGGGTGGATGTGGAGCTGGTCGACCTCCTCCAGCTGCCCGTCCTCGGTCAGTGTGGACGTGTAGACCGTGTCGGAGCCGAGGTCGATGTCGAACACGTACGCACCGGCCGGGTCGAACGCGATCTGGTGCGCGTGCGGCCCTTCCTGGCGGTCGGCGTTCGGTCCGGTGCCGGAGCGCTGGATGAAGTACGCCGTCTCGCCGAGCGAGCCGTCCTCGTTGATCGGGTGTACGGCGACCGAGCCCGATGTGTAGTTGGCCGAGAGCACGAACCGGCCGGACGGGTCGATGTCCACGTGACACGGGTGTACGCCGCCGGTCGGCTGCTGGTTGAGCAGCTCGAGCCCGCCGTCCGGCTGGATGGCGAACGCCGCGATCCGGCCGTTGTCCTCCTCGTCGGTCGAGTAGAGGAACCGCCCGTCCGCGGACCTGACCAGGAACGACGGATCGGCGATCGTCGCCACCGTCGCGATCCCGTCCAGCGGCCCGAACGCGATCCCGTCCCCACCGCCGGCCTGACTGGTGTAGCTCCCGACATAGATCCGCTCAGAAGTCATGAGCCCTACCCTGCCAGGTCATCGGGCGACGGGCACTCCCCTGTCCAAACCGTAGAGCGCCGAGCCCCAGCCGAGGTCGGGGACCAGCACCTGCCATCCCAACCGTCGGTACAGCCGCGGTGCCGGACGGTCATCGGAGTACGTCGTCAGCAACGCCTTCTCATGCGGCAGACCCGACATCAATGCCGTCATCAGCGCGGTGCCGAGACCGTTGCGCTGGGCATCGGGGTGGACGGCGAGCTCGACCACCTCGAAGTGCCCGCCGATCCACTCGTCGGCCAGCTCAGCAGACACAGCCTCGGCGATCCGGTCCGGCCACCACTGCCCGCGCCGCCCGGTGAACCCGTAGGCGAATCCCACCACGCGACCGTCCAGCCGTGCGGCGACCAATCTGAAGTCCTCGCGGTCAGCGTGGGTCGGGAGCTGCTCAGTCGCGAACCGGTCGGCGTCCGCGGGCTCCTCGCCGTACGATCCGAAGGCCGCGACGAAGATCTCACCGAGCTCCGGGCCGATGGCAAGCGCTGCATCTCGGTCGAGGGTGTCGATCACCTCGCCTAGCCCAAGGCGCATGGATACCACGGCGTTCCTGCAGCGGATCGGGGTCGGCGAGTACGACGGGCCGCCGCGGCTGGAGGCGTTGACGCGACTGCACGAAGCGTTCGTGGATCGGGTGCCGTACGAGTCGATTCAGTACCAGCTGACGCCGGGCGGCCCGCTGGAGCCGGAGGACGTGGTGAAGCGGATGATCGCGCGTGAGGCCGGCGGGTACTGCTTCCAGATGAACGGGTCGTTCGCGCTGCTGCTCACGGAGCTCGGTTATCGCGTGCAGATGCACCGCGGCGGCGTACAGACGGCCAACCGCCCAGGCGGCGTCGACGCCAGTCACATGGTCCTCACCGTCACCGGGCTGCTTGAAGATCCCGACCGCGTCTGGCTGGTCGACGTGGGCCTCGGCGACGGCCTACGTCACCCGATGCCACTCGAAGTCGGCGAGGTCCGCCAGCACCCGTTCACCCTGCGCCTCCGCCCATCAGACCTGACCAACGGCTGGCGCCTCGACCACGATCCCCGCGCGAACCTCATCGGCATGGACTTCGAGTCGGCATCCGTCGGCCTCGACGCGTTCACCGCCCAGCACGCCCGTCTGTCGACGGATCCCACGTCCCCGTTCGTCCGACTCGCCTCCGCCTTCCGCCGTACGCCGAAGTCCGTCGTCGTACTCCGCTCCATCGGCCTGAGCGAAACCTCCGCCGACCGAGTGGACAACACCCTCCTCGAAACGCCGGCCGACTACTTCACCGCACTCGCCGACGTCTTCCACCTCCCCCTCCCCCACTACACACAATCCGACCGCGCCCAACTCTGGCGCCGAGTGTGGTCCCAGTACGAAGACTTCCTCGCACGGACTACTCCGTCGTGACGGACAGCACCGCATCCTCACCGTCGTAGGCCTTCAGGTTCGCGTCGTACATCACGCCGCCGGGCTCGTCCGACCAGCCTGCTCCGCCCGAGCCGTCAAGGTGGAAGTCGTAGCAGTCGAGCGGGTTGTCCTGCCTGCACGACAGCATGTGCACAGCACCGTTCGTGACGGTGAAGTCGAAGGGCAGGTTGCCGATGGTGATCTTCGCGGACCGGTGCAGCAGGACCTCGCAGTGGCCGTCGCGGCAGGCCTCGTAGTTCGTACCGTCGGCCGGTTGATAGATCGGCAGCTTGGTGGGCGGCGGGGTCGTGCGCCGGGGCGACGCGGTCGCGATCGCGATCGGCGTACGGAATCGCGTGGGTGTTGGAGTGCCGATCGTGCGGATCGCCACGACAGCTGTGTCACCTTCGTGGAACGTCACCTCGAGAGCGGGCTCGGCACCTGTGAAGCCGCCCAAAGGGGCGGGACCGCCGATACCTGACACGTGCAGGAAGCCGCCGCCACCGCGTTCGTCGAAGGAGCCTTCGGCGACGGTGAAGGTGAACAGCACGGTGTAGACGGCGATCACGGCGGAGCCGCGGATCAGCACCTCGCAGTTGCCGTCGGCACAGGCCTTGTAGTTCTGCCCGTCCTTCGCCGCAGGAGCAATCGCCGGGGTGGAGGTCCGCGCCACCGGCGTCGCCGGAACGGACTCGACCTGCACTGGTGTCGGGCGGCTCGCGGACGTGCCCGAACTTCCGCATCCCACCAGGGCCCCCAGCGCCAACAGAACTACCAGAAGTCGCGCGCTCACCCGCCGAAGGTTAGCCGGTCAGGTGGCCAGGGCGAACAGGATGCTGGGGAGGACTGAGACTACGGCGGTGAGGGCGGCGAAGAGGGAGATCATGGCGACGGCGGGGGTTTCGATGTCTACCGAGAACGGGTCGTCGGCGGGGAGGCGGAAGAGTTCGGCGATCCAGCGGAGGTAGACGGCCAGGCCGATCATCACGTTGAGGGCCATCACGATCGCCAGCCAGCCGAGGTGTGCGTCGATGACGGCCTGGAAGGCGGCGAACTTGGTGAACAGGCCCGCGAGACCCGGCGGCAAACCGGCCAGGACAACCAGGAAGAAGATCAGCGCCGCGGCGAGACCGGGCTCGGAGCGGACCATGCCGCGGTAGTCGGTCAGCAGCCCGCCGGGGCGGTGGCGCTGGACGACGGCGACCGCCCCGAACGCGCCGAGCGTGACCACGACGTACGCCGCCAAGTACCCGACGACCGCCTGCGCATCGCCGACCGCCAACGGCGCGAGCAGGAAGCCGACCTGGCCGATCGACGACCACGCGAGGAGCCGGACCGCCTCGACCTGACGCAGCGCGGCGAGGTTGCCGACCGTCATCGTCAGCGCCGCGAGGATCGCGATCACCGTGCGCAGATGCGAGCCGTCCGGCGCGATCCCGGCCGTCACCAGCACGAGCAGCCCGGCGACCCCGGCCGACTTCGAGACGACGGCGAGGAACGTGGTGACCTCGATCGGCGCCCCGACGTACGTGTCCGGCAACCAGGCGTGGAACGGCACCGCCGCGATCTTGAACGCGAACCCGACGATCACGAACAGCCCGGCCGCGAACGCCACCCGCCCGAGGTCAGGGTCGAGACCGGTCAGCCGGTTCGCGATCGTGGTCAGGTACAGCGAGCCGGTCACGCCGTACAGATAAGACACTCCGAAGAGCATCACTGCAGTCGACAGCACCGACACCAGGAACGCCTTCATCGCGCCCTCGGAGCCGCGCCGGTCCCGCCGCAGTCCGACCATCGCGAAGCTCGGCAGCGACACCACCTCGAGCGCGATCACCAGCGTCGCGAGATCCCGCGCGCCGGCCAGCACGGTCGCGCCGGTCAGCGCGCTCAGCAGCAGGAAGTGGTACTCCCCGATCGGAACATCCGAGGCCAACAGCCGGTACGTCGACAAGCCCACCACACCGAGCCCGCCGACCAGCAGCACCGCCCACAACCCGGCCGTCAACGGCTCGAACACGAAGCTGCACTCCGCCGGCCCCTCGACCGCCGGCCGGCAGAAGGCAGGCTTGAACCCGCCCCGCTGCGCCCATACGAACACGAGCCCGAACAGCAGCACCGCACTCGTCAGCAGCGTGACGACGGTATGCCGCAGCTCAGCCGACGCACTCTTCCAGAAGCTGTCGATCAGCAGCACCGCAACCGCACCGATCGCCAGCACCAGCGGTACGGCGATCGCCTGCCAATCGGTCCACGTCAGCGTCATAGGAACGTCCACTGGTTGAGCAACGTGAAGGGCCACAGACCGAGGAACACCGTGAGCACGACCAACGGCGCGAACGTCACGAACTCGATCCGGCTCAGGTCGACGGCGAACGCGGCCGGCGGATTCTCGGCGGGATCACCCTGGCACAGCTCGCGGATCAGCCGGAGGAAGTACGCGGCGGTCAGTACGGTGCCCAGCCCGGCGATCACCATCAGCACGATGAAAGTAGCCCGCGGCAACCAATCGGCCGGGTGATACGCACCGAGCAGGACCAGCATCTCGCCCCAGAACCCAGCCAGCCCGGGCAACCCGAGCGACGCGAGGCAGGCGTAGGTGAGCAGCCCGCTGATCCGCGGCAACCGCGCGTACAGCGCCCGGCCGATCGCGCGCAGGTCGCTGGTGTCGTGCCGGTCCTTGATCGCCCCGGCCAGGAAGAACAGCAGGCCGGTGATGATGCCGTGGGCAAGGTTCGCGTACAGCGCGCCGTTCAGTCCCTCCGGCGACATCGTCGCGATGCCGAGCCCGATGAAGCCCATGTGCCCGACGCTCGAGTACGCGATCAGCCGCTTCACATCGGTCTGCGCCAGGCAGGCCAACGATCCGGCGATGATGGCGACAACCGAGAACCCGGCCAGGTACGGCGCGATGGTGGCCGTCGCGTCAGGCAGGACCGGCAACAGGATCCGGATCATCCCGTAGCTGCCCAGCTTCAGCAGTACGCCGGCCAGCAGCACCGAGCCGACCGTCGGCGCCTTGGCATGGGCGTCGGGCAACCAGATGTGCAACGGCCACAGCGGCATCTTCACCGCGAGCCCGACGGCGATCAGGATCGCGGCGGCCAGCGGAACGCCGTGCCCGCCCTTGACCGGATGCTGCCCGAGGAACACCAGGTCGAACGTGCCCGCGTGCCGATGGATGAGCAGGAAGCCCAACAGCATCAGCGCCGAGCCGAACACCGTCATCAAGATGAACGTGGTCGCCGCGCGCCGACGCCCGGCCCGGTCGTGGTCGTCACCCCAGATGTCGATCACGAGCCACATCGGGATGAGGACGATCTCGAAGAAGACGAAGAACAGCACGAGGTCGGAGGCGGAGAAGGTGCCGATCACGCCGGTCTCGATCACGAGCAGCAACGCGATCAGCGAGCGGGTCCGACCGATGCGTGGGGTGATCTTCAGCGAGTAAACGCAGCAGAGGAAGACGAGCAGCGTCGTCAACGCGATCAGCGGGATCGAGATCGTGTCGACGGCGAGGTGGAAGCGCACATCGAGCGACGGGATCCATGGCGTGTTGATGTCGACGTACGGCGTCAGCTTGCCGGGCACCGTCCTTGGCAGCGGGCCGAAGACGGCTTCAGCTGTACACGGGCAGTGCGGCCGCCGCATGTCCCACCACAGGACGATCGACGCGACCAGCAGGACCCCGGACACGATCGTCCCGACGAGCGCCGCGATGCGATCGGCAGTCACCACGGGCAGCGCCCACAGCACCACAGCGGTCAGCGTCGGTACCGCGATCAGGGCGATCAGCAACGAGTCCCTCACGAGCCGATCACCCCCGCCAGGATCGCGAGCGCGACTGCACCGATCACGGCCGCGGTCAGGTACGTCTGCACGTTCCCCGTCTGCAGCTTCCGGAACCCCTGCGAAGCCAGCACGCCGGCGCGTCCGGTCGCCCGTACGTAAGCGCCGATGACATCCCGATCGTTGCCGACCGCGAGCTTTGCCAGCCATTGCACCGGTACGACGAAGAGCCGCTGGTACGCCGGATCCACGCCGTACTCGCGCTCCAGCACGACCGGTCGCGGATCAGCGCCCCGATGCCAGAGCGAGTACGCCGCGAGGCCGCCGAGCAATGCGAGCACGGTCGTGATGGCGGCGATCGCCCAGTTGAGGTGCACGCCGTCCGTGTAGCCCAGCCCGATCGCGCCGACGGCCAGCAGCACCATCGGCGTGAGCATCACCCACGAACCGTCGCGCAGCTTGTTCGCGTCCGGCTCGTCGAGATCCGCCATCGGGTCATCGCCTTCGAACGCGCCGACCGCGCCCGCGAGGGCCGGAGTACGGAAGAACACCCACAGCCACAGGCGGACGCAGTAGAACGCAGTCATCGCCGCGGTCAGGCAAACCGACACGAGCACAATCCAGCCCACCGTCGAACCGTCCCGGGCCTGCTCCCAGGCGGCTTCGACCACCGAGTCCTTCGAGAAGAAGCCTGCGAACCCAGGTACGCCGGCCAGCGCGGCGAGCCCGATCGTCATCGTCACGAACGTCACCCGCAACTGCTTCCGCGAAGCGCCGCGGCGGGTGTAACGGCGCAGTACGACGAACGCCGCGCTGCCGACCTGATGCAGGAGCACGCCGGCGCAGAGGAAGAGCAGACCCTTGAACGCCGCGTGCGTCAGCAGGTGGAAGAGCGCCGCGCGGCGACCGTCGTGCGTACCGAGCGACAGCCCGGCGAACATGATCGCCAACTGGCTCACGGTCGACCAGGCGAGCACCCGCTTCACTTCCACCGCCGCCATCGCGCAGGACGCTGCGAACAGCATCGTCACGCAGGCAACGACGGCCAGCACCGTCAGCGTGGTCTGGGCCTCGACGAAGACGTTGTACAGCCGGGCGATCAGGAAGACACCAGCGGCAACCATCGTCGCCGCGTGGATCAGGGCACTGACCGGGCTCGGGCCGGGCATCGCGTCGGGGAGCCAGGTCTGCAGCGGGACCTGCGCGGACTTGCCGATGACGCCGACCAGCAGCAGGATCGTGCCGATCGTCAACGTGTGCGGCTCGATCGGGCTGGTGCCGAGCTCGGAGATCCGGAAGCTGTGGTACCCGACGCCCAGCACGAAGATCCCGAACAGAAACCCGACGTCGCCGAGCCGGGTCATCAGGAACGCCTTCATCGCACCGGCCCGCGCGTCGCGGCGCTCCCAGTAGTGACCGATCAGCAGGTACGAGCAGGCGCCCATCACCTCCCAACCGATCAGCAGGAGGAACAGGTTGTCCGAGATCACCACCGTCACCATCGCCGCGGTGAACAGCGTGACGAGAGCCGTGTACGACGCGATGCGCTCGCGGACGTACCCGATCGAGTAGATCTGGACGCAGGCGGACACGACCCCGACGACGGCGAGCATGAGTACGGTCAGGCCGTCGGTGCGGAACTCGTACGAGAACCAGAAGTCCTCGCCGATCATGGCTCCGCCGGCCATGGTCTGCTGCGGGTCAACGCCGTACAGGAGGGCCGCGGCCAGCACGACGAGGAGCGAGAAGCCGACGCCGACCACCCGCCAGGCGGTGGCGATCACGTGGCTCGCTCCTCTTCCACCACTTGTTCTGCCAGGTCACGTGCGGCATCTGCGTCGACGTGGCCCTGGCCGCGGAACAGCAGCAGCACGATCGCCAGCCCGAGACCGATCTCGGCCGCGGCCAGCGTGATCACGAAGACCGCCAGCGTCTGACCGGTGGCCTCGTTGATCCGCCACGCGTCGAACGCGACCAGGTTGAGGTTGACCGCGTTCAGCATCAGCTCGAACGACATCAGCAGGGTGATCAGGTTGCGGCGCGCGAGAACGCCGTACACCCCGATGCAGAACAGCGCGACGGCCAGCAGCAGCGGGAGGATCAACGGCACGTCAGTCCTCCTTCTTCCGCTGGGACAGGGCGATCGCGCCGATCAGCGCGGCCAGCAGGAGAACCGAGAGAACTTCGAACGGCAGCACCCAGGTCTTGAAGACCTGCGTACCCACGGCCTGTGCGGATCCGTCCGCGACCGGCTTGATCTTCTCGTTGCCAAAGGCAAGAACCACGCCGGTGCCGAGGAGTACCGCGAGCACACCGGCGACGACGGCGGCGAACGGACTGCGGCCGGTGGTCAGGCTGGGCAGCGGGTTGGTCGGCGCTTTGGTCAACATCAGGGAGAACAGCACGAGTACGACGATCGCGCCGACGTACACCAGGATCTGCACCAGCGCGACGAACTCGGCATGCAGTACGCCGAAGCAGCCGGCGATCGCGCCGAGCGCAACGACCAGCCAGAGCGCGGCGTGCACGATCCGCTGGGACGTCACAACCAGGACGGAGGCGATGAGGGCCACCGCGCCCGCAACGCTGAAGAGGAATGTCGTCACGCCTCGTCCTCGGTCGCCGGGCCGGGGTCGATGGGTTGTGGTGCGGGGACGGTCCACATCCAGTCGCGGAGGCGGTCCTTCTCGTGGGTCAGGTTGCGCAGGTCGGTCTCGGCGTACTCGAACTCCGGCGACCAGAACAACGCGTCGAACGGGCAGGCCTCGATGCAGATCCCGCAGTACATGCAGAGGCTGAAGTCGATCGCGAACCGGTCCAGCACGTTCCGGCTGCGCTCGCGCGCCTGCTCACCGACCGACGGCGCGGTCTCGGTGTGCGAGTCGATGTAGATGCACCAGCTCGGGCACTCGCGGGCGCACAGCATGCAGGAGGTGCAGTTCTCCTCCATCAACGCGATCACGCCACGGCTGCGCGGCGGCAGCTCCGGCAGCACATCCGGATATTGCTCGGTGACGGACCGACGGGCCAGCGTCTTCGCGGTGACCTTCAGCCCTTCGACGAGCCCCTTACCAGGCACCCCCACGCTCCACCTCCCGTCTCCTTAGCAGGACATTAGCTGATCTGCCGCCTTTACAGCTCGCGTTCGAGGCGGGCGGCCACCTGGCGGTAGCGGCTGACAGGTATCAGGTGAACGCCGTCGAAGGCGCCTGAGTCACGGATCTTGAGGATTTGCTCGCAGGCATGGTCGACGCCGGCGTCGCGGTCCCGCTCCACTGCCTCGATCAGTTCGTCCGGGATGGTGAGCTGGGGAAGCGCGGCGAGGTTGTGGGCCATCTTCGCGGAGGCGAGCACCATCACGCCGGCGTACACCGGGATGTCGAGCTCGACCGACTCGCGCCAGCGGAGCAGTTCGTCGAGGTCGTAGCTGACCTGCACGTACAGGAAGTCAGCCTCGGCCTTCCAGCTCGGGACCTTCGCCAGGCGGGTGGCGGCGCCGACCTGGAACGGGTTGCAGCCCGGGTACGACGTCTCGCGCGCCTGCTCGATCATCCGGCGTACCGTCAGCTGGCTGGTCCGGGCGCCTTCGGCCGGGTCGTCACCGTGGACGAACAGGAACTGCTCCACGCCGTACGCCGCGGCTGTCAGCAGGTCCCGCCGGAAGCCGAGCAGATTCCGGTCCCGCGAGTTGAGGCAGGCGATACCCCGCGCCCCCATCAGCTGCACCTCGTTGGCCACCGCCACACTCGACACGGTCGCCCGCCCGATGTGGTTGTCCGGTATCAAGAACCCGTCCGCAATCGGACTCATCACCCCAATCTGATGCCGAACCCGCTTCAGATCAGGCCGAGTAGGCGGCTCCACCTCACAAATCAACTCAAATCCCCGCACGGGTGGACCCTACAGAACGCCGAAGGTGCGCGGGCTACTGCAGGCGGGTGCGGAGGAAGTTTTGTTCGGCTTCGTTGGGGGTTAGGGAGAGGGCGCGGTTGTACGCCTGGTGGGCCTCGGTCGTGCGGGCGAGTTGGGTGAGGAGGTCGGCGCGGATCGCGTGGAAGAGGTAGTAAGTGTCGAGCGGGAGCGCGTCGACCAGCGTCAGCGCGGCAGACGGACCTTCGACCTCGGCTACCGCGACCGCGCGGTTGAGGGCGATCACGGGGGACGGCTCAACCGTCAGCAGGTGGTCGTAGAGGTGGATTATCTGGCGCCAGTCGGTGGAGTCGGGGGTGGGGGCGTCGGCGTGGACGGCGTTGATGGCTGCTTGGAGTTGGTACGGGCCGGGGTGGTTGCGGCGGAGGCAGTGGCGGACCAGGGTCTGGCCCTCGGTGATCAGCTCGCGGTCCCACAGGGCCCGGTTCTGGTCGGGTAGGCGGATCAGGGCGCCGTCCGGACCGACCCGCGCGGGGCGGCGGGAGTGTTGGAGGAGCATCAGGGCGAGTAGGCCGACGGCCTCGGGTTCGTCGGGCATGAGTTCGACGAGGAGGCGGCCCAGGCGGATCGCCTCGAGTGCGAGCTCGTCGCGGACCAGCGACTCGCCGGACGACGCGGCGTACCCCTCGTTGAAGATCAGATAGACGACGGCGAGTACGCCGCGCACCCGCTCCGGCAGATCCGCCTCGTACGGGACGCGGTACGGGATGCCCGCCGCGCGGATCTTCGCCTTCGCGCGGACCAGCCGTTGCGCCATCGTCGGCTCAGGAACCAGGAACGCATGCGCGATCTCGGTCGTGGTGAGGCCGCCGAGCATGCGGAGCGTGAGCGCGACACGGACATTCAGCGCGAGGGCGGGGTGGCAGCAGGTGAAGATCAGCCGGAGCCGGTCGTCGTACACAGCGCCCACCTCCTCCGGCTCGCCCTCGGCATGCAGCAGCGCCGCCTCGGCCTGTTTGTCGGGCCGCGCCGACTCCCGCCGCAGCCGATCGATCGCCCGGTTCCGCGCGGTCGTGATGATCCACCCCGCAGGACTCGGCGGTACGCCGCTCTCCGGCCACTTCTCCACCGCCGTCGCAAACGCGTCCTGTACGGCGTCCTCGGCAATTTCCAGATCCCCGAACACCCGCGCCAACACAGCAACCGCCCGCCCGTGCTCAGCGCGGAAGATTGCCGCAAGGTCAGGCGTCACGACTGAAATGGTCTGACTTCTACGGACAGATTGCGCAACACCTTGGCGAGGCGGCGAGCCCAGTGGAGAGCGGCGTCGAGATCTTCGACCTGAATAACCGTGAAGCCGCCCAGATGCTCCTTGCCCTCGGTGAACGGGCCGTCCGTGATCAGCACCTCGTCACCCTGGGCCTTCAGCATGGTCGCGGTCTCCGGCGGGTGCAGCCCCGCGGCGAACACCCAGACCCCGGCCGACTGCATCTCCTCGTTCAACGCCTGGAGGTCACGCAGGATCGGATCCAGCACCTCAGGCTCGGGAATCACGCCGTCCGGCTGGTAGATGCTGAGCAGGTACTGGTTCATCACAACCTCCTAGTCACTCTGTACCACCTACACGAACCCCATCACCCCAGATCGACAGGTAGCACCACAGTGACTTCCAGACCACCGCCGAGGCGGGGTACGGCGGTTACCGTGCCAGCGTGCGCCTCCGCTACCGAGCGGACGATGGACAACCCCAAGCCGGCACCTCGACCGCTGACCAGCCGTTCGGCACCGAGCCGGTAAAACGGCTTGAAGAGACTCTCGACCTCGTACGGCGGGATCTCCGGCCCGGTGTTCGTCACCACAACCTGCACCTCGTCACCGACCGTCTTGCTGATCACGCGGACCCAGCCGTCGGGGGTGTTGTGGCGGATGCCGTTCTCGACGAGGTTGTGGACCAGCCGCTCGAGCAGGAGCGCGTCCCCGCGGGTCGGCGCCTCCCCCGGCCCGCGCTCAACCTCCACCCCAGCCGCCAAGGCCTCACCCGCCAACTGACTACAGACGTGAGTCACGACGTCGGCGAGGTTCACCGGATACACGGTCGTCAGCTGCTTCTCCGAGTCCGCCAGGATCAGCAGCCCCTCGATCAGCTGCTCATGCCGGGCGTTGATCGTGAGCAGGCTCTCGCCCAGTTCCTTCACATCGGCAGACGCAGTACGTCGATGCATCGCGACCTCGACCAGCGCCCGCCCGAGCGTCAACGGCGTACGCAACTCGTGCGACGCGTTGGCGACGAACCGCCGCTGGCCGTCGAACGAATGGTCCAGCCGCTCGACCATCGTGTCGAAGGCATCAGCCAGGTTCTTCACCTCGTCATCGGGCCCCTGCAACGCGATCCGCTCATGCAGAGCCGCAGGTGAAGCCGAGATCCGCCGAGCGGTGTCAGTGACCCGATGCAGCGGCGCCAGCACCCGCCCGGCCACCAGCCACCCGAACCCAGCCGCCAACCCACCGACAACGACCAGCGCAACGCTCCCCTGGATCAGCAACGACTCGATCGCCGCCTGCCGCACCTGCTCCCGCTGCTCGTTCATCACACGCTCGGCGTCCGAGCCGGTCAGCAGCGCACCGTCCTTGTTCAGCACGTACGCCTGGTCAGGAGGCGGCGGCTTGGTCGTAGCACCGGTCGTCGGACTCAGATAAGTCCCCTTCACGATCACCTGATACTTCTGCCCCAGGTTCGCCGTGAACAGCGCATACGTCACCCCCAGCAGCACGACACCGGCGACCATGAACAGACCGCCGTACAGCAACGTCAGCCGGCCCCGCAGCGTCAGCCGCCTCATGGGATGCGGTACCCGACGCCGGTAACGGTCTCGACCAGCCCCGGCTCGCCCAGTTTGCGGCGCAGCTTGAGGATCGTCAGCCGCACCGCCCCGGTGAACGGGTCCACGTGCTCGTCCCATGCTTTCTCCAGCAGTTGTTCGGCCGACACGGTCGCGCCGTCGGCCCGCAGCAGCTCCGCGAGTACGGCGAACTCCTTCTTCGACACCGGCACGTACCGGCCGTCGCGGAACACCTCGTGCCGCGCCGGATCGAGCGTCACCCCGGCACGTCGCAGTACGGGCGGATCGGCCGGACGACTCCGCCGCCCCAGCGCGAGCACCCGGGCAGCCAGCTCAGCGAACGCGAACGGCTTGGTCAGGTAGTCGTCCGCACCGAGCCCCAGCCCCTCGACCCGGTCAGTGACCGCAGCGGCAGCCGTCAGCATCAGCACCCGGGTGTCCGACCCGGACTGCACCAACTGCCGGCACACCTCGTCGCCATGCACGACCGGGATGTCGCGATCGAGCACGAGTACGTCGTACGCGTTCACCGACAGCCGTTCGAGCGCAGCGCCGCCGTCACCGGCCACGTCGACCGCATGTGACTCGTCACGCAGCCACTCCGCGATCGCTGCCGCCAGCAACGGTTCGTCCTCGACCACCAGAACCCGCACGCCCCCATGATCCCCGACGCCCGTGTTTCCCCCGCGTTAGCGGACTCGGAAACCACGGGGAAACGGCGTACGGCGAAGGCTTCGGGGAAACGAGAGGAGCGCACCGATGCGCAAGACCATCCTGGCCGCCACCGCGCTGGCAGCCGCCGTTCTCATCACCGGTTGTGGCGCCGACAAGCCCGACACCCAGGTCGCGTCCGGCTCCGGGAGCGCCGGGGCGACTGCACCGAGCAGTGCGCCGGCCAGCCTCAGTCAGGACGAGATGGCGGTCAAGTTCACCCAGTGCCTGCGGGAGAACGGCCTGAACGTCCCGGACCCGGAGCCGGGCAAGGGGCCGATGCTCAAGTTCGACAAGAACTCCGGCGTCACCCAGGAGCAGGTCCAGAAGGCGATGGAGGCGTGCAGCCAGTACAACCCGCAGGCGCAGGGCAGCGCGAACCCGCAGCAGGCGGAGAACGGCCGCAAGTACGCCGAGTGCATGCGGAAGAACGGTGTCGAGAAGTTCCCGGACCCGAAGCCGGACCAGCCCGGCATCATGATCGGCCCGGGCGTCGCCGACGACCCCGACTTCCAGAAGGCGCAGGGCGCCTGCCAGAGCATCCTGGCGGCACGCTGATGCGCAAAGCACTGACGGCTGTGGTCGTCCTGGCCGCCGGGGGCGCCGCGAGCGCGTTCCTGGTCAGCCGGGGCGACACCAGCCAGGCAACGAACCCATCCGCGCAGGCTTTGCCGGTCAACACCACCAAGGTCACGCAGCAGACGTTGAAGGACACCGAGACCCAGGACGGCCAACTCGGCTTCGGTACGACGTCCTCCGCGGTCAGCCGGGTCGCCGGCACCGTGACCGCCGTACCGGACAGCGGGCGTGAGCTGGTTCGCGGGAACACGATCTACAGCATCGACAACAAGCCCACGATCCTGCTGTACGGCGCGCTCCCGGCGTACCGCAGGTTGTCGATCGGGGCCGAGGGCAACGATGTACTGCAGCTCGAGCAGAATCTGAAGGCGATGGGGTACACGGGTTTCACCGTGGACGACGAGTACACCGACGCCACTGCCGCAGCGGTTGAGGAGTGGCAGGACGATCTCGGGCTGGACGAGACCGGGGTGGTCGAGCTCGGCAGTGTGCTGTTCGCGCCCGGTCATATCCGGGTGGACAGCGTGCAGGGTCAGGAGGGTACGCCGCTAGGTCCGAACCAGCCGGTGCTCAATTACACCGGCACGACTCGGGCCGTCACGGTCCAGCTAGATGCAGCGGACCAGCGGCTCGCGACGCTCAACGCGGCCGTGACGGTGGCGCTTCCGGACGGCAAGACCGTGCCGGGCCGGATCGAGAAGGTGTCGACGGTGATCATCCCGGCGGAGAGCCCGGACAAGGACCCGGAGACGAAGGTCGAGGTGATCGTTGCCATCGCCAACCAGAAGGCAGTGGCCAGTTGGTCGTCGGCGGCAACCGATGTGACCTTTACCGCCTCGGAGCGGAAGAACGTGCTGACCGTCCCGGTCGCGGCGCTGGTTGCGCTGCGCGAAGGCGGGTTCGGTGTCGAGGTCACGGACGGTACGACGTCGCGGTACGTGCCGGTGAAAACCGGGCTGTTCGCGAGTGGTCAGGTCGAGGTCAGCGGCGCCGGGATCAAGGCCGGCACGACAGTCGGGATCCCGAAGTGATCGAGTTGAGCGAGGTGACCAAGGTGTACCCGGGCGGCGTCAACGCGCTCGGCGGAGTCAGCTTGCGGATCGAGGCCGGCGAGCTGGTCGCGATCGTCGGGCCGTCGGGCTCCGGGAAGTCGACGATGCTCAACGTGTTGGGCACGCTCGACCGGCCGACCTCCGGGACTGTGCGGATCGACTCTTATGACGTGGCGCGGTTGTCCGACGCGGGGCTGTCGGCGTTGCGGGCGACACGGATCGGATTCGTGTTCCAGCAGTTCCATTTGTCCGCGGGCGTGCGCGCCTTGGACAACGTGGCCGACGGATTGCTGTACTCCGGTCTGCGTCTGTCGGTACGGCGGAAGCGGGCGGCGGCGGCCCTCGAACGTGTTGGGTTGGGGCATCGGCTGGAGCACGAGCCCCAGGAGCTGTCGGGTGGCGAGCGGCAGCGGGTCGCGGTGGCGCGGGCAGTCGCAGGCGAACCCGCCGTACTGCTGGCCGACGAGCCGACCGGGGCACTCGACTCGGCGTCGGGCGCCGGCGTCATGCAGTTGCTCCGGGACCTGCACGCCGCGGGCACGACTGTCGTCGTCATCACCCACGACCGGGACATCGCAGCCTCGCTGCCCCGCCAGGTCCGCATGCGGGACGGCGTCATCGTCGAGGAGGTGCGATCATGAGAGGCGAACTCAAACCAGCATCCTTGAAGCTAAGAGATGTGGTGCGAGTCGGCGCGGTTGGTCTACGCACCCGACCGACCCGCGCGTTCCTGTCGGCCTTGGGGATTGCGATCGGCATCGCCGCAATGGTGTCCGTCGTCGGGATCTCGTCGTCCTCGCGGGCGGAGCTCGATGGGCAACTCGATGCGCTGGGCACCAATCTGTTGACAGTTGCCCCAGGCACTCGATTGACCGGCGAGCAGGCGCAACTCCCGTTGACCGCCGAAGCCATGGTCCGCCGGATCGCCCCGGTTCGCGCCGAGTCCGCAGTCGGCAAGGTCGACGACACGTCCGTCTACCGGACCAACAAGATCCCGGACGTCGAGACCAACGGCATCATCGCGTACGCCGCCCGCACCAACCTGCTCGACACCATCGGCGCGACGGTCCGCAGCGGCAAGTGGATCGACGCGGCAACCGGCTCGTACCCGGCGACCGTGCTCGGCGCGAGCGCCGCCGATCGGCTCGGCATCACCAAGGCCGGGCAGGACACGCAGGTCCTGATCGGCAATGTCTGGTTCACCGTCCTCGGCATCCTCGAACCGGCCGCGCTCGCACCCGAGCTGGACAGCGCCGCCCTGATGGGTTGGCCGGCGGCGAGCAAGCTGTCGTTCGACGGACACCCGACCACGATCTACATGCGATCGGACGACGCCCAGGTGCCGGCGGTCCGATCGGTGCTCGGGGCAACGGCCAACCCGGAGGCGCCGAACGAGGTCGAGGTCTCGCGGCCGTCCGACGCGCTCGCCGCGAAACAGGCTGCCGGGCAGGCATTCACCGGTCTGCTGCTCGGACTCGGCGCGGTCGCACTCCTGGTCGGCGGCGTCGGTGTCGCGAACATCATGGTGATCTCGGTGCTCGAACGCCGTGCGGAGATCGGCCTCCGCCGGTCGCTCGGCGCGACCCGCGGTCGGATCCGCACGCAGTTCCTCACGGAGTCGCTGCTGCTCTCCGCGCTCGGCGGAATCGGCGGCGCGGTTCTCGGATCCGCAGTCACGGCGGCGTACGCGTCGTACCAGAGCTGGCTGACGGTGATCCCGGTCTGGGCACTCGCCGGAGGAGTCGTCGCCACGCTCGTCATCGGTGGGCTCGCCGGTCTCTACCCGGCTATCCGGGCCGCCCGACTCTCCCCGACGGAAGCACTCAGAACAGGATGACGCCGATGCCGGTGAGCGCGAGCTGGAACAGCGCCACCGGCACCAGGCCCTGCCACGCGAGCTTCTGCAGTTGGTCGGCGCGCATGCGCGGGAACGACACCCGCACCCAGATCACCACGACCGAGACCACACCGACCTTCAGCAGCGTCCAGATCCAGCCGATCGATTCCGGTCCGGGGCCACTCCAGCCGCCGAGGAACAGCACCGTTGTGAGCCCCGCGAGTACGACGATCCCGGCGTACTCCGCGAGCAGAAACATCGCGAAGCGGAGGCCGGTGTACTCCGTGTACGGGCCGAAGATCACCTCGGAGTCCGCGACCGGCATGTCGAACGGCGGCCGCTGCAGCTCGGCCAGACCGGCGATGAAGAACACGACCATGCCGGGCAGCTGCCAGAGCAGCCACCACGGGTTCCACGCGTGCCCGATCTCGGTCAGGCTCAGCGAACCGGCCGCGACGGCGACACTCGCCGCGGACAGGACGAACGGCAGCTCGTAGCTCATCAGCTGCGCCGCGACCCGGAGTCCGCCGAGGAGGCTGTACTTGTTGCCGCTGCCCCAGCCCGCCATCAGCGAGCCGAGGACGCCGATGCTCATCACCGCGAGTACGAAGAACAGGCCGGCGTCGAGATCGGCGCCGACGATGCCCGGCGCCAGCGGGATCGCGGCGAGCGCGGCGAGGTACGGCAGGATCGCGACGATCGGGGCCCATTCGAAGACCCGCTTGTCCGCGGCCGCCGGGACGACGCTCTCCTTCTGGACGAACTTCACCCCGTCCGCGACCAGCTGCGCCCAGCCGTGGAACCCACCGGCGTACATCGGGCCGAGCCGTGACTGCATGTGCGCCATCACCTTGTGCTCGGCCTGACCGACCAGCAACGGCGCCACCAGGAAGGCGACCAGGACGCCCACCACCCGCACCACGAACTCCAGCATGACCGTCAGCCTAGTGGTTCCGGCTTGACCTCAACCAACGTTGAGGTCAAAGGGTGGGGCACATGAGAATCCTTGTCACCGGAGCCACCGGCCGCGTAGGCCGCCACGTTGTCGACGGACTGCGCGCCGCCGGCGTCACCGTCCGAGCCCTCGTCCGTACGCCGGAGCTCGCCGGCTTCCCGCCCGAGGTCGAGTTGATCCAGGGCGATATCACCGACGCAGACGCCGTACGCCGGGCCTCGGCCGACGTGGATGCCGCGTTCTTGCTGTGGCCGTCGTTCAGCGCGGACGGGGCCGGGGAGATCGTCCCGGCGTTGCCTTCGCGGGTGGTGTATTTGTCCTCGCTCAATGCCGCCGAGGGTGGGGTCTGGGGTGATGTCGAGCGGCTGCTGCGCGATGCGGGCAAGGCGTGGACGTTCCTGCGGCCGAGCGGGTTCGCGGTCAACGCGCAGTCGTGGGCCGAGGACTTCCGTTCGGGTGACACGCTCCGGCTTCCGTACCCGGAGGCGTCGCGGTCGATGATCCACGAGCGCGACATCGCGGCGGTCGCCGTACTCAGCTTCGTCAACCCCGGCCACGTCGGCCAGATCTACGAGCTCACCGGCCCTGAGGCGCTGACGCAGGCGGAGCAGGTGGCGACGATCGGTCGTGCAGTCGGCAAGGACCTGCACGTCGTACCCCTGACCGAGGACGCCGCCCGCCAGGCCATGCTCGACCAAGGCGCCGACCCGGCCCTGGCCGCGAGCGCGGTCAGCTACTGGGCCTCACTCGTCGACAACCCCGAACCCGTCACCACCACCGTCACCGAACTAACCGGCCGCCCCGCCCTCACCTTCACCGAATGGGCCCACGAACACGCCGACGAATTCCGCATCCTCTCCACCCCCGAGGTCGCCCACGGGTACGCCGACGCACTGTCATCCGGCCGCCTCGACACAGCCCTGACCTTCCTCGCCCCCGACATCATCCGCACCGCCCCACTCGAATCCACAACCGAACTCAAAGGCGTCGCAGCAATCCTCGAAAACATCCGCCGCCTCAACGCAGACGTCGAATACCTCGCCGTCGAAACGCTAGGCCCCCTCCTCCACGACAACCACTTCGCCATCCGCTTCACCTTCACCCAACGCAACACCCAAACCGGCGCCCGTTCCCAAACCACCAAACTCTCCCTCTGCACAGTTGAGTCCGGCCAGATCACCCGCGAGGAGGTCTTCTACAACACGCCCGCGCCGTCCTGATATCATGTGATACCGATTGGGAGGTGACGCCATGACTGATGTCCTCATTCGCGACGTACCCGACGACGTACTCGCCGTGATCGACAACCGAGCAGCAGGTCTAGGACTGTCCAGGAGTGAGTATCTGCGCCGGCAACTCAGCCAGGAGGCTGCGCGCTCACAGGTGGTCGTGACTGTCGCCGACCTGGAGCGGTTGGCGGAACTGACCCGCGACGTCGAGGATCCTGACGTCATGGAGCAGGCCTGGTCATGACGCCGTCCGTCGACTCCCGGCGCTGGCTGATCGACAAGTCGGCCGTGGTGCGGCTGAACACGACTCCTGACAGGGAGGAATGGGCCAACCGCATCAACCGGGGACTGGTACACATCACCACCGTCACCTTGCTCGAACTCGGTTTCTCGGCGCGGTCCGCGGACGAGCATCGATTGTTCTTGCATCAGCCATCCATCGCCGCCATGCCACTGGAGAACGCTACCCCCGCGATTGAGCGTCGCGCCGTCGTCATACAGTCGCAGCTCGCATCCGCCGGGCAGCACCGAGCGCCTTCGGTGGCAGACTTGCTGATCGCTGCAACCGCAGAGCAGACCGGCTTTGTTCTTCTCCATCTGGACAAGGACTTCGAACTCATCGCCGACCTCACCGGGCAGCCGACAGAGCGACTCGCTCAGGCCTGAGGTAGCGGGAGTTGAAGCCAGCCGCCTACGTCGTGGCGGCCGGCGGTCAGGGCTGCGGTGCGGGCGCCTTGGTTGGCGGAGTGGATGGTGCCGATGAAGATGCGGGTGGGGTCGGGGAGGGCCTGGGCGAGGAGGGTGCTCAGGTGGGGGCCGTAGCTGTGGCCGCGGTATTTCTTGGCGAGGATCAGTTCGCGGACGACGTACGCCGGGAGGCCGAGGGCGTCGTCGGGCTTGATGATGGCGGCGGCGTACCCGGCCCAGTCGTCGTTCACCGTGATGTCGAAGAGCAGACCGTCGTCGGCGGACTCCTGGAGATCATCCAGGTCCTGGATGGCGGCTTCTTCGGTGTGGTGCGGGTGGGCGGTGTCGACGTCCTCGTACGCGCGGCGCGCCTCGTCGTAGTGTTCGACGCTCTTCGCCGGGCGGAGGGCGAGGCCGGGCGGTACGTCGTGTGGTTGCAGCTCGCTGATCGGTGCGCCGAGGAAGCGGCGGTCGGGGACGGTGCCGTCGACGCCGGCGTCCGCGCTCCAGAGGCGAAGGTAGAGCGGGTTGTGGACGCCGTAGTACTCGAGCGCTGCGGCGGCCAGTGCTTGGAGGTCGCGCGGTTCGGGTGAGCGGCTCATCGGGGTGGCGTCGACGAACGGTTTCGCGAGGTTCATGTTCTCGAAGCGGATGCTGAACATCACTTCGAGGTCGTTGCCTACGGCAACCCAACGGTTGAGCATCTGCTCGGGCGACTTGCCGGGGGCGAGGCGCTTCGCGCGGTAGGTGGCGACCTGCAGATCCTCGGCCAGCAGGATGTCGAGCGCCGCATGCTCTTCGGTGAGGATGGCCAGGCGGCGCGCGTCGTCGTCAACCCACGTGCGGGTCAACGGATGCTGCCGCTCGAGCGTGTACCGAGCCAACAACTCAGCCGAAGGAATCACGACGACTCGCCCGGCGACTCATCCCCCGACCGACCACCAGCCTCCTCGCCGGGGGCTGGGTCCGCGGCAGGTGCAGGGGCGGGTGCGTTGGGTGGTGGTGCGGATTGGCGGCGGGTGCGGCGTTCGGCTCCTGCGCCTCCGCCTGCACCTGCGGCCCCGCCCGCGCGGCGGGGGCGGGCGGGGGTGGCGGCGGCTTGGGCTGCTGCCAGTGGGTCTGGGTCGGGGGAGCCTGGTGGGCGGGGGCCCCAGGTTTCCGCGTCGGGGACGCCGGGTGGGAGGGTGCGGCGGCGACTCGGCGCGCCGACGGGAGCGTGGTCGGACTCGCCGGGCTCCTTCGCACCGGGCCAGGGCTTGGCTACCCGGGACGCCAGCACGAACTCCTTGCGCAGCGGGTGGCCCTCGAACTCGTCCGGCAGGAGCAGCGTGATCAGGTTCGGATGCCCCTCGAAGCTGATCCCGAACATCTCGAACGTTTCGCGCTCATGCCAGTTCGCCCCGGCGTACACCTCGGACAGCGTCGGCAGCACCGCCTTGTCCCGGGGCACCAGCGTCCGGACCAGCACGTGGTCGACATGCGACCCACCCCAGAAGTCCGCGAGATGCGACACCACCCGGAACCCGTCCGTGAGCTCATCCGAAGCGCTCAGGAAATCGAAGAACGTGAGCCCGACGGCATCCCGTAGTACCTCATGCGCCGCCACCCACGACTCCGCCGGTACGTCGATCGCCGTCGGGCCGAAGCTGTCCGTCGACGTCGCTGTGATGCCGGCACTCGTCAGCGCCTCCAGTGCGTCGGCGCTCAAGGCTGCACCAATCCGCGGGTCAGCGCGGCGGCGGACGGCTCGTCGTACCGATCGGCAAGCGCCTCGCCCGCGATCTTCTCCTGCAGTTTGAGGATCCCCTGCAGCAACGCCTCCGGCCGCGGCGGGCAGCCGGGCACGTACACGTCGACCGGGATGATCTGGTCGACGCCCTTGGTCACGCAGTACGAATCCCAGTACGGACCGCCCGAGTTCGAGCAGGAGCCGAACGAGATCACGTACTTCGGTTCGGGCATCTGGTCGTACAGCCGCTTGATCGCCGGCGCCATCTTGTCCGTGACGGTGCCCGACACCACCATCAGGTCGGCCTGCCGCGGACCGGGCGCGAACGGGATCACGCCGAGCCGGATGAAGTCGTGCCGGCCCATCGACGCGGCGATGAACTCGATCGCGCAGCAGGCCAGCCCGAAGTTGAACACCCAGAGCGAGTACTTACGCCCCCAGTTCAGCAGGTACCGGACCGGCTCCGGCGCGAGCCTCGCCAGCGCGCCGACTGCCGGTCGCACCGTCGGCATCCCCAGCTCGGTCATGCGCTCAGCCTAGTCCGACAATCTCCTCCGCGAGGACCTCCGGGTATTCGAGCGGCGCGTAGTGGCCGACACCGTCGACGTACCGCACCCGGACGTCGCTGAAGAAGTCGTCCACCCGATCGGACCACGCCCGCGGGAACAACGGGTCGAACTCCGGCCACAGCACCACCGTCGGTACGGCGATCCGGTCGTACAACGGCGGCGCCGTCTCAGCCGCAGACACCGCGACCGCCCCAGCCCCCGCCCGGTACCACTGGATCGACGCCGTGAACGCGCCCGGCTGCGAATACGCCTCCACCAGGTGGTCGAGCTCCGGCTCGAACCCCGGCCCGGACCAGTGCGTCCAGAAATGGTTCAGGTACGAGCGGACCGCCTCCGGCTTCCCGTCGATCAGCTCCTCGATCACCGGCAGCCGATGGAACGACTGGTACCAGAACTCCGCCTGCGCGTGCTCGGAGAACACCCGCTTCCCGATCCCCGGCAGCGGCGGCGCGATCACCAGGCCCTCGATCAGCTCGGGCTGCGAACGCGCGATCGCCTGGGCGATCCGGCTGCCGATGTCGTATCCAACGAGCACCGGCCGATCCAGCCCGAGCTCCTCGATCAGCGCCAGCACGCTTCGCCCCTGCGCGGCGGCTGCGTACTGCGCCGGGTCGGTGTCGGTCGCGTCCGACTCACCGAACCCGCGCAGATCCGGTACGACGACCTCGGTACCGCGCTCGACCAGCAACGGCCTGAGCCGTCTGTAGTCCGTGTGGTCCCCGGGCCAACCGTGCAGCAGCACGACCGCGGGCCCTTCACCCTCCCGTTCGTACGCCAGCCTGAACCCGTCGACCTCTGCGCTGAGCTCCATGGGTTCATTGTTGACCACCCGACCGGCCGGGCTTACCGTGATTGAACAGGACTGAACAGGTCCACTCCGGTGGGGAGACACCATGGCTGATCAGCTCGAGGTGCAGCAGACCCGGGCGCTCTCGGTGGAGAGCAACGGGCTGAACGTGATCGCCGACGCGGACCGGAAGGGCCGTCCCAGCCAGCTGTTCTGGCCGTGGTTCGGCGCGAACGTCTCCGTCCTGGGGCTGAGCTACGGCGCGTTCGCGCTCGGGTTCGGGATCTCGTTCTGGCAGGCGGTGATCGCCGGCGTGATCGGGGTGGTGTTCTCGTTCCTGCTCTGCGGGTTGATCGCACTGGCCGGTAAGCGCGGATCGGCGCCGACGATGGTGCTCAGCCGCGCCGCGTTCGGTGTCCGGGGCAACAAGCTTCCGTCGCTCGTCTCGTGGTTGCTGACCGTCGGCTGGGAGACCGTGCTGACGATCCTCGCGACGCTCGCGACGGCGACCGTGTTCGAGCGGCTCGGCTGGGGCGGCGGCAATGTCACCAAGGTGATCGCGCTGGTCGTCGTCGGTCTGCTGACGGTCGCTTGCGGCGTACTCGGATTCGACCTGATCATGCGCGCGCAGACGGTCATCACGATTGTCACCGGCGTACTCACCGTCGTTTACATGATCCTGGTCGCCGACCAGATCCACTGGAGCACGGTGTCCGCGCTGCCGAGCGGTTCTGCGCAGGCGGTGATCGGCGCACTGGTGTTCCTGATGACGGGCTTCGGGCTCGGCTGGGTGAACGCGGCCGCGGACTACTCGCGGTACCTCCCCCGCCGGGCGTCGAGTCGCGGCGTGGTCGGCTGGACGACGTTCGGCGGTTCGGTGGCTCCCGTCGTACTGCTGATCTTCGGTCTGCTGCTCGCGGGTTCGTCCCCGGACCTGAGCAAGGCGATCGGCGCCGACCCGATCGGCGCGCTCGCGGAGGCGTTGCCGACGTGGTTCCTGGTGCCGTTCGTGATCGTCGCGGTGCTCGGTCTGGTCGGCGGCGCCGTACTCGACATCTACTCGTCCGGGCTCGCGCTGCTGTCGCTCGGCCTGCCGGTCAAGCGGTACGTCGCGGCGTTCATCGACGGTGTCGTGATGATCGGCGGGACGATCTACGTCGTCTTCTACGGCGGCGACTTCCTCGGGCAGTTCCAGGGGTTCCTGATCACGCTCGGCGTACCGATCGCGGCCTGGTGCGGGATCATGCTCGCCGACATCGCGGCCCGGCAGCGGAACTACGCCGAGGACGACCTGTACCGGGCGAACGGGCGGTACGGCGACGTGCAGTGGTTGCCCGTGGCCACGATGCTCGTTGCCACCGGCATCGGCTGGGGACTCGTCACGAACACGCTGGCGTCGTGGCTGACCTGGCAGGGCTACCTGCTCGGGCCGTTCGCCCTCGGCGGCAAGGACGGCGCGTGGGCGTACGCGAACCTCGGCGTACTGGTGGCGCTGGTGATCGGGTTCCTCGTGCAGTGGTTCGGCCGCGGGGCCGCCGTACGCCGGCAGGAGGCGGCTGCCTGATGGTGCTGGCACTGATCGATTTGCAGCGGATCTTCGCGGATCCGAAGTCCGGCTGGGCGACGCCGGGGTTCGAGCGGGTGATCGAGCCGACGAAGCAGCTGATCTCGATCTTCGGGGCGGATGTCGTCTTCACGCGGTTCGTGGCGCCGGAGAAGCCGAGCGGTGCGTGGGTGCCGTACTACGAGGAGTTTCCATTTGCGTTGCAGCCGCCGGATGCTGACGACTATCAGCTCGTCGACGAGTTCAAGGGCGCTCCAACTCTGGACAAGACGACCTTTGGTGCCTGGGGTCCTGCGCTCGCGGCGCGGGCGGATGGGCGGCTGGTGCTGGGCGGGGTGACGACGGACTGCTGCGTGATCAGTACGGCGCTGGCCGCGGTCGACGCCGGCGTACAGGTCCAAGTGGTCGAAGAGGCGTGCGCGGGATCGACCGACGAGAACCACCACAAGGCGCTCGACATCATGCGTCTCTATGCACCGATGATCGAGATCGTGAGCGTGGAGCAGTTGCGGTGATGCGCCGGATCTCCCTGAAACACGAACGGGTCGCGCGGGTCCTCGCGCGGGAGATCAGGTCCGGCGTCGTACGGCGAGGCGCGCAACTGCCGGGCGAGGTGGAACTGGCTCGCCGATTCTCGGTCAGCCGGAACACGGTCCGGGCGGCACTCGCGGTGCTGGCCGAGGACGAGCTGATCGCGACGCATACCGGCAAGGGGTCGTATGTGCTGTTCGACGGGCGACCGCTGGACGGGCGGTTGGGGTGGACGCACGCGCTGTCGGCGCAGGGCGTCGAGACCCGGATGCGAACGGTCCGGATCGAACGCGAGGACGATCCGGGGCTGGCGTCGCGGCTCGGCCTCGAGTCGGCGGAGGTGGTGGTGATCGAGCGGGTCCGACAGCTGACGGACGGTACGGCGATCTCGCTCGAACGCAGCCGGATCCCGGCGCTGGACTCCCTCCGCGATCTGCCCGAACGCGGTCTGTACAACGACTCGA
Organism: Kribbella jiaozuonensis; assembly: GCF_005233875.1. Taxonomy (GTDB): domain Bacteria; phylum Actinomycetota; class Actinomycetes; order Propionibacteriales; family Kribbellaceae; genus Kribbella; species Kribbella jiaozuonensis. The sequence goes on along the minus strand of NZ_SZPZ01000008.1, from coordinate 39,879 downwards.
TCAGCGTCACACTCAACCGTGCCGGCCTCTACCTCGACCACTGCGAACAACGCCTCCGCGGCCGCCCACTCACCCCCGTCGAAGCCGGTCACCTGAACCGCCCCGACAACACCTGGTTCCTCCACACCACCCGCACCAGCTGGACCGCCGACGACCGCTTCGCCGAACACGCCGACGAACTCCTGGACCCAGAACACTACGAACTGAGCCTGTCCTACCGCAGCTGACCTCCCGCGCGTGTTCCCCCGCCTGCTCCGCAGGCGCTTTCTTCGTCGCTCCACTCCTCAGCGCACCCACTCCACACGCACCCCACCCACCCCCGGCTCAGCGCCGTGCATCCCCTTCCGGCTATCGCCGGACCGTGCCGGCTGCCGCCGGGTGCTTCCGGCTTATCGCCGGGAGTGGCCGGCTGCCGCCGGAGTGTTCGGCTCATCGCCGGGAGTGCCGGCTGCCGCCGGAGTGGCCGGCTATCGCCGGGTTTCCGGCTTATCGCCGGGTCTGCGGGCTGCCGCCCGTACCCGTGCGCGCTGCCGCGCGGTGACCGCCTCGGGGTGCGGCCTGACCGTAGACGGTCGAGCGACTTGTGGACCCGTTGGCCTGCGCGCCACCGGTCTCGGCCACCTGCGTCGATGTACTCCGGCAGGGCGACGCGTCCGGGTTGAGGGCCGCCGCTGCGGGTCCACTTCACCGACGACGAGCACGCCCCGCCACGGTGCGGTCGCTCCGAGCGCAGCGAGGAACTCCGGCGGCAGCCGGCAACTCGGCGATAAGCCGCACACCCGGCGATAAGCCGGCAACTCCGGCGACAGCCGGCACGTCCGGCGATAGCCGGAAGGGGATGCACGGCGCTGAGCCGGGGGTGGGCGGGTGCGTGCGGAGCGGGTGCGCTGAGGAGCAGCGCGACGAAGAAAGCATCCGCGTAGCACGCGGGGTAGGCGGTCCCGGCGTACCTAAGGCGTTAGTTGCCTCTGGCATAGGGAGTTGTGCGGATGTGGGCCGCCTCCTCAGGGGCGCACTGTCTTCTCATCGACAGGAGCTCGGAGGAGATCATGTTCATGTACTCGACCGACGCGGTGCGGGCCGAGATCAAGTACCGGCAGGAACGCATCCGGCACGACTTCCAGCGTCCGTTCTGGTTCCAGCGCAAGCAGAAGCAGCAGCCGCCCGCGCCCTGTGCGCCCGAGCTGCGTGCCCGTCCGGCGATGTGACCGCCAGGTCACCGCCCCAGGCCCCCTCCCCACAGGCGCGGGCGGCGCTCCGCGGCCGGCCGCGCCGCCGTCTTCCAGGGCATCTCCCAACAGCCCGCAGGCCCGCGGACCCCGCCGTTTTCGAGCGCCTTAGGCACCTCCTAGGACCCCCTAAGAACACCTAAGGCAGAGCGGCCCCCGGGGATAGGGAGGAGTTCCGATGTGCGGGCCTACCTCAGACGAGCAGATTGGTACCTGTCAGCAAGGAGCTGGCACCGAAAGACGGAGGAAGACATGTACACGAACGAATCGGTCAAGGCAGAGGTCGCGTACCGCAGGGAGCGTCTCAGCCGTGACTTCCGGCAGCACCGGAACACCGGGGCCCGCCGGACCATCAGCCAGCTGTTCGGCCGGAAAGCCTGAAGGGAGGGAAACAATGTTCAACACTCCTCTGAGCCAGGACACGATCAAGGCGGAGACCGCGTACCGCCTCGAGCGGACCAAGCGTGACTTCGGGAACGTGACCCGCAAGCAGCGCCCGGCGAAGGGTTCGCAGCCCGAGCCGCGGCACTCGCGCCGGGCCCTCCGACCCACCACGGCCCGATGACCGCCCCAGCCGCCGTCCCTGATCACGCGATCAGGGACGGCGCTCTTTTTCCCGCAAAGTCTCACGCTGACAGCAGAACCGGGGCTCCGCGGACGGGATACCGTCGATTTGTGTCGGCTCCAGGGGCGAAGATGGACGACGTGCCCTGGAACTCGACACCTCTCGTCGGCCGCTCGACCGAGATGGCTGCCCTGCTGAGCGCCGTGGACGACGCGAAAACGCGTCGCGCCGGCGCCGTACTGCTGTCCGGTGATGCCGGCGTCGGCAAGACCCGGATGCTGGACGAGGTGGCAACCGGTGCGCACGAGCGCGGTTTCGGCGTACTCGTCGGACACTGCACCGACTTCGGCGACGCCGGCCTGCCGTACCAGCCGTTCTCCGAGATCTTCGGCCGCCTCGCCGGCGACCGCCCCGACCTCGTCGAGAGTGTGCTGGCCAACTTCCCCGCGATCAGCCGGCTGCTCCCCGCTCACCGTCTGCTCAGCGCGCAGCCCGTGCCGCAAGAGGGTCAGCTCGACCGCGCCGCGCTGTTCGATGCCGTGCTCGGAGCGTTCACCGCGCTCGCCACCAGCGAGCCGATCCTGGTGATCATCGAGGACGCCCACTGGGCCGACGACTCGACCCGGGACCTGATCGGTTTCCTCATCACCCGACTGACCTCGCAGCGCCTGGCCCTGGTCGTGTCGTACCGCAGCGACGACCTGCACCGCCGCCATCCGCTCCGCCGGCCGATCGCCGAGTGGTCCCGCAACCCTCGGGTACGCCGGGTGAACCTGCTCCCCCTCGACGCCGACGAGTCCCGCACGCTGCTCCACTCGTTGCTCGCCGAGCCGCTGTCCGCGGTCGAGGAGCGTCGCATCCTCGAGCGCGCCGGCGGGAACGCATTCTTCACCGAGGAGCTGGCCGCCGCGGCCTCGATGGGTGACGGCGACACTGTGCCGCCCGATCTCGCCGATCTGCTGCTGGTCCGCCTCGACCCGCTGTCGGACGACGCGCGCCAGGTCGCCCGCGTGATCGCGGTCGCCGGCCGCCGCGTCCCGCACGATCTCCTCACGGCGGTCGCGAAGCTGCCGGATCGCGAGCTCGACGACGCGCTGCGCGAGCTGATCGACGCGCACATCATCGACGTACCGACCAACGATCGGTACTACTTCCGCCACGCCCTGCTGGCCGAGGCCGTGTACGACGATCTGCTGCCGGGCGAGCGTGTCCGCGAGCACGCGGCGTACGTGCAAGCCCTGGAAGACAAGACAGTCGCGGGTACGGCGGCTGAGCTGGCGGGGCATGCCACGCGGTCGCACGACCTGGCCACTGCGTTCGAGGCTCGCGTCCGGGCCGGGCAGGAAGCGCTGTCCGTCGCCGCGCCGCAGGAGGCGTTGAAGCACTACGAGATGGCCCTCGAGCTGTTCCCGAACGCAGCGCCGACAAGCACGGTCGACAAGACCTGGCTGATCGTCGACACCGCGATGGCGGCCACGCTGTCCTCGCAGCACCTGCGCGCGCTCAAGCTGCTCCGGAAGGCGCTGGCCGATCTGCCGCCGGACGCACCGAAGCTGCAGCGGGCCGAGCTGCTCCTGCCGCTGGCCGATATCGCGCTGATCATCGACCAGGACAAGGAGGCCAGCGAGGCGATCTCGCAGGCGCTCAAGCTGGTCCACGACGATCCGTCCAGTGCGTTCAAGGCGCAGGTCGCGTCGCTCTACGCCCGGGTGTCCGACGCGCTCGGTCGTCCGATGGAGGCAGAGCGCTGGGCGCATCGCGCGCTCGAGATCGCCCGCGAGGCCGGTCAGGAGTCCGCAGCCAGCGACGCCGGGATCACGCTCGCTCAGCTCCGCCGCCGGGCCGGCGATCCGGAGACGGCGGCCAAGCAGTTGGAGGAGGCCGCCGTACGGGCGCAGCTCACCGGCGATCCCGCTGCCGAGGTGCGAAGCCGGTTCTTGCTCGGGTCGACGCACTACGAGCAGGGCGACCTGCTGAACGCGAAGGCCGCGTTGTCGTTCGCAGCCAAGCGAGCGGGTGAGCTCGGACGGCAATGGGCCGTGTACGGGTTCGACGCGCGGCGGATGCTGGCGTTGACCCAGTTCATGCTCGGCGAGTGGGACGAGGCGGCCGCGACGGCGCAGACTGATTCGATGACGCCGGCGGCGGCTGCGGCGGCGCTGCGGGCGGTGGAGTTCTCGGTGCGGAGCGGGCGTGGTGATACCGCGGTCGCCGAGGAGTTCGAGATGTCCCGGAAGTGGTGGGACCTCGACATCATGCTGCCGATCATCGGGCTCCAGCCGGCCGTCGACGCGTACCGGCAGCTGGATCAGCCGGCCGAGGCGGAGAAGCTGATCACCGACGTGTCAGCGCTGTGCGCCGATGTGTTCCAGACGGAGTGGTTCCTGGGGCGGATCCGGTTCGCGACGCTCGGGCTGCAGCTGCTGTGCCACCGCGCCGTCGGTGAGCCGTCGGCGGCCGCGGAGCTGGTCTCGCGCGGCGCGGAGCTGGTCGCGGCCGGGCAGGCGACCGCTGAGAAGGGCATGCCGCCGGGACGGTTGATGGGCGTCGAAGGACTCGCCTGGCTTGCGCGGCTGGAGTCGGAGTGGGATCGGCTGCGGTGGCTGGCCGGAGTGGACGCGCCGACGCCGGAGGAGCATGTCGCCGCCTGGGAGCGGACGACGGACGCCTTCGGGTACGGGTATGTCTTCGAGCAGGCGTGGTCGCGGGTCCGCTTGTCCGCAGCGCTGCGGGCCGCGGGCCGGGTCGCCGAGGCGAATGAGCAGACAGCGATGGCCGCCGAGGTCGGTCGTGAACTGGGGTCGAAGCCGCTGCTCGACGAGACCGGTGGCGGCGAGACCGCCGGCGCCAGTGCGCTGACGTCGCGGGAGACCGAAGTACTGCGGTTGCTTGCGGAGGGACGCACCAACCGGCAGCTGGCGCGCGAGCTGTACATCAGCGAGAAGACGGTCAGCGTGCACGTCTCGAACATCCTCGCGAAGCTCGGCGTCCGCTCGCGGACCGAGGCGGCGGCCGTGGCGCGCCGGGACGGACTGCTCGACGCCGATTAGCCGTGCTGGCGGCGGCGATTGGGCTCGGGGTGGGCGTGCCGTGCACGAGCCCGGGCCAGGTCGTCGGCCGTGACCGGCGGAGTCATGCGGATCGGGCGGTTGAGATCGGTGATGTCGTCGAAGACTTTACGGGCGTGCCGCATTCGCGCCGCCGCCACCAGCACCAGACCTGCAGCAGCGAGTGCAATCACTACCCACAGTTGCCACGACATAGCCTCACCGTCCGGTATTCGCCCCGTTCCCCCGTGTAATCACGATAGCCCTGAACTGACCACTTGGCGACAGTCCGTACGCATACCGTTAAGACGCGCATTTGAAACTCATGTTTGTTGCCCAGCGCAATCACAAACGGTGACCAGGCAACTAGGCTTGACGTCTGGTCAGAGATTACTGTGAGTAGTCAGAATCCGGGTCAGATTCTGGCCCAGGGTTTTCCGAATCGTTGCTTCCGGCAAACCCCGGCGGACCAGCGCGTCGGTGACCAGGGGCATGCCGCCCGGCCCTTCTAGGCCGGGAACGTAGAGCTCGGCGTCCAGGCCCTGGATGACGACGGGCCGGTCGCAGGCGGGGATCTTCTCGCCGAAGACCTCGGCGACGAAGTCGCTGCCCAGGCCGACATGATCCTCGCCGGCGACGTCGAGGATGTGGACGATGTGGTCGGCGAGGTGGTCGACCGTCGGCTTCTCCTCGGTGGTGAGGAAGCCAGCGAAGAAGTTCACGCAGACCACGCCGCCGGTCGCGGCGATCCCGCGGAGCTGCTCGTCGGTCAGGTTGCGGTGGTGGTCGCGCAGCGCGAACGCGCTCGAGTGCGACGCGACTACCGGCTTGGTCGCCAGCTCGAGGATGTGCTCGACCCCGGCGCGGCCGACGTGGGATACGTCGATCAGTACGCCGAGCTCCTCGAGCAATCCAACCGCCTCGACGCCGGCATGCGTCAACCGCCCGCCGGTTGCGTCCTCGCCGGAACCGTCACCCAGCGCGCTGCGACCGAAATGCGTGAACGAGACCATCCGTACGCCGAGCCGGTGCAGCGTCTGCAGGAGTTCGACGTCGGTGTCGATCTGCGGGCAGCCTTCGAGCGCGAGTACCAGCGCGATCTTGCCCGCGGCCGTGGTGGCCTCGATGTCGCCAGGCGCCGTACACAACGCGACCTCGTCGGAGTTCGCCGCCGCGATCCGGTGTGCAGCCTCGATCATCCGCAGCGTCTCGCGGAGCGCGCCCTCGGGCAGGAACTCCGAGTCGATGAACACCGGCAGCACCTGTACGTCGATCCCGCCGTCGCGCAACTGCGGGATCCAGCGCTCCCGGAAGTACGTCGACCAGACGTCCTTGGGCCGTCTTGCCACCAGCATCAAGAGGTCGTTGTGCCCATCGGCCACGATTGCGTCACGGTGCAGATCCATCGCGCCAGAATATGCTCGGCGGGTGAAGGTGCTTTCTGCTGAGGATGTACTCCGCCTGGTTCCGATGAGTACGGCGGTCGACGCGGTGCGGGACGCGTTCCGCGAGCTGGCGGCCGGGAACTTCGTGCTGCCACCGCGGCAGATCTTCGGCGACGGGACGGTGCTCGTGATGTCGGCGTACCACACGCCGACCGGGACCGCGGTCGTCAAGAAGATCGGGATCGCGCTCGACCAGGTACCGGCGATCCGCGCCACCGTGATCTGGACCGGCAACGGCGAACAACTGGTCGCCGACGGCAGCTCGATCACCACCCTGCGCACCGGCGCAGTCGTCGGCGTCGCAACCGATCTACTGGCTCAAGCCGGCGCCACCCGCCTCACCCTGATCGGCACCGGCGCCCAAGCCGCAGACCAGGTCCGCGCAGTTCTCGCCGTGCGACCCATCACTCAGATCACCATCACCGGCCGATCGGCTGACCGCGCAACGGCCCTCGCCGACCAGTTGGCGACCGAATTCCCCGAGGCGAAGTTCACCCCAAGCACCAGCGTCGAAGAGTCAATCGCCGACACCGACATCATCTGCTGCGCAACGTCCTCCACCACCCCACTCTTCGACGCCGACGCCCTCCCCACCACGGTCCACGTCAACGCCATCGGCGCCTTCCGCCCCACCATGCGAGAACTCCCCCGCAACCTCCTCACCACCGCATCCACAGTCGTAGTCGACCAACGCGAAGCCGCCCTCGAGGAGTCCGGCGAGGTAATCGACGCAATCAACTCCGGAGCCCTCGCCGAAACCGACCTCGTCGAACTCGGCCCCGCGCTCTCCAACCCACCAACGCGAGAAGGCCGCACAGTCTTCAAATCCGTAGGTGTGGGCGCCCAAGACTGGGCAATCGCCGCCGCCCTCGCGAACAGCTAGACCGACTAGGTCCAGCGGATGACGCCCTTGCGGTAGGCGTAGAGGAGGCCTACCGCTACGAAGGCCAGGAAGATGAACATCTCGATGAGAGTGGCGTAGCCGAGGGTGCTGAAAACTGTGGCCCAGGGGAAGAGGTAGATCGCGTCTACGGCGAAGATCACGTAGAGGTAGGCGAACAGGTAGTAGCGGATGTGGACCTGGGCCCAGCCCTCGCCGACCGGGTCTACGCCGGACTCGTAGGTCTTGAGTTTGCCCTCGGTCGGGTAGGTGACCGTCAGCGCCTTGTTCAGCGCGAACGCGCCGAGCAGCCCGACCAGGCCGAGCGCGACCACCGCGGCGATGACGCCATAGCTGTCCGACACAGGCAGCAGCTTAGTTCGTGCAGAGCAGGAGCGAGTCGATCGAAACGTACGGGCCGTACCCGGACCGGATGTCCGCGACCTGCAGCCGCAACCGCGTCACGCCGGAGATGTCGTAGTTCAGCCAGGTCTCGGTCTCCTGTTGCATCCGGATCGACGTCATCGCCGTCGTCCCGTTGTGCAGCGACACCCGCACGAGACCATCGGTCAGATTGCCGAGCCAGTTCCGCACGTACCGGCACCCCGTCGAGTCCACTTCGCCCCAGACATACCCGCCCTGGTTCGCCAGCAGATCCGCCTCGGCCCGCCGCGGCCCTTCGTTCGGCGGTACGACGGTGAACTGCGGCTGCCCCGCTCCGCCCGCGGCGACCAGCCCTTTCTTGAACATCCCGCGCCACACGTAGTGCTTGAAGCTGATCATCGGCGACACCACCGCGGCGTACGGCGCCTGTGCACCGACCGCGATCCGGTACGTCCGGATCGACCCGGGCTGGACCGTGGTGATCGTCACGCTGCTGCCGGACGAGTACCCGTGCGCGACCTCCTGCCACCGCTTCAACGACGGGATCCATTGATGCAGCGGGATCCGCGTCCCCGCCGTGGGCGCCGGCGTCAGCGTCCCGACCACCGTGATCACACCCTTGGTCGCGTCCGTCGTCCGGATGCTCGCGATCTTCGCAGTCCGAACCTGCGCCGCGACGGCCGCGGACGCCGTACTGCCGAGACTCAGCGCGCTGTCCGCCGGGGCGATCGGGGCCGCGCAACCGGCCAGCAGCAACGTCAGCAGTCCGACCAGCACACGACGCATGAAACAGCTCCTCGAAGTCACAGCTTGATGACGACACCCTGCCGGTTCTCACTTCGGATCGCAAGCGAGCCGCTGCGGAGTGTGACACTGGAAGGTTTCGTCCGTACCTGACCCAACGACCCGTTAAGACCGCGTCCCAGGCTGTGGACCACCGGGGCTTCCGCATGGTTCTGTTCTAAGGGCGAACTAATATTGGGGTTATCGCCCTGACGGGGGGATCGGCCTGTTGCCCACAAGGCGGCCGGACGACCCAAGCTTCGACTTGGAGATGAAAAGAACAGTGACCATCGAGGTCAAGCAGCTCGACCGCGTGGTGATCCGCTTCGCCGGCGATTCCGGTGACGGGATGCAGCTCACGGGGGACAGGTTCACCGCAGAAACAGCTTCGTTCGGCAATGACCTGTCGACGTTGCCCAACTTCCCAGCCGAGATCCGGGCACCAGCCGGAACCCTGCCGGGAGTGTCGTCCTTCCAGCTCCACTTCGCCGACCACGACATCCTCACGCCTGGCGACGCGCCCGACGTGCTGATCGCGATGAACCCGGCGGCCCTGAAGGCGAACCTCAAGGACGTCCCTCGCGGCGCCACGCTGATCGTCGACACCGCGGACTTCACCGCCCGCAACCTGAAGCGGATCGGGTACGACGAGAACCCGCTGGAGACCGGCGAGCTCGACGCCTACCACGTGGTCCCGCTCAACCTGACCGGTATGACGGTGGAGTCGGTCAAGGAGTTCGGCCTGACCCGCAAGGACGCGTCCCGGGCGAAGAACATGTACGCCCTCGGCCTGGTGTCCTGGCTGTTCCAGCGGCCGGTCGAGTCGACGATCACGTTCCTCCAGACCAAGTTCGCGGGCAAACCGGACATCCGGGACGCGAACATCGCCGCCTTCCGCGCGGGCTACAACTTCGGCGAGACCGCCGAGGAGTTCTCGGTCCGGTACGAAGTGAAGCCGGCCAGCATGGCCACCGGCACCTACCGGAACATCTCCGGCAACCTCGCGCTGGCGTACGGCCTGGTGGCGGGCGCCCAGCGCGCCGGCCTGCCGCTGGTCCTCGGCGCGTATCCGATCACCCCGGCCTCCGACGTACTGCACGAGCTGTCCAAGCTCAAGCGGTTCAACGTCACCACGATCCAGGCCGAGGACGAGATCGCCGGTGTCGGCGCGGCGCTCGGTGCGTCGTTCGGCGGCGCGCTCGGTGTGACCACGTCGTCCGGTCCGGGGATCAGCCTGAAGTCCGAGACGATCGGTCTCGGCGTGATGCTCGAGCTGCCGCTGGTCGTCTGCGACATCCAGCGCGCCGGCCCGTCGACCGGTATGCCGACCAAGACCGAGCAGGCCGACCTGTTGCAGGTGATGTTCGGCCGCAACGGCGAGGCCCCGCTGCCCGTCCTCGCGGCCCAGTCCCCCGCGGACTGCTTCGCGATCGCGGTCGAGGCGGCCCGGATCGCGATCACCTACCGCACGCCGGTGATCGTGCTGTCCGACGGCTATCTGGCGAACGGTTCCGAGCCGTGGAAGATCCCGGCTGTCGCCGACCTTCCGACGATCGAGCCGAACTTCACCCTCGAGCCGAACGCGACCAACGACAAGGGCGAGCCCACCTACCTCCCCTACCTGCGCGACCCGGAGACCCTGGCCCGTGCCTGGGCCGTCCCGGGTACGGCGGGTCTGGACCACCGGATCGGTGGTCTGGAGAAGGAGGACAAGACCGGCAACATCTCCTACGACCCGGCCAACCACGACCTGATGATCCGCACCCGCCAGGCCAAGGTGGACGCGGTCGCCCGGTCGATCCCGCCGATCGAGGTCGACGACCCCGACGGTACGGCGAAGGTCCTGGTGCTCGGATGGGGTTCGACGTACGGCCCGATCGGCGCCGGCGTCCGCCGGGTCCGCGCGGTCGGCGGAAAGATCGCGCAGGCGCACCTGCGGCACCTGAACCCGTTCCCGTCGAACCTCGGCGATCTGATCCGCAGCTACGACAAGGTCCTGGTCCCCGAGATGAACCTCGGCCAGCTCGCGATGCTGCTGCGGGCGAAGTACCTGGTCGACGTCGTCTCCTACGCGCAGGTTCGCGGTATGCCGCTGGGCGCCGCGGAGCTTGCCGAGGTGATCGGCAACCTGGTCGAGGAGACCGCCGGCATCGACGACGACGCCCGTCACCTCGGTTCGGCCGCCGCCGGACTGACGCACGGCGAGGCGCTGCGCACCGAGCCGAACGGCCGTACCAACGGTCAGCCCAACGGTCAGTCCAACGGCCAACTGCACGAGTCGGAGGGAGCACGATGAGCACGGTCGACCTCGGCCTGCCGAGTCTGCCCGGTGGCCTGCGTGGCGTACCGGCCGCGACCGAGCCGCAGAACCGCAAGGAGTACGTGTCGGACCAGGAGGTCCGCTGGTGCCCGGGTTGCGGCGACTACGCCGTACTCGCGGCCTTCCAGGGGTTCCTGCCCGAGCTCGGGATCAAGCGCGAGAACGTCGCGATGGTGTCCGGGATCGGTTGTTCCTCACGGTTCCCGTACTACCTGTCGACGTACGGCATGCACTCGATCCACGGGCGCGCGCCGGCGATCGCGACCGGGCTGGCGGTGTCGCGTCCGGACCTCAGCGTGTGGGTCGTCACCGGTGACGGCGACGCGCTGTCGATCGGCGGCAACCACCTGATCCACACACTGCGCCGCAACGTGAACATGAAGATCCTGCTGTTCAACAACCGGATCTACGGCCTGACCAAGGGCCAGTACTCGCCGACCTCGGAGCCGGGCAAGGTGACGAAGTCGACGCCGATGGGCTCGGTCGACAACCCGTTCAACCCGGTCTCGCTGGCGCTCGGCGCGGAGGCGACGTTCGTGGCCCGGACGGTCGACTCCGACCGCAAGCACCTCACCTCGGTGCTGCGCGCCGCCGCCGAGCACCGCGGTACGGCCTTCGTCGAGATCTACCAGAACTGCCCGATCTTCAACGACAACGCGTTCGAGGCGTTCAAGGACCCGGAGACCCGGGACGACGCGATCATCCCGCTGGTTCACGGCGAGCCGATCCGCTTCGGCAAGGACGGGCATCTCGGGGTGGTGCGTGACGGGTTCGCGTCTCTCGCCGTACGCGAGGTTGCGGACCTGCCCGGCGGCGAGGCGGATCTCGTCATCCACGACGCGCACACGGACGATCCGGCGTACGCGTTCGCGCTGTCGCGGCTGACCGATGCGGGCGTGCTGCACCAGGCCCCGATCGGCGTGTTCCGCTCGGTCGAGCGTCCGGCGTACGACGACCTGGTCCGTCAGCAGATCGCCACCGCCCAGGAGGCACAGGGCACCGGCGACCTGCAGGCCCTCGTCACCGGCGCCGACACCTGGACGATCAGCTAGCGAGGAACTCCCGGACGACTTTCTGGAAGCCGTCCGGGTCTTCCACCCACGGGTAGTGCCCGACACCGTCGAGCACTACCCGTTCTGCGTTGGGCAGCGCGTCCAGCAGGCTGTCGGTGACGTACGGCGGCCGCAGGTCTTCAGCGCCGTGCACCAGGAGCGTCGGTACGACGGCCCGCGCGCAGGCCGCGGCCCGATCCGGCAGGGCGTGCAGCTCCGCCCGTAAGGCCTCTGCACACACCGGATTCGGCTCGAACCAGGGCGTGTTCAACTTCCTCGACCAGTCGACGGCCGTCTCCCGATCGGCGATGTTCACGGAGATCTGGGCGATCCAGGGATCGTCCTCCGGAGTCTCGGCCAGCAACGCAGCACGCCTCGCGCGGTAGTCGGCCGGCGGACCGTCGAGGCCGACCGACGACACCAGCACCAACCGCTCGACGGCGTGTGGATGCGCTTGGGCATATTCCAAGGCGAGCGCAGCTCCCCACGAATGTCCGATGACGATGCACGGGTCGGGGCCGGCGACCGTGGCCAGGTCGGCGACGTACCGGTCGAGGGTGTACGGGCCGCGGCGGTCGGATCGGCCGCATCCTCGTTGGTCCCACCTATGCAAGGTGAACCCGGGGAGCGACAGGTGGTGGAACACGTCCCACCATCCCGGACCGCCATGCACCAGAACGACGCGCGGGCCGTCGCCGGTGACGTCGGTCCAGATCCGGCAGCCGTCATCCGTTGTCAGCATGGCGTCAGTCGTCGAGGGACGCGTAGATAGCAGCTCTGAGTTCGCGGCGGATCGGGTAGCTGGCGGAGGGGCGGAGTTGGGTGAGGAAGACGACGACGAGTTCGTCGGCCGGGGAGACGAAGAACGCGGTCGAGGCCTTGCCACCCCAGAAGAACTCGCCAGGGGTCCCGATGGTCTGCGCGACGGTCGGATCGAGCAACACCCCGAAGCCGAGCCCGAAGCCCTGCCCAGCCCGCTTCGTCTCACCGCCGAAGTCTGCGAACGCGGCGAGATCCTGACCCCCAGGCAGGTGGTTCATCGTCATGAACCGCAGCGTCCGCGACCCGATGATCCGTGTCCCGTCGAGCGAACCGCCGCCCGCGAGCATCCGGGTGAAGCGCAGGTAGTCGCCCGCGGTGGAGACCAGCCCGGCCACCCCGGACAGGTAGGTCCGTTGCTGGGTGTAGGCGCTGGTCAGTGGATCGTCGAGCAGCGTGAAGCCGCCATCGTCGTACCCGTAGGCCGCGGCGAACCGGGACAGGCTTGCCTCGGGCACCGAGAAGCCGGTGTCCGTCATGCCGAGCGGATCGAAGATCCGGGTCTTCAGATACTCATCGAGCGGTACGCCGCCGAGCACCTCGCACAGCCGGCCGACGAGATCGGTGGAGATCCCGTAGATCCAGCGGGTGCCAGGATCGGCCCGCAGCGGCAGCTCGGCCAGTAGGGCCGGCAGCTCGGCGAGCGTCAGGTCCGACGTCCGGGTCAGCCCGGCGTCCTGGTACAGCAGGCTGACCGGATGACTCCCGTTCGAGGCGGCGAGGCCGGAGGTGTGCATGAGCAGGTCCCGCACGGTCATGTCGCGGATCGACTCGCGGACCGAGCCGTCCGTGTACACCTTCGGCCGGCCGAGCTCCGGCAGGTACTTCACCACCGGGTCGTCGAGCTGGAAGCGGCCCTCCTCGTAGAGCTGCATCAGCCCGAGGCTCACGATCGGCTTGGTCATCGAGTAGATCCGGAAGATCGTGTCCGCGGTCATCGGACGGTCGCGCTCGACGTCACGACGCCCGTACATGTCGAACAACACGACCTCGTCGCGATGGGCGACCACCGTGACCGTGCCGGGGAACCGGCCGTCGTCGACGTACCGCCGGACCAGCGCCGTCACGTTCCGCACCGCGACCTCCTGTAATGATCGCTTCAGAGAATTCAATCTCTGTCGCAAAGACTACAACAGGTCGAGCAGCTCCGGCAGACTCTGTCCCACGGACCGATCCAGATGCCGCGCCGCCAACCCGGCGGCCCGCGCGCCGAGCACATCCAGCTCGAGGTTGTCGCCGATCATCAACGTCTCCCCCGGCTCGACTCCCAACGCCTCACACGTGGACAGGTAGGTCAGCGGATCCGGCTTGCTGACCCCGAGCTCTTCGGACGTGCGCACCACGTCGATCAGGTCCGCCAGGCCGATCGCTGCCAGCTTCGCGTTCTGCTGCACCGGGTTCCCGTTGGTCAGCACACCGATCCGCAAACCGTTGCCCCGAGCAACTTCCAGCGCGGGCCGTGCGTCCGGGAACGCCGTCCAGCTGCTCTTGTACTGGGTCAGATACCCGTCGAACACCTGGTCCAGCTCCGCATCCGTCACCGGCACCGACAGCCCGAGGACCGGCAGGAACGCACGCAGCCGCTCGCGACGCTGTTCGTGGTGAGTCAGCTCGCCCGCCAGGTATCGCGGGTACACCCCGTCCTCGATCACGAACCACTGCGCGATCAGCTCGTCCGTCGGCGCGATCCCGAGCCCCGTCACCCAACCGCGAACGGCCTGTTGAGCGGACCCGGTGTGATCGAACAGCGTGTCATCGAGATCGAAGATCACCGCCTTCACGCGCGGACCACCGAGTCGCGGTTGAGTTCGCGGTGGTTGGCGTAGCCGGAGAGGGCGAGGGTCAGGTCCAGCTCGGCGAGGAAGCACCGGAGTACATGCTCGACGCCGGCCTGGCCGGCTAGGGCGAGGCCGTAGAGGAGGGGGCGGCCTAGCAGGACTGCCTTGGCGCCCAGGGCGAGCGCCTTCGCGGCGTCGGAGCCGGTGCGTACGCCGGAGTCGAACAGGACTGTGAGTTGTTCGCCGACCGCGTCCGCGATCGCGGGCAGCGCGTCCAGCGACGCGACGGCGCCGTCGACCTGGCGGCCGCCGTGGTTCGAGACGACGATGCCGTCGACGCCGTGTTCGGCCGCGAGCTTGGCGTCCTCGACCGCGGTGATGCCCTTGAGGACGATCGGGCCGTCCCAGTTGTCGCGCAGGAACGACAGGTCGTCCCAGGCCAGCCCGACGTTCGGGAAGATCTGCGCCCAGAGCATCACCGCCGCGCCGGGATCCTCCTCGATCGGCTTCGCGAGCTTCGACCGGAAGACCGGGTCGCTGAAGTAGTTCGCGAGCCCCTCCCCCTTCAGGAACGGGAGGAACCCGCGATCCAGATCGGCCGGTCGCCACCCGATCGTCCCGGTGTCGAGCGTGACGACGAGTACGCCGTACCCGGCCGCCTTGGCGCGCTGGAGAAAGCTGAGGCAGACGTCGCGGTCGGTCGGGTAGTACAGCTGGAACCACTTGTTGGCGGCTTCGATCTGCTCGATCGCGTGGCTCGCCTGGGTCGAGTGCGTGTACGTCAGGCCGAGGGTGTCGGCGGCCCGAGCGGTGGCCAGTTCGCCGTCGGGATGCGCGAGGGTCTGGACACCGATCGGTGCGACCAGGACCGGCGCGGGCATCGCCGTACCGAGGATGGTGCAGGACAGGTCACGGTCGGTGCTGCCGCGGAGCATCCGCGGCGCCAGACGCCAGCGGTCGAACGCCGCCTGGTTGGCCCGCGCGGTCGCGCCGCCGCCCGCGCTCGGCACGATGTACCCCATCGCCTCCAGCGGGAGCTTCCCGGCCGCCTGCGACTCCAGCCGGGCCAGGTCGGTCGTGATCTTCGGCGTCGTCCCCTGCAACATCCCCTGCAGGTAGATCTGCAACTGGTAGTCCCCGAAGTTGGCCATGCCGGATGCTTTCACGCCCACCGCGGGACCTCAACAACACCATCCCAACCAGTGCGAGGAGCCCGCACAGCCAGGCGAACCAGTCGCCCCAGGCGGTGTAGAGCGTGTGATCGATCCCCGGTCGGAGCTCGCCGATCAGGACGGCCGGGCCGTTTGCGGGGGCGGTGGTTTCGGCGACGATGCGGCCGTTGGCGTCGGTCAGGGTCAGGCGGCCCTGGCTGCCGTCACGGGCGATCGGGATGCCGTTCTCGATACCGCGGAGCAACGCCATCCGGCTGTGCAGCCAGCCGTCGTCGACGAAGTCGAGCGCGGGGACGAGCAGGAGCGAGGTGTCGAGTTCGCCGTACTGCCGAGCCAGCGCGGGGAAGTCCAGGTCCTTGCAGATCATCAGACCCCAGGTGTCGTACGTCGCCAACCGGTCGCCGGGCGTGTAGGGCTCGATGCCCGGGATCAGGTGGTGCTTGTCGTACGACGTCGGCGCGGCGCCGTCGGGGTGGAACATCAGGGCGCGGTTGTGGTCCCCGTCGCCGAGCACCGTGAGACCGACGACGAGCTCGATCTTGTTGCTCGTGGCAATCGTTTGGAACTGCTGCGAGAGCTGTGGCAGATCGGTCGTCCGAACATCGACAATCTTCTCCGGCAGCAGCACGATCTTCGCACCGGCTCGGGCAGCCGCGCCGATCATCGGAAGGTAGCGATCGACAATCGCCGGCCCTGCAGCGTCGGGCCAGCCCGCGTCGTCGGCTCCTTGCGCTGACAGCACAGCGATCTTGACGGGCTCGCTCTGCGGCGTCCCGTGCAGCCGCACAACGCCGTACACACAGGTGCTAGCGGCAACCATCGCGAGCACGCCGACCAGCAGGAGCTTGCGCGCGGCAATCACCGCAGCCGGGAACAGCAGCAGAAAGCTGAGCCCCCACGGCCCGGCCAACGACACGATCTGGTTGATCGGGGCAACCTCTACCTGCGTGTACGCGAGACTCGTGAACGCTCCGTGTGGCGAGACGCTCGCAATCAGATAATCAAGCCCCGCCCACAAAGCCGGAGCCACAAACGCCGCGACCACCGGATGCCCGCGCACCACAAGTCCCCTGAAGAACAACACGGTGCCCGCAAACACCCCCGCTAGCAGAAGCAGGAATGCCAACACCACAACAGGCAACTCGAGATCACTCAGCAAATACCGCGCCAGGTTGGACAGCCCGAGAAGCCACCCCACAAACGCAGTCAGCCACGCCGCTCCGGGTCGAAGGCGGGGAGCGACCAGAAACACGGGAACGGGAGCGAGCCAGGTCAGCGCAGGCACGGTGTGCAGGCCGGACCCGAAGTACAGCAGCACACCTGTCGCGAGGGCCGCTGCCAGCGCGACCCATCTAGATACGTAGTTCATCGATCATCCTTTCGCCCAGGCGGAGGCAGAGGGCGCGGAAGGATTGCTCCGGCATGCCGATGCGGTCGCCGTGGTGGAGTTGGATCAGGCCGTGGAGCAGGGCGGCGAACATCAGGCTGGTTTCCCAGATGTCCGTGTCGGCGCGGAACAGTTGCTGGTCGACGCCGGCGGTGATCGCGTCGGCGACGAGGTTGAGCGTGGGTGACTTGCGGGCCCGGAAGTCCGCGGGGAACTTCCGCGCCTGGTCACGCCGCTCGGTGAACATGTAGTCGTAGAGCCGGGGATGCTCGAGCGCGAAGTCGACGTGATCGATCAGCATCTCCCGCAGCAGTTCATCCGCCGCAGTAGGACGCTCCGCCGACTCCCACCGGCGGACCAGCTCGACGAACGCCGCGTCGGCGATCGCGTTCAGAAGCGTCTCCCGGTCCGGGAAGTACTGGTAGATCGCCATCGGTGTGATCCCGACCGCGGCCGCCACCTTCCGCATCGACACCCCGGCCGCGCCGTGCTCGGTCAGCAGGTACGTCGCCGCGGCGGTGATCCGGTCCTTGGTCGTCACGTCGTTCATAGCGACCATTAAATACACATTCCCTATACGCCGTATAGGGAGAATGACCCTGGTCGAACCCTGAGCCATGACATCCGTCAGCGCCGGAACCGGACGGATCGCATCCGTACGACCGCCCCACGGACCTCAGAGTGATGAGCATGACGATTACCGCGCCCCAGCAAACGAGTGTGAAGCGAGCCCTGCCCGCCCTTGGCCTGTTCTTCCTGTCGCCCCTGGTCGCGGAGTTCCTGCTCGGGAACATCCCGATCACCGCGCTGTTCGCTCTGATCGGCCTGGCCCCGCTGTACGGCGGCGGCGCGGTCCTGATCCGGGAGGTCGTGCGGCGGCGCGGGTGGGGTTATCCGAGCGTGGTGATCCTCGCCCTCGCGTACGGAGTCCTCGAGGAAGGCATCACCACCCAGTCACTGTTCAACCCGAACTACGCCGGCCAGCGACTCCTCGACCCCGGCCACATCGGCTTCCTCGGGATGGGTGCGCCGTGGACGGTGTTCGTGCTCGGGCTGCACACGATCTGGAGCATCACGGTGCCGATCGTCGTGGTCGAGTCGATGTCACGACGACGCCGCGAACCATGGCTCGGCAAGGTCGGCTTCAGCGTGTACGCCGCATTGTTCGTCGTCGGCATCATCGCCACGACCGCCATCCAGCTCGGCACGGACTCCTTCGTCGCATCCCCGGCCCAGTTCGCCGGCGTCGTGATCGCGATCGTCGTCCTGGTCTTCGTCGCGGCCCGGGTCGGCCGGCGGCCCCAGCGTCGTACGACCGGCACAGTGCCACCGGCCTGGGTGTTCGCGATCGCGGCGCTGGCGTTGAGCTCGGCCTGGATGGTGACGAGTGACCTGGTGAAGAACGCCTGGCTGGCCGCGGCCGTCATGCTCCTCATCGACGCCGTGGCGGCGACCGTGCTGGTGTACTGCTCGCGCCGGACCGGCTGGACCCAGATGCACGCGCTGGCCGTGGCAGGCGGCGCCATGCTCACCTACGCGTGGCACGCCTTCCCGGAAGCCCCCATTTTCGATGCCCCGCGGACAGCCGATCTGATCGGGAACGCGGTCTTCGCCCTCCTCGCGGTGGCCCTGCTGATCTCTGCGACAATCAGGTGTGACAAGTTCGGTGACTCCTGACACACGCGGTACTGCGCGGCATGTCAGCCTGGCGTTGTTCGCGCTGGCGACCGGTGGTTTCGCGATCGGGACCACCGAGTTCGTCTCGATGGGGCTGCTGCCGCAGATCGCGGACGGCGTGCACGTGTCGATCCCGACGGCCGGCCACGTCATCTCGGCGTACGCGCTGGGTGTCGTGGTCGGTGCTCCGGTGATCGCGGCGCTCGGCGCGCGGACCGGGCGAAAGCGGTTGCTGCTTGGCCTGGTGGCAGTGTTCGTGGTCGGCAACGTGTTGTCGGCTGTTGCCTCGAGCTACGAGTTCCTGATGGCGGCGCGGTTCCTGTCCGGGCTGCCGCACGGCGCGTTCTTCGGGATCGGCGCTGTTGTCGGGGCGTCGATGGTGGCGCCCGAGCGACGTGCACGGGCGGTGTCGATGACGATGGTCGGGTTGCCGATCGCGAACATCATCGGCGTACCGCTGACGACGTTGCTGGGACAGCGGCTCGGGTGGCAGGTGCCGTTCCTGGCGGTCGGAGCGTTGGGCCTGCTGACGCTGGTCGCGGTGTGGTTCTGGGTAGCGCCGCAGCCGGTCGGCAGCGACGTGAACATCCGCAGCGAGCTGAGCGCTCTGGCGCGGCCACAGGTGTGGATGGCTCTGCTGGTCGGGATGGTCGGCTTCGGCGGGATGTTCGCGACGTACTCCTACATCACCCCGACGATGACGGAACTGGCCGGGTTCTCGGAGTCCGCGGTGACGATCGTGCTGGCCGTGTACGGCGTGGGCATGACGGTCGGGACGGTCGTCGGCGGCCGGCTCGCCGACAGGTCGCTGATGGGCAGCGTGTACGGCGGGCTCGTCGCGGTAGCCGTCGTACTGGGGGCGTTCGGCTGGCTCGCACAGACGCGGACCGGGGCGCTGGTCGCGGTCTTCGCGATGGGGTGCTCGGCGAGCATCCTCGTGCCGGCGCTGCAGACCCGCTTGATGGACGTTGCCCACGAGGGCCAGTCGCTGGCCGCGTCGCTCAACCACTCGACGCTGAACATCGCCAACGCACTGGGCGCCTGGCTCGGCGGCGTCGTACTCGCGGCCGGCTACGGCTACGAATGGCCGAGCCGGCTGGGTTCCGCACTCGCCGTCGCGGGCCTGCTTCTGGCTCTGATTTCCGGCCTGATAGAACGTCGAGGGACAAATCAGGTGCTTGCCTGACCTCCTCGTCACCGCCCACTTGGTTGAATCGGGGTATGGCGACAATGACCCTGAGCGCGGCCGATCAGGTACGGCGGCGTGGGCTGCGGCAGATGCGGTCGGTGGCGTTGGCGCTGCTGGTGCTCGCCGCGGTGATCTACGTGGCGACGCTGCACCACGGCGGCGGCTGGGCGTACCTGAACGCGGCATCCGAGGCGGCGATGGTGGGCGCGCTGGCCGACTGGTTCGCGGTGACGGCGCTGTTCCGGCACCCGCTCGGGCTGCCGATCCCGCACACCGCGATCGTGCCGACCCGGAAGGACAGCCTGGCCGAGAGCCTGGAGCAGTTCGTCACCGAGAACTTCCTGTCCGAGGAAGTCGTCGGGGAGAAGATGCGTACGGCGGAGGTGAGCCGGCGGGCCGGTGAGTGGCTTGCGGACGGCAACCACGCCGAGCGGATCGTGGCGGAGGGCGCCCGGACGATCGGGGCGGCGTTGCCGAGGCTCGGCGACGAGGATGTGGCCGCGTTCGTGCGGGGGTCGTTGCTGCCGCGGTTCGTGAAGGAGCCGCTGAGCCCGATCGCGGGGCACTTCGTGCAGTCGGTGGTCGAGGACGGCGCGCATCACGCACTGTTCGACCTGCTGATGGTCGAGGCGTACGACTGGCTGGCGAATAACCGGGAGCTGCTCGCGGACGTGGTCGGTCCGCGGGCGCCGCGCTGGTCGCCGCAGTGGGTGGACCGGCTGGTGATCGACCGGATCCACCGCGAGGCGCTGGCGTGGCTGGCCGACGTACGCGACAACCAGGCGCACCCGGCGCGGCGGGCTGTCGACCGGCTGCTTGCGCAACTGGCCGACGATCTGCAGCACGACCCGGAGACGATGGAACGGTTCGAGGCGTGGAAGGCGCGGATGCTCACGCATCCCGACATGGGCTCGAGTCTGACCGCGGTCTGGGACGCGATGCGGACCGCGCTGATCGACTCGATCAACGACCCGGACAGCACGCTGCGAGCCCGCGCGGTGAAGGCGCTACAGGACCTCGGCCACCGGCTCCAGAACGACGAAGGGCTCCGCACGAGGGTCGACACCCGCGCATCCGAGGCCGTCGGGTACGTCGTACGCACGTACGGCACCGAGATCGTCTCCGTCATCTCCGACACCATCGAACGCTGGGACGGCCGCGAGGCCTCCGCCCGCATCGAGCTCCACGTCGGACGGGACCTACAGTTCATCCGCATCAACGGCACCGTCGTCGGCGCCCTCGTCGGCCTCATCATCCACACGGTGAGCCAGCTCCTCTGACGGCTAGATGCCGCAGTTGGGGGCGCTCCAGGAGTTTGTGGTGCGGATGTCTACGTGGGTGTGGTCGTTGTGGTCGGGGTAGCCCGGGCCGAAGATGCCGCCGAAGCCGTGGTTGCGGGCTTCCTTTGCCATTGTGCAGAAGGAGTGGACGCCGGTGAGGTCGGCGGAGCGGCCGTACAGGTGCTGGCTGTTGCTCGCGCCGCCGACCGAGTTGTTGCACGGGATGCTGCGGAAGCCGCTCGAGATGTTGAGGGCCTGGTCGCCGAGTGCGTGACGAAGCGCCTCGAGCTGCCACATCGTCTGCAGCGCGTTCGCCTTGGTCGCCGCCTCCGACAACGGCCCGCCGTCGTACCCGGACCCACCGCAGCCGTCATCCAGCTCGGCGTACGTGAAATGGATCGGCGTGCAGTCGTCGTCCTGCAGCGCGTAGATCTTGCTGAACGTCGCCGGCCCGGCGACCCCGTCCGCACCCAGCCCGTACGCCGACTGGAAGCGCTGCACCGCCGCCTTCGTGGCCGGCCCGAAATCACCGTCGGTCGCGAGATGACCGCCGTACCCGGGATAGCCGGCGACCCGGATCTGCAACTGCCGCACGTCCTCGCCGTTCATCCCCTGGCTGAGCGTGCGGCCCCAGGTATAGCAACCGTCCGCGTGCGCGACCGTCGTGGCCACGACCTGCGACGCGGTCAGGGTTGCGGCAAACAGCAGCAGTACGGCGAACAGTCGCGGGAACGTGATGGACATCGGACACCTCCGGGGCGGGGAAGGAACCTGTCGCACCCCAGCATTCCGGCACAATCCGTCGATTGGCCAGTACTCAGCGAAACTTTCCGACCACCAGCTGTTCATCTTCCTGAACCACAAGGGCTGGATGATGATCGCGGCAACTGTCCACCGATACGGCTACGGGGTTGACGATGAAGGGCTTCGCACGGCCTAAGAACCTGGAGGCGTTCGCGCGGCTCTGCGCATTGGCCGAGGGTCAGCACGGCCTGGTCGCGATCGCCCAACTGCACGACCAGGTGACCGACCAGGTCCTCGCGCAATGGCAGGACGCCGAGATCGTCGAACCCGTCATCGACGGCGTGATCCGGGTCCGGGCCGGGGCGAGCCACGCACATCAAACGCTGTACGCGACCTGGCTCCTGGCCGACGCCACCCCTGCCTGGGAACGACCCCTGACCACCCTGGTCGTGTCGCACCGATCCGCAGCCGAGCTGTACGGCGCCGGCAGCGTCAGCGCAGACGGGATCGAGTTCTCCGGCCGAGCCCGGAAGGACCTACCCAACGGCGTCACGGTGCATCCGCGCTCGGTCCGTGAGGACGAGTGCACTGTGATCGAAGGCCTTCCGGTCACCGGCCCGGCGCGCACCCTGGCCGACCTCTCCGACGGCCAAGGCCTCGACCTTTCCGACCTCGGCCGGCTGGCTCGGTCCTTCATCAGCCAGGGCTGGACGACGTCCGACCGCCTCGGCACCGAGCTCACCGAGCAGTTCGCCGATCAGGCGTACGACGGGCCCGCCTGGCTCCAGGCCGCGCTCGACGCCGCCGCGAAGGGCTGACTGGCATGCGCCACCTCGATGTGCGCGAGTTTCGTCGCGCCTTCCGCACCTGGGCTGCGCTCACCAAGCACCTCGACGACATCAGTACGCCGCGATTCTCGGCCGACCGCGCGAAGCGCCAACTGATCGCCGGTGACCTCATCAGCCTGCTGAACCAGGACGGCGACACCTGGGAGGCGACCGGTTCGAACCCGCTCGCGGCGTACGCCGAAAGCTGGCCCGCGACGGCCGGCGGCGACATCGATCCGGTGTACGAGATGGCGCGGACGGCGAACGATCTCGACATCTACAACAGCGCCTTCGACGCCGACGAGTACGTCGACAAGGTCCGCGACGCCATCCTCGCGGTCGCCCCGGAGGGCCGCGCGCCCCTCGACGGCGGCGTCGGTCTCGGCGGACTGGTCCGCTACACGACCCGGGACGTGAAGGTCGCGGGCAGCGGACATGCCGTCTTCACCGTCGACGTACACCCGGTCGACGACACCCGCGGCCCACTCGGCGTACGGCGTGACGGGGACAGCTTCTCGATCGAGATCGACGTGAAGCTGCCGACGATGATCCAGCGGACGAGCGAGTCCGAGCGCGCGCGGCGGTCGCTCGTCGGCGTACAACTCCCTGGTCTGCAGCCGATCACGCCGCTGCTGCGGCCGGTCGCGGATCTCGCGGCCGACAAGATGGCGGCGCTCGCCTGCCAGCCCGGCGTCGGCGACGGCATCCTCGCTCCCCGCTTCAAGGACATCGCCGACCTGTACTACATCGCGCAGACCTGCCCGGTGGACGGCGACAAGCTGCGGAACGCGTTGGCCGAGAACTGGCACTGGCGCGAGGCTGGTCGCAGCGGACCGCCGTACCCGTATCGGTTCTACGGGCAGGCGCCGGCTCAGGACGGCGAGACCGAAATCCTTTGGCACCAGGGGTTCGAGCAGCTGCGGTCGCGGATCGCGCAGCTTAAGGACTACCCGGAGTTCGGGGAGATGGTCGGCACGATCACCACGTTCCTGGACGGCGCCGCGGATCAGTCGAACGGCGTGTGGGATCCGGCGCGTGGACAGTGGCGGCCGTCGGTCCGGAGCGAGGTCTCGTCGGCGATGAGTCACGCGCTCAGCCCGGGGACTGCTGACAAGGAACCCATCGTTCCGATGCAGAAACACCTGTTCGTGTTCGACGTCGACCAGACGATCAGCAAACACGACACCCTCGCCACGCTGGCCGAGCTCGCCGGGCGGCTGCCCGAGGTCAACGCAGTACACGCCCCGGACTACGAGACGTCGATCCGCGCGAAGATCGCCGTACTGCGTGGTGTCGACGCCTCGCTGGTCCGCCAGGTCGCGGAGACCGTCGAGCTGAGCGAAGGCGTCGAGGATCTGATCCGCGACCTGAAGGCGGCAGGCCACGAGGTCGCAATCGCGAGCGGCGGGTTCGACACGATCGTCGGGCCGCTCGCGGAACGTCTCGGCGTCGAGCGGTACGCCGCGGGCACGCTCGGGATCGAGGACGGCGTACTGACGGGTGAGGTCAGCGGACTCGTCGACGGACCCGGCAAGGTCACCGCGATCCGTCGGTGGAACGAGGAGCTCGGGATCCCGCGCGAACGCACGGTCGCGATCGGGGACGGCAGCAACGACGTCGACATGTTCGAAGCCGTCGGCTTCGCGGCGGGCTACCAGCCAGGAGCTGCGGCAGCCGCGGCCTCACACACGATCCTCCGCGACATGGGCTACCTCAACCGGGTCGCTCACCTCCCGCTCCCGGACCGCCTCAACGCCGCAGCCAGAGCGCGCCGGGGCGGTTCGGAGCGCGTCAGTTAGACCCAACTGTGCAGGTCGGCGGCGTCCTTGGTGAACTGCTCCGGTGAGTCGTCAGCGACGAACTCCAACAGCGCGTTGATCTCGCGAGGCTCGACGGCAAGGCGGTCGAGGACCGGGCGCCACAAGGACTCGCGGGCCGCGAGCGGCAGCCGATTGTTGGACGGCCACCATGAGAACACGTGCACCGTGCTCAGCCACGGCATCAACGCCTCGAGCTGCTGAAGGCACTGCGCGTCGTCCAGGTCGACCGGCGGCTGCCAGTACGTCTTGAGGTTCGGCGCGCCGACGTCGAGCAGCAGCGTGATCGTCGAGTCGACCTCGTCGGTGAGCGTGTTGCGGTGGAACTCCATCGCGATCTCGATCCCAGCACCGGCAGCCATATCGGCCAGCTCGCCCAGCCCGCGAGTCACCGCCATCCGGTCGCCGACGCCGGCTTCCGCCGTACCGACGTTGCCGGCCCAGACCCGGATCCGGGGTGCGCCGAGCGCCTCGGCGGTGGCGACCGCGGAGCGCATCTCCTCCCGATCGACGTTGCCGGCCCGAAGATACGAGCCGTACGCCGCGACCTGCAGGCCGTGCACCTCGGTCAGGTTCCGCACCCGTTTGGCGTTGACGAGATTGCCGAGCGGGACATGCACGTCACCGCCCCACTCGATCGCCGCAAGCCCGGACTTCGCCGCCACCTCCACCACCTGGTCGACCGGCAACTGCCGAAACGTCACCGAGACCAGACCGGTCCTCACACCCACGCGTGCCTCCTGGTGTTCACCCTTCCATCCAACCCCATCACACCAACGGACTCACGCCCCACATCACCCGATCGACGGTCCGCCTCGCTTCGCGTCGTGGGTTCGGAGATCGTTCAGACGGCTGGTGGCGATGTCGATCGGAGCAGCCACCACATCGGCACCAGCCGCGGCGGCGGCCCCTGCGGCGGCACGCGCCTGGGACGGCCCATGGGGCAACTTCTGCGCCGCCTCCTGCGCTGCGACGGTGACCGAATGCGCGATGTAGTCCTCCGCCCGCCCCTTCAGCAACGGGTGGAACCCGTTCGTCCTGTCGTCGGACGCCACCAGCTCAGCCGCCAGTCTCCCGGCCGCCGTGTCCCGCAGCGCCGGATCCGGCCCGCCCTGCTCCTGGTACCTGGTGTCCAGATGTGCCACGAACCGCTCCGCCTCCGGCCCATGACCGTCGCCGTGGGCCAGAGCGATGACATCGCCATGCGCTCGCGTAGCCGTCCGCTCGATCGCGTCCTGCACCCGCAGCCGGGCCAGGACGCGATCCTCCGGGCTCAGCTCGGTCGCCCCGAGCGCCGTTCGGGTCGCGTCGTCGACCAACGCGTCGAGCAGTTCCTGTCGGGGCGACATCGGTTACCTCCTGTGGTTGGGGCAGGTCGCCGGACAGACTAACGGCCCTCCGTCTCACGTCATGAGCAAAGTAGTTGGATGCGACTGTCGCGCGGGCTTACGCTGACGCCGTGCCGGAACAGCGAAGAGGATTCACCTACGGGTTCACCGCCTACCTGATCTGGGGTCTCTTCCCGCTGTACTGGAAACTTCTCGACCACTCCGGCGCGATCGAACTGCTCGCCCACCGCATCCTCTGGTCGCTGGTCACGATCGTGATCCTGGTCGCCGTACTGCGGAAGTTCGCCGGGGTGAAGGCGCTACTCGCGGAGCCACGCCGGCGCTGGCCGTTGATCGCGGCGGCGTTCCTGATCTCGGTGAACTGGGGCACGTACATCTGGGCCGTCGGCCACGGCCACGTCGTGGAGACCTCGCTCGGGTACTTCATCACGCCGCTGTTCACCGTCCTGCTCGGCGTCTTCGTACTGAAGGAACAGCTCCGGCCGATGCAGTGGACCGCGCTGGGGATCGCCTTCGTGGCCGTCCTCGGCCTGGCGATCGAGAACGGCAAGCCGCCGTGGGTCGCGATCATCCTGACGTTCTCGTTCGGGTGCTACGGCCTGGCGAAGAAGCAGGCCGGCGCCGGCGCGATCGAGGGCATGGCTGTCGAGTCCGGCACCGTTGCTCCGCTCGCGCTGATAGCGATCGCCGTACTCGGACTGCAGGGCCACGCGACGGTCACGCACCACGGGACGGCGTACCTCGTGCTGGTGTTGCTGACCGGCCCGATCACCGCCGTACCGCTGCTGCTCTTCGGGGCCGCGGCCACCCGGATCTCGATGACCACTCTGGGGCTGCTGAACTACATCGCGCCGATCATGCAGTTCATCTGCGGCCTGCTG
Organism: Kribbella jiaozuonensis; assembly: GCF_005233875.1. GTDB lineage: Bacteria > Actinomycetota > Actinomycetes > Propionibacteriales > Kribbellaceae > Kribbella > Kribbella jiaozuonensis. The sequence continues at coordinate 13,254 of NZ_SZPZ01000008.1, read as the reverse complement.
ATCTTCCACGAGCAGATGACGCCGATGCGCTGGGCCGGCTTCGGCCTGGTCTGGGTCGCACTGGCCCTGTTCACCTTCGACAGCATGCACAGCCGCCGCCGCACTCTCGCCCTCGAACGCGCCGCGGTCACCGCTTCCGCAATCTGACGCCCAGCGGTCGCGGCGCGCTTGACGACAGCTATTCAGGACATTTAGTATCCAGGTTATGAAGATGAACGAGGGCGTCGAGTGGGCGATGCACAGCTGCGTGAATCTCAGCTGGGCGTCGGGCGAGGCGGTCACCGCCAAGCGGCTCGCAGCCTTCTACAACTTGCCGACGGCGTACCTGAACAAACAGCTCCAGGCACTCACCCGGGCCGGCATCCTCACCTCGGTCTCCGGGCCGAAGGGCGGCTTCCAGTTGGCCCGCGATCCGCGCAACATCAGCCTGCTCGACATCGTCGTCGCGATCGACGGGCCGGATGACGCGTTCCGCTGCATGGAGATCCTCAAGGAGGGTCCGGGCGCCGACGCGCGGGCCGACTACACGAAGATCTGCGTGATCTCACAGGCGATGCACGGCGCCGAACTGACGTACCGCCGCGAGCTGGCCGGCAAGTCGATCGCCGACATCGCGGCCGAGGTCGTCCGCCTCAACCCGGCCGCTCCGGACAACACCCGAAATCGCTTCGCCAACCTCAGGTCCTGAACCCAGGACTTAATCCTGGACATCAAACATCTCGAATACCAAGGAGATCCTGCCATGACCGTTCTGATCCGCGCCAACGAGGCCGAAGTACTTGCTGCGAGCGGTGTCACGCTGCTGGCCGACGTGACCGAGACCGAGGGGCATCTGACCAGCCACCGTTCGGTTTTCCAGGCCGGCAAGGAAGGCGCTCCCCCGCATCTGCACCGTGAGGCTGCGGAACTGTTCTTCGTACTGAAGGGATCGCTCCGCGTGCTCCTCGGCGAGGAACTCGTCACGCTCGAGCAGGGCGACTTCCTGCTCGTCCCACCGAACACCCCGCACGCCTTCGAGGCCGCGGGCGACGAGCCCGCCGAGGTCCTGTTCGTCCTCACCCAGGCCAAGCCCCGCTTCGGCTACTACCGCCTGCTCGAAGGCGCGTACCGCGGCGACACCGACTGGGCCGAGGTCGCGAAGACCAGCGACCTGTACGACAACCACTACATCGAAAGCCCCACCTGGCAGGGTCGGCTCATGGACTGAGCCGGGTAGGGGCACCTGGGGCAGATGACGCACGAGTGGTTCCTGACGCCGGGTGAGCGGGGCAATCCGGCCACCGACATCGATGCCGACGGAGCCTGGACCGAGGGGAATCTCGTCCGGCCGCTGGTGCACGGCGCGACGTACTTCCAGCATCTGTACGACGAACTGTGCGCCCTGCGGCCGGGTGATCGCGTCTACTTCACCGACTGGCGCGGCGATCCGGACGAGGTCCTGTACGACGGCGGCCCGTCCATCGGCGAGGTGCTCTGCGACCTGGCCCGGTCCGGAGTGGAGGTCCGCGCGCTGTTGTGGCGCTCGCATTCCGATCGCCTCAGCTTCAACGCCCAGCAAAACCAGCACCTCGGCACCGAGTTGAACGAGGCCGGCGGTGAGGTCCTGCTCGACCAACGCGTACGCCGGCTCGCCTCGCACCACCAGAAGCTCTTCGTCATCAGGCACCACGACGATCCGGCCGCCGATGTCGCGTTCGTCGGCGGCATCGACCTGTGCCACGGCCGCCGCGACGACAAACGCCACCAGGGCGATCCGCAGACCGCGCCGATGGATCCGCGGTACGGCGACCGCGCGCCATGGCACGACCTGACGCTCGAGGTCCGCGGACCGGTGGTTGGCGATCTGCTCAGGTGCTTCGTGGAACGGTGGGACGATCCACACCCGCTGGACCGGCGTACGCCGTACCGGATGCTGGTGCAGCGGCTGGCCCGGATGCCGCGGCGTCCGGGCAACCTGCCGGAGGCGTTCCCGGACCCGCCGCCGGCCGGACCGCATGCCGTCCAGGTACTGCGGACGTACGCACACAAGCATCCCGGATTCCCGTTCGCGCCGGATGGCGAGCGCAGCATCGCGCGCGCCTATTTGAAGGCGTTCGGGCGCGCGCAGAGGCTGATCTACGTCGAGGACCAGTACCTCTGGTCGGACGCGGTGACCGAAGGACTGCACGCGGCCCTACAGCGGTCGCCGGACCTGCGCATCATCGCCGTCGTACCGCGGTACCCGGACCAGGACGGCCGGGTCAGCGGACCACCCGCGCGGCACGCCCAACTGGACGCACTCCGCCGGCTCGACTCCGACCGGGTCGCCATCTACGACCTCGAGAACGAGAACGGCGTACCGATCTATGTCCACGCCAAGGTCTGCATCGTCGACGACAGGTGGATGACCTGCGGCTCCGACAACTTCAACCGCCGCTCCTGGACCAACGACAGCGAACTGACCTGCGCAATCGACTCCCCCGAACTCGCCCGCTCCCTCCGCCACGAACTGTGGTCCGAGCACCTCTGCACCGAGTCCCCCGACCTCGATCCCCACACCGGCTTCGCGCAGTGGAAGTCCGTCGCCGCCAGCCTTGACCAGTGGTACGCCGGAAACCGGCAGGGCCCGCGCCCTCAGGGCCGCATCCGCGCCCATCACCCACAGCCCCTGACCCGCACCCAGTCGCTCTGGGCCCCCTGGCTGGCCCGCCACCTCTACGACCCCGACGCCCGCCCACGGGCCGCACGCCGGCAGAACTCCTTCTAGGAGCCTGTGAGGTGTGACACGAGGCGTCACAGTCTCGGGTGCTGCGGGGTCGTATGTATGAGGAGGGCCGAATCATGCATGGTCCCTGGAGCAATCTGCGAGCGCGAGTCTTTCCTGACCACTGGTCGCTGCTGTTCGGCCAGATCGCCTTCTACAGCTTCGTTGTGGTGACGCTCACCGGCCTCGTGCTGATGGTGCCGTACGAACCGTCGGTCCAACACGTTGTGTACGACGGCCCGTACACACCGCTGCACGGCGTACAGATGTCGCAGGCCCTCGATTCGACGATGTCGATCAGCTTCGAGATGCGCGGTGGCCTGCTGATCCGGCAGATGCACCACTGGGGCGCGCTGATCATGGTGGCGGCGATCCTGCTACACCTGTTGCGGCTGTTCTTCACCGCCGGGTTCCGCCGGCCGCGGCGACTGAACTGGGTGGTCGTCTTCGGGCTGCTGATCATCACGCTGGGCGCCTGCCTCACCGGTACGTCGCTCCCGGACGACATGGCCTCCGGCACGAGCCTCGCCGTACTCGACGGCGTGCTGCAGGCGACCCCGTTCGTGGGTACTCAACTGTCCGCGCTGCTGTTCGGAGGAGACTTCCCCGGCGACGTGATCACGCGGTTCTACCCGCTGCACGTCATCGTCCTACCCGCACTGCTCTTTGCGCTCTTCATCGTCAGCGGGCTTCTCGCGTTGAGGAACAAGCCGGCGCAGTTCGCCGGCCCCGGGCGAACCGAGGACAACGTGGTGGGAAGTCCGGCGGCTGTCGCCGTGGTCAAGGGCGCGGGCCTGTTCTGCTTCGTCACCGGAGTGGTGAGCCTGATGGCCGCGCTGGCGACTATCAACCCGGTGTGGCTGTTCGGTCCGGCCGATCCAGCGAACACGTCGGCCGGAGTCGGTCCCGCGTGGTACCTGGCCTTCCTCGACGGAGCGCTGCGGCTGGCACCGGGATGGGAGGTCGTGTGGTGGGGCAGGACCATCAGCTTCGCCATCCTGCTCCCGGTTGCGATCTGCACGCTGTTCCTCGCGCTCGTCGGGATCTACCCGTTCATCGAGGAGCGAGTGACCCGCGACCGACGGGAGCACAACCTGCTCGAACGCCCCCGCAGCAACCCGATCCGCACCGGCATCGGTGTGGCCGGAGTCGTTTTCTACGGCGTCCTCTGGGCCGCGGCCGGCGCCGACACGATGGCCGTCCAGTTCCACCTGTCGGTGAACGCGCTGATCCACCTGTTCCAGGCGTTGCTGATCCTCGGCCCGCCGATCGCCTTCACCATCACCCGTCGCATCTGCCTGGGCCTGCAGCAGCAGGACGCGGAGGTCGTCAAACACGGCATCGAGACCGGCCAGATCACCCGCACCCCGGACGGCGGGTACGTCGAGAAGCACCGCCCGATCACCGCCTACCGGCGTTTCCACCTCACCCGAAGGTGACTCGCGTCAGACGGAGCGGGTGGCTACCAGGTCGCAGAGGGTGTCGAGGGCTTCCCGGCCGGGGCCTTCGGGGAGCGTGCTGAGGAGCTTGCGGGCGTCGGCGGCACGGCGGCGTACGTCGTCCTCGGCCTGCTGGAAGGACGGGTGGGAGCGGAGCAGGTCCAGCGTCTCGGACAACCGCTCGTCGTCGGAGAGGTCGGAGTCCAGCAGATCCAGCAGCCGGGCGTCCCTCGGATCCGTGGGATCTGCCTGGGCGCGGAAGATCAGGACCGGGAGCGTCGGCACGCCTTCACGGAGATCCGTGCCAGGCGTCTTGCCGGACTGGTCGAACTCGGAGGCGATGTCGAGCAGGTCGTCGGCGAGCTGGAAGGCGACGCCGATCTCCTCGCCGAACGCCCGCAGCGACTCCTGCACTTCCTCCGACGCACCGGCGTACCGGGCGCCGAAGAGGGCGGACGTCGCGATCAGCGAACCGGTCTTGTCGGCGACCACCGACAGGTAGTGCTTCAACGGGTCCTGGCCTTCGCCGACACCCATCGTCTCGCGGATCTGCCCCTCGACCAGCCGGCCGAAGGTGCGGGCCTGGATCCGGACCGCTTCCGGCCCGAGGTCCGCGACCAGGTCCGACGCGCGGGCGAACAGCCAGTCGCCGGACAGGATCGCGACCGAGTTGTCCCAGCGCGCGTTCGCGGTGGACGAGCCGCGCCGCAGCGCCGCCTCGTCCATCACGTCGTCGTGGTGCAGCGTCGCGACGTGCGTGAGCTCGACGACGACCGCCGCCTTCACCACCTCGTCGGACGCGACATCAGCGCCGAACTCGGCGCCGAGCAGCACCAGCAGCGGCCGGAACCGCTTGCCACCGGCAAGCATCACGTGCTGGGCGGCCGCGGTGACGAACGGCGCCTCGGACTGGGTCGCGTCGAGCAAGGCCTGCTCGACCCGTTCCAGCCCAGCACGAACCCGGGACTCGAGCGCCGCGTCGGCGAACTCGAATCCCAGGCTCTCGGCCGGCAGCGGGGTCGGACTCAACGGATGAACTCACCAGCTCGGGCCGCCAGGTCGAGGACCGGTCCGGGAACCAGACCGAGAACCACCGTGGCGGCGAGACCCAGCGCAACGGCCGACGTGGTCTGCCAGCCGGGCAGCGCCACGTCCGGCGCGTCGGCCGGCAGGTCGGAGAAGAACATCAGCACGATCACGCGGACGTAGAAGAACGCGGCCACCAGGCTCGACAGTACGGCGACGACGACCAGCGGCCACGCGCCGCCGGTCCAGGCCGCGCTGAAGACCGCCCACTTGCCGGTGAAGCCCGCGGTCAGCGGGATACCGGCGAAGGACAGCAGGAAGAACGCGAAGATGCCGGCCAGCAGCGGCGACTTCTTGCCCAGGCCCGCCCAGCGGGACAGATGGGTCGCCTCGCCCCCGGCGTCGCGCACCAGCGTGACGACGGCGAACGCGCCGATGGTCGGGAAGCCGTACGAGACCAGGTAGAACAGCACCGCCTGGGTCGACGTGATCCCGTTGTGTACGCCGCTGCCCGCCTGCGCGAGGCCGACGAACGCGGTCAGCAGGAAGCCTGCGTGCGCGATCGACGAGTACGCCAGCATCCGCTTCACGTCGGTCTGGGTGATCGCGACGATCGAACCGATGACCATGGTGAGGATCGCGACGATCCACATCATCGGCGCCCAGTCCCAGCGCGTGCCGCCGAGGGCGACGTAGAAGACCCGCATCAGACCGACGAACGCGGCGATCTTGGTGCAGGCCGCCATGAAGCCGGTGACCGGCGTCGGGGCGCCCTGGTACACGTCCGGGGTCCAGGAGTGGAACGGTACGCCGCCGACCTTGAACAGCAGGCCGACACCCACCAGGCCGGTCCCGGCCAGCAGGATCGTGTCGCCACCGGTCTGGGTGGACAGCGCGTCCGCGATCCCGCCGAGCGACATGGTGCCGGCGTACCCGTAGAGCAGCGCGATGCCGAACAGCAGGAACGCCGACGAGAACGCACCGAGCAGGAAGTACTTCATCGCGGCTTCCTGCGAGATCAGCCGGCGACGACGCGCCAGGCCGCAGAGCAGGTACAGCGGCAGCGAGAAGACCTCGAGCGCGACGAACAGCACCAGCAGGTCGTTCGACGCGGCGAACAGCATCATGCCGCCGACCGCGAACAGGGTCAGCGGGAAGATCTCGGTGTGCTCGATCCGGGCCGCCGTACCCTCCCGCTCGGCCTCGGAACCCGGTACGGCGGCCGCCTGGCCGGCGAACGCGGACAGGCCGCCGTCGATCGACCGCTCGGCGAACAGCAGCACGCTGATCAGCGTCAGCGCCAGCAGGATCAGCCAGGTGAACAGCGCGGGGCCGTCCACCGAGATCGCACCCTGCGCGGCGATCAGTTCCTTGTTGTCGTTCATCAGGATGCCGGTCAGGACCCCCGACACGACCACGGCGACCACCGTGATCGACAGCTGCACCAGGTGCCGCAAGGACCGGGGCAGGAACGCCTCGACCAGGACGCCGACGCACGCCGCACCGAAGACGACGAGCAGCGGAGCCAGCTCGTTGTACTCGATCTTCGGCGCCGTGAAGTCCGCCAGCGGCAGCAACATCGCGCTCACTTCTGTCCCTCCGTCACGGGGATCTGCGGTGCCTTGTCGGTCACGCCGACCCGCTGCATGGTCGATTCGACCGCGGGCTTGATGATGTCGACCACGGGCTTGGGGTAGATACCGAAGCCGATGATCAGGATCACCAGCGGCGCGATCGCGAGCACCTCACGCGGGTTCAGGTCCTTCAGTTTCTCGATCCCGTCGCGGACCGGACCGGTCATCGTGCGTTGGTACATCAGCAGGATGTACAGCGCGGCCAGCACGATACCGAGTACGGCGATCACCGCGATCACCTTGTGCCGGCTGAACGTCCCGGCCAGCACCATGAACTCGGAGATGAACGGCGACAGACCGGGCAGCGCGAGGCTGGACAGGCCGGCGAACAGGAACGTGCCGGCCAGCACCGGTGCCACCTTCTCGACCCCGCCGTAGTCGGCGATCCGCGCGGACCCGCGCCGGGAGATCAGGTATCCGGCGACGAGGAACAGCGCCGCGGTGGAGAGACCGTGGTTGAACATGTACAGCGTCGACCCGGTCAGGCCCTGCGACGTCAGCGCGAAGATACCCATCACGATGAAGCCGAAGTGCGAGATCGAGGTGTACGCGATCAGCCGCTTGATGTCGGTCTGCCCGATCGCCAGCAGCGCGCCGTACAGCACCGAGATCAGCGCGAGCACCAGCACGACCGGGGTGGCCCACTGGGACGCGTTCGGGAACAGGCCCAGGCAGAACCGGATCATCCCGAAGGTGCCGATCTTGTCCAGGATGCCGACCAGCAGCACCGACGTACCCGGCGTCGCCTCACCGGCCGCGTCCGGCAGCCAGGTGTGGAACGGCACCATCGGCGCCTTGACCGCGAACGCGAACATGAAGCCGAGGAACAGCCAGCGCTCGGTGTTCTGGCTCATGTCCAGCTTCACCATGTCGGACAGCAGGTACGACGGGGCGCCGTGCTTGGCCGAGACGACGTACAGGCCGACGACCGAGGCCAGCATGAGCAGACCGCCGAGCAGCGAGTACAGCAGGAACTTCACCGCGGCGTACGAACGCTGCGGACCGCCGAAGCCGCCGATCAGGAAGTACATCGGGATCAGCGTGGCCTCGAACAGCACGTAGAAGAGGAACACGTCGGTCGCGGCGAACACGCCGATCGACAGTGCCTCCAGGCCGAGGATCCAGGCGAAGAAGGACTTCTCCGACCAGCGGCCGTTCTGTGCGTCGTTCCAAGACGCGATGATCACGATCGGCGACAGCAGCGCGGTCAGCACCACCAGCACCACGCCGACACCGTCGAGGCCGAGCGCGTAGTGCGCGCCGAAGGCCTTGATCCAGGTGTACGTCTCGGCGTAGTCGTCGGCGCCGTTGCGGTGGTAGCCGATCGCAACGATCACGGTCAGCACCAGCGTGACGAGCGAGAACCCGAGCGCGATCTGCTTGGCCAGCAGGCCTTTCGCCTTGGGCACCAGCATCGTCGCGACGGCCCCGACGAATGGCAGGAGCAGTAACAGGGTCAGCCAACCGATGTTCACGACAACCTCACCGCGAGGAGGGCGACGACCACGAATGCGGCGCCGAAGACCATGCTGAGTGCGTACGAACGGACGAAGCCCGTCTGGAACCGGCGGAGCCGGCCGGACAGTCCGCCGAAGAGTGCGGCCAGGCCGTTGACCAGGCCGTCGACGCCCCGGTTGTCGAGCCAGACCAGGGTCCGGGTCAGGTACTGGCCCGGGCGCATGAAGAGGGCCTCGTTCAGTGCGTCGCCGTACAGGTCACGGCGCGCGAACGTGGTGATCGGCGAGCCGGCCGGCGCCTCGCGCGGGATGTCCCGGCGGTACATCAGCACCGAGATCGCGATGCCGACGGCAACGACCGCGAGCGTGATGATCGTCATCACGGTCGCACTCAGCCGAGCGTGCTCCTCCTCGTGACCGACGACCGGGGTCAGCCAGTCGACGATCCAGTGGCCGGCGAAGTACAGCGCACCGCCGCCGAGGGAGAGCGCGGCCAGGATGATCAGCGGCCACGTCATCACCTTGGGCGACTCGTGCGGGTGCACGTCGTCGTCCCAGCGCTTCTTGCCGAAGAACGTCATCATCATCACCCGCGTCATGTAGAACGCGGTGATACCGGCGCCGAGCAGCGCACAGAGACCGATCACGATGTTGTCCGCGAACGCGGCCTCGATGATCTTGTCCTTGCTGAAGAAGCCGGCGAACGGCGGGATGCCGAGGATCGCCAGGTAGCCGAAGCCGAACGTCACGAAGGTGACCTTCATCGCCGTCCGCAGGGCTCCGTAGTGGCGCATGTTCACGTCGTCGTTCATGCCGTGCATAACCGATCCGGCGCCGAGGAACATGTTGGCCTTGAAGAAGCCGTGGGTGAGCAGGTGGAAGATCGCGAACACGTACCCGGCCGGGCCGAGGCCGGCGGCCAGCATCATGTAGCCGATCTGGCTCATCGTCGAACCGGCCAGCGCCTTCTTGATGTCGTCCTTGGCGCAACCGATGATCGCGCCGGCGAGCGCGGTGACCGTACCGACGATCACCACCGCGGTCGAGGCGGCGTCGGACTGCTCGAAGATCGCGTGCGAGCGGACCACCAGGTAGACGCCCGCGGTGACCATGGTCGCCGCGTGGATCAGCGCCGACACCGGGGTCGGGCCTTCCATCGCGTCCAGCAGCCAGGACTGCAGCGGCACCTGCGCGGACTTACCGCAGGCGGCCAGCAGCAGCATCAGGCCGAGCAGTGTGGCCCAGGTCTTCGACAGGTGCTCGGCGCCGGCGTTCACGGTGCCGAAGGCCGAGGAGCCGAACAGCGCCCACATGCTCATCACCGCGAGCGAGAGGCCGATGTCACCGACCCGGTTCACCACGAACGCCTTCTTCGCGGCGACCGCTGCCGTCGTCTTGTACTGCCAGAAGCCGATCAGAAGGTACGACGCCAGACCGACGCCCTCCCAGCCGACGAAGACCAGCAGGTAGTCGGCGGCCAGCACCAGCAGCAGCATCGAGGCGATGAACAGGTTCAGGTACCCGAAGAACCGCCGCCGGCGCTCGTCGTGCTCCATGTAGCCGATCGAGTAGATGTGGATCAGCGAACCCACACCGGTGATCAGCAGCACGAACAGGATCGACAGCGGGTCGATCAGCAGGGTGAAGTCGACCGTGATGTGGCCGACCGAGAACCACTCGAACAGCTTGACCGTCTCGGACCGCTCGCCGTCGGGCTTGCCGCGCATCTGGAAGAACAGCACGACGCCGAAGGCGAAGGAGATCAGCGGCGCCAGCGTGCCCAGCAGGTGACCCCATGCGTTGGTGGCCTTGCCACCGAGCAACAGGATCGCCGCGGACACCGCCGGTACCGCGACCAGCAGCCACGTCAGCTCATGACTCATCGGTGCTTACCTCAGTACTTGAGCAGGTTGGCGTCGTCGACCGAGGCCGAGCGACGGGTGCGGAAGATGGCCATGATGATCGCCAGCCCGATCACGACCTCGGCCGCGGCCACCACCATCACGAAGAAGGCGGCGATCTGACCGTCGAGGTTGCCGTGCTGGCGGGCGAAGCTGACGAACGCGAGGTTGGTCGCGTTCAGCATCAGTTCGACGCACATGAAGACGACGATCGCGTTCCGGCGTACCAGCACGCCCAGTGCGCCGATGCTGAAAAGAATCGCCGCAAGCACGATGTACGGCTCGGTGCTCACTTGTCGTCCTCCTCTGCCGGGTACTCGCCTTCGCTGATTTCCCGGACCGTCTCGATCTCTTCGCGCTCCTCGGTTTCGGGGAACACGGTGCCACGTGCCTGGAGCACGCGCGAAACCGAGGTCGGTGCGATCGACCCGTCGGGCAGCAGCGCCGGCGTGTCGACGGCGTTGTGCCGGGCCAGTACGCCGGGGGTCGGCAGCGGACCAGGGTGGATGCCCTGCTCGGCGTACTTGCGGATCCGCTCCTCGGCGTGGTCACGCTGGGTGCGCTTCTTGGTCAGCCGCTCGCGGTGGGCCAGCATCATGGCGCCCATCGCCGCGGTGATCAGCAGCGCCGAGGTGACCTCGAACGCCCAGACGTACTTGCCGAACAACAGCGCCGCGATCGCCTTCGGGTTCCCGTCCGGCTGCGCGTCGGCCAGCCCGGTCGGGTGCCCGAACGTCGCGTTGCCGACGGCGGCGACCAGCAGTACGCCGAACGCGATGAACGCGATCCCGGCCAGCAGCCGCTGACCGCGGATCGTCTCCACCAGCGAGTCCGAGGCGTCGACGCCGACCAGCATCAGCACGAACAGGAACAGCATCAGGATCGCGCCGGTGTAGACGATGATCTGTACTGCGAACAGGAACGGCGCGTCCTGGGCGGCGTACTGCACCGCGAGGCAGATCATCACGGTCGCCAGCAGCAGCGCCGAGTGCACCGCCTTGCGGACCAGCACCATGCCGATCGCGGCCAGGATCATCACCGGGGCCAGCAGCCAGAACGCGACCTGCGGGCCGGTCACCAGGGTGATCACTTCGCGTCACTCCCCTCGGCCGGTACGGCGGCACCGGTCAGACCGAGGTAGTAGTCCTTCTCGGTCGCGCCGAGCTGCATCTCGTGCGGCGGCTCCTGCATACCCGGCAGCAGCGGCGCCAGCAGGTCCTTCTTCTCGTAGATGAGGGACTCGCGGCTGGTGTCGGCCAGCTCGTACTCGTTGGTCATCGTGAGCGCCCGGGTCGGGCAGGCCTCGATGCACAGACCGCAGAGGATGCAGCGCAGGTAGTTGATCTGGTAGACGCGCCCGTACCGCTCACCCGGCGACATCCGGCCGCCCTCGGTGTTGTCGGCACCCTCGACGTAGATCGCGTCCGCGGGGCATGCCCACGCGCACAGCTCACAGCCGATGCACTTCTCCAGCCCGTCCGGCCAGCGGTTCAGCTGGTGCCGGCCGTGGAAGCGCGGTGCGGTCGGCTTCTTCTCGAACGGGTACTCCTCGGTGAACACCTTCCGGAACATCGTCCGGAAGGTGACGCCGAACCCGGCTACCGGGTCCCAGAGGGACTCTTTGACACTAGCCACGGGAGGCTGCCCCCGATTTCGTCTCGGACTGTTGAGTGGTGATCGGTGGTGGAACCGGGAAGCCACCGGCGAAGGCGTCGAATTCCTTGCCGTCGGCAACCTCAGGCTTGTCCTCGTCCTTCGGCTTCTGCGGGACGAACATGCTGATGACCGCGATCACCAGCACCACGGCGGCCGCGACCAGCAGCGTCGTCCGGCTGAAGTTGGTCTCCCGGCCGACCGCGCGGACGGTGGCGACCAGCAGGATCCAGGCCAGCGAGATCGGGATCAGGATCTTCCAGCCGAGCTTCATGAACTGGTCGTAGCGCAGCCGCGGCAGCGTTCCGCGCAGCCAGATGTAGAAGAAGATGAAGGCCATCAGCTTGCCCATGAACCACAGCACCGGCCAGTAGCCGGAGTTCGCGCCGTCCCAGATCGAGATCGGCCACGGTGCCCGCCAGCCGCCCAGGAACAGCGTGGTGGCCAGCGCGGACACGGTCGCCATGTTGATGTACTCGGCCAGGAAGAACATCGCGTACTTGATCGAGGAGTACTCGGTCAGGAAGCCGGCCACCAGCTCGCCCTCGGCCTCGGGCAGGTCGAACGGCGCCCGGTTCGTCTCGCCGACCATCGAGATCACGTAGATCACGAACGACGGGAACAACAGGAACGCGTACCACCCGGGCAGCGGGATCGCCGTCCCGAACCAGTGCACGGTCTGGTGCGACTGCGCGGCCACGATCTCCGAGGTGGACATCGAACCGGCGAACAGGAACACGGTCACCAGGGCCAGCCCCATGCCGACCTCGTACGAGATCATCTGCGCGCTCGAGCGCAGACCGCCGAGCAGCGAGTACGTCGAGTTCGACGACCAGCCGCCGAGCACGATGCCGTAGATGCCGATCGAGGCGACCGCCATCACGTACAGCGCCGAGACCGGCAGGTCGGTCAGCTGCAGCCGGGTGTAGGTGTCGGTCCAGGGAATCCGCACCGTCGGCCCGAACGGGATCACCGCGAAGGTGAGGAAGGCCGGTACGGCGACGATCGCGGGCGCGAGCACGAAGACGAACCGGTCGACGCCCTTCGGCATCAGGTCTTCCTTCAGCATCAGCTTGACGCCGTCGGCCAGCGACTGCAGCAGACCCTGCGGGCCGTGCACGTTCGGGCCGATCCGCTGCTGCATCCGGGCCACGACCCGGCGCTCCCACCAGATGTTGAACAGCGTCAACACCACCAGGAAGACGAAGATGAAGAGGACCTTGATCAGGATCACCCACCAGGGGTCGTGACCGACCCCCGCATCCGGCACGGCGAGTGGGATGGTCATGCGTTCCCTCCGGCGATCGTCACGATCGAGCCATGGTCTGCGTGCAGTGACCGGCGGACGTGGGAGTCGGCCGAGTTGGTCGGCAGCCAGACCACGTTGTCGGTCATCGGGGT
>NZ_SZPZ01000007.1:211286-577017 GCF_005233875.1 Kribbella jiaozuonensis | reverse complement strand
ACCGGGTTAACCGGGTAAGGCCCCCAGTAGACCACTGGGTTGATAGGCCAGAAGTGGAAGCGCCGCAAGGTGTGGAGCTGACTGGTACTAATAGGCCGAGGGCTTGTCACACACACAACACTGGACGTGCACGACACGGGAGTGTTGTACAGACTTCGACAAGTACTGCGCTGCAAGTAACGATGTTCGCGTTCACTGTACGGTTCCCGGAATACGGTCACCCCAGCAACCAGATCCCTGAGGGGGTTTGTGGTTCTGTGTTGGTTGATAGTGTTCTCATATTGTTTCGGTGGCCATAGCGTCGGGGAAACACCCAGTCTCCATTCCGAACCTGGAAGTTAAGCCCGCCAGCGCCGATGGTACTGCGACCGGGAGGTCGTGGGAGAGTAGGACGCCGCCGGACATTCACACTGTTAAGGGCCACCCCAACCGGGGTGGCCCTTAACATATGTATAGCCAGTTTTGCTGGTTGTTGTCCTGCCTTGTGCTGCCGTCGGGTGTCTGACTGGCGGCCAGGGCCTCACCCCCGCTGCGGACGCGGTAACGTTTGTCCGATTACTGCTCTTCAGCTTCGTTAGGAGTCCACCGTGGCTACGCCACCTCGCAATCCTCGCTCCGGTTCAGGGGACCGCCGCGGTTCCTCCGGAGGCGCCGGCCGTTCCGGCCGCAGTGGAGGTGGACGTCCTGAGTCCGGCGGTCGCTCGAGTTCTGGGGCCGGCCGGTCGGGTTCTGGCGGTGGTCGGTCTGGTTCTGGTGCCGGGCGTTCCAGCTACAGCGGTGGCACGGGCTCCGGCGCGGGTCGCTCGAGCTCGGGTGGCGGTGGCGGGCGTGCGGGTTCCGGAGGCGGTCGCGGCGGTTCCGGCGGTCGTTCTGGTGGCGCGCCGAGTCGTCCGGGTGGTTTTGCCGGTGGGCGTTCGGGTGGTTCGGGCGGACGGTCCGGTGGGCCTCGTTCGGGAGGCAGTTCGTCGTACCGAGATGAGGGCTCTACGGAGAACAGGCGTGGGTATGTCGGGTCCCGTGGGGATGACAAGGGTCAGCGGGATCCGTTCCGTGGCCAGCTGAGCGGCGAGGGTGGTCGCGGGGCTGGGCGTGGGGACAGGTCTGGTGGGTTCCGGCGCGATGACCGTGGCGACGATCGGCGTGATGACCGGTCCGGTGGCCGTGGTGGAAACGCGCGTGATGACCGTGGTGGGCCGCGGCGCGATGATCGCGGTGGTGACGGGCGTAGTTCGTACTCGCGGGATGACCGCGGTGGCCGTGGTGGTTCGCGGGATGACCGTGGCGGAGCCGGCGGATACAGGCGTGATGACCGCTCCGGCGGCGACCGCGGTGGATACCGGCGCGATGAGCGTTCTGGTGATGACCGTGGTGGATACCGGCGTGATGAGCGGTCCGGTGGTGAGCGCGGTGGGTATCGCGGGGATGCGCGGTCGGGTGATCAGCGCGGTGGATACAACCGTGATGACCGGTCGGGTGGCGATCGCGGTGGGTATCGGCGTGATGAGCAGTCCGGTGACTCGCGTGGTGGGTTCCGGCGTGACGAGCGTGGCGGAGACTCGCGTGGGCGGGGTCCCGGTGCGGCACGTGGTGGCGGGCCGGCGCGTGGAGAGCGTGGGGCTTTCCGGCGGGACGACCGTCCGGGCGGTGCTCGGCGAGACGAGCGCTCCGGCGACGACCGCGGCGGGTACAGCCGCGACGACCGTGGTGGCGACTCGCGTGGTGGGTATAACCGTGACGACCGAGGTGGCGACTCGCGTGGTGGCTTCCGGCGGGATGACCGGGCGGGCGACAACCGTGGTGATGCGCGCAGTGGATACCGGCGGGATGAGCGGTCGGGCGATGCACGCTCTGGCTACAACCGGGATGACCGCTCTGGCGGCGACCGTGGTGGTCGGGCGGGTGGGGCTCGGCGTGATGAGCGGGCCGGTGACTCGCGTGGTGGGTACAACCGCGATGAGCGGGCTGGTGACTCGCGTGGTGGGTACAGCCGGGATGATCGCGGTGGTGATGCTCGCGGTGGGTTCCGGCGGGATGAGCGTGGTGGGGATTCGCGGGGGCGTGGGCCTGTCGGGGATTCTCGGGGACGTGGTAGGGACGATCGGCGCGGGCCGGCCGGGCGCGATGAGCGCCGTGGCGGGCCTCGGCGGGAGGATCGCGAGGAGAAGGCCGGTCCTCGGCGGGATGACCCGAAGATTCCGGAAGGGATCACGGGCGGCGAGCTTGATCGTGGTGTGAAGGCTGAGCTCCGGTCGTTGCCGCGGACCTTGGCGGATCTGGTGGCGCAGCACCTGGTGGCGTCGGGGCGGTTCCTCGACGACGACCCGGAGCTGGCGTACCAGCATGCGCGGGTTGCGCGGCGGCTGGCGTCGCGACTTGGTGGAGTCCGCGAGGCTGTGGCGATCACGGCGTACCTGGCTGAGCACTACGACGAGGCGCTGACCGAATTCCGGGCCGTACGGCGGATGACCGGTAACCACGAGGTCATCGCGATGATGGCTGACTGCGAGCGGGCGCTCGGCCGGCCGGACAAGGCGCTGGCGCTGACCAAGGACAAGCACGTTCACGACCTGTCGGAGCCGACGCAGATGGAGCTGCTGATCGTGGCGGCCGGTGCGCGGCGTGACATGGGACAGACCGCGGCGGCGATCCAGACGCTCGAGGTGCCGGAGCTGACCAAGCGGACGCGGGCCGAGTGGCTGCCGCGACTGCGGTACGCGTACGCCGATGCGCTGGCGGAGGCCGGTCGTACGGACGAGGCGCTCGTCTGGTTCCACCGCGCGGCCGGCGTCGACGGTGACGGTCTGACCGGAGCCGCCGAGCGTGCTGCTGAGCTGGAAGGGCTCGAGTTCACCGACCTCGACGAAGACGACACCGTTCTCGACGACGAGTACTTCGAAGAAGAGGACGAGGTCGAGGAAGACGAGGACCTGGCGGACGAAGCCGACCTCGACGAACCTGAAGACGCCGCAGAAGACGACGCGGAAGACGACGCTGAAGACGAGTCCGAAGACGAAGCCGATGAGGTTGTGGACGAGGCTGATGAAGCTGAGGATGCGGCTGACGAGGCTGAGGATGCCGCCGCTGAAGCGAGCGACGAGCTGGATGAGGACGGGGTCGACGAGTTCGACGACGTGGCTGAGGACGTGAAGGACTCGGCCGGCGGCGAGCCCAAGGGCGCTGAGGAGTAGAGACGTGGCTGACCGGGACTTGGTAGTGGCTGAGAGCCCGGTCGGCGTGCTTGTCGGCGTGGCTCTCGCGAAGGGAGCGCGCCGGCTCGAGAAGTCGGTCGGGATGGTGTCGGCGGGGGAGGACGACGCCATCCATCAGGTGCGCGTCTCCTGCCGGCGGTTGCGCAGCGACCTCAAGCTGTTCCGCAAACTCCTGGCCGGCGACTGGGCGCCCGAGCTCCGGGCCGACCTGGCCGCGCTGGCCCAGGCGTGTGGTGAGGCGCGCGATCTGGAAGTGATCGCGGCCCTCGTCCGCGAGAACACCACCAGCGAGGACAACGAGGAACACGTCGACACGATCCTCACCGCACTCACCCTCGGACTCGACCGTGCCGCCGCGCGCTCCGCCGAGGTCGTGCTGGGCGAGACCACCAAGGACCTGCTCACCACGATTGAGTCGATCGCAGCGGGCCCGGACCTGAATCCCAAGGCAGACAGGCCATGCGGCGAGGTCCTACCCGAGCTCCTCGAGTCGGCCACCGCGAAGTTCACCCAGGAAGCCCACAAGCTGAAGCCCTGGAGCGCCGACGACCACTGGCACGAGGTCCGCCTGCTGGCGAAGCGCGTGCGGTACGCCGCCGACACCAGCGCCGCTGTACTCGGTGAGGAAGCAAAAGCCACCGCCGCCCAAGCAGCGACGTACCAGGAGCTGCTGGGCCAGCACCAGGACCACTGCGCCGCAGCGGACGCCCTGACCAGCATGGCTGCCGACGCGGCCGCTCAGGACGACCCGGAGCTGTCCTTCACCCTCGGACGGCTCACCGAACGCCACCGCGCCGCCCGCAAACCCCTCCGGGAGCAGTTCCTCAGCCTCTACCACCGGCCCTGAAACCTCACAGCATCCGGAACAGCAGCCCCACCCGCGGCTTCGGCCCGAACGACGTGGCCTTCTGCGGCAGTACGACGCCCTGGGCCGCAGAACGCAGTACCTGGTCCATCCGGGGTGCTGCGAGCTCTACAGCCGCCTGCTGAGGCCCAGCCAACGCCAGTGCGTCCGAGAGCGTGTGGTGGAAGCTGATGTCCTCCTCCACGACTCCCCAGGCCGGCAGCAGCACCTCATGCAGCAGTGCGACCGTTGGCGTATCCACATCGGAGTGGAGCGTCAGCCAACTGGTGCCGTCCGTGATCGAGATGCGGTCCGGATCGCCTTCCACCCGACCAGGCTGCATCTGCCAGCCGGTCGGCGTGTGCGTCCGCACAGTCTCCAGATCCAGACCCGGTACGACGCGATGGATCGGGTCCAGCGTGAGCGGATGGCGGATGTAGTCGACCAGCATCGCCAGACCGACCTCTGCGCCCGCCCTGTAAGGCTCCCGGAGCTGCCGCTCCAGGTACGCTGCGTACCGGTGGTGCCCGTCCGCGATGACGGCCTCGTGCTTGGCCAACTCCGCTGCGATCGCCTCGAGGGTCTCTGGGTCGTCGATCCGCCAGATGCGATGCTCGGCGCCGTTGTATGTCTCAGCCTCCACCCACGGCTCCCCGGAGCGCGCCGCGTCCACAGCATCGCTGGCCACGCTGCCGCCGGCGTACGCGAGCAGGATCGGCTCCAGATCCGCGTCCGTCGCCTCCATCAGCCGGAGCCGGTCGTCGACCCAGTGCGGCATGACTTCCTCGTGCGGCAGCACCACCGTCCGCGCCGGATCCAGCCGCAACGAGCCGACCAATCCGCACAGCATGGCGTTCCCCAGCCGCTGCTCGTACACGTACAGCGCGGGCCGTCCGTCCTGCACCACCACACCGTCCCGCTGCCAGCGGGCGAGCCGTTGCGCGGGCTCGTCGTACCGGCCGGGGCCGAGCTCCGGATCGCGTGGAAGGATGAGCCTCACCATGTTGTGCAGATCAGAGTCAGTCAGCCGCCGGACGATGGCGGGTTCCAGCACGTCGTACGGCGGTGACGTGACCGCGCCGAGCGCGCTCACCTTGCCGGCGACGAACCGCCAGGCACGCAGTGGATCGAGTCTCAGCACGCTCCTCCTCGAATCCGGCATGCGCGGCATCGTACGGTTTCCAGCATGAACACGGAACGTGAAGCGCCTGTTCCGCTGTCGGCGTGTGATGTACCGCTCGCGAGCCGGTACGACGTCGCGCTGCTCGACCTCGACGGAGTCGTGTACGTCGGCCCCGACCCGGTCCCGGACGCCCCGGAGAACCTGCGGAAAGCTGCCAAGGAAGGCATGCGGATCGGGTACATCACGAACAACGCGAGCCGGCCGGCGCGGGTCGTTGCCGAGCACCTCGCATCGTTCGGGCTGGATGTGATCGCCGACGACGTGGTGACCTCCGCGCAGGCGGCCGCGAAGCTGATCGCGAGCGAGTACCCGAAGGGCTCGCCGGTCCTCGTGGTCGGCGGCGAGGGGCTGATCGTCGCGCTCGAGGAGTACGGCCTGACGCCGGTCCGCAGCAGCGACGCGAACCCGGTCGCCGTCGTACAAGGTTTCCACCCGGACGTGAACTGGGTGATGCTCGCCGACGGCGCGCACGCGATCAACGAGGGCGCGAAGTGGTTCGCGACCAACCTGGACCTGACGATCCCGACCGCGGCAGGCAAGGCGCCCGGTAACGGGACGCTCGTGCAGGCGGTCCGGGCCGCGGTCGACGTCGATCCGGTCGTCGCCGGCAAGCCCGAGCCGCCGCTGCTGGAGACGAGCATCGAACGGCTGAAAGCCAAGCAGCCGTTGATGATCGGGGACCGGCTGGACTCCGACATCCAGGGCGCGAACGCGGTAGGCATCGCGAGCCTCTGGGTCGCGACCGGCGTCAACGACCCGTACGACCTGGCGCGGGCGCCGAAGAACCAGCGCCCGACGTACGTCGCCGCGGGGCTCAGCGCACTGGCCGAGAAGCAGCCCGGCGTGACCGTCGACGGCGGCAAGCACTCCTGTGCAGGCTGGACGGCCGAGATCGTCAACAATGCGGTCGCGGTCAAGGGCGAGGGCAAGCCGTACGACGGTCTGCGCGCGATCCTCTCCGCGGTCTGGACCGCCGTCGACGCGCCGACCGAGCAGGCCAAGACCGCGAAGGCCGCCGGCCGGACCCGTCGTCCCCGCCCGAAGCCTGCTCCGACACCCGATTCGATCGCGATCGACGCCGCGCTGCACCGCGTCGGCCTCGACAAGTAGGTGCTGCTGGCTGGTATCCCATGGCCGAGGCGATACCGTTGCTGGGAACGATGCGAGGAGGCAGTCATGGTGATGGACGCAGTACGTGGCTACGTACAGCTGGCGAGCGGGTTGACCGAGGTCACCAAGCAGAAGGCCCAGGCGGCTGCGAAAGCGTTGCTGCAGCAGACCGGGGCGGACGCGCTGACCACCAAGGTGAGCGACCTGGCCGACGAGATCGTTGCCACCAGCAAGAGCAATCGTCAGCTGCTGCAGGCGATCGTGGCGAACGAGGTCGAGGGCGCGGTCGCGCGGCTCGGGTTCGTCCGTTCCGAGGAGGTCGCGGCGCTGACCCGCCGGGTGAAGGCGCTGGAGACCGAGCTGGCCGAGGCACATGCCGCCGGGCCGGTTCCCGACCCGCTGATCGGGGACGCGCCGGTGCTGACCAAGAAGGCGGCAGCCAAGAAGGCCGCGAAGAAGGTGCCGGCCAAGAAGGCCGTGCCGCTCGCGAAGAAGGCCGCGGCGAAGAAGGCTGCCAAGAAGACGGCGAAGAAGGCCTGACGTGACCGAGCATCCTGGCGAGCAGTTCCCGCCGGACGTCGACCCCGACGTCGAGCCCGGTTTCGACCCGGCTGAAGAGACACCGGCCCACCCGGACTACGACACCGAGCCCGGCGCCCGGGACGCGGCCGAGCACGTGGAATCCGCCGAGCACGTCGATCCCGCCGCGGTCGAGTTCGGGCCGGAGTTCGCCCGGCCGCCGGGCGAAGAGTACGAGCACTCTTTTGAAGCCGAGTCGGCCGAGGATCCGAGCGAAGGTGGTCACCCGTTGGTCGAGGAGACCATGGCGCGGCTCGACGAGCTGCGGGACCGGCCGGTGAGCGACCACGGCGAGGTGTACGCCGATCTGCACGAGCGACTCCAGAGTGCCTTGGTGGAGGCGGACGCCGAGCAGGGCGACCGGAGCTGAGTGGCCAAGGCAGCCAAGCGTTCGCGACTCGACGCCGAGCTGGTACGACGTGGCCTGGCGCGCTCGCGTGAGCATGCGAGCGAGCTGATCGCGGCCGGCAAGGTGAAGGTGTCGGGCACTGTGGCCGGCAAGCCCGCGACCGGGGTCGGCTCGGACGCACCGATCGTCGTCGACACCTCCGAGCACGAGGACCCCGGCTATGCGAGCCGTGGCGCGCACAAGCTGATCGGCGCGCTGGAGGCGTTTCCGGCAGTCCAGGTCAAAGGCCGCCGGACTCTCGATGCCGGTGCGTCGACGGGCGGGTTCACCGACGTACTGCTGCGCAACGACGCCGCGCACGTGATCGCCGTCGATGTGGGTTACGGCCAGTTGGTGTGGGCTTTGCAGACCGACGAGCGGGTCACCGTGATGGACCGGACCAATGTCCGGACGCTGACGCTGGAGGACATCGGTGGTGAACCGGTTGATCTGGTCGTCAGCGATCTGAGTTTCATCAGCCTCACGCTGGTGCTGCCCGCGCTGATCGACGTGGTCAAGCCGGACGGCGAGCTGGTGCTGATGGTGAAGCCGCAGTTCGAGGTCGGCAAGGAGCGGCTCGGCAAGGGCGGCGTGGTCCGCGACCCGGAGTTGCGGGCGGACGCCGTACGCTCGGTGGCAGCGAAGGCTCACGACCTGGGGTGGGGAATCAAAGGGGTGGCGGCCAGCCCACTGCCTGGTCCGTCAGGAAATGTCGAATACTTCCTGTGGATACGCCGGGAAGCGCCGGTTCTCGATGAGACGATGCTGCTGACCGCTATCGAGCGCGGACCGCAATAAGGAGGCAGGGTGGCTGAGCACGAGCCGCGGCGCGTGCTGCTGGTGACGCACACCGGCCGGGAGCAGGCGGTGGAGGTCGCCCGCGAGGCGCATCGGTTGCTGACCGACGCCGGGCTGCTGGTCCGGCTGCTCGGCGGCGAGGCCGAGGCGCTCAAGCTGGACCCGGTCGAGATCGTCGACGACCCGGAGAAGGCGGCCAACGACGTCGAGCTGATCATGGTGCTCGGTGGCGACGGCTCGATCCTGCGCGGCGCCGAGCTGGCCCGCCCGCACGGTACGCCGGTGCTCGGGGTCAACCTGGGCCACGTCGGGTTCCTGGCCGAGGCCGAGGTCGACGACCTGGAGCGGATCGTCCAGGTGGTCGTCGACCGCAGTTACACGGTCGAGGAGCGGATGACGCTGGCCGTCGACGTGCGGCATGACGACGACCTGATCTTCGAGACCTGGGCGCTGAACGAGGCGAGTGTCGAGAAGGCCGCCCGCGAGAAGATGCTCGAGGTTCTGGTCGAGGTCGACGACCGCCCGCTGTCCCGCTGGGGATGCGACGGTGTCGTCGTCGCGACCCCGACCGGCAGTACGGCGTACGCGTTCTCCGCCGGCGGTCCGATCGTCTGGCCGGAGGTCGAGGCGATCTTGATGGTCCCGCTGAGTGCGCACGCGTTGTTCTCGCGGCCCATCGTGGTGGCGCCGACGTCGCGGCTGTCGATCGAGCTGGTCCCGTCCTGGAACGGGCGCGGAGTGCTGTGGTGCGACGGCCGCCGGATGGTCGAGGTGCCACCCGGCGCCGAGATCACGGTACGGCGAGGCACGACACCGGTCCGGCTGGCGCGGGCGCACGAGGCGCCGTTCACCGACCGACTGGTGGCGAAGTTCGACCTCCCGGTGCTCGGCTGGCGTGGGGCCGCCGAGCGCAAACGCAACGGAAACGGAAACTAGCCATGCTGTCAGAGATCCGCATCACCGGGTTGGGCGTGATCGAGGACGCGACGCTGGACCTCGACCCCGGATTCACTGCCGTCACGGGTGAGACCGGTGCCGGTAAGACGATGGTCGTGACCGGCGTGAACATGCTGCTCGGCGGCCGCGCGGACAGTGGCCTGGTGCGGCACGGGACCCGCCGGGCGCGGGTCGAGGGCCGCGCCAGCGCCGTACCGCGGTCGATCGTGCAGCAGGCCGAGGACCGTGGCGGCGAGCTGGACGACGACGAGTTGCTGATCGCGCGTGAGCTCTCGGCCGAGGGTCGCTCGCGGGCGTTCCTCGGCGGCGCGTCGGTGCCGGTGTCCGTGCTGGGCGAGGTGTCCGGCGACCTGGTCGCGATCCACGGGCAGGCTGATCAGTGGCGGTTGCTGCAGCCCGCACGGCAGCGCGAAACGCTGGATACCTTTGCAGGTAAGGCGGTTCTCGTCCCACTGCAGGAGTACTCCGCTGCCTACAAGCGGCACCGCGAGGTCGAGGCCGAGCTGACCGAGCTGACCACCCGCGAGCGCGATCGCCTCGCCGAGGCCGACCTGCTGCGCTTCGGTCTGGACGAGATCGCGAAGGCCGAGCCGTTGCCCGGCGAGGACCTCGAGCTCGCCGCGGAAGAGGAGCGCCTGGCGTACGCCGACGGTCTGCGTACTGCGGCAACGACCGCCGCTGATGCGCTGGCCTCCGAAGACCTCGATTCCACCCGGCCGAACGACGTACTCGGCCTGCTCTCGTTGGCGAAGCAGGTCCTGGACGCCGAGCGCGACCACGACGCCAAGCTCGCCGAGCTGGCCGACCGGGCGGGCGAGCTCGGGTATCTGGCCGCGGACCTGTCCGGCGAGCTGTCGTCGTACGCGGCCGATGTCGACACCGACCCGGCGCGGCTGGCCGTGGTCAGCGAGCGACGGTCCTTGCTGCATGGGCTCGTGCGCAAGTACGGCGCTGAGCAAGGCACTGTGGACGAAGTACTGGAGTGGACGAAGCGGTCCGCGGCCAGGCTCGCCGATCTTGACGGCAGCGACGAGCGGGTCGAGCAACTGACCGCGGAGCTGGCCGAGCTGGACGCGAAGCTTGCCGATCTCGGCAAGCAGATGCGGGAAGCGCGGATCGAAGCATCGCAACGACTCGGTGTCGCGGTGTCCGAAGAGCTGACCGGGTTGGCGATGCCACACGCGAAGCTGTCGATCGAGGTGCACGAGACTGCGGCCGGTCCGTTCGGCATCGACGAGGTCGAGTTCTGCTTCGCGGCGAACCCGGGCAGCCCGGCACGCCCGTTGCAGAAGGCCGCGTCCGGTGGTGAGTTGTCGCGGGTGATGCTCGCGCTCGAGGTGATCCTGTCCGACACGCATCCCGTGCCGACGTTGGTGTTCGACGAGATCGACGCCGGCATCGGCGGCCGGGCCGCGGTCGAGGTCGGCAAGCGGCTGGCAAGGCTGGCGGAGCGGACCCAGGTGATCGTGGTCACCCATCTGCCGCAGGTCGCCGCGTTCGCGGACCGTCACGCTGTGGTGCTGAAGAGCGACGACGGCTCGGTCACCACCAGTGGTCTGGTGGCTCTGGACGATGACGCCCGGTTGAAGGAACTGTCCCGGATGATGGCCGGCCTGGAGAACTCCGATGCCGCCCAGGCGCACGCCGAGGAACTGCTCGCGCTCGCCGCCGAACGGCACAAACCCAGGAAGAAAAGTCGTTCCAAAGGATGATTTGACGCACAGTGATCGTTATTTCAAAGCGTTAACGAGGGCCTGCCCGGGTAAATGAACCGGAAGGGGGCTCTTGACATGGCAGGATGAGAGGGCGATGAAACTGCCCAGCCTGCGGAGAGCACGACCCACTGAACTGCCCGGCGTCACCGGAGTGGTCCGGCTGGATCGACGTACCAAGAATCTCACCAAACGACTCAAACCGGGCGATATCGCGGTCATCGACCATGTCGATCTGGACCGGGTGAGCGCCGAGGCGCTGGTCGACTGCAAGATCGCCGCCGTGGTGAACGTCGCCGATTCGATCAGCGGCCGGTACCCGAACCTGGGCCCGGAGATCCTGGTCGAGGCCGGTATCCCGTTGGTCGACGGGGTCGGCCGCGAGGTGTTCTCGATCCTGCACGAGGGCGAGCAGGTCCGGCTCGACGACGGCACGCTGTACCGCGGGACCGAAGCCGTCGCGAAGGGCATGTCCCAGGACAGCAAGTCGGTCGCGGAGTTGATGGACGACGCCCGCGCCGGGCTGTCGACCCAGCTCGAGGCATTCACCGCGAACACGCTCGAGTACCTGCGGCGCGAGAAGGACCTGCTGCTCGACGGTGTCGGCGTACCGCATATCCACACGGCGATGGAGGGCAAGCACGTCCTGATTGTGGTCCGCGGGTACGACTACCGCGAGGACCTGGTCGCGCTGAAGTCCTACATCCGTGAGTACCGGCCGGTCCTGATCGGCGTCGACGGCGGCGCCGACGCCCTGGTCGAGAACGGGTACGTCCCGGACCTGATCGTCGGCGATATGGACTCGGTCAAGGACGAGACGCTGAAGAGCGGCGCCGAGGTGGTCGTGCACGCGTACCGCGACGGTCGCGCGCCCGGCTCCGAACGGCTGGAGCGCCTCGGCGTCGAGTCGATCGAGTTCCCGGCCACCGGCACCAGCGAGGACGTCGCGATGCTGTTGGCCGACTCCAAGGGCGCCTCGCTGATCGTCGCGGTCGGCACCCACAACTCGCTGGTGGAGTTCCTGGACAAGGGCCGCTCCGGGATGGCGAGCACGTTCATCACCCGGTTGCGGGTCGGTGCCAAGTTGGTGGACGCCAAGGGCGTCGGCCGGCTGTACCGAAGCCGGGTCTCTACTCTTCAGGTGGTCGCGCTCGCCGCGGCCGGCCTGTTCGCACTCGGCATGGCGCTGGTCGCGATCGGCGCCGACGACGTGCTCTGGTCGATCCTGCGGGCGCGCTGGAGCGACTTCGTCTATTGGATCCGGGAGCTGTTCACGTGATCGACTTTCGCTACCACATCGTCTCGATCGTGGCGATCTTCTTCGCCCTGGGCGCCGGTGTGGTGCTCGGCGCCGGACCGTTGAAGGGCACCGCCAGCGAGGTCGTCGCGGCGCAGGCCGACAAGGACCGGCAGCAACTCGCCGACGCGCGGGACGAGCTGACCCAGCTGAAGGCCCTGGACAAGTACCGCGACGACTACGTTGCCAAGGTCACCGCGGGGCTGACTCATGGCAAGCTGGCGAACAAGAAGATCGCGATCGTCACGATGCCGAACGCCGACAGCGACCTGAGCGACGGCGTCCAGGCCGAGCTGGAGAAGGCCGGCGGCGTGGTGAACACGAAGGTCGCGCTGGACGCGAAGCTGTTCGACCCCGGTCAGCGCCAGCTGGTCGAGTCGCTGGTGAACCAGCTCGTCACCGCGGACATGGACTTCCCGAAGGACAGTACGACGTACCAGCGGGCCGGGCTGCTGCTGGCCCGCGGGGTCGCGGCGAAGGAAGAGGGCAAGACCGCCGACGCGGACTCGACCAAGGTGATCAGCGGGCTGACCGGCGCGAAGCTGTTGTCGCTGAAGCCGTCGCAGATCACGGAGCGGGCCAGCCTGATCGTGGTGATCGCGGCCAAGCCGCCGACACCGACGCCGGACAACTCGACGTACAACGACGCGGTCGACTTCATCAAGGGCCTGGACATCGGCAGCGGCGGCGTCGTGGTCGGGGGTACGCCGGCCACCGCGGCCGACGGCGGACTGCTCAAGGCCTTGCGGAGTGACTCCGAGGCCACCAAGATCGTTTCCTCGGTGGACGTGGCCGACCTCCCCGCCGGCCAGATGACGATCGTCTTCGCGCTGGTCGAGCAGGCCGGCGGCAAGGCGGGGCAGTACGGCGCGATCAACGCGAAGAACGGCGTCGCGCCGTCGGCCGTACAGATAAAGGACAATTGACGTGGGAATTCTGAGCGCTGCCGTTGCGGCGGCCGCTACTGCCGGGCTCGAGCGCGCAGCGGAGAAGCTGCCGAAGGAGAACCGGGAGCCGTTCGAGCGCACCAACCATCGCGGTGAGTCGGTCACGCTGCTCGAGGGTCCGGTCGCGGTGCTCGGCGCGCTCGCCGGCGTCGCCGCGTCGCGGGGCAGCGGCAAGGTGAAGGCGGCCGCGCTGGTCGCCGGCGCCGTGTCCGGTGCGGTCGGTGCATACGACGATCTGCGCGGGACGACGCAGGCCAAGGGTTTCCGCGGCCACCTGAGCGCGTTGAAGCGCGGCGAGGTGACGAGCGGCGCGGTGAAGATCCTCGGCGTCGGCGCCGCCGGTCTCGCGGCTGCGGCGCTGTTGCCGCGCAAGTCCCGTGGCTTCAAGGCCTTCGCCGGAGTCGTTGCCGACGGCGCCTTGATCGCCGGTACGGCGAACCTCACCAACCTCCTCGACCTCCGCCCGGGCCGCGCGCTCAAGGCGGTCACGGCGCTGAACGCTCCGCTCGCTGTCGTCAGCGGTCCGGCCGGTGCTGTCGCCGGCGCCGCCGCTGCCTCCGCGCCCTCCGACCTCGGCGAACGCTCGATGCTCGGCGACTGCGGCGCGAACGGCCTCGGCGCGATCACCGGTACGGCGCTGGCCGCGTCGCTCCCGCGCCCGTTGAAGACCCTCGTCCTGGCGGCGGTCGTCGGGCTGAACCTGGCGAGCGAGAAGGTCAGCTTCACCAAGGTCATCGCCGACACCCCTGTCCTCGACAAGATCGACCAGTGGGGCCGACGACCCAGGTGAGTCGGCTGGCCCGCGCCGCGCTGGTTGTCGCGGCGATCACCGTTCTGGCGCGGGTGGTCGGGTTCGCCCGGTGGTTGGTTTTCTCGAAGACCGTAGGGGCCGGGTGTCTGGCCGAGGCCTACACGACGGCGAATCAGCTCCCCAACATCCTGTTCGAGGTCGTCGCCGGCGGAGCGTTGGCGGGCGCCGTCATCCCGGTGCTCGCCGGGCCGGTGGCGCGCGGGGACCGGGCGGCTCAGGGGCGGATCATCGGGGCGTTGCTGTCCTGGTCGTTGGTGCTGCTGACCCCGGTCGCCTTGCTGGCTTGGGTTCTGGCCGGCCGGTACACCGACGCGATGCTCGACCCCGGCGCCGACTGCGGTAGCACGACGGCGACCGCGACCCGGATGCTGGCGATCTTCGTACCGCAGGTCTTCGGGTACGCCGTGGCGGTGATCGCGACCGCGGTTCTCCAGTCCCACAAGCGTTTCGCGGCCGGTGCCATGGCGCCACTGATCTCGAGCCTGGTGGTCGTCGCGACGTACATCGTCTTCGCAGCCGCTGCCCCGAACGCCGATGCGGCCGCGCGCGGAGCGACCGA
Organism: Kribbella jiaozuonensis; assembly: GCF_005233875.1. GTDB lineage: Bacteria > Actinomycetota > Actinomycetes > Propionibacteriales > Kribbellaceae > Kribbella > Kribbella jiaozuonensis. The sequence continues at coordinate 562,623 of NZ_SZPZ01000007.1, read as the reverse complement.
CCTGCTCGCCTGGGGTACGACGGCCGGCGTCGCGGCGCTCGCCCTCACGGTGCTGATCCCGATGCTTTCCCTCCGCCTGCCGATCAGGCCGACGCTGCGCCTCGACCCCGGCGTCGGCCCGGTCCTGCGCAGGCTCGCGCTGGCGGGTCTCGCCGTACTGATCGCGCAGCAGCTGACTTTCGTCGTGACGACGTACTTGGCAAACCATCGCGGGGTGCCGGGCAGCATCGCGGTCTACACGTGGGCCAACGCCGTTTACCTGTTGCCGTACGCCGTTCTGGCGGTCCCGATCACGACGGCCGTGTTCCCGCGACTGGCGGCCGCGTTCGACGCGGGGGAGCGGTTCGAGTACTACGCGGCGACCTCCACCCGCGCGGTGATGTTGGCGGGCGGCGCGGGGGCCGCGCTGCTGGTCGGCACCGCGGTACCGGTCGCGAGGATCTTCGCGTACGACGACGGCGCCGTCGTCGAGTCGAGGGCAACCGCGCTCGTCGATGGGCTGCTGTTCTTCGCCCCGGCGGCGATCGGCTTCGCGGTACTGATGCATGTCGGCCGGGTGCTGTACGCGCGGCACTGCGGTCGTGAGGTGGCTGTTGTGACGTCTGCGGCCTGGGTACTGGTGGCGCTGGCCGGTGTGGTGCTGACCGCCCGATGGGCAGCGGTGCCGGCACTGGCGGCAGCGATGTCGATCGGCATGGTGATCGGCGCGGTGGTGCTGCTCGGAGTGCTACGACGGGAGGCAGGCCCGACTGTGCTGACCGGATTTGCGCGTGCGACCCTTGCAACGTTGGTCGGTGCCGCTCTGGCAGGAGCGGCAGGCTGGCTGGTCTCGGTACCGGCCGGCGACGCGGGACCGGCGAAGGCGGTCGTGTTCGCGATCCTCTCCGGCCTGGCCGTCGTCCTGGTGTACGCCGGTGTCGTGCTTGTCTTGGATCGCGCGGACGCTCGCGCACTCGTTCGACGGGAGAAGCGATGAGGATCGGGTTGCTGCTCGCGGAGTCGCGGGGCGGCATCGGGCAGCATGTGGCCTCGCTGGTGCCGCGGTTCGTGAGTGCCGGGCACGAGGTCGTCGTGTGTGCACCGCCCGGCACAGCCGAGCATTTCGAGTTCGGTCCGGCGACGGTTGTCACGCAGGCGGCCGGGCTGCGCGGCTGCGACGTGATCCATGCGCACGGCTACCGCGCTGCTATGACTGCCCTGCGGGACAGGTCGCGGCTGCGTCCGCTGGTCGTCACCTGGCACAACGCAGTGATCGCACCCGGACCACGTGGCCTGATGATGCGGATGGGGCAGCGGTTGGTTGCCCGAGGCGCTGATCTGACTCTGGGCGCCTCGAGCGACCTGGTCGAGCTGGCGAAGAGCCTGGGCGCTCGCAACGCCCAGCTGGCTCCGGTGGCCGCTCCGGCGATGCCTCGGGTCCGTACGCCGCGCGCGGACGTCCGGCACGCGCTTGGTGTCGGCAACCGGCCCATGGTGCTCACGGTCGGCCGGCTGGCGCCGCAGAAGGACTACCCGACGCTGCTGTCGGTCGCCGCGCGCGTCCACGAGTCCACACCGCACGCGGTCTTCGTCGTGGTCGGTGACGGACCGTTACGGGACAACCTGCAGGCCCGGATCGACGCCGAGAACCTGCCGGTCCAGTTGCTGGGACACCGCAACGACGTGGCCGACCTGCTCGGTGCGGCCGACGTGTTCTTGCTCACCTCCCACTGGGAGGCCCGCGCGCTGGTCATCCAGGAGGCCATGCAGGTCGGCGTACCGGTCGTGGCGACGGCGGTCGGCGGCGTACCCGAGCTGGTCGGGGACAGCGCAGTACTGGCGTTTCCGGGCGACGCGGACGGGCTGGCCGACGGTGTCCGGGCGGTTCTGGCCGAGCCGGAGACGGCGAACGCTATGCGGACACGCGGCCGGGAGTTGTCCGCTCGATGGATGGACGAGGACGCGGTGGCAAAGAATCTGCTCGACATCTACGCGGGTCTCGTCGCGACCGGTGGTTGACAAGAGGTAGACTGGAGACCCGTGGACAGGGCTTCGACTTCCCAGCAGACCAAGCACGTATTCGTCACCGGTGGCGTGGCATCCAGTCTCGGTAAGGGACTGACAGCGTCCAGCCTCGGCAGTCTGCTGACGGCTCGGGGCATCCGCGTCACGATGCAGAAGCTGGATCCGTATCTGAACGTGGATCCCGGCACGATGAACCCGTTCCAGCACGGCGAGGTGTTCGTCACCAACGACGGAGCCGAGACCGACCTGGACATCGGGCACTACGAGCGTTTCCTCGACCGGGACCTCTCCCAGGTCGCCAACGTGACCACCGGACAGGTCTACTCCAGCGTCATCGCCAAGGAGCGCCGCGGCGAGTACCTCGGTGACACCGTGCAGGTCATCCCGCACATCACCAACGAGATCAAGGAACGGATGCTCGCGATGGCGGGCGCCGACGTCGACGTCGTACTGCACGAGATCGGTGGCACCGTCGGTGACATCGAGTCACTGCCGTTCCTCGAGGCCGCGCGGCAGGTCCGGCACGACGTCGGCCGCGACAACGTGTTCTTCCTGCACATCTCGCTGGTCCCGTACATGGCGCCGAGCGGCGAGCTGAAGACCAAGCCGACCCAGCACTCGGTCGCCGCGCTGCGCTCGATCGGCATCGCGCCGGACGCGGTCGTCTGCCGGGCCGACCGGCCGATCCCGGACAGCGTGAAGCGGAAGATCTCGCTGATGTGCGACGTCGACCAGGAGGCCGTGGTGGCCGCCCCGGACGCGCCGTCGATCTACGACATCCCCAAGGTGCTGCACGCCGAGGGCCTCGACGCGTACGTCGTACGCCGCTTGAACCTGCCGTTCCGCGACGTCGACTGGACCCGTTGGGACGAGCTGCTGCGGGTCGTGCACCACCCGAAGGACGAGGTCACCGTCGCGCTGGTCGGCAAGTACATCGACCTGCCGGATGCGTACCTGTCGGTCGCGGAGGCGCTGCGCGCGGGCGGGTTCGACAACGACGCCCGGGTGAACCTGCGCTGGATCGCTTCCGACGAGTGCGCCACGCCCGAGGTTGCGGCCCGGCTGCTCGGTGACGTCGACGCGATCTGCATCCCCGGCGGTTTCGGGGTGCGCGGTATCGAGGGCAAGATCGGCGCGATCCGGTTCGCCCGCGAGCAGGGGATCCCGATCCTCGGGCTGTGCCTCGGCCTGCAGTGCATGGTGATCGAGGTGGCCCGCGACCTGGCCGGCCTGGTGGACGCGAACTCCAGCGAGTTCGACCCGGACGCCGAGCAGCCGGTGATCGCGACGATGGAGGAGCAGAAGCACATCGTCTCCGGCTCCGGCGACCTCGGCGGCACGATGCGGCTCGGCCTGTACCCGGCGAACCTCGCCGACGGTTCGATCGTCCGCGGTCTGTACGGCGCTCCGTCGATCCAGGAGCGGCACCGGCACCGCTACGAGGTGAACAACGCCTACCGGGACAAGCTGGAGACGGCCGGCCTGGTGTTCAGCGGCCTGTCGCCGGACCACGAGCTGGTCGAGTTCATCGAGCTGGACCGGTCCGTGCACCCGTACTTCGTGGCCACCCAGGCGCACCCGGAGCTGCGGTCGCGGCCGACCAAGCCGCACCCGCTGTTCTCCGGTCTGGTCGCAGCTGCCCTGGACCGGCAGCGCGAGTCCCGGCTCCCGGTCGAGGAGCCGAAGCCGGCCGCGGCCAAGAAGACGCCGGTCAAGACCCGATGACGGACCACCCCGAGCTGCGGTTCGGCGCCGGGCTCGCCGACCAGCCGGAGCACTGGCCGGTCTCCTCGTCCGAGGTTGTGCACGAGACCGGCCGGGTGATCTCGGTACGCCGGGACACCATCGACCCGCCGGTCGGTGAGGCGTTCGTGCGCGACGTCGTCGTACATCCCGGCGCCGTCGGCGTGGTCGCGCTTGACGACAACAACCGGATGCTGCTGGTGCGCCAGTACCGGCACCCGGTCGGCTACAAGCTGCTCGAACCGCCGGCCGGGCTGCTCGATGTCCAGGGGGAGCAGTACCGCCTGGGCGCCGAGCGCGAGCTGTGGGAGGAGACCGCGACCAAGGCCGCCGACTGGCGGATCCTGGTCGACGCCTTCACCTCGCCCGGCCTCACCAACGAGGCCGTCCGGATCTTCCTGGCCCGCGACCTGTCGCCCGCCAACGAGTCCTTCGAACGCCTCCACGAAGAGGCCGACATGGAGACCGTCTGGGCACCGCTCATCGACGTGGTGGGTGCGGTCCTGGCCGGCCAGCTCCAGAACCCGATCCTCGTCATGGGCTCGCTGGCCACCTGGACCGCACTCAACGGCCCCGGCTTCGACACCCTCCGCCCCGCCGACTCACCCTGGCCGGCGAAGGACCGCTGAAGTACCGGAACTACGCGGAGGTCTTGACCCACTGCGGTGGGTGAGGGTATCTGTTGCTGACAACGATGTCACACGCCACCTCACTCCGCCCCAAGGTTGGTTCCGCCCATGCGTCGTCCTGTCCGTCGTCCCCTGCTGTCCCGTCGCGCGTGCCTGCTGCTCGCCGGCGCCCTGATCGTCGCCGTCGCTCCTACGGCTCACGCCGTTCCTTCACCGTCGCCGGTTGCCTCAGGCGGGCATCCGACGACTGCGACGCCGCCGGATCCGTTGGCTGTCGGTCTTCGTACGTCTGCGGCTGCCGGGAGCAGCCGGATCACCACGAGTTCGGTTGATCCGACCGAGCAGGTGGATCCGTTGATCGGGACGTCCAATGCGGGGAACGTGTTTCCCGGGGCGGTGTTGCCGTTCGGGATGTTCTCGTTCAGTCCGGAGACGAGTCGGGGGAATGCTTATCGGACCGCTGCGCCCGGTGGGTATCTGTACGGCGCGAACAAGATCCGCGGCTTCAGCCTCACGCACATGAGCGGGACCGGGTGTGCAGGTGGTTCGGGAGACATCCCGATCTTCCCGCTGGCCGGTGAGGTGACGACCTCGCCGCAGAGTGACGCCAAGGACGAGATCTATGCGTCGACCTTCAGCCACGCGCAGGAGGTCGCGAAGCCGGGGTACTACAAGGTCGGGCTCGACTCCGGTGTGACGGCCGAGTTGGCTGCGACGACGCGGACCGGGTCGGCGGCGTTCACGTTCCCGGCCGACAAGGCCAGGACGCTGATGTTCCGGACGTCGAACTCCGAGGTCGGATCGAGCGACGCTGCCGTCAGCATCGACGCGGCGCATCGCACGGTCAGCGGATCGGTGACGAGCGGCAACTTCTGCGGGTACCTCGCGAGCGTCGGGCAGCGCAGTTACTACACGCTGCATTTCGTCGCCGAGTTCGACCAGCCCTTCAAGAACCAGGGCACGTGGACCGACACCACGGTCACGCCGGGAAGCACTCAGGCAAGCGGGGGTACGACGTACGGCACCGACGGCTGGATGCCGCCGAACAAGGGGTCCGGCGGGTACGTCGGCTTCGACAGCGACACGGTGACGATGCGGATCGGCATCTCCTACGTGAGCGCCGCCAACGCGCTGGCGAATCTGCGGGCCGAGAACCCGCGCGGTACGTCGGTCGCGATGACGGCCGCGAAAGCCAAGCAGGCCTGGCGAAAGCAGCTCGACCGGATCGAGATCACCGGCGGTACGGCGGACCAGCGCACGACCTTCTACAGCGCGCTGTACCACGCGTCGCTGCACCCGAACGTGTTCAGCGACGTCAATCACCAGTACTGGGGATTCGACCAGAAGCCGCATTACATGTCGCGCGGGCAGGCGGCGCAGTACGCGACGTTCTCCGGGTGGGATGTCTACAGGTCGCAGCTGCAACTAGTTACGTTGCTCGATCCTGATCGGGCTGGGGATATCGCGCAGTCGTTGCTCAACCAAGCCACGCAGAACGACGGCATCTGGGACCGATGGACGCACGCCTCCGGGAGTACGTCGGTGATGACCGGTGACCCGTCGGCACCTGCCGTGGCCGGCATCTATGCGTTCGGTGGGACGAACTTCGACGCCCGCGGAGCACTGCGCTCGCTGGTGAAGGCGGCGACCGTGCCGACGGCGAAGGACCTGAGCTCGGCCGGTAAGCCGGTCATGACGATCGGACAGCGGCCCTCCCTCGACAAGTACCTGGCGCTGCACTACGTCCCGACCAAGTCCAACGCGTGGGGCGGTGCGGTCGAGACGCTCGAGGACGTGACGGACGATTTCGCCTTGTCCCAGCTGGCGCAGCGGACCGGCGACAAGGCGACGTACCAGAAGTTCCTGACGCGGTCGCAGTACTGGCAGAACGTGTTCAACCCGGACAACGGCGGCTACGTGCAGAACCGGGACGACAACGGCGCCTGGCCCGCGTTCACGCCGTCGACGTACGACGGGTTCGCCGAGGGGAGCAGTGCGCAGTACACGTGGATGGTTCCGCACAACCGGGCCGGACTGGTCGACGCGATCGGCGGTGTGGACGCGACGAACCAGCGGCTGGACGCGTTCTTCAAGAACCCGGACGGGACGTGGGCGCTGACCGGTGCGGGCGAGCTGCACGCCGAGATGGACAACGAGCCGTCGATCAACACGCCGTGGATCTACAACTACACCGGTCGGCCGTACCAGACGCAGGAGACGTTGCGGCAGGCAATGAACCAGCTGTGGAACACGAGCACCGGCGGGATCCCTGGCAACGACGACCTCGCTGCGATGTCGTCCTGGTACGTATGGACTGCGCTGGGGCTGTACCCGGACGTGCCGAGCCGGGCGGAGCTGCAGGTTGCCGCACCGCTGTTCTCGAAGGCAGTGATCCACCGGGGCAGCCGGACGATCCGGATCAACGCTCCGGGTGCGGATGCGCAGTACGTGCAGTCGTTGAAGGTCAACGGGAAGTCGTCGACCAAGGCGTGGCTGCCGGAGTCGTTCGTGCGGCACGGCGGGACGTTGGACTTCAAGCTGGGTACGACGGCCAACACCTCGTGGGGGTCTGCAGCCAAGGACGCACCGCCGTCGTGGCGGACCGGTGAGATCCCGTTCCAGACGTCGACCGACACCAGCCGCGTCGTCGTCGCGCCGGGCACCACCAGTGTACCGATCGCTGTGCAGGCCCACCGACTGAGTGGGACCGCGCAGGACGTCACCTACACGATCAACGCTCCTGCAGGTCTCACCGCGACACCTACTACTGGCACGCTTCATGTGGACAAGGTCGGCAGTGCGCCGGTGACGATCGCCGCTGCAGCTGGCACGCCGGACGGCCGCTACCCGGTCACGGTGTCGATGAAGGCCGCTGACGGCACGGCCTTGCCACAGGTCGGTTTCACGGTGGTCGTCGGTCAGCCGAACTCGTTCTTCGTGCTGCGGGAAGGCGCCGGCATCTCCGACGACAACGGCGACCACACCGAGGCGGACTACGACGGCGGCGGCGTCAGCTACTCCCGCCAGGCGCTGGCCGCGGCGGGGTTGACTGCTGGGGGCAGCGGGACGGTGCAGGGCCTCACGTTCACGTGGCCCGACGTGCCGGCTGGTGACCCCGACAACGTGCCCGCCGACGGCCAGCTGCTCAACCTGAACCTGCCCGCCGGTACGACGATGCTGTCGTTCATCGGCAGTGCGGTCAACGGCAACCAGCAGACGACGGCGACGCTGAACTACGCCGACGGCAGTACGTCGCCGATCGACCTGTCCTTCAGTGACTGGACGCTGGGCGGTGGCGGCGACACCCTGCACTACGGCAACGTCATTGTCGCGACCACGCCGTACCGCAACGAGTCCGGTGGCGGGAAGGACAACGTCACGACGCACATCTTCGCCACGGCGCCTGTGACCTTGACCCAGGCCCCGGTGAGTATCACGCTGCCCAAGAACCGCGACCTACGGCTTTTCACCGTAGCAGCGGGCTGAATCGGAGGGGACTGCTGATGAGACTGACAAGTGCGCTTGCGGGCGCTGCGGTGATGGTGGCCGGTGTACTGGTCGCCACTGCACCGGCCGACGCGGCCGTTGCGCCGGTGAGCACCAAGGGTCCGTGCGGTTACACGTCGACCCCGGACGATCCGCCGGCGCGGCCGGTGTCGTTGCCGCCGGATCCGAAGCACACGCCGGACAAGGGGATCGTCAAGGTCCTCGTCGCGACCAACCAGGGCCCGATGCTGCTGTCGCTGGACCGGGCCAAGGCGCCGTGCACGGTGCAGAGCTTCCTGCACCTGGCGAAGAGCCGGTTCTACGATTTCACCACCTGCCACCGGCTCACGCTCTACCCGACCCTGAAGGTGCTGCAGTGCGGCGACCCGAGCGGTACGGGCGAAGGCGGGCCGGGCTACTCGTACAAGGACGAGTTGCCGACCGGTCTGCCGAACTGGCCGACCGATCCGACAGGTGTCAGCAAGGTGTACGCGCGGGGCACGCTCGCGATGGCGAACGCCGGACCGGACACCAACGGGTCGCAGTTCTTCCTCGTGTTCGCCGACTCGCGGCTGCGTCCGGACTACACGATCTTCGGCTCGGTCGACCGGGTCGGGCTCAGCGTGCTCGACCGCGTGGCTGCCGGCGGAGTGGTACCGACGGCCGACGACCCGGCTCCGGTCGACGGTGCGCCGGTCCGCAAGACCGACATCCTCATCGCGCGCTCACTCGGCGTCTGGTGAGGTAACGGCCTCGCCGCCGTCCTCCGCGAGGGCGGCGGCGACCTGCCGCGAGTTGGCCGCGAACTCGTCGTCGGGGATCTTCGGCAGCATGTCGTCCCAGGCCGCGATCATCGCGCCGCGGAGCTGCATCATGCCGAGCGGTCGCGCCATGAACCACACGTGGAAATGCTCGCTGCCGTCACCCCACCGGTTGAAGTGCGTCCGCGCGACGCTGTCGATCCCCTGGATCGCCTTCGCCACCCGCTGGATCATCGGCCCGAGCGTCGCCGTCAGCTCGGGTGGCAGGTTGTCGAGCCGGTAATGCTCCTGCGGCTCGAGCAGCGCCACGAACGGCAGTCCGGTCGGCCCGAACGTCTTCAACGACCACTGCTCGTCCCGCCAGATCACGTATCCGTCCGGATCCGCACACTTCGCGCACGGCTTCCCGCCGGTCTCTCCACCCCGCGGCGGCTCCGGCAACTCGGGCTCGGCTAGCGGTACTACCTGCACGTCACCCTCGAACGGGAAGAACGGGTGACCGAGCAAGGGCTCGGCCGACATGCGCTCGCCGTACGGAAGTCTGCGGTGGTACTCGGAAGGCAGCATGCACCGCACTCTGCCGGAGAATCGGTTCATGGAGAAGCCGGAGTTGGCGACGTTGCTGGACCTCGAAGCGCATCCCGAGGGCGGCTGGTATCGGGAGACGTGGCGGTCGGGAGTCGAGTTCGAGCCGGAGGGGTACGACGGGGTGCGGGCGAGTGCGACCGCTATCTACTTCCTGCTGGCGCCGGGGGAGGAGTCGCGGCTGCATCGGGTGCGGTCGGCAGAGATCTGGTTGTGGCACTCCGGCGGGCCGCTGACGTTGGAGTACGACGACGAGTCCGTCGTACTCGGACCGGATGTGCAGGCGGGGCAGCAGCCGCAGGTGGTGATCCCGCCCGGCGCATGGCAGGCAGCCCGGCCCGCGGGTGACGAGGCCGTGCTGGTGTCGTGCATCGTCTCACCCGGCTTCGACTTCGCCGACTTCACGATGCAGTAGTGAGTGCCCCTGGCAACCGTTGCCAGGGGCATCAATCTACTCGAGGACCGTTGCCAGCGCCTCGTAGCCGGGGAGCAGGTCGATCCCTTCGCGTCCCAGTTGCTGGATCGCGACGTGGTCGGCACCTGCGTCCAGATGCGCCTTCAGGCCTTCGGCGACCTCGACCGCCGAGCCGTGCAGGACCATCGCGTCGACGAGCCGGTCGCTGCCGCCGTCGGCGATGTCGTCGTCGGTGAACCCGAACCGCTTGAAGTTCGAGGTGTAGTTCGACAGCTGCAGGTACGACGCCAGCCGGTCCCGCGCCGTCGCCCGGGCGACCTCCGGATCGGTCTCGAGCACGATCATCTGCTCCGGCGCCAGCAGTACGCCGCCGCCGAGGATCCGGCGCGCCTCCCGGGTGTGCTCCGGGGTCGTCAGGTACGGCAGTGCTCCGGCGGTCCGGGCGCCGGCGAGTTGCAGCACCTTCGGCCCGAGCGCGGCCAGCGCCCGCCGGTCGGCCGGCACCTTCGCGTCGTCCAGCTCGTCCAGGTAGCTGACGATCGTCTCGTACGGCGACCGGTAGTCGTCGTTCCGCTCACGGTGACCGATCCCGACGCCGAGCAGGAACCGGCCCGGGTGCTCGTCCTCCAGCCGGTGGTACGACGCGGCGACGTCGGCGGCCGGCGACTTCCACATGTTCACAATGCTGGTGCCGACAGCAACCGAAGTCGTTGCGGCGAGCAACACCTCGGCGTCGCGCAGGCCGGTGTCGGGCGACGCGCCCAGCCACAGCGTGCCGTACCCCACTTGCTCCAGTCCCGCCGCCAGTTCCGGGCCGAAGTGCTGGGGCCCGTGCCAGACCCCGTACCGTCCCAGTTCGACTGCCACGCCGTACTCCTCTCGTCGACCAACTCAGCGCACAACCCGGGGCGGACGGGCTCCGTTCCAAGCATCCCTGACCCCAACGAATGGCCGTCAATGATCGTTGCCGAATCAGCGGTGACCGACCGTAGCCGGATCACTTCTTCTCCGTGGGGTCATCTTCTGGGAAAGGTACTGTCAAGATCAGACCATCCCGTCGGGTGGTATGAACCGGAGAGGCTTACACTCGGCAGCGACCTAGCGGCACACCCCTCAACCGCCGGGCCCGCGGACACAACGACGTGAGCCGCACACCTGGAACGTGAAAGAAGGGCAAGTTGTGAAGGTCGGAGTACCGAAGGAAGTCAAGAACCACGAGTACCGGGTGGCGATCACCCCGTCCGGTGTGCACGAGTTCGTGCGCAGCGGGCACGAGGTGCTGATCGAGCAGGGGGCGGGTGACGGTTCGCTGATCCCGGACGAGGAGTTCGTCGCGGCCGGGGCGCGGATCGTGCCGGCGGCCGACGACGTCTGGGCCGACGCGGAGCTGGTGCTCAAGGTGAAGGAGCCGGTGGCGGAGGAGTACCACCGGATGCGCAAGGACCAGGTGCTGTTCACGTACCTGCACCTTGCTGCCAGCCAGGAGACGACCGACGCGCTGCTCAAGTCCGGCATCACCGGCATCGCCTACGAGACCGTGCAGCTTCCGGACGGCACCCTGCCGCTGCTGGCGCCGATGAGCGAGGTCGCCGGCCGGCTGGCCCCGCAGTCCGGTGCGTACCACCTGATGGCGCAGGGCGGCGGCCGCGGCGTGCTGCTCGGCGGCGTGTCCGGCGTACACCCGGCCCGTGTGGTCGTCCTCGGAGCGGGTGTCTCCGGGATGAACGCGGCCGCGATCGCGCTCGGCATGCAGGCGCAGGTGCAGCTGTTCGACCGCAACATCGCCCGGCTGCGGCAGGCCGACCAGATCTACCAGGGCCACCTGTTGACGATCGCCTCGAACGCGTACGAGATCGAGCGCGCCGTCCTCGAGGCCGACCTGGTCATCGGTGCGGTGCTGGTGGTCGGTGCGAAGGCGCCGAAGCTGGTCACCAACGACATGGTCAGCCGGATGAAGCCCGGCAGTGTGCTCGTCGACATCGCGATCGACCAGGGCGGCTGCTTCGAGGACTCACGTCCGACCACGCACGCCGACCCGGTGTACCGGGTCCACAACTCTCTGTTCTACTGCGTTGCCAACATGCCCGGTGCGGTGCCGAACACGTCGACGTACGCGCTCACCAACGTGACGCTGCCGTACGCGATCGACCTGGCGAACCTGGGCTGGCGGGAGGCGCTGAAGTCGGACCACAGCCTCGCACTCGGCCTGAACACGTTCGACGGTCACGTCACCTACGGCCCGGTGGCCGAGGCCCACGACCTGTCCCAGTTGAAGCTCGACGAGGTGCTGGTCTGAGCATCAGCAGGGCAGTTGGCACCTACCTGGACCACCTCACGGTGGAGCGCGGCCTGGCCGCCAACACTCTGGCGTCGTACCGGCGTGACCTGCGCCGGTACGACGGCTACCTCGCCTCCGCCGGGGTCGACGACCTCGGCCGGATCACCGAGGCCGTCGTCAGCGACTTCCTGATGCGGCTGCGCGAAGGCGACGCGGACCATCCGCCGCTGACCGCCTCGAGCGCCGGGCGGACAGTTGTCGCGGTCCGCGGGTTCCACAAGTTCTGTGTACGCGAGGGGCTGGCCGCGGTGGACCCTGCGGCGGCCGTGAAGCCGCCTGTACCGCCGCAGCGGCTGCCGAAGGCACTGTCTGTCGACGAGGTGACCCGGATCCTCACAGCGGCCGCTGGCGCCGAGGCCGAGCCGGCTGTTCTGGCCACTCGGGACGCTGCTCTTCTGGAGTTCCTGTACGGCACCGGAGCCCGCATCTCCGAGGCAGTCGGCCTGGACGTCGACGACATCGACCTGGACGCCGGTGCGGTCCTGCTGCGAGGCAAGGGCAGCAAAGAGCGGGTAGTACCCGTCGGCTCGTACGCCCGCGACGCCCTGTCGGCGTACCAGGTCCGTGGCCGCCCCGACCTGGTGTCGCGCGGTCGTGGCACCCATGCGCTCTTCCTGAACGCCCGCGGCGGCCGCCTGTCCCGCCAGAGCGCTTGGACGGTACTGCGTCGCGCTGCGCAGCGGGCCGGGATCTCGAAGGAGATCTCCCCGCACACGCTGCGTCACTCGTACGCAACCCACCTGCTGGACGGCGGGGCCGACGTACGCGTCGTCCAGGAGCTCCTGGGACACGCGTCCGTCACGACGACGCAGGTGTACACCCTGGTCACCGTCGACAAGCTGCGTGAGGTCTACGCGACCTCGCACCCCAGAGCGCTGTCCTCTTAAGGTTCACCGCGTGAGTGAACAGACGGGGGCGGCCGAAGAGCGGCACGCGAGCTGGCTGGAGTTGTTCTTCGATCTGACGGTGGTTGCCGCGGCCGCGCAGATCTCGCATCGGCTGCACGGTGCCGCGACGATCGGGCAGGTCGCCATCTGCGCGGCGATGTTCTACGCGATCTGGAGCGTGTGGACGGCGACCAGCGTCTACGCCAACGTCGCGGGGGAGCACACGAGGCGGCGAGCGGTACTGCGGACGATGCTCGGCATCGGGGTGATGGCAGCCTCCGTACCCGGCGTCTGGCCGGGACTGCTGCCGGACCACGGCGACGAGCCACACGGTGGCAGCCGGACCATCGCGTTCACTGTCGCGTTCCTGGTCTGTCGGGGTATCGCTGCGGGCTCGGCCAGCCGGGACGGGAAGGTGATCGGCTTCTGGCCGGCTACGCAGGGTGTCATGGCTGCGCCCTGGGTCGTCGCGCTGTTCGTCCCGGCGGAGACGGCGTACTGGCTGTGGGCCGGCGGGATCGCCGCCGACCTGATGTTCTCCGTGATGGGTGCTCGCAACCCGAAGGCGATGGAGCAGCGGGCGACCAGCATCCGCCGCCAGCAGGAACAGGAGCAGTTCCGGGACCGGCTGTTGCGCCGCCTGTGGCGCGGGCGTCACGAGGAGGCACCGGCGAAACCGCCGTTGATCACGACCGCGCAGGTCGAGCGGGGGCACCTGGACGAGCGGCTCGGGCTGTTCGTGATCATCGTGCTCGGCGAGGCGTTGGCGCAGGTGGTCGCCGCGAACACCGAGATCGACTGGGACTGGCGGGTCGGTCTGGCCTCGCTGGCGGCGTTCTGGCTGCTGATCGAGCTGTGGCAGCTCACGACGCTGTACGGGTTCACGCCGGCACCCCGCAGTACCACTCCGCTCGAGCCGTGGGCCGCATTGCTCGCCCACCTCGTCGTCACCGGGGCAATCGTCGCCATGGCGGCCGGACTGGGCGGACTGATCCCGGAGGCCGGGGAGCATCTGGAGACGAAGGAGCGCTGGTACCTGTTCGGGGGGCTCGCGCTGTACTTCGTGATCAGCGGTGTGGCCGGTGTCATCGGGAGAGTGCGGCTGCGCTGGTTCCTCGGCTGGCAGATCCCGTGTCTGCTCGTGTCGGTCCTGGTCGCCGCGCTGGGGCACTCGCTGCCGGCGTACGGGCTGGCTGTCGTCGCGGCCGCCGTACCGACGTGGTTCTACAGCTACAACCGGCTCGTGCAAGGGTAGACCCCGGTGCTCGGGTTTCCGGGACGGTGTGCGATCATCTGCTCACGGCCGGTAACTCGGAGTGGGTGATCGGCCAGGTTCGGAGCTTTGTCGACAAACAGCCCCACCCCGGTGCGGAGTGGCTGGTTGAGAGTGCTTGAATGCACGCTTACAGTCGCTGGGATCGCCCGTATCGGTTGAAAGGTTTGACGAGTCATGAACGAGTCGACATTCCCGGGCACCGAGCACGTGACCGACCACCTTTCGGGCCGCATCCCGGGGCACCACCCGACCCCGGAGCCGGCCCAGCCGTTCAGCACGCCACCCCGCCCGGTGACGACGCCCCGGGCGCTGCCCGACAACTATGCGGAGATGCCGAAGCCGACGGCCAAGCTCACCGCGGAGGACCTTGCACCCGTGAACGACCCGAACGGCCCGCGTCACAAGATCGGGCCGACCGGCCGGCCGCTGCCGGACCTGCCGGTGCCGCAGCCACCCGCCAAGACCGGCCCGGCGCAGGTGATCGCGATGTGCAACCAGAAGGGCGGCGTCGGTAAGACGACGACCACGATCAACCTCGGCGCGGCGATCGCCGAGACCGGTCGCAAGGTGCTGCTGATCGACTTCGACCCGCAGGGGTCCGCCTCGATCGGCCTCGGCGTACAGCCGCACGACCTCGAGCTGTCGGTCTACAACCTGCTGATGCAGCGCGACATCACGCCGGACGAGGTGATCCAGCCGACCCGGGTGGAGAACCTCGACCTGCTGCCGGCCAACATCGACCTGTCCGCGGCCGAGGTGCAGCTGGTCCAGGAGGTCGCCCGCGAGTACACGCTGCAGCGGGTGCTGGACCCGATCATCCCGAACTACGACGTGATCCTGATCGACTGCGCCCCGTCGCTCGGTCTGCTCACGGTGAACGCGCTGACCGCGTCGAACGGCATCGTCGTACCGCTGGAGTGTGAGTTCTTCGCGCTCCGCGGCCTGGCCATGCTGACCGACACGATCGCCAAGGTGCAGGACCGGCTGAACCCGAAGCTCGAGATCGTCGGGATCCTCGGCACCATGTTCGACGGGCGTACGACGCACGCCCGGGAGGTCCTCGACCGGGTGGTCCAGGCCTTCGACGAACGCGTCTTCCACACCGTCATCCGGCGTACCGTCAAGTTCCCCGAGACCACGGTCGTCGGCGAACCGATCACGACGTACGCCCCCTCGTCCCAAGCGGCTACGCAGTACCGCGACCTTGCCAAGGAGGTGCTGGCGCGTTGTCCCGCCGGGTGAGCCTGCCAGGTGCCAGTGAACTCTTCGGGGGTGCGGCACCGAAGCAGACCAGACCCGAGAAGCGCACCACCACTGACGGACCGTCCACCGTACGGTCCCGTACGACGGTCGTCGACGACCGGAAGTCGAGTGGTCGGATCCGTCACGACACGAAGATCACCGTGTACGTGACGGAGGAGGAGCTGCTCGGCTTGGAACAGACCAGACTTGCGCTGCGCGCGGAGCACGGCCTGACGGCCGACCGCGGCCGGATCGTCCGCGAGGCGATCGACGTCCTGCTGGCCGACTTCGTCGACCACGGGCCGGACTCGGTGCTGGTCCGGCGGCTGCGCGCGTCCGAAGACCGCGCCGCGGACCGGGCCGCGGAGCTCAAGGGCCCGGAGTGACGGTGTCCTCGGACTCGTTACCACTGGACCTCGGCGCCGACGACACGTCGGCCGTTGCTGAGGGCAAGGGGTTCAGTGTTCACCTGGTGAACTTCGAGGGCCCGTTCGACCTGCTGCTGCAGCTGATCTCGAAGCACAAGCTCGACATCACCGAGATCGCGCTGTCGGTGATCACGGACGACTTCATCGCGCACATCAAGGCGCTGGGGTCGGAGTGGGATCTGGACCAGACGTCGGAGTTCCTGCTGATCGCGGCGACGCTGCTCGACCTGAAGGCGGCGCGGTTGCTGCCGAAGGGCGAGGTCGAGGACGACGAGGACCTCGCGCTGCTCGAGGCGCGGGATCTGTTGTTCGCGCGGCTGCTGCAGTACCGGGCGTTCAAGCAGATCGCGGCGCTGGTGCAGGAGCGGATGGCGGCCGAGTCGCGGCGGTTCCCTCGGGCTGTGGGGGTGGAGCCGCGGTTCGCTGAGTTGCTGCCTGAGGTGTTGCTGGGGCTTGATCCGGCCGGGTTGGCGGCGCTCGCGGCGCGGGCGATGGCGCCGAAGAACGACGTACCTGAAGGGGTTTCGCTCGCGCACCTGCATGCGCCGGCGGTGACGGTGCGGGAGCAGGCGATCGTGATCGTGGATCGGTTGCGGCGGCAACGGAGTACGACGTTCCGGGCGCTGGTGTCGGACTCGCCGGACACGGTGACGACGGTGTGCCGGTTCTTGGCGTTGTTGGAGTTGTTCCGTGAGGCTGCGGTTTCGTTCGACCAGGTGACGCCGTTGGGGGAGCTGACGATCCGGTGGACCGGTACGGACGAGGGCGAGATCGACGTCAGCGACGAGTTCGACGAGGAATCCAAACCGGTGGACGAATCCGGTGAGGCGCCGGTAGTTGCCGAGGACACCGACTTCCTGGAACCCGGCGAGAGCCTGACCGACGAATCCGACATCCCCCCGCCCCCCGCATCCGACGAGACGGCAAACCAGTGACCGACCAAACCAACACCCCCGAGTCCTCCGTACATGTTGAGGAGCAGGCCGTGACGGCCGTTCCCGACGCGCAGGAAGAAACCGCGCCGGAGCACTCGTCCGTCGTAGACGACGCCGCGGACGAGCCGGACACCGCAGGCGAGCAGGTCGACGCGGAGGATGCCGCGGGTGAACACCTCGACGGGGACGGCGCCGCAGACGGGCAAGTTGCTGCTGACGCTTCCGCGCAGAAGGCGGCAGACGTGCAGACGGACGCAGACGGCTCGGTGGGCGAGCAGGTCGACGCGGATGATGCCTCCGACGAGCAGGTAACTGCGGAGGAGCAGGTCGGTGCCGAGGGCGTGACGGAGCACGCGGCTGAGGCAGCAGGCTCCGCGCAGGCGGACGAGCAGGCTGCCGAGGACGAGCAGGTCGGTGCCGAGGAGCATGCGGCCGACGCGGAGAGCTCCGCGGAGGAGGCGGCTGACGCGGAGGGGTCGGCCGGCGGCGTGCTGGTGGATGAGGAGCATTTGCCGCCGGGGCAGACTGAGGTGCCGGTGGGGGATGAGGTTGTTGTTGATGACGACACCATGCGGCGGGCGATCGAGGCGATCCTGATGGTGACAGACGAGCCGTTGCCGGTGCTCACGTTGGCGCGGGCTGTCGGGCGGCCCACCACGGATGTTGCGAATGCGCTGGGGACGCTGGCGGAGGAGTACACCGAGCAGGGGCGCGGGTTCGACCTGCGTGAGGTGGGCGGGGGCTGGCGGTACTACACCCGCGCCGAGGCAGCGCCGTACGTCGAACGCTTCGTCCTCGACGGCCAGCAGGCGAGGCTCACGCAGGCGGCGCTGGAGACCTTGTCTGTGGTCGCGTACAAGCAACCGGTCAGCCGGGCGCGCGTGTCCGCCATCCGCGGGGTGAACGTCGACGGCGTCATGCGCACGCTGGTCGCCCGCGGGCTGGTCGAGGAGGCAGGCGCCGACACGGAGTCCCAGGCCACGCTGTACCGCACCACGACGTACTTCTTGGAACGCATGGGCATGCAGTCCCTCGACGATCTCCCCGAGCTAGCCCCGTACCTCCCCGACATGGACGACATAGAGGACGAACTAGCCGCCCAATCCCTCCCACCCGCCCCCTCACCAGACGAAGCCACCTCCACAACAGCCGAAGACTCTCCCCAGGACGCCGACTCCACAGAAACCCCCGAGCCCGACGAGTCGGAACAAACCGCCCTGACGCAACCGGCGGACGACGCCGAGCACGCGGAGCCGGAGTACGCCGACCACGCGGCGGAGCCGGAGTACGCCGAGCCGGCGCAGCACGCGACGGACGCCCAGGCCGAGTACCCCGAGCTGGCGCAGGACACGGTCGGCATGCACGACGCGAGCGGCGACGACGCGCAGGAGGCTGGCGCCGAGGTGGATGACGCACCGACGGCTGGTGCGGAGTTCGAGCAGGCGGAGTACGTCGACTCGACGGAGAACGCTGAGCAGGCGGAGGACATCGCAGAGGCGGAGGGCGTCGAGGAGGCGGGCGTGGAGTCTGCCGGCGATGCCGAGCCGGCTGCGGAGGGCTCGGCGTACGACGTGGATGTGGAAGGCGACTTGGGTGTTTTGACGCAGGGTGAGGGTGTGCGGGATGGGGGATGAGGGTGGGGTTCGGTTGCAGAAGGTTTTGGCTCGGGCGGGGGTGGCTTCTCGGCGGAATGCTGAGTTGCTGATCGAGGAGGGGCGGGTTGAGGTTGACGGCAGGGTGGTGACGGAGTTCGGGGTTCGGGTGGATCCTGAGACTGCGGTCATCCGGGTCGACGGCGAGCGGATCCCGCCGGTGAGTGCGAACGTCTACCTCGTCTTCAACAAGCCGCGCGGCGTCGTGAGCACCATGTCCGACCCGCAAGGCCGCCCCTGCATCACCGACTACGTGCAGGACCGCCCCGAGCGCCTCTTCCACATCGGTCGGCTCGACACCGACACCGAAGGGCTTCTGCTCCTCACCAACCACGGCGAGTTCGCCCACCGTCTCGCGCACCCGTCGTACGAAGTCTCCAAGACGTACGTCGCCGAGGTCGACGGCAACGTCAAACCCGGCGTACTGCGAACCCTCCTCGACGGCATCGAGCTCGACGACGGCCCGGCCCGCGCGGACACGGTGAAGATCGTCTCGACCGTCCCCGGCCGCACCCTCGTCGAGATGAGCCTGCACGAGGGCCGCAACCGCATCGTCCGCCGCATGTTCGACGCGGTCGGCCACCCGGTCAAGCGCCTCACGCGTACCGCGATCGGCCCGGTCCGCCGCGGCAACCTCCACACCGGCGAACTCCGCGACCTCAACCAGAAAGAACTAGGCCAACTCCTCGACCTCGTCGACCTCTAGCCCCAGACTGGTCCCGACCAGGGGAGGACGTCATGTGGGCAGTCATCGGGGTGTGGGACATCGATCCGGAGCTGATCGACGGGCTGCGTGACCAGGTCCCGTTGATGGCGGCAAGCAAGATCGCGTTGCCCGGCTTCGTCCACGGGACCTGGACGCAGGACGGGCACATGATCCAGGTGTACGAGGACGAGACGAGCGCGCGCAGCTACCACCAAGCGATGCTCGACCAGGGCGCGGTCGACCGCCCCGGCATTCGCAGTGTCGTCTGGCACGTCTCCGAGGTCGGCGCCGAGTCCGACACCACCGGCTGGACCGCCCGCGACGGCGAACGCCACGACCCCTCGGACCAGCCGGCGGCGACCCACTAGCCCAGGTTGGCTTCCTCGGGCAGCACGACCTGGTCGACCATGCGCTGGATCTGCTCGGCCGGCAACGCGACCGCGAGCGCCCAGAAGTAGATCACCAGACTGAAGACCGCCGTCACCAACATGTCCCACCACAGCGGGAACCACGGGTGCTTCAACGGGCCGAAGTCGCTCAGATACACGATCAGCCCCATCCCGACCAGGTACGCCGGCAACCACTGCGCCGCGCGGAGATCCAGCTGCGGCATGATCGGGTTGAGCTTGAAGACCCGGTTGGCGATCAGGATCACGTACCCGAGCAGGATCGCCACGCCGAGCTTCCAGTCCGTCATCCACCCGGACCACAGGATCAGCAGGTTCGCGACCACGAACGCCAACGGCGACAACCACGTTGCCCCAGGCAACCGGTATGGCCGATGCGCGGTCGGCAGCCGGCGCCGGAACACCCCGAGCGACAACGGCGCACCGGCGTACATCAGCACGCTCGCGCTCGTGATCAACCCGACCAGTGAACGCCAGCTCGGGAACGGCAGGAAGCAGATGCACCCGATGATGAACGCGGTGATCAGCCCGACCCACGGTACGCCGCGCCTGTTGGTCCGCTCGAACACCGACGGCACGTACCCGTTCCGGCTCAGCCCGTACGACACCCGCGAACTCCCGGTGATGTAGATCAGCCCTGTCCCACCAGGCGAAACCACCGCGTCGATGTACAGGATCGTTGCCAACCACCCCATACTCAGCAACGTCGCAACCTGCGCGAACGGCCCCGTCATCGTCGTGTACGCCGCGTGCGCCCACATGCCCTGGATCTGGTCCTTCGGCAGTGCCGCGATGAACACGATCTGCAGCAGGATGTAGATGACCGCACCGATCACGATCGACCCGATCACCGCGCGGGGGATGTCGCGCCGCGGGTTGCTGCTCTCGCCGGCCAGCTGGTCGGCCTGTTCGAAGCCGAGCAGCGCGAAGATGATGCCGCTGGTCGACACCGCGGACAGGATGCCCTTGGCGCCGTACGGGTTGAAACCGTCCGCGGCGGTGAAGTTGCTGCCGTGGAACTGGACCACGGCCAGCGCGAAGATCGTCAGCAGCGGGATGCCGACCTTCCACCACGTCGCCACGCTGTTGGTCCGCGCGAGCAGCCGGATGCTGAGGAAGTTGATCGCGGTGACCGCGGCCATCAGCAACACCGCGACCACGATCCCGGACGCGGTCAGGATGTGCTGGCCGTTCTTGGTCTTCAGCCAGCCGCTGGCGAACGAGTAGTGCTGGCCGTAGGTGATCATCGCCAGCACCTCGATCGGCGCGACGGTTGCCGCCTGCAACCAGGAGAACCAGCCGAACGACGCTCCGGCCGCGCCGCCGAACGCGTAGTGCGGGAAGCGCGCCGTACCGCCGGAGACCGGGTACATGCCGCCGAGCTCCGCGTGCACGAGCGCCAGGATCAGGATCGCCGTACCGCCGATCACCCAGGAGATGATCGCCGCGGGGCCGGCGGTGGACAGGGCGCCTTGCGCGCCGAACAACCAGCCGGAGCCGATGATCGATCCCTCGGACGCCCAGATCAGACCGACGAAGCCGATGTCACGCTTCAGGCCCGGCCGGCTCTGCCGAGCGGAGGGTACTGCTGCAGATGTGGCCATACTCAGTACCATGGCCCGCGCCGTCCGGTGGTGCAGTGAAGCTGTCCGCCGTCCCGGACCCCTGCCAGCCGGTACCCCAGCTACCCACTGACCGGCAACGGAGTTGGGTGCCTGCTGCGACGACGGGACGCGGCGGCGATCGCATGCTGGGCAGGAGAGAACCCTGCGGCGATCACGAAGGACGCACCATGCGAACACCAAGAGCTGTCGCGCTGACCGGACTCACCCTGACACTGATGGCGGGTCTGGTTGCCTGTGGCAATAACAACAACAATTCGTCCGGGAGCAGCACCACGCCGCCGCCGAACACGAAGGTCGGTGTACTGCTTCCCGACACGGCGTCCTCGCCCCGCTGGGTCTCGGCCGATCCGAACGAGCTGCGCAAGCAATGTACGGCGAACAAGCTCACCTGCTACATCGACAACGCGAACAACAGCGCGACGACGATGGAGTCCCAGGCCCAGGCGCTGATCAACCAGGGCGTCGGCGTCCTGCTGGTGACGAACCTCGACTCCGGCTCCGGCAAGGCGATCGAGTCGCTGGCCAAGCAGCACAACGTGGTGGCGATCGACTACGACCGCCTGACCACCGGCGGTACGGCGGAGTACTACGTGTCGTACGACAACGTGAAGGTCGGCGAGGACCAAGGTACGGCGCTGACCGCGTGCCCGCAGGTCGCGGGTAAGGCTGCCGTCGGGTACGTCGACATCGACGGCGCGCCGACCGACAACAACGCGACGTTGTTTGCCCAGGGCTACAACTCCGTACTGTCGAAGCAGGCCGGCTGGAAGAAGCTCGGCGAGCAGACCGGCAACTGGGACCCGGCGACCGCGCAGACCGTGTTCACCACGATGCTCGGCAAGAACCCGACCCTGAACGCGGTGATGGTTGCCAACGACACCATGGCGCAGTCCGTCATCAACGTGCTGAAGTCGCAGGGTCTGGCCGGCAAGGTCGCGGTCTCCGGACAGGACGCCACTGCAGGCGGTCTGGACAACGTGATGGCCGGCACTCAGTGCTTCACGATCTACAAGCCGGTCGCCGGTGAGGCCGATGTCGCGATCAAGCTCGCGGGCCAGATCCTGTCCGGCCAGAAGCCGACCGCCCCGGCCACGATCAAGGACCCGACCAGCGGGCGCGAGGTCCCGTCGTACCTGGCCGATCCGACGGTGATCACCAAGAAGAACGTGGCGCTGCCGGTGACGGACGGCTACGAGACGGCGGCGTCGGTGTGCCCGACTCCCGCGCTCGTGAAGCTCTGCAACGAGAACGGCATCCACACCCCGTGAAAACACTCGAACTGCGAGGCGTCGGCAAGTCGTTCGGTCCGGTCGTGGCGCTGTCGGAAGTCGACTTCAGCGCCGAGGCCGGCGACGTGACCGCCCTGGTCGGCGACAACGGAGCGGGCAAGTCGACACTGGTCAAATGCATCGGCGGTATCCACCGCATCGACGCCGGCGAGATCCTGGTGGACGGTGAGCCGCAGCAGCTGCACGAACCGCGGGACGCGGCGCGGCTCGGCATCGAGATCGTCCACCAGGACCTGGCCCTGGCGGACAATCTCGATGTCGTCGGCAACATGTTCCTCGGCCGCGAACGCGTCGGCCGGCTGCGTACGCTCGACGAGAACACGATGGAGAAGCTCGCCTCGCAAACCCTTGCCTCGTTGGGGGTCCGGACGGTTCGGTCGGTCCGCCAACGGGTCGCGAGCCTATCGGGTGGCCAGCGGCAGACGGTGGCGATCGCGAAGTCGGTGCTGTGGAGTTCGAAGATCGTCATCCTCGACGAGCCGACCGCGGCACTCGGCGTCGCCCAGACCGAGCAGGTGCTGGACCTGGTACGCCGGTTGGCCGATCGCGGCGTCGCCGTCGTACTGGTCTCGCACAACATGAACGACGTCATGCAGGTCGCCGACTCGATCGCCGTCCTGTTCCTGGGCCGGATGGCCACCCAGGTACGACGCAAGGACGTGACCCAGACCCAGGTCGTCGAGCTGATCACCAGTGGCCGGTCCGGTGAACTCGGACTGCCGGCCGAGTCGAGGGGAGCGACCCAGTGAACGCCCAGGCCGGACCGGCGGTCGCCGACGAGACATCTCACCGCAAGCCCGTCCAGGGTCCGCTCAGCGCCTATATCCGCGACTACCTGGCGAGGTTGCGGGGCGGCGAGCTCGGATCGGCTCCGGCGATCGTCGGACTGGTCGTGATCACCGCCTTCTTCGCCATCGTGCACCAAGGATTCCTGAGCGCGTACAACCTCGAGGCGCTGGTGATCCAGGCCGCCCCGATCATCGTGATGGCGATGGGGCTGGTCTTCGTCCTGCTGCTCGGCGAAATCGATCTGTCCGCCGGCACGACCGGTGGACTGTGCTCGGCGATCATGGCCGTGCTGTTGTTGCGGCACGGGCAGCCGTGGTGGATCGGCGTACTCGCAGGTCTTGCGACCGGGCTGGTGATCGGGTTCGTGATGGGGTGGTTGCGGGCGCGGGCCGGCATTCCGTCGTTCGTGATCACGCTCGCGACGTTCCTGGCGTTCCAGGGGCTGACGCTGATCCTGATCGGCGGCCAGGGCTCGGTGATCCTGCCGACCGGTTCACCGTTGATCTCGTTGGAGAACAGCTTCGTGCCGATCTGGCTGGGCTGGACGCTGCTGGGGATCTTCGTTCTCGGGTACGCCGCCGTCAAGCTGATCGATGCGCGCGGACGACGCGAGAGTGGACTGCCTGCGACGCCGGTCGTCGTGATCGTGGCGAAGGTGATTGCGGTCGCCTTGCTCGGCAGCGCGTTCACGTACGAGATGGGGATCAACCGCAACCTCATCACCAACGCGTTCTTCAGCAACAAGGCCCAGGGCGAGCCGTGGGCCGTCGTACTGCTGGTGCTGTTGTTCGTGATCTGGCATTTCACCCTCAGCCGCACCCGCTACGGCAGGCACGTGTACGCCGTCGGCGGCAACGAGGAGGCTGCTCGTCGCGCCGGCGTCGTGGTGTCGCGGATCCGGATCTCGGTCTTCGTGATCTGCTCCGGTATGGCGGCCATCTCGGGCGTGGTTGCGGCGTCGCTCCTGCAGTCGGTGCAGTCGAACGCAGGCGCCGGGAACACCCTGCTGCTGGCAGTCGGCGCAGCAGTCATCGGCGGTACGTCATTGTTCGGCGGCCGCGGGCGGATGATCGACGCCGTACTCGGCGGCCTGGTGGTTGCCGTGATCATCAATGGCATGAGCGACCTGATCCAGGGCTCGAACTCGTCGGGCTACGAGTGGGTCGTCACCGGCGCAGTCCTCTTGCTGGCTGCTGGATTCGACGCCGTGGTACGCCGCGGCCGCTCGACCTAGACCCGGTCCAGCAGCCGCTGGATCGCGGCGGCGGACAGGTTCGTCTTCGGCACGAAGCCGATCGCAGGGCTCGCGGCAATCAAGTCCGCGTAGTCCTGCTCGGCGTGCGTGGAGATCAGGATCATCGGCGGCGGTGAGCTGGCCGACCGCAGGTGTGCGATCAGGTCGAAGCCGCTCTCTTCGCCGAGGTCGATGTCAACGAGTACGACGTCCGGCCGCAGGTCCTCGACCAGCTCACCGGCCTCGGCGGCCGACGTCGCCGTACCGACGACTGTGACGCCTTCGCGCACGAGCAGACCGCGCGCCGCATCGAGGAAGTGCCGGCTGTCGTCGACGATCAGGCACCGCATGGACCAAGCATTGCAGGCACACAACGCGGTGGCATTCCTGCTGCCTGTACTACACGGTGATAGGCAGCGCGACCGAGAGCGTAGTACCTGCTCCTGTTGGGCTGTCGACCAGCAACGTGCCACCGAGAGCCTGCACCCGGTCGTCGAGCCCGATCAGCCCGGAGCCCCTTGTCGGGTCCGCGCCGCCACGTCCGTCATCGCGGACTCGCAGTAGCAGCTTGCCGTCCGCAACGTCGGCTTCGATGAGTACGACGGACGCGTCGGCATGCTTCGCCGCGTTGGTGAGTGCTTCGGATACGACGTAGTACGTGGCTGCTTCGATCGGCGCCGGGAGGCGGGTCGTGAAGCCGACCGTGACTTCCGCCGGGACCTTCGACCGGCGCGCGAGCATCCGCAGCGCCGGGCCGATGCCGCCCTCGGACAGGATCGCGGGATGGATGCCTCGGGCAATCTCTCGCAATTCGTCCAGGGTCGACGCCAACCCGTCGGCCACCTTGTCCAGCTCCACGACCGGGGTGTCCGCCTGGATCGCCCGTACGTCGAGGGTCAGCGAGACGAGCCGCTGCTGGATCCCGTCGTGCAGATCGCGTTCGATCCGGCGCCGGGTCTCGTCCGCCGACCGCACGATGCGCGCTCGCGACGCGGCCACGTCGGCACTCGCCGCGCCGAGCGAGGTCGCCATCGTGTTGAACGTACGCTCGAGCGTGCGGATCTCACCGACGCCCGTTTCCGGCACGCGTACGCCGAGGTCGCCCGCTGCGAGCTGCTTCGCCATCGCCGCCGTGACACGCACTGGCCGCACGATCGCGCGGGTCAGGTAGATCGTGAAGCCCAGGATGAGTACAACGGAACCGGCCAGCCCGACGACCGCGGCAAGAACTGCCTGATTGGCGACCGAGTCCGAGTGCTGTTGCTCGGTCACCGACAACTGCTGCTCGGAGCCGATCAGCTGGTCGAGCACCGAGCGGATCTGAGCCACCCGCTGCGCGCCCTCGGCAGTAGCAGCCTCGGTCCGAGCAGCATCCGGGT
The DNA here is from genome assembly GCF_005233875.1 of Kribbella jiaozuonensis. Lineage (GTDB taxonomy): Bacteria > Actinomycetota > Actinomycetes > Propionibacteriales > Kribbellaceae > Kribbella > Kribbella jiaozuonensis. The sequence continues at coordinate 536,813 of NZ_SZPZ01000007.1, read as the reverse complement.
CGAGACGCGCAGCCTCGATCTCCGGCATCGAGTAGTCATGCAGGTACGACGTGACGCTCTGGCTCACCTGTTCCGCCCGCGTGAGCTCATCCGGGCTGCCGGCAACCAACTGCTGCAACGCCGCGGTCTGCGCCGGCAGCTGTGCCTGCGCCGACTGCCACGGCTGCAGGAACTTCTCCTGACCGGTGATCACGAAGTCGCGCTGGCCGGTTGCCAGGTCGCTGACCAGCCGCTCCACCTGATGCGCACTGGTGAGCACAGTCGCGGTGTGCCGGGCCTGGTGCTCCGACGTGCGCAGTCCCTGCACCGAGATGAGCAGCACCACGAACCCGGAGCCGACCAGCACCATCAACAGCCCGCTCGCGACCAGCACCCGCCGGGCGACTCCGCCGATCACGTCGCCCTCATGTCGCCGGGCGGTGCACGCCGTCCAAGTAGGTGAGTACGGCCAGCACACGGCGGTGGTCGTCGTCGGTCTCGGGCAGGTCGAGCTTGGTGAGGATGCTGCGGACGTGCTTCTCGACGGTGCCCTCGGCAACCCACAGCCGCCGCGCGACACCGGCGTTCGAGCGGCCCTCGGCGACCAGCGAGAGGACCTCCCGCTCGCGCTCGCTGAGAGCGGCCAGCGGGTCATGCCGGCGCCGGGCGTCGACCAGCTCCCGGACCAGCGCCGGATCCACCACCGACCCGCCGCGCGCGACCCGGCGCAGACTCTCGAGGAACTCGTCGACGTCCGTCACCCGGCTCTTGAGCAGGTAGCCGACCCCCTGCCCGGCAGCCATCAGCTGGAGCGCGTGCTCGACCTCCACATGCGCCGACAGCAGCAGTACGGCGGTCTCCGGGTGCTCCCGGCGGATGACGTCGGCCGCGTCGAGCCCCTCCGTCGAGAGACCGGGTGGCATCCGGATGTCGACGATGACGAGCTCCGGCCCCTCGCGTCGTACCAGCTCCAGCAGGTCCTCGGCGTTGCCCGCGGTACCGAGCACGGCGAAGCCGGACCGCTCGAGCAGACTGGCCAGACCTTCGCGCAACAGCACGTCGTCGTCTGCGATAGCCACTCGGGTCCGGCCCACGTCTGCCCCTCGATCGCCCAGCTGAGTCTGGTGAGTTCCAGTGTGGCACCGGAAACTCACCAGACAATCGGCCTCACTCGCCGGACAGCTGGTCGTAGTCCTGGGTGTCGTCGTAGTACCGCGAGTAGGCGACCTCACCGAACGTGCGCGGCACCTTGCCGAGACCCTTGATCACGGTCGCCGTCCCGTTGGCGTGCCCGATCGTGTAGAGGTACGGCGCTCCGGTCTCCTTGTCGACGCCCAGCAGCATCGTCCCGGTCCCGCACTTGGAGGCCACCAGCGCGTCGAACCCCTGCCAGGTGGTCCGCCGTACGACCTTCACCACCGGCTTGCCCGTCACCGGGATCCGGATCGTGTAGAGCGCACCGGCGCGGGTGTTGGCGAGGAAGGTGTCGTACGTGGCGGTCTGGCTGATCAGCGTCATCGTCTTGACCGCACTGAACCCGGCGTACGTCGCCTTGCGGGTGAACGACGTGCCGTCGACGGTCCAGCGCAGGATGTTGTCACCGATGACGGCGTACGCGCTGTTGCGGGCCAGTTTGTTGCCGATGTTGTAGCGGGAGTTCTCGATGTACCGCGCGTCGCCCCAGCCGCCGCCCACCGGCGTCCGCTTCACCGACGCCGGATCGACCTCGCCGCTGAAGCCCTTCACGTCGTACGTGAGCAGGTTGAGTGTGGAGCCCAGTACGACGTACTGACGCCGGCTGACTCCGGACTGGTCGGCGTTGACCTGGAGACCGAGCCCACCGGCCACCTTGATCTGGTTGTCCGGCATCAGGTCCTTGCCGCCCCAGGTGCTCGCGCCGGCGCTGGGCGGGACGGTCCCCGACAGCACCCGGAGGATGAGGTCCCCACCGCTCGTCGTCGAGCCCAGCGCCAACTGGCAGAACGGCGGTGGCGCCGTCGTACCAGCACTCGCCGGTGCGGCCTGGACCAGCGCCCCGGCAGCCATCACTACCCCCAGCAGCCCAGCTGCACGTTTCTTCATCCTGCTCACTCCCCGTAGAGAAGGTCGTCGGCCTCAGAGCTGCCGGCGAAGTATCGGAAGTACGTCTTGTCCTCGGGCCCGACGAGCTGGTCGCCCACCTTGCCCAGACCCTTGATGACCGTAGCGGTGCCGTTTGCGTGGCTGACGGCGTACAAGTAGCCGGTGCGGGTGTCCTTGTCGATGCCCAGCAGCAGAGTGCTCTGCTTGCCACACCTCTCGGCGATCAGCGTGTCGAAGGCCTGCCAGGTCGACGTACGCACCTTCTTGACCACCGGGGCGCCGCTCACCGGGATCCTGATCGTGTAGAGCGCCCCACCCCTGGTGTTGGCCAGGAAGGAGTCGTACGTGGCGGTCTGGCTGATCAGCGCCATCGTCTTCACCGCCGAGAACCCGCTGTACGCCGCTTTGTTGCGCCAGGCCGATCCCTCCACGGTCCAGCGCGTGATCACGTCGTCCTGCAGGGCATAGGTGTTCGTGCGGGTGCGGGTTCCGTAGAACGTCGACTGATCCAGGTACGTCTGATGGATCCAGCCGCCACCCACCCTCGACTTCACGTACGACGTGGGGTCGAGCTGACCGGTGCTGTTGTCGATGGCGTAGCTGAACCGGTACAGGTCGGTCCCGATCGTCACGTAGCCGCGGCTGAGCATGGCCGACGGCGGATCCGGCTCCCAGCCGAGCGACGACGCGAGCCGCACCTGGTCCACCGGGAACAGCCCCTTCGGGCGGACGACAGGTGTGCCGGCGGTCACCGGTGACGTCGCCGTGATCGTCTGGAACTTGTGATCGCCCTGCACCGTCACCGTGCCCAGGGTGAGGCTGCAGGCCGCGCTTGCCTGTGCACTCGCGGCCTGAGCCGACCCGGGCACCAGGGCGGCCGCCACCATCGTCGCGCCGAGCATCCCCGCCGCGATCCGAAGTCTCGTCATGGCCGAAAGGCTAGGGCTCGCTGGACGACCCGGTAGACCGGTTTGCATCCGTCAGGCGCCCGTCAGGTTGGTGCCGGCGGTGTAGTAGCGGAAGTACGAGTCCGTGGCCGGGAAGGTCGTCGGGACCTTGCCGAGGCCCTTGATGACGGTTGCTGCGCCGTTGGCGTGGCCGACGGCGTACAGGTAGCCGGAGCCGGTGTCCTTGTCGATACCGAGCAGCAGGGTGCCGTAGTTGCCACACTTCTCCGCGATCAGCGTCTCGAAGCTCTGCCACGTCGAGGTGCGCACCTTCGTGACCACGGGCTTACCGGAGCCGGTCTGCACCTTGACGGTGTAGAGCGCGCCGCCGTTAGTGGTGGCCAGGAAGGTGTCGTAGGTGCTGCCCTGACCGATCAGCGTCATCGTCTTGACCGCCTTGAAGCCACCGAACGTCGTGTAGTACCTCCAGCCGCTCGAGGTCACCGTCCACCGGGCGATCAGCCCGTCGGTGAACTGGTTGATCAACGAGTAGGCATTGGACCGGCTGAGCTCGACATACTTGTGCAGGTCGTCCCAGCCGCCACCGACCAGCGTCTGCTTCAGAGTCCCCGGCACGATCGCCGTACCGGTGCCGTCGGTGATGTAGCTGGTGCCGTACAGCTGCACGCCGACGACGGCCAGACCGGTGCGCTCTTCGCCGGCCGGTACGACGAGTTCGGTGCGGACTGCGGTGGGCAGGTGTGCCTTGCCGTCCGGATAGAGGTCTTTCGGGCCGACCTGGCGGGCGCCGGCCGACGGGGTCGCGGTGATGGTCTGCTGGGTGTGGTCGCCACTCGGGGTGATCGAGCCCAGTCGCATCGAGCAGACTGCCGATTGGCTCGTCGTACTGGCTGTGGCCGGTGTGGATACCAGGGTGCCGGCGGCCAGCACTCCGGTGGCGATCGCGCCGAGCGCCCGCCTGTTCTTGGTCATGTAGAAGTCCTTCCTCGCAACCAACTCGATGCGGGCGGACAGCTGATTGTTGCGTCGCGAAGGTGCATCAAAGGGGTAACGCCGGACGACGGCGCGCCTGAGATCTGGCCCGCTTGTCGGAACCGCGCCGTAGTGTGGGTGATGTGAACCGGCGAATCTTCGGTCTGGAGAACGAGTACGGCGTGACCTGTACGTTCCGCGGGCAGCGACGACTGACCCCGGACGAGGTCGCGCGGTACCTCTTTCGGCGGGTCGTGTCCTGGGGGCGGAGCAGCAACGTCTTCCTCCGCAACGGGGCCCGGCTCTACCTCGACGTGGGCTCCCACCCGGAGTACGCGACCGGTGAGTGCGACTCGGTCACCGACCTGATCGCGCACGACAAGGCCGGTGAGCGGATCCTGGAGGGACTGCTGGTCGACGCGCAGAAGCGGCTGCACGACGAAGGCATCTTCGGCGACGTCTACCTGTTCAAGAACAACACCGACTCGGCCGGTAACAGCTACGGCTGCCACGAGAACTACCTGGTCTCCCGGCACGGCGACTTCGCCAAGCTGGCCGACGTGCTGATCCCGTTCCTGGTCACCCGGCAGCTGATCTGCGGCGCCGGCAAGGTGCTGCAGACGCCGCGCGGCGCGGTGTACTCCGTGTCGCAGCGGGCCGAGCACATCTGGGAAGGGGTCTCCAGCGCGACCACCCGGTCCCGGCCGATCATCAACACTCGCGACGAGCCGCACGCGGACGCCGAGCGGTTCCGCCGGCTGCACGTGATCGTCGGCGACTCGAACATGTCCGAGACCACCATGCTGCTGAAGGTGGCCAGCACCGACCTGGTGCTGCGGATGATCGAGGCCGGCATCGTGATGCGCGACCTGACCCTGGACAACCCGATCCGGGCGATCCGCGAGATCAGCCACGACATGACCGGCCGCCGCGAGGTCCGGCTGGCGAACGGCCGCGAGGCGTCGGCGCTGGACATCCAGACGGAGTACCTGACCAAGGCGCGCGACTTCGTCGACCGCCGCGAGCTCGGGACGCCGGCCGTCGAGCGGGCGCTGTCGCTGTGGGAGCGGACGCTGAAGGCGATCGAGTCCGGCGATATGTCCGGGATCGAGCGCGAGATCGACTGGGTGATCAAGTACCGGCTGATCGAGCGGTACCGCGCGCAGAACAACCTCGGTCTGGCCAGCCCGCGGGTGGCGCAGCTCGACCTGGCGTACCACGACATCCACCGGCCGCGCGGGCTGTACTACCTGCTCGAGCGCAAGGGCGCCGTCACCCGGGTCGTCGACGACCTGCGGGTGTTCGAGGCCAAGTCGGTGCCGCCGCAGACCACGCGGGCCCGGCTGCGCGGCGAGTTCATCAAGCGCGCGCAGGAGCGCCGCCGCGACTTCACCGTCGACTGGGTGCACCTGAAGCTCAACGACCAGGCCCAGCGCACCGTGCTGTGCAAGGACCCGTTCAAGTCCCACGACGAGCGGGTGGAGAAGCTGATCGCCAGCATGTAGGTGATCACTAAATAGAGTGCCTCGTCGCCATGCGCTGCTTAGAAAGGGCGCATGGCGATTGATATCCGGCCGATCACCGCGGCCGAGTCCCTGGAGTACTTGCGCGTCCTGCCGTACGTGAACGGCTTCCCGCAGGAGGAGCCCGAGCCCTCGGCCTGGTACGCCGGAACGGCCGCCTGGCCACCGCAGGTCCCGCCGAGCCCGGCCGACCTCGAGCGGTACGCCGAGGAGCTCCAGGCGGACTGGATCCGTCCGCAGGCAGCGTTCGTCGACGGCAAGATCGCAGGTGGATCAGCGATCGTGTCGGTGCAGGTCACCGTCCCGGGTGGGCGACAGTTGGACCTCGGCGGAGTGACCTCGACGGCGGTGCTTCCGACGTACCGGAGGCGCGGGCTGCTGCGGAAGATCATGTCCGCGATGCTGGCGGACTGCCGGGAGCGTGGTGAGTTCCTGGCCGGGCTCAGTGCGAGCGAGGGGACGATCTACGGGCGGTACGGGTTCTCGCCGGCGACGTTCCAGCACCGCTGGGAGGTACGGCGTACCGACGTCGCTTTCCGGTCCGAGTTCACGGACTCGGGTGAGCTCGAGTTGGTGGACGGTGTGGTGGCGGGGGAGGTGTGGCCGGTGCTGCATGAGCAGGTGCGGGCGCAGCGCGTGGGGGAGATCAGTCCGCTGCCAGGAAAGTGGGACGGGCTCCCGTCGGGCGCGTTGCCGGCGGACGGGTCGGGGCGGGCGCATCACCTGGTGCATCGTGATGCTACGCGTGCAGTGGACGGCGCTGCGATCTTCCGGTTGCCATGGTCGCCGGATCCGGCGCAGGCCGGCGTACTGCAGGTGGAAGCGTTCGAGGCGCTGACGTCTGATGCGTACCGGGCGCTGTGGGGGTTGCTGCTCGACTTCGACCTCACCAAGCGCGTGGTCGCTGCACGCCGGCCGGTCGACGAGCCTCTGCGATGGATGCTGACCAATCCGCGGGCGTTGAAGCTCACCCGGACGCGGGACAACCTGTGGCAGCGCATCCTCGACGTACAAGGAGCTCTGGAAGCTCGGACGTACGCCGCGACCGATTCGCTCGTACTGGACGTGTCGGACGACCTGTTCGGCTCTGGCCGCTGGCGTCTGGACGCAGCACCGGATGGAGCCACCTGCACAGCCACTGACCAGAGTGCAGACCTGTCCCTTGGCATTGCCGAGCTGGGTTCGATGTACCTCGGCGGGGTCCGCGCGAGTGAGCTGTCCCACGCCGGCCGCATCGACGAACACACACCAGGCGCGGTGTCCCGGCTCGACGCAGTACTCCGAACCGAGCGCGCACCGCACAACGCCGTCGGTTTCTGAGCCTGTGACTGTACGTGGTGTGACTCAACGGTGACGCAGCCAGCCGCCCACCCGGTTGAACCCCCAGGCTAGGGTGGGCGGCGTTGTTGACCGGAGGCTAGCGGCGCGGATCGCGCCGGGATGGTTCGAGGTGCTGGTTTCGTGCGCAAGTTGTTGAGTCTGGTCGTGGTTGCGGCGCTGGGGTCGTCCCTGGTGGCGTGCGGATCGGACAAGAAGGACGATTTCGGGGCCGCCGGGGTCAAGGTGACCTCCGACTTCGGTCAGAAGCCGACCGTCACCCACCGCGACGGTGAGCCGGACAAGAACCTGGTGACCGAGGTCCTCAAGGAGGGCGACGGTCCCGAGGTGAAGAAGGGCGAGCTGCTCACCGCGAACTACCTCGGCCAGATCTGGCGCGACGGCAAGGTCTTCGACAACTCCTACGACCGCGGCGCGCCGTCGTCGTTCCCGATCGGGGTCGGCGGCGTCATCGCCGGCTGGGACGAGGGTCTGGTCGGCAAGAAGATCGGCAGCCGCGTGCTGCTGTCGATCCCGGCCGACAAGGGCTACAAGGAGCAGGGCAACACCGACGCCGGTATCAAGGGCGACGACACGCTGATCTTCGTGGTCGACCTGGTCGGCGAGGCCGCCAACGACACCCCGCTGGACGCGAACCCGGTGACCCCCTCGACGCCGACCAAGATCTCGGTCAGCGGCCCGCTGAACGCCGAGCCGAAGGTGACGGTCGCGGCCGGCACCAAGCCGCCGGCGAAGCCGGGCAAGCCGGTCGTGTTCGCGCTCGGCAAGGGCAAGCCGATCGAGAAGGCCAGCCAGCTGGTCGGCCGCTACGTCGTGTACGACTACACCGGCAAGAAGCAGGCCAGCACCTGGGACGGCCAGCCCGCCACCGCGCAGAGCCCCGCCCAGCCGGGCGCCCCGACCGACCAGCTCCAGGTCGGCCCGAGTGCGACCGGCCAGACCGGCGCCCTCGACGGCCTCGCCGGCGTACCGGTCGGCAGCCGCGTCCTGGTCGAGCTTCCGGCGTCGAAGGACCAGGCCGGCAAGACGGTCAACGCCTTCGCCGTCATCGACATCCTGAACGCGTTCCCGGCCCCGAAGCAGACGGGCCAGTAGTCACAGCTCCTCATCGAAGGCCGGTCTCTCCTACCTGGGAGACCGGCCTTCGGCGTTGAACCAGCGGGCGGTGTCGCGGTGGAAGGTGAGGAACAGCGCGCTGATCACCGCGGTGAGGTGGACGGCGCGGAGCGCGGCGATCGTGACGAAGCTGACCGACCAGTCGATCGTGGTGAAGTCGCCGTTGTCGATCAGCCAGCCGATCGGTTCGGTGACCAGCGAGACCACGCCGACCGTCCCGAGTACGCCGGCCAGCAGGTACCGCGACCAGCGCACACCCGGCCGGAAGTACCGGTCGATGATCACGAACAGCGCGCCGTAGATGACCGCGCGAACTGCGATCTGCCCGACGATCGCGGACGTCGAGACGTCGTCGGCCAGCGCGAGCCCCACCTGGACCACAGTCTCCACGACCCCGGCGCCGACCGCCAGCAACCACATCATCGTCGCGGACCGGGCGGTCAGCGGCGGTTCAACCCGACTAATCGTTCTCATGCTCCCAGCGTGGCCGCGAAGGCCCGCGGGATCAGGAGTACTGCGTCCCCACTCCGGGTGGAGGTATATCCACCAGCCCCGCCGCATGCCGTCCCGCCGCGGCGGCGGCCTCGAAGTACGCGCGGTCCTCGTCCAGGCCGCGGCCCATCGTGGACAGCTTGACCGGCGCCGCCTCCATCGCCTCGTACAACCCGTCCACGCCGACACGGACCACCCGATGCCGGGCCTTCAACGGCTCGGCCGCATCCCGTACGGCGTCCCCGAAGTCGCCCGGCAGGTCCGGTACGACGACGTCCGCCGGCTGGAGCGCCACGCGGCCGTACGCGGTCAGGCTGTGGTGCGAGATGCCCCGGTGACGCGGACGCGGGTCGGCCTCGGAGATCCGGAGCGACGCGACGGCCCGGCCGCCCAGCGTGCCGACTGTGTTCACCGCCTCGCCTGACTGCACGCCGGAGAAGCCCCAGCGCGTGCCCGTGCCCAGATTGCCCGGTCCTTGCGTGATGACGACCACCTCGGCGGCCAGGACCTGCACTGCCGTCAACAGCCCGGTGTGGACGGTGACAGCCTCCCGGTCCCCGCCGTACGCCTGGCCGACGGTCACGGTCCCGCTGAGCCAGCCGGCGTCCCGGAGCGTCGCCACGTTCCGCGAGAACGCCAGGGGGAGCGCTCCGCCGTCTGTCATCACGTAAACGACCCGCGTGGTCGGCCGAGCCTCGTAGATACCCGCCAGCACCGCAGGCAGCGCGGAGTGCAGGTCCGCGACGACAACCGGCGTACCGAAGAGGTCGTCCGCGTCTCGCAGTACGTCGTGGTCGGGGGAGTCCTGCTCGTCGGCGCCCAGCACCATCGCCTGCAGCGGCGTGTAGCGAGCCTTGACCAGGTGCCCGCGCTCCGGCGGGTCCTCCGGCAGCCGGTCCGGTACGGCGACGACCAGCGCGTACCCACCTGTTCCCAGGCCGCGGTCCAGCGCGCTCACGTTGAGCAGCACGCGGTCGCCCGGCACCGGCGTACCGACCAGGTCCGGGTACGCCAGGGCGCGCACGGTCTGCGCACCGACCGTCACAGTCAGCTCAACTGCCCCGGCCCAGCTCCGGCCGACCTGCGCCACCACACCGTCCCGCCAGCGAATCACGGAGCGACCATAGCGTGTCTTCAGCGCGTCGAAGGTGTGTTCGAAGTTTCGGTGCGGAAAGGCGGGTTTTGGACGCCCGGAGGCCGTAAGGTGGTCGGGTGTCGGCGCGGAAGAGTGAGCGACTGCTCAATGTGGTCATCTGCCTGCTGGTCGCGCGCACCTACGTGACGAAGGAACGCATCCGCGAGGTCGTCGAGGGGTACGCCGGCCAGACCGACGACGCGTTCGAGAAGATGTTCGAGCGGGACAAGGACGAGCTGCGCGATCTCGGCATCCCGATCGAGATGGGCACGATCGACAAGTTCTTCTCCGACGAGGTCGGCTACCGGATCCGCCGCGACGTCTTCGAGCTCCCCGAAGTACACCTGGAGCCGGACGAGGCCGCTGTGCTCGGCGTGGCCGCGCGGGTCTGGCAGCACGCCGGTCTGTCCGAGGCCACCACGTCGGCCGTGTTGAAGCTGAAGGCGGCCGGGATCCAGACCGACCAGTCCGCGCTGAGCGCCATCGAGCCGCACGTCGGCGCGTCCGAGCCGGCCTTCGACCCACTCTGGTCCGCTGTCGTGGCGCGGCAGGTAGTCCGGTTCCAGCACCTGCGGAGTGGTGCGTCGGAGCCGACCACGCGGACGCTGGAGCCCTGGGGCATCGTGTCGTGGCACGGCCGCTGGTACGTCGTCGGTCGCGACCGTGACCGTCAGGCCACCCGCATGTTCCGGATGTCGCGGATCGGCGGCAACGTGAAGACGGTGGGGGAGCCGGGCGCGTTCACAGTGCCTGAGGGGACGGACCTGCGCTCGCTGGTGACAGAGCTGGCTCCGCCGCGTCCGACCTCCGAGGCGAAGGTCCGGGCACGGACCGGGTCCTGTGTGAGCCTGCGTCGTCGCGCGAACGCGATCGAGGAGTACGAAGAAGGCTGGGACCTGCTGCACGTCCCGTACGCCGACTCGTCCGTCCTGGCCGAGGAGATCGCGTCGTACGGGCCGGATGCGGTCGTTGAAGGACCTGGAGACGTGCTGGACGGCGTGCTGTGGCGGCTGCGGACGGTGGCCGGGGCATGAGCAATGCGCGTGACCAGGTGCAGCGCTTGTTGGCATTGGTGCCGTACCTGCGGGAGAACGACGGCGCGCGCGTCGACGATGTGGCCAAGGAGTTCGGCGTACGGCCGAAGCAGATCATCGCGGACCTGAAGGTGCTGTGGTTCTGTGGCCTGCCCGGTGCGCAGATGGGCGATCTGATCGAGATCGACATCGAGGCGGCCGAGGGCGACGGCGTCATCCACATCAACAACGCCGACTACTTGGCGCGTCCGCTGCGGCTGGCCGCGGCTGAGGCGCTGGCGCTGCTGACTGCGCTGCGCACGCTGCGCGAGGTGACGGCCGGCACGGACCGGGACGCGGTCGACCGGGCGATTGCCAAGCTGGAGCGAGCAGCGGGCGAGGCGGCTGCGGCGAGCGAGGGCTCAGTCGCACACGTCCACGTCGAGCCGGCCGCACCGGAGATCGCGGAGACCGTCAACCGCGGCCTGGCCGGCAAGCGGCGGCTCCACCTGACGTACGACGTACCGTCGCGCGACGAGACGACCGAGCGCGACGTGGACCCCATGCGACTGGTTGTCTCGGAGGGCCGCACGTACCTCGAGGCCTGGTGCCGCCTGGCCGAGGACGTCCGCCTCTTCCGCCTGGACCGCATCGCCGCGGTCAAGCTCCTGGACCTGCCGAGCGAGCCACCGCCCGAGGCCACGCCGCGTGACCTCTCGAACGGTATGTTCCAGCCCTCCGAGCAGGACCTCCTCGCCACCGTGAAGCTGGCCCCACCGGCCCGCTGGGTCGCCGAGTACTACCCGAACGAGTCCGTCGAAGAAGGCCCCGACGACTCACTGATCGTCAAACTCCGCGTCGCCGACACCGCCTGGCTCCAACGCCTCGTCCTCCGCCTCGGCGGCGCCGCAACAGTCCTCGACCCACCCGACCTCAGCACCCAGATCGCCGCCACCGCCCGCGACGCGCTATCGGCGTACGACGACTAACCCTGGCTTAGCTGCTTCTCCAAGGGGGAGCGGAAGCGGGGGGTGACGCGGACGCCGGCCAGCCAGTTGGTCCAGCGTGCTGCTTCGGACTCGACCAGGGTGGTGGTGTCGCTGCCTACGTCTTCCAGGAGTTCGTAGCGGACCTCGCCGGACTCGGGTTGGCCCCAGCCGCCGATGATCCGGCCGTCGGCCCAGATCGTGGGGCCGATGTTGCCGGTGTTGTCGAAGAGCTTGGACTTGTGCGGGCCGAGGAACCAGTCACGTTCCTTCCAGCCCATCGGCGTCGGGTCCAGGCCGGGGAGGAACGCGACCCACGGCTCGACAGGTACTTCGGGTGCCTCGTCGCCGGGCAACACGTAGCCCACCTGCCCATCCAGATCCACGGCGACCGCCTCGACCGCTGCCAGCGCCTTCTTCGTCTGCCCGCCGGTCCACCCCGCCCACCACTGCAGATCAGCCGCCGTACCCGGGCCGAACGACGCCAGCCAGGCGCGCGCGAGCATGACCCGCGCCTCCTCCGCCACCGGCCGGTCGCCGAGCCCGCCGGGCAGCCAGTCGGCCGAGGGCGACCACTGGTGCTGGCCGCTCAGCCACGTCCCCAGCGGCCGTCCACGCACGATCCGCCCCTCTGCGGACAGCTGGAACAACACCCGGCTCGTCACGTACGGCTGAGCGGCGTACGTCTTGCCGACCGCCATGCTGAGCCTCGTCCGGAGCCGCGGCTCGTCAGCGGACAGCTCCTGCGCCGTCGCAGACCCGCGCAGCGCCAGCGCGGTCGCAGTCGACTCCTCCACGGCAGCCAGCCAGCGCCCACACGCCTCAGGGTCCTCCGCGACCCCGGCCTCGTTCAGGTGCTTGACCAGCAGCTTCCGCTGTTTGACCGCGATGTCGTCCGTGCACGCCGCCTGCACGACCGGCGCAAACGGCGTCGGTACGACGAACACCGTACGGCGCATGCCGAGCATCCGGATCAGCGAGCGATCGTCGTACAACGCACGCTCCGTGCCTGCGACATCACTCCCTGGCACGCGCGCGGCGACGCTCAGGTGCACCGTGGCCGGATCGGTGGCGTGCAGGGCGACCATCGACGCGGCCGCCTCGACCGGGTCGGCCGCCTGGCAGTCCGCCCCGAGCCGATGCCTCCGCCCGAGCCGTGCCCGCCGCTCATCGACGCCGATCCGCGCCATCCTTGCTCCCTCACCCGGCCGATCCTGAAGCCGTTGTCGTACCAGCTGTCCCGCGCTGTCACACTGCGGAGACACTCGGTTTTACCATCACGTTCCGACACCGTTGTCCGCAGAGACGCCCCGGCGGGCGTGGGCGATCGCCGGGAACCGGCTAGGCTCCTGGGTATGTACTGGTTCCTGCTCTTCCTCGCGGTGGTGGCGGTGTGGATACTCGTCCTCGCCCTGCTCGCGAAGAAATTGTGGGGCCAGGCCAAGGCACTGACGCGTGAGTTGGTCGCCGCCCAGTCCAAGCTGGACGCTGCGCAGTCCACCACCGGGTCTGGACAGACCCGCGAGGAAGCGCACGCTCCGGCGTAGTATTCGGCCACGAACTCAGGCTCGAGCTTCGAGTTGATGTTGGAAAGGGAGATCGACATGGCACCGCTCCTCGGTATGCCCCAAGGCGCAGAGTGGCTCGTCATCCTCGCGATCGTCGTGCTGCTGTTCGGATCGGCGAAGCTGCCGGCACTCGTGAAGCAGCTCGGCAAGTCGAAGAAGATCTGGGAGGAGGAGGTCGGCCCCAAGAAGAAGGACGGGGAACTGACCCAGGAGGCGTCGCAGCCTCCGGCGCAGCAGCCGGCCCCGCAGGCCCAGGCAGCTCAGCCGAACCAGGTGAACGGCCAGGCGCCGGGCGACGGCCTGCCGCCGACCCACACCGCCAACTGAGCCGAACGCCCCACCTGTGTCGATGGTGAAGTTCGGGCGACGGAAGGACAAGCAGGACCGTCGCCCGAGGGACCCAGAGGGTCGGATGACCCTGCGCGAGCACATTGTCGAGCTCCGGAACCGGCTGCTCATCAGCGTGCTCGCGATCGTGGTGTGCACGATCGCGGCCTGGTTCATCTACTACCAGGCGCTGGAGATCCTCAAGCACCCGTTCGAGACGGCCGTCAAGCCGTTCGCGGAGAACCGCGGCCTGAAGCCGCAGCTCACCTTCCAGGGCGTCGGCGACCCGCTGACCTTCCGGATCAAGGTGTCGGCCCTGCTCGGCCTGGTCGTCGCCGGGCCGATCTGGCTGTTCCAGCTGTGGGCGTTCATCGCGCCGGGCCTGCATCGCAGCGAGAAGAAGTGGGCGTACCTGTTCGCCGCGATCGCGGCGCCGCTGTTCGCCACGGGTATCGCGCTCGGTTACTGGACCCTGCCGAAGGGCATCCAGATCCTGCTCGGCTTCACTCCGGACCAGGTGCAGAACCTGATCGAGCTCGGCAAGTACCTGGACTTCGTGATCCGGACGTTGCTGGTGTTCGGCATAGCGTTCCTGATACCGCTGGTCGTCGTCCTGCTGAATATGGTCGGGGTGCTGCCGGCCAGTGCGCTGTCGAAGTTCCGGCCGTACATCATCCTGGTGATCTTCGTGTTCGCCGCGGTGGCGACGCCGTCCGGCGACCCGTTCACGATGTGTCTGCTGGCGTTCCCGATGTGCGTGCTGTTCTTCGCCTCCGAAGTGATCGCGCGGATCAACGACAAACGCCGCAAGGCGCGCAGCGACGAACTCCTGGCTGATTGATGAGTCGTCGGATCGCGCTGGTGGTCAACCCCACCAGCGGTCGTGGGCTGGGTGCGCGGATTGCGCCGGTGGTTCGGGATCGGTTGGCTGCGGCCGGGCTGACGGTTGACGTTCACGCCACGACCTGCGCCGAGGACGTCGGCCGGATCGCCGCGGAGGTGGTCGCGTCCGGGGCGGATGCGGTCACGCTGATCGGTGGTGACGGCACGATCCACCTCGGGGCGCAGGTGCTGGCCAATTCCGGGATGCCGTTCGGCGTGATCCCGGCCGGCACCGGCAACGACTTCGCGCGCGGTATCGGCGTACCGCTGAAGGACCCGCTCGCGGCAGCTGATCTGGTGGTGGCCGGCAAGACCCGGACGATCGACCTCGCCACCGCGAAGGACGTCTTCATCACCACGGTCGTCGCCGGCGGTTTCGACTCGCTAGTGAACAAGCGGGCCAACGCGATGTCCTGGCCCAAGGGCAGTTCCCGCTACACGGTCGCGACGCTGGCCGAGCTGCGCACGTTCAAACCGCTCGAGTACGTCGTGACCGTCGACGGCGACCCGATCGAGACGAGCGCGATGCTCGTCGCGGTCGGCACCGGCCCGACGTACGGCGGGGGACTGCAGATCTGCGCCGGCGCCACGATCGACGACGGCCTGCTCGACGTCACGATCATCCAGCCGGTGTCGCGGCTGACGCTGCTGCAGCTGTTCCCGAAGCTGTCCAAGGGCACCCACGTCGGCCATCCGGCGGTGCGCACGCTCCAGGGTCGCTCGGTCCGGATCGAGTCGCCCGGCATCACGGCGTACGCCGATGGTGAGCCGCTGGGCCAACTGCCGGTCGACATCGGCATCGCGCCCGGCGCCCTGACCGTCTTCGCCTGAAAACCTTAACGTTCGAGCTATTCTCATTTCTGTCCTCCGTCTGATAGGAAAGCTTCCTAACAGTTGCTGCCTCGGACGCCCCTCGGAGGAGTCATGGAGAACCGCCCCACCCGCAGGAACGCTTTGCTGCTCGGACTGTCGCTAGCGGCTGTCCCCGCAGGCCTGGCTGTCTCGCGCTACGCCCCGCACGCCGACGCTGCCGTGCAGGCGACCGGTCTCGACGATCCCGCGAAGAAGGAGATCGCGATGGAGATCGTCTGCAGCGCGGAGAACTCGTCGCTGGACTGGAAGGCGCAGTACAAGTACATCGAGGACATCGACGACGGCCGCGGCTACACCGCCGGCATCATCGGGTTCTGCTCGGGCACCGGCGACATGCTGGAGCTGGTCGAGCTGTACGCCGACCGCAAGCCGAACAACGTCCTGCAGAAGTACCTGCCGGCGCTGCGCAAGGTGAACGGCGGCGACTCGCACCAGGGTCTCGACCCGAACTACACCAAGGACTGGAAGACCGCGGCGAAGGACACCGTCTTCCAGGGCTGCCAGAACGACGAGCGCGACCGGGTCTACTTCAACCCGGCGGTCGCACAGGGCAAGTCCGACGGGGTCCGCACCCTCGGTCAGTTCTGCTACTACGACGCGATCGTCATGCACGGTCCCGGCAACGACTCGACCAGCTTCGGCGGCATCCGCAAGCGCGCGCTGGGCAAGGCGAAGCCGCCGTCGCAGGGCGGCAACGAGACCACCTGGCTCAACGCCTTCCTCGACGCGCGGGTGTGGGCTATGAAGCAGGAAGAGGCCCACAGCGACACCAGCCGGGTCGACACCGCCCAGCGGGTGTTCCTCCGCAACGGCAACTTCAACCTGGACACCCCGCTCGACTGGAAGGTGTACGGCGACCCGTACCACATCAGCTAGCCACCAGGCGCGCAGCCGGGCTCCCATCGGACCACCAGGGAAGGGAGCCCGGCTGCGTCATGTCTTGAACACCTCGCGGCGGTCCGTGCGGGAGTCGGCCTCGGCGCGCTGTCTGAGCATCGACAGGCTGGTCCCGAGCTGCTCAAGCACGCCGGCGGGTAGGACCGAGCCGACCCAGGTGTTGAGCTCGGACTCGACTGTGGGTGACGCTGCGGCCAGCGCGTGTTCGCCCGCCGGGGTCAGTGCGACGAGGGAGGAGCGGCGGTCGTGGGGGTTCGCCGTACGGCGAACGCGGCCGGCGGACTCGAGGCGGTCGACAGCCTTGCTGGTGGCGCCGACGGTGATGGCCATCGCGCGGGCCAGGTCGAAGACCCGGGCCGTGCCGTGGCTCTCGATGAAGCGCAGGAACTCGAACTGGCCGAGGGGGAGGTCGTGCTCGGCCTTCAGGCGGGTGTCGAGGACGTTGTAGAGCCGCGTTTCCAACCGGACCAGGTCCGTGAACAATGCTGTGAGATCAGTCACGGAATTAGATTCCTCGGAATGTAGTTGGAGAGAACTATATTCCTCGGAATCTATCACCAGGAGACGGACGGATGAGCGCTGAAGAACGTGAAGCAGCACGCAGCATGATGCAGAAGGCCGAGCTCGGGCGGACGCCGGACGAGCAACGGGCCGGCTTCGACGAGTTGTTCGCGAGCCGCCCGCTCGGCGACGACGTGAAGGTGGTCGAGCGGACGCTGGGTGGAGTACCGGCACTGGATGTGCACGTCGACGGCGCCGATGCGGACGGGGTGATCCTCTACCTGCACGGCGGTTCGTACGTCGTGGGTTCCGCGCGGACCGGCGCCAACCTCGCGGCGCCGTTGTCGCGCCGCAGTGGCGTGCCGGCGGTCGCGCTGGACTACCGGCTCGCTCCCGAGCACCCCTTCCCGGCCGGCATCCACGATGCGTTGGCGGCATACCGGGAATTGGTGGAGAGCGGTCAGAAGGTCGTCATCGTCGGCGATTCGGCCGGTGGCGGGCTCGGGCTGGCCACGATGATCGCGGCGCGGGCCGAAGGGTTGGCCCTGCCGGCGGGCGCGGTCCTGCTGTCGCCGTGGACCGATGTGTCGCTGAAGAGCCCGAGCATGGACAGCCGGGGCGACGACGACCCGCTGTTCAGTCGCGCCAACATGGCCGAGTCCGCTGAGTTCTACCTGAGCGGCACGAGCCCGCAGAACGAGCTCGCGAGCCCGGTCTTCGCCGACCTGAAGGGCCTGCCGCCCCTACTCGTCCAGGTCGGTACGGCGGAGATCCTGCTCGACGACTCGCTCCGCCTGGTCGCGCGCGCCGCCGAGCAGGACGTGGACATCAGCCTCGACGTGATCGCCGGCGCCCCGCACGTGTTCCAGTACTTCGCCGGCGCCATGGCCGAGGCCGACGAAGCCCTCGACCACGCCGCCACGTTCATCAAGAGCCGGCTAGCAGCTGGCTGACGCGGGTTTTGTGGGTGCCGTCGCATAGATTGGGGTCATGAGTACCCCGTCCGAGAAATATGCCTCGTTTCGCTCGGACCAGGAGCATCCGGCCGTCAAGGAGTTCCGGGGGCTCTACGACTTCGAGCTGGACGAGTTCCAGCTGCGTGCCTGCGCCGCCCTCGAGGACGGCCACCAGGTGCTGGTTGCGGCACCCACCGGCTCCGGGAAGACGCTGGTCGGCGAGTTCGCCGTCCACCTCGCCCTGGAGCGCGGCCAGAAGTGCTTCTACACG
Source organism: Kribbella jiaozuonensis (assembly GCF_005233875.1). Taxonomy (GTDB): domain Bacteria; phylum Actinomycetota; class Actinomycetes; order Propionibacteriales; family Kribbellaceae; genus Kribbella; species Kribbella jiaozuonensis. The sequence goes on along the minus strand of NZ_SZPZ01000007.1, from coordinate 518,994 downwards.
ACCCCGATCAAGGCCCTCAGCAACCAGAAGTACGGCGACCTTGTCAGCCGCTACGGCGCTGACAAGGTCGGCCTGCTCACCGGCGACAACTCGGTCAACTCCGAGGCCCCGATCGTCGTGATGACCACCGAGGTCCTCCGCAACATGCTGTACGCCGGATCCCAGACGCTGCTCGGTCTGTCGTACGTCGTGATGGACGAGGTGCACTACCTGGCCGACCGGTCCCGTGGCGCGGTCTGGGAAGAGGTGCTGATCCACCTCGCGGACTCGGTCTCGGTGGTCTCGCTCTCGGCGACGGTGAGCAACGCCGAGGAGTTCGGCGACTGGCTGGAGACGGTCCGCGGCAACACCGTCGTCGTCCTGGAGGAGAAGCGGCCGGTGCCGCTGTTCCAGCACGTGATGGTGGGCAAGCGGCTGCACGACCTGTTCGCCGGCGAGGCGCCGACCGCGCGCGTCGGTGCGCCCAGCAAATCGGGTAATCCGGCCAAGGCAAACGCGCCGGTCAAGGCCGACGTGAAGGACCTGGTCAACCCGCAGCTGGTCCGGATCGCCCGCGACGACAACCGGATCTTCCGCGACGATTCGCGCAAACCCCGTCGGCGCAGGGATCTGCCGAAGAGCCGGCCGTCCCGGTCGCACTTCACGCCGTACCGCTCGGATGTGGTCGAGGAGCTGGACGCGGGCGCGTTGCTGCCGGCGATCTTCTTCATCTTCTCCCGCAAGGGTTGTGAGGATGCGGTCGTGCAGTGCCTGCGGTCCGGGCTGCGGCTGACCAAGCCGTCGGAGCGGGACGAGATCAAGCGGGTGGTGGCCGAGCGGACGGCGGATCTGCCCGACGAGGACCTCGGCGTGCTCGGGTACCACGACTTCGCCGAGGCGCTCAGTCGCGGGATCGCGGCGCACCACGCGGGCATGCTGGCGGCGTTCAAGGAGGTCGTCGAGGAGCTGTTCGCGCGCGGCCTGATCAAGGTCGTGTTCGCCACCGAGACGCTTGCCCTGGGCATCAACATGCCGGCGCGTACGGTCGTACTCGAGAAGCTGTCGAAGTGGAACGGCGAGGCGCACGTCGACATCACGCCGGGGGAGTACACGCAGCTGACCGGGCGGGCCGGGCGTCGTGGGATCGACGTCGAGGGACACGCGGTCGTGCTGTGGCAGCCCGGGTTCGATCCGCGCGAGGTCGCGGGTCTCGCGTCGACCCGTACGTATCCGCTCCGGTCGTCGTTCTCCCCGTCGTACAACATGGCCGTCAACCTGGTGCGCCAGGTCGGGCGGACGCGGGCGCGGGACATGCTCGAGCTGTCGTTCGCGCAGTTCCAGTCCGACCAGGCCGTGGTGGGGCTGGCGCGACAGGTGCAGCGGAACACCGAGGCGCTGGAGGGGTACAAGGAGTCGATCGAGTGCCACCTCGGCGACTTCCTCGAGTACGCCGCTCTGCGCCGGCGGATCGGTGATCGCGAGGCGTCCGGCTCGAAGCGGCGCAAGCTCGACCGGCGGGTCGAGGCGCAGGAGTCGATCGAGAAGCTGAAGACCGGCGACATCATCCGGATCCCGGCCGGCCGCAGCGCGGGCTGGGCGCTGGTGCTCGACCCGGGGATGCGGTCGGAGCGAGAAGGGCCGCGGCCGACCGTGCTGACGCTGGACCGGCAGGTGCGGAAGCTGTCGATGGTCGACTTCCCGGCCCCGGTCGAGGCGATCGGCGTACTGCGGATCCCGCGCAAGTTCAACCCGCGCAACCCGCAGCAGCGTCGCGAACTGGCCCAGGTACTGCGGACGCGGACCGACCTCCTCGGCGAGGACGGGCCGCCGTCGCGGACCCGTGGTCGCGACGCCGTTGCGCACGCGGATGATCCCGAGCTGCAGGAGATGCGCGCGCAGCTGCGTGCGCACCCGTGTCACGGTTGCTCGGACCGCGAGGACCACGCGCGGTGGGCGGAGCGGTACTTCCGGCTCGACCGGGAGAACCGTGAGGTGCAGCGGAAGATCGAGCAGCGGACGAACACGATCGCCCGCCAGTTCGACCGGGTCTGCCAGGTGCTGGACGCGCTGCACTACCTCGACGGCGACAAGACGACCGAGGCCGGCGATCGGCTGGCCCGGATCTACACCGAGCTGGATCTGGTCGCGGCTGAGTGCCTTCGGCAAGGAGTTTTCGACGACCTCACCGTCCCGGAGCTGGCGTCTTGTCTGGCCGCATTGGTCTACGAGTCGCGGTCGAAGGACGAGCCGACGTCACCGCGGCTGCCGCGTGGCGACGTCCGGGAAGCGCTCGAGCGGATGGGGTCGATCTGGCGCGACCTGTCCGCGCTGGAGCGGGACATGCGGGTGGACTTCCTGCGGTCGATGGACCTCAACTTCTGCTGGCCCGCGTTCCGGTGGGCGTCGGGTGCGTCGCTGGCCGAGGTGCTGTACGAGTCGGACCTCGCCGCGGGCGACTTCGTCCGGTGGGTCAAACAACTCATCGACCTCACCGAACAGATCGCCGACGCCGCCGGCGACACCCCGCTCCGCAAAACAGCCCGGTCGGTCGTCGACCAGATCCGCCGCGGCGTGATCTCCTACGCCTCGATGGTCGAGTAGACCTCTTGGGTGAAAGACTTCCTTCAACGTTGTGAGTGGTTGTAAACCTCTGCCTTGAAGGAGTAGACGTTCGTGGAGTTGTCGCGCCGGAATCTCGGGAAGCTGGCTGTCGCTACTGGTGCTACCGCGGCGGTCGGCACCGGGGTCGGTTATTCGATCGGGCGGCCGGCTGATGCCGCTGCCACCTGGAAGACGACCGGGACCGCCGTGCCGGCGTTGGCCGGGTTCGACAACCAGATGAAGGCGTTCATGCAGGCCCGCGGCATCACCGCCGGGCAGGTTGCGGTGACGTACAAGGGCCGTTTGGTGCTTGCCCGCGGCTACAGTACGTCGACCGCGATCACCGTGCAGCCGACGTCGCTGTTCCGGATCGCGAGCCTGTCGAAGTCGTTCACCGCGGCCGCGATCGTGAAGCTGGTGCAGGACGGGAAGGTGAGCCTGTCCACGCCGGTCGCGAACATCATCGACATCACGCCCGCGACGGGGCTGACCAGGGACCCGCGGTGGTCGCAGATCACCTTGTGGAAGGTACTCCAGCACCTCGGTGGCTGGGACCGGGATGTGTCCGGCGACCCGGAGTGGAAGGACGCCACCATCTCCCGGACGCTCGGCGTGCCGATGGAGCTGCACCAGGCCGACGTGATCAAGTACGTCGCCGGTCAGAAGCTCGACTTCGCCCCGGGCACGAAGTATGCGTACTCCAACTTCGGATACACGCTTGCCGGCCGGGTGATCGAGAAGGTCAGCGGACTGAGCTACGAGGACTACGTCAAGCAGAAGCTGCTCGCGCCGCTGAAGATCAAGCGGATGTCGCTCGGCTACTCGATCGCCAAGCACAGCGGCGAGACGTCGTACGAGTCGCAGTACTCCGGTCCGACCGTGCTCGACATGTCCGGTAAGACGGTGCCCGCGCCGTACGGCACGTTCAGCATGCGGATCCAGGACGCCAACGGCGGCTGGATCGCGAGCGCGCCGGACCTGGTCCGCTGGGCGAAGATGTTCGACGCCCCGTCGAGCGTCCTGAACAGCGCCTCGCTCGGCCACGTCTGGGCGAAGCCGTCGATCGGCGTCAACCCCGACGGCTGGTACTACGGCCTCGGCTGGCAGATCCGCCCCGTCACGACCGGCGGCACCGGTCGCAACACGTGGCACACCGGCAGCATGCCCGGTACGTTCACGATCGTCGTCCGCACGTACAACGGGATGAGCTGGGCCGCCCTCTTCAACCGCCGCGACGACGCCAGCGGCAAGTCGTACGGCGACATCGACGCCGCCCTCTGGACCGCCGCCAACGGCGTCAAGTCCTGGCCGACGAACGACCTGTTCCCGACGTACTTCAGCTAGAACATCAACGCCCTGAAGTGCGGCGTACTGATCTGGGCCTCGCCGGCCATGTCGGTCAGTACGTCGCGCAGGGTGTCGATCGCCTCGTCGCCGAAGCGTTTGCGGAGGCGGCGTTCGTACGCCTGATGGAACTTCCGCGCCGTCGACAGCGCGGCCTCACCACGCGCCGTCAGGTGCAGCAGCTTCGCACGCGCGTCCGACGGGTCCGGGCGGCGTTCGACGTACCCGCGGCGCTCCATGTCGTCGACGATCTGGCCCGCGCCCTGCTTGGTGATCTCCAGCCGCTCGGCCAGCCCGCTGATCGTCCGCGGGCCGGCGCCGAGCGTCCGCAGGACGAATCCGTCCGACCGGCCCTGGTCCTCGTACCCCAGCGCCGCCGTGTGCGCGCGCAGTTCGCGGACGAACTCCTGGTCCGCCAGCAGCAACAAGATCCCGATATCCGGCTTGCCCGATCGCGTCATGACAGTCATGATAGACAAGCTGACTTGGTCAAGTCAGCTTGTCTAATTGATTGGGGGACGAGATGCACGTCATTCGCGCGACCGAGGCACAGCGGTTCCAGCTGCCGGGGGTCGAGTTCACCGGGCTGGCCGCGCCGAGCCGCGGTTCGGCCGGGTTGTGCACGTGGAAGCTCACGGTCGAGCCCGGGCACGGCGGCGACGCGCCGCATACGCTCGACCGCGACGAGGTGTTCATGGTCATCAGCGGCACCGTGTCACTCGGCGCGGACAAGCTCGGCCCGGGCGACGCGGTCGTCGTACCGGCCGGTGAGCCGATCTCGCTGACCAACCTCGGCGAAGGTCCGGCGGAGCTGTACGTCGCCATCACCGCCGGCTTCACGGGCTACATGGCCGACGGCACCGCGGTCCAGCCGCCCTGGGCACAGTAAGCCTTCAGCAGCGACGGATCGGTGCGGTGTACGTCGTGTTGCTCGCCGTAGCGACGTAGTAGTCGGTGACCCAGCTGCCGTCACTCAGCCGATCCCAGACCGAGGTAGTGCCGACTCTCGACCCAGCTGTCTGACAGGTGACCCACGCCAGCGACCCAGCGGGCAGAGTGCTCGGGTACGCCGCATACGCCGCGCCCGGGCCGTGCCGCCGACTCAGCCCGCTGATCGTTGTCTGGAAGGGGAAACTGCAGCCGGGGAGTGGTGCGCTGTACCCGGGTTTGCTCGGCGTGCGGACATAGTAGTCGGTGACGTAGGTGCCGTCGATCAGCTTGTCCCAGACCGAGCTGGTTCCGATCTTCGGGCCGACCGTCTGACAGACCACGCGGACGCCGGCGTTCGCTGCGATTGTCGAGCGGACCGGGTACGCCGTCGACGGACCGGAGTACGAGTGGATCGTCGTACGGACGGTGTAGTTGTAGCCGACGGACGCAACAGGCGCGTCGAAGCGGTCGTTGTCGATGTTGAGCGTCACGCCGCCGTGCGTCTCGGTGTGGTCACCGACGTACTGCTTGCCACGCTGTCCGACCGCCCAGAACGTGTTGGGGATACCGGCCCACCCGGTGAGCAGGCTGCTGTTGTCCCAGCGTGCAATCCACAGTGCGTCCGGCCGGGCATACGACGGGGAGTTGTAGGCCGCAGCGAGGTCGGGCGCGCCCGAGCCCAGGTTGGCGTACACGCCGGACAGATAGCGCTGCAGGTGCAGCTCTTTCGTCCAGGACGACAGGTAGTGCAGCACGGCGGAACGGCAGACGGAGTTGGTGTGGTCGTAGTTCTCCATGTCGTTGTAGAGCGCACTACCCGGCAGGAGGCCTAACGCCTTGGCTTTCGCGACCGCATCGTCCGCGTCCCGCACCCCCTCGCGGTTGGACGCGGTCGTCGACATCTTGTACGTCCGCGTGCCACAGGGGGCCTGCAGCCCAAGATAGATCGGCACGAGTCGCCAGCCCATCGCGGTGACGGCTGTGACCCATGCTGGGGTCAGCTGTGGTTGTGCACAGCTCCGGTTGACGCCGCCGAAGTAGATACCGATCGCCTTGTACGGCGAGGCCTTCCACGCGGTCATCTGCGCCAGCGTCGGCGCAGTACACGTGTCGAACGCGAACCCGGTGAACCGCGTCGCCGTAGTACCCGCGTTGTAGGTGATCGGCGTCGTCGGCTCGGCGTATGCGGGCAGGACCGCGACCGAGAGCGCCATGGTGGCGAGCAAGACCTTGAGCTTCAGCATCGTGACCCCCTGGTCTCAGTAGACCCTCAGGAATCGCCGGGCGGTAGGTTGAGGCCACCATCGAGTATTTGGAGGACCGATGCCGGAGATCGTCGAGTTGGAGGAACGCCCGTACGTCGCGCTGCGGGGCAAAGTCGCGATGGACGGAATCGCCGCGTTCGCGGACCGGATGCGGGAGGTGATCGACTGGCTCGCGGCCAAGGAGATCGCCCCGAACGACGCGCCGTTCTTCAAGTACGACGTGGTCGACATGGACGCCGGACTGGTGATGGAGATCGGGTTCCCGGTCGACGACCTGCGCTCCGGTGAGGGCGAGATCGTCACCGGCGTACTCCCGGCCGGCCGGTACGCGACCGTCAGCCACCATGGCCACCCGGACGGCCTGATGGCAGCCACCCGCGACCTCCTGGCGTGGGGCGAGGAGCAGGGCGTCGAGTGGGACGCGAACGGCGACCACTGGACCGCCCGCCTGGAGATCTACCGCTCCGACCCGCGCGAGGTCCCGGACATGAACGACTGGGACACCGACCTCCAGTTCAAACTGAAGGACTGAGTGCCGACTGTCCTGGCCGGCGTCAGTCGGCTTGAGCCGGAGCGGGTTCGGCACGTTGCGTCGCCGCTGATCGAGCTGGGTTGCGCTCTGCACGTGCTGGCCGAGCCCACTCACCATGACCGGGTCGAGTGGGCGGCGTCCGTACCGCTGTCCGCCGAGCTGCGCTCCGAGCTGGCGCAGTGGTCGTGGACGGTCCGCGCGGTCCGTGCTCGCTTCTTCGCGACAACAGCTGCTACCGGCATGCCGTCGTGGTCCGATGAGCTGGCCGCGCTCCGGTCGCGCCCGCCGGAGGAGGTGGCCGCCGAGCTGGTCCGGCCGTTGCACGGTCGCCCGTTGAGCAGCCGCACCGTCGACACCGACGCCGTACTGCACTGGGCTCGCAGCCGTGGCCGTGCGGTGGCTGGGCTGGTGGAGTCGCTCGTGACGTCCCCTGCAGATCCGGTACGGCGGTTTGTCGACCTGCTGGATGCCTGCTGGCAGGAGTGGTTCGGCGAGGTCTGGTCGGCGTCACGGGACGAGCTGGCTGCCCGCGGCCGGCACGACCGCGACCTGGCGATCCGCGACGGGGTCGGAGCGATGCTGCGGTCGCTGGACGGTTCGATCGACCTGCGTGACGCGGACAGCGTCGTCGTACAGAAGGTGCAGAGCAAGCGGATCGACGTCAGCACGCGTTCGCTGTTGCTTGTCCCCAGCAACTACATCGCGCCGCACCTGTTCGTCGGCGAGATCCCTGGCGAACCGATCACGATCATCTACCCGCTGAGCGGCCGCAGTACCGTCGTACCGACCGCTCAACAGATCCGCGCCCGGCTGGACGCACTTGCGTCACCCGACCGCCTACAGGTCTGCCGAGCCGTCGCCAGCGAACCCCGCACCGCCGGTGAGATCGCCGCGCTCTGGGGTCTGCACCCGACCCAGGTCACCCGCCATCTCAGAGCGCTGACGAGAGCCGGTCTGGTCACGGCTGAACGGCAGGGCCGCTTCGTCGCCTACCGCCTCGACGAATCCGCCCTGACCACGCTCGGCACCGACCTCCTGACCCTGATCATGCGCTGATGGACTGACAGAAGTCGGCAATCCAACGGCCGGACCGGGCCGCCTGGCTTTGAGTGAGCAGGTGACTTCTCTTCCGCCTGCCGTGCGTCGGTTGATTCTGGCAACGTTGGTGAACACGCTCGGGAACGGCGTCTACGCGGCCGTCGGAGCGCTGTTCCTGACCAGGTCGGTCGGCCTGTCCGTGGGGCATGTCGGCATCGGGCTGACCGTGGCCGCACTGATCGGTCTGGTGACGAGTACCCCGCTCGGTGTCGTTGCCGATCGCCTCGGCCCGAACCGGGCGTACGTCGGATTCCTGCTGCTCCAGGCGCTCACGATGACCGCGCTCACCCAGGTCCGTTCCTTCATCCCGTACGTCGTGGTCGCCGGCGTGACCGCGATCGCGGACTCCGGGCAGCGCGGCGCCAAGGGCGCTCTGATCGCGGGACTGTCACCGGCCGACCAGCGGGTGCGGACCCGGGCGATCCTCCGGGTCGCGACGAACGTCGGCATGGGTGCCGGCATGGGACTGGCCGGGATCGTGCTCGCGGTCGACCGTCGAGAGGTCTACGTGATCGCCTTGCTCGCGAACGCGGCGACGTACCTGGTCACGGCCGGACTTGTCCGCTTCGGCATGCCCGAGGTGGACAGGGTGCCCTCGGCCGGCGGGCCGTCCGGCCTGACCGCGCTGGCGGACCGGCGGTTCCTGGTGTTCGTGGCACTGGACGGCGTACTGACGATGCACGCCGCGCTGGCGCAGGTCGGGATCCCGCTCTGGGTGGCGACCGCGACCGACGCGCCGCGGTGGATGATCTCGGTCCTGCTGGTGATCAACTCGGTCGCGGTGATCCTGCTGCAGGTAAGGGTCGCCCGAGGCACCGAACATCTCGCCGGCGCCGCCCGAGCCGGCCGTCGGGCCGGACTGCTACTCGCCGGCGCCTGCGTCGTGCTCGCTCTCACCGACACGACGTCCGGCGTGGTCACGGTTGGTCTGCTGATCGTCGCGGCACTTTTCCACGTCCTCGGCGAGATGCTCCAGTCGGCGGGCGGGTGGGGCATCAGCTTCGAACTCGCGCCGCCCGGCGCACAGGGCCAGTACCAGGGCGCGTATGCGATGGGCCGTCAACTCGGCGACCTCGTGGCGCCGTTGCTCCTCACCACGGTCGCCGTCTCCTGGGGCTGGCCCGGATGGCTGCTCGTTGGCACTCTCTTCCTCATCGCGGGTCTCCTGATCCCGGGCACGGTCGCCGGGCACCGCGCGAACACCGAACGGCGCGACCTCGTTGTGAGCTGATTCGTTGGCGAGAATGCCTGCATGGATCTGCATCTGCAGTTGGGGGAGGGCGGGCTGGCCGAGCAGATCTACGCGCAGTTGCACGAGCGGATCAGCACGGGTGTCTTGCCTGCGGGGACGGTGCTGCCGTCGTCACGGGAGCTGGCCGGGCGGTTGTCGGTGTCGCGGGCGACGGTGGTTGCGGCGTACGAACGGCTCGCGGCGCACGGGTTGATCCGCTCTCGTGCTGGGGTCGGGACGGTCGTCACCGGCCAACGCGTCCCTGCGCCGACCACCCCGCCTGCCTCGCCGCTGCGGCCTCGGGAGATCTGGACCGCCGAGCGGCTCGCCGTACCGGATCTTGTTGCGCCGGTTGCCGAGTTCGACTTCGCGCCGGGCATTCCCGCGCGGACGCAGTTCCCGTTCGCGCGGTGGCGGGCGCTGCTCAACGATCAGCTGCGTACTCGGACCGAGGTCAGGTACGCCGATCCGGCGGGCTCGGCCCAGTTGCGTACGGCGCTTGCGCGGCATTTGGTCGTGAGCCGCGGCGTCCGGATCGCTTCGGAGCAGCTCGTGATCACGACAGGTGCGCAGCAGGCCTTCGACATCGCTGCACGCATCCTGCTCGAGCCGGGCGACACGGTAGCCATGGAGGATCCCGGCTATCTGCCGGCCTATCGGGGATTCGTTGCCCACGGCGCCAAGGTCGTCGGGGTGCCGGTGGACGGCGAGGGGCTGGTCGTCGACCGGATCCCGGCCGGGACGCGGCTCGTGTACGTGACCCCGTCGCATCAGTTCCCGCTCGGCATGCCGCTGTCGGATTCCCGCCGTACGGCGCTACTCGCCTGGGCCGCGCGACACGACGCGGCGATCGTGGAGGACGACTACGACTCGGAGTTCCGGTTCAGCGGGCGTCCGCTCACGCCGCTGCAGGCGACCGACATGGAAGGGCGCGTGCTGTACGTCGGGTCGTTCTCCAAGACGCTGCTGCCGGCGCTGCGGGTCGGGTTCCTCGCCGTACCGGAGACGCTGGCGGAGGCCGCGCGGCGGGCGAAGTTCGTCGCCGACTACGGCACTGGCGGGCATGTGCAGGCGGCGCTCGCCGCCTTCATCGAGGACGGCGGTCTCGCGCACCACATCCGGCGGATGCGGCGCGCGTACGAACGCAGGCACGGCGTGCTGATCAGCACCCTGCGGGAACACTTCGACGGCGTACTCGAGCCGATCGAGTCCAGCGGCGGCACACACATGGCCGCACTCCTCACGCCCGGGCAACCGCCGGACACGACGCTCGCCGCGCGGGCCCTCGCGGCGGGCGTCAACGTCGGGACCGTCTCGCGCTGGGGGATCGACGGCGCCGGTCCGAACGGGTTCGTCTTCGGGTACGGCGCGATCGCGGCCGACCGCATCCCCGCCGGGCTGGCCGCGCTGCGCCGCGTTATCTGATCGAGATTGGACTGGCGCAGTACGTCGCGAACCGGCACCTCCACCGGCCTGAGTCCGTTCCTAGGCTGCCGCGGACACTCACCACAGGAGGACTCGATGAGATCCCTGCGCATCGCCGCCGTTGCCCTCGCCAGTGCCGGCGTGGTCGCCGGTTCGTCCGTCGCCAACGCGCATCCGCGCTGCGAGCAGATCGACGCGACCATTTCCGACAAGGTCGTCGACGTGGGCTGCCCGCCGCCGACCCAGGTCTGTGTGGCCGGCACGGTCCGCGGCAAGCACGGCTTCGACGGGACGACCGTCTTCATCCTCGGCTCCCGCGGCGAGGCGCCGCCCACTGCACCCGGCTACCGCCCGGTCAGCGGGACGATCACCTACACCTTCAAGGACGGCTCGACGCTCACCGCCCTAGAGACGAGCATCGGCAACGTCAACACCACCACGGGCACCGGGCACGCCGGCGGCACGCAGGAATTCACCGGCGGCACCGGACGCTACGAGAACGCCACCGGTTACACCTACCTCAACCAGCACTGGCAGACCGACCACTTCGTCACCACGATCCAGGGCGAGGTCTGCCGCCCGCAAAGCTAAGCGGCCTGGGACTTCAGGAGGTCGCGCAGGGCTCGGGCGGCGGTGAAGCCGGCTCGGTTGGCGCCGATGGTGCTGGCGGAGGGGCCGTAGCCGACCAGGTGGATACGGGGGTCGGCGGCCGTCGCCGTGCCGTTCATACGGATGCCGCCGGAGGTTTCGCGGAGGTGGAGCGGGGCGAGGTGGGCGAGGTCAGCGCGGAAGCCGGTCGCCCAGAGGATGGTGTCGATGTGTTCGTGACGGCCGTCCGCCCACTCCACGCCGTCTGGGGTGATGCGAGTGAACATCGGATAGCGGGTGTAGACGCCGCGGTCCCAGGCGGCCTGTTCCTGCGGACGCAGGTGCAGTCCGGTCACGCTGACGACGCTCCGCGGCGGCAGCCCGGCGCGTACCCGCTCCTCGACCCGCGCGACCACCTGTCGCCCGTACTCCGGCGTGAAGTCGTCACCCGTCCGCCACTCCGGCGGCCGCCGCGTCACCCAGGTCGTGGTCGCAACAGCAGAGATCTCCGCCAGCAACTGCACCGCCGACGCGCCACCGCCGACCACGAGCACGTGCTGCCCGGCGAGCTCTGCCGCGCCCGCGTAGTCCGCGGTGTGCAACTGCCGGCCCTTGAACGTCTCGATCCCCGGATACCAGGGGATGAACGGCCGGTCCCACGTCCCGGTCGCGTTCACCAGCGCGGCCGCGGAGTACACGCCCTTTGAGGTCTGCAGTTCGAAGCCTTGAGCGATCTCGTGCACGCTCTCGACCGCCACCGGCCGCACCACCGGCAGGTCGAAACGCTGCTCGTAGTCCGCGAAGTACGCCGGGACGAACGCGTTGGCCCGCTCCGTGTCGGCGCTAGGCGGCACCGGTACGCCGGGCAGGTTCGCGATCCCGTGGACGTCGTGCATCGTCAGCGAGTCCCACCGGTGCTGCCAGGCGCCGCCGGGCGCCGGATTCCGGTCCAGTACGACGACCTCGTCGTAGGGCGTGAATCCGAGCCGCACCAGGTGGTACGCAGCCGACAGTCCCGCCTGTCCCGCACCGATCACCGCAACTTCGAGCACACCAGCGTCAACGCCCGGGCAGGCGCTCGTCTTCCCGCGCTACCGTGACGCGCGTGGACCTCAACGCGGCGTACGGCTTCCGGATGGACTGGATCGTGAGCTTCGTCGCCGTCGCCCGGTACGGCGGGTTCTCCGCGGCCGGCAAGGCGGTGTACCGCGGTCAGTCGCGGATCAGCGAGCATGTCGCCGAGCTGGAGCGTGCCCTCGGCGTACAGCTCTTCGACCGCACACATCCCACCAGCCTGACCCCTGAGGGCCGTGCGCTGCTCCCACGGGCCGAGGAGCTCCTGCGCAACCTCCAGAGCCTGAACGGCGGGGGAGAGGTCCGCTTCGGCGCCTACCCGAGCGCGGCCGCCTGGCTGTTCCCCCGCGTCGTACGCCGCCTGCCGGACAGCATCCGGCTCCTGCTGGTCGAGGGACCGAGCATCGACCTGGAGAGCGCACTGCTGCGTGGCGACATCGACCTCGCGATCCGACCGGTGCATCCGCTCGTCACCGATGAGTCGCTCGTCCACCAGGTGCTCTGGCGAGAACCGCTCACCGCAGTCTTCCCGGCCGACCACCCGCTGGCCGAGGCTTCGTCGGTAAGCCTCGGAGAGCTCGCCCAGCTCCCGCTCATCTCGATCGGTGAGGCGGACGGGCCGCGGCAGTTCGAGTCCCACCTGGCGTTCGCGTCCGCAGGTCTCAACCCCGAGTCCGCCTTCCGCACCAACCAGCCGCAGACTCTGCTGTCGCTCGTCCGCCACGGTCTCGGCGTTGGCGTGACCAACCAGTTGGCGGTCACCACCGCCAACCTCGACGGCGTGAAGCTCGTCCCGATTCACGACGCCGGTGTGGACCGCCAGGTCGGTCTGTTCACCCGCGGCGACCGCGTGCACTCGCCCTCGCTCGACCAGGTGATCGAGGCCGTCCGGGAAGTCAGCGGATGAACTGGTCCACGTAGTCCGCGCCGAGGCCGTTGGCGCCGTAGTGGTCGCGGCAGAGCTGGATCTTGGTGAACGTGTCCTCGTACCCGATCTGGTTGCCGGCCTCGTCGACGTAGATCATCGCGCCGGAGATGTTGAAGAACGTGATCATCTCGGTGCAGTCCTCGGGTACGCGCAGCGTGTGGATCTCGCCCGGCGGTTCGTACACGAACGAGCCGGTGTCGGCGACCCAGTCGTGTTCGTCGTACTGCCACTTGCCCTTGATCACATAGCCGAAGACCGCGCTCGGGTGGCGGTGCCGCGAGACGATGCCGGCCCGGGTGACCTTGAGCAGGTTGCACCACTGGCCGGTGATCGTGTTCAGCATCAGCGGCCGGAACCACACGTCCGGCGCCTGCTGCACCCAGAGCCGGTCGTCATCGGGCACGGCCTGTACGGCGATCTCGGGCGGGACACCTGCGGATACGGGGATCATCGGGTTCTCCTCACATGCTCAGGTAGCCGCCGTCGACGGGTACGACGGTGCCGGTGACGAAGCCCGCGTCGGGGCCGGACAGGAAGGCGATCACGCCCGCGACCTCGTCCGGAGTGCCCCAGCGAGCCATCGGCGTACGGGACAGGATCCGGTCGGAGGCGATCGGATCGGACTGCAGCGCGGCAGTCAGGTCGGTGGCGATCCAGCCTGGTGCGACGGCGTTCACCCGGATGCCGTCCGGAGCCCATGCGACGGCAAGGGACTTGGTCAGCTGGACGATGCCGCCCTTGGAGGCGCTGTACGCCGGTACGAGCGGACCGCCGAAGTAGCTGAGCATCGAGGCCACGTTGACGATGCAACCGCTGCTGGCCGCGAGGAGGTCGTGTGCGGCCTCGGAGGCCCGCATTGCGCCGGTCAGGTTGATCTCGACGACCTCACGAAACACGTCTGGCTGGTGCTCGTCGCCGCGCCGGATGATGCCGGCTGCGTTCACCAGTACGTCGAGAGCCCCGAGCGAACTGATCAGTCCCTCGAGGTCGCCGGGCTGGCGCAGATCCAGCTCCACCTGGACGGGGTGGGGCGCGCTCGCTTCGGGCGTGTGGGCGTTCAGGCCGGCCGCGATGACGTGCAGACCGTCTGCCGCGAGGCGGCGTGCTGTGGCCGCGCCGATGCCGCTGGTGCCTCCGACGACCAGCGCGGTGCGTGTCATGCCTCGCATCCTGCAGGCTGCCGTGCGGTCCGACAAGCGTGACCCGGACGGCGGATCGTCGTCATCCGCCGTCCGGGTTGCCGCTTGTCAGCTCACATCGATCCGCTTGTGGTACCGCTGTCCGGCCATGCTGCCGACCAGCGCCGCCAGCAGCGTGATGACGACTGCCGCGATCACCACGACCACTCCGCCGGTCGTGAGCGTGTGGTCATCGATCGGCACCGACGGCAGATCCACCCGGTCCAGTACGTCGTACTGCGAACCGGCCAGCGCCGCCAGCCCTGCCACGACCGCCGTCACGATCACGCCGATCATCCAGACGCCGAATCCCTGACGGGCGCCGTCGAAGCGGGCCAGCCGTCCGGCGACGTACCCGCCGTTGTAGTAGGCGATCGCCAGGATCACCAGCAGGACCGCCGCCGAGGCGATCCCGATCGTGCCGGCCGAGTTGTTCCAGTCGATCGTGAGCGCGTAGTCGGCCGCGGCCGCGAGCGCCCCGACGATCCCGGTGAGCAGCGCGATCAGCCCGATCGCGACGATCCAGCCGAAGAAGGCCGCGCCGCCCTTGAACCCGCGGTACGACGGATCGACCCGATCCTTCGTCGCCACGGTGGTCCGGTCGACGGTTGTAGTCGTTCGATCGTCGTCGTACTTCTCCGACGGATCGATCCGTGTCTCTTCCTGATGCTGCTGGGTCATAGCAGTTGTCTCCTCACCAGACAGCCCCGTGCAGCCGTCCGGTACCCCGCAGCGAAACCCTCTAGCTCAGCAGTTCGTCGATCCGGTCGTGGTACCGCCGGCCGTTCTTGCCGCCGAGGATCGCCATCAGCAGCGTGAGGACCAGCAGCGCGGCCGCGGCGGCGATGCCGCCGAGCAGGAGCGTGTTGTCGGCCAGCGCCACGTCCGGCCAGTTGATCCGGCCGACCAGGTCGTACTGGTTGTCCAGCACCCAGCCGCCGCCACCCACGATCACACCGACCACGAGCGCGATCATCCACACCCCGAAGCCCTGCCGTCCGCCGTCGAAGCGGGCCAGCCGGCCGGCGACGTACCCGCCGGTGTAGAACGCGATCATCAGCATGAAGATCGACACCGCCGCCGCGGTGATCAACGCCGCGCCGGGCTGGGCCTTCGCGTCGCTGGTGGTGTAGTCGAGGACCTCGGCGGTGCCGAGCGCGGCCGCGGACACGGCTGCCAGCAGCAGGACCGACATCGAGATCGCGATCAGCCAGCCGAAGAACGCGGCGCCGAACTTGAACCCGCGGTACGACAGCAGCTCCGGCGCGACGTCGGGCTCCGCGGGAGCCGCGCCCGGCGGCTCCGGGATCGAGATCGTGCTCATCGCCCGGCTCGCCGCGGCCCGGGCTTCCTCGTACCGCTGCGTGGTGGTGTCTTCGCCGACGGGTGTGGCGATCGTGGCGGTGCTGCCCTGGTCGCCCGGGTACTGCTGAGTCATGTCCGCTGGCTCCTCACTGGTCGGCTTCCGCGCGGGTCCCTACCCGTCCGTACGGCGCCTGACACAGCCCGGGAGCGGATTTAACCGGCTCCTGGCGTGGACTCACTCACCGTGCCCGGATAGCGGCGGGGAGTGAAGACCAACGGACCATTGGGGCGGGACACGGTACGGGTCTGCGACGAGCCGATCAGGAGCAGGCACCGCATGTCAACCGTCTGAGCGTCGAGTTCGGCCAGTGTTGTCACGGTGATCGTTTCCTCCGGCCCACCGACGTCCCGGCCGATCACCACCGGCGTACCGGGAGAGCGGTGCTCGAGCAGGAGGTCGCGGGTCGCCGCCACCTGCCAGGTGCGGGACTTCGAGGCGGGGTTGTAGATCGCGATCGCCAGATCGGCCTTTGCGGCCGCGGTCAGCCGTTGGGCGATGACCTCCCAGGGCTTGAGCCGGTCTGAGAGGGAAAGGACGCAGTAGTCGTGCCCGAGCGGCGCGCCGACCCGGCTGGCGACGGCCTGGGCTGCAGTCATGCCGGGGAGCACGCGTACGGCGATATCGGCGTACTCCGGCTCCGACGCGACCTCGGTGACCGCACTGGCCATCGCGAACACGCCGGGGTCGCCGGACGAGACCACGACAACGTTCGAGCCCTTGCGGGCGAGGTCGAGGGCGAAAGCGGCCCGCTCGGACTCCACGCGGTTGTCGGACCCGTGCTTGCGCTGCCGGGCGCGGTCCGGGAGGCGGTCGACGTACGTGGTGTAGCCGATCACGTCGTCGGCACCTGCGATCGCAGCGCGGGCCTCAGGGGTCATCCACTCCGGTCCGGCCGGTCCGAGGCCGACGACGGTGACTGAGCCTTCGGTCGCGGTCTTGGTCTGTGGGGGAGTGAAGGTGTTGTTGATGGGGCTCGGGAGGAGGGCGAGGGAGAAGTACGGGACGTCGTCCGGATCTACGTCGTTGAGGGGCGCCGTGCGCTGTGCGTCGGTGGTGGCGCGTTCGACGTACCAGGCCTCGTCTGCACGTCCGGCCAGCTCGAAGGCTTCCCGGACGTTGGCGAAGGTGCGTCCTAGCTTCATCACGGCCGCCGCATCGGTTTCTCTCAGGCGGTCCGCCAGCACGTCCGGCGGCAGGGTGCCGGGGAGGACGGTGAGGATCTCGTCGCGCTCACACAGGGGGCGTCCCAGTACTGCGGCCGCCGCGCTCACCGACGTCACGCCGGGAACCACCTCGCACGGGTAGCGGTCGGCCAGGCGTTTGTGCATGTGCATATACGAGCCGTAGAACAGCGGGTCCCCTTCCGCGAGCACGACGACATTGCGGCCGGCATCGAGGTGCGCTGCGAGCCGGGCGGCGCAGTCTTCGTAGAAGTCGTCCATCGCGCCCTGATAGCCACCGGGGTGATCGGTCGTCTCAGTCGTGAGCGGATAAACGAGGTGCTCCTCGACCTGGCCGTCGGTGAGGTACGGCGCTGCCACCCCGCGCGCAATGCTCCGCCCGTGCCGCGCACTGTGAAAGGCAATCACGTCGGCGGCCCCGATCAGCCTCGCCGCCTTCACCGTGACCAGCTCAGGATCCCCAGGCCCGAGTCCGACTCCCCACAACCGCCCGGTCATCACTCCTCCTCGCTTGCGATTGCGTTGACGGCGGCGGCGGTGATCGCACTTCCGCCGCGGCGGCCGCGGACGATCAGGTACTCGAGGCCGAGCTCATTCCCCGCCAGCGCGTCCTTCGACTCGGCCGCGCCGATGAAACCGACCGGAATGCCAAGGATCGCCGCCGGCCTCGGTGCGCCTTGGGACAGCCGGTCGAGAAGGTGGAACAACGTCGTGGGAGCGTTGCCGATAGCAACAACCGCGCCGTGCAGGTGCTCGTCCCATAGCTCGACCGCTGCCGCGCTCCGGGTGGTCTCGAGGCGTTGGGCCAGCTCGACGGTCCGAGGATCCTGCAACGTGCAGATCACCTCGTTGTGGGCCGGCAACCGCCGGCGAGTGATTCCGGCCGCCACCATCTGCGCATCACACAGAATCGGCGCTCCACCTTGCAGCGCAGCCCGCGCGCTCTTCACGACGTTGGGCGACCAGGCGAGATCGCCAACCAGGTCAGTCATCCCACAGGCATGAATCATCCGCACGGCAACCTGCGCCACGTCCGCCGGCAACCCGTCCAGCGCCGCCTCTGCCCGGATCGTCGCAAACGACCGCCGATAGATCTCCGCGCCGTCGCGCACGTACTCGTAGCTCACAGCCGTTCCCCATCCACCAGATACCCATCGCCTACCGCAACCACGTCCACAAACTCGCCAGCAGGCTTCCCGCACCGGCGCTCACACCCAGCCCAATGCACCCGCCGCCCGTCACGCTCGAACGCGGGCATAAGCCTGGCCGCATCCGCCCGCACATCACCCAACGCCTTCGAACACCCCGGCCTCCCCGCACACGCCGTCACACCCTCCCAAACCGAGCCAGGCGCACTAACCAACCCAACCCCTTCCAACCCAGCAACCCCCACCCCCACCACAACAGACCGCCAAGGCGTAACCCGCATCCCACCCACCGCACCGGCTAGTACAGCTGCCTGGTCTTGCGTGAGGCTGCCGAGGGGGACAGTCACCACCAGCGCCTCGCCATGCACACCAGCCGTCACCCGGGTGGTGCTGGTGTCCAGCGGCTCGTCCGCCTGCAGACCGAGCCGCTCCAAGATCCGCTCCTCGCCACCAGGTACCTCAGCGATCCGCCACTCCTGATCACGCACCGCCAGGAACGCCTCCGCCGCACCCAGCATCAGCTCCGCCACCTCGCCCCACGACACCCGCACGCCAAGCCCCCCGAGGCTCAGCACCGCACTCCGCTCATCCACCGCACGCACAGCAACATCCGCCCGCACATCCGCCAGATCCCCCCGCCCGTCATCCAGCGCGAACAGAAACCGCCCCGGCAGCTCCGCCAACCCCGGCCGCGCACACAGCCCCCGATCCAGCGCAGCCGCCACCGGGAGTACGTCGTACCGCGACTCCCGATCCAATCCGGAGAGCGGCGACGCCAGGATGTTCCGCACCCGCTCATGCGCCATCGACGGCAACAGCCCCACGCCAAACAACCGGTCAGACAACTCCCGCGGCCCCCGCGCGTCCAGCCCGCGGATCTGCACATTCGCACGAGACGTGAGCTCCAGCCGCCCATCACCGAGCTCAGCGGCAGCAACCCGCAGTACCTCCAGCTGCTCCGCACTCACCACCCCACCCGGCAACCGGACACGCGCGAGACCGCCGTCCGCCGCCTGGTGCACAGCCAGCACACCAGGGCATCGATCGGTCTCGGTCCGCGCCATGCCCGCGATGCTACGTCCCCGGCACCTCCTGTGTTCTGGACCACAGCAGCACCGCCACCGCCACCACCGCGCACCCACCGCCGGCGACCATCGCCACCGGTATCGACCACGCGTCCACCACCAGCCCACCCAGTAGCGCACCGATAGACAACACAGCCTGGTACGACGACGTGAACCACACCGTCGCCGCCTCCCGAGACTCCGGCGCCGCCTGCGCGAACATGCTCATCGAGCAGACCGGGATCCCGCCGTACCCAAGCCCCCAGACCACGAGCAGCCCAAGCGCACCCGCCGCCGTGTGACCCGCCAGCGGCAACAGCAGAGTCGCAGCCGCAATCAGCCCTGCGCAGGCTGCGAACGTCGCCCTCAGGTTCCGTGCCGCCGCCGTACCAGCGATCACGTTGCCCACCAGCCCCGCAGCTCCGTAGATCAGCAAGAACAGTCCGATCAGCTCCGGCCGTACGACGTCGCGCAGGAACGGCGTGACATACGTGTAGGTCGCGAACTGCGCCGTGACAATCAGACAGGTCACAATGAGCGCATTCCGACTCCCGCGGAGAGCATTACGCAGTACCGCGGCTCGGGTGACCTGCAACGGCGGCAGCGGCGGCACCGTGATCCGCAGTACGCCCAGTGCCACCAGAGCGAGCACTCCGAGCGCAGCAAACGACGTACGCCAGCCAGCAAACTCACCCACAAACGTGCCAGCCGGTACGCCGAGCACCGACCCGAGCGGCACCGCGGAGAAGATCACAGCCGTCGCCCGCGGCGCCCACCGCTCCGGGACCAGCCTCCCGGCCAGGCCGGCGCCAATCGACCAGAAACCGCCGATAGTCAGTCCGACGAGGAATCTGGCGACCAGCTCGAGCCAGAAGACCGGTGCGGTCGCCGCGATAAGTCCTGCGACCGCCAGCAGCACCATGAGCACGCAGAGCATCAGCCGGCGGTCCAGCCGAGCTGTCGCGACTGTGACGACCGGTGCGGCCACGGCCGCGACCAGTCCGGGCATTGTCATCAGCCAACCGGTGCGCCCGGGAGTGAGCGCGAAGTCCGTGCCGATCGGGGTGAGGAGGCCGATCGGCAGGATCTCCGTGGTCACGATGGCAAAGATCCCGAGCGTCACCGCGACGACTCCGAGCCACCGGACAGTCGGCGTACGGGTTTCCAGAAGAGTCATAGTGTCGAGCGAACTAGTTGCAATAACGCCAGGCTCGCGGTTTTGCGACACCGCGGTGGTCGGCGAGCAAGCCGTCGCATTTCCGCGACTGTCGGTGCGGGGTGAGAGGGTGCGGCGCATGGTGCTGAGAGACCGGCCGTGGCCGGATGACGACCTGACGCTCGCACAGTCGGTGATCGGGTACTTCGAGTTCATCCACACCACCGCGGTGAACAAACTCGACGGGCTGGACGAGCAGCAGGCGCGCGCGACGCCGCTCGCCACGTCGCCGGTGATGAATCCGCTCGGGCTGATCAAACACCTGACCGCGGTGCAACGGCAGCACATCCAGCGGACCATCGGAGGGCAGGACCTGCCGTCGTTGTGGCGTTCGGACGACCATGACTACGAGTTCCGGATCGGGCCGGACGAGACGGTCACCTCGGTCGTGGCGGCGTACGACGCGGAGTGGGAGCGGTCGCGGCAGACGCTGCGTGAGGTGGACTGGAGCGGGTTCATCGAGGGGTATCGCGGGCCGATCCGGGTCGAGCGGCTGCTGCTCGACGTACTGCAGGAATCGGCCCGGCACCTCGGCCACCTCGACGTGGTCCGCGAGCTGATCGACGGCGCCCGCGGAGAATAATCTAGCTCCGGATCATCTGCGGACAGACGATCCCGCGCTACTCTCGAAGGTATGGCGCAGCTTCCGGAACGTACCGTGCCCGACCTGACCGGCTACCTCACCCACGCCGGCCACGTCCTGGAGACCCAGCTGTCCGCGGCACTGGCGGAGATCGGCCTGACCCTGCGGATGCAGTGCGTACTGCGGCATGCGCTGGAGGCGGAACGCACCCAGATCCAGATCGCCGAGCTCGCCTACATGGACAAGACCACGATGGTCGTCACCGTCGACGCCCTCGAGGAAGCCGGGTACGCCGAACGCAAACCCGCCGCCACCGACCGCCGCGCCCGCGTCATCGCCGTCACCGACGCCGGCGCCAAAATCGCCGCCGAAGGCCAGAAAATCGTCGACCGAGTCCACGCCGACGTCCTCAACGCCCTCGCCACCCCCCAACGCAAACCCTTCGTCGACGCAATCACCACCCTCGTAGACGGCCCCCTCTCCACCCCCACCACAGCCCAACCCGTACGCCGCAGCCGCCAACGCACCAGCTGAAAGAAGAACCCCCCGCGGTGCTACGCGCGACTCCTTCGTCGCCGTGCTCCGCGCCGCCCCGCCCACCCCCGGCCTTATCGCCCGGAGCATCCTTTCCGGCTATCGCCGGGGTTCTTCCGGCTGTCGCCGGACCTGCGGGCTATCGCCCGGACCCGTGCGCGCTACCGCGCGAGCGACCGCCCCGTGGTGCGGCGGGTCGTACCAGGCGAGGTGACTGCGGCCGGCCTGCGCCGCTAGGTCGTGCCTGCTGAAGACCGTTGCCGTCGGCGCTCATTCGCCCTTGTAGCAAAGGCAGAACGGGTGGCCGGCGGGGTCGGCGTACACGGGGCAGCTGCCACCCTGCGGCGGTAGCCGTCTCCCTCCGAGCTCGAGGGCGATGCGTTCCTTCTCCGTCCGGTCGTCGAAGCCGATGTCGAAGTGCATCTGTGGCGGGTATTCGGGGTCGGGCCACCGTGGTGGTTGGTAGTCGGGAACGCGCTGCAGGGCGAGCATCGGCAGCCTGTCGTCGTCGCGGGCGATCACGATCCTGTCGGGCGAGTCTTCGACCGTACGGGGCATCTCCAGCACAGCGCCCCAGAATCGCGCCAGCGGTGCTGGATCGGCGCAGTCGATCACCACGCGAACGAGCGTGCCGAGTCGGTCCGTGGACTCGGTGAGGCCGGGGTACAAGCAGAAGGGATGGCCCACTGGATCGGCGTACACGCGCCAGCCGGGGAAGTCCTCCAGCTTCGTAGCGCCGCACTCCAGGACGGCGTGCTCGGCGGCTTCCAGGTCGGCGACCTGCACATCGATGTGAATCTGCGTCGGGTTCGCCCGGTCGCGCCAGCGTGGAGTGCGCATCGGACCCTCGCCTGGCCCGATCCGTCCATCGGTGAGCATGGTGTAGAACGACCGCAGCTCGTCCTCTCGCTCCTCAGGGCAGCCCACAACGACCCAGAATCGTCCGTCCTGCTCATCGGCGTCGATCGAAGTACCGACGACCTTGCCGACCTCGTCCAGCACCACGCTCGCGAACGCCTGTCCGCGGTCGCCGACCAGCACGACCCGAACCATGTGGTCGTTGACCTGCCGCGCACTGCCCATCGTCCGATCCGAACCCGCGAGCTCCTCCACCCTTGGCTGCCACGCCTCGCCAATCCACGGACCTGGATCCCATCCGTGCAGACCACTGACCGCGATGGCCGCCGGCACATCCGCTCGCTCCAACGCATCGACCCAACGACATGCAACTTCGACGAGATCCTCCGGCATCTCGGTAGTCTCACGCCGCCAACCCATCCGAGCAAGACTCGGCGACCTCGAGCTCTGCTGGTCGTGACGCCGCCGTAAATCCCTGAAATGTGACCAGAAATCAGGGCAGGATCGCCGCATGATCACTCGTGACCGACCCGCGCGCCACTCCGCCTTCTCCGATCCGGGCCGGCACGGTCGGCTGCTCCGGGAGCTGTCCGGGATCGAGGAGATCTGCACGGCCGCGACGAATCTCGTCTTCCACTATCGCGCCGAGGAGCACTTGCTCCGCGACGACCGTCGCGACGAGATCAACTCACGCTGGGTCTCGACCATCCTGGACATCGATCAGGCACGGCATCCTGGCCCGCTGCTGGATCCACGGCCGCCTGGCGACCGGGTAGCTGGATGCTGTCGTGATCATTCCCTGCTCGCGGTCGCCGCACTTCGCGAACAGGGAATCCCGGCACGGACCCGAGTTGGCTTCACCAGCTACTTCCCAAGACCTCCGGACTTCCGTGGTGACCACGTCGTCGCCGAACGGTGGAACGGCACCAGGTGGCAGCGGTTCGATCCCGAGCTCGAGCCGGGAAGTCGCTCGTTCGACGTCCGCGATCTACCGACCGGCGAGGGCGCCCCCTTCGAGACCGCCGCGGAGGTCTGGTCGGGCTACCGTGCCGGTCGCCTCGATCCCGCGCGCTATGGCGTGGCTGCGGAGTCAGAGCTATCCGGACCAGGATTCATCCGGACATACGTGATCATGGAAGTCCTGCACCGGTATGGTCACGAGGCGCTCCTGTGGGACGAGGTCGGCACTGCCATCACGGATTCCGATGCCGACGAAATTGCCCGACTACTGCTGGCCGCCGACGCCGGAGACTCGGCTGCCGAAGATCACCTGCACCGGCAACTCCAAACCGACGCGAAGCTCCGACCGGCCTCAACGATCACCCAACTCTCGCCGTACGGAGACCCACCAGTCACGATCGACCTCACACAGCGCCGTCGCCCCTGAGGTCGCGGCGGAGTGGAACTCTATTGCGCCGTCCTGATGCACGCCCTTGCCGCATAGGCCTTGCGGTAATCGGGAGGCCGGGTTCCGGATGAGAATCCGCAGGTGAGACTCGAACTGCCGACCTACCGCTGGTGAGGTTTACCGTTCGGTTCCGGCGGCCAATGGCTGGACCTCCGCGCAGAGCCTCGGCCTCCCCAAGATGCGTCCGATATGAGGTCTTTTCGGTGTGCGTGTTCCGGTGGAGGCTTGGCTGTGGGCGATGTCCTCAGCGCAAGATGCCTCAGCGGGAGTCAACCTGGACTAAGATCACCGTAAGTCCAGGTTAAGTAGATAACCTGGACTTGCCTACAGGGAGATCCAGGTTGAGTCAGCAGATCAGTGCAGTCTGGCAAGCCAGTCCGGATGCGTACGGGCCTCGCAAGCACAGGCGTCCTTGCGAGTACACAGCGTACGTGCCTGACCTGCTCAGCGCTCATGCGCTGGAGTTCAGTGCTGAACTCGCAGCGGACATCGCCGATACCGAACGCGCTCTGGCAGCCTCTAGAGGGCCTGGCGAGCACAATCTGGAGCAACTGGCCAGATTCTTGTTACGAGCCGAGGCCGTCGCCTCGTCCAAGATTGAGGGTCTGCAGGTCAACAGCCGTCGGCTCGCGAGACATGAAGCCAAGTTGGCGGCCGGCGTACAAGACAACGACGCTACCGCGGACGCCGTTCTGGGCAACGTCAAGGCCATGAACCACGCAGTGCAGTCGGTTGCAGTGGTCGACAAGATCGAGGTGGGGGACCTTCTCGACATTCACCGGGCTCTCATGGAGCACTCGGATCGACCCGACATCGCCGGCGTGATCAGAACGACGCAGAACTGGATCGGTGGCAACAACTTCAACCCCTGCCAGGCCGCCTTCGTGCCGCCGCCGCCGGAGTACGTCGAACCATTGATGGAGGACCTGTGCGCGTTCGTGAATCGCGATGATTTGCCCGGAACAGTGCAGGCCGCATTGGCTCACGCGCAATTCGAGACGATTCATCCCTTCGCGGACGGGAACGGTCGAACCGGTCGCGCTTTGATCCATGTTGTCCTCAAGAGGCGACGGCTGGCGGACGCCTTCATTCCGCCGATCAGCCTTGCGCTGGCAACCCGTGCTTCAGCGTACGTCGGTGGCCTCTCTAGCTTCAGGTATACAGGACCCCCGGACGGGCAAGCGGCGCTCGATGGCATCCGCGACTGGCTGGACCTCTTCCTGAGCGCAACGCGGCGAGCGGCAGAAGACGCAGTCGTTTTGCAAACGAGTCTGGCGGAGTTGGAGTTGGAATGGCGAGCCACACTCAAACCGCGCAGAGGCAGCGCGGCCGAACGCCTGCTTCCCGAGTTGATCGGGCATCCAGTGGTCACCGCGGAAGACGTCATGCAGTTGACGGGGGCGAGCAGATCTGCCGCGTTCGCGGCCATGGAAAGTTTCGTCGAGGCTGGAATTCTCCAACCGATCGGCAACCAGCAGCGCTCTCGTCTCTATGAGGCTCCGAAGGTGTTCGGGATCCTTACCGACTATGAGCGTGCGTCCGCCACCGAGTCAGGAAATACCCGGGGCGAGCAGCCGAAACGCCCGGTTCCCTATCGCCAGAACCACTCTTGAGCGTGCCGATCCGCGCTCATGCTGGATCCGCGGTCTGGCGTGAGGGGCTGCCCGTCATGGATGCGGCGGCGTGGTGACAAATGCTGCGCGCTGACGACGGCCTGCAGTTACAGCCTGTCGCCGCCGTCGAGCTGGGGCTCGGCATCACGTTCCCAGCCGAGTTGCGCGGACTGTACGAGGCGACGGGCGGCACCTTTGACAAGCTAGGCGACTGGTTTGTGATGTAGCTGCTTGGAGACGTCGCACGCTGGAATCTTGAAGCCTGGAACGGATGGGAGTCCGAGGCTCGACAGAAGCTGCGTGGCTTCGGTGACGACGGCGCCGGAGATCCCTTCTGTGTCGCACTAGACGTCGGCAGGCGCCGCGGCGTCAGTCGGGGAGGTACTCCGTCAGGTCCTGCCAGGACTGTTTGGTGTCTTCGGAGTTGGTGTGTGGTTGGCGGAATAGGTGGACGTAGGAGGCGATCTCGGCCAGGGACCACCAGGTGTCGAAGAGTTCTAGGGCTTCTGGGCGTGGGGTGAACGGGCCGGCCTCTGATTGGTAGGCCGGGAGTACGTCGGTTGTGCCGTCGAGGATGGCGGCCAGGTCGCGTTCGCGAGGGGCGAGGCGGGCGGTTTCCCAGTCGACCAGGCGCATGCCGTTTGTGGTGCGGAGGACGTTTGCGCTGTGGGGTTCGCCGTGGGTTATGACCCAGGGGTCGTCTGATGCCTCAAGTTGGCGGACTAGTGCGTCGTAGTGCTTCAGCTTGTTGTGCACGTAGTCGTGCGCGGCGGCCAGCCGGAGACGGGTCGGTTCCGCGTACGGACCGGTGGACCAAGGTCGGTCGAGGTCCGCGAGCGCGGCCAGGAGATTGTCGCGGTCCGGTATCGCGAAGTCCCAACGCTGCAAGGCTTCTGGAGGCGGAGCTGCGTGTAGGCGGCCGAGGATCTGTGCGATCTGCTCTCGCTCTGTTGGGTCGTCCCAGGCGCCGTCCGGTGTGCTCCATCCCTGCAGATAGGGCAGGACTGTGAATGCCCAGCCAGCGATCGTTTTGTGAACAAGGTTGCCGGTGCGATCAGGTAGCGGGGGTACGACGAACTCGTAGCCGTGGCCGGCTAGCTCGTGGGCGGTTTGCATGGCGGCGGTGATCGCCCGCCTGCCGTTCGTGGCGACTCGATCTGCGGTCACGAACCACTGCGGTCCCTTGCCTGTGGACGCGATCCAGTGGTAGCTGCCGAATCCCACGGGAGCATAGGACACGGCGGCGACGTCGAAACCCCAATGTTCATTGAGGATTCCAGCCACCAGCTCGCACGAGATCTCCGTCGGCTCATCCCTCACTCGGCGACCCTAACCGTCGGGACGCGCGGTGGTCAGGTGGTTTTCGAAGGCGACGGGATGCGCTTGTGCAGGTGAGTTTCCCGCAAGGGTGGGACGCTCGGTGAGCGCGCAGCCGAGCGGTGGTAGCCGACTGCAGTCACCTCGACAGGTACCAACCCGCCGCACCAAGGGGCGGTCGATCGCACGGGAGCGCGCACGGGTGCGGGCGGTAGCCCGCAGGTCCGGCGACAGCCGGAAGAACCCGGCGATAGCCGGAAAGGATGCTCCGGGCGATGAGCCCGGGGCGGGTGGGGCGGCGCGTAGCACGGCGACGAAGGAGTCGCGCGTAGCACCGCGATGGGCTGACCGCAGCCACCTCTACAGGTACGAACTGGCCGGACCACGGGGCGGTCGCACGCGCGATAGCGCGCTCGGGTCCGGGCGGCAGCCCGCAAGTCCGGCGATAGCCGGAAAGGATGCTCCGGGCGATAAGCGCGGGGGTGGGTGGGTGCGGCGCGCAGCACGGTGACGAAGGAGTCGCGCGTAGCACCGCGATGGGCTCGATCTTCACCTGACCAGAAGTTCATCTGATAAGAGATCGTCTACTACAGGACTATCTGTTATGGTCGTTCTGAGTGACCAAACTGAGGAGAAGGCCTGTGAGTGTGGACGTGGTGGTGGAGGCGGCGCGGGGGCGGGGTAAGGCGCTCGTCGTGCTGTTTGTGATGCAGTTGATGATCATTCTCGATGGGACCGTCGTCACGGTTGCGTTGCCGACGATTCAGGGGGATCTGGGGTTTTCGCAGGCGGGGTTGGCATGGGTCATGAACTCGTACCTGATCGCGTTCGCCGGCCTCCTCCTGCTCGCCGGCCGCATCGGCGACCTGATCGGGAGCAAGCGGATCTTCCTAGCAGGCCTCGGGTTGTTCACCGCAGCCTCGCTCCTATGCGGACTGGCGGCCGACAAAGAGGTGCTGATCGCCGGAAGGTTCCTGCAAGGCGTGGGCGGCGCGCTGGCCTCCGCGGTGATTCTCGGGATGATCGTCAACCTGTTCCCCAAGCCAGGCGAGCAAGCACGAGCCATGGGCGTCTACAGCTTCACGGCTGCCAGCGGTGCGTCGATCGGGCTGATTCTCGGTGGCGTCATCACGCAGACGATCGGCTGGCACTGGGCATTCCTGATCAACGTCCCGATCGGAGCGATCGCGCTGGCGTTCGCAGTACGGCTGCTGGCACACCAGCCAGGACTCGGCCTCGCAAACGGCGCCGACGTACTAGGCGCCGTGCTTGTGACCGCAGGTCTATCGCTAGGCGTCTACACGATCGTCCAGACCGCAGAGCCCAGTGCCACGCTAACCCGGACGCTCTTACAGGCCGCTGCGTCGATAGCACTCCTGGCGGCGTTCGTAGTACGCCAAGCACGCATCAAGAACCCATTGCTTGCCCTGCGCATCTTCCGGCGCCGTCAGCTTAGCGTGGCCAACATAGTCGTCGTACTGCTCTTCGCAGCCGGCTTCGGCTTCCAGTTCACCACTGCGCTGTACGTGCAACGCGTACTCGGCTACGACTCCCTCACCACTGGCCTGGCATTCCTGCCCGCGCCACTCATGAACGCACTCATGTCGCTGTCGATCGCCCCACGCCTTACCGTCCGCTTCGGCCCCCGCAAGATGCTGATCGCCGGACTGGTCGTCTTCCTGCTGGCCCTCCTCTGGATCAGCCAGGCACCGGTCGACGGCTCGTACGTCGTCAACGTAGGCCCAGTTCTCGCAGTCATGGGCGCAGGTATCGGTGTAGCCATCCCAGCCGCGATCATGCTGGCCATGTCCGGCGCGGACCCCAGTGACGCCGGGCTCGCCTCGGGCCTCAACAACACCGCGCAACAGGCAGGCGCGGCGATCGGCACCGCAGTACTCGCC
This sequence comes from Kribbella jiaozuonensis, assembly GCF_005233875.1. Taxonomy (GTDB): domain Bacteria; phylum Actinomycetota; class Actinomycetes; order Propionibacteriales; family Kribbellaceae; genus Kribbella; species Kribbella jiaozuonensis. The sequence goes on along the minus strand of NZ_SZPZ01000007.1, from coordinate 490,632 downwards.
ACGCTCGCAGCATCGACCACCGCGCACAGAGCGACCGAGGGCACCCTGAAAGCGCTCAGGGACGGGTACGGCGCAGCCTGGCTCGCGGCAGCCGGGTTCGTGTTCGCCGCGGTGGTCCTGTCGATCAGCCTGCTCCGCGAACGACACACCTGACGGCTACTCTTTCGGCCGTGAGTATGACGAGAGACCCCGACCGCCTGGTTCTGTTCACCGATGCGGTCGTCGCGATCGCCATCACGCTGCTGGTGCTGCCGCTGGTCGACCTGGTGCCGGAGGTGAGGGCGGAGGGCGGCGACGCGGTCAGTGTGGTCACCGACCACTGGCAGGAGATCTTCACGTTCTTGCTCAGCTTCGTCGTGATCGCCAACTTCTGGCTGGGGCATCACCGGCTCTTCGAACACGTTCGCGCCTACAACTCCGCGATGATTCGTCTGAATCTGCTCTGGCTGCTCACGATCGTCGTCCTGCCGTTCCCGACCGAGATCATCGGGGCCTTCCCGAGCAACCGGTTCACTGCCGGGTTCTACACCGGCACGATCCTGGCGCTGAGCATCTGCCAGTCGGCGATCGCCTGGATGATCCACGGTCACAAGGAGCTCGAGAACCCGGACAACCCGGTCAGCAGAGAGGGCCTGGTCGGCTCCCTGATCCTGACCGGGTTGACCGTGGTCGCCTTCCTGCTGGCGGCCTTCGTTCCCGGAGTGAACTTCTACGCGCTGCTCCTGCTGCTCCTGTCGCCGATCCTCATGCCGATCTGGAGGAGAACGTCAGCCAAGGTGTGACCAGAACCCGCACTGGTGCTCGGTGCTCAGGTTGACCTGCTGGATGCCGGTCTGGTCCGTCGGCGCGAGTGAGAGGCCCTTGACCTCACGTACGCCGGTGGGCGACCAGTGCGGCCGATCCGGACCGTTCGGGTTGCCGGTCCGGGCGAACGCCGTCCAGTAGTCGATCATCTGGTTCGACAGCGTCTGCTGCGTCGCCGACATCGGGAAGTCGTACCCGCCGAGCCGGAACAGGTACGGCAGCTCCATGGCGTGTGCCGCACCCAGTCCGGGCGAGGCGATCGGCGAGTGCTTGTCGGCGAACTCGTACGCGTACACCGGTACCTTCCCGGCCGCCTGCTGGTCCGAAGCGACCTGTGTGCACGACCAGATCCGGTCCGTCGTGACAGCGCCCCACGCCGCAGCGGGAGAGTCGTACCGAGCCTGCGGGTAGTGCTGCAGCACCTGCGGAGCCTTCTCGGCGCCGACCATATTCTTGACCAGTTGCGGGTAGTCCTTGATGTCGCCGAAGGCCGCCAGCCAGCCGTTGGCCTCGTCGTGGTTGTTTCCGGAGATGATCGGCACCCGGTGGAACAGTCCGGCCTTCAACGCACGCGCAGGTGACAGCGGTACGACGGTGGTCCCGCCGTACCCGATCTGGGTGAAGTTGAGCGTCTCGTCGACCAGTACGTCGGACTTCGCGGCGCGGAGGCAGTCGAGCATGGACTGTCCGGGCTTGCAGCCGAGCTTGGCCTTGTTGTCGGCTGCCCACTCCTTGCCGTTCGCCTGCACCGTGCTGGCTGGAATCCAGGGCGAGTCCGCGGCCTGACCGGGGTACTGGCTGTTGGCGGCCCAGTTGAACTCGCACGAGCCGCTCTGCATGATCGCCTTCGAGAACAGACCCGTCGAGGTCGGCGAGGTCAGCTGGGCGCAGACGCTCATGCCGCCGGCAGACTCGCCCGCGACCGTCACGTTGCGCGGATCGCCGCCGAACGCGCGGGCGTTGCGCTGCACCCAACGCAGCGCGGCCTGCTGGTCCTGGATGCCATAGGTGCCGGATCCCGGCAGACCCGGGTACCCGAAGAAGCCGAAGATGCCGAGCCGGTAGTTGACCGTCACGACGACCACGTCGCCGCGGGCGGCGAACTTCGACGCCTCGTAGCTGTTGCCGGCGCCGGAGAAGAACCCGCCGCCGGGGATCCACACCACGACGGCGCGCGGCTTCGGGGAGGGCTTGGTCGGGGTGGTGACGTTCAGGTAGAGGCAGTCCTCGGTGGACGACCCGTCCGGCGCCTCGGAGTTCGCCTGCTGTGGGCAGACGTTGCCGAGCTTCGACTCACGTACGCCGGTCCACGGCTTGGCCGGCGCAGGCGCCTTCCAGCGCAGCGGGCCGACCGGGGGAGCGGCGTACGGGATGCCGTCGAAGACCCTTGCGTCCCCGACCGTCTTGCTCGCAACCAGTCCGCCATCAGTTCGTACGACATCCTGCTGGGCCGCGTCGCTCGGCTCGGCCAGGCCCACCAACAGGCCCGCCGGCGCCAAGGCGGCCGTCATGATCACCAAGAGTTTCTTCTTCATGCCTGCAGCGTGATCGAGCCGCCGGCATCCCCGCGTCGACCCGAAGGCCAAACCGCCTACACCTTTGGTATAGGTCGGCGCCCCCTCCCACCCGCCGCTGAAGGCGGCGTTCTTTTACCTAGGTCGCCGCAGCAGGTAGGTGTCCATGATCCAGCCCTTACGATCCCGGGCCTCGGCGCGCACCTTCTCGATCTCACTCGCGACCTCGCGCAGCGGTCCGGAGATGAGAATCTCGTCAGGCGTGCCGAGATACGCGCCCCAATAGATGTCAGCGTCGAGATACTCCGTGAACGCCGTCTGCGCGTCGAGCATCACGACCACGTCGTCCACGTCCTCCGGCCAGCCGGCCGCGAGCCTTCGCCCAGTGGTGATCTGGATCGGTCGGCCCACCTGGTTCAGCCCGACTTTGTGCCGTGCGGCCAGCGTCGACACGCTGCTGATCCCGGGAATCACCTCGACCTCGAAGCCGAGCTCACCCCGCGCGAGGATGTCGTCCAGAATCGCCAGCGTGCTGTCGTACAGCGACGGATCGCCCCAGACCAGGAACGCCCCCACCTGGTCCTCGCCCAGCTCGGACGCGATCATCCCCGCGCACACATCGGCCCGTCGTCGCCGCCAGTCGTCGACGGCCTCGACGTACGCCGAAGCCGTGCGATCCCGCTCCGGGTCCCGTCCGACGACGACCCGGTAGTCCTTCGACGTCGCGTACCGGCGCAGGATCTCGGACCGCAGGTCGACCAGCTCCTGCTTCACCTCGCCCTTGTCCAGCACGAAGAACACATCGACCCGGTTCAGCGCCGACACACCCTGCATCGTCACCTGCTCCGGATCGCCCGCCCCGACGCCGATGACCAGAATCTCCCGCATGCCGGGCAGCCTAACTACTCCCGCCATTCCCTTTCGAAGGGGAGGCGCCAGGCACGCGGTGCGATCAGCTGGTGGATCGCGTTCGGGCCCCACGTGCCGGGCTGGTACGGCTTGACCGGCGGCGGGTCCTCGAGCAGATGGGAGGAACGATCCCAGAGCGACTCGATGCCCTCGGCGGTCGTGAACAGCGTGTGGTCGCCGCGCATCGCGTCCAGGATCAAGCGCTCGTACGCCTCGAGGACGTCGCCGGCGCTCTCCGTCTCCTGGGTGGAGAACTGCATCGACAGCTTCTCCAGCCGCATCCCCGGCCCGGGGCGCTTGCCGTAGAACGACAGCGACACCCGGGACGAGTCGGCGAGGTCGAACGTCAGGTGGTCCGGGCCCTCCGAGCCGACACCCGAGCCGGACGGGAACATCGTCTTCGGCGCCTCCTTGAAGGCGATCGAGATGATCCGCTGGCCCTCGGCCATCTTCTTGCCGGTGCGCAGGAAGAACGGCGTACCGGCCCAGCGCCAGTTGTCGATCTCGACCCGCAGCGCGATGAACGTCTCGGTGTCGGAGTCCGGCGCGACACCCTCCTCGTTGCGGTAGCCGGAGTACTGACCGCGGACCACATCGGTCGGGCTGATCGGCAGCATCGACCTGAAGACCTTGTTCTTCTCCTCGGAGATCGCCCGCGGCTCCAGAGCGGTCGGCGGCTCCATCGCGACGAACGACATCACCTGCATCAGGTGCGTGACGACCATGTCCTTGAACGCGCCGGTCGGCTCGTAGAAGGTGGCGCGCTGGTCCAGCCCGAGGGACTCCGGGATGTCGATCTGCACGTGGTCGATGAAGTTCCGGTTCCAGATCGGCTCGAACAGGCCGTTCGCGAACCGGAACGCGAGGATGTTCAGCGCCGCTTCCTTGCCGAGGAAGTGGTCGATCCGGAAGATCTGCGACTCGTCGAACGTCTCGTGGACGAAGTCGTTGAGCTTGATCGCGCTGGCCAGGTCGTCACCGAACGGCTTCTCCATCACCACCCGGGCCCGGTCGACCAGGTCCGCGTCGCGCAGCATCGCGATCACCGACTGGGCCGCCTTCGGGGGCACTGACAGGTAGTGCAGCCGCCGTACGTCGGGGCCGAGATGCCCCTCGGCCGCCTTCACCGCGGTCGCCAGCGCCTCGGGCCCGGCTGTCACCGGCACGTAGTCGAGCGTCTCGGAGAACTGTGACCACTGCTCGTCGGTCAGCTTGTGCATGCCGAACGTCTCGACAGCCTCCCGGGCGCGGGCCCGGAACTCCTCCGAGGTCAGCTCCTCGGTCGCCGTCCCGATGATGCGTACGTCGGGCGTGAACCGGGACTGCTGCAGATAGGCCAGCCCGGGCAGCAGTTTGCGCTTGGCCAGGTCACCGGTCGCCCCGAACAGCACGATCACGTGCGGCGCGAGCGGATCCGGATCCCGCCGCGAAGGCCGCGATCCCGGTGCCGGATAGGCAATGGTCTGGATACGGTCAGGCATTCAGTCCTCCCGAGGACGCCACCGGAGCCAACACACCCCGCAGTCTAGGCACTCAACTGTGAACTAACGGTGTACGTCGACCTGAACCGCTAGGCGGTCTGCCAGAGACCGAGGACATTGCCTTCGGGGTCCTTGAAGTACGCCGCGTAACCCATGTCGCCGACCGGGAGCTTCTCGCCGACGCGTTCGCCGCCGAGGCTCTCGATCGTCTTCCAGGCGGCGTCGATGTCGGGGACGTCGACGGTCAGGATCGGGCGGGTCAGCTCGCCGGTGCGCTGGTACATGCCGCCGTTGATGAACCCGGGCTCGGCCGGCATCGACTGCTCGTTCACCGGTCCGGTCGACACCATCGTGTAGTTCATCTCGGGCATTTCCATCAGGTTCCACCCGAATGCCTCGCGGTAGAACGCCCGCGCTCGCTCGCCGTCGTCGTACGGCACCTCGAAATGCACGATCCGTCCGGTCATCGCATGCCCTCCCGCCTGAAGTTCCCTTGCTGTCGACGCTAGACCTGCGACGATGGCTGGGTGAAGTACCTGCTGATGATCTGTGGAGACGCCTCCGCGACCGAGTACGCCGACGCCGGGTGTGGCGGTTGGACGGAGGAGATGGAGGCCCGGGGCGTGGTGGCAGGCGGCGCGGGGCTTCGGCCACCGCATGAGGCCACCACGGTGCGGGTGCGTGACGACGAGCTTCTGCTCACCGACGGGCCGTTCGCGGAGACGAAGGAGCAGATCGGCGGTTTCGTGCTGATCGACTGCGCCGACCTGGACGAGGCGATCGAGATCGCGTCCAAACACCCTGCGGCCGGCTACGGCACGATCGAGATCCGCCCGGTGCTGGAGCCGCCGGTGTGACGTTGGAGGACATCTACCGGCAGGAGTGGGGCCAGGTGGTCGCCACTCTGATCCGGGTGACCGGCGACTGGGGGCTGGCGGAGGAGTGCGCCCAGGAAGCGTTCGGCGCGGCGCTGCAGCGGTGGCCGGTCGACGGCGTACCGGACCGGCCCGGTGCCTGGCTGACCACGACCGCGCGCAACCGTGCGATCGACTGGATGCGCCGTGAGTCAGTGGGTGCCGCCAAGCTGCGCGAGGTCGCGGCCATCGCGTACGACGACGATCCGCCGTACGACGTACCGGACGACCGGCTGCGGCTGATGTTCACCTGCTGCCACCCCGCACTGGCTATGGAGGCGCGGGTCGCGTTGACGCTGCGCACACTGGCCGGTCTGAGTACTGCGGAGATCGCGCGGGCGTTCCTGGTCCCGGAGACGACCATGTCGAAGCGGCTGACCCGCGCCAAGCAGAAGATCCAGCACGCCGGCATCCCGTACCGCGTCCCGCCGGCGCATCTGCTCCCGCAGCGGACACCAGCCGTACTCGCGGTCCTGTATCTGCTCTTCAACGAGGGGTACTCCGATGTCGTCCGAACCAATCTGAGCGGTGAAGCGATCAGACTGGCCAGACTGCTCGTCCAGCTGATGCCATCGGAGCCCGAGGCTGCAGGACTCCTCGCTCTGATGCTGCTGCATGACGCGCGACGAGACACGCGGCTTGCTGAGGACGGCGCGCTCATCACCCTCGATGACCAGGACCGCACCCGCTGGGACCACAGCCAGATCAAGGAGGGCGTCGACCTGCTGGACTCCGCACTCGACCGTGGAGCTCCAGGCCCGTACCAGGTCCAGGCCGCCATCGCCGCCTGCCACGCGACTGCCCACACCGCAGCCGACACAGACTGGCCCCAGATCGCCGCCCTGTACGCCCAGCTCCCACAGACTCCGGTCGTCACCCTCAACCGCGCAGTAGCCATCGGCATGGCAGACGGCCCAGCCGTAGGCCTACGCCTAGTCGAGGAGCTCGCCGAAGGCCCGCTGGCCGGCTACCACCTCCTCCCAGCCACCCGCGCCGACTTCCTCCGCCGCCTGGAACGCTGGCCGGAGGCGAAGACGGCGTACGAAGAGGCCCTCGAACTCGCGACCACGGACGCGGAGCGGCTGTATCTGCAGAAAAGATTGCGAGAAGTGTCTGTGCGGACCTGAGACGTTCGTCGGTGGGGTATGACGGATATCAGAACTGCGGTCGCGGCCGAGCGCACCGAGCTGGCGGAGGTGCTGGCCGGGCTGCCGGAGGACGACTGGGACAGGTCCACGCTGTGCAAGGAGTGGCGGGTGCGCGAGCTGGTTGCCCACATCACCATGCCGTACCGCATCTCGATGCCACGGTTCCTCGCCGGGATGATCCGGGCCGGCGGCAAGTTCGACCGGTACGCCGATCGCCAGGCCCGCGCGGACGCTACTGAACTCTCATCGGCCGAGCTGGTCGAATGCCTGCGCCAGAACGTCAACCACCCGTGGAAGCCACCAGGCGGCGGCTATGTGGGCGCCCTGTCCCACGACGTCATCCACGGCCTCGACGTGACCGTTGCACTAGGCATCGATCGCCAGATCCCCGCCGAGCGACTGCACTACATTCTCGACGACATGAACCCACGCCAGGTCAAGTACTTCGGCGTCGACCTCACCGGCATCCACCTGCAGGCCACCGACCTCGACTGGACCTACGGCACCGGCACGCCGCTCACCGGCGCCGCCCAGGACCTCCTGCTGGTGCTCTGCGGCCGTACCCTCCCACCGAACCACCTGACCGGCTCCGACGCCGCCCGATTCACCGCAGGAGTAACCCGATGATCATCAGCCTCCCGATCGAGGACCGGCCCCGCTCGTACGCCTTCTACCAGGAGGCACTCGGCCTGACACCAGTCGGCGAGCCGGACGAGGACGGCATCCCCGAACCCCTGCAGTTCACATTGGCAGACGGCGTACGGCTGATGCTCATCCCGACCGGTGGCTTCGGCTGGGTCCTCGGCGACCAGCCCGCCGCTCCGCGCGGCCAGAGCGAGTGCATCCTCACTGTCAGCGTCGACACCGAGGAGGCCGTCGACGCACTGGCCGCTCAGGCGGTGAAGGCCGGCGCCACGATGGTCACCGAGGCGGTCCGCCAACCGTGGGCGTACATGGCGACGTTCACCGACCCAGACGGGCATCTCTGGATGGTCGAAGCACACTGGGAGCTGCCGTAGGTCGGACGCGTCTTGCTCGCAGCGCCTGGAGCCGTCGACTGAGCCAGGACCGCCGACCGGACCGCGCCGAACGGACGAGACGATGCTGCTCGGCCTGGCGCAGCAGCTCGTTCTGATGGGCTTCGGCCAGTGCCTTGCCGATGTAGGGATGCATGAGTTCCTCCGTAACTGACTGGAGCGACGACCGCCCCTTCGAATGAGCGTCAGGCAGAGGCACAGCGGTGCGAATCGGCATCCGATGCCTATCTCGGCGGGCGATCCACCTACCTTTCGCAGGGCATCACCCATTCCCGGGCAGGCTGTTTACGGTGGTCTGAACCGGTCCCACACTGGCCTCATGCTCTTGCTCGAGCGCGACAGCGCTCTGGAGGCGTTGTCGCAGTACGCGGCACAGGCCCGGGCCGGTGAGGGACGGGTGGTATTGATCTCGGGCGAGGCCGGCGCCGGGAAGACCGCCTTGCTGGAGCAGCTTCGGGAGAACCTGGACGAGGTCAGCTGGGTCGGCGGGACCTGTGACGGACTGATCACTCCACGGCCGCTCGGCCCGTTGTTCGAGATCGCCGAGCAGTTGGGCGGCGAACTGCTCGAGGCGTGCAACCGGGACGCGGGGCGGGACGAGCTGTTCGCCGTACTGCTGCGTCGTCTGTCCGCTCCGGGTACGCCGGTCGTCGTCGCGATCGAGGATCTGCACTGGGCGGACGAATCCACGCTCGACCTGGTGCGGTTCCTCGGCCGACGCATCCGTACGACGCGATCGTTGCTGCTCGTCACCTTTCGCGACGACGCGATCCGGTCCGACGAGGCGTTGCGTATCGCCCTGGGCGGACTCGCCGCCGAACGCGCGACGCGTCGGGTGACCGTGCCCGCATTGTCGGCGGGAGCGGTCGCGACGCTTGCCGCCGGCTCCGGGCTTGCGGCCGAGGACGTCTACCGGCTGAGCGGCGGGAACGCGTTCTTCGTCCAGGAGATCGTGCAGTCCGCGAGCGAGTTGCCCGCCTCCGCGCGGGACGCCGTACTGGCTCGGGTCGCGCGGCTGAGCGAGTCCGCGCGGGCTGTGCTCGATGTGGTGGCCGTTGCTGGATACCGCGTCGATGTGGGTCTGCTCGAGTCGTTGGACACGCCGGTTCGCGATCTCGATGAGCTCGTCGTCGCCGGTGCGCTGGTCAGCGAATCGCGCTCGCTGCGGTTCCGTCACGAGCTCAACCGGCGGGCCGTCGAGAGCGAGATCCCGGTGTATCGCAAGGCAGCAATCCACGCGCTGCTCCTCGCCGCTTTGGAGCGCGCAGGCGCCGACGAGGCCGTGCTGGCCTCTCACGCAGACGGTGCGGGGGACCGGGACGCCGTACTGCGTTATGCGCCGGCAGCGGGGGAGAGGGCGGCTGAGCTGGGCGCACACCGAGAAGCCGTCGAGCACTTCCGGGCAGCGTTGCGTTTCGCCGACCAGGTCGAGCCGCGAACGGCAGCCGACTTGTACTCCCGCCTGGCGACCGAGGCATCGGTGGTCGAACGCTGGGAGCTCGCACTCGACGCCGGCCAGCGGGCGCTGGAGCTCTGGACCGCGGTCGCCGATCCACCCCGGCAGAGCGATGCGATGCGTGCGCTGTCCGCGACCATGTGGCGCCTGTGCCGGGGACCGGAATCGACGGAGCTCGCTGTCGCGGCTGTAGAAGTTGGTACGACGCCTGAGCGTGCCTACGCACATCTCGCGCAGCTGAAGAGTCACTACGGCGAGATCGAGGAAGCCACGGCATTGCTCCGCCAGGCGGGAGACCTCCCGGACCTCCGCAGCGAAGTCGCGAACACCGCAGCCGTGGTCGCGTGGATGTCCGGCGCGGAGTGGATGCCCTTGATGACCAGCGCACTGCAGATCGCGATCGGGCAGGGAGCACGCGAGCAGACCGCCCGTGCCTACGCAAACCTGTGTACGGCGCTCTGCGACTTCGGCCGCTACGCCGAAGCGGAGTCGTACTACGCGCAGGGAGCCGCCTTCTGCGAGGAGACCGGCATGATCCGGCTCGGGCTCTCGCTGCGCGCAACCTTGGGCGAGATTCTGCTCGGAGTCGGCCGATGGGACGAGGCCGTCGACGTGTGCCGCGAGGTTCTCGCCAGCGGCGCATCGCCGCTCAACCGGCTCTCCGCCGCGATCGTGCTCGGCCGGATCCTGGCCCGACGCGGCGACGGCGACCCGTGGCCGTACCTGGACGAAGCGGTGACCAGCGCCGACGCGACCGGACGCCCGGACCTCATCGGCCTGACCCGCTGCGCGCGGGCCGAGGCGCACTGGCTGGCAGGCAATCCTGACAAGGCGCTGCAGGACATCGCCGTCGGAAGTACCCACATCGACCGCGCACACGGCTGGATCCAGGGCCAGCTCGCGACCTGGCAGGCGCGTCTCGACGTCACCGTCACGCCGACCAGGCTCCCGGAGCCCCACGCATGCTCGATCAGCGGGGACTTCGAAAGAGCCGCCGAACTCTGGGACGGCATCGGCAGCTCGTACGACGCGGCGCTGGCCCTCCTCGATTCCGGCTCAGAGCAAGGGATGCGGGAAGCCCTGAGCCGCTTCGACACCGGCGGGGCGTCCGCCGCCGCGATGCTGACCCGTCGACGGATGCGCCGGCTCGGCCTGCGCGGCATCCCTTCCGGCGCCCATCAGTCCACCCGCTCCGACGCAGCCGGCATGACCCGCCGCGAGCGCGAGGTGATGACGATGGTCGCGGCCGGCCAGTCGAACGCGACCATCTCCGCGCAGCTGGTGATCTCCCCGCGCACCGTCGAGCACCATGTCGCAGCCGTCCTCGCCAAGCTCGGCGTCGGATCGCGAACGCTGGTCGAAGCCGAGGCGCGCCGGCGCGGCCTGCTCGAAAACTAGGTCGCGACCTGCAGAACCTGGGCAGTCACTACCGATCTCTCGACCACAGGCGTCGCCCTACGTTCGTTGCGGAAACGAACCAACGAACGGAAGAGAGCGAATCATGCCGCTGTACATGGACATCCACCACATCACCGACGGTGTCTCGGCCGAGGACGTCGCCAAGGCGCACGCCGCCGATCTGCAGACCGAGGCCGGGTACGAGGTGAGTTACCTGCGGTACTGGGTGAACGAGCCGCACGGCAAGGTGTTCTGCCTGGTCGAGGCGCCGTCGGCCGAGGCGGCGTCGTCGGTGCACCGGGAAGCGCACGGTCTGGTCGCGGACGAGATCTTCCAGGTCCAGGAAGGTGCCTGACGATGACCGGACTTGCTTTCCAGCGAACCGGAACCGGACCGCCGCTGGTGCTGTTGCACGGCATCGGGTCGTCGCGCCGGGTGTGGTCTCCCGTGATCGACGTACTGGCCGAACACCTCGACGTCATCGCCGTCGACCTTCCCGGCTTCGGGGAGTCGCCGCCGCTGGACCCAGGGGTGGAACCGCATCCGGCCGCGATCGCGGATAAGGTCGCCGGCTTTCTCGATGCCCTCGGCATCATTGCGCCGGCCGTCGTCGGGAACTCGCTCGGCGGGTGGGTCGCGCTCGAGTTGGCCGAGGTCCGGCCGACCGCCTCGCTCGTGCTGATCTCCCCGGCCGGCCTGTGGCCGTGGGGTACGCCGACGTACAACCGGCTCAGCCTGCGGGCGACGAGGTGGCTCGCGTACCACTGGGCGGAGCCTGTGTCGCGGCTGGTGAACCACAAGGTCGGCCGTGCGCTCGTGATGCGCCAGGTCATCGGCCGGCCGTTCCGGATGAGTCCTGAGCTGGCCCGGGAGATGGTGTGGGACATGGCGTCCGGTCCCGGATTCGACGCGACACTCGAGGCCAGCCGCAACCGGCACTACCTGGCCCAGCCGGGGCCGGAGGTGCCGATCACGGTTGCCTTCGGCACGCGGGATCTCCTGCTCCGACGTCGCTCACGCCACGTCGAGCAACTCCCGCTCGGCGCTCGGCTCGAGCTGTTGCCCGGTTGCGGCCATGTGCCGATGAGCGACGACCCGAGCGCCGTGGCCAACCTGATCATGGCCACGGCACGCCGGGTCCCGACGGTGGTCTAGAGCAGGCGGAGGTTGGCTGCGCGGGCCGTGGCCTGCACGGTCCCAGTGGGGTGGTGACGGAACAGGCGTCCGCCGTACCTGAACCACTCCACTTGGCCGGCCGAGCCGCGGACGAAGTTGGCGCGGGTGTGGGTCTGCGTACCGTCCGGGTTGAGAGCGAGCACGTAGTCGTTGCGGTAGAAGGCGAGACGCAGCAAGGCCTGCCCACCCGCCCCTGCGACCAATGAGCCGTTGTCAGCGGTCACGTCGAGGGCCAGGTCCTCCGGCTTGCCGTCGAGACCGATCTGCTGTGAGACGTACGTTCCTTCGTACTCCGCAAGCCGGCGCGGCGGCAGCTCACGCGGTACGGCGGGACGGTTGTTCACGCCGGCGAACTCCTGCAGCGCCCAATCGTCCGCGAACAACTCGGCCACCAGCAACGGACCGCTCTCGGAGTTCGTCAGCAGCGTGATGGCGAAGTCCCGCTGCGGTACGAACAGGAAGCCCGAGTGCTGACCGGACCAGTCGCCGCCGTGCTGCACGATCGTCGGACCCTGTGCAGTCGGACGCAGCATCCAGCTGACACCCACACCGTTCAGCTCGACGAACAGCGTGCCGCCCGGACCTGGGTGAGACTGCATCGCCAATCGGCTGCGGTCGCTGAGCAGGTGGGGGAGACCGCGGTGCCCGAGGTGGTACCGCGCGTACCGCAGCTGGTCGCGGGCGCTCGAGATGAGCCCACCGATCGACTGCAGGCTGCGCGGAATCGCATCGAACGCCGGCTCCACCACCGCCTTGCCGTCGACGATGTTGTGCGAGGCGGCGACGCTGAATCCGCCCAGCTCACTCCGGAAGAAGCGGCTGTGGTCGAGACCGAGCGGATCCACCACCAGCTCGCGCGCGGCGATCTCGTACGGCTGGCCGGTCACCACCTCGATGATCCGGCCGGCCACTCCGAGCGAGGCGTTGTTGTACGCGAACACCTTGCCGAGCGGGGTCAGCTGCGGGACCTTCGCCATACCGGCGACGTACTTCGCCAGCGCGTCCTCGCCCTCGCCGAAGTCCTGGAGGTAGTCGCCCTGCCAGCCGGCAGTGTGGTTGAGCAGCTGGCGCACGGTGACCCGCGCGGCAACGGACGGGTCGGCCGTCTGGAAATCGGGCAGGTACGCGCGCACAGGCCGATCGAGACTGACCCGGCCGCGCTCGACGAGCCGCATGATCGCGGTCGCGGTGAACGTCTTGGTGGTCGAGCCGATCCGGAACACGGTGTCGCCGGACACCGGCTCGTTGGTGTCGACGCTGGTGACCCCGAAGCCGCGGACGTACTCGCGACCGCGGTACCAGACGCCGAGACCGGCACCGGGGATCGCGTACTTCGCCATCCCCGCCTCGATCTTGTCGGCCAGCCGCCCGATCGCGACCGGTTCACGAGTGGCGGTGGCTGATGCGGGCAGAGAAGAGAGCGCGGCGACCGGCACGGCGGCAGCGGCGGACTTGAGCACGGTACGACGGGTGAGCGACACAGCACGTTCTCCTTGGGCGACGGGGAAATGCTTCCGTTCACGCTATTATTACCAAACTTGGGACCAATGGAGACCCGTGAGAACCCTGGAGCGACCCTGATGGACGAGTCATCCACTCCGGTGTCGGACCTGCTCCTGCACCCGATCCGCTGGCGGATCGTCCAGCGCGTGCTCGGCCGCGAGCTGACCACGACCGACCTCAAGCGCGACCTCCCCGACGTACCGAGTACGTCGCTGTACCGCCACGTCGCCGTACTGATCGACGCCGGGTTCCTGACCGTGGTCCGCGAGCGGAAGGTCCGCGGTACGACGGAACGCACGCTCAGCCTGGACCAGACCAAGGTCGGCCGGATCGACGAACGCGAGGCGCGCGCGATGACGCCGGAGCAGCACCGCCAGGCGTTCCTGATGATGCTCACCGGCCTGGCCGCGGACTTCGACCGCGCCGTCGAGCGCGGCGACCTGGAGACCCGCCTGCCGCAGCTCGGCTACAGCCAACTCGCTGTGTACGTCGACGCCGCGGACCTGGACGTGATCCGCGAGGGCATCAACGCCGTCCTCGAGCCGCATCTGCAGGAGGCGCCCGGCAAGGATCGGGTTGTGCTGTCGCTGGTCGCGCTGCCCGACGTCTAGGAGCGGCGTCGGAGGCGGGCGTGCTCGATCGCGGGCGGGGTGGCGGCGTAGTTGTCGGCCGGGTCGAGTTCGGTGCCTGGTGCAACGATCTCGTCGATCTGGTCGAGGACGTCGCCGGTCAGCTCGAGCTCGGCGGCCGGGAGCAGGCTGTCGAGATGGTCCTGCGTACGTGGGCCGATCAGGACGGAGGTGACGGCCGGGTGCGCCCGGACGAACGCGATCGCGAGCTGGGGGAGCGTCACCCCGACCTCGGCGGCGAGCGCGGCGAGCTTGGTGACAGCCGCGGTCTTCGCCTGACCGGTCGGCGTACTCGGGTCGTAGCTGGACGGCCGCGTCGTCGCCCGGTGCGACGACGCCTGGTTCGCCCGGCCGGAGAGCCAGCCGCCGTTGAGCGGCCCGAAGGTCAGTACGCCGAGATTGTGCCGCTGAGCCACTGGGAACACCGACGCCTCCGGCCGGCGGGTCAGGATCGAGTACATGGTCTGCTCGGTGACGAACCGGTGGGTGCCGCGACGCTCCGCCGTCCACTGCGCCTCGACGATGGTCTCGGCCGGGAACATCGACGAACCGAAGGCGAGGATCTTCCCCGCCTGGACCAGCTCGGTCAGCGCCGCCAACGTCTCACTCGGATCGGTGTCGTGATCCGGACGGTGCAGTTGGTACAGGTCGAGGTGATCGGTGCGGAGCCGGCGCAGGCTGTTCTCGACCGCTTGCCTGATCCAGCGGCGGGAGGCGCCGCGCTGGTTCGGATCCGCGCCCATCGGCAGGCCGAACTTGCTCGCCAGTACGACGTCGTCGCGCCGGCCGCGGATCGCCGTACCGACGATCTCCTCGGACTCGCCGCCGGAGTAGACGTCGGCGGTGTCGATCAGGTTGATACCGGCGTCGAGGGCGCGGTGGATGATCCGGACCGAGTCCTCGTGGTCGGGGTTGCCCATCGCGCCGAACATCATCGCGCCGAGGGCGAGGTCGCTGACGGAAGTACCGGTGGCGCCGAGGATTCTGCGATTCATGCCTCCATCAGAGCACCGCGCGACGTCCGGGCGTGAGCCTCATCCTGGCGCCGGCTTGCGCGATCCTGCCGAAGTCGCTCCACTGGAGAGGTGGACCTGCTCGACGAACTCCGGACCCTGATCATTCGGCACGCGGTCGGCCAACGTGGGACCAGCGTGCAGCTGATCGACGGGGTGCAGATCAGCCGGCGCGACGAACCGACCGAGCTGACCGCGGGCATCGCACAGCCGTCGGTCGCGATCGTTGCCTCAGGCGTCAAACTGACGCTGCTCAACGGCGTCCCCTACGAGTACGGCGTCGGCCAGTTCCTCGTCACCTCGCTGGATCTACCAGTGGTCGGCCGGGCGTTGAAGGCCAGCGCGGACGAACCGTTCGCCGTGGTCAGCCTGCGACTCGACCCGGTCGAGATCGCGCCGCTGCTGCTCGACGCCCCGGAACGGAAGCCGCAGTACGCCGGTCTAGTGGTGAGCGACGCGACACCTGACTTGCTCGATCCCGTCGTACGGCTGTTGCGGATCGCGGACCGTCCCGACGACGTACGCGTGCTTGCGCCCGGGATCCGGCGGGAGATTCTCTGGCGGCTGCTGACCGGTGAACAGGGCGGACTGGTCCGGCAGATCGGTCTGGCCGACGGCATGCTCGCGCACATCTCGCGAGCGATCAGCTGGATCCGCAATCACCACCACGAGCCACTCCTGGTCGCAGACCTGGCCGACCTGGCCGGCATGAGCGCATCGACCTTCCACCGCCACTTCCTGGCGGCGAGCTCGATGACACCGATCCAGTTCCAGAAACAGATCCGTCTGCAGGAGGCCAGGATCCTGCTTCGCACCCAGTCCCTCACCGCGGCCGAAGTCGGCTTCCGGGTCGGTTACACCAGCGCGGCCCACTTCACGCGGACCTACCAGCAGGCGTTCGGCCGGACTCCGGGCGAGGATCGGACCGCCTGAGCAGCAGCTGGCCGACGTCGAGATAGCCGGACGCGAAGCCGGCTTCGCTGTACGCGAGGTAGAACTCCCAGGTACGCCGGAAGGTCTCGTCGAACCCCTGCGCGCGGACGGCCGGCCAGTTCGCGATGAACTGCCGTCGCCAGCGGCGCAGGGTCTCGGCGTAGTCCGGACCGAAGCGAAGATCGGCCTGCACCGCCAGGGCGGTGTGGTGCGCCAGCGTCTCGTCGATCGCGGTCCGGGACGGGATCAGACCGCCCGGGAAGATGTACTTCTGGATCCAGCTGTACGAGTTCCGGGTCGCGAGCATCCGGTTGTGGTCCATCAGAATCGCCTGCAGTGCAACTGATCCGCCGGGCGCCAGCAGCCGGTCGAGGGTGCCGAAGTACTCGGGCCAGAACTCCTCGCCGACGGCCTCGATCATCTCCACGCTGACGATCGCGTCGTACGAGCCGGTCACCGCGCGGTAGTCCTGCAGCCGCAGGTCGACGCGATCACTCAGCCCGGCGTCGGCGACGCGTTCGCGGGCGAGCGTCAGCTGCTCTCTCGACAACGTGATGCCGGTGACGCGGGCGCCGCGACGTGCGGCGGCGATGGCGAGCGTGCCCCAACCGATACCGATCTCGAGCACGCGACTGCCACGCCGTACCCCGGCCAGGTCGAGGATGTGCTCGATCTTACGGGTCTGTGCGTCCTCCAGTAAGTCATCGGGGCTCTCGAACATGGCCGAGCTGTAGGACATCCCTGGGTCCAGGAAGGCCGCGAACAAGGCGTTGCTGAGGTCGTAGTGCGCACTGATGTTGCTGCGGGCACCGTCTGGGGTGTTGCGCAACCGGTCGGGGACGCGCTGGTCGACCAGAGTTCGGAAGCGGACCAACGGACGGGGGACCAGCTTGGTGAGGCGCTCGGCGAACGGAGTCAGC
Organism: Kribbella jiaozuonensis; assembly: GCF_005233875.1. GTDB lineage: Bacteria > Actinomycetota > Actinomycetes > Propionibacteriales > Kribbellaceae > Kribbella > Kribbella jiaozuonensis. Next base: position 473,797 of record NZ_SZPZ01000007.1, on the reverse strand, counting down.
AGCTCGCCGAGGTCGGTCTCTTCGCCTGGCTCCCAGTCGCCGGCGGTGTAGGCCTCGCCCAGCCCGATCTTGGGGTTCTGCGCGAGCCGTTCGTAGAGCGAGTCCGGCCGGACGATCCGCAGAACGGGCTCTCCCTGACCCCTGACGGTTCCGTCCGGGAAGACCGTGCGTACTGGCACCCGGTTGAGCACTCGGCTGACGATCAACCGCGCGACTCGCCCACGCAGAGTCGGAGACCGCTTGAGGACGGGGAGGCGCCGGGCCCACAGCCACACCCCGTGCATCCGGATCAGCGCCGACACCCGCTGCGGCATCAGTGGCATCCGTACGGCGGCTGCGAGCACCGCTCGGCGGGTAGCCGGTCGCGGTACGCCATCGAAGCTCGCTCCGAACACCCTGTGGTGGCCGCGGGACAGACTGACCTGGACCCGCACCCGGCTGCGATCGAGCTCGAACCGGAGCTGGTAGTCGCCCGACACGTCGTTGAACGGCGAGACGTAGAACTTCTTCGCGGTCTCGGCAGTGCCTTCCGCGTCCGGTGTGAGCAGGTAGGCGTGCCGCTCGCCGTACGTGTTGTGCACCTCGGCGACGACGTACGGGCTGTCGACGCACCAGAACACGGTGATCGGGTCGAAGACATGGCCGAGCACGCGGGCGTTGGCCAGCATCACGATCCGGCCGTCGTACTCGATGCCCTGCTCGGCCAGGTAGCGGCGTACCCCGGCTTTGATCGTCGGACCGTCGCCGCCCAGATGATCGCGTACGTCGAACCCGCCGAGCGGCCGCAGGTACCAGGGCAGTCGCGGCAGATCATCGAGGTCGACGAGCCACTGGTAGACCCGGTGCCGGAACGCGTGCCGGATCGGGATCGACCGCGCGTGCCGGACGAAGCCGGTGACGACCGCCGGGAGGGTGGGGATCTCACCGACGATCGTCACCAGCGCACCCCGAAGGACTCCGCCGCCGCGACCCCGGCGCGACAGCCGTCCTCATGGAAGCCCCAGCCGTGATACGCCCCCGCGAACGCGATCCGGCCGGTGTTCAGCGCCGCCAGCTTGCTCTGCGCGGCCACCGCCTTCGGGGTGTAGATCGGGTGCTCGTACTCCATCCGCGCGATCACCTTCGCCGGATCGACTGCCTCGGCACCGTTCAGCGTGACGAGATAGGTCTCGTCGGTCTCGAGGCCCTGCAGCCGGTTCATCCAGTACGTCGTGAGCGGTGCGTCGCCGCGGACGACGTAGTTCCAGCTGGCACGGGCGTTCTTCGTTGTCGGAAGCAACGACGAGTCGGTGTGCAGGACGGTCTCGTTGCGGCTGTACTCGAACTGCCCGAGCACGGACTTCTCCGCCGGCGTCGCATCCGTGAGCAGGTCGAGCGCTTGGTCCGCATGCGTCGCCAGCACGACCCGGTCGAAGTCCATTGTGTTGCCGTCGGCAACGGTCAAGGCGACGCCGTCGGGATGGCGGTTGACGGTCCGGACCGGGAGAGCCGTCCGTACTGCGTCCAGCCGGGCGGCGAGCGCATCGACGTACTGCCGGGAGCCGCCGGTGACGGTCAGCCATTCCGGCGAGCCGCTGACCGAGAGCATGCCGTGGTGGTCGAGGAAGCGGAACAGGTAGCGCGCCGGGTAGCTCAGCGCCGAGCCACCGCCGCAGGACCAGACGCAGGAGACGACCGGGACGGCGTACAGGCGGATGAAGGCCGGGCTGAAGCGCTCGGCCTCGAGGAACTCGCCGAAGGTCGCGAGGTCGTCGTCGCCGGTCCGCTCGATGTAGGCGGTCGCGCGGCGGTGGAAGCGGCGTACCTCGGTCAGGAGGCGGAGGAAGTGCGGATCCGACAGGCGGCGGCTCTGGGCGAAGACTCCGGTCAGCCCGCGGCCGCCGGCGAACTCCAGGCCGCTGGCCGGATCGCTGATACTCATGCTCATCTCGGTCGGCCGAGTCAGGACACCCAGCTCTGCGAACAGGCGACGCAGCAGCGGATAGGTGCGGGCGTTGTGCACGATGAAGCCGGTGTCGATCGCGAGCGGACGGCCGGCGGGGTCGGTGATGTCGTGGGTGTGGGCGTGGCCGCCCAGCCGCGGCTCGGCCTCGAACAGCGTCACGTCGTACCTGGGGGTCAATAGATATGCGGCGGTCAGCCCGGACACTCCGGCGCCGACCACCGCCACGGTCTCTCGCATCGGTGGTCCCTCACGTTTGTCTAAGGTCTGTCTAGAGATTAGGCAGATTGGCTTGACTTCGTCAAAGGTATGTCTAGAGTTTGTATAGTGTCCCTGTGGAGACTTCGGTGCCGAGCGGTCTACGGATCGGCGCGTTGAGCAAACGCGCCGGTGTCAGTGAGCACGTCCTCCGTGCCTGGGAGACCAGGTACGGGCTGCTGACGCCGACGCGGTCGTCCGGCGGTTACCGGCTGTACTCCGAGAGCGACGTACGCCGTGTGCAACGCATGCGCGCGTTCCTCGCGCAGGGGCTGTCCGCGGCCGAGGCGGCTCGCGCAGTACTCGCAGAACGCTCGACCGTGGCTGCCGACCCGGCCTCCGTACGCAAGGCGGAGGCCGGGGGTGCAGCCGGTCTCAGATCGGCGCTGGACGACCTGGACGAGCGGGCGGCGCACCACGTGCTGGACGAGCTGTTCGGAGCGCTGACCATCGAGGCTGTCATCCGGGACGTGCTGATTCCTTACCTGCACGAGCTGGGTGACCGGTGGGACCGCGGTGAGGTGACTGTCGGACAGGAGCATTTCGCCAGCAACCTCATCCGGTCCCGGCTGGCGGGCCTGGCCCCTGGGTGGGGTGGGGGCCAGGGCCCGCGGGCATTGCTGGCCTGTCCGCCCGGTGAGCTCCACGACATCGCGCTGCTGTCGTTCGGACTGGTACTGCGGCGGTCCGGCTGGCGGGTGATCTACCTGGGCTCCGACTCGCCGATGGTCGATATCGAACACGCCGCGTCGGTGCTGCAGCCGGATGTGGTGATGCTGTCGTCCTCTGATCCCGAGAGGTTCGAGCGAGTGCAGTCCGACCTGACTCGGCTGTCGCGGGCCTGGTCCGTCGCTCTGGCTGGGCCTGGAGCGTCCAGTGAGCTCGCAGGCGCCGTCGGCGCCCAGTACGTCGACTCCGACCCGGTGACCGCCGCCGAGCAGTGGGCAGACCGATGACCCGCGTCCTCGTGACCGGAGCTACTGGCTACATCGGCGGCAGGCTGGTGCCGGAACTGCTTGCGGCCGGGTACGACGTCCGCGTCCTGGCCCGGAACCCGCAGCGGCTCGACACGCGTCCGTGGCGGTCCCGGATCGACGTGGTCGAGGGTGACGCGTCCGACCCGATCGTGCTGACCAGGGCGCTGGACTGCGTCGACGTCGCGTACTACCTGATCCACTCGATGGGGGCCGGTCGACGGTTCGAGGAGCGTGACCGGCGTACTGCGTTGGCGTTCGGTGCGGCCTGCCGCGAGTCCGGCGTCGGGAGGATCGTCTACCTGGGCGGTCTGCACCCGGACAACGAGGAGCTGTCGCCGCATCTCGGCTCTCGTCGTGAGGTGGGGGAGATCCTGCTCGCGAGCGGCGTACCGACGACGGTGCTGCAGGCGGCGGTGATCATCGGCTCCGGGTCTGCGTCGTTCGAGATGCTGCGCTACCTGACGGAGCGGTTGCCGGTGATGATCACGCCGCGCTGGCTGGACACGCGGATCCAGCCGATCGCGGTTCGCGACGTACTGCACTATCTCGTCGGGTCAGCCCGGATGCCGACCGATGTGAACCGCGGCTTCGACATCGGCGGGCCGGATGTGCTGACGTACCGCGCGATGATGCAGCGGTACGCCGCCGTGGCGGGTCTGCGTCCGCGCCGGATCCGGACGGTGCCGCTGTTGACGCCGAGACTGTCCAGCCACTGGGTCGGTCTGGTCACGCCGGTGCCGACCGGCATCGCACGGCCACTGGTCGACAGCCTGGTGCACGAGGTGGTCTGCAAGGACCACGACATCGACAGGTACGTCGGGCCGCGTCGGAGCGGCGGGATCGGGTTCGACCGCGCCGTCTCGCTTGCACTGAAGAAGGTGCAGGACCTCGACGTGAGTACGTCATGGGCCTCTGCCTCCACACCGGGTGCGCCGAGCGATCCGCTGCCGAGCGATCCGGACTGGTCTGGCGGCTCGCTGTACGTCGACGAACGCGACTATGCGGTCGACGCGCCACCGGAGCGGCTGTGGAAGGTCATCGAGGGCATCGGCGGGCGGCGCGGCTGGTACTCGTGGCGCCTCGGCTGGTGGACCCGCGGACTGCTCGACCGGATCGTCGGCGGGCCCGGACTGCGGCGCGGCCGGCTGCATCCGGACACGTTGTCGGTCGGCGATCCGCTCGACTGGTGGCGGGTCGAGACGCTCGAGCGCGGCCGGCTGCTCCGGCTGCGGGCCGAGATGCGCCTGCCGGGTGAGGCCTGGCTCGAGCTGCGCGCGGGGACCGACGAGCACGGGCGCACGCTGTTCCGGCAGCGCGCGCTGTTCCATCCACGGGGTCTGCCGGGGGAACTGTACTGGGCGGCCATCCGGCCGTTCCACGACGTCGTCTTCGGTGGCATGCAACGCAACATCGCGCACGCCGCCGAACGAGCCGAGGAGACCCGATGATCGTCATCGAACGCGAAGTAGCCGTTGCCGCCACCCCGGAACGAGTCTTCGACTACTTGGCCGATTTCACCACCACGGAGGAGTGGGACCCGGGTACGGTCCGGACCGAGTTGATGCAGGGGGACGGCGGCATCGGTACGACGTACCGCAACACCTCACGCTTCTCCGGTCGGGAGACGGAGCTGATCTACGAGGTGGTGGAGTACATCCGGCCGGACCGCATCGTCCTCCGGGGTGAGAACCGTACGGTCGTTGCCCACGACACCATGTCCTTCCGCATCGACTCGCACATCACCCGGGTCATCTATCGCGCGGAGTTCCAGCTCAAAGGCCTGGCCCGCTTGGCCGAACCCTTCTTCCGCAGGCCGTTCGACCGGCTCGGCGAGGAAGCCGAGCAAGGTCTGCGCGACGCACTGGGGAAGTTGGCGGCATGAGCGCGCTGGACACGCTCATGGACCGGACCGTCGTCCCTGGCTACAGCAAACTCGGCTACCTGTTCCGCAGCCGTGGTTGGCCGGACAACGACCCTGCACGGGACGCTCTGCAAGGTAAAACCGTTGTTGTCACCGGTGCGCGCAGCGGGCTGGGCAAAGCGACCGCATCCGGCCTAGCCGGGCTGGGGGCGACCGTCCGGCTGGTGGTGCGTGACGCGGGCAAGGCGGCGGGCGCGGTGGCGGACCTGCGTGGTGAGGTCCCCGGCGCCACGTTCGTCGTCGACGAGTGCGACATCTCCGACCTGGACGCCGTACGCCGCTACGCCGGCCGACTGACCGACCCGATCCACGCCCTGATCCACAACGCCGGCGTCATGCCACCCGAGCGCACCGAGTCACCCCAGGGCCACGAACTCACGCTGGCCACCCACGTCCTGGGCCCGCTACTCCTGACAGAGCTCCTGAAACCCCTGCTGCTGAACGGCCGCGTGATCCTCGTCGCGTCCGGAGGCATGTACACGCAGCAGCTGCCGACCGACGACCCGGAGTACCAGCGCGGCACCTACCGAGGTGCGACCGCCTATGCGCGTTCCAAACGCATCCAGGTAGCCCTGACCCCACTCCTGGCCACCCACCTGGCCCCCACCTTCGTAGCCACCATGCACCCCGGCTGGTCCACCACACCGGGCCTCACCAGCTCACTCCCACTCTTCACCAAACTCACCAGCCCCCTCCTCCGCACCCCCGCCGAAGGAGCCGACACCACCATCTGGCTAACAGCAACAACCCACCCCCTACCCACCGGCCACTTCTGGCACGACCGAGACATCCGCCCGACCCACTACCTCAACCGCACCCAGGACACCGAAGCAGACCGCCTCAAGATGTGGTCCTACTGCCGAACAGCAGCCGGGCTCAGCGGCTGACGAAGGCGACCACCGAGGGGGTCCGGGGGGCGAAGCCCCGCCGGGCGGGGACCGGGGGTTGCACCCCCGGAAAACACGGCGGCCGATCCCACGTGCGCGCTTTCTGCGCACAAGGATCGGCCAGATCGGTCGCGCCCCCGGCAGGATTCGAACCTGCGCACCCGCCTCCGGAGGGCGGTGCTCTATCCCCTGAGCTACGGGGGCTCAGGAACGTGCAGAACAGTAGCAGGAAGTTCACCCGTTTCCCGAATTGGGGACCGTGTCGATCGTCGTACGGGGGACCCCTGAGTGGACCCTGGAACCCCGGTGCGGCGGGATCGGATCGGGTACCGGCACCGTCATAGTGGGTGTAAAGGCTCAACGGTGGAAAGGAAAACGGTACTCATGGCAAGCTCTCTGGTCCGCCCGTCAAATGATCGCTGGATCGGCGGTGTCTGTTCCGGACTCGCTCGCCGGTTCGGTATCTCGTCCAACACGATGCGCCTGATCTTCGTGGTCAGCTGCCTCCTGCCCGGCCCGCAGTTCCTGATCTACATCGTGCTGTGGGTGCTGATGCCGCCGGAGCGCTGACCCTCCGACGGCGTACGCCGCGCCGCATGGCAACCTGCTCTGCATGAGAGCAGGCAGCTGGCGAACGGCCGTAACGGCGGCCGCCCTGCTGCTCACGAGCAGCGTGGTGGGCGGCTGCCAGGTCGGCCCCGCGCAACCGGCGCCCGCCGTACTGCGGACCAGCGCGCCGCCCTGGGACGCCCCGCGGGACGCGGTCTCCTACATCGACAAGGCAGGCTTCGAACGCCTCCCGCTCGACTTCTCCGGCCCCTCGCCGTACACCGTGACCATTGCAGTCACCGTCGACGGCAAACCGGTCCAGGTCCCGGCCGGCATCGGCATCGACAAACTCCGCGCCGAACAGGCCGCCGTCCACACCCACACCACCGACGGCCTCGTCTGGGTCGAATCCAAAACCACCTCCGACCACCCCACCCTCGCCCAGTTCTTCACCCTCTGGGGCCTCAAGTACACCGCCACCTGCCTCGCCAACGCCTGCAAGAACCTGAAGATCACCGTCAACGGCCAACCCGCTGCCTGGGACACCCCGCTGACTCCGAAAGCGAAGATCGCCATCACAGTGCGTCACTGAAGTGCAATCATTTCCGGCATCTCCTGCTAGCATCGGATGCAGAGGAGGTGGTCGATGATGGCAGCGATCACGGTGCGAAATCTGGATGATCACGTCAAGCAGCGGCTGCGGGTCCGAGCCGCACGGCACGGCCGGTCGATGGAGGCCGAGGTGCGAGCCATCCTCATCGATGCTGTCGGCGAAGATGAGCCCAAGAACCTTCTGATGGCACTGCACGAGCGGTTCGCCGAGCTCGGCGGCGTCGACCTCGACATTCCGCCGCGGAACAGCGCCCCGAGGATCGTGGAATTCGACTGATGATCGTGTTCGACACCAACGTCGTTTCAGAGCTGATGAAGGCGACGCCGGATGAAACGGTTCTGAGCTGGGCCTTGGCGCACAAGGAATACGGCATGTACACGACCGCAATCACTGTGGCCGAGATCCGGCTGGGGATCGAGCAGATGCCGGACGGCCGACGCAAAACGCGGATGGCGGAGGCCGCGGGCGAGGCCTTCACCGCGTTCTCCGCCACCGTCCTGCCGTTCGACGTGGTGGCAGCTGTGCTTTATCCGCAGGTGGTCGTCGGCCGGTTCAAAGCCGGGTTGCCGATCGACGACGCCGACGCGAAGATCGCGGCGATCTGCCGGATTGTGGATGCGACCTTGGCGACGCGGAACACCAAGGACTTCGCCGGGACGGGGATCCGGCTTGTCAACCCCTGGGAGTGACCCCGCGTACCGGGCTGTGGATAGCGAGTCAAGGGTTTGGGGGGTGGGCCATTAGGCTGAGGCGGTGACTCCGGAACAGCTCGCTGAGAAGATCCTGCAGGCCCTGGCCGCGCTCGCCGACGACGGTGCCATCACCGTCGAGGGTGGGCTGCCGCGCGAGCTGAAGGTCGAGCGGCCCAAGAACCCCGAGCACGGGGACTACGCCACCAACGTCGCGATGCAGCTCGGCAAGCGGGCCGGGATGAATCCGCGGCAGTTCGCCGAGCTGCTCGCCGCCCGGCTCCGGGACGACGACGCGATCACCGCGGTGGAGATCGCCGGGCCGGGGTTCATCAACCTCCGGGTCGCCGCCGATGCCCAGGGCAAGATCGCGCAGTCGATCCTCGACGCGGGTCCGCAGTACGGGACGAGCGACAGCCTCCAGGGCCGCACGGTCAACCTCGAGTTCATCTCGGCCAACCCGACCGGCCCGCTGCACCTCGGCCACACCCGCTGGGCCGCCGTCGGCGACGCGCTCGCCCGGGTGTTGTCCGCGGCCGGCGCGAGCGTCACCCGCGAGTTCTACATCAACGACCGCGGCGCCCAGATGGACAAGTTCGGCGCCAGCCTGAAGGCCGCGGCGCACGGCGAGCCGATCCCCGAGGACGGGTACCACGGGGAGTACATCCTCGACCTGGCCAAGCAGATCGTCGCCGAGGTGCCGGGGATCACCGAGCTGCCGGACGACGAGCAGCAGATCGCGTTCCGCGAGGCGGGGTACGAGCGCCAGCTCAAGGAGCAGCAGTCCCAGCTCGAGCACTTCCGGACCAAGTTCGACGTCTGGTTCTCCGAGCGCAGCCTGCACGAGCAGGACGGTGTCGGCCACGCGATCCAGAAGCTCCGCGAGCAGGGCCATCTGTACGACGCGGACGACGCGTTGTGGATGCGGACCACCGACTTCAGCGACGACAAGGACCGCGTGCTGATCCGCTCGAACGGCGAGCCGACGTACTTCGCCTCCGACGCGGCGTACTACGTGAACAAGCGCGAGCGCGGTTTCGAGACCTGTGTGTACATGCTCGGCGCCGACCACCACGGCTACGTGAACCGGCTGAAGGCGATCGCGGCCTGCGCCGGCGACGACCCCGAGCACAACATCGAGATCCTGATCGGCCAGCTGGTGAAGATCCTCAAGGGCGGCGAGGAGATGAAGCTGTCCAAGCGGGCCGGCACGATCGTCACGCTCGCCGAGCTGGTCGAGGAGGGCGGCGTCGACGCCCTGCGTTACACGCTCTGCCGCTACCCGACCGACTCCCCGCTGACCCTGGACATCGAGGAGATGACCCGCCAGGCCAGCGAGAACCCGGTGTACTACGTGCAGTACGCGCATGCCCGGCTGGCCTCGATCCTGCGCAACGCGGACGAGCTCGGCATCAAGCTGGACGAGTTCGACCCGGGCCTGCTCAGCCACGAGCGCGAGGGCGACCTGCTCCGCGCGCTGGCCGAGTTCCCGCGCATCGTCGCCACCGCTGCCGAGCTGCGCGAGCCGCACCGGATCGCGCGGTACCTGGAGGACACGGCGTCGGCGTTCCACAAGTTCTACGACAGCTGCCGCGTCCTGCCGCGCGGCGACGAGGAGGTCGAGCCGGTGCACAAGGCCCGCCTGACCCTGGTCTCCGCGACCCGGACCGTGATCGCCAACGGGCTCGACCTGCTCGGCGTCTCCGCACCGGAGCGGATGTGAGGGCGCACGAGGCGGGCGCGCTGCACGCCGACATCGGCCACAAGGCTCCGCCGTGGCTGCGCGCGCCGCGGGACCCCAACGACCTGGTCACTTCGCTGTGGTCGAACACCGCGAAGAAGAACGGTGAAGGCGCGCTCGAGGTCGGCGGTGTCGACCTGCGCGACCTGGTCGCCGAACACGGCAGCCCGGCGTACGTGCTGGACGAGGACGACTTCCGGGCCCGGGCGCGCGCGTTCAAGCACGCCTTCAAGGACTTCGACGTCTACTACGCCGGCAAGGCCTTCCTGAGTACGACGATTGTCCGCTGGGTGATGGAAGAGGGCCTGAACCTCGACATCTGCAGCGGGGGAGAGCTCGCGGTCGCGCTCCGGGCCGGTGCCGACCCGAAGCGGCTGGGGTTCCACGGCAACAACAAGTCCGAGTCCGAGCTGGCCCGCGCGCTGGACGTCGGCGTCGGGCGGATCATCGTCGACTCGCAGTACGAGATCTCCCGGCTGATCGAGCTGGCGGGGGAGCGCAATGTGGTCGCGCCGGTGATGATCCGGGTGACCGCGGGCGTCGAGGCGCACACCCACGAGTACATCGCGACCGCGCACGAGGACCAGAAGTTCGGCTTCTCGATCACCTCCGGTGCGGCCTTCGAAGCCGTTGCCCGGGTCAACGAAGCGCCGGAGCTCGAGCTGCTCGGGCTGCACTCGCACATCGGTTCGCAGATCTTCGACTCGTCCGGCTTCGAGGTCGCCGCGAAGCGCGTGATCGCCTTGCACGCAAGGGTTTCCGAGGAGCTCGGCGTCGACATGCCGGAGCTCGACCTCGGCGGCGGGTTCGGGATCGCGTACACCACCCAGGACGACCCGTCCGACCCGGCGCAGCTCGCGACCGAGATGGGCAAGATCGTCGAGCACGAGTGCCGCGCGTTCGAGGTCGACGTGCCCAAGGTGTCGATCGAGCCCGGTCGCGCGATCGTCGGCCCGGCGATGTGCACGGTGTACTCGGTCGGCACGGTCAAGGAGGTCGAGCTCGACGCCGGCGCCGCGCGGACGTACGTGTCCGTCGATGGCGGCATGAGCGACAACATCCGCGCCGCGCTGTACGACGCCGACTACTCCTGCACGCTCGCCAATCGGTACTCCGACACCGAGCCGACCCTCGCCCGCGTGGTCGGGAAGCACTGCGAGGCCGGCGACATCGTCGTGAAGGACGAGTTCCTGCCGTCCGACGTGCAGCCCGGCGACCTGATCGCGGTGCCGGGGACGGGCGCGTACTGCCGGTCGATGGCGAGCAACTACAACCACGTGCCGCGGCCACCGGTGATCGCGGTCAAGGACGGTCGAACGCGGGTCGTCGTACGCCGTGAGACCGAAGACGACCTGCTGCGCCTTGATATGGGGGCCGAATGAACGACAACAAACCGCTCAAGGTGGGCCTGCTCGGTTGCGGAGTGGTCGGCACCGAAGTGGTGCGGATCCTGACCGAGCAGGCGGACCATCTCGCGGCCCGTGTCGGCGCCCGCCTGGAGATCGCCGGCATCGCCGTACGTCGTCCCGGCCGCGCGCGTGACATCGCGGTCGACCCCGAACTGATCACCACCGACGCGCAGGCGCTGGTGTCGCGCGGCGACCTGGATCTGGTGATCGAGGTGATCGGCGGTCTCGAGCCCGCCCGCAGCCTGATCCTGACCGCGCTCGAGCACGGCGCCTCGGTCGTCACGGCCAACAAGGCGCTGCTCGCCGAGGACGGCCCGACGCTGTTCGCCGCCGCGGAGAAGTACCAGCGCGACCTGTACTTCGAGGCCGCGGTCGCCGGCGCGATCCCGATCCTGCGGCCACTGCGTGAGTCGCTCGCCGGTGACGACGTGATCCGGGTGATGGGCATCGTCAACGGCACCACGAACTACATCCTCGACAAGATGGACACGACCGGCGCCGGTTTCGACGAGGCGCTCGAGGAGGCCCAGGCACTCGGGTACGCCGAGGCCGACCCGACCGCGGACATCGAGGGATTCGACGCGGCCGCGAAGGCAGCACTCCTTGCCAGCCTGGCGTTCCACACCCGCGTGTCGATCGCCGACGTACACCGCGAGGGCATCACCGAGGTGAGCGCGACCGATATCGCGTCGGCCCGCGAGATGGGCTGCGTGGTGAAGTCGCTGGCGATCTGCGAGCTCGACGAGACGACCGACTCGGTCAGCGCGCGGGTGTATCCGGCGATGATCCCGGTCACCCATCCGTTGGCCAGTGTTCGGGACGCGTACAACGCGGTTTTCGTGGAAAGCAAGGCAGCCGGGCGGCTGATGTTCTATGGTCGTGGTGCCGGCGGCGCCCCGACGGCCAGTGCAGTCCTCGGGGATCTGGTGTCCGCCGCGCGCAACCGGCTCAAGGGCGTGCCGGGTGTCGGCGAGTCGTCGTACACCCAGCGGGCCGTGCGGCCGATGGGCGACGCGATGACCCGCTACCACGTGTCGCTGGACGTGGCCGACAAGGCCGGTGTGCTGGCGGCGGTGGCCCAGGCCTTCGCGGAGCACGACGTGTCGATCCAGACCGTCCGCCAGGAAGGCCGGGGCAGTGACGCGGAGCTGGTGGTGGTCACGCACACCGCGACCGACGCCGCGTTGTCCGCGACCGTGGAGGCCTTGCGCGACATGGACATCGTTCGGGAAGTCAGCAGTGTGATGCGGGTGGAAGGCGAGTAGAACTATGGCTCACCAGTGGCAGGGCGTGATCGAGGAATACCGAGACCGGCTTCCCGTGTCCGCGGACACGCCGGTCGTCACGCTCGGCGAGGGCGGTACGCCGCTGGTGGCCGCGCAGTGGCTGAGCGAGCAGACCGGCTGCGAGGTCTGGCTGAAGGTCGAGGGCAACAATCCGACCGGCTCGTTCAAGGACCGCGGCATGACCGTGGCGATCTCGCTCGCCGCACAGGCCGGCGACAAGGCGGTCGTCTGCGCCTCGACCGGTAACACGTCGGCCTCGGCCGCGGCGTACGCCGTTCGGGCCGGGATGGTCCCGCTGGTGCTGATTCCGGCCGGCCGGATCGCCAAGGGCAAGCTCGCCCAGGCGGTCGTGCACGGCGCCAAGCTCGTGCAGATCGACGGCGGGTTCGACGACTGCCTGCGGATCGTTCGTGAACTGGGCAAGCACTACCCGGTCGCCCTGGTGAACTCGGTCAACCCGGTCCGCCTGGAAGGTCAGAAGACCGCGGCGTTCGAGGTGTGCGACGCGCTCGGCGACGCTCCCGATCTGCACCTGCTTCCGGTCGGCAACGCGGGCAACATCGCGGCCTACTGGAAGGGCTACCAGGAGTACGCGAAGGACAAGCTGGCTTCGAAGACCCCGCAGATGTGGGGTTTCCAGGCCGAGGGCGCTGCGCCGATCGTGCGCGGCGCGATCGTGGAGAAGCCGGAGACCGCGGCCACCGCGATCCGGGTCGGGAACCCGGCGTCCTGGACGCTGGCCGAGGCTGCGCGGGACGAGTCCGGCGGCCGGATCGAGATCGTCACCGACGAGCAGATCCTGAGCGCGCAGCGTGAGCTCGCCGCACGTGAAGGCGTGTTCGTGGAGCCTGCTTCCGCGGCCGGAGTCGCCGGTCTGCTGCACGCGAAGGCCCAGGGCTGGCTGCCGGGCGGCTCGACCGTGGTGATCACGGTGACCGGCCACGGCCTCAAGGACATCGACACGGCGCTCGATCACGCGACCGTCGACGAGTCACCGGTCACCCCGGCCGACACCGACGCCGTCGCCCGCGTCGCCGGACTCGCCTGAGGTCAGGGCGGTGGAGAGCAAGGTGGACGACGCGACGGGATCCGCGGAGCGGTCGGAGGCGAAGGCCGGCCGGCGACCGTGTGACCAGGTCCGGGTGCGGGTGCCCGCGACGAGTGCCAACCTCGGGCCGGGCTTCGACGCGTTCGGGCTCGCGCTGACGCTGTACGACGACCTCATCGTCACGCCGTGCGCGTCCGGGGTGACCGTTCAGGTGAGCGGGTGCGGCGAAGGCGAAGTACCGCTGGACGAGACGCATCTTGTGGTGCGGTCGATCCGGGCCGGGCTCGAGGCATTGGGTGCATCGGTGCCCGGGTTCACGTTGCGGTGCGAGAACCGGATCCCGCACGGTCGCGGGCTCGGTTCGTCGTCGGCAGCGATCGTCGGCGGGCTCGCAGCGGCGTACGCGCTGGCCGGTGAGCCGGTCGATCGTGAGCGTCTCGTCGTACTGGCGAACGAGCTCGAAGGGCATCCGGACAACGTCGCGGCAGCAGCCCTTGGTGGGTTCACGATCGCTTGGACGGAAGGCGAAACCGGCCGCGCAGTTCGGTTGGAACCGGCGGACGGGTTGGCTGCAGTTGCCTATGTACCGGACAACCGCGTGCTGACCAAAGAGGCGCGCGGTCTGCTGCCAGGCGTTGTTTCCCACACCGACGCCGCCGCGAACGCGGGCAAGGCCGCGCTGCTCGTCGCCGCGATGACCGGCCGGCCGGAACTGCTGCTGACCGCGACCGAGGACCGGCTGCACCAGGAGTACCGCGAGCCGGCCATGCCCGAGAGCCTCGCGCTGGTGCACAAACTGCGCGGCAGCGGTCTGGCCGCGATCGTCAGCGGAGCCGGCCCGACGGTCGCCGTACTCGGCGGTCACGCCAGCAAAAGCGCAGGTCAGAGCGTCTTCTTCCGGAGTACGCCGGAGCCGCCGGACGGCTGGACGAAGTACGAGCTGGGCATTGAACCAGTCGGCGTACAGGTCTGGTCCATGGAAGCCGGCTGAGCCGGGGAATCCTGAGCCGCTGACACGCGTTGTACATACCGAGTCAACCGGACGACCCGTAGTGGTGCTAGTCTCGACTCACCCGATCCCCTCCAGGTGATCGGTGAACTCTCGTCACGATCCGGGCTGTGCTCCCGGCACCCTGTGTTGTGTGGCGACCCTCCTGTGGATGTGACCTTGCGCCGCCTGCGTCGGAGAAGTCCGGGGGGACTCAGATCGAGCGAGAGCCTCTTGTACCCCGCGTGCCCGTTGTGCGGCCGTGGGTGGAATGAAATTGGTCGATGAGCCGTATCGGCATCGACGATCCGTGTGGGAAGGACCTCACGTGACAGAAACTGTAGAAGCCTCCAGCGCAGGAGACGCCGCGGCGACCACCGCGCCGCGTCGCCGGAAAGCTGGCGGCGGCCTCGAGGGCATGCTGCTCCCCGAGCTCAAGCAGCTCGCCGGGACGCTCGGCATCAAGGGCACCGGCGCACTGCGCAAGGGCCAGCTGATCGAGGCGATCAAGGCCGCTCAGGCCGGCGGTTCCACCGCCGGGGGCGGCTCGACCGGTGGCTCCCGGGCGAAGGCGACGCAGCCGACCCTGGACGAGGTCGCCGAGTCGTCCGCGCCCGCGGCGAAGACCGCCGAGGCGCCGGCCAAGCGCGAGGGCGGCAGCCGCCGGACCCGCGCCGCGGCCCAGAAGGACACCCCGAAGGACGAGCCGGCGCAGAACGGCGCCGCCCCTGAGGTGACTGCTGCCGCCACTGCCACGGCTCCGGCCGAGGCGTCGGCCGCTGCGCCGCACGCCGGCACCGCCGCCCAGAACGGCGCCGCCGAGCGGGTCGAGACCCGTGGCGACGACCGCGCCGACGATCGCACGGACGACCGTGCCGACGAGCGCGGTGACGGCCAGGCCCGCAACCGGGACCGTGGCCGCGACAACAACCGGGACAACCGCGACGGCAACCAGGGTCGCGAGCAGAACCGGGACCGCAACCGCGACAACCAGAGCCGCGACGGTCAGCGTGATGGCCAGCGCGACGGTCAGCGTGACGGTCAGCGTGATGGTCAGGGCAACCGCGACGGCAACCGTGATGGCGGCCGCGACGGCAACCGGGACCGCAACCGCGACAACCAGAACCGGGACACGAACCGCGACGGTCAGGGTGACCAGCGGAACCGCCAGGACCAGAACGACCGCGGCGAGGAAGGCGACGGACGCCGTCGTCGCCGCCGGGGTCGCGACCGTGAGCGCAACCGCGACGGGCAGCCCACCAACCGCGACAGCGGTCGGGACGGCGGTCGTGACAGCGGCCGCGACAGCAACCGCAACCGTGGTCGCGGCGAGCGGTTCGACGCCGAGCCGACGATCAGCGAGGACGACGTCCTGGTCCCGGCCGCGGGCATCCTCGACGTACTCGACAACTACGCGTTCGTCCGGACCAGCGGCTACCTGCCCGGCCCGAACGACGTGTACGTCGCGCTCTCGATGGTGAAGCGTTACGGCCTGCGCAAGGGCGACGCGATCACCGGTGCGGTGAAGCAGCCGCAGGAGGGCGAGCGCAAGGAGAAGTTCAACCCGCTGGTCCGGATCGACACCGTCAACGGCGCCGACCCGGAGATCGCCAAGCAACGGCAGGACTTCAACAAGCTCACCCCGCTGTACGCGACCGAGCGGCTCCGGCTGGAGACCGAGCCGGGGATCCTCACCACCCGGATCGTCGACATCGTCAGCCCGATCGGCAAGGGCCAGCGCGGCCTGATCGTCTCGCCGCCGAAGGCCGGTAAGACGATGGTGCTGCAGGCGCTCGCGAACGCGATCACCACGAACAACCCCGAAGTGCACCTGATGGTCGTGCTGGTGGACGAGCGGCCCGAAGAGGTCACCGACATGCAGCGCACGGTCAAGGGCGAGGTCATCGCCTCGACGTTCGACCGGCCGGCCGACGACCACACCACGGTCGCGGAGCTGGCGATCGAGCGGGCCAAGAGGCTGGTCGAGCTCGGCCACGACGTCGTCGTACTGCTCGACTCGATCACCCGGCTGGGCCGGGCGTACAACATCGCGGCACCCGCCAGCGGCCGGATCCTGTCCGGTGGTGTGGACTCGTCCGCGCTGTACCCGCCGAAGCGGTTCTTCGGTGCGGCCCGCAACATCGAGGACGGCGGCTCGCTGACCATCCTCGCGACCGCGCTGATCGAGACCGGCTCGAAGATGGACGAGGTGATCTTCGAGGAGTTCAAGGGCACCGGCAACATGGAGCTCCGGCTGCGCCGCGAGTTCGCCGACCGGCGGATCTTCCCGGCCATCGACGTCGTCGCCTCCGGCACCCGCCGCGAGGAGCTGCTGATGTCGAAGGACGAGACCCAGGTGGTCTGGAAGCTGCGCCGGGTGCTGTCCGCACTCGACGGCCAGGCGGCGCTGGAACTGCTGATCGGCAAGCTCAAGGAGAGCAAGTCGAACATCGAGTTCCTGCTCCAGGTCAACAAGACCACCCCGTCAACTGGTACGTCGCACAGCACGACCAACGGCGACTGACCAGAGCTGATCGACCCTCGATTACCAGTTTGCCGTCCGCGGATGGCAAACTGGTACGTCGGTTCCGGTTCACGTTCACGCCCGTGTGGACGACCCGGGGCGCTTGATACTTCCTAGGAGACTTGTTGTGAAGGCTGACATTCACCCGACGTACGTCGAGACCACGGTGACGTGCACCTGTGGCGCCACGTTCCAGACCCGCTCCACCGCGGAGAACGGCGTGATCCACGCCGACGTCTGCTCGCAGTGCCACCCGTTCTACACCGGCAAGCAGAAGATCCTCGACACCGGCGGCCGGGTCGCCCGCTTCGAGAAGCGGTACGCCAAGAAGTAGCTTTCCTGCCGCGCGCCGGTTCCGCCTGTCACGGGCGGGACCGGCGCGCGGTTTGTGTTGTCAGCGGTGGTTCCGAGAGGAGGAGTGCGAGATGTTCGAGGCAGTCGAGACGCTCAAGGCGGAGTACGCCGAGCTCGAGCGGCAGATGGCTCAGCCGGAGCTGCACTCCGACCAGGCCAACGCCCGCCGGGTCGGCAAGCGGTACGCCGCGCTGGCGCCGGTGGTTCGCACGTACGACGAGTGGCAGCAGACCGGCGACGACATCGAGGCCGCGCGGGAGCTGGCGCACGAGGACCCGGCGTTCGCCGAGGAGGCGACGCGGCTGACCGCGCGCCGCGACGAGCTGGCGGAGCGGCTGCAGACGCTGCTCGTGCCGCGGGACCCCAACGACGACAAGGACGCGATCCTCGAGATCAAGGCGGGTGAGGGCGGCGACGAGTCCGCGCTGTTCGCCGCCGACCTGCTGAAGATGTACCTGAAGTACGCCGAGTCGCAGAACTGGAAGACCGAGGTGCTCGACTCGGCCGAGTCCGACCTGGGCGGGTACAAGTCGATCACGGTCGCGGTGAAGGCGAAAGGTACGCCGGAGCCAGGCGATGCGCCGTACGCGAAGCTGAAGTTCGAGGGCGGCGTGCATCGCGTGCAGCGGGTGCCGGTGACCGAGTCGCAGGGGCGGATCCACACGTCCGCGGCCGGCGTGCTGGTGCTGCCGGAGGCCGAGGACGTCGACGTCGAGATCGACCCGAACGACCTGCGGATCGACGTGTTCCGGTCGTCGGGTCCGGGCGGGCAGAGCGTGAACACGACGGACTCCGCCGTACGCATCACGCACCTGCCGACGGGCATCGTGGTGTCGATGCAGAACGAGAAGTCCCAGCTGCAGAACCGCGAGCAGGCGATGCGGGTACTGCGTTCGCGGCTGCTGGCTGCTGCGCAGGAGGCTGCTGATCAGGAGGCGTCGGACGCGCGTCGCTTGCAGATCCGGACTGTTGACCGGTCGGAGCGGGTCCGCACGTACAACTTCCCCGAGAACCGCTTCTCGGACCACCGCGTCGGCTACAAGGCCCACAACCTCGACCAGGTCCTCGGCGGCGAGCTGGAGCCCGTCATCACAGCCCTGACCGAAGCCGACCTGACCGCCCGCCTCGAGGCCGTCGAATCCCAGTGAGAACTCTGCTCGCGGAGGCCGCAGCGAAGCTGACTGCGGCCGGGGTTGCTTCGCCGGAGTACGACGCTGCTGAGTTGCTTGCGTTTGTCACTGGGTCGAGTCGGATGCATCTGGCTGAGCCGACGGTGGAGCAACTGCGCGTGTATGAGGAGTTGATTGCGCGGCGGGCGGCTCGGGAGCCGTTGCAGCATCTGACTGGTACGGCGGGCTTCAGATATCGGGAGCTGGCGGTGGGGCCGGGGGTGTTTGTGCCGCGGCCTGAGACCGAGGTGATGGTCGGGTGGATGCTCGAGCGGATCGCCGGCGTGAAGAACCCGTTGGTGGTCGACCTCTGCTCCGGATCGGGCGCGATTGCGGGTGCCGTGGCGACCGAGCGACCGGACAGCATCGTGCATGCCGTCGAGTTGTCGCCCGAGGCATGTGTCTGGGCCCGACGCAATCTGGCGGGCACCGGTGCGGTCCTGCACGAGGGCGACATCGACGGGTGTCTGCCGGAGTTCGACGGGCAGGTCGATGCGGTGATCTCCAACCCGCCCTACATCCCGTTGACCGCCTGGGAGTCCGTCACCGCCGAGGTGCGCGACCACGACCCGGCGCTCGCCCTCTGGTCCGGTGACGACGGCCTCGACGAGATCAAGGTCGTCGCCGCCACCGCAGCCCGCCTGCTCAAACCCGGCGGCTGGTTCGCCTGCGAACACGCCGACGTCCAGGGCGAGTCGGCCCCCGCCGTCTTCACCACCACCGCCTCCTTCACCGAGATCCGAGACCAACTAGACCTCGCCCACCGCCACCGCTTCACCACCGGCCGCCGAATCTAACGACTGTCGGCCATGTTCGTGAAGGTGATCACTCGTAGATCACCAACTCCGGGCGCGGTTTCAGCGCGAGCACCTGCGGCGGTGTCATCAGTGGGCCGTGCCGCGTGTCCTCGGTGTAGAAGAGTTTGAACCCGGCGTGCACAGCCGGCGGCAGGCTCGTCGTCAGCTTGGCCCACGTCTTGAGCTTGTCGGTCCGCGCGCCGATCCCGTCGACCGACTTGATCGTCACCACGCCCGGATGCGGCTTCAGCGCCTTCTCGTTACTCACGATCCGCGCCGATAGCTGATGGAACACGAACACCTTCTCCGGAAGGTCGTTCGCCGTCACCAGCCCCGAGAGGTACGCCGCGATGCTGTCGAGCTCCACGCCCGTCGTATGCCCGAAGACCCGCCCCGGCACCTGCCCCGGACCGACCGCCCATTCCGGATCGAACGCCAGCCCGACATCCGGCTCCTTCAACCACCGCTCGAGCCGCTTCACCTCCGGCAGGATCTTCGCCCGCCCCGGCTGGATGTCGAGCAGCAACAGCATCTTGTGCTTCCGCGCGACCGTCAGGTACTGCTCGATCGCCGAGTCGTCCAGCCGTCCGCGGTACATGCCGTCCTTGCCGCGAGACCCACGAGCGACGACCGCGATCAGCTCCATCACCGGCTGCGGCGTCCGACCGTCCGCGTACGCCTGCGCCAGCTTCTCCAGCTTGGCCGCCTTCGCATCAAGGTCCTTGTCCAGCGGCCCAAGCGCAGGCGATCCCGGCAGACCGACGTACCCGACCAGTTGGTACTTCGGGAAGATCACCCGTCCGCCCCGCGGCAGCTCACCATCCGCCGGTGGAGGAGGCGGAGTCGGTGTAGTGCGCACAGGTGTCGGCGACGGCTTGGCGGCGGGTGCGGGTGAGGGTGTGTCGCTGCAGGCCGCCAGGCACAGCAGTCCGACGGCCAGCACCCCACTCACCTTCCGCACCGCACCAGCCAACCACACCACTCACGCGGCCGGGCTGGTCCGAGCGAGCCCACTGGCCGCGCGCAGGATCATCGACTCCTGTCCGTCGACGACCGCGAGCTCCATCGCCCGGGCGAAATGCGGCCGCGCGCGGGCGAGATCTCCCTTGGCCAGCAGCGTTTCGGCGAGCCGCACGTAAGCGTTCTGCTGCGACTCCGTCGAGTCGCTGTCCTGCGCCAGCTCGACCGCCTGGCGCCCGAAGTCGAGCGCCTCGCTCCACTGCCGCCGCCGCGCGTACGCCGTACCGAGGAAGGCGTAGGTGTAGATCAGGCTGTAGTCGGACCCACGTTCAACGCCGAGGTCGCGCGCGTTCGTCAGCGCAGTAACGGCCTCGTCCACGCGGTCCAACTCGAGCAGACACTCGCCGATCCCGTTCAGTACTTCGGCCTGTACGCCGGGATCGCCTTCCGCCAGCGACTCCTGGTACGCCGTCAAGGCCTGCGCGAACTCCAGCCGATCGCTGTACGTCACCCCGACATACGCCAGCACCCGCGCCGCGATGCTCCGGTCGCCGGCCTGCCGGGACGCTTCCAGCGCATCGTCGAGTACGGCGAGCGCCTCCTCGTCCGGACGCAGTTTCGCCTGGCTGTACCCGATCGACGCCAGCAACCGCGCCCGCAGCGTCAGGTCCGCGTTCTCCGGGAGCTTGTCTCGCGCCGCCAGCAGCGTCCGCAGACTCTCCTCCGCGCCCAACCGGTAACGCCCGAGACTGCCGATCGACAGCAGCACGCGAGACTCCGCCTCCGCATCACCCTCAGCCGCACGCAGGCTCAGCTGGTGCGCCTCGTCCAGCTCGTAGACCTGGCCACGCTGGAAGAAGCACGACGCCACCGACAGACCGGTCCGCCACGCTTGCTCCAGTGCACCGCTCGACTCGGAGTACCGAATCGTCGCCAGCACGTTGGCGCCCTCAGCGTCGATCCACGCCAGTCCGTCGGCCACCGAGGCAAACTCAGGCAACCGGACCATGGCCGGCTCCGGCAGCGGGTGCAAACGACTGCCGAAGATCGCAGCACTCGCCTCCGCGGTCGCATAGAGGTAGTAGTCCAGCAAACGCCGTACTGCGTCCGGCTCCGGCGCCAGCGTCCGTGCGTACTGCCGCAGCAGGTCGTGGAACTGGAAGCGCCCAGGACGCAGCTGCAGCAGCAGATTGGCATCGACGAGCTGCTCCAGCAGGTCCTCTGCTTCCACCACGTCCAGATCGGCCAGTGCAGCAGCGGCGTACATCTCGATGTCCTGTCCGGTCATCGCGCCGAGCAGACGGAACAGGCGCTGCTGGTCCGGCGGCAGACTCTCGTAGGACAAGGCGAATGCGGGGGAGACCCCACCGCTGTCCGTGCTGAGCTCAGCCAGCCGCCTGTCCTCGGCGTCGAGTCGTTTGGACAGGTGTTCGATCGTCCAGCTCGGCCGATGCCGCAGTCGCGCTCCAGCGACCCGGATTGCCAACGGGAGATGACCACACTGGCTCACCACCTCGGCCGCAGCACCTGCGGAACCAGCACGGTCCGGCCCGACGATCTCCGCCAGCAACTCCCGCGCATCCTCAGGCCGCAGTACGTCGAGTGCCAGCCGCGCAGTCGCGTCCAGACCAGTCAGCTGCCGCCGACTCGTCACCAGCACGCCACAACGTGGACCGCCCGCCAGCAACGGCCGCACCGCCGCACTGTCCGGTGCATTGTCGAGTACGACGAGGATGCGCCGCCCCGCCAACTCAGACCGCCACAGCGCAGCCCGCTCCTCGAGGTCGGCCGGGATCCGCTCAGCCGGGACGGACAGCGTGCGCAGCAACCGATCCAGCGCCTGCAACGCCGACACCGGCTCATGCCCCGGCGTGTACCCGTGCAGGTCGATGAACAGCCGCCCGTCCGGATACACATCGCCCAGCTGCCGTGCAGCGCGCACAGCGAGCGCAGTCTTCCCAACACCCGCCATACCGTCGATCGCAACGACCGCAGGCCCTGCAGTGTGCAGTGCGTCGACCACCTGCCTCAGTACGTCGTCCCGCCCGACGAACGCGGCACCGTCGTACGGCAGCTCGTCACGCACCGCCGGGCGTGCAAGCGGCTCATCGTTCTGCAGGATCCGCTCGTGGATCGCCCGCAGCTCCGGACCGGGCTCCACGCCGAGCTGCTCGACCAGCTCCTGCCGCGTGCGCGTGTAGGTGTCGAGTGCCTCGGAGATCCGGCCGCTGCGCCAGTACGCGAGCATCAGCTGCCCCGCGAACTGCTCCCGCAGCCGGTCCTCCTCCACCAGTGCGACCAGCTCCGGCACGAGATCGCCGTACCGGCCGCGCTCGAGATCCAGCTCGATCCGCTCGGCCAGCACCTTCAACCGCCGCTCGGTCAGCCGATGGCGCTGCACGCTGAGGTAGTGCCCGGCGAGACCGCTGAAAGGCTCGCCGGTGAACAACTCCAGCGCCTCCGACAGCCTCGCCGCGGCCCGGTCCTTGTCCCGATCCGCATGACCAGCGCTGACGAGGCTCTCGAACCGCTCCAGGTCCGAAGCACCAGGAGCCAGCCGCAAGCTGTACCCGTCGCGCGTGTGCACCAGCACGCCCTCCGGAAGCAGCTTGCGCAGCCGATAGATGTACGGCGGAACGATCTTGGCGCCCGTCGACGGCGGCGCATCACTCCAGACGAGCTCGACCAGCTCGTCCGCCGAGATGACCTGGTTCGGCCGCAGCGCCAGGACCGCGAGCAGAGTCTGCTGACGGATCGGCCCGAGGTCGAGCCGGCGCTCACCGGCCCAACCGCGCAGCGGGCCCAGGAGGTCCAGCCGCAGGTCATCCGTCACGGTGCATAGTCTGTCAGCTACTCCTTGTTCTGCTCGAGGTAGGCGTCGATCTCGGTCAGCAGCGAGTCCTTCACCGATTCATCGGCGAACGACACCCGCACGGCGGTCTTCGCCAGCTCGGCAGCGCCGGTCGCGTCCAGGTCCAGCAGCTGCGACGCGACGACGTACTCGTTGGTGAGGTCGGTGCCGAACATCGGCGGGTCGTCGGAGTTGATCGTGACGACCAGGCCGGCGTCGACCATCGCGCGCAACGGATGGACGTCGTACGACGCGACCGCGCGGGTGGCGATGTTCGACGTCGGGCTGACCTCCAGCGGGATCCGGTGCTCGCGCAGGTACTCGACCAGCTCCGGGTCCTGCATCGTCGACGTACCGTGGCCGATCCGCTCGGCCTTCAGCACCCGGACCGCGTCCCAGATCGTCTGCGGCCCGGTCGTCTCGCCCGCGTGCGGCACGCTGTGCAGCCCGGCCGCGATCGCCGCCTCGAAATGCGGCTGGAACTGCGGCCGCGGTACGCCGATCTCCGGGCCGCCGAGCCCGAAGCCGACCAGCCCCTCCGGACGGATCTTGGTCGCGATCCGCAGCGTCTCGTCGGCGGCCGGGATCCCTGCCTCACCGGAGATGTCGAAGATCCACCGCAGCACCAGGCCGAACTCCTTCTCGGCCGCGACCCGCGCGTCCTCGATCGCCTCGCAGAACGCCTCGGCCTGGATCCCGCGCACCACCGAGGTGTACGGCGTGACCGTGAGCTCGGCGTACCGGAGGTTCTGCTGCTCGGCCATCTCGCGGGCGATCTCGTACGTCAGCAGCCGCACGTCCTCCGGCGTCTTGATCAGCTCGACGACGGACAGGTAGATGTCGATGAAATGCGCGAAGTCGCTGAACTTGAAGTACTCCGTCAGCGCGCCCGGGTCGGCCGGCACCGGCGATCCCGGGTGCCGCGCGGCGAGCTCGGCGACGATCCGCGGCGACGCGGACCCGACGTGGTGGACATGCAACTCGGCCTTCGGCAACCCGGCAAGGAACTCACGCGACACAGTCATGCCCGGGATCTTAGAGAACGCTGCGGGCGGCCGTAGCGAAAGCTGACAGTTGTTTGTCAGTATCGACCCGGTTAGGGGTGGGGCCCGCCTGAGTGGCACCATTCACCCCGTGAGTGAGCGCTTCGACTTCACCGGGGACGAACTGGCACCGGCGTTCCGCGCGGCTGTGGACGCCATCGAGGCCGGCGACCTGGTCGTGCTGCCGACCGACACCGTGTACGGCATCGCCGCGGACGCCTTCAAGGCCGACGCGGTCCAGCGGCTGCTGGACGCCAAGGGCCGCGGCCGGGACATGCCGCCGCCGGTGCTGATCTCGGTGGTCGAGTCGCTGGACGCGCTCGCCACCGACGTACCGGACAACGGCCGCAAGCTCGCGCAGGAGTTCTGGCCCGGCCCGCTGACGCTGATCTGCCACGCGCAGACCTCGCTGATGTGGGACCTGGGGGAGACCCAGGGCACCGTCGCGCTGCGGGTCCCGGATCACGAGAACACCCGCGAGCTGCTGTCCCGGACCGGACCGCTCGCGGTCAGCTCGGCGAACAAGTCCGGTCAGCCCGCGGCGATGGACGTGTACGACGCCGAGGAGCAGCTGGCCGAGTCGGTCGCGGTCTACCTCGACGGCGGCCAGGTCACCGGCGGGGAGCCGTCGACGATCGTCGACGTCACCGGCGACACACCCCGGGTGGTCCGCGTCGGCGCCCTCTCGCTCGAGCAGCTGCGCGTCGTCGTACCCGAGGTAAGCACCGAGGACGACGAACCGAAGCCCGACGAGACCAAGCCGGACGAAGCCGAGCCAACTGATGAGCCGGTCGAGGCGTCCAAGTCCGAGAAGGACGACGAGGACACGACCGATCCCGATGCGAGGCCTGCGGACTAGTGCGCGAGTACCTGCTGGTCCTGTTCGTGGCGATGGCCACGACCTTCTTGCTGACCGGCGTGGCCCGGCAGATCGCGCTGCGGTACGGCGCGGTCGCCAAGGTCCGGGCCCGGGACGTGCACAAGGTACCGATCCCGTACTTCGGCGGCCTGTCGATCCTCGGCGGCCTGATCGCCGGGTTCGCGGTCGCTTCCAGCCTGCCGTTCCTGGGTAATAGCCTGCAGGTCGCGCACGACGCCCGGGCGATCCTGATCGGCGGCGTGGTGATCTGCGCGGTCGGCGTGGTCGACGACCTGTACGAGCTGGACGCGATCACCAAGCTGGCCGGTGAGGTGCTCGCAGTCGGCGTACTCGTTGTCCAAGGCATCCAGTTGTACTGGCTGCCGCTGCCCGGCGGGGTGATCTCGCCCTCACCGGCACAGCTGGCGGTCCTGACGGCCGGCATCCTGCTGGTCTCCTGCAACGCGGTGAACTTCGTCGACGGCCTGGACGGGCTCGCGGCCGGTGTCACCGCGATCGGCGCGACCGCGTTCTTCGCGTACTCGTACCTGCTGAACTTCCACGAGAACCTCGACCGGGCAACCACCTCGACGCTGATCACGGTCGCGCTGGCCGGCGCCTGCCTCGGCTTCCTGCCGCACAACTTCTTCCCCGCAAGGGTTTTCATGGGCGACTCCGGCGCCCTGCTGATCGGCCTGATGCTGGCCGCGTCGACGATCAGCCTGACCGGCCAGATGGACCCGAACGCCGTCCCGTACGAGGTCGGCGGCTCGAGCCTGCTGCCCGCACTGCTTCCGTTGGTGCTACCAATCGCCATCCTCGCGATCCCCGCGCTGGACCTGACGCTGGCCTACATCCGCCGTACCAAGGCCGGCCGCTCGCCGTTCGCGGCCGACAAGCAGCACCTCCACCACCGCCTGATGCAACGCGGCCACTCACACCGCCGCGCCGTCCTGCTGATGTACCTCTGGACCGCCCTCATCGCGTACGGCGTGGTGGTGCTCGGCCTGGTCCTGTACTGGTGGACGGCCCTGATCGTGCTGGCCGTCGCGGTCACCGCGGTCCTGCTCACGACCGGTCTCCCGAGGCGCTCCCGGAAACCGCTCGCCAAAGTTTGATCCCCGCGGGCCGGGACCAGACCACTCACCTTCCTGGCATACCGATAAGGTGTGGCTGTACAGCGGGAGGGAACCTCGTTTTGCTGACTGTGCAGACTTTGTGCTAGTTTTCACAAGCACCAGCAAAGAACAGCGACACCCCTGACCCCGCCCACCCGACGAACTGGCCGCGAGCCAGTTTCGCCAGCAGGACGGAACCACCAGATGGCTCCTACGGCCCACAGCCCGAAAACCGCCGGACAAGCGACAAAGCACCCGGCGCTGGCAATGCTGCGTGGCGCGCTGATCGCCGCGCTGGTCGTCGGAGTCAACGCGACCGCGGTGTCCACGGTCGCGGCCGGTGTCGCCGGTCTCTGGGGCGCGTTGCTCGGCCTGCTGATGGTGATCGTCTTCTCCGGCGCCGGCCTGATCGCGCTGCACCTGTCCCGCAAGACTTCTCCGACCATGCAGCTCGCGGTCGCGATGGCGTCGTACACCGGCCGGATCGCGATCTTCGGCGGTCTGCTCGCGGTCGCGCTGAGCTCGGACAGCCTGGCCAGGCACGTGAATCTGACCGTGCTCGGCCTGGTCGCCCTGGTCGTCGTGATGGGCTGGATGGCCGGCGAGATCTGGGCCTGGTCCCGGCTCCGCGTGCCGATCTACGACCTCGACAAAGAGGTGACCGCATGAGCACCCTAGGTAACGATTTCCCTGCTGTGGTGGAGATTACGGGGCCCGATGTGACCGCATCTGTCGCCAACTGGTACGTTTCGGGTGCCAATGAGCGAGCATCAGGATCCGAAGCCATCACCCCCGAACTCGGGCGACGGCTGGCGGGTCCTGTCCTACTTGATCGGCGGTGTCCTGATCTACGGGGGCATCGGCTTCGGGCTGGATCGCCTCTTCGGCACCGAATTCTTGCTTCCGGTGGGCATCGTCCTCGGTGCCGGGCTCACCATCTTGATGCTGCACTTCCGGTACGGAAAGTCCTGATCCCTTCGGGGTACGGCGCGATCCGCACCGGGTCTGACGTTGTTGACCGCCATGCCCTGAGCCGCCCTGCCCTTACGTACAAGGCGTCCGACTTGAGCACGACGCGAGAGGAGACCCGGTGATTGCCGGCGTTCCGACCGAGTTCATCCCGCCCGGTCCCCAGAGCTTCGACACCCCGCCCATCATCGATGGCGTGGCCTGGTTCACCAAGCCTGTGCTGGTGGCCGCGCTGTCCGTCGTCGTGATCGCCTGGTTCTACTGGGGTGCGTCCCGTAAGTCCGCGATCGTCCCGAGCAAACTGCAGTTCGCGGGCGAGCTCGGCTACAACTTCGTCCGCAACTCGATCGCCCGCGACGCGATCGGCAGCCAGGAGTACATGAAGTACGTGCCGTACCTGTGCGGCCTGTTCTACTTCATCCTGCTGAACAACGTCGCCGGGACGATCCCGCTGGTCCAGTTCCCGACCTTCAGCCACATCGGCTGGGCGTACGTGGCCGCGATCATGAGCTGGGTCATCTACAACGCGGTCGGCGTCCGCAAGCACGGCGTCTGGGGCTACTTCAAGCACCAGACCATGCCGGCCGGCGTGCCGATCTGGCTGATGCCGCTGATGATCCCGATCGAGTTCATCTCGAACATCCTGGTCCGGCCGATCTCGCTGAGCCTGCGGTTGTTCGCCAACATGTTCGCCGGTCACATCCTGCTGCTGGTGTTCGTGCTCGGCGGCCACTACATGGTGTTCGAGTCGGGGAAGATCTTCCTCGGCGGCGTCGGCATCATCACGTTCATCATGGGCCTCGCGATCGCCGGGCTGGAGCTGTTCGTCCAGTGCATCCAGGCGTACATCTTCGTGGTGCTGACCGCGCAGTACATCGGCAGCGCCATCGCCGACGACCACTGATCCGCAGTACCCCCACCAGACCCGTAGTAACGGAAACCCGGATAGTCCCTATCCGTACCGAAAGGAAACACCTGAGATGGCTCTCGAGATTGCCGGCAACATCGCAGTCCTCGGCTACGGCCTCGCCGCGATCGGCCCGGGCGTCGGCGTCGGTCTGATCTTCGCTGCCGTCATCAACGGCACCGCGCGTCAGCCGGAGGCCCAGAGCAAGCTGCAGTCGATCGCGTGGATCGGCTTCGGCGTCACCGAGGTTCTGGCGATCATCGGTATCGCGCTCGCCTTCGTCTTCAAGGCCAGCTGACCCCTTTCCGGACTGACTGACAGGACGCAGACATGACGACGTTGGTGCTACCGCTCAGCGAGGCAGCCGGTGAGGACGTGAACCCGCTGCTGCCGCACACCCCAGAGATCATCTTTGGCTTCGTCTTCCTGGTCCTGCTGGCCATTCTCTTCGCCAAGGTCGTCGTCCCGAAGTTCGAGAAGGCGTACGCCGATCGGACCGCGGCCATCGAAGGCGGGATGGAAGAGGCCAAGCAGGCCCAGGCCGAGGCGAAGGCTGCTTTGGAGAAGTACAACGCGCAGCTGGCGGAGGCCCGCCAGGAGGCTGCGAAGATCCGCGAGGACGCCCGCGAGCAGGGTGCGGCGATCATCGCGGAGATGCGCGAGCAGGCGAACGTGGAGGCCGAGCGGATCGTCACGCACGCGCGCACCCAGATCGACGCCGAGCGGGCCCAGGCGGTCGCCTCGCTGCGCAGTGAGGTCGGCACGATGGCGACCACCCTGGCCGGCCGGATCGTCGGTGAGTCGCTCGAGGACGAGGCGCGTCAGCGTCGCACCGTCGAGCGCTTCCTGGCCGAGCTGGAGGAGTCGGAGTCGGCTCGTCAGGCCGTCGGAACGGACGGCTGATGCGCGGCGCGTCGCACGAGTCACTCGCCCGGGCCGAAGAGGCCCTGGCGGGCGTCACCGTGTCCGAAGGGCTGGGCGGCGAGCTGTTCTCGGTCGCCAAGCTGCTGGACGGTACCGGCGCGCTCCGGCGTGCGCTGACCGATCCGGCCCGGCCGCGGGACGCCCGGGTCGCCCTGGTGCAGCAGTTGTTCGGCGGCAAGATCTCCGCCCAGACGCAGGAGATCCTGTCCGTGGCCGCAGCCGGGCGCTGGGTCAGCAGCCGCGATCTCGCGGACGCGCTGGACCAGCTGAGCATCGAGGCCGAGGTCGCGTTCGCGGACGGCCGGCGCAAGCTGGACGACGTCGAGGACGAGCTGTTCCGGCTGGACCGGATCGTCGCGGCCGAGCGGGGACTGAGCGAGACGCTCAGCGACCGCAGGATCCCCGTCGACGCCCGGCAGGAACTGCTCGGCGGACTGCTGCAGGGCAAGGCCGACGCCGTCACGGTGCGGCTGGCCGAGCGTGCGGTGGACGGCCGGGGCCGCAGCTTCGCTGCTGCGATGCGGTCGTACCAGGTCGCCGCGGCGGCCCGGCGCAACGCCAGCATCGCGACCGTGCGGGTGGCAGCCGACCTGAGCGAGGCCGAACGTACCCGGCTCGCGACGGCGCTCGGACGGCAGTACGGCCGGGACATCCAGCTGAACGTGATCGTCGACCCGAACGTGGTCGGCGGCGTCCGGGTGGACATCGGCGACGAAGTGATCGACGGAACCATCGCGGCCAGGCTCGACGAAGCGCAACGGCGCATCGCGGGCTGAACCCCCTTAACGACATACAGCGGCGCTAAGGGTCGGGAAAGCCTTTAGAGCCACAACAGGCCAGCAAGGGTCAAGGAAGCAGGAAACACAATGGCTGAGCTCACGATCAGGCCGGAGGAGATCCGGGACGCCCTGGATCGGTTCGTCACCGAGTACCAACCGGCCGAGACGGCCGCCGAAGAGGTCGGCACCGTCGTCGACGCGGGTGACGGTATCGCGCACGTCGAGGGTCTGCCCTCGGCGATGACCAACGAGCTGCTCGAGTTCGAGGACGGCACCCGGGGTATCGCGCTGAACCTGGACGTCCGCGACATCGGTGTCGTCGTTCTCGGTGAGTTCGACGGGATCGAGGAGGGCCAGCAGGTCCGCCGTACCGGCCAGGTGCTGTCGGTGCCGGTCGGCGAGGGCTACCTCGGCCGGGTCGTCGACCCGCTGGGCAAGCCGATCGACGGTCTGGGCGAGATCCAGGGCATCGAGGGCGACCGCGCGCTGGAGCTGCAGGCGGCCGGCGTGATGGACCGTCAGGAGGTCCGCCAGCCGCTGCAGACCGGTATCAAGGCGATCGACGGGATGATCCCGATCGGCCGCGGCCAGCGCGAGCTGATCATCGGCGACCGCAAGACCGGCAAGACCGCGATCGCGATCGACACGATCATCAACCAGAAGGCGAACTGGGAGTCCGGCGACCCGGACAAGCAGGTCCGCTGCATCTACGTCGCCATCGGCCAGAAGGGCTCGACGATCGCCGCCGTCCGCGGTTCGCTCGAAGAGGCCGGCGCGATGGAGTACACCACGATCGTCGCCTCCCCGGCGTCCGACCCGGCCGGCTTCAAGTACGTCGCGCCGTACACCGGCTCGGCCATCGGCCAGCACTGGATGTACCAGGGCAAGCACGTGCTGATCGTCTTCGACGACCTGACCAAGCAGGCCGAGGCGTACCGCGCGATGTCGCTGCTGCTGCGCCGCCCGCCGGGCCGCGAGGCGTACCCGGGTGACGTATTCTACCTGCACAGCCGTCTGCTGGAGCGGTGCGCGAAGCTGTCCGACGAGCTCGGCGCGGGCTCGATGACCGGTCTGCCGATCATCGAGACCAAGGCCAACGACGTCTCGGCGTTCATCCCGACCAACGTCATCTCGATCACCGACGGCCAGATCTTCCTGCAGTCGGACCTGTTCAACGCCAACATCCGGCCGGCCATCGACGTCGGTATCTCGGTCTCCCGGGTCGGCGGCGCCGCGCAGGTCAAGGGCATGAAGAACGTGTCCGGCTCGCTGAAGATCGACCTGGCCCAGTTCCGCGCGATGGAGGCGTTCGCGATGTTCGCGTCCGACCTCGACGCCACCTCCCGCCGGCAGCTCGACCGCGGTCAGCGGCTCGTGCAGCTGCTGCGTCAGCCGCAGTACTCGCCGTACCCGGTGGAGGACCAGATCGTCTCCATCTGGTCCGGCACCCGCGGCCACTTCGACGACGTACCGGTGAACGACGTACTCCGCTTCGAGCGGGACTTCCTGGACTACCTGCGGCGCGAGAGCAAGGTGCTCGAGGGTATCCGCGAGTCCGGCCTGTTCGGCGACGACGAGGCGCAGGCCGTCACCGACGCGCTGGAGGCGTTCAAGCCGACGTTCCAGACCTCCGAGGGCACCCTGCTGGGTACCGAGGCCGAGGCCGAGGCGATGGACGAAGAGGACGTCGAGCAGGAGCAGATCGTCAAGCAGAAGCGGGGCTGACCGATGCCGGCCAACTTGCGGGAGCTTCGTGATCGGAAGGCCTCGGTCTCCACGATCAAGAAGCTCACCCGTGCGATGGAGCTCATCGCGGCGTCCCGGATCGTCAAGGCGCAGCAGCGCGCCCAGGCGGCCGGACCGTACGCGCGTGAGCTCACCCGCGCCGTGTCGGCGGTGGCGACGTTCTCGAACGTCGACCACCCGCTGACCACCGAGAAGCCGAACCCGAAGCGGGCCGCGGTACTGCTGATCACCTCCGACCGCGGTCAGGCCGGTGCGTACTCGGCGAACGTGATCCGCGAAGGGGAGCGGCTGCACCAGCTGCTGCGCGAGGACGAGAAGGAGATCGTCTCGTTCCTCAGCGGCCGTAAGGGCATCGCCTACTACCACTTCCGGCAGCGTGAGGTCGCCGAGTCGTGGAGCGGTGACTCCGACGCGCCGTCGTTCGCCCGGGCCCGGGAGATCGCCGACGCCCTGATCGAGTCCTTCCTGACCCCGACCGAGGAGGGCGGCGTGGACGAGATCCACATCGTCTTCACCCGGTTCGTGTCGATGCTGACCCAGCGCCCGGACGTGATCCGGCTGCTGCCGTTGGAGGTCGTCGAGGGCGAGGAGGCGCCGGCGGCGGACGACGTGCTGCCGCTGTACGAGTTCGAGCCGTCCGCCGAAGAGGTGCTCGACGGACTGCTGCCGAAGTACGTCGCCAGCCGGATCCACTACTGCATGCTGCAGGCAGCGGCCTCCGAGCTGGCCAACCGGCAGCGGGCGATGAAGTCCGCGACCGACAACGCGCAGGACCTGATCGAGAGCCTGACCCGGGACCTGAACCAGGCCCGGCAGGCGCAAATTACCCAGGAAATCAGCGAGATCGTCGGTGGCGCCAGCGCGCTGGCCGACGCGAGCGCCGGGAGCGAGTGAGAGAGATGACTGCCACGGTTACCGAGAAGAACAACGAGGCGGGTGCCACCGGCACCGGTCGCGTCGCCCGGGTGATCGGCCCGGTCGTCGACGTCGAGTTCCCTGTGGACGCGATGCCCGACATGTACAACGCGCTCGAGGTGGACATCACCCTGGGCGACGTGACCCAGACGATCACCCTCGAGGTGGCGCTGCACGTCGGCGACAACATCGTCCGGGCGATCTCGATGAAGCCCACCGACGGCCTGGTCCGCGGCGCCGAGGTGCGCGACACCGGCGCGGCGATCTCCGTGCCGGTCGGCGACGTCACCAAGGGCCGGGTCTGGTCCGTGACCGGCAAGTGCCTGAACCAGGACGAGTCCGAGTTCGAGATCACCGAGCGCTGGCCGATCCACCGCAAGGCGCCGGCCTTCGACCAGCTCGAGTCCAAGACCGAGATGCTGGAGACCGGCATCAAGGTACTCGACCTGCTCACGCCGTACGTGCAGGGCGGCAAGATCGGCCTGTTCGGCGGTGCGGGTGTCGGCAAGACCGTTCTGATCCAGGAGATGATCTACCGGATCGCCCACAACTTCGGTGGTACGTCGGTGTTCGCCGGCGTGGGCGAGCGGACCCGTGAGGGCAACGACCTCATCAACGAGATGGAAGAGGCCGGCGTCTTCAAGGACACCGCGCTGGTGTTCGGCCAGATGGACGAGCCGCCGGGCACGCGGCTTCGCGTCGCGCTGTCGGCGCTGACGATGGCGGAGTATTTCCGCGACGTCAAGCAGCAGGACGTGCTGCTGTTCATCGACAACATCTTCCGGTTCACCCAGGCCGGTTCCGAGGTCTCCACGCTGCTCGGCCGGATGCCGAGCGCGGTCGGTTACCAGCCGAACCTGGCCGACGAGATGGGCGTGCTGCAGGAGCGGATCACGTCGACCCGCGGTCACTCGATCACCTCGATGCAGGCGATCTACGTGCCCGCCGACGACTACACCGACCCGGCGCCGGCCACCACGTTCGCGCACCTGGACGCGACCACCGAGCTCTCGCGTGACATCGCCGCCCGGGGTCTGTACCCGGCCGTCGACCCGCTGACCTCGACGTCGCGGATCCTCGACCCGCAGTACATCGGCCAGGAGCACTACGACGTGGCCGTCCGGGTGAAGCAGATCCTGCAGAAGAACAAGGAACTGCAGGACATCATCGCGATCCTCGGTGTCGACGAGCTCTCCGAAGAGGACAAGATCACCGTCGCGCGGGCGCGCCGGATCGAGCAGTTCCTCTCCCAGAACACCTACATGGCGGAGAAGTTCACCAACATCCCGGGTTCGACCGTGCCGCTGAAGGACACGATCGAGTCGTTCAAGAAGATCACCGAGGGCGAGTACGACCACGTCGCCGAGCAGGCCTTCTTCAACGTCGGTTCGCTCGAGGACGTCGACCGCAAGTGGGCCGAGCTGCAGAAGGAAAACTGAGATGGCTGACCACTTGGAGGTGGCGCTCGTCGCCGCCGAGCGGACGGTCTGGCAGGGGCAGGCGAAGATCGTCATCGCCCGGACCACGGACGGTGACGTCGGCATCCTGCCCGGCCACGCGCCGTTGCTGGGTCTGCTGCAGGGCGGCACCGTCCAGGTGCGGACCGTCGACGACGAGTACTTCGTCGCGGCCGCGCCGGACGGCTTCATCTCGGTCGCCAACAACCGGGTCTCGATCCTGGCCGAGAACGCCGAGATGGGTCACGACATCGACCTGGAAGAGGCCCGGCGCGAGCTCGAGGAGGCGATGGCGGCCGGCCTGGCCGACGCCGACGCCGACGAGGTGCGACTCGCCGAGGCCAGGGTCCGGGCCGCCGAGCAGACGTCCTGATCCTCCTGCCATAATCGAATATCGTCACTGACAGTACGGTTCTCCTCCGGTGCCCGGGGTGTACCGGACATCGGGCACCGGAAAGGGTCGGCAAGGTATGAGGACAGTCCTCGACGTCGTCGGGGTTTGTCTGCTTGCCGCCGTACTGTTCATCGTGCTTGTCGCGTTCCGCCGTCGCTGGTTGTCCAGGGACGGCGGAACTTTTGATTGCAGCCTCCAGCTCGCCGAGAAGGAGCACGGCCGCGGCTGGGCCCTCGGCCTGGCCCGCTACGTCGGCGACGAGCTGCAGTGGTTCCGCGTCTTCAGCCTGGCCTGGTGGCCCAAGCTCGTCGTCAACCGCCGTCAGCTCGACGGCATCGCCACCCGCCGCCCGATGGGCAACGAGCCGCTCGTGACGTACGCCGGCCACGTCATCGTCGACGCCGACCTGCACGAGCGCACCGTCCACTTCGCCATGACCGAAGAAGCCCTCACCGGCGTCCTGGCCTGGATGGAATCCGCACCTCCCAGCACCCAGACCTACCTGTAGCTCAACGGACGCCGAGCGCCTTGAGCAGCATGGGCAGGGAGGCGTGCAGTTCGCGCTGCCAGTAGGCCCAGCCGTGCGTGCCCGGTCCGTAGAAGTTGGTCGTCAGGTGTTTCGCGCCGACCTGCTCCAGCTGGGCAGCGAGGGCGTGGTTCTGGCGGTTGAAGTCGGCCTCGAGCGCGTCGGTCTTCCCGGGCGGGTCGAACGGTCCGGCAGTGCCGTCGCCGCAGGAGAGGTAGACCGGCAGTGATTTGAGCCGGTGCGCCAGGTAGTACGGGTCGTGTGCCTCCCAGATCCGTCGCTGGGCGATCGGGTCTCCCCAGACGCGGAGCGGGTCGTTGCCCTGTCCGGCGAAGAAGCCCATGATCCGGTTGACCGACTCGTCGTTCAGGAGCGGATGCGCCGAGCCGGAGTACGCCGCGGCCGCGCGGAACATGCCGGGGTGGCGGGCGGCGTACAGCAGGGCTCCCTGGCCGCCCATCGACAGGCCGGCCACGACCCGGTTCGAGCTTGCGCCCCAGTCGTGTTCCAGCAGGTGCGCCAGTTCGACGGTGTGGAACGTCTCCCACGCAGGGTCTCCGCCGGCGCCGTAGTTCCACCAGTCGCTGTACCAGCCGTTCCAGCCGGCCTCGGGCATCACGACGAGGACCTTGCGCAGAACTCTGGATGGTCGCGATGTCGGTGCCGGACCAGGACGTGTAGTCCCCGCAGCAGCCGTGCAAAAGCCAGAACGTCGGCCAGTGCTGACGGCGGTCGGCCGGATTCCAGCCGTCCGGCGTGAGCAGCCGGACGTTGACGGTGCGGCCACCGAGAGCCTGGGACCGCACAGTCAGGTCGGTCAGCCGGTCGGCGACCTGCCGGACTGCGACGACCTCCGCGCCGCGCGGCGCACCATGGGGCGCACTCTGGACAGTCGCCGTGGTCTGTGCGGGCACCGCCTGCGCGGGTGCGAGGGGAGAGACTCCGAGGAACACGGCGGCGACGAGGAGCGCTCGTCGGCCGAGCCAGGACAGCTTTGCGTGCACGAGAAACCTCCGGGGCGGGGACGGATTCCTGGTCACAGCAGGTCGCCGGGCGACCACCTGAAGTTGAAACCATTCAGGTTGGTTCCTCAAGACTGCGGCCGGTCCCGTCGATCGGCGGTCCGTGATCTGCGGCGAACGGTCGGGGGTAATTCAGTGGGCCGCGGGTCCGCTGCATGCCATGATCTCCGCCATGGAGACATACTTCTTCCGCGTGGGCGTAGGGCCTGTCCGCTGACCCAGCGCCTACTGCGGGGCACTCGGCACGGCACCTCGCCGCACGGGTGCAAAGGCCACGATGCTCCGCATCGAGACCTTCGCCCCCGCGCGCCGATGCACCGCACCGAGCACCTCCTCGCTACGGCGCTGGATCACCGGACAGGACCTAGCTTCCGCTGGCCTGTTCGAGGTGTTTCCCGCGGTCAGCGATGCGGGAGTGACCGGTTGGTTGTTCCCGGGTGCTATCCGGGAGATTCTCCATGCACTTGGTGCTGGTGCGGACTGTCACGGGGTTGGAAGGACTGGCGGCCGAGGAAGTCGTCGCTGCTGGGCATCGGGTGGTCGAGGTGTCGAAGCGGCAGTTGGTGGTTGAGTACGGCGCTGTCGACTGCAGTCCGCCGCGGTTGGCGGACGATGTGTTCGTCGTACATGGTGCTGTGGTTGATCCTGGGCGGACCAGGGATGCGTTGGCGGCGGCGGTTCGGTCGTTGGAGTTGCCGGCGGGGTCGGGTGCGTTCGCGGTCAGTGCGTCGTTTGTCGGGGCGCGGAACTTCAACCGGTTCGATATCGAGGACCTGGTTGGGGCGCGGCTCGGTGGGCGGTACTACTCGCGGCGCGGTGGTGCCGTGCCGCCGGTCGAGCGGGACGAGTGGCGGGTCGTGCTGGACGGGAAGACGTTGTGGGTCGGGCTGCGGCCGTACGCCGTACCGCTGCATCGGCGGCCGTGGCGGACGCGGACCGTGCGGGGGAGTCTGCACCCGCCGGTTGCTGCCGCGATGGCTCGGCTCGCCGGCATCACCCCCGACCACACGATCCTCGATCCGTTCTGCGGTGCCGGCACGGTGCTGCTCGAAGCACACGCGGTCGAGCCGCAAGCTACGTACGTCGGCATCGACCGCGACCCCGCCGCGGTCGACGCGGCCAGGGCGAACGCGCCCGGAGCGGGCGCCGCGGGGTCGAGGGGCGCGGGGTCGAGGGACGCGGAGGCGGGCGGCGCGGGAGAACGTGCTGCGGGGGTGGGCGTTGGCGGGGTGCTGTGGCGGGTGGGGGATGCGCGGCGGTTGGATGTGACCGCCGATCGCATCGTCACCAACCCGCCGTGGGACGTGCGGTTGAGCATCGGTGACCTCGGGCCGTACGTCCGTCAGTGGCGTCGGGTGCTGCGGCCGGGAGGGCGGTTGGTCGCCGTCCTCAATCAGACGCAGGCCGCTCAAGTCACCCGTGGCTGGCATGTGCTGGCCACCTACGAGCTGTCCGTGGCGGGGCAGCATCCGCGGATTGTGGTGGCGGTGCCGTCTCGGTCTTGACATGCGCGCGTAACGTTCGTAACTTTCTGCGCATACGTAAGAGCAACCCGGAAATAGCTCATACCCGAGTGCTCATACGTATGAACGTGCAGCCGCTCTAGTTCTGGGGTGAGAGATATGCGCAGTCGGTGGCGGGTCTTGCTGGTGGTCGGTGCGGTGCTGGCGGCGGGATGCTCAGGTCCCGTCGCCAAGCCGGCGAGTGGTGGTGGCGCGGCGGACGCGTCGATCGTCTATGCGAAGACCGACGGCGGTACGACGTTCGTCCGCAACTACAACGTGATGGGCCCGGCGACCGACAAGGCGCCGAACATGGAGCTCGTCTACGAGCCGCTGATGCGGGTCGACTACGGCGACGGCGGCGTAGTGAAGCCGTGGCTGGCGGAGAGCTGGACGTTCTCCGCGCAGGGCAAGCAGCTGACGATCAAGCTGCGCAAGGACGTCACCTGGTCGGACGGGCAGAGGTTCACCGCGGACGACGTCGTCTACTCGCTCGGTCTGCCGATCGAGAAGCCAGACTTCAGCATCGCGGGTGTCACCTACAAGTCGGTGCAGAAGGTCGACGACAGCACCGTGAAGGTCGTCTTCGCCGACCCGTCGTACGCGACGCTGAACCAGTTCGCGAACATCCTGCTCCCGATGGTCCCCAAGCACATCTGGTCGACGCAGAACCTCAACACCTGGACGAACCCGGACCCGATCGGCACCGGCCCGTTCACGCTGAAGGAGTTCAAGCCGCAGCAGATCACGCTCCAGGCGCGCACCGACTACTGGGGCGGGAAGCTGCCGATGACGACGTACAAGATCATCCCGACCAGCGCCGACGCGCTCAAAGCCCAACTGCTGAAGGGCGATATCGACTGGGCGTCCGCGAGCTGGCCGAACGGCGAGAAGGAGTACGTCGCCAAAGACCCGGACAAGCACCTCTACCAGCTCTACTCCAACGGCGGCGCGATGTCCGTCCTGTTCAACACCGCCAAAGCACCGTTCGACGACGTGCACGTACGGCGGGCGCTCGCGCTCACGATCGACCGCACCGCCGTCGTCACCACGCTGCAACGCCCCGGCACCGAGGCCGGCCCGACCGGGCTCTCGGACCAACTGTTCGCCGACTGGCTCGACCCGGCGTACAAGGGCAAGGTCCAGAAGGTCGACGCCGTCGCAGCGAAGGCCGAGCTGGCCGCGGGCGGCTGGACGATCGACAACGGCGCGCTGGTCAAGGACGGCAAGCGGTACCAGCCGAGCATCCTGTTCAACTCCGACTGGGGCTGGGGCAACTACGCCGACATCCTGATCAACACCTGGAAGCAGACCCTCGGCCTGCAGGTGAAGGGCGCCGGCCAGCCGAGCGCCGGGTACTACGACAAGCAGAACCTCGGCCAGTTCGACCTGGCCGCCGCGTCCACCGGCGGCTCCGGGGTGTACGGCGTGTACCGCTTCCTCAGCAGCTCGTTCAAGGTCCCGATCGGCAAGTCGGCGACGCTGAACCAGGGCCGGTGGAGCGATCCCAAGACCGACTCGATCCTCGCCGCGATGGAGCGCACCGACAACGTCGACCAGCTGAAGACGCTCGGCCGCGAACTGCAGCAGATCGTCGTCGACAAGGTGCCGTTCAGCCCGATCTACAACAACTTCTACTTCGTCGACATCAACGCGACCCGCTGGACCGGCTGGCCGACGCCGGACAGTTTCGACCACATCCCGTTCGTCGGGATGGGGCCGGACACGATCCTGACCATGCTCAAGCTCCAGCGCCGGGGGAGCTGACCGATGCGGTGGGCTTTCCTGGCCCGGCGGCTGGGTTTCTACCTGGCCGCCGCGGCCGCCGCGATCGGGCTGAACTTCCTGCTGCCCAGACTCATGCCCGGGGACCCGTCGTCGGCGATCGTCGAGGAACTGGAGCGCGTC
This sequence comes from Kribbella jiaozuonensis, assembly GCF_005233875.1. GTDB lineage: Bacteria > Actinomycetota > Actinomycetes > Propionibacteriales > Kribbellaceae > Kribbella > Kribbella jiaozuonensis. Next base: position 434,765 of record NZ_SZPZ01000007.1, on the reverse strand, counting down.
AGCGGTCAGCAGGTCCCGGCCGAGACGCTGATGTCGATCCGCGCGATCTTCGGCAACCCGCACGCCAACCTCGCCCAGCAGTTCGCCGACTACCTCCGCCAGTTGTCCCACGGTGACCTCGGCGTCTCCGTGGTCAACTTCCCGGTCCCGGTCGCCGACCTAGTCTGGCAGGCGTTGCCGTGGACGCTGCTGCTGGTCGGTACGACGACCATCACCGCGTTCGCGATCGGCACCCTGCTCGGCGTCGTCGCCGGCTGGAAGGCGGGTAGTCGCCTCGACGCGATCCTGACCCCGTTCACCACATTCCTGAGCAGCGTCCCGTACTTCTGGGTGGCCCTGCTCGCGCTCTGGATCTTCGGCTTCGTCCTCGGCTGGACGCCGCTCTCCGGCGGGTACGACGCCGACCTGCCGCAGGGCTTCAGCCTCGCGTACGCCGTCAGCGTGCTCCATCACGGAGTGTTGCCAGCAGCAACCATCGTGTTCTCGGCCTTCGGCGGCTGGCTGCTCGGGATGCGGAACATGACCGTCACGACGGTCCGCGAGGACTACGTCCTGCTCGCCCAGGCGAAGGGCCTGTCGCCGAAGCGGGTGATGTTCCGATACGCCGCCCGCAACGCGATGCTGCCGAGCTTCACCGGATTCGCGATGGCGCTGGGCGGAGTCGTCGGCGGCGCGCTGCTGACCGAGATCGTGTTCAGCTACCCGGGCATCGGCTATCTGCTCTACGAGTCGCTGCAGAAGCGGGACTACCCGATGATGCAGGGCGTCTTCCTGCTGATCACGCTCGCCGTTCTGCTGGCCAACCTGGTCGCCGACCTGGCCTACGTCCTGCTCGATCCACGCATCCGGGCGAGGGGATGACCATGCTCAAGAGCTGGAAGGTCCGCTTCGGCCTCGGCGTGCTCGCGTTCTTCGTCCTGCTGGCGATCTTCGGCCCGCTCCTCCCGCTGGATCCGCGGGCGAACGACATCAGCGCGATCTCGCAGCCGCCGAGCGCGCACCACCTCTTCGGTACGACGCAGTTCGGCCAGGATGTGCTCGCGCAGACCATCGCCGGCGCGCGCGGTTCGATGCTGGTCGGGATCCTGGCCGCGGCGATCGGCACGCTGATCGCGATCCTGGTCGGCGTACCGGCCGGGTACTTCGGCGGCGCGGTCGACAACGGCCTGAACTTCCTCACCAACCTGTTCCTGGTGATGCCGGTCCTCCCGCTGATCCTGATCGTCGCGGGGTACGTGCAGGGCACCGGGCCGTTCGTGATCGCGTTGATCATCGGCCTGTTCGGCTGGTCGGGCGGCGCGCGGACGCTGCGGGCGCAGTCGCTCAGCCTGAGCAGCCGTGACTTCGTGCTGGCGATGCGGATGGTCGGCGAGCCGCACCGGCGGCTGATCTTCTTCGAGGTGCTCCCGCATCTGACCGGCTGGATCTCGGCGATGTTCCTGCACGGGATGATCGGCGGCGTGATGGCCGAGGCCGGGCTCGCCTTCCTCGGCATCACCGACTCCGGCTCGATCAGCTGGGGCACGATGATCCAGGCCGCACAACAGCAGAGCGCAGTACTGCGGGGTCTCTGGTGGTGGTTCGTACCGCCCGGGTTGTGCATCGCGCTGATCGGTACGGCGGCAACGCTGGTGAACTTCGGCGTCGACGAAGTGTCCAACCCCAAGCTGCGGCAGGCCCGCCGGTCGGTGCTCGTCCGGGCCAGGAAGGTCGTGGAGGCATGACGATCACGGAGCCGCGGACGCGGACGACGGTCCTCGCGGTCGAGGGACTCACCGTCGACTACGTGACCGCAGATCGGCCCGTGCGGGCGTGTGACGACGTGTCGTTCGAGTTGCGGCGCGGCGAGATCCTCGGTGTGGCGGGGGAGTCGGGGTCGGGCAAGTCGACGCTGATCACCGCGTTGACCCGGCTCCAGCGTCCGCCGGCCGTCACGACCGCCGGCCGGATCGAGTTCCATCCGCGCGACGGCGAGCCCACAGATCTCGTCGGTCTGACGCCGGCCGAGCTGCGGTCGCTGCGCTGGACCTCGCTCGCAATCGTGCTGCAGAGTGCGATGGATGCGCTCAACCCGGTGATGCGGGTCGGCGCCCAGTTCGTCGACGTCCTGCGCTCGCATGACAAGCACCTCAGCAAGAAAGATGCCTGGGACCGCGCCGCCGAGCTGCTCGCGATGGTGGGGATCTCCGCGGACCGCGTCCGCAGCTATCCGCACGAGCTGTCCGGCGGCATGCGCCAACGAGCCAGCATCGCTCTCGCCCTCGCCTGCGGCCCAGAGCTGGTCGTGATGGACGAGCCGACGACAGCCGTCGACGTCGTGATGCAACGCCAGATCCTCGCCCAGGTACTGCGTCTGCGCCGCGAGCTCGGCTTCGCGGTCGTCTTCGTCACGCACGACCTTTCGCTGCTCCTGGAGCTCGCCGACCGCATCGCGATCATGTACGGCGGCCGCATCGTCGAGATCGGCACGGCTGAATCGCTGTACACCAAACCCCGGCACCCGTACACCCGCGGTCTGCGCGACTCGTTCCCACCACTCCGCTCGCCGCTCCGCAAGCTGACCGGCATCCCCGGCAGCCCACCGGACCTGCGCAATCCACCGCCCGGCTGCCCGTTCCACCCGCGCTGTGCGGACCGGTTCGACGGTTGCGACGAGCAACGACCCGAACTACTGACGATCGAGGACCACGCCGTCGCCTGCCGGCTCTACCCGACGGGAGATGATCAGCTATGAGCCAACCTGTTCTCGAGGCCCGGGCGGTCTCGAAGCATTTCCCGGCGGGCCGGTCGACGGTCCGGGCGGTGGAGGACGCGACGCTCGCGTTGCAGCCCGGCCGGATCGTCGCGCTGGTCGGCGAGAGCGGTAGCGGGAAGACCACGCTCGCGCGGTTGCTGGCGCGGTTCTATCCGCCGACGTCGGGTGAGATCCGGCTGCACGGTGAGACCGTGAAGGGCAGGCCGCGGTCGTACTACAGCGACGTACAGCTGATCTTCCAGGACCCGTTCGGCTCGCTGAACCCGCTGCATCGGGTCCGGTACAACCTGGAGCGAGCGGTCAAGCTGCATCACGCCGTACGTTCTCGCGCTGAGCTGGACCAGAAGGTCACCGAGCTGCTGGAGCGGGTCAGTCTGACGCCGACCGAGCAGTACTTCGACAAGTTCCCGCACGAGTTGTCCGGTGGGCAGCGGCAGCGGGTGGTGATCGCGCGGGCGCTGGCGGTCGAGCCGAAGGTGTTGCTCGGCGACGAGCCGATCTCGATGCTGGACGTATCGATCCGGTTGGAGATGCTCAACCTGCTCGACCGGCTGCGGACCGAGGCCGGCCTGGCCCTGCTGTACATCACGCACGACATCGCCAGCGCGCGCTATCTGTGCGACGACATCGTCGTGATGTACGCCGGACGCATGGTCGAAGGCGGTCCGAAAGAGGACGTGATCGCGAACCCGCTGCACCCGTACACGCAGCTGCTGATCGACTCGTCACCCGATCCCGAGCGCAGGGACCGACCGGACCTCTTCGCTGCGGAGGATCTCGGCGAGCCGCCGAGCCTGATCGACCCGCCGACGGGGTGCCGGTTCCACCCGCGGTGCCCGTTCGCGATGGACGTGTGCCGGACCGAAACGCCGCCCCGGACCGAACTGCCGGACGGCCGCTGGACCCACTGCTGGTTGCAGGAGAACGCATGAAAGCGCCACGACAAGCCGATGTCGCCCGTCTCGCGGGTGTCTCCCAGTCCGCCGTGTCCCGCGTCGTCAGCGGGGACATCGACCGGATCCCGGAGGAGACCCAGGAGCGGATCCGGGCCGCGGTCAAGGAGCTCGGATACGTCCCGAACGCAGCCGCCCGCAACCTCCGCAACAAGCGCAACCGGCTGCTCGGCGTCCATACCTTCGAGTCGGTGTTCCCGCATGCGCGTGAGGACTTCTACTTCGAGTTCCTGCTCGGGATCGAGGAGCGCGCCGAGGAGATCGGGTACGACCTGGTCCTGTTCACCTCGACCGGGACGAGCGACGGCCGCCGCCGGATCTATCGCGACGGCACGAACCGGCTCAATCTCGCCGACGGCACCGTTCTGCTCGGCGCCGCGACCGACCGCGAGGAGCTGGCCCGGCTGTGGCACGACGGGTACCTGTTCGTCCACATCGGCCGCCGCGAGGTCGCCGGCGCGGAGATCCCGTGCATCATCCCGGACTACGTCTCGGCCGCCGACAGCCTCGTCGCGTCGCTCGCCGAGCGTGGCCACCGGCATTTCGCCTACCTGCGCTCCGGGATCGAGCAGGAGGCGTACGCCGATCGCCGGGCCGGCTACCGCAACGCGATCGAGCGGCTCGGGCTGCACGACCGCTCGCCCGGGTACCGCGGCGAGCCGGAGCTGACCGAGGAGTGGCTGGACGAACTGGCGGCCGGACCGGAGACGGCCGTGGTCGCCGAGAACATCGGGCTGGCCGAGCAATTGCGGACCGGCCTGGCAGCGCGCGGGCTGAGCATCCCGGCGGACGTGTCCGTCGCGGTCCTGGAGGGATCCGGCGACGAGCCCGGTCACCGCTGGGACTGCTTGGTCATCCCGCGCAAGGAGATCGGCCGGATCGCGATCGACGCCCTGGTGGCGCGGGTCGAGAACCCGGACGCGGAACCGGTCAGCCAACTGGTGGCCTGTGATCTGGTGGCCGGCGAAACCGTCGCCGCGCCCCGAGTAGAGGAGTGAACGGGTGGAACTCGAGACGGATGTCCTGGTCGTCGGCGGTGGACTCGGAGGGGTCGCGGCCGCGCTGACCGCAGTACGGCTGGGTCACCGCGTCGTACTGACCGGGCCGACGGACTGGCTGGGCGGGCAGCTGACCAGCCAACTGGTGCCACCCGACGAGCACCCGTGGATCGAGGAGTACGCCGCCAGCGGGTACGCCGAACTCCGCCGCCGGATCCGCGACTACTACCGCCGCAACTACCCGCTGACACCCGAGGCCGCTGCGAATCCGTTGCTCGACCCGGGTCTCGGCGTCGTCAGCCGGTTCTGCCACGAGCCGCGCGTTGCTGCTGCGGTCCTGGAAGAGATGCTCGCTCCTTGGCGCGCGTCCGGCCGGCTCCGCCTGTTGCTCGAGCACGACGCGATCGTTGCCGAGGCCAACGGTGACGAGGTCGAGGCGGTGACGTTGAAGGACCTGCGCAGCGGTGACGAGCTGACGGTGTCCGCGACGTACGTCGTCGACGCGACCGAGCTCGGCGACCTGCTGGAGTTGGCGGACGTCGAGCACGTCATCGGCGCGGAAGGACGCGATCAGACCGGCGAGCTGCACGCGCCGGAGGTCGCGAATCCCCTTGATCAGCAGGCGTTCTCGTGGTGCTTCGCGCTCGAGCACCGGCCGGGGGAGGACCACACGATCGACCGGCCGGCCGGCTACGAGCACTGGCGGGACACGGTCGCGCCGTTCTGGCCGGGGCCGCAGTTGTCCTGGACGGACGTCGTACCGGTGACGCTGGAACAGCGCGAGTGGAAGCTGCTCGAGGCGAATCCGGATCAGCGAGCGCCGTTCTCGCTCTGGCGTTATCGACAAATCCTTGCCAGCAGCAACTTTGTCGACAAGGTGATCCCGGACGTCACGGTGGTGAACTGGCCGCAGCTCGACTACTGGGAGCAGCCACTGCTCGGCGGGCCCGACCCGGCGAAGGCGCTGGCCGCGAGCCGGGACCTGTCGTTGTCCTTCCTCTACTGGATGCAGACCGAGGGTGGCTATCCCGGCCTGCGGTTGCGCCCGGACATCACCGGTACCGCGGACGGCCTGGCCAAGTCGCCGTACATCCGCGAATCGCGCCGGATCCAGGCCGAGTTCACCGTGCTCGAGCAGCACGTCGGCGTGGAAGCACGGCCGGACGGCGCGGGCAGCGAGCTGTTCGCGGATGCCGTCGGCCTCGGCCGGTACCGGATCGATCTGCACCCGAGTACGGCGGGCCGGACGTACGTCGACATCGAGGCGTACCCGTTCCAGATCCCGCTCGGCGCGCTGATCCCGGTCCGTGTCGACAACCTGCTGCCGGCGAACAAGAACATCGGCACGACGCACATCACCAATGGTTGCTACCGCCTGCACCCGGTCGAATGGAGCATCGGCGAGGCGGTTGGCGCACTGGTCAGCTTCTGCCTGACCGAAGGCCTGTCACCGCGCAAGGTCCGCAACGATCCCACCCACCTGGCCGACTACCAACGCCTCCTCACCGACGGCCTCGGCACCCGGATCGCCTGGCCGGAGGAGATCCGCACCCATCGCGACTGAAAAGGATGATGCTGTGCCCCATCATGCGCTCCGAAAGTCTTTGGCCGCCCTGTGTACTGCATTGTTGTTCTCCGGAGCTTCCCTGGTGAATGCATCCGCGAACATCAACGCCCTCCCCGCCCTGCACACCGAAGGCAATCGCATCAAGAACAGCGCCGGGACCGCCGTGACCCTCAAAGGTCTCTCGGTCATCGCCCCCGAACAGAACGACGTCTGCACCGACTGCAACTCCAAGCCGATCAACGACCTGATCGACATGACGGTCTCGAACGGCTGGAACTCGAAGGTCCTCCGGCTGCTCGTCACCGAGGCCATCGGCAAGGACCTGAACGCGTACGACGCGACGTACATCAAGCCGTACGTCGACCATGCCGTTGCCAAGGGCCTCTACGTGATCATCGACCTGCATCTGGTCCGCAACTACGGTGACGCAGCCGGCGCCGTACCGCAGTCCGACGTGAAGGGCTTCTGGGACTTCATCGCGCCGCGGTACGCGAACAACCCGAACGTGCTGTTCGAGGTGTTCAACGAGCCGATTGCCCCGGACAACTGGGCCACCTGGAAGTCGTACATCCAGCCGGTCGTGGACTCGATCCGGTCGGTGGCGTCGAACGTGATCCTGATGGGCAGTCCGTCCTGGAGCACCCGGCTCAACGGCGCGCTCACCGACCCGATCACCGGCGGCAACATCGCGTACGTCTACCACCTCTACCCGAACCAAGGACCGGCCACCGCGGCCAGTCTCGATCCGAAGTTCGGCAACGCCTCGGCGACGCTGCCGGTTGTGTTGACTGAGTTCGGCTGGGATCCGTCGCCGTCGGCGAACCAGGTCACCGCCGGTACGACGTCCGGCTGGGGACTGCCGCTGCGGCAGTACCTGGATGCGCGTCCGCAGATCGGGTGGCTCGGCTGGGTGTTCGACAACTTCTGGGCGCCTGTGATGTTCGACAAGAACTGGAACCTGCTGTCCGGCGAGTACGAGGGTGCGTTCATCCGCGACTGGCTGGCCGGTGCGCCGGCGGTGTCGCCGTGCTCCGATCACCTCGCCCGCGGGGCGACCGTGACCGCGTCGTCGACGTACGACGCGAACTCGGGCGCGCCGAAAGCGGTTGACGGTTCCTGTCTGGACAGCGGACGCTGGATGTCGGCGGAGGGTGACACCGCGCCGGTGCTCACAGTGGATCTGGGGACCTACAAGGATGTGAGTCAGGTGGACGTCTACAGCGGGTACGGCTACCCGAATGTTGCCACCGGCACCGTCCTGACCGCCTTCAAGGTCGAGGGGCATACGTCCGCGGGCTGGGTCCAGCTCGGGAGCTATACCGCGAACACCCGCGCGCTGGTCTCGACCCCGGTGACGTCGGCGGCGATCGATCAGATCCGGCTGACGATCACCGACCCGTCCAGCACGACTCCTGATATCGCCCGCGTCTACGAGGTGGCCGCCCACTAGGAGGACTCGTGACCGGTTCCCGACCAGTTCGGCTGGCCGTCGTCCTGCTCGCCAGCGCGCTTGTCCTTCCCGCGGTTCCGGCCGTGGCGTCGCAGGAGGTGAAGCTGGAGATCCTGTCCAGCCGCCCGGACAAGATCACCGGCGGCGACGCGCTCGTCCATGTCGACGCACCGGACACTCAAGTCCGCGTGACGCTCAACGGCAAGGACGTGTCGTCGGTGTTCACCGAGGACGAGCACGGTGTGACCGGACTGGTCGGGGGCCTGCGCCTGGGATCGAACGTCCTCCGCGCCGAGGCCGACGGACGTCGTACGACGCTTGACGTGCGCAACTATCCGCGCCAGGGGCCGGTGTTCTCCGGGCCGCACGAGCAGCCGTTCGTCTGTGAGACCGAGCAGTTCACGATCCCGGTGATCGGCGGGACACTCGGCGCTCCGCTCGACGCCGACTGCACGGTCAAGCCGCGGATCGACTACTTCTACCGGACGACCGCGGGCGCCTTCGTGAGGTGGCCGGCCGGTACGACGTCGTACCCGGCCGATCTCGCGAAGACGGATGCTGGTGACCCGTTCATCGTGCGGATGGAGACGGGCAGCGCGAACCGGGCCGTCGTCCAGACCACGATGCTGCACGATCCGTTGCGTGAGGCAACGCCGACGCCGACCCGGCGGTCGTCGAGCTGGAACGGGCGGGCGATCTTCACGCTCGGCGGCGGCTGCGCCGGCGGGTGGCACCGGTCGGGGTCGACGACCGGTGGTGTGACGGACGCCTTCCTGCTCGGTCGTGGGTATGCGCTGATGTCCTCGTCGCTGAACGTCTTCGGCCAGAACTGCAACGACCTGACCGCGGCCGAGTCGGCGATGATGACTAAGGAGTTCTTCGTCGAGCACTACGGCAAGCCGTCGTTCACGGTCGGCTTCGGATGCTCCGGTGGCTCGTACCAGGCGCATCAGATCACCGACAACTACCCGGGCATCTTCGACGGGATCATCGTCGGCTGTTCGTTCCCGGAGGTCGGGTTCGGCACGATCTCGTTCATCAGCGACTCGTGGCTGCTCGACTCGTACTTCAACAAGTCGAGCCTCGCCTGGACCCAGGAACAGAAACGCAAGGTGGCCGGGTTCGCGACGTACGCGACCCTCCCGAGTATGGCCGCCAGCGCGAACCGGATCGATCCGCGGCGCAACTGCGACATCGTCCCGGCCGCGCAGCGCTACGACCCGGCGTCGAACCCGCACGGCGTCCGGTGCGATGTGTTCGACCACGCGATCAACACGTACGGCGTGGATCCGACAACCGGGTTCGTACGGCGTCCGCTCGACAACGTCGGCGTGCAGTACGGGCTCGGCGTACTGAAGTCCGGCGTGATCACACCGTCGCAGTTCCTCGATCTCAACGAGCGCATCGGCGGCTTCGACGCGGACGCGAACCTCGTGCCGGCGCGCACCGTCGCGGACCCGCAGGCCGTGCGTACGGCGTACCGCACCGGGCGGCTGACCAACGGCGGGGGCGGGCTGAAGGACGTCCCGATCATCGACTACCGCGCCTACTTCGACACCCAGTCGTACGGCGACATCCACGTCCGGTACCACACGTTCTCGATGCGAGCCCGGCTCGAGAAGGCGAACGGTACGTCGGCGAACCAGGTGAGTCTGCTCGAGGATGCGCGCTACGGACTGTTCAGCACCGACAGTCCGTTGCTGCAGCACGCCGTCGACGAGATGGACCGCTGGCTGACCGTCCTGGACGCCGACGCCACTTCCCGCCCGCGCATCGCCAAGATCGTTTCCGCGAAGCCGGACGGCCTGCGCGAGGGCTGCCGCGGGCCGTCGGGCTTCATCGCCCAACCACTGAACCGCGACCCGGCATCGCGCTGCGAGCAACTGTTCTCGTCCGCGTCGTTCCCGCGCGAGGTCGCCGGCGCCGGGGTCGCCGCCGACATCATCAAGTGCACGCTGCGCGCCCCGGTCCGGTCGGAGTACCCGGGCTTCACCGACGCCCAGTGGACCCGGCTGCGGACGATCTTTCCTGGCGGCGTCTGCGACTGGTCGAAGCCAGGTATCGGCCAGCAACCACCGGCCGGAACCTGGCAGTAACCGTCTGTTGAGGTTGATCACGTCCGGTGGTCACCGGGCAGTAATCCCCGGGTGACGCTCCGAACGGAGCTGCGCGATTCCCCAAGACACGACAGCATCGAACAAAGGGGAACGGAAAACGCTCTCCGTTGCGGGAGCGACGACAACCACCCAGGGAGTCTCGCGTGGCTCGAACAGATGCAATCAACAGCCTCCAGACCGACCGGACCACCCCGAGCGACAGCGCCGGGGCGACCGGTTCCGGACCACCGGGCGCAGCCGCCGAGAGTGGCGCGGGGCTGCGCTCGGCCAGTAAACCGCTGTCCTGGTGGGGTCGTGCCCGCCGGGACAAGGTTTTGTTGCTGATGGCCCTTCCCGGGCTGGTCCTGCTGCTGGTGTTCCACTACCTGCCGCTGCTCGGGAACCTGATCGCGTTCCAGGAGTACCTGCCGTTCGTCCCGTTCGGACGCAGCGCATGGGTCGGCCTGGACAACTTCGCCGTGATCTTCAACGGCGACCCGGAGTTCCTCAACGCCCTCAAGAACACGCTGCTGATCACCCTGGTGCAGGTCATCTTCGTGTTTCCGGCGCCGATCGCGCTGGCGCTGCTGCTGAACAGCCTGCTGTCGGAGCGGATCAAGCGGGTCGTGCAGTCGGTGCTGTACCTGCCGCACTTCCTGTCCTGGGTGATCGTGATCGCGATCTTCCAGCAGCTCCTCGGCGGCAGCGGCCTGATCAACAACTTCCTGCGTTCGCACGGGATGGGCACGATCGACTTCCTCGGCAACCCGGACGGCTTCATCGCGCTGCTGACCAGCCAGGTGATCTGGAAGGACACCGGCTGGGGAACGATCCTGTTCCTGGCCGCGCTCACCCAGATCGATCCCGGGCTGTACGAGGCCGCCCGGGTCGACGGAGCGTCGCGATGGCGGCAACTGTGGCACGTCACCGTGCCGGGCATTCGCGGGTTGATCATCCTGCTGCTGATCCTGCGGCTCGGCGACTCGCTGACCGTCGGCTTCGAGCAGATCATCCTGCAGCAGAACCTGGTAGGCAGACCGGCTTCCGAAGTACTCGATACGTACGTCTACAACAACGGCGTGCTGGCGGGTCAATGGGGTGTCTCGGCCGCGGTCGGATTGGTGAAGGGACTTGTTGCCGTCGTCCTGGTGCTCGGCGCCAACAAGATCGCGCACATCTTCGGTGAGGCGGGGGTGTATCAGAAATGAGCACGGTGCAGAAATTCCAGAACGGCATCGACGACGGACCGGCGATGTCGTCGCGGGTGCTCAAGACCGTCGTACTCGTCGTCTGCTGCGCGGTCGTCATCGTCCCGTTCCTCGGCGTGATCTCGACCAGCATCGCCAGCCAGGAGCACGTGACGAACTCCGGCGGCTTCGTGCTCTGGCCGGACGCGCTCAACCTCGATGCGTACAAGTCGATCTTCAACGGCGGCGTCGTACAGCGGGCGCTGCTGGTCAGCATCGTGATCGCCGCCGGCGGCACGCTGATCAGTCTCGCCGGGTCGACGATGCTGGCGTACTCGTTGAGCCGGCCGGGCTCGTTCGGGCAGCGGCCGATCCTGATGATCGTGCTGTTCAGCATCTTGTTCAGCCCGGGCCTGATCCCGAACTACCTGGTGGTGAAGCAGTTCGGGCTGCTCGACTCGCTGTTCGCGCTGATCCTGCCGACGGCGATCAGCGGGTTCAACGTGATCGTGCTGCGTTCGTTCTTCATGGGCATCCCGGACTCGGTGCTCGACTCGGCCCGGATCGACGGCGCCGGCGACTTCCGGATCTTCTGGTCGATCGTGCTGCCGCTGTCCCGGGCGGTGCTCGCGGTCGTCGGGCTGTTCTACGCGGTCGGGTACTGGAACGCGTTCTTCAACGCGATGCTCTACATCAGCGACACCGCGAAATGGCCGCTGCAGCTGGTACTACGGACATACGTCATCAACAACACCGAGCTCAGCAGCGGTGATCTCGGTGGCGCGGCGGCCGATCAGCTACCGCCGCAGGAATCGATCCAGATGGCGATCCTGGTGGTATCGCTCGTCCCGATCCTGATCGTGTATCCGTTCCTGCAACGGCACTTCGCCAAGGGCATGCTGACCGGGGCGGTGAAGGGATGACCATCAACCGCAGGAGATTCCTGGGCGGATCGCTGGCCGCGGTCGCGACGGCCGGCGGGTTGAGCGGCTGCTCGACGGTCACCCGGTCGACGGATATCGCCGCGTTGAACAAGCCGGTCGCGTTGCCGACGTACAAGCGGTTCGACGGGCCGAAGCCGGACCTGCCGCGGAGCCATCCGTTGATGCCGGACTGCTTCTACCGGTTCCCGCAGCATCCGACGAAGGTGACGAACGGGGCCCCGGGCAACGGTCAGACGGTCACGGGTACGACGCTGACGTCGAACCCGATCCCGCCGACGGCCGACCGCAACCCGTACTGGCAGGAGTTGAACAAGCGGCTCGGAGCGCCGCTCGAGCTCAACATCACGGCGGCCACCGACTATCCGAACAAGTTCGCCACCTCAGTCGCGGGCGACACGTTGGGCGACCTGTTCAACGTGGACAGCGGGTTCGCGTACCTGCCGCAGTTCCTCGAGGCGCGGGCGCAGGATCTGACCGAGTACCTGTCCGGGGACGCGATCCTCGAGTACCCGTTCCTGGCGAACGCGCCGCAGGCGTCCTGGCGGGGCTGCGTGTTCTCCGGCGGCATCCGCGCCGTACCGATCCAGCGCGGGATCATGTCGTCGAACACGTTGCTGGTTCGCCAGGACCTGATGGACAAGTTCGGCGTCGACCTCGGGTCGGCGACCGTCGAAGACCTGCAGAAGGCGGCGAAGGCGGTCACCGACGGGAAGAAGAACCGGTGGGCCTTCGCGGTGCCGCCGACCGCCGCGGTCAGCGCGATGCTTGGTCTGCCCAACGGTTGGGAGGTGCGCGACGGCAAGCTGGTGCAGAGCCGGGAGCTGCCGGAGCACAAGGAGATGCTGGCGATCACCCGGCAGATGGTGAAGGACGGCGTGATCCATCCGGACGGGGTGGCGAAGAACAACCAGAAGGTCTGGTTCACCCAGGGGTCGGCGGTGATGACGCAGGACACCTACTCGTCGATCCAGAGCTTCTACCGACGGGCCACGAACGACGACTTCAGTATCTCGATCCCGGTGCCGCGCGCCGCGGACGGCAAGGTCGGGCGGGTACTGCTCGGAGCGCCGAACAACTCGATCGCCGCGATCCGGCCGAGTTCGCCCGAGCGGACGAAGACGCTGCTGCGGATCCTGAACTGGTTCGCGGCGCCGTTCGGGACCGAGGAGTACCTGTTCCGGAAGTTCGGCCTGCCGGGACGGCACTACACGCTGAACGGCACCGACCCGGTGCTGACCAAGGACGGCGGCAGTGAGGTGTGCCTCGGCGAGTTCCCGATCCAGTACCTCGCCGACGGGCCGTACCCGGCGTACTTCCCCGGCCATCCCGAGGCGGTCGACACGGCGTACAACCACTTCAAGGCCATCCTGCCGACGGCGATCATGCCGCCGACGTACGGCCTGTACTCACCCACCCAGTCGACCAAGGGCAAGATCCTCGACACCCGGATGGATTCGCTCACCAAGGACATCCAGCTGGGCCGGGCCGACCTGGACGCCTGGGACGACGCGGTCGCCGACTACCGGAAAGCCGGCGCCGACGCCATCCGCGACGAACTGGAACAAGCCCTGGCCATCAAGGGCGACAAGTAGTCCGGCCGCGTGCGCCGCCTACCCCGGCGGCGCACGCGGCACCCGGCGGAGCCTGCCGATTGGCCGTTCGGGGACAATGGGTGACGATGACGCTGACTGAGCAACTGCCGGGGACGACCGAGCCTGACGACCTGTACGACGTGTTCGCGCGTTGGGTGGGGGAGCAGGGGATCTCGTTGTACCCGGCTCAGGAAGAAGCGTTGATCGAGGTGATGACGGGGTCGAACGTGATCCTGTCCACGCCGACCGGCTCCGGGAAGAGCCTGGTGGCGACCGGTGCGCACTTCGCGGCGCTCGCGCACGGGCAGCGGACGTTCTACACGGCGCCGATCAAGGCGCTGGTGTCGGAGAAGTTCTTCGCGCTCTGTGACGTCTTCGGCGCGGACAAGGTCGGCATGCTGACCGGCGACGCGTCCGTGAACGCCGGCGCACCGATCATCTGCTGTACGGCGGAGGTCCTCGCCAACATCGCCCTGCGGGAAGGGGACGAAGCGGACGTCGGCCAGGTGGTGATGGACGAGTTCCACTTCTACTCCGAGCCGGATCGCGGCTGGGCCTGGCAGGTCCCGCTGCTCGAGCTGCCGAAGGCGCAGTTCGTACTGATGTCCGCGACCCTCGGCGACGTCGAGCGGTTCAAGATCGACCTGTCGCGACGGACCGGCCGCCCGACCGCGATCGTCGCGTCCGGCGAACGCCCGGTCCCGCTGATCTACAAGTACGTCACGACCGCTCTGCACGAGACGCTCGAAGAGCTGCTCACCACCCACCAGGCCCCGGTGTACGTCGTCCACTTCACCCAGGCGGCCGCGCTCGAACGCGCGCAGGCGCTGATGAGCATCAACGTCTCCTCCAAGGAGGAGAAGGAGAAGATCAACGAGCTGATCGGCCACTTCCGGTTCAGCAAGGGCTTCGGCCGGACGTTGCAGCGGCTCGTGAAGCACGGCATCGGGGTGCATCACGCCGGCATGCTGCCGAAGTACCGTCGGCTGGTCGAGCAGCTGGCACAGGCCGGGCTGCTCAAGGTGATCTGCGGCACGGACACGCTCGGGGTCGGGATCAACGTGCCGATCCGGACCGTCGTACTGACGGCGTTGAGCAAGTACGACGGACGCCGGCAGCGGATCCTGAAGGCGCGCGAGTTCCACCAGATCGCGGGGCGGGCCGGCCGGGCCGGGTACGACACGTCGGGGACGGTCGTCGTACAGGCGCCGGACCACGTGGTCGAGAACGTGAAGGCGCTGGCGAAGGCGGGCGACGACCCGAAGAAGCAGCGCAAGGTGCAGCGGAAGAAGCCGCCGGAGGGGTTCGTCACCTGGGGTGAGGACACGTTCGACCGGCTGGTCGCGGCCGAGCCCGAGGCGTTGCAGTCGCGGATGCGGGTCAGCCACGCGATGCTGCTGAACGTCATTGCGCGCGACGGCGACGCGTTCGCGAGCATGCGGCACCTCCTTCGCGACAACCATGAGGACTCGCGTGCGCAGGTCCGGCTGATCCGGCGGGCGATCCAGATCTACCGGACGCTGTTGACCGCCGGCGTGGTCGAGCGGCTGGACGAGCCGGACGAGAACGGCCGGTCGCTGCGGTTGACCGTCGATCTGCAGAAGGACTTCAGCCTCAACCAGCCGCTGTCGACGTTCGCGCTGGCCGCGCTGGATCTGCTCGACCCGGAGGATCCGTCGTACGCGCTCGACGTGGTGTCGGTCGTCGAGGCGACGCTCGAGGATCCGCGCGCGGTGCTGTGGGCGCAGGAGCATCACGCCCGCGGCGAGGCGGTGAACGCGATGAAGGCCGAGGGGATCGAGTACGAGGAGCGGATGGAGCTGCTCGAGGACGTCACCTGGCCGAAGCCGCTCAATGAGTTGCTTGAGGCAACGTTCGAGATGTACCGGCAGACGCATCCGTGGATCGCCGACGCCGGGTTGTCGCCGAAGGCCGTCGTGCGGGACATGTTCGAGCGGGCGATGACGTTCGGCGAGTTCATCGGGTTCTACGGACTGGCGCGGTCGGAGGGCGTCGTACTGCGGTATCTGAGCGACGCGTACAAGGCGCTCAAGCAGACCGTGCCGCCGGACAAGGTGAACGAGGACCTGACCGACCTGATCGAGTGGCTCGGCGAGGTTGTCCGGCAGACCGACTCCAGCCTGCTCGACGAGTGGGAGGAGCTGACCAACCCCACCGACGAGCCGGAGGCCGAGGTCACGCCGACCGGTCCGCGCCGGATCACCCTGAATACAAGGGCTTTCCGCGTCCTCGTCCGCAACGCGATGTTCCGCCGCGTCGAGCTCCTCGCCCTGCACCGCTGGGCCGAGCTGGGCCAACTGGACGCCGACGCCGGCTGGGACGCCGCGCGCTGGGCCGAGGCCGGTACGGCGTACTACGCCGAGCACGACGTGGTGAACACCGGCCCGGCCGCCCGCGGCCCCGCCCTGTTCATGGTCGAGGAACACCCCGGCTACTGGGAAGTCCAGCAGATCATCGACGACCCCGAAGGCAACCACGACTGGCGCATCAGCGCGTCGGTCGACCTGGCCGCCTCGGACGAAGCCGGAGACCTCGTCCTGGAACTGGCCTCGTTCAAGCCTTTGTAGGCCACTCCACGTCGACCTCGGTCTCGGCTTCGTAGTCCACATCCGGTACGTCGAAGCCGTAGAGGCGGCGTACCTCGGCCAGGAACCACTCGGTGTCGGCTACCTCGCCGATGTTGGCTGCGGTCGCGGCTTCCCACTGGGTGCGGATCGCGGACTGGACGTCGTCGGCGAGTTCCCAGCGGTCCAGACGGATGCGGCCCTCGTCGTCGAGATCCAGCGGGGCCTCGCCGGTGAGCTGGTCCCAGAGCGAGATCGACTGCTGGACAGGGGTCTGCAGGCCGTGGACCTTGTGCAGGATGCTGACGTAGAGGCCGATGCCGGGAATCGCGGACGAGGCCTGGGTGACGGCCGCGCCGTTGACCGACGTCATCGCGGTGACGCCGTCCTTCGCCAGGTTCAACGCGGTCTGCTCGAGGTCGGCCTTCGCCGCGCCGATCGAACCCTGGCGGTAGATCGGCCCGGTCAGCTCGGAGCCGATGTAGGTCAGCGCAACGGTGTTGAACCCCGGCTTCAGCAGGTCACGCTCCTGCAGCGCGGTGATCCACCGGGCCCAGTCCTCGCCGCCCATCACCTTCACGGTCTGCGCGAGTTCGTCGTCGGTGGCGACGTCGATCGAGACCTCCTGCAGCACCGGCTCGCCGTCCTCGTACGCGAGGCTCTTGGTGGTGTACGGCGCACCGATCGTCTTCAGCGCGGACTGGTACGTCTCGCCGTTGCGCGGATCGACCCGCCGCGGCGCGGCCACGCTGTAGATCAGGTGATCGATCCCGCCTAGCTTCGCGACCAGATCGAGTACGTCGTTCTTCGTGTCGTCCGCGAACGCATCCGCATTCACGAAGCTCCACGAGCGCCCGAGCTCGGCCGCCAGCGCTGCCGTCTCCGCGGTCCGGTACCACCCGGCGGTCGCCGTACGACGAGCTGTCGGCGCCTTCTCGAACGACACCCCGATCCCGTCGACGCCGTACCGGGCCAGACCCGCGATCGTCGTCGCCAGCCCGTAGCCCGAGCTCGACCCGATGACGAGCGCCGTACGGCGTCCCGGCGTACGGGCCTCGACCTGCCCGGCCATGTCCCGCACGATCCGGGCGCAGCCGGCCGGGTGGGAGTCGAGGAAGAGGAATCCGCGGCCGAGGGGCTTGATCACGCGCTCAGTCATGCGCACGACCCTAGCTGTGGCGTCAGTTCCAGTACATCTCGGCGTCGTCCGGCTCGACGATGACGTCGGCGCCGAGGCGGCGGAGGTTGCCGGCGAAGTCGGTGTAGCCGCGGTGGACGTGATGCGCGGCCGACACGAGCGTCTCGCCCTCGGCCGCGAGGCCGGCGAGCACGAGCGCCGCGCCCGCGCGGATGTCGGAGGCGACCACAGGCGCACCGGACAGCCGCGGTACGCCGCGGACGACCGCGTGATGCCCGTCGGTCTGGATCTGCGCGCCCAGCCGGGTCAGCTCCTGTGCGAACGTGAACCGGCCCTCGAACAGGTTCTCGGTCACCATCGCCGCGCCGTCGCTGAGCGCGTTGAGCGCGATCACGAAGGCCTGCAGGTCGGTCGCGAACCCCGGGTACGGCAACGTCACCACGTCCACAGGCTTCGGCCGGTCGTGCATCCGGACCCGGAAGCCCGGGTTCAGCACGGTGATCTCCGCGCCGGCCTTGTGCAGCTTGTCGAGCGGAAGCTCCAGGTGCTCGGCGTGGCCGTTCGCGATCGTGATGTCACCCTTGGTGATAGCAGCCGCGAACGCCCAGCTCCCGGACACGATCCGGTCCGGCACCACGACGTGATCCACCGGGTTCAGCAGCCCGTCCACGCCGGTGATCTCGATCCGCGGCGAGCCGGCGCCGTCGATCTGGGCGCCCATTTCCACGAGCATCTTGGCGATGTCCTGGATCTCGGGCTCGCGGGCGGCGTTCTCGATGATCGTCGTACCCTTCGCGAGCACCGAGGCCATCATGATCGTCTCGGTCGCGCCGACGCTCGGGAAGTCCAGCCACACCTCGGCGCCGTGCAGGCCCTGCGGTGCGTCGGCGATCACGAAGCCGTGCTCGATGTGCACCTTCGCGCCCATCGACTCCAGGCCGGCGACGTGCATGTTCAGCCCGCGGGAGCCGATGTTGTCGCCGCCCGGCAGCGCGACCTCCGCCTGACCGCAGCGGGCCAGCAGCGGGCCGAGCACCGAGATCGACGCGCGCAGCTTGCGCACCAGGTCGTAGTCGCACTGGTGCTTGACCGTGGCCGGTACGGCGATCGTCGCCAGCCGCCCGTCCGGATCCACCTTCACCGAGCACCCGAGGGTGTCGAGCAGCTGGGCCATGAACGTGACGTCCAGGATCCCCGGCACCTGCCGCAGCGTCGTCGTACCCTCTGCCAGCAGCGCAGCCGCCATCAGCTTGAGCACACTGTTCTTCGCCCCGGCTACCTCGACCGTGCCGTCGAGCCGTGCCTCACCTGCGATCCGAAACCGTTCCACCGGTCGACTGTAGCGTTTGACCGAGTCGGGCTTTGCGTAGAGTCCTGGCATGGCTGTGAACTTGACGCGGATCTACACGCGCACCGGTGACGCCGGCGAGACCCGCCTGGGCGACAATTCCACGACCTCGAAGACGGATCCGCGCCTGGCGGCGTACGGCGAGGTGGACGAGGCGAACTCCGCCATCGGTGTGGCCATCGCGGCCGGTCACCTGAACAGCACACTCGTGGTGCTGCTCACCCGGATCCAGAACGATCTGTTCGACGTCGGGGCCGACCTGTGCAATCCGATCGCGCCGGATCCGGAGTACCCGCCGCTGCGGATCACCCAGGACTACATCGACCGGCTCGAGGCATGGTGCGACGACTACAACGGTCGTTTGACCAAGCTCCGCTCGTTCATCCTGCCGGGCGGCACCGAGGGCGCGGCGTACCTCAACGTCGCCCGCACGGTCGTACGCCGTGCCGAGCGGGCCGGCTGGGCCGCCGTCGAGGCGCACGGCCCGTCGGTCAACCTGCTCGCGCTCACGTACCTCAACCGCCTGTCCGACCTGCTCTTCATCCTCGGCCGAGTCGCCAACCTGTCCTCCGGCGGCGACGTCCTCTGGGTGCCGGGCGGCGAGCGCGACTAGCTGATCTCCCAGTTGAACGGCATCCGGAGTACTCCGGCCGGGGGGAGACCCAGCGCGCTGTAGAGACCGGTGGTCAGGCCGTCCAGCGTCAGCGGCGCCGCACTGACGGCCAGATCATCGGTCGTCACGGGCGCGCGCAGCTGGCTGAGCAGGTTGCGGTGCGGCGCAGCGATCACGCCGATCTCGTCCCGATCCAGACCAGCGCGGTTGCAGGCGAGCGTCAGTGCGTGCTGGAAGCCGCCCAGTTCGTCCACGAGCTTGTGGCCGTGCGCGTCGGAGCCGGTCCAGACCCGTCCGCGCGCCAGCGCCTCCAGCCGCTCCTCGGGCAGTCCGCGGTCCTGAGCGGCCTTGGCGACGAAGTCCTTGTAGATGCGGTCGAGTGTCTCCTCCAGCCGCGCCCACTGCTCGTCGGTGAACTCCTCCTGCGCCGAGTACATCTGCGCGTTCGCACCCTCGGACACGGCGTCCCGTGAGATCCCGATCCGGCCGAGCGCGTCGCGTACGACGCCCTTTCCGGTCAGTACGCCGATAGACCCGGTGATCGTGCCGGGCTGCGCCACGATCACGTCAGCCGGCATCGCCACGAAGTACCCGCCTGACGCGGCCACGCTGCCCATGGACGCGATCACAGGGCGCCCGGTCGAGCGGAGTCGCAGTACCTCGTTGCGGATCGCGTCGGAGGCGACGTACGAGCCGCCTGGGCTGTCCACTCGCAGTACGACGGCCTTCACGTGCTCGTTGGCCGCAACGGCACGCAGTGCGGCGCCGACGGTGTCGGAGCCGGACCCTGGGCCGCCCATCGGGCTGTTGGAGTTGCGGCCGACCGAGATACCACCGGTCACGCGGACGACGGCTACGAGTGGCTTCTGCGGCCAGGGGAGCGTTTTACGCAGGTCCTCGAGGCTGCGCGGACCACGCCGGATGTAGCGCTCGGCCAGCAGCCGGTCGTCGTACTGGAGCTGCTTCTCGAGCTCGTCGTACACGTCGGACCGGTAGCCGAGTCGATCGACCAGTCCGGCGTCCAGACCGTCCTGTGCGGGCAGTGGGGCGCTGTCGACGAGCTCCCGGACCCGCGTGGTGTCCAGACGCCGCCGTACTGCGATGCCCTCGACGATCTGCTCGTACGCCGACTCCGCGAGCCGCGACGCCATCTCGCGTCCCGGCGCGGTCATCTCCTTCTCGGTGAACGTGTCGGCCGCCGTCTTGTACTCACGCCGCTTGCCGAACTGCGGGATCACGCCCGCCTTGTCCAGCGCGCCGCGGATGAAGACGGCCTGCACGGTCACACCGGTGATGGCCAGGTCACCGGACGGCTGCAGCCAGATCTCGTCGAACGCGGTGGCCAGGTAGTAGGGAACCGTGCCCTGACCGGACTCGCCGAACGACTCGGTCCAGGCGACTGCGGGCTTCCCCGACGTACGGAAGTCGGCCACCGCCTCGCGCAGCTCCTGCACCTGCGCGAGCGACAGCCGGCTGCCACCCAGATGGGCGACCACGCCGACGACCGAGTCGTCCCGCGCACCCTTCCGCAAGGCAGACACCAGCTCGCGCAGCGTCGGCAGATGACGGGCCCGAAAGGCCGCCACCGGAGAGGCAGGCGGCGTCTCGAGAACACCACGGGTCAGATCCAGCTCCAGGAGAGTCCCCATGCACCCAACCTAGACGCTGGACCCAACCGGTCAACGGATGGCGGCAGACGGCGGAGTCGGCCTGTCGTCGGTCCAGCCGGACTGCAGCACAACGGTCGAGCCGGGCTTCGGCCCGCCGATCGTGGAGCTCAGCAGGCGGCCAGTGGTCGGGTCGATGATGTACGTCGCTCCGCTCCAGAACAGGCTGGTCCGGTCGCCGCTCGGCTTGCTCAGCGCGGCAGTCAGGCTGACCTCCGTGCCGACGCGGCCCAGCGGATCCTTCACACCGGTGCGAATGTGCGTCCCCGGCAGGGTGGCGAGCACGCGGAGTGCTGCGCCCCGCAGCTTCGGGGGAGCAGGCATCTCGAACAGGAGCCGCCCGGCGGCCGCGAAGACGGCGTACTCGCGGTCTGCTGCCGGCACGTCCCTGGCGGCGGTGTTGTCGAGGTACTGGCGGAGCTGGATCGGGCTGGTTGGCAGGTGCGCGATCTGCTCGGCGCTGAGCGGCTTGTCGCCGGTCAGGTAGTACCCGGGCGGGACGTCGCGGAACGACATCTTGTTCACCACAGGTACGCCGTCGGACATGGTGATCGGAGTCCGCTCGTACGGCAGCTGCCAGGACGTCGGCGAACCCTGCGCCCGCCACTTCGCCTCATCGGCCGGGCTGACGAGCTGATAGCCGAGGTTCACCCAGCCGAACCAGGACTCCACGCCCGGCTTCATCGGCATCCAGCTCTCGGTGATCGACCGCCGTTCCAACGTGTACTTCGGGTTGCCGACCCGGGTCGTCGGGTTCAGTTGCAGGCTGCGCACCCGGTAGTACTTCCCGGACACCTTCTCGTCCTTCTCCTGGTGCACCGCCGCCGCGATCAGCACCTCGGCTGCTGCGGTCAGCCGCGGCGCAGTGGTGGTGGTCGGTGCACCCGGCTCTGTCCCGCCGTTCTGTCCCACCACCAGCGCGCCACCCAGGCCGACCACGGCCACCAGCGCGGTCGCCGCAGTAACAGCAGTCCCGAGCCAGCCGGCCCGGACAAAGGTCGTGAAGGACCTGGCCGGCTTGGCCTGGTGGATCAGCTCCTCCACCTGACGCCGGGCGGCGTCGGTCGCCTCCGGCGTCGGACCGTCCGTTTCCGGGAACGCCTTCCGCAGTACGTCGAACTCGTTCATGCCGGATCCTCCGCGGGGTTCGTCACGGCCGCCCGTACTACCCGGCGTGCACGCGACAGCCGCGAGCACACCGTCCCGTAGGCGATCCCGAGCGCCGCCGCCACCTCGTCGTACGTGAGCTGTCCGAGCGCCACCAGCAGGAGGACCTCCCGGTCCTTCGCGTTCAGCTTCGCCAACGCGGCTGCCAGTTCAGGTGAGGCGCCCTCCGCTGTCACCTGAGCGGCGACCCGGTCCTCATGTGTCGCGGCCGGGACCGGCAGCGGGAGCTTCGCGGCGGCACGCCACGCCCGTACCTCGTCTCGACGGTGCCGGCGGATCAGATTGGTCGCGATGCCGTACAGCCACGCCCGCACGACCCCGTTGCGGCGGTCGAACCGGGCGCGCTGCCGGAACGCGATCAGGAACGTCTCCGCGGCCAGATCGTCCGCGACATCGCTCCCGAGCCGGCGGGCGACGTACGAGTGCACCTGGCCGAAGTACCGGTCGAAGATCGCCGCGAACCGCTCCGGCTCGCGCACCGACGCCTCGAGCTCCCACCCGTCGTCGTCCGCGGGTACGGCGTCACGGCGTACCCGGCTGGGCAGCGTGACGGCGGCGAGGGCCACCTCGGGCGTCATGGTCCTCCTCGTGGGCTCACTCTGCTCTTGTCCGATGTCCCCAGACCCCTTCTCGCGACCCCGTCGTCGCTAAAGGACGCGCGAGAGCGCTCTCTGGATGACAGAAGGTCTAAGAGTGGTCGAGCAGCCCGCGGGCGGCGGCCTCGTCGCGCGGCCAGACGTAGATGGTCCAGCCGTCCTTGGTGTGGGCGGCGGTCGCCTTGATGCCGAAATCCTTCAGCCGGGACACGAGAACCCGGGCCTCGTTGTAGTTCGCCACCGTCCGGATGTCGGTGAGCAGGCCGAACGCGTCCCGGTCTGCGGGGCGGTGATCGACGCGACGTACCAGCGATCCACCCTTGGCCTTCGAGAAGGCCCAGCGGCACAGCAGCACCATCACACCGGCCAGGGCGATGGCCACCACCGGGAACAGGAAGTAATGCTCGGCGAACACGGACACCATTGTCTCGCGAAACAAAAGATCGCGAGGTCTTGGCAACCTTCCGTGTCTCCGGGGAGTCTTTACCATCAAGACGCTGCCACGCGGCCGATCACTCGGGGGCCGCCGGAAGAGCGGAGGGCACGGACATGCTGGCACCGACCCACAGAACATCAGCTGAGCCTGACAACGTCATACACCTGACCGGCATCCTCGATGTCCGGTCTGTCGGCGACGTCCGCCAAACTCTCAACCACCTGATCGACACCTCCGACGGGGACGTGATCGTCGACCTGGAGGAGGTCGACGCGGTCGACGCCACCGGCCTCGGCCTCCTGGTCGCGACCCACCGCCGAACCCAGTCCCTCGGCCGGCAGTTGGTGCTCTGGCACCCCCTGCCATCCGTCGTCCGCATCCTCGCCGTCACCCGCCTCCACCGGGTCCTCAAGGTCGAGCGAACACCGCTGCCACTCAGCGCCTGAGTGTGATCCACGCCCCTGGTGACACCAGTCACGAGGGGCAGACTCACAAGGGCACACAGTCCTACTCTCGGGTACATGGCGACCTCGGATCGACCCTGGGTGATGCGTACGTACGCGGGCCACTCGTCCGCGGCGGAGTCCAACGCGTTGTTCCGGCGGAACCTGGCGAAGGGGCAGACCGGGCTGTCGGTCGCGTTCGATCTGCCGACGCAGACCGGGTACGACGCGGATCATCCGCTGGCCAAGGGTGAGGTCGGGAAGGTCGGCGTACCGGTCGCGCATCTCGGCGACGTGCGGGCGCTGTTCGACCAGATCCCGCTCGCGCAGATGAACACGTCGATGACGATCAACGCGACCGCGATGTGGTTGCTCGCGCTCTACCAGGTCGCGGCGCAGGAGCAGGGCGCGCTGCCGTCCGAGCTCACGGGGACGACGCAGAACGACATCGTGAAGGAGTACCTGTCGCGCGGGACGTACGCGTTCCCGCCGGATGCGTCGCTGCGGCTGACGACCGACGTGATCGCGTACACGGTCGCGCAGATGCCGAAGTGGAATCCGATCAACATCTGCAGCTACCACCTGCAGGAGGCGGGGGCCACGCCGGTGCAGGAGCTGGCGTTCGCGCTGTCGACGGCGATCGCCGTACTCGATCGGGTCCGCGACGGCGGGCAGGTGCCGCCGGAGCGGTTCGGGGACGTCGTACAGCGGATCTCGTTCTTCGTGAATGCCGGCGTGCGGTTCATCGAGGAGACGTGCAAGATGCGCGCGTTCGTGCAGCTGTGGGATCAGCTGACGCTGGAGCGGTACGGCGTGACCGATCCGAAGGCGCGGCGGTTGCGGTACGGCGTACAGGTGAACTCGCTCGGGTTGACCGAGGCGCAGCCGGAGAACAACGTGCAGCGGATCGTGCTCGAGATGCTCGGCGTCACGCTGTCGAAGAACGCGCGGGCCCGGGCGGTGCAGCTGCCGGCCTGGAACGAGGCGCTCGGGCTGCCGCGGCCGTGGGACCAGCAGTGGTCGTTGCGGATGCAGCAGGTGCTGGCTTATGAGAGCGACTTGCTCGAGTACGACGACATCTTCGACGGCTCGCATGTGATCGAGGCGAAGGTGGCTTCGCTGGTCGAGGGTGCGCGCGAGGAGATCGACCGGGTGCAGGCGATGGGCGGGGCGGTCGCGGCGGTCGAGAGCGGGTACTTGAAGCAGGCGCTCGTTGCGTCGCATGCCGAACGACGCCAGCGGATCGAGTCCGGCGAGCAGGTCGTCGTCGGGGTGAACCGGTTCGAGAACACCGAGCCGTCACCGCTCACCGCCGACCTCGACACGGCGATCCAGACCGTCGATCCCGCAGCCGAGTCCGCTGCGCTGTCGTCGTTGGAGAGCTGGCGCGCCTCGCGTGATGCCTCCGCGGTCGAGGCCGCGCTGGGCAAGCTGCGCGCTGCCGCCAAGGGGACCGACAACCTGATGCCCGTCACGCTCGAGTGCGCTCGCGCCGGTGTGACCACGGGGGAGTGGTCCGGGGTCCTCCGGGAGATGTACGGCGAGTACCGCGCGCCGACCGGTGTGTCCGGCTCGGTCGGCGTCTCCGCGGGCGGCACCGAGATCGCCGCCGTACGCGCGACGGTCGCGGCCACCTCCGACGAACTCGGCGGCCGGCTCCGCCTGCTCGTCGGCAAACCCGGCCTGGACGGCCACTCGAACGGCGCCGAACAGGTCGCCGTCCGTGCCCGCGATGTCGGCTTCGAGGTCATCTACCAGGGCATCCGCCTCACCCCCGAACAGATCGTCGCCGCCGCCGTCGCGGAGGACGTCCACTGCGTGGGTCTGTCCATCCTGTCCGGCTCCCACATGGAGCTGGTCCCGCAGGTCGTGGCGGGTCTGCGCGAGGCAGGCCTGGAGGACGTCCCGGTAGTAGTCGGCGGCATCGTCCCCGACACCGACGCCAGGTCCCTCCGCGCGGCCGGCGTAGCCGCCATCTACACCCCGAAGGACTACGACCTCACCGGCATGATGGCGGATGTGGTCCAAGTAATCCGCCATGCCAACAAGCTGTAGGTCGCGCGTGGTAGAAGAAGTACATGACTGCGAACACTCGTGAGCTCTCGAACGGAACTGAGATCCCGGTGCTGGGGCTGGGGGTTTGGCAGGTTGAGGACGGCGCGCAGACCGAGCGGGCCGTCAGCTGGGCGCTCGAGGCCGGGTATCGGCTGATCGACACCGCCCAGGCGTACCGGAACGAGACCAGCGTCGGGAAGGCGATCCGCGAGAGCGGGATCCCGCGCGAGGAGATCTTCCTGACCACGAAGTTCTACCCGGGCGGCAAGGACGCGCGGGTCGAGGCGGAGAAGAGTCTCGAGCGGCTCGGCACGGAGTATCTCGACCTGTACCTGATCCACTGGCCGCAGGGCGGGCCGACCTGGGCCTGGCCGGGCATGGAGGCCGCCGTCGAGGCCGGCCTGACCAAGGGCATCGGCATCTCGAACTTCGGTGCCGACGAGATCCAGGAGCTGTCGAAGGTCGCCACCGTCCAGCCGGCCGTCAACCAGATCCAGTTCAGCCCGTTCGAGTACCGCGCCGGCCTGGTCGCCGCCGGTGACGACGCGAACATCGTGTCCCAGGCGTACAGCCCGCTCGGGACCGGCCGCCACCTCGACGGTCCGGTCGTGGCCCGCCTCGCGGAAGCCACCGGCCACACCCCGGCGCAGGTGCTGATCCGCTGGGCGATCCAGAAGGGCCTCTCGGTCATCCCCAAGTCCACCCACCAGGACCGGATCATCGAGAACTTCAACGTCTTCGACTTCGAGCTCGACGACGCCGCGATCGCCGACCTCGACACCCTCGACACCACGCACCGGACGGCGGACGCCCTGTCCAGCAGCGGGAAGTGGTGGTCCTGATTCAGGAGGTACTGCGTGAGCCCGCGAAGGCGGCCGTCTTCCTGGTGCTCGCCGTACGTCCGGGATCCGAGGACACCGCGCGGGCCCTGCTGGAGGACATCGCCGGGCTCACGCGTGCCGTCGGGTTCCGAGCGCCGGACGACCTGCTGAGCTGTGTCGTCGGCATCGGCGCGTCCGCGTGGAGCCGGCTCTACCGGGTGCCGGCTCCGCGCGACCTGCATCCCTTCCGGGCGTTGTCCGGCGCGAAGCACACCGCGCCGGCGACGCACGGCGACCTGCTGTTCCACTTCCGCGCCCGCCGGCTCGACCTGTGTTTCGAGCTCGCCCGCCAGGTGATGGCGCGGCTGGCCGGCCACGTGAAGGTGCTCGACGAAGTACAGGGCTTCAAGTACTTCGACGAGCGCGATCTGCTCGGCTTCGTCGACGGCACCGAGAACCCGACCGGGTCGAAGGCCGTCGCCGCGATCACCGTCGGCGACGAGGACCCGGCGTACGCCGGCGGTAGCTATGTCGTCGTACAGAAGTATCTGCATGACCTCGACGCCTGGCAGGCACTGCCGGTCGCCGAGCAGGAGCGCGTGATCGGCCGCGAGAAGCTCAGCGACTTCGAGCTGTCCGACGAGGACAAGCCGGCCAACTCGCACGTCGCGGTGAACACGATCGTCGACCCGGACGGCACCGAGCGGCAGATCGTCCGCGAGAACATGGCCTTCGGCTCACTCGGCGCCGCCGAGTTCGGCACCTACTTCATCGGGTACGCCGCCACGCCGGACGTGATCGAGCGGATGCTGCACCGGATGTTCGTCGGTGAGCCGCCCGGGAACTACGACCGGATCCTTGACTTCTCGACCGCGGTCACCGGCAGTCTGTTCTTCGTGCCGACCGCGGAGTTCCTCGAAGACCCGTCGCCGGCGCCCGCTGCGACCACGCCCGCCCGGATCAATAGGAACCCGGCGGACGGATCGCTGGGAATCGGCAGCCTCAGAAGGAGTCGCACATGACGAACAACCTGCACCGCGAGCTGGCCCCGGTCTCGGACGCCGCCTGGGGCGAGATCGAGGAGGAGGCTCGCCGTACCTTCACCCGCGACATCGCCGGGCGCCGGGTGGTCGACCTGGTCGGCCCGTCCGGCCCGGAGCTGTCCTCGGTCGGCACCGGCCACCTGGAGACGGTCGAGGCGCCGGGCGACGGCGTGATCGCGCGCCGGCGGCTGTCCCAGCCGATCATCGAGCTGCGCGTCCCGTTCACCGTCACCCGGCAGGCCGTCGACGACGTGGAGCGCGGCGCGAAGGACTCGGACTGGCAGCCGGTCAAGGACGCCGCGAAGCAGATCGCGTACGCCGAGGACCACCTGGTCTTCCACGGCTCCGGCGCCGCCGGGATCGAGGGTCTCGCGCCGAGCAGCTCGAACGACGTACTCACGTTGCCGTCCGAGGCTCGCGAGCTGCCTGACTCCATCGCCCAGGCCCTGCGGGCGCTCCGGTTGGCTGGGGTGGACGGACCGTACAGCTTGCTGCTGTCGGCCGACCTGTACACGGCCGTCGCGGAGACGACCGACCACGGTTACCCGATCCGCGATCACCTGGCCCGGCTCGTCGGCGACGGCGAGATCATCTGGGCGCCGGCGCTCGAGGGTGCTCTGCTGGTGTCGACGCGCGGTGGTGACTACGAGCTGCACCTCGGCCAGGACCTGTCCATCGGCTATCTGTCCCACGACGCCGACACCGTCGAGCTGTACCTGCAGGAATCGCTGACCTTCCTCGCTCTCACGTCGGAGTCCAGCGTCGTACTGCAGGGCTAGTCCTCGAGGAGCTCGGCGAGCACGGCGGCCTGGCTGATCGCGAAGTCCTTCGTTGCGGTCAGCAACGTCAGCGTGCCGTTCCCGGCGAGCTCACGCAGCTCGCTGAGGGCGGCAGCACGGACCGGGTCGTCGAGCTCGCTGCGGTACCGGTTCGCGAACTCGTCGTACCGATCGGGGTCGTGCCCGTACCACTCGCGCAGTTCGGTGGACGGGGCAACGTCCTTGCACCACTCGTCGATCCGCGCCTTCGACCGGCTGAGCCCGCGCGGCCACAGCCGGTCCACCAGGACCCGCCGGCCGCCGTCGTCCTCCACCGGGTCGTACACGCGCCGAACTCTTACCGTCATCGGGCCACGGTAGTTCCTTCGCCGCCGTAGCGGAGGAGCGGCGGTGTCCAGATCGCGAGGGCGCCGACCATGACGACAAGCAGAACCGCGCTGACGAACGTGGTGATATCGACGCCGTAGCTCTCGGCAAAAGCACCCAGCACCAGGGACGCCGCCGGCATGATGCCGATGGCAAGCTCCTGTACGCCGAGCGCCCGCCCGTGGAGTGACTCGGGCGTGGTCATCAGCAGCAGCGTGGTTTGGAGTACGCCGAATGCCGCGCTCAGCACGCCGATCGCGGTCATGAGCACGAACGACGCGATGACGCTGTGGGAGAGGCCGAACAGCGCCCACAACATCCCCCACGCGGCCGTGCCGACGACGAACATGCCGCCCTTGAAGCGAAAGTCGCCGAGCCAGGCGATCACCAGCGAGCCGGCCAGACCGCCTACGCCCGCACAGGTCAGCAGCCAGCCCAGGCCGGCGGCGTTGAGGCCGAGTGACTCCTGCGCGAAGACCGGCATGAACGACTGGGCGATCGGCCACAGCAGAGTGTTCGCGGCCAGGGTGATCAGGAGGACGGTGGAGGCGAGCCGGTTCCGGGCGATCTCGCGCAGGCCGCTCGTGACCATCCGCACCGCCGATTGGGTATGCCCGCCGAGCACCTGGCCGTACTCGCGCAACGGCAGCAGGGTCACCAGAGAAATGGCATACCAAAATGTCGAGACCCACAGCGCGGCCGGCGCACCGAGTCCGGTGATCATCAGTCCGCCGATCGCCGGCCCGATCACCTGCGTCATGTTCAGCGCCATCGAGTTGAGCGCGTTGGCGTTGCTGAGGTTCTGCCGCCCGACCAGGTCGAGCACGAGCGAGGCACGTGCCGGCTGCGACGGCGACTGCGCCAGCCCGATCGCGAACCCGCCGAGCACGAGCACCCAGTAGGTCGCACGTCCGAGCGATGCCAGCGTGGCCACCGCGCTGACCGCGACCAGCGCCCACGAGGCCGCGATGATCAGCAGCCGGACCCGGTTGTGCCGATCCGCGAACGCACCCGCGAACGGCCCGAGCAGCAAGGGCGCCAGCCGCACGGCACCGAACACCGCGACGAGGAAGTCGGAATGCGTGGTCTCGTACGCGAGCCAGCCGAGCACGAGCGTCTGCGTCCACACCCCGCCGAAGAAGAACAGATTCGAGAACCAGAACAGGCGAAACGCGCGGCTGTCCCGGAGCGAGCCAAGCGTGCGCTCGACGACAGAGTTGGTACTCACACCCGGAGTTCGCCGTCGCGCACGACGACCTGCCCGCCTGCGATGACCAGCTCACGACGCGGCGCCCGGACGAGCACATCCGGCACGTTCTCGGCGTCGAGCAGTACGACGTCCGCGCGTGCTCCCGGCGTCAGTCCGTAGTTCTCGCGATGGACGAACGGGGCGCCGTACGTCGTCGCGAGCTCGATCGCGTAGGTGAGGTCCTCGTCGGCGCGCAGCCCGTGCAGCCGGGCGAACTGGCGCGCGACCTGCAGCAGATCGCCATCGCCGTACGGCGACCAGAGGTCACGGATGCCGTCGGTGCCGAGGCCGACCGCGACGCCCGCCGTGCGCATCTCGCGCCAGGGGAGCGGGGCCGAGTTGATCGGCGCGACCGTCGTCCAGGAGATCCCGGCCTCGCCGAGCTGGTCTACCATTTCGGCCCGTCGCTGCTCGGGCAGTTCGCCGAGGGCGAATCCGTGGGAGACGTTGACCTTGCCGCCGAGGCCGGCCTGCTTGGTGCGCTCGACGATCAGCTCGTACTGGAACGCGCCGAGGTCGCCGCGGTCGTGCAGGTGGATGTCGATCCCGACCTCACGACGGGCCGCGATCTCGAACAGCGCGTCCAGCTGGCCGACCGGGTCGCGGTCGATCGACGCCGGGTCGAGTCCGCCGATGCTGGTGGCGCCTTCGGTCGCGGCCTTGTCCAGCAGCTCGAGTACGCCGGGTCGCCGCAGTACGCCGTCCTGCGGGAACGCGACGATCTCCACCTCGACCGCGCCGTCGAGCGCGTCGACCGCCTCGCGCACGTTCGCGATCCCCTGCAGCCCGACGCCGAGGTCGACGTCGACATGCGTGCGGGTGGCCGTCGTACCGTGCCGCAAGAACTCACGCAGTACTGCGGTCGCGCCCGCGACGCTCGGGATCCCGTACTTGTCGCGCTCGGCCCGCTCGTGCGCGATCCGGCCCTGGGTCGTCGGCTCGCCGCCGTACGAGACCCACGGCTGACCCCACCAGCTCTTGTCGACGTGTGCGTGCGCGTTGACGAAGCCCGGGAGCGCGAGCAGACCGCGCCCGTCGACGACCTGCTGATCCGCTGCTGTCTGACGGCCGGCCGGGGTGATGTCTGTGATCACACCATCGGCGATCGCGAGGTCGACCGGGGCACCGCCCCACGGGCGCACGTCAGCAAGCAGAAAGGAGGTCATGAACAGAATGGTATACCAAATTGCCGACCGCGCCGACTGGCTCGGAGCCCCCGTCAGTCCATGCCGCGGCTGAACCGGAACAGGACCTGCGACTGGGTCAGATGTTCGCTCGCCAGCCGCTCGGCCTCGTCGACGTCGCGGTTCGCGATGGCCCGGTACAACTCCAGGTGCTGGCCCGCGACAGCGATCAGGTCGTCGTGCTGGGTCAGCAGCCAGCGCATCCGGCTGCGCAGCGGCCGCTCGATCTCGATCAGCAGCTCGTTCGAGGCGAGCTCGGTGACGAGCTCGTGAAAGTCGGCCGCCTTCCGCCGCGCGACCACGGCGTCCTTCGCGCGTGCTGCCACAAGCTGTTCGTCCAATGTCTTTCGCAGCCGATCGAGCCCTTCGCGGGTACGGCGCTCGGCCGCGAGCCGGAACGTCAGCGGTTCGAAGGCGGTCCGTACCTCGGTCAGATCGGCGATGTCGGAATCGGTGAACGTGCGGACGACCGACCAGGACCGGGGGCGTGGTGTCACCAGCCCTTCGTTCACCAGCACCTTCAGTGCCTCCCGGACGGGCACTCGGCTAACCTCGAGTGCGGTCGCGAGGTCCCGCTCGACCAGCCGGTCACCGGGTGGCCGGACGCCGTCGAGGATCTCGTCCCGCAGCTGCCGCGTGACCCGCTCGGTCTCGGACTCTCGACTGTCGCTCATCGACTTCTCCCGGATTTGGTATACCACCACCCAAGGATGCCGCACGCGCGCAACACTCTGCGCCACCGGCTGTGATCAGCCGGCGCTCTTCTCGTTGATCAGGTCCTCGACCGCCTTCGGGATCGTGGTCTCGAAGTCGAGCAGCTTGGCCCAGGTCGGCGTGATCGTGATGACGGCCATCGCGTCGTACAGGCTCTGGACGCCGGCGGCCCAGTCCGGGTACTGCTCGTCGGTCATCACCTTGTGGCCGGCGGTCAGGTAGCCCTCCGTGACGCCCGGGACCACTTCCACCTCGGCGGTGCCGCGGATCAGCAGGGCCTTGGGCGGGAACGCGCCGGTGTCGATCGTGAGCGCGACCTTTGGGTTCTTGCGGATCGCGGCGACCTTGGCGGCCTTCGGCACCGTGGCGACCAGGATCTGCTCGCCCTCGACCCAGAAGCCGATCGGGATGACGCGCGGGTCGCCGTCCAGGCCGTCGTACGCGAGACGGGCCGGCTCAGAGCCGTTGAGCAGCTGCTGCGTGTACGGCTTGGCGAGGATCTCGGCGATCTGCTGCTTGTCCATCGGAGTCAACCTTTCGTCGTGAGCGTGTTCTCATCAGGGGACGGAGCCGTTGAGCGGTTCTCGACATCGATAGGTTGGCGAATCGTGGAGAGTTTCAGATTCGGTCCAGGTTTCGTTGAGGTCGGCGACGACGGAGCGGTCGTGCAGGTGGTGCACCCGGACGGCCGGCGGGTCCTGCTGGACGACGGGGTCGTGCACGACAGTCTGCATGCCTGGGGCAAGGGATTCGTGATCACGGACCGGGCGGCATACCGTTTCGACAACCCGGCGTTCACCCGGTGGCGGAGCAGCGGCATCGACCTGATGTACCAGTTCGGCGGGCTGGAGCTGCGCGTCGGCCGCCGCTTCGGCGAGCACTGGACCGAGACGTACGAGCTCCGCAACACGAG
Source organism: Kribbella jiaozuonensis (assembly GCF_005233875.1). Classification (GTDB taxonomy): domain Bacteria; phylum Actinomycetota; class Actinomycetes; order Propionibacteriales; family Kribbellaceae; genus Kribbella; species Kribbella jiaozuonensis. Next base: position 402,106 of record NZ_SZPZ01000007.1, on the reverse strand, counting down.
CGCCGAGTCCATCGAGATCGGCTCGCTCGCGATCAGCACGCCGTACCGCGACGTCTACACGTCGAGCCGCGAGAGCCTTACCGGCGCCGTACATGCGCATGTCTGGACCGGTGGCGCCGACGCGTGGGTCTGGGCGGTCCCGATGGACGGCAGTGGACCAGGCCTAGGACTGCAACTGAAGGAGGGCGAGCTCTGGGCGTACTCCGTCGAGTCGCGCGAGCCCAGCACGAGCAGCAATATCCGCGGGCACATCTACCTCCACGTCACCGACCACGCCCGGGCGCCGCACGCGATGGGAGGCCAACCGGCGATCACGCTCGAGCCAGGTGTTTCCTACCGGTGGACCTGGCAGCTCGATTGGTATACCGATCTGCCCGCCTTCCACGCGGATCGCGCACCACTCATCGGTGCCGACCGTCTGGCGGCCGAGCTCAACGAGACGATCCAGCTCCACGACGGCCGCGAGATCACCGCGACCGAGCCCGGCATCAAGTACGTCGAATCAGCTGACGGCCGGTCCCGGATCGCGCTCCTCTTCCACGAACCGCTCCGGCAGATCGCCGAGCGCCGGGTCCGCTTCATCCTCGACCACCAACGCCGCCCCGAGCTGGCAGGCAGCCGCAAGTACGCCTTCGTGCCGTACGACAACAACAGCGGCCTCACTGTCCTGTCCAGCGCCTGGCGAGACTGGTCGGACGCGCGCGAGCGAGTAGGGATGGCGCTTCTCCTGCAGGAGGTCCGCGACCGCGGTTGGGGCGACCGCGTCGAGTTGGACGAGGCGCTCGACGGCTACGAGCAGTTCGTCCGCGAGTACCTGCTCGACGACGCCGGCACGATCCAGGACGACAGCGTCCACCAAAACGACGTACGCCTATACAACTTCCCCTGGTTCGCGCGCTTCCTGCTCGGCCAGGGTGACCGGTCCGGCGCGACCCGCATCCTCAACCGGTACTACGAACTCGGCGGCGACCACTTCCTCGCGTTCGACCTCGGCCCGCTCCTCAGCGAGCTCGGCCTGCACGAGCACCTGATCCGGCATACCAAAACCTTCATCGGGTACGGCGACGAACTGCCGCCCCACGAGGTGAACTACGAGCAGTCGATGGTTGCCCCGCTCCTCGAGCTGCTCGTTTCGGCATACCAAATCGCGCCGGACGAGATCGACGGCGCCGAGCTGACCCGCCGCCTGCCCTGGCTGACCGCGTTCGCCGCCGACCAACCCGACGTACGGCTACGGCACGTCCCGATCCGGCACTGGGACGGCTACTGGTTCGGCCGGCTGCGGTTGTGGGGCGACGTCTTCCCGCATTACTGGTCCGCGCTAAGTGCAGTCGTGTACGCCGCCTGGCCGCGCGAACTCGTCACGCCCGAACAGGCCGCCTGGCTCGACGCCGCCGAAGACGCGATCCTCCGCGCGAACCTGGTCAGCTTCAACGCGGACGGATCGGCGACGTGCGCATTCGTCTACCCGAGCTGCGTCAACGGCCAGCCCGCGCACCTCGCCGACCCTCTCGCCAACGACCAGGACTGGGCCCTCGTCTATGTGCTCAGGAGCGCCGCGTTCTGACGCTCGAGCTCCTTCACGGATCCGCCGACCCAACTCGGAGCCAGCAGAGCCGACAACGGATCCGGGAAGATCTCCTCATCGCCCGCCGCGACCCCGTCGAAGATCGCCGCCGCGACCGACTCCGGTGACGCCTTCGGCACGTCGAGATCCCGCGACATCTCGGTGTCCGTCGGCCCGGTCAGGACGGCATGCACCCGCACACCTTGCGGCGCCAGCAGCGCACGCTGCGACTGAGTCAACGAGAACGCCGCCGCCTTCGAGATCGAGTACGCCGGGATCATCGGCAGCGACGCGAGCGCTGCCACGGACAGCACGTTGACGATCGCGCCGCGCGACTCGACGAGCTGCGGTAGGAACGCCGAGGCCATGGCATGCGGCCCGAAGAGATTGACCGCCAGGTGCTGCTCCAGCTGCGCGCGATCGGACAGGTTGTCGTACGCCGCCAGGCCGGCGTTGTTGACCAGTACGTCGAGTGACTCGACGGCCTTCGCCGCCGCCTCGATCTGGGCCTGGTCGGTCACATCCAGGCTCAGATACGTCACCCGTTCATCCGGGTGCGTGCACACGACCCGCGTTCCGGCGTACACACGTTTGGCGCCCCGGCGCAGGGCTTCCTCGACCAAGGCGCGTCCGATGCCTCGGTTGGCGCCGGTGATCAGGACGGTGCGGTTCTCGATGGACATGGTGTTCTCCGTTTCGGTTGTCCTTGCACAGAGGACAGACCGCACCGGCCGCCGGAACTGCTCGCTCCGGAACCGATCAGTTCTCGCCCATCCCGGTGTCACAACCAGTGCGAGGATGAATGACGACGGAGGTGACTCATGCCGGACGACCTGCTCCAGCGTGCGCGGGAAGGCGACCGGGAGGCGTTCGCGGCGCTGGTCGAGCCGCATCGCCGAGAGCTGCAGCTGCACTGCTACCGGATGCTCGGGTCGTTGCAGGACGCCGAGGACGCGCTGCAGGAAACGTTGCTCTCGGCATGGATCGGGCTGAGCGGGTTCGAGGGCCGGTCGTCGGTCCGCACCTGGCTCTACCGCATCGCGACCAACCGCTGCCTGAACGTACTGCGCTCCTCGTCACGCCGACCGTTGCCGACGGCACCACTCCCGGTCCCGGCGCCGGAGCCCTACCGTTCGGGCGAGGTCCTCTGGCTGCAGCCCTATCCCGATGTCCTGCTGGATGGCATACCAGATCAGCTGCCCGGACCGGAAGCACGGTACGAGTCGCGCGAGGCGATCTCGCTCGCGTTCGTCACCGCAGTACAACTGCTCCCGCCGAATCAGCGCGCGGTGCTGTTGCTGCGCGACGTACTGGGCTATCGAGCCAGTGAGACCGCGGAGCTGCTCGGTCTGACCGAGGCGGCCGTCAACAGCGCACTTGCTCGTGCTCGATCGACGATGGACGCTGCCGATCGATCCACGGGCGTCGGCGGCGCGGAGGAGCGCGAGTTGACCGACCGCTTCGTCGAGGCGTTCACCGCGCAGGACGTCGATGCGCTGGTCGCGTTGATGACCAGCGATGCGTGGGTGCGGATGCCACCGCTGCCGTTCGAGTACCACGGCACCGAGGCCGCGCACCGATTCTTTACCGCGCTCGCTGCGCACCGACGGTTGATCGCAGCGATGGTCCCGGTCGGCGCGAACGGTCAGCCGGCCTGGGGCGAGTACATCCGTGATCCGGTCACCGGCGGCCTCCACCTGATCGGCGTGGTCGTGATCAGCATCGCCGGCGACCGCATCAACGAGATCGTCCACTTCGACACCACAGTCGCGTCGTACTTCGGTCTGCCGCGCACCCTCGACGGCTAGCCCAACGTCGGCAGCAACTCCTGCAGCTTGGTCATCAAATACGTGTGCACGCTCGTCCCGTAAGAGATCCGGGTGGCGCCGGCAGCCGCGAGCTCCGACGGCGTCGGTCCGCCCGGTGAAGCGTGCGCGTTGATCGGTCCGCCAACGCCCTCGACCACCTCAGCCAGCTGGTCAACCGGCGCGAGGATCGGATAGACGCAGTCAACTCCGGCGCGACGGTACTCACGCCCCCGGCGTACCGCTTCCCCAACCGGATCGTCGACCGGCCGGATGAACGTGTCCACCCGAGCGTTGATCACCAGCTCGGCTCCCGCGGCGGCGCGTACCTCGGCCAGGTAATCGGCCTGCTGCGCCACATCGACCAGCCCGCCGTCGAGCGAGTCCTCCAGGTTGCAACCGACCGCGCCGGTCTCCAGCAACCGCTCGGCGAACTCCTTCGCCGGCAGGCCGTACCCGGCCTCCATGTCGGCAGTGACCGGTACGTCGACCGCCCGGACGATCTGGGCGACCGCCGCGAACATCGCCGACGGTGGCGTCAGCTGCCCGTCGTCGTACCCGAGGACGCGGGCGACCGCCCCGCTGCTGGTCGCAACAGCGGGGAAGCCGGCCTCGGCGATCAGACGTGCGCTTACCGGGTCCCACGCATTCGGAAGGACCAGGGGAGTGCCGCCGTGATGCATGGCTCTGAACAGCTCGGCAGTCATCGTGAGCACCTCACGGCTTGTAATGGCCGGGCTCCATCTTCCCGGTCACGCCGACCCGGGTCCACATGTTGATCGTGATGATCAGCGCGATCAGCTGGGCCAGTTCCTTCTCGTCGAAGGCCGCGGCCGCGATCTCGTACACGTCGTCCGGGACGTGGTCGACGCTGATCAGCGTGATCGCCTCGGTCAGGTGCAGGGCCGCCTTCTCCTGCTCGGTGTAGAACTTGTCCGCCTCGCGCCACACCGGGAGCAGCGCGATCCGCTGCTGCTGCTCCGCGCCGAACTCGAGCAGGTCGAGCGAGTGCATGTCGGTGCAGTACGAGCAGCCGTTGATCTGCGAGGCCCGGATCCGGACCAGGTGCGCCAGCTTCGGGTCCAGCCCGGCGTCGGACACCTTGTCCAGCTCGATCATGGCCTTGTAGAAGTCGGGGGCAAGGTTGGCGAGCTTGACCCGCCGCGTCGTTGAACTCATACCCTCACGCTATGACCGGATCGGCCCAGGTACGTGGTCCATTCCCACGGCAGATCCCTGGGCCAATACGGTCCGCGGCTACGACAAGTTGTCAGGCCTTGTCGCGGCGGACGAGGTTGCGCAGCTGGGTCCACGCGGTGCGGAACGGCGTACGCGGTGCCCGTTTCGTCAGCGGTTTCATCAGCTCGTCGACGGGCGACGGCGGCGGCGTGACGGGGGCAGGGGTCTCGGGCGTGCTCTGAGAATCGGACATGACGTTCCCTAACGGGAGGGCCGGTTTGGCTTCACCACGAGGTGGGATGTCGTCGTTCCGGAGCTACCGCCACAGTACGCCTGTATGGACCGGAAAGCGCTAGCCGTGCAGCGAGCTGCTCAGACCGTCGAGGATCAGGTTGAGGCCGAAGTCGAACTCGTCGGCGAAGTCGTAGCTGGTCTTGAAGTAGTAGCCGGTCGCCATCTCGACGAGATGCGGGTAGTCGCCCGCGGGGAACTGCTCCATGATCGAGTCCGCGACCGGCGCCACGGTGTCCGGGCCTTCGAAGGGGAGCCCGGCTTCCTGGAGCGCGAAGCCGTAGGTGTAGCTGTCGATCAGCGCGTACGCGTGCGCCGTCATCTCCAATGAGAAGCCCGCTGCCCGCAGAGTCGCGATGACCGCGTCGTGATGGCGGAGCGTCGCCGGGCCTGGAGTCGTCCGTGACTCCATCAGCCCGATCGCCCAGCGATGCCGTCGCAGTACCTGCCGGGCCGACGCCGCGCGCCGGCGCAGCTCGGAGCGCCAGTCGCCGCCGGGTGACGGCAGGTCGATCTCGCTGAAGACCACATCGACGATGCCGTCGAGGATCGCGTCCTTGTTGGCCACGTGGTAGTAGACCGACATCGGTTTCGCCCCGAGCTCCTGGGCCAGCGAACGGATCGTGAGAGCCCCGATCCCGCCCGCGTCGGCCACCCCGACGGCGGCAGCCAGCACCCGCTCCCGGCTCAGCCGCTGGCGGCCCTGCGCTGTGTCACCAGCTGACTTCTCCACCCCCGGACCATAGCAGTTTCGTACAAAGTACGATACGGTCACCGTACTTAGTACGAAAGGCCATCGGCGCTGGGGGCTCCGACATCCAGGACACCAGGGGGAAACACCATGGCCAGCACGACCACGACCACCATGAGAGCGATCGTGCAGGACAGGTACGGCGACGCCGATGTCCTGCAGGTCAGGCAGATCGCCCGTCCCGAACCGGCCGCGACCGACGTGCTCGTCCGCGTGCACGCCGCCGGCCTCGACCGCGGCACCTGGCACGTGATGACGGGTACGCCGTACCTGCTCCGGCTCGCCTTCGGATTCCGCGGCCCGCGCAACCCGGTCCCCGGACGCGATGTGGCCGGCACGGTCGAGGCCGTCGGCTCCGGTGTCACCAAGTTCGCCGTCGGGGACGAGGTGTACGGCGAGGCGCCCGGCTCGTTCGCGGAGTACGCCGTCGCCCGCGAGGACAAGCTCGCCCACAAGCCGGCCAACCTCGCGTTCGAGGAGGCTGCCGTCGTCCCGATCTCGGCGCTCACCGCGCTGGACGCGTTGACCACCGGCCGGGTCGAGGCCGGGCAGCATGTCCTCGTCATCGGTGCATCAGGCGGCGTCGGCAGCTTCGCCGTACAGCTGGCCAAGGCCTTCGGGGCGGAAGTCACCGGCGTCGCCAGCACCTCCAAGCTCGATCTCGTCCGGGCGCTGGGCGCTGATCACGTCATCGACTACACGCGCGACGACTTCGCCGCGAGTGGCGATCGCTACGACCTGATCATCGATATCGCCGGCAACCCCGCGCTCTCCAGGCTCCGGCGCGCGCTGACGCCGACCGGCACGGTTGTCATCACCGGTGGTGAGGACGGCGGCGGCCCGAGCGGCGGGATGAACCGGCAGTTCCGGGCACTGGCCCTGTCGCTGTTCGTACGCCAGCGGCTGACCTTCTTCGTCGGCAACGTGCGCGGCAGCGAACTCGTCCGCCTCACCGCCCTGATCGAGACCGGCAAGGTCACCCCGAGCCTCGACCGCACCTACCCGCTCGACCAGGTCCCCGACGCCATGCGCCACCTGACCACCGGCAAGGCCCGCGGCAAGATCGCGATCACCGGGATGTCCGCATGATCACCGTCGAAGGACTCTCGAAGAAGTACGGCGGCACGCTCGCCGTCGACGACGTCAGCTTCACCGCCGCCGCGGGCCGGGTGACCGGATTCCTCGGCCCGAACGGTGCCGGCAAATCGACCACGATGCGGATCATGGTCGGCCTGACCCGAGCCACCTCCGGAACGGCAACGATCGCGGGACGGAAGTTCTCGGACCTGCCGAACCCGGGACGCGAGGTAGGAGTCCTGCTCGACGCGTCCGCACAACACGCGGGTCGCACCGGCCGCGAGATCCTGACCCTGGCGCAGCGCCTGATGGGCCTGCCGCGTACACGGGTCGAGGAGATGCTGACCACGGTCAGCCTGACCCCGGACGAGGCGTCGCGGCGAGTGGGGGAGTACTCGCTCGGCATGCGTCAACGGCTCGGCATCGCGACCGCGCTGATCGGCGACCCCGACGTACTGATCCTCGACGAGCCCGCGAACGGGCTGGACCCGGCCGGCATCCGCTGGATGCGGGACCTGCTCCGCGGGTACGCCGACCGCGGCGGGACCGTCCTGCTGTCCTCGCATCTGCTGCACGAGATCGAGGTCATCGCCGACGACATCGTGATGATCGGCCACGGCCGGATCGTCTCGCACGGCACCAAGACCGAACTGCTGCACGCCGCCGGCACCATCGTTCGCGCCGTCGATCTGGCCCGCCTCGAGCAGGCTCTGACGGACTGGGGACTGACCGCGAGTGCGACCGGCGACGGCGCGCTGCGGACCGACGCGGACGCCGCACTCGTCGGGACGGTGGCGCTCGAGTCGGGTATCGCGCTGACCGAACTGCGTGCCGCGGAGGGCGCCGGCCTGGAGGAGATGTTCCTCGAGCTCACATCCACGACCCAGCGCGAAGGAGCACCGGCATGACCGCCGTCGCAGTAGAAGCAGTCCGGCCGCGCCGGGCCGTCGTCCCATCGGTCCCGTTGACCCGGATCATCGCGGTCGAGCTCCGCAAGATGTTCGACACCCGATCCGGCTTCTGGCTGATCGCCAGCATCGCGATCACCGCCGTACTCGCGGCCACCGGGGTGATCCTGTTCGCCGAGCCTGCCCAGCTCACGTACTCGACCTTCGCGACCGCGATCCGGTTCCCGGTGGTGATCATCCTGCCGCTGGTCGCGATCCTGGCCGTCACCAGTGAATGGAGCCAGCGCACCGGTCTGACCACGTTCACGCTCGTCCCGCACCGGGGCCGGATCATCACCGCCAAGGCGATCTCGTCGGTCGTCATCGCGATCGCGGCGATGGCGCTGACCTTCGCGGTCGGTGCCCTCGGCAACTTGATCGGCGCGGCCGTCACCGGTGCCGATCTGGTCTGGGACGTGACGATCACCCAATGCCTGTACTACGTCCTCGGCATGGTGCTGAGTCTGCTGGTCGGTTTCATGCTGGGCGTCCTGATCCGGGCCTCGATCGGGGCGGTGGTGGCGTACTTCGTCCTCACCTTCCTGCTGCCGACGGTCTTCAGCCTGCTGGCTGCGGGCTCGCACTGGTTCCACAACCTGCAGCCGTGGGTCGACATCCAGTTCGCCCAGAGCGGCCTGTTCGTCTTCGACAAGTCCCTCACCGGCGAGCAATGGGCGAACATCGGCGTCACGGGAATCGTCTGGCTCGTCATCCCGCTACTCATCGGACTCCGAATGGTCATGCGAGCAGAGGTCAAGTGACAACGAATCGAGAGGGCCGGATGACCGGGCGAACAGTCCTGGTCACCGGCGGCACCGGTGGCATCGGCAAGGCAACCGCCACGGGCCTGGCCATCCTGGGCGCCCGCGTCGCGATCACCGGTCGCGACCGGGCGCGGGCCGAGGCGGCCGCGGCCGAGATCCGTACGAGGTCCGGTGCGCTGGTGGACGTGTTCGTGGCCGACCTGTCGTCCCAGTCGGAGGTTCGCCGCTTGGCCGCCGCCGTACTGGCCGAGCTGCCGCGGATCGACGTACTGGTCAACAACGTCGGCGGGTATTGGGACACAAGGCACCTCACCGCCGACGGCCTCGAGCGGACCTTCGCGCTGAACCACCTCGCGCCGTTCCTGCTCACTCACCTGCTCCTCGACCGGCTCGAGGACAGCGCACCGGCACGTGTGGTCACGGTCTCGTCGAGTGCGCAGGCCTCCGGGCGTATCGACTTCGGCGATCTGCAAGGAGAGCAGTCGTACTCCGGTGCGGCCGCCTACAGCCAGTCCAAGCTCGCCAACCTGCTGTTCAGCTACGAGCTGGCCAGGCGGGTGGGATCCGGCCACATCACGGCGAACGCGCTGCATCCGGGGGTGGTGAGTACGTCGTTCGGGGCCGAGGATCCCAGCGGCGTACAGCGGATGGTGGTCCCGTTCCTGCGGCCGTTCATGAGGTCCGCGGCCAAGGGTGCGATGACTTCGATCCACTTGGCCTCGGCACCTGCGCTCAGCCGGGTGACGGGTGGGTTCTTCACCAACGGCAGGCCCGGCAGGTCCTCGGTACGCAGCTACGACGAGGTGGCCGCGGGGCGGCTCTGGGGGATCAGTGAGGAACTGGTGGCGGGCTGAGGCGCGATAAAGTCCGGTTTCATGGAGGATTCCGAGGCGGGGGCGGATCTGCATCTGGATCTGGCCGCCGCGCGGGGGCGGAACGAGCTGGTGCATGCCTTGCACGAGTCGATCCGGACGGGGCGATTGCCTGCCGGGACGCGGTTGCCGTCGTCGCGGTCGTTGGCGAAGGATCTCGGGATTGCGCGGAACACGGTCGCGGATGCGTACGGGCAGCTGGTGGCCGAGGGGTGGCTGACTGCGCGGCAGGGGTCCGGGACGGTGGTTGCCAACCGGGCCGCCGTACCGTCGATGCCGGCTGTGGTGCTTCCGGAGGAGCGGTCGTATCGGTACGACCTGACGCCGGGGTCTCCGGATGTGGCGACGTTCCCGCGGACGGAGTGGTTGGCGGCGGCACGCAAGGCGTTGACGCTGGCGCCGAACGAGGCGTTCGGGTTGGGCGATCCGCGCGGCCGGATCGAGCTGCGGCGGGAGCTAGCGGACTACCTCGCCCGGGCTCGCGGGGTGCGGGCGGATCCGGAGCGGATCCTGATCTGCTCGGGGTATGTGCAGGCCTTGAGTCTGCTGGGCGAGGCGATCAAGAACCTCGGCGGTACGACGATCGCGGTCGAGGAGTTCGGGTACGGGCTGCATCGGGACGTGATCCGGGCGCGTGGTCTGTCGGCTGTGGCTGTGCCGGTGGACGAGCTCGGTGCGCAGACGTCGCGGCTGACCGGGCAGGGGGTGCTGCTCACGCCTGCACACCAGATGCCGACGGGCGTGCCGCTCGCGCCGGAGCGTCGTACCGCTGCTGTCGAGTGGGCGCGGGAGAGCGGCGCGGTGCTGATCGAGGACGACTACGACGGCGAGTTCCGGTACGACCGGCAGTCGGTGGGGGCGCTGCAGGCGCTCGATCCGGAGCGGGTCGTCTACACGGGTACGGCGAGCAAGAGTCTCGCGCCCGGCCTGCGACTGGCGTGGATGGTGCTGCCGCAACGCCTGATCGAACCGGTGGTCGCCGCGAAGCGCACAGCGGATTACCAGACCGCGACGCTCGACCAGTTGATCCTCGCCGAATTCATTGCCTCCGGCCACTACGACCGCCACGTACGCCGTTCCCGCCTGCACTACCGCCGCCGCCGCGACCGCCTGGTCGAACTCCTGGCCGTCCGCGCCCCCAACGTCCAGGTAGCCGGCATCTCCGCCGGCCTGCACGTCCTCCTCGACGTACCGGGCGACGCCGAGGACATCGTCACCCGAGCCGCCCGCCAAGGCCTCGGCCTGGCCAACCTCTCCACGTACCACTTCAACCCAACCCCAGCCACCCGCCAAGCAGTCATCGTCGGCTACGGCACCCCACCCGACCACGCCTACCCCGGAGCCCTAGACCTCCTCTGCCAGGTACTTGGCGTGTAGCTCCCGGATGTCGTTCGGACCGACCCGGCAGCAACCGCCGATGTAGGTCGCCCCGGCTGCCGCCCAGTCGAAGGCGAAGGTCGCTGGGCCTGTGCCATTGCCGACCCAGCGTTTGGTGTTGGCATCCCAGGACTCACCGCGGTTGGGGTAGGCAACTGCTGGCTTCCCGGTGACGGCTACCGCGGCCTCGACGGCGGATAGTACGTCTTCCGGCCGGCAACAGTTGATGCCTACGGCAACCACCTGGTCGATCGCCGCGATGGCGAAGGCATCCCGCAGCGGTTGGCCGGCACGGGTATGCGAGCCGTCGATCGAGTACGAGAACCACGCCGGAAAGTCCAGCTCGGCCAACAGCTCCACCAGCACCTCGGCTTCCTGAGCGTCGGGGATGGTTTCGATGGCGAGCAGGTCAGGGCCGGCGTTCATCAGCAGTTCGAGGCGTGGCCCGTGAAAGTCGCGCAGGACGGCGGAGGTCACGCCATACCGACCGCGGTACTCCGAGCCATCCGCCAGCATCGCGCCGTACGGGCCGACGGACGCGGCGACCAGTCGCCCGGGGAACTCGTCGCGCACCTCCTGCGCGATCCGCACGCTGCTCGCGATCAGCCGCTCCGCCTCGGCCCGCCCGACGCCGGCCCGCTCGAACCCGACCACGCTCGCCTGGTAGCTCGCCGTCGTCGCGACCATCGCGCCTGCTTCGTAGTACGCACGATGAACCGCCGCGATCTCCGCCGGATCGTCCCGCAACAACCGCGCCGACCACAGCGCGTCGGACAGGTCGTGACCGCGGTCCTCGAGAGCGTTCGAGAGACCACCGTCGAGGATGACCAAACCGTCAGAGGCCTTGGACAAGTTCCAAGACCTCGTCCGCGCAGCCCCACGACAGTGTGACGCCCGACCCGCCGTGCCCGTAGCAGTGGATCACCGGCTCGCCGGTCCGCGTACGCACGAGCTCGCACCGGATCGTCGGCCGCGCCGGCCGCAGGCCGACCCGCTGCCGGATGATCTTCGCCTTGCGGAGTTGGGGAACGAGCTCCGCCGCCCGCTCGAGGATCGCCGAGCTGGTCGAAGGATCAACAGCCAGGTTCCAGTCGCCCGGCTGACTCGTGCCGCCGACGACCACGTCTTTTTCCCGCGGGACCACGTACGTCAGCTCAGACGGCGACCGATCCGCAAGCAGCCACTCGGTCAGACCGCACGGCTCGACCGTCATCACCTGACCACGGACCGGCGTCACCGTCGGATCACTCGCGGTCAGTCGCGCCCCGAGCCCTGTGCAGTTCACGACCAGATCCGCCCCGGTCGGCAACGCGGACAACGCCGCCCGCGTCAATGTCCCGCCGGCTTGCTCGAGCCGCTTCACCAACGCAGGCAGGTACGTCGGCATGTCGATCACCGGCGCCGTGAACGACCATCCGTCCACGAACCCCTCCGGCGGCGACCCGAGCCGCGTCAGATCAGGCAGTACGTCGGCCCACCGCGGATCCGGCGTACGTTCGGTCAGGAACTCCCGCCCGTGCCGCAGCTGCACCGACGGCTCGATCTCCGCCAGCTTCGCGAACTCCTCGTACGACGCCCGCGACCAGCCGGCCACCCGATCCTCCGGCGCCGACAGGTACGGGTACCAGATCGCGGCCGCGACGGACGACGTCGTCTCCAACGGCAGGTCCCGGGCGAACACGGCCACGTCGTACCCGCCCTCGGCGAGCCGGACGGCACAGCTCAGCCCGATCACGCCCGCACCGACCACGATCACGCGCATTCACACAGTGTTACCCAAGCACCGTGATCACGCCAGCGTGCTAGAGCTTGACCGCCAGCGAGTAGAACCGGGTGATCTGGGTGGCGCCGTTGTTGTCGTCGGACATCAGGTACAGCTGCCGCCGCCCGCCGGGCAGGTTTCCACCCAGACCAAGCGCTTCGACGTTGTCCAGCAGCGGGTTCGGCTGCGGCTGCTTGGCGACCGCGCCCGACGGCGGGCAGTTCACCAGGTCGAACAGCAGCTTCTTCTGCAGGAAGACCTTCTCCGGCGCGTCGGCCAGGGACGCCACCTTGGTCACATCCGACGCCCGCCGCAGCGACACGGTGAACACGCGGATCGTGTTCCCGACGCCCGCGGTGAACGTCCGCTCCATCGACACCAGCTCGGTCGGGCTCACCCATGCAAGCTCGACCAGCGCGAGGCCCGGGTCCGGCTTGTACGCGTACTGCGCGATCGGCCGGTACTGGTGGCCCGGCAGACCGAAGTACCGAATGATCCGGTTCCGGGTGCGGTTGTTGGCGTCCGTGCCGTCCGACGCCAGCGGGCCTTCCATGCCGGCGAACAACGACAGCCCGTCACGGCTGACCGCCAGCGACTCGAACGTCGCGTTGCTGGTCGCCTCGCCGGCCGGCGCGACCTGGAACCGGCTCGGGACCGGCAGCGACGCGATCTCCTTGCCGTCCGACAGCCGGAAGCGGCGGATCGACGGCTCACGCTCCGAGGTCGCGAGGATGGTGCGGTTGCCCCGCTCGACGACGAGCCCTTCACCGTCGAAGTCGCCACCGTTGTACGGCGTACCGTCCGGGCGGGTGAGGATCGTCATCCCGTCGACGCGGACCGAGGTCGGCTTGCTGTTGACCTTGAGGTCGAACACGCGGGCCGGCGTGGTCCCGACGTTGTCGACCAGCGCAAGAGCGCTGTGCGGGCCGGTGACGTTGAGTGCCGACAGGCCGGCGACCGGCTGTCCGTCGAATGTCGTCTTGTCCAGCGCGTCGCTGAAGCCGAGGAAGTTGGCGTCCGGCGAGCAGGCGCCGCCGCTGCTGCCGTTGCCGTGGCTGTGCTTGTCAGCTGTGGCGGACGCGGTCAGCGTCGTAGTGAGAGCGGTCAGGACAACTGCTGCGGCAAGCGGCTTCTGCCAACGCATGCGGGCTCCTCGGTCGAGACGACAGCTGCGATCAAAACCTATCCTGCGCAACAGCAGTTGAACGCCTGGTTACTCGCTCACACCGCGGCTCAGCAGCACGGTCGCGATGAAGGTCCGGTACAGCTCCAGCGGATCATCGTTGCGCAGAGCAACGACCTTGTCCTCGCGGCGTTCGACGTTCCGCAGCGCACACGCCAGCTCGGCGAACGCGCGACTGTGGAACCGGACGGTCAGCTCGGCCGGCAGCGTGATGCTCGGCGGCCTGATGTCGCTCAACCGCGCGAGCGCGCGCCGGGCGCCGTCGTGGATCAGCTCGCGGGCCCGTTCCGGATGTACGGAGAGCGCGGCGTTGTGCGAGACCGAGTCCTTGACGACGATCGACTCGATGTCCGGGCAGAACGGCTGCGCCTCGTCGATCGTCACCCGGTCGCCCGAGATCAGTACGACGGGAACGCCGTACGCGAGCGCCACCAGCGCGTTGATCCCGGCCTCACCGGTGATCGTGCCGTTCAGACGTACTTCGGCGACCGCGCGCGGGTTGTACGTGTGGTGCAGTACGGACCCTGTCGACCCGGCCGACCCGTGGTACGAGACGAAGAACGCCGCGTCGTACGAGTCGTCGAGGCCCTCCATCATGTAGAGCGGCTTGTGCTTGCCGGACAGGTAGCTCGCGCGACCGTGCAGCGCGTCGGGACGCAGGTTCTGCATGGTCGAGTGCGAGTCGTTGACGAGGAACTCGGTGCCGCCGGCAGCCAGCGCGCCGTCGATCGCGGCGTTCACCTCGGCCTGCAGTTGATCTCGGTAGTACTCGTACTCCGGACCGGGTCCGCGACACTGACTCCAGTCGACGACGCCCGCCGTACCTTCCATGTCCGTTGACAAGAAGACCCTCATCTAGCGCACCATACAGGGCCGTTTCGGGTCGAAGGTCCAGTCCTTGATGAGGTACTGCATGGCGATCGCGTCGTCACGGGCGCCGAGTCCGTGCTCCAGGTAGAGCTCGTGTGCCGCGTCCACTGCGTCGCGGTCGAGCTCGACGCCCAGGCCGGGACGCGTGGGTACGGCGATCTCGCCGTCGACGATCTGCAACGGCTCCTTCGTGAGGGCCTGGCCGTCCTGCCAGATCCAGTGCGTGTCGAGCGCAGTGATGTCGCCGGGCGCGGCCGCGCCGACCTGCGTGAACATCGCGAGCGAGATGTCGAAGTGGTTGTTCGAGTGCGAACCCCAGGTCAGCCCGAAGTCGTTGCAGAGCTGCGCGACCCGCACCGATCCGGCCATCGTCCAGAAGTGCGGGTCGGCCAGCGGGATGTCGACGGCGTCCATCCGGATCGCGTGCGCGAGTTCCCGCCAGTCGGTCGCGATCATGTTGGTCGCGGTGCGGAGTCCGGTATACCGCTTGAATTCGGCCATCGTCTCCCGGCCGGAGAACCCGGGCTCGGCGCCGCACGGGTCCTCGACATATGCGAGTACGTCGTCCAGTCCCGAGCAGACCGCGATGGCTTCGCGGACCGACCAGGCGCCGTTCGGATCAACGGTGATGCGCGCCGTCGGGAAACGTTCATGCAGCGCGCGGACCGCGTCGATCTCCACCTGCGCGTCGAACACGCCGCCCTTCAGCTTGAAGTCGGCAAACCCGTACCGCTCCTGAGCAGCCTCCGCCAAAGCAACAACCGCCTCCGCCGTCAACGCCGCCCGCCGCCGCAGTTCCTCCCACTTGCCGCCACCGTCATCGGTTCGGTAGGGCAGGTCTGTCTGCGCTATATCCCCGACGTAGAACAGATAACCCAGCACTGGGACTGCGGTGCGTTGTTGCCCGTCCCCGAGCAGTTCGGCGACTGGTATACCAAGGTGCTGGCCAAGCAGATCCAGCAACGCGGACTCGAGCCCTGTCACCGCGTGCACGGTCGTGCGGAGGTCGAAGGTTTGCAGCCCGCGCCCACCGCTGTCCCGTCCCGCGAACGTCGTGGAGACCTCGCGGAGCAGACTCCGATGCCGGCTGAGCTGTTGTCCGACGAGAAGCGGCGCGGCCTCGCGGATGGTGTCGGCGATCTTCTCGCCGCCCGGCACCTCGCCGAGCCCGGTGTTACCCGAGCTGTCGGTCACGATCACGATGTTGCGAGTGAAGAACGGGCCATGCGCACCGCTCAGATTGAGCAGCATGCTGTCATACCCGGCGACGGGCACGACCTCGACAGACGCAACGGTCGGTGTCATTTGACCTTCCCGATCAAGCCGATCAACTTGGTCAGCTGCGCCAGTTCGTCATCGGTCAGGTCCTGCAGCGGCGGTCGCACCGGGCCCGCCGACCGGCCGATCGCGTTCACTCCGGCCTTCACGATCGAAACGGCATACCCCTTCATCCGGTCCCGGATGTCCAGGTACGGCAGCACGAACTGGTTCAGCTTTTGGTATACCGAAGTCCGGTCCTGCGCGACGACGTCCGCATAGAAGCCGAGCGCGAACTCCGGCACGAAGTTGAAGATCGCCGACGAGTACGTGCTGTACCCGAGCTGCAGCAGCGGCAGCGCGAACGTCTCGGCCGTCGGCAGCCCGCCGATGTACGTGAGCCGCTCACCCACCCGCGCGTACGTCCGCGTCATCATCTCGATGTTGCCGACCCCGTCCTTGAGACAGACCAGGTTCGGATTCCGCTCCACGAGCTCGGCGACCGAGACGTCGTTGAGGATCGCGTTCGCCCGGCTGTACACGGTCACGCCGAGGTTCGTGCTTTGGCATACCGCCGTCACGTGCTCGATCAGACCGTGCTGTCCCGCTTCGGTCAGGTACGGCGGCAGCAGCAAGATCCCGTCCGCTCCAGCAGCCTCGGCCGCCTGCGCTCCCGCGATCGCGGTCGCCGTACCGCCGGTGGCCGGCGCAATCACCGGGACCCGTCCGTTCACCTCCGAGACAGCTGTCCGTACGACGGTGTCGCTCTCGGCCGTGGTCAGCGAGAAGCCCTCGCCGGTACCGCCCGCGGCGAAGAGGCCCGCGACGTCGTACTGGCTGAGCCACGACAGGTGCTCGCGGTAGGCGGCGGCGTTGAAGCTCAGATCCGGGTGGAAATGCGTGACGGGGAACGAGAGCAAGCCGGTCTTCAGCTGCGCTGCGAGCTCGGTGGGGGAGTAGTGGGTCACGCTGGTCAGCGTAGGAAGGCTGGTGGATACCTGTCCAAGATCGATTTTGGATCTAGCGATGCTCTGGAAGCATCGTGAGCACCCGTCGCAGGACCGGACTGGTCGCGTCCCGCCGCCAGATCGCGTGCAACTCGACCGGGTCGCCGGCGTCCTCGAGGTCGCAGTACGCGACGCCCTCCACGCCGAGGCTGCGGGCTGACGCCGGGACGAGGGCGACGCCGCGTCCGGCCGCGACGAGCAGGATCACCGTCAGGATCTGCTGCACTCGTTGCTCGATCCGTGGGTGCGACTCGGCGAGGAACCGCACGGTCAGTTCGTGGAAGTAGCGCGCCTGCGTCGGCGAGTAGCTGATCACCTGCTCACCGGCGAAGTCGGCCGCGGTCAACGGCCGGCCGAGCGCCGCCAGCCGATGGTTGCCGGGGACAACAGCACACAACGGCTCGCGGTATACCACCCGCGACTCCAGTACGTCGGTGTCGAATGGCGGCCGCCCGAGGCCGAGATCGAGCTCGCCACGCAGCAGGGCGTCGAGCTGAGCAGGCGTGACCCGCTCGTGCAGGATCACGTCGACGTCCGGCAGTTCCTCCGACAGCCGACGCAGTAGCGGACCGAGAGTGCGAATCGCCGAGGTCGCGGTGAACCCGAGCCGCAGTGTCCCGGCCGCGCCCCGGTCGACCCGACGCGCCAGATCACCCGCGGTCTCAACCAGCGCCAGCAACAGCCGAGCCTCAACCAGAAACGCCCGCCCCGCCTCGGTCAGCTCGACCTTGCGGTTGTCCCGTTCAAGCAGCCGCACCCTGACGGCCCGCTCGAGCTTCTGCACCTGCCGACTCAGCGGCGGCTGAGTCATATTCAACCGCTCCGCCGCCCGCCCAAAGTGCAACTCCTCAGCAACGGCGACAAAAGCACTCAACTGATCGAGCGAAAACATGATTCCCAAAAGGTATCACTCGACGCAGTATCCGCCTTGATCGCGCATGATCACTGCCCGTTGGTGAGGCGGTGGCGGGTGTTTGAGAGGTGGATGCGGGTTGCTGCGCGGGCTGCTTCGGGGTCGGAGCGGGTGATGGCGGCGTAGATGTTCTCGTGTTCGAGGACGACGCGGGTGAGATGGGTCGCGTCGGACATCTCGTACGCCGGGTCGAGTCGGGTTCGCGGCAGCATGATCATCATCGGGCCGAGGTCAGCGATCAGGTCGGAGTAGAACCGGTTGCCTGAGGCAACCGCAACCTTCAGGTGGAACGCGAAGTCGGCCTCCACCGATCGGGCCGGATCGTCGCCGATCAGCCGGTAGTCGTCCAGCGCCCGCTCGATCCCTTTCAGTTGGTATACCGTCCGTCGGCCTGCCGCCAGCGCGGCCGCCTCGCTCTCCACACCGATCCGGAAGTCCATCAGCTCCAGCACGTCCCGATGCGATCGCACCTCGCGCAACCCCGACGTACGCTCCGGAACCTCGAGCACGAACGAACCGCGCCCCTGGAACGTCTCCACCAGCCCGGCCGCCTGCAGCCTGGAGACCGCTTCGCGCACCACCGTCCGGCTCACGCCGAACTCCTCCACCAGACCGTTCTCACCCGGCAACTTCTCGCCGGGCCTGATCTCGCCGCTCAGAATCCGTTGCTTCAGCTCCTCGACGATTTGGTATGCCAAACCGCTCATCGGAACTCACAGCCGTCGACCGTCCACCGCGCACACTGCTCGCTGGTAGTGAAGCCGAGCCCCGGCCGGTCCGGCACGAGCATCCGGCCGTCGATCGTCTCCAGACGCTCGTTGAACAAGGGATTCAGCCACTCGAAGTGCTCGACCCAGGGCTCGCGCGGGTAGGCGGCCGCGAGATGCAGGTGGATCTCCATCGCGAAGTGCGGCGCCAGCTGAAGACCGTTGTGGTCGGCAAGCGTCGCGAGCTTGAGGAACGGCGTGATACCGCCGATCCGCGGTGCGTCCGGCTGGATGATGTCGGCGGCCCGCGCCTCGATCAGCCGGACGTGTTCGCCGACGCTCGACAGCATCTCGCCGGTCGCGATCGGAGTGTCCAGCGCCGCGGCCAGCTCCGCGTGACCGACGGCGTCGTACGCGTCGAGCGGCTCCTCGATCCAGACCAGGTCGAACTGCTCGAGCACGCGGCCGAAGCGCAGCGCGGTCGGGCGGTCCCACTGCTGGTTCGCGTCGACCATCAGCGGTACGTCGTCGCCGAGGTGCTCGCGGACGGCGCGGACCCGTTCGAGGTCGATCCGGGTGTCGGGCTGGCCGACCTTGATCTTGATCCCGCCGATGCCGTCGGCAAGCGATTTCGAGGCGCGCTCCTTGACCTCCTCGATCGGCGCGTGCAGGAAGCCGCCGGACGTGTTGTACGCACGGACCGAGTTGCGATGCGCGCCGAGCAGCTTGGCCAGCGGGAGGCCGGCCCGCTTCGCCTTCAGGTCCCAGAGTGCGATGTCGATCGCCGCGATCGCCTGCGTCGCGACGCCGGATCGGCCGACCGATGCGCCGGCCCAGAGCAGCTTGTCGTACACCTTCGCGATGTCGGACGGATCCTCGCCGATCAACCCCGCCGCGATCTCCTTGGCATGCGCGTACTGCGCCGGACCGCCGGCGCGCTTGGAGTAGCTGAACCCGATTCCGTGCTGCTCCTGCTCGGTCGCGATCTCCGCGAACAGGAACACGATCTCGGTCATCGGCCGCTGCCGCCCGGTCAGCACCTTCGCGTCGCTGATTGGCTGATCCAGCGGAAGAACAACGGACGAGAGTTTCACCTGGCGGATGCGATCCATGGCCAGTGATCGTACAAGTCATCAACTTGTCCGACAAGAGCACGATTGACGCCGCCGTAACACCAGGTGACTCGCACGGAAACACGCGTCGGCCAGGCTGCTCCTTCGCCGACAGCGTCGTCGCGTGACCACATCTGCCTGGGGAAGGAAATCGCGATGGATGTGTCGGAGTCGGAACTCCTGCGGACGTTCACGTCGATCGACAAGGACGACAACGGCCGCATCTGGGCCTGGGAGCTGCTCGCGAAGCTGGGACAGGCGGGGATCCAGCCGGACGACGCGCGCGTCCGCGCAGCGCTGGCCGATGTCCGCGATGCTGACGGTCGGCCGGGAATCCGGGTCGACATCCAGCCGGTCGAGATCGACTTCCGGCAGTACGCCGGGATCGCGCAGCACGGCGACGGGATCGTGCATCGAGCGTTGGCCGGCGAGCTTGCGGTCTCGCCGGACGAGTTCCAGGAGTACGCGCGGAGCATCGAGGCGATGTACGCCGACCTGCTGCCGAACCGGGACGGGAATGTCGCCGACTACATCCCGACGTTGCGGGACGCGGACCCGGAGCGGTTCGGGATCGCGATCTGTACGGCGGACGGGCAGCTGTTCTCGATCGGTGATGCCGAGCAGGGGTTCAGCGTGCAGTCGACGTCGAAGCCGTTCAACTACGCGATGGCGCTCTCGCAGTTGGGGCCGACCGAAGTACATCAGTGGGTCGGTCAGGAGCAGAGCGGCGGGACGTTCAACGACTACCGGTTGTCGCTCGGCGAGGGACGGCGGCCGCACAACCCGATGATCAATGCGGGCGCGATGGCGACGCTCGCGTTGGTTGATCATGGCAAGCAGACGAGCGACCGGTTCCGGACCGTGCGCGAGACGTGGACGGCGATGATGGGGCGGCCGCCGGGATTCGACCAGGAGACGTACCTGGCGGAGAAGGCGACCGGTGACGGGAACCGTGGGTTGGCGAGTCTGATGAAGGCGGCCGACATGTTGAAGGCCGAGCCGGGTGAGGACGGCGCGGCCCGGACGGCCGACTTCTATTTCCAGATCTGTTCGCTCGAGGTCGATGCGCAGGGGTTGGCTGCGGCGGGTGCGACGCTCGCGAACGGGGGAGTCTCGCCGTACTCCGGTGAGCAGGTGTTCTCGCGGGAGACCGCCGGGCGGGTGCTGTCGGTGATGGGGCACAGCGGGATGTACAACGACTCGGGGAAGTTCTCGGATCAGGTCGGGTTGCCGGCGAAGAGCGGTGTGTCCGGCAACGTGATGATGGTCGTGCCGTCGAAGCGGTTGGCGGTGGTGACGTTCTCGCCGAGGTTGGACGCGGCCGGCAACTCGGTCCGCGGCGTCGA
Organism: Kribbella jiaozuonensis; assembly: GCF_005233875.1. Lineage (GTDB taxonomy): Bacteria > Actinomycetota > Actinomycetes > Propionibacteriales > Kribbellaceae > Kribbella > Kribbella jiaozuonensis. The sequence continues at coordinate 381,319 of NZ_SZPZ01000007.1, read as the reverse complement.
GGTGTGCAAGCGGTTCGTGAACGAGTTCGGCCTGCACCCGTACCGCGGCCTGGACACCGAGCGCACGCGCGTCGCCAGCACCTTCAACGAAGCAGACCGCCGAGCCGAAGCAGCAAGCGCCGCCGACCGCGCGCTGGGTGGCCTGGCCAGGCCTGGAACCGGAGGAACGGTCCAGAGCGCCGACACCGAGCGAGCCGGCACGGCGTCGACCCGCCGCGCAGCACAATCAACCCAGCACCTCTGACACAGGTTCTGCAGAACAGCAGCGGCCCCCGTCACGCTCAGCGTGACGGGGGCCGCAAACGTGCAACTGCTACTCGACGGTGACGGACTTGGCCAGGTTGCGGGGCTTGTCCACGTCGTGGCCGAGGGCGACGGCCGCGTAGTACGCGATGATCTGCAGCGGGATCGTCAGCAGGATCGGGTCGAGCTCGGCCTCGTTCTTCGGTACGACGATCTTCGCCGCGACCCCGTCCGGCACCTCGACGCCCGGGTGCGTGACGACGTACAGCGGACCCGACCGCGCGCCGATCTCGTGCAGCGCGCCAATGTTCCGGTCCAGCAGCTCGTCGTCCGGGACGATCGCGACGCTCGGCACATCCGGCGAGATCAGCGCCAGCGGACCATGCTTCAGCTCAGACGTCTGATACGCCTCCGCATGCCGGTACGAGATCTCCTTCAGCTTCTGCGCACCCTCACGCGCGACCGGGTACCCGCGGGTCCGGCCAACGAAGAAGAGCGACTCGTGCTTCGCGAGCCGCCCCGCGATCTTCGCCAGCTCCTCCTCCTGCGCGACGATCGCGGCGATGTCCTCGGGCAGCTTCTTCAGGCCGTCGATCAGCCGGCGACCGTCGGCGGGGGAGACGTCCCGGATCCGGCCGAGGTGGATGCCGAGCATCGCGAACCCGACCGCCATGTTCGTCAACGCCTTCGTCGACGCGACCGAAACCTCCGGGCCGGCGTGCAGGTACACACCGCCGTCGACCTCGCGGGCGATGCTCGAACCGACCGCGTTCACCAGGCCGATCACGCGACCGCCCTTGCGCTTCAGCTCCTGCACCGCGACCAGCGTGTCCAGCGTTTCACCGGACTGCGACACCGCGACGTACAACGTGTCCCGCTCGACGACCGGGTTGCGGTACCGGAACTCCGACGCGGGCTCGGCGTCGGCGGGGATCCGCGCGACCTCCTCGATGAACTGCGCGCCCATCTGACCCGCGTAGTACGCCGAACCGCAGCCTAGGATCTTGACCCGCTTGATCTCGCGCGCCTCGCGGGCGTCCATGTTCAGACCGCCGAGGTGCACGGTGTGGAAGCGTTCGTCCAGGCGGCCGCGGATGACCCGGCCGACCGCGTCCGGCTGCTCGTGGATCTCCTTCATCATGAAGTGCTCGTGCAGGCCGCGCTCGAACTCCTCGGCCTCCCACTCGACCGTCTTCGCGGTCTTCGTGGTCGGCGACGCGTCCTGCGTGAAGGTGCGGTACCCGTCGGCGCGCACGGTGGCCAGCTCGCCGTCGTCCAAGTACACGACCTGGCGGGTGTAGCGGATCAGCGCGGCCGCGTCGGAGGCGACGTGCATCTCGCCGTCGCCGATGCCGAGGATCAGCGGGCTGCCGTTGCGGGCGACCACGATCCGGTCCGGGAAGTCGAGGTCGATGACGGCGATGCCGTACGTGCCCTCGATCCGGCGCAGCGCGGCCATCACCTTCTCCTCGAGGGTGGCGCCGTCGGACTGCTCGATCAGGTGCGCGAGCACCTCGGTGTCGGTCTCGGAGCGCAGCTTGACGCCGGCGTCCTCGAGCTGGGTGCGCAGCGCGCCGGCGTTGTCGAAGATGCCGTTGTGTACGACGGCGATCCGCTCGTTGCCGCTGGCGTGCGGGTGCGCGTTGTCCTTGCTGGGCCCGCCGTGCGTGGCCCACCGGGTGTGGCCGATACCGAGCTTGCCGCCGAACCGCTTGGGCAGCGACGCCTCCAGCTCACGGACCCGGCCGGCGTCCTTGTGCACCTTCAGCTCGCTGGAGCCCAGTACGGCGACACCCGCCGAGTCGTAGCCCCGGTACTCGAGCCGGGCCAGTCCGTCCACCAGGATGGGCGCGGCCGGCTTGGTGCCGACGTACCCGACGATTCCGCACATGTAGTGGGTGCCTTTCGTATGGGTTCGGTCCCGCGTCAGCCGTAGACGATCCGTCGCAGCTGGCGGGCAGAGAGTTCGGGTGAGCGGACCGGCCAGTGCCGGAGCTCGCTGCCGAGGCGGGCGAAGATCTCGTCGTTGCGGGCGCCGTAGGTCTGCAACTCACGGTGCCGGCGCCGGACGTACTCCTCTGTCGTCTCGGTGAAATAGGCCAGTACGTCGGCGACCACGCGCCGCGCGACATCCGCCGACAGTCCGGTCGTCCGGCTGACCTGATCGGCCAACTCGTCGACCGGCTCCACAGCCGCCGCCTCACTGATCACCCGTCAACCATGCAGTCTTTCCAGGGTCAGCGCAAAGCTTCTGCCCGAAATCGGGCAAATTCTCTGATTTGTCAGGATCTAGAACAGCCGGAGCACGTCGGATTCCATCCCGCGGAGGGCGTCGTAGTCGACGGTGACGCATTCGAGGCCGCGGTCGGTGGCGAGGAACTGGGCCTGGGGTTTGATCAGCTGGGCGGCGAAGATGCCGCGGACCGGGGCGAGGAGCGGGTCGCGGTTGAGGAGTTCGACGTACCGGGTGAGCTGCTCGACGCCGTCGATCTCGCCGCGGCGTTTGATCTCGACCGCGACGTGCTTGCCGTCGGCGTCGCGGCAGAGCAGGTCGACCGGGCCGATCGCGGTCGGGTACTCGCGGCGTACCAGCGTCCAGCCCTCGCCGAAGGTCTGGACGTGCTCGGCGAGCAGCTCCTGCAGGTGCGCCTCGACGCCGTCCTTGATCAGGCCGGGATCGGTGCCCAGCTCGTACGACGTGTCGCTGTGCACCTCCTCGAGCGTGATCCGGAGCTCCTCACCAGCCTTGTTGGTGACGCTCCAGACCCCCTCTTCCTCGGTCAGCTTGCACGGCGGCGACATCCAGTTCAGCGGTTTGTACGACCCGCCGTCGGCGTGGATCAGCACAGATCCGTCCGCCTTCACCATCAGCAGCCGCGGCGCCATCGGCAGATGAGCCGTCAGCCGCCCCGAGTAGTCGACAGAACAAGTAGCAATCACCAAGCGCACGAGAAAGCACCGTAGTGCACCGGCCGTCCGGAGTGGGAGGGTGGATGCGTGAACCTCATGTGTCCCGCCCGGATTCTGCTGCTGCCTGGTGATGTGCAGGAGGCGGCGGTGGGGGAGCGGGTTGTTCAGGTGTACGCCGGGACGTTCGAGGCGGCTGCCGGGTCGCGGCTGGCGGAGCGTCTTGGGGTTCGGCTGACCGTCGTACCGGAGTTGACGCAGCGGCCGGACCAGGAGCTGCAGTCGATCGCGGACCTGCATCGCGGCGAGACGGTCGTCGTACTCGGTGTGGATCTCGGCCTCAAGCTTCCGGCGACGGTCGAGCACAACGGCGACGGGTGGACGCGGGTCGCGACCGACAACGAGGTGACTTTGTCGGCGTACGAGCAGGCGGCGGAGAAGTTCCGCGCCTCGATCCCGACGGAGCCCAACAACACGCTGATCGATCTGCTCGCCGAGCTGATCCAGCCGGGTGGGCGGGTGCTGGAGATCGGCAGTGGGACCGGACGGGATGCGCTCGAGCTGGAACGCCGCGGCTTCGTCGTACGCCGAACCGACGCCACGCAGGCGTTCATCGACATGATCCGGGCCGACGGGTACGCCGTCGACCGGTTGAACGCGCTGACCGACGACTTCGGCGGACCGTACGAGGCGGTGTTCGCGGACGCGGTGTTCCTGCACTTCGACCGCCCCGACCTGGCCCAGGTCCTGAAGAAAGCGGCGCGATCGGCTCCGGTACTGGCGTTCTCGACGCGTGAAGGCAAAGGCGAGGAGTGGTCCGATCGCAACCTGGATCTGCCGCGACATTTCGTCCACTGGCAGGAGGATGCGCTGCGTGAGCTACTGACGAGCACCGGCTGGCAGGTACAGCGGTTGGAACGCGGCGAGGGCAAGCTCGGGATGTGGTTCCACGTGCTGGCGACGCGCGCATGATCCGGGCCGGCGTCGTACTGCTCACCGACGACGGGATCGCCGCGATCGAGCGCGTCCGGGACGGGATGACGTACTACGTTCTGCCCGGCGGCCAGGTCGAAGAAGGCGAGAGCCCGGCCGAGACTGCGCGGCGGGAGATCTACGAAGAGCTCGGGCTGCTGGTCAAGATCCGCAGCGTCGTCGCGGTCGTGCACTTCGGCGACAGCACGCAGCACTACTTCTGCGCGGACGTCATCGGCGGCGAGTTCGGCACCGGCGAAGGCCCGGAGCTGGCGAGCCCGGCCGAGTCGGAGCGCGGGAGCTACCGAGCCGTCTGGCTGCCGCTGCCCGAGCTGTCCGGGCGGGATCTGCGGCCGCGGCCGATCGCGGCGGCACTCGTGGCGGCCCCGGATCCGCAGTGGTTGCTGGACGGCTGGATGGAGACACCGGTCGTGTACGACGAGAACGTGTGAGCTTGGCCTCGCCGGTGATGCAACTCATGGGCGGACCACTGGCCGGACTGGCATAGTGCAGAGCATGGCTCGGGAATTGACGACAGTGGGTGTGGTGGGTCTCGGCACGATGGGCGCCGGGATCGCCGAGGTGTTCGCGCGGAACGGGCTGACGGTGGTCGGCGTCGAGCGTGACGAGGAGGCCGCCGAGCGCGGCCGCGGCCACATCCAGCACTCGACCGACCGGGCCGTGAAGCGCGGCAAGCTGTCCGTCGAGGACCAGCAGGCGCTGTTCGACCGGGTCACGTTCGCCACCACGATGGAGGCGCTGGCCGAGTGCGATCTGGTGATCGAGGCCGTCGTCGAGCGGCTCGAACTGAAGCGCGAGATCTTCGCCGCGCTGGACAAGATCGTCGGCGAGGACGCGATCCTGGCGACCAACACCTCGTCGTTGTCGGTGACCGAGATCTCCGTCGCCACCCAGCGCCCGCGCCGCGTCGTCGGCATGCACTTCTTCAACCCGGCGCCGGTTCAGGAGTTCGTCGAGGTGATCAAGACCGTCGTCACCGAGCCGGACGTGGTCGACGACGTACAGGCGCTCGCTCGCCGCCTCGACAAGGTCCCGGTGGTCGCGGCCGACCGGGCCGGCTTCATCGCCAACGCGCTGCTGTTCGGGTACCTGAACCACGCGGTCTCGATGGTCGAATCCCGCTACGCCACCCGTGAGGACGTCGACGCGGCGATGCGGCTCGGCTGCGGATACCCGATGGGTCCGCTGGCGCTGCTCGACCTGATCGGGCTCGACACGGCGTACGAGATCCTCGACACGATGTACAAGCAGGGCCGCAACCGGCTGCACGCGCCGGCGCCGATCCTCAAGCAGATGGTCACCGCCGGACTGCTCGGCCGGAAGACCGGGCGCGGCTTCTACACCTACGAAGGCCCGGACTCGCCGGTCGTCGTCGACGACGAACACACCCCGTCGACCGCCGGCGGCGCGCCGGATATCCGCGCGATCAAGCAGGTCGGCGTGGTCGGCTCCGGCACGATGGCGGTCGGCATCGTCGAGGTCGCGGCCAAGGCCGGGTACGACGTGCTGTACGTCGCCCGCGGTACCGAGAAGGTCGACCGGGTCCGCGCCGCGCTCGAACGCTCGCTGGAGAAGGGCGTCCAGCGCGGCAAGCTCTCCTCGGAGGAACGCGACGCCGCGCTGCGCCGGGTCACCGGTACGGCGAAGCTCGACGACCTCGCGTCCGTCGACCTGGTGATCGAGGCCGTGGTCGAGGAGCTGACCGTCAAGCAGGCGTTGTTCGAGACGTTCGACGAGATCTGCAAGCCGGGCGCGATCCTGGCGACCACGACGTCCTCGCTGCCGGTGATCGACCTCGCGATGGCGACCAAGCGGCCGTCCGACGTGGTCGGTCTGCACTTCTTCAACCCCGCGCCGGTGATGCAGCTGGTCGAGGTCGTCAGCACGGTCAGCACCGCTCCCGAGGTCGCCGACACGGTGGCCGCCGTGGCCGTTGCCGCAGGCAAGCACCCGGTGCGCTGCGGCGACCGGGCCGGCTTCATCGTCAACGCGCTGCTGTTCCCGTACCTGAACGACGCGGTCCGGATGCTCGAGGCGCACTACGCCGGTGTCGACGACATCGACGCCGCGATGAAGCTCGGCTGCCGCCTCCCGATGGGCCCGTTCGCCCTCCTCGACGTGGTCGGCCTGGACGTCGCCCTCGCGATCCAGCGCACCCTGTACCTGGAGTTCCGCGAGCCCGGCTTCGCCCCGGCCCCACTCCTCGAACACCTGGTCACCGCCGGCTACCTCGGCCGCAAGACCGGCCGAGGCTTCCGCGACTACGCGAGCTGATCCGCTTGTAGCCTGGGCCCATGCGGCCGACCGACCTCGAGCTGACACCGCGCGAGGTCGCTGCGCTGATCGCGTTCCGCAAGGCCCAGATCACCCCGCCGGTGCCGCCGGGCCGACCGGCCGGGGGTCCGGCCGACGGTGATCCTGATCGGCGGTACGCCGGGCACGGGCAAGACCACTCTGCAATGGCAGATCCAGCAGTCGCTCGGCGCCGACTCGCTCGCCGTCTACGACTTCGACGACGACTCCGCGGCCCATCCCCGGTTCGACCGGATCATGCGGACGCTGGGGCTGCGGGGTCATCAGGCAGTGACCGAACAGCTGCCGCGGAACCTGAGGTTCCAGCTGCTCGAGCATCTCCGGCGCGGTGATCCGCAGTACGACATCCTCGCCAGCGCGCCGCTGCACCGCGACATTCTCGTGCGGGGATGGGTGGACGACTTCCGGTCGGCGAAGTACCGGATCGTCGTCGCCTACGCGGTGACGCACCCGGCCAACAGCATGCTCGGCCGGGCCGAGCGGTTCCAGCGGGCGTACGACGACACCGGGATCGGCCGGTGGGTGGATCCGGCCGTGGCACGTCGTCCGGACGGCCTGATCCCGGACACGGCTCACTTCCTCGAATCCACGGCGTACGCCGACGATCTGTACATCGTCGACCGGAACGGCTTCTTCCTGTACGAGAACCACCGCGACCAGGACGGCCGGATGCCGGGCCCATGGGAGGCCAGGAAGGCGATCCTCGACGAGTTCGGCCGCCCGCCGACGCCGGCCGAGTACGAGCGGTTCGTCGCGACCGCCGTACCGCTGCTGGACCGTCGTGGCGAACTCCTGCGACCTGTCGCGGAGGAGGTCCAGCGTGCGTGGGAGCTGCACGAGCTGCGTCCGCCGCCTGTGCCGGACGCCCGCGGGTCTTTGGTACGCCTCGATCAGGGGCTGGCCGAGCTGCACCGGGTGACCGGGGCCGGGATAGCTTCGGCACGGACCATCGGTTCACCCAGGGCGGATCAGGCGGACCGGACCGGCTCGACCCGCGAGCCGATGGGCCGGCCGTCGCCGGACCGGACGCCGGATCGCTGACCGGCTAGCGTTGGCTCGCACACTGCACGGGAGGATCCGACCATGCCGGACGGCGAGGAGCCGAGGAAGCACATCACCGAGGCGCTCGGTGGTCGGTACGTCGCGCCGTCGGACGAGGAGCGCGTGGAGCGGGAGCGCGTGCGGAACCTGATCCAGGCGGTGCTGTCGTGCTACCGCGCTCTGGTCAGCCAGGAGGCCGACGAGACCCGCCGAGCCGAACTCCAGGCCGAAGAAGCGTTGTACACCGAGGAGTCCCGCCGGCAGATCTCGATGTCGGCCGCAGAGCGGCAGGAGGTCCTGCGCACCTATCCGGAGCTCCTGGCTCGCCTCCGCGCCGATCTGAGCTGACGGTTTACGGCTCGGCCTGGGCGTAGTCGCCGCAGGGGCCGCCGCCGATGGCTTCGGGGAGTACGGTTTCGCGGCGGTCGAGTTTGACGAGTGGGTTGTAGAAGGCGGCGATCTCGACGCTGTCCTCCGGGATGTAGTGAAAGATCAGCGAACGCCGGAAGCGGTCGTCGGTACCGTTCGGACGCGATCCGTGCACCACGCTGCCGTGGAAGAACAGCACGTCGCCGGCCTTCATCTTGGTCTGCACCTTGCTGAGACCGTCCGGGATCGGGACCTCGACGGTGGTGAACGACTCGGTGAGGTCGGCAGGCTCCGGGCAGACCAGCTCGGTCTTGTGTGAGCCCGGCACGACGGCGAGCCCGCCGTTCTCCTCGTCGACGTCGTCGACCGCGATCCACGCGGCGAGACACGTCTCCGGATCGGCGCGCAGGAACGTGTTGTCCTGGTGCAGCGCCTGCCCGCGGGCGCCGGGCGGCTTGAAGTAGAACATCGATTGCGCGCCCAGCGCGGGACCGATCAGCGCCTGGACGACATCGAGGATCCGGCTGTCCAGCATCAGCTCCAGTGAGAGCCGGCCCGCCTCGACGTCGGTACGCCGGTGCGGATGCACGAACCGCGGGTACTTCGCCAGCGGGTCGTCCTCGGGTACGCCGTCGTCGATCGCGAGCGAATGATCGACGGCGACCTGCTCCATGAACACGGTCTTGATCCGCTCGACCTCAGCGGTGTCGAACAACTGGGGAACCTGGACGATGCCGTCCCGCTGGTAGATGTCCACGACTGTCATAGCTCTAGAGTGCGACGGCGAGCGCTTGCCAGCGATACGCTATCGAGCTGTGAACCTTCGAGATCCTGCTGACTCGCCGATCCCGCTCGTGCGCCGGGTGGCGACCGGTGAGTTCGAGGAAGGCCCTGACTACGCGACGTACCGGCGGCGCGGTACGACGGATTGGCTGCTGGTGCAGACCCTCGACGGCCAGGGACGATTCGGTCATGTCGCCGCGGTGCCGGGCAGCGTCACGCTGGTCCGGCCCGGCACGCTGCACGACTACGCCACGGTCGGTGATCGCTGGCATTTCCTGTATGCGCACATGAACCCGAAGCCCGATTGGCTCCCGCTGCTCGACTGGCCGGAAGTTGCTCCTGGCATCGTTCAGCTCCAGCCGGCCGGCCCGACCTTCGACCGGATCGCCGACCATCTTCGCGACGCCGTACGCCATCAACGCAGCGTGCTCCCGCAGTCCGAGCAGCTGAGTGCGAACTCGCTGGAGGCCGCGCTGCTGTGGTGCGACACGCAGAACCCGAAGGCCGTCCAGATCGACGATCGCCTGCTCCGCGCGATCGAGCTGATCGACCAGGACCTGACCGCCAACCTCGACATCCCGCGGCTGGCACGGGCGGTGAACCTGTCGGTATCCCGCTTCGCCCACCTGTTCCGGGACCAACTCGGCGTCAGCCCGCAACAGTTCGTCGAACGCCGCCGCCTCGACGCCGCGGCCCGCCTCCTCGAACTCACTGGCCGCTCGGTCGCGTCGGTCGCGGCCGAGGTCGGTTACGCGGACCCGCTCTACTTCTCGACACGCTTCCGTCTACACACTGGATCGAGCCCCACGGCCTACCGGAAGAGGTCTTAGTCTTCTCAGCATGAGAACGCGTGCAGTGGTGGTGGGCGTGGCGGTTCTGGCTGCCGTGGGGCTCGGGGCGTGTGCGCCGGAGGACAACTCGTCGTCGGGCTCCTCGACACCGTCCGGGGCGGATGCCTGTGCGAAGGACAAGCTGGCCGTCAAGACGGCCGGCACGTTGACGGTCGGGACCGACAAACCGGCGTACGAACCGTGGTTCAGCAACAACGACCCGAGCAACGGCAAGGGGTACGAGTCGGCCGTTACCTACGCCTTGGCGAAGAAGCTCGGGTTCGAGCAGGCGAACGTGAAGTGGCTGACCGTGCAGTTCAACACCGCCTTCGCGCCCGGCACGAAGGCGTTCGACCTCGACGTGAACCAGGTGTCGATCTCGGAGGACCGGCGCAAGGCCGTCGACTTCTCGTCCGGGTACTACGACGTCCGGCAGACCGTGATCACGACCGCGGGCAGCAAGATCGCCAACGCCAAGTCGGTCGCCGACCTGATGGATGCGAAGCTCGGCGCCCAGGTCGGTACGACGAGTTACACCGCCCTGCGCGACCAGGTGAAGCCGAAGCAGACGCCGGCCGTGTTCGACACCAACGACCTGGCCGTGCAGGCGCTGAAGAACAAGCAGATCGACGGCATCGTGGTCGACCTGCCGACGGCGTTCTACATGACCGGAGCGCAGCTCGACGACGGCAAGATCGTCGGTCAGCTGCCGTCGACCGGGACCACCGAGCAGTTCGGATTCGTGCTCGAGAAGGGCTCGAAGCTGACCGGCTGCGTCAGCCAGGCGGTCGATGCACTCAAGTCGGACGGCACCCTGGCCAACCTGCAGAAGCAGTACCTGACCGAGTCCGGCGCTCCAGAACTGTCGTGACCGACTGGCAGCCCTCGGCGCTTCAGCTCGAACGGATCGCGTACCGGCGTAGGCGGGCCCGGCGATCGACCCTGATCGCCCTGGTCAGCTCGGTGGTGCTGCTCGCGCTGGTTGCCGTGGGCATCGGTTCCACGCCGGGCTGGCCGCGGGTCCGGGACACGTTCTTCGACTTCCACCGCGGCTGGGAAGCGCTGCCGGTCGTTGCCCAGGGCCTCTGGTTGAACATCCGGGTGATGCTGATCTGCGCCGTACTGATCGTGATCTTCGGCATGACGCTGGCGATCATGCGCACGTTGCGCGGCCCGATCTTCTTTCCGTTGCGGGTGTTCGCGGCCGCCTACACGGATGTGTTCCGCGGCCTTCCTCTGCTGTTGGTGATCTTCCTGCTCGGCTTCGGCGTACCGGCTCTGCAGTTGCGCGGGCTGCCGAACCAGGCGGTGATCTGGGGTGGGGCGGCGCTCGTCCTGACCTACTCGTCGTACGTCGCCGAGGTGTTCCGGGCCGGTATCGAATCGGTGCATCCGTCCCAGCGAGCGGCGGCGCGGTCGCTCGGGCTGACCTATCGCCAGACACTGCGCTTCGTCGTACTCCCACAGGCTGTACGCCGGGTGATGCCGCCGTTGCTCAACGACTTCGTCAGCCTGCAGAAGGATTCCGGCCTGATCGCCGTACTCGGTGTCATCGACGCGATCCGCGCCGCCCAGCTTGAGACGGCCGAGGACTTCAACTTCACGCCGTACGTCGTGGCCGGTCTGCTGTTCGTTGCCCTGACAATCCCGCTGACCCGACTGACCGACTACGTCGCCCGCCGACAGGGCTGGTACGGCGGAGGAGGTGGTCTGGTGTGAGCCTGCTGTCGTTGCGCGGAGTACGGAAGGTGTACGGCGAGAACGTCGTACTGGACAGATTCGATCTGGATGTGGACGCGGGGGAGTGCGTCGTACTGATCGGCGCCTCGGGATCCGGGAAGTCGACGTTGTTGCGGTGTGTGAACCTGCTCGAGACGGTCGACGACGGCGTGGTCGAGCTGGGCGGGGTGGACATCACGGATCCGCGGGTCGACGCCGACAAGGTGCGGTCGGGGATCGGGATCGTGTTCCAGGCGTACAACCTGTTTCCGCATCTGAGCGTGCTCGACAACATCACGCTCGCCCCGATCCGGGTGCACGGCGTACGGCGGGAGGTCGCCCGGGCACGGGCAATCGAGATGTTGGAACGGGTCGGGCTCGCGGACAAGGCCGCGGCCAAGCCGGACGAGCTGTCCGGCGGTCAGCAGCAGCGGGCGGCGATCGCGCGCGCGATGGTGAACTCGCCCCAGCTGATGCTGCTCGACGAGGTCACATCGGCGCTCGATCCCGAGCTTGTCGGTGAGGTGCTGGACCTGCTCCGCGAGCTCAAGTCCGAAGGCATGACGATGCTCGTCTGCACGCACGAAATGGCCTTCGCCCGCGACGTCGCCGACCGGGTCTGCTTCCTCCACCACGGCCGTCCGCTCGAGGTCGGCCCACCCGCCCAGGTCCTGGACGCACCCCGCGAGGCGCGGACCAGGGAGTTCCTGAGCCGGGTCACCGGGACGACAGGTAGGTGAGGACGGCGATCACGCGGCGGTTGTCGTCCTCGGACGGGGGCAGGTCGAGCTTCGCGAAGATGTTGTTGGTGTGCTTGCTGACCGCCTTCTCGGTGACGAAGAGCGCGCTCGCGATCGCGGCGTTCGAGCGTCCTTCGGCCATCAGGCCCAGGACCTCGGACTCGCGTGGCGTGAGCCGGCCGATCGGTTCGTCGCGGGTGTTGCGGGCGAGCAGCTGACCGATCACGTCCGGGTCCATCGCCGTACCGCCGGCGGCAACCCGCCGTACGGCGTCGAGGAACTCGGCCACGTTCGACACGCGGTCCTTCAGCAGGTAGCCGACGCCGCCGCCACCGCCGGTGAGGAGCTCACGCGCGTACAGCTGCTCGACGTACTGCGAGAGCACCAGGATCGGCAGGCCGGGGACCTGGCTGCGGGCTTCGATCGCTGCCTTCAGGCCCTCGTCGGTGAACGTCGGGGGCAGCCGGACGTCGACCACGGCAACGTCCGGCCGGTGCTCCACGAGTGCGGGCACCAGCCGGGGTCCGTTGTCGACCGCCTCCACGACCTCGAAGTCGTGCGCCTCCAGCAGGCGGATCAGGCCGTCCCGGAGGAGGGCGTGGTCTTCAGCGATGAGGACTCGCAAGGCAGCTCCATGATCACGGTGGTCGGCCCGGCGCTCGGGCTCACCACGGTCAACGTACCGTCGAAGGCGGCCAGCCGCCGCTCGATACCGTACAGACCCCCTCCGGGCCTGACCACGGCACCGCCGATGCCGTCGTCGCCGACGATCATGTGCAGCTTCTCGTCCTCATGGGTGATCTGGATCCACGCGGTGGTCGCGGCGGAGTACTTGACCGCGTTCGCGAGGCATTCGGCGACCGCGAAGTACGCCGCGGACTCGACCGGCGCGGGCGGGCGACCGGGTACGTCGTACGTCACGTCGACCTTGAACGGGCAGGACATCGCCAGCGCCCTGACCGCACCGTCCAGTCCGCGGTCGGCCAGCACCGGCGGGTGGATCCCGCGGACCAGGTCGCGCAGCTCGGACAGCGCCGTACTCGCCGACTGGCGGGCTTCGGTGAGCAGGGCGGCGGCCTGGGCCGGGTCGCGGGCGACCATCTCCTCGGCCATCCCGAGGTTCATGCTCAGCGCGGCCAGGCGGGCCTGGGCGCCGTCGTGCAGGTCACGCTCGATCCGGCGCAGCTCGGCCGCCTGGGTGTCGACGGTCTCGGCGCGGGACTCGGCCAGCTCGCGGACCCGCATCGCCAGCTTCGCGCTCTCGGTCGGGCCGAGCAGCGAGCGGGCCAGGAACGCGTTCGCCTTCAGCAGCCGCTCGCCGGCGGCCTGCCAGATCAGGAACGCGATCAGCGCGACCGGCATCAGCAGGAAGCTGGTCCAGAAGTTCACGGTCAGCAGCCCGCCGAACGGCTCGGTGAACACGCCCTCCGGCGTCACGCCGACCAGCAGCGGGTAGACCAGGTAGAACAGCGTGGCCAGGAACAGCACGGCGCTCAGCAGACACAGGGTGAAGCCGAGTACGGCGTTCACGAGCAGCCAGATGATGTCCCGCCAGGTCTGCGGGTCGGTCAGGATGGTCCGCAGCCGCATCAGCATGCCGGGCATCGGCGGCTTCTTGTACGGCCGCGGGATCCGCTCGCCGAGGAAGCCGGCCAGGATCGTGCGGTGGCAGTTCGCGAACCACCGGGCGGCCGGTACGACCACCAGCAGCAGCGGGATCCCGACCCAGACCGCGATCAGCGGGACGGAAACCACGCTGAGCACGAACAGGGCGATCCCCAGCTCGGCCAGGATCGCCAGGAACAGCGCGATCCACGGCTGGGCGAGCTTGGGATACCGCATCGGCGGTGCTTCGGTGGTCACGACGGTGCTCATGCCTCCATCATGACTCAGCGTGTGCTCAGGCGCGGTGGAGTTAACTCCCCTCTGGCCGGAGGCCTGCCACCCCCCGGCATCTGGGTAGTAGCGCTCATGTTTTCCGCGGTGCCGAGGATGAGGCTGGATGCATGACAGCGACAGTGACCCCACCTGGGACCAAGGGCAGCGATTTCTCGCCACTGCTGCGGGAGATCAAGGCCGCCGGACTGCTGGAGCGCCGTACGGCGGCGTACGCGATGGCGATCGGGATCAACGTGGCCCTGATGGCCCTGACCTGGGCGGCGATCGCCGCGGTCGGCGCCTCGTGGTGGGTGGTGCTGCTCGCGCTCCCGCTGGGGATCCTGACCACCCGGGCGGCGTTCTTCGGGCACGACGCCGGTCACCAGCAGATCGCCAGCTCGCGCAAGCTGCACGACTGGATCGGGATGCTGCACGGCAACGTTGTACTCGGGATGAGCTACGCGTGGTGGAACGACAAGCACAACCGCCACCACGCCAACCCGAACCACACCGACAAGGACCCGGACGTCGGCGAGGGCGTGTTCGTCTGGACGCTCCAGCAGGCCGAGGGCCGCAAGGGGCTGGAGGGCTGGCTGACCCGCAACCAGGCTCGCGTCTTCTTCCCGCTGCTCACGCTGGAGGGCTTCAACCTCAAGGTGTCGAGCATCCGCTTCCTGCTGGCGCGTCGCCGTACGCATCGGCTCGAGCTGGGGCTGATGGCCGCGCATGTGGTGCTGTACCTGACCGCGCTGTTCCTGATCATGTCGCCGGCGCAGGCGCTGGTGTTCGCGCTGGTGCACCACATGGTGTTCGGGCTGCACCTCGGCAGCGTGTTCGCGCCGAACCACAAGGGCATGGAGATGCCCGACGACGACAGCAACTGGTGCCACCTCGAGAAGCAGGTGCTGACGTCCCGCAACGTCAACGGCAGTCTGGTCACCGACTGGATGATGGGCGGACTCAACTACCAGATCGAGCACCACCTCTTCCCGAGCATGCCGCGGGCCAACCTCCGGTTCGCCCAGCCGATCGTGCGGGCGTACTGCGAACGCGTCGGAATGCCCTATATTTCAACGGGTTTGATCGATTCGTACCGAATGGGGTTGCGCCATATGCACGAGGTCGGCGAGGAACTTCGTGCCAATGCTTAGCAATCGCTAGGAACCTCTAGGCGACTCAGTCGCAGGTGGGCTACGGTCTGGCTTCTCGGGGCCGCCCACCTTCGTGAGGAGACCTTCATGACCGACAGATCCGGTCTGAGTCGCCGTGGATTGCTGATCGCCGGCGTTGCCGCCGCCACTGCCGTTCCTGTTGCGCCCGCGTGGGGTGCTGACGATCTTCGGCCGGGGGCGGTGACCCGGCCGAAGCTGGACAAGTACGACCGGCAGATCGTGTCGGGCCTGTCCTCCGAGCGTGCGCTGCAGCACCTACAGGTGTTGTCGGAGCGCATCGGTCCGCGCATCGGCGGTACTGCGAGCGAGAAGCGCGCGGCCGACTACATCGCGGGACAACTCGACAAGTTCGGCTACCGCACCAAGCTTGAACCGTTCCCGGTGGCGGACAAGTTCCTTGCCCAGATCACCGATGTCCGCGGCATGTTGCCGGACGACCTGTGCTGGCAGGCCGGCGCTGCTCCCGGCGGCAAGCTGGACGTCACCGTCGAAGGACCGGTGCGCGACGTCGGTCCTGCTACTGCGCCGGTCTGGCCGGCTGATGTCGCGGGCTCGATCGTGATCGCCGATGACACCGCGGCGGCTCGGCCCGCGTTTGTCGCGGATGCGGCCGCGCGAGGTGCGGTCGGGGTGATTCTGCTGCCTGCTGATCAGGTGTATCCGCGCCGGGCGTCGGCGTTCTCGCCGAGTGGTCTGACCAGTGCACCGATCCCGGTCATCGGTGTCGCTCAGGTGCAGAAGCGGTTGATCCGCGAGGCGCTTGCAGTCGTCACCGCCTTGCCTTTGCGGATCAGTACGGCTGCACACCGTGGCCTGATATCGAACAACGTGATCGGCGAGCGCCGCGGGAAGTCCGGCGGGCCGATCGTGATGGTGAGCGGTCACTACGACTCGGTGATCGGAGCGCCCGGCGCGAACGACGACGGGTCGGGCACCGTGCTCACGATGGAGCTGGCGCGGGTCTTCGCGCGGATTCCTACTGATGCCACATTGCGGTTCGCTTTGTGGGGCTCGGAGGAGCAGGGGCTGATCGGCTCGCGGTACCACGTCGCGCAGCTCGCCCAAGATCAGCGAGACCGGTATAGGGCCGTCTTCCAGAACGACATGGTCGCGACGAGTTGGGATCCGGCCGTCACGTACTGGCTGCTGTCGTTCACCGGGCTCGCGAACACCGCGACCGATGCGGTGCGGGCAGCCGGTCAGCGGCTCGGGTACGACGCGCAGCTGGTCGGACCAGTCGAACGTGGCGCGTCCGACCACCAGTCGTTCCAGGAGGTCGGGATCGCCGCGGCCAACTTCTCCTGGCGGGGCGAGCTCGCGCCGTCGTACCTCGAACCGCCGTACCACTCGCCGGAGGACACGATCGCGAAGAACGTGAGTCTCGAGCGGCTGCAGGTCTCGATGGAGCTGATCGGGTGTGCGGCGTACGCGGTGGCGCGGGCCTCGTCGTAAGGGTGAGCTAGGTCATACGACTAGCCTTGAGGGGTTATGTCGCGCAGAAGGCCTTCCAAGTGGCAGCGGCCGGTCAGTGACCGGCCGCTCCTCGGTGGTACCCAGAGTCGTGAGGCCAAGGCCGACGGCGAGTGGAACGTACGGCGCGTGTCCGGGTCCGCCTCCGCCAAGTCGTACCGCTGCCCGGGCTGCGACCAGCAGATCCTGCCGGCCACCCCGCATGTCGTCGTGTGGCCGGAGAACCCCAGCCTGCTCGGTGCGATCGGCGGCGCCCAGTCTCTCGACGAGCGGCGCCATTGGCATACCGCGTGCTGGCAACGGAGCCGTTGAAAGGTGTCTGTCTGTATGAAGCTTCCGGTCACGTCGTACGGCGACGCCGGTACGCCGGTCGTCGTGATGCACGGGCTGTTCGGCTCGGGTCGGAACTGGATGACGGCCGCGCGCCGGCTCGCCGACAAGCACCGGGTGTTCGCGTTCGACCTGCGCAACCACGGGACCTCGCCGCACGTCGACACGATGAGCTACCCGGAGATGGCCGCCGACGTCCGCGAGACGATCGAGTCGCTCGGGGTCGGACCGGTCGCGCTGGTCGGTCACTCGATGGGTGGCAAGACCGCGATGCTGACCGCTCTGCAGTATCCGGAGGTGGTCTCGCGTCTCGTTGTGGTTGATGCAGCTCCGGTCGTGTATCCGCCGGCCTTCGTCGAGTATGCGCAGGCGATGCGGAACGCCGATCTGTCGTCGGTGAGTCGTCGGGCCGAGGTGGACGCGCAGTTGGTGTCCGCCGTACCGACGCCGGGGACGCGCGCCTTCCTGCTGCAGAACCTCATCCTCGATGCTGACGGTGCGCGGTGGCGGCCGAACCTTCCGGTGATCGAGGCTGGTCTGCCGGCGATCTCGGGCTGGCCCGCGGAGGCGGCCGGACTGGTGTACGACGGGCCGACGCTGTTCATCTTCGGCGGGAAGTCCGACTACGTGCAGCAGGACCACCGCGAGACGATCGCCGCCTACTTCCCGCAGGTGCAGTACGCCGAGGTCCCCGAGGCCGGGCACTGGGTGCACGCCGAGCGGCTCGACGACTTCCTGGCAGCCCTCACGCCGTTCCTCGACTGACGTTGGTAAACGTTTGTCCGTAATCCATTGACCTCCGCCTGACATCATCGGTAAGTTTTCAACCCAGTTCCTGCAGGATCCATGATCTGGGGTTTGGTGGTGGCGGCGATGGTGGTCCGGACCGGCGCGCAGCGTCTGGCCGAGGACCGGGGGCTGGTGCCCGACGGGCGCCTGGGACTGATCACGAACTTCACCGGCGTACTGCCGGACCTCACGCCGACCTCGGTCGCGTTGCGTGCGGCCGGCATGCCGTTGACGGCGTTGTTCGGTCCCGAGCACGGCCTCCGCGGTACGGCGCAAGCTGGTGCGAGTGAAGGTGAAGGCGTCGATCCCGACACCGGCCTCTCGGTCTTCGACACTTATCTGCGGCACGGGCGGGAGCTCGACGACCTGTTCTCCGGTGTCGACGTGCTGCTCTTCGACATCCAGGACATCGGGACGCGGTTCTACACGTACGTCTGGACGATGTACGACTGCCAGCAGGCAGCCGCTCGGCTTGGTATGCCATTTGTCGTCCTCGACCGGCCGAACCCGCTCGGGGGCGTGCGGGTCGAGGGACCGGTGCTACAGCCGGGGTTCGAGAGCTTCGTCGGCCGGGCGCCGATTCCGTTGCGACATGGGCTGACTGTTGGCGAGCTCGCGCGACAGTTGGGTGAGGCAACGGTCATCCCGGTCGACGGCTGGACGCCCGGGTCGTGGGGGACCGGTATGCCATGGGTGCCGCCGTCGCCGAACATGCCGACGCCGGAGACAGCTTTGGTATACCCCGGGACCGGCTTGTTCGAAGGCACGAACCTCAGCGAGGGCCGCGGTACGACGCGGCCGTTCGAGACGATCGGGGCGCCGTACGTCGACGATCGGCTGGTGCCGGCGCTGGCTGCGTGTGAGTTGCCGGGCGTGATCTTCCGGCGGACCTGGTTCGAGCCGGTGTTCAGCAAGTACGCCGGCCAGGCGGTGTCCGGCGTACAGCTTCATGTCGTCGATCGGGATGCGTTCGAGCCGGTGCGGACCGCGCTGGTGATGCTCCGGGTGCTGAACGAGCTGTACCCGGACGACTTCGGGATGCTGCCGTCGCTCGATCGGCTGTGGGGCTCGGACTCGCTGCGCAAGGCGCTCGAGGCCGGCGACGACCCGGTCGATCTCTTGCCCGCGGCAACGACGCCTTCCGGATGGGTACGACCTGGCGTGCTGCTCTACGAAGGGACTGCCCGATGACGTCGTCGGATGTGAAGATCCGCTCGTTCCAGGTCGGCGACGGACCGGCTCTCGCCGACACCTGGACCGCCGCGGCGCCGGCCGACCCGATCTCCTATCAGCGATTCCGCGACCTGTTCCTGCTCGATCGCAACTTCGACGCGGCCGGTCTGCAGGTGGCCGTGATGGATGATCAGATTGTCGGCGCTGCCTACGCGGTCCGGCGGCTGATCGCGGTCGACGCCGACGACCTCGAACCCACGGCCGGCTGGATCCCGTTCTTCTTCGTGCATCCGGAGTACCGCGGGCGCGGTGTCGGCCGCGCGTTGTTGTCGGCGGCAATGGATTGGCTGCGGTCGCACGGCAGGTCCGAGGTGTTCTTCTCGTCGTACACGCCGAGCTACTTCCTCCCCGGCCTCGACAGCGCTCGCTATCCGTCCGCGGCCCGGTTGCTGGCCGAGCTGAGCTTCGAGCGGCAGTACGACGCGGTCGCGATGGACCGCGGTCTGGTCGGGTATGCCATTCCGGACGAGGTCCGGAAGCGGATCGACGCCCTGACGGCCGAGGGCTACAGCTTTGGTATACCAACCGATGACGAGCTGACCGCGCTGATCACGATCGCCGGCGCGGAGTTCAACCCGGACTGGGCGCGCGCGATCCGCGAGGGCGTCGTGTCCGGTCTGCCATTGGAGCGCATTGTGGTGGCGCGTGACCCGGGCCGGGCGATCCTCGGCTGGGCGATGCACGGCACCTATGAAGGAGTGATCGACCGCTTCGGACCGTTCGGCGTACTGCCGAGCTCGCGCGGCACCGGGCTCGGGAAGGTGCTGCTGCACCTGACACTCGAGCGGATGGTTGCCGCCGGCGCCCACTCTGCCTGGTTCCTGTGGACCGGGGAGAAGTCCGCGGCCGGGCAGCTGTACCTGAAGACGGGGTTCGACATCACCCGCACGTTCACCATTCTCCGGGCGCCCCTGCGCCCGGCTGACTTTGAGGAGTGACATGCGCATTGCCAGAGGTTTGCGGCTTGCCGTTGTCCTGGGGCTCCTGGCTACGAGCGCCGCCTGCGGAGGTGGAAGCGACTCCGGCAGCGGCGACAAGGTCGAGCTGACGTTGCTGAGCCACTACAGCGACGGCCCGTCGAAGGACGGGCTGGACAAGATGATCGCCGAATGGAACAAGGACAACCCGAAGATCCAGGTGAAGGCGCAGGTGGTCAAGTTCGACGACCTGCTCACCACGATGACGGTCCGCCAGACCGGCGGTCGCGGCGCGGACATCGTCAGCGCGTACGGCCTGTGGGGCGGCCAGCTGATGAAGGCGAACGTCGTGGCGAAGGTGCCGGACGACATCGCCACCAAGATCAAGGCGGAGTACAGCCCGGCCGCGCTCGGCGCGGTCACCACCGGCGACACGCTCCTCGGCTACCCGACCGAGCTGAACACGTACGTGCTCTTCTACAACAAGAAGATCCTCGCCGCGGCCGGCATCACCAAGCCGCCAACCACCTGGGCCGAGCTCGCCGACGCCGCGAAGAAGACGGTCAAGCGTGATGCCAAGGGCAACATCCAGGTCGAGGGCCTGAGCCTGATCCAGGACGGCGACAACAAGTCCGTGCACCCGTTCCTGTCGCTGCTCGACTCGGCCGGCGGCAAGTTCCTCGGCCCCGACGGCACGCCGCAGTTCGACAACGACCAGGGCAAGGCGGCGCTGAAGTTCGAGGGTGATCTGGCCGCCGCGAAGGCGTCGAACACCTCGATCTCGCCGACCAAGCAGTTCCGCAGCGGCGGCGTCGCGATGGCGATCCAGGCCGGCTGGTGGATCGGCAGCCTCAAGACCCAGATGAAGGACAAGTACGGCTCGGACGTCGGCGTGACCGCGATCCCCGGACCGACGCCGGGTAGCAAGGGCTCGCTGGCGTACGGGTTCTTCATGGGCGTGAACCAGCGCAGCAAGCACGCGGACGAGGCGTGGAAGTTCCTGACCTGGATGAACGAGCACAAGGCGCAGGGCGGCAGCGTGACCGAGACCGGCAAGTGGCTCGCCGACCAGGGCCTGATCCCGCCGCGGACGGCGGACCAGGCGGAGTACAAGAAGTCGTTGTCCGACCCGAACCTGGCGCCGATCTACGACGCGGCGACGTACGCGATGGCGGAGCCGAACCAGCCGGGTGCCTACGAGGCGAAGACCGCGCTGCACAACGCGATCATGACGGTGCTTGCTGATGGCAAGAATCCGGACGATGCGCTGGCGCAGGCGGCGAAGGCCGTCAAGCCGCAATGACCACCGCGGTCGGTCGGGTCGGCGCTGACGGCATGGCTGCCACGCCGGCCCGGCGGGTCGGCAGGCTGCATCGCGAGGGGCTCGCGGCGTACCTGTTCCTGTCGCCGGCGTTGCTGTTCTTCTGCGTGTTCCTGATCCTGCCGTTCATCTTCGCGATCGTGCTGGCGTTCTCGGACTGGGGCGGGTTCGACCTCAGTACGTTGAAGTGGGCCGGGTTCTCGAACTTCGGCGACGTGCTGAGCTTCGACGGGACGTTCGTCAAGCCGATCCTGGTCAACACGTTGCTGTTCGCGTTCGGATCGGTGTTCCTGGCAACGTTCGGCTCGGTGCTGGTTGCCTACTGCATCGACCGGTTGTCGTTCCAGGGGTTCTGGCGGGTGCTCTACTTCTTGCCGGTCGTTGCCACGGTGGTTGCGATCGGCAACGTGTGGAAGATGATGTACCAGCCGGCCGGCCTGATCAACGCAGTACTGAACAAGCTCGGGGTGAACAGCGTCGGGTTCCTGTCCGATTCGTCGTACGCGCTGCCGTCGGTCACCGTCGTCCACGCCTGGGCGTCGATCGGCGGCGCCGTACTGATCCTGACCGCCGGCCTGAAGGCGATCCCGGAGATGTACTACGAGGCCGCCGAGGTGGACGGGGCGAACTCGTGGCACATGTTCTGGTCGATCACGTTGCCGTTGCTGCGGCCGGCGTTGCTGTTCGTGCTGATCACGCAGTTCATCGGCGGGCTCCAGTCGTTCGCGCTGATCATCGTGATGACCGGTGACGGCGGGCCGGTGAACGCGACCAACGTGGCGGCGTTCGAGATGTACCAGCGGGCGTTCAAGTTCGGCGCCTGGGGGACGGCCAGCGCGATGGCGATGGTGCTGTTCGTGATCATCCTGGCGATCACCTTGCTGCAGCTGTGGATCGCCCGGCGGCGCGGAGAGGAGACCTCGTGAAGCGGCGCGGCAAGTTCCCATGGTTCGCGTACCTGGTGGTGATCCTCGGCGGGGTGGCGATGGTGATGCCGTTCCTCGACATGGTGATGAGCTCGTTCAAGGGTCCAGGGGAGTACGGCGTGATTCCGTACAAGCTCCTCCCTGAGTCGTTCAACCTGGACAACTATCGCGAGGCGTTCTCGCAGCTGGAGCTGCTCCGGCTGTTCCGCAACAGCGTCATCGTCACCGTGAGCGTGACGGTGTCTGTGCTGGTGACGTCGTCGATGGCCGGCTACGCGCTCGCGAAGCTGCGGTTCCGCGGCCGGGCGGTGATCTTCCGGTTCATCCTCGCGACGATGATGCTGCCGCCGTTCCTGCTGCTGATCCCGACGTTCCTGATCATGCTGAACTGGCCGCTTGCCGGCGGCAACGACATCCTCGGGCGCGGCGGGGACGGCGGGCTGACGACGAGTCTGATCGCGCTGATCCTGCCGTTCGCAGTGAGCGGTTTCGGCATCTTCCTGATGCGGCAGTTCATGGTGTCGCTGCCGGACGAGATGCTCGAGGCGGCCAAGATCGACGGGGCGAACCAGTGGCAGACCTGGCGGCTGATCGTGCTGCCGCAGACCAAGCCGGTGGCGATCACGCTCGGGCTGATCACGTTCATCGGCACCTGGAACGAGTACATCTGGACGCTGCTGATCTCGTCCTCGGACCCCGACCTGCAGACGTTGCCGGTCGGCATCCAGTTGTTGCAGAGCTTCCTCGACCCGGACCGCACGATGCCGATCGTGATGGCCGGACTGGTGATCAGCACACTGCCGGTGCTGGTCGTGTTCCTGCTGTTCCAGAAGTACTACGTGCGCGGCGTCGTACTCAGTGGCCTGAAATGAGGAGACGGTTGTGACCCTTGTGAACAGAACGGTGCTCGCCATCGGGGCGCACATCGGCGACATGGACCTGACCGCGGGGCCGACGCTGGCCAAGCTGATCATGGAAGGCGCGTCGGCCACGATCGTCGCGCTGACGCCGGGCGAACGCGGTCACCCGCGGCTGACGCCGACGGAGTACAAGAAGCAGAAGATCGCCGAGGGTACGGCGTTCGCGGACGCGATCGGCGCGGATTTCGTGGTGTTCGACCAGAGCGACGGGTTCCTTGGCGCGACCGACGACGTAGCGCTGGAGCTGGCCCGGATCATCCGCGAGAAGCAGCCCGACACGATCATCGCCCACTGGACACACTCCATCCACAGCGACCACGAGAACGCCGCCGCCCTGTCGGAACGCGCCCGCTTCCTGGCCGGGCTACCGATCGATCCGACCGACGACTTCGCGACGCCGTACCCCGACCTGGTCGCCAAGCTCGCCGCCCTCCCGCGACACGGCGTACGCAGCTTCCTGCACGCCGAGAACTGGGAGGACATGGAGGGCTTCACGCCGTCCCTCTACGTCCCCATCCCCGACGAGGCCTTCTACCGCTGGGTCTCCGCCATCCGCCACCAGGCCTTCGCCCGCGGCGAAACCTACGGCTTCCGCTACATCGACTACTACACCGCCCTGATGACCACCCGAGGCTGCCTCGCCTCCTACCCCCGAGCCTGCGCCTTCCACACCAATCAGACCCCGGAGGTCACCAAACTCGCCGGTCCGTAGATCTCGCGGTGCGGTCGACGGCGTGCAGGAAGTACGGTCGTAGGCGGTTCTGTCGGCTATGGATGGAGTGGGCGTGGCTGAGGTTCGGTTGGTTGTGCAGGCGGATGATTTCGGGATGTTGCATGCCGTGAACGTCGGGACGGTGGAGGCGTTTCGGGACGGGATCGTCACGCAGGTGTCGACGATGGCGGCATGTCCTTGGTTTACCGAGGCGGCGGCATTGGCTCGGGAGTTCGGGATTCCGCTGGGCGTGCATCAGACGTTGACGTGTGAGTGGGACTTCTTGCGGTGGCGGCCGTTGACGTCCGGGACGTCGTTGGTGGGGGAGGACGGGACCTTCCTGCGGTCGGTGGCTGAGGCGCAGGCGTCGGTGACTTATGAGGACTCGGTGGCCGAGTTGAACGCTCAGGTCGCGAAGTTCGCGGCGGAGGGGCTGGCGATCGAGTACCTCGACGTACACATGGGTCAGTCGGCGACGCCCGCGGCGTACGACGAGGTGTCTCGCGCGGCGGGCAAGCCGTTCATCTATGGGGCGGTGGAGTCGCAGCGGTTCGCGTCGATCGAGACGTTGAGCGATCGGGACGCGGACGTGAAGCGGGCGTGGCTGCTCGAGTACCTCGACAAGCTCACGCCGGGAGTGCATCTGCTCGTGACGCACTGCGCGGCGGCGGAGCCTGAGCTCGGCGCGCTGCACAAGCCTGGGTCCTACACGTATCGCTGGGCCGAGGAGTACCGGCTGTCCGACCAGGAACTCGTCACCGATCCCGAGATCCGCAAGGCAATCGAGGAACGCGGCATCGAGCTCACAACGGTCGCCGCCGCCTTCTCGTGATCAGCGCGGGCCGGCTGCTGCTGCGGCCGTTCACGATGGCGGATGTCTCGTGGGTGTACGACGTGTCGCAGGATCCGCTGCTGCAGCAGTACGTCGGCGTGCCATCGCCGTACCTGACGGAGCACGCGGAGTACTTCGTCGAGCACCTCGCCATCGGGAATCCGCAGCGGGTCGAGTTCGTCGTCGAGGAGGCCGGTGAGCGGCTCGCGCGTGTCGGGCTCGGCCTGCGCGGAGACGGTACTGCGGAGGTCGGCTACTGGACTGCCCCGGCCGCACGTGGCCGGGGCGTCGCGCCGGCAGCGGTGCGGGCCGTCTGTCGGTGGGCCTTCGAGACGCAGGGCCTGGAGCTCATCGAGTGGCGTGCGGAGATCGGGAATCACGCGTCGCGTCGCGTTGCGGAGAAGGCCGGCTTCGTGATGGAGGGACAGCTGCGCAAGCGACTGGTGCATCGCGGGCGGCGGGTCGATGCGTGGATCGGTTCACTGCTCAAGGGCGAACTCGGTACTGCGGAGAGCCCCGGGCGGTGAGCCGGTGGCTGCCTTGATGTGGCGGGTCAGGTGGCTGACGGAGTGGTAGCCGGTGAGGTCCGCGATCGCTTGCAGCGGGAGCGTCGAGTTCCGGATGTGCGAGAGCGCGTGGCGTAGGCGTACCGCTTGGAGTGCGGCTTGCGGGCTCGTACCGCGGAGGCGGGTGAAGGCGGCGCGCAGGCCGGACTGAGAGATGCCCAGGTCGGCGGCGACGGTGGCGATTCGGAGGCCGCTGGCGAAGCGTTCCTCGAAGATGCGTTCTGCTTCGATGACTAGTTGCTCAGCCGGGGTTGTGGGCGGGGCTGCGGCTGCGCGCCTCAGGCGGAGGTCGAGCTCGGAGAGCAGGAGCGCGCGGAGGTCGTCGTTGTTCTCGCGTACGAGGGCGTCGAAGACCCGGCCGAGCGTGTGGTCGGCGTCGTCGTAGCAGAGTCGGGGCCAGGGGTGGGTCGTTGCCGCGTCGACCTGGAGGAAGCGGTTGGCGTACCCGGTGCGGCTCTGTTCGGCGTGCCAGGTGCTCGGCGGAGTCAGCAGTACGGTGCCGGGCGTCGCGGCGTACGTCTCCTCGCCGACGGGACAGGTGATGCGGCCGCGAACGTAGTACACGAGCTCCCACGACGTGTGCGCGTGCAGCGGGTAGTCCTTGCCGGGCGCTGCCGTGTGTACGCCGGCGCCGAGCAGCCGTAGCGATTTGTGCATAAGCCCTGTCGCCTTCTGCATTGTTTCTCGGGTACGTCGGATTGATGCTGGCATCGATTCGTGCATCTTGGGAAGGAGAGCTGTGATGGATATGGCGACCGCATTACGCGACCTCGGCGTGACCGACGACGTACTCACCCAAGCCGAGAAGGACAAGCTGGACCGCGACGGATTCCTCCCGCTGGAGGGGATCCTGACGCTGGAGGAGGTGTCCGCGCTCAACAAACGGCTGGCGGAGCTCACCGCGGCGGAGGGCGATCGGGCCGGTCTCGAAGTACATCAGGAGAAGGGCACGGACCGGCTCGCCGACCTGGTCAACAAGGACGCGAAGTTCGAGGTCTGCTTCAGCCATCCCCGCGTGCTGGCCGCGATGCAGCACGTGCTGGGCGAGTTCAAACTCTCGTCCCTGAACAGCCGCGCCGCTCTACCCGGCGAGGGGCATCAAGGGCTGCATGCGGACTCCGGGCACCCTGTCCAGCCCGGTGAGTACGAGGT
This sequence comes from Kribbella jiaozuonensis, assembly GCF_005233875.1. Classification (GTDB taxonomy): domain Bacteria; phylum Actinomycetota; class Actinomycetes; order Propionibacteriales; family Kribbellaceae; genus Kribbella; species Kribbella jiaozuonensis. The sequence goes on along the minus strand of NZ_SZPZ01000007.1, from coordinate 355,163 downwards.
CTGCAACTCGATCTGGCTCCTCGACGACTTCACCCCCGAGAACGGCGCCACCCGAGTAGTCCCCGGTTCCCACCGCCGCGGCACCCTGCCCGGCGACGAGATGCCCAACCCCGGCGACCCCCACCCCGACCAGATCCAACTGACCGGCAAAGCCGGCACCGTAGTCATCTTCAACAGCCACCTCTGGCACGGCGGCACCCAAAACCAAACCCAATCCCCCCGCCGAGCCCTCCACTCCTACTTCGCCCTCCGCCACCTCCCCCAGCAGCTGGACCAGCAGTCCTACATCCGCGTAGAAACCTACAAACGCCTAACCCCAGCCCAACACTTCATCCTCGACGTCACCAACTGAGTTCTGTCTATACGATTTGCCTTGAAACTGTCTAGCTTCCTAGACCAAAATGCATGGTTAGTGAGCAGCCGACACGGAAGGTCGTGAAGGCGTTCAAGGATGCTGGTTGGCGGCAGATCAGGACGGAAGGGTCGCACAGCTTGTACGAGTGCTCCTGTGGTCAGCACACGTTCGCCTTGCCGGACGGCCATCGGATGATCTCACCGGGCGTCGTACGGAAGGTCGGTAAGGCGCTCGCTGAATGTGAGGGGACAGGCCAGTGAAGACATACGAGGTGACGGTTGAGCGTGACGGCCGATGGTGGATGGTGGCGGTGCCGGAGCTTGACGGTCTGACGCAGGCGCGTCGGTTGGACGAGGTCGAGCAGATGGCTCGTGAGTACATCGCCGTTACGACCGACGTTCCGCTCTCCCGGGTTGCCGTCGAGGTATCCGGCATCGCTGCCGATGGTCAGGATCTGCTCGAAGCGAAGACTCTCGTGGACGGACTGCGTCGCCGGGCCAAGGACCTCGAAGCCATGATCGCCGAGCTCACCCGCGAGGTTGCGTCGTCCTTGACGGACGCGAGTGTTCCGGTCAGAGACGTGAGCAACGTACTCGGAATCTCGCACCAACGCGTCTCGCAGCTGGTACAGGCAGCCGCGCAGAGCGACGGCGACTCAACGAAAGTGATCCGTCAGTCTCGACAGGAGTTCGCCCACGACCTCGTCATCCAACTCGCCGACGGCCGAGCCGTGCGACTCGTCGAGGTGAGCGGGCCGAAGAAGAACCGGCAGTCCAAGGAACCTGTGCAGCAGGGGAGCGGGCCATCGGTTCGAAAGGCGCCACACCCCCGCCCTGCCAAGCGCCCGGCCAGCCGTTCGGCTTCGCAAAAGCAGAGCGTGTGACGCGGGAGGCGGAGCGCGTTGACCCGTCCGGCGCTCCGCCTCGTCTGCCGTTTGCCGGCGGACTCGTAAACCATGTCTCGACGGGGCACGTGATCTGGCACGACACGTGCACGCACGCGAGGTCGCAGGTCGCGACAGGACGCCGCGCTCGCCTCAGGTATCCACGTCAGGTGCCCGCCACGGTGCGAGGATGTGCCACCGCACCTGATCAGGTATTCGCAGCCCGCGGCGTCACGCTGCGGTCGGACGCGCGGTAGCGCGCACGGGTCCGGGCGGCAGCCCGCAACTCCGGCGGCAGCCGGAAGGTCCCGGCGATAGCCGGAAGGTCCCGGCGGTAGCCGGAAGGGATGGTCCGGGCGATGAGCCCGGGGGTGGGTGGGTGCGGCGCGTAGCACGGCGAGGAACGAGCCGCGCGTAGCACCGCGATGGGCTGGCTTGTTCTAGGAGGCGTCGGCTTTGCGGACCCAGACCTCGCGGATTATCAGGAGGATGGCGGCGGCGGAGGGGATGGCCAGGAGGGCGCCTACTACGCCTAGGAGGGCGCCGCCGAGGAGGGCGGCGATGACTGTTACGGCGCCGGGGATGTCTACGGCGCGGCGCATGATGCGGGGGGCGACGATGTAGTTCTCGACCTGCTGGTAGATGATGCCGTAGATCAGGCAGGCGATGCCGGTCCAGAGGCCGGTGGTGAAGCCGATCAGGGCTACCACGACGACGCCGATCAGGCCGCCGACCATCGGGATGAAGTCGCAGAACATCACCACGATCGCCAGTGCGACGGCGTAGTCACGCAGGCCGGCGATCTCCAGGAAGATGAACATGCAGACGCCGGCGCACAGCGCGACCAGGAACTGGCCGCTGACGTACCCGCCGACGCGGCCGAGGACCTCGTCGCCGAGGATCGAGACGCGGGTACGGCGGGTGCGCGGGACCAGGCTGTACGCCGCTCGCTTGACCGACGGCAGCGACGCGAGGAAGTACAGCGTCAGCACCAGGATCGTGAACGTGTTGAACAGCGCGTTCGCGACCACCTTGCCGACGCCGAGGATGCCGCCGAACGCGCGCTGCGCCAGCGCCGGGTCCTGGATGTAGTCCTGGGCCTTCTGGATGAAGTGGTACTTGTCGTCCAGCTGGTTGAGCGTCTTCGACTTCTGCAGCAGGTCGAGGTAGCCCGGCGCGTTCTTGATCAGGCTGTCGATCTGATCCGTGACGACCGGGACGATCGCGAACCCGACGCCGGCGACCGCGAGGATCATCAGCAGGAACACCACGGCGACGGACACGCCACGCTTCAGGCCGCGGCGCATGAACCACTCGACCAGCGGGTTCAGTCCGACGGCGATGAACATCGAGACCAGCAGCAGGATGAGCACCGAACGGGCCTGGCCGGCTGCGTTCCACAGACCCCAGGCGACGAGTACGCCGAGCGCCGCGAAGAACCCGAACGTGAACGGGTTGCCGCGCCGCAGCGGCGGACCGGGAACGCCCATCCCGACGGACGGGTGGCGTTCCTCGATCAGCATCTCGTCGACGAAGTCCCCGTCGGCGTCCGCGTCCTTGGCCGCTGCCGCAGCCTTCTCAGCGGCAGCATCCGCGGCGCCTTCCGCCTCTTCAGCAGATTCATCAGCCTTGTCGGCAGAGTCGTCGGCTTTGTCAGCGGACTCATCGGCCTTGTCCGCGGACGAGTCGGCGGCCTGTGCCGCGCCGGCGGCTTGTCCAGCAGCAGCTTCCGCCTCTTCGGCCGAGTCGTCGGCCTTGTCGGCGGCTGCTTCGGCCTGGGCGGCGGCGGTCTCCGCAGCGCGAGTGGCTTCCGCGAGGTCCGGGTCGGTCGCTGTGGAGGTGTCGTCGCCGGCTGGCGTCACATCTTGTCCTTCGGGGATCGTGCGCTCGAGGTAGCCGCATCGGTCTTGTCGTCCGCGGACGACTTGCCCCCGGAGGACTTCGCCGAGGCGGCCGACCGCGTCTGGACCCGAGTCTCCTCGTCGGCGAGGTCATCGAGCCGGAACTCGTCCACCTTCGTCGAATCCTTCGGCTCGTCGTCCTCGTCCGAGTCTGCGGCGTCGTCGGCGTCAGCACCCGCGGAGCCGTTCAGTGCAACGGGGGAGTCGGCCGGGCCGCCGGCGGTCTTGCTCGTCTTGTCGGCCAGGTCGGACGCGTCCTTCGGGTCCACCCGCAGGGCGGTGTCGATCCGGGTCTCGTCGACGCGCGCGTCGCCGGCACCGATCCCGACGAACGGGCTGGCTCCGGTGAACGGTCCGTCCCCATCGTCGTACGCCGAATCGCCTGCGGCGCCCGAAGACGCGTACCCGCTCGCAGCCGGCGTCGCGCCCGGGAACGGGTTGTCGTCGCTGGTCGAACCAGGCGCCGCCGAGCCGGCCGCCCCGGCCCCGAACGAGCTGTCGTCCGAGTCGGCCGCGTCCGAGTCGAGCGAGCTCGCGCCGGCCGAACCGGCGTCGAATGAGCTGCTCGGCGAGGACGCCCTACTGGCGCTGAACGCGTCGTCGGTCGACGAAGTCGCGTCCGAGTCCAGCGAGCTCCCGCTTGAGCCTGCTGCGCCGGCTGAACCGGCGTCGAACGAGCTGGCCGGCGAGGACGCCGTACCGGCCCCGAACGGGCTGTCGTCGGAGTCAGATGCGTCCGAGTCGAGGGTGCTGCCGCTCGAGCCCGCCGTTCCGGCGCCGAACGCGCTGGCCGACGAGGACGCAGGTCCGGCGCTGAACGGGTTGTCGTCCGAGTCCGTCGCATCCGAGTCGAGCGAGTTGCCGCTTGAGCCTGCCGCCCCGGTGCCGAACGTGCTCGGCGAGGACGTCGCCCCGCCACCGAATCCGTTATCGGTCGACGGCGTGGTGCCGGAGTTGAACGGGCTGTCGCCTGCCGCACCCGGGGTGAACGAGGCGTCCGACGGGTCGGTGGTGGCGAACGGGCTGCCGATTCCGGAGCCGGGGGTGGAGCTGAAGGGGCTGCCGGATTGGGCGTCAGCGGTGCCGGCTCCACCAGTGGTGGGGCCGGTGTTCGGTCGGGCGAAAGGGTTGACGTACGCCGGTGCCGCGGTCTCGGAGTCGAGCTCGGCTGCCTGCCGCGCGATGTTGCTGGCGATCTCGTTCAGCCCGGCGATCTGGGTGAGGATGCCGTCGCGGCGCTTGGCCAGCCGCTCGGTCTCGCGGGCGACGACCGTCCGGGACCGCTCCGCCTCGTCGGCCGCGTTCGCCAGCTCGGCCTCGGCGCGGGTCCGCGCGGTGGTGAGCAGCTGCTCGGCCTCCCGGCGGGCGCGGGACAGCGTGCGCTCGGCCGACTCCTCGGCCTCGGAACGGATCTTGCGGGCCTGCTCGGTCGCCTCGGCCACCCGGCGCTCGGACGCCTCGGCGGCGTCCTTCATCTGAGTGGTCAGGCTGTCGGTGTCGGCCGCGATCTGCTGGTGCTTGTCCGCGAGCTCCTTGGCCTGCTGCTCGCGCTCGTCCGCCAGCCGCGCCCGCAGCGCCGCCGACTCCCGCTGGATCGCGGTCCGGATCTTCTCCGCCTCGTGCAGTGCGCCGTTCTTCAGCGTGCTCGCCTGCGACTCGGCCGTCAGCTGCAGCTGCTCGGACTTCCGCCGCGCCGCGGCCAGCACCTCGGCCGCCTCGGTCTCCGCCGTACGCCGGACCTCCGCCGCGTCACCCTCAGCGGTACGCCGCATGCTGTCGGCCTCGTTGAGCGCGACGGTCCGGATGTCCTCGGCCTCGCGGTCACCGGTCGCCCGCGCCGCGGATGCCTCCTTGGCCGCGTTCGCCCGCAGCTCCTCGGCCTCGCGCTTGGCCTCCTCGAGCGCCTCGGACGCCTGGTCCTGCGCGAGCCGGAGGATCTGCGCGGCCCGGTCGCCGAGTCCGGCGTACGACGGGTTGGCGCTGGCCTCGAGCTGGCGTCGCGTCTCCTCGAGCTGGTGCTGCATCGGCGCGACACTGTGCTGGAGCTCGTCGGCGCGGTTGCGCGCCTGGACGAGTTGCATCTCCAGCGCGCGGACATAGTCGTCCACCGCCTGTTTGTCGTACCCACGACGGCTGACCGGGAAGCCCCCGGCCGCGGTCGCCGTGCGGTCGAAGAACGGCAGGCTCGACTCGTCAGGCATCTCCCGAGATTCCCTTCTGGCGGCTCAGCGTGAATCCCCCACCATAAGCCTGTCAGAACCCACCCGAAACCAGCCAATCGAGTGCTGGGGACAACTACCTGTTGCGGAAGCGATTAATGGCGTCCAGATGCTCCGAGCGCAGGGCCGGGTCGGAGACGCCGAGGCCCTCCTCGGGGGCGAGGGTGAGGACGCCGACCTTGCCCTGGTGCAGGTTGCGATGCACGTCGTACGCCGCCTGCGCGGTGTCCTCGAGCGCATAGACCTTGCTGACCGTCGGGTGCACCATCCCGCGGGCGATCAGCCGGTTCGCCTCCCAGGCCTCGCGGTAATTGGCGAAATGCGAGCCGATGATTCGCTTCAAGTTCATCCACAGGTACCGGTTGTCGTACTCGTGCATGAATCCCGACGTCGACGCACACGTCACGATCGTCCCGCCGCGGCGAGCGACGTACACCGACGCCCCGAACGTCTCCCGGCCCGGATGCTCGAACACGATGTCCGGGTCGTCCCCGCCGGTCAGTTCCCGGATCCGCGCCCCGAACCGCTTCCACTCCTTCTGGTCCTGCGTCACCGGGTCCGACCAGAACTTGTACCCCTCCGCCGACCGATCGATGATCAACGAGGCACCCATCGCGCGGCAGATCTCCGCCTTCTCCGGCGAAGAGACCACGCAGACCGGGATCGCCCCGCCGTTCAACGCAAACTGCGTCGCATAAGATCCCAGCCCGCCGGAAGCGCCCCAGATCAGTACGACGTCGCCCTGCTTCATGTTGGCGCCGTTCGCCGACACCAACTGCCGGTACGCCGTGCTGTTCACCAAGCCCGGCGACGCCGCCTCCTCCCACGTCAGGTGGGCCGGCTTCGGCATCAGCTGGTTCGACTTCACCAGCGCGAGCTCGGCGAGACCGCCGAAGTTCGTCTCGAATCCCCAGATCCGCTGCTCGGAATCGAGCATCGTGTCGTTGTGCCCGTCCGGCGATTCCAGCTCGACCGACAGACAGTGCGCGACCACCTCATCGCCAGGCTTCCAGGCGTTCACGCCCGGCCCGGTTCGCAGTACGACGCCGGCCAGGTCGGAACCGACCACGTGGTACGGCAGGTCGTGGCGGGCCGTCAGCGGCGACAACTTCCCGTACCGCTTCAAGAACGAGAACGTCGACACCGGCTCGAAGATCGACGTCCACACGGTGTTGTAGTTGATCGCGCTCGCCATCACCGCGACCAGCGCCTCGCCCGGCCCGAGCTCCGGCGTCGGTACGTCGTCCAGATGCAGACTCTTCCGCGGATCCTTCTCCTTGCTCTCCAGACCCTCGAACATGCCCGCCTCGTCGGCGTGCACGGTGATGCCGCGGTAGTGCTCCGGTACGTCGAGCTCGCCGACGGCGGCGGTGTCACCGGACAAGATCGCTTCGAGGATCTGCTTCACGAAAGTAACCTCCTGCAGCGGCGGCCTGGTGAGCGGAACTTACCGCTGAGTATGCACGCCTGGCTGTGCCCTGTAACACAGCGAGCGACGGTTGAGACGACCGTCACTTTTGCAGTCCACCGTTGTCAGTGGTCTTACCGGAGTCTGGTGTAGAGCCGCACCTGGGTGAAGTCGTCGCCGGACCGTAACTGGACCAGGTCGCACAGCTGGTTCGCCAGCCAGACACCCCGCCCGCCGAGCCCGTCCAGCGGCGGCAGCACGCGCCCGACCATCAGGTCTTCGATCCGGCCGCGGTCGGTCACGTCGCAGATCAGCGCACCGTCCGCGATCCACACGGCGAGCGCCCCGCGACCCCCACCGAACCGGATGCTGTTCGTGCAGATCTCGTGCAACGCCAGCGCCAGGTCCTCGAGCCGGTCCCGCGACACCCCGTGCGAGGACGCCTGCCCGCCAACCCACTGCCGCACCTGCCCGAGCTCGTCCGGACCGAACTCCCACCGCTCGGCACGATCCGGTACGTCGCTCAGCGCCGTCCGGAACGCCTTGTCCGCAAGGGCTTCTGTGCCGGAATGGCCCGAATGGGTCGCGGTCGGGTCGATGCCCACGGACGCGTCGTACCCGCAGCACAGCCGGAACGAACGGTCCGCGGCGAAAGCGATCTCGCTCAACGCCTCGTGCAGCAGGACCTCGTCGTACTCCGGGGCGCTCCGGCCCGGGTACGCGGCCTCGCTGAGACCGCGCACCCGTCGGCCGGGCTCCTTCTCGAGGATCGCCCGCCAGAACGGGATCAGCCGCGCAGGGTTGCCCCCGGCAACAGTCATGTCGACGAACGTCACCTCGGACGACTGCGGTTCCAGGGCGTCACGCAGTACCGCGATCCGCTCCGGTGGTAGCGCGGCCACGACCTTTTCCCCCGCCGCCAGCCCTTCGCGAACGAACGCGACCGCGCGCAGCACGAACTCCTCGTCTGTTCCATGGACGAAGGCATCATGCTTGAACCCGGCCGGCGCACCGTGCAAGGAGTCGGTGGCGCTGTCCTTCAGCACCTGAACAGAGTAGTCCGCCCGGAGCAACCGAGCAGGCTAATTGCGCGTGCCGTCACACCCTGTCGGCGACCCGTAACACTGGGCCCCGGGCCGGTGCTAGCAGGCGGCGATCTTCTTGTAGCCGATCCAGAACTCGCCCCTGGTGTTCACGTTGGCGTTCGTCCCCAGATGGAGATAGGTGTGCGCGCCGACGATCTGCTTCAGTTGGCCCTGGGAGACGCTGCCGATGGTGACGAACGGCGCCCCCACCGGACCACCGTGGAAGGTCGCCGACGTGTCACCGCCGGGCGCGACCGCGGTCCCGCTCGCCCAGCACGCCGCACCCGTCGAGATCACCCGCAGCACCAGGTCCCCGTTGGTCTGCATCCGCACCAGATAGTTCCCGTTGCAGATCGCCTTACCGGCCCCGAGCGTCCCCGAGAACGCCGTACCGACACACCCTCCCACCGCTGCCGCTGCCTGATCGGAGTCGTTCAGCTTTCAAAGCACTGTCATGCCGGTTCGACGAGCTCGACCAGGACGCCGCCGGCGGACTTCGGGTGGATGAAGTTGACCCGTGATCCGGACGTCCCGCGCCGCGGTTCGTCGTACAGGAGTCGGGCGCCTCGCTCCCGCAGTACTTCGGAGACCGCGTCGAGATCGCTGACCCGGTAGGCGAGCTGCTGGATGCCCGGGCCGCGCTGGTCGAGGAACTTGGCGATCGGCGACGCGTCGGACAGCGGCGCCAGCAACTGGATCGACGAACCCGAGTCGCCGACCGAGAGCATCGCCTCGCGGACGCCCTGCTCCTCGTTGATCTCCTCGTGGGTCACCGTCATGCCGAACACGTCCGCGTAGTACCGGACGGCCTCGTCGAAATCGGCGACCGCGATACCGACATGGTCGATCGCGTCGAACAGCTGATCCATCCAGCCAGGGTGGCGTAAACCCGGTTCGGCAGGCCATCGAAAGTGGCCCAGCCGACACGATCCGTGTGACCCGTCTGACGCGTCCGGGCAGCGGCGTACCAGTGCCGTCGCAGGTATCGTGACGATATGTCTGACACGCGGAACACCACCGTTCTCGTCGCCGGCGCGCGGACCCCGATCGGGCGGCTGCTGGGCGGACTCAAGGGCTTCACCGGCGCCGAGCTCGGCGGCTTCGCGATCAAGGGCGCGCTGGACAAGGCCGGCGTCGCGCCGGACCAGGTCGAGTACGTGATCATGGGCCAGGTGCTGCAGGCCGGTGGCGGTCAGATCACCGCCCGCCAGGCCGCGGTCAAGGGCGGTATCCCGATGGACGTTCCGGCCATCACGATCAACAAGGTCTGCCTGTCCGGGCTGAACGCGATCGCGCTCGCCGACCAGCTGATCCGCGCCGGCGAGTACGAGGTCGTCGTCGCCGGCGGCATGGAGTCGATGACGAACGCACCGCACCTGCTGCCGAAGTCCCGCGAGGGCTTCAAGTACGGCGATGTGCCGCTGGTCGACTCGATGGCGTACGACGGGTTGTGGGACGCGTTCACCGATCAGGCCATGGGCGCGCTGACCGACCAGAAGAACAACGCCGACGAGAAGCTGAGCCGCGAGGAGCAGGACGAGTTCAGCGCTCGTTCGCACCAACGCGCCGCGGAGGCGTGGAAGAACGGCGTGTTCGCCGACGAGGTCATCCCGGTCGAGGTGCCGCAACGCAAGGGCGACCCGATCGTGGTGGACAGCGACGAAGGTGTCCGCGGCGACACGTCGGTCGAGGTGCTGGCCAAGCTGCGGCCCGCGTTCGGCAAGGACGGCACGATCACGGCCGGTTCGGCCTCGCAGATCTCCGACGGCGGCTGCGCTGTCGTCGTGATGAGCAAGGCGAAGGCCGAGGAGCTCGGGCTGAGCTGGATCGCCGAGATCGGCGCGCACGGCTCGGTCGCCGGGCCGGACTCGACGCTGCAAAGCCAGCCGGCCAACGCGATCGCCAAGGCCTGCAAGAAGGAAGGCATCGAGCCCGCGGACCTCGACCTGATCGAGATCAACGAGGCGTTCGCGGCGGTCGGGATCGCGTCCGCGCGCGAGCTGAACGTCGGCGACGACAAGGTCAACGTGAACGGCGGCGCGATCGCGCTCGGCCACCCGATCGGAATGTCCGGCGCCCGCCTGGTGCTGCATCTCGCGCTGGAGCTCGGTCGGCGCGGCGGTGGCGTCGGCGCCGCGGCCCTGTGCGGTGGCGGCGGTCAGGGCGACGCGCTGATCGTCCGGGTACCGAAGAGCTGATGCTGGTCCCGCACTCGCCCGCTGGCTCGGAGCCGTGCCGCTCGCTCGTCGAGGGGCACGGGGTCTGATGCCGCGGCGGACGCCACCGGTCGGTGAGTTGGTCGAGCGTGCCCGCGAGGGGGACTCGCGGGCGGTTGCTCGGCTGATCTCGCTGGTCGAGGACGAGTCCCCGCTGCTGCGCGAGGTGATGGCCGCGCTGGCGCCGCATGCCGGCCACGCCCACATCGTCGGCATCACGGGCTCGCCCGGCGTCGGTAAGTCCACGTCGACGTCGGCGCTGGTTTCGGCGTACCGCGAGACCGGCAAGCGCGTCGGCGTACTCGCGGTGGACCCGTCGTCGCCGTTCTCCGGCGGTGCGCTGCTGGGGGACCGGGTGCGGATGCAGGACCACGCGACCGATCGTGGCGTGTTCATCCGGTCGATGGCTTCTCGTGGGCATCTCGGTGGGCTCTCGTGGTCGACGCCGCAGGCGCTCCGGGTGCTGGATGCGGCCGGGTTCGACGTTGTGCTGGTTGAAACGGTCGGAGTAGGACAGTCCGAGGTCGAGATCGCCGGTATGGCGGACACGACGCTGGTCCTGCTGGCGCCGGGGATGGGCGACGGGATCCAGGCGGCCAAGGCCGGGATCCTCGAGGTCGGCGACATCTACGTGGTGAACAAGGCGGACCGCGACGGCGTCCAGTCGGTCACCCGGGATCTCCGGGCGATGCTGGCGCTGGCCGAGCGGTCCGAGGGCGCCTGGACGCCGCCGATCCTGAAGACGGTTGCCTCCCGCAATGAAGGCGTCGACGAGGTGGTGCAGGCGATCGAGGACCGGCTGGTCTGGATGCGCGGGAACGGCGTACTCACCGAGCGCCGGCAGTCCCGGGCCCGGGACGAGATCGAGGCGATCGCGACGACGGCGTTGCGGGCCCGGTTCGCGCATCTGCACGGGGACGCGCGGCTCGACGTACTGGCGGCCAAGGTCGCGGACGGCGGCACCGACCCGTATTCTGCGGCGGACGAGTTGATTGCGGCTTTGTGACCTCGGTCGCACTGTTGGAACACTCGACCACGCAGTGTCACATTGTGTCTTTGCTTTCCGTTCATCGGATGTTGTGCCGAATTCGGGCAAATGCCGCAGGATTTACGCTCCGCCAGCCGATACGCGTCTCGGGGCGGCGCGCCGGTGGCTGCCGTGCCCCCGAATCCGTTACAGAATGGACCTTGTAGCTGGTGAGCATTGTGCGGTGGGCTGTGTTCAGTCAGTGACAATTGGTGACGGTCCGTGATACAAATTCCAACACAGTCGACCGAGTGGTTAGGAACAAGGAGTGGCGACATGCCGAAGAAGCTGTTGATCTGGTCGCTCATCGCCTTTGCCGGCTTCTATCTGTTCACTCAGCCGGCGAACGCCGCCAACGCGGTGGGAGGCGCGTTCTCGGCCGTCGGTGACGCGTTCGGGAGCGTCATCACCTTCCTGACCGCGCTGTTCAGCTGATCTGCCGTCTGAGTGTCCCGTTGCGAGCGATCGTGCGGGACACTTGGCTGTACGGGGTCACACAACAGCGCGCCAGGGGAGTGAGTGGATGGCCGGCATAGGCGTGTTCCGGATCTTCGACCCGAAGGTCCGGCGCCACCTGATCTCGGACGAGGGCGAGGTCGTCATCGACGAGGTGCGGCAGCACTGGGTGGTGTATTCGGTGCCGATGCTCGAGGTTGCGCTGGCGGCCGCGCTGCTGCTGACGATGGCCGCCACCGCGATCGGCGGGCAGCCGGTGCTGCTGGCGATCGTGCTGGTGTTGCTGACCCATGCCTTCTGGCAGTTCCTCACCCACCATCGGGACCGCTTCGTGGTCACCAACATGCGGGTGATGCGGATCCGCGGCGTCTTCTCCCAGACCGTCGCGACCACCCCGATCGCCCGGGTCCTCGACATCACGCTGCAGAAGCCGATCATCGGCCGGATGCTGGGCTACGGCCACTTCGTCTTCGAGTCGGCCGCGCAGGACCAGGGTTTCCGCGAGATCAAATGGGTCAGCCGGCCCGATGACCGCGACCTGACCATCCAGCGAGTCATCCAGCGCACCGGTCTGCGCGCGTCGGCGAGCGTCGACGTACTGCAGGGCGACGAGGACTCCGACGACGACGGCACCGGTCCGATCGGGATGGACTCGGCGCAGGAGGTCACCGCCACCGCGCCGGTGATCACGACCACCGCACCGCAGGCCCGCCCCTCGTCGTCCCCGTCCGCCACCAAGTCGATCTTCAACAGCGAACGCGGCAACTGGACCGACGAGGATTAACCAGCCGGACGCGCGGCTAGTTGTTGGAAGTGGGCTCGGCGGCGTTCGCGGTGGGCGCGTTCGGGGTGAGTTGCCGGGGCGGTGGCTAGTGCTTCGTCCAGTTCTTGGACGGCTTCGGCGTAGCGGTGGTGGCGGGCGAGGAGTTCGGCGCGGATTGCGTGCCGGCGTGAGCTGGGTGGGATGGCGTCCAGGAGGTTGAGGGCGGCGTCGACCTCGCCGGTTTCGGCGATCGCGACCACGCGGGCCAGCTCGGCTGCCGGGCTGGGGGAGATCTCGACGAGCAGGTCGTACAGGCGGACGATCTCGCGCCAGTCGGTCGCCGTATAGCTCGGGACTCGCGCATGCTCGGCCGCGATTGCGGCCTGCAGCTGATACGCGTCGGCCTGACGATCCGAGCGCTCCAGCGACTCGTTCAGGAGCCCGACACCGCGCGTGATCAGGCTCTGGTCCCACCGGGAGCGGTCCTGGAGGTCCAGCGTCACCACCTCGCCGGACTCGTCGACACGAGCCGGCCGCCGGGCTTCCGTCAGGAGCAGGAGCGCCAACACCGCAGTCGGCGTGGGTTGGCCGGGCAGCAGCGTGTACAGGAGCTCGGCCAGGCGGATCCCCTCCGCGCAGACGTCGACGTCGTACGCCGCCTCGCCCTCGGACGGAGCATGGCCCGCGGTGTAGAGGCTGTGGATGACCGCACAGACCGCCGGCAGCCGTTCGGGCAGCTCGGCCTCAGGCGGGACCCGGTACGGGATGCGAGCAGCGGCAATCTTCTGGCGGGCACGGACCAGCCGCTTGGTGGTCGCGACCTCGGTGGTGAGCAGTACGTCCGCGATCTGCGCGGACGAGAGCCCACAGAGCGTGCGCAGGGCCAGAGCGACTCGGGTCGGCGGTGAGAGCGACGGGTGGCAGCAGGTGAAGATGAGCCGCAGGAGGTCGTCGTGGACGACCTCGTCCGAGTCTGGTTCACCCCGGGACAGCTCGATCAGGTCGGCGCCGGCCCGTTCCTTGCCGGCGCGGGCGCCTTCGCGGCGGATGATGTCGATCGCCTTACGCCGAGCGGTCACGGTCAGCCAGGCCCGCGGCTCGGGCGGTACGCCGGTCACCTCCCACGCGCCGAGCGCCGCCAGGGCTGCCTCCTGGACGGCGTCCTCGGCGAGCTGCACGTCTCCGACGGTCCGGATCAGGGTGGCGAGGATCCGCGTCCCCTCGATCCGGATCGTGTCGGCAACTACGTCGTACCGCTGGTTCATTTGGCGATGATGACCGGCCGCACCTCGACCGCTCCGCCCCACGCTGCCGGGATCTCGGCCGCGATCTTGACCGCCGCCTCGAGGTCGTCGGCCTCGATCAGGTAGTAGCCGGTCAGCGCTTCCTTGGTCTCGGCGTACGGGCCGTCGGTGGTGATCACCGGTCCGCCACGTGCGCCCTCGACCCGGACGACGGTCGCCGTCGCGGTCGGATGCAGCACGGCGCTCGCCTTGACCTGCTCGGCGTACTCGACGCCGAACTTCCGGTACTCGGCCAGCTCCTCGGCCTGCTCGGGCGCCCACCAATCGACGTCCGCGGTGTAGGTCAGTGCAAGGTACTGCGCCATCTGAGTCCTCCTTCTCGCTGAGACCACTGTGGTCTCTCGTCAAAGGAACGAACAGCAGGACCCGCAGAGGACATCGCTACTGCGTGGCTTCCGAGATCCTGCCGCGGAACGCACGAACGACGTTCGGGTCGCCGACGGTCTGGATCGCGTCCTCGCCGACCCGCCCCCACAGCCACAGGTAGATCGGCGCCGGATCACCGAAGATCTCCGCCGCCGCCTCGCCCTCGGAGCCCTGCTGTACGTCGATGCTCGTCGCGTCGGCGTTGATCGTCCAGGACCGGCCGGCCGCGGTGATCCGGAGCGTGGCATCGATCGGGTACTCGGTGTCGCCCTCCTCCCACCACGGGCCGGCGAGATTCGGGTACAGCACCTCGTCGATGCCGTCGAGCGCCAGGTCGGTGTCGATCGGCGTGACGACGTCGTGAGCCTGCTCGACATCGATGCGGTGGATGAGACTCTCGTGCGCCATCCGTCGGTACCAGAAGGTGGAGGTCGTGTCGCGCGGGTTGAACGTCCACGTCTCCGTATCGGTCCCGGCCGCCTCCAGCGCGCTGATGAGCGCCGCCCGCGCCTCGTCGTACCAGGCGAGGGTCTCGTTGGCGCTGAAGTCCGGCGGCCACGGGTCGGGGCGGGCGCCGAGTTTCAGCACCTCGACCTTGTGCACATAGACCATCGCCACATGGCGAACCACATCGTCCACGGTCCACCCCGGACAGCTGGGCACGGCCGCGTCGAGCCCCATCCGCGCCACCTCACCCAGCCGCGCACTCTCGGCCCGCACATGCTCGAGAAATCTCATGCCCGCACCCTCCCAGACCCCGCGGACAGTTTCATACACTCCGCGCCTTGAGTGCCTCCTCCCAATCCGAAGTCTCCGAGTGGCTGATCTCGACGACCCTTTGGGTCAGCAACTTCCCGGCATCGTCGGCGGTCGCGTACTGCCCGGCGCGCTGGACGTACAGCCACGCCTCGTTCCGCAGGTCTTCCGCGGTACGGCGATAGGTCGGATAGGAGTCCTTGAACCCGAACAGCGTCCGGATCCCTTCGGCCAGCGCGATCACGCCACCGAGCGCGGGCGCCAGCCACTTCGGTATGTCGAACGCGACCGAGATCGCGATCAGCAGGGCGGCGACGAGTTGCACGGTCCCGAGGCCGCGGTAGGCGATGCGGGCCCAGTTGGCCTGCCGGTTGTACCACTGGAACCGGAGACTGATCAGCTGTTCGGCGGGGGTCTCGGTCCCGAGGGCGGGGAAGTCCGAATCTCTGAGTTTCGACATGGTCTGCCTAGTGTCGGGCTAATCTTCGGCCCATGGCGAGGAAGAGGGCGTTGCCGTTCGATCCGATCGACGAGGCGTCGCGGCAGTGGGGGCGGCGGTGGGGCGCGGTCGAGCAGATGCGCGCCGTCACGTCGCTGATGCGCGCGCAGCAGATCGTGATCAACGAGCTGGACGACATCCTCCGCAAGCACGGGCTGACGTTCGCGCGGTTCGAGGCGCTGGTGCTGCTCACGTTCTCGCGGCGAGGCTCGCTGCCGCTGGGCAAGATGGGCGAGCGCCTGCAGGTGCACCCAACGTCGGTGACCTCGATCGTCCGCCGGCTGGAGGCGGCCGGCCTGGTGACGCGTACGCCGCACCCCGACGACGGCCGCGCGATCCTGTGCGAGATCACCCCCGAGGGCCGTGACCTGGTCGAACGCGCCACCGCGGACCTGGTCGCCGCCGACTTCGCCGTCTCCGGCCTCACCGACGAGCAACTCAAGATGCTCTGGACCGTGCTGGAACCCCTCCGCCACAACGCCGGCGACTTCTGATCGGGCCTCCTCAGGCGCTCCGCGGTTGGAAATAGTTGGACGTCCTAGTATTTTGGGACCAGTTCCCGAGGAGGTCTGACTGATGGATGCCGATTCGATTGCGGCCGGCCGGAGCCGGTGGCAGCAGCGGTACGACGCGGCGCGCAAGCGGGAGGCGGACTTCACCACGCTCTCCGGCACCGAGGTCGAGCCTGTCTACGGGCCGCCCGAGGGGGTCGAGGACCCGCGGATGGAGCGGATCGGCTGGCCGGGGGAGTTCCCGTTCACCCGCGGGCTGTACCCGACCGGGTACCGCGGCCGGACCTGGACGATCCGTCAGTTCGCCGGCTTCGGCAACGCCGAGCAGACCAACGAGCGGTACCGGATGATCCTGAACGGCGGTGGCGGCGGCCTGTCGGTCGCGTTCGACATGCCGACGCTGATGGGCCGCGACTCCGACGACCCGAAGTCGCTCGGCGAGGTCGGGCACTGCGGCGTCGCGATCGACTCGGCCGCCGACATGGACCGGCTGTTCAAGGACATCCCGCTGCAGGACGTCACGACGTCGATGACGATCTCCGGCCCCGCCGTACCGGCGTTCTGCATGTACCTCGTCTCGGCCGAGCGGCAGGGCGCGGACATCACCAAGCTCAACGGGACGCTGCAGACCGACATCTTCAAGGAGTACATCGCGCAGAAGGAGTGGCTGTTCCCGCCGGAGCCGCATCTGCGCCTGATCGGCGACCTGATGGAGTACTGCGCGACCACGATCCCGGCGTACAAGCCGCTCAGCGTCTCGGGGTACCACATCCGTGAGGCCGGCTCGACGGCTGCGCAGGAGCTCGCGTACACGCTCGCCGACGGCTTCGGGTACGTCGAGCTCGGGCTGTCCCGCGGGCTCGACGTCGACGTGTTCGCGCCTGGCCTGTCGTTCTTCTTCGACAGCCACCTGGACTTCTTCGAGGAGATCGCGAAGTTCCGTGCGGCCCGCCGGATCTGGGCCCGCTGGCTGCGCGATGTGTACGGCGCGAAGACGGAGAAGGCCCAGTCGCTGCGGTTCCACACCCAGACGGCCGGCGTGTCCCTGACCGCGCAGCAGCCGGTGAACAACGTCGTACGGACGGCCGTCGAGGCGCTGGCCGCGGTGCTCGGCGGGACGAACTCGCTGCACACCAACGCGCTCGACGAGACGCTCGCGCTGCCGACCGCGGAGTCCGCGGAGATCGCGCTGCGGACGCAGTCGGTGCTGATGGAAGAGGTCGGGGTCACGAACGTCGCCGACCCGCTCGGCGGATCCTGGTACGTCGAGGCGCTCACCGATGCCATCGAGGCCGAGGCTGAGCAGATTTTCGCCCGGATCAAGGAGATGAGCCCGGACGAGACGATGACCGGCGGCATCCTGCGCGGGATCGAGGACGGCTGGTTCATGGCCGAGATCGCCGACGCCGCGTTCGAGTACCAGCAGAAGCTCGAGAAGGGCGAGAAGAAGATCGTCGGCGTCAACACGCTGACCGACACCGTGTCCGGCAACCTGGAGATCCTCCGCGTCTCGCACGAGGTCGAGATCGAGCAGTGCCGGGTGCTCGCGGAACGCAAGGCAGGGCGTGACGAGGACCTGGTACGGCGTACGCTAACGGCTCTGGTGGAGGCGGCCAGCGGCACTGGCAACCTGATCGAACCCATGCTGGAGGCAGTGCGTGCGGAGGCCACGATGGGGGAAATCTGTCACGTTCTTCGGGAACAGTGGGGCGAGTACCGAGAGCCCGCCCGATTCTGAGGAGCCGTCACCGCCCGACCTGACTGCCGCGGCGACCAGCGCGATCGGGCCGCCGGACGGACGCCGCGTGGTGGTCTGCGGCTCGGATCGCACGATGCTGCGGGTCACCACCGAGCTGGTGAGTTCGGGCGAGCGGGTCACCGCGATCGTCAACCCGGACTCGCGTCACTACGACCGGATCAAAGAGCTGGGCGCGAACGCGATGGGCGCCCGCGTGATCAGCGAATCGCTGCTGCGGCGCGCCGGGGTCGACGCTGCCGATGACGGGGCGCCGTCGACGGCGCGCGCCCTGGTGCTGCTGGACAACGACGACGTTCACAACGTGCACACGGCGTTGACCGCGCGGGACATGGATCCGGAGCTGCGGATCGTCGTACAGATGGTCAACCCGCGGCTGGGTAAGCACATGAACCGGCTGCTCGGCGACTGCGTGGTGATCAACGGGCCGTCGCTGGCTGCGCCGGCATTCGTGTCGGATGCCTTGGAGGACGACGAGCTGACCTGGCTGGATCTTGGCGGGCGTCGGCTGGTGGCGGGGCAGGCCGATCTGATTCGGGAGCCGCATCTGACTGTGCTGGCGGATACGAGTTCGTCTGCGACGCCGACGTTGTTGCCGTTGTCGAGTTCGGATCCGGATGGCGACATCGTGCTGGGCACCGGCGTACGGACGGTTTGGCGGAGTCGCGATGTCCGCCCGGCGGGCTGGTTCATGGCGCTGCGGGACATTCTCGACAGCCGGGTGCGGAAGATCGCGGCGGTGATGGCGTTCCTGATCGTGGCCGGGACGGGGGTCATCCACTTCTTCGGCGGGATCGAGTGGTGGCGGGCGCTGTACCTCGCGGCCGGGGTGGTGACGTCGGCGGGGATCGACGACGACAAGTTCAACGACGCGCAGCCGTGGGTGAAGGTGAGCGCGGTTCTGGTGCAGCTGACCGGGATCGTGTTGATGGCGCTGCTGACGGCGGTGGTGGTCGACTCGCTGATCGGGGCCCGGTTGTCTCGGCTGATCGGTGGGGTGCGGGGGCGGCCGCGGAATCATGTGGTGGTGTGTGGGCTCGGCACGGTCGGGTCGCGAGTGCTGGAGATTCTTACTGAGCGTGGGGTTGCGGTGGTGGGGGTGGATCAGGATGACGAGGCTCCTGGGATCCAGACTGCGCATCGGTTGAAGATTCCGGTGGTGGTCGGGGACAGCAGCAATGAGGAGACGCTGCGGTCGGCCGGGGTGCAGCGGTGTCAGTCGGTGCTGGCGATCACCGACGGGGACATCACGAATTTGGAGTGCGCGATCATGGCGCGGGATCTGAACCCGGATGCGTGGATCACGATGCGGATGTTCGACCACGACCTGGCGCAGCGGGTTGAGCGGCGGCTTGGTCTCGGTCATAGCCGGTCGGTGTCGATGCTGGTCGCGCCGGCTGTGGCTGCCGCGGTGGCTAACCGGCGGAGTCAGGTCACTGTGCCTGCTGGTCGGCGGGTGCTGTTGCTGACCGAGGTGACTGTCGAGCCCGGGTCGATCGCCGTTGGGAAACGGATGGGGGAGTTGGACGAGGCCGGCGGACTGCGGGTGCTGGCGAGGCAGGACCTGGGCGAACCCTGGGACTGGAGTCCGACGTCGGGCGCCGAGCGTCAGAATGGCCGCGATGCGCGTCAGAACGGTCGGGTGCCGGCGGGCGAGCGGGAGTCGCGGGCGGGTGGGCGCGGGCCGGGAGCTGAGCGGGAGTCGCGGGCGGGAGGGCGTGGGCCCGCGGGTGAGCGGGAGTCGCGGGCGGCAGGGCGTGGGCCGGCAGGCGAGCGGGAGTCGCGGTCTGCGGGGCGGGCGCCGGTGGCCGAGCGGGTGCCGGCGGTTGAGCGGGAGCTTCGGGCGGGGGATCGGATGGCGGTTGCCGGGACCCGGAGTGGGCTGGCTCGGCTGTTGATGGCGACCCGGGGGCAGCAGAGTTCGGCATCGTCGTAGAGGATGGACCTGTGAACGTACGTAGTGCGCACGGAATGCGAGGACAGTGGTGAGCCAGTCCAACTTCTCCCGTCCCGGGGCGATCGACCTGTCGGGCCTGCGCAAGCCGGCCGGTGCGGCTCCTGGTGCGCCGGGCGCGCCCGGTGGTCAGGGCGGTGGCGGCGCCGCGGGGTCGTACGTGCTGAACGTGAGCGAGCCGACCTTCCAGAGCGATGTCATCGAGCGGTCCCTGCAGGTACCGGTCGTGGTCGAGTTCTGGTCGCAGCGCTCGCAGGGATCGGTCGCGCTGGGCCCGGTGCTCGCGCGGCTGTCCACGGAGTACGCCGGTAAGTTCCTGCTCGCGCGGATCGACATCGACGCGAACCCGCAGCTGGCCCAGGCGGTCGGTGTACAGACGGTTCCGCTGGTGATCGCCGTACTGCGAGGGCAGGTCGTGCCGCTGTTCCAGGGCGCCCTCGGCGAGCCGGAGGCGCGGCAGTACCTCGACCAGCTGCTGACTGTGGCGGTGGCGAACGGGATCACCGGCCGCGCCGAGCCCGTCGGTCCGGCTGATCCCGACGCCGACTCGGCCGAGGAGCCGCCGCCGAACCCGCGGTACGAGAAGGCCGAGAACGCTGTCGCTGCGGGCGACCTGGACGGCGCGATCGCGGCGTACGAGGAGCTGCTCAAGGAGACGCCGGCCGACGCCGAGGCGAAGTCCGGGCTGGCCCGGGTACAGCTGGTGAAGCGGACGCAGGACGTGCCGGCCGACGTACGGACGCGTGCGGCGGACAACCCGGCCGATGTCGAGGCGCAGATGCTGGTCGCGGATGTCGACCTGATGGGCGGGCATGTCGATGACGCCTTCGCGCGGCTGATCAGCACGGTCCAGGCGACCTCGGGCGACGAGCGGAACACCGTCCGGCTGCATCTGCTCGAGCTGTTCGAGGTCGTTGGGGCGGACGACGACCGGGTGATCAAGGCCCGCCGTCGGCTGATGTCGGCCCTGTTCTAGCCCTTCAGTATCGGATCTGTTGTCAGGGTTTCTGACACCCGGGCGAGGAGGGCGCGGAGGATCTCCGCCTCCTCCTCGCTGAAGGCTGCGGCGAGCCGGCGTTCGACGCCGGTGGCCCGTTTGTCTGCCTGATCGAGAGCCTTGCGCCCGGCGTGCGTCGGGCGGGTCTCGATCACGTGCTTGTGTAGCGGGTGCGGCGTGCGTTCGATCAGGCCGCCGGCCTCCAGGTTGCGCAGGATCGTCGTCATCGTCTGCGGGGTGACGGCGCAGCGGCGGGCCAGCTCGGCCGCCGAGATGCCCGGCTGCTCGTCCAGCACGAACAGAGCGGCGTACTGCGGAACCGTGAGTCCGGCCGGCTTCACCGCCGCTGACTTCGCGGCCTGCAGCTCCTGCTCGACCCGCTTGAGGTGACTGCCGAGCCGTTCGTCGAAGGACATCCGCATGCGGACCATCCTACGAACGGCGGTGGTGGTATATGCATTGACGATCATCAGAGCTCTGATTAGTCTCTGTGCTCGTATTCATCTCGAGGAGGGGTTCTTGATGAAGTTTCGTGTGCTGGCCGTGGCGCTCCTTGCGCTGGCCGCAGGGTCGGCGTCGCCGGCCGCAGTACCCGTCCAGGCCGCTGCTTCGCACGGGATTCCCGTGCAGGTCGACGGCCGGACGGCTGACAGGTATCCGGAGGGGATCGCCTGGGATCCGACCCGGCAGGCGTTCCTGATCGGGTCGCTGGCCACCGGGCGGATCTCGGTGGTCGGCCGGGACGGCGTACCGCATCCGTTCGGTGTCGCGCCGGGCGTGTCGACGTTCGGACTGCATGTCGATGCCGTGCGCAACCGTGTGCTCGTCACGTACGCCGACATCGGGAACGGTGAGCGGTCGTCGGATGCGACGCTCTACAAGCAGTCCGGGGTCGCGATCTACAACCTGCGGACCGGCCGGCTCGAGCGGAGGGTCGATCTGAACACCCCGCGGCTGAACCCGGCCGGCGGTCGCCACGGTGTGAACGATCTGGCGATCGATGCCGTGGGCAACGCCTATGTCACCGATCCGTCGGGTGACGCGATCTATCGGATCACGCCTGCTGGTACGGCCTCGGTTCTCGTCCGCGATGCGCGGCTGCAGAGCGACACGATCGGGCCTAACGGCATCGTGTGGCACCCGGGCGGCTACCTGCTGGTGGTCCGGTACGACGTGGGCACGCTGTTCCGGATCTCGCTGCGGGGTGAACTCAGTACGACTGGTCTGACCAGTGCACTGGTCGGGGGAGACGGCCTAGCGCTCCAGCGGGATGGGCGGCTGATCGCGATCACCAACAAGCTCGGTGCGGCCGGCGTCGAGCAGGCGACGGTGCTGAGCAGCCGGGACAACTACCGGACCGCGCAGGTGCGGTCGGTCGAGCCGTGGCCGGTCTCCGGTCCGACGACGGCTGCGATCACGCCGTACGGGACGTACGTACTGAGTGGGCGGATCGATGTGCTGATCGCGGGCGGCTGGTCTGACCAGTTCACTATCCGGCGGATGGGGGTGAGCTGAGCTGGCCGGAATCGGACAGTGTGAATTCTTGTAATTGGTACTGAAGTGCTCTGAGAATTCTTCACATGAGTGCTGTCGCGTCGCCGCCGCCGAGTCTCGAGGCGCGGATCCACGGCTTGCTGCCGGCGTTGAGCCCGGCGCAGGCCCGGATCGCCGCCGAGGTACTGCGGGATCCGGCGGCGGTCGCGGGCTCGACGATCGGCCAGTTGGCGGCGCGCTGCGGTACGTCGCTGCCGAGTGTCACGCGCTTCTGCCTCGCGCTCGGGCTGTCGGGGTATGCCGAGTTGCGTCTCGCGTTGGCGGCGGAGACTGGTCGGACCAGTCTCAGCTGGGAGCGCGGGACCGGATCCGAGGTCGGACCAGACGACTCGCTCGACGACGTACTCCGGACGTTGCTTCGCGCCGACACGCGGGCGCTCGAGGACACTGTCGCGTCGCTCGACGTGGGCGCGCTCGGGCGTGCGGTGCGGGCGATCTCTGACGCGCGGCGGATCGACCTGTACGCCGTGGCGGGGTCGGCGGCTGTCGCTGAGGACCTGCGGTTGCGGTTGCATCGGATCGGGCGGGGCGCGAGTACGTGGAGCGACGTACACACCGCGCTCGCCAGCTCTGCGTTGCTCGGGTCGGGTGATGTCGCGATCGGGATCTCGCACAGTGGCGAGACGATCGAGGTGCTGGAACCGGTGGTGCGGGCCGGGCGGCAGGGCGCGACGACTGTTGCCATCACCAACTATCCGCGCTCGCCGTTGGCGCGGGCGGCGGACATCGTGCTGGTCACCGCGGCGCGCGACGTCACATTCCGGACCGGGGGACTGGCCGGCCGGCACGCCCAGCTGATCGTGCTGGATGCGCTCTATCTCGGCGTCGCGCAACGCGACTATCCGTTGGCCGAGCAGGCCTTCGACGCCACTGCCGAGGCGGTCGCCGATCACCGCCAACGGTCCTGAAACGTCTTCTGCCGCAAGCTCCGTTCGTCCGCCTTCCGAAGGAGAATCATGCAGAGTCCGCACCAGATCCTTGGCCCCAGCCGCCGCAGCCTACTGCTCGGCGCCGGCGCCACCGCCCTGACCGCAGCCGCAGCAAGCGCCGCATCCGCCACAACCGCAGCCGCCTCGACCACCTCCGCCGGAGCCGGCTCTGCAGCCGGGGCCGGTTCGGCAGGGGCGGCGTCGGCAGGAGCGGCGTCGGGGGCGGGAGGCGCCTCCGCTGCAGCGGGTGGTGTCGCGGCTGCCGCCGTACCGTCGCCGGACGCGTTGCCGTTGACGGGTGGGCCTGACTTTCCGATCGGGTTGTTCTGGCCGCCGCATCCGTATGCGAGCACCGCTCAGCGGTTCGCGGAGATCAAGAACGCCGGGTTCGACTTCGTCATCTCCGGCAACTACGCCGGCGACGGCAACATCTTCCAGTACCAGCTCGGCCTCGCCCGCGACGCCGGCCTGAAGATGCTGATCTCGGACGACATCCAGATCCGCAACATGTCCCGCTGGTTCTCGATCTCCGACACCACCACCGACTTCCTCAGCGTGACCCCGGCCGAGGCCAGTGCGCTCTACATCCGCGCCCGCGACGCGTACGGCCCGTACTCGTCGCTGGCCGGCTTCAACTTCTACGACGAGCCGGGCGCGGGCTGGTTCGCGACGCTGGCGAAGGCGCTTACGATCTCGCGTGAGCTGGCGCCACAGTTGCTGCCGTACATCAACCTGCTGCCGTCCGACGACGCGACGTACTATCGCAACTTCGTCGATGTGGTGAAGCCGTCGCTGATCTCCTTCGACCGGTACCCGCTGCTGTCCGAGGGGCGGGAGGACGAGAACTACTTCCACAACTGGGCGATCGTCCGGGACGCGGCGTTGTACGGCGACATCCCGTCGTGGGTCTACATCCAGACGCTTGCCTACAACAACCATCGCGAACCGACGGCGGCCGAGCTGCTCTGGCAGATCAACGTCAGCCTCGCGTACGGCGCGAAGGGCATCCAGTACTTCACATACTGGACGCCGGAGGCCGCTCGCGGTGAGGGATTCGGGCCGGCGCTGATCACGGTCGACGGCAAGCGGACGGCGCGGTACGACGCCGCGAAGCAGATCAACACCGGTTGGTTGCATCAGGTCGGGCGTGAGCTGAAGCCGCTGGTGTCGGAGTCCGTGGTGCATGCCAACGAGACTCCGTTGCCCAACGGTGCGGTTGGGTTCACGCCGACGAACCTGGTGTCGGCGGTCTCCGGGGATTCGGTTGTCGTGGGCACCTTCCGGTCGCGGGATGCCGCGTTGGGTGATCGGTGGGTGTTGGTTGCCAACCGGTCGCATAGCGCGCGGGCTCGGGCGGTTGTGGCGGTGAACGAGCAGACGGTTGGGTCGGTTGGGGTGTTCCAGCCGGCGAGGGGGAAGTACGTGTCGCAGCGGGTCGGGCCGGTTCAGGTCTCGCTGGCTCCTGGTGCGGCGACGTTGGTCAAGCTCGGCGCGAAGTAGTCAGGTGGTCTGGCCGGTGTAGATGCCCATCGCGCGGAAGCGGAGGGCCGGGGCCGCGTACTCCTCCAGGGCGTGGGCGGTCCAGCCGATCATCCGGGCGAGCGCGAACAGGGCGTCGCCGGTGTCCGGGCGGAAGTTGTACGCATGCATGATCGCGGCGATGGCGAGGTCGCTGTTCGGGAAGGTCGGGGCGCGCTCGGTGATGGCGGCGATCGTGCTGACGATCGGGTGGTCGCCGAGGAGACCTATCAGTACTTCGGCGCGTGGGTCGCGGTGCTGGTAGATGCGGTGGCCAAAGCCGGGGATGGGTTCGCCTGATCGCAGTTGGTCCGAGAGTGCTTTCAGGGGGTCCTGCTGTGCGCGCTGGAGGAACTCGTAGGCGAGGGTCGGCGCGGCGCCGTGGTACTGGCCGTCGAGGGCGCCGAGGCCGGCGGAGATCACGGCGTACAAGTTCGCGCGTGCGCTGGCAGCAACCCTCGCTGCAACAGTCGAAACAGCAAGCCCGTGGTCGGCCAGCAGGATCAGAGCCGCATCAAGCACCTCCGGCCGAGCCGGTTCGTCCGACAGCTTGGGCCAGAGCCGTGCCCCGAGGGTCGCGTCGGGGGCCGCGTCGTCACCGTGATCCCGCGGCTGCTCGGTTAGGTCGGGCAACGCTGTCACCAGGATCCCGATCAGCCTGCCGGCCGCAGCAGTCACCGCCGGCACCGACAGATCAAACCGCAGCGGATCAGCTGCCCCCAGTACAGCCACGGCCACCCGCACCCGATCCGTCAACCGAGCCCCCTCCGGCACCACGGCAATAGCGGCCCGAGCAAGCTCCACCCCGTCCGCCGTCCCGACGAACGCATCCGGGCTGCCCGCGCTCGCGGCTGAGGTGAGGGCGGAGGTCTCCCCAGCCATCCCGGGAGAGGCGGCTGGGGACGCAGCACCCCGGGTGCTGGCGGCGGGCGCCGCGTCTGTGGGGGAGGGCTTCGGGGCTGTGCCGGTCCAGAGGAG
The DNA here is from genome assembly GCF_005233875.1 of Kribbella jiaozuonensis. Lineage (GTDB taxonomy): Bacteria > Actinomycetota > Actinomycetes > Propionibacteriales > Kribbellaceae > Kribbella > Kribbella jiaozuonensis. Next base: position 329,727 of record NZ_SZPZ01000007.1, on the reverse strand, counting down.
GTGGGCTACTTGTTCGGCGGTCCAGGTGGTGGAGAGGGTGCTGGCGGGGTGACCCCGGTAGTAGAGCTCGTCGTTCTGGAGGAGGGTTAGTTGGGATTCGATGCGTTCTACTACGCCGGAGTGGTCGACCGAGCGGCTGGCCAGGCGTTCTACTTCGGTGGCTGAGAAGAGGCTGCCTCGGCGGCCTCGGGCTCGGGTGCTGGTGAGGAGGCCTCGGCTGACGTAGGCGTAGATGGTTTCGGGTTTGACCTGGAGGCGGCGGGCGACCTCGGCGGTGGTCAGGTAATTCTCGTCACCTTCGGCGGTCATCCACGCTCCCCAACGGATTCACATTGACTGGATCAATATTGACAATAGTTGATTGGCTGTCAACTCTGAAGATATGTCAACAGTGATCAATGTTCCGCCCGGTCTGCGCAACGTCGTCGTCACCGAGACGACCCTCGGCGACGTCCGTGGGGACGAGGGGTTCTACCACTACCGCCAGTACTCGGCGATCGATCTCGCCAAGTCGAAGACGCTCGAAGACGTCTGGTACCTGATGTTCGAAGGCCACCTCCCGACCGACGCCGAACGCGACCGGTTCATCGCCGAGGTCGCCCCGCTGCGCGTCCTTCCCGACGAGGTCAGCGCGGTCCTGCCCGCGATCGCGGCCGCCGGCGACAAGTTCAACCCACTCGCCGGTCTCCGCACCGCGCTCTCGCTCCTCGCGGCCGTCCGTGGTCTCAAGCCGCTGTGGGACATCGACCCGGCCCACCGCAAGGCCGACGCGATGCTGGTCTGCGCGGTCACCCCGACCATCCTCGCCGCCCTCTACCGCCTCCGCGAAGGCCAGCAGCCGCTCCAGCCCCGCGCCGACCTCTCCGCCGCCGCGAACTGGCTCTACCTCGTGACAGGCACCGAGCCGAACGCCGTACACGCCACCGCGATCGAGCACTACCTCGTCTCGACGCTGGACCACGGCTTCAACGCCTCCACCTTCACCGCCCGCGTGATCGCCTCCACCGGCGCAGACGTCGTCTCGGCCGTCGCCGGCGCGATCGGCGCCTTCTCCGGCCCGCTCCACGGCGGCGCCCCGGACCGCGCCCTCGCGAGCCTCGACGAGATCGGTACGCCGGATCGCATCGACGCCTGGGTCCGCGAGAAGGTGTCCGCGGGCGACCGGATCATGGGCTTCGGCCACGCGGTCTACCGAACCGAGGACCCGCGTTCGCTGATGCTCCGCGACATCGCCCGCGGTATCGGCGGCGACCTGGTCGACTTCGCCACCACCGTCGAGCAACGCATCGTCGACGTCCTGGCCGAGCTGAAGCCCGGCCGCAACCTCTACGCGAACGTCGAGTTCTACGCCGGCGTCGTGATGGAGCTCTGCGGCATCCCGCGCGCGATGTTCACGCCGACGTTCGCGGTCAGCCGCATCATCGGCTGGTCCGCCAACATCCTCGAACAGGCCCAGGACCCGAAGATCATCCGCCCGATCGCCACGTACGTCGGCCCGCAACCGCCGGCCCCAATTGCCTAGACGGTCAGCTAGGCGACGAACTGCATGACCCCGTCCTCGACCGCTCCGAACCGAAGCGTGACCAGGTCGCGCGGGTAGTTCTGCCGAAGGCGCCAGGGCCCCTGACTGCCCTGGCGCGGGAGGATCGCGGCCGCCCGGCGAATGTACCCGGATGACAGGTCGACCACCGGCCGGGGCGGAGCGTCGTACTCGGCCGGGTCGACCTCCGGGACGCAGATCCGTGTGCCGGTCGAGGTCAGGTGGTTGAGCAGCCGGCAGACGTACTGCGAGGTCAGGTCGGAGCGCAGCGTCCAGGAGTTGTTGGTGTACCCGATGCACCAGGCAAGGTTCGGTACGCCGCTGAGCATCATGCCCTTGTAGACAAAGGTGTCGTGCGGCTCGACCGGCCGCCCGTCGACCGTCACCTTGATGTTGCCGAGCGCAACCATCCGCAACCCGGTCGCGGTGACCACGAGATCGGCATCAAGCTCGGCCCCGGACCGCAGCAGCAGACCGGTCGGAGTGAAGCGGACGATCTCGTCGGTCACCACCGACGCCGACCCGTCCCGCAACGACTTGAAGAGATCAGCGTCCGGCACCAGACACAACCGTTGGTCCCACGGCTTGTACTGCGGCGTGAAGTGCGGATCGACCGGGATCGACTCCGGCAACTCCCGAGCCACACCGGCGTTCAGCAACCACGCCGCATGCGCCGGCCACTTGCGGAACGCGCTGTAGAGCGCGGTGCTCACGGCAACGTTCTTGCCGCGGATCAGCCGGTGTGCGAGGTTCTCCGGCAGTACGGCGCGGAGCCGGTCCGAGAACGCGTCGCGGGCGGGGCGGGAGGCGACGTAGCTCGGCGTACGCTGCAGCATCGTCACGTGTTCCGCCGTACCGGCCATGGCGGGCACGAGCGTCACCGCGGTCGCGCCGCTGCCGATGACGACCACCCGCTGGCCGGTGTAGTCCAGGTCGGCCGGCCAGTGCTGCGGGTGCACAATCCGGCCCTCGAACGAATCCTGACCGGGGAAATCGACCACATACCCCGAGTCGTAGTCGTAGTACCCGCTGCACACGTACAGGAACGAGCACGTATAAAGCGAGTCGCCAGTCTCAACGGTCCACAGCGCGTCCGCCGACGACCACGAGGCGTGTACGACGCGTTGCCCGAAGCGGATGTGCTTGTCGATGCCGTACGCCGACGCAGTCTCGTGGAGGTAGTCGAGGATCGACGGCCCGTCCGCGATCGCCTTCGCCGCCTTCCACGGGTGGAACGGGAACCCGAGCGTGAACATGTCCGAGTCCGACCGCACCCCCGGATACCGGAACAGGTCCCACGTGCCGCCGAGCGCGTCCCGCGCCTCCAGTACGGCGTACGTCCGGTCCGGGCAGCGGGTCTGGAGACGGTACGCCGCGCCGATCCCGGACAGGCCCGCGCCGACGACCAGCACGTCGAAGTGCTCCATGGAACTCACAGTACTCAACAGTAATGAAGATTCTTCCCGGGTGTTGTCGATTCCGTGTGGCGGCGATCGTCAGCAAGATGTTCAGTACAAGCCCTACACGAGGGAGAGCCTGAGATGGCGCAGTACATGTTCCTGCTGTACGACAGCGAAGAGTGGTACGACAACGTCACGCCGGACGACTGGCAGCAGGCGATGAAGCTGCACGGAGCGTTCGCCGAGGCGGTGGAGAAGGCCGGGGCGCGGATCCTCGGTGGGGAGGCGCTCGAGCGGTCGACGACGGCGAGCACCGTGAAGCAGCGCGAGGGCGCCGAGCCGCTCGTCACCGACGGTCCGTTCATCGAGACCAAGGAGGCGCTCGGCGGCTACTACGTGATCGAGGCCCGCGATCTCGACCAGGCGCTGGAGCTGGCCAAGATCTGCCCGTCCGGCAATGTCGAGGTCCGTCCGGTGATGGACACCTCGTCGGACTCGCAGCCGTCGGCCTGACATGCCTGAGCCGGGTACGCCGACGTTCCGTCCCGTCGGCGTACCCGCGGGGGACGAGCGATGACTGAGGCGGTAGAGGTCACGCGAGTGGTCGACCAGGCTCATCGCGAGAGCTGGTCGACCGTGCTCGCGTCGGTCGTGCGCCTGACGCGCGACCTCGATCTGGCCGAGGACTGCACGCAGGACGCGTTCGTCCAGGCGCTACGAACCTGGCCGGACGGGATCCCGTCGAATCCGGGTGGCTGGCTGACGACGGTCGCGCGGCGTCTCGCGCTGGACCGGCTGCGGCGGGAGACGAACCTGTGGCGGAAGCTGCCGCTGCTGGTCGAGGAGCCCGGCGAGGTCGAGCAGCCGACCGATCCGCTGCGGCTGGTGTTCACCTGCTGCCACCCGGCGCTGGCGCGCGAATCACAGGTAGCGCTGACCCTGCGGCTGATCTGCGGGCTCACGACCCGCGAGGTGGCGGCTGTCCTGCTGATCAGCGAATCGACGGCCGCGGCGCGGATCACCCGGGCCAAGAAGAAGATCGCGGCCGCGGGTATTCCGTACCGGATCCCCGCGGATCACGAGCTGCCCAAGCGGCTGGACGTCGTGCTGACCGTCGTACATCTGGTCTACACGGCAGGTCATGTGGCGGCCGGATCGGAGTTGACGCGGACGGATCTGACCGGTCGGGCGGTGGAGTTGTCGCGGCTGCTGGAGCGGTTGATGCCGGACGAGCCGGAACCGCAGGCGTTGCTCGGGTTGCTGTTGATGACCGAGGCGCGGGGTGACGCGCGGGTGAGTGCGGACGGCGAGCTGGTTCTGCTGGCGGATCAGGATCGTTCGCGGTGGGACGCGCAACTGCTGGCGGAGGGCGTCTCGCGGGCGACCTCGGCCCTCCAGCGAGGACATGGGCGCTTCGCGTTGCAGGCGGCCGTCGCCGGGCTGCATGTGACTGCGCCGACCTGGGAGAGGACCGATTGGCGTCAGGTGGTCCGGATGTACGACGCGATGATGGTGAGCTGGCCGACCCCGATCGTCGCGCTCAACCGGGCTGCCGCGCACAGCCTCGTCCCCGGCGCGGATCTGGACACGGTCCTGGACGAATTGGATGCCTTGAGCAAGGAACCCGCGCTGGCGACGTACGCGTACCTGCCTGCGACCCGCGCCGACGTGCTCACCCGCCTCGGTCGCGCGGACGAGGCCGCCGACGCCTATCGGGAAGCGATCGAGCTCACCGCCAACGAGACCGAGCGCCGCTTCCTGACGGCGAGGCTTCAGGCGCGGGGCGCCCAGAGCTGATCGGCGTCGCCGGCTTCCATCCGGCCGCGGTACACGTCGATCTTGTGGTCGATGAGCTCCAGACTCTCCTGCAGCTCGGCGAGCTGGGTGAGTACGTCGGAACGGTGCCGCTCGAGTAGTTCAAGCCGGTCCTTCTCGTTGCCACGCCCGGCGAGGACGAGCTCGGCGTACTGCCGGATCACGCGGATCGGCATCCCGGTGGCCCGGAACTTCGTGCAGATCTTGATCCAGTCCAGGTCGATCTTGCGGTAGCGGCGGCGCCCGCCCGAGGTGCGGTCGACGGTGGTGACCACCAGGCCGGCGCGTTCGTAGTACCGGAGCGTGTGGACGCTGACGCCGGTGCGTTCGGCGGCCTCGGCGATGCTGATCCCGCGTTCATTGACTTCGAGCACGCTCTAAATCCTAGCGTGGTCGGTATGACCCTCTCAACGCTCGAGGACACTGGTCTGACCAGTGTCCGCCGGTACGCCGTCCTCGTGATCTGCTGCGCGAGCCTGCTGATCTCGGTGATGGACATCTCGATCGTGAACGTCGCCCTGCCCGCGATCCGGGACGGGCTCGGGGCCTCGACGGCCGGGCTGCAGTGGACCGTCGACGCCTACACGCTGGTGCTGGCGAGCTTCCTGCTGCTGGCCGGTTCGACCGCGGATCGGTTCGGCCGGCGCCGGATGTTCCGGCTCGGGCTGATCGTGTTCGGGATCGGTTCGCTGCTGTGCAGCCTGGCGCCCGGGATCGGCTGGCTGATCGCCGCGCGGGCCGTGCAGGCGGTCGGCGGCACGATGCTGAACCCGGTCGCGATGGCGATCGTGGTGGGGGTGTTCCCGGACCGGGCCGAGCGGGCGCGGGCGATCGGGATCTTCGGTGCGACGGCCGGTCTGTCGCTCGTGCTCGGTCCGATCCTCGGCGGCGCGCTCGTCGACGGCCTCGGCTGGCGGTCGATCTTCTGGGTGAACCTTCCGATCGTCGTACTCGCAGTGATCTTCACGAGCCTGTTCGTCCCGGAGTCCCGCGCCGCCCACGGCCGCAGGTTCGACCCGGTCGGTCAGCTCCTCGTGATCTTCGTGCTCGGCGGCGTCGTGTCGGCGATCATCGAGTCGGAGAAGCACGGCTGGGGTACGCCGTTCATCGTCGGTCTGCTCGTGGTCGCAGCGGTTTCGGCGGTCGCGCTGATCGCGTACGAACGCCGGCGCGTGGAGCCGTTGCTCGAGCTTCGCCTGTTCCGCAGCGTCCCGTTCAGCTCCGCCGTACTGATCGCGCTGTTCGCCTACAGCGGCTTCGGCGCGTTCCTCTTCGTCACGACCCTCTACCTGCAGAGCGTCCGCGGCCTGTCCGCGCTCGACGCCGGCCTGTCCCTGCTGCCCGTCGGTCTGCTGATCTGCGTACTGTCGCCGCTCACCGGCCGCGTGGTCGGTTCGCACGGCCCACGTTGGCCGCTCGTCGTCGCCGGTACGGCGCTGACACTCGGAGCAGCCGCGTCGATGACGATCGGCGTCTCCACACCACTGCCCGTCATCCTCGCGATCTTCCTGCTGTTCGGCGTCTTCCTCGGCACGATCAACCCGCCGATCGCGAACTCGGCGGTCTCCGGCATGCCCGCGTCGATGACCGGCCTCGCGGCATCGCTCGCGTCGGTCGGCCGGCAGACCGGTACGTCGCTCGGCGTCGCGATCGCCGGATCGATCGTCGGTGCCAAGGCGACGACCGATCCGCAGGCGTTCGTCCACGCCGCCCACCTGGTCTGGTGGCCGATCATCGCGATGGGACTCGTCGTACTGGCGCTGGCCTTGGCGAGCACGAGCCGCCGAGCGCTCCTTACGGCGCAGGCGGTGTGAGCGGTAGACCGAAGTACGGGACGAGGCTCGGTGTGCTGAAGACGTGGATGCCGGTCAGACCAGTGGCCGTCGGCGTGAGTACGGCGACGCCGTACGCCTCGCCCTTGAAGTAGGCGCCGACCGCGGGCTGACCGTTCGCGACGATCGGGATCATCCGCCAGTCCCCGGGCTCGCCGAGCGCGGACTCCAGCAGTTGCAGGCACATCACGCGGCCGTTGAACCAGGCCGTCGTACCGACCATCTCGATCGCCGCGTCTGCGCGCAGCGCCCGTTCGAGAGCAGCCAGATCGGCGTTCTCGAAGCCGGAGATGTAATCCGCGAGCAGGGCTTGGGCCTGTGGGTCGTCCGGCTCGACAACCTCTGAGGGCGGGTTCTCGTCGAGTCGGGCTCGCGCTCGCTGCAGCGTGCTCTTCACCGCCGCGACCGAGGTGTCGAGCATGGTCGCGACCTCGGCCGCCGGGAACGCGAGCACCTCACGCAGGATCAGTACGGCGCGCTGCTTGGCCGGCAGGTACTGCAGCGCCGCGATGAGCGCCAGCCGCAGGCTCTCCCTCGTGGTCACGATCGTCGCCGGGTCGTGCACCAGCGACTCGGCGATCGGCTCGACGAAGAGCACGGACGGGTCGTCGGGAGGTGTGCCGGGGGAGAGGTCGGTGGCTGGAGCGCCGAGACCGGACGGCAGGGCGCGGCGGCCGCGTTGCTCGAGTGCGGTCAGGCAGACGTTGGTCGCGATCCGGTACAGCCACACCCGTACCGACGAGCGTTCCTCGAACGCCGACCACGACCGCCAGGCGCGCAGGTACGTTTCCTGTACGGCGTCCTCGGCCTCGTGCACTGACGCGAGCATTCGGTAGCAATGGGCGAGCAGCTCCTTCCGGAACGGCTCCGTCCGGCTACCGAAGTCACTCACCACAACCTCCTCGATCGTCACAGGCCCAGCACCGGCCGTGCCCAGCGTGCCATCCGCTGGATCGCATCGTCGGCCTCCGGCGCGCGACCCGCCGCCATCTGGAACGTGTGCTGCATCTCCGGGAACACGTCCAGCCGTACGTCGACCCCGGCCTTCTCCGCCGCCTCGGCCAGCATGTTCGCGTCGTCGAGCAGTACTTCGTCGCCGCCGACCTGGATGTAGATCGGCCCGAGCCCGGTGAGGTCGCCGTACAGCGGGTTCACGAACGGGTCCCGCGGCGAGCCGTCCGGTCCCAGGAAGAGGTAGGCGAGTCCACGGACCAGGTCGCGGTGGAAGAACGCGTCGCGGTCGCGGTTGCCGTCGTACGACGCTCCTGTCGCCTCGAAGTCGACCGCGGGGGAGAACGGCAGCGCACCGGCGGGTAAGGGCAGGCCGATCGAGCGGGCGCGGAGCTGGGTGGTGATGGCCATGCCGCCTCCGACCGAGTCGCCGGCGAACACGATGTGCTCGGGTGCGAGGCCCTGGTTGAGCAGCCAGCGGTAGGTGTCGACCGCGTGGTCGAGCTGCGCTGGGTGTGTGTGCGCGGGCGCCATCGGGTAGTCGAAGACGAGCGCACGGGACCCGACGGCTTTAGCCAGGTGAGCGAACAGCTTCCGGTGTGAGTACCGCGATCCGCCGACGTAGCCGCCGCCGTGGAGGCACAGCAGGACCCGGTCCGTGGCGGCGTTGTGCGGGTTGATCCAGAGCGCCTCGCGGCCGTCGACGGACAGGTAGTCCACGTCCGACGGTTCGGTCGTCAGCTCGGCCCAGCGGTGGTCGTCCAGTTCCTGGTCGCCTTCGCGGGTGTCCTGCTCGGCCGCTGCCCGCGACTTGGCCCAATGCCGGCGGACTGCTTCCGACTCCTTGCTCGCCATCGTGGTTCCTTTCGTTGCTGGTCGTTATCGGTACTGACCAGCGCTGCCGCGAAAAGGAATCGGCGTGCTTCACTGGGAGCATGAGCACTCCGGGCTCAGGGTCGGCGCTGTCGGCCTCGGAAGAACGCACGTGGGCGATGCTCGCGCATGTGGGGGTGTTCATCGCGGCCTGGTTCGCGATGGGGTTCCTCTGTCCGCTGATCATCTGGCTGCTGTTCCGCGGGCGGTCCGAGTTCGTCCGCAAGAACGCGGTGGAGTCGCTGAACTTCCAGATCTCCCTGCTGATCTACACGGCGATCGCGGTGGTGCTGGTACTGATCACGTTCGGTCTCGGGGTGCTGATCATCGTGCCGCTGATCGTGATCGGCGCGGTCGCGGCGGTGGTGGTCATCGTGATGGCGACGATCGCGGCGTCGAGCGGACAGGACTACCGGTATCCGTTGACAATCCGGTTCATCCGTTGACGGTCGGCTAGGGTCGGGCCGGTGGAACTCATCGGCCAGGGCATGGAAGGCGCGGTCTACGACCTCGGGGACGGGACCGTGCGGAAGGTCTGGTTCGACCGGCGGCCGGAGGATGTGCTGCCGCTGAAGGCGTTCCTGGACGAGCTGCCGGAGCTGCCGTTCCGTACGCCGCGGATCCGCGAGATCGGCGTGGGGGAGAACGGGCTGGCGGTCAGCGTCGAGGACAAGCTGACCGGCGTACCGCTGCGCGAGGCCGGTCTACCGGAGGAGCAGGCCCTCGACGCGTTCGTGCTGGTCGTCGAAGCGCTGCGATCCACCCGCCCCGGACCGGCGGCCACGGCAATGACCGTGATCAACGAGCCTTTCTGGAAGCAGTCCTGGGGCGAGAGTCTCGCGGTCTTGGTGGGGCGTCGCGCGGCGGCCTCGAAGGTTCACCTCGAGCGGGACGTGCCTGGGTTCCCTCGGCTGTTGGACCAGGTGGTTGAGGGGCTGAGCAGCCTGCCTGACCTCGCGTTGAGTGTGGTGCATGGCGACATCTGCCCGCCCAACGTGCTGATGGACGGCGCACGGGTCGCGGCGGTGTTGGACTGGGGGTTCTTGTCGACCGCGGGGGACAACACGTTCGAGGCGTCGTTGGCGGCCGGGTTCTTCGACATGTATGGGCCGGAGGCGCGGCGGCTGGACGAGCTGCTGCTGGGGCGGTTCGAAGAGCTCGGGCATGACCGGGAGCGGATGCGGCTCTACCGCCAGGCGTACGCGATCATCACCGCGACCATCTACGACGAGAACGCCGGAGACGGGCATTACGTCTGGTGCGTCAACCAGCTCACGAAGTGATCGGTACGCCGGCTCGCAGGTTGTGGAGCTGATCCGGCGCGGCCAGAAGCATCGGGAGCCGCCTGGCATTCAGCGGCGAGACCAGGCCTTCCAGCTCCTCGGGTGCGTGCCACGACAGGCCGCGGATCTCGAAGCCGTCCGGCTGCAGCTCGTCGATCAGTGACGGGTCATGTACGCCGCCGTCGTACAGGATCTCGACCGCGTCGCCCCAGCCCTCCCAGCGCGGTAGCCAGTCGATCGCCAGCACGGCGAGCAGCGGCAGCGCCGTACCGATCTCTTCCTGCATCTCCCGGGACGCACCGGTCGCCGGGTCCTCGTCGGGCTCGACCACACCGCCGGGCAGCTCCAGGTCCTTCTTGTAGCTGACCTGACAGAGCAGGACGCGCCCAGCGGTGTCGCGTACGACGACGTGGGCGATCACCCGCTTCTTGGGCAGCGTCGAGTCCATCAACGCCGTCCAGCCCGTCACCGAGTCCGGCCGCGGGTCGTCCTTGCGCATCCCGTAGATCGCGACGTCCCGGCGCTCGCCGTCGACCAGCGCGCCGCCGCGCAACACGCCCTCACGCCGGAAACCGGACCGGATGGCCACCCGGGCGCTCGAGTGCAGCTCGGGGTCGACCTCGACCTGCAGCCGCTCCAGCCCGAGCTCGGCGAATGCGTACTCCGACACGAGTCGCAGCGCCTGCTGGGCCGGTCCGGGGCCGCCGTCGAGCGACCAGACGACCAGAGCGACTCCGGGCGTGGTCCGGCGCACCTCGACCGTGCCCAGGGTGTCTCCCGCGTGCTCCGGGCCGCCCGGGTGGATGTGCTCGACGGTGAACGTCGTCACCTGCCCGTTCGGCGGCGAAGGTCGCAGCGTCAGCTCACCATCTGACAAGGGGTCCACGGCGGTCACCCCTGAACGCTACCCGGTGAAGCGTAGGTACACCGTTGCCAGGGGTGGGACGGACAGTTCGGTGCTGGTGGTCATCCCGTGCCACTCCGGCCCGTCGGCCTCGACGGCGCCGAAGTTGCCGACGCCGGAGCCGCCGTACGTGTTGGCGTCGGTGTTGACGACCTCTTCCCAGCGGCCGGCGTACGGGAGGCCGAGTCGGTAGCCGTGGTGCGGGATCGCGGAGAAGTTCGCGACACACGCCACGGTGGGCTCGCCCTCGTCGCCGTACCGGACGAACGAGAAGATGTTGTTGCTGGCGTCGTTCGCGTCGATCCAGCTGAACTTCTCCGCGTCATGGTCGGTGCGCCAGAACGCCGGAGTGTCCTTGTAGACGCGGTTCAGGTCGCGGACCAGCTGCTGCAGACCCTGGTGGTCGCTGTGGTCCAGCAGCCACCAGTCCAGCTCGCCCTTCTCCGACCACTCCGACTCCTGGCCGAACTCGCAGCCCATGAACAGCAGCTGCTTGCCCGGGTGCGCCCACATCATCGCCAGGTACGCACGCAGGTTCGCCAGCTGCTGCCAGCGGTCGCCGGGCATCTTGCGCAGCAGCGATCCCTTGCCGTGCACGACCTCGTCGTGGGAAAGCGGGAGGACGAAGTTCTCGGAGTACGCGTACATCATCGAGAACGTCAGCTCGTGGTGGTGGTACTGCCGATGGATCGGCTCGTGCTCCAGGTAGCGGAGTGAGTCGTTCATCCAGCCCATGTTCCACTTGAAGCCGAAGCCGAGCCCGCCGAGATGCGTCCCGCGGGTGACGCCCGGCCAGGACGTCGACTCCTCGGCGACGGTGATGACTCCGGGGACGCGCTTGTAGAGGGTCGCGTTCATCTCCTGCAGGAACGAGACGGCCTCCAGGTTCTCGCGGCCGCCGTACTGGTTCGGGACCCACTGGCCGTCCTGGCGCGAGTAGTCCAGGTAGAGCATCGAGGCGACCGCGTCCACGCGCAGGCCGTCGATGTGGAACTCCTCGGCCCAGTAGATCGCGTTCGCCACCAGGAAGTTCCGCACCTGCGGGCGGCCGAAGTCGAAGACCAGCGTGCCCCAGTCCGGCTGCTCGCCGCGGCGCGGATCCGGGTGCTCGTACAGCGGCGTACCGTCGAAGCGGGCCAGGGCCCAGGCATCCTTCGGGAAGTGTGCGGGCACCCAGTCGACGATCACGCCGATCCCGGCCTGGTGCAGCCGGTCGACGAGCAGGCGGAAGTCGTCGGGGTCGCCGAAGCGCGAGGTCGGGGCGAAGTACGACGTGACCTGGTAGCCCCACGATCCGCCGAACGGGTGCTCCATCACCGGCATCAGCTCGACGTGGGTGAACCCCATGTCGTTGACGTAGGCAACAAGTTCGTCGGCCAGCTCGCGGTACGAGCGGCCCTTCCGCCAGGACCCGAGATGTACTTCGTACACGCTCATCGGCTCGGCGTACGCCTCGGCCTGCGCGCGCCGCTCCAGCCACGCCGCGTCGCTCCACTCGTACGCCGACTCGGTGACGACTGACGCGTTCGCCGGGGGAGTCTCGGCCAGGTTGGCCATCGGGTCGGCCTTCTGCCGCCAGACGCCGTCGCGGCCGCAGATGTCGAACTTGTACCGCGTGCCGGCGCCGACGCCGGGCACGAAGATCTCCCAGACACCGGAAGAGCCCAGCGAGCGCATCGGGTGGGCGCGGCCGTCCCAGAAGTTGAAGTCCGCGGTCAGCCGGATCCCCTGCGCGTTCGGGGCCCAGACGGCGAACGACGTACCGGTGACGGTCCCGGTCGGGCCGTCGTACCGGCGGACGTGGGCGCCGAGCACGGTCCACAGCTGCTCGTGCCGGCCCTCGCCGATCAGGTGCAGGTCGACCTCGCCCAGCGACGGGAGATAGCGGTACGGGTCGTCGACCACGGTCGCGGGACCGTCGGTGTAGGTCACCTCGAGGCGGTAGTCCGGGACCTTGTCGACGTCGAGTACGCCGACCCAGATGCCGTCGTACTCGTGCCGGAGATCGAGGCGGTGGTCGTCGTACAGCACGGTGACGCTCTTCGCGAACGGCCGCAGCGCTCGCACCGTCACACCGTGCTCACCGAGATGCGGGCCGAGCACCCGATGAGGATCGTGGTACGTGCCGCCGACGAGTCTCTCCAGCTCGGTCCGATCGACCGGTACCGCTGTCACCACAGGCTCCTCAACCGCCACCACAGGCTCCTCAAAAGCTTCGCGCTCTCCCATGAATCCCATCCTGCCCGATCAGCCCCGTCTTCACTGCACCCCGTACCCGCCGAGTCCCGACGTACACAATCCTCAATCGGCCAAAGCTTCTCGTACGGCGTTGAGGCGGGCGGCGTACCTGGACCAGGCGAAGCCCGTCTGCGTGTAGATCGTGGTGGTTTCGGCCAGCAGCGTGGCGGCTTGCAGGCCGTTGCCCTGCGCGAGGGCGAGCGCGGTGGCTACTGCCCGGGCGGCCAGCCAGGAGGTGCTCTGCTCGGTCGTCTCGGCGAAGACTGCGTCGAGGAGGGCGGCTGCCTCGGCCACTTCGCCTTGCAGGATGAGCAGATCGGCCAGGTCGATGTACGCGTGCGTGACGCCGCTGTCGTCGGCGACGGCGTACTCGACCGCTGAGCGCAGGTACTTCTCGGCAGCGTCGAGGTCGGCGCGGGCGACGGCGACCACGCCGCGGATCACCTCGTTGAGCGGGAGGATCTGGCGGTCGTCGAGGCGGCGGGCGTAGTAGTCGGACTCGGCGGCTGCTTTGAGTGCTTCGTCGTACCGGTTGAGGCTGACGAGCGCGCCGGCGAGGTTGCTGAGGCCGCGGGACAGGCCGTGCTCGTCGCCGTACTCGCGGTCCGCGACGATGCAGGTCTCGTAGCACTCGAGGGCCTTCGCGGGTTGGCCTGTGTAGACGTACAGGGTGCCCAGTGCGTCGGTGCAGGCGGAGAGTCTGCGTTCGTGCTGCGGTGAGGTCCGGGCGAGCGCTTGGCCGGCCAGCAAGGGGGTGAACGCGTCTGTGAGATGGCCGCGTTCGATCTCGACGATGCTGCGGTAGTAGAGCGCTGTCAGGGTGAGGCTGTCGTCGTCCTGTGTCCGGGCCAGTGCCTCGGCTTCGGTGAGGGCCTCTGCGGCTTCGTCGAAGCGGCCGCGCATGGTGAGGACGAAGCCGTGGTTGCTGAGGGCGGCGACTCGTTCGGCGGTGGTTGCGTTCGGGGCGTCCGCCAGTGCGGCGAAATGGCGGGCGGCTTCGGCGTACCAGCCTCTGATCAGCCAGGGGGTGTGGAGGGCGAGCGCTAGTCGGAGGCCGACGACGGCCCGGTCTGTGCCTGGGGCGCGGTCCAGGATGTCGAGCAGGTTGGGCCATTCGGCGAAGACTTCGGTGATCGAGTCGGCCGATGCGAAGTCGTCGTCGCGGGCGGCTGTCTCGACGAAGCTGAGGGCCCAGCCGAGTTGTGCTTTGCGGGCTTGGTCGGTTTCGTGTGCGTCCTCGAGCTTGGTCAGGGCGTAGTCGCGGACGGTTTCCAGGAGGCGGAAGCGGCGGCCGTTCACAGCTTCGACCGTGAGGAGGGAGCGGTCGGCCAGTTCGGTCAGGGCGGGTGCTACGTCGCGCGGGTTGTCGGCGACCTGTTCGGCGGCTTCGAGGGTGAAGCCGCCGGCGAATACGGCTATGCGGCGGAGTACTGCGCGCTCTCGGTCACCTAGGAGTTGATGGCTCCAGTCGAGTGCGGCGACCAGACTGGTGTGTCTGAGTTGGGCGTCGCGGGAGCCGGCGACCAGTAGTCGCATGCGGTCGGCGAGGCGCTTTGCGAGTTGGGGGACGGTCAGGGTGCGGGTGAGACCGGCAGCTAGCTCGATGCCTAGTGGGTAGCGGTCTACCGCCGTACAGATGGCTGCGATCTGCTCGGGGTCGGCGCTGTGGGCGTCGGTGGCGCAGCGCTCGGTGAACAGCTTGGCCGCGTCGAGTGCGTCCAGGGGGCGCATCGGGCGGACTTCCTCGGCGGCCAGCTGCAGTGGTCGCTGGGAGGTGACCAGGATGGTGAGGGCGGGCGCCCGACGGAGCAGTCCGGCGACGATCTCCGCTGTCGGCTCGACCACATGCTCCGCGTTGTCGAGCACCAGCACGGACCCATCCAGGCTCGCCGCAGCCGCCCCAATCGGATCGTGCCCGCCGGCGTCATCCCCCACAATCGCTTCCAGCACAGCACTCTCCCGCTGCAACGGCGCCAACTCAACAACCCGCACCACGCGCCCCACCGCCCGCGCCGCCTCAAACCCCAACCGCGACTTCCCACTCCCCGGCCCACCCGTCAACGTAACCAACCCAGGCTGCTCGAGCCGCCGCACGAGCGAGGCGAGGTCGAGGTCACGCCCCACAAAGCTCGTGAGGGGAGCCGGCAGTCCGCTCACCCCGGTGGGCGCCGGAGCGCCGCCCACCACCGACTCCGCTCGCGCGGGGGGCGCGCTTCCGACCGTCCGCCCCGCCCGCGGAGCGGGTGGGGTTGGGGTTAGCAGGAGGGTTGGGTCTTGGCGGAGTAGGCGTAGTTCCATCGCCGCCGTGTCGGGGGTGGGGTCTACGCCTAGTTCTTCGGCTAGGCGGGTGCGGAGTTTGGAGAGGCGGGAGAGGGCGTCGGCTTGGCGGCCGGTGCGGTAGAGGGAGAGGGCCAGTAGGCACCAGAGGCGTTCGTGTAAAGGGTTTTCGCCCGCCAGCGCCTCGAGCTCGCGGGCGGCTTCGGCGGCGTGGCCCAGGGCTAGCTCGGCGTCCAGGAGTTCGACCTGGAGAGCCAGTCGCCACGCGTCGAGTTGTTCGCCCTCGGCAACGGAGTACGGGACGGTGCGTAGGTCGGCGAGGGATGGGCCTCGCCAGTGGGAGAGCGCCGCGCGGGCCGACGTACGGACGAGGGCGTGGTCACCGGAGCGGACGGCTGCGTGCATCTGATCGGCCGCGGCGCGGGCTTCGGTCAGGTCAGTGACGCGCGCCGCCAGCGCGTACCCGCCGTTCGAGCGGGTGAGGAGTGAAGGGAGCTCGAGTGCTGACCGGAGCCGGGACGCGAGGACGCGGAGGCGCTCGGTCGGTCGGGCCAGGTCGACGTCACCCCAGAGGTCGGCCGCGAGCCGGTTGTCCGGAACGGACATGCCGCCGGCCAGCGCGAGCCGGACGAGCAGCGCCCGTTCCAGCGGGCGGTCGACCGAGAGCGGGGTGCCGCCAAGCCTGACCACCAGAGGGCCGAGAACACGGACCTCTAGCAGCGGCTCGGGAGGCATACGCGCAAGTATTACAGTGGTCGGCCACCCACGCTCTGTAATTCTCCGCCGGAGTTGGATTACTTGGCAGAGATTTGGGGTACTACTGTCCGGCCAAATGCGCCGCTGCGGACAGCGGGATCTGCAGCCAGGTCGGCCGGTTCCGCGCCTCGTACAGCACCTCGTAGATCACCTTGTCGGCGAGGAACGAGTTCAGCAGCACGGTCTGCTCACGCGGATCGGTGCCCGCCACCTCGGCGTACCCGTCGCAGAAGGCCTGCTGGTTGCGCGCTGCCCACTCGGTCGCCCGGTACGCGATCTGCTGGTCACCGCGGTGATCGGCCAGCAACGACCGGGCCGCGTAGTCGAACGAGCGCAGCATCCCGGCGATGTCCTTCACCGGGGTGTCCAGCGCCCGCCGCTCGATCAGCGACTTGGCCGGCTCGCCCTCGAAGTCGATCAGCTTCCAGCCGTCGATCGTCCGCAGTACCTGTCCGAGGTGGAAGTCCCCGTGGATGCGTTGAACGGTGACCGGCTGGTCGTACGCCGCGAGCGCGTCGAACGCACGCGTCAGACCGTCGGCGTACGGCGCGAGCTCCGGGATCGCGGCCGCCGCCTTGTCGAGCCGGCGGCGCATCGCGTCCGCGTGCTCGACCAGCTTGGCCGGCTCCCAGATGTCGGTGCCGAGCGCCTTGGCCAACTCCGAGTGCACCTGCGCGGTGCTCGCGCCGAGCCGGTGCGACTCGGGCGCGAAGTCGCCGCCGACCTCCTCGGCGTGCAGGTCGGCCTCGGCGTACAGGTCCCGCACCGAGGAGGTCGCGAACGACCAGCCGTCGGTGGCGTTGCTCTGGAACGCCGTCATCATCGCCAGCTCGCCCGAGTCGGTGCCGCCGCCGGCGCGCGGCCACCTACCGCGCGCAGACCCCAGCACCTCCGGGACCAGTTCGGACCCGGACTCGGTGAGCGCCGACTCGATCTCGACCCCCGGGTTGCTCCCGGGCTCGAGCCGGCGGAACACCTTCAGCAGCGCGACATCGCCGAACACCAGCGACGTGTTGCTCTGCTCGACGGTGAGGACCAGCGACTGTGCGTCCTCCGGTACCTCGATCTTGCGGTCCGGAGCCTGGACGGGATGGAACTCCAGCCCGTCCAGCTGCCGTCCGTGGGTCAGCCCGTCCAGCCAGTACGGCGTTGCTTCCTTGTCGTGCAAGGCGTCGTACACCCAGACCTCGGCGTCGTCGAGATCCGGCTCCACCCACTCACCGATCAGCGCATGGCCGAGGTTGTCGACCGGTGTGCGGTGGTAGCTGAGCGGCAGCTGGTAGACCCGGATCGGGATCTCCACCCCAGGCGGACCCGCACAGTAGACGAACCCGATCCGGACCGCCGGCCAGGCGCCCTCGTCCGACAGCCACACCGAAGTGGCCATCGCTTCGACGCGGACGTCGTGTCCCTTCTCCCCGAACCACCTCTGGCCCGCGCAGAAGGACTGGACCTGGTCCAGATGCGAATTCACTACATGCTCTCCTCGTGGTCAGCCGGCTTCGCCAGCCGGAACCAGTAGAAACCGTGGGCGCCGAGGGTCAGAAGGTAGGGCAACTCCCCGATCGTCGGGAAGTGCACACCGCCGAGCAACTCGATCGGCTCCACTCCTTGCCACTGCCGCAGATCCAGCTCGATCGGCTGCGGGAAGCGGGACAGGTTGTTCACGCACAGCACCACGTCGTCGCCGAACTCGCGCACGTACGACAGGACGCTCGGGTTCGAGCCGCCGAGATCGGTGAACGTGCCCATCCCGAAGCAGGGGTGCTGCTTGCGGGTCTGGATCATCCGGCGGGTCCAGTGCAGCAGCGACGAGGCGTTCTCCATCTCGGCCTCGACGTTCACCGCCTGGAAGCCGTAGACCGGGTCCATGATCACCGGCAGGCTCAGCTTGCCGGGCGTCGCGGTGGAGAACGAGGCGTTGCGGTCCGGGGACCACTGCATCGGCGTACGGACGCCGTCGCGGTCGCCCAGCCAGATGTTGTCGCCCATGCCGATCTCGTCGCCGTAGTACAGGATCGGGGAGCCGGGCAGGCTGAGCAGCAGCGCGGTGAACAGCTCCATCTTGTTCACGTCGTTGTCCAGCAGCGGTGCCAGCCGGCGGCGGATGCCGATGTTCGCCTTCATCCGCGGGTCCTGGGCGTACTCGCCCCACATGTAGTCGCGGTCCTCGTCGCTGACCATCTCGAGCGTGAGCTCGTCGTGGTTGCGCAGGAAGATGCCCCACTGGCAGGTGTCCGGGATCTCCGGCGTCTGCGCCAGGATCTCCGAGATCGGGAAGCGGGACTCGCGCCGTACGCCCATGAAGATGCGCGGCATCACCGGGAAGTGGAACGCCATCTGGCACTCGTCGCCGCCGGAGTCGCGGTCGCCGAAGTACTCGACCACGTCGGCCGGCCACTGGTTCGCCTCGCAGAGCAGGACGCGGTCCTCGTAGTTCGCGTCGACCTCCTTGCGGATCCGCTTCAGGAACTCGTGGGTCCGGGGGAGGTTCTCGCAGTTCGTGCCGTCGGTCTCGAACAGGTACGGCACCGCGTCCAGCCGGAAGCCGTCGACGCCGCGGTCCAGCCAGAACTTGAGCGCGTCGACGATCGCGTCGCCGACGGCCGGGTTCTCGAAGTTCAGGTCCGGCTGGTTGGCGTAGAACCGGTGCCAGAAGTACTGGCCGCGGACCGGGTCCCAGGTCCAGTTCGAGCTCTCGGTGTCGACGAAGATGATCCGCGCGTCGGCGTACTTGTTGTCGGTGTCCGACCAGACGTAGAAGTCGCCGAACGGGCCGTCCGGGTCCTGCCGGGAGGCCTGGAACCAGGGGTGCTGGTCCGAGGTGTGGTTCATCACGAAGTCGACGATCACCCGGATGCCGCGCGCGTGCGCCTGGACCAGGAACTCCTCGAAGTCCTGCACGGTGCCGACCTCCGGCATCACGCCGGTGTAGTCGGAGACGTCGTAACCGCCGTCGCGCAGCGGGGACGGCTGGAACGGCGGCAACCAGAGGCAGTCGACACCGAGCCACTCGAGATAGTCGAGCTTCTCGGTCAGACCCTGCAGGTCGCCGATGCCGTCGGCGTTCGAGTCCTTGAAGGACCGCACGAGGACCTCGTAGAAGACGGCCCGCTTGAACCACAGCGGGTCACTCTTCGTCAGTCCGTGGTGCTGCTCCGGCAGCATGTCGGTCACGCTCACCTCCATCGGGTGTCTCCAAACCTAGCGGTACTGCGGCTTGTACTACGGCACGCCGCCACGAACGTGACGACGGTGTGTGGACCCGCCCTGGACATGCACTGATCTCAGGTACCCCACCAGGGCGCACCTAAAAGGAGCAGTACGTAGATCCGGACGCTTCCGGTGATGTGGTGACGCCGTCGGTCGGACGGTCCCGCAAGGCGTTCCGCATAGTCTGACGGCCCTTTGCCAGTACAAGCAAATAGGCACGCACTCACTCAGCGACGACGGCCTTCGTTCTGCCGTTCGGCCCCCTGCGCGGTACCTCGCCGACCGCCCCCACGGCGCAACCGGGGCCGCCTCTTGACCGCCCCGTTGGCATCCGCGACCCCGTCCCGCGGGTCCCGCTGCCTGAGCAACTCCTCAGCCGTGAACACCTGATCCGGCTCGAGGGGTTCCGTCGCGTCCGGCTCCATCGGCCTCTCTCCCTTGTTCGGCAATGCGAGCTACCTGCGGCGACCTCGCTCGCCCTTCTCCCGCGACGGCTGTCTCGCTGCCCCGCGCCCGCCGGGCCGACCTGTTCCGTCCCCGGACTGCACGGCCTGTGCCGCGGGCGCGCTTCCTTGGGCGACCTCCTGCGGGGTCAACTCCCGCGCTTGGCGCCTGGCCAGCTTCGGGTTGCGGAGCTGCTCGGCCGTCAGGCCGGTGTCTCGCATGATGCTGCCCATCGTGCCCTTGGCCACGTCCCGGTTGTGCACCGGCACGGTCGTACCGCGACCGTCCGGATGTTTCATGATGTGGTGGCTGCCCTCGACCCGGTCGACGGTGAAGTCCCACTTCTCGAGAGCGGCGACGACGTCGGCGCCGCGCATCGCCGGGATGCTGCTGGCCATCAGGGCGTTTCGACGGTGACGGTGATCAGGTTCGGCACCCCGAACGACTTGATCAGTCCGGTCAGTGCCTCACGGAGATCCTCGACGGCTGCTTCCGGTGTGTCGCCCTCACCGTTCGCACCGACGCCATGGCGCAGGAGCGCGTGCGCGCACCAAACACCGTCCTCGTCCTGCTCGATCGTGTAGGGGACAGTGACCTCGCTCTTCACAGTCCAACCCTCTTTCCCGCGGCGTCCTCGACCGTCACCACCAACTGCTCGGGCACGCCGACTTCCTCGGCCTCCTGGCTGCTGAGTGTTGTTGCGATCGTAGGGCTGGGGGTGGGTCAGTCGGGGAGGGTGATTACCAGGTGGTCAGGGATGCCGGAGTCGGTGGTGGCTTGGGTTATTGAGGTGCGGAGGTCTTCTAGGGCTTGTTCGCGGGTTTCGCCTTCGCCCTGGAGGAAGATGTCGGGGGTGAGGGCCGCCTCGGCGAGCCAGGTGCCGTCCTCGTCCTGTTCGACGACGTAGGGGACGTGGAGCTCGGGCAACTGCGTCTCCTCGTGATCAGTCGCGGGGGTCCGCGGACTTGCGGGGGCGGCGGGTGTACTTCGTGAAACCGGCCCGCTCGGCATCGGCCTCGGAGCGGAACCAGACCTCAGGTTTCGTACGTCCGTAGTACGGCGAATCCGGCGTGTGGAACAGCTTCGACTGCGCATTGCCCTTGATCGTGAACCCGTCCGGCGGCCCCTGGTGCGGCACCGCCTCGGCCGAACCTTCGCCGTACCGCCCGGGCTGCACCACGGTCGCCTGCCGCTCAGGCGCAGTCATCTCCGCGTCGAACAGGGTCGGCTCAGAGTCCATCACCCGAGAGAAGACCGGCTCACCCCTCTCCCGGACCGGAGCAGCTGGTGCGGCTGGGCTCGCCGGCGCTGCCGGGGTCGCCCGTGCTGCCGGGGTCGCCCGTGCTGCCGGGGTGGCTGGAGCGGCCGGGGTGGGGTGTGGTGTTGGGGCTGCTTGGGATGCTGTGGCGCCAACAAGCACTGGCTCTGGCTCGAGTTCGGGCTCTTCGAGCGGGGGAGCGGCGGCGGGTTTGCGGCGTTCGAGCAGGACCCACGTGATCGCCGCACCGAGGAAGAACGCGAGCATCGACCACAGCCAGTTGTGGCGTAACAGCCAGCTCATCCGCGCGCCTCCCTCACCAGGCGATGTACGAGCCACGCGGCTGCGCTGCCCAGGACGAAGGCGACCAGTAGCAGGATCCAGGTCTCGGCGATCAGCCAACTCATTCAGTTCCCCTGCACTACTCGGAGCTCGGCCCGGCGGTTCGCGATCCGCCCGGCGCCGGTGGCGTTGGAAGCGATCGGGAAGGCCTGCCCGTACCCGTGCGCGAGGATGCGGTCCGCGTTCACCCCGAGCCGCACCAGCTCCGCCTTCACCGCGGCGGCGCGACGCTCGGACAACGGCAGGCTGGTCGCCGGCGAACCCAGGTCGTCGGTGTGACCCGCAACCTCGACCCGCGCCGTCGCACACGACTTCAGTACGGCGGCCGCCCGCACCACCGACGGCTTCGACGCGTCGTTCACGATCGACGTACCGGACAGGAAGTTGATCTTGTACTGCCGGCTGAACTCGGCCAGCCGGGTCGGGAACGTACGGCACGGTTCGCTCACGGTCGACTTCGACGGCGCCGGCAGCTGCAGCTGGTCGGCCACGACCGCGCCGGGCACCGCCTTCGCAGCGGCCCGCCCCACGGTCGCCTTGGTCGCCTGGTCCGGCACCTCGCCCGACAGCGTGACCGTGTCCCCGTCGTACCGCACGGAAGCATCGCCCGTCCCGATCGCGAGCGCCCGCAGCAGCGCGGAGATCGTCGCGGCATCGGCGATCCCGTTGGCCGGGTCGATCGTGGTGCGGTCGTCGTACTCGCGGTCCGGGCCGAGCAGCTGCTCAACCTCCGCGGAGAACGCGTCCTTCACCGCCTGGCTCTTCACCGGCGCCTGCACCCGGATCGACCGATCCGTCCGCCCGACCTCGAACGCCGGTACGGCGGACTCTTCCGCCGGCGCACTCGTCGCAGTCGGTGTCGGCGTCGGAGTGGACGCACCCTCGATCCGTACCGACCGAACCCCTTCGACCGCGGCCGCGATCTCCTGCACCTGCGCAGGATCCACGGCATCGGGTACGACGATCTTCGCGTCCCGGCCGTCGAAATCGACCGCTGCGTTCTCGATCCCGCGGGCCTTCAGCGCGGCGACCGTACGGTCGCGCAGATCGTCCTCGGTGGTGCCGGCCCGGGCGGGAATCAGCACAGCCGTCAGCAGTACAGGTACTGCGAGGGCCGCCAGCAACCAGATGACGAGCGGCCGCCGAACCAGACCGGGCACTGTTCCTCCGTGGATGCGGTCAGAGTGGCCGTGCGCGAGGAGACTACTCCGCATCGCCCCGGCTCCGCACACTCCATCGGGGAGCGTCGCCGTTTTTCCTTCTGCAGAAGCTGTCCGGGACCATGCGGGGGAGCTGTCCTGTCTCGGACAGGACGCATATGTGCCAGCCGGGTGCGCAAGGAATCCCTTGACTTAGTTCGCGCCGTGAACCGTACTTATGGCGGGCCGGATCGAGTGGGAGGGGCTTGCTGTGGTGTCGATGGAGTCGATGGAGAGGTCGTCCGATTCGTCATTGATCATCGGCGTGGCCGCGTCCACGGCCGAACGAGTACACCTGGCTCGTCTGCTCGGTGAAGCCGACGCACTGCTCCTGGTGTCGAGCGCGGACCAGGCCCGCGCGTTCCTGGAGCTCACCGGAGTCAGCATCGCGCCGAGCTCGGCAGTGCTGGCTCCCGCCGTCGCACCGGTCGCCAAGCCGATCAGGGCGGTGCCGGAACCGGTGGCCGAACTGCGGCTGGACGTCGACCGCCGCGTGGTCCGCTGGAAGGACCGTGAGATGCCGCTGACCCGGCTGGAGCACGACTTCCTGCACTGCCTGGTGACAGAGCCCGGACGGGTCTGGACGTACCAGCGTCTGCACCACGCCGTCTGGGGCAACGAGCACCTCGGCCACGGCTCGCATATCCACTCCGTCGTCAAACGCCTGCGCCAGAAGCTCGCGAACCTCGGTGCCACCGTCACCATCCACGCGGTCCGCGGCGTCGGCTTCCACCTTCTTCCCACGGCCTGAGAAAAGGGCTCGGCCCCCGGACCATGCGGTCCGGGGGCCGAGCTCTTTACTGCCTGACTACTTGATCGACTTCAGTGCGAAGTTCTCGGTGACCGGCGTGCCGGCAACGAGCTTCGTCGTACGGGTCTGTGGCTTGTAGCCGTCCTTGGCGGCGATCAGGGTGAGCGGGTTGTTGCGACGGTCGAGCCAGTAGGCGTACTTACCGTCCTTGTCGGTGATGAAGGTGTACGACTGCGCCCACGAGTCCACCTCGACGATCGCACCCGGGAGGGCGGCGGTGGCGCCGGACGAGCTGACGCCCGTGACGGTGCCGAGCAGCTTGCTCCAGGTGTTCGGCGGGGTGACGTTCATCGTCACGCCGACCGCTGCGACGTTGTACGGGGTGTTCTCGCCGATCGTCACGGCACCGGTGTAGGCGCCGGGCTGGTCGACGTTCGCGGTGAGCGTGACCTTGACGGTCGTCGACTGTCCCGGGGCCAGCGTGGCCTCGGTCTTGTCGAGCGACAGCCAGCTCACGTCCGCCGACGACTCGGTGCAGTCCTCGAGACCCGGCAGGGCCTCACTGTCCGCGGTCGCGGTGAAGCCGCCGGACGAGCCGCCGACCTTGTAGAAGCCACACGCCGCGCCACCGCGGTACCGCGGCAGGTTGGAGTTCGGCAGCGCGGTCCAGCTGTCCGACGCCGGGTCGTACGAGAACCCTGCGTTGGTCACTGCACCGGCCTGGACACCGCCGACGATCAGCAGCTTGCCACCGGCGACGGCGTACGACGCCGCCCAGTGGTCGGCCGGAGCGTCCGCGATCGCGGTCCAGGAGTCTGCTCCCGGGTCGTAGACGTACGCCGACTTCAGCGAGTTCACGCCGTCGTTACCGCCGGCGCAGTACAGCTTGCCGTCGATGGCGCCGCAGGATGCGAACGCGACCGACTGCGGGTAGTTCGCCAGCGTGGCCCAGGTGTTGCTGGCCGCGTCGTAGCTCACCACGGTGTTGCTCATCGGGGTGCAGCCGGACGTGGTGCAACCGCCGACGGCGTACAGCTTGCCGTCGAGCACAGCCTGACCGGCAGCCGCACGCGGAGCCGGGTTGGCCGCGAGTGCGGACCAGGCGTTGGCGGACGGGTCGTACGACCAGGTCTCCGGCGCCGGGCCGGCGTCCGCCCAGCCGGAGCTGGCGATGATCTTGCCGCCGACGACGCCGACGGTGATGGCGTTGCGAGCACCCGGCAGCGGGGCGATCGCGGTCCACGCGAGCGTGGCCGGGTCGTACACGTAGCTGTTGGCCGTCGACGCGCTGCCGTTGCCGCCGCCGATCGAGTAGACCTTGCCGTCGAGGTTGACGACCCGGTTGTCCATCACGGTTGCCGGGTAGTCGGCGATGTCGGCCCACGGAGCCGCCTGCGGCTTCGCGGCGACCGGCGCGGTGCCGGTCTTGCCCGACATCATCCGGGCGAACGAGGTGTTCACGGCGATCCGCTGCAGCGGCGCGCCGGTCCCGCTCTCCACCTCGGCCTTGCTGGTCTTGGTGCCGTTCGCGTTCTCCAGGACGAAGCCGCTGTCCTTCTCACCGAACTTCACGTCGACATCCGCGCCGCCGGTGTTGGTGACCTTGAACGACTTGGTCACGGTGCCGGTCGGCAGCTTCAGGTTGCCGGTGATGCTGCCCGGCGTGACCGACAGCTGGCCGGCCTTCAGCGTGTAGTCGGCCGTGGTGGTCCAGTCGGCCTCGACCGGAACGGTCGCGGTCGAGCTGACGTAGTTGCCGGCCTTGGCGGTGAAGCCCTGGTCGCCGTCCACGGAGGAGTACAGCCAGTAGAAGCCGTCGTTCAGGCCGGTGTCCTCCGGCGTCGCGACGGTGGTCGCGCTCTCCGACGAGCCGTCACGGGTGACGACCGCGCCGTTCACGAAAGCGCTGGTGTTGGCGTCCTTGACGTTGCCGACGACGAGACCGCCGCCGTTCGGCTCACAGGTGATCTGGCTGCCGATCAGCACGCTGTCGACCTCCCACCACCATTCGTACGACGCGTCGTAGTAGTGGAACCGCACCTGTACGGCGGACTTGCCCGCCGCCTGCGGGATGGCGATCTCCTTGACCCCACGGGCATCCGCGGCCTGCGTCAGCACGTTGGCCCAGGTGGCGCCGCCGTCGATCGACAGGTCGACATCGGCCTTCTCGCCGCCGAGCCAGTTGAGGTCCTGGTTGAACCGGATCACCGGAGCGGTGACCGAGCTCAGGTCGACCACCGGGCTGACCAGTGAGGTGTCCTGCGAACCGCCGGGGCCGTAGTGATCGCTGTCGATGACCGCGAAGCCGCCGTTGCCGCCGGACAGGTTGGTCCGGTTGCCCGGGTCGTTGAACTGCCACACCTGGCCGTTGCCCTTGTTGTCCACCAGGTTCCAGCCGCTCGGGGTCGCACCCGAGTCGAAGGTCTGGTATACGCCGTCCGAGCCGTACTTGTAGCCCGGCGCGGTGGTGCAGGAGTCAGCGGTGACCGGTACCGAGATGTTCTTGGTCAGGTTGCCGCTGCCGACCGTGATCGGCTGGCTGACGGTCTGGTAGCCCGGGTACTTCGACTCGACCTTGAGCGAGTACGCCGCACCGGACGGGACCTTCAGGCTGTAGCGGCCGTTGCTCGGGGTCGTGTAGTCGAACACGCCACCCGGGCCCTCCACCGACACCTTCGCGTACAGCGGCCAGCCGTGGCCGGAGCCGTCCGTGACGGTGCCACCGACACTCACCTGCGGAGTGCTCTCCAGGGCGAAGTTCTTGGTGGTGGTCTGACCGGTGGTGATGGTGGCCGTGGCGGTCTGGGTCTTGTACCCGAACGACGCGACCGTGAGCGTGTAGTCGCCGGCCGGAAGCACCGACGAGAACGTGCCGTTGCTGCTGGTGGTCAGCGTCTTGTCGGCCTGACCGTCCTGGTGCACCGTCACGCTGGCGCCCGCGAGGGCAGCGCCACCGGTGGCGGCGGTAACCGTGCCGGACAGCGTGCCGGTGTCGCCGATCGGGGCAGCGTTCAGCAGTGCGAGCGCGTCCAGACGACCCTGACCGAAGACGTTGTTGTTCGCGTCCGTCCCGCCGCACTGGCTGTTCGGCGTGTCGATCGCGGTCTGGTTCAGCAGCGCGCGGGTGGCCGCGACATCACCCTTCAGGGACGGCGATGCCGACCACAGCAGGGCGACAGTTGCCGTCAGGTGCGGTGTGGCCATCGACGTACCGTTGAAAGCGCCGTACGTGTTATCCGGCAGGCTGGACCGGACGTTGACACCGGGAGCCGAGATGTTCGGCTTGATGGTGCCGTCCTGGCCGACCCCGCGACCGGAGAACGACGCGATGTTGTTGTTGATGTCGTAGGCGCCGGCCGAGTAGTTGCTGGTCAGGCTGCCCGGCGAACCGGAGGTGTTGCAGCCGCCCTCACCACTGTTGCCGTTGGCGAACGCACCGAAGATCCCGGACGCGGTCCAGGCCAGGGTGATGTCCTCCATGAACGGGTCGTTCGACGGCAGGGTCGAGCCCCACGAGTTGTTGATGACGTTCGGCCGCTTGCTCGCGTCCGGGTTCTGCCCGGCGAGGTCGGTCGGCTCGAGCATCCACTGGCCGGACGAGATCAGCGCGGCGTCGCTCGGGCAGCAGCCGTTCGCGGCGATCCACTTCACGCCCGGGGCGACACCGATCTGGTTGCCCGCGCCGTCGTCGCCGACCATGGTGCCCATCGTGTGGGTGCCGTGGCCGTTGCCGTCGGACGGTGCGTTCGGCGAGGTGCCGGCCGCGTCGAACCAGTTGTAGTTGTGGTTGAAGGTGCCGTCACCGTTGTTGCCGCGGTACTGGTTCACCAGCGCCGGGTGGTCGTACTGCACCCCGGTGTCGATGCTGGCGACGACGATGCCCTCACCCTTGTCGCCGTACTGCGACCAGACCTGGTTCGCCTTGATGTTCGCGACGCCCCACTCGACGGCCTGGATCGCCTTCTCCTGCTGGCCCGGCGTGACCTTCGGTACCTCGATCTGGACCGGTGCGTACAGGCCCTCGACCTCGTTGTGGGTGGCCAGGTCCTGGGCCAGGGCCAGCGATCCGCTCTCGATCCGGATCGCGTTCGTGCCCCAGAACGCCTGGTACTTCACGTGCTGCGCGTCCAGCTCGGCGCGAATCGACGCCTGGCTGTCCGCTGCGGCCTTCTTCAGCGCGGCGGCCACAGCCGTGCCGCGCTCGTTCCAGTTGGTGATCCTGCTGGCGGCGGTCAGGTCGGCCTTGGCGCCGAAACGGACCCAGTAGTCCGTCGCGGACTTGGCTTCCTTGCCCTCCAGCTGTGCCTTCAGCTCCGGCTTGATCTTGGCGGCGGGCGATGGCGTGGCTTCCGGTTTGGTCGGCGGTGACGCTTGGGCCTGGCCGGCGGCGGCCATCCCGGTCGCGACGACGGCCAGCGCCGCCAGGGTGCTCACCACGGATCTGGCGAGTCCCTTTCGTGGATGTGACATCTCTGCAGCCCCTCACTTGAACGACCCCGAGCTCGACTCCCCCGAGTCATTTGCTGCAGGAGGGCGCGAAGACGCTCTGTGCCCCCCAGGGCGCGGCATGTGACACCGCAAGCCTGACGAGGAATCTATGTGTCAGAACAACGTGGTAACAAGCACACCTGGTGAGCAAGATGTGACTAGCTGTCGCGCGAATCGAGGCAACCTGGGCAAAGGCTGGCAATCCGTTGACGATCTGAGGCAGAGGTTGACATCGTGATCAGATGGTCACCGCCCGTATAGACCTGACCACGACCGGACCCGACGAAGAGCCGTTCCCGCTGCTGATCGCGGTCGCGGCCTCTGCTGAGCAGCGCGTCCGCCTGGCCGAGCTCGTCGACGACGTTGCACCGTTGCTGCTGGTCTCGAGTCTCGACGAACTGCGCCGACTGTTGGTTCCCGCCCAGCAGCCACCGCCCGCCGCGCCCGAGCAGCCCGAACCGCCGGAGCCCGATGCGGTCGATGCCGCCGCGGTCCGAACCACGGGCGAGGAGCCGGACGCCGACGTACTCACGATCGACCGGGCCCGCTCGGTCGCGCGCTGGCGCGGAGGCGAGATCCAGCTGACCGACCTCGAGCACGACCTGCTGACCCGGCTGATGTCGACGCCGCTGCGGGTCTGGTCGTACGACGCTCTGCACCAGACCGTCTGGCGTGATCTCAACGTCCGCGGCACCGCCGACGTCCACTCGGTGGTGAAGCGGCTGCGTCGCAAACTCGACGAACTCGGTACGACGGTCACCATCGACGCCGTCCGGGGGATTGGCTTCCGTCTCACGGATCACCAACGCCCGATGATCACCGATCTGCGCGCGGGGTAGTTTCTTCGGATGTGACCTCCTTCTCTGCGCTGAGTCATCTCGAATGTCCTCGTTGTGGAGCGACCCACGACGCCGACCAGATCATCGGGCTGTGCCCGTGCGGGTCGCCGTTGCTCGCGCGGTACGACCTGCCGTCGGTGACGGTGACGCCTGCCTCGTTGGCCGATCGGGCACCGAACCTGTGGCGGTATCACGAGCTGCTGCCGGTGCGGTCGCCGGACAACGTGGTGACCCTGGGGGAGGGGATGACGCCGCTGCTGCCTCTGCCTCGGTACGGCGCTGAGCTCGGGGTGGATCGTCTGCTGATGAAGGACGAGGGGCTGATCCCGACGGGTACGTTCAAGGCGCGTGGGGCGGCGGTGGGGGTGTCGCGCGCGTACGAGGTCGGCGTACGGAAGATCGCGATGCCGACGAACGGGAACGCCGGGTCTGCGTGGGCCGCGTATGCCGCGCGTGCCGGGATGGAGGCGTTGATCGCGATGCCGATCGCGGCGCCGGAGATCTGCCGGCGTGAGGTGACGGTGGTTGGTGGTCGGCTGCAGCTGATCGACGGGCTGATCGGGGATGCGGCGGCGTACGTGCGGGAACAGCCCGGGTACTTCGACGCGTCGACGCTGAAGGAGCCGTACCGCATCGAAGGCAAGAAGACGATGGGGCTGGAGATCGCGGAGCAGCTGAACTGGGAGTTGCCCGACGTGATCGTGTACCCGACCGGTGGCGGCGTCGGCATCATCGGCATCTGGAAGGGCCTTCTGGAACTGCGAGAACTGGGGTGGATCTCGGGGCCGTTGCCGCGGCTGGTCGCCGTCCAGTCGACGGGGTGCGCGCCGATCGTCCGCGCATGGGAGAAGGGCCTACCGGAAAGCGAACCCTGGCCGGACGCGAAAACTATTGCCTTCGGCATCACCGTCCCGAAGGCACTCGGCGATTTCCTCGTCCTACAGGCGATCGCGGAGACGGATGGTTGCGCGGTAGCCGTCGACGACGAAGACATCCTCGCGGAACAACACAAGGTGGCTCGGATGGAAGGCTCCTTCATCTGCCCAGAAGGCGCAGCCAACTTCGCCGCCATCCGCACGCTGCGCGAATCCGGCTGGATCCGCGCGGACGACCAAGTAGTCGCCCTCAACACCGGCGCCGGCCTCAAGTACCCAGAGACTGTGCCGCTGCCGAGCTGATGTAGTCGGCCCCGGCGCGCTACGCAGCCGCTACCTTCGTCGCTCCGCTCCTCAACGCGGCTGCTACGCGCGCACCCATCCGCCCCCCGCTCATCGCGGTGCATCCCTTTCCGGCTACCGCCGGAGTGCCGGCTTATCGCCGGGTCTTCCCGGCTATCGCCGGCGGGTGGCGGCTTATCGCCGCGTGCTGCGGCTATCGCCTCTGTGTGCCGCTACCGCGGCGGTTTGCGGGCTGCCGCGCGATCGACTACCCGTGGGCTCGCGTCATGCGCGATACGAGCTCGCCTCGGTCCAGGACCATCCCGCGCGATCGACTGCCCCGTGGGTCATGTGAGGGGCAAGCTCGCCGTGTAGAGCATCCCGCGCGATCGCCGGCCGCGACCGTCGCGGGAACCACTCGCGGGAATCACTCGCGGCATCCGCCGTTGCCGCATCCGCTGCAACCATCGATGCTGCAACTACGCGCACCAACCGCCGGTGCTGCAACCGCCGGTGCTGCAACCGCCGGTGCTGCAACCGCCGGTGCTGCAACCACCGGTGCTGCAACCACCGCACCAACCGCTGGTGTGGCGTAGCCGCCGGTCGCAGCCTCGATCCAGTTCGGTTGCGAGTGCCAAGCTGGTCGCATTCCGCGCACAGTAGGTTCGTGGATTGCGAGCCGGGTCACCGATCAGATCAAGCCGCGCGACGGTGTACTCGCCGCGAGCGGCAGCTCGCAACCCGCCGGCGATAGCCGGCAACACCCGGCGATAGCCGGAAGCTCCGGCGGCAGCCGGCAATTCGCGGCGATGAGCCGCCACCCGCCGGCGGTAGCCGGCAACACCGGCGGTAGCCGGAAGACCCGGCGATAGCCGGAAGGGGATGCACCGCGCTGAGCGGGGGGTGGGTGGGGCGGCGCGTAGCACGGCGACGAAGGAGCCGCGCGTAGCACCGCGAGGGCTGGACCCATCTCCCCGGGTCCCGCGTAGCACCGCGAGGGGCTTCTAACCCCACCCATCACACCATTCAGGCTTGGCCGCGGCGTACTGCGAGGATGTGGGCGGGCTCGGCGTTCGGGTCCAGTTTGATGTAGTTCTGTTGGCCCCAGCGCCACGTTGCGCCGCTGATCTCGTCGTACACGGTGAACGTGTCCTCGGGGCGCATGCCGAGCGCGGCCATGTCGAGGTGGACCATCGACTCGCGGACCGAGTGCGGGTCGGTGTTGACCACCACGATCACCGTGTCCGTGTGTCCGTCCGGCGCGGTCGAGCGCTTCGAGTAGCACATGATCGCTTCGTCGTCGACCGTGTGCAGGGACAGGTTGCGCAGTTGCTGCAGCGACGGGTGCCGGCGGCGGATGTTGTTCAAGAGCGTGAGGTACGGCGCCAGCGACCGCCCCTCCGCCTCCGCAGCAGCCCAGTCCCGCGGCCGCAGCTGGAACTTCTCCGTGTCTAGGTACTCCTCAGAGCCCGGCCGCAGCGCGACATGCTCGAACAACTCATACCCCGCATACACACCCCACGCCGGCGACGACGTCGACGCGATCGCCGCGCGGATCTTGAACGCGCCCGGCCCGCCGTACTGCAGGTACGCCGTCAGGATGTCCGGCGTGTTCACGAAGAAGTTCGGGCGCAGGTAGTGCCCGGTCTCCTTGGTGAGCTCGGTGAGGTACTCCTCGAGCTCCCACTTCTCGTTGCGCCAGGTGAAGTACGTGTACGACTGGTGGAAGCCGACCTTCGCCAGCTCGCGCATCATCGGCCGCCGCGTGAACGCCTCCGACAGGAACACCACATCGGGATCGGTCTTGCGGATCTCGCCGAGCAGGTACTCCCAGAAGTTGACCGGCTTCGTGTGCGGGTTGTCGACGCGGAAGACCGTGACGCCCTTGGAGATCCACAGCCGGACGATCCGCAGTACCTCGGCGTAGATGCCTTCGGGGTCGTCGTCGAAGTTGATCGGGTAGATGTCCTGGTACTTCTTCGGCGGGTTCTCGGCGTACGCGATCGAACCGTCGGCGCGTTTGGCGAACCACTTCGGGTGGTCCTTCACCCACGGGTGGTCCGGCGACGCCTGCAGGGCAAGGTCGATCGCGACCTCGAGTCCGACCTCGCGCGCGCGGCCGACGAAGTACTCGAAGTCCTCGAACGTGCCGAGCTCCGGGTGGATCGCGTCGTGCCCGCCGTCCTCGGAGCCGATCGCCCACGGCGAACCCGGGTCGCCCGGCTTCGGGTCGAGCGTGTTGTTCGGGCCCTTGCGGAACGAGTGGCCGACCGGGTGGATCGGCGGCACGTAGAGGATGTCGAAGCCCATCTTCGCGACGGCCTCGAGCCGCTGCGCCGCGGTACGGAAGGTGCCCGAGGTCCACTGACCGGATTCCTCGTCGTACTTCGCACCCTCGGAGCGCGGGAAGAATTCGTACCAGCTGCCGTACAGCGCACGCCTCCGGTCGACCCACACCGGGTACGTCTCCGACGACGTGATCAGCTCACGCACCGGGTACCGACCGAGTGCGGCCCGGACCTGCGGCGAGATGCCCGCGGCCAAACGCGCCTCCGGCGGCAACGCGCCGTTCGCCAACGCGTGCGCGGCATCGCTCAACGTGCCGCGATCCGCACGCACCGCGGGCGGTACGCCGGCCGCCGCGCGATCGAAGAACGCTGCGCCCTCGGCGAACATCAGGTCGACGTCGAGACCGGCCGGCACCTTGATCTCGGCGTTGTGCCGCCACGTGCCGTACGGGTCGCTCCAGCCCTCGACCGCGAACGTCCACGCGCCCTGCTCCTGCAGCGTCACGTCGACGGTCCAGCGGTCGGAGCCCTGGCCCACCGGGCTCATCAGCATCCGTCTGGTCTGTCCCGACGGCGACGTCAGTACGACGTTCGCGTTCACCGCGTCGTGGCCCTCGCGGAAAACCGTGGCCGCGATGGTGAACGTCTCGCCGACCGCCGCCTTGGCCGGATACGCTCCGGCGTCGACGGTCGGGGTGACCTCGGTGATCGGGATGCGCCCAGTCATGGCGTAGGTGAACTCGCTTTCCGAATGTCGATCCGACGGTTCTGTACGTTTGCCGAACTACAGGACTGACGTTATCGGTTCCCAGTAGTCGTCTGTGCCACACGGGCCTGCAAAATCTTGCTCGCGTTGCAAGATCGATGCATCCCGAAGGTGTTTTGCGCACCCCGGCCCGGTACGGTGTCCCGGTGCGAGCGATACGACGATTTTCCGTCCGCCCTGTCCTGCCTGCGCCGCTGACCGGCCTGGGCACCCTGGTGAACAACCTCCGCTGGGCCTGGCACCCGGAGACGCAGGACGTCTTCGAGGCCGTCGACCCGCAGTTGTGGCGGAGCACCGGCGGTGACCCGGTCAAGCTGCTCGGTGAGGTACCGGCGGCCCGGCTCGACGAGCTGGCCAACGACCACGCTTTCCTGCGCCGGCTGGAACTGGCAGTAGCCGACCTGGACAGCTACGTGACCGAGGACCGGTGGTTCCAGAGTGCGGGATCGCCGCTGAACGCGGTGGCCTACTTCTCCCCGGAGTTCGGCATCACCCACGTCCTCCCGCAGTACTCCGGTGGTCTCGGCATCCTCGCCGGTGATCACCTGAAGGCGGCGAGCGACCTCGGCGTACCGCTGATCGGCGTCGGCCTGCTGTACCGGCACGGGTACTTCGCGCAGTCGCTGAACCGTGAAGGCTGGCAGCAGGAGCGATACCCGCTGGTCGACCCGGACGGCCTGCCGATCAGCCTCCTGCGCGATGGTGACGCGCCGGCGACGATCACGCTGACCCTTCCGGGCAACCGCGAGCTGCACGCGCAGATCTGGGTCGCCCAGGTCGGCCGTGTCCCGCTGCTGATGCTCGACTCCGACATCGAGGAGAACGAGCCCTCCGAGCGCGAGGTGACCGACCGGCTGTACGGCGGTAGCACCGAGCACCGTCTGCTCCAGGAGCTGCTGCTCGGCGTCGGCGGTGTCCGCGCGGTCCGCACGTACTGCCGGATCACCGGTCACGCGGCGCCCGAGGTGTTCCACACCAACGAGGGCCACGCCGGCTTCCTCGGTGTCGAGCGGATCCGCGAGCTGGCTGCCGAGAAGGACCTCGACTTCGACACCGCGCTCGAGGTCAACCGCGGCGGCACCGTGTTCACCACCCACACCCCGGTCCCAGCCGGTATCGACCGGTTCCCGGTCGAGCTGATCCAGCAGCACTTCTCGGCCGACGTGTTCGGTCCCGAGGTGCCGATCGACCGCATCCTCGAGCTCGGCGCCGAGGACTTCGAGGGCGGCGACCCGGCCCTGTTCAACATGGCGATCATGGGTCTGCGGCTGGCGCAGCGGGCCAACGGCGTGTCCAAGCTGCACGGCGTCGTCAGCCGCGGGATGTTCTCCGGGCTGTGGCCGAGCTTCGACTCCACCGACGTGCCGATCACCTCGATCACCAACGGCGTACATGCGCCGACCTGGGTGGCACGCGAGATCCACGACCTGACGTACGCGAACTACACCGCCGACGAGAACATCTTCGACGGCCTGGACAAGACCACCGACCAGCAGATCTGGGAGACGAAGCGACTGCTGCGGCAGCGGTTCATCGACGACACCCGGTCGCGGGTCCGGCAGTCCTGGATCAACCGCGGCGCGAGCGAGGCCGAGCTCGGCTGGGTCGACTCGATCCTCGACCCGGACGTCCTGACGATGGGCTTCGCGCGACGCGTTCCGTCGTACAAGCGGCTGACGCTGATGCTGCGCGACCCGGCCCGGCTGAAGTCGCTGCTGCTGCACCCGCAGCGGCCGGTCCAGATCGTGATCGCCGGCAAGGCGCACCCGCACGACGAGGGCGGCAAGAAGCTGATCCAGGAGATGGTCCGCTTCGCCGACGACCCGGAGGTGCGGCACCGGATCGTGTTCGTGCCGGACTACGACATCGCGCTGGCGCAGCCGATGTACCCGGGCTGCGACGTCTGGCTGAACAACCCGCTGCGTCCCTACGAGGCCTGCGGTACGTCGGGGATGAAGGCGGCGCTGAACGGCGCGCTGAACCTGTCGATCCGCGACGGCTGGTGGGATGAGTGGTACGACGACGAGTTCGGCTGGGCGATCCCGTCCGCCGAAGGGATCGAGGACACCGACCGCCGCGACGACCTCGAGGCGCACGCGTTGTACGACCTGATCGAGAAGCAGGTCGCGCCGCGCTTCTACGACGGTGAGGTCCCGGGCCGCTGGATCGAGATGCTCCGGCACACGATCAAGGAGCTCGGCCCGAAGGTGCTCGCGACCCGGATGGTGCGGGACTACGTCGAGCAGCTGTACGTGCCGGCCGCGAAGTCGTCGCGTTCGCTCAACTCGACGTACGACGGTGCTCGTGAACTCGCGGCGTGGAAGCAGAAGGTGGTTGCGGCCTGGCCGCAGATCCGCGTCGACCACGTGGAGCTGCAGGGGCTTGGCGACGTACCGCAGCTCGGCACGACGGTCGGGATCCGCGCGTTCGCTGCTCTTGGCGATCTGGCTCCGGCCGACATCTGCGTCGAGGTCCTGCACGGTCGCGTCGACACCAACGACGAGATCACGGACCCGGTCCGCGCGTCGCTGTCGCTGGCCGAGACGTACGAGGGCAACCGCCACCGCTACGAGGGCGAACTGAAACTGGACCGCACCGGCCCGTTCGGCTACACCGTCCGCGTCGTCCCGAACCACGCCGGCCTGGCCAGCGTCGCCGAACTAGGCCTGGCCGCCGGCCCGTCCGACCCCGACGACCCCTCCACCCCGGACCTCCCGGCCGGCTCGGAGTTCTAACCCCAACACAAAAGACACAACCCCGCCTGCCTCACCAGGCGGGGTTGTTTGTTGTCAACCCCGCGCTGCCGTGCCTCGGGTGCGGATGATGCCGTAGGCAACTAGTGTTGCGGCGAGGGCGGTGAGGGTTAGGGCTGCGGTGGTGGTTGCTTGGTGGAACTGGGTGGTTTGGTGGGTGGTCCAGTTGGGGGTGGTGATGGGGCCGGTGAAGATGAGGGCCAGGAGGGTGCCGGTGATCGCTATGCCGGCGGCGGAGGTTACTTCGGTGGCCGTGTCGGTGAGGGCTGCGCCGATTGTGGTGCGGTTTTCCGGGAGGCCTCGGAGGACGTTGACTCCGGCAACTACTCCGACGACGCGCATCCCGGCGGCGACGAGCACCAAAGCGACCGCGACCCAGAGGTAGCCGAAGCGGTTCAGCGAGCCGTAGACGGCGAGGCCGAGGACCACGGCAGCGGCACTGATCCAGGCAGCACGACCAAGGCCAACGCGACGTACGAAGGGGCCGATCAGCGCGCCGCCGGCGACGAGGACGACAACCTGGGGGAGCATCCCGATCGCGGCCAGTGCGGGGGACCAGCCCCAGTCGAGCTGGAGTTGGAGTGTGACGAGGTAGCCGAGGCCGGCGGTCGCCAGGCCCGCGGCAGCCTTGAAGGCCAGGCCGCTGGAGACCAGCGGATGAGCAACGAGTTTGGGGTCGAGCAGTGGGTACCGCGCCGACCGCTCGCGTAGGTAGAACAGGACGGCCGTAACAACAGCAGCCGCAGTCGTCGCCCACGCAGACCACGCTCGAGCGCCCTCGTTGACGAACAGCGTCGGAGCGACCAGCGCGAGCACGATCGTCGCAGTACCCAGCACTGCGCCGGCGACGTCGATCGGATCCCGGTGCAGCTCGGCCGCGACGTCCGCCGCGATCCCGAGACGCACACCGACCAGAGCGAGTACGGCGATCGGCACGTTCACCAGCAGAAGCACCTGCCACGGCGCGATCGCGAGCACGAAACCACCCGCCGTCGGACCGACCGCCAGCCCGACGAGCCCGACCGTCGAGATCAGCGTCGTCGCGCGCACCCGCAGTTCGTCGTCCTCGAACAGCCGGAACGACAACGCGAGCGACCCCGGCGTCGTCATCGCGGCGGCGACCCCCATCGCCACCCGTACGGCGATCAGCTGCTCCACGTTCGACACGAACGCCGTCGCCAGGCTCGCGACAGCGAGCAGCGCGAGCCCGACCAGCATGATCCGTCGCCGCCCGAACCGGTCCGCGATCGCCCCGAACGCGAGCATCAGCCCGCCGAACACCACGGCGTACGCGCCCGTCACCCACTGCAGCGCGGTCGTCGAAGCGTGCAACTCGCGCCCGATCGTGGGCAGCGCGACGTTCAGGATCGAGTTGTCGAGCATCTCGACCAGGAACACCGCGGACAGTCCGGCCAGCGCCACCCACGCGTCCCGCAGCGAGCGGGGCCGGTGAGCTGCTATGACGGTTGTCTGGGTTGAGGTCATGCCACTAAGTTAACTCACTAAGCTTAGTGACACAAGAGAGTGAGGTCACATGCCTAGAACCGATGCGCGCGGCGGGCCGCAGACGCGCGCCCGGATCTCGGACGTCGCGACGCAGTTGTTCCTCGAGCGCGGGTTCGACGGCGTCACGGTCGCCGAGGTCGCGCGCGAGGCCGGTGTCTCGAGCGTGACCGTCTTCAAGCACTTCCCCCGCAAGGAGGACCTGCTCCTGGACCGCACGGACGACGCCGTCGAGGTACTGCGTTCCGCCGTACGCGACCGCACCACCGACGTACTGACGTCCTTGCAGCAGGCAACCGTCCGGCTCCTCGACGAGGAGCACGCGCTGTCCGGGGTCAAGGACGGGTCCGTCCCGTTCTACCGGACCGTCGCGGCCTCGCCCGCGCTGATCGCCCGATCGCGCGAGATCGCGGCCGAGTTGCAGCAGGTCCTGACCGAGGAGCTCGATCGCGACCCGAACTTCGACGGCGACCCGGAGCTCCTGGCCGCGTTCTTCATCGCCGGCTACACCACCGTGCTCGTCGAGACTGCCCGCCGGGTGACCGCGGGAGACGCTGAGGTGGCGGCCGACCATCGCGCCCGATTGGACCGGTTGTTCGACGGCCTCCGCAACGGCGTCGGGTAGCGGGCTACGCTTCCGGCATGGAGTTCGTGCAGCTCGCCGATGGCCGCAAGTTGGAGTACTTGATCGAGGGACCGGCGGACGGCGTACCGCTCGTGTTCCATCACGGCACCCCGGGTGCTGCGGTGCGGTTCGCGCCACTCGCGGAGGCGGCCGAGAGGCACGGGCTGCGGTTGGTCAGCCCCAGCCGGGCCGGGTACGGCGCGTCGACCCCGCACCCTGGGCGGTCGATCGCCGATGTGGCAGCCGACACCGCCGGCCTGCTCGACGCGCTCGGCGCCGATCGCTTCTACAGCATCGGCATGTCCGGTGGGGGACCGCACTCACTGGCGTGCGCGGCCCTGCTCCCGGAGCGTTGCATCGCGGCGGCCTCCGTAGCTGGCGTTGGACCGGCCAATGTGGACGGGCTCGACTTCATGGTCGGCATGGGCGAGGAGAACCTTGCCGAGTTCGGTGCCGCATTCGAGGGACGCGACGCGCTCGAGCCGTTGCTCGAGGAGATGTCGAGCGCGCTGGCCGGTGCCGAACCGGAAGACCTCGCGGCCGCGTTCGGCGATCTGGTCTCCGACGTCGACAAGGCCGCGATGACCGGTCCGATCCTGGACTGGCTCGCGGCCTCGTCGCGTCGATCTGTTGCCGAGAGCATCGCCGGCTGGCGCGACGATGATCTGGCGTTCGTGAAGGACTGGGGATTCCGACTGGATCGGATCACCACCCCGGTGGCGATCTGGCAGGGCGATCAGGACCGCATGGTCCCCGCCGACCACGGCCACTGGCTGGCCGCGCACGTCTCGGGCTGCACCTTCCACTTCCTGCCGGGCGAAGGCCACCTCTCCCTGCTGAACAGCATCGACCAGGTGGTCGCAGACCTCGTCAGTTGACGTCGATCCAGGCGAACGGCGCGCCGGTCGGCGAGGTGATGAACGAGCGTCCGGCGAAGGTCAGCTCGGGGTCGGTGCGGTAGAGCTCGTTGACCTCCTTCGTCGCGGTCTCGTCACCGTTGTCAGAGGCAACCATCAGCCGTGCGATCCGGTCGGTGAGGTCGACGTCGGCGCCGTCGAGCCGGTCTGACATCGCACCCCAGTTGTCCCAGAGCAGCAGCTCGTCGCCGTTCAGGTGTGCGAGTTGGTAGTGCACGTAGTTGCGCACGAACCACCCGCCGCCGATCGGCATCCCGGGGTCGACACCGAAGAGGTCCGCGTCGAGGTCGCCGGCGCGGATCCCGAGCCAGACCTCAGCGGCTGACCGGAACGGCCCGCTCGGCATGTCCTGCACGTCGAACGGACGGTCCTCGGCCGGGTCGAGCTGTGCGTCGATCATCACCCAGCGGTCGCCGTTCCAGTACTCCGCGACCACGTGGTCGGGGTTGAATCCATCGGTGAAGTAGTTCGCGAACCCGATCCGGCTGCGCGCCGGGATCCCCTTGTGCCGCAGTGCGGACACGAACATCAGCGTGTAGTCGCGGCAGCATCCGACGACGCGATCGGCGGGCTCCCGCGGTACGGCGAGCGCCGTACCGTTGCGCTTCTGGTCGGTGGCGAGGATCGCCGACACCCAGCGATTGTCGATCTCGGCGAGGCGTTCACCGGTGAACTCGATGCCGCCGCCGCGGTAATGGATCAGCAGGTTGCGAACCACCGCGGCGATTCCGGGGATGTCGTCCGGCAGCGCGTCGAACAGTCCGGCGTGGTCGCCGGGGTCGCTGAACCGGGTCTGGGTCGTGTAGTCCATCAGGCGTTCCTCTCGAGAATGGGCAGAGCGATGTCGACGGCCGGTTCGTCGCGGGGGATCAGTTGGCAGTCCGGGAGGTACACCTCACGTGGCGGACCCGCTTCGGGTACGCCGATGGCCCGGACCCAGTCCGTCACGAGGTCGTAGGCGAGCATGATCCGCGGGTACGCGCACTCGTTCATCGTGATCGTGCAGTACGCCTCCCGGTGGGCCGGCTCGACCCGGATCGCGATCCGGCCGCTCGGGTCCACGAGACCGTCGAACGGCACGCACACCTCGACCGTCGCCTCGCCCTCGGGCGTCACCGCGCCGTGGTAGATCACCCACGACCCGGTGGTCGCGCTCGCGCCGGCCGCGGTCAGGTACGACATGATCTCGTCGGTGCACGTCACGATCACGCCGACCAGCAGCTGCTGGTTGGTGTCGGCACGGATCGACGCGATCTTGGTCGCCGGTACGTCGCGGGTCAGTACCGGTCGCGGCGCGAGTCCCGGCGTACCGGATCGGGACAGGCGGTCGCGCAGGTACTGCAGCGTCGACCGCCGGGCCTCCGTGGTCGCCTCCTCGGCGGCCCACCAGCGGTCGAGCCGGATCAAGCCTTCCTCGTCGGTTCCCGCCAGTACTTCGGCGATCGTGGTCAGCGGCATGTCCAACTGCCGCAGCACGCTGATCCGCCGGGCCCGCTCCAGCTGCGCTTCGTCGTAGAAGCGGTAGCCGTTGGCCGGATCGACCTGAGCGGGCGCGAGCAGCCCGGATACGTCGTACAGCCGCAAGGCCTTGTGCGAAAGCCCGGCCCGCTTCCCGAACTCACTGATCGTCAACACACGATCATCAAACCCTCTGCCCTAAGGGCAAGGTAAAGACCGCCACTCGCTTCGCTCGTGGCGGTTGTGGGGGTGTCACACCGGGAACGGCCTCACGTCCGGCTCGACCCAACCCACTCGCGCCTCATCTGATGCCAGCGTCCGCGATTCGTAGAAGTGCGTCAGCAGGCGCTTGTTCAGTAAGCCCGGGTTGCGGCCGACGAGCTCGTCGAAGCTCTCGTCCGGCGCCTCGTTCATGTGGTACGCCGTCAGCTCCACCCACGCCCGGCTGACCGTGGCGTTGTACTTCTGCGGCGCGCCCGCGTAGCGCGCCGTCTGCTGGATCCCGTTGCTGACCAGATCGACCGCGCCGGCCGTCCCGCAACGTCGTACGGCGAGCCAGGTCAGCCGCACGTGCTCGCGGTGGCCGAACCGCTCGGCGGTCGACAGCACTTCACCCATCAGTTCCTCGAAGGTGTCCATCTCCCCACGTTCGGTACGGCGGGGGCCGCCCGCAACCGAGTTTCCGGAAGGGGGTTGTGTAGAAGACGGTAACGATATATCGTTAGTGTCATGAACAATATCGAGGAGGATATTATGAACACCCCCAACGAGATCAGAGGCCGCCGCGGAGGCGGCCACCATCACCCCCGTCGCGGTGGACCGCGAATGGGAGAAGGCATGCCGATGCACGGCGGACGCGGTGGCCCCCGGGGCCGCGGTGGCCGGGGACCGGAGCGTGGCTCACGCCGCGGTTCCGGCCGTGGTCGCGCCCCGCGCGGCGATGTCCGAGCGGCCGTCCTGATGCTGCTTGCCGAGGAGCCGATGCACGGCTACCAGTTGATGCAGGCCATCGCAGACCGCAGCGACGGACGCTGGACCCCCAGCCCCGGCGCGATCTACCCGACCATCAACCAACTCGAGGACGAGGGCCTGGTCACCGTGACCGCGGAAGCCGGCCGCAAGCTCGTCACACTGACCGACGCCGGTCGCGAGTATGTCGAAGGGCGCCGCGAGACATCGGTCGACCCGTTCGCTCCGTTCGCAAGCACCAGCCCTGGTGCCGACCTGCGCGGACTGCTCGACGAGTTGGCCTCAGCCACCCGGCAGGTCGCCCGCACCGGCTCCGAAGAGCAGCGCACCGCGGCTGCCAAGATCCTGGCCGAAGCACGCCGCTCGCTCTACCTGCTGCTGGCTGACGCCCCGATCCAGACCGAACAGGACCCCGAGGACTGAGACCTGCGTCACCGCAGGGAACGTCCTGACCGAACGACTCCTCTTCGCAGATGTCAGGTACATCTGAGGAGGGGTCGGGATGGGGTCTCGAAGAATCGTCGCAGGCGTGCATGTCCTGCTTGCGGCGCTGCACATCTACTGGGCGACCGGCGCCACCTGGCCCGCGCCCGACGAGCGATCACTCTCCCGAGCGGTCCTCGGTGTTGAACTGTCATTCGCTCCACAGGTGGTGCTGCCGCTGGCAGCGCTGCACCTACTACTGGCGTTCGCGGTATTCCGGTCCGACCGGTCCGCTCTCTGCCGTGCCGTAGTAGCCGGCCTCGCTGCGGGGCTGGCCACCCGGGCCGCTCTCGGGCTGGTGTGGATCTTTACCGACAGTGCGTTCTATTGGCTCAATCTGCTGGTCTACACACCGGCCTGCATCGCGCTGTGTGTTGCCGATGTGAGGCTGCTGCGAGTGCGCTGGCTGAAGGCAGCCGTAGTCGCCGGCCCAGTGGCTGCGGTGACAGTGCTTACTCTGATCGCCTACGTCTACCAGCCGGCGGAGCAGGCGCATCCGGCCGCGTCGGCTGACTCGCGGTACGTCGAGACGCCGCTGGCCCGCTTCCACTACCTGCAACGCGGCACCGGCTCGCCCGTGGTGCTTCTCGCACCTGGCGCATCGCCTGCCTCCGCATGGGATGCCGAGCTCGCGACTCTCGCGCACGACCACACCGTCTATGCCGTGGACCTTCCCGGCCAGGGTGAGACTCGTCTGCACGACGAGCGGTTCGCGTTCGATCTGGACGGCATGACCAACGCGATTGGTCAGTTCCTTGACGCGCTGCGGCTCGAGAGCGTTGTGCTCGGCGGCAACTCGTGGAGCGGCGGCTGGGGACTCGCTTATGCACAACAGCATCCGGACAGGGTCAGCAAGCTTGTCTTGCTGGCCCCGTCCGGTCTGGACGTGTCGGACGTCTGGAGCTGGGAGATCCTCAAACAGCCACTGATCGGCGAGGCACTCGCCAAGCTGACGGCGAACCGCAGCATGGTCGAGGCGGCAGTCCGCAGCCTCTTCGTGCACCAGAACCTGGTCACGCCGCAGCTCATCGACTCGATGTGGGTCCCCGGAACGTATCGTGACAACGTGCGATCCATGTACGCCCTCGAGCGCCGCCTCGACTGGAGCGTCACCGAGAAAGCACTCCCGTCGACGCGGCAGCCCACGCTCGTGCTGTGGGGCGATCGCGACACCGTGTTGCCGGTCGCGCAGGCCGCCCGCTTCGGAGAGTTGTTGCCGAACGCAACCGTCCGGGTCTTGCCGGGTTGTGGACACGCGCTCACCGTCGACTGCGCCGACCGGGTGACCCCGTTGCTGAGTGCCTTCGTCAGATGATCGACGAGCAACTCGTCCGCGCAGCGCAACGCGGCGACACGGTCGCGATGAACGACGTGCTCGACGCGCTCACGCCGTACGTCGGGAGGATCTGCGGGCCGATCGCGCTCAACGACGGCCCGGACGCGGCGCAGGAGGCGTTGATCGCGATCTTCCGTGGACTGCGCGGCCTGGAGAATCCGGCCGCGCTGTTCGGCTGGGCTCGCGCGATCGCCGTACGCGAGGCGGTTCGGGTTGCACAGCGCGGGCAGCGGCAGGAGCCGGCTGAGTTGTCGGAGCTGCCTGCGGCTGACGATCCGCAGCTGCTGGTCGACGTACGGGATGTGCTCCGGCGGTTGTCGCCGGAGCATCGTGCGGTCCTGGTACTGCGGGACCTCGAAGGAATGGGCGAGGAGGCGGCGGCCGCCGTACTCGATGTCCCAGCAGGTACGGCGAAGTCGCGGCTGCACCGGGCGCGGGCGAGCTTTCGGAAGGCGTGGAGATCATGACGGACTGGCCGACCATCGAACTGACGGACGTCGAGCGGTTCCGCGCCCTCGCCGCGGGCGTGCCCGGTGCCGCGGTGACTGAGCGCGTCCTGCCTGCCGATCCCGATCAGGTGAAGGCGATGCTTGCCGACCTGGATGTCTTCGCCGAGCTCCAGGCCGACTTCGTGTCGGCGACTGTGCTCGAGCGTTCCGGCGACCGGGTCGTCGTACTGGCGAAGGGCCGTCGCGGCCAACGTGCCCGGCTGGTGGGGCAGTTCCGGCCGGGGTGGTGCTGGTTGCAGAGCCGGTTCGTGATCATCGGCATGGCGGTCGCGGCCGAGCCGGGCGGTGGTACTCGCGTGGCCCTCACCGGTGGCATTCGCGTACCGGGCCGTGCGGCGCTCGTGCCGATCCGGGTGCGGCACGAGAGTGCCAGGACCTTGGAACGTCTGGAGCGCTTGCTCAGGGCTTGAGTACGCCGGCCGGCAGTGCGGCGAGCAGGGCGTCGGCGTGGCGGCGGTAACCCAGGTTGTTCGGGTGGAAGGCGTCTGGGGCGAGCATGCCGCGCCATGGCGGGCGGGCGTACCGGGAGACCTCGGCGACGGGCAGTCCGCGGGATGTGGCCGAGTTGCTGATCAGCTGGTTGATGCCGGCGACGTACGGGCTGACTGCTCCACCTACTCGCCAGAGCCGGTCCGGAACGGTCAGGTCCATCACGACGGACGAGGAGGGGAGCCGGTCGATCACCTGACGCAGGTGGTCGCGGAGCCGCTTCGGTGGCGTAGCGAGGATGTCGTTGCTGCCGATGCCACAGGTCACCAGCGCCGGGGCCAGTCCGTCCAGCAGTGGCAGTTGGTCGTCGAGGACATGTCGCGTCTGCGCGCCGGACCGCGACAGGTTGAGCACCCGCCACGGCGTGCCCTTCCGACGCAGCGCATTCAGCACCTGTCCGACGTACCCGTGCAGCGGCGACGAGGCGCCCAGCCCCTGCGCCGTCGAGTCACCCAGCACGACCCAGAGTGGTCCGTCGGCCGACAGTGCGGCCGAGTTCTGCCGGTTCCAGTACTCCGCGTATGTCCGCGCCTGCACGTCGACGTACGCCACGCCGTCCACCCACCGCTGAATCGCCAACCGCGAACTGGTCCGCTCAGCCTGCCCCCACCGCATGATCCCGCGATGTAAAGCCCCAATAGGCGTAGTCCGCTCACGCCCTCGCTGCAGCAAGAACATCGATCCCCCCAGAGGTGAACAGCAGGTGACCGATGAATGTACAGGCGGAAGGTTAACAACCCTCAGACCTGCGGGCCGGGCCCTGACGACGAGCCCGGCCCGCTCTTCCGGTTTCAAGCGGAGCGGTCGCGGCGGCGCTGGATTCCCAACGAGATACCGAGGCCCG
This sequence comes from Kribbella jiaozuonensis, assembly GCF_005233875.1. GTDB lineage: Bacteria > Actinomycetota > Actinomycetes > Propionibacteriales > Kribbellaceae > Kribbella > Kribbella jiaozuonensis. The sequence goes on along the minus strand of NZ_SZPZ01000007.1, from coordinate 285,227 downwards.
CGCCCCCGAGCGCGATTCCGGCGAGTACTCCGAGCCCGGCCGAGCTCAGGTCGACCGAGTCGGAGACCTCTGCTGATGCCGGCGGCTGCGACGGCACCGGCGGGTCCGTCGGGGCCACGTACGAACCGTGCGGGGAAGGATCCCGGGGCTGGTACGCCATCGCCGGAGCGACTGTGGTCAGGGCGGCGGCGACGAGCGCTCCGCCTGCGGCCAGCCGGCTGAGTCGGCGGGTCATGGACTGCTTCGAGTTACCTGCGTGCTTGGTGTTCATGGCTTCCTCTCCTCTTCCGGCGGGATCTCCGTGGTCGGCGATCCGGTTGCGCCTCGAGGTTTGGATCCGTTGTCCCGCTCGGCGGTATCGGCCCGGCGGACGCCGGTATCAGCGCGGTATCAGCCCGGGGCCGGTGCCCTTGACGGGTGTTCCCAGCGGGTGGAGGGTCGAAGAGTGGGTATCGCCGTACTCGGCCCACTAACCATCGAGGGGGAGTGGAAGAACCTCGCACGGCGGGACCGGATCGTTCTGGCCGCGCTCGCAGTGCACCCGGGGGAGGTTGTCAGCGCTGGGGTTCTAGCTGATGTTTTATGGGGAGAACGACCGCCCGCCTCGGCGGCCAAAGTCATCCAGGGCTGCGTGGTCCGGCTACGCAAGGTCCTCGGCAGCCATTCGATCGAAACGTCGCCGGACGGTTACCGCCTGACCATCCCGCACGACCAACTAGACAGCCAACGCTTCGAACGCGCCGTCGGGCGGGCCGGAGTGCTGCTCGCTGGTGGTGAGGCAGAGCGTGCTGCTGTGGTGCTGTCAGACGTACTGACGCTGTGGCGCGGCACGCCGTTCGACGAGGTCGCGGAGTGGGACTCCGCCCGGATCGAGGCTGCCCGACTGACCGAGCTACGGCAGGTCGCCGAGGAGATGTACGTCGAGTCGTCCTTGCGTTCTGGTGGTCAGGACGGCGTGCTGGCCAAGGCGCAGGCGCTGACCGCGGAGGCACCACTGCGCGAACGGAGATGGGCTCTGCTGGCGACGGCGCAGTACCAGACCGGCCGACAGGGCGAGGCGCTGGAGACGCTCCGGCGGCTGCGGATGGTGCTCGGCCGAGAGCTCGGACTCGACCCCAGTCCGGAGATCGATGCGCTGGAGCAGGCCATCCTGCGCCAGGACCCCGCGCTGCTCGGACCGGTCGCGCTGCCGGAACCGAGTGCGAGCTGTCCTTACCAAGGCCTGAAGCCGTACGACGTCGACGACGCCGAACTGTTCTTCGGCCGCGACACCGAGGTCGCCGCCGGACTCAGGAAGCTGTCCGATCGTTCGATCCTCGCGGTCGTCGGGCCGTCCGGATGTGGCAAGTCCTCGCTGATCCGGGCCGGCGTGGCCGCGACCTTGCGGCAGGACGGCGGCCGGATCGTGACGATCACGCCCGGCCTCCATCCGATGCAGGCACTCGCCGCTGCGATGCCCGGCGAGGGACCGTCGCCGACGCTGGTCGTCGATCAGTGCGAAGAGGTCTTCTCGGTGTGTCAGGACGTCAGCGAACGTCAGGCCTTTCTGGCCCGCCTGACAGCGCACGCGACCAGCGCGTCGCTGATCCTGTCGTTCCGCGCCGACCGGCTGGCCGACATCGCAACGCACCCCGGGTTCGCCCGGACGCTGGAAGATGGCCTGCACCTGCTCACCGGCATGTCCGACGAAGAGCTGCGGACGGCGATCACTGAGCCCGCGCGGCAAGCCGCTCTGGTCGTAGAACCGGGCCTGGTCGACCTGCTGGTGAGCGAGGTCGCCGGACGGCCCGGAGCCCTGCCACTGATGTCCCATGTCCTCGCCGAGACTTGGCAGCGTCGCGAAGGCCGCACCCTGACCGTCGCGGGCTACCAGGCATCCGGCGGCATCCAAGGTGCGGTGGCACAGTCCGCCGAGCAGGTCTATGCACAACTGACGCCGGAGCAGCGGCCGTTGTTCCGCGCGCTGCTGCTTCGTCTGGTCACTCCCGGCCCCGACGGCCAACCGGTTCGCAGCAGGCTGCCGCGACGTACGGTCGTCACCGGCCCCGAGTCGGAGCTGCTGATCGATCTGCTCATCGCTTCGCGCCTGGTTACCAGCGACGACGGTGTGGTGGAGCTGGCTCACGAAGCTCTGGCCAGGGCCTGGCCACGCCTTCTGGGCTGGCTCGACGACGACCTGGAAGGTCAGCGGATCTTCCACCATCTCACCCAGGTCGCCGACTCCTGGGATTCCTTGGAGCGTCCGGAGAGCGAGCTCTACCGCGGCGTCCGGCTCGCGAAGGCGCTGCAGTGGCGGGACGACGCACACCCGGACCTCACGGATACCGAGCGGGAGTTCCTCACCGCGAGCGAACGCCTCTCGGTCGCGGAGCTCCGGGCCGCCGAGGAGCAGGCGCGCCACCAGATCCGCGTCAACCGCCGCCTCCGTACGGCGCTCGGCACAGCCGCCTTTCTCCTCGCCGGGGCCCTGATCGCCGGATTCCTCGCGGCCGGCCAAGCTCAACGAGCCGACCGCCAGGCCCTCGCCGCCAAACAAGCGGCCGTCGTGGCCGATGCGGGCCGGGCCGGCGCAAAGGCCGTCGTGGAGACCGACATCGACACCTCGCTGCTGCTCGCGATCGCCGCGGTCCGCATGAACGACTCACCGGAGTCCCGCTCCAGCCTGCTGGCCACGATCGCCAAACACCCACAGCTGATGACCTCGGTCGAGACCGAGAAGGTGGATTCCTATGGCCTCGAGGTGAGTGCGGACGGTCGCCGGGCCTTCATCTACTCCGCGAGCGGGCATGTCCTCAGCTACGACCTGACCAACGGCACGCAGGTTGCTGCGTACAAGCCGCCGAACCGATCGCGTGGCGCGAACCATCTCGACTTCCTGGACCCCATCGCGCTGAGCCCGGGCGATCGCGAACTGGCCGTCGGGACGCCGCCCCCGACCACCGAACCGGTGGTGTTGCTCGATCCCGCGACGTTGAAGCCGACGGGCCGCCGCTTGCCGGGCTTCAGCAAGACACCTGCCCGCGCGACGCACGTCGGCTACAGCCGCAACGGGCGCTCGCTCGTCGCGGTGATCCAGTACTACGGCGACGGCATCGCGAACGACTTCAGCAGCGGCGCCGTCTTCATCTGGGACATCAGCCCGGGCCGCGCGCCGTCTGTGCGGCGAATCACGCCGCTGGCGGCCGCATCCGTTCAGGACGCAGTACTCAGCCCGTCCGGCGACCGGATCTACCTGAGCAAGCCGGCCTCGGCGTACGACGTTGCTACTGGCAAACAACTGTGGTCGCAACCGGATCTCGTCTTCACCCAGGCCGATGTCGCGCGGGACGGGAAGACCTTGGCGTTCGCCGGGGAGGCGAGGGATACCGCCGGCCGCGACTACGACAAGGTCGTGCTGGTGGACACGGTGACCGGCGCAACCCTGCGCCGGATGGACGGTCACGGGGCCAATCCGCTCAATGCCCATTTCTCGCATGACGGCAAGTCGTTGGTGTCGGTCGGAGCCGACTATCGGGTCGTGGTCTGGGACACGGCCAGTGGAGCGCCGGGCGAGAACATCCCGATCGCCGAACGCGACAGTTTGACCGCCGCCTTCGGGCCGCGGGACGACAAGCTGTACACCTCGGCAGGCGACAGCGCGCTGCGGAGCTGGGATCTCACCGGCAGCAACCGGCTTCTGAGCGAGCAAAGGGCTGCGCCCGTTTTCGCCTATGGATGCCGCTTCATCGCCCCCGGCGGGAGGAGCTATTTCCGGCTGCTCAACTCCGACGCCGCCTATCTCGATCCGGGCCAGCCGGCCGGCGTCTTCGTCGATACCGTCACCGGAAAACTCGTCCGGTTCGACGCGATCCCCCTCGGCGAGACGACGAACAGTTGCGGTACCTGGCACCCGAGCGGAGCCAGGTTCGCGCTCGGCAATGCCACCGGGGAAGTCTTCGTCGAGGATGCCCGCACCGGCCACCTCCTGGCCAGGCAGAAGGTCACGGCCGCCAAGATCCAGGACCTCGACTACAGCGGACGCGACGGCAGTCGATTGGTGGTCGGTGACGAGTCCGGCCTCGCCGCGCTCCTCGACAGTGCCACGCTCCGACCGGTCGGCAAGCCCGTTCAGGTCGGTGGACCGATCGCGTGGTTGTCGGCGAGCCCGGACAACCGGTCGGCGTTCCTGGTGATCGGGGGCCGCAAGATCTCCGACCGTCTCGACGCCCCGTCCGATCGGTGGGCGTTGGTAGACCTGATGGAGGGGCGCGTCGTCCGACGCGGAACCTTCCCGATGAGTGTCCCCAGCATCGTGACATTCGCGCCGGACGGGACACGGGTGGCCGTCGGCAGCGAGAAGGGAGACGTACTGCTACTGGATCCCACCACCGGCGAGAACCTCGCCGCACCGCGGATCGTCCACCAGGGGTGGGTGAATGGGATTGCGTTCTCTCCGGACAGCTCGCTGCTGGTCTCGTCCGGATGGGACGGCGGCGTCGCGCTCTTCGACGGAAAGACGGCTGCGTTGCTCGGCACGATCATGACGCCGAACCAGCAACTCGTCACGGCCGATTTCCTGCCGGACGGCCGTACCGTCGCGATTGCGGCGTACGACGACGGCGTCTATCACTGGGACACCCGGCTGGAGCACACGATCGCGATGGCGTGCCGGATGGCCGGGCGGCAGTTGACGGCCGACGAGTGGCGGGAGAACTTCGGGGCGCGGCCGTACGTGAAGACTTGTTAGAGGGCGCGGAGGAGGACCAGGCAGCGGGCGGCGAGGGGGACGGTGGCGCCGGCTTCTACTTCGGTGACCATGCTGTGGCTGGTGTCCAGGACTACCTCGTACGCCGGGGCCCAGGACGCGTCGGGGACTACGACGGGCTGGGTTTGGGGGGTGGCGTTCAGGGCCAGGAGGAACGAGCTGTCGGTGAGGGCGTTGCCTTCGGTGTCGGTGGCTCGTAGGGCGTCGCCGGCCAGGAACATGCCGATGGTGCGGAGGTTGCCGTCGAACCAGTCGGCGTCGGTCATTTCGCCGCCGTGGGGCGCGATCCAGGACAGGTCCTTGCGGCCGCCGGATACGACGGGCTGGCCGGAGAAGTAGTGCCATTGGCGCAGCGCGGGATGGGCTGAGCGCAGGGCGATCAGCTGCTTGGTCAGCTCGAGCTGGTCGGACCAGGCTGCGGGCAGCGACCAGTCGAACCAGGAGATCTCGTCGTCCTGGCAGTAGGCGTTGTTGTTGCCGTGTTGCGTCCGGCCGCACTCGTCGCCGGCGGTGATCATCGGTACGCCGGTGGACAGGATCAGCGTCGACATCAGGTTCGCCATCTGCCGTTTGCGCAACGCGATCACGCGGCGGTCGTCGGTCTCGCCCTCGACGCCGCAGTTCCAGGACCGGTTGTCGTCGGTGCCGTCGCGGTTGTCCTCGCGGTTCGCCTCGTTGTGCTTGTGGTCGTAGCTGACCAGGTCCCGCAGGGTGAACCCGTCGTGCGCGGTGACGAAGTTGATCGACGCGTACGGGTACCGCCCGTCGTCGCCGTACAGGTCGCTGGACCCGGATAACCGGTATGCGAGGTCTTTCACGCCGTCGGAGGTGTTCCGCCACACGTCGCGGACACTGTCGCGGAATTTACCGTTCCACTCCGACCACGGCGGGCCGAAGTTGCCGACCTGGTAGCCGAACGGGCCGACGTCCCACGGCTCGGCGATCAGCTTCACCCGGCCGAGCACCGGGTCGGCCGCGACCTCGGCGAGGAACGGATGGCCGGGGATGTCGACCTCGTGCCGCTCGTTCCGCACCAGCGTCACCGCCAGGTCGAAGCGGAACCCGTCGACGCCCATCTCCTCGACCCAGTAGCGCAGCGAGTCCATCACCAGGGCCCGCACCTGCGGGTGCGAGGTGTCGACCGAGTTGCCGGTCCCGGTCACGTCGTACATCGCGGCGCCGTGGGCGAGCCGGTAGTAGGCACGGTTGTCGATCCCGCGGAAGCTCAACGTCGGTCCGTCGAACCCGCCCTCGGCGGTGTGGTTGTAGACCACGTCGAGGATCACTTCGATGCCCGCGGCATGGAACGCGGCGACCATCGCCTTGAACTCGGCCACCTGCTCACCGCGCGAACCGGACGACGAGTACGGCGCGTGTGGCGCGAAGAAGCCGAGGGTGTTGTAACCCCAGTAGTTCGGTAGCCCGCGCGCGGCGATCGACGGCTCGGTCAGGAAGTGGTGGATCGGCAACAGCTCCACCGAGGTCACGCCGAGCTCGGTCAGATACCTGATCACCGACGGATGCGCGAGTCCGGCGTACGTGCCCTGTTGGTGCTCAGGTACGTCGGGATGCCGCTTCGTGAACCCCTTCGTGTGTAGCTCGTAGATGACCGTCTCGCCCCAGTGCACCGGCCTGCTGATCGGCGGCGGCGGATCGGAATCCGCGACCACGACGCCGACCGGGACGTGGCCGGCCGAATCGCCGTCGGACGAGTCGTAGATCAGCGGGCTGGCGAAGTCCAGCGAGCCGTCGACGGCCCGGGCGTACGGGTCGAGCAGCAGCTTCGACGGGTTGAAGCGGAGACCGTGCGACGGGTCGAACGGCCCGTGCACGCGGTACCCGTACCGCTGCCCGGCGCCGACACCCGGCACGAACCCGGTCCAGAACTCACCGGTGTGGCTGAGGTCCAGGTTCCGCTGGCTGCCGTCGTCCGCGATCAGGGCCAGTTCGACCCGTTCGGCGGCCGGAGCCCACAGCGTGAAGGTGGTCCCATCGGTCTGGACCACTGCGCCCGGACGCGGACCAGTGCCGGCGCTCGGGCCGGAAGCACTCGGGGCGGCGGTCGCTTCTTTCACCGGCACATTCTGCACAGTTCGGGGTGAGTTCTCGATAGTGAGGTACTTCTGTTCGTGAGACGGTAGTTGCGAACGCCTGTGCGCAGTGATACGCAAGGACCGTTACTAATTTACCCACAGGGTTGTAGGGGATCTCATGTCGGAAGAGCTTGCCGGTCTGACCGTGGGTCTGATCGGCGCGGGCAACATCAGCCATGTCCACGTGGCTGCGTGGAAGGCCCTCGGGGCCCGCGTCCTGGTGCACTCGCTGGAGGGTGCCGAGGAACTGTCGGAGCAGTACGGGCTGGAGGTCGCGGCGACGCTGGACGGTTGCCTGGCCGAGGCCGAGTTCGTCGACATCGTCACGCCGTCGGCGACGCACAAGGAGATCACGCTGGCCGCGATCAAGGCGGGCAAGAACGTGATCTGCGAGAAGCCGCTGACGCTCACCGCGGCCGACTCGCACGAGGTGATCGACGCGGCGCGGGCGGCCGGCGTCCGGTTGTACCCGGCGCACGTGGTGCGGTTCTTCCCGGAGTACAAGGCGGCGTACGACGCGATCCAGGCCGGGCGGATCGGTGAGGTCGCGGTGGCACGGTTCTACCGGCAGGCGTCCTCGCCCGCGGGTGCCGGCTGGTACCGCGACGTGGCCCACTCCGGCGGTGTGATCATGGACCTGATGGTGCACGACCTCGACCAGGCACGCTGGCTGTGCGGCGAGGTGACCACGGTGTACGCCGCGCAGAACCCGCCGACCGTCGACGGGATCAGCCCGGTCAACGTGGCGGCGCATGTCACGCTCACGCACGAGAGCGGCGCGATCAGCCACTGCCGGGCGACCTGGGGGGCGACGGGTACGACGTTCCAGACCGGGTTCCAGGTGGCGGGGTCGACCGGCGTACTGAAGTTCACGTCGGAGGGCGACACCGGGTACAAGGAGGAGCTGCAGAACGGTGGTGCCGGCGGCGACCTGCTGATTCCGGCGTCGACGCTGGGGGAGAGCCCCTACCTGACGCAGCTGCGTGAGCTGGCCATCGGGCTGCGCGGTGGACCGGAGCCGCGGGTCCTCGCATCCGACGGCGCGACCGCCGTCTATCTGGCCGAGGCGGCGCGTGCGTCGATGGAGTCCGGTCAGCCGATCGACATGAAGACCTTCGTCTCGAGTGGAGCAGTGGCATGACCCTGAAGGTTGCTCTGGCTTCGTTTGCCCACGTCCACGCCGGTTCCTACGCGCACCTGCTGGCCGCGATGCCCGACGTCGAAGTACTGTCCGCCGACCCCGACGGTGCGTCCGCACCGGACGAGGGGCCGCGGGGCGCCGAGCTGGCCAAGCTGTTCGGCATCCCGTACGTCGACACGTACGACGAACTGTTCGACTGGGGACCCGACGCCGTCATCGTGACGTCCGAGAACGCCGGCCACCGCGCACTGGTCGAGCGGGCCGCCGCAGCCGGCGCACATGTGCTGTGCGAGAAGCCGCTGGCCACTGAGGTCGCTGACGGCGAGGCGATGCTGGCCGCGTGCGAGGCGGCCGGCGTGATCCTGATGGTCGCGTACCCGGTCCGGTTCGCGCCGTCGTACCTGCAGCTGCGGGCGAACGTCGAAGCGGGTCGGCTGGGCGATGTGTTCGCCGTACTGGGGACGAACAACGGGAAGATCCCGTACGCCGCGCGCCAGTGGTTCGTTGACGCCAAGCAGGCTGGTGGGGGCGCCATGGTCGACCACACTGTGCACTGCGCGGACCTGATCGACGGCCTGACCGGCGGTGCGTCCGCCACCCGCGTGTACGCCGCGTCGAACCGCATCCTGCATCAGGACAAGGGAGTCGAGGTGGAGACCGGCGGCCTGGTCACGATCAACTACGACAACGGGCTGATGGCAACCATCGACTTCTCCTGGAGCGTCCCGGACAACGGCCCGACCTGGGGCGGCGTCTCACTCCAGGTGACCGGCGCCAACGGCTCGGTCGAGATCGAACCGTTCCTCCCGCACGTCGGCGGCACCGACGCCAACGGCGAGGTCTTCCTCGGAATCGGCGGCAACCTGGACGAGTCGATGCTCGACACGTTCCTCGACGCCGTCCGCACCTCAGGCCCGTCCAAGGCCGGCACCGCGCCCGCCGTCATCCCCCAACCCGACGGCGCCGTAGGCCTCCGCACCCTCAAGATCGTCGACGCCGCCCGCCGCTCCGCGGCATCTGGCCAAGCCGTAGACCTGTAGTCGCACCACCGCTCTCCTCGCCGCGTCTGCTGCCACAGGCAGCGGAGGCGGCGTGCGGTTGTTTGCTCTGGTCCGGTACGGTTCCCGAGATGTGACCCGTGGGTAGTCGCGAAGGAGCTGGGTTATGGGTGAGTTCGTCAATCTGACCGTGAGTGATGGGGTCGGGACGATCCGGCTGGATCGGCCGAAGATGAACGCACTGAACGTCCAGGTCCAGGAGGAGATCCGGGCCGCCGCCACCGCAGCGGCCGAGGACGACGCCGTACGCGCAGTAGTCATCTACGGCGGTGAGCGGGTGTTCGCGGCCGGCGCGGACATCAAGGAGATGGCCGACATGTCGTACGCCGACATGGCCAAGCGCTCCGGCCCGTTGCAATCCTCGCTCTCCGCCGTCGCCGCGATCCCGAAGCCGACCGTTGCCGCGATCACCGGATATGCGCTGGGAGGCGGTTGCGAGCTCGCGCTCTGTGCCGACTACCGGATTGCCGCCGACGACGCCAAGCTCGGTCAGCCGGAGATCCTGCTCGGCATCATCCCCGGCGCCGGCGGCACGCAGCGCCTGTCCCGGCTGGTCGGCCCGTCCAAGGCCAAGGATCTGATCTACACCGGCCGCTTCGTCGACGCCGCCGAGTCGCTCGCCATCGGCCTGGTGGACAAGGTCGTACCCGCTGCCGAGGTCTACACCGCGGCCGTTGCCTGGGCCTCGCAGTTCTCCCGCGGCGCCGCGATGGCACTGCGGGCGGCCAAGGAATCGATCGACTCCGGACTGGGTGTCGACCTGGCCACCGGCCTGGAGATCGAGCGGCAGCAGTTCGCCGCGCTGTTCGCCACCGAGGACCGCGCGATCGGCATGACGTCGTTCGTCGAGAACGGTCCTGGCAAAGCTGAGTTCAAGGGAAAATGATGTCTGCTACTTCGAAGCCCGCCGCGTCCGCCGAGGACATCGAGGCGGCCTGGAACGACAACAAGCTCGCCCAGGTGCTCTATCACGACTGGGAAGCGTCGACGTACGACGAGAAGTGGTCGATCTCGTACGACGAACGCTGCGTCGACTACGCCCGCGACCGCTTCACCGCGGTCGCCGGCTCCCGCGGCTGGCCGTACGGGAAGTCGCTCGAGATCGGCGCCGGTACGGGCTTCTTCACGCTGAACCTGAAGCTGGCCGGCGTACTCGACGAGGCGCACGTCACCGACCTCTCGCCGGGCATGGTCGAGGCCGCGAAGAAGAACGCGAAGACGCTCGGCTTCGCGATCGAGGGTCAGGTCGCGGACGCGGAGAAGCTGCCGTACGACGACGACACGTTCGATCTCGTCATCGGGCACGCGGTCATCCACCACATCCCGGACGTCGAGCTGGCGTTCCGCGAGATGCTGCGGGTGCTCAAGCCCGGCGGCCGGTTCGTGATCTGCGGCGAGCCCACGCGGTACGGCGATTTCGTCGCGCGTCGACTGTCCCGCTTCACCTGGTGGGCGACGACGAACGTGACCAAGCTGCCCGCGCTCGCGCACTGGCGTCGGCCGCAGGAGGAGCTGGACGAGTCCTCGCGGGCGGCTGCGCTCGAGGCGGTCGTGGACCTGCACACGTTCGACCCGGACACGCTGGCGCGGATGGCGACGCGGGCAGGTGCTTCGCAGGTCAAGACGGTGACGGAAGAGTTGCTGGCGGCATGGGTCGGGTGGCCGATCCGGACGTTCGAGGCCGCCGTACCGGAGCAGAAGCTCGGGTTCGGCTGGCGGATGTTCGCGTACAAGTCGTGGCTGCAGCTGTCGAAGGTGGACAAGGTGCTGTCGACCGTCGTGCCGGACGAGCTGTACTACAACGTCTCCATAACCGGGGTAGCGCAGTAGGGTGTGTTGATGCGGTTGCTGTCCGTGGCGAATCTGCGCTGGGTGGTGCGCCATCGGGCGTGGACGCCGTACTACCTCAAGCGCTACTGGCGGTTCGCCTGGTTCAAGCTGCGCCATCCGCAGGTGATCACCGAGGGTTTCGTTTTCCTGGGCAAGCACCTGGAGATCGTGGCGCGGCGCGGTCACGGCCGGATCATTCTCGGCAAGTGGGTGCACCTCGGTGACGAGACGCGGTTGCGTGCGCACGAGGGGACGTTGCGGATCGGCGACAAGGTGGTGTTCGCCCGCGACGTCACCGTGAACTGCTATCTGGATGTGGAGATCGGCGCGTCGACGTTGATCGCGGACTGGACCTACATCTGCGACTTCGACCACAAGACCGAGGACCTCGACCTGCCGATCAAGGACCAGGGTCTGGTGAAGTCCCCGGTCCGGATCGGTCCTGACTGCTGGCTGGCCACGAAGGTGACGGTCACGCGCGGTGCCGACATCGGCCGCGGTACGGTGATCGGCGCCAATAGCGTTGCCCGCGGCAACATCCCGGCGTACTCCGTGGCCGTGGGGATCCCGGCTGCCGTCGTCGCGGATCGCACGGCCCGGTTCACTGCGAACGCAGAGCGACGTAAGTACCTGGCCGGACTGGCTGCGGCCAACGACAGGACCAGCGCTCAACTCCGCGCCGGAGCGATCCCGACACCGGCCGAAGACGTTCCGGAGACCCCGTCTGAAACCCCGTCTGAAAACCCGCCGGAGGCTCCTCGGAGCGTCGGTGAGGCGGATGCGGGTGGTGATGAGGTAGAAGCAGGTGGTGAAAAAGAGAACCGTGAGGGGTTCTCAAGTTACTCACCAGTCGGGCACTATGGCCCCCACGTCCGGTCGGACGCCCACGACCGGTTGAGCGTCGGAGAGGAGAAGTAGCGTGGCGGATCCGGCTGCGATCGATCCGGCCGATCCGGCCGCCCGGTCGTTGCTCGACCAGGCCGCGGCCGACGACTCGATCACGCAGGCCAGGACGCGTGCGGTCGACCCGGTGCCGATCGTCGTACCGGTCGTCGTGCAGCAGTCAGCACCTGCCGGCGCTACGTTGGAACCAGTGCTTGAAACAAACGAACCAGACATGGGCGTGAACGGACGGATGAACACCGAAGCACAGGCAGCGGACGGCAGTACTGCGGAACCGGCACCGGTAGCGGGTGCCCGCCGCCGGCTGTCACCGCGCCCGGTCCCGGTCAGTCGGCGGAGGAGACCGCCGGCCGCAGCGACCGAGGTGACCACCGGCAAGGTGGCCACGGACGAGGAACGGACCCCGGCTGAGGAGATGGACGACGTGGGTACGCAGGACGAGAAGGGCACGGCCGGCACGACGCCGGACAAGGACGCCGGTACGGGATCCGAGGTGAGCGCTGGACTGAGCACTGACGCGACCGGTGGAGCGGGCGCGGCGACCGGCTCGGGTACGGCGACCGCGACCAAGACGGCTCGCCCGAAGACCGCGGCGGAGATCGTCGCGGAACAGCGTGCGCGGGAGAAGGCGGCGGCCGAGGCCCCGTCGGGTGCGGCCGCCTCGGAGGATGCCGCACCCGGGCAGCCGGCCGAGACCAAGGACAAACCCGCGACCGGAACCACTTCGGCGACCGCAGCGGTCACACCGGTTGCGAAGCCTTCCGGCCCGACTGGTGCCTCAGGCAACAAACCGCCGACGGCCCGGGGCGGAGCATCAGGCTCGTCGGGCTCGGGCAAGGGCAAGCAGGCGTTGTCCTCGGTCGGCTCCGGCGTACGGAAGCTGCGGAACCTGATCGCCTCGCTGATCTGGTTGATCGCGGTGCTCGCGGCCGCAGTACTGGCGCTCGGCGCGCTGTTCACCGCGCTGGACCAGACCAACCAGAGCAACGAGATCGTGCGCTGGATCCTCGAGCGCGGTCACGACCTGGTCGGCCCGTTCAAGGACCTGTTCCGGCTGGAGACCGCGAAGAACACCCTGCTGGTCAACTGGGGTATCGCGGCGCTGGTCTACCTGATCGCCGGCAAGATCGTCGAGCGCATCATCCGGCCGTAGCTACCAGGATCAGATCGAGAGATCCGTCCAGGTCGCCTGGGCGGATCTCGAAGTCTGTGTACGTCGTACTCCGCACGAGCGCGGCCAGGTTGTCGTCCCACTGGTCGTGCTCGGCCGCGAGCTGAGCATCCACACACGATCCGTACTGCGCCTCCCATGACGTCAGCCGCTTGCCGTGGTGGAGCCCGAGCGCGTGCGTGATCTCGAAGTACGGCTCGAGCAGTTCGATGAACTCGGCGGCGGTCAGCTCGCGCGTGTGATACCAGTTCCCGCTCGGGAAGGTGAGGCGGTTCGGCGTACTCAGGACGACGGTGCCGCCCGGCGCGAGGATGCGCGCGCACTCCGCGATGAACCGCGGCTGCTCCCAGAGATGCTCGATCGTCTGCAGCGAGGTGACGACGCCGAACGCGCCGTCCGCGAACGGCGTCTGGACGAGATTGCCCCGCACGACATTGGTCTGTGGATAAACCCGGCGGACGTGGCGCAACGTCGTATGTTCATAGTCGAGACCGGTCACGGAGTCCGCGCCCGCCAGGCGGAGCAGCTCCGCGCCGTAGCCCTCGCCGCAGCCGGCGTCGAGGATCCGGCCGGTCGGCTTGGTCAGAAGTTGGGCCGTGATCCAGCGATAGGCCGCATCGTGGCGCGCGAACCAGTAGTTCTCGTGCCAGATCCCGGGTGCGGTCCTCTCGCCGGTGAGCGGTAACGTCTCGGTCACCTGAGTCAGAGTAGTCGTGGCCGGAACTGTGATGGGACTCGCATGGTGCTTATGTTTCTCGCGAGTAACATCCGTGGCAGGCTTGGGAGAGACCGTTAACCAGAAGGGGTCCCACACGCTATGAAGATCGTCGTCTGCGCGAAGTTCGTGCCGGATGCCACGGCGGACCGCCGCTTCCGCTCCGAGGACAACACGGTGGATCGTGCCGGTGTCGACGGGTTGCTGTCCGAGCTGGACGAGTATGCCGTCGAGACCGCGTTGACCGTGAAGGAGTCCGGGGACGGTGAGGTGACGATTCTCACCGTTGGTCCGGAGCAGGCTGCTGACGCGGTGAAGAAGGGTCTGCAGATGGGCGCCGACGCCGGCGTGCACGTGGTCGACGACGCGATCCACGGTTCGGACGCGGTCGCCACCTCGCTGATCCTGTCGAAGGCGCTGGCCAAGCTCGAGGCCGACCTGGTCGTGTTCGGGATGGGCTCGACCGACGGTGGCATGGGTGTGGTCCCGGCGATGGTGTCGGAGCGGCTCGGGCTGCCGGCCGTGACGCTGGGCTCGGAGGTGACCGTCGACGGGCAGACCGTCCGGATCCGCCGCGACGGCGACACGGCGAGCGAGACGATCGAGGGCACGCTGCCGCTGGTGCTGTCGGTGTCCGACCAGGCGAACGAGCCGCGGTACCCGTCGTTCAAGGGGATCATGGCCGCGAAGAAGAAGCCGGTCGAGACCTGGTCGCTGGCCGATCTGGAGCTGACGCCCGAGCAGGTCGGCGGCTCGTCGGCGTGGACCGAGGTGGTCGAGGTGACCGCGCGTCCGCCGCGTAGCGCCGGCACGATCGTCACCGACGAGGACGGCAGCGGCGCCACCGAACTGGTCGAGTTCCTGTCCACGAACAAGTTCCTCTGAGGAGCGGGGTCTTAGTTATGTCGAACGTTCTGGTTCTGGTTGACCACGCCGCGGGCAAGGTCCGCAAGACGACCGCCGAGCTCCTCACGATCGCCCGCCGTCTGGGCGAGCCCGTTGCGGTATTCATCGGCGAGGGCGTGCAGGATGCCCTGCCGGCCCTGGGGCAGTACGGCGCGACCAAGGTGATCGCGCTGACGAACCCGGAGCTGTCGCAGTTCCTGGTGGCGCCGAAGGCCGAGGCGTTGCAGCAGGTCGCGGCCAAGGTCGAGCCGTCGGCGATCCTGATCTCGTCGAACGCCGAGGGCAAGGAGATCGCGGCGCGGCTCGCGGTCAAGCTCGACTCGGGTCTGATCACCGACGCCGTCGACGTGCAGGAAGGTCCCGTCACCACGCAGTCGGTGTTCGCGGGCAACTACACGGTCAAGTCGAAGATCACGCACGGGACGCCGATCATCACGGTGAAGCCGAACGCTGCGACGCCGGAGGCCGCCGAGACGTCGCCGGAGGTCGAGGAGTTCGACGTGTCGATCTCCGACACGGCGAAGACGGCGCGGATCACCGAGTCGAAGCCGCGGGAGGCGACGGGTCGTCCGGAGCTGACCGAGGCGGCGATCATCGTGTCCGGTGGTCGCGGTACGGGCGGTGACTTCGGTCCGGTCGAGGCATTCGCGGACTCGCTCGGCGCGGCCGTTGGTGCGTCGCGGGCGGCGGTGGACTCGGGTTGGTACCCGCACGCGTACCAGGTCGGGCAGACCGGCAAAACGGTGTCGCCGCAGCTGTATGTCGCGGCGGGTATCTCGGGTGCGATCCAGCACCGCGCCGGTATGCAGACCTCGAAGACGATCGTCGCGGTCAACAAGGACCCCGAGGCCCCGATCTTCGAGCTGGTCGACTTCGGCGTCGTCGGCGACCTGCACAAGGTCCTCCCGACCGCTACCGAAGAAGTCACCAAGCGCAAGTCCTGATCCCGCAGTACGTGGTTCAGCTGGCCGGCTCTCTTTCGGAGCCGGCCAGCTGCATACATCAGGCGGTCAGCTTGGCCGTTGCCCGGCTAGCATGCGGTAGATGCGGATCTGGGTCAGTGGAGCACGAGGCAAGCTGGGCGCGGAGGTCTGCCGGCAGTTGGTTGCCGACGGCCACGAGGTGATCGAGGCCGACGTCACCGGACCCGATCCGGTCGATCTGCTGGACCGCGATGCAGTTGCCCGTTCGTTGCGTGGTGCTGATGCGATCGTGCACTGCGCCGCCATCGCCAGCCCCGAGAACATCGAGCCGGTCCGCCTGTTCGAGATCAACACGATCACGACGTTCAACGCCCTCGAAGAAGCCTGGAAACAAGGCATCCGTACGGCGGTACTCGCCTCCAGCGGATCGATCTACGGTACCGCCTGGTCGCCCGACGAGATCGGCACACCGGACGTCCCGATCGACGAGAACACCGAACTCCGGTACGTCGACCCGTACGCGCTCACGAAGGACGTTCTCGAACGGACGGGGCAGACGTACGCACGCCGCGGCGCACAGGTCACCGCCCTGCGCTTCCACTGGATCCTCACCCCCGACGAGGTACGCCGGTACATCGCCGGAGCGCCACCCGAAGACAACCGTCGCAACCTCTGGGGCTACGTCGACCTAGCCGAAGCCGCCCGCGCCTGCACCCTCTCGCTCCATCCCCGCACTCACAGCCCGTACGCCACCCTCGTCATAGCCGCCGAAGACACCGGCCGCTACGAGCCCACCAGCGACCTCCTGGCCACGTACTCACCCCACACCAAGATTCACACGAACCTCGAGGGCACCACCTCCCTCTTCGACACCACCCGAGCCGCCGACATCATTGGTTGGACCCACCAAACCACCTGGCGCACCCACTAGCTCAGCCGCGGCGCTGCGGGTGATCAACCTTCATGCCGCACGCGCCGAGCCCGTGGCCGAGCCGTCGGGGCGTGCGCTGGACCAACCGCTGCACCTGGCGCACCTACTAGCTCAGCCGCGGCGCGGCGGGTGATCAGCCTTCAGGTCGCAGGCGCCGACCCCGTGGCCGTACCGTCGGGGGCGTGCGCTGGACCTACCGCTGCACCTGGCGCACCCACTGGCTCAGCCGCGGCGCGGCGGGTGATCAGCCTTCAGGTCGCAGGTGCCGAGCCTGTGACCGTGTCGTCGGGGGCGTGCGCTGGACCTACCGCAGCACCTGTTGCCGGAGTGGTTCAGGGGGCGCGGGTCCCGGCTGTCCGCGGCTGATCGGTTGGTGCGGGCGGGATCCCGTCTGGTTTGGGGACTAGGTGGTGAGGTGTTGGCGGATGGTGGTTAGGTCGGTGGTGACGGCGGTCTGGCGGGACTCGGTGGCGTTGGTGTGTTTGGCGAGTTGGGCGGCGGCGGTGGTGCAGCGGTCGGTGAGGCGGGTAGCTCGGTCGGCTGCAGCTGTTTTGTCGTTCTTGCTGGCGGTGCGGATGCTCCAGTAGCGGAAGGCGCCGATGCCGATCAGGATCAGGCCGGCGACGATCCAGATCGCGTTCACGAAGCCGAGGCCGATCGCTACGATCGCGCCGACGCCGACGAGTACGGCCGGGACGGCGAGCTTGCCAGCTGTGACGGGGCCGGCGGACTGTTTGATCGTGGACAGGGCTGTGTTCAGTTGGAGCTGGTCGGGGCCGTCGGGGCGGATCGCGATCGTGTGGGAATCGCTGGTCACGTCGATCTGCTTCGGGCTCGGTTGGCCCGCGACCTGCGCGAGGTCTTCGATCGCCGGGAGGACGGACGGGCCGATGACGCGGAGTACGGCTGCTGCGAGGTGGGGGTCGTCGGTCTGGCTCAGGTCGTTGGCTAGCAGCTCGTCGACGGTGCCGACCGAGTCCTCGAGGCGCTCGACAGCAGACTCACCGGCGCCGCTGATCTGAGCACGCAGTACGGCGACCCGCGCCAGCGACTCACGCTCCGGCTCACTCCCTTCGGAAATCAACAACCGCAACAACCCCGCAGCACTATCCGCAGCAGCCGCACCCTCAGCACTTGCACCCGCAGCACCCCGACCACGCCCGCCCTGCGGGCGCCTGGAACCTCGCCCGGACTCGCGGCCGGAGCCGTGCCCGCCGGCGGCGTCGAGGCCGGTGTCTCGTGTGGTGTGGCGCCGGGAGCCATCGACCGGCCCGTGCCCAGTGTCGCGTGTGGCGTCGTGGTCGAGGGCGCGGTTGGCGGCGTGCCCGGCATCGCGGGTGGTGTCGCGGTTGGAGGCGTCGCCGGTGTCGCGTCCGTTGTCGGGTGCGATTGGGCGGTCGGTGTTGTTCGTGGAGTTGGTGGTGGGGGAGATGTAGCTGAGGGTGGGAGCTGGTTCGCGGGCTTCTGTGTTGCCGGCTATGGATTCGATGGCGTTGCGGATTCGGGCGAGGCGGGTGCGGGCGGTTTCCTGGTCTGCGACGGCTTCGAAGCGGGTGCCGGATGCCCGGGGCGCCTCGCCGCGTTTCTCCAGCTTCGGCAACCAGCCGTCCGCAGGAGGCGCGGCAGACTGCAGCCGCTTCACCACCAGCTCCAGCCCGTCCGCCCCGAACCCACCCCGAGCCGCAGTAGCCCACAGCACCCGCTGCACCCGCGTAACAGTCTACGCCGAACGCCCCATCCAGCCACTCACTCCGCACCTGATGACGCTGCCCAAGCGCAGCCAACGCCAGCGCCAGGAACGTCGACGTACGGCGCTCATCCAGCCCCATCGCCGTACCGAGCGCCGCCTCGTCCTGCCCCGCGATCAGCGCGTCAATAGCCGGCCCCAGCCAGTACTGCGGGACCGCCGCGCCAACCGGCGGCAGCGGAGTACCGGAAGCCATAGCCGTCAACACCCGAGTCGCATACCGCCGGAGCTCAGCAGCCTCGACGAATCCTGCCATCTCGTAGCGGAGATCGGACAGCTCGACGAACGCGTCGAAGGCGGTGGAGAGGCGATTGACCCGTTCCTGCAGACCACCCTGGATCTGGGACAGCTGGGACTGCAGTCGCGAGGTCTGCTGCCGCGCGTACGACATCTCGCTCTGCAGATCTTCGAGCTGCTCGTTCTGCCGCTGTTCCTGCCACCAGTTCGTCATGGTCCCCTCCGAAGCGATTGCTCTCCGGAAGGATGCCGTGCCGGCGGGTCATCAAGTCGTGGGGACCAGGCGGAGCTGGAGCATGGCGGCGAAGCGGGAGTCGGGGTCGTCGAGGTCCAGCCCGCCTACCTCGGCCAGGCGGCGCAGGCGGTACCGGAACGTGTTTGGATGCACGTAGACCGCCGCAGCAGCCGCTGCGACGTCGCCAAACGCGTCGAGCCACGCCCGCAGGGTCTCAACCAGGTCGGTGTTGTGCTGGCGGTCGTATGCAACGAGTCGCGCGATCGGACCGGTCGGCTCGTCGCCGCGCGCTTCGATCAGATCGCGCAGTTCGAGCAGCAGAGTGTCCACGTGGACGTCCGCGAGCCGGGCCACACGTGGTGCGCCACGCCCTGTCCGCAGTACCCGAAGTGCGCGGTCGGCCCCTGCACGTGCGTTGGGTAGGTGCGCTGCATCGGCGACGACCGGGCCGACCCCGATGCTGGCGGCAACGCGATCGCCGATCCGTTCGAGGAAGTGCTTGCCGATCCGTACGGCGCGCTCCTCGCCGTCGGACCGGTCCGGGCGTACCGGAATCAGCCCATAAGCAACATCCCCAACCAACGCAGCCGCCGCCCGCGGATGCACAGCGCCCAGATGCATGGCGAATGCATCGGCCAACCGCTGACGCTCCCCGGCGAGCCCGGCCTGGCTGACGAGCGACTCACCCGCAACGTCGGCAACGACGGATTCGTCCGCGTCGGAAGGGATGATCCCCAGAGCCAGTACGACGACAGCCTGGCCGGCCAGGCCCAACCGGTCCAGGGCAGCGCGAGCACCCGCGCCACCTTCCAGCGCCGTACTGACGAGGTCGGCGCGCAGGCGGCGTTCGACGTCGGCACCGGCGCGGATGCGAAGCATGTGCAAGGCAACTAACTTCGCGGCGTCGCAGAGCGCCTGGGAACGTTCGGCGGTCAGCGGGTCGCGCACGGCGGCCCAGATCGAGCCGAGGATCTCGTCGCCGGCGCGGACCGCGACCGCCACCCGCGGGATCGTGAAGGTCTCGCCGGCGGCCGGCAACGGCGGCACGTGGACCGGCCGATCGGTGCGGTACAGCTCGCGGAAGATGCCGTACTCCGTCAACAGCCGGAAGTACCGCTGCGGTACCTGACGGCCGAGCACCGTCTCCACCCGCGCCTTGTCGGCCTCGTCCTGCCGCCCCGAGAACGCAAGCACCCGCGAGCTGCGGTCCTCGATCGTGACCGGCGCGTCGAGCAGCGCGGCAGTCGCGTTGGCGAGCGCGAACAGATCGCCGGAGGGCATGCCGGCCAGGGTCTGCACCTCACCGACATCGCCGTCGGCGAGCAGAGACCGCAGCAGTACGGCGAGTTGGTCCCACGACGCGCCGCGAGTCAACGCCAGCAGCGCGACGCCCGACTCGGCCACAGCGGCAGCCAAGAGGTCACCGGCCGCGATGGGGGAGCGGACGACCAGCCCGGCGGCCTGCTGACGGCCGAGGTCACGCAGTACGTCGGCGATCCGGTCGGGCTCGTGGAGACCGACGCCGAGGACGAGCGCGTTCGAGGGGAGCACGGGCTCGTCGAGCGGATCGTGGATGACGATCCCGCCGATCTCCGCCGGCCCATCCGGATCACCGTGTACGAGCTCCAGCAAGGTCGCGCCCAGGTCGTCGAGAACCCGGCCGAGGCTTGCCCGCGGTCGATTCGTCACCGCTCACCTCCGAGCCCCCAGCGTAGGGCCTGTCAAAGCGGTAGCCATTCGGTAGCAGTCGTCACGGCGGCCAGTTCGGCCTCGAGCGGTTCGATCCCGATCCCGGGGCTCGTCGGCACCGGCAGATACCCGTTGTCGAGGGTGAACGGCGGCGTGATGTCGGTCCGGTAGTAGCGGTCCGAGGCCGACGTGTCGCCGGGCAGCGTGCACCCAGGTAGGGCAGCCAGGGCAACGTTCGCGGCTCGGCCGATGCCGGTTTCGAGCATGCCGCCGCACCAGACCGGGATGTCGTTGGCGACGCACACGTCGTGAATGCGGCGCGCCTCCAGATAGCCGCCGACGCGTCCCGGCTTGATGTTGACGATCGCGCACGCACGCAGCCGGATCGCAGCGGCCGCCGCGCGCGCCGACGTGATCGACTCGTCCAGGCACACCGGCGTACTGATCTGCTGAGCCAGATCCGCGTGCCCGAGCACATCCTCCTCGTCGAGCGGCTGCTCGATCAGCAACAAATCAAACGGATCGAGCCGAGCCAGATGTCGCGCGTCCGCCAGCGTGTACGCCGTGTTGGCGTCGACCTGCAGCAGGATGTCGCCGAACTGCTCCCGTACGGCGCGCACCGGCTCGATGTCCCACCCCGGCTGGATCTTCAGCTTGATCCGCTTGTACCCCTGCTCGAGATACCCGCCGACGGCATCCAGTAACTCACCGATCGAGTCCATGATCCCGACCGACACCCCGCACGGCACGCGATCCTTCACCGCACCCAACTCACGCGCCAACGGCCGGTTCTCGGCCCGCAACTCGGCATCGAGTACGGCAGTCTCCACCGCGGCCTTGGCCATCCGATGCCCGTGGAACCGACTCAACGCGGGCCCGACCCCGACAGCAGAATCCACCGAAGCCAGTGCCGGTACGAAGAACCGCCGCAGTACGTCGGCCGCCGCGTCGACGTACTCCGACGAGTACAGCGGCCCGCTCATCGCAACGCACTCGCCCCACCCCTCGGCCTCCGTGCTCACGGCGCGCACGAGCAGCACGTCCCGCGTCGTCTCGGTGCCGAACGACGTCCGGAACGGCGACACCAACGGCATCGAGATCCGCCGCAGCTCGAATCCGGTCAGCTTCATCACAACCCTTTCTGCTCGACGACATACCATCCGGCCCGATCGAATCCGGTCACCCGCGCACCATCCGCGAGCAACCCGCCCAGCACCTCACGCAACGCCGCCCGCCACGCCTTCGCGGCACCCGGATCCGTACGCCGCAACCCCTCGACATCAGGCGGTACGGCGACCAGCAGCACGTCACCAGCGGGTGCACCTTCAGTCGGCCGCCCGTCCGCTCCACACGCCAGCGCAACCGTTGCCCCAGGCATCATCCCGACGTCGGTGATCACGGACCGGCGAGCCGCAGCGGCACCGACGGCAGGAGAATCCAGCTCCCACCGGACCAGTAACCGATCGGTGTCGTCGCCGCTGTTGATCCCGTCGCGCATGTCGCCGTAGAAGTTCGTCAGGTACTCCGTCGGCCGCGCCGCGAGCTTCGCCACGTTGAAGTACGCGTTGCGCCGGATCAGTGGATCGAACGTCCACGAGATCGTGGACACCCCTCGGCGCAAGGCCCAGGCGCGCTGATGCAGTTTCAACGCGAACCCGACGTTGCGTCCGCGCGCAGCCCCCGACACCCCGGCGACGTGGCTGTGCATCGAGACCTCCGCCGGCGCCGAGAAGAACCCGACACAGGCGCCGATCAGCTCGTCCCCGTCATAAGCCCCGCCGACGTAGTTGCCGGCCTTCGTCAACGCCCGCAGCAACTCCGTCGTCACCGGCGGATTGCTCGGATCCGGCCGCCAGATCGAGTCGTACAGCCGGTAGACCTCATCGAGCTCAGCCAGCTCCCGCAACTCACGCACCCGTACTCCGGCCGCAACCGCCGCGTCGATACCCGCCTCCGTCGCGGCGGCAATCGACGGGCTGAGATCGACCGTCATGGCCGGTCCATCAGATCGGTCAGCAGTGCGGCCAGTAGAGCTGTCCGCGGGGCGAGTTCGGCGACCACGACGTGTTCGTCGTCGGCGTGCGCGCCACCACCGACGGCGCCCAGCCCGTCGAGGGTGGGCGTACCGATCCCTGCGGTGAAGTTCCCGTCCGATCCGCCGCCGACCGCAACCGACCGCAAAGCTGGCAGGGCCAGATCCGCCGCGAGCCGGGAAGCTCGCGCGTACAGCTCTTCGGACATCTTCCGCTCCAGCGGCGGCCGGTTCGGCCCGCCGATGATGTCCAGTGAGTTGCCGGGCAGCACGGGGAGCAGGGCGTGCATCGCCTCGTCCACCCGGAGTTGCTCCTCGACCGTCCACGCACGCGCATCGACAAAGAACGCAGCAGCAGCCGGCACGGTGTTCCGCGTGGTCCCTGAGGTCAGCACCGTCGGCGTCACCGTCGTACCCAGCTCGGCGTCGCCAAGGTTGCTCACGGCAAGCACTTGGTGCGCGGCCTCGACCGAGGCGTTGATGCCGAGCTCCGGCTCCAGGCCCGCGTGTGCCGCCCGACCGGTGATCCGCACCTCGTAGACCGAGACGCCCTTTCGCTCGAGTTTGAGCGCACCGGCATCGGCCGACGCCTCCAGCACCAGAGCGGCCGAGCATCCGGCAGCCTCGGTCTCGATCAGCTCCCGCGACGACGGCGACCCCAGCTCCTCGTCCCCGGTCACCAACAGCGTGACAGTTGCCGACGGCAACGTGGAGATCGCATGCAGCGCCATCACCAGGCCGGCCTTCATGTCGAAGCATCCCGGCCCCCGCAGTACGCCGTCCTCGATCGTGAACGGATGCGTGGCCAGCGAACCGAGTGGCCACACGGTGTCGTGATGCGCGAGTACCAGGACCCGGCGCGGTCCGTCACCGAGCCGCCAGCGCAGATGCGTGCAGCCGTCGACCACGACGTACTCCGGCTTGGACCCGAGCCGCTCCGCTCCGAGCTGGGCCACGACATCCGCGCTGTGAGCCACCGCCGCGACATCCGACGACGGCGACTCACGGGTCACCAGCGTTTCGAGATCCGCGAGCATCTGCGGCAACCGCGCCGCGAGGACCGACTCACTCATCCGCTGACCTTCGGCGTAGCCCGGACTCCGAAGTGCACGTACTTCTCGCCGGTCGGCAGCGAGTAGAACGTCACCGGAGTCCACGTGAGCGACCCGGGCGCCCGGACCACGAACAGGTCGCCGCTGTCGTCGACGGGCGTCATGCGCAGCTCCTCCGTCGGCTCCGGCAGCAGCTCGGCCAATGGCCCGGTGATCGTCATCCGCAGCAGCGGACCCTCGTCGTCGACCAGCACCTCCTGGATCGTGCTGGCGCGTTCGTACCGGCCGACATGCCGGCGTACGTCGACCTCCAGCGGCTCTGCCGGGGGAGCGAGCGGAGTGGGCATCGAGACGCCTGCCAGCTCGTCGAAGATCTCCCGGTAGAGGTCCTCGTACAGGTCACGCGTGTGACCGCCGTTCGTCAGCAGTACGACGGCCAGCCCCTCGTCCGGCAGCACCCGCAGGAACGCGGCCTGGCCGATCGTGTTGCCGTCGTGCCCGATCAGCCGCCGGCCGTCCCAGCCGAACCGGATCCAGCCGAGCCCCCACGAGTCACCGAGTGAATACTTGTCCGGCAGCTCCGCCTGCTGTGCGGCCATCGCCGTCACCGAGTCCTCGCTGAGCAGCCGGGTGCCGTCCGGCGCGACGCCGTCGTTGAGGTGCAGTCGGGCGAACGCCAGCGCGTCCGCCACGGTTGACGTGATCAGTCCGGCCGGGCCGAGCGAGCGGGGGAGTTGCCAGACCGGTGCGCGCTTCGGCTCCTCTTCGCCTTCGCTGACGTGTCCGACCGCGGCCGAACGGAGCAGTGCCTCTTCTGGCAGGGTGATCGTGTTCTGCAGACCGAGCGGCGTGATGATCCGGTCCCGCAGTGCCTGGTCCCAGGTGGAGCCGGTGAGCTTCTCGATCACCCGGCCGGCCAGCGAGAAGCCGGAGTTGCAGTACGACCACGTCGCGCCGAGCGGATGGTTCTGGACGACGTCGGCCAGCAGGTCGACGTACTTCTCCAGGCAGTCATCACCTCGGCCTGTGTCGGTGAAGACGTCGCCGTCGATCCCACTGGTGTGCGTGAGCAGGTGCCGCATCGTCACCTGCTTCGCGACGTCCGGATCACCTAGCTGCAGCTCGGGAAGCACCTGGCTGATCGGTGCGTCCAGCTCGAGCAGTCCTTCGTCGACGAGCTGCAGTGCGAGCGTCGCCGTCCAGACCTTCGACATAGAACCGATCTGGAAGACAGAGTCGGTCGTGGTCGCCACTTCGGTGTCCTTGTTCAGTACGCCGGTCGCGGCCTCCACCAGCTCGTCCTCCACGCCCGGCCGCACCCGCAGGATGCCGAGCGTCGCACCTGGTACGCCGTGCCGCGCGGCCAGCGTGGTCAGTCGACGCTGCCAGTGCGCCGCGTCGATCTTCGCCCGGCGCGGACCGCTCGCGTCTCCGGCGTACTGCTCGACCCAGTCGCGGATGCGCCGGTTGAAGTCGAGGCGATGGGACGGCCGGCCTTCCACGATGAACAGGTGACTGGCGTCCGGGTACAGCACCAGCTGGCTCGGTACGCCGTTCTCGCGCAGGGCAGTGTGCCACTGCTGGGCCTGTCCGACCGGGCAGCGTACGTCGGCGTCGCCCTGCAGGATCAGCGTCGGCGTTGCCACCTTGCTGACCTCGGCGAACGGCGACATCGAGCTGTAGTCGGTGGAGCTGTTCAGCTCGTACACGTCGAGGAAGTGGCCCATGTCCGACGTACCGGCCATGCTGGTGAGGTCGCTGACCACCCCGCCCGTCACAGCTGCGGCGAACCGGTCGTCGCGGCTGGTCAGGTAGCAGGTCATGAATCCGCCGTAGCTGTAGCCGGCTACGGCCAAGCGGTCGGCGTCAGCGATGCCCTCGGCAACCAGTTCGTCGAGCGGCTCGAGGAAGTCGCGGGCATCCGCCGTACCCCAGGCTCCGAGCGCTGCGTTGAAGAACTCCTCGCCGTAGCCGTCACTGCCACGAGGGTTGAGCAGCAGCACAGTCCAGCCGTGAGCGGCCAGCTCTTGGTGGTAGAGGTGCACCTCGTCGGCTGCAGCGTTCCACGCGTTGTGCGGACCGCCATGGATGTCCAGCAGCAACGGCTGGGGTCCGTCAGCGGCCGGGTCGCGGACAAGCCACCCAGACACCACAGTCCCGTCGGAGATCGTGAACTGCCTCTCCTCTCTTACAAACGCGTTCGGGACCTTCTCGTCGTATGTCGTGCGCGTTGTCGCCTCGCCGGTCGCCAGGTCCAGCGTGACGATCTCCCCGAAGGACGTGGGCGTGCTGAGCGCGAACGTTGCCACCCCACCTGCCACGGACAGCCCGGAGACGACCTGTCCCGGTTCACCGAAGACGTGCTGAGGGACGCCACCCTCAACAGGTACCGAGAACAGGTGCGTGCACCCACGGTCCCGGACCGCGAAGAGGACAGTCTCGTCCACGAGGGTTGGCACGGCACCCGGGTACGCAGGTCCGCCGGCCATCACGTTGCGGTCGAGGGGAGCCGCCAGGTTCACCATCTCGCTGGTGTCCAGGGAGAGCTTCAGAAGCCCTGCGTGACCGACCGGTCCGGAGAGCATGCCGACGATGAGCAGCGCGGCGCCGTCCGCGGTCCAGGTCACCGTGCCCGCGAGTCCGTCAGCCAGACCGACCAGCTGCGGTTTCGCCTTGGCATCTGAGGCGTCGAGCACGTACGCCGGAGCAGTCGGGGTCAGGTCAGCGTCAGGTGCGGTGGCTGCTCCGAAGGCGAGCTTGGACCCGTCCGGTGACCAGGCCGGGTCGCCGGCGTGCCAGTCGCCCTCCGTGGCCTGACGGCACTCCTTCGACTCGACCTCGACCAGGTGCAGGTGCTTGCGGATCGTCCTCAGCCAGCCCGCGCCATCGGCCTGGTAGTCCAGTCGCTCCGTGACAATCGGCGCGTGCTCGTCACCAGCTGCAGTCTCGACTGGTGCAGCGAAAGCGATCCGCTTGCCATCCGGACTCCACTTCGGAGCTCCCGCACCCAGAGGCAGCTCGGTGAGCTGCGACGGCTCACCACCTCCGGCCGGCAGCAGCCAGATCTGTGCAGGCCCGTCCTTGGCTCGCAGGAACGCCAGCTGCGACCCGTCCGGCGACCAGACGGGGGTTGTGTCCGATTCGCCGCGGGTCAGCTGCTGCGGCGTACCACCGGAGGCCGGGATCCGCCACAGACTCCGCAGTGTGCGGTCGGCCTTTGCGTCGGTGGTCCGGAGGACATAGACGAGCTGGGTGGCGTCCGGCGACAGCGCCGGCTGCTCAGGTACGGCTAGCTCGGTCAGGTCGTCGATGCGCAGACGTCGGGTCACTGGGAGTCCTCCTTGAGTTCCTGCAGTACAGGCGGGTTCGAGCCGACCGCCCGCAGTACGCCGGCTGCGTGGTGACAGGCGGCGCGGTGCAGACGGTGATCGGCCTCGGGGGTGGGATCGAGGGTCAGACAGTGCTCGCGGTCGGTCCGGATCAGCGGACCTATCGGGCACCTCGGATGGAACCGGCAGCCCGCCGGCGGATAGTGCGGATCGGCCGGCTCCGCGTCGGCGACCAGGGCCTCGTCCGGTGGCGGCAACGAGGTCGAGCCGCGTCGCGGAGCCGCCGCGAGAAGCTCTTTGGTGTAGGGGTGTTGAGGGTTGCTGAGTACGTCGCGGGCAGGGCCGACTTCGACGATCCGGCCCAGGTACATGACTGCGACGATGTCGCTGACGTACCTCACCACGGCCAGGTTGTGCGAGATGAACAGCATCGACAACCGCAGCTCGCGTTGCAGCGTCCGGACCAGGTTCAGCACAGTGCCCTGGATCGACACATCCAGAGCGGAGGTGATCTCGTCGGCGATGAGCACCTCCGGCTTGCCCGCCAGCGCCCGCGCGATCGCGACCCGCTGCCGCTGACCGCCCGACAACGCACCCGGGTACGCCGACACCCGGTCGGCCTCCAGTCCGACGAGCTCGAGCAACCGGATCACCTCGTCGCGTCGACGATCCGCTCTGGGCATGGCCTCGGCGATCGAGTCGCCGATGGTCATCCGTGGATCCAGTGAGGAGTACGGATCCTGGAACACCATCTGCAGCGGACGTCGATCCCGCATCGGTACTCCGTCCAGCAGGATCCGACCGCCCGCAGGTTCGGCCAACCCCACCGCTGCCCGTGCCAACGTCGACTTGCCCGACCCTGACTCACCGACCAGTCCGACCACCTGACCCGACGGCACGGTCAGGTTGACCCCGTCGACGGCCGTCAGCGCGCGCCCGTACCGGATCGTCACGTCTTCGAAGCGCAGTTCGCTCATCGCTGCCCCGTCCGGAAGTTCGAGTACTCAGCCTGCGCCTGCGGATGCCAGCACGCCACCTGGTCGACCAGCACAGGGTCCTCGGCCCGGCAGCGGTCGGACGCGAACGCACAGCGCTCCGCGAACGCACACCCCACCGGCATCCGCGCCGGATCCACCGGACGCCCTGGGATCACCGCGAGCGGTTCGTCGAGCGGAGTGTCCAGATCGGGTACTGCGGCCAGCAGCGCCCGCGTGTACGGATGCCGCGCACCATTGGCCAGCTCCGTCGACGGGAGGTCCTCGACGATACGTCCGGCGTACATCACCAGGACGCGATCGCAGATCTGGGAGACCACGCTGATGTCGTGGCTGATCAGCAGCACCGCGACGTCGTCCTCGGTGCGGATCGTCTCCAGCAACCGCAGTACCTGTCGCTGCACGGTGACGTCGAGGGCAGTGGTCGGCTCGTCGGCGACGATCAACGCCGGTGCGCCCATCAGCCCCATACCGATCATGGCCCGCTGCCGCATGCCGCCGGAGAACTCATGCGGGTACTGCCGCGCCCGACGCTCCGCAGCAGGTACCCGTACCGCCCGCAGCCGATCGATCGCTCGGTCCATCGCGGCCCGACGAGTGAGGCCCTGGTGCTCGCGTGCACCCTCAGCCAGTTGTACGCCGATCCGCTTGGTCGGGTTGAACGAGGTCATCGGGTCCTGGAACACCATCGCGAACGACGTACCCAGTAGCCGTCGCCGCACCGCCGCCGTACTGCGGACCGGCAGCCGGCCGAGCAGGGGAGCGCCGAGGAACGACAGCTCGGCCGCACTGACCTGTCCCGGCGGCTCGATCAATTGGGCGACGGCGAGCGCGGTCAGGCTCTTCCCCGAGCCGGACTCGCCGACCACCCCGACGATCTCGCCCTTGTGGATCGTGAAGCTCACACCGCGGACGGGAGTGACCGGTCCGGGGAAGCTGACCTGCAGGTCCTCCACCACGAGCACGGCGTCGTTGTCGTCGTCACGTGCGGGCGTGGCTTCCGGCGTACGGTCGGCCCAGCGCGCACGGGGAACCTGTACGCCGAGACCCTTCGCCACCGCCTCGCCGAACAGGTTGAACGCCAGCCCTGCAATGACCACAGCGACTCCGGGGGCGAGTGCCGCGGCTGGATGCACGTAGATGCCGCTGAGGCTCTCGCCCAGCATCCGGCCCCAGTCGTACGCCGGCGGTTGCACGCCCAGCCCGATGAACGACAGCCCGGCAAAGGCGAGCAGCGTGCCGCCCGCGCCGATCGTCGCGTTCACTACCAGCGGCTCGGCGATGTTCGGCAGGATGTGCCGCACGAGCATCCGGAACCGGCCGACCCCCGCGATCCGCGCCGCCGAGATGAAGTCCCGCTCCGCAACCCCCGCGACCAGCGTCTGCGTCAGCCGCGCGAACGACGGCGCACCCGCGAAGCCGATCGCCAGTACGGCGCCCTTCGCGCCCACTCCGAACACGACGGCGAAGAACAACGCGAGCAGCAGCCCGGGAAAGGCGACCGCGATGTTCACCACAGCCGTAGCGATCCGGCCGCCACGCTTGCCCAGGATCGCGGGCGCACTGCCCAGCGCGAGCCCTGTGACCACTGCGATTGACGTCGCGAGCAGTGCCAGCAGGATCGACGTACGCGACGCGACGAGCACCCGGTAGAAGATGTCGCGGCCGAGGTTGTCGGTGCCGAGCCAGTGCTCCGCAGACGGTCCCTGCAGCAGGTGGTCGGTGTCGATCGCGTTCGCCTGGTCTGACCAGAGCACCGGCGCGAAGACGGCAAGCAGCAGCACGACGAGCAGGAGCAGGCCGGCACCCGCGCCCACCGGCGTACGAAGTACTGCCATCCAACGGCGGCGCATCAGCTCTCCCTGATGGTGGATCGGGGGTCGAGCAGGGCGAGCGTCACGTCGACGGCCAGATTCACCAGCAGTACGCCGACGCCGTACACGAGGACCACGCCCTGCACCAGCGGGTAGTCCTTCGCGATGATCGAGGACACGATCGTGCTGCCGAGTCCGGGCCAGCCGAAGACGTTCTCGACCAGTACGGTCCCGGCGACCATGCCACCGAGCAGCAGGCCGCCCAGCGTGATCGTGGCCGTCACTGCGTTCGGCAATGCGTGCCGCAGATAGATGGCCGCCGGAGGCAGTCGCTTCGCGCGGGCAGTGCGCAGGTAGTCCGTCTGCAGCACCGCCAGCAGCTCGACGCGGCAGATCCGTGCGAGCACAGCAGCCGGACCGACTGCCAGCGACAGCACCGGCAGCACGTACGATGCGACGCTGCCGCGACCCGCGACTGGGAACCAATGCAGCGTCACCGCGAACACGTAGACGAGCCCAACCGCCAACAGGAACTCAGGAATCGCAGCGAGCACCACTGCTGTCGAGGTGAAGCCCAGCTCAGCTCGTGGCCGACGGCCTCCGCGAGTCAGGACTCCCATCACCAGACCGAGCGGTACTGCGATCAGCACCGCCACCAGGAACGCCGCCACGGCCAGCTCGACCGTGGCCGGTAGGCGGTCCCGGATCACGTCGGAGACGGGCAGGCCGGTCGTGATCGACGTACCGAGGTTGCCGGTGACCAGGTGGTGCAGGAAGTTCAGGTACTGCTGCCAGAGCGGGTCGTCGAGGCCCAGCGAGGCACGCTGGGCATCGACGAGGCTCTGTGCGGCAGCAGGTCCGAGTGCTCCCCGGACCGGGTCACCCGGGATCAGGTGGATCATCAGGAAAGCAGCACTGACCAGGACGAGGACAGAGCCGACCAGCCGGCCGAGCCGCCGTACGGCGAAGCCCAGCCACGGGTGTGTGGTGAGGACCGGGCTGCTGACGGTGGCCGTCACTGGCTGAGCATCTTGATCGACGACGGGATCACGCTGCCCTCGCTCAGGTCGAAGGTCGCGCCCTTGCCGAAGACCGGCACGGTTGCGTTCACGAACGGCACCAGGTTGACCTGCTTGAACAGAGCGCGCTCGGCCGTCGCCCAGTCCGCGCAGCCATCGGCGCCGGGGATCGCGGCGGCCTTGGCCACGGCAGCGTCGTACTCCGGGTTCTTGATCGAGGAGAAGTTGCTGCCGTTCGGGGGACCGGTGCCGGAGAGGAAGCTGACCAGCTGGCTGGGCAGGGACACGGTCAGCGGGATCAGACCGGCATGCCAGGTGCCTTGCCCGGCCAGGACGACAGTGCTGATCTCGGCAGTGGAGACGGCCTTGAGGGACACATCGACACCCAGCTCACTCCACGCTTTCTGGAGCAGCTCCGCGCCGGACTGCAGCGTCGGGCCGAGGCTGGTCGGGTAGTAGAAGACCAGCGACAGCTTCGTACCGGCCTTCTCCCGGATGCCACCCGCTCCGGGCCGCCAGCCCGCCGCGTCGAGTGCCGCCTTGGCCGCGTCCAGGTCGTGACCGGGCAGGTTGCCGGTGACAGTGTCGTCGGGGCACGGACCCATGCCGGGGGCAACCAACCTGGTAGCCGGCGAACCGGTGCCGCTGGTGATCACCTTGCCGAGCTGAGCGAGATCGAGTGCCTGCGTGAGCGCCTTGCGTACTCCGAGGTCCGCGGTGGGCAGACCGGACTTCTGGTTGAACCAGAGCTCACCCAGTGGGGTGCCTGCCTCACGCTGGAACGTCTTCTGAGCCTGCAGCCGCTGTTTGTCCGGTCCGGCGATCGCGGCGACGTTGACCTGCCCGGACAGCAGCAGGTTGGCCGCAGTGGTCTCGTTGCTGACCACCTTCAGCACAACCTTGTCCGGCAGACCGGACTGTCCCTGCTTGAAGTCACCCGGCCCCCACGCGTACTCCTTGCGACGGGTGAGCGTGTAGTGGTCGCCGGGGACGGCCTCCGCGACCGTGTACATGCCCGTGCCGTCCGAACCCTGCTTGAGGATGGTGCGATCCTTCATCCCCTTGCTGCACACGATGTGCAGCCCACCGACGTTGCGGACCAGGAAGGCGTCCGGCGCCGGCGCTGTCACGGTGACTGTGCCGGTCGTGTCGTCGGCCGTCGCCTTGGCGCCCGGTGGGATGAACACACCGATCCGCGTCGACTTGTTGGCCGGGTCGCCGACGAAGTTGATGTTCTGCGCGACCGTACTGGCCGTCAGCGGGCTCCCGTCCGCGCAGGTGACTCCCTTGCGCAGTGTGTACTTCGCCGTGGTGCTGTTGCCCTCGAACTTGTCGGCGAGACCAGGCACCTGCTTGCCGTCCGGGCTGATGCCGACCAGCGAGTCGTACAGGAACCAGTCGACCTGCATGGTGACCGACAACGAGGTGAACTGCGGATCGAGGTTGCCGGGGTCGGCGCTGATCGCCATGGTCATCGTCTTGCCCTCGGCGGCCTGACTGGTACTCGCGGTCTGCTCACCCGAACTGCAGGCGGACAAAGCGAGACCGGTGGCCAGGGCTCCGGCGGCTAGAGCGGTGCGTACGGTTCGCATGTTGCCTCCGGGAGTCAGACAGCTGCGCGGCGGAGGGCCCGGCCGCTGTGCAGGTACAGGGCACGGCCGGAGCCGTCGTCGCCGACGAAGACGTGCGGCTGGTGCATACCGTGCTCGGCCTTGACCGCGATCAGGCTCTGCTCGTCGCGACCGACCAGCTCGACCGGGTCGGGTTTCGGACCGAGTTCGGTGAAGATGCCCTTCGGGGTCTGGTCGAGCCAGATCTTCCCGTCCTCGTCCTGGCGCACGGTGATGTCGGCGACCTCGCAGCTGTACGTGCCGAGGACCCGGTCCACGTCCACAGACGCCGGCTCGGCCGGTGGGGTGGGCAGCGGCGGCAGGGTCAGTCCGGCAAGCTCCTGGACCAGGTGGCCGAAGACCTTCTTGTAGACCTCGATGGTCTCGCCGCCGTTGGTCAGCAGCGCGACAGCGAGCCCGTGCTCGGGAACGACCCGCAGGAAGGCGTTCTGGCCGATCGTCCCGCCGTCGTGGCCGATCACCTTGGTACCGCCCCAGTCGAACAGCTCCCAGCCGAGGCCCCACGACTCGCCCATCATCCCGAGAGCCGGCAGCTTGACCTGCGGTTCCTGCATCGCCTTGACGCTGGCGGCGCTCAGGACGGCCTTGCCGTCGGCCGCAGTACCGGAGTCCAGGTGGAGCTTGGCGAAGGCGAGCAGGTCGCGAGCACTCATCGCCAGCATCGCGCCGGCGGGAGCCATGCCGCGGGTCATCGCCCAGATCGGTGCGGGTACGGGCGCGGCGTCGGTCTCCGGCTGGATGTGTCCGACAGCGGCCCGGTGCAGGATCGCCTCGTACGGATCGGTCGCGGCGTGGGCCAGGCCGAGCGGCGTGAAGACGTGCTCCCGCAGTGCAGCGTCGTACGGCGTGCCACGCAGTACCTCGACGAGACGCCCGAGTACTGCGAAGCCGGCGTTGTTGTAGGAGAACATCTCGCCGGGCGGGAAGAGCTGCGTGGTCGTGGACAGCGAGGCGACGAACTTCTCGACGGCGTCGTCGCCCTTGCCGGTCTCGTTGAAGATGTCGCCCTCGAACCCGGCGGTGTGGCAGAGCAGCTGCCGCGCGGTGATCACGGCGGCCGCGGCCTCGTCCTTGATGACGAACTGGGGCAGGTACGTCCGGATCGGCTGGTCGAGGTCCAGCTTGCCCTCGTCGACCAGCTGCATGACCAGCGTGGTCGTCCAGACCTTGGTGATCGACCCGATCTGGAACACGGAGTCAGGTGTCGTGTCGACTCCGGTCGATTTGCTCAGTACGCCGGCCGCGTGGTCGATCACCTCGCCGCCCAGCAGTACGCCGACCGCTGCACCGGGGACCTGATGCTCGGCGAGCAGCGTCGCCAGCCGGTCTTGTAGCCACGTCTCGATCTCGCTCAGAGTCGCCATGCGCCGACGCTAGGCGCGCGACCACCTCCCGGTATTGGTGCCGGCGAACGAGGAGCCGACCGCAATTCGTTCGATCCGACGAAGCAGGGGTGCCATGATCGACCGGTGGTCAGCTACCCCGACGGCCTGGACCCCGAAGAGCTCGCCTTCCAGCGCCTCTACGGCCCCTGGAAGCAGTCCGCCCCGGCCGACGCCCAGCGCATTCTGGACGGCTACGAAGGTGAGTGGTGGATCGCAGGCGGCTGGGCGATCGAGGCGTTCACCGGCGTACGGCGGGAGCACGAGGACGTCGATCTGTCGCTGTGGCGCCGCGACATCGAGCCGCTCCGGCAGCACCTGCAGGGCTCCTACGACCTGTGGTCGAACGCCGGCGGCCGGCTGCAGCCGCTGACCGACCAGCGCCCGGAGCAGCCCGACGACGCCGACCAGATCTGGCTCCGGCAGCACGCCCTGGCGCCGTGGGAGTTCGACGTGGTCGTCAACCCGGACCGCGACGGCCGCTGGGTCTTCCGCCGTGATCCGGCCCTGGACTTCGCCCTGGACGAGATCACCTGGATGGCGGCTGACGGCATCCGCTATCTCAACCCCGAGATGGCGCTGGCCTACAAAGCCAAGCTCGCCCGGCCCAAGGACGAGCAGGACCTGGCCGCCGCGCTGCCGCTCCTCAGCCGGGCGCAGAGGACGTGGTTGGCCGACATGATCGACCACCTGCACCCCGGTCACGCCTGGCCGGGCCGGATCCGCAGGTAGTCCGCCTGACAGGCCCAACACGCGGGAACATCCGTGGCGGACATACTCTTGAAACCGACATGACTGCTTCCGACCGGCGCACGGTGTACCTGGACCACGCGGCGACGACTCCGATGCTCCCGGCTGCGATCGAGGCGATGACCCATCACCTCGCCCGCACCGGCAATGCGTCGTCCCTGCACGGCTCCGGCCGGTGTGCCCGGCGGACGGTCGAGGAATCACGGGAGTCGATCGCTGCCGCGCTCGGTGCGCAGCCCAGTGAAGTGGTGTTCACCTCCGGCGGCACCGAGGCGGACAACCTCGCGCTGAAGGGCCTGTGGTGGTCCCGCCTGGCCGAGGACCCGCGCCGCCGCCGGATCCTGCTGAGCGGTATCGAGCACCACGCCGTCCTCGACCCGGCGATCTGGCTCGGTCAGCACGAGAAGGCCGAGATCGAGTGGCTGCCGGTCGACGAGCTCGGCCGGGTGAGTCCGGACGACGTACGGCGGGCCCTCGAGAGCGATCCGGAGTCCGTGTCGTTCATCACGTTAATGATGGCGAACAACGAGGTCGGCACGCTCCAGCCGGTCCGCGAGATCGCGGAGCTCGCCCAGCAGTACGGCGTACCCGTGCACACCGACGCGGTCCAGGCGATCGGGCAGGTGCCGGTGGACTTCAGCGAGCTGGGCGTGGACGCGATGACGGTGTCGGCGCACAAGCTCGGCGGTCCGTACGGGATCGGTGCGCTCGTCGTCCACAAGGAGACGAAGCTGACCCCGATCCTGCACGGCGGGGGACAGGAGCGCGACGTACGGTCCGGCACGCTCGACGTACCTGCGACGGCCGGCTTCGCCGTGGCGATGGAGCACGCGATCAAGCACCAGGCCGACGAGGCGCGACGCCTGACCGAGCTGCGGGACGCGCTGATCGAGGGCATCACCAGCACGGTCGAGGGCGCCCAGCTGTCGGGTGACCCGGCCGGCCGCTTGCCCAATAACGCACACTTGTCCTTCAGCGACTGCGAGGGCGACTCGCTGTTGCTGCTGCTCGACGCACGCGGCATCGAGGTGTCCACCGGGTCCGCGTGCAACGCCGGGGTCGCCGAGCCGAGCCACGTCCTGCTGGCCATGGGGTACGACGACCAGCGGGCCCGCGGCTCGCTCCGGTTCACCCTCGGGCACACTTCGACCCGGGCCGACATCGACGCCGTCCTGGACAACATCGGACCGGTAGTGGAGCGCGCGAAGTCCGCCGGTCTGCAGAACGTGGGAAGGAACACCTGATGCGGGTACTCGCAGCCATGTCCGGCGGAGTGGACTCCGCGGTCGCGGCGGCGCGGATGGCCGAGGCCGGGCACGACGTGACCGGAGTACACCTGGCACTCAGCCGGAACCCGCAGTCGTACCGCAGCGGCGCTCGTGGGTGCTGCACCATCGAGGACTCCCGTGACGCGCGCCGGGCCGCGGACGTGATCGGCATCCCGTTCTACGTCTGGGACCTGGCCGAGCGCTTCCACGCCGACGTGGTCGAGGACTTCGTCAGCGAGTACGCCGCCGGCCGTACGCCGAACCCGTGTCTGCGCTGCAACGAGAAGGTCAAGTTCAGCGCCGTCCTGGAGCGGGCGCTCGCGCTCGGCTTCGACGCGGTCGCTACCGGTCACTACGCGCGGATCGTGGACACTGCGTCCGGTCGTGAGCTGCACCGGGCGGTGGACCCGGCCAAGGACCAGTCGTACGTGCTCGGCGTGCTCACCCAGCAGCAGCTCGCCCACGCGTTCTTCCCGCTCGGTGACACGGTGAAGACCGAGGTGCGGGCGGAGGCCGAGCGGCGCGGGCTGTCGGTGGCGGCCAAGCCGGACAGCCACGACATCTGCTTCATTGCCGACGGCAACACCGCGGGCTTCCTCGGCCAGCACCTGGGCGAGGCTCCCGGCGACATCGTCGACGCACAGGGCAACAAGCTCGGCTCCCACCAGGGCACGCACGGCTTCACCATCGGCCAGCGCAAGGGGCTGAAGATCGGCACTCCGGCGGCGGACGGCAAGCCGCGGTTCGTCCTCGACATCAGCCCGGTGGACCGCACGGTCACCGTCGGCTCCCGCGACGAGCTGGCAGTTTCTGAGCTGACCGCCTCCAAGCCGCGCTGGTGCGGTCCAGAGCCGACCGCCGAGCTTCACGCAACCGCCCAGCTCCGTGCACACGGCGAGGAGGTCGCCGTGACCGCAACAGTCGACGGCGATGAGGTGCGGGTCTCCTTCGACGAGCCCACCGCCGCGGTTGCCCCCGGGCAGGCGGTTGTGCTGTACGACGGCACCCGCGTGATCGGCTCCGCCACCATTGACGCAGTTCAGCGCGTAGCCTCCGCCGTATGACGACAACGGGCCTCGGCTCAGTCCCCGGTGACGACATTCGCGAGTGGATGCGCGCCGTACTCGAGCTGGTAGACATCCCGTTCCTCCCGGAGCTGCCGGCACGCCCGTACGGCGACATGCTGAGCCGGACCGTCGCCGTACTGACCGAGCTGGCTGCGGACCTGCAGCCGGCCGGCTGGCGGCTGACCGGTGGAGGCGATGCGCGGGCGAGTCTGGACCAGCGGCGGGCGCGGGCTCAGCTGCAGGAAGACCTGGACGTGCTCGAGGAGTACGCGTACGAGTACGAGGGGCCGCTGAAGATCCAGGTCACCGGGCCGTGGACGCTGGCGGCGTCGATGGAGCGGCCGCGCGGTGACAAGGTGCTGGCGGACCACGGCGCGCGGCGGGATCTGGCGCAGGCGTTGGCCGATGGGGTGCAGCAGCACGTGGCCGAAGTACGGAAGCGCGTGCCGGGCGCTGAGCTCGTGTTGCAGATCGACGAGCCCGGACTGCCCGCTGTACTCGCTGGAGCCGTCCCGACGGCGTCTGGCTGGAGCAAGCACCGCTCCGTGGACGGTCCGGGCGCTGTGGAGCTCCTGAGCATGTTCACCACGGCCGCGCCGACAATCGTCCACTGTTGCGCAGCTCGCCCGCCGATCGAGGTCTTCACCAAGTCCGGCGCCGCTGGGGTAGCCATAGACGTCTCGCTCCTGAACAACGCCGCCTGGGACCAGATCGCCATCGCCGCCGAAGCCGGCACCACCCTGTACGCCGGACTCGTCTCTACAACCGGTCCGCTCCCAGAGCCGGATCACGCCGCCGCACCCCTGGTACGCCGCTGGCGCGAACTCGGCCTGGACCCGGAGCTGATGAAACAGATCGTGATCACCCCGGCCTGCGGACTCGCCGCCGCTCCGTCACCAGGCGACGCCAGAGCGCGACTAGAGCTCCTTCGCCGGATCGTCGACGTCGTCGGAGAAGCCGCCGACGCCTGACCAAAATAGTCGGTTATCCCCTGTAAGTTCAGCTCATGGGCACGGAGGAGAAGGGCGCTGCGACGCCTGAGGCGCGGGTGCGGCACGCGGAGCTGAGCACGGAGATCGACGACCACCGGGCGCGGTACTACCTGGCCAGCCCGATCATCTCGGACGCCGAGTTCGACACGCTGATGCATGAGCTGCAGGACCTCGAGGAGAAGTACCCCGAGCTCCGCACTCCGGACTCGCCCACGCAGAAGGTCGGCATCCCGATCTCGACGCTGTTCTCCCCGGTCGAGCACCCGATGCGGATGGAGAGCCTCGCGAACGCGTTCTCCGCCGAGCAGATGGAGGCGTGGGCCAAGCGCCTCGAGCGCGAGGTCACGCTCCAGCAGATCCACGACAGCGGGTTCATCTGCGAGCTCAAGGTCGACGGTCTCGCCCTCGACCTGGTGTACGAGAACGGCAAGCTCGTCACCGGCGCCACCCGCGGCGACGGCCGCACCGGCGAGGACGTCACCCCGAACGTCCGCACCATCAAGAGCATCCCGAACCAGCTGAAGGGCAAGGACCTCCCGTCCTTCCTCGAGGTCCGCGGCGAGGTCTACTTCCGCGTCGAGGACTTCGAAGAGCTGAACGCGCAGCTCGTCGAGGCCGGCAAGGACGTCTTCTCCAACCCGCGCAACAGCGCCGCCGGATCCCTGCGCCAGAAGGACCCGCGGGTCTCGGCGGCCCGGCCGCTGCGCTTCGTCGTGCACGGACTCGGCAAGGTCGAGGGTCACCACATCGGCCGCCTGTCGGAGGCGTACGAGCAGCTGAAGGCGTGGGGCCTGCCGGTCAGCGATCGCGCCCGCCGGGTCGGCACGCTCAAGGAAGTCAACGAGTTCATCGCGTACTACGGCGAGAACCGCCACTCGGTCGACCACGAGATCGACGGTGTCGTGGTGAAGGTCGACGAGGTCGATCTGCAGCGCGCGCTCGGGTCCACCTCGAGCGCGCCGCGCTGGGCGATCGCGTTCAAGTACCCGCCGGAAGAGGTCAACACCAAGCTGATCGAGATCGAGGTGAATGTTGGCCGCACCGGTCGCGTCACCCCGTTCGCGCATATGGAGCCGGTCCGCGTCGCCGGGTCGACCGTGGAGTACGCGACGCTGCACAACGCCAAGGAGGTCGCCCGCAAGGACGTCCGCCCCGGCGACACCGTCGTACTGCGGAAAGCCGGCGACGTGATCCCCGAAGTACTCGGACCGGTCGTGGATCTGCGTCCGAAGGGGCTGCCGGCGTGGGAGATGCCGACGCGATGCCCGTGGTGTGACACGGTGCTGGCGCCGGCCAAGGAGTCCGATGTCGATATCCGCTGCCCGAACTCGCAGTACTGCCAGGGGCAACTGCGCGAGCGGCTCTTCTACCTGGCCGGTCGGTCCGCGTTCGATATCGAGGGCTTGGGGTTCAAGGCGGCCGATGCGTTGATCACCGGCGGCCTGATCGTCAACGAGGCCGACCTGTTCGGGCTGACCGAGGAGAAGCTTGCCGAGAGCGCCTTCTTCACCACGAAGGCCGGTGCCCTCTCGGCGAACGCGCGCAAACTGCTGGCGAACCTCGAAGAGGCCAAGACCAAGCCGCTGTCCCGCGCACTGGTCGCGCTGTCGATCCGGCACGTCGGCCCGACCGCGGCCGCCGCGTTGACCGAGGTATTCGACAACATCGAAGACATCCGTACGGCGAGCGAGCAGCAGCTGGCCGAGATCGAGGGCGTCGGGCCGACGATCGCGCAGGCGATGATCGAGTGGTTCCAGGTGCCGTGGCACCAGGAGATCGTTGACAACTGGCTCGCGGCCGGCGTGGTCATGCGCGAGGAGCGGACCGGGCCCAGCCTTCCGCAGATCCTGAGCGGGCTGTCGGTCGTGGTGACCGGGACCGTCGAGGGGTTCAGCCGGGACGAGGCGACCGAGGCAATCGTCGGGCGCGGCGGGAAGGTCGCGAGCTCGGTGTCGAAGAAGACGTCGTTCGTGGTGGTCGGTGACTCGCCGGGATCGAAGTACGACAAGGCGGTCCAGCTCGGTGTGCCGATCCTGGACGCGGCCGGGTTCGAGGTCCTGCTGGCCGACGGCGCCGAGGCGGCGAGCGCGGTCGCGACCACGGGTTCGCCGGACGCGGGATAACGATTCACAACTGCCTCGTGCGAGGTGGATCCGGCGGCTGCGCTGAGCCGTCGGACTGTTAACTTTGCACGTCGAGACGTGGGTCAGAAGGAGCAGATATGACGACGCCGCCGCAAGGACCATGGGGTCCTGGGCAGCCGGGGGGCCAGCCAGGCGGGCAGCACGGGGGACAGGACGGGCAGGGCGGCCAGCACGGCGGCCAGTCGCCTCAGCAGGGTAACCAGCAGCCGCCGCACGGCGGGCAGCAGCCGCAGCAGCAGGCGGGCTGGGGGCAGCAGCCCCCGCCGCCGCAGGGCGGCGGATGGGGCCAGCGCCCGCCGCAGCAGGGACAGCCCCCGCACCAGGGGTACCCGCCGCAGGGTCAGCCCCCACACGGTCAGCCGCAACAAGGTGGCTGGGGTCCGCAGCCGGGCCAGGGCGGCCAGCAGGGTCAGCCGCCGCAGGGCTGGGGACAGCAGCCCCAGCAGGGCGGCCAGGGTAGTCAGCAGGGTCAGCCGGCGCAGGGCTGGGGACAGCCGCCGCAGGGCGGTCCGTACCAGCAGCAGTCCTGGGGGCAG
Source organism: Kribbella jiaozuonensis (assembly GCF_005233875.1). GTDB lineage: Bacteria > Actinomycetota > Actinomycetes > Propionibacteriales > Kribbellaceae > Kribbella > Kribbella jiaozuonensis. The sequence goes on along the minus strand of NZ_SZPZ01000007.1, from coordinate 244,893 downwards.
CGGCCTGGTCAGCAGCAGGGCGGCTGGCAGCAACAGGAGCAGTCGCCGTGGCAGCCCGGTGGTCCAGGTGGTTCGGGCGGCCGCGACAAGGGCCCGTTCGGGATCAGCAAGGACAAGCTGCCGTTCGTGATCGGCGGCGGTGTGGTCGGCATCATCGTGATCGCGCTGCTGGTCTTCCTCGGCATCCACCAGTTCGGTGGTGACGACACCCCGGAGTCGAACCCGACTGCCACGGAGCAGCCGACCGGCGGCCAGTCCAAGGGCGGCGAGAACGGCGAGCTCGGCAACGCGACCGGTCAGGCCAAGAACGCGACCGAGAAGCTGCAGGGCAACGGTTTCGGCTGCAGCGACCTGTTCAACACCGCACAGGGCGCGCACCGCGGCTGCTTCAAGTACGAGGACCGCTCGCAGGCCGAGGCGCTGTTCCAGTTCAAGTCGGACGGCACGATCATCGCGATCCAGTTCCAGTCGGTGAACGAGGACAACAACAACAACGCCGCGGTCGTGTTCGACCAGGTGCTGCAGGCGGTCGGCAACGACACGTTCGGCGGCGACCAGGTGAAGAAGGTCCAGGACGCGGTCAAGCAGGGTCAGAAGTCGGAGAAGATCGACAGCAGCTGGGGCGAGTTCGAGCTGCGCAACGACGGTGACACCTACGAGCTGTCCGGCGCGAAGTCCGGCGAGGAGTCGCTCGACATTCCGGACAAGACCTTCGAGACCACCAAGCCGCAGATGCTCGCGGCGCTGAAGGCGAAGGCCTACGTGTGCACGAGCTCCTGCACCAAGGAGATCGGCAAGTACGGCCAGCAGCGGGTGTACTTCTACGCCAGCGACGGCGAGGGCATCAAGGACATCCAGGTCAGTGCCTCCGGTGACGCCTCGGATGTGAAGAAGGCGCTGCCGACCGCGCTGAACGACGCGTTCGGGGTGCTCAAGGGCGGCGATCTCGGGGCACTGAAGTCGTACATCCAGGCGCACAGTGACGGGAAGTCGTACGCTTCTTATGTGGCCGGTTGGCGGGTCGAGATCCGCGGGAACAGCTCGGACAGCTATTCCTCGCAGCAGGTCGAGATCACGTACGAGTCGTTCTACGTGTAGTTCTTCGGAGGCTGGATGAAGTTCCCCCGGGAGAAGCGGGAGCAGCGGACGGTGGTCGCCCCACCGCCCGAGGCGGGCCGGCGCGTCGACGGCGGCGGGGCCTGGGGCCCCACGCAGTTCGACCTCCCGGATCAGAACGGCAGCAACAGCCAGGCGATCCTGATCGTCGCCCTGGTCGGCGCGGTGGTCCTGCTGATCATCGCGGCGCTCTGGGCATTCGCTTACTTCCAGTTCACCTGACCCCACGCAGAGCGAAGCCCCCGCCAGTTGGCGGGGGCTTCGGCATGTCTGTAGGACTTGTCAGGCGGTGGCGCGGATCGTCACGGCCAGCGAGGCCAGGTAGGACAGGCGCGCTACCTCAGAGCCGAGGAACTCCGGCCCACCGCGACGGCCGATCACCAGGACCCGGCGGTCGGACTCCAGCGGCGCCGCGACCAGCACCGACTCCGCGAGACCCTTGTGGTCCGGAGCTTCCAGCGTGGTCGCCTTCTCCATCGGCAGCCACCGGCCGGCCACATCGCCGAACTCCGGCGTCGCGCTCGTCTCCAGCGCGACCTTGACCTCGCTACCGGTGCCGTCGAGCAGTGCGGCCCAGTCGGCATGCAGTACGGCGGGGGACTGTTCGACGAGGATGTCGATCGCGTCGGCGGGCGCAGACGTCATCTGCTCGACCGCTTCGAGGTCCATGTGCAGGCCGCCGCCGGCGCCGTACCGCGAGAACCAGATGACCTCGACGTCAGGTACGCCGTTGCACGCGGACACCAGCCGGTCGGGCAGCACGCCGGGCGGGAGGTCGACCACGATTTCGTCGACAGCCGTGCCGTTCTCCCGGCGATGCTCGACGATCTCGATCGCGTGGATGTCGGCATTCACCTCGCCGAGGGCAGTTGACACGGTGCCCAGCGAACCGGGCCGGTCGGGGATGATCAAGCGCAGCAAGAACACCGAACGATCATCTCCCAGCCGATCACCAAGCGCGTAACGCCCTGTCGCCGCCCATGTTACAGAGCGGTAGCCACAAACACGCGCGCCCATCTCATCGAGGTCTTGTCCACAGGCCGGGGACGGCGAAATGAACCTGTCATCACCGGCCACTAGGATGGCCGGGCCGGGAGGATTTCGCCCGGAAGTCCTGCGAACCATTGGATAGTTCATGCCATCGATTACCCGCGAAGAGGTTGCGCACCTGGCGCGACTGGCGCGGATCGAGCTCAGCGACGACGAGCTCGACCACCTTGCGCCGCAGCTCGACCAGATCATCGGACTGGTCGGACAGGTCAGCCAGGTGGCGGCGGACGACATCCCGCCGACCTCGCACGCCCTGCCGCTGACCAACGTGATGCGCGCGGACGAGAACGTTCCGTGCCTCACGCCCGAGCAGGCGCTCTCCGGCGCGCCCGCCCAGGAGGAGCAGCGCTTCCGGGTGCCGCGGATCCTGGAGGAGGACTGACATGTCAGATCTCACCAGGAAGACCGCGGCCGAGCTCGCGGAGCTGATGACGTCCGGGCAGGCCAGCTCGGTCGAGGTGACCCAGGCCCATCTGGACCGGATCGCCGCCGTCGACGGTGACGTGCACGCGTTCCTGCACGTGGACACCGAGGGCGCACTGGCGCAGGCGAAGGCGGTCGACACGAAGCGGGCGGCGGGCGAGCAGCTCGCGCCGCTGGCCGGCGTACCGCTGGCGCTGAAGGACGTGCTCACCCAGGAGGGTGTGCCGACCACGGCCGGTTCGAAGATCCTCGAGGGCTGGAAGCCGCCGTACGACTCGACCGTCGTCAAGCGGTTGAAGGCGGCCGGGATCGTGATCCTCGGCAAGACCAACATGGACGAGTTCGCGATGGGCTCCTCCACGGAGAACTCGGCGTACGGCACGACCCACAACCCGTGGGACCTAGGCCGCATCCCGGGCGGTTCCGGCGGCGGTTCGTCCGCGGCCATCTCGGCGTACGAGGCGCCGCTCGCGATCGGCACCGACACCGGCGGCTCGATCCGCCAGCCGGGTGCGTTCACCGGCACGGTCGGCGTCAAGCCGACGTACGGCGGCACCTCGCGGTACGGGCTGATCGCGCTGGCGTCGTCGCTGGACACGCCCGGTCCGTGTGCGCGGACGACGCTCGACGCGGCGCTGCTGCACGAGGCGATCGCCGGGTACGACCCGATGGACTCGACCTCGATCAACCAGCCGGTCCCGGCCGTCGTGGAGGCCGCGCGCAACGGCGATGTCGCCGGTCTGCGGATCGGTGTGGTCAAGGAGCTCGGCGGCGAGGGATACCAGCCGGGTGTCGAGGCGCGCTTCCACGAGGCGGTCGAGCTGCTCACCAAGCTCGGCGCCGAGGTGGTCGAGGTCTCCTGCCCGCACTTCGAGTACGCGTTGCCGGCTTACTACCTGATCCTGCCGAGCGAGGCCTCGTCCAACCTGGCCAAGTTCGACGCGATGCGGTACGGCCTGCGGGTCGGCGACAACGGCGAGAACAGCGCCGAGAAGGTGACGAGCCTGACCCGCGAGGCCGGCTTCGGCGCCGAGGTCAAGCGCCGCATTATCCTGGGCACCCACGCGCTCTCGAGCGGGTACTACGACGCGTACTACGGCCAGGCACAGAAGGTGCGGACGCTGATCGCCCGCGACTTCACCAAGGCCTACGAGCAGGTCGACGTACTGGTCTCGCCGGCGACGCCGACGACCGCGTTCGCGATCGGCGACCGGATCGACGACCCGATCGCCATGTACAAGAACGACCTCTGCACGATCCCGTCCAACCTGGCCGGTAACGCGGCAGCGTCGTTCCCGTGCGGTCTCGCCGACGAGGACGGTATGCCGGTCGGGTTCCACGTGATGGCGCCGGTGATGCGCGACGACCTGTGCTACCAGGTCGGCGCCGCGCTGGAGTCCGCGCTGGCCGAGCAGTGGGGCGGCGTACTGATGACGAAGGCTCCGGAGCTGGAGGTGACCCGATGACCGCTGATGTTCTCGAAATCAATGACGCTTTGACGCAGTACGACCCGGTCATGGGTCTGGAAGTCCACGTCGAGCTGAACACGAAGTCGAAGATGTTCTGCGGCTGCCCGACCGAGTTCGGCGCGCCGCCGAACACGCAGACCTGCCCGGTCTGCCTCGGTCTGCCGGGCGCGCTGCCGGTGGTGAACGCCCGCGGCGTCGAGTCGGCGATCAAGATCGGCCTGGCGCTGAACTGCGAGATCGCCGAGTGGTGCCGGTTCGCCCGGAAGAACTACTTCTACCCGGACATGCCGAAGAACTTCCAGACCTCGCAGTACGACGAGCCGATCGCGTTCAACGGCTGGACCGAGGTCGTCGTCGACGGCGAGACGTACCGGATCGAGATCGAGCGCGCGCACATGGAGGAGGACACCGGCAAGTCCACCCACATCGGTGGCGCGACCGGTCGCATCCACGGCGCCTCACACTCGCTGGTCGACTACAACCGCGCCGGTATCCCGCTGATCGAGATCGTCACGAAGACGATCGAGGTGCCGGGGGAGAAGGCGGCTGCGGTCGCGCGGGCGTACGTGAGCATGCTGCGTGACCTGCTGCTCGCGCTCGACGTGTCCGACGTGCGGATGGACCAGGGCTCGCTGCGCTGCGACGCGAACGTGTCGCTGAAGCCGCGCGGGTCGTCGGTGCTGGGCACGCGGACCGAGACGAAGAACGTGAACTCGTTCCGGTCGGTCGAGCGTGCGGTGACGTACGAGATCACCCGGCAGGCGGCGGTGCTGTCGTCCGGCGGGAAGGTCGTGCAGGAGACGCGGCACTGGCACGAGGACACCGGCATCACGACGTCCGGGCGGGAGAAGTCCGACGCCGAGGACTACCGGTACTTCCCGGAGCCCGACCTGGTGCCGGTCGCGCCGTCGCGTGAGTGGGTCGAGGAGATCCGCGCGACGCTGCCCGAGGCGCCTTCGCTGCGGCGGGTCCGGCTGCAGGAGGAGTGGGGTTTCACCGACCTCGAGATGCGCGACGTCATCAACGGCAACGCGCTCGAGCCGATCGTGGCGACGATCGAGCTCGGGGTGACGCCGGCTGCTGCGAAGAAGTGGTGGCTGGGTGAGCTGGCTCGTTCTGCGAACGAGTCGGGTCAGGACCTGGACGCGCTGGGCGTCGGCCCGGTGCAGGTCGCTGAGGTCCAGAAGTTGGTGGACGAAGGCACGCTGAACGACAAGCTGGCGCGTCAGGTCTTCGAGGGCCTGCTGGCCGGCGAGGGTACGCCGGCGGAGATCATCGAGAAGCGCGGTCTCGCCCTCGTCTCCGACGACTCGGCCCTGCTCGAAGCCATCGACCGAGCCATCGCCGCCAACCCCAACGTCGTCGAAAAGGTCAACTCCGGCAAACCAGCCGCCGCCGGCGCCCTCATCGGCGCCGTCATGAAAGACATGCGAGGCCAGGCAGACGCCGCCAAGGTCCGCCAACTCCTGATCGAAAAGCTGGGCATCTAACACCCGCGTGCGGGGTCGCCGACTCCGGCGACCCCGCACACGCCCACCGGGTCCGACGAGTCCGCACACGCCCACCGGGCGCCCCCCGCACCCGGCGCGGCTCATCACCGACCCCCGCCCCGAGCGCCCCCACGGGGCGCACCACCCCGGCACCTGGTGCGGCTCATCACGCCCACCCCGCTCCGGCGCCCCGAGCGCCCACCGGGCACACACCACCCCACCGCTTGCGCGGCTCAGCACCCACCCCCGCCCCGAGCGGAGCGAGGGGCGGGTGCTTTTTAGGCGGCGTTCTTGTGTTCTGTGGTGGCGTTCGCGATGACTTCGCGTTCGACTCGGCCGTCTTCTACGTCGGCAGCGTCGGCGAGGAGGGTTTGGGCTACGGGTAGGTCGTCGGTGGGGCAGCGGACCTCGTAGCTGGTGGGGAGGGTCTGGGTGATGGTCGCCTCGGGGCGGTTGCGGATGAGGCCGCGGAACAGACCCCAGAGCAGCCCGACGATCACGCCGTACACGAAGCCCCAGACCACGACGGCCAGACCGTTGAGCGTCGTCTCGGCGACCAGCGTGGTGAAGACGGCCGCGAGTACGCCGAGGGCCGCGCCCTTCAGCGCGCCCACGCCCGCGAGCCGTGCGACCGGGACGGTCCGGTGTCTGGTTGCTTGGCGGAGTCCGGCGCCGACCACCTCCAGGCGGGCCGCGTCCATCCCGTAACTTCGCAGGTAATCCACTGTCCGCTGAGCATCCTCGTAGGTGCTCACCGCAGCGATCACACTGCTGGGAACGCCGGGCCCCTGGCCGGTCCGCATACCGATCTCCTCCTCAGGTCGTCTGCTTACTTCACAAGTACCAGACGACCCAAGACTTGAAACGGTTGACGACCTAAGACGTGCCGATAGTCACGCGCAGAATCCGGTCGTCGCCGTCCCGCGGCTGCCCGCGGCCGTCGGTGTTCGACGTCGTCACCCACAACGACCCGTCCGGCGCCACCTCGACCGTACGCAACCGCCCGTACTTGTTGGTGAAGAACGCCTGCGGCTCGCCAATTCGCTTGCCGTCGGCAACTGGTATCGCCCACAGCCGCTCCCCGCGCAGCGACGCCATGAAGATGTGCCCCTGCGCGAACGCGATCCCCGACGGCGACGCGTCGGCCGTGTGCCACTGCGCGATCGGATCGGTCATCCCGTCCAGCTGACTGATCCCCTCCGCGGCCGGCCAGCCGTAGTTCGAGCCGGGGGTGATCACGTTCAGCTCGTCCCAGGTGTTCTGCCCGAACTCCGCGGCGTACAGCTGGTTCCCGTCGAATGCGAGCCCCTGCACGTTCCGATGCCCCTTGGTGATCCACACCCGCCCGTCCGGGTTCCCCGGCGCAGCCTTCCCGTCGGTGGTGATCCGCAGGATCTTGCCGCCGAGCGAGTTGTCGTCCTGCGAGTTCGGCCGGTCCGAGCCGTCCCCGGTCCCGGCGTACAGGAATCCGTCCGGCCCGAACCGCAGCCGCCCGCCGTTGTGGATCGCCGCCTTCGGGATCCCCTCGAGGATCACCTGCTGGTCGGACAGCTTCCCGTCCTGGTACGTGATCCGCGCGATCCGGTTGTCGTCCCCGCCCGAGTAGTACGCGTAGATGTACGGCTTGCCCGGGTACCCCGGATCCACCGCCAGCCCCAGCAGCCCACCCTCGGACGAGGACTTCACGTCATCGACCGTGCCGACCTCCGACACCTGCCCACCGGCGATCCGCTTGACCTTCCCCGAGTCGCGCTCCGCCACCAACGCACTCTTGTCCGGCAGGAACGCCAGCCCCCACGGCACCTCGATCCCGGTCGCCACCGTCGAGGCCACCGTCAACGTCACCGCCGCCGGCCCACCAACCGTGCTCGCACTGCTCGGCGGCGCCGAAGTAGACCCCGAACTGCTCGGAGTCGCCTCCGAGCACCCACTCACCAACGTCAACGCCGCAACCACCACAGCAGCCCGACCGCGCACGCCAATCTCCTCCGTTAGACCTGCCTACTTACTACACCGCAGGTCAACGAATGGTTCAGCTTCCCCAGGTGGGTCGGAGGGGGAAGTGCGAGTTGCCGCGCTCGTCGGGCTTCACCGCGAGGACCTGGTGGAGCTGGATGGTGTTGTGTTCGAAGCCGGCGCGGCTGGCGGCGAGGTAGAGGCCCCAAATCTTGGCGGTGGCGGGGCCGACCTCGGCGACGGCCTCGTCCCAGTGGGCTTCGAGGTTGTCGTTCCAGGCGGCCAGCGTGAGGGCGTAGTGCTCGCGCAGGTTCTCCTCGTGGCGGACCTCGAAGCCCGCGTCCTGGGCCTCGGCGATGATGCGGCCGGAGCCGATCAGCTCGCCGTCGGGGAAGATGTAGCGGTCGATGAACGCGCCGGTGTGGCGGAAGCGGTTGTCCGGCCGGGTGATGCAGTGGTTGAGCAGCCGGCCGCCCGGCTTCAGCCGGTCCAGCAGGAACCCGAAGTACGACGGGTAGTTCCGTACGCCGATGTGCTCGGTCAGGCCGATCGAGCTGACCACGTCGAAGTCCCGCTCGGGTACGTCGCGGTAGTCGAGGTACCGCACCTCGGCCCGGTCCTCCAGCCCGTCTTCCTTGATCTTGGCGGCACCCCACTCCGCCTGCGCCGCCGACAACGTCACGCCGAGCGCCTGTACGCCGTACTCGCGCGCCGCGTGCCGGACCATCCCGCCCCAGCCGCAGCCGACGTCGAGCAGCCGCATCCCCGGCTTCAGGTCGAGCTTCCGCGCGACCAGGTCGTACTTCTCGTACTGCGCCTCTTCCAGCGTCGCGTCAGCCGTCGGGTAGACAGCGCACGTGTACGTCATCGACGGCCCGAGCACCCACTCGTAGAACGTGTTCGACACGTCGTAGTGGTGGTGGATCGCGGACTTGTCCCGCGCCTTCGAGTGCCGCAGCCCCTCGAACGTACGGCGCCACTTCGGCAGATGCTCCTGCGGCGGGGGAGGCGGCGGCTTCAGGTGGCTCCAGCCGAGACCGCGGACGATCCGCAGCGCCTCCGCGGCGGACGGCCGCTGGAAGTGGAAGCTGTCGAGGATCAGCCGCATCAGCTCGTACGGGTTGCCGGGGTGGACGCCGGTGATCTCCAGGTCGCCCATCACGTACGCACGGACCATGCCGAGGTCGCCGGGCGCGGTCAGGATGTACGACAACCCGCGCTCGGTGGCCAGGTGCATGTGGATCTGCGAGTCCTCCGGTCCGGCCGCGCTGCCGTCGTACGCCGTGAAGCGGAACGGGAGCCCGTCGGGGAGCACAGTGGTGAGGGCATCAGCGATCGAAACCTGATGTGCGAGCGTCGTCATCGGCGCGTCACCGCCTTCTCGTAGAGCCCGGTGAGCCGGGCATCCGGGTCGTAGCGTTTCTTCACCTCGGCCAGCGCTGCGACGTTGTAGAGCCGGTCGAAGGTGTCTCGGTCGTAGTAGGCGTCGGAGTACAGCGACTTGTGCCCGCCGAACTCGGTCACGGCCGCCTCGATGCGACGGTTGACATCGCCGTCGGAGGCGCCGGGGGCGATCGGCACGGTGCCCCAGAAGCCGACGTTCACGTACGTCTCGCCGGGCGAGAGTGGATACAAAGGCCAGGCCGCGGACCCCCGGAGCCGCAGCGGGCACAGCCAGACCGGCCGCATACCCACCTCGGCGTCGAACCAGCGCAGGAAGTCCTCCAGCCGCTCGACCGGGATCTCCACATCCTGGACGACCCGCTCACGATCCGGCTGCCCGCGGCGCCGGTTCAGACCTGCCATCCAACCGTGCCGGTTCTCGAAGCCGACGATCTTGTGGAACACGTCGCTCCGCCGCCAGCGTCGAGGCCACAACCGTCGTACGACGGGCTGCTGCGCGCCGAAGGCCGCGGAACACCAGAACCAGTCGGTGTCCCACCGCCACAGGTAGTCGTGCGCGGTGAGGAAGTCCTGCTGCCGCTGCTGGATCGAGCGGTAGAAGATCTGCTGGCCGGTGTAGTCGCTGGTCCGGGTGGCGGCGTCGCTGTTGCGGCCGAACGTCAGGTACGCCTCGGCCGGGCTGAACACGACCCCGTCGACGAAGTGCACCGGCTCGCCGTCGTACGTGCTGGAGGCAACGATCTGGTCGATCGCCGGAGCCAGCTCGTCGAGCCCGAGTCGCACGTGCCGGAGCGCGACGTACGGCGAGATCTTGTCGAGCTCGATCCGCAGCCGGGTCGCGTACCCGAGCGTGCCGTACGAGTTCGGGAACATCCGGAACAGGTCCGTGTGCTCACCGTCCGGGCGCGCGGTGACGAGGTCGCCGGCGCCGGTGAGGATGTCGAGCTCGAGCACCGACTCGTGCGGCAGGCCGGCCCGGAACGACGACGACTCGATGCCGAGCCCGGTCACCGCGCCGCCGAGCGTGATCGTCTTCAGCTGCGGCACGACCATCGGCGTCAGCCCGTACGGCAGGGTCGCCGCGACCAGGTCCTCGTAGGTGCACATGCCCTGGACGTCGGCGGTCCGGGCGGCCGGGTCGACGCTGATCACGCCGGTCAGCTTGGATACGTCCAGGCCGGGCCGGTCGAGCTCGGTTCGCGGCCGGAACAGGTTCGAAGAGCGCTTCGCCAGCCGGACCGGGTCGCCCTGCGGGATGCGCTCGTACGACTCCCGCAGCCGCCCGACGGCCTGATCGTGTGCGAGCGTCGCCGCCAGATCCGATGTCGAAGGCACCGATCCAGAGTACGACGATGCACCGCGTCCGGCACGGGATAGTAGGTTCGTCACATGGCTGACGTGAAGGCTTGGCTGCCCTGGGAGGACCCCGACGATTTCCTCCGCGGCGTGCCCAAGGGCTACGACGTGGATTTCTACGCCGGCGGCGACCGGCCGGCGTCGTTGGACCAGGTCGAGTTCTACGTGCCGAGCTACATGGGCGGCGGCGACGTGCTCGACATCGTCCGCGAGATGCCCGCGCTGAAGGTCGTCCAGCTGCAGACGGCCGGGTTCGAGCACGTCCAGTCGCGGCTCGCCGAGGGCGTGACCTTGTGCAATGCGCGCGGCGTACATGACGCCTCGACGGCGGAGCTCGCGGTCGGGCTGATCCTGGCGTCGTACCGGCGGCTGCCCCGGGCGGTCCGCGACCAGGAGCGGGAGATCTGGCCGGACTCGTACGACGAGGTCGACGACTCGCTCGCAGACCGGACCGTGCTGATCCTCGGGTACGGCGCGATCGGCGAGGCGCTCGAACGGCGGCTGAGCGGATTCGAGTGCGAGGTGATCCGGGTGGCCCGGCGGGAGCGCGACGGCGTACACCCGACGAGTGAGCTGCCGGAGCTGCTGCCGCGCGCGGACGTCGTCGTACTGCTGACGCCGGCGACTCCGGAGACGACGGGGATGGTGGACGCCAAGTTCCTGGCGAGCATGAAGGACGGCGCGCTGCTGGTGAACGTCGCGCGCGGTGTCGTCGTGGACACGGACGCCCTGCTGACCGAGCTCCGCACGCGGCGGATCAGAGCCGCCCTCGATGTGACCGACCCTGAGCCGTTGCCGACCGGACATCCGCTGTGGTCAGCTCCGAACGTACTGATCAATCCGCATCGCGGTGGCGCGTCGACGGCGTTCGCGCCGCGGGTGGCCCGGCTGGTCCGCGCGCAGCTCGAGCGCTACGCATCCGGTGAGCCGCTGATCAACGTCGTGGCAGGTCCGCAACGCTAGGAGGGCAAGAATGTCCGAGGCCGTACTGCTGATCGGGACCAAGAAGGGTCTCTGGATCGGCCGGAGCGACGCCGCCCGCACGGAGTGGCGGCTGGACGGGCCGGTCCCGGAGTTCGAGATGCAGGGTGTGTACGCCGTGGGCATCGACACGCGCGGCGACCAGCCGCGGCTGTTCGTCGGCGGCACCAGCGAGCACTGGGGTCCGGCGGTCTTCCACTCCGACGACCTCGGCGCGACCTGGGCCGAGCCGCCGGAGGGCTCGATCGGGTTCCCGGCCGACGCCGGTGCCTCGCTCGAGCGGGTCTGGCAGATCCAGCCGGCGCCTCCCGGTCAGCCGGGTGTCGTGTACGCCGGGTCGCAGCCGTCCGCGCTGTGGATGTCGACCGACGGGGGAGTGACGTTCGAGCTCGTCCGCGGGCTGTGGGACCACCCGCACCGGACCCAGTGGGACGCCGGCTTCGGCGGGCAGGCTGTCCACACCGTGCTCCCGCACGCGTCCGATCCTGATCGCGTCAGCGTGGCGATGTCGACCGGCGGCGTCTACCAGACCACGGACGGCGGTACGTCGTGGTCGCCGGCGAACCACGGGATCAAGGCGTACTTCATGCCGGATCCCGACCCCGAGTTCGGTCAGTGCGTGCACAAGCTCGCGGGGCATCCCGACGTACCCGAGCGGCTGTTCGCGCAGAACCACCACGGCGTCTACCGCTCCGACGACGGTGGGGAGATCTGGAAGTCGATCGCGGACGGGCTCCCGTCGGACTTCGGCTTCCCGATCGTGGTGCACCCGCACGAGCCCGAGACCGTATACGTATTCCCGCTCGTTGCGGACGGCAACAGGATCCCGACCGAGGCGAAATGCCGCGTCTACCGGTCCCGCGACGCCGGCTCCACCTGGGAGGCCCTCTCCGCCGGGTTGCCCGACGTGTCCTACGTGCCGGTACTGCGGGACGCGCTGACCACCGATGCCGCGAACCCGGCCGGCGTGTACGTCGGCACGCGCGACGGCTGCGTCTACGCGAGCGCCGACGCCGGCGACACCTGGGTCGAGGTCGCCCGCCACCTCCCCGACGTGCTCACGGTGCGCGCCGCGGTGGTCGGATGATCGCAGTCCGCCTGCCCACCGTGCTCCGCCCGTTCGCCGGCGGCGCCGAGCGGGTGGAGGTCGAGGGCACGACGGTCGCCGAGGCGTTCGCGGCCCTGGAGTCGCCGCTGCGCCGCAGGCTCACCGACGAGCAGGGCGGCCTGCGTCGGCACGTGAACATCTATCTCCGCGACGACAACATCCGCGACCTGGACGGCCTCGACACCCCGCTCGCCGACGGCGACGAGCTCCTGGTCCTGCCGAGCGTTGCCGGCGGCTGAGAACCCGCTGTCACCAGGCGATGGCGTTGTGGTGACTGTCGGTGCCGAAGGGTTGTGGGCCTGGCCGGTGCCGATTTACATTCGCCCGAAGGGGCCGACGGCTGGGCCGTCGCCTGGGGGGCGCCCTGGGGGAGGGGCGCCTTATGCACGCATTTCTGGATCGGCTCGGCCGGGGAGCGGCACGCTTTCACTGGTTCGTGATCGCGGGCTGGTTGGTGGTCGTGGTCGGTCTGTTCGTACTGCGGTCCGCGTTCGGCGGGACGTACGTCAACAACTACACGGTCCCGGGCAGTGAATCGTCCGCTGGTTTGAACATCCTGAACAAGGACTTCACCAGCGCCGGCGGGTACTCGGGCTCGATCGTTTTCCACGCCAAGACCGGCACGGTGTCCGAGCACGCCGACGCGGTCAAGTCGTCGATGGAGGCCGTCGGCAAGCTGCCCGACGTCGTCACCGCCATCGATCCGCTGGCGACCTCGCAGACGGCGTACATCTCGAAGGACGGCAGCATCGTCAACGCGCCGGTGTCGTTCTCGGTCGTGCCGGCGTCACTCGACAAGTCGTACGTCGACAAGCTGGACGCGGCCGTCCAGCCGGCCCGGGCCGCCGGGCTCCAGGTCGAGTACGGCGGGGGCACCGGCCAGATCGGGAAGCAGGCGGACGACGGGCCGTCGGAGGCGATCGGTCTCGCGCTCGCGCTGTTGCTGCTGTTCCTGATGTTCCGATCCGTGGTCGCGTCCGGACTGCCGCTGGTGTCGGCGGTCTTCAGCGTCGGCGGCGGGCTGGCGGTCCTCGGGTTGCTCGCGGCCGTCAAGGACTTCCCGGTCTCCGCGCCGACGGTGGCGACCCTGCTCGGGCTGGGTGTCGCGATCGACTACGGCCTGTTCCTGGTGTCGCGGCATCGAGAGCAGTTGGACGACGGCATGGGGGTCGTCGAGTCGGCGGGCCGGGCCGAGTCCACCTCCGGCGCGGCGATCTTGGTTGCCGGGGGCACCGTCGTGATCGCGATCCTCGGGCTGTACGTGTCCGGCGTACCGTTCGTCGGCGCGCTCGGTCTGTCGTCGGCGATCGTGGTCGCGGTCACCGTGCTGGCTGCGCTCACGCTGATCCCGGCGCTGCTCGGCCTGGCGAAGTTCACTGTGCTCAATCGCAAGGACCGGCATCACCTCGCCGAGGAGCGTGAGTTGGAGTCGTCGCTCCCGGACGAGACGGCGATCGCGGAGCACCGCTTGGAGGAACGCGAACGCCGCGATGCCAAGCACGAGCAGAGCGCGTTCGCCCGCTGGGGTCGCAAGGTGAGCGATCGGCCGTGGCCGTACGGCATCGCCGCGACGCTGGTGCTGCTCGTCCTCGCGATCCCGTTGCTGTCGATGAACCTCGGCCAGCTCGACGCCGGCACCGATCCGGCCGCCGATTCGAGCCGGAAGGCGTACGACCTGATCGCGCAAGGGTTCGGCCCCGGCGCCAACGGTCCGCTGACGGTCGTCGTACAACTGCCGTCCTCAGGTGACAAGCAAACCTTGCTGACCGGGCTCTCATCGACCTTGCAGAAGACGCCGGGGGTCGCCGCGGTCCAGCCGCCGAGCACGAACAGCGCTGGTACGACAGCCATCATCAACGTCATCCCGACCACCTCGCCGTCGGCTGCGGAGACCGAGGACCTGGTCAACCGGATCCGCGACGACGTGCTGTCCGGCCAGCAGGAACCGACGTACGTCGTCGGCACCACGGCCGGGTACGTCGACTTCACCGAGAAGGTCGGCAGCCGGATGCCGTGGCTGATCGGGGCGGTCGTGGTGCTCGCGTTCCTGCTGCTCACGGTCGCGTTCCGCTCGTTGCTGATCGGGGTGAAGGCGGCGATTCTGAACCTGCTCTCGGTCGGCGCGGCGTACGGCGTGATCGTGGCGGTCTTCCAGTGGGGCTGGGGATCGTCTCTGGTCGGGATCGACGAGAAGGTGCCGATCCCGTCGTTCGTGCCGATGCTGATGTTCGCGATCGTGTTCGGGCTGTCGATGGACTACGAGGTGTTCCTGCTGTCGCGGGTGCACGAGGCGTGGATCGCGACGAAGGACAGCCATCGCGCGGTGGCGATCGGGATCGGCGCGACGGCCCGGGTGATCACCACCGCGGCCGCGATCATGATCGTGGTCTTCCTGAGCTTCGTGCTGGACGACGACCCGACGGTGAAGATGCTCGCCGTCGGCATGGCGGTCGCGGTACTGATCGACGCCAGCGTGGTCCGGATGATCCTGGTGCCGTCGGTGATGACGCTTCTCGGCGATCGGGCGTGGTGGCTGCCGCGCTGGCTCGACCGCATCGTCCCCGACATCCAACTTGAGGGCGGCCCGCAACCGCCGCCGCAGCCGGCTCGGGAGGTCGAGCACGTGTAACCGGGTACGGTCGGTCGGCATGAGCGATGTGCTTCTGCTGACCGGCCCGTCCGGCTCGGGCAAGACCACCGTGGCACGACTCGTCGCCACCGACGCATCCGGTCCCACGGTGCATCTGACGACCGACGAGTTCTACCGCGCCATCCGCACCGGTTTCGTCGCGCCGTGGCTGGCCGAGGCACAGCACCAGAACGAGGTGGTCGTCGACGCGATCGTCGCGACCGTGGGCGTCTACACGCGCGGCGGGTACGACGTCGTGGTGGACGGGATCATCGGGCCGTGGTTCCTCGGCCCGTTCCGGGCGGCGGCGGCCGAGTGGCGGATGTCGTACGTCGTACTGCGTCCGGACCTGGACACGACGCTACGGCGTGGTCAGGCGCGCGACGGGGTCGAGCTGACCGACGTCGACGCGCTCACCGGGCTGCACGGCGCGTTCGCGGACCTCGGCGAGCTCGAGGCGCACGCGATCGACACGTCGATGCTCGATCCCGCCGCCACGGCCGCCGAGGTCCGCAAAGCTGTTGCCTCCGGCGACTACCTGCTCAGTGCCTGAACAGCCGTACGCCGGTCGCACGCCAGCTGATGCCATACTCCGCGCACGCGGCGGCGACCTCAGCTGAGCGGATCGAACCACCCGGCTCGGCGATGTGCGTCACGCCGTACCGGTGTGCTTCCTCGACGTTGTCGGCGAAGGGGAGTGCGCCATCGGACACCATCGACACGCCGGTGAGTGGCTCGCTCGAACGACGGGACCACCAGAGCGCGGCCTTCTCGCCGGCGAGCCGGGTGCAGTCGACGCGGGACTGCTGACCGGCCCCGACGCCGATGGTCATGCCGTCCTTCACCAGCACGACGGTGTTGGATTGGGTGTACCGGGCAACGATCATCCCGAGCTTCAGATCATCGGAGAGGTCAGCGGGCAACGGCAGGTCGTCGCGCTGCTGCGTGAGGCGCATGCCGTAGATCTCGCGTACTTCCTCGGCCGGCGGTTCGAAGTCGGGGTCCGCCTCGAGGACGAGGTACGTGCCGCGCTTCTTCGCCGCGAGGACCTCGACGACGCCTTCGTCGTACCCGGGCGCGATGATCCCGTCCGACACGACCCGCTTCAACAGAGCCGCCAGCTCCGCGTCGACCGGATGCGAGACCGCCACGAAGTCGCCGTACGACGACTTCGGATCCGCGTCCCGCGCCCGGGTATAGGCCTCGACCACGCTCCCGCCGAGGGCCGCCCCGGCCGGCGACACATGCTTGTACGACGCGGCAGACGGCGTACCGAACGCCTTTGCCGCCTCCCGAACCAGCTGCCACCCGGTCAACGCATCAAGCACGTTGATATACGACGGCGCACCCGCGACAACTGCGAACGGCGCCCGCCCGACCGGCTCCATCACAGCCGACTGATGCGGATTCATCCCATAACGCACGACAACCTCCGAACTCGTTCGGAGGCGCCCAGGCGGACGACGCCTTACTCTTCGCTCCCCGGTGGTAACCCACCCTCGCCAGTCGCGCTGCCCTCAGCCTACGTCCACACACCGGTCCAGTCGTACAGCGGTGCCGTCGTCGCGTACTCGCGGAGATACGCAATACGCCCCTGGCCGAGCCGCGCGACGGTCGCCCCGTCGAACGCGCCGAGCTCGCCCTTCCACGTGCACTCGAAATGCCACTCGGCAACCAGTACGTCGCCGGCCGCGGCCCGCGAGGTGATCTCCCACGCGTCGACGGTCCCGCCCGCGCCGAACCAGGCATCCATCCACTGCTCGACCCGCGGTTTGCCGCGGTAGACCGGCCCGTAGCACTCGATCACGACGCAGTCGTCGGTCAGCGTCTCGAGTACGGCGGCTTTGTCGTGCCGCCGCCATCCGTCGATGTATGCCTCGAGCTGGTCCACGGTCGTCAGCTCCTGGTTGCGTGGAAGATCAATAGCCGCGAGTCCTCGGTCGCCGGCTCCTGTTGCCAGTTGCCGTGGACCATGATGTCGACGAAGCCCGCGGCTGCGAGGTCGGCGGTGATTGCCTCGGGGGAGCGGAAGTACAGGGTGTTCCGGTAGACGGCGTCGTGGCCGTCGGGGAAGACGTTGTGCGCGTCGAACACCACCCGGCCGTCGGCGACCTCGATCAGGTCGAGCCATTCGACGAGGTGTCCGACGGAGGTGTCCCGTTCGCCGTACGTCGCCTCGCGGGTCCACTGCTCCCACGCGCGTGCCGCCGGATTCCGCGACTCGAAGCTGATGACACCGCCGGGCCGGAGCGCATCAGCGAGCGCGGTGAACGCCTCGGCCTGGTTGCCGACATGCATCATCGTGTTACCCGTGCTGATCACGAGGTCGGCATCGTGAGTCGGCTCCACGGCCCGGAAGTCTCCCTCGATCCAGGTGACTGCATCCGCCCCCGGCTGACGGCGCGCGTAGTCGAGCATCGTGGCACTTGGATCCACGCCGATCACCACCCGACCCGGCGCGACGAGCGAACGGGTCAACAGACCCGTGCCGCAACCGAAGTCCACAACCTTGCGGGCATCCGCGGCCAGTGCGCGGTAGTAGGCATGGTCAGCACCGGGTGGATTGTCGAGGTCGTACAACTCCACCAGCTGCTCATCGCCGTACGGATCGTCGGTCACCCGCGAATGCTAGAAGCGGATCCGCCGGACGACAACGAAATAAGAGCCGGTGCGGTCGGCGAGAACCGCACCGGCTCGTCGATGGGATTACTGCGCCGAGACCCAGCCGTAGATGTTCCCGGGCCGGCCGGCGTTCTTCGCGTGCTTCGGATCGAACGGCCCGAGCTTCTGCACCTTGTCGTGCGAGTTGCCTTCGACGGTCGTGATCTTCCCGTTGCCAGTAGCAACTACAACACCGGTGTGCAGACTGGTGCTCGTGTTCTGCGGCCCGGTCCCGTAGAGCACGATGTCGCCGGGCTTCATCCCGCTGTTCCCGGAGTGCGCCCGACCCTTGCGCCGGCCCCAAGTGTAGATGTCACCGGTGAAGCCGTAGTTCGGGATGTCACTTCCGGCCTTGCGCCAGGTCCAGGTGGCGAAATGCGCACACCAGGACTCACAGGCGCCGTACGGATTGCAGTTACTGCCAGGCGGCGTCTCACCCTGCCCAACCTCACCGTTGGCGGCGTTGACGATCTTGGTCCGGGTATCAGCCGCTGCCGCAGTGAGCGACAGCGAGCCCAGCAGGGAAAGGACGACAGCGGACAACAGGAGTCGCAATGTGGGGCGCATCAGCTTGCTCCGTTTCGGATTGGGACAAATCCCCCCAGGCGGCTAGCACAATGAGTATGTAATTGACTAACCACACAAAGCAATCACAGTGTCGTTAAGTTACGAAGGCATAGAGTGAGGCGCATGGTCGATGTGAAGCCTCGTAGCCGGACAGTGACCGATGGGCTGGAGGCGACTGCCAGTCGTGGCATGCTTCGGGCGGTTGGGATGGGGGACGACGACTGGGCCAAACCGCAGGTCGGGGTTGCCTCCAGCTGGAACGAGATCACCCCGTGCAACCTGTCCCTCGACCGGCTCGCCAAGGCCGTCAAGGACGGCGTGCACGCGGCCGGTGGGTATCCGCTGGAGTTCGGCACGATCAGCGTGTCCGACGGGATCTCGATGGGTCACGTCGGCATGCACTACTCCCTCGTCAGCCGGGAGATCATCGCCGACTCGGTCGAGACCGTGATGGAGGCCGAGCGGCTCGACGGCTCGGTGCTGCTGGCCGGTTGTGACAAGTCGCTGCCGGGCATGCTGATGGCGGCCGCGCGCCTCGATCTGGCAAGTGTCTTCCTGTACGCCGGTTCGATCATGCCCGGCCGGCTCGGGGACAAGGACGTCACGATCATCGACGCGTTCGAGGCCGTCGGCGCCTGCGTACGCGGCCTGATCACGCGCGACGAGGTCGACGCGGTCGAACGCGCGATCTGCCCGGGCGAAGGCGCCTGCGGCGGCATGTACACCGCCAACACGATGGCCGCGTCTGCCGAAGCCCTCGGTATGTCGCTGCCGGGCTCAGCCGCTCCGCCTGCCGTCGACCGCCGCCGCGACGGCTACGCGCGGAAGTCCGGCGAGGCTGTGGTCGGTCTGCTGCAGAAGGGCATCACCGCCCGCCAGATCCTCACCAAGGAGGCGTTCGAGAACGCGATCGCCGTGGTGATGGCGCTGGGCGGTTCGACGAATGCGGTCCTCCATCTGCTGGCCATCGCCCGGGAGGCGGAGGTCGAGCTGACCCTGGCCGACTTCAATCGGGTGGGCGAGAAGGTTCCGCATCTCGGTGACCTCAAGCCGTTCGGGCGGTACGTGATGACCGACGTGGACCGCGTCGGCGGGATCCCGGTCGTGATGCGCGCTCTGCTCGACGCGGGTCTACTGCACGGCGACTGCCTGACCGTGACCGGCAAGACGATGGCCGAGAACCTGGCCGACATCGCCCCGCCGGACATCGACGGCACGATCATCCGCGCGCTCGACAAGCCGATCCACCACACCGGCGGCATCACGATCCTGCACGGCTCGCTCGCCCCCGAAGGCGCGGTCGTGAAGAGCGCGGGCTTCGACTCCGACGTGTTCGAGGGGACGGCCCGCGTCTTCGACGGCGAGCGCGCCGCGATGGACGCCGTACCGGATCTCAACCCCGGCGACGTGGTCGTGATCAGGTACGAAGGGCCGAAGGGCGGGCCGGGGATGCGCGAGATGCTCGCGGTCACCGGCGCGATCAAGGGAGCCGGTCTCGGCAAGGACGTGTTGCTGCTGACCGATGGCCGCTTCTCCGGCGGTACGACGGGACTCTGCGTCGGACACGTCGCGCCCGAGGCCGTCGACGGCGGACCGATCGCATTCGTCCGCGACGGCGACCGCATCACGCTCGACGTCGCGAACCGCACCCTCGACCTCCACATCAGCCCGGAAGAACTCGAGGCCCGCAAGCAGGGCTGGACCCCGAAGACGCCGGCGATCACCAAGGGCGTGCTGGGTAAGTACACCCGCCTGGTCCGGTCCGCATCCGAGGGAGCTGTCTGCATCTAGGGACGGCTGTATCAAATGATGAGACACGGAGGCGCCCAACTTGACCAGGTCGCGGTCTGCGGGCGAATAATGCCTACATGCGATCGATTCTCCTCGTACTTGTGCGGCGCGCCGACTGACGCGACCACCGAGTCGAGCGCGCCCCTTCAGCCAACCCGGCCGAAGGGGTTTTTTGTTGCCAATGCGACTATCCGAGACCCGGAGACGCACGGACAGCAGCCACAAGCGAGGATGGATCGGTCGCGACAAAAGCAAACATCGTGACAGGACAGGAAGGCTCTCTCATGAGTGAGCAGCTGACCGGGGCACAGGCTCTGATCCGCGCACTGGAACATGCCGGAGTGGACACCGTCTTCGGCATCCCGGGCGGCGCGATCCTCCCGGCGTACGACCCGATGCTCGACTCGACCCAGATCCGCCACATCCTGGTACGTCACGAGCAGGGCGCCGGCCACGCCGCCCAGGGGTACGCCGCCGCGTCGGGTAAGACCGGCGTGTGCATGGCGACCTCTGGCCCCGGCGCGACGAACCTGGTGACGCCGATCGCCGACGCCTACATGGACTCGGTGCCGATGGTCGCGATCACCGGTCAGGTCGCCGGCGCCGCGATCGGCACGGACGCCTTCCAGGAGGCGGACATCCGCGGCATCACGATGCCGATCACCAAGCACAACTTCCTGGTGACCGACCCGGCCGACATCGCCACCACGATCGCCGAGGCGTTCCACATCGCCTCGACCGGCCGGCCCGGTCCGGTGCTGGTCGACGTGACCAAGGACGCGATGCAGACCCAGGGCGTCGACTTCCAGTGGCCGACCGAGCTCGCGCTGCCCGGCTACCGCCCGGTGACCCGCCCGCACCCCAAGCAGGTGCGTGAGGCGGCCCGCCTGATCGCCGCGGCCGAGAAGCCGGTGCTGTACGTCGGCGGCGGCGTGATCCGGGCCCAGGCCAGCGCCGAGCTGAAGGAGCTCGCCGAGCTGCTCGGCATCCCCGTGGTCACCACACTGATGGCCCGCGGTGCCCTGCCCGACACCCACGAGCTGCACTTCGGCATGCCCGGTATGCACGGCTCAGTGTCCGCGGTCGGCGCACTGCAGCGCTCCGATCTGCTGATCACGCTGGGTGCGCGGTTCGACGACCGGGTGACCGGCAAGCTCGACTCGTTCGCCCCCGAGGCGAAGGTCATCCACGCCGACATCGACCCGGCCGAGATCGGCAAGAACCGCGCCGCCGACGTCCCGATCGTGGGTGACTGCAAGGAGGTCATCACCGACCTGATCGCCGCGTTGCGGACCGAGATCGCAGCCTCCGGCCGCACCCCGTCGTACGACGCCTGGCGCAACCAGCTCGAATCGGTGCGGGCGAAGTACCCGGTCGCGTACGACGAGCCCGAGGACGGCACGCTGTCCCCGCAGTACGTGATCGAGCGGATCGGCAAGATCGCCGGACCGGACGCCGTGTACACCGCGGGCGTCGGCCAGCACCAGATGTGGTCCGCGCACTACCTGCCGTTCGAGAAGCCCCGGCACTGGCTGAACTCCGGCGGCCTCGGCACGATGGGGTATGCCGTGCCGGCCGCGATGGGCGCCAAGGTCGCGCGCCCGGACAAGACCGTCTGGGCGATCGACGGCGACGGCTGCTTCCAGATGACCAACCAGGAGCTCGTCACCTGCGCGCTGGAGGGCATCCCGATCAAGGTTGCCGTGATCAACAACCAGTCGCTGGGCATGGTCCGGCAGTGGCAGACGCTGTTCTACGACAAGCGCTACTCCAACACCGACCTGCACTCGGCCCGGATCCCGGACTTCGCCAAGCTGGCCGAGGCGATGGGCGGCGTCGGGCTGCGCTGCTCGGACAAGGAGTCCGTCGACGCCACCATCGACAAGGCGATGTCGGTCACCGACCAGCCGGTCGTCGTGGACTTCGTCGTGCACCGCGACGCGATGGTGTGGCCGATGGTCGCGGCCGGCACCAGCAACGACGACATCCAGATCGCCCGCGACATGGCGCCGAAGTGGGACGGGGAGGAGCTGTAAATGTCGAAGCACACGTTGAGCATCCTGGTCGAGAACAAGCACGGTGTGCTGGCTCGGGTGGCCGCGTTGATCTCGCGGCGGGGCTTCAACATCGATTCGCTCGCGGTCGGTCCGACCGAGCACCCCGAGGTGTCCCGGATGACCATCGCGGTCAGCGTGGACGAGCAGCCTTTGGAGCAGATCACCAAGCAGCTGAACAAGCTGGTGAACGTGATCAAGATCGTCGAACTCGAACCCAGCCAGACGGTTCAGCGCGAACTGCTGCTGGTGAAGGTGAAGGCGGACACCCTGACCCGCGGACAGGTGCTGGAGACCGTCCAGCTGTTCCGTGCGAAGGTGGTCGACGTGGCACCGGACGCGATCACGATCGAGGCGACCGGCAATCCCGAGAAACTCGAAGCCATGCTCCGGGTGCTGGAACCCTTCGGCGTCCGCGAGCTGGTGCAGTCCGGCATGGTGGCGATCGGCCGGGGCAGCCGCTCCATCTCCGACCGCACGCTGCGGCCGGTCCCGGTGCCGCCGCCGCACGTCCAGTCGGGTCCTCCGACCGTGCAGGCTCGACCCGCCGAACGTACACACCACCCGGTGCCGGGCCCGCCGCCAGGCCGAGCCGCCGCCGTACCGAATCAACACTAAGGAGAAGTGCCGCAAGTGGCAGCTGAAATGTTCTACGACGACAACGCCGACCTGTCGGTGATCCAGGGCCGCCACGTGGCCGTCCTCGGCTACGGCTCCCAGGGCCACGCCCACGCGCTCTCGCTGCGCGACTCCGGCGTCGACGTCCGGGTCGGTCTGCCGGAGGGTTCGAAGAGCCGGGCCAAGGCCGAGGCCCAGGGCCTGCGGGTGCTCAGCCCGGCCGAGGCGGTCGAGGAGGCCGACGTCATCGTCGTACTCGCGCCGGACCCGGCCCAGCGCAAGCTCTACAAGGAGGCCATCGAGCCGAACCTGGTCGACGGCGACGCGCTCGTCTTCGGTCACGGCTTCAACATCCGGTTCGGCTACATCAAGCCGCCGGCCGGCGTGGACGTGTTCATGGTCGCCCCGAAGGGCCCGGGCCACCTGGTCCGCCGCGAGTACACCGAGGGTCGCGGCGTACCGGTGCTGGTCGCGGTCGAGCAGGACGCCACCGGCAAGGCGTGGGACCTGGCGCTGTCGTACGCCAAGGGCATCGGCGGCCTGCGGGCCGGCGGGATCAAGACCACGTTCACCGAGGAGACCGAGACCGACCTGTTCGGTGAGCAGGCCGTCCTTTGCGGTGGTGTGTCCGCGCTGATCACCGCCGGGTACGAGACGCTGACGGAGGCCGGCTACCAGCCCGAGGTCGCGTACTTCGAGTGCCTGCACGAGCTCAAGCTGATCGTCGACCTGATCTACGAAGGCGGTATCGCCAAGCAGCGCTGGTCGGTGTCCGACACCGCCGAGTACGGCGACTACGTGTCCGGCCCGCGGATCATCGACGCATCGGTCAAGGCCCGGATGAAGGAGGTCCTCGGCGACATCACCGACGGCACCTTCGCGGCCCGCTTCATCGCCGACCAGGACGCCGGCGCGCCGGAGTTCGCCGAGTTCCGCAAGAAGAGCCAGGAGCACCCGATCGAGGCCGTCGGCAAGGAACTGCGCGGCCTGATGGCGTGGGTCAAGTCGCACGACGACGACTACGTCGAGGGCAGCGCCGCCCGCTGACACACCAGCTGTCGGGGCCCGGACCATCCAGGTGGATGGCCCGGGCCCCTTCCTTTGACACAATGTGTGACGGTTGTAGTTCGAGCACGTGATTGCGGGGGAGGTGACCGGCGGTGGAGGACGGCAGGAACGAGCTGCCGCGGCCGCCTCGGCGGATCCCCGCGAACGCCGGTTCGCTGACGCAGCTGGAGGTCCCCAGCCGGCCCGCCGCACCCCAGCCGCCCGGCCGCCGGCCGTGGCTCTTCGGCCGGATCCTGGCCGGGTTCGTCGTACTGCTGGTGATCATCGCGGCCGGCGCCGGTGCAGGCTGGTTCGTCCATGAGCGACGGCTGGGGATCAACACCGACGAAATCCTGAAGTCGGCCGGCCCGGCGGTGGTCCGGGTGCTCGCGACGACGTGCGGCTCGACCGGCGAGGCATCCGGCGTACTGATCGACAACGGGCGGGTCCTGACCGCGGCGTCGGCGGTCGCGAACCCGCGGTCGATCGTGATCGTGACGGCTGACGGCCGGATCCGGAGGGCCAACCTGCTCGGCACCAGCGCGGACGGCGTCGCCGTACTGCAGTCGATCGGCCTCGACGGTACGCCGATGCACCTCGCGGCCGCCGATCCCGACCCGAAGGCGCAGCGCGCTCTGATCGGCTACACTGCCGCGGGCAAGCAGACGATCAACCAGGTCGGCTCGACGGCCGACCCGCGGGCGTTGAGCGAGGTCATGAACGCGGCCAAGCTCGGCGGGCCGATCGTCGACAAGTCCGGCGGCCTGATCGGGCTCGTCACCGGCGCGACGGTGCAGGCCAGTGCGATCGTCCCGCTGGAGAAGCTCCGGGGGTACGTCGCCGCGTCGCCGTTGGGCCTCGACCTCGCGACGGCCGGGACCTGCGCACTGTCGCGCGGTCCGCAGGCCGCGGTCGTTCCGGCTCTGCAGGTCGCCAGGACGCCGTTGAACGTCGAGGTGCAGCGGTTGTTCGGCAACTACGTCACGCTGGAGAACCAGCAGGACTTCCGTGCGCTGCAGTCGCTGTACTCGGCGCGGTTCGCCAAGGGCATGACCGAAGCGCGGGACCTGAACAACCACAGGACGTCGTACTTCTTCAATCCGAGGATCACCGACGTCGCACCGGACGGCTCGTACGCCCGGATGGCGTACGACATCCTGTTCGCGCCGACCGCGACCGGCGCGGGCGGCCAGAACTGCAACCGGCTCGACGTGCGCTTCCAGTTGGTCCGCGTGGACGGCAAACTGCTGATCGACCGGACCGTTCCGATGGCGACCCCCGTCAGCTGCGACAGTGACTGACCGTCATCCGGGCCCTCGAACAGCCCCGGATGCGGACGCGGTACCATCGAGGCAGCGGGCACAGCGCGGTGCTCTGAAGATCACGAGCCCCTACCGCTTCTGCAGGAGATTCCTCCATGACTGACGTAACCCGGCCCGTCGTCCTGATCGCCGAAGAGCTCAGCCCGGCCACCGTCGAGGCGCTCGGCCCCGACTTCGAGATCCGTCACGCGAACGGCGCCGACCGCGCCGAGCTGATCCCGGCCATCGCCGATGTCGACGCCATCCTGATCCGCAGCGCCACCAAGGTGGACGCCGAGGCGCTCGCCGCCGCGAAGAAGCTGAAGGTCGTCGCCCGCGCCGGCGTCGGTCTCGACAACGTCGACGTGAAGGCCGCCACCCAGGCCGGCGTGATGGTCGTCAACGCGCCGACCTCCAACATCACCAGCGCCGCCGAGCTCGCGGTCGCGCTGCTGCTCGCGTCCGCGCGCCGCGTCCCGGCCGCGAACGAGTCGCTCAAGAAGGGCGAGTGGAAGCGCAGCAAGTACTCGGGTGTCGAGCTGTTCGAGAAGACCGTCGGCATCGTCGGCCTCGGCAAGATCGGCGTCCTGGTCGCGCAGCGGCTGGCCGCTTTCGGCATGAACGTGATCGCCTACGACCCGTACGTGCAGGCCGGCCGGGCCGCGCAGATGGGTGTCCGGCTCGCCACCCTGGACGAGCTGCTGGCGACCAGTGACTTCATCTCGGTGCACCTGCCGAAGACCCCGGAGACCATCGGCCTGATCGGCGACGAGCAGCTGCACAAGGTCAAGCCCGAGGTCATCATCGTGAACGCGGCCCGCGGCGGCATCGTCGACGAGCAGGCGCTGTACAGCGCGCTCAAGGAGGGTCGCGTCGCCGGCGCCGGCCTGGACGTGTTCGCGAGCGAGCCGTGCACGGACTCGCCGCTGTTCGAGTTCGAGAACGTCGTCGTCACCCCGCACCTCGGCGCGTCCACCGACGAGGCGCAGGAGAAGGCCGGTATCGCGGTCGCGAAGTCGGTCCGGCTGGCGCTGTCGGGCGAGCTGGTCCCGGACGCGGTCAACGTCCAGGGCGGCGTGATCGCCGAGGACGTCCGCCCGGGCATCGGGCTGACCGAGAAGCTCGGCCGGATCTTCACCGCGCTGGCCGGTGGCGTCGCGCAGCAGCTCGACGTCGAGGTGCGCGGCGAGATCACGCAGTACGACGTGAAGGTGCTCGAGCTGGCCGCGCTGAAGGGTGTCTTCGCGGATGTCGTCGAGGACAACGTCTCGTACGTGAACGCGCCGCTGCTGGCGGCCGAGCGGGGCCTCGAGGTCCGGCTCGTCACCGACCACGACAGCCCCGAGCACCGCAACCTGATCACGCTGCGTGGCACGCTCGCCGACGGTGTCCAGGTGTCGGTGTCCGGCACGCTGGTCGGTGTCCGGCAGTCGGAGCGGCTGGTCGAGATCGACGGGTACGACGTCGAGATCGAGCTCGCCGCACACCTGGCCTTCCTCACCTACGAGGACCGTCCGGGCGCGGTCGGCCAGATCGGCCGCATCCTCGGCGACGCCGACGTGAACATCGCCGGCATGCAGGTCAGCCGCGACCGCAAGGGCGGCAAGGCCCTGGTCGCGCTGTCGGTCGACTCGAAGATCGTCCCGGCGGTCCTCGACGACATCGCCGCCGCGGTCCAGGCCGACACGGCCCGCACAGTGGACCTCGAGGCCTGAGTCACACGAACGACTGATTTACTGGAGGCGGCCAGCCGCCCGCAGGCGCATGGCGGCCGGCAAGGGCCCGGGCTCAATAGCCCGGGCCCGCTTCAGTTCTAGTGGCGGGTCGCCAGCAGTACGGCGGCGTCCGGCGCGACCATCACCTCGACGGTGGTGAAGCGCTTGTCCATCAGCCACTCCTGCCGGAGCGTGTCGACGCGGCCCTCGTACATCGGCGGCCAGACCGCCGACGGCGTGAAGTCGTCCAGTACGACGAAGCCGCCGGGCTCGACTACGTCCGCGATGATGTCGCGGGCCGACAGCTTCGCCTCGCGCGCGTCCACGAACAGCAGCGCGAACGGTCCGCGCTCGATCAGCGCGGTCCAGTCCGCCGAGACGACCTCGATCCGCTCGTCGGCGGCGAACAGCTCCGCGACCACCTGCGCCAACTGCGGATCGCTCTCCGCGGTGACGATGTTCGTCGACTCCCCGGCGCCGCTGCGCAGCCAGGCCGAGCCGACGCCGCAGCCTGTCCCTAGCTCACCGAGCAGGCCGGTCTTGGACGCGGCGAGCGTGGCGAGCAGCCGGCCGGTCTCGTTGCGGGTCGAGCTGACGAATCCGCGCCGGCCGGACAGGCTGAGGGCCGCCGATACCAGCGGCGGCAGTTCTGGAGGAGCACTCACCGGCTGAGAGTTGCACAGGTCTGGTCCAGGACCAGCACTGGGATCTCACATTTCGGGACAGGCTGCCCGCATAGTGGCGAATTAGTCGGACGTGCGAGTAAATTCGTGCGCATCCTGCCGCCCACGACATATTGGGAAGGAGCAGCATGTACGACATGTATCCAGCCAACTGGCCCGCGATCGACGCCCGGGAGCGGAAGGCGGCGCGCCGTCGCCGTACCGTCCGCCCGGCCAGTGACGAGGTCAAGGCTGTCCAAGAGGCCATGAACCGCCGTGACAATGGGGGAGAACCCAAGAAGTGAGCGAGAACAAGAACTTCACGCTGGCCGTCGTTCCCGGTGACGGGATCGGACCGGAGGTCACCACCGAGGCGCTCAAGGTCCTCGACGCGGTAGCCGCACAGCACGGCGTGACGTTCGAGCGGACCGAGTACGACCTCGGCGCGAGGCGCTGGCATGCCACCGGTGAGACGCTGCCGGACGCCGAGCTGGAGGAGATTCGCAAGCACGACGCGATCCTGCTCGGCGCGGTCGGCGACCCGAGCGTCCCGTCCGGCGTACTCGAGCGTGGTCTGCTGCTCAAGCTCCGCTTCACCCTCGACCACTACGTGAACCTGCGGCCGTCGAAGATCTATCCGTCGGTCGGTTCCCCGCTGGCGAACCCGGGTGAGGTCGACTTCGTCGTCGTCCGCGAAGGCACCGAGGGTCCGTACGTCGGCAACGGCGGCGCGCTCCGGGTCGGTACGCCGGCCGAGATCGCCACCGAGGTGTCGGTCAACACGGCGTACGGCGTCGAGCGGGTCGTCCGCGACGCGTTCGCCCGCGCACAGGCGCGGCCGCGCAAGAAGCTGACGCTGGTGCACAAGAACAACGTGCTCGTGTACGCCGGTCACCTGTGGAAGCGAACCGTCGACAAGGTCGCCGAGGAGTTCCCGGAGATCACCGTCGACTACCTGCACGTGGACGCGGCGACGATCTTCCTGGTCACCGACCCGGCCCGGTTCGACGTGATCGTCACCGACAACCTGTTCGGCGACATCATCACCGACCTGGCGGCTGCGATCAGCGGCGGGATCGGGCTGGCCGCGAGCGGCAACATCAACCCGGACCGGACCGCGCCGAGCATGTTCGAGCCGGTGCACGGCTCCGCGCCGGACATCGCCGGCCAGCAGAAGGCCGACCCGACCGCGGCCATCCTCTCCGCGTCCCTGCTGCTCGACCACCTCGGCCTGACCGAGGCCGCGGCCGCGATCGAGGCAGCCGTCACCGCGGACATCGAAGAGCGTACCGGCGCCGTCCGGACCACCGCCGAGATCGGCGACGCCATCGCCAAGCGCGCGGCGGGCTGACCGGTGCCCGCGCACGACGCTCGCATGACCAGTTGGTCGAGAGGTACGGTGCGGCTATGAGCGAGTTCACCGTTGAGCCAACCACCACACCGGCCAGCGACGACCAGCGCGCCCAGATCCTGGCGAACCCGGGATTCGGGCAGTACTTCTCCGACCACATGGCGATCGCCACCTGGACGGCCGAGAAGGGCTGGCACGACGCGCGGATCACCGCCTTCGGACCGCTGGAGCTGTCTCCCGCGACCGCGGTGTTCCACTACGCCCAGACGATCTTCGAAGGGATGAAGGCCTACCGGCATCCCGACGACTCGATCCACCTGTTCCGGCCCGAGGCCAATGCGACCCGGTTCCAGCGGTCCGCGCAGCGCCTCGCGCTGCCGGAGCTGCCGACCGAGGTCTTCCTCGAGTCGCTGCACACGCTGGTCGAGCTCGACAAGGCCTGGGTACCGGGCGGCGGTGAGACCTCGCTGTACCTGCGCCCGTTCATGTTCGGCTCCGACCCGTTCCTCGGCGTACGCCCGTCCAGTCACGTGACGTACTGCCTGATCGCGTCACCGGCCGGCTCGTACTTCGCCAAGGGCGTGAAGCCGGTCCGGATCTGGCTGAGCGAGGAGTACACCCGGGCGGCCCCCGGCGGCACCGGCGCGGCGAAGACCGGCGGCAACTACGCCTCCTCGCTGCTCGCGCAGGCCGAGGCGATCGAGGAGGGCTGCGACCAGGTCGCGTTCCTCGACGCGGTCGAGAAGAAGTGGGTCGAGGAGCTCGGCGGGATGAACCTGTACTTCGTCCTCGACGACAACACGGTCGTCACCCCGGAGCTGTCCGGCACGATCCTCGAGGGCGTCACCCGGGACTCGATCCTGAAGCTGGTCACCGACCTCGGCTACACCGTCACCGAGCGCAAGATCTCGGTCGACGAGTGGCGCGAAGGCGCGGCCTCCGGCAAGGTCAAGGAGGTGTTCGCCTGCGGCACCGCCGCGGTCGTCACCCCGGTCGCCTCGCTCAAGTGGAAGGACGGCGAGTCCCAGATCGGCGACGGCAACGGCGGCCCTGTTACTGCCGCCGTCCGCAGCGCCCTGCTGGACGTCCAGTACGGTCGCGCCGCCGACCCGCACGGCTGGATGACCCGCATCGTCTGAGTTCTTCCAGTTGGTGGCCCGGCGCAACGGTGCCGGGCCACTGCTGTTTTCACAGCATCTTCTCAGGTCTGCTGCGTGGACCGGTGGTCGCTGCCGGCAACGTCGGTTCGGTAGGGTCGGGCGGCATGAGCGGGTTTCCGGATGAGGTCGAGGGCTACTACGTCGAGCTGGCCGAGCGTCGGGGATGGTCGGACGAGACGTCGGCGGCGATCCGGTCGACCGTCGAGCTGATCCGGGATCTTGACCGGGGTACGGCGCCGCGGACGTACGGCGCGGTCGTCGACGACCACGGGACCGACTGGCTGTACGAGGCGGTCTGGCACGAGCGCGAGTGGGTCGTGATCCGCCAGCTCGGCTCGGGCGAGGACGGCGAGGTCACCCGGTACTGGTGGCAGCGGCTCGAGGACGACGAGGGCATGCTCACCGACCAG
Source organism: Kribbella jiaozuonensis (assembly GCF_005233875.1). Classification (GTDB taxonomy): domain Bacteria; phylum Actinomycetota; class Actinomycetes; order Propionibacteriales; family Kribbellaceae; genus Kribbella; species Kribbella jiaozuonensis. Next base: position 214,574 of record NZ_SZPZ01000007.1, on the reverse strand, counting down.
GCACTGGACCGCGAGGAGTGGGCATTGCGGCCTTTGTCACGCGAAGACTTCTATACAGCCTGGGATGATCCCGGTTGGTCGCTTACCGCCTGAACTCCAGTACGGGCCGGAGTACTGAATGTTCGTGATGCGAGACAGTGACGCCACCGTTCGGACATTGTGTGGCAGACTGCAAAACGTCATGAAGAACTACCAGGGCATTATTCCCTAGGCGCGCTCAGCAAGCTGTACCTGAGCGCGCAGACCTCTCGCACCTTGCGGGAGGTTTTTTGTTTGCCCCCCAAAGAGTGCGACACCCCCTCGGAAGGCCGGCCCCCTATGAGCATCTCGGACGATTTCCACGTCTACGACACGACTCTTCGCGATGGCGCGCAGCAGGAGGGGCTGGCGCTGTCCGTGGCCGACAAGATCGCCATCGCGCAGTACCTGGACGAGCTTGGGGTCGGCTTCATCGAGGGCGGCTGGCCGGGTGCGGTGCCCAAGGACACCGAGTTCTTCGAGCGCGCACGGACCGAGCTGCACCTGAAGAACGCGACGTTCGCGGCCTTCGGCGCGACCCGCAAGCCGGAGACCGCGGCCGCCGACGACCCGCAGGTCGCCGCCCTGCGCGACTCTGGCGCCGGCGTCGTCACACTCGTTGCCAAGAGCCACGATGCGCACGTCGAGCGCGCGCTGCGGACGACGCTCGACGAGAACCTGCGCATGGTCGCCGACACCGTGAAGCATCTGCATGAACACGGTCAGCGGGTCTTCCTCGACACCGAGCACTTCTTCGACGGGTACCGCGCGAACCGCGCGTACGCGCTGGAAGTCGTACGGGTAGCCGTCGAGGCCGGCGCCGATGTGGTCGCGCTCTGCGACACCAACGGCGGGACCTTGCCGCGGGAGCTGCAGGACGTCGTACGGGATGTCCTCGATTCCACCGGGGCCCGGCTCGGCATCCACTGTCACAACGACGCCGGCTGCGCGGTGGCGAACTCGATCGCCGCCGTCGAGGCCGGCGTCACGCACGTCCAGGGCACGATCAACGGGTACGGCGAGCGCACCGGTAACGCCGACCTGCTCGCGATCGTCGCCAACCTCGAACTGAAGCGCGAGCACGAACTGCTCCCGCCGGGGAACCTGGCCGAGTCGTTCCGGATCGCCCACGCGATCGCCGAAGTCACGAACGTGCCGCCGTCGACCCGGCAGCCGTACGTGGGCCTGTCCGCGTTCGCCCACAAGGCGGGCCTGCACGCCAGCGCGATCAAGGTGGACCCGGATCTCTACCAGCACACGGATCCGGCGCTGGTCGGGAACGACATGCGGATGCTGGTGTCGGAGATGGCCGGGCGGGCGAGTGTGGAGCTGAAGGGCCGCGAGCTCGGGTTCGACCTCGGGAACGACCGCGATGTGGTCACGCGGGTGACTGAGCGGGTGAAGGAGATGGAGTCGCGCGGGTACACGTTCGAGGCCGCGGACGCGTCGTTCTCGCTGCTGCTGACCGAGGAGGTCACCGGGAAGCGGGCCTCGTTCTTCGACGTCGAGTCGTGGCGGGTGATCACCGAGTCCCGCGCCGACGGCGAGGCGGTGTCCGAGTCGACGGTGAAGCTGGTCGCGGGCGGCGAGCGGGAGATCGTGACGGGGGAGGGCAACGGTCCGGTGAACGCGCTCGACCACGCGCTGCGGACGGCGATCGAGCGCGCGTACCCGGTGGTGAACAAGTTCGAGCTGGTCGACTACAAGGTCCGCATCCTCGACTCGGGCCATGGCACCGACGCCGTTATCAGAGTTCTGATCGAGACCGCGGACGGCGAGGGCTCGTGGGTGACGGTCGGGGTCGGTCACAACATCGTCGAGGCGTCGTGGGAGGCGCTGGTCGACGGGGTCACGTTCGGTCTGCTGCGCCACAAGGAGGTCGGACGATGAGTCTGCTCGCGGTCGAGCGAACGATGACGGTCTTCACGGCCGAGGTTGTTGAGACCGGCGGCATGCTGGCGCGGATCGCCGTACTGCTGAATCCGTACGACGTCCGTGAGCTCGAGCTGTCGCTGGACCGCGGCGAGCTGCGGATCGTTGTCGAGGGCAATGGGTTTGACGCCGGGCGGGTGGCGGCGCGGCTGGAGAAGGTGATCGGTGTGCTCGAGGTGTCGGTCAGCTGACCTGGGTACCGCCCAGGTAGACGGCTTCTACGGTGAGGTCTTGCGAGAGCAGGACCAGGTCGGCGATGTTGCCGACGGCAAGCGTGCCGCGGTCGTGCCAGCCGTAGTGGCGAGCTGCGTTGGTCGCTACCAGTTGGGCGGCTTCGGGGACGGTGAGCTTGAGGACGCGTACGGCGGTTGCCAGCGCGTCGGCGAGGAAGTGGACCGAACCGGCGAGCGTGTCGGTGCCGCGCAGCGTGGCGATGCCGTCGTGGACGTGGACGTGGCGGTCGGCGTACGAGTAGTCACCGTCGCCGAGACCGGTCGCTGCCATTGCGTCGGTGACGAGCATGGCCCGGTCGAGGCCGGCGGTGCGGGTCGCGACGATCAGGGCCTCGGGTGACAGGTGGATGCCGTCGGCAATCAGTTCACAGGCGACCCGGTCATCCGTGAGTGCAGCCCCGACCGGACCTGGCTGCCGGTGCGTCATCGGCGGCATCGCGTTGAACAGATGCGTCGCGGTCCGCGCACCGGCATCGAACGCCCGCCGCGTCCAGGTCCCGTCATCATCGGTATGCCCGACGGCGAACGTGATCTCGTCCCGATGCCGCTCGATCAACTCGACCGCCCCCGGCAACTCAGGCGCAATCGTCATACTCACCGCCAGCCCACCAGCCGCCGCGATCAGCTCTTCAAACACCTCCTCATCAGGCTCAAGCAAGGCGTCCGCCGTCTGTGCCCCACGCCGCCGCTGCGACAGAAACGGCCCTTCCAGGTGAATCCCGCGGATGTTCGGCGCACCCGCCTCGGCAATCGCCTCCGCAGCTCGAACCATCCGATCCAGCCGCATCGTCGCCACCGACGCAACCAGACTCGTCGTCCCATGCTCAAGATGACTACGAGCCGCCCGCAGGACATCCGCCACCTCACCGGAGTACAGCGCCGCCCCACCACCCCCATGACAATGCGTATCCACAAACCCCGGCAGCAACCACCGCCCCCGAGCATCAACCACCGCCTGGTCGTCAGCCCGCCCACCCGCCTGGTCGTCAGCCCGCGCTCCCGCCTGCTGCGCGGTGCCCATCTCCTCCTCCCCGCCGGGGGCGGCGGTGCCCGCCCCCGCCGGGGGGTGTGGGGGGCTGCCCGGGGCCCAGGCGGCGAAAGGGGC
>NZ_SZPZ01000007.1:0-211276 GCF_005233875.1 Kribbella jiaozuonensis | reverse complement strand
GGGGCCCCCCCCCCCCCCCCCGCCGGCCCCCCCCCCCCCCCCCCGGGGGGGGGGGGGGCCCCCCCCCCCCCCCCCCCGGGGGGGGGGGGGGCCCCCCCCCCGGCGGGGGTTTCTGGTGGCATGCCGGGGCCAATGGCGACTATTCGGCCGTGTTCGACCTGCAGCCAGCCGTCGACCGGCTCCGGCGTGCAGAGGTGTGTGTTGACGAAGGTGGTCACGGGGCAAGCAGGTGGCGGGCGGCTGCTTCTGCGCAAACTCTTGCGCTGCCGAAGGTTTGGATCCAACCCGTGAAGCCCGAGTAGTCGACGCCAGGAACGCCCATGTCGACGACGATCATGTCCGGGTGTTGGGTCTGCAGTTCGCCGATCAGTTTCTCCTGCCAGTCGAAGCGATGCGCCCCACGCACCAGCAGCACCACCTGACTGTCAGCGCCGTACTCCGACCGGAACTCACCCACCCCCGCCCGCGCCATCCCCGGCCCGTTGTACGTCGACCCCGACAACCCGATGCTCTCGACAACCTTCCCCGCATCGCGCAGCAACGTCTCCACGCCCCACCCGGACGACCCAGCAGCAGGCGAGTGCGTCGGCTCCAGCCGGATGATCAGTACGGCGTCACTCCGCACCCGCGGATCCCCATGCGTCACGACAACCTGCTCAGCCAACCGCGAGCCCAGCCCGTTGTCCCGCTCCGCCACATCCGCCTTCGCCCGCGTTCCGAGCCGGGCCAGCCGCGCGTTCGCCTCCTCCAACCGCTCCAACGGCAACCGCCCGCTCTCAACAGCCTCGACCAACGCGGCCGCCGCCACATCCACGTCGTCCAGGAACGCCCACGACCCAAGGCACAACGCGTCAGCCCCGGCCTCGATCGCCCGTACGGCGGCCTCCGGCAACGGCGCCACGTCCGCGATCCCGTACATCTCGAGCGCGTCGGTGATCACCACCCCGTCGTACCCGAGCTCACCCCGCAGGATGTCGGTCAACAGCACCTTGCTGATCGTCGCCGGTACGTCGTCCACCTGCGGCACCAGGTCGTGCGACACCATGATGCTGTCCACCCCGGCCTCGATCGCCGCCCGGAACGGATCGAGGTAGCTCGCCAGCAACTCCTCCCGCGAAACGTCGACCAGCGGCGTCGCGAGGTGAGCATCGGTCCCGCTCATGCCGTGCCCCGGGTAATGCTTGGCGCACGCACTGACCCCCGCCGCCTGCAGCCCTGACACCCAAGCGGCCGTATGCCGGCTGACAAGCGAGCGATCCGACCCGAAGCAGCGAATCCCGTTCGGGCTCAGCGGGTTGACCGCCGTGTCGACTGCCGGAGCCAGATCCCAGTCGATCCCGGCCTCGACCAACGACAGCCCGATCTGGTACGCCGCCTGCCGCGTCAGCTCCACATCGTTCAACTCACCCAGCGCGCGGTTACCCGGCATCGAAAAACCGCCGAGGTCCGCGATCCGGCTGACATCACCGCCCTCTTCGTCGATCGACAGCAGCACATGGTCGCGCAGACCGTGCAGCTGAGCCGCCAACTGCCGGAATTGCGGTCCGTCGACGGTGTCCCTGCCGAAGATCACGAACCCGCCGAGGCCGGCGTCGATCCTGGACGGGACCCAGTTCGGCACCTTCGGCCGGCCGAGCGCGGGGAACAGCACGCCATGGGCGAGCCGGTTCAGCTCTGAAGTCACAACATCCTCCATGTGCAGGGGGTTTCGGCCTTTGACCGCGCCGGCCGTCATCCCGCCGACCAGCCGGCGCTGGATCAGCAGGAAGACGATCAGCACCGGGAGCGAGAAGATCGCCGACGCCGCGATGGTGGCGCCGTTGTCGATGCCGTCAGAGGTCTGGAACGAGACCAGCCAGACCGGCAGCGTGTAGTTGTTCTGCGACTTCAGGAACACGTAGGCGAACAGGTAGTCGTCCCACGCGCTGATGAAGGCGAAGATCGAGGTGGCCACGATGCCCGGCGCGAGCAGCGGCAGTTGGATATGCCAGAACGCGCCGAACCGGCCGCAGCCGTCGACCATCGCGGCCTCTTCCAGCTCCAGCGGGATCCCGGCCACGAACCCGCGCAACGTCCAGATCGTGAACGGCAGGACGAACGTCATGTACGTGATGATCAGCCCGGGCACGAAGTCGATCGCGCCGACCGACCGCAGCATCAGGTACAGCGGGATGACCATCGCCGACCCCGGCACCATCTGCACCAGCACCAGCCCGACGAGGAACGCCCGCCGCCCGACGAACCGGAACCGGGCGAGCGCGATCGAGGCGCCGAGGGCAACGACCAGCGCGATCAGCACGGTCGACACCGAGACCAGCAACGAGTTGCGGACGTAGTGCAGGAACGGCCCGTGCGTGAGCGCCGTACGGAAGTTGTCGAGGCTCAACGGCCAGGGGATGAACTCCGGCGTCGCCGACAGGATCTTCCCGGGCTGCTTCAGCGCGGTCGCGAACATCCAGTAGACCGGGAAGATCACCACCAGCGAGACCAGTACCGCGATGGTGTTCGGAAGAGCCCGCCGCCTCATGCGATCGCCTCGTCCTGCGCGAACAAACGCCGCACATAGAGCACGGACAGTACGGCGAGCAGCAGCACCGTGATGATCGCGATCGCCGCGCCGCCGCTGTAGTCGTTGCGGGTGAACGCCTCGAGGTACGAGTAGACGCCGAGCGTCGTCGTACCGCCGTCCGGTCCGCCTTGCGTCAGCACCCAGATCGGTGTGAACGAGTTGACCGACCAGATCACTTCGAGCAGCACGAGTACGGCGAGCACCGGTCCGAGGATCGGCATCGTCACATGCCGCGCCACGTTCCACCGTCCAGCACCGTCCAGCGCGGCGGCTTCGTACAGATCACCCGGGATCTGGCCCATCGCGGCGTACAGCGTGAGCGCCACGAACGGCAGACCCTTCCACACGACTAGCGCGATGATCAGGAACAACGCCTGACTCGGCGACGAGAACCAGTCGTGCGCGGAGAAGTCGCCGAACACCTTGAGCTGCGTGATCACCCAGTTCAGTACGCCGTACTGCGGCTCGAACAGCCACCGCCAGATCATCGTCGCCGACACCATCGGCATCGCCCAGACCAGCACCAGGCAGACCGACAGCATCACCCGCGCCCACCCCGACACCTGCATCAGCAGGGACGCCAGCAGAAAGCCGATCACCATCAGCCCGCTCACGCAGGCGACGCTGACGATCAGCGTACGCAGCAGCGTGAACCAGAAGTCGCCGTCGCCGAGCACCCGGGTGAAGTTGTCGAGCCCGACGAACGGCGCCTCGCCGGTGAACAGCGACCGCGGCCCGAAGTCCTGCAGCGACAGCCAGATCAGCCGCACGATCGGATACCCCAGCACGGCCGCGAACGCGACCAGCGCCGGTCCGATCAGGCCGTACGGCGTGAACCGCGCCAGCCGGCTGCCCCGCACCGCACCTCCTGTGCGCGGGGCAACCGACACCTCTTCGGTGAGCGAAGCCATCGTCAGCGCTGGCCCGACTGTGCGTTGAACGCCTCGGTCGCGTGTTTGTCGTAGTCCTTCGCGGCTCCGGCGATATCCGCACCCTTGGCGATCTTCGAGAAGAACTGCTCGTTGTAGCTCTCGGTCTCGAGCGTCGCCTCGCCCGGTGTCGACGGCAGCGCCTGGCTGACGGTGGCTGCTTGCGCGCCGAGCTTCAGCACCTCAGGAACGTTGCCGGTCGGCAGGAACGCGGCGACCACCGGGAGTTGGTGGATCGTCCGGGTCATCGTCTGCTGGAACGCCTTGCCGGTGATGATCTTCAGCCAGTCGACCGCCATGTCCTTGTTCGGACTGTTCTGGGCGATGCCGATCGTCGAGCCGGCCACGATCACCGGCAGCGGTTTGCTCGCCTCGTAGCCCGGCATGATGAAGTAGCCGGCGTCCGAGGCAGCCTTCGCATTCTTCTCCGCGACCGCGCCGGGCTCCCACGCCTTGACGTAGATCATCGCGGCCTTCTGGTCGGCGAAGATCTGGTCCTGGTCGGGGCTGTCGGTGTTGGCGCCGATCGAGGACGGCGTCGAGCAGGCGTTCTGGAACTTCTTCCACTCGGCGAGGCCGGCCTGGTTCTCCGCGCTGCTCATCTGCGCGGTCCACTTGTTGTCCTGGTCGGTGGCGATCGTGCCGCCCTTCCCGAACAGGAACGGCATCCCGGCGAACCAGTATTGGCCGGGCATGTAGAACGCCGAGAAGTTCGGCGTCGCCGTGTGCGCCTTCGCGAGTTTCCCGCAGTCCGCGATCAGGTCGTCGACGGTCGCCGGCGGCTCGGCGATCCCCGCCGCGGCGAACATCTTCTTGCTGTACATGACGACCTTCGTGCCGCCGTACAGGGGAGTGGCGTAGAGCTTGTCCTGGTACGTCGACGGTCCGGCGAGGCCGGCGAGCCACTGGTCGGACGACTCGAACTCGCCCTTCTTGTCGGTCAGCTCGGCCAGCGCACCGGAGGCGGTCAGCATCGGGGTCTGGGTGTTGCCCATCTCGACGATGTCGGGCGGGTTGTCGGAGGCGAGCGCGGTGGTCAGCTTGGTGACGACGTTGTCCCATTGCTGGATCTCGACGGTCACCTTCAAGTCGGGGTGCTTCTCGTTGAACTGCTTGGTGACGTCGCCGATGATCTTGTTGTCACCGGGACCGCCGGTCATCATCCAGACGGTCAGTTTGTTCGTCGGCGCGGCCTTGCTCGGGCCGGATCCGCCGCAGGCTGCCACGCTGAGCGAGATCGATGCAAGGAGAGCCAAGGTCTTCCAGGGCTTCATGCGAGTTCCTCTGTGTCGGATGGGTCGACAGCGCAGCCGTCCAGCTGGGCCACGACACCGGGGGCGGACGTAGTGATCGAGGCGACCTGGTGGCGGGCCACCCCGATCGCGGTGTAGTAACCACTCAGGGCGGCGGCCATCGCACCCAGCAGACCGCCCGAATCCCCGAGCACAGACCGGCGCAGATCGCTGTGTACGCCGACCGTCTCGTACGTCTCGGCGCTCACCGTCTCCAGCACGGAGTCGCTGAACGCACCGGAGAAGCCACCGGTGAAGACCACCGTGCTCGGCTCGTAGGCCAGGGCAACGATCGACACCAGATGCAGCAGCGCCTCGTGGATCTCGTCGACCAGGCCGCCGAAGCGGTCCGGTTCGGCGAAGACCTCGTCGGCCTTCCTGAGGCGGTGACCGGCTTGGTGCGCGAGAGCGAGCAGGCCCGCGCCGGAGAGCAGGTCCCGCAGCCGTTCCTTGCGGCCCGGCAACCGCAGCCGGCCGAACTCGCCGAGCAGACCCTCGGGTCCCGCGAGCACCTGCCGGTTGAACGCGACCGCCGAGCCCAGACCAGTGCCCAGGCTGAGCAGGACGACGGTCTCGTCCCGGGGCAACTCGCCGTAGTGCAGCTCACCCAGCAGCGCCAGGTTCGAGTCGTTGTCGATGATCGTCGGTACGCCGAGCTCCGCGGCGACCGTCTCGACGAACGTGGTGCCGAGGATCTGCGGCAGGTTGAACGCGCCGACCACGCGATCCTTGGTGGAGGCAACGACACCGGGCAGCCCGATCGCCACCGACGTGAGCGGTACGCCGTCGCCGTACCGCTCGACCAGTCCGAGGACGCGTGTCGCGATCCAGGACGCCAGCTCGGCGGCGCCCAGGTCCCGCGGGGTCTCGTCGCGGCAGCGGATGATCGCCGTACCGATGCCGTCGGCGATCACCATCCGGCAGTAGGTGCCGCCGAGGTCGATCCCGCACACCAGCCCGGACTGCGGGTTGAAACCGAGCGCGGCTCCCGGTCGGCCGGGGCCGTCGCGGACGATCTTGTGCTGCTCCAGAGCCAGCCCGTCGGCGAGCAGATCGTCGACGATCCGGGCCACCGTGGCCCAGCTCAGTCCGGTCTGCTGGACCAGTTGCCGCCGGTCGATCCCGGCGCCGGACAGCAGTGCGGCGATGACCGCTCCGCGGTTCGCCGTCCGGGTGCCGACACTGCCTCGTTCGAGCTTCGCCATTTATTCTCACGGTGAATAGAATTGGTTGAGACTGAGACGCTAGTCCGGTCCGGCGGGCCGTGTCCAGGGATTCCGGAAACTTCCTCCGGTGTCGTTGGCGCGGCCAATGACAGCCCGAACTGATCAGTCTGGACTGATGAGTTATGGTGGTCGGTATGGAGATATCGGCGTCCGCGGCGCGCGCGGCCAGCGAGGTGCGGGTGGTCTTCGGCCGGGTCAAACGGCGGTTGAAGGCGCTCGCCGACACCGACGATCTGACCCCGTCGCAGTCCTCGGTGCTGAGCCGGCTCGACAAGGACGGACCGGCGTCGGCGAGTGAACTGGCCACGGCGGAGCGGATCCGGCCGCAGTCGATCGCGGCGATCCTGGCCGCGCTGCGGCAGGCCGATCTGATCCAGCGGCACCCCGATCCACAGGACGGTCGCCGGCAGGTGGTGTCGCTGACGTCGGCCGGTCGTCACCGCCTGCAGGGGGATCGCAAGGTGCGGCAGGAGTGGCTGGCGCAGACATTGCAGGACCACTGCACGGAGGCCGAGCGGCAGAAGATCATCACGGCGCTGGCGCTGCTCGATCGCGCGATCGAGGCGGCCCGGTGACCGGGCTGTGATTGTGGAGCCCTCGAGGTTCGATCGTCGGCTGATCGCGCCGATGCTCGTCGGGTCGGTGCTGAACCCGATCAACTCGTCGATGCTCGCGGTCGCGCTGATCCCGATCGGCGCGGCGTTCGGCGTACCGCCGTCGCAGACCGCGTGGCTTGTCACCGGGTTGTACATCGCGACCGCGGTCGGTCAGCCCGTGATGGGCCGGCTGGTCGACCTGTTCGGTCCGCGACCGCTCTACCTGATCGCGACCTCGCTCGTCGGCGTGGCCGGTCTGCTCGGCGCGCTGGCCCCGAACCTCGGCGTACTCGTCGGGTCCCGGGTCCTCCTCGGCCTCGGTACGTCGGCGGCGTACCCGGCGGCGATGTCGTTGATCCGCAGCGAGGCCGACCGGACCGGGATGGAGACGCCTGCCGTCATCCTGAGCAGCTTGTCGGTCGCGAACCAGGTGATCGCGGTGATCGGCCCGACGCTGGGCGGCCTGTTGATCGGGTTGGGGGGATGGCACCTGATCTTCACGATCAACGTCCCGCTGTCGGTGATCTGCGTGGTGCTCGGCTCGTTGTGGTTGCCGCGGCGGGCACGTTCGCGTGGTGCCGGGGGACTGGACTACGCGGGGATCGCCTTGTTCACAACGACATTGGTCTCGCTGATGTTGTTCCTGATGCAGCCGCGGGTGTCGCGGTGGTACGTACTGGTGCTTGCACTGGTCCTCGGCGTCGCGTTCGTGGTCACGCAGCTGCGCGTCGTCGCGCCGTTCATCGATCTGCGGGTGCTGGGCGGCAACCGCCCGTTGATCCTGACGTACACCCGGCAGGTGCTCGCGTTCGTCGGTGCGTACTCGTTCCTGTACGGCTTCACGCAATGGCTCGAGGAGGCGCGTGGCCTGAGTGCATCCGCTGCTGGTCTGCTCCTTCTACCACTGTCCCTGGCGGCGGTGCTGGTCACGCTGGCCACCGGCCGGCGGGCGGCGATCCGCGGCAAACTCGTTGCCGGAAGCATCTGTCTGGTGGTGGCCGCGACCGCGCAGCTGTTCGTCGGTCCGAGTACGTCGATCTGGATCCTGGCCGTGGTCGGTGTGATCGCCGGTGTGCCCCAGGGCCTCAACAACCTCGCCAACCAGACCGCCCTTTACCAGCAGGCCGATCCGGCCCGGATCGGCTCATCCGCAGGACTGTTGCGGACCTGCGTGTATGTCGGCGCGCTGATCTCCGCGGCGGCCAACGCCCACTTCTTCCAGCACGGTGCAACGACAGCCGGACTGCACGACATGGCGGTCTTCCTGCTCGTCATCGCCGGTCTGCTCGTGCTGGTGACCTTCACGCAACTCCCCGAATAGAGAGGCTCCACCTGTGTCAGTCACCACCCTCGACCCGAAGACCGCGCTGGTAGTCATCGACCTGCAGAACGCGGTCGCCGCCCTCCCCGGCGAGCCCCACAGCACCGCCGACGTCATCGGCAAGACCGTCGAACTCGCCGACGCCTTCCGCAAGCACGAACTCCCGGTAGTCCTCGTCCGGGTCAGCTTCGCGGCCGACGGCGCCGACCGCCTGACCGGCCGGACCGAGCAGCCGGCCCGGTCGGGTGGCGGTACGCCGCCCGCCGGCGCAGACCAGATCGTCGACCAGTTGGCCGGCCACCCCGAGGACATCGTCGTGACCAAACGCAACTGGGGCGCGTTCCACGGCACCGACCTCGACGTACAGCTGCGCCGCCGCGGCATCACCCAGATCGTGCTGACCGGCGTGGCCACCAGCATCGGCGTCGAGTCGACCGCGCGGGCGGCGTACGAGCACGGCTACAACGTCACGCTCGCGACCGACGCAATGACAGACCTCGCCGCCGAGTCGCACGAACACTCGCTGAACCGAATCTTCCCCCGCCTCGGCGAGTCCGGCACGACCGCGGAGATCATCGCCCTGTTCGGCTGAGGATGATCCATCTGCTGGATCGCTGGTTGTCGGTGAGGTTGCGCGGCTAGCATCGCGAGCATTCGAGTCTTTGGAGGGGGACTATGTCGCTGACTGATCGCGAGCGGTCGGAAGTCGAGCAGGCAAACACGTCCGGCAAGCAACCTGTGGTGTTCATCCACGGGTTGTGGCTGTTGTCGACCAGTTGGGACCGGTGGCGTCGGCTGTTCGAGGAGAACGGCTACAGCACGATCGCACCCGGGTGGCCGGATGACCCGGAGACGGTGGCGGAGGCGCGGGAGCACCCCGAGGTGTTTGCGCACAAGATGGTGCAAGCGGTCACCGATCACTACCTCGAGGCGATCCGCGGACTGGACCGGAAGCCGGCCGTCGTCGGGCACTCGTTCGGTGGGTTGATCGCGCAGAAGATCGCGGGGGAGGGGGCGTCGGCCGTGACCGTGGCGATCGATCCGGCGCCGGGTCGGGGCGTGTTGCCGCTGCCGCCGTCGGCGTTGAAGTCGGGCTCGCCGGTGCTGGGCAACCCGGCGAACGCGCGGCGCTCGGTCACGCTGACCTTCGACGAGTTCAAGTACGGCTGGGCGAACAACCTCGACGAGGACGAGGCGCGCCAGTTGTACGACGAGTTCCACGTCGCGGCGTCCGGCGTACCGATCTTCCAGGCGGCGGTGGCGAACCTGAACCCGTTCAGCGAGACCAAGGTCGAGTACAAGGCGGCGGACCGCGGGCCGATCCTGCTCGTGTCGGGCGAGAAGGACCACACGGTTCCGCATGCGATCACGCACGCGGCGTACAAGCAGCACTTGAAGAACTCCGGGGTCACCGAGTTCACCGAGCTCCCGGGCCGGGGTCACTCGTTGGTGATCGACCACGGCTGGGAGGAGGTCGCCCGCACGGCGCTCGACTTCATCCACAAGTACGACCCGCCGTCGGCCGGCTGAGCCGAAGACCGAGAAAGGAAGGCCCGCGGGGCGGCGAGTAGCTCCGCGGGCCTTCCGTCTGTGTGGATCTGGTGTCAGTCCCAGCTGAGTCCGCTGGAGGACTGGTACTCGATCACTCGGGTCTCGAAGAAGTTCTTCTCCTTCTTCAGGTCCATCACCTCTGACATCCAGCCGAAGGGATTCCGCGTTTCACCGAAGATCGGATCGATACCAATCTGTTCTGCACGGCGGTCGGTGATGAAGTGCATGTACTGCTCGCACAGCTCCGACGTGAGGCCGAGCATGCCGTTCGGCATCGTGGACCGACCGTACGCGACCTCGAGCTCGCACGCCTCGGTCAGCATCTGCCGGACCTCGGCCTGGAACTCGGTCGTCCACAGGTGCGGGTTCTCCTGCTTGATCTGGTTGATGCAGTCGATGCCGAAGTTCAGGTGGATCGACTCGTCGCGCAGGATGTACTGGTACTGCTCGGCGATGCCGACCATCTTGTTCCGCCGGCCGAGCGACAGGATCTGCGCGAACCCGGTGTAGAACCACATCCCCTCGAACACCACGTAGAACGCGATCAGATCGCGCAGGAACGCGGTATCGGCCTCGGGCGTCCCGGTCCTGAAGTCCGGGTCCTCCAGGTGCTGCGTGTACTTCAGCGCCCACGCATCCTTGTCGGAGATCGACGGCACCTCGCGGTACATGTTGAACAGCTCGCCCTCGTCGAGCCCGAGCGAGGTGCAGATGTACTGGAAGGTGTGCGTGTGCACCGCCTCCTCCAAGGCCTGGCGCAGCAGGTACTGCCGGCATTCGGGGTTGGTCAGCTGGCGGTACACGGCGAGGACGATGTTGTTCGCGACCAGCGACTCCGCGGTGGCGAAGAAACCCAGGTTGCGCTTGAGCATCAGCCGCTCGTCCTCGGTGAGGCCGTCGCGCGACTTCCAGAGCGAGATGTCCGCCTGCATGGAGACCTCGGTCGGCATCCAATGGTTGTTGCACGCGGCAAGGTATTTCTCCCAGGCCCACGTGTACTTCAGCGGCAGCAGCTGGTTGACGTCTGCCCGCGAGTTGATCATCGCCTTGTCGGCAACTTCGACTCGTGCCGCTCCAACGGAAATGGTGCTCACTGGCAGGCCTCGCAGTCAGGGTCGTCGATGGAGCAGACGGCTCCGGTGGGTTCGGGAATTGCTACCGGCACCGCGTTGAGCCGGCCGTCGGTGCCCTTCAGCGTGGACTTCTCCACGTGGGTCGCTGACTGGGAACGCAAGTAGTAAGTCGTCTTGAGGCCAAACCGCCATGCCGACCGGTACAGCTCGTCCAGCGCACGACCTGACGGCTTCGCCATGTAGAGGTTCAGCGACTGGGCCTGGTCGATCCACTTCTGCCGGCGCGATGCCGCCTTGACCAGCCACTGCGGGTCGATCTCGAACGCGGTCGCGTACAGCTCACGCACCTCCGCCGGGATCCGCTCGATACCGGCCAGCACGCCGTCGTGGTACTTCAGGTCGGACACCATCACCTGGTCCCACAGCCCGCGCGCCTTCAGGTCGGCGACCAGGTACGGGTTGGCGACGGTGAACTCGCCGGACATGTTCGACTTCACGAACAGGTTGCTGTACGTCGGCTCGATTGACTGGCTCACGCCGCAGATGTTGGAGATCGTCGCGGTCGGCGCGATCGCCATCACGTTTGAGTTCCGCATGCCGTCGCGCAGTACCTTCGCACGCAGCGTGTCCCAGTCGAGCCGCCTGCTCTCGTCGACGATCACGTCGCCGTTGCGGGCGGACGTCAGCAGCTCGAGCGAGTCGATCGGCAGGATCCCCTTGCTCCACAGCGATCCGTCGTACGTCGAGTACCGGCCGCGCTCGGCGGCGAGATCACTCGACGCCTCGATCGCGTGGTAGCTGATCTGCTCCATCGAACTGTCCGCGAACTCGACCGCAGCATCGGACGAGTACGGGATCCGCAGCGCGAACAGCGCGTCCGCGAACCCCATCAGCCCGAGGCCGACCGGACGGTGACGCTGGTTCGCGCGCTCCGACTCGGGGGTTGTGTAGAAGTTCACGTCGATGACGTTGTCGAGCATCCGAACCGCGGTCTTCACCGTGTCCCGGAGCAGGTCGGCGTCGAGGCCGTCGGCGGTGAGGTGCGCGACCAGGTTGACCGAGCCCAGGTTGCAGACCGCGGTCTCCTCGACCGTGGTGTTCAGCGTGATCTCGGTGCACAGGTTCGACGAGTGCACGACACCGTCGTGCTGCTGCGGTGAACGCAGGTTGCAGGCGTCCTTGAACGTGATCCACGGGTGCCCGGTCTCGAAGAGCACCGTCAGCATCCGCCGCCACAGGTCGACCGCCTTGACCCGCTTGAACACCCGGATCTCGCCCCGGTCGGCGGCCGCCTCGTACGCGACGTACGCCTCGGCGAACGCCGTGCCGTACAGGTCGTGCAGATCGATCACCTCGTTGGGCGAGAACAACGTCCACTCGCCACCGGCCTCGACCCGCTGCAGGAACAGGTCCGGCACCCAGTTCGCGGTGTTCATGTCATGCGTACGCCGGCGCTCGTCGCCGGTGTTCTTCCGGAGGTCGAGGAACTCCTCGATGTCGATGTGCCAGGTCTCGAGGTATGCGCAGACCGCACCCTTCCGCTTGCCGCCCTGGTTGACCGCGACGGCGGTGTCGTTGGCGATCTTCAGGAACGGCACGACGCCCTGGGACTCGCCGTTGGTGCCGCGGATCCTGGCCCCGATACCGCGGACCGGGGTCCAGTCGTTGCCGAGACCACCGGAGTACTTCGCGAGCAGCGCGTTGTTGCGGATGCCGTGGAAGATGCCGGCCAGGTCGTCCTCGACCGTGGTCAGGAAGCACGACGAGAGCTGCGGACGGGTCGTGCCGGAGTTGAACAGCGTCGGCGTCGACGACATGAAGCGGAACAAGCTGAGCAGCTCGTAGAACTGGATCGCCCGCGCCTCGCGGTCGTCCTCGCGCAGCGCCATCCCCATCGCGACCCGGAGGAAGAACGCCTGCGGCAGCTCGTACCGAACCTTGTCGATGTGCAGGAGATAGCGGTCGTACAGCGTCTGCAGACTGAGGAACGTGAAGTCCAGATCGGCGTCCGGCCTGATCGCCGCCGCAAGCCGCTCGAGGTCGAAGGTGCCGAGCTCGGGGTCGAGCTGGCCGGCCTCGATCCCGGTCCGGATGTACTGCGGGAAGTAGGTCGCGTACGCCTCGGCCATCTCGGCCTGGCTGGCCTGTCGCGGCTCGCCGTGGACGCGACCCAGCGCCTCGCGCCGGATCTGGTCGAGCAGTAACCGGGACGCGGCGAAGCTGTACTGCGGCTCGGTCTCGACGAAACCGCGCGCGGCCATCACCAGCGCGAGCTCGACCTCGTGCTGCGCGATGCCGTCGTAGCAGGCGCCGAGCGTCTCGTTCAGGATCAGTTCGGGGTCGACGGCGTCGAGGCCGGCTGCCGCCTCCGCGACGATCACCCGCAGCCTGTCGACGTCGAGCGGGGACCGGGTGCCGTCGGTCGCGCGGACCGTCAGTGCCGGCTTCTCGGTCACGCCGGCCGCATCGGCAGGTGTGCGGGCCTTGGTCCGCTCCTCGCGGTACAGCACGTAGGCGCGGGCGACCTGGTGTTCGCCGGCGCGCATCAGCGCCAGCTCGACCTGGTCCTGGATGTCCTCGACCTGCACGCTGCGGCGCGCGTCGCCGCGGCTGGTCAGGGCGCCGACGACCCGGCCGGTCAGGTCGGTCACCAGGTCGCGGACCCGGTGGGTGGCACCGGCGTCGGCGCCCTCGACCGCGAGGAACGCCTTCGTCACGGCGACGGAGATCTTGGTCGCGTCGAACGGCGTACTGCTGCCGTCGCGACGGATGACGGTGAGCTCGACCGGCTGCTCCGCCGCCATCCCTGAGGACTGGGACACGGATGCAGCCGTTGAGGAAGCAATAGTCACAGGTGTGCTCTCCACAAGAGTTCGGAGGCCTGGGACCACGCGAGCAGGCGCACGACGGGACCGGCAGCACCGGCCGGGATCACTGCCGTCACGCCCTGCGACCCACCCGCGAGGTCTCGGACCACATGCACCGGCGGTGCACGTACCAGTGGCAGGTATCCGGACTTGCGGACGTCTCTCGACAGCACATCCGCTCACCGTTGCGGGGCAGCTCCGGATTCGCACCGGATTCCCCTGTTGCCTCAAAGTGGCCCACATCTTGTGGTGCCGGCCACTCCGAACCACCAGCAGTAGTGATGCTAGGCGGAGCGATCTAGATCTTGTGGTAGCGCCACGCCGCGTGTCGCACATCTTGTGGTCCGCAATCTCACGCCGCGACCGCATAGAGGTCCTGGAGCGTCATGATCTCCGAGCCGTGGTGGATCAGCTCGCGATTCAGCCGCAGCACGACGTGGCCGAACGGCTCGCCGGCGTCGAGTTCGTTGGCCTGGCTCAGCCCGACCGTCATCACCTCGTCCTCGTCGAGCGCGGCGATCGCATCGCGCCAGGCCTCGACCCAATAGGTCAGCCAGGCCACCGCATCGCGGGCGTTGCCGTGCAGGTTGATATCCGCGCGCCCCTGCTGACTCGCGCCGAACGTCCACTCCCATCGCTCGAAGAAGGTCTCGGTGAGATGGGCGATCAGCCAGGCGATCGTGCGGGGACCGCGATGGTCCGGCTCGTCGGGCCACTGCGCGACCCATTCGCCGGACCCGAGTGATCGGAAGTGGCCGGCGTAGTGCCGCCGGACGACGGTCAGCGCCTCGCTGCTCGGTCGCCAGAAGTACTGCTCGTCGGTCAACTGGGCGAGGCGCCCGGACAGCACCATCCAGCTGAAGCCGAGCTGGCCGCGCACCATGGCCATCGCCGATGGCTTGTGCAGGATGTCCCAGTCGAACGCCTCCGACATCACTTCTCCCCTGTACGATCGAACATATGTTCGAATTCTTGCTCGCCGGGGAGACGAAAGTCAATTCACTGGTGTGTCGGTTCTGGCCTCGCCGGAACGGGTCTGCTAGGCGGCTCGATCCGCGTGTCCGCGGCCGGACTGGCGAAGCGGCGTTCGAGCAGCGTGAAGGCGTCGATGAGCTCGGGCGCCTCGTAGACGCGGTTGCGCCGGCCGTCGGTGACCTCGCGCAGGATGCGCGCCTCGACCAGCCGTGCGAGCCCTTGGTTGGCGGCCTGCTGCGAGCGGTCGATGAGCTGCGCCGCGGCGGCGAGCGTGAGGACCGGCGCGGCGGGCAGCGCGTCGATCAGGAGCTCGGTCGCGGAGCCTGCTCGGACCGGCGCCGCACGTTCCCGCCAGGCCGCCTTGAGATCGACTGCGGCCCGCTCGAAGCGCGCGGCCTCGGCGGTCGCATGCGTGCAGGCCATCGCGAACATCCGCAGCCACGGGTTCGCGGCGGCGCGTGCCTTCGGGGTCGTCGCGCGTCCGACGTACCGAAAGGCGGTCAGGGCGTCGACGTACTCCGATGTATGCGTGGCAAGCGAGAGCGAGACCGGCGGGACGGTGCGCGTGACGAGTCCCTCGGCGCGCAGGATCAGGTGGATCAGCGCTCGCCCGGTCCGGCCGTTGCCGTCGGCAAAGGGATGGATGGTCTCGAACTGCGCGTGCGCGATCGCGGCCTTCGCGAGCACCGGCAGCCGCGACTCGCGGATGAAGCTGACCAGGTCCTCGAGCAGTTCCGGGATCAGCTGCGCCGGCGGCGGGACGTAGTACGCCTCGGCGGGGGAGCGGCCGCCGATCCAGTTCTGCAGGTAGCGGATCTCGCCGGCGTACTCCGAGTGCGGCGACTGCGCCATCAACCGGCGATGCGCCTCGAGCAGGTGATCCACCTCGAGCTTGTCGCCGGCCTGCACGGACTCGGTCACCCAGGTCATCGCGTCGACCGCGCCGAGCACCTCCTCGGCGGTCACGTCCCGCGTGCTCGCTCGCAGTACGTCGGCCTTCAGCAACCGCCGCGCCCCGACGACGAGCCCCTCGATGTGCGACGAGCCGACCGCCTCGGCCCGCAGCAGGAGCCGCGCCAACGCCTCGCTGTTCGTCAGCACCGCCGCGGTCGCGTCGAGCCGCGCCAGATCACCCGCGGCGTCCTCGAGCACCGCGAGTACGTCCTCACTCAGATCGAACTCGCGACCGACCAGCGGATCGGGGAAGTACAGCTCGTACGACCCGCCGAGCCGCTCCGCCCGGGTGAACCCGTCGGGGTGCCCGGGCCACCGATGTAACTCCACCCGTGCCATACCCTTATTCAACCTTATCCACAAACCTTGAACAAGAGCTGTGGATGGGAGCGTACCTGCCTGTGGACCCACCTGTGGGCAAACTGCTCGTTGTGACTCTCGATGCGCAGACACAGGAGATGGTGGCCGCCAACGAAGCCGACTGGGACGCTCGAGCGCCGTTGCATGCGGCGAGCGACTTCTACGACCGGCCGGCGGAGTTCTGGTTCGCCGACTACGAGTGGGAGGATCTCGGTCCGCTCGACGGTCGCGACGTAGTGCACCTGCAGTGTCATCTGGGCACCGAGACGATCGCGTTCGCGCGGCGCGGTGCGCGGACCAGCGGGCTCGATCTGTCCAGTGAGTCGCTGGAGGCCGCGCGGCGGATCGCCGACGCGGCGGGAGTCGAGGTCGACTACCTGTACGCGAATGTGTACGACGCGGTCGAGGCGGTCGGTGGACAGCAGTTCGACATCGTCTACACGGGCAAAGGTGCGCTGTGTTACCTGCCTGACCTGAAGGAGTGGGCCGAGGTCGTCCACAACCTGCTCAAGCCTGGCGGCGTGCTCTACATCGTCGAGTTCCACCCGCTGCTGAACTCGCTCCGCGAGGTCTCCCTACCTGGCGAGTCCGACGACCTGGTCCTTCGCGCCGACTACCTCGAAGGCCGCGGTCCGATCGCCCACGACTCCACCGTCACCTACACCGGCGACGAGGTCCCCGGCCGCCAGACCAGCTACGAATGGCGCCACGGCCTCGGCGAAATCACCACCACTCTCGCCGGCGCCGGCTTCCATCTCACCAGCCTGCGCGAATCCGAAGTCCTCCCATGGCCGCGCTGGTCGACGATGGAACCTACACCCGACGGCTGGTGGCGCCTCCCGGACAGCGCACCCCGCATCCCACTCCTCTTCGCCCTGAAGGTCACCAAGCCATGAGCCGCAGCGAACGCGAGCAGAACCTGATCACCTACTACTCCAACGAGGTCCAGGCGCGCACCGATCGCGCACTGCCCGAGCCGCGCGTCGCTCACCGGACCGCTTTCCTCGCACGGCTGCGCGACGAAGGTCGCCACAGCGTCATCGAGCTCGGCTGCGGCCCCGGCCGCGACGGCGAGGCGATCGCCGCCGCAGGATTCGCCTACACCGGCGTGGACCTCTCACCGGCGAGCGTCGAGGCGTGCCGGGCGCTCGGGCTGGAGGCTCAGGTGGCGTCCGTGCTGGAGTTGCCGTTCGAGGACCGGGCCTTCGACGCGGGCTGGACGATGAGCACGCTGCTGCATGTCGCCGATGAGGATCTCGATCGAGCGTTGACCGAGATCGTCCGGGTGCTCAAGCCGGATGCGCCGCTGGCGATCGGATTGTGGGGGAGCGCTACCGGCGGCGAGCAGGTCTGGGAGGACGGGACGGGCTTCGGGCCCGGGCGGTTCTTCAGCATCCGCACCGACGACGGACTGCGTTCGGCACTCGAGCGGTACGGCGTCGTGGACGAGTGGACGACCTGGGACGACGACCGTGCCATGCACTACCAGTGGGCTGTGGTCAGCGTTTCTTAGGGCCGCGGAAGGCCACGAAGATGAGGGCGACACCGAAGGCGGCCACGATCGGGCCGACCGTTGCCCAGAGGGTGCTGCCGGTCATCGAGCTGCCCTTGACGTAGCCGAGGCCCTGCAGGGTCCAGACGCAGCCGATCGCGATGAGGAGTGCGGCGATGGCGGTGGCGACGATCTTTCCCATGGTGCGAGGTTAGCCGAGGAGCTCGTCGCAAAGGGTCACGAGTTGGCGGCGGAGCGGACGAGCGCGGTCGGCGAAGGCCCGTTGGGCTGCTGTGTACTCCGCTTTGCCTTCAGCCGTCTCGATCCGGACCGGCGGATAGCCGAGCGGCGCCAGGTCGTACGGCGACGCCTGCATGTCGAGCGTGCGGATGTCGCGGGCGAGCTCGAAGCAGTCCAGCAGCAAAGAGCTCGGCGTGAACGGCATCAGCTTGGTCGCCCATTTGTAGAGGTCCATGTTGGCGTGCAGGCACCCGCCTTGCTCCAACGCCGGCTGGGACTCGCGGGTCGGCTGCAACACGTTCAACGGCCGCGCAGACGGCGTGAAGAACCGGAACGCGTCGAAATGCGAGCACGCGACCTTGTGCGACTCGACGACCCGATCGGTGCCCTCGGCCCCTAACCGCAGCGGCCACCTCTCATGCCGTACGTCGGACGTCCGGTAGACCATCGCCCACTCGTGCAGACCGAAACACCCGAACTGCGCCTGCCGCTCCAGCGTCGCCGCGAGCAACCCCCGGATCCACGCAATGTTGTCCGCCCGCCGCGCGATCTCAGCCGGGTCGAGTGACGCAGCCCCGTCCACCACCACATAACCCCGACGATCGCCGTACTCCGACGCCTCGAGCAACCGCACCCCCGGCCCGGGATGCCAGACCCGCAGCTGGTTCGGACGAGTGGAGTAATAGGTGAACAGAAAGTCCTCCACCGGATGAGCCTCACGCCGCTTCCGCCGCTCGACATGCCCGGCCACCAGCCCGTCGACGCGGGCCGCATGGTCCATCGCGTACGACGACCACTCGGCAAAGGCGAGCGTGGTGGTCATAGGTCCAGGGCGAACGCGAACAGGTCTACGCCGGGGATGGGGGCCCAGTCGCGTTCGGGGAGGCGGGTGAAGCCGAGGCGTTCGTAGATGCGGTGGGCTGTGGTCATGTAGCTGGCGCTGCACAGGACTACTCGGTGCAGGCCCTGCTCGCGGGACCGTTCTATACAGCGCTCGGTGAGCGCCGTACCGACGCCGAGGCCGCGTGCCCGGCCGGCTACGCCGAGCATGCGGAATTCGCCCTCGTCGTCTCGTCCGATCTCGCGGTAGACGGAGCCGACGGGGCAGTAGGTGACCGTGCCCAACAGACCGGAGGAGTCCGCCGCGACCCAGAGCTCGGCCTTGGCGGCGCGGTCGGCGGCGGCGCGCAGCGTCATCGCGTACTGGCCGCGGACGAACCCGTCGTGCGAGTACGCCTCCACGGTCAGCTCACCAACGGCGTCGTACTCGGCAGGAACAGCCAGGCGGATCTCTACAGTCACCAGCTAACTGTCTCATCCGAAGGCGACGGTAGGCTCGCCCCGTGCGTATCGCCAGATTCTCTGTGGATGACGAGCCGAAGTACGGCATGGTCGAGACCGATGACCCCGAGGGACTCGTCGGGACGGTCAACGTTCTCGACTCGGACCCGCTCTACCGGCCGGTGAAGTTCACCGGGGAGCGGTTGCAGCTCGCCGACGTCCGGTTGCTCGCGCCGGTCATCCCGCGCAGCAAGGTGGTCTGCGTCGGCCGCAACTACGCTGCGCACGCGCAGGAGCTCGGCAACGACGTACCCGAACAGCCGCTGATCTTCCTGAAGCCGAACACCAGCGTGATCGGCCCGCGCGACGGCATCGTCTATCCGGAGCAGACCCACGACCTGAATTTCGAGGGCGAGCTGGCGATCGTGATCGGCCGGATCTGCCGCGACCTGCCCAAGGAGCGGGCCAACGAGGTGATCTTCGGCTACACGATCGCCAACGACGTCACCGCGCGCGATCTGCAGAAGACCGACGGGCAGTGGGCCCGGGCCAAGGGGTACGACACGTTCTGCCCGCTCGGCCCGTGGATCAGCACCGAGCTCGACGCGTCCGACCTGCGGGTCAGCACCGAGCTGAACGGCGAGCCCAAGCAGGACGGCCGGACGTCGCAGTTCATCTTCGACATCCCCGAGGTGCTTGCCTTCATCACCTCGTTCACCACGCTGCTGCCCGGCGACGTGGTGCTCACCGGCACCCCGGCGGGCGTCGGCCCGATGCTGCCCGGTGACGAGGTCTCGGTCAGCGTCGAAGGCATCGGAACTCTGACGAACAGGGTGATCGTCCGTGACTGACGACGTACTGGGAGATCTCGAGCCCGCGGGGGTGAGGGTTCGGTTCCCACCGTCGCCGACCGGCCTGCTGACCGTCGGCAACATCCGCAGCGCGCTGTTCAACTGGGCCTTCGCCCGGCACTACGGCGGCAAGCTCGTGCTCCGGATCGAGGACACCGACACCGCCCGCAACACCGAAGAGGGCTACCAGTACACCTACGACTCGCTGCGCTGGCTCGGCCTCACCTGGGACGAAGGTCCCGGGGCCGGCGGCGACTACGGGCCGTACCTGCAGTCCGAGCGGATGGACGTGTACGCCGACGTCGTCGCCAAGCTGCTCGCCGCGAACAAGGCGTACCACTGCTACTGCTCGCAGGAGGAGCTCGACCAGCGCCGCGAGGCCGCCCGTACGGCCGGCGAGCACAGCGGGTACGACGGCCACTGCCGCAACCTCAGCCCCGAGCAGATCCAGGCGTACGTCGAGGAAGGCCGCCGCCCCGTGGTCCGCCTGCGGATGCCCGACCGCCCGATCGTGTTCGACGACCTGGTCCGCGGCGAGATCACGTTCCTCCCGGAGAACCTGGGCGACTACGTCCTGGTCCGCGCGAACGGCTACCCGCTCTACCCGCTGGTGAACCCGGTCGACGACGCGCTGATGGAGATCACCCACGTACTGCGCGGCGAGGATCTGCTCTCGTCGACGCCGCGTCAGATCGCGCTGTACGAGGCGCTGGCCGAGATCGGTGTCGGCGGCGGCCGGACGCCGCGGTTCGGGCACCTGCCGTTCGTGATGGGCGAGGGCAACAAGAAGCTGTCCAAGCGCGACCCGGGCTCCGGCCTCGGCGAGTACATGCAGCGCGGGTTCCTGCCCGAGGGTCTGCTGAACTACCTGGCCCTGCTCGGCTGGTCGATCGCCGACGACCGCGACGTGTTCACGATGGACGAGATGGTCAAGGCCTTCGACGTCCGCAAGGTGAACTCGAACGCGGCCCGCTTCGACCCGAAGAAGTGCGAGGCGATCAACGCGGCGCACATGCGGATGCTGCCGCCGGACGACTTCGCGCAGCGGACGATCCCGTTCCTGGCCGGCGCGGGCGTGCTCCCGGCAGAGCCGTCGGCGGACCAGCTCGCGACGCTGCAGGCCGCCGTACCGCTGGTGCAGGAGCGGATGAACACGCTGTCCGAGTCGGTCGACATGCTCGGGTTCCTGTTCGTCGACGAGGACGCGTTCACGATCGACCCGGATGCCGCCGCGAAGGTGCTGACCGGTGACGCCGGCGCCGTACTGGATGCGTCGGCCAAGGCGCTCGGCGATTGCGACTGGACGACCGAGGCGATCGAGGCGGCGCTCCGGGCGTCGCTGATCGACGGCCTCGGGCTGAAGCCGAAGAACGCGTTCGGCCCGGTCCGGGTGGCGATCTCCGGTCGCCGGATCTCGCCGCCGCTGTTCGAGTCGCTCGAGCTGCTCGGCCGGGAGAAGTCCCTGCGCCGCCTCGAGCAGGCGCGCCGTACCGTGTCGTCGCTGTCATGAGCGAGCTGACACCGCGTACGTCGTACCAGCGGCTGCTGCGCAACCCCGATGCCCCGAGCGGGTACGTCGTCCTGGGCGCGCTGACCATCCTGGTCGGCTGGATGGTCGCGAGCGTGATCATCCTCGGCATCCAGCAGGCGATCCGGAAGGATCCCGAGGGCACGCTGTCCTGGTTCGGACTGCTCGCGACGAACCTGACGCTGATCGTGCTGATCCCGCTCAGCATGCTCGTCGCCCGCAAGCTCAACCGGCAGCCACCGGGGTTGTTGTCCTCGGTGGCCGGCGGACTGCGCTGGCGGCCGCTGGCCTGGTTCGCCGTCGCGGCGATCGTGATCGAACTGCTGGCGCTGGCCGTGGTCCAGTTCGGCGACATCCAGCTCGCGACCGGCGAGCGGCACGGCGGTGGCGCGGCGCCGGACGCGATCGCGGTCATCGTCGTCACGCTGCTCACGTCGACGTTCCAGGCCGCGGGGGAGGAGTACTACTTCCGCGGGTACCTGCTGCAGGCGATGGGCGCGTTGGTTCGCAGTACGGCGATTGTCGTTGTCGTGACCGCGTTGCTGTTCACGGCGGCGCACGGGATCTGGCCGTGGCAGAGTCCGGCGCTGTTCGTCGACCGGCTCGCGTTCGGTCTGGTCGCGGCGGTCCTCGTCGTACGCACGGGTGGTCTGGAGGCGTCGATCTCGGCGCACGCGGCGAACAACGTGGTGACGTTCATCTTCGCGGCGCTGACCAACACCGTCGGGGCGAGCCTCGGCGTGAAGGATGCGCCGTGGTCGCTGGTGACGGTTGACGTGGTGAAGTTCGTCGTGTTCGGTGCGGTCGCGCTGGTGATCGCGCGCCGGCTCGGGTTGACCACGGACAACCGGAAGAGTCTGGTGTGACGGGAGTGACAACGCGCCGGAGGGGGCCCGTTTTGGTGTCCGGTCCTCGCCTCGGGTAAGCTCTCCGAGCCGGGTTGGTGAGGGCGGAAACAAACTCCCAGCAACGGTGAAATGCCTTTGGGGTATGGGGTAATTGGCAGCCCGTCTGATTCTGGTTCAGTTAGTCTAGGTTCGAGTCCTAGTACCCCAGCGGATTGGACCGCACCGATGAGAATCGGTAGAGTTCAACCTCGTTGCCCGGACCGCAAGGTCCGGCTGACAACACTCTGGCCCCGTTGTGTAGCGGCCTAGCACGCCGCCCTCTCAAGGCGGTAGCGCGGGTTCGAATCCCGTCGGGGCTACCAGAGAACAAGGCCCCCGTCCTCGCGGACGGGGGCCTTCGTGCGTTCTGCCCCGATCGCTGGACACGGCAAGATCTAACCGCTTAGAGTCTAAGCGCTTAGACCACTTCAGAAAGGGGACCGCCGTGCGCCGGAACCTCTTGCCAGCCGCCGTCATCACGGCGACCCTGCTAGTCGCCGGGTGCGGCTCGTCCGACCAGCCCGCTGCGACCGACTCCGGCCCGGCGACCGGGACGATCTCGTTCACCGGCACCGACAACGCCGAGACCTACCAGCCGGTGATCAAGGCCTTCGAGGCGAAGAACCCGGGGATCAAGGTCGCCTACACGCAGATTCCGTTCGACCAGTTCAACGCGACCATGCAGCAGCGGCTGAGCGCGAAGGACGCGGGCATCGACGTCTACACGGTCGACGAGCCGCGGGTCTCGCAGCTCGCCGCGAAGGGCTTCCTCACCGATCTCAGCGACCTCGACGGCCAGGTGAAGACGAAGGTCAGCGCGGCGGCGTACAAGACCAACCACTTCCGCGACAAGCTGTGGTCGCTGCCGATGTGGAACTCGACGCAGTTCCTCTTCTACAACAAGACCGCGCTCGCGAAGGCGAACGTGACCCCACCGACGGCGGACCCGCAGCAGCGCTGGACCTGGGAGCAGGTCGAGGCAGCCGGCCGCAAGGCGATGCAGTCGGGCGGTACGAAGTACGGCCTGTTCATGGAGCAGCCCGAGGCGTACTACCAGCTGCAGCCGCTGGCCGAGTCGCTCGGCGGCGGCTCCGGCATCGAAGGCGACGACGCGCTCACTCCGGCGGTCGAGACCGACGGCTGGAAGAAGGCCATGCAGTGGTACGGCGCTACCTTCGCGAGCGGACTGTCGCCGCGGGGGATCGGCGGGTTCCAGACCGGTCCGGTGTTCGCGAACGGCAACGTGGCGTTCTTCGTCGGCGGCCCGTGGGACTTGAAGATCTTCGGCAGCTCGAAGATCGACTGGGGCGTCGCGCCGCTGCCGTACTTCCAGGGCGGCAAGCCGGTGACGCCGACCGGGTCGTGGTCGCTCGGCATCAACCCGGCGTCGAAGCAGCAGGGGATGGCGCGCAAGTTCCTCGAGTTCGCGACGCTCGATGCCGCCGGCAATCTGGCCACGACCAGTACGACGACGATCATCCCGGCCAACCTCGAGGCGCAGAAGCAGTACACCCCGAAGATGGACGCGTTCTCCGGTACGAAGACGGCCGGCGCTGCCGCGATCACGGCGTACGAGAGTGAGCACACCGCGGTGTCGCGGCCGGTGAGTGTCGGGTACATCCAGTTCGAGGAAGTCATGGGCAAGGCGTTCGCCGACATCCGCAACGGCACGAACTCCGACACGCGGCTGCAGGAGGCGACCCGCCAGCTCACCGACGCTTGGAAGTCGATTAAATGAGGAAGCGTGGGCAAGGGCTGATCGCCCTTGCCTTCCTCGCGCCGGCGCTGCTGTGTCTGGCCGTACTGCGGATCGTCCCGGCGATCTCGGCCGTGGTCGAGAGCTTCTACACGGAGAGTCTGCTGCGCGGTGGGCGGGTGTTCGCGGGGCTGGGCAACTACACGGATCTGCTGTCGAACAAGGACTTCCGGCAGTCGGTCGGCGTGACGCTGCTCTTCACCGTGCTGGTGAACCCGATCCAGGTAGTCGTCTCGTTCCTCCTGGCAGTTCTGTTCACCCAGCGCGCGGCGGGCTCGAAGCTGTGGCGCACCCTGGTCATCCTGCCGATAGCCACCCCGCCTGCGGTGTCGGCAGTGATCTGGAGCGTCATCTACCGGCCGGACGGTCTCGCGAACGGCGTACTCGAGCGGCTCGGTCTGTCCGCGCAGCAGTTCCTGACGTCGTCCGGCCAGGTGCTGCCGTCGCTGATCGTGCTGCTCTCATGGATCGGCGTCGGGTACTGGATGCTGTTCCTGATCGCCGGCATCCAGGAGGTCCCGGTCGAGGTCCGCGAGGCCGCGCTGCTCGACGGTGCGAGTGCCTGGCGCCGGATGGTGTCGGTCATCCTCCCGCTGGTACGCCGACCGCTCGCGTTCGTCCTTGTCGCCGACACAGTCTCGAATCTGCTCGTGTTCGCGCCGGTGCAGATCCTCACCAAGGGCGGCCCGAACGGGAACAGCAACCTGCTGATGTACGACGTCTACACCCGCGCGTACGCGATCGGCGACATCCACGTGGCGCAGGCCGAGGTCGTCATCCTGGTGGCGCTGACGCTCGCGATCGTGGCCGGGCAGTTCCGGCTGTTGCGAGGTGACCAGTGAAGCGCGCGAGCTTGTCGGTGCTCGGCGGAGTCATCGGCATTCTGTTCTTCCTGCCGCTGCTGTGGGTGTTGACGAACTCACTGCGGCCGGGTTCGGAGACGTTCGCGCATCTGACGTTGTCGTGGCAGACGTTCTTCGAGTTGAAGCCGACGTTGCACAACTACTCGGCCCTGCTGAGCAGCGATGTCGGTCGCGCGACGCTCAACTCGATCCTGGTCAGCGCGGCGACGGTCGTCATCGGTCTCGCGGTCTGTGCGTCGGCGGCGTTCGGGCTGGCGGCGTTCGAGTACCGCGGGCGCGGGCTGGTGTTCGGCATCGTCGTACTGAGCTTCCTCGTGCCGTTCGACGCGATCGCGATCCCGCTGTCGACGATGTTCCGCGACTGGCAGCTGACGAACACGTTCACCGGGCTGGTGTTGCCGGGGATCGGCAACGGGATGGCGATCTTCCTGCTGCGACAGTTCTTCCTCGGCATCCCGGCCGAGCTCGTCGAGGCGGGTCGGCTGGACGGGCTGGGCTGGTTCGGCGTGTTCCGCTGGATCTACCTGCCGCTGTCCCGGCCCGCGCTGATCGGCGCCGGGCTGATGCTGTTCCTGTTCCAGTGGCAGTCGTACGTCTGGCCACTGCTGATCGGCACCGACGCCAAGCACATCCTCGGCCCGGTGGCCCTGTCCAACCTGCAAGGCCAGAACTTCGCGGACTACGGTCTGGTGTTCGCGGGCGCCGTCGTACTCACCGTCATCCCGCTGGTCGTCATCGCCGGCTTCCAGCGGTACTTCGTCCAGTCCGTGTCCAGCACGGGCCTGAAATAGGGAGACCATGCACCAGCTCATTCTCGACACCGATATCGGCTCCGACGTCGACGACGCCATGGCGCTCGCCCAGATCATGGGCAGCCCGGACCTCGAGCTGCTCGAGGTCCACACGGTGTACGGCGACACCCGGCTACGCGCTCAACTCGCCCGCCGGTACGCCGCACTCGCCGGGCGCGAGCTGGTCGTCGTACCGGGTGCTGTGGAGACCTTGTCGGGGCGAGAGGTCTGGTGGGCCGGGCATGAGGGCACGCTGCACGACGACCTGTCCTCCGAGACGGTCAGTGCGGAGAGTGCGCCGGAGCGGCTGGTGGCACGGCTACGTGAGCAGCCTGGTGAGCTCGACGTTGCCGCGATCGGTCCGCTGACGAATGTGGCGAAGGCGTTGCAGCTCGAGCCGCAGGTGGCTGGGTGGATCCGGCATCTGTGGGTGATGGGTGGGTCGTTCGGCGACGACAAGGCGGAGCACAACTTCAAGTCCGACGACCTCGCGGCGCAGATCGTGCTGACCGCCGGTATCCCGACGACGATCACCGGGCTGGAGATCACGCAGCAGGTGGCGATCGAGGCGTCGCGGCTGGAGCGGATCCGGGCCGCTGGTCGACTGGGGGCGGCGCTCGGTGCGGATATCGAGCAGTGGTGGGCGTACTGGAGTGAGACGTGGAACGTGCCGCATGATCCGGTTGCGGTGCTTGTGCTGAGTCGCCCGGAATTGTTCAAGACGTCGGACGTTGGGCGGGTGGCGATCCAGGTGGGTGGCGATGGCGCCGGGCGCAGCGTGTTCACGCCGGACTCCGGTGGATCCGTGCGGATCGTGACCGAGGTCGACGCCGAGGCCGTGGCTGAGGAGATCACGGCGCGGATCGTGGCGGCGGGGCGGGCATACGCTGCACACCATGGGGAGATCGATGGCGACGGCTCGTGATGTCGCGGAGCGGGCCGGTACGTCGACCGCTGTCGTCAGCTACGTCTTCAACAACGGCCCCAGGCCCGTCTCCGCTGAGACGCGTCGGCGCGTCCTCGAGGCCGCGGCGGAGCTGGACTACCGGCCCAACATCCTTGCCCGTGCGCTAAGCGCGGGACGCACGTACTCGCTCGGCCTGCTGATCCCGCAGATCCGCAACCCGTACTTCGCGACGCTTGCCGAACACCTGGAGAACTTCGCGCGGCAGCATGATCACTTGCTGCTGATCGGTGATTCAGCGGGGGATCCGGAGCAGGAGTCCGCGCACATCGGGTCGTTCATCGAGCGCAAGGTGGACGGCGTCGTACTCGTCTCGTTGCTGGTGGAGCCTGCGATCCAGCGGTTCGCCGCGGCCGGCGTACCGGTGGTTGCTCTGCATCCTGTGCCTGAGGGCGTGACGGTGTCGACGCTTTCGATCGACTACGTCGCGGCCGCGGAGGCGTCGACGGATCACCTGCTGTCACACGGCTACCGCACCCTCGGTGTCGTAACCGGTCCGGAAGATTCGCCCGGTACGTCGGAACACCGGCGCGGGATCGAATGGGCGCTGGAGAAGCATCCTCGGGCGTCGGCGCGGTACGTCGCCTGCCCGGTGTCGCGGTTTGCCGCGCGTGACGCCGTACAGCCGTGGTTCAAGCAGAAGCGGCCGCCGCGGGCGATCTACTGCTCGACCGACGAGCAGGCGTTCGGCGTACTGTTCGCGGCGTGGGAGGCCGGGCTGCGGGTGCCGGAAGACGTTGCGGTGATGGGCTTCGATGGCACCAGCGAATGCACGGTGACGATCCCGCCGCTGGCCAGCGTCCGCCAGCCGATCGAGGAGACTGCACGTCGCGCCGTCGAGCTGCTGCTGGATCGCTCGAACACCCAGGCCGCACGGCACGTCCTCGACTACGAGCTGATCCCGAGCACCTCCTGCGGCTGCTAGCCGATCGCTGAATCTCGGGTGAACCCGGCGTGAACCCGGTCGTGATGCCGGGTTGCTGAACCCTGCGCTCTGCGACGCTGCCGCGGTAAGTCCGAGCGACCCGAGGAGCCAGCTGTGGCAGAGGTCCCCGTCCACAAGGTGGCGGCGCGTTTCGTCGATGCGTGGGAGGCGGCCGTCCGCGAGCGGTTGGCGGAGACGCCGCCGGATCGGCGGGATCGGCGCGTGTTGCTCGGGCCGTACTTTTCGCCGGAGAAGCACGCCGATGGTGTGCTCGGTGTCGGGTTCGACGACGCGGACAGGCTGGAGAAGCTTGGTCGCAGTACGGGCTGGCGTCGGTCTCGTGGTTGGCCTGCCGGTGAGGAGATCTCGGAGGTGCAGCAGCTCGGCGTCGGGCTGACGTGTGAGCTCAGCGCGGGGGTCGGGCGTGGGGCCGACCGTGAGCTGCGGGATCGGCAGGACCGGGCGCAGAACCGGTTGAGTGTGGATATGAACCGGCCGGGGTCGCAGTTGGCCGACGCGATCGGTACGGCGGTTGCGCGCTTCCACTACGGGCATGTGGTCTCGCAGCTTGTGGGCCAGGGGACGATCTCGCAGGACGTCGAGCGGGCGCTGCGGAGCGGCAACGGGTGGGCGCAACGGATGCCGAACGAGCGGCTGGTGGAAGCGTTCGCGGACAACCTCGACCCGCTGGAGCGGCGTACTCCGGGCGAAGGGCGGCTGCTGGATCGCGTGCACGCCTCGGACGGGCTGGACAAGGCGAGGGTTGCGGCCGAGATCCTGGTCAACCGCTCGCCGGTGCTTCAGCAGGCGGACGCGGCGGTTCGTACGGCGGCGGCCGACCGGCTCACCTCGGTGATCGGCGACCAGCTCACCACGGCGATGAAGGAACTGGACGACTCGCGGGAGTCGCTGCCGGCTCGCCTGGACCGAGCCGACGTCCTCGGCCGACGCATCGGCGAGGACACCCACCGCGCCATCACCCGCCTCGAACGCGAGGCCGCGCCGGCCGAAACCACCCCCGCCAACGAGGCCACCCGCACAGCCGAGACCGCAGCCGCCACACGCCTGGCAAGCGCAGGCGTGGCCGGCGCGGCAGGTGTCACCGGCCCGACCGCGCCCGGCGGCGCCGGAGCGGGCTCAGCAGTCGCCGCCGACTCGTCACGGCAGGCGGCCGATCGCATCACCGGCGCCGACCGCGGCAACACACTCGGCTAAACCCAGCGTGCGGTGGCGCCCGGGGCGCCGGCACACCGACCTGCCCAGGGCCGGTGCCGATCGCGTGCCCGGTGGGACCGGGGCAGCGCGATCGGCTTCGTCGTGCTAACTCGTGTTTGTTATGCGGGTGAGGGGCTGGAGTGGGCGGGGCCGCTGTGGAGTTCTCGGCGTACGGAGAAGCCGACGCCGATGAGGACCACGCCCCAGACCAGCGCTGTGACGCCCAGGACGACGGCGACGCTTACTGCGCCGGCGCCCGGGTTGGCGGCGAACAGTACGCCGATGAGGATCGACAGCAGTCCGCTCAGCACGAGGAGCCAGCGTGGCACCACCTGTTGACTGCTGAAGGCGCCGGCGAGCTCGAAGATGCCCCGGACGATCAGCCAGATCCCGAGGATCCAGGTCAGCGTCGTCGCTGCCATCCCAGGGCTGGTGATCGCGAAGAAGGCCGCGATCAAGGCGATCACCCCGAGCGTGACCAGCCACAACCGGCTGCCCTTCGACTCGGGCTGGAACGCCTGGGCGATCGAGCCGATCCCGTCGACCAGGGCCCAGATGCCCCAGAGCAATGCCAACGCGATCGCGGTGTGGATCGGCCACACGATCGCGAGAATCCCGAAAATGATGCCGATTGCACCGCGGACGAGCAACATCTTCCAGCCGAGGGTCAGCCAGTCCCGCTCCATGTCGGACCTCCTTGAGGGGTTCCCACCCTCATGGTGATCCTGGTGGCGCTACGTGACAACTACCAACGCAACTTACTCAGATGCGCGGCGCAGCGCCTCGGACAGTCGCTCGGCCGCGGCCATCACGGCCGGAGCGTGCATCCGACCCGGCTGGCGGGACAGACGTTCGATCGGGCCGGAGACCGAGACGGCGGCGATCACCTTGCCGCTGGGGGAGCGGACCGGGGCCGAGACGGACGCGACACCCTGCTCCCGTTCGCCGACCGAGTGCGCCCAGCCACGACGCCGTACGCCGGCCAGCGCGGCCGCGTTGAACGACGCGTTGTGGAGGCCGCGGTGCATCCGCTCCGGGTCCTCCCAGGCAAGCAGTATCTGGGCAGCCGAACCGGCGGCCATGGTCAGCTGACTGCCGACCGGGACGGTGTCGCGCAGACCGGACGGACGCTCCGCAGCGGCGACGCACACCCGGTACTCACCCTGGCGGCGGAACAACTGCGCCGACTCACCGGTGATGTCCCGCAGTCGCGCCAGCACCGGGCCGGCGGTCGCGAGCAGCCGGTCCTCACCGGCGGCGGAGGCCAACTCGCTGAGTCGCGGTCCGAGCACGAACCGTCCCTGCATGTCGCGGCCGACCAGACGGTGGTGCTCCAGCGCCACAGCCAGCCGGTGTGCGGTCGGGCGGGCCAGCCCGGTGGCCGCCACGAGACCGGCCAGGGTCGCCGGCCCGGACTCGAGCGCGGACAGAACGAGGGCTGCTTTGTCGAGAACGCCGACTCCGCTAGAGTTGTCCATGAGACGATACTGCCGTCTCGAATCGTGGAACGCAAGTCGCTTCTGCACTGACTTCAAGCGCAGTGTGAGCGATAGCACCTCACCACAAATCTCAAAGGAGAGTCTGATGGGTAGGACGTTGTCGGAAAAGGTCTGGGATGCGCACGTCGTGCGCCATGCCGACGGAGAACCCGACCTTCTCTACATCGACCTCCATCTGGTTCACGAGGTGACCAGCCCACAGGCCTTCGACGGTCTGCGGCTGGCCGGCCGCGGCGTACGGCGTCCGGACCTCACCATCGCGACCGAGGACCACAACGTCCCGACGTTCGATGTGGACAAGCCGATCGCCGACCCGGTGTCGCGCACCCAGGTGGACACGCTGCGGAAGAACGCCGAGGAGTTCGGCATCCGGATCCACACCCTCGGCGACCCGGACCAGGGCGTCGTGCACGTGATCGGCCCGCAGCTCGGACTGACCCAGCCCGGCATGACCGTGGTCTGCGGTGACAGCCACACCTCGACGCACGGCGCGTTCGGAGCGATTGCCTTCGGCATCGGTACGAGCGAGGTCGAGCACGTGCTGGCCACTCAGACGTTGATGCAGGCCCGGCCGAAGACGATGGCCGTCACGGTCGACGGCGTACTGCCGGACGGTGTCTCGGCCAAGGACCTGGTGCTGGCGCTGATCGCGAAGGTCGGCACCGGCGGCGGCCAGGGCTACATCGTCGAGTACCGCGGCGAGGCGATCCGGAGCCTGAGCATGGAAGCCCGGATGACGATCTGCAACATGTCGATCGAGTGGGGCGCCAAGGCGGGCATGATCGCGCCGGACGAGACCACGTTCGCGTACCTGCAGGACAAGCCGCACGCGCCGCAGGGCGTCGACTGGGAAGCAGCGGTCGAGTACTGGAAGAGCCTGGCGACCGACCAGGACGCGACGTTCGACCGCGAGGTCGTCCTGCGGGCCGAGGACATCGCGCCGTTCGTCACCTGGGGCACCAACCCCGGCCAGGGCATCCCGCTGTCGGAGAGCGTGCCGTCGCCGGACGACTTCGACAACGAGAACGACAAGGTCGCCGCCGAGCGCGCGCTGGAGTACATGGGCCTCACCGCCGGTACGCCGATGCGCGAGATCCACGTGGACACGGTGTTCCTGGGCTCCTGCACCAACGGCCGGATCGAGGACCTGCGCGCCGCGGCCGGCGTACTCGCCGGGCGGAAGGTTGCCGAGGGCACCCGGATGCTCGTGGTCCCGGGGTCGGGCCGGGTCCGGCTGCAGGCCGAGGCCGAGGGCCTGGACACGATCTTCAAGGACGCCGGCGCCGAGTGGCGTGGCGCCGGATGCTCGATGTGCCTGGGCATGAACCCGGACCAGCTGGCCCCGGGTGAGCGCAGCGCCTCCACCTCGAACCGGAACTTCGAAGGCCGCCAGGGCAAGGGCGGTCGCACCCACCTGGTGTCGCCGCTGGTCGCCGCCGCGACCGCCGTCACCGGGACCCTGGCCGCACCGGCCGACCTGCCGCCCGTCGCCGTACCTGCGAACGCCTGAGGAGCAACGGAATCATGGAAGCCTTCACCCAGCACATCGGTACGGCGGCCCCGCTGCGCCGCAGCAACGTCGACACCGACCAGATCATCCCGGCCGTCTACTTGAAGCGGGTCACCCGCACCGGCTTCGAGGACGGGCTGTTCGCTGCCTGGCGCAACGATCCGTCGTTCGTCCTGAACCAGCCGGAGTACGACGGGGTCTCGGTGCTCGTCGCGGGACCGGACTTCGGCACCGGATCGTCGCGTGAGCACGCGGTCTGGGCGCTGCTCGACTACGGGTTCCGCGTGGTCGTGTCGTCGCGGTTCGGCGACATCTTCCGCGGCAACTCCGGTAAGGCCGGGCTGCTCGCGGCCCTGGTGGAGCAGGACGTCGTCGAGCAGCTGTGGACGACGATCGAGAGCGACCCGGGCACCAAGGTGACGGTCGACCTTGAGAACAAGACGATCTCAGCCGGTGACGTGTCGGCACCCTTCGAGATCGACGACTACACCCGCTACCGGTTGCTGAACGGCCTGGACGACGTCGGCATCACGTTGTCGCACGCCGACGACATCGCTGCGTACGAAGCAACCCGGCCTTCGTTCAAGCCGGCAACCCTTCCGGCGAAGGCCTGATCATCCACCAGAGTTATCGCTGCCGTAACGCTGGGCGGGTCGGTGGCGATAACTCTGGTGTTACCCTTGCGTGGTTGTCAGAACAAGGCTTGCGAGACCAAGGAGGTGGGGCGCTGATGAGCGAACCCTCCAGACATACGGGTCTCGCTCGACCTTCGGGGGGCCTCTCCGTCAGGGAATGGCAGCTCCTCTAGCAGTTGTGGGGTCGGGCAGACGTGTGTTCATCACTCACCTGATCCACCGCACCTGGAGGACTCATGTCCGACCTGCGCCTTCGCACCATCCGTGCGTTCAGCCGCACCCCGTCACTGCGTGCCGCCGCGCGCAAGCACGCTGCTGCCGTTTCCGCCGCCACCGTTGAGCCGGCCGAGAAGCAGCCCCGCGATCCGCAGATGCCCAAGGGGCACAGCGTCGTGGACAGCGCGATCTACTGCGACGGCCGCCGGGTCGCTTCTCCGGATTCGCTCGCCGAGACGTACGGCGAGCTGCACCAGGCCCCGCACAGCCTGGCCTGGATCGGTCTGTACCGGCCGGACCGCCGCGAGCTCGCCTCGCTGGCGCAGGAGTTCGACCTGCACGAGCTGGCGATCGAGGACGCCAACGAGGCGCATCAGCGGCCGAAACTGGAGCGGTACGGCGACACGTTGTTCGTCGTACTGAAGGCCGCGCGGTACCGGGACGCGACCGAGGAGGTCGAGTTCGGTGAGGTGCACGTGTTCGTCGGACCGGACTTCGTGGTGACGGTCCGGCACGCCGAAGCCCCCAACCTGGCAGCGGTACGGCGTCGTGTCGAGCGCGATCCCGAGCTGCTCAGCCGAGGTGCCGAAGCGGTCCTCTACGCGATCATGGACAAGGTCGTCGACGGCTACGCTCCGGTGGTCGCCGGTCTCGAGAACGACATCGACGAGATCGAGACCGAGGTGTTCCGCGGTGACCCGAAGGTGTCGCGGCGCATCTACGAACTGTCCCGTGAGGTGATCGAGTTCCAGCGCGCGACCCGGCCGCTGGTCGGCATGCTCGAGCAGCTGCGCGGCGGATTCCAGAAGTACGGCGTGGACGAGGAACTGCAACGTTCACTGCGCGATGTCGCCGACCACGTCACCGAGGTGGTGGAGAAGGTCGACGGGTTCCGCGAACTGCTGCGCGACATCCTGACGGTGAACGCGACCCTGGTCGCCCAGCAGCAGAACGAGGAGATGAAGAGCCTCGCGATCGCCAGCAGCGAGCAGAACGAAGAGGTGAAGCGGATCTCTGCCTGGGCGGCGATCCTGTTCGCCCCGACCCTGATCGGCACCGTCTACGGGATGAACTTCGACAAGATGCCGGAGCTGCACTGGCAGTACGGATACCCCTTCGCGATCGGCCTGATGGCCTTGGTGTGTGGAGGTCTGCACCAGATCTTCAAACGCCGCGGCTGGCTGTGAGTTAGCTGCCAAAAGAGCCCTCAGGGCCCGGATCGGGCCAAATTGTGGCACGAATCGCCCAAAACAAGGGCGAATTGCCGCGTTGGTGTTTGTGAACGGCGTGTTGAGTCCATAACGTTCCTGTGAGATCGAGCGCTGTGCTCGACGCCTAGTGTTCACGGAGGGAAGCAGTGAACAAGAGCCAGTTGGTCGAAGCGCTCGCAGTGCACTTCGACGGAAACCGCCGCCAGGCCCAGCACGCGTTGGAATCGGTGATCGACACCGTCCAGCGTGAGCTGACCAAGAAGGGCGGCAAGGTCGCCATCACCGGTTTCGGTGCCTTCGAGGCCATCGAGCGTGGTGCGCGCATCGTGCGCAACCCGCGGACCGGTGAGACCAAGCGTGCCAAGAAGACCACGGTGCCGAAGTTCCGCGCGGGTGCGGAGCTGAAGGCCGTTGTCTCCGGCGCCAAGAAGCTGCCGAAGCTGGTAGCCCCGAAGCCGGCCGCGACCGCCACCAAGGCGGCTGCCCCGGCGAAGAAGGCTGCACCGGCGAAGGCCGCTGCAACCAAGACCGCCGCTGCGAAGAAGACGGTCGCCAAGAAGGCCCCGGCCAAGACGGTTGCCAAGAAGGCTCCGGCGAAGACCGTTGCCAAGAAGGCCCCGGCGAAGAAGGCCCCGGCCAAGACCGTTGCGAAGAAGGCGCCGGCCAAGAAGGCCCCCGCCAAGAAGACCGCGGCGAAGCGTACCGCTCGCTGATCTTCACGCACTGCGGCACCTGCACCACCTGCACCACCTGCAGTACAGCGAAGGCCGGTCACCCCACTCCAGGGGTTGACCGGCCTTCGCCGTTGTCGGTGGCAACTAGAGACGCGTTCCGAACTCCACCTTGGTGATGCTCAGCTCGGCGCCCGACCCGGTCGTCTCGATCCGCACCCGTTGGCCTACCCGCAGATGGCGGACCGGGGTATCGGCGACGGCGTGCACGGTGAACGGGAGCTCGACGCCGGTGTCAGTCAGCACTGCCCCGGAGAACGTCTCGCCGTCGTAGCGGCTCACGGTCGCTTGCATATCAGCAGGCTAGCCCTTCGGTCCCGGTCGCGGCACCGAGAACCAGCGACATCACGTCGGCGGTCGCCGGCCCCACCCCGAGCTGTACGGCGTGCGCCAGATCGGCAGCCGTGTCGACATCACGACGTACCGACTCGATCCCGGGCAGCTCGATCGGGATCGCCCCGGACGCCTGGTGTGCCAGGGCGGAACCCACCCCGAAGCGGGGATCCAGCGGTACGCCGGGAGCCGCCGCGAGCAACGTCGTACCGGTGCCGGGCT
Organism: Kribbella jiaozuonensis; assembly: GCF_005233875.1. Classification (GTDB taxonomy): domain Bacteria; phylum Actinomycetota; class Actinomycetes; order Propionibacteriales; family Kribbellaceae; genus Kribbella; species Kribbella jiaozuonensis. Next base: position 176,413 of record NZ_SZPZ01000007.1, on the reverse strand, counting down.
GGTCGACCACGAACGAGCGCGGCGCCGTACAGGCCGCGAGTACGGCGGTGAGCTCGGCCGGGCGCAGCGCGGGAAGATCCGCCGACAACGCGGCGACGCCATTGTCGGGGAACTCCGCAGCCGCAACAGTGGCTCCATGCAGCAAGGCCTCGTTCAGCCCGGCGGCCGGGAGATCCGGTACGACGTACGCACCGGCCGCGGTCACGTCCGCCGCGACCAGCGGGTCGTCCGTGACGACCAGGACGGCCCGCACCAGGGGAGAGGCGAGGGCGGCCGCAGTAGTGTCGACAGCGAACGCACGGGCCAGCTCGGGACGGTGCTGCGGGTAGGCCGGAGCGAGCCGGCTCTTTGCGATCGCCGTACGCTTCACCGGGATCGCCAGGGTCCAGGGAGCGACCTGTAGGTCTGCCATCAGGCAGGATTCTCCCATGACGGATGGCAGTAACGAGCAGCAGGAGGCCCCGGTGGACAATCGGCTGGACAACCGGCAGGGTGATCCGCGACCGCCGCGGGGCTTCTGGTTCGGCATCATCGTCGCGATCGTCAAGCCGTTCATGATCGTGTTCACCAAATGCCGGTTCACCGGGCGGGAGAACATGCCGCGCACCGGCGGTGTGATCTACGTGCCGAATCACATCTCGCATTTCGACCCGGTGCTGCTCGGGTACTTCATCTGGGAGTGCCGGCGGATCCCGCGGTTCCTGGGTAAGGCGTCGCTGTTCAAGATCCCGGTGCTCGGCAAGATCATCACCAGCGCGGGACAGATCCCGGTGTACCGCGATTCGACCCAGGCCGCGGATGCATTCCGGGACGCGGTCGCCGCAGTCGAACGCGGTGAGTGTGTGGGCGTTTACCCGGAGGGCACCATTACCCGTGACCCGGACATGTGGCCGATGACCGGCAAGACCGGTGCGGCCCGGATCGCGTTGATGACCGGCTGCCCGGTCATCCCGGTCGCCAACTGGGGCGCGCAGGAGATCGTGAAGTCGTACACCGGCAAGATCCGGATCCGCCTGCTGCCGCGCAAGACGCTGCAGGCCCGGGCCGGTGCACCGGTCGACCTGAGCGCGTTCGAGGGCAAGCCGCTGACCAACCAGCTGTTGCACGAGGCAACCGAGGTGATCATGGCCCGCGTCGCCGAGACCCTGGGCGAACTGCGCGGGGAGACCCCGCCCAAGGAGCTGTACGACCTGCGCAAAGCTCGCAAGGCTGAAGGTGAGGAGACGGCATGACGAAGGTAGCGGTGTTCGGTGCGGGATCCTGGGGGACGGCGTTCGCGGTAGTGCTTGCGAACGCCGGGAACCAGGTGTCCGTCTGGGGTCGGCGTGAGTCGCTCTGTGAGTCGATCAATGCCGGCCACGAGAACGCCGAGTACCTTCCCGGTCTGCGGTTGCCGGACGCGATCACCGCGACCCACGACCCGGCCGCGGCCGCAGATGGAGCCGAGGCGATCGTGCTCGCGGTTCCGTCGCAGTCGCTGCGGGACAACCTGACGGACTGGGCCGGCGTGCTGCCGAACGCCGTACCGCTGGTCAGCCTGATGAAGGGCGTCGAGCTCGGTACGACGAAGCGGATGAGCGAGGTGATCGCCGAGCTGACCGGTGCCGGGCCGGAACGCATCGCGGTCGTCTCGGGACCGAACCTGGCGCGCGAGATCGCCGAAGGCCAACCGGCCGCGTCGGTCGTCGCCTGTGCGGACGAAGGTACGGCGGCGCGGTTGCAGAAGCTGTGTCATTCGCCGACGTTCCGCCCGTACACGAACAACGACGTCGTCGGCTGTGAGCTCGGCGGCGCCTGCAAGAACGTGATCGCGCTGGCCGTCGGGATGGCGGTCGGACTCGGCTTCGGCGACAACGCCCGCGCCTCGGTGATCACCCGCGGCCTCGCCGAGATCGCCCGCCTGGGCACGGCGCTCGGCGCGGACGAGCACACGTTCTCGGGCCTGGCCGGGCTGGGTGATCTGGTGGCGACCTGCTCGTCGCCGCTGTCGCGGAACCGGACCTTCGGCGAGAAACTCGGCCAGGGCATGAGCGTCGCGGAGATCGCCGGCGGGACGCGGCAGGTCGCCGAGGGCGTGAAGTCCTGTGCGTCGATCTCCGAGCTGGCGCACCACCACGACGTCGAGATGCCGATCGCCGAACACGTCACCAAGGTCATCGCCGGTGAGATGACGCCGAAGGACATGCTGTTCAGCCTGGTCTCCCGCTCGGCCAAGCCGGAGCGCTGGGGATGATCCCCGCAGCGTTCGCCAAGGCCACCATCGATCGTGAAGGCGCCGTCGGCGAGGCCTGGCTGGCCGAGCTGCCCGGGATCATCGACGAGGTTCTGACGGGCTGGGGATGTACGCCGACCGGCGAGGCGATGCACGGCCAGGTGGGCGTCGTCATCCCGGTCGAGGACGATCGGGTCATCAAGATCTCGTTCCCGCATCCGGGGAACGACTACGAGGCTGACGCTTTCATGGCGTGGGGCGGCCGTGGCGCGGTCCAGCTCCACGAACGCGACGACGACCGGTACGCGATGCTGCTCGAACGCGCGCACCCGACGACGCTCTTCGATCACGACGACGACGTCGTTGCCATCGCCGCAGAGCTGCATGGCCGGTTGACGATCCCAGCTCCGGAGGGTCTACCGCGCATGTCGGAGCGGGCCGACGACTGGGAGGAAGAACTCCGCAAGGATGCCGCCGAGCTCGACCATCAGTTGCCGCCGTACGTGCTGGATGCCGCTCTTGCCGTCGTCGACGAGCTCGGTCGCGATCAGCCGGAGATCCTGATCCATGGCGACTTCCACCCGCGCAACATCCTCCGCGCCGAGCGCGAGCCTTGGCTGGCGGTCGATCCGAAGGGGTACGTCGGCGACCCGGCGTACGACGCGACCACGTTCCTGCGCACCCGTGCCGCTCATCAGCTCGGCGTCGACGACCTGATCAGCGTGCTGGACCGCGAGCTCGAACTGTTCGCCGAGGTCGCCGAGCTCGATCCCGCACGGATCCGGCGGTGGGCTCAGCTGAACATGGTTCAGACGGCGTTCTGGGGCCGACGGTACGGGTTCGGCCGCGCCCGCAGCGGCGGCCAGCGCGACGAGATGGTTGCCTTCGTCGACGAACTCGCCGTGCAGTGGACGGATCCGGTCAGAGGCTGAGGGCGTGGTGCAGGACCAGGATGGCGGCGCCGCGTAGCGCGCCGTCCTGTCCGGTCCGGGAGGTGTGGACCTGCAGGTCAGTGGTAGCCAAGGGCAACGACCTGGCGTAGACGGTCTCCCGGATGCCGGCCAGCAGGCTGTCACCGGCCTGCGACAGCGACCCGCCGACGACGATCACCGAGGGGTTGAGCAGGCTGACCGCGGCGGCGAGGATCGTGCCGATCTCGCGGCCTGCCTGACGGACGGCCGTGGTCGCGATGGTGTTGCCCGCGCGGACGAGTTCGATGATGTCCCTGCTGGTCTCGACGCCGAGCGTATTGGCGAGTGCCGCTGCGGAGGCGATTGCTTCCAGGCAGCCGATATTGCCGCAGCGGCAGAGTTCGGTGTGGCCCGGCGCTTGGATGTGGCCGATGTCGCCGGCCGCACCTTGAGCTCCGCGGTGCAGGCGGCCGCCGCTGATCACGCCCGCACCGATGCCGGTGGCAACCTTCACGAACAACAGGTGCTCGACATCCGCGTACGCCGTCGCGTGCTCGCCGAGCGCCATGATGTTCACATCGTTGTCGACCAGCACCGGGCCGGGGAGTTCGCGGCTCAGCCGGCCGACCACGTCGTACGAATCCCAGCCAGGCATGATCGGCGGATGGTTCGGTCGGCCGGTGCTGTGCTCGACCGGTCCGGGCAGTCCGACGCCGGTGCCGGCCAGATCGTCCGGCGACCTGTTCGCCTCTCGCAGCAACGCATGCCCGGCTCGGGCGACGGCCTCGAGGACGACCTCGGGTCCTTCGGCGATCTTGAGCGGTGTCGTCGACCGGTGCAGGATCTCGCCGGCCAGGTCGGTCAGGGCGACGGACAGGTGCGTCGCGCCGACGTCCGCGGCGAGAACGAGTCGCGCGGTCGGGTTGAACCGGAACCGGGCCGGCGGCCGTCCACCCGTCGACGCTGCCTCGCCCGACGGTACGACGAGACCGGCCGCGAGCAGCGCCTCGATCCGGCCGGTGACCGTCGAACGGGCCAGGCCGGTGTCGTCGATCAGCTCGGCGCGGGTCCGGGCCTGCCCGTCGAGGAGCAGCCGCAGGACCGCGTCCGCAGTACCGAGATCGCTCATCACCGGACTTTCGTCGTACTGGCCGTGGACTTTTGCTTGACAGGGTTCAAAAGGGTCCCATAGCGTCCTTCGACGTGTCCACCAATGCGCGCAAGCTCCGGGTCGGGATTGTCGGCGGCGGGTTCATGGGCCAGGTCCACGGCCGGGCTGCGCTGGTTTCCGGCGCGACGGTGGTGGGTGCGGTCGGCTCCTCGCCCTCAAGGGCTGACGCTGCCGCAGAGGCGACCGGTGCCGAGCGCGGGTTCGCGACCCTCGACGAGCTGCTCGCCTCGGACATCGACGTTGTCCACGTCTGCACGCCGAACAACACGCACCGCGACGTCACGCTGAAGGCGCTCGAGGCCGGCAAGCACGTGGTCTGCGAGAAGCCGCTGGCCACCTCGGTCGGCGATGCCACCGGGCTGCAGGCAGCGGCCTTCGAGGCGGGCCTGGTCGGCGCCGTACCGTTCGTGTACCGCTACCACCCGATGGTCCGCGAGCTGCGGACCCGGATCGCGGCCGGCGACGCGGGAACGATCACCAGCCTGCATGGGTCGTACCTGCAGGACTGGCTCGCCGGTGCGGACGACCAGAACTGGCGCGTGGACGACACGACCGGCGGTCCGTCGCGGACGTTCGCCGACATCGGGTCGCACTGGTGTGACCTGACCGAGTTCGTCACCGGCGACCGGATCGCTGTAATCAGCGCGCAACTGCGGACGGTCCGGGCCCAGCGTGGCGGAGTCGAAGTACGGACCGAGGACCTGGCCACCGCACAGTTCCGGACCGAGGCCGGAGTGGTCGGGACGATCGTGGTCAGCCAGGTTGCCGCCGGCCGGAAGAACCGCCTGTACCTCGAGGTGTCCGGCACCGAGTCGAGCTTCGGCTTCGACCAGGAGGACCCGGACCGGCTGTGGGTCGGTCGCCGTCAGGCCAGCCAGCTGCTGACGCGCGATCCGGAGACGCTCAGCCCGCCCGCCGCGCGGGTGAACCGGCTGCCGGCCGGGCACGCGCAGGGGTACCAGGACGCGTTCGACTCGTTCGTCGCCGACAGCTATGCCGCCGTACTGGGTGACCACCCGGACGGCCTGCCCGATTTCGCCGCCGGAGCGCGGTCCGCTCGCGTGGTCGACGCAGTACTGCGTTCGGCGGCCGCGGACTCTGCCTGGATCACCGTCGACAACAACGCTTAGGAGCTAGTCAGATGCCACGCCCGATCACGCTGTTCACCGGTCAGTGGGCCGACCTGCCGTTCGAGGAGGTCTGCCAGTTCGCGTCCGAGGCCGGGTACGACGGCGTCGAGATCGCCTGCTCCGGTGACCACTTCGACGTCCAGCAGGCCGTCGACGACGACACCTACGTCCAGGGCCGCAAGGACATCCTGGAGAAGTACAACCTGCAGGTCTTCGCGATCTCCAACCACCTGGTGGGTCAGGCGGTCTGCGACAACCCGATCGACTTCCGGCACCAGGCCATCGTGCCGTCCCGGATCTGGGGCGACGGCGACGGCGAGGGCGTCCGGCAGCGCGCCGCCGAGGACCTCAAGAACACCGCCCGCGCGGCCAAGAAGCTCGGCGTGAACACCGTCATCGGCTTCACCGGCTCGTCGATCTGGCAGTACGTCGCGATGTTCCCGCCGGTGCCCGCCGAGAAGATCGAGGCCGGGTACCGCGACTTCGCCGACCGCTGGAACCCGATCCTCGACGTGTTCGACGAGGAGGGTGTCCGGTTCGCGCACGAGGTGCACCCGTCGGAGATCGCGTACGACTACTGGACCACCACGTTCGCGCTGGAGGCGATCGGTCACCGGGAGGCGTTCGGGCTGAACTGGGACCCGTCGCACATGGTCTGGCAGGACATCGACCCGGTCGCGTTCCTCTGGGACTTCAAGGACCGGATCTACCACGTGGACTGCAAGGACACCAAGATGCGGGTCGGCGGCGGCCGTAACGGCCGGCTCGGTTCGCACCTGCCGTGGGCCGACCCGCGGCGCGGCTGGGACTTCTACTCGACCGGTCACGGCGACGTGAACTGGGAGGACTGCTTCCGGGTGCTGAACTCGATCGGCTACGACGGCCCGATCTCGGTCGAGTGGGAGGACGCCGGCATGGAGCGCAAGGTCGGCGCCGCGGAGGCGGTCAACGTCATCCGCGCGCTCGCCTTCGACAAGCCGACCGCCGCCTTCGACGCGGCCTTCGCCACCGACAAGTAAGTCCTAGCGCCGGTCGCGACCGGCGACGAATCCCAGCGTGACCTGCATGGCTGCGAGTACGGCGAACACGACGAGCGTCGTACTCCAGCCGCCGGTCACCTGGGTTAAGTAGCCGGCAACGACCGGACCGGCCGCGGCCAGCGTGTAGCCGACCGCCTGCGCCATCCCGGATAGCTGCGTGGTCTCGTGGTGCCCGCGGCCGCGAAGACTGATCAGCGACAGCGCGGCGACCAGCCCGGCGCCCTGTCCGAGACCGCCGACGATCGCCCAGACGATCGCCAGGTGCGGCGCCAGCAGTAGACCTAGCAGCGCGACGAGGATCGGCGTACTCGCCGTCATCAGACCGGCCCGCTGATTGGTCGGGTGCTTCAGCAGGAACGGGATGCTGAGCCCGCCGATCAGACCGAAGACCTGGAACAGGAACAGGTGTACGCCGCTCGCGCGCTCGGACACGCCGCCGGTCGAGATCTCGATCGTGGGCAGCCAGTTCACGAACAGGTAGAACGCCGTGGACTGCAGCCCCATGAAGCCGGTGACCAGCCACGCCGTCGGCTGCCGCCACACGCTCACCGGGGGAGCGCCGTCCTCAGTCCTCGCCGCCGGCGTCGGCTCTGGCGAGAGGGTCCGCGGCAGCCAGATCACGGCGACGAGCACGGCCAAACCGCCCCAGACCGCGAGTGACAACCGCCAGTCGACGGCGTCCGCGATCGGTACGGCCAGGATCGAGGCGATCGCGGCACCGCCGGTGATGAACGCCGTGTAGATCCCGGTCGCCCGCGAGACATTGCCCGCGTAGTCCCGCTTGATGATGACCGGGACCAGCACGTTGCCGACGGCGATCGCGGCGCCGACCACCGCCGTACCGATCCACAGACCCGCCTGGCCCGTGTACGGGCGCAGCGCGCTGCTGAAGGCGAGTACCAGGAGGGAGACGAAGACCGCACGCTCCATGCCGAAGCGGCGGGAGGCGAGGTGGACGACCGGGGAGGCGACCGCGAACGCGAGCAGCGGCAGCGTGCCCAACAGACCCTGCGCCGCCTCGCCCAGGTGCAGGTCGAGCCCGATCCGCGGCAGCACCGGACCGACCGCGGTGAGCGCCGGCCGGAGGCTCAGCGCGACCACGAAGGCGGTCGCGGTGATCAGCGCCGACCGCTCCCGAGTCACTGGTTCGGTCAACACCGCCACGACACACCTCTCTCTAGGCTTCCCTGTAGATGTCCTACATTTACACTGTACGCTACTCGCGAAGGGAGGCCGGTCTCGGTGTCACTCGAAGGACCTGTGCGGCAGGTGCCGCTCGTGCTGCAGGTGTCGGAGCGCTTCCGGGCGCAGATCGAGTCCGGGGCCTGGCCGCGCGGCTCGCGGATCCCCGGCGAGAACCAGCTCGCGACCGAGCTGGGGGTCAGTCGCGGAACAGTACGGGAGGCGCTGCGGTCGCTGAGCCTGACCGGCCTGCTCGAGCCACGCGTCGGCGACGGCACGTACGTCCGCGCGACGAACGAGATCAGCGGCGTACTGGTCCGGGACGAACTCTCCGCGTCACTGACGCACGTGCTCGACGCCCGCGCCGGCATCGAGGCCGCCGCCGCCCGCCTGGCCGCGCAGCGCCCTTCCTCGGACAGCCTGGCTGCCTTGTCAGCTGCGCTGGAGTCCCGAGCACGTGCAGATGACCTGGACGCTTTCGTTGCCGCGGACGCCGAGTTCCACCGCGGAGTCGTGGTCGCCAGCGGGAACCCGTTGCTGCTGCGGTTGTACGACGCGATCGCCGAAGTTCTGACCGAGTCGATCCACCAGACCGCGACGATGCCCGAGGACCACCGGATCCTCGACGCGCATGTCGACGTCCTCGAGGCGATCCGGGCGGGCGATCCCGAGGCCGCGAGTCAGGCGTCGTACGCGTTGATCGAGACCATCAAGCAAGAAGCGAAGGATCCGGCCAGTAGTACCTGAAGCAGGCTGGTGTGCCGTTGAGCCGCCGCGCCTCACCACCGGGCGGCGGGACGTCCTTGCGATCGCCGCGGATGCCGCCGCGCGCCTCGTAGAACCCCTGCGCGGCGGTGTTCTGCTCCAGCACCCACAGGTAGAGCCCGGACCCGGGCGATGCCTGTTGCAGGGCTTGCGCCGTCAACGCAAGCAGCTGCGTCCCGATGCCCTGCCGCTTGAGCGGGGCGCGGACGTGCAGGTTGTCGACGAGCGCCCCGAACTTCGGATCGGCACCGATCATCAGATGCGAGAGCCCGACGAGCTTCCCGTCGTACTCCGCAACCGTCGTGTGCGTGCCTTCCCGTGCGGCGAGCCGCTTGGCCCACATCGCGCCGAGGTACTCTGCCGACTCGTCGTCTAGGAACGCATCGGCGTACGCACCGCGATAGTGCCGCCGCCAACTGTCCCCGTGCAGCTCGGCCACCGCCGCCGCGTCATCTGCCCCAGCCGTCCGAAATCGCAGCCCCGTCACCCTCGAAAGCGCATTCACCCTCGAATTCGTATCACTCGCGCTCGTCGCCATCAGGGCTTGTCCGAAACGTGAACCCGGCGTCCGCGAGCCGGCTGCGGATCAACGAGTCGAGCCGTTGCCAGCCGGGCGAGGAGGCGTTGAGGGTGCTTTGCAGGAGGTCGGGGATGGCGGGATCCACGGAGGCGCCGGGTGGTTCGGTGCCGTAGCGCTCGATGCTGGCGGCAACGATCCGGTCGGCGAGTTCGGTCAGGGACGGGTCGTCCGGGTCTAGGTCATGGGCGTGGTCGGCGGCGAGGTAAAGGCTCCTCAGCTCAGGATCCGTGAGCGACTGCGCCTGGTCCTCGAACAATGTGCCGGCGAGGTCCGGGTGGGTTGCGTAGACGATGATCCACAGGTCCCGCTCCATCGCGATCCACCGCTGGGTGAAGCCGAGCGCGGCCAGCCCGGCGAGATGCGCTTCCACGTTCGCGGGCAGGATTCGGATGTCACCGGCGGCCAGCATCCGGAGCCTGCGTTGGGTCTCGCGAAGCCGTTTGATGCGGGCGGTCAGGTCGGCGTCGATCTGCTCGAGCGCGGGGCCCAGCACGTCGGTTGAGCTGAGCTCGCGGATCCGGGCGAGAGGTACGCCGGCGTCGGCGAGCATCCGGATCCGGACCAGCTCGACGACCGCTTGCGCGGAGTACCGGCGATATCCGGACGAGTCCCGCTCGGGCTCGGGCAGCAGGCCCTTCGCGTGGTAGACGCGGACGGTCTTCGTCGACACCCCGACGTACCGAGCCAGCTGTCCGATGGTGAGCACGACACCATTCTTGACCTTGCCCCAAGGGCAATGTCGCACGATGGCTGTATGACCGACTGGGACACCCTGCGCGCACTCGCCGACGACGGCAACGAGAAGGCCCTCGAACGCCTCGCGGACCTCGCCGACGAGCGCGACGACGTCGAGACCCTGAACGAGCTACTCGACGAGGGCTCCGATCGCGCCGGCGAACACCTCACCCGCCGGGCCGCCGCCGCGAAGGATCTGCTGGAGCTTCAGCGCATCAGCGACGCCGGGTACGACGAGGCCGGCGACGTACTCAACCGCCTATTGGACTGAGCGGACAACCGGTCCCGATGCGCTCGGCCAGGTCGGCGCGCAGCGTGGCCAGCTCAGCCATCCGCTGATCGATGATCTCGGCCTTCTCGGCCAGCAGTGCGGACAGGGCGGCGGCCGAATCGGGGGTGTCGCGGACCTGGTCGCCGAGCTTGCCGATCTCCGCGAGCGAGAAGCCGAGCGCCTGCGCCGTACGGACGTAGTGCAGCCACGGCACCATCTCTGCGGGGAAGTCCCGGTAGCCGTTGGGCCGCCGCTCGCCTTCGACGAGGCCGATCCGCTCGTAGAAGCGGATGGTGTCCTTGGACAGGTTCGTCTGCTGGGCGAGCTCACCGATGCGCATGAGTTCCTCCGTCGGGCTTGACCTTGGACAGCACTCCACTGTTTACCTTCGAACGCGTGTCTCCCCAAACCAGCGGCTATCTCCGCATCGTCCGCGCCAGCGCCTGGTACGACCTGATCGTCACCGCCGGCTTCGCGACGCCCTGGACGTACGTCCTCGTCCACCGCGCCCTGTCATCGCTCGGGACCTTCCCGCCGGTCGACACCATCCAGACTCTCTACGCGAACCTGATGGGCTCGGTCGTGGTCGTCTGGGCGCTCCTCCGCCTGTTCCGCACGCTGCCGCTGCACGGCTTGTACGACGGGGTCGCGCGCGTCCTGTTCGCGACCTGGCAGACGTACGCACTGGCGCACGGGGCGACCAAACTGCTCGCACTGTTCCTCGTGTTCGAGGTCAGCTTTGGACTGGTCCAGCTCCTGCCGTGGTTGACGGACGCGGTGCGAGCACGCGCGCGAACACAGCCAGCCCGGACGTCAGCGCGGTGACCACGATGAACGACATGGTCAGGTTGCTGGCCTGCGCGATGCCGCCGATGATCGACGGCGCCACCAGGCCGGACGCGTAGGTGATGGTCGCGACGCCCGCGATGGCCTGGCTCGGGTTCGGGCCGGTGTGACCGGCGGCGGCGAAGGCCAGCGGTACGACGACCGCGATCCCGACGCCGATCAGGCCGAACCCGGCCATCGCAACGGCCGCCGTCGGCGAAACAACTACAAGCAAACCGCCGAGCGTCGCGATCACACCACTCCAACGCACCGTCCGTACGGCGCCGAACCGGTCGACCACTGCATCGCCCGTCAACCGAGCGATCGCCATCGTCAACGCGAACCCGGTCGTCGCACCGGCCGCGACACCCGCCGAGCTGTCGAGGATGTCTCGCAGATAGACGGCCGACCAGTCCAGGCTCGCGCCCTCCGCGAACACCGCGCAGAACCCGACGGCCCCGATCAGCAACGCCGACTTCGGCGGCAACGCGAACCGCGCCGGCGGCTCCTCGTCCTCCTCGGGATGGATGTTCAGCACGAACTGACACACCACCGCCCCGACGATGGTCAGCACGATGGCTGCCACCACGTGATGGACCTGTGCGCTGATATTCGCGTGCGCCGCGACCGTCCCGACGGCCGAGCCGAGCAGCGCGCCCACACTCCACAGACCGTGCAACCCGGACATGATCGACTTCTTCAGCCGGTGCTCGATCTCGACGCCGAGCGCGTTCATCGCGACGTCGGCCATACCCGCCGTGCCGCCGTAGATGAAGAGGGCGACGCACAACGTCAGGAGACCGGGTGCGAACGACGGCGGGATCAGCGCGAGGGTCCAGAGCGCGAGCAGACCGCGGAGCGCGTTCCGGCTGCCGAACCGGTGGGTGACCCGGGCGGCGAGCGGCATCATCACCGCCGCGCCGAGCGCCGGGAACGCGAGCGCCAGCCCGAGCTGGCCGGCGGACACGCCTGCATGTTCCTGGATCCACGGCACCCGGGTCGCGAACGACCCGGTCACTGATCCGTGCACGCAGAAGACGGCGGCCACGGCGTACCGGGAGCGCTTGACGAGGGCGGTGTCATCAGTCACAAGCAAACACACTATCTGTTTGAACGATCAGGAGGATGGTAGTTTTTTGCACGTGAGAAGTGCAGAACGGCATCAAGTGATCGTAGAACGACTACGAGTCGTCGACCGAGTGTCGGTCCAGGAGCTGGTCGAGGCGACCGAGGCATCGGACATGACGGTCCGTCGCGACCTTGACTTCCTGGCGGCGCAGGGCGTGCTGAAGCGCGTCCACGGCGGCGCTGTGTCCTCGCTGCCGTCCGGCCTCGAGCCGCCGCACTCACTGCGCGCCCAGGCTGCTGTCGCTGCCAAGCAGGCGATCGCGCGGGCCGCGGTCGCGCACCTCCACGACGGCGAGACGATCGTGCTCGACAGCGGTACGACGGCGCTGGAGACCGCGCGGCTGCTGCACGACCGCGCTATGACCGTGATGCCGCTGTCGCTGCACGTTGCGCATGAGCTGGCGGATGCGCCGCGGATCCGGCTGCTGATGCCGGGCGGCGAGGCGCGCAAGGGCGAGCTGTCGCTGGTCGGTCCGCTGACAGTCGCCTCGCTGCGGGCGCTGCGCTTCGACGCCGCCGTACTGAGCCCGTGCGCCTTCAGTCTCGACGCCGGGCTGACTGCGTTCGACCTGGGCGATGCGGAGGTCAAGCAGGAGGCGATGAACGTCGCCACGCGCACTGTCGTACTCGCGGACGGCGCCAAGTGGGACCGCTCTGCCCTCGCCTATGTCTGCCCCGCCGACCGCCCGGACCTGATCATCACGGACGAGTCGGCTCCCGAAGACCAACGCATACTCCTGACCCAACGCGGCGTAATCGTAGAGGTGGCCTCTTGACCGCGACCGACACGCGACTGCAGACCGCGCCGCCGCGCGCCGCTCGGGTCGCCACCTGGATGTACTTCGGTCTGAACGGGTTCGCGGTCGGGATGTGGGTCGTCCACATCCCGAGCATCGAACAGAAGACCGGCATCACCCACAGCACGCTCGGCCTGCTCTTACTGGTGCTCGGCGGCGCTGCGTTCACCGGTATGCAGGTCGCGGGTCCACTCGTCGACAAGCTCGGTCAGCGCCGGCTCGTCCCGGCCGCCGGCATTCTGCTCGGCATCGCGCTTGCCGGGCCGGGGCTCGCGACGAACTGGTGGACGCTCGGTCTGACGCTGATTCTGATCGGCTTCGGCAACGGTTCGATCGACGTCGGCATGAACGCGCAGGCGGTCGTCGTCGAACGCGGATACCCGCGCCCGATCATGGCCGCCTTCCATGCCATGTGGTCGATCGGCGGCGCGATCGCCGCGGTCGTCGGTGCGGCGACGCTGCGGGCCGACGTACCGCCGGAGGTCACGCTCGCCTCGGCCGGTGTGCTGTGCATCGTGCTGTCGCTCGTGGCCAGCAGGTTCTTGCTGGAGGCAACTGTCCCGCCGGAGGATCACGTCGAGGTGGAGCGAGCGAGGCCTCCCGCCAAGCTGGTCTGGGCCTTGGGCGGGCTTGCGTTCGGGCTCATGCTCTCCGAAGGCGTCGCGAACGACTGGGCGGCGCTGCACTTCCGCGACATCCTCGGGACATCCGTCAGTACGGCGGCCTACGCGTACGGCGCGTTCGCGGTCGCGATGACCGTCGGCCGATTCCTCACCGACCGGGTCGCGGCCGTTGTGGGACCGGCGGCGATCGTGCGGTGGGGTGCGGCGATGGCAGCGGTCGGTCTGACGCTGGTGATCGTCGTACCGTGGGTGCCGGTCGCGCTTGTCGGCTGGGCCATTTTCGGCTTGGGCCTCGCGGGCGGCGTGCCGCAGTTGTTCACCGCCGCTGGCAACCTCGACCCGCGGTCGTCCGGTGCGCTGATGGCGCGGGTCGTCGGCCTCGGGTACGTCGGACTGCTCGCCGGGCCCGCGCTGATCGGCGGACTCGCGCACTGGATGCCGCTGAACATCGCGTTCATCCTGCCGGTGGTTCTGTGCGTACTGACGTTCTTCGGCGGACCGGTGCTGAAGAAGGACGTTAACTAAGGGCTTGCTGGAGGTCGGCCCAGAGATCGTCCGGGTGCTCGATGCCGACGGACAGGCGGATCAGGTCCTCGGGGATCGTCGGGACCTCCATCGGCCAGCGGCGGCGGCGTTCGAGCATCGACTCGACGCCGCCGAGGCTGGTTGCGTGCACCCAGAGTTCGGTGCGCTCGCAGACCCGCTGGGCGAGGGCCGCGTCGCCGCCGAGCTCGACGGCGAGGATCGCGCCGAAGCCGGACATTTGGGCGGCGGCACGGTCATGGCCCGGATCGCTCGGCAGACCGGGGTAGCGGACGCGGCTGACCCGCGGGTGTTCGAGGAGGCGTTCGGCCAGGAACGCGGCGTTCGACTGGGCGCGCTCGAGGCGGAGGGCGAGCGTGCGCAGACCGCGCAGCGCGAGCCAGGCCTCCATCGGGCCGGGGATCGCGCCGAGGCTGCGGCGACGGAGTTCGATCGCGGACCACAGGTCGTCGTCCGCGGTGATGACCGCGCCGAGGATGACGTCCGAGTGGCCGGAGATGAACTTGGTCGCCGAGTGCATCACGACATCCGCGCCGAGCCGGAGCGGCTGCTGGAGCAGGGGAGTCGCGAACGTGTTGTCCACGACGACAGTCGCACCTTTTGCATGCCCGGCTTCGGCGAGTGCCGGGATGTCGGCGACTTCCATCGCAGGGTTGGTCGGCGACTCGATCCACAGTATGTCGGCTCCGTCGAGGGCCTGCTTGACGGCCTCGGTGTCCGCGACGTCGACGTGTATGACGGTGAGCCGGCCGGTCTCGGTCTGCTGATCGAGCAGGGCGACCACGCCGGAGTACGCGTGCTGCGGCGCGACGACCCGCCCGCCGACCGGGACCAGGTCGATCACCGCCGCGGCCGCCGCCATCCCCGACGCGAACGTCAGCCCGCGACCGCCCTCGAGCTCGCCGAGCGTCTCCTCCAGCGCCGACCACGCGTCATTGCCGAACCGCCCGTACCCGCGGTCACCGCCCGCGACGTACGTCGAGCTGAACACCGGCGACTCGCCGACCGGCGCATTCGGCACCCGCTCCGGCCTTCCGGCATGAACGACGACCGTGGACGGATCAAGACTCATGTGCTGAATTGTCGCTGACGCGATAGGTAGCTGCGGGCAGGGGGATGCCGCCGCTGCGCAGCAGGCTCATCGCCTGACGGGCGAGCGACGTCGCGTCAGTGGTGTCGGGCGTGTCGACCCAGACGCGGACGACCGTCTCGATGATGTTCATCGCGATCCCGGCCGCCAACGCGCCGGTGAACTCAGCTCGGTGGTCGGCCGGCAGCCGCAGTACCAGCTCGTCGGCGAGGTCGGTGCGGAAGCGCCAGATCAGCTCGTTGAGATGGGCGCTCACCGACGCGGTCTGCGCGGCCAGGTCGAACACGGCCCGCACCCGGTCCGGATTGGTCTCCAGTTGCTCGAGGACACGCTCGATCACCGCCTGCAGACCGGCCGTCAGCTCGAGCTCGGGCTGCTCGCGGAACCAGTCGACCGCGTCGCCGAGGCAGTCCTCGACGAACTCGAGCACGAGCGTCTCCTTGGTCGGGAAGTACCGGTACAGCGTGCTCGGCCCGACCTCGGCCGCCGCCGCGATCTGCTCGACCGTGGTCCGGCCGAAGCCGTTGTCGTTGAACAGCTCGAACGCTTTGTCCGCGATCAGCCGGCGGGTCCGCTCCCGCTTCACCTCGCGCAGTCCCATCAGCACCTCCGCGGGCAGGGTACCGGTTCGCCAACTCGCCGGATGTTGCTCCTCTTTGGATGACTCAGCCATATGGTAGTCACTACCAGAATCGATTGGGAGGGTTCATGACCGAGAGCTTCCCCGTTGGCCGTCCGACCGGGTGCCCGTTCGACCCGGCTCAGGAGTACGCCGGCTTCCGCCGTACGCCCGAGCTGGCCAAGGTCTCCACCCCGGCCGGAGTCGACGCCTACGTGGTCAGCCGGTACGACGACGTACGCACGCTGCTGCGGGACAGCCGGCTCAGCTCGCGGTCGGCGCCGTCGGACCACGTCGTACCGGGCGCCGATCTGGACCGCGAGGCCGAGTCGGGCTCGATCCTGCATGTGGACGGTGCGGCGCACAGGCGGCTGCGGCGGATCCTGGCGACCGAGTTCGCGGTCAAGCGGATGGAGGCGATGCGGCCGCAGATCGCCGAGATGATCGAGACGCAGCTCGACACGATGCTCGCCGCCGGCGGGCCGGTCGACCTGGTGCAGGCGTTCGCGCTGCCGATCCCTTCGCTGGTGATCTGCGAGCTGCTGGGCGTCCCGTACGCAGACCGCGCCGAGTTCCAGGAGCGGAGCGCGATGCTGGTCCGGGTCGACGGGGATCGCGACGAGATGATGCGGGTCAGCGACGAGCTCAACCAGTACATGGTCGGGCTGGTGCTGGCGAAGCAGGCCGAGCGCTCGGACGACCTACTGTCCCGGGTGATCACTCGTGGCGAGGAGCTAGGCGAGCCGTTGAGCCTGCCGGAGCTGGTGTCGATCGGGATCACTCTGCTGATCGCCGGGCACGAGACGACGGCGAACATGATTGCCCTGAGCACGCTCGCACTGCTCCGGAACCCTGCGGAGCTCGACGCGCTGCGGGCTGACCCGGGGTTGGCGCCGGCGGCGGTCGAGGAACTGCTGCGGTATCTGTCGGTCGTCCAGTTCGGGCTGTTCCGGCACGTCACGGACGACCTGCCGGTCGGGGCAGCGACTTTGCAGGCGGGCGACTTCCTCATCGCTGCGTTGTCCTCGGCGAACCGGGACTCGCAGGCGTTTCCGGATCCTGATCGGCTGGAGTTGCGGCGGGAGGCTCCGGCGCATGTCGCGTTCGGGTTCGGGCCGCATCAGTGCCTCGGTCAGCAGCTGGCACGGGTCGAGCTGCACGAGGTCTTCACCCGGTTGTACGCGCGGATCCCGACCCTGCGACTCGCCGTACCGTTCGAGGAAATCGAGTACCGGAACAACACGCTCGTGTACGGAGTGACAGCGTTGCCAGTCACCTGGGGCTGACCCGTTTGCTGATCACTACGGAGCGCGATCTGAAGGGGTCTTAACCGAACCCTGGTCGGAACCTGATCCCTGGGCCGCTACAGTCGAGCCGGTGAGTGAGTACTCGAACGAAGCACAGCGCAAGCCCCGCGTCGCCGTCGTTTTCGGTGGCCGGTCGAGCGAGCACGCCATCTCCTGCGTCACCGCGGCCAACGTCCTGCAGGTGATCGACCGGGACAAGTACGACGTGGTCCCGATCGGGATCAGCACCAGCGGCCACTGGGTGCTGGAGAGCGGCGACCCGGAGCGGCTGTCGATCACCGACGGCAAGCTCCCCGAGGTCGACGTGACCGCGATGCCGGTGCTGTTCGGCGCGAACCGCGAGCTCGTGATCAGCGAGCCCGAGCAGGTCCCGAGCACTCTCGGCCAGGTCGACGTGGTCTTCCCGCTGCTGCACGGCCCGTGGGGCGAGGACGGCACCATCCAGGGCCTGCTCGAGATGTCGGACATCCGGTACGTCGGCTCCGGCGTACTCGCGAGCGCGGTCGGCATGGACAAGCACTACATGAAGGTCGTCTTCCAGGCCGCCGGCCTCGAGGTCACGCCGTACGTCGTGATCCGCGACCGCGACTGGACGCGGGACCAGGACGCCTGCCGCGAGGCGGTCGACGCGCTCGGCTACCCGGTCTTCGTGAAGCCCTGCCGTGGCGGTTCGAGCCTCGGGATCAGCAAGGTGAACAGCCTGGACGAACTCGACGAAGCGGTCGCCGTGGCCCGCGCCCACGACCCGAAGGTGATCGTCGAGGCCTCCGCGAAGGACCCGCGCGAGATCGAGGTCGGCGTACTCGGCGGCCTGAACGGCGCCAAGCCCGAGGTCAGCGTCTGCGGTGAGATCGCGATCTCCGGCGGCGGCCACGACTTCTACGACTTCGAGACCAAGTACCTGCCCGAGGGCGAGGAGTACACCGCGCTCTCGGTCCCGGCCGACCTCCCCGAGGAGATCGCCGCCGAGGTCCGCGCCAAGGCCCTGACCGCCTTCGACGCCATCGACGCCGAGGGCCTAGCCCGCGTCGACTTCTTCCTCGACGCCGACAACCGGGTCATCATCAACGAGATCAACACCATGCCCGGCTTCACCCCCACCAGCATGTTCCCCCGCCTGTGGGCCGCCTCCGGCAAGGACTACGCAACCCTCGTCGAGCACCTCCTCTCCCTGGCGATGACCCGCCCCACCGGCCTGCGCTGACCCCGTGCCGGTCCGCGCCCGTTGGGTGGCGCGGACGGCTGGTGGCGGGCTTGGTTGAATGAGGCAACTACTTCAACTGGTTGCCGGATGCATCGACAGGTCGTTGACACTGCGTCAGCATTGACATAACGTCAGCTTTCAGTAACGAATAGTGATCGGCCCGAAACAGTCCCGTGCTGTAGCTGCCGATCCAACGGGGTGCGACCACGCCATCAACGCGCCAGGTTCGGGAAACTCCTGTCCTGCCGCTCGTGGCGGTCTCCCGATGTCCTGTTACCGGGCCCTGGACCTGTCCCGGATCGCTCGATGTCGTTCTTGCGACCGCGGATCCTCCTTCTCCATGAACCGCTCGGGTAACGAGCCGCGCCGATCCACCGGATCCGGGCGCGGTTCAACGATGGACTGAGGGTGAACCCAACTATGAAGTCTTCCACCTATGCGACACCCGGCAGCCGGTTGCGGCTGAGCGCACTCGCCGTAGCGGCCGCGCTCGTCGCCTCCGCCGGCGGGCTCCTCGCCACCAGCGGCAACGCTCAGGCCGCAGCCGTGGCCGTACCGCTCGGCACCGCCGGGAGTTTTGTGATCCTCGGCGGTGCCGGAATCACCAACACCGGACCGACCGTGCTGACCGGAGACATCGGCAGCTTCCCGAATCCGGCGATCAGCGGCACCGGAACGATGACGATCACCGGTACCAACCACGCCGGCGACGCCGTGACCCAGGAGGCAAAGAAGGACCTGGTCACGGCGTACAACGTCGCCGCGGGGGAGTCGCCGCGTACGCCGATCACCGACGACCTGGGCGGAAAGACGCTGACCCAGGGCGTCTACAACTCGGCCTCCTCGATCGGGCTGACCGGCGCGCTGACCTTGGACGCGGAGGGCGACGCGGGGGCGGTCTTCGTGTTCCAGGCGGGCTCGACCCTCACCACCGCGAGCAGCAGCAGCGTGGTGCTGACGAACGGAGCCCAGGCCTGCAACGTGTTCTGGCAGGTCGGCAGCTCGGCCACCATCGGCACCGCAACCCAGTTCCGCGGAACCGTCCTGGCACTCGCCTCGATCACCATGAACACCGGCGCCACCGCCGTCGGCCGAATGCTGGCCCGCAACGGCTCGGTAACCCTCGACACCAACACCCTCACCAAACCAACCTGCACCACCCCACCAACAACGCCGCCCACCACCCCGCCCACCCCCCCGCCCACCACCCCGCCCACGACCCCGCCTACAACGCCGCCTACAACGCCGCCGACAACGCCGCCGACAACCCCGCCGACAACCCCGCCGACAACCCCGCCGACAACCCCGCCGACAACCCCGCCGACAACCCCGCCGACAACCCCGCCCACGACCCCGCCCACGACCCCGCCCACGACCCCGCCCACGACCCCGCCCACAACGCCGCCGACGACCCCGCCCACAACACCCCCGACGACGCCGCCGACGTCCCCACCGACGACGTCGACTCCACCCACTACGCCGCCGACCAGAACGCCCACGGCCCCACCGACGACCACGCCGACGCCGCCGACCCCCACCGCGCCATCGACTCGGCCGACCCCACGGCCCACCGCCTCCCCGCCAACGGTCTCGCCAAGGCCGCCTCAGGTAACCAAGACCCCGCAAGGCTCGGTCGGAACAGGTGACGCGTCCGGGCTGTCGATCGTCCTCATCAGGCCGCCGAGCGCATCCGGACTCAACTGGTTCACCTGGAGCGCCCCAGGACTGATCTGGTCCAGCTGGCGCGTCGCCGGACTCAACTGGTTCAGCGGGAGCGGGATCAGCACCCCATGAGGACCGGCGCGGCGGTCCTGCTCCTCGCGACCGTCTTGACGGCGACCGGCTGCACAGCTGAGTCAGGCACGGGGCCGACTCAGCCCGATGCGATGCCGGCCGAGATCGCGCGCGGCGGTACCGCCGCGCCAACCCCGACCGCGCCAACCACCACCGTCATCACCCCCACACCGAGCGCACCTGCCGCAGGCACGCCGCAACGCACCACCGCAGGCCCCCACACCCCAGCGCTCCGCTCGGGGCCATCCACTGCACCGTCCCAACGGCCACCCCCGGGCCGCGGGCGCGAGCAGACCGCTCCGATGCGGAAGTCCACCCCGATCCGGGTCAGGATCCCCGCGATCGGGGTGGACACGGACCTGATCCGCCTCGGCCTCAAACGCGACGGCACTCTCCAGGTCCCGCCGAACGGATTCCCAGCCGGCTGGTTCACCGGCGCCCCCACACCGGGCGAGCGCGGCCCGGCCGTCATCGCCGGCCACGTCCACTGGTCCGGCCGCGCAGGCGTATTCGCCCGACTCGCACAACTCAAGCCCGGCGACACGATCGTCGTCACCCGACAGGACCATTCAAGGGCCGTCTTCCGGGTGACCCGGGTCCAGCAGTACCCGAAGACCAGCTTCCCGAGCGCCGTGGTCTACGGCGACATCAATCACCCCGGCCTCCGCCTGATCACCTGCGGCGGCCTCGACTACGAGTCGGCGAAGTACGAGGCCAATCTCGTCGTGTTCGCCGATCTCATCAGCTGACCGCTCGGCCCCGCTGCCCTGACCGCGCTCAGGCGGTTACGACGCCCGACCTCCCTCCGACGCCCCGCGGCCAAATGCTCCCGTCCCGCAGTCACAGCCGGCTCGCCCGGGCCCGGAGGTAACGCTGCTGGGGAAGACTCGTCGTCCGACCCGCGGCCTCCTCGTACGCCGTCCGGGCTCCCGCCACATCGCCCGACATCTCGAGCAAGTGCGCCCGGACGGCCGCCAACCGGTGGTCCTTGGCGAGGTGGTCGTCGTCCTCGATCGAACTCAGCAGCGCGAGCCCCTCGCCCGGGCCGCGCGCCATCGCGACGGCGACCACGTGGTTGAGGGCAACCATCGGGTTATCGGTCAGCTGGAGCAGCACCTCGTACAACGCAACGATCTGCGGCCAATCGGTCTCCTCCGCACTGGGTGACTCGTCATGAACGGCAGCAATCGCCGCCTGCAACTGATACGGCCCGACCGGCCCCCGCGGCAGCGTCGCCGTGATCAGCTCGACGCCCTCCCGGATCGACTCCTGGATCCACAGCGACCGATCCTGTTCCGCCATCGGCACCAGCTCCCCGAGCGGCCCGGTCCGCGCCGGCCGACGCGCATCCGTCAACAGCATCAACGCCAACAGCCCCGCCACCTCTGTGTCGTCAGGCAGCAACCGATGCAGCATCCGCGCCAACCGGATCCCTTCGGCCGCCAACTCCACCCGCTGCAGGCTCGAACCCGTCGTACTCGCATAACCCTCGTTGAAGATCAGATACACGACCTTCAACACCGCGCCCAGCCGCTCCTCGCGATCGACCGGCATCGCGAACCGCGCACCGCTCTCCTTCACGCTCGCCTTCGCCCGCGTGATCCGCCGCGTCATGGTTGCCTCCGGCACCAGGAACGCCCGCGCGATCTCCGCCGTCGTCAAACCACCCACGGCCCGCAACGTCAACGCGATCTGCGACGCCGGCGACAACGACGGATGACAACACAGGAACAGCAGCACCAACGTGTCGTCCGCACCCCCGACCGGCTCACCCTGCGGCGCCCACTGCGCGACCCGATCCTCCCGCCGCTGACGAGCCTGCTCCCGCCGCAGCAGGTCCGTCAGCCGACGAGAAGCCACCGTGATCAACCACCCGCGAGGACTGTCCGGCACGCCATCGACCGGCCACTGCTCGGCCGCCGCCAGCAGCGCCTCCTGTACCGCGTCCTCGGCCGTGTCGAAGTGCCCGTACCGCCGCACCAACGCGCCCAACACCTGCGGCGCCAGCTCCCGCAGCAGCTCCCCAAGCGCGACGGTCATCCCGCTCACCCCACCCGATCCCCGACCGCGACGGCCATGTCGATCACCTCACCGCATCCCCGAGCCTCACTCCACCAGCTCGTCCTGGCCCTCGACGATCGGCCGGATATCGGCGTACGCCGTCGCGCGCAGGAACTCCGGCGCCGGCGTATCCGCGAGCCGGGACGCGATCTCGGTCGCCCGGTCGAACGACTCGCACTCGACGATCCAGTACCCCGCGAGCACCTCCTGGGTCTCCGCATACGGACCGTCCGTCACCACCGACTGCCCGTCCTTCGACCCGAGCCGTCGCGTCAGCACCGGCGCCGCCAGCGCCCGCGTCTCGACCAGCTCACCGGACTCGACCAACTCGTTGTTGAACTTCTCCATGAACGCCCCCATCGCCGCAAAGTCCTCCGGCGTCCAGGCCGGCTTCCCGGTGTCCTTCCCTGCCATCCCGTCATAGTCCTGCTGCGACGCATACGTCAGGATCATGTACTTCACAGCTGCCTCCCATCGTCAGGACGCCCACCGCAGGCGCCTCCACTCGAGACGTCGCCCCCGCGGCCCCCAACCGGACACCACCAGCAGACGATTTTCGATCTCGCCAGGGAGTATGCACTCGTCAGGTACAGGGCGTGACGAGTTTGTTGTGGTTGTGGATAGCGTCGGAGACGTCGGTGAGGGCGTTGGCTTCGGGGGAGTACTTCGACGGGACGGCCATCTCGAGGTAGAGCTCGCGGCCGATGGTGGTGAAGATGTAGCCGTTCTGGACCTGCTTGGCGAACCAGCCGACCCCGTTCACCTGGAAGCACTGGGACTGCGCCTCGGCCATGCCGGCCGGGGGCGCCACGCCGCAGGTCACCTCGATCGACGGGTTGCCGTACGCCGTGGTCAGCGGGCTCTCGGGCGAGGTCTTCCGCTTCTTCTGGTCGAGAACCTTCGCCGGCATCGCCTGGATGAGCTGCGTGCAGGCGGCGGCGACCGCAGGCGCGGGGGAGGGGACCGGGACGGGCGTGGGACCCGGGCTGCACCCGGCGAGCACGATCACGCCGAGTGCAGCGAGCAGGAATTTGGGCATACCGAAAACAGGCGGGTCCTCGTGTGGACGGCTCAGATGTGGACGACGGGACAGGTCAGCGTACGCGTGATGCCGGGAACGTTCTGGACCCTGGCAACCACCAGCTTGCCCAGTTCGTCGACGTTGCGGGCTTCCGCGCGGACGATCACGTCGTACGGACCGGTGACGTCCTCGGCCAGGGTGACGCCCTGGACCTCGGCGATCTGCGCGGCGACGTCGGCCGCGCGGCCGACCTCGGTCTGGATCAGGATGTAGGCCTGGACCACCACGTCGTTCTCCACTCAGTCGTCCTCAGCTGGCTCCAACTGCCGGTGCGCACCGCTGTACGGCGGTACTGCGAGACAGCCGGGCGTACTCATAGTTGCCCGGTCACGGTACCGCCTAGACTCCGGTCAGCGATATGGGAGGTCTGCTGACGTGACAGAGACGTTGGGGAGCACAGGTGAGTTCGGCCTGATCGCGGCCGTCACCAAAGGGCTGTCCACAGGTGAGGACGTCCTGGTCGGTCCAGGTGACGACGCGGCCGTGATGGCGGTGCCGGACGGCCGGATGGTCATCACCACCGACCTGCTGGTGGAGGGACGCCACTTCCGCCAGGACTGGTCGTCCGCGTACGACGTGGGCCGCAAGGCCGCCGCACAGAACCTGGCCGACGTGGTGGCCATGGGCGCGCGGCCGACCGCGCTCGTGGTCGGCTTCGGCGGCCCTGCCGACCTGCCGACCGCCTGGGCGCTGGAGCTCAACCAGGGCATCGTCGACGAATGCGAGCTGGTCGAGGCGAGCATCGTCGGCGGCGACACGGTCCAGTCGGACAAGGTGGTCGTGTCGGTCACCGCATTCGGTTCACTGGACGGCCGCGAACCGGTACTGCGCTCAGGTGCCCGCCCAGGCGACGAGGTCGCGTACGTCGGCCGACTGGGCTGGGCCGAGGCGGGCTGGGCCGTTCTCGCCCGCGGGTTCCGCTCACCCCGGGCTGTGGTCGAAGCGCACCGTCGCCCGCAACCGCCGTACGCCGAAGGTCCCCGCGCCGCGCTGGCCGGCGCCTCCTCGCTGTGTGATGTGAGCGACGGACTGCTCGCCGACCTCGGCCACATCGCCGAGGCGAGCCAGGTGATCATCGACGTGCACACGAAGGCGCTGACCGTGCCGGAGCCGCTCCAGGCGGTTGCCGCCGCGACCGGGGTGGACGCGCTCAAGTTCGTGCTGACCGGCGGCGAGGACCACGCGCTGGTCGGCACGTTCGAGCCGGCCGACGTGCCCGAGGGCTGGACCGTCATCGGGTCGGTTGCTGAGGGCAACGAGGAACGCCCGGCCGGGACCGTGACCGTGGACGGCTCGCCGTATGCTGACGAGACAGGCCACGCCCACTTCAGGAGTTGAGATGCCGGTCGGGAGTGCACCGCCCCGAGTGCTGACCATCGCCGGGTCCGACTCCGGTGGCGGGGCCGGGATCCAGGCGGACCTCAAGGCGATGCTCGCCAACGGCGTGCACGGCATGAGCGTGCTGACCGCGATCACCGCGCAGAACAGCCTCGGCGTCCAGGGCGCCTGGGAGCTGCCGGAGGAGCAGGTGCGCGCCCAGTTCCACAGCGTGGTCGACGACATCGGCGTAGACGCGGTCAAGACCGGCATGCTCGCCTCCGAACCGATGGTCCGGGTCGTCGCCTCGCTGCTGCGCACGCTGCCGGACGACGTGCCGATCGTGGTCGACCCGGTATCGGTGTCCAAGCACGGAGACGCGCTAC
Source organism: Kribbella jiaozuonensis (assembly GCF_005233875.1). Taxonomy (GTDB): domain Bacteria; phylum Actinomycetota; class Actinomycetes; order Propionibacteriales; family Kribbellaceae; genus Kribbella; species Kribbella jiaozuonensis. Next base: position 151,641 of record NZ_SZPZ01000007.1, on the reverse strand, counting down.
TCGCCGCTGACGCGATGGCCGCCGTACGCACCGAGATCGTCCCGCTGGCTACTGTGCTCACTCCGAACCTCACTGAGCTCGGACCGGTCGCCGGTATCGAGCTGGAGACCATCGAGGACCGAGAGCTCGCGGCAAAGCTGCTCCTGGACGCCGGTGCGCAGTGGGTACTGGTGAAGGGCGGCCACGACGTCGGTACGGCGGCAGTGGACGTGCTGCATGGTCCAGGCGTACGGCGCTCGTACAGTGCGGTCCGCGCCGACAACAGGCACACGCACGGCACCGGATGCACGCTGGCGAGCACCATAGCGTCGTACCTGGCAGGTGGGTACGACGTACCGGGTGCGGTCGGCGCCGCGAAGGAGTACGTGACCGGAGCGATCGCAGCCGGGTTCGCGCTCGGTGATGGCATCGGACCGGTCGATCATGCGTGGAGATTTCGAGGGAGAAGCAGTTGACCAAGCAGCAGCCCCCGGTCGACGGGTACTGCGAGCAGTGCGGCTTCAACTACGACACCGGTGACCTGCAGGGCACTGTGACCCTGCTGATCCGGCAGTCGGCGGACTGCAGCATGGCGCTGACCAAGGCCGCGGCCGGCCCGGACGCGAACGTGGTGCGCCTGCGCCCGGAGCCGGACGTGTGGTCGGCGATCGAGTACGCGTGCCACGTGCGCGACGTACTCGAGGTGCAGCGGCTGCGGATCGCGCAGTGCCTGGCGGAGGACCGGCCGGTGTACGCGCCGATGGACCGGACCGGTCGGGTGAAGCAGGAGAAGTACGAGAAACAGGACCCGATGGAGGTAGCGGCCGCGCTGGTGCGGAACGCCAAGGACTTCGGTGCGGCGGCGCGAGTACTGCGGCCGCAGGAGCTGGGGAAGCTGGGGCTGTACAACTACCCGGTGCGGGCGCCGCGCACGCTGGGCTGGATCATCCGCCACACCGCGCACGAGATCCAGCACCACCGGCACGACATCGTCGAGATCCTGGCGAAGGTGGAGCCGCCGATCGTCCCCAAGCCGAAGGTCGAAGAGGTTGAAGCGACCGATGAGGTTGTAGAAGCGATCGACTAACGCTGCGCCACCCACGCGGCGATCGCGGGCTCAGTCGTGAGCTGGTCGAGGGCCAGCGCAGCCGCGCCTCGGAGTGGACCGTCGGACAGCATCGCAGGCAGCACCGGCGGTGGAGTCCCGCGGTGGAACGTCATCAACCCACCCTCGTACGCCTCTTTGAAGCTGCGCTCCGCAGCCGCCCGCAGCGGGATCGCGAGCCCGCCGATGGTGATCACATCCGGGTCATGCGCGTTGACCAGACCGGCGATGCCGCTGCCCAGCGCTGCCACCACTTTGGTCACCGCAGCGCGCGCATTCCGGTCCGTACGCCGCAGCACCTCCTCGGTGTAGGCGTACGGATCGTCCGGCCGCCCCTGCTTCAGGTGTCGCGCCAGCGCACGCCCGTCGATCTCCAGGTCCCAGCACCCACGAGCGCCACACGGACAGGACCGGGAGCGGTCGCCGAACGGCATGTGCCCGTACTCGCCACCTGCCCCCGACGCCCCCTGCGCCGGCACGCCGTCGATCAGCAGCGTCCCACCGATGCCCACCTCGATGATGAGGTGCAGCGCCGTACCCGCCCCCGCCGCAGCGCCCGTACGCGCCTCAGCCACCCCACTCAGCGTGGCGTCGTTGCCGGCCAGCAGCGGCAGCCCAGTGCCTTCGGTGATGGTCTCCAGATCCAGCTCGGCCCACTCGAGCGTCGGCGCCTGCATCAGGTGGTTGTCCCGGATGGTTCCTGGTACGGCGAGGCTCACCATCCGCAGCCTGTCGCCGTACTGCTGCCGTGCCTGCTCCACCTGGCGCCGCAGGTTGTTCAGCACGACCTGCGGCCGCCTGCTCCGGTGGCGCCGGTACTGCGGGTCCTGCAGCGAGCCGTCGAGCGTCACGACCGCACTCCGCCAACTGCTCTGCCGCAGGTCGAGCGCCAGCACCACAGGCCCTTCCGGATGCGCCCGCAGCAAGGTGGTCGGCCGACCACGCCCCTGACTGGGCGCTGGTACTTCGGTCACGAGGCGTACGTCGCGTAGCCGAGCCGTCACCTCGGTCGCCGAACCCGTACTCAATCGCAGCGTCCGCGCCACCGCGGCGCGGGTGATCCCCGGCTGGCGAGTCAGTTGGGTCAAGACGTCCGAAGCCGTCTGCCACTGTCCCCGGCGCACAGGATTCATAGCTGCCTTTCGTTCTGTCCCCGGAGCAGTTTATGCTCGTGGGACGAGTTTAATGGGAGGTGTCATGGAGATCCGGGACATTCGCGCAGTCCTGTTCGACATGGACGGCACCCTGGTCGATTCCGACGCGGTCGTCGACCGGAGCTGGAGCCGCTGGGCGACGGAGTACGGCGTACCTGCCGCCGACGTGCTCGCGATCGCGCACGGGAACCCGGCCGAGGCGACCATCACGCGGATGCGGCCCGACCTCTCGCCCGCCGAACGCGCGGCTGCGGTCGCGCGGGTGCTGGACATCGAGTGCGACGACGTGTCCGATGTCGTGGCCACGCCGGGCGCCCTCGAGCTGACTGCGCTGCTGGATGAGATGAGTCTGCCGTGGGCGGTCTACACGAGCGCCTCGACCCGGCTGGCGAAGGTCCGGCTGGACGCGGTCGGGATCTCGCCGTCGATCCTTGTGACGCTCGACGACGTCAAACGCGGCAAGCCGGATCCCGAGGGGTACCTGCGGGCGGCGGAGCTGCTCGGCGTACCGGCTGTGCAGTGCTTGGTCGTCGAGGACACCGTGGTCGGCCTGACTGCGGGCCGGGCTTCTGGTGCGTTGACCGCTGGGCTGAAGGGCATTGCCGCCGACATCGAGTTGGCTGACCTCCACCAGCTCGGCGGGCTGTTCAAAGGCTCGCAATGACCGCGGCCGCGGAGGCGCGGGTTGACTCCGGGGCTCGCGGCGACGAGATCCGGATCGGCATCGCCCTGTCGGCGATGGGCTTCGTCCTGGCCGGCCTCGGCGCGTGCGTCGCCATCCTCGCCCGCGACCTCGACGAACCACCGGGCCGGCTCGCGCTGTTGTCGTCGGGCTTTGCGGTCGGTCTGCTCGTTGTCGCGGTGATCGGCCCGCGGTTGCTGCGCTCGTGGTCGATCCCGACGGCCATGGGGTTCGGCTCTGTTGTCTGCGCGTTCGGCGCGGGGCTGCTCGCCCTCGCACCGGCGTACACCGTCGTTATCGCAGGTGCGCTGTGCGTCGGACTGGGTGGGGCGATGCTCACACTGGTCGCACCGCTCATGCTCAACGGACCAACAGCCGCAGTGCGACTGAGCCGCGTCAACGCGGTCGCCAGCGGGGCAGGCATCCTCGCACCACTCACGATCGGCGCCATCGACGGACTGGGCCCTAGTGGCCGCCTAGCGATGCTCGCCGCTGCGCCACCTTTGCTGCTCCTCGCCGTTCTCACTCGCCGCACGAACCCGATCGCCCCGGTCACACCGACCGACGACCGACGACCGACGTTCCGACAGGTGGGTGGGCGCGTCGATGAGCCCGTGGCAGTGTTGATTGATTCGGCTCCGGCGGTGGGGTTGGGGCGGAAGTGGCGCGGACGGGTGGGGCGTCAGGTAGTTGTCGATGTCGGCATCGGGTGGTTGCGCGTCGTGCTCTCGGTTTCGGTCGAGTTCTGCTTCGTGGTCTGGGCGGTGGCGCGGTTGGTGGCCACCGGTTTGCCGACGGCAACGGCTGCCTCGCTCGGGAGTGCGTTCCCGATCGGGATGGCGGTCGGCCGGGCGATCGGCCCGCTCCGCTGGCGCAACTGGTCGCCCGTACTGCCCTCCGGTGCGCTCGCGGCCTGCGGCACCTTGATGGTCAGCCTGTTCGATACCCCGGTCATCGTCGCCGTCGGCCTGGTGGTGGCCGGTCTCGGCGTCGCGCCGCTCTATCCGGTCACGCTCGCATCCCTGGTCGCGACGCCCGGCCTCAGCTCAGCCCGCCTGTCCGCGGTCGGCGCGCTGGCGTCCGGTACGGCGATCCTGCTCGCGCCGGCGGTACTCGCCGTACTGGCACGAGCCGTCGATCTGCGTACGGCGTACTTGGTAACGCTGCCGCTGATCGCCGTACTTTTTCTGCTCAGCCGTCGATCCGGCCGGACCTCGTTCGTGTAGGGGGTGAAACGACCCGATCGAATGAGGTGACGTGATGTCCGAACCGACGATTTTCCTGGACAACCTGGCGATGCCCGAGTCGGGCCGCTGGCACGACGGGCGGCTCTGGTTCTGCAACTGGATCGAGCAGCAGGTGGTCGCCGTCGATGCCGACGGCAAGACGGAGTACTTCCCGGTGCCGGTCGAGCAGCTCATGGGCTGGTCGATCGACTGGCTGGCCGACGGCCGGATGCTGACCACCGGCGAGAAGCTCCGGCGGTACGAGCCCGACGGATCGGTCACGGTCCTCGCCGAGCAGAAGGCCAACGAGCTGGTCCTGGATGCGCACGACAACATCTATCTCAACGGCGCAGACTTCAACTTCGCCGGCGGCGAGGCGCCGAAACCCGGCTACATCAAGCTGGTGACGCCGGACGGGCAGGTCCGCCAGGTCGCGGACGAGATCCAGTTCCCGAACGGGATGGTGCTCACGCACGACGGCCGAACGCTGGTCATCTCGGAGTCGTTCGCCGGCCGTCTGTCCGCGTTCGGTGTCGAGCCGGACGGCGGGTTGTCCAACCGCCGCGTGTTCGCGGAGAACCTCGGCCCCGACGGCATCTGTCTCGACGCCGAGGGCGCGATCTGGGTACAGACCGGCGGCAACGCCGTCGTACGAGTCACCGACGGCGGCGAGATCCTGCAGCACATCGACCTCCCCGAGAACCGCGCGCCGTTCGCGCTGACCCTGGCCGACTTCAATGGCCCGACCCTCTGCATCCTGACTTCGGAGTGGCACACGGACGACAGCATCACCGACAACCTCGACCGCCTGAAGAACGGACCGCGCACCGGCCAGATCTTCACCGTCCCGGTCAGCGTCGGTCGGTAAGATCCTCTGCATGGAGTGCTTCGCCGCCGGGCGCATCCGGCGCTGACACCGGCCCGCCGCTGCCGCACGCGCGGCGGGCCGGTGACGCCTGCCCGGATTCCACCTTCGCTGTGAGAGGCACACTCCATGCAGATTCGTTCGTACGTCGACGCTGACCTGGCCCGGCTCATCGACCTGACCATCGACACCTTCGGGCCGTTCTTCGAAGACTCGTTCCGCCCGCTGGTCGGCGAGACCATCTTCACCCACCAGCACGGTGACTGGCGGGGTGATTACCACCGCGAGGTCGCCGGGCTGCATGACCCGGCGCAGCACAAGTACGTCGCGATCGCCGAATCGGATGGCGTCTTGCTCGGGTACGTCGCCTGGAACGTCGACCCGGCTCGTTCGAAAGGCACGGTCGAGTTGCTGGCGGTCTCGGCGGCGTACCGGCGGTCGAATGCCGGGACCGCGCTGTGCCAGCACGCGTTCGAGGCGATGCGCGCCGAACAAGCGGAGTACGTCGAGATCGGCACGGGTGGCGACGATTTCCACGCGCCCGCCCGTGCGTTCTACGAGAGTCTCGGCTGCGTGAAACTTCCGGTCGCGGTGTACTTCCGGGAGCTCTAACCCCGCTTGTCGATAAAGCGTTTGAGCATGCTCCGGCCCGTGGACGAACCCCATGGGCCGGAGCATGATGAGCAGATCAAGGCTGGGGGCTTCGGTACGTCTTGAGGGGGAGCTGTGACCATGGATGACGTGCGGTCCGACGGACCGTATGAGGACGACCCGGACGAGATGTCCCAGGAAGAGCAGGCCCGACTGCTCACCGAGCCGAGCTTCGATCACCGGCTCGACAACGAATCCGAACTGCTGGAAGAGGAGTTCGGCCCACCCGAACGCGGCGGGTACGGACGCCCGCCCGCTGGCGAGCCGGAGTACAGCGGGAGCACCGGCTCATGAGCGGCATCGAGGACATGGTCCATCAGGCCGAACTCGACCTCGGCCTCACCGAGCCGAACAAGATCCAGGAGTGGTACCGCGACCAGAACGGCTCGGCCTTCAGCGGCAACTTCCCGTGGTGCGATGCCTCGATCACGTACTGGGCCTGGCATTCGGGCAACCAGAACGCGGTGACGTACGGCGGGTACTACGCCCTGACGACCGCACACGCCCACGCGTTCAAGAACCACAGCCAATGGCACAAGGACGTCGCCGGCATCCAGCGCGGTGACATCGTCTTCTTCGACTGGGGTGGCACCGACGTCAAGTCGAAGATCGACCACGTCGGCATCGTCACCGGTGTCAGCGGCGCGAACATCTACACGATCGAAGGCAACTTCGACGACAAATGCGACCGCCACACCCGCAAGTCGGACGTGATCGCCGGGTACGGCCGCCCGTCGTACGTGCACTCCACCGAACCACGCACCGGCTTCGTCACGTTCCCGGGCAAGTCCTTCTTCGTGATGGGCCGCAAGAGCCCCATCATCGCCGCGATGCACGCACGCCTGGTCGCGGTCGGCTGCAACAAGTACGAAACCCAAACAAACAAGGACACCTGGGGCACCGGCGACCTCAAGTCCTACTCAGCCTGGCAACAAAAACTAGGCTTCCACGGCTCAGTCTCCCAACCCGGCAGCGACGCCGACGGAATCCCTGGCCAACAAACCTGGGACAAACTCAAAGTCCCCCGCACCTGACAACCGGTCCCCGTCGGGCTCCTCGGTCATCTCGCTGAGGAGCGTGGCCGCCCGATCGGCCGCGGACGTCTACTGCGCCGACGTGCGCCCGTCGACAAGCCCGCCGACGGACTCACCCACGCGTGGCCGCAGACGGACTGGCCTCGTGCGGTCCCAGACGGACTGGCCTCGTGCGGTCCCAGACGGACTGGCCTCGTGCGGTCGCAGACGGAATGCCCTCGCGCCTGGTTGCCGACAGACGGTGCCGGCGATCAGGTCGTGCAGCGCCCGCTGTTCCAAGGGCGTAGTTGCCGACTGCCTCTTCCAAGGCGTGATGGCTGGCGGGTCTCCGCACGCATGCTTGCTGGCGGACTCCCGACCATGTGCCCGCACCCGCAGCACCGACCACAGCAGGCGCAGAGGTCCGTCGAACGAGAGCTTGCGGTCCCCACGGCGGCGAGCCACGGATGCATTTGCTGTAGGCAACCATCTACGATGCACGCCGGAAGCCGCTAGACACCGATTCGCCTGACGGCGAGCCGATCGGCACTGGATCGCCTGACGGCTGCGCGGACTGCTCGGTGCGCGGCTCGAGCGGCGCCTCAGCCCGCGGAGTCGCGATCGGGACCTGTCCGGTGGCGGTCTCGCGATCCGACTGCGGCGTGCTCACCTCACCCCAGATCACCTGGTACGCCGCCTCCCGAAACGAGCTCCCCGACGCCTCCTCCACATCGCTCTCGCGCACGTTGCTCGCGCCCGCACCGCTCGCGCCCGCACTGCCGTCGTCAGAACTGCCCTCGCGTGCCCGCACTCGGCGAAGCAACTGACGCCCCAGCGCAGAGCGCCGAACCACCGAAGCAACCGCAGCCCTCGCCACAGACTGCTCGGTCGAGCCACGGTCACCCTCCTCGCAGCCGTCAACGTCGCGGTCGTTCGCCGCGTGATCTGGTTCGCAGTCCCTCGGCTGACGGTCGTTCGACGGCCGGTGGGTTGATGCTTGGTGCGGTGCACGGCGCGTTGGTGTGACGTCGCACGAAGACTGCCCCGTGGGTGTGGGCGCGGTTGTCACCTGCCGTCCGCGCGGGTGATCCCGCGGGACGTGCATGGTCGGGCCGCCGCCGTCGGTGGACGCGACATGGGTCGGGCGTTGATCAGCTCCGTCGTGGTGAGGTGGGGCGTTGGTCGACGGATTGTGATTGGGCGTGGATGAGTGGCGCGCGGCCTGCGACGGCGTCTGGGCATGCGGAGGCTTGGGGATCGTTGTGGGGTGAGGTGGAGGGTCGGCCCAGGTGGGCCGGGCGACGTGGACTTTGCTGTCGAGGATGGTGATGGTCCAGTCGCCTGCGTGGAGGTCGATGTGGTGGCGGCGGCAGAGCAGTACGAGGTTGGAGATCTTGGTCTCGCCGCCGTCGATCCAGGAGATGAGGTGGTGGGCGTCGCACTGGATGGGCGGGGCGCCGCATACTACGCAGCCGCGGTCGCGGGTGTTGAGGGCGCGACGCATTGCGCGGGTTACGAGGCGTTCGGAGCGGCCGACGTCCAGTGGTTCGGAGTTCGTTCCGAGGACGAGGGGGATGACCTTCGCGTCACAGGCGAGACGCCGGATCGCGGCCGCTGACAAGCCGTCGCCGTACACGGTGTCGCCGATCGCATCCGCTGCCGCCGACTTAAGGTCCTGCAGGTCGATGGTGATGGTGATGTTCGCCTTCGCTCCGAAACCCGGTACGTCAGCGGCTCCATCCGGCCCCCGACTGACGCCAGCACCAGTCGCCCCTTCCGGGCTGGCCACGCGCCCGTCGGCACCTTCGCCCGACGCGCCGCTCGCGAGGCTGGTGCGGTGCGCAGAACTCGCGTCGCGAGCATTGCTGGTGCTGGTGCTGGTGCTGGTGCTTGCGCTGCCGCTGCCGCTGGTTCTGGTGCTGCCGCTGGTTCTGGTGCTGCCGCTGCCGCTGGTGCCGCTGCCGCCGCCGCCGCTGCCGCCGCCGCCGCCGCTGCCGCCGCTGCCGCTGGTGGTGCCGATCGTGGCGATCGCTTCACGGTCACCGATTGCGCGGCTCGCTTCGGGTCCGCGGGCCGAGTTCTCCGCGTCGCCCGCGTCGGTTGCGCTGTTTGTGCTGCTCGCTGAGCTCGCGATGCTCCCACCGCCCGGTCCCGTGGGGCGAGGGGTGCGTGGGGTGGGGGTGCCCGCGTCCAGGGCTGTGGCGGCGATGGTGAGGGTCGTGGTTAGGGCGTCGGCCTGGCGCTTTTCGCGGGAGCGGGGGTCTGGGTCGCCGTCGAGGGTCTTGTGGGGGCGGGCGCCGGCGTGGATGAGGGAGCGGAAGAGTTCTGCGTTCTCGTTGGCCAGGTAGCCGCGGAACTTCACGCCTCGGTCGGCATTGGTCAGGGTGAGCGTTTCGCGGGCGTAGGCCTTGTGTTCTTCGGGTTCGGGACCATCGGTGTCGAGTACGTCTCGGATGCGCTGGCCGGCTCTGCGCAGTTCGAAGGGGGACAAGTGGTGGGCCAGGCCGATGAGTTCGCGCTCAGCGACGGCGACGTCTTCGGCGGGAACCTTTGACGGCACCTGGTCGAGCGCTGAGACGATTGCCTCCGCCTGCGCGGGACGCAGTACGACCTCGGTTGCTTCGTCGGCATCAGCGTCCGTGGGGTCCGAGTGGGGATCGGGGAGGGCGGCCGACATGGCGTCGTACTTGGCTAGGGAGCGGGCGAGGCGTACGTCGCGGAGGGCGCGGGAGCGGTCCAGGCGGTAGCGGAACTCGAGCAGTTGGGCGGTGTTGTGGGCGCCGAGCTCCTGCGCGTGTTCGAGAACGTCGATCCTGGCGATGAGTTGCAGACGGTACGTTTCGATGCGGGCGAGGGCAGAGTCCACCTGGTCGAGAGTCGACAACACGTCTGCGCCGCTCATCGACCAGGCCGGTCGCTCACCCAACAGTTCCATGCCGATGACTTTAGACACGGCCACCGACAGTTCTCAAACTCGGAAGCCCTTTATTTCAAGGGATTCCGGTTATCCACAGATTTCAATCTGTGGATAACATCGCTCTCGTTGCTGTGGGCAATGATGTGTTGACGGCTAGGGCTTGGCGTACTTGCCGACCATGCGGACCAGGGTGTCGGGCGGGATGACTTTGACGTGTGGGGCGAGGTTGCTGACGACGGACAGTACGTTGTCGACGGATTTGCTCCAGGCGTGCCAGACGACGATCGAGTAGCCGGCGGTGGAGTGCGGGTTGCGGGTGGCGGCGTTGAGTTCGGCGGTGACGGATGCCTCGTCGGCGCCGTCGAGCCCGTCCCACAGCATGGTGCGGGCTGAGATCACCGGCTTGCCTTCCGACCAGACGACCTTGCCCTTGAGGCCGTCGTACCGGGAGTACTCGAGGTAGATCAGGCCGTCGATCTCGCGGCGCTTGAGGTATGACGACCAGAGGCGGGTGTTCTCGAAGGCGTTGAAGTCGATGATCTGGGCAACGGAGAGGTCAGCTCGGCCCATCGCGTTGGCAAGTGACGCGGTGTGCTTCTCGAGGGCGGCGGTGGGGTAGCGGCTTGGGTACATGTAGCCGGCGCCGGACGGGCCGACGACCCAGCGGTCTGTCTCGGATTGCTCGTAGAACCAGCGCATTACGGACGGGGCCAGGTCGATCAGGGAGGGGGAGATGCCCCAGCCGAGGTCGACCTCACCGCGGCGCGGGCTGCCGAACCAGCGTGGGTCGGTCGGGAAGTCGCCGAGCGCCCATTGGATGTTGTCGCCGTCGGTGATGAGGAAGCTGACGTAGTGGGCGTTGGGGTCCGGTGCTGGTTCGAGGGCCCTCCCCCCACCCCCTCCGCTCTGTGGTCCGTTCGTCGGTTGAGCGGTGGACGGCGCTGGGCGTAGGGCGGGGTCGAACGCGCGGCCTCGTTGGGTCAGGTGGTCTTCTCGGATTCCTGACAGCACTGACAGGTTGCGTGCGTGGTCGGCGGGCAGGGCTTTTACGCCCGTGCTCGAGTTGACCCCGATGAATGCGTCTTCGCCGTTCGAGGCGTCGCCCCAGCCGATGACTGTGCCGTCGTCGGTCAGGGCGCTGACTACCTGGGCGCGGAAGTCCGAGTTGCCGTCGAAGAAGGCGAGCGTCCCAGCCATCGTGACGTAGTCCCGGAGCCGCTCCGGGAAGTCGGCGCGCTGCTCGACCACGACGTCGTGTCGTAGGCGGGGCCAGTACGTCTCGAACACCCAGCGGTCGTCCTTGTCCCGCACGTCCAGGACTTTGCGCAATCCGTGCTGGATCGCGAGTGCCTCCAAGCTTTCCTCGATGGCTACAGCACCCGTCACGCCGGCGAGCGTGGTCGCGACGTTGACCGACGGAGTGCCCGTACGGAAGAGAACATATCCGCGTATGCCGGAGCGGCCGACGGTTTTCCACAGGTCTTCGGTTCGGACGCGGATGCCGTACTGCGAGATGAGGCCGTCGAGCCAGTGCTGGTAGCCCAAGGTCGGCAGGTTCAGGTAGAGGGACTCGCCGCCGCGGCGGGTCATCAGGCCCTGGAGGGTTGTCGCGAGTGTGCGCTCGGCGGGGGAGAGGGAGTCCTCGGTCAACACGTTCAGGACCCGAGGTCGCTGCCCCTTGGGATACGCGGAGGACGGCGAAGACCCGAAGGCGAGGGACGGCGAGACAGCGGCACCAAGACCCACCCCCGCGGTCAGGCCGAGCAGTCGTCGACGGGAGAGCGCGAAGCGATCGGACATAGGAGGCCTCCAGGGAGCGGCTGGTGGATGTCCTTCGTTGTCAACTGGACGGCGACGATGCCACAGCCGTCACTCCATCACAAGACCTCAGGCCGGAACGGGCAGTTCATAACGGCGAAGCAGCTCCGCCAACGCCGGCACCCCGGCCGACAGGTCGTACAGCTCCGCCCGCAACCCAACCCCCAAAGCAGCCTCCACATTGGCGACGTTGTCGTCCACAAACAGGACCGACGAAGCAGGCAGGTCCAGCGCCCCGAGAATCGCCCGGAAGTACGCCGGATCCGGCTTCGCCAGCCCCAGGTCGCACGAGTAGAACGTCTGGTCGAACCAAGCGCCGTACCCCCGCTCGTCCTGCATGAGAGCCCGTCGGTACGCCTGCTGGTTGGTCGCCAGATGGCACCCCACCCCAGCAGCCCGCAGAGAAGAGATCAACGACACAACCCCAGGCTCAGCCGCGAACCAGCTCCACGGCTCCAGCGCCTCGTCCACGGACGCGGTCGAGTTCCACCGCCGCAGTACGTCGGCCAGCGCGTCCCGGAAGTCGACCTTGCCGACCAGGCACGGCTTCTCCGCCGCCATCAGATCCGCCACGAACGCCTCCCCATCCGCAGGAACGAGCGACGACAGCCGCCCCCACCAATCGGAGGTCGGGCGCTGGACGACGCCATCGGCATCGAAGAGGACGGCGGTGACGGCACGCATCATCATGAGCCCAATCTTGTCACCGGCACCTTGACCGGTTCAGTCGGTATGCGCTTACCTAATGGCTACGTAAACATATCTGGACACCTTCCGGCGAAATCCAACAGAAAGCGCCAGGTGAGGCTATGACGTTGAGCAGAAGGCACTTCCTCGCGGTCGGCGGCTCCGCAGCCGCAGCCGCCGCGGGACTCACCGGCTGCGGCTCCCGCAGCTCACTGGGCGGATCGAACGAGCTCAGCATGTGGACATGGGTCGGCTCCGTCAACGACGGTCTGATCGGTCAGGCGGAGAAGGCGGTCCCGGGGTACGACGGCATCAAGCTGGCGATGACCCGGATCGGCAGCAACTACAAGACCAAGGTGCTGACCGCCCTGGCCGGCAAGTCCCTCGTCCCGGACATCGTCGCGATCAACGACGACGTCGCGACGTACTTCCCGAACGCCGACCAGTTCCACGATCTCAACGAGCTCGGCGCCAAGGACCTCGAGAAGGACTTCCTGCCCTGGAAGTGGAAGCTCGGGATCACGCCGGACGACAAGATGATGGCCTACCCGATGGACACCGGGCCGACCGCGTTGTTCTACCGGACCGACATCTTCCAGAAGGCCGGGATCGACATCGATCCCGCCGCGGTCGCGCAGCTCGCGCCCGACTGGGACACCTACATCCAGCTCGGCAAGAAGCTCAAGCAGTCCGTCCCCGGCTCGGCGATCACCGACAACATCACCGGCATCTACGGCTACCGGATGGCGCAGCAGTCGAAGCGCTACATGTCGGAGGACGGCCAGTACATCGGCGACCAGGACCACGTCCGGGAGGCCTTCGACCTCTCCGTCCGGGTGGTGAAGGAAGGGCTGTCGGCCAACGCACAGAACTCGACCGACAAGAACGCCGTCGTCACCAACGGCAAGCTCGTCGCGTACAACGCTGCGGTCTGGTGGGCGCAGCTAGGACCGAAGAACGCGGCCCCGAAGACCAAGGGACTCTGGCGGGTGACGGCGGCTCCTGGTGGCGCCGGCAACAAGGGCGGGTCCTTCCTGGCGATCACGAAGTACTGCAAGAACCCCCAGGCGGCTTTCGCGTTCATCAGCTGGCTCGAGTCGTCGAAGAACCAGGCCCAGGCGTTCCTCGACCCGGTGCTGTTCCCGTCCACGCCCGCGACGTACACGGACAAGACGCTGACCGCGCCCGACCCGTTCTTCGGCGGGCAGCAGATCGTCGACGTGTTCGCGGACTCCGCGAAGAAGTACCCGGGCGCGTACTTCTCGCCGTACGACACGATCATCGACACGCCCATCAGCTCCGAGCTCGTCAACATCGAGGCGGCCGGCAAGGACCCCGACCAGGCCTGGGCCGACGCCCAGCGCCAGGTACAGCGCGAACTGACCCGAGCGGGGGCGATCTGACATGGCAGTCACCAGCAAAGCCGCCCCGGCCGCAGTGACCACGGCCGCCGCGACAGCCGACAAACCGCCGAACAAGTACAAGCAGGCGATGCCGCAGTACGCCGCGGTCGCGCCGTTCTTCATCCTGTTCGCGATCTTCGGCGCGTTCCCGGTGCTGTTCTCGATCTGGATCTCGTTCCACTCCTGGGACGGCATCGGGCAGATGAAGTGGGTCGGCCTGGAGCAGTACCACTACCTGCTCACCGACGCCACGTTCTGGAAGACGATCGGCAACACGCTGATCATCTGGGTGCTGTCCACCGTGCCGATGCTGCTGCTCGCGCTGGTCATCGCCAACGCGCTGCACAACGCGACCCGGCTCCGCACCTTCTACCGGATCGCCTACTTCATCCCGAACGTCACCTCGGTGGTCGCGATCACCCTCGTGTTCGGCTCGATCTTCAGCAACAACTTCGGCCTGCTGAACGCGTTCCTGCAATCCATCGGCGTCGGCCAGGTCGAATGGCTCACCTCGCCGTGGGGCATCAAGATCGCGATCGCAACCATCGTCACCTGGCGCTGGGTCGGCTACAACGCGATCATCTACCTCGCCGGACTGCAGGCGATCTCGGCAGACGTCTACGAAGCCGCCAAGGTCGACGGCGCGAGTCCACGGCAGACGTTCTGGCGGATCACCGTGCCGATGATGCGGCCGGTCATCCTGTTCACCGCGGTCACCTCGACCATCGGCGGACTGCAGATCTTCACCGAGTCCCGCGTGCTGTTCGGCGACACCAACAACATCGGCGGACCGGGCGACGCCGGCCTGACGATCGTCTCGTACCTGTACCAGTCCGCGTTCATCAACAACCAGTTCGGGTACGGCGCCGCCGTCGGCTGGGCGCTGTTCATCCTGATCGTGCTGTTCAGCATCATCAACTGGCGGCTGATCGGCGGCAACGACGACGAACGCCTGACCCGACGCGCCGCTCGGCGGGTGGAACGCAAGATCGCAGCCCAGAATGCCAAGAGGGAGGCCGCAGATGTCCATTGAGCGCCTACGCACCGCCGTCGGCCACGTCGTGCTCATGCTCGGCGTCCTGGTCTCGCTCTTTCCCTTCTACTGGATGGTGGTGATGGCGTCCAACACGACGCCGGACATCTTCACCTACCCGCCCCGGCTGTGGATCGGATCCCACCTGTTCGAGAACATGGGCAAGGTGCTCGACAACATCGACTTCTTCGGGTCGATGCTGCTCACCCTGATCGCCTCGCTCGGAGTGACCGTGCTGGTGCTGTTCTTCGACTCGCTCGCCGCGTTCGCGTTCGCGAAGTACGACTTCCCCGGCCGAAACGTCCTGTTCGCGATCCTGCTCGCGACCTTCATGATCCCGACCCAGCTGTCGCTGGTCCCGCAGTTCGTCACACTCGCCGAGTTCGGCTGGATCGGCTCGCTGAAAGCACTCATCATCCCCGGCGCCGCGAACGCGTTCGGGATCTTCTGGATGCGCCAGTACGCCCGCGGCGCGATCCCCGACGAACTCATCTCGGCCGCCAAGGTCGACGGCGCCGGCTTCTTCCGGCAGTACCTCACCGTCGGTCTGCCGGTACTGCGGCCCGGGCTCGCCTTCCTCGGCATCTTCACGTTCATCAACGTCTGGAACGACTACCTCTGGCCGCTGATCGTGATGACCGACCCGAACCGCCTCACCCTGCAGGTCGCCCTCGACCAGCTCAACGGCATCTACGGCACCGACTACTCGATGGTGATGGCCGGTGCCCTGATGAGCGTCATCCCCCTGATCGGCGTCTTCCTGATCGGCGCGCGTTCGTTCATCGCCGATCTGGCGGCAGGCGCCATGAAGTTCTGACCTGAAACCAACAATCACAACGGGACTCCTTTTGACTGACCAAACGCTCCGCTGGGGCATCCTCGGCACCGGCAACATCGCTTCCCGGTTCGCCAGCCAGGTGCCGACGTCGAAGACCAACGAGGTCGTCGCCGTCGGCAGCCGGTCCCTCGACTCGGCCAACGCCTTCGCCGACAAGTGGGACATCGCGCACCGGCACGGCTCGTACGACGACCTGCTCGCCGACGACACCGTCGACGCCGTCTACATCGCCACCCCGCACCCGATGCACGTCGAGTGGGCGATCAAGACCGCCGAAGCCGGCAAGCACGTGCTGTGCGAGAAACCGCTCGCGATCAACCGGGCCTGGTCCGAGGCGATGATCGAGGCCGCGGTACGCAACAACGTCTTCCTGATGGAAGCGTTCATGTACCGGTGCCTGCCGCAGACCAAACTGGTCGCCCAGCTCGTCCGCGACGGCGAGATCGGCAAGGTCCACCAGATCCAGGCCACCTTCGCGTTCGCGGCGGGCTTCCGGCCGGAGTCCCGGATCTTCGCCGACGAACTGGCGGGCGGCGGCATCCTCGACGTCGGCGGCTACCCGGTCTCGTACTCGCGGCTGATCGCGGGCATCGCGGCTGGGCAGCCGTTCGCCGACCCGGCCGCCGTCAGCGCGGTCGGACACGTCGGCGAGACCGGCGTCGACGAATGGACGGTCGCCACGCTGTTCTTCGACGGCGGCATCACCGCGCAGGTCAGCACCGGCGTACGGCTCAGCGACCAGAACCAGGTCCGGATCTACGGCAGCGAGGGGTACCTCGTCGTCGAGGACCCGTGGTTCGGCGGCGACGGCAAGCCGAACCACGTCACCCTGCACAAGGTGGGGGAGGAGCCGCGGGACATCTCCGCGGAGCCCGCCCTCATCTACGCGGCCGAGGCCGAAGCGGTGCAGGCGGCGATCCAGGCCGGCGCGCAGGAGGCGCCGGAGATGAGCTGGGCCGACACGCTCGGCAACCTCACCGTCCAGGACCAGTGGCGGGCCGCGATCGGGCAGCAGTACGCGAGCGAGCGGGACGACGCGACGATCCCGACCGCGACCGGACGTCCGCTGGCCCGGCGCGACGACGCCCCCATGACGTACGGGAAGGTGGCCGGCCTGGACAAGGACGTGTCCCGGCTCGTCATGGGCGTCGACAACCAGCAGACGCTCCCGCACGCCGCGGTCATCTTCGACGACTTCGTCGAACGCGGCGGTACGACGTTCGACACGGCCTACATCTACGGCGGCGGACGCGGTGAACGTCTGCTCGGGCAGTGGATGAAGTCCCGCGGCAACCGCGACGAGGTCGTTGTCATCGGCAAGGGCGCGCACACGCCGTACTGCGACCCCGAGTCGATCACGCGGCAGCTGAACGAGAGCCTCGAACGGCTGCAGACCGACCACGTCGACCTCTACCTGATGCACCGCGACAACGAAGAGATCCCGGTCTCGGAGTTCGTCGACGTCCTCAACGAGCACTTCAAGGCCGGCCGGATCAAGGCGTTCGGCGGCTCCAACTGGTCGCTGGAACGCTTCGACGCGGCCAACGCGTACGCCGAGGCGAACAGCAAGCAGCCGTTCACGCTGCTCAGCAACCACCTCAGCCTCGCCCGCGCGTACGACGTACCGTGGGCCGGCTGCCGGCACGTGTCCGACGACGAGTCGCAGGCCTGGCTGCGCGAGCGGCAGGTCGCGCTGTTCCCGTGGTCGAGCCAGGCCCGCGGGTTCTTCACCGGACGCGCCAAGCCGGAAGACACCTCGGACTCCGAGCTCGTGCGTTGCTTCTACTCCGACGAGAACTTCCGCCGGCTGGACCGCGCGCGGGAGCTCGCGAAGGCCAAGGGCGTCGAGCCGACCGCCATCGCTTTGGCATGGCTGCTGCACCAGCCGTATCCTGTATTTCCGCTGATCGGGCCGCGTCACATCAGCGAAACCCGCACCTCGACACCGGGACTTTCGGTGTCGCTGACCGAGGACGAAGTGGCCTACCTCACGTCCTGAAGCCGAGTCTGAGCCGAATTGGTGGCTCGCTGACACCCATGTAACATGGTCTGTCGGTGTCACGACCCTGAACACGGAGAATCATGTCTAAGAAGTGCGATGTCTGCGGCAAGCAGCCGACGTTCGGCAACAGCGTTGCCCGTCTGGGTAAGGGCGCGATGATCCGGCGGGTCAAGGCTCGTACGCCCCGCCGTTTCAACCCCAACATCCAGCCGGTCCGGGCGATCATCAAGGGAACCCCGACCAAGCTGAAGGTCTGCACGTCCTGCATCAAGGCCGGCAAGGTCCAGCGCGTCGTCGGCTGATCCCCAGCTTTAACTCCGTGTAGGGCCTTTCGACTAGGCGCCCGGGAAACCTCCCGGGCGCCTAGTCGTGTTTGCGCGCCACCACCGTGATCTCGTTCCGGTTGTGATGCAGTTGCCGCGCATGCAGTACGTCGTACCGCTCGCGCAGGACGTCGATCCCGCGCCGCGCGCCGTCGAGCGGGTTCTTGCCGCCGCCCTTCAACGTCACGATCGCCAGACCGCCGCGACGTAACTGAGCCGCCGCGTCCAGCATCATCCGGGCACTCATCAGCTGGTCCATCCGCATGTCGTTGACCACCACGTCGAAGCGGACCCGGTTCGCCGCGAAGAAGCGGCCCGCGGTCGTCGCCTCATGATGGATCCGCCGATCACCGCGCAGCCGCGGATCCAGCGAACCCGGATCAACCGACCACACCTCCTGCCCGTGCTGCCGCAGGATCCGCGTCCAGCCACCCGGCGAAGCACCCAGATCGACCGCCTTCCCACCGGCCGGCAGCTCCAGCCCGAAGGTCGCGATCGCCTCCTCCAGCTTGAACTCCGACCGCGACACCCGCTCGTCCCCACGAGCCAGCCGCATCCGCCCACCCGGCCAGTCCGACAAGCTGTCCGCCAGCCGGTTCACGCCGATCAGCAACTGCTTCCCGGCCACGACTCCGGACACGACGACGTCCTGCCCGGACCGCGTGCTCGTCACCCCGCGGCTCGCTAACGCGTCCACGATCAGGTGGTGGTACGAGCCGCCGGTGCCGTCGACCCACGTCTGCACCGCGACCGACTTCGCCGAGATCTCCTCGAGGAGCGTCGTCGCGAGCTCGGACTCGGTCGGCAGGTCGTCCAGCGGATAGCCCGCGACCTCCCGGGTCAGGTGCCGGACGAACATGATGCGGCCTTCGTCACACGCCGCCGCGAACTCCTCGACCGGTACTGCGGTATCCGCCAGCCGCGCCACCTCGGCCCCGAGCCGCTCGAACCGGTGCTCGCCCGGGAACGCCTCGCGGATCTCCCGGACCGCGTACCGGTAACTGTCGGACGCGAACGAGAACAGAACGGAGCGAGGCACAGCACATGGTAAACGGACCCGTACTAACCTTCCGGGCGTGGAGGAATTGACCGTCGAGGTGTTGCGAGCCTGGGCCCGGACCGCGCTGGCGGAGCTGGCCCGCGCCCGGACCGAGATCGACGAACTGAACGTGTACCCGGTGCCGGACGGCGACACCGGCACCAACCTCTACCTGACCTGGGAAGCCGCCTGCGACGCGCTGCCCAAGGGCGAGCTGACCTTCACCGAGGCCATCCAGGCCTTCGGCCGCGGCGCCCTGCTCGGCGCCCGCGGCAACTCCGGCGTCATCACCTCCCAGCTGATCCGCGCCTGCGGCCTCCGCCTCGACGAGAACCTGCCCCGCAACCGCGAGAACGGCGTACTCGCCGACCCCCGGATGAGCGAGCCGGCCGCCTTCGCGGACGCGCTCAAGTACGCCGCCGACGCCGCGTACGGCGCGGTCGCCCAGCCCGTCGAAGGCACCATGCTGACCGTCGCCCGCGCGGCCGCGACCGGCGCGATGACCGCCGCGAACGACGGCAAGACCCTCGCCGACGTCTGCCTGGCCGCCGTCGCGTCCGCCCGGCAGGCCCTCACCAAGACCACTGAGCAGCTCGACGTACTGCGCCGTGCCGGCGTGGTCGACGCCGGGGGAGCCGGCCTCGTCGTGATCCTGGGCGCGATGGAGTCGGTACTGACCGGCCGTCACGTGCGGGTCGACGTACCGGCCAGGGTCGAACCGCAGGGCGAGAGCGCCGAGAGCGAGGACGGACCGGCGTACGAGGTGATGTACCTGCTCGACGCGCCCGACGACAAGGTGGGCGACTTCCGGCAGAGCCTGGCCGCGCTCGGCGACTCGGTCGTCGTGGTCGGCGGCGACGGCCTCTGGAACGTCCACGTCCACACCGACGACGTCGGCGCCGCGATCGAACACGGCATCGACATCGGTCGCCCACACCGCATCCGCGTCACCCACTTCGCCGACCAGACCCACCACCACGAACCGGCACCAGGCCGCGCGGTGATCGCCGTCGTCGCCGGTGACGGGCTGGCCGACCTGTACGCCGAGGCCGGCGCCCGGGTCATCCGCGGCGGACCCGGCCGGCGATGCTCGACCGGCGAACTGCTGCAAGCGATCGAACAATCCCAGGCGCCCGAGATCGTCATCCTGCCCAACGACCAGGACTCGATCGCAGTCGCCGAGGCCGCCGCCACCGCCGCTCGCCAGGACGGCATCCGGGTCGCGGTGATCCCGACCCGCGCGCAGGTCCAGGGCCTGGCCGCGATCGCCGTCCACGACCCGGAGCGCAGCTTCGACGACGACGTCGTACACCTGTCCGCGGCCGCCGGGCAGACCCGGCACGGCGCGGTGACGATCGCGATCAAGGACGCCTGGACGATGGCCGGCCGCTGCCGGATCGGCGACGCGCTCGGCGTGGTCGACGGAGACTTCGCGCTGATCACGGACGACCTGGAGACGGCCGCGGTCGGGGTCGTCGACCGGCTGCTCGGCGGCGGAGGCGAGCTGCTGACGATCGTCACCGGCCGGGACGCGGACCCGGCGCTGGCCGAGGCGGTCGAGCGGCACGTCCGCCGGCAACGCAAAGATGTCGACGTCGTGGTGTACGACGGAGGGCAGGACAGGTACCCGCTGCTGATCGGGGTGGAATGAAGACCGACATCGACCGCAAGCTTCGCGACTTCCTCGGCGCGAAGACGGCCAAGACCTTCGCCGACGTGCTCGAGATCGAGACCGTCGGCGAGCTGCTGCGGCACTACCCGCGGCGGTACCTGAAGAAGGGCGAGCTGACGCCGTTCGACGAGCTCGAGGTCGGCGACCAGGCCACCGTCAACGGCCGGGTCAAGAAGGTCACCGTGCGGTCCCTCGACACCAAGGCCGAGATCCCGCTCGCCGACGTCCAGCGGTGGACCCGTCGGAAGACGCTGACCAAGGTCGTCGTCACCGACGGTCGGCGCGACCTGGAGTTGGCGTTCTTCAACCAGCCCTGGCTGGCCACCAAGCTGACGCCCGGCACCGCCGCCCTGTTCTGGGGCGAGGTGACGATGTTCCGCGAGACCATGCAGCTGAAGAGCCCCGGCACCGAGATCCTCGACGAGGAAGACCTGACCGAGGCCGAGATCGAACGCCGGGCCAGGCCGTTCCGACCGCTCTACCCGGCCACCGCGAAGTTGCCCACCGCAACGATCGAGCGGTCGATCAAGATCGTGCTGGACAGCCTGGACGAGCGGCTCGACGACCCGATCCCCGAGCTGATCCTCCGCAACGAGAGGCTGCTCGGTCTGCGGGAAGCCTTGCAGAAGGTGCATCTGCCGGACACCGAGAAGGACATCAGCGACGCGCAGCAGCGGTTCCGGTTCGAGGAAGCGTTGGTCATGCAAACGATTCTTGCCCAGCGGCGGGCGGTGACGGACGCGCTGAACGCCGTAGCGCGGCCGCGCGTCGAGGGTGGTCTGCTCGACGAATTCGACCAGCGACTGCCGTTCGAGCTGACCGAGGGACAGGCCGAGGTGGGGGAGGAGATCTTCGCCGACCTGGCTCGACCGCACCCGATGCACCGGCTGCTGCAGGGCGAGGTCGGCTCAGGCAAGACCGTGGTCGCGATGCGGGCGATGCTGTCCGTCGTCGACAACGGCGGCCAGGCGGCGCTGCTCGCCCCGACCGAGGTGCTGGCCGTCCAGCACCACAAGACGCTGACGAAGATGCTCGGCGATCTGGCCGAGCAGGGGATGCTCGGCGGCGCGGAGCACGCGACCAAGATCGGTCTGCTGACCGGTTCGCTGAACGCGGCAGGACGCCGTACGGCGATGCTCGATGCGGCCAGCGGTGCCGCCGGGATCGTGGTCGGGACGCATGCGCTGCTCGAGGACAAGGTGCAGTTCGCGGATCTCGGGCTGGTCGTGGTTGACGAGCAGCACCGGTTCGGCGTCGAGCAGCGGGCCGCGCTGAGCGCGAAGTCCGGCGACAACACCCCGCACGTGCTGGTGATGACCGCGACGCCGATCCCGCGGACCGTGGCGATGACGGTGTTCGGCGACGTCGCGGTCTCCACGCTGACCCAGCTCCCGGCGGGGCGGTCGCCGATCCAGTCGTCGGTCGTCCCTGCCAAAGAGAAGCCCGAGTGGCTGCAGCGAGCCTGGACCCGGGTCCGCGAGGAGGTCGGCAAGGGGCATCAGGTGTACGTCGTGTGCCCGCGGATCGGGGACGAGGTCAAGAACGCCGGCGACGAGGAAGGCGAGCTCCTCGAGACCGATGAAGGCGGGAAGAAGCAGGCGCGGCCGCCGATCTCGGTCATGCAGGTCGCCGAGGCGCTGGGCGAGATCCTGTACGACCTGCGCGTCGAGATCCTGCACGGGCGGCTGCCGGCCGAGGAGAAGGACGCGGTGATGTCGCGGTTCGCGGCCGGCGATATCGACGTACTGATCGCGACCACCGTGATCGAGGTCGGTGTCGACGTACCGAACGCCTCGACGATGGTGATCATGGACGCCGACCGGTTCGGCATCTCCCAGCTGCACCAGCTCCGCGGGCGGGTCGGGCGAGGCAAGGTGCCCGGCTTGTGCCTGCTGGTTACGGATCTGTGGCCGGGGTCCAAGTCGTACGGGCGACTGGACGCCGTCGCGTCCACGACCGACGGCTTCGAGCTGTCCCGGATCGACCTGGAGACCCGGCGCGAGGGCGACGTCCTCGGCGTGGCCCAGTCCGGCCGCCGGACCAGCCTGAAGCTGCTCAGCGTGCTCCGCGACGAGGACATCATCCTCGCCGCACGGCATGTGGCGAACTCGATCGTCTCGGTGGACGCGGAGCTGGCCGAGTACCCAGTGCTTCGGTCGGTCGTACGCAGCGCCCTCGAGTCGGAGACCACCGAGTACCTGGAGAAGACGTGACGCGGATCGTCGGGGGAGCGGCCGGCGGGCGGCGGATCGCCGTACCGGCGGGGAGTGGGACGAGGCCGACCGCGGATCGGGTGCGGGAGGCGCTGTTCTCGTCGCTGGAGTCGGAGTTCGGCAGCTTCGTCGGACTGGCCGTGCTCGACCTGTACGCAGGATCGGGCGCGATCGGGCTCGAAGCGCTGTCCCGTGGTGCGACGAACGTGATGCTGGTCGAGTCGGACCGGCGGGCCGCCGACGTGATCGCGGCCAACATCAAGGTCGTCGGGCTGCCCGGTGCGAAGCTCGTGACACGCCCGGTCGAGAAGATCACTGCGGGTGAGGTTCCGGCCGAGTTCGACCTGGTGTTCGCGGACCCGCCGTACAAGCTGGAGACCACCGAGCTGCAGGACGTGCTGACCGACCTGGCCGCGCGCGGATGGTTGGCCGACGACGCGGTGGTGGTCGTCGAGCGGGGGAAGCGGGAGCCATGGGAGTGGCCGGAGGGGTTCGCCGCGCTGCGAGATCGCAAGTACGGCGAGGCGCGGCTTTGGTACGGTCACCGGCATGGCTAAGGCGGTCTTTCCCGGGACCTTCGACCCGCCCACGGTCGGGCACCTCGACATCGTCACCCGGGCGGCCGCCGCCTTCGACGAGCTGATCGTCGCGACCGGGGTGAACCAGTCGAAGAACCGGCTGTTCGAGCCGCAGGAGCGGATCGAGATGCTCACCGAGCTGATCGCGCCGTTCCCGAACGTGCGGATCGGCACCTTCGACGGGCTGCTGGTCGACTACTGCCGGGCCGAGGGCGCCGGCGTGATCGTGAAGGGGCTGCGCTCGGCCGCCGACTACGATTACGAGCTGCAGATGGCGCAGCTGAACCGGCGGATGACCGGGGTCGACACCCTCTTCTTCCCGACCGCTCCGGAGAACAGTTTCATCTCCTCCAGCTGGGTCAAGGAGATCGCCCGGCTCGGCGGCGACGTGAGCACGTTCGTGACACCGGCCGTTCACTCCCGGTTACTGGACAAGCTCTAGCTGACCCCGAATTGGGCGCAGCGCCGCGGAGTTGGTAATGTAGAGCACCGGTCTCGACGAGACCGAGTTCTTGCCTGCCCACGCCTGAAAGGTTCGCTCTGAGCGTCTTGGACCCGCGGTCCCCACTCGTGATCGATACGCACGAGCTGACACGCCGCGCCGGGTCCCAACGCGAAGTCACTTTCACGGCGCCGGCGCCGGCAGATCTCGGAATCGACGTGATCGGCGTCCCCGAAGGCGATCCGATCCAGTTCGATCTACGGCTGGAATCGGTGGTCGAAGGGGTGCTCGTCACCGGTACGGCCCGTGGCCGTCTGGTCGGGGAGTGCGCGCGGTGCCTGGTCGATATCGAGGACGAGTTCCTCGCTGACGTCCAGGAGCTGTACGTCTACCCGGAGAGCGAAGCCGAGCCGGACGAGGCCAGCCGGATGGAGGGCGATCTGATCGACCTCGAGCCGGTGCTGAGGGACCAGGTGGTGCTCGCACTACCGTTCCAGCCGCTGTGTACGGACGACTGTCCGGGTCTGTGCCCCGACTGCGGGGCACGCCTGGCGGACGAGCCCGGCCATCAGCACGAGGACGGTGTCGACCCGCGCTGGGCCGCCCTCGGCGGTCTGCTCCAGACCGACGAACCACCGCAGCACAACTGAACACCAACGTCAGCTAGCCGGCCGGGTCCACCAGCCCCCGGCCGAACCGAGGAGTCATAACCGTGGCCGTTCCGAAGCGGAAGATGTCGCGCAGCAACACCCGTAGCCGCCGGGCCCAGTGGAAGACCACTGCCCCGTCGCTGGTGACCTGCGTGAACCCCGCCTGCCGCGCGAAGCACCTGCAGCACACCGTTTGCCCCAACTGCGGCCAGTACGGCGCCAAGGGCGAGCGTCGCCAGGTCGTCGAGAGCTAAACGGCACCAACCCAGTGAACTCTGCCAACGAAACGGGGCTCTACGCCGAGCTGAACCAGCGGCTCGGCGTATCGCTGGCTGACGAATTGCTGGAGCACGCCTTCACCCACCGCTCGTACGCGTACGAGAACGGCGGGTTGCCGACGAACGAGCGGCTGGAGTTCCTCGGGGACTCCGTGCTCGGCGTCATCGTCACGGAGTCGCTGTTCCGGAACCACCCGGACCTGTCCGAGGGCCGGCTGGCCAAGCTACGGGCCGCGGTGGTCAACATGCGTGCGCTCGCGGGTGTCGCCCGCGAGCTCAAGCTCGGCAAGTACCTGCGGCTCGGCCGCGGGGAGGAAGCGACCGGCGGCCGGGACAAGTCGTCGATCCTGGCCGACTGCGTCGAGGCGCTGATCGGCGCCGTCTACCTGGACCGCGGGTTCGAGACCGCGGGCCTGGTGGTGCACCGGCTGTTCGACGACCTGATGGAGTCGTCGGCGCGGCTCGGCGCCGGCCTGGACTGGAAGACGTCGCTGCAGGAGCTGGTCGCCCAGCTCAGCGTCGGCGTCCCGGAGTACGTAATCGCGGAGTCCGGGCCGGACCATGCCAAGACGTTCGAGGCTCGGGTCCGGATCGGCACCGACACGTACGGTCACGGCATCGGCCGGAGCAAGAAGGAAGCCGAGCAGCAGGCCGCCGAGACCGCCTGGAAGGCCCTGCGCGCGGCGCATCCCGACAGCACGGACCCCTCGCAGCAGCCCTAGGTGCCCGAGCTTCCTGAGGTAGAGGTCGTCCGCCGGGGGCTGGCGGAGTTCACCACCGGCCGCACCATCGACGCGGTCGAGGTGCTGCATCCCCGCCCGGTACGGCGTCATGCCGCCGGGCCGGACGATTTCGTCGCCCGGCTCAAGGGCCAGGTCTTCGCCGAGCCGGCCCGCCGCGGGAAGTACCTGTGGCTCCCGCTGGAGTCCGGGGACGCCGTACTCACCCACCTCGGGATGAGCGGCCAGTTCCGGGTCCAGCCGGTCGGCGCTCCCGACGAGCCGCATCTCCGGGTCCGGTTCCGCTTTGCGGACGACCTCGGAGAGGTCCGTTTTGTGGACCAGCGGATGTTCGGTGGTCTGTCGTACTCCGAGGGCGGTGCCGAGCTGCCCGCCGAGATCGCCCACATCGGCCGGGATCCGTTCGATCCTCTGTTCGATCCGGAGACGGTGACGGCGAAGATCCGGCGCCGCAGGACCGGGTTGAAGCGGGCGTTGCTGGACCAGACCGTGGTCAGCGGGATCGGCAACATCTACGCCGACGAATCGTTGTGGCGGGCCAAATTACACTACGCCCGTGCGACGGAAGCCCTGAAACCCGTGCAAATAAAGGGGATCCTGCACGCCGCCCACGAGGTGATGGCCGAGGCGCTGACCGTTGGTGGCACCAGCTTTGACGCCCTGTACGTCAACGTGAACGGGGAATCCGGGTACTTCGAGCGCGGCCTGAACGTCTACGGACAGGAGGGATCGCCGTGCCCGCGGGACGGCCGGCCGATCCGTCGCGAGCCGTTCATGAACCGTTCGTCGTACCGGTGCCCGAAATGTCAGCCGGTTCCGCGCCACGTTCGCTGGTGAGCGAGGTATCGTTAATAAACGTGGCCCAGGTTGACCCGTCGCCCCCGCCGGTGTCACCCTGAAAGACGGCACACATTTTCAGCGCTCCTTCATGACCAGGACCTGGAGCGCACCCGGCCAGAACCCTTCCGGAGGACAGCACAATGGCCAAGGCTCTTCTAGGGCATCTTGGAGGCACTGACCCGCGCATGCTCGAGCAGGTTCGTCTGCTCAACCGGCGTGTCGCCGACCTGGAGGCGCACGTGATGCGTCTGCAGGCAGAGAACGACCACCTCGTCGCACAGATTCACGAGGGTCGCCTGCTGACCGTCGACGAGGCTCTGCGCGCCCCCGCTTCGGTCTGAGGACCCTAGCCGCGACAAGAGAGAATTGCATCTCGACCGTCCGCACAACCACGGCGGTGGCCCCCGTCCGGGCCTCCGCCGACTGCGTTTTTCGACAAGTACTGCATGTTCATCTTCTGTTGCCCTGACAGCCGGCCCCTTCTTCACCGGTCGGCCTCCACAAGTTCACGCGCATCTGTTTGTAGACTGCGCAGCGGAACTACTTCCCCCGGGTAGCGGCACGAGCAGTTACGACGGTTCCTTAGGTATCGTCTGTCCTTTCACGGGTTGGAGAGCTTCGCCTTGTACCTGAAGAGCATGACGCTCCGGGGATTCAAGTCGTTCGCGTCCGCGACGACGATGAACTTCGAACCAGGCATCACCTGCATCGTCGGACCCAACGGCTCCGGCAAGTCGAACGTCGTCGACGCACTGGCCTGGGTGATGGGTGAGCAGGGCGCGAAGTCGCTGCGCGGCGGCAAGATGGAGGACGTCATCTTCGCCGGCACCTCCGGCCGCGCCCCGCTGGGCCGCGCCGAGGTGGTGCTCACCATCGACAACACCGACGGCGCGCTGCCGATCGAGTACGCCGAGGTGACGATCAGCCGGACGATGTTCCGCAACGGCGGGTCCGACTACCAGATCAACGGCCAGAACTGCCGGCTGCTCGACGTCCAGGAATTGCTCAGCGACTCCGGTATCGGCCGCGAGATGCACGTCATCGTCGGCCAGGGCCAGCTCGACTCGATCCTGCGCGCCACGCCCGAGGGCCGGCGCGGGTTCGTCGAGGAGGCCGCCGGGGTCCTGAAGCACCGCAAGCGCAAGGAAAAGGCGATCCGGAAGCTGGAGGCCACCGAGGGCAACCTGCACCGGCTCGGGGACCTGATCGCCGAGATCCGCCGCCAGTTGAAGCCGCTCGGGCGCCAGGCGGAGGTGGCGCGCCGGGCGGTGACGATCCAGGCGGAGGTCAGGGACGGCCGCGCGCGGCTGCTCGCCGACGACATCGTCCAGGCCCAGTCCGCGCTCGAGGCCGAGCTGCGGGACGAGGCCGCGCTGACCGAGCGCCGGTCCGAGACCGAAGCGAAGCTGCGGGAGGCGCGCGAGCTGGAGGCCGAGCTCGAGGACGCGCTCCGCGAGGACGCGCCCGCGCTGCAGGCCGCCCAGGACACCTGGTACCAGCTGTCCGGCTTCGGCGAGAAGATCAAAGGTACGGCGCGGATCGCCGCGGACCGGATCCGCTCGCTCAACGACGAGGCCGACGACGGCCCGCGCTCGGGGCGGGACCCCGAGGAGCTCGAGCTGGAGGCGGCCCGGGTCCGCGAGACCGAGGCGCAGATCGAGGCCGAGGTCGAGGCGCACTCCGAGCTGCTCGCCGAGTCCGTCGAGCGTCGCCAGCAGCTGGAGTCCCAGGAGGCCGAGGAGGAGCGCCGCATCTCCGCGCTGATCCGGGCCGCCGCCGACCGCCGCGAGGGCCTGGCCCGGCTGACCGGTCAGGTGAACGCGATGCAGAGCCGGGCGGCCGCCGCCGAGTCCGAGATCGGCCGGCTCGCGAGCAACATGCACGAGGCCGAGGTCCGCGCCGCCAAGGCGCAGCACGACTTCACCGCGCTGGAGACCCAGGTCGCCGGGCTGGACGCCGGTGAGAAGGGGCTCGACGACCAGTTCGAGGCCGCCCAGGCGGTGCTCGACGAGATGGATGAGCGGCTGGCGAAGCTGCGGGCCGAGGAGCGTGACGCCGAACGCGAGCGCACCGGTCTGGCCGCGCGCAAGGAAGCGCTCGAGCTCGGTCTGAACCGCAAGGACGGCGCCGGTGCCCTGCTGGCCGCCTCCGAGCAGGTCAACGGCCTGATGGGCTCCGTCGCCGCGCTGCTGAGCGTCCGCGCCGGGTACGAGACCGCCATCGCGGCCGCCCTCGGCGAGGCCGCCGACGCCGTCGCAGTCACCCACGCCGACGCCGCTCTTCAGGCGGTCGGCCACCTGAAGCAGCACGACCTCGGCCGCGCCGGGATGCTGCTCGGCGACGCGCCCGCCGACGACTACTCGATGTGGCCGGTGCTCCCGTACGGGGCGTCGTACGCCGTCGATGTCGTGGAAAGCCCGGAGACGCTGCGGCCCGCGCTGCGGCGGCTGCTGCGCAAGGTCGCCGTGGTGGACGACGTACCGGCGGCGCAGTCCCTGGTGCGGAATCTGCCCGATGTCACGTGTACGACGCGTGCGGGCGACGTACTGGGTGCGCATTTCGCGTACGGCGGGTCGGACGCGGCGCCGAGCCTGATCGAGGTGCAGTCCGCGGTCGACGAGGCCTCGGAGAAGCTGCTCGAGGCGACGGCGCGGAGCGAGCGGTTGCGGTTCGAGCTGCAGGGGCTGGAGGACGAGCGGGCCCGGCAGAAGGAGTCCGTCGAGATCACGCTGGCCCGGCTGCACGAGTCCGACGCGGCGATGGCCGCCGTGGCGGAGCAGTTGGCGCACTTCGGGTCGCTGGCGAAGGCGTCCCGCGGTGAGGCGCAGCGGATGGGCGAGGCGATCGCTGCGGCCGAGGAGGAGCGCGACAAGAACCTGTCCGGCCTGGCCGAGCTCGAAGAGCGGCTGCTGGACGCCGAGGCGTTCGACGACGACGGTGACGAGCCGGACACGTCGGAGCGCGACCGGCTGGCCGACGCCGCCAAGGCAGGGCGTGCGACCGAGATGGAGGCCCGGCTGGCGCTGCGGACCACCGAGGAGCGGGCCCGGGCGCTGTCCGGCCGGGCCGACTCGCTGGAGCGTGCTGCTCGCCAGGAGCGCGAGGCGCGGGCGCGAGCGATCGCCCGGGCGGCGCGGCGTGCACGGCAGGCAGACGCGGCGCAGGCTGTACACCTGGCTGCTGGTCACGTGCTGGCCCGGCTGGAGTCGTCGCTGCAGCAGGCGGCGGCTGAGCGGTCGGCGATCCAGGCGCAGCGGGCCGACCGGGAGCAGGCGCTCTCGCAGGCCCGGTCCGCGACCCGGAACCTGAGCTCCGAGCTGGAGCAGCTGACGAACACCGTCCACCGGGACGCGCTGGCGCGGGCCGAGCAGAAGATGCGGCTCGAGCAGCTGTACGAGAAGGCGCTGGGCGAGCTCGGGATCGAGGTCGAGGCGCTCGTCACGGAGTACGGACCGGACCAGCTGGTGCCGCCGCTGCCCAAGGACGGTGACGACGGCACGCTGGAGCTCGAGGGCGAACCGTTCAACCGGACCAAGGTGGAGAAGCGGCTGAAGCAGGCCGAGCGGGCGCTCAACCAGCTCGGCAAGATCAACCCGCTCGCGCTCGAGGAGTTCGACGCGATGGAGGAGCGGCATCGCTTCCTGTCCGAGCAGCTCGACGACCTGAAGAAGTCCCGCCGCGACCTGATGGACATCGTCAAGGAGGTCGACGAGCGGGTCGAGCAGGTCTTCACCGAGGCGTACCGCGACGTCGAGGTCGCGTTCGAGCACGTGTTCAGCCGGCTGTTCCCGGGCGGTGAGGGCCGCCTGGTCCTGACCGACCCCGACGACATGCTCGGCACCGGTATCGACGTCGAGGCCCGCCCGCCGGGCAAGAAGGTCAAGCGGCTGTCGCTGCTGTCCGGTGGTGAGCGCTCACTGGTCGCGGTCGCGTTCCTGGTCGCGCTGTTCAAGGCCCGTCCGTCGCCGTTCTACATCCTCGACGAGGTCGAGGCCGCCCTCGACGACACGAACCTCGGCCGCCTCCTGGAGATCTACGAGGAGCTCCGCGAGAACAGCCAGCTCCTGGTCATCACCCACCAGAAGCGCACGATGGAGGTCGCCGACGCGTTGTACGGCGTCACCATGCGCGGCGACGGCGTGTCCTCGGTCATCTCCCAGCGGATCCGGGAGCCCGAACCCGTCTAGGCCGTGATCGTCATCGACGCGAGCTGGTCGTCGGCGATGGCGAAGGTGAAGTGGGACGGGCCGTTGAAGCCCTTCCCGCCTACCTGCGTGAGGATCGTCAGCGGGCTGCCGGCGACGGTGACCTGCGTGTCGGTGAAGGTGGCCTGTTTGCCGATCAGTTCGTTCTGGCTCCAGGAGCGGATCTGGTCGGGGCCCCGGAACTCCCGGCCCCAGTCGTTGACGTAGCCGTCCGGGGCGAAGGCTGCCACGAACGCGTCGTTGTCCTGTTCGTCGATCGCGGTGAGCGCGCGCTGGACCGCTGCAGGGATCTCCATGGTGGCGACGATAACCCCTCCGGATTGAACCGGTCCGTGCATCCGTACGTGTGGCGGGGTGACGGACGGTCAACCAAGGAGGGTCTGATGAAGCGACTGGGCAGTGTGGTCGGCATAGTCGGTGTCGCGGTGCTCGGCCTGGCTGGGCTGACCGCCTGTGGCAGTAACGATTCGAGCTCAGGTTCCAGCAGCTCGGCGCCCGCCGGCCAGCCGGCCGCAACCGGCGCGAAGCTGGCGACAGCCGATGTCGGCGGGCTGGGCAAGGTCGTTGTCGACGGCAACGGACGGACCGTGTACGTGTTCGACAAGGACACTTCGGGCAAGTCCAACTGCGAGGGCGACTGCCTGGCCAAGTGGCCGGTGGTGGCTGCGGGCGACGGTACGCCGCAGCTCACCGGGATCGACGCCTCGCTTATCAGCACGGTCACCCGCTCGGACGGCACCAAGCAGCTGGCGATCAACGGGCTGCCGCTCTACCTGTTCGCCAGTGACAGCGCTGCCGGTGAAGCCAAGGGCCAGGCGGTCGGCGGTGTCTGGTGGGTTGTCGGCGCGGACGGTAAGAAGATCACCACCCAGCCGGCCGGCTCCGGCAATGGCGGTTACTGAGTCGACGTGTGCTGCCCTGGTGTGGGCGCCTGCTGATGCCGGTATCGTGCGGTCGGTGGGTGACACCCCAGGGCCGCACGACGCCGAGACACTGATCCGCACGCTGTACGCCGAACACGGGCGCAGTCTGCTCGCCTACGCGACCCGTCTCACCGGAGACCGGGCCGCGGCCGAGGACGTCGTACAGGAGACATTGGTCCGGGCCTGGAAGCACGCCGGGGACCTGACCACCGGCAGAGGGTCGGTGCGGGGCTGGCTGCTGACGGTGGCACGCAACATCGTCACCGACCGCGCCCGGGCCCGGGCGGTGCGTCCGGCCGAGGTGGCGGACGTGGTGGACAAGCCGCCGGTGCAGAGCGACCACTCCGAATCCGTGGTGAACACCATGGTCGTGATGGATGCCCTGGACAAGGTGTCGCCCGAACACCGTGAAGTACTCGTGCAGCTCTACTACCGCGGGCGGTCCGTGGCAGAGGCTGCCAAGGAGCTGGGTGTCCCACCCGGTACCGTGAAATCGCGTTCCTACTACGCCCTCCGAGCTCTGCGCGCGGTGATGGCCGGATCTGAAGCGGAGGTGTCCCGATGAATGAGCATGACCGTACGCAACTCGGCGCCTACGCGTTAGGTGCCCTGGAACCCGGTGAAGTCGCAGAGGTTGACGAGCACCTGGCCACGTGCGCGGAGTGCCGCGCCGAGCTGGCCGAGCTCGAGGAGATGAAGGACTTCCTCGGTGAGGTCCCGCCGGAGGCCTTCCTGGAAGGCCCGCCGGAGGGTGGCGACCTGCTGCTGCAGCGCACGCTCCGCGAGGTTCGTGAGACGTCGCCGGAGCCTGTTGTCGTCGAGGCTCCGGCCAAGCGGCGCAGCTCCCGCTGGCTCATGGTGGCCGCCGCATTCGTTCTGGTCGCCGGTGCGCTCGGCGGTGGAGTTGCACTCGGCCGGTCCACGGCACCACCGCAGGCAGCGGAGCCCGCTGCCGGCTACAAGGAAGTCACCGCGACCGATACGGCCACTGGCGCCACCATGGCGACGACGGTCGAGCCACGGACCGGTTGGAGCTGGGTGCAGGTGCAGGTCAAGGGCCTGACGGCCGGAGACCAGTGTCAGCTCCTCGTCACCGACAAGACCGGTAAGACCTGGACGGCGGGCAGCTGGGTGGTGTCGGAGAAGGCGGCCAAGAACGGCAGCACGTTCGGCGGTGGTGTGCTGGTGCCGCTGGATCAGGTGCAGTCCGTGGAGATCAGGACACTGCAGGGGAAGCACGTCGTCACGACAACGATCTGAAAGTAGTTGCGGGACACGAGAGGATGGGGCCGTGGCTACTACTACCTCTACTGCGTCCGAGGACCTGCGGGAGCGCCGGAAGAACGCGGCGGACAACTGCGAGCGCTGGCTCGGCAACCGGCGAGTGCCGGCGCCGGACCGGCTACAACGGCTCTCGGAGGTCGCCACGGACGACCTCGTCGACATGTACGGCAACGGCGGCGAGGTCGCGGCGCTGGAGCAGGAGGTAGCGGACCTGCTGGGCAAGCCGGCTGCAGTGTTCCTGCCGACCGGCATCATGGCGCAGCAGAGTGTGCTCCGCGTGTACGCCGACCGCGCCGGGACGAGCCGGGTCGCAGTACACGGGCTGTCTCACCTCCTGGTGCACGAGCTGAACGCGCTGGAAGAGGTGCACCACCTGAGGATCGAGCGGCTGACGTCAGAGCCACGCCAGCCCCGGCCGGACGAGCTGGCCGCGATCCCGGGCAAGTTGGCCGCGGTCACGCTGGAGCTGCCGCTGCGCGACGCCGGGTACGTGCTGCCGACCTGGGACGAGCTGGTCGTCTTCTCCGAGTACTGCGCCGAGCGCGGCGTACCGCTACACCTCGACGGCGCCCGCCTCTGGGAGAGCACGCCGTACCTCGAGCACAGCCTGGCTGAGATCGCTGCGCTGGTCTCGACTGTCTACGTGTCCTTCTACAAGGTGCTCGGCGGTATCAGCGGTGCTGCGCTGGCCGGGCCTGAGGATGTCATCGCCGAAGTACGCCGCTGGCAGCGCCGGCTCGGCGGCAACCTCTTCTCGCTCTTCCCGTACGCCGTCTCCGCGCGCGATGGTCTGCGGACCGTGCTCCCGCTGATGGACGACCTGCACCAGCGCGCGGTAGAGCTCGCAATGGCCTTGCAGAGCGAGGGTTTCCGCGTCTTCCCGGAGCCGCCGCACACGAACTCGTTCCGCCTCTACGCACCCCGTGCCGCGGACGCGATCGAGCGTACGACGGTCGAGCGGATGGAGCGGACCCGCGAGGCGTTGTGCCCGCCGTGGCAGCCGGCCGACGTGCCGGGGTGGTCGTGGATCGAGGTCGTGGTGACGCCGCACTCGCTGACCTGGCAGGTCGACGAAATCGCCAAGGCGTTCGGGGAACTTCTGACGCGGTGAACGCGTCAGGCACTGTGTTAGGTGTGGGGATTCGGGGAGTGAAGTGCTGACATTCGTTGTGACGATGGTTGTTCTGCTGGTTCTGTCGGGCCTGGTGCTGCTGGCTGTGGCAAGGGGAGAAGGTAAGTACTTCGGGTAGTGTCGCGGGGCATGAGGCGGCTGATCTTCCAGGAGTACGTGACGCTCGACGGGTACGCCGCCGGGCCTGATGGGGGACTGGAGTTCTTCGACTCCATCGCGGACGGTGGCGACGCCGACGACGACAATCTTCAACTGCTCGAGAGCATCGACACGATGCTGCTCGGCGCCGAGACGTACAAGTTGTTCGCGAGCTACTGGCCGACCGACGCGGCGGCGGACCAGCCGGTCGCGCCGAAGCTCAACTCGCTGCGGTTGGTTGTCGTGTCGACCAGACTCGAGAGCGCGCCGTGGGGGTCGTACGAACCGGGGCTGGTGGTCCGTGACCTCGACGCGGTGCGTGCGCTCAAGGCCGAGGACACCGGCAAGGACATCATCTTGTGGGGCAGCATCATGCTGTTCCAGTCGTTGCTGCAGGCCGGACTGGTCGACGAGGTCCAGCTACGCATCTGCCCGATCCTGCTGGGTGCGGGTAAGAGCGCGTTCCCCGATAGCGATTCGCCGGTGCAGTTGGAGCTGATCGAGGCGCGTCCGTGGGCGGACGGCGGCGTACTGGTGCGGTACCGGCCGACTAGCTGACCGCGTCCACGATCGCCTTCACGATCGGGGCGGCGATGGTGATCGTCGGCAGGACCAGGAGCGTGACTGCCCCGGCGTACGTCAAGGTGGCGAGCACGCGTTCGTCAGGAGCAGGGCCGGCCAGCCGCTCGACCCGGAGGACCGTGGCGGACTTGGCGGCCGCCAGTGCCGCTTCAGGTGCCGGTGAGCCGGCCAGCGCGACCAGTGCGCGAGCCAGTGGGCGTGGACCGTTCCGGCGACGGGCGTCGTCGTCAGCCAGCAACTCCACGAGGGTGCGGGCCTGCTCCAGTGCCACGTCGCTGCGCACCCAGCGCGGGAACGCATGATGCAGCGCAGTGAACTCCTCCAGCACCAGATCATGACGTGCGCGGAGATGCGCCTGCTCATGCGCCAGTACTGCCTTCAGTTCGCTGTCGTCCAGCCGGTCCAGCGCACCGACCGACACAACGACCCGTGCGCCTCGCAGTGCGGGCAGGCAGTAGGCCAGCGGAGTCTCCTCGGCCAGCACGCGCAGCCCGGGGATCAGGCCGTCCGGTGTGGCCAGTACGTCGACGAGATCGCGGTGCCGTTTGCGACGTGCCCTGGTGCCGATCGCCACCCGTCCGACCGCCCACAGCAGTCGCACCACGACCAGTGCGGTCATCGCGAGGATCAGGGCGGCCACCAGGTCCCGTGGTGACGACGGATCGAACTTCGGCTGACCAGGCTCGCCCGCGATCGAGTACGAGAGCGCGATGCCGGCACCCAGCGCAGCCAGTGCGGCGGCCAGCGCGATTGCCTGCCAGAGGATGACCGCCGCGCGGGGGACCCGGTAGGGCCAGTTGGAGCGAGCCAGCAGGGCCGGTGCCGGGCCGGTCAGCACCAGCGCCAGGACGGCCAGCAGGACCGGGGTGATCACCCCGTCTGCTCCTGGCTGTCCAGCCGGGACAGGGCTTCGCGCAGTAGAGCTGCTTCCTCGTCGGAGACCTGGCCGACGAACCGGACCAGGGCCTCGCGGCGGTCGCCGGCGCGGTCGAGGGCGTCGCGCATCAGGTCGGCGGCCAGCTCCTCGCGTGGGGCGGCGGCACGATAGCGCCAGGCCTTGCCGTCGCGTTCGCGCTCGGTGAGCTTCTTCTTCGCCAGCCGGTCCAGGACGGTCATCACCGTGGTGTAGGCGAGCTCCCGGGTGCCGGTCAGCTGCTCATGCACTTCGCGCACGGTCAACGCCGTCGGGGCAGCCCACAGCTGCTCCATCACCAGGCGTTCCAACTCACCCAACCGGCGTGGTGCCTTGTCCTCACTCGCCACGTGACCAGTATAACTACACGTCGTAGTAGATCCGCGCTAGCATCTACTACGAAACGTCGTAGATGGCTGGGGAGGCCCTCCGATGGACACGCTGGATCTGGCCCGATGGCAGTTCGCGATCACCACCGTGTACCACTTTTTCTTCGTGCCGGTGACGATCTCGCTGGTCGCGATCACGGCCGGCCTGCAGACCGCGTGGTACCGCACCGGCAAGGAGAAGTACCTGCGGCTGACCAAGTTCTACGGGAAGCTGTTCCTGATCAACATCGCGATGGGAGTCGTCACCGGGCTGGTGCAGGAGTTCCAGTTCGGGATGAACTGGAGCGACTACTCGCGCTTCGTCGGGGACGTGTTCGGCGCCCCGCTCGCGCTCGAGGGTCTGCTCGCGTTCTTCCTCGAGTCGACGTTCATCGGCCTGTGGATCTTCGGCTGGGAGCGGCTGCCGAAGCTGGTGCACCTGGGCTGCATCTGGATGGTGGTGCTCGGCACGCAGTTGTCGGCGTACTTCATCCTCGCGGCCAACTCGTGGATGCAGAACCCGGTCGGCTTCCGCTACAACCCTGAGCGTGGTCGCGCCGAGTTGACGGATCTGTGGGCTGTGCTGACGAACAAAGTTGTGCTGGTGACCTTCCCGCACACGATCTTCGCCGCGTTCATGGTCGGCGGCGCGTTCGTCGCGGGCGTCGCGTTGTGGCACCTGATCCGGCGGCCGCTGGTGGACAAGGACGTGTTCCGCTCGGCGCTGAAGATCGGGGCGTCGGTCGTGCTCGTGGCCAGCGTCGGCGTCGCGATCAGCGGCGACCTGCAGGGCAAGGTGATGACCGAAGTACAGCCGATGAAGATGGCCGCGGCGGAGGCGCTGTACGAGACCGAGAAGCCGGCGTCGTTCTCGGTCTTCACCGTCGGCACGCTGGACGGGTCCAAGGAGATCTTCTCGATCAAGCTGCCGTACCTGCTGTCCTTCCTGGCCACCGGCCACTTCAAGGGTGAGGTCAAGGGCATCAACTCGCTGCAGGACGCGTACGAACAGCTGTACGGCCCGGGCTCGTACAAGCCGAACATCCCGCTGACGTACTGGACGTTCCGGCTGATGATCGGCGTCGGGATGCTGTCCGCGGCGGTCGCGCTGTGGCTGCTGTGGACAACGCGCCGCGGCCGGGCGCCGGCCCACTGGCTCATCTGGCTGGCAGCGCCGTTGCCGCTGCTGCCGCTGATCGCCAACACGTTCGGCTGGATCTTCACCGAGACCGGACGACAACCCTGGCTGGTCTTCGGGTTGTTGCCCACGGCATCGGGTGTGTCACCCAGTACGACGAGCGGCGAGGTGATCACGTCACTGGTCGGGTTCACCCTGCTGTACGGCGCGCTGGCGGTCGTCGAGACCAAGCTGATGCTGCGGACGATCCGCGGCGGACTGGCCGGGACCGACGAACCGGCCGAGGATTCGCCGGATCAACCCGACAAACCACTGTCGTTCGCGTACTGAGGGGGCCGAGATGGAACTGACGACTGTGTGGTTCATCGCGATCGCGACGCTGTGGACCGGGTACTTCGTGCTCGAGGGCTTCGACTTCGGAGTCGGGATGCTGTTCCGCGTACTCGGCCGCAACGAGCCGGAACGGAAAGCGGCGATCACCACGATCGGGCCGGTTTGGGACGGTAACGAGGTCTGGCTGATCATGGCCGGCGCCGCGACCTTCGCTGCGTTCCCGGAGTGGTACGCGACGCTGTTCAGCGGGTTCTACCTGCCGCTGTTCCTGATCCTGGTCGGGCTGATCGTGCGCGGTGTCGCGCTGGAGTACCGCGGCAAGCGTGACGATCCGGTCTGGCGTGGGCGGATGGATCTGATGATCGCGGTCGGCTCGTTGCTGCCCGCGCTGCTCTGGGGCGTTGCCTTCGGCAACATCGTGCGCGGCGTACCGCTGGACGCCGATCACGAGTACGTCGGCACCTTCGGGACGCTGCTCAACCCGTTCGCGCTGCTCGGTGGGCTGACCTTCGTGGCGGTGTTCGTCACGCACGGCGCGATCTTCCTCGCGCTGCGCACGACCGACGACCTGCGCGTCCGCGCCAACCGGCTGGCCACGCGCACCGGGCTCGTCGCCGCGGTGCTCACGATCGCCTTCCTGGCCTGGGCACAGGCGTTACGCGGCGACACCGTTTCGATCATCATCACGATCGCGGCGGTGGTCGCGTTCGCCGGCGGGTTGGTGGCGAACCTGTTGCGTCGCGAGGGTTGGGCGTTCATCGGTACGACGGTGGCGATCGGGCTGGCCGTGGTGTCGTTGTTCGTCGCGCTGTTCCCGGATGTGATGCCGTCGACGCTCGAGCCGGGGTCGACGCTGACCGCGGTCGAGGCGGCGTCCTCGGCGTACACGTTGAAGGCGATGACGATCATCACGGCGATCTTCTTCCCGCTGGTGCTGCTGTACCAGGGCTGGACGTACTGGGTGTTCCGCAAGCGCGTGATGGTGGCGGCGTCGTGAAGCCGCTCGACCCGCGGTTGCTGCGGAGGGCCCGGGGTGCTCGGGTCTTCCTGGCGGCGTCGGTGCTGATCGGTGTCGCGAGTGGCGTGCTGATCGTCGTACAGGCCGTGCTGTTGGCGCATGGCATCACAGGCGTCGTACTGCGGGGCACTGGCGTGGCTGGTGTCGCGCTGGGGTTGGCGCTGGTTGTTGCAGGGCGGGCGTTGCTGGTGTGGGCGCAGGAGGTGGTCGCGCAGCGCGCTGCGGCGGCTGTGAAGTCGACGCTGCGACGGCAGGTGCTGGAGCACTCGCTGAGGCTCGGACCGGTGTGGCTGAGCGGTGAACGCAGCAGTGCGCTGACAACCCTGCTCACCAAGGGACTTGACGATCTGGACTCGTACTTCGCCCGCTACCTGCCGCAACTCGTCCTGGCGTCGACCGTGCCGGCGGGAGTGATCGGCTGGATGGCGACGGGCGATCTGATCGCTGCGGGGACCGTGCTGGTCACGCTGCCGTTGATCCCGATCTTCATGGCACTGATCGGTTGGGCAACGCAGGCGCGCAGCCGGCGGCGTCAGCATGCGTTGGCGGTGCTCGCGCACCACTTCGCTGATGTGGTTGGCGGGCTGACCACGCTGAAGCTGTTCGGACGCGCGAAGGCGCAGGAGTCCGCCGTACGCCGGGTGACCGATCAGCACCGTGCTGCGTCGATGGGGAGCCTGCGGTTGGCGTTCCTGTCGTCGTTCGCGTTGGAGTTGCTGGCGAGCATCTCGGTGGCGTTGGTTGCCGTAGGCGTCGGTCTGCGGCTGGTCGACGGGAAGCTGGGGCTGGAGACGGCGCTGATGGTGCTGATCCTGGCTCCGGAGGCGTATCTACCGCTGCGGCAGGTCGGCCTGCAGTTCCATGCGAGCGCGGACGGGGTGGCCGCGAGCGAAGAGGTGTTCCGCGTACTGGAGACGCCGTTGTCGGTGCGGGGCGATCGGACCGATGTGCCTGATCTGCGGGTGAGTCCACTGCAGATGTACGACGTGACCGTGCGGTACCCGGGGCGGGATGAGCCGGCGCTGGACCGGTTCGACCTGGAGCTGCGGCCGGGGGAGGTGGTGGCGCTGACCGGTCCGAGTGGTGCTGGGAAGTCCACCGCGCTGGCAGTGCTGCTTGGTTTTGTCGAGCCGGAGAGCGGCGTGGTCGTGGCCGGTGGCAGTGCGGCCGACGAGTTCGACCCGGGGGAGTGGCGGCGGCAGTTCGCCTGGGTGCCTCAGCGCCCTGGGCTACGCCTCGGAACCGTCGCCGACAATGTCCGCCTCGGTCGCCCGACCGCGTCCGACGACGAGGTGCGCCTGGCCCTCATCACTGCAGGCGCCGGCGAGCTCGCGCTGGACAAGGCGGTCGGCGAGCAAGGCCAGCTCCTGTCCGGCGGTCAGCAACGCCGAGTCGCCCTGGCCCGAGCACTCCTCACAGACGCGCCCGTACTCCTCCTGGACGAACCCACCGCGGGCCTGGACCCGGACGCCGAAGCAGCCGTCATCACCGGCCTCCGCTCCACCGGCCGCACTGTCCTGATGGTCGCCCACCGCCCCGCGTTGATCGCCGCCGCCGACCGAACAGTCTCCGTAGGAGCACGAGAGCTGGTGAACGCATGACGAGTACGCCGGGCCTGGACGTGCGACCCGCCCCCCAACACTCGCCTCGGCCGCAGGCCGGCGCGTGGTGGCACCTCGTCCGACCGGAGGCGGGGGTGCGTTGGCGGCTTCTGCTCGCGCTCTTGTTGGGGGTTGCTGCAGCGGGATCGGCTGTCGCCCTGCTGGCTACCTCTGCCTGGCTGATTACGGCCGCTTCGGCTCAGCCGCCTGTGCTTCTGCTGCTGGTGCCGATCGTGGCGGTGCGGGCGTTCGGCGTCGGCCGTGGTGTCTTCCGGTACGTCGAGCGCCTGGTCGGGCACGATGCCGCTTATCGGGTCCTGGGCGAGACTCGGGCTCGCGTCACCAGACGACTCGAGAGCGTTGCACCAACATCCCGGCGGCAGGGTGACCTGCTCGCGAGGCTCGTACTGGACGTGGACGCAGTCCTCGACCTCTGGCTCCGCGTACTCCTCCCGGTCGCCGTCGCAGCAATAACAGCCGCCGCGACAGTGGCCCTCCTTGCGCTCCTACTCCCAGCAGCCGGCGCAGCGGTCGCACTAGCCGTCCTTGTCGCCTGCACCGTCGTACCGTGGCTGACCGCCCAGACCGCTCAGCGAGCCGAGCGCAACAT
This sequence comes from Kribbella jiaozuonensis, assembly GCF_005233875.1. GTDB lineage: Bacteria > Actinomycetota > Actinomycetes > Propionibacteriales > Kribbellaceae > Kribbella > Kribbella jiaozuonensis. Next base: position 111,248 of record NZ_SZPZ01000007.1, on the reverse strand, counting down.
CGCCGCAGCCCGTGGCGACGTAGCAGCCATCACCACCGAGACGCTGCTCACCGCAGCCGACGTACTGGCCTACAACGCCGTCGATGAAGTCCTGGACGACTTCTCCCGCCACGACTCCCGCCTGGCGGCCGCCGAACGCCGCTCCGCCTGGAGCACCGGTCTCGGCAGCGCCCTCCTCGTCCTCTGCATCGGCGGCGCCAGCATCGCCGCTCTGCTTCTCGGCAGTACGGCGAACATCACCGGCGCAGTGTTCGCAGTACTGGTCCTCACCCCACTCGCCCTGGCCGACGTCCTCGGCGGCATCCCGGCCGCCGCCCAACTGGCCATCCGAGTCCGAGCCGCACTCGGCCGAGTCCAGGAACTCGTAGACACCCCAGATCCCGTCACCGAGCCGGCCGACCCACTCCCGCTCCCGACCGGACGCGACCTGCAGGTGAAGCTGCTGCGGGTCGGGTACGACGACACCGACGTACTGGACGGGCTCAGCCTGGACATGCCTGCCGGCAGCCGCGTCGTGATCACCGGGCCGAGTGGGGCGGGCAAGAGCACGCTGGCCGCAGTACTGCTGCGGTTCCTCGAGCCGCGCGGGGGCGAGGTGCTGCTGGACGGTGTGGACCTGGCCAGGCTCGAAGGCGACCAGGTGCGGTCGGTCGTCGGCCTGCTGACCCAGGAGAGCCATGTCTTCGACACGAGCATCCGCGAGAACCTGCTGCTCGCGAAGCCCGGCGTGAGCGACCTGCAGCTGTGGAAGGCGCTCTACCGCGCGCGGCTCGGCCTGTTCGTGGAGAAGCTGCCGGACGGGCTCGACACCATGGTCGGCGAGCACGGCGCCCGGTTGTCCGGTGGTGAGCGCCAGCGGCTCGCGTTCGCGCGGCTCCTGCTCGCGGACCGCGACGTACTCGTCCTGGATGAGCCGACCGAGCACCTGGACGAGGAGACCGGCCGGGCGTTGCTCGCCGACCTGTTCGCGGCGGCCGGCGACCGGACCGTCGTCCTGCTCACCCACCGGCCCGAACTGGTGCCTCCTCACGTACCGCGACAGCTGGTTTGCCTGACGTGACAAATGCGGGCGGCGGGCCGGGTGTCTGTCAAGATGGGGAACCGTGTTGACCCCTTTGCTTGTCTCCCTCCTGACAGACCAGGCCTTGATCACGATCGTCGTGGTGATCGCGGTCGTTCTCGTCGTCGGTACGACCGGTCTGGTCGTCGCCCGGCGGCGCCGTTCCGAGCTGCCTCCGGCCACCAAGCCGGCCGTCGAGGCGCCGGAGCCGACGGTCGGTGAGGACGCCGAGGAACCCCGGGACACCCCGACCCGGACGCTGGAGGACGCAGAGCTGCCGGAGGCGGAGGCCGCTCCCGCCACGACGCTCGAGAAGCCGGAGTCCGCACAGGGCCGGCTGGTCCGGCTGCGCGCCCGGCTGGCGCGTTCCCAGGGCTCTCTCGGCAAGGGGCTGCTAGCACTGCTGTCCCGAGACAAGCTCGACGAGGAGGCGTGGGAGGACATCGAGACCACGCTGATCACCGCTGACGTCGGCGTCGCGCCGACGCAGGAGCTGGTCGAGAAGCTGCGCACCCGGATGCGCGTGGAGGGCGTTGGCGCCGCACAGGCCCGCGACATCCTCCGCGAGGAGCTGGTCGCCCTGGTCGACCCGTGGATGGACCGGTCGCTCAAATCGAGCCGCAAGGACGGACAGCCCGCCGTCATGCTGATGGTCGGCGTGAACGGCACCGGCAAGACCACGACCGTCGGCCGCCTGGCGCGCGTGCTGATCGCCGAGGACAAGCACGTCGTACTCGGTGCTGCGGACACCTTCCGTGCGGCCGCCGCGGACCAGCTGCAGACCTGGGGCGAGCGCGTCGGCGCCCGCACCGTGCGCGGTCCGGAGGGTGGAGACCCGGCCAGCATCGCGTTCGACGCGGTCAAGGAAGGCATCGCGGAGGAGGCGGACGTCGTACTCGTCGACACCGCCGGTCGTCTGCACACCAAGACCGGTCTGATGGACGAGCTCGGCAAGGTCAAGCGCGTCATCGAGAAGACGGCCGAGGTCGACGAGGTACTGCTGGTCATCGACGCGACCACCGGTCAGAACGGCCTCACCCAGGCCCGCGTGTTCGCAGAGGTCATCGACGTGACCGGACTGGTCCTGACCAAGCTGGACGGTACGGCGAAGGGCGGCATCGTGATCGCTGTGCAGCGGGAGCTCGGTGTACCGGTGAAGCTGGTCGGTCTCGGCGAGGGACCCGACGACCTGGCACCGTTCGACGCCGAGCAGTTCGTCGACGCCCTGCTCGAATGAGGAGATGACATGACCAAGTTCATGCTGCTGGTGAACATGGACGGCGGGAACTGCGAGACGCCGATGCTGGAGTGGGACGAGGCCGACATGAAGGCCCACATGCAGTTCCTCACCGACCATCTGGAGCGGCTGCGGCAGAGTGGTGAGCTGGTCGAGGAGACTGCGCTGACCTGGCCGTCGCACGCCAAGGTGGTGCGTGCCGCCAGCGTGAGCGCGCCGGTGCTGACCGACGGGCCGTACGCCGAGTCCAAAGAGGTCCTGGCCGGGTACCAGATCGTCGACGTCGAGTCGGAGCAGCGGGCGATCGAGATCGCGGCGGAGCTGTCCTCCGCGCCGGGGCCCAACGGCGTACCGATCGAGCAGCCGATCGAGATCCGCCGGGTCATGGAGTCGGATGCCGATCTCCACGACTTCTGACCCGGATCACGGCCTCGAGGACCTGCTGCGCGAGCTGACGCCGCAGGTCCTCGGCGCGGTCGTGCGCTGGTCGGGTGACTTCGTCGCGGCGGAGGACGCCGTCCAGGAAGCGTTGCTGGCCGCTGCGACGACCTGGCCGCGGGACGGTCGCCCGGACAAGCCGAAGGCCTGGCTGATCCAGACGGCTTCGCGGCGACTGATCGACGAAGTACGGCAGGAGCAGGCGCGCCGGCGTCGCGAGGAGCGCGCCGCACTGCGCGAGGTGCCGGGTGGGGAGACCGAGGAGCACGACGACACCCTCCGGCTGCTGTTCATGTGCTGCCATCCCGCGCTGACGCCGGCCTCGGCTATCGCGCTGACCCTGCGGGCAGTCGGCGGTCTGACCACGGCCGAGATCGCCACGGCGTACTTGGTGCCCGAGGCAACGATGGCGCAGCGGATCAGCCGGGCGAAGCAGAAACTGAAAGGCGCGAGCTTCGAGCTGGACGCCGACCCGGATCGGCTGCGCAACGTGCTGCACGTCCTGTACCTGATGTTCAACGAGGGCTACACGAGTACGAGCGGCCCGGAGCTGCACCGCAGCGACCTGTCGAGCGAGGCGATCCGGCTGACCCGTGCAGTACGCGCTCAGCTCTCCGACGACGGCCAGGTGGCCGGACTGCTGGCCCTGATGCTGCTGACCGACGCTCGCCGGGCAGCCCGGACCGGTGCGAGTGGAGAGCTCATCCCGCTGGCAGAGCAGGACCGGTCGCTGTGGAACCATGACCACATCACCGAAGGCGTGGCACTAGCGGTCGAAGCGTTCAACACACCGCCACTGGGCGAGTACCAGATCCAGGCCGCCATCGCTGCACTCCACGACGAGGTGGACCGCGCCGAGGACACCGACTGGCCGCAGATTCTTGCGCTGTACGGACTCTTCGAGGACCTGTCCGGCAACCCGATGGTGAAGCTCAACCGCGCGATCGCGGCCGCCATGGTGGACGGCCCCGACGCCGGGCTGAAGCTCCTCGAACCACTCGACGAGGAGCTGGCCGGCCACTACCGCCTCGACGCCACCCGCGGGCACCTCCACGAGATGCGCGGCGACCACGAGACCGCCGCCGAACACTTCCGTGCGGCGGCCCGCGGTACGACGAGCCTGCCCGAGCGCGACTACCTGATGACCAAGGCCGCGTCGCTCACCTAGACGTACTGCGCGAACGCCCCGGCGATGTCGTCATCTGTTGCCAAGAGCAACCGAAGCAGCACGCGCGCCTTGTACGGGTCGAGGAATCCGCCGTCGATCAGCCCGCGCTGCAACAGATCGATCTCCGATCCGGGGGAGTTGTAGGTGTTGCGGACGATCGAGCCGGCGCCTGTACGTGAGGTCAGCACGACCGGCATCCGCGCGGCCAGGTCACCGAGCACCGGCGCGAGTGCGGCCGGCACATGCCCCACGCCGTACCCAGCGACGACCAGACCCTGATGCGTGTCGGCCAAACCCTGCAGCAGCAGGCCGTCGTCGTCCATGGTGACCGTGTAGAGCGCCACTCGCAGGTTGTCGAGCTCGGCCGGTTCGGCGCTGCCCTGTACGCCGTCCAGCCGGAGCGGGCGGGTGAGGACGCTGACGCGGTCCTCGACGACATGGCCGATCGGCCCGGTGTTCGGTGACACGAAGGTCGCCGTACTCGTGCTGTGGGTCTTGCGTACCCAGCGCGCGGCGTGGATCTCGTCCTTGAAGACGACCAGTGCACCCAGGTCGCGGGCCGCGGGGGAGCAGGCAACGCGCAGGGCGGCCAGGAGGTTGGCTGGGCCGTCGGGACCGGCCAGCGTCGGGTTGCGCATCGCTCCGGTGAAGACGAGCGGTTGCGGGTGCGGCCAGACCAGGTCCGCGAGGAACGCGCTCTCTTCGAGGGTGTCGGTGCCTTGCGTGACGACTGCGCCTACCGCGCCGGCGGTGACGGCCTTCGACGCGGCGTCGACGACCTCGAGGACCTTGGCGGCGGTCAGGTTGGCGCTGGGGATCTTCTCGATGTCCTGGATCTCCACCGGGTGACCGAGCCCGGAGAGGCCCGGCATCGCGGCGGTGAGGTCGTCACCGGTCAGGCGCTGGTTGCCGGCCATCGAGATCGTTCCACCCAACGTGAACAACGCGACGCTCACTACGAGTCTCCTGTCATGTGGTGCGGGCTCTGACGTGCATCCGCTCCCCTTGCGGGCCGTAAAGACATAGCACCTCGGTCGGTCCAGGACCGGGATTGGCGAACCAGTGCGGCACCCGGCAGTCGAACTCGGCCACCTCGCCCTCCTTCAGCACGAAGTCCTGGTCGCCGAGCTTCAGCCGGACCTGCCCGGACAGCACATACAGCCAGTCGTAGCCCTCGTGGGTCTTCTGTGTCACGTCGTTGCCCGGATAGCCCTCCGGCAGGATCTGCTTGAACGCCTGCAGCCCGCCCGGACGCCGGCTCAGCGGGATGTGCACCGTGCCGTGGCGCTTGATCGGCTTCGCGTAGATCCGCGGGTCGCCCGTCGGCGGCGCGTCGACCAGTTCGTCCAGCTGGACCTGGTGCGCGCGGGCGAGCGGCAGCAGCAGCTCCAGCGTCGGCCGCCGCTGACCGGACTCCAGCCGGGACAGCGTGCTGACCGAGATGCCGGTCGACTCGGACAGCTGGGCCAGCGTCGTCCCGCGCTCGACCCGCAGCGTCCGCAGCCGGGGCCCGACCGACTCGAGCACATCGTCATCGTTTGCCATACCGGCAACATTACTTGTCGAAAATGAAAATCACCACGCATCCTCGGATCACACCCTGAGCAGAGGAGTCCGAGACATGACGAAGTACGACGTGATCGTGATCGGTGGCGGCGCCGCCGGGCTGAGTGGAGCGTTGGCCCTGGTCCGGTCCCGCCGCTCGGTGCTGGTGGTCGACGACGGTACGCCGCGTAACGCGCCCGCGGAGGGCGTGCACAACTTCCTGACCCGCGACGGCACGCCGCCGGGCGAGATCTACGCGCTCGGCCGCGACGAGGTCGTCGGGTACGGCGGTGAGGTCGCCGAAGGCACCGTGACAACCGCCCGCCGCGACGAAGACGGCTTCACGGTCGAACTGGCCGACGGTACGACGTACCGGAGCAGGCGGCTGCTGGTGACGACCGGGCTCACCGATGTGCTGCCCGACGTACCCGGACTGGCCGAGCGGTGGGGCAAGGACGTGATCCACTGCCCGTACTGCCACGGCTGGGAGGTGCGGGACCAGGCGATCGGCGTACTGGCCACCAGCCCGATGGCGCTGCACCAGGTGCAGTTGTTCCGGCAGTTAAGTGATGACGTGACGCTGTTCCTGCACACGGCGCCGGAGCCGACCGACGAGCAGTGGGAGGAGCTGGCTGCGCGCGGCATCTCCGTAGTACAAGGAAAGGTCGAGCAGATCGAGGTATCCGACGACCGCATCACCGGAGTGCGGCTGGAGGGCGGCAAGGTCATTCCGCGGCAGGCACTGGCGATCCAGACCACTGTGCGTGCCCGGGCGGGCTTCCTGGCCGACCTGGGGCTGGTGCCGACGCTGATCGAGAACAACGGCATCGAGATCGGTACTGCGGTCCAGGTGGACGCCATGGGTGCGACGGAGGTGCCTGGTGTGTTCGCGGCAGGCAACGTCACCAATCCGATGGCACAGGTGATGCCGTCCGCCGCGGCCGGCCTGATGGCGGGCGCCGGGATCAACTTCGATCTGATCACGGAAGAGACCCGTCTGGCGCGATCACGAGCCGGCTCTGGCCGCGCGGAGTAGTTGAGGAGTTGAATAGGGGCGGGAGGGTGGATGCGCGACACGGTCGACCCGGATTTCGCCTCGTTCGTGGATGCACGGCAAGGCAGATGGCTCCGTACGGCGTACCTGGTGTACGGCGACCTTGAACGAGCCGAGAAGGCGCTGTTGCGCGCGTTCACGCAGCTGTCGATGCAGTGGGCCAGAGTGGACGACCCGGATCTGTTCGTCCAGCGGGTGCTGTACCTGCCGGCGCTGAAGCCGTGGAACCGCGCGCCGGCGTTCCCGGACGAGGACGACCAGGTGAAGGCCGCACTGGGGGAGCTGACACCCACGCAGCGCACAGTGTTCGTGCTGCTGCACGTCGAGGAGCTCACCGAGTTCGAGGTGGCCGATCTGCTCGGGATGTCCCACACCGCCGTCCACGCGCACGGCCTGACCGCTTTCGGCAGGTTCCGTGCGGCGCTGGGCGCGGGGGACTGGCGTGATGCCCAATGAGGCGCGAAGACGTCCCGCCGCTGCTGTTCCAGGCAGCCGACCAGTTGCCGGAGCCCGACCTGGCCGACGCGGCCTGGGCAGCCGGCCTGAAGGTACGGCGTCGTCGGCGGCGCGCCGTGCTGATCAGCTTCCTGGTCGTACTGGTCGCTCTGCTCGTCGTGTCGATCACGATCGAGGTGGGCTCGGGCGGCAACGCGGACATCGTCCCACCGGACAGACTGACCAACACTGCCGCGCCCGACGCGGTCGAACCGTCCGGTCAGATCTCCGGCATCGACTTCTGGCTGGCGCCGCCGCCTGGCAGTGAGAAGTTCCTCGACCGGCTCGAGACTCCGCTCGGTGATCGCCTCGAGTTCCCCGGCAAGGTCCATTCGCTGGCGAAGCACAAGCTCGACCGCGTCGCCGCCGTCCTGCTCGCGAAGAACGGCGATACGTACGTGCCGCTGCTGCTCGGCCGCGACTCGTCCTGGTCGCAGGCAGCGGTCGGACTGGTCGCGGTCGACGGCCGACAGCCGTTGAGCCCCGGTGCGGTGTCACCGGACGGCAAGGTCGTTGCCTTCCCGCAGCCCGGTCAACTCGTCACCGTCGACGCTTCGACGGCCGAGATCTCGCAGTACCCCTTGCCGGCCGGTGACTACCGCAGCGTGTCCTGGCTCGACGATGCGCAGCGCGTCCTCGTCAGCGGCCCGGGTGTCGCGTACCGGGTGCTCATCGGGGAGGGCGGCGACGGCGAGCGGCAGGTCGCGCGCATCGCGGGCTCGAACGACCCGGATGCGGTCACTGCGCCGTTCCGGCTCGAGACCGGCCACGTGGAGCGCTACATGATCAGCGGTCAGTGGGTGGAGGACAGCACGTTCACACTGCCGGTCCAGTCGTGGGTGGGTCAGACGTTCTCGTCGGACGGCGGTGTGGCAAGGCTGTTCATCGCCAACAAGCTGCCGCAGGTCCCGACGCTGGTCTCACAGCCACAGGGCGTTGCGGTCATCTCCACGTTCCGGTCGCTGCCCAGCCGGTTGCTGATGCTGGGTGAGCCGTTCATGGGTTCGGGCCGGACACCGAGAGCGGCCGACCTCGCCGAGGTACGCCAGCCCGGCTGTTGCGCAGTACTGGGCTGGTACGACGAGCAGAACCTGCTGGTAAAGGTCCGAGGCTGGGTCTTGGCCTGGGACCTCTACTCAGGACGGGTCCGGCGCGTCACCGAACTCGCGGTCGGCGAGCTGGCGCTCGGGCCCGGTCTGCGGCCATGAGCCGCTCCAACCGTCCAGGATGGCCCGCAGGGTGACGTCGGCCAGGCGCTCGGCGTCCTCCGGCGGTGGCATCGCTCGCCCGGTCAGCGCCCGGACGACGAACACACCGGCCATCCACTCCACCATCAGGACAGAGTCCGCGGTGCCGCGGATCTGTTCTCCCCGGGCTCTGGCCCGGTCCAGTGCGGCCTCGGTCAGCTCGATCCGCCGGTCCAGGACGTCCCGGTAGATCTGCGCGGACCGCGGGTCGCGGTTCGCCTCGGCGACCGCGAGGCGGATCAGTGCGAGTCCCCTTTCACTGTTGGCGAAGGCCAGTGCGGTCCGGTAGACCTCCAGCAGGTCGCCGGCGATCGAGCCGGTATCCGCATCCGGTATCTCCATGTCGAACAAGTCGGCCATTGCGTCGTTGGCGAGCAGTTCCTTGCTGGCCCATCTGCGATAGATCGTCGCCTTGCCGACCCCCGCGGCCTCGGCAACGTCGTCAACCGTCATTCCGTCGAATCCCCGCTCCAGCAGCAGCTGAACGGCGTACCGGCGGATCCTCGGCTCCGCCTCCGGGTCCCGTGGTCTGCCGCGGCGCGGCCTCACCCCGTAGATCGGCTCCATTTCTACGTCCCCAGCTAAGACGGGTGCAGTGGCGCGGCTGCGGTCCCGTGTGGTCCAGGCCAGAGTGCCACAAGTTGGCCTCCGGTGAGTCATGTCACCTCGATGTCACCTGGGAGCCCGCTTTGTCACATGCCTGAAACAAACGGACCGATCGGCTGAAACGGCGCGCCGACACCGTTTGCGGTGTGGCTGGGCGCGGGCTCCCCGGCGTTGTGGAGTTCTCCCGACTGAGGACGTCGGCCACCCCCTGTATCGATGGAAGGGATGACGTTGATGGAGATCAACGCCGGCGATACCGCCTGGGTCTTGGCCAGTGCCGCCCTGGTGATGCTGATGACACCGGGCCTGGCTTTCTTCTACGGCGGCATGGTGCGCATGAAGAGCGTGCTGAACATGATGATGATGAGTTTCGTCACCATCGCCGTCGTCACCATCCTCTGGGTGGTGGTCGGCTACTCGCTGACGTTCGCCGGTGACACCGGGCACGTGATCGGCGACTTCTCGGAGGTGGGCCTCAAGGGCCTGCTCGCACCGGAGGCGGTGAGCGGGACGACGCCCACGCTCGCTTTCGTCGCCTTCCAGCTGATGTTCGCGATCATCACCCCGGCGCTGATCTCCGGCGCCATCGCGGACCGGGCCACGTTCCGTGGCTGGATCGCGTTCGTCGTCGGCTGGACGCTGCTGGTGTACTTCCCGGTCGCGCACTCGGTCTGGTTCCTGGACGACGGCAACGGCGGCTGGATCGGCGACAAGCTGAAGGCGGTCGACTTCGCCGGCGGTACGGCGGTCCACCTGAACGCCGGCGCCGCCGCGCTCGCCCTGGCGATCGTGCTCGGCAAGCGCGTCGGCTGGAAGAAGGACCCGATGCGGCCGCACAGCCTGCCGCTGGTCCTGCTCGGCGCCGGTCTGCTGTGGTTCGGCTGGTTCGGGTTCAACGCGGGCTCCGCGCTGAGCGCCGGCACCACCGCCGCGGTCACGTTCGTGAACACCCAGGCCGCCACCGCCGCGGCCGTGATCGGCTGGCTGATCGTCGAGCGGATCGTGCACGGTAAGGCCACCACGCTCGGACTCGCGTCCGGTGCGGTCGCCGGTCTGGTCGCGATCACCCCGTCCTGTGGCGCGGTCTCGCCGATCGGTGCTCTCATCCTCGGCCTGGCGGCCGGTGCGATCTGCTGCTTCGCGGTGTCGCTGAAGTACAAGCTGGGCTTCGACGACTCGCTCGACGTGGTCGGCGTGCACTTCGTCGGCGGTCTGTTCGGCTCGCTGGCGATCGGCCTGCTCGGTACGGCGGCGGCCCCGTCGGCCGTGGACGGCCTGTTCTACGGCGGCGGCGCCACCCAGCTCGGCCGGCAGGCGGTCGCCAACGTGGTCGTCGGCCTGTACTCCTTCACCGTCGCCTTCATCCTGGGCAAGGTGATCGACAAGACGATCGGCTTCCGGCTCAAGGAGGACGACGAGGTCACCGGTGTCGACCAGGTCGAGCACGCGGAGACGGCGTACGACTACCTCGGTTCGTCCGGTCTGCGCGGCGCGCTGTCGGCCCGCCCGGCGCCGGCGGTCGCGGAGACCGAGAATGGCACCACTGAGGCCTCGGAGAAGGAAGGTGTCAAGGCATGAAGCTGGTCACCGCGGTGGTCAAGCCGCACAAGCTGGACGACGTCCGGGCCGCGCTGGAGACGTTCGGCGTCACCGGTATGACGGTCACCGAGGCGAGCGGCTACGGCCGGCAGAAGGGCCACACCGAGGTCTACCGTGGCGCCGAGTACGAGGTGGACCTGGTCCCGAAGGTCCGGCTCGAGGTCGTCGTCGAGGACGGTGACAGCGCCGACGTGGTCGACGTGATCGTCAAGGCGGCGCAGACCGGCAAGATCGGTGATGGCAAGGTGTGGGTCACCCCGGTCGACACGATCGTCCGGGTTCGCACGGGCGAACTGGACGGAGACGCACTGTAGATGGTTGATCGAGCAGAACAGCGGCGCGTCCGTGCCGAGGAGGCCGACGCGCTGCTGTACCTGCTCCTCTCCAAGGCCTGTGACGCCCTCGGTGTACCTACCGAGGGCGTCGCGCTGGTCGCGGTCGGCGGCTACGGCCGGGAGGAGCTGTCGCCGTACAGCGATCTCGACGTGATGCTCGTGCACGTCGAGGGGTACCCACGGGTGGACGAGCTGGCCGCACAGATCTGGTATCCGCTCTGGGACTCGCGGACCAAGCTGGACCACAGCGTCCGCACACTGGCCGAAGCGCGTGAGGCGGCAGCGGCGGACGACCGGGTCGCGCTCGGTCTGCTGGACGCGCGCCACGTCGCCGGCGACTCACATCTCACGCTGCAGCTGCGGTCCGTGCTGATGGCGGACTGGCGTCGTACTGCGCGTTCCAGGCTGCCCGGACTGGCGCAGGCGTGCCGTGACCGGGCGTCCACGGTCGGAGAGCTCGCGCATCTCGCAGAGCCCGACCTCAAGGAGGCGTACGGCGGTTTGCGGGATGCCGTCGTACTGCGTGCGTTGGTGGCGTCCTGGCTGGTCGACGTACCGCACCCGGTGCTGGAGCGGGCGCGGCGCGATCTGCTCGAGGTCCGCGACGTACTGCATGAGGTGGCTGGTCGGGCGACGGACCGGTTGGTGGCTGATCTGGCGGGTGAGGTGGCTGCCGGGCTCGGTCTGTCGGGTCGGGACGAGCTGCTGCGGCACGTGTACGCGACGGGCCGGACGCTGGCGCATGTGTGTGATGTGTCCTGGCGACGGGTCGAGAGCTTGATGACCAAGCCACCGCGTTCCCGGCGCCGGCAGCGGTCCGGTGGGCCGCTGTTGCTCGCGCTGGACGAAGGAGTCGGGCAGCACGAGGGCGAGGTCGTGCTGATGCCGGATGCGCGACCGGAGCGGGACCCGGTGCTCGGTCTGCGCGCTGCTGCGGTCGCTGCGGATCGTCAGCTTGTTCTGTCGCCGGCTGTGTGTGCTCGGCTGGCTGCGTCGGCTGCTGACTTGCCGGTGCCGTGGCCGGGGGAGGCGCGGCGGTTGCTATGCGCTCTGCTCGGTGCTGGCAGCGGACTGCTTGAAGTGTGGGAGGCCTTGGACCAGGCCGGGTACATCTCGCGCATCCTGCCCGAGTGGGACTCGGTGCGGTTCCGGCCGCCGCAGTCGGCGATCCACCGGTTCACCGTCGACCGGCATCTGCTGGAGACGTGTGTCGAGGCGTCGGCGATGGTCCGCGACGTACGGCGACCTGACCTGTTGCTGGTTTCTGCACTGCTTCACGACCTCGGCAAGGCGCTCGACGGCGACCACAGCGTCACCGGTGCGGCTATCGCGGCTCGTCTGGCTCGCCGCATCGGCTTCAACGATGCGGACTCGGACACCATCGCCCTGCTGGTCCGGCAGCACCTGATGCTCGCTCAGGTCGCGACCCGGCGTGATCTGGACGACCCGATGACCGTGGACATGGTCGCCGGCATCGTCCGCAGTACCGAGACCCTGGACCTGCTGGAAGCGTTGACGTACGCCGATGCGCGGGCTGCCGGACCGGCTGCGTCGTCGCCGTGGCGGATGCGGCTGGTGGGTGAGCTGTGCCGCCGCGTGCGCGGGGAGCTGTCCGGTGGCGGCGAGAGCATGTGGACCGAGGCACCTCCTGTTCCGGTGCCGGTGCTGCACCAGGTGGTTGGAGTGGGGCGGCTTGGCCTGACGGTGTCCGACCACCATGGCGATCTGCGCATCAACGTCGCCGTACCCGACCAGGTGGGCACGCTGTCGACGGTTGCCGCCGTACTCGCGGTGGAGCGGCTGGCAGTGCGGTCCGCGGTCATCACGTCGGTTGAAGGGCTTGGCATCTCGCAGTGGACCGTGGCGGGCTCCGCGCCCGATCCGGTGCGGTTGCGGGACAGGCTCGCTGTCGCGCTTCGGGACTCGAGCGACGTCGTCCGCCGGTTGGCTGCGCGGGACTCGTCTACAGCACGTGTCGCCAGCAGGGTGGACCTGCTGCCCGAGGCGTCCGAGACTGCGACGGTCCTGCAGGTGCGCGCACATGACCGTCCAGGGCTGCTGTACGACGTCACCGCGGCCATCGCGGCCACTGGTGCGGACATCCGTTCCGCCCACGTCAGCACGCTCGGTGCCGAGTGTGTGGACGTCTTCTACCTCACCGACGAACACGGCGCTCCACTCGAAGCAGAGGACGCGCGAACGACAGCAAAGTCTGTCCTCGATCGCCTGACGTTCTAGTCTCAGCGCTGTGCATGTCGTAGAGGCTTTACAGCGCCAAGCCGCCGCCTGCGAGGACCTCGGGTCCCCGATGTACGCCGAGCTGCTCCGTCTGCTCGTCGACGACTACGAGGTCGGCGGTGTGTCGGTCGAAGTGCTTGAGGGGTACGAGGACCGCTCGTTCGGTGAGGCGATCGGCCTGCGGTTGCTGGGCGCCGTACACGGTCTGGTGCTGTCGGGGACGGTGCCTGAGCTCGCGGCGTTCTACCCGAGCGCCGGCGGTGCGTGGGACCCGGTGCTCGGCTGGGAGGCGTTCGAGCAGGTGTTGCAGTCGCGGGTGGGGGAGGTGCGGTCGCTGCTGACCCAGCCGCCACAGACGAACGAGGTCAACCGGTCGGTGGCCCTGTACGGCGGTCTCCTGCAACTGGCTCAGACAGTGCCGCTACCGGTGCGGTTGTTCGAGATCGGTGCGTCGGCCGGACTGAACCTGCGCGCGGACCACTTCCGCTACGTCGGTGACGGGGCGTCGTACGGGCCGGCGGACAGTCCGGTGGTGTTCGATCCGGCCTGGGTCGGGGAGTTGCCGTCCGCCGAGGTGCGGATCGCGGAACGGGTCGGGTGCGACATCGCGCCGGTGAACCCCCTGACCGAGGAGGGGGCGCGCACGCTGGCGTCGTACGTGTGGCCGGACCAGGCTGACCGCTTGACCCGTTTGCGCGGAGCGGTCGAAGTGGCGCGGCAGGTGCCGGCCGACGTACGCCCCGAGGACGCCGTCTCGTTCCTGCGCGCACTGGAGCTCTCCGAGGGGCATGTGACGGTCGTGTGGCACTCGATCATGTGGCAGTACCTCCGGCGGCCGGATCGGGCCGCGATCGAAGCCCGGCTGGAAGAGCTCGGCGCGCAGGCCACCGAGTCCGCACCGCTGGCTCATCTGAGCCTCGAGCCGCACGCAACGATCAGTCACGAACGCGGCGCCGAGGGCTGGGAGTACCGCGTCGACCTCCGGACGTGGCCCGATGGCAGCCTGCGCACGCTCGGTACGCTCGGGCCGCACGGCCAGGCGCTCGTCTGGGACGTCAGCTGAGCGCCGCGACCAGGGTGTCGGTGAGCTCGGCCGCGTAGGTGCCGTCCGGGTCGAGGTCGGGGTCGAAGATGCCGATGTTGATCCCCACGCACTTCGGTGAGGCGAGCAGTGGTTGGAGGAGTGCTTGGAGCTGGCCGTGGTCGATCCCGCCCGGGTCCGGGCTGTCGACCGCGGGCATGATCTCGGCGTCGAGGATGTCGACGTCCAGGTGCACCCAGAAGCCGTCCAGCTCGTCCCGCCCGAGATGCTCGAGCGTGCCGTCGGCCGCGGCGGTCGCGTCCTCGGCGATCTTCGACGCCGGCCACACCGGGATCCCGGCCTTCACCGCGTCGGCCGCGTACTCGTCGTCCTCGCGGATCCCGAGCAGCACCGCGTCGGTGTCTCGCGTGTACGGCGTGAGCCCTCCGAGGTCGGTCAGATCCGCCTGCCCGCGTCCGGTGACCAGCGCCAGCGCCTCACCACCCGCGGCCCCGACGTACGGCGCGTTGTCGACGGTCCGGAAGTCCGAGTGCCCGTCCAGGTACACCACGCCGTACCGGCCCAGCCGCTTCAAGCCCAACGCGGGCCCGAGCAGGTTGCTGCACTCACCGCCTAGCAGCACAACGAACTTCCCCTGCTCGACGAACCCAGCCACCCGATCCGCCAGCTTCACCGTGTACTGCGCCATCGCCTGCGCGTTGAACACCCCGTCGCCCGGCTTCCAGTCCCCACGGTCGTACCGCGGCGGCGTCACACACCCACCGTCCTCCGCCCCGATCCGCCCCACGAACCCGTTGTCCCGCAGCGCGCCGGCCAACTTGTAACACCCCGGCACCGTCCCCTCCGCCGGCGGCCGCAACCCCAGGTTGGAAGGCCCATCCACCACAACCCGCACACCAAGCTCCTAACCGGTGAAAGCCAATCAATCGGTTAGATCCTCGACGCCCCAACTCCCACCTGTCAATCAGCAATCACCACCTACCCGCGCCCACCAGACCCCCGCGGTCCACCCGGCACCGAACCATCGCGCCGCACCGCCGCACCCCGCGCCGCACCCCGCGCCGCCCCCGCGGCCTGAGCAGCCGCCGCCCGCGACCCATCCCCGAGCGCCGACCCCTGCCCCGCAGCCCCCGCAGCCGGCGCCACCCCACTCAGAAACCGAGCCGCCGCCAGATCCCCGTTCCTCTGTTCGGGCGGCCGTCCCGGCTGCTCAGCCCTGTTGCCTGGCTGACGACCGGCCTGCTCCACACCCTGCTGCCGAACCCCGTCCGCCGTACCCTCCCGATCCGCCCACGGATGCGTCCGCCGAAGCTCCTCAACCTTCGAGTTCAGCGCCCGCCCGATCTCCTCAGCCACCTGCCGCCCAGCCTCCGGCGACCGCTGAGCCAACGAATCCCACCGCGGATGCAACATCGTCCCAATCAACTCCCGCCGAACGGCCTCCCGATCACGCCCCTCCGCCGGCGCCACCTCCTGCAACCGATTCCGCACGACAGCTTCCGCCAACTGATCAAAATGCATCACCGCCGGCCCCTGACTGAGCCGCCCGATCAACTCCCGCCGATCCACACGCGGCCCCGACGCCTGCTCGATCAACCCGTTCGCCGCGGCATACGCACCGCTGAATTGCTGACCGTCCAAGGACAAGCCCTCGTAGCCCGCCAACTCGGTGAACGCCTCGAAGTCGTCGGCAGCGCGGACGGCCGCCACACCGTCGTGCAGCCCTCGTGACTGCGTCGTCCGGATCGCATTGACCGCTCCTGGTGCCTCCAGCTCCATACCCGCCTGCGTGGCCCGGTGCAGAACCGCGTCCAACGCACGCGCCTGGCGCCGAGGGTTGGCTGCTGGATCCCTCGTCAGCCCCTCACGCAGCAGCAGTTTGTGGATCCCGATCGCACCCGTGTCTTGGTCGAAGCCGCCGCGCCCGCTTGTCGCGTACAGCTCGCGGTTCCACCGATCGGCGACGGTCGGCCGGAGCTGCCGCGCCAGGTCGTACAGCCGGGTGAACTCGCGGTAGGTCGCCGAATCCTCGGGAACGCGCTCGGCGGTCTCAGGCATCGGAGGTGGGGAACGGGGTGTCGGTCAGCGGGAACTGTGGATTCCGGATCCAGCCCTCCATGGACTGGAGGTCCTCGGTCATCGCTCGGATGTCGTCTGCCTCGTCCTCCGACGCGCGATCGGCGATTTCCCAGATCCGTCGTCGCGCGTCCGCCAGCATCGCGATCTTCTCCTCGGTGCTTCCCCTCGGCGGGTATGCGGCCGCGTGGATGCGGTCCGCCTCGTAGAACAGCTCGCTCCACTGACGAGGCGGAGCGGGCGGCTCAGCCAGACGGGCTATCAGGCGGGCGGTCCAGGTCTGGTCGTGTTCCGAGGCGTCGGTTGGTACCAGGGCTCGCAGCTTCTCCTGCTCCGCGGGGATGTCTGCGGCTTGTCCGCCGCGCACCCGGTCGCGGGCTCTGCCGAAGGCGTCGTTGAAGGCTGGGATGTCGAGGGGCATGGCGATCACGGTAGCGAGAAAGGGGCGCGCGCTGCCGGAGTTATCCACAGGTTGCCGGGCCGGTAGACTCGGGGAGTTCATCGCTTCGACGAAACGGACTGTTTCTCGTGTTCGACACGCTTTCCGATCGGCTCTCCACCGCGTTCAAGAATCTGCGGGGCAAGGGCAAGCTGACCGACGCCGATATCGACGCGACCACCCGGGAGATCCGGATCGCGTTGCTGGAGGCCGATGTCGCGCTGCCGGTGGTGCGGGAGTTCATCGCGGCGGTGCGGGAACGCGCCAGCGGGGCCGACGTGCGCGGCGGGCTGAACCCGGCGCAGCAGGTGATCAAGATCGTCAACGAGGAACTGGTCAAGATCCTCGGCGGCGAGACCCGCGAGCTGCGGATGGCGAAGCGGCCGCCGACGGTGATCATGCTCGCCGGTCTGCAAGGTGCCGGTAAGACCACCCTGGCCGGCAAGCTCGCCAAGTGGCTGCGGGAGACCCAGCACCAGACCCCGATGCTGGTCGCCGCCGACCTCCAGCGGCCGAACGCGGTGACCCAGCTGCAGGTGGTCGGAGAGCGCGCCGGCGTCCCGGTGTTCGCGCCCGAGCCCGGCAACGGCGTCGGCGACCCGGTGGACGTGGCCCGCAAGGCGATGGACGAGGCGCGGTCCAAGCAGTACAGCGTCGTCATCGTCGACACCGCCGGCCGGCTGGGTGTCGACGAGGAGCTGATGAAGCAGGCTGCGGACATCCGCGACGCGGTCAGCCCGGACGAGATCCTGTTCGTCGTCGACGCGATGATCGGCCAGGACGCGGTCACCACCGCGCAGGCCTTCCTCGACGGTGTCGGCTTCGACGGCGTCGTGCTGTCCAAGCTCGACGGTGATGCCCGGGGTGGTGCCGCGCTGTCGATCGCGCAGGTCACCGGCCGCCAGGTGATGTTCGCCAGCAACGGCGAGAAGCTCGAGGACTTCGACGTCTTCCACCCCGACCGGATGGCGTCGCGCATCCTCGGTATGGGCGACGTGATGAGCCTGATCGAGCAGGCCGAGCGCTCCTTCGACGCGGAGGAGGCGGCCAAGACCGCCGCCAAGCTGCAGAAGAAGGGCGGCAAGGACTTCACCCTGGACGACTTCCTCGCCCAGATGCAGTCGGTGCGCAAGATGGGCCCGCTGACGAAGATCTTCGGCATGCTGCCCGGTGCGAACCAGTTCAAGGACCAGCTGGAGAACTTCGACGAGCGCGAGATCGACCGGATCGAGGCGGTCATCCACTCGATGACGCCGGCCGAGCGTAACGATCCGAACATCATCAACGGCTCCCGCCGGGCCCGGATCGCCAAGGGTTCCGGCACCGAGGTCGCCACCGTCAGCGGTCTGGTCGAGCGGTTCTTCGAGGCCCGCAAGATGATGTCCGCGATGGCGTCCGGCAAGGGGATCCCGGGGATGCCCGGTATGCCGGGGATGCCCGGTGCGGGCGCCGGCGGGGCGCGGAAGGCCAAGCAGCAGGCGAAGAAGGGCAAGAAGCGCGGCTCCGGCAACCCCGCCAAGCGGGCGAACCAGGGCAACCCCCAGCCGCAGGCGCCGCAGCCGGGTCAGCTCCCGGCCGCGTTCGGCGGCGGTCAGGACGCCGGCGACTTCGAGCTGCCCGACGACCTGAAGAAGATGCTCGGCGGCAACTGACCCGCTTCCCGAAAGGGCAGTGTCCGCAGTGTGAACTTTCGGCGACCACAGGCTGCACACGCCCGCCGGAAAACCCTTAACCGTGCGCAGCGGCGCACTGTGACCGGTTGATCACGACCCCGTGGCGGCTAAGATCGTGCCTACGCCCGAGAGACACACCACCTGCGGAATGCGTCGAGGACGGTTCGGATGAGGCAGCAGTTCAAGAACCTGGACACGTGGCGGGGCAAGTTGTCCGCCGCATGCACCTGCTTGGCGCCTCCGACTGCCATGGTCGCCGTGTTCGTCGTCGGCGGCGTCACCTCGAACACGTTCATCGTCGACGCGCACGCGCTGGCCGCTCCGCGCCAGGACGCGGTGTTCGACGACCTGGCCAACAAGGTGCCCGCCCATCCCGGTGTCGACGGCAGCCTGCCGACGCAGGAGAAGTCCACGATCGGGGTCCCGGTCACCGGGACGACCGACGGCACGGTGCAGCCGATCCCCGGTGCGGTCGGCGACACTTCAGGCATTCCGGGCACGGTGCTCGCGGCGTACCAGAAGGCGGCCAGGGATCTCGCGCTCTCGATGCCCGGCTGCCACCTGACCTGGCCGCTGCTCGCCGGTATCGGCAAGGTCGAGTCCGGCCACGCCAGCGGCGGCAAGGTCGACGCGAACGGCAACACCCGCGGCAAGATCCTCGGCCCGGTCCTCGACGGCAGCCCCGGGATGGCGGCGATCGCCGACACCGACCAGGGCGTGTACGACGGGAACACGACCTGGGACCGCGCCGTCGGCCCGATGCAGTTCATCCCCGGCACGTGGCGGGCGTTCGGCGCGGACGGCAACGGCGACGGGATCAAGGATCCGCACAACGTCTTCGACGCGGCCCGGGCGACGGGTGACTACCTCTGCTCCGGCGGCGCGAACCTGGCCGACCCGGCGGGCCTGGTCCAGGCGGTGCTGCGCTACAACCACTCGATGGACTACGTGTCGACCGTGCTGCGGTGGATGCAGTCCTACAGCCACGACACCGTGACCGTGCCGGACAAGCCGGGCACGATCGACACCCCGGGTGACGGCGGCAACAACGGCGACGGCGAGGAGCGTACGGCGACCACGCCGCCGCCCACCACGCCGCCGCCGACGACGGTCCCGACCACCGTGCCGACCACAGCGCCTACGACCACGCAGCCGACGGTCGTCCCGACCACGTCCCGGCCGACCAGCAGCCGTCCGAGCTCGACGAAGCCGACCGTCGCCCGGCCGACCAACGGCCCGGGTACGACGTCGACCTCACCGACCAAGCCGCCGTACACTCCGCCGCCCAGCACGCCTCCGACGACACCGCCGACGACTCCGCCGACCACGCCGGGCGACCCGACCTGTACGCCGACCCCGACGCCTTCGGACACGCCGACCCCGTCGCCGAGCGAGACCGTCACGCCGACGCCCACGCCGACGCCGAGCCCGTGCAACTCGACGGGTACGGAGTCCGACCCGACGAAGACGGCGGCGGCCACTCCCAGCGATGCCCCGAAGGCGGGCAGCTGAGGCGAGCTGTACGCTCACTCCCGACGCGCCGTCAGGTAGCCGCGTTCGTTACCTCGGTGCCGGTTTTCCGAGGGGTTTCTGTGGCCCGTAACTTTGCGTCGTCTTGATGTAACTTTGTGGCGCATGGTTCGTTGAAGGGGCTATGCGCCTAACCCGTAGTGGTAACCGTCGGGTCAAATTAATCATCGCTTCACTGTGCACGGCCCCGCTCCTGGTCGGGGCCATCGTGACAGTTGCTTCGGGCGGGGCCGGTGCCACCGG
Organism: Kribbella jiaozuonensis; assembly: GCF_005233875.1. Taxonomy (GTDB): domain Bacteria; phylum Actinomycetota; class Actinomycetes; order Propionibacteriales; family Kribbellaceae; genus Kribbella; species Kribbella jiaozuonensis. The sequence goes on along the minus strand of NZ_SZPZ01000007.1, from coordinate 91,223 downwards.
CCAGCTCGCTGGTACCAACCCGGTCGCCCCATCGCCTGGAGCCGGGCTGAACAGTGGTGAGTTCGACGAGCTGACGATGATCGTGCCGCAGCGTCCGGGAGTGGACGGCCGGCTCGGATCCGACCAACCCGCCCGCGCCGACGTCCCCGTGCAGGGGGCCACCGACGGCCGATCGGTCGTCCGTCCCGGCCGGCCGGGAGCAGTGAACGGCATTCCGCGCGGGGTGTTCCCCGCCTACCGCCGCGCCACCGCCAACCTCGCGGTCGTCCGGCCGAACTGCGGGCTCACCTGGCCGCTGCTCGCCGGCGTCGGCAAGGTCGAGTCCGACCACGCCAGCGGCGGCCGCGTCGACGTGGCCGGCACCACCCGCGGCCGGATCCTCGGCCCGGTGCTGAACGGCCGGCACGGCAACGGCCGGATCATGGACTCCGACAAGGGCAAGTTCGACGCCGACGCGACGTACGACCGTGCGGTCGGCCCGATGCAGATCATCCCGCAGGTGTGGGACGAGTTCGGGGCCGATGGCAACGGCGACGGCTTCCGCAACCCCAACAACGTGTACGACGCGGTCACTACTGTCGCCGTCGTGCTCTGCTCCGAGGGTGACGACCTGAAGCAGCCGCGGGACCTGGTCGAGGCCCTGCTGCGCTACCAGCACTCGAAGGACTTCGTCGCCACCGTGCTGAAGTGGATGCGGGTCTACAGCAAGAACGCGGTCCTGATCCCGAACGCGACCGGCAACATCGCCGCCGCGAAGTGGACCGGCAACGCCGACCGCAAGGTCGACCCGCGGCAGGTCCCCGACGTCCCGGACGACACGAAGACGACCACCGCGACACCGACCGCGACCGTGCCGCCGCCGGTCCTGCCGTCGACGCCGCCGTCGACGGTGTGGGACAAGCCGACCGTGCCCAAGCCGATCGACACCCCGACGGAGACGCCGACGCATCGGCCGACGTCGACGCCGACCAAGACCCCCACCAAGACGCCGACGAAGACTCCGACCAAGACGCCCACGGAGACGCCGACGCAGACTCCGACCCAGACGCCGACGGACACCCCGACGCAGACTCCGACCGGGACGCCGTGCGCCGGCAACGAACCCACCACCCCGACCTGTACGCCAGGCGGCGGCTCGCACGGCTGAGAGGTCCCCGATACGGTCGGATCCATGACCGTACTCAAGCTCGTCGGCACGGTGTTGCCGGCCGGTGAGCAGCAGGAGCTCCATCTCAGCGGTGGGCTGGTCGTCGACCGGCCCACCGCTGGTGATGTGACGACCGTGCATACCGGCGGCTGGATCGTGCCTGGCCTGGTCGACGCGCACTGCCACATCGGCCTCGACCAGCACGGCGCCGTCGACGCGGAAGTCCAGGAGCGGCAGGCGATCGTCGACCGCGATGCCGGCGCGCTGCTGGTCCGGGACGCCGGTTCGGCCGCCGACACCCGCTGGATCGACGACCGCGACGACCTGCCGAAGATCATCCGCGCCGGCCGCCACATCGCCCGCTCCAAGCGCTACATCCGCAACTACGGCTGGGAGATCGAGCCGGAAGAACTCGTCGCGTACGTCGAGCAGGAGGCCCGTCGTGGTGACGGCTGGGTCAAGCTGGTCGGCGACTGGATCGACCGCGAGGCCGGCGACCTGACCCCGTGCTGGCCGGCCGACGCGCTGACGACGGCGATCGCCCGTGCGCACGAGCTCGGCGCCCGCGTCACCGCACACGTCTTCGGCGAGCACGCCCTGCCCGATCTGCTTGCCGCCGGCATCGACTGCATCGAGCACGGCACCGGCCTCGAGCCGGACATGCTCGCCCAGATGGCCGACCACGGCGTCGCGGTCGTCCCCACGCTGATCCAGCTCGAGAACTTTCCCGAGTACGCCGAACAGGCCGCCGCGAAGTTCCCGGTCTACTCGGCGCACATGCGCGACCTGTACGACCGTCGCCTGCACCGGCTGCGGGACGCGTTCGATGCCGGCGTACCGGTCTATGCGGGGACCGACGCGGGCGGTGTCCTCGGGCACGGCCTCGTCGCCCAGGAGATCCAGGCGCTGACCGGGATCGGCCTGTCGGGGGAGCAGGCGCTGGCCGCGGGATCGTGGGCCGCCCGCGCCTGGCTCGGTGCGCCGAGCGAGCTGCAGCCCGGCGACCCGGCCGATCTGGTCGTGTACGACGATGACCCGCGCGCGAACCCCGCCGTACTCACGCATCCGCGATTGATCGCGCTCCGTGGTCAGGTGATGTTCCGGCGGTGACGGGAAAAAATTCACCCAAACACTGGATCGGACGGAAGATCTTCCCTTAGCGTGACTTCCGGGACCGCCGACGCCCCTCGGCGGACCGAACAGGAAGGACCGCCGCCCATGCGGAAGACCGCCACGATTCTGCTTGCTGTCGGAGCACTCGCGCTGACAGCCCTCCCGAGCCACGCAGCCCAACCACCCCAGCCCACCGGCCAACCGGACCTGGCGGCCGCGTTCCAGGCCGCTGCCGCGAAGTACGACGTACCTCGTGAGGTGCTCGTCAGCGTCGGGTTCGCCGAGACGCACCTCGACGGCCACGACGGCGCGCCCAGCCAGGCGAACGGCTACGGCGTCATGCACCTGGCCAGCAACAACACCAACACAACGATGTCCGAGGCAAGCAAACTGACCGGGCTGCCGGTCGCGAAGCTGACCAAGGACGACCCGTCGAACATCCTCGGCGCCGCCGCGGTCCTCGACTCGTACGCCGACCAGGCCGGTCTGAAGGACCGCTCCGACCTCGGCAAGTGGTACTCCGTGATCGCGAAGTACTCGCACTCCGCCGACGGCCCGACCGCGCGCCTGTACACCGACGAGGTCTATCGGGTGATCGCCCGCGGTGTCAGCACGGCGGGCGTCTCGACCGAGCCGAAGCAGGTCACGCCGGACCTCGGCGCCTACGCGAAGGTCTCGCCGCTCGGCACGAAGTCCGCCTCAGCGGTCCAGGCCGCCGACTACCCGGGCGCGATCTGGAACCCGGCCTGCACCTGCAACTACGCGGTCGGCCGCACCCAGGCGATCACTACGATCGTGATCCACGTGACGCAGGGGTCGTACGCCGGCACGATCAGCTGGTTCAAGGACCCGGCGGCCCAGGTCAGCGCGCACTACGTGGTCCGGTCCAGCGACGGCCAGATCACCCAGATGGTCGCCGAGAAGGACACCGCCTGGCACGCCCGCAGCGCGAACCCGTTCGCGATCGGCATCGAGCACGAGGGGTTCATCGACCAGCCGTCGTGGTTCACCGACGCGATGTACCGGTCGTCGGCCGCACTGACCGCCAACATCGCCGACCGCCGTGGCATCCCGAAGGACCGCAACCACATCAAGGGCCACAGCGAGATGCCCGGCAACGACCACACCGACCCGGGACCGAACTGGAACTGGGACTACTACATGCAGCTGGTGAACGGCGGCGACCCGAACCCGCCGCAGTACAACTTCACCACTTATGGCAACGGCGTCAACGTCCGCTCCGGGCCGCATCTGGCCGACTCGGTCGTGACCACGCTGCCCGGCCCGACGCAGGTCTTCGTCGAGTGCCAGACCCAGGGCGACACCGTGACCGCGAACGGCTACACCAACAACTGGTGGTCCAAGCTCCGCGACCAGGGCGGCTACATGACCAACATCTACATCGACGATCCGAACGCCAAGCTCCCGGGTGTTCCGGACTGCTAGACGGCAGAAGGTAGAGCCTGCTGTACCGACACGTGCCCGGCCGTCCCGGAGGATATGAGTCATGGTCAACAAGATCCTGGCTCGGGGCGGACGGGCATGTACCTACCTGGCAGTTCGCTACCTACGGGCGCTCCTGCTGTTGCTGGCAGTGCCGAACGGTGTGCTCCTCGGCTGGTTGATCACGCCGTTCACCGGCGCACTGGTGAAGCTGGCCAACAGTGAGCGCCGCAGGGCCGCCAAGTACCTCGGCGTACCCGCGGGCGCGCCGCTGCCGCCCGCAACACCGCGGCAGCCGGGCGACGTCGTCACGTTGTTCCGGGACAAGTCGTTCAAGCGCAGCCTGCGCTGTCTGCTGATGCCGGTGGTGATGATCCCGGAGCTGATCGTCGCAGTGGCCGCGATCATGGGTGTGCCGTCGGCGGTGCTCGGCACGTTGCTGTGGTGGCTTTCCCCGGGCAACTTCAGCCTGATGGGCCTCGACGTCAACAGCTGGTTCGAGGCCCTCACTCTAGGGCCGCTGCAGGTGCTGGTCAGTCTGGGCCTCCTGGTCTGGGTTGCACCGGCCCTGGCCCGCGGCCACGCTAAAGCGGCACTCAAGCTGCTGGCACCCAGCCAGGACCAGCTGGAGACTGCCAGGCTGTCGCAGCGGGTTGAAGAGCTCACGAAGAGCCGGGCAGGCGCTGTCGACTCACATGGCGCCGAGCTGCGGCGGATCGAGCGGGACCTGCACGACGGGACACAGGCGCAGCTGGTGTCACTGGCGATGCGGATCGGTATCGCGAAGCAGACCATGGCCGAGGACCCGGAGAAGGCCGCCAAACTGCTCGACGACGCGCGTGACGGCGCAGAGCAGGCCATGACGGAGCTACGCGGCGTACTGCGGACCATGTACCCGCCGATCCTTGCTGATCGCGGTCTGGTCGGAGCGGTCTCCGCACTCGCCGCCCGGTGCCCACTGCCGGTCCAGCTCCGCATCGGCGAGCTGGGCGAGGTCCCAGCCGCAGTAGAGGCCGCTGCGTACTTCGTGGTCGCGGAGTCCCTCACCAACATCACCAAGCACAGTGCGGCCGGACACGTCGACGTACAGCTCGAACGGCGTGGCTCGGAGCTCTACCTGTCCGTCATGGACGACGGGATCGGCGGAGCGCGGATCAGCGACCAGTCCGACCTGCTGGGCCGGGGGAGTGGGCTGCATGGCATGCTCCACCGCGTGCAGGCGATCGACGGTCACATGGAGCTGCAGAGCCCGATCGGTGGGCCGACCACCGTCGAGGTGATCCTTCCGTGCGGGTGATCATCCTCGAGGACAACCCGATCCTCGCCGAGGGCCTGAGCCTGCTGCTGAACAACTCCGGCTTCGAGGTCGCCGCGATCGCCACCGACGCGGACGAGTTCGCCAAGGCGATCGCCGAGCACCAGGTGGACATCGCTGTGGTCGACGTACGACTGCCACCCACCTTCACCGACGAGGGCCTGCGTGCCGCGATCGAGGCCAGGCGGGTCCGGCCAGGGCTGCCGGTGCTGGTGTTCTCGCAGTACGTCGAGGAGGTGTACGCCGCCGAGCTGCTCGCCGCCGGCAGCGAAGGCGTCGGCTACCTGCTGAAGGACCGGGTCTCCCGCGTCGACGAGTTCCTCGAAGCAGTACGCCGGGTTGCGGCCGGCGGGACCGTGCTCGACCCGGAGGTGGTCAGCCAGCTCATGGTCAAGCGGAGCAGCCCGCTCGACCGGCTCACGCCGCGCGAACGCGAAGTACTCGCACTGATGGCCGAAGGCCTCGGCAACGCGGCGATCGGGGCGAAGCTGGTCATCTCCGAAGGCGCTGTCCACAAACACGTCGGCAACGTCTTCCTCAAGCTCGACCTACCGCCGACCGACTCCGGTCACCGCCGCGTCCTCGCCGTGCTCGCCTACCTCGGGCTCTGAACCCTCGCGTCGGTATGTTCACGCTCGTGAAAATGCGGAAAGCGGTTGTTGTCGCACTGGCCGTAGCAGGCGTCGTCGCCGGTGTCGCGGCGTGCGGTGGGTCGAAGAAGGACGGTGCAGTCGCGTCGCCGGTAGTTGCCTCGTCGGCAACACCAACGCCGACGCCGTTGAACGACACACGAGCGGCCGCTGCGCTCGCGACCGGCGGCCTCGGGGTCAAGGACGTACCGGGGATGCAGCCCTTGGGCGCGCCGATCACCAGCCTGAACTCGCCGACCGTTGCCGCCCTGTGCGGGCCGACCGCCGCCGGCCTGACCAGCGAGAAGCTGCGGATGGCCAGGCGACAGCTGGTGTGGAGTGCGGGTCCGTCGGAGTTCGTGTCCGAGGAGCGGATCGTCTATCAGCAGGGCGGCGTACAGGCTGCGCTGAAGGACCTCCGGACCTTGAGCACGATCTGCCCGAACCGGATCGGCGTACAGCCGGCGCCGACGAGCGCGAAACTGCCGGCCGGCTCGATGGCGATCTCGGCCCACGGCACCGGCCAGGGCGGCGACTCGTACGCCGTGCCCGTCGGGAACCAGCTGCTCGTCGTGCTGTGGTCGAACTGGACCAGGTCACCCGAGCCGGCCGTCATCAAGACCGCTCTCGCCAAGGCGCGCACCGTCGTCGTCCAGCGTGAGCAGCCCACCCTCCAGGCCCTCGGCAGCTGACAACGTCGGTCATTCGCCCTTGACGGGCCGTCCGCAGTACGCCACTCTCGATCGCGAGAGCGCTCTCATCCACCGAACCGCCCCTAGGTGAGGAGAGTTCAGATGAAGGTCCTATTGGCCGCCGTGATCACGGCGGGTCTACTGACCGTGCCTGCACAAGCGATGGCCCAACCGCTCGCAGTGCCCGGGCAGGCAGCCGCGATGCAACGTGACTTCGGGCTGAGCGACCAGCAAATGCAGCAACGGCTGCAGGCCGAGACGTCAGCCGCGAAGCTGTTGCCCGCAGCCCAGAAGGCCGCCGGAGCTGCCTACGGCGGTGCCTGGTACGACGCAACCACACAGAAGCTCGTTGTCGGCGTAGTACGTCCGGACCGCGCGGCCGCGGTGCGAGCAACGGGTGCCGCGGTGACCGCCGTACCCGTGACCGCCAAGACGCTCGACCACCGGAAGGCCGCCGTCGACAAGCTGGCCGGGAAGGCCGTGCCGAACGCGGTCAGCGGCTGGTCTGCCGACCCGAAGACCGGCAGCGTGGTCATCAACGTCCAAGCAGGTAAGCGATCCCCGGCCGTCGACGCGTTCGTGGCCAAGGTCGCGAAGGCCGGAGCCGTAACGGTCAAGGAGGTGGCAGCGCAAGCACCACGCACGTACGCCGCCGGCACGGTCGGCGGCGACCCGTACTACGTCAGCAACATCCGCTGCTCGATCGGCTTCTCCGTGTACGGCGGGTATGTCACCGCGGGCCACTGTGGTCGCAGCGGCATCGTCCGCGGTTGGGACGGGTCGGACCAGGGCTCGTTCCAGGGCTGGTCGTTCCCGGACAACGACTATGCGTGGGTGGCGACCGGCTATGGCTGGTGGACCGTCCCAGTGGTCCTCGGCTGGGGACAGGTCAGTGACCAGCTCGTCCGCGGGTCGTGGGAAGCGCCGATCGGTTCGTCGGTCTGCCGGAGTGGTTCGACGTCGCACTGGCACTGCGGCACGATCCTGGCCAAGAACGAGACCGTGAACTACGGCAACGGCGCACTGTTCTACGGCGCGACCAAGACCAACGTCTGTGCCGAGGGTGGCGATTCTGGTGGGTCGTTCATCACCGGTGACCAGGCGCAAGGCGTGACGTCGGGCGGCTGGGGTGACTGCACCAGCGGCGGCGAGACGTGGTTCCAGCCGGTCAACGAGATCCTGCAGGCGTACGGCCTGACACTGCAGACCGCGTAGAAACGACTGTGGATCCCCTTGCATGCAAGGGGATCCACAGGTCTGCGATCAGGCCGGGTTGTCCGGCACCGACTCGAGCGCCGGCTTCTCGTCCTGGTCTTTCTTGGTGGAGAGCGACTCGATCAGCTGCTTGGCCAGCGCGAAGCCGGAGCCGCCCATCGTGATCGTCTTGACCAGGGTGTCTTCGATGCCCTGCGCGCCGTTCAGCACGACCATGTTGCCGACCTTGTCGAACGAGGACGACGCGGCCCGGACGATCTCCGGGTAGGCCTCGGCGAGCTGCTGCGCGACGACTGCGTCGGTGTTCGTGGCCAGCGCCTCGGCGCGCGCCTTGATACCGGCTGCCTCGGCCATCGCCTTCGCCTCGACGGCGGACGCCTCGGCCTTACCGTTCAGCTCGGTCGCCTTCGCCTGGGCCTCACCACGCAGCTGGACCTCCCGGGCGTTCGCCTCGGCGGCCGCGATCTGCGCGTCCCGGGCAGCCTGCGCCAGCGTGCGCTGCTTGTACGCCTCGGCGTCGGCCGGCTTCAGCACCGACGACTCCAGCTGCTTCTCGGCCAGCGAGGCGTTCAGCTTCGCGGTCTCCGTCTCGGCGACGACGACCTCCTGCTTGGCCAGCGCGGCCGCGAGCGGTCCGGCCTGGAACGACTTCGACGTGGCCTGGTCGACCTCGGCCTGATACCCGGCCTTCGCGATCTCGCTCTCGCGGATCGCGGCTGCCTTCGCGGCGGCGGCAACCTGCTCGCGCTCGGTCGCCTCCCGGTCCCGCTCGGCCTGCGCGATCCGGGCCGCGGCCTCGACCGCGGCGGCCTGTGGGCGGCCCAGGTTCCGGATGTAGCCGGACTCGTCGTCGATCTCCTGGATCTGCAGCGAGTCGACCACCAGGCCGAGCTTCTCCATGTCGCCGGCCAGCGAGCCGCGGATGTTCGTGGTCAGCGTCTCCCGGTCGTGCAGCATCTCCTCGACCGTGGTCGAACCGACGATCGCGCGCAGGTGACCGGCGAACAGCTCGTGGATCGTGCTCATCACCTGCTCGTCGCTCTGCTCCAGGAACCGGCGGGCCGCGTTCGCGATCGAGCCGTAGTCGTCACCGACCTTGTACGCCGTGACGCCCTTGATGTGCAGCGGGATGCCCTGGCTGGACACGCACGTCACGGTCAACGGCGTCGCGCGGATGTCCAGCGGCAACCGCCGTACCGTCTGGAAGCCCGGCAGTACTGCGGTGCCGCGGCCGACCACGATCTTGAAGCCGAGGGTCTCGTTGACCTGCTCGGTGCTGGAGTGCGCGCCGAGGCCGGAGATGATCAGCGCCTCGTTCGGCTCCGCCACCCGCCAGACCATCCGGAACACGATGAGCAGGACCACCACCGCGACAGCGGCGACGGCCACGTACGTCCAGAGCATTTCCCCTCCAAGGGAACGTAATTAGATGGCGCGAGCGACGTAGACGGTGCGAGGTGGGTCGTAGTCGACGACGACGACCTGCGTTCCCACCTCGAGCACCTCGTCGGTCGCGGGGTAAGCGTAGAAGGCCTCGGTGGCACCGCGGACCGGCAGCATCACCTCGCCGACGATCCCGGGTGCGATCCGCCCGATCACCCGCCCCCGTTTGCCTACCATGTTGCCCCTCCGACGTAGCAGCGCACGATCCAGTTCCCGAAGCCTACGTTGTCACGCCTTGTCGTCGAAGCAGGACGACGGCATTGTGTAAACGTCGGCCTGGGGGTTGGGAGGGGCGATGGGGGACAGGATTGTGAGCGGGGTCTTGGTGGGGGTCACCGAGGACGGGGCGGACGACGCGCGGCTCGAGGAGCTGGCGCTGCTGCTGCGGCAGGAGTTGCTGGTGCTCGACGTACGCGCGGTCGAACCGCTGCGCGACGGTGAGGCGCCGGACGGTACCCGTGGTGCTCTGGCCGCGGTGGCAGGTGTGCTGAGCGTTTCGCTGGCGCCCGGTCTGCAGGTGCTCGGTTCGGTCGTTGCCGTCGTGCGCGAGTGGCTCGGTCGAGTCGGTGACGGGCGGACGGTCAAGCTCACCATCGACGGCGACGTGATCGAGCTGACCCGTGCGAGCGACGACATGCAGCAGCAGTTGGTCGATGCCTTCGTACGACGGCACGCCGGGGCGGACGGGTGACATGGACGGCTCGCGTATCGCGCTCGTGGTGGCGAACGATCAGTACGACGATCCCGGTCTGAAGCGACTGGTCGCACCGGCGCAGGACGCGACGGCGCTGGCCGGCGTACTCGCGGATCCGGCGGTCGGTGGGTTCGAGGTCCAGGTACTGCAGAACGCGCCGGCGCAGGACATCCGGTTCGCGGTCGAGGACTTCTTCGCCGATCGCAATCCGGAAGACCTGCTGTTGCTGCATTTCTCCTGCCACGGACTGAAGAACTCGGCCGGCGAACTGTTCCTCGCGGTCGCGGACACCAAGCCCGCCCGGCTCGCGTCGACCGCGGTGGCCGCGGACTTCGTCAACCGGCAGATGGCCGACAGCCGGGCGCAGCGGATCGCGTTGTTCCTGGACTGTTGCTACGGCGGTGCGTTCCCGCGCGGCATGGTCGTACGGGCGGCCGGTGAGGCACAGGTGCAGGACGCTTTCGCCAAGCAGGCTGAGGTCGGTGGCGGTCGCGGGCGGGTGGTGATCACCGCGTCGAGCGCGATGGAATACGCCTTCGAGGGCGGCCAGCTGGCATCGGACGCGTCGAAGCCGGCGCCGTCGGTCTTCACAGGCGCCGTGGTCGACGGACTCACGACCGGCGAGGCGGACCGGGACGGCGACGGTTGGGTCGGACTGACCGAGCTGGTCGGGTTCGTCACCGATCGGATCCATCGGGTCACGCCGAATCAGAACCCGCAGATGTGGACCTTCGGCTCACAGGGCGAGCTGCTGATCGCCCGCAGCCGGGTACGCCGGATCACGCCGGCCTCGCTCGCCCCGGAGCTGACCCAGGCGATGGAGAGTCCGTTGCCGGCGGCAAGGTTCGGCGTGGTCGACTACCTGCGCGAACGCCTGTACGACGCGGACCTCGGGCAGGCGTACGCCGCCTGGCAGGCGCTGCACCAGATGACCGACGACGACAGCCGCAAGGTCTCCGAAGCCGCGTCCGAGGCACTGTCGACGGCGGAACTCCGGGTCACGCCGGAGTCCGTGGAACTCACTGGGGCCATGTCCGCCGACCTCCGCCTCTCCGGCCCGCCGGTCGCTCTGACGGCGGCCGCATCGCCCGGCGATCCGTGGCTGAAGCTCGAACAGGAAGGCGAGGTGATCCGGGTTCGCGCGGAGCAGTCCGCTCCGGGTGTCCACGACAGCTCGGTCATCCTGGCCGGCCCGGTCGGCGAACGCGTCGTACCCGTGCGCCTGACCATCCCCGACACCGAGTCCGAGCCCCCGACCCCACCACCAGAACCCGAACCCGACCCCACACCGACCCCCGTCCCAGAACCACCCCGAGCCAAACCAACCCAAGCCGCATCGCCCCAACCGGCATGGCCGCAGCCTGCACGGCCTCAAGCCGCACGGCCCGAACCTGCAGCGGCCCGAGCCGAGCGGCCGACTCCTCAACCTGTGGCCGCATCCCTGCCCGGCGAATCAGCTCTCCCGCCTTGGTGGCTGATTGCCGTACTGATCGCCGGCAGCGCAGTCCTCGTCTACCTGAACTGGCCCGGCGCGGCCTACTCCCGCAAGCTCTGGTACGACTCCAACCAAGGCTGGTACCTCTACCGAACCTGGTACGACCCCGCCATCTGGGGTGCCTTCATCGCTCTGTTCGCCGCCCTGGTCGCACGCTGGGCCGGCCCGATCGCCCTTGGTGTCGTGGTCGGCTGCGCGGTCTCCGCGATCGAAGGAGCCGCACTGATCGTCGGCGGCGGTATCTCGGCCGACGAGACCGCCGCCTGGGTACTCTCGGCCCTGATCGCGATCGTGATGTCCGTCGTACTGGCGATCGTCCTGAAGCCGGAGGTCCGCCGACTCTGGCCGGTCTGGCCCCCGGCCGCCGCCCTGGTTGTTGCCGGAGGCATCTTGCTGGTGGTGAGCGCGGTCGTCCCGCACAGCGACGGCATCTCGTTCTTCAAGATCACCCCGCTGGCGCTCCTCGACCCGATCGTGGCGCTCGCGCTCGCCTGGCCGGCCCTGGCCGCGGTCGAGGCCAGGACGAAGACCTGGCTGACCGCGGCCGTGGTGACCTACTCGGTGATCAGCGCCATCGGCGGGATACCCGCCCTGACCCAGGGGCACTCGCCGGCCGACTTCCTCACCGGTCTGTTCGGCAACCTACTGATCGTCATCGGTGTGCTCCTCAGCCGCGGACGGCCCCTTCCGTCGCACCCTTGATGAACTGGCGGGCGAAGATCCCGAAGATGATGACCAGTGGCACCATCGCCATCAACGCACCGGTCATCACCATGCTGTAGTCCACGCCGTGGGACCGGTTCAGTGTCGACAGGGCGACCTGGAGCGTCACGTGGTCCGGATTGGTCAGCACGATCAGTGGCCACATGTAGTCGTTCCACGAACCGACGAACGTGAAGATGCCGAGGAACGCGAGCGCCGGCCGGGCCGACGGCAGCGCGACATGCCAGTACGTGCCGAAGAACCCGCAGCCGTCCAGCGTCGCGGCCTCGATCAACTCGTCGTGGATCGAGTTCTGGAAGTACTGCCGCATCCAGAAGATGCCGAACGCGTTCGCCGCGCCGGGAATGATCAGTGCCTTCAACGACCCGACCCAGCCGAGCAACGCCATCGTCTGGAACTGCGGTACGGCGGCCAGCTGCGCCGGCAACAGCATCGTCGCGAGCAGTACGACGAACAACGCGTTCCGCCCCGGGAACCGGAACTTCGCGAACGTGAACGCCGCCAGCGAATCGAAGAACAGCACCAGCAACGTGGTCGAGATCGCCACCGTCGCGGTGTTCGCCATCGACTGGAAGAACGCGACGTTGTCCAGCACGTGCCGGACGTTGTCGCCGAAATGCCCGCCGAACGTGAACTTCGGCGGGAACCGGTAGATGTCCGCGGTCGTGTTCGACGCCATGATGATCGTCCACACGAACGGGAACATGAACACCAGCAACGCCAGCACGAGCGCGGCGTGCAGTGCGATCCCGCGCAGCCGGTAACGCATCATCTGTCCTCACCCCGGCCCCGGAAGATCCGCCAGTTGATTGCCGTGAACAACAACACGAGGACGAAGATGCTGAGCGCGATCGCGGCGGCGTACCCGTAGTCGTTGTCGAGGAACGCGGCCCGGTAGAAGAACAGCACCACGGTCATCCCGCTCTGCCCGGTGCCGCCGCTGTTGCCGACCATCACCTGCGGCTCGGTGAACGTCTGCAGGCCGCCGATCGTCGACATGATGACGGTGAACAGTACGACGGGACGCAGCTGCGGCAGCGTGATCGAGAAGAACGTCCGTACGGCGCCGGCCCCGTCCACCTTGGCCGCCTCGTACTGGTCCTTCGGGATCGCCTGCAGACCGGCCAGGTAGATCAGCGTGTTGTACCCGACCCACTGCCACACGATCATCGTCGAGATCGCGATCTTGATCCCCCACGGCTGACCGAGCCAGTCCTGCTGCGGGATGCCGAGCGAGCGCAGCGCGGCGTTCACCAGACCGAAGTTCGTACTGAAGATCGAGCTGAAGAAGATCGCCATCGCGACCAGCGAGGTGACGTTCGGGATGAAGTACGCGATCCGATAGACGTTGGTGAACCGGACCGCCGACTGCAGCATCACCGCGAGCAGCAGCGCGAGGACCAGCGTCGGGACCGTCGACATGAAGAACAGCACAACGGTGTTCTCCAGCGCGGTCCAGAACGTCGGGTCCTGGATCAGGAACGCGAAGTTGTCGAGCCCGGTGAACTTGCGCGCACTCAGCCCGTCCCAGCGCTGGAACGCCAGCACGATGGTCGACACCATCGGGTACAGCCCGAACACCGCGAACAACACGTAGAACGGCGACAGCGCGACGTAGAACCGCCAGTACGACCAGATACCCCGCCGGGGCCGCTGACCCTTTCCGGCCAGCGGCTCCGTCGCGGCAGCCGACACAGTCGCCGTACTGGTCACTGAACCCCCTGCCGCTTGGCGATCGCCTTCGCCTTGGAGACCGCGCTGGCCCAGGCGGCGTCCGAGGTCTTCGAACCGGTCTGCACGGTCTTGAGCTCGTCGTGGAACGGTGCGGCGACAGCGTCGTCGTACGGGCTCTGGTACGCGACCGGGATCGACTTCGCGGCCGGACCGAACACGTCGATCGGCACCTGGCCGCCGAAGAACTTGTCCGCCGCCTTCAGTTGCGGCTTGTCGTACGCCGCCGGCGCGGACGGGAAGATCTGCGCGTCGGTGAACGCCTTGGCCTCGTTGTCGGCGCTGAGCATGTACTTGATCACGTCGAACGCCTTCTGCGGGTCGGCCGCGTTCTTGGTGATGGCCAGGAACGAGCCGCCGAAGTTCGCCGGTCCGCTCGGCGTCGGCGCCAGCCGCCACTTGCCGGCGCTGGTCTTCACCGCGGACTTGATGTCCAGCGCGACCCAGGCGGCGCCGATGTGGGTCGGGATCGTGCCCTGGTCGAGCCCGGCATTCCAGTCCGGGCTGCCGCTCGGCGTCTTGCCGTCGATCTTCATCGTCATCGCCTTGACCGAGGTGTCCCACGCCTTACGGATGTGGTCCTGGTCGCCGATGAACTTGTTGTCCTTGGAGATGTACCGCTCGGTGCCCTGGCCGACGACCATGTCGTACAGGTCGGTCGCGTCCCAGACCAGCAGCGCCTTCGGGTTCTTCGCCTTCAGTTGGACCCCGGCGGCGAAGTAGTCGTCCCAGGTCTTCAGCTGGTCGGCCACCTTGGCCGGGTCGCTCGGCAGACCGGCCGCGGCAAAGATGTCCTCGCGGTAGAACAGCCCGGTCGGGCCCACGTCGATCGGCAGACCGATCACCTTGCCGTCCAGCGTGGTGGCCTGGTTGACCTTCCACTCCAGGTAGTCGCCGAGGACCGAGTCCGCGCCGACGCTCTTCAGGTCCACGAACCGCGACGCCTGGGGGAGCAGCGAGGCGATGTCCTCGCCCTTGATGCCGGTGATGTCCGGGATGCCGGTACCGCCGTTGAACGTGGTGACCAGCTTCTGCTTGAAGTCGCCGCCGATCTCGGAGTACTTGATCTTCGGGTCCGGGAAGTGCGCGATCGTGTCGTCGAGGACCGACTTGCCCAGACCGCCCGGCCAGCACCACATGGTCAACTCGGTGGTGGTGTTCTTCTTGGCCGTCGACCCGGTGTCCATCCCGGACGAGCAGCCGACGAGCGTGCCACCGGCTACGGCTGCGAAGCCCCCGAGCAAGGTCCGACGTGAGAGCTCCATGGTTCTACCTTCCTGAGTTTGCGCTGATCAGCGCGTGGAGGTGTTGGTCTTCGGGGTGCGCGGCCTGCCAGTCCGCGAGGTCGTCCCAGCGCGGCGCGGCGTCCGCACCGCCGAGCCGGGTGACTGACAGCGCCGCGGTGAGCGCGGCGAACCGCAGCCGTTGCTCCAGCGGGAGCTCCCAGAGCGTCGCGGCGATGAAGCCGGCGGCGAACACATCACCCGCCCCGGTGGTGTCCGCCGCCGAGACCGGATACGCAGGTACGGCTATGCGCTCGCCGGTGACGGCGTCAAGGGCCTCCGCGCCGTCAGCGCCCTTCGACACCACGACCAGCGGGACCTTCTCCGTCAGTACTTCGAGTGCGTCGCCAGGTGACGTCGTACGGGTGTAGGCCATCGCTTCGTCGGCATTCGGCAGGAACACGTCGCAGTGCTCGAGCTGGTCGAGCACTGCCGGGTCCCACTGCTCGGACGGGTCCCAGCCGACATCGGCGAACACCACGCTGCCGGCCGCCTTCGCCTTCGCCAGCCACTCGTTGCGCCAGGGACCGATGTGGGCGGCGACGGCTCGGGTGGTCGGCAGCGTGGTGATCAGCTCGTCGGCCGACAGCAGGGGGTCCGACCCACGCGTCACCAGAGCCCGATCGTTGTCATAGGCAAGGGCAACGGTCAGCGGGGTCTGCCAGCCGGCGAGTCTGCGGGACAGAGTCAGATCGATGCCCTCGTCGTCGACGAGCCGGCGCCAGACGCGGTCGCCGAGGTCGTCCGCGCCGAACACGGCGGCCATCCCGGTCCGCAGGCCGAGCCGGGCCAGCGCGACCGCGAAGTTCGCGATGCCGCCGGGGCTCTCGTGCGACTCGGTGGCCCAGACCTCGGTACCCGGGCGCGGGGCAGTGGGCAGGCCGAGCACCAGGTCCTGGAAGACCAGACCGGACACCAGTACGTCCAGTTCGTGCATGGTCAGCACACTCCTGCAGGGTCGATCAAACTCGTGCATGAATCTAAAGTCGGTTGCGCAAGATCCGCAATACCTGATCAATGATTTGACTGAGAATGACGGAGTTTGCGTGATACCGTCTGCGATGTGTTGCCGAAGCAGCGACAGGATCAGATCGTTCGCGCGCTCCGGGCCGATGGGGCCGGGGGCGTGAAGGTGCTTGCCACCAAACTCGGCGTCAGCGAGGCGACCATCCGGCGTGATCTGGAGCAGCTGCACGCCGAGGGCCGGCTGACCAGGGTGTACGGCGGTGCGCTCGCGGTCGACGGCGGCGACGAGCCCTTCGCGGACGTCAACGCCGTACATGCCGAGGAGAAGGACCGGATCGCCCGCCGCGCTGCCGAACTGGTCCACGACGGCGAGTCCGTCCTGCTGGACATCGGTACGACGGCACTCCGGGTCGCGCAGCACCTCCACGGGCGCTCGTTGACCGTGGTGACCAGCAACCTCGCAGTACTCGAAGAACTGCAGAACGACGAGCAGATCGAGCTGATCGTGCTCGGTGGATTCGTACGGCGCAGTTACCGGTCGCTGGTCGGATACTTGACCGAGGAGAGCCTGCGGCAGATCCACGTCGACTGGCTGTTCCTGGGGACGAGCGGGGTGCGGCCGGACGGCCGGGTGATGGACAGCACGATGATCGAGGTGCCGGTCAAGCGAGCGATGATCAAGGCGGCCGACCAGGTCGTGCTGCTGGCGGACAGGACGAAGTTCCCGGGTCATGGGGTCGCCCGGGTGTGTGAGCCGGGGGAGCTCTCCATGGTGGTGACCGAGCCAGGCGCCGACGAGGCAACCCGGACCCAACTGACTGAGGCGGGAGTACAGGTGGTGCTGGCATGAGGCTGACGATCCTGGGCGGGGGCGGCTTCCGGGTTCCGCTCGTGTACCACGCACTGCTCGGCGACCGCGGCGCCGGACGGATCACCGACGTGGTCCTCTACGACACCGACCGGACCCGCCTCGGAGCCATCGGCGCCGTTCTGCGTCAGCAGGCGGCCAGCACTGAGCATCCGCTGCCGCCTCCGGTCGTGACGGAGACGACGGACCTGGACGAAGCTCTGCGTGGCGCCGACTTCATCTTCTCGGCCATCCGGGTCGGCGGTCTCGAAGGCCGCACCATCGACGAGCGGGTCGCACTGGGCCTCGACGTACTCGGCCAGGAGACGGTCGGCGCCGGCGGAATCGCGTACGGCCTGCGGACCCTCCCTGTGGCTTTGAAGATCGCTCAGCGGATCGCAGCGGTCGCACCGGAAGCGTGGACGATCAACTTCACCAACCCGGCCGGCATGGTGACCGAGGCGATGATCCCGGTCCTCGGTGACCGGGTGATCGGCATCTGCGACTCACCGTCGGGGCTCGGGCGCCGCGCGGCGCTGGCGCTCGGCGTGGACCCGTCGACCGCGTTCTACGACTACGCGGGCCTCAACCACCTCGGCTGGCTTCGCGGTCTGCGGTCCGGCGGTGTGGATCGGCTGCCCGACCTACTGCAGTCCGACGACGCGCTCAGCTCCTTCGAGGAGGGGCGGTTGTTCAGTCCGGATTGGCTGCGGTCGATCGGCTCGATCCCGAACGAGTACCTGCACTATTACTACTTCGCGCGCGAGACGCTGGCCGCCGTACAGGCTGTGCGGCAGACGCGGGGCACGTTCCTGCTGGAGCAGCAGTCCGCGTTCTATGCCGAGACGGGGAAGCACCCGGAGCAGGCGCTCGAGCTGTGGCAGAAGACGCGGGCCGAGCGCGAGTCGACGTACGGCGTGGAGAGTCGTGAGGTTGCGGACGCGGGGGAGCGCGACGAGCGCGACATGGAGGCAGGCGGCTACGAGCAGGTCGCGCTGTCGCTGATGCGGGCGATCGCCCACAACGAGCGGGCCTCATTGATCCTGAACGTGCGGAACCGCGGCGTACTGCACCATCTGGACGACGACGCCGTCGTAGAGATCCCGTGCACTGTGGACGCCAACGGCGCGCTGCCGGTGGCTGTGTCCCAGCTCACCGACCACCAGGCCGGTCTGGTCTGCTCGGTGAAGGCCGTCGAGCGCTCCACGATCGAGGCGGCCACGACTGGCTCGAAGTCCGCCGCGCTGAAGGCTCTCGCCTATCACCCGCTCATCGACTCGGTGACGGTAGCGCGTAGCCTCCTGGATACGTACGTCGAGAGCCTGCCGGACCTCGCATATCTCCGCGCCTGACGCCGATTGGTATCCGGCGCGCCGGATCTGGCACAATGGCCTGCTGAGTCCGTCCAGGTTCGTGCAGCCCTCTAACTCCACTGCCCGGCCGGCCCATCCGAGCGGTCACCCCGTTGTCCCCACGACGACCCGTGCTGCTCACCCAGACGTAATTCCGAGGGAGACCACCCGAAAGTGGCAGTCAAGATCCGTTTGAAGCGCATCGGCAAGAAGCGCACCCCGCACTACCGCATCGTCGTCATGGACGCCCGCACCAAGCGGGACGGCCGGGCGATCGAGGAGATCGGCATCTACAACCCGAAGACCGAGCCCTCGTTCATCCGGGTCGAGTCGGAGCGGGCGCAGTACTGGCTGGGCGTCGGCGCGCAGCCGAGCGAGGCCGTCGAGGCGATCTTCAAGGCCTCCGGCGACTGGCAGAAGTTCAAGGGCGAGGCCGCTCCGGCGCCGCTCCGCGTCGCCGAGCCGAAGCGGGACAAGCAGGAGATCTTCAACGAGGCGCTGGCCGAGGCCCACGGCTCGCTGAAGACCGAGGCGGTCACCGCGAAGAAGTCCGCGGCGAAGAAGACCGCTGACAAGCCGGCCGAGAAGAAGGACGACGCCGCCGCCGAGGCCAAGGCCGAGGAGGCTCCTGCCGCCAAGGCCGAAGAGGCTCCCGCGGCCAAGGCTGACGAGGCGCCGGCCGAGACCACCGAGGCCTGACGATGATGGAGACCGAGGCGCTCGAGCACCTGGTCCGAGGCATCGTGGACAACCCCGACGACGTCAGTGTCCGGTCCCGGAACCTGCGTCGCGGCCGCACCCTCGAGGTGCACGTCCACCCCGACGACATCGGCAAGGTGATCGGCCGCAACGGCCGGACCGCCACCGCGATCCGTACCGTCGTCGGCGCCCTCAGCTCCGAGTCCTCGCTGCGCATCGACTTCGTCGACGAGTTCAACCGGCGCCCGCGCCGCTGAGCTCAGCAGTCCTTCGAAGGGCCGCACCCGGTCTGGGGTGCGGCCCTTCGTCCTATTCTTCCCTCAGTTGAACTCCCGAGAAGGGTTTGTGCAGGTGCTGGTTACTGTCGGGCGGATCGGCCGCGCGCATGGGATCAAGGGCGAGGTCGGCATCGACGTGCGGACCGACGAGCCGGACCGCCGGTTCGCCGACGGCGCGACGTTGGTGACGGAGGCCAAGGTGTCCCGCACGCTGACGGTGGCCTCGAGCCGCTGGCACAGCGGGCGGCTGCTGGTGAAGTTCGCCGAGGTGCCGGACCGGACCGCTGCCGAGCAGCTGCGCAACCTGGTCGTTCAGGCCGAGATCGACGGGGACGAGCGCCCCGAGGACCCCGACGAGTACTACGACCGCGAGCTGATCGGCCTCGCCGTCCGCACCACTGACGGCGCCGACGTCGGTGAGGTGATCGACGTGGTCCACCTCCCGTCGCAGGATCTCCTGGAGATCCGTCGTCCCGCGGGAAACGCCGTACTCGTCCCGCTGGTCGAGGAGCTGGTCCCGGAGCTCAACCTGGAGAAGCAGTACGTCGTCGTTGCCGACCGGCCCGGTCTGCTGGACCCGGAGGGCGCCGAGGTGGTCCCGACCGATGAGGCTTGACGTCGTCACGATCTTCCCGGAGTACCTGGCCGCCTTGGATGTCTCCCTGGTCGGTAAGGCGGCCAAGAGCGGCCTCCTGGACGTCCACCTGCACGACCTGCGGGAGTGGACCCACGACCGCCACCGGACCGTCGACGACACCCCGTACGGCGGGGGAGCGGGCATGGTGATGAAGCCGGAGCCATGGGGTCTCGCGCTCGACGCGATCGCTCCTGCTGACGGTCCGGCTCAGCCGCGGCTGATCGTGCCGACTCCGGCGGGGCGGCCGTTCACCCAGGCGCTTGCGTACGAGCTGGCCGCCGAGCCGTGGCTGGCCTTCGCCTGCGGCCGGTACGAAGGCATCGACGCGCGCGTTGCGTCGTACGCGGGTGAGCGGATGCGCGTGGATGAGGTGTCGATCGGCGACTACGTGCTGAACGGTGGTGAGGTCGCCGTACTCGTCATGGTCGAGGCAGTCGCCCGCCTGCTGCCTGGGGTCATCGGCAACCCGGAGTCCCTGGCGGAGGAGTCCCACTCGGGCGACGGCCTGCTGGAGTACCCGGTCTACACGAAGCCGACGAGCTGGCGCGGGCACGACGTACCTGAGGTGCTGCTGTCCGGGAACCATGGCCTGATCGCCGACTGGCGCCACGAGGAGTCAGTGCGGCGTACTGCGGAACGCCGACCGGACCTGCTGGCGGCGTGGGGCGACGTACTGGCCGGCAAGGACGACTCCGACGCCGTACGCATCCTCCCGGCCACTGTGGCCGACGCCGGCGAGATCCACGTGCTGCAACTGGCCTCCTTCCTCTCTGAGGCCAGGCTGTACGACGACTACACGCTCCCGCCGCTCACAGCGGACGTCGCCGACACAGCGGACCGCCTGGAGCGCTCTATGGCCCTCAAAGCGGTGGCCGGTGCCCGCATCGTCGGATCCGTCCAGCTGACTGTTGACGGCGCGCTGGGGCACATCGAGCGGCTCGTCGTCGCCCCCGACTGGCAGGGACGTGGGCTCGGCGCCCGCCTGCTCCGAGCTGCCGAGCAGTTGGCGCCGGCCGACGTCACGTCGTACGCCCTGAACACCGGTGCGCAGAGCGACCGCAACCTCGCCCTGTACCGGAAGGCGGGCTACCGGGAGAGCCACCGGGAGGCCCAGACGCCGAAGGTCGATCTGGTCTACCTGACCAAACGCCGTCGCCGAAAGTGACGGTGGTCACGCCGGGGTCACGCTCACCCTGCGCTGATGGAACGGGCGGATTTCGTCACGGTGTGGGGCGTGTGGCAAGATTGTCTGCTGCTGCCCTTCGGTGCTCCTGCCACAGGGGGTGACCACCGACCGGCAGCCTTCTGATGACTTCATCACCACCGACATTCGTGGGTGACCTGTGGCACGCGCGAGGAAGAGACACCTGATGAGCAACATCCTGAATGAGCTCGACAACGCGAGCAAGCGTGACGACATCCCCGCTTTCCGGCCCGGCGACACCGTCAACGTGCACGTCAAGGTCGTCGAGGGCAACCGGTCCCGCGTCCAGGTGTTCAAGGGTGTCGTGATCCGGCGCCAGGGTGGCGGCCTGCAGGAGACCTTCACGGTCCGCAAGGTCAGCTTCGGCGTCGGCGTCGAGCGGACCTTCCCGCTGCACACCCCGATCGTCGAGAAGATCGAGGTCGTGACCCGCGGCGACGTCCGCCGCGCCAAGCTGTACTACCTGCGCGAGCTGCGCGGCAAGGCGGCGAAGATCAAGGAGAAGCGCGAGATCCCGGCCTCCTGACGCCGCGTAACGACGACCGTCTCCTATGGCGCCGAGCACTGCGACTCGAGCTCGCCCTCGCCCGGTAGCCACGAGGGCACGTCGCAGCAAGGGACGTCACCGCAGGCTGAAGCAGCGGAATCCGCTGCTCAGCCTGCTCGTCGAGATGAGCACCGTGACGGTGCTCGCGCTCGTCATCACCGTGGTCCTGCGGCTGTTCGTCGCGGAGGCGTTCTACGTCCCGTCGGAGTCGATGTACGACACGCTGACCAAGGACGACCGGATCCTGGCCGAGAAGATCAGCTACCTGCACCGGGACGTCGACCGCGGCGACATCATCGTGTTCAAGGACCCGGGCAACTGGCTGAACGAGGCCCAGACCCAGCCCGGGACCTTCCGCCGGATCGGTGAGTTCGTCGGCATCCTGCCCCGCAGCGGCGAGGGTCACCTGGTCAAGCGGGTGATCGGCATCGGCGGCGACCGGGTGATCTGCTGCAACAAGCAGGGCCAGATCACCGTCAACGGGATCGCGCTGGACGAGCGCGAGTACCTGCTCAAGGACGCCAAGCCGTCCGAGGTGCCCTTCAACGTGCTGGTGCCGGCCGGCCATCTGTGGGTGATGGGGGACAACCGCGCCGAATCCGCCGACTCGCGTGCCCATATGGGCGGCCCCGGTGGCGGATTCGTGCCGGTCGAGAACGTGGTTGGCCGGGCCTGTTGCGTAATCTGGCCGTCTGACCGGATGACGATGCTGCGTCCTCCGGAAACCTTCAAGAAGCCGGGGCTGAAGAAGTGACCGATACACCGACCAAGACGGACCCCAAACCCGCCCATCGTTCGGGCTTCGGGGCTGCAGCCCGGGAGTTCGTGCTGATCGTGGTCGGGGCCCTGATCGTCTCGTCGATCCTGCGGGCGTTCGTCGGGCAGATGTTCATCATCCCGAGCGAGTCGATGGAGAACACGCTGCTGGTCGGTGACCGGGTCGTGGTGGAGAAGCTCACCGACGTCAAACGCGGCGATGTGGTCGTGTTCGAGGACCCGGGCGGCTGGCTCGGCCCGGAGGAGAGCGGCCAGAAACGTGGCTCGATCGGCCGGTTCTTCGAGATCGTCGGCCTGCTGCCGGATTCCAGCCACGGTCACCTGATCAAGCGCCTGATCGGGATGCCCGGCGACAAGGTCGCCTGCTGCGACTCCAAGGGCCGCCTGCTGGTGAACGGTCAGCCGCTCGACGAGACGAAGTACCTGTATCCGGGGGATGCCCCGTCCCAGATGGAGTTCCAGGTCACCGTCCCGGCCGGCCGGATCTTCGTGATGGGCGACCACCGGTCCGCCTCCGGAGACTCCCGTGTGCACCTGCAGGACCTCGACGCGAACGGCGGCAACCAGGGCGACGCGGCGTTCGTGCCGCTCGACAAGGTCACCGGACGGGCGATCGCGATCGTCTGGCCGGCGGGTCGCTGGAGCAAACTCGGCGTACCCGACACGTTCAAGGCGGTCCCGGCCCCCGGCCCGGCGCCGAACAAACCTTCGATATCGCTCACGCCACCACCTAAGTGAGAACCTGTCGCCTCTGACGCCTAGGGTGAGTTGTGTGATGCGGAGGGCTGAATGAGCGCGTTGCCGCGCGGTAGCACGGTACGGCGAGACGCCGGCTTGTACGGGTACGAGCGTGCCCTGCGCCGCGTCGGCCTGGATCCGATCGCCGGGGTCGACGAGGCCGGTCGCGGGCCGTGTGCGGGCCCGCTGGTGGCGGCCGCGGTGATCCTGCCGGAGGGCAAACGGGGTCAGATCCCCGAGCTCGCCGACTCCAAGTTGCTGACCGCCAAGGCGCGGGACCGCTGCTACGAGGAGATCCGCAAGCGGGCCCTGGCCTGGTCGGTGGTCTCGATCGAGGCCGCCGAGTGCGACCGGCTCGGCATGCACGTCGCGAACGTGGAAGCGCTCCGCCGGGCGCTGTTCCGCCTCGACGTGCGCCCGTCGTACGTGCTGACCGACGGGTTCGGCGTCGATGGTCTCGGCGTACCAGGGCTGGCGATCTGGAAGGGTGACCGCGTGGCGGCTTGTATCGCAGCCGCCTCCGTGATCGCCAAAGTGACCCGGGATCGGGTGATGCAGCACTGGGACACCGTGTACCCGCAGTACGGGTTCGCGATCCACAAGGGGTACTGCACGCCCGAACACCAGGCGGCACTGGACGAATACGGCCCGTGCCCGCAACATCGACGGCGGTTTGAGAATGTCCGCCGCAGTCTGCGGCCCGATATGGGACAGAATGTGACCAGTCCCACCGGAGTGGAGAGCAATCGATGAGTGCCGATGACCTCGAGAAGTACGAGACCGATATGGAGCTGCAGCTCTATCGGGAGTACAAGGACGTCGTCGGGATCTTCAAGTACGTGGTGGAGACCGAGCGGCGGTTCTACCTCTGCAACGCGGTCGACCTGAAGGTGCGGACCGAGGGCGGCGACGTGTACTTCGAGGTGACGATGGCCGACGCGTGGGTGTGGGACGTCTACCGGTCGGCCCGGTTCGTGAAGAACGCCAAGGTCGTCACCTTCCGCGACGTCAACATCGAAGAGCTCGCGAAGTCCGACCTGGAAGTCCCGAAGGACTCCGACTTCGGTCGCTGAGTTTTCCACATTCTGAAGCGGAGGCCCGTTTCGATGGCCTGATCCCGGCATCTTCTCTGCCGGAGGTGGTCATCGATGCGGACCAGGAACACCGTCGGACGGTACGGCGAGGATCTCGCCGCGAGGTATCTCAGCGAGCACGGTTTCGCTGTGCTCGAGCGCAACTGGCGCTGCGAGCTCGGCGAGATCGACATCGTCGCGCGCGAAGGCGACACGCTCGTCGTCTGTGAGGTGAAGACCCGGCGCGGGCTCAACTACGGGAGCCCGCTGGAGTCGATCACCTACCGGAAGCTGGCCACGCTCAGGAAGCTCTCCGGCCGCTGGTTGCAGGCCCATCAGCTCAAACCGGCGGCGATCCGGATCGACGTCGTCGGCGTCCTGTTCGACCACAACACGCCACCCACCGTGGACCACCTGCGAGGTGTGGCCTGATGGCGCTCGCACAGACCTGGTCCGTCGCACTGGTCGGCCTGGAAGGCCATCTCGTCGAAGTCGAGGCCGACATCGCCCAAGGCCTGCCGAAGACGACCCTGATCGGTCTCCCCGACACATCCCTGTCCGAAGCCCGCGACCGCGTCCGCGCGGCTGTGGTCAACAGCGGTGAGCGATTCCCTGACCGCAAGGTCACCATCGGGCTCTCACCTGCCACGCTGCCCAAGACCGGCTCGCATTACGACGTCGCTATCGCCCTGTCCCTCCTCACAGCGGCCGGAGTCGTCGATCGCGGTGCGCTCCGTCAGACGGCGATCATCGGCGAGCTGGGCCTCGACGGTCGCATCCGCGAGGTCCGCGGCGCCTTGGCAATGACCCTGGCGGCGGCCCGAGCCGGCTTCCACCGGATCGTCGTACCAGACCTCAACGTCGGCGAAGCACGCCTCGTCCCAGGTATCGAGGTGTACGGCGCACGTTCGCTCCGTCAGGTCCTCGCCCTACTCCGCGGCACCGAGGTCCCCGACGAGGCGCCGTCCCGCGCCGAGCCACGCCTGGTGTCGGAGTCGCTGACGCGAGTCCCAGCTGTCGATCTCGACGACGTCATCGGCCAACGCGAAGGCCGCCGCGCGATTGAAGCGGCGGCGGCCGGTGGCCATCACCTGTTCCTGCACGGGCCGCCCGGCTCCGGCAAGACCATGCTCGCCGAACGCCTGGCTGGGCTGATGCCCGACCTGAGCACGGACGACTCGCTCGAGGTATCGGCCGTGCACTCACTCGCCGGTCTGCTCACCAACGACGCCGAGCTCGTCGTCCGGCCACCGTTCATCGCGCCGCACCACACGGCCTCCCTGGCCAGCCTCGTCGGCGGCGGGTCGGGCGTGCCGAGGCCCGGTGCAATCAGCTGCGCCCATCGCGGCATCCTGTTCATCGACGAGGCGCCCGAGATGCATCCGCTCACGCTCGACACCCTGCGGCAGCCGCTCGAGTCCGGGATGGTCGAGGTCCATCGAGCCGCCGCGGTCGCGAAGTTCCCGGCCCGCTTCATGCTCGTGCTGGCCGCGAACCCGTGCCCCTGCGGCCTGTCCGGCACCAACCAGGGCATCTGTAGCTGCACGCCGCAGGTCCTGGCCCGCTACCGTCAACGGATCAGCGGCCCGATCAAGGACCGCCTCGACATCCAACGCCAGATCCTCCCGGCGGCGCGCACCATCACCGACGGCGAGCCCGCGGAGTCGACCGCCACCGTTGCCGACCGGGTGCAGCTCGCCCGCGACCGCCAGGCGCATCGATACCGCGATACCGCCTGGACCCTCAACAGCGAAGTCCCCGGACCTGTTCTGCGCCGTGAGCACCCGATCGACGACGCCAGCCAGAAACTCCTCGAAGACCACTACGCCGCCGGCCGCCTCACGGCCCGAGGTTTCGATCGAGTAGTCCGCTTGGCCTGGACCCTCACCGATCTGGCCGGTCTGACGACGCCCACCACCGACCAGACCCACGAAGCCTTCCAACTCCGTTCCGGCGAGTCGCTGACGCCGCTCGCCGATCTCCGCCCTCTCAAAGGACTCCCCGCATGATCACGAACACCACACTCACCTGTGCGGAAGCCGGCTCCGGTGGAGGCGACGGCGGCGGCCCGGTTGTTGCTGGCGGCAACGGCGACCAGGAGCGTCTGGCGCGTGCCGGTCTGTCCCGCGTGATCGAGCCGGGAGATCTTGCCGCGCTGAAGGTCTTCGACGGGCTGCCGGCGGCGGAGATCTGGGACCGCCTCCAGCAGAACGCGCCCGGCCTGGAGCGCTGGTCCACCCGGCTCGCCGACGCGAACCCTCACCGCGACCTCGAGCGAGCTGCGACCGCCGGAGCCAGGTTCGTGATTCCCGGCGATGACGAATGGCCGGACCAGGTCGAGATCCTCGAGGAGGCCGGACAGCTGACCCGCCGCGCGGGCGTCCCGTTCGGCCTATGGGTCCGCGGACAGGCCAACCTCCGCCAATCCCTGACTCGTGCGGTCTCGGTCGTCGGCGCCCGCGCCTGCTCGTCGTACGGCGAACACGTCGCCACCGAGCTCTCCGCCGGCCTGGCCGACGCCGGCGTGACTGTGGTGTCGGGTGGCGCGTTCGGCATCGACGCGGCTGCTCATCGCGGCGCGCTCGCAGTTCCCGGGACGACGATCGCCGTCCTCGCCTGCGGTGTCGACGTCAGCTACCCGAAACGCAACTCAGCCCTGTTCAGCCGTGTCGCCGAGGCGGGTCTGGTGGTTGCCGAGCTCCCTCCCGGGTGTTCGCCGACCAAGCTCCGCTTCCTCGCCCGCAACCGCCTGATCGCCGCGGCCACCCAGGGCACGGTCGTCATCGAAGCCGCAATCCGCAGCGGCGCCCTCAACACCGCCGGCTGGGCCGAACAATGCGGCCGCGCCGTACTCGCCGTCCCCGGCCCCGTCACCTCCCGCATGTCCGCCGGCAGCCACCTCCTGGTCCGCGAACGCAACGCCGTACTGGCCACCAACGTCGCCGACATCATCGAAGCAATCTCCCCGTACGGCACCGGCCTCACCCAACTCCCACGAGCCCCTCAATCCCTCGCAGACACCCTCGACCCCGACCTCCAACGCACCCTCGACGCCGTCCCCGTCCACCACCCAGCCCCCGCCACCCGCATAGCCGTCACCGCAGGCCTAGACCTCCCCACCACCCAACAATCCCTAGAAGCCCTGACAGCCCTAACCCTCATAACCCAAACCCCAACCGGCTACCACCTATCACCCCCGCCCACCTGACCACGCCCCGCGTGACCAGCCGCCCGACCACCCGTCGCCTGACCCCAGCCCCGCCTGACCACCCGCGTGACCTGCCCGCGTGATCTGCCTGCGGTGACCTGCCTGCGGTGACCTGCCTGCGGTGACCAGCTGCCTGACCAGCCGCCCGACCACCCCTCGCCTGACCCCAGCCTCGCCTGACCACCCCCGCCTTGCCCCGGCGTGCCTCCTGCGTGACCAGCCGCGTGCCCCCGACGTGCCCCCGTCTGACCGCCCCCATCTGACCACCTCACCTGCCAAACTCACCTCGCCGCCTGGCCCAACCCCACCCGTCCTCGTCCGGAGCGGTGGCGCCCGGCCCTTGCTGCGGCTTCGGTTGGTGCCGGCGGCAACTGTTAGGAGGGTGGGGCGTAGCGGGTTGCGATTGTGGTGGCTCGAGTGTGGAGAGTGGTCCGTAGGGACTGGGGTGCTAGGACTTCTGCGTTGGCGGCGAGTTGCCAGACGGCCCACTTGGCATGGCGTGTGTCTTGGAAGGTGACCTCGAGGCGCAGCCAGCCGTCTGGGTCGACCTCCTCCGCAGCGACGGCCAGCACGGTGAGCATGAGATCCTCCCGCCGTGCTGGCGCCGCCGACCACGATGCTCGGCGTGACACGACTCGCGATCCCCACGCTGATGGTCGAACTCGAGGGGACGGCAGTTGGGTGAATTCGTTGCTAGGCGCAAGCGACGGGCTGATGCGCGTGTCGTCGTGCCCTCGGCCGGAGGTGCGTGGTCTCCGGTGCTGAGGGTGGTGATGATCGGCGTCTACGGGTTCGACTGGGCGTCGTTTCTCCAGCGGCTGCGGGACGCCGACGTCCGGTTGCTGCTCGACGTACGGCAGCGGCGGGGCGTGCGGGGGCCTGAGTACAGGTGGGCGAACTCGCTTCGGCTACAGGAGGCCCTGGCAGACGCGGGGATCGCTTACCAACATCACCCTGAACTCGCGCCGACCACCGAACTGCGGACGCTTCAGTACGCCGAGGACGATCGGCAAGGGGTGGGGAAGCGTTCGCGCCGCGAACTCGCATCCGAGTACGTCCGGCGCTACACCACCGAGATCCTCGACCACGCCGACCTAACGTCAATCGTGTCAGCACTCCCGACCAACGGGACCGCGGCCCTCTTGTGCGTCGAGGCCGAGCCCGCAGCCTGCCACCGCTCCCTGATCACCGAACGGCTAACCGAACAGCACAACATCACGACCGAACACCTGCGCCCACCCGCCCGTTGACCGCACCGGCCGAGCGAACAGCGGTCTCCTGATCAAGCACCTGGCCCCTCCAGTTGATCGCGCATCGGCCAAGCGACCAGCCGGCGATGTCCCGCGCGCGGTGATCGCGTACGGCCAGCTGGTCCCGCGCGGCCTCGGGCGCGCTCCCTGGGTGGGTAGCTGAGGCCCGAGAGGCGGCGCCGCCTCGGGCCCGGAGCCAATGGCGCGGTGGGCGGGACATCCCTGACCAGCCTGGCGTCATGATCGAGCTCCCGCGTCCCCTGTGGTGCGTGGACTTCGGCGCGTGCTCAGGATGCGCATCTCAGCACTTGCTCGCCGGCGAGCAAGTGCTCCAGGTGGGGAACTGCGGAGCGGGTAGAGGGCCGTGGCGTGGGTGGCGCGGGTACAGCGAGTGGGGCACCGCGGAGTGGCTGGAACAGCGTGCTGCAGGTGGGGTGGGTTAGTTGCGCATGTGTTTGCCGCGGGTGGGTTTTGGGGGGTGTTGCTGGTCGGGTGGGGTGCGGATGGCTCGGAGTTCGCGGTCGGGGTCGGGGCGGATGGCTTGTAGGCCGCCGGTGCCGGGGTCGGTGTCGCCGAGGTCGAAGTCCCAGCTGTCTTCGTTGGCCAGGCGGCTGTGCCAGCGGCCGTACAGGGCGTAGATCGCGATGCCGATGACCATCCACACGCCGAACTTGGTCCACGTGCTCGTCTTGAGGTTGAGCATCAGCCATACCGTCGCGGCGAGCGACAGCAACGGGATCAGCGGGACCATCGGGACCCGGAAGCCGCGTTCGAGGTTGGGTTCGGAGCGTCGGAGGGTCAGTACGCCGACGGCACAGAAAGCGAAGCAGAACAGGGCGCCGATGACCAGGAGTTCTTCTAGTTCGAGGACCTTCGGGTAGAGCGTGAGTGCGAGCGCCGCGAGACCTGCGAAGGCGGCGGCGCGGGCGGGGGAGGAGTACACCCGGCTGACCCGGCCGAGGCTCTTCGGCAGCAGGCCGTCACGACCCATGTTGAACAGGACGCGGCTCTGCGCGATCAGAACAACCATGATCACGGTCATCAACGCGAGCAAAGCGCCTAGGTTGACGACCTTTGCGGCCCATCCGACTCCGACCGCGGCTAATGCCTCGGAGACCGGTGCGGCTCCGCCGAGCTTGCCGTACGGGCGCATGCCGACCAGGACGACCGCCATCGCGATGTAGAGGATCGTCACCGCACCGACGCCGAGCAGCATCCCTTGCGGGACAGTCTTCCGCGGGCTGCGGGCGTCTTCCGACGCGGTCGCGATCAGGTCGAAGCCGATGTACGCGAACACGATCGTGCTCGCTGCCGTGAAGATGCCCATCGTCCCGAACGAACCGAACGACGAGTCCAGGATCCAGCCCAGCAAGGTCGGACTCGCGGTCGCGGGCGCGGCCCGGGCCGGCGGCACGAACGGGTGGTAGTTCGACATGCTGACGTGCGCCGCACCGACGATCACCACGAGCAGGATCACCGCGACCTTCGCGATCACGACGACGGTCAGCACCCGCGACGACAGCTTGGTACCGGTGACGATCAGCGCTGTTAGGACCAGCAGGAGCAACGGGGCAACGAGGTTCACCTTGGCCTCGGGACCGAAGAACTGCGCTACCCCACTGGGCAGCGTGACTCCGAATCCGTCCAGCGTGGCCAGGAAGTACGCCGACCAGACGCGGGCGACGATCGCCGCCGCGGTGACGAGCTCGAGCACGAGCGCCCAACCGACCAGCCAGGCCCACATCTCGCCGAAAGTCACGTAACTGAAGGTGTACGCGCTACCGGAGACCGGGATCGTCGAGGACAGCTCGGCGTAACAGGCCGCGGCCAGCACACAGACGATCGCGGCGATGACGAACGACAGGATCACTGCCGGTCCGGCGACATTGGCCGCCTGGACGCCGCTGATGCTGAAGATGCCGGAGCCGATCATCACGCCCAGGCCGAGTACGACCAGGTCGCGACGACCGAACAAGCGCGGCAGACGGTGCCGCGCGTCCTCGACTCGAGTGAACGCCGACTCGACCGGCAGGCGCCGGCCTACGGTCTGTCCGTTCGCTGAGGGGGCCATGGTCAGGGGTGCCTCCGTTGCTACTAGGGCAATCGGGCCGAACAGTAGTCGACCGTCGGGTTATCGACCAGACCTCCTCTCGCCGGTCTCCGCGCGGTGGCTTGCGATGCCGGGTCGCCTCACGCATCGTCGTGGCATGACGCCGGACGATGTCAGCGGGAACCCTTCCTGGCCGGAAGGTTTCACTCAGTTATTGGCTGACTACGAACGGCATCTGACGGCGGAAAGAGACCTCAGCACTCACTCGGTCAGAGCCTACATCGGGGATGTCGCGGATTTACTCGAACATTTGATTCGGCTTGGTCACGATGATCTGGGCGGGCTGGACATCCGGGGACTGCGGTCCTGGCTGGCCAAACAGCAAAGTCTGGGGAAATCCCGCAGCACCATGGCTCGGCGGGCCACGGCCGCAAGGGTGTTCACGGCGTGGGCGCAGCGGACCGGGCGGATCGGTACGGATCCGGGAGCATTGCTCGCCAGCCCCAAGCCGCACAAGACCTTGCCGGGCGTGCTCGGCCAGGCGGACACGCGAGCCGTCCTCGACGCGGCAGCCGTTGCCGCTGACGACGGAAGTCCGGTCGGGCTGCGTGACCTCGCGATCATGGAACTGCTTTACGCAACCGGGATCCGGGTCGGCGAGCTGTGCGCGCTCGACGTCGATGACATCGACCGGTCGCGCCGCGTCGTCCGCGTGTTCGGCAAGGGTCGCAAGGAACGGTCGGTGCCGTACGGCGTACCGGCTGGGGAGGCGCTCGAGCGATGGCTGGCCGAGGCGCGGCCGAAGCTGGCGCGCGAAGGAAGTGGTCCTGCCGCGTTCCTCGGCGCGCGTGGCGGCAGGATTGATCAGCGAGCGGTACGGCGGATGGTGCACGAGCGGATCGCGGTCGTCGATGCACCGGATCTGGGTCCGCACGGATTGCGGCATACGGCGGCCACGCATCTTCTCGAAGGTGGGGCAGACCTTCGGAGCGTGCAGGAACTGCTCGGGCACGCGTCGTTGGCGACGACGCAGGTCTACACCCACGTCTCCAGCGATCGGCTGCGGAAGGCCTACCAGCAGGCGCATCCGCGCGCTTGACCACGACACCCGGCTCAGAACGGGTCTGTCTGCGGGGGATGCGGCGCGTGGGTGGCCGGATGCGGCAGACTGCGGGACATGCGGGTTTCGGCGAAGTCTGACTATGCGTTGCGAGCTCTGATCGAGATCACCCAACGGTGGGTGGCCGACGACCCTTCGGTCGTGTCGGCCGAGGAGCTCAGCCGGGCGCAGGGCATTCCGCACGGCTTCCTGCAGGGCATCCTCGCCGACCTGCGCCGGGCGGGCGTGCTGTCGAGTCAGCGTGGGCAGTCGGGTGGCTGGCGGCTGGCCGTCGACCCCAACGACATCTCCGTCGCCGACGTGATGCGCGCGGTGGACGGTCCGATCGTGAGCATCTCCGGTGTCCGGCCGGAGAGCGTTTCGTACAACGAGCATGCGGTGGTCCTCCAACGGGTCTGGATCGCGGCGCGCGCCAGCCTGCGCGACGTACTCGAGAACACGACGTTGATCGATCTCGCCAAGAACAAGCTCCCGGCGGGCGTGGAGCGCCGCTCGAAGGACGAGGACGCCTGGCAGGCCCGCGTTCCCGGCAGCTGATCGGCTGAACCGGGCGCACCTGTGGCAGCTACTCGCGTCTGATCAGCAGGCCGGCGGTGAGGGTCAGCGCCGCAGTCGCCGCGATGATCAGCTTGGCCGTCCGCTGGTTGGTCGCAGCGGACGCTTCCGCGGCGTGAGCGCGGGCCGCGGAGGCATCCGCCGGAGCCGGAGCCGGTGGTGGGGAGGGCGGTGGTGGCTGGATTGGCGGCTGGGCTATTGGCTGTGGTGGCGGCTGAGCTGGGGCGCCCACCGGCTGAGCTGGCTGGGCTGGGGCGCCCACCGGCTGGGCTGGGGCGCCCACCGGCTGGGCCGGCTGAGTTAGGGCGCCTATCGGCTGGGCTGGTTGTGGGAGTTGGTTTGTGAGGGGGAGTAGGCGGACCGGGCGGTTGGGCACGAGGGTTAGCGGATTCAGGTACTGCTTGCCCTGGAGTAGGCCCCAGTGCAGGCAGGTCCTTGGCAGGCAGTGCGAGCCGGCGGTGGACAGGCGGCCGATGATGGTTCCGGTCGTGACGGTGGCTCCGACCGATACCGCAGGGACGACCGGTTCGTACGTCGTACGCCGACGCCCGGTGGTGATCGTGATGATGCCGCGGCCGGCGAGCGGTCCGGCGTACGTGATCGTGCCGGGAGTTGCGGCGAGGACGGGTTGGCCGGGGTGGCCGGCGAGGTCGACGCCGCGGTGGCCGGGGAGCCACGGTTTTGCGGGCAGTTCGAAGCCGTGCACCACCTCCGGGCGGGGCTGGAGTGGCCAGTCGGAGGCGGTGGCGGGCAGGATGGCGAGGGAGAGCAGGGCGAGGTTCATGCCAGGGAAGATGCCGTTGTCGGCACCGGCCGCGGACCCGCTCGGGCGGGATTGTGGATAACCAGGGCCGGTTCGCGTTGCCCGCGGGTGGTCACGTACACTTCCGGTGGCGCCCCATCTAGGTGGGGCGACTACGCATGCCCGCACAAGTGCTGTCGTTCCAGCGGTCCCGGAGTGATCCGGGCGGAGCGGCGCGACGGGCATCAGGAGCTGCGGATCATCCGATCCGACGCGAGACAACCGAGTAGACCCGGACGAATCAGCCGGGTCGCCAAAGGAGACCACCTCATGGCCGTCGTGACCATGAAGCAGCTGCTCGAGAGCGGCGTGCACTTCGGGCACCAGACCCGTCGCTGGAACCCGAAGATGAAGCGCTACATCCTCACCGAGCGCAACGGCATCTACATCATCGACCTGCAGCAGTCGCTGTCCTACATCGACCGCGCGTACGAGTTCGTCCGCAGCACGGTTGCTTCCGGTGGGGCGATCCTGTTCGTCGGCACCAAGAAGCAGGCCCAGGAAGCGATCGCCGAGCAGGCGACCCGCGTCGGGATGCCGTACGTGAACCAGCGCTGGCTGGGCGGCATGCTGACCAACTTCCAGACCGTGAACAAGCGGCTCCAGCGCCTCAAGGAGCTCGAGCTCATCGACTTCGACGACGTCGCCGCCTCCGGTGTCACGAAGAAGGAGCTGCTGCAGAAGCGTCGCGAGCACGACAAGCTGCTCAAGACCCTCGGCGGTATCCGCGACATGGCCCGGGTTCCGGCCGCCGTGTGGATCGTGGACACCAAGAAGGAGCACCTCGCCGTCGACGAGGCGCGCAAGCTGAAGCTGCCGATCATCGGCATCCTGGACACCAACTGCGACCCGGACGAGGTCGACTACCCGATTCCGGGGAACGACGACGCGATCCGCTCGGTCGGCCTGCTCACCCGGGTCGTCGCCGACGCCGTCGCCGACGGCCTGATGGGTCGTTCCGGCCAGGGTGCTGCCGCGTCCGGCGAGGAGCTGGGCCAGGAGGAGCCGCTGGCCGCCTGGGAGCGCGAGCTGCTGGAGAGCCAGAACGGCACCGCCAAGACCGACGAGAAGGCCGCCCCGGCCGCCGAGGCAGCAGCCCCGGCCGCTGACGTCCTGACCGAGCCGGTCGCGACCGACGCCGTCATCGAGACCGCGCCGGAAGCCGCCGAGGCCGCCACCGAGGCCGCCACCGAGGCAGCCACTGAGGTCAAGGCCGAGGAGACCCCCGCAGAGGTCAAGGCCGAGGAGACCGAGGCGAAGGCCGAGGAGACCCCGAAGGCCGACGAGGCCTGACAGCCGTGGATGCCGCCCGGTCCCGCCGGGCGGCACCCCGCTGCGTCGCACGGTCCGCAACCGGGCCTGCCCCGCCCATCCAGCCGCATCGACAAGACGAGAGAACGAGGAATGGCGAACTACACCGCCGCTGACGTGAAGAAGCTCCGCGACGCCACCGGCGCGGGCATGATGGACGCGAAGAAGGCGCTCGAGACCACCGACGGCGACTTCGAGAAGGCGATCGAGGAGCTGCGCATCCACGGCGCGGCCAAGGCCGCCAAGCGTGGCGCCGAGCGGTCCGCCACCAACGGCCTGGTGGCCGCGGCGGAGAACGCGCTGGTCCAGCTCAACTGCGAGACCGACTTCGTCGCCAAGAACGAGCAGTTCCAGCAGCTCGCGGCCGACATCGTCGCGCACGCTTCGGCGAGCAAGGTCGGCGACGTCGAGGGCCTGCTGAACGAGAAGCTGACCGACGGCAAGTCGGTCGCCGAGAACATCGAGGCGCTGGCCGCCGTCATCGGCGAGAAGCTCGAGCTCGGCAAGGTGGCCGTGTTCGACGGCCAGGTGACCGCGTACATGCACAAGCGTGCGGCGGACCTGCCGGCCCAGGTCGGTGTGCTGGTCGAGTTCGAGGGTGACAACGTCGAGGCCGCCCGTGGCGCTGCCATGCAGGCCGCCGCGATGCGCCCGCTGTACACCACCCGCGACGAGGTCCCGGCCGAGACGGTCGAGAACGAGAAGCGGATCGCCGAGGCGACCGCCCGCGAGGAGGGCAAGCCCGAGCAGGCGCTGCCGAAGATCGTCGAGGGCCGGGTGAACGGCTTCTTCAAGGACGTCGTCCTGCTCGAGCAGCCGTCGGTGACCGAGAGCAAGAAGTCCGTCAAGGCCGTGCTCGACGAGGCCGGCGTGACCGTGAAGCGGTTCGCCCGCTTCGAGGTCGGCGCCTGATCCCGACGAGGATCTGAAGAGGACAGCAACGAACGAGGAGGCCGGAATCGTGACGGAAACCCTGGGTACCGAGACGAATCCGGCCTCTTCGCCGTTCGCCCCGGCCTACCACCGGGTCTTGCTCAAGCTGTCGGGTGAGGTGTTCGGCGGCGGCAAGCTCGGCGTCGACCCCGACGTGGTGAACTCGATCGCCAAGCAGATCGCCGACGTGGCCCGGGCCGGTGTCCAGGTCGCCGTGGTGGTCGGCGGCGGCAACTTCTTCCGCGGCGCCGAGCTGCAGCAGCGCGGCATGGAGCGGAACCGGGCCGACTACATGGGCATGCTCGGCACCGTGATGAACTGCCTGGCCCTGCAGGACTTCCTGGAGAAGCTCGGGATCGAGACCCGGGTGCAGACCGCCATCACGATGGGCCAGGTCGCCGAGCCGTACATCCCGCGCAAGGCCGAGCGGCATCTGGAGAAGGGCCGCGTCGTGATCTTCGGCGCCGGTTCCGGTATGCCGTACTTCTCCACCGACACGGTCGCCGCCCAGCGCGCGCTCGAGGTCGGCGCCGAGGCGCTGCTGATGGGCAAGCAGGGCGTGGACGGGGTCTACGACTCCGACCCGAAGAAGAACCCGGACGCGGTCAAGTTCGACCAGCTGTCGTACGACGACTTCCTGGCCCGCGGCCTCCGGGTCGCCGACGCCACCGCGATCAGCCTGGCCCGCGACAACGCGCTGCCGATCGTGATCTTCGGCCTGGAGGAGGGCAACATCGCCCGGGTGATCCACGGCGAGAAGATCGGCACGGTCGTCTCCCGGGGGCAATAACCCGGCGTACGGCGGCGTACCACTAGGATCGGTTGTCACAAGGCGCAGTAGGAGTGGCCGCATCGTCGCGGCCCAGAGGAAGCGAGGAATGTCGTGATCGACCAAGCTCTCCGCGAAGCCGAGCAGAAGATGGCGAAGGCCGTGGAGGTCGCGAAGGACGACTTCGCCGCGATCCGCACCGGCCGGGCGCACCCGCAGATGTTCGCGGGCATCCTGGCCGACTACTACGGCAGCCCGACGCCGCTGCAGCAGCTGGCCGGCTTCCAGGTCCCGGAGCCCCGGACCGTGCTCATCTCGCCGTACGACAAGGGCGCGATGGCAGCGATCGAGAAGGCGATCCGCGACTCGGACCTGGGTGTGAACCCGGGTAACGACGGCGCGGTGATCCGGGTGGTGATGCCGCAGCTGACCGAGGAGCGGCGCAAGGAGTACATCAAGGTCGCCAAGACCAAGGGCGAGGAAGCCAAGGTCTCGGTCCGCAACATCCGCCGGCACGCCATGGACCAGGTGCACAAGTCGGTCAAGGACGGCGATGCGGGCGAGGACGAGGGCAAGAGTGCTGAGAAGCGGCTCGACGGGTTGACGAAGAAGTACGTCGACTCGATCGACGACCTGCTCAAGCACAAGGAAGCCGAACTGCTCGAGGTGTGATGGGCGTCGACAGCACGCCCGCGCCGAGTCCTACTCCGAGCCGCGCCGGGCGAAATCTGCCCGCTGCGATCGCGGTCGGGGTGGGACTGATCGCGCTGATCCTCGGATCGCTGTACTGGCAGAAGGTCCTGTTCGTCGTACTCGTGCTGGCAACCGTCCTGGTCGCCGTCGACGAGATGATGAAGGCGCTCAAGACCGGCGGTGCGGCGATCCCGCGGATCCCGCTGTTCCTCGGTACGACGGCCATGCTGGCGGCGGCGTACTTCGGTGGCCCGATGGCGCTGCTGGTCGCGCTCGGGCTCACTGTGCTCGGCACGATCTTCTGGCGGATGCCGGGCGGATCGGTCGGATTCGTCCGCGACGTCAGCGCCGGCGTGTTCCTGATCGGGTACGTGCCGCTGCTGGCCGGTTTCGCGATCCTGCTGGCGCAGCCGGACGAGGACGGGGCCGGTCGCGTCGTCACGTTCTTTGCCGTCACGGTTGCGAGTGACGTCGGCGGATACGTCGCCGGCGTGCTGTTCGGCAAGCACCCGATGGCGCCGACGATCAGCCCGAAGAAGTCCTGGGAGGGCTTCGCCGGCTCGGCGCTGTTCTGTATCGGCGCCGGTATCGCCGCGGTGGTTCTGCTGCTGGACGGCGACTGGTGGGTCGGTGCGATCGTCGGCGCGGTCGCCGTACTGACCGCGACGGTCGGCGACCTCGGCGAGTCGATGATCAAGCGCGACCTGGGCATCAAGGACATGTCGAACCTGCTGCCCGGCCACGGAGGGGTGATGGACCGGTTGGACTCGCTGCTCGCGACGGCCCCGGTCGTCTGGCTGCTGCTGCACCTGCTGGTGAAAGCATGACGATCGCGCCGGACGGACGGTCCCTGGTCGGCGACGTCGTGCGCCTGGATCGGATGCAGGAAAGCGATATCGACGAGCTGTACGCCGCGATCGTCAACGAGCAGGTGTACGCCGGAGGCTTCGCCGGCGGCCCCGGTGCGATGCCGAAGAGCGCGGACGAGATGCGGGCGAAGTGGATCCCGGCCGCGGCCAAGCGGTTCGCGTACGTCGTCCGGATGGTTGCCGACGGCACCGTTGTCGGTACGTCGAGCCTCGCCGACGTCGACCTGGTCAACGAGCGGATCCACCTCGGCTACACCGGCTATGCACCCGCCGTCTGGGGGACCGCGGTCAACCCGGCGGCCAAGCTGCTGCTGCTCGAGCATGCCTTCGAGGTCTGCGGATTCGGCCGCGTGAAGATCCAGACCGGCTCCAAGAACACCCGCTCGCAGGCGGCGATCGCCAAGCTCGGCGCGACCCGTGAGGGCGTACTGCGGCGGCACCAACTGATGGCTGACGGATCGTTCCGCGACACCGTGGTGTTCTCGATCCTGGCCGATGAATGGCCGGATGTGCGGAAGCGGCTCGAGGCCCGGATCAGCCGATGAGCTTCGCCAACGAGGCGAGGAGCTCGTCCCGGTCGTAGGTGTTGGTCGTGATCAGCACCTCGTCCGCGGCTGTGCTTTGCACGAGGTCCTCCAGCGCGGCATGCACCTCGTCGGAGGTTCCGTAGTACTGGCCACGCAGGGCGTTCTCGAAGAACTCCTGCTCGCGCGCGGTCATGGTCGCAGGTACGTCGGGCTGCAGTGGCGGGAAGACCCCGCGAGTACGTGAGTAGGCGCTGGCCCATGCCTCGGGCAACAACAGCCGACGGGCCGACTCTGCGGTGTCCCCGACCGCAGCTGTGACGGCCAGGATGACGTACGGCTCCGGTGCCCACGCCGACGGCTGGAAGGATGCCCGGTAGGACGAGACAAGGTCCACAGCGTCAGGACGGGCAGCCAGGACGACAGGTAGCCCTAGCGATGCGGCGATCGAAGCGCCTGAACCGACGGCCAGGATGAACGGCGGGATCTCCAGTCCTTCACCTGGTCGGGCGTGGACGTCCGAAGTACCTGCCAGATAGCCGAGCAGCTCCTGGACCTGTCCGCTGAAGTCGTCCGCAGCGTCCTTCTCGACGCCGAGCGCCCGCCGTACCCCGTTGGTGAAGCCGACCGACCGCCCGAGGCCCATGTCGATCCGGCCCGGGTACAGCGACTCCAGTACGCCGAACTGCTCCGCCACGACGAGCGGATTGTGGTTCGGCAGCATCACCCCACCAGTCCCGACCCGGATGTGGGATGTGCGAGCAGCAACCGCCGCAGCCAGGACAGTCGGCGCCGAGCCGACCACTCCAGGAACGCTGTGATGCTCCGACACCCAGAAACGCTTGTAGCCAAGGTCTTCCACCTGCTGAGCGAACTTCACCGTCGCCCGCAACGTCTCCGGCTCCGTTTCGCCGACGCGTGTCCGAGAACGGTCCAGGACTGACAGCGGGACGGAGAGCATGTTCAGTCCAACGGGTACGCCGGAGCCCTCATTCCCCGAGCAGCAGCCGCAGGTCGTCCCGGAAACGGTCCGGAGCCGCCAGGGGAGCGAGGAACTCGTGCTCGACCTCCAGCCGGACCCGTTCCGCCTCATCAAAGGTTGACTGACCCAGCGACGTCAGTACGACGACGTTCCGCCGCCGGTCCTCCGGGCTGCGCCGGCGCTCGACGAACCCGCGCTCCTCCAGCCCGTCGAGCAGATCGCCGATCGACGTGCGGTCCACCCGCAGCCGGGCCGCGACCTCGAGCTGGGAGAGCGGCTCGCCGGCGACGATCGCGGACAGCACCGCCAGGTCGCGGCCGTTCAGACCGTGCGGAGCCAGCGCCTTGGTCTGAGCCTCGGTGAGCTCCGCCAGGACGTGTTTCAGCAGATACCCGAGCCGATCAGACATGCCACCCAATCTACCGCCACGCTGATCGTCAGTAGTCCTGATCATCAGTTATCCTGACGATTATGCAACCGACCTTCGGTCTGAAGACCACCCCGATGCATGTCCCGTACGCCGATATCCGCCGCGTCTGGCTCGAAGCCGACGAAACCCCGCAGATCCGCGACGCCTGGCTGTGGGACCACTTCCTCCCACTCGCCGGCCCGAAGAACGGCGACGTCCTCGAGGGCTGGACCCTGCTCACCGCGCTCGCCGCGCAGACCACCCGGCTCCGCCTCGGCCTGCTCGTCACCAGCAACCGGATCCGCCCGCCGGCCGTCCTCGGCAAGATCGCCAGCACGCTCGACGTCATCTCCGACGGCCGGCTGATCATGGGCCTCGGCGCGGGAGGCACCCTCCAGCCGACCGGCCCGAACCCGGCGATCGAGGAGTACGCCGCGTACGGCCTCACGCTCGTCCCGCCGGGGGAGGGCGTCGATCGGCTCCGCGAGACCATCGAGATCCTGCGCCGGATGTGGACCGAGGACGAGTTCGACTTCCACGGCAAACACTTCACGCTCGAGCGCAACCGCAACGCGCCCAAGCCGCTCCAGCCCGACGGACCGCCGCTCCTGATCGGCGGCTGGGGCAACCGGATGCTCCGGCTCATCGCGGAGTACGCCGACATCTGGAACATCAGCGGGCCGCCGCACACCGACTTCGACACCCTCGCCGACCGGGTACGCCGGCTGGACGCGGAATGCGCCCGGATCGGACGGAATCCCGCCACGCTCAGCCGCTCCCTGCAGCAGATCGTCTCGTACGACGACCCCGCCGAAACACGCGCGATCGTCCAACGAGCCGTCGACCTGGGCTTCGACCACATCGTGCTGTCGCTGCCGCGCCCGTACCCGGATCACGCCGTGCGCTGGCTGGTCCGGGAAATCATCGACCCTTTCCACTGAGCTCGAATGGTTCGGTGATTTTTTCACCCGGACCACCAAGTTGTGTGTCAGTATCAAACACAGGACGATCCGCCCCGGTCGTCCAGTGAGGAGCTGACATGACCCCCACGACGAAGTTCAAGGCCGCGCTCTGCGGTCTCGCCCTCATCGCAGCCGCCGCCCTCCCGCTGTCCCCGGCGACCGCGCAGCCCACCGCCCCCGTCGATGCAGCCCATGCAGCCGCGGTCAAACCGGTGCCGAAGCTCGGGTTCTCGACGCAGACCGTCAGAACGCTGAACATCGACTTCCAGTACCAGCAGACCGGCTACTGGTGCGGCCCGGCCGCGACCCGGATCGCACTCTCGGCCCGGATCTCGCCGCCGAGCCAGCAGCAGTTGGCCAACGAGCTGCCGACCACGACCAACGGAACCGACTGGATCGGCCAGGTCACCCGGGTGCTCAACAACCACGTCGGCACCGGCTGGTACGAGACGAAGGAGATGCCCAACGACCCGCCCACCCAGGCGCAGCGTGACCTGCTCTGGCGGGACGTCGTCCTCGACATCAACAACAACTACCCGATCGTCGCCAACATCGTTGCCCCGGCCAACAACCACCCGCCGGGCTACCCGAACTACACGATCTACCACTACTTCACGGTGATCGGGTACGACGACAGCGACCAGACCGTCCTGATCGCGGACCCGGCCGGGTTCGCGCCGACCGCGACGTACTGGCTGACCTTCAACCAGCTCGCCACGCTCATCCCGCCGAAGGGCTACTCGGCCTGAGACCGGCTCTCGTCACGGCGATACCTTGGTCGCCGTGACGAGAGAGCCGCGGTTGGAGATCGAGTACTGCACGCAGTGCCGGTGGTTGATGCGGGCGGCCTGGACCGCCCAGGAGTTGCTGACCACCTTCCCGCAGGAGCTGGGCGAGGTCGCGCTGGTCCCGGGGACCGGCGGGGTGTTCGACATCAGCCTCGACGGGGAGCTGCTGTGGTCGAGGAAGGCCGAGGGCGGATTCGCCGAGATTCCGCTGCTCAAGCAGATGGTGCGGGACCGGATCGCGCCGGACCGCAAGCTCGGCCACTCCGACCGCAAGCCCGCGGGTGACGCGGGTCATGGGATGTGAATTTGTGAACGGTAGTCCGGGCTTGCGACAATAGGTCGGTTATGACTACCTCCCTTCCCCTTGTGTTCGATGAGCCGCGCCGCGCCAAGAAGCCGCCGCGGCACCTGGCCGACCTCACGGGGGAGGAGCGGCGTACTGCGGTTGCCGCGCTGGGTGAGCCCGCGTTCCGGGCCAAGCAGCTGTCCAACCACTACTTCTCCCGGCTGGTGTCCGACCCGGCCGAGATGACCGACCTGCCGGCCGCGACCCGCGACAAGCTGGTCGCCGACCTGATGCCGCCGCTGCTGACCCGCGTCCGCGACCTCGAATGCGACAACGGGGAGACCCGGAAGACGCTGTGGAAGCTGCTCGACGGCTCGCTGGTCGAGTCCGTCCTGATGCGGTATCCGGGCCGAGCCACGATGTGCGTGTCCTCGCAGGCGGGTTGCGGGATGGCGTGCCCGTTCTGCGCGACCGGCCAGGGTGGACTGACGCGCAACATGTCGACCGCGGAGATCGTCGAGCAGGTCGTCGACGGTGCTCGGGCGCTGGCTCGCGGCGAGATCGCCGGCGGCCCCGGGCGGGTCAGCAATATCGTGTTCATGGGCATGGGCGAGCCGATGGCCAACTACAAGGCCGTGATGGGCGCCGTACGCCGGTTCACCGACCCGTCGCCGGAGGGCCTGGGGATCTCGGCTCGCGGCGTGACGGTGTCGACGGTCGGCCTGGTGCCGCGGATCAACCAGCTCGCGACCGAGGGCATCCCGGTCACGCTCGCGCTGTCGCTGCACGCGCCGGACGACGAGCTGCGCGACGAGCTGGTGCCGATCAACAACCGCTGGAAGGTCGACGAGGTGCTCGACGCGGCCTGGGGGTACGCGCGGCAGACCAAGCGGCGTGTCTCGATCGAGTACGCGATGATCCGCGACATCAACGACCACGCCTGGCGGGCCGACCTGCTCGCGGAGAAGCTCAACGCGCGCGGCGACTGGGGCTGGGTGCACGTCAA
This sequence comes from Kribbella jiaozuonensis, assembly GCF_005233875.1. Classification (GTDB taxonomy): domain Bacteria; phylum Actinomycetota; class Actinomycetes; order Propionibacteriales; family Kribbellaceae; genus Kribbella; species Kribbella jiaozuonensis. The sequence continues at coordinate 48,665 of NZ_SZPZ01000007.1, read as the reverse complement.
CCTGATCCCGCTGAACCCGACACCGGGCTCGAAGTGGACCGCCTCCGACCCGGCCGACGAGCGCGAGTTCGTCCGTCGTCTCGAGGCCGCCGGCATCCCCACCACCGTCCGCGACACCCGCGGCCAGGAAATCGACGGCGCCTGCGGCCAGCTCGCCGCGGCCAGCAAGTAGCCGAGGGGATGATCGGTCGGTGAAGATCCTTTCGATTCAGTCGGCGGTTGCTTACGGGCACGTGGGTAACTCGGCAGCTGTGTTCCCGTTGCAGCGCATCGGCGTCGAGGTGCTGCCGGTGTACACGGTGAACTTCTCGAACCACACCGGATACGGCGCGTGGCGTGGGCCGATGATCAGCCCGGACGACGTACGCGAGGTTCTGCTCGGGATCGAGGACCGCGGCGTTCTCCCGCAGATCGACGTGGTGCTCTCGGGCTACCAGGGCGGCGAAGGGATCGCTGACGTGATCCTCGAGGCGGTGGAGCGGGTCAAGGCGGCCAATCCCAACGCCGTGTACTCCTGCGACCCGGTGATGGGGAACGCGAAGTCCGGGTGCTTCGTCGCGCCTGCGATCCCGGTGCTGCTGCGCGACCGGGTGGTTCCGGCGGCCGACATCATCACGCCCAACCAGTTCGAGCTGGGCTTCCTGACCAACACCGAGCCGGACACGCTGGAGTCCACGGTGGCCTCGGTGGAGCTGGTACGCGCGACCGGACCGCGTACGGTGCTCGTCACCAGCGTCGAGCGTCCCGACCGCGAGGACGGCACGATCGAGATGCTGGCCGTCGACGACAGCGGCGCGTGGCTCGTGCAGACGCCGTACATCCCGATGAAGGCGAACGGGTCGGGCGACGTGACGGCAGCGCTCTTCACGGCGCACTACCGCCGTACGGGCGATCTGGCCGAGGCGCTGGCGCGCACGACCTCGAGCGTGTTCGACCTGCTCACACGCACACACGAGTCGGGCGAGCGCGAGCTGCAGCTGGTCGAGTCGCAGGACGCGTACGCCAGCCCGCAGCTGCAGTTCAAGCCGCAGCGCGTCAGCTGACCAGACCGGCGGCCTCGTCGATGGTGTCGACCAGATGGAGCCGCATGTGGCGGCCGGTGGCTAGGGACTGGAGCAGGGGCCAGACCGGGAGCTGCGTGGTCCAGTAGTCGGTGCCGACGAGGATGAGCGGGATCTGGGTGGCTGTGTCGCCGTAATAGTTCGGGGTGGCCGCCTGGAAGACCTCCTGGACCGTGCCGGCCGCACCGGTCAGGTAGATGATGCCGCCGCGCGCCCGGCCGAGCAGGACGTCCTCGCGCTGGGCGTTCGAGAAGTACTTCGCGATCGCGCCGGCGAACACGTTCGGCGGCTCGTGGCCGTAGAACCAGGTCGGGATCGACACGCCGCCATCACCGGGGTACTGCGAGCGCACGGCGAGGCCCGTGGACGCCCACGCGCCGATCGACGGCCGGAACGACGGTACGGCGGCCAGCTGGTCCAGAGCCGCGTCGACAGCGGCATCGTCGTACGCCGCCAGCGATGCGCCGAGGTTGGCGGCTTCCATCGCTCCCGGACCGCCCCCGGTGACGACCATCCGGCCCTCGCGTGAGAGCGTCCGGCCGAGCAGTACGGCGGAGCGGTAGTCGGCGCTGCCCCGCAGTACGCCGTGGCCGCCCATCACGCCGACCCAGGGCTTGTCCGCGGGGAGCTCCGTCAGGGCATCCGCGATGGCGTGGTCGTGAAGGGCCGCGGCCAGGGTGCGGCTGGTGTCGCCCTTCTCGTCCTGCTGGCGGGACCAGGCGTAGATGCGCGCGTCCGGCGTGGCGTCGTACCCGTGCTCGAGACCGGCGTACAGCTCGTCGGCGTCGTACAGCCGCCCGCGGTACGCGTCGAACGGCAGCTCCGGGATCGCCGGGAACACCAGCCCGCCGCCGTCGCGGACCCACGCGTCCGCCTTCTCCTCCAGCACGCACCCGAGGAACAGCGACCCCATCGGCTTCAGCCCGACGATCTCCGCCGTACGGCGGGTCAGATCCACCGACTGCACCCGCCAGCCCGCCATCGCGGTAGCCCCCGCGGCCAGCAGCCGGTCGAAGTGTTCCAGGGACTCGATATCCACATGCGGGATGCTCGGCATTGTCACGGAGAGCACCCTAACCGCGATAGACGTGCACTATCAGGTGAGGTAAAGGTTGGACATGACACATGCGGAGCTCTGGGAGCGTCACAAGGCCGTCATGCCGGCTTGGCTCGCGTTGTACTACGAGGAGCCGATCGAGATCGTCTCCGGATCCGGGCGGCGGGTGACGGACGGTGAGGGCAACACGTACCTCGACTTCTTCGCCGGCATCCTGACCAACGCGATCGGGTACGACATCGCGGAGATCTCGGACGCGGTGCGTGAGCAGCTCGGCACCGGGGTCGCGCACACCTCGACGGTGTATCTGATCCGGAAGCAGATCGAGCTGGCCGAGCAGATCGCCGAGCTCTCCGGGATCCCGGACGCGAAGGTGTTCTTCGCGAACTCCGGCACCGAGGCGAACGAGACGGCCCTCCTGCTCGCCACCCAGAACCGCCGCTCCAACCAGGTCCTGGCGATGCGGAACTCATACCACGGCCGCGCGTTCGGCACGGTCGCGATCACCGGTAACCGCGGCTGGTCCCCGAGCAGCCTGTCGCCGGTGAACGTGCAGTACGTCCAGGGCGCCTACCGGTACCGCAGCCCGTTCCGCGACCTGTCGGACGCCGACTACATCAAGGTCTGCGTCGACGACCTGCGCAACGTTATCGAGACCACGACCTCCGGTGACGTCGCCTGCCTGATCGCCGAGCCGATCCAGGGCGTCGGCGGGTTCTCGTCGCCCCCCGACGGGCTGTACGCCGCCTTCAAGGAGGTCCTCGACGAGTACGGGATCCTGTTCATCTCCGACGAGGTGCAGACAGGCTGGGGCCGGACCGGTGACCACTTCTGGGGCATCCAGTCGCACGACGTCGTACCGGATGCGATGACGTTCGCGAAGGGGCTCGGCAACGGGTTCGCCATCGGTGGGGTCGTCGCAAAGGCTGAGTTGATGGACAGCGTGAAGGCGAACTCGCTGTCCACGTTCGGCGGCAACCCGATCTCGACCAGCGCGGCGAAGGCAACGATCGACTACCTGCTCGACAAGGACCTCCAGGCGAACGCGGCCAAGCGCGGCGCACAGCTGGTCGACGGCCTGCGCGGGATCTCCGACGAGTTCCCGGAGCTCGGCGACGTCCGCGGCAAGGGCCTGATGCTCGCCGCCGAGCTCGTCAAGCCGGACGACAACAGCCCCGACGCCGCCAGCACCGCCAAACTCCAGCAGGAGACCAAGAACCGCGGCCTCCTGGTCGGCAAGGGCGGCCTCTACGGCAACGTCCTCCGGATGGCGCCCCCGATGACGCTGACCGAGGAAGAAGCCGCAGAAGCCCTCGAGATCATCCGCGACTCCTTCAACACCTTGCGCTGAGCAACGAGCGGTCCCTCCACAACGGAGGGACCGCTCGTCAGCTGGTCGGTTTCGATGAAGTTGCTTCAGTTGTTGGGGTCCGGTGTGTCTGCGACCGCGGTGAGGCCGGCGGTCTGGTCGACCGGGTCGGCGGTCAGGGGGCCGCCGGCGGAGCGGCCGCGGCGGCGCATGAGCGACTCGACGCGCTGTGCGACGACGGTCAGCAGGTAGTTGATCACGATGAAGATGACCGCGATCACGATGAACGAGGGCACCAGGTTCGACTTGTAGTTGCCGATCTGCTCCGCCTTACGGAGGAGTTCCTCGTAGGTGATGATGTAGCCCAGCGCGGTGTCCTTCAGGATCACGACCAGCTGGCCGACGATCGCCGGCAGCATCGCGGTGATTGCCTGCGGCAACAGGACGAGGCGCATCGACTTGCCGCTGGTGAGACCGATCGCCATTGCGGCCTCGCTCTGCCCCTTCGGCAGCGAGTGGACCCCGGAGCGGACCAGCTCGGCCACGACGGAGCCGTTGTAGAGCGTGAGCCCGGTGACGACCGCCGCCAGCGCATAACGCTCCGGCGGGAAGAGCTCGTACTTGGCGTACAGGGCGTACGTGAACAGCATCATCAGCAGCACCGGCACGGCGCGGAAGAACTCCACGATCACTCCGCACGGCCACCGCACCCATGCCTGGGTCGAGAGCCGCCCGACACCGAGGAGGACGCCGACGGCCATCGCGAACACCACCGAGATCGCGGCGGCCAGCAGTGTTCCGCCCAGGCCCGGCAGGATGTACTGGGTCCAGATCTCGGCGGTCAGGAACGGCTTCCACTTGGCCGCCGCCAGCTGGCCCTTCTCGTTGAGCTTGTCCAGCACGAACCACAGCGCGAGCAGGATCGCCACGACGGCGACGACGCCGACGCCGAAGTACAGCCGCTTGGCCCGCGGTCCCGGCGCGTCGAACAGTACGGTGCCGCTCATCGCTTCACCGCCAGCCGCTTCGACATCGACGTGAACAGCACGCCGACCGGCAGCGTCAGGATCACGAACCCGAGCGCGAAGATCCCGAACACCACGAAGATGACGTCGGGCCGGTTCTCCATCATCACCTTCATCACGGCGGACGCCTCGGTCACGCCGATCACGGAGGCGACGGTCGAGTTCTTGGTCAGCGCGATCAGCACGTTGCCCAGCGGCGCGATCGCGCCGCGGAACGCCTGCGGCAGGACGACGTACCGCAGGGTCTTCAGGAACGGGAGGCCGATCGCGCGCGCCGCCTCGGCCTGACCGAGCGGGACGGTGTTCACACCGCTGCGGATCGCCTCGGCGACGAACGACGCGTGGTACACCGACAGGCCGAGTACGGCGAGCCGGAAGTTGTTGTCGTTGATGAAGGTGTGCGAGTCCTTGTTCGCCAGCGCGAGACCGAGCTGCACGAACAGCCCGAGGTTGCAGAACACGATCACCAGGGTCAGCGGCGTGTTCCGGATGATGTTCACGTACGCGGTGCCGAGGATCTGCAGTACCCGGATCGGGGACACCCGCATGACCGCGACCACGGTGCCGATCACCAGTGCCAGCAGCGCCGACAGCAGTGTCAGGTAGATGGTCGTCCGGAACGCTTGCAGACCGTCGTACTCGGAGAAGAACTCCGATATCACGTCCATATTTCTCCTGCTGGGAACGAGGTGGAGACCGAGCCGCTGCAGACCGCCGGGGAGGAACCGCGAACGGCTCCTCCCCGGCAGCGCGTCGGATCAGGCGCAGGCGTCGAAGGTCTTCGGCGGGTTCGTCGCCGGGTCGAGCTTCAGCCCGGACGCCCCGAGGTTCTTGTCGAAGGCCTTCTGCCACTCGCCGGAGTCGACCATCTTCTTCAGCGCGTCGTTGACCTTGGTGCAGGTCTCGGTGTCGCCCTTCTTCAGGCCGACGCCGTAGCGCTCGGTCGAGAAGGTCTTGCCGACCACCTTGAACTTGCCCTTGTTGGCTTCCTGCGACGCGTAGCCGGCCAGGATCGTGTTGTCCGTGGTGAGCGCGTCGATCGAGCCGGTGCCCAGTGCCTCGACGCACTTGGAGTACGTGTCGTAGTTCTGCAGCTGGACGGTGTCGGCGAACTTGTCCTTGACCTTCTGCGCCGACGTGGAGCCGGTCACCGAACACAGCTTCTTGCCGTTCAGCGAGTCCGGTCCGGTGATGTCGGTGTTGTCGGCCTTGACCAGCAGGTCCTGCCCGGCGGTCAGGTACGGACCGGCGAAGGCCACCTTCTCCTTGCGGGCGTCGGTGATCGAGTAGCTCGCGAAGATCATCTTGACCTGGCCGTTGGCCAGCAGGGTCTCGCGCTGGGCGGACGGGGCTTCCTTGAAGGTGATGTCGCCGTAGCCGAGTTCCTTGGCGACGTACTTGGCCACGTCGACGTCCATACCGGTGTAGTTCGCGCCCTCCTTGAGCCCGATACCCGGCTGGTCGTACTTGATGCCGATGGTCACCTTCTCGCCACTGCCGCCGGAAGCTGAGCCTGAGCCTGAGTCGTCGCCGCAGGCGGTCAGTCCGGTCGCGGCCAGGCCCACGATGCCGAGGGCAGCGATCAGTCGCTGTCGCATTGTCTTTTCCTCCGTTGGTTCGGTACTACGCTGGGGACGCCCCGCAGACGGTTCAGTGCGTCAGGATCTTCGAGAGGAAGTCCTGTGCCCGCTTCGTCTGCGGATCGGTGAAGAACTTCTCCGGCTCGGCCTCTTCGACGATCTGCCCGTCGGCCATGAAGACGACGCGGTTCGCCGCGCGCCGGGCGAAGCCCATCTCGTGGGTGACGACGATCATCGTCATGCTCTGACCGGCGAGGTCGACCATGACGTCGAGGACCTCTTTGATCATCTCCGGGTCCAGCGCCGACGTGGGCTCGTCGAACAGCATCACCTTGGGATCCATCGCGAGCGCGCGGGCGATCGCGACGCGCTGCTGCTGACCGCCGGACAACTGGGCCGGGTACTTCTCCGCCTGGGCGGCGACGCCGACCCGGTCCAGCAGGGCGCGGGCATCCTCCTCCGCCTCGCCCCTGGACTTGCCGCGGACCTTGGTCGGGCCGAGGGTGACGTTCTGCAGGATCGTCTTGTGCGCGAACAGGTTGAACGACTGGAACACCATGCCGACGTCGGCGCGCAGCCGGGCCAGGGCCTTGCCCTCGCTGGGCAGCGGTTGCCCGTCCAGCAGGATCTCGCCCGCATCGATCGGTTCCAGCCGGTTGATCGCGCGGCAGAGCGTTGATTTTCCGGACCCGGACGGGCCGATCACGACGACGACCTCGCCCTTGGCGATGGACAGGTTGATGTCCTTCAGAACGTGCAGTTCGCCGAAGTGTTTGTTGACACCGGACAGAGACACCAGCCCGGTTTTCGTCAGAGTGCCGGAATCGCTCATGGCCAGAACCTACTGGAGCCAGGGGTGCGGTCGCAGGCCCGGGTGGTACCCCCTTGGTAACGATCTGCAATAAACCGCCGCTGACCGTAGCCGCGCGATCACGGAAAGCGGGCGATTGTTCGTTTGTGAGCGACCCGCCCGCTCAGGTGACGATTCCGTACTCGCGGATCTTCCGGTAGATCGTCGCGCGTGACATTCCCAACGCGGCCGCGGCGGCCTTCTTGTCCCCGTCGTACGTCGACAGCGCGTCGACGATCGCGTCCCGCTCGAGCGCCTCGATCGGGGTCAGCTGCCGACGCGTCGTCGCCCGGCACTCGGGTGGCAGGTCAGCGAGCTCGACCACCCCGGACCGTCGTCGCCTCGCGACTGCGGTGAGGACCGCGCGCAGGTGTGTGATGTTCCCTGCCCACGGCAACCGCATGAGCTGGTTCATTGTGGCGGTGGAGAAGGTGAGGCCGCTGATGCCGGCTTTCGCCAGCAGCGACCGGACCAGCGCCGGAACGTCCTCGACGTGATGCCGCAGCGGCGGCACCTCGATGGTGCGCGGGAAGAACGCCAGCAGCTCGTCGGCGATCTCGGACCGGTCGGCCGGCAACGTGAGCGCGACCCACGCGTCCCCGGCGATCGCGCCGTCGCGGACGTTCTGCAGCAACTCGGTGAGCCCGTCGAGGACCTCGCCGGTCAGCAGGTGCGCCCGCCGGATGATCAGGTCGGCGCCGGAATCCAGCTCGGCGCGCGCCTCGGTCAGCAGGTCCTCACCCATCGCCTCGGGATCGAGTACGACGAGCCGACGCTCGGGCGCGACATGTCGCCGTACCGCACGGAGCATGGACAGCTTGCCCGTGCCCGCTTCGCCGTCGGCGATCAGCCACTCGGATCGGCCGCACGCCTCCAGCAGCTCCTGGGTGACGTGCTGCCAGACCGCGCTTGTCCCGGTCGTGCCTGGAATCAAAGGTGCACGGGCAACCTGGGGACTGCGGACCGGCGCGCGTTGTTCCTTGATCTGGATGACGCCGCCAGCCAGGGTGTCGCCGACGAACGTAGGCCGATACGCCAACCGTGCAGTCGTCCCGCTGGGTAGATCGGTAATGAATACAAGCGGTTTGGTCCCGCCGCGCGCGTCCCGGGTGCGGTCGATCAGCGCCGCCTGGTCGATGGCGTCGAACCGTGCCTGCGCGTAGGCGTTCATCATGAATACCTCGTCGCCGAGCGCGAGTACCGGACCGCCACTGTGCCGGCAGGCCGCGTAATAGTCGCTCAGCAGTGCGTGGTCCAGCGCGTTCGCTTCCTCGACGACGCGCTCGTGGATCCGCCGGGCGGCGAGTTTCGCGAACGACAGCAGGATCGTGTTCGAGTTCTTTGCCTGCGTCGTGATGTCGAGTACGCCGAGCAGCCCGCCCGTGACGGGATGGGTGATCGTCGCGCCGGCGCACGAGAACATCCGCAGCTTCCCGTTGTAATGCTCGGCCCCGTCGATCTGGATCGGTCCGCCCACTTCGAGCGCCGTACCGATCCCGTTGGTGCCGACCGCGGACTCGGCGTACTGGAATCCGGGGGCGAGGTCGACGGAGTCCAGTCGGCGGAGCAGCGACGGATCGCCGCCGCGACGGTCGAGGACGACGCCCTTGGCATCGGTCAGGATGATGCAGACCGGCTCGTTGTGGAGCTCGGACGACAGGGCATCGATGACCGGGCGGGCCGCCCGCATCAGGGTGGTCTCGCGGTCGATCCGGTCGAAGTACTTCGGGGCGGGGCGGTCGACGTCGACCCGCGACGCCTGTGAGCGCTCCCACGACACCCGGATCGGATCCCGGACCGGCTGTGCAGCGCCCATAGCGGTCTCCTTCACGTCCGTCACCAGCGGAACTGCGACCTACGGTAGCTCGCCCGGCTGTGACCGCCATCTCACATTGAGACACAGACACGTCCACCAGGCGGCTTTCATCTCCTATCAACCCCGATGATGGAGGCCCACATTGAGCAGGCAGAGTCTCACCAAGGCCCACGCCAAGATCACCGAGCTGTCCTGGGAACCGACGTTCGCGACCCCGGCGACCCGGTTCGGCACCGACTACACCTTCGAGAAGGCGCCGAAGAAGGATCCGCTGAAACAGATCATGCGGTCCTACTTCCCGATGGAGGAGGAGAAGGACAACCGCGTGTACGGCGCCATGGACGGCGCGATCCGCGGCAACATGTTCCGCCAGGTCCAGCAGCGCTGGCTGGAGTGGCAGAAGCTGTTCCTCAGCATCATCCCGTTCCCGGAGATCTCCGCGGCCCGGGCGATGCCGATGGCGATCGACGCCGTACCGAACCCGGAGATCCACAACGGGCTCGCGGTGCAGATGATCGACGAGGTCAGGCACTCGACGATCCAGATGAACCTCAAGCGCCTGTACATGAACAACTACATCGACCCGGCCGGGTTCGACATGACCGAGAAGGCGTTCGCGAACAACTACGCGGGCACCATCGGCCGGCAGTTCGGCGAGGGGTTCATCACCGGTGACGCGATCACCGCCGCGAACATCTACCTCACCGTCGTCGCGGAGACCGCGTTCACCAACACGCTGTTCGTGGCGATGCCGGACGAGGCCGCGGCCAACGGCGACTACCTGTTGCCCACGGTCTTCCACTCGGTCCAGTCCGACGAGTCGCGGCACATCAGCAACGGGTACTCGATCCTGCTGATGGCACTGGCCGACGAGCGCAACCGGCCGCTGCTGGAGCGCGACCTGCGGTACGCGTGGTGGAACAACCACTGTGTCGTGGATGCCGCGATCGGCACGTTCATCGAGTACGGCACGAAGGACCGGCGCAAGGACCGGGAGAGCTATGCGGAGATGTGGCGGCGGTGGATCTACGACGACTACTACCGCAGCTACCTGTTGCCGCTGGAGAAGTACGGCCTCACGATTCCGCACGACCTCGTCGAGGAAGCGTGGAACCGGATCACCAACAAGGGCTACGTGCACGAGGTCGCGCGGTTCTTCGCCACCGGCTGGCCGGTGAACTACTGGCGGATCGACGCGATGACCGACAAGGACTTCGAGTGGTTCGAGGAGAAGTACCCAGGCTGGTACTCGAAGTACGGCAAGTGGTGGGAGAACTACAACCGGCTCGCGTACCCCGGCAAGAACAAGCCGATCGCGTTCGAGGACGTCGGCTACCAGTACCCGCACCGCTGCTGGACCTGCATGGTGCCGTGCCTGATCCGCGAGGACATGGTCACCGAGAAGGTCGACGACCAGTGGCGCACGTACTGCTCGGAGACCTGCTACTGGACCGACGCGGTCGCGTTCCGCGGCGAGTACGACGGCCGGCCGACCCCGAACATGGGTCGCCTGACCGGGTTCCGCGAGTGGGAGACGCTGCACCACAACAAGGACCTGGCCGACATCGTCCAGGACCTCGGGTACGTCCGTGACGACGGCAAGACCCTGATCGGGCAGCCGCACCTGGACCTGGACGACCCGAAGAAGATGTGGACCCTCGACGACGTCCGCGGCAACACGTTCATGAGCCCGAACGTGCTGCTCAACGAGATGTCCGACGCCGAACGCGAGGCCCACGTCGCGGCGTACCGCGCCAACGGCACCGCCAGCTCGGTCGCCTGAGGAGGTCCCGGTGGCCGACAAGCACCGTATCCAGTTCGAACCGGTGGGCATCGAGATGGAGGTCGGCGAGGAGGAGAAGATCCTCGACGCCGCGTTCCGGCAGGGGATCCATCTGATGCACGGCTGCCGGGAAGGGCAGTGCTCGGCGTGCAAGTCGTACCTGCTCGAGGGCGACATCCAGATGGAGCGCTACTCGACGTTCGCCTGCAACGACGCGGAAGTTGCCGAGGGCTACGTGCTGCTCTGCAAGGCGCACGCGTTCAGCGACTGCACGATCGAGCTGCTCAACTACGACGAGGAGGAACTGCTCGGCGGTATCCCGATCCAGACTGTCGACGCCGAGGTGCTGGCGATCGAGCCGGTCACCCGGGACATCGTGTCGCTCCGGCTGAAGACCGCGACGCCGTTCGAGTTCAGGCCGGGGCAGTACGTCGACATCACGATCCCCGGCACCGACGACCACAGGTCGTTCTCGATGGCGACGACGCAGTCGACACCGGACGAGATCGAGTTCCTGATCAAGAAGTACCCGGGCGGCCGGTTCTCCGCCCTCCTCGACGGCGAGCTCGCGGTCGGCGACCAGTTGTCGCTGACCGGGCCGTACGGCTCGTCAACGCTGAAGGACGGCCACGTGCTGCCGGTCGTCTGCGTCGCGGGCGGCGCCGGGATGGCGCCGATCCTGTCGATCCTGCGGCACCTGAAGGAGACCGGCAGCACGCGTCCGGTCCGCTTCTACTACGGCGCGCGTACGGCGGCCGACCTCTTCTACCTGGATGCGATCGCGGAGCTCGGTGCGGACCTCACCGGTTTCGAGTTCATCGCTTGCCTGTCCGAATCGGCTCAGGACTCGGACGGGCTCCAGGTGGAAGAAGGCAACGTCACCGAGATCGTCGAACGGCGCGAGGCGGAGCTGCACCGCAGCGAGGTCTACCTGTGCGGCCCGCCGCCGATGGTCGACGCCGCCTTGACGTTGCTGGAGGCAAGCAACGTGCCGAAGGACCAGGTCTTCTACGACAAGTTCACCAGCCCAGCTACCGATGGAGCCTGAGATGACCCAGACCACAGAGGCGAAACAGCGCAGTTTCCCGAGCATAGAGTTCACCGACTCCGAGGCCGGCGCGCTGGAGTTCCCGAGCTCGCAGAGCCGGTCGTACAACTACTACAAGCCGGCCAAGCTGCGGGCGACGATGTACGAGGACGTGACGGTCGACGTACAGCCGGATCCCGACCGGCACCTGAGCCAGGGCTGGATCTACGGCTTCGGCAACGGTCCCGGCGGCTACCCGAAGGAGTGGACCGCGGCGAAGTCGTCGAACTGGCACGCCTTCCTCGACCCGAACGAGGAGTGGAACCAGACGATCTACCGGAACAACTCCGCGGTCGTCCGCCAGGTCGACCTCGGCCTGCAGAACGCCAAGCGGGCCAGGGCGTACGACGCCTGGAACCCGGCCTGGCTGAAGTTCGTCGAGCGCAACCTCGGCGCCTGGATGCACGCCGAGAACGGGCTCGCGCTGCACGTCTTCACCAGCATCCAGCGATCCGGCCCGACCAACATGATCAACACCGCGGTCGCCGTGAACGCCGCGCACAAGATGCGGTTCGCCCAGGACCTCGCGCTGTTCAACCTGGACCTGTCGGAAGCCGACGTACCGTTCGACGGCTCGGCGCACAAGGAGGTCTGGCAGAGCGCGCCGGAGTGGCAGCCGACGCGTGAGGTGGTCGAGCGGCTGACCGCGGTGGGGGACTGGTGCGAGCTGCTGTTCGCCACCAACATCGTGTTCGAGCAGCTGGTCGGGTCGCTGTTCCGGACCGAGCTGGTGATGCAGATCGCGGCCCGCAACGGCGACTACATCACGCCGACGATCGTCGGCACCGGCGAGCACGACTACGACCGCGACCTGTCGTACAGCCGCAACCTGTTCCGGCTGCTGACCCGGGACGCGGAGTACGGCGAGAGCAACAAGGTGCTGTTCGGCGAGTGGCTCGCGACCTGGGTGCCGCGCTGCCTCGACGCCGCGCAGGCGCTGCAGCCGATCTGGTCGCAGCCGGCCGAGAAGTCGGTCACGTTCGCGGACAGCCTGGACGCGGCCAAGCAGAAGTTCCGTTCCCTGCTCGAGGACCTCGGGCTCGACATTCCGAAGGAGCTGGACCGATGAGCATGCAGTTCGGATCTGACGCCGAGTTCTCCAACAAGACCGGCGTGACCCTGATGAACACCCCGATCGGTCGCGTCGTCGCGCAGGTGATGGGCGCGAAGGACGGGGTCGAGCTGACGGAGTACCCGTCGATGATCCGTGTCGACGGGACCGGGCTGCTCGACTTCGACTACGCGGAGCTGTCCGACGCCCTCGGGATGGAGTTCGACGGGTCGGTGTTCGAGGAGATCTCCTCGACGCACTACGGCCGGATGGTGCACCTGGACGACAAGACCATCCTGTTCGCCAGCCCCGAGGACGCCGCCGAGTACATCGGCTTCGACCTCACCACGAAGTGAGGTCGCATGTACGAGAAGAACGGTGAGCAGTACTACATCTGCGACGCGCACATCGCGCTGTGGGACGCGCGTCCGGAGAACCAGCGCAACATCCACGGCAAGCAGTTCATCGACTGCTTCTACGACTACCACAAGAACCTCAGCCCCGAAGAGGTCGTGTGGGACTACGACACCTACACGTACTACGGCGAGCAGCGGCTGCTGAAGGACCTGTTCGAGGACGGGTACGTCGACCACGCGATCTTCCAGCCCGCGATCCTCGGCGACTTCTACAAGCGCGGGTTCGGTCAGACCGAGGACGCCCTCGCGCTGACCCGGGCGCATCCGGACAAGCTGACCTACAACCACGCGTGGGATCCGCGCCACGAGGAGGCCGGGCTCGAGCAACTCCGTAAGGACGCCGACCGGATGGGGCTGAAGGGCGTCAAGCTCTACACCGCCGAGTGGAACGGTGACTCCCGCGGCTGGAAGCTCGACAGCAAGTGGTCGCGGCGCTATCTCGAGGAGTGCCTGAAGCTCGGCATCAAGAACATCCATGTCCACAAGGGCCCCACCATCCGGCCCCTGGACCGGGACGCCTTCGACGTCGCCGACATCGACCAGGTGGCGACCGACTACACCGAGCTGAACTTCATCGTCGAACATGTCGGCCTGCCGCGCCTCGAGGACTTCTGCTGGATCGCCACCCAGGAGCCCAACGTGTACGGCGGTCTCGCGGTCGCGATGCCGTTCATCCACAGCCGGCCGAAGTACTTCGCGCAGATCATCGGGGAGTTGCTGTACTGGATCGGCGAGGACCGGATCCTGTTCTCCTCCGACTACGCGCTCTGGACGCCGAAGTGGCTGGTGGAGAAGTTCGTCGACTTCGAGATCCCGTCCGACCTGCCGGAGTACGCGCCGCTGACCACGGCGCAGAAGAAGAAGATCCTCGGGCTGAACGCGGCGGCGTTGTACGACCTCGACGTACCGGAGGAGCTTCGGCTGCCGGCCGGGACCGGGTCTCGGGAAGAGGCTGTGGCGTCATGAGCGCGGTCGCCGCATCGCTGGAGTTGGAGGCCGAGGTCGTGGCGGCGCTGGCGACCGTCATCGACCCTGAGCTGGACCAGCCGATCATCGACCTCGGATTCGTCCGGTCGATCCGGATCGACGACGCCGGCGTGACCGTGCACCTGCGGCTGCCGACCTCGTTCTGCGCGCCCAACTTCGCCTACCTGATGGCATCCGACGCAGTTGACGCCCTGCGTCGGGTGCCGGGCGTGGGTGCGGTGAGCGTGCTGCTCGACGATCACCACGACTCGGACAAGATCAACGCCGGCCTGGCCGCGAACGCGGGGTACGTCGGCACCTTCGGCAGCGAGGCCGATCAGGACCTCGACGAACTCCGTCGTACCTTCCAGCGCAAGGCGCACACGGCGGCGATGGAGCGGTGCGTGATGGCGCTGCTCCGGTCCACCGGCAAGACCATCGAGGAGATGCCGGGGCTCACGCTCTGGCACCTCCCCGGAGGTCCGCAGAAGGACGCACTACTTCGTCGGCGGACCGACATCGGGCTCGGGATCCGGCCGGAGGACCTGGTCCTGGTCGACGACGACGGCGTACCCGTGCCGCCGGACGCCGCACCGATGCGACTGCGGTTCGCGAAGTCGGTCCGGATCTCGGTCGAGGGCAACGCGCATTTCTGCCGCGGTCTGCTCAAGACCCGGTACGACGACGAGCCGCTGACAACCCGGATCACCAACACGAGGAGGACCCGATGAAGGCCGTACAGGTCGTCGGCTATCACACCAAGCTTCAACTGGCTGACGTTCCCGAGCCGAAGATCACCGGGCCGCTCGACGTTGTCGTCCGGATCGGCGGCGCCGGCGTCTGCCGGACCGACCTGCACATCCTGGAAGGCCAGTGGGCCGAGAAGAGCGGCGTACTGCTGCCGTACACGATCGGCCACGAGAACGCCGGCTGGGTGCACGCGATCGGCGACGCGGTCACGAACGTTGCCGTCGGCGACAAGGTGATCCTGCACCCGTTGATCACCTGCGGACTCTGCCGGGCCTGCCGGTCCGGCGACGACGTGCACTGCGAGGCGTCGGCGTTCCCGGGGATCGACACCGACGGCGGGTACGCCGAGTACCTGCGTACGACGGCACGCAGCGTTGTCAAGATCGACGACTCCCTGGAGCCGTCGGACGTCGCCGCCCTGGCCGACGCCGGGCTGACGGCGTACCACGCGGCGGCGAAGGCGGCGCGCACGCTCCGGCCGGGAGCTGTCTGCGTGATCATCGGCGCCGGCGGGCTCGGCCATATCGGCATCCAGGTGATGAAGGCGATCTCGGCCGCCACCCTGGTCGTCGTCGACCGCAACCAGGCCGCGGTCGACCTGGCCGTCGAGATCGGCGCCGATCACGGGATCGTTGCCGACGGCACCCACGTCGAACAGGTCCGGGCGCTGACCGGCCGGCACGGCGCGGAGGCGGTGATCGACTTCGTCGGTGAGGGCGGCGCCACCGCCGACGGGACCGAGATGCTCCGCCGGGCCGGCAACTACTACGTGGTCGGGTACGGCGAGAACCTCGACGTACCGACCATTGACGTGATCTCCACCGAGATCAACTTCATCGGCAACCTGGTCGGGTCCTACAACGACCTGCAGGACCTGATGGAGCTCGCCGCGCAGGGCAAGGTCGCGCTGCACACCACGAAATACCCGCTGGAGGAGTTCCAGCAGGCCCTCGACGACCTCGACCGCGGTCTCGTCCGCGGCCGGGCGATCCTCATTCCCTAGCGATCCAGCAGGAGGCAGACCATGGCGAAGGAACTGCGGTTCAACACCGACGCCCGGCGGTTGCTCGAGTCCGGCGTGAACGCGCTGGCCGACGCGATCAAGGTGACGCTCGGGCCCAAGGGCCGCAACGCGGTGCTGGAGAAGCTGACCGGCCCGCCGACGATCACCAACGACGGCGTCACGATCGCCCGCGAGATCCAGCTGCGCGAACCCTTCGCGAACATGGGCGCCCAGCTGGTCAAGGAAGTCGCGATGAAGACCAACGGCGTGGTCGGCGACGGCACCACCACAGCCACCGTGCTCGCCCAGGCGATGGTCCGCGAAGGCCTGCGCGAGGTCGACGCGGGCGCCAACCCGATGCGCGTACGGCGCGGCATCGAGCGGACCGTACCGGTAGTCGTCGAGGCGCTGCGCAGCCGGGCCGTCGAGGTTCGTGGCCGCGAGCAACTGCAGCACATCGCGACGCTCGCGGCCAGTGACGACGAGATCATCGGCGAGGTGATTGCGAACGCGGTCGACTGGGTCGGCCGCAACGGCGTCGTCACCACCGAGGAGTCGGACACGCTCGGGATGTCGGTGGAGGTTGTCGACGGCATCGAGTTCGACCACGGGTACGTCTCGGCGTACATGGTCACCGACCGGGAGCGGATGGAGACCGTCTACGACCACCCGCTGATCCTGCTGACCAACAAGAAGATCACGCAGGTGCAGGAGATCATGCCGACCCTCGAGGTGGCGCAACGTGCGGACCGTCCGCTCGTCGTGCTCGCCGAGGAGGTCGACGGGCCGGCGCTGCAACTGCTTGTCGGCGGCAACATGCACAACACGATGCGGTCGGTCGTCGTCCGGGCGCCCGGGTTCGGGCATCGGCGGATCGCCGAGCTGGAGGACCTCGCCACCGCGCTCGGCGGTTCGGTGATCGCGAAGGACACCGGTCTCGACCTGACCGATGTCACGCGGGAACACCTCGGCTCGTGCGACCGGATCACGATCACCGAGGACACCACCACGATCGTCGGTGGGCACGGGGACGCGTCGCTGGTGGAGGCGCGGATCTCGCAGCTGGAGAAGCAGTTCGAGCGGGCCAAGATCGACGCCGACCAGGACAGCCTGCAGCTGCGGATGGCGCGGCTGGCCGGCAAGGTCGCGGTGATCCGGGTCGGCGGCGCGACGAGTGTCGAGCTGAAGGAACGGATGCTGCGCGTCGAGGACTCCCTGGCCGCGACGCGGGCCGCACTCGAGGAAGGCGTGGTCGCCGGCGGCGGGACCGTGCTGGCCCAAGCTGCCTTCTCAGACCTCGGCCTGACCGGCGACGAGGCGATCGGGCGTGAGGTGGTACGTCGCGCGCTGGCCGAGCCGCTGCGCTGGATCGCGATCAACGCCGGGTACGACGGTGACGAGGTGGTCGCGCGGGTCGCGTCCTTGCCGGCCGGGCACGGGTTCAACGCACTCACCGGGCAGTACGGCGACCTCGTCGAGGACGCCGTGATCGATCCGCTCAAGGTCACCCGGGCGGCGTTGGAGAGCGCGGCCTCGATCGCGGCGCTGATCCTCACCACCGAGACCGCCGTGGTCGAGGAGATCATCGGCAACCCCGGCGCGATCATGGCGCCCGGCTTCGGCGATCTGGCCGAGGGCATGGTCCGTCCGTCGAACATCTATTGAGGAGCCGGCCATGAATCGACGGCACCAGCTGCTGGAGACGTTCCTGCACCGGGTTCTCGGCGTACCCCTGGACGAGGTGCACGAGGAAGCGCTCCGGCTCGAACACGGGCTGAGTGATCGGCTCGAGGAGCTGATCGACGCGGCGCTCGGGTATCCGACGCGGGATCCCTTCGGGGAGCCCATCCAGGCCAAGGCCCGCGTGTGATCGAGCCGACGCCGCCACAGCTCGCCACCGCGGCCAGGACTTTCGGCCTGTTGCTGGCGCCGGTCCGACTGCACCTGGTCGCGTTGGCGAGTTGCGGTGAGTACGACGTCGGCACGCTGGCCGCCCGGGTGGGTGTCAGCGTGCCGACGGCGAGCCAGCATCTGGCCAAGCTCCGGCTGGCCGGACTGATCAGCGCACGACGTGAGGGTCGCCGGCTGTTCTATACCGTCGACGACCCCCACGTCATCGCCCTCGTCGAGCAGATCTTCGAGCATGTCGCGCCAGACGGCACGCTCGCACCGGACCCGCCCCGACGAGCGCTCTCCGGTTGGATCGGCCGCCTGCGGGTGCCTTCCCCACGCGCGGCACCGTGACGGCGGCCAGTTGAGAGCGGCTCCCGGGCCGGATCAGGCCGGCCCGGCCCGGGAGTCTTGGGGCTAGTGAGTCGGCTTGCTCCCGCAGCAGCCGCCGGCGGCGATGGTTGCCGCGGTCGGCGGCTGCTTGACCGCGGTCTCGACGTCGGCGAGCATCCGCCGGCGTTGTGCGGGGGAGATGACCCGGCCGCGGGTGACCACGGTGTGGATCTTCCGGCTGTTGCGGATGTCGGTCAGCGGGTCGGCATCCAGTACGACGAGGTCCGCGATCTTCCGCGGTTCGACCGAGCCGAGGTCCGCCGACATCCCGAGGAACTTGGCCGGCTCGACGGTCGCGGCGTACAGCGCCTGACGCGGCGTGGCCCCGGCGCCGACGAGGTGCTCCAGCTCGTCATGCAGCGCGAAGCCTGGCACGGAGTACGGCGTACCTGTGTCGGTGCCGGCCATGATCGGTACGTCGTGCGCGAACAGCTCCCGCACGAACCGCTGCCGCCACGCCCACATCTGCTTCTGGTGGGAGATCTCCTCGGCGGACCGGTTGCCGCCGTACAGGTTCTGGATCACGTAGTCGTAGGTGCCGATCGACTCCTCACTCATGTACTTCGCGAGGTTCGGGTCGAGCTGGGTGTAGTCGATCTGGTCGAGCACGTTGTGCATGGTCAGCGTCGGCGTGACCCGGGTCCGGTTGCGGCGCAGCGTGCCGAACACATCGGCGGCGCGGGCCGGGCTGTACGTGTTGGCGGCGATCCACTCGATCGGGTGCAGCTGCCGGAACCAGGAGTTGTAGTCGCCGGTGGAGACCTTGATCGCGAGCAGCATCCGCCGTACCTCGGCCTCCCTTGTCGATACCGCCAGGCCGAGGGAGTGGATGTGCTCGATGCTGCGCTGGCCCGCGTTGCTGACCTCCTTGGAGGTGACCTCGTCCGGGCCGTGCCCGTGGACGGTCAGCCCGACCTTGCGGGCCTCGTCGATGACCGCGAGCCACGCCTCGCGGCTGAGACGCGAGTAGACCTTGACGAAGTCGGCGCCCTCGGCCTTGACCTGACGTACGGCGGCCCGCGCGGCCGCAGCGTCGCCGGCCACGATCACCTTGATCAGGTTCGGGTCCCACAGCGTCGGGTCGCCGTCGATGATGTTGCTCGCAACGACCATCCGCGGGCCGAGCAGCGCGCCGGCGGCGATCCGGTCGCGCCAGTCGTACAGCGTCGGGTTCGTGCCGGCCATCTCGCGGACCGTGGTCAGGCCGTTGGCGAGGTACAGCGGCGGCGAGACGTGCTCGTCGCCGAGGCTGTGGACGTGCATGTCGGCGAGACCGGGGATGACGTACTTGCCGGTGAGATCGAGCTCGACGGCGCCGCGGGGGACCGGGATCCGGCCGACGCCGATGATCCGTTCGCCGCTGATCAGGACGGTCTGGCGGTGGTCGCGGCGACCGGTGGCGACGTCGATGACGGTGACATTGGTGAGCGCGGTGATCTTCGTGGGCTTGACCAGGGCGTGCGCGCTGGTGGTGGTGAAGGTTCCACCGGCGAGGACAGCGGCTCCGGCGGCGGTGCGGGCGAGGAACTGACGGCGAGAACTGTTCATGCCCTTCACTATTGTCTGCGCGCTCCCGGTGGTCAGGGGTCGCAGGCAGCCGGTCCCAGGTAGGTTTTTGTCTACCCCGGCACGTACTCTTGGTGGCTGTCATGCGTACTTATGAGGTCCGCACCTACGGGTGTCAGATGAATGTCCACGACTCCGAGCGCCTGCGCGGGCTGCTGGAGGATGCGGGCTACGTCCGCGCGCCCGAGGGTGACGAGGCCGACGTGGTCGTCTTCAACACCTGCGCGGTCCGCGAGAACGCCGACAACAAGCTGTACGGGAATCTCGGCCACCTCGCGCCGGTGAAGGCCCGCAAGCCCGGCATGCAGATCGCCGTCGGCGGGTGCCTGGCGCAGAAGGACAAGGCGTCGATCGTTCGCAAGGCGCCGTGGGTCGACGTCGTGTTCGGCACCCACAACATCGGTTCGCTGCCGGTACTGCTGGAGCGGGCGCGGGTCGCCGAGGAGTCGCAGGTCGAGATCCTCGAGTCGCTCGACGTCTTCCCGTCGACGCTGCCGACCCGGCGCGAATCGGCGTACTCCGCCTGGGTGTCGGTCAGCGTCGGCTGCAACAACACCTGCACGTTCTGCATCGTCCCGTCGCTGCGCGGCCGCGAGAAGGACCGCCGCCCCGGTGACGTGCTCGCCGAGGTCGAGGCGCTGGTCGCCGAGGGCGTGCTCGAGGTGACGCTGCTCGGTCAGAACGTGAACTCGTACGGCGTGGAGTTCGGCGACCGGTTTGCCTTCGGCAAGCTGTTGCGGGCGTGTGGCTCGGTGGAGGGCCTCGAGCGGGTCCGGTTCACCTCGCCGCACCCGCGGGACTTCACCGCGGACGTGATCGAGGCGATGGCCGAGACGCCGAACGTGATGCCCTCGCTGCACATGCCGCTGCAGTCGGGCTCGGACTCTGTGCTCAAGGCGATGCGTCGTTCCTATCGCCGGGACAGGTACTTGAAGATCATCGAGGACGTGCGCGCGGCGATGCCGGATGCGGCGATCACGACCGACATCATCGTCGGGTTCCCGGGGGAGACCGAAGAGGACTTCCAGGGCACGCTCGACGTGGTCCGGCAGGCGCGGTTCGCCGGTGCGTTCACCTTCCAGTACTCGAAGCGTCCCGGGACGCCGGCCGAGTTGATGGAGGACCAGGTCCCGCGCGACGTCGTACAGGATCGGTACGAGCGGCTGGTTGCGCTGCAGGACGAGATGGCGTGGGACGAGAACAAGAAGATCGTCGGCCGGACGGTCGAGGTGCTGGTCGCCGAGGGGGAGGGGCGCAAGGACGCCGCCACCCACCGGCTCAGCGGCCGCGCTCGGGACAACCGGCTCGTCCACTTCGCGCTGCCCGCCGAGGTTGAGGCACCGCGGCCGGGTGATGTGGTGACGGTCGAGGTCACGTACGCGGCGCCGCATCACCTCAACGCGGATGTGTTCGGAGCGGTACGTCGTACTCGCGCCGGCGACGCGTGGCAGCGCTCTGTGGAGGCGCCTGCCGATGCACCTGGGGTGATGCTCGGCATGCCGACGATCGGCGCCAAGCCCTTGGAGCCTGCGACGAACGGCTGCCAGGTCGGATGACGGAAACACCCGCCCCGAACTCCCTGTCCTCGCTCCTTCCGCCTGACGCCCGGCCGTTCGCTTTCGGGCGCGACGCGGACGTCTACAACATCGACGAGGACTGGGTGCTGCGGCGCTATCGCGACGGGCACCCGGTGCGTGACGAGGCCGACTTCATGCGGCACGTCGCGAAGTACGGCTATCCGGTTCCCGCCGTCCGCGAGATCGAAGGCCCGGACATGATCGTCCAGCGCCTCGACGGCCCGACGCTCGGCGACGCGGCGATCGCCGGCGACCTCAACGCGACCGAGATCGGCCAGATCCACGCCGACCTGCACCGCCGCCTGCAAGCGATCCCGGTCGCCAGCGGTACGCCGGGCCTCGTTGTCGTCCACGGCGACCTGCACCCGCTCAACGTGATGGCCACCACCGACGGCCCCGTCGTCATCGACTGGCGCAATGCACGCGAGGGCATGGCCGAGTTCGACGTGGCCCTGACCGCGATCATCTTCGCCCAGGTCGCCCTCGACCCGGAGTACGCCGAACTCGCCGAACTGCTGCGCGATGCGCTCGGTGTCTACCTCGCCAACTCCATCGACCCGACGCCCGGCCTGCCGGACGCCCTCGAGTACCGCGGCAACAACCCGACCCTGACACCCGCGGAACTAGCCCTCCTGCCTGCACAAGAAGAACTGATCCGCGGGTATCTGTAGAGGTCAGGCGTTGAGGAACTGGGACGGCTTCAGCGCTCGGGTGACGATGCGGAGTTCGCCGATGTTGCCGGCGAAGCCCTGGTCGACCTCGTTCGCGTAGTGGCCGGCGCCGACCAGCCACGGCTTGCTAGCGGTTGCGAGGCCGTTGGACGGGGTCGCCGGATTGCGCAGCAGCTCGGACGAGTCGACGTACACGATGCTGTGCCGGCCGTCGTTCACGATCGCCAGGTGGAACCAGCGGCCGGCGACCTGCTCGTGGCCCCAGTTCGTGAACGTGTCGTTCTTGTCGAACGGGTAGACCGCCCACTGCACCTGCCGCCCGCCGGAGAACCCGAGCTTCGCCGCCGGCTCGTCCGGGTCGCTACCGGTCTTGCCCGCGTCGCGTCCGGTGCCGAGGCGGGTGAACAGCCCCTCCCACGAGTGGTCCTGCCCGTCGTCGGCCAGCTTCACGAACGCCTCGATCGTGTAGCCGCCCTTGAACGTCATCGCGTTAAGCGGCGCGTTGTCGACGGTCTGCAGATACCCGCCGCGGGCCGGGTTCTTGCCGCCCGGGAACAGCCAGCTCGCGTGGCCGGGCTGGTCCGGGTGGAACTCGTTGCTCGCCGTCGGTACGTCGCCGCCCAGCTGCTTGCGGGTGAGGTGGTTGCCCTTGCCCGACTGGTCGACCACCTGATCCGTGACCGGTCCGTCGAAACGCCAGTACGCCGCCGTACCGGGGATCAACAGCTGCGACGCCGGTCGCGCCGGCCGGACCGGCACCGGGGCGAATCCGGCGAACCGCTCGTCGAAGTCGATCGGGATGCTGAACCGGTTGACGTCATCGGTCAGCTCGATCTCGAGCTCCTCGAGTTCGTTGCGCTTGGCCGGGTCCTGGCCCATGATCCACGGCGAGATCGTCTCGACGTCGATCGTGTTCCGGGCCAGGTCGAAGTGGTACAGCCGCACCATGCCGGATCCGCCGTAGAACCGGTCCTGGTAGTTGGTGATGTGCAGGTGCACATCGTTGCCGGCGGCATTCTTCCGCGTGACCCGGCCGGGCGGCCAGTAGTGCCCGTTCATCGTAATGAAGATCTGGTCGTTGTTGTCGATCAGTTGGTCCCAGACCCGGTTGCCCTGGTCGCTGAAGTACGCGGTCGGATCGCCCGCGTCGGCGTACACGATCTCGTGCGTGGTCAGGATGACCGGCAGCTTCGGGTGCTTGGCGATCACGTCGCGGGCCCAGGCGAAGCTCGCGTCCGACGGGCGCCAATCCATTGCCAGCAGCAACCATTGCCGGCCGGCTGCGCGGAACACGTGGTACGAGTTGTACCCGTTCGCCGTCGATCCGCCGTACGTCGGCATCCAGCGGAACCGCCGCGGGTTGAACGTGTCGAGGTACGGCGACGGGCCGCGGGTGTCGTCCTTCGCCCCGTCGATGTCGTGGTTGCCGGCGAGCACGGAGTACGGGAAGCGGGCGCGGTCGAGGATCTTGAAGACCGGGTCGGCCTGGGCGAACTCCATCGCCAGCGCGTTCTCGGTGACGTCGCCGAGGTGCGCCATGAACACGATGTTCTCGTCGGCGCGGTTGTCGATCAGCCAGTTGAACGTCGCCGTCAGCGGCGCGGGGTCACCCCGGTCCTGGTCGAACTGGTACTGCGTGTCCGGCACGACCGCGAGCGTGAACCGCGGGTGCTCGGTGTCGATCCGCCCACTGCTCTTGGCCTCGACCTGGCCGGTCGCCGCGGCGCTTCCGGTGCTGAGCGCACCCGAGGCAATCACCGCGCCCGCGCCGAGTGCCCCCGCCTGCAACAGCTTCCGCCGGCTGGTCCCGTCGTACCGCTCGTTCATCGCCCCACGCTCCCAAGCTCGCTGACACCGCAGCGAACACTAGAGCCCCGGGCGTCCAGGAACGGTGAACTCAGGCGAAACCCTGGGCGATCACCGCAGGAAGCCCACGCCCGTCCGCCACCGCCGCCAGCACCCGCGCCTCATGCGGCACCAACGGCTCCGGCAACTTGTCCAGCGAGTACCACTCCAGCCCCGCAGCCTTCTCCGGCTCCATCAACCGCGGCTCACCCGACCAGGTCGACGCCATGAAGAAGAAATCCACCCGCTCGTCGATCGGATCCCCGTTCCCACCCGTCCGATGCATCGCCGTCAACGGCACCAGCTCGGCCGCGTCAACGTCGATCCCCACCTCTTCCTTCAACTCCCGTACGGCAGCCGCAATCGCCGACTCCCCCTGCTCAACATGCCCCGCCGGCACCGCCCAATACCCATCCATATATCCGGTATTGGCCCGCAGCAACAACAACACCTCATCCCCCCGCCGAACCACCACATACGCCGCCGGCACTACGCGAAACCGATTCATACACGCAGCCTAGACACCTACCGTCTTCGTCATCACGCAGTGGTTCTTGCCTTTGGGGCGGAGGTAGGTGAAGCCGGCTTGTTCGAAGAGGGAGCGGGTGCCGTTGTAGAGGAAGGAGGCGGTGATCTTCTTGCCGCCGGTGTCCTGGGGGTAGGTCTCGACGACCCCGCCGCCGGCCGCGGCGATCAGCTCGAGGGCGCCGCGGAGAGCCACCGCCGAGACCCCTTGCTGCCGGTAGTTGCGGTCGGTGAAGAAACAGGTGAGGCGGTAGTCCGGCGGGCGGTCCATGCCCTTCTCGTACTCCTTGCGGTGGTTGATGTTCGGCAGCTCGCCCGGCGGGCCGTACTCGAGCCACCCCACCGCGAGCTCACCGTCGAACACGAGCGCCGCGTGAGCCCGACCCTCCATGACCAGGCGATGCTTGAGGTCGCGGTTGCTCTCCGCCTCGAACGTCTTCTCCTCGTGCATCGTGTGGAAGAACGTGCACCAGCACCCACCCCACACCCCGTTGTGCCGCTCCGCGAGCGCCGCAAACGCATCCCACGTCTCCGGCCCGAGCGCCCGGACCGTCAACTGCTCAACATCCACCTTGGCCTTGACCATGAGCTGAGCGTACGACGCAATCCGGACGATCTGCGTCCGGAGTCAGATTCCGGTGCACGTGGACATCGCCGTCCGGAAATCTGCCGCCGGATCGGTCGAGCCGGTCCGGCTGCGCCACGCAACATGGCCGTCGGGTCGTACGAGGACCGCGCCGTCGGGCTCGACGCCGTACAGCTCAGGCCACTCGGGCTCGGGCACAACGTGGCTATCGACCGGTACGCCGACGGACCGGCCCGCCGCGTCACGCCACGGGTCTCCCGGTGGGGCGGTCAGCAGAACGAAGTGCCGATCGAACAGATCGATGGTGGAGGTCCCATCGTTCAGCCACAGATGCGGCGCCCGGCAACCCGGCGCAGCGTTCTGCCGGTAGTCGGAGCCAGGTGGATCAGCATCCGGACTGCCGTCGTCGGCGATGATCGCCGAGCGGTACTGGTACCCCATGTCGAGCTGACCGAGACTGCGCCCGCTGAACGGAGATCCGTTCCCGCTGAACAGCCGCGACCACGCGGCGCCGGTCTCATCGGCGTTCTGCCGGCCCACCGGCTCCCGCTCGTCGGCGTAACTGTCCAGCAGCTTCGTACCGTCGTTGCTGTAGGCAATCTTCCAGGCGAGGTTGTGTACGTCGTGCATCGCCGCGCTCACACCGGTCGCGCCCGCCGGCGGGAAGCGGTGGGCAGCATCGCCAGTGAGGAACACCGGTCTCTGTGCGTACTGCGAGGCCGACTGCGCTGCGGCGGTCCACGGACTAGCGGCCAGGATCTCCACGTCCAGATCGGGAAGCCCGAGGACCTGACGTACTGCTGCGGCAGGATCGTCCTCGGTCGTCGTACCAGGTCGGCTGATCACCCAGCGGTCGTCGGTGTGGGTCCAGATCAGCGCCGCCCCGGTGTCGGTCAGGAAGTAGATTCCGCGCGGCCGGGCACCGGTCCAGCTGCTCAGGTCGGCCCGGAACGCGATCATCGTCTGCCGGCCCAGGTCGTCGGGGCCGTGCATCTCGATGCCGAGCCGGCGCCGTACGCCGCTGCGTGCGCCGTCGGCCGCGATCATCCATCGCGCGCGGACGTCCGTCGTACCGCCGCCGTGCTGGTCGACGACGGTGGCCAGCACACCGCCGTCGTCGATCCGGAACGATTCCAGCAGTACGCCGGTTCGCAGCTGCGCCGGTGAGTAGGCGCGCGCGTGGTCCCGCAGTACCGCCTCGAAGACGTCCTGCGAGACGGACAGGCCGTCGCACGGGCTGACCACGGTCTTCGCGGTGGATGTCACGTCTTCACGAAATGGTTCAGTGGTCAGGTCGGCCTGAAACTGTGCCCCAGGGGTGATCGGCAGCTCGACGGCGCGCAGGTCGGGCTCGACGCCGCAGACACGCAGGATCTCCATCGCCCGGGAGTGCACGCCGCGAGCCCGGGGCAGCGGGGACGGACCGACGCGCTTGTCGATGAGCAGAGACTCCACGCCGTGCCGGGACAGCAGCAAGGACGCGGTCAGGCCGGCCGGGCCGCCGCCGACGATCAGCACAGGCGGTTCAGGAGTCATCGCGATACTCTCTTCGTCATAGTGAGACTATGATGAAGAGAGTGATACGCTGCCGACGTGGCTGTCAAGAGGGAAGGACCGACCCACCGGCAGCGGCAGGCTCTCGCCACGAAGTCCGCGATCGCCGCGGCGGCCCGTCGCCTGTTCGCGACCCAGGGGTACGTCGGTACCACGATCACCGCGATCGCCGAGGCGGCCGATATCCCGGCGCCGACGATCTACTCCGCGTTCGGCGGGAAGTCCGCGATCCTGCGCGCGATCGCCTGGGAGGCGACCGGGACGCTCGACGTCGACCGGACCCACGCCGAAGCCCTCGCCCAGTCCGACCCCCGCGACGGCCTGCGGATGGCCGCGAACCTCCAGCGCCGGCAGTACGAGGTGATGTACGACGTCATCGACATCTATCAGGAAGCGGCCCGGACCGACCCCGACATCGCCGCAGACATGCAAACCATCCTGGCCAACCGGGAACGAGCCTTCCGCCGCCACCTCGAAGCCATCACCCCGCACCTCACTGTGGAGGTCGACGAAGGCGTAGCCATCTACCAAACCCTCGTCCTGCCCGAGGTCTACCGCACCCTGGTCCTCGAACACGCCTGGCCTCTGAACCAGTACGAAACCTGGCTGGCCAACTCCCTCATCACCCAGCTCACCGGATAGCCGGAACACGGGGGGTTGTCGACATGGCGAAGGGCCGCAACCTGGTTGGTTGCGGCCCTTCGGGGGAGATCAGGCGGACTGGTTCGGCTTGTCCGGGATGTCGTCGTTCTGGCCGTCCAGGTTGTCCAACCCTTCCTTGGCCTTCTCGACGCCGGTGTCGATCTTGTCGCCGTACTTGCCGCCCGTCTTCTCGTCGACGAAGTCACCGGCCTTGTCCAGACCTTCACCGACCTTGTCGCCGTGCTCGTTGACCAGGTCAGTGGCCTTGTCCTTCAGGTCCTCGGCCTTGCCCTTGAACTTGTCGAAGATGCCCATCTCGGGGGCTCCCATTCCTGCGTAGTTGAGTGCTTACAGACAGCTAGCGGTGATCTTCGCACCTGCAACGCCGGAACTGTGGGATCTCCGCGAGCGCCATGCTGAAACGACGCCGGACAAATTGAGTAGTTGTCAGACGCCGTCGCCCGACGGTTCCGACTCTACGTCGCCGCCGCTGTCTTCACCCTCGTCACCGGTGGATTCGACATCGCCACCGCTGAACTCGACGTCACCGCCGCTCTTCTTCGCCTCGACATCGCCGCCGCTGCGCTTCGCGGCCGCCAGGTCGTCGACCTCTTCCCCCAGGCCGAGCGCGTCCTTGGCCGCGTCCGACTCTTCTTCGAACCCGTTCGTCACGTGGTTTCCTCCCGTAGAAATGTTTCCAGCTCCAGGCGTTCTTACCGAACACGGAGGGTCATCCACAAGGCCGGTCCGCACCTCTTGGCGAACTCTTAGAGTGACAGCTGCGAGACTGGGGCGATGTCCGATCCACTCGTCGTCGCGGTCGTCGGCCCCACCGCGGCCGGGAAGTCCGACCTGGCCGTCGCGCTGTCCAAGCACCTCGACGGCGAGGTGGTGAACGCGGACGCCATGCAGGTGTACCGCGGCATGGACATCGGTACGGCGAAGATCAGCGCGACGGAGCGCGACGGCGTACCGCACCATCTGCTCGACATCCTCGACGTCACCGAGACCGCGACCGTGGCGGAGTTCCAGCAGCTCGCCCGCGCGGCCATCGACGACTGCATCGACCGGCAGCGCACCCCGGTCCTCGCCGGCGGATCGGCCCTGTACATCCGCGCGATCCTCGACGATTTCGTCTTCCCCGGCACCGATCCCGTCGTCCGCGCCCGCCTCGAGGCCGAGCTGGAAGCCCACGGCTCCGGCGCACTCCATGCCAGGCTGCAAGCGACAGATCCGAAGGCCGCCGAGCAGATCCTGCCGAGCAACGGGAGGCGGATCGTCCGCGCGCTCGAGGTCGCCGAGATCACCGGCGGCCCGTACGTCGCCACGCTGCCCGAGCACCGCTACATCTACCCGGGCGCGATCCAGCTCGGTCTCGACGTACCGCGGCCCGAACTCGACGCGCGGATCGACCTCCGGGTGGACCGGATGTTCGACGCGGGGTTCGTGGCCGAGGTGCGAGGACTGCTGGACAAGGGTTTGATTGAGGGGAAGACGGCCAACCGCGCACTCGGGTACTCGCAGGTGATCGCGTTGCTGAACGGTGAGATCGACGAAAAGCAGGCCCGGGAACGGACCGCCCAGGCCACGCGCCGGTTCGCGCGCCGGCAGGACTCGTGGTTCCGTAAGGACCAACGCATCAGTTGGCTGCAGTACGACGACCCCGATCTGGTGGAGAAGGCTTTTCGAGTGATAGCCCAGGGCAACCGCAGGGGGACCGGCGGCGTAGTCGGGGTGGAAACGAATGCGAGGGGGTGACCGTGAGGCCGAGTTCCGTGAGTACCTGCTCGCGGACCGCACGAGGCTGATGAGGACGGCGTTGCTGCTCACCGCGGGTGATGTGCACACCGCCGAAGATCTGGTCCAGACCGCCTGCACGCGGGTCTACGTGCACTGGCACCGGATCAAGCACGAAGGCGCGGGCCCGTATGCACACCGCATCCTGGTCAACGCCTTCCTGGACGAGCGCCGTCGCGCCGGCCGCCACCCCGAGGTGGTGACGGCGGAGACGCTCGAGCCGCGGCTGACCGACGTACCTGATCAGACCGACACCCTCGCCATCCGGGACGCGTTGCTGGACCTCGCGCCGCGGCAGCGGGCGGTGCTGGTACTGCGGTACTTCCAGGACCTGGATGTCGCGACCTGCGCACGGATCCTGGAGTGCACCGAAGGAACCGTGAAGAGCCAGACCGCTAAGGCGCTGAAGCGGCTGAAGGACCTGATGTCGGAAGAGACGGATCGCAAGACGGGGAGTGGTTGAGAACACCGATGGACGACGTGAAGAGGCTGTTGGAGGGCTTCGCGGACCGCGCGGCCGAGGCGCTGCCGGATGCTGACATCGAGGCCGATGTCACCCGCGGCCGCCGCGCGCTGCGCCGGATCAAACGCCGGCGTCGCGTCACCGGTGTGCTGTGTGTTGCCGCGGTCTCGGCGCTCGCGCTCGCGATCGGCAATCAGGTGAAGTGGTGGGGCAACAGCACCGAGGTGGCCGGCGGTGGCGAGGCGGAAACATCCGCGTCCTCGACGCCCGCAACCGCACCGGCGGCCGAGCCGTCGAAGGGCGAGACGATGTCGATGTTCGGAGCCTCCGTCGTCCAGTTGGTCGCCAACAACCAGCCATGGCACACGATCGACTGCGCCCTGACGCCGAAGGGGTGGACTGCGGAGACCCCGATCGCCGCCAACCGCGTCGTACTCTCCCAGCCGGCGATGCGTACTGCGGACACTGCCACCAAGGTCGTCCTGCAAGCAGCCCCGCAAGCACGCAGCCTGTCCGCGGTCCGCGTCACCGACGGCAGCGGCAAGACCTTCCACATCGGCACCCTCGACGGCCGCCTGACCGGTCAGGTCAAGCTGGCCGACCAGTGGCTGCTGGTCGAGCTCCCGACGGGCACGGTCGAGTGGCCCGACGACGTACTCCGACGTTTCATGGACTCCTGCACGGTGAACTAGTACTGGCGTGAAGCCCTTCTGTGGGATAGCAAGGGCATCTATCCATGTCGCCGACGCCCCGCGGGAGTACTGGTGAAGAAGCTGGTCGCATCGCTGTCTGCAGGTGCCCTTGTCCTAGGTGGTCTGAGTACGAGCGCCGCTGCGAATCCACCGAAGCCACCGGCGAAGAACCCGACCGCGATCGGGTTCGGGGGAGCGGTGTCCTCGGTCGACGCGGACGCGACGGCTGCCGGGCTCGGCGTACTGCGGCGCGGCGGCAACGCGGTCGACGCCGCGGTCGCAACCGCGGCCGCGCTGGGTGTGACCGAGCCGTACTCCGCCGGCATCGGCGGTGGCGGGTACTTCGTGTACTACAACGCCAAGACCCACAAGGTCTCCACGATCGACGGCCGCGAGACAGCCCCCGCGGCGATGCCGTCGGACGCGTTCATCGACCCGGCGACCGGCAAGCCGTACAACTTCACCCCCGAGCTCGTCACGTCCGGTGTGTCCGTCGGTATCCCCGGCACGCTGGCGACCTGGGACTCCGCGCTGCGCCAATGGGGTTCGCTGTCGCTCGGCAAGGCGCTCACGCCCGCGGCCGACCTGGCCGATCGCGGCTTCGTGGTGGACAGCACGTTCAACCTGCAGACGCAGGAGAACAAGGCCCGCTTCTCGGCGATCGTGCCGACCGCCAAGCTGTTCCTGCCCGGCGGTGACGCGCCGAAGGTCGGCACGGTGTTCAAGAACCCGGAGCTTGCCGACACCTACCGCATGCTCGGCAAGAAAGGGCTCTCGACCTTCTACGGCGGCGCTCTCGGCGCGGAGATGACCGCGGTCGTCAAGAACCCGCCGAAGACCGCGACGACCACACTGCCGGTGATGCCCGGGTACATGACCACCGGCGACCTGAAGCAGTACAAGCCGTTGGACCGGGTCCCGACGCAGGTCCGGTACGACGGCTTGGACGTCTACGGAATGGCTCCGTCATCCTCCGGTGGCACCACGGTCGGCGAGGCGCTCAACATCCTCCAGCCGAAGCACCTCAAGACCCTCAGCACGACGGACTACCTGCACAACTACCTCGAGGCGTCCGCGCTGGCCTTCGCCGACAGAGCGGCGTACGTCGGTGATCCCGCGTTCGTGAACGTGCCGACCAAGGAGCTGACCTCCCGCGGATTCGGCGCCGAGCGTTCCTGCCAGATCGACCCGGACAAGGCGGCGGTGAAGCCGGTTCCGGCCGGATCGCCGGACGGCAAGTACGAGAAGTGCGCCAAGGGCGCCGCGACGACGGAACGGCCCGACACCGAGGGCAAGTCGACGACGCACCTGGTCACCGCGGACAAGTGGGGCAACGTCGTCTCGTACACGCTGACGATCGAGCAGACCGGCGGCAGCGGCATCACCGTCCCCGGCCGCGGGTTCATCCTCAACAACGAGCTCACCGACTTCTCCGCGGTCTACGACCCCGCCGACCCGAACCGCATCCAGCCGGGCAAGCGGCCGCGCTCGTCGATCTCCCCGACGATCGTCCTCCGCGGCAGCAAGCCGTACCTCGCCCTCGGCTCACCGGGCGGCTCGACCATCATCACCACCGTCCTGCAAACCCTGACGAACCGCCTCGACCGCGGCATGACCCTCCCCGAGGCGATCGCCGCCCCACGCGCCTCCCAGCGCAACACCGCGTCGGTGACGGCCGAACAATCCTTCATCGACAAGTACGGCACCGCCCTCGCCCCCTACGGCCACACCTTCACCCCAGCCGGCGCGCCCGGATCTTCCGCGGCCGAGATCGGTGCCCTCGAAGGCCTGGAATTCCTCCCCGGCGGCGCAATCCTCGCCGCCGCCGAACCGACCCGCCGCGGCGGCGGATCGGCCGGGGTCGTCAAACAGCTCTGGCCGTAACTTCGGTCGCTTGCGCAGTACTCCGTCGATGCCGTCGGCGGAGTACTGCGACAGCAACGGTCAGCAGGATCATCGCCGGCACGTACTGCCAACCACCGGACAGGACCGGCAGCGCGCCCGAGGCGTTGAACGACGCATGCAGCAGACCGGCCGCGAGCAGGCTGCCACCCGTGTCGATCAGGACCATCCCGATCAGGTAGCGGAAGAACGGCGCGCTCACCAGCAGGATGCCCCAGGTCGCCAGCGCGTCGGACCACGACGTACCCGCCCATCCGTTGGTCTCGAACGCCAGCGGTAGATGGATGATGAAGAACGGTACGGCGGTCAGCAGCGAGCCGATCAACAGCCCATGCCGAGCCATCAGCCTCGTCTGAACGAAGCCGGCCCAGACCGTTTCCTCCCACAGGTTGGCCGTGATCGCGCCGAAGACGAGGAACAGCAGGTATGTCATCACGACCTGAACCCAGCCGCCGTCGACCGATTGCAGGCTGCCGGTGACGACTGCAACGACCACGGTGAGCAGGGGCAGGGCGGCAACCACGATCAGCAGTACGCCGATGCCGATCCGCCAGCGGACCAGTCCCGCGAAGAGCCGTCGTCCCTCCGATCGGCCGCCGGCCAGGAGCGTGGCCCCGCCCAACAGCAGGACGAGCTCCAGAACCTTGGCCGGCATGACGTTCCAGCCGTTCAGCAGGAAGATCGTCTGCGCGACCAATGTGAGACCGACGGCGGGGATCAGCAGAGTGGCGATCGACCGTCTCATGAGATGACCAGCGGAAGCACCGCGCCGACGATGACAAAGCTCGGCAGGGTGTGCGTGATGATTCCGATCCACGTGCTCTGGAAACGACGCGCGGGGTAGGCCTGGGTGATGATTCCGTCGACCACGCTGGACGGCGCGCTCCATGGCTGGTGCAAGTGGTAGACCCCGAACAGGAATCCGTTCACGAAGATGTCACCGCGGCCGAACGCGGTCCGCATCCGTGGCAGGAGGAGTCCGCGGAAGAACAGCTCCTCGGTGAGTGGGGCCAGGAAGACGACCACCACGAACAGCGCGAAGATCGCCCAGTTGCCGTTGAACAAGTGCTCGAGCCGACCGCGGGCGAGTTCGAGCGTGTGCGGGAGATCCCGGGGGACCGGGCCGACAGGCGTGAGCCCTGGCAGAGCGTTGAGGCCGGCTGAAACGACGACGAACGGAATCGTCCACCACCAGAGCTTGCCGCCGATGCGTCCGGTCTTGGGATCCTTCAGGTTCCGCAGCCACAGCGCGTCGCGCACCCGCGCCCACTGCAGCCCCTTCTGCTCCCGCCGGACCAGAATCAGGACCAGGCCGAGCTGCCAGAGCAGTCCGATCAGGAAGCAGATCAACAGCGCTTCGATGAGCGGATCGCGCCCGCCGAGGCGATGGCTGAGCCACGGTGCCCCGATCCAGGCGAGCAGGCCCATCGGTACGGCGGTTGCCGCCCACGCCCCGAGGACCTGGGCCTTCGAGTACTGGCCGACGGACGCGTACCGGTCGGCGGCCGGGCTGGGAGCTTGATCGATCTTCGCGGTGCGGTTCATGGCGGATCCTCCTTGGGACTGGGACATGACGCCACGCTGTCAGCGCGACGACGCCCGAACCATCGAGCTTCCAGGCGTCTTCGGGGTTCGGTTGCCCGTACCAAGCGGTGTGGCCGGCCGTATAGCCGGGCGCTGATCCGCGGAGGAGACTCGCTGCATGGGGAAGACCGTGCTGATCGTCGACGACCACCCGAGCTTCCGGGCCAGCGCTCGCCGCATGCTGGAGGCCGACGGGTACGTCGTCGTGGGCGAGGCCGAGGACGGCGGCGCCGCCTTGCTGGCCGCCCGTCGGCTGCGGCCCGAGCTGGTGTTGCTCGACGTACGACTGCCCGATATCGACGGGTTCGAGGTCGCCAGGTCCATGCTCGATGCCAATGGTCATGCCCCGCAGATCGTGCTCACTTCGAGCCATGACTCCGCCGATCTGGGCGACGCGATCGGCGCCAGCGGTGCGCGCGGCTTCATCCCCAAAGGAGAGTTGACCGGGAGCGCCCTGGCCGCACTGCTGCGATGAGAAGCCCCAGCCGCAGGCTGATCGCCGCGGCGGTCGCGACCGTTGCGATCGGCATCGGTCTGACTGTGCTGGTGCTCAACTCTCCGCACACTCATGCGACCGGCAGCTTCGCCTCACCCGGCGTCTATGCGTTCTACCTGCTGCTGATCGGCTGGGGCTTCGCCGGCACCGGCCTGTACGCGTGGGCGCGGCGTCCGGGCAACGACATCGGACTGTTGATGGTCGCGACCGGTCTGGCCTGGATGATCCGAGGGCTGGGGGTCTCGGGTGACGGCGTCGTCTTCAGCGTCGGTGAACTCGCAGCACCGCTCTCGTTCGCTCTGCTGGCACATCTGCTGCTCGCCTTCCCGTCGGGCCGGCTCGAGACGACGGCACAGCGACGCCTGGCGGCGTTGGCGTATGTCAACGTGACCGTGCTCCAGCTGGCGGCGTACCTCTTCACCGACACGACAGCGCCGTACTCGGGGTGTGTCGGTTGTCCGCCGAACCCGATCCTGATCGCAAGTTCGAGTACGGCGGCCAGTCTCATCATCGGACTGCAGCTGCTGTGTGCGGTGGTTGTGCTCGTAGGGCTTGTGGTTATGCAAGTACGACGCTGGCGAAGGGCGACACCTGGTCAGCGAC
Organism: Kribbella jiaozuonensis; assembly: GCF_005233875.1. Taxonomy (GTDB): domain Bacteria; phylum Actinomycetota; class Actinomycetes; order Propionibacteriales; family Kribbellaceae; genus Kribbella; species Kribbella jiaozuonensis. Next base: position 14,125 of record NZ_SZPZ01000007.1, on the reverse strand, counting down.
GGGCGCTCAGCCCGATCCTGGTGACCGGCGCGTTGACGCTGTTCTTCCTCGCAGCAGCCTTGGTCGGCAGCGGAAGTGGTACAGCGGCAGCGACGGATGCCGCCGACTTCGTCGCACTGTCGCTGTTCGCTTTCGTCCCGTTCGCATTCCTCCTCGGGCTGCTGCGGTCTCGCTTCGGTACGGCGGAAGCCGTCACTCTCGTCGTCAGCAGCCTGGCCGGGCAGGTCGGACGATCGGGATTGCGGGACACGCTGGCCGAGACGCTCGGCGACCCCGGCCTCGAACTCGCCTACTGGGTCCCCGAGATCTCGTCGTACGTCGATTCCGAGGGCCGGCCGGTCGCGCTGCCGGAGACCGGCGAGGGACGGTTCGCGACGAGGATCAGCCACGGCGGCGAGCCATTGGCGGCGGTCGTCCACGATGCCTCGCTGGAGGACGAGCGCAGCCTCGTGCAGACGGTCGGCGCCGCAGTGGCGTTGACCTTGCGGAACGAGCGTCTCGCTGCCGAACTGCGGGTCCGGGTTGCCGAGTTGCGGTCGTCACGCGCCCGCATCGTCGAAGCGGGGGACGAGCAGCGGCGGCGGATCGAGCGGGATCTCCACGACGGTGCCCAGCAGCGATTGATGGCCCTCGGCATCAACCTCCGCCTGGCCCGAGACTTGGTGGCACGCGATCCCGAGGCGGCGAGCGAGCTGCTCGACACCTCGCTGCACGAGCTGGGGGAGGCGACCGCCGAACTGAGGGAGCTGGCCCGCGGCATCCATCCAGCAGTGCTGACGAATCGCGGCCTCGACGCGGCGCTGCGCGGCCTCGCCAGCCGGTCACCGGTCCCGGTCGAGGTGATCGAGACTCCCGCCGACCGGCTGCCGGCGTCGATCGAGTCGGCAGTCTACTTCGTCGTCGCCGAGGCGCTTACCAACGCGGCCCGGTACGCCGCCGCGCGCTGCGTCACGGTGAGTGTGCTGAACCGGAACGGCGTCGTCGAGGTCGACGTGATCGACGACGGAATCGGCGGCGCCGACCCGAAGAACGGCTCGGGCCTGCGTGGCCTGAACGATCGCGTCTCGGCCCTCGACGGCCGGCTCGAGTTGGCGAGTGCCGGCGGCGAAGGCACCGCGGTGAGAGTGAGGTTGCCGTGCGCGTGATCGTCGCCGACGATTCGATCCTGCTCCGCGAGGGGGTGGTGCGGATCCTCGAGGGGAACGGGTTCGAGGTTGTGGGGCAGGCTCGCGACGGCGCCGAGTTGATGCGCGAGGCGAGACTGAGCCGGCCGGATGTCGCGATCATCGATCTCCGGATGCCGCCGTCGTACACCGACGAAGGCCTCCGGGCGGCTCTGGCGATTCGGGCCGAGCTGCCGGGGACCGGGGTGCTGGTGCTCTCGCAGTACCTGGAGGATCAGTACGCGCTGGAACTGCTCGGGGACGACGCTGCGGGCGTCGGGTATCTGCTGAAGGATCGTGTGTCGGATCTGGAGCGGTTCACCGACGCGGTCCGGCGAGTGGGTGAAGGCGGCTCGGCGCTGGACCCGGAGGTCGTCTCGCAGATGCTCGGCCGTCGCCGCGTGAAGGATCCGCTCGCTGCGGTGACCGCCCGCGAACGGGAGGTGCTCGCGCTGATGGCGGAAGGGCGCAGCAACCACGCCATCGCCGGCACGCTGGTGATCTCGGAGCGCGCGGTCGAGAAGCACGTGACGAGCATCTTCGTGAAGCTCGACCTCGCACCCGCGCCCGAGGATCACCGCCGCGTGCTGGCGGTCCTCGCGTTCCTGAGCACTTAAAGCGAGATGATGATCGCGGCGACCAGCGCGACTCGCTCGCTCAGGCTCGTCGCGACGATCTGCTCGTGGACGGCGTGGGCGCCCTTGCCTATTGGGCCGAGGCCGTCGAGGGTCGGGATGCCGAGCCAGCCGGTCAGGTTGGTGTCGGCTGCGCCGGATGCGGCGGCGCCGCCGACCTTCTGACCGATGGAGCGGCCGGCCTCGATCACCTTTGCCAGTAGGTCGTCGGTCGCCGGCGACGGTTGCCAGGCCGGGCGGTTCGACATGACGCGCACTGTGAGCTGAGCGGCTCGGACCGGCTGGAGTTCGGCGACGGCGGCGAGGACGGCTTTCTCGGTTGATGGGTCGACGAAGCGGAAGCCGATGTCGGCCGACGCCGAGCCTGGTACGACGTTCGTCCGGCCGCCGCCTGTGATCGTGCCGACGTTGCACAGCACCTCGTCGTACTGCGCGACGATGCCGCGGACCGCGATCAGCTGGTCGACGAGCTCGTCGATCGCGGAGATCCCGCTGTCCGGGTCGAGTGCGGCGTGTGCCTCGCGGCCGGTGATTTCGATGCGGACGCGGGTACTGCCCCAACGGGAGGTCTTGAGGTCGCCGTTCGGGTGTGGCGGTTCGAGCCCGAAGGCGGCGTATACCCCGGCAGACTCGGCCGTCACCAAGTCGCGAGCAGATGGCGAACCGACCTCCTCGTCGGCGACGACCACGACTCGCACCGGTCGGTGGTCCTGGTCGGCGACCTGTTCCAGGGCGGTTTCGAGGATGACGAGCCCGCCCTTCATGTCGAAGACGCCGGGGCCGTGGATGATGCCGTCCGCCTCGCGCCACGGCATCACGTCCGCGAGCTGTCCAAGAGGCCAGACGGTGTCGTGGTGGGCGAGGAACAGCAGCGGCGCCTCGTCGGCCCTCGGCCCGTGGCCGGGGAAGTCCGCGACCAGATGATCGCCGGTCGGTGTGGGCACGCGGCGTACGCTCGCACCGAGGGCGTCGTACCGCTCGGCGAGGCGGTCGGCGAACGCGTTCAGCGCGGCCGCGTCACCGGTCGGGGTCTCCGCGCCGACGTACTCCTGGAGTCGCTCGATGATCATGGATAGTCAACGTATCATCATCTGATCACCGATTGACGACCTTGAGATCCATGGGATCTACTCAGGATATGAATCGTATCTCTGAGGTGAGCTTCCGTGCGGTCTCGCTCACCACGGCGTCCAGGTTCGCCGAGGCCTCGGAGCTGTACCGCGCGGTCTTCGGCTACCTCGACCCGGCGTACGGGCTGAATCCGCGACTGCTCGGCGCGCTGGCCAGCAACGGCGGGTCGGTGGTCGGCATCCTCGACGAGAGCGACAAGCTGGTCGCGTTCGCCTATGGCTTCTGCGGCACCGATCGGCGCGGTTTCTACCACTACTCGCAGTCCGCCGTGGTCGCGGCCGACCAGCAGGGGCACGGCCTCGGCCGGATGCTCAAGCACGCCCAGCGAGAAGTTGCCCTGAGCCACGGTATGTCGCGGATGCGCTGGACGTACGATCCGAGGCAGGTCCGCAACGCGCACTTCAACCTCGACGTCCTCGGCGCCCGCGGTCGCTGGTTCGCCCCGGACATGTACGGTCCGGGCACCGACCGCGTGATCGTCGAGTGGGACCTGACCCGCGAGCAGCCCGCCGTTCCCGCGAGCATGACCGAGTTGGTGATGCCGACCGACCCGGCCGAGCTGCGTAGCTCGTTCGAAGGTCTGCTGGCGCAAGGGCTCGTCGCTGTTTCGTGCCGCCGCCTTCCGGACGGGACCGGCGCCTACTACTTCGGGCCGGCCGATGCCTGACGATCCACGCAACCGCGAGCTCACCAGCCCCCACGAGCGGTACGACGCCCGCCTGCAACGCCGGTCGTCAACGCTCCTGCAGCGCCGCGTGGTCGAGCAGGAGCGCGCCTCGATCGACGAGGCCCTTGACCAGATCCTGACCGACGAGTCGATCGCGCAGGCAGCGGCCCGGATCGTCGCTGCCCGCCGGCGGTTCATCGTCGGATCGGCGAAGTCGTTCTCGTACGCGTCCTTGCTCGCGTTCGACCTCGGGGCCGGCCTGTCGCAGGTGACGTTGATCGACGGCACCGTCGTCCGCGGGGTCGACGTACTGTCCGACGTCCGGTCCAACGATCTGATGGTCGCGTTCTCCTTCCGCCGCTACCGGCGCGACACGGTCGAGATCGCCAGCCGCTTCGTCGAGGCCGGCGGGGAACTGGTCGCGGTGACGGACTTCGAGGACGCGCCGCTGGCCAAGATCGCCGACCAGAGCATCTATGTCGCGACCGGGAGCGCGTCGTACGTCGACTCGCCGACCGTCGTCGCATCCGTGCTGCACGTGCTCGCGACGCTGACCACCGCGAGTGCGAAGGGCGCGCGGCGACGACTGCTCGAGCGCGACCGGCTGAACACGGAGCTGGGGTTGTATGTCAACTGAACTGAAGATCGTCGCGGCCCGGCTGCATCGGGTCCGGATGCCGCTGGTGCACGAGTTCCAGACCAGCTCGCACCGTAAGGCGTTCCTCGACCACATCCTGGTCGAGCTGGAGGACGCGTCGGGCGCGATCGGCTGGGGCGAGATCGCATCATCCTCCGATCCGTACTACGCACCGGAGACGGTCGAGTCCTGCTGGCACATCGCCTCGCACTATCTCCTGCCCGCGGTCCTGAATCACTCCTGGACCCACCCCGCCGACTTGGCCCGCCGCTGGTCGAAGGTCCGCGGCAACAACTTCGCCAAGGCCGGCGTGGATACCGCCGCCTGGGTCCTGTACGCCGAGGCCAACTCCATGCCCTTGGCAACAGCTCTGGGCGGGAAGCGGACCGAGGTCGTCGCGGGTGTCTCGCTCGGCATCGAACCGACGATCGACGACCTACTGGCCCAGGTTCAGCTGCAGGTCGAAGCCGGCTACCCGAGGGTGAAGCTGAAGATCGCCCCCGGCTGGGATATCGAGCCGGTCCGTGCGGTGCGTACGGCGTACCCGGACCTCGATCTGCATGTCGATGCCAACGGCATCTACACCGCGGGCGACCTGAAACTCTTGCAGGAGCTCGACGAGTTCAGGCTGACAATGATCGAGCAGCCGTTCGCGCCACGCGACCTGCTTACGCACGCCGAGCTGCAGCGCACGATCGAGACACCGGTCTGCCTCGACGAGAGTATCGAGACCGTCGACGACCTGGAGACCGCGCTGGCGCTAGAAGCGCTGCGGGTCCTGAACATCAAGGTGTCCCGGATGGGCGGCCTCACTCCAGCGCGTGAAGCGCACGACCGGGCGCGGGACGAAGGCATCCCCGTCTGGTGCGGCGGTATGCACGAGTTCGGCATCGGCCGGCTCGCGAACGTCGCACTCTCCAGCCTCGGTGGGTTCACCCTCCCATCGGACGTGTCCGCCTCGGAGAAGTACTACGCCCGGGACGTCGTCGAACCCGCCGTCGTCGCCGTCGAAGGGGTCGTACAGGTGCCTGCGGCAACCGGTCTCGGCCATGCCGTGGACCGCGCGCTGATCGAGGCGAACACTGTCGCCCAGCTGTCCCTCGGACCAGAACAGGAGTGATTCGATGCGGGTGGCAATCACCGGCGGTCTGATCGCCGACGGGACCGGTGCCGAACCGACGCCCGGGACCGTACTGGTCGAGGACGACCGCATCACCGCGGTGCTGCCACCTGATGCCGTGCCGTCCGGAGCCGAAGGTATCGATGCCACAGGCAACATTGTCGCACCGGGATTCATCGATCTTCACTCACATGCGGATTTCAGTCTGCGCACAAGTCCGGCCGCCGAGTCCCAGCTCGCGCAGGGCGTGACGACGCTGGTGGCCGGCAACTGCGGCTGGTCGCCGTACCCGATCACCGACCTGGCGACGTTGCAGGCGGGTACGGCGTTCCTCGGGGCGAAGCACGACTGGTCCTGGAACGATCTGGCCGGCTTCGCTGCAACGTTGGAACCAGCGGTGAACCTGGCGCTTCAGGTCGGTCATTGCACGCTGCGGATCGCGGTGATGGGCAACGCACGCCGGGCGCCTTCAACCGACGAACTCCGGCAGATGCAGGACCTGCTCCGAGCAGCTGCCGACCAGGGGGCGGTCGGCTTCTCGACCGGGCTGATCTACGCGCCGGGCGCCTACGCCTCGCCGGAGGAGGTCGCTGCGCTCGTCGCCACCGCGGCCGAGTGCGACCTGCTCTACTCGACCCACATCCGCAACGAAGGCGCCGGCCTGCTCGCCGCGCTGGACGAGGCGATGTCAGCCGCCCGCGCCGGTGGTGCGCGCCTCGACATCTCCCATCTGAAGGCAGTCGGCAAGGCGAACCACGGCCTGGTCTCCGAGGCGCTGGAACTCCTCGACCAGACTGATCTCGATGTCGGCTGGGACGCGTTCCCGTACACCGCCACCAGCACGACCCTGACGACCCGCCTGCCCACCTGGGCTTTGGCGGACGGCGCGCTCCTCGAACGCCTCGCAGACCCGACCGAACGCAAGCGGATCGCCGAGGCCTTGCGCTCCGACAAACTGCTGTCGCCGGACTCGGTCGTCATCGCGTCCCTGCCACCCGGCCGCTACGAGGACAGCCGCGGCCTCAGCCTCACCGAGATCGCCCGGCGCGACGGCGTCGACGCCGCCGAGATCGTCCTCCGCATCCTCGAGAACCACCAGGCCGCCGTCAGCGTGGTCAACCACGCGATCAGCGAGGACGACGTCATCACCGTCCTGCAACACCCGCGTACGGCGATCGCCAGCGACGGCTGGATCATGGACGCAACCGGCCCCGGCCACCCCCATCCTCGCAACTTCGGCACCTTCCCCCGGGTCCTCGGCCACTACGCCCGCGATCTCAGCATCTTCTCCATCGCCGAAGCCGTCCGCCGAATGACCTCGCTGCCCGCCTCCAGGCTCGGCCTCGACGACCGCGGCACGATCAAACCCGGTGCGATCGCCGACCTGGTCGTCCTCAACCCGACCACGATCGCCGACAAGTCGACGTACGACGACCCCTGGCAGCTGTCCGTCGGCGTCGAACACGTGCTGGTCGCGGGCCAACCCGCCCTGTCCAACAGCAAGCCGACCGGCCATCGCCCCGGCCGAGTCATTACTTCTTGAAGCGCTTCGGTTCCTGGGGCAACGGCAGCGGGGCGCCGCCCGGAGCGTCCGCCGAAGTCTCGAGCCAGCCGTCGTGCTCGGCCACTACCCGCTCGACGTCCTGACCACCCGTCAGCTCGACGACCCATGGGTGATCCTCGTCGTCGTCCTCACCGTGGAACCGCCCGCGCCGTACCTCGCCGTCCAGCAGTTCGGCGACGGCCTCCGCGTCCTCCTGCTCCCAGAAGTAGGCGAGCTGCACCGTACGATCTCCTTCATGAGCACGTTTCCCTGGTTGAAGGGTCATGGTACGGAGAACGACTTCGTGATCCTGCCCGATCCCGACGGTTCGGTGCACGGCGAGCTGGAAGCCGGCCTGGTCCGGTTCCTCTGCGACCGCCACGCCGGCCTCGGCGCGGACGGCGTACTGCGGGTGATCCAGGGCGACAAGCAGTCGTACGTCGAGGACGGCGGCGACTGGTTCATGGACTACCGGAATGCGGACGGTTCGATCGCGGAGATGTGCGGGAACGGCGTCCGTGTCTTCGTGAAGTACCTCGCGGACGCGGGCCTGATCGACGACAAGCCCGTCCGTGTCGGCACCCGCGCCGGGATCAAGGCCGTCGCGCAGAACGACGACGGCACGCTGACCGTCGACATGGGCGAGCCGACGCTGCCGGGTCCGGCCGGGATCGTGGTCGAGACCAACGGTCATCAGTGGCCCGCAGTACATGTCGATATGGGCAATCCGCACGCGGTCGCGTTCGTCGACAACTTGGACGAGCCCGGCAACCTCTGCGACCAGCCGACCTGGTCGCCCACCTCGGCCTTTCCCCACGGCGTGAACGTGGAATTCGTCGTACGCCGGGATGCGCACGACGTCCAGATGCGGGTCCATGAGCGTGGATCGGGGGAGACGCGGTCCTGCGGCACCGGCACGTGCGCCGTCACGGTCGCCGCGGCGCGTCAGGCCCGTGACGAGCTCCCGGTGACGTACCGCGTCGGCGTACCGGGCGGTGAAGTGAGCGTGACGTGGCGTGCCGACAACCATCTGGAGCTGACCGGACCGGCCGTTCTGCACGCTCGCGGGGACTTCGATCGGGCCTGGCTGCCCGCCTGAGGGGAATCTCGGTACTGCGTGGGGCGTTGACGTAGGTAAAACGGGTCGCCTCTACTGGAGGCCCGTGCCACCATGGAAGGTATATGACGACCCATTCACACGCATACGACGAGACCACCGACGTCGAACTTGACCTCATCGAGGGCGAGGACTCCGGCGATTCGTTGTCGGGTCACGATGAGTATGACCACGAACTGAGCACCGAGGGCCTCGACCTGGAGGAGCGCCAAGCGCTTCGCCGCGTGGTCGGGATGTCCACCGAGCTGACCGACATCAGCGAGGTCGAGTACCGCAAGCTGCTGCTCGAGCGGGTGCTGCTGGTCGGCGTCTGGACCGAGGGCAGCGCCGAGGACGCGGAGAACTCGCTGGCCGAGCTGAAGCTGCTCGCCGAGACCGCCGGTTCCGAGGTGCTCGACGGCGTGATCCAGCGGCGGAAGAAGCCGGATCCCGCGACATTCATCGGCTCCGGCAAGGTGTCCGACCTGCGCAACCTGGTCGCGTCGCTCGGCGCGGACACGGTGATCGCCGACGGTGAGCTGGCTCCCGCGCAGCTGCGCAACCTGGAGGACAAGCTCAAGGTCAAGGTGGTCGACCGGACCGCGCTGATCCTGGACATCTTCGCGCAGCACGCGAAGAGCAAGGAAGGCAAAGCCCAGGTCGAGCTGGCGCAGCTGCAGTACATGAAGCAGCGCCTGCGTGGTTGGGGTGGCAACCTGTCCCGCCAGGCCGGTGGACGCGTCGGCGCGGCCGGTGGCGGTATCGGTGGCCGTGGTCCCGGTGAAACCAAGATCGAGACCGACCGGCGCCGGATCAACACCAAGATCGCCAAGCTGCGCCGCGACCTGAAGAGCCTCAAGGGCAAGCGTTCGACCCTGCGCCAGGAGCGTCGTCGCAACCTGGTCCCGTCGGTCGCGATCGCTGGTTACACCAACGCCGGCAAGTCCTCGCTACTGAACAAGATCACCGGCGCGGGCGTGCTGGTCGAGGACGCGCTGTTCGCGACGCTGGACCCGACCACCCGTCGTACGACGGCCTCGGACGGGCGCGTGTACACGCTGACCGACACCGTCGGGTTCGTCCGGCACCTGCCGCACGACATCGTCGAGGCGTTCCGCTCGACGCTGGAGGAGGTCGCGGACGCGGACCTGTTGCTGCACGTGGTCGACGGTTCGCACCCCGACCCGCTGGCGCAGATCCAGGCCGTGCGCGAGGTACTGGCCGAGATCAAGGCGGGCGACGTACCGGAGATCATCGTGATCAACAAGGCCGACCTGGCCGATCCGATGGCGCTGGCACCGATCCTGCACCGCGAGCCGCACGCGATCGTGGTGTCGGCCCGCACCGGCGAAGGCATGGACAAGCTCCGCGAACTGATCGAAGGCGGGTTGCCGCAGCCGCACGTCGCCCTCGACGTCCTGCTGCCGTACGACCGCGGCGACCTGGTCTCCCGGATCCACTCCGAGGGCTCGGTCGAGCAGCTCGAGCACACCGCTGAAGGCACCCGCGTGACGGCCCGGGTCCACCCGGCCCTCGCCGGCGACCTGACGCCGTACGCAACAGCCTGATCTACGAAGAACGGCCCCCGGAGACTCCTCCGGGGGCCGTTCTGCGTTGTGTTACTTGCGCTTCGAGACCTGGACCTTCAGCGAGGTGCCGTTCTTCGAAACGACCTTGATGTTGACCCCGTTGTTCGGGACCTTGACGCTGCTCGTCGGCTGGTCCGCGGTCCAGTACGACTTGCTGTCGTTGAACGTCGGGACGGCGTTCTGACCACGGATGTAGCTCGACTGCCCGTTGATGTGCAGGCTGAACGAGTCGGCCTTCTCCAGGCTGAACGGCGCGTCGTACGCCGCGACCCGCGGGCGCCAGATCTGGCCGTCGAGACGGTTGATCGGCGTCGGGTGCGAGTCGATCGGCAGGATCAGACCCTCACCCGGGTGTTCGTTGGTGTTGTTGTCCTCCTGCGAGGTGTCCCAGTACCAGATCAGCAGACCGTCCTGGTACGGGAAGTGCTCGACCTTGTCGGCCAGCGTGCTCGCCCAACCGAAGTTGTACGGGCCCGTCTGCAGGTTCTTGTCGTAGTCGACGTAGTTGATGTTCGACGCCAGGTAGTAGTTGTCGTGCTGGCTCGTGTACGACGAACCGACCGCGCTGAACCCGTTGAGCGTCCAGCCGTCGGGCGACGTCTCCGCGCCGGAGTTCACCACCGTGGTCGAGCCCGACGTCACCTTGATGTCGTCGGCGAAGAAGCCGATCCCGCCGGCCGCCGGGTCGGTGGCGTACCGGAACTGCAGCGTGATCGTCTTACCGGCGTACGACGACAGGTCGAACGTCGCCGGGACCCAGCCGGCGCTCTTGCCGTCGATCCCGTTGCCCTCGGCGGCCTTGGTGATGTTGCCCTGGATCGTCTTGAAGCCGGCGCCGTCGTTCACGTCGACGTACGCGTAGTCACACGCCGTCGTACCGCAGTCCTCGATGTCCCAGTTGGCCTGGAACGTGAGGCTCGCGGGCTGACCGGCCGGGAGCGTGACCTGCCGGCTCATCGTGTGCGTGAAGTTGTTGCCCTGACCGCTCCACCAGTCCTTCGTACCGGCGCTCGGCTGGACGAGTTGATGCTCGACCTGCTTCTTCGGCAGCGTCACCACCAGGCCCTGGGCCTTCTTCGAGTTGTACTCGTGCGGGCCGAGGTCGACGGTGCGGTTCTGGCCGGCGGTCACGATCTCGTAGTCCAGCCAGCCGAGCTGCAGCTTGTCCCACGCGTTGAAGTCGGCCGCCTGCTCGCCGATACCGCCGTCGCTGGGCTTGCTGACGCGGCTCTGGGACATGATCGTCCACCAGTTCACGCCGTTCTCGACGGCTGCACCCGACGTGTCGTACTCGTCCGGCAGACCGAGGTCGTGACCGTACTCGTGCGCGAAGACGCTGATACCGCCGTTCTCCGGCTGGATCGTGTAGTCACCGACGTACATGCCGGTGTCACCGATCTGCGCGCCGCCGTTCGGGTTCGTGGCCGGGCCGCCCGGGAAGCCGGCGAACCAGCGGTGCGACCAGATCGCGTCCTCGCCCTGCCACGGGTCGCCGTCGGCCTGGTCGCCGCCGGCGTGCACGATCTGGAAGTGGTCGATGTAGCCGTCCGGCTCGTTGAAGTTGCCGTCACCGTCGTAGTCGTAGCGGTCCCACTGGTCGAACGACTTCAGGTCCGCGGTGATCTGCGCCTTGGTCCGGCCCTTGGCCTCCTGGTCGGTGACCCACTGGTTGACCGCGTCCTGGATCAGGTTCCAGGTGTTGTTGCAGACGTTGCCGGTGCACGGGTAGCCGTTCGAGCGGCCGTACCGCGCCTCGTTGTACTTGACCTTGACCCAGTCGGTGACCTCGCCGGACACGGAGTACCGGCCGGACGACTGCTTCTCGTAGTACTTCTTCACCGAGTTGCCGTTGCCGAAGTACAGGTCCTGGAAGTGCTTCTGGCTGTAGTCGGCCTGCCAGACGGTCGAGTTGTCGACCGAGCGGTCCGGCTGCGGGATCTGGTTGTGCAGCGGTCCGTCGAAGCGGGCCGGGCCCGGGAACGCCGGTGACGTGTCCTGGTCCGGGTACTTCGGGTCGCGCTCGTTGCCGAACTCCGCGAGTACGACGAAGATCCGGTCGGTCTTCTCCCGGCCGAGCTCGACGTACTGGTCGACCTTGCCCTTGGCGTTCTTGGTGCCCTTGGCACCCGCGGCCTTGGTGCCGACCTTGACGACAGTGCTGCCGTTGCGCTGCTCCGGCGTGGCCTGTCCGTTGATGACCTGGGTCAGGGCCTCCTGCCGCAGCTCGCGACGCTTGTCCTCGAGCGGGCTGGACAACTCGTCCGGCGCCGGCGCGGCCTCGCTGGCGATCGGCGCCGACCCTTGCTTGGGCGGTGTGGCGGCGTTGGTGGCCGAGGCAGCGGCCAAGCCGAGCCCGGTCGTCGCCGCCAAAGCCAGGCTGAAGAGCCCGGCGGGTAGCTTGCGCACGATTCCCCTCCGTGTCTTGGTTACACAGTGTGATCGAAGCTCCCCCGAGCGTGTTTTGCGCGAGAGTACGGGGAAAATCCGCTCAGCTGAAGCAGATCCTGAGGAAAACCTGTGAAGGTGCGGGGAAACCTGCACACCCTGAGTAGAACGGCTCAGGCAGCTGGGCCGCCGTCCTTGGCAGACTGTGCCGCGTGGAGCGCGAGACGGTAGACCTGCTGCAGCCGCTGTGGCGTGCGCTGGTGGTGTTCCGCATCATCACCTGGGGCTTCGCCTGCTTCGGTGTGTGGACTCGGTGGGACGGAATCGTCCGGCCCACCGGCGCACTGCTCCAGCTGGCCGTGATGGGAATCTGGACGCTGATCTCGTCGCTCGGCTACAGCCGGCGGTGGGGCCGCCGCAACACCCGGCTCGCGTTCGCGGACCTGATCATCACGGTCGGCTGCATGTACGCGACCTTGTGGGCGCAGCCGCTGATCGACATCCGAGGTGGAGCTTCGGTGCTGACCTCGGTCTGGGTGGCCGGCCCGGTTCTCGCGCTGGCGATCTCCCGCGGTCGCGACGGCGGGCTGCTCGGCGCGGCGACGATCAGCCTGGCGTTGTTGTCGCTGCGCGGTGTCGACAACGCGTCAAAGATCCTCAGCAACGTGCAGTTGTTGTTGGTCGCCGGTCTGGTCGTCGGGTATGCCGCGTCGACCATGCGGCGGGCGGGGGACCGGCTGCGGTCGGCGATCGCGGCGGAGAGCGCGACGGCTGAGCGGCTGCGGCTCAGTCGCTCGATCCACGACGGCGTACTGCAGGTGCTGGCTCAGGTCCAACGCCGCGGTACTGCGATCGGTGGCGACGCGCTCGAACTCGCTCACTTGGCTGCCGAACAGGAAGTTGCCCTGCGCACGTTGATGTCGACGCGGCCGGCCGTTCTTGCGGACGGGGATCGCGTTGATCTGTGTGGGTTGTTGTTGCCGTTGGCGACGACGAAGGTGGACGTCGTCGTACCGGCTGCGCAAGTACTGTTGCCCGCGGCCACGGCTGATGAACTGGTTGCCGCGGTCAAGGAAGCGCTGAGCAACGTGTCGAAGCATGCTGGTCCGGACGCGCGGTGCTGGGTCGCTGTGGAGGATCTGGGCGAGGAGGTCGTGGTGTCGATCCGCGACGATGGCCTGGGTACGACGCCTGCCCGGCTGGAGCAGGCGCGCGTCGACGGCCACCTGGGCGTCAGCCAGTCGATCCGCGGGCGGATCGCTGACCTGGGCGGGACAGTCGCCGTACGAACCGCGCCGGGCGAAGGAACCGAGTGGGAGTTGAAGGTAGCCGTATGACCAGAGTGATGATCGTCGACGACCATCCGATGTGGCGCGAGGGAGTCGCGCGCGATCTTGGGAGTCGCGGGTACGACGTGTGCGCTACTGCGTCGGATGTTGCCGGCGCGGTGAAGATCGCGCTGGCGACCCGTCCGGATGTGGTGGTGATGGATCTGCAGCTGGGCTCCGGGTCTGGTGTGGACGCGACGCGGGAGATCACTACGGCGTTGCCTGACACACGGGTGTTGGTGCTGTCGGCCAGCGCGGAGCAGGACGACGTACTCGCGGCGGTGAAGAACGGCGCGTCGGGGTATCTGGTGAAGTCTGCGTCGTTGGACGAGTTCGATGACGCGGTACGCCGTACTGCTGAGGGCGATGCGATCTTCAGCGCGGGGCTGGCCGGGTTGTTGCTGGGGGAGTACCGGCGTCTCGGTGCCGGCGGTCCTGATGTTCCACAGTTGACGGACCGCGAAACCGAAGTACTGCGCCTGGTGGCCCGCGGCCTGACCGCCAAACAGATCGCCACCCGCCTGGTCCTCTCCCACCGCACCGTCGAGAACCACGTCCAAAACACCCTCCGCAAACTCCAACTCCACAACCGAGCCGAACTAGTCCGCTACGCCATCGAACACGGCCTGGACGAGTAGCCCCCGCCCGCCCACACAGCCGCTTCCTTCGTCGCTCCGCTCCTCAGCGCGCCCGCTCGGCGCGCCCCCACCCACCCCTGAGGTGTATCGAGGTTGTTGGACAGGTGCTCTGGAGCGAGGAGGATCTGTTTATGACCGAGAAGCGTCGGCGGTTTAGTGCGCAGTTTCGGGCAGAGGCTGTGCAGTTGGTGGT
>NZ_SZPZ01000006.1 GCF_005233875.1 Kribbella jiaozuonensis | reverse complement strand
CAACGACTCCACTCCACCCTCGGCTACCGCACCCCACACGAAGCCCTCACCAACCACCAAACCCCCACCGCCGCCTAACCAACAACCCCAACCAACCGTCCACAATCCTTGACACAGCCCACCCCGGCTTATCGCCCGGAACATCCTTTCCCGCCATCGCGGGAGCGGTCGGCCACCGCCGGAGTTGGGCGCCGCCGCACTGAGTGAACTAGCCGCGATGGATTCCCGCTCCGATATCACCCTCGTGTCCCGCCAAGGTATACGGAGCTTGATCCGTCCGACACATCGCACATTCGCCTTCATGGGATGCGCGACAAAGACGGTATCCACATCCACTGCTTCGTCGTCGATGCATGAGGGTACTAGCGATCGCGGTACATATATCGGGGCTTCCACCGAAGTGACCCCTCCACCGGCCTCTCTGCATCTAGAAGGTGCGTGAGCGACTGGGGCCCGTCATTTCTGCTCGTCCGGGCGATTCGCCGTCGGGCAGGGCACAAGATCGAACTTGGGAACGTCAAATACCAACTGCAGCACTGTCCGCCAGTCCCACGGCGTGAGTGCGGACGTAGCGTCACCAGGCTTGCCGTGAATCGTGTTTGCAAGTACAGGATGACACAATTCCCGTCTGGTATTTTCAGCTGGCAGCCGAATCAACTCCGGCGTCGAGCCGGCGGCGATGAGCAGAAGTTCACCAGAATCATTGCTGAGCACCTTTCCAGTGAAAGGCTGGGCCGTCGCGGGCGTCAGTCGCTCGTAGGGCATCCACGGACTGCCGACCAGCCAGAGCAAGGTTATTCCAGCGAGGATAAGGGCTTGCATCAGCCGCTTCAGTCCACCCTCCTTCGCGAATCGATTACCCTTGTCATCAAGTCTCTTCAACGCCATCGTCAGCCCCGAGTGGCCCGATGGCGTCCCAAGACTCTTATCTATCCTCTTATTCAAAGAATTGACCATGGTATTTATTGTCAGACTCATCAAGAACACCAGGAGCCCGCAAAGCAGAGCAACTACAAGATACGGCCAAGGAACCAGCGCGGCCGCCAAGACCATTACAACAAGGATGATGGAAGCAGCCCTCGACGAGACGCGCAGCCACGGCATTGCACTGTAGATGACCGGGTCGTTGTCAATGCGAGCCGACGCGGCGTAACCGAAGTACGAGGCAATGAGTAGGAGCCACAGGGTCGGGAGGGTGGCCAGAGCAGACCGAAGGAATATGCTGAGCGTATTCCCCGCTGACTCCAAGATTGACAGCGTGACCTGCATATCATATCCGGCGACCGAGGCTATCTGACACATCGCCAACACCGGAATTAATGCAGTGCCCAACAAACCTAGATGGTTGGACCATCGGAATGATTGGTCGGAATCCTCTTTCGCCGCAGCCCGGTTGCGTGCAGCATGACGAAGTCGCCTATTCATCAAGTATGGCCCCCCACACTGTCGATCCGAGCCACTCTGCCAGTCGACTCGCCGCGCCGTCTACTCGCATCGCTCGACCGAACGAGGTTTCTCTACGCCTTCAAGACCCGGTCCTCCAAGGCGCGTAAGCGCGTCGTCAGCCCACGGCAGGACGTGCGCTCACCAACGTCTCCGATCTATCGGCATGCCCCATGGCATGGGGCGGGCACAACGCTGACCGACAAGCCGGAAGCTATCGGGTGCGACGCCGGTACGGCCAGGGCTGAGGGTAGGTCGAACCTAACCTCAATGCCGACAACTCCCGCAGTTCAAGTTGCCGTCCTGGCACGATTCACGTGCGGCATGCACCTGTTGTGGCCTATGGTCGGGGTTTTGTCTGGCGCGAGATGGGGCGACTTCGTGAGGCCTGTTCGGATTGGGGTGCAGTTGGCGCCGCAGCGGGCGGATTACGTGGATATTCGTCGGGCGGCGGCGGAGGTTGAGGCGCTGGGGGCAGACGCGGTGTTTACCTGGGATCACTTCTTTCCGTTGGGGAAGGATGCTGGGGGCAAGCACTTTGAAGGGTGGACGGTGCTTGCGGGGGTGGCTGAGCAGACGGCTCGGGTGGGGCTTGGGGTGCTGGTTAGTTGTAACAGTTATCGGAACCCGGAGCTGCTGGCTGATATGGCTCGGACGGTTGATCACATCAGTGGTGGGCGGGTGATCCTTGGGGTCGGGGCTGGGTTCAAGGAGCGGGAGTTTGTTGAGTACGGGTATGAGTTTCCGGCGGCCGGGCGGCGGGTTGCGGAGCTGGGTGAGGCGTTGCCGAGGATCAAGAAGCGGCTGGGTGTGTTGAATCCGGCGCCGGTTGGGCGGATGCCGATTCTGATTGCTGGTGGGGGTGAGCAGAAGATGCTTCGGGTTGTCGCCGAGCATGCGGATATCTGGAACACCTTTGCGGAGGGTGAGGATCTGGTTCGCAAGCTTGGGTTGCTGAAGAAGTACTGCGGTGAGATCGGGCGTGATCCGGCGTCGATCGAGTACTCCGTGCATGTCGGGGGTGATCCGCGCGAGGTGGGGCCGCCGTTGCGGGAGCTTGGGGTCAGTCTGTTCACGACTTCTACCAGCGGACCGGACTACGACCTCGACACCGCCCGCCAGTGGATCGCCTGGCGGGACGAGCAGAACTCCTGACGGACCTCGCCGGGTGCGGCCCCGTCGGCGAGGTGCTGGATCGGCGGCCTTCCGGGCCTGCCGTCTGCCGGAAACTCGCGAGACCCCTCCCCCCGGCGCCCAGCACGGCAGCGATCGCCGGTGGGCCCGAGGCGCCGTCTGTGCTCGGTCGGGGTGTCTGCCGCTCGCGAGGCCCCTCCGCCCCGGCGCCCAGGACGGGAGCATTCGCCGGTGGGCCCGAGGCCCTCGCCTGTGCGCGATGGGTTACCAGCTAGCGGGCGATTTCGGCCTGGTAGCAGGTTAGGTGCCAGGTTGCTTGGGGTGGGGGTGTGCCGGTGGGGCGGGTGCAGTGGCCGGAGGCGAAGGTGATGGTTCGGGTGCCGGCTAGGTAGCACCAGGCGTCGTAGTCTTCGTCGTTGCCGTAGGCGTAGGAGAGGTAGTGCTTGACGGACTGCGAGCCCAGGAACGGTGTCTGTAGGCGGTGTTGTGCCTCGAGAGGGAGGTTGCCTAGGAAGCCGCGCATTTCCTCGGTCAGGTGTAGGTCCGGTGGCGGCGCGAGTGGCTCGGGGGTTCCGGCTCGGCCTGAGACGAGGGAGCGTAGGGCGCCGCGGGGTTTGGTGGGTTGTTGCTGTACGACGGCGTGCTTGAGGCTCGACGGTACGAACGCGTCGAGGCGCACGCTCTGGGTGCGCTGACCCTGCTGGTTGACCCGTGGCGTCGTGACCGCCAAGCCGTTCGGGCCGAGGACGACGGCGTACGGGCGGTCGCGTTCTCGTTTGTGGCGGTCGGCCCACCAGTCGATCTTCGGGCCTACCTTGCGCTCCAGGTACGCCTTCACGTCGTCGGAGATCTCGCTCCAGTAGTGGAACCGATCCGGGGCCGGGATGAAGTTGAGGTTCGTCGCCTCGTGGGCGCCGGGCGTCTGGGGTTTGGCGGTCGAGCGTTCGACACCGCCGGCCTCCCGACGCGTGGCGGGGCGTCCGCGGGACTGCTCGGGCAGATTCCCGCTGGTCATCTGAACACCCGTTTCGGAGGCATGCCGGGAGCTTCCAACACCTGCACCACCCTGGTCAACCTCACTCCCCCTGCTCTGTGGATAACCCGGCGAGAGTCTTCGCGCGGGTCAGGACGGCGTCGAGCATGGGTTCGGTGAGTTTGCCGGTGAAGGTGTTCTGCTGGCTGGGGTGGAAGCAGCCGAGGACGGTGATTTCGCCTTGTGGGATTGGGATCTGGTGTTCGACGGCGTGGCCGAACTTGGGGCGCGGTCGCGGGATCGTTGCTCCCAGCGCGGCGAGGCCGTTGAGCAGGGCGTCGTACCCGAACTTGCCGAGGCAGACGATGGCTCGGGTGGTGGCGAGGGACAGTTCCAGCTCGCGGCGGAACCACGGGGCGCAGTGGTCGCGTTCGTCGGGTGTGGGTTTGTTGGCGGGTGGAGCGCAGCGGACGGCGGCGATCATGCGGGCGCCGGTCAGGCGAAGGCCGTCGCCGGCGTGTTCGCTGGTGGGCTGGTTGGCGAGGCCGACCCGGTACAGCGAGGCGAACAGCCAGTCGCCCGAGCGGTCGCCGGTGAAGACGCGGCCGGTGCGGTTGCCGCCGTTCGCCGCGGGGGCGAGGCCGGCGATCAGGATGCGTGGGGCCGGGTCTCCCCAGCCGGGGATCGGGCGGCCCCAGTACGGCTGGTCGGCGAAGGACTTTCGCTTGCCGATAGCAACGTCTTCCCGCCATTCCACCAGTCGCGGACAGGCGCGGCAGACCGACACCCGTGCTTCCAGTTCGTCCAGGTCATCGATCGCCGCGAGCTTCACAACCTCGGCGGCGTCACGCGCCACCGGAGTACGCCGTACAGCAGGATCCTCCGGCCACCCGGTCCCCGGCGGCACCGGGCTCTCGAACAACTGCCCCGTCCACGGGTGCGGAAGCTTCATCCCCTCAGACTAAAGACCTGAGCGTCATCGGAGTCGTCGCGTCCGCCACCGGCGGGGGTCGAGACCTTGCACGAGGGCTTGATCGCACCCCTCGTCGACGCGAGGCTTGCCTGTCCGAGGGGCTTGGGGGTACGCCGATGGTCGTGTTTCCGAAAGTGAACGCGGCCCACGCGAGGCATCCCGCGTGGGCCGGTCACGGCCGTTGATGAGCTAAGCGGCTAGCTCCTCGACGGGCTGTGGCTCGGTGGCTTCGACAGGGCGCGTACGACGAGGGCTCGGGATCGCGAGCGCCAGTACGACGGCTGCCGCGGCGAACGCGGCCAGCAGCAGGAACGTGTCGGTGAAGCCTGACTCGGCCGGGAGGCCCGACGGCTGCAGATGGCCGGTGATGATCGAGCTGGCCAGCGCCGTACCGATGGAGCCGCCGATCGTGCGGATGTTGGTGTTCATGCCGGTCGCCGCACCCGTCTGCTCACGCGGCACGTTCTGGACGATCAGGCTGGTCATCGACGCATAGGCGAGACCCAGCCCGACGCCGAACAGCGCCGTCGAGACCGCCACCTGCCACTGCTGGTCGTGGAACTCCGCGAAGATCAGCGCCGCGACCAGGCTCAGCGCCGAGCCGGAAACGACCTGCGCCTTCACGTTGAACCGGGGTGCAAGCGGACCGCTCAGAGAACCAGTGACCGCCATCGTCACCAGCATCGGCAGCATCAACAGCCCGGCCTGCGTCACGCTCGCCCCGAAGCCGAACCCGGCCGCCTTCGGGATCTGCAGGAACTGCGGCACGAACGCATACACCGCGAACATCGCCGCGCCGAACAGCAGCGCCACCAGGTTCGTCGTCCACACCGCCGGGCGGCGCATCATCCGCATGTCGATCAGCGGGTTCCGCGACCGCAGCTCAACGGTGATCCAACCAACGAGCAGTACGACGGCCCACGCGAACAGACCGACCGTACGGAACGAGCCCCAGCCCCATATGCGGCCGCTGCTCAACGGAAGCAGCAGCGCGATCAGCCAGCCGGACAGGAAGGCCGCAGCGAGCCAGTCGATCCGGCCTGCGACACGATTCGGCGACTCCGGGACATACCGGCGTACCAGCACAGACGACACGGTGACGACCGCCATCGGGATCCAGAACAGCCAGCGCCAGCCGAGCCATTCGACGATCGGGCCGGCCAGCACGATCCCCAGCCCACCGCCGGCGGCGATGATCGCGGAGACCACGCCGACCACGGACGGCACGCGCTCGGCCGGGAACTCGTCGCGGATGATCCCGAACGCCAGCGGGAAGACGGCGCCGCCGACGCCCTGGAAGACGCGGGCAGCGATCAGTACGCCGATGTTCGGCGCGAGGGCGGCGATCAGACAGCCGACGGCGAGCGCGCCGAGGGCGATGAACAGCGTGCGCTCCTTGCCGACCATGTCGCCGATCCGGCCGAGCAGAGGGGTCGCGACCGAGACGGACAGCAGCAGCGCGGTGAACACCCAGGTGACCGTGCTCGGGGTGGTGTGCAGGTCGTGCTGGATGACGGGCAGCGCCGGGCTCACCAGCGACTGCAACATCGAGAACGATGCGACGACCGTGGCGAGGACCGCCAAGGTCAGACGCGGGTTTCCAGACCTGATGACAGGCATGCAGAAGTCCTTCGAAAGGGGTGTGATCGCGCCGTACGACGGCGCGGGAATCCCCGGCCTGGTAAAGTCGAGGTGTGCCTCCACTATAATGGAGGGATGCCTCCGGTAACAACTGGCTAAGGTGATCGAATGGTGAGCGAGCAGAGCAGGCCGGCTTTGCAGGTCGACGTACGGCGGCCGCAGCGGGCGGACGCGCGGCGGAATTTCGACGCCCTGCTGGTCGCCGCCCGGGACGCGTTCGCCACCAAGGGCGTCGAGGCGTCGCTCGAGGACATCGCCCGCCAGGCCGGTGTCGGCATCGGCACGCTGTACCGCAACTTCCCGAACCGTCAGGACCTGCTCAACGCGGTGTACTTCGGCGAGATCGAGGAGCTGTGCATCGCCGCGGAGAAGGTGGCCGATCTACCGCCGTGGGACGCGCTGACGACGTGGCTGCACCGCTTCGTCGAGTACGCCGCGACCAAGCGCGCGATCTGGGAGTCCCTGAACCGCGAGACCGAGAGCTTCAAGGCGGCCCGGGCGGCGATGTACGCGGCCGGCACGCCGCTGTTCGAGCGCGCTCAGGAGGCCGGCGAGGCCCGCAAGGACGTCTCCTTCGACGACCTCCTCCGCATGGTCAGCGGCCTCACCGCCGCCGGCTTCGTCGACCAGGCCCAACGCGACCGGGTCCTCACCATCGCCCTCGACGGCGTCCGCGTCAGGTAAGCGAGAGCGCGACTCCGTCGAGGATGTCGTGCTCGGAGACTGTCAGGGCGTCTACGGGGAGGCGGTCGGTCAGGCGTTGGAGGATGAGGGCGCCCGCGCCGATGACGTCGACTCGGCCGGGGTGGATGGAGCGTACGGCGGACCGCTCGGCGCGCGTGGATGTCGTGAGCCAGCTGGTCGTTCGACGTACGTCGGCGGCCGTCAGGTGAGCGTGGTGGACGGCATTCCGGTCGTACTCCGGGAGCTCTAGCGCGACCGCGGCGACGGTGGTGGCAGTGCCAGCGACGGCGATCAGTGCACGGGTGTCGGCCAGCGGAACCGTGGTGCCGTCGAGGAGCGCGTCGATGTCCTTGGTGATCGCGGCCAGCTCGGCCGGGGACGTCGGGTCGGTGGCGATGTGGCGTTCGGTGAGGCGGACGGAGCCGATGTCGAGCGATTCGGCTGCCCGTACGCCGTTCTGGTCACCCAGGACGAGTTCGGTAGAGCCGCCACCGATATCGGCTACCAGGTACGGCGCGGGGAGGTCGAGGGACATGGTCGCGCCGCGGAAGCTGAGTTCGGCTTCTTCTTCACCGGAGATGATCTCGGGGCGTACGCCGAGACGCGCCTCGATGCCGGTGAGGAACTCGTCGCGGTTGCTGACATCGCGGGCCGCGGAGGTGGCGACGAAACGAATCCGGTCGACAGACTCGATGACAGCGGCGAAGTCGTCAGCTGCCTTGAAGACGCGCATGAGCGCTTCCGGGGCGAAGGCGCCGGTCGCGTCGACGCCCTGACCGAGGCGGACGATGGTCATCCGCCGGTCGACCTCGACCAACTGACCGTCGACCAGCTCCGCAATCAGCAACCGGATCGAGTTCGTGCCACAGTCGATCGCGGCAACCCGCTCAGACACACGGGCCTCGGCGGCCCCAGTCGTCCAGGGCTTCGAGCGCCTCGTCGCCGAGCGGGTTCACGCCGGGACCGGCGGCCAACGAGTGGCCGACCAGGACGTGCAGGCACTTCACCCGGGTCGGCATGCCGCCGGCGGTGATGCCTGCGATCTCCTCGACATGTTCGATCGACTCGCGGTGCGCGAGGTACGACTCGTGCGCGGCCCGGTAGCGCGCTGCCAGCTCCGGATCCTCGGCCAGGCGATCCGTCATCTCTTTCATCATCCCGGAGGCCTCGAGCGTCCCGATCGCGGACGCCAGCCGCGGGCAGGTCACGTAGTACGTCGTGGGGAACGGCGTACCGTCCGGCAAGCGCGGCTCGGTCTCGACCACGTCGGGGAGGCCGCAGCTGCACCGATGCGCGATCGAACGGATCCCTCGCGCCGTACGGCCGAGCTGTTTGCTGACTGCTTCTTGATCGGCAGGGCTGACACTCACCGGGTCACCTTAGGTGACGGCGTGATGATCGGCTTCGGGGTGGGTTTGGCCGGCGTCGGCGTCGCGGCGACCGGCGGTTTGCCGGCGCCCTCGACGCTCCCCCACAGCTTCGTGTACCAGGTCGGCTTCTGCGTGTCCGTCGCACCGTCCGAGGGCGTCGACGGCTCCGGCGGGGCGCCGACCGGCTTCCCGTCCGCGCCGATCACGCGGTACCCGACCTCACCCGGCATCACCCAGCCGAGCCGCTGCCGCGCCTGTGCCTTCACGTACGCGTCGTCGTCCCAGCGGGCGATCTCGTCGTTCAGCTCGCCGACCCGCTTCTCCCGGTCGCGGATCTCCTGCTGCAGCGCGCTGACCTGCTGGTGCTGGTCGAACCACACCCGCAGGCTCTGCGCGTACGACACGATCAACGCCCCGAGCACGAGCAGTACGACGGCCGCCCGGCCGGTCAGGTTGCGGGAGCCCCGGGTCCTTGCCGGATCGGCCTGGGTTCCCGCCGTACGGCGTTTGGGCTGGTCGCCCCGCCGGGCCGGTGGACGCGACTGGGTCCGGCTCGACGGACGCGAGCCGGGGCGTGCACCGGATTCCCGACGGGACGGCATACCTGAACCTCCGAAGGATCAGCCCTGGAAGCGCGGGAAGGCCGAGCGACCGGCGTACGTCGCCGCGTCGTCGAGCTCCTCCTCGATCCGGAGCAGCTGGTTGTACTTCGCGGTGCGGTCGGACCGGGCCGGGGCGCCGGACTTGATCTGGCCGCAGTTGGTCGCGACCGCGAGGTCGGCGATCGTGGTGTCCTCGGTCTCGCCGGAGCGGTGGCTCATCATGCAGCTGAAGCCGCTGCGGTGGGCCAGGTCGACGGCGTCCAGCGTCTCGCTCAGCGAGCCGATCTGGTTCACCTTGACCAGCAGGCTGTTCGCCGCCTTCTCGGTGATACCACGCTGCAGCCGCTCGACGTTGGTGACGAACAGGTCGTCGCCGACGATCTGGATCTTGTCGCCGAGCTGACCGGTCAGGCTCTTCCAGCCGTCCCAGTCCTCCTCGTTCAGCGGGTCCTCGATCGAGACGATCGGGTACGACGCGACCAGGTCGGCGTAGTAGGCGATCATCTCGTCGGCCGACTTCTTGCCGCCCTCGAACGCGTACACACCGTCGGTGTGGAACTCGCTCGCCGCGACGTCCATCGCCAGCGCGATGTCCTTGCCGAGCTGCAGACCGGCCTTCTCGATCGCGACCGCGATCAGGTCGAGGGCCTCACGGTTGCTGGCCAGGTTCGGCGCGAAGCCGCCCTCGTCGCCGAGACCGGTGGACAGGCCGCGCTCCTTCAGCACCGCCTTCAGCGCGTGGTAGACGGTGGCACCCTGCATCAGCGCCTCGCCGTACGTCGCGGCGCCGATCGGGGCGATCATGAACTCCTGGACGTCGACGTTGCTGTCCGCGTGCGCGCCGCCGTTCAGGATGTTCATCATCGGCACCGGCAGGACGTGCGCGTTCGGGCCGCCGACGTAGCGGAACAGCGGCAGGCCGGAGCTGTCCGCGGCCGCCTTCGCGACCGCCAGGCTGACGCCGAGGATGGCATTCGCGCCGAGCTTGGCCTTGTTCGGGGTGCCGTCCAGGTCGAGCAGGGCCTGGTCGATCAGCCGCTGCTCGTGGACGTCGTACCCGACGATCTCCTTGTCGATGTCCTCCAGGATCGCGGTGATCGCCTTCTGGACGCCCTTGCCGCCGTACCGCTCCTTGTCGCCGTCACGCAGCTCGACGGCCTCGAACTGGCCGGTGGACGCGCCCGACGGGACGGCCGCCCGGGCGACGGTGTCGTCGTCGAGCAGAACCTCGACCTCGACAGTGGGGTTGCCGCGCGAGTCGAGGATCTCGCGGGCGCCGACGGCCTCGATGGTGGCCACATTGACTCCCAAGTTCTCGATGACGAATCGGTCCCGAGCCTAGCCTCCAGACCACCAGCCTCAGTGGACCGCGTCGGTCCTAACGATCGCATCCGGAGGTACCTCCCGCGTCAGTAACACTCCGTTGGCCGCCCGAAAGACCGCAAGATCCCCGGAATCCACACCCAGCAAGACTTCTACGGCCGTTTCGGTGACGGAAGAACAGGTAGTACAACTACTTGCGGAAGTGGAAAGTTATTGGTTAGCTTTCCGGTGTGGAAAGTGATGCGGAGGAGCAGTTGCGGATCATCGAGCGGGCGGAGGCGGCGCCGTACGTGAGTTATCCGGAGACGCCGTGGTGGTATCCGCCGGTCGTCGGGCTCTGGGTGGCGGGGCTGATCGGCACCTTCGCGTGGTGGCGGGAGAACGGGCTGCTGTTCGTCGGATCGCTGGTTGGGTTGATCGCGTTGGAGGTCGGGTTCCTGACCTGGATGCAGCGGCGGCACGGTGCGATGCCGTTCCCGGGGCGCGGGCGGCCGCCGCGCGAGATCGGACGGATCTGGAAGCGGTACTTCATGACCGTGCCGGTGTTCGTGCTGATCGTCGCGCTGGTCTGGTGGCTGGGCGGAGTGCTCCCCGCCGCGGTGACTGCGTTCGTGCTGGTGACAGCCGGCCTCTGGTTCTACGAACGCCGGTACGCCGTCGCCGCCGCGCAGGTGCGGGAGCGTCTCGGGTGATCGACGGCCTCGACCCGGTGATCCACGCACCGAAACGGCTGGCGGCGATGGCTGTCCTCGCGAACGCGACGACCGTGACGTTCCGGTTCCTCAAGGACTACCTCGAGGTGAGCGACTCCGACCTCTCGAAGCACATGTCGGCGCTGGAGTCGGCCGGGTACGTCGCGACGACGAAGACCGGTCACGGCCGCGGCGCGACCACGACGTACCGGATGACGAAGGCAGGGACCCAGGCGTACGCCGCCCATCGGGACGCGCTCCGGGCGCTCCTGGACGGGCCGAAGTAGTTCAGGCGCTCTCGGCGGCGCGGACCTGCTCAGCGAGTACGCCGACCGCCTGCCGCAGCGCCTGCTCCGCGTCGACCCCCAGGCGACGAGCCTCACGCACGACGGCAAGCAACTCCGGCCCGATCTCCTCCGCGGAGGTCTCCACCTCCGGGGACGCCTCCGACGGGAGGACCTTCGCCGAGCGGCCCAGGACCTTGTCGGCCAGAGCCAGCGCAGGCAGGGCTAGCGGGATGCCTTCGAGGACCGAGGAGCGCTGCTTCTCGGCCGCCTTGATGGTCTCCCAGTTGGCCTCGACGGCAGCAGCGTCCGCTGCGTCGACCGTGCCGAAGACGTGCGGGTGGCGGCGGATGAGCTTCTCCACGATGCCGGCGGAGACGTCGTCGATCGTGAACGCCTCGTCCGGGTTGTCCTCCGCGATCCGGGAGTGGAACGCGACCTGCAGCAGCAGATCACCCAGCTCCTCCTGCAGGTGCGAGAGGTCCCCGGTGTCGATCGCCTCGAGCGTCTCGTACGTCTCCTCGAGCAGGTACTTCGCGAGGCTCTCGTGCGTCTGCTCCTGGTCCCACGGGCAGTTCCGCCGCAGCCGGTCCATCACCCGCACGAGGTCGATCAGCCGAGCGCCAGGTACGTCGTACGAGCCGTGCAAGATCTCCACCTGGTACGACGGCTCGCGGACCAGCTCGTCGGACACGACCCGGAGCAGACCCGGCTCGCCGTCGTCACCGGTCAGCCAGACCACCTGCCGCCCCTCGGCGGCGGCAGACGACAGCCAGGCCCACGCGGCGGAGACGCCGGCCTCGACCTGGGTGACAACCAGGCCGGAGCCGATCACGGCCTGCACATCCGGGCGGCCAGGACCGCCCGCCGCGCCGATCTCGTCGGCCGCCTCGAGGGCCTGCCAGGTCGCGCGGGTCAGCAGACCCGGCGCGACCCGGGGGCTGGTGAGTACGACCGTGATCGTCCCACCGCTACTCATGAGCCGTCAGCCCTGGGGCTGGGCTTGCTGGGCGGCGTCGGCCGCAGCTTTGCGCTTGGCGGCGGTCTGGTCGGACTCGACCGAGAGGGAGCCCGAGACGCTCGTGTCGAGCTTGCCGTCGGTCCACTGGCCGAAGCGCGGGGCGACCGAGACCTTGATGTCCTTCGACGCGTCCTTGACCGCGAGCAGGCCCTGCTGCAGCTTGGCCTGGTCCTGCAGGTCCTTGATCGTGCCGCCGCCGAGCTTGACGGTGACGACCGCGGCGGTGGCAACCTCGTTCAGGAAGTCGCGCGTGACCGTGTCGGACTGGAACTTCTGGAACGTCGCCTCGTCGTCACCGACCGCGCTCTTGGCCGCCGTGGCGGTCTCCGCGGGCGTGACCGAGATCGACTTGTCCTGCTTGACCTGCCCGAGGATCGCGTTGTTCACCAGGTCGCTCAGCGCGGCGGCAGTGTTGTAGTTCTGCCCGAGCGCGGTGCTCACCGCCTGCGAGGTCTTGTCGACGTCGCCGATGCTGATCTCGGTCGTGCCGACAACGGCTGCCGCACCCGGGTGTGTGCCCGCCGCGCAACCACCGGTCAGCAGCACGATCGCCGCCACCGCACCGAGAGCCCGTAGCCGTGTGCTCACCGAATCTCCTCGTATCTGTTCTTCAAAGGTTTCACGCCGGCACCACGATAGGTTCCGCGATCACGTCGTCGATCAACCGGGTGCACCATTGCAGCAACTCCTGGTCGCGGAGCGGCTGACCGCCGACCGGCCTGGTGGCAGGTCTCGGCACCAGAATGGTATGCAGTTGCGGCTTCACCAGACTCTTCGGGTACAGCCTGTTCAACCGGAGCACCTTCGAATCGGGCAGCTCGACCGGTCCGAACCGGATCATGTTCCCCTGCAGCGTGACGTCGTGCAGCCCCGCCCGGCGGGCGTGGTTGCGGAACTTCGCCACCTCGATCAGGTTCAGCACGGCCTGCGGGATGTCGCCGTACCGGTCGTGCAGCTCCTCGACCAGCTCCGCGATCCCGTCCTCGTCCCGGACGGCGGCCAGCCGCTGGTACATCTCCAGCCGCAGCCGCTGCGACGGGATGTAGTCGTGCGGCAAGTGCGCGTCGATCGGGAGCTCGATCTTGACCTCGGGCTCCTCGGTCTGCGTGTCACCGCGGTACTCCGCGACCGCCTCGCCGACCAGCCGGACATAGAGATCGAACCCGACGTCCGCGATATGCCCGGACTGCTCGCCGCCGAGCAGGTTGCCCGCGCCGCGGATCTCCAGGTCCTTCATCGCGACCGCCATACCGCCGCCCAGATCGGCGTGCTGCGCGATCGTGGCCAGCCGGTCGTGGGCGGTCTCGGTGAGCGGCTTCTCCGGCGGGAAGAAGAAGTACGCGTACGCACGCTCCCGGCCACGACCGACGCGACCGCGGAGCTGGTGCAGCTGGGACAGGCCGAGCAGGTCGGCGCGTTCGACGATCATCGTGTTCGCGTTCGAGATGTCGATGCCGGATTCGACGATCGTCGTACACACGATCACGTCGGACTGCTTCTCCCAGAAGCCCTGGATGACGCTCTCGAGGGTGTGCTCGTTCATCTGGCCGTGCGCGACCGACACCCGCGCCTCGGGCACGAGCTGACGGATCCGCGCCGCGGCCTTCTCGATCGTGTTGACCCGGTTGTGGACGACGAAGACCTGCCCCTCGCGGAGCAGCTCGCGCCGGATCGCCGCGGTCACCTGGTGCTCGTCGTACGCGCCGACGAAGGTCAGCACCGGGTGCCGTTCCTCGGGCGGGGTCGCGATCGTCGACATCTCGCGGATGCCGGTGATCGACATCTCCAGCGTCCGCGGAATCGGCGTCGCGGACATCGTGAGTACGTCGACCGCCGTCCGCAGCCGCTTCAGCTGCTCCTTGTGCTCGACGCCGAACCGCTGCTCCTCGTCGACCACGACCAGGCCGAGATCCTTGAACGCGACCTCGCCGCTGAACAGCCGGTGCGTCCCGATCACCACGTCGACCGACCCGTCGGCGAGGCCGTCGATCGTTGCCTTCGCCTCCTTGTCGGTCTGGAACCGGGACAACGGCGCGACGTTCACCGGGAAGGCGGCGTACCGCTCGGCGAAGGTCGCGTAGTGCTGCTGCACCAGCAGCGTGGTCGGCACGAGGACGGCGACCTGCTTGCCGTCCTGCACTGCCTTGAACGCGGCCCGGACGGCGATCTCGGTCTTGCCGTAGCCGACGTCACCGCAGACGATCCGGTCCATCGGCATGACGCGTTCCATGTCGTGCTTGACGTCGTCGATCGTGGCCAGCTGGTCCGGCGTCTCGACGAACGGGAACGCGTCCTCGAGCTCACGCTGCCACGGGGTGTCCTTGGCGAAGGCATGCCCCTTGGTCGCCTGACGGGCGGCGTACAGCTTGATCAGCTCGCCGGCGATCTGGCGGACGGCCTTGCGGGCGCGGCCCTTGCGCTTGGCCCAGTCGCCGCCGCCCATCTTGTCCAGCGTCGGCTGCTCGCCACCGACGTACCGCGTGACCTGGTCGAGCTGGTCGGTCGGCACGTACAGCCGGTCGCCCGGTTGACCGCGCTTACTGGGCGCGAACTCGATCACGACGTACTCGCGGGTGGCCTTCTGACTGCCCGAACCGACGGTCCGCTGCATCATCTCGACGTAGCGGCCGACACCGTGCTGCTCGTGGACGACATAGTCGCCCGGCTGCAGCTCCAGCGGGTCGATCGTCTTCTTCCGGCGCGACGGCATCCGTTGCTGCGAACGGCGTTCGGCCGCGGACCGCTGCCCGGCCAGGTCGTTCTCGGTGAGTACGGCGAACTTGATGCCCTCGGCAATGAACCCGTGGTCCAGCTGCCCCTGCGAGATC
The DNA here is from genome assembly GCF_005233875.1 of Kribbella jiaozuonensis. GTDB lineage: Bacteria > Actinomycetota > Actinomycetes > Propionibacteriales > Kribbellaceae > Kribbella > Kribbella jiaozuonensis. The sequence continues at coordinate 613,669 of NZ_SZPZ01000006.1, read as the reverse complement.
AGGACGACACCCGGCTCCGGGATCTCCTCGATCCCCTCGACCACGCGGGCCGGCAGCTCGGCCTCGGAGAACACCTCGGCCAGACGTTGCGCGGGGCCGTGTCCTTCGGTGACGCAGACGACCCGCCAGCCGTCCCGGAGCCAGCCGCGGATGTCCTCGGCCGCGGCCGCCGTCTCACCGCGGTACGGGTCGACCTCGTGGACCGCGAGGATCCTGCTGGTGACCGCGCCGGCGTTGGCGTCGATGTCGAACGAGACCCGCTCGCCCATCGAGTCCCGCAGTACCGGGGTGTCGTCGGTCGGCGCCGCCGCGAACGGCGACAGGCTCCACCAGGCCAGCCCCTTGCCCAAGGCATGCGACCGGACGTCTCCCAGCGACATGTACGCCGCTGCGCCGAGGTCGATCGGGGCCTCGCCACCACCGGCGGCCGCGGCCCACGACGCCTCCAGGAACTCCTGGCTGGTCGCGACCAGATCGTGCGCCCGGGCCCGGACCCGCTCGGGGTCGCTGACGATGACATGCGCACCGGCCGGCATCAGGTCGACGAGCAACTCCATGTCGTCGACGAGCACCGGAGCCAGCGACTCCATGCCCTCGACGGCATGCCCCTCGGCGAGCTTCTCGAACAGCTCGGCCAGCTCGGGGTGTTCCTTCGCGAGTACGGCGGCGCGCGAACGCACCTCGTCGGTCAGCAGCAGCTCGCGGCACGGCGGCGCCCACAGACCGTGCTCGGCGATCTCCAACGAGCGCTGGTCGGCGACCGCGAAGTACCTGATCTCCTCGACGTCGTCGCCGAAGAAGTCGACCCGGAGCGGGTGCTCCTCGGTCGGCGGGAAGACGTCGATGATGCCGCCGCGGACCGCGAACTCACCACGCCGCTCGACCAGATCGACCCGGTGGTACGCCGCTCCGGCGAGCCGCTCCACTACATCTTCGAGCTCCATCGAGTCGCCGACGTGTAGCTGCACCGGCTTGAGGTCAGCCAGGCCGGCGACCTGCGGCTGCAGCACGGATCGCACCGGCGCGACCAGGATCTTGATCGGCCCGGTGGTCTCGTCGGACGGATCCGGGTGCGCGAGACGTCGCAGTACGGCGAGACGCCGGCCGACCGTGTCCGAACGCGGCGAGAGGCGCTCGTGCGGGAGGGTCTCCCAGGCCGGGTAGTAGGCGACGGTGCCGGGCTCTTCGACCAGGCACTGCAGCTCCTCGGCGAGCTCCTCGGCCTCGCGGAAGGTGGCCGTGACCGCGAGGACCGGGCGGTCGGCGCCGTTCTGGGCGGCGGCGATCGCGGCGAGCAGGACCGGGCGCACCGGGCCGGGCGCGCTCAGGTCGAGGGTCGTGACACCGTCGCTCTTGGCATCACGAACGGCCTCGGACACCACCGGATCGGTGATCAGGGTGTCGACCAGACCGCTCAATTTCACGAGTTGTACTTCCCTTGGGTTGCATCCAGGCCGTCGGTGAGCAGGTACTCGACGGCGTCCGCGGTCCGGTCGACGGCGAACGGAAGATCCTTGCGTTCGGTCGAGGAGAACTCGTTGAGGACGAAGTCTGCGGGCGCCTGCCGGCCCGGCGGACGACCCACACCGAACCGCACTCGATAGTACTCACCGGTGCCAAGCGATTTCCGCAGTGACTTGAGCCCGTTGTGCCCGTTGTCCCCGCCGCCGAACTTGCAGCGCAGTACGCCGAAGTCGATGTCCAGCTCGTCGTGGACGACGACCAGGCTGGCCGGGTCCAGCTTGAAGAACTTCAGCAGGCCGGAGACCGGGCCGCCGGACTCGTTCATGTACGCGCGGGGCTTGGCCAGCACCGTCCGCAGGCCACTGATCCGGGTCTCGATCAGCTCGGCCTTGACCTGCTTACTCTGCTTCCACTTGCCGCCGGTCCGGGCGGCAAGCTCGTCGGCCACCAGGCAGCCGATGTTGTGCCGGGTGCGGGCATAGGAAGGGCCGGGATTCCCCAGTCCGACGACCAACCACACGTCGTCCGCCACGGATCCCGGCCCTCCTGAAGTTCGGCTGCTGATGCCGAGTGCAGACTACTCGGCCGCGGCGGCCACCGGCTCCTCGGCAGCGGTCGGCTCGTCGCGCTCGATACCGGCCTCGGCCTCGGCCTCGGCCAGCTCGGCCTCGGCCTGCTCAGCGGTCTGCTGGGCGGTGATGTTCACGACCAGGGTGTCGGGCTCGATCGCCAGCGTCGTGCCGGCCGGCAGCTGCAGGTCCGACGCGTGGATCTGGGCGCCGACCTCCAGGCCCTCGATCGAGACGGTGACGCCGTCGGGGATGTGCGTCGCCTCGGCCTCGACCAGGATGCTCTGCGCCTCGAGCACGACCAGGGAGTCGCTGACGGCCTCGCCCTCGAGGTGCACCGCGATGTCGACCTGGACCTTCTCGCCACGGCGGACGATGACCAGGTCCACGTGCTCGATGAAGCCCTTCAGCGGGTCGCGCTGGACCTGCTTCGGCAGCGCGAGGTGGGACTCGCCGCCCTCGACCTCGATCATCAGCAGGGCGTTGGCGGTCTTGAGGGCCAGCATGGTGTCGTGACCGGGCAGCGTGATGTGCACCGGGTCACTGCCGTGGCCGTAGAGGACAGCGGGAACCTTGTTGTCCCGGCGGATTCGGCGGGCAGCCCCCTTGCCGAACTCCGTACGCGATTCGGCTTGGATCTTGACCTCGGCCACGAGATGAACTCCTAAAAGCGTTGCGGTGATCAGTTGTCTGGTTGGAACTCGGCTGCGGCCTCAGCGGGCGCCTGCTGACCCCGGAGAAGGCGTCAGGCAACGAACCACCGCGTCGATCACGGAGCCGCGCCCTGCACTTCTCGGGGGGCGTCCCTCGCCGAGGCAACCAAAACAGTCTACCCACCACTCCGGCCAGACGGGAAATCGTACTTCCAAGGCACTTTGCTCCCCCGCTGGAGCCGCTCCCGGTGAGCCGTTTCCGGGCCCGGTCAGGTGAGTTTGGTCCAGACCTCGCGGAGGGCGCGGGCGGCGTCGCCTTCGAGGCCGGCGTTGTCCAGGGTCTTGGCGAGTTCGTCGAACTCCGGGCCCCAGCGCCACGCCACGCTCCGGAGCTGGTCCGGGAGCGTCGGGTCCTTCAGCGAACCGGCGTCAGCACGGGTCTGCTGGGCGACGAGCGCCTCGGTCACACCGTGCTTCTCGGCCAGCTGGAACGCCAGCACGGCCAGCGCCGCCTTGCCCTTGTTGTAGAGCGCGTACGACGACTTCGCCGCGCTGGCCGCACCGGGCTCCGTGCCGACCACCATCGGGGTGACCGCAGTCCCGGCCCACAACGCGGCGACCTGGTCGGCCGCAGTACCGGACAGCATCAGGTGGGTCGGGCTCGGCCCACCGATCGGCGGCGGCCCGACCACGCCAGCGTCGACGAAAGTTGCGTCCGGTACGGCGGACTGCGCCTCGCGGAGCGACATCGGCGAGAGCGGGTTCGCCTCGACGTACAGACCGCTGAAGCCCGCACTGCCGACCTGCTTGGCGACGTCCACGGCACCCTGCGGGGCACACGAGCACAGGACGACCTCAGCCTGCTCGACGGCCTGCGCGAACGGCGTACCGATCAGACCGGCGTCCTCGGCGCGCTGCCGTGAAGCCTCGCTGCGCCCCTCGGGGACCCAGTACACCTCGTGACCGGCAGTGACCAGTTGCTTGGCGAGTTTCGAGCCCATGGCGCCGGGGTGGAAGACGGCGATTCGCATGCCTAGGCGCGGCCCTCGAAGAGGCTGGTGACCGAGCCGTCCTCGAAGACCTCGCGGATGGCCCGGCTGATCAGCGGAGCGATCGACAGCTCGGTGAGCTTGTCGAAGCGGCGGTCCTCCGCGATCGGCAGCGTGTTGGTCACGATGACCTCGCTGGCCTGGCAGTTCTTCAGCCGGTCCACCGCCGGACCGGACAGGATCGCATGGGTCGCGGCGATCACCACCCCGGCGGCGCCCTCGGCGTACAGGGCGTCGGCGGCCTTGGTGATCGTGCCGGCGGTGTCGATCATGTCGTCGACCAGGATGCAGACCCGGCCCTTGACCTCACCGACGACCCGGTTCGCGACCGTCTCGTTCGGGCGGTCGATGTCGCGGGTCTTGTGGATGAACGCCAGCGGCGCGCCGCCGAGCCGGGCGGACCACTGCTCGGCCACCTTGATCCGGCCGGCGTCCGGCGAGACCACGGCCAGCTGCTGGTCGCCGTACTTCTGCGCGACGTAGTCACTCAGGATCGGCAGCGCCATCAGGTGGTCCACCGGACCGTCGAAGAAGCCCTGGATCTGCGAGGTGTGCAGGTCGACGCAGATCAGCCGGTTCGCGCCCGCGGTCTTGAACAGGTCGGCCATCAGCCGGGCCGAGATCGGTTCGCGCCCGCGGTGTTTCTTGTCCTGGCGCGCGTACCCGTAGAACGGGAGTACGACGGTGATCCGCTTGGCCGAGGCCCGCTTCAGCGCGTCGACCATGATCAGCTGCTCCATGATCCACTCGTTGATCGGCGAGGTGTGGCTCTGGATCACGAACGCGTCGCTGCCCCGGACCGACTCCTCGAACCGGACGTAGATCTCGCCGTTGGCGAAGTCGTACGCCTGCGTCGGAACCAGGCCGCTGCCGAGCTCCTCGGCGACCTGCGCGGCGAGCGCGGGATGCGCCCGGCCGGAGAAGACCATCAGGTTCTTCTCGGTGGTTCGTTTCATCCCGCTCATCGCCGCGCCTCCCGTTGTTCTGCTGTTCAGGACTGCTCGTCGCCGGCCTGTTCGGCCAGCGCCGCTTCGGCCGCCTGAGCGGTCTTGGTGCCGGCCCGCTTACGCGCGACCCAGCCCTTGATGTTGCGCTGCCGACCGCGTGCGACCGCGATCTCGCCCGGGCCGACGTCCTCGGTCAGCGCCGTACCGGCCGCCAGGTAGGCGCCGTCGGCGATCGTGCGCGGGGCGACGATGACCGAGTTGCTGCCGATGAACGAGTGCTTGCCGACGTGGGTCGGGTGCTTCGCGACGCCGTCGTAGTTCGCGAAGATCGTGCCGGCGCCGATGTTCGCGCCGTCGCCGATCGTCGCGTCCCCGGCGTACGTGAGGTGCGGCACCTTGGCGCCGTCGCCGATGGTCGAGTTCTTGGTCTCGACGAACGTGCCGATCTTGCCCTTGACGCCGAGCTTGGTGTTCGGCCGCAGGTACGCGAACGGGCCGACCGAGGCGCCGTCGCCGATCACCGCGAGCGAGCCGTGGGTGCGGATGATCGTCGCGTTCTCGCCGACCTCGACATCGGTCAGCGTGGTGTCCGGGCCGATCGTCGTACCGCTGCCGACCGTGGTGGCGCCGTGCAGCTGGATGTTCGGCAGCAGGGTGACGTCGCGGGCCAGCTCGACCGTGGAGTCGACCCAGGTGGTGTTCGGGTCGACGATCGTGACGCCCTCGAGCATGTGCTTGGCGAGCGTACGGCGGTTCAGCTCCGCGCCGAGCGTGGCGAGCTGGACGCGGTTGTTGACGCCCTCGGTCTGCATCGCGTCGTCGGTGACGTGGGCGCCGACGCGCTTGCCGTCGTTCCGGGCGATCGAGATGACGTCGGTCAGGTACAGCTCGCCCTGTGCGTTGTCGGTGGTGAGACGGCTGAGCCCGTCACGCAGCGTGATCGAATCGAAGACATAGATGCCGGCGTTGATCACCCGGATCTCGCGCTGTTCCGGGGTGGCGTCCTTGTGCTCGACGATCGCGTCCACCGCGCCGTCGGCGCCCTGGACGACCCGCCCGTACCCGGTCGGGTCGGGGACGAGCGCGGTCAGGACGGTGACCGCGTTCCCCTGCTTGTCGTGGTCGGCGATCAGGTCGTGCAGCGTCTCCGCCTCCAGCAGCGGGACGTCACCCGACGTGACGATCACCGAGCCGTCGAAGTCCTGCGGTACGGCGGTCAGCCCGGCGCGGACGGCGTCGCCCGTGCCGAGCTGCTGCTCCTGGACGGCGGTCCGGACGTCGGGGTCGACCTCCTTCAGGTGCGCCTCGACCAGTTCGCGGCCGCTGCCGACCACGACGACCAGGTGTTCGGGGGTGAGTGCCCGGGCGGCGACGACGGCGTGCCCGACGAGACTGCGCCCGCCGATCTCGTGCAGCACCTTCGGCGTCGCCGATTTCATCCGGGTTCCGAGCCCGGCGGCCATGATCACGACCGCCGCGGGGCGATGGGAAGTCACGCGGTCTTCTCCTCGAGTTCCCTGCGAGTTTCTTTCAACAAGTATCAGCATGGGCACCCGATGCAGTGCCCGCGCAAGCCTACTTGCTCAAGATCCGAACCCCACCCCACCCTCCACGAGACCGATCTCACCCTCCGTCGTGGTCGGGACGCTCAGTGACCGATCAGCGGCTGTAGGCGGCCAGGGCCGAGAACGGGGACGCCGCGGACGTGGCTGTCATGCCTACTGTCCAGGTTCGGTCGTTGGTGGTGGTGATGGCGGTGAGGGTGCCCGTTGGGGCATTGGGGGCGGGGGCGTTGACGAACTTCGCGCCGGTGAGTTGGAGGACGTAGGGCTTGGCGGTTGAGTTGTCGCCTTCGAAGCGTTCGCCGACGGCGACGGGGCGGTTGTTCCGGAGTACGACGTCGTACAGCTGCGCCATGCCCGCCGGGACCGGGACCTGGGCCCACTTGGTGCCGTTGTAGTGGAGGGCGAGTGGGGCGATCCCGGAGTGGTACTGGACGCCGACCAGCCAGATGTTCTTCGGGCCGGCGACCGCGATGCCGGTCGGGATCTGGGAGCCGTCGACCGGTACGTCCTTCACCAGGGTCCAGCGCTTGCCGTCGAAGTGCGCGAGGCCGGCGTTCAGCCCGAGCCAGGCGTTGTTCGCGGAGAGTACGGCGAGGACGTTGCCGTTGATCGAATTCTCGAGGCCGGTGTAGAGCGGCTGCCACTTCCCACCGACGTACCGATAGACGACCGCCCGCTCCGCGCCGCCGACGTTCGCCCACCCGGCGACCCAGACCGACTTGTCCGGCGCGATGACGACATCGTCGAACGACCCGGTCGGTACGGCGGGCGGCTTGACGACCAACCACTTCGTACCGTTCCAGTGCATGGCAAGCGGCTTCGTCTGGTTCGGGTCCGTCCGGTCTTCGCCGACCGCCCAGACGTTGGCCGCCGTACCGACCGCAACGCTCTCCAACGTCGCGTTGGTCTTCACCGGCTGCGCGGTCGCCTTCCACGTCTTCCCGTCCCAGCGCATCGCCAACGGACGCTGATCGGCGAAGTCCTCCACCTGATCGCCACCGACAGCCCATGTCCCGCCGGCCCCACTCGCGACGTCGTTGAACGTCGCCGGCTGCCGATGCGTCGCAGTCGTTGCCCACCGCAACGGTGCTTCGGCTCCTGCAGCGGATCCGGCCGCCAGCGCGCTCGCGACGACCCCAGCCATCACGGCCAGCATGCTTTTCTTCAGTCTCACAACGGTTCCCTCCGAGTGTGCGTCTCCTACACCCCTCCCGACGCCTTCACCCGACCCCCGCGTTACACCCCAGAATCTGCAACCCTGAGAACCATGGCCCTCACCCTCGGAGCAATCATCCTCAACGTCCCGAAAACCGGCCCCGCCGCCGACTTCTGGAGTCAGGCTCTCGGTTTCACCGCCGACGGCAACCCCGACTTCCTCATCCCTCCCCCGTCCGCCCGCCCCACCCGCCTCCACTTCGACGAAACCGACCGCACCCACCTAGACCTCTGGGTAGACAACTCAACCCTGGAAGAGGAAGTAGACCGTCTCATCGCCCTCGGCGCCGAACGAGTCGAAGACTGGACCTACCCGCACGACGCCGACTTCGTGGTCCTCAGATCCCCCGACGGCACCGTCTTCTGCATCATCGGTTGAACAAAGCCGCAGCCAGCGGTACGGCGCTGTCCCGGCCGTACGGGTCTGCGTCATGCGCATTGGCGATCAGCAGCGAGTGAACGCGGCGATAGACGAGCAGCTGCTCAGCGTCGTACCCGAGTTGATCCACAAACGCCTGGTCGAACGCCGCCTCGACCTCGCGAACCCGCGGCAACCACAGCTCGACCAGACTCGCAGCCGCCGCCGCGTCGAACACCGGATCGCCGGCCATCGTCAGCATGCCCAGATCGATCAGCGCCACCGGCCAGAGATCCTCGTCGACGAGGATGTTCCCCGCGGTCACGTCGCCGTGCACGAGCCGGCTCTCCGGCTCCTTCATCCCGGACAGCTGTTGCAACAGCTGCTCCACCTTGCCGTCGAAGTCATCGACAACCGGCGCAAGCTGATCGCCGAACCGCGCCACCCGCCGCCGTACCAGCCCTGTCAGCGCCTCGATCCACGACGTTCCCTCCGGCCTGAACAGGTCGTCCTCATCGAGCACCGTCATCCGCTGCAGCACCTCAGGCGCGTCGACCTCCGCAAGCGCCGCGAGTACGTCGACAACGCAGTCCCGCGTCCGCTCCCACCCGGCCTCCCCGAACGCCGGCGCCACCTTGTAGAGCGGTACGCCGGGCAGCTCCGCCTCGATCGTCACGTGGTACGGACCAGGCCGGCGAATCTCGATCATCCGCGGCGTACGAAACGGCAACCGCCCGTCGATCGCGGCGTACAACTCCCCCAGCCGTCGCAGCTCGGCGTCGCCGGCGTGAAACCAGATCTTGGCGATCCTCTCGCCCGGCAGGCGGTAGACAGCCCCCTGCATCCCGATCGCGAGCTGCTCGAGTCGTGTCGATTTCAGGTCAGGTCGGTCGTCATCCTGGTGATACTGCCGGTCCTGAAAGGCGAACCACATGGCTGACTTGACGCGATTTCTGATCCTGATGGCGGAGCCCGATCACTTCGCTCGCTGGGATGCGGCGGCCGACGCGGAGCACGAGCGAGTCTTTGCGGACTTCCGTGCGTTCACGGCTGCCGTACGTGAGCGCGGGCGCTTCCGCGGGGGCGAGGCGCTGGTGCACCCGAAGGATGCCCGGACGCTGCGTCCGGACGGCGATGGGCGTGCGGTGGTCGAAGGGCCGTACGCCGACACCGTCGAGCAACTCGGCGGCTTCTATCTGGTCGAGCTGCCCGACCGGGCAACGGCGCTTGAGGTGGCCGCGCTGCTGCCCCGCGAGTACGACATCGAGGTGCGGGAATGCCTCGATGTCGGCGTACCTGACGAGTAAAGGCCTCTAGCTGTCGGTGCGACCTGACATCCTCGCGGCATGCGTGATTCGTTCGTAGACGTTGGCGATGTGACGCTGTTCGTGCGTGAGCTTGGGGAGCGGGGCGATAGGCCCTCGCTGGTCGTGATGCACGGCGGGCCGGACGTCGGCCACGGCTACCTCCTGCCCGGCTTCGAGCCGCTGGCTCGCGATCACCATGTCGTACTGTTCGACTTCCGCGGTTGCGGGCGGAGTACGCGCCGCCTGCCCGACGACGAGCTGCAACCGGAGTACGTCGTACGGGACACCCATCGCCTGATCGACAAACTCGAGCTCGGGCAGGTCGATCTGCTCGGGTTCTCCACGGGCGGGCGCGCCGCGATGGGCTTCGTGGACAAGCATCCGGAGCAGGTACGCCGCTTGGTTCTTGCCTCCACGTCGGCGTACACATCTGCAGACAACGCCCGCCATCTGGCCGACTGGCCCGAATACCACCGCCGCCAACGCATCGAGGACGAGGCCAACGGCGCCCTCCGCAACTCGACCGTCTTCGTCTGGGACCTGTCCCTCGCACCCGCCTACCTGGCCCTGCTCAACTCGATTGGCACCGACGAAGGCGACTGGTCCCTCGAACGCGCGATGCAAGGCCTGATGCACCCGTGGTGCCCCGGCGACCCCGAACAAGTCCTCCGCACTCTCAACAAACCCACGCTCATCCTCCACGGCGTGTACGACATGGGCTTCCCCGTCCAACTCGCCCGCCGCCTCCACACCGCCCTCCCCACCAGCCAACTAGCAGTCATTCCCAACGCAGCCCACATGGCCCACTTCGAAAACCCCACCCTCTGGTCAGATCACATCCGCCGCTTCCTGGCCTGAAATCCCGGTGCCGACAGACCTTTGGATCGCTACGATTCGTTCGACGAGTGTCAGAGCACGGAGGAGGTGGTTCTCATGCGCTACTCATGCGCGGTGCCGCCTCGAACGGAACTCTGGCGGCTCTGACTCTCTCGGGGCTCACCGCATCCGATGTCATGCGAGGGAGTCAGCCATGCAATCTGAAGCTCTGAGCGCCGTACGCGCGCTGTTCGACAACTACCCCGCCCGCTACTGGATCGCCGGCGGTTGGGCGCTCGATCTGTTTGCTGATCGGGTACGGCGACCGCACTCGGACGTCGACGTACTCGTCCTGGCCCGCGACCTCCACCACGTCGCCGCCACCTTCACCGCCCCGCGGCCAACGCTCGAAAACCCCAACACCGGCGACCAGCGGCCGTGGGAGCCCGGCGAGACGCTGACCCCAGGCCCCGACGTACTCGCCTTCCCAGATGAGCTCTTCCCGGCCCCGGTCCGCATCATGCTCGCGGCCTCCGACGGCGACGACTGGGTGTATCACCGCGGCCGCGGCACCACCCGGAAACCGCTCGACGAGATCACCCTCACCAACGGCCTGCCGTACCTCGCCCCGGAGATCGTGCTCGTCTACAAGTCCCGCAGCGACCGCCCGAAGGACACCGAAGACTTCCACGATGTCGCGGACCTCCTAGACCCAGCCCGCCGCGCCTGGCTCCACGCCCACATCGCCCCGCGATACCCCGACCACCCCTGGCTCCCAACCCTCAGCTAGCTGAGCCCACCAGCCTCTAAAGTCATCCCGTGGCGAGGCTAGCGGTAAAGCTCATCCTGCTCGACGCCGACGACCGCGTACTCCTCATCCACGCCAAGGACCCGAAATCCCAGTCCAAGTGCTGGTACCCGGTCGGCGGCGGCGTCGAGCCCGGCGAGTCCCTCCAGTCAGCCGCCGCACGCGAGGCCCACGAAGAAACCGGCCTGGTCGATCTCCCGGTCGGTACGCCGGTCTGGCGCCGCGACCACCGCTACGAGTTCGACGGCCAGGCCTTCGACGTACACGAAGAATGGTTGCTGCACCGGGTCGAGCACTTCTCGCCGGCACCTGCGGCATTGAGCGAGTACGAGACCCGCACCATCCTCGGCTTCCGCTGGTGGACCTCCCAGGAACTACTCACCACAACCGAAACCATCTTCCCGCCCCAACTCGGCCAACTGCTGGCGGAGGTGCCGGGTGAAAGATGAGCTGTTGAAGGCGTTACAGGGCAGTCGGGCCGTGATGCTCGGGAAGCTCGCCGGGTTGTCGGAGTACGACCGGCGCCGGCCGTTGACTCCGACCGGGACGAATCTGCTTGGGCTGGTGAAGCATCTGGCCGGGATGGAGTACGGGTACCTCGGCGAGGCGTTCGGGCGTCCACCGATCGAGCGCCCGTCGTGGTTCCGCGACGACCCGTCCACCGAGATCGACATGTGGGCCACGCCGGATGAATCGAGCGAGTACGTCGTGACCGTCTACCAGCAGGCCTGTGCTCATGCAGACCGCACCGTCAACGAGCTCGACCTGGACAGCCCGGCCCACGTCGCGCACTGGGCCGAGGGCCACCAAGAGACGACATTGGGCGTCCTACTGATCCGCATGGTCAACGAGACCGCCCAGCACGCCGGCCACGCCGACATCATCCGCGAGCTGATCGACGACGACCCGTCCTGGCGCGACCACCGAGGCGTGATCCAACAAGCTGCCGACGCCTACCGCTGAAGCCCTTCGATCAGATCGGCCAGCTCTCCCACCGGCTTCCGCCCATCCAGCTCCACCGTCGCGCCCTGGCGGAGCAGGGGCTCGACGGTCTCGACGTACGTCGCAATCTCGGCCTGCTGCTCCGCGGTCCTGCCGTACGGATTGTTGGTCCGCGTACTGACCCGCTCGATCAGCACCTCAACCGGCGCACTGATCAACACCACCTGCTCGAACCGGTCGTAGAACCGTCCCTGATTCTCAACCGTCCCCGAAACAACAACATCCGGCTGCTCCCGCAACAACCGATCCATCCGCCACTCATCCCACCGACCATCCGCCAACACCCAGCCGTCGTAGTCGGTGTCGACCGTCAGATGCCCCCGCCGCCGCAACTCCTCAAGCACGGTCGTCTTCCCGACCCCCGACATCCCCGTCACCAACACCCGCGCCATACCACCGGACCGTAGCAACAACCGGGTACGCCGGACTCCGCGCCGACCGCCCAGTTATCCGAGCCGCTGTAGCGCCGCCTCGACGGCGACCTCGACCCGGGAAGTCATGTCGGGCACATCGACGGGACGGCGCCCGGCGACCTGACCACGGATCCACTTCGACACGCTGTCGTCATAGTGCAGCAGGGCATACAGGTCCCACCACGGATCGAGAGTCACCCCGGCGATCGACTCATAGAGCGACCGAAGCTGCTCCGCCCACTCGGGCGAGTAGAGCGCCGCCAAGTACCGCCGACAGTGCCCGACGTCAATCGCACGCGATCCTCGATAGATGGAGTTCCAGTCCGTCAGTCCGGTAATCCTCCCGCGCGACCAGAGCATGTTCACAGGCAGGAGATCGCAGTGCAGAAAGACGGCCGTGTCCTCAGGCGGCGCCGCCGCCATGAGACTGAACGCCGCCTTCCACACAGCCGGCTTCTGTGCATCGACCGGCACCCGAAACCCGCCTACAGGAGCGATCCAAGAATCCGTCCAAGGCCTGAACGTCTTCGCGGGCAGATCGAGGGAATGCAGCAAGACAGCAATCTCCGCGATCCTCGTCAGCCATGACCGAGGTTCCGCCGGATTGAGGTGAACAAGCCCCTGCAACCGCGTCATCAGCAACGCCGGCGCGCCACCGGTCGAAGCACCAGCAACATCAGCAGCCAGAACGCTCGGAACCGGAAGCCCGCTTCCCGCCACCACACCAAGGTTGGCGATCTCCTGCTCCAAGGGCTCCTGCAGACCAAGCCCGCCCGGATACTGCCGCAGTACGACGAACGTCCGCACCCCACGCCGCTCGACAGTCAACCGATTCACGGCCGAGCAGACCCCACCGGTCAGCCGCCGATAACCAACGACCCGACTCCCCCGCCCCATCGACGCCGCAACCCAGTCGAGCGTCTCCACAGAAGGCCGCCGCTCCCTGAACCCACCCTCCCGCCAGTCGCCGTCGTCCATGACCGCGACCCTATTCGTCAGAGCCCCACAGCGATAAGCGTTTTCCAACCCGCCGCCCTAGCCTCATGGTTCGTAGAACGGATCCGCGACGTCAGCTCTGTGCTGTGTGTGCGGTCTCGTCGAGGATTGTGTGGGTGGTCTTGCGTGAGGCGTCCAGGTCGAGTACGCCGAGGATGAAGCAGATCACGGTCTCGGCGAAGAGGCTTGCGTCTGCTGAGCCGGCTTCCTTCATCTCCTCGGGCTGGACGCGGGATCGGAACAAGAACCCGTCCAGCATCGCCTGCAGCGCCAGGCCGACTCGCTCGATCGTCCAGCCGGGCCTGAGGTTGAGCTGGAGCGCGCCGAGCAACGCGGCGTACCCCTCGAACCACGGTTCGCGAGTGCCGACGATGTCCTTGATGATCGCGGCCCTCAGGTCGGGATATTGGTCGAGCAGAGGTCCGATGTGGTGCAGCAGGTACGAGCGCGGTCGCGCCTGCAACGCCTTCAGGAGCCCGTCGCAGAGTTCGATCACGGCGTCGGTCAAGCTCGCGGCGGTGACACTGGCCGGCAGCTTCCCGACGTACAGCGCCGGGTTGGACTCGGGCGCATCGCGGTACAGCATCGTGTGGATGATCGCCGCCTTCACGAAGGTGTTGCGATCGGGCCACCGATTCCGGAAGGCCTTCTCACTCGCCCCGTCCCCGTGGCGCTCCTGCGCGAGCTCGACGACGTCGCTGACCCGCATCCACTCGAGCGCAGCCGGAAAATGGATCCCACGCAGTCGATGCGGACGCTCCCGGACACCACCGTCGAACATCCCGTCGATCAGCTCGGCGGCCGCATCCAGAAAGTATCCGGCGCTGGCGTCATCCCGCGCTGCCGGTGGCCGTGGCGTCATCTCGAGTCCTCCCCCGCCTGTACATCGGGCAGAACCATCGTCACGTTACGTGGCCATCTGTAGGGAGGCACTTGCCTCCCTCTACGTCCCACCGCATGGACGCCACGCACCCCCTCGCTTAGCGTGATCAAACTGCCGCGCGTCCGACGGCATACGCCGAGAGGGGGATCGAACGCGCGGCAGTTCACCATCCAGTACGGCGGCCCGTAACGCGCGTCACCCCGTCCCCGATACTCGGTTCATGACGGGGATGAGCAAGTCATGGCGGGTTGGCGGCGCCCTCTACGTACTGGCCGTATTCGCGTTCGCCACCTACGTCTACGTCGCCGACTTCGATCTCATCAGATTCCTGTGGCTCGGCACCGCACCACTCGGCCTGACAGTGCCCTACATCAGCTACCTCGCCTCAATCCCGCTGATGCTCCTCGGCCCCACCAACCTGATCGACAGCAACGCCCTGGTCCCCTGGCTCATCACCCTCTGGACTCTCGCCGCAGCCGGCAATGCCCTACTCGCCCACCTGCTCTGGAACGAACTCCGCTCCCAATGCCGCCGGTGTACTGCGACCCGGGCCGCGGCGTCCTTCGGATAGCTGCAAACCCGGGCCGGCCTGCCGCGTCGATCCTGATCCGCACCAAATCGTCAGACCTGGCCCGATGTTCATCCACCGACCGGTTTCCCGTCGATGAAGACCAGCTCGGCCAGGGCCACGATGTAGGTGGAGCCCCACGTACCGATGACGGGAAGATCTCGTGCCTCGTCGGCTGTGGCGATGCGGACCATCTGACCGTCACGATAAAGGCCGACCGCTCCGCCCACGCGGTGGGATAGACGCGGCAGAGCACCATCTCGCTCGCGCGCCGGCGAGCGTTGACCGAGGATTGCCCCTCCGTTGCCCCCGATCATCTTGATGTGCCCGTAGCCCCAGTTGACGAGCTGACTGTCATCGACCGCAGCCTGCGGCGAACGTTCGACTGTTGATCGCCTGGTGTGGCGCTTCCTCAGCGGTGGGCACCGCGACAACAACACCGCAGGCTGAACGGCCGTCTCGTAGCGGTATCCCCCAGATGTGCCCTGGCAAGAGGTGAGCGTTCGACTTGGGCACGAACGGATAGGCAGCAGGGCGCAAGACCACGAGGCGATTATCGGTGCTCGGAAGCTGCGTTGCGGCTGCGCCACATAGGGCAGCCCTTTGCGTCTTGTGGTTCTGGCAGGGGTCGTGAGTCGCCGAGGGGCAACGATCGGGTGCCGCGCGGAGCCAGGCCGGCACATGAGTTCAGTGGTGGTACGCAGCCACCACCGCGCCGGCACCGCGTGCGCCCACGCCAGCAGATCCACCCTGGACTCACCGAAGGCCGGCATCGCCACCGGGCGGTCACGCGCGGCTCGATACTCCCGCTACGAGAGCCAGGGCGGGTCGTATCGGCTCACATAGGCGCGTGCTCTTTCCGTCGGATCGGCCCAGTACTGGTGTGGTTGCCGATGCACGTGCGCTTCACAGAACTCCCGAAGGTCGCTGGTGATCGTCTCCACCTCACGGACCGGAAGACCCTCGAAGTCGCTGTTGACCTGGTGGAGTTCGGATTCAAGATTCCAACCCGACGCATCGAACGCCCACGCGCCCCACCTCGCGTACACATGCAGCGGATGTTCGAAGTCACCCATGTACATCGCCGCCAAGCCGATCCCCTTGTCGGCATAGAAATCCCGACAAGTCCAGGCCAGCACATGACAAGCCCCACTCGAGAAGAACGCCTGATCCGTCCGCTCCCACGAGACCCGCTGATCCGCCCGCTCAAGAGCAGTCCGCCGAAACACCCCAGACGCCGTCGCTGCCATGTGGAGATGCTAATGACGCGATCCCCCATCCGCGACGAGACTCCACGCATCGCGGTATGGGCGCGGGCAGTGAACTATCGGAGGCCTCGTGGCGTGACAGTGCGTCAGACAGGGTCCACCCAGGTGGCCGCCAACGCGGCGAGCCGGTCTGCAAATCGATCGACCTCACAGCCCTCAGGATCAAGTCCGAAGTGATCCTTGAGGTCGTACCAAAGGAACTCACTGAGCTCAGCGCGTGAGGCCCCTCGCATCAGCAGCCGCCACAGCGGCGCCAGCAGGCAGTCGTACTCGTCAGCAACGAGATCGGCCACTCCAATGGGATCCCATTGATTGAGCAGATACCGCAGGTTTGCCTGCCGACGCTCGATCTCGCCGACTTCAGGCTGAGCCATGTCATCGTCATCACGGCGACGTACCGGTGAGACAAGTTGGGACTGAGAAGAGACTAGCTGTGCGACCTCATGCGCACACGCTCATCGGCAGGTCCGTGCGGTCCCGATCGTGACGCCACACGCCGGGCAGGCGGGAGCCGCGCATGGCACCGCGTGGGGCACGCACCCACCAGATCCACGTCGACGGCAGCACGCGGAGAGAGCGCCCTCGCCAGGTTTCGATCCTGGTCCTCGAGATTCAGTTGCCAGCCCGTTCACCCCCGTTTGTGAGCAAGTCCGTTAGCAAGCACGCGCAGTGGAGGTAGTCGGAGGAACGCTGTTGACGGCACCTCCAGGCGTCCTCAAGATGTAGCGGTCAGCGGAGGTAGTGGAACCGCTGGCCTAGGCCGCTGCCTCGGTACAGAAGTAGCCAAGCCCGGCTTCTGTGCCCGTTGTGGAGGGGAGCTGCCCGTTCGAGACGGGCCAGTGCGGGCAAGCGTCGCCCGGATGTCGCGGTCCTCATGGGCATCCGAGCCGGGCGACGTCCACTACTGCTTGCGCGTACCTCGCCCATCGTGTCTTCCCGTCGGCACGTATCGGCCGCACATCGTCGCGGATCCTCGATTAGAGAGGTCGAACCGGCGGGTTGCGCACAGCACCGCGCGGGGCACACCCCAACCACCTCCACCACCCGCGGAAACCCAGTACGCCGTAGTCACGCGCGATGAGCGCCAACATGGCGCGCCAAGCGCCGGGCGGGTGGGAGCGGCGCGCAGCACGGCGACGAAGGAGCCGCGCGTAGCACCGCGTGGGGCAGACCCCACCAGGTCCACCTCAACCCACCAGCAGCAGGACCCGCCACGCCGCACTCACGCGCGATGAGCGCCAACATGGCGCGCCAAGCGCCGGGCGGGCGGGAGCGGCGCGCAGCACGGCGACGAAGGAGTCGCACGTAGCACCGCGTGGGGCACGCACCCCACCGGATCCACGTCTGCGGCGCACGCAGTACGTGAAGAGAGCTCCCCCGCCAGGTTTCGATCCTGGTCTTCGAGATTCAAAGTCTCGCGGGCTGCCGATTACCCCACGGGGGATCGTGGTTGCCGGGACAGTTTGCCATGAGTGGGGTGGATGACACGCTGAGGGGTTCCTTACCTACGGTGCCGTAGGTTACGGTTGCGTAGGTAAGGACCCCCGACCCGAGGGATGAAGCAGCTATGACCCCACCCGTTGCCACGCCGGACGCGCCCACCCGTACCGCGCCCGTCGTCGAGGACGTGAACACCGGGACGCTCGGCGGCGAGCAGAAGAAGGCCTGGGAGCAGGTGGCGCTGGCGTTGTTCATCGGCATCCCGTTCCTGGCAGTGCTGGCGGCGGTGCCGATCGCGTGGGGCGGTTTCCTCGGCTGGCACGACGTGGTCCTGGCGGTCGTGTTCTACACGATCGCGGGGCACGGGATCTCGATCGGTTTCCACCGGCTGTTCACGCACAAGTCGTTCAAGCCGAACCGGCCGATGAAGTACGCGCTGGCCATCGCCGGCTCGCTGGCGATCGAGGGGCCGGTGATCCGCTGGGTGGCCGATCACCGCAAGCACCACAAGTTCTCCGACCGCGAGGGTGACCCGCACAGCCCCTGGCGGTACGGCGAGACGCTCGGCGCGCTGACCAAGGGGTTCATCTACGCGCACGTGGGCTGGCTGTTCGACACCGAGCAGACCCCGCAGCGCCAGTACGCGCCGGACCTGCTGAAGGACAAGGACATCGTCCGCGTGTCCCGGCTGTTCCCGCTCCTGGTCGCGACCAGCGTCCTGCTGCCGGCGATCATCGGCGGCCTCTGGTCCTGGTCGTTCACCGGCGCGCTGACCGCGTTCTTCTGGGCCAGCCTGGTCCGGATCGCGCTGCTCCACCACGTCACCTGGTCGATCAACTCGATCTGCCACACGATCGGCGACCGGCCGTTCAAGAGCCGGGACAAGTCCGGCAACGTGTGGTGGCTGGCGATCTTGAGCCAGGGCGAGTCGTGGCACAACCTGCACCACTCCGACCCGACCTGCGCGCGGCACGGCGTACTCAAGGGTCAGCTCGACACGTCGGCCCGCTGCATCTGGTTCTTCGAGAAGCGCGGCTGGGTCACCGACGTCCGCTGGCCGGTCAAAGAGCGGCTGGAGGCCCGGCGTGTGGACTCTTCGACCCGTACTCTCAAGGCTGCCTGAAAACCTCCCACCGGCAACACCCGAAGTGCGGCATGATGCTGACGTGATCACGACGTGACGGAACCCAAACCGCGGCGGTCCGGCCGGATCCGGATGACCAGTGCCGAACGTCGCGAACAACTCATCACGATTGCCCGCGGCCTGTTCGCCCAGAAGGGGTACGAGGCCACCTCGGTCGAGGAGATCGCACACCGCGCCGAGGTCTCGAAACCGGTCGTCTACGAACACTTCGGCGGCAAGGAAGGCCTGTACGCCGTTGTCGTCGACCGCGAGGTCCGCGCGTTGCTCGACGGCGTCACCGGCGCACTCACGGCCGGCCGCGCGCACGAACTCGTCGAGCAGGCCGCGCTCGCCCTGCTCGACTACATCGAGAAGAACGCCGACGGCTTCCGGATCCTGGTCCGGGACTCGCCGGTCGGATCGTCGACGGGCTCCTTCATCTCGATCCTCAGCGACGTCGCGACCCGGGTCGAGCACATCCTCGCGGAGGAGTTCAAGCGCCGCGGCCTCGACCCGAAGAACGCGCCGATGTACGCCCAGATGCTGGTCGGCATGGTCGCGCTCACCGGCCAGTGGTGGCTGGACGCCCGCAAACCGAAGAAGCCGGACGTCGCCGCGCACCTGGTCAACCTCGCCTGGAACGGCCTGTCCGGCCTCGAGCCCAAGCCCACGCTCTCGACCCGCCCGCACAAGTAACAAGACCGCGGTCGTACGCCGACATCCGCCCGGAGGCTGACCCCGGCGCACAATCGGCCCCGTACCCTGGCGAACATGACGGGGATACTGACCGCCCGGCCGCTGCCTGCCCGGAGCAGGGCCTTCGACCTGCTGCTGGCCGGTGCGCTGTGCGTGACCGCCGGATTCCTGTCGCTCGCGCAGGCGCACTTCGGCGGCATCCTCGCGTTCGGCATGCTGGTCCCGCTGATCTGGCGCCGTACCCATCCTGAACTGGTCTTCTTCGCCGTCTGCTCGGTCGCCGCCCTGCAATGGCTGATCGGCGTCGACCTGCAGCCCGGCAACATCGGCCTGCTCGTCGCGCTCTATGCCATCTCCGTGTACGGCGACACCCGCCTGAGCCGGATCGCCCTCGGTATCGGCGGGCTCGGCGTGCTGATGGCCGTCTCGCGCTACTGGTCGAACGCGGACTGGAAACAGCAGGTCACGATGATGGTCGCGCTCGGCGCGCTCGTCTTCGGCGTCTGGGCGTTCGGCGAGCGCCGCCGCACCCGCGGTCTGTACGTCGCCCAGCTCGAGGAGCGCGCCGCCCAGCTCGAACGGGACCGCGACCGGGAGAACAAGCTGGCCGTGAGCAACGAACGGACCCGGATCGCCCGCGAGATCCACGACGTGGTCGCGCACGGCCTGTCGATCATGATCGTCCAGGCCGATGGCGGGCTGTACGCCGCCGACCAGTCGCCCGCGGCCGCGAAGAAGGCACTCGCCACCATCGGCGACACCGGCCGCGCGAGCCTGACCGAGATGCGCAAGATGCTCGGCCTGCTCAAACAGGACGAGCCGAACGAGCTCGACCCGAACCAGCCGCGTCCACAACCGGGTGTCTCCAGCCTGCCCGAGTTGATCGACAACGTCCGCGAGGCCGGCCTCAACGTCACGTACGACGTGACCGGCCAGCCTCGCGATCTGCCCGCGCTGCTCGGGCTCACGGCGTACCGGATCGTGCAGGAAGGTCTGACCAACACCCTGAAACACGCCGGACCAGGAGCCCGCACCTGCGTGAAGTTGGACTTCGGGCGCGAGATGCTGACCGTGGTGGTCACCGATGACGGCCGCGGTGCCGGCGTCGCGCCGAGCTCGGATCCGGGTCATGGTCTGGTCGGGATGCGGCAACGCGCCTCGGTCTCGGGCGGTACGGTGAGCGCCGGACCGAAGGCGGGCGGCGGTTACGAGGTGATCGCCAAGCTGCCGTACAACCTGCCGACTGGAGAGTGATGGACGACGTCATCCGCGTGTTCCTCGTGGACGATCAGGAGCTGGTCAGAGCGGGATTCACGATGCTGGTCGACTCCCAGGCCGATATGCGGGTGGTCGGACAGGCCGGCGACGGCGGTGAAGCGGTCGAGAAGATCCAGGTGACCGCCTGCGACGTCGTACTGATGGATGTCCGGATGCCGCGGCTGGACGGCGTCGAGGCGACCCGCCGGCTGCAGTCGTTGCCGGAAGCACCGAAGGTGATCGTGCTGACCACGTTCGACCTGGACGAGTACGCGTTCGCGGCGATCAAGGCCGGCGCGGCCGGCTTCCTGCTCAAAAACACCCCGCCGGCCGACCTGCTGTCCGCGATCCGCCAGGTCCACTCCGGCGACGCCGTGGTCTCCCCCAGTACGACGAAACGCCTGCTCGAGCATTTCGCCGGCGCGCTGCCCGACACCGAGACCGAGCGCCCTGATCTGGCCGAGCTGACCGCCCGCGAACGGGAGGTCCTGGTCGAGGTGGCCCGCGGCCTGTCGAACACCGAGATCGCCAGGCTCTTCACGTTGTCCGAGGCAACGGTGAAGACGCATATCGGCCGCATCCTGGCCAAGACCGGCCTCCGCGACCGGGTCGCCCTCGTCGTCCTGGGGTACGAAACGGGCCTGGTCAGGCCGACCAAGTAATACCCAGGTAGGACCCGTAGTCCCCACTGCGGTCCGACGTAACCGGGCGCGGCGATCACTAACTTCTTGGTGAAACCTCAAGAACCAAGGAGTGACATGAGCTTGCAGACCGGAGAGCTTGCGGCCGGGCGGTTGCCGCAGGACGGGGAACCGCGGACCGCGATCCGGGCGCACGAGCTGCGCAAGGTGTACGGACAGGGCGACACCGCGGTCGCCGCGCTCGACGGCGTCTCGGTCGACTTCGGCGTCGGCCAGTTCACCGCGATCATGGGACCGTCGGGGTCCGGCAAGTCGACGCTGATGCACTGCCTGGCCGGTCTGGACACCCCGACCGGCGGTCAGGTCCTGCTCGGCGAGACCGAGCTGACCCGGCTGCCCGACTCCGAGCTGACCAAGATCCGGCGGGACCGGGTCGGGTTCGTCTTCCAGTCGTTCAACCTGCTGCCGATGCTGACCGCGAAGGACAACATCCTGCTGCCGCTCGAGCTCGGCAACCGCAAGCCCGACCAGCAGTGGCTCGACACGCTGATCGACGTACTCGGCCTCGCTGACCGGCTCACGCACCGGCCGTCGGAGCTGTCCGGCGGTCAGCAGCAGCGGGTCGCGGTCGCGCGGGCCCTGGTCGGGCGGCCGGAGGTCGTGTTCGCCGACGAGCCGACCGGGAACCTGGACTCGCGGTCCGGCGCCGAGGTGCTCGGCTTCCTGCGCCGCTCGGTGCGCGAGTTCGGCCAGACCGTGGTGATGGTCACCCACGACCCGCTGGCCGCGTCGTACGCCGACCGTGTCGTGATGCTTGCCGACGGCAAGCTTGCGGGCGAGCTGCGGCAGCCGACCCCGGAGAGCGTCCTCGACGCCCTGCGCCAGCTGGGAGCCTGACGTGCGCCGTTCCATCCTCTCCTCGCTGCGCGCCCACGTGGGCCGCCTGGTCGCCGCCTGTCTGGCGATCTTGCTCGGGGTCGGTTTCGGGTCGCTGGCGATGATCGTGCACTCGTCCGCGTCGCACGGCGTCGACGAGACGATCGGCGCGCAGTACAAGGGCGTCGACGCCGTCGTCTACCCGGACCAGTCGACGATCTCTCCCGCCGACATCGCCAACGTGCAGAAGCTGCCGCAGGCCGCATCGGTCGTCACGCTGACCACGGCGTACCTACAGGTGTCGTACCCGGACCTGGTCCGGCCGACCACGCTCCCGATCGACGCGCTCTACGACACCACCCGCATCGCCGGTCCCGGCACCTCGTCCGGACGGTTGCCCACCACAACGAACGAGATCGCGCTGCCGGCCCGCGCCGCGGCCAAGCACAAGGTCGCCGTCGGCCAGACCCTGCGACTCAGCTCGTACGACGACAAGTCGTGGACCGTCACCGTCGTCGGACTGCTCGACGACTCGAAGGTCGTCGGTACGGGATCCGCGGTCGCGACTCCCGCCGCGGTCAAGATCTTCGAACCGGGTGCCTTCGTCCAAGGCATCGGGATCGCCGCCAAGCCCGGCGTCACGCAGCAGCAGGCGGCCGACGCCGCGGGGGCCGTTGTTTCCAAGGGTTTGACGACCTTCACCGGTACGGCGTTCATCGCCCACGAGGTGAAGAGCTACACCAACGGCATCGACGTACTAGGCGGTGTGTTCGGGATGTTCGCCGTCATCGCGCTCTTCGTCGCCTGTCTGGTGATCGGCAACACGTTCACGATCGTCATCGCGCAACGCACCCGCGAGATGGCGCTGCTGCGCTGCGTCGGCGCGTCCCGGCGGCAGGTGTTCTCCTCGGTGATCGCCGAGGCGAGCGTGGTCGGCGTGATCGCGTCCACGATCGGTGTCGTCTTCGGCGTCGCGCTGTCCGCGGTCGGGCTGGCGCTCTCCCGCGAGTTCGACTGGGGCATCCCGCCGGTGCCGCTGCACCTGGATCTGTCGTCGGTGTTCCTGCCGCTGCTGCTCGGCACCGTGGCGACGCTGCTCGCCGCTGTCGTACCTGCCCGGCGCGCGACCAAGGTGGCCCCGCTCGCCGCACTGCGTCCCGAGGCTGCGCCCGCGGCCGCGTCCAAGGCCGGCGTACTGCGTTTGATCCTGGGCTTCCTGCTCCTCGTCGGTGGCGGCCTGCTGCTGGCGGCCGGCGCGGCGTCGCACCAGGTCCTGGTCGGGGTCGCGGGAGGTGCGATCTCGTTCCTCGGCATCCTCGCGGTCGGTTCGCTGCTCGTGCCCGCGTTGATCCGGGTGATCGGCGCACTGCCCGCGAAGGGTGGCGGCGTACCCGCCCGGATCGCCGTCGCGAACGCGGTCCGGAACCCGAAGCGCACAGCGGCCACCACGTCCGCGCTGCTCATCGGAGTCACGCTGATCAGCCTCACCTGCGTCGGAATCGCCTCGGTACGCAAGACGTTCGACGTGTCGATGGACGGGCAGTACCCGGTCGACCTGATGGTGACGACGTACAAGGAGAAGATGCCGGCCAACGCCGAGCAGCAGCTCCGCGACATCAAGGGCATCACGCAAGTCGTCCCGATCAGCCAGGTGACGGTGAAGTCCGGCGGCCAGGAGGTCCAGGTCACGGGCATCGACCCGACCAAGGCCGGGCCGGTCATCCACAACCCGGAGGCGGCCGGCCAACTCAAGCCGGGTACGGCGTTGATGGACCGGTCAACGATGATCATGCTGAAGCTCGAGAACGGATCGCCGCTGACGATCGTGTCCGGGCAGCACAAGCTGACCGTCACCGCGCAGCAGGCGACCGGGCTCGATCCGATCACAGTCAGCTCGTCCGATCTCGCCAAGCTGGCGCCGACCGCGCCGGTGACCGGGTTCTGGCTCGCGTCGGATCCGAAGGCGGACGGCTCGGACGTGATCGACGCCGTGGAGCAGTCGATCCCGACCGTGAAGGACCTGTCCGTCACCGGCGGGCTGGCCGAGCGGACCAGCTACACGAAGATCTTCGACGTACTGCTGATCGTCGGCGTGGGTCTCCTCGGGGTCTCGGTGCTGATCGCGCTGGTCGGCGTGGGCAACACGCTCAGCCTGTCGGTCCTCGAACGGACACGAGAGAACGCACTGCTCCGCGCGATGGGTCTCTCCCGCCGCCAGCTGCGCCGGATGCTCGCGGTCGAATCGTTGCTGATGGCACTGGTCGCGGCCGGTCTCGGGATCGTGCTCGGCCTGGTCTACGGCTGGACCGGGACGAGCGCGCTGATGGGCGGCCAGACGGTCGACGGCGGCGTCGAGTACGCCGTACCGGGGAAGCTGCTGATCATCATCGCCGCCGTCGCCGCGATCGCCGGTCTGCTCGCCTCCGTCCTGCCCGCCCGCCGGGCGGCCAAGGTCGCACCGGCCGGTGCGCTCGCGACCGAATGAGCCAGCGGCTCGCCCGGCTTGAGGGGGCCGGGCGAGCCGCTCGTCACACGATCTCTATCCGATTCCCATGTCCGTCGGCGGTGTGGAACCGCCGGCGGCCGGGGATCGTCTCGTTGTCCCACGTGACCGGGTATCCCAGACCAGCCAATCGCAAGGCCAGCCCGTCCAGGTCGTCGACGGCCAACGCCGGATGCGCCTTCTTCGCCGGAGTGAACCCCGCCTCCACGCCGACATGGATCTCCGCGTCACCGGCCTTGAACCAGCAACCGCCGCGCGACTTGAGCAGCTCCGGCTTCTCGACCTCGGTCATCCCGAGCGCCTCGGCGTAGAACGCCCGCGCCACGTCCTCGCCGCCGGCCGGGCACGACACCTGCACATGATCGAGCCGCATGCTCATCCCTCCTTGCGTGCCACTGCGAAGATGCGGCGGAACGGCAACAACGTCCCGTACGACTTCTGCGGATACGCCTCCGCCAGCCGAGCGCCGTACTCCGCCTCGAACTGCTTGCGCAGCTCATCCGGCAACGACTGCAGCACCGGCCGCGCACCGGTCCCCTTCACCCATTCCAGTACGGCGTTGTCGCCCGCGAGCACGTGGAAGTACGTCGTCTCCCACGCGTCCACCACGCAACCCTCCGCGCTGAGCACATCGACGTACTCCGCCGGACCGGGCACGTCCGGCCGCAGCGACGCGTCCTTCGCGAACTCGGCGTACGGCTCGGTCTCGGCGAGCTCCCGCAGGATCGCGTGCGACGGCGCGTTCCCGTTGCCCGGGATCTGGATCGCCAGCCACCCACCCGGCCGCAACGCCCGCACGAACCCGGGCAGCAGGTCGACCTGCTCGGGGATCCACTGCAGCGTCGCGTTCGTAACGATCACGTCGAGCGATCCCGGCTCGGCGGCCCACTCGCGAACATCGCCCAACTCGAAGCCGAGATGGTCGTCGGCGTACTCCGCCGCGGCCTCGAGCATCTGCGGTGAGCTGTCGATCCCACGGATCACGGCCTCCGGCCAGACCTGGCGCAGCGTCGCGGTCAGCGCGCCCGGACCGCAGCCGAGATCGACGACGGTCCGTACGTCGGTCGCCTGCACCCGCTCGACCAGGTCCCGGAACGGGCGGGCCCGCTCGTCGGCGTACGTGCCGTACTGCACTGGACTCCACACCGGTGACGCACGCATCGGTCTGCACCTCTCTCCACGATTTATCTTGACATCGAGATACTCTAGACCTGCGACTTGTCTTGATGTCAAGAGTCTTGATGGGTAGTCTCGAACCATGGAGGACGAGGTCGATCGGCTGATCGAGGCCTGGCGCCGTGAGCGCCCCGACCTCGACGTGGCGCCGATGGAGGTGCTGTCCCGGGTCAGCCGGCTCGCGCGGCACCTGGATCGCGCCCGCAGTCAAGCGTTCGACACCCACGGCCTGGAGTCGTGGGAGTTCGACGTACTCGCGGCGCTCCGGCGCGCGGGTGCGCCGTACCAGCTCTCCCCCGGCAAACTGCTGAAGGAAACCCTGGTCACCTCCGGCACGATGACGAACCGGGTCGACCGGCTCGCCGCGCGCGGCCTGGTCGAGCGGCTGCCGGATCCGTCGGACCGCCGCGGGGTCCTCGTCCAGCTGACCACAGCCGGCCGCGACGCGGTCGATGCCGCGATGGCCGACCTGCTCACCCACGAGCGCGCGCTGCTGGGATCGCTCAGCGAGCGCGACCAGCAGAAGATCGCCCGCGTACTGCGCGAGCTGGTCCGCCCGTTCGATCTGGAAAAGCACTAACAATATCCGGACAAACGCGCCGTGGAATTCTGCCGGAATAATCCGAAAAGACGACCCGTCACTTCCGCCCGGTTCCGATCGTTGCTAGTTGCAACGAGATCGAGAGGCTGTTGTAGCCGTCGACTATCGACACTGGGTGAGACCCCGCACTAGGGTCATCACCGTCGGTGGTTGACCGACCACAAACTGTCAGATCACGGTGACTTCGGCGGCAAGAGGTGGTCCGCCGAAAGTGGCCGCGCGGTGTCCGGGGCTCGGGGCCCGAACAACGCCGGCCGGCACGGGGCCCGCTCACCCAGAGTTCGGCGCCCCCTCCGAATCACAGGGGATCGGAGGGGCGCCGCGCTCAATCAAGCGTTTCTACTCGGCCAGCTCGGCGGCTTCGAACCATGCCGTCTCGAGCTCGGCCCGCTCGTCGGCCAGCTTGCGGAGCTCGGTGTCCAGCCCGGCCAGCCGCTCGTAGTCGCTGGCGCTCGCGGCCAGCTGGTCGTGCAGCTTCGCCTCGGTCTCGGTGAGTTTGGCCAGCTGCCGCTCGATCCGGTTCAGCTCTTTCTTCGCCGCCCGCGACGCCGCCGGGTCGACCGACAAATTGCTGGACATCTCCGGCGCCGGTGTCAACGCATTTGACGGCGCCCGCCGCGGAATTCCGGCCTCGAGTTCGTCGAGATACTGATCGACACCGCGCGGCAGATGCCGCACCTGGCCGTCACCCATGATCGCGTAAACCATGTCGCTCACGCGCTCGAGGAAGTACCGGTCGTGGGTGACCGTGACGACGACGCCGGGCCAGCTGTCGAGGAAGTCCTCCAGCACGGTGAGCGTCTCGACGTCCAGGTCGTTGGTCGGCTCGTCGAGGATCAGCACGTTCGGCTCGTCGAGCAGAATCCGCAGCAGCTGCAGTCGGCGCCGCTCGCCACCCGACAGGTCCGAGATCCGCGTCGTCAACTTGTCCCCGGTGAACCCGAACCGCTCCAGCAGCTGCGACGACGTTAGCTCACCACCTCGCCCCGCAAGCGCCGCCGTACGGCGGATTGCGGTGATGTGCTCGAGCACTGTTGACGCACCGTCGACCTCGTCGAGGGTCTGGGACAGGTTCGCGACGCGGACCGTCTTGCCCTGCTTCACCACGCCGCGGTCCGGGGCGAGCTGCCCGGTCAGGACCTTGAGGAACGTCGTCTTGCCCGCGCCGTTCGGGCCGAGCAGCCCGATCCGGTCCGCCGGGCCGAGGCGGAACGTGACGTGGTTGAGCATCACCCGGTCACCGAAGCTCAGGCTGACGTCCTCCACGTCGAACACGTCCTTGCCGAGCCTCGCCGTCGCCAGCTGCGACAGCGCGAGCTTGTCGCGCGGCGGCGGCTCGTTCTCGATCAGGGCGTTGGCCGCCTCGATCCGGAACTTCGGCTTGGTCGATCGCGCCGGCGCACCACGGCGCAGCCAGGCGAGCTCCTTCTTCAGGAGGTTCTGCCGCTTGGTCTCGGTGACCTGCGCGCTCCGGGACCGCTCGGCCTTCGCGAGGACGTAGGCGGCGTAGCCACCGTCGTACGACGAGACGTGGCCGCCCTGCACCTCCCAGGTGACCGTGCAGACCGCGTCCAGGAACCAGCGGTCGTGGGTGATGACGATGAGGGCGCCGGCGCGGTCGACGACGTGCTCGGCGAGCCAGCTGACGGCCTCGATGTCGAGGTGGTTGGTGGGCTCGTCGAGGACGAGCAGGTCGACCTCGGTCAGCAACAGCCTGGCGAGCGACGCCCGGCGGCGTTCGCCACCGCTCAGGCTGCCGACGAGCGCCTGGTGGTCTATCTCGCCGAGCAAGTGCTCCATCACCGAGCGTGTCCGCGGATCGGCAGCCCAGGTGTAGGTCTCGACATCGCCGAGCACTGCGTGCAGCACGGTCTGCCCGGGGTCGAGGTCGTCGCTCTGCCCGAGATACCCGAGCCGCAGGTCGCGGTTGTGTGTGATCCGGCCGCTGTCGGGCTCCTCACGCCTCGCCAGGACCTGTAGAAGCGTCGATTTGCCGTCGCCGTTCCGTCCGACCACGCCGGCCCGTTCACCGCGCCCGATCCCGAGGGTGACCGAGTCGAGCAACGTCCGGGTGCCGAAGCCTTTGGAAACAGCTTCCATATTGACCAAGTTAGGTGCCGCCATAACGGGCCCCAGGGTATCCGACCGCTCCGCACGTGCCAGGATCGTCCAGGTGCTGAATGCTGCCTGGCTCGACGGCCTGTCCCTGGGCGACCCGATCGCCGCCGATCCGCTGGAGGGCGGGTACGCCAGCAAGACCTACCGCGTGCGTACGTCGCTGGGCCGGACCGCGGTCGTGAAGACCCAGGAGAATCTGCCGTCCGACCTGTATCCGCTCGAAGCCGACGGCCTCGACGCGCTGCGGGTCCCGGGCGGGTTCGCCGTACCTGAGGTGCTTCGGGTCACGTCGTCGTTCATCGTGCTGGCGGACCTCGGTACGGCGGAAGCGTCGCCGACGTACTGGGAGGACGCGGGGCGGGCGTTGGCGCTGCAGCATCAGCAGACGGCCGACAAGTTCGGCTACCACCAGGACAACTACCTGGGCACGCTTCCGCAGCGGAACCCGTGGACGACCGACGGGCACGCGTTCTTCGCCGAGCAGCGGCTGCTCCGCTATCTGGAGGAGCCGAACTGCTTCTCGCAACTTCCGGAGGCCGACCGCCGCCGGTTGGAACGCATCGCTCTACGTCTGCCGGACCTGGTCCCGGCCCAGCTTCCGTCTTTGTTGCACGGCGACCTGTGGCACGGCAATCTCCTCCCCGGCCCCGACGGCGAGCCGGGCATGATCGATCCCGCCGTCAACTACGGCTGGCCCGAAGCCGATCTGGCCACGCTGCTCATCTACGGCAACCTGTCCGACCAGTTCTTCTCGGCGTACGAGGAGCTGCACCCGTTGGCCGACGGCTGGCGTGAGCGCATGCCGCTCCTCCATCTGCGTGAGCTCCTCTGCATCACCGCCCACTGGCCCGACCGCGCGCAGACCGTCGCCGAGATCCACACGATCCTCAAGAGCTTCGATTGAGGTTCAGCAGGTACTGCTTCTCGTTGAGCGGGTTGCCGTCTGTGCGTGAGCGGATGGGTGCCGGGCCGGGGACCGGTTGGTAGGTGTGGAAGGTGGTGGCCAGGAGACCTTCGCCGTGGGTCAGCGTGGGGAGGAAGGTCTCGAAGGAGTGCGTCGTGGCGGCGGGGATCGTGCCTTCCAGGTGGGCCTGGGTCTCGGTGAGGGTGGTCTGGGAGACGACGCCGCGGTGTTCGGCGATGTGGGCGAGGACGCGCGAGACCGTGTCGGCCGGGGCGTCCAGCTCGAACTGGTTGACCGGCTCGAGGACCGTCGTACCGGCCTCGGCGATGGCCTGCATGAGGACCAGCGGGACAAGACGGCGGAAGTCGGCGGCGACGGTCGCGACGCTGGAGTAGGCCGTGTGGGTGAGATCGACCCGGATGTTCGGGATCTCCCAGCCGAAGAGGCCCTGGTGGAGGGTCAGGCGGACCGTCTCCTCGATCGCGGTGTGGAACGCGCGGGGCAGCCCGCCGAGCTCGACGATCAGGTTGTACTCGATGCCCTCGGCAACGGGTGAGACGCGGAACCCGACACCGGCCGCCCACAGGTTCTCCGGCGCGGTGATCTCACGGACCGCCTCGCCTGTCCCGTCAAGGCGTTCGACGTGGATCGGCGTCGTCTGGCTGAAGGTGACGTCGACGCCGTACTCCGTTGCGAGCAGGGACGCGATCACCTCCTTCTGCACCTCGCCGTACAGGCTGACGGTGATCTCGTCGGCCTTGCGCACCCGGATCAGCGGGTCCTGCTCGGCGAGCTGTGTCAACGCCTGGAACAGCTTGACCCGGTCGCGCGCACTCACCACGGTCTCCAGCGTCGGCGGTGCGAACAACCGCCCGACCTGCTTGGTGCGGACACCGAGCTGATCGCCGATCCGGATGCTCTTCAACCCGCGCAGCGCCACGATCTGGCCGGCCTCGGCCCGATCGACCGGATGACCCGAGACCTCGATCGCGCTCGGACGAGCCTGGTACTCCGGTCCGTCCACCGGATGTACGTCGACGTACGAGCGCGACGTCAGCGTGCCCGCGAACATCCGGGCCAGCGCGATCTTCTGCCCGGCCGCGCCGCGATCGACCTTG
This sequence comes from Kribbella jiaozuonensis, assembly GCF_005233875.1. Taxonomy (GTDB): domain Bacteria; phylum Actinomycetota; class Actinomycetes; order Propionibacteriales; family Kribbellaceae; genus Kribbella; species Kribbella jiaozuonensis. Next base: position 583,335 of record NZ_SZPZ01000006.1, on the reverse strand, counting down.
AAAACCCTTGCCTGCAAGGGATCTTCTGATGCTGGAGTTGCTCTGGGCAACCACGAACGGATGCCCTCGATCAGCTCCGCCACCCCAACCCCGGTCATGGCCGACCCGAAGTACACGGGATGCACCTGCGCAGTCGCCACCTGCCGCCGTAGCTCGCCGGCGACATCGAGCGGAGCGCCGGACAAGTACCCCTCGAGGAACTCGTCGTTGCGCTCGGCAAGCATCTCCGCGAGCGGCTCGGTGTCCTGCGGCACCAGGCCCGCGGATCGTGTTCCGAGATCCGTGACACCGACCATCGGTACGGCGGACGGCGTCAGCAAGCGCTTGATGTCCGCCAGCAGATCGTCGTACCGCGCGCCGACGCGGTCGATCTTGTTCACGAACAGCAGGGTCGGGATGCGCAACCGGTCGAGGGTGCGCATGAGCAACCGGGTCTGCGGCTGCACGCCCTCGACCGCGGAGATCACCAGCACCGCGCCGTCCAGCACGGACAGCGCCCGCTCGACCTCGGCGATGAAGTCCGAGTGTCCGGGCGTGTCGATCAGGTTCACCGGCAGGTCGCCCAGCGCGAACGACACGACCGCCGAACGGATCGTGATCCCGCGCTTGCGCTCGAGTTCCATCGAGTCGGTCTGGGTGTTCCCGTCGTCGACCCGTCCGACCCGGTCGATAACCCCGGCGGCGTACAGCAGCCGCTCGGTCAGGCTGGTCTTACCGGCGTCGACATGCGCCACAATGCCCATCGTCAGAGAGTTCAAGAGTCCTCGCGAATGCGTCGATGCGATCAGAACCAATGAGGTCGATCACAACGCGGCGCATCCCGGTCTCCTGTCTCTTACTGATGGGCATTCGACCGTAACACCACAACAAGGCCGCGGACGAACGATTTTCAGGCTTCGAGGATCGGTACGTCGTACCGCTGGATGAGCCCGTCGCGAGTCACCAACGTCAATCTCTCGACGAGAGCCTGCGCCACCAGCATTCGATCGAAGGGATCCCGATGGATCGGCGGCAACCGTCCGGCGACGTCGGCGTGAGCCATCGAGATCGGCAACTCGCTGAGACCACCACGCTCGATCCATTCCCGCAGGTCGTCCGGAAGTTTGATCTTGCCGGCAGCCTGCTTGATCGAGAGTTCCCAGACAGACGCAGCGCTGACGTAGACATCGAGCTCTGTGTCGATCCGGTTCCTGAGATCGTCCGAGAGCTCAGGACTGGCCTGCAGCCACCAGATCAGCACATGCGTGTCGAGCAGAAGACGCGCTGTCCCCGACAGTTCGGTCACGAGGGAATGCCGAAGTCGTCCGCGATCTCCGCGTTCGTCTCAGCCGAGTCCCAGTCGTCGGCCAAGCTGATCTGACCGGCCAGCGAACCCCATCCGCTGCGACGACGGGCAGTAGGCAGCGGAACCACCTTTGCAACAGGGTGCCCGGCGCGGCTGATGATGACTTCCTCGCCGTGCTCTACCCGCTCGATGATCCGAGAGAGCTGCGTCTTGGCTTCATGAATGTTGTACTGCGGAGCCGGCTCGCCCATCATCCCTCCTTAGTCCACTTGGCTAAGTGTACTAGTGACTGACGATGGCGGGGAGGATTCGGGCGCCGGGGACCGGGCCTTCGGCTTGGCGGACCATTCGGCAGAGGCCGGATTCGGCGAGTTCTACGGCGAGGTCTACTGCGCTGCGGCTGTCGGCGGCGAGGAAGAGGCAGGTGGGGCCGGAGCCGGAGATCTGGGCGGCCAGGGCGCCCTGGTCGAGGCCGAACTGGAGTGTGTCGCCCAACTCCGGGCGCAGCGACAGGGCGGCCGCCTGGAGGTCGTTGCTGAGAGCAACGGCGAGCGCGCCGGGCTGGCCGGAGAGCAGCGCCGAGAGCAGTTCGGGACGGACCTGCGGCGCCTCGACCCGGCGCAGCGGCCGCAGGCGGTCCAGTTCGCCGTACACCTCGGGGGTGGACAGGCCGCCGTCGGCGATCGCGAACACCCAGTGGAACGTGCCGCGGGACATCACCTCGGTGACCTGCTCGCCGCGGCCCTGGCCGAGCGCGGTGTGCCCGACCAGGCAGAACGGGACGTCACTGCCGAGCTCCGCCGCGTGATGCTGCAGCTCGGTCTGCGTGAGCTGCAGGCCCCACAGCCGGTTGCACGCCACCAAGGTCGCTGCCGCGTCAGTCGATCCCCCGGCCATCCCACCGGCCACCGGGATCGTCTTGCGGATGGTCAGGTCGACACCCTCGTCGACGTCGTACTCCGCCTGCAGCAGCCGGGCCGCCTTCACCGCGAGGTTCGTCTCGTCGGTCGGTACGTCGTCCGCGAAGTCCCCCACGATCTCGACCGACACCTCGCCGTCGTCGTCACGCAGCTGCGCGGTGACGTCGTCGTACAGGGCAACGGCCTGGTACACCGTGGCGACGGGGTGGAACCCGTCCGGGCGCGGCGGACCGACGGACAGACCGAGGTTGATCTTGGCCGGTGCCCGCACCGTGACCTCAACAGAAGGTGGCACGTCGCACAGGCTAGGGCATCAGGTAGTCCGAGCTGCACCCGCGAGAGCGGCGAAGTCTGTGATCCCGAGCATCTCGCCGCGTAGTTGTGGGTCGATCCCCGTTGCCGCGAACACCTCGTCCAGGCGCGCGCGGTCGGGCATCCAGCGGGCCAGTGCGGAGCGGATCGTCTTGCGTCGTTGCGAGAACGCCGCCTCGATCACCGCGAACACCTCCTCGCGGGTCGCCGGCGTCTCCGGCGGATCGCGGCGTTCGAACGCAACCAGGCCCGAGTCCACGTTGGGCGCGGGCCAGAAGACATTCCGTCCGATCGGCCCGGCGCGCCGCACATCGGCGTACCAGGCGGCCTTGGCGGACGGTACGCCGTACGTGCGCGAGCCGGGCGGGGCGGCCAGACGGTCCGCGACCTCGGACTGCACCATCACGAGCCCGTGGCGTAGCGAGTCGGACACGCGGAGCAGGTGGAGGAGGACGGGTACGGCGACGTTGTACGGCAGGTTCGCCACGCAGGCGGTCGGCGTACCGATCTCTGCCGGAGTCACGTCCATCGCGTCGGCCTCGACCACGGTCAGCGCGGATGCCTGCTCCGGCGCGTACGTCGCGATCGTGGACGGGAGCGCCTGCGCCAGCAGCGGGTCGATCTCGACGGCGGTGACCGGGTGACCCTCGGCGAGCAGCGCCAGGGTCAGTGAGCCGAGCCCGGGGCCGACCTCCAGCACCGTCTCACCGGCGGACAGGTCGGCCGCGCGCACGATCCGGCGGACCGTGTTCGGGTCGATGACGAAGTTCTGGCCGCGTTGCTTGGTCGGACGGACGCCGAGCGACGCGGCCAATGAACGCACTTCCGCCGGACCGAGAAGCCTCGGTCCGGCGGAAGTGGATGAATCAGACGAGCTCACGCCTGTCAGTGTGTCAGGCTCAGGCCTTCTTGCCGCACACCGGCCAAGCGCCGTAGCCACCGCGGTCGGCCTTGACCTTCTCCGCGATCGCGATCTGCTGCGCCTTCGAGGCACCGTTGGCGTTGTTGGCGTACGCCGTACCGCCGTAGGCCGCCCAGGTGCCGTGGTCGAACTGGAGACCGCCGTAGTACCCGTTACCGGTGTTGGCCGCCCAGTTGCCGCCCGACTCACACGCGGCGATCCGGTCCCACGCGCCACCACTGCTGGTCGGCGGCGTCGGCTTCTCGTCCGTGGTCGTGGTCGTCGGCTCGGCCGGCTTCGGCTTGGTGCCGACCAGGACCTTCTCGTCGACCGGCGCGGTGACGACCTTCGTCGCGACCACCTTCGTGGTCGACAGCTTGCCGTCCAGGTAGGTGTACAGGTACGTGACGGACTTGGAGCCGTCGGTGCCCTTGGCCGTGGTCTTCGTGGTGCCCTGGACCAGCGTCGCCGACTTGGTCTGATCGGTGCCGTGCGCAACCGCCACGGTCTTGCTGACCTGCTTCTGCAGGACCTGCACGTAGCCGACCTTGTTGACGCCGAGCTTCAGCGGGGTGGCGGCGGCCGGAGTGATCCGGTCGTCGGCGTCCCAGCGGATCTTCGCCTCGGTCAGGGCCTCGCCGACCGTACCGGCCAGCGACTTGATCGTCGCGATCTTGCCCAGGTGGACGATCTGCACGGTCTTCGGGGTCTTCACGACCAGCTCCAGCCCCTGGCGCCCGAGCGGCGCGCTACGGCTGGTGGAGAGCTGGGCCCCGTCGTACCGCAGACCGAGGTCGGCGAGCGCTTCGTTCACGCTGTCGGCGGTGGTCCAGTAGGCCTTCTTGGTGCCGTCGGCGTTGACGGTCAGCTCGCGACCGTACTGGACCGCGATCTCCTGGCCGTCCTTGAGCTTGGAGTCCGGACCCGGCGCGACCACGTCGTGGGCACCGATCTGAACTTTCTCGGCCTTCAGGGCGTCTGCCACGGTGGAGCCGAAGGTGTGAACCTTCCGCACCTGGCCGTCGACGGAGAGGCTGACTGTCTTGCTCTTCTCGGCATACGCCGCAGAGCCGCCCGCGACGGCAATCGCGGCGGTCGCACCGACGGCCGCGATGATGGACTTACGCACTAACGCTCCCAGGTAGGGCTACCCGGGCACGGGGTGGGACAGCACAGGCACCGACCGTCGACGCCGGACTGGCTGCCCGGAGCTTCGTGTCCCGCCGAGGGGATGTACTGCCCGGAATCTTCCCCGATCCCGGCCAACATCACGGGACCATAACGAAGATATGCCGGAAGTGCCAATCCCCTGGTCGGCGAGTCGGAAATGGGTGTAACGGGGCCGACATGCCTCGTCACGCCAGGTGATGGCCCCACTGGCCGCGATGCACCACTTCGGCGGTCGTCCGGCGGCCCCGTTTCAGTGACGGCGAGCGCTTGTCCTGGGCCCGGTACCCGACCGACAGCACCCCGACCAGATCGAACCCCTCGGGTACGCCGAACTCCTTGAGCAGTCGACCCACTTTGTCCGCAGGAGGCCCGAAAAAGCAGGCTCCCAGGCCTTCGTCGACGACCGTCTGCAGCATCAGCAGCACCGCCATCCCGGTGTCGACGTACCAGTACGGCGCGGTCCAGCGGCCCTCGTCGCGATCGGTCCAGCCCTTGTCCGGCTCGGTGTACCGATCGAGGTAGGCGTCCTTGTGCGCGAACGCGAGAACGAGCAGCGGCGCCCGGCGCAGGCCTGTGATCCACTCCACATACTTCTCGTCCGGATCCTCGGCCGCGATCCGCCAGTACCGCTCCCGCTCGTCACCCTCCAGCGTCAGGAACGCCCACCCCTGACTGAACCCACCCGACGGCGCCCGAAGCCCGTTCTCGAGAATCCGCTCCCGCACCTCATCCGGAACCGCCCGCTCAGCGTCGTAGTTCCGAACCATCCGCCGCCGCCGCACAACCTCACTGAACTCCATGAGGTGTGTCTATCAGCGGTCTCAGCCGACGTCGTCGCCGACCTCCAGGTGCCGCCAGAACTCGATCGCCGGCTGAGCCGTCACGCCGGCCGCCGCCATCATCTGCTCGATCTGCGGCCCGGAGTTCGCGAAGAACGCCTGGAACGACGCCTCGTCGGGCCACTCGTCGACGACGAGAAGCTCGTTCTCGCTGCCGTAGAAGTGATGTGAGATCAGGCCGCGACTGGATGCGTCCGCAATCACACCTTCGAAGAGCGCACCGTTGTCGGCGCCCAGCTTCTCGATCGCCGTGGGGTCCCCAGTCACCCGCAGGGTCATCAGAACACTCATTGCCCCTCCCCCTTGCAGGCCGGCCCCGAACCGGGCCGACGCCCTCAGACTGCGCTCGCCCGACACCCCGCGCAACGGTCCGCGGAAACGTTGACGGTCGGCGTCCGTCCCGTCACGAAAGCAGCTTCGCCAGCAGGTACGCCTCGGTCCCGGCCAGCCCGACCGAGCAGAACAGCACGGTCCGCCCCGTCACGTTGTCTGCAATCGCGGCGCCGAGACTCATCAGCCGCTCCTGCTGCGGAGTGCCGGCCAGGACGAAGGGCGGGTCGTACGCCGCGGTCTGCGCAACCGAGTCCGTCACGACGAGGTCGGCCCGATCAACCAACTCCGCCCCGAACTCCGCCCGCCCAACCTGCTTCGGCCCGAGCGTCGTCACGAATGCCCCATCCTTCACCCAAGCCGGCTCAATCACCGGCACCGGGCTGTTGGTCGCCAACACCACGACATCCGCCCCCTCAACAGCATCACGGGCCGACTCGACCGCAGTCACCGGCAACCCAAGATCCCCAGAAGCCCTTCTAGCAAAGGCGATCCGCCGCTCCCGGTCCCGACCAAAAACCCGAACACTCGACAACCGCCGCACCGCCCCGATAGCCCAGAGCTGAGTGAAGGCTTGGGTGCCCGTACCTATCAAGGCGAGGGTGGTAGCAGTCGGGTCGGCGAGGGCGTCGAAGGCTACACCTCCGATCGCGCCGACCCGCCTCGGCCCCAGTTCGTTGCCTACAGCAATCCCCCGCACCTCACCAGAACCCCAGTCGTGCAGCACGACGACCTGCTGCCCAGGATCGGTGTCAAACGAGTCATACGACCGGTAGCCGTACCACTCCCCTTCCAACGCACCGGTCGTGAACACCAGCCGCCCACCACCGAGCTCGGTGGATACCCGAGGCGGCGTGTGCAACCGCCCCGCATGAGCAGCAAGAACCGCCTCCCGCATCCAGGCAACCGCATCGCCGGGGCGGAGCCGGGCCCGGATATCGGCGTCGGTGAGGATGGTGACCACGGTCTGCCGCTCAGTCGCGCTGCGGAGAGTGCGGTTGCCTTGGGCCACCGGTCGGCCGCGTCGCCTGCTGTCCGCGGGGCCGCGAGCCTTCGCCCTGCTCGACCGGCGCGTGGTCGGTGGCTTCCACGGGTCGCCTGGTCGCGCCGGAGGCCGGCGCCTGAGGCGCGGTCAGAGCCCGCAGCCGTTTGAGGTCGGGTGGCAGATTCCCCTGCGCTCGCCGTACAGCCTGGTTCACCCGCGACGCCGGCCGCTGCGCCTGCTGCCGAGCCCGCTGCGCATTGTCAATCCGGTACTTGCGTTCGATCCGATTGAGTGCGCTGTCCAGCCCGGCGATCGCGTTCTGCGCAGCCTTGGTTCCCTCCTCGGCCTTCTGGTCACTCCCCAGCGACTCGTCGCCCTCGACAGCAGCCAGCACAGAGAGGGATTCACGCAGCGGTGCGACCAACTGTTTGCGCACCTCGGCGCGGTGCGACTCGGGCATGAGGCCCGGCTCAGCAAGATGTTCGTCGATCACCAGGTCGACCGCGACGTTCCAGCGTTGTGCATCGTCAGCGCAGAGGAGTTTCTGTGTGACCTGAGCGCTGGTCAGCCCGCTCCGTTCGGCCAGCGCCCTGTCGAGGAGTCTGGCAGCAGGCGTGAAGGCGGCATAGGCGTCGAGACCCGGTTGCGCCAGGACCGCGGCCTCGACCTTGTCCAGCCCTGCGTCGGTGAAGACATCACTGATGATGTTGTCGAGGTTGCGCTTCGTCCACTGCTCGACGCGGCCTTCGTCACTGGCAGCCGCGGCGTCGTCGTACGGGTAAGCCTCGGGTGCCGTCATGTCGCCGCCGGGTGCCATCAGATGAGCGGCTTCGTGGGTCAACGTGTCCATCGCGTCGCGAAGCAGCCAGGCTTCGTCGTCGGTCAGCGGGCGATCGAGGTCCCGTGCCTTGCGCAACTGATCGAGGACGTTCGCTACGGAGACCGAGATGCTGCCGTCAGCGTGCGCGCTGCCGAGATTCTCCGGATCGGTCTCCTCGAGCACCCGCCCGTTCCACCGGGTCCGAGGACCACCTCTACCGCCGGCTCGCTGCTCGACGGCGTACACCACCGCGGCCACCAGCCGGTACTCCCACGACTGCGGCGAGATCTCGACCACGTCGGTCACGTGCTGCCGTCCGAGCCGTCCCGAAGCCGCTCGATCAGCCTGACCAGGCTCGAGTTCATCCGCAGGATCGTCATGGACTCGCGCCGCGGGGCCTGGCGGGACAACGCCGCGATCTCGGTCTTGACGCGTTCGGCATGAGCGATCCGCTCGAGCGGCGACCTCTTGTCGGCAAGCGCCTGTCCCAGCAACGTGGAGGCACGCTCGTACTGCGGGCTGGTGCCGGGCTTCGGCCCGCTGATGAACTCGGGCAGTTTCTCCGCCCTGATCAGCGCCAGGCGACGGGAACGCTCGTCGGCGATCTGACCTGCCAGCGCCTTCAACCGGACGATCTCAGCAGCGACCGTCGGCTCGTCGGCTCCTCGGAGGGAGTCGGCCAGTTCAAGTAGCTGGGCGTCGAAAGCCTCGTAGTCCACGGACTCAGCGTAGTGGGCGAACAGTTACCACGAGCCGCCGAAGGCGTGGTTGGCGTTGGTGTTGAGGGCGGTGCAGAGTTCGGGGACGGAGATGTTGAGGACGTCGGCCATTTTGCGGACGGTGTGGGGGATGAGGTACGAGGCGTTGGGTTTGCCTCGGTACGGGGAGGGGGTCAGGTAGGGGGCGTCGGTTTCGACGAGGATGCGGTCTAGGGGGGTGACGGCGAGGGCGTCGCGGAGGGACTGGGCGTTCTTGAAGGTGACTACGCCGGCGAAGCTGAGGAAGGCGCCGCGGTTGACGCATTCGCGGGCGAACTCGGTGTCGCCGGAGAAGCAGTGCATGACCAGGCGGTCCGGGACGCCCTCGCGGTCGAGGATGCGCAGGATGTCCTCGTGCGCGTCGCGGTCGTGGATCATCAGCGTCTTGCCGAGGCGTTTCGCCAACTCGATGTGGGCGGCAAACGATTCGTGCTGCGCCGTACGGCCGTCCTCGCCGGTGCGGAAGTAGTCGAGTCCGGTCTCGCCGATCACCCGGACCTTGTCCGAGCTCGACGCCAGCCGCTCGATCTCCGCGAGCGCGCTGTCCAGCTCGCCGGCTTCCTTCAGCTTCGGTGCCTCGTTCGGGTGCAGCGCGACGCCCGCGATCAGGTTCGGGTACTGCGCAGCCGCCTCGACCGCCCACACCGCGCCCGGCAGATCGCACCCGACCTGCACGATCCGCGTCACGCCGACCGACGACGCCAGCTTGATCGCCTCGGCCGGGCTCAACCACGCGCCGTCCTCGCCGTCGGCGATATCCAGATGACAGTGCGCGTCGACCACGCTCATCGGCAACGGATCAGGTACCGCGGGCCGGCTCCGGTCGCGCGACCGCCCGTCCTCACCGATAGCAGCCCGTTCCCGGGTCGGGCGGTCGACCTCCACACCATCAGACATACCGCCTAGATTACTCAGCGGCCTCCTTGACCTTCGCGACGAGCATCTCCCACATCTCCTGCGAGTGCTTGGCCTCGTCCTCGCTCGCGTTGTTGTCCTGGCTGAGCTTCAAGTGCGTATTCCCACTGAGCTCATACGTCAGCGTGTGGTAGTTCTCCGGTACGTCGGGTTGCCCCGTCAGCGGACTCCAATGCGTGAGCGTCAGCAACCGCCCCGGCTCGACGGCGAGGATCTCGCCCTTGTCCTGGTACGGCTTGCCCTCCCATTCGCCACTCCACGTGATCGGGCTGCCGACCTGCCAGTCGGTCTCGACCTCGGCGCCGAACCACAGCTCCTTCAGCTTCTCCGGGCTGGTCAGCACCTCCCACACCCGCTCGGCCGGCGCATCGATATCGATCTCGGCCACTGCCACATATCCAGTCATGGTGAATCTCCTCTCTCCCCTGACCGTACGGTTCCCGCCTCCCATGCGCTTGTAGAAAAGCGTCAGCCGGATCGTGCAGGAAGTCAGCACCCACGGCCATGTCCGCAGCCCGCGCAGCCCAGTAGTTTGCGTCTCGGTTCCGCCCGACCGACAGGAGCAGCCGATGCCCGGAAGGCTCAGCGCAGTCCTCGCCGTACTTGGTCTCGCCGTGGGAGCGCTACACACGGAGACGCCGCCACCGATCCCGGTGCAGATCTTCAGTCTGACCGATCTGCACGGATATCTATCCGAGACCGAGAACCTGACCATCGCCGGCCCGTCCGGCACCCAGCAGGTCGGAGGTGCCGCGTATCTCAAGGCACACCTGGACCGGCTACGGAAACCCAACAGCTTCCTGATCGGCTCGGGTGACCAGTTCAGCGGCTGGCCCGACTACACCCAGGCGTTCGCGAACGAGCCGACCATCGAGGTACTGAACGCGTTCGGGATGGACTTCGACGTCGCCGGCAACCACGAGTTCGACCGGGAGTTCCCGTTCCTGCGGCGGATGCAGACCGGCGCCTGCTACGGCAAGCCCGGCTTCGACAGCTGCTTCAAGGACTCCACCGGCCGGAACTTCCACGGCACCGACTACGCCTACCACGCGGCGAACATCGTCGACCCGCGGACCAAGCGGCCGGTGCTCCCGCCGTACTGGATCGCGAAGGCCGGGTCGAAGCGGATCGGCTTCATCGGTCTCGGTTTCCCGGGGACGCCGACCGAGACGCTGTCGATCGACGGCTCCGGGTTCGAGTTCCAGGGCGTGGTCGACGCCGCGAACCGGGCCGCGGCGGAGCTCAAGGCCCAGGGCGTGAACGCGATCGTGGTCAGCATGCACGAAGGCGGTCAGCAGGGCGGGTTGTACGACGAGTGCAAGAACCCGACCGGCCCGATCTTCGACGCCGCGCGGGCGATGTCGCCGGATATCGACGTGATCCTCGGCGGGCACTGGCACACCGCGTTCAACTGCATGATCCCCGACCCGAACGGTGTACCGCGTCCGGTGCTGGAGGCAAGCAACCACGGCCGGGTGCTCGGCGAGATCAACCTCGAGCTCGACCCTGCGACCGGTGACGTGATCCGATCGGCAACGACCGCGACCAACCACGCGGTCACCAAGGACGTCACGCCCGATCCGAAGATCCAGAAGATCGTGAAGTACTGGATGGACAAGTGGACTGCCCGCCAGGAGCGGCCGCTCGCCAAGCTCGACCGCGATCTCGACTTCGCCACCACCGCGGAAAGCCGGACCGGCAACCTGGTCGCCGACCTCTACAAAGCCGAAGCGGACGGCGACTTCGCCCTGGTCCCGGCCGATCTCGGCGTCGACGTGATCGCCGCCGGGCTGAACGCAGGCACGGTGACGTACGGCGAAGCCTGGCCGGTCGCCGGGATCTCGCCGATCACCACGCTCTCGATGAAGGGCTCGACAGTCGAGGCCGTCCTCGAGCAACAGTGGATCCCGCCGGCGTACGGCTGCAGCCGGCTGTCCGCGCTCGCTACCTCCGCGAACTTCCGCTACACCTACGACCTCGGCAGACCGGTCGGCGACCGGATCGACCCGGCGAAGGTCCTGATCAACGGCAAGCCGCTGAAGCTCGACAAGACGTATCGTGTGACGACGAGCGCGGCGATGCCGTTGCACGGAGCGCAGTACGGCTATCCCGGCTTCCAGCAATACTCCAAGCTCACCCGTGCGCCGAAGATGGGCCAGGAGGTGTTCCTCAACTACCTGCGAACCCATCCGTTGCTCAAGGCACCGAGTCTCGGCCGGGTCACCGCGATCCCCGGTACGCCGCCGCCCGTCGACGGCCCGTTCGGTCCGCTGAACCTGCTGCCGCAGCGCGAGATGACCGCGACGGCGACCAGCCAGGGTTCGCCCGCCTACACCGCGGCGGGCGCGATCGACGGCAACTGCACGACGATGTGGCACTCGAACTGGAGCCCGCACGCACCGCTCCCGCAGTACATCACCCTCGATCTGAAGACGCCGCGCGCGATCGAAGCACTCGTCTACACCCCGCGCCAGGACGCCGACGTGCCGAACGGCCGGATCTCGTCGTACGACGTCCAGACCAGCGTCGACGGGATCACCTTCACGTCGGCCACGCAGGGCACCTGGGACGGCAGCGTCGACGCCAAGATCGCGAGGCTCCCGGCTGGTACGACGGCTCGCTACGTCCGGCTCGTCGGTCTGGCCGGCGGGGCGGACTACGCGGCCGCGACCGAGCTCAATATAGCTCTAGCTCCGGGTTCCTGACCTTGGCGCGGTGGGCGGTCGGCGACATCCCGTAGCGGCGGCCGAACTGGCGGCTGAGGTAGTGCGGTGAATCGAAGCCGACCGCCGCGGCGATCTGCGCGACGGACATGTCGGTCGCGCCGAGCAGCTCGGCGGCGCGCTGCAGGCGGAGCGCCAGTACGACGTTCATGATCGAGTCGCCGACCTGCTCCTTGAACAGATGCGCGAGCCGGGAGACGGATACCTGGGCGAGCCCGGCGAGCGAGGTCAGCGTATGCGGCCTCGCCGGGTCCGCGGTGATTGCCTCGAGCACCAGATGCACGCGGGCGTCCAGGTGCTGCGTCTCCCGGCGCAGGCTCGCGACCGCGGTCAGTAGCACCTCCTCGATGCCGTTCATCGTCAGCTCGGTCGCGACGCTCTTCTCCAGCAGGTGCAGCTCGGTATCGCCGGTCGGCGACAGCCCGGCCCGCTGCGCATCCCGATGCAGCCGGTCGAAGGCAGACACCACGCGGTCGGTCTCCGACGACCTCGTCAACCGCACGTACGACAGCCCCGGCATTGCCTGTGGCAACGACAACCACGTGTGCCACTCGCGCCGCGGCTGGAAATGCGCCCACCACGACTCCCAGTACGTGCCGACCGTGCCGTAGTCGTGCGGCGTACCCGGGCTGACCAGTACGACGTCCCCGTGGCGCAGCGTCAGCCGGTTCTCACCGATCAGGTACCGGCCCGTGCCGGAGGCCGTGTAGAGCAGGTACCAGCTGCCCACGCCGTCCGGCCGGACGACGCGATAGTCGCCGCCGCTGTGGAAGTGGCCGGTCACCAGTTTGCTCGGCGGCGGGATCTCGCTGTACAGCTCGATCAGTACCTGGGTAGCAAGATCGTGCTCGAAGTCAGCAGGCTCCGTCATGGTGGATCCCCTCGTAAGGGCTCCAAGATTAGCAAGATCCTGCACCCGGAGAATCGAGTGAATCCGTGCCCTTCGCCCCCGTCGCCGAGCTCGAGTACGACGCGTCCACGCTGGTCTTCGAGCACGGCTGGCAGTCCTGGAGCCCGAGCGGCTGGTACCGGCTCGACGCCTCACCGCCGCGGCCGACCGCCCCGAACCATCACGTGATGGCGTACCGCCCGGGCGTCGACGCCGGCCGGTTCCAGGGCGAGGGCCTGCTCGCGGTCGCGACCGCCGGCGAGGTCACGACAGTTGCCGCGATCACGCCGGATGCGGTCCCGTCGATTCGCGCCGAGATCCACGGCAACCGGCTGGTGGTCTCTGCCGACGGCGAGGTGCAAGTCACCACAGGCACGCACACCAACCCCAACCAGGCGCTCGCGGACTGGGCCGAATCCTTCGGCTCACCACCGATCCGGGTCTTCGGCCCGTCGTGGTGCAGCTGGTACGCGTACTGGGGCAAGGTCACCGAGCGCGACGTGATGGCCGAGGTCCGCCAGTTCGACCAGCACGAGCTCAGCGTCGACCTGGTCCTGCTCGACGAGGGGTACCAGGCCGCGATCGGCGACTGGCTGACGCCGCGCGACGACTTCGGCTCGACCGTCCGGCTCGCCGCCGACATCCGGTCCAGCGGACGCCGCGCCGGCATCTGGGTCGCCCCGTTCCTGGTTGCCGCCGGCAGCGAGACAGCGCGCAAGCATCCGGAGTGGCTGGTCCCCGGGATCAACGCCGGCACCAACTGGGGCCAGGAGCAACTAGTCCTCGACGTCACGCATCCCGGTGCCGCACGGCACATCCAGGATGTCTTCACGGAGTTGTGCAGGCAGGGGTACGACCACTTCAAGCTCGACTTCGTGTACGCCGGTGCGATCGACGGACCGCGGCACGAGCAGCTCGACGGCATCGCGGCGTACCGGCATGGGATGCGACTGCTGCGCGAGGCCGTCGGACCGAACCGGATCCTGCACGGCTGCGGCGCGCCGATTCTGCCGAGCCTCGGACTGGTCGACTGCATGCGGATCTCGCCGGACACCGATCCGTTGGTCGACCCGCCGTCCGGCGACATCAGCCAGCCGGGTCAGCGCGGTGCACGGTCGACGTCGGTGGCGCGTGAGTTCCTGCACGGCCGGTGGTGGGCGAACGACTCCGACTGCCTGATCGTGCGGCCCGACGTCCAGGAGCGGGAGAGCTGGGCACAGCACATCGCTGAGGGTCCGGGTCTGCGGATGTCGAGCGATCCCATCGGCGAGCTCGATCGCTGGGGGCTGGATCGCACCCGTGAGCTGCTCGTCCCGAGTTCGCCGCGGCCGCACCCGCTGAAGGATCCGGATGCTTAGGCCCGCGCCCCGCCGTCGGCACCGCATCGGACAGGCCCGGCAGACGGCAGCGGCGTACTCGCTGCTCGCGCCGAGCCTGGTCGGCGTACTCGGCTTCCTGCTCGCGCCCGTGGTGATCGTGCTCGTGCTCAGCCTGTTCGACTGGAAGTTGCTGTCGACACCGGAATTCATTGGGCTCGCCAACTACCGCAAGCTGTTCACCGACTACGACGTCTGGCACTCGCTCCTGGTCACGCTGTACTACGTCCTCATCTGCGTGCCCGGTACGACGATCCTCTCGCTGCTCCTCGCGCTCCTGGTCGACCGCAAGCTTCGCGGGATGAAGTACTTCCGCGCGCTGCTGGTGATCCCGTGGATGGCGACACCCGTTGCCCTCGGCCTCGTCTGGAGCTGGATCTTCGACCCCGGCCGCGGCGCGCTGAACCAGTTCCTCGGACTGTTCGGCGTCCACGGCCCGGCCTGGCTGTCGTCCCCGGTTCTCGCGATGCCGAGCGTCGCCGCCGTACACATCTGGCAGTTCGCCGGGTACAACATGCTGTTCTTCCTGGCCGGTCTGCAGAACATCCCGCCGTCGTTGCGCGAGGCATCGTCGCTGGACGGTGCGTCGCCGGTCGCGCACTTCTTCTCGATCACGCTCCCGCTGCTGCGGCCGACGATGCTGTTCGTGCTGATCACCAATGTGATCGGCTCGTTCCAGGCCTTCGACACGATCTTCGTGATGACCGAGGGCGGGCCCGGCGACAGCACCGAGGTGACGACGTACCTGATCTACGACGAGGCGTTCAAGAAGTTCGACTTCGGCTACGCCTCGACGATCTCGGTCCTGCTGTTCGCGGTCGTGCTGATCGCGACGATCTCCCAGTTCGTGTACTTCGAACGCCGTACGACCTACGAGGTGTCCGGATGAAACTGCGCGTCTTCGTGTACGCCGTCCTGGTGGCCGGCTGCGTACTCGCGATCTTCCCGTACTTCCTGACCGTGCTGACCGCGTTCAAGGGCCCCGGGCAACTGTCGGAGACGATGCCGTGGGAGCCCGGCGTACCGCCCAGCACGGCCGCGTTCCACCGGTTGTTCGCCTCCGGCTTCGGCGGCTACCTGGTCAACACGACGCTCGTCACGGCCGGGATCACTCTCGGCCAGGTCGTGTTCGCGGTGCTCGCGGCATATGCGTTCGCGCGGCTGTCGTTCCCGGGCCGGGACGCGTTGTTCTGGGTCTATCTGTCGACATTGATGGTGCCGCCGGTGGTCACGATGATCCCGCTGTACCTGATGATGCAGAAGCTCGGCCTGGTCGACACCTGGGCCGGTCTGATGCTGCCGACGATGCTCGGTACGCCGTACGCGATCTTCCTGCTCCGCCAGTTCTTCCGCAGCATTCCCGCGGATCTCGAGGACGCCGCCCGGATCGACGGCGCCGGGCGGGTCCGGACGCTGGTGTCGATCGTGCTGCCGTTGTCGAAACCGATCCTGGTCACCGTCACCACGCTCGCCGTGGTCGCCAACTGGAACAGCTTCCTCTGGCCGCTGATCATCACCAGCAGCGAGGACAAGCGGTTGCTGTCGGTCGGGATCGCCTTGTTCAAGGGGGAGATCGGCGTCGATTACAACGCCGTGATGGCCGGCAGCCTGATCGCGCTGGCGCCGCTGCTCGTGCTGTTCATCGTGTTCCAGCGCTTCATCGTCCGCTCGGTCGCTGTTACCGGGCTCAAGTAGTTCGGAGGCTCTCATGTCTTTGTCCAGGAGGACTTTTCTGATCGGCGCCGGCAGTGTGCTCGCGCTGGCCGGGTGCGGCTCGTCGAACGACGCCGGCTCGAGTGGTGGCGGCAAGGTCGAGCTCGTGTACCGGTTGTGGGACGAGCAGCAGGAGGTCGGCTACAAGGCGGTGTTCGCGGAGTTCACCAAGGAGAACCCGGACATCACGGTCCGGATGGAGGTGCTGCCCTGGGATCAGTACTGGACCAAGCTCACCACCGAGCTCGCGAGCGGCAAGGCGCCGGACGTGTTCTGGCTGACCGTCGACTACTTCCCGGACTTCGCCGGCAAGGGTGTACTGGCGCCGCTCGACGACCTGATCTCGAAGGCCGGGCTCAAGCTCGACGCCTACAACGAGAACGTCGTGCAGTCGTACAAGTTCGAGGACAAGCAGCTGGGGATGCCGAAGGACATGGGCATCGTCGGGCTGCTGTACAACAAGGACCTGTTCAAGAAGGCCGGCGTGACGATGCCGGCCGAGCTGACCTGGGCGCCGGACGGTTCAGGCAGCTTCCTCGAGGTCGCTCGCAAGCTGACCGTCGGCACCAAGCAATGGGGGTTCTGCTCGTGGAACCACAACCAGACCCAGTGGCTGAACTGGATCGCCTCGAACGGCGGCCACGCGATGGACAAGCCGTACGGCACGTTCGACTTCGCCGGGCAGAAGTCGGTCGAGGCGCTGCAGTTCGCGCGTGACCTGATCTTCAAGTGGAAGGTGTCGCCGGACGGCACCCGGACCAACCCGCCGACCGGGCAGGCGACCGAGATGTTCTACCGCGGTGAGGTCGCGATGTTCCCGGCGAACAACGCGCTGCTCCCGTTCGCGCTGCCCGAGGTGAAGTTCCCGATCGGCGTCGCCGCGATGCCGGCCGGACCGGCCGGGCGCACGGTGGTGATCAACGGCCTCGCCGAGGCGATGTTCGCGAAGACCAAGCACCCGGACGAGGCCGGCAAGCTGGTCGCGTTCCTCGGCTCGGAGAAGGCGCAGCGGTTGATGGGCGACGCGGGGTACATCATCCCGGCGTTGACCGACGCGGGCGCCGGGTACCAGGCGTTCTGGAAGGAGAAGGACATCGACGTCAAGCCGTTCCTCGACTCGGCGGCCGGCAGCACGGTCAACCTCCCGATCGCGGACGGCTGGACCTCGAAGAGCACCGAGATCAACAAGGCCGCCAACGACCTCTTCCTCGACAAGACCCCCGTCCAAGGCATCGCCGCAGCCATGGACAAGATTGGGAATGACAAGTGAAAGAGCTGACCGACTCCCACGACCTCGTGTCGGACGCCGCCGCTCTGCAGACACGACTGGCCTCCGACGGCTACTTGTTCTTCCGCGGGTTGTTACCGGTTGACGTGGTGACCGACGTCCACGAACAGCTGGCGCGGATCTTGTACGACAGTGACTGGCTGGACCGGAACGCTGATCCGCGGGAGCTGGTGGCGTCGGGGCGGGCCGTCGAGGAGGGGTCGGCCGGGTTCTTCGGTGCCTATACGGCGATCCAGAGCACGCAGGCGTTCCACGAGCTCGCCGTACGGCCGGAGTTGATCGGGTTGGCGGGCAGGCTGCTCGGTGAGGAGGCGTTCGCGCATCCGGCGCATATCTGCCGGATCGCGCCGCCGTCGCCGGGGGCGAATCCGACGCCGATCCATCAGGACTACCGGTTCATCCAGGGCTGCGTCGACACGCTCACGACGTGGCTCCCGTTGAGCGCGGCGCCGCCGGAGATCGGTGGGCTGCGGGTGTACGCCGGGTCGCCGCGTCTCGGCGTACTGCCGGTGAAGGCGTCCGACGGGCCGGGGATGATGCGGGCCGAGGCCGACGAGAACCACCCGGAGTGGCGTACGACGTCGTACCAGCCCGGCGACGTACTGCTTTTCGGGAGCCTGACCGTGCACGGCGCGATGCCGAACCGGACGAAGCGGCTGCGGCTGTCGGCCGACTTCCGGTACCAGGCTCGGAGCGCACCGATGGCGCGGGACCTGCTCGGCACCGGGAAGCCGCACTACCACCCGGACGTGCCGGACTTCCCGACCCTCACCCGCGGCTGGACCTCGACGGAATCTGTCGAGGTCCCGGCCGGGGTGAACTTCGTCGATCGCTGGGACCCGCGGGTCGACGACGTGCCGACGCCGCAGTCCCGGTTCAGCTACGCCTGAGGCAGTACGACGACCTTGCCGCGGGCGTGGCCCGACTCGCTCAGCGCCTGGGCCTTGTCCGCGTCCGCCAGGGCGAAGCTCTCGGCGATCCGGATCGTGAGCTTGCCGTCAGCAGCCGCCTGCAACTGGGCGTCGAGGGCGGCCCGGACCTCTTCGGGGGAGCCGGTGCCGCCCCCGGACGTCTGGATGCCGAGCTCGGCCGCAGCGAAGTCGGCGATCGTGATGATCCGGTCGGTCCCGCCGCGCAGCTCGATCGACTCCTCGAGACCGCCCTTACCCGCGGTGTCGAACACGGCGTCGACACCCTGTGGCGCGGCTTCGCGGACCCGCTCCAGCAGCCCCTCGCCGTACAGCACCGGGATCGCGCCGATCGACGTCAGGTACTCGTGGTTCGCCTCGGACGCCGTACCGATGACGGTCAGACCGGCCGCCTTCGCGAGCTGGACGGCGACCGAGCCGACCGCGCCCGCGGCGCCGTGGATCAGGATCGTCTCGCCGGGCTTCACCTCGAGCAGGTCGAGCACCCGCTGCGCGGTCTCGCCGGCCACCGGTACGCCGACAGCCTGCTCCCAGCCGAGACCGGCCGGCTTGCGGGTGATGTTGCCGCCGAGCGCGTACTCGGCGTACGAACCGCCGGCCGACCAGCCGACGACCTCGTCGCCGACCGCGAAGGCCGCGCCGTCACCGGCCTCGTCCACCACGCCGGCGACCTCGAACCCCGGGATCGCGGGGAATTTCGCCGGTGCGAAGTCCTTCGTGAAGCCGCGCCGGATCTTCGTGTCGTACGGGTTCACGCCGGCCGCGTGCACCTTGATCCGCACCTGCCCGGGGCCCGCGTGCGGCTCCGGCACATCCTGCACCTTGAGTACCTCGGGATCGCCGTACTCCTCGAACACCACAGCCCGCATGCGACAGCCTCCTCGAATTGGTTGTTGCTACAAGAAAAGGCGGCGCCGCCGCCCGGCATTCCCGGACGGCGTCGCGAGTTTGTTGCAGTTAGTTCTCCTCGAGCCGCGGGAACAGCGGCTCACCCTTGGTCAGCGTCGACCCCGGCGGCAGCTGGCCCCAGGTGCCGGCGTCCTGCACGCGCTGGTCCTTCAGGGCGCCCAGCTTCTCCTCGGCGCCGAGCAGCTCCCAGAGCTTCGCGGACGACTTCGGCATCGTCGGGTTGTGCAGTACGGCGACCGCGCGCAGCGTCTCGGCCGCGGAGTACAGGATCGTGGCGAGCCGGTCCTGCTTCGACTCGTCCTTCGCGACCTTCCACGGCTCCTGCTCGGTGACATACCCGTTGACCGCGCCAACGAGCTCGTTGATCGCCGCGAGCGCGTCCTGGAAGGCGAGCGTGTCCAGCGCCTTGTCCGCGGTCGCCACGGTCTGCGCGAGCTTGTCCGCCAGCGCCTGCTCGGCCGGTCCGTGGTCGGTCGGCTCCGGCAGCGTGCCGCCGAAGTACTTGCCGACCATCGCCGCGATCCGGCTGGCCAGGTTGCCCAGGCCGTTCGCGAGCTCGGAGGTGTAGACCGCGCTCAGGTGCTCCCAGGAGAACGAGCCGTCCGAACCGAACTGGATCGTGCGCAGGAAGTAGTACCGGAACGCATCCGAGCCGAAGTGGTCGGTGATCTCGTGCGGCGCGATCGCGGTCAGCTTCGACTTGCTCATCTTCTCGCCGCCGACGAGCAGCCAGCCGTGCGCGAACACCTGCCGCGGTACGGCGACGCCCGCAGCCATCAGCATGGCCGGCCAGATCACCGCGTGGAACCTGAGGATGTCCTTGCCGACCAGGTGGACGTCGACCGGCCACAGCTCCTCGAACCGCTTCGGGTCGGTGCCGTAGCCCGCCGCCGTCACGTAGTTGAGCAGCGCGTCGATCCAGACGTACAGCACGTGGTCCTCGTCCCACGGCACCGGGATGCCCCAGTCGAAGGTCGACCGCGTGATCGACAGGTCCTGCAGGCCCTGCTTGACGAACGCGATCACCTCGTTGCGGGCGCTGGCGGGCGCGACGAAGTCCGGCTGCTCGTCGTACAGCTCGAGCAGCTTGTCGGCGTACGCCGAGAGCCGGAAGAAGTAGTTGGTCTCCGAGACCGTCTCCAGCTCGGTGCCGTGGATCATGCACCGCTGGGTGCCGTCCTCGTCGGTCCGGATGTCCGCGGGGAGCTTGAACTCCTCGCAGCCGACGCAGTACAGGCCCTCGTACTCGCCCTTGTAGACGTCGCCCTTGTCGTACAGCGTCTGCCAGAACTCGCGGACCCGCTCGGTGTGGCGCTGCTCGGTGGTCCGGATGAAGTCGTCGTACGCGATGTCGACGTCCACCCAGGCCGGCTTCCAGGCCTCCTCGACCAGCTTGTCCGTCCAGGCCTGCGGCGTCATGCCCTGCGCCTCGGCGCTGCGCATCACCTTCTCGCCGTGCTCGTCGGTACCGGTCAGGTACCACTTGCGCTCGCCGCGCTGCGCGTGCCAGCGCGTCAGGACGTCCCCGGCCACCGTCGTGTAGGCGCTGCCGATGTGCGGCGGGGCCGTGACGTAGTAGATCGGGGTGGTGACGTAATAGGCCTTCTCGGACATGTCTCAAGCGTAGTGGGGCGCGCGAATGCTATTTACCAGGGTCTCGCGCGGCCAGTACCGCGTCGTACACGGTCCGTTTCGGGACGTTGAAGCGCTTCGCGACATCAGCGATCGCTTGTTTGCGGTGCGTACCCGCTTCCTCGTCCTTGGCCACCTCGCGGGCCAGGTCCTCGGCGGTAACGATCTTGTGCGGGTCGGCGCCGGACACGACGATCGTGATCTCTCCGCGTACGCCGTCCTTCGACCAGGTGACGAGCTCGTCGAGTGGGCCACGCTTGACCTCTTCATACGTCTTGGTCAGCTCCCGGCACACCGCCGTACGCCGATCCGCGCCGAACGCCTCGGCCATTGCCTCCAGGGACGCGGTCAACCGGTGCGGCGCCTCGAAGAACACCATCGTCCGGGGCTCGTCCGCCAGCTCCCCCAGCCGCCGCCCCCGCTCCCCCGGCTTCCGCGGCAGAAACCCCTCGAACGTGAACCGATCCACCGGCAACCCGCTCAACGCCAACGCCGTCAACACCGCCGAGGGCCCCGGCACAGCCGTCACCGGCACGTCCGCCTCGATCGCCGCCGCCACCAGCCGGTACCCCGGATCCGACACGCTGGGCATCCCCGCGTCGGTCACCACCACCACGGTCTGCCCGTCGACCAACGCCTGGAGCAACTCCGGCGTCCGCTCCCGCTCGTTCCCCTCGAAGTAACTGACGACCCGCCCACCCAGCTGAATCCCCAACTCCGAAGTCAACCGCCGCAACCGCCGCGTATCCTCCGCGGCCACCACATCCGCCCCCACCAAAACCCGCCCCAACCGCGCCGAAGCATCAGAAACATCCCCAATAGGAGTCCCCGCCAGCACCAATCGCCCGGTCATCGGGCCATCATCCCAGCCCGCCGGACAGACTCCGGGAGGCGGTGGTACCGGGGCGTCCGTACGATGGCGGGCGTGGCTGCTGTGATCGAGGATGGGACTGCGCGGCGTAGCGACGTCGGCGAGGGGCTGGAGACGCTCGGGCGGGACGTGCTCGGGAGACGGTTGCCGCCGCTCAAGGAGCGCCTATACCCGGCCATGCCGCGGGACTTCGACGGTGGCTGGATCGCCACGCTGGCGATCACGCTGATGGCGGGCATCCTGCGGTTCTGGCATCTCAGTACGCCGGTGAAGTTCGTCTTCGACGAGACGTACTACGCCAAGGACGCGTTCAGCCTGCTCAAGTTCGGCTACGCGCGCCAGTTCATCGACCAGCCCGAGGGCGCCGCCGACAAGGCGATCCTGAGCGGCAACCTGGACGTCTTCAAGCCGACCCCGAGCCTGACCGTGCACCCCGAGGTCGGCAAGTGGATGATCGCGGCCGGTGAGCAACTGTTCGGGATGAACACGTTCGGCTGGCGGTTCATGCCGGCCCTCTTCGGCACCCTGACCGTCCTCCTGGTGATCCGGACCGTACGCCGGATGACCCGCTCGACCCTGATCGGCTCGATCGCCGGCCTGCTGCTCGCGGTCGACGGCCTGCATTTCGTCATGTCCCGGGTCGCGCTGCTCGACATCTTCCTCGCGTTCTGGCTGGTCGCGGCGGTCTCCTGCCTGGTCGCCGACCGCGACTGGACCCGCCGCCGGCACGCCGACTCCCTCGACACCCCGACCTCCAACGGCGAACGCCGTACGATCGGCCGCTGGCTGCTGATCCGCCCGTGGCGCATCGCCGCCGGCATCTGCTTCGGCCTCGCGCTCGGCACGAAATGGTCGGCCGTCTGGACACTGGCCGCGTTCGGCGTACTCGCCTTCGCCTGGGACTTCGGCGCGCGGCGGGCTCTCGGCGTACGGTTCGCGTTCGTGAAGTCGGCGCTCGTCGACGGCATCCCGGCGTTCGTCAGCCTCGTGCTGGTCGCGGGTGTCACCTACCTCGCGACGTGGACCGGCTGGCTGCTGCACGACAACGCGTACGACCACAACTGGGCGGCGAGCAATCCAGCACACGGCGTGATGAAGGTCGTGCCCGACGACTTCCGGTCACTGCTCGAGTACCACAAGGAAGTGCTCGCGTTCCACACCGGCGACTACATCAAGCACGCCACCCACCCGTACCAGTCGAACCCGGCCGGCTGGCCGATCATCGCCCGCCCGATCGGCTTCGACGCGGTCAACGACATCAAACCCGGTACGCCGGGCTGCAACGCCCCCGCCGGGACCAACTGCCTGCAGGTGATCTCTGCCCTCGGTACGCCGCTGCTGTGGTGGGGCGGCGCACTCGCCCTGATCGCGGCGCTGGTGTTCTGGATCGGCTCGCGGGACTGGCGGTACGGCGTTCCGATCGTCGGGTTCGTCACCTGCTGGGTGCCGTGGTTCGCGTTCGACGACAGACCGATCTTCTTCTTCTACGCCGTCACGATGATCCCGTTCACCGTGATGGCCGTGGCCCTGGTCCTCGGCAAGATCCTCGGCCCGGCACGCGCGGCGATCGGTTCGGCGGCCAGTGCGATGAGTACGGCGTCACCGCGCCGGCTGATCGGCAGCGCGGTGGTCGGCGCGTTCGTCGTACTCGTGGTGCTGAACTTCGCCTACATCTGGCCGATCCTGACCGACAAGGTCCTCCCCCACCCGGACTGGCTCAACCGGATGTGGTTCAAGTCGTGGATCTAGCCGCGTAGTCCACGTTCGCGAGCGGCCAGTCCGCGGCCAGCCAACTGGAGACTGCCTCGTACAACGGAACGTCCAGCTCGGCGCGGCCAGCGGTCACCCACGACCGTACGTCGGTGACTCCCGGATCCTTGCGCGACGGATAGATGTAGACGCACCCGATCACGTCTGTGTCGATCACCGTGAAGGTGAAGCCACGCCGCTGAACGAAGTCCTCCGCGTGCCGCTCCAGATCCGCGAGATTCGACTCGAGCGTCATCCCGTCGACCGGCGGCCAGCTGCCACCGAACCCCGGAGTCGCACGGATGTGCTCGATGCTGCTCGTCCACGCGGCATGATCCGGGACGTTGTGCTCCGGCCCGAGCGGTTCCAGCCGGAAGCGTGGCGTGATCAGTTCCCGGGGCACGTCGAAGTCGGCTGGGACGAAGTCGCTCATGCCCGCAGGCTATGAGGCCGCGCCCCGGACCGCACCCGCATTAGTGCAGCTCGTGGTGACCCTTGCCCTTGTTCTTCTTGCCGTGCCGCTTGGCCGAGGACTGGCCGCCGACGCCGCCGAACAGCGCGAGGCCCTTCACCACGACGGTCGGCGCGTTCGGGTCCGGGTCGTCGCTGCCGCGGGCACCGAAGCCGCCGAAGATCCCGACGCCCTCGTTGCGAACCGTGACGCCTTCGGGAACGGTGATGTCGATCCCGCCGAACACCGCGAACGCCCAGATCGTCACCTCGCGGCCCTCGAAGACCGCGTTGGTCATGTCCAGATCGTGCCCGCCGAACACCGCGAACGCGTTCGTACGCCGCTTCACCCGCCAGCGACCGGTCCGCTCGCCGCCGCCGAAGATCGCCACCATCGTGTCGAAGCTCTGGCTCGGGTCGGCCGGCTCCTCGATCGGGACCGGGCTGTTGGAGACCGACGGCTGCGCCACCGGCAGCGGCACCGGCGCGGCCTGCCCCGGTACGACGAGGTCGCGGGTGATCGGCTCGAGCTCGCCGAGAGTCCTGGCCTGCAACGTCTGCTCGAGGCGTTCGGCATGCTCGTCCTGCGACAACCGCCCCGACATCAGGGCATCCCGCAGTACGTCGACGACCTGGTCACGATCGGTGTCGGACGCCCGCAGGTGCGCGTGCGGGTGCGGGCGGTCGGGCAGATTCTCCATAAGACGGAACGATATATCGAGAGGGGCTCGGTGCGGACTCCGGAAAACCCCCGATCCTGACCCCTACTCCTGACGCTGGACTCTGAGGGCAAAGAGCACCGCGACGAGGGTGATTGCGGCGAAGGTGAGCGCCGTACCCGGGTAGCCGCCGAGGCCGAGGCCCAGACCGCCGATCGCGGCGCCGAGGAACGTACCGAGGCTCATGCCGGCCGCGTTGACGCTGAGCGCCGAGCCGCGGAGGTCGCCACTGCGGCGGACCAGGAGCGTGGTGACACAGGCCGCGACGGTTGCGTGGCTCGCGCCCATCAGAGCGGTGAGCAGCAGCGTGAGCGGCAGGGTCGGCGAGAAGTAGAACGCCGCGACCGCGATCAGCGCCACGACGATGCCGGCGAGGAGCAGCTTCTCCGGGCTGATCCACGCGCGATCGGTGGCGAGATAACGCCCGGCGAAGAGATTGCCGAGGAAGAACGACGCGCCACTCAGCGACCACACCAGCGCGAACCAGCCCGGAGCGAGGTCGAACTTGTCGTCGTAGAACGCGGCGAGATACGCGAGGTACCCCATGAAGGCCGCGGTCCGGAGCATGGCGACTGCGAGCAGCGGAAGCGCACCTGGGACGCGGGCCAGCTCGCGGTACGTCGCGAGGTAGCTCACCCGCTCGTTCCTGCTCCGGGGCGACTTGCGCCCGCGTCCGCGCCAGAGGAAGGCGGCCGACAGGGCGACCG
Organism: Kribbella jiaozuonensis; assembly: GCF_005233875.1. GTDB lineage: Bacteria > Actinomycetota > Actinomycetes > Propionibacteriales > Kribbellaceae > Kribbella > Kribbella jiaozuonensis. The sequence continues at coordinate 558,145 of NZ_SZPZ01000006.1, read as the reverse complement.
AGATCACCGAGGCGGCGAGCAGGTTGCCTCGCCAACCCCAGATCAACCCCGGTACGGCGAGCACCGGAGCCGCCAGCATCGCCATCGCCGACGTCGTTGCGGACACCAACGTCGCCGCCCGCCCCGCGGCCGCCGGCGAGCGGAACCGATCCGCCGCCGCAGCCCCGATCGACGGCGCCAGGATCGAGGTCGACGCACCGATCAGCAGGCAGAACGCCGCCAGCGCGAATACGTTGCCTACAGCCCCTAACGCGGCCGAGATCCCCAGCAACGCGAGCCCACCCGCGGCCACCAACTCCCGTGCGACCCGATCCATCAACGGCGCCAGCGAGACCCCGACCGCCAGCGCCGCCAGCCCACCGAGCCCGCGCAGGCCGCCGATCTCCGCCACGCTCCCGCCCGCGGTGTCCGCGATCGGCACCAGATACATCCCGAACACCGTGAACGGGATCAGACTCACCGTCGAGGCCAGCAGGAACGGCCAGAGCCGCCTGGCCATCCGGAGATCGCCGGGGACCTCGGCGGCCAGTTTCTGCGAGGTGCTCATAGATCCGTCCTGTAGCGGTAGAGGCTGCTCGGGCGGGAGCTGAACTGGGAGAAGGGGAACGGTTCGGCAGACAGCGCGGTCACGCCGTCGCCGAGGAACGCACGGGCGACAGCGCTGCCGGTCTGCGCGTAGATCGCGAGCGGCTTCGATTGCTCGCGGCAACGAGTGAGGAGTACGTCGAAGCTGCCGTTGGACAGGGTCATGCCGGTGGCGACAACCGCGTCGGCGGCGTCCACGACCTCGATCATGTCCCGCGACACGGTCAGACCGGACGCGGTCTCGCGGAGGTTGAAGTCGCACGGGAGACAGATGCCGCCGCGGTCGGTGATCGCGTCGACGAGTGGGTTGACGACCCCGATCAGCGCGACTTTGGTGCCGTCAGCAACATCGAGAAGACTGGCCACGACGGCATCACGAGCCCGCGCGCGGACGTCCGGAGTACCGGCCGGGAGGACGATCTCCTCAGCCTGAGCAGCTGTGTGATGCGGCTCGACCGCGGCCAGGTAGGCGTCGAGCGCGGCGATCCGCACCGGGAGCGGGTCGTCCGAGGACAGTACGTCGGCCAGCGTCCGGCCCGACGTGTCCGCGCAGTACGACGGATCCAACTCCCCGGCCTCGAACGAGCAGGCGCCGAAGACCTCGCCGACCCGCAACAACACGTAGTAGTTGCGATAGGTGACCTCAGCCCCCGGCAACCGCGTGGTGTGATGCAACCAGAAAGCGCTGGTGATGTTGAACTCTGCGGGCGAACGGCCGTACGAGCCGTCGAGAACAGCCGCGGTCAGGTCAGCAACAGTCATCGGGCAGCTCCACTCACAGGTTGAGACTAATGCGACGGCGTCGCAGATGGAAACTCCTCATGGCGGGCCAGTCCCGACTCGCGGCGGTCCCACGACATCGCCGACCACGGCACCGAGAGCTCGTCCAGCGAGTCGATCTCGAGCGGACGCATCGACGCCATCGGCCGCGCCTCGGCATGCCGGGCAAAAGCGGACTCGACGTACCGCGTCCCGGTGTCCGCGGCCAGGAAGACGTGCTTCCGCCCGCGGTCGCAGCCGTGCTCCCACAACGCCGACAGGTACGCCGCTCCTGCCGACAGCCCGGCGAACACGCCGGACGTCCGGAGCAGATCCACCGCCGCCGACATCGCGTAGTCGAACGAGACCCAGTGCAACCGGTCGTACAGCTCGTGCCGCACGTTGCGGAACTCGATCGAGCTGCCGATCCCGGCGATGATCATGTCCGGATCCTGCGTGTGCCCGGCCCCGAACGTGATGCTGCCGAACGGCTGCACGCCGACCAGGTTCACGTCCCGCCCACGCTCCCGCAGGTACGCCGCGATCGCGCCGGTCGACGCGCCCGTACCGACCCCGCCGACCAGGCAGAGCGGTCCGTCCGGCACCACCTCCGCGACGAGATCGGCGACCGCGCGGTACCCGAGGTAGTGGATGTCGTCGTGATACTGCTGCATCCAGTGGTACGTCGGGTTGTCGCGCAGGATCTCCCCGATCCGGCGTACCCGGAGGTTCTGGTCGAGTTGGAGATTGTTCGAGGACGGCACCTGCTCGACGGTCGCGCCGAGGATCTCGAGCTGGATCTTCAGGGTCCGGTCGACCGTGGTCGAGCCGACGATGTGGCAGTTCATCCCGTACCGGTGGCAGGCGAGCGCGAGCGCGTGGGCGTAGATCCCGCTCGAACTGTCGATCAGCGTGTCACCACGCCGTACCCGTCCGGTCTCGAGCAGGTGGCGTACGGCGCCGAGCGCGGAGTACACCTTCATGGTTTCGAACCGCAGGCAGATCAGATCGTCCCCGACCCGGATCGGGTCAGGGTCCTTGATGGCCTCCGCCAGGTGGTCGTGCAGTCGCGTCATCGGCGCGGTTCGCTCCTCGAGTCGATTGTGTGCACGGGCGGAGTGTGCGGGTTTCCGATCCGCGCGGCTGCTACCAGCCGGCGGGTCAATTCGTGGTGTGGTTCGGTCGTGAGGGTCGCGGGCGGACCTTGTTCGACCACGCGGCCGTCGTCGAGGACGAGGACCTGATCCGCGACGGCCGCGACGAGACCGAGGTCGTGGCCGATCCAGATCAGCGCCGTACCGCGGGCCTTCAGCTCGGTCAGCAGGTCGAGGACGAGCGCCGTGCCGTGGTCGTCGAGGGCGGTGGTGATCTCATCGCAGATCAGTACGTCGGGGTTCGCGTGGACAGCCCGGGCGAGGGCGGCGCGCTGGAGCTCGCCGCCGGAGAGCCGGCTCGGCGGGCGGGCCGCGGTGATCGCGGCGACGCCGAGGCGGGCGAGCGTGGCGACGGCTTCGGCGTGGGCCTGGTCCGGCGCGAGTCCGCGCAGGCGTTGCGCCGTACGGGCTACTTGCTGGTCGACGGGACGGCGTTCGTCGAAGGATCCGCGGACCTCCTGCCAGACGTACTGGACGCGGCGGGTCTGCTCGCGGGTGCGGTTGCGGAGGACCGGGAGCGGCTCGCCGTCGAGGAGGATGCGGCCGGTGTGGCGCTCGTGCAGGCCGGCGAGGCAGCGGGCCAGGGTGGTCTTGCCGCTGCCGGAGCGGCCGACGACGCCGAGGCAGGCGCCGGCGCGGACGTCGAGGGTGACATCACGCAGTACGACGTCACGCCCGCTCGGGCGCAGCGAAGCAGACAGGTTCATTGCCTCTAGCAACGGCTGCCCGGCGGAGGAGGTTCCCGTCGCGGGCCGGTCGGGGGACGGCGGGAGTACGTCGCCGATGACGCGGCCGGCGTCGAGGACCACGATCCGGGTGGCGAGGGCGCGCACCAGCTCGAGATCGTGACTGAGCAACAACACACCTAGGCCGGCTTCGGTCAGCTCGTGGAGCTCCTGGACCAGTTGCAGGCGGGTGATCGAGTCCAGCCCGGTGCTGGGTTCGTCGAGCACCAGCACCCTCGGCCCACAGGTCAGCGCCTGCGCCAACGCCACCCGCTGCCGCTGCCCGCCCGAAAACTGATGCGGAAACCTCCTCAACGTCGCGCGATCGCCCGGCACCTGCGCGGCCCGGACAGCTTCCTCGACGTCGCCGTCGTGAAGCTTCGCCAGCTCCCGCAGCGTCGTACCGATCCGTCGAGCCGGATTGAGTGCGCTGCCCGGGTGCTGCGGCATGTAGGCAACCATCCGACCGCGCACGTTCGCTGCGGTGGGTCCGTTGCTGTCGACAACCACCTGACCAGCTACCTCGACCCGCCCGTCGAGCCGCACGCCGTCACCGTGCTCGCCGAGCAACGCCAGCGCCGAGGTCGTCTTCCCCGATCCCGACGCTCCGACGAGCGCCGTCACCTCACCGGCGAAGACCTCGAAGGAGACACCGTCCACGAGAATCGCCGAGCCCGCGGTAGCCGTCAGGTTGTCGACTCGCGCCACTGTCATGCGGTCGCCACCTGACGTGATCGGTGCACGAGGCGGTCGGCCAGCAGGTTGAAGCCGAGGGTGAACGAGACGAGGAGGAGCGCCGGCGCGAGGACCGACCACGGCTGGAGCAGGAGTCCTTCGCGATTGCGCGACACGCTGACCGCCCAGTCCGGCGCGGTCGAGCTCAGCCCGAGGCCGAGGAAGTTTACCGAGGCGACCAGGAAGACCGCGAGCGTGATCCGGGTGCCGAGATCGGCGGCCACCGGTCCGAGCACCGAGCGGCCGACGTACCCGAGCTGGATCGCGAACCATGACTCACGCTGCATCCGCAACGCCTCAACCACCGGCCCGCTCGCCGCATCCAACGCCGCCGCCCGAACCAGCCGCGCGACGGTCGGTACGTTGACCATCGCCACCGCCACCGTGATCGCCACCGCCGACGCCCGCCACCCGACCGCAACCACACTGATCACCAGCAACGAAGGCAGCGGCAGCAGTACGTCGAGCGGCCGCATCAACCCTTCGTCCAACCACCGATGCCTCGTGGACGCCGCCACCAGCCCGATCAACCCACCCACGCCGTACGCCAACACCACCGCACCGATAGCCATCCCCAACGCAGTCCGCCCACCCACCAGCAACAACCCGAACACATCCCGCCCCAACCCATCCGTCCCCAACAACCCCTCAGACGAATACGGCAACCCCTCGCGTGAATCGCGCGGCGCCAGTGGACCCAACACCGCAATCACCAACGGCACCACAACCAGCAGCATCGCGATCCACCCCCGGCGGTTCATCGGAGCAGGGCCGTTCGTGGGACCAGCCGGTTGCAGGCCAGGTCTGCGGTCAGGTTGATGAGGAGGGCTGCAACTGCCAAGACGAGGGTCAGGCCTTGGACTGTGGGGATGTCGCGGGTTTCTACGCCGTCGACCAAGGCAGTAGCGAAGCCGGGGATGGCGAAGATGGCTTCTACTACGAGGACTCCGCCGAGCAGCGTGTCACCGGTGCGCGCCAGCTCTTGAACCCCCGGCACGGCGGCGTTCGGGAGCACGTGACGGAGCAGCAACTGTCGCCTGGGAACCCCGAGTCGACGCGCCTGGACGACGTACTCGGCATGGAGAGCGTTGATCGTGCCGGCTCGCACCTGGCGTGACAGGAGACAGACGGTGCGACCGAACAGGACCGCCACGGGGAGGACCAACAGCACGGGAGAGGCGAGCAGATCCCCACCGATCCACGTCGCCGGCAGCCAGCCGAGTCTCAAAGAGAAGACCGCAACCAGCACGACCGCGATCACGAAATCCGGGATCGCCGACAACGCCAGCGTCACCGACGTGATCGCGCGATCGATCCGACCGTTCTCCCGCGTCCCCATCACGATGCCCAGGGCAACAGCCAGCGGTACGACGACCGCAAGCGTCGCAACCGTCAGCACCAGCGTCGCGCCGATCGAGGACCGCACGATGTCGACCACCGGTCCCCCGCTGATCAGCGACGTACCCAGGTCGCCCGTCAGAACATTCCCCAACCAGTGCACGAAGCGCTCCGGAGCCGGCTGATCCAGCCCGAGCTCACCCCGCAACCGCGCGACCTGCTCCGGCGTCAGCGTCTCGGTGAACCGCAGCTCCGCCGCATCCCCCGGCAGCAACGAGGTCAGCACGAACACCAGCACCGAGAGCACGGCCAGCTGCACAACCGCGAGCAGCGCCCGCTGAGCGGCGTACGACCGCATTCAGGCCAGCCACACCTTGTCGAACCGCCCCTGGTCCAGTGTGTTCGGCGGCACCGCCTGCACACCCTGCACCTTGGCCGACACCGCGACGAGATAGTCCGGCAGCCCCCATGCGAGAATCCCGCCCTCGTCACGCAACGTCTTCTGCAGTACGCCGTACCTCGACGACCGCTCCTCCTCCGACGTCACCGCCCGCGCCGCCGCGAACTCCGCGTCGAACGCCGGCCGCCGCCAATGCGTCACATTGAACGGCGAATGCGACAGCAACCGATCGGTGAAGTACTGCGGGATCGGCATCGCGCCAGACCGATGGTTGCCGATAGCACCCTTCGTCAACAGGTCCTTCGCGTACGTCTGCGGGCTCCCGGTCGTCACCTTCAACCGAACCCCCGCCTCGGCCACCTGCTCCGCGAACAACGTCGCCGCCTCGACGAACCCGGCCGACGCATCCGCGGTGAAGATCTCCACCTCCTTCCCCACCAGCCCGGCCTTCGTCAGCAACGCCTTCGCCCGATCGACGTCCCGCTCACGAGCCGGCAGATCGGCCGGATAGTACTGATATCCCTTACCGAAAAGGTCATTCCCGACCTCACCGCGCCCCGCGAGTACGACGTCCACCAGCCGCTGCCGATCCGCGAGCAGCTTGAACGCGAGCCGCACGTCCGGGTTGTCGAACGGCGGCTGATCGACCTTCATTACGAACGCCTGCATCGTGCTGGCCTTCGCCGCGACGACCCGCACCGCCTTCCCGGCCGTCCGCGCGAACGTCGCCGTCATGTCGTTCGCGTACTCCGCCTGCCCGCCCTGCACTGCGTTCGCCCGCGCCTCGGAGTCGGCGGACAGGATGTGCAGCTCCTCGATCCGGGCGGGCGCGTCCCAGTAATCGTCGTACCGCGAAGCGACCATCGACCGCCCCGCCTCGAACGACGCGAACCGGAACGCGCCGGTCCCAAGAGGCTTGGTCGGGTCCTTGAACCCATCACGCACGATCTGCGTGCCGATGCCGGCGAGCAGGGCCGGGAACTCGGCGTTCGGAGCGGTCAGCACCAGCTCGACCGTCGACGGACCCAGAGCCTTGCTGCGCTTGAGATCCAGCGTCGCGAGCGACGACTGTGCGACCCGCTCGGGTACGGCGGGGTCGGCGATCCGCGCGAGGCTGAACAGCACGTCCTCCGCGACCAGCTTCGCACCGTCGTGGAAGCTCGCATCCCGCAGGCTGAACCGCCAGGTCGTCGCGGTCCCGTCGTGCTCCCATTTCGACGCGAGCCGCGGCACCGGCTTTAAATCAGGCCCGAGCTCGACCAGCTTCTCGTAGATCGCCTTGTGTCGCGCGATGTCCACGAACAGGCTCTGCACGTGCGGATCCAGCACTTCCTTCGCCCCACCACCGGCGTACACAGCGCGCAACCGCCCACCCTGCTTGGGCTGCGCCGCCGCCTCACCGTCCGCACCGCAGCCAACCGCCGCAGCCAGCCCGGCGGCGCCGGCCACCCCCAGAAACCCACGCCTGCTGAACGCCTCGGACACGCGCCACATCCTCACGTTAGTGAAAACGATTGTCAAATCCAGCGCGCATCTGAACGAGACGCCCTCATTCTTCCGAGGGCCATCCCCAATCGCTCTCCGTGACGGCGTGTCCTAGTCGTCGCAGTCCGGGGTCGGGCAGGTTTCCGGGAGGTCGGCGGCTATCCGGTCGAGGAGGGTGGTGAGTTGGGCCTGCTCGGCGGGGGTCAGGCGGTTGAAGAAGTAGGCGCGGACGGCGTCGACGTGGTCGGGGGCGGCGGCGTCGATCGCTGTGCGGCCGAGTTCGGTGAGGCGGACCATCGAGCCGCGGGCGTCGGCGACGCATTCCTCGCGGCAGACCAGGCCGCGTTTCTCCATCCGGCTGACCTGGTGGGACAGCCGGCTGCGTTCCCACCCGACGGAGCGGCCGAGGTCGCGGGTGCGCAGTACGCCGTCCTCGGCCTCCGACAGCGGGTGGAGCAGGGCGTAGTCGGCGCCGGACAGACCCGAATTGCTGATCATCCGCGCCTCGAGCGCGCGCATCAGCTCGCGGTGCGTGTCCCGGTACGACTCCCAGAGCCGCGCCTCACGCTTGTCGAGCCATTGCGGTTCACCCATGACGACATTGTACGGACATCTGTTGACATGTCATCGAGTCCGCTACGGCGTGCGCGACAAGGCAACCGCGAGGCCGATGGTGCCGGCCATCACGAGCAGCTCGAGTACGGCGAGCCGGCGGAACGCGACCGGATCGCCCGCCTCCAGTTGGGGCAGTGTGCTCTGCCGATGCAGCTGCCCGATGATGACGAGCGTCGCGAATGCGAGGGTCTTGCCGAGCACGAGAGCGCCGTACCCGGTCGTCACCCATTGCGTGATCAGGCCCCATCCTTCCTGGCGTCCGCCCAGGTGGATCTCGGCTGTCAGTAGGCCGGTGATGCCCATCGTGACGGCGCAGACCAGGGCGAGCGTGCTGAAGACCTCGACGGCTTGGCGCGAGCGGGAATACCGCAGTACGGCGGCCAATCCGCCGACCCATGCGGTCGCGGCGACGACGTGTACGACGAGGGAAGTCGTCGCGAGGACGGACCAGGCGCTGGTGCGATCCAGTGCGCCGTGACCGGTGAGGAGCGGGCCGGTCAGGGCGGCGATCGTGAGTACTGCGGCGAGACGTGCGCCGCGCATCGTCTTCACACCGCTCAAGACGACGGCGAGCACGGCGGTGAGTACGACGGCTGCTGCGAGCGCTCGGACTTGCGTGAGTTGGCCGGCTGGCTCGGCATGCTCGGCGAGATGCGAGAGCGGGATGCCGAGGATCACCGTGGCGGTAGCGATCAGGCCACCGATGCTCGCCACCGCCCAGATCCCAGCCGCCAACGCCGCGTCCTGACAGGCCCGGATCGCCTTACTACCAAGCTTTCCACCGTCCGCCGGCAGAAACAGCAACACCGCCAGCACCGCCCCACCCGTCGCCACAGCCGCCCCATCCGCGACAACCCGCAACACCGGAACCGCCCACGAAACCCCCAGCCCAGCCCCCAACAACCCATCCACCGCCCGCTGCGGCGCCCCACCCCCCGCAAACAAAGCCGCCACCATCACAAAGATGCCAACAGCAACCATCCCGAGCACGACCCACGCGCTCCGCGCTCCCGGTCGAGGGAGCTGGGCGGGGGCCGAACCCACAGGCTGTGCTGGGTCCTCGGGTGAGGGGTGGGGGTTCATCAGGCGGCGGGGCGGCGGCGGACGATGACTATGGCGAGGGCTACGACCACCAGCATCACCAAGCACATTGCGACGATCGTGACGGTGTTGCCGCTGCCCTGGGAGGTTGTCGGGGTGCCGGCTGGTTGGGTGGCGGGGTGGCCGGCGTGGGTGACGGTGAAGGCGCCCGTGATGGTGATCGGGTGGCCGTCGGCCGAGACCACGCGGGCCTCGACGGTGTACTTCCCCGCCTCGATCATCGCGCCGACCGTCTGGGTGACGGTGTTGTCGACCACCTGGGCGTCGCCGTTGGCGACGTTCGTGCCGCTGGGCGATTTGACCTGTACCTGCGTCCCGTTCGACCCGACCGGCTCGTTGAACGTCAGGATCACCTTCGTCGGCGGCACTGCCATCGACGAACCGTCCGTCGGCGTCATCGACTCGAGCTTGGCGTGCGCCGCCGCCACGCCGGTGGAAACCACCAGCGTGAACAGCGACGCCACCAGAATTGCGATCAGTCGACGCACGGCTACTGCTTCTCTCCAGGAGCAGCCACAGCAGTACGACGCGGCCGCAGCCCGAAGGCCAATCCGAGCAACCCGACCAACAGACCAGCACCGCCGAGCCAGCGCGCCAGCGTGTCCGACGTACCCTCCGACGTGGTCGCGGCCACCGGCGTAATCGCCGCCGTCAGCTTCAACGTAGGCGCCGGGTGCTCAGGCTCGTCCGCGCCGTCCTTGGCGACGTCGGCCCACTTCACCACCTCACCGTCGCTGTACGTCTGCACAGCAGGGAAGCTCAACGAATCCACCCCCTCCGGCATCCTCCCGACCGACAACGCGAACTCATCGAAGTCGTTCGGCGGAATCCCACCAGCGGTCGCCGTCCAGGTGACCGTGGTGATCGCCTTGGTCAGCGTGACATCGCCGACCTTGACCTCCGCCGGCAACTTCTCCTCCTTCTTCTCCACCTTCCAACCGTCCTTCACCTGCGCACCGACCGACGCGAACGGATGATCGGTGGGCAACGACACGACCAGCTTGGTGGTGCTGGTGTTGTCGGACTCGGTCGGCACGCGGAAGACCAGCTTCGCGTACCCACCGGGCTTGGCGTCCGGCGAGGACACCGTGACGTGCGCGGACGCCGACCCCGCGGCGCCGATCACGACCAGCGCGGACGCCGCGACGATCGCGCCGGCGCGCAGGACGAATCTCTTGGGCATGAGAGAACCTTTCAAGGCATACGAGTAATCCGGCTCGTGGACCGGTTCAGACAGCAGCGATCACTCGTACGCCGGGAGGTCCGCGGCGGGAAACGTTCGACTCGAGCCAGGACGCGGCGAGCCGCACCGGCGAGGACACAACGACGAACCGGCGGCTGCGCCCAGGCACCGGATACAGCACCGGAAGCCGCGGAAGGAACCGCGCGAAGATGCGTACGACGCGCGAGACCCAACGCTGGGCCTGGCTGACCGCGAGCACACCCGCCAGCAGGACCGACAAGTGCGTGGCGCTCATCATCAAGCTGCCACCGATACCCGGCGACATCGCCATACCGTCATGCATGCTCGCCGAATCCAGCGTCACGTGCACGAACAACTGCACTGCGGCCAGCACGAGCGCCGTCAGCAACCGCTCCCCAGCGAGGTACTCCCCCAGCAACCAGCACGCACCGGCCAGCGCAGCCAGCGGAGGTACGACGTCGAGCGGGACTCCGCCACCGCCCACGAGCACGTGACCGACCACCGCCACCGCGACGCTCAGCGCCGCGACCACGGACGTCGTCCTGCTCTCGGTCGGCATGTCATTCCCCTCGCTCCAGTCACTCTACGGACAGGACCGGGCCCTTGTTCCCTTAGCCTCAGGGGAGCGGGAAAAATCTGCCGGATCGGTGCAACCAGTTGGTGAGCCCACCACGTTTGACCCGGCATGACTGGGGAGAGCCGCGGGTGAGACCGGAGACCGAGCAGGACTACATCGAGTTCGTCACGCATCAAGCTAACGCTCTGTGCCGAACCGCTTACCTGCTGTGCGGTGACTGGCGTCGTGCGGAGGACGCGACCCAGGAGGCGCTGATCCGGCTGTACCGCGTCTGGGGCCGGATCCAGCGCAAGGGCGCGGTCGCGGCGTACGCGCGGAAGGTCGTCGTCTCGACCACCCTCGACGCTCTGCGCCGCAAATCCAGCCAGGAGGTCGTCGGTGGTGACGACTACTTCGCCAACGAGACCGACAGCGCCGACCCGCTCGCCGTACTCGAGAACCGCCTCGTGATCACCAAGGCCCTCGCCGAACTGCCGCCCCGGCAGCGCGCGTGCGTCGTACTGCGGTACTTCGACGAGCTTTCCGTCGACGAGACCGCCGCCGCCCTCGACTGCCGCCCCGGAACCGTCAAGAGCCAGACCCTGCGCGCGCTGGAGAAACTGCGCACGCATCCGGCCCTCGCCGAACTTTCCGACCTGGCTGTGAGGGGTTGAGATGACAACCGAACTGAAGACGCTGCTCGACCAGGCCGCCGACCGTCCCGCGACGTTCACCCCGGACGTGGCAGACCTGGTCGCCGCCGGCCGGCACCGCACCCGGGTCCGTCGCGTGGTGATCTCGGCCGCGACAGCGGTTGCCGCGGCGACCGTCGTCATCGCCGGACTGCTCATCGGCCAGCTCGGGAACGCCAAGCCGCAGCCGGCGACCACCGCCACCCAGCCGACGATGATCACCGACCTGTGCGCCAAATCCGACGACTTCTTCCGGACCGCGAACGACGACGCGTGGCGCCGGCAGGTGGTCAGCACTTGGACGGACAAGGTGGTCGAGGTGACCGACCCCGACGGCGCGATCACGGTACGACGGTCGCCGGACGGATCGCAGTACGCGTACTGCGTGGCCGGCGTACCGATCAACGGCCGGCCGCTGGGCGGGTTCGGAGCGACGCTGCTGAACGTCGGCATCATCACTCGCCCGTTCCAGATCCAGCGGTACTGGACCATGGCCTGCGGCGATGTCCCGGTCGATCGGGCGGACCGGAAGACCCTGTGCATGGGGGTTCGGTACAGCTACGCGGGCCGGGTGCCGGAGGGAGTCACCCGGATCGCGTTCTCGGGCCTCGGGCAGCACGCGGACGCCACGATCAAGGACGGCTACTGGGTCCACCGCGTCTACACCGACACCATCCTGAAGGGGAACACCGACCCGATCTACATCACCATGTACGACGGGGCCGGGAAGCAGGTGTTCAGGGAGCGGTACTGAGCTTTGCGATGATGTCCGGATGGATGTAGCTGTGCTGGAGATCGGGGGAAGCCACGTCACGGCGGCGGTGGTGACGCCGGCGACCTGGGCCGTGACCGAGGTGGACCGGGCCAAGCTCGCGTCCCAGGAGGCGCCGGACGTGGTGGTCGGGCAGCTCGCGGACGCGGCCCGGAAGTTGCCGCTGGCAAACGGTCTGGCGATCGCACTGCCCGGTCCGTTCGACTTCGGCACGGGGGTCGCGTGGTACCGCGGTCAGGGCAAGTTCGACCAGCTGTACGGGTTCAACCTCGGCGCCGCGTTGAGCGCCGAGCTCGGGATCGACCGGCTCCTGTTCATGAACGACGCGGAGGCGTTCACGGTCGGTGAGTGGACGGCGGGCGAGGTCCGCGGCGTCGAACGCTGCCTCGGCGTCACGATCGGCACCGGCATCGGTACGGCGTTCCTCGCCGACGGCCGCGTGGTCCGCGAGGGCGACACGGTCCCGCCGGGCGGCGAGCTCTACAAGACGTCGTACGCCGGGAAGCCGCTGGAGGACTCGATCTCCGCGCGGGCGATCCTCCGCGCGTACCCGAAGACGGTCCCGGGCGTGAAGGAGATCGCCGACCTGGCCCGCGCCGGCGACACGACCGCGCACGAAGTCCTGGTGACCGCCTTCACTCACCTGGCCGACGCTCTGAAACCCTGGCTGGAACGCTTCGGGGTAACCCACACCGTCCTGGGCGGCTCGATCTCAGGAGCCTTCGATCTGGTGCAGTCGGCCCTCGACTTCCCTGCCTCTGCCACCAAGGACACAGAACACTCCGCCCTGATCGGCTCCGCGGCCCACTACCTCCGCTCGCGATGAACTGTCGGCGATCCCGGCTACGGTCGCAGACGTGAAGATCGCCGCACCTCGCCTCCGTCCCAACCTCGACGCCGCCCGGCCGACCGACCTGGACGACGAGGAACGGCTGCTCGATCTCGCCCTGGAGGACGCGGACCTGAGCGATCTCGTGGCCGAGCACGTCGAGATCAGCGGCAGCCGGTTGACCCGCTGCAAGCTGGCCGGTTCGGATCTGGAGAAGCTGATCCTGGTCGACGCCGAGGTGGCCCAGTGCGATATCGCGAACGCCCGCTGGTCCGACGCGGCGCTGACCCGGGTCGCGATTACGGCGTCCCGGATGATCGGGTTCGCCGGCCCCGGAGCCAGCCTCCAGCACGTGACGATCCGCGACAGCGTGCTCGACTTCGCGTCGTTCCGGTTCTCGCGGTTCCACAAGGTCGAGCTGTCCGACTGCCGGCTGCAGAACGCCGACTTCGTCTCCGCGGACCTGACCGGGGCGGTGTTCCGCGGCTGCGACCTGTCCGGCGTGGAGTTCTCCCAGGTCAAGGCCGCCAAGGCGATTTTCGTGGACTGCACCTGGGAGGGCGCGAAGGGCCTGGCCTCGCTGGCCGGTGCGACGGTCGCGGCGGCCTCCCCGATCGACACGTTGGCGTTCACCAGCGCGGTGACCGCGGCGAGCGGTATCACACTTGCCCACCCCGACGAGCTCGACTGACTGATCTCCGCAGGCGAGCCCTGCACGGGGCGTGAGCCTGCCCACGCCGGGGACGGTCCGGCCGGAAGGCCCATTAGGGTGGGGCTGTGACTGACTCGACGATCATCTACACCCACACCGACGAGGCTCCGGCGCTCGCCACGTACTCGTTCCTCCCTGTCGTCCAGGCGTACGCCGGCCAGGCCGGTGTCGGGGTGGAGACCCGGGACATCTCACTGGCAGGCCGCATCCTGGCCCTCTTCCCGGAGTACCTGAAGGACGACCAGCGGATCGCGGACGCGCTGACCGAGCTCGGTGAGCTGGCCAAGACGCCCGAGGCGAACATCATCAAGCTGCCGAACGTCTCGGCCTCGATCCCGCAGCTGAAGGCCGCGGTCGCCGAGCTGCAGTCCCAGGGCTACGCGCTGCCGGAGTACCCGGACGAGCCGAAGACCGACGAGGAGCGGGAGATCCAGGCCCGCTACGACAAGGTCAAGGGCTCCGCGGTGAACCCGGTACTGCGCGAGGGCAACTCAGACCGCCGCGCGCCCGCCTCGGTGAAGAACTACGCCAAGACCCACCCGCACCGGATGGGCGCCTGGAGTGCCGACTCCAAGACCAACGTCGCGACGATGGACACCGACGACTTCCGGTCAACCGAGAAGTCGGCCGTGCTCGAGTCCGACGACGTGCTGCGGATCGAGCTGGTCGGCGACGACGGGACCACCACCGTGCTGCGCGAGTCGATCCCGGTGCTGGCCGGTGAGGTCGTCGACGCGTCGGTCCTGCACGTGGCCGCGCTGCGCGAGTTCCTGACCGCGCAGGTCGCCCAGGCGAAGGCCGACGACGTGCTGTTCTCGGTCCACCTGAAGGCCACGATGATGAAGGTCTCCGACCCGATCATCTTCGGCCACGTCGTCCGGGCCTTCTTCCCGGAGACGTTCGCGCAGTACGGCGACGTACTCGCGAAGGCCGGTCTGACGCCGAACGACGGCCTCGGCGGCATCCTGCACGGCATCGCGACGCTGCCCGAGGGCGCCGAGATCAAGGCGTCCTTCGACGCCGAGCTCGCCGCCGGCCCGAAGTTGGCGATGGTCGACTCGGACAAGGGCATCACCAACCTGCACGTCCCGTCGGACGTGATCGTCGACGCGTCGATGCCGGCCATGATTCGTACGTCGGGGCACATGTGGGGCCCGGACGGCCAGGAGCACGACACCCTCGCGGTCCTGCCCGACCACAGCTACTCCGGGATCTACCAGGCGGTCCTCGACGACTGCCGCGCGAACGGCGCGTTCGACCCGGCCACGATGGGCTCGGTGCCGAACGTCGGCCTGATGGCGCAGAAGGCCGAGGAGTACGGCTCGCACGACAAGACGTTCGAGATCCAGACCACCGGCAGCGTCCGGCTGGTGAACCAGGCCGGCGAGGTCGTCCTCGAGCAGGCGGTCTCGGCCGGCGACATCTTCCGCGCCTGCCAGACCAAGGACGCCCCGATCCAGGACTGGGTCAAGCTGGCCGTCAACCGGGCCCGCGCGACCGGGGACCCGGCGGTGTTCTGGCTGGACGAGACCCGCGCGCACGACGCCCAGATCATCGCGAAGGTGCAGACGTACCTGTTCGAGCACGACACCGAGGGCCTGGACATCCGGATCCTCGCGCCGGTGGACGCGATCAAGTTCTCGCTGGAGCGGATCCGCCGCGGCGAGAACACGATCTCGGTGACGGGCAACGTACTGCGTGACTACCTGACCGACCTGTTCCCGATCCTCGAGCTCGGCACCAGCGCGAAGATGCTGTCGATCGTGCCGCTGATGGCGGGCGGCGGACTGTTCGAGACCGGTGCCGGCGGTTCGGCGCCGAAGCACGTGCAGCAGCTGGTCAAGGAGAACTACCTGCGCTGGGACAGCCTCGGCGAGTTCTTCGCCCTGGCCGCGAGCTTCGAGCACCTCGCCCAGGCGACCGGCAACGCCCGCGCTCAGATCCTCGCCGACACGCTTGACCGCGCGACCGCGACGTTCCTGAACGAGGACAAGTCCCCGACCCGCCGCGTCGGCGGCATCGACAACCGCGGCAGCCACTTCTACCTGTCCCTCTACTGGGCCCAGGAGCTGGCCAAGCAGACCGACGACGCCGAGCTGGCCAAGGCGTTCGCGCCGCTGGCCGAGACGCTGGCTGCGAACGAGCAGACCATCGTCGACGAGCTCCTGGCGGTCCAGGGCAGCCCGGTCGACCTCGGCGGCTACTACCAGCCCGACCCGGCCAAGGCGGCCGCCGTCATGCGCCCGTCCAAGACCTGGAACGACGCCCTGGCGTCGATCTGATCGATGGGTCAGAAGGCGCCCGGTGATCCGGGCGCCTTCTTGCGTTTCAGGACGTGAACGGCACGCGGGTCCAGCTCAGTACGGCGGGCTTGCGCGGGTCGATCGTCACCCGCAGGTAGTTGTTCACCCCGGTCGAGCCGTCGACGGTGACCCGGGACAGGTTCTCGGCCGGCGTCGTCACGCCGTAGAACTTGGTCCAGGACGAGCTCGCCGAGAGCGGCTTGTCGCTGTTGTAGACGTGGCTGTCACCGTTGAACAGGTACACCGGGCCGCGGAAGTTCGCCGACTCGCGGGCGATCTCCTGCACGATCGGCTGGAACGCGTAGTAGTCCGCGAACGACGGGTTCGCCACGGTCGGGTCGAACATGTCGGCCTGCGTCAGCAGTACGACGGCCTTGTCCCGGTCCGCACGCGCCTGCGCGAACGTGTCGTGGATGCTCTGCATGACGGCCGACGTACGGTTCAGCACCTCGGCGGTCTGCTCCGGCGTGGCCGTGGTGTTGCCCGTCCACGGCGCCAGACTGTTGTTGCTGCCAACGATGTGCAACGCCGCGAACGCGACGTCGTCGCGGCTGAACCGGACGTCCTCCGGAATGCCCTGGGCGACCTGGCTCTCGACCTTCGCCGGGTGCCGGCCGAGCGTCCGGCCGGGCTGCGGGAAGAACACCTGCCGGACCTTCGCCAGCCGCTCCAGCGGGTTGTAGCCGCCGTTGTTCGCGCGGTGGCAGTCGGTCCACTCGTTGTCCCCGACGGTGTACACCAGCGGGTCGGCGAACCGGTCGAACTGCGTCTTCACCTGGGCGAAGTACTCGTCGCTGCAGACCGACGAGCCGTCCTTGATGTCGCCGAGATGGGTGACCAGCTTGACCTGCCGGTCGGCGTTGATCTGGTCGATCACCTTCGGGAAGCGGGTGATCTGCGCTGCACCGTAGGGGATGTCGCCGATCACGGCGAACGTGTACGGATCCGGGCCGCGGTCCGCGGCGGCGTTCGGAACACCGACCGCGAGCCCGAGCAGGGCAAGGCACGCGGAGATCACAGGCGCACGACGTACTCTCACAAATCCTCCAAGTCCGAGCGGGATACGGGCCAACTTTTCGGCCCGGTGGTGAACACCGGAGCACTCCCGCATGAACTTCACCGGCTGAGAGTCCGCTGATAGCGCCGGCCAGCAAATGCGTGGCAGCCATCGTGGGGTCTTCCTACACTGGCCGACATGACAGCTTCCCGTTCCGTGCTTGCCTCGCAGGCCGCGGACTACCCCCGATGGTTCCAGGATGTGATTGCCAAAGCCGAGCTCGCCGACAACGGGCCGGTGCGGGGGACCATGGTCGTACGACCGTATGGCTACGGGATCTGGGAACTGTTGCAGGAGGCAATGAACCGCCGGATCAAGGCGACCGGTGCGGCAAACGCCTACTTCCCGCTCCTGATCCCCGAGAGCTACCTCCAACGTGAGGCCGAGCATGTAGAAGGCTTCAGCCCCGAGCTCGCGGTGGTAACGCATGCCGGCGGCAAGGAACTCGAAGAGCCCGCCGTCATCCGCCCGACCTCGGAAACCGTCATCGGCGAGTACATGGCGAAGTGGATCCAGAGCTACCGCGACCTGCCCCTCCTCCTCAACCAATGGGCCAATGCAGTCCGCTGGGAGCTGCGCCCGCGCCTCTTCCTCCGCACCACCGAATTCCTCTGGCAGGAAGGCCACACCGCCCACGCCACCTTCGAGGACGCCCGCGCATACGCCACGAAGATCCTGTACGACGTCTATCGCGACGTCATGGTCAACGTCCTCGCGATCCCCGTTGTCGCCGGCCGCAAGACCCGGCGCGAACGCTTCGCCGGCGCGATCAACACCATGACGCTGGAAGCGATGACCGGTGACGGCAAAGCCCTGCAGATGTGCACCTCGCACGAGCTCGGCCAGAACTTCGCCCGCGCCTTCGACATCAACTATCTGTCGAGCGACGGTGAACGCGAGCTCGCCTGGACCACCTCCTGGGGCAGCACCACCCGCATGGTCGGCGGCCTGATCATGGTGCACGGCGACGACGCCGGCCTCCGCGTCCCGCCCGCGGTCGCGCCGATCCAGGTCGTCGTACTCGCGGTAAGAGACGAAACGATCGAAGCCGCCCGCCGCATCGCCGACGACCTCGAGTCCGCGGGGCTGCGCGTGACGGTCGACGACCGCACCGACCAGCCGTTCGGCCGCCGCGCGGTCAACTGGGAGCTCAAGGGCGTCCCGATCCGCATCGAGCTCGGCCCGCGCGACCTGGCCGCGGGCGCGGCAACCGTCGTACGGCGTCTCCGCGACTCTGCCAAGACCGCCGTCAACCTCTCCGACCTCACGTCGACCGTCGTCGACGCGATCGACACCGACCAGGCGCATCTGCTGCAGGAAGCGACAGCTCGCCACACCGCACGCACCACCGCGGTGTCGACCGTCGACGAAGCAGTGGAGGTGGCCGCGGCCGGCTGGGCCAGCCTCCCGTACGACGCCGTCGGAGAAGAGGGCGAGGACCGCCTGGCCGAGTCCGGCGTCACTGTCCGTTGCCTCCAACGCCCGGACGGCACCCTGCCGCTCGACGACACCGAGCCCGACCTGATCGCGTACGTCGCGCGGTCGTACTAGCGGGCGAGGTACTTCCGGACGTCGTCGCTGACCTGGGCGCGGTTACGCAAGCCGTACTTGCGGAGGATCGCGCTCAGGTGCGTTTTGACGGTGTTGAGGCTGACGCCGAGCTCAGCGGCCAACTGGTCGTTGTCGAGGCCGTCGGCGAGCAGCACGGCGACCGCCTGCTGCGCCTTGGTCAGACTGGTGAACCGACGCTCAGGCCCCTCGTCGGTCTCCATCAGCATCTCGATCAGCTCGGACTGGATGTGCTCGGTCGCGTCGATGATCCGCTCGAGATGCGTCCGGACGGCGGCGCTCACATCGGGCTCCTTCTCCGCCTCGTTCGCCATCTCCCGGATCGACGCGACCCGGTGCGTCAGGTACTCCATCACGTGGTCGGACGTGAGCAGATTCGGCCCGACGTCGCCCGCGGGCAGCCGGCGCAACGCCTCCCGGTCCTCGCCTTCACGGGTCAGTACGCGCTCGACGACGGCACACAACCACTCGAACGCCCGGACCGCGTTGTCGTCGTACGCCTTGGGCTCGTAGCTCTGCATCGACAGCATGCCGAACAGCTGATCGGGCCCGTCCTTGGCCGGCCGGAAGATCGGCACGGTCACCGCGTCCTCGGACCGCCGCCCCAGATCCCCCACCGGTACGCCGGCATGCAGCGCGAACCCGTTGTCGTAGGCGAACCGGTACGTCTGCCGGTGCTTCACCACCCACGCGGTCTGCCCGTTCGGCCCGAAGTTGTGGGTGTCCGGGCTGACGTAGTGGCCGACGTCGTACCCGTACGGGTAGCGGACCCGGCTGCTGCCCTGCAGGAACCCGACGAAGAACGCGTCGACGCGCGCGACCTTCCCGGCTACGACCCGGACGTAGTCATACAGTCCGTAGTGGTCGGAGCGGAAGAGCGCTTCGATCTTGTGGTAGGCCTCGCGCAGGATGATCGCGGTCTCCGCGTCAACCCGCAGCGGGGCAACCTTGTCTGACTCCACAACGTCGGCTCCCCACACACCACGGCAGCATCGATCCCTTGACTATGCCGCCGTAACCCGCGGCTTGCCAAGCGATGCGCGACGATCTGTGGACAAACTGCAGTCGCGGGCGGTGAGTGTGAGCTCCCGAGTCGCCCTCCCAAGCCTCGGCCGAGCCCTCCTGCACCACCCGCGACCACGAAGTGGGACACCTGTAAACGTTGAGCCCCCGCGTCGATCGATCCCACGCCCCCTGCGAGATCGGCGACCCCCCGACGGTTGTTCCGGTGTCCCATCCTCCCCCCGCTGACTACACGGTGCCACCGAACGCCGACGGTGACCATCGCCCGCCGCATGATCTTGTTGTGCCCTCAATCTCATCCCGCGGGTGAGACCGTTTGTATACGATTACAGCTACCAGCTGGTGTCGAGCGGCTTGCCCTCGGCGTACCCGGCGGCCGTCTGCAGTCCGACCACGGCGCGCTCGTGGAACTCGGCGAGGTTCGCGGCACCGACGTACGTGCAGGAGCTGCGGATGCCGGAGACGATCGAGTCAAGCACGTCCTCGACGCTCGGGCGCTCCGGGTCGAGGTACATTCGGGCGGTCGAGATGCCCTCCTCGAAGATGCTCTTCCGGGCCCGCTGGAACGGCGTGTCGTCGGCCGTCCGGGACCGCACCGCCCGCGCGGACGCCATCCCGAAGCTCTCCTTGTAGATCCGCCCCTGGCTGTCCCGGTGCGGGTCGCCGGGCGACTCGTACGTACCGGCGAACCACGAGCCGATCATCACGCTCGACGCCCCCGCGGCCAGGGCGAGCGCGACGTCGCGCGGGTACCGTACGCCGCCGTCCGCCCAGACGTGCTTGCCGAGCTCACGGGCCCGCGTCGCACATTCGAGTACGGCGGAGAACTGCGGACGACCGACCGCCGTCTGCATCCGCGTCGTACACATCGCGCCCGGCCCGACACCGACCTTCACGATGTCCGCGCCGGCGTTGACGAGATCCGTGACGCCCTCGGCGGTGACCACGTTGCCGGCCACGATCGGCACGGTCGGACCCAGGGCGCGAACCCGCTCGACGACCTCGAGCATCCGCTCCTGATGACCGTGCGCGGTGTCGATCACGAGTACGTCGATGCCGACGTCGAGCAACGCCTTGGCCTTCTGCTCGGCGTCCCCGTTGATCCCGATCGCGGCGGCGATCCGGAGCTTGCCGTTCGCGTCCAGCGCCGGGTTGTACAGAGTGGCGCGGAGCGCGCGCTGCCGGGTCAGAATGCCGACAATCTGGTCGTTGGCATCCACGACCGGCGCGAGCCGGTGCCGGCCGTCGTGCAGTTGGTTGAACGCCGCCTCCGGGTCGGTCCCCTGCGGCAAGGTCAGCAACTCGCGGGACATGATCCCTTCGAGCTGGGTGAACCGGTCGACGCCGGCACAATCCGCCTCGGTCACTACCCCGACCGGCCGCCCGTGATCGACGACGACCACCGCGCCGTGATTCCGCTTCGGCAGCAGGTTCAACGCCTCACCGACGGTCCCCGTCGGCGGCAGCGTCAGCGCGGTGTCATGCACCGGATCCCGCTGCTTGACCCAAGCAACCACGTCGGCCACCACATCCACCGGAATGTCCTGCGGAATCACCGCCAGCCCGCCACCCCGAGCCATCGTCTCCGCCATCCGCCGCCCCGAGACCGCCGTCATATTCGCGGCGATCACCGGAATCGATGCGCCGCTCCCGTCCCCGGTCGACAGATCAACATCCAACCGCGACGCGACCCGGGACCGATTGGGCACCAGGAACACGTCACTGAACGTAAGGTCCCCCACCGACTCCCGCTCGAGATGAAACCGCATGGCAGACCCCTTCGCCCGAGAACAAAACCCACCTAGCCTGACACGTCAGGTACCCCCGAACAAGCGAACCCGCACTCATCGGTCGAGACCCTGGCCCTGAGGCGGTGGCGAGTCCGCCCGCCGGTTGCCGAACTGCGATGCCGCCAACGGACGGGATGTTGCCAAGGGCACCTGTCCGGGGAAGGCGTGGGCGATCGCCCGGTTGGCATCGAGCTCAGCCTGCCGCTGGGCCTGGTTCTGCTTGAGGCTGGGCATCCGATCACCGAAGGCGTTCAAACCTGGCTGACGGTCATGCAGATTCCGATTGAGCCGTGCGCACGTGTGCTCGTAGATGTTCCCGGCACCTCGCCGCGGCTTGACCGCCAACAACTCCCGCCGCGGCAACTCCCCAGGCGCGACCGCCGGCATCTCCCGAAACACCAACCGATAGTCAGCCTTCGCCTGCGGATCAGATTGCAGATATGCGGTAACGCAGTCCCGCAGATCCCCTTTCCCGGACTCATATCCGAGCGCATGGCGCCCGTCCGATGTCCCGGCCGCGAGCTGTCCCATTTCACGAAGGACCTGTCGGCGCACGTAGTCTTCGGGTCCGCCTGGGTTTCTTCCTGCCGCCGCTGTGAGCCGTCGGAAGTCCATCGCGAACCCGTCGCCGATGATCAGCTCGTAGCCGTCGGTGGACGTCAATGCGAGGTGTCGTCTTCCTGACGGAGCTCCTCGAGGATCCGCTGGGTCTCCGGACCCATCATCTCGGCGAATTCGTCCAGGGTCATCGGACGGCTGGTCGGCAAGGGCTCGGACGCGTACACACGATGTGTCGGATCGTCGATCGTGCCGGGCGGGGGTTCGTCGTCGCCGCGCAATTGCCGGTACTGCGAGGTCGACATGATGACGGCCTCCGGCTCACCGTCGTCGCCCCACACCACCGGCGCGAACGACCCGGCCCGGATCGCGCTGACCATCGACGCCAGCTCATCCGCCACCGTCTGCGCCGCGACCACACCAGGGCGACGCTCGAACTTCGACTCCCCGCCGAGGTCCTCGAACTGGTCGTACGTGAGCAGCACCGCCTCCGGCACCCCGCCGTCGCCGAAGCTGAACGGCATCGTCCGCCCACGCCGGAACCGGGCCAGCACCCCTACGACATCACGCCGTACGTCATCGACCGACCGAATCCCGGAACCATCAGTAGCCACACCCCGACTCTACGACGCCGCAGTGGCCTGCCCAGACTTATCCACAGCACAAAACCGGCTCCCCTGACAGGGGAGCCGGTTCCGTTTGCGCTTATTTCACCGCAGGTCGAAGCGGTCCAGCTCCATGACCTTCTGCCACGCGGCCACGAAGTCCGTGACGAACTTGTCCTTCGCGTCGTCGGCGGCGTAGACCTCGGCGACGGCGCGGAGCTCGGAGTTCGAGCCGAAGACGAGGTCGGCGCGGGTGCCGGTCCACTTGACCTTGCCGTCGACCGAGCCCTCGAACGTCTCCTGGCTGTCGTCCGCGGCGTGCCATTCGGTGCCGAGGTCGAGCAGGTTCACGAAGAAGTCGTTCGTGAGCGTGCCCGGGTTGTCGGTGAGGACGCCGGCCTTCGAGCCGTCGTAGTTCGTACCGAGGACGCGCAGGCCGCCGACCAGCACGGTCAGCTCCGGCGCGCTCAGCGTGAGCAGGTTCGCCCGGTCCAGCAGCAGGTACTCCGCCGGGAGCCGGTTGCCCTTGCCGTAGTAGTTGCGGAACCCGTCCGCGACCGGCTCGAGTGCGGCGAACGAGTCGGAGTCGGTCTGCTCCGCCGACGCGTCCGTACGGCCCGGGGTGAACGGTACGACGACGTCGTACCCGGCGTTCTTGGCCGCGACCTCCACACCGACACCGCCGGCGAGGACGATCACGTCGGCCAGCGAGACCGGCTTGCCGAACGACTGCTGGATGCCTTCGAGCGTCCGCAGTACCTGCGCCAGCTCGTCCGGCTTGTTGATCTCCCAGCCGGCCTGCGGCTGCAGACGGATGCGCGCACCGTTGGCGCCACCACGCTTGTCACTGCCACGGAACGTCGACGCCGACGCCCACGCGGTCGAGACGAGCTGCGAGACCGAGAGCCCCGACGCCGCGATCGCTGCCTTGAGCGCGGTCACGTCGTCGGCGTTGATCAGCTCGTGGTCGACGGCCGGCAGCGGGTCCTGCCAGATCAGCACCTCGCTCGGAACCTCCGGGCCGAGGTACCGGACGACCGGACCCATGTCG
Source organism: Kribbella jiaozuonensis (assembly GCF_005233875.1). Taxonomy (GTDB): domain Bacteria; phylum Actinomycetota; class Actinomycetes; order Propionibacteriales; family Kribbellaceae; genus Kribbella; species Kribbella jiaozuonensis. The sequence goes on along the minus strand of NZ_SZPZ01000006.1, from coordinate 534,527 downwards.
CGGTGGGTCAGCTTGAACCAGGCCCGCGCGAACGCGTCCGCGAACTCGTCCGGGTTGTCCTTGAACCGGCGCGAGATCGGCTCGTAGATCGGGTCGAACCGCAGCGCCAGGTCCGTGGTGAGCATGGTCGGCTTCTGCTTCTTGTTCGGGTCGAACGCGTTCGGGATGATCTCCTCGGCGTCCTTCGCGACCCACTGGTTCGCACCGGCCGGGCTCTTCGTCAGCTCCCACTCGTAGCCGAACAGGATGGTGAAGAAGTCGTTGCCCCACTTGGCCGGCGTCGTCGTCCAGGTGACCTCGAGGCCGCTGGTGATCGCGTCCGGACCGGCGCCGGAGTTGTACGTGTTGCGCCAGCCGAGGCCCTGGTGGTCCATCGGCGCGCCCTCGGGCTCGGCGCCGACGTACTGCTCCGGGTCGGCCGCACCGTGGGTCTTGCCGAAGGTGTGACCACCGGCGATCAGCGCGACGGTCTCCTCGTCGTTCATCGCCATCCGGCCGAAGGTCTCGCGGATGTCGCGGGCCGAGGCGATCGGGTCCGGGTTGCCGTTCGGGCCTTCCGGGTTCACGTAGATCAGACCCATCTGGACCGCACCGAGCGGCTTCTCCAGCTCACGGTCGCCGGTGTAGCGCTCGTCGCCGAGCCATGTGGTCTCGGGGCCCCAGTAGACGTCGTCCTCCGGCTCCCACACGTCCGCGCGGCCACCGGCGTACCCGAAGGTCTTGAAGCCCATCGTCTCGAGCGCGACGTTGCCGGTCAGGATCAGCAGGTCGGCCCAGGAGATCTTCTGGCCGTACTTCTTCTTCACCGGCCAGAGCAGCCGGCGCGCCTTGTCCAGGTTGGCGTTGTCCGGCCAGCTGTTCAGCGGGGCGAACCGCTGCTGACCAGCACCGGCGCCACCGCGGCCGTCGCTGATCCGGTAGGTGCCGGCGCTGTGCCAGGCCATCCGGATCATCAGCGGGCCGTAGTGCCCGAAGTCGGCCGGCCACCAGTCCTGCGAGGTGGTCAGCACCTCGGCGATGTCGGCCTTCACCGCGGCCAGGTCGAGGCTCTGGAACGCGGCGGCGTAGTCGAACTCCTCGCCGAGCGGGTTCGCGACCGCGGGGTTCTTGGCCAGGATCTTCAGGTTCAGCTGGTTCGGCCACCAGCCGCGATTCGCGTTCCCGCTGGTCGGGTGTGCACCCTGACCGTGGGCTACGGGGCAACCGCCGGACGCCTGCGCATCCTCTTCGCCGCGGCTCTCCTCGCTGCCTTCACCGGGCAGTGGCTCATGGATCTCGGACATCAGATTCCTTCCAGGACTGGACTTTTTCGATGGAAGATTCAGGTACGGCGTGAGCAGTCGGCGCACAAGCCCCAGTAGATGACCTCGGCCTCGTCGATGACGAACCCGTGGTCCTCGGACGCGGTCAGACAGGGCGCATGCCCGACCGCACAGTCGACGTCGGCGATGGCACCGCACGACCGGCAGACGGCGTGGTGGTGGTTGTCACCCACGCGCGACTCGTACCGCGCCACCGACCCCAACGGCTGGATCCGCCGCACCAGGCCCGCCGCCGTCAACGTGTGCAGCGAGTCGTAGACCGCCTGGTGCGACGCCTGGGGCAATTCGTTGCGCACGGCACCAATAATGGAGTCCGTGTCCGCATGCGGATGCTCGTAGACCGCGGCCAGCACCGCCACCCGCGGCCGGGTCACCCGCAACGAGACCCCACGCAACAACCCCTGGAGCTCATCCACCGTCGGCACGCGTCGCAGTCTTCCGCGTTTTCTGGAACGAGTCAAGATTAGCTGCCGCGATTCTCAACCTGAGACAACTCAGGCCTGAAGGTTCTCCAGGTCCGCCAGCAGATTCGGGTGTTCAGGCTTCCAACCGAGCACATCCCGGGTGTGAACACTGGACGCCGGCTGGTCGGTCGCGAAGATCGGACCGAGCGGGCCGTACGTCTCCTCCGGCACAGCCTGGACCGGCAGCCCGAGCCGTCGACCGATCACCGCAGCGATCTCCCGTACGGCGTCGCCCTCGCCATCCACCGCATGCCACGCCGTGCCGGCCGGCGCATTCTCGAGAACCAACCGGAACAGCACCGCCGCATCCAACGCATGCACAGCCGGCCACCGCTGCGTGCCATCACCGGGGTAACCGGACACCCCAGCGCGCCGCGCGATGTCGGTCAGCAAGCCGGCGAACCCGCCGGTCCCCCGATTGTGAACAGTCCGCGGCATCCGTACGGCGGCACTCCGGACCCCACGCTCCGCCAGTCCGAGCACGCCCATCACAGACCGCCCTCGCCCACCAACCGGCCCGTCAAGCGGCAACGGGTCGGCCTCCGTCGCCACCCGTCCCGCCACCCACGGCGTACCCGAAACCGTCACCAACGGACGCCCACTCCCCACCAGCGCCTCCCCCAACACCGCCAGCGCGGCCCCCTCCTCGGCAACACCCGCCGCCACCGCCTCCGGACTGCTGAAGTCGTTGCTAAAGGCAAGGTGAATCACCCCGTCCGACTCCGCGGCACCAGCCTGAAGCACCTCCAGATCCGCAAGGCTCCCGCGAACAACCGCAGACCCGGCCTCCTTCAACCCAGCCGCAGCGGCATCGGACCGAGCCAGGGCAAGAACCGCATGCCCGTTCGCCAGCAACTCCGCAACCACGGCCGACCCGATCAGCCCGCTTCCACCGGTGATGAATACCTGCATCAGACACTCCTGAACGTGATGGGACCTTTGTCCCATCACAGTAGCACTGACGAGACAAAGGTCCCATCACCTACAATCAGGGTATGGCGCGATGGGAACCCGGTGCACGCGAACGACTGATCCTGGCCGCCGTGGACCTCTTCGCCGATCAGGGCTACGACGCGACCACGGTCGCCCAGATCGCCGAACGGGCCGGAGTCACGAAGAGCACCTTCTTCCGCCACTTCCCCGACAAGCGCGAACTCCTCGTGGCCGGCCAGGAAACCCTGTGCCGCCTGCTGGTCGAGGGGATCACCGACGCACCCGAGGATGCAGGTCCGGTCGACGCGATCGCCGCCGGGCTGGAGCGCGCCTCGAGCGCGATGGGGCCGATGAACCGCGAGCTCGGCCCCCGCCTGAAGGCTGCCGTCGCCGCCAGCACCGAACTCCAGGAACGTGATGCGCTGAAGAGCGTCGGCCTCGCAAAGGCGATGACCGACGCTCTTCTGACCCGCGGCGTCCCGGACCCCGTCGCCCACCTGGCCGCCGAACTGGGCGTCCTGGCCTTCAAGCGCGGCTACACCGAATGGATGCAACTGGAACACGACGAAGCGGGTCTGGCGCCACACGCATTGGCCGCCCTCGCAGAGCTGCGCGCAGCCAGCGCTTCGTTGGGCTGAGACAGTACGCGCCTGAGGCAGATCCTTGCTTCAGGCACGTACTGCGCAAGCTCAGCCGGCCGCGGCCGGGACCGAAGCGCGCGTGGGCCGAGCGTGGACCGCAGCCCGGCGGGAGCTGCGGAGGACGCTGATGCTCACGGCAAGGGTCCAGAGGCTCCACAGTGCGCCCATGCTGGCCGTCGTACCCCAGCCCTGGGCGCTGTAGAAGTTCGCCGGGTCGTCACCGAAGTACAGCGCCGGCACGAAGGCGAGGTTGATCGCCGCGAGCACGAACGCGGACCAGCCGACCCACTTCGGCAGCAACCGCAACCGATAGACGACGATCCCGAGTGCGATCAGGAACAACCCCATCAGCAGCCGTGAGATCAGGCCCTGCATCAGGTACTGCGCTCCCGCGAACGGGCCCTCCTTCGTGGTGTCGATGTCGTGGTCGGTGACGATCGCGGCGCCGGCCTCCATCGACTGCGGCACGAACACCATCGCGACCCACAACAGCCCGGCCGTCTGGATCACGCCCGCGATCCAGTCCGACGCGACGTCGACCTGATGGATCAGCTGGCGCAGTCCGGTGAAGAACAGGATGTAGAAGACGCAGCCCACGATCCCGATCAGGCTGCGGGTCAGGATGTTCCAGTCCGGCGGAGCACCTGAGTAGAGGAAGTACAGCGGCACCTGGACGACGATCAGCGCGCTCGCGATGACCCCGAACAGTCCTGCATACCTGCGAACCACGGCTTCCGGCATGGTCTTGATCCCCTCTTGTGGTGGACGAGACGTCTCGTCTCATGACGAGACGCTAAGTCTCGCCATTGCCCACTGTCAAGACACAACGTCTCGTCTTGTGTAAGCTTCGGACGTATGGCGACCCCGAACCCCGAACGTCGTAGCGAGCGCGCCCGCCAGGCGATCCTGGACGCCGCCCTCGAGCTGTGCCTGAAGCACACGTACGGCGGCCTCACCATGGAGGGCATCGCCAAACGGGCCGGCGTCGGCAAGCAGACGATCTACCGCTGGTGGCCCTCGAAGGCCGCGATCCTCCTGGAGGCTCTCCAGGAGCGCGGCGGCAGCACCCTGATCTTCCCCGACACCGGCAACCTGAAGGCCGACCTGCGCGCCCAGATGAACCAGGTCGTCACCGCCTTCACCGACCCAACCTTCGCCGCCTACAGCGGCGGCCTGATAGCCGCCGCCCAAAGCGACCCCGACATCGCCGCGGCCGTAGTAGCCAGCATCATCAAACCCCGAGTAGACCTCTGCGTAGAACGCCTACAAAAAGCCCAACAGGCAGGAGAGCTCCGCCCAGACGTAAACCTCCCCGACCTGGTAGAGCTCCTCTATGCCCCCCTCTACTACCGCCTACTCCTCCACACCCGCCCCGTCTCCAAGTCCCAGGTCACCACAATCCTCGACCTAGCCCTAAACGGCGCAACCGCAGACAAGAACTAACCCACCCCAAGCAGGTGAGCGACCGGCCAACCCGAGCCAAGCAAGTGAGCTGACCGCAGAACCCAACCCAAGCCAACCCGCCGAGCGAAGCGAAGGCCCAAGGGGGTGCGGGTGGCGGAGCCCCCGCTCGCGGCAAGCGAAGCGCAGCCGCACAACACAGAGAAGGCGACCCGGTCCGCGCTTTCCGCGGACACGAGTCGCCCATCGCCTTCGTGGAGCTGAGGGGATTCGAACCCCTGGCCTCTTCGTTGCGAACGAAGCGCGCTACCAACTGCGCCACAGCCCCGAGCTGGTCGCCTTGGTTTCCCTGGCGACCGCGAAACTCTAACACGTAGAGCCCCGGGTTCTAAAACCGGATATCAGTCGCCGACGGCGCGTTTCACCTCGTGTTCTTCGGGCTCGGCGCGCTCGGCGACGACGGGCTTCTCGGCGGGGTCCGTCGTCCGCGCACTGGAGAAGACTTCGTCGTCGGTGAGGGAGATCGTGCGCACCGTCCGGTCGGGTGCTTTCTCCTTCAGGACGTACGTCGGAAGCGTCACCGGCACCGGGTCCCAGAGGCCTTCGGCCGCAGGCTTCTCGGCGGGCTTGGCGGGCGCCGGCGCTTCGGGGAGCTTGACCTCGATGGTCATCTCCTCGTCGGGCGACGGCGCGGGCTTCCCGGCCGGTCCGCGGTCGTGCTGGGCCTGGATGCGGGTACGCCGTTCGGCAGCGATCCGCGCACGGGTCCGCGCCTGCCGCCGCAGCTGCACCCGGGTGAGTACGACGAAGCCGAGGATGAACGCGCCGGGAATCGCCACCGACCACCACGGCACCATCGCGAGTCCGGCCAGCGCGACGACCGACAGCAGCGAAAGGGTCAGGATCGACAGCACCCGCCGACGGCGCATTGCGGCCACCCGGCGGGCTCGGTTGGGGACGTACCGCTGCGGCGGCGACGGGTCGTCGGCGGCGGTCGCTCCGGGCGGGCGTACGACGTACCGCGGTCGCGACGGGTCGCGGGAGAGCACCCGCGCTTCGGCGGATGACGGCACCACCGGTTGCCGCCGCGCTTCGTCGCCCCGCTTCAGCCACATCGGGACGAGGTAGGCGGCCCAGGCGGCGACGATCGCCACATAGATCAGCCCTGTCGTCCCCATGCGACGACGCTAAGGTGCGGCGGGGGCCAGATGAGGTACGTGAGACGGTGTGTCGCAAGAAGACTCGTGTGACTGATGTGAATAGCACGCACCGTAGTCAGCGCAGTCGCGCTACGAGACCGGGCCCGACCTCTTCGATGTTGAGCGCGAAGATGCGGTGGTCGCGCCAGTCGCCGTCGATGTGCAGGAACCGCGGCCGCTCGCCTTCGTACCGGAAGCCGAGCTTCTCCACCACGCGCAGACTTGCCTTGTTCTCCGGGCGGATCGCGACTTCGATCCGGTGCAGGCCGAGGGTGAACCAGCAGTGGTCGGCGGCCATCGCGACGGCGGTCGGCACGATCCCGCGACCGGCGTACTGCTCGTCGACCCAGTAGCCGAGATTCGCCCAGCGGGCCGAGCCGTAGGTGATGCCGGAGACCGTGAGCTGTCCGACCAGCGGCCACTTCGACCGGGCCCCGACGCCGGCTGCACCGCCGTACGTGATGACGAACGGGAGCATGCGTCCGTACCGCGCCTGCCGGTTCCAGTCACGTGCCATGGCTCGGAAGGTGCGTGCACCGTCCTCCGCACCGGGCGGCTGGGTCGCGTCCCAGGGCCGCAGCCAGCTGACGTTCCGCTGGCGTGCAGCGGCCCACTCGCCGCCGTCACCCGCCCGCAACGGGCGCAGTCCGACCTGTCCGTGCTGCAACTCGACAGGCCAGTGCACGATTGCCATCAGTCGGTGTCCGTCCGCACATGGTCCCCACCGTGTACCTGCTCGACCGCATGTCGCAGTAGCGGTTCCAGTACGGCGAGACCGTCCTTCACCCCGCCACGCGAGCCGGGCAGGTTGACGATGACCGTAGTACCTGCGACTCCGGCCAGTCCACGGGACAGTGCGGCTGTCGGTACTCCGTTGGCGACGCCGTACGCCCGGATCGCTTCGGCAATCCCCGGCACGACCTTCGTCAGCACAGCAGCCGTCTGCTCCGGCGTCTCGTCGGTCGGCGAGATCCCGGTGCCACCCGTCGTCAGCACGACGTCGTACGACGCCTCGACCGCGGCACGCAACGCATCGCCGACCGGTGCACCGTCAGGGACGACAGACGGCCCGGACACCTCAAAGCCCCACTCCGCCAGCCGTGACGCGATCAGTGGACCTGTGGTGTCGGTGTAGATCCCAGCGGCCGCACGGTTGGACACGCTGACGACAAGCGCTCTCACGGCCGCTCCCAGTGCCCGGTCTTGCCGCCCTCTTTCAACTCCACCCGTACGTCGGTCAGCACTGCCGCCGGATCCAGCGCCTTCACCATGTCGATCACAGCCAGCCCCGCGACCGCAACCGCGGTCAGAGCTTCCATCTCGACACCGGTGCGGTCGGTCGTCTTCACCTGCGCCCGGATCAGTACGGCGTCGTCCGCGACCTCGAGGTCGACCTTGGCGCCGGTGATCGCGATCGGGTGACACAGCGGGACCAGGTCCGGCGTCCGCTTCGCACCCATGATCCCGGCGATCCGGGCGACACCGAGCGCGTCACCCTTCGGTACGCCGTCGCCGCGCAGCGCGGTCACCACCTCGGCCGAGACCAGAACCTTGCCGCTGGCAACAGCTCGCCGGCTCCCCACGTCCTTGGCCGACACGTCGACCATCCGCGCGGCCCCGGTCTCGTCGACATGGGTCAGCCCGGCAGGCGGCTCGGTCATCCGGTCTCCTCGTCCAGCAACATGAGCTCGACTTGATCGCCGGCCCGTACTGCGGTGACGTCCTCGGGCACGATGATCAGTGCGTTCGCGCGGCTCAACCCGCCGAGCAGGTGCGAGCCGTGCCCGCCGACTGTACTGGCCATCCAGCCCTGGTCGCCGGAGGTGGCCGTGGCGCGGACGAACTGCCGCCGCCCCGCGGGCGAGCTGAACCCGTCCAGCGTCACTCCCGGGACCAGTGCGCGCCGGTACGGCATCTGCCCCATCATCTTGCGCAGTGCGGGCCGTACGAACACCTCGAACGACACGTACGCCGACACCGGGTTGCCCGGCAGCGTGAAGATCGGCACCTCGTCCTCACCGATCACACCGAACCCCTGCGGCTTCCCCGGCTGCATCGCGACCTGCGGGAAGTCCACAGTGCCCAGCTTGGACAGCTCCTCCTTCACCACGTCGTACGCGCCCATGCTGACGCCACCTGTGGTGATGACCAGGTCAGCACGCACCAACTGGTCCGAGAGCGTGTCCATGATCCGCTTGGGGTCGTCGTCAACGATGCCGACGCGGTAGACGACCGCTCCGGCGTCCCGCGCACACGCGGCCATGGTGTAGCTGTTCGAGTCGTAGATCTGCCCGTCGCCCAGCCGGCTCCCCGGCTCACGCAACTCGGCGCCGGTGGAGATCACCACGACCCGCGGTCGCGGACGAGCCTTCACCCGCGCCCGGCCGACCGCTGCGAGTACGGCAATCTGCCGCGGCCCCAGGATCGTGTCGCGGTCCAGCACCTGCACTCCGGCCGTCACGTCCTCACCGGCGTGCCGTACCGAACCGCCGACCGGCGGCTGCTGGGTGATGCGGACGTTGACCGTCCCACCGTCGGTCCACTCGACCGGTACGACGCTGTCCGCGCCGCGCGGCATCGGCGCGCCCGTCATGATCCGTACACAGGTACCGGGCGTCACCACGATCGGCTGGCTTCGGCCGGCCCGGAACTCCCCTACTACCGGCAGGGCGATCGGGTTCTCGTCCGAGGCACCGGCCAGGTCACCGGCCTGGACGGCGTACCCGTCCATGGCCGAGTTGTCGAACCCCGGCAGACTCACCCCCGAGACGATGTCCTCGCACAGCACCAGCCCGACCGCGTCCATCAAAGGCTGGTCGAACGCGGGCAGAGGCGTCACACGGCCGAGTACAGCCTCCAGATGCTCATCAACACTCCGTCTCACGAGCCTGACCCTAATCCACACCCTCCGGGTGGTTGCCCCAGGTCATCCGCACGTCGGGCGCGCGTTCCTCGTTGGCAGCGCCATCGGTACGGCGTACCTCGACGAAGCCGTGGGCTTTGTAGAAGGACTGGGCGTGGGTGTTGGTCTGGAAGGTCCAGAGCGCCAGTCCGCCAGGCCGGAGGTCCTTGGCGAGGTCCACGAGGGTCGATCCGATGCCCTGACCGGCCGCCTCCGGTACGACGTACAGCTGGTCGAGGTCGTCGCCGTCGAGCGTCAGCACTGCGACGATCCGGTCGTCGTCGAGCGCCACCCAGGTCTCCGCGTCCGGCAGCAGCACGTCCGCGAACCAGGTCGCCACCTCCGCGGCCGTATGGATCGCCGGCGGCAGCTGCGAATCGTCAGCATGGCGCGAGCGCCACCACACCGCGGCGGCCTCGTCCGTGTCGGACGGCTCCAACGGCCTGATCAGCAGGTCGTCCATCGCACTCCCCCCGAAGCGTTCAGTTGCTCAGTTCGGTCCCGTCCGGGATGACCCGGCGCTCACCGGCCGGCGCCTCCACCTCGACGTCCCCGACCACCACCACATCCTTGCCGAAGGCAACGTCACCGCGCACCTCGAGCCGGTCGGCCCGGACCAGCGAGGGCGGCCCGGCCGCGAACCGGAGGTCGAAGTCGGCGAGGATCTTGAAGAACTCCGGGTCCAGGTCGACGTACGGCTCGTCGCCCTCGTGCGTCGTGGTCAGGTCGCCAGCCTCGTCGAGCTCGTAGACGTCGGAACGCAGTACGAGCAGGTCGTTCGTGGTCTTCACCGGCTTGAACCGGCTGCGGTCGACGATCACGGCCTGCGAACCCTCGAACGTCTCGATCGCGGTACCCATCGCGGTCTCGAGCTGGATCACCTTCGGCGAGGACGGGTCGGCCGGGTCGACGGTCTTGCGGTTCACGATGATCGGCAGGCCGAGGATCCCGTCGTGCCCGTCCATCAGCTCGGCGAGCCGGTCCAGGTCGATCCACAGGTTGTTGGTGTTGAACGTCTTGTGCCGGGTGACGTCCTGGAAGTACTGCGTGTCCTCCTCGGCGACCTGTGCGCTGTCCCGCAGGATCAGCCGGCCGTCGGACTTGCGCACCGCGACGTGGCCGCCCTTGCGGTCGGAGCGGGTGCGCCGGCAGACCTCCATACCAAACGGTACGGTATGTTCCGCCATCCAGGCGGCGATCCGCGGATCCGGTGTCGCGCCGAGGTTGTCGGCGTTCGAGATGAACGCGTGCCGGAAGCCGTGCTCGCGCAGCGCATCAAGGGTGCCGGAGGCAACCAACGCGGTGAACAGGTCGCCGTGGCCCGGCGGGCACCAGGCCAGCTCCGGGTCCGGCTCCCACTCGGCCGGCGTCAGGTCGTCGGCGAGCAGCTTCGGCTCCATGTTCTGCAGGAAGTCGAGCGGCAGCCCGTCGATCGCCAGGCCGTCGTACTCGCTCAGGATCTGCAGCGACTCGGTCTTGGTGCGGAACGAGTTCATCAGCACCAGCGGCAGCGGTACGTCGTACTTGCCCCGGGTGCTCAGGATCTGCCGGGCGATGATGTCGAGGAAGCTCAGCCCGTCCTTGACCGGCAGCGCGGACTTCGGGCCGGTGACGCCCATCGACGTACCGAGGCCGCCGTTGAGCTTGATGACGACCGTCTCGGCGAGCGCGGCGCGCATGGCGTCCGGATCGGTGTCCAGGTGATCGAGGTGCGGCAGCTCGCCGACCGGTTCGATGTCGGCCTCGTGGATCTTCCCCTGCTGCCCCGATTCGAGCAGCTGGTAGTAGTGCGTGAAGACGCGTATTGCAACGTCGGCAGCACCGGCTGCACGCATCTTCTCCTGCGCTTGTCTGAGACCCACCTCACCCATGCACCAACCCTAGGGGACAGCCACCAATCCGAGTGTTGCCCGCGTCACCCTCATACGATCAGTTCGTGTTTCAGTCGAAGGCCACGGCGCGGCAACATTTCCTCGGTACCCGGGAGCAGCGCCCCCATGCGGAAGGGCTGCTGACCTGCGCCAAGCAGGTGCTGCCCGACGTCCACCGGGTCGCTCTGTACGTATCGATGGGCCCGGAGCCGCAGACTGGCGCGCTGATCGACTGGCTGCTCGCGACCGACCGCGAGGTACTGCTGCCGATCCTGTACGCCGACAACGACCTCGGCTGGGGCATCGCGCCCGGTGCGGCTGACCTGGTGCCCGGTCGGCTCGGCCTGTCCGAGCCGCCGACCGATCTGGGCTCGGACGCCATCGCTACTGCCGATCTGGTCATCTGCCCCGCCGTAGCCGTCGCCCGCGACGGAGTACGCCTGGGCCGCGGCGGAGGTTCGTACGACCGCGCACTCGGCCGGATCCGACCTGGTACGCCGGTCTGGGCCGCCGTGTACGACGCCGAGATCGTGGATGCCCTGCCGTCCGACGCGCACGACCACCCGGTGGACGCTGCGCTCACACCAACTCGTTTGATCCCGCTGCAAAGATCAGGAGATGACTGAGACCGCGGTCGAAGCCGCACGCTCCCTCGGCCTGACCGTCACCGACCCTCGGGTGCTCTACACCGCCTTCTCCACGGTCGTTCATCTACAGCCGTCGCCTGTGGTCGCGCGGGTACCGATGAACCTCCCGGACGGCATGAAGGACCCCGAACCCGCCGTACGCCGTCAGCAGCGCGAACTGGATGTCGTCACCTGGCTGGCTGCGCATGGCGCGCCCGTCGTGCAGCCGACTCCGCTGGTGCCTCGCCGGCCGGTGGAGCGGGACGGGTTGTCCATGACCTTCTGGACGTACGTGGAAGTGGACCAGACCGCCGAGCCCGACCACTTCGGCGCCACGGCTCGCGTGCCGGAGCTGCACGCCCAGCTCGCGGACTACCCAGGTGAACTCGCCTGGATGACCCCGCTGCGGCTGATCGGTCCAGGTCTGGAGGCCGCCGAGGCTGTGCCCGGTCTGCTCGAGCAGGACGACGTCGACCGAGCCAGAGCCGAGTGGAAGGTGCTGGAGCCAGTCCTGACCAGTCGGTCCGGGTTCGAGGCGGTCTTCCCGTCGGCGACCGTGCAGCCGATCCACGGCGACGCCCCGTCGTGGAACCTGATCACCACCGTCGACGGGCCGCTCTGGGCCGACTTCGAGGACGCGACACTCGGACCGATCGAGTGGGACGTCGCCGGCTTCGGACCGGAGCTGTACCGGGCGTACGACGAGGCGGCGCGGACTCGCGATCTGCCGACGCTCGACCCGAAGATCCAGCAGGTGGTGGATCTGGCCCGCGCCCTGCAGGTCCTCGTCTGCACCCCGCTGGTCCCGCTGATCCCGGAACTGGCCGACGGGATCCGGATGTTCGCGACCCAGTGGCGCGCGATGCCGTTCGCTGGTGGACTGAGCTGATGCTACAGACGTACGTCGACAACGGCGTGGTACCCGGACTCATCAGTCTCATCAGCCGCGGTGACGAAACCCGGGTCGAGGTGCTCGGCAGAACGGCGTACGACGGGCCGGAGCTGCAGCGGGACAGCCTGTTCCGGGTCTCGTCGTTCACCAAGTCGATCGTTGCCGCCGCGACCATGATCCTCGTCGACGAGCTGCGGCTGACCATGGACGCACCGGTTGCCGACGTACTGCCGGAGCTGGCGCATCCCGTCGTACTGCGGCAGCCGGACGGGCCTCTGGACGACACGGTGCCGGCGGCGCGGCCGATCACGACGCGGGACCTGCTGACGTTCCGGCTCGGGCTGGGTGAGTCGGACAACCCTGCGCTGCGGCAGCGTGAGGAGGAGCTCGATCTCCACACGTTCGGACCACCTGTACCGCGGACCGGGTTGGAGCCGGACGAGTGGATGCGGCGGCTGGCGACGCTGCCGCTGCAGTACCAGCCGGGCGAGCACTGGCTGTACTCGACCGGCTCCCACGTGCTCGGCGTACTGATCGCACGGGTTGCAGGTCAGCCGCTGGAGGAGTTCCTCCGCGAGCGGATCTTCGAACCGCTCGGAATGCGCGACACCGGGTTCACGGCGATGGATCCCGCTCGGCTGACCACGGCGTACGTCGGGGACGACGTACTGGATCCGGCCGCGGGTAGCCAATGGCTGACGCCGCCGCCGTTCCCGGACGCCAGTGGTGGGCTGGTCTCGACCGTCGACGACTTCCACGCCTTCACGCGGATGCTCCTGAGCGGCGGGCTGCTCTCACCGGCTGCCATCGCGGAGATGACGACCGACCAGCTCACGCCGGCGCAGCGCGAGGGTGCGGCCGGCTTCCTCGGACCGGACACCGGCTGGGGCTACGGCATGTCCGTCGGCAGCGACCGGTACGGCTGGGCAGGCGGACTGGGCTCGCTGTGGTCGACCACGCCCGCGGACGGGACCATCTCGATCCTGCTGACCCAGCGAGCGCTCTGGACCTGGCCGGAAGAACTGTTCGCCGAGGCCAGCGCGCCCGCCTGGTGACAGCTACCGATCCGGCTTGGTGAAGGTCAGTGAGTGCTTGCGGGTCGCCTCGACGGCGCCCTTCGTGTAGGCCCACTGCAGCGTCTCGCCCTTGACCCACAACTTCGTCTGATCGGTGTAGTTGGACGAGAACGCGTGCCCGGACACACCTGTCAGGTTCACCCAGCGGGACTGGTCGAAGTCCGACAGGTCGACGACCATGCGCATCGACGGGGTCGCGGTCACGTCGTACCCCTCGGAGGCGTCCCAGGCGGTCGCGTCGACGATCGACGTACCTCCGCCGAGCTGGTAGGGGCCGCGGTTGAAGATCTTCTCGACCAGTCCGATCCCGGACTTGCCCAGCGTCTGGTTGGTCAGCGTGAGCTTGTGCAGCTTGCCCCACTGCCAGTTGACCGGCTCCCGCGCCATCTTCTGGGTGATCTCGGTCCGCGCGTTGACCAGGGCCTCGCGCAGGATGTCGTCGCGGCTCTCCTTCTGCGGAGTGCCGATGTTGTCCCACCAGCCGCTGTTGGGCTGGCCGAGCAGGGTGTGGATCACCTCGAACCAGCGTGAACCGCCGTCCGGCCAGGTGCCCTCCGGGAGCTGGTCATGGAAGGTCAGCGCGAGCAGGTTGCGCCAGACCACGTTGAAGTACGCGGCCGCGGCGGAGTCCGGCGGCTGGGTGAAGTCCCAGTTCCGCAGGGTGTCCTGGCCCTGCTTCTCGAACGCGTCGTCGATGCTGATCCGGAGCAGGTACGGCACCAGCATCTCCGCGGCCTTGTTCTTGGTGTCCAGCTGGATCGACGCCATCGCGTTCGCGTCCAGCTTGCCGGCGGACTTGATCCGGTCGAGGATCTGCTGACTTCGGTAGCCGTAGTCCCAGGTGTTCGTCAGGTAGTAGGTGTACGTGTTCGGCACCACGGCCTGGTTGGCGGTGACGATGATCCCGCCCGGTGGATCGAACTCGGTCGGCAACGCATCGAAGGGTATGTAGCCCTTCCAGTAGTACTTCGGGTCCCAGCCGGGCACGGGCCAGTCCCCGCGACCCGTTGCGCGGATCGGGATCAGTCCGGGCGACTGGTAGCCGATGTGGCCGTCGGTGTCGGCGTACACCAGGTTCTGCGAGGGGACCTGGAACTGTTGCGCGGCGGCGCGGAACTCGGTCCAGTTCTGAGCTGTGTTGATCGCGAACAGCGCGTCGGCGGTCTTGCCCGGATTCAGCGCGGTCCACTGCAGTGCGACGCCGTACGCCGTCGGGTACTTCGCCTGTGCCGCGGCCTGCTCGCCGACCTTGCGCTCGTCCTCACCGACGTCGGAGATGAGCGGACCGTGCCTGGTCTCGCGGACGGTGATCTTCACCGGCTTGTCCTCGCCGGCCACCTTGAACGTCTCCTCGCGGGTGGCCATCGCGCGCCACTTGTTGTTGTAGAGAACGTTGTTGCCGTCGATCCGCTCCAGGTACAGGTCCTGGACGTCGGGGTCGAGGTTGGTGAAGCCCCAGGAGATCGCGTTGTTGTGGCCGATCACCACACCGGGCAGACCGGAGAAGCTGAAGCCGGAGACGTCGAACGGGCAGGCCTTGCCGACGCTGTTGCAGTGCAGACCGACCTGCGTCCAGATGCCCGGCATGGTCGCGCCCAGGTGCGGGTCGTTGGCCAGCAGCGGCTTGCCGGTCGTGGTGTGGTCGCCGGAGACCACCCAGGAGTTCGAACCGACGCCGTCGCCCTGGCCGAGCAGCTCGGGCAGCCCCTTCGCGACACTCTGCACGGAGTCGAGTGACTTGAGCAGGTCCTGGGTCAGCATGCCGCGGCGGAGCTCGGGGCTCACCGGCGCCGTGGTGAACTTGCCGTCCGTGCCGATCGAGCCGCTGGACATGATCGGCTGGTTCCGGTCGTACGGGTACTGCGGGTAGAGGCTCTCGATGTTGCGGGCCGGGAACGCGGCCAGCAGCTTGGTCCGGGTGATCTCCTCGTCCAGGTTGCCGCCGAGGTCCCACGCCATCGCCTTGAGCCAGGACAGCGAGTCCGCCGCGGTCCAGGGCTCCGGGGTGTAGTTCTTCGGCCCGCCGGGCTGCAGGGAGAGGATGCCGTACTCCAGGCTGAGGCCGGAGCCGCTGTGCTTCGACAGGTACGCGTTGACGCCGCGGGCGTAGTCGTCGAGGTACTCACGGGTGCTCGGGTTGAGCAGCGGCAGCTCCTGCTCCGCGACGCGCCGCCAGCCGAGGGTCCGGACGAACTTGTCGGTCTCGAGCGCGTCCTTGCCGAACAGCTCACTCAGCCGGCCGGCGGTGACGTGCCGGCGGAAGTCCATCTCGAAGAACCGGTCCTGCGCGGCCACATAGCCCTGCGCGGCGAACAGGTCGGCCGGGGTGTCGGCGTAGATCTGCGGGATCCCGTTCGCGTCCCGGACCACGTTGACGTCGCCGTCGAGACCATTCAGATCGATCGATCCGTCGTACGTCGGGAACGAGTGGCGGACGACGAAGATCACGGTCCCGGCGATCACCACGAGGACCGTGGCGAGGGCGATTCCGCTGATGACGACGAGTCGAAGCAGGCGAGGCACGGACCAACCGTAGAGAATCCGCCCGCGCACCCCAAATGGGGTCCCTCACAACTTTGCGTTGCTCTGCGTTCCCTCGACATGAACGCAGAGTTGAGGTATGAAGGCGTCCCCGGTTCCGAGCTGGACCGCATTCGCTGCAACAGCTACGACGATTTCGGAAACGCCGTCGTTCCGCGGACGTCGGAAGGCGGCGAGCCGCTGCGCTGCTGCCTGACGCTCGCGGGCGCCGGTGAGCGGATCACGCTGGTCGCACACCGCCCGATGACGGTCGGCGGCCCGTACGCCGAGATCGGGCCGGTGTTCGTGCACGTGACGGACTGCCCGGGTCCGGACGAGGGCTTCCCGATCGACTTCCGGGACCGGCAGGCGGTACTGCGGCCGTACGACGCCGCCGGTCAGATGCTGGACGGTGTCGTCGCAGAGCCTGGGACGAGCGAAACGGAGCTCAAACTACTGTTCGAGGATCCGGCCGTGGACACCGTTCAGGTGCGCAATGTGGTGGCCGGATGCTGGAACTTCACGGTGCGCCGACAGGGCTGAGTTGGAATACTTCGGGCCGCTGGCGCATTATTAGCAGTCGGGTAGTAGGAGTGCCAGCGGCTTGAAGGGAACCGACCGTGCCGACGTACCAGTACCAGTGCACCGACTGTGGTGAAGCGCTCGAGGTGCGCCAGAGCTTCACGGACGATGCTTTGACCGTGTGCCCGAACTGCCAGGGCAACCTCCGCAAGGTCTTCAACGCCGTGGGCGTCGTGTTCAAGGGCTCCGGCTTCTACCGGACCGACAGCCGCTCGTCCGGCAAGAGCTCGGTGCCGGCGAAGTCCGAGTCGTCCTCGGCCGGCTCCGGCGGCTCGTCCGAGTCGTCGAAGTCGTCGTCGACCTCGAAGGACTCCTCGTCGGGCAGCTCCTCCTCGGGAAGCTCGTCCTCCTCGAGCACCAGCGCCGCCTGAATCTTTTCTGTGGATAACCGGAAGGGACGCCGGAGAAGTTCGTATCTTCTCCGGCATGAAAATCCCTTCCCCACTTCGTGATCTGCTCCGTGCCGCCCGTTGGCACCGTCGACTGCTGGCCGGCGTTGCCGCCGCGGCCGCTGTGTACTTCGGCCTTCTAGCCCTCTCCCCTTCGCCCCCGCCGACAGTCGCGGTGCTGGCCGCCGCGCGCGACCTGACCGGCGGAGCCGTGCCCACGCACGACGACCTGCGTACCGTCGAACTACCGCCGGGCGCTGTGCCTTCCGGTGCCCTCAGACCGGGCGCCGATCTGACCGCGCGGCTGCTGAGCGGACCGGTCAGAGCAGGCGAGCCACTCACCGACGCCAGATTCCTGGGGCCACCAGCCGTGCCGTCCGGCTCTCTCGCCTATCCGTTCCGCGTCGACGACGCCGACATCAGCGCTCTCCTACGGGTCGGCGACCACATCAATCTGTACGCCGCAACGAGTACGGCCGCTGCCGGCCTCCTGGCCCGAAGCGTTCCCGTCATCGCTCTGCCGGCGCCTCGGTCGGCCACGGCCGGCGCGCTGATCGTGGTCGCGGCAACGCCGGAGATCGCGACCCGACTGGCCCAGGCCAGTACGAACTCGCGCATCACTGTCGCGCTGACGCCCGACACGAGCTGATCACTCAGCGGACAGCTGAGGGCACGATGCGTTGCCGCGCGGCGCGGTACCTCGCTCTGGGCAGCCCGCGGCCCTACGTTTCTCGGGTACAAACCACCCGCTTCGTGGAGGCAACCCACATGCTCAAGGGCTTCAAAGAATTCGTCATGCGCGGGAACGTCATCGACCTCGCGGTCGCCGTCGTCATCGGCGCAGCGTTCACCAAGATCGTCAATGCGCTCGTGGACGGCTTCATCAACCCGTTCATCGCAGCGATCTTCGGCAAGACCGATATCAGCGGCGTCTGGAACTTCGAGATCAACGGCGCGAAGTTCTCGATCGGCCTCATCCTGCAGGCCGCGCTGAACTTCCTGTTCGTCGCCATCGCGGTCTACTTCTTCATCGTGATGCCGCTGAACAAGCTCGCCGAGCGCCGCAGGCGCGGCGAGGAGCCCGAGCCGGAGACCACCCCGCTCACCGCCGACCAGGAGCTGCTG
This sequence comes from Kribbella jiaozuonensis, assembly GCF_005233875.1. Classification (GTDB taxonomy): domain Bacteria; phylum Actinomycetota; class Actinomycetes; order Propionibacteriales; family Kribbellaceae; genus Kribbella; species Kribbella jiaozuonensis. Next base: position 516,584 of record NZ_SZPZ01000006.1, on the reverse strand, counting down.
ACCGAGATCCGCGACCTGCTCCGCACCCGCCAGCCATAAGGCCTGCCGTCGCCGCAGGTGGGCGCGTAAACCTCAGCCCCTGAGCTCGCCGGCGTCCACCTGCTCACCGGCGTACCGCATCCAGCGGTACGGGACCGGCTGACCGTCGTTCCACTCCTCCATCAAGGCCGCGGGCACGTCGACGAAACCGCTGCCGTGGTAGGCGCGGATCGCCGCCGCGTTCTCCGGGCGGACCCGCAGGAAGACCTCCGAGTAGCCGGCGTCCAGTGCCGGTCCGAGCAACGCCTTGACGAGTTCTCCGCCGACCCCGCGACCCCGGAGCTTCGGGTCCACGATGATCCGGGCGAGCTCGACCTCGTCCTCCTCGTCGTCCAGCCAGATCTCGCCGTAGCCCACCGGCTGCTCGCCGTCGAACAGCAGATAGGAGTGGATGTCCTCCTCGACCGTCCGCCAGCTCGTCCGCAGATCATCCGGGAAGGGGTACTCCACCCGCCCGGACAGCAACGCCACTTCCTTCGCATCGACGGCCCAGCTCGCGACCTCGACGCCGTACCCGTCGGAAAACCCCCGAAGTTCCACGCGCTCCCCCTCAGTTGACGAACTCCACGATCGTTCGCACCAGCTGATCCAGGTACTGCGTGCTGTTCCGGAAGGCGGGCGTCGGCGGTTCGGGACACCCTGCCAGCTCACGACTCCCCCGGATCGACCGCAACAGCGCGTCGACCGTCTTCCGCTGATGCGACGGATTCTCCGGTACCGACGGCAGCACCGCCACCCGAATACGTGTCAGAGCGGCAAGTTCCTGGTCCGTCACACCACGCAGGATGCCGCCGGCCAGCAGGCTTTCCGCGGCGTCGGGCGGGCAGCCGCGGGTCACCAACCCCGTCCGGGCACGTTCGTTCGCGGCGGCGTCGTCGCCGGTCGCGGGCCAGGCCAGCAGGAGGCGATCGACCAGCTCCGGAAACCTCAATGCCAGCAGGACCGCGACCGTACACCCATTGGAGGCGCCAACGATTCTTACCGGACCGGCACGTTTCGCCAGGAGTTCACCGAGGGCCTCGACCTCGACGTCCCACCCACTTGCACACTGCGGACGGTCCGGCGCGAGCACCTCCACGCCGTACGACGTGAGTCCGGCGGTGATGCCCGGCGTACCCCAGAACTTGGCTGCGTCCATGGCTTCCCAGAGGCCGCCGTGGACCAGGAGCACGGTCATCCGTGGTGCGGGGGGACCTCGTTCAGGATGCGCTCGTCGTCGTCGCTGCCGAAGTCGTTCTCACCCCAGGACCGCGGGTCGTCGTCACGGGTCTGTTCCGGCAGCAGCGGCTCGTCGTCTTCATACGGGCTCGTCATGCCTCCAGATTACCGAGTCGCCGGGGCGCTCCGGGAGTGATTTCTCCCCGGGGAGCTATACCCGCGACCAGCGCGCGGACGTTACAGCTCTGCCTCGGTTGCCGAACGATCCGGCGGCGTGACCGGAACGACGCGCCGCCGTGATGTTCTGGCACGCACGACGTGACGCCTTTCCAGCATCATGGGTGACCTTGCCAACCCGGAAGGACCGAGTCGTGAGTGCATTACGGACACGGGGCCTGATCGGTGCGACGCTCGTCGTGGCTGTTCTCGGTGTTGCCGCCGCCTGCGGTAACGAGAACTCCACCTCTCCGCCCGCCGCCCAGCCCACGGACACGCCGACCACCCCCGGCACCCCCACGCCGTCACCCACCCCCAGCGGCACACCGAGCACCGACTGCCCCGAGACCATCGCGGCCGTCCGCGCCGCCGCCGACAAGGCGGTCTGGGGCCAGGGTGCCGCGACCTCAGCGTTCCACCCCGTCAGCGTGACGATCTGCCAGTACGACGCGGCGGCGTCCGGGCAGGACTACGCGACCGTCACCACGAAACGCACCGGCAAGCAGGCGACCGATCTGCTCGCCCTGGTCAACGCGGCGAAACCTGTCGCAAAGAAGCCGAGCATCTGCACCAAGGAACTCGGCCCGACCTACGTCATGCGGTTCACCGACAACGACCGCGGCGTGCTGTCGATCACGGCCGAGGCCTTCGGCTGCCACCGCCTGGTGGCGACCTCCCTGGAGGGTCCGGGCAAGCCGGGCACCCTGCCGGCGCCGCGCCAGGTAACCGGCGAGCTGACCAAGGCACTCGGCCTCCGCTGACCCCCCGCGCCGGACGTGCACCCCGAAGCCGTCCGAAGCGGGGTCAACCCGCGCCTGCCTTGCGGGTCCCTCCACAGGTCGACCCGCGAGGCAGGTTGCGGCGGCCGGCGCGTTGCCGCACGCTGATGCATGCGAACGATCCGGCTGCTGTGCGCGCTGGTCCTCGCCACCAGCGCCTGCTCGGCGCCGACAGGTGCTGCCGACTGCACGCCGGGCTTCACCTGTACGACAGTTCACGTCCCGGTCGATCGCCAGCGCCCCGACGGCCCGTCGCTCGATCTCGCAGTCATCGCGGCCGACAACGTCGACGCACCACGCGGTGTTCTCCTGCTCCTCACCGGCGGCCCCGGCCAGCCCGGCGTACCGCTCCTGCCCAGCCTCAAGCGCAACGTGCACCCCGACGTACTGCGCGAGTACCGGCTCGTCATGCTCGACCAACGCGGCACGGGCTCGAACGGCATCAATTGCCCTTCATTACAAGAGACCGTCGGCGGCTCGGACTTCCTCACACCGCCGCCAGCCGCTGTCGACGAGTGCGCTCAGCGGATCGGCGCGGGCCTCGGGTACTACGGCACACCCGACACCGTCGACGACATCGAGCAGCTGCGCCAGTCCCTCAAGGTCGACAGGCTGACCCTCGACGGGACGTCGTACGGGAGCTTCACGGCGGCGCAGTACGGCTTGAAGTATCCGAGCCATGTCCAGTCGCTCGTGCTGGATTCCGTCGTACCGCACAAGGGTTTCGATCCGATGGGCGTCGATCTGATGGCAGCGACCGGTCCGGTACTCAAGGCCGCGTGCCGTCAGGATCCAACGTGTACGACGGATCCGGTGGCGGACCTGGCCTGGCTGGTGCAGCACGGTGTCAGCGGGACCGACCTGATGGAGACGCTGTCGGTCGCGAGCCTCAACTCGGTAAACCCAACGCTCAAAGGGATTCCGGCCACTTTGCACGCCGCACGCACCAGCGACGACACCGGCTTGAAGCAGCTCCTCCAGCAAACCAGCAGCAGAGGACTCGAGTACAGCACGCTCTCCGCGGGACTGCACATGGCCACCCTCTGCTCGGACCTCCGCTTCCCGTGGTCCGGCAAGCCCGATCGCGAGACCGCTCTCAACGACGCCGTACGACGCTTGAACGCAAAGCACCTGTACCCGTACGACGTGGTGACCGCGCGCAGCCAGCTGATGATCCAGGGCTGCCTGCGCTGGCCGGCCGCCCGCGTGTCGACGTACCCGGCCGCACAGGAACTGTTGCCACGCACGCTGATCCTGCACGGGAGTAACGACCTGTTCTGTCCACTGGACTGGTCCAGATGGGAGCAGGAGCACTCGCGGGACGCGAAGCTGGTTGTCATCCCCGGCAGCGGGCACAGCGTGCAACGGGATCCCCGTGGGCAGGAAGCGGTCCGGGCGTTCCTGCTGGACTAGAGACGGAACTGTGCGCCAACGGTTGCAGCACGTGGGCGGCTCGATGCGTCTAATAGGTGTGAGGAGTTGTACGCCCAGCCAGGGAGTGGCGCGTGGAGTTCGAGGAGTACGTATCCGCCCGTGGACAGGAACTGGTGCGGCTCGGGTTCACGGTCTCCGGCGACTACCAGCGAGCGGAGGACCTTGCGCAGATCGCGTTGATGCAGGCGTTCCGCTCCTGGCGGAAGGTGCGCAACGTCGACGACCCACACCACTACGTCCGGCGCATCCTGGTGAACGAGTTCCTCTCGATGACCCGCCGGCGTTCGTACAGCGAGGCGCCGACGGCCGAGATCGACCCGCAGGGCGCCGTACCCGATCACGCCACGGACATCGCGAACTCCGATGACCTCTGGCGAGCACTTGCCACGTTGTCCGCCCGGGAACGGGTCGTGCTGGTCCTGCGCTACTACCAGGACCTGGACGACCAGACGATCGCCGACGTGCTCGGCATCAAACCGTCCTCCGTGCGTGCGACCGCGAGCCGGGCGCTCGCCTCGCTGCGGGAATCGAAGAAGACCAATCGCATTGATGAGAGGTTGTCGTGAGCAACACCGATCTCGAGGATGACCTGCGGGGTACGTTCGAACGCGCCGCCGCCTCGGTGCCAGAGTCCACCGGCCTGACCGAGCGCGCCACGACCGGCGCGCAGCGGGCCCGGCGGCGTACGTGGATCGTCTCCGGTGCGGCCGCCGCCGCGGTCGCGGCGATCGCCGTCGTGGGCTTCGGGCTGGCCGGCTCGAACAGCAAGCCCTCCCAGCCGCCGGTCGCCGGCGGGCAGGCGCCGGTCTCGGCGACACCCACGCCGAAGCCGCTGACGGCCCAGACGGTGTCCGGCACGTGGCGGCCGCTGCAGATCGCCGGATTCAAGGCGCTGAAGGCGGCCCGGCCGCAGGATCCGGTGCTGGTGTTCCGCCCGGACGGGACGTGGTCGGGTTCGGACGGCTGCAACGGACTCCAGGGGACCTACAGCATCGGACAACGCGGTGAGTTCACCGCGACGCCGGGCCTGCAGCACCTGATCGGCTGCGACAACGTTCCGCACACCGGCGTACTGACGTCTGCCAAGCGGGTCGCGATCGCCGGCGACACGCTGCAGTTCTTCGGCGCCGACGGGCGTCAACTTGCGAGTTACGCTCGCGCACGGTAGTCGCAATTGCTCGCGGACGGTGATCGGCGCTTGACGGAACGGAGTCTCTGACCACACCATCTAGTGGCCGGTCCACCGATCTTGGGAGCTTTGTGCGACTCTCTGTCACCGTCCCGCTGCTCACCCTCGGTTCAGCCTCACTCTTCGCAGTTGTCCTCACCGTGCCCTCGTCGGGTGCGGTCGTGGGTGCCGCGGTGTGTTCTCACGCACAGCCGAGTGCAAGCTCGACCGAGGCGAAGCGGCTGTCGCAACCGACCTCCGCGTCCGACGCGCGGCCGCTCGGCGAGTCGCTCGGCGACGGCATCTCCGCCGCCGTGAGCTCGCTCGAGCCGCTCGACGCGACCGGCCGTCCCACGTCCGGCCTGCCGTACGGGGTGAGCCAGGGCGTCATCGGCGTGGTCGGCTCGGCCACGACCGGCTACAAGGTCGTCGTCGACTCCGCGAAGCTCGACGAGAAGAAGTACCAGTCCGCGATGGCCCGCAACCTGCCGGCGGCCGGCAAGCAGATGGTCGGCGTGGAGCGCAGCTGCCGCTCGGCCCAGTCGATCGCCGACGCCTGGAACGCTGTCGGCGCCCGCGACTGGTCATCCGACGCCGGCCGTACGACGTTCGCCGCGGACCTCGACCCGGTCACCGAGAACGTCTTCGTCGAATACGACCAGGCCACCACGTCGCCAACGTCCCAGGCCGGTCTCCGCAAGCTGTCCGGCGTACAGGTCGTCGCCGGCTCGCTCGCGCGGACGACTCGCCTGAGCGACACCCCGAAGGGCGGCCACTGGGGCGGTGCGCGGATCACGTCCGCGTCGAAGAACTGCACCGCCGGCTTCTCCGTCGTACGGCGCTCCAACGGGCAGCGCGGATCGGTCACCGCCGGCCATTGCGGTGCTGCCGGCACGGTGTGGAAGTCGGGCACCAACTACTACGGCACCACGACGCTCCGGACGAACTACCCGGACTACGACCAGTCGCTGGTCACCGGCAGCGCGTACGGCGCGAAGATCTGGACCGACGGCCCCGGCGACACCGCCAACACCCGCACCGTCACCGGCGGCGGCGACCCCGGCGTCGGCACGGTGGTCTGCCAGTCCGGCAGCTTCAGCACATCCCTGTGCGGCCTCACGGTCCGCTCGAATTCAGCGAAGTACTGCGACGCCGACGGCTGCACGACGTACGTCATCCGCGCCACCCGCGGCGGACTGGTCGCCATCATCGGCGGCGACTCCGGCGGCCCCGTCTACACCCGCCGCGGCACCGCCTCCGCCACCATCCGCGGCCTGGCCTTCGCCGGCGCCGGCTGCGCCGCCTCCCGCTGCACCACCCTCTACGCCGAACGCTACAAATCCATCACCGGCCACCTAGGCGTCACGGCCCTGACCGGCTGACCGCTAAGCTGTCCCCGCGTGCGCCCCCGTAGCTCAGGGGATAGAGCGTCGGTTTCCTAAACCGTGCGTCGCAGGTTCGAATCCTGCCGGGGGCACAGTGGGATGTCTCAGGACATCGGCATGACCGCGGGGGTCGAGGATTTTCACCCCGCGTGGATGAGGAACCCCGTTGGCGGTGGCGGCCATAGTGGCAGGTCAGGACCCCATGCCGCGGGGAGGGCGACGAGAGTCTGATGACCCAGTCGAATGGCCACCCAGCCTCAGCGTCGCCACCTTCCGGCCCTCCCGCCTCCGGTCCTTCCGGCGGTACGCCGGCGATCGACCCGGTCGCCGTCATCCGGTCGAGAGCCTACTTGTCGGCGCTGGTGCTTGCAGCGATTCTGGGTCTTCCGATCTCGGTTATCGCCTACGGCTTCCTGGCGGCGGTTTCTCACCTCCAGACCTACATCTTCGTGGACCTACCGGGTCAGCTCATCGAAGGCGCAGTACCTGCCTGGTGGCCTGTTCCTTGGCTGGTCCTCTGCGGGCTCCTCACCGCACTGACCATCCGATACCTGCCAGGCAACGCAGGGCACTCACCCGCTTTCGGGTTCCACGCCGGAGGTGGCCCAGCCACCAGCCGCGAACTCCCTGGCATCCTCCTTGCAGCGCTCGCCACCCTCAGCCTGGGCGCTGTGCTCGGACCGGAAGCACCCCTGATCGCCATCGGTGGAGGTCTGGCCGCCCTGACCGTGCACCTGGCCAAGAAGGACGCGCCTCCGATGGCGCTGACCATGATGGCGGCGGCCGGAAGCTTCGCAGCAATCAGCACGCTGCTCGGCTCCCCGGTCCTCGGTGCGTTCTTGATCATGGAAGCCGCGGGCATCGGTGGTGCCACGCTGAGCCTGGTCGCGCTGCCGGGGCTGCTCGCCTCCGGCATCGGTGCCTTGGCGTTCGTCGGCCTCGACGCCTGGACCGGGCTGGGCAACTTCTCGCTCGCACTCACCTCGGTACCCCCGGAGGTGGCCCCGACCGTGGCATCGCTCGGCTGGGCCCTGGCCGTCGGGGTCGTCGCTGCGCTCCTGGGCTGGCTGATCCGTTGGATGGCGCTGTCGCTGCGCCCGATCGTGCACCTGAACCGTGTTCTCGTCACCCCGGTACTCGGCCTCCTCATCGGCCTGACCGCCATGAGCTATCAGCTCATCACCGATCACCAGTTCACCGACATCCTGTTCTCCGGCCAGGATGCGATGCCCGACCTGGTCAAGAACGCGTCCGGCTATTCGCTCGCGGTGCTGGTCGTGCTCATCGTGGGCAAGAGCCTGATGTACGGGCTCTCGCTCAGCGCGTTCCGCGGCGGCCCGGTCTTTCCCTCGATGTTCATCGGTGCGGCAGTCGGCATCGCGGTCAGTGGCTTGCCCGGCCTGAGTCTCGCGCCGGCGATCGGCATGGGTATCGGTGCCATGTGCGCAGTCATGCTCCGGCTGCCGCTGACGTCGGTCTTGCTCGCCACGCTGCTGCTCGGGGCCGACGGTCTCTCCGTCACTCCCGAAGTGGTGGTCGCGGTGACGGTAGCCTTCGTCACCACCAGCCGGCTCCCGGCGCCGGCCGCCACAGCCGCGACGTGATCCGCGCCCCGGACCAGGAGCCATCTGTGGTGGTGGCGACCGCTCAGAACACGGTGGTCCAGTCGTTTCTCATGCTGACGGTCGTCCAGCCGGCGGCTTCGGCTTCTTTGAGCGCCTGCTCGGCGCCGGTGGTGTAGTCGAACTCACGCTCGGCGTCGTCGTGGACGACGAGTAGGCGCAGCGTCGGCTTGGAGGCGTGATGCGTGAACTGGAGCATTGGGATGTCACCGTTGGAATTGCCCGCGGCGAGCATTGGGCGGCGGCCTGTGCGGTTCCAGATACGCACCGGCTTCTCCGGCCCGTCGTCAAGGTAGTCGGCCTCAGGTCTGTGGGTGATCGTGCCGCCGGGCCCGTCGCTGGTGTAGGTGAAGGTGGTACTGCTTCCGATCACCCGCTCACGTGGGATGCCGTACACCTCCTGGCTGATGGGCCGCATGAAGTCGCGACCGCCGCCCGAGACGATGTAGTTCGCGAATCCGTTCGCCTCCAGGTAGCCGAGCAGTTCAACCATCGGTGCGTAGGTGCACTGCAGATAGCGCCGACCGAGGGTCGGATGCTGCGCGCTTCGCAGGAAGTCATCAGAGCGTTTCTCGAATTCGTCGACGCTCATCCCCGCGAAGGCCGACAGGATGCCGGCCGCCAAAGTCTTCACATTGGTGTCGTTCCCCGCGTAGTGCTCTGCTATCAGGGCACTCAACCAGCCGTAGTCCCGCTCCGAGGCGGCTTTCCACGGCTGGCGTTCACGCAGCTCGGGTTGCGCCTGCGCCAGCTCGACGAGACGGCGGAGGATGAAGTCGAGTTGGATCGGCATCGGCTTCTCGCACCACAGGGTGCCGTCGTTGTCGAACACTGCCACCCGTTCCTCGACCGCTGCAGCTGCGGATCCGTCCTGTCCGCCGGCTCGTTCGACGAAGTCGACGATTGCCTGCCTGGCGGGACCGTCCCGCCAGCTCGACAGCAACTCGGCGTTCATGTCACGCCCCTTCCGCTCGCGCGCCAACTGTCTGTGTGGCTGTCTATTCACTGGTGGCGGTCATCGGCAGCGCACCGCCCTCCGCGGCCTCACGCTCGTCCTTGTCGGGCAGTCCGCGCACCGCTCCGATGATCGCCACCGCGATGACGGCCCCGATCAGCGGGCCGGCGACATAGACCCACCAGCCCGTGTAGTCGTTACCGATGATGTCGGGCCCGAGAGTGCGGGCCGGGTTCATGGACGCGCCGCTGATCGGGCTGGCGAACAAGCCGAGCAGGGCGACCGTCGAGCCGACCGCGATCGCCGCGTTGTGCCCGATGCTGCGGCCCCCGGTCGCAGTGTTGAGGATGACGCTGGCCAGGATCGCGGTCAGGACGATCTCCATCACCAGCGACTTCCACTCCCCGCCGGGCTTGTCGATCGGGTAGTTCCCGCCCGCTCTGGCGTTGACGAACATCAACTGCAGGAACAGCGCGGCACACATGGCCCCGGCGAACTGGACCACGCAGTACGGCACCACCCATTTGGTGGGAAACACTCCACGGGCGGCAAACGCGACGGTCACAGCGGGGTTGATGTGGAGTCCCGACAGCGGACCCCAGGCATAGATCATTGCCATCACCACAGCCCCCGGCGCGATCACCGCCGCGGTCCTGCTGATCGGTTCGTTGCCCACGTACTGGTTGATCACACCCGATCCGGCCGCCACCGTCACCAGTACGAAGGTGCCCAGGAACTCGATGATCAGCCGGATCCACAACGGCCGTTGCCGCAGGGTGTCTTCCTCGAACCGGATGAAGTACCGGCGCCCAAGTGAGGCCCTGTGCTCAGCATCCGGATCGATGGCGGGTTCTGCCATGGCGCGCGTCCCTTCCTTCTCGGCCGTCCGGGCCGGGTCGCCCGGGTTCGGTTTCAGATGTCGGTGGTCGCCCGGGCCCGACCGTCTTCGACGGCGCTCTTGAGCGCGGCGTAGTCGCTCTCGTTCTGGTCGGCGTACGTTTCGGCGAAGTCGGCGATGGCCTGGTCGAAGGCATCCGATCCGCCGAGGTAGGCGGCCAGGGCGACGCGATCGCCGGAGCGAGCATGAGCGCGGGCCAGGGTCTGTCCGCAGATGCGGGCATAGACATCCATGCCCGAGGGAGCCGTCTGCTCGATCGGAAAGGAGAACTTCCAGTCCTTGAGTTGGCGGACGTAATAGTCGCGGTCAACTCCGTCCGGGCCCGGCATGTGGGTCCAGCCCAGGAAGATATCGCTTTCGGCCTGCATCAGGTGCTGTCCGGCGACCACGCGCTCGCCCTGGTTCCGGTACCGGCTGCGCCCGCAGTAGTCCGCCAGAACCGATCGCTGCGCCTCCTTGGCCTGCAGGAACACCGGTTCGACTCCGTCCCCGCCGTCCATCAGCACGATCCAGGCACGGGTGCCGACGCTGCCCACGCCGACGACCTTGCGAGCCGCCTGGACCAGCGTGAACTGCTCGAGCATGTGCCGCCGGTCCGACTGCAGGGTGCGCCGGTACTTGCCCAGCACAGTGCGGATCTCCTCGTACGCCGCACTGGCCTGCACGTCGGGGAAGACCTCCTCGACAGGAACGACCATCGGGGGGTCACTGATGATCCGCCGACGGCCCTCGACCACCGTGGTCAGCTTGCGCAGCGCCTGCGTGCTGTCGCGGGTGTGAGCCTTGGCCAGCATCTTCTCCGTGGCCTTGAACCCTTTGGCCTTCATCTGCGACCGGAACTGTCCGATGGCCTCTTCGATGTCCAGGTGGGTGTACCAGACCTCCAGGTAGGTCTGGTTCGCGAACCTCCGCATCGCCTTCCGGTACGCCTTCACCGCCGCGAGGACGATCCTGCGGCGGTGCTTGCCTCCGAATCCGTTGTCCCGACCCGCCACCGCCAGGCTCGCCGCCAGCCGCTTGACGTCCCATTCGAACGGGCCGGGCAGCGTCTCGTCGAAGTCGTTGACGTCGAAGACCAGCTCCCGCTCCGGCGAGGCGTACGCGCCGAAATTGGACAGATGCGCATCTCCGCACAACTGCGCCTGCAGCCCCGACGTGGGCGTCGTGGCCAGGTCGGCCGCCATCGGCAGTGCAGCCCCCCGGTAGAAGGTGAACGCCGACACCAGCATCCGCCCGTGCCGGATCGGCACCAGGTCCGGCACCCGCGACTTCGACTGCTCCAGCAACAGCCCCACCGGATCCCGCGGCCCGGGCTGGAACTCCGCATGCGCCTCCCGCGGAGTCACCCTCCGGGCGTCCTTCCCCAGGGCGACCCGGTCCGCATGGCTCAACTGCCCGGATGTCCCGGCCCGCTTCGCGTCTTGACGGAACTCCCGTACGGCAGGGCTCGCCGACCTGCCACCCGCAGTACTCACAGTCATAGCTCCCCCTCCGCCGGTTGATCCGCAGACCGTGGATCCGGGCTCACGGCCCCGCCGCAGACTGTCGCGCTACTCGCGCGACATCATCGCGACGGCTTCGCGCTCCAGGTCGACGTACGGGTCGCCGCTGACATCGACGGCTACGCGCTTGATCTTCCCGCCGGTGAAGAACCACGGTGCGTGGCCGGGGTAGTCCTGGGTGACCGGGTCGCTGCTGTCGCGTCCGACGCACAGGCCGTCGCCGGCCAGCGAGAACTTGCCCGGCTGGGTCTTGATCCGGCCCCCGCCGACCTTGACGTCGCCATGGAAGAGCGACAGCGTTCCGACCGAGACGCCGGGCGGGTCCTCGCCGTCCTTCTCGAAGGCGGCGGACAGGATCAGATCCTCCCCCGTCGGCAGCTCGTCGTCTGCAACGATCTTCTGTTCCAGGCTGCCCACGAAGCTGTAGACGTAGTGCAACCGGTTGTCCTTGACATAGAGGGTATGGCCGCCGAAACGCGAGCCGTGCGCGAACAGCACACCCTGCGCTCCGGGCGTGGCGATGTCGACGACCGCTGCGATCGAATAGGAACGGTTGCGGATGCTGACCGCCTGCGACTCCGGCACGTCGGCGACGCCCGGGTAGTAGACGTAGCGGTTGCGCGCCGGCGAGAGCACCGGTCGCGGCGTCGTGATGAGCTCCAGGGCACCGCGATCGTCGAGCGGGAAGGCGCCGTTGGCTCCGGCCTCGGCGTACCAGAGGTTGATCAGGTCGCGTAGGCGGTCGGGTTCTTCGGCGGCGAGGTCGTGGAGCTCGGCGCGATCGACGTCGGTGTGGTAGAGCTCCCAGGTGTCCTTGCCGAAGTTGCTCCAGCCACTGATGGTCGGGTGGGTCGTGACGGCCTTCCAGCCCTGGTGCCAGATGCTGCGTGAGCCGAGCATCGAGTAGAACTGCGTCTGACGTGCGCTGGGCAGCGGCGCACTGTCGAAGCTGTAGCGCATGCTGATGCCGTCGAAGTGGCTCTGCTGGTGGCCGCCAATGGTCTCGGGCGGCTCGACACCGAGCACGTCGAGGATCGTCGGAACGATGTCGATGGCGTGGTGGTACTGCTCGCGGAGCTCGCCCCTGGCCTCGATGCCGTGCGGCCAGGAAATGATGCACGGGTCTGACGTGCCGCCCTCGAACTCGTAGCGTTTCCACATCTTGAACGGTGTGTTGAACGCCATCGCCCAGCCGTTCGGGTAGTGGTTGTACGTCGCCGGGCTGCCGAGCTCGTCGAGCTTGGCGAGATTCTCCTGGAGGTCGTCCGGGATCCCGTTGCACAACTTGTTCTCGTTGACCGACCCGTTGGGGCCGCCCTCGCCGCTGGCACCGTTGTCGGAGACCACGATGATCATCGTGTTCTCGCTCTGGCCGGTCTCCTCGAGGTAGTCCAGTAGCCGGCCGATCTGCGCGTCGGTGTGCGCCAGGAAGCCGGCGTACACCTCTGCCATGCGGCTGAACAGCCGCTGCTCCTCACCGGACAGCGAGTCCCACGGCCTGGTGTAGTCGAGGGCCGGGTAGGGCTGGTCGTTGGGGCCGGTGCGGCTCTCGGGCGTCCCGATCGGATTCAGCGGCGGCAGGTTCGTGTCGGGCGGGACGATGCCCAGCTCCTTCTGACGAGCCAGCGTCTGCTCCCGCAGGACTTCGTAGCCCATGTCGAAGCGTCCCTTGAAGCGATCGATCCACTCCTTCGGCGCGTGGTGCGGGGCGTGACAGGCGCCCGGGGCGTAGTAGAGGAAGAACGGCTTGTCCGGGGCCATCACCTTGGCGTCCGTGATGAACTCCAGCGCCCTGTCGGTGAGGTCCTCCGTGAGGTGGTATCCCTCCGCGGGCGAGAGCGGCGGGTCGACGGGGTGGTTGTCGTAGACCAGGTCCGGATACCACTGGTTCGTCTCGGCCCCGAGGAACCCGTACCACCGTTCGAAGCCCCTGCCGCTCGGCCAGTTGCGCCGCGAGGAGGCCAGGTTCATCTCGGACTCCGGACACAGGTGCCACTTGCCGACCATGTACGTGTTCCAACCCTGGGCTCCGAGGATCTCCTGGATCTGACCGTTCCCGGGCGGGATCACCCCGTTGGCATTGGGGAACCCGCTGGCGCACTCGGTGATGCACGCCATGCCGTTGCGGGTGTGGTTGCGGCCGGTCAGCAGGCAGGAGCGCGTCGGCGAGCACAGCGCCGTCGTGTGCCACTGCGTGTACCGCACCCCGGCGCCGGCGATCCGTTCGATGTTCGGCGTCTCGACCGGACCGCCGTAGCAACCCATGGCCGAGAACCCCACATCGTCGAGCACGATGTACACCACGCTCGCCGCGCCCTCAGGCGCCTTCGGCGGCTCGAACGGCGACCAGTCAGGCACCGAATCACGGATGTCGGTATTGATAACTCCCCTGAACGGCTCACCCATGATCGACTCCCTCGAACCAGCCTCCCCGGGGCGCAGCATCACGCCACCGGGCTATGCCACCGACACTTGTCGGTCCGCGCCCGCCTCGCGTCCCCCGCCGCGGATGAACAGCGGATCGCAGACCGGGCGACCACAAAGCGGAGTGAAGTCAAGAACGGTCGGACTGAAATCCTGCTGGGGGCACCGCTACAAGCGATCGCGGCAGGCCGAAGATCGACAGGACGGTGTCTTCGAAGCGCGTCATGGCGCTGATTCGGTCGCCGGTGAGGGTGATGGTGAAGAGGCCGACTCCGTGGGTGCCGGTGGGGGTAGGTCGATAGACCCCGAATGCCGGTTGACCATTGGCTCGCGTCGGTACCAGTTCGAATCTTTCCACCGAGCCGAAGATGAACTCGAAGAAGCGGGCAACACTGTCCCGGCCGCGGTATTCCCGCGGCATCGGTGGCATCGACATGAAGACGTCGTCGGTCAACAGAGCCACCAGTGCGTCGATGTCGGCAGATTCGTAAGCGCTCACGAACTTCGTCACGATCGCGTCCTCGGCAGGAGAGTCGCCAGCAGGCGGTTGCTCTCGAGCAGTCATGACCGGCAGTCGGCGCTGCATTCCTGCACGCGCGCGTTTGAGGGCACTTTTGACCGATTCGACGGTGGTATCCAGCATGTCGGCTACCTCGTCCGCGTGGAATCCGAGGACGTCGCGCAGGATGAGGACGGCGAGCTGGCGAGGCGGCAAGATCTGCAGGGCGGTCACGAAGGCCAGGGAAATGGACTCGGTCTGCTCGTAGCGCGCCTCCGGACCGAGCGGCACAGTGATCGCACCGTCCAGTAGGGCGTCGGGATAGGGCTCGAGCCAGTGGATCTCGCCAAGCCCAGTGGGTTCTGGTGGTTCAGTTCCCGGGATGTCCCACTGCTTGGCAGGACGTCGGCGAGCGGAGCGCAGTGTGTCGAGGCAGCGGTTGGTGGCGATGCGGTAAAGCCAGGTGCGGAGTGAGGCGCGTCCGTCGAATCGTTCGAGGCCTCGCCAAGCGGCGAGCATCGTGTCCTGGAGAGCGTCTTCGGCATCCTGGAACGATCCGAGCATCCGGTAGCAATGCACCTGAAGCTCTCGGCGGTGCGGCTCGGTCAGTGCTCGGAATGCGTCTCCGTCGCCGGCCTGCGCCCTCGACATCAGATCCGTTCTCGCCAACTCCACTCCCGCCACACCTTTCCTTGTGTGCAGTCCCATCCTGTATGGACGCCGACCAAGGCGCGAACGGGGCGGTCGCGCAGCGCCTCCTTTCTGATGACGGCGTCGTCTAGAGCAGTGATAGCCGACAACATCGTCAAAGGAGCACGGAGATGGGAAAGATCGTCATCAGCTCGAATGTCACCCTCGATGGAGTGGTGCAGGACCCGGACGGTTCGGAGGGCTTCGAGCGGGGCGGGTGGTTCCACCAGTTCGTGGGGAGCAAGGACCTCGAGGACTGGCAGGCCCGCGAGACGCAGGAAGCGCTGGATGTGGAGGCGCTGCTGCTGGGCGCACGGAGCAGTGAGTGGTTCGCGTCCCGGATGGTGTCGGGCGTCGGCGCGGCTGTCCGGGTAAGCCCGGAGTGGGCGGACAGAATCAACAGTCTTCCCAAGTACGTCGTCTCGTCGGCTCTCGACGAGCCTCTGTGGACCAATGCCACGGTTCTGAGCGGCGATGCGGTGAAGGAGATTTCGGAGCTGAAGCGGAAGGTGGACGGCGAGATCCTGGTCTACGGCAGCTATCAGCTGCAGCGCACGCTGATCGAAGAGAACCTGGCCGACGAACTACGGCTGGTAGTTTTCCCGGTCATGTTGGGAACCGGCCGGCGTCTCTTCGACGAGACCAGCGACAAGAAGCCGCTGCACCTGGTCAACACCCGGAAGCTCGGTGACAGCCTGGTGTTCTACACCTACGAGTTCGTGCGGAGCTAGACCTTCAGCGGCGAGACGTGCGGCGGGACTTGCAGTGGCGGTACCAGGCGTAGGCGAGTAGGGCGCAGATGGAGCCGTTGAGGAAGCCGGCGCCCACGTCGGTGACGTGGTGCATGCCGCGGTAGAGACGGGCGAACGCCACGAGCAGCGGCATGGCCAGGCAGAGGACGACGGTTGTCCAACGCAGCCAGGGGCGTTCGATGCCTAGGGCGAGTAGGGCGAAGGCGACGTACAGGCCGGTGGACGCGCCGGTGTGGCCGCTGGGGTAGCTGGCGGTCGGTGGGGATGCGTCGAGCTTGTCGACCTGGGGGCGGTCGCGATCGACGACCCTGGCTGCGATCAGGAAGATCAGGCCCTGCATGGCGATCGCGATCGGGGCGACGAGGGCCAGGCGTAGGTCGTGGGTTCGCCAGAGCAGTAGGGACGAGACGACGATGCAGACCGCGATCACACCGGCGGTGTTGCCGATCTGGGACCAGATCGCGGTGATCGTGTCCCAGGTGCCGGTCCGGTTGGCGGCAAGATCCTTGTTCACCGCCTCTTCGCTGTGGGAGAGCCCGTCGAGTGGTCCTTTGAGGGCGAGGCCGATCCCGATGATGAGTCCACCGAGTGCTACGCCGGGTGCGACGGTCCTGGTGAGGAGGTCGACGCCGTCTTGCCGATGAACCCGATCCATGAGGCGAACATAATGCCTAGACCGAGAATGTGCCCGGCGAGAATGTCGGACGGGAAGTGCGCGCCGATGAAAAGCCGGTCCAGACCGACGATCACCGGCACCACGATCGCGAGTACGACGGCGACGCGCCGCCAGGTCGTCGACAGCAGCGGCCAGAGCAGGAAGACCATGACGGCGGCCGCCAACGTGATGTTCAGCGTATGGCCGGAGGGGAACGAGTAGCCGTGGGCATGCGGCACCTGACCGTCGACCACGGGCCGTGCACGCTGTGCGATCGGTTTGGAGATGCCGCCGATTCCCCAACCGACCATCATCGTGACGAACGCCCACAACGCCCGGCCCTTGAGCTTCTTCGACGTCCACACCCAGACAGCCACCCCGGTCGCGACGATGTACACGACGAACGGCTGGCTGACGGCCTGGAGCACAGTCAGCGCCGGCACCAGCCCGTGCCGAAGGCTGAACCCGGTGGCCGCCCGGCTGAGCGCGTTGTCGGCCCTGATCAACGGCTCGAACTGCTGCCGCACCGCCAGCCCGAGAAACACCACAGGCAGCGCGAACACCAGCATCGCCAGGACACCACGGAACAACCGCCAACCCCGCGTCCGAACGACAGCCGCCGCACCTGCCCGCCGCGTCGTCATAAGCCATCCTGTACCCACCGAGAGCTAGATCATGGATAGGCGAGAGGGATCTGACGTGCACGTAGTGGTCGGGGCTGGGGCTGTGGGCAGTGTGGTCGCTCGGCTGCTGGTGGCGCGGGGGGAGCGGGTTCGGGTGATCACGCGGTCTGGGGGTGGGCCGGATGGGGTCGAGCGGGTTGCGGCGGATGCTGGGCAGGGGCTGACGGAGTACGTCGAGGGGGCGACGGCGATCTACTCGTGCGCGGGGCCGGCGTACAGCAAGTGGACTGCGCAGTGGCCGCCGCTCGGCAGAGCGTTGATTGCGGCGGCCGAGGCGTCCGGTGCGACTCTTGTGACGACGGGCAACCTCTATGGGTACGGTGCTGTGGACCGGCCGATGACCGAGGAGCTGCCGTTGCTGCCCAACACGGTCAAGGGGCAGGTGCGCGCGAGGCTCTGGGCCGATGCGCTCGCGGCGCATGAGGCCGGACGGATTCGGACTGCGGAGGTTCGTGGGTCGGACTACCTCGGGGCCGGCGCGGTGTCGCCGTTCAGCGTGACCGTGTTGCCGAAGGTGATCGCCGGTAAGCGCGGGATGATGCCGGGCGACCTGGACGCGCCGCACAGCTGGACGTACGTCGGCGACGTCGCGCGGACCCTGATCGCCGTCGCCGGCGACGAGAGCGCGTGGGGCCGAGCCTGGCACGTGCCCACGCCCGCTCCGGTATCGGTCCGCCAACTCGCCGACCGCGCCGCCGAACTGGCCGGCGCGCCGAAGGCGAAGGTGGCCGCGATGCCGCCCTGGATATTGAAGCTGGCCGGGTTGGTCGACCCCGCCGCGCGCGAGATGGTGGAGATGCAGTACCAGTGGCAGCGGCCGTTCGCGCTCGACTCGACTGCCGCGACAGTTGCCTTCGGCATCAAACCGACGGCGACCGACGATGCACTCCGGGAGATGATCGGCCGGCCCTGATGCGATGCTAGCGTCCCGGGTTCGCCGAATTGTGGAAGGGCAAGGATGAGTTCACCGAGACCGCGCCGCTGGTTGCGGCGGTTGGTGGTCACCGTGTTGGTGCTGGCGGTTCTGGCGGTCGTCGTCGACCGGGCGGCCGCGTACGTCGCCGAGAACCAGCTCGCCTCGATGGCGGACAAGAAGGCCGCGCAGTACGACGTACGCTCGGCCGACACGTCGGTCAAGATCGGGGGCTTCGGGTTCCTGCCCCAGCTGGTCAAGGAAAACTTCTCCAAGGTCACGCTGACGATGGAGCGGCCGACGTTCTCCGGGATCCCGGGCGAGGACCTGAAGGTCCAGCTGCACGACGTACAGGTGCCGCGCGGACTGCTGACCGGGCAGGCCGGCGCGGCGGTCACGATCGACTCGAGCGACCTGAGGCTCCAACTGTCGCCGCGCGAGCTGAGCCGGCTCGCGGTGGCCAGCACCGGGCTGGACGGTCTGTCGCTTGAGGTGGTCGACGGCCAGCTGCACGCGAAGCTGTCGGTGCGCGGCTTCAACGCTGATGTGCCGATCACGCCGCAGGTCCAGAACGGGCGGATCACCTTGGCTCTCGGACAGCTGTCCGACTCGATCCCGTCGTTCGTCCGGACGGCCCTGCAGAACCAGCTCGCCCGCGGCATCACGATCCCCGAACTGCCGTTCGGCGCCCAGCTCACCGGCATCAGCATCGTCGACAATTCGATCGTCCTGACCGCGGCGGCGAAGGAGCTCAAGTTCAGCGCCTGACTCCCTTGGGTTGCGATGGTTCGCGATATATCGTCGAACTATCGCAATCACTTTTCGTAGGGACGGGTGGTCGAGATGACCGGATCGGCGTACGCCGCGGGCTGGCCTTGGCAGCAGTTCGCGCGGCATTGTTCGAACTTCGACGACATCCTGGACGAGCTGCGCGCGGCGATGACCGGCCGGCGCGGGCACCAGGGCCATCGGCAGCAGCAGCACTTCGGTCCCCAGTGGGGGATGTTCGGTGGCGGACAGATGTTCGGTCCGCCGTGGGGCCCGCCGCCGCGGTGGCGCGGTCCGAAGGCCCGCAGGGGTGACGTTCGGGCCGCGATCCTCGCCGTACTGGCGGAGCAGCCGATGAACGGGTACCAGATCATCCAGGAGATCGCCGAGCGCAGCGGCGGCGTGTGGAAGCCGAGCCCCGGCTCGATCTACCCGACGCTGCAGCAGCTCGAGGACGAGGGCCTGGTGACGGCTGACGCCGAGGTCGGCCGGCGGACGTTCCAGCTGACCGACGAGGGTCGTGCGTACGTCGCCGCGCACCAGGACGAGGTGTCCGCGCCCTGGGAGGCGATGAGCGCTCCCACCGGTGACGACGAGAACGGGTTCAAGCCGGTGCTCGGGCAGGTGGCGTCGGCGATGTGGCAGATCATGGCCAGCGGTACGCCGGAGCAGCAGGCGAAGGCCCGCGAGGCCGTCGGTGACCTGCGGCGCAAGCTGTACGGCATCCTCGCCGAGGACGACGACAGCCCGGAGAACAACGAGCAGGACCGGGCATGACAGCGGCCGACCGGGGCCGACCCCATCGGGGCGGTCCCGGCGCTCGCGGCAACCGCCGCGGGCGCGAATGGCAGGGCTGGGGCGGCGAGAGCTGGGACGGTCGCGGCTGGGGCGGTCCCGGTTGGGGCGGTCAGCGTGGTCCCGGCTGGGTCGGTGACTGGCGCGAGACCAGCTGGGACGACCCACGGACCGCCGGCTGGAACCGCGCCGAGGACGACCGCGGGCAGGCCGGCGCTCGGCGGCGTGACGACGTACCTGTGAAGCGGGTGCGGATCGGCGACGCCGAGCGGGACCAGGCGGTTTCGTTGCTCAGTGACCACTTCGTCGCCGGGCGGTTGACGCAGGCGGAGTTCGAGGAGCGCAGCGAGCAGGCGACGCGCTCGCGGTACAACGACGAGCTCGATCCGCTGTTCGACGATCTGCCGACCTCCACGGACCTCCAGGTCGCACAACGCGGCCCGGCAGGTGTACGCCGGAGGCCCGGCCCGCCGCCGCCGATCCTGATGCTGATGCCGTTCCTGATGCTCGGTCTGGTGATCAGCTCGCTCGCGCTGGCCGCGCCGTGGCTGTTGTGGGGCGTGTTCTGGATCGTCCTGATCAGCGGCATGTCCAAGCGCCGCTGGCACAACTACCGCCGCTGACGAGCCCGCGGGATCTCCTCCGCGAACTCGACGACAAACCCATCCGGGTCGGCAACGTGGACCGTCCGATGTCCCCACGGACGGTCCGCCGGCCCGCTCAGCACCTGTACGCCGGCCGCCGCCAGCCGCTCGGCGTACGCATCCACGCCGTCGACCATGACGACCACTTCCCCGCCCGCACCCGGCGTCACGTCATGCCCGGTCAACCACTCCGCACGCCGCCGCTCGTACAACGCGAACCGCACTCCCCCGGCGTCGAACTCCGCATACCCCGCATCCGTGAACTTGTACGTCAGCCCTACCACATCCCGGTAGAACGCCACGGACCGTTCCAGCTCCCCGACATACAAGATGACGTACCCGATCTCCATACCCACAATTGTCGGTATGACGACTGTGCTCCGGTACGCCGCTTTCACGCTCGACCCGGCTGGTGGGAATCCGGCGGGGGTGGTGCTGGATGCACGCGGGCTGGATGACCAAGCCATGCAGGCGATCGCGGCGGAGATCGGGTACTCCGAGACCGCGTTCGTGATCGACCGATCGGTGCGCTACTTCTCGCCCAAGGCAGAGGTGCCCTTCTGCGGGCACGCGACGGTGGCGACCGCGGTCGCGCTGGCGGAGCGGAACGGGCCGGGTGAGTTCGTGTTCTCGACCCCGGCCGGTGTCGTCCCGGTGACTGTGGACGACGGACTGCGCGCGACCCTCACCAGCGTGGAGCCGTCAGTCGAGCCGGCTGGTGATCTGACGGATGTGCTTGACATCCTCGGATGGAAGCCCACCGACCTCGACCCGGACCTGCCGGCCAGGATCGCGTACGCCGGGGCGCGGCATCTCGTGCTGAGTACGGCGACCAGGCAACGACTTGCGGATCTGGACTACGACTTCGATCGCCTGCTCGCGTACATGCTCGAGCGCGACCTGACCACGCTGCAGCTCGTCTGGCAGGAGTCGCCGACCGTCTTTCACGTGCGGGATCCGTTCCCGGTCGGTGGTGTCGTCGAGGATCCGGCGACCGGTGCGGCCGCGGCCGCGTTCGGCGCCTACCTGCGGGAGCTCGGACTCGGGCAGCCGACAATCACGCTGCACCAGGGCGACGACCTCGGTCGGCCCAGCCTCATCACGGTCGAGCTGTCCGACGAGGACAACCGCGTGCGTGTCAGCGGGAACGCCGTACCGATCACGACACCCGCGTGAGCCACTCCTCGGTGCCGAACTTCTCCGCAACCCGTTCCTGAGCAAGCTCCACGGTCGCGGCGTCGATGGCGCCCGACGTCAGCCCGTAGCGGTTCCGGAACGTTCCGACCATCCGCTCGATCACGTCCGTACGGTCGAGGCCGGTCTGGCTGCGCAGCGGGTCGACACGCTTGTTCGCGCTCGTCGTCCCCTTGTCGGACAGCTTCTCGCGGCCGATCCGCAGTACGTCGAGCATCTTGCCGGCGTCCATGTCGTACGCCATCGTCACGTGGTGCAGGACCGCGCCGCCCGCGAACCGCTTCTGCGCCGCGCCCGCGATCTTGCCCGCCGGCGAGGTGATGTCGTTGATCGGCTGGTACGTCGCCGCGATGCCGAGATCGTTGAGTGCACCAATGACCCAGTCGTCGAGGAACGCGTACGACTCGATGAACGACAGGCCGGACACGAGCGACTCCGGAACATACAGCGAGTACGTGATCGTGTTACCCGGCTCCACGAACATCGCCCCGCCACCGCTGATCCGCCGTACCACTGTCACGTCATGCCGGGCGGCGCCGTCCAGATCGACCTCGTTGCGCAGCGACTGGAAGCTGCCGATGATCACCGCGTTGGAGGCCCATTCCCAGACACGCAGCGTCGGCGGACGTTCACCGGATCCGACCTGCTCGGTCAGTACTTCGTCGAGCGCCATCTGCAGCGCAGGCTCCCGCGGTACGTCGTGCACGAACTCCCACTCGTGATCGCGCCAACCCGTTGCCCCGGTCAACGCACGCCGTACGGCGACCGCGACCGCCTCCGGGGAGAAGCCGAGCATCTCGACGCCATCGCCCAGCACACCACGCACGCGCGCCGCGATCTGGGCCGCGGGCAACGCGATCGGCAAGCCGGCCAAGGCGCCGTTGATCCGCTCGAGCGCATCGTCCGGTTCGAGGAAGAAGTCGCCGGAGATCTGCGCGTTCCGGACGTGCTCGTCGACCACGTCGAGATCCGCGACGACGAGCTTCCCACCGGGCACCTTGTACTCACCATGCATACTCAGCAACAACTTGCGCTGGTCAACGGTTGTTCCCGGGGCGCATACTCCCGGTCATGGGGGAAATGAGCATGAACAAGGCGATCCACGCCGCCGTACGGCGCGACCTCGATCGCTTCCTAGACGCACTGGACCGGTTCCGGGACGCGGACCGGCGGCGGGCCGAGCAGTTGGCGGTGGCCTGGCAGAACTTCGACGAGCAGCTCGTCCGGCATCACGAGGGCGAGCACGAGATCGCGTGGCCGGCGCTGGAGAAGGTCGGTGTGAGCCGGGACCTGCTGACACAGCTGGATGCCGAGCACGACACGATGGCGACCGCGCTCGCCGCGACCCGGACGGCGATGGGCAAGCTGCGGAAGTCCGCGAGCGCGACGGATGCGGCCGCCGCACACGCCGCGATGCTGGAGCTGCGACGGGTCACCGTCGTACACCTGGACCACGAGGAGGCGGAGATCGAGCCCGTCTACCTCGCGAAGAAGGACGCGCCCGAGATCAAGGCGATGGGCCGCGAGTTCGCCAAGGTAGGCCCGGTCCAAGGCGGCACCTTCTTCGCCTGGGCCCTCGACGGCGCCGGCCCCGAGGAATCCGAGGCCATCACCCACACCGTCCCCAAACCGGTCCTCACAGTCATAGCCGGCCTCTTCGGCCGCACCTACCGCAAATCAGTAGCCCCCACCTGGCAACAGTGAAGGTGCGCACAGCAACTGGTTCAGGCGGCGGGTTTTAGTTCTACGGCGACCTGCCAGACGCGGGTGCGGACGGTGTCTATGTCGGCGGAGGCGTCTACCTCGTGGTGGATGCCCCGGTTCGCGTAGAAGTTGATCAGGGGTGCGGTCTGCTCGTGGTAGATCTCGAAGCGGCGGCGGATGACCTCTTCGGTGTCGTCGGAGCGGTGCTCGATCTCGGCGCGGCGGAGGAGCCGGTGGACCAGCGAGTCGACCGCGACCTGGAGGACCAGGGCCGCGTCGAGCTCGCGCCCTTGCTCGTCGAGGATGTCGTCCAGGACGCCGGCCTGGGCGAGCGTACGAGGGTAGCCGTCCAGGACGAAGCCCGCGGCGGCGTCGGCCGCGGCGAGCCGGTCGCGAACCATTTCGTTGGTGACCTCGTCGGGCACGTACTCGCCCGCGTCGAGGTAGCGCTTGGCCGTCCGCCCGAGCTCGGTGTCGTCCGCGATGTTGCGCCGGAACAGATCACCGGTGGAGATGACCGGCACCCCGAGATGGTCGGCCAGGTGACCCGCGTGCGTCCCTTTACCCGCCCCCGGCGGCCCCATCAGCAAGACAGTGGTCACGGCACCCTCCTGACCCTCGGTAAGTCCCAAAGAATATTGGACCTTCCGCAACTGCGGTACGGCGTACGTCACTCCGGATGCCCGAAATACGTCACACCGCGCGTTACTGTCCGGAATCACTGGTTCTCGAGCAAATCCCACGTCGAGAGGCAGAACGGATGCCCGGCCGGGTCCGCGAACACCAGACAGTGATCGGCATTCGGCTGATGTTCGTACTGCGTCGCACCCGCCGCGAGCACCAACTCGGCGGCGGCCGCGAGGTCCTCGACGTAGAAATCGAGGTGGAACTGGATCGGCACCGCGGGATCCGGCCAGGTCGGCGGCACATGTGCCGGGTCGCTTTGAAAGTCGATCCGCCCGCCCGGCCCGTCGACGGTCGCCCAGACCGGGTCGGTGTAGACCACCTTCCCGCCGGTGATCCGGGCGTAGAACCGGCCGAGCGCCGCCGCGTCCGGGCAGTTGATCGTCGGCGAACTCAGCCGGATCCCGGTGCCGTTCATCTCAGAAAATCATCTCTGGGCGGAGCTCGATGACGTCGCCCGGCCCGGCGAACTTCGCCGCCAGCTCCTCGGCCCGCTCCCGGGTCGCGCAGTCCAGCACGAAGAACCCGGCCAGCTGTTCCTTCGACTCGGCGTACGGCCCGTCGGTGCTGACCGGCCGCTTCCCCTCCCACCGGTACGTGCGTGTCGTCGACGGCGCGTCCAGCGCCAGCCCGCTGACCAGCTCGCCGGACGCGGACAGCTCGGCCAGCATCGCGTCGAACTCCTTGCCCATCGCCTCCCGCTCGTCCGCGGGGATCGAGCGCCCCACCTCGGTGAAGTCGATCGTCGGGTGACCCCACGGCTGCGGGTTGGAGTGGATCAGAACCACGTACTTCATCTTTGACCTCCAGTCTCAGCCGGTACGCCGTACTGCGCCCCGGCACCGATGACGTCGGAGGCCCTCGACAGACCTCGACATTTCTCCTCGATGTATTCCAGCTCACATCCGGTCACACTCGCCCCGCCGGGTTCCGTCAGCCGGTTAGACGCGAAGAGAGAGGAACGAACACATCATGAGCACGATTCTGGTGACGGGTGGGACCGGAACGATCGGACGCCACGCCGTACCGCTGCTGCAGGCGGCCGGTGCCAAGGTCCGGGTCCTGAGCCGGCACGCGCACGACCGCGGCGACGGTGTCGAGTACCTGGCGGTCGACCTGCTCAAGGGCGACGGTCTGGACCAGGCGGTGGACGGCGTGGACGTCATCCTGCACCTGGCCGGCGGCCCGAAGGGCGACGACATCGGCACCCGCAACCTGGTCAAGGCCGCCGAGCAGGCCGGGGTCGGCCACTTGGTCCACATCTCGGTGACCGCCGTCGACCAACTCCCGCTGACGTACTTCAAGTCCAAGCTCGGCGCCGAGCAGGCCGTCCTGCAGTCGTCCGTCCCGTCCTCCGTACTGCGGGTCGCCCAGCTGCACGACTTCGCCTGGAACACGGTCCGGATGATGGCGAAGATGCCCGTCCTGCCGATGCCCGGCGGCGTCCGGTTCCAGCCGGTCGACGGGCGGGACGTGGCCCAGCGCCTCGTCGAGCTCGCACTCGGTGAGCCGCAGGGCCTCGTCCCGGACCTGGTCGGCCCGAAGGTTTACAGCCTGTCCGAGCTCGCTCACGACTACCTGCACGCCACCGGCAAGCACCGGTTGTCGCTGCCGATCCACGTGCCCGGCAAGGCCGGCAAGGTGTACCGCGCCGGCGGCAACCTCAGCCTCAGCGGCGCCGACCGCGGCACTCACACCTGGGAAGACTTCGTCGCCGCACAGGTGTAGGGCTCCAAGAGTTCCTCCAGATCCGGCGTACGACGCCGCGCGATCCCGGCGAGGAAGTCCGCCACCTGCACTCGCGGATCGTGCTTGGAATCAACCTGTGTGAACGACCGCAACGGCGGTGGCTCCGCCTGCTCGGCCAGGAACGCTCCCAGCCGCGCCACCCGACCAGGGGTCAGCGCACTCTGCTCGTCATGCACCACGTCGATCGATCGATGGCCGGCGCTCCAGTACAAGACAGTCTCCGCGAGCGCCGGCACCAGCGGCTCGAGAGGTGGCGGGATCTCCGGATCCTCGTCGATCAGCCGCTGCATCACCTTCTCGACACGCGCGCGAGTCACCGCACGCAACGCCGGTACGTCGGAGGGCATCGTCGCGAAGAAGCGATCCACGGCCTCGTGATCCATCAGCCGCACCCGCTTGGTCCGGGCCAGATCCACGAACGCCGTCAGGAACCCGGTCCGCTGCCGGAACGTTGCCACGGCCTCGGAGTGATCCGTCCCGAGGCTGGTCCCCGCGCCGTACGACGGCTCCTCGGTGAACAGCTCCAGCACCCGCGCAGCGACGTACGACGTCTTGTCGATGACGTGGACGTGCGCATGGCCGCGGAGGGTGGTGAGCAGCCACTCGAGCGCGGGGCGCTGCTCGGGGCGCAGTAGCTGGTTGGACTTGTACTCGGTGCGCTGGCGCAGACGGGTTCGCAGTACGGCGATGATGCCGGCGGCCGCGGGTTCGTCGAGGTCGACGCTGGCGTGGGTGATGACGGGCGAGGCGGGGTCGAGCAGGTTGGTCCCGGAGAACCCCGACTCGTCACACGCGACCTCGAACTGGGTACTCATACACAAGCTCCAAGGCTGAAGGACTGCACGCTACGGAGCCCGTCCGCAGGACGGGCGTGATCAGGTCGCGCGCCAGGGTTCATCGGGGCGCGATGCGATCAGTGAGCGGCAGCAGCCTTGGCAGACACGCGACCCATCATGGTCCGGCCGACGGCCGGACACCAGTGAATTCCTAGGGCTTGCGGCCGAGGGCGACCATGAGGAGCTGGCCGGCGCCGGTGGAGCTGAGGGTCTGCTCGTCGTGCGGCCACCACGCGGTCAGGTCGACGAGCCCGGGCTTGACCAGCTCGAGCCCGCCGAGGAGCTCCTCGGTCTCGGCCCTGGTACGGAACCGGATCTGCGGGAACGGCTCCTGCAGCTTCTCCTCGATCGCGGTCGAGAACTCCGCCAGCCGACCGCCGTCGCGCGGGTTGAGCGGATTGGTCAGCGCAATGTAGGAGCCGGACGGTACGGCGGCCACGTAATCCGCGATGACGCGAACAGCCTTCGGGCTCGGGACGTTGTGCAGAACCAGCCCGAGCAGGATCCCGACCGGGCGCGTGAGGTCGAGCCCCGCGGTCACGTCCGGGTGGTTCAGTACGGCGGCCGGGTCGCTCAGGTCGACACCGGCGAAGAAGGTGCGCTTGTCGTCGGCGAGCAGGGCCTGCCCGTGCGAGATCGCGGTCAGGTCGTGGTCGACGTACACAACCTTCGCGGCGACGTTGGCCTGCTGCGCGATCTCGTGCGTGTTCAGCGCGGTGGGCAGGCCGGCGCCGAGGTCGAGGAACTGGTCGATCCCGCCCTCGGTCGTCATCCGGCCGATCACCTCGGCCAGCCAGCGGCGGTTCTGCTTGGTCAGCTCGGGCAGTTCGGGCGCGATCTTCAGCAGCTCCTGGACGAACCGCCGGTCGACCTCGAAGTTGTTCTTCCCGCCGAGCAGCAGGTCGTAGACCCGCGCCTGGGACGCACGGTCGAGGTCGATCAGGTCCAGCTGCCCGTAGTCCGGCATGGCCTGCTCCACCTCGTTCCGTCATCCGAAAAGCGGGATTGCCGGAAGGCTATCCAGCAAATCCGCCGAGCGCTGCACCGGGGGCGTCTTGCCGGCCTCGCGATGAGTTTTCTCCGGCTCGTTCGTCTCAACACCTACCAACGAAACGAGCAGGAGGATTCATGGCGAAGGTGTTGTACTCGGTGACGATGTCGGTGGACGGCTTCATCACCGGGCCGGACGGTGACATGCAGTGGATGCGCCCGTACCTCGGTCCCAATCCGGAGGTCGACGAGCTGATCCCGCGGATCGGATCGATCCTCGTCGGCCGCCGGTCGCACGACGGGGACGATCCGTTCAAGGGTGAGTCCGGAGAAGGTCAGGCGTTCGGCGGCGGGTGGAGCGGACCGTTGTACGTCGTCACCCACCGCCCGCCGGCCGACGCGGAACCCGACGTCACGTACGTCGACGACTTCACCAAAGCACTCGCTCAAGCCAAGGAGGCGGCCGGCGACAAGTACGTCAACGTGATCGGCGCCAACATCGCCAAGCAGTGCATCGAGGCCGGCGAACTGGACGAGGTCCTGCTCCTGTTCGCGCCGACGATGCTCGGCGACGGCACCCGTCTCTTCGACTACCCCGGCGGCCACACGGTCCGGCTGGAACGCAAGAGCGTCACCGAGACGGCGATGGCCACCAGCATGTGGTTCACGGTGGTCTAGAAGTCCGCAGCGGTCGGGTGCATGACCGCGCGGATCTCGACGGAGCGACCAGCGGCTCGCGCGTCTGGCAGCAGGCGCGCGAGCTCGATCGCTCGTTCCCGGGTCTCCACGTCGATCACGTAGTACCCGTCGATCTGGCTCGGCTCGCACTCGGGGAGCTGGACGGACAGCTGCGGATCGGCGAGCAGTTCGCCGCCGACCAGTTCGCCGGCGTCGTGGGCAACTCGCTCGAACTCGTCGCGCTGCAGGCGCGGCTCACCATCACCCTGCAGGAGCAGTAGGAACTTCATCGGCGCACTCCTCTCCACTGATAGGACGGAGTCGAGCGCGCGGTTTTGACATGATGGCCCGATGTTCGTGCGTACCGAACGGCTGACCTTGCGCCGCTTCCTGCCGGCCGACGCCGAGCGCTTCGCGGCGTACCGCTCGGATCCTGACGTCGCCCACTACCAGGGCTGGGAGGCGCCGGTGCCGCTCGCCGACGCCCAGGAGACGGTCGAGCGGTTCGCGGGCGGCGATCCGGAGGCGCCCGGCTGGTTCCAGTACGCCGTCGATCTGGACGGTGTGTTGATCGGCGACCTCGGTCTGAACCTGCACGAGAACCTGATGCAGGCCGAGCTCGGCTTCACGCTCGCAACGGAGTACCAGGGAATGGGGTATGCCTCGGAAGCCGTGCACGGGCTGCTCGAGCACCTGTTCGTCGAGCGTGAGTTGCATCGGATCTCCGCCGAAGCCGATGCCCGCAACACCGCATCGGCCCGGCTGCTCGAGCGGGTCGGCTTCACGCGCGAAGGCCTGCGGTTGTCCAACTCATGGTTCAAGGGCGAGTGGACCGACGACCTGCTGTTCGGCTATCTCCGCGACGACTACCTCAACCGATCGCGGCCCACGCCCGCGCCGTCAGCCTGATCGAGCCGTCCGCCTCGATCGGCAGCCGCTCGCGGACGCCCTCGCGCATCGCGTCCTGGTCAGCCGGATCGAGGCTGCGCAGGTACGCCGGCGCCACGCCCGTCCCGCCGAGGAACGGCTTCCAGTAGTCGTCGAACGACGTGAACACCGTCGGTACGACGATCTCGCGCGTCCGCACGTCGCCGAATCCGGCTTCGCGGAAGAGACCTTCGAGCCCTTCCGCGGTACAGAAACCGAAGCGGGAGCCTTCGTCGTGGTGCGCATCCTGTGGGCGCAGCTCGAGCATCGTGTCGAAGAAGTAGCGGAGCAACTGCATGCCTTCGGCGTAGTCCCACACGTAGACCGCGACCGTCGACCCGATCTCCCGCATCCGGCGCAGCGCCTCGACCCGCTCGGGGATGAAGTTGAGCACCAGCCCGGCGACCACCACGTCGAACGGACCGTCCGGCAGCTCGGCCGCCGAGCGTACGTCGAAACTCGCGCGCCGATCCTGGACGGCCTGCTGGGCGTACTCGACGAAGCCCGCCGAGGGGTCGACCCCGAGCACCGTGGCCGGGTCGGCCGCACGAAGGATCGTGTTGGTCAGAACGCCCGTACCGCAGCCGACATCGAGCCAGCGCAGAGCCGCCGGCTGCTGCAGCCAGTCGACGAACTCCGCCGCGACGAGCCGGCTCCAGCGGCCGATGAACGACTCGTAGACTCCACCGTCCGACCACTCATTCACTTGGGCAGGATAGACGGGAGCGACACCCCCGTCAGGCCTTCGGCGACACTCCACAGCCGGGCGCTGGTGGCGGAGTCGAGCGCGGCCTTCGGCTCGCCGACCTGCTTGGTCGGACCGACCAGACCGAACCGGCCGGACGGACCGTAGTACGCGCCGTGCTGGGCCGCGGGATCGGCGGCGGCGAAGAGCAGCGGCTCGGTGCCGACCTCCACGCCCTGCGACGGAAGCGGGTTGAAGCGGAACAGGAGCTCGGTGAGAACCGACGGACGCTCCCGGCCGAGGCTGGCACCCGCGCTCTGCAGGTTGGTGCGGGTGTAGCCCGGGTGCGCGGCGACGCTGAGCAGACCCCAGCCGCGATCGGTGGACAGCTTGGCCAGGTGGTTGCTCAACATCAGGTCGGCGAGCTTCGACTGCGAGTACGCCGCCATCCGGCGATAACGCTGCTCCCACTGGAGATCGTCGAAGTTGATCTTGCCGAAGTTGGCCGCACCGCTGGCCATCGTCGCGACCCGCGGCGCCGGAGCGGCGAGGATCAGCGGCAGCAGGCGGACCGTGAGCGCGAACGGGCCGAGGTAGTTCGAACCGAACTGCAGCTCGAAGCCGTCCTTCGTGGTCTGCCGGGTCGGCGGGTGCATCACGCCGGCGTTGTTCACCAGCAGATCGAGGTGAGACTCGTCGGCCGCGAGCTTCTCGGCGAACTCCTGGACCGAGGCCAGGTCGGCAAGGTCGATCCGCCGTACTTCGAGCTGCGCGCCCGGGTGCTCGGCGAGGATCTCGGCCTTCGCCGCCTCGCCCTTGGCCGGAGTCCGGACCGCCATCACAACCCGCGCGCCCGCGGCGGCGAGCCGCTTGGTGGCCTCCTTGCCGGTGCCGCTGTTGGCGCCGGTGACGACAACGAGCTTGCCGGTCTGATCGGGAACGTCGTACATGATCCACACTCCGTAAGAGACTGATGGTCTGTTATGGCTCCGACGTTATCAGACCACCGGTGTGATAACAACAGACCGATGGTCTGTAGAATGTGAGCGTGACGACATTCCAGCGCGCGCGAAGCGCGGAGCAGCGGGCCGAGCGGCGGCGGGCGATCCTCGCGACGGCCGCCACGATGCTGACCGAGATGCCGGTCGCCGACGTCAGCCTGAACGAGCTGAGTCGCCGCGTCGGCCTGGCGAAGTCGAACGTGCTGAACTACTTCGACTCCCGCGAGGCCGTCCTGCTCGAGCTGTCCAGCAGCGAGCTCGCGGCCTGGGTGAAGGATCTGGACGATGCGGTCGGCGACGCGCTGCCCGAGCTGTCGATCGATGATCGGGCGGAGCAGCTGATCACGGCCATCGTCGGCACGCTGTCGGAGCGGCCGGTGCTCTGCGACCTGATCAGCGCGCAGGCGGGCGTTCTGGAACGCAACATCACCACGGAGACGGCGCTGACGTTCAAACGCGCGGCCGCGACGGCGTACGAAGACATGATCGCGGCGGTCGTCGGCGTACTCCCCGAGCTGGGCCGGGACGGGGCCGGTCAGTTCATCGCTACTGCCAGCCTGCTCGCGGGCGCCATCTGGTCCCACTCGCATCCCGTCCCGGCCATCCTCGCGGCGTACGAGGCCGACCCGTCCCTCGGCGCCATCCGGATGCGGTTCGAGCCGGCGCTCACCGACTCGCTCCGCACCCTGCTGTACGGCGCCCTACCCCGTGATCAGGGCAGGTAGTAGTTCGGGTTCGGGAGCTTGAACGTACGGTCCGCGAAGCCGCCCTTCAGGTCGGAGAACTGGTCGCCGAAGTTCGCGACGATGTCGTAGCCGAGCGACTCGATATGCGCGCGGGTCGCCGACTTGTAGTGGATCGTCGTACACGAGCCGTTCGGGTCGGCGGCGCAGGCCTTCTTCAGGTAGTCCGGGTAGTCGGCGACGGCCGGCTTGGTGAACAGGCCGTCCTCACCATTGCTCAGCTTGGTCGGCTGCGGGTAGCCGGCATCGACGCCGATGCCGTCCGAGGTCAGGTTGCCGAGCGTCGCCGGCTCCTGCGCGGCGCCCCGGCCGGTCAGGAAGAAGATCGCGTACCCCTCGTGCGAGGCCTTCTTCACCAGGTCGACCATGCCCGGTACGGCCGGGAACCGCTGGTTCAGCACGTAGTCCGCGTTGGTGGTCGGGTTGAACGCCCAGTTGCTGAAGATCTCGTAGTTCCAGGTCGCCAGCGAGGTGTCGTCGACGTCCAGCAGGATCGCCTTGGTCTTGTGCGTGTGGTGCTGCGCGGCGAGGTACCGCGAGCCCGCGGCCGCGACCGAACGAGCTTCCTTGGCGTAGTTGCTGTCGTCCGCGAACGTGCCGCTGCCGAGCGGATCGCCGTAGTAGTTGCGCAGCTGCTGACGCAGTACGTCGATGTTCGTGACCTGCTTCTCGCTGCGCGGTGTCGACGTCTGGATGGCCGGCTGCGGGTTCGCGGCACCGGCCGAGTACGCGACCCCGCCGACGACCGATGTCATCGCGACTGCTGCAACGCTGGTCAGAACCATCCGGCGGGACGGCCGGCGCCAGGAACGGAATGCCATGGTGACCTTCTTCGGAGTACGGGAATGCTTGCCAAAGCAAACTAACCCCGGTCCGGCCGGGCTGACCGCCCGACAGCCTGAAGTGCAGGGGAATCCTGCGTCTGTTCAGACCGACTTCACGTAACGGTGGCACGGGACCGGTACAGTTCCGCCCTCCACCGCGGCTGGGTAGTCGAACGCGCCGCCGTCCCTCCAGCCGCTGCGCTCGTAGAACCGGCGGGCCCGCGCGTTCCCGGTCGCCACGGCCAGCCAGGCTTCGCTGTGCCCTCCTGCTTTCACCTGCCGTTCAGCTTCGGTGAGTAGCGTCCCGGCTACTCCCGATCCGCGGTGATCGCGCGACACGTACACCTGCTCGACCTCGTCCCCCACGACCATCACGAACCCCGCGACCTCGTCCCCCGCCAGGGCAACGGTGGTGTCCGGAACCCGTTGTGCAGCACGCGTTCCGAACGATTCCTCGGTCCGGAAGGCGACCAGTTCGTCCGGCACATTCCCGAGATGCCCGTCCCGCCAACCGGCGTACCAGATCGCCGCCACAGCATCAGCATCACCGGCAACAGCAGGTCGCACGATCACAGTCATGCGGTCAGCGTAAATGAACCCGGTGCGCCCCTACGCTTGCTCCGTTCGGCCTCCCTCACGAAGGAGAACACGCCATGGCCACTGGCCTGGTCAAGACCAACGATCCGTGCTTCCCGTGGGGAGACTCGATCGTCGAAGCCGTCAGCGAGACCACCGATCGCCTCGTCCGTTGGCGCGGCATCGACTTCGTCGTCCGGCCGGACGACCGCCCGGGAATGAACGCAGTCGACGCACTCCGGTCGAACGACAGTCCCCTGGTCCTGCCGGAGGAACTGGCCGACGCGGTTCGCCGGTATGGCGCCGGGCAGCCGGCGCAGGGCGACCGGGAACGGCTGGTCCAGGCCACCGCACACACGACGTCGCAGTCGGTCGGATTGAGCAGCCCGCTGTTCGACAACATCGGCGGACTTCACCAGCCGGAAGCGGATCTGGACGACGGGCTGGCCGATGTCTGGACCCAGGAACGCCTGCCGCAGCTCTGGTCGAAGACCGAATCCAGCAAGTTCCTCCCGGCCGCAGAGGTGCCCGACTTCGCCTTCGCCGGCCGGAACCCGGCGGCGGCCGCGGCAGCGCGCGCACTGATGGCCGAGATCGTTCGGCGGCAGGGCGGCACACCGGCCGAGCCCGAGGACTACGCCGCGCTCTCCGACTGGCTGATCTCGGTCAAGCCCGAGGAGCGGTACGGCGAGATCCTCTCGCTGCTGCCCGGCACCGACGAGCTGTCGCCGCGAGACCTGTTCCGGGCCGAGGTCACGCTCCGGAACGGTTTCACCGAGGCCGTCGCGAAGAACGACCCGTCACTCGCGTCCGCTGCCGTCCAGGCGGCGTCGGAGAAGATCGACCCCCAGCTACGCAGGCTGATCGAGGATTCCGCCCTGGCCTCGGCGAGCGGCGCGATCACCGCCGGTGCCGGCTACAGCGCGACCGGGCCGTCGACGATCCAGCCCGGTCGCGAGCAGCGAGGCCTCGGCGGCTAGGCCGGGTCGTAGGAGAGGTTGGGGCGGAGCCAGCGTTCGACTTCCTCGACCGACAGGCCTCGGCGTACGGCGTAGTCCTCGATCTGGTCGCGGCCGAGGCGGCCGACGCTGAAGTAGCGGGACGCCGGATTCGCGAAGATCAGGCCGCTGACCGCAGCGGCCGGCGTCATCGCGAACGACTCGGTCAGTCCGAGACCGAGCTTCTCCGCCTCGAGCAGCTCGAACAGCTCCTTCTTCTCGGTGTGGTCCGGGCTCGCCGGGTACCCGAGCGCGGGCCGGATCCCGCGGAACCGCTCCGCGTGCAGATCCTCCAGCACCGGCTGTACGTCGGGCTCGAACCAGGCCTTCCGCGCCTCCAGGTGGATCCACTCGGCGAACGCCTCCGCCAACCGGTCGGCCAGCGCCTTCACCATGATCGCCCGGTAGTCGTCGTTCTTCTCCTCGTACGACTTCGCCAGCGCCTCGGCACCGTGGATCGCGACCCCGAACCCGCCGAGGTGGTCACCGGCCGGCGCGACGTAGTCCGCCAGGCAACGGTTGTGCCGCCCCGCAGGCTTCTCGGTCTGCTGCCGCAGCATCGGGAACGACACGTCCAAGCCGTCGAGAATGATGTCGTCCCCGGAACTGTGCGCCGGCCAGAACCCGTAGACGCCCTCGGCCTGGAACGACCCGTTCGCGATGATCTCGTCCAGCAACGTGTTCGCGTCGTCGAACAGCTCGCGCGCGACGGGGTTGTCGAGGATCGCCGGGTACTTGCCCTTCACTTCCCAAGCCAGGAAGAGGAACTGCCAGTCGATCATCGCGCGCAGCGTCTCCAGCGAAGGTGTCTCGCGGCGCAGACCGGTGAACGCCGGCACCGGCAGCTCACCGAACTCGACCGGCTCGTTGTTCGCCCGCGCCTCGGCCAGCGTCAGCAGCGGGCTGCGCTGCTTGTTCGCGTGCTGCTCGCGGAGCCGCTCCTGCTCAATACTGTTGCTCTTGGCAAGCTCTTCCGCGCGGGTCTCGTCGAGCAGGTCCGACACCACGCCGACCACCCGCGACGCGTCCAGCACGTGCACAGTGGTCTTCTCGTACGCCGGTGCGATCCGGACCGCGGTGTGCTGCTTCGACGTGGTCGCACCGCCGATGAGCAACGGCAGCTTCAGCCCGCGCCGCTGCATCTCGTTGGCCACGGCAACCATCTCGTCGAGTGACGGTGTGATCAGCCCGGACAGCCCGACCGCGTCGGCACCCTCGGCAACGGCCGTGTCCAGGATCCTTGCCGCCGGCACCATCACGCCGAGGTCGATCACCTCGTAGTTGTTGCAGCCGAGCACGACGCCGACGATGTTCTTGCCGATGTCGTGAACGTCGCCCTTGACGGTCGCCAGCACGACCTTGCCCTGGCCACGGACCATCTCCGCGCGGCCCTCGAGCCGGGCCTGCTCCTTCTCCGCCTCCATGAACGGCTCGAGGTAGGCGACCGAGCGCTTCATCACCCGCGCGCTCTTCACCACCTGCGGCAGGAACATCTTGCCCGCCCCGAACAGGTCGCCGACGATCTTCATACCGTCCATCAGCGGACCCTCGATCACCTCGAGCGGACGCGGCAACTGCTTACGCGCCTCCTCGGTGTCCGCCTCGATGTAGTCGACGATGCCGTGCACCAGCGCGTGCGACAGCCGCTCCTGCACGGTGCCCTCGCGCCAGGTCAGGTCGATCTCGCGTTTGGTGCCCTTGCCCTTCACGTTCTCGGCGAAGGCGACCAGGCGGTCGGTGGCGTCGTCGCGGCGGTCGAAGATGACGTCCTCGACCAGCTCCAGCAGGTCCTTCGGGATGTCTTCGTACACAGCCAACTGGCCGGCGTTCACGATGCCCATGTCCAGGCCGACCTTGCCCGCGTGGTACAGGAAGGACGAGTGCATCGCCTCGCGGACGATGTCGTTGCCGCGGAACGAGAACGACAGGTTCGAGATACCGCCGCTGATGTGGACGCCCGGGCAGCGTTCCTTGATCAACGGCAGCGCGTTGATGAAGTTCTTCGCATAGCCGTTGTGCTCGGACATGCCCGTCGCGACGGCCAGCACGTTCGGGTCGAAGATGATGTCCTCGGCCGGGAAACCGATCCCGGTCAGCAGGTCGTACGCACGACCGCAGATCGCGACCTTGCGCTCGACCGTGTCGGCCTGGCCCTGCTCGTCGAAGGCCATCACCACCGCGCCGGCGCCGTAGTCCATGATCTTCCGGGCGCGCTCGAGGAACTCCTCCTCGCCCTCCTTCAGGCTGATCGAGTTGACCACGCCCTTGCCCTGCACGCACTTCAGGCCGGCCTCGAGCACCGACCACTTCGAGCTGTCGATCATGATCGGGATCCGGGCCACCTCGGGCTCGGTCGCGATCAGGTTCAGGAACGTGGTCATCGCCTGCTCGCTGTCGAGCAGATCGGCGTCCATGTTCACGTCCAGCAGGTTCGCGCCGCCGCGCACCTGCTCGAGCGCCACGTCGACCGCGGCCTGGTGATTGTCGCCCTCGATCAGCCGGCGGAACCGAGCCGACCCGGTCACGTTGGTCCGCTCGCCGATCATCACGAACCCGGTGTCGGCGCTGATCTTGAACGGCTCGAGCCCGGAGAACCTGGTGGTGTGATCACTCTGTACGACGGTCCGCGGCTCGATGTCCTGTACCGCGGCAGCGATCTGCTTGATGTGAGCCGGGGTCGTGCCGCAGCAGCCGCCGACGATGTTCACCAGCCCGGACTGCGCGAACTCCTCGAGCATCGCGGACGTCTCTTCGGGCGTCTCGTCGTACCCGCCGAAGGCGTTCGGGAGGCCGGCGTTCGGGTGCGAGGCGACGTACGTGTCGGCGAAGCGCGCCAGGTCCGCGACGTGCGGGCGCATCTCCGCGGCGCCGAGCGAACAGTTGACGCCGACGACCAGCGGGTTGGCGTGCTCGACCGAGCTCCAGAACGCTTCGACGGTCTGGCCCGACAGCGTCCGGCCGCTCAGGTCGACGATCGTGACCGAGATCCACAGCGGCAGCTCCGGCGCGACCTCGCGGGCTGCGGCGACGGCAGCCTTCGCGTTCAGCGTGTCGAAGATCGTCTCGATCAGCAGCAGGTCGACGCCGCCCTCGGCGAGCGCGGCGATCTGCTCGGCGTACGTCGCCTTGACCTGCTCGAAGTTCACCGCGCGGTACGCCGGATCCTCGACCCGCGGGCTCAGCGACAAGGTGACGTTCAGCGGGCCGATCGAACCGGCCACGAACCGCGGGCTGTCCGGGGTGGCGAACTCGTCGGCCGCCTGCCGGGCGAGCCGCGCACCCGCCAGGTTCATCTCGCGCACGTGCTGCTGCAGACCGTAGTCGGCCTGGCCGATACTCGAGGCGGTGAACGTGTTCGTGGTGGTGATGTCGGCGCCGGCCGCCAGATACTGCCGGTGGACGTCGAGGATGACGTCCGGCCGGGTCAGGTTCACCAGGTCCGGGTCGCCGGTGACGTCGTGGGTCGCGTCGTTGTAGCGCTCAGGCTGGTAGTCCTCGGGCTTCAGCTTGGCATTCTGCAGCATCGTGCCCCAGGCACCGTCGAGCACGACGATCCGCTGATCCAGCAGCTCGCGCAGCGCGGTCTCACTCATCTGCCAACCCCTCCAGAAGACTCTCCGGAGGCGCCCTTGCAGTCGTGCCCCAGGACGAGCGTGGCGGACCCGGGGTCCGTTGCAGCGCCTCTCGGCCTGGATGCTCCATGTTAGTGGCGTCACACCTGACGCCAAGCCCTATGTCCACATTTTAGGACGGGTGTTCAACTAGTGGATTAGGCTCTGGAGTGCCGGGGCGTAGAGGTCGGCGATCGTCTGCGGGTCGGCCGCGGCGATCGGGCCGCTCGTGCCGATCGCGATCGCGGCTCCGAGACCGAGCAACTGGCCGGTGATCAGCGCGGCCCGCAGGTCGGCGTCCGCGCCGGTCAGCCGGGCCGCGAAGGCGCGGGTGACCTGGTCGCGGAAGTGCTCGCGGATCTGGGCGCGCTCATCACCCTTGCCGGCCGCGAACACGACCCGGACGAGCAGGTCCTGCTCGTTCGCCCGGCGGTACTCGACGAGGGTCCGTACGGCGTGCTCGCCGAGCCGCTCGTTCGGTGCGGCGAGCAGCAACTGGGCGGCCTCGGTGAAGTCGGCGACGCGCTCGAACAGCGCTTCCTTGCCGCCGAAGTACTTGACGATCAGGGCGGCGCTCACGCCCGCGTCCGCGGCGACCCCGCGGAGCGTGACCGCGTCGTACGGCTCGCGCGCGAACGCCTTGCGGGCTGCTCGCAGGATCGTGGTCCGCCCCGGATCGGTCACTTCACCGCCACCTCGTACGCCGGCTCGGGACGCCGTACCGGGATCAGCAGGGCCAGCCCTGCCGCCGCCAGAGCCGCGATGCCCGCGACCACGAACACGATCAGGTACGCCGAGAGCGCGGGCGCGACCCGGCCGGCGCTCGCGATCGTGACGTTGGCGAGTACGGTCGCGACGATCGTGCTGCAGATCGCCTGCCCGACCGTGCGCATCAGCGTGTTGAGGCCGTTCGCGGCGGCCGTTTCGGTCACCGGCACAGCATGCATGATCAGCGCCGGGAGCGCGGAGTACGCAACGGCGGTTCCGGCAGAAACGACTGTTGCACCGATGACGATGCCGGCCACGTTGTGGCTGGTGAACAGGCGGACGACGTACCCGGCTGCCATGAGGACCGACGCGATCGCGAGTGTGAACCTGGGTCCGCGGGCGTTGGAGATCCGGGCCGATACCGGGGAGAGCAGCACCATCGCCACGCCGCCTGGGAGCAGGCAGAGGCCGCTGACGACGATGGACTCGCCTAGTCCGTAGCCGGTCCAGGTGGGCTCCTGGACGAGTTGGGCTGTGGAGAGGGAGTTGGCGTAGAAGGCGAATCCGATCAGGAGGGCACCGAGGTTGGTGAAGAGGACGCCTGGTCGCGCGGAGACGCGGAGATCGACGAGCGGGCTCTTGACGCGCAGTTCGTACCATCCCCAGATCGGCACCAGCAGCACGGCGACGGCGTACAGCGTGATGAGTCGCTCGACGCTCCAGGAGTTGGTCTTCGAGACGGCGAGCAGCAGGCAGATCAGGAAGGCGCTCAGGCCGATCGCGCCGACGATGTCGAAGCGGCCGCTGGTCCGGACGGCCGACTCGGGCACGATCAGCAGCACAAGGACGATGTCGAGCAGGCCGAGGCCGAGGTTGATCCAGAACATCGTGTGCCAGTTCGCGTACTCGACGACGAGGGTGGCGGCCGGGATGCCGAATGCGGCGCCGATGCCCAGGGTCGAGCTCATGATCGCGATCGACGGGATCACGCGGCGTGGCGGAAGTTCGTCGCGCAGGATGCTGATGCCGAGCGGGACCACCGCGACCGCGGCGCCCTGGAACGCGCGGCCGACGATCAGGACGGTCAGGTTCGAGCTGATTGCGCAGAGCAACGAGCCGATCACCATCGACGCCAGGGCGATCAGCAGGACGCGACGCTTGCCGTACATGTCGCCGGCCCGGCCGAGGAGCGGGGTGAAGACGGCGCCGGTCAGCAGGGTGATGGTGATCAGCCAACTGACGTCGGCCGCTGGGCTGTGGGTGATCTGCGGGAGGGAAGGGAGGAGGGGTACGACGATGGTCTGGCTGATCGAGACCAGTACGCCGCAGAACGCGAGCGCGGCCAGGATCAGGCGTGGGTGAGCGGCAGGGCGGACGGTCAAGCTGAGGTCCTCACGGGGGTGAACAGTTGTTTACTCAGGTTTCTCAGGCATGGTAAACGCTTGTTCACCCCTGATGGAAATGGACCGGCGAACTGGCCGCGGATTGGACCATCTGGCCGGGCCTGTGGGTGCCTAGGTTGGTTGTATGAGGATCTTCATCGCCGGTGGGACCGGCGTCATCGGTCGTCGGCTGGTTCCGCTGCTCGTTGCCGGGGGCCACGAGGTGATCGCGTTGTCGCGGCGGTCGCGGGTGCCTGGGGTGACGACCGTGCAGGGTGATGTGTACGACGCTGCCGCGCTCCGCGAGGTGGTCGCGGCTGCTCGGCCGGAGGTGGTCATGCATCAGCTGACCGATCTCACCTCACGGGATTTCGCCGCGAACGCCCGGATCCGCCGCGAGGGGACCCGGAATCTGGTCGACGCTGCGCTGGCGGCCGGCGTACGGCGGGTGATCTCGCAGAGCGTCGCGTGGGCGTACGAGCCGGGTTCGGCGCCGGCGGATGAATCCACGCCGCTGGACGTGAACGCCGCGGACGAGAGCCGCCGCGGGATGGTCGACGCCGTTCGCACGCTCGAGGCGATCACCGCCGAAGCACCCGAGTGGGTCGTCCTCCGCTACGGCATGCTCTACGGCCCCGACACCTGGTACACCAAAGGCGGCCTGATGGCCGACCTGGCCACCGCCGGCAACCTCCCCACCAACGCCGACATCACCAGCTTCCTCCACATCCAAGACGCCGCCACAGCCGCCGCCTCTGCCATCACCTGGCCCTCCGGCCCCGTCAACATCGTCGACAACGACCCGGCCCCAGCCACCACCTGGCTCCCCCTCTTCGCACAAGCCGTAGGCGCCCCCACCCCACCATCCCCCACCAGCACCTCCCGCACCCCGTGGGCACGCGGCGCCGCAAACACCCACGCCCACACCCTCGGCTGGTCCCCCATCCACCCAACCTGGCGCACCGGCTTCCTTTCCTGACCCAGACATAAAAGATCGGGCCCGGGCGCTCCGAGGGGGAGGGGAGCGTCGGGCCCGATCGGGCGGTCCGCCGGCAGCGGGGGGTGGCGCTGGGGTTAGCGGACCGGGCCGGTGATCAGTTCGATGGTGGCTTTGTGGGTTTGGCCGGACTGGTCTACCCAGCCGACCTCGACCTTGTCGCCGGGGTGTTGGTTGTTGAGGAGTGTCGACAGCGCGTCGGGCGAGTCGACGGTGTGACCGGCGAACGAGGTGATCACGTCACCGGCCTCGATGCCTGCGTCGTCCGCGTGGCCGTTGGCGAGTACGTCGCCGACGACCGCGCCGGTGGTGCCGTCGCTCGCGACGACCGAGACTCCGAGCATCGGCGAGGCGCCGATGTGTACGACGTCCGACGACTTCCCGTTCTCGATCTGCTGCGCGATGTCGAGCGCCTGGTTGATCGGGATCGCATAACCCTCGGTGGTCGTCCCGGACCCGTTCCCGGAACCGCCCTGCCCGTTCCCGAACCCGTTCCCCGAGCCGTTCCCAGACCCGTCACCCGAGCCGTTGCCCGACCCGTCACCCGAGCCGTTGCCCGACCCGTTCTGCGACCCCGACCCATCACCGAAGCCGTTCCCGTTGCCGAACGGGTCGCCAAACCCATTCCCGTTCCCGAACGGATCGCCGTAGCCGCTCCCGTTCCCAGCGGCAGCCAACGTCGCCGTCGCAGTGGCCCCGGACCTGACCGCCGTCTGACCCGGCGCGCCCTGCCCGCCGTTGTTCCCGTTCCCGCCGGCGACGTCGACCCCGACGACCTCGCCGCTCGCGTTCACCAGCGGCCCGCCGGAGTCGCCGGCCTGGATGTTCGCGTCGGTCTCGATCAGGTTGGTGAGGTTCTCCGGGTCCTGCCCGTTCTCGTCGGTCGCGGTGATCGCCTGGTTCAGTCCGGTCACCTTGCCGGCCGCGTAGCTCGGCGTACCGCCGGTGCCGCCCGCGTTCCCGACGCCGACGACCTGGTCGCCCAGCTTCACCTGGTCGGAGTTCCCGGTCTTCGCGGTCTCCAGTCCGGAGGCGTCCTTCAGCTTCAGTACGGCGATGTCGTGCTGCTCGTCGTACCCGACGACGCTCGCGGTGTACGTCTTCCCGTTGCCGATGTCGGTCACGGTGATCGATGTCGCGCCCTCGACCACGTGGTGGTTGGTGAGCACCTCACCGTCGGAGCTGAGCACGATCCCGGTCCCGGCCGCCCGGGCGTTCTCGTATCCGAGCACGGTGTTCACGTCGACCAGCCCCGGCGAGACCTTGGCCGCCACGGCCGACGCGTCGAACGCCGTCTGGGACAGCTGCGACGGGTTCGCCGCGCTGTGCTGGTCGATGCCCCAGGCAACCGATCCGGCGACCACGACAGCGGCCAGCCCGAGCACCCCAGCTCCCAGCAACCGCCGGCCGCGCTTCTTCGGCGGCTTCGGCGGGAACGGGTAGTTCGGGTTGTACTGCGGCCCCTGCTGGTACTGCGGATACGGCCCGTTCTGCGGGTTGTACTGCGGATACCCGCCATGCGCCGGCGGCCAACCTCCGTACTGCCCACCGTCGTACGGTCCAGGTCCAGCGCTCGCGTTCATCTCCCGTGCCCTCCTCAGCCAGTTCCCTCTGCCTACGAGTAGAGCTCGCCAGACTGAGAACTCCATCGGGCCAACCAATGAATCAGCTGAGAATCTTCTCCACGGCCGTCACCACCGCCCGCCGCCGCACCGTCGCGCTCGGTACGTCGGCGCCGTACTCCGGGTTCATCGACGACCAGCTCGTCGCGATCGCCTGGATCAGCGACAGCAACGTGACCGCGCTGAACTGCCGCGTGACCACCCGCCGCCGCATCCCCCGCTGCAGCTCGTCCAGCCGGCTGTGGTTGACCGCGACGATCGCCTCCAACGGCTGCCCCTCCGGCCGCTCCAGCCGGTACCACGTCGACAGCCGGAGCCGGTCGGGATGCGCCTCGAAGTAGTCGAACACGCGTCCCGCGTACGCCGGGAGGTCGTCGACGTCGAACCCGACCTCGTCGAGGTACTCGTCCACGTTGGCGCTGAACGCCGCGTCGAACAACTCGTGCTTGTTGCCGAAGTACGCATAGAGCATGGCCTTGTTGCATCCGGCCACCTCGGCGATCCGGTCGACCCGCGCACCGGCGATCCCGCGCGCGGCGAACTCCTCGATGGCGGCGGCCAGGATGCGGGCCTTGGTCCGGTCGGCGTTCCGTTGCTGCATCTGACCAGGCTAACCAACTGGTTGG
This sequence comes from Kribbella jiaozuonensis, assembly GCF_005233875.1. Taxonomy (GTDB): domain Bacteria; phylum Actinomycetota; class Actinomycetes; order Propionibacteriales; family Kribbellaceae; genus Kribbella; species Kribbella jiaozuonensis. The sequence goes on along the minus strand of NZ_SZPZ01000006.1, from coordinate 474,070 downwards.
TCGACTCGGGAATTAACCAACCAACCAGTTAGTTAGGATGAATCATGAACAAGATTTGGCTGATCACCGGCAGTTCCCGCGGCCTGGGCCGCGCCCTCACCGAGGCCGTGCTGGCCGCCGGCGACCGAGTCGTCGCCACCGCGCGCAAGCCCGAGCAGCTCGACGACCTGGTCGCGAAGTACGGCGAGCAGATCCGCGCCGTCGCCCTCGACGTCACCGACGCCGCGGCCGCACGCGCCGCCGTCCAGACCGCTCTCGACGCGTTCGGCGGCCTGGACGTGGTCGCGAACAACGCCGGCTACGCGAACAGTGCCCCGATCGAAGAGACTCCCGACGACGACTTCCGGGCCCAGATCGAGACCAACCTCTTCGGCGTCGTCAACGTGACGAAGGCGGCGCTGCCGGTGTTCCGCGCGCAGAAGAGCGGGCACTTCCTGCAGTTCTCATCGGTCGGCGGACGGGTCGGCGGCACGCCCGGGATGGGCGCGTACCAGACCGCGAAGTTCGCCGTCGAAGGCTTCTCCGAGGTGCTGAGCAACGAGGTCCGGCCCTTCGGTGTCAAGGTGACGATCGTCGAGCCGGGCGCCTTCCGCACCGACTGGGGCGGTTCGTCGATGCAGCTCGCGGAGGTGCACCCGGACTACGACTCCACCGTCGGTCAGATGAACCGCTACCGCCTGGAGACCGACGGCAAGCAGCCCGGCGACCCGGCGAAGGCTGCCGAGGCGATCGTGCACGTCACGAGCCTCGACAACCCTCCCCTGCGTCTCCTGCTCGGCAAGGACGCCCTCACCCACGCCGACCGCGCGTCCAAATCCCGCGCCGAGGAGGCCGCTACCTGGGCGCACCTGACCACCTCGACCGACTATTCAGCGGAGTGAGCTGAAGAACTCGCGGACGTCACCGATCAGGATCTCCGGCTCTTCCAGGGCCGCGAAGTGCCCGCCGTGGTCGACGTCGGTCCAGCGGGTGATGTTGTTGTCGCGCTCGGCGTACCGACGGACCGGTACGTCGTGCGCGAACGCGAGCACCGCCGTCGGTACGCCGGAGTTCTCCAGCTTGGTCCCCCACGGCTCCTGCTGCGCATAACCGACGTACGCCGCCGAGCCGGCGGTACCGGTGAGCCAGTAGATCATCACGTTGGTCAGCAGCCGATCCTTGCCGATGATTGCCTCAGGCAAGGTTTCGGCCGGCCACGTCCAGGCCATGAACTTGTCCATGATCCAGGCCAGCTGCCCGACCGGCGAGTCGACGAGACCGTAGGCAACGGTCTGCGGCCGGGTGGACTGGATCGAGATGTAGCCGAACTCCTTCTGCAGGAAGCCGCCGATCCGCGCGATCCGGTCCTGCTCGAGCGGCGTGAGCGTCTTCAGCTCCTCCTCGGGCAGCGGGTACGGCGGCAGCGACGGGCCGCCGTTCGTGTGCACACCGACGACCCGCTCCCGGGCCGCCCGCGCGACCGCCGGCGAGACGGCCCCGCCGATGTCACCACCCTGTACGCCGTACCGCTCGTACCCGAGCTCTTCCATCAGCAGCGCCCACACCTGCCCGACCCGCTCCCTGGACCACCCACTCGTAGGCACCGGCCCGGAGAACCCGAACCCAGGCAGAGAAGGGATGACCACGTGGAAGGCATCCGAGGCCTGTCCCCCATGAGCGACCGGGTCGGTCAGCGGGCCGATCAGATCGAGGAACTCGACGATCGAGCCGGGCCAACCGTGGGTCAGCAGCAGCGGCAGGGCATCCGGCTCGGCCGACCTGACGTGGAGGAAGTGGATGCGCTGACCCTCGATCTCGGTGGTGAACTGCGGGTACGAGTTCAGCTCCTTCTCGGCCGCGCGCCAGTCGTACGAGGTACGCCAGTAGTCGACCAGCGTCGACAGCCAGGAAACCGGTACGCCGGTGTCCCAGTCGTCACCGGGTAGCGGCGCGGGAAGGCGGGCGCTCGCCAGCTTGGCGGCGAGGTCGTCGAGCGTGCTCTGCGGAATGTCGATCGTGAAGGGCTTGATCATGTCCTTGATTCTGTCACCCACTTAGGACACCTTCAGTCCTAACCAGCTGACAGAATCAAGGACATGCTCGAGACCTCGGCCCGACTGCTCAAACTCCTCTCGCTCCTGCAGCAGCCCAAGGAGTGGAGCGGCTCCGCGCTGGCCGACGGGCTCGGCGTCGGCGTCCGGACCGTCCGGCGGGACGTCGACAAGCTCCGCAACCTCGGCTACCCCGTCGACGCCGTACCGGGTGTGGCCGGCTACCGACTCGGATCCGGCGCGGCACTCCCACCGCTGCTGCTGGACGACGACGAGGCTGTCGCCGTCGCGATCGGACTGCGTGCCGCCGCGTCCGGCACAGTCGCCGGCACCGAGGAGTCGTCGGTCCGCGCCCTCACCAAGCTCGAGCAGGTCCTGCCGTCCAGGCTGCGTCACCGGATCGAGCTGCTCCAGCAGATCGCCGTCACGCCGGCAGGCGGGCCGTCCGTGCAACCCGACGTACTGCTCGCCGTCGCGGCCGCCTGCCGCGACCGTCAGCGACTGCGGTTCGACTACAGCAACCACGACGGTACGGCGACCACCCGCACGACCGAGCCGCATCGGCTCGTGCACACCGGCCGGCGCTGGTACCTGGTCGCGTGGGATCTCGACCGGACCGACTGGCGGACGTTCCGCCTCGACCGGCTCGAGCCGCGGATCCCGACCGGACCGCGATTCACCCCGCGCGACGTACCGGACCTGACGACCACCAACCGCGGTGTCGCGTACGGCGGCTACCGGTACCAGGCGCAGATCCGAGTCCATGCCCCCGCAGAGCAGGTGGCCGACCGCTTCGGGCCGAACGTCGCGACCGTCACGCCGATCGACGAGCACACGACTCTGGTCGAGACCGGCGCCAATTCGCTAGACCAGATCGCGCTGCATCTCGGCCTGCTCGCCCTGCCCTTCGAGGTCCAATCACCGCCGGAGCTGATCGACTGCATTCGCGAGCTCACGACGCGCCTTGCTGCCGCGCTCCCGCCGTCCTGACCGGTACCGTTCAGGCATGCAGGATCGGTACGTCGAGACCGTGCTGGGCCGGATCCGCTTGCGGATCGACGGATCCGGGCCCGCGATGCTGTTCTGGCCGAGCCTGCTGATGGACGGCACGCTCTGGTCCGCCCAGGCCGCGCACTTCGCCGGCCGCTTCCAGGTGATCCTCGTCGATCCACCCGGTCACGGCAACAGCCAGCCGCTGACCGGACCGTTCACGTTCGAGCAGTGCGCGCAGGTCGTCGAAGCCGTCATCGACGACCTCGACGTCGACCGGGTCCATGTCATCGGCAACAGTTGGGGCGGCATGATCGGCGGCACCTTCGCGGCTCTGCATCCCGACCGGATCGGCATCGCCGTCCTGATGAACGCTACGGCCTCACCCGCGGGCCGACGGCAACGATTCGAGTACGGCGTACTGACCCGCTCCGCCCAGCTCCTCGGCGGGATCCGCGGGCCGCTCAAGGCGCCGGTGCGGGACGCGTTCCTCGGCCCGACCGCGAAACGCGAGAAACCCGAGGTCGTTGCCACAGTCAACGAACTCGCCGCCAAGGTGAACATCACCTCGGGCCGGCACGCGGTGACCAGCGTGGTGCCGCGCCGGCCCGATCAGCGCGAGTTGTTCGGCCGGATCCGCACGCCGGTCCTGGTCGTTGCCGGCGGCGAGGACACGACGTTCCCGCCGGCGGAGACCGAGGAGATGGCGGACTCGATCCCCGGCGCGCGGTTCGTCGTACTCGAGCAGTCGGCGCATCTGGCCGCGCTCGAGTCCCCGAAAGAAGTGAACGCCCTGATCGACGATTTTCTCGTCGATCAGGGCGTCTGACTCAGGTCAGCGGACCACGGCCCCGGTCTTCGGGTCCAGGATCAGCTTGCTCTTGCTCGGGCGCTGCCAGAAGTTGAACATGCCGTTCAGGCTGCCGGCGCGCTGGTCGAACGAGTGGTCGCCGATCCGGCCGGTGCGCCAGTTGTCCTCGATGAACTTCAGCACCGAGGACTGGTCGGTCACCGAGTGGTCGACGTGGTTGGTCTTCGCGTACGGCGAGACCACGAGCAGCGGCAGGCGCGGACCGTAGCCGCAGCGGTCGGCGTACCCGCCGGAGACCGGGTCCTTGCCACAGGTCGCGGCCTGGTCGAGCGCCGCGTCCTTCGAGCCGTTCACGGTCGGGGACTTCTGGTGGTCGTACCAGCCGTCGGAGTCGTCGTAGGCCAGGACGACCGCGGTCGAGGACCATTCCTTCGACTTCTGCAGCTGGTTGATCTCCTTGACCACGAAGGCCTGCTCGTCCAGCGGGTCGGAGTACCCGGCGTGCCCGTCCTGGTACTCACCGGCCTTCAGGAAGCTGACCGCCGGCAGGTTGTTCGCCGCGACCGCCGCGTCGAAGTCCGAGGTGTCGTACTGGTGGTTGGCCTGGTCGGTGTGACCGATCGCCTTCACCGAGGTCGGCGGCAGGTGCTTCGGGTTCGACGTCGACTTGTAGTACATGAACGGCTCGTGGTGCGGGCTGTAGTCCGCTGCCGCGATGCCGCCGATGTTGTTGTGCGTCGCGCCGCAGACGGCCTTGCCGTCAACGGTGCTGGTCGGCTTGAAGCCGCCCTGGAACCAGCCCCAGGTGACGTGCTTGGAGTTCAGCAGGTCGCCGATGTTCTGCCCGTGCATCACAGCCAGGTTGTTCGCCGACTTGCCGTTGTTGTTCGAGCAGTCGTCGTAGTACGGGTCGGGGTCGTTGGTGATCGTGCCGATCCCGTTCTTGTCCGGCGACTGGACGGCGTACGCGTCCGTGGTCGGCTTACCGGTCTTCGGATCGACGGCCTGGCCCCCGTGGGTCTGGCCGGAGATCAGGTTCAGCGCGCCCGGGGTGGACGGGCCGTAGACCGTGTCGTACGAGTTGTCGTTCAGCGAGTAGTGCTGCGCGTAGTTCCACATCGCGGTGACGGTGTTGCCGTCGTAGTAGTCCATCACCAGGCCCGGCTCACCGAACAGCACCGGCTGGCCGGTGCACTTGTCGGTCTCGGTGTTCTCGACGAACTTGTCCATCTTGCCGCCGTTGACGGCCTTCTGCTCCGGACCGTAGCCGTGGTTCTGGTCGCAGGTCAGCGCCTGCGACGGCGCCAGCCGCTTCGGGTTGTACGCGTTCGGGTTGTTCGTCAGCAGCTTCTTGGACAGCCCGTTCACCTTGGGCGTGTTCCGGGCCGCCTTGAACGGCGTGCCGTTCTGGTTGGTCGCGTTCGGGTAGGTGCCGAAGTAGTGGTCGAACGAGATGTTCTCGCCGAAGATCACCACGACGTGCTGGATCGGCGTCGACGGGTGGACCGTCGGGAACGAAAAGGCGGCGTCACCCACCTGTGCGCTACCGCCCTGACCGCTCACACTCCCCTTGCCGCCCCCACTGGCGACGCCCTGGTTGGTGCCGCCGCCGCTACAGGCGACCAGCAACAGGCTCGTCGCGGCCACACCGGCCGTAGCGAGCACACGGAGTCTTGCGCGCATGCCTTCTCCTCTTAGGTAAATCATGCGAGCAACGACCGCCCGAAGTGGTCGTTGCCGTCCCGAACACCGGGAAGTACAAAGAAGTAGCCGCCACCGACCGGCCGGATGTAGTCGACGAGTGGCTCGTCGATCAGCCGGGTCTGTACGGCCTCGAACTGCCGGGCGATGTCCTGCTGGTAGCAGCAGAACAGCAGCCCCATGTCCAGGTCCCCGACCGAGTCGGTGCCCTTGTCGTAGTTGTAGCCGCGGCGCAGGAACTGGCTGGCCGCAGTACTGGTGGTGCGCGGGTTGGCCATCCGGATGTGGCTGGTCAACGGGATCGCGCCGCCGGTCGGGTCGGCCGGGTAGTTGGGCAGGTCGGTCTCGTGGTTACCGTCCAGCGGTGCGCCGGAGTCGCGGCGACGGCCGAACATGTTCTCCTGCTCGCCGACCGACACCCGGTCCCAGAACTCGACCAGCATCCGGATCTGCCGCAGCACCTGGTAGCTGCCGCCTTCGGTCCAGGCCGGCTCGCCGTTCCCCTGACCGACCCAGACGAGCTTGTCGTGGTCGGCGTCGGCCGGCTTGACGATGCCGTCCTTGAAGCCCATCAGGTTGCGCTGCGTCCCGGACGGTCGCGGCGGGCTCTGGAAGCCGTCGACCCGCCAGCGCAGCTGCATCGCGCCGCGGGTGTGCCGGGCGATGTCGCGCAACGCGTGCAGCACGGTGTCGCTCTCGGTCGCGCAGATCTGCAGGCTCAGATCCCCGTGGCACAGGCTGTCGTCGAGGCTGTCGTTCGGAAATTCCTTCATCGGCTTCAACTTCGCCGGCTTGCGGTCCTTCAGGCCGTACCGCGCATCGAACAGCGACGCCCCGACGCCGACGGTGACGGTCAGGTCGTCACCAGGTATGTCCGGTCCGAGTACGCCGGAATCGGCCGGCGGAGCCGTGATCCCGAGCGGCGGAAGCGCTCCGCCCGCGGTCAACAGCCTCGCCCGGTCCGTGATCGTCTTGAACAGATCGGAGAGCTCGGCCTTGTTCGCGGCGATCACGTCGAACGACGCGAAGATCGCCTGCTTCTGCGGGTCGTTGGTGATACCTGCCTGGTGCTCGCCGTGGAACGGCACCGCAGTAGCCGTCTCCGCAGCAGCTGTCGAGCCGGCCAGTGCCGCCGCCCCAACGCCGGTCACCGCGGCGGCGCCGGCGCCTGCCAGCGTGCCGCGGAGGAACGAGCGACGGTCGAAGCCGGTCATCCAGCCCTCCGAACTTCACAGATCGCCGCAACCGGGGCGAGCTTCTCCAGCAGTTCTCCGACGGCGCCGTTGAGCTGTTCCCGGGTGGTCTGATCCAGCTGGGCGACCGGGGTGTTCTGGTGCGCGGTCAGCAGCGCGCGTACCCGGGCTTCCCACTTCTGCACCTGGGGCAGGTCGGGATCGCGGGGCTTGAGGACCGGGTCGAGGATGGCAAGCACGTTCGCCGTGCCGTTCAGGTTGGCCAGTGCGGTGTTCAGCGACGTACCGCTGCCCTGGTCGTTCTCGCCGGTCAGCTCGAACTGGAGCGCGTTCTCCATGATCTCGTGGGCGCGAAGGCCAAGGTCGTTCGGATCGACCTGCTCGTTGGGCAGGTCCTTCTGCAGGCCGTGTACGTCGGCCGCCAACTGGTCCGCGATCGGCTTCAGGCTGGCGGCGGAGCCGTTGTGCCACAGGCCCTTCTCCAACGGGTGGAAGCCGCCGGATCCGTCGATCTTGTCCGCGAAGTCGCCGAACGCGTCGTACGCCGCACCGAGCGAGTTGTACGCCAGATGCGCGGGCAGCCAGTCCGCCCGGGCAGCAGCGAGGTTGCCGGCGTCCACATCCGCACGCAGCTTGTCCGTCTTGACCACCAGGCCGGCGACGCCGGCGGCGACCGCGGCCTCGTACTGCTTCACCAGCGGCAACATGTCGTTCTTGGTGACGGCGACCACTGCGGGGCCGGCCTTCCCGTCGCCCGCGACGGTGACCGTCGGGCCGGTGAGCACGTCGGTGTCCTCGATCAGGCAGCGGATCGCGTACCGGCCGGCGCCGAGCTGCACGTCCATCGGCGCGGACGTGTTCGGGCCCAGGCCCTCCACCTCGCCGTACACCTTCTTGCTGTCGACGTCGACGAGATCGACCTCGGCGGAGGCGTCGCCGGTGTTGTGCAGGGTGATCGTCTGCCGGCCGGTCTTCGCATCGGTCCAGCCCTGGCCGCACGCACTGCGGGACACCGTCACCTGGGTGGGGCTACTGGCTGCGTTGGCCGTGCCGGCTGAGCCCTCCCAGGGCCGCCACACCGCCACGGCAACCACCGCGCCTACACCGACCAGCGCGATCGCAGCCGGTATCGGACGGGGAGTGCGCACGAGAGATTACTCCTGGTGATCGGCAATTCCATTCGCCGGTAATGCTAATCCTGCCGTCACCGGTGTCGAGCCGTGTTGGCCTTCTCGTCATGCATTGTTCGCCCTAGCGGCGGGCCGGAACCGGCGTCCGACTGAGGTCGGATGCGACCACGATCTCGCCGGAGAACTCGGCGGCGGCTTCGCTGAGAAAACGCTCAGGTTCCTGATAACGCTGGGAAAAGTGGGTCAGGACCAATTTGCGTACGCCGCACTCCGCCGCCACGCGGGCTGCCTGCCGAGCCGTCAAATGCCCGAAACGACGGGCTAAATCAGCTTCTGAGGACAGGTATGTCGACTCGATCACCAGCAGATCCGCGTCCTGCGCCAACCGCAGTACGTTCTCGCACAGGCGGGTGTCCATGATGAACGCGAATCGTTGGCCCGGCCGCGGTTCGCTGACGTCCTCGATGTTCACCGTCCGGCCGTCCACCTGGAGAGATCCGGCCTGCTGGAGCCGACCGATGGCCGGACCAACGATGCCGTGAGCAGCCAGTCTGTCCGGAAGCATCCGGCGGCCGTCAGGCTCGATCAACTGGTATCCGAACGAGTCCACCGAGTGCTCGAGCCGGCGCGCCCACAGCTGCCCGAACGAGCCGACCGACAACAGGCCGTCCTCCTCTACCGGCTCCTCGAGCAATTCGGCCCGCTCGAAGAACGACGCGGCGTACCGCAAACGCGCGAAGTACTTCTGGCCCGACGCCGGATAGTGCGCACGGACCGGATGCGGTACGTCGTCCAGCGACAACCGCTGCACGATTCCGGGCATCCCGAGACAGTGATCGCCGTGGAAATGCGTGATGCACATTCGCGTGATCGCGCCGGCCGCGACCCCGGCGTACAGCATCTGCCGCTGCGTGCCCTCCCCCGGATCGAAGAGGAAGCCCTCGTCGTCCCAGCGCAGGAAGTACCCGTTCTGCGTGCGTTCCCGCGACGGCACCTGGCTGCCGGTCCCGAGCACGACGAGCTCACGCAAGCGCGGCCACCAAGGTCGAGGACGACATGTTGCCGCCACACGACACGACCGCGACGCGTTTGCCGGCCAGTTCGGTACGGCGTTCACGTGCGGCCGCGAACGCCAGCGCCGCTGAGCCTTCGATCAACTGGTGCTCGGTATCGATGACCATGCGCAGCGCCTCGCGGATCGCGTCCTCCTCGACCAGGACCCAGTCGTCGACCAGTTCGCGACACAAGTCGAACGTGATGCTGCCCGGCTCGACGCTGCCCGCCGTACCGTCCGACAAGGTCCGCTCGGCGTCGACCTGGACGATCTCGCCCGCCCGCACCGAGGCCGCCATCGCATCGTCGACGGCCGGCTGTGCGCCGTACACGCGGATCCCGGGCAGATGCTTCTTCAGCACCGCCGCGACCCCGCTGATCAACCCGCCGCCACCGACCGACACGAAGACGGCGTCGAGCGGCTCACCGGCCAACTGCTCGACGATCTCGACCGCCACGGTCCCCTGCCCGGCGATGATGTCAGGATCGTTGTACGGCGGCACATACGTCAGCCCGTGCTCCGCCGCATACGCCCGCGCTTTCGGCTCGAGCACCCCGGAATCGTTGCCCTCAGCCCGCAATTCGAGCCCGAGCCGCCGCAACGCCGCCACCTTGCTCGGCGACGCCGTCTCCGGCAGATACACAATCCCGTGCCCGCCCAGCGTGGCCAGTGCGTTGCCGACGCCCAGCCCGTGGTTACCCGTCGACGCGGTAACCACCCCGGCCGAGCGTTCCGCGTCGCTCAGCGTGAGGATCTTCGCCATCGCGCCCCGCGCCTTGAACGACCCCGTCCGCTGCTGGTGCTCGCATTTCACCAGCAGCTCGACGCCGAGATCCTCGCTGATGGCGCCGTACGGGACGAACGGGGTCGGCGGCAGATGCTCACGCAACCTCGGCGCGAACACCTCCGACCGCTCGGCAGCCTCTGCGGGACTCAACGTCATGTGAAACCTCACTCAGCCGGGCTCAGGCTGGTGCCCAATGCTTGCCAGTCCAGGACCGGGGCGGCGAGTTGGCTGATGGTGGCGAGGAGGCCCAGGCGTGCGGCGCGGATGTCCGGTTCCTTGGCCATTACGAGGATTTCGTCGAAGAAGGCGTTGACTGGCTCGACCAGGACCGAGGCGGCGGCGACGAAGTCGGCCAGACCCGTCGGCGCCTGACCGATCTTCTCGACCGCCTCGTGCAGCGCGACCTCGGCCGGCTCGGTCAGTTTGCTCGAGTCGTACGACGCCTCGGTGCCTTCCGGGACGATCCGGCGTACCCGCTGGAGAACGGCGACCAGGTCGGCGAAGTCGCTGTTGCCAACCAGGCCCTGCAGGGTCTTGAGCGTCTCGTCGGCGGCTGCCGGAGCGGTTGCCAACGGCAACACTGCAGCGACCTGGAGGTGGTCGTCGCCGTGGTCGAGCAGCTGCTGCTCGTACCGCCGGACGGTGAACTCGGCTACCTCGTCCAGCGACTCCGCCGGTACGTCGATGCCCTGGGCACCGATCTCCGCGGCGGCGGCCTGCAGACCGACCGGCAGCGTGATCGCCCGCAGTTCCGGGTGCTCGCGCAGGATCGCGACCACACCGCCGGCGGCACGACGCAACGCGAACGGGTCCGAGCTTCCGGTCGGCTTCGCACCGACACCGAACAGTCCGGCCAGCAGGTCGAACCGGTCGGCCAGCGCGAGCAGCGCGCCCGGAGTCGTCGACGGCACCGGGTCACCGGCGGACCGCGGCAGCTCCATGTCGAACAGCGCCTGCGCGACGCCCTCGGTTTCCCCGGCGCGACGCGCGTACTCGCGGGCCATCGTGCCGGCCAGGCTGGTCAGCTCGACCACCATCTGCGAACCCAGGTCGAACTTCGCCAGCTCGGCCGCCCGCTTCAGCGTGGTCAGGTCGTCGCCGCCGAGATCGACCGTGCCGGCCAACGCCAGCGCGATACGGCCGATGCGACCCGCGCGATCGGCCATCGAGCCGAGCCGCTCCTCGAAGGCCAGCTTCTCCAGCTCGCCCTTCATCGACTCGAGCGGCGTCTGCAGGTCGGCGCGCCAGAAGAACGCGGCGTCCTCGTACCGCGCCCGCAGTACACCCTCGTTACCCGCGCGCACCACGTCCTCGTCGACGGAACCGTTGGCCACGGCAACGAAATGCGGGAGCAGTTTGCCATCCGCGTCCCGGACCGGCAGGTACCGCTGGTGCTTGCGCATCACCGTCGTCAGGATCTCGCTCGGCAGCTCGAGGTAGTCGGCGGCGAACCCGCCGAGGATCGACGTCGGCTCCTCGATCAGGTTGACGACCTGGTCGACCAGCGCGGCCTCACCCTCGAAGTCGACCGTGCCGTTGACGGTCTTCGCCAGCTCGGTCGCCGCGGCGACGATCTGCGCGCGGCGCTTGGCCGGATCGGCTTCGATGCCGTGGATGCGGAGCAGGTCGAGGTACCCCTCGGCCGAGGCGATTTCGACCTTCGGCGGCGCCGCGGTCCGGTGCACCCGCGTGGTCCGGCCGGCGGCGAGCGACGACACCGAGACCGGAACCACCTGGTCGCCGAGCAGCGCGACGAGCCAGCGGATGGGGCGGGTGAAGGACAGCTTGGCGTCGTTCCAGCGCATGTTCTTGTCGGAGCGGAGGCCGCTCACGATCTCGCTCAGTACGCCGCTCAGTACCTCGGCAGCCCCGCGACCCGGGTCGGGCTTGGTGACCGCGACGTACTCGACGCCGTCGACGTCCAGGTCGTGCAGCTCGCTGGGGTCGACCTTCTGACCTCGGGCGAACCCGGCGGCGGCCTTGGTGACGTTGCCGTCGACGTCGTACGCCGCCGACTTCCGCGGACCGCGCACCACCCGCTCGGCATCCGGCTCGCTGGCCTGGACCTCGGCGACGAAGGCGACGACCCGGCGCGGAGTCGCGTACGTCGTGATGGCGCCGTGCCCGAGCCGGGTCGCGCCGAGCTTCTCCTCCAGCGCGGAACGCACGGCCTCGGCGGTCTTGGTGACCTCCGACGGCGGCATCTCCTCGGTACCGATCTCGAACGTCAGCTGCCGCGTCCCGGTGATCGCCGGGAACCCGGTCGGCTCGGCCGCGGCCGGCGGAAGCTCGGCGAGACCCAGCGGGTACTTCAGCTCCTCGCGGCGCTCGGCCCACAGCCGGGAGACCTCGCGGGCCAGCGTGCGCATCCGGCCGAACGCCTTCGCGCGTTCCGTCGTACTGACGGCACCGCGGGCGTCGAGGACGTTGAAGGTGTGCGAACAACGCAGTACCTGGATGTGCGCGGGCACCGGGAGCCGGTCGTCGATCATCCGGCGGGCCTCGTTCGCGTACTCCTCGAACAGCCGCTTCTGCGACTCCACGTCGGCGTCGTCGAGGTAGTACCGGCTCATCTCGTACTCCGCCTGGCCGAACGCCTCGCCGTACGAGATGCCGGGCGCGTAGGCGATGTCCTTGAAGTGCGAGACGCCCTGCAGCGCCATCATGATCCGCTCGATGCCGTAGGTGATCTCCACCGACACCGGGTCGAGCGTCATACCGCCGGCCTGCTGGAAGTACGTGAACTGGGTGATCTCCAGGCCGTCCAGCCAGACCTCCCAGCCCAGACCCCAGGAACCGGTCGCCGGGTTGGCCCAGTTGTCCTCGACGAACCGGACGTCGTGCGCGTGGATGTCGATCCCGAGCGCGGTCAGGCTCTCCAGGAACAGCTCCTGCGGGTTGCCCGGGTCCGGCTTGAGCACCACCTGGAACTGGGTGTGGGTCTGCAGCCGGTTCGGGTTCTCGCCGTAGCGGCTGTCGTCGGGCCGCACACTCGGCTCGACGTACGCGACCCGCCACGGCTCGGGACCGAGCACCCGCAGGATGGTCGCCGGGTTCAGCGTTCCGGCCCCGACCTCGGTGTTGAACGGCTGCACGACCATGCAGCCCCGGTCGGTCCAGTACTTCGTCAGCGCCAGCAGCGCGTCCTGCATGGTGAGCACAGCAAACCTCAAGCCATCTTCCGGGGGTTTTCGGACCGAAGTCTATTAGCCCCGGGCGGGTGCTATCCCCCGCATTGCCAGGGTGAGCAATCGGTCGGCCTGGGCGGAGTCGTCGCCGCTGGCCAGTGAGATGCCGTTGACCAGCTTCAGCAGGTCCTCGATCCGGACATCCGCGGGTACGGCGCCACCGTCCTGGGCGCGCTCCAGCAAGCTCCGGCCGGCCGCGATCACCCGCGCGTGCGTGTCCGTACCGCAGTCCCCGCTCATCACCAGCACGGTCGCGAGGCCGCGGCTGCTGGTCGCGTGCCGGACCATCGCGCGGAGCCAGTTCGTCAACGCCTGCAGGGGATCCGGAGCATCGAGCAGCTCGACGGCCTGCGCGCAGACCGCGTCGACGCTGCTCCGGAACACCTCTTCCAGCAAGCTGATCCGGCCGCCGAAATGCCGGTGCAGCGTCGCCGATCCGACGCCGGCCCGGCGGGAGATCTCCTCGAGCGACGCCTCCGCGCCCTGCTCGGCAACGACCTCGGCCGCGACCGCTACCAGGCGGTCCCGGTTCCGCTGGGCATCTGCGCGCATCTCTTCGAAGTCCCTTGACGTAAGCGGGGTGGTCCCCCATATCGTAGCGGCTGACAACCGGGGGACCACCCCACTTAAACTCTGAGGAGATCCAGATGCGCATCGGCATGGCCTTCGGCGACGTCCGCGGACCCGCCCCGCTGCCGGAGATCACCCGGCAGATCCAGGAGGCCGCGGCGGCTGGTGTCGCCACCGCTTGGGTGACGCACGGCGTGGGCTGGGACGCGCTCACCACACTCGCGGCCGCCGGCCCGACCGCTCCGGGGATTGAGCTGGGCACCGCCGTCGTGCCCTTCCCCCAGCGGCACCCGCTCGTGCTCGCGAAGGAGGCGCTGACCGTGCAGGCCGCGGTCGGCAACCGACTCACGCTCGGCATCGGCGCCGGCATCGCCCGGATGGTCAGCACGATGTACGGACTGCCCACCGATCGTCCGGCGCGACGACTCCGTGAGTACCTGGAGGTACTGCGACCACTCCTCCGCGGCGAGGCCGTCGACCACCACGGCTCGGCGTACACCGCTGTCGGCGCACTCGACCTACCCGGCACCGAGGCGCCGTCCGTGCTTCTCGCAGCCCTCGGTCCGGCGATGCTCAAGGTCGCGGGCGAGCTCGCCGACGGAACGATCACCTGGATGACCGGGCCCCGAACCTTGAGCGAGCACGTCGTACCGTCGATCACGCGGGCGTCCGGCGGCCGCAGTCCGCGGATCGTGGCGGGGCTAGGTGTGTGCCTGACGTCCGCCGAGGACGCGGTGCGGGCGCGGTTCGCGGAACAGTTCGCGCTGGCCGGGCAGGTTCCGGAGTACCGCGCGATGCTCGACCGGGAAGGCGTCGACGGGCCGGCCGACGTACTGATCGTGGGTGACGAGGCATCGATCCGGAAGCAACTCGACCGTGTCCGCGACACCGGCGCCACCGACCTCATGCTCGCCCCGATCGGCACTCCAGAAGAACAGAGCCGGACGACCGCGTTCCTGTCTACAGTGGCGGGGTGACGGTTACGGAGGCGCATGGGGCGGTCGACGCGGTCTGGCGGATCGAGTCGGCGCGGATCATCGCGGGTGTCGCGCGGATCGTGCGGGACGTGGGTCTGGCCGAGGAGCTTGCGCAGGATGCGCTGGTGGCGGCGTTGGAGCAGTGGCCGCAGTCCGGCGTACCGAACAATCCAGGCGCCTGGCTGATGGCGATCGCCAAGCGCCGGGCGATCGACCTGATCCGGCGTAAGGACACGTACCAGCGCAAGCTCGCCGAGATGGGGCACGAGCTCGAGATCGACGGCGACAGCGTCGAGGACGACGTCGAGGCGATCCTCGAGGACCACATCGAGGACGACCTGCTCCGGCTCGTGTTCACCGCCTGTCACCCGGTGTTGACGATGGACGCGCGGGTGACGTTGACGCTGAAGCTGCTCGGCGGCCTGAAGACCGACGAGATCGCGCGCGCGTTCCTTGCCCCGGAGCCGACGATCGCGCAGCGGATCGTCCGGGCCAAGCGCAACCTGGCCAAGGCCGAGGTCCAGTTCGAGGTGCCGTCCGGGCCGGACCTGCTGGAGCGGTTGTCGTCCGTCCTCGAGGTCGTCTACCTGATCTACAACGAGGGGTACTCCGCGACCGCGGGCGACGACTGGATGCGTCCGGCACTGTGCAACGAGGCGATGCGGCTCGGTCGTCTGATCGCGGAGCTGATGCCGACCGAGCCCGAGGTACTCGGCCTGCTGTCCTTGATGGAGCTGCAGTCGTCCCGGGCCAACGCCCGCGTCGGGCCGGACGGCGAGCCGGTGCTCCTGCTCGACCAGGACCGCCGCCGCTGGGACCGGCTGCTGATCCGCCGCGGCCTCGAAGGCATCGACCACGCCTGGGCCTTGGAGAAGCCGCCCGGCCCGTACCTCCTCCAGTCCGCGATCGCCGCCTGCCACGCCCGGGCCGCCGTACCGGAGGACACCGACTGGGCCCGGATCGCCGGCCTGTACGCCGTACTCGCGCAGGTCACGCCGTCGCCCGTGGTCGAGCTCAACCAGGCAGTCGCGATCTCGATGGCGTTCGGCCCCCAGCGTGGCTTGGAGGCCGTGGACGCGATCGCCGACGACCCGTCGCTGAAGGACTACCACCTGCTACCGAGCGTCCGCGGCGACCTCCTCTTCAAACTCGGCCGCTTCCCCGAGGCCCGCGAGGAGTTCGAGAAGGCCGCCGCCCTGACCCGCAACGAACGCGAACGCAAACTCCTCCTCGAACGCGCCGCCGCCTGCTGACTCCTCCTACGAGTGATCTACGTCACACAGAGTCGAGCGGCGACGTAGACGCTCGACGCAGGGGTGAGATCGTCACCCACCAGGAGGAGTCACCATGAACACCGTCGTATCGAAGGACGGCACCACCATCGCGTACGACCGGCGCGGGGACGGGCCGGCGCTCGTCCTCGTCGACGGCGCGCTCTGCTCCCGTGCCCAGGGCCCGATGCCCGCGGTCGCCGAGGCGCTCGCCGACCGGTTCACCGTCTACAACTACGACCGGCGCGGTCGCGGCGAGTCCGGCGACACCGGCGTGTACGACGTCGACCGGGAGATCGAGGACCTCGCGGCCGTGATCGAGGCGGCCGGCGGGTCGGCGTACGTCTACGGCTCGTCGTCCGGCGCGGCGCTCTCGCTCCGGGCCGCGGCAGCCGGGCTGCCGATCGAGAAGCTGGTCGCGTTCGAGCCGCCGTACGTCGTGGACGACAGCCGCAAGCAGATCCCGCGCACCTGGGTCGCCGAGATGCAGGCGCTCGAGCCGGGCGACGCGATCAAGTACTTCTTCACCAAGGGGATCGGGCTGCCGGGGATCTTCGTCACGATGATGAAGCTGATGCCGGCCTGGAAGCCGATGAAGGCGATGGCCCACACCATCCCGTACGACGCGCAGATCCTCGGCGACAACTGCTTCGGCGAACCGATGGACGCGGCCCAGTGGGCGTCGATCCAGCAGCCGGTGCAGGTGGTGAACGGCGGCAAGAGCCCGGCGTGGATGAAGACGTCCACCCGTGCGCTGGCCGACGCGATCCCGGGCGCCGGGCACACCGAAGTACCGGGTCAGAACCACGTCATCAAGGCCACCGCGATCGCACCGGTGATCGCCGGGTTCTGTGCCTGAACAGCACGAAGGGCGTCCGGCCCGGCCGGACGCCCTTCGTCGTACTGCGTGGTCTGTCAGGCGCCGGTGATCAGCGCGCCGGCGCCGGAGCGGGCCGCGTCGAAACGGGCCTGGGCGTCGGCCCAGTTGACGACGTTCCACCAGGCCTTGACGTAGTCCGGCTTCACGTTCTTGTACTGCAGGTAGAACGCGTGCTCCCACATGTCCAGCATCGCGATCGGGGTCTGGCCGGCCGGCAGGTTGCCCTGCTGGTCGTACAGCTGGTGGATCAGCAGCTGGCTGCCGAGGGCGTCCCAGCCGAGGATGGCCCAGCCCGAGCCCTGGATCGTGGTCGCGCTCGCGGTGAAGTTCGCCTGGAACGCGTCGAACGAGCCGAAGAACTCGTCGATCGCGGCGCCGAGCTCGCCGTCCGGCTTGTCGCCGCCGTCCGGGGACAGGTTCTTCCAGAAGATCGAGTGGTTGACGTGACCGCCGAGGTTGAAGGCCAGCGTCTTCTCCAGCCCGACGATCGAACCGAAGTCACCCTTGTCGCGGGCCTCGGCCAGCTTGTCCAGGGTGTCGTTCAGACCCTTCACGTAGGTCGCGTGGTGCTTGTCGTGGTGCAGCTCCATGATCTCGCCGGCGATACTCGGCGCGAGCGCGCTGTAGTCGTAGGGAAGATCGGGAAGCGTGTACGTGGTCAACTCTGCTCCTTCGTCGGGGCCCACCAGGGCCGATATCTCCGATGTCCTGTCTCAGCGGCACCAGCTTGAAACTTCAACCACGGTTGAGGTCAAGGCAACACGCGGGCGAACGCGCCACCACCGACCGGTGCCCGGTCCGACCGCCTTCACACCCCGGCGTACGTCCCGGACACCCCCAGCTTCACATACTCCACCCAGCGACCCACGAGCGAGTCTCACCGAACCGCGAGCACCAGCTTCCCGCGGGTCCGGCCGTCCTCGAGACGCCGGTGCGCCGCACCCGCCTCGGCGAGCGGGAACACCTCCTCGACCTCGATCCGGACGGCGCCGCTCTCGATCAGCTCGGTGATCTCACCGAGCGCGTGACCGTCGGGCTCCACCAGGTACGACGCCACCCGGACGCCCGACTCCGCGGCCCGGTCAACCACTGCCTGCGGGCTCCCGGACGGTACGGCGACGACCAGGCCACCCGGCCTCGTGACCGCAACTGACTGCGTCAACGTCGCCTCGGTCCCGACCAGATCGACCACGACGTCCAGGTCCCCGGTCGCCTCGGCGAGCTCCTGCGAGTGGTAGTCGATCACAGCGTCCACGCCGAGGCCGCGCAGCCACTCGTGCTTGCCGGCGCTCGCCGTACCGACGACGTACGCCCCGAGCGCCTTGGCGATCTGCACGGCCAGGTGGCCGACCCCACCCGCGGCCGCGTGGATGAGCACCCGCTGGTCCTTCTGTACGTCGGCCAGCGCGGTCAGGATCTGGTACGCCGTGAGCCCGGCCAGCGGCACCGCGGCGGCCTGGATGTGGTCGAGGTTCGCGGGCTTGCGGGCGAAATGCCGGGACGGCGCCGTCACATACTCGGCGTACGCGGAAGCCGCCCGCGGGAACCACGGCATCCCGTAGACCTCGTCTCCGACCGCGAGGGTGTGGACGCCATGCCCGACCGCCTTGACGACGCCGCTCACGTCCCATCCGAGGATGAACGGCGGTTCGCCGAGCAGCCCGGCCACGCCTTGGCCGGCTCGGGTCTTGGCGTCCACGGGGTTCACTCCGGCCGCCTCCACGCGGACCAGGACCTCCGTGGGCAACGGCTCCGGCCGGGCGGTGTCGATCAGCTTGAGGACCTCGGGTCCGCCGTACGTGTCTTGGCTGATTGCTCTCATGGCTCGGGAAGCTATCCCGATGGCCCTAGTTTCCCGCAAGGACTACTGCTACCTTTTGGGAAGTATGACGACGAAATGCTCCACCGGCATGCACGACAAGCACGACGTGTACGCCTCGCAGTGCCCGTGCCGGGACGTTCTCGACCTGCTGGCGAACAAGTGGGCCGCCCTCGCGATCGGTGCGCTGGAGGACGGCCCGCTGCGGTTCGGTGAGCTGCAGCGGCGGCTGCAGGGGATCAGCCCGAAGGTGCTGACCCAGACGTTGCGGCGGCTGGAGGACAACGGGTTCGTGGACCGGGAGATCTTCCCGGCGGTGCCGCTGCACGTCGAGTACTCGTTGACCGCCATCGGCCGAAGCGTGTCGAAGCCGCTAGGCGCGCTGCGCACCTGGGTGGAAACCCACCTCGACCAGCTCAGCGCGTAGCGCCTTCGCGAACGGCTCGGGCTGGTCGGCGAAGCCGGTGTGCCCGCCGGGGAAGTGGGTCGGCTCGATCCCGAGCTGGTCGGCCAGCGCCGTCGAGGTCCGGTCGCACAGCTGCCCGGTCGACTCCTCGCCGATGCCGACGATGACGTTCGCCGTACGGAGCTTGTCCAGGTCCGGCATCCAGGTGATCGTCTCGCGCATCTCGTGCGAGAACCAGAACTGCTCGGCCGCGACCTGCTGCGGGTCGCGTTCGCCGCTGAACATCATCTCGACGACCTGGTCCGGTACGCCGAGGTTCGCCAGCCGGAAGAACTGCTGCCACGCGCCGACCACGTCCCCGGTCAGGTAGTCGGCCATCAGCTTCTCGGACTTCGCCAGCAACTCGTCGCCGTCCTCGACCAGCCGATCGAGCGGCGGCTCGTGGGCGATCACCGCGCGTACGACGTCCAGGTGCTGCTGGGCGAGCGCCAGCACGCTCACCGCTCCCCCGCTCGATCCGAGTACGACGGCAGGGCCGGCGTCGACGTGCCGGATCAGCCGGGCCAGATCGTCGGCGCGCTGCTCGGGTCGCGACGTACCACCGGGATTGAGGGCGCTCCGCTTCACCCCACGCGGATCGGTCGTCAGCACCGTGTAGTCGTCGGCCAGCAGGTCGGCCAGCGGTGCGAACGAGTCCGCGTCCATCGGCGCGCCGACCAGGACCAGCAACGGTCCTGATCCGCGCACCTCGTAGTACAATTCCGCCTCGGGAACCACCAATGTGTTGTTCATGCCACCTCCACGAACGACGGTGGCACGAATGGACATCAGTTCTGGAAGACGTCCGAGTCCGGACCGAAATCGGCCTCCTCGACGACCCGGCGCACCTCGACCTCGTCGCCGAGCGCCTCCGCCAGCCGGGCGGCCCACTCGATCGCCTCGTCGCGGTTGCGCACCTCGACGACGATCATCCCGCCGACGAGTTCCTTGGTCTCCGCGAACGGGCCGTCGGTGACCGTACGCCGCCCGTCCTCGACCTTCACCCGCGCGCCGAGCGAGCTGCGGTGCACCCCCTCCGCGAACAGCAGCACTCCCGCCTTCGACAGGTCCTCGATCACGCTCCCGACCCCCTCCGCAACCTCCGGCGACGGAAACTTCCCGGCCTCGCTGTCGGCATCCGCCTTGTTGATGATCATGTAGCGCATCGCTGCTGCTCCTCGTCGTGTCGATCGATCACTTACTCTCACGTCGATCAGCCCACACCAGGATCGACACGCGCCCTCGGATCAATCGCTCCCGGTTGCTTCGGCGATCGAGCGGGGGGCCCGGACCTGGGAGAACTGGAGGTTTCCGGCGGGCATCATCCAGGTCATGACCTCGACCGCGAGGCGGCCGGCTCGGACTGCGGGGTCGGCCTCGGCGTGTTGGCGGGCGGTTGCGGCGTCGACCGACCAGATGGAGAAGCCGCGGTAGCGCTCGTTGTCCTGGTCGACGAGTGGGCCGCGAGCCAGCACCAGAGCGCGATCCTGGAGGTCGGCTCCGTGGGCGAGGTGGCGGTCCTGCAGGTCGGCGGCCTCGTCGTCGGTCATCACCGGGGCGTCCGGGCGCAGCGTCAGCAGGATCACGGTGTATCGGTCGAAACGCATGTCGCCAAGCTACTCAGTTCGGCTGGTCGCCGTTGGGGTTGTAGGCGCAGGCGTCGACCAGATTCTGGGTCGGGCCGGGGGGTGGAGTGGTGGTGGTTGTGGTGGTCGGCTTGCGGGTGGTGCTGGGGGTGGTCGGCGTGACGGTCGGCGGCGGGGTGGATTCGAGGGCGTTCTCGACGGTGTCGCGGAGGGCCTGGTAGTCGGGGTGGAGGTACTTGAGGCGCAGCTTCTCCGGGTCGAGCGTCACGTTGGAGACCGTGCCGGACTTGACCTTGAGCGCGAGCTCGACCATCGCCGGGAGCAGTTCCTGCGGGATGTCCGTCCGGAGCAGGTGCTGCCCGGCCTTCGCGATCGCCTTGTACTTCGTGACCAGCGTCTGCGGATCCGCCGCGTCGACGATGCTCTTGATCACGCACCGCTGGCGGACCTGCCGCTGGTCGTCGTCGGCGCCGTACCGGCCGCGGGCGAACCAGAGTGCGTGCCGTCCGTCGAGGTGCTGGTTCGGGCCGGGCTCGATCCACTCCTTCGGCGGGATGTGCGAGCTGCTGATACCGCCCATCGCGACCCGCTCGTTGACGTTGACCTTGATCCCGCCGAGCGCGTCGACGATCTCCGGGAAGCTCTGCAGGTTGACCTGCAGGTAGTAGTCGAGCTTGAGCCCGATCGCCTCGCCGACCGATTGCTTGACCACGTCGGCGCCCTCGTTGTCGGACGGGCCGAGGATGCCGGGATGCGCGTCCGGGATGTTCTGGTACATCGCGGTCAGCATCCACTCCAGCCGGCCGTCGAGGCTGAGCCCCTCCTTGCCGAAACCGTCCGGGTAGTACTTGTGCAGCGGCGAGTCCGCCGGGAACGGCATGAAGGTCAGGTTCCGCGGCAGCGAGATCAGCGCGGTGTTGCCGGTCTTGGTGTCGATGCTCGCCACGATCACCGTGTCCGTTCGTACGCCCTCCCGGCTCGGCGCGTCGTCGCCGCCGAGCAGCAGCAGGTTCAGCCGCGGTTTGCCCTCCCACGGGTCCTTGACGTTGACCACCTTCGGCCGGGTCGCGCTCTTGCTCTCGCCCTCCGCCTGGAACACGTCCTGCACGAGCGTCCGCTGCGCGAGCACACTCTGTACGCCGACCGCCGCCGGCGCCGCGATCGCGAAGCAGAGGATCCCGACGAAGCCGGCCCCGAGCGCCCGGCCGCCCGCACCGCCCGTTGCCGGACGCAACGACCGGTGCGAGGCCACGATCACGACGATCCAGAGGAACGCGACCGCGGCGATCACGACCGACGTCATCAGCAGCCGGCTCGGTACGACGGCGGCCGCGAGGACCTGCTCCCGCCGGGTCAGCCCGACGTACACGCAGAGGCCGACCAGGCCGAGGAACAGGGTGAGTACGAACGCGCCGATCCGCCGGCGGCCGCCGATGATCAACCCGAGTCCTGGAAGCAGTGCGCCCAACAGGGTCAGCCCCAGCAACTTCGGCACCGATCGTGGCCGTCTCGTTGCCGCGCGCGCACGTCTCCCCATTGGCTCCCCTGTCCGCCGTCCGCTTCCAGTGTGCGCCACCAATCGCACCCTGTACCTCTTCAGACGTGTTACAGCGTTAATCGGTTGTCAATCGGCCGCATCCGGCCGGTAGGTTGACCGATCGTGCAGATTCTGGTTCTGGGTGGAAACGGGTTCGTCGGCCGCGCGATCGTCGAGGACGCGCTGGCGCACGGCGCGGAGGTCGCGTCGTTCAGCCGCGGGAAGAGCGGTACGCCGCTGCCCGCGCAGGTGACCGAGCTGATCGGCGACCGGGAGACCGGCGACTACGAGTCGCTGCAGACCGGCGAGTGGGACGCGGTGGTCGACCTGAGCGGCTACCGGACCCGGGACGTCGACCAGGCGATGGACGTGCTCGGTGACCGGGTCGGGCGGTATGTGTTCGTCTCGAGCCACGCGGTGTACGTCCGCGACCTGCCGGCCGGGACCGACGAGACCGCGCCCCGGCGCGAGCCGATGCGGGACGCCGAAGTACTCACCAACGAGACGTACGGGCCGTGCAAGGTCGCGTGCGAGGACGATGTCGTCGAGCGGTACGGCGATCGGGCAACGATCATCCGCCCCGGCCGGGTGACCGGCCCGGGCGACACCGCGAGCACGGTCCTCTACTGGGTACGACGCGGTGCCGCCGGCGGCCGGGTCGCGCTGCCGACGAAGCCGGAGCAGCCGCTGCAGTTCATCGACAGCCGCGACGTCGGACGGCTCGCGGTCCAGCTGATCACCGACGCCCGGTCCGGCGGGTACAACGCGGTCGGGCCGTTCAGCACGATCGCCGAACTGATCGAAACCTCGGCGGACCTGGCCGGCCGAACGGTTGAGTTGGTGCCGGTGCCGAGGGACGCGGCGCCGGCGCGCTTCCCGCTGATGGAGCCCGAGTCCGAGTGGGGCGAACGCCGCCGCAACCCGGCGAAGGCGCGAGGCGCGGGCATGTCCGTCACTCCGCTCCGCCAGACCATCGCCGACCTGGTCGCATGGGATCACGACCGCGGCACCCCGGACCTCGACTTCGGCTTCACCCCCGAGCAGGAAGCGAAGCTCCTGGCCTCCATCTGACCGGAGCTACTCCGGGAGGGCGAGGGTCCGGCCGGCGTCGCGGGCCGCGTTGATCGAGCGGGTGAGGGTGTCCTTCAGCGCGGTGGCCTCGTCGGCGAAGCCTTGGACGATCGACGTGTCGCCGACGGGCTCGGTGCGGGCGAGGAGTTCGATGTAGCGGTCGCCGTCCTCCAGCGCAGCTTCGGCACGCAGGGCGGCGTCGGCGGAGCGGACCCGGTCGGCGTACCGGTCGAGGAGGTCGACCTTGCGCTTGATCGCGTCGACGGAGAGCGCGAGGGCGCGGCGCTGCGGTCCGAGTACGGCGTCCAGCTCGGCGGACTCCATCCCTCGGGCGATGTCCTTCTGCCGCGCTCGCAGTACCGTCTGCTCCCGCAGTACCTGCGCGATGTCCCAGAGCTGCTCGGGCAGGACGAGCTCGTTCTTCATCTCGTCGAGCAGCCCGCGCCGGGTAACTGTTGCCTCAAGCACCGTTTTCACCGCACGCTGCGCACGCCCGAGCATCCGCGCCGCCGGCTCGTCGAAGTCCTCCGGCAGCAGGTATTTCCCGTGCTGGATCCGGACCGCCTTGTGCCCGCGGTCCTCGACCATCGACTTCACCAGGATCCCGCCGGTGGCGAGGACGGCGACGCCGGCCAGCGCCACCGCCGCCCAGGCCGCGACCGCCGTCGGCAGCGTCGCCGCCATCACGATCAGCGCCAGGATCCAGCCGCCGACGCACACCGCGAGCCAGACCAGCAGCGTGCCGAACGTGTTCCCGGGTGCCACCGACCACGACGTCTGCCGTTTCGGGCGGGACGCATCGGCCGCGACGAACAACTCCGGCCGGTGCTCGTACAACCGCGGTACGCCGACAGGCACACCCGGCGCGAACACAGGCTCCATCGCCACCTCCGGAGAAGTCGTCAGCACTCAGCGTAGCCGGGTCGCCAGCCCATCGAGGAAGACATCGAGACCGAACTCGAACAACTTGTCGAGGTCGTATTCATAGTCGAACCCGTCCGCAAGCAACTCCCGGAACGCGGGCAGATTCCCCATCGCGATCATCGCGCCGAGTTTGTCCGCCTGCTCGGTCACCCACTCGTCCGCGGTCACGCCCGTGTCCTGCTCGGCCTGGGCCTCCGCCTCCATCACCAGCGCGAGGCCGCGCACGTACGCGAACAGGCTGATCATCGCCGATAACGCCGAACTCTTCTCGAACCCGCGCAACGCCCGCAGCACCGCATCCGTGTGCGGAAGCAACCGCGGCACCAACTGCGGCCGGCTCAGACTGATCGCGCTCGCCAGCCAGAGATGACGCCGGTACGCCGCCCAGTGCACCCGCGCGACCATCGCGATCGCCTCGCGCCAATCATCCGGCGAAGTCCCCAGCGGGAACTCCCCGATCGCCGTGTCGACCATCTGTACGACGAGTACGTCCTTGCCCCCGACGTACCGGTAGAGCGCCATCGTCGACACCCCGAGCTCGCTCGCGATCCGCCGCATCGACAACGCGGCCAGCCCCTCGGCATCAGCGATCGCGATCCCCATCCGCACGACCTCGTCCCGATTCAGCTCAGGTTGCTCGACGCGACGCGTCGTACGAGGAGGTGGACCGACGACGGTCCCGACACCAGGGCTCGGATGCACGAGCCGCTCGGCCTGCAGCGCCTGCAACGCCTTCGTCGCGGTCGCCATCGCCACCCCGAAGTCCCGCACCAGCGCCCGCGTCGACGGCACCCGGTCCCCCGGTTTCAACTCACCGGCCTTGATCCGCCGCCGCAACTCGGCCGCGATCGTCTCGTACTGCGTCATTGCCCCTCCCGAGCTAGTGCGCATACATCGTACGCGCACTATCCCGGAATGAGACCCCTCCTGACAGGTCAGCTTAGGTAAGGCTATCCTCTGCCGCATGCAGGAAACGATCGGGCTGACCGGCGACGGGCTGTGTCTCGGGTACCACGGCCGGCGTGTCGTCGACGGCGCCTCGCTGCATCTCGAGCCCGCGCGCGTGACCGCGCTCGTCGGTCCCAACGGCAGCGGCAAGTCGACGCTGCTGCGTGCCCTCGCCCGTCTCCATCACCCCGACGCCGGCAGCATCACCTTCCCCGGTGGCGGTAACGCGCTCGACCTGTCGGCGAAGGAGTTCGCCCGCAAGGTCACGCTGCTCTCGCAGTCCCGGCCGACCCCGAGCGGCGTCAGCGTGCGCGACGTCGTCGGGTACGGGCGTCATCCGCACCGGAGCCGTTGGCGCAACGACGACGCGGACGGCCCGCGCGCGATCGAGCACGCGATGACGGTCACCGGCGTCACATCGATGGCCGAGCGTGCGGTCGACGAGCTGTCCGGCGGCGAACTGCAGCGCGTCTGGCTGGCAACGTGTCTCGCCCAGGACACCGGCGTACTCCTGCTCGACGAACCGACCACGTTCCTCGACCTGCGGTATCAGATCGAGATCCTCGACCTGATGCGCGAACTCGCCGACGAGCACGGCGTCGCGGTCGGCGTCGTACTGCACGACCTGAACCAGGCCGCTGCGGTGGCGGACCGGATCGCACTACTCGATCAGGGGCGGGTATGTGCGACCGGTACGCCGGACGAGGTACTGCGAGCCGACGCACTCACCGAGACGTACGGCATCACCATCGAGGTCGGCACCGATCCGGCCACCGGTCTGGTCACCACTCGCCCCATCGGCAAACACCTGTCCCGCGTCACGACGAGCTGGAAGTCATCCTGATGAGACGAACCGCCATCGCTCTGGTCGCTGCTGCCCTGCTGGGCCTGACTGCCTGCGGTACCAGCGAACCCACCGCCTCGAACGACGCCAGCGACGCCGCGGCGCAGCCGGTCTCGCTGACCGACGCCCGGAACAAGAAGCTCGACCTGAAGGCGCCCGCCAAGAAGGTCGTGGCGCTGGAGTGGAACGCCGCCGAGAACCTGGTCACGCTCGGCGTGATGCCGGTCGGCGTCGCGGACACCAAGGGCTACACGAACTGGGTCACCGCGGCGAAGCTCGACCCGTCGGTGAAGGACGTCGGTACCCGCGGCGAGGCGAGCGTCGACGCGATCGTTGCCCTCAACCCCGATCTGGTCATCACCACGACCGACGAGGCCGCGAACACGATCACCCAGCTCGAGAAGGCCGCGCCGGTGCTGGTGATCCGCGGCGCGGACGCGAAGAACGCGATCCCGCAGATGAAGACGAACCTGGACCTGATCGGCCAGGCGGTCGGGAAGGCGGACCAGGCCAAGCAGCTGAACGCGGACTTCGACAAGGCGATTGCCGACGGCAAGCAGAAGATCGCCGACGCGGGTAAGGCCGGCACCGGGTTCACGATGGCGGACGGGTGGAAGCAGGGCAGCACGATCTCGATCCGGATGTTCACGACCGGGTCGCTGCTCGGCGCGGTCGCGACCGAGCTGGGTCTGAAGAACGGGTGGACCGGTGCCGGCGACAAGGACTACGGGCTCGCACAGACCGATCTCGAGGGGCTGACCAAGCTGCCCGACGGGAACTTCCTCTACATCGCGAACAAGAACGACGGCGGTGACGTGTTCGGCGGCGACCTGGCCGGGAACGCGATCTGGAAGAACCTGCCGTTCGTGAAGACCGACAAGGTCCACCGCCTGCCCGACGGCATCTGGATGTTCGGCGGCCCGAAGTCCACCGAGCAGTTCATCGACGCCGCCGTCCAGGCAGTCACATCTTGACCCAGCAGGCGGGCGCAGGCGCCCCGCCCGACCACCCGGACCGAGTGGGCGCAAGCGCTCCACACCCGGACCGGGTGGGCGCAGGCGCTCCACACGCGGATCGGCCGGCGGCGCCCCGCCCCGCGACCCACCACGGTCTCGGGGCCGCAGCGCGGGAGGTCCCGCTTCAACCCGTTCGGCCGGTGCGGGTGGCGGGGGTGTTCGTGGTGGCGGCGGTTGCGATCCTCCTGCTGGCTGCCGTGCATCTGACGCAAGGCACATCCTCGGTGGGAGCCGGGGACCTGCTGCGGCTGGTGTTCGGGCAAGGAACGGACAACGCCGCGAACGTGCTGGTCGCGTCGCGGTTGCCCCGGCTGCTGGCCGGGGTGCTGGTAGGTATCGCCCTGGGGGTTGCGGGAGCGGGGTTGCAGTCGTTGGCTCGCAACCCGCTCGCTTCACCCGACACGTTGGGGGTCAACGCAGGGGCGTACCTGGCCGTCGTGATCGTGGCCGCGTTCGGGGTGTCGTTGCCCGCGCTGCCCGCCGGTGGAGTCGCGTTCGTCGGCGGGCTCGCAGCCGCAGGGCTGGTGCTCGTGTTGTCGGCGGGCGGCTCCACCGGGCCGACCCGGCTGATCCTGGCCGGGTCGGCGGTCGCGATGGCGCTCGCCGGCGTGACCACGCTGCTCCTGCTGCTGTACCGCGAGGAGACGGTCGGCACGTTCGCCTGGGGCGCCGGCACGCTGGTGCAGACCGACCTGCGCGCGGTCACCCAGATGGCACCGATCGTTGCCCTCGGCATCCTCACCGCGTTCCTGCTGGCCGCGAAACTCGACATCCTTGCCCTCGGCGACGACACCGCCGCCGTCCTCGGCGTGAACGTACGCCGGATCCGCGTCCTCACCACCCTCGTCACGGTCATGCTCTCCGCGGCCGCCGTCACCGTCGCGGGACCGGTCGGTTTCGTCGGCCTGGTCGCGCCGGTCCTAGTCCGCCTCACCGCCCCGCTCGTCCCCGGCCTGCTCCGGCACCGGGTACTGCTCCCGCTCTCCGGTCTCGCCGGCGTCCTCGTCGTACTCGCCTCGGACGTCGTACTGCGGGCCGCGTTCGGCGGGCAGGCGGGTGTGGAGATCCCGACCGGGATCATGACGATGGTGGTCGGCGCGATCGTCCTGATCTGGCTGGCCCGTCGCCATCGCGACTCGGGACCGAGCCGCTCCCCCGGCGGGACGAGCAGCGGGCTGCGGAGTCGCCGTACGTTCTGGATCGTGACCGCGGCGCTCGTCGTACTGCTGATCGCCGCGGGGGTCGGCGCGATGCTGACCGGTGACGCGCTGCTCCGGACCGGCGACCTCGCGAACTGGATCAACGGCGCGTCGGGCCGCGCGATCACCTACGTGCTGGACCAGCGCTTCCCACGGGTCGCCTCGGCGCTGCTGTGCGGTGCCGCGCTCGCGATCGCCGGTACGACGGTGCAGGCGGTCTGCCGCAACCCGCTGGCCGAACCGGGCATCCTCGGCATCACCGGCGGCGCGGGCGTCGGCGCGATCGCCACGCTCATCCTGTTGCCCTCAGCAAGCATCTGGCTGCTGTCGGGCGTCGCCGCGGTCGCAGCCGTCGTCACGTTCGGGCTGGTTTACCTGATCTCCTGGCGCGGCGGCTTGAGCTCCGACCGGTTGGTGCTGATCGGGGTCGGCGTCTCGGCGGTGGCGACCGCGATCATCACGTTGCTGATCGTTGCCACCGATCCGTGGAACCTGAGTCTGGCGATGACGTGGTTGTCGGGGAGCACGTACGGGCGGACGCTTCCGCAGGTGCTACCGGTGACGATCGCGCTGATAGTCCTCACTCCAGTTGTTGTCCATGCCCGTCGAGAGCTGGACCTGCTGGCCCTGGACGATGATGTGCCGCGGATCCTCGGCGTGCGGCTCGAGCGAACGCGGCTGCTGATGCTGCTGGCAGCAGCTCTACTGACTGCGGCGGCGGTCTCCGCGATCGGTGTGGTCGGGTTCGTCGGCCTGGTCGCCCCGCACGCAGCACGGGCGCTGGTCGGCGGTCGGCATGCGCGGATCCTCCCGGTCGCGGCCCTGCTCGGCGCGATCCTGGTCAGTGTCGCGGACAGCCTCGGCCGTACGGTCCTCGCCCCAGCCCAGATCCCGGCCGGCCTCCTAACAGCAC
This sequence comes from Kribbella jiaozuonensis, assembly GCF_005233875.1. GTDB lineage: Bacteria > Actinomycetota > Actinomycetes > Propionibacteriales > Kribbellaceae > Kribbella > Kribbella jiaozuonensis. The sequence goes on along the minus strand of NZ_SZPZ01000006.1, from coordinate 445,186 downwards.
TCATCGGAGCGCCGTACTTCGTCTATCTGCTCTGGAGAACACGGGTGCCCACGCGCTGAACCTCGTGTCAAGATGGTCCGCATGCTGCGCGAACTGCACCTCACCGGCAATCCGGACGCCGACAAGTTGCTCAACGACGACCCGTTCGCCTTGCTGGTCGGGATGCTCCTGGACCAGCAGTATCCGATGGAGCACGCCTTCTCCGGCCCGTGGAAGATCGCGAACCGGATGGACGGTTTCGACCTGCACAAGATCGCCGCGAGCGACGTCGACACGTTCGTCGAGCTCTGCGTCACGCCGCCGGCCATCCACCGGTACGGCGGTTCGATGGGCCGCCGGGTGCACGCGCTGGCGCAGCACATCATCGACAACTACGACGGCGAAACCGCGAACATCTGGCTCAGCGGCCGGCCGAAGCCCGACGGCGCCGAGGTGCTGAAGCGGCTGAAGGCACTGCCCGGGTTCGGTGAGCAGAAGGCGAAGATCTTCCTCGCGATGCTCGGCAAGCAACGCGGCGTACAGCCCAAGGGCTGGCGGGAGGCCGCCGGGCACTACGGCGACCGCGGCTCGCACCGCTCGATCGCCGATGTCACCGACGCCGCCTCGCTGGCCGAGGTGCGCAACTTCAAGAAGGCCGCGAAGGCCGCCGCCAAGGAAGTCGCCGGCGCCTGAATCCCCGCGACACCAAGGCCCGACCTGTTGCAGGTCAGGCCTTCTGCGTGCGGGTTGTCCCTTGTGAACCACGCGGTTTCCTGCAGGAGGCGACGTACCGCCTTATGCTCGGCTGGGGCAGCCACGGGAGGAGAGCGGATGGACATCCGGGATCTGGATCGTCGGGCCGGCGCAGTACTCGGTGAAGTCGTGATGCAGGTGCGGACCGAGCAACTCTGGTTTCCCACCCCGTGCCCCGACTGGACCGTGCGCGGTCTGCTCCGCCATCTGGTCAGTCAGAACGAGGGCCTCGCAGCTGCTGCCCTGAACGGCTCCGCCTCCATCCACACCTGGAACGGCGGCCGCCTCGCCGACAACCCGGCCGGCGCGTACCGGCGGTCGAACGTGCGGGTCGCGGACGCGTTCGCCGACGGCGGCGCGTTGGACCGGCTGGTCGAGGTACGCGAGTTCGGCTCGTTCCCGCGCCGGATCGCGCTGACCTTCCACCAGCTCGACTGCATCGTCCACGCCTGGGACCTGGCCCGCGCGATCGACGTCCCGTACACCCCGCCGCCGGACATGGTCGAGATGGCGCTCACGCTGGCCCGCCGGATCCCCGACACCGAGGGCAACCGCGGCCCCGGGTACGCGTTCGACCGGATCGTGAAGGTCTCCGGCACAGCCCCCGACCTCGACCAGCTACTCGGCCTGCTCGGACGCAATCCGGAGTGGGTTTCCCCGCTGGACTGAGTACTCCGGCAGGTCGATCGCATCAGGTTTCGCCAACGTCATCTTCGCCAGCGCACCGGACATCAGCTTCGACGTCATCGTCCGGAGTACGAAGTCGCGGTAGGCGATCCCGAACGACGACATCGGCATCGCCATCTTGATCCCGCCCGGCGGCAGCTCCATCCGCTGATCGACGTACGCCTGCATCCGGGCCTGGTACGCCGGGAACGCGCGGACGTGATCGCCGTCGACCGCGGCCAGCTCGCCCGCCAGGACGTACGCCCCGACGAGCGAGAGCGCCGTACCGTGGCCGGCCATCGGCGAACCGCAGTACCCGGCGTCGCCGACGAGCGTGATCCGGCCGCGAGACCACTCCGGTACGACGACGCGGCTCGTGCTGTCCAGGTAGAAATCCCCGGCCTGGTCGAGCTGCTCCAAGATCCGCGACGTGTGCCAGCCGAGCCCGACGTACTGCTCCCGCACCAGCCGCTTCTGCGCCGCGAGGTCGCGCCGGTCGTAGCTGATCACCGGCGACCGGAAGCTGAGCAACGCCTTCGCGTACTGCGGATCGTGGTCCGGCCGCAGCCCGACCCATCGCCCGCCCGGCGCGGTGTACACCTTGAACCAGTGGTCCAACGGCTCAGGCGTCTCGACGGTGAAGTACGACGTGTAGCCGCCGAGGTGACGCACGTACTCCGACTCCGCGCCGAACGCCAACCGCCGTACCCGCGAGTGCACCCCGTCGGCGCCGACCACCAGGTCGAACCGCCTGTGCGTCCCGCTCGCGAACGTCACGTCGACGCCGGTCGTGTCCTGGTGCAGCTCGGTGATCGAGTCGCCGTACACGTACTCGACCCCGGCCGTCGCGTCGGTCAGGATCGCGGCCAGATCACCGCGCTGAATCTCGATCTCCGCGACCGGACCGGCACCGTCCATCAGCTCGGCGTGCATCACCGCGGACCGCGAGCCGTCGGCGCGCACGTACTCGAGCCCGCGCTCGTGCATCTTCCGCTCGGCCACCGCCGGCATGATGCCCATCCGCTCGGCGACCACCCGCGACACCCCGCGCAGGTCGACGGTCTGCCCGCCCGGCCGCGGCCCCGGCGCGATCTCCACAACCGTCGGCACAAACCCGAACCGCCGCAACCAGAACGCCAACGCCGGCCCGGCAATCCCACCACCGGAAATCAGAACAGTCTTCATCACTCACCCCTTTGACTAGTGCGCGTACGCCGTACACGGTGCACTACTCGCACCGCGCGACGCCACCGCGCACTAGTGCACCGATCAGAGGGTGAGCGCCAGCCGAGTCGCTTGCTCGATGGCCCGTTTGGCATCCAGTTCGGCGGCTACGTCGGCGCCGCCGATGAGGTGGACCGGGCGGTTGGTGGCGCGGAGTGCATCGGCGAGGTCGCGGACCGGTTCCTGGCCGGCGCAGACGACGACCGTGTCGACGGCGAGGACCTGCGGCTTCTCGTGCTTCGGGCCGAAGGTGACGTGCAGGCCATCGTCGTCGATGCGCTCGTAGTTGACGCCGCGCAACTGCTCGACCTGCTTGTTCTTCAAGGCAGCCCGATGCACCCATCCCGTGGTCTTGCCCAGGCCGGCCCCGATCTTCCCGGTCTTACGCTGCAACAGATACACCTTCCGCGGCGACGGCTCCGGCTGCGGTACTGCGAGCGCACCGGCGAGCTTCGTCGGATCACCGACACCCCACTCCCGCTTCCAGGCCTCGAGATCAGGCGACACCGGCGTGGTCAGGAACTCGCTCACATCCACACCGACCCCGCCGGCCCCGATCACCGCAACCCGTTCACCAACCGGCTTCCCCTCGCGCACGACCTCCGCGTAGGACAGCACAGTCGGATGATCGATCCCCGGGATCGCCGGCACCCGTGGTACGACGCCGGTCGCGAGCACGATCTCGTCGAACCCGGCCAGGTCCTCGACGGTCGCGCGCCGACCGAGATGCACCTTCACGCCGGTCAGTTCGAGCCGCCGCCGGTAGTACCGGATCGTCTCGGCGAACTCTTCCTTGCCCGGGATCCGCCGCGCGATCCCGAACTGCCCGCCGATCTCCGCATCCGCCTCGAACAACTCGACCCGATGCCCCCGCTCGGCCGCCGTCACCGCCGCCGCCAACCCGGCTGGCCCGGCCCCGACAACCGCGATGCTCTTGGTACGACGGGTCGGCAGCAACTGCAACTCGGTCTCGCGGGCCGCCCGCGGGTTGACCATGCAACTCGCCTTCTGCTTCGCGAACACATGATCCAGACACGCCTGGTTACAGGCGATACAGACGTTGATCTCGTCGGCCCGATCAGTTGTTGCCTTCAGCACCCATTCCGGATCGGCCAGGAACGGGCGGGCCATGCTGACCAGATCGGCATCTCCACGCGCCAGGACTTCCTCGGCGACCTGCGGCAGGTTGATCCGGTTCGAGGTGACGACCGGGATCTTCACGTACGGCTTGAAGGCCGCGGTCACGCTGGTGAACGCTGCGCGCGGCACGGACGTGACGATCGTAGGGACGCGGGCCTCGTGCCAGCCGATGCCGGTGTTGATGATCGACGCACCGGCCGCCTCGATCTCCTTGCCCAGCGCAACCACGTCGTCCCAGGTCTGACCACCTTCGACCAGGTCGGCCATCGACAGCCGGTAGATGATCAGGAAGTCCTCGCCGACCCGCTCCCGGGTCTGCCGGACGATCTCGACCGCGAGCCGGCGGCGGTTCTCCGGGCTGCCGCCCCAGCGATCGGTCCGCTTGTTCGTGCGCTCGGACAGGAACTGATTGATGAAGTACCCCTCGGACCCCATGATCTCGACGCCGTCGTACCCGGCCTCGCGGGCCAGCGCCGCGCAATCGACGTACGCCTTGATCTGCTTCAGCACTCCGCGGTCGGTCAGCGCGCGGGGTTTGAACGGGTTGATCGGGGCCTTGAGCGCGGACGCGGAGACGCTGAAGGGGTGGTACGAATAGCGGCCGGCGTGCAGGATCTGCAGCGCGATCCGGCCGCCTGCTTCGTGGACCGCGTCGGTCAGCAGCCGGTGCTTGCGTGCCTGCCGATGGCTGGTGAGCGTCGACCCGAAGGGCGTCAGCCAGCCGGTGCGGTTCGGCGCGTAGCCGCCCGTCACCATCAGGCCGACCCCGCCGCGCGCCCGCTCGGCGAAGTACGCCGCGAGCTTGGGCAGATCGCTCAGCCGATCCTCGAGACCGGTGTGCATCGAGCCCATGATCACCCGGTTCGGCAGCACCACATGGCCGAGATCCAAAGGCTCCAGCAAATGCGGGTACGCCGTCATCGGTTGTCCTTCCGGAGGGCTTCGATCACTTCGTCGCACCAAGCCGTGAACGACTCCTCGGCGCGGATCCCACCGCGCAGCACGAGGTACTGGTGCAGGTCGCGGCCGTGCAGCGTGGACGGTTTGGGGAAGTCGCGCCTCTGGATCCCGCGGTACACCTCGAGCCGGGTCGCATGCTCGGCCCGGTGCCGCTCGATCTCCTTGAGGACGACGTCCAGTGAGCCGAGCGAGGCACCGCGAAGCTTCACGCCGAGCCCGTCCCGCAGTACGGCGGGATCCTCAGGCTCGGCCAGCCAGCGGGTGAGCTCCGCCCGCCCGGCGGCCGCGACCCGATAGACCTTCTTGTCCGGCCGGCCCTCCTGGGCGATCTCGGTGTGCGTCACCCAACCGGCCTCGTCCATCCGGCGCAGCACCCGGTAGATCTGCTGGTGGGTGGCCGGCCAGAAGTAGCCGATCGACCGGTCGAACCGCCGGGCCAGCTCGTAGCCGGACCCGGCGCGCTCGGTCAACGAGACCAGGATCGCGTGCTCCAGCGCCATGACCGGAGCGTACCTATGCAACTCGTTGCACTGCATCTGATTGCAACCCGGATCACATCCAGGACCCGGACCGGGTGCTCGGAGTTTGAGAGAATGGTTGCAGACGCCATCTATTGATCGGAGCATCATGAATCACCCGACCAAGACGACGTTGCCAGGGATCGGTACGCGGTACGACCTGGTCACCGAGGGCGGCAAGCACGTCTCGGTGGTGGTGCACAACGACGGCCGGCGGTTCCTCGGCTTCCACGATCCGGAGGACGACGACACCTGCCAGGCCACGGTCCCGCTCGGCCAGAGCGAGGCGGCGGCGCTCGCGCAGCTGCTGATCCCGGAGTCGATCGACCCGGTCCGGGGCGAGATCGAGATCGACCTGGTCACCGAGCACATCCCGATCACCGCCAAGTCGCCGTACTCCGGGCGCACGCTCGGCGACACCCAGGCCCGCAGCCGGACCGGCGCGTCGATCGTCGCGGTACTGCGGCGTACCGGAGCGACGCCCTCGCCGACGCCGGACTTCCGGTTCGCGATCGGCGACACCCTGGTCGTGGTCGGCACCCGCGAGGGCGTGGATGCCGTGGCCGACCTGATCGCGGGTGGGTGAGATGCACGAGAACATCACCGCCCTGCTGATCGAGCTCGGCGCCGTCATCCTTGCTCTCGGCATCCTCGGCCGGATCGCCGGCCGCCTCGGCTTCTCGCCGATTCCGCTGTATCTGTTGGCCGGGCTCGCGTTCGGGCACGGCGGATTGTTGCCGTTGGCAGCGAGTGAGGAGTTCGTTGCCACCGGCGCCGAGATCGGTGTGATCCTGCTGCTGTTGCTGCTCGGGCTCGAGTACACCGCGTCGGATCTGGTCGGCACGCTGAAGACGCAGTACGTCTCGGGTGCGGTCGACTTCCTGCTGAACGCGTTGCCCGGTGCTGCCGTGGCGTTGCTGCTCGGATGGGGTCCGGTGGCGGCGGTGGCGTTGGGCGGTGTCACCTGGATCTCGTCGTCGGGCGTGATCGCGAAGGTGGTCGGCGACCTCGGCCGATTGGGTAACCGAGAGACGCCCGTCGTACTGGGGATCCTGGTGCTCGAGGACCTGTCGATGGCGGTTTATCTGCCGATCCTCACCGCGCTGCTCGCGGGTGTCGGTTTGGCCGGTGGCAGCATGACGCTGTTGATCTCGCTGGGGACAGTCAGCGTGGTGCTGTTCATCGCGCTGCGGTACGGACGGGTGATCAGCCGGGCGGTGTCCTCCGACAACCCCGAGATGCTGTTGCTGGTCGTACTCGGGCTGACGTTGCTCGTCGCGGGGATTGCGCAGCACCTGCAGGTGTCGGCGGCGGTCGGTGCGTTCCTGGTCGGGATCGCGTTGTCGGGCGAGGTCGCGCATGGTGCCCGGAATCTGCTCGCTCCGCTGCGTGATCTGTTCGCCGCGGTGTTCTTCGTGTTCTTCGGGTTGAGCACTGATCCGGCGAAGATCCCGCCGGTGCTGGCGATCGCGTTCGGCCTCGCCGTACTCACCGCGCTCACCAAGATCGCCACCGGCTGGTACGCCGCACGCCGGGCCGGCATCTCGACCGCAGGACGCTGGCGCGCCGGCGGGACGTTGGTGGCGCGGGGCGAGTTCTCGATCGTCATCGCCGGCCTCGCCGTCGGGGTCGAACCCAAGCTCGGCCCGCTCGCAACGGCGTACGTGCTGATCCTCGTCATCCTCGGTCCGGTCGCCGCCCGCTACACCGAGCCGCTCGCGCGGCGCCTGTTCAAGTCCAAGCCGAAGGCCGCCGTGCCCGTTGCCGAGCGGGTCGAGACGCCCAGCTAGAACAGCTTGTCGCCCTGTTCGTGATCGAGCAGGGCTCGTTTGCGTTCGATGCCGCCGCCGTAGCCGGTCAGGCTACCGGTCGAGCCGACCAGGCGGTGGCACGGAACGATGATGCTGATCGGGTTCTTGCCGTTCGCGAGACCGACGGCGCGGGCCGATTGGGGTTTGAGTCCGAGCGCCGCGGCGAGACCGCCGTACGTGGTGGTCTCGCCGTACGGGATGTCCTGGAGGGCCACCCAGATCTGGCGCTGGAAGTCGGTACCGCGCAGGTGCAGTGGTACGTCGAACTTCGTGCGGCCGTGGTGGAAGTACTCGTCGAGCTGCTCGGCGACCGCCGGCAGGGTCGAGTCGTCACGGTCGCCGAAGCCGGCTTCGTCGGGGCGGTAGCGCTGCTGGTCCATGTACAGGCCGGTCAACTCGCCCGCGTCGGTCCCCACCAGGGTGAGGGGACCGAGCGGGCTGTCGATGACGGCGTACGTCACTTGGTGGACTCCCACTGGGCGCGGTCGATCCGGTAGAGCACGTGCCGGCGCAGGCGGTGGCCTTCCTTGACCCGTGGGTGATCGAAGTCGCCCGCCTCGTCGTGCACCATGCCGATCCGCTGCATCACCCGCTGCGACGGCAGGTTCGTGGTCGCGGTGAACGAGACGATCTCGTCCAGCCCGACCGGGCCGAACGCGTACGCCAGCGCGGCCCGGGCCGCCTCGGTCGCATAACCGTTGCCCCAGGCACCTTTCGACAGACGCCAGCCGATCTCGACCCCGGGCAGGAACGGCGCGTCGAACGTCGGTACGTTGAGCCCGGTGAAGCCGATGAACTCCCCGGTGTCCTTCGCCTCCAGCGCCCACAGGCCCCAACCGCGGCCGTCGAGGTGCGGGACGTTCAGATCGATCAGGGCGTCGCTCTGCTCACGGGTCTGCAGGGCCGGAAAGTGCTCCATCACCGCCGGGTCCGCGTTCAGGGCGGCGAACGGCTCCCGATCGGAGTCACGCCACTGACGGAGCAACAGACGGTCGGTGGTCAAATCGGTCATTCTCACTCCGGAATCTTGTTGATCGCGTGGTCACCGGTGGCCCACAGGTACTGCACGGCGTACGCACGCCAAGGCCGCCACGCGCGAGCGTGGTCGGTCAGGAGTTTGGGGGCCTCGGGCAAGCCTAGGTCACGAGCGGCGTACCGGATACCTAAATCACTGGCCACAAAGGCATCCGGGTCGCCCAGCGCGCGCATCGCGATCGACTCGACGGTCCACGGCCCGATCCCCGGCAACGCGGCCAACTGCTCCCGCGCACGATCCCAGTCCGCCCCCGCGCCCAGGTCGATCTCCCCGTCGGCGAGCGTCCGGACCAGCGTCGTCAACGTCGTACGACGGGACTTCGGGAACGCCAGCGTCTCCGGATCGAGCCCGGCCAGCGCCTGCGTCGTCGGGAACAGATGCGTCAGCCCACCGGCGGCATCCTCGATCGGCTCGCCGTGCTGCAGCACCAGGCGATGCGCGTGCGTACGTGCGGCCGCGGTCGACACCTGCTGACCGAGCACCGCGCGTACGGCGAACTCCTCGCCGTCGACCGTATGCGGAACCCGTCGGCCCGGCGCCTTCACGATCAGCGGCGCGAGCACCGGATCCTCGCTGAGCAGGTCGTCGACCGCGACCGGATCCGCGTCGAGGTCGAGCATCCGCCGGCAACGGCTGATCGCGATCGCGAGATCGCGCTGATCGGTGAGCGAGAGCTGGCACGCGATGTGGTCGGGCATCGGCCGCAACGCGACCACGCCGTGACCGTGCGGGAGACGCAGCGTGCGGCGGTAGTGGCCGTCGCGCCACTCCTCGACGCCTGGCACCCCGGTCGCGATCAGGTGGCCGAACAGGTTGTCGGGCGTCAACGGCGCACGGAACGGGAGGCGCAGCGAGATCGTGCCCGGCGCGGCGGTCGCCGTACCGCGGCGGGCGCGGCGACGCAGCTCGGTCGGAGCGAGCGCGAAGACTTCCTGCACGGTCTCGTTGAACGTCCGTACGCTCGAGAACCCGGCGGCGAACGCGACGTCCGCCATCTGCAGGTTGCTGGTCTCGATCAGGAGCCGCGCGGTCTGGGCCCGCTGCGCCCGGGCGAGCGCGAGCGGCCCGGCGCCGAGCTCGGCCAGCAGCTGCCGCTGCACCTGCCGCACGCTGTACCCGAGCTGGCCGGCCAACCCCGGCACGCCGTCGCGGTCGACCACCCCGTCCGCGATCAGGCGCATCGCGCGGGCCACCAGGTCGGCGCGGTCGTTCCACTCCGGGGAGCCCGGGCTCGCGTCCGGACGGCACCGCTTGCAGGCGCGGAATCCGGCCTGCTGGGCGGCGGCCGCGCTCGGGTAGAAGCGCATGTTCTCGACCTTCGGCGGCACTACCGGACAGCTCGGCCGGCAGTAGATCTTCGTGGTCAGAACAGCCGTGAAGAACCACCCGTCGAACCGCGCGTCCTTGGACTGGACGGCCCGGATACATCGCTCCCTGCACTCGTACACGTCCTCCAGCATCCCTGCCGCCACCGACAGTCGCTAGCGGTTTTACGACATGGAGGTGGACCGGGTCGCGGTTTTGCGACGCCACGATCCGGCGTCGGATTCCTGCCAGCTTCACCGTCACGGCTCGCGTGGACTGGTTCACATGAACGAACTGCTTGGCAAGAAGGCAATGGTGACAGGTGGCAGCCGCGGGATCGGCGCCGCGACCGCGATCGCGCTGGCGGAGAAGGGCGCCGACGTCGCGATCACCTACAACGCGTCCGCGGATGCGGCGGCAACAGTCGTGAAGGAGATCGAGGGCCTCGGTCGGCGTGCTGTTGCACTCGCGATCGACGCCGCGGATGCGGTTGCGGTCGGTGACGGCGTACGGCGGGCTGCGGAAACCCTTAGTGGGTTGGACATTCTCGTGAACAACGCCGGGGTGGGTGCGATCGCGCCGATCACCGAGCTGACGCCGGCCGCCGTGGATCGGGTGGTCGCGGTCAACATCCGGGGCGTGTACGCCGCCACGCAGGCCGCCGTACCGCTGCTGTCCGACGGCGGCCGGGTGATTCATCTCGGCAGCTGCGCGGCCGGCCGGGTCACGAGTCCTGGTATGACGCTGTACGCGATGAGCAAGGCTGCGCTGGTCGGACTGAGCAAGGCGCTGGCTCGCGAGCTGGGCGCCCGCAACATCACCTCGAACGTCGTCCAGCCGGGGCCGATCGACACCGACATGAACCCGGCCGACGGCCCGTTCGCGGCGACGCAGATCGCGGACCTCGCGCTGGACCGTTTCGGCAGCCCGCTCGAGGTCGCCACGGCGATCACCTACCTGGCGGGCCCGGCCGGCGCCTACATCACCGGCACCGAACTCACCATCGACGGCGGGCACACCGCCTGAATTGTCGGAGGTCGTCTCTAGTCTCAGCAGCATGAAGTTCTCGGTCACTGTTGGGGCGGTGGGTGACGGGCGGGATCCACGCGGGCTGGCTGAGCTCGCCCGCGCGGTGGAGGACTGTGGCTGGGACGCGTTGTTCCTGGAGGACTACCTCGTCTACCAGGGCGACGCGTCCCAGCCGACGTACGACCCGTGGATCTGCATGGCCGCGATGGCGGTCGCGACGGAGCGGATCAGGATCGGTACGACGGTGACGCCGCTCCCCCGGCGCCGGCCGTGGAAGGTGGCGGCGGAGGCTGTTGCGTTGGATCACCTGTCCGGTGGGCGCATGGTGCTCGGGGTGGGGATCGGGGATCCGGGCGATCCGTTCATGGAGGGCCGGAGTCCCAAGGTGCTGGCGGAGATGCTGGACGAGGGGCTGGAGTTGATCGATCGGCTCTGGAGTGGGGAGCGGGTCACCTTCACCGGCAAGCACTACCGGTTGGAGGACGTGCAGTTGACGGCTCGGCCGGTGCAGGAGCCACGAATTCCTGTCTGGGTGGGCGGGAACATGTTGGTGCCTGCCGTGCGGCGGCGGATTGTGCGGTGGGGTGGGTCTTGCGCTTATAAGGGGAGCACCGATGCGCCGCAGACCATCACTCCTGATGATGTCCTCGGGCTGTTGGCGGAGGGGGCGCACGAGGTGAAGGTCAGTGGGGGTGAGCCCACGGCGTTCGCGGAGGCGGGGGCCGCGTGGTGGGGGCGGTGGATCGCGCCGATGGGGGTCGAGGAGACGTTGGCGATCGTGCGCCAGGGTCCGCCGCCACTCTGAACCGTTGACAGGTTTGGAGGGGCCGGGGCAGACTGCGGATGTTTTTAACGTTCAAAACGTCCGTGGGAGGTCGCTGTGGCTACGCTCAAGCAGGTCGCCGCCCACGCCGAGGTGTCGGTGCAGACGGTATCGAACGCGCTCAACGCCCCGCACCGGCTCCGGCCGGACACCCTCGAACGCGTGAACAAATCGATCGAACTGCTCAACTACCGGCCCAATCGTAACGCCCGCAGTCTGCGCACCAGCGCGGTCGAACTGATCGGGTACTGCGTCCCGAACTGGCCGAACCAGACCCATCTCGTCATGGACCAGTTCCTGCACGCGCTCTGCGCCGCCGCCGAACGCACCGGCCGGCACATCCTGCTGTTCACCGCACCGCCCGGCGTCGACGGCATGCCGACGTACGACGATCTGCACGCGCGTCGGCTGGTCGACGGGTTCGTGCTGTCGCAGACCGAGACGCACGACCCGCGGCATGCGTGGCTGAAGGAGCAGGGCATCCCGTTCGTCAGCTTCGGGCGGGTGTGGAAGGAGACCACGCAGCCTGGTCCTTGGGTGGATGTTGACGGTGCTGCTGGTTCGGCGATGGCGGTCCGGCATTTGTACGAGACCGGTCGGCGGCGGATCGCGTTCATCGGCTGGCCCAAGTCGTCCGGTCTCGCCGAGGACAGGTACGGCGGTTGGCGGGACGAGTGCAAGAAGCTCGGGCTGCAGACCACCGGGCTGTCGATCCGGTGCCGCGAGGACAGCCTGGACGAAGGCGCCCGCGCGACCGCGGCGCTGCTCGACGCCGGGCGGGAGCTCGACGGGATTGTTGCCCTGAGCGACATTCTCGCGCTCGGCGCGCTGCGCGAGCTGACCCGTCGCGGTATCACCGCCGGCCGGGAGATCGGCCTCACCGGCTTCGACGACTCACCCCTGGCCGACGTCGTCTCCCCCGGCCTGACCAGCCTCCGGCAACCGATGGATGACATCGCCGGCGAACTGATCGAGATCCTCACCGGCGCGCCCGACGGTACGCCGACCGAACGCTTACTGCAGCCAGAACTGGTGATCAGGGGCAGCTCGGCCCCTGGCTGATCCCCGGCGCTGTCCCCCCGGCGCCGCGAGAAGGAGGAAACCGCCAATGACTCCCGATCCGACCAACCGAAGTAGACAAACCAGCTCCGCCCCACCAACCCCGCAGTCCGCTCCACCCGCCCGGCAGTCCGGCGCCGCCACGCGGCGCCCGGTGCGTCGCACCGCGGGCATCGCGCTGCTCGCCGCCGCGACCGTGCTCGCCGGCACGGCGTCCGCCCTCGCGGGCCCGTCCACCACCGGCTCGGCCGGCGCCGCCTCAGGCCCCACCACGAACTCCACGACAACAACTGCTGGATCGTCTGAGCTTTCCGAGACGACTCGGCTTGCTGATCGGCGGTCGCTGGTGGTTGGCGATCGGGCCTACGCGATGGGTGATGAGACCGGCCTCTACCCCGCCACCGGATGGCACATCCGTGGTGAGATGGGTGGCTTCTGGTCGCAGCCGATCAAGTTGCTCGACGGGATCTGGTTCGGGCTCGACGGTAACTGGCTCGGCAAGGACGTCGCTGCCGCGAAGTACACCAGTGGCCAGGGCTACAGCCGGATCGACTACTCCGGTTCCGTCAACGTACGCCGTACCGACTTCGTCCCCGACGGGGTCCGCGCGACGCTGGTCGGCCTCACGCTCAGCTCGAGTACGGCGAAGACGGTGAAGCTCGACGTCGACGCGCACTCCGAGCTGATGCAGTCGTACCCGTGGGACTGGACCACCCCGGGCGCAGCCGACGCCAACCTGCCCGACACCGGCGACTACACCAACGGCGCGCTGCGGTTCCGCGAGCAGGGCACGCCGTCGTACCCGAACGCGACCGCCCACGACTACGCCGCGTTCGTCGGATCGTCCCTGCGTCCGACGGATCACCAGCTCGGCCCGGACCACCGCGGACCGCAGAGCCCCGCGGTGATCTGCCCGAAGGACGGTACGACGCCCGCCCGCTGCGACGACTCGCTCGTCGGCAAGGGCACCGGCGGCCGGCTCACGTACGACGTGAAGCTGTCGGCCGGTCAGCAGAAGACGATCTGGTTCGCCGTGGCCGGATCGGACCAGGGCAGCCAGGCCGCCGCACGCGAGTACGGCAAGGCGCTGAGCAACCCGGACAAGTTGCTGCGGGCAAAGACCGCCTTACGGCAGCAGATCGACGCGCAGTCCGCAGTGGACCTTCCTGGTGACCGGCTGCTGCAGCAGAGCGTCGAGTGGAGCAAGCAGAACCTCGCCGACTCGGTGCAGGAGGCGCACAACCTGCAGATCCGGGACGTCAACGAGGGCAAGGACTACCCGGCACCGGCCGGGACGGTGCAGACCGCGCGCTGGTTCGGCGCCGGCTTCCCGGACTACCCCTGGCTGTTCGCGACCGACGGCGAGTACACCGCCTTCGCCGCGGTCGCAGCGGGTCAGTTCGACACCGTCAAGTCCCACCTCAAGGCGCTGCGCGATGTCAGCGACATCCTGAACAACCGCAGCGGCAAGGTCGCGCACGAGGTCACCCCGACCGGCTCGGTGTACTTCGGTTCGAACCAGAGCGCGGGCAACACCGACGAGACGGTGAAGTTCCCCAGCACCGTTGCGCTGCTGTGGCGCTGGACGGGTGACAACAAGTTCCGCGACGACATGTACGACTTCAGCGTGCGGAACCTTCAGTACGTGTACCGCGAACTGGACAAGGACGGCGACGGCTGGCCGGAGGGGCTCGGCAACGTCGAGCGCACCGGGATGGGTGTGGAGAAGCTCGACAACACCGTCTACCTGATCCGCGGTCTGACCGACCTCGCCGACCTCGCCGCGTCGAAGCACGACACGAAGGTGCAGCAGTGGGCGACTACCCGCGCGAACGACCTCGAGTCCCGCTTCGAGGCACAGTGGTGGGTACCGCAGGCGATGGGGTACGCCGACTCGATCGACGACCCGGCCAACCCGGCGAACGACAACACGCCGATCTTCCAGCGGCACTGGATCGGCGTCACGCCGATGGAAGCGGTACTGAACCACCCGGGCAAGCCGGCCTCACCGCTCGCCTCGACCGCCAACGCGAACACGGCGCTCGACCAGCGCGAAACGGCTTGCTACACAGGCGAATTCGGCCTGTTCCACACCGGCACCGGCGCGACGTCGGACCCGGCCGGCAACCCCGGCGCGACGTGCGACCCGGTCGTGTCGCAGGTGAAGAGCGAGCGCAGCATCTTCGGTCTGAACACGTCGATCATGGCCGTTGCGGAAGGCAACTTCGGCCGGTTGGGCGCCAAGCAGCAGCAGGCGTACACCACCGGTAACGCCCGGATCCAGCTCGACCCGTCGGTCTGGGAGACCCCCGGCGCGATGCCGGAGATCGCCCCGTCACCGGACTCGGCGGCGAACATCGGCCGGCCGTTCTACGACCGCTCGATGGCGCTGCAGGCCTGGGGTGCGTACGGCATCCTCTGGCCGGTGATCCACCAGCAGCTCGGCGTCGACCCCGACCTCGGGCACGGCCGGATCGCCGTCGTACCGCAGCTGCCGCAGGGCCAGCAGAAGGTGGCCGGTAGCAACATCCGGGTCGGCCGCGGCTCGGTCGATGTCTCCGCACGCCTTACAGGTAAGGCGTTGTCGACCGACGTGACCGCGAAGGGCGTCGGCGCGACGCTCACGGTCGGCGCCGTACTGCCGTCCGGGGCGAAGGTGAAGAGCGTGTCGGTCGACGGCCACGCGGCGCAGTACAAGCTCGTCACCACCACGCGCGGGACCGAGGTCCAGGTGCCGGCGAAGGGCTCTCACACCGAACTGAGAATCACACTCCGCTGAGAGAGATCCCTGCACAGAACCCCGAGGTCGTTCGCGACCTCGGGGTTCTGTTTTCTGCACTGGTGAGTTCAAGAAGGCGAGCCCCTCCGAGTATGAGTCGGAGGGGCCCGCACCAGCTGAAGGAAGGTGACGTCTCCAGCTTCCCGATACGGGTCCGTGGAGGCCGGCAGACCCCGTCACCGGTCTACCTCGGTGGGGATCCCCACCGCTAGGGCCCTCGGTTTCCGATCGACCCGCCACTCCAGTCCGAAGCGGCGTGTCGACATTTCTACGCTCTTGAACGGGGGTCGCACAAGCCTTTCCTGGCAACAGTTTTGGTCGTCCACAGTGATCGCGCAACCATCCACAGAAACTGTCCCGGTTATACACACCCCCTGTGCATAACGTGTCTTAGCCCTTAGCGGGTTTGAGCGCCATCGGTTGCAGAATGCGATACCCGGCATACACACCGAGCGCGCTGACCGCGAGCACCGACGGTACGGCGACGGCGAGCGGTGGCCGGTGATACCCGGCGTTGGTGAGGATGTCGGCGAGCCATTGCGCGACGAGCAGGAACTCGGCCGCCACCGCCGGGATCAACGCCAGCGGCAGCATCAGCAGACCGCGCCAGACGCCGAAGCGAACGAAGGTGATGCCGAGCAACCAACCCGTCACCTCATGGGACAGGATCAGCAGGAAGAACTCGGCGAACACCAGGCCGACCTGCGAGGTGCTGGTGAACAGGTGCGGGTTGTTCAACTTGTCGGGCCAGCCCTGCCATGCGTAGATCAAGTGCTCGATCTGGTAGGCCAGCACCCAGACGATCGAGGTGGCTGCCGCGGCGCCGGTCAGGTAGATGCCTGAGGCAACCGCATACATCCGCCGGGTGACACCATGCGCGACCAGCAGCACCAGGTACGCCGGGGTGAGTGTCACGCCGATCGCCAGCGAGAAGTACTTCGGCGACTGGGTGCCGTAGTCCCACATGCTGCTGGTGACGCCGCTGGTCACGAGCTGGATGACGAGCCCGATCGCCAAGAACGCAACGAGCATCACGATCCAGTAGCCGACGAGCATCTGGCGCAGACCGACGGTCATCGACAACAACACCGTCTTCAACCGGCGCCAGTCGGTGGCCTCGCGCGGAAGCGTCGCCTCGGCCGTGGTGGTCATGAGCGGGCTCCTGTCAGATGGACGAAGAGATCCTGCAGGCCGACCGGACCGATCTCCAGACCGGCGGCAGCCGCGTCCGCCAGCAGCGCCGGATCGAGGTCGCCGAGAACCGTCGTGGACTTGGTGCCGCCGAGCCGCTCCTCCGCGAGCACGGTGAAGCCGACGGTGAACTTGTCCACGGCCGCGGCCGGTCCGACGATCGAGGCGCCGCGGCCGCGCAACGAGTCCACCGGTGACTGCGTGACGAGGCGGCCGTTGTCGAGGATGACGACCTCCTCGAGCATCGCGCTGACCTCGCTGACCAGGTGGGTCGACAGCACGAACGTGCGCGGTACTTCGGTGTAGTCGGCGAGCAGGGCGTCGTAGAACAGGTTCCGCGACGGGACGTCCATGCCGAGGTAGCTCTCGTCGAAGATCGTCAGCGGAGCGCGGCTGGCGAGCCCGAGGACGACGCCGAGCGCGGACTTCTTACCGCGGGAGAGCTTCTGGATCTTCTTGTTCAGCGGCACTTCGAAGCGGTCCAATAGGTCGCCGGCGAGCTCGGCATCCCAGTACGGCCGGAGCGCGGCCGCGAGACTGATCGCTTGTTTGACTGGTACTGCGTCGGGCCGGTCGCCGGATTCGCGGATCAGGCAGAGCCGGCTGGTGACGACGGCGTTCTCGTACGGCTCCTGCGCCGTACCGAGGTCGCCGCCCTCGATCAGGACGCGACCCTCGTCAGGCCGCCGGAATCCGGCCAGGACCGCGGCGAGCGTGCTCTTCCCGGATCCGTTGCGGCCGAGCAGCCCGTGGATCTTGCCGGGCGCCAGCCGCAGATCGAGCCGGTCCAGCGCCGGCACGCCGGCGAACCGGACCGAGAGGTTCTCGGTCCTGACGGTCAGGGCGGTGGTCATCAGGCGTCTCCGTACGTGCGGATGTGCTGGAGGATGTCTTTCAAGGGGATGCCGATCGCTTTGGCCTCGCGGATCATCGGGTCGACGACGTCGGCGAAGAACGAGTCGCGGCGGCCGGTGCGGAGCAGGTCGCGGGCGTTCGGGGAGACGAACATCCCGATACCGCGCTTCTTGTACAGCACGCCCTCGTCGACCAGCTGCGCGAAACCTTTGGCCGCGGTGGCCGGGTTGATCCGGTAGAAGGCGGCGTACTGGTTGGTCGACATCACCTGCTCGTCCTCGGCCAGCGCGCCGGTCACGATGTCGTTCTTGATCTGGTCCGCGATCTGCAGATAGATCGGACTCCGGTCGTCGAACACAACCCCACCCCCTTCCTTGGTTAGTTACTTGAGTAACGAACCATAGCACCCCCCGGGGTCACCCGCCGGCGGATTGCCCCTGCTGGATCGCCTTCTTCAGCGCCGGTACGACGGGACCGACGCGCACCGCGAGCTGCGCCAGGCGGTCCTTGTGCCGGATCCGCTGCTCCTTGCTGACGATCGTGCGCAGGTCCGCGGTGGACGCGAGTACGACGATCGAGGCGTCGCGCAGGTCCACCCGCGACACCAGCCGCGAGGCGCGCAGCGTGTCATGGGCGGCCTGGAGCAGCTGCCGCCGCATCAGCGGGTGCCGGACCGTGATGCGATCCGCCGGGATGATCCCGAGAATCCGATGCGGCTCCACCTTGATCAACCGCGCCCGCTCGAGCTCGTCGCGAACCCGGCGTACGGTCACCCCGCCCCGCCGATCAATCCAGTGCCGCCACCGCCGCGGGCCCACCGCCCGCAGTTCCTCCAACACCCCGGCCGACACCACATCCCGCGGAGCCGGCACCGCCGTCACCCGCACCCGCCCACCCTCGTCAACCACATTCCCCGCCAGCTGCAGGTCCACAAGCGTCGCCGCCCGCAGCACCTTCCCGATCTTCGACCGCGCACCCAGCCGCCCCCGCTCCGGATCGCAACACAGCAAGAACATCCGGGCCGCCAACGAGTCCGGCGTCTGGAGATTGCCTAGAGCAACTACCTTCCGGGCAGGCCGCGGCGTACGTCGCAACGTCTGCCCACCTCCGGCGAGCGTTTCATTCCTTCTGGTCATCGTCTTCCTCCTTCGGAGGACGGCCGGGGCGGCGGAGTTTGCCTACTCCGCCGGGGAGGCGGCCGGCGTCGGCCAGGGCCCGGCGGAGCAGGAACTCGATCTGGGCGTTGGTGCTGCGCAGGTCGTCGGCCGCCCAGCGGGCCAGCGCGTCGTGCACCACGGGATCCAGCCGGAGCAGGATCTTCTTGCGTTCGACAGCCACGGCAGACGACCACTCACTGGTAGAGCGAGCCGGCGTTGACCACCGGCTGGGCGTCACGGTCGCCGCACAGCACCACCAGCAGGTTGCTGACCATCGTCGCCTTCCGCTCCTCGTCCAGCTCGACCACCTCGTGCTCGGACAGCCGGTCCAGCGCCAGCTCGACCATGCCGACCGCACCTTCAACGATCCGCTGCCGGGCCGCGACGACGGCACCCGCCTGCTGCCGCCGCAGCATCGCCTGGGCGATCTCCGGCGCATACGCAAGGTGGGTGATCCGCGACTCGATCACATGCACACCGGCCGCGTGCACCCGAGCACCGATCTCGGCCGACAACTTCTCGGTGATCTCGTCCGTGCTGTCCCGCAGCGACAACACCTCGCCATCGGGATGTACGTCGTACGGATAGCTGTTGGCGATGTGCCGGACCGCGGTCTCGGTCTGGATCGCGACGAACTCGACGAAGTCGTCCACCTCGAACATCGCCTGCGCGGTGTCCTCGACCTGCCAGACCACCACCGCGGCGATCTCGATCGGGTTGCCGTCGGCATCGTTGACCTTGGCAACGGCCGTCTCGTGGTTGCGGATCCGGGTGGAGACCTCACGCCGCGAGGAGATCGGGTTCACCCAGCGCAGCCCGTTGGTCCGCACGGTCCCGGAGTACCGCCCGAGGATCTGTACGACCCGCGCCCGGCCCGGCGACACCGGGGTCAGCCCGGCGGCGACGATCAGGCCGACCACGAACACCGCGATCGCGAGCACGACCTCCGCACCCCGATCGTGGGTGGCGCCAATGATGAAACCGGCCACCCCTGCCACCAGCAGCACGAACGCCAGCAGCGCCATCGGCCAACCGTTCAGATCCCGGCCGGCGCGCTCGGTCACCTTCGGGGCCGGCATCTCCACCGCGACATCCACCATCACATTGCCTCCTTCTCGAATAGCTCGAAGGTAGCAAAATGATATCACATTTACAAGTGGGTTCCGATCAGGGCAGACGGGCCGCCAGCGACTCCAGGTGGGACTGCCAGAGGGTGGAGACGGAGTTCGGCAGCGGATCGATCGCCGAGGCGCCCCAGGCGTGGATCGGGCGGATGCCGTGCAGCGCGTTGACCAGCCACGCCTCGGTCGTGTTCTGCAGGTCCTGCGGAGTGACGGCTCGCTCGGAGATCTCGACGCCCTGGCTGCCGGCGATCCGGCGCAGGAGCTGCGCTGTCACCGAAGCGAGCAGCGGCCGATCTGACTGCGGGAAGCAGAGCGTCTCGTCGTCCCACCAGACAACAGCCGAGTACGTCGCCTCGAGCACGGTCCCGTCGGCGTCGAGCAACAGGATCTCGTCGGCACGATCAGGCGCCGACTCCTTCAGCTTGCCGAGCAGCTCCAGATCCGGACCCTTCACCCGCGGCGCGGTCCGCGGATCCGGCCCCTCGTGGACGGCGACCCGCACGCGCCCGCCGATCGGCGGCGCCGGCCGCAGCTGGACGGCGAGCTCACCCGACGCCTGCAGCTCGAACCGCGGGAACCACCGCCCGAACCCGGGCAGCCGCCCGGCCTGCTCGTCCCAGAACCGTTCCGCGGCGACCCCCGCCGCGGCACACGACCGGACGAACCGTTCCCGGTGCAGCTCCAGTCCCCGGACCTTGCCATTGGCAACCAGGAACGAATCCGCCACCAGCAGACCACTCATCTCCCCCACCCTTCATCCGCGGAAAGATCCGTACCCGCGGCCCGCCCGGCCTACGGCTGCCGTTGCTTTCAGCACCATTTCTTCGTACTCCGCGACCGGGTCGGAATCCAGCACGATCGCACCCCCCGCCCCGATCACGGTCCCGTCCGGAGTCAGCACCGCCGTCCGGATCACCACACTCAGGTCCGCCCGCCCGTCCAGGGACAGGTAGCCGAGCGCACCGGAGTACACCCCGCGGGCACTCCATTCGAGCTCGTCGATGATCTCCATCGTGCGGATCTTCGGCGCACCCGTCATCGACCCCGGGGGGAAGCAGGCGCGAACCGCGTCGACCGCAGTGAGCCCGTCCCGCAACCGGCCGCGGACCGTCGTCACCAGCTGGTGCATGGTCCGGTAGCTCTCGACCTGCATCAGCTGCGGCACGGTCACGGTCCCCGGCACGCTCACCCGGCCGAGGTCGTTGCGGATCAGGTCGACGATCATCAGGTTCTCGGCCCGGGTCTTGTCGTCCTCGGCCAGCGCCTTCGCCGCGAGCTGGTCCTCGGCCGGGTCGAGATCGCGCGGCGCGGTCCCCTTGATCGGCCGGCACTCGGCCCAGCCGTCCGCGTCCACGGTCAGGAACCGTTCCGGCGACGAGCTCGCCACAGCGAGGTCGCCATACCGGAGGAAGGCGGCGTACGGCGCCGGGTTGGCCGAGCGTTGCCAGCGGAAGAACTCGAACGGGTCCTGCACGGCCGGCAGCCGGACCCGGTTCGTCAGATTGACCTCGTACGTCTGGCCGGCCTCCAGCTCCTCCAGCACCCGCGCGATACCGGCCAGGTACGTCGCCCGGTCCTGCTCGAGATGCGCCTCGAGGTCGAGCGCGGCGATCGCCGGGGCGTCGACGCTGCCCATCCACCAGTCGGCGGCGGCTGTCTCGGCACGATCCAGCCAGCTCTCGCCGGCGCCGGGCTCGTCGACGGCGACGAGATAGGTCCGGTCGTGATCGTGGTCGATGACGACGAACCGGTTCGCCCAGATCCAGAGTGCGTCCGGTGTCGGCGACTCGTGCGCGGCCCGACCGCCGGTGAGCGCCTTCAGCTCGTAACCGAAGTACCCGACGTAGCCGCCGCAGAAGAGCCCGGCCAGTTCAGCCGGCGGCTCCCCGGCCCGGTCCGCGAGCAGTTGGTTGAGCTCGGCGAAGACGTCGCCGACGGCAACATCCCTGGTGATGACCTCGGCGCCGACGCTCGTACCGAGCACGGAGACGCGTCGCGGGGCGCGGTCGGTCAGACTGCCGTCGAGCCAGTACGCGACCGGTTCGGCGGCCAGCAGCTCGCGGTAGACCGTCTCGCCGTCGAGCGCTCGATCGAGCGTCCGGACGGACCAGCGCAGCGCACTCACAAGCACACCGTACCGACCGCGGGCCCCGAACGGAGCCCGGTATTCAGGAGATGGTCAGTGCGACCTTGGTGCGCATCGCGGTGATGCGGCGGATCGGGATCGCGACCTCGAGCCCGTCCTTCGATTCGGCACGATCCGCGAGCCACCCGGCGGCGGTGTCGCGACGGACGTCCGGCGTACCCGGGAGGTAGAGCGCGTTCACCAGCCGCACGGCGTCGTCGCGGCTGCGGATCATGTAGACGTACCGCTCGCGCTGGCTCTCCATCACGTCGAACCCGGCGTGATGGAGCTGGTCCTTCAGCTCGGTGATCTCGCCGCCGGCCGGGAACTGGGGCGTCGACCGCAGCCGCGTGGTCAGACCGCTCAGCGTCCGGATGTCCCCGCGCCGCAGCGGCCGTACGGCGGGCACGATCGCCGCCAGTACGCCGCCCCGCCGCAGTACCCGGGCCGCCTCCGCGAGGACGTCAGGGAGCGGCTGGAGGACCATCAGGCCCATCGAGCAGGTGACGACGTCGAAGACCTCGTTCGCGAACGGCAGGTGCAGCGCGTCGGCCTGCACCTTCGGACCGGGCGCACCGGCGAGCTGGGCCGGGTTGTTGTCGACGCCGACTACCCAGCGCCCGTACAGCTCACGCGCCACCGGCCCGTTCCCGCAGGCGAGGTCGAGCACCCGGCGCGCCTCGCCGGAAACGGCACGGACCAGCCAGCGGTACGGCGTGTGGTCGCCGGCCACTGCCCGTGACAGCAGCGCTTCCGTGCTGCCGGGCGTGGCGGTGTGGAACTCCCGCAGGTACTGCGGCCAATCGATCGCGTTCTCAGACATTGCGGGATGACGGTACCCGTCGGCAACCCGACGTACCGCATCGGGTGCGCAGCGTTAACACAGCCTTGACGATGCTCAAACGCGGCTGACGAAGATGTGGCCGGCGGTCTCGTCGCTGATCACACCGCCCGCCTCACGGCTGCCGACCAGTACGCCGTCGGCGTCCATGATCGAGTCGACCTCGCGGCCGGGCAGGGCGCCGGCCTTCCGCAGTACGGCCATCGCGCCGTCGTCGGTCTGCACCGGCTCGGCGATCCGGCGGACGAGCACCCGCACACTCTCGCCGGTGGACTGGTCGAGGACCTGGTCCAGCGGCTCGACCCCGATCCGGAAGTCCTCGATCCCGCTCGCGATACCGCTGGTCTGCAGCTCCTCCAGCCCCGGGATCGGGTTGCCGTACGGCGACTCGGTCGGGTTGTCGAGGATCTTCAGCAGCCGCAGCTCGACCGCGTCGCTCATCACGTGCTCCCAGCGGCAGGCCTCGGCGTGCACGTCCTCCCACTCGAGCCCGATCACATCGACCAGCAGACGCTCCGCGAGGCGGTGCTTGCGCATCACCCGGACCGCCTGCTTGCGGCCGACGTCGGTGAGCTCCAGATGGCGATCGCCCTCCACCTTGATCAGACCGTCGCGCTCCATCCGCGCAACCGTCTGACTGACCGTAGGACCGGACTGGTGCAGGCGCTCGGCAATCCGGGCCCGGAGAGGGAGGATGCCTTCTTCTTCCAGCTCGTAGACGGTCCGCAGGTACATCTCGGTGGTATCGATCAGCTCGCTCACGACAACCATTCTCACCTATTGAGGCAACCCTTACCGAATCGCTGCTGGGTACTGGCGGATGATGAGCACGATGACAGCGGTGATGTGGTTCCGCCGGGACCTGCGGTTGGCGGACAATCCGGCCCTGCTCGACGCGGTTGCGGCGGGTGACGGCCGGGTTCTGGGCGTATTTGCGGTGGATCCGTTGCTCTGGGACCGGTCGGGCGATCCACGACGGGATCACCTCGCGGCGTCGCTGCGCAGCCTGTCCGAGGCGATGGGCGGACGGCTCGTCGTACGGCGTGGTGATCCGGCAACCGTCGTACCCGCTCTGGCGGACGAGGTCGGGGCTGCGAGTGTGCACATCAGCGCGGACTACGGGCCGTACGGACAACAGCGCGATCAAGAAGTTGAAGCCTCATTGAAGTGTCCGCTGAGGCGGACGGGATCGCCGTACGCCGTGGCGCCGGGACGGGTGCTGAACCAGCAGGGGCGGTCGTACCAGGTGTTCACGCCGTACTTCAAGGCATGGCTGGCGCACGGGTGGCGGCAGCCGGTGGAGGCGCCGGCCGACGTGACGTGGGTGAAGTCTTCCGGCGAGGAACTGCCGTCGTCGGGTGACGGGGCCGGCGAGCGGGCGGCGCTCGAGCACTGGAAGGCGTACCTCGAGGACGTCGCGGCGTACGACGACGAGCGCGATCGGCCCGATCTCGACAGCACGTCGCGGATGTCGGTCCCGTTGAAGTACGGCGAGATCCACCCGCGGACGATGCTCGCCGATCTGGCCCGCAGGCGCAGCGTCGGCGCGGAGGCGTACCGGCGCGAGCTGGCGTGGCGTGAGTTCTGCGCGGACCTGCTGGCGCGCAACCCGCAGGCCGCGTGGAAGCCGCTGCGTCCGGAGTTCGACAAGATGCAGTACGAGGAACCGGGCGAGCTGTTCGAGGCGTGGTGCGCGGGGCGGACCGGGTTCCCGCTCGTCGACGCCGGGATGCGGCAGCTGGCCGAGACCGGGTTCGTCCACAACCGGGTGCGGATGGTCGTCGCGTCGTTCCTGGTCAAGGATCTGCACGTGCATTGGCGGTTCGGCGCACGCTGGTTCATGCGGTCGCTGCGCGACGGCGATCTCGCGTCGAACTCGCTGAACTGGCAGTGGGTGGCCGGCTGCGGGGCGGACGCGGCGCCGTACTTCCGGATCTTCAACCCGGTCAGCCAGGGGCAGAAGTTCGACCCCGACGGTGAGTACATCCGGCGCTGGGTGCCCGAGCTGCGGCACCTCGACGGCAAGGCGGCGCACGAGCCCTGGAGGTACGGCGCCGACGCCTACCCGGCCCCGATCGTCGACCACAGCGAGGCCCGCGCCGAGGCCCTCCGCCGGTACGCCGCCATCCGCTGATCGCTGCCCGCTCTTGACGAGCGGTCGCGCCATACCCCTATAGTGCTAGTTACCTAGATGAATGGGGTTATGGATGATCGAGTTCCATCTGGACGGCCGGTCGGGGGTCTCGCCGTACCAGCAGATCGTTCAGCAGGTCCGCAACGCCTTACGGCTCGGACTGCTGCGGGAGGGTGACCAGCTGCCGACCGTGAAGGACGTGGTGGCGTCGCTGGCAATCAACCCGAACACAGTGCTCAAGGCGTACCGCGAACTCGAGCACGAAGGCCTGGTCCAGGCCCGGCCCGGGCGCGGCACGTTCGTCACCCGCACCCTCACCGACAACACCCTCGCCGCCCACGGCCCCCTCAAACAGGACCTCCGCCGCTGGCTGGCCAAGGCCCGCAAAGCCGGCCTCGACGACGAAAGCATCGAGGCCCTCTTCCTGACAACCTTTCGGTCCGCCGCTCAGGAGGACATAGCTTGACGCCCTCCCCGTCTCGGAAGACAGGGATTCCAACCATCTACGGGGAGGAGGTAGAGAGTTGAGGTTCGCGCTTCATTGCCGGCAAAACCCGCTCGGCTCCACGCGCGGTCACGGCACGCCCTGCCGCGATGTTGATAGCTGCATTCACGTCCGCATTCGCGGTGTAGCCGCATGCACGGCACCGGAAGGTCGCTTGGCTCTCGCGTGCCTTCCTGTCCCTGGTTCCACACCGCGAACAGGTTTGGGAGGTGTAAGCCGCGGCGACCTTCTGCACCCGGCCCACAGCCTTCTGCTCCAGTCGCTCGACAAGCCGTCCCCAACCATTCGCGAGGATGGCTCGGTTGAGGCCCGCCTTCTGCCGAACGTTCTTGCCCGGGGCGACAGTCGTTCCGCCGGCCGACCGAGTCATGCTCCGAATGTCCAGGTCCTCGACGCGGATCACATCGAAGCGCCGGGCGAGGTCTGTCGAGACCTGCTCGACCCAGTCCTTCCGCCGGTCTGTCTCCCGGGCCTTCAGTTTGGCGATGGCCGCCTTGGTGCGGATCCGGCGATTCGAGCCAGGACTGGCTCGCGCGAGTCGACGCTGCAATCGACGAAGGCGCTTCCGCTCAGCCGGCCGGGGCGCCGGACAGACGAGGAGCTGGCCGGTCGACAAAGCAGCGGACACGGCCACGCCTCGATCTACTCCGACGACCCGACCGTTGCCGGGTGCAAGGATCGGCTCCGGCCTCGCCGCGAACGCAATGTGCCACCTGGAGGCTGCATCCCGGGTGATTCGGTACGACCTCGCCGCCGGCAATGTCCTGGACAGCCGGAATCTGATCCAACCGACCTTCGGAACCAGAACCTTCGCCCACTTGCGCGACAGGCGCTCAACACGACCGGCCTGACTGCCGACGACTCGAAAACCTTCGCGCCGACCGGCCTTCCGCCAGGTCGGACGTCGGCGGGCGCCGGTGAAAAACGCCTTCACTGCATGATCGAAGTCCCGCAACGCCTGTTGCTGCACGGTCTGAGAACCCGCACGCAGCCAGTCGTGCTGTCTCCGAGCTTCGGTCAGTTGCCGCATCTGAACAACGAGGCCGGGAGCGGACAACCGACGTCCTGGCCGCCACATCGACCATTGCTCGAGCGCCAGATTCCAAACGAACCTCGCATGACTGCACTGCTCAAGCAGTCCTTCAGCTTGAGCACCGGTCGGTGCGAGGCGGTAACGCGACACCTGAACGACGTAATCAGTCGCCTCCGACATTTTCTGAAGGGAGGGAGATGGCGTCCCAGTCCCGCTGTCAGCAGTAGGACCACGCCATCGATCCGATGAACACAGTTCTGCAGGCTCAGGGGTTGGGGAAGAAGTATGGGCGGCGCTGGGCGCTGACCGATTGTGATTTGGAGGTTCCGGCTGGGCATGTGGTCGGGCTGGTCGGGCCTAATGGGGCCGGTAAGAGCACCTTGCTGAATCTGGCGGTGGGGATGTTGTCGCCCAGTGCGGGGACGGTGGAGGTGCTGGGGGCGCCGGCGGGGTCGCAGCAGGCGAAGGTTGGGTATGTTGCGCAGGACACGCCTACGTACGCGCGGTTGAGTATTGCGGACCATCTGCGGCTCGGGCGGCGGCTCAACCCGGCGTGGGACGAATCCCTTGCGCAGCAGCGGATCCAGCATCTGAAGCTCGATCCGAAGCAGCGGGCGGGGAAGTTGTCCGGTGGTCAGCGTGCACAGCTCGCGCTGACGCTCGGGCTGGCGAAACGACCGGATCTGCTGATCCTCGACGAACCCGTCGCGGCGCTCGATCCGCTGGCTCGGCGGGAGTTCTTGCAGGACCTGATGGAGGCGGTCGCGGAGCAGGAGCTCAGCGTCGTACTGTCCTCGCATCTGGTCTCCGACGTCGAGCGGGCCTGCGACTACGTGATCGTGCTCGTCGACTCCCGCGTGCAGGTCAACGGCGAGATCGACACCCTGCTGGCGACGCATTACCGGCTGACCGGTCCGCGCCGCGATCCGAAGGACATGCCGCGGGACCAGTTCGTCGTGACGGCGAGCCACACCGACCGGCAGTCGACGTACCTGATCCGGACCGACCAGCCGATCCACGATCCGGCCTGGACGGTCACCCAACTCACGCTCGAGGATCTCGTGCTGGCCTACATGGGTCGCGACGTCCAGCCGGAGCGCCCAGTCCTGGAGGTGCAGCGATGATCTGGCTGACCTGGCGACAGTTCCGCGTGCAGTTCCTGGTGGTCGCGTCGGTGATCCTCGCGGCCGCGATCTTCTTCGCCGTGACCGGGCCGAACCTGCTGGACGACTACCACCGCCTGACCGACAAGTTCATCAGCAACCTCGCCTTCGAGCGCCTCAACCCGCTGCTCTACATCATCGGCCAGGTCCTGCTGTACGCCGTTCCGCCGGTCATCGGCGCGTTCTGGGGCGCACCGATGATCGCCCGCGAGCTGGAGACGGGTACCCATCGGCTGGTGTGGAGCCAGAGCATCTCGCGCCGGCGCTGGCTCGCGACCAAGCTCGGAGTCACCGGTCTCACCGCGATCGGGATCACCGGCCTGCTCAGCCTCGCGGTGACGTGGTGGGCGGACCCGATCGACGACGCGATCAACGCAGGCCAGGACTCGAACACGTACCTGCCGCGGATGTTCCCGTCGACGTTCTCCGCCCGCGGTCTCGTCCCCGTGGGGTACGCCGCGTTCGCGTTCGCTCTCGGGGTCGCGGTGGGACTGGTGGTACGTCGTACCCTCGTCGCTCTCGCGGTCACGCTGGCCGTGGTGATCCTCGTGCAGATCCTCACGCCGCACTTCATCCGGCCGCACCTGCTCACGCCGACGGACAAGTACGTCGTGGCAACCGCGGACAACATCCGCGGCTTCGGGATCAGCGGTGACGGGCCGAACCAGCATGTGAAGGAAATGGAAGTCACGACCGGCGCGATCGGCGCGTGGAAGTTGTCCGACAACACCGTGGACAAGTCCGGCAAGGCATTGAGCACGTTGCCCGACTGGACCATGGCCTGTGCGCCCGCGCCGCCGCCGGGGCTCAAGCAGCAGCCGACCAACACGCCGGACGAGGCCGCGTGTTTCCAGCGGCTCGCCGACGAGGGGTACCGCCAGCACGTGCGCTACTTCACCGCTGACAAGTTCTGGGATCTGCAGTGGCGGGAGTTCGGGTTGTTCATGCTCGCAGCGTTCGCGCTGGTCGGGTTCAGCTTCTGGCGGATCCGGCGCGACCTGTCCTGAACCGACGTACGAGAAGGGCTGCCGCCAGCAGGGCGGCAGCCACGACCGCGGACGTCCACGGGAGGGTGACCGCGAGTATGACGCAACCGATCAGGCCGATCACGTTGACGGCGCGGGGCCAACGACGCTGATCGGCCGGTTGGGTGAAGGCGGAGGCGTTCGCGATCGCGTAGTACAGCAGGACGCCGAACGACGAGAAGCCGATCACGCCCCGCAGATCGGTGGTGAGCACCAGTACGCCGACGACCGCGGCGAGCGCCAGCTCCGCGTGGTGCGGGACCTGGTAGCGGGGATGTACGGCGGCCAGCCAGGCCGGGAGGTCCTGGTTTCGGGCCATGGCGAGCGTGGTGCGGCCGACGCCGGCGATCAAGGCGAGCAGGGCGCCGAGGCTGGCGAGCGCGGCACCGATCCGGACGATCGGTGTCGCCCAGGCCGCACCGACCCCGTCGACCGCGGACGCGAGGGGCGCCGTGGTCGACGCGGGGTCGCCGGTCCGTAGCAACGCGACGGCGACGAGCAGGTAGATGCCGATGGCAATGATCACGGCCGCGGTGATCGCTCGCGGGATGGTTATGGCGGGCTCGCGAACCTCCTCGCCCATGGTCGCGATGCGCGCATAGCCGGCGAAGGCGAAGAACAGCAGGCCGGCCGATTGCAGCACGCCGTATGCCGAGGTGGGCGTGGATGTGTGGTGGTGGGGCTCGCCAGTGAAGAGCAGGACGAGGACGAGGGCGAGTACGACGAGGGTGCAGGTCACGAGGATCCTGGTCAAACGGGCCGTCCTGGTCACACCGCGGTAGTTGACGGCGGCAAGTATCAGAACCGCTGCGAGTGCCAGCAGACGTTGCAGCCATTCGTCGGGGACGAAATAGGTAGCGAAGGTCAGCGCCATCGCAGCACATGACGCTGTCTTCCCGATCACGAAGCACCAGCCCGCGGCGAATCCCCACCACTCCCCCAGGCGTTCGCGACCGTAGACGTACGTGCCGCCCGAGACCGGGTAGACCGCGGCCAACTGCGCAGAGGAGGCCGCGTTGCAATAAGCAACAACAGCCGCGATCCCCAGGCCGAGCAGCAACCACGAGCCGGCGGCGTGCGCGGCCGGCGACCAGACCGCGAACACTCCGGCACCAACCATCGAGCCCAGCCCGATCACCACCGCATCGCCCAGCCCGAGCCGCCGGGCGAGCCTCGGCTCGTCCGGCTGCTTCGCGTGCTCCGGCTGGGATGCGCTCATGTCAGCTGTCCGCCGCCAACGCCGCCGCGATCTTGTCCTCGGCATCGGCGACGACCTCCTTCGGAGCTTCCGGCAGCACCTCCGCCCACAAGGGCAGCATCTCGCGCTTGGCCTCGAGCATGCCCAGCGGCCGCGGGTAGAACCACACGTGGAAGTGGGCGGAGCCGTCGCCCCAGCGATAGACGTGCACCCTGGCGATGTCGCCGAGCGCGAGAATGGCCCGCTCGACCCGGGCGATCATCGGCCCGTAGCTGCGCGCCAGGGCATCCGGTAGATCGGCGAACGAGTCGTGGTGAGCGCGGCTGGTCAGCCAGACCACGCCGGGGATGGTGACCCCGGTCGCCCGGCAGAGCGCCCAGTCGGCGTCATACCAGAGCGGTTTGTCCTCGGCGTCCCGAGCGGTGTCGTCCAGGCCGGACAACCAGCTGCACAGACCACAGGGATCCCCACCCGGCTCGCCGACCCGCAACGGTTCGGGAATCACCCGGGGCTGCAGCTCGCGGCGGACCAGCGGTTCGGCGTACGGCAGTGTCATGGCGGTCTCCTCCAGGAGAAGCTGATGATGCCGTCAGTGAAACACGCTCGTTGCATTTCTCGCAACAGTCATGTTTCACGCTTCCAGCACGCCGCGGAGTACCAGGTCGAGGGTCAGGCGCCGGGCCCTCGACCGCGACCAGTGGTGCCGGCCGCGCATGTGCACATAGGTGAAGGCGGCCGAGACCATCAGCACCTCGGCCACGTCGCTGACCCGGCCGTGCGGGTGCAGCGTGCCGTCCGCCTCGCCGTCGCGGAGGAACCGCTCGAACGGATCGAGGAACGAGACCGGCCCGTTGCGCGCCTGCTCCTGGTGGAACACCAGGTCCGACGACAACATCAGCGGCAGATGCCGGTCGATCACGTCGAACAGCGCCTCGATCGCGCGGATCAGGCCCTCGCGACCGGTCCCGGAACCGGCCAGCACCGGCCACATCGTGTCCCGGTAGTCGTCGGCCAGGGCGTCCAGCAGCGAGTTCAGCAGCGCCTCGACGGTCAGTCCCTGCCGCCAGAGCGTGACCCGGGACCGGCCGACCTTCTCCGCGACCCGCTCCAGCGTCACGCCGGCCCAGCCGTACTCGGCCAGTACGGCGATGGCGGCCGTGCGTAGCGTCTCGTCCACCGCCACGGTCATCCGCGACCCCTCACTCTTGTGCAACATGGTCGTTGCACTGCACGATGACTGTACCAACCAGCTGAGGAGGCGGCGTGGACAGCAGGACCGAGGTCCGGGTGCAATTCACCGACCAGGAGCTGGCCGGCCTGACCGCGCTCGCCGCCGGGCTGCGCGGGGTAGCCGAGGCCGACCTCTCCGAAGAGGATGCGCTGGTCGCGGCGGTGGAGATGGCGCTCACCAGGTTGATCGATGACTTCGAGGTGCCCGACCCGACGACCCGCGAGCAGGTCCAGGTCGCCCGCGACGACCTGCGCGCGCACTGGATCCGGGGCGCCGCGGGGATCTAGACCGCCTTCAGCACACCCAGCAGTCGCGCCACTTCCGTCGCGACGGCATCGCGGGCCGGGCCGAGGTACTTGCGGGTGTCGACCAGCTTCGGGTTCTCGGCCAAGACCTCGCGGACCACCGCGGTGAAGACGTTGTTCAGATGAGTGGCGATGTTGACCTTGGTCATACCGGCTTCGACTGCCCGCGTCAGATCCGGGTCCGCGACGCCCGATGAGCCGTGCAGAACGAGCGGCACCGGGACTGCGTCGCGGAGCTGGCTGATGAGCTCGAAGTCGAGAGTCGCCGTGCGCTCGGTCATCGCATGCGAGGAGCCGACAGCAACTGCGAGCGCGTCCACGCCCGTCGCTTCGGCGAAGGCAACTGCCTCGTCGGGGCGGGTGCGGGCGCCGGGTGCGTGGACGCCGTCCTTGCCGCCGACCTCGCCGATCTCGGCCTCGACGAACACGCCGTGGTCATGGCAGTACGCCACGACCTCGGTCGTCGCGGCCACGTTGTCGGCGTACTCGAGCTTGGACGCGTCGTACATCACCGACGTGAACCCGAGCGCGACCGCCTCGGTGACCAGGTCCCGGTCCATCGCGTGATCCAGGTGTACGACGACCGGCACCGTCGCGGCCGCCGCAGCAGCCAGCGTGCCGAGCCCGATCGGCTTGAGTGCGCCGTGGTACTTCACCGCGTTCTCACTGATCTGCAGGATCACCGGCGCACCGGCCTGCTCGGCCCCCGCGATCAGCGCGGTCGCGTGCTCCAGCTGGATCACGTTGAACGCACCGACACCACGACCGGCCTTGGCCGCAGCCAGCACAACCTCGGCCCCGGAAACCAACGGCATGAGAACTCCTTCTAATTAACGGTTACCTGAGGTTGCCAGCGGCGATAAGCAGCCAGATCGATGTCTCCGGCAACGGGTGTCAACACTGCGGCAGCGGATGCGGCGACGGCCGACTTGAGTACGGCGGACCAGTCGGGCTCCGGCGATTCCGCGACGACCGCCGCGACGACCGCCGTACACGCATCGCCTGCACCGGTTGGGTTCCCGCTGACGGTCTCGACCGGCAATGCCCGCCAGACGCCCTTCTTGCTGGCAGCAACCATCCCGCGCGGTCCGTCGGTGATCACCGCAGCGGCCGCACCGAGCGCGACCAGTTCCGACGCACCCTCCTCGACCTCCACGTCACCAACAGCCGCACGCAGTTCCGACGCGTTCGCCCGCACTACCGCACCCGTCTTGGCCGCGGCGGTCAACGCGTCGCCACCGGTATCGATCACCGACAGTACGTCGTGATGCCGCGCCCGTACCGCGAGCTCGGCATAAGCATCTGACGGCAACCCCGGCGGCAGGCTGCCCGAACACGCGAGCACACCCATCCGGCCCCACGGCATCCGATCCAGGAATGCGCGCCACTCGTCCGCACTCACCGTCGGCCCGGCCTCGTTGAAGATCGTGGCGTCGCCGTCCACACCGTTGACAATGGCAACGGTACGGCGGGTCTCACCGGCGATCGGCGTGAGCAGAGCCGTCAGCCCGGCGTCGAACAACTCCTCGGCGACCAGCTCGCCGGTCACGCCACCGACGAACCCGAGCACCAGCACCTGATGCCCAAGCGTCGCCGCGACTCGCGCAACGTTCACGCCTTTCCCGCCGGCCCGCCGACGGATCCGGTCGACACGATGACTGCCGCCGACCTGCAGTTCGTCGACCTCGTACGTCACGTCCAGCGCGAGGTTGAGCGTGACGGTCCCGATCAGTCCAGCCACGACCCTGCCCGCATCACTTTCTGCACGACGTACTCGTCGTCGAACAGCACCAGGTCGGCCCGCTTCCCGGTCTCGATCGAGCCCACGTCGTACCAGCCGAAGGTCTGCGCCGGGGTCGTCGACGCCATCCGCGACGCATCCACCAGCGAGACCCCGGACTTCACCGCGTTGCGGTAGGCAACATCCATGGTCAAGGTGCTGCCGGCAATGGAGTGCGTGCCGTGGGCAAGCGTCGCGAGGCCGTCCTTGACGTCGACCTCGAGGTTGCCGATCTTGTAGCGGCCGTTCCCCATCCCGGTCGCCTCCATCGCATCGGTGATCAGCGCGATCCGGTTCACCCCGGCAGCCGCCAGCGCGACCCGGACCACCTGCGGGTCCAGGTGCATGCCGTCGTTGATCACCTCGAGCAGCAACCGCTCGTCGTTCAGCGCCGCGCCGACCGGGCCTGGATCGCGGTGATGGAACGGCCGCATCCCGTTGAACAGGTGCGTGGCGACGGTCGCACCGGCATCCGCCCCGGCGACCATCTGCTCGTACGTCGCATCCGTGTGCCCGAGCGCCGCGACCGCGCCCGCGTCGACGACCTGGCGGATCGCTTCCAGCCCGTTCTCGAGCTCCGGCGCGATCGTCACCATCTTGACCGTGTCACTGAGCACCTTCGCCACGTCGTCCTTGAGCGGCGGCCGGAGCAGCGACGGGTCGTGCGCACCACACCGCGCCGCCGACAGGAACGGTCCTTCGAGATGCACGCCCGCGATCACGCCATCGGCGAGCAGCTCCGCGAGACAGGCCGTCTGGTCGACGAGTACGTCGAGCGGCGCCGTGACGAGACTGGCCAGCGTGGTCGTCGTACCGTGCTTGCCGTGGAAGGCCGCGACCTTCCGCGCCTCCTCCGGATCGGTCATCGAGTACGTCGACCCGCCGCCGCCGTGCGTGTGGATGTCGACGAACCCAGGTACGACGGTCACGTCACCGAGGTCCTCGGGCCGCTTGCCGTCCGCGGGCATCCCCTCGGACCGGCGACCGAACGCCTGGATGTCCTCGTCGACCACCTGGATCCAGGCGTTCTCCAGAACGTCGTCCGGCGTGACCACCCGGCCCACGCGGTACGTCGTCATGCCCTGCCCTCCTCGTCAGCGCGGTCCCAGGCCATCTGCGCGGCACCGAGCATGCCCGCCTCCTCGCCCAGCACAGCCGCCACGATCTCCGGCTCGCGCTGGAACGTCAGCCGCGCGTGCACGCCCTCCCGCAGCGGCTGCAGCAGCGTCTCGCCGGCTCCCACCAGGCCGCCGCCGATCGCGATCTTCGTCGGCGCAACCAGGGTCGTGTAGAGCACCAGCGCGTCGACGAGGGCGGCCAACGCGTCCTGCCAGACCTGTTCGGCGTCCGGGTCTCCGGCCGCCAGCAGCTCCATCACCTCGCGGGCGCCGTCCACGGTCCGTCCGGTGCGGGCGGTGTAGCGCCGGGCCAACGCGGCCGCAGATGCGACGGTCTCGAGGCAGCCCCACTGACCGCAGGCGCACAGCTCGGCGGCGTCGCCGTAGATGAACTTCGAGTGGCCGAGCTCGCCGGCGTACCCGTCGCCGCTGACCAGGGACCCGTCGACGATCATCGCGGCGGCGATCCCGGTGCCGAGCGGCAGGAACATCGAGTTCGTCGTACCGGCCAGGGCGCCCTGGCGGAGCTCGGCGTACCCGCCGGCGCGGACGTCGTGGGCGAGCACGATCGGCACGTCGTCGCTGATCGCGGCCTTGAGCTCGGCCAGCACCGGCGTGGCGACCCACTCCAGGTTCTCGGCGCCGACCGTGCCGTGCTCGGCATCGATGACACCGGGCACCACGACGCCGATCGCGCGCACCCGGTGCCCGTCGGCGGTCGCCTTCTGGCTGAGCTCGACGACGGTCTCCAGCAGCGCTTCGAGTACGACGCGACCGCCACCGCGCTCGTCGGACGCAGCCCGGGGCGTCGGCCTGGTCTCGCGGTGCAGCACGGCACCGTCGGCGGCGACCAGGCCGCACTTCATCCGGGTTCCACCGAGGTCGACGGCAACCACGACTTCACAGGGGTCCACGGAGCGCCATTATGCAGCGTTACCAGGCGGTCCGAACATCCGCGAGCAAAACACGGACAAAACTCACCCGGACCAGTGCGCAGGGTGAGGAGGTGACACCCGGGAGCCGTAGGCAGGGATCCACGGTTTCCGGGGCATCGGCGATGTGGTCAGGCCCGCAGGCCGCGGTCGAACGCCGCAACCAGGAACGCGACCAGGTTCTCGGCGAGTTTGCCGGGATCCTCGGCAGTGGCTCCGGAGCCGGCGGCACCCGGCGTCGGGGACAGTGCCTGTGATTGGTGCAGGGCGAGCAGACCGAGCATGTTCATGTACCCGAAGGCGACCGCATCCGGCGACGCCTGCGGCAACGCCCGCTGCAGGGCGGCCAGGTAGCGACTCTCGATCGGATCAGATTCGGCCGCGTACAGCTCCCGGATCCGCCGGCTCGGATCGAACGCGATCCGGCCGATGAACCGCGCGACCACGGCACCGCGCTCGCCCCGGCGCAGTACCAGTTCCAGACCGGGCTCGATGAACGCCCGGATCAGCTCCTCCGGTGTCGGTGGCCCACTGGCCTCCAACTGGTCCAGCCGACGCCGCCGCTCGGTGTTGACCGGCGCCATCGCACGCGCCACGGCAGCCCGCAGCAACGCTTCCTTCGAACCGAAGTGATAGTTGACGGCGGCTATGTTCGCGGCTGCTGCGACCGTGATCGCCCGCAGCGATGTTCCCTCGTAACCCCCTTCTCCGAATCGTTGCTCAGCCACATTGAGCAATCTCTCCCGGGTCGTTTCGACCGGTGTTTCCACAGAGTTCTCCTTCCCCCCGACTACCGCTCGCGCAGGCACCCCACCTGCTCACGCGCAGTAGCCTGCAGTCAGCATAGTTCAAACGGTCGTTTGAACTGGAGGGCTCAGCTCAGTTGTTCCGAGAAATCCTCAGATTTCTCTGAAACCCTTTCCTTCCCACGGTTCTCGGCACTCACACCTCAACCACAGCCCGTGCACGGTCGGGTGAAACCTGTTATTGGGTTAGGGTCCAGGGCCATGACTTCTGTGTGGGTCGACCAACGATTCCGGGGGCCGGAGCGATCGGGGAACGGCGGATACGTTGCCGGGCTGGTCGGGACGAGGTTGGCGGCGGAACTCAATGGCGCATTTGTGCCGCAGGTGAAGTTGCGAATGCCGCCGCCACTGCAGAAGGACCTCGGCCTGTCGGCCGGCAACGCCGGCGCTCAATTGACTGACGGTGACGAATTGGTCGCGGATGCAGTACCGGTCGACAGCGATTTCCTCGCCGACGCGACGATCGAGCCGGTCCCGGCGGAGGAGGCCCGCGCGGCGGAGGCGGCGTACCGCGGGTTGCAGGGCCATCCGTTCCCGAACTGCTTCGTCTGCGGGCCGGAGAACCAGGGCGGTCTGCGGCTGAAGCCCGGTCCGGTCGGCGACGGGCGTACGGCGTGCACCTGGAAGCCGGCCGCGGATCTCGCGACCGACGGACTGGTCGACGAACTGTTCCTGTGGGCCGCGCTCGACTGCCCCGGCGGCTGGACGATCGACCTCGAAGGACGTCCGTCAGTGCTCGGCCAGCTGACCGCGTGCATCGACGCCCGACCGCAGGCCGGCGAGGAATGCGTCGCGCTCGGCCGCTACCTCGGCGAGGACAGCCGCAAGACGTTCACCGCCAGCACCCTGTACGACGCCGAAGGCCGCGTGCTTGCCCGCGCGAAGCACACCTGGATCACGGTCGATCCGGCAGCCTTCAACTAGCGCACACGGGCCGCGTGGGCGCGGACCTTGGCGCGATTGCCGCAGGTGGCCATCGAGCACCAGCGGCGGCGTCCGCGCGGGTCGAGGAACAACCAGCCGCAGGACGGGCAGGTGCGGACATGCTCGCGGGACGGACCGGTGAGCAACTCACCGGCGAGCAGCGCGAGGTTGTGCAGCGGGAGCGCGAGATCTTCCCGCAGCTCCCAGGTCAGTCCTTCGTCGGCGTGCACGAGCCGGCGGCCGCCGTACGCCTTCTCGATCAGGCGCGCGGCGGCCTCGAAGGTCGTATCGGTCGCCTGGTCGGTCAGGACGTCGTACAGGTCGACCCGGAAGTCCAGCGTGGCCTGCAGTCGCCGTGCCACCTCGGTCGGGCTGCTGCCGGCCTGCTCGATCAACCGGAACACGCTGGCCGGCGACAACAGGCCGACGTACGAGTTCCAGATCAGAAAGGCCTCGTACGACGTCAGCCACTCGGTCCGGGCGGGGCCGCGGGAGGTCCACTCGGACCGGGTGTTGACGAAGTCGAGGACCGGATGCGCGCCGACCGGCTTGGGCAGGACGACACCCTGCACCAGCTCGAGGTGGGACGGCAGCGCATTCATCTGGTTACCGGGCCGGCTGGGTGGGCTGGTCGCTGGGAGTGGACGGCGTGGTGGTCGGCACCGGGATGCTGACGTTGCCGTTCTGCGGGATGACCATGAACTGGATCTTGCCCGATTCGATCGCGGTCTTCAGCAGGTAGCCGTTCGCACCGAGCATCGCGACCTGCTGCTTGACCGACTGCAGCTCGACGTTCACCTGCTGGTTCTTCTGCTCCTGGGTCGCCTTCGCCAGCTCGGCGCGCTGCTTGGCCTCCAGGCCGTCGATGATGCCTTTGTCCAGCGGCATCGGCTTCTGGATCGTGAACGACAGCTCGCCGCAGTCGTTGCTGCCGTTGTAGCCCGGGCCGCAGAAGTAGTCACCGCCGACCGCGGCCGGCAGCAGCCGGGTGAACTCCTTGGCCGCCGAGCTCTGGAACGCGGACTTCTTCGCCTCGTTGTTGTACAGCTCGGCCCAGTTGTAGTTGGTCGCCACCGCGGACAGCGCGCGGTCGATCTGCGGCCGGAAGTAGCTCTGCAGCATGTCGTTCCAGCCGCTCTCCTCGTAGGCCTCGGTCTTCAGGCCGATGCGCTCGTGGAACGACTTGATCACGTCCTTGTCCCGGTTCAGCGTGAAATACACCTGTACCCGGACGCCGAGCCGGACGTTGTCCTTGCTGACCACGGTGACCTCGTCGGCCGCGTCGGTGTCGGCGCCGTCACCGCCGATGATGTACGAACGCTGGTCGATCGGGTACGTGTAGAGCGTGTCGCCGGGGCCGATCAGCTTGTTCGTCGAGCCCGGCGGGACGATCGACTTGAACTTCTTGTCCTCGATCACGCCGCCGCCGTAGTGCAGGCCGATCCGGTTCGCGTCGGTGTTCGCGAAGTTGAAGAGGTTGAACAGGATGATCAGCGCGATCACGGCGACGATCAGCCCGCCGATCACCTTCACCTTCACATTCCCCTTGGGCTTGATCGCGGCGGCTGCGTTCCCCAGTTTTGCCATCAGTCGTCGAGCTCCTTGTTGCGTTCCACCAGACGCCGTACGTCGGCGAGGGTCAGGTCGGCGGTGACCGCGACGTCGCGCGGTACCGACGGATGCGAGCTGAGCGTACGCAGGCCCTGCTCGGCAGCCGCGACCGCCCGCTCGAGCGACCTGACCTCGTTCATCAGCGCCCGGTGTTCGGCGTTGACCTCGGCCAGCGCCTGCTCTGCCTGGACGGCCCGGCGGTACGACGCCCACCCGAACCAGGCGGTTCCGATCAACAGCACGATCACCGGCAGCCCGAGTCTGATCATGCCGACGATTGTCGTTCATCCCTGGGCGAAAAACGGTTGAACCGTTGACCGCCGGACAGTAAGTTCGCAGTACACGCGAAGGGAGGTGGTCCAACGCATGAATTGCTATCGGACTCGTGAGGTGGCGGCGGGCTAACCGCCAACCACAGTTAGTGGGCAAGTGGTCGGCCGAAACCAACGCCAGCCACCGGGCCTGCGGGCAGTCAGGTAGTCCGCCTGACCCTGAGTTCGGCCACCCGGTCGTGTCTCTGGAAGCGCCCGCAGGCTTTCTTATGCCTCCGGCGGCGGGCAGTCCAGGCCGAGCGCCTCGCCGATCTCGCGCAGCTGCGCCTCGAAGTACGCGCCGGCATCCGGCAGCACCCAGTGCAGCTGGCCGAAGACCTCCATGCAGATCAGGCCGTAGAGCCGCGTCCAGTAGGTCAGGCCGAGGTAGATCGCACCCGGCGGCATGCCGCTGAAATGCTCCGACTCCTGCGTCAACTGCTCGATCAGCGTCGGACCGAGCAGGTCGTCGGACGGGTACGGGAACGGCTTCTGGTACCAGATCGACGCAACCAGCTGCTTGAACAGGTCTCCGAACCGCATCGCGGCCTGGTGTCCCGGCGTCTCCTCGTGATCGTCGGCCTCCGGACTCGGCACCGCCGTCCCGAACAGCAGCGCGAACTCCGCCGGATGCGCCAGTCCCCAGTCCCGGAAGCCGTTCGCCAGCAGGTAGAGCTTCACGCCGAGGTCGACGGCCTCCTCGGACGCCTCCAAGGTCATCAGTCCGGTGGTCAGCTCGTCGTACAGGTCCGCGACCAGCGCGCCGATCAGCGCCTCGTGGCTCGGGAAGTACCGGTACAGCGCCGGCGGGGTCAGCCCGAGCTCGCGCGCGACCGCCCGCAGCCCGATCGCCGCCGGGCCGCCGCTCACCAGCAGCCGGCGGGCCGCCGCCTTGATCTCGACGACCGTCGCCGCACGGCGCCGGTCGCGTCCGGACTCTCCCAACCCGCGAAACCTCCTTGACATCAGCTCAGGGCAGGCGTTTACAGTGTTAACAGTTAACGCTGTTCACTCAACGCCCGCTGCTCCAATCTAACGCCCTGGGGGAGAGTTCGTGTTCGAGACGCTCGGCCACTTCACGTATCGGCGCCGCCGGCTGGTGCTCGCCCTGACCGGAGTCTTCGTCGTGCTCGGGCTGGCCTGGGGCACCGGCGTGTTCGGGTCGCTCGCGAACGGCGGCTTCGACGCGCCGGACACCGAGGCCGCGAACGCCGTCGCGACGATCGAGCAGAACGTCGGCCGCACCGGCACGGACGTCGTCGTGCTGTATCGCAGCCCGTCCGCGACCGTCGCCGACCCGGCGTTCAAGCAGTCCGTCGAGAGCCATCTCGCCGGGTTGCCGACCGCCGACGTGACCGGCGTTTCGACGTACTGGAGCACCAAGTCGCCGGTGTTCGTGTCGAAGGACCAGCACAGCACGTACGCCGTACTCACGCTGGCCGGCGCGACGCAGGAGGCTCGGCTGGACACGTTCCACCGGATCGCGGCTGAGGTGCGCGCCGCGCCGCCCGGGCTGGAGACGAAGGTCGGCGGTGAGGTCGCCGTGTTCGACGAGGTGAACACGCAGACCGAGCACGACATCGTGAAGGCCGAGTCGATCTCGACGCCGATCGTGCTGGTGCTGCTGGTGGTGGTCTTCGGCGGTCTCGTCGCGGCCTCGCTGCCGCTGTTCGTCGGCGCGCTCGCGATCCTCGGCTCGTTCGTGCTGCTGCGCGGGCTGTCGGCGGTGACCGACGTGTCGATCTTCTCGATCAACATCGTCACGATGATCGGGCTCGGGCTGGCGATCGACTACGCGTTGTTCATCGTCACCCGGTTCCGCGAGGAACTTGCTCGCGGCAACGATGTCGAGACGGCGCTGACCGCGACGATGGCCACGGCCGGGAGGACGGTCGCATTCTCCGGCGTGACGGTCGGCGTGGCGATCAGCAGCCTGGTGCTGTTCCCGGTGATGTTCCTGAAGTCGATGGCGTACGGCGGTGCCGCCGCCGTGGCGATCGCGATGATCGCGGCGCTGACGGCCCTGCCGGCGCTGCTCGGCGTACTGGGGCATCGGGTGAACAGTCTGCGGATCTTCAAGCCACGCAAGGCTTCTGGTGAGCACGGTGCTTGGTATCGCCTTGCACACAGTGTGATGCGGCGACCGGTGCGGTACGTGCTGGTGCTCGTTCCGGTGCTACTGATACTGGGGATTCCGTTCCTGTCCGCACAGCTGGGCGGGGTGGACCACCGGTCGTTGCCGCCGGGCGCTACCTCGCGGACGGTGACCGAGACGCTGCAGCAGGACTTCCCGGGAGCGGGCGGGTCGGACATCTACTCGGCGGTGCGATTCGACTCTGCTCCGAGCGATCCGGCGGCGGCGTTGGCGCCGTACATCTCGCGGCTGCAGCAGGTGCGGGACGTGGAGAACGTGCGGATCGGTGGTTATGCCAACGGTGTCGCGTCCGTGGTCGTGCACACCCATTTCACCGGGCAGGAGCTGGTGGCGCGGGACGTCGTCCATGGGGTGCGGGCGGTGCCTGCGCCGGCTGGTACGCAGGTCCAGGTCGGTGGTGAGACGGCGGCGGTGATCGATCTGCTGCACGTGCTGAAGGAGCGCGCGCCGTACATGGCCGGGTTCATTGTCGTGGTGACGTTCGTGCTGCTGTTCATTGCCTTCGGCTCGTTCGTGCTGCCGGCGAAGGCGTTGCTGATGAACGTGTTGTCGTTGTCGGCGGCCTTCGGGGCGATGGTGTGGATCTTCCAGGACGGGCATCTGTCCGGGTTCCTCGGGTTCACGCCGGCCGGGTTCCTCGATGCGACCAACCCGGTGCTGCTGTTCGCCGTACTGTTCGGGCTGTCGATGGACTACGAGGTGTTCCTGCTCAGCCGGATCCGGGAGGAGTACGACCGGACCGGCGACAACACCGAGGCGGTCGCGCACGGGTTGCAGCGGACCGGCGGGATCATCACCAGTGCGGCGTTGCTGCTGATCATCGTGGTGGCAGCGTTCTCGACGTCGGGCATCGTGTTCGTCAAGATGATCGGCGTCGGGCTGGTGATCGCGATCGCGCTGGACGCGACGATCGTGCGAGCGCTGCTGGTGCCGGCGACGATGCGGCTGCTGGGACGCGCGAACTGGTGGGCACCGCGGTCGCTCGTGCGGTGGTGGGAGCGGAACGGCTTCCGGGAGACCGATCAGGGCTGGAGCCGGACGAGCTCCCAGGAACCGGAGCTGGCCCGGCGGTAGGCCAGGCGGTCGTGCAGCCGGCCGACTCGACCCTGCCAGAACTCGAACGCCTCCGGGGCGACCAGATATCCGCCCCAGAAGTACGGCGTGGAGATCTCGGTACCCTCCGGCCACTGGCGTTCGTACGACGCGTACTGCAGGTCGAGCTCCTCACGGGATGCGACCGGCTGGCTCTGCTGGGATGCCCACGCGCCGAGCTGTGACTCGCGCGGCCGGCCGGCGAAGTACTCGTCGACCTCGTCGGTCGGGAGCTTGGTCACCGTGCCCTCGATGCGGACCTGGCGCTCCATCGCGTGCCACGGGAAGACCAGCGCGCAGTGCGGGTTGTCGGCCAGGTCGTCGGCCTTGCGGGACTGCTGGTTGGTGTAGAACACGAGCCCGCGCTCGTCGACTCGCTTGAGCAGGACGGTCCGTGCTGATGGCCGCCCGTCGGTGTCGGCCGTGGCCAGCACCATCGCGTTGGGCTCCGCCAGGCCGGCGTCCCGGGCCTGCTGCAGCCAGATCTCGAACTGCTTGATCGGGTCAGAGGTCATCTGATCCTCGAGCAGCTCCCCCAGTCCGTACGTACGCCGCATCTCCGCAAGATCCACGCGTCGAGCCTACTTGTTGACCTCGGCGAGGTGCTGATCGAAGGTGGCTCGCCACAGCGCCTGACGGAGCGTTGCCTCGCCGCTGGGCGAGCTCGCGCCGGCGATCGAGGCGGCCCAGAGGGTGCTGAGATCGCCGAAGCCTTCGACGTCGGCCAGCAGCGGTTCGATCAGGTCCCGGTCGGCGGCGGAAGCGAGGTTCTTGTGGACGGGAGTGAACGGAGCAGCTCCTCGGCGCAGGGGCTCGACCGCGTAGAAGTAGTCGAGCATGGTCGCGTCCTCGATGCCGTTGTCGACGGCGGTCCGGAGTACGCGGTCGATCTGCTCGGTGACCGCGGCGCGGGCCGCCTGCGTGGGACCTGCCGCAGGGATCAGCCGGGTCCGCAGATGGTTGCTGAAGGCACGCAGCTTGTCGGGCAGCGGGAGTGCGTCGAGCTGGTCCACGTCGCGCGGATAGAAGTAGCCGTTGGCAACCTCACCGATCGGTTCACCGGCGATGAATCCATCGGGCGGTGTGTCGAACAGGCTGCTGGCGGGTTGGAGACCCTCGGCGTACCTGTGCCAGCTGAGTGCCTGCTCGATCAGCCTGACGTCCGTCCCCTGCTGACGGTGG
Organism: Kribbella jiaozuonensis; assembly: GCF_005233875.1. Classification (GTDB taxonomy): domain Bacteria; phylum Actinomycetota; class Actinomycetes; order Propionibacteriales; family Kribbellaceae; genus Kribbella; species Kribbella jiaozuonensis. The sequence continues at coordinate 402,306 of NZ_SZPZ01000006.1, read as the reverse complement.
CCGTCGGCAACAATGTGCGCCGTCCCGGATACAGCGAGCACACCGTCGTACGGCGTACTGTCGGCCATGAACCATCCGCAGCCCGCGGCGAAGGTCCATCCGCGCGACGACGCGACCGCCGGCACGCCCGCGAACAGCAACGCCGCGACCGGCCGATTGGTCCAGACGCACCCGTCCGGCAACTGCAGCTCGAACAGCGGATCGACGTTCGGCCGCTCGTCCGACGGATTCACCTCGGGCCGGGCGCCGTAGTACGCCTCGACGCGGTCGCGACCGGCCGCGGCGCGTGCGGCGCTGTCGTACGCGAAGGTGTAGGCGACCAGCGTTTCCATGCAGAGCCTGATGCAGGCTCCGCGGGGAAAGTTATCGCGGCGGTTGTTGCTGCTGGCCCGGGTATCCGCCCCACTGCTGTGGGTAGTTGGGCGCGTCCTGGAGTTGCCCCGGACCCGCCATCAGCTTGGCCAGCTTGGCGTCCTGCGCCCAGCGCCGGATGCCGACCAGCAGCAGCGGAATGCCGAACAGGATGACCGATCCGTCGAACAGCAGGTACGACCCGCCGTACCGCGAACCCGGGAACTGGAACAGCTTCACCAGGTCGATCGCCTGCGCCACGGGCAGCAGCAGCACGGCCACTCCGGACACGGTCAGCAGCAGACCGGCGCCGACCGTCACGCCGGATCCGATCACCGGCGCGATCATCAGCAGGCCGAGCACCACCGCGATGGCGGCCATCAGGGCGAGCCAGGGCAGCACCTGGCCGACGTCGCTACGGAAGGTCTGGACCCGCAGCAGCAGCCGGGTGGTCGCGTACGACGCGACGACCATGGCGGCGTAGGAAGCGATGATGCCGATCACGAGCCCTAGGGCGGGGAGGGGCTTGGCCATGCCGTCGAGCGTAGACCTCTCCGCGGTCCACCCGCGGCGCGAAGTCCTCGAACGGGTCACAAAGCTGTCGTGTCATCAGTACGGAGAACTATGCTGCCTGAGCGCCCAGGGTGCGCGCCTGCCTGGTGGGCCCGCGCGCCGAGACGAGGACGAGGGAGTCGCATGTCTGATCCGAGGACCGAGGTGCAGCACGGGCTGGAAGGCGTGGTCGCGTTCGACACGCAGATCGCCGAGCCGGACAAAGAAGGTTCGGCGCTCCGCTACCGCGGCGTGGACATCGAGGACCTGGTCGGCCGGGTGCCGTTCGAGAACGTCTGGGGCCTGCTGGTCGACGGTGCGTTCACCCCGGGCCTGCCGCCGGCGGAGCCGTTCCCGCTACCGGTGCACACCGGCGACGTGCGGGTCGACGTACAGTCCGCGCTGGCGATGCTCGCACCCGCCTGGGGTCTGCGGCCGCTCTACGACATCGACGACGTACAGGCGCGTGAGGACCTGTCCCGGGCGGCGGTGATGGCGCTGTCGTACGTCGCACAGGCAGCCCGTGGCGTCGGCCACCCGATGGTGCCGCAACGCGAGGTGGACAAGGCGACGACGATCACCGAGCGGTTCATGATCCGCTGGCGCGGCGAGCCGGATCCCAAGCATGTGAAGGCGGTCGACGCGTACTGGACGTCCGCGGCCGAGCACGGCATGAACGCGTCGACGTTCACCGCGCGGGTGATCGCCTCGACCGGTGCGGACGTTGCTGCGGCGCTGTCCGGTGCGGTGGGCGCGATGTCGGGTCCGCTGCACGGCGGTGCGCCGGCGCGGGTGCTGACGATGATCGAAGGCGTGGAGCGGTCGGGTGACGCCCGCTCGTACGTGAAGGGCCTGCTGGACGCGGGCGAGCGACTTATGGGCTTCGGGCACCGGGTGTACCGCGCCGAGGACCCACGCGCACGGGTGCTTCGTCGTACGGCGCGTGAGCTGGACGCACCGCGGTACGAGGTGGCCGAGGCGCTGGAGCAGGCCGCGCTGGCCGAGCTGCGCGAGCGGCGGCCGGACCGGGTGCTGGAGACCAACGTGGAGTTCTGGGCGGCGATCGTCCTGGACTTCGCGGAGGTACCGCCGCCGATGTTCACCTCGATGTTCACCTGCGCGCGTACTGCGGGTTGGAGTGCGCACGTGCTGGAGCAGAAGCGGACCGGACGGCTGATCCGGCCGTCGGCGATCTACTCCGGTCCCGCGTCCCGCCCCGCCGACGCGATCGAGGGCTGGAACCCGAGCTGGGCCTAGCGGTCCTGGCTGGGCGTGCGGCCGGTGCGTTGCTTGTACTGGCGGCTGAAGTACGGAACGTCGGTGTAGCCGAGGGCGGCGGCTGTCTCGGTGACAGTCATGCCGCTCTCGGTGAGCAGCTGGTGCGCGCGGTCGATCCGGGCCTGGATCAGGTACTGCGCAGGTGACATGCCGAACTGCGCGACGAACCTTCTCGTGAACTGCGCCCGGCTCAGCGAGGCCTTGGCGGCCATCTCGGCCACGGTCCAGTCCCGGCCGGGGTCCTGACGGAGCTGCCGGGCGGTCTCGTCGACGGCGGCGTCGGTCACGCGTCGGCCGGGGTTGTGCACGGCGTCCCAGATCAGCGCGATCAGTTGCTCCAGGCACAGTTCCGCCTGGCGTCGGCCGAGTGCGTCCTGGCGGCGGTACGACGCGTCGCTCGTCCGCGCGAGCACGCCGAGCAGTTCGCGGTCCATCACCTCGCCCCAGCGTGGATCGGGTGCTGCACCGGTGGTCTGGAAGTGCATGCCGAAGACCAGCAGCCGGCGGTGCGGGTCATGGGTGGCGCGTGGGGCGTCGCCGGGCTGGAAGACCGCGCAGACTCCCGGGTGCAGCTCCTGACGGTCGCCGTTGAGCTCCAGCTCGCCGCGGCCGTCCATCACGCACCAGAGCAGGTGGTCCTTGAGGACCGGTGAGGTCCAGGACCAGCTCGGCTCACACCGCCAGAAGGTCGGTGCGGACATCCGCTCGAGCTCCAGTCGATGCAACAAAAGTTCAACTCCTCGCGCGAATCCTCCGTGGTTCGGTACTGGTACCTGGCAGGAGAATTGGTTCTGACAGGCAGCCTAGAGCACAGTCGCGGGAGTCGCGCATGAGCGTTTCATCCAACATCGACGCCGTAGTTCGGGAAGAGTTCGAGCAGACCGGCTACACGCTGGTGCGCGGGCTGTTCAGCACCGACGAGGTCGACCGGTTGCGGGACCACTACATGGAGGTCCGGCACCGCGGCCCGCGGGCGAACGACTTCGCGGGGCACAACTCCACCGACCGGGACCCGCTGAAGCGGTACCCGCGGATGGCGCAGATGCACCGGTGGGACGAGACGTCACTGCAGTGGATGATCGACCCGCGTATCGACGAGGTGATGACGACGCTCCTCGGCAGGTCGCCGTACGCCGTACAGACGATGGTGTACTTCAAGCCGCCGGGCTCCCGCGGGCAGGCGCTGCACCAGGACAACTTCTATCTGAAGGCCGATCCGGGGACGTGCGTGGCGGCGTGGATGGCGCTGGACCGGGTCGATGAGGCGAACGGGTGCCTCGAGGTCGTGCCCGGCTCGCACCGCTGGCCGATCCTCTGCACGGAGAAGGCCGACACCACGGTCAGCTTCACCGACGTGACGGTGCCGCTGCCGTCGACCGGGTCCGCCGTACCGGTGGTAATGGAACCGGGCGACGTGCTGTTCTTCCACGGCGCGCTGGTGCACGGAAGCAACCCGAACGTCACCACGGACCGGTTCCGGCGCGCGCTGATCGGCCACTACATCGAGGGCGAGGCGGAGCGGGTGGCGCAGTACTACCACCCGGCGCTCCGGATGGACGGGACCGAGCTCACGCTCGAGGTGGCCGAGGGCGGCGGCGCCTGCGGCGAGTGGACGGAGACGCCGGACGGTCCGGTTGCGGTCCTGACTGGTACGCAGACGATCACGCGCAAGCACGAGTAGTCCGCGCGGTGAGCCCCGGGGCGGCGGGGTGGGACCGGTGTGCGAGGATGGTGTGCGCTGACAGCGTCGTCGGCTTTCTGAGATGCAGACGACGAAGGGAACACGCTGGTGACCAGCGACATTCAGATTCCTGCTGAGCTCAAGCCTGCTGACGGCCGCTTCGGTTCGGGCCCGTCGAAGGTCCGTCCGGAAGCGATCGCCGCGCTGGCGACCGAGGGCGCGAAGCTGCTCGGCACCTCCCACCGCCAGGCCCCGGTGAAGAACCTGGTGGCCCGCGTCCAGCAGGGCGTGGCCGATCTGTTCAACCTGCCCGAGGGCTACCAGGTCGTGCTCGGCAACGGCGGCTCGACCGCGTTCTGGGACATCGCGACGTTCGGGCTGATCCGGGAGAAGAGCCAGCACCTGAGCTTCGGTGAGTTCTCGTCGAAGTTCGCGAAGGCCGCGCAGCTCGCCCCGCACCTCGGCGACCCGACGATCGTGAAGTCCGACCCCGGCACCCGCCCGGTCGCGGTGGCCGAGGCCGGCGTCGACCTGTACGCGTGGCCGCACAACGAGACCTCCACCGGCGTGATGGCGCCGGTCAAGCGCGTCGAAGGGGCCGACGAGGGCGCACTGGTCGCGATCGACGCGACGTCGGGTGCGGCCGGTCTGCCGGTCGACGTGAACGAGGCCGACGTGTACTACTTCGCGCCGCAGAAGGGCTTCGCGTCCGACGGCGGCCTGTGGATCGCGCTGATGAGCCCGGCGGCACTCGCCCGGGTCGAGGAGATCGCCGCGACCGGCCGCTGGATCCCGGCGTTCCTGGACCTCGCGACCGCGGTCGACAACTCGAGCAAGAACCAGACGTACAACACGCCGTCGCTGGCCACGCTGTTCCTGATGGCCGAGCAGACCGACTGGATCAACAACCAGGGCGGTCTCAAGTGGAGCGTCGCCCGTACGACGGACTCGAGCAACCGGCTGTACACCTGGGCCGAGAAGTCGGAGTACGCGACGCCGTACGTCACCGACCCCGACGCCCGCTCCCTCGTCGTCGGCACCATCGACCTCGACGACGCGATCGACGCGGCCGCGGTCGCGAAGGTCCTCCGCGCCAATGGCATCGTCGACACCGAGCCGTACCGCAAGCTGGGCCGCAACCAGCTCCGCGTCGCGATGTTCCCCGCGGTCGACTCGGACGACGTCGAGAAGCTGACCCAGGCCATCGACTACGTGGTCGAGAACCTCAAGTAGCACCGCCTGCAGCCGCCGCGCCCCTTGCTCGGGGTGCGGCGGCTGTTTCGTTGGATCAGAAGTTGATGCGGAGGACCGCTCGTCGGTTGCCGGGGCGATTGACCTCGGCGAAGCCCGCATCGGTGAACATGGCGAGGGTGCCGACGGAGCCGCCGTCGACGAGGTCGGGGTAGCCCTCGATGGCGTGGGCTCCGGCTTTGCGCGCGAACGGGACCGTGGCGCGGGCGAGAGCGCGGCCGATGCCTCGGCGCCGGAAGCCGGCGCGGGTGACGAAGCAGGTGACGGCCCAGACCGTGGGGTCGGTCCTGTCCTCGTTGCGGCCGAGCCAGGGGACGCGGAAGTCGCGCACCAGCCTCGGGTGGTCCGCCCGCGGCGCGACAGCGCACCACCCGACGGGCTCTCCGTCGAGGTAGGCGACCAGGCCGCTGGTCTCCGGAGCTTGCGGGCTTCCGCCGGCGTGCTTCCCGCCCGCCAGCTGGCCGCAGGCCGTCTGATCTCGGAGACGGGCGGCGAGCTCTTCGGGACCTTCGGAGTCCCAGGACTCCTTGGGCAGCATCCGGAAGCGCTGACACCAGCACCGGCCGGGATCGCCGGCGCCGAAGACCGCCTGCACGTCCTCCCACAACGCCTCGTTCGCCGGGACGATCGTGAGCTGCTCATCGGTGACCGGCTCCCGTGAACCCGCGGTACGCGGAACAAGAACGCGCTTGGCCGGAGCCGCCTTCCGCTGCGGCTGCTTGCGAGCCGGGGCCTCGAACGTGAGCTGAAGGTCCACGGTGTCGCCTGCATCCAGGCCGTGGGGCTTACGCACTCCGTCCTTCAGCGGCACCACGTACCCGCCGTCCTTCGACCACAGCGAGGTCTTCCACTCCGTGCTCCCGAGGCGAGCGCGGATCGGGAGCATCCCCCAGCTGTGGTGGCCGGCGGCCGACGCGGCCGCCTTCAGCGCGGCAGCATCCTCGTCCGGCACGGGAACGAAGTAGTACGGCGCGGGACCGCGCCACTCGATGACCTCGCCGCTGAACTCGTGCTCCATGGACCCGATGCTAGGCCTGGATCCGGACGTACAGCTTCCGGATTGAGCTGTCGATCAGGCGCGGCGGTGGCCGGTCGGCGGGCCTTGGCCGGTCAGGCGATCGTTCTCGGCCTGGCGGTCGCGGCGTTCGCGGCGGCCCGGCGGGAACGTGACGATCGTGATGATCAGGGCGAACAAGCTGGCGCCGATGATGATCCAGCGGAGGTTGTGGTTCTTGCCGGAGTCGGCGTTGTTGGAGTCTGACGCCGTCGCCGGTTTGGGCGTGGCGCTGGCGGACGGCGGGGTGGATGCGACTGCCTTGGCGGGGGCAGTCAGCTGATAGATGGCTGAGTTGGCGCCTTCGCTGCCGACGAGGACGGTGTTGTCGGTCGGGCCGACCGCGACGGTCTCACCTTGGCCGAGGACTGCGGCGCCGCGGGCGATCGCGGTGGGAGTGTCGCCCCAGGCAACCGTTGCCACGTCGGTGTATGTCCGGAGGACCACGCGCTGTCCGTCCGGCATGAACGTGCCGTCGGTGATGATGCCGGAAGGGGCCGGCGCCAGCTTCGAGAGGTCGTTGGTGCCCTGGCGGGTCGGGGCCGGCGGGGCGGCGTAGATCGCGCCGGTGCCCTTCAGCTCCTTCGTCACGATGTACAGCTGGCTGGTTCCCGGCTCGATCAGCAGCGTCTCGGCGTCGTGCGCGCCGTCCGGGTACTTGAAGTCGAACTGGTGGTACTTGACGTCGGCGTCCTCCAGCGTCTCCGGCTCCGGGATCGTGTAGATCTCGATCTGCTCCCGGTCGGCCTTGTTGTCGCCGATGTCCGCGATGTAGATCGTGCCGTCCCGGTCCACGCCGAGCGCCTCGACATCGGTCACCTTCGCGCCGAACCGCAGTACCGCCTCCACCTTGCCGGTGGTCGCGTCGATCGCGAACACCCGGCCGGTGTCGCCGGAGTCGTTCACGGTGTAGTAGGTGCCGGGGTGCTTCACGCTCTTCGCCAGACCGGAGGACTCCTTGATCCGGTCGTCGCGGATCGTGAACAGCTTCTTCGGAGCCGCCGGGGTCGGGTCCGTCTCCACCGTCGCCGAGGCTGTTGTGGGAAGTGCCACACCCGCCAGAGTGACGAGCGTCGCGCCGACCAGCGCGAACGCAGTCCGAAGTCGTGTCACAAGCCCACCTCGGCGGCAGGCAACAGGAGCTGGGCGAGGCGCGGGTTGACCTGCCATTCGGCGACCAGGGCGTCGTACTCGGCCTGGAGCTCGGCGGTCGGCTTCGCGCCGGTCCGCGCAGCGCGGAGCAGCAGATTGCGCGGCGTGTGCTGACTGTCCACGAACTGCACGACCTCCACCCGGTAACCGAACTGTCGGAGCACCGCCGCCCGCAACGAATCCGTCAGGACGTCGGCAAACCGCTCACGAACGATGCCATATCGCGTCATCAGCGCATAAGGCGCCGGTGGTGTGACGCTCTTGAGCTGCTTTTGGATGTCGTGATGACAACATGGGGCCGCGAGCACCAGCGGAGCCTCCCAGCCGACCGCCCGCGCGAGCGCGTCGTCGGTCGCGGTGTCGCAGGCGTGCAGCGCCAGTACGACGTCCGGTCGTACGTCGAGCTCCGCCGCCTGGATGGTCGCGTCGACGAACCGCAGGTGGTCCTGCCAGCCGAGCGCCTCGACCACGCGGGCGTTCCGTTTCCGGGCCGCCGGGTTGTGGTCGATGCCTGTCATCCGTACGTCGTGGCCGGCCGCGGACAGCAGGTGGTACGCCGCCAGCGTGAGGTACGCGTTCCCGCAGCCGAGGTCGACCACCTGCAGCGGCCGGTCCTTCGCGATCCGGCCGGCCGAGATCGCCTCGTCGAGGGCGGGCGCGAGCAGCTTGCAGAACTCCTCGATCTGCTTGTACTTCGCCTGCCGCGACGGCTTGACCCGGCCCAGGTGGTCGCTGATACCGAGCTCGATCAGGAACGGCGCGGCCGGATCGAGCATCCGCTGCTTCACCCGGTCGTGCCCGGTCTCCTGCTCCCGGCTGTCGTCCTGCCGGTGCAGCAACTCCTTGCCCTTCTTGGTGTACCGCAACCGCAGCGTCTCGCTCGTCGTCTCCACATGCCACGACCCGTACGGCAACTCGAGAAGCCCGTCGACCACCTTCTCCAGCTCGGTGGCCGCGACGGCCGGCTCGGCTCCCCCGACGGCCGGCTCGGCTCCCCCGACGGCCGGCTCGGCTCCCCCGACGGCCGGCTCGGCTCCCCCGACGGCCGGCTCGGCTCCCCCGACGGCCGGCTCGGCTCCCCCGACGGCCGGCTCGGCTCCCGCGACGTCCGGCTCGGCTCCCGCGATGTTCCGCGTGTGGGCCTGGCGCTCGTCGAACTCGGTGATCTGCAGGTGCCGCTGCCCCTTCAGATCGACATACCGCACCTCGACCCGCTGGTACGCCGGCGCCTCGCCCCCACGCCGCCGCCCGGACGCGACCGCCCGCACCAAACCGCTCTGATCCAGCAAGGCAGCACGAACCACGCCCAGCGCCCCGGCCTCCGCCGCCCGCGCCGGCTCGCCCGACCGCACCACTGGTTGCATCGCGCCATTGTCTCCGACCCCCACCCCCGATCTCAAAAGGGCCTCGCAAACCCACCGTCGCCGCCGCCCAACTCCGTGTACATTTCCTCCGCACCCCCGACGCAGTTGTGGCTTGTTCACGACGGTCGGTCATGTAGCACATGTGCTACCTTGGATCCATGGACGCCTTGGGACTTCGTGAGCTGCGGCAGCACGCAAGCGATCTCGTCCGCCGAGCCGAAGCCGGCGAGCACTTGGTGATCACCGTCTCCGGCCGCCCCGCGGCTGTGCTCGGCCCGCCCGAACGCGACCATTGGCGGCATTACGACGAGATCGCAGACGTCCTGAGTCGGCGCGCCGACGATGACTGGGAGACCGATCGCGACCTGATCGACCAAGACCTCGTCGACCCCTGGGAGCCGACGGAATGAGGGCATTGCTCGACACCAGTGTCCTGATCAAGGGCCTGGAGGAGCCTGTCGATGCGGAGTTCGCGATCAGCACCGTCAGTCTCGCCGAGTTGCACTTCGGCGTGCTGGTCGCGAAGTCGCCGGAGATCCGCGCCGCCCGACTGCGCCGCCTCGCCGGTATTGAACGTGCTTTTGAGGCACTACCCGTGACTGACGCCGTGGCCCGCACATACGGCTCCTTCGCAGCGGCGGTCGCGGCAGCGGGAGCGCAGCCCCGCGCCCGCGCCTTCGACCTGCTAATCGCGGCCACAGCAGCCACCCACGAGGCCGCCCTCTACACCCGAAACCCGAAGGACTTCCGCGCAGTCCAGGAATTCGTCGAGATCGTCGCCGTCTGACCGGCCGCGAGCCGGAGACTGCTCCGGTAAGCGCCCGCCTGTTAGGCGAGCGAGCCGGAGACTGCTCGGTAAGAGTCCGCCGCGACGACCTTCGCTCGATTCACGCGCGCAGAGCTCCGCCCTGGACAACGCAGCCCGCAACACCTGAGGCGGCGGCCTTTGCGCAGTCCCCCTGCCCGCAGTCCGGCACGAGCGGAGAGCACGCATCACCACAGTCCACGCGCCGCCGAAGGCGGCCAAAAGAACAGTCGCCGCCTCGGTTGCCCCGAGAACCTGATCGTGACGAGGGACGGCAGGTAGGAGGCGGCGGCCTTTGCGTGATCTCCCGTCTGCAGTCCGGCCGGAGCAGGCAGCACACCATTACACAGTTCGCGCGCCGCCGAAGGCGGCCAAAAAGACCAGTCGCCGCCTCGGTTGCCCCGAGCACCTGATCGTGACGAGGGACGGTCGGTAGGAGGCGGCGGCCTTTTGCGGGCGTCTGGGGGGTTGGGTTATTCGAGTTTTTGGTCGTCGGTGAGGAGGCCTAGGGAGCGGAGGCGGGTGGCTATGCCGCCTTCCTGGCGGCCGAGGGTGGTGACGAGTTCGTCCTTGGTGGCGCCGTTGTGGAACATCTCGATCAGGGTCTGCTCGTCTTCGGGGGACCACTGGCTGAAGGCCTTCGGGTGGTTCTTGCGGGCGCGCTCGATCTTGCGGGTCATCGAGCGGACGTTGAGCAGTTCGAGGGAGCGGATCCGGGCCTGGCGGTGGCGGCCGACTTCCTCGCCCTCGCGCCAGAACACCACCGCCCCGTCGTCGAACGTCATCAGGTCGGCGGGGACGTCGCAGTAGTCGGCGTCCTCGAGCGTCACGCGCATCATTGCTGGTTCTCTCCATTCACGGTGGATGCGTGGTCGACAGAGAAGATGCCGCGATCCGGCCCACCCCGACGCCCCGATCCGCAACCTGTGGACAACCAACCGCAGAACTTCTTTGCAAAATCTCTTTGCAAAGAGTCTTTGCAGTCCTATGCTCAACACCATGAGCGACGAGACCACCCCCGCGAGCGCCACCCCAGCCACTCCCGAGCCGGGCCGCACAGTCCGGCTGGACCGCCACCTGGTGCGCGCCCTCGCCCACCCGATGCGGAACCGGATCGTCGGCCTGCTCCGGGTGTACGGCCCCCAGACCGCCACCACCCTGGCCGGTCGGCTCGGCGTGAACACCGGCGCGACCAGCTACCACCTCCGCCAGCTGGCCGACGCCGGCCTGGTGGTCGAGGACGACACCCGCGGCAACGCCCGCGACCGCTGGTGGAGGTCCGCCCACCAAGGCACAGAGTTCAACAAGGCCGAGCTGCTCGAGCAGGAGCCCGAGCTCGCGCTGGGCTTCCTGCACGGCGTCGGCCAGACGTACGCCGAGAACATGTTCGGCTACATCGACGCGATGCAGACGATGCCCGAGGACTGGCGTGACGCCAGCGTGCTCTCCGACTACTTCTTCCACCTGCGGGCCGACCAGCTCGACGCGATGATGCACGAGGTCATGGCGGTGCTGGAGAAGTACAAGACACCCGACCTGACCGCTCCCCTGCCGGAGGGCGCCGAACAGGTGACGGTCCAGATCCAGGCCTTCCCGCGCGAGACGCGGCAGTAGGGCAGAGGGCGGTGAGGCAGATGAGCGACAAAGGAAACCGCGCCCCGCTGATCGCGTTCCTGGTAGCGAACGTGGTGTCGATCTGTGGCACCCGGGTGAGCGCCATCGCAATCCCCTGGTTCGTACTGATCACCACCGGCTCGCCGGTCAAGACCGGTCTGGTCGCCATGGCCGAGATGACCCCGCTGGTCATCGTGAAGGCCGTCGGCGGCCCGCTGATCGACAAGGTCGGCGCACGCCGGATCAGCGTGGTCGCGGACACAGCAAGTACTGCGATTGTCGGCCTCGTCCCGCTCCTCCACACACTCGGCCTACTGCACTTCCCCACGCTCCTCGTGCTGGTCGCCATCGCCGGCGCCTTCCGCGGCCCGGGCGACTCCGCCAAAGAGACCCTGATCCCGGACATCGCCCGAGCAGCCCGCGTACCCCTGGAGCGAGTGACAGGCCTGGAGAGTACGACGGAACGCCTGGCCGGCTTCTTCGCGTACGCACTGGCCGGCGGACTCATCACCCTGGTCGGAGCGGTCAACGCACTCTGGATCGACGCCGCATCGTTCGGCGTGTGCGCCCTACTCATTGCCCGCTGGATCCCCAAGCTCGCCAAGCCGGAGATCACCAACGAACCCGAGCAGGGCTACGGACAACGGCTCCTCGTGGGCTGGCACTTCCTCCGCTCCGACAAGCTACTGCTCCCCCTCGTCACGATGATCGCCGTGACCAATCTGCTCGACGCCGCGACCAGCACGGTCCTGCTACCGGTCTGGATCAAGACACACGGCTACGGCCCCGGACACACCAGCCTGATCCTCACCGCGTTCGGAGTGACCGCGACCGCATTCGCCTTACTGGCTTCGGCAATCGGCGACCGCATCCCGCGCAAGCTGGTCTTCACCGTCGCCTTCCTCATCGCCGGCGCACCCCGCTTCATCGCTCTGGCGGCAGGCGCACCGATCTGGGTGCTGATGGCGGTGTACGCCGTAGGCGGTATCGGAGCTGGCTTCATCAACCCCGTGCTCGGCGCGATCCGGGCCGAACGGATCCCGCGCCACCTGCTCGGCCGAGTCAACTCGCTGTCGAATGCCGCCTGCTGGACCGGCGTACCGCTCGGTGGTGTGGTCGCCGGCGTGGCCATCGCAGCCGTCGGCTTTGCGCCTGCCGTACTCGCGGGCGGCGCGATCTATCTGATCGCGACCATGTCCCCGGTGCTGATCGGCCGGCACGAGAACTGGAAGGCTACACAGGATCCGACGGGTCCTCCGGGAACGGTGGCTGATCCGGATCGGGTGGCAGTCGCAGCGCCTTAGTCTTCGTAGCGCTCGCCAGCTCGCGCTGCATCCGGTCCCGCTCCGCCCGCAGCAGACCGAGCATCACCAGGTCCAGCAGCATCCCACCGGCAGCCGCGAACTGGGTGGCAGCGAACTGGAAGACCTGTGTCATCAGCAACGACACCAGGACGGCCAGCTCGAACAGCCGCACCGCCCGGACCCGGTTGCCCTTCCGCAGCGCCAGCGCGCCCCGCACCGTGAACGTTGCTGACAGCAAGCTTCCTACGGTCACCCCCAACACAGGAAGGTGGTTGAGCCCGTCGCCGACCACGATCGCGATCAACAGCGCACCGACAACCTGCAGAGCCAGTACGGCGACAGCCACCCGCGGAGCCTTCGGGTGGGTGGCCAGCCGCTCGAGCCCACGCTGCAGCGCCTGCCAGCCCGCGTCGATCGGAGCGGCCAGCTCGACCTCGTCAGCAGGGCAGGCGGCGAGCAGCTCCCTGGTCTCGCGCCGCCCCTGCACCGCCTGGGGTACGGCGCGCAGCAACGCCGCCGCCTCCGCACGGCGGCGACGGGAGAGGCCACCGGCCACACCCTCGACGGCGTGGTCGATGACGTTGGCCAGCTCCTCCCGCGGGTCGATCGGCCGCCGCGTGCTGAGGAACCGGAACCCGAGCACGATCAGCACGAAGACGACGTACACGATCGCCGCGGTCGGCTTGTAGAAGTAGTTGTTGTCCGAGGTGACGAACTTCCCCACCTCGTCGATGAACAGCCCGAACCCGATCCCGCCGACCGTCGCGGCGGCCGGCCGGACGACGGGTCCGACGTACCCGAGCAGCAGTGAGATCGCGATCAGCATCAGCAGACCGCCGGGCAGCACGTGTGCGATGTGCAGACCCTTGCCGCCGATCTGCGGGTAGCCGCTGAGGCTGAGGATCAGCCGGGTCACCAGGACGGTCGCCACCCCCGACACCACGAACGTGGTCAGGTGCTCCCCGGACCGCACGTTGCGGACCAATCCGGCCCGCATCAGGTACGACGACCGCGCGGCGGTGCTGTTCGTCATTGGCGGGACGTTACCGCTGCCTCGGATCCAGCACAGCAGCAGAGCGTTTGAGACGTGTGAATACGAATCCACTGAGCTATTGCGCTTCAACGCACAGCGACCTAATCTCTCGCGTAGCGGAATGCCACTTCCACTAAGTGGTACCCGTTGGTGCTGCCCACAGACCGGCCGAAGACCTTCACAGACCGCCCCCGAAGGCTTCGGCCGATTTTCCGGCCAGTTTCTACATCGGTGAAGAAGGACTCCTGAGAGGAGGCCACCATGAGCACGAGCACCGAGATCTCTGCTCCGGCAGGCCGCGAACCGACAGCTGAGATCCCTCCCCCGGCAACCCGTCCCAGACCTGCCCGGCGCACGGACCGGGTCGCCTATCTCTTCCTGCTCCCCTGGTTCGCGGGACTGCTGCTGCTGACCGCCGCACCCCTGCTCGGATCCCTGTATCTGTCGTTCACGAAGTTCAATCTGCTGCAGGCGCCCGCCTGGAACGGCTTCGGCAACTACGTGAAGATGTTCACCGACGACCCGCGCTACCTGCAGTCGTTGAAGGTCACCTTCATCTACGTCGCCCTCACCGTCCCGCTGCAGCTGGGATTCGCGCTCGCGGTCGCGGTCATGCTGAACCGGCCGATGCGCGGGATGGCCTTGTACCGCTCGATCTACTACATCCCGTCGCTGCTCGGCGGCAGCGTCGCGATCGCCGTGATCTGGGGTCAGCTGTTCGACAACGACGGCGTACTCAACGCCTTCCTCGCGTTCTTCGGCGTCGGCGGGCGTAGCTGGATCTCCAACCCCGACACGGCTCTCTACACGCTGGTCCTACTGAACATCTGGCAGTTCGGCTCGCCGATGGTGATCTTCCTGGCCGGGCTCAAGCAGATACCGCAGGAGCTGTACGACGCCGCGTCGGTCGACGGCGCGAACGCCTGGCGACGGTTCTGGTCGGTCACCGTGCCGCTGCTGACACCGATCATCTTCTTCAACGTCGTGCTGCAGATCATCCAGGCCTTCCAGGCCTTCACCCCGGCGTACGTCGTGAGCGGCGGCAGCGGCGGCCCGTCCGACTCCACGTTGTTCTACACGCTTTACCTGTACCAGCAGGGATTCACGAACCTGAACATGGGCTACGCCTCCGCGATGGCGTGGGTGCTGCTGCTGATCATCGCGATCTTCACGCTGATCAACTTCGGGCTCGCCCGTCGCTGGGTCTACTACGAGGACCGCTGATGACGACACTCCAGCACGCTCCCGCAGCCCGGCGTCGTACCCGCAGGTGGCTGACCCATCTCGCGCTGATCGCCGGCACCCTGGTGATGGTCTATCCGCTGCTCTGGATGGTCGGCGGGTCCTTCAAGGACGAGTCCGACATCTTCTCGCAGCTCAACCCGTTCCCGAGTTCGTTCGACCCGCGCAACTACATCGCCGGCTGGACCGCGACCGATCCGACGTTCACCCGGTTCTACCTCAACTCGATGCTGATCGCGGTGCTCGCGGTGGCCGGCAACGTGATCGCCTGCACGCTGACGGCGTACGCGTTCGCCCGGCTGGAGTTCCGCGGCAAGAAGGTGTTCTTCGCGATCATGCTCGGCTCGATCATGCTGCCGGCGCACGCGCTGCTGATCCCGCAGTACGTGCTGTTCTTCCACCTCGGCTGGGTGAACACCTATCTGCCGCTGGTGGTGCCGAAGTTCCTGGCCACCGACGCGTTCTTCATCTTCTTGATGGTCCAGTTCATCCGCACGATCCCGCGGACGCTGGACGAGGCGGCGATGATCGACGGCTGCGGCAAGGTCCGCATCTTCAGCCGGATCATCCTGCCGCTGACCGGACCGGTGCTGATCACCACGATGATCTTCACCTTCATCTGGACGTACAACGACTTCTTCTCCCAGCTGATCTACCTGTCCTACCCGAGCAGTGAGACCGTGCCGGTCGCGCTGCGGCGGTTCGTCGACGCGACCGGCGACTCGTCGTACGGACAACTGCTGGCCATGTCGGTGCTGTCGCTGGTGCCGACCTTCATCGTCTTCCTTCTCGCCCAGCGCCGGATCGTCGAGGGCATCGCCACGACCGGCCTGAAGGGCTAGCCCGAAAGGACCCCAGTCATGACCACACAGCTCAACCGGCGGCGCTTCCTGCAGGCCGGACTCGCGGCCGGCGTACTCGCACCTCTGCTCTCGGCCTGCAACCTCGACCCGGCGGCGAAGGAGGCGAAGAACTCGGTCCGGTTCTCGAGCTACGGGGACCCGACCAAGCTCGGCCTGCGCAGCAAGCTCGCGGACCAGTACACCGCCAGCCATCAGAACGTGAAGATGGTCTTCGAGGGCACCGCGACCGCGGAGTACTGGGACAAGCTCGCCACCCAGATGGCCGGCGGCAACGCCCCGGACGTGATCAACATCGACGCTCCGCGGATCGGCCAGTACGGCGCGGCCGGAGCGCTGCAGTCACTGCAGAAGTACATCCCAGACACCATCGACACGAAGCCGATCGACCACAACCTGCTGATCCAGGGCCAGTTGAAGGGCGAGCAGTTCGGCATCCCGGTCGCGATGAGCACCTACAGCATCGGGTACGACGTGACCGTGCTCGATCAGCTCGGGCTGGAGCACCCGCAGGAGACATGGACGTGGTCCGACTACGCGACCCTGGCCAACCAGATCCGGCAGAAGTCCGGCAAGAAGGTCTACGGCGCGGAGGACCCCAGTGGAGACACGGCGTCGTTGCAGATCTTCCTGCGCGGTAAGGGCGAGGACCTCTATAAGGACGGCTCGCTCGCGTTCACCGATGCGTCGCTGACCGAGTGGTTCGAGTACTGGGCCGCGCTGCGGGCCAGCGGCGGCACGATCCCCGCCGACATCGCGGCGCAGGCCGTGTACGGCGACTGGCCGAACAGCCCGCTGGTCAAGAAACAGGCGGCGCTCGCGCACATCCAGACGCCCAACCTCAAGGGCGGATTCCAGGACCTGACCGACCACACCATCGACATCACCCTGCCACCACGGCACACGAAGAGCGGCAAGTGCGGGACCTTCCCGGCACCGAGCAGCTTCCTGTCGCTGAACGCGAAGAGCCAGCGCCAGGACGACGCCGCCGCATTCATCAACTGGTTCGCGAACGGCGCGGATGCCGCGAAGACCTTGCGGCTGATCAGCGGCCCGCCTGCCTCGGCCGCCGGCCGGGACGTGCTGTTGAAGGGCAGCGACCTGTCCGCGAGCGAGAAGCAGGTGCTGGCCTACACCGACCTGGCACTGAAGAACTCGTCCGCCCCGCCGCAGGCCTCCCCGGCTGCATCGACCGCGGTCGGCGACCTGTTGCTGAAGGTCAGCCAGGACATCGCGTTCAACAAGATCTCGATCAAGCAAGGCGTGCCGAAGTTCATGGCCGACGCCGGCAAGACCCTCGACGGCAAGTGATTGGAGACCCCTATGAACCCCGTCACCACCGGCCGCACCGCGACCTGGGCGATGGAGCAGCTCGTCCGAGCCCTGGCGGAGAAAGGCATAGCCGACGTACCGGTCCGGCTGGCCACCCCCGACGAGGTGCCCGCCCCGGACCTCGCAGACGTTCCCGAGTCGTACGCCGTAGTCCGTGACGGCGACGAGATCGTTGTCGTCAGCAACGACGAGACCGGCCTGCGCTGCGGCGTACTCGAGCTGGCGGACCGCGTCGCCGCGGGCGAGGATCTCGCCGGTACGACGTCCTACGCCGAGCAGCCCGCCGTACCCGTCCGGGGTGTGGTGCGGTCGTTCTCCAGCGTGGACGAGGACACGCCCTGGTTCCACGACCAGCAGTTCTGGACCGAGTACCTGACCTGGCTGGCCGCGGCCCGGTTCAACCGGTTCCACCTGGCGCTCGGGATGCAGTACAACTACGGCGCCGATCGGCACGGCGCGACCGACAACTACCTGTGCTTCGTGTACCCGTTCCTGTTCGACGTGGACGGGTACGACGTACAGGCCGAGGGCGTCGGCGCGGACGAGCAGAAGCGCAACCTGGACACGCTGCGCTTCATCGCGGCCGAGAGCAAGCGCCGCGGGCTGAAGTTCCAGCTCGGTCTGTGGAACCACGCGTACGACTACGGCCGGGACTCGGTGCACCGCTACCCGATCACCGGGATAAGTCCGGACACCCATGCGGAGTACTGCAAGGCCGGTATCGCCAAGCTGCTCACGGAATGCCCAGACATCGACGGGCTGACGTTCCGGGTGCACTACGAGGGCGGTATCGCCGACCATCAGCACGAGATCTTCTGGCGGGCGGTGTTCGAAGGCGCGAACTCGGTCGGGCGGCCACTGGAGATCGACATGCATGCCAAGGGCGTCGACCAGGCCCTGCTCGACGCCGTCGACCTACCGAACCTCTCGCCGGTGCTGTCGGCGAAGTACTGGGCCGAGCACGTCGGGCTGCCGTACCACCAGGCCTCGATCCGGGCGAAGGAGGCGGCCAAGCCGATCCCGCCCGGCCACGAACTGAAGGGCATCACCGAGTTCTCCCGCCGGTTCACCCGCTACGGGTACGGCGACTTCCTGCGCGAAGACCGGACCGTCGACCTGATATTCCGGGTCTGGCCGGGAACCCAGAAGCTGCTGGCCTGGGGCGATCCCGCGATCGCGGCCGGGTACGGGCGACTGTCGACGTTCGGCGGATCCCGCGGCGTCGACCTGTGCGAACCCCTGTTCTTCAAGGGACGCAAGGGCAGCGGCGAGGTGGGCAAGCGCGACCCGTACGTCCGCGAGGACCTCAGGTTGTCTGACAACCGGGAGTGGACCAAGTACCGCTACGGCTACCTGTTGTGGGGCCGGCTCCTCTACAACCCCGATGCCGAGCCCGAGACGTGGCGCCGCCACCTGAGGTCGACGTACGGCGAGGCCGCGGCGCACGTCGAGGACGCCCTTAGCCCGCTCAGCCGGATCCTCCCGCTGGTGACCGTGGTCCACGGCGTCGGCGGATCGAACAACGGCTACTGGCCCGAGGCGTACCTCAACCTCCCGATCTCGTCGCGGGTCGAATCGCCGCACTACGCCGGCGACACCGATCCGCCGGCGAACTGGGGCGGCGTCAGCCCGTTCGACCCGACGACGTTCTACGCCATCGACGAGTACGTCGCGGCGGTGGCGAGCCGCTCGGTGTCAGCGAAGTACACGCCGCTCGAGGTGGCCGCGTGGATCGAGCGACTGGTCGACGACGGACAGCAGGCCCTGGCCCGTGTCCGCCAGACCGCGGACCAATCGGACGCACAAGTCCGCCGGGTACTGATCGATCTGGAGATCCTGGTCAGGCTGGGCCGGTTCTTCGCCGGCAAGTTCCGGGCGGCGGTCGACTACTCGATCTTCCGCACCACCGAGGACGTCGCTTCGCTGCAGTCAGCCCTACGGCATTACCGGGCCGCGCGGGACGCGTACGCCGAGATCCCGGTCCTCGTCGAGGGTGTCTACCAACGGGATCTGCGCTTCGGGATCGAGACCTCCGAACACGGCCACTGGGCCGATCGAGTCCCGGACATGGACGTCGATCTGGCTGCCCTCAACGAGGAGCTACGGGAGGCAGCAGGCACGGAGCCGGCTGCCGCGTTGCTCGCGGCACCAGTCCGGCCAGCTGCGCCCGGCGTGGAACACACGGTGCCGGAGAGCTTCGATCGGGGCAGACCGGTCACGCTGTCGCTGGACGTCGTGGACCCGGACGTGATCGGCGCAACACTGCACTACCGGCACGTGGACCAGTCGAAGCCCTGGCAGCAGGTCCCGATGGAGCTGTCCGGGCAGACCTTGTCCGGCACGATCGACGGTGACTACACGGCGTCGACGTACCCGCTGATGTACTTCTTCAGCGTGCAGCACCGGTCCGGTGGGCAGGCGCTCTACCCCGGTCTGGCCGCCGACCTGTCCAACCAGCCGTACGTCGTCCTGGACTCCGCAACCGTCAACGGATGATCGCTGCGATCACGACGATCGCGACGAGCGCTACCAGCACGACAGAGGTGATGAGTCGACGGGTCCGGGGGTCCACTTGCTCAGGCTAGTGGACCCCCGTCCGGGTCGTTCACACCAGTGGGTAGTTGCCGACCAGCACACCGAGTGGGTCGACCCGCTGCTTGATCTCACGGAGTCTGGCCAGGTCGGGCTCGCTGATGGAGTCCTGCAGCGACTCCCACGCGGACAGACCGGTCGGCGGCAGCTCATCGGCGTGCCAGGGCGCCAGAGTCTCCTTCAGCGCGCGCAATGCGGTCTCCGCTGACTCCTGCAACTCCGGCACCGGCACGATCGACACCGCCAGCACCATGTACTGCGCTGCCGGGTCAGCCGCCGCCACGCCGGGGTGACCAACCTCACCACTCGCCCGCAGGTGGCGGATCTGCACCTGGAAGATCAGCGACGGCTGACCGGCGTACTCGAGCAGTGTGCCGATCAGCTCCGGCGTGAGCTCGTCGAACGTGCTGGTGATCAGTGACAGCGCCTGCGGCGGCGCCGGCACCGCATTTATCTCCGCAACCCCACTCGGCGACAGCGGAGTGAACGAGTCAGCAACAGGTGATCCAGCCGCGCGGATAGTGGAAAGCACTCCTTCAAGCGCGGCTGGCTCGTACGGCGTGATCGCGTCGACCATGCAGAACGACTTCCCGCGTACTGCGTCCGGCAGCGTCGGCGAGTGCGGGTAGTGGATCAGGTACGCCCACAACGTCACCTGCTCCGGCGCCTCCTGCGTCGCCTTCGCGTACGCCGTCAGCACCGCCTCGGACTGCTCGATCGGGAACATCAGCCGCCCACCGGTGATCTCCGGAGCCGGATGCAGCTCCACCTCGACCGACGTCACCACACCGAAGTTCCCGCCGCCCCCACGCAGCGCCCACATCAGGTCCGCGTCAACCGAGTCGTCGATCCATCGGCAGATCCCGGAACCGTCGACGATCTCCGCAGCCCGCAGACTGCCCGCACCGCTCCCGTACGGCCGCGAGAACCACGAGAACCCACCACTCGTGCAGAAGCCGGCCACCGAGATGTTGCTGCTCGTTCCAGGCAGTCCGGTGAGCCGGTGCCGTCGAGCGCGGCCTGCACAGTCCCCCAGCGCACTCCGGCACCCAGCCGAGCGATGCGGGCCTGCGAGTCGACCGAGATGTCATCCAGCGCGGAGGTCCGCACCACGATCGTCCCGTCGAGCGCACGAGTCGCACCGTGCCCACCTGCTTGCGCAGCCACCTTCAGTCCGCGTGCACCGGCGTACGCGATCGTGAACTCGATGTCGTTCGGCCCACTCGCCTCCACGACGGCCGCAGGCTGCTGGTCGACGGACAGGTTCCACCCCCGCCGCACCTGCTCCCAGTCCGGGTCGTCGGGCGTCACCAGCCGACCCTTCAAAACCTGACGCAGTTCATGCATGATCCGGCCACCTCTCCCCCGGCGGTATCCCTCGGATCCATGATGGCCCAGCAGCGGTCCAGACCGATTAGTGCAGATTGATCAGGGGTTCCGGGCGGTGGACGCCGCGGGGGCGGTAGCCGAGGGCGTCGGACAGGCCGAGGTAGTCGGACAGCAGCCAGATGATGGCCAGCCACATCTCGGTGCCTTGCAGGCCGGGGATCGCGCGGTCGTCGGTGCCGTCGGGAGCGAACGCGAAGCCTGCGCCGTCGACCCAGCGCGGGAGGATCGCGCGCAGTTGTTCCTCGGCCCAGCGGCGACCCTCCTGCTCGCCGTACGTCGTCTGCTTGCGGGCCAGCCACAGCGGGTGGATGACGTCGAGTACGTTGCAGGAGTTGTAGTTGTCGCCGGTGAACATCCGACGGTCGTTGCTGTGGGCAAAGACGGTGGCGACAGCTTGTTCGGGGTACGGCAGCGGGAGGCCGAACTGGGCGTAGGTGCCGCGGGTCAGACGGTAGAAACCGTTGACGACCTGCAGCCAGCCGTCGTCGGGGTGCTGGTGACCCCAAGCGCCGGTCGTTGGGTCGACCCTCGTTACGAGCCAGCCCATCAGGGCTTCGAGCGGGCCGGATTCGTTGTGGTCGTGGAGATTCCGGGCGATCGCGGTGCCGAGGTGATCGATACCAGCTCCGGCCGACCAGGCTTTCCTTGCCCAGGGCAAATTGTCCAGATCGGCAAAACCGAAGGCCGTGTCGATCGGGTGCTCGAAGCTGCTGTCGAGGACCTGGAGCGCGTAGCCGACACACAGCACGTGATAGCCGGCCGGCCCTTCCAGGACAGAGAGTTTGCTGTCGTCCGGCAGGTCCAGCCCGGCGTCCGACAGGTCTCCTGGTGCGACCAGTCCGGTCTTCGGATCCTGCCGGTGACGGAGACGGCGGACCAGGTCGTCACGGGTGTGGCCGGCCGGAGTTCGGCGTACCAGCAGGTCGGCGATCTCGATCGCGTCGCACCATGGGCGAACCGCCGGCTCGTGGCCGAGGTCGGGACGGTCGACGAAACGCTCACCGTCCCAAGAGCGAGCGAGCACGTCGTCGACCTGCGCACGCGCTTTGGCGGCGAAGGCGGTCAGTTGGGTGCGGAGGTCACCTGACATGGAGGATCCTGTTCGCGAGCGGAGGACGCGGGCGGGGTTGCCGGCGGCGACCGAGTTGGCCGGGATGTTCTTGGTGACGACCGCGCCGGCGCCGATGATGGTGTGCGGGCCGACGGTGACGCCGTCGAGGATCGTCACGTTGGAGCCGATCCAGACGTCGTCGCCGATCGTGATGCCGAGGGCGGTGTGAGGTTGCTTGAAGATCGGCTGACCGGGAGCCGTGCCGTGGTTGAAGGCGAGCAGCGACGTGTGGGCGCCGATCCGTACGCCGTCGCCGATCGTCACGTTGCCGCGGACGGCGGAGAACGGGTTGATCGTGGAGTCGGATCCGAGCGTGATGTTGCCGGTGACGTAGGCGTGCGCGGCGACGTACGAGCGCTCCCCCATCGTCAGTTCGTCGCAGTACACCGCGGCCGACTCCGCGACGTACACGTCGGCGGCGAGCCGGACCGACCCGCCGAGCCGCGCCTGCCGTTCGGCCTGGCGTTCGCGGTCGGCGTCGGAGGCCGTTCGCTTGTACTCCCACGGCAGGAAATCGAGTCGCAACGGCTCATTCGGCAGCATGGGAAAACGCTATCCAAAACACCGCAGCCCCGCCAGCCCCGAAATGCCGCTGCTAACCTCCCGTCTGTGCGGGGAGCCAGGCGATGACGACGAGCGGATCTGTGACCGACGGCGGTGAGGTCGGCGACGACGGCCCGCAGGGCGGCACGCGCCGCAGTCATCGGGTCACGATCAGCGATCTCGCGCGGCGGCTGCACATCTCGAAGGCGTCGGTCTCCTACGCGCTGAACGGGCGGGCCGGAGTCAGCGAGGAGACCCGGCAGCGGGTGCTCGATCTGGCCGAGGAGCTGGGCTTCCACCCGAACTCCGCCGCGGTCGCGCTGTCGGCCAGCCGGACGCGGACGATCGGGATCGTGATCGCTCGCGACCCGGCGCTGATCTCGACCGAAGCGTTCTACATGCGGACGCTGGTCGGCATCGAGCAGTACCTGAACGAGGTCGATTCGTCGCTGCTGCTCCGGCTCACGGGCGAGCACGGCGAGGATCTCGACGTACTGCGGCGATGGTCGCGGCAGGGGCGGGTCGACGGGTTCATCCTGTTCGACGAGCACGACGACGACCCGAGAATCCCGCTGCTGAAGGAACTCGGGGTGCCGTGTGTGGTGGTGAGTTCGAACGCGCCGGACGACTCGGTCGGGCGGTTGATCAGCTCGCCCGAGGAGACGGTCGGGCTGCTGCTCGATCATCTGGTCGAGCTCGGACACCGGAACGTCGCGCATATCAGCGGGCCGTTCACGTTCGTCCACGAGCGGTTGCGGGTGAAGATCCTGCAGGAACAGGCCGCCGCGCGCGGGGTCGCCGTACGGCATATCGAGGGCAGCTACCGGTACGACGACGGCGCCGAACTCACCCGTCAGTTGCTGACCGATCCGAACCCGCCGAGCGCGATCGTGCTCGGGAACGACTTGATGGCGGTCGCGGCGCTGCGGGTCGCGCTGGACCTCGGTACGGCGGTGCCGGCCGAGGTCTCGATTCTCGCCTGGGACGACTCGCCGCTGTGCGAACTCGCCCGCCCCGGCATCACCGCGGTCGACCAGAAAACGATGGAACGCGGGCGCGCGGCCGCCGATCTGCTCCTGCGAATCGTCACCGGCGATAACGAAATTCACGAGGAAGCACCCGCGGGCGAGCTGCGCCCCCGCGATTCGAGCGGACCGGCACCTTTCTGAGCACTTTCAAGACTCTGTGAATTCATTCGGATTCGGAGGGTGTTGGATTGCGTTTGCCGTGGGCACACGAGAGGTTGGATCAGTCACGAGGTCGTAACGAAGACCCCGGAACTGAACCGGTTAGGGTTTCGAAACTTAACCGGTTAGGTCAGTATGGGGCCGATCCGCCTTCGCAGCTCTGTGGAGGCTCGACGGGACGAGGGAGTCCGACGTGAGACTGCGTTCGTTTGTAGCCGCGGTGGCGGCGACCGCCATGGGAATCAGCCTCGCCGCGTGCGGTGGTGGCGACAAGAACGATTCCTCCGGCGGCGGTTCTGGTGGTGACCAGACGCTGACCTACTGGGCCAGCAACCAGGGCACCAGCCTGGACAACGACAAGGAGGTGCTGACCCCGGTCCTGCAGAAGTTCACCCAGGACACCGGCATCAAGGTCAACCTCGAGGTGATCGGCTGGAACGATCTGCAGACGCGGATCCAGACCGCGATCACCTCCGGCCAGGCGCCGGACGTGGTCAACATCGGCAACACCTGGGCGGCCTCGCTGCAGGCGACCGACGCGTTCCTGCCGTTCGACGGCGACGCGATGGGCGCCATCGGCGGGAAGGACAAGTTCGTGCCGACGGCTCTGGCGACCGGCGGCAAGGAAGGCACCGACCCGACCTCGGTCCCGCTCTACGGTCTGGCCTACGGCCTGTACTACAACAAGGCGATGTTCGCCGCGGCCGGCCTGCAGCCGCCGAAGACCTGGGAAGAGATGGTCACCGACGCGCAGAAGCTGACCGTCCCCGCCAAGAAGCAGTGGGGGATGGCGCTCGCGGCCGGCAGCTACACCGAGAACGTGCACTTCGCGTTCATCAACGCCGCGCAGAACAAGGCCGACTGGTTCGACGCCGACGGCAAGCCGACCTTCACCGGTGACGGCAACGTGCAGGGCGTCCTGCGGTACCTCGACCTGATGCAGAAGGACAAGGTCGCGAACCCGTCGAACGCGCAGTACGACAACGGCACCAAGTCGGTGAACGACTTCGCCACCAAGAAGGTCGCGATGGTCATCAACCAGAACAACGCCGACTCCTCGATCGTTGCCAACGGCATGAAGGCCGGCGAGTACGGCGTCGTACCGTTCCCGGCTCCGTCGGGCGCCGAGCAGGTCGCCAGCCACGTGGCCGGTATCAACCTGTCGGTGTTCAAGAACACCAAGCACAAGGACGCGGCGCTGAAGTTCGTCAAGTACATGACGGACGCGACCACGCAGACCACGCTGGGCAAGCCGTTCTCCTCGCTGCCGGTGCTGAAGGACGCGAAGCCGGTGTTCACCACCGACGCGGCCGAGGCGGCGACGTTCCAGGACGTCTACAACACCAAGTCCAAGCCGCTGCCGCTGGTGCCGGCCGAGGACCAGTTCGAGAGCACCGTCGGCAAGGCGATGAACTCGATGTTCGCCAAGATCGCGACCGGCGGAACGGTCACGGCCGACGACGTGAAGGCGGCGCTGAAGACCGCCCAGGATCAGGTGGCCGCAGGTAGCTGACCCGCGCTCAGTGGCCCGGACGACCCGTCCGGGCCACTGCCCGCGTCAGCCCCCACCACCGATCCGACAGACAGGAGGCGACCAGTCGATGTCCGTCGCCACACAGGAAGCGACGCCGGCCGCCGCGAAGCCTGCGAAGAAGAAGACCAAGCGCAGCCCCGAACACCGTCCCGGCCTGAACCGGTGGCTGCCGTATCTGCTGCTGGCACCGGCCGTCCTGGCCGAACTGCTGATCCACATCATCCCGATGGTGGTCGGCATCTGGATGAGTTTCATCAAGCTGACCAAGTTCTTCATCGCGAACTGGTCCGCCGCGCCCAGCGCCGGGCTCAACAACTACAAGGTCGCACTGGACTTCAATAACGCGGTCGGTGAGGGCCTGCTGAAGTCGTTCGGCGTCACCGTCGCGTTCTCGCTGATCACGGTCGCGCTGTCCTGGGTGCTCGGCATGGCCGCCGCGGTCGCGCTGCAGCCGCCGTTCCGCGGTCGCGGCATCATCCGGACCTTCTTCCTGGTGCCGTACGCGCTTCCGGCGTACGCCGGGATCCTGACCTGGAACTTCATGCTCCAGCGCGACACCGGCGCCGTGAACCACGTGCTGAACCAGCTGCACCTGAGCGACGGCCGGACGTTCTGGCTGATCGGCAGCAACGCGCTGGTCTCGCTGATCACGGTCGCGACCTGGAAGCTGTGGACGTTCGCGTTCCTCACGCTGATGGCCGGCCTGCAGAGCATCCCGGGCGACCTGTACGAGGCCGCGTCGGTGGACGGCGCGGGCAACCTCCGGCAGTGGCGCAACATCACGCTGCCGTCGCTGCGACCGGTCAACCTGGTGCTCGTACTCGTCCTTTTCCTGTGGACGTTCAGCGACTTCAACACGCCGTACGTGCTGTTCGGTACGGCGCAGCCGCCGGCCGGTGACCTGATCACGTTCCACATCTACAACGCGTCGTTCCTGACCTGGAACTTCGGCACCGGTGCGGCGATGTCCGTGCTGCTGCTGATCTTCTTGATGATCGTCACCGGCGCGTA
Source organism: Kribbella jiaozuonensis (assembly GCF_005233875.1). Classification (GTDB taxonomy): domain Bacteria; phylum Actinomycetota; class Actinomycetes; order Propionibacteriales; family Kribbellaceae; genus Kribbella; species Kribbella jiaozuonensis. Next base: position 376,066 of record NZ_SZPZ01000006.1, on the reverse strand, counting down.
TCTGCTCGTCACCGGAAGGAGGTCGCGTCGTGCGTGAGACCCAGGGGTTCAAGATCTACCGCGGTGTCGTGCTGACCGTGCTCGGCCTGTTCGTCCTCGTCCCGCTGTACGTGATGATCACGTCGTCGCTGAAGCCGCTGAAGGACGTGCAGGGCGCGTTCAGCTGGTGGCCGTCGAACCTGACGCTGGCGCCGTTCGTGGACATGTGGAAGACGGTGCCGCTGGCCCGGTACTTCGTGAACAGCACGATCGTGTCCGTGTCGGCGACGGTGTTCTCGGTGGCGATCGCGATCCTGGCGGCGTTCGCGGTGTCGCGGTTCCGGTTCCGCGGGCGGACGGCGTTCACGACGACCGTGTTGTCGACGCAGATGTTCCCGGGTGTGCTGTTCCTGCTGCCGTTGTTCCTGATCTTCGTGAACATCAACAACTCGTTCGGGCTGCAGCTGGTCGGGACGCGGCTCGGCTTGATCATCACGTACCTGACGTTCAGCCTGCCGTTCTCGATCTGGATGCTCGCCGGGTACTTCGACAGCATCCCGCGCGAGCTCGACGAGGCCGCCCTGGTCGACGGCTGCGGACCGATGGGCGCCCTGTGGCGCGTCGTACTGCCTGCTGCTCGGCCCGGCGTGATCGCGGTCGCGATCTACTCGTTCATGACCGCGTGGGGCGAGGTCCTGTTCGCCTCGGTCATGACGACTGAGGCGAACCGCACGCTGTCCGTCGGCCTACGCCAGTACTCCACCCAAACCAACATCTACTGGAACCAGATCATGGCCGCCGCCCTGGTGGTCAGCATCCCAGTAGTAATCGGCTTCCTCCTCGCCCAACGCCACTTCGTCGCCGGCGTCACCGCCGGCGCGGTGAAGTAGTCAGACGAAGAGTTTTTCGCCCCAGTACCCGCCGGGGGTTACCCCCGGCGGGCAGGCGAAGATGCCGGAGCCTACGTGGTGGATGTATTCGTTCATCGTGTCGTTCTTGGCCAGTTGGTTCTGGATGGGGATGAACTGTTTGCGGGGGTCGCGTTGGTAGGCGAGGAAGAAGAGGCCGGCGTCCAGGCGGCCGAGGCCGTCGGAGCCGTCGACGAAGTTGTAGCCGCGGCGGAGTAGTTCGGCGCCTTTGTTGAAGGTGGGGTGGGCCAGGCGGACGTGTGAGTCGGCCGGGATCTTCGGCTGGCCGTCCGCCTGTTTGGCGTTGAAGTCGATGGTGTCGAACTCGTCGGCCTTGCCGAGTGGCGCGCCGGTGCCTTTGCCGCGGCCGATGATGCCTTCTTGTTCGCCGAGCGAGGTGCGGTCCCAGATCTCGATGTTCATCCGGATCCGGCGCGAGACCAGGTAGGAGCCGCCGACCATCCAGTCGGGGCCGTCCTCGGGCTGGACCCAGAGCTGCTGCTCGAGCTTGTCGGCGTCCTCGAGCTTCAGGTTGTTGGTGCCGTCCTTGAAGCCGAACAGGTTCCGCGGCGTCGACTGGGCGCGGGACGTGGACGACGTACGGCCGAAGCCGAGCTGGGAATACCGTACGGCGACGCGTCCGAAGCCGATCCGGGCCAGGTTGCGGATGGCGTGTACGGCGACCTGGGGGTCGTCGGAGCAGGCCTGTACGGCGATGTCGCCGTACGAGCGGTTGGGGTCGAGGTCGTCGCCGATGAAGTGCGGCAGGTCGACCAAGGCCTTCGGGCGTTTCGCGGCCAGGCCGAAGCGCTTGTCGAACAGGGTCGGGCCGAAGCCGACGGTGATCGTCAGCCGTGCGGGTGGCAGGCCGACTGCTTCGCCGGTGTCCTCGGGCGGGGCCTCGTCCGGCCCGTTCACCGCGCCGTACTGGCCGATGTCGCGGCCGGCTGTCAGGAGGGCGGCTGCGGCGGTCCATTCCTTCAGCAGCCCGATCAGCTCGTCGCGGCTGGTCGTCGTCACATCAAACGCGGCGAAGTGCAGCCGATCCTGAACCGGCGTGGTGATGCCGGCCTGGTGCGGCCCGTGAAACTCAACCGGTCCGTTGGCGTCAGCAGCCTGCGACGGCTGGGTGGAGACCGCCGAGCGCACCGCATAACCGGCGACCCCGGTTGCCACCGCGGCACCGGCGGCGCCGAACAGTCCGCGCCGCGAGAAACCCCGTCGCGGGTTCTCGGTTGGGGGTGTGGGTTCGTCGGTCATTTCTGTGCGATTGCTCCTGCTACCTTGCTGACCGGTTCGGCCAGGCCGTCGACCACGGCGCCGAGGGCCTTCTTCTCCGCCTCGGATGCGGTGTACGGCTTGAAGCCGTCGCCGTCGCGGTACTTGTCGAGGGACGCGAAGACCGCCTTGAAGTTCGTGTCCAGCTGCGTCACCAGCGCCGCGTCACGCGACTGCAGCGCGGGACGGAGTGCCTGGACCGCGGCTTGCGACCCTTCGACGTTCGCCTGGAAGTCCCACAGGTCGGTGTGCGAGTAGCGGTCCTCCTCGCCGGTGACCTTGCCGGTCGCGACCTCGTCGAGCAGTTCCTTCGCGCCGTTGGCCAGCTGCAGCGGAGTCAGCTTCACGACCTTGGCCTTCGCCACCACCGTCTTCACGTCGGTCAGCAACTGGTCGGCGTACTTGTCCATGCCCTTGGTGCTGTTGGAGACCCACAGCGCCTGCTCGATCCGGTGGTACCCGGTCCACTCGGTCCCCGGCTCGACGTCGTTGACCCGGGCGTCGATCTTCGGGTCGAGGTCGCCGAACGACTCCGCGACTGGCTCGATCCGCTCCCAGTACGTCCGCGACACCGGGAACAGCGCCTTCGCCTTCGCGACGTCGCCGGCCTTCACCGCGGTCACGAACTCGGTGGTCTTCTGCTCCAGCGCGACCGCCTGCGAGTTCACGTACCGCTGGTAGCTCTCGGTCGCCTGCTTGAGCTCGGTGTCGGTGTCGACCTGCGCGGGCGCGTCACCGCTGACGGTCAGGTCGCCACGGATGCCGTCGCCGACCATGCCCGGCTTGCAGACCGCCTGGTACTTGCCGGTCGGCAGCTCGACGATCAGATCCCGCTTCAGGCCCGGGCCGATGTTCTCGACCTCGCCCATCACCCGGTCGCCATCGGCGTACACGTAGAACTCGGTGACCTTGCTGCCGCCGTTCGACACCGAGAACGTGCTGGTGCCGGACTTCACGTCGCGGCGGCTGAGGTCACAGCCCGAGTCGGACGCCTTCACCGAGACGGGGCCGGTGCCGTCGTCCTTGGCCGCGGGCGTGTCCTTCGCGCACGCGGTCAGCGCGCCGATACCGATGACGACGCCGAGGACGGCGGCCCGACGGGGCAATGAGCTGGACATGGTTCTCCTGAGCGGGGATGTGAGGGGTGGATCAGGCCGCTTCGCCGGCGGTCTTGGCCGCCGGTACGGCGGGCGGCGTGGAGCTCTTCACCGGACGGAAGTAGAGCACCATCACCGGGACCAGATAGACGACCCACGCGGTTGCCTCGAGCACGGTGGGGGTCGGGTTGAAGTTGAAGATGCCCTTGAGCAGTACGCCGTACCAGCTGTCCGGCGGGATCACGTGCGAGATGTCGAACGCGAGATGGTCCAGGCCGGGCAGGATGCCCGCCTCCTGCAGGTCGTGGAACCCGTACGCGAAGATGCCGGCCGCGACCAGGATCAGCACCGCGCCGGTCCACTTGAAGAACACGGCCAGGTTGATCTTCACCGCGCCCTTGTAGATCGCGACCCCCAGCAGCACCGACGTACCGAGGCCGAGCAGCACCCCGATCAGCGGTACGGCGGTGGTCGCGGTGGCGGCCGACGCGTACACGATGAACGCGGTCTCGATGCTCTCCCGGAACACCGCCAGGAACGCGAGGATGACGACGGCGCGGGACCCGACCTCGAGCGCCTGCCCCATCCGCTCGCGCAGTTCCTTGGCGATACTGCGGGACGCCTTGCGCATCCAGAAGATCATCCAGGTGACGAAGCCGACCGCGAGGATCGACATCACCCCGCCGACGGTCTCCTGGGTGGTGAACGACTTCGCGGTCAGCGAGGTGACGAACTGGAGCAGGCCCCAGGCGACGGCCGCGACACCGAGCGCCGTCGCGACACCGATCCAGACCAGTTTCAGGCGATCGCGATGCCCCGATTTGACCAGGAACGTGGCGAGGATGCTGACAACCAGCGAAGCCTCGAGTCCCTCACGGAGTCCGATCAGATAGTTCGCGAGCATGGCGGCGACACTTCCAGAGCATTAGGTACGGCTAACCTTGCTGAGGTTAACCTAAGAAGTCCCATTCGCCTACTGTGTCGTACGCCGCACTTTGCCCCGGACCCTCACCGAGCCGGGATTGAATCAACTGCAGGCTACCCGCGGTCCAGACCGGACCGTCGTAGGTGTCGAAAACCCTGACCCACCTGGTCACGTCGATCGGTCGCCGCAACCTTGCCAGGGTCACATGCGGGGTGAACTTACGGCCCTCGACGGTGACGCCGGCCCGACTCGCCGCCGACCGCGTGGTCATCGACAGGTGCTTCAGCGATTCGGTGTCGTCGCGTACTCCGGCGTACAGCACCCGCGCATCCGGTACGCCGGGGAACGCGCCCGCGCCGGTCAGCTGCAACTCGAACGGCTTCTGCCGTTGCGCGACCGCCTCCAGCCGCTCCTCGAGCTCCTCGTTCTTCCAGTCCGGTACGTCGCCGAGGAACGCCAGCGTGATGTGCCAGTGCTGCTCCGAGGCCCACCGGATGTCGTCATCCGGATGCTCTCGCCGCGGCTCGACGAACTCGCTCAGATCCTCCACAACTTCGATGGGCGGCACCACGGCCACGAACAATCGCATCCCGAAATGCTATCGGTGGTGGAAACTGCTTTGTGTGGAACTCAAACTGCCGTCGCCGTGTGTGGTGATCCTGGTGGGGCCAGGGGCGTCGGGGAAGTCGACGTGGGCGGCGGAGCTGTTCGCGCCGGAGCTGGTCGTGTCGAGTGATCGGTTGCGGGCGTTGGTCGGGGCCGGGGAAGACGATATTGCGGCCAGTGCGGATGCGTTCGCGTTGCTGGATGTGGTGGTGCGGCAACGAATCGGGCGGCAGTTGACGACTGTGATCGACACGCTGGGGCTGGACAAGGAACGGCGGGTGGAGTGGCTGCGGCTGGCGCGTGAGGTCGGGATGGCCTGTGTGGCGGTGGGGTTCGATACGCCGGCCGAGGAATGCCGGCGGCGGAATCGGGAGCGGTCGGCCAAGCGGATCCCGGCTGATGTGCTGACCTCGCAGTTGCGGTCGTGGACGGCGGTGAAGAAGGAGTTGCCGGACGAGGGGTACGACCAGGTTCTACAACCGACGGCTGTTCGGGTGGTCCCTGAGGCGTTTGTGGACGCGGGCGCGGCGGCCGTGCGTCAGGTGGAGAAGCCGAGCGGGCTGAGGTTCGGGTTGCAGCTGAGCAGCTACACGCATCCAGGTGGTCGGGCGGGGCTGGCGGCTTGGGTGCGGGAGGTGGCTTCGAAGGCTGAGGCGGTGGGGTTCGACTCGATCTATGTGATGGATCATTTCCGGCAGATCCCGCAGGTCGGGCGGGCGTGGGACGACTTCCTGGAGAGTTGGACGACGCTGGGGTATCTGGCCGCCTGCACCACCCGCGTACGCCTCGGCACGTTGGTCTCGGGGATCACGTACCGGAACGTCGCCCACCTCGGGAAGATCGCGGCGACGCTCGACGTGTTGACTGGTGGGCGGGCGGTGTGCGGCGTCGGGCTCGCGTGGTTCGAGGCCGAGCACAAGGCCTACGGATGGTCGTTCCCGCCGGTGAGTGAACGGTACGCCTTGCTCGAGGACGCGTTGCAGTTACTCCCGGTTTTGTGGGGACCAGGCAACAAACCGTTCCACGGCAAGGTTCTCGACGTACCGGACACCACGTGCTACCCGCGGCCGCTGCAGGAACACCTGCCCGTGCTGGTCGGCGGGAGTGGGCCGCGGACGCTCAGGCTGGCGGCGCGGTACGCCGATGCCGTGAACGTCTTCGGGGACGCCGCCGCGGTCCGGAAGGCTGCCGGTCACCTCGGCGATCGCCCCGTCGAGTTGACCCACCTGTCGACAACCCTTGTGGGTAAGGACTCCCGGCAGCTGGACGAGCTCGTGCAGAAGCTGCGCCCGCGGAACGTGAACCCGGCGCGGTATGCCGCGATGGTGAACGCCGGCACCGTGGACGATCAGATCGGTCGGTTCCGCGAGCTGTCCGAGGCGGGGGTGGCCGAGGTGATGATCAGCCTGCCCGACCTCGAGACGCTCGACACGGTCGCCGACGTGATCTCAGCCTTCCGGGTGTAGATCCAGCTGCAGCAACGCGTTCTCGATCAGTTCGGGCATCGCCGGATGGATCCAGTACTGCTGACGCGCCATCGAGTACGCGTCCAGGCCGAAACTCATCGCCTGGATGATCGGCTGGATCACGGTCGGCGCCTGCGGTCCCATGATGTGCGCGCCGATGATCTGACCGGTCTTCGGGTCGGCCAGGATCTTCGCGAACCCGGTCGTGTCCTCCATCGCCCAGCCGTACGCGATATCGGCGTACCGCTGAACCGCTTTCACATAAGGGATCCCGCGCTCCTTCGCCTGCTCCTCGGTCAGGCCGACGGAGGCGATCTGCGGCGCGCTGAAGACCGCGTGCGGTACGAAGCGGTGGTCGGACTCGACCCGGTCGTCCGGGTTGAGCAGGTTGTGCTTGACCACCCGGGCCTCGTGGTTCGCGACGTGCTTCAGCTGGTGCGGGGTGGTCACATCACCGAGCGCGTAGATGCCGTCGACGGTGGTCTGCTGGTACTTGTCGACGACTACGCGTGCCTCGCTGTCGATCTCGACACCGGTGGCGTCCAGGTTCAGCAGGTCGGAGTTCGGTTCCCGGCCGACCGCGACCAGGAGCTCGTCGACGACCAGGGTGTCGACCCCGGCCGGGTGCAGCATCTTGAGCGCGATCGAGCCGTCCTCATGGCGTGCCACCCGGACGGTCTCGTGGTTCAGGCGTACGTCGTACAGCTCCTGGGCGATCTTCGTGTACGCCGAGGCGAGCTCGCCGTCCTCGTGCCGGAGCAGCACGTTCGAGCGGGCGATGATCGTCACCTCGACCCCGAACGACGCGAACACGTGCGCGAACTCGGCCGCGACGAACCCGCTGCCGATGATCGCCAGCCGGCGCGGCAGCTCGTCGAGCCGCATGATCGTGTTCGAGGTGTGGAAGCCGGTCTCCTCGAGCCCCGGGATCGGCGGCACGATCGGCCGGCTGCCGGTGGCGAGCACGAACTGGTCGGCGCTGAACACGCTCGTCGACCCGTCCTTGTTGTCGACGGTCAGCTCCTTGAACCCGGTGAACCGGCCGGTCCCGTCGTACACGGTGACGTTGGCGTTGTCCGGGCTGTGGTGCCGGTACTCCGAGCCGCCCGCCGCGATCGGGTCGATCCGGCCGAAGATCCGGTCCCGGACGTCGGGCCAGCGGACGTCGAGCAGTTGCTCGTCGACGCCGTACCGTGAGCTCTCCGACGGGGTCGCGGCCACGTCGGCGGCGTGCACGAACATCTTGGTCGGGATACAACCGACGTTGAGGCAGGTGCCGCCGAAGGTACCGCGCTCGACGATCGCGACCTTCCGGTCCGCGAACCGCTTGTTCACGATCGTGTTGCCGGATCCTGTCCCAATGACTACCAGGTCGTAATGGGTCACACCTCATTGTGCCGCTTACACGCAAGAACCTGCGGTGGACCCGCTCAGGAGGGAAGATGGGGAGGGTGGGAAGCGGTGAGCTGAAAAGCACGAACGGCACGGTCGTCTGGGACGGCATCGGGATCCTTCGCCTCCGGTACGACGGAACGCAAGCCGGACTCGATGCGCTGACCAGCTCGTTGCGGACCCGCCTGGGCGAACGGATCCTGCCGGTCGAGGCCCTGAACGCGGTCGAGGTCAGCGAGGCCGGTCTCAAGCTCATCCTGCGCGACGGCGCCGACCCGCTGCAGTCAGTGACCGGCGGTCAGGTCGTGATGGATCTGTACGACTTCCCGGAGGTCGACCCCGCGCTCGCGGAGCAGATCGCCCGCGACATCCGCAGTACCCTCGTCCGCCGCGACGTACCGGCGACGACGTCCGCGCGTTGGTTGCTCGCACCGCCGGTCGCGCCGGACCGGCTCACGGGCCGGGACGCGACGCTGTCGGTGGCGAACGGGCGGCTCACGTTCGACTACAAACGGTCCGCGGGCCGGAGGAAGAAAGCGCTCGGCGCGCAGTGGTCGGTGCCGCTGGTCGACATCATCGACGTCGAGTGGTCGCCGACCCCTGGGCGATTCGGCGCCCGCGGCTTCCTCCGGATCGCCACGGCCGGTACGCCGGACGAGCGCCCGAAGCCGAAGCACGACCCGGCGGCGATGCTGATCGAGGCCGGCGCCGACGTCGACGCCCTGTTCTTCGCCGCCCGCCTGCTGACCCGGATCCGGCCCTAAGCGACTCTCGGTCCGACGTCCTGCTTCGCGCCGGGCTCGTCCTTGAGCGCCACGGGCTCGTCGTCGAGCGGGACGGTCTCGAGGACTGCCTTGTCGCCGAGCAGCTCGGTCTGCGGCAGCACCTCGAGATGCGGGCGCGGCAGCAACCGCGGCCGGATCGCGAGACCGCGTCGGCGGGAGAAGTACAGCACCGAGGCGACGGTCCCGAGCACGGTCAGTCCACCGCCGACGATCAGCGAGTACCGCGCGCCGAACACCTGCCCGATCCAGCCGATGAACGGCGACCCGATCGGCGTACCACCCATCAGGACCGTCATGTACAGCGCCATCACCCGGCCGCGCATCGTCGGCTCGATGCTCAGCTGCATGGTCGCGTTCGCCGAGGTCAGCATGGTCAGCGAGGCCAGACCGACGATCGGCAGCACCAGCGCGAAGGTCAGGTACGTCGGCATCAGGGCGCTGACGATCTCGGCGATACCGAACGCCAGCGCGGCGCCGATCACCAGGCGGGCCCGGATCCGGACCCGGCGTGCGGCGAGCAACGCACCGGCCAGCGAGCCGATCGCGAGCACCGAGCCGAGGATGCCGTACTCCCCCGCGCCCTTGTGGAACACACTCGTTGCCATCAGCGCCGAGGTCAGCTGGAAGTTCAGGCCGAACGTGCCGGCGAAGAACACCGCGACCAGGACCATCATCAGGTCCGGCCGGCGCCACAGGTAGCGCATGCCGTCCCGGATCATGCCCTTCTCGCGGCCCGCGGGCTTCGGGGTGTGCAGCTCGGAGACGCGCATCAGCCGCAGCGAGAGGATCACCGCGGCGTACGTGAAGCCGTTGACCAGGATCACCGGACCGGTGCCGATCCAGTTGATCAGCAGACCGGCCAGCGCCGGGCCGAGCAGCCGGGCGGCGTTGAACGAGGCCGAGTTCAGCCCGACGGCGTTGGACAGCTCGTCGCGGCCGACCATCTCGACGACGAAGGACTGCCGGGTCGGGGCGTCGAACGCAGTACCGACACCGAACAGCAGGGCGAGCAGGTACACATGCCAGGTCTGTACGACGCCGCCGATCGTGAGGCCACCGAGCGTCAGGGCGACGCTGGCCATCGCGATCTGGGTGACGGTCAGCACGGTCCGCTTCGGGAAGCGGTCGGCGACCAGACCGGCGTACGGGCCGAGCAAGAGGGCAGGCAGGAACTGGAGTCCGGTGACGATACCGAGCGCCGTACCGGAGTGGGTCAGCTCCAGGACCAGCCAGTCCTGGGCGACACGCTGCATCCAGGTGCCGACGTTCGAGACGATCGCGCCGGTGGCGTAGAGACGGAAGTTACGGACTTTGAACGCGCGGAAGGTCGGGCTCACTGGGCCGCCAGGCGTTCGAGAACAGGTGCTGCCTTGCGCAGGATGTCGCGCTCCTCGGGGGTCAATTGCTTCAGCTTGGTCTGCAGCCATTCGTCGCGGCGCCGGCGGTTCGCCAGGATCAGCTCATCGGCGCGGTCGGTCAGCTCGACGACGATCTGGCGCTTGTCGGTCGGGTGCGGGCGGCGGATCACCAGACCCGCCTCCTCCATGTTCGTCACGATCCGCGTCATCGACGGCGGCTTCACCTGCTCGTGGGAGGCCAGCTCGCCGATCGTCATCGACTCGTGCTTGGACAGCGCGCCGAGCACGCTGAGCTGGTTCGCGGTGAGGTCGTGACCGGGCTCACGCTGACGCCGGATCTGCCGGGACAACCTGAGCGTCGACGACCGCAGGGCACTGGCCAGCCCGACGTCACTCTTCACCTGCTGGGCTACGACTTCGGGCATGTCTTTACCTTAACTCATTACCTTTGCTAACTAAAACCGGTGACCGGTGGCTGGTATTCCCGGCCCCGCTAGAGTTCCGGTTCATGAGCGCCGAGCTGGAGCGGTACGAGCAGCGGTTCCGGCAGGCCGGGCTACCGCTGTTCATCGAGGACTTCTCGCCGACGCACGACATCTTCACGCGGGCGACACCGCTGCTGGTGCTGGTGTTCCTGGCCGAGATGCTCGGTGCGATCTCGCTGAACTGGCCGCTCTGGGTGAACCTGCTCGCCGCGCTCGGCGGTCTCGCGTTCCTGATCGGCGGGTTCGGCGTCCTGAACCGGCTCCGCGGCCGGCCCTTCTGGTCGCTGCCGAAACGCTTCGGAACCCCCGAGCTGGCGGTCTTCGTGCTGCTGCCGGCCAGCCTGCCGGTGGTCTCCGACGGTCAGGTGCGTCAGTTCTTCGGAGTTGCCGCCGGCAACCTGCTGCTCGTCGGCCTCGTGTACGCCGTGGTCGGCTACGGCCTCGTCGGTACGACGCTGTGGGGGCTGCGCCGGCTCGCGGGTGAGCTGGCGAACTCCGTGGCCAGCCTGGTCCGGGCACTACCGCTGCTGCTGATCTTCTCGCTGGTGCTGTTCATCACCGCGGACACGTGGCAGGTGTTCGCGGGCATGCCGGTCGCCTTCGTCGTGTTCCTTGCGGTCGGCTTCGCCGTACTCAGCAATCTGTTTCTGATGCTGCGGCTGCCGCGAGAGCTGGAGGCGATCGAGCGCGACGTCAGCTCCGGGCCGCCACTGCGCCGGGTCCAGCGGATGAACCTCAGCCTCAGCCTGGTGATCCGGCAGTGGATGCAGGTCCTCGTCGTCAGCAGTGGGGTCGGCCTGTTCTTCGTTGCCTTCGGCATGCTCGCGATCAGCGACCACATCTACCAGCAGTGGGGCATCGACCACGGCGGGTGGTCCCACACGTTGCTGATCCTGAACCACCCGGTGGTGATCAGCTCGTCGCTGGTGAAGGTTGCCGTCGGCATCGCAACCTTCACCGGCCTGTACTACTCGATCGCGCTCCTGACGGATGCGACGTACCGTGCCGACTTCCTCGAAAGCCTCACCACCGAACTCCGCGAGCTGTTCGTCACCCGCGCGGAGTACCTCGATCAGCGCGCTCAGGTGAGCCAGTCGGTGAGCGGGCCGATGGCGAAGTAGATGACGAACAGGGCGGCGACCACCCACATCAGCGGGTGGACCTGGCGGGCCTTGCCGCGGACGGACTTGAGGATGACGTAGAAGACGAAGCCGGCGCCGATACCTGCCGAGATCGAGTACGTGAACGGCATCAGGACGATGGTCAGGAACGCCGGGAACGCGACCTCGATGTCGTCGAAGTCGATGCCCTTGACCTGCGTCATCATCAGGAAGCCGACCAGGATCAGCGCCGGCGTCGCGGCCTCGTACGGGACCAGCGTGACGAGCGGCGCAACCACCATCGAGATCAGGAAGCAGATCCCGGTCACCACGCTCGCCAGACCGGTCCGCGCGCCTTCACCGACACCCGACGCGGATTCGATGTACGACGTGTTGCTGGAGACGCTCGCCGCGCCGCCGGCCGCGGCCGCGACGCTGTCGACGATCAGGATGCGCTGCGAGTTCGGCGGGATGCCGTCCTTGTCGAGCAGGCCAGCCTCGGCGCCGATCGCGGTCATCGTGCCCATGGTGTCGAAGAAGTCGGCCAGCATCAGCGTGAAGATCAGCAGGATCGCCGACACCGCGCCGATCTTCTCGAACGAGCCGAACAGGCTGAACTCGCCGATCGTGTCCAGGTTCGGTTTCGTGAACCACTGGTCCGGCAGCTTCGGCACGCTCAGGCCCCAGCCGCCGGGGTTGTCCGCGGTCCGGGCACCGACGTTCGCGATCGCCTCGATGATGATCGCCAGCACGGTCGAGGCCAGGATGCCGATCAGGATCGCGCCCTTCACCTTCCGGGCGTACAGCGTGACGATCAGAATCAGCCCGACCACGAACACCAGCACCGGCCAGCCGCGGAGGGTGCCGCCGACGCCCAGTTCGACCGGTGGGCCGGTGGGCGCGGCGGGACGGCGTACGAAGCCAGCGTCGACCACACCGATGAACGCGATGAACAGGCCGATGCCGACGCTGATCGCGATCTTCAGCTGGAGCGGGACCGCCTCGAAGACCGCCTTGCGGAACCCGGTCAGCACCAGGATCAGGATGATCAGGCCCTCGAGCACGACCAGGCCCATCGCGTCGGCCCAGGTCATCTTGGTCGCGACCGAGAACGCGATGAACGCGTTCAGGCCGAGCCCGGTGGCGAGCGCGAGCGGGAAGTTCGCGACCACGCCCATCAGGATCGTGACCACACCGGCCACCAGCGCGGTCGCGACCGCGATCTTCGCGATCGCCGCGGCCGGGTCGGTGCCGCCGCCGACGAACTGGCCGGCGCCGTCCTTGACGGTGCCGATGATCAGCGGGTTCAGCACGACGATGTAGGCCATCGTGAAGAACGTGACCAGCCCACCACGGATCTCCCGGCCGAGCGTGGATCCGCGTTCACTGATCTTGAAGTACGCGTCGAGAGGACCGGAACCGGAGCGGGCCGTCGAGGCCTGGGGCGAGCTCATGCCCGCATCGTGCCAGGTCCTACCGGCCAGTTGCGAGCACTTACACCAATCCGTTGCGGGTTAGAGTGAGGGTGTGAGCGAGGAGCAGGACGGACCGAAGAAGCGCACCGACCCGACGAGCCAGTTGGCCCGCGGGGAGCTGGTGCACGCCGAGGTCAAACCGCTGGACCTGTCCGGCATCCCCAGCGTCATCACCGGCATCGCCCTGTGGGCGGTCGCCTTCGTCGTGCTGCTGATCTTCCGCGACCGCCTGAAGGACAACGGCCTCGGCTGGTGGCTCTGGGTCCCCGTCGCCGGCTTCGGCCTGGGCCTGATCGGCCTCTGGTACTGCAAACGCCGCTGGACCGCCATCCAAGCCGGCCACCGCCCGGCAACGGAGGACTGAGCCGTACCGGAGGAGAGTCGGGTTGCCCGTCGAGTATGAGGCGAAGGTGCTGGACGTTGATCCGGCGCTCGTCGCGGAGAAGATCCTCGGGCTGGGTGGGCGTCGGGTCGCGGACCGGGTGATGCGGCGGTTGGTGTACGACGTTGCCGTGGGCGACGAGTCACGCTGGATCCGGCTGCGGGACAGCGGGACCGAGGTGACGCTCACCGTAAAGGAGATCGCCCACGACGGGATCGACGGTACGACGGAGACCGAGGTCGCGGTCAACTCGTTCGAGACCACGGCCGAACTGCTCCGCCGGATCGGCTTCGCACCCAAGTCCTACCAGGAGAACCGCCGCACCAGCTTCGAGCTGTACGGCGCCCAGCTCGAGCTGGACCACTGGCCCCACATCCCGCCGTACCTCGAGATCGAGAGCCACTCTCGCGAACACGTCGTAGAAGTCGCCGCGACCCTCGGCTACCCCGAACACGACCTCACCGGCGAGAACACCACCAAGGTGTACGCCCGCTACGGCATCAACCTGTCCGACATCTCAGACCTCAGGTTCACTACAACCTGACACCCAGCCAGTTCCTGTTGCCGCGGGGAGTCAGGCGGGGTCGACGTACGGGAAGGCCGGTCGGCGCAGGTTTTCGTTGGCCGACGGGTCCAGGCCAGACGGTACGGCGGTGCCGGCAACCATCGAGAGCATGAGCTCCGGGGCGTTGTCGGCGAGACCGCGCCCGTTGCGGGTCGCGAATCCGAAGCTCGCCGGCGTGCCGACGACGTACGGGAGAACGTCGGGCAGCAGTTGGCGGGCGACCGTCTCACCGTAGCCGTGCGAGTCGCCCGCGGCGCCTCCGGCCGCGACCACCGCGGCGACCCTGTCCGCCAGGTTCTTGCCGTCGGCAGTGAAGTCCTGCGACGGGTGGCGGGTGTTGGCCGGGTACGTGAAGCGGGTGTCGTCCGGCCAGAAGATCGGCCACATCATCGGATTGCCGGCCCGGTTGATCTGCCGCCAGCCGCCGGCATCGGTCGCCAGCTTCGTGGTGCACCACACACCGGTCCGCGTACCCGGCGTAAGCACCGGGTGCTGGTGTGAGATCTCCAGGACGATCGACTCGACAGTGGTACCCGCGAAGCTGTTGCGCGCCTCCTCGGGCCGCCATCCGGACAGGGCAACCGCCGTACCGTCGTGTACGGCGGCGTTGACCCGGGAGAGCAGCGACAGGTCGATGTAGAACGAGTCGTGGATCCGGCCGGCCCACACCCGCAGCCCCGCACCCTCGGCCTGCTCGCCGGTCCTCCCCTCGAGGACGAGCTCTCCGTCGACGCTGTCCTCCCGGGCGTCGTCGCCGGTCAGCACGTGTACGGCGAGGGGCTGCCGGCCGGCCGCATCGTGTTCGCCGAAGGAGATCCGGTAGGTGAGCGACTCGTACTCCGCGTCGTCGACGTGCACCTTGAATTCGTAGCGGGCCTCGTGGTGGAACCCCGGCTGGACGTCGTCCCCGGTGATCGTGGAGTTGACGTCCATGACGAACACCGTGCTGTCGTCCCCGGAGAAGACGTAGAGGTCGTCGATGTAGAGCTGTCCGTTCTGCCTGGCGAGTGGTGTGTCGAGGTGGTGCGACATGGTCCGCTTCCCTTCGTTCGGTGACCGTTGTCGGCCTTGCCACCGAGCATCACCGGGTGCGGCGAACGGGAGTACCCGCCAATGCAGTAACTCCTCATAATGAATGGTTATGAGCGAAACCTCGCTGGACCTCGACAGCCTGCGGCTGCTGACACTGGTCGCCGAGCTCGGCAGCCTCGGCCAGGCCGCGGAGCGGATGCGGATCAGCCAGCCTGCCGCCAGCAAACGTCTGGGCATGCTGGAACGCCGGCTCGGGCTACAACTTGCCGAGCGTGACACTCGTGGCTCGGCTTTGACCACCGAAGGCAAGGCCGTGTGTCACTGGTCCGAACAGGTACTTGCCGAGGCCGCGAACCTGCTGGCCGGTGCGGCGGCTCTTCGTGCCGAGCGCGGGCGTGACCTGCGAGTGGCGACCAGCATGACGCTGGCCGAGAGCTTCCTGCCGGGCTGGGTCGCCGAGCTCCAGCGGCAGTCGCCCGGCGTACAGCTCAGCCTGAAGGTGACCAACTCCGAGCAGGTCGCCGCGCTGGCGTCACGCCACGAGATCAGCATCGGGTTCGTCGAGGGACCCGCGGTGCCGCACGGACTCAGCTCACGGACAGTCGCCACCGACCGGCTCGTCGTCGTAGTCACCCGTGCACATCCCTGGGCACGACGTCGCCAGCCGGTACAACTCGCCGAACTCGCGGCCACCCCACTCATCGTGCGCGAGCCAGGCTCCGGGACCCGGGAGACCCTGGAGCGGGTCTTCACCCGCGCCGGCCTCCAACCGGTAGACCCCCTGATGGTCCTCGACGTCAACGCCGCCGTCCGCAGCGCAGCCGCCGCAAGCATCGGCCCCGCCGTCCTGAGCGCCGCCACAGTCGAAGACGACCTGGCCCTCGGCCACCTAGTCGAGATCCGCCTAGCCGGAGCCGACCTCCACCGCAAACTCCGAGCCATCTGGCCAAAAACCCGCCCCCTACCACCAGCCGCCGAGACGTTACTCCAAATAGCCCGCAGCCCCCGCTGACCGCGATTCCCCAACCCCACCGAAGGCGTCGCAGCCGCTAGGCCGTGCCCGACTGGCCTCACCCGCCAGCAAACGCGTCCACCAGACCCCACCCCAGCCGCGGTCGTTAGCCCGTGCCCGATCCAGCGCACACGCCGGCGCACCCGACCAGCAGCCCCCATCGCAGCTGCTTGGCGGCCAACCCCTACGCTCGAGCGCGGGACCAACTCCCGCCGAAGGCGGCAACAAGAACTGTCGCGGCCGTTAGGTCGTGTCCGATTCCGGTCGTACGCCGGCGAACGCGGCCAGCAGGCTCCGCCGCAGTTGCATGGCGGCGACTTTCCCGCTCGAACGCGTGACCAGCCCCGCCGAAGGCGGCTAAAAGAGAACTGTCGCGGCCGTTAGGCCGTGTCCTTTGCCGTTAGTCTTCGGCGAGTTCTTCGGCGGCTCGGGGGGTTACGGCGACCTCGGGCTCGGTGAGTTCGAGGTTGTCGTAGCCGGTGGTGTCGAACGCGTGGTCGGGGGTGGGGGGTTCGGGGATGTCGATGGTGGCGTCAGAGTGCGCGCCGCAGCCGTAGTCGTACGCGACGACGCGGGCCTCGCCCGGAGCCATCTCGTTGGCACATACCCCGAACGCCTGGCCGAGGCTGTCGGCGAGGCGGATCCAGTAGCCGCAGGAGTGGCACTTGTACGGAACGGCCTGCGCGATCGGCGACGTCGGCCCGAAGTCACCGGCGTACCAACGCTCGGCCGCCTCCTCCCGCCCGAACGGCGACAGCACCCGCTCGCGACCGAGACCGAGCTCCTCGACCACCGTGAGAACGTCCTCAGGAGCGTCCGCGGTGTCGGTGAACCCCGGCTCGAGGCGCGGGTCCTCGGGAGCGGTCGGGAAAAGGTCGCCGGGACGAAGATCCCCGGGCTGCACCCGATCCGACCACGGGACCCACTCAGGCGCGACGATCGCGACGTCTCCCGGCAGCATCACGACCTCGTTGATCGTGACGGTCTTGGCGCGGGAGGCGCGCGTGACGGTGACCGCCCAGCGCCACCCGCGGTACCCGGGATGCGTGGACGCGAAGTAGTGCGTGACGAGGCGCTCACCCTCGACCAGATGACCGAGGTGCTCACCGACCTGCGCGGCGCCGGCCTCGGCGATCGCAGCCTCACGGGCCGGTTCGACCGCCGCGACGCAGACGGCGTCGGGCTTGGCACGGACCGGTTCCGGAGTTCTGACGGGAGTCACAATCGCCCATTCTCGCACGCCGCTCCCAGTACGCCGAACCGCCCGTCGCAGCACGCCGGACCTGCCTGCCGCCGTACGCCGGCCCTGCCTGTCCCCGTACGCCGGCCCTGCCTGTCCCCGTACGCCGAACCGCCGTCGCCGAACCGCATCCGGGCCGCTCGCACGCGCGGTGACTGCGCTCTGTCCCCGGTGCGAGGCAGGATGGTTCCATGCATCCCCCCGACTCCGACGACCCGAACGCCGGACGCGGCAGGCGCGACGGCGACGCCGCCGGCCGGTCGCGCGGCGACACGGACCGAGGCCGGGAGGAGAATAGGGACGGACGCGCATCGAACCGAGCGGCTGCGGACAAGCGGGCGGGTGGTGGCATGGGGGGCGACACGGGGGAAGCCGGCCGGTCCGGCGGAGCAGAGCGCCCCGGGGCGACGAGCGGCGGACCACGCCCCGGCGCGCCCGGCGGCGCACGTCCGGGGCCGACCAACGGCGGAGCACGCTCGGGTGCGCCTGGCGGCGAGACTGGCGGCGAGGCTGGGAAGTCGGCGGGTGATCGGTTCAGTGATGCTCGGGGGCGGGTGGGGTCTGCGAGCAAGAAGGTCGGGCATGCCTCCAAGGTCGGTGCCGAGGGCGTCGCGTCGGCGTCGAAGAAGGCGGCCGAGGTCAGCGGGAAGGTCGGTCGTGCGACCGGCCGACGGATCCGCGGTCTGACGGGCGCTCAAGGCGCCGGTGAGTCAGGACTTTCGCGGCTGATTGAACTGGGCGCGGTCAACGCGGCCGGCGATACGGCGTTCGCGGTGTCGCTCGCCGGGACTGTGTTCTTCACCGTGCCGAGCGACCAGGCGCGCGACCGGGTGGCGTTGTTCCTGCTGCTGACGATGGCTCCGTTCGCGTTGATGGCGCCGCTGATCGGCCCGATGCTCGACCGGTTCAGGCACGGTCGGCGCTGGGCGATCGGCGCGACACTCGGCGTACGTGCGTTCCTGGTCTGGAGTCTCGCGTCCTCGATCTCCGGCCACGGATCCGCCTGGCTGTATCCGGCCGCCCTCGGCTGCCTCGTCGCATCCAAGGCGTACGGCGTCACGCGCGCCTCCGCCGTACCGCGCCTGCTCCCGAAGCAGATCACGCTCGTCACGGCCAACTCGCGCATCTCGCTGGCCGGTGTCGCCGGTGCGACCATCGGCGCCGGGATCGCCGCTGCGTTCGCCGCGATCGGGCCGGAGTGGTCGCTGCGGTGGGCGGCGCTGGTGTACATCGTCGGGCTGATCCTCGCGATCCGGCTGCCGAGCGCGGTCGACTCCCCCGCGGATGAAGAAGTCACGGGTACGGCGGGACGCGATGCGCGGCGGCGGGCGATCACGGCCGCGGTGTCGCGCGGGATCCGGTGCAATCTCGGGCTGCGGTTCGTGTCCGGGTTCCTGACGATGTATCTGGCGTTCCTGTTGCGGGACCAGCCGATCAGCGGAGTGAAGGGCGCGGTCGCGGCCGGTGCGGTGATCGCGGCGGCCGGGATCGGGAACAGTCTCGGCACCGTCCTCGGATCGTTGCTCAAGGCACGTAAACCGGAAGCGGTCGTGCTGGCGGTGCTGCTCGCGGACGCGATCGTCGCGGTCGCGGTGGCCGTTCTGTACGGGCTGCCGATCCTGATCGCGCTCGGGCTGGTGGCGGGGTTGTGCAGTTCGCTCGGGAAGCTGTCGCTGGACGCGATGATCCAGCGGGACGTGCCGGAGTCCGTGCGTACGTCGGTGTTCGCGCGCTCGGAGACCGTGCTGCAGCTGGCCTGGGTGATCGGCGGCGGGTGCGGAATTGTGCTGCCGCTGATCCCGCGGCTCGGGTTCGGGTTCCTGGCCGGGGTGCTGGTGGTCGTGGTCTTCCTCGTACTGCGGATGCGCCCGGCGGCTCGCCCCGCCGACGGACCGCTGCGTCCGGGCGGTCTCGGCGGGCCGCGAACCGGGTCGCAGTCGAGGCGGCCGTCCGGGGATCGACACGATGACGGGTCGCACGACAGGCCGCGCCCGGAGAGCACCACGCGGACGATCCTCACCACAAGCGTCGCCGAGCAACGCGCGAACCGGGCGCGTCGCTCGGACTCCGGCGAAGAACCGACCATCGAATGGCGTGGCGATCAGCCACCAACAGTCCCCCCATCGGACCGCCGCCCAGAACCCGCGAGCCCTCCGAACCCGCCTGCCGGCCGGTGGTGGAGCGGCCAGCCCGACGAGGACGACGACACCCAGAACCAGTCCCCCTGGGCCGAAGAACCAACCGAAGAACGCACCCGAGGCAACCTCTTCAAACGCCGCCCCGGCGGAACCAACCCCCGCCACCCACCCCGCTAACCCCAGCCTGCGGCTGAGGGGTCGGGGGGATCGAGACAGCCGCGCCCGGCGGCGAAGACCAGGCGCGGAGCGGCGGCGGGCGCTAGGCGGCGGGCGCGGGGCGGCGGCTGAGTAGTCGAGGGGCGGCGCAGCCGCGGCCGGGCGGAGTGGCCAGAAGCCGAGCGGCGGCTCAGGCGCGGGGCGGTCGTTGACGCGCCGGGGCGGTCGTTGACGCGCCGGGGCAGTGGTTGACGTGGGCGGCGGCCGGGGTGAGGGTTCACGCCGGCCGCCGGTTGGGTGGGGTGGGGTGGGGTGGGTTAGAGGGCTGGGGTTAGGGCTGGCTCCTCGGTGGCGGGGTCGGGGGTTTGGGTGGGGGTTGGGTGGGTGGTGCCGCGGAGGGTGAGGGTGGCGGTTACGGCGGTGGCCAGGAGGAGGAGGGTGCCTACGAGGGCGACCACGTTCATGCTGTGGGTGAAGGCGCGTTGGGCGGTGGTTAGGACGGTGTCGGCGAGCTGACCGGGGAGGTGGGTGGCGGCGGCAGTGGCGGCCGGGAGGCCCTCGCGGACGGGGGCGGCGACACCGGCGGGGAGGGACGACGGAAGGTCTGAGCGGTACGCCGCGGTGCCGATCGAACCCAGGATCGCGATGCCCAGCGCCCCGCCGAACTCCGAGCAGGTCTCCATCACCGCGGACGCCGAGCCGGCCCGCTCCGGGGCGACCGAACCGACGACAGCCTCGGTGACCAGAGTCATCACCATCACCAGTCCCGCGGCCAGCAGACCCGCACCGGCCAGCGGCACCGCCAGCGACGAGTCGACGTGCACCTGGGTGAGTACGGCGTACCCGGAAGCCGCGAGCACGAACGCTCCACCGATCACATACGCCCGGTCCAGCTTCCCAGCCAGCGCGGTCGCCAACGGAGCCGCGCCTCCGACCAGCACCGACGGAGCCAGCGACCACAACGCGGCCTTGAGCGGCGAAAGCCCGTGCACCAGCTGCAGGTACTGGGTCAGGAACACCGCGTTCCCCACCAGCGCCAAAGTCCCGATTGTGTTGGCAGCCAACGACCCGCTGAACGCCCGGTTCCGGAACATCGACAGATCGACCATCGGGTACGCCGCGGTCCGCTGCCGCTGGACGAACAGCACCCCGAACACCAGCCCGGCCACGATCGCCACCACCGGCAGCACCGCCGCACCGTTCGCCGCGATCTCCTTGATCCCCCAGATGACCGGAAGCACGGCCGCCAGCGACAACACCGAACCCAGCAAGTCGAACCGTCCCCCGGCAGGGGTCTTGAACTCCGGCAGCAGGACCGGCGCGAGCACCAGCAGCAGGATCATCGCCGGGGTGTTGATCAGGAACACCGAGCCCCACCAGAAGTGCTCCAGCAGGAACCCGCCGAGCACCGGACCGAGGGTGATCCCGCCCATCATCACCGCGCTCCAGAACGCGATCGCCTTCGACCGCTGCTTCGGGTCGTGGAACATGTTCCGGATCAGCGCCAGGGTCGACGGCATCAGGGTCGCCCCGCCGATGCCGAGGAGCGCGCGGGCCGCGATCAGCTGCTCCGGGTTCTGCGCGTACGCCGCCGCGACCGAGGCGAGCCCGAAGCCGACCGCACCGAAGATCAGCAGCCGGCGTCGCCCGATCCGGTCGCCGAGCGAACCCATGGTGATCAGCAGACCGGCCAGAACGAACCCGTAGATGTCGAAGATCCACAGCTGCTCGGTCGCCGACACGCCGAGATCCGCGCTGATGAACGGGACCGCGAAGTACAGCACCGAGACGTCCATCGAGACCAGCAGCAGCGGCAGCGCGAGCACGCCGAGCGCGATCCATTCCTTGCGTCCCGCGAGTTCCGGCTTACTCATGATGCCCCTCCGAAGATTTATCTGTTTACACCGCACACTGTGTGCGCCATACACAGACCATACACAAGACTGTCTATGCTGTAAACAGATAAGATCAAGAGCAAAAAGAAGCCTCGCTCCGCTCGGCGGAGGGGGAGAGGATGGCGACCATGGAAGACGACGAACTGCCGCGGGTGCTTCAGCAGCTCTGGGGGATCGAGGGGCGGAGCCGGCCGGGGCCGAAGCCTGCGTTTCAGGTGCAGGACATCGGCGAAGCGGCGATCAGGCTCGCGGACGCCGGCGGGCTGACCGCGGTCTCGATGAGCAAGGTCGCGGCCGAGCTCGGCGTCACCACGATGGCGCTCTACCGGTACGTCGAGGCGAAGGACGACCTGTACGTCGTCATGCTCGACCAGGCGTTCGGCCTGCCACCCGAGGTGAGCGAGACCGCCGACTGGCGCGAGCGCATAACCACGTGGGCCGAGGCGTTCCAGGCGGCGCTGCAGAAGCACCCATGGATCCTGCAGGTCCCGGTGTTCGAGCCGCCGCTCTCACCGAACCAGCTGGTCTGGATGGAGACCGGCCTGAAGGCGTTCGAAGGTACGCCGTTGACCTCCAACGACCGGATGTCCGCGATGCTGCTGGTGAACATCTTCGTCCGCGGCACGACCGGACTCAGCGTGAACATGCTGAACATGCCCCCGGACGAGGCCGCCGCGGCCGGCGAACGCTACGCCCGCAGGCTGCGGATGCTCGCAACCCCGGATCGATTCCCGGCGATCGCGACGACGATGGACGGGCCGCAGGACTTCATCGACAACGACCCGACCGAGTTCCGGTTCGGTTTGACCACAGTCCTCGACGGGATCGACTCGTTGATCAGCCGGAGCGGCTGACGGTCAGAAGTCGAGCTTGTCGGCGACGCCGCGCAGTACCGTCGCCACCTGCTTGGCGGACTTGTTGTCAGGCTGGCGGCCGCGGCGGTAGTTCTCGCCGATCCGGTCGAGGAGTTTGATCAGGTCCTCGATGACGACCTGCATCTCCTCCGGCTTCGGGCGCATCGCCTTCGCCACCGACGGCGGCGGGTCGATCAGCCGGACCTGCAGGGCCTGCTCGCCCTTACGCCCCTCGACGACGCCGAACTCGACCTTCTGCCCGGGCTTCAGGTTGGTGACACCGGCCGGCAAGGCCTCGGCGCGGACGTAGACGTCCCCGCCCTCCTCCTTGCTGAGGAAACCGAACCCCTTGTCGGAGTCGTACCACTTCACCTTGCCAACGGGCACGGGAACCTCTTCATCAGTATCGTCGGAAGCGATCGAGCCGTGAGGCCCGATCAGGAAACCCAGCGTACGTGACCCGGCGCAACCGCGCCTCCGGGAAACTACCTGATCCGGCAGTCTTCCCGCACCTCACAAACTCCGATACTTTTCGGGATCCGCGAGCCGCTCGTTCATCGACCCGGACCGGAACCCGCGCGGGTCCACCTGCGCCGCCGCGAACCCTTCGGCGATGACCGCATCGACCAGCTCCTGATGGTCGACCCGATCCAGCAGATCGGAGTCGATCTCGATCGAGGCGCTCTCACCGAGATCACGCACCCGCACGTTCTGCACGTCGTACGACGCCAGCCGCGCGCGGACCGTCTGCTCGGCCCGGTCGACCCTCACGAGCAGGTTCGGCGTGATGCGGATGCCGTACGCGATCCGGCTCGACAGGCACGCCGCGGCCGGCTTGTCCGAGGTCTCGAGTCCCCAGCTGCGCGACGCCGTACGGATCTGCGACTTGGTCAGCCGCGCATCCCGCAGCGGCGTCAGCGCGCCCCGCTCGAACGCGGCGCGGATACCCGGCCGGAACCCTGCGATCGCGTCGTCGGCGTTGGTCCCGGTGGCGATAGCGGTGATCCCGAACTCGTCCGCGATCGGCTGCAGCGTCTCGATCAGCTCGGCCTTGCAGAAGTAGCACCGGGCACCCGAGTTGGCCTGGTAGCCCTCGCGCTCCATCTCGTGCGTGTGCGGGGTGACATGCCGTACGCCGATGGTGTCCGCGAACCGCGCCGCCGGCTCGAGCTCGGCCGCCGGAAGCGACGGCGAGATCGCGGTCGCCGCGACGACGTTGGCCGGCCCGATCGCGCGGCCCGCGGCCGCGAGCAGGAACGCCGAGTCGGCGCCACCGCTGAACGCGACGACCATCTTGTCGTACGACGACAGCCGCTTCATCAACGCTTCCAGCCGCTGCTCGAGCACGTACTCCTCGAGCCACTCCGGGAACTCCGTGAGGTCGTTCAGTACGACGTCGGCGCCGTACGCCCGCAGCTCATCCGCGGTGAACGGGCCGGTCGCGACCGATACCGCCAGCGCTCCGGCCGCGTGTGCCCCGTCGATGTCGGCGGTGTGGTCGCCGACGTAGATCGTGGCCTCGTGCTCGCGCAGCGCCGTACCCTTCTCGGCTCCGTGCAGATCACCGACCGGCTCGTCGATGTCGAACCCGAGATGCTCCAGGTGCAGCCGCACCGATGGAGTGTACTTCGCAGACACGACCATCGTCCGCCCGCGCAATGCCCGGATCGCGGCCAGCGACTCGGCCACGCCCGGCAGCGGCAGGCTGCCGGTGATCGCGTGCGACGGGTACAGCTCCCGGTATCGCGCGATCAGCGGCTCGACCTGCTCCGGCGGGAACCAGTTCGCCATCTCCCAGGTCAGCGGCGGCCCGAGCCGGCTCACCACCAGGTCGGTGTCGATCGGCACACCGGTCTCGGCGGCCAGCAGATCCCAGACAGCCTGGATCCCCGGCCGGGAGTCGATCAGCGTCATGTCCAGGTCGAATCCGACCACGAGCTCCGGCACATCGGCGGCGGTCGGGGCGGGCTGGATCTCGGCGGTTGACACGTCCCCAACCCTACGTGCTCCGGCCGGCCGAAGGGTCTCGCATCCCGAAACGGCCGATAAGTCTACTAATCCAGTCGGATTATGGATGATAACCGACCGTGAGGGAGTACTCATGACCACGCAACTGCAGGCACCGGAGATCACCGTCGCGAAGGCCGGCGGGGCGCTCGGCGCGGTGATCGGCAACGTCCGGCTCGGCGGCGAGCTGGCGCCTGAGACAGTGGCCGCGATCCGGCAGGCACTGCTCGACCACAAGGTGATCTTCTTCCGCGAGCAGCACCATCTCGATGACGCCGGCCAGCTGGCATTCGCCCAGCTTCTCGGTACGCCGACGCTCGCGCACCCGACATCGAAGAGCCTCGACGGCGCCGCGAACGTGCTGCCGATCGATTCCGACTACAGCAAGGCGAACAGCTGGCACACCGACGTCACGTTCGTCGACCGCATCCCCGCGATCAGCCTGCTCAGGGCCGTCACGCTGCCCGCGTACGGCGGGGCGACCAGCTGGGCGAACACGGTTGCGGCGTACGCGAAGCTGCCGCAGGCCTTGCAGGCGTTGGTCGATCGGCTGTGGGCGGTGCACAGCAACGTGTACGACTACGCCGGCCACGCGGACGAGGGCCGGATCGGTGGCGTCGACGTGAAGTACGAGGAGCACCACAAGCAGTTCGAGTCCAAGCGCTTCGAGACCGAGCATCCGGTGGTTCGCGTCCACCCCGAGACCGGCGAGCGGTCGCTTGTGCTCGGCCACTTCGTACGCCGCTTCGTCGGACTGACCAGTGCGGAGACGACCGCGTTGTTCCAGCTCCTGCAGAACCGGGTCACCAACCTCGACAACACCGTCCGCTGGCAGTGGCAGCCGGGGGACCTGGCGATCTGGGACAACCGCGCGACCCAGCACTTCGGCGTCGCCGACTACGACGACCAGCCGCGCCGGCTGCACCGGATCACGCTCGCCGGCGACGTCCCGGTCAGCGTCGACGGCGTCCGCAGTACGCCGCGAACAGGCGACGCGTCGCACTACTCGTCACTTGACAGCTGAGGACACTCTGTCCGAACACTTGACATCAGGAGCAGTTTTGTAAACCCTCGATGTCATGACCTCGTTTGTCGATCGGACCAAACGCCGGCTGCGTGACGAGTTGCTCGACGCGGCGCAGGAAGCGGTCGTCTCCGGCGGGTACGACGGACTCCGGATGGCCGAGGTGGCTCGCCGGACCGGGGTCTCGCGGCAGACCGTCTACAACGAGTTCGGCGACAAATGGGGCCTGCTGGAAGCAGTCGCGGCCCGTGAGACCGAACGGTTCCTGCTCGATGTGAACGCGGCGATCGCCGAGCAGTCCGACCCGATCGACGGTCTCCGGGCCGCCGTCGAGCGAGCCTTGACGCTGGCCGCGGAGAACCCGCTGATCAAGGCGGCGCTGAGCCAACCGGGATCCGACCAGGCCAGTCAGCTGCTGACCACGCGGGGGCAGCAGGTGCTCGAGCTGGCCCACCTCCGACTCGGTGCCCACGTCAGGGAGCACTGGCCGGAGGTTCCCGCAGAGGACGCGACCAGCTGCGTGGACGTCGCCTTGCGCGTCGTCATCAGCCACATCGTCACGCCGGGCCCTCCCCCGGCGGCGGTGGCCGATCAGCTGGCTCGCGTCCTCTCACCCTTCCTGGCCGAGTCTCGGAGGTTGCACGTATGAACGAGTTGCACCGCAATGGCTTCACCACACTGAAGGCCGGCGGCCTCAACTGGGACGCACTGCCGTTGCGCCTGTTCGACAAGGGCAACCGCAAGTTCTGGAACCCGCGCGACATCGACTTCAGTCAGGACGCGAAGGACTGGCAGGAGCTGAGCGCGGACGACAAGGACAACGCATTGATGCTCTGCTCGCAGTTCATCGCGGGCGAGGAGGCGGTGACCGAGGACCTGCAGCCGTTCCTGCAGGCTATGGCCGCCGAGGGCCGGTTCGGCGACGAGATGTACCTGACGCAGTTCTGCTTCGAGGAGGCCAAGCACACCGCGGTCTTCCGACTCTGGCTGGACGCGGTCGGCGTCACCGATGACCTGCACCACTACGTCGAGAACAACCCGGGGTACCGCGCGATCTTCTACGAAGCCCTTCCGGTCGCGTTGAAGTCGCTCGCCGACGACCCCTCGCCGGCGAACCAGGTCCGCGCGTCGGTCACGTACAACCACGTGGTGGAAGGGACTCTGGCCCTCACCGGCTACCACGCATGGAACCTGCTGTGTACGGCGCGCGGCGTACTGCCCGGGATGCAGGAGCTGATCCGCCGGATCGGCGACGACGAACGTCGCCACATGGCGTGGGGCACGTTCACCTGCCGCCGGCACGTCGCCGCGGACGAGGGGAACTGGAAGGTCGTCACCGACACGATGGAGGAGCTCCTCCCGCATGCGCTGGTGCAGATCCAGTGGGCGATGGACAACACCGCCGCCCTCCCGCCGGAGATCAACCCGACCGCGCTGATGACGTACGCCGGTGATCGCGCCACCCGGCGGCTCGGCGCGATCGAGTCGGCGGTCGGCGCGGACGTGGCCGGGATCGACCTCGACTACTCCCCCGAGAAGCTCGAGGACGACTTCGGCGATGAGGACTCAGCCGCGCTGGCGGCGGTTCGCTAGCAGGACGATCAGCGCCGCGGTCGCCAGGATTGCGGGGAGCCAGGTGACCGTCGTCGTACCGAGGTGGTCGGCGACCTGGCCGCCGGTGAAGGCGCCCAGTGCGATCGATCCGTTGTAGACACCTACCAGCACTGCAGAGGATGACTCGGCGGCGTGGGGTGCGGCGGCGTGGCCCCAGGCTTGCGTGCTGACGCTGGTTCCGCCGTACGCGAGGCCCCAGATCATCAGTAGGACAAGGGATCCGGCGACGGTGATGCCGAGGACGGGCATGGCGAGGGTCGCGACGGCGATGCCGGATGCGATGACGGCTAGGGCACGGGTCGGACGGAGGGCGCCGGCGAGGAAGTTGCCGAGGACACCGGCCACGCCGTACGCGAGGAGCAAGGTGCCGATCAGTGCGGGGCCGGTGTGTGGCTCGAGGAGCGGACGGATGTAGGTGTACGCCGCGAAGTGGCCGGTCACGATCAGGGCAACTAGGACGAGACCGACGCGAACCTGCTTGATGCGCAGGACCTGGATGACGTCGTCGAACCGCACAGCCTGCTCGGGCGCGAGTGGTGGGAGGTGGCTGATCAGTGCGGCCGCGAGCACCAGCGAGAGGACTCCGACGCCGGCGAAGGCCCAGCGCCAGCCGACGAGCTCGCCGACGAACGCGCCGGCGGGAATCCCAAGCACAGAAGCGATTCCGATGCCGCTGAAGATGAGCGAGGTCGCCGGACCGGCCGCATGCTCGGGTACGACGCGGCGCGCCAGCCCGACCGTCAGCAGCCAGACACCGCCGATCGAGATACCCATCAGGACCCGTGCCGCGATGAAGACCCAGTAGACCGGTGCGATCGCGGCGACGAACGCCGCGAACGCGAGCAACACCATCAGTCCACCCAGAACCGCGCGGCGATCCAGTCGACCGAGGCCGAGCGGGAGGATCGGCGCGGCCAACGCTGAGACGACGCCTGTCGTGGTCAGTGCCAAGCCTGCGGTGCCTTCGGTGATGTGGAGCGAGTCGCCCATCGGAGTGAGCAGCCCGACCGGGAGCATCTCGGCCGTCACCACCGTGAACACGGTCGCCGACATGACAATGGACGCCGCCCATCCTCGGGTGGCCACGTCGTCCGCGCAGATCGTCGTCATACCTCCAGTGAGCGGCCTCGGCGTACTGCGGAACAACGGCGATCTGGTCATCCTTGTATTAGCTGAGCTAATCGATCAGGGTGGAGCCATGGCCATCGAGATCCGCGAACTGGAGTGCTTCCTCGTGCTCGCGGACGAGCTCCACTTCGGCCGTACGGCGGAACGCCTGTACCTCTCGCAGAGCCGGGTCAGCCAGCTGCTCCAGTCGCTCGAGCGCCGGATCGGCGGCCCGCTGTTCGAGCGGACGAGCCGCCGCGTCGCGCTGACGCCGCTCGGCAAGGAGTTCCTGACCTCGCTGCGACCGGCGTACGCGGCGCTGGAGCGGGTCGTCGGGGATGCCCGCGAATACGCCGCGAATGTGAAGGGCAAGCTCCGGATCGGCTTCCAGGGCGCGGCCAACGACACCGTCCTCGGCGCCGTGTCGGAGTTCCAGTCCCATCACCCGGACTGTTTGATCGACGTCTGCGAACTGCCGCTCAACGATCCCTTCGGCGCGGTACGCCGCGGTGCCGTCGACGCCGCGGTCGTCATGCTGCCGGTGGCCGAGGACGACCTCGTGCTGGGCCCGGTGTTCTCGCGGCAGCAGCAGACCCTGACGGTCGGCTCGGGTCATCGGCTCGCCTCGCGGTCGTCGATCGACGCGGAGGAACTGGCCGAGGAGACGCTGATCGCGATCGCGGGGCCGGCGCCTGGCTATTGGCGGCAGGCGCAGGCGCCGACTCAGACGCCGGGCGGCGCGCTGATCCACCGCGGTCCGGATGTCCGGACGCTGCAGGAGGGCTTGTCGCTGATCGCCGCGGGTCGCGGCGGGATGCTTGTCTGCCGCCCGACCGCCGAGCGCAACCAGCACTGGGACGGGATCGTCAGCATCCCGCTCACCGGCGTACCCGAGTCTGCTCTTGGGCTGGTCTGGCGTCGCGGTGAGGACACTCCGGCGCTGAAGGCGTTCGCGGATCAGCTACGCCGGAAGTAGCCCTCGCGCCGCCGGGTTTGGGGCGGTTGGCAGACTGGGGCCTGTGACAACGGTGTTGACACCTGCCGAGCGGCGGGGTGCGTCGTTCGCGAATGCGATGGCTGCCGTGGTCCGGCGGTTGCCGTGGGGGTTGTCGCGGCTTCCGGCCAGCTTGCTCGGATTCGTGGTGATCAACGGGTTCACGTTCGGCGTGGATCTGGCGCTGCTGACCGGGTTGCGGTCGTGGGCGCGGCTGCCGCTCTGGCTGGCGATCACTCTCGCGTACGCCGCTGCGTTCGGGCTGAGCTACGTGCTCAATCGCACGCTGAACTTCCGCTCGCACGGCGAGGTCGGTCCGCAGGTCGCGAAGTACGTGGGCGTGATCGTGGTCAACTACCTGGTCTGGATCCTCGGGGTCGGGGCTGGGTTGGGCGCGCTCGGGGTCGAGTATCACCTCAGCCGCGTGATCGCGGGTGCCTGCGAGGGCGTTTACATGTACTGCGCATTTCGCTGGTTCGTGTTCCGGAGCAGCAGCTCGTAGAGGTCCAAGTGCGCCTCCGCGGCCGCTGTCCAGGTGTAGGTCGCGGCGACCTTGCGACCGAGGTCGGCGCGGCTGCGGTCTGTCAGCGCGTCGCGGAGAGCTTGTGCGAGCGCGGCCGGACCGGTCGCGTAGGTCGCAGCGTCGCCAAAGATCCCGCGGAAGACGGGCAGATCCGAGACGACGAGCGGGACGCCCGCCGCCAGCGCTTCCAGCGGGGCGAGCCCGAACCCCTCCTTGACCGAGGGAAACGCGAACACCTCAGCGCCGGCCACAAGAGCCGGCAGGTCGACATCATCAACAGGCCCGAGCACGACGGGCGCCACACCGAGCTGAGCGGCCCGCTCGTCCCAGGCAGCACGGTAGGACCGGTAGTCGAAAAGCGTCTCACCACCAGCGATCACCAACTGCAGCCGCCGGTCGTCGT
Organism: Kribbella jiaozuonensis; assembly: GCF_005233875.1. Classification (GTDB taxonomy): domain Bacteria; phylum Actinomycetota; class Actinomycetes; order Propionibacteriales; family Kribbellaceae; genus Kribbella; species Kribbella jiaozuonensis. The sequence continues at coordinate 346,266 of NZ_SZPZ01000006.1, read as the reverse complement.
CGCCCGCGGCGACGGTGGTCCGCTCCGCCAGCCCGCTGGCCGCGGCCGCGGAGCTGGAGCTTGGCTCAGCCGACGTCAGCCGACCGGAGGCGCCCGCCGCTGTCATGCGGGCATAGGCCTCGAGCAGGTCTAGTGAGCCTTTGCGGGGCTCGATGCCGCCGACTGTCAGCACGTATCGGCCCAGCCGGCTACGCCAACCGTCTCGTCGAGCTTTTGCGGACGGGGCGTCCGACGCGGCTGTTGTGAAGCGGGTCGCGTCTACGCCGTTCGGGATTACTGTTGCCTTGAGCCCCCAACCGGAGAGGAGCTCGTCGGCGACCGCGGCGGAGACGCAGACGTGGGCGTACGGGTCGACGATCGCGCGTTCGTGGCAGGCTGCCAGCTCTGGTGTGGTGAAGTGGTCGAGGTGATGCACGGTCCGGATGCAGCGGCCGGCCGCGTTGGCGCTGATGCAGTCCTGCGCGTGCACGACGTCGTACTGCGATCCGTCGAACGCGTCACGTAGTACAGCAATCGACCGCAGGATGCGCTCACCCACCCCTTCGCCGGGCCGATCGGGAAACGGGACCAGCGACAACCGCACCCGCGGATCGACCGGCCGGAAGAAGCCCTCGTCGCCACCACGCGCGAGCGACCAAACGGTCACATCAGCGCCGGCCGCCGCCAGCGCCTCCGCCAGGTAGAGCGTGTGCACGACACCGCCGCGCGGTTTGGTCGAGTAGCTGAGGAGCGCGATCCGCATCAGTACACCTCCGGACGGCGTTCGCCGAGATGGTGCAGCACCCGGCGGGCGGTCTCGAGCTCGGCGCGTACGTCGACCTCCGCGATCGCGATCCCGGCCTTCGACCAGGTCCGGGCGACGATGTCGCCACCCGGACCGACCACCTTCGACTGGCCGAGGAACCGCAGCCCGCCGATCGATCCGGTGAGGTTCGACGAGACCAGCACGACCTGGTTCTCGGCCGCGCGGGACCGGTCGTACAGGTCGAACAACCGCGACTGCCGGTCCTCGTTCATCCGCGCGGCCCGGTTGGTGATGCTGGTCGGCCACGCGCACAGGCACGCGATCACGTCGGCGCCGTCGACGGCGAGCGCCCGGGCCGCCTCCGGGAAGGTCTTGTCGTAGTCGATCATCATCCCGATCCGGCCGACCGGGGTGTCGAACCCGGTGAACTCGTTGCCTGCGGCATAGATCGTGCGTTCGCCCGGCGGCTGGTGCACCTTGCGATGCCGGCCGAGGACGCCGTCACCGGTGACGCACAGCGCGGTGTTGAAGCGGTCCGGCCCGTCCGCCTCGCAGAAGCCGAAGCAGACCACCATCTCGCCGGCCATCGCGATCACCTTGGAGATCAGCGGATCGTCGAGCGTGAGCGCAGGCGGGAGATCGTCGTACGTCGGATTGCTCAGGTCGTTGAGGTACCCGCCGAGCACCGCATCCGGCAGCACGAGCAGCTGGACCTCCTCGCGCCGCCCGTGCCGGATCAGCGCCTCGACCCGGGACAGGTCGAACTCCAGGTCCCGGGTGAACCCTGCAGCGACCGCTCCGATCTTCAGACCCATGCCAGCTCGTAGGCCTCCGGCCTGCGATCGCGCAGATGTCCCATCGACCGGCGGGCCAGCTCCAGCGCCTGCTCGACGTCCAGTTCGGCGATCGCCATCCCCTCGACCACCCCGGTGTCCGCCAGGACCTCGCCGCCGGGGTCGACCACCTTGGCGCTCGCCACGAACCGCAGTGAACCGAACGTGCCGGACTGGTTCGCCGACACCCAGACCACCTGGTTCTCCAGCGCCCGAGCCCGGTCGAACAGATCGAACCGCCGCTTCCAACGATCCTTCGCGAGGTCCGGGTCCGGGTTCGTCCGCGCACCCGGCCAGGCCGACACGCAGACGATGATCTGCGCGCCGTCGAGGGCGAGCGTCCGCGCCGCCTCCGGAAACGCCTTGTCGTAACAGATCATCATCCCCAGCCGCCCGACCGGTGTATCGAACGCCTCGAACCGGTCGCCGGCCGCGAAATGCGCGTCCTCGTGCAACGGCTGATGCACTTTGCGGTGATGTCCGAGTACGCCGTCACCGGTGACGCAGACGGCGCTGTTGTAGATCAGTCCGTCGACTGCCTCGGCGTACCCGGCGGTGACGACCAGGTCGCCTGCGAGCTTGGCCAGGCGGGCGATCTCGGGGCCGACGGTGGTGAACGCGGGCGGCGGCTCCGCGGTGCCGTCGAGGCTGAGCAGGTACCCGCCGAGCGCGCCTTCGGGGAGCGCGAGCAGTTTCACGCCGGCCGCGCGGGCCTGGTTGATCAGCTGCTCCACCCGCACGAAGTCGGCTTCGAGGTCGCGGTCGAAGTTCGCGGCCACGGCCGCCATTCTGAGCGTCATGCTGCTCCCATCCCGGTCACTCCGGCGGCCAGCGCCTCGGTGACCTCGCCGTCCGGCCAGCGCAGTACGACGCCTTGTCCGGTGGTCAGCTCGCCGCACACGGCGCTTGTCGCCGGGCCTGCGTCGATCGGACCGGTGGTCAGCATCGCGAAACCGGGGAAGCAGGTCAGCCAGTCCCCCATCGATGCCGCCTCCGGTTTCGGTACGGCGGCGACGTCGAGGACCGCCGCGCAGCCGGAGGCCTCGGCGAGCATCCCGAGCGTGCCGACGACTCCGGCCATCGAGACGTCCTTCGCCGCCGACGGGCGCGCGCGGCCTACGGCAGTCACCATGGCGTGCAGTTCGTCCGGGGTGCGATGGCTGGACGAGTCCCATTGGCGGCTGGCGTACCCGGGTCGCCAGCCGCCGCCGAGATCGGCCGTCAACCGGACCTGCTCGCCCGGACGTCCGCCGCCACCGGGCACCGAGTGCGCGGTCCGGCCGAACGCGGTCACACTCAGAGCCGCCGGTACGCCGAGTTGCGTGTGCCCACCGAGAATCGGTACGCCGAAGGCGGCGGAGGCTCGCTTGAGCCCAGTCAGAACGCGCGCGGCGGCGGCAGCGTCGCGGGCGCCGAGCGCATCCAGCAGGCCGACCGGCACAGCACCCATCGCGGCCAGATCGTTGACGTTCACCAGGACCGAACACCAGCCGGCCCACTCCGGATCCCGCTCGACCATCGCCGGCAGGATCGCATCACACGCCGCAACAAGCTCACTGCCCGGCACCGGCGCACCGTCGTCGCCGACGTACCCATTCGGCCCGATCCCTTGCAGCAAAGGACCGAGCCCACTCTTGGTCGCCACCACAAGCCTGGCAATCCGCCCGATCGGCCACCGCATCAACACATGCGGCGTACTCGCAACCGTCACCGGCCGAACGGTCTCCCACCCAAGCCGCGCAAAGAACCGCTGAGTCCCAAGCTGCACAGTCGCGTCAAACCGCAGCGCGCCCTCCGCCTCAGCCCGAGCACAAGCAGCTCGCACCAAGGCGGCTCCCACCCCAGCCAGCTTGGTGGGGATGGAGGGGGCGCCGCTCGCCTGCCCTGGCGCTCGGCTGCCTGCGACGACCAGGCGGCCGCCCTGCCACCAGCCGATGTCTGGGCCGGGTGTTGCTGGGCCCAGGCGGACGCCGCCGATTACTGTGCCGTCGGGTGTGCGGGCGACGAGGACGATCGTGCGCGGGTCGGCGTCGCGGTCGTCGAGGTCGGTGCTTTGGAACAGACCTTGGTGGTCGACGAAGGCTTCGTGGCGTAAGCGGTAGTAGGCGCGACGAGCGGTGGTGTCCGCCTCCTCGATCAGGAAGGGGGGTGGCGGGTCACCCAGCAGGGCGCGGACGTCGGCTGCTCGCATCACGCCGGCGGTTTGGATCACCGTCGTACTCATGAACCGGCCGCCGACAACAAACTGCAGGCACCGCAGGCAGCACAACCGGCGCCCTGGTCGGCACCTCGCATGTCGGCCGCAGCTAGCAGCGCAGCGACGCGGGCTGTGACGTCACGGACCACGGCAGGATCCGGCGCCGTCACCCCATCAGCCCGAGCAAGCGTCCCCAGCATCGGCCGCAGCGGTACGACGAACGGGTACACCCCGCGCTCGATCAGCCGCCCAGCCCCGGCGACCAGCTCGTCCGGGTCCTCCCCCATCCCGATCAGCAGGTACGTCGACACCCGGTTCCGCCCGAACACCCGGACAGCCTCGTCCCAAGCCGCCTCGTACTCCGCCATGCTGACCGTCGACTTCCCCGGCATCCACTTCCGTCGTACGTCGTCATCCAGCGACTCGACATGGATCCCGATCGACGTCGCCCCCGCCTCACGCAACTCGGCCAACACGGACAGATCACCCGGCGGCTCGATCTGCACCTGGATCGGCAACCCCGGCACGGCATCCAGCACAGCCTTCACCGACCGCACCAGATTCCGCGCACCTCGATCCCGCCCGGTCGTCGTACCCGTCGTCATAACCATCTGCGTAACGCCATCCAGCCGCACCGCAGCCTCAGCGACCTCGGCCAACTGCGCAGGTGTCTTCGCCGCGATCGTCGCCCCGGCCCGCAGCGACTCCTCGATCGAGCAGAACCGGCAACGCGTGGACTCGTCGTACCGAATGCAGGTCTGAACGACCGTAGTAGCCAGCACATCCTTCCCATGCAGCAACGCGATCTGCCGGTACGGAACCCCGTCCGCCGTCGTCAGGTCGTAGAACCGCGGCCGTCGCACCGGCTCGACCGACAACCCCAGACTCACCCCGTCACGAAACACCCCGCCGTCCCGGACCTGATAGGGGCTATCGGCAACGATCGGGAGGGTGGCGTTGGCACCGTCGACGACCAGGTGCCCGTCGTCGCTCGGCCCGGCGCCCTTGCTGCGACGGACGGGTGCGTCCACCTGCACGCCGTACACGGCCATCTCGGCCCGGACGGCCAAGGCTTCCTCGGTGCCAACGCTCATGGTCGACCGCCTCAGAACATGTAGGTCGAGTTGATGATGGCGCCCTTGCGGGCGTAGTGGATCAGCGCGTCCTGCACGTCCAGCGGGTGGGTCGGGATGACACCCTCGATCAGGTCCTCCTCGCGGGCACCGTGCAGCGACAGGCCGAACCGGCAGCAGTACACCTTGCCGCCCTCGGCGATGAACGTCTTCAGCGACTCGTTGATGTTGTGCTCGCCGGGGAAGGCCGAGTTGCCGGTGGTCGGGAACCCACGCGTGGCCAGGCAGTTCAGCGAACCCGGGCCGTAGAAGTAGATCGCGGACTCGAACCCCTTCCGCTGCGCCCGGGTCGCCTGCAGGATCGCGACGAAGCTCACCGAGGACTCGTGCGCGATGCCGTGCACCAGCGTGAAGTAGGTCTCGCCGTCCTCGGCCTGGTAGTCCGGGAACACCTTGGTGCCGCCGTAGATGCTGGAGCCCTGCGGCAGCGACGGGTGCGGGATCTCGCCCAGGCTCTTGGTCTCGAGGTCGGTCAGTTCGGCGGTTTCGGGCATCTCGTTTGCTCCTTGATCAGTCGTACAGGTGGGAGAAGGTGCGGTGGAAAACCTGGTCGGCGAGTTCGCCGTCGCCCATCGCGGCGCGCATCCGGGCGAGCTCGCCGGCGTGGTCGCCCCAGGGCTGGTCGCTGGCGAACAGCACCCGGTCGTGACCGATGCCGCGGCGCTCGATCTCGGCGGCCAGCCAGCCCGGGGCGAAGCCGATCGCCCAGGACAGATCGGTGTAGACCTGCTTACCGGATTCGATCCAGTCGAAGAACCGGGAGCCGATCAGCTTGATATGACCGCTCATCCCGCCACCGAAATGGACCAGATGCAGCGGTACGGCGTCGGCGTACGTCTCGACCAGGTGACCGATGTGGTCGATGTCGGACGCGGCGCCGGGTGAGGTGTGCACGTGAACGACGAGCCCGTGCGTACGCGCGGTCGCGAAGATCTCGTCCAGCTGAGGACGTACGGCGTCGTCGGTCGGATGGCCGCCGAGCAGGAAGCTCAGCTTGAGCACCCGTACGCCGGGCTCCGTCGCCAGTGTGAGCGCCTTCGCGGTCAACTCGGCATCCTGCGGCCGAGGCGAGACCCAGAGGCCGGCGCGGATCCGGTCGTCCCGGGCGGCTGCCTCGACCACGAGCTCGTTGAACCCGAACGAGACGGCGACATCCGGTACGCCGTAGTTGGGGATCACCAGCGCCCGGTCCGTCCGCTCGGCGTCGAGGTCCGCGATCAACTCGTCGATCGTCGCGCGCGCCGTGATGTCGGGGTTGACCGGAGGCCCGCCGTAGAAGGGGTAGGCCGGGAGTACGCCGAGATGGCGGTGGGCGTCACACACGTACATGTCAGGCCACCGTCCGATGCAGGCCCGCGATCCAGTGGACGCCGGCCCGCTGCTCGACGATCCGCTCGGCGACGTACTGCGCATCGTCCGCAACCCCGCCGAAGCGACCCGAGCCCCAGGTGTGTTGCCAGGGCAGACCGATGAAGTACAGGCCGGGGACGTTCGTCACCCCGCGCCGGTGGGTCGGATAGCCCTGGCCGTCGAAGACCGGCACCCGGATCCACGAGTCGTCCCGCCGGAACCCGGTGCTCCAGATGACCGCCCCGATCCCTTGCAGAGAAAGGGTTTCCGGTGCCGTGTCCGGGTGCCAGACGGGCTTGTAGCGCGCTTCCTCGGGAGCGTCGATTCGCTCGGCGGCGATGTACGCGTCGATCGAGTCCTTGATGCCTTCGGACACGGCATCGGCGTGGTCGAGGTTCCGCTTCAGGTCGTCGGCGAAGCGCAGCGTGTCGCGGTCCGCGTCGATCAGACGACCGTAGAGCCGCATCCCTTCCAGGGCGAACTTCCGCAGGTCGATGTCCCGGCCGCCGTCGCGACCGGTGACGTAATGGTTCGCCCGCAGCCGGACCGCGTCCGCATCGTCGAACTCCTCGATCCCCTTGCGGTAGTAGCCCATCCGGTCCAGCCAGGTGACCACGTCAAGCCCGCGGTAGAACCGCGCCACCCGCGGCGCACTACCGGTCGCGAGATGGACCGTCCGCCCGGCCAGGTGCAGGTCCTCGGCGATCTGGCACCCGGACTGCCCGGTGCCGACCACGACGACGTCACCGTCGGGCAATTGCTCAGGACGCTTGTACTGCGAGGAATGCAACTGCTCGACCGGGAGCCGCTCAGCCAGTCGCGGGATCTTCGGCAACTGGTACGGACCGGTCGCGACCACTACCTGGCCGGCTGTGATCGTCCCGGCCGTGGTGACGATGCGGAACCCGGCGTCGAGCCGGGTCGCCCGAACGCCCTCGACGATCGGCACATCGAACGCCTGGCGGTAGTTCTCCAGGTAGTCGACGATCTCGTCGCGGACCATGAAGCCGTCCGGATCGGCACCGTCGTACGGGAAGCCCGGTAGACGGCATTGCCAGTTCGGGGTGACCAGGCAGAACGAGTCCCAGCGGCGGTTCCGCCACTCGGCACCGACGCGATCTGCCTCCAGGACAACGTGATCCACGCCGTGCCGGGACAACTGCCAACTGGTCGCGAGGCCCGCCTGGCCGCCGCCGATCACGACGACGGGGTGGTGCGCACCGTCGGTGAGTTGCATGCCGGCTCCCGGGGTCTCGGTCCGTCCTGGATGTGTTCCAGTGAAGGACCGCCCGATTGCCCCGCTGTTGCCCCCGGAACAAACTCAGGTTTCCAAATCGGCGCCTGGTGTTTCGGGTGGGTAACCGCGTCAGGGGAGTTTGTGGACCTCGGTATCGGCCGAGGTGAGCAGGCGACCGTCGGCCGCATGGACCTCCAGCGGCTTCAACGGCTGCTGGTCGCGGCGGTCGAGGAGCTCTGAGTGCGGCTCGCCTGGATCGAAGGCGAAGGCCTCGCCCCACTGTCGAAGGGCCACGATCACCGGGAAGAGTGCCTCGCCCTTGGCGGTCAGCTCGTACCCGGTCGGCGCCTGCTCGAGGATGCCGTTCTCGACCAGCGCGCGCAGACGGGCGCTGAGGATGTTCTTCGCCACGCCGAGACTGCGCTGGAACTCGCCGAACCGCCGGCTGCCGTCGAACGCGTCCCGCACGATCAGCAGCGACCACCAATCGCCGACCGCGTCCACCGACCGCGCGACCGGACAGCTCTCCTCGTCGAACCGGGTCCGCTTGACCATCTTGCACCTCCTGGTTGCAACATGCTACCAACTTCTCCTACGGTGGCAACATGCAACCAAGCCAGCGCGTGTTCCTCGCGGTCGCGGCGGGGGTCGCGGTCTCGACCGTCTACGCGGCCCAGCCGCTCCTGGTCACGATCGGCGCCGATCTCGAGATCGCGCCGGGCAACGTCGGCCTGTTCGTCACCATCACCCAGCTCGGGTACGCCGCCGGCCTGTTCTTCCTTGTCCCGTTGGGTGACCTGCTCGACCGCCGACGGCTGATCCGGCTGCAGTTCTTGCTGCTGGCAATTGCCCTCCTGCTGACCGGGATCGCCAAGAACGCCGCGATGTTGCTGGCCGGCGTGGCCGCGGTCGGCGCGCTAGCCGTCGTCACCCAGTCCTTGGTCGCGTACGGCGCCTCGCTGAGTGCACCGGCCGAGCGCGGACGTACCGTCGGCACGATCACCACCGGCATCGTCATCGGCATTCTGCTGAGCCGGACCGCGTCCGGCATCCTCACCGACCTCGCCGGCTGGCGAGCCGTCTACCTGACCGCGTGCGCCGCCTGCCTCGCCATCGGATATTGCATGCCCCGCACGGTCCCGCAGCCCAAGGCTGGCTTGACCTATGGCGCGCTACTCCGATCCACGATCGGCCTTTGGCGCGAGCCATCGTTCCGCGAGAGCGCCGTCCGCGCGTTCTTCATCTTCGGCTCGTTCAGCACACTGTGGAGCTCGATCGCGCTGCCGCTGACCTCGCGTGGGTTGTCGCACACGGAGATCGGCGCCTTCGGGCTGATCGGCGCGGCCGGCGCACTGGCTGCCGGTCCGGCCGGCCGACTGGCTGATCGGGGCCATGGGCAACTGATCACGATCGCAGCTTCGGTGCTGCTGGCAACGAGTTGGCTGGCAACGGCCCATCTCCCGGCCGGGCTGGTGATCGGCGCGATCCTGCTCGATCTCGCCGTGCAAGCCATCCACGTCACCAACCAGAGCAGCATCTATCGACCGGAACTCGGGAGCCGGTTGATCGGCGGCTACATGGTGTTCTACTCGCTGGGCAGCGGGCTGGGCGCGATCGCGTCGACAGCGCTCTACGAACGTGCCGGCTGGAACGCTGTCTGTCTGCTCGGCGCCGCCTTCGGCGTGGGCAGTCTGGTCACGTCAGTCCGAGGAGCTCGACGGAGCGCTCGCGCATCTCGACCTTGCGAATCTTGCCCGTGACGGTCATCGGGAAGTCGTCGACCAGCAGCACGTACTTCGGGATCTTGAAGTGCGCGAGCTTGCCGGTGGCAAACGCCTTGATCGCGTCGGCATCGAGCGGATCCGCGCCGGCCTTGAGCTTGATCCAGGCGCAGAGCTCCTCGCCGTACCTCTCGTCCGGTACGCCGATCACCTGGACGTCGGCGATCGACGGATGGGTGTACAGGAACTCCTCGATCTCGCGAGGATAGACGTTCTCGCCGCCGCGGATGACCATGTCCTTGATCCGGCCGACGATGTTCACGTACCCGTCCTCGCGCATCGTCGCGAGATCGCCCGTGTGCATCCACCGGGCCTGGTCGATCGCCTCCGCGGTCTTCTCGGGCTCGTCCCAGTAGCCGAGCATCACGGAGTACCCACGGGTGCACAGTTCTCCGGGCTCGTTCCGCGGTACGACGAGACCGGTGGCCGGGTCGACGAGCTTCACCTCGACGTGGGGCATCACGCGGCCGACTGTCGACGTACGGCGGTCGAGATCGTCGTCGCGCCTGGTCTGCGTCGACACCGGCGACGTCTCGGTCATGCCGTAGCAGATCGCGACCTCGGCCATATGCATGTCCGCGACGCAACGCTTCATCACCTCGACAGGGCAGGGCGATCCGGCCATCACGCCCGTACGCAGACTGGTCAGGTCGTACTCCGCGAAGTCCGGCAGACCGAGCTCCGCGATGAACATCGTCGGTACGCCGTACAGCCCCGTGCAGCGCTCGTCCTGCACGGCCTGCAGCGTCGCGGCCGGATCGAACGCGGGACCGGGGATCACCATGCAGGCGCCATGAGTGGTGCAGCCCAGATTGCCCATCACCATGCCGAAGCAGTGGTAGAACGGCACCGGGATGCAGAGCCGGTCGTCGGCGGTGAACGCGATCGTCTCGGTGACGAAGAAGCCGTTGTTCAGGATGTTGTGGTGGCTGAGGGTCGCGCCCTTCGGGAATCCCGTTGTCCCGCTGGTGTACTGGATGTTGATCGGGTCGTCGAAGGACAGCTCGGCCTCGCGCTCGTGGAGCTGGTCGACGCTGATCCGGCCGGCGTCGTCGCGGAGTGCGTCCCAGTCGCCGGTGCCGAGGTAGACCGTCTCCTCGAGCGCGGGGCACTTCGGCCGGACCTCTTCGACCATCTCGCGGTAGTTGCTGGTCTTGAACTCGGTCGCGGAGACAAGCATCCGGACACCGGACTGGTTCAGCGCATAGGCGAGTTCGTGGGTCCGGTACGCCGGGTTGATGTTCACCAGGATCGCGCCCATCAACGCGGTCGCGTACTGCGTGATCGTCCATTCCGCCTGGTTCGGCGCCCAGATGCCGACCCGATCGCCCTTCGCGATCCCCCGCGCCAGCAGGCCGCGCGCGACCAGTTCGACCTCCGCGCCGAACTCGTCGTACGTCCAGCGCCTTCCGGTCTGGACCTCCACCAGGGCCTCACGATCGCCGTACTCGCTGATCGTTCGTCTCAGGTTGGCCCCGATCGTTTCACCCAGCAACGGAACCTCGGACACCCCGGACGCGTACGACGGAAGGCTCATCTTTCAATCGTCACCTCGCTCCAAAGCCTCTGCAAGTGCACGTGCGGCAGGAAACAGGGGGCTCCCCCTCCCCTTCCTTGAAGGCGAGACACGGGAAAGTGCACGTGCGGCAGGAAACAGGGGGTGGACGGCAAGCAATGTATTTACCAACTCTGTGTCACAACGGTAGCGCTGTGTGGTTGGACCGTTACATTAGTTGTGAGAGGTGTGAGGCGATGGACCGATCGATGGAAGGTCACGCCCGCAGCGACCGTCCGCCCGGACGAACCGCCGAGGCGGCCCAACGTACCGCTGCGGTACAGGAGCGCGTCCAGGTCCTGGCCGACATCCTGGCCGACGCGCTGGCTGTCGATGTCAACGGCACCGATCTGCAGACCCTCAAACGCGCTCCCCGGCGAGCCCCACCGACCGTGTCGCCGGCCGATCTCCAAGCGCATCCCGGACCTGTCTGGGATGCGTTCGTGCCCCACCCGCCCTTTCGGTGGTGGGGTGCCCAGCGCCGGTACGCGCGCCGGCTCGCCGACGCCGAGGACCGGTTCGCGGAGGCGATCGAACGGCACCGGGCTTCCGAGGAGACCCGTCGCGAACGGGTCGCCAAGGCGCTGCGGGAGCAGGTCGAACACCAGCGCCGGCTCGACGAGGCGACCGCGGAACAGCATGCGCGGATCGACGCGTACGAGCGCGCGGTGGAGAACCGCGGCCGCGCGGCGGTGACGCGGTACTTCACCAAGGCGCTGGACCGGGTGCCGGAACCGCTGGACTTCCCACGCCGGCGCAAGGTCGGGTACGTGCCCGAGTCGACGCTGCTCGCGGTGGAGTGGGACCTCCCCGACGTCAGCGTGGTGCCGGCCGAGGCGTCGTACCGCTATGACCGTGCTCTTGACGCGGTGCTCGCCGTACCGCGGGATCCGCTCGAGCTGCGGCGGCTGTACCAGCAGCTGGTGGCGCAGTTGGCCTTGCGGGCCTTGCACCTGATCTTCGGCAGTGACCGGTACGGCGTGGTCGACACCGTCGTGTTCAATGGGATGGTCGAGTCGGTGGACCTCACCACCGGGCAGACCGTGCGGCCATGCCTGATCACCTTGCGGGCAACGCGGGAGCAGTTCCAGGCGCTGGTGCTCGACCAGCTCGATCCGGTGGCCTGCGTACGACACTACTTCGCCGCGGAGGTGTCACGGCACCCGGAGGAGCTGCAGCCGGTGGAGCCGGTGCTGGAGTTCGACCTCGCCGACCCACGCACCATCGAGGCGGTCGACGTGATCAGTGAGATCGACGCCAGGCCGAACCTGCTCGACCTGAGCCCCGAGTCCTTCGAGCACCTGGTGCACAACCTGCTCACCCGCATGGGCCTGGAAACCCGTCTGTTCCGCCAAGGCACCGACGGCGGCATCGACTGCGTCGCGTACGACCCCAGGCCGATCACCGGCGGCAAGTTCGTCGTACAGGCCAAGCTCTGGACCCGCACCGTCCCGCCGTCCGCCGTCCGCGACCTCTTCGGCACCGTCGTAGACGCCGGCGCCACCAAAGGCATCCTCATCACCACCTCCGGCTTCGGCCCCACCAGCTACCAGTTCGCCAACGGCAAACCCCTCCAGCTGATAGACGGCACAGCCCTCCTGTCCCTCTGCCACCTCCACAACATCCCGGCCCGGATAATCCCCAGAGCGAGCTGACCACCTGCCAGACTGGCCGACATGGACACAGGGGTGAGTGTTATCGGGTCAGGACAGGTCAGCGGGACACCGGATGTGCTGCGGGTGTCGTTGGGTGTCGAGCACTCGGCACCGGATGTGGCGTCCGCGGTTGCGCGCGTCGGAGAGCGCACCGATGCGGTGATGGCCGCACTGCGCGGCCAGGGGCTCGAGGAGTCGCAGCTGGCGACCAGTGCGGTGAACGTGTTCCAGGAGTACCGGGAGCCCGATTCGGCGCCGGCGTACCGGGCGTCGCACACGATCTCCGTCGAGACCAAGGACCTGACCGGGTTCGGCGCGTTGCTGAATGCGGCTGTCGATGCCGTCGGCAACAGCCTGAGCCTGCACGGGCTGCAGTTCGATGTCGAGGACAAGACCGCACTGCTCGCTCAGGCCCGTGAGCTCGCGTTCGAGCAGGCCAAGGAGCGGGCCGGACAGCTGGCCGCGCTGGCAGGGTTCTCGCTCGGCTCGGTCACGGCGATCGCGGAGACCTATCAGCAGGAGGGGATCCCGCGCGTGCGGCTGTCCGCCTCCAAGGCCGCGTACGATTCAGCGCTCAACATCACTCCCGGCGACCACACGGTCAGCGTCTCGCTCGAGGTCAACTTCTCCTGGGCGTAAGTCGCGTCTCAAAAGCAGAACAGGGGTTGCGTTGTCGGTGGTGTCGTACAGACTGCTCTCATGTACGCACCGGCGCCGCTTCGGCGGCAACTGAGCCGGTCCGGGCTTTTGCTGCTCGGGCCGGCCTTTGTTGCGGCCGTTGCGTATGTCGACCCGGGGAACTTCGCGACCAACATCGCGGCCGGCGCTACGTACGGTTACCTGCTCTGCTGGGTGGTCGTCGGCGCGAACCTGATGGCCGTCCTGGTGCAGTACCTCGCTGCCAAGGCGAGCATCGCGACCGGGCGGACGTTGCCGCAGCTGTGCCGTGACCACTTCCGGCGGTCGACGTCGACCGGGCTGTGGGCGCAGGCCGAGGTGGTGGCGATCGCGACCGACCTGGCCGAGGTCGTCGGCGGCGCGATCGCGCTCAACCTGCTGTTCAAGATCCCCCTCCTGCTCGGCGGAGCGATCACCGGCGCAGTCTCGTTCGCATTGCTGATCTACCAGTCGAAGCGCGGGCAACGCCCCTTCGAGGCAGCGATCATCGGCCTGCTCGCCGTCGTACTCATCGGCTTCGTCGTCTCGACGGCAAAGTCGGACCCGTCCGCGTCCGGCGTGGTCGGCGGCCTCGTGCCGCGCCTGGACGGGACGCAGTCGCTCGTGCTCGCGGCCGGCATGCTCGGCGCGACCGTGATGCCGCACGCGATCTGGCTGCACGGCGCCCTGGTCACCGACCGCCACTGGAAGAGCATCCGCTCCCAGGAAGGCAAATCCCGCGTACTGCGTGCCACCCGCCTGGACGTCGCGATCGCCATGGCGCTGGCCGGCGCGGTCAACCTGGCAATGGTCGTCCTCGCCGCCGCCGCACTGAAGGGCTCCGGCGCCGACTCGCTCGACGCAGCCCACATCGCGATCGGCGACCGCCTCGGCCAACTCCCCGCCCTACTGTTCGCGCTCGCCCTGCTGGCCAGCGGATTTGCCTCCTCCTCGGTTGGGACGTACGCCGGTTCCGTCATCCTCGACGGCTTCTGGCAGCGCCGCGTCCCGCTCGCAGCCCGCCGCCTGATCACGCTGATCCCGGCCCTGCTGGTCCTCGCCATCGGCATCGACCCCAGCCGCGCACTGGTCGTCTCGCAGGTCGTCCTGAGCTTCGGCATCCCCTGCGCGCTCTGGCCGTTGGTGAGATTGACCGCATCCCGGCGCGTCATGGGTAACCTCGTCAACCGCTGGGCGACTACTCTCGCCGCATGCCTGGTAGCGACCGCCGTCACGGCCCTCAACGTCGTACTGATCGTGCTGACCATTCGGGGATGACGTGACCCGGGTGTTCGCCGTGAGCGACATCCACGGCCACCTGGAGAAACTGACCGCCGCCCTGCACGACGCCGGCCTCACCGATGCCGACGGCAACTGGGCCGGCGAGGACGCCCGGCTGTGGTTCCTCGGCGACTTCTTCGACCGCGGCCCGGACGGCATCGGCGTACTGCGCTATGTCCGCGGCCTGATCGACCAGGCACCGGACGGCGCGATCCAGATGCTGCTCGGCAACCACGAGATCCTCGCGCTGGGGATGCGGAAGTTCGACGACACGTTCGTCCCGCACGACGGCCTCACCCTGCGCAGCTTCGAGCGTTCCTGGGCCCTGAACGGCGGCCAGGACCGCGACCAGGAGCTGCTCACCGACGACGACGTGGCCTGGCTGCTCGACCGGCCGATGATCGCGCTGGACGCCGGCCACCTGCTGATGCACTCCGACACCGCGGAGTACGTCGAGTGGGGCGACTCGATCGACGCGATCAACGCCGCGGCGAGCGCCGAGCTGCACTCCGACGACATCGAGGTGTGGTGGGAGATCTGGCGCCGGATGACGTCGCGGTACGCGTTCCGCGGTGACGGCGGGCCGGAGATCGCCCGCATCCTGCTCGAGCACCTCGGCGGTCACCGGATCGTGCACGGGCACAGCATCGTGGCCGACCAGCTCGGCATCGACCCGCAGTACCTGACCGAGCCGCTGCTGTACGCCGACGGTCTCGTGCTCGGCATCGACGGCGGTGCGTTCGACGGCGGACCCTGCCTAGTCGTCGAGCTGGAAGAGCTCTCCGCGGAGTGAGCCCACCACGGCGTCCAGGCAGGACCGAAAGGTCCGCTGCCCACCGCCGTCGATCCAACGACTGAAGGCGTTCTGGAACACCGCCGACCCGACCTGCGCGACCAGCGCCGCATCCTCCGGCGACAACCCGCGCTCTTCGAGGCCACTGCGCAGGGCGTCGGTGACTGAGGCCAGCTTGGTCCGCTCCCGCTCCTGCAGCTCAGGACTGGCCGCGATGACAGCACGCCGTACGTCGGAGTTCTCAGCGATCTCGGCCAGCTGAGCACCGATCACCTCGGCCGCCTGGAGCACGGCCGGCCACGGGGCTACGGCCGGATCGACTGACCGGATCGCCTCGATGACGGCTGGGGCGAGGCGCTCCGAGCCGGCGAACAGGACCTCGCGCTTGTCCGGGAAGTAGCGGAAGTACGAGCGCCGGGTCAGGCCGGCGTGCTCGGCGATCTGGTTGACGGTCACGGCGTCGTACCCGTGCGCGGAGTACAGCTCGAGGGCGGCCTTGCGCAGCCGCTCCTCCGCACCGGGATCCCATCGCGCCATGGGCCCGAGCTTAGCGTGACGTCCCACAGTGTCATCAATCGTGCTACGGTCGATGATGACACCCTGAGACATCACTGGAGAGCTGATGACGATCTGGATTCTTGGCGCGACCGGGCGGACCGGCCGCGAGATCGCGACCCGCGTCGCCGCCCGCGGCGGTGCGCCGGTGCTGGTCGGGCGGAACGCGGATCGCCTCCGCAAGACCGCCGCGGATCTCGGCCTCGACGACGTACTCGTGACCGATGACCTGCCCGGCGAGATCGCGCGGCGTCGGCCGACCGTCGTCGTCAACACCATCGGCGGGTACGCCGACACCGCCGTACCGATCGCGCGGGCCTGCCTGCCGGGTGGGCATTACGTTGACCTGGCCAACGATCTGGTCGCGATGCCGCGGCTGCTGGCGTTGCACGACGAAGCGGTCGCGGCGGGGAGCACGTTCGTGACGGGTGCGGGGTTCGGCGTACTGGGGGTCGAGTCGGTCGTCGCTCATCTCTGCGCGGACCGGCCGACGCCGAGCCACGTGCGCGTGGATGCATTGCCGTCGGTCGCGATCGAGGGCGGTCCGTTGGGTGAGGCGCTGGCGCGGTCGATCGTTTCCGGGCTCACCACCGGCGGGCTGGTATTCGAGAACGGTCAGCTGACGAAGGCCCGGTTGGCGGCTGATCCGCGCGAGCACGCGCTGCCGGACGGGCAGACGGCGAAGTCCGCCGGCGCTCCGACCGGCGAGCTGCTCGCGGCTCAGCTGTCGAGTGGTGCGCCGTCGGTTGTTTCCACGTCGGGCTTGATGCCGACGGCACCGATCGTGCGGGTGGTGTTGCCGGCGGTCGGTGCGCTACTCAAGATCCCGGCGGTACGACGATTCGCCGTACGCCGGATGGCTGCGATCGAGGGCAAGCCGACGCCGCGTCCGCGGGAGCACTCGTGGGGACATGCGATCGTGACGTGGTCCGACGGCACCACGCTGGAGGAGTGGCTGCGGGCGGGGGACGCGATGGAGTTCACCGCGAGCGCGGTCGCGGAGACCGCCGTACGGCTGGCTCGCGGCGAGGGCCAGGCCGGTGCGTACACGCCCGCCCGTGCCCTCGGCGCCGAACTCGCGGAAGCCGCGGGCGGGACGTTCCTTACCTCTACCTGGGAATGAGTCCGCGGCGACCGGGGTTGTCAGCAGGTATGGCGGAGAAGACTGTGAAGATTCCTGGGCCGGACCACCCGATCACCGTCGGGAAGAACCCGGACCGCGTGGTCGTGAAGGTCGGCGACCAGGTGATCGCGGATACGCACGACGCGCTGTCGCTGCAGGAAGCCAACTACCCGGCGGTGCAGTACATCCCGCGGAAGGACGTCGACCTCACGCAACTCGAGCGGACCGACCACGAGTCGTACTGCCCGTACAAGGGCGACGCGGCGTACTACAGCGTCCTCCCCGCCGGGGCGGACGGGGTGAACGCGGTGTGGACCTACGAGCAGCCGTACGACGCGGTCGCGGACATCCGCGAGCACGTCGCGTTCTACCCCGACAAGGTGTCGATCGAGATCATCGCCGACTGACGAAGTCGGTGAGGACCGGAGCGAGCAGCTCCGGTGGTACGACATGGCTCTGGCCCGCGAGCTCGACGAGTTCGGCCGCGGGCAGGATCGTCACGATCCGGTGCGCCGCGTCGACCATGAACGGCGCCGACGCCGTCCCGGCGAGGACGAGCGTCTCTGGCTTGATCGTGCGGAGCAGCTCGACCGGAGTACCGGTGCCGGCGTGGCCGTGTTCCATCACGGCGAAGTCGTAGGCCAGCGTCGGCGCGCGGTCGGCAACAGTCGGCGCGTATTCGAGCGCGGCCTGCTTGGGCAGGCCCGTCATCATCAGGAACAGCTCGACAGCCTCCTGGTTCTGTCCCTCGCGGATCCGCTCGAGGACCTGCTCGCCGTCGTCTGACGGGTCCACGTCGTCCGGCCCGTACGGCGGCTCGTGCAGCAGGACGTGCGTGAACGGCAGTCCGGTGCTGGCTGCGATCGCTGCGAGTCCGGCGCCGGACGAGTGCCCGTAGATGGCCGCCGTACCGCCGAGTGCCGTCACCAGGGCGGCGATGTCGTCCACCTCGCGCTCAACGGCGTACGGCGTGATGTCGCCGGAGTCACCGCGACCGCGCCGGTCGTACGTCACCACGTCGAAGTCGCTGGCCAGTACGTCGGCCAGCGGCCGGAGCGATTCCCGGTCGCACAACGCTCCCCCGACCAGGACCAACGGGTGCCCGCTGCCCAGCCGGTCGTAGGCGATCCTCGTACCGTCCGCTGACGTCACTGTCTGCATGCTGTCCTCCAGTTTGGCGTTGACGAACGTGACGTCGGAGCCGATCCGCAGCTTTCGACATATCCGTTGGCGGTTGACCGGACTGAGTGATTCACTGCGTTTCGATGATCACCAGAGTCGACACCTACCTCCATAGCGTCCCGCTGTCCGGTGCAGTCGCCGAGCAGGTCGGACCATTCACCCTGTTCCGCAGTACGACGGTGTGGCCGTACTACGCGCGCCCCGTGCCGGGCTCCGATGTCACGATCAAGCCGGACGACGTCGAGCTCGTGCGGGCGCGGTGTGCCGAGCTGGAGATCCCGCTGAGCTTCGAGTGGGTCGTGGACACCTGTCCGTCGCTGGGACCGGCCGCAGCTGCTGCGGGCCTGACTGTGGTCGAGCATCCGTTGCTGGTGCTCGAGCGCGACGACTTCCGACCTGTTGTGGCTGATGCTCGGGTGGAGATCCTGTCTGCCGACGAGGACGTGGTCCGGGCGGCCCGGGCGGTGGCCAACCTGGCGTTCAGCGACCCGGGTACTGCGGTCGGCGCGGCTGGGCCGGCGGAGCGGGACGCGGCCGCCGCCGAGACGCGGGACGACATGGTGGCGACGCTGTCCGACCGGGCACGCCGGGGTATCTCGGTCACGGCTGGAGCGTTCACCGACGACGGCATGGTCGCCAGCGGAACCCATCAACCGGTCGACTCCGCCACCGAGATCGTCGGCGTCGGCACCCTACCGTCGATGCGTCGCCGCGGGCTGGGCGCAGCCGTAACGTCCGCACTGGTCGAGCACGCCCTCTCGCACGGCGTGGACCTCGTACTCCTGTCAGCCGAGTCGGACGCCGTAGCAGCCGTCTACGAACGCGTCGGCTTCCACCGAATCGGAAGCGCCGGAGCAGCAGAGTGACCGGCAGCCCGACCTCCCGCCTCGTCGTACTACGCGGAAACTCGGGCTCCGGCAAATCCACCAGACCGGTCCGGAGAGTTCACTGGACCAAACCGTGGGTCAGATCCTGACCGACCTTGGGGTGGAGACCGACGGGGCCGTACCGTTGTAGGGATGAGCACTTCCGAGCCGACCCGCCCCCGTACCCTCGCTGAGGCGTTGCGGACGTGGGATGACGCCGGGCTCGGTGAGCTGCTGCGGCGGCGGCCGGATCTGGCGCTGCCTATTCCTGCGGACACCGGGCAGCTGGCGGCGCGGGCGACGAGCAACGCGTCGGCCGCGCGGGCCGTCAACCGGCTCGACGAGTTCGGAGTGGATCTGCTGGAGTCGCTGTCCGCTCTGCCCGAGCCGGTCGACTTGGAGGCGCTGGCCCGGGGTGTGGATCAGCCGGTGGCGGTGGTCCGGCCGCGGGTGACCGAGTTGCTCGACCTCGCGCTGGTGTGGGGCACCGAGGACGACCTGCGCCCGATCCGCGCCGTACACGAACTGCTCGGTCCGACACCTGCCGGCCTCGGTCCGGTCACCACGCGGCACTTCGGCGATCTGGACAAGCTGATCGAGGAGGCCGGTCCGGATGCGAAGGCAGTGCTCGACAAGCTGACCTGGGGTCCGCCGACGGGTTCGGTGGAGAAGGCGGAGCGCCCGGTGACGATCGCGTCCGCCCGTACTCCGGTGGAGCGGTTGCTGGCGCGAGGTCTCGTCGTACCGAAGGATCCGAACACCGTCGTACTGCCAAGGCAGATCGGGCTGCACCTGCGTGGTGGACGTGTGCTGGCGTCGACCAGGCCGACGCCGCCGCCGTTGGACGGCAAGAAGGTGTCAGCCACGATCGCCGACCGGGCCGCGGCCGGCGCCGCGCTCGACCTCGTGCGGCTGGTGGACCGGGCGCTGGAGCAGCTGGGGACCGAGCCGCCGCCCGTACTGCGGACCGGTGGCATCGGCGTCCGTGAGCTGCGCAACGTGGCCGGGAAGATCGGTGCGGAGGAGCAGAACACCGCAGCGGTCCTGGAGATGGCGTACGCCGCTGGACTCGTTGCAGCAGTGGAGGTTGGGACCAGCGAGCTATGGCTGCCCACCGGCGCCTACGACGACTGGCTCGAGCTGGACCTGGCGCATCGGTGGGCCCAGCTCGTCATCGCCTGGTTCTCCGGACTGAGGGCGATCGGACTGATCGGTCGGCGGGACAGCGGCGCTGGTACGGCGGCTGCACGCGAGCGGCTGATCAACGCGCTCGCGCCGGACCTGGAGCGGTTGCTGGCGCCGGAGATCCGCGTGCTTGCGTTGCAGGCGCTGGCCGGAGCTGGTGCTGGTACCGCGCCTGCTCCCGAGACTGTGGTGACTTGGGTCGCGTGGCACCGGCCTCGGCGTGGTGGGCAGTTCCGGGACGACCTGGTCGAGTGGAGCGTGTCTGAGGCCGCCCTGCTCGGGCTGACCGGTCTGGGTGCGCTGGCGAGTCATGCCCAGCCGCTGCTCGGTGCTGAGCCGACTGCTGACGAGCTGGCCGAGGCGATCAGCCCGTTGATGCCGGAGCCGGTGTCGGAGGTGCTGCTGCAGGCTGACCTGACTGCTATCGCACCTGGTCCCCTGGTGCGCGTCGTGCAGGACGAGCTGTCCGCGATGGCAGATGTCGAGTCGGACGGCGGTGCTGGGGTCTATCGGTTCAGTGAGAGCTCGGTGCGGCGCGCGTTCGACCTCGGGCGTACTGCGGATCAGCTGCACACGTGGCTGGTCGAGCACTCGCGTACTCCGGTGCCGCAGCCGCTCACGTACCTCATCGACGACGTTGCCCGACGGCATGGCGTACTGCGGCTTGGCACGGCGTCGACGTACTTGCGGTGTGACGACGAGACCGTGCTGACGCAGCTGCTCAACTCGAACCTGCCTGGTGTCCGCTTCCGTCGGTTGGCGCCGACCGTGGTGGTATCGCCGTCGCCGCCGGACATAGTGCTGGCCCGACTGCGGGACGCCGGACTGGCGCCGCTGGCGGAGACGTTCGACGGGGCGCTGCACGTGACGGGTACGCCGCGACGTGGTGAGGCGCCACGACGCCGTACCAGCAGGGACTTCAACGAGAGCGCGTTCGACCTGACCGACGACCAGGTGAAGGCCGTCATCGAGAAGGTCCGCGCCGGCGACCGCATCGCCGCCGAACGCCCCGACGACCAGGGCCTGGTCGAACCAGCAGCCCCCGCCGAAACCATCGCCGTACTCACCAACGCGGCGGAGTCCCACAGCCGCACCTGGATCGCCTACGTCGACCACAACGGCACCTCATCCGAACGCATCGTAGAACCGGTCCGAGTAGCCGACGGCTGGCTGACCGCCTACGACGACACCACCGACAACCCCCGCACCTACGCCCTCCACCGAATCTCCGCCGCCCGAGGCGTCGATTGACCGCTCAGGCACAATGGAAGGTCGGGGCGAGATTGAGGAGTAACGGGTGACAGACGGTCCACTGATCGTGCAGTCGGACAAGACGTTGTTGTTGGAGACCGCACATGCGGAAGCCAACGAGTGTCGGAAGGCTATTGCGCCGTTCTCCGAGTTGGAGCGGGCGCCGGAGCATGTGCACACCTATCGGCTGACGCCGCTGGGGCTGTGGAACGCCCGTGCCGCGGGGCACGACGCGGAGCAGGTGATCGACGTACTGCTGCGCTACAGCCGCTACCCGGTCCCCCACTCGCTGCTGGTCGACATCGCCGAGACGCTCGACCGGTACGGGCGGCTGCGGCTGGAGAAGCACCCGCAGCACGGACTGGTACTGGTGACCACCGATCGGCCGGTGCTGGAGGAGGTGCTGCGCAGCAACAAGGTGAAGCCGATGCTGGGCGACCGCATCGACGACGACACCGTCCTCGTGCACCCGTCGGAGCGCGGTCACCTCAAGCAGACCCTGCTGAAGCTCGGCTGGCCCGCGGAGGACCTGGCCGGATACGTCGACGGCGAGGCGCACAAGATCGAGCTGGCGCTGGACGGCTGGGAGATGCGTCCGTACCAGCAGCAGGCGGTCGACTCGTTCTGGCACGGTGGTTCCGGTGTCGTCGTACTGCCCTGTGGCGCCGGTAAGACGATCGTCGGCGCGGCTGCGATGGCACAGGCGTCCTCGACCACGCTGATCCTCGTCACGAACACGGTGTCCGCACGGCAGTGGAAGGACGAGCTGCTCAAGCGCACCAGCCTGACCGAGGAGGAGATCGGCGAGTACTCCGGTGCGCGCAAGGAGATCCGGCCGGTCACGATCGCGACGTACCAGGTGATGACGACGCGCCGGAAGGGCGTGTACTCGCACCTGGAGCTGTTCGACGCCCGCGACTGGGGCCTGATCGTGTACGACGAGGTGCACCTGCTGCCCGCACCGATCTTCCGGATGACCGCGGACCTGCAGACCCGGCGCCGGATCGGTCTGACCGCGACGCTGGTCCGTGAGGACGGGCGCGAGGGTGACGTGTTCTCGCTGATCGGCCCGAAGCGGTACGACGCGCCGTGGAAGGACATCGAGGCGCAGGGCTGGATCGCGCCGGCGGACTGCATCGAGGTCCGGGTGGATCTCGAGCAGACCGAGCGGTTCGTCTACGCGACCGCCGAGCCCGAGGACCGCTACCGGCTTGCCGCGTCGACGCCGGCGAAGTCCCGGCTGGTACGGCGGATCGCCGAGCATCACGCGGGCGAGCCGCTGCTCGTCATCGGTCAGTACATCGACCAGCTGGACGAGCTGGGTGAACGCCTCGAGTGCCCGGTGATCAAGGGCGAGACGACGGTGAAGGAACGGCAGCGCTTGTTCCAGGCCTTCCGGACCGGTGAGATCAACCGGCTCGTGGTGTCGAAGGTCGCGAACTTCTCCATCGACCTTCCCGAGGCGTCGGTCGCCATCCAGGTCTCCGGCACCTTCGGCTCCCGCCAGGAAGAGGCCCAGCGCCTCGGCCGAGTCCTACGCCCCAAGGGCGACGGCCGCACCGCCCGCTTCTACTCCATCGTCGCCCGAGACACCATCGACGCCGAATTCGCCGCCCACCGCCAACGTTTCCTAGCTGAGCAAGGCTATGCGTACACGATCGTCGACGCGGAGAACCTATTCGCCTAGGCGTGTATGGATGCCGTTGAAGTGGCTTTTCATGGAGTGGGCGTAGGTGTCGGGGTTTGCCGACTCCAAGGCGTTGAGGAGGTCTCGGTGCCAGGCGGCGGCGTCTGCGGGGGTGTAGCGGGCGCCGGGGAGGCGGGCGTCCACCTGGGCGAAGGTGCGCCAGAAGACCGACAGTAGGTCGATCACGAGGGCGTTGCCGAGAGGTTCGTAGAGCGCCTGGTGGAAGGCCCAGTCCTCGTCGGGGAAGTACTGCCCGTCGCCGGCCTTGGCCTCCATCCGCTGGACGATCGGCTCCAACGTGTCGTACCCGTACTGCTTGAAGTGTGCGACCACGTCGTCCGCCAGACCGACCTCGATGGCCTGGCGGACCTCCAGGACGTTCTGTACGTCGCGGAGGTCGCCGGCCATCGACTGGGACATGCGGAACGCGAGTCCGTCCTCGAGCGACTGCAGGTTCACCTCGCCGACGTACGTCCCGTACCCGTGCCGGATCTCGATGATCCCGACGGCCTGCAGCGCCTTCATCGCCTCCCGCAGCGGGTGCCGGCCGACGCCGAGCTGCGCCATCAGCTCCTGCTCGTTGGGCAGCGGGTCACCCGCCTTCAGCCCACGCTCCAGGATGTACGACTTCATCGCATCCCGGATGAAGGACTGATTCCCCGCCGCACCTCGTGCCCGGCTGAGCCCACCCGTTGTCACTGCCGGCCTCCCTTGGTTAGGACCGCTCAGTGTAATCCGGCGCGGTCCAGGAGTGGCCGGACCGCGGCGATCTCCGTGTCGTTCAAAGGAATACATGGGTACGCCGTCACCGGACTGTCGATCACACCGAGCAGATGCAGCCCGGCCTTGAACGCACCGAGCGCGGCCGAGCTCGCGCCCATCCGCGACCGGTCCGCGACGTTGATGATGTCGAACAGCCGGAACAGCCGGTCCTGCTCTGCCCTTGCCGTTGCCGCGTCACCTGCGACGGCCGCCTTGAAGAGCCGCACATAACCAGCAGGATCCACGTTCCCCAGACCAGGTACGACGCCGTCGACGCCGAAAGCCAGTGCGGAGTCAACCGTTACCTCGGACCCGGTCATGATCGCGAAGTTCTCCAACTGCTTCTCGCGACGGGACAACACCAGCTCGCGCAACGACGTCTCCTGGCCGGACGAATCCTTCACGCCAGCGATCACGCCCTGCTCGCCCAGCGAGATCACGACAGAGGCCGGGAGCTTGGCGCCAACCCGGGAAGGGATGTCGTAGGCATAGAGCGGAGTGTCGCCGGCCTGCGCGGCCAACCGAGTGAAGTGGCGTTCGATCTCCGCCCGGTGCGTGGCGGCGTAGAACGGAGCCGTGGCGACCAGCGCGTCCACACCGGCCTTGAGAGCAGCGGAGACGTGCGCGGCGACCCGGTTGGTCGATGTGTCGATGACGCCGGCCAGCACCGGCACCTGTCCCGCCACCTCCGCCACGGTCGTCTCCAGCACGACCTGCCGCTGCTCGTCGGTCAGGAACGTGCCCTCACCGGACGTGCCGAGCACGAACACCCCGTTCACACCCCCGGCCAACTGGTACTGGATCAGCCGCGCCAGCGATGCGGTGTCGACGTCGTACGACGGGGTGAGCGGAGTGACGAGCGGCGGTACGACGCCGGTCAAACGGGCGGATGCGGTCAAGGGGTCTCCCAACCTCAAAGGGCGAATGTGGCAAAGCGCAAGGTCGCGAACGAGGACGTCTCACCGGCCTCGTAGAAAATGCCGACCGAGCCGTCTGACAGCAGTACGAGATCGGAGTAACCGGCCATGCCCTCGTGCACGACCAGAGCCGGCTCCCACGACACACCGGAGTCCTCGGAAACGAAGAGGGTCAGCTCCCGGCGCGAGGACGGGTTGACCGGTGTCGACAGCAGCAGCCGGCCGTCCGGCAAGCAGACGACGCTCCCCTGGATACCCGGTGCGGTGATCTCGGGAATCCCGGCGTACGGCGCATCGAGCGTCTGACCGCTGTCGGACGACCAGGCGTGCACGCGGGCCGGTCCGGTGCCCTGGTGGTTGCGGGCGTTGAAGTAGAGCCGTCCGTCGGGCAGCTCGGCCACCGTGGTCTCGTTGGCATTGATCTCCGCGCCGTCATTGCGGTCGACGAAGCCGACGGACCAGCTCACCCCACCGTCATCGCTGTAGATGCAGTGCCCGCCGTTGAGCCGGATCAGATCGTCCACCGGCTCGGATGGCACGAACGAGTGGTTCGCCGGTACGACGAGACGCCCGGACCGCAGCGTGATCCCGTGGCAGGGCCCGGTCGCGTACCAGCCCCAGTCCGCCGGCTTGACCTGCGAAGTGATCTCCACGGTCGGCGTCCACGAAGCACCGTCGTCCGACGAGCGCTGCACGAACACACGCCGCCCGGACTCCGGATCGGTGCCGCGGGCAAGCGACATCTCGACAGCGTGCGCGCCGTTCTCCACCGTGACCAGTACGACGTCGCCCGACACCGGGTCGAACAGCGGCACCGGGTTCCCACAGGTCTTGCCGGCCTTGGCCGACACCACCTGCAGCGGCAGCCAGGTCTGCCCGCCGTCCAGCGAACGCCGCAGGACGATCTCGATCTCACCCGCGTCACCGGACCCGTGCAGCCGTCCCTCGCAGAACGCCAGCACCAGCGAACCCCGCGCCACCACGGACGGGATCCGGAATGTGTGGTAGCCGCTCCCGGCGGGGTCGAAGACGATTTCCATCGCGCCGACTCTTGAAGACATAGGACGTACTATGTCATGGTGTGGCCCTCCGATGGAAGTGAGGCCCAATGCCAGTCAGCAGAAGAACTTTCCTCGGCGGTGGCCTGGCCGCCGCCGCTGTCGCGGTCACGGGTACGCCGCTGCTGGCGGGGTGCGCGTCGGACAAGAAGAACACCGCGGCCGCCAACTCGGCGGTGAAACTGCCCACGTACACGAAGTACGGCGAGATCAAGCCGGACCTGCCCGGCACCGACGTGGTGCTGGACGGGTTCCTGAAGTACCCGGCGAGCCCGGTGAAGGCGATCACCGACGTCCCCGGCGACGGCAAGCCGATCACGTTCATGACCAACATCCCGGGCGCGATCCCGCCGTCGGTCGACAAGAACCAGTTCTGGCAGGAGCTGAACAAGCGGCTCGGCTCCGAGCTGCAGATCAGCATGGCGTCGAACGACGAGTACAACGACAAGTTCGCCACCCGGATCGCCGGCGGCGACCTGCCGGACATCCTGAACGTCCCGCCGGGTACGCCGCAGATCCCCGGACTGCTCAAGGCCAAGGCGATGGACCTGACCGAGCACCTGTCCGGCGACGCGGTCAAGAAGTACCCGTTCCTGGCGAACATCCCGACCGAGTTCTGGAAGGGCTGCGTCTTCAACGGCGCGATCTACGGCGTCCCGGTGCCGCGCGGCATGTCCCGTACGTCGCTGCCGCTGTACCGCACCGATCTGCTCGCCGCGAAGGGCATCAAGGACCCGGCGCCGAAGAACTTCGAGGAGTTCTTCGACATCTGCAAGGAGATGACCGCGGCGAAGGAGAACCGCTGGGCGTGGACGCGGGTGCCCACGTCGTACATCCGGATGATGCTCGGCCTGCCGAACAACTGGAAGCAGGAGGGCGGCAAGTTCACCTCGGTGTTCGAGGCGGACGGCAACGAGGACGCACTCGAGGCGAGCCGCAAGATGGTGGCCGCCGGCGTCATCAACCCGGACACGTTCAGCGCCAAGGCGGCCGCCCGCAAGCAGTGGTTCAACGGCGGTACCGCGGCCTTCGACTACGACAGCTTCGTGGCCTGGAACCAGTACTACTCCGACAACACCGCGGGTGACGCGTTCGGCGTCAACATGCTCGACGTACCGGGCTTCAGCAGTGGTGACGGCAAGGTGTGGATGGGGGCGGCGCTGAACAACGTCACCGCGTTCAACAAGTCCACCAAGCACTCCGTGGAGACGCTGCTCAAGGTGGCGAACTGGATGGCCGCACCGTTCGGCACGGAGGAGTACCTGTTCCGCAAGTACGGCGTGGCGGGCCGGCACTACTCCATGCAGGGCACCGACCCGGTCCCGACCAAGACCGGCGTCGTGGAGACGGGTATCGGCCTGCAGTACATCTCCGACTCGACGCTGGCGCTCTACTGGGCCGGCAAGCCCGACGTACCGCAGAAGCAGCACGCGATCCAGCAGAAGGTCGCGGACCGGCTCGTGTACGACGCGTCGTACGGGCTGTACTCCGACACGATGTCGAAGCAGTGGGGTCAGCTGACCGGCGTACTGACCGACCTGGAGAACCAGATCGTGCAGGGCAAGAAGCAGGTGTCCGAGTGGGCGCCCGCGGTCAAGACCTTCCTGTCCTCGGGCGGTGAGAAGATCCGCGGCGAGCTGCAGGACGCCTTCACCGCGGCAGGCGGGAAGTAATGCTGCAACGATCCTCGAAGCGCCCGCAGCAGCAGCTGAGCCTCGGCCGGCGGCTGCTGCGGGACCGCGTCCTGCTGCTGTTCGCGCTGCCCGGCTGCGCGCTGATCATCGTGTTCCACTACGTGCCGCTGCTGGGCAACGTGATCGCGTTCAAGGACTACCAGCCGTTCCTCGGCATCACCAGCAGCGACTGGTCCGGCTGGGCGAACTTCGGCGTGATCTTCAACGGCGACCCGGCGTTCCTGCGGGCGCTGAAGAACACGCTGATCCTCACCTGCCTGCAGTCGATCTTCGTGTTCCCGGCGCCGATCCTGCTCGCGCTGCTGCTGAACTCGCTGTTCTCCGAGCGGATCAAGCGGATCGCGCAGAGCATCCTCTACCTGCCGCATTTCATGTCCTGGGTGATCGTGGTCGCGCTGTTCCAGCAGATGCTCGGCGGCAGCGGGTTGCTGAACAACTACCTGCGCTCGCACGACCTGGCCACGATCAACATCATCGGGAACTCCGAGCTGTTCCACGTGCTGCTGACGTCGCAGATCATCTGGAAGGACACCGGGTGGGCGACCATCCTGTTCCTGGCCGCGCTGTCCCAGATCGACTCGCAGCTGTACGAGGCGGCGAGTGTGGACGGCGCGAGCCGGATGAAACAGCTGTGGCACGTCACGCTGCCCGGACTGCGCGGGATCATCATCCTGCTGTTCATTCTGCGGCTCGGTGACTCGCTCACCGTCGGGTTCGAGCAGATCATCCTGCAGCAACAGGCGGTCGGCCGGGACGTCAGCGAAGTACTCGACACGTACGTCTACAACAACGGCGTACTCGGTGGGGCCTGGGGTGTCGCGGCCGCGGTCGGACTGGTGAAGGGCGTCGTCGGCGTGATCCTCGTTCTCACCGCGAACAAGGTCGCCCACATCTTCGGCGAGCAAGGGGTGTACCAGCGATGAGTACCAAGATCGTCCAGGGCGTGCCGATGCCCGGCTGGCCGATGCGGGCCTTCAAGGGTCTCGTGCTGCTGGTCTTCTGCGCGGTGGTGATCATCCCGTTCGTCGGCGTGATCTCGACCAGCGTGGCGCCGAACAAGCAGATCAACGAGTCCGGCGGCCTGGTGCTGTTCCCGAAGTCGGTGAACTTCGCGGCGTACGAATCGCTGTTCGCCGGCGGCGTGGTGACGCAGGCGCTGTTCGTCAGCATCTTCGTCACCGTGATCGGCACCGTCCTCAGTCTGACCGTGTCGTGTCTGCTCGCGTACGCGCTGGCACGGCCCTCGTTCACGGCCGGGCGGCCGATCCTGCTGATCGTGCTGTTCAGCATGCTGTTCTCGCCGGGCATCATCCCGACGTACCTGACCGTGAAGGGCGTCGGGCTGCTGGACAGCATCTGGGCGCTGATCGTGCCGACGATGATCAGCGCGTTCAACGTCGTCGTACTGCGGGCGTTCTTCATGAACCTGCCGAACGAGATCACCGAGAGCGCCCGGATCGACGGCGCGGGTGAGCTGAAGACGTTCACCTACATCGTGCTGCCGCTGTCGAAGGCGGTGCTGTCGGTGATCGGTCTGTTCTACGCAGTGGCGTACTGGAACGCGTTCTTCTCCGCACTGCTGTACCTCAACGACTCCAAGCTCTGGCCGTTGCAGCTGGTACTGCGGACGTACGTCATCAACGACACGCAGCTGGGCAGCGCCGAGCTGGGCACCGAGCTGCTCCCGCCGCAGGCGTCGATCCAGATGGCGATCCTGGTCGTCTCGATCGTGCCGATCCTCGTCATCTACCCGTTCCTGCAGCGGCACTTCGCCAAGGGCGTCCTGACCGGCGCCGTCAAGGGCTGATCACAGCTCCGTCTCAAAGTGCCTTTCGGGGGTTGCCCAGGGCAACGCCAGGGTTGCGCCTGGGCAAACCCTGTGGGAACGGCGGGTACCGTCGAAAAGTATGGGGATCGAAGCGCTGGAGCGGGTGGGGCAGGGTGGCGAACAGCAGCAACGAGGGGTCCAGGTCTTCTGGAGGGTGGTCCGGGAAGCAGTCCTGTTGGCCACCCTCTTCCTCGTCTACAGTGCGGGCCGGCAGATCGCGGCCCGGCATACCGGCTCCGCGTTCGACCACGCACACGAGGTGTTGTCGTTCCAGAACTGGCTGCACCTGCCGAACGAGGCCACGCTCCAGCAATGGGCGCTGCAGTTCCCCCACCTGGTCCAAGGCGCCAACATGTACTACGCGAGCGTGCATGCACCGCTGACCGCCGCCGTACTGCTCTGGCTGAGCATCTGGCGGCCGAAGGCGTACTCGCATGTCCGGTGGACGATGGTGTCGCTGACCGGACTGGCACTGGTCGGTCACATCGTGTTCCCGCTGGCGCCGCCGCGGATGATGCCGGGCTTCGTCGACACCGGTCTGCGGTTCGGTCAGTCCGTGTACGGCCCGGACCACACCGGCGGGCCGGCGAACCAGTTCGCCGCGATGCCGAGCCTGCACGTCGGCTGGGCGGCTCTGATCGCGTTGTCGATGATCCTGATCACCAGGTCCCGCTGGCGCTGGTTGTGGCTGCTGCACCCGATCATCACGTTCAGCGTGGTCGTGGTGACCGGCAATCACTACTGGCTGGACGGCATCGTCGCGCTACTCCTCCTCGCGGTAAGCCTGCCGTTCCTGCTCCGGTCCGGGCTGCACGCCGACAGGCCGCGCTCGCGTAATTCGGTACCACCGCGGAAGGTGCTCAAGTAACGTAGCTGGGCTCCCCCACTGCTGCCGGAGGTTTCTGCATGCCCCCCGATACGTCTGACACCCTCCAGGCCGAGAAGGACTACCTCAAGAACTCCCGGGCCGCGCTGGCGGTCATGCGGGAGAAGACCGGCGCGCTGGAGGTCCACAGCGCGGACCGGGTCAACCAGGAGTACCTGATGGCCGCGATCTTCCGGCGGATGAAGGAGCTGGAGGACGACCCGGACGTACCGCTGTTCTTCGGGCGGCTGGACTACATCGAGCCGACCGACGAGACGTTCCACATCGGCCGCCGTCACGTGAACGACGAGCTGGGCGAGCCGCTGGTGGTGGACTGGCGAGCAGACATCTCGGTGCCGTTCTACCGCGCCAGCAAGACCGAACCGATGGGCGTGGGGGTACGCCGCCGGTTCGGCTTCACGCACGGCGAGATGACGGCGTTCGAGGACGAGGACCTGACTGCGAGCGGTCAGGTCGAGCAGCACAGCAACATCCTGGACGCGGAGATCGAGCGGCCACGCTCCGGCCCGATGCGTGACATCGTCGCAACCATCCAGCCGGAGCAGGACGTGATCGTCCGGGCCGGCGTCGACGACACCATCTGCGTACAGGGAGCGCCTGGCACCGGTAAAACCGCGGTCGGGCTGCACAGGGCGGCGTACCTGCTTTATGCGTACCGGGACCAGCTCAGCCGGGCCGGAGTGCTCGTGGTCGGACCGAACGCGAGTTTCCTGCGCTACATCGGCGATGTCCTCCCCGCACTGGGTGAGATCGAGGCGAAGCAGACCACCGTCGAGGAGCTGGTCGCCCGGGTGAAGATCGCCGGGCCGGGGCCCGCGCTGGTCGACGTACTCAAGGGCGATGCGCGGATGGCCGAAGTACTGCATCGCGCCGTCTGGTCGAACGTGAACCTGCCCAAGGAGTCCCTGGTCGTACCGCGGGGCGCGCACCGCTGGCGCGTCGCGGCGTACCAGGCCGAGGAGCTGATCACCGAGCTGCGCAACCGTGGCATCCGGTACGGCGCCGGTCGGGCGATGCTGCCGCAACGACTGGCCCACGCGGTGCTGCTGCGGATGGAGGCCGCTGGCGACTCCCCCGACGACCGCGTGCAGGACTCTGTCGCTCGGAGCCGACCGGTCAAGCAGTACGCCGAGGCACTCTGGCCGGCCGTGGACCCTGCGAAGCTGCTGTTCCGGCTCTTCACCGACCCGGAGCTGCTGGCCGAGCACGCCGACGGCATCCTCACCGCTGACGAGCAGGCGATGCTGATCTGGGACAAGGTGCCGCGGTCCGCCGGTGCGGCCAAGTGGTCCGTCGCCGATGCCACTCTGATCGATGAGATCGCCGATCTGGTCGACCGTACGCCGTCGCTCGGCCACGTCGTACTGGACGAGGCGCAGGACCTGTCGGCGATGCAGCTGCGAGCTGTCGGACGACGCTGCTCGACCGGCTCGATGACTGTGCTCGGCGACATCGCGCAGGGCACCACGCCGTGGGCTACGCCGTCCTGGGACGAGGCGTTGAAGCACCTGGGCAAGACGGGTGCGCACACCGAGGAGCTGACGGCAGGCTTCCGCGTCCCGGGCCAAGTGATCGAGTACGCCGCACGCCTCCTCCCGACGATCGCGCCGCACCTCAAGCCCCCGACAGCAGTACGGCGGGCGCGTGGTGAGCTGACGATCTCCCGCGTACCGGACAGCCTCGCGGCCGCGGTCAGCGCCGTACGTGAGGTGTCTGAGCGTCCGGGGTCGATCGGCCTGATCGTTCCGGATGCGCTGGTGGCAGCGACGCGGAAAGCCCTGCAGGGCATGGCGTTCTCGGTGCTGGGTGACGAGGACGACGTGGACGCGCACCTGGACGTCGTACCGGCGTCTCTCGCCAAGGGTCTCGAGTTCGACCATGTGGTGCTGGTGGAGCCGGCCGGCATCGTCGCAGGTGAGGCCGACGAGCGGACCGGGCTGCGTCGGCTTTACGTCTGCCTGACCCGTGCGGTCACCTCACTGGTCGTCGTACACAACGAAGACCTTCCCGAGGTACTAGAAGCCGCGTGAGCCACCGGACCGGCGCGACGAGCGCCGGGACGAGCCGCCACCGCTGGAGCGGGTCCGGGACGACCAGCTCGACCTCCGCGACCTGCCACTGGACCAGCTGTCGCCGTCGCTCGAACTGCTGTTCGACGAGGCCGCCCAGTCGCCGACGGAGCTGCCGACGTCCGAGCTGAACCGGCTGAAGCGTGCTCCCGGCCGACGGGCCCGCCAGCGCGACCGCATCTGCTCGCTGCGACGCCGGAAGTCCGAGTCCGGGAACCACCACACCCGGCCGTCACCCTGCGACCAATAGCCGTCGACGTACGCAGCGAGGTCCTCGGCGTGCTCCCAGTACGGCGTCGAGAGCTGCCAGCCCTTCACCATCCGGATCTGGGGCTCCTCACCGGCCTCGTCCCGCTCCTTGCAGGCCGCGCAGACGTCGACCGCCCTGGCTGCGCCGTCCTCGGGCTTCCACTCGACCTCTGCCGTACTCGGCCCGTGCCGTGGGTCGAAGAAGCACGGCGCCGTCGGCTCCGGGATCGGCTTGCCGGCACGCACCGCGTCCAGGCACACCATCCCGTAGCGGGCGGAGCCGAGCAGCGTGGTGACCGCCTCGATGTCCTTGTCGCCCTTGGCCTCGTCCAGCCGGTGCCGCGCCTTCTCGACCGTGTCGAGCACGTCCTTCGACAACTTGGACTGTTGCGGGTCCGACACCGTCGGCAACGCAGAGACCTGCTGCGAGAGCGCGATGATCTCCTCGTCCAGCAAGGGCTTAGTGACCTTGAGATGCGCCTTCTCGTCCTGCCGCCGCGTCCTGCGAGCTCCCCAGGCGGTCAGTCCGTACCAGAGCCCGATCACCCCGGCCAGGCCACCGGCGTACGGCGCCGCGTCGACGTAGAACGGCTTGTCGACCACCTGAGCACGCTGGATGAACCGTTCGAGCATCGGCTCGTAGTCGGGTGCACAGCAGTCGACCGCCTCGTCGACCGCGCTCCCCACCTTGTACGTCGGTCCGTGGTCGGCCCGCTGAACGGCATGGAACCCGCGGCCGGCGGACTGCGAGTTGGCGTCGACCAGTACGCCGTACACGCCCTCGACGCCGACGCGGTCGTACAACTGGTCCGCGATCTCCTCACCTTCCCAGGCCATGTCGAACTTGGCTGCTGGGATGACGGCGATGCGAATCGGAGCGGATGCGCTCTTGGCGGCGGCGTCGAGGGTGGCGACTTCGCTGAACGTCAGCTCCTTCACGTCGGGGTCGACCCAGACGCCGGTGTCGCCGAGGTGGCCGGCCACTTCGTTCATGTACGCGTCCGGATCCGTGTCCGCGTGCGCAGGCAACGCGGGCAGGGCCGACAGAGCGATGATCGCGAACGCACCGAGCAGACGTTTCATCGTGATCCTCCCGAGAGGCGGTCGCGGCAGCCGCTACAGACCGGGACTTCCCGTGGCTTGCCGCCGGGTGGCGTGTACATCCAGTCGGTCACGGACGTGCCGTGGCTGGGGTCGAAGAAGCATGCGGCTCTGCGGGCCGGAGCAGGTGTACCGGCGACCTTCGCCTGTGCGCAGGCCAGTCGCCAGCGCCCGTACTCGACCGTGGCCCGGACCTCGCGCAGCTTGTCGTCGTCGGGCTCGCCGTCGACGACTCGACCCGCATCGGCGTACGCATCCATCGCCGCCTGCACGTCGGCCCCGGTATCCACGCCATCCAGACGCACGTCCGCGGCATCCAGTTCCTCACCGAACCGGGTCACGTCCTCACGCGCCGTCGCCCGCCGCTCGTCCAGCGTGTCCACCTCATCCGGCAACACCTCGTACGACGGCCGGTACAGCGCGGGCCCCTCGTCCTTGCGCGGACGCGACTTCCACCAGCGCAGCGCCAGCCCGCCGGCGATCAGCACGACGATCACGATCAGCAGCGGCCACAGCCAACCGGGCGGACCACTCGACGCCTTCGGTACGTCGAGTTGGTCGAGCACCCCGTTAAGAGTGCCGACCGGATCCGAGCGGCTGTGCTTGCCGAGCTCGTCGGTGAGGATCTCCGCGATCGGGGTGTCGACACCGACCGCGCTCCCCCAGCTGATCGCGCCGCCGAACACCACCAGGTAGATGCCATCCGCCTGCTGCCGATCCACCAGCTGGTCGACGTACGCGCGGGCCGCCGCACTCTGATCACCGGCTTGGAGTACGGCGGCGGGCACGACCGCGATGCGAATCGCCGGGTCGTGCCCGCTCACCCGTTCAGCCAGCTCGGCGGCGTCCTTGTCCGGCACCAGCGACCGCTGTGCCGGATCGACGTACACCGGTGAGGATTTCCAGCCGTCGACCACTGCCGCCGGATCGCTGGAGCCCGTCAGAGTCGAGGCGAGCAACAGCACACCGGCAAGCAGACGCATGGGCAGAAGCCTGCCCTACAGCAGGTTCTCCTCAGTCGGCCGCGGCTGTGACGAAGATGTCCTCGTCGCGCTCGAGCTCCTCGACCCGCTGGAGTGCGGAGTCACGCCAGAGCGCGTAGACCAGACCGAGCACGACCAGCGACAGTGCGCTCGCCAGCACCGGCAGGTAGCCGACACCGAACGACTGGATCACCAGTCCACCGACGATGGCCGACAGTCCGGCGCCCAGATAGATCGCGGATGCGTTGAGCGAGATGAGCAGGCCGCCACCGAGCTCCAGCAGCAGGTTCTGGATCGGAGGGTTGAAGGACCAGGTGAGCATGCCCCACACCAGCAGCGCGGCGCCGGCACCCACCTCGGTCGTCAGCGTGACGTCGAGCGTCGCCAGGACGGCGGTGATGCCGATCATGAGGACGGCCAGAGTACGGAGACTGCCGAAGCGGTCCGTAACCCGTCCGCCGAGGAAGTTGCCGATGACCGCGCCCACGCCGTACAGCAGAAGCAGCAGGCTGGTGGTGTTGCCGGTCAGGCCGGCAGTGTGCTTCAGCAGCGGGACGATGTAGATGTACACGCTGAAGGCGGCGAGCACTGCGAGGACGGTGATCGCCAGGATGATCTGCACGCGCCGATCGGTCACACCGGCGAAGCGCTCGCGCAGACTGACCGCTGGAGGCGCGTCGACCGTTGGCAATGCGGCCCGCTCGGCGATCGCGACCAGTACGGCGACTGCAGTGATGAGTGCGAAGACGCCCTTGTAGCCAAGGTTCGGGCCGAGCAACGTGCCGGCAGGTACGCCGAGCACCAGAGCGAACGTCAGACCGCCGAAGACGATGGCGACTGCTCTACCTCGCTCTTCCGGTCGCATCAGGCTGGTCGCGAACAGCGTGGCCGCCGGCGTGTACATCGCGGCACCCAAGGCGGCTACGACCCGGCCGGCGATCAGGATCGGGTAGTTGACGGCCAGCGCGGCGATCAGGTTGCCGAGCGCGGCCAGGACCAGTGCAGCGATCAGGAGCGTACGGCGCTCCCACCGGCCGGTCAGCGTGGACAGGATCGGCGCACCGATCGCATAAGACAGTGAGAACGCGGTGGCGAGCTGGCCCGCGGCGGTCAGCGAGACATGCAGCTCGGAGCTGACGTCGGGGAGCACACCGGACACGACGTATGCGCTGGTGCCGACCGCGA
Organism: Kribbella jiaozuonensis; assembly: GCF_005233875.1. Taxonomy (GTDB): domain Bacteria; phylum Actinomycetota; class Actinomycetes; order Propionibacteriales; family Kribbellaceae; genus Kribbella; species Kribbella jiaozuonensis. The sequence goes on along the minus strand of NZ_SZPZ01000006.1, from coordinate 310,468 downwards.
ACGCACCGGCGCCGAGCAGGTAGATCCGTGCGGACATCGAAGGCCTTCCGGGAAGAGGTTCACTAGTTCGATCGTCATCGTACTACGATCTTCATCGAACTTCGACGGGCGTCGTAGTATGGACACATGGCCACCAAGGTTCTCCCGCAGCCGGAGCGGGAAGAGATCCGCGTCGAAGCGGTTCTGCAGGCGCTGGGCGAGCCTGTCCGGCTCACGATCGTCCGTGCGTTGGCCGACAACCCGGCAGGTGTCTGCTGCGGTGAGATCGAGCTCCCCGTCACCGCGTCGACCCGCGCCCATCACCTCAAGACGCTCCGCGAGGCCGGCGTGCTCTCCACGCACACCGACGGCACCCGCCGGATCAGCATCCTGCGCCGCGAGGACCTCGAGGCGCTCTACCCGGGCCTGCTGACGGGCATCCTGTCCGCCAAGCAGTAATCACCTGCACACACCCGGTGAACCTGCACGCCAACCGCAAGGTGGCGGTGGGGTGATCGAGGGCTGGTTGTAGAGGTGCTGCTGGCAGACTGAAGCAGTGGTGGAGCTTCGGGCGCGGTGGGCTGACCTGGTGCCCGGGTCTGCCTCGCTGGCGGACGAGCTGATCGCGCGGTACGTCGACCGCAACCGCCGCGCGTACCGGGACCAGTACCTCGCCATCGTGCTCACCGCACTGGACTCGTTCATCCAGCTCTCCACCGACCCGACCAGCGTCCGGCTCGCGGCCTGGTTCCACCGCGCGGTCCACGAGCCGGGCGGGACCCCAGCCGAGGACGCCGAGGCTTCGGCCCGGTTGGCCGAGCAACTGCTCCCGCAGTACGGCGTACCGCCGATCCGCATCGCCGAGGTGGCCCGGCTGATCCGCCTGACCGGTGACCTCGCCGCACCGCCACCCGATGCCTACGCCCCACCCCGCCGCGACGCGAACGGCGACGTACTGCTCGACGCGGTCAACGCGATCCTCGCCTCCGACCCCAGCCGGTACGCCGTCCACACCGCCGAAGTACGACGCGACGCCACCGACCGCAAGGCCGCACTCGAGCGCCGGTACGACGAAGTACGCGAACTGCTCGACGGCCACCTGTACCGCACGCAGCTGGCGCGCCAGCGGCTCGGCCCGGTCGCCCGCGTCAACCTCGAGTCAGAGCTGGCTGGACTCGACAGTGAACTCCCCGCCCCATGGCGTGGTTGGCAACAAGCCGCACTGACCGCGACTGCCACTTTCACGGCGATCGCTGCCGCCGTCGTGGCGATCGCAGCCTCTGGTGCCTCCTGGCAAACCCCACCGACGCAGGACGAACCCGGCTGGCCGCCGATCGCGCTGGCCATCCTGTCGTTCTTCAGCGCACCGATCCTGTTCCGCTGCGCCCGTAGCGCCAGTCAGCGCGCCCGCCTCATCGCCGGCGCCGTACTGGCGATTGCAGTGACCGGACTGCTCGTCGCCTGGGCGCAAGCACCCCGGACGAACGTTGCCGTCGGCGTCGGCCTCCGCGTCCCGTTGATGATCTCCGCACTGCTCCTGCTGCTGATCGCAAGCGCTGCGGCTCTTGTCGCCTCGCTGCTCCGCACCAGGACGGCCCGCTTCCTCCCCGCGCGCAACCTGGGCCAGCAACTCGCCTGGCTCGCCGCACCGGCCGTAGTCGCTCTCACGCTGTTGCTGATCATCCAGCCACTGTCGCGCGGCTACGTGCTCGGCTCCAACGAGCGAGTCGAGGGGACACCAGACGAAGCGGGAAAGGCTGTCCCGTCCGTCCTCGACGGCAGCGTCGCGTGGGTCAGCGAGTCGGTTGTCGGTACTGGCGCAGAAGAAGCGATCGGTACCCGGTACGGCGTCGCGATCCCCCGCCCGAGCGGCGTGGTCGAGATGCTCGACGCAGCCACCGGCAAACTGCGCTGGCGCTACAGCCGATCCGACTCCGACGAGAAGCCAGCCATCGCAGCGACCGGCAACGGCGACTACGTCCTCGCCCAGTTCGCGGACGTCGGCTATCTCCTGCTGGACGCCAACACCGGCCAGCGCAAGGCCGCCTGGCCCGGCCGGACGCGAGACAGGTTCATCCAGCAGTCCCAACCTCTCCTGACCGGCGAACGCTCCGGCAAGCTGCACGGCGTGGACCCGAGCGGCCACGAGCGCTGGACGTACGACTCCGGCGACTGCACCGACCTGGGAGCGATCGCCACCGCCGAGACCGTGGTCACGTTCGTCAGTCACACCTGCGACGACCGCCCCGATGAGATGGCCGCGCTGGACGTCCAGTCCGGTAAGAAGCTGTGGACCAAGACGTCCGACACGTACCGACGGCCGGTAGTAGTCGCCGGCCTGGTGGTCGTTGCCGAGCCAGGCGGGGACTCGGACGTACCAGCGGCACTGACGGCGATCGAGCCGCGGACCGGGGACGTCCGCTGGCGCTGGGAGGTGCCGAGGACCTGGTCCTGCCGCACTCTCCTCAACTCCGCCGGCAAGTATCTGATCGTCGTCGACTGCCCCGGCCCAAGCAGTCTGGAGAACCGCAAGACGATCGTCACCGCGATCGACGCCAACACCGGTCTGACCGCCTGGCAGACCCAGGCACCCGTCAGCCCGCGCGTGAAGGTCACGGTGACTGCGGACGGTCGCGTCATCTCACTGGGCCGTGGGGCGACCGGCTGCATCGCGAACGTCATCAGCCAGACCGGCTTCCGTCAGGTCCGCCTGCCGACCGGCATCTCCTGCAACCGCGATCCGCGCGCCATCGGCAACCTGGTCCTCACGTCCGGCACGGACACAGTCATCGCCCTGCGCTGAGCTGCTTCTGTGCCGAAGCCAGTAGCTCGACGATGTGGGTGCCGTAGGCCACGTCGGTCGGGTGGGACTCACCTGACTCAGCTGCCACGACCAGCTCCTCCGCAGCGAGGCTGAGCGCGTCCGCGGCGGCGGTCGTGCGCTCCGGGAGCAGCGCCGTACCGGACTCGCCCCAGACGCCGGTCTCGAAGTTCCGACCTGCAGGCGGGGCGGACAGCGTGATGCTGACGGTGCTGGTCGCACCCGACTCGTGGGTCATGACCATGTGGATCAGACCGGCTTCGCCGCCGACCGCGCGCAGCTCGCCGATCGGACCGAGCATCGAGGTGAGGTTGGACAGCGCGTGCGGGCCGACGTCCCAGAGCGACCCCCACTGCTCACGCCGCCAGACCGAGTTCACATACGGGTTGCCCGGCGCGTCCAGCGAGGCGAGCATCCGGCTCCAGCCGCCCTTCCAGCCACCCGTGGCGGCGAGCTCGGCGAAGAACGTCCGCATCGGCGGCTCGAACCGCTGGGTCAGGAACACGACCGACGCGATGCCCTCGTCCTCGGCCTCGTCGACCAGCGCGCGGGCGTCGTCCAGCGAGTCGGACACCGGCTTGTCGAGCAGCAGATGCTTCCCGACCGCGGCCGCTTCGAGCGCCATCGACGCCTGAACCCGCGGCGGTACGGCGAACGCCACCGCGTCGACCGACTCGAGTAACTCCGCGTAGTCGTCGTACGCCGCCAACCCGAACTCACCCGCGAAGGCGGCCGTTTTCTCCGGATGCCGGCCCCAGACGCCGGCCAGCTCGACTCCGTCCGCCGCCGTCAGCCCCGGAGCGTGCGTGCGCGCCGCCCACCCGCCCGTCCCCACCAGACCGAACCGCATCTCGCCCTCCCAGGCCGAAAGTGTGATCTGCACCGCAATTCCACCGGTGGAATTCGATGCCGGACGCACCTGTCGAACCGGTCAGGTGACGAGCCGATATCGCTTTGGCCACGACCCTATCCGGGAACCCCGGATCGGTCGGTACAGGCTCCTGCGGGGTGCCAGACTCCATAGCCATGGACCTGCGCGACCAGTGGAATCGCCTGCTGCCGCACGCGCAGCCGTTGGGCGACGATCTGCTGGCTCGTTACGCAGAGCAACATCGCCACTACCACGACCAGCGCCACCTGACCGAGGTGCTGGAGACGATCGACGATCTGGCCGAGTACGCCGACGACGCGGACACGGTCCGGCTGGCGGCCTGGTTCCACGACGCGATCTACGACCCGCAGGCCGACCCCGGTGAGAACGAAGAGGTCTCGGCCCAGCTGGCCGAGCTCGAGCTGGCGGCGTACGGCGTCGAGGCCGCGCGGGTCGAGGAGATCGGCCGCCTGGTCCGGCTGACCGCGAAGCACGACTGCGCGCCGGACGACCGCAACGGTGCAGTGCTCTGCGACGCCGACCTGCGGATCCTGAGCCTGCCGCAGCACCGCTACGACGAGTACGCCGCCGGCATCCGGCAGGAGTACGGGCACATCGCGGACCGGGATTTCGCCCGCGGCCGGATGACGTTCCTGCAGGGCCTGAGCGAGACGCGCCTGTACGCGACACCGAGAGGTCATGAGGAGTGGGAACCACCGGCCCGGGACAACCTGACCCGGGAGGTCGGGTCCCTGGGCCCTAGGGCGGCCCGACCGATCGGCGGGCTGATCCCGATCATCTACTTCGGTGCTGCCCTCGGTTCTGTCGTCGCGTCCTCGGTCCTCCTCGGCCGCGGTCTCGGTGCGGCCGCCAAGTGGCCGGCCGACCCCACCGACGCCGGCGGCTTCCCGGTCTGGGCTCCGATCGCCGGTACGGCGGTGGCGGCCGCGCTGACGTGTGCGTGGTTCCGGCGTACGCAGCAGCGGCTGGTGAGCGTTCCGGCGGTCGTCTTCGCGGTTGTCGGTGTAGTCGCGATCGGCTTGTGCTGGTGGCGCTGGCCGGCCGCACAGCCGGGTGCAGCCATGTCGGAGCGCTGGCCGTACCTGATGCTCGCTTCGGTGGCCCTGGTGCTGGCCGGCGCGCTGTTGGCGCTGGCGAGACGGTTGCGCCTCGCACCGCCGTACGCACAGGCTCCCCCGCGTTGGCTGGGCGTCGGTGCGACCGCGATCTGCGGTGCGCTGCTGGCGTGGGTCGTGGTGTCGGCCGGTGAGCCGTTCGTGCAGGCCCGGCTGGAGACCGCCAACACAGTCAGTACGACGACCACGATCGAGCCGACCCAGCTGCCCGTGCAGCTCGACGGAACGCTGGCGTGGAGCCGTGAGGTCCCCGCGACCGGTGCGATCACGGGTACGGCGGGTGGAGTCGCCGAACTGCGGTCCGACGGCGTGGTGATGTCCGACGCGGCTACTGGCCAGATCCGCTGGCGTTACTCGCGTGCCGACGTACAGGACGCCGCGTCGGGTGGCGCGAAGGGTCTGCTGGTGTCGGCGGACACGAGGACGATCGCTGCACATCTCCCGCACTCGGCGTACCGCGAGCCCGCGGGCATCGATCTGCCGACGTACGCCGTACTGGATGCGGTGAGCGGGAAGGTGCTGACCGAGGTTCACACCGACGGTACGGCGCTGGCAGTCGACGAGAACCAGCTGCTCGTGGCTGAAGGCAACTACGTCGTCGCGCACGGCGTCAGCAGCCCGACGCATTGGCGCGCGCAGGTGCGCTGCAACGTGACCCAGGGCGAGCTGATCGGCGACCAGGCGGTCGTCGTGGACGCGTGTGCCGGGAACAGCGCCGTCGTACGCGGACTGGACCTCAAGACCGGCGCTCAGCGCTGGGAGGTCGACCTGGGTGCGCGGATCGACCTGAGTGCTGAGCTGGACCCGTCCACGTGGGTCGGAGACCTGGTCGCCGTACCGGACACCCGCGAGGTGTCAGGGCTGATCTGGACCGGCGCTGCCGGCGGGACGCTGTACCAGTGGAGCGTCGACGTCGGCGAGGGCCGCATCATCTGGACCACGCCGGTGCCGGGCACACCGCGACCGCGACTCGGGTCGTCGTCGTGCGACGCGCAGTTGGCGGCAACGCATGCGTCACTCGTACTGGTGACATGCCGCACCGGGAACGATCCCGGCCAGCCGCAGACGTACGACGTGTCGTCGTCGAGCCCGGCTGATGGCACGCCGCAATGGCACCACCTCTTGCAGGTGCCGCCGAAGCTGCAGCAACCGGAGTATCCGCGGAACGGGTTCGGACTGCTGCCGGACGGGCGCGTGGTGACGCTGATGCCACAGCCGAACGGGAGCTGCTCCCCCGTCATGATCGGCACCACCGGTGTGCAGCCCCGACCGATCCTGCCGAGTGTCAACGCCCAGCCGGTCGCGAAGTCCGAAGAAGTCACCTGCAACAAGCCGGCCGTCACCGTGGCCGCCGCCCGCCCGGTCTTCTCCGACGGCACCCGGCTGTTCGCGCTCAACTAGGGAATTACTTTGCCGTCGGCACGGTTCTTATCTACCGTGATCCGCATGTTCTACGTGGTTTCAGAGTTCGACCTGTCAGGCAAGGGCCTGACGGGCGCTCCCACGTGGGCGTTGTCAGTCGATTCAGCCACCGGCACTCGAAGCTGACCCTCCTCCTGCTGCGCAGGACCCGCGGAGGAGGGTGGCCTGAGACCGGCCCCCTCCACGCGGTGACAGCACTGGAGGGCTTGCCGGAGGGTCCTGGCTCTCATCGAATCCTCTGACATACAAGGGAAAACTCATGGCCAAGAGCCAGTTCGTGCGGACCAAGCCGCACCTCAACATCGGCACGATGGGTCACGTGGACCACGGCAAGACCACGCTGACCGCCGCGATCACCAAGGTGCTCGCGGAGCGCGACCCGAGTGTCAACCGCTTCGTCGCCTTCGACGGGATCGACCGTGCGCCGGAGGAGATCCAGCGCGGGATCACGATCAACATCTCGCACGTCGAGTACGAGACCGCGACCCGTCACTACGCGCATGTCGACATGCCCGGGCACGCCGACTACGTGAAGAACATGATCACCGGCGCCGCGCAGGTGGACGCCGCGATCCTGGTCGTCTCCGCACAGGACGGCGCCATGCCGCAGACGCGGGAGCACGTGCTGCTCGCGCGCCGGGTGGGCGTGCCGTACCTGGTGGTCGCACTGAACAAGGCGGACACCGTCGACGACCCCGAGCTGCTCGACCTGGTCGAGCTGGAGGTCCGTGAACTCCTGTCGGAGTACGGCTTCCCGGGTGACGACGTACCGGTCGTACGCGTGTCCGGTCTGAAGGCGCTGGAAGGCGACCCGAAGTGGACCGCGGCGATCGGTGAGCTGCTGGACGCAGTCGACAGCTACGTGCCGGTGCCGGACCGTGAGCTGGGCGAGCCGTTCCTGATGCCGATCGAGAACGTGCTCACCATCAGCGGCCGCGGCACAGTGGTCACCGGTGCGGTCGAGCGCGGTTCGCTGAAGCTCGGCGACGCGGTCGAGGTCGTCGGTCTCGGTCCGACGGTCACCAGTACGGCGATCGGTATGGAGACGTTCGGCAAGTCGCTGGAGTCCGCGGACGCGGGCGACAACGCGGCGGTGCTGCTGCGTGGCGTGAAGCGCGACGAGGTCCGTCGCGGCCAGGTGGTGGCGTTGCCGGGCAGTGTGCAGCCGCACCGGAAGTTCCGGGCGACCCTGCACGCACTGTCCACGGCAGAGGGTGGTCGACACACCCCGTTCGCCGCGGACTACCGCCCACAGTTCTACTTCCGTACGACGGACGTGTCGGGCGGCATCGACCTCGGTGAGATCACCCTGGTGATGCCCGGCGACACGATCGACCTCGGCGTGGAACTGGAGAAGCCGATCGCGATGAACGTCGGCCTCGGCTTCGCGGTCCGCGAAGGCGGCCACACCGTAGCCGCCGGGACTGTGACCGAACTGCTCGACTGAACAACGAACGGCCCCCGATCTACTCGGTCGGGGGCCGTTTCCTGTGCCGGAGACCTGCTGCGGTGATCCGCTGGACCAGCTCGCGGCTGGAGACCGGTACGGCGCCGGCGGCGATGAGGGCGTCGTACTTGTCGCTGGGTACGTCGTAGTGGTCGCGGTCGAAGCCGCGGGACGGGATGCCTGCTGCCTTGGCGAACGCGTGGAGCTCCTCGTAGGACTCGTCGCTGACCAGGTGGGACCAGACTCTGTCCCAGGCCGGCCAGGCGGGTGGGTCGATGAGGATCATTCGCGGGCGTCCTGGGCGTCGAGCAGGTTGCGCCAGGAGCGGACGAACCGGGAGTTCACGTACGCCTTGGTCCACGAGCCGTCCTGGCGGACCGACGTACCGACGTGGAACCGGCGTACGCCGCTCTGGAACAGCCACGGGACATGCTCCGGCTGCAGACCACCGCCGGCCATCATCACGCCGGCGACAGCTGGGTCCTCTTTGGCCAGCTTGCACAGGTCGTCCAGCCCGTGGCTGACACCGATCGACGAGCCGGCAGTCAGTACGCAGTCCAGCCCGGGCAGGGTGCGCAGCGCAGTCCACGCCCGCTGCTGCTCGAGTACGGCGTCGATAGCGCGGTGGAACGTCCACGGCGTACCGGCGAACGTGCTGGTCAGCGCAGACACCGACTCGACGTCCACCTGGTTGTCCGGGGTCAGGAAGCCCAGCACGAAGCCGTCCGCTCCGGCAGACAGGTAGGACTGCGCCATGGCGGTCAGCCGGTTCAGCTCGGCGCCGTTGGTGGTGAACGAGTTCTCCAGCCGCAGCATGACCCGCAACGGCAGATCGGTGACCCGCCGGATCGCACTGACCGTGGACACCGACGGACACAGCCCGTCTGCCTCCATCGAGGCGCACAGCTCCAGCCGGTCCGCCCCACCCTCCTGCGCCGCCTCCGCGTCCGCCGGATGCAACGCGATGATCTCCAGCAACGAACCCATGCGGGCCATCATCTCCCATATTGCTGTTGCACTCTCCGACGACCTTCTGTATCGTTTTTCTAGATCGATTTAGAAGAACGATACAGAAGAGGTGAGTGAGATGGCCGGAGTGACGCTGAAGACGGTGGCCAAGGCCGTCGGCGTGTCGCCGTCGACCGTCTCCAACGCGTACAACAAGCCCGACCAGCTCTCCACCGCGCTCCGCGAGCGGATCCTGGCCACCGCCCACGAGCTCGGGTACGCCGGACCGGACGCCTCGGCCCGCGCTCTACGGAGCGGCAAGGCCGGCGCGGTCGGGGTGCTCTTCACGGACAAACTGGCCTACGCCTTCTCGGACCCGTACGCGGTCGGCTTCCTGGCCGGGCTCGCCGAGGTCGCGGAGGAGTTCGCCACCAGCCTGCTGCTGATGCCGCTCAGTTCGACCGACATCGCCGGCGGCAGCAACGCAGTACAACAGGCCGCCATCGACGCGGCGGCGATCTTCTGCGTGCCGGGCGGGCATCCAGCGCTCGACATCCTCGCCAACCGCGGGATCCCTGCCGTTTCGACCGATCGGGGCGACCACCCGGACCTGTCCTGGGTCGCGATCGACGAGGTGGAGGCGGCCGCGCAGCTGGGCGAGCATCTGGCCCGGCTCGGTCACCGCGACGTCGTCGTACTCGTCGACAACGCCCAGGCCGCGGGCGGTCACCCGGTCGAGCTGACGCTCGACGAGGTCGGGTACACCGACTGCGAGCTGCGGATCCGTGGCCTGCAGAAGACGATGCCGGACGCGCGGCTGCGCATCGTCTCCGGCGGGCACAACGCGTTCGCGTCCGGAGTGCGAGGCGCGGAGTACGTGCTCGACTCGCAGGACCGGCCGACCGCGATCGTCGGACTGAGCGACGTCCAGGCGCTCGGCGCGATGGAAGCGATGAAGGTCCGTGGCCTCACCCCGGGTCGCGATCTGACCCTGGCCGGGTTCGACGACATCCCGGCCGCGGAACCTGCCGGACTGACCACGGTCCGCCAGCCGATCAAGGACAAAGGACGCCGGGTCGGACGGATCCTGCTGGACCCGTCATCCACCGAGCGCCAAGTACTGATGCCGACGCAGCTCATCGTCCGCTCCAGCAGCGGACCGGCTCCGAAGCGCTGACAACTCCACACACCTCCCTGGAACCGACCGGTTCCCGGGCTGATCAAACACGCTCTCAGGAGGGAGCAGAACCATGACGTACTTCATCCCCGGCAACACCGCGGTCGAAAACGCCCGCAACCTAGCCCAGTCCGCTCTTCCGAACGCTCCCCAGGAGGAGTACGACGAACCCCGCCGGCCGCTGGCAATCCGCACGCGGTTGAGCGCCGTACTGCGAACCGCGGCCAGGCACGAACTGCGACTGGCGGACCGGATCGACCCGACCTGCTCAACCGCCCTCGGCTGATCCACCCTCCAAACCCCACGTCCTGCAAGGGCCGTGGGGTTTGGTCTGCTGGTGGGGTCTGTCCCCGCGTGCTACGCAGGCGCTTCCTTCGTCGCGATGCTCCTCAGCGCGCCCACTCCACACGCACCCCACCCACCCCCGGCTCAGCGCCGTGCATCCTTTCCGGCTATCGCCGGTGTTTCCGGCTACCGCCGGGCGTGGCCGGCTGCCGCCGGCGGGTGCTCGCTCCGCTCGCGGTCGACTGCCGAGGTGGTCCCGCGGACTCGCTCCGCCAGAGCCGGCTGCCACGCGCCGGCTACGCGAGCTCCTTCGTCGCGCGCTACGCCAGCGCTCTCGACGTCCCAGCGTCCGGCAGGGTGTCCGGCATCTCCACGGATCAGGCGTGGAACTGCTAGGTCAAGTGGCCGAGCGGGGCGACTGCGATGCCGGCTCGTTCGCACACCCAGTGGGGGTCCGGGCCGAGCTCTGGTTCTATCCGGAGCTCGTGGTCGTGGAGGTCGTCGCACGCGGTGCAGCGTGGCCAGCGGACTCCGGAGTCGACCAGGCGATCTTGCACGTCCTGCGCGACCAGCCCGGCGATGTGCTCGGCGCCGTCAGGCCACTGGTCCAGCCACCACTGACGACCGGCCACGGCATCCTCCAGCAGCGACACCATCACCGCATCGTCAAAGCCCCGCGCGGCGAGGTCATGCAGCACCATCGCCCGCGCAGTCAGCAACACCCCTGGCTCGTTCATCGCCCTTCAGAGTGCCAGACAACACCGACAAAACCCCATCACAGGATCTCCGAAGCCCAGCAGCTCGTCGTCGCGGCTGACCACGATCCGGGGCGCAGCGGGCAGGCCCAGGTGCGCCAACCGGTCCACGAGGTCCTCGATGAGGCCCACCGCCACAGCTCGGCGCTACAGACCCGCGTAGCCGATCGCGATCAAGCCGACGACTCCACCTTGAGAGCACCGGCGTAGCGCGCGACGAAGGAGCTCGCGTAGCCGGCGCGTGGCAGCCGCCTCCGGCCGAGCAAGTCGGCGGGATCACCTCGGCAGTCGACCGCGAGCGGCAGCTCGCAACTCGCCGGCGGCAGCCGGCCACGTCCGGCGATAGCCGGAAGACCCGGCGATAGCCGGATGGGGATGCACGGCGCTGAGCCGGGGGTGGGCGGGTGCGTGTGGAGCGGGTGCGCTGAGGAGCATCGCGACGAAGAAAGCGCCCGCGTAGCACGCGGGGGAACACCTCCGGGTAATACCTGATTGCCCTACATGTAGTCAGGCTACTATTGTCTGTCTACATGAAGGCTTTGATGGTGCTCCGGGTGACGGCTGGGCTGCATGCCGTAGCGATCTGTCTGCAGCCGATATTCGCCGGGATCTATCTCGACGGATCGCCGAGCGGAATCCGGATGCACGAGCCCACCGGTCTGGCGATCGTCTTCCTCGGCCTGGCGCAGTTGCTGATAGCAACAATCTGGTGGCGTACCGGCGGACGACCAGCGGCAGCGGGGATGAGCCTGCTCATCTTCGTCGGCGAAGTCGTGCAAGTCTCGATTGGCTACAGCCGCCAGCTAGCGATCCATATCCCGCTCGGCATTGCGCTGGTTGCCGGCACCGTCGCCCTCGCAGTCTGGATCAACCGTCAGCGGATCCGCAACCAGCACGACGACCGTCAAGAGGTGGCCGCATGACCGCCACCATCGAGCAGCCGACGAAGGTACGCCGTCCCCGCGCGACCCTCCAACTGCTCCGCATCACCCTCGTCCTGCACGCCCTGCTGATAGTCGCCCAGCCGATCGCCGCCGGCTACTTCCTCGCCGGCAACGTCGACGCGATGACCGACATCCACGCGACCATCGGCGGATCCGTCTGGATAGTCGCGTTCCTCCAGACGATCGTCGCCGCGTGCTACACGATCGCGGGCCACGGTCGGCTCTGGCCGACCATCACCTCCGCAGCACTCGTCATCGCGGAGTTCGTCCAGCTCACCTTCGGGTACGCGCAGAACTTCGCCGTACACGTCCCGCTCGGCACTGCCATCGTCACCGCCGTCGTCTGGATGACGGTCTGGTCGTTCCGTTCCACTGCACGCCTGAGTCGCCGGGAGGCCAAGCGATGAAGATGTCCCGCCGAGGATTCCTGGCAGCCAGCGCCGGCGCAGCAGCCGTCACGCTCACCAGCTGCGGCCAAGAGGCGAAGCCCGCACAGGCCGGAGAACTCCTGCGCAGCAAGGCGAAACTCCCCGCGCCGTTCCAGCTCCCGCTCCCGATCCCGCCGGTCAAGAAGCCGATCCGCTCGGACGCCAAGGCCGACTACTACCGGGTCGTCCAGCGCAAGGCGAGCCTCGAGATCCTCCCCGGCCTCAAGACCGAAGTGATGGGGTACGACGGCCTGTTCCCCGGGCCGACCTTCGACGTACGCAGCGGTCGCACGACCGTCGTCGAGCAGGTCAACGAACTCGACGTATCGACCGTCGTACACCTCCACGGCGGCCACACCCCGGCGCCGAGCGACGGCTGGCCGCTGGACTTCATCATGCCGACGAGCGGCGAGCACGGCGACCACCACATGATGGGCGGCGGCGACATGACGATGGGCCGTCGTACGTACACGTACCCGAACACCCAGCGCGCGGCGACGCTCTGGTACCACGACCACACGATGGACTACACCGGACCACAGGTCTATCGCGGGCTGTTCGGTCTGCACCTCATCCGCGACGACGAGGAGGACAACCTCCCGTTCCCGAACGGCGATCGCGAGATCCCGCTCGTCATCGCGGACCGCGCGTTCGACGCCGACGGCTCGTTCCTTTACCCGGCCGCGAAGGACGGTCCCGGCGTCGAATCCGCCTACATGGAAGGGGTGGTCGCGGACGTCACGCTGGTCAACGGCGCACCCTGGCCGGTGCATGAGGTCGACGCAGTCCGCTACCGCTTCCGCATTCTCAACGCCAGCAACGCCCGCAGGTACGAACTTGCCTTCAGCAACGGACCGGCCGAGTTCGTCCAGATCGGCAGCGACGGCGGACTGCTCGACGTGCCGGTCGAACACCAGACGATCGTGATCGCGCCGGCCGAGCGGTTCGACGTGATCGTGGACTTCTCGCAGTACCAGCCGGGCGACGAGGTCACGCTCGTCAACAAGCTCGACAACAACGCCAACGTCATGCGGTTCAAGGTCGCACGCAAGGCCGTTGACGAGAGCAACATCCCGGCCAGACTCTCGTCGTACGCCGTGACGCCGCGGCCGACCGGTGTCGTACGGCGGGAGTGGCGCTTCCGGCGCGGTGGCGATCACTCGGGCTGGACGATCAACGGGAAGGCTTTCGATCCCGCGGTGATGCAGGCGCAGGTGAAGCTGGATCAGTACGAGATCTGGACCTTCGTCACCGACGTACACCACCCGGTGCATGTCCACCTCGCGCCGTTCCAGGTGCTCAGCCGAGGCGGCAAGGCCAAGCTCGCAGAGTTCGACCACGGTTGGAAGGACACCGTCGACATCCGGCCCGCCGAGGTCGTCGAGGTACTCGTCAAGTTCACCGCCCACAAAGGCAAGTACCTGATCCACTGCCACAACCTCGAACACGAGGACATGGCCATGATGGCCGCCTTCGAAACGATCTAGGTACGCCGCAACCGCACCGCGAGCGCGACCGTGAATCCCCAGCCGATCACGACCGCGAGCCGCTGGAACAACCCGCCCACCGCAACCAACCCGGCCGTCTGGTTGAAGCCGGCACTGGCAAGAAAGAAGCAGATCAGATACACCGTTGCGCTGAGCAACGAATACGCCAACCACTTCCGGCCGTTGCCGCGACACAGCACGAGCTGCGCAACGAACAGCGCCAAGAAGGCCGGCAACGAGAAGCCGTCATGCAGTGCGCCGGAGGTGGTGTAGTCCGACGTCGCCGGCGTACCGAGCGGAAAGCCGCTCACCGGATCCGTCGTGAACAAGCCCGCGCCGAGCAGCCCTAGGCCCCACACACCGATCAGCACGGCCCCCACGCGATACCCGGACCGCCAGACACCAACAGAGAACACCATCGTCAACACCCCGGCGACGAGGAAGTTCACGACCTGGACCCAGCCGCCGGCGCCGAGTGCCAGCGAGCTGACCGGATGCCGAAGTACGTCGTACCCAGCGCCCTTGAACACGCCCTCGAGCAGGAACACGACCACGAAGAGCGGGCCGGCCACCAGACCGCAGGCCAGCAGCCGATCAGTCAGGCTTCGGCGGTCGACGACCATCGGCGCAGACATCAGCGCGTTCCTGCCGCTAGCGCTTCGGTTGCCCGAGCGCGGAGGGCAATAAGGTCTACGCCGGCAGCTTCGAGGGCTCGGGCGACCCGGCCGCGCTCGGTGGCGAGGAGGCCGACCAGGATGCGCATCGGGCCGATCCGACCGCCGCCCAGTTTCGGTGCGGCGTCCATCGCGCGGTGCAGCAGGAGTTTGGTCGACTCGCCGATGTGCGGGTCGCGACCCCGTTCCGGTGTTGCTTCTGGCAACAGTCCCATCCGGACCGCGATCCCGGCGACGGCCAGGCTCTGCTCCCATTCGCGGTTCAGGGCGGTCCGGATCGCATCCTCGGTCAACCCGACCTCGGCCAGCAACTGCGCGGCCGCGGTGTCGTGCTGCCCGGCGAGCGCGAGCAGCACGTGCTCGGCCTCGATCGTCCGGGAGCCGTCGCGGCGGGCCTCGGCGCGGGCCGACCGCACCAGGATCGAGCGAACATCGGTCGACATCAGCGCCTCCTCAGGGCAACGCCGGCGGCGAGCAGCCGCCGGGCATGTTTCTTGTGCACCGCCTGCCGGGTGACCCCCAGCACCTCGGCCACCTCGGCCCAGCTCCAGCCGGACCGCATCGCGCGCTCCACCTGGCTGTCCTCCAGCCGGTCGGCCAGCCGACGCAACGCCACCACCGCAGCCAGCCCGGCCGCAGGGTCCTCGGGATCCACCAACTCGGTCATGTAAGCAACTTAGGTTGACAACGCGGAACTGTCAACCAAGGTTGCTAAGACTCCCCCTTGACCAGCCCCGCACAGCGTTCCTATAGTCAACACATCGGTTGATCAAAGGAATGGTTGATAAACATGACAGTTGATGACGATCAGCTCGACCGGTCGTTCGCGGCACTCGCCGACCCGGTCCGGCGGGCGATGATCGCGCGGCTGTCGCGCGGACCGGCCACAGTGAACGAGCTGGCCGAACCGTTCCCGATCACCAAGCAGGCGGTGTCGCGGCACATCCAGGTGCTCGAGGCCGCCGGGCTGATCACCAGGACGCGGGACGGCCAGCGCCGCCCGTGCCACCTGGTGCCGGCCGCCCTCGAAGCACTGACGAGCTGGATCGACAACTACCGGCTCGAGACCGAACGCCGCTTCCGCCGGATGGAAGCACTATTGAAGGAGCAGGAAGCATGACTGGCACTGTCATCAACACCCCGGCCGGCACCCCGTTCGTCGAGGTCACCCGGGAGTTCGCCGCCACGCCGGCCCAGCTGTTCAGGATCATGACCGACCGCGACCTGGTGGCGGACTGGCTCGGCCCGCGCGACCTGGACGCGACCATCGAGGAGTACGACGTACGCCCCGGCGGCACCTACCGCTACATCCACCGCGACGACTCGGGTGAGTACGCATTCCGCGGCGTCTTCCACTCCGTCGAGCAGGACAAGCTGATCATCCAGACCTTCGAGTGGGAAGGCGCGCCGGGCCAGGTCTGCATCGAGAAGATGACGCTCGAGCCGACCGACAGCGGCGTACGGCTGCACCAGCAGTCGGTGTTCCCGTCGGTCGACGCCCGCGACCAGTCGATCGAGTACGGCATGGAGAGCGGCATCAACGACTCGATGGACCGCCTCGCCGAACTGCTCGCGAAGGAGAGCTGACTGATGAGCCAGGTCGTTGTGGACCTCTCGGTCTCACTGGACGGATACGTCACCGGGCCCAACGTGGGGCTGAAGAACGGGCTCGGTGACGGCGGCATGGCCCTGCACGACTGGGTCTTCCACGGCACCGACGCAGACCGCGCCGTACTGGACGCCTCCTTCGAGACGACCGGTGCGGTGATCCAGGGCCGGAACCTGTTCGACATCATCGACGCCCCCGGTGGGTGGAGCGAGGAGATGGGGTACGGCGCCAAGCCGACCGGCGAGGTGAATCCGCCGGTGTTCGTGGTCACCCACACGCCGCCGGAGAAGACCCGCCTCGGCGACCGGTTCCGGTTCGTGTCCACCCCCTCGGACGCAGTCGCCCAAGGGCTGGAAGTTGCTGGCAGCAAGGATGTTGTCGTGATGGGCGGTGGGCAGATCTGCCACCAGGTGCTCGCGGCCGGGCTCGCCGACGTACTGCGGTTGCACCTGGCGCCTCTCGTACTCGGCGACGGGACCCGGCTGTTCCCGGCCGGTGCCGCGCCGGGTTACGCGCTGGAGCTGAGCGAGGCTGTCTCGACGCCGTCGGCGCAGCACCTCACGTACCGGGTGGTGAAGTAGCCATGGGCAACGTTATTGCGACCGCGGCGGTCTCGCTGGACGGGTTCGTCGCGGACACCGAGGATGCGGTCGGGCCGCTGTTCGACTGGTACAACAACGGGCCGGTCGAGGTCTACGGGTCCGACCCGGGACGGCCGTTCCACCTCAGCCGGGCGAGCGCCGACTACATCAACGCGACCTGGCCGAACGTCCGCTCGTGTGTGATCGGACGCCGGCTGTTCGACATCACCAACGGCTGGAACGGCGTACCGGCCGTCGGCGAACACGTCTTCGTCGTCACCCACGAACCGCCGACCGACTGGCCGTTCCCGGACGCGCCGTTCACGTTCGTCAACGGCATCGAGGAGGCGATCACGCAGGCCCGCGAGTACGCCGGCGACCACGACATCAGCGTCACCGGCGGCAACCTCACCGGCCAGGCACTGGCCGCCGGCCTCGTCGACGAGATCGCCTACAACCTCGTGCCGGCCCTCCTCGGCACCGGCCGCAAGTTCTTCGGCGACTACGTCGGCCCGCAGATCCTCCTCGACAACCCCCGCGTAGTAGAAGGCGACCGAGTCACCCACCTCCACTACCGCGTCATCCGGTGAGTCGCGGGTGGTCCGCGATGACGGTGCGGGAGCCGGGTTCGACCTCGGTGAAGCCGGCGTCCTGGACCACGGGGAGGCCGCTTCGTAGGAGGCGCTTCCACTGCGCGGGGGTCGCCGTACGGACGGCCAGGGCGAAGTCCGCCGCCTCCCACTCCTTGCGGGCCTCGTCGGACAAGTCCCACCAGGCGAGTTGTGCGGCGTGACCGCATTGCGCCATCGCCTTGCCGCTCGACATCTCCAAGGCCGGGTTGACCCAGAGGACGGGTACGCCGGGCACGAGCGGCGGTAGAGCGGCTGAGTCCTCGAAGTCGGTGCCGCTCACCTGCAGGTTGGCGAGCTCCGGCGGTACGGCGTCCACCGCCGTCGGCGGGAAGACCCGCACCTCGGCGACATTCGCCGGATCCTCCGCACCCGCTCCACTTCCCAGCACAGTGATCCCCGGCACGCCCGTCGCCCGCCGCCACTCCGCGCCGCGGGACCGCTTGACGATCTTGCGGATCCGGTCGTCCTGCCAGGTGCCCATCGCCGACGCCCACTCGCCCTCGCCGTACGACCGCTCGTCCGCCAGGATCGCCAGCACCGCACGAGCCGCCGTCTCCAGCGCATCGGTCTGCGCGGGCCGCGCATTCTTCTCGACTCGCACCACGAGAGTCAGCACTTGTTCCACGCCGCGAGTCTGCCAGGGCTGTAGGTTGGCTCCATGCAGCAGTACCTGGATCTTCTTCGGCATGTGTTGGACAACGGGGCGGAGAAGGGCGACCGGACCGGGACGGGCACGTTGAGTGTGTTCGGGTACCAGTCGCGGTACGACCTCAGCCAGGGTTTCCCGGCAGTGACGACGAAGAAGCTGCATCTGCGCTCGGTGATCGGGGAACTGATCTGGTTCCTCAGCGGCTCCACGAACATCAAGTGGCTGCACGAGAACAACATCTCGATCTGGGACGAGTGGGCCGACGCGGACGGCGAACTCGGCCCGGTCTACGGCTATCAGTGGCGCTCCTGGCCGACGCCGGACGGGCGGCACGTCGACCAGATCGCGAAGCTGATCGAGTCGATCAAGAACAACCCGGACTCGCGGCGCCACATCGTCAGCGCGTGGAACGTGGCCGACGTGGACGACATGGCGTTGCCGCCGTGTCACACCATGTTCCAGTTCTACGTCGCGGACGGCCGGCTGTCCTGCCAGCTGTACCAGCGGTCCGCCGACATCTTCCTCGGCGTGCCGTTCAACATCGCGTCGTACGCACTGCTCACGCACATGGTCGCGCAGCAGACCGGACTCGAGGTCGGCGACTTCGTCCACACGCTCGGCGACGCGCACCTGTACCTGAACCACCTCGACCAGGCCCGCCTGCAGCTCACCCGCGAGCCGCGGCCGCTGCCGACACTGCAGCTGAACAAGCGCGACTCGATCGACGGGTACGAGATCGCCGACGTCGAGCTGGTCGGTTACGACCCGCACCCAGGCATCAAGGCGCCCATCGCCGTATGAGCGTCATCCTCATCGCCGCGGTCGGCCGCAACGGTGTGATCGGGCGGGACAACGACCTGCCCTTCCGGATCCGTGAGGACCTGCAACGGTTCAAGCAGCTCACCCTCGGCCACACGCTCGTCATGGGCCGCAAGACCTACGACTCGATCGGCCGCCCGCTCCCGGGCCGCCGTACCGTCGTCGTCACCCGCCAACCCGACTGGTCCGCCGACGGCGTCGCCGTGGCCCACTCGCTCGACGAGGCCCTGCAGTACGACGGCACGCTGTACGTCGCCGGCGGCGGCGAGATCTACCGCCAGGCCCTCCCCCACGCGCACGCCCTCGAACTCACCGAGGTCGACCAGTCTCCCGACGGCGACGTTACGTTCCCGGAGATCAGCCGGGCAGACTGGACAGAAACCACCCGTGACCCCCGCGACGGCTACTGCTTCGTTAGTTACCGCCGCAGCTAACAACGAGTAGGCAACAGGCCCACCACAGGGACCTGGAACCGACTAGATTGTGTGCGCGTCACGGAGGTGACAGGGCGCGGGCGCGGGGACGCCTCGCAGAGGCCACCGGAGGGGAACGACGATGACCGAAGCAGATAACACCGCAGGTGCGGCGGCGGCACAGCCGGCTGCTGCACCGCTCCAGCCGCCGACGGCCACCGCGCCGGGGCTGATACTGACCGCGCCACCGCCGTCACAGCCTGTTGCCGAGACGGCCGCGCCGAGCATGGCGCCCGCGGTCGACCCGGCCGCGCAGCCGGGGCTCGACGCGAAGGTCGACACGTTCCTGACCTCGCTGATGGCGGCCGAGCCGCGGTCGCCGGAGTTCGCGGCGAAGGCGAGCGACGTCCGCAGCATGGGCGACGTCGACATCCGCGCCGCCGCCGAGAGCTCGAACCGGTTGCTCCAGCAGCCGGTCAAGGCGCTGCAGAGCGGTGGCCTGTCGGAGGGTTCGACCGTCGGCAAGACGCTGCTCGAACTGCGTCGTACCGTCGAGGACCTGGACCCGAAGGAAGCGACCGGGCCGAAGAAGCTGCTCGGGATGATCCCGTTCGGCGACAAGATCGAGGACTACTTCCGCAAGTACCAGAGCGCGCAGACCCACCTCGAGGGCATCCTGCACAGCCTGCGCAACGGCCAGGACGAGCTCGGCAAGGACAACGCCGCGCTGAACCTGGAGAAGCAGAACCTCTGGGACGCGATGACCCGGCTGAACCAGTACGTGTACGTCGCCGAGCGCCTCGACGCGCGCCTGTCCGCGGCGATCGCGGAACTCGAGGCGACGAACCCGGACAAGGCGAAGGCGTTCCGCGAGGACGTGCTGTTCTACGTCCGGCAGAAGCACCAGGACATCCTGACCCAGCTGGCCGTGTCGATCCAGAACTACCTGGCCATCGACATCGTGATCAAGAACAACATCGAGCTGATCAAGGGCGTCGACCGCGCGTCGACCACCACGGTCTCGGCGCTGCGTACGGCGGTCATCGTCGCGCAGGCCCTGGGCAACCAGAAGCTCGTGCTGGACCAGATCACCGCGCTGAACACGACCACCAGCGGCATGATCGAGCGCACCTCGCAGATGCTGCGGGACAACTCGGTGGCGATCCAGCAGCAGGCCGCGTCGGCGACGATCGGGCTGCCGCAACTGCAGGCGGCGTTCGCGAACATCTACGCGACCATGGACGCGATCGACACGTTCAAGGTCGAGGCCCTCGACAACATGGCTGCCACCATCGGCACGCTGGAGACCGAGGTGACCAAGTCCCGCAGCTACCTGGACCGGGTCGCCCAACAGAACCAGCAGGTCGTGCACGGCAGCCTCGACCTGAACCTGGGTCGCTGATTCCGGCGTCGGCCGGTGGACGGGAAACTGCATGGCAATCGGTGACTTCTTCGCGCGGCTGACCGGCCGCAAGCAGGAAGCGCCCGAACCTGCCGCGGTCCCCCGTCCGCCGACCACCGACGACCTGCTCGCGTCCCTGGTCCGCGTCGAGCAGTTGGTTGCCAACGGCGCCGTACCGGCCGTGGTCGCGTCGCGGGTCGGGCGGGTGGTCCGCGTCGTACGGGAGACGATCCCGCGGCTCGGCAACCTCGGCGGCAGCGCACAGGCGTACTCCGTGATGGCGACGGCGACCGACTACCTGCCGGAGGCGATCGGTGGGTACCTGCGCCTGCCGCGGCAGTGGGCGGACACCCGGCCGGTCGACCGGGGCAAGACGTCGCTGATGATCCTGATCGATCAGTTGGACCTCTTGGCCGCGACGATGGACAAGGTGTTCGACGCGGTGAACCGGGCCGACGCGGCGGCGCTGATCGCGCACGGCAGGTTCCTGCAGGAGAAGTTCGGCACCGGCTCCACCGGCGGAGCCCTGGCCCTCGGCCCGACCGAGTCGACTCCGCCACCGGACCTCGGGTCGGGACCACTGGCACCACCACCTGGACGAGGAGGGTCATGAGCACCGCGGGGGGACTACAGGACGCGCTGTCCGGCCTGCTCACGGTCGCGGCCCGGGCCGGCGTCGCGGAAGATGCTGCCCGGGGTGAGGCGCTCTCACTCGCCGCCGCTCTGGCAGAGTCCGCGCCGGGCGCACCTGCTGACTGGGCCAAGGCCGTGCCTGGCGGGACCACCCAGGACTTCTTCGACGCAGCAGTCCGTGGACGCCGCTGGCGAGGCGCACCGACGGCCGTGCTGACCGAGCTCATCGCGAACAGCTCGCCAGAGAAGGCGGCGTACGCCGAAGCGCTGGCCGAGATCGCTTCCGCAGCCTGCACGCTGGGCGAGCCGACCATGCGGGTCGTCGGGAACGCGTCGGTCGCAGCGGCCGCGCAACTGCAGGCGGCAGGCGCCCGCCAGTTGCAGGTGGGTGCCATCACCCCACCAGCTGATGCATCCCACGCAGCACCCGCCCCGGCGGAGGCAGCGGCCTCGGCGGAGGCGGTGGAAACGGCTGAGCCGGCGAAGACTGTGGAGGAGCTGCTGGGTGAGCTCGACGAGCTGACGGGGTTGGCTCGTGTGAAGCAGGAAGTGCACCGACAGGTCGCCGTACTGCGGGTTGAGAAACTGCGGACCGAGGCCGGACTCAAGAGCCCGACCATCACCCGCCACCTGGTATTCGTGGGCAATCCAGGGACCGGCAAGACCACCGTCGCGCGGCTGGTCAGCGGGATCTACAAGGCACTCGGTCTGCTCTCCAAGGGCCAGCTGATCGAGGTCGACCGTTCGGAGCTCGTGGCCGGCTACCTAGGACAGACCGCGACGAAGACCGCCGAGGTGGTCGCATCCGCGGCCGGCGGCGTGCTGTTCATCGACGAGGCGTACAGCCTGACCGCAGGCGACACCGGCGCCGACCAGTACGGGCGGGAAGCCGTCGACACGCTGGTCAAGGAGATGGAGGACCGGCGCGACGACCTGGTCGTGATCGTCGCCGGGTACCCCGAGCCGATGGAGGCGTTCATCGCCGCGAACCCGGGTCTGGCCAGCCGGTTCCGGACCACGATCGAGTTCGAGAACTACACCGACGACGAGCTGACCGACATCCTCACCGGGCTTGCCGAAGCGTCGGACTACGAGCTCGTACCCGAGTCGCTGGACAAGTTCCGCGAGATCCTGGTCGCGACTCCGCGCGACAGCTCGTTCGGCAACGGGCGATTCGCCCGCAACGTGCTGGAGGCCGCGATCGGCCGGCACGCCTGGCGCCTGCGCGACGTGACGGCACCGACCACGGACCAACTGCGTCAGATCCTCGCCGAGGACCTCACCGACGAGCAGATCGAGGACGAAGACCAAGGAGATCAGGCGTGACCCAAACCCAGAGTGCGCCCCCCGCGACTTGGTCGCCGCCCGCCCCACCCACGGGTACGGCGCAACCCGCCGCCCAGGCACCGAGCCGCCGTAACGCGATCGCCCAATGGTTCCAGGGCACCCCGGGCCGCATGCGCGCCTTCCTGATCCTGGCCGCGGTGGTCAGCATCCTGTTCGGCATCGCCGCCGCCCAGGGCCACGCCCAGTCGAACGGCGCCCTCGAACGCGCCGAAGCGAACGCCGCCCAACTGGTCCGGATCCAAGGGATCCACACCAACCTGGTCAGCGCCAACGCCGACGCCACGAACGCCTTCCTGGTCGGCGGCCTCGAACCGCCGGTGCAGCGCCAGCACTTCGTCGACTCGATGGCCGCGGCCGCCCGGCTGATCTCCGAGGCCTCGACCGCCCAGCCCGCCGACCAGAACGTCCTCGGCCAGCTGAACACCACGCTCATCACCTACAACGGCCTGATCGAGCAGGCCCGCGCGAACAACCGCCAGGGCCTGCCGATCGGATCGCAGTACCTCAGGGACGCGAACTCCGTACTCCAGGACGACTCGCTTCCGCTCGTGAACGCGCTGGTCCAGGCGAACGAGAAGCGGGTGGACGACGAGTTCAGCGGGGTCGGACGCGGGACGATCTGGGTCCTCGTCGGCGGACTGCTGACGCTGGCGGTCTTCGTGATCACGCTGCGCTGGCTGGCCCGGCGTACGCATCGCTATCTGAACATCCCGATCGTGGTCGGTGCCGCGCTCGCCCTGATCGTCACGATCCTGGGCGGCGTCTCGCTCTCGTCGGCCTCGAGTGCCGCCTCCGACACCAGGTCGGACGCGTACGCGAAGACGCTGGCGTTGTCGACGGCCCGGATCGCGGCGTACGACGCCCGCTCGAACGAGAGCCTGACCCTGATCGCCCGCGGCTCCGGCGACGCCTTCGACAAGGCGTTCAACACCGCGTCTGCCACGGTCGACGACCAACTCGGCAAGTCATCGGGTACGACGGATGGCCTGCAGGGCCTGTGGTCCGATTACAAAGCCGTCCACAAGAAGGTGCGCGACACCGACACCAGTGGCAACTGGGACGAGGCCGTGAACATAGCCGTAGGTACGTCGAAGTCCGAGAACAACTCGGTCGAGACGTTCAAGGCCTTCGACACCCAGTCGGCCGGCCAACTCCAGTCCACCAGCGACGACGTCTCCAACAAACTGTCCGACGCCCGATCCAGCATCCGCTTCTTCGGCTGGCTAGGCCTCCCGATCGGCATCCTCGCCGCCCTACTAGTCGCCTGGGGCATGTCCCAGCGCCTGGAGGAGTACCGATGAAAAAGCTGATCCCGATCGCGGTAGCAACCGCCCTCCTCCTCACCGCCTGCGGCTCCGGCAACTACGCAGCCACTCAACTCCCCGCCGAGCCGCAAGCCGCTCCAACCACGTCGACCACGCCGGCGCCCGCGAGACCATGCACGGACGGTCTGGGCCCGCTCGCGTCGTACGCGCCGGACAACACCACTCCGGCTCCCGGCGGCGTGATGCCGGCCGGCTCGTGGATGGAAGAGATCCAGAAGCGTGGCCGGCTCATCGCCGGCGTATCCGCGGACAGCCTGAACCTCGGCTACCGCGATCCGATCACCGGCAAGATCCAGGGCTTCGACATCGACATGATCAATGCGGTCGCGGCGGCGATCTTCCCGGATGCGCCGACGAACCCGAGGCGGGTCGAGCTGCGCGTCATCTCCAGCCCGCAGCGCATCCCGTCGCTGAAGGCCACCACCAATCCGGTCGACATCGTGGCCCGCAACATGACCATCAACTGCGACCGCTGGCACGACATCGCGTTCTCGGCCGAGTACTACCGGTCCGGGCAGAAGACGCTGGTACCGCGGGACTCGACGGTGACCAGCGTCAAGCAGCTGTCCGGCAAGACGATCTGCGCACCGGCGGGCTCGACCAGCCTGGACAACCTGAAGAAGGCCAACCCGGAGGTCATGCCGATCACGGCCGACACCGACACGGGCTGCCTGGTGTTGTTCCAGCAGGGCAAGGCGTACGGCATCAGCGGTGACGACACGGTGCTGGCCGGCGACGCCGCGCAGGACCCGTACGCGCGAATCATCACGACCGAGCGCTTCAGCGAGGAGCCGTACGGTCTGGGCATCAGCCTGCTGCATCCGGAGTTCGTCCGCTTCGTGAACGTCGTTCTCCAGCAGATGAAGGACAGGGGCGCCTGGAAGGACTCGTACGACAAGTGGCTGAAGGCTGCGCTGGGGCCGGCCCCGGTTCCGCCGAAGCCGATCTACGGTCGGGTTCCGGTGAAGCGATGACGGTTCGTACGCCGACGGTCTCGGCGCCGGCGCCGCCGGGGAGGATGGGGAGCAGTGTTCCGGCTTCGGAGCTGCTTTCCTTTCTTGGGGCGCTTGGGGAGTGGCGGGATCGGCGGAAGGCGGAGCTGGACGAGCTTGATCAGGCTGCCCTGCACTCGCCGGAGGCGGACGCGCTGAGTGCGGATGTCGTGCTCAGCATGACCGTCTGGAAGGCCGTCTCAGACCGGTACGAACTGATCCTGGTGACCTGGGACTCGGGCCGCGTCGGGCAGACGGAGACCGAGCGGATCTCGGCGTTGATCTGGGGCGGGCTCGACGCGGGCGGCGCCGGCGGGTCGCTCGCGGTTTCGTTGCCCGAGGCATGCAAATTGTCGGACGCGCTGGCGGCAACACTCCGCGCCAAGCTCGCCCTCGACCCCGGCGACGCCGACCTGGCCGCGCGCCTGCGGCAGCTGCGCGCGCAGGTCGAGCGGATCAGCGACCTGGTCAAGCTGGAGCCGGCCAACGTCCGCGACCAAGCACTCGCCCAGCACCACGACCTCGATCGCCGCCTGACGGACCTTGCCGACCGCAACAAACGCGGCGCGGACATCGGCGGTCTGATCGGCCCGTTCGAGATCGACGCGGCCCGCGCCGAGCGCGACCTGATCGTCGGCGCCGCCACCCGCAAGGAGCGGGCCGCCGACGTGGCCCGGGCGCGCACGCTGCGCGGCGAGCTCGAGGCGCAAGGTACGGCGGTCCGAGCGCTCGCCGACAAGGCTGTCGCCACGGTGACCCCGGCGCCACGCCTCGCCGTACCCGATGTCACCGCACTCGGACCGGTGCCAAACACCCCGGCCGAGCTCGAGAAGTACCTGACCCGGTTGGACGCCGTACGACGGGCGCTCGGGCAGGCGCAGGCGGCGTACGGCACTGCGATCGGGAAACGTGACGAGCTGGCCCAGTTGCTGGACGCCTATCAGGTGAAGGCGGCAAGTGTTGCCAAGGGCAACGAAGATCTCGCCGAGCTGTACCGGCGCGGCCGAGCGGTGATCGAGGCGGAGCCGGTGGACCTGGCGCGCCTCGGTGCACTGGTAGCGGCCTACCAGGCCTACCTGGAAGGGACGAAATGACGACCTGCACTCAACCGGGCTGCACCGGCACCATAGTCGACGGATACTGCGACGTCTGCGGGTCCCCCGCCGCGCCAAGCCAAGCGGCCACAAGCCAAGCAGCCCCAAGCCAAGCGGCAGCCCCGGCGACCGGCGCGTGCACCCAGCCCGGCTGCACCGGCACCTACGTCGACGGGTACTGCGACGTCTGCGGCTCCCCCGCATCCTCAACCCCCAGCGCAGCCGCAGCAGACCCGGACCCGCTCAGCTCGGTCTCGACCGTCTCCCGCGCGTCCAACCGCCTGGCCTCCACCCCGCTCGGCTCCGCCCGCGCCGCCCAGGCCGGCTCGAAGCTGACCCGCAAACTCGGTACGTCGTCCACCCGCCTCCGCGGCGCCCGACTCGGCGCCGGCCTGACGCACGTGCCGTCGATCCCCGCGATCGACGCCAGCAAGGCGATCCTGGCCAACCCGATGGTCCCGGAGGACCGTCGCAACTGCCCGAACTGCGGCAACCCGGTCGGCCGGTCCCGCGACGGCCAGCCCGGCCGGACAGAGGGGTTCTGCCCGCATTGCCGCAGCCGGTACTCGTTCTCGCCCAAGCTCAAGGCCGGCGACCTGGTCGGCGGGCAGTACGAGGTCCGCGGTTGCCTCGCGCACGGCGGTTTCGGCTGGATCTACCTGGCCCAGGACCGCAACGTGTCCGACCGCTGGGTCGTCCTGAAGGGCCTGCTGAACTCCGAGGACCCGGACGCCGTCGCGGCCGCGATCGCCGAGCAGCAGTTCCTCGCCCGCGTCGAGCACCCGCTGATCGTCGAGATCTACAACTTCGTCACCCACGACGGCGCCGGCTACATCGTGATGGAGTACGTCGGCGGAACCTCGCTGAAAACGTTGCTCAAGCAACGAATGACCGCGAACAACGGCCAGTACGACGCACTCCCGATCGACCAGGCCATCGCGTACCTGCTGGAGATCCTGCCCGCGTTCTCGTACCTGCACGATCTCGGCCTGGTGTACTGCGACTTCAAGCCGGACAACATCATCCAGGTCGGCGACGCGGTCAAGCTGATCGACCTCGGCGGCGTACGACGGATCGACGACCTGGACTCGGCGATCTACGGCACGGTCGGCTTCCAGGCGCCCGAGGTGGCCGAGGTCGGCCCGTCCGTTGCCTCTGACATCTTCACGCTCGGCCGGACGCTGTGCGTGCTGGCGATGGAGTTCCGCGGGTACCAGGGCCGGTACGTCGACTCGCTGCCGCCGGTGGCCGAAGTACCGCTCTTCCAGAAGTACGACTCGGTGTACCGCCTGCTGGCCAAGGCCTGCGCGAAGGACCCGGCGGACCGGTTCCAGTCCGCCGACGAGTTCCGCGTGCAGCTCCTCGGCGTACTGCGTGAGGTCGTGGCAGACAAGCAGGGCACCAAGGCGGCCCAGCACTCCGCCTCGTCGCTGCTCTTCGGTACTCCCGGTGACAAGTCGACCGGACTGGGCGACACGGTCGAGCCGTGGCAGCAGCTGCCGTCGCTGGCGCCGGACGAGAGCGACAAGATGGCCGGCTGGCTGAAGACCGTGAGCGTGCCGGACCCGGCCAAGCGGCTCGAGTTGCTGATCGACGCGCCGGAGCAGTCCGCGCAGACGCTGCTGGAGGTCGCGGAAGCCGCACTGGAGGTCGGACCCGAGCGCTACGACATGGTCGACACTGCGGTGGCCGACCTGCTCAACGCGGACCCGTGGGAGTGGCGTGCGGTCTGGATGGCCGGACTGGTCGCTCTGGCTCGCGGTGACTCGGCTGCGGCGCAGTCCGCGTTCAACGCCGTCTACGGCCAGGTGCCGGGCGAGCTGGGGCCGAAGCTGGCGCTGGCGATCGCCTGTGAGCACAGCGGCGAGTACGACGTTGCCGAGGGCCTCTACCTGACCTGTGCCCGCACCGACGCCAACTACATCGCACCGTCAGCCTTCGGCCTGGCCACGATCCGTACGTCGCGCAACGACCTCGACGGCGCGCTCGGCGCGCTGGACCTGGTCCCCCGCACCAGCGGCGCATATGTGCGGGCCCGTCGCCAGCGAGCCGGACTGCTGGCAGGATCAGGGCGTGGCCTTCCCGCGCTCGCCCAGGCGATGGACAGCATCACCGCGCTGACCATCGACCCGGTCGACCGGGCCAACCTGGCTGCGGACGTGTTCCGGACCGCGCTGGCCGAAGTCCAGCAGTCCGGTCCGCAGGAGGCTCTACGGATCGACGGGCGGGCGGCGACCGAGTCGGCCCTGCGGGACGGGCTCGAGGCGACCTACCGGTTGCTGGCCGACCAGGCCGAGTCCCGGCCGGAACGGATCGCCCTGGTCGACCAGGCCAACGAGGTTCGAGGATGGACGTTGCGATGACGAGTACGACCGAGACGGTCTGCCCCAGCTGTGGCGGGCCGGTGTCCGAGACCGATCGCTTCTGCGAGGCCTGCGGCGCCGAGCTCACCCCGGCGACCACGCCGAGCTCGACAGCGCTGGACACCGACACCGAGCCGACGATCGAGATCACCGCGGCGACGGTCGAGGAGGTCGGTCCGTGCAAGTCGTGCGGCGGCACCATCGGTCCAGACGGGTACTGCGAGACGTGCGGCACCAAAGCTGCGAAGCCGCGGGACCACTTCGAGGAGCAGCCCGCACCGTGGGTGGCCGGCGTCTGCGACCGCGGCATCCGGCACAGCCGGAACGAGGACGCGATGGCGATCGCGGCCGACGCCGAGCCGGGCAGCCGGGCGCTGCTCGTGGTCTGCGACGGCGTCAGCTCCTCGCTCGACTCCGATGTGGCGTCGCTGGCGGCCGCGAGGGCGGCGTGCGAGGTACTGCAGGCCGGGCACGCCCAGGGCCTTGGCACCGAGTCGTCCCGGGGCAGTGCGATCGCGGCGCGGCTCAAGGCGGCGGCGGACGCTGCGAGTGACGCCGTACTCGACAACACCAGTCCGGACAGCCCGAACCCGGCGTCCTGCACGTTCGTGGCAGCGGTCTTGGAAGACGGCCTGCTCGTGGCCGGCAATGTCGGGGACAGCCGGGCGTACTGGTTCCCGGACGAGGCCGAGGCGGTCGCGCTGACCGTCGACGACTCGTGGGCAGCCGAGCTGATCGCCACCGGGATCTCGCGCGAGGAGGCCGAGTCCGGTCCGCACGCGCACGCGATCACCCGCTGGCTCGGCAAGGACGCACCGGACCACACGCCCCGGACGACGACGCTGCACGTCACCGGGCCGGGCTGGCTGCTGGTCTGCTCGGACGGTCTGTGGAACTACTGCTCCGAGGCGGCACCGCTGGCCGACCTCGTCCGTCAGACAGCTGCGGGGTGTGGTGGCGAGCCGAGGGCCACCGCGTCCGCACTGGTCGACTGGGCCAACGCCCAGGGCGGCCAGGACAACATCACCGTCGCGCTCGCACGCATCTAAGGAGAGGGACCCGAGATGGCCGACTTCACCGCCAGCGTCTACCAGAACGAGTTCCTGCCCGACGGCGGGACCGACGTACACGCGATCGTCACGGTGAACTGCACCGGTGCCGGCGCGGCCGGGCAGTCCGGTAGCGGCGACGCGGGCGAGATCATCATCGTCGACACCTCCGGCTCGATGGGCCGCGAGGGCGTCCAGGCGGCGGCGTACGCCGCACAGACCGCGCTCGACCAGATCCTCGACGGGGTCTGGTTCGCGGTGATCTCCGGCAACGACCGGGCGCAACTGGCGTTCCCGCCTTCGTCGGAACCGGTGATGGTCCGGATGGACCCGTACACCCGGCAGGCAGCCAAGGACGCGGTGTCCCGCTTCTACGCCGACGGCGGTACTGCGATGGGTACCTGGCTGCGGCTGGCGTCGCGGGTCTTCGCGACCGTCCCGTCGCTGTCCCAGAAGCACGCGATCCTGCTGACCGACGGCGAGAACCAGCACGAGACGCCGGAAGCGCTGACCCAGGCGATCGAGTCGGTGACCGGCCAGTTCCAGTGCGACACCCGCGGCGTCGGCGTCGCCTGGCAGGTGGACGAAGTACGGCGGATCGCGCAGGCGCTGCTCGGCACCGTCGACATCATCCCGGCGCCGGACCAGCTGGCCGCCGAGTTCTCCAAGCTGATTCAGAATGCGATGAGCCGCGGTGTCGCGCAGGCCGACCTGCGGGTGTGGGCGCCGCAGGGTGCCGAGGTGCTGTTCGTACGGCAGGTCGCGCCGACGGTCGAGGACCTGACCTCACGCCGTACGGCGATCAACCCGCTCACCGGCTCGTACCCGACCGGCTCGTGGGGCGACGAGTCCCGTGACTACCACGTGGCGATCCGGCTGGCAGCTAAGGCGATCGGGCAGGAGCAGCTTGCCGCCCGTGTGCAGCTGGTGATCGGCGATCAGACCGTCGCGCAGGGTCTGGTCAAGGCGCTCTGGTCGGCCGACGAGGCGTTGACGACCCGCATCAGCCCGGAGGTCGCGCACTACACCGGGCAGACCGAGCTGGCGCAGGCGATCCAGGACGGTCTGGCCGCCAAGGCCGCCGGTGACACGGCGACTGCGACGACGAAGCTTGGCCGAGCGGTGCAGCTCGCGGCCGCGACCGGCAACGAGGAAGCGACCACGCGGCTGCGCAAGGTTGTCGACATCGACGACCAGGAAACGGGTACGGTGCGGCTGAAGCGGACCGTGGAGAAGGCCGACGAGATGGCTCTCGACACGGCCTCCACCAAGACCACCCGGGTGAAGAAATGACCGTCAACTGTCCGAGTGGGCACCCGTCCACCTCGACCGACTACTGCGACGTCTGCGGCCTCCCGATCCCGGCCGGCACACCTGCCACGGGCTCGGACCCGGCCGGTGCTGCAGCGAGTGGGTCGGCCGCTCCGGCGCCCGCGGGTGCCGGGCTCGGTTCCGGGGTCTCAGCGCCCGCCTCCCCGGACGCCGCTCCCGCGGGGCAGCTGTGCCCCAACTGCTCCGAGGCAGCCTCACTCGACGCGTTGTTCTGTGAGAACTGTGGCTACGACTTCACCACCGGCACCATGCCGCGAGCCGCGTCGGCGCTGGACCTCTCTTCGTCCGGCCCGACACCGCCTGCTCCGCCGGCGGCAGTCGCGGAGTGGGTCGTCGAACTGTGGGTCGACCCCGACTGGTACGCCGTACAGCAGAGCGACGACCCCTGCCCGTCACCCGGTCTGCCGACGGTGATCCCGTTGACCGAGAAGAGCCTGCTGATCGGCCGCCCGTCCCGCAGCCGGAACATCCACCCGGAGATCGACTGCGGTGACGACACCGGCGTCAGCCGTCGCCAGGCGCAGCTCACCACGGACGGCCAGCGCTGGTGGGTCGAGGATCTCCAGTCCTCCAACGGCACGTACGTCGCCTCCGCCGCCGGCCCGCTCCCCGAGGACCCGATCATCCCCGGCCAGCGCCAGGAGCTGAACCCGGACGACCGCATCTACGTCGGCGCCTGGACCCGTCTCGTCGTACGCAAGGCCACCCCGGAAGAGCAGGCCGGCCAGGCCTAGGACGTCGCGCCGGCCTGTGGCTCCCGGGTCCAGGTCGGCGACGGGTTGAAGCACAACCACTCGATGACGGTCGAGCCGACCACGATCGGGATGGCCCACGCCCACGGGTGGTGCGGGAGGCTGACGATCGCGATCGCGGTCCAGAGCGCGACCCAGCCCCCGCCGTACCCGCGGAGGACGCCGCGGTACCAGAGGCCGCCGGGCGCCTCGGCGGAGCGCTGGCCGAGGTAGACGAACAGGTACGACGCGATGGTGATCGGCCAGAAGTACCAGAGCCGGCCCCAGTCGTACGGGACCATCACCAGCGCGGTCAGACAGACTCCTGCGATCGTCCAGTGGTAGACCTCGCCGGCCCAGTTCAGCCCGCGGCGACGCAACGTCAGCACGATCGCCAGCGGGCCGAACAGCACGGCGAGAATCCCGGCCACGACATGCAGGATCAAGGCGATGTCACGCATCGCAGCGACTCCCCCCGGAGCTCCCTGACATGTCAGGGAGCATAGGGCGCAAGGTCGTCGCTCGTCTGCACCTCGGGCGGGCGAGTTCAGCTCTCCGGGAAGGACAGCACCCGGCGGACCGCGAAGTTCCGATATCCCATGCGTTCAAAGGACTTCGCCATCGGCACATTGCCGAAGTCCGTGTCGGCTCTGATGTGCTCTGCACCCAGCTCGGCGTGCATGTGGGTGATCTCGGCCAGGAGCTCGTCGATATACCGGTTGCCGCGATGCTCGGGCAGAACGCCGAGGTATCCGACCGTCGGTCCACCCGCGTTCGCAGACGGGATCGCGAAGCCGATCAGCTTGCCGTCTTCGTTGTATCCGAGCCGCCACCAGGCCCGGTCGCTGTTCGGCATCGACTTGTACAGGTCGAGTTCCTCGCGGGCCGCGGTCTCGACCCCGACCCGCGCGATTTCCCGCGCCGTCGCGGCATCCAGACTGCCCTGGCTGACCTGCATGAACACGTCGACGAACGCTTCGTCGTCGGCAGGTTCGAACCGCAGCCGGTTGGAGCGCGGCGGCAGGCCGTACTCCGGCTTCCACTCGTACCGCAGCCGATCGGTGATCGCGGTCAGCCCGGCCGCCGTGGCCGCCTGCGCCCGCGGCTCGAGCGCGGCAACAACCTCCGGCTGCTGCTGCCAGTCGCTGGCCAGGAAGAAGTGGTACTCCGGCTGCTCGCCATCGGCCGGCCGTTGTGCGAGGGCGTGCTTGATCAGTTCGGTCCACGCCGGGACCGCGTCGTCGTCGCCCACGTAGTACAGGCCGTCGATGCTGAACGGCAGGTCCTCGCCCGAACCGCCCCACCAGATCGCGAGGGCGCGGATCACGCCGTTCTCCTCGACGACCCAGGTCCAGTCGTCGCGGTAGTAGCCGTCGGCAACGTATTCGACGTACCGGTCGTGGGTGACGGTGTTGACGGACTTCTGCTGCTCGATCAGAGCAAGGATGGTGTCGAGGTCGGCCTCGACGGTGTTGCGAATCGTCACAGATCCTCCAGCAGGAGGCGCGGATCCGCTCAGTGCGAGCTGTGGGAGCGGGTCGGGTGCGCCGGGAAACAAGTCGGTGTGCTCATCGGTCGCTCCTTCCACTCCGGGTCTGGTCTCGCCGGGCCAGAGACTATGCGCCGACCGGGGTCATAGTCCACCTGTTATTCACACCTGGGATGTACGAACGTTTGTTTGCGGGGGAAGCGTGCAGGCATGAGAACCCTCATCGCCGCCGTGGTCCTGGCGACCACCGCCGCCTTCGGCACCACGGCCTACGCCGCCCCAACCTCCAGCACGTACGTTGTCGCCTCTGCAGCCGCGATCGACACCTGTGCGCTGAGCTCGCTGCCGACGCAGGCAGCCGACACCCTCGACCTGATCCACTCCGGCGGGCCGTTCCCGTACCGCCAGGACGGCACCGTCTTCCAGAACCGGGAGGGCATCCTCCCCGACGAGTCGAGCAGCTATTACCACGAGTACACCGTGAAGACGCCCGGCTCGTCCGACCGCGGCGCCCGCCGGCTGATCGGCGGCGGCGCGACGACCGACCCCGAGCACGTCTACTACACCGGCGACCATTACGCCTCGTTCTGCGAGGTCGACGAGAACAGCTGAACCCCTGAGAGTAGTCTCGTCGGCACGTTGAGTGATCACTCCATGGATGGAAGGACGCCTCACCGATGCCGACTCCGCGACCGGGCCGCGCTGTCCTTTTGGTAGCTGCCGGTCTGTTGCTGTCCGCCGCGTTAGTCGTCTTCGGCCGGCCTGAGGCAGGGCTGGCCGAAGCGACCGGCGATCCGCTCAAGCTGACCAACGGGTTCTACGTCGATCCGGGTTCGGCCGCGGCGGCCTACGTACGGCGGCATCCCGAGGACACCGAGCTCGCGACGAAGATCGCGGGTCAGGCGTCGGCGCGGTGGTTCGGCATGTGGAGCGGGGACGTGAAGGCGGGCGTCGCGGCGTACACGATGGCCGCGGACCGGGCCGACAAGCTGCCGGTGCTCGTCGCGGACAACCTGCCCGGTGGACCGTGCGGGATCGGCGGCGGGGCGGCGTCCGAGGCGGCGTACCGGGCTTGGATCGGGGGCTTGTCGGACGGGATCGGAGTACGGCCGGCCGTCGTGGTGCTGGAGCCGGATGCGCTGGCTCGACTCGATTGTTTCCCGCCGGCGGAGTGGGACGGGCGGATCGCGATGCTCAAGTACGCCGTCGGGCTGCTTGCAGTGAAGAACCCGAACACGTGGGTGTATCTGGACGCGGGGAACGTGGGGTCCGGTGATGCGAAGGAGATCGCGCGGCGGCTGCGGTTGGCGGATGTCGGGAAGGTCCGCGGGTTCGCGCTGAACACCGCGAACTACTTCACCACCTCTGAGTCGGTTGCTCGCGGTACGGCGCTCCTGCAGGCGCTCGGCGGCGGATCCCACTTCATCATCGACACCAGCCGCAACGGCAACGGCTCCGACGGCAGTGCCTGCAACCCACCCACCCGCAAACTAGGCACTCCCCCCGCCGTCGCCACCTCCCCCGTAGACCTCCACCTCTGGCTCCGCACCCCCGGCGAATCCGACGGCCCCTGCGGCCAAACCCCCACCCTCCCCATCCGAACCTTCTCCCCGCTCCTCGCCCACCACCTAATAACCGGCACCTAAAGGACACCGCTCCGCGGCGACAGACTTATTACCGCCTCCGGCGGCGCCGCGAACCACCCCCACGCACACCTCCACCCGGCGAGCGAACTGCGCCCAGGCGACGGCTTGCGCGTATCTCCCCCACACAACAGCAAGCGGTCCCGGGCTTTTGCCCGGGACCGCCTTTGGTGCTGTATGCTGTCGGACTTCAGGTCAGAAGTCCATGCCGCCCATGTCGGGCGCGCCGCCCGGAGCGGCTGCTGCCTTCTCCGGCTTGTCGGCGATGACGGCCTCGGTGGTGAGGAACAGGGCCGCGATCGACGCTGCGTTCTGCAGCGCGGAGCGCGTCACCTTGGCCGGGTCGATGATGCCGGTCTTGATCAGGTCGACGTACTCACCGGTTGCGGCGTTGAGGCCCCAGCCCGGCTCGAGGTTGCGAACCTTCTCCACCACGACGCCGCCCTCGAGGCCGGCGTTCACGGCGATCTGCTTCAACGGCGCCTCGACCGCGGACCGCACGATGGCGGCACCGGTGGCCTCGTCACCCTCGAGGTCCAGCTTCTCGAACGCGATCACCGACGCCTGCAGCAGAGCCACGCCACCACCGGCGACGATGCCCTCCTCGACGGCCGCCTTCGCGTTGCGAACGGCGTCCTCGATGCGGTGCTTGCGCTCCTTCAGCTCGACCTCGGTGGCCGCGCCGACCTTGATCACCGCAACGCCACCGGCCAGCTTGGCCAGCCGCTCCTGCAGCTTCTCGCGGTCGTAGTCGGAGTCCGACTTCTCGATCTCGGCGCGGATCTGGTTGACCCGGCCGCCGATCTGGTCCGCGTCACCCTCGCCCTCGACGATGGTCGTCTCGTCCTTGGTGACGACGATCTTGCGGGCCTGGCCGAGCAGCTCCAGGTCGACCGAGTCCAGCTTGAGACCGACCTCCTCGGAGATCACCTCGCCGCCGGTGAGGACGGCGATGTCGACCAGCATGGCCTTGCGGCGGTCACCGAAGCCCGGCGCCTTGACGGCGACGGCCTTGAAGGTGCCCTTGATCTTGTTGACGACCAGGGTCGCCAGCGCCTCGCCCTCGATGTCCTCGGCGATGATGGCCAGCGGCTTGCCGGTCTGCATGACCTTCTCCAGCACCGGGACCAGGTCCTTGATGCTCGAGATCTTGCTGTTGACGATCAGGATGTACGGGTCGTCGAGAACCGCTTCCATCCGGTCGGTGTCGGTCACGAAGTACGGCGAGATGTAGCCCTTGTCGAAGCGCATACCCTCGGTGAGCTCGAGCTCGAGGCCGAAGGTGTTGCTCTCCTCGACGGTGATGACGCCTTCCTTGCCGACCTTGTCCATCGCCTCGGCGATGATCGAGCCGACCTGGGTGTCCGCGGCCGAGATGGACGCGGTCGCCGCGATCTGCTCGCGGGTCTCGACCGGCTTCGCGAGCGACAGCAGCTGCTCGCTGACGGCCTCGGTCGCCTTCTCGATGCCCTTCTTCAGGCCCATCGGGTTGGCGCCGGCCGCGACGTTGCGCAGACCCTCGCGGACGAGAGCCTGAGCCAGCACGGTGGCCGTGGTGGTGCCGTCACCGGCGACATCGTCGGTCTTCTTGGCAACTTCCTTGACGAGCTCGGCCCCGATCTTCTCGTACGGGTCCTCGAGCTCGATCTCCTTGGCGATGGAGACACCGTCGTTGGTGATCGTGGGGGCGCCCCACTTCTTCTCCAGTACGACGTTGCGGCCCTTCGGGCCGAGCGTCACCTTCACGGCGTCGGCGAGGGTGTTCATACCCCGCTCGAGGCCGCGGCGCGCCTCTTCATCGAAAGCAATCAGCTTGGGCATTCTCCGCGAGTCCTCCCGCGTCGAGTCTTTGTGGTCCAGCCGGCCCGGATGCCCGCGACGGACGGCACCGACCCGCGACGCTCATGTCCCGCCGCGCTCCGGCACCTCATCGAGGCCGTCTTCTTGCACACTCCCCGGGCACGAGCACTTATCACTCTCGCCCTTGGAGTGCTAACCAAGTATTAGCACTCGACCCAAACGAGTGCAAGCCAGACCACCTGCGCTCACGCGGTGAGCGGGGCCTCCGCCGGGCCGAAGACGATGATCCGTACGCCGGTCTCGGTCCGCGGCTGGTGCCGGCTGCCGGCCCGGTAGTAGAGGTACGTCCCCGCCGGGTAGGACCGGCCGTGGTCGAGCAGCTCGCCCGACGCGACGTAGATCAACTCGTCCCGGTCGTGGACATCGACCTCCGGCCAGGTGATCCCGGCCTCGAGGTCGAAGGCGCGGACCAGCACCTGCCCGCTGGACGGCAGAGCGCGGCGGACGATACCCGGCGCGACCGGGCTGGTTTCGGCGTCATCGAGCAGGACTGCTTGAGGTTCGTTCGGCATGGTCACAATCTGGCAGCCCGGCCCAGTCCGGCAACAGGCTCCTCCCGGTCCCGCACCGGACGCATCCGGTCACAGTGACGCTACGGTGAGCCCATGCTGAACCTGCGCCCGGCCGGTCCGGACACCTGGCCAGACGTGGCTGCCGTGATGGGCGAGCGCGGCGACCCGTCCCGCTGTTTCTGCCAGTACTTCCGCCTCCGCGGCAAGGCCTGGTCCGACAGCAGCCCCGCTGACAACCGCGAGGGTCTCAAACAGCAGGTCTGCACCTCTGAGCAGCCGCCCGGAGTCCTCGCGTACGACGGGAGCACGCCGATCGGCTGGTGTGCCGTTGCCCCACGTACGGCGTACCCGCGCGTCGTCGCGTCGCCCAACTGGCGCACGGACCACCCGGATGCCTGGGTGATCACCTGTTTCGTCGTACCGGTCGGCCATCGCCGCCAGGGCGTCGCCGCGGAGCTGTTGTACGGCGCTGTGGACCTGGCCCGCTCGTACGGCGCCTCCACCGTCGAGGCCTGCGCGGTCGACACCACCGCAACAGGCCGGATCTCGTCCGCCGACCTGTACCGCGGCCCGCTGTCCGTCTACCTGAGCGCCGGCTTCACCGAGGTCAGCCGCACCAGCCCGCAGTGGGTCCTGGTCAGGTCAGCTGTGCAATGAGGTACTTCGGCGCGGTCAGCCGCCACGCCTCGGTGATCAGCTCCCCGAGCTCCTCCTCGTCGGCCAGCTCCAGCTGGATCAGCACCCACGCGAACCGACCGCCGTCCCAGGACGGTGCGTAGACCTCAGGATCCTCGGCAACGAGCGCCTCCTGCTCCTCCCGGAGCGCCTTCAGGTGGAGGCGGCTCTGGTCCTCGGACATGTACGCAAAGCTCTTGTTCCGAACCTTGAACACCGGCTGCCCCGCCCACCCCTCGTGTTCCTCGGCGCCCGGCAACCCCGCCATCACCTTCACCACCGCCTGCGCATCCATACCCCAACGCTAGGCACCCCCACCGACAGTTCCGTCAGCTGGTGACGACCACTGCCACGGTTGCACCCGGCTTCAGCATCGTCCCGGGAGCCGGTGACACCTTCAGCACCTCCCCGGGGGGATAGTTCGGCGACCTGAGCGTGTAGATCTGGGACTTCAGCCCGACCTGCCGGAGCACAGCGGCGTACGCGGACCCCGTCGGCCCGTTGAGGTCGACCCGGAGGGACTGGAAGCTCGGCACGCCGGTCCGGTCCGGCACGATCGCGATCCGGGCAAGCATGCGATCGACCTCCGCAGCACTCGTGGACGAGTCGGCGCGGAACCACACCTTGAGGGACGGGATGCTGACCGTGCTGCCACAGGTCGTGGTGTTGGCCTTCGGGTAGTTGGAGACCGAGCAGGTCGTCCGCTGCCGCTCGGCGGGAACTCCCCCGATCTGGAACTTCTCATCAGCACGGAAATCGACCCGTGGCCGGCCGTAGTACAGCTCCACACTCTCGACCCCTGCCGGACGGAACGCCCCGCAGAAGAGCGCTGCGCTCGGGTCGTCGATCAGCAGGGTGTCCTGCTTCGGCGTACCGCATTGGCTCTTGTTGGTCGGCCAGTCCGCCGGGACGGCGATCGCAGCGTGGCCGAAACCGACCATTCTCATCGCGGGCGGTGCCGGCGCCGGGGTTGGTGATGTGACGGGGGCGATTGGTCCACGCGAGGTCAGCAGGGTCGATCCACCGATCACAGCCACTACAGCAACCGCGGCGACCAGTCCCGCAGTACGGCGGTGGCGCCGGCGGGCTGCTCCGGAGTACAGGGTGTCCAGTGGGGGTGGGCCGACCGGGGTTTGCTCGGCAGTGCGTTCTAAGAGGTCTGTGAGGTTCATCGGGGGTCTCGCAGTTCTGACAGGTGTGGGTCCTGTGCGAGGGCCTTCACTGCACGGGACAGGCGGCTCTTGACCGTGCCGGCGGCGACGCCGAGGACAGAGGCCATCTGCTGTTCGTTGAGGTGCGCGTAGTAACGCAGTACGACGGCTGTGCGCTGGTCGTCGGGCAGTCCGTCGAGCGCTCGCATCACTGCGTCCGTTTCGTCGATGCCGGCGGTCGGATCGACGTCGGCGTACTCAGGCAGTACCGCTGACGGCCGCTCTCCGTGCCACCGGCGCCGTCTGGACGAGCGGAAGCAGTTGATCAACACCCGGTGCACGTACGCGTCCCGGTCGTCGGCGGCGCGGACGCGGCTCCACTTGACCAGGCAGCGTTCCAGCGTGGTCTGGACGAGGTCTTCGGCTTCAGGCGGGTTGCAGCCGAGCAGAACCGCCGCACGGACCAGCGTGGGCCAGCGCGCGGTCACGTACTCGCTGAAGTCGTCCATACCCCTCCTCACCCGTACAGACAGGGTGACGGCCCGCGCTGGTTCCCCCTACTTGATGACCGTCAGCGTGACAGTCTCACCCGGGCTCAGGAGGGTCCCGGGCGACGGCGAGACGCTGACGAGGCGGCCGGGCTTGTAGACGGTCGACGTCCTGGTGCTGATCTCAGTCCTGAGCCCCAGCTCGCGCAGACTCTTCGCGTACGCCGTACTGTCGCGGCCGTCCGTCGTCCGGGAGCTCGGCACACCGACCCGGTCGGGCAGGATCTCGATCCGCGAGAGGATCTCGTCCACCACCGATGCATCGGTGGACGAGGACGCCCGGAACCACACGTGCAACGACGGGAGACCCACCGCACCCCAACACACGTCGTCACTCGCACACGTGGTCTTCCGGCGCTCGGCGCGCACTCCGTTCACGAGGAAAACCTCGTCGACCTGGAAGCCGCTGGGCGGATCAGTACCGAGCTCCACGCTGTCGACGTCCGGCGGGCGCGGCAGGTCGCAGTACGACGCTGCAGCAGGGTCGTCGATCAGCACTGTGTCGCGGTGCGGGATGCCGCAGCGAGAGGCGTTCGTACCCCACACCTTCGGTACGGCGATCGCCGCGTGCCCGTAGCCGACCATTCGCATCGCTACCGGTCCCGGGGGCGGGTCAGGGGTGATGATCAGTGTTCCGCCGCCGTTGGAGCTCAGCGCATTGGTGACGCCGATGACGGCCAGCACCGTGATCGCGGCGGCTGCTGATGCCAGCACGCCACGGCCTCGGGTCGCATCGGGGCGAGGCTCCACCCCTTAAGTCTCAGCGCTGGGCAAGTGTCTTGTCACGAAAGTCGTCAGGGGTGGATCAGGGGTCGGTCGGTACCGATCCGGATGCCGTGAACAGCACGGAAACGGGACAGTAGAGCCATGACGAACTCCAACGCACCGTTCCAGAACCTGTCCGGCAAGGTCCTCCGTCGCTCCTCGAACCAGCGGATGCTCTCCGGCGTCTCCGGCGGCATCGCCGAGTACCTCAACGTCGACGTGACCCTGGTCCGCCTCGGCTGGGTGGGCCTCACCCTCATCACCGGCGGCGCCGCGATGATCGGCTACGCGGTCGCGTGGATCGTGATCCCGGAGTCCGACGGCAAGGCCGTGTGGCAGAACGTTCAGCAGTCGGTCAACCAGAACCAGGACTCGACCGAGAACGACATCGCCTCCCGCATCTACGACGACACCACCACCAACAACAAGCC
Organism: Kribbella jiaozuonensis; assembly: GCF_005233875.1. GTDB lineage: Bacteria > Actinomycetota > Actinomycetes > Propionibacteriales > Kribbellaceae > Kribbella > Kribbella jiaozuonensis. Next base: position 270,049 of record NZ_SZPZ01000006.1, on the reverse strand, counting down.
CCCGGCGGCGTGACACCGCCTGCGCCTGTAGCGGGCGCAGCCCCAGTCACTCGGGCGGGGTGACCGCAGCGGCGGTCACCCCGCCGTCGACTGTCTAGACCTTGAGAGCCGGCCTGCGCAGTGCCGCCAGCGCCTGGTCCGGGTGGTCGGCGAAGACGCCCTGCAGACCCAGAGCGGCGAATCGCTTCAACTCTGTCGGGTAGTCAGTAGCAGTGGGCAGGAAGCGACGCTCCGCACGGAACGTCCAGACCTGTACAGCCAGACCGAGCCGGTGGGCCTGCTCGACCAGCCGGGTCGGCTCCCCCAGACAACCGTCCGCAGTACGTGGAATGACCAGGTCCTTGTGCGGCGCCAGCACCTGCGCGTACGTCGCGATCTCCCGTAGCCCGGCCGGCTCGATCAGGTCGGCGTACGTGCGACCGTCACCGGTCCGCAGGAAGTCGTTCGGCGCACTCTCCGAGTCAATCAGCTGGACCAGCGGCACCCGTGTCATCACCGAGAGCCGTCGCAGGCTCGTCGGCTCGAACGACTGCACCATGATCTCGTCCTCGCGCAGTCCGAGCGCCAGGATCCGCTCGGTCAGCAGCTCCTCCAGTGGCAGTCCGAGCCGCCGGAAGTACGCCGGGTGCTTGATCTCCGGGATCACCCCGATCGGGTGACCGAGCCGCGCGGACTCCCGCCGCGCCAGTCCGACCACCTCGTCGAAGGTCGGGATCGCCTCCAACCCGTCGTACGCCGTGTTGTTCGCCCGGAGCGCGGGCATCCGTTCCCGGGCACGGAGCGTGCGCAGCTCGGCGAGCGTGAAATCCTCGACGAACCAGCCGGTGACTGCTGTCCCGTCAACGATCTTGGTGATCTTCCGGTCGGCGAAGACCGGGTGCTCGGCGACGTCCGTCGTACTCGAGATCTCGTTCTCGTGCCGGCAGACCAGCACGCCGTCGAGGGTCGCGACCAGGTCCGGTTCCAGGTAGTCGGCGCCCTGTGCCGCGGCCAGCCGATAGGCCGCCGGCGTGTGTTCCGGGCGGTAGCCACTCGCTCCCCGATGCGCGATCACCAACATGGATCCAGGACAGGGGCCGGACATTGCCCAGCGGGAACCCGTTGCCCAACGCAAGGTGAAGGTCTACCGACCGTCACGATGGTGCGGTTCGGGGCTGTCCACAGACGCGATTAATTCGCATGCAAACTGTCGGAGCGGAGACCTAGCCTGAGGGGGCCATGAGACAACTGCCCCTCGCCGATCCCGGCGTCCCGAATCACCGCTCGCCGGCCCGCTATCTGTGGTGGGTGGCCGGCGGTCAGGCCCGCACGCTCGCGGGCGGGATGGCCTTCGGCATTGTCTGGATGGGAGCGCAGGCGTTCATCCCGGCGATCCTCGGGCGGGCGATCGACGAGGGCATCGCGGCGAAGGACGGCGAGCGGCTGCTGCAGTGGACCGCGCTGCTGTTCGCGGTCGGCGTGGTGCAGGCGCTGGCCGGCATCATGCGGCACCGGTTCGCGGTGACCAACTGGCTGATGGCGGCGTACCGGACGGTCCAGGTCGTGACGCGGAAGTCGGCCCACCTCGGGGCGACGCTGCCGAAGCATCTGGCGACCGGAGAGGTGGTCAGCGTCGGCGCCGGCGACCTCTCCTACATCGGGAACCTGATGGAGGTCTCGGCCCGGTTCGCGGGCGCGATCGTCGCGTTCGTCGTGGTCGCGGCGATCCTGCTCTCGTCCTCGACCGTGCTCGGCCTGGTGGTGCTCATCGGCGTACCGATCATGCTCTTCTGCCTCGGGCCGATGCTGCGACCGCTGCACCGGCGGCAGTCCGCGCAGCGTGAGGCGGTCGGCGAGCTGAACTCGCTGGGTTCGGACATCGTGGCCGGGCTGCGGGTGCTGCGCGGTATCGGCGGTGAGGAGTCGTTCTCCCGGCGGTACCGGAGTGAGTCGCAGGAGGTGCGGAAGGCGGGTGTGCGCGTCGCCGGCATCCAGTCGATGCTGGACGCGGCCCAGGTGCTGCTGCCCGGGATCTTCGTCGTGCTCGTGGTCGGCCTGGGTGCGCACTTCGCGCTCCGTGGCGATCTGAGCGCCGGGTCGCTGGTCGCGTTCTACGGGTATGCGACGTTCCTGGTGCTGCCGCTGCGGACGGCGACCGACTTCGCCAACCAGCTGATGCGTGGGCTGGTCGCGGCGGGCCGAGTGATCCGCGTGCTGAAGCTGGAGCCCGACATTACCGATCCCGCTGCGCCGCTGCAGCTGCCGGACCACGGCGACCTGGTCGATCCGGTCTCCGGCGTACGGGCGCGCGACGGACTGCTCACCGCGGTCGTCTCCGCCGAGCCGGACAGCTACGCCGAGCTCGCGGACCGCCTGGGGCGGTACGACGAATCGAGCGAGGTCAGGTACGGCGGCGTGACGCTGGCCAGCGCTACCCGAGCGGATGTCCGGGAGCGGATCCTGGTGAGCGACACCGGCTCGCAGATGTTCACCGGCGTACTGCGGACCGAGCTCGACCCGGACGGCCGTCGTACCGATGACGAACTGATGGCAGCGATGCGTACGGCGTCCGCGGAGGACGTGCTGGTCGCGCTGCCGGACGGGCTCGACTCCGAGGTCGAGGAGAAGGGCCGCTCGTTCTCGGGCGGTCAGCGCCAGCGGCTGGTGCTCGTGCGGGCGCTGCTCGCGGACCCGTCCGTGCTGGTGCTGGTCGAGCCGACCTCCGCCGTGGACGCGCACACCGAGGCGCGGATCGCGGAGCGGTTGCGCGACCACCGAGCCGGCCGGAGCACCGTCGTACTGACCGCGAGCCCGCTCCTGCTCGACCGCGTCGACGAGGTCATCTTCGTTGCCGCCGGCCGAGTGGTTGCCACCGGCAAGCACCGCGAGCTGCTCGAGAGCGAGCCGCAGTACCGCCGGACCGTCACCCGCCAGACCGAAGAAGAGGAGGCCCTCCGATGAGGCAGATCCTGCCCGTCGCCGGGCCGGTCGAGATTCGGCAGCATGCGCGCCGGCTGGCGCGGCGGCACCCGCGCAACCTGTTGATCGCGCTGCTGCTGCACGTGCTGGCGGCGGTGTCCGGGCTGGCGGCGCCGCGGCTGATCGGTGACCTGGTGGAGGACGTGCAGAACGGCACGACCGCCGCGAAGGTCAACGAGGTCATCGTGGTGATCGCGGTCTTCATCGTCGCGCAGTCGTTGCTGACGCGCTGGGCGCGGTACCGGTCGTTCGCGCTGGGCGAGCAGGTGCTGGCGGAGCTGCGTGAAGAGTTCGTGGACAACGCGTTGGCGCTGCCGATCGGGACGGTCGAGCGGGCCGGCACCGGCGATCTGCTGTCGCGGACGTCGCGGGACGTCGACACGTTGTCGCGGACGGTGCGGTTCGCCGTACCGGAGACGATCATCGCGTTCGTCACCGTGATCTTCACGGCTGTCGCGACCGTGCTGGTCGGGGTCTGGGTGCTGGTGCCGCTGGTCGCGATGGTCCCGCTGCTGTGGCTGAGCACGAAGTGGTATCTGCGTCGCGCGAAGGACGGGTACCTGCGGGAGAACGCGGCGTACGCGCAGATGACGAGCTCGCTGGCTGAGACTGTCGAGGGTGCTCGGACTGTCGAGGCGTTGCGGCGGTACGACGATCGGGTTCGGCGCGGGGATGTGGATATCCGCGGGTCATATCTGGCCGAGCGCTACACGTTGTTTCTGCGGACTGTGTACTTCCCGGTGGCCGAGTTGGGCTATCTGGTGCCGGTCGTGGGGACGCTGCTGTTCGGTGGGTGGCTGCACCTCAACGGTCATGTCTCGCTCGGTGCGGTGACGGCTGCTGTCTTGTATGTGAACCAGCTGATCGATCCGGTTGACCGGTTGCTGTCGTGGTTGGACGAGCTGCAGTCCGGTGGTGCGGCGTTCGCGCGGCTGCTGGGGATCAGCGACGTACCGGACGACCGGACGCCGTCGGGGCAGAAGCCTTCGTCGGAGCTGGTTGAGGCGCGCGATGTGCGGTTCTCGTACGTCGAGGGTCGCGACGTACTGCACGGTGTGGATCTGACCATCCAGCCGGGTGAGCGGATCGCGATGGTCGGGCCGTCGGGTGCCGGCAAGTCGACGCTGGGGCGGTTGGTCGCGGGTATCCACCCGCCACGGACCGGTTCGGTGACGGTCGGCGGTGTCGGCATGACGGAGCTGCCGCTGGACGAGCTCCGCAAGCAGGTCGCGCTCGTGACCCAGGAACACCACGTCTTCGTCGGCACACTGCGAGACAACCTGTCGATGGCGCGACCGTCAGCGTCCGACGCCGAACTGCTGGAGGCGCTGGAAGCAGTCGACGCCCGCGAGTGGGCGCAGGCGCTACCCGACGGCCTGGACACCCGAGTCGGCTCCGGCCAGCTAGCACTAACACCTGCGCAGGCGCAGCAGTTGGCACTAGCCCGCCTGGTCCTAGCCGACCCCCACACGCTCGTCCTAGACGAAGCAACCTCCCTGATCGATCCCCGAGCCGCCCGCCACATGGAACGCTCCCTAGCCGCAGTACTAGAGGGCCGGACAGTAATAGCCATCGCCCACCGCCTCTACACCGCCCACGACGCCGACCGAGTAGCAGTAGTAGAAGACGGCCAAATCACAGAACTAGGCAGCCACGAAGACCTAGTAGCCCGCCAAGGCTCCTACGCCGCCCTCTGGAACTCCTGGCACGGCTGATGCTGAAAGACCCCCGCCAGGCTGGCGGGGGTCTTTTAGCGTTTGCGTAGTAGGAGTACTGCTGAATCCACATGTGGAGGCGGGGTAAACGCCTTGCGGGGAAGCCGAAGCCCAATAGACGGGTCGTAGTACCGGAACCACCGATTAGCACCGGGCGCCTCGCCGCGCGCCCACCGGTTCGCCACCTGCCGCTGAAGCACCAGATCAGCCGACACCAACCGCGATCCCGGCGCCAACAACCGCTTCAGCAACAACGTAGAGACGTTGTACGGCGGACTAGACACCACCCGGAACGGCCGCGACGGCAACCGAAGATCACCGGCATCAGCACGAACCACCGTCACCGGCGCATCAGCAAACCGCCGACGTAACCGATCGGCACGACCAGGATGGAGTTCGACGGCGACCACCCGGGCACCGGCCCGGACCAGCGGTGCAGTCAGCGCACCGAGTCCGGCCCCGACGTCGAGGACGAGCTCACCGGGTTTGACCCCGGCCGCGTCCACAACCCGTTGGGCCCAACGACTATCGAGCGGATGCCATCCCCAGGCACCCCTCGCCTGCCCGGAGCCGGGCACGACGGACCATCACGAAGTACGTAATCATGCAACGGACCCTAGATCGTCGAACCCCAACAGCTCAAAGCATTTTCGGCGCCGCCCCGAGCGACAGAACCGTCTCCGTCGTACGCCGCTCCGCCAACTCGAGCCGGCTCCGCTTCGCCACCGACGTGCCCTTCGCAAGCTCCCGCCGTACGTCGAGAAGCCGCACCGGCAGCACATCAGTCATCAACAGCGGCGCGAACTCAGCCTGCTCGGTCGACCACCGATCGCCATCCCGCTTGAACGTGAAGCGGACCAGCAGCCCCTCGGCCTTCGTGCTCTCGGGCTCGCGATGCGCGGCGACCAGATTGCCCAGCCCGTACGCGACCCACTTCCCGTTGATCTGCTCCATCGGCTGCACGACATGCGCGTGGTGACCGATCACCAGATCAATGTTGCTATCAGCAAGCAGTTCCGGCGCGACCTCCCGCTGCTGGTCATTCAGCTTGCTCGAGTACTCCGTACCCCAGTGGCAGCTGACCAACACGAGATCAGCCCCACGATCCTTAGCCTCCTGGGCCTTCCGAGCGATCGTCTTCGCATCGATCTTGCCCGCACGCCAGGTCTGCCCGTTCGGATACGGCAACCCGTTGAACCCGAACGTGAAACTCAACGAAGCGATCTTCACCCCACCGACGTCAACGATCGTCGTCTGTTCAGCCTCGGCCCGCGACCGCGCCGTACCCGCGTGCTTCAAACCCACCTTCTCCAAGGTGTTGAGCGTCCGGTCGACACCGTTCGCACCGCCGTCGAAGCTGTGGTTGCTGGCCGTCGTGCACAGGTCGTACCCGGTCTGCTTCAGCGCGCTCGCGATCTGCGGAGGCCCTTGGAAGAGCGGGTAGCCGTGGTACGGACCACCGGCAGGTGCGAGCGGGGTCTCCAGGTGCGCGATAGCGAGATCCGCCTTCTGCACAAGGGGTTTCACGCTGCTCATCAGCGGCGCGAAGTCCCAGTCCCCGCCCTTGCCGTCACGCTTCGCCGTCGTCCACAGGCGTTCGTGAAGCAGAACGTCGCCAGTCGCGACAACCGTGATCCGATCGGGCTGGTCGCCCTGTTTCGGGTTCGCGGTCGTGGTGCTCTTCGTGCCGTGATCGCTGGTCGTATCCGCGTAGGTGTCCGCGATGCAACCGGTCGTCGCCAGCGCCGCGGCGCCGGCCAGCATGCCCCCGAGCACCGCACGTCGTCGTACTGCCATCCCCACCCCCTTGTTGCCGATGAAGACGCGGCACCCAAGGATTTGGTTGGGACGGAGATCTGATCGTGTCCTACGCGATCAGGTTCGTACTGCCGGCCTTCCCTTCCGGCCGGCTGTCCTGGCAGGCGTCGACCAGGTCGTCGAGGGAGATCTCGAGCGTGGCGGCGACGGCAGCCACCGTGAACAGGGCCGGCGTCGGGATCCGGCCGGTCTCGATCTTGCGCAGCGTGTCGACCGAGACGCCGCACGCCGCAGCCACCTCGACCATGCTGCGCTCGCCGCGCGCCTCGCGGAGCAGACGGCCGAGCTGACGACCGCGTTCGCGGTCCCAGGTGGACAGAGGTGGTCGGACCATGAGTGTGATAATAGTACCGGTATAGTTATCCGGTGAAGTCGAGTCGCGAACGAGGAAGCACACGATGGTCGAGTTGAAGATGCCAGCGGAGATCGAGCAGATGCGCGAGGCCGGACGGGTCGTCGGTACTGCGCTGGCCGCGGTGAAGAAGCAGGCCGCAGCCGGGGTCTCGCTCCGCGAGCTCGACGAGGTGGCCCGCGACGTACTGCGTTCCGCCGGGGCGGTGTCGCTTTTCGAGGGGTACCAGCCGGGGTTTGCGACGTCGCCGTTCAGCGGGGTGATCTGCACCTCGGTGAATGACGCCGTACTGCACGGGTTGCCGAGTGACCTTCGCCTAGAGGATGGGGACCTCCTCAACGTCGACTGCGGTGCGTCGGTCGACGGATGGTGCGCGGATGCAGCGACCAGCTTCTGCGTCGGTACGCCGCGAGCCGAGGACCTCGAGCTGATCGCGACCACCGAGGAAGCACTTGCGGCCGGCATCGCGGCCGCCGTCGAAGGCAACCGCATCGGCGACATCAGCGCCGCGATCGGACGCATCGGCAAGCGCGACAACGTCGGCACCAACCTCGACTTCGGCGGCCACGGCGTCGGCCGCCGCATGCACGAAGACCCCCACATCGCCAACGGCGGCCGCCCCGGCCGAGGCCTCAAACTCCGCGCCGGCCACGTCTTCGCCATCGAACCCTGGTTCTGGTCCGGCCCCGGCTCGACGTACGTCATCGACCAAGACGGCTGGACCCTCCGCTCCGCCGACACCACCCGAGGCGCCCACGCCGAACACACCGTCGCCATAACCCCCGAAGGCCCCCAAATCCTCACCCTCCCCTAAGTACTGCGGTCATCCCACGCTCCGGACTACGCGCGGCTCCTTCGTCGCCGTGCTACGCCGTCACCCCACCCACCCTCCGGCTATCGCCGGAACATCCCCTTCCGGCTATCGCCGGACGTGCGCGCTTATCGCGCGGTCGACCGACACGTGTACCCGCGAACCGCACGACCGCGAGGGCACGCGAGGCCCGCGCAGTCGCCCCCGCCCACCAGGACGTGAGCCGCCGCCGCGGATCGACCGCGTCTGCGCCATCGGCGTCGGCGTCATCCGCAGCATCCGCGCCATCGGCTGCGGCGACTGCGGCGACTGGTGGGTGCCGTCGTGGTCAGGCGGGGCTGGTGCTGTCGTGTCTATTCGCCTGCGAGGTCCTCGTCGGCTACTTGCCCATCTGTCAGAGGCTATCTACGTGTCCTCCGTAGAAGGTCACGCGTGTAGCAGGGTGGAAGCCGATGGATTGGTAGAGCGCGGCGGCTGGTGGGGATTCGAAGCCGATTTTGAGGTGGCGGGCGCCGTTGGCTGCTAGGCGGTCGATGCCTGTGGTGAGCATGGCTCGGGCTAGGCCTCGGCGGTGGTATTCGTCTTCGACTCTTACCGGCTCGACGAGACCAACCTTGGTCACCGGGTCGAACCAGTAGAGCGAGTACGCGACGGCTCGGCCGTCGAGCGTCTCGATGGCGAGGTCGAGCGCTGGGTCGTACAAAGAACATCGCCGAAGGCGCTCGCCAACCTGGTCGCCGTTCCGGTGGCGCATCGGGTGCCGAGTGCCCGGTCGTTGCGTGCGGTCGACGAGGACAAAGCCCTCGGGAGGCGTGTCGATCCGCGGCCGGTCGATGGCATCCATCCAGGCAATGCTTGATCGCTCACCGGCAACGAGCCCAGCTCCGTCAACCAGTTCGCGCAGCTCGCGATCGTCATCACGCACAGGAACCTCGAACGAACCCGCCGCGTGACGCCGGACCTGCGCCACCGCGCCTGCCCAAACCTCATTCAGAGAAGGGCTCGTCGCCCCCGGGACGATGATCGGGTCACACTGCCAGACATCGTCGGCCCAACTCGTCAACAGAATCCCGGCCACCGGCCCGTCATCATCGACCCAGAACAGTTGGTCGACAACGTCCGAGCGACGCGCCTTCCGCGACCACCACTGCACATCGGCCGCCTCCCACACACCAGCCTCAGCCTCGGATAGTCGGACGCGCTGCAACAACGCAGTAGCCAGCGTCAGTGCTTGATCCCCCGGGACTTCGACTTCCCGCACAGGCAACACGCTCACCCCCTCCCCCATACGGTGGACGTATCAGGTTAGGTGGTGGGGAGGGGCGACCGGTGAGAAGGAGAGCTGTCGCCATCGTCGTGGTGGTGGGCTGCGTGGGGGTCGGCCTTGCGCTTCGGGGGTCTGACGATCCGGAGCGCGTCAACGAGGGCGATGCTTTCGGCAAGGCGGACGGTTCATACGAGATCGGCATTCACACCGCGCGGATCAACGATGACGTCTGGTACTTCGCGCCGGCCATCACCAATCAGTCGTCGGAGAAGTTGATGCTGGAGGACGTCGAGCCCGGAACCTTGCCCGACGGTCTGAGCTTTGTCGGAGCCAGACTCTTCGACAAAGAGGCGTTCATCGCCGGCATTCCGATGTCGTGGGACAGCAGCGGTGGCTCAGCCAACGATGATCCGTCGACGAAGCCGTCAACGGCGGTCGAGGGCTTCACGCTCCTCCCGGGACAGACGTTGCCGGATGACAAGATCGTCTACTTGCATCTGCGGGTCACCACCAGCCGGCGGCCGCTCAAGTCCGATGGCGTCAGGTTCATCTACGAGCAACGTGGCAAGCGTTACGCACAGACGCTGAGCGCGAATCTGACGATCGCTCCATCAACACCTCAGCGATAAGCGGCAGCCGGCGTCAGAAGAGAGGTTGTTGATCCGGGACTTCTGGCGGTGGTTGGCGGCGGGGTGGGGGGCGGAAGCGGGTGGTGGTGGGGTCGGGGTCGCCCCAGCCGGATTCTGCGCCGTCGACGACGCCGGTGGGATTCATGCCGTTGATGGGTTTGGAGCGGTGGGAGGAGCCTCGGCCGAAGCCGTGTTTGTCGAGGAGGGGACGGGCCTTGTCCTCGAAGGCTTTGCGGTAGCTGGGGCTGGCGTAGGAGCCGTGGGCGTAGAGGGATTCGTAGCGGGAGACCAGGTCGGGGTGGTCGTGGGCGAGCCAGCTCATGAACCAGTCTTTGACGCCGGGGCGTAGGTGGAGGATGAGCGTGGTCACACCGGTCGCCCCCGCTTCGGCCAGTTGGGCGAAGAGATGGTCCAGGTGGTCGGCGGAGTCCGTCAGCCAGGGCAGGACGGGCGCGACCATGACACCGCACGGGAGGCCCGCCTCGCGGATGGCGCGGATGAGATCCAGGCGCCCGCGAACCGACGGTACGCCGGGCTCGAGGCGGCGGCGTAGCTCTTCGTCGCCTAACGCCAATGAGATGCCGATGCCGACCCGCACTTCGCCGGCCGCTGCAGACAACAGCCCCAGGTCTCGCCGGAGCAAGGTGCCCTTGGTCAACACCGACAGGGGTGTGCCGGACGCCGCGAGGGCTTCGATGATGCCGGGCATCAGGCGGTAGCGACCCTCAGCACGCTGGTAGGGATCAGTATTGGTGCCCAGGGCAACTTGCTCGTGGTTCCAGGACGGGCGGGCCAGCTCACGTCGCAGTACGTCGGCAACGTTGGTCTTCACCACGATCTGGCGGTCGAAGTCCTGGCCGGTGTCGAGCTCCAGGTACTTGTGGGTCGGTCGAGCGAAGCAATACCTGCAGGCGTGCGTGCACCCGCGATACGGATTGACCGTCCAGTTGAACGGCAGACCCGTGCCAGGCACCGAGTTCAGCGCGGACCGCGCAACTACCTCATGGAACGTGATCCCCTGGAACTCCGGCGTCGTCACCGACCGGACCAGCCCCGCGATCAACCCGAGCCCCGGCAAGGTCCCCGGAGTCTCGACGTCGATTTGCTGACCGGCCCATCTCATGCCATATAGTCGAACACATGTTCGAGCTTGCAAGCAAGTCAGCGAAAGGCGTCGGCGTTGGCGAGCGCCCATTCGCGGTACGTCAGCGCGGGCCGGCCGATGAGCTCGGGCACCGCCGGCTCGGGCTTCATCGGCCACTCCGCCATCATGCGGAAGCCATCGAGCAACCACTGCGCCGTCTCCAGTCCGATCGCTGGCGCAAGTTCGTCGAGGTATTCCTGCGGCGTCTGTTCGATGAAGCGCACCTCGCGCCCGATCGCCTCCGCAATCTGTTCGACTTCCTCCGGCGGCGTAAGCGCCTCCGGCCCACTCATCATGATCTTCTGGCCGTTGAAGCGTTCCGACAGCAGCACCACCCGCGCCACAGCGGCGATGTCCCCGAGGTCGATCGGCGTCTGCACAGCCCCGGCGTACGGCGCTCGTACGACGCTCTCGGCCTTGATCGACGGTGCCCAGCCGAGCGTGTTGTTCATGAACTGGCCCGGTCGCAGGAACGTCCAGTCGAAGCCGCCCGCCTCGATCGCGCGCTCGATCCAGTAGTAGTGCCACGCCGACGGATCCCCCTGCGCCTCATACTCGGCCGGCTCCCCGGACAGTACGACGACCCGCCGTACGCCGGCATGCTGAGCACAGCGGACGAAGTCGTCGACGTACGCCGGAAGCGGCGCGAGGTAGACCGTGTCGATGCCGGCCAACGCAGCCGGAAGCGTCGAAGGCCTGCCGAGGTACCCGCGAGCGATGTCCACCTCGTCCGGCAACGCCGCCCGGGCCGGATCGTTGGTCAGCGCCCTGACCTCCGCACCCGCCGACACCAACTCGTCCACGAGCAACCGCCCCACGCTCCCGGTCGCCCCTGTCACCAAGATCGTCATGCCACTCCCCTCTCGCCGACAATTCTCGTAGGGTATACGAGAATTCAAACCACCGCCTATCGTTGTCGACGTGAGCGAGCGCCGGAGCGGTCAGGGTCAGCCAGACAAGACGCTGGCGTTGCTGTGGCGAAACCACCGCCGCCCAACGGCCGAGCCAGGACCGAACGAGCCTGCCAGGCAGCGCGGCGCGGGCCGGCGACCGTCGCTCAACGTGGACGATGTCGTGCAGGCAGGCATCCGGCTGGCGGACGAGCAAGGACTCGCGGCGGCGTCGATGGGCGGCCTCGCCAAGGAGCTCGGCGTCGGCACGATGACGCTGTACACGTACGTGCCGTCGAAGGACGAGTTGCTGGATCTGATGGTCGACCAGGTGCTCGTCGAACGCGAGCTGCCCGGCCCAGGTGCATCACGCCCCGACGACTGGCGCGCGCAGGTGGAGATCTACTCGCAGCAGACCCGCGCGATGTTCCAGCAGCACCTCTGGATGTCGCAGGTCTCGACGATCCGCCCGCCGGTCGGCCCGGGCATGCTGGCCGGCCGCGAGTACCTGCTGTCCGCGGTGATGGGCCTCGGCCTCAGCGCGACCGAGACGAACACGGCCGCACTCGCGATCACGACGTACGTCGACTCCGCGGCCCACCTCGAGGCCGAGAGTCGACTCGTCGAGCGCGCCACGGGGCAGACCAACGACGCCTGGTGGTACGAGCGGAACGACCTGTGGGAGACGTACTTCGACGTCGACAGGCATCCCACGATGACCGCGATCTGGCATGCGAACGGCTACGAATCCACCGCAGCCGACTCGTACCGCTACGGCCTCGACCGCCTGCTCGACGGCATCGAAGCCATGAAACCCCTATAAATCAAGGGAGATCCAGGCGGGATCATGATCCGTCCCGTCCCGCGCCAGCTTGCGACGACGGCCGATGAACGAACCGGTCAACCGCGGCGCCAGCGCCGGCGACAACCAGATCTGGTCGATCAGATCGAACGTCCGCGGCTGCCCGGACTCCTTGAACGTCGACGTCCACGCCGGGCTCGCCGGCAACTCCACCGTCGTCTGCACAGTCCCGACCTCGGTCGGCGCCGTCAACGCGCTGACCAGCCCGGCCTTCTCGTAGGCGACCAGCGCGGGCGAGTCCGGAGTGTCGTTCATGTCGCCGCACAGCAGATACCGCTGCCGCGTGCTCATCCGCGACGCCATGATCCGCACGATGGTTTCGGCCTGCTGCGTCCGCAACAGCTGCGCCGCCGCCTCGGCCGCAGCCTGGTCCGGCACCTTGAAATCGACGTACTTCGACTTCAGGTGCGTGCCGAACACCGTCAGGATCCGCCGGCCGCGGTCGTCCAGGATCTCCGCCTCGACCAGATCGCGCGAGAAGATCGGCCGATCCGGTACGTCGGGATGGAACGTCCGCTGATAGCTCGTCACCCCGCCGATCGGCCGGCGCGACAGCAGCCCGATGTCGATGAACCGCGTCGAGTCGTTGCCGTCGATCACCATCACGTGCTGGTACGCGCCGTTCAGGTGGTCACGGTTGAACTCCCGCAGTACGTCGACGTTCTCGACCTCCTGCACGATCCAGACGTCGACGTCCGGAGCGAGCAGCCGCTCCGCCACCCGGTTGGTATCCTCGGGCTTCTTCGCTGTCAGCAGCTTGCCGTTCCCGTCGAGCTGCAGCCGCCGCCGGTGCTCGTCGTCGAACGTGTACGTCGCCGGCACCGAGCCGGTCCCGTTCGCCAGCACGTCGACCGCACCCTCGAAGTTCCACCGGTCGAACAGGTTGTTCAGGTTGAACGTGCCCACCGTGAGAGCCATGTCCCCCACCTCCCCTAACGGAAAGGTACGCCGCCGTCACGAACTCCAAACGAACTTTCAGGTGCGGATACCCGACAAAACATCGGCGCCGACCGGATTGAGACTGTGCCGGACGGAGCTGCCGATTCGGTGCGTCGTAACGAGGCCCGTGTCGTGCAGGATCCTCGCGTGTTCGCTGGCCGACGCCATCGAGATCCCGACGCGCGCCGCCAACTCACTGGTCGAACACGCGCCGATCGAGATGCCCTTCAGCACAAGCGCTCTCGTCTTCCCCAGCAGATCGGCAACGGCGCGATCGCGGTCCGGACGCCGTACGACGACCTCCGGCGCACCAGGGTCGTGCCGCACCGGGTAAACGAGCACGGGTGGCAGCGTCGGGTCGAGCAGCATCATCGGGTACTTCCAGCAGAAGAACGACGGCACCAACCGCAACCCCCGGCCTTCCAGGTACAGGTCGCGGTCGATGTGCGGCGTGTCCACCGAGAGCACCGGCGCCTCCCAGCGCAGTGACTGATGCAGCTCCGGGATCAGCGACTCGAACCCGTTGCTGGCCACGGTGTCGTTGTGCCGCGCAACGGCCGGCTGGATCGTGGTCGCGATCATCGGCATCTGCGGCGCGATCTTGGTCCGGTGGAACGAACGCAGGCCATGCACCAGCCGGGACATCACCTTCGTGTCACCGGTCGCGAGCCGCCGGGTCCAGGCCGGCAGCCGGACGCTGTCCGACAACCGCCGCAACTCCGACCTCAGCTGAACAGCGGGTGTCGCCGCGACCGCGGTCAACCCGGCATCGAGTCCGTCCCCCGCCGCCCGCGGCGTGAGGAAATCCGGCGAGTACCCGACCGGCGGCGTCAACGCGAGCAGCTCCTGCTCGAGCGCGCTCAAGCGGGATCTCGCCCGCTCCCGCCAAGCCCCGAAGAGCTCCGGCTCCTCGTCCCCTTGCAGAATATGGAGCCCCAGCAGGACCTCCCACAACGGATCCGGCCGCTGCGCGATGGTCGTCCTGGCCAGGTCCGTGCATTCGAAATGAATGCGGAACACCACGACCCCCTCCCCCGAGGAAGTCACCCACCGTGGTCAGTAGGCGACCCTTCGACAGTAACAGCCGAAGGGTTCACCCGCTGTGACGAATTACTCCCACTCGATCGTGCCCGGGGGCTTGCTCGTGACGTCGAGGGTTACGCGGTTGATCTCGTCGACTTCGTTGGTGATGCGGGTCGAGATGCGCTCGATCACGTCGTACGGCAAGCGGGCCCAGTCGGCGGTCATCGCGTCCTCGCTGGTGACCGGCCGCAGTACGACGGGATGCCCGTACGTGCGGCCGTCGCCCTGGACGCCGACCGACCGGACGTCGGCCAGCAGGACCACCGGGAACTGCCAGATGTCGCGGTCGAGACCGGCCGCGGTCAGCTCGGTCCGCGCGATCAGGTCGGCCGCGCGGAGGATGTCCAGCCGCTCGCGGGTGACCTCGCCGATGATCCGGATGCTCAGGCCGGGGCCCGGGAACGGGTGCCGGTAGACCATGGTCTCCGGGAGGCCGAGCGCCAGGCCGAGCTCGCGGACCTCGTCCTTGAACAGCGTCCGCAGCGGCTCGATCAGGCTGAACTGCAGGTCGTCGGGCAGACCGCCGACGTTGTGGTGCGACTTGATGTTCGCCGCGCCGGTGCCGCCGCCGGACTCGACCACGTCCGGGTAGAGCGTGCCCTGGACCAGGAACTCGATGTGCCGCTCGGCGTCCACCTTGCGCGCGGTCACCTCGAACGTCCGGATGAACTCCCGGCCGACGATCTTCCGCTTCTGCTCCGGATCGGTCACCCCGGCCAGCGCGGACAGGAACTGCTCCTCGGCGTCGATCGCCTCGAGCCGGATCCCGATCGCGGCGACGAAGTCCTTCTCGATCTGCTCGGACTCGCCGGCCCGCTGCAGACCGTGGTCGACGTACACACAGGTCAGCTGGTCGCCGATCGCCTTGTGCACCAGGGCCGCCGCGACCGCGGAGTCGACGCCGCCGGACAGCGCGCACAGCACCTGCTTGTCGCCGACCTGCTGCCGGATCAACTCGACCTGCTCGTCGACGACGTTGGTGGTCGTCCAGTCGCCCTTGCAGCCGGCGATCTGGTAGAGGAAGTGCTCCAACACAGCCTGCCCGGCCTGCGAGTGCAGGACCTCCGGGTGCCACTGAACGCCGGCCAGCCGCCGGTCCAGGTCCTCGAACGCCGCGACCGGCGCCCCCTCGGACGCAGCCAGTACTGCGAAGCCGGCGGGCGGCGCGTGGACGGCGTCGCCGTGCGACATCCACACGTTCAGGTCCTCGGGGATGTCCGCGAGGAGCGTGCCCGGTTCGCTGACGGTGACCGGCGTACGGCCGAACTCGCGCAGGCCGGTACGGCGTACGTCGCCGCCGAGCGTCTGCGCCATCGCCTGGAAGCCGTAGCAGATCCCGAACGCCGGTACGCCGGCCTCGAACAGCCCGGTCTCGACCCGCGGCGCGCCCTCGGCGTACACCGACTGCGGGCCGCCGGACAGGATGATCGCCTTCGGCTCGCGTGCCAGCATCTCCTCGACCGGCATCGAGTGCGGCACGATCTCGGAGTACACCTTCGCCTCGCGCACGCGGCGCGCGATCAACTGCGCGTACTGCGCTCCGAAGTCGACAACCAGGACCAACTCATGCTCTGCCACCCGCAAAGCCTATCGGTGCAGGTCAGCAGGGCTGTAATCCGCAGGCCGGGCGGTCACCGGCAGCGGGTCGCTGGTGATCTCCAGGCCCGGGAAGCGGCGTCGCATCGCTGCCTCGTAGCGGGTGGCGGCGGCCTGGTCGCCGATGTAGTCGGAGATCTGGTGCGGACCGAACCACAGCCGCACTCGGCACCGGGAGGATGAACTCACGAGCGCGACGCTAGCGACGTCAGTTGTCCCCGGTGTTACCGTCCGTTACAACCAGGAGACGCTTCGGCGCGCGGAACGAGAGCAGGTCGATCATCGGCGGCTCGTCCACCAGCCGCACACCGGCCAGCAGTTCCCGAGCACACTCCAACGCCACCCGAGCCTCCAGCCGAGCAAGCCCGGCGCCGAGGCACCGGTGGATGCCGATCCCGAAGGCCAGATCGGCAGGCCCACCATGCCCGCTCAACCCAAGCAGAACCGGCGCCCCCGCCGGCACCTCCGCCTCTCCAATCACAGTCGGCCGAGCAGCAACCCGCCGCCAAGTCGGCACGGAGGAAGCCTCCCGGAGCACTTTCTCCACAACTCCAGCCGGTTCGATCAGCTCACCAACGGACCGGTGGAAGGCGGTGGAGATCAGTTGGGTGGTGGTTTCCTGGCCGGCTATCAGCAGGAAGTAGCCGACCGCGCAGACTTCCTCATCAGTCAGGCCGAGGGAGACCAGCGTCCCGAACAGATCGTCGCCGGGCGTC
Organism: Kribbella jiaozuonensis; assembly: GCF_005233875.1. GTDB lineage: Bacteria > Actinomycetota > Actinomycetes > Propionibacteriales > Kribbellaceae > Kribbella > Kribbella jiaozuonensis. The sequence goes on along the minus strand of NZ_SZPZ01000006.1, from coordinate 253,269 downwards.
TTCCGCGCAGCCGTCGTCCGAGTCCGCAGCCACGCGTAGAACTCGGCCGCACTGTGAGCCAGCTCCAGCTGCCGATCCTCGTCCGGCCAGCCCCAGAACAGTTCGAGCGAGTCCAGGCTCCAAGCCTTCAACGCAGGTACGTCGACGTCCGCGACACCGAGCAAGTGGAGCAACACAAGCGCCGGCGGGTCCGCCGCGATCGCGTGCACGAGGTCCACCTGCTCTCCGGCCGCGAGACGCACCGACGCCGCCTCGACCCGCGCAGACGTCAGCTCACGCGCAAGCGGCTCAACAGCAGCCACCCGCGCCGGACTGAAGAACCGCGCAACCGCAGCCCGGATCGGCCGGTGCGACTCACCCGCGTTGTTCGCCAGCGTCGGCGGCAGCGCGAACCCGACCCCCGACAGCACCCGCAACGCCTTCACCGACAGCGGAGTATGTGCGAGTACGGCGTTGTCCGGCCGGAACGTCTCCGGATCCAGCAACACCTCCCGCGCCAACGCCGGATCGTCGACAACCCAGTAGCCCAGCGCCTCGTCGTACCGAGCCGGACAACCGCTCACTCGAACCAGCTCGGGACCGCGGCCTTGAAGGCTTCCTGGTCGAGCGATCCCGCGCCGGCGGGGATCCGGCCGATGACCGGCACTCCTGTCACCGCCGGCAGGTCCGCCAGGTTGCACTCCTCGGCGAGGTCCGGCTGCTCCGGCCACGAGCCGATCACGAGCCCTTCAATCGGCAGGCCTCGCGATCGCAGCGCCTCGACGGTCAGCCCGGCATGGTTCAGCGTCCCCAGGCCGGCCCGCGCGACCACCACGAAACAGAACGGTGTCGTCAGCTGCCCGGCAAGATCCGCAAGGTTGTTGCCCTCAGCATCCAACCCGACCAGGATGCCGCCGGCGCCCTCCACCAGCACGGTGTCGTTCGTCAGGGTCAGCTGGTCGATCGCCTTGGCGTGGGCGGCGACCGGCGGCAACGTGACGCCCTGCCGTCGCGCGGCCGTGGTCGGCGCCAACGGATCGCGCAGGCGGACGCCCTCGTGCAGCTTGGTCAGACCGGTCAGCCGGTGTACGTCGTCGAGGTCCCCCGGCTCGTCCGGCCCGACCCCGGTCTGCGCCGGCTTGACGACAGCGACCGTCCCGACGGCCCGGACAGCCAAGGCGGCGGTGGTGATGGTCTTGCCGACCTCGGTGTCGGTGCCGGTGACGAGGATGATCATGAGACCTGCCCGATCGCGTCGACGATCACCGCACACGCACGGTCGAGATCGTCGCTGGACAGACCTGCGTGGGCGGTCAGACGGAGCCGGGAGACTCCATCAGGCACAGACGGCGGCCGGAAGCTGCCGACGAGTACGCCGTTGCGCCGGCACACCTCCGCTGCCTCGACCGCCTGCTGCGGGCCGGGCATCGGGACCGACACGACCGCTCCCGACGACGGCGGTACGTCGCACGCCGCCGCCAGCCGAGCCGCCGCCGCGTGAACCGCAGCGGGACGATCCGGCTCGGCCTCGAGTACGCCGAGCGCTGCCAGCGCGGCTGCGCAGGCGGCCGGGTTCAGGCCGGTGTCGTAGATGAACGGGCGCGAGCGGTTGATCAGGTGCTCGCGCAGAACCCGCGGCCCGAGGACGACCCCGCCCTGGGAGGCCAGCGACTTCGACAGCGTCATCGTGACGACCACATGATCCAGTCCGGCGAGCCCCGCGGCGTGGACCGACCCGCGCCCGCCTCCGGTGACCCCCAGCCCGTGGGCCTCGTCAACCAACAGCACGGCCCCACGCGCAGCGGCAACAGCTGCCAACTCGGTCAGCGGCGCTTCGTCGCTCAGCACACTGAACACCGACTCAGTCATCACAACAGCGTGTGGTTCGTTGCGCTCGGCAAGTACCTTCTCAACGGCTTCCACGTCGTTGTGCGGGACGATCTCGACGCGGGACCGTGCCAGCCGACACGCGTCCACCAGCGACGCATGGATGTGTTCGTCGGATACGAGCAGAGTTCCGGGGCCGCCGAGCGCGGTGACCACGCCGAGGTTGGCCAGGTACCCGGACGAGAACGCGAGCGCGGACTCCTGACCCACATAGGCAGCCAGCGCGGACTCGAGCTCCTCGTGCAAGGTCGTCGTACCAGTCACAAGCCGCGACGCCGTTGCTCCAGAACCCCACATCCGCACCGCGTCAGCGGCGGCCGTCATCACGCGCGGATCACGCGCGAGACCCAGATAATCGTTCCCTGCAAGGTCGATCAGGTCGTCGTCCGCGTCGCGCGCACGCAGCCGCCGGGTGAGACCCCGCGCCTCCAACGCGGCCGCCTTCGGGGCGAGCCAGTCCTCGAGCATCAGCCGGCCTCCTCGATCGCGCCGGTGATCCCCGCCGCGATGATCGCGATCTCCTCGTCGGTGCAGACGTACGGCGGCATCGTGTAGACGAGGTCGCGGAACGGGCGCACCCACACCCCACGCCGCAAGGCCGCATCAGTCATCCGCGGCAGATCCACCGGCCCACCGAGTTGTACGACGCCGACCGCGCCGAGCACGCGCACGTCCTTCACCGCAGGCAACTCGCGCGCCGCGGCCAGGCCCGACGACAGCCCAGCAGAAATCGCGCCCACCCGCGCGGCCCAGTCCTGGGACAGCAGCAGATCGATCGAGGCCAAGGCGACCGCGCAGGCGAGCGGGTTCGCCATGAAGGTCGGGCCGTGCATCAAGGCGCCGCCCGGGCCGTTCGAGACGGTCTGGGCGACATCCGTCGTACAGAGCATCGCTGCGAGCGTGAGGTAGCCGCCGGTCAATGCCTTGCCGACGCAGAGGATGTCGGGCTCGACGGAGGCGTGTTCGGAGGCGAAGAGTGTGCCGGTGCGGCCGAAGCCGGTGGCGATCTCGTCGAGGATGAGGAGGAAGCCGTGGCGGTCTGCCAGCTCACGTAGTACTCGCAGGCAGGCAGGGCTGTACGGATACATGCCGCCGGCGCCTTGGAGGATCGGTTCGACGATGATCGCGGCGATCTCGTCCGAATGTTGCTCGGCAAGCGCGGCGACGGACTCAGCCCAAGCCTGCAGCTCAGGATCGTCGGCAGGGCGGTCGAAACCGGCGGGCGGCTGTGGGCCGAAGACTTGTTCCTTCAGTGCGCCGGTGAAGAGCGAATGCATGCCGTTGACCGGGTCGCAGACGCTCATCGGGGCGAAGGTGTCGCCGTGGTAGCCGCCGCGGACCGTCAGCATCCGGGTCCGGCCGTTGTTGCCGCGGGCAACCTGGTACTGCAGGGCGAGCTTGATCGCGACCTCGACCGAGACCGAGCCCGAGTCGCAGAAGAACACATGCCGCAGCGGCGCAGGCGTGATCTCGACCAGCCGCTCGGCCAGCCGGATCGCCGGCTCGTGGGTGAGCCCGCCGAACATCACGTGGCTGAAGTCGTCGACCTGGCTCTTCACCGCGGCGTCGAGCACCGGGTTCCGGTAGCCGTGGATCATGCACCACCAGGACGCCATCGCGTCGATCGCCTCGACCGTCCCGCCGGCACCGTCGTCCAACTGCAGGCGCACGCCGGACGCGCCCCGGACCAGCCTGACCGGCGACGGCTCGGTGAGCGACGAGTACGGATGCCAGAGCAGCGCCGAATCCTGCTGTAGCAGTCCATTGACCGACTGTGACACCGTCTCCCGCCTCCATCCTGAGGATCCACCACGGTAATCGCTGGGCGCCGTCGGCGGCGTCGCGGGTGGCCAGGATGTGGGCGACGTCTCCTACTGCTGCGTGCCGGCCGTTGCGATATGCAACGTCACCGCGTCCGGATGCAACCGCGACCGCGCCATCGCGGTCACCGTCTTTCCGCCTTCGACCGACTCGTCGCGAATCCACTGCACCGGCGCCGCCAGCCCGATCCGGGCGACCTGCGAAGCGGTCTCCAGGAAGTTCCGCGACTCCACCACGGTCCACGGCCGGTCCCGCTCGTACGTGATCGCCTCGGCGGTCCGCACCGGCCGCTGCCACTGCCCGTCGGCGGTGCGCTGGTTGCCGTACAGCAACTGCCCGTCCGGACGCAGTACGGCGATCCGGTCGGTCCACTCGCCCGCGTCGATCAGCTCGGCGGCACGCAGTACACCGGCGTACCCGGCGTCGTGGACGCTTTGCGGTGCGAGCCGGGCGAACCCGTACGCCTCCAGACCGCGCAGGTGACGCTCGAGGACGCCGAGTCGGCTGAGGGCCTCAGGTACTGCGAGGATCGCGACCTCGACCTGGTACCCGGCGGCCTTGAAGCGCTGGGCCGAGTCGGCGAACGCGTCCGGGTCGAGGAGCTCGGTCTCGACGATCGCGTCGTACCGCTGCTCGAGCACGTGCGCCTCGGCCATCGCGTACCAACGCCGCCCCTCGGCCTCGACGTCCTCGCTCGGCGTCGGCGGTACGTCGGTGATCGGCTGGTAGAAGCGTGGGTGGTACGGCTCGTAGGCGGCCGGGTTGAGGATGATCGGACGACCGCGGTGGCGCAGGATCGCGGCGACCAGCGCCGTGATCGTGGCTTTGCCGTCACCCGGCTGACCGCCGACGAGCACCACCACCGGCTGCTCCTGCCGGCTCCCGCCGAGCTGGTCGGGCACGATCAGGTCGCGGAAGATCCGCGCACTCTCCCCCGCATCCAGCAACTCCCGGTCGGCCGCCGACCCGGTCCCCCACAGACTCGTCACGACTACTCCAGTGTCCCGTCGTCGTCCTCGTCTTCGTCACTCTCGTCCTCGTCGACGAGGTCGTCGTCCGCACCGTCGTCGTCGGCTTCGTCGGCTTCGTCATCGACGTCGTCATCATCGTCTTCGTCTTCGTCGTCGATGATGAGCAGGTCGTCGGCCTCTTTGCGGATCCGCTTGATCGCTCGCGTGTCCAGCGGGGTGAGCTCCAGCCCGCGCGCCGCCCAGGCCTGCTGTTCGGTCCGCCGGCTCGTCGCGACCTCGGGATCGGCCGCGACGTCCTCGGCCGTGATCGGCCTGGCATAGAAGCCGATCGCCTGCCGCACACCCTCCTGCGCGATCTCGAACGCCATCGCATCCGGCGCCGACCACCTCGCCGTACCGAGCTCGGTGAGCACGTTGACGGCGGCGACGTTAACCACACGTGGACTTTAGCTGATCGTCCGGGTCACGCCGGCACCGGAGCACACCGCGCTGAACGACAGATGAACCCCTGGCGCAGTTATGTTTCCAACGCTGCGACGGGAAGGGAACCGGCTACCCGATCGCAGCGTCTGCTTCTTCGCAAACCACGTCAGCTTGAACGCAACCTCAAGCATCGGAAAGCCGCGGTGGGCGCGGCTCGCACGGATGGGACAGTCATGGCTTTCGGTAGGTCAAACAACAACAACAGCAACGGCAAGAAGAAGAACGAGGCCGAGCACACCTCGGGAGCGCGTCCGTCCACCGAGCAGACGCACCAGGAAGGCCAGACCCGGCGCCAGAAGGACCAGGGTGGCCGAAAGGCGCACAAGGCCGGCCGGGTGAAGCTCAACCCGAACACCGCCAACGGCCGGGCTGCAGCCGCAGCCAAGAAAGCCGAGAAGAAGAAGGGCAACGGCCGCTAACAGCGGCTGATGCTGCGGGCCGTCCGGCAAGGACGGTCGCGGTGGCCGGGGCGATCGCGGTGCGGTCTGCCCCGGCTTGCTGTTGTCAGCGGCGCCGGGAGCCGCGGTTGGAGGGCCGTCCGGCCTGGCCGCCGCGACCCGATCTACCACCGCCGTGCTTGCCACCGCTGCCGGCGGCACCGCCGGATTTGCCGGCGGTGTCGCCCGAGCTGCGGCGTGCGGCACCCGACTTGCCGGAGCCGCCGGGCTTGCTTGGCGTAGACCGTGCGGCCGGGGCTTCGAGGGCGGACTTGACCGCGTTGAAGGCGTCGTTGGCGTTGCGGGCCGGGCGGACGCCGGTCAGTTTGGGGATGGCCGCGCGCTGCCGGCGGGTGTGGGTCTGGATGCGCTCGACGACCCGGCTCCGGACCTCGTCGCGATCCGCGTCGTTCAGGTTCTCGACCGCCTTACCCCGATCGAGCGCCACGTCGAACCACTCGGTGTACCCGTGCGTGTGGACGACCTGGTTGGGCGACTTCTGCCCCAACCGCCGGTACTGCGACATCACGTCGTACCGCTCGTCCAACCCGAGCACCTCGTCGCGCAGTCCGAGCTCGACCTGACGGTCGTACGTCGCCGCAACCCGCTCATCGATCTCGCTCGCGGACCGATCGACCGACAACACGACCTGCCGGGTAGCCGGCGCGACCGCCCGTTCCGGATCGTTGCCCATGGCCCGTGCCAGTGCGTTCACGATCGCGTCGTAGTTGTTCTCGTGGATCTTCCCGGCGCCCTTCGGGTCGAGCCGGGTGAGTACGGCGTACGCGTCCTCGGCCATGCTGCGCGGGAAGTCGCGGCGGATCGCGTTCCGCGCCTCGGCGACCGCGTCCACCTCCCAGCCCTCCAGCAGCGAGCGGACATAGACACTCGTACCGCCGACGATCACCGGCACGCCGCCGGACGACCAGGTCTCCTCCATGTGCCCGCGCGCCTGTGAGACGAACGTCTCCAGCTCGAGCTTCCGCACCGGCTCGGTGACGTCGATCATCGTGTGCGGGATGCCGCGCATCTCTTCGGGCGTGGTCTTGCTGGTGCCGATGTCCATGTACCGATAGACCTGCCGCGAGTCGGCGGAGACGACCATCGTCGGCAGCCCGAGCTCGTCCTGGATCCGCAGACACAGGTCGACCGACACCGCGGTCTTGCCGGCCGAGGTCGGCCCGTACAGAGCGACCAGCAGGCGAGGGACGGCGTCGGGCATGCCCACCAGCCTAGCCGGGCTCAGCCCGAGGTCAGTTCACCGTGGACCGAGCAGCGCGCCGACCAGCCCATCGGGTGGACCTGGACGACCATCCGGCGGCGGCACTCAGCGCAGTACCGCGGCGGCTCCAACGCGAGCGCCCAGCCGCAGTCGTCGTGCCCACCGGCGGTCAGCTCCAGGCCGCAGCGGCCGCAGTACACCTCGGTCACAACGTCTTCTGCAGCTCTTTCACCGGCATCTTCAGCTCGGTGAGCAGGTCGAGGTCGGCCGTCGCCGGGCGGCCCAGGGTGGTCAGGTAGTTGCCGACGATCACGGCGCTGATCCCGCCGAGCAGCCCCTCCCGCGTACCCAGATCGCCGAGGGTCAGCTCGCGGCCACCGGCGTACCGCAGGACCGTGCGCGGCATCGCGAGCCGGAACGCGGCGATGGTCCGCAGCGCGTCCTTGCCGTCCATGACCTCCATGTCGCCGAACGGCGTACCGGGCCGGGGGTTGAGGAAGTTCAGCGGCACCTCGTGCGGGTCGAGCTCGGCCAGCTGGGCGGCCAGCTCGGCACGCTGGTCGAGCGTCTCGCCCATCCCGACCAGTCCGCCGCAGCACAGCTCCATGCCCGAGTCGCGGATCATCAGGCAGGTCTCCCAGCGCTCCTCGAACGAGTGTGTGGTGACGACGTCGCCGAAGTACGACCGGGCCGACTCGAGGTTGTGGTTGTACCGGTGCACGCCCCAGGACTTCAGCTCGTCGACCTGCTCCTGGGTGAGCATGCCGAGCGAGCAGGCGATGTTGATGTCGACCTCGGCGTTGATCGCCTCGATGCCGGCCTTCACCTGGCTCATCAGCCGCTGGTCCGGTCCGCGCACCGCGGCGACGATGCAGAACTCGGTCGCGCCGGTCTTCGCGGTCTCCTTGGCGGCCTCGACCAGCTCGGGGATGTTCAGCCAGACCGACCGGACCGGCGAGGTGAACTGACCGGACTGGGAGCAGAAGTGGCAGTCCTCGGGGCAGCCGCCGGTCTTGAGCGAGATGATCCCCTCGACCTCGACCTCCTCGCCGCACCACTTCACCCGGACGTCGTGCGCGAGCGCGAGCAGTTCGGGCAGCCGGTCGTCGGGAACGTTGAGAACCTCGACCAACTGCTCCTGGCTCAGCCCCGTGCCCTGCTCCAGAACCTGCTCACGTGCCACGTCCAGGATGTCGCTCATACCTTCTCCTGCCTCATCAGAACGGTCGGCTCAGAGTAGGTCAGACGGGTACGCCGGTTCTGCGGCGGGCGTCACGTGCAACACCTCGAACCGAAGTGCCTCACGACCACTCTCCGCACTCCCCGGAAAAGAATCTGGATATTTCTGCGGAACCTCGTAACCCCCCGTAGATGGGCTCGTTGATGTGTACGAAGGCGGTTACCGCAAGGAAGACCGCCACCTGATTACCAGGAGCAACAAAAGCTGATCATTACGATCAGCACGCAGAGTGGTCACAAGGCCTCGAAGCGCTGGGAATCGGATGTAAGGTAGTAACCAAGAGCTCGGGTCGCCAGCCATGGTTGGTGACCCGATCCCAAAGCGCCGGGCGCCTCACCCCGGCTTGAGTGGGTCCCTCGGGAAACGATTTGGGCGGAAACGTTCCCGAGGGACCTGCTCCCTTTTCTGAAGCTTTTCCAAAACCTCAGCAAAGTTACTGCTGAGGTTTTTTCATTTGCCTTTGAGGTATTCCTCGCAGTTTTGTTACGGCTTCGTCACGGACTGTTTCGGGAAGATCGGGAGCCGGAGCGCACCGGGTGCGTCATCCGGGACGACCGGGTTCGACGGCTTCACCGGTTGCACCCGCTGGTACGCCGTACCGATCGCCGGCCGCGGGTCGTCGCCGCCCTTGTTCGGCCAGAACGACAATGCGCGCTCGGCCTGGGCGGTGATCGTCAGCGACGGGTTCACGCCGAGGTTCGCGGAGATCGTCGAGCCGTCGACGATGTGCAGACCGTCGTACCCGTAGACCCGGTGGTACGGGTCGACCACGCCGGTCTCGGCCGAGTCGCCGATCGCGCAGCCGCCGATGAAGTGTGCGGTCATCGGCACGTTGAACGGCTCGCCGATCGTGCCGCCCGGCGTACCGTTCATCAGCTTCGCCATCCGCCGGACCACCTGGTTCGCGACCGGGATCCAGGACGGGTTCGGGGCGCCGTGGCCCTGCTTGGACGTCAGCCGCCAGCGGCCGAGCCGGTCCCGCTTGCCGTACGTCGTGATCGAGTTGTCCGCGGTCTGCATCACCAGCGCGATCACGGTCCGCTCGGACCAGTGCTTGAGGTCGTACAACTTGCGGATGTTCCTCCGCTGTACGCCGAGCTCCCGCAGCCAGGTCCGCCAGCGCGGCTTGTCCCCGTCGCCGTCGGTCAGCACGGTCTGCAGCAGCGACATCACGTTGCTGCCCTTGCCGTACCGGACCGGCTCGATGTGGGTGATGTCGTCCGGATGGAACGACGACGTGATCGCGACCCCGCGGCTGTAGTCGACGTCGCGGTCCTTCGAGATCGCGCCGAGCAACGACTCCGAGTTGGTCCGGGTCAGCACGCCGAGCCGGTCGGACAGCTGGCGAAGCTTTCCCTCGTCGCGCAGCCGGTGCAGCAGCTTCGCCGTACCGAGAGCCGACGCGGCGAAGATCACTTGCTGCGCGGTGAAGCGCCGGGTGAGCTTCTTGTTGGAGGTACGGCGGGTGTCAACGGCGTACCCGCCGCCGGCCAGCGGCTCGACCGAGGTCACGGTGGTCAGCGAGTAGACCTCCGCGCCGGACTTCTCGGCCAGGTAGAGGTAGTTCTTCGTCAGCGTGTTCTTCGCGTTGTGGCGGCAGCCGGTCATGCACTCGCCGCAGTCGATGCAGCCGGTACGACGCGGGCCTGCGCCCCCGAAGTACGGGTCGTCGACCTCGACACCCGCCTCACCGAAGAACACGCCGACCGGCGTCGGGTGGAACGTGTCCCCCACGCCCAGATCGTCGGCGACCTGCTTCATCACCTTGTCCGCGGGCGTGAAGCCCGGGTACGTCGTGACGCCGAGCATCCGCTTCGCCTGGTCGTAGTACGGCGCGAGCTCGGACTTCCAGTCGGTGATGTGCGCCCACTGGCGGTCGGCGTAGAACGCGGGCAGCGGTTCGTACAGCGTGTTCGCGTAGACGAGGCTGCCGCCGCCGACCCCGGCGCCGGACAGGATGATCACGTCGCGCAGCGCGCTGATCCGCTGGATGCCGTACATGCCGAGCTTCGGCGCGAACAGAAACCGCTTGGTGTCCCACGAGTTCTTCGCGAACGTAGTGTCCTCGAACCGCGCACCGGCTTCGAGTACGGCGACCCGGTAGCCCTTCTCGGTCAACCGCAGCGCCGACACCGACCCACCGAAGCCGGACCCGACGATGACGACGTCGTAGTCGAAACTCACGGGCGGCCGATCTTCTTCAGCACCCGGAGCGCGCCGGTCATCAGCTCGGCGAACTTCTCGTCGGACAGGCCGTGCGAGGCTGCGATCGGGATCAGTCGTTGGGTGGCGATCGCCTGCGGTTCGACGTACCGGCGGATGCCTTCGACGCCCTGGCGGCGGCCGAGGCCGGACGACCGCATGCCGCCCATCGGTGTGTCGATCGAGCCGAACGTCGCGCCGTACCCCTCGTTGACGTTGACCGTGCCGGCCATCAGCTGCGCGGCGACCGCGCGACCACGGCGGCCGTCGCGGGTCCAGACGCTCGCGTTCAGGCCGTACTCGCCCTCGTTCGCGCGCTGGATCGCCTCGGACTCGTCGGAGAACCGGTAGATCGAGACGACCGGCCCGAAGGTCTCGTTGTCGAAGCACTCCATCGCGGGCGTGACGCCGGACAGCACGGTCGGCTCGTAGAACAGCGGCCCGATATCCGGTCGCGGCTTGCCTCCGGCCAGCACCGTGGCGCCCTGCGCGCGGGCGTCCTCGACATGGCGGGTGACCGTCTCCAGCTGCGCCTTCGAGATCAGCGAACCCATGTCGACGTCCCAGCCGCTGCCGGCCGAGAGGCGGAGCTTCTTCACCCGGTCGACGAAGGCCGTGACGAAAGCGTCGTACACCTGGTCGGCGACGTACAGCCGCTCCATCGAGACACACAGCTGGCCCGCGTTCGCGAAGCACGCGCGTACGGCGCCTTCGGCGGCACGGTGGATGTCGGCGTCACGCAGTACGAGCATCGGGTTCTTGCCGCCGAGCTCGAGGCTGCAGCCGATCAGCCGCTCGCCGCATTGCTTCGCGACGAGCCGGCCGGTCCTGGTCGAGCCGGTGAAGCAGATGTAGTCCGCGTTCTGGATCAGGGCACCGCCGACGGTCGGGCCGTCACCATTCACCGCGAGCCAGGCCTCCCGCGGCAGGCCGGCTTCGTACAGCAGCTCGATCCCGCGGAGTGCGGTCAGCGGGGTCTGGCTGTCCGGCTTGTGCACGACCGTGTTGCCGGCCAGGATCGCGGGCAGCCCGTCGCTGATCGCCATCGTCAGCGGGTAGTTCCAGGGCGAGATGATGCCGACGACACCCTTCGGCACGAACCGCTCCTCGGCGCGGGTCAGCACCGGGAAGATGCCGAGCTTGCGCTGCGGCTCGAGCAGTTCCTGCGCCTTGCGACCGTAGTACCGAGCGGTCAGCGCGACGTGCGCGAGCTCCTCGAACGCCTGCTTCCGCGCCTTGCCGGACTCGCGGATGATCAGGTCGACCAGCTCGTGCCGGTGGTCGAGGACCAGGTCGTGGTACCGCAGCAGGATCGCGGCGCGCTCGGCGAGCGGCACCCGTCGCCAGCTCTGCTGCGTCTTCCGGGCCAGCCGGACCGCCGCGACCACGTCGTCCTCGCTCGACACCGGCAGATCCGCGATCGGCTGCCCGGTGGCGGGTGCGTACGACGTCCTCGTACCTGCCGTCGCCCGCAGCAGCCCCGACAACCGGCGGATGACCGACTGATCGGTCGCGTACGACGCGGTCGGATCGAGCTCCGGATCCGCGGGAATCGACGTCTGCTCGCTCATCTGCCTAGGCTACCTGCCGGTAATCGACAGTGTCAGTATCAGATCCCCATTAAGCTGAGCGGCTGAAGCCTGCGAAGGGGTGGAACGTCAAGATGGTGGACAGCGGGGGGCTCTGGACGCCCCCTGAGGACGAGCTCGGCGAAGCGCTGCAGACAGCCCAGGTGCTGATCGAAGAAGGCCGGGCCGACGAGGCCGGGCCGTACCAGCAGCGGGTCATCGAGCTGGCCAGGGAGCGGGCCGAAGGGTCTCCGAACCACTACGAGGCCAAGCATCTGATGGCCGCGACCCAGTACGAGCTGGCCGGCTCACTGAACGCATCGGGCCGGCACGAGGAGGCCCTGGTCGCGCTGCACGAGGCCCAGCTCGGCTACACCGAGCTGCAGGATGCCGGCGTGCTGGATGCGACCAGCTTCCTCGCCGACATCCGCGCCCGGCGCGCGATGACGCAGGCGCATCGCGGTCACGGCGCCACCGCAGTACTGGAGATGGACGGCGCGGTGATCGCGTACGGCCAGCTGGTCGGCGGCGCGGACGGGCTGAAGCACCAGCCCGACTTCGCCCGGGTGCTCGCGATGAACGCCCTGATCCTGCGCCGGTACGGCGACCCCGCGCTGGCAGTGGCATCCGCGGACGCGGCGACCCAGCTGTTCCTGCAGCTAGCGGACCAGATCAACGAGAGCCCACAGTCATTGTCGTACGCGCGCTACCTCTGTACAGCGACCGCCGTGTCGGCCGACGTCCACGCCGCCGAAGGACGACTCGACCTCGCGCTCGAGGCGGACGAGATCGGGCTGACGACAGCCGACACGCTCGCCGACTCGGACTCGACGACCGACATGCGCACCCTGGTCGCCGCCCTCGTCCGGAAGGGGAAGCACCTCGGCATCATCGGCCGGCTCGAGGGCGAAGCGTGCCTGCGGACGGCGTACGACACCGATGGCGAGACGGCGGTCCGGGTGGTCGAGGAGCTGGACCGTGGGCTGCCGTTGACGCTGGTCGCTGCGCTGGAGAACGCGGAGATCAAGCTGGGGCCGTACGAGCAATACCACCGGCTGCTGGCGTTGAGCGAGCCGGCGCCGGGGATGACGCTGGCGACGGTCTCGGGCCGGACGGACCCGGAGTCGGCCGCCGTACGTGCGACCGAGCTGGCGGAGCTCGTGCGGCCGCTGCTGACGCAGGACGCGGACGCGGCGTTGACGCTGGGGCTCGAGGCGCACTACCTGTTCGCGATCTCGTCGGAGCGCGAGTCGCACCGGATGCGGTACGAGACCAGCACGTATGTGCCGATCTGGGCGCAGCTCCTGCTGGACGTGTCCGAGGCGTACTACCAGGCCGGCCGGACCGAGATGGCGCTCGACCTGGGCGGCTGGTGCGCGGAGGTCGCGACCGCGCTGATCCCGTTCACCGACGACAACGAGACGATGAAGGACCTGGCCGGGTCCTGCTACCGGCACCACGGCGACCTGCTTGCGGCCGCCGGCGACCTGACCGCGTCGCACCACGCCCACGAGGCCGCACAGCAACTCCAGCTCGGCGGTTGACGTCCAGCCCGGCCGGGCGGACGCTGACGCTGGGAGGGGGTGCGGGCGATGGATGTCGTAGAGCTGCACAACCGCACTGTCACGGACTTCGCTGAGCTGGCCGCAGAAGTCGCAGAGAACCAGTGGGCGGAGCCGACACCGTGCTCGGACTGGGACGTCCGGACGCTGGTGAACCACGTGGTCGGCGAGGAGCGCTGGACCGTACCGCTGATGGAGGGCAGGACGATCGCGGAGGTCGGCGACGCCTTCGACGGTGACCTGCTCGGGGACGATCCGGCAGGTACTGCGGCTGCCGCGGCCCGCGAGGCGACCGCCGCGGCGGCCAGGACCGTCGACAAGGTGCATCTGTCGTACGGCGACGAGGACCCGGACGAATACCTGCGCCAACTCGCGGCCGACCACCTGATCCACGGCTGGGACCTGGCGGTCGCGATCGGCGCGCAACCCCGCCTCAAGCCCGACCTGGTCGCCGACGTCGCTTCATGGTTCGCAGAACGCGAGGACATGTACCGCAAGGTCGGCATGATCGGCCCCCGCCTCGAAGGCTTCACCGACCCGGCCGACCAGCTCCTCGCTGCCTTCGGCCGCGACCCGCACTGGAGCCCGGCGGGTTAGATGTCCTGGGCGTCGGCGCGGAGGGCGCCGACGAAGAGGCCGGCTTCCATCTCGGTCATGCCGGTCTCGGAGACGACCAGGGCGGTGGCCTGGTGGAGCTCACCGGCGGCCTTGAGGGCGCGGGTGCGTTCGGCCAGGTTGGTACCCGGTCGGCGTACCAGCGGCGTACCGGTGGTGGGCGGCACGTAGCGGCCGAGGCGGATGTCGTCGACCAGTTCCTTGGACTGCTTCAGGTCCAGTCCGGTGCGGTCGCGGATCAGCTTGACCGCGAGCACTGCCTTCTTCGTGGTGATCAGGAAGCGGATCTGGTCCACGTCATCGGGAGACAGTTGGCCCCGCGCTGCGGCGAGGGCAACATTGTCCGTGTCCTGGCTGCTCCGTCGGCTGAAAAGTCCCATGCGGCAATCCTTCCAGAACCCTTCAAGCTGTGGGGACTCGTAGCATTTCGCTCAGCCTGCGAGCAGATTGCGGATCTCGTCCCAGGCCCGTGCGCCGAGCTCGCGATCGGCCTCCTCGGTGCCGCCGCGCGCCATCCGCTGACCGGCGGACTTCGGGTCCTCTCCCGGCAGCACCGGCCGATGTCCTGCTTCCGGCCCGACCACGATCCGGGTACGGCGTTCACCGCGCCGCCGGACGATCTCCTCCGCGAACTCCACCGACGGCCACACCCGGTCGTCCCCACCGGCGATCAGCAGTACTTCGCCGATCCGCTCGACCGGGATCCGAGCCTGCTCCGCATCGGCAAACCGCTGCACGCTCTGGCGGTACAAGCCGGTGTAGCTCGGCGGATCGTCCTCCGCCTTCCACTCAGAGTCGAACGGTACGAACGGCAGCGGCTGGCCCTGCCACGTCCACGCCGACCGCTGGCTCCCGTCCTCCAGGACCCGGGCCCAGACGTAGGCGCTCGGGGCGAACGCGACAACCGAGTCCACCCGATCGTCGAGCGCGCCAAGCAGGAGCGCAGCCTCGGCACCCCACGAGCTGCCCATCACGACCAGTCGATCGTTGCGGGCCGCGAGTTCGTCCAGCGGGAACGACTCCAGCGGCACGTCGTGTGTGACGGTCCACCGCGGCGCGAGGACGTCGTACCCCTCCGCCTCGAGCAGACGGGCACGCTGAACGTCCGGCGCCCCACTCGAGCCGTGCAGGAGGAGTATGCCGGTCCTCAACCTACGACGACCTCGACCCGCTGGAACTCCTTGAGCTCCGTGTAGCCGGTGGTCGCCATCGCGCGCTTGAGGGCGCCGACCAGGTTCATCGTGCCGTCCGGGACCCAGGACGGGCCGAACAGGATCTGCTCCATCGTGCCGGTGACGCCGACCTCGACCCGCTCACCGCGGGGCAGGTCCTGGTGCCAGGCCTCGGCGCCCCAGTGGTACCCACCACCCGGCGCGTCGCTCGCCCGCGCCAGCGGCGAACCGACCATCACCGCGTCCGCGCCGCAGGCGACCGCCTTCGCCACGTCGCCGGACCGCCCGACCGAGCCGTCCGCGATCACGTGCACGTACCGACCGCCGGACTCGTCCATGTAATCCCGCCGCGCCGCCGCCACGTCAGCGACCGCCGACGCCATCGGCACCGCGACGCCGAGCACCTTCCGCGTCGTGTGCGCCGCGCCGCCGCCGAAGCCGACGAGCACGCCGGCCGCACCGGTCCGCATCAGGTGCAACGCCGCCTGGTGCGTCGCGCACCCGCCGACGATCACCGGTACGTCGAGGTCGTAGATGAACTGCTTGAGGTTGAGCGGCTCGGCCTGCCCGGAGACGTGCTCGGCCGACACCGTCGTACCGCGGATGACGAACAAATCGACGCCCGCATCCACGACGTGCTTGGCGAACTGCTTGGTCCGCTGCGGCGACAGCGCGCCGGCCACGGTCACGCCGGAGTCGCGGATCTCCTGCACCCGCTGGGAGAGCAGCTCGGGCTTGATCGGCGCCGAGTAGATCTCCTGCAGCCGGTGCGTGGCCTGCGTCTGGTCGAGGCTGGTGATCTCCTCGAGCAGGCTGGTCGGGTCCTCGTACCGGGTCCAGAGACCTTCGAGGTTCAGTACGCCGAGACCGCCGGCCTTGCCGATCGCGATCGCGGTGGCCGGCGACATCACCGAGTCCATCGGCGCGGCCAGGATCGGCAGCTCGAACCGGTACGCGTCGATCTGCCAGGCGACCGAGACCTCCTCGGGGTCCCGCGTCCGCCGCGACGGCACGATCGCGATGTCGTCGAACGCGTACGCCTGCCGCCCACGCTTGGCGCGGCCGATCTCGATCTCGGTCATCTGGTTCCTAACGGGTTGCAGGCGGTGTCAGCGGCCGGAGTAGTTCGGGGCCTCGACCGTCATCTGGATGTCGTGCGGGTGGGACTCCTGGAGGCCGGCGGAGGTGATGCGGACGAAGCGGCCGTTGTCCTGGAGCTCCGGAACCGTGCGGGCGCCGGTGTACCACATCGACTGCCGCAGGCCGCCGATCAGCTGGTGCGCGACCGCCGACAGCGGGCCCCGGTACGGAACCTGGCCCTCGACGCCCTCGGCGATCAGCTTCTCGTCGGAGCCGCCGTCGTGCTGGAAGTACCGGTCCTTCGAGTACGACTTGCGCAGCCCGCCGGACTGCATCGCGCCGAGCGAACCCATCCCGCGGTACGCCTTGAACTGCTTGCCGTTGATGAACACCAGGTCGCCCGGCGACTCCTCGCAACCGGCCAGCAGCGAGCCCAGCATGACCGTGTCCGCACCGGCGACGAGCGCCTTGGCGATGTCTCCGGAGTACTGCAGGCCGCCGTCGCCGATGACCGGGACCCCGGCCGGCTTGCACGCCAGCGAGGCCTCGTAGATCGCGGTGACCTGCGGTACGCCGACGCCGGACACGACCCGCGTCGTACAGATCGAGCCCGGACCGACGCCGACCTTGACGCCGTCCGCACCGGCATCGACCAGCGCCTGGGCGCCCGCACGGGTGCCGACGTTGCCGCCGACGATGTCCACGCCGCGGGTCGCCGGGTCGGCCTTGAGCTTGCGGATGATCTCCAACTGCGCCTGGGAGTGACCGTGCGCGGTGTCGACGACCAGCACGTCGACGCCGGCCTCGACCAGCGACATGGCGCGCTTGTACGCCTCGCCGAAGAAGCCGATCGCGGCGCCGACCATCAGCCGGCCGCTGGCGTCCTTCGTGGACAGCGGGAACTTGTCCCGCTTGACGAAGTCCTTCAGCGTGATCAGGCCGGTCAGCTTGCCGGCGTCGTCGACCAGCGGCAGCTTCTCGACCTTGTGCTTGCTCAGCAGGGCCATCGCGTCGTCGGCGGAGATGCCCTGCTTGCCGGTGATCAGCGGCTGCTTGGTCATCACCTCGCGGACCGGGCGGGACAGGTCGTTCTCGAAGCGCATGTCGCGGTTCGTCACGATGCCGACCAGCACACCGGCGTCGTCGACGACCGGCACACCGGAGATCCGGTACTGCGCGCAGAGCGCGTCGGCCTCGCCGATGCTGGCGTCCGGGCCGATCGTGATCGGCTGCGCGATCATGCCGGACTCGGAGCGCTTGACCAGGTCGACCTGCTGGGACTGGTCCTCGATCGAGAGGTTGCGGTGGAGGACGCCGAGACCGCCCTGGCGGGCCATCGCGATCGCCATCCGGGCCTCGGTGACGGTGTCCATCGCGCTGGACAGCAGCGGGATGTTCACCCAGACGTTGCGGCTGACCCGGGACCGGGTGCTCGCCTCGGAGGGGATGACGTCGGACTCGTTCGGCTGCAGCAGCACATCGTCGAAGGTCAGGCCGAGGACGGCGAACTTGTCGGGAACTCCAGCGGGTGTGATGTCCATGGGTAAAACAAGCACCTTTACACGGCGAGTACGGAACCCCATCGTATCCGCGCGCCCACCGAGCCCCGAATCGGCCGTCCACAGCACTCCGCCCGCCGCAGTTGCGCGGCGGGCGGAGCGGGTGGTCGGTTACTTGTTGACCGGCGCGTTGACGATGTTCAGGATCGCCAGGACATCCGCGTCGGCGGTCGACCCGTGGGTGCGCTCGATCGCCGCGTGCTTGCCCTCGGGGTACTGACCGGTCGAGTGCTTGCCCTTCGGGTAGGCCTTGCGGACCGAGCCCGTGGTGACCTTCCCGCTCGAGTGCTTCCCGGCCCCGGCCTTCTTGGCCGATGCCGGCTTCTTGGCGGTCGCCTTCTTCGCCGTCGGCGGCTTGCCCGCCTGCGACTCACCGAAGAACAGCTTCGCGCTCTCGATGGTGACCGGCTCACCCGTGGGCGTCGGCAGGACCGGGCTCAGGATGTCGCCGATGATGCTCGCCGGGTCCTTCTGGTCCGGAACCTGGGTGACCGGGTCGCTCGGCTTCTGCTCGTCACCCGGCGTGCTCGTATCCGAACCGCTGGTGCCGCTCGCCCCGGTCCCGTCGGTGCCATCGGTCTGGCCCGTGTCGCCGGTGGGCGTGCTGGTCGGGTCGCCGGTCGTCGTGTCGCCCGTACCCGTGTCGACGTTCGCCGGCGGCGTGGTCGTGTCAGTGCCGGTCGGCGTGGTCGGCGGCGGCTCCGTCGGCGTGGACGGCGGTGGCGTGTCGGTCGGAGTCGACGGCGGCGGAGTCGGCGTCGTCGTACCGTCCGTGTCGCCGCCGCCGGTCGTGTCGGTCGGCGGGTCGGTCTTGGTGTCGGTCGGCTTGTCGGTGTTGACGTTGCCCGGGTCGTTCGTCTTGATCCCCGTCGGCACCGGAATCGTCGGCTTGTCCAGGATCGCCATCGGCTTGTCCGTCGGCTCGACCACCGGCGTCGGCGTCGACTTGATGTCGATCGAGTTCGGGTCGACGATCAGCGAGCCGCCCTTGCCGGCTTCCTGCGCAGCGCGCTCGGCCTGGACCTGCTGCTTCTTGTAGTCCTTGCCGACCTTGACGATCTTGGTCTTGTCCATCACCGGCAGACCGTCGAGGTCTTCCTTCGGGAAGCTGGTCTGCGGACGGACCGCGTCGACCATCTTCTCGATGACCTTCTCGTACGGCGACAGCGGATCACCGTTGACCGCGGCGGCCACCCCGGAGACCGACAATGCGGCCACCGCCGCCACCCCGAGCGCCAGACCACGCGTCGCCATCTTGCGGGCGAACGGGTCGGTGATCGGGTTGAGCGCGGCACAACGTGCCAGGAAGCTCTCCGGATCGTCGATGGTCTCCACCGGGAGCTCGTCCTCGACCTCAACCGCCAGCCGTAGCTCGGCCAGCAGCTGAACGGCCGCGTCGTACTCGCCCGCCGAGCGGGCGGACTCCCCACCGGCGGCGAGCAGATCGAGCAGCGCGTCATCGGCCTCGATCGCGTCCAAGTCAAAACGGTCAGCCATGATGCTCCTCCCCTGCTCTTCCTCGTTCCAGCTGTGCTTCATGCCCCACAAACCCCCTGAGCGTGTTCAACGCTCGATGCTGTGCGACCCTCACCGCCCCCGGTGTCATCCCCAGTGCCCGGCCGGTCTCCTCGGCTGACATCCCCGCTACCACCCGGAGTCGCAGGATCTCCCGCAACTTCTCCGGCAACTTGTCCAGCAGCCCCATGATGTGCTGGACCTCCGACTGCCGAACCGCACGCTCCTCCGGCGTCGGCGACTCGTCCGCGCCGTCCGGCAGGTCCGGCGTCGAGACGTCGGCAACCGCGAACGCACGCTGGGCATCGGCGACCTTGCGGGCCGCGATGCCGTAGACGAAAGCCTCGAAAGGCCTCCCCTCGTCGCGGTACCGGCTCAGCGCGCCGAATACTGCGACACAAACCTCTTGTGCGACGTCGTCGACCATGTCGGCGCCGCCGGGATAGGTCCACAGACGGGACCGTACGTATCGGTGCGCCACAGCGCGCACTCTGGTGAGCAGGTCATTGAGAGCTGTTCGGTCCCCGTCGCCGGCCAGCGCGGCAAGATCCCTAAGCTCGACCCGGTCGTGGGTGTCAGGTACTCGGACCTCGGTCACCCCTCGCCCCCTCGTGTTCAGACCGGTCAGCCTGAAAGATGGTACGGCGCTCAACTCTTCTTGCCTAGTGGCAATTCGTGGTCACTACCGGCCACTTGATCACGATCTGTCACTACTCACGAGTTCACTGATCTCGCTCTCGACCAGCCGTGCCAGATCCACGTCCGTTCCGGCGAAATAGCCGGCCAGTTCGAGCGACAGGATCCCGTGCAGCCGGGTCAAAAACGAGACTGCTCGGTCCGATCCGCCCGTGGCGTCGACCAGCACGCTCATGATGGTGTCGTCGGGTACGGGCGTCCCGTAGATCAACAGATAGCGCTGCGGGTTCGCGAGTGCCCAGGTGCGGATCACCTGAGCCAGCGCGACCACGTCCGCGCCCCCGTCGTACGCCGATCTGACCGTGTCGGCGAGGTTGCTGTACGCGTCGCGGATCAGCTCGGTGATGAGCTCGTCGCGGCTCTCGAAGTACCGGTAAAGGGCCGGTCCGCTCACGCCCATCTGCTTACCGATCGCGTTCAAGGACAGGGCCGAGACGCCGGCCTCGGCGATCTGCGTCCAGGCGTGCTGCTTCACCTCGTCACGCATCTGAGCGCGATACCGCTCCCGTGGACCATCCACGGTGAGAGCCTCTCACGGCGCGGTGAAGCGGATGAGTTCGGAGGCGTGCTCGCCGCCCCAGTCGATCGGCGTACGACCGGTCTCCAGCCAGCCTGCGCGCCGATACAGGTGTACGGCGGCGCCCCGGTTGTCGACCACCTCCAAGGAGAGGTCGCGGTCGAGGGCCGCAGCAGTGGTGACACAGTGCTGCAGGAGTTGGCGGCCGATCCCCTGGCCTGTTGCCTTGGGATCGACGAACAGCCGCTCGACCTCCGCGGCCGGACCTGCAGCGGTGAGGATGACGTGTCCGACCACCTGTTCAGCGTCCACAGCCACCCAGATACCGAGTGCGTCCTCCGGGGTCAGCCACCGTGCCGGGTCGGTCGGCCAGTTGATCGGGTAGCCAGCTTGCTCGTGGACGGCTCGGAGGATGTGGACACAAACAGGCAGGTCTTCGTCATGACGCTCTCGAATCAGCACAGGCCACATAGAAGCACCGCCCGGCAGGAGACCTGCCGGGCGGTGCTGGGTACTGCGGTGTGCTGCCAGGAATCAGTGACCGTGGCCGTGGCCGTGACCGGCCGCCGCGGGCTCCTCTTCCTCGGGCTTGTCGACCACCAGCGTCTCGGTGGTCAGCAGCAGCGCGGCGATCGAGCCGGCGTTGGCGAGCGCGGACCGGGTCACCTTGACCGGGTCCAGCACGCCCTGGGCCAGCAGGTCGCCGTACTCGCCGGTGGCCGCGTTGAAGCCGCTACCGAGCTCCAGGTCGGCGACCTTGGCGGTCACGACGTAGCCCTCGTAGCCGCCGTTCTCGGCGATCCAGCGCAGCGGCTCGACGATCGCCTTGCGGACGATCCGGACGCCGGCGAGCTCGTCGCCCTCCAGGCCGAGGCCCTCGTCCAGCACCGCGGCCGCGTGCACGAGAGCGGAGCCGCCACCGGCGACGATGCCCTCCTCGATCGCGGCCCGGGTCGCGGACACCGCGTCCTCGATCCGGTGCTTCTTCTCCTTCAGCTCGACCTCGGTGGCCGCGCCGACCTTGATCACGCAGACGCCGCCGGCCAGCTTGGCCAGCCGCTCCTGCAGCTTCTCGCGGTCCCAGTCGGAGTCGGTGCGCTCGATCTCGGACTTGATCTGGTTGACCCGGCCCTCGATGTCGTCGGCCTTGCCGGCACCCTCGACGACGGTCGTGTTGTCCTTGGTGACCACGATGCGACGCGCCGTACCGAGCACCTCCAGACCGACCTGGTCGAGCTTGAGGCCGACCTCCGGAGCCACGACCTGCGCGCCGGTGAGCGCGGCCAGGTCCTCCAGCATCGCCTTGCGGCGGTCACCGAAGCCCGGCGCCTTGACGGCGACCGAGGTGAAGTTGCCGCGGATCTTGTTCACCACGAGGGTGGACAGGGCCTCGGCCTCGACGTCCTCGGCGATGATCAGCAGCGTCTTGCCGGACTGCACGACCTTCTCCAGCAGCGGCAGCAGGTCCGCGATCGCGGAGATCTTGCCCTGGTGGATCAGGATGTACGGGTCCTCCAGCACCGCTTCGCCGGCCTCGGCGTCGGTGATGAAGTACGGCGAGATGTAGCCCTTGTCGAACTGCATACCCTCGGTGAACTCGAGCTCGGTCCCGAAGGTGTTCGACTCCTCGACGGTGATCACACCGTCCTTGCCGACCTTGTCGAACGCGTCCGCGATCAGCGTGCCGATCTCGGCGTCGCGGGCGGAGATGGTGGCGACGTGGGCCATGTCGCCCTTGTCGTCGACCGGCCGCGCGGTCTCGATCAGCTTGGCCGACACGGCCTCGACGGCCGCCTCGATACCGCGCTTGAGGCCCATCGGGTTGACGCCGGCGGCGACCGCCCGCAGGCCCTCGTGCACCAGCGCCTGCGCCAGCACCGTCGCGGTGGTGGTGCCGTCACCGGCGATGTCGTTGGTCTTGGTGGCGACCTCCTTGGTCAGCTGCGCACCAAGGTTCTCGAACGGGTCGTCCAGCTCGACCTCACGAGCGACGGTCACACCGTCGTTGGTGATGGTCGGGGCGCCCCACTTCTTGTCCAGGACGACGTAGCGGCCCTTCGGGCCCAGCGTCACCTTCACCGTGTTCGCGAGCTTGTCGACGCCGCGCTCCAGCGCGCGCCGAGCGTTCTCGTCGAACTCGAGGATCTTCGGCATGAAAAATCCAGTCCCTCTCTGAAATCGCTAGATCGTTGCAGGCTCGAACCATCGCCGCTCCGACACCGACTCCGCCCCGGCACCGGAGTACGGCACCAGGGCGGTGTCAGTCAGGAACAGCGAGCGATCGTCACTTGCTGACGACTGCGAGGATGTCGCGGGCGCCCAGGATCAGGTAGTCCTGGCCGTCGTACTTGACCTCGGTGCCGCCGTACTTGGAGTAGATGACCTTGTCGCCGACAGCGACGTCCAGCGGGACGCGGTTGCCGTTGTCGTCGATCCGGCCCGGGCCGACGGCGAGGATCTCGCCCTCCTGCGGCTTCTCCTTGGCGGTGTCCGGGATCACCAGGCCGGACTTCGTGGTCTGCTCGGCTTCGAGCGGCGCGACGAGGACGCGGTCCTCGAGCGGCTTGATCGTGACCGACACTTGCTGACCTCCACGGTCGATTTGCTTGGCTGCGTTCATGGTGGTCGCGCTCCCCTGCCGTCGCGGGGGTCAAGGGCCGGACCGCTGGCACCCTCGCATCGAGAGTGCCAACACCGAATCTAGGCCGCGATTAGCACTCGGTCAACTCGAGTGCCAAAGGATTCTCAGCCTGAGACGTATGACCCGGTGATCATCGAGGTACAGAATGTGTTCATGGCTCTGCCCAAGCTGTCCGGCCGGACGATCGCACTCCTGGCCGCCGTCGCCGCGGTCGCGGTCGGAGCCGTTGCCGCGAACGCATCGAAGCACGAGTCACCGGCCGCCGCCGCCCCCGCGGCCGCCCCGGCGCCGAAGCCTTCGACCGACCAGAACGTCTCCCACGACGCCACGGCCGCCGAGCTGAAGGCAGCCGCCGCGCTGCCGCAGTGCCGGTCGGCCCGGCTCGTCCCGGTCAACCGCAGCTGGGGCATCCCGATGCCGTCGATCTACGCCAGCACCAGCACCACCTGCAACCTGATGTACGGCGACGACCCGTACCGCGGCTCCAACCGGTACGGCGACCCGGACACCGCCATCCAGGTCCTCCAACGCAACCTGAACTTCTGCTACGGCTCCAAGCTCGCCATCGACGGTATCTACGGCAGTAATACCCGCGCGGTGATCAAGCAGGTTCAACGCAAGCACCACCTGGTCGTGGACGGCATCTACGGTCCGAAGACTCGCTCGGCGATGAACTGGCGGCTGTACTCGATGGCAACGAGAAGCTGGAGCAGGAGCTGTTCCAGCCCGCTCTAGAGTTCTCCGAGTGACAGTCACCGCGTTGCTCGACGGGCCGGGCGCCGACGTGCTCGCAGCAGCGTGTGCGGAGTACAAGCCCGGTCGTGAGCTGCAGCTGGTTGAGAAGCTCAGGCGCCGGTACGACGCGACGCTGGTGACTACGGCGGTCACACAGGCCGCGCTGCGGCACCGGGCGGTCGCCAAGTTCGGCGCGGACGCCGAGCGCATGTACTTCACCCCGGACGGTCTGGAGCAGGCCACACGGACCACAGTCGGGACCCACCGCGCTGTACGCCTCGCAGCCACCATGCCGGGTGCCAGCGTGGTCGACCTGGGCTGTGGGATCGGTGGTGACCTCATCAGCGCCGCCCGCGCCGGTCTGCGGGTGACCGGTGTCGAGCGCGACCCCGAGACCGCAGCCACGGCCCGTGCCAACCTGGCCACCCTCGGTCTCGCCGGTGACGTACTAGTAGGTGAAGCCGAGTCGACCGACCTCGCGCCGTACGACGTGGTGTTCGCCGATCCTGCCCGGCGTGCGGACGGGCGGCGGGTGTTCGACCACAACGCCTACTCGCCGCCATGGTCGTTCGTACTCGAGCTGCTGCAGCGGACTGCCTGCGTGAAGGTGGCCCCCGGCATCCCGCATGACGCGATCCCCGCCGGCGTGGAGGCCGAGTGGATCAGCGACTCCGGTGAGGTGAAGGAGGCCGCGCTGTGGTCCGGCCAGCTCTACGGCGGTACGCCGCGCCGCGCGACTCTGCTGCCCAGCGAGGCCACCGTCTCGGACGCACCCGAGTCTGAGGTCGGCCCGGTCGGTCAGTACATCTACGAGCCCGACGGTGCCGTCGTACGAGCCGGCCTGGTCACAGCGGTCGCCGCAGCGGTCGACGGCTGGCTGCTGGATCCGCGCATCGCTTATGTGACTGCAGCGGAGTACGTCGCGACGCCGCTCGCCTCGGCGTACGAGGTGCTGGAAGAGCTTTCCTACAAGGAGAAAGCGCTGCGTTCCTGGGTTCGCAGCCAGGACATCGGGACGCTGGAGATCAAGAAGCGCGGCGTGGATCTCGATCCGGCGCAGCTGCGGAAGAAGCTCGCCCCGAAGGGCTCCGCGTCAGCGACGCTGATCATCACCCGCATCGGACGCGACGCGGTCGCCTACTCATGCCGCAGAGTGACAAGCAATGCCTGACAGCCGACCACTCCGCTCAGAGCTCTTCCCAGCTGCCGGCGCGCACGAGTGGGCTTCCGGCGACACCAGCCCGATCCAGACTCACGACGAGGGTCACCTGGTGTACGCCGCCCGCGGGGTCCTCTCCGTACACACCGACCGCGGTACGTCGATCGTCCCCGCCAACCGTGTCGCTTGGACGCCGGCCGGATTCACCCACCAGCACAGCGCGCACGGCGAGACCGACATGCGCATCGTGTTCCTGCCGGCCGCACTGGCGCGGCGCATCCCGGACCGACCGGCCGTCTTCCTCGCGTCCGGACTCGCTCGCGAGGTGCTGCTCGCCCTCACCAGTCGCCAGTTCGACGACGCCGCCCGCGCCCGCCTTCAGCGAGTCCTCGTCGACGAGCTGCACGAAGCGACCGAGCAGCCACTGCAACTACCGGAACCACGCGACGACCGCCTGCGCACGATCGCGCAACACCTCCGCGAGAACCCAGCGGACAACACCTCCCTGGCCGACCTGGGACGCAAGGCCGGCGCCGGCGCACGCACACTGAGCCGCCTGTTCCACGACGAACTCGGCATGACGTACTACGAATGGCGCACGCAGCTGCGCATCTACCACGCGCTCGTCCTGCTCGCGGACGGCCACGACACGACGTACGTCGCGCACGCCTGCGGCTGGGCGAACCCGAGCGGCTTCATCGCGGCGTTCGCGGCCGTCGTCGGAACAACTCCCGGGCAGCACTTGCGTTCGACGCATATTCGAACATATGATCGATAACGCGAGCGGGTCTCCGGGTGACAAGCCGGCGGGCGAGGTGCTGCGTCTGCTGCTGCAACTCCCCGGAGGCCCGCCACTAATCGTTCAACCCTGATTCATCTGGGTAAGGCAGGCTGACAGCGGAACCGGTTGGCCGCTGACCGTTCGCCTGGGGAGCAAGCGGTGCGCGTTACCCCCGGGCCTCTGCCACCTCATTGATCCGCACGGAACCGTTCCTTCACCGGCAACCGGAGCCGCGCCAGCGCGATGCCGCCGATCGCCGACACCACGTGCTCGCCGGCCTCCGGCAGAACCTCGCTGCCACCGGCCGGGGTCCCCCGGACGAAGTCGGCCACCAACCGGTCCCAATCCTTCGCACGCCGCAGCATCGCGTGCCCTTCACCCGCGAGCGAGTACGTCGTCACCGCCGCCCCGGCCGCCCGCAGCCTCGCCGCGTACGCCGCGGTGCCGGCCGGATCAGTGATCGTGTCATCGGTGCCGTGGACGAACGTGATCGGCACGCGAACCGCGACGAGCGGCTCGTCGACCGGCAGCCACGGCGCGAGCGCGAGCACGGCCGCCACCCGAGGATGATCGGCGACGGCAACGACCGCTCGCCCGCCCATCGAGTGCCCGATCAGGAACACCCGCGAGATCACCGGCGGCAGTTCGTCCAGCACGGTCCGCAGATCGGTGGCAGCGTCACCGCCGTCGTTCCACCCGCGGAAGCGATACCGCAGGAACCCGACGGCAGCCTCCGGCGCGGCAGACCTCGCGGCGAGGGCGAACGGCCACATCCGAAGTAGCGCGGGTCGCCACAGAGTCGGGTCCTCGTGTGAGTGCTCCTGCCCGCCGTGCGCGAGCAGCACCAGATCGGTCGCCCCCGCCGGGTGCCGGACGAGATCGACACCCGGAGACCTCACAGCTGCGTGTACAGCTCGGTCGGATCCTGGCGGATTGCCATCATCCGGCCCGGCGTGGTCTCGGTGAATCCGTACGAGCGGTAGAGCTCGTGCGCGTCGGCGGTCGCGAGCAGAATCTGCCGCAGACCCTTCAACTCCGGGTGCTCCAGCAGCGTCGACACGACGAACCGGCCGAGACCGTGTCCGCGATGCGAGTCCAGCACGAAGACGTCTGCCAGCCACGCAAACGTGGCCCGATCGGTCACCATCCGCGCGAACGCCACCAGCGCACCGTCCGCGTCGTACACCCCGAGGTTCAATGAGCCCGCGATCGACTTCTCGACCACCTCGCGCGGGATTCCGGCCGCCCAGTACGACGTAGTCAGGAAGCCGTGCACCACGTCGACGTCGATGCGCGCGACATCGTCATCGGCCTCGAAGCCGTCCGCCCCGGTCCATCTCACTTGTTCAGTACCTCCGTGATCGGCATCGACGAGTCAGCAGGCAGATCCAGCGGCGACGGTGCCCGGCCGGCCCGGACGAGCTCCGAGCCCAGCGCGGCGACCATCGCACCGTTGTCGGTGCACAGCCCCGGCCGCGGCACGCGTACGGCGATACCCGCCGCCGACGCGCGCTCTTCCGCCATCGAACGGAGTCGCGAGTTCGCGGCGACGCCGCCGCCGATCAGCAGATGCTCGAAGCCGCGGTCCTTGCACGCGTCGATCGCCTTGCGGGTCAACACGTCGCACACCGCCTCCTGGAAGGCGGCAGCGACGTGGTTCACCGGCACGTCCTCGCCGTCCCGCCGGCGCGCCTCGACCCACCGCGCGACCGCGGTCTTCAACCCGGAGAACGAGAAGTCGAACCGGTGCCGCTCGAGATCCCGCTGCGACGTCAGCCCGCGCGGGAACGTCACGTACAGCCTGTCCCCGCCGTCACGCGCCGCCTTGTCGATGTACGGCCCACCGGGGAACGGCAGCCCGAGGACCCGCGCGACCTTGTCGAACGCCTCGCCCGCCGCGTCGTCGATCGTGCTGCCCATCGGTACGACGCCGTCGGTGATGTCCTCGACCGACAGCAGCGACGAGTGCCCGCCGGACACCAGCATCGCGACGCAGCCCTTCGGCAGATCGCCGTGCTCCAGCGTGTCGACGGCGACGTGTGCCGCCAGGTGGTTCACGCCGTACAGCGGCTTGTCCAGCGACAGCGCCAGACCCTTCGCAGCTGCGACGCCGACCAGCAGGGCACCGGCAAGCCCGGGCCCGCTGGTCACCGCGACCGCGTCGACGTCGGTCGGCTTGATCCCGGCCGTCTCGCACGCGCGCCGGATCGTCGGCACCATCGCCTCGAGATGCGCCCGGCTGGCCACCTCGGGTACGACGCCACCGAACCGGGCGTGCTCCTCGACACTCGACGCGATCGCGTCGGCGAGCAGCGTCTGCCCGCGCACGATCCCGACGCCGGTCTCGTCGCACGACGTCTCGATCCCCAGGATCAGGGGCTCACTCATCGATCCTCCACCGCATGATCACCGCATCCTCGCCGTCACCGTAGTACCCACGCCGCCGGCTGATCTCTTCAAAACCGAAGCCCGCATACAGGCCCCGCGCCGATTCATTGCTCAAGGCAACTTCAAGCAGCACGGTCCGTCCCGCACACCGGTCCAGGGCCGCCGTCATCAGCTGCCCGCCGATCCCGGTCCGGCGCTCGTCGGGCGCCACCGCGATCCGCAGTACCTCGACCACGTCCTCGACCACCGGCGGCAACAACAGCACGACGTACCCGACAACCGCGCCTTCGTCCGCGACCAGGATCACCCGGTCCTCGGACAGCCGCTCGAACTCGTCCGACCAGCCGACCGTACTCCAGGCCTCCGGCCCGAAGCACAGCTCGTCCAACGCGACCAGCGCAGACTGATCGTCCGCGCGAGCCGCTCTGATCGCAGGTCTCACAGCACGCTCTTGGGCCCGGCGGACATCGTCACGTCCGGCCGGCGCAGGTACAGCGGCTCCGGCGCGACGACCTCGAGCGTCCGAGTCGCCACACCCGTCGCCAGCACTTCGGCCGACGGGTACTCCGCAACGTCGGCGTCCGCCACGCCCAGCACATCGGCGTACAGGACTGCTCCGCGACCGATCACCGGCAGACCGGACAGCACGTGCGCGACCTCGGCCGGCTTGTCGACGGCGGGTCCCTCCAGGCGACGCCGGCTGCCGTCCGCGGCGGGACCGTCGTACAGCGCCCAGTAGATCTCCTTGCGCCGCGCATCCGTCGCGACCGCGACAGGCAACGACAACGACGACTGCCGCGCGAGGATGTCCAGGCTGCAGACGCCGGACACCTCGATGCCCAGCACCTCGCCCATCGTCCGTGCGGTCACGAGCCCCACCCGCAACCCGGTGAACGGACCTGGGCCGACGCCGACAGCGATGCCGGTCAGGTCGCGCGGCGTGATGCCGGCTGATTCCAACGCGGCCGCGATCGCAGGCGCGAGCAACTCGCCGTGGCGTAGCGCGTCCACGGTCGTCGACGAGGCAACGATCTCGCCCGTCGGCGTGGCCAGCGCGACGGTGACCGCGGCGCTCGAGGTGTCAAAGGCAAGCAACATGTCAGTTCTTCTCCAGTACAGACACCCGTACGCCGGACGCGGCCCAACGCGAACCCACCGGCGTGATCCGCAGCGACCGGGTCTCGTCGGTGTCGTCGTCGCCCCGGGTGATCACAACGTCCAGACGCTCCGGCGCCAGGGCTTCGGCGATGCCGTGCCCCCACTCGACGACCGTCACCGCGTCTTCGAGACTGGCGTCGAGGTCGAGGTCGTCCAGCTCGGCGAACCCGCCCAGCCGGTACGCGTCCACATGCACCAGCGCCGGCCCACCGGCCAGCGAAGGATGCACGCGCGAGATGACAAAGGTCGGCGACGTCACGGCACCTCGCACCTTCAGTCCGGTGCCGAGTCCCTGGGTGAACGTCGTCTTACCTGCGCCGAGGTCGCCCGACAGGACCAGGAGGTCGCCTGCCCGGAGCTGACCGGCCAGCTGTTCACCGATCGCCTGCATGTCCTCGCCGGTCGGCACGGTCAGCTCGACGGGCAGGGCCTTCGCATAGATCAGGTTCTGCGCTTGCTGGTCGACCACGGAGTACCCGCGCCGCCGCCAGAACTCGACCGTGTCCGGCAGTTCGACCCGGGCGATCAGGTTCACCCTGCTGAGCCCCCGCCGTACGGCGACCTGCTCGGCGCAGCCGACCATCGCCGAGGCGACACCGCGGGCCTGGCTGCGCGGGTCGACGGAGACGCGGCGCAGGTTGAGGACGTCACCGGTCTGCTCGAACAGCATCGCCCCGGCCGGGGTGCCGTCGATCAGCACCAGCAACCCACCGTGCTCGGCAACGGCCGCGGCGACGGTGATGGCGTTCTCGGACAACGCCGTCGACGGCGGGTCGAGCACCCGCCGCGCAGAGAAGGCGTGATGGATCACGGTGACGATGTCGTCGACGTGTTCGGCGGTCGCATCGACGACGTGCAAGTCGGTCATGAGGGTCCTAGGGATTGTTCGGCTCGTTCGATCATCCCAAGGAGGGCTGCGGTGAATTCACGGTGGTGCTCGATCAGGCCCAGGTGGCCGCAGTTCTTCACCTCGACGAGCTCGGCGCCGGGCACCCGCCGGACGATCTCCTCGGCGTGCGCGAACGGCGTCAGCTGGTCCTTGTCGCCGCCGATCACCACGCACTCGACCTTCTGCAGCGGCTCGAGAGAGTCGAACTTGTCGTGCAGCGCGAAGATCGGGTAGAACTCCGCGATCACCTCGATCGGCGTCGCCGCGATCATCTCGTTGACGAACTCGGTGAACGCCGGCGGCACCTCGGAGCCGAACGAGTACTTCCGGGTCAGCAGGTAGCTGATGTCCGAGCCGGCCTTCCGGCTGCGCTCGACCACGTCCGGGATCCGCGCCAGCGCGGCGACCGTCGGCGTCGCGAGCGACCGCGCGAGCATGCCGAGCTTGCCCGGGAAGACGATCGGTACGCCGTCCAGCCCGCCCGCGCTGGTCGAGCACAGGCCAACGCCGATCACCCGGTCGCCGAACAGCTCCGGATGCTGCTCGGCCAGCGCCATGATCGTCATACCGCCCATCGAGTGGCCGATCAGGATCACCGGACCGGTCGGCGCGAACTGCTCGATGATCCCGTACAGATCCTGGCCGAGCTGTTCGATGCTGACGTGTTCCTTCGGCGACCGGCCGGACCGCCCGTGCGAGCGCTGGTCGTAGAACACCATCGTGCCGATGCCGGCCAGGTCGCGGCGCTCGAAGTGCCAGGCGTCCATGTTCAGCCCGTAGCCGTGCGCGAAGATCACGGTCAGGTCTTCGGGCGGCAGCGGTAGCTTCCGACCGAGTCGGCGCTTCGGCGGCGGAGCAGGTCGCCGGGACCGCTTCAGTTCGTCCACTTCGACGTACAGCTCGACGCCGTCGTCGGCGGTGAAGATGTACGGCGTACCGCGCTGCGACCCGAACGGCTCGGCCTCGAGCTGCTTGCGCTGACCCGATCTCCGGCCGATGACTGTGCGCTCGACCGCGACTCCGGCCGCGGCCCCCGCTGCCAGCACTCCGACCGCGGCTCCGATCAAACCGGCAGTCCGCCCTGCTTTGGACATTGCCGGTCTACCTTTCGCTGTCGACGTACCTGCGCGGGATCCGGGCGCCCAGGCGGGTGACGATCTCGTAGTTGATGGTGCCGGCCGCGTCGGCCCAGTCGTCCGCCGTCGGCTCGCCCGACGTACCCGGGCCGAACAGCACGACCTCGTCGCCCGCCGCGGCCTGGTCGTCCTCGAGGTTGACCACGCACTGATCCATGCAGATCCGCCCGACGACAGTACGACGCTGACCGCCGGCCTGGACCGGGGCTCCGTTCGACGCGTGCCGCGGCAGGCCGTCGCCGTACCCGAGCGGGATCAGGCCGAGCGTCGACGGACGCGGCGCCGTCCAGGTCAGCCCGTACGAAACACCCGCACCGGCCGGCACCCGCTTGACCATCGCGAGCCGTGCTTTCAGCGTCATTGCCGGCTTCAACCCGAGCTCTGACGACGGCAGCGCATGCCCGAACGGCGACAGGCCGTACGTCGCGACGCCCGGCCGGACCAGGTTGAAATGCGTCTCCGGCAGCGCCAGCGTCGCACCCGAGTTCGCCAGGTGTTTGAACTCGGCGTCGATGCCGAACGACTCCGCCACCTCTATCGCTTCGGTGAAGGTCGCCAGCTGGGACTCGTTCACCGGGCTCTTCGGCTCGTCGGACGACGCCAGATGCGACCAGATCCCCTTGATCTCGATCCGTCCGGCCGCCTGCTCACGCACCGCGGCCCGGATCAACGCCGGCCACTCCTCCGGTACGGCGCCACCGCGCGACATACCGGTGTCAATCTTGAGGTGCACGCGGGCCGGCCGATCCGTCACGCCCGCCGCCAGCTCGTCAATCTCCCACGGCGCACCCGCAGACAGGTCGATGCCGGCGTCGATCGCGTCGGTCAGCGGCTCGCCCGGCGTGGTCAGCCAGCAGAAGATCGGTCCGGTGTCACCGGACTCGCGCAGCGCGAGTGCCTCCTCGAGTACTGCGGCGCCGATCCAACCGGCACCGGCCTCGCGGGCGGCGCGGGCGACCTGCACCATCCCGTGCCCGTAGCCGTCGGCCTTGACCACGGTCATCACCTGCGCGCCCGCGGCACGGGCACGCAGCGTGGTCACGTTGTGGCGGATCGCCGCCAGATCGACGACCGCCTCCGCGCGGACCGGGTGTGACTGATGAGTAGACATGGTCATCCCAGTGTCTCAGGCGCCGTCGATCAGGTCGGCCAGGGCCGTCATGTTGTGGAGAACCGTATCCGCATCGGAAAGTTTCGCCGGGTCCGTCATACCGGCGTACCCGAACACCTTCATGCCGGCCGCGACCGCCGCCGCGACGCCGAGCGGACTGTCCTCGATCACCAGGCAGTCGGCCGGCTTCACGCCCATCGATGCGGCTGCATGCAGGAAGAGGTCGGGCGCCGGCTTGCCGTGAGCAACGTCCTCGGCGCTGAAGATCCGCCCCTCGAAGCGGTCCAGGAACCCGACCGCGGTCAACGCCGTACGGATCCGTTGGTGGGTGCCGGAGGAGGCCAGGCAGTAGGTGATGCCGCGGGCGTCCAGGTGATCGAGGACAGCCTCAACGCCCTCGATCGCCTGGAGCTGGGCGAATCCCGCGAAGAGCCGCTGGTGGTACCGGTCCTCGAGATCCGCCGGCAGCGGATGCCCCAACTGCGCCTCGGTCTTCTGCCGCATCGAGGCCATCGAGCCGCCCATGAAGTCCCGCACGGTCTCCTCGAAGGTGTACGGCAGCCCCGCCTCGGTCAGCAGCTCGGCCAGGATCGTGTTGGCCAGCCGCTCCGAGTCCACCAGCACACCGTCGTTGTCGAAAATCACGAGTCCGATCACGACAGAAACCCTAAGCGGCCACTGCTCGAAGCAGTGGCCGCCGGGGTACGCGAGAGCTGTCCGGGGGTCAGTTCTCCTGGATGGAGAAGTCGGTGAAGTTGAAGCGCTGCTTGGTGTTGCCGGTGGAGACGACCTCGACTCCGTAGTCGACCTGCCAGGTCGTGGCCTTCGGGGCCCAGCCACGGGTCTGCATGTCGTTGAAGAAGCTGGCCAGCGGCATCGTGCCGGACTTCTGCGTCACCTGGGACACGTACGCGGTGTAGCCGTTCTCGTGCCAGACGTCGTACTTGAAGCCGCCGAACGTCACGGTGCCGACCTTGTCACCGGCCGGGACCTGCTTGGAGTTGTCGGTCCAGATCATCAACTCGTTGTTCAGGTCGTCGCCGATCCAGACGTCGAACGCGACGTTGTAGATGCAGGCCGGGCAGTTGGCCGGCGTCGTGGCCGCGAACTTGGCCGACTGGATCTTCGACAGCGGTACGTCGTTGTAGTCCTTGTGGACGTTCGGGTACGCCTGAACACCCTTGTCACCGGGCAGCGGCTGGGTCACGTCGAGGAACCAGTTGTTGTAGTTGCAGGCGCTCAACGTGTACGTGCCGTTGTCGTTGTTCCACATGTTGTTGTGGACGTAGTACGCACCGAACGTCCGGCCGTCACCCTGGTTGTTCGTCGAGGTGGTGACGAACGACGGCTTGGTGCAGGTCGCGCTCGGGCTGCCGGTCGACGTGGGCGTCGTCGTGGTCGGCGGGGACGTCGGAGGGGTCGACGTGGTCGGGGGCTTGGTCGGCGTCGACGTGGTGTGCGTCGGAGTCGCCGTGGGGGTGGTGGTCGTCGGCGGCTTCGTCGGCGTGGCCGTCGTGGTGCTGGTCGGCGTCGGCGTGGTCGGCTGGGCCGGCACCTCGGCGAAGTCGTAGTGGACCGTGTACGTCAGCTTGGTGCCGGCGCGGTACTTGTTGCCGTCGTACCGGACGGCGCGCAGCCGGTAGCTCTTGTCGGTGGTGCGGCTCGGGTCGATCGACACCATCGCGGGACCGGAAGCGGTCGCGGTGATCGCGACGGGCTTCTGGGTGAATCCGTGCAGGACGGTGCAGCCGGAGTACGCGTCGATGACGCAGGTTTCGACGCGTCCGACGTTCGGGAGGGCAGTTACCGTGCTGTCCGCGGCGTTCGCGGTCGATACCGGCGAGTCCTTGGACGCGTGGACGGCGATCGGTACTGCGACCAGGCCGGCCACGGCGAGGAGGACCGCAGGCAGGATCACGCGGCTCCGGGCAGTTCGGATGGGGGGCATGCGGAGAGTTCCTTAGTGTGCTCGACGGGTCGCACTGTTGCCCCAGAACTTCAGTGTGGCCCTCAACTGTTCGATTGGATCCCCAGAGGGGCCGGTACATCCGGCCTTGTCGTGCTATTCGCTCTCGCGTACGGCCGTGACGTTATCGAACCGTGATCATGCCTGCCAACCCTGGGTCCCGATTTAACGCAACGCGAACGTGCCGGGTGACGTCCTTGGGGTGTGAACAAACGGATGATCGCTGTCGCCGGAGCCGTGCTTCTGCTGGCTGGTTGTGGGCAGAACACCGACCCCGGTGCGTCACCTGTGGGCAAGACGTTCCTGTCGACCTCGGTCACCGAGGACGGGCAGCCGAAGCAGCTCGCGCCGAAGACCCGCGTCCGGCTGCAGTTCACCGATGACGGCCGGCTGGTCGCCGACGCCGGCTGCAACTCGATGCAGTCCAAGGTGTCGACGAAGGACGGCAAGCTCGCGCTCGACGGTGAGCTGGCCTCGACCGCGATGGGGTGCCCCGGCCCACAGCAGGGCCAGGACTCGTGGCTGGCCGGCATCATCAGCGCGAAGCCGACGTGGAAGCTCGACGGCAACAAGCTCGATGTCACCGCGGGCAGTACGACGATCTCGCTCGAGAACCGCGAGATCCTGGAGCCTGACCTCCCGCTCGACGGCACCCGGTGGATCCTGAGCAGTGTGATCTCGGGTGACAGCGTCGGCCATTTCGCCGGTTCCGAGAACGTCTGGCTGACGCTGAACGGCGAACGCGTCACCGGCTCGACCGGTTGCAACGACTTCCAGGGCGTCGTCGCACGGTCGACCGGAAAGCTCACCTTCGGCGAGCTCGCCACCACGCGCCGGGCCTGTGCCGGCAACCCCGCGATGCTGGAATCCCAAGTACTGAAGGGATTGAAGGGCGAGATGACCTACCACATCTCCGGCGCGACACTGCAACTGCGTTCCGCCAACGGCGGCCTGGACTTCACGGCGGTACGCTGAGGCAAGTGGGTGAGGAACACTGGACAGGTCTGGTGATCGCACCGGACGACCGGTTGGACAACGACTTACTACTCGCCATAACTCTCGCGACCGGGAGCACCTTCATTTGTGTCGGCCGCGACGACCTCGGCATCGTCTATCAGGCCGGGTCCGAACGAATCATCGAGGTCGAGTGCGCCGACGTCGGCGCCAAGGCTCTCTTCCTCCGCACCCGCTCCTTCGAGCGGACGTCGGCGATCATCGACAGCATCAAGCGCCACACCCGCACCTGGACCGAGCAACAGCTGCGTACCCAGCTCGAGGACGCCCTGACGGACGACCCCTACGCGCTGGTTTCGTTGCTCATGGCAACCGGTGGCCTGCCGCCGCAAACCGCCACGTCGGACCTGCTGCTGCGGGCGTTGGAGCACCCGAGCGAGCAGGTCCGGGAGGCGGCGGACTATGCGATCCGGATATCGAAGGCCTGGACCTCGTTTCGCGTTGTCTCGTAGGAGACCAGCAGGTGGCCGTGGTCCTTCAGTTGGGTGCGTTGGGCCGCGGTCAGCGGGATCGTCCAGTGCTGGACGCCGCGGGTGATCGCCTGCGTCTTCTGGTTGACCAGGTGGCCGCTCATGTTCGGGGACCACGGTGGGGTGGCGCCGTCCGTGATGGCGCACGGGGTGAAGCCGTAGTCCGGTGGCGGGTCGGTGGTGCAGGACGTTGTCCACACCGGGATCGCGTTGATGTCACCGCTCGTCAAGAACGCCCTCGCCGTACCGGTCCCCTTCGACGAGGTGACCAGATCGACACCGGTCGGGCGGACCTTGCTCGACAGGATCTTGAGGTCGTCGGTCGGGACTCGACCCGAGATCGGTACGCCGTTTCGCGCCGATTGCGCGATCGTCTGCGGCG
The DNA here is from genome assembly GCF_005233875.1 of Kribbella jiaozuonensis. Taxonomy (GTDB): domain Bacteria; phylum Actinomycetota; class Actinomycetes; order Propionibacteriales; family Kribbellaceae; genus Kribbella; species Kribbella jiaozuonensis. The sequence goes on along the minus strand of NZ_SZPZ01000006.1, from coordinate 216,913 downwards.
ACAGGGCACCGTTGAGGTTCGGGTTCGAGACGTTGGGCGGTGTCGGGGTGGTCGGGCGATCAGCCGGCGGGGTGTAGCCGGGGAGCGTCGCGAGGCCCCAGCGGTACGGGTCGGACTGGACGGACCCGAGCGCCGACCATGCCAGTCGCGTGCTCATGTCGATATGCCGCAACGTCGTCGTACCAGGAGCTGACGTGTCGTCGTTGTCGTACGGCGTGATGTTCAGGCCGAGCCGTGACGGGTCGACGGCGGCCGGGAGGTCGGCGAGCGGGATCTTGACCTCGAGGTCGTACCCGCCACCGGCGTACGCGTGCGGCACGGTCGTCTCGTTGCTGCCGACCCACTGCGCCGTCGATGCGACCTGGACGCCCGGTGCGTTGCCCGTGTCGAGGGCGCCGCTCGAGTAGCCCTGGTGGTTGTCCGCGTCGCGTTCCCAGCACGGCGCGCCGCTCTGGGTGAACGGGAAGATGCCGAGCTTGAACGTGTTCGCCGTGTCCTTCAGCGCCTCGGACGCGTTGCCGCGCGGGTCGAGCAGGATCTCGACGGAGTCGGCCTGCCAGTGGCCGACGCATTCCGCCGGGGTCACGGCGTACGACTGGTAGTCGTCGCGGACGTGGATGAAGAAGTACAGCGCGTCGTCGGACCAGCTGACCTTCGCCGTACTGCCTTCTCCTGTTGAGGAAACGCCGCAGTCGTCGACGCCGGTGCAGGTCGCCGCGCCCTGCCAGATGCGGCCGAGGTCGAGGGTCTGGCCCGGGTACTCGCCCGGCTCGGCCTTGCCGTCGACCACCGGCGTCGCCTGCGGGATGACGGTGGTCGGTACGAGCGTGAGAGTCAGTGTCTCGGTGCCGGTCGCGGTGTGGATCGGGATGCTGACGTTCTGCTGGGCGGGCAGGGTCGTGTCGGTGTTCGTCAGCTTGAACGTGACGGTCTGGTCGGCGCCGGGCTGCACGTCGTACGGCTTGGACGTCGCGTCGATGGTGAAGTCCGGTGGCAGGTCGAGCGAGACCGCGCCGGTCTGCTGGGTGGCGGACCAGTTGTGCACGACGACCGGGATGTCGATCGTCTGGCCGATGCCCATCGACTGGATCGCCTGCGAGCGCCCGAGGCGGTTGGCCTGCGGGGCGGTGTTCTGCAGCCACTGGTCGTACTCCGCCCAGTTACCCCAGCGCTGGAAGCGTCCCTCGGCGGCGGCGACGATGCGTACGACGTTGTCGGTGTAACCGGTCGCGTGCTTGGTGGTGTAGAGCGCGGAGATCTTCGAGTTCTGGTCGACGGTCGCGTTGGCGGCCGGGGTCACGGTGAAGGTCAAATCCGCGGACGGCTTGTCCTTGACCTGCTGCGGTGCGCTGACCGACCAGCCGGCCGGTACCGTCAGCGCGACGTTGCCCTTGGCAAGCTTTCCATGGGGTGCCTTCAGGTGGACGGTCGCCTGGAAGGGCTCACCGGCGACGTTGTAGAAGCGGCTGAAGGTGATGTACTCGAGGGTGCCGAGCGGGAGGCCGCCCGGGTCCGGCTTCTTCGCGCCGAACAGGATCGCGTCGTCCCGGCCGGACGCGGCGTTGCTGTTCGGCTGGAACGGTACGAACGACTCGGTCATGCCGAAGCGCGGGCACGCCGGGACGGAGACGCCCTTGTACATCACGCGGCTCTGGGTCGGGTACGCCGCGCGTCCCTCGTCGGCCACCTGCTGCCAGATCTTCGGCGTACCGGCGGTCTGCGCCTGCGAGTTGCCGGCCGGCCAGGTGTACGGCGAGTTGTAGCCGGTCCACACGCCGGCGACGGTGTCGAGGCCGGTCGGGGTGAATCCGGTGGTGCAGTTCGCGGCGGTCGTCGTACCGCCGGTGCCTGTGGTGCTGCCGCCGGAGAAGACCTTCTTCACCTGCCAGGTGCTGAGCGCGTGCGGGCCGGTGAGTTGCTCCGGGAACATGTTCGGGTCGGCGGCGGCGAGTACGCCTTCCCAGATCAATCTGCCGGCCTGCTGGTGGTTACCGTGACCGGCCGCGAGCGTCGGCGTGAAGCCGATGTAGATCTCGGGCTGCGTCTCGCGGATTACGCGGGTGACGCGTCGGAGCGTCTCCTGCTCGTCCCAGAAGTACTGCGTCAGCGGCGCGCTCTGGTTGTAGAAGAAGTCGATCCGGTCGAGGTTGAAGATGTCGACGGTGCCGGAGCGGTAATGCGCGACGCGGTCCTCGTTCTCCCGGCGCAGGCCGAGATCTGGTCCGAGCTCGTTGCCGGCTGCGTTCCCGCCACCCTCACCGCGGGTGACCTGGATGACGCCACACTTCACGCCGTACAACTGATGCCACACCCCACACGGCCCGATGATGCTCGTGTCGTCGTCGGGATGGGCCCACTCCCCCATCACATCGATCTTCGTCCGCGCATCCGCGACGTACTGATGCGGTTGCGCAACAGCCGGCACAGGCAGAACGGCCAGCAGGACAAGCACGACAAACCCCACAAAACGCTTCACGTGCACACTCCAAAGGCGGCGGAGGCACCAGCAAGAACAGTCCTACGTCCGGTGAGGTGCCCCGCGCAACAGGAATCGCGCGCCTGCCCATGCGGTACTGCGGTCAGCCCCCGCGTGCTCCGCAGGCGCTCCCCTCATCGCTCCGCTCCTCAGCCGCACCAGCTGCGCCCGCTCCCACCCACCCCCCGGCTTATCGCCGGTACGTCCTTTCCGGCTATCGCCGGACCGGCGGGCTGCCGCCCGCACCCGTGCGCGCTGCCGCGCGTCGACCGCCGTGTGATGCGGCCTGCTGCTCGTGCCTGACTGGAGCTCGACCCGCAGCGTGCCGTTCCCGCAGCTCTCGGCGGAGTCTGCCGGCTGCAGCCCCCGGAGTGCGCGCTGCCGGGCCTCAGCCGCCTCGTGACGCCACTTGCTCGTGGTGCGGCTTTAGCAGGCGGGTGTTTACGGACTGTTGGGTTCTGCGTGCCAGGTTTGCCAGAGTTGGCCGTAGGGGCCGTTGGTGGTTACTAGGGTTTGGTGGGTGCCTAGCTCTACTAGGTGGCCGGCTTCCATGACGGCGATTCGGTCGGCGTCGTGGGCGGTTTGTAGGCGATGGGCTATTGCGATGACCGTGCGACCCCGTAGTACAGCGGCCAGGGAGCGTTCGGTTTGGCGGGCTGTTTTGGGGTCCAGGAGGGCGGTTGCCTCGTCGAGGATGAGGGTGTGGGGGTCGGCCAGGACGACTCTTGCCAGGGAGAGTTGTTGGGCGCTGGCGTCGTCGAGGGTGGTTTCTTCGCCGAGCTCGGTGTCGAGGCCGTGGGGTAGGTCGTTCCACCAGGTGGCGCCGACGGCGGTCAGTGCGGCGTGGAGTTCGTCGTCGGTCGCGGTTGGTTTTGCGATGAGGAGGTTGTCGCGGACGGTGTCGTGGAAGACGTGGTGGTCCTGCGTGATCAGTACGACGTGCTCGCGCAGCTGATCCGGCGGCAGGTCGGCAACCGGCGTACCGCCGATCGTCACCGACCCGATGTGCGGCCGGTCGAGACCGGCGAGCAGACGTGCGAGGGTCGACTTCCCGGCTCCGGAGGTTCCGACGATGGCCAGCCGTTCGCCGGGCTGCACGACCAGATCGATCCCGTGCAGTACGTCGCGAGCGCCCGTGTAGCTGTAGTGAGCGTTGTCCACCCTGATGCGGTCGCCGGCGACGCTCTCGACCCGCGGGGTCAGCTCAGCTTCGGGGATGTCCGCGAGGCCTTCGACCCGGGCGTACGACGCTCCGGCGCCTTGCAGCTGTTCGATCCAGAGCATCAACGTGTCGAGCGGGCCGACGAGTTGGCGCAGGTACACCGTTGCCGTCACCACGACGCCGAGGCTGACCAGGTCATGCGCGTAGAGCGCGCCCCCGATCAGCAGCACTCCGACCACCGGCAGCGCCAGCGCGATCTCCGACCAGGGAAACAGAACAGTCCGCAGCCACAGCGCGGCCAGACGCGCGGACCGCGCTTGGGTGATGGAGGCTTCCGCGGCCTCCGTACGGCGGCGTTCCAATCCGAGCAGCTCGACCGTACGGGCGCCCTTCGCCGTACTCGCGACAACATCGGCGATCTCTGCACCAGTCGAGGCGACGGCCAGGTAGACCGGTCGCGCACGTCGTACGTACCAGCGAACCGCCGCGCCGACGCCCAGCAAGCACACGAGCCCGCACAACCCGAGCCGCAGATCCAGGAAGAGCACCGCGACGATGAGGAACAGAGCATGGACGGTCGCCACGAGAACCTCAGGCACAGCAGATCGCAGCGTCAGCGCGACGAGCGATGCATCCGTGCTTCCCCGGGAGATCAGATCGCCCGTCGGAAGATGATCCGCGACTCGCGGGGGCAGCGCGAGGGTCCGCTGCAAGAAGCGTTCGCGTACCCGCGCCGCCGTACGCTCGCCGAACCGATAGCCGATCTTGAGCGCCCACCACGCGAGCACGGTCTGTACGACGGTGAACAGCAGCGCGCCGAACGCGAGCCGATCCACCGCGCTGAGCACGTCGCCGGAGCCGGCCCGGATCGTGTCGATGATGCGACCGAGCAACCATGGACCGACCAGGCCCGCCGCGGCCGCAAGCCCGTTGACCAGGACGACGCCGACCACCGAACGACGGTCCGCGCCCAAGTCGCGGATCAACGCAGCGCGTACTTCGGCGGGACCCGCGACCGGCAGTTGCGTACTCATTGGTCATCACCCTGGGCCCGCGATACGAGGTCGCGATAGTAGGGATCGCTGCGCAACAGTTGCGCGTGCGTTCCGACCGACGACACCTTGCCGTCGACCAGAACGATGACGTCGTCAGCGCGGTCCAGTACGAGCGGCGACGTAGTCGTGATGACCGTGGTCGTGTCGCGCCGTACTTCGCGGATCCGGTCGATCATCGCCGCCTCTGTGTTCGCGTCGACGGCAGAGGTCGGCTCGACGGCGAGCAGCACGTCGGGTGTTGCGTAGATGGCGCGGGCGAGCCGGATTCGTTGCCGCTGGCCACCGGACAGATCTGTCCCACCGGCGGCGATCGTCGCGTCCAGACCACCGGGGAGCGCCTCGACGATGTCCTCGGCGACGGCGACACGAAGCGCCGTACGAATCCTCTCGTCGTCAGGCTCGATGCGTCCGGCAACAACATCCCGAACGGTTCCGGCGAACACTTCCGCATCATTGTCAGCGACAACCAAACGGCGCCTGAACTCCTCGCGGGCGGGCTCGTCGATCTCCATACCTGCTTGGGAATCGGTGTGCACCTGCCCGAGCCGCTCGATCACCCCGATCGCCTCAGCCGGACGCGCGGTGACCAATGCCGTCAGAGCGCCGGGCTTGATGATCACCCCCGAGACGGTGTCGACCAACGGGACCGTACCGATCGCCGCAGGATCGCCATCGTTGCGTCGAGCAACTGGCAGGTTGAGCAGGTTGATGATTCGTTGCCCTGCCACCCGAGCGCGGGCGATATCCCCGCCACCCTCGATGAAGAACGACACGGGTACGACGAGCACTGCGACGTACCCGTAGACGGCGACGACATCGCCGATCGTGATCTCGCCTGTTGCCGCCATCCGCGCCGACAGCCAAACGACCGCGGCGAGGAAGAGCGCGGGCAGGCCGGTCGACAACGCAACAACCCAACTGGTCGGCCCGGCGACGCGGTAGCCACGTCGTACCAATCGCTGTGACTGGTCTTGATAGCGCTCGGCGACGAACTGCTTGCCGCCGAGGCCGTTGAGGACGCGTAGTCCGGCGAGTACGTCGACCAGCCGGATCGTCAATCGTCCTTGGTGCACGCGGTATTCGCCGCCGGTGCGTTCGATGCGCTGCAGGAACGGGCCGACGGCGATGGCGAGCAGCGGTACGCCGGCGAGAACCACGGCGGCGAGCAAGGGGTTGATCGTGAACAGTACGACCGCGACAACGGCGTACGCGATGACCGCGCCGACGCCGGGGCCGGTGACGGTCAGCGCCATGGCGACCGTGTACACGTCGGCCATTCCGACCGTCACCACCTCGCCGGCGCTCACCCGCCCTGACAACGAGGCGCCCAAGCGGGAGGTGTGCCACACCGTGGCACGGACCGCGCGGAACGACGCGTCCATCCTGACCTTGGTCATCGTCCGATGCCGCGCGATCCCGAGCAGCGCGTTCATCACACTGACGGCCAGCAGGAGCAGAGCCCAGCCGACCAGAGCCGAGGTGTCATCGGCCACGAGTCCGTCGTCAACAGCCCGGGACAGCACCCACGGCGGCACAGTCAACCCGACTGTCCACACGGTCCCCAGCACCGCACCCCACACGATCCGCCGCGGCTGCGACCGAGCAAGCCAGTACAGCAACCGCATCGGACTCGCCAGATCCCCGGCCCCCGGCGGGGCCCACGTCTCGGCCATCCGATCCAGCCATCGACGTACAGCCGCCTTCCCCCGCGGTCCACCGTCGCTGGCCATGCCCAGATCCTTTCAGCATTACCCGCTCATCTTCGACTTTGTGACCGCATTCACAAGGTCGGCAATGCGAAGACGGCGCAGAAGCACCTGCCGATCTACTGGTGGTCGACCCGCTTGGCGGAGTCAGGTTCCATCGGGGTGGCACTCCAACTGGACAGCAGCGCGAGTTTCTCCTCCGACGGGGAGCCCTTGTCGGCGGTGTAGACGATCACCGTCTGACCGTTGTCACCCGGCAGCGGAAGCGCCTGGTAGTTGAGCTGCATCTCGCCGACGGCCTCGTGGAAGAACCGCTTGATGCCGTGTGTGTGCTCGAACAGCCGGTAGTCGGCCCAGAACCTGACGAACTCCGGCGAGGCCACACTCAGCTCACCGACCAACTCGGTGAGCCGTTCGTTGCAGACACCGGCGACCGCCGCGGCCCGCAGGATCGCGACCGTCTCGGCGGCGATCTTCGCCCAGTCCAGATAGATCTGCTTCGGTCGAGGGTCGAGGAACATCCAGCGCGCGAGGTTGCGCTCCCGGATCGGCATCGCGTCGAAATCGTCGAGGAGCGCCTTGGCGGCGTGGTTGATACCGAGTACTTCGAGGTGCGGACCGAGGATCACCGCCGGCACCGGATCGAGCGCGTTGATCATCGCGAGCGCGGCGGGCCGTGCCTTGACCAGAGGGGGACGGCGGCGGGGGTGGACGCTGTCGGAGCTGAGCAGGGACCGGAGGTGCTGGCGCTCCAGCTCATCCAGCCGCAGCGCGTCCTCGATCGAGGCGAGCACCTGTTCCGAGATGTTGCCGACCCGGCCCTGCTCGAGTTTCACGTAGTAGTCGACGCTGACCCCGGCCAGGATCGCGACCTCTTCGCGTCGCAGTCCCTTGACCCGGCGGTGCGTCTGCGAGGGCGGCAGGCCGACATCCTCCGGCGTCAGTGACGCCCGCCTGGAGGTGAGAAAGTCGCGCAACTCGCGACTGCCGTGCATGTCCACCATTATGGCGTCGATCGACCCCGGTGGCGCGGGCGAAGGTGGCTCGCTCAGTACCAGGTGGCGGCGTACCAGGTATCCCCTTCTGCCGGCGGTCCGCGGCGGCTCCAATCGAGATATCGACCGGTCGCACCGTGCGACCGGCACTGCTCAAGGACCTCTCGGATGCCACTACCCGCAGCCCCGGCGATCATCACCTCCTCGCCGTTCTCCTCGATGCGCGGCCATCACGCCGCGATCCGCTACCCCGACTTCGAGGCGGCCCGTTCGTTCTGGGTCGACACGATGGACTGGCGGATCCTGCAGATCTGGCCGTACGGCGACCTGACGCTCGCCTATGTCATGCCGCCCGAACAGAACGACTTCCACCTCGAGATCCTGGCCGGACCCGGCGCCCGCGCCCAGACGATCTTCCCCGATGTCGATGCCAGCCTGGCCTCGCCGGGCTTCAACCACGTCTGCCTGTCCGTCGATTCGGTCGACGACACTCTCGCGGTACTGCGCGAGCGCGGCGTCGATGTCGTCAATCCGCCGTTCGAAATGGCCGACATCAGCGCTCGACTGGCTTTCTTCCGCGACCCGTGGGGGAACATGTTCGAGCTTTCCGAGCGCATCGGCCCGGACGATCACGGGGCGATCTTCGCCCGCCCGTTGGCAGGCTGGCTCGATTCCACGGAGACATCATGAAGCGGTACTCCGGGTTGGACGACGAACGCGACGACGTACCCGTAACGCAGCTCGGTGCCGGGCACAGCGGCGAGGAGCTGACGCTGGCGTCGGCGTGGGAAGCGATCAGCGGTGTCGGGTGCACCGACCAACTGCTCGACTGGCCGCCTGACGTGTTCGCGCTCACCAATGTGCTGCTCGATCGCACGGAGGCCTTCCGCTTCGCGCTGTCGCCGCCGGCGGGGGCGCAGTGGCCGCCGGCCGGCGCCGATGACTGGTCCGATTCCGTGGTGACCGCGGGCCGGGAGTGGAGCGCATGGGTCGAGGATCCTCGCGACCCTGTGCCGGCCGGGCTGGCCGAGGAATGGGCCATCGTGCTGAAGCACGCCGACGTACCGTTGGCCGATCTGGCGGCGGGCCGCGATTGGCGGGTCTGTCAGGCGCTGTTGTCGTTGCATGCCATGGCCGACGAGGCGTGCGCGGGGCTCGGGCGCGCCACCGAACGCGCTGAGGGACCGGGCGCCAGGTACCGCGCTCGGGCGCGGGAGTGGCTGGCCCGGACGGGATCCCTGGCGCGGGTAGCGCCGCGGCGCGTACGGGTGTTGCCCAAGGTTCGTACGCCGCCGAGCGGCCGGACCGCGTTCTCCCGGTACGCCTGCGTCCAGGGCGCCGGACTCGAGGCGAGCTGGCACAAGATGCCGGTCCGGCATCTTGGGACCGATCCGCGGGCGGAGTACGTCAACTTGTTGTTGCTGCCGTGGCCGTTGCGGATCCGCGCGTCCGACTTCCGCGCCGTGGAGGGATCGGTGCAGTGGCAGGAGCGCGACCCGTTCGGATTCTTCGAGTTCGCGCCCACCGAGCGACTCGACCTGGACCTGGTGGATCGTGTCCTCACCGCTGCGTTGGACGAGGTCGACGACGTCGATGTCGTCGTACTGCCGGAGGCCGCCATCGACGAGACCGAGATCGAGGGGCTCGAGACTGTCCTGAGCCGGCACGGGGTCAGCTACCTCACGGCCGGGGTTCGGCAACGCTCACCAGGTCCGGGGCAGCTCCCGCGCAACGGGGTGCATATCGGCGTCGAGCCGAGGCTGCGCAAGGCCGCGGGACCGTCCGACGGCCCTGACCGGCAGTGGTTCCACATCCGCCAGGACAAGCACCATCGGTGGGCGCTCGACGCGAACCAGATCGCGCAGTACCACCTCGCCGGCGCCCTGCACCCGCAGGTGCAGTGGTTGGAGACGATGGCCGTACCGCCGCGGTCGCTGCAGTTCGTGTCGGTCGGCGAGGAGATCACGATCGTCTCGCTCGTGTGCCAGGACCTGGCCGAGACCGACGAGATCGCCGACGTCATCCGGTCCGTGGGACCGACCGTGGTGCTCGCCGTATTGCTCGACGGACCGCAGCTGGCCTCTCGCTGGGCCGCGCGGTACGCGAGCGTCTTCGCCGACGATCCGGGGTCGAGTGTTCTGACGCTGACGTCGTACGGCATGGCGCAGCGGAGCCGGCCGCCCGGGCGTGAGGCCTCTCCGATCGTGGCGCTGATGAAGGAGGCGGACCAGGAGTACCGCGAGATCCCGCTTGAGCCGGGCGCGCAGGCGGTGCTGCTGACGGCCAGCGGGTCGCGGGCGACCCGGCGTACGGTCGATGGCCGTCGGCCTGTCGACACCGGCACGCATTACACCGGGGCCGCCGTCCATCAGATTCGCGCCGTCGAGGCGGGCTCGAGACCAACCGAGGTCGTGGCTCCGCTGCCGCGGGTGCTCGATATCGACGACGTCACGATTCTGACCGGGTGGGCGGAGGCGGTGGCGGAAACCCTCGCCCATGCTCCCGAGCGGATCCCGGCGCTGATGGCTGATCTCCGGCCGGGCGCACCCTGGCGGTCCGAGTTCGGAGTCCCGGAACCGTCGGCAGAACTCGCCGGTGCGCTCGAGTCGCTCGACCGGGTGATGCGCGAGGCCGGTGCGCCGACGTACGACGCGATGTTGACCGCCGTCCGTGAGGACCGCCCAGGCGAACAGCCGTTGGACGCCCTCGTACGGACGGTCCTCCGATCAACGCTGGAACAACGCCGTTCCCGAGGTCAGCTGCGTAGCAGGTAGCGCGTGGCTTCAGGGAGGGCGGCGGCTACCGAAATCGCGGTGGTGGGGCCGGAGGAGGAGGCGAGGTTGGCGGCTGCGGCGTGAAGGTAGGCACCGAGGCTGGCGGCATCCAGTGGAGAGAGGCCGCCGGCCAGGAGGGAGCCGCAGAGGCCGGCGAGTACGTCGCCGGCTCCTGCGGTGGCTAGCCAGGGGGTGGCGTTGGAGTTGACGCGGACTTGGCCGTCGGGGGCGGCGATGACGGTGGTGGCGCCTTTGAGGAGGACGGTGACGTCGTAGCGTTCGGCGGCCAGGCGGGCGTGTTTGAGGCGTTCGGCCTCGACGGTGGCTCGGTCCACGTCCAGGAGGCGGGCTAGCTCGCCGGCGTGAGGGGTGGCCAGTACGTCGACGTGGTCGCCGGAGTCGTCGAGTGCCTTCAGGCCGTCGGCGTCGAGGACGACCGGCTCCTCGGCGTCGAGGAGTTCACGGATGCGGGGGATGTCGAGTTCGTCGCCCAGGCCGGAGCCGATCGTCCAGGCCTGTACGCGGCCGTTGCCGGCGACGATCTCGGGATGGGCGGCGCGGACGGCTTCTGCGACGGGGTCGGGGCCGACGTACCGGACCATGCCGACCGGGCCGCCGAGGGCGCCGGCGGTGGCGATGACGGCGGCGCCTGGGTACTGCGTTGAGCCGACCATCAGGCCGAGTACGCCGCGGGAGTACTTGTCGGACTCGCCGTGCGGGACCGGGTACAGGTGGCGGATGTCGGCGGCCTGGAGGGACTCGACCTCGGCGGGCGGGAGGTCGAGGCCGATCTCGACGAGGTGGACCGGGCCGCAGGCGGTGGCGGCGGGGTCGATGAAGTGGCAGATCTTGTGGGTGCCGAAGGTGACGGTGAGGGCTGCGTTGACGTGCGGCTCGGGGGTCTCGCCGGTGTCGACGTCGACGCCGGACGGGGTGTCGACGGCAACAATCGGTACGTCGAACTGCTCGGCCAGCTGGACCGCCGCGAGAGCGTCCGGGCGGAGACCGGGCCGCCCGCCGATACCCACGATGCCGTCGATCACGACGTCGGCGCCCCGGATGTCCTCGACCGAGCCGACGCGACCGCCGCACATCTTGAGCGCCTCGAGGCCCTCGGCATGCGCCTTGTCGGACAGCAGTACAGCGGTGACCTGGGCGCCGCGGCGTGCGAGTCGGGCGCCGGCGTACAGCGCGTCGCCGCCGTTGTCGCCGGAGCCGATCAGGAGGACGACGCGGGCGCCGTACGTGCTGCCAAGGAAGTTGCTGATGGCAACTGCTAGCCCGGTGGCGGCCCGCTGCATCAACGTGCCCTCGGGGAGGCGGGCCATCAGGTCGGCCTCGGCGGCGCGGACCTGCTCGACGGTGTGCGCGCTGCGCATGGTCAGCCCTCCAGGATCACCACGGCCGAGGCGATGCCCGCGTCGTGGCTGAGCGACAGGTGCAGGTTCTGTACGCCGAGCCGCGACGCCTGCGCCGCCACGGTCCCGCTGATCTCCAGCCACGGCCGGCCGGTCTCGTCGGTCTGTACTTCGGCGTCGTGCCAATGCATGCCCGCGGGAGCGCCGAGCGCCTTGGCCAACGCCTCCTTGGCCGCGAACCGAGCCGCCAGCGAGGCCGGCGGCTTCACCGCCTCGAGCGGTGTGAACACCCGCTCCCGCAAATTCGGGGTCCGCTCCAACGTCCGCATGAACCGATCCACGTCGACCACATCGATACCCACGCCGACGATCATGCGGGCCAGCCTAACCCCGGGGTTCAGCCGTGGAGTCGCGGACTCTCATGTCCACCGCCAGGTCCAGGCGGAGCGCGGTAGGTGTCCGGCCGCGGGACAGGTCGAGGACCACGCGGGCCGCGAGCTCGGCCATCTGGTGGAGTGGTTGGTGGACGGTGGTCAGGGCGGGCGTGACGAACTGGGCGACCGGGAGATCGTCGTACCCGACGACGGACAGGTCCCGCGGGACCTCCAGCCCGAGTTCGCGCGCGGCCTGATAGACGCCGAGCGCCTGCATGTCGCTACCGGCGAAGATCGCGGTCGGTCGATCGGGCAGCCGCAGCAGCGCGAGCGCCTCGCGGTACGCGCCGCCGACCTCGAAGTTGCCGTACCGGATCAACGACGGGTCGACCTCCACACCGGTCGACCGCAGAGCGTCCGTGTAGCCGTCCACGCGCTGCCGCGAGCAGAGCGTCTCGATCGGTCCGCCGATCATCGCGATCCGGGTGTGGCCGAGTGTGCGGAGATGGGCCGTGGCCATCCGGCCGCCGCTCCAGTTCGCCGAGCCGATCGACGGTACGTCGTCACCCACGTCCCCGACCGGATCGACGACCACGAACGGGATCCCTCGCGCCTCCAACTGCGCGCGCTGGTCCGCGTCGAGGTCGGAGAACACCATGATCACGCCGAGCGGCCGCCGGTTCAGCACCGATTCGATCCATTGCTGGCGCGGCCGCAGCGCACCACCGCACTCCGACAGCACGAGCTCGACACCCTCGGCGCGAGCGACCTCCTCGACGCCGCGGATCAGCTCCATCGCCCATTCGCCGCCGAGCTGGTTGAACACCAGGTCGATCATCGGGCTGGCCGCCGTCCCCGGGCTCCGGCGTCGGTAGCCGTACTCCTGGATCAGGCTCTCGATCCGGGCTCGGGTCGCCTCGGCTACATCCGCGCGGCCGTTGAGCACCTTGGAGACGGTCGGCACCGACACGCCGGCCTCTTCCGCAATTTTCGCAATGGTCGGTCGCTCGCTCACCACACCCCCTGGCTCGAAACTTTCGAGCCAGCTTAGCGGTGGATCGTGCGGCCGTGGGTATCCGGTACGCCGCTGAGCCGGTAGAAGAACGTGTTGACCTGGTCACGCCACTCCCGCGCGTTCGCCAACTGCGCCTCGAACCGGGCCGTGATGTTCTCCCGTACGACGGGTTCGAACCGCTCGGCGATCACCCGCCAGCGCGCCACCATCGCCTCCACCTCGGCGTACCCCTGGAAGTGGGTGTCGTAGATGTGCTGCAACACCGTGCTGCCGTTGTGCAGTACGTGGTCATAGGCAACGTGATGGAAGAACAGCAGCAGTTCGTCGGGACAGGTGGTGAGGTCTTCGTACGTGCCGGCGAGCGGCTCCGGGTACTGCCCGGTGAAGCCTGACCCGGTCTTCACGGTCCGATCGACGCCGACGCCGTATCGATCCGCGAAGTGATAGGTCCCCCGCGCGGAGTACTCGTATCCGTTGACGCTCGGCCCGTAATGCGTTTCCGGCGTGACCATGAACCCGACGCCCAGCGGCGCGGTGTAGCGCTCGTACGTCCGCCACGAACCGGACATGATTGTGACCAGCTCGCTCCGCGTCCGGTCGTCCATTGCGAACGTTGCCGCGGCCCACTCGTGCAGCAGGCTGACCGGATCCGCATGCGGCTCCCACGCCAGCCGGCCGAACGCGTAGAGGTTGCTCTGGGCAAGTTTGTGGCCGGTCCAATTGGGGTCGTCGCCAACGTTGGAGACGGCAACGATCGCGCCGATGCGGTCGGCAACCGTCGTACCGCCGCCACCAGAGGTGTCAAACTGCAGGATCTCTCGCCACCATGGCGCGAGGTAGCAGAGGTCCTGCTGCTGGCCGGAGTACTCCTGCGTCACCTGCAGCTCGAGCGCGAACACGGTCTCCTGCAGCTCGCCGAGCAGCGGCGACACCGGCTCGCGGACCTGGAAGTCCGTCGGTCCGTGCTTGACCTGCAGTACGACGTTCTCCTCGAAGCGCCCGTCGAGCGGGATCAACTGGTCGTACGCGGCCCGCGCGCGATCCGTGCTGCGATCACGCCAATCATGCTTCTGCTCGCCGGCGTACCGCCAGAAGACCGTCCCGCCGTACGGCGCGACCGCCCGCGCGAGCAGGTTCGCGCCCTCGGGATCGCGGCCCGCCCGCACCACGAGCCCGCCGAAGTCCGGTACGGCGTCGTACACGCGACTGATCGTGGCCGACCACCAGCGAGCCACCCGCTCGTCGAACGGGTCGTCGGTGAACTCGACCGAGAGGCTGACCGCGATCCCGTACTCGCGGAACACGCCCGCCAGGCGAGCCACCTCGGGCAGGTCGGCGTTGGCGAGTCCGACCGCGTTGATCCCGATCGACGCCAGCAGGCGCGCGTACGCACGGACCCTGGTGAGATCGGGCACCACGCTGCCGTCGCGGAAGAATATCGAGCGACCTGAGTACCCGCGTTCGACCACACCGGACAGCTGATCCCAGTGGTCCAGCATCCGGATCGGTACGGCCGGCTGCTCGACGACGGTGAAGTCGCCGGTCATCCACTCGAAGTACCGGAGCAGGTAGAAGTAGCCGTAGAGCAGTCCGTGTCCGCCCTCGGCCGCAACGACGAGATCGTTGCCGCGTCGTACCACCACGAACCCTTCGACGCCCAGACCGTGCTCAGGTACGGCGGCCTCGACCTCGCGCCACAACGGGGTCTCACGGACACGCGTCATGGTGCACACGGCAACTTGTACGTCGGCGGGAACGCGGCGCGTCTGCCGGAGCTCGGCACGGATCGTCTGAGCCAGCGCCCCGGAGGCATGGACAGTCACCTCGGGGAGCCGCTGCGTACCGAGCCAGGCGGAGTCGTCGGTCATCGGTCGGTGATCATTCCACACCAGGCGGTCACCGAAAGTTTCGAACCCGTACCGCGGTTGAGACAAAGCCCACGTCGGCCCGATGTGGGTGCATTCCGTGCCGGTGGGAAGAATGGGCCACATGCTGCAGCCGTCGCGGGAGGTGACTCCCTACACCGAGCTCGACCGGGCCACCTGGGCGCAACTGGCCGAGACCACGGTCTCCCCGCTGACGGCGGACGAGGTCGAGCGGCTGCGCGGTCTCGGCGACGAGATCGACATGGACGAGGTCCGCGAGGTGTACCTGCCGCTGTCGCGGATCCTCTCGCTGTACGTCCGGCACGCCCGCGCGCTGCACGCCGACACCGAGAGCTTCCTCGGCAAACCGGCCGCGACCCGCACCCCGTTCGTGATCGGCATCGGCGGATCGGTTGCCGTCGGCAAGTCCACGACCGCGCGTCTGCTGCGCGAACTGCTGGCCCGCTGGCCCGAGCACCCGCGGGTCGCGCTGGTCACCACCGACGGCTTCCTCTGGCCGAACGCCGAGCTCGAGCGGCGGAATCTGATGCAGCGCAAGGGATTCCCGGAGTCGTACGACCGCAAGGCGCTGCTGCGCTTCGTGGTCGAGGTCAAGTCGGGCATGGACGCGGTCGAGGCGCCGGTCTACTCGCACCTCCACTACGACCGCATGCCCGGCGTACGCACCACCGTCGAGCAGCCAGACATTCTGCTGCTCGAGGGGCTCAACGTCCTGCAGCCGGCGCCCCGGCACGCGGACGGGAAGAGCGGTCTCGCGGTCAGCGACTTCTTCGACTTCTCGGTGTACGTCGATGCCGCCGCCGACGACGTCCGCTCCTGGTACGTGGCGCGCTTCCTCAAACTCTGGGAGACGGCGTTCCGCAACCCCGAGTCGTACTTCGTCCGGTACGGCGAGCTGAGCCGCCAGGAAGCGATCAAGAAGGCGGAGTCGCTCTGGGACGGCATCAACGGCCCGAACCTGCGCGAGAACATCCTCCCGACCCGCTCTCGCGCGACCCTGGTCCTCCGTAAGGGCCCTGACCACGCGGTCCGCTGGGTCAGGCTGCGGAAGCTCTAAGCGCCGGTACGACGGCTACCGCGACGACTGCGGCGGTCAACGCGAACGCGACCGAGAAGCCGACGCCGCCCACGACCGCGCCGAAGATCAGCGCGCCGGCGCCCCAGCCGCCGTCGTACGCGAGGTTCCAGAGCGCGCTGACCTGGCCGTAGCGGGAGCGGTCGACGCGGTTGTACATCAGGGTCAGGGTGAGGTTCTGCGCGGCGCCGAAGCCGATGCCGAAGCAGGTCGAGCCGATCAGGATCGCGACGGCGCTCGGGAGGAAGACGAGGGATCCGGCGCCGACTGCAGCGAGGATCAGAGCGGGGGCGAGCAGCTTCGCGGGGCCGACCCGGTCGGCGTAGCGACCGGCTAGCCAGCGGGCGATGGGTGCGGCGATCGCCTGTAGGAGAAGGGCTGTGGCGATGAGTGACTGCTTGTCGCTGGCAACCGCTAGCGGCAGGAAGGTGACGCTGATGCCTGCGGCAACAGTCACCGCAGCGAAGATCAGGGTCGGGGTGAGGAGGCCGCTGCGTCGTACTCCGCCGAGGACCTTTACGTGCTGCTCTTCTTCGGCGTTCACGTTTGCGGGGAGACCGACCAGGGCGAGGAGGCCGGCCAGCGAGGCGATTGCGGCGAGGATGAACAGTGCGCCGAAGCCGATCACGTTGATCAGGTAGACGCCGAGCGGGAGGCCGATCACCGCAGGTACGCCGACGGCCACGCCGTACACACCGAGCGCCTCGCCGCGCCGGGTCGACGGGGTGAGGTCAGCGACAAGCGCGACCGCACCGACGACCAGGATCGCGAGGCCGGCACCGCGGACGATACAAACGGCGAGCACGAGCGGCAGCGCTGCGGAGGTGAGCAGGACCAGCGAAGGCGCGCCGAGAAGCACGAGCCCAAGTCCGAGGACGACCCGATATCCCCACCGAGCCAACATCCGCGGCACGAGCACCTCGACAGCCACTGCGGAGAACATCATCGCGGCGGTCGACAGCCCGGCACCCACGCCACCGGAGCCGTTCGCAGCCAGGTAGAGCGGGACGACCGAAGTCAGCAGATACATGCTCAAGCCTGAACCAAACACCATCACCAACAGACGCCCGAACTGACCGGTCAGCAACCGCTCCCCCGCGGGGGAGGAGGACGCCGCAGGTGCGGAGCCCGCCACAAGCGCGGACCCGGCGGGCGACGCGGCCGCGGGGAGCGGGTGGGTGGGGAGGTCGTAGGTGGTGGTCATGGGACTTACGCTAGAGAGATACCGGTCTCCGTTACAGATCCAGTTATGTGCCGTCCGAGAGGACCAGTTGGTCGGTGATGAAGGCGGCGAGCCGGTTCAGGGCGGCGTCGATCTGGGGCAGGGTGACTGCGCTGCAGGACAGGCGGAGGGCGTTGATCGGGGTGTCGCCGTCGTAGAAGTGGCTCATCGGGGTCCACAGGACGCCGTACTCGTGGGCCGACTTCTCCAGGAGGGTGTCGTCGACCGGGAACGGGACGGTGACGACGACGAAGAAGCCGCCGGCGGGGACGGTCCAGGTGATTTCGCCGTTCGGGAAGCGGGTGGCCAGGCCGTCGGTGATCGCCTGGAGGTTGGCCGCGTAGACCGCCCGCTCCCGTCGGTTGGCCGCGACGAGGCTGCAGTCGTTGGCCAGCAGCTTGCCGCCGACGACCGCCTGCGCAACCGGCGAGGTGTTCACCGTCAACATGCTCTTCAGCTTGGAGAGCTCATCAGCGAGCACACCCGCGCCAACCGTCTGATCCGCGACGACATACCCGACCCGCGCGCCCGGCAGACCGGTCTTCGCAAACGAGCCGAGGTAGATGACTCGTCGGGACATGTCGAGCGACTTCAACGTAGGGATGCGCTCATGACCCTCCGCCGGGAACAGCCCGTACGGGTTGTCCTCTAGGAGCAGGAGGTTCTCCCCAGCGGCCAGCTCGAGCAGCCGGCGGCGGGCCGACAAGTCCATGCTCAGCCCGGACGGATTGGCGAAGTCCGGCATCACATAGCACGCCCGCGGCCGCCGCCCCTCCGCACGGACCGACTTCAGCACGGTCGCGAGATCGTCCCCCTCCCCCACCGGTACAACGGGCAGGTCGACGAGCCGGGCCGCGCCGGTGATGCCGACGTACGTCGGGGAGATCGCGAGCAGCACGTCCTCATGGCCGGCACGGAGGGCGCGCAACGTGAGGACCATCGCCTCCTGGCAGCCGACCGTAACGACGATCGCCTCCGGATCGACGTGGATGTCTTCGTCGATCGCGAGGTTACGGGCGACCAGGTCCTGGATGATCCCCTTCGTCCGCCCGTACTGGAAGATCGTCCGCCGCACCGCGGCCTCGTCGTACCCCTGGTCCCGCAGGTACTGCGCGAACAGGTCGAGGTACCGATGCAGATCCTCGAGCGCGAAGAACTCCTCGGTCGGCCGACCCGCGGCGAGCGAGATCGCCTCCGGGTAGTGGTGCGAGACCTCGTTGAGGAAGTTCATCGAGTTCAGCGCCCGGTCGGTGAGCGAACCGTGCAGATCACTCAACTCCAGATCGGCCATGTCGCTCTCCCCACGCTCAGTTCCCGCACGGCGGCCAGATCCGCGCACCCCGCCAGCAGCATCGCGTCCCGCACCTCCCGCCCGAGCAACGCCAGCGCCTCATCCACGGCGTCCACAGCAAGGGCCCACAGCAACGGTCGCCCCACGAGTACGCCGGAAGCACCCGACGCGACCGCCTTCAGTACGTCCAGACCGCTCCGTACGCCGCTGTCCAGCAACACCACGCAATCCTTGCCGACCGCATCGACAACCGGACCCAAGGCATCGATCGACGCGATCGCCCCGTCCAGCTGGCGACCTCCATGATTCGACACCACAACGCCGTCGGCACCTATCTCAACCGCTCGACGAGCGTCTCGCGGATCCAGAATCCCCTTGATCACGAGGGGAATCGGACACAGCGACCGCAACCACTCCAGGTCCCGCCACGACACGGCGGGCTCGAAGACGGACGCGGTGTGCGCGGCCACCGCCGACACCCCCGGCACCGCGTCGTGCGCTTCTGTCACTTTGTCGACAAGGTTCTCCGGCGCGATGTCCGGCGGGAGCGCGAACTGGTTGCGAATGTCCCGCAATCGCCGACCCATCACCGGCACGTCGACCGTCACCATCAACGCGCCGCAACCGGCGTCCACCGCCCGCTCGACCAAGCTGGTCACGACCCGGCGGTCCCGCAGCCAATAGAGCTGGAACCAGGACGGCGCGACACCAGCGATCTTCTCGAGCGGGACGCTGCTCAGCGTGCTGATGGTGTACGGAATGCCCGCGCGCGAGGCCGCTGCCGCGAGGTGCAGCTCGCCCTCGGGGTGCAGGAGCTTCTGGTATGCCATCGGAGCAACCGCGATCGGAAGCTCCCACCGCGTGCCGAGAACCATCCAGGACGGGTTCGGCTTTGCCAGGCCGGTCAGGATGCGAGGGGTCAGCGTGATCGCGAAGAAGGCGGCGCGGTTGAGGCCCACCGTCTGCTCAAGACCGCTGCCGCCGGCAACGAAGTCGTACACAGCCGCGGGGAGAACGTCGCGGGCGAGCGGTTCGTAGTCGGCGAGTGACTCAGCCATCCGTGAAGATCCTGCCCAACCAGGTCGACGCCTCGCTCATCGCCTTCTTGCCTCCGTCGAGGATCCCGGACATCGCGAAGAAGCCGTGGACCATACCGTCGTACCGGCTGAGGGTGGTTGGTACGCCGGCAGCGTGGAGCTTCTCGGCGTAGTACTCGCCCTCGTCGCGCAGCGGGTCGTACTCGGCGGTGATCACCAACGCGGGCGGGAGGTTCGCGTGCGACTCCGCGAGCAAAGGTGAGGCCAGTGGATTGGTGCCGTCTGCGGGGTCCTTGAGGTAGTGCTTCCAGTACCAGTTCACCGATGTGTTGTTGAAGAGGTACGGGTCGGTGCCGGTGCGCATCGAGATCGTGTCGGAGCCGTAGAGCGTGTTCGGGTACACGAGCAACTGTCCCGAGATCGCAGGACCGTTGTTGTCGCGGGCAAGCAAGGTGACGGCCGCGGCAAGGTTGGCACCGGCACTGTCGCCGCCGACGACGAGGCGCGACGAGTCGTGCGCGGCGATCCACTTGACCGCTTCGTAGCAGTCGTGAACCGCGGTGGGGAACGGGTGTTCGGGCGCCAGCCGATAACCGACGGTGATGACCTGGCACGGTACGGCGTTCGCCAGCTTGCGACTGATGCCGTCGGCAGTGTCGATGCTGCCGAGCGTCCACCCGCCGCCGAAGAAGTACACCAGCGTCGGCAGCGGACCCGTCAGGTCGGGGCGATAGACCCGTAGCGGCAGGCCGGCGTCGGTCGTGATGTCCTCGACGTGATGAACCGGCTCGACCTCACCACCTGCGGCCCGGATCGAGGCCAGGTCCGCCTCCCGGGCCTCAGCCAGGGTCTGGGTGTACAGCTGCGGTACGTCGTTCGCCTCGCGTTCGGCGCGCATCGCCTCGACCTGCGGGTCCAACGGCATCGGTTCACCCCAATCGGATCGGCATGGACGCATGTCCACGCAGCAGCAGGCTGTGACTGCGAACCGGCTCCCCCGCCAGCTCGACCTGCGGGAATCGCTGGAACAACTGACCGAACGCCGCCCGCCCTTCCATCCGGGCAAGCCCCGCGCCGACGCAGTAGAACGGACCCGCACCGAAGGACAGGTGCTGCAGATCCACCCGGTCCGGATCGAACGTGTCGGCGTCCGGATGCTTGGCCGGATCCCGGTTAGCGGCGCCCGGCAGGATCAGCACCAAACTGCCCTCGGCGATCGTCTCGCCGCCCAGTTCGAGATCGACCGACGCCTTCCGGCTGATCAGCTGGACCGAGCTCTGGTGCCGCAGGATCTCTTCGACGCAGTCGGCCGCCCTGGCCGGTTCGTTGCGCAGGGCATCGACCAACTGCGGCTGGGCGAGCAGCAGCTCGAGTCCGTTCGTGAGCAGGTTCATCGTCGTCACGAAGCTGGCGTTGACCAGCACGAGCAGGTTGTCGATCAGCTCCTGTTCGGCAAGCTCCGAGTCCACCAGCGAACTGACCAGATCGTCACGCGGTTGGACCCGTCGGTCGGCGAGCATCCGCGCGTAGTAGTCGTTCAGCTCGTCCGCGGCCTGGTTCGCCGCAGCCAATCGCTCCGGCGCCTTGCCACCGAGGTCGAGGTAATCGTCGATGGCCTTGGTCCGGTCCCGGAACCAGCCCAGGTCCGATCGCGGGATGCCGAGGAACGTACCGATGACCGTGATCGGCAAGCGGTACGCGAAGTCGACGAAGTCGATTACCTGACCGTCCCGCCCGGCCTTCCCCAGGTCGTCGAGCAGCTCGGTCGCCAACGCCTCCACGACCGGTTCGAATCCGGTCAGCCGGCGCGGCGTCAGTACCGCCTGGAACACCTTGCGCATCCGCAGATGCTCCGGCTCGTTCTTGAACATCATCGACCCGCCGAGTCGGCGCAGTACCGAGTCGCGAGGGTCGGGGTCGGCCGTCAGCAGCCGGTGGAATCGCGTGTCCTTCAAGGCTTCCTGCGCCGCGTCGTACCCGTTCACGACGACGGCGTACGGCGAGGTGCCCGGCTCGAGGCGGCAGACCGGACCGATCCGATGCAGCTCCGCGAAGAGCGGCATCGGATCGCGACGGCCCTGCTCGGAGCCGAGGGCGGCGAGAATCTCGTTCGCACTCCGAGCAGCCATGTCAACGCACCAGGTTCAGCGGGACCGAGGCCGCCATCAGCTGGTAGCCGGCGTCGTTCGGGTGGATGTGGTCACCCGAGTCGATGTCCGCACGCAGCTTCGACGGCGCTGCCGGGTCGCGCACGACCTTGTCGAAGTCGAGCACGCCGTCGAACTCGTGGCTCGA
Organism: Kribbella jiaozuonensis; assembly: GCF_005233875.1. GTDB lineage: Bacteria > Actinomycetota > Actinomycetes > Propionibacteriales > Kribbellaceae > Kribbella > Kribbella jiaozuonensis. The sequence goes on along the minus strand of NZ_SZPZ01000006.1, from coordinate 195,192 downwards.
TCGCAGGTAGCTGTTCACCGCCTGCCGGGTGGCCTCCTTGGCCGGCGTCCAGCTGTCCGTGCCGGAGAGCCCTTCGAACGGCGTGATCGTCGTGACCAGGCTGCGGATGCCGCGCTCCTTGGCCTGCGCGTTGACCTGTCGCAACGCGCCGATGATCTCGGCGGCCGAGTCGTCGGACATCCAGATGTCGTTGATGCCGAGCTCGGTGATGACGGTGCGTACGCCGGTCTGCGCGAACACGTCCTCGTTCAACCGGGCCAGCGAGTTCACGCCGACCTCGCCGAAGCCGGGGAACGCCCCGTTGTCGGACGGTTCGGTGCCCTCGTGGTTGAGCCGGCTGCCGGCCAGACCCGCGTTCAGCACGCTCGGGAGCGGCTTGTGTCCGGCCGATGCGGCCAGTCGCTCGGCGAGCTGGTCCGGCCAACGGTTGTTGGCGTTCGGCGTGCTGTTGGTGCCGTCGCTGATCGAGTCGCCGAGTACGACGATCGAGCCGGCCGAGTCGTCGGTCTGGACGTCGACGCCGGACAGGAAGAACCAGCAGCAGCGACGCGTCGTCGGGTAGTTCACGCCGGTCGGGTCGCTGACCCGGTTGCCGGTGCCGACGAAGTTGTCCTGGATCGACGAACCGTGGAACGTCGTCGGGCCGGTGTTGTCCTGGAAGTACAGGCTGACAACAAGGTCGTCGAGGGTGCCGATCCGCAGGTTGACCGGGTCGCTCAGCAACTCGCTGCCCTTGACCATCGACGCGCTACCCGATCCGTTGAACGTCAACGTGCGCAGGGTTGCCGGGTCGATGTCCGACAGTTCCGGCGTCGCCTTGTTGGGCTTGGCAACGGTTGCGGCCGCGACCGTCACGGTCTTCTCGCCGTAGATGTTCGACAGCCGGACCCGGATCCGGTTGCCGCCGACGGTCGGGCGGATGTTCAACCGGACGCTCTGGTCGGTCAGCCCGAGGTTGGTCGAGCCGGTGGCGTCGCCGTGGGTGACCGCGGTCGCCCACGTACCGACCCACTCGGCGTCGTTGTGGCCGCTCAGACTCGAGCCGGCCAGGCTCGATCCGGCGAGAGTGAGGGCCGCGGTGACCGCAACCGCGCGCCAACTGCTGGAAATGGACATGAACTGACCTCCAGGCGGAATGGATGCGGACGGAACGTAATACGCCAGAAGGAATCCGGTCAATGAATCAGAATGCATTTCTTCCGGTCTTCGCGCAGGGGTTAGCGGACCGGTTCCGACCCCGAATCGCAGGGGTATTCCTTCACACCGCGCAGGTCGCCGATCGAGTAGAGTCAGAAGGGACGGCTGGGGGTGGCCGGAGCCTGAGGGGAACCAGACGAAAATGCCGCCTGAATTCGTCCTGCCCGGAAACAGTACCAATTACGTGGGCCAGGTCCTGCAGCTGTTCCAGGAATTCTCTGAACGCCCCGCGTTAGCACGCGGTGACCGAACCGCGACGTACGGTGAATTGATCGCCGACGTACTGCGTTTTGCCGCCGCCTTTCGCGATGCCGGCGTCCGTCCGGGCGGCAAGGTCCTGGTGATGGCGGCGAACTGCTTCGACGCCCCGGCGCTCCAACTAGCCCTGCACCTGCACGGTTGCCGGGTGTTGTGGAGCGCGCCGATCACCTCCCGCCGCGAGATCGATCGCTTCGCGGCGCTGGCCGACGCCGACCTGTTCGTGTACGACGATGCGAGCGAGCTCGGCCAGGCGTTGGCGGACTCGCTCGCGCCGATGCCGGCGTACCGGATCGCCGAGCTCGACACGTCGACGCCGTACGAGATCGGCGCGACGCCCGCACCGGACTCGGTGTTGCAGACCAGCGGGACGACCGGCGATCCGAAGCTCGTGCATCACACGCAGGCGTTCTACGAACAGATCCTCGAGCTGGCCGCGGCCTTTGTCGCACAGGGGTTCCCTATGCTCCGGCACTACTCGGGGTCACCGCTGTGGCTGGCGAGCGGGCAGATCACCACGTTCTTCAACCTGTTCACCGGTGGCGTGCTGTTCCTCACCGACACGTGGTCGCCGGACGAGTTCTACCGGATCGTGCCGACCGAGCGGATCACGTCGACGTACGTGACGCCGCCGATGCTCTATGAATTGCTTGATTACCAGGGTGGCGCAGAGGTCGATTGCAGCAGCCTGTTCATGTTCAACGTCGGCGCCGGTCCGGCGACGCCGGCGAGGTTGCGGCAGGGGATCGCACGCTTCGGTCCGGTACTGCGGATCGTGTACGGGCTGAGCGAGTGCGTCGTGGTGACGGCGCAACCCGGGCTGACCGAGGATATGCGCCTCGCGTCGGCGGGGATGCCGTACGGCGATGTCCGGATCGAGATCCGCGACGACGACGGGAAGATGCTGCCACCGGGGCAGACCGGTGAGGTGTGGGTGCAGAGCAATCTGGTCTTCGCCGGTTACCTGAACCAGCCCGAGCTCACCGCGGAGACCCTCGTCGACGGTTGGCTCCGCACGCGAGACGTCGGCTACCTCGACGAGGAGGGCTATCTGTTCCTGGTCGATCGCGTGCACGACATGATCGTCACCACCCGCCGCAACTGGGCGATCTTCTCCCGCCCGATCGAAGATGCGTTGAGCACTCACCCGTCGGTCAGCACCGCGGCGGTGATCGGCGTCCCCGACGCGGTCGTAGGCGAGGCCGTGCATGCGTTCGTGGTCGCACGTTCGCAGGTGTCGGCTGAGGAGTTACAAGCGCTGGTGACCGACACGCTGAACGAGATGTGGTCACCGGAGACGATCGACTTCGTCGACGAGCTGCCGCTGACCAAGATCGCGAAGGTCGACAAAGTTGCCCTCCGCAAACTCTACGCCGAACTGCACCCGCAGCCATGACACCCAGACGCGGTCTCGTCATCCTGTTCGTCGCGGACGTACTGTCCGCGGTCGGCAGCCGGATCACCATGGTCGCGATCCCGTGGCTGGTGCTCGTCACCACCGGAAGCGCCGCCCGGATGGGTCTCGTCGCCGCGGTCGAGCTGGTGCCGTACATCATCGCGAGCATCATGGCCGGCCCGATCATCGACACCCTCGGACCTCGTCGTACGTCGATCCTCGCGAACCTCTCGAGCGCCGTCGCGGTGGCGGCGATCGCGGCCACCACCGGCCTCGGCTTCGCCGCCCTGCTGGTCCTCGTCGCCGTCGCCGGTGCACTCCGCGGTGCCGCCGACCGCGCCAAGGATCTGTTGGTACGTCCAATGGCCGAGGCAGCCAACGTCGAACTGATCCGCATCACGTCTCTGCACGAAGCCCTCGCCCGCGGCGCGACCCTGCTCGGCGCACCGCTCGGCGGTCTGCTGATCTTCTGGACCGACGCCGCCAGCGTGCTGTGGATCGACGCGGTGACCTTCGTGATCTGCGGTGTCCTGGTCGCCGCCTTCGTCCGCCCGCCCGAGGTCGTCGCGGACACCCGCCGCGACAAGTACTTCCGCTCGCTGGCCGAAGGGTTCTCGTTCGTACGCCGGGACGAACTGCTCGCGACGATGCTGATCACCACGTTCACGATCAACATCTTCGCCAGCGCGAGTACGGCGGTCTTCATCCCGGTCTGGGTCCGCGACGAACTCGGCTCGCCCGCCGGTCTCGGTCTCACGCTCGGCGCATTCTCCGCCGGTGCACTGCTCGGCAGCATCACGTTCGCCATACTCGCCACCAAGGTGCCGCGCTATCTGACCTTCGCCATCGGAGCCTTCGTGGGCGGCAGTCCCCGGCTGCTCGTACTCGGCCTGAGCGACAACCTGGCCCTCGTCATGGTGGTCACCTTCCTCTCGGGCATCGGGATCGCCGCGATCAACCCGGTCTTCGGCGCCGCCCTCTATGAACACGTCCCGAAGCAGCTGCAGGCCCGCGTCATCGGTTTGGTGGCAGCGACGTCCTTCGCCGGTCTTCCCCTGGGTGCGCTGCTCGCGGGTGAGTTGGTCAGCGCACTCGGACTGACCCAGGCCTTGATCTGGTCCGGCATTGCCTGCCTGGTCGTCAGTGTGTTCCCCTTGGTCCGTCGTGGCCCTGGGAAGGTTCTCGACGCACCAAGCACAGTGGAGGCAACATGAACGAAGCCACTGACCCCTACTGCCTCCGCCCCGGCGAGAGCCTCGAGCTCCTCGCAGACCATCCGTGGCGGAGGTTCGTCGTCCTGGGCGACAGCGTCGCGCAGGGACTGTGCGAGCCGGTCGACGGCTACAGCGAACTCCAGTGGGCGGACCGCATCGCCGCCGAGCTCCGCGCCGTACGTCCCGATCTCGCCTACCTCAACCTCGGCGTCAGCGGACTGCGTACCCGCGAGATCCTCGCCACTCAGCTCGAGCCGGCTCTTGCCTTTGGCGCCGATCTCGCACTGGTCGTTGGCGGCGGCAACGATGCGTTCCCGGCGACGTACGACGCCGACCGCGTCGATCGCGAACTGACCCTGATGATCACCACGCTGCAGGGCGCCGGCGCGGACGTGATGACGCTCGGCATGTTCGACATCTCGTACAGCCCGGCCGTCGCCGACTGGCTCCGTCCGGGCCTCAGGCAACGAATGCGTACTCTCTCCGATCGCACCGCCGCGATGGCCGATCAGCTCGGCACGATCCACGTCCAGCTCACCGACCACCCGCTGTCGACCGACCCGAGCCTCTACAGCAGCGACGGTCGCCACGGCAACGCGCGAAGCGATGCCGTGGCGACCGCCGAGACACTCCGGGCGATCGGGCGCCGACTCAAGGCATCAGCAGCAGACCGCTCGTCAGCGCACCCTGGCCAACGTTGACCACCGGACCGGCGCCCGGGACCGTGAAGCGGAGGTAGGCGCCGGCCGGTATGCCTGCGAACAGGTACGGCGCGACGCAGAACGGCACGTCTGCCTCCTGGGTCTCCTCGGACTCGAGGTGCACGAACTGCATGGTGAGTCGATCGACCTCGATGTGCCGCTGGACGATGTAGCCGCCCTCACTCAGCGCTTCCTCGACCGCGTTCGCCCAGGTTGCCGCATCGACTTCGGGACCGACCACCACGCCGACACCGCCATACGAACCGTTCGGCTTGAGCACCCACTCGCGCTGCTCGGCGAGGACCCGCTCACGCAGGACCGCCGACAGAATCTCTGTCCGCGGCACGTGCTGGCGGACGACCTCCGCGTCCGCCGGGTCCAACTCGTAGAGGTCGCTCCACAGCCAGGCCAGGATCGTCTTGCTCGCCAGCAACCAGCTCGCGGTCGCGGTGAACATCCGCACCGACCGGCTCGCGACCGCAGTCCCCAACGCATCCAAGCCGTCGCTCGGCTTCATACCTTGCGGCACGAACATCCGCAGTACGGCGTCGATCGGACCGTCGTCGACGCAGAGCCGGCCGTCGTCGTCCAACGTCAGCCACTCGACCGGGTACACCCGCATGTCGAGGCCTAGCTCCCGGCCGCGCTCGCTGAACGATTCGAGCAGCTTGATCATCGCGAGCCCGTCCTGCGATCCCGGGTACGTCCCACCCGTGGTGAAGACCATCGCCAACCGGTCGTCACCGGTCAACTGCAACGCCGACCGCACGGCCTCGTACCGCGCATCGACCGCCGACGCCGGCGCCTCCAGCCCCAGCTCGTCCAGCACCGGGTCGCCTGCGTAGGCGTCGAGGAACCGACGAGCGACGCCGTCCGAGTCGTGTGCGCCGCCAAGTGCGCTGTCGATGTTCGCCTCCACGACGTACGGCGTGCCGTCGCTGAGCAGGATGTCCGCGCGAACCCCACCGAGCAGGTCCTCGGTCAACGGCAGGTCCTCGTCGAGCAGATCGATGTACCCGACCGGCATCCCGAGCGCCCGGCGCAGCTCTCCCGCAGTGCCGGCACGCCGCTGACATGCTGCCAGAATCAGCCGAGCGATGGTTGCCGATATCCCCGTCATCGAGTCGTAGGTCGCCGCAGACATGATCGGCGGCCGCAGCGGACGCCACTCCTTGTTGTGCGTCGCCACCCCTTCGTACACCTCGCGCCACGCGGCTGTCCCCCGCCGTACCAGCGCCGTACGGGTTGCTTCAGGCAACTGTTGCCACACATCAGTCATTTGTCCTCCAGTACGGCGTTGATCGCGGCAACAAGTTGGTCCCGCCCGGGCTGGATCGCCCGGTCGAGGGCGAGTGCGAACGGCAGGACGGCGCCGCTCGGGCGGGTCACCCGGCGGGGCGCGGCGTCCAGGGTTAAGCGTTCGGCGGCGACCGCAAGGATCTCGGCGGCGAATCCGCTGGTGCGGTTCGAGTCGTCGATCACCACCAGGCGGCGGGTCTTCGCGACCGACGCGGCCAAGCCGTCGACGTCGAGCGGGTAGACGGTCCTCGGGTCGAAGATCTCGACGGAGATGCCCACTCCGGAGAGTTCGTCCGCGACCGCCAGCGCATCGTGAACCAGGTGGCCGAGGGCGACCACCGTGACATCGGTTCCGGACCGCGCCACTCGCCCACTACCGAGTGGGATCGGTGCCAGCGTGGTGAAGTCGACGTCGTCACGGACGCCCAGGGCGGCAGATGGAGCGAAGAACACGACCGGGTCGTCGTCTCGGATCGCCGATACGAGCAGACCGTAGGCGTCGGTCGGCGTCGCTGGGACGACGGTCTTCACGCCGACGTGGGCGAGGAGTGTGTAGGGGTGATCCGAGTGCTGGCCGGCCCAGCCGGTCCGGGAGCCTGACCCGGTGACGACGTACGTCACGGGGACTTTGCACTGGCCGCCGGTCATCAGGGAGAACTTGTGCGCCTGGTTCGCGATCTGCTCGAAGACCAGGAACAACAGCGACGGGATCTGGAACTCGATCACCGGGCGCATCCCGGCCAGCGCGGCACCAGTCGCGAAGTTCGTGAACGCTTGCTCCGACAGCGGGGTGTCGAGCACGCGGTCCGGGCCGAAGCGGGACAACAGTCCCGCGGTCAGGTTCGACGCGGCGACCCGGATGTCCTCGCCGAGCAGGAACACCGACGGATCGGTGTCGAGGGAGTCGGCGAGGGCTCGGTTCATCGCTTTCAGGTAGGAGAGCTTCGGCATCAGGGCATCACCGCGTACAGGTACTTGAGCGCGTCGGCCGGATCCGGATGCGGACTGCCCAGCGCGAACTCGGTCGCCGCGTCGAGCAGCGCTTCGATCTGCGCGTCGACCTCGGCCCGCTCGCCTTCGGACAGCCGGGCGCCCTGGATCTCGACCGGATCCCGCGACCGGCCGGACGCGAGCTGATCGGCCGAGCGGTAGTCGAGCCGGGCGCGATGCTCGAAGGTGTGGTGTGCGTCGAAGCGATAGGTGAGGCACTCCAGGAACATCGGCCCCTTGCCGGACCGAGCCCGCGCGACGGCCGCAGTAGTTGCCTTGAGCACCGTCTCCGGGTCCTGTCCGTCGATGGTGAACGCCGGCATGCCGAACGCCCGCGCGCGACCCGTGATGCTGCCCGCCACCGCCGACTCGACCGGCATCGTGGTCGCGTAGCCGTTGTTCTCGCACACGAAGATCACCGGAATCCGCCAGAGCGCAGCCAGATTGAAGGCCTCCAGCAACATCCCTTCGTTCATCGCGCCGTCGCCGAAGAATGTGACCGCGACCGTGTCCCGCCCTTGCCGCCGGTGCGCCCAGGCAGCACCGGTCGCGATGGACCCGGCCGCCCCGACGATCGCGTTCGCGCCAAGGATGCCGAGGCTGAAGTCCGCCGCGTGCATCGAGCCGCCACGACCTTTGTTCAGCCCGGTCTCCCGCCCCATCAGCTCGGCCAGCAACCGGCCGGGGTCGACACCGCGAGCCAGCACGTGGCCGTGTCCGCGGTGCGTGCTGGTGATCACGTCGGCCGGGGTCAACGCCGCGCAGACGGCCGCGGCGATCGCCTCCTGGCCGACGTACGGATGGATGCCACCGACGATCTCCCCGGACCGCACGAACTCGATCGCCCGTTCCTCGAACCTGCGGATCAGCCGCACGGTCCGGTAGAGATCGACGGTGCTCATGTGGTCAGGCCTTCACAGCCGCGAGGATCGCGTCCCACAGGCGGGCGCGGGCGGCAAGGGCGTTGTTGATGGTGTCCGCGCAGGCGTCCCACTTGGCCTGGTCGTCACCGCACAGGTCGGTGACCATCTGCATCGCCATCGGGGTGTGCTGCTCGCCGTCCACCTCGATGTGCCGCTCCAGATAGTCGACGAAGGTGTTGAGGCGGTTCGACCGCTCGTTCACCGCGACGACCTGCTGGAACATGTCCGGGATCAGGTCCTCCCGCCCGAACGCGAACGCCGCCGCCTGGCAATGGATCGGCGCGTTCTCAATGATGTCCCACGTCGTCCCGGCGAAGTCGATCGACGCCTGCGGTACGTCGGCAGCCTTCAGCGAGTCGACCACCGAACCGCCGCCGCGCAGCAGGTCGATCAAGTGGTTGATCGCCGAGGTGTCCGCGCCGGCCTCGACCATGCCGTTCACGTACAGCTCGAAGTGGCTGATGAACCCGTCGCCGAGTTCGTCACTCTCCTCGACCATCACGATGTCGTTGATCAGCCGCCGGCTGCTGCTGTGCGAGGTCGGGATCCACGGCACGGTGACGCAGGTGAGTTCGCGCTGCAGTGACTTGAGCAGCGACATGAAGTCCCAGACGGCGAAGACATGGTGCTCCATGAAGGTGACGAGTGCCTCGTGCGTGTCGAGGTTGGCGTACAGCGGGTGCTGGACGACCTTGTCGCGGGCCTCGCTGACGGCCTTCTCCAACTGCTCGATGCCTGGGTGGGTCTGACCCCAGTCGTAACGGGACATGTCCTGATCTCCTAGCGGTCGGCCCAGAGCGTTGGGCAGTAGTCGGGGTCCGCGTAGTCCGGGTGGCCGTTGGGTGTCCGGCGTACCAGGACGTCGTGGTTGTAGGCGGCAAGAGTTCCGTCGCTGAGCGGGAACTCGCGGTACCTGTTGGCGCCGTCCTGCAGGTGCAGGGAGATCGCCCGGCGCGGGCGGTCGCTGACGTTGGCGCCGCTGCCGTGGTACGTGCGGCAGTGGTGGAAGTTCATGTGACCGCGCGGGATCGTGATCGGCACCCTGGTCACCTCGGCGCCGTTGTACGCCGCGTTCTCGGCCAGCATCTGGTCGAGCTGCGACCGGTCCCGCTCGGCGAAGTGGCGTACGACGGTGTCGTCGGAGCCGATCTCCTGCCAGCGGTGGCTGCCGTCGACCATCGTGATCGTGCCCATCTCCGGCGGGCAGTCGTGGAACGGGATGAACGCGGTGAGCATCCGGTCCGACGACGAGGACGACCAGTAGTGCTTGTCGAAATGCCAGGGCACGATGTTCGACGGCTCACCCGAGATCGGCGGCTTGTAGATCAGCGTCGACTGGAAGATCCGGATCTCGTCGGTCTGCGCGAGCCGGGCCGCGACCGCGCCGATCAGCGGTTTGCGGAGGATCTTGGCCAGACCGTCGTGCTCGTAGTGCACGTAGTCGTTGTGCCGCTGGACGTCGCCCTTCGACGGGTCCCAGTACGCCAGCTTCGGCGGGGCCAGCGGGAGGGCGCGGTCGCGCTCGCCGGCGTAGTACCGCTCGCTGGCGTTCACCAGCTCGTCGGTCTCGTCGTCGGTCAGCAACTTCTTGGACAGGTACCAACCGTGCTCGTTGTAGAAGGCAACGTCTTCGTCGGTGGGGAGGAGCTCGATCTCCTCTTCGGACAGCTTGAACTCCAAGGTCATGAGATCCCCTCGAGCTCGCGTTCCTTCGCCTCGTACAGGGCCTTGATGTTGCCGCTGCCGAACGTCATCGCGCCGCGGCGCTCGATGATCTCCAGGAACAGCGTGCGGCGGACGTGCATCGACTCGGTGAAGATCTGCAGGAGCTGGCCCCAGTGGTCCCGGTCGACCAGAATGCCGAGCTTCTCCAGGTCCTCGATCGGCGTCTCGACCTCGCCGACCCGTTCCGGCAACGCCTTGTAATACGTCGACGGCGAGGCGAGGAAGTTGACGCCTCGACCGGCCAACGTGCTGACCGCCTCGACGATGTTGCTGGTACGCAGGGCGATGTGCTGTACGCCGGCGCCCGCATGCCAGCTGAGGAAGTCGTTGATCTGGCCGGGCCGACGGTTCGGGTCCGGCTCGATCAGCGTGAACGTGACGTGCTTCGACGGGCTCTGGACAACGGTCGACTCCATCCCCTGCCCCGCGACCTCGATGAACTCCTCGAAGATCGGCAGGAACCCGAAGACCTTCTCGTAGAACTCCACCGTCGGCTTCAGCTGACCCGACGGAACGCAGATCGCCAGGTGGTCGATCTCGCTGAACAGCTTCTCGTCCGGCCCGCCGGCCGGTTCGGTGATCTGGATCGCGCCCGGCAGGAACTCGTGCCGCGGTCCGCGTCGTTCGACCAGTCGGTGGATGACATCGCCGAACCCACCGACCTCGGCGATGACCACAGTGGTCTCTTGATCCGTGTAGATCACCGGCGCGGCGACGGATTCGGCGCCCCGGGCAAGCAATTCGGTGTAGGCGCCGGCCGCGTTGTCGACCTCGAGGCCGACCACGGCGACTCCGTCTCCGTGCCGCTGGACGTACGACGCAGCCGGATGGTCGGCGACGAGCCCGGACGTCAGCACGATCTGTACCGCGTCCTCGCGCAGCAGCAACGAGCGTTGTCCGGGCAGACCGGTCTCGGGACCGCCTTGGCCGTGTATCTGCAGCCCGAACGCGTGCCCGAGGTAGAACGCCGCCTGCCGAGCGTCGCCCACGTACAGCTCGACGTGGTCGATCCCGTAGATCTCCATTACGCCTTCCCCTCACTGTTGATATCGCGCCTGTCCGGCGTACTGGCGGCGCCGAGGAGCAGGCTGACGTTCTGACCGCCGAAGCCGAACGAGTTCGACAACGCGTACTCGAGCCGGACCTGGCGGGGTTCCTTCCGGACGTGGTCCAGCGGGCAGGCCGGATCCGGGTCCTCCAAGTGGTACGTCGGGGGCAGCAGCCCGGTCGTGATCGCGCCGACCGCAGCGATCGCCTCGACCACCCCGGAGGTGCCGAGCATGTGCCCGGTCAACGCCTTGGTCGAACTGACCGCCGGCTGGTACCCACCAAAAGCTTTGCCAATAGCAACCGACTCCGCCACGTCCCCGAGCTTCGTGCTCGTCCCGTGTGCATTGACGTAGCCAACCTGCTCCGGCCTGACGCGCCCGCTTGTCATCGCCAGCCGCATGCACGCCGCGGCGCCGAGGCCGTCGGGGCGAGGAGCAGTCGGATGATGCGCATCCGAGTTCACTCCGTATCCCGCAACGTCCGCATATCCCCGGGCGCCCCGGGCTGCGGCATGCTCCGTCCTCTCCAACACCAGGAGCGCGGCACCCTCACTCAGCACAAACCCGTTCCGCCGCATGTCGAACGGTCGACTCGCCTCAGCTGGGTCCTCCCACCCACGAGCCAGCGCCCGCGCATTGGCGAAGGTCTCCGCAAAGGTCGGGAACAACGGCGCCTCGCTAGCCCCGCACACCACCACGTCCGCTTCACCGGACCGGATCAGCCGGACCGCGTCCGCGATCGCCTGCGCCCCGGACGCACACGCCGTACCAACCGACGACGTATACCCACGGATTCCGTAGCGGATGGCAACCCGGGCGGCCGGCATGTTCGGGAGGATGCCCGTGAGGAGGTACGGGCTGACTGCGGCCCGGCCGCGTTCGGCGCGAGAGAGGACCTGCTGTTCGAGGGTCGCCATACCGCCGACCCCGCCGAGGATCACGCCGATGCGATCGGGGTCGACGTTGTCGCCGACGATCAGACCGGCATCGGCCAGCGCGTCCGCAGCGACGAGTTGGGCGAGGATGACGGTGCGGTCCATCACCTTCCCGTCCGGCCCCTTGATGAGATCGCCGGCGTCGAAGTCCGGCAGGATCCCCGCCAGCTCGATCGAGTTGGCGATCGGATGGTCCGCAGGTGGTTTCACGATGCCGGATCGCCCGTGTAGCAAGGCGTCGTACGCCTCGGGGGCGCTTCGGCCGACCGGTGTCATCAGGCCGATCCCCGTGATCGTGGCGTTCATGAGCGAGCCTCCCGGAGAGCGACCTTGCGGACCTTGCCGGTCACCGTCACCGGCACCTCGCCTGTGCCGACCGCAGTGACGTTGCGAAGAATCGCGGCCACCTCGTCCCCGACGGCTGCCTTCACGTCGGCGGTGCGATCGCGGTCGAGGGCGTCCGCGGAGAGTTCAAGGAGTACGTCGGCGACGTACCGGCCGTTGTCCGGGGTGATGATCACCGTGCAGTCGTCGACCTCGGGGAGGGCCGCGAGGATGCGTTCCTCGGACATCGACGTGAAGAGCTGCGGGCCCTCGAAGCCGGCGACCGCATCCGGTACGCGATCGAGGTGGAAGTAGTGGCCGGTGTCGTCGCGGTACACCAGGTCGCCGGTGAGGAACCAGCCGTTCAGCCGGAAGCGGTATGTGGTGTTCGAGTCGTTCCAGTAGCCCGGCGACACGGTCGGCGAGCGGAAGCCGAGCAGACCGACCTTGCCCGGCGGCAGTTCCTCGCCGGTCGAGCTGAGTACGGTCGCGCGGGCGAACTCGTACGGCTTGCCGATGCAGCGGCCATAGTGGTCGCTGTCGATCGTGTGCGTGATGTGGAAGCCGTTGTGGCCCATCTCGCTGGAGCCGAGGCCGTCGATGAAGTGACTGCCGCGGACGGTCTGCCGGCCCTCCCGGGTGACCGTCTCCCGGGTGCCGACGGCAACGAGTTTGCGGATGTGCGGTTCGTGCGCGCAGTCCCCGGTGTTGAACCACATCCGGACCGAGTCGAGGTCGTGGTTGCTGAGGTCTTCGCGAGCGAGTCCGGCCCAGGTGACCGCGAATCCGTAGACAGCGTGGGGTTTCCAGCGCTCGATGTTCTCCAGGACGTACGGCGCGTCCTGGCTGGAGAGCAGCAGCATCTCGGCGCGGTTGCCCAGCACTTGGTTGACCATCAGGATCGTCGCGGTGTGCGGGATCGGCAGCGCGTTCAGAATCCTGTCGGTGCCTTGCGCCTGCGGCATGGTCAGGAGGTGCTTGAGGGCCGCGTACAAGGTGGTGTGCGTGTGCAGGACAGCCTTCGGTACGCCGGTAGTGCCGCTGGTGTGCGTGATCACGACCGGGTCGTCGGCGTGGTGCTGGTAATGCTGCGGTGCTTTGGCCGGATCGCCTTGGCCGAGGTCTCGCGGCTCAGCCAGTATGTCGGTCTCGAGCAGCGGGCGGTGGTTGGCGTCGGCGAGGACGGCTGTGACGCGTAGGCGGCGGATGTACTCGTCGGCGATCGGCGGGGCCATCTTGCCGTTGAGGAGGGCGGGGATGGCGCCGATGCGAGTGAGGGCCAAGAAGCTCAGGACGATGTCTTGCGCTTCGGTGGCCCAGATCGCGATCACGTCGCGGCGGGTGATGCCGTGTTCGTGCAGCCACGCCGTACGGGCTTGAACGCGTTCGTCGAGTTCGCCGAGGGTCAGTGGATGTTCGGCCGGGAAGTGGTCGACGGGGGTGTCGAAGGTCAGGCCGGGGCCGTTCGGGTCGGCGCCGTACTTGAGCACTGTTGCGAGGACGTTGCCGGTGCCGATGGCCGGGTCCGCGGCCAACTTGGCTCTCAGGCTCTTCATACCGGGTCTCCACTCACCATCCGGGCGAACGCGTGATCGGCGTCCACCTCCACGATCAACACGCGCTCGGCATCACCGTCGTCGAGCAGCAAGGCGGCCTCCTCGAGCCCGCCCTCGGTCACACACACCACCGGGCCGCGTAGCTCCCACTTCGCCGCGATCCAGCCGGCGATGCTGTTCGGCACCGACTGGAAGAAGTACAGCGGGCCAATGCGCTTGCCCTCAGCAACTGCTTGTTCGACATGTTCGGCGCTGACGCGATCACCGTCGCCCACGAGCACGATCCCCGTCAGCGCTTCGGTCTCCACCTGATTCAGACACCGCTCGGCCGCCGCAACCACCATCGGGTTGAACGCCGACCCCACGAACCCCGGCACTCCCGGCGGCTCCCCGCCGTCCCAACGCCCCTCGGCCAACGTCTTCATCCGGCCCGCACCACCAATGCCGTATTGGCTCCGCCGAACGCCGAGTTGAGCGACATCGCGTACGGCGAGGTCACCAGCCGCGGCGCATCCAGAATCAGATCAACCGCACACGCAGGATCCGCCTCCAGGAACCCGGCATTAACCGGCAACTTCCCCTGCCGAAGCACAGCCACCGTCACCACAAACTCCACCAACCCGGACGCCTCCAACGCATGCCCATGCAATCCCTTGGTGGAAGACACAGCCGGCCCGGCGAGCTGTCTCAGCGCGGCGGCTTCGGATGCGTCGGCGTAGGTGGTGCCGGTGGCGTTGGCGTTGATGTAGGTGATGGCTTCGGGTGGGAGGTCGGCTTTGCGGAGGGCTGAGTTGATGGCGGTGGCCAGGCCTCGGCCGTCGGGGGCTGGTTGGACGGGGTGGTAGGCGTCGCCGGAGCGGGCGCAGCTGACCAGCTCGGCCAAGCCTTCGCCGGCCTGCAGGACAACCGCGGCCACGCCGTCGCCCAGCAACGTGCCGGTGCGGTGCAACGAGAACGGTCGGAGAGCGCCGTCGGTCGACAACGCTCGGCCTGCGTCGAAGAGGGCGAATTGATAGGGCTCGACCAGGTAGGCGGCTGCTACTACAACCCGGTCGACGCGGCCCAGGCGGATAAGGGTGGCGGCGTCGGCCAGGGCTGTGGTGGCGGAGACGCAGGCTGAGGTGTAGGTCCGTAGTTGGCCGAAGTCGTGGATCGGTGGCGTGTGCAGGGCGAGCAGGAGCGGTGTCGTGCTGCGGTCGACACCGGCCTGCAGGCATACGTCGGCGATCGCTTGGTCGAGTTCTTCGTCGAGCATGCCGGCATCCGCGGCGATCGCGGCATGGTGCGTACGGCGGTTGCTCGTGTCGAACCGCGTGACCTCGGCGAAGGCCGGCGTACCCGACAACTGCGCTGCAGGACCACGACCCAAGGCAGTCATGATCGACATGCCGGTCACGGCGACCGGACGCGGTTCAGACATGGCTGGTCAGCACTTCGCGGAGTACGGCGACCGCGTCGTCGATGGTGCTCATGCGTTCGAGCTGGTCGTCGTCGAGCGCGACGCCGTACCGCTGCTCGACCTGATGGACCAGCCAGGCCAGCTCCATCGAGTCGAGGCGTTCGGCGTCCGGCGGGCGCGGGCCGACGCCGGCCAGCCAGTCGAGGATCTCGGCCCGCCCGGGCGGGGGTGGGGTCGAGGTCATCAGACCTGCTGAGCTACCCGGCCGGCCACCTCGGTGGTGAACTCACCGACCGTCATCAACGCCAACTGCTCGGACTCGTCATCGGAGAACCTGACCCCGAACCGGTCCTCGACCCGCACCGACAGGTCCGCCAGCGCCAGCGATTCCAGGTCCACCCCGGCCGGGCCGAGCGTGGTGTCGTCGTCGATCCCCTCGGTGTCGTAGTTCATGTCCTGCAGCTGCGCGATGACGAATGCGCGAACCTCGTCCTTCATCGGGATACCCTTCTTTCGGTGGGCGGTTGTGTACATGTCTGGTTGGCGCCGGCCGGCGCGGAGCCGCGCGCGGCGGCTCACGGACTGCTGCTCGACCTGGCCGGCACGCTTATCCCGGACCCGCAGCTCGGCCACGATCCGGCGGGTCGTCCCGAGGTCCCGGGGCTGGCGGTGAGCCTCAGCCACAGCCACCACCTCGTGGTGGTCGCGGCCTCGACGGACGGTCCGATCGGTGTCGACCTCGAGGAGGTCCAGCCCCGCCAGGTGCAGGAGCTGGCCGACCGTTGGTTCGCACCGGCGGAGTTGGCCTGGATGTCGACTCAGTCCGACGGGTTCCTGCGGTTGTGGACAGCCAAGGAAGCAGTAGGGAAGGCGCTCGGGCGTGGGTTGCGAGGGTCCGGGTTGCGGCGGGTGATGCCGCTGGGCGGTGGCATCATCGAGTCGGAGCCGGAGCTGCTGGTGACGTACGTGCCGTGGCCGGGCGCGGTGCTCGCGCTCGCGGCGCCGGTCGGGTTGACGGAGATCGTCGTACATCAGGAGACCGCTTTGCGCAGCGTGGACAGGTCGCGGACGAGCTTGCCGGTCGTTGTCCGAGGCAACTGATTGAGCAGGTGCACGGTGCGCGGACGCTTGTACGTCGCCAGCTGCTGGGCCAACTCCGCCTCGAGATCCACCAACGACCGCGGCTGGTTCAGCTGCACATATGCCGTGATCGCGCCGTCGAACGCGACCACCGCCGCCTCGACCCCGCGCAACGACGCGAGCGCTGCCTCGACCTCCGTCAGGTCGACCTTCAACCCGCCGACCGACACCTGCGAATCCAGCCGGCCCTTGATGCTCACCAGCCCCGTCTCCGGATCCACGACCCCGGCGTCCCGCGTATGCAGCCAGCCGTCGGCCCAGCGGGTCGGGTCGGACAGCCCGAGGTACGGCGACTCCGCGCGCGCCACCTGGAGTTCGCCGTCGACGGCGCGGACCGAGATCCCCGGCGCGGGCCGGATCGCCGGACGGTGCTGGCCGTACAGGTCGGTGCCGATCACCCCGACCTCGGTCATCCCGTACATGTTCCCGAGCGGTACGCCGTACTTCTCCTCGAACGCCCGCGACACCGCCGCCTGCACCAGCTCCCCACCCGTGGTCATCCGCTTGAACTGCGGCAACCACGGCGGATCCTGGACCGACGCGAGCAACCCGATGTGGAACGGCACCCCGAGCACTGTCGCCGGTGTCGTCGCCGCGCCGATCGCCTGCACGATCGCATCACCAGTGAGCCGCGCCGGCGGTTGCAGCTCGACGCCTGCATGCAGCCCGTAGAGCAGCCCGCCCACCAGACCGAGGACGTGGACCATCGACGGCAGCAGGATCAGCCGCTCGCCACGCTGCGGTACGCCGTCGATCTGCGTGTACCGCAGTACCTCCGCGACCAGGTCGTCCGCAGTACGGCCGATCACCTTCGACGGGCCGGTCGAGCCAGAGCTCAGCTGTACGACGGCGTGCGCGGTGCCGGCCGGATGACCGGAGTAGCTCGCCACGTCCGTGTCCACGTCGACGAACGTCCGCAGACCGGACTGCACCGGCCGCTCCGGCGACACGACGACCTGGGGTACCAAACGTTCGATCGCGCGGCGAACCTCGTAGTCGGTCAGCCGGTGGTCGAGCAGGATCGCCTGCCCGCCGCCGCGCCAGATGGCCAGCAAATGTGTCACGAACGCCATCGACGGCGGCAACCGCAACGCCACCGCACCACCCGGCCGGAAACCGGACTGTGCCAATTCCGTTTGCCGTTCGAGAACCAAACGGCGTAAATTCAAACGATCAATAGGATCGGCCAGCCGGAAACAAACCTCGTCATCCGGCCCGGCCAGCAGGATATCGTCGACCCACTCTGCCCCCTGCGTGGTTCCAGGCACCACGACAGCACCATCGGTCATCCGAGCTCCAAAGTTCTTTACACACAAAGGATTCGAAGACCAGCGCCCCCACCAAGGCCTGGCGATGACGCGACGATACGACACGATCACACAAAAGCGCCATGAAAGAGCGGCTCCTAAAAGCCCTCGATCGAGTCATTCAGATTCGCGAAATGGAAACCGCCGTAAATGGCGGGACCGGTTAGAAATCCAGTCGCCCACCTCGACTCGACGCAGGGTTCTCCCGCGCCGCGCGGGCCGGATCCCCAGGCACCTGCGCGTCACCGACACTTGACCCACCGTGCGCGCGTGGGTAACTTTCGCGTCGCGGGGGAGTATCTGTAATTCAATTACCTTGGCGATCGCCCGCGCCCGCCCGCACAGACTTGGTGACCCCCATGGAACTGACCCGCCGTCAGACCCTCGGACTCGCGGCGGCGACCGTCGCCGGGACGACGGTCGCTGCCACGACGAGCGCCGATGCCACCCCGGACCGCTGGGTCCGCGACACGATGCGCCGGATGACGCTCGAGCAGAAGGTCGGCCAGCTGTTCGTCTGCTACGCCTACGGCCCGGCCGCCGACACCGCCGATGCCCGCAACACCAGCCTGTACGGCGTGGCCACGCCGGCCGAGGTGGTCGCGAAGTACAACCTCGGCGGCGTCATCTACTTCACCTGGACCGACTCGACGAAGGACCCGCAGCAGATCGCCCGCCTGTCGAACGGCCTGCAGCAGGCGTCGCTCACCAACACGGGCATCCCGCTGCAGATCGGCACCGACCAGGAGCACGGCTCGGTCGTGCGGGTCGGGCCGCCCGCGACCCAGTTCCCCGGCGGGATGGCGCTCGGCGCGACCCGCTCAGCGGCGTACGCGCGCTCTGCCGGTGCGATCGCGGGGCGCGAGCTGAAGGCGCTCGGCATCACCACCGACTTCGCCCCGGACGCCGACGTCAACGTGAACCCGCTGAACCCGGTGATCGGGGTCCGCTCGGTCTCCTCCGACCCGGCGCTGGTCGCCGAGCTCGTCGCTGCGCAGGTGAAGGGCTACCAGCGCGACGGCCGGGTGGTCTCGACCGCGAAGCACTTCCCCGGCCACGGCGACACCGCGACCGACAGCCACACCGGCATCCCGGTGATCGGTCACACCCGCGACGAGTGGACCCGGATCGACCTGCCGCCGTTCCAGGCCGCGATCCGGGCCGGCATCCAGTCGATCATGACCGCGCACATCGTCGTACCGGCGCTCGACCCGTCCGGCGATCCGGCGACGCTGAGCCGGCCGATCCTGACCGGGATCCTGCGCGAGCAGCTCCGGTTCGACGGCGTCGTGATCACCGACTCACTCGGGATGCAGGGCGTCCGGGACAAGTACGGCGATGCCGAGATCCCGCTCCGGGCGATCGAGGCCGGCGTCGACCAGCTGCTGATGCCGGTCGATCCCGGACTCGCGTACAACTCGGTGCTCGACGCGGTCCGCGGCGGCCGGATCAGCGAGGCCCGGATCGACGAGAGCGTCGCGCGCATCCTCACGCTGAAGCACGAGACCGGTCTGGTCGACCACCCGTACGTCGACCTCGCGCGCGTCGCGAAGATCGTCGGTACGCCGGCCAACTACGCGGAGGCCCAGCGCATCGCGGACCGCAGTACGACGCTCCTCCGCGATGACGCCAACCTCTTGCCGCTCTCCCCCGCGCCGCGGACGATCCTCGTCGCCGGCTACAGCCCCGCGAACCTGGCAACCGCGCTGCAGTCCCGCGGCGCGACCACGATCGTGAAGGACACCGGCACGACGCCGACGGACGCCAAGATCGCCGACGCGGTCGCAGCGGTGGCCGATCTCACGGTGGTGCTGACCAACAAGGCGTGGGACACCGAGGTCACCGACAAGCAGGCCAAGCAGCAGAAGCTCGTCAACGCACTGCTCGCCACAGGCCGCCCGGTGATCGTCGTCCCGGTCCGCGACCCGTACGACGTCGCGTACTTCGACCCCGCGCCGACGACGCTGGTCACCTACGGCAGCACGGCACCGTCGATGGAAGCGCTGGCCAAGGTCCTGTACGGCGAGATCGCGCCGACCGGCAAGCTCCCGGTCGAGATCCCGACCAAGGCCGACCCGACCGTGGCCATGCACCCGTTCGGCCACGGGCTCACCTTCGACCCGAAGCAGACCCGGCTGACCGTTGCCTCGTACAACATTCATGCCGGGGCCGGTGAGGACAACGTCTTCGACCTCGACCGCACCGCCCAGGCCCTGAAGGCACTCGACGCGGATGTCATCGGACTGCAGGAGGTCGACGTCCACTGGGACGCTCGCAGCCAGTGGCTGGACACGCTCTCCGAGCTGGCGACCAAGCTCGGTATGCACTCGGCGTTCGCACCGATCTACGACTTCGACCCGCCGGCAGCCGGCCAGCCGAGGCGTCAGTACGGCGTCGGATTGCTCTCCCGCTTCCCGCTGATCCGCACCGAGAACCATCCGATCACGCGGCTGTCGACCCAGGACCCCAACCCTGTCCCCGCTCCGGCCCCCGGGTTCCTCGAAGCAGAACTCGAGATCCGCGGCCGTCGCCTCCACGTCTACTGCACGCACCTGGACTACCGGGCCGATCCGGCCGTCCGCCAACTCCAGGTGGCGGACACGCTGAAGATCCTTACCCAGGACCGCAAGAAGGATCTGCAGGTCCTCGTGGGCGACTTCAATGCTGAGGCCGATGCACCTGAGCTGGCCGGGTTGTGGACGCGCTTGACCGACTCCTGGACCGCCGCCGGTTCGACGGTCGGCGGGCCGTACACCTACCCGGCGGTGGCCCCCAACAAGCGGATCGACTTCGTCACAGTCGGTACTAGCCTGAATGTGTTGCGTGCCGAAGTGCCTCCTGAAGTGCCCACTGCGCAGGCCGCCAGTGACCACCGTCCGATGATTGCCGACCTCTCGTTCCGTCCCTGAGGAGATGTCCATGAAGCGACGTAGTTTGCTCGCCGGCGCCGGTGCGCTGGCCGCCGCACCGCTGATCGACGTACCGGCCGCCCAGGCTGCACAGGCCGCGCCGAAACGCAAGGTGATGACCGGTGCCGAGGTGCTGGCCGACGACGGCTGGCGCGCGCTGGCCGGGCAGAAGGTCGGCGTGATCAGCAACCCGACCGGGATCCTGCCGGACTTCCAGCACATTGTCGACACGATGCACGCGTCCGGGAAGGTGAACGTCGTCGCGGTGTTCGGCCCCGAGCACGGCTTCCGCGGCAGCGCGCAGGCCGGCGGTTCGGAGGGCGACCACGTCGACCCGCGTACCGGGATCATGGTCTACGACGCGTACGGCGCGGCCGCGGACAAGCTGGCCGGGCTCTACACCAAGGCCGGCGTCGAGACCGTCGTCTTCGACATCCAGGACGTCGGCGCGCGCTTCTACACCTACATCTGGACCATGTTCGAGGCGATGCTCGCCGCGGTCCGCACCGGCGCGAAGTTCGTCGTACTCGATCGTCCGAACCCGGTCGGCGGCTACGCGCGCGGTCCGATGCTGAAGCCCGGGTACACGTCCGGTGTCGGCAAGAAGGAGATCGTCCAGCAGCACGGTATGACCGTCGGCGAGTTGGCCCGCATGTTCAACGCGGAGTACCTCCCGCTCGAGCCGAACGGCGGCCGGCTGAAGGAGCTCCAGGTCATCGAGGTCGCGAACTGGAAACGCGACCAGTTGTACGACGACACCGGGCTGACCTGGGTGATGCCGAGCCCGAACATGCCGACGCCGGACACCGCGCTGGTGTACCCGGGCCTGTGCATGTTCGAGGCGACGAACATGTCCGAGGGCCGCGGTACGACACGGCCGTTCGAGCTGATCGGCGCGCCGTACGTCGACTACCGGTGGGCGGAGGCGCTGCAGACCAAGCACATCCCGGGCGTCGCGTTCCGCGAGGCGTATTTCACGCCGACGATCAGCAAGAACGCGAACGTGCTGTGCGGCGGCGTCCAGGTCCAGATCACCGACCCGAACCGCGTCGAGGCGATCACCGCGGCGACGCACATGATCGTCGAGGCCCGTAAGCTCTACCCGGAATTCACCTGGCGGGAGGAGACCCCACCCGGCCGGTGGATCGATCTCCTGACCGGGTCCGATCGGTTCCGGACCATGCTTTTGGCGGATGCGACCGCCGAGGAGATCGTGGCAGCCTGGAAGTCCGAGACCGACGCCTGGACGGCGCGGCGGGCGAAATACCTTCTGTACAAGGGCGCGCACCGATGAGACGGCTGGCGGCGCTCACGATTGCTTCGGCGGTGATGGTGACGATGGGAACGCCTGCGGTTGCTGGCGGCAACAATTCTGGCCGGTTCGACCACCCCTACGACGGGTACGCGCCGAAGTCGACGCTGCTGCGCGACGAGACCCCGGCCAAGGCCGGCCTCGATCCCGCGCCGATCGACGCGGCGCTGGCCCAGGTGGCCGGCTGGACCCAGCCGAGCGGGACGACGAAACCGTTGTACGCCGGCGCGGTCACGCTGCTCGGCCACGACGGGAAGATCGTCACCCGGACGGCCACCGGCCTGGCGCTGAAGTACGCCGACGGCGCCGGCACCGAGCTGCCGCCGGACCAGCAGATCCCGATGCGGACCGACACGATCTTCGACATGGCGTCGGTCTCCAAGCTGTTCACGTCGATCGTCGTGATGCAGCTGGTCGAGAAGGGCAAGATCGACCTGGACGCGCCGATCGCGTCGTACGTCCCGGAATTCGCGGAGAACGGCAAAGCGGCGATCACGATCCGGCAGGCGCTCACGCACACCACCGGGCTGCCGTCCTGGCTGCCGTTGTGGAGCGCACAGCCCGACCCGGCCTCGCGCCTGCACATGGCGCTGACCGCGAAGCTGATCAACCCGCCGGGCAGCACCTATCTCTACAGCGACCTGAACCTGATCTCGCTCGGCGAGGTCGCACACCGGGTCACGGGCAAGACCCTCGACAAGCTGGTCGCAGACGGCATCACCAAACCGCTGCAGATGCGCGACACCGGCTACAACCCGGACCCGAAGAAGAAACCCCGGATCGCAGCCACGGAATTCCAGACCTCCCCGCCGCGCGGGATGGTGTGGGGCGAGGTGCACGACGAGAACGCCTGGTCCCTGGGCGGCGTCGCCGGGCACGCGGGCGTTTTCAGTACTGCGGACGACCTCGCCGTACTGGCACAGACGTTCCTGAACGGCGGCAGCTACCGCGGCGCGCGGATCCTCAAGGAATCCTCGGTCACCGCGATGATCACGAACTTCAACCAGGGCTTCCCGGGGAACGACCACGGCCTCGGCTTCGAGCTCAACCAGCGTTGGTACATGGGCGGACTGTCCGGACCGCGCGCGGCCGGCCACACCGGCTACACCGGTACGTCGCTGGTGATCGACTTCGACTCACGCTCGTTCGCGATCCTGCTGACCAACCGGGTCCACCCGAGCCGCGACTGGGGCAGCAACAACCCGGCCCGCCGGGCTGTCACCCAGGGGCTCGCGCTGGCGCTCGGCGTCGGCCCGCGGCACGGCAAGGACGCCTGGTTCTCCGGTACGACGGACGGCGCGACCACCACGCTCTCGACGAAGGTCGCCGTACCGGCAGGCGGAGCCAAGCTCGCTTTCGATCTCTTCGTCGACACGGAGGACACGGATCTGCTGTATCTGGAGTCTTCGACCGACGGAACCACTTGGAACAAGGTGCCTTTCACAGTGCGCGATCGAGGGTCCGTGGTCGACCACGACGGCTCGATCAGCGGTTCCGGCGACCGGCACTGGCATCAGGTGACCGCCGAACTCGGCGCCGGCGACCAGACGATCCGCTGGCGGTACACGAGCGACCCGCTGTACCAAGGCCGCGGTATCTACGTGGATGGTGTGAAGATCACGAGCGGGACTGGTGTTCTTCTCGACGGTGAACGAACGCCTGAATCATTTACCGCAACAGGTTGGAGACTTTCGCGTCGGTGACCCCACTTCGTGCATAGTCGCCGTACCGTGGCTGTCATGAATTCAACAACCTCTCCTGAACCCACGGGCCCGCTGCTGGTCCGGGTCCGCGCGGTGATGCCCGCGCTGGCGCCGGCCGAGCAGCGGGTGGCGAACGCGGTCCTCGCGGACCCGGGCGGAGTGGCGGCGATGACGATCTCCGAACTGGCCGAGGTGGCCTCCACCTCGGAGACCACGGTCATCCGGTTCTGCAAGCAGATCGGCGTCCCCGGCTACCCGCAGCTGCGCCTGCAGTTGGCGGCCCAGTCGGCGCAGGAGAGCATCCGCCCGGAGGTGGGCGGCGACATCGAGCCCGGCGACTCGCTGGCCGACGTTGTCAGCAAGGTCGCGTTCGCCGACGAGCGGGCGGTCCGCGAGACCGCGCAGCAGGTCGACGTGGACGCGCTGGCCAAGGTCGTCGACGCTGTCGTGAAGGCCCCGCGGGTCGACCTCTACGGATTCGCGGCGAGCGCGTTCGTGGCGCTCGACCTGCAGCAGAAGCTGCACCGGATCCGGCGGGTGGCCTTCGCCTGGTCCGACGTACATATCGCGCTGACCAGCGCCGCGCTGCTCGGTGAGGGTGACGTCGCGATCGGCATCTCGCACACCGGCACCACGGTCGAGGTCGTCGAGGCGCTCGAGGAGGCAGCCAAGCACGGCGCCACCACGGTCGCGGTGACAAACTTCCCGCGGTCGCCGCTGGCGCGTACCGCGGACCTCGTCCTGACCACGGCCGCGCGCGAGACGACGTACCGCTCGGGAGCGATGGCTTCGCGGATCGCGCAACTGACGGTGATCGACTGCCTGTTCATCGGCGTCGCCCAGCAGGTGCTCCCGGATGCCCGCAAGGCGCTCGAGGAGACCGCCAGCGCGGTCCGCGGGCACCGGCTCAAAGGTTCCGAGTGACGTCAACCGTTTCCGTCAAAGATGAACGGAATTGAAAATCCTTCAGTAGAAAACTAACATCGATCCTGTGACCTCACCGACCGAGCAGCGCAACCCGAGGACGCTCGCCATCGATGCGGTGGGCACGTCCGAGATCCTCCAGATGCTGAACAACGAGGACGCCCGTGTCGCAGGCGCCGTCAGCGCAGTGATCCCGGAGCTCACCAAGGCCGTCGACGCCGCCGTCGAGGCTGTCCGCGGCGGCGGCCGGGTGCATTATTTCGGCGCCGGTACGTCGGGACGCCTGGCGGTCCTTGACGCCGCCGAACTGCTGCCCACGTTCCACGTGCCGGACGGACTGGTGGTCGCCCACCACGCCGGCGGGATGGAGGCGCTGCTGCGCGCGGTCGAGAACGTCGAGGACTCCGAGGACGGCGGCGCCGCGGACGCGGCCGCGGTCACCGGTCAGGACCTCGTCGTCGGCCTCGCCGCTTCCGGAAGCACGCCGTACGTCGCCGGTGCGTTGAAGGCCGCCCGCGCGGCCGGGGCGACCACCGTGCTGGTCACGTCGAACCCGGACGCTCCGCTGGCGCCGCTGGCCGATGTCGTGATCGCCGCGGACACCGGCCCGGAGGTCATCGCCGGCTCGACCCGGCTCAAGGCCGGCACCGCGCAGAAGATGATCCTGAACGCGTTCTCGACGACGCTGATGATCAAGCTCGGCCGCACCTGGTCCAACCTGATGGTCGACCTGGTGGCGACCAACAAGAAGCTCCGCGGCCGCATGCTCCGCATCCTGGCCGAAGCCACCGGCGCCGACGAGGCTGCCTGCGAAGCCGCTCTGGCCGAGGCGGACGGCGAGCTCAAGCCGGCCCTCGTCCACCTCCTGACCGGATCACCCGTCGCCGAGGCCCGGGCCGCCCTGGAGGCCGCTCACGGCCGCGTGGCCACCGCCCTAGCTGAGCTCGGCAACCCCAGCTGATCGCTGCACCGGCTGGTGGACGACGAGGGTCACCACGATCAACGCCATGAACACCGCCGTGAGCGCGAACGGGATCGGGATCAACGGATCCAGCAGGACCAGGACGGCGCCCAGCGGTACGACGACGTTGACGGTCCGGTCGGCGTTGTCGCGGATGGCGATCCACCAGGTGCCGAGGACGAAGATCGCGATCGGGATCGTCACCGTGTAGGACGCGGCGACCTCGCTGAGCTCGGTGTGATGCGTGATGCTGTCGATCTCGACCTCGATACCGGCCGAGAACGCACCGGCCGCGGCGAACACGAAGTAATGCACGTAGCCGTACCGCAGCGAGCTTGCGAACGACCTGATCGCGGTGTGGTGCGGCGGCCAGAAGTAGATCCACCACATCGCCGCGGTGACGACGAGCGTCAGCACCGACAGCGCGATCAGCGGGCCGAGCGACTCGTGGTCGTGGACGGCCTCGATGATCGCGTTGGCGGACGCGAGCAGGCTCTCGCCGAGCAGGATCAGCGTGAACAGCCCGTACCGCTCGGTGATGTGGTGCGGGTGCCACGGCGTTGTCCATCGGCGCTCCGCCACCACCGGTACGGCGAGCTCGGCGAGGACGAACAGGCACCAGGCGATGACGACCGTCGTACCGGACATCGCCAGCGTGGTCAGCCACAGCACCTGCACGATCGCGATCCCGCCGGCGTAGCGCAGCGTCGCCTGCCGGCTCTCCCCGGCGTAATGGGATGCCCGCAGCCACTGCGCGATCATCGCGACCCGCATCACGACGTACCCGATCACCACCACGGTGAAGTCGCGGTCGGCGAAGACCTGCTCGATGCCGGCGGCGACCACCAGGACGCCGCTCATCTGCACGATCGTGAGCACCCGGTACAGCCAGTCGTCGGTCGCGAACGAGGTGGCGAACCAGGTGAAGTTCATCCACGCCCACCAGATCGCGAAGAACACCATCCCGTAGGACATCAAGCCCTCGGCGATGTGCTTCTCGGACAGGGCGTGGTGGAGCTGGGCCGCGGCGACACTCACCGCGACCACGAACACCAGGTCGAAGAACAGCTCGAGCGAGGACGCCGTCCGGCCGGGCTCGTGCGGGTCCCGTGGGCGCATGGGGATCAACCGTGACCGCGTCGTCGTCGGAGCTGTCATGGCGGACAGGCTAAACGGAAATGTCCACCGAGGGGCGGAGTTTCGCGGCCGCGGCCAGAGCGTCATGGGCCGGGTTGTCCTCGAAGCCCTTGAGCAGCGCGGGGTCCGCCGGCCGGTCGAGGTGCGGGAGGGCGATCTGCTCGTACGCCGCCTGGAACCGCGGGCCCCAGCGACGGGTCCCGAGGCGGGCGGTGCGGGAGCAGTTGTCGACCATGTACGCGACGTCGCGGGCGTGCATGTACGGCAGCAGCGAGTCGACCGCCTCGATCACGGACTCGTTCACGATCTCCGACCACGCGTGCCCGCGGGTGGCGAACTCGTCGACCTGCGCCATCATCGTCGCCACGAACAGCCCTGCGGTGACCGGATCGATCGCGCCGGGCGCTCCCCGACGGGCGTGGACCTCGGCGCTGTGCGACCACATCGGGCTGCCGCCGATCTCGGTCATCGGCCGGGTCGCGAGCCGCTGCTCGGCCAGGATCACGCTGCGCAGTTCGGTGCCATCGGCAACTTCGTCGTAGATCTCCGCGACCAGGTCCCGGGCCGGCTGGTACGCCGCGGAGTACGCGCGGTCGAACAGATCCACGTCACCGCTCGCCGCCCGGACCGCCACCAGCCCGTCGGTCGAGATCGTCCGCGCGATCGGCCCGGTGATCGCCTCGGTGGAACGCTCGTACGCCGTCACCGGATCAGCCCCGTCGATCCGGAAGTGCCGGTACATCGCTTCCACCAGCCCGTGGACGGCGCCGAGCAGGATCGCCCGCTCCCCCACGATGTCGGACCGGTACTCGTCCTGCAGCGTGGTCGCGAACGTGTACGGCGACCCGAGCCCGATCGACCACGCCAGCGCCCGGTCCCACGCATGCCCATCCGGATCCGCCTGTACGGCGATGCTCGCGTTGATCCCGGCGCCGTTGACCGTCTCACCCTGCACGTAGAGACGCCGTACCGAATCTCCCATTCCCTTCGGGCAGACCGCGATCACCGGATGCCCGTCCGGAAAAGCCGACCCGATCGCCTCCAGGTGTCCGAGCAGGAAACCGTGGGACAGGCCAATGGTCGCGCCCGGCTTGAGCACGCCGAAGATCTGCTCGTGATTGGCCGCCAGCGCGGCATCCGCGATCAGCAGGATCACCAGGTCCGAAGCGCCGGCAACCTCGAGCCAGTCCCCCAGCGTGCCGTCGGCCTCGCTGAATCCTTCGGCCCGCGCATCCTCCGCCGACGCCGACCCGGGCCGGAGCCCGACGCTGACAGCGATCCCTGTGCCGGCGAGCGAATCGCGCAGGTTCAACGCCTGCGCCCGCCCTTGCGGGCCCCACCCGAGTACGCCGATGCGCTCAACCCCGTGCAGCGCCTCGGGCAGCAACGGGAACAGATCCCGCCCGCCCCGCACGATGGACTCGGTCCCACCCGGCACGACCATGCTCTCGACCTGAAACACCGAACTCTTCATGCCCACCAGTCAACGGGCGGCACGACCATTGCAGCAAGCGCAATGTCCGCACCGCCCCGTTGCAGGGACTGAAAGGCTAGGGCTCCAGACCGACGGCCTTCAGCGGGTTCGGCCAGGACTTCAATGCCGCGTGGAGAGCCGGGTCCTCGGTCGTTGCCAGGGCCTCGGTGTGGGCTTCGGTGATGACATCGGCGATCTTGACCGGCGCTCCGGTGTTGGCGGAACGAACGGCGGCTTCGACCATGGCGAGGCTTACTACGTTGGAATGCACCTCGGACTGCGGGGGTGTCGACGTACGGACCGCGTTGACGAACTCGACCAGCGAGCCGGCGATCTCTTGCGGCTCGTCGGACATGGTGGCGGGGAGGGGCTCGCCGGATGCGAGCTCGGCGACGGGTTCGTTGTCGCCGTCCCAGGTTGCTGTGCCGCCGGAAGTGCTCGCGCGCCAGAAGCCGTTCCAGGACGTTTCCAGGCCCGGCGCGCACCAGCTGCCGGCGAAGGTGAAGCGGGTGCCGTCGGCGTACGTGAAGATCGCGGACGCGGCGGCGTTGCCGTCGAACCAGCTCCACGGCGGGTTGTACGAATCGCAGTACACCGAGACCGGCTCGGAGCCGATCAGCTTGCGGGACAGGTCGAACTGATGGATCGCCATGTCGACCAGGAGCGGCTCGGCCATGCGTTCACGGAAGCCGCTGAAGTGCGGGGCCTTGTAGAACTCGCAGGACAGCGTGCCGATCGGACCCAGCTCGGCCAGCTGTCGTTGGAAGGCTGCTACGGCGCGGAAGTAGCGGCGGGACTGCGAGACCATCAACAGCTTCCCGCTCACCTCCGAGGCCGCCACCATCTGCAGGCACTCGCGGACCGTCTCGGCCAGCGGCTTCTCACACAGCACCGGAAGCCCACGCAGCAAGGCATCCACGCTGACCTTCGGATGCGCGACCGGGACCGTCACGTCGATCACCGCGTCGGCCCCGCCGGCCAGCTCATCGATCGACGTCGCGACCGGGACGTCGGCGTATCCGTGCTCGTCGGCTGCCGCACGGGCCACGTCCAGGTCAAGGTCGACCAGGCCGACGAGTTGTACAGACGGGTTTGCGGCGATCGTGCGGAGCCAGGCGCGGCCCATGCCGCCGGCGCCGACCTGGAGGAGGCGCAAGGGGTCAGGCATCCGCAGGCTCCTCGATCGGGCCGGTGTAGCCCTTACCGTTGAAGAAATCGTCGGTCTCGTAGCGCAGCAGGGTCGGCAGCGCCCGCTCGGGAAGATCGGCGCGCGCCCACTTGACGCCGTTCGCGATCACCTTGCGGACGTCCTTGTGGTGATACACCGGGAAGTCCTGGTCGCCGGGCGAGAAGTAGAAGATCTTCCCGTGCCCGCGGCGGAACGTACAGCCCGAGCGGAACACCTCGCCGCCGGAGAACGAGGACACGAAGACCAGTTCGTCCGGGACCGGGATGTCGAAGAACTCGCCGTACATCTCCTGCTGCTCGATCACGATCGGGTGCGGGACGCCCTGCGCGATCGGGTGGGTCGGGTTGATCGTCCAAACCAGCTCACGGTCGCGTTCACTGCGCCAGCGCAGGGTGCACGTCGTACCCATCAGCTTGCCGAAGATCTTCGACCAGTGACCGGAGTGCAGCACGACCAGGCCCATACCCGACAGCACGTGCTGATACACGCGGTCGACTACCTTGTCCTCGACCTCACCGTGCGCGGCGTGGCCCCACCAGACGAGTACGTCGGTGTTGGCCAGCACCTCCTCGGTCAGGCCGTGCTCCGGCTCGTCCAGAGTCGTGGTGGAAACGTCAGCGGCGTCGAGGTTCTCGCGGATGCCGGCGGCGATGGTCTCGTGCATGCCGTCCGGGTAGATCTCCCGGACGTGCGGCTCGATCTGCTCGTGCCGGTTCTCGCCCCAGACGAGTACTTTCAGCGTCATATTCGTTGTCCTTAAGGATTATTTGACGGCTCCGCCGATGGCGCCGGCGGCAATGTATTTCTGTGCGGCGACCAGCAGCACGATGGCCGGGATCGCCGAGAGCACCGCGGTCGCCATCACCGCGTTCCAGTTCTGCACCTGCGTGCCGAGGTACTGATAGATCCCCAGCGTCACCGGCCGTACGCCGCCCTTCGTGGTCAGCGTCAGCGCGAACAGGAAATCGCTCCAGGAGAAGAGGAAACTGAACAGTCCCGCGGTGATGAGCGAGTTCTTGCTGATCGGCAACACGATCGCCACGAACGCCCGGAACAACCCCGCGCCGTCCACCCGCGCGGCCTCCACCAGCGACGGCGGCAGCGACATCATGAACGAGCGCAGGATCAGGATCGCGAACGGGATACCGCTGCTGCAGTTCGCCACGATCAGCCCCGGGATCGAGTTCAGCAGCCCGATCCGTTCGTACGCCGTGTACAGCGCGTTCGCGATCACGATCCCCGGGATCATCTGCGAGATCAGGATCGCCAGCAGCCCGATCGACACCCAGCGGGACCGGAACTGCGAGAGCGCGTACGCACACGGTGTCGCGATCGCGAGACTCAGTACGACGGTCCCGGCCGCGATGATCATGCTGGTGACGAGGTTGCCGCCCTGCTCGTCGAGGGCGCGTTTGTAGCCGGTGAACGTCGGGTGCAACGGCAGGAAGCCCGCGGTCAGCGTGTTCCCGGACGGTTGCAGCGAGGCGTTGACCATCCAGTAGACGGGGAACAGCATCACGGCCAGGATCACGATCCCGATGACGGTGTACGCCGTACGTCGCATGCTGCCCTCCTACTCGTCGACCGCGCGGCGGGTGCTGCGCAGGTAGAAGATCGCGAACACGAACGAGATCGCGATCAGGATGTTGCTCAACGCGGCGCCCTGCCCGAACTTGAAGTCCACAAAGGATTTCTCGTACGACTGGGTCGCCAGCGTCTGCGTCGCGTTCGCCGGTCCGCCGCCGGTGAGGCCGAGGATGATGTCCAGGACCTTGATCGTGTAAACGACGCCGAGCATCAGCACCACGCCGGCCACCGACCGCAGGTTCGGCCAGGTGATGTAGAAGAACGCGCGCCACCCGGTCGCACCGTCGAGCTGCCCGGCTTCGTACAGCTCGTCCGGGATCTCGGCGAGACCGGAGTACAGCAGCGTCACGTTGAACGGGATGCCGATCCAGATGTTCACGCCGATCACCGCGATCAGCGCAACCGACGGCGAGTTCAGCCACGGCACCGGATCGTTGACGATGTGCAGGCCCATCAGGGTCCGGTTGAGGATGCCGCTGTCCTGCTCGAGGATCGAGCGCCAGGTCGCGCTCGACACGATCAGCGGCAACAGCCACGGCAGCAGGAGCAACGAGCGCAGCAGGCCGCCGAGCGGGAAGCGATTGCGGAAGAACAGCGCCAGCCCGAGCCCGATCACGAACTGGAACGCGATCGACCCGATCGTGAACAGCGCGGTGTTCAGCATCGCGTCCGAGAACAGCTTGTCGTGCACGACCGCGCTGTAGTTCTGCAGCCCGACCCAGGGCGCTGCCCCGGTGAAGAACGTCTTCAGGGTGTAGTCCTGCAGGCTCATCAGCAGGTTCTTCACCACCGGGTAGCCGAAGAGCGCCACCATGGCCACCGCGGCCGGCAGGACGAACAGGATCTTGGTCAGGTCCTCACCACGGTGGCGCCGGCCGCGAACCCGCTCGCGGCCGGCCACCGTCGTACGTGTCAGAGCCACCATGGATCAGCCGCCGGAAGCCTGCTTGAAGGCGTCCTGGGCCGAGGCCTTACCGGTCAGCGCCAGCTGGATGGCCTGGTAGATCACCTTGGCGGCGTCGGGCCACTTGTCACCCAGCTTGCCGGTCCGGGCCCGGGCCGTCTTCACCTGCTCGGCGAAGGCCTTCATCGAAGGCACGTCCTTGGCGTACTGGTCGAGCAGCGCGAGCTTGGTCGGCAGCGTGAACCGGGCCTTCGCCCAGGCCAGTTCGTTCTCGTCCGAGTTCAGGCACTTCACGAAGTCCGCGGCCTTCTGCTGCTTGGCCTGGTCCTTGTTCAACGGGACCGTCCAGGCCTCGCCGCCGAGCGGTGCGACCGGCGTCTGGTCCGGCTTGTTCAGCGGGAACGTGACCACGTCCCACTTGATCTTCGGGTTCTTGTTCAGCGACGGGATCTGCCACGGGCCGTTCACCATCATCGCGGCCTTACCGGCGATGAACTGGTCGTTGACGTCGCCCTGCGTCCAGTTGATGACGCTCTTCGACGCCGACCCCGACTTCACCAGGTCGACCCACAGCTGCAGGGCATCCGCGACCTGCGGGCTGGTCAGGTCAGTCTCGTCGCCGCCGT
This sequence comes from Kribbella jiaozuonensis, assembly GCF_005233875.1. Taxonomy (GTDB): domain Bacteria; phylum Actinomycetota; class Actinomycetes; order Propionibacteriales; family Kribbellaceae; genus Kribbella; species Kribbella jiaozuonensis. The sequence goes on along the minus strand of NZ_SZPZ01000006.1, from coordinate 163,053 downwards.
TGGTCCACATCGCCGGCAGGAACTGCCACGAGCCTTCGTACGTCGCGTTCGCGTTGAACGCCATCCCGTACCGGCCGGGCTTGGTCAGCTTCTTGGCCGCGGCCTTCAGCTCGTCCCAGGTCTTCGGCGGTTGGACGCCGGCCTCGGCCAGCATGTCCTTGTTGTAGAACAGCGCGATCGTGTTCGTCACCGGCGCCAGCCCGTAGAGCTTGCCCTGGTACGACGTCGCGTCGACCATGCCCTTGATCACTCCGTCGCTGGTCAGCCCCATGTCGTTCAAGGGCGCCAGCGCGCCGGTCGCGGCGATCTGCTGTACGTCGGGGTTGTCGAGCATCAGCACGTCGGGCAGCGTCTTCGAGGATGCCTGCTGCAGCACCTTCTGGATCAAGGTGTCACCAGGCACCGTCTCCCGTTGGATCGTGATTCCGAGCTGCGACGCGCAGGAGTCAAGTCCCTTCTGTACAAGGGATTTGTCCGGTTCGTTGTTGTAGTAGTCCAGGATCGTGAGGCTCTTGACGCTGTCGCCGGACGAGGACGACGACTGGCCACCGCCGCCGTTGTCACCGCAGGCGACCAGCAGGAGCGACACCGTCGTCGCACCCGCCAGCGCGGCAGCGATCCGCTTGCTGATCATGACATCGGGCTCCTTCTAAGCGTTTAACCAACGGACGAGGAAAAATTTCGATGCACTTGTCGATTGGGCGGTAAACCGCTTAACTGAGGCGTTGAAGGACTATGTTCCGTAGGTCACATCGCTGTCAAGAGTTCAGAGGGGGTCGGATCGATGGTCACGATGCGCGACGTTGCGGAGCGGGCCGGGGTGTCGATCGCGACGGTCTCGTTCCTGCTGAACGACACGAAGCCGGTAACCGCGACGACCCGGGCGCGGATCGAGGCGGCGATGGCTGAGCTCGGGTACCGCCGCAACGTGGTGGCCCGGGCGCTGGCGAGTCGGCGTACGCACATCATCGCGATGGCGTATCCGGCGCTCGACCACAAGTTCGGGTTCTCGGCGGCGGAGTTCTTCACCAGCGCGGCGGATGCGGCGCGCAAGCAGGACTACCACCTGGTGCTCTGGCCGGTCGGGAACGACGGGACCGAGTTGAAGGAGCTGGTCGGGCAGGGGTTGGTGGACGGCGTCGTACTGATGGAGGTCCAGCTGGACGATCCACGGGTGACGGTCCTGCAGGAGACGTCGACGCCGTTCGCGTTGATCGGACGGACGTCGTCGTTGGAGGGCCTGGCCCACGTCGACATCGACTTCGACCGGACGGTCGAGGATGCGGTCGGGCATCTGTACGAGCTCGGCCATCGGCGGATCGTGCTGATCTCGGGCAACCTGACCGATCCGGTGTTCAGCACCTACGGGCCGTACGTGCGCTCGGAGTCGGCGTACCGGCGGGTGGCGGCGGAGTACGGGCTGGAGATCGTGGTGATGGAGAGCTCGGGTTCGACGCAGTCCGGGCAGGAGGCGATGGCTCAGTTGGTCGAGGCGCATCCGGACACGACGGCGGTGCTGATCGTCAACGAGTTCGCCGCGCTCGGGGCGGTCGCGGGGCTGAATCGCCTTGGTTACAAGGTTCCTGAGGACATCTCGGTCCTACCGTTGCTGATGGCACCGGAAATGGCGGCACTGACGAATCCACAGCTGACGATCATGCGAACGCCCGGTCCGGAGCTGGGGCAGCTGGGCACCGAATCGCTGATCCGCCAGGTCGAGGGGGCCGACCCACTTCCGCCCCAGCTCGTGCCGGCCAAGCTCTATCCGGGCGCTACGGTCGCAGGTCCCAGAGCGCCGCGATCAAAGGCCGGGGCAGGTCGGCGCGCCGCACGCAAAGCCCGATCGTAAGCGTCTCCAGTGCAGCCGGCACCTCGACCAGCCTGTCCCGCACAGCCGACGACTCCAGCACCAGCCGCGGTACGACTCCTGTCCCACATCCCAACGCTACAAGGGCAAGCAGCGCTTCATGCCCGTCCGGCTCGGCTGCAATCACCGGCTTGGTAGCGGTGGAGCGAAACCAGCGGAAGGCCGCCTCCCGCACCAGCCCGCGCGCCGGCACGACGTACGCCTCGTCCACGGTGCCCTCGCGAGCCTTCACCAGCAGCAGATCCGTGACAACAACCGGCCGACTGACCAGCGTTTGCGGGAGCCGCTTCGGGATCCCCGCAACCGCGGCATCCACCTCGCCCTCGTCCACCGCGCGAGCGCAGCCGCCGCATCACCGGTCCGCACATCGAGCCGGATCTGCGGATGCGCCGTACGCAACGGCGCCAACAGAACCGGGAGCAACGTCTGGCACGCGGTGACGGTCGCGAAGATCCGCAACTCCCCCGTCAGCCCGGCCGGCTCGTCAGCCCCTGCACGGTAGTCGTCCCACAGTCCCAACGCCTGCTCGGCGTACGCCGAGAACCGCCGCCCCTCGGCGGTCAGTACGACACCCCGCGGCCCGCGATCGAGCAACCGGGCGCCGACCCGCGTCTCCAGTCGCTGGATCGTACGGGTCAGCGTGGCCGCACTGACGTGGCATTCGAGGCTGGTGCGTCCGTAGTTCAGCGTCCGCGCCAGATGCAGGAACAGCTCCAGCTCTCGATGCTCCACTACAGCTTCAGTGAAGTCGCAACCACGTCGGCGAGGGAATGGGCGATCTCGTGCGCGGTGTCCGAGGACTCGGCCTCGACCATGACGCGGACGAGCGGCTCGGTGCCCGACGGGCGGAGCAGGACCCGCCCGGAGTCACCCAGGCGAGAGGTGGCTTCCGCGACGGCGGACTGGACTGTGGCGTCGGTGCCCGCGCGGTTCTTGTCCACGTCCTTCACGTTGACCAGCACCTGCGGGAGGCGGGTCATCGCGCCGGCCAGGTCGGCCAGGCTCTTCCCCGTCTGCGCGACCCGGGCCAGCAGCATGACCGCGGTCAGCGTGCCGTCGCCGGTGGTGGCGTGGTCGGACAGGATCACGTGTCCGGACTGCTCACCGCCGAGCTTGTGGCCGCCGGCCTTCATTGCCTCGAGCACGTACCGGTCGCCGACCTTGGTCTGCTCGACCGCGATCCGCTCCCGGACCATCGCCTGGACGAAGCCCAGGTTGCTCATCACGGTCGCGACGACGGTGTCGTTCGACAGCCGGCCGCTGTCGCGCATCGCGAGCGCCAGTACTGCGAGGATCTGATCGCCGTCGACGAGCTCGCCGTTCGCGTCCACCGCCAGGCAGCGGTCGGCGTCACCGTCGAGCGCGATGCCGACGTCGGCGCGGTGACCGATCACCTCACGCTGCAGACCCTCGATATGCGTGGATCCGCAGTTCAGGTTGATGTTCAGACCGTCCGGAGCCGCGGCGACCGTGACCACCTCGGCGCCGAGCCGGCGCAGTGCCTCCGGCGCGGTCTGCGAGGCCGCGCCGTTCGCGCAGTCGATGACGACCTTGAGCCCGTCGAACCGGTTCGGGGCCGAGCGGACCAGGTGCGAGACATACGTCTCGAAGCCCTGCCCGTCGTCCATCACACGGCCCACGGCCGCGCCGGTCGGACGCTGCCACTCCTCGTTCATCCGGGCCTCGATGGCGTCCTCGATCACGTCGTCGAGCTTGATCCCGCCGCGAGCCAGGAACTTGATGCCGTTGTCCGGCATCGGGTTGTGGCTGGCGGACAGCATCACACCGAGGTCGGCACCGGTCGAGCCGGTCAGGTACGCGACGGCCGGGGTCGGCAGTACGCCGAGCCGGACGACGTCGACGCCGGCGCTGGCAAGACCAGCGACAACGGCGGCTTCGAGGAACTCACCACTGGCACGAGGATCCCGGCCCACAACGGCGCGCGGCCGGTGCCCTTCGAAGGCACCGGCCTCGCCGAGTACGTGAGCTGCCGCGACCGAAAGGTCGAGCGCCAGCTCCGCGGTCAGGTCCACGTTCGCCAGGCCACGGACTCCGTCCGTACCGAACAAACGCCCCATCAGGTGATCAGCGCTTGCTGTACTGAGGCGCCTTACGGGCCTTCTTGAGTCCGGCCTTCTTGCGCTCCTTGATCCGCGCGTCGCGGGTCAGCAGGCCGGCCTTCTTCAGACCCGGACGGTTGGCCTCGAGGTCCGCCGCGTTCAGGCAGCGGGCGACGCCGAGCTGCAGCGCACCGGCCTGGCCGGTGATACCGCCGCCGTTGATCCGGGCGATCACGTCGTACGAGCCCTCGAGGCCCGCGACGACGAACGGCTCGTTCACGTGCTGCTGGTGGACCTTGTTCGGGAAGTAGACGTCGAGGTCCTTCCCGTTGATCTTCCACTTGCCGGTGCCCGGGACGATCCGGACGCGGGCGACGGCCTCCTTGCGGCGACCAGTGGCGCCGGCCGGGTTGATGACCGCGACCCGACCCGTCTCGGCGCGCTGCTCCGGAGCCGGGTTGGTCTCGGAGGTGTAGGCGACCGGGCCCTCGTTGTCGATGGGGACCTCGGGGTCGAACTCTTCGGTCTCGGTGGTGATGTCGCTCACGCTGTGAATCCTCGTTTACCTGGTTCGTCGATCGCTTACTGGGCGATCTGGGTGATCTCGAACGGCTTCGGCTGCTGGGCCGTGTGCGGGTGCTCCGGGCCGGCGTACACCTTCAGCTTGGTCAGCAGCTTCCGGCTCAGGCGGTTCTTCGGCAGCATCCCCCAGACGGCCTTCTCGACGGCCTTACGCGGGTCCTTGTCGAGGATCTCGCCGATCGGCGTCGCGGTCAGACCACCCGGGTGACCCGAGTGGCGGTACGCCAGCTTGTCGGTCCGCTTGGTGCCCGACAGGGCCACCTTGGAGGCGTTGACGACGATGACGAAGTCGCCGCCGTCCACGTGCGGTGCGAACGTCGGCTTGTGCTTGCCGCGCAGCAGGGTGGCGATCTGGACGGCGAGCCGACCGAGCGTGACGTCGGTGGCGTCGATCACGTGCCACTCACGGGTGACGTCAGCAGGCTTCGGGCTGTACGTGCGCACGGTCGTTGACCTTCGTTTCTCAGAGGTTGACAAATCTGGACGTCGGCGAGCGGTCCGCCGACATGAGGTCAGGACCTGGAACGCACAACAGCAGCCCAGAATACCGGCGACGGCATGCGCGGGTCAAAGCGAGCCCACACGCCGAGGGGACCCCGGCTTGGAAGCAGCTGAGGACCGCACTAGTTTAGCGGTGAAGATTGCAGTCCGAACCCGCGTCCCGCCGGCTGATCTACCCTCATTCATCCAGGCGATGACGCCAGCTTCCGAAGAGGGCATTGTGACCGAACAGTCGCTCACCGTCCGGGACAACCGGACCGGCAAGGACTTCGACCTTGCCATCACCGATGGCACCATCCGTGCCGCCGACCTCAAGCAGATCAGCGCATCCGACGGCGACGGCGGGCTCGCCACCTACGACCCCGGCTTCGTCAACACGGCTTCCTGCCGTTCCTCCGTCACCTTCATCGACGGCGACAAGGGCATCCTGGAGTACCGCGGGTACCCGATCGAGCAGCTCGCCGAGCAGTCCAACTACCTCGAGGTCGCGTACCTCCTGGTGAACGGCAAGCTGCCCAACAAGGCGGAGTACGAGGCCTGGGCCCACGACGTGACGTATCACACGTTCGTGCACGAGAACCTGAAGACCTTCATGCAGGGCTTCCGGTACGACGCACACCCGATGGGCATGCTGCTGGCCTCGGTCGGCGCGCTGTCCACGTTCTACCCCGAGTCGCGCAACATCTTCGACGAGGAGTCGCGGGCGCTGCAGATCCGCCGGCTGATCGCGAAGATGCCGACGCTCGGCGCGTTCGCGTTCCGGCACGCGCAGGGCAAGCCGTACGTGTACCCGGACAACGAGCTCAGCTACACGGCGAACTTCCTGTCGATGCTGTTCAAGATGAGCGAGCCGAAGTACGCCGCCGACGACCGCCTGGTGCGGGCGCTGGAGATCCTGTTCATCCTGCACGCCGACCACGAGCAGAACGCGTCGACGAACGCGGTCCGCGCGATCGGCTCCACCCAGGTCGACCCGTACACCGCGGTGGCCGGCGGGATCGGGGCGCTCTACGGCCCGCTGCACGGCGGCGCCAACGAGGCAGTCCTGAAGATGCTCCGCCGGATCGGCTCGGTCGACCACGTCCCGTCGTTCATCGAGGGCGTGAAGAACGGCGAAGAGCGGCTGATGGGCTTCGGCCACCGGGTCTACAAGAACTACGACCCGCGCGCCAAGATCATCAAGAAGGCCGCCGACGACGTCTTCGAGGTCACCGGCATCAACCCGCTGCTGAAGATCGCCGTCGAGCTGGAGAAGATCGCGCTGGAGGACGAGTACTTCGTCTCCCGCAAGCTCTACCCGAACGTCGACTTCTACTCCGGCCTGATCTACGAGGCCCTGCAGTTCCCGCCGGAGATGTTCACCGTCCTGTTCGCGATCCCGCGCACCTCCGGCTGGCTGGCCCAGTGGCTCGAGATGCTCGGCGACGGCGACCAGAAGATCGCCCGCCCCAAGCAGATCTACACCGGCGAACGCGGCGTCCAGTACGTCCCCATGGGCGACCGCTAACTCTCCACCCAGCCGCCGCGAACCGGACACCTGCAAAGGACACCGCTTCGCGGCGGCTGTCTTGTTTGGCCGCCTTCGGCGGCGTACGAGTGTGATGCGCGCGCACGCGGATCGCCGCAGACAACCGCCCGCCCGCGAAAGGACACCGCTTCGCGGTGACTGCCTTCTTCGGCCGCCTTCGGCGGCGTGCGAGCCGGACCCGCCTCGACGCGATCGCCGCACACAACCGCAGCCGCCGGGAATCACCGCCGCGTTCTGTCCATGGGCGCTGTTACGTTCGGCGGATGGGGACGTTGGTGGGGAAGGTCGCCCTTGTTACGGGCGCCAGTCGTGGGGTGGGGAAGGGCATCGCGCTCGGGCTTGGGGAGCAGGGGGCGACTGTCTATGTGACAGGGCGGTCTGAGGCGGGCGGGGCGGCTCCTACGCCGTTGCCCGGGACCGTGCAGGAGACCGCCGCCGAGGTAACCGAGCAGGGCGGGCGAGGGATCGCGATCGCGTGTGATCATCGCGACGACGAGCAGACCAGACGCGCGGTTCGGCAAGTCGTGGAGGAGGCCGGGCGTCTCGACGTGCTCGTGAACAACGTCTGGGGCGGATACGAGTACTTCTGGGACGGCACGCCGTTCTGGGAGGAGGCTGGTTTCTGGACGCAGCCGCTCGAGCGCTGGGACGCCGCGTTCCAGGCCGGCGTACGGGCTCACTACGTGACGACTGCGGCTGCGGCGCCGGCGATGGTGGCTGCGGGCTCGGGGCTGATCGTCAACGTGTCGTCGGAGGGCGCTGAGAAGACCGATACGGGTGTCGCGTACGGCGCCGCGAAGGCCGCGACCGACCACATGATCGCCTGCATGGCCCACGAACTCCGCGATCACGGCGTGACTGCGGTGTCGGTCTACCCGGGCCTGGTCCGCACGGAGTCGGTCCTGCGAGCGGCCGAGTTCATGGACCTGACGGTCTCCGAGTCCCCACTCTTCGTCGGCCGGGCAGTAGCAGCTCTGGCCGCCGACCCGGACGTAGCCCGCCACACCGGGCAGGTGGTCCGCACCTCATCCCTGGCCGAGGAGTACCACTTCTCCGACCCCGTCCCCCGCTGAACTAGCCCACGAGCTGAGGCGCAGGGGATCCAGTCCGCGAACGCCGCCGAGGGCGGCAACCAGAACAGTCGCTGCGAAGCGGCCTCCTAAGCAGGCTCGAGAGAAGCCAACTGGTGCGCCGATCACGTGCAGCCGGGGTGCGCTGCGCAGACGCCGCCGAAGGCGGCCAACAAGACAGCCGCCGCGAAGCGGTGACGTTCTCGGGGCTCCAGAGGCAGCATCTGGTGCGCCGATCACGTTCAGCCCGGGTGCGGTCCGCACGCCGCCGAAGGCGGCCAACAAAGCGGCCGCCGCGAAGCGGTGGTCCTTTTCGCCTGCGCTCGAGAGGCAGCAGTTGGTGCGCTGATCACGTGCAGCCGGGGTGCACTGCGCATACGCCGCCGAAGGCGGCCGGCAAGACAGCCGCCGCGAAGCGGTGTCCTTTGCGGGCGCTCGGGAGGCAGCACCTCGCGCCGATCACATGCAGCTGGGGAGACGGTCGCGCACGCCGCCGGAGGCAGCCGACAGGACAGCCGCCGCGGAGCGGTGTCCTTTGGATTGGGGATGGCCCCGGGCGGGCTTGGTGCCTCGGTCCGGGGCCATCGGGGGGTTCTGGGGGTTAGGACGCGGCGGGGGTGGGGGACGGTTCCCGGAGGTGGGTGATGAGTTGGTCTACCTGGCCGCGGGCTCGGATCATCGCCAGGTGGTCGATGTAGTCCCGCGACTCGACGATCAGCCCGTCGCGGATCCGGAGTACGAAGATCGCCGGCACGGTGAACGGCTCGCCGGTCGCCAGCACGGTTCCGGCGTACTCGAACTCGGCGACGATCACCTCGGGGTCGGCTGTCTGGTGCACGCGGATGTTGGCCGGCTGGAAGCGGACCACCTCGCTCACCCGCGGGCCGGTCACGCCGAAGTGCTCCGCGAGGGCGGCGCGGGACAGCAGCGGGTGGTCGCCGTACGGGTTCATCGGGTGGCGTACGTCGGTCTGCTCGGCGTACAGCCCCGGCAGTACGGCGAAGTCGCGGTCGGCGACGCCGTGTACCAGTTTCAGGAAGACCTCTTCGGGAGTCATCGGATTCCTCACAGGAGATAAACGGAGTGATGACTTCGAATATATGGAGTAACGACTTCGTTTACAACCCTGGGCCGGTTCGCGGCGTCTCTTAGGCTGAGGGCGACGGAGGGGAGCTGGGGTGCGAGCAGACGCGCGCGACAACCGGGCCAGGATCATGACCGCGGCGGACGATGTCTTCGGGCGATCGCCGGGCGCGTCCACGGATGACGTCGCGCGGCTGGCGGGGGTCGGTATCGCCACCGTGTTCCGGCACTTCCCGACCAAGACCGAGCTGCTCGAGGCCGTACTGACATTGCGGCTCGAACGCCTGCGGGACCGCGCGCTGGAGCTGGCCGGCAGCGATGACCCGGGCAAGGCGTTCTACGAGTTCTTCACGCAGGTGGTGACCGAGTCGGCGTCGAAGCTGGCCATCGCCGAGGCGCTGACCGCGGCCGGCGCAGCTGCCGGCGAGGAGGCACGGGCGGCCGGCCACGGCATGCGAGAGGCATTCAACGGCCTACTCACCGCGGCCCAGCGCGCCGGGGCAGTGCGGTCGGACGCGGAGATGGCCGAGGTGTACGCGCTGATGATCGGCGCGTCCCGCGGCGCGACCGCGGCCAAGCTCGAGCCGCCGGTGCGCGACCGGATGCTCGCCCTGATCTACGACGGCCTGGCGCCGCGTTCGTGAGACGCCGCTGGCGCTCCTGGTCCCGCCTCCGCCGGGTCCTGATCTCAGCAGCCCTCGCCGTCGTCGTGCTGGTGATCGCACCTCTCGGCACCTACGCCGCCTCACTCCGACTGCAGTACTCCGGTGACCCAACCGCCCGCACGCGCAATCACGACGCGCTCTGGCTCGGCCACGCCTGGGTCGACGGCCGCAAGACCGCTGCCGATGTCACCGCGCTGGCCCAGCGCCTGCAGAGCACCGGGATCCGCGATCTGTACGTACACACCGGCCCGCTGGAGCACGACGGTTCGTTGCCGCTGGCAAAGGTTTCGCCGAAGGCGCGCTGGTTCGTCGACGCGATGCACGCGGCGGCCCCCGCCGTACGCGTGCAGGCCTGGCTCGGCGACGTCGTACAACCGGGCAAGAACCCCGGCATGGACCTCGACGATCCGGCCGTCCGCGAGCGGGTGGTCGCGTCGGCGAAAGCCGTGCTGGCACAGGGTTTCCAGGGCATCCACTACGACTTCGAGCCGGTCCGCTCCGGCTCGAAGGGCTACCTGGCCGTTCTGGACGAGACCCGCGCGCTCCACACCACGCTGTCGGTCGCAGCCGCGCAGATCGACCCGCTCTGGTACCTGCACGCGATCCCGATCGACAAGTGGTGGTCACAGGAGTACTTCGCCCAGGTGGCGAGCCGGGTCGACCAGATCGCCATCATGTCGTACGACACCGCCATGCCACTGGAGTCCCTGTACGGCGGCTACGTCGCGAAGCAGACCAAGCTGGCGCTAGAGGTCACTCCCCCGAACACAGTCCTCCTCATGGGCCTCCCGGCGTACTGGGAGAGCAATCCGTCCCACTGGGGCCACGCCGAGACGGTCCCCGCAGCAGTCCGCGGCGCCCGCCTCGGCCTGGGCGACTCAACCCGTCAGAACTTCGGCCTGGCCCTGTACGTCGACTTCGCCGCCACCGAGGCCAATTGGACGGCCTACCGCGACGGCTGGTGCCTCGCGCCTTAGCGAGCGCGCTCCACCCGGCCCTCGTCCCAGACTGGTTCGTCCGGTTCGTACACGGACCCATCGGCACCAAAGACGAGGTACCGGTCGAATCCGCGAGCGAACCACCTGTCGTGGGTCACAGCGAGCACAGTGCCGTCAAAGGCATCCAGCCCGTCCTCCAACGCCTCCGCGGACTCCACGTCCAGGTTGTCCGTCGGCTCGTCGAGCAGGAGCAGCGTCGCACCGGACAGCTCCAGCAGCAGGATCTGGAACCGCGCCTGCTGCCCTCCGGACAGGCTGTCGAACGTCTGCTCGGCCGCGTGCGCCAGCTCGTACCGGTCCAGCTTCCGTGACGCCAGCTCACGCCCCATGCCCTCACGGTGGTCGTCACCGCGGTGCAGGATCTCCAGCAACGTCCGGCCGACCAGCTCCGGGTGCTCGTGCGTCTGCGCGAACCAGCCGGGCCGTACTCGCGCACCGAGCTTGGCGTTGCCGGTGTGCGCCACCGGGGCGATCTTCACCTCACCGACCGGCTGGTGCTCCACATCCGGATCCGAACCGCCGTTGGCGAGCAGCCGGAGGAAGTGCGACTTCCCGGACCCGTTCGATCCCAGTACGGCGACACGTTCGCCGTACCAGACCTCCAGGTCGAACGGCTTCATCAGACCGGTCAGCTCGAGCTGGGTGCACACAACGGCTCGTTTGCCGGTGCGGCCGCCGGTGAGGCGCATGCTGACCTTCTGCTCGCGCGGCAACGCCTGCGGCGGCCCAGCCTCCTCGAACTTGCGCAGCCGGGTCTGGGACGCCCGGTACCGCGATGCCATGTCGGAGTTGTACGCCGCCTTCTGCTTGTACATCAGCATCTGCGCCCGGAGCTTCGCGTGCTCCTCGTCCCAGCGCTTGCGCAGCTCCTCGAACCGCTCGAACCGGTGCCGCCGGGCCTCGTGGTACGTCGCGAAGCCGCCGCCGTGCGTCCACGCGGTGTTGCCGGCCGCACCCAGCTCGACGGTGACGATCCGGGTAGCGGTGTTGGCCAGCAGCTCGCGGTCGTGGCTGATGTACAGCACGGTCTTGTCGCTGGTACCCAGCTGCTCCTCCAGCCAGCGCTTCCCCGGTACGTCGAGGTAGTTGTCCGGCTCGTCCAGGATCAGTACCTCGTCCGGACCGCGCAGCAACGCCTCCAGCACCAGGCGCTTCTGCTCACCACCGGACAGCGTCTTCACCTCACGCCAGCGACAGCGGTCGAACGGTACGCCGAGTGCCGCCGTCGTACACACGTCCCAGAGAACCTCAGCGTCGTACCCGCCGACCTCACCCCAGTCCGACACGGCCTGTGCGTACTTGAGCTGGGTCTTCTCGGTCTCGTCCTCCATCATCGCCAGCTCGGCCTTGTCCAGCTTGGCCGCGGCCTCCTGGATCGGCTGCGGCGCGACGGCCAGCAGCAGGTCACGGACGGTCGACGAGTCCCGCACCGAGCCGACGAACTGCCGCATCACCCCCAGCCCGCCGGACCGGGAGATGCTGCCGCTGTGTGCCTTCAGGTCGCCCGCGATGATCCGGGTCAGCGTGGTCTTGCCGGAGCCGTTCGCACCGACCAGAGCGACCTTCGCACCGTCACCGACCCGGAACGTGATGTCGTCGAGCAACACCCGCCCGTCCGGCAACTCGTACCCGACACCGCCGACATCCACGTGACCCATCCCCCCAGTCTGACCGGCCTGTACAGCCCACGCGACCAGTTATCGTGACGCGCGTGGCAACCGTCGTTCTCGGCCCGGAGATCCTGCCCGGCACCCGTGAGTACGCGTGGGTGACATTCGTCGTCGAGGCGGTCGAACGCCGTACCGGCCGGCCGTCGTCCTGGAACCGGCGGTTGTACGAGGACCGGACCGGCGTGCTCGCGGCCGCAGTACCGTCCGGACCGATGGTGGTCAACCGCGCGGTCATCCTCGACCCGGTCATGCGCGCGTACGACGCACCGGAGACGCTCAGCCGGCAAGGTCTACAGCGGGCCTGCCTCGGCGTCGCGGTGATCGTGCACGAGACCGACCACCACCAGGCCGAGCTGGGCGACGCGTCAGCGCCCGATGCGATTCAAGAGCTGAGTCCTGAGGACGAAGCACTGAGCGAGGGCCTCGCGGAGGTGAAGGCGACCCGCCTGACCGGTCTGATCATGCAGGACATCCAGATGGACCAGGCGATCCCCGGCTCTATCGGAGCCTTCAGCGGCTCGCTGTATCCGGGCTTCCAGGCAGGTGTCGACGGAGTGCTCACCGGTCTGCACAGAGTCACCGGTCTGCCACGCGAGGACGTCCTGTCGGCCGTCGAGCAAACACCTCGGCTGCAGCGCTACAACGCGATGGCCGACCTGGTCATCGCCACCCGCCTGGCCGGGCTGATGCCGCCTGCGCACATGCCGGAGGTCCGGCAGAGTCTCAGTCGGCCACTGCGTCACGAGCTCGCCGGGCTGCACAAGTACGAGTCGCCGCACCGCGACCCGTTGGCGCTCGACGGTCTGGGACGGGAGTTCTCCGCCCGCGCGATCCGCAATCTCGAGCGCACGCTCGACACGATCGAGCAGCAGTACCGGCAGTCGTCCGGCGGGCTGGAAACCGCACACCTGCGGCAGTTCCTGGACCACGGCACCCAGTCCGGCAGTGGTGGCGGGGCAGCCGCCGGTGGAGGCGCGGCGGCGTCCGGTACTGCGGCGGCGGCCCCTCCGGCGTGGCGCGCGGACAGGTTCCGCTCGGGCGGCGGAGCGGCTCGGTAGGCGACCCTCTGGCGAGGGATGATCAGCGCCGATGGACGCATATCGTGAGGCGCAGCGGCTGTACGCCGAAGCAATGTTGTCGACCGCCACGGGGCAGGAGCGAACCGCTGTACTGCAGCAGACACTGCAGCGGATCGGCGAGCTGGTACCGGCCGCGGCGCCGGGCGACAAAGCCGCCGTACTGCTGATGAACAGCTCCATCGCGGAGCTGATCGCCGGGGAGGCACGGTGAACGAGCTGCTGCAACGCGGTCCCGAGATCCCCGCGGGCACCTGGGAGTACGAGTGGTTCTCCTCGGTCGTGGCCAAGACCGCAGAGTTCGCCGGCCGCCTCTCCCACTGGAACGGCAAGCTGTACGAACAGCCCGGACAGGTGAGCGGGATCTACTACCCCGACGGCAGCATGACGATCAGCCGTGAGCACGTGCTCGATCCGGCTCGTCCCGCTTACACCCCCGGCCGCACACCGCCGTACGCGGAGCTGTCCGCTGCGGCCGGCGCGACGCGGATGGCCGTCTACCAGGCGCGGCTCTCGCTGTCGGGGTACGGCGCCGACAACGACACCGACGTCCTCGCGTTCGTCCCGCACGAGGACGTCGCCCTCGAGCGCGGCCTGGCAGATCGGTTCACCCAGCGGTACGGCGCTCGGATCGCCGACGAGCTGAGCGAGCATCCGCTGCCGATTTCCGGAAGCGGTCCTGCGTTCCCGGCGTTCACGACGGCTACGGACCGCCTGCTGGCCCCGTTGGCCGGCGCCACCGGGATGGGCGCCGGCGAGCTCCGCGATCTGATCGAGCGGACCGAGATCCCGGACCGCTTCGACGTGATCGCCGACCGGGTGATCGACCACCAGGTCGGCGACCTGGTCCCCGAGACGCACCGGGCCGGACTCCGCGAGCACCTCGCCGGACCGCTGCGTCGCGGGCTCGGCGGCCTCGCGATGACGGAGTACAGCGAACTCACGCATCCCGGGTCGAAGCAGACCTGGGGCGACAAGTCGGCCGAGCTGACCGACGTGGAGTTCAGCGTCAACCTCGACGACATCAAGGCCCACTACGAGTCGTGGAACGCCGACAACCCCGGCGTCGAGCCACCCGAGCTGCCGGACGCGCTGCGCGAGACGTTCCTCGACCGCCAGGAGCAGGTCGGTCAGATCTGGGCCGACGCAGGCTGGCCGGCACAGCAACCGGCCCCGGGTCGCGAGCCGGCAACCTATGAACGAGTCACGCCGGTCGCTCGCGAGCAGGAGATCGCTAGGCTGCGGCAGTTCCTCGGGTCACACACCGGTCCCAGCCAACGCCCCGATCCGGCGGTCGATGCGACCGGACGACCCGACAACGTGCGGCAGATCGGGTCGGCTCGTCGGCCGGAGCGTGGGATCGAGTAGTTACCAGTCCTTGAGGGCGTCCAGGTAGGTGCCGCCGGACGGGCGGACCGAGCCGGTCATGAAGAGTTTGAGCGGCGCCGAGAACAAGCCGTACGTGTGCGTGCCGGTGAAGAAGCCGGCCGACTGACAGCCGTCGTACTCGACCCAGATCTCGCGGATACCGGCCGCGGTGTCGAACCGGAGCACGATCGCCTCGGACGGCTTGGCGACCTGTGGCGCGCACTTGAACACCGGCAGCTTCACGTTCCGCTCCGGCAGCACCTTGATCTCGTTGACCACCTGCTGCGCAGTCGCGGCGTTGAACGACTCCTGCCCGAGCAGCCCGGTCCCACCCTCGGCAAAGCCGTACCGACAGGCACGCAGCCCGGTCACCGGCGTGTTCACGTCAAGCCCGGTGCCGGGCGGCAGCGCGTCCGGACCCGGAGCCTTCAGGATCGGATGGTCGACCGGACAACCGGCCACCGCCGACTCGTTGGACGGCGCCAAGCCTTGTGTCCTGTTCGGAGCCTCGGCCTTGCTGTCCCCGCTGGAATTACTGTTGCTGGAGGCAACCTGTGACGCGCCGCCACCGGCGAAGCTCCACACACCTCCGATCGCGGCAGCCACCAGTACGGCGCCTGCTGCGATCGACCACGTCTGGCGACGCCGGTGTACACGTCGACGCGCCTCCCGGGCCAGTCCGGTGTTCTGCGGGTGGGTCTGTCCGACGGCCTGGTTGTGCAGGGCGGACGTGATCTTGGGGCCGAGCTCCTGCTCAGGGTCGTGCTCAGGCATCCTCGGCTCCTTCCGTGCTCAGCGTGGTTTTCAGTGCGGCCAGTGCTCGATGGACATGCGACCGGGCGGTCGCCTCCGCACAATGCAGCAGTTGTCCGATCTCGGCGTACGACAGCTCCTCGTAGAACCGCAGTACGACGGCAGCTCGTTGTTTGTCCGGCAGCGTCGCGCACAGCGCCCAGATCGCCTCCGACTCGGCGCGGGCCGCCGTACCGTCGGGAACGGCTCGTGCAGTCCGCACCGGATCGGCAGCGGGCGCCTCACGGCGACGGAACTTCCGCCACCAGGAGATGTGCGCATTCACCACCATCCGCTTCACGTACGCCTCAGGATCGTCGGCCCGGCTCACCCGGCCCCAGCGCGCACACGCAGTCGTCAGGGCGTCCTGTACGGCGTCCTCGGCCAGGTTGGAGTCGCCGGTCAGGACATAGGCGAACCGCAGCAGGGCGTCCGCCTTCTCGCTGACCCATGCCTCGAAGTCGAGCGGCCCTGTCCGAGCCTCCGCTGCCACCAAGGCTGCCTCCATACCTCCAGGACGGCGCCGGTGGCGCGTTCGTTGCAGCAGGATCCCGAACCTGCCGCTGGACGGTCCGCAGCGTAACCCAATCGGTGCTTGACGCCAGCTGTTCATCGACCGTTGCGTCGTTAGTCTGGCGCGGTTGTTCCGCCGATGAGGAAGGGCCGCAGCATGCCGGACGGGTACGAGAGGATCGACGGCCGGGTCAGCCGGGCCGAGCCCCAGGCTTTCGACTGGGCGTACCAACTGACGCTCACGCTGGGGCACACGCGGTACGACACGTTCGACCTGTACGCGCGGTCGGACTGGAACGACAACCGGAACGCCGTACGGGCCGACGGCTCGATCGTGCTGGGCGCCCGGACCGCGTACTGGATCGGGGTTTCCGGCCATCGCATGTTCGACGCGCACTACGTCGGCCAGCACCAGCCGACGCGTGAGGAAGCAGAGAACGTCAGGCAGGCGCTGGACGATTTCGTCACCGTCTACCTCGAGAAGGT
The DNA here is from genome assembly GCF_005233875.1 of Kribbella jiaozuonensis. Classification (GTDB taxonomy): domain Bacteria; phylum Actinomycetota; class Actinomycetes; order Propionibacteriales; family Kribbellaceae; genus Kribbella; species Kribbella jiaozuonensis. Next base: position 146,794 of record NZ_SZPZ01000006.1, on the reverse strand, counting down.
CGACCCGCCTCAGCCCGCGACGACACCTGCGTTGCGGGCGCTGGACTCCGGTCTCCGCGACACGGTCGTCATCCCGAAGGTCATCGAGGGCTCGCTGATCGATCGCGCCTTTCCGGAGATCCGCGATGTGCAGGGTCGGCAGCCGTACCTCCAGGCTGCGACCGGTGCGCTCACCCAGAGACTCGGCAGCCACCTCGGGATGCAGGCCGGCGAGCTCGAAGACATGCTGGTGCGGACTCCGCCCGGACAACGCTTCGAGGCACTCGCCGATGCCCTGGTCGAGCACGACCCGCTCCAGCGCCGACTGCCGGATGGCTCATCGCGTACCCCGCCGGCGGATCACGTGGCTCGGCTGAAGGCCAACCTCACGCAGGAACTCGACGACATCTTCGAGCAGTGTGGCGAGTCCAGTCGCCAGTTCGATCAGGGCGCCGAGCGGTTCGGCAGACGAGCAGCCACGTCGGTGCTCCAACACTGTGCCCAGGCAAGAGATGCGATCGACACCGATCAGGCTGGCTATCAACAGGTCGCGAGCCTCATGTCCGTCGTACAAGCCGACCTCGCGACCGGCCGGGCCTCGGTCAGCCAGGGGCGCGACAGTGAAGCGCAGGTGCTCCAGCTCAAGCTCAACACCGACTACTGGAACGGCAGGCTGCACACCTCGGGCCTGCCCGAAGGTGCGCTCGGGTACGCCGACTCCGATCGCTCGCTGAGCTTCGACCAGGAACAGGTGATCGACGTCCTGGCGAACGCCGACCCGGCCGAGCCGCCGTCGCCGGAGCTCAGGGCAGCGGTTGACGTCGTCGCAACCGAGGCCGCCCGTCTGTGCAACCCGGTCGCGCCCGGGACCAGGCCGAACGACCCAGCAGGACAGGCGATCGAGGACCAGCTCTGCCGCGACTTCGTCGGTCAAGAGCGGGACCGTCTCTACGGAGCTCTCGGCTTCGACGCGGATCAACCTGAGCCCGACACGACCGCCACGGCGCAGGTGGTGGCGACTCTCACCGAGGCCGCCGCACGTAGACAGGGCCTGGAGCCGCACGAGATCACGGCGAGGTTGCTCACGGCACCTTCCAACGAGCGCATCGAGCGAGCGGCCGCCCTGAGCCTCGGCGAACCCGGCATGGTCGTCGATCGCAGCCGTTGGGCGGAGGCCACCAAGACCTTGGCGGGCACCATCGAGGCCACCATCACCAAGGCCGCAGACGCCGACCGGAACGGCCAGACCAAGCTGCACGCGTGGAACCGGGCCACGGCCGGCGAACGGCTGAGTCATCAGCTCACCACAGCGATCGAGAAGGCCGGCCGACCTGTCAGACAAGCAGACATCTCCGGTGACGATGCACTGCGGAAGAGCATCGCCGCGGCGACCAGCGGCCAGCCACGTCCCGGCAGCGATCGGACCAACGGCTCGGACTCGACGGCAAGACGAGGTCACCAACCGGACAAGTCCAGCCAGCGGTTCACCGGGCGCTAGCTCAGCGGGTGGCGCGAAGGACTCGGAAGCCCTTCGCGCTACCGACCCGCTCGCACGGGTAGCCCTGCTCGGTCATCCAGCGCTGCAAGGAATCGCCGCCCAGGTTCTTGCCGACGACGAACCACGCCACGCCATCGGGTGCAAGCCGGGCCAGCCAGTGCAGCAGCATCTTGTGCAGCTCCGGTTTGCCGATATGAATCGCCGGGTTCGACCAGATCTCGTCGAACAACAGATCCTCGGGTACGTCGTCCGGCAGCGCCGCGTGCACCCGATCCGCAACCCCCGCGGCCACCGCGTTCACACCGGTCAGCTCGAGCGCCCGGTTGTTCACGTCAACCGCCCACACCGTCGCCTTCGGGGCCTCCAGCGCCAGGGCACACGCAATCGGCCCGTAGCCGCACCCCAGGTCGAGGAACGTCCCGGCCCGCTTCGGCGGCTCGGTCTCCCGCAACAACACCGCCGTACCGATGTCCAGACGGTCCCGGGAGAACACACCGGTCGCCGTCGTGAAGACATACGGCTTCCCCCAGATCCGCGCCTCGACGGTACGCCGTACGTCCGCCGACTGCGGGTCCGCGGAGAAGAAGTGGTCACCCACGCTGATGCACCTCTCCCCTGACCTGCCGGGCCTGCAACGCCCGCGCAGCCAGCTCGTCGTCCGCCGGGTATCGCACTTCCTCCAGCGTCAGCCCATGCGCCGGCAACACGGACACAGCCGAGTCCCGCACCTTCCCAGCCAGTACGACGCCCGGCCACTCCACGTCCCGCCGTCCGTCGCCCACCGGGATCATCGAACCGACGAGAGCCCGCACCATCGAGTGACAGAAGGCATCCGCGATCACAGTGCCCTCCAGTTGCCCGACACCCGTCCGCTGCCACGAGAAGTCCAGCAACGCCCGCACTGTGCTGGCTCCCTCCCGCTTCTTGCAGTACGCCGCGAAGTCGTGCTCCCCGAGCAGACCGGCCGCGGCCGCGTTCATCCGGTCCACGTCGAGCGGGCGACCCACTCGGAGTACATGTCCCCGGGTCAGCGGGTCCCAGCCGGCCGGGTCGTCGCACAGGCGGTACACGTACCGGCGGGCCAGAGCGGAGAACCTGGCGTCAAAGCCCTCTGGAGCCGCCGTGACGGCTGTGACAGCTACATCCTCGGGCAGGACGCCGTTCAGCCCTCTCAGGAGCCTCAGCGGGTCTACAGCGCCTTCCACGTCCACATGCGTGACCTGGCCGCGGGCGTGGACGCCCGTGTCGGTTCGGCCCGCACAGGTCACGGTCAGCGGGTCCGGCAGCCGCAGTACGACCCGGATGGACTCTTCCAGCGTGCCTTGCACGGTGCGGAGTCCCTCTTGACGCGCCCAGCCGTGGAAGCCGGTTCCGTCGTACCTGAGGTCTATCCGCCAACGCACACGGCAATCTAACGCAACAGGGCCCCCTCACCGTGCGGTGAGGGGGCTCTGAAGGAGTGCCTACTTGTCGTCGTCCTCGGTCTCGCCGGCCTTGGCGAAGCCCGCGGCCTCGGCGTCCGCCTCGGTCTTGAACCAGACCTCGGCGACCGTCTGGTCGTACCACGGCGACTCGGTGGTGTGGTACTTCATCGAGTTCTCGTTGCCCTTGATGGTGAAGCCCTCGGGCGCGGAGCCGTCCTCGAGCGGCGCGGCGGAGTTGTCGAACTTGCCCGCGACGACGTCCTGGACCTTCTCGTCCTCCTTCGGCTCTTCAGCCTTCGGAGCGGCCGCCTTCTTGGCCGGAGCCTTCTTGGCGGTCTTCTTCGCCTTCGGCGACTCGGCCAGTGCCTCGACCAGCTCGATCTTCACCATCGGGGCGTTGTCGCCCTTACGCGGACCGAGCTTGGTGATCCGGGTGTAGCCACCCGGACGGTCGGCGTACCGCTCGCCGATCTCGGTGAAGAGCACGTGCACGACGCTCTTGTCCTTGATCCGCTTCATCACCTGACGGCGCGAGTTCAGGTCACCACGCTTCGCCTTGGTGATCATCTGCTCCGCCAGCGGCTGCAGGCGCTTGGCCTTGGCCGCGGTGGTGGTGATCGCGCCGTGCTCGAACAGCGACGTCGCGAGGTTGCTGAGGATCAGCTTCTCGTGCGCCGGGCTGCCGCCCAGCCGTGCACCCTTGGTGGGGGTTGGCATCTCGTAACTCCAGGAATCTCAGGCCCGTCGGGCCGAAGGGTTAGGGCCCGACGGGCCTTTGGTCAGCTCAGTACTGCTCGGTCTCGGCGAAGCTCTCGTCCTCGTCGTCCGCCTCGTTGCCATAGGCACCGGAAGCGGCGCGCAGGTCGAACCCGGGCGGGGAGTCCTTCAGCGACAGGCCCATCTCGGCCAGCTTCAGCTTGACCTCGTCGATCGACTTGGAGCCGAAGTTCCGGATGTCCAGCAGGTCCTGCTCGCTGCGCGAGATCAGCTCACCCACGGTGTGGATGCCCTCGCGCTTCAGGCAGTTGTACGACCGGACGGTCAGCTGCAGGTCCTCGACCGGCAGGGCCAGGTCGGCGGCCATCTGCTCGTCCACCGGCGACGGGCCGATGTCGATGCCCTCGGCCTCGACGTTCAGCTCGCGGGCCAGACCGAACAGCTCGACCAGGGTCTTACCGGCCGACGCGACGGCGTCGCGGGGCAGCATCGACGGCTTGGTCTCGACGTCGACCACGAGGCGGTCGAAGTCGGTGCGCTGCTCGACACGGGTCGCCTCGACCTTGTAGGTGACCTTGAGCACCGGCGAGTAGATCGAGTCGACCGGCATCCGGCCGATCTCGGCGTCGGCGGACTTGTTCTGTACGGCGGACACGTAACCGCGGCCGCGCTCGACGACCAGCTCCATCTCGAGCCGGCCCTTCTCGTTCAGGGTGGCGATCTTCAGGTCCGGGTTGTGCACCTCGACACCGGCCGGCGGCGCGATGTCGGCGGCGGTCACGTCACCGGGGCCCTGCTTGCGCAGGTACATGGTGACCGGCTCGTCGTGCTCGGACGAGACGACCAGGTCCTTCAGGTTCAGGATCAGCTGGGTGGCGTCTTCCTTGACCCCGGCAACGGTCGAGAACTCGTGCAGGACACCGTCGATCTTGATGCTGGTGACGGCTGCACCCGGGATGGAGGACAGCAGGGTCCGGCGGATCGAGTTACCGAGGGTGTAACCGAAGCCCGGCTCCAGCGGCTCGATCACGAACCGCGAGCGGTACTCGTCGACGACCTCTTCGGTCAGGGTGGGGCGTTGTGCGATAAGCAACTTCGTGTTCCTTTTCTGTCGCGACGACCACTATTTGAGGTCGCGATGGTTCGAAGTCCGCGCCGTACCGGCCGGCAGCCCGAGGGCCACCGGCCGGTACGCGGTCAGTTCTTCGAGTAGAGCTCGACGATCAGGTGCTCGGCGACCTGGGTGTCGATCTGCTGCCGGGTCGGCAGCTGGTGGACGAGGATCCGCAGCCGCTCGGGCATCACCTCGAGCCACGCGGGGACGACGCGCTCGGCGTGCGTCTCGCGGGCGATGATGAACGGCGTCGTCTCGACCGACTTCTGCTTGACATCGATGATGTCGTGCGCAGCCACCCGGTACGACGGGATGTTCACCTTGACGCCGTTCACGGTGAAATGACCGTGGACGACGAGCTGACGGGCCTGCCGACGCGTCCGGGCCAGGCCGGAGCGGTAGACCACGTTGTCCAGGCGGGACTCGAGGATCTGCAGCAGGTTGTCACCGGTCTTGCCGGAGCGCCGCGAGGCCTCCTCGTAGTACCGGCGGAACTGCTTCTCGAGAACGCCGTACGAGTAACGCGCCTTCTGCTTCTCGCGCAGCTGGAGCAGGTACTCGCTCTCCTTCGGGCGGCCGCGGCCGTGCATACCCGGCGGGTACGGACGACGCTCGAACGCCTTGTCGCCACCGACGAGGTCGACCCCGAGACGGCGCGACTTCTTGGTCATAGGTCCGGTGTAACGGGCCATGGTTCGCTACCTTCCTCTCTCTGGGGTCAGACCCGGCGCCGCTTGGGCGGGCGGCATCCGTTGTGGGCGACTGGGGTGACGTCCTGGATGGTGCCGACCTCGAGGCCGACCGCACCCAGTGAACGGATCGCGGTCTCACGGCCGGAGCCGGGACCCTTCACGAACACGTCGATCTTGCGCATGCCGTGCTCCATCGCGCGGCGCCCGGCGGCCTCGGCGGCCATCTGGGCGGCGAACGGGGTCGACTTGCGCGAACCCTTGAAGCCGACGGTCCCCGCGGAAGCCCACGAGATGACCGCGCCGGTCGGGTCGGTGATCGTCACGATCGTGTTGTTGAACGTGCTCTTGATGTGCGCGTGGCCGGCGGCCACGTTCTTCTTCTCCTTGCGGCGCACCTTCTTCGCGCCGGCCGCGCTGCGGCTCTTGGGAGGCATAGGTCAGTTGCTCCTGGGCTGGTCGACGGAATCGTATGCAGGCATCCGGATCACTTCTTCTTCTTGCCGGCGATCGCCTTACGGCGACCCTTGCGGCTGCGGGCGTTGGTCCGCGTGCGCTGACCACGCACCGGCAGGCCGCTGCGGTGCCGGCGACCCTGGTACGACCCGATCTCGATCTTGCGGCGGATGTCCGCGGTCACCTCGCGACGGAGGTCACCTTCGATCTTGTAGTTGCCTTCGATCCAGTCCCGGAGCTTCACCAGCTCGTCGTCGCCCAGTTCGTGGACGCGCTTGTCACCGGAGATACCGGTGGCTTCGAGCGTCTTCAGGGCGCGAGTACGACCTACACCGAAGATGTAGGTGAGAGCGACCTCGATGCGCTTGTCGCGCGGCAGGTCGACCCCTACGAGGCGTGCCATGTGGCGGTGTTCCTTTCGTCGGCAGAGGTGTGGTGGCGCGCCGCGTCCCCGCCCGCCTCGGTGAGAAGTTGTTTTTCACCGGCAGGGCCCCGGCCTCTGTTCCGGGGGCAACATCCGGGAAGTTTCTCCCGGATGAGCGTGCGCGCTGTGGTGCGAAAGTGCCTGTGTACTGCGTCGAGCTTTGTCAGCCCTGCCGCTGCTTGTGCCGCGGGTTCTCGCAGATCACCATGACCCGGCCGTGACGGCGGATCACCTTGCACTTGTCGCAGATCTTCTTGACGCTCGGATTGACCTTCATCGAGCTACTTTCTTCGACAGGTGTTGGTGGTTGTTACTTGTACCGATAGACGATCCGACCCCTGGTGAGGTCGTACGGCGACAGCTCCACGACGACCCGGTCCTCGGGGAGGATCCGGATGTAGTGCTGCCTCATCTTGCCGCTGATGTGCGCGAGCACTTTGTGCCCGTTGGACAGCTCAACACGGAACATCGCGTTCGGCAGGGCCTCGACGATGGTGCCCTCGAGTTCGATTACTCCCTCTTTTTTGGGCATGTCCTCGCACTTCTGTAGACGTGACTGGCTATGGCTACAAAGAGCCAAGGAAAAAGTGTACGCCACGCACCCATGCGAAACCCAATCGAGCCCTCCGGTCAGGTATTGGTGGCCGCCCACTGCTCGCCCGCGCGCCACACCTGTTCGGGCATCAGATCCAGAAGATCACAGGCTGCATCCATCTGTGCGAGCGCAGTGACGGAATCGCGGTACGCCGGAAGGATCGCCACGAACCGTCGCCCTTCACAGCTGAACCCGAACGGCGGCACGTCGGCCAGCGCCTCGACCGCCCGCGGGTGCAGAACCGCCATCGCGTGGTCCTCGCGGCCGTTGAACAAGCGGTACTGCGCCGTGAGGCCCTCGAGCGTGAGCGGTAGGGGCAGCAGACTGGCGGCCGCGACCGGCGAAAGGCCGGCGGGCAGCACCTGCATCGGCGGCAGGGGGCGATCCACCTGTAGGTCGAGGAAGTCGAACCCGAGCTCACGCCGCCGTACCTTGTGCCGGAACCGCCCGGTCCAGAACTCCCGGCCCCGATGCCGCCCCGTGGTCACATCCACGACCGCGGCACCCGGATCGGCGTCGAACGGTGGGAACGGCCAACGATCCCGTAGCTCCGCGTCCGACGCGCTGATCCGCCAGCCGAGCTGGTGCGCCGCGTCGGCCCACGACTGCTTGCGGCGGCCGTCACCGATCCGCAGCGCCAGCGTGAACCCGATCAGCACCAGGAACCAGGCCAGCACGAACCAGCCCACCCAGCGCGGCTCCAGCAGCAGCCCGACGAGCGCCAGCGGTACGGCGATCGCGAACCAGATCACGTAGACGACCGCAGACCCCTGATGCAGCTGCCACGCCCAATCCGGCCGGAGCCATGGGGCGGCGAGGCGGCGGCTGACCGGGGCGGCCGTCAACGGCGCCTGCCGAGGCCGCCGAGGGCGATGATCGCCCAGGGGATCAGCAGCCAGACCGGCCAGAAGGACGGCCAGTGCCCGCCGTTGCCGAGCCCGATCACGAACCAGATCACGACGTTGATCGCCACCACGCCGGTGAAACCGCCGCCCAGCGCGCCGAGCCCGTGGCGGTGCGGATGGTTGTCCTTCTTCCGCTCCGGGAAGTCACCGGGTGCAGGCGCCGGTTTGGTGTCCTGCACGACCTCGGGCGTCTTGTACGTGCTCACCGGCGGCAGGTCCCGCACGAGCGGCTCGAGCTCGCCGTACGTCTGGACGGTGTAGAGCTGGTCGAGGCGGGAGGAGAACTCGGGCTGATCCAGCCGGCCGTCCGCGAACGCGTCCCGCAGCCGTCCGGCGATCTTGTCGCGGTCGGCTTCGGTGAAACGCTGGTACGGCTGGTACTGGGGCATGTCTCAAGTGTGCCTCAGCTACGGGGCGCTCCGCGTCCCCCGACGGGTGGACCCCCGGAGTCCGTCAATCAGCCAGCGCGCCGAACGTGATCCCGAGCTCGGCCAGCTTGGCCTCGCCGCCGTCGATCGCGGTCAGCACCCACGGCCCTTGCGGAGTGAGAGTGAACGTGTGCTCGGTGTGCGCGGCCGACCGGCCGTCGTCGGTGACGACCGTCCAGTCGTCCTCGAGCGTGTGGTTGTCCTGCTTGCCGAGCGTGAGCATCGGCTCGACGGCGAGCGCCATCCCCTCGACCAGCTTCGGGCCGCGACCGGGGCGGCCGAAGTTCGGCACGTTCGGCGGCTGGTGCATGGCCGAGCCGATCCCGTGCCCGACGAAGTCCTCGACGATCCCGTACGACGAATTGGCGCGGACGTGCGCCTCGATCGCCGCCGAGATATCGGTCAACCGGCCGCCGAGCCGGGCCGCGGCGAACCCGCGCCACATCGACTCCTCGCAGATCCGGCCGAGCTCGAGCAGCTCGTCCGCGACCTGGCCGACCGGAACGGTGATCGCGGCGTCGCCGTGCCAGCCGTCGACGATCGCGCCGCAGTCGATCGAGATCAGATCGCCGTCGGCCAGCACCCGGCCGCCCGGGATGCCGTGCACGATCTCGTCGTTCACCGAGGCGCAGATCGAGCCGGTGAAGCCGTGGTACCCCTTGAACGACGGGGTCGCGCCGGAGGACCGGATGTTGTCCTCGGCGATCGCGTCGAGGTCACCCGTGGTGATACCGGCCTTGACCTCCCCGCGGAGCAGCTCCAGCGTCCGGCCGACCACCAGGCCGGCCTTCCGCATGGCGAGGATCTGTTCGCGGGTCTTGATCTCGATCCCGCGGTCCCTGAACATCATGGCTCTATTCGGTCACCGTCTTGAGCGCGGCGAGCACCCGCTCGCTCACTTCGTCGATCTCGCCGACACCGTCCACCTCGACCAGCAGGCCGCGCTCGGCGTACACCTGCAGCAGCGGCTTGGTCTCGGCGGCGTAGACGTCCTGCCGGTGCCGGACGACCTCTTCGGAATCGTCCGTCCGGCCTTCGATGTGCGCCCGCTTGGTCATCCGCTCGACCAGTACGTCGATATCGGCGACCAGCGCGACCACGGCGTCCAGCTTGTGGCCGTGGTCGGCCAGGATCTCGTCCAGCGTGCTCACCTGGGCCAGCGTCCGCGGGTACCCGTCGAGCAGGAAGCCTTCGCCGGCGTCGGCCTCGGACAGCCGGTCACGGACCATCGCGTTCGTGATCTCGTCCGGGACGTAGTCGCCGCCATCCATGTACCGCTTGGCCTCGATGCCCAGCGGTGTCTCGTCCTTCACGTTCGCACGGAAGATGTCGCCGGTGGACACGGCCGGGATATTCAGGCGGTCCGCAAGCACCTTTGCCTGCGTGCCCTTGCCCGCCCCGGGCGGACCCATCAGCAACATTCTCATCAGCGCAGGAACCCTTCGTAGTTTCGCTGCTGCAGCTGAGACTCGATCTGCTTCACCGTGTCGAGTCCGACGCCGACCATGATCAGGATCGACGTACCTCCGAACGGGAAGTTCTGGCTCGCGTTCAGCAGGACGAGAGCGACCAGCGGGATCATCGAGATCGCCGCGAGGTAGATCGCGCCCGGCAGCGTGATGCGGTCCAACACGTACTTGAGGTATTCCTCGGTCGGCCGACCCGCCCGGATCCCCGGAATGAAGCCGCCGTACTTCTTCATGTTGTCCGCGACCTCCTTCGGGTTGAAGGTGATCGAGACGTAGAAGTACGTGAAGAAGATGATCAGGGCGACGTACGTCACCATGTAGATCGGGTGGTCGCCCTTGACCAAGTTGCCCTGGATCCAGTTCGACCAGCCCTTACCTTGCTGGAACTGACTGACCAGGACCGGTAGATACAGCAGGCTGGACGCGAAGATCACCGGGATGACACCGGCCTGGTTGACCTTCAGCGGGATGTACGTCGACGTACCGCCGAACATCTTCCGTCCGACCATCCGCTTGGCGTACTGCACCGGGATCCGGCGCTGGGCCTGCTCGATGAAGATGACCGCGGCCATGATGACCAACCCGATGGCGATCACCACGACGAACGTGGCGATGCCCTTCTGCTTGCGGATGCTCCACAGCTGGGTCGGGAAGGTGGCGACGATCTGGGTGAAGATCAGGATCGACATGCCGTTGCCGACGCCGCGGTCGGTGATCAGCTCACCGAGCCACATGATCACGCCGGTGCCGGCGGTCATGGTCAGCACCATCACGCTGACGGTGAACCAGTCGTCCTTGTACAGCAGCGGCTCGGTGCAGCCCTGGAACAGCCGGCCCGGCGTCCGGGCGAGCGCCACGAACGCGGTCGACTGCAGGATCGCCAGACCGACGGTCAGGAACCGGGTGTACTGCGTGATCTTGGCCTGTCCCGCCTGGCCCTCCTTCTTCAGCGACTCCAGCCGCGGGATCACCACGGTGAGCAGCTGCAGAATGATGCTGGCGGTGATGTACGGCATGATGCCGAGCGCGAAGATCGCGAGCTGCAGCAGCGCTCCGCCGGAGAACAGGTTGATCAAGTTGTACAGGTTGGCGTTCTGGCCACCCTGGGAGATCTTGATACACGTGTGCAGAGACTGAACGTTGACGCCCGGTGCCGGCACGACGGAGCCGATCCGGAAGATCACGACGATGAAGAGCACGAACAAGATCTTCCGGCGCAGGTCCGGAGTCTTGAACGCGTTGGCAAAGGCGCCTAACACCCTGTCCTCCCACAAGTTTCCCTTGCCGCGGGCACGGCAGGGGCCTAGCTAAGCCGCTGGGCAAGAGACGAACCAGGGCTCGTCCGACCGGCGCAGGATATCAAGCACCGGGCGTTACGAGCCCTGGACCTCGTGTCACACCTCGGTCGTGGTCCCCCCAGCCGCCTGGATCTTGTCCGTGGCGGACTTGGAGAACTTGTGTGCCGAGACCTGCAGTGCCACGGTCAGCTCGCCGTCACCCAGTACCTTGACCGGCTGACCGCGACGGACCGCGCCCTTGGCGACCAGTTCGGCTACGCCGACCTCGCCACCTTCGGGGAACAGTTGTCCGAGCTTGTCCAGGTTAACGACCTGGAACTCCACCCGGTTCCTGCTCTTGAAGCCCTTCAGCTTCGGGAGCCGCATGTGCAGCGGCATCTGGCCACCCTCGAACCACTCGGGGATGTTGTTACGGGCCTTGCTGCCCTTGGTACCGCGGCCGGCCGTCTTGCCCTTGCTGCCCTCACCACGACCCACGCGGGTCTTGGCGGTCTTGGCACCGGGCGCCGGACGCAGGTGGTGAACCTTGAGCGCCATGTCAGTCGACCTCCTCGACGGTGATGAGGTGGCGAACCGCACGGACCATACCGCGAACCTCAGGCTTGTCCTCGTGGACGGCGGTGTCGCCGATCCGCTTGACGCCCAGGGTGCGCAGCGTGTCGCGCTGGTTCTGCTTGCCACCGATGCCGGAACGGATCTGGGTGACCTTCAGGCGTGCCATCAGGACGCCACCTCCGCCCGCGCCTTCAGCAGGGCCGCCGGCGCGACGTCCTCGACCGGCAGGCCACGGCGCGCGGCCACGGCCTCCGGGGTCTCCAGGCTGCGCAACGCCTCAACGGTGGCGTGCACCACGTTGATGGAGTTGGACGAGCCCAGCGACTTGCTCAGGATGTCGTGGATCCCGGCGCACTCCAGTACGGCGCGTGCCGAGCCACCCGCGATCACACCGGTACCGGGCGCGGCCGGACGCAGCATGACCACGCCTGCCGCCTTCTCGCCCTGGACCGGGTGCGGGATGGTGCCCTGGATCCGCGGCACCTTGAAGAACGCCTTCTTGGCCTCCTCGACACCCTTGGCGATCGCCGCGGGCACCTCCTTGGCCTTGCCGTACCCCACACCGACGGTGCCTTCACCGTCACCGACGACCACGAGGGCGGTGAAGCTGAAGCGACGACCACCCTTCACGACCTTGGCGACACGGTTGATGGCTACCACGCGCTCGATGTAGGCGGTCTTGTCAGCTGCCTGACCGCGACCTCCGTCGCGACCACGGCGCTCACCACCGGCGCCGCCTCCGCGACGCTGCTGGCCTCCGCTCATTTCGAACTACCTTCTTCCTTGTACGTCGCCATGTCAGAACCCGAGCCCGCCCTCGCGGGCGGCATCGGCCAGGGCTGCGATGCGGCCCTGGTACTTGTTCCCGGCCCGGTCGAACACGACCGAGTCGATCCCGGCAGCCTTGGCCCGGTCGGCGATCAGGCCGCCGACGGTCTTGGCCTTGTCGGTCTTGTTGGCCTCGGCGCCGCGCAGGTCGGCCTCCATGGTGGAGGCGGAGACCAGCGTCTTGCCGGCCACGTCGTCGATGACCTGAACGAACAGGTGCCTCGAGGACTTGGTGACCACCAGTCGCGGCCGCTCGGCCGTGCCGTTGATCTTCTTCCGGACCCGGATCTGCCGACGCAGCCGGGAGGCCGTCTTCTTGGCGGAGTGCTTGTGCGGACGCAGTCCGATCGCCATGGGTTACTTACCAGCCTTTCCGACCTTGCGGCGCACCTGCTCGCCGGCGTACCGCACACCCTTGCCCTTGTACGGCTCGGGCTTACGCAGCTTGCGGATGTTGGCGGCGACCTCACCGACGGACTGCTTGTCGATGCCGATCACCGAGAACCGGGTCGGGGCCTCGACGTTGAACGTGATGCCTTCCGGCGCGTCCACCGTGATGGTGTGGCTGTACCCGAGCGAGAACTCCAGCTGGGTCGGTCCCTTGGACAGGACGCGGTACCCGACGCCGACTATCTCGAGCTTCTTCTCGTAGCCGTCCGTGACGCCCGTGACCAGGTTGGCGATCAGGGTGCGGGACAGGCCGTGCAGTTCCTTGCTCTTGCGCTGGTCGTCCGGGCGGGTGACGGCGATCGCGCCGTCCTCCTCGCGGTTGACCGCGATCGGCTCAGCGACGACGTGCGACAGCTGACCCTTCGGACCCTTCACAGTGACCGTCTGGCCGTCGATCGTGACGTCGACGCCGGACGGGACCGTGACCGGGAGCTTACCGATGCGAGACATTTCAGTGGTCCTCCTTCCGGTTCTTCGTCACCAGACGTAGGCGAGGACTTCCCCGCCGACGCCCTTGTTCTTTGCCTGACGGTCGGTCAGCAGTCCCTGGGACGTCGAGATGATCGCGACGCCCAGGCCACCGAGGACCTTGGGCAGGCTGGTCGACTTCGCGTAGACCCGCAGGCCCGGCTTGCTGATCCGGCGGACGCCCGCAATGGAGCGCTCCCGGCTCGGGCCGAACTTGAGGTCCACGATGAGGGTCTTGCCGACGGCACCCTCCTTGGGCTCCTCCACCTTGTAGGAGGCGATGTAGCCCTCCTGCTGGAGAATGTCGGCGATACCCTGCTTGATCTTGCTGTACGGCATCGCGGTCGACTCGTGGTACGCCTGGTTGGCGTTCCGCAGACGCGTCAACATGTCTGCGATCGGGTCGGTCATCGTCATGGCCTGGGGCCTCTTTCCCGCCGTGGTTTCGCCGTTCGGCGACCTACGGTGACTAGATGGTGAGTAGGGAGAAGTTCGGGGGTGGAGACGGTCACCAGCTGGACTTGGTCACACCGGGCAGCTCGCCCCGGTGCGCCATCTCCCGCAGGCAGATCCGGCACAGGCCGAACTTGCGGAAGACCGCCTTCGGCCGGCCGCAGCGCTGGCAGCGCGTGTAGCCACGCACCGCGAACTTCGGCTTCCGGGCCTGCTTGACCTTGAGTGCTGTCTTCGCCACGTCAGTTCTCCTTGAACGGGAAGCCGAGCGCCCGCAGCAGGGCCCGACCCTCGTCGTCGTTCTTCGCGGTGGTCACCACGGTGATGTCCATACCCCGGACCCGGTCGATGCGGTCCTGGTTGATCTCGTGGAACATCACCTGCTCGGTCAGACCGAAGGTGTAGTTCCCGGTCCCGTCGAACTGCTTCGGGGACAGGCCGCGGAAGTCGCGGATCCGGGGCAGCGCGAGCGCCAGCAGCCGGTCCAGGAACTCCCACATCCGGTCGCCGCGCAGCGTCACGTGGGCGCCGATCGGCATCCCCTCGCGCAGCTTGAACTGCGCGATCGACTTGCGGGCCTTGGTGACCTGGGCCTTCTGGCCGGTGATCGCGGCCAGGTCCTTCACCGCGCCCTCGATCAGCTTGGAGTCACGCGCCGCCTCGCCGACACCCATGTTCACCACGATCTTGGTGAGCCCGGGCACCTGCATGACGTTGGCGTACTTGAACTCGTCCTGCAGCTTTCCGACGATCTCCTCGCGGTACTTCGTCTTCAGCCGCGGCAGGACCTTGGTCTCGGTTACTGCGGTGCTCATCAGATCTCCTCGCCGGTACGCCGGGCGATCCGGACGCTCCGGAAACCGGTGTACGTCGAACCGTCCGGACGGCGCTTCTGCACCTCGACACGGTTGTAGCCGACGCGCGTGGTCACCTTCTGCTTCTTGCCGTCCTTCTCGACCTCGACCAGAAGCGCCACGTTCGAGACGTGGATCGGGGCCTCCTGGGTGACGATGCCACCGGTGGTGCCGCCGCGCTGGGCCTGCTGCACCTTGGTGTGCTTCTTCACCCGGTTGACGCCCTCGACGATGACCTTCTCGTCGTCGGGGAAGACCTGGATGATCTTGCCCTCGAGGCCCTTGGACTTACCGGCGATCACACGGACCTGATCGCCCTTCTTCACGTGCAGCTTCTTCTGCTGGGCCATCTCAGAGCACCTCCGGCGCGAGCGAGATGATCTTCATGAAGCGCTTCTCCCGCAGCTCCCGGCCGACCGGCCCGAAGATACGGGTGCCGCGCGGCTCGCCGTCGGCCTTCAGGATCACCGCGGCGTTCTCGTCGAAGCGGATGTAGGAGCCGTCCGGACGCCGGCGCTCCTTCACGGTCCGCACGACGACCGCCTTCACGACGTCACCCTTCTTCACACCGCCGCCGGGGATCGCGTCCTTGACGGTGGCGACGATCGTGTCACCGACACCGGCGTAGCGCCGACCGGAGCCACCGAGAACGCGGATGCACAAGATCTCCTTGGCACCCGTGTTGTCGGCGACCTTCAGTCGCGACTCCTGCTGGATCATCTGTTGATCTCCTGGTTGTCTCGCTGGTTCTCACTCACGTGAGCCTTGCGGAACGAATAATTTCGATTGGTTGCCGATCGCAACGACCGGAACTACTTGGCCTTCTCGAGAATCTCGACGACGCGCCAGCGCTTGGTCGCCGACAGCGGCCGGGTCTCCATCAGGAGGACACGGTCGCCGATGCCGGCGGCGTTCTGCTCGTCGTGCGCCTTGAGCTTGCTCGTCCGCCGGATGACCTTGCCGTACAGCTTGTGCTTGACCCGGTCCTCGACCTCGACGGTGACGGTCTTGTCCATCTTGTCGCTCAGCACCAGACCCTCACGGGTCTTCCGGCGGCCTCGCGCCTCGGTGGTCGTGCTCACGGTCTCGTCCTTCGCGTTCTCGGTCATGCGTTGGCCTTCTCACTGTCGTCCGCAGGCTCGTCGGCCTCGGCCTCGGCCTCGGCAACCGGGGCGTCGACCTCCTCGGTGATCCCGAGCGCACGCTCGGACAGCACCGTGTAGATGCGGGCGATGTCCTTGCGGACGGCGCGCAGCCGGCCGTGGGACTCCAGCTGGCCCGTGGCAGCCTGGAACCGGAGGTTGAACAACTCCTCCTTGGCTTCACCGAGCTTGGTCATCAGCTCGTCCCGTCCGAGGTTCCGCAGTTCAGCGGCGGTCAGGGTAGCCATCAGTTCTCACCTGCCTCTCGGGAGATGAAGCGGCACTTCATCGGCAACTTGTGGATCGCGCGGCGCATGGCCTCGCGAGCGATGTCCTCCGGTACGCCGGAGAGCTCGAACAGCACGCGACCGGCCTTGACGTTGGCGATCCACCACTCCGGCGAACCCTTACCGGAACCCATCCGGGTCTCGGCAGGCTTCTTGGTCAGCGGACGGTCCGGGTAGATGTTGATCCACACCTTGCCGCCACGCTTGATGTGCCGGGTCATCGCGATACGCGCGGCCTCGATCTGCCGGTTGGTGACGTAGTGGCTCTCCAGCGCCTGGATGCCGAAGTCACCGAAGGCCAGCGTCGTACCACCCTTGGCAGCGCCGGTGCGCTTGGGGTGGTGCTGCTTGCGGTGCTTGACCCTGCGGGGGATGAGCATCGGTCAGCTCTCCGTTCCGGTCGTCTCGGCGGCCTTGTCGGCAGCCGGCGCAGCCTCGGCGGCCGGAGCCGCGTTGGTGTTGCGCGCGTTGTCCCGACGGTCGTCGCCACGGCCACCACGGCCGCCACGGTCTCCACCGCGACCACCACGGTCGCCGCGGTCGCCACCGTCACGACGGGCCGGACGGCCACGCTGCTGGGTGGCGGCGCGGGCAGCAGCCTGCGCCTCCCGCTCGGCGCGGGTACCGGCGACGTCGCCCTTGTAGATCCAGACCTTCACGCCGATCCGGCCGAAGGTCGTCCGGGCCTCGTAGAAGCCGTAGTCGATGTCGGCCCGCAGCGTGTGCAGCGGGACGCGGCCCTCGCGGTAGAACTCCGACCGCGACATCTCCGCGCCACCGAGCCGGCCGGAGCACTGGATCCGGATGCCCAGGGCGCCGCCACGCATGGTGGTCTGCATCGCCTTGCGCATCGCGCGACGGAACGCCACGCGACCGGACAGCTGCTCGGCCACACCCTGTGCGACCAGCTGGGCGTCGACCTCGGAGTTCTTCACCTCGAGGATGTTCAGCTGCACCTGCTTGCCGGTGAGCTCCTCCAGCGATCCGCGGATGCGGTCCGCCTCGGCGCCACGGCGGCCGATCACGATGCCCGGACGGGCGGTGTGGATGTCGACCCGGACCCGGTCACGGGTGCGCTCGATCTCCACGCGGGAGATGCCGGCGCGCTCCATGCCCTTGCTCAGCAGGCGACGGATCTTGACGTCCTCGCCCACGTAGTCCTTGTACAGCTTGTCGGCGTACCAACGGCTCTTGTGGTCGGTGCTGATGCCGAGACGGAACCCGTGCGGGTTAACCTTCTGTCCCACGTCAGGACTCCTTCTTCTCAGCGGTGGCCTTCTTCGCGGCCGACTTCTTGGCGGTCGCCTTCTTGGCCGGCTTCTCGGCGGCCTCTGCCTTGTCGGCGGCCTTCTTGGCCGTCTTCTTGGCAGGTGCCTTCTTCGCCGTGTCCGCGGTGTCCGCGGACTTCTTGGCGGCCGTCTTCTTGGCCGGGGCCTTCTCGACCGGCTCGTCGGTGACCCGCGGGGTGACCACGATGGTGATGTGGCTGGTCCGCTTGTCGATCCGGGTGGCCCGGCCCTGCGCACGCGGGCGGTGACGCTTCAGCGTCGGCCCCTCGTCCACGAGGACCTTGGCCACGACCAGGTCGGCCCGGCTCAGGTGCTCGGTGCCCTCGGCGTTCGCCGCGGCGCTGTCGACGACCTTGTACACGGTCGCGGCAGCGGCCTGCGGGGCGAACTTCAGAGTGGCGAGTGCGTCGTCGACGCCCAGACCGCGCACCAGATCACCCACGCGGCGCGCCTTCATCGGCGTCACGCGGACGAAGCGCGCGACCGCGAAGGCCCCGGGCTCGTCGCCCAGCAGGCTCTCGCGACGGGCGCTGATCGCCCTACGCTCTTGAACGCTCATGATGTTCGAATCTCTCCGTAGGTTGCTTTCGCTTCGTCACTGTCCCTGAGGATCAGCGACGCCGTGACTTCCGGTCGTCCTTCTCGTGACCCTTGAACGTCCGGGTCGGTGCGAACTCGCCGAGCTTGTGCCCGACCATCGCGTCCGTCACGAACACCGGCACGTGCTTGCGGCCGTCGTGCACCGCAATCGTGTGGCCGATCATGTCCGGCACGATCATCGATCGGCGGGACCAGGTCTTGATGACGTTCTTGGTGCCCTTCTCGTTCTGCACCTCCACCTTCTTCGCGAGGTGGTGGTCGACGAACGGGCCCTTCTTCAGGCTGCGTGGCATTCTGGCCGGCTCCTATCAGCGCTTCTTGCCGGCCTTGCGGCGCCGGACGATCATGCGGTCGCTTTCCTTGCGGGTGCGGGTACGGCCCTCAGGCTGACCCCACGGGGACACCGGGTGGCGACCACCCGAGGTCTTACCCTCACCACCACCGTGCGGGTGGTCGACCGGGTTCATCGCGACACCGCGGACGGTCGGGCGCTTGCCCTTCCAGCGCATCCGGCCCGCCTTGCCCCAGTTGATGTTCGACTGCTCGCCGTTGCCGACCTCACCGAGGGTGGCGCGGCAGCGTACGTCGACCATCCGGACCTCGCCGGACGGCATCCGCAGGGTGGCCATCCGGCCTTCCTTCGCGACCAGCTGGATGCTGGCACCGGCGGAGCGGCCCATCTTGGCGCCACCGCCCGGCCGCAGCTCGACCGCGTGGATGGTGGAACCGACCGGGATGTTGCGCAGCGGCAGGTTGTTGCCGATCTTGATGTCGGCGGCCGGGCCGTTCTCGACGACCGTGCCCTGCTGCAGGTTCGACGGGGCGAGGATGTAGCGCTTCTCGCCGTCCACGTAGTGCAGCAGCGCGATCCGCGCGGTCCGGTTCGGGTCGTACTCGATGTGCGCGACCTTCGCCGGCACGCCGTCCTTGTCGTACCGCTTGAAGTCGATCAGCCGGTAGGCCCGCTTGTGGCCGCCACCGTGGTGCCGGGTGGTGATCTTGCCGGAGTTGTTCCGGCCGCCCTTCTTCGGCAGCGGACGCAGCAGCGACTTCTCGGGGGTCGAACGGGTGAGCTCGACGAAGTCGGCCACACTCGAGCCACGGCGGCCCGGCGTCGTCGGCTTGTACTTGCGGATCCCCATTACGACTGGCCTCCGAAGATGTCGATGCGGTCGTCACCCTTGAGGGTCACGATCGCCCGCTTGGTGTCGGGGCGCTTGCCGAAACCGGACCGGGTCCGGCGGCGCTTGCCCTTGCGGTTGATGGTGTTGACGTCGCTGACCTTGACCTTGAAGACCTTCTCGACCGCGAGCTTGATCTCGGTCTTGTTGGCGGTCGGGTCGACCTCGAACGTGTACTTCTGCTCGTCCAGCAGGCCGTAGCTCTTCTCGCTCACGACCGGCCGGCGCAGCACGTCACGCGGGTCCTTGTTGACTCCGTGGCTCATGCCTCTGCCTCCTCGGCCTCGGTCGACGTCGCGACGGCCTTGACGGACTTGCCCTTGGGCGCGCCGGCGACGAACGAGTCGAGCGCGCTCTTGGTGAACACGACCGCGTCGCTGCACAGCACGTCGTACGCGTTGAGCTGGTCGGCCGCGATCAGGTGCACGTGCTGCACGTTGCGCAGGCTCAGCCAGGTCAGCTCGTCGGCGCGGTCGACCACGACCAGCGCCTTGCCCGGGTCGGTGACCTGGGACAGCACACTCAGCGCCGACTTGGTGGAAGGCTGGTCGCCGTCCACGAAGCTCTCGACGACGAACACGCGGCCGTCGCGGGCCCGGTCCGACAGCGAACCGCGGAGCGCGGCGGCGATCATCTTCTTCGGGGTCCGCTGGCTGTAGTCGCGCGGCACCGGGCCGTGGACGACGCCACCACCGGTGAACTGCGGCGCGCGGGTCGAGCCCTGGCGGGCGCGACCGGTGCCCTTCTGGCGGTACGGCTTGGCGCCACCGCCGGACACCTCGCCCCGGCTCTTCGCCTTGGCCGTACCCTGACGGGCCGCTGCCAGCTGGGCCACCACGACCTGGTGGATCAGCGGCACGTTGACCTGGACGTCGAACAGCTCGGCCGGAAGCTCGGCGGAACCCTTCTTGCTGACCTTGTCGCCCTTCACGACGACGACGTCGACGGTGCTCACTTCGCAGCTCCCTTCGCGGCGTTGCGGATCAGCACCAGACCGCCCTTGGGGCCGGGTACGGCGCCCTTGAGCAGGATCAGACCGCGCTCGGTGTCGATCGCGTGGACGCTGATGTTCTGCGTGGTGATCTGCTCGGCGCCCATCCGGCCGGCCATCCGCAGGCCCTTGAAGACCCGGCCCGGGGTGGCGCAGCCGCCGATGGAACCCGGCGAACGGTGCTTCTTGTGCACACCGTGGGTGGCGCGCAGGCCGTGGAAGCCGTGGCGCTTCATCACACCGGCGAAACCCTTGCCCTTGCTGGTCGCGGAAACGTCGACCCGCTCACCGGCCTCGAAGGCCTCGGCCTTGATCTCCTGGCCCAGCGTGTACTCGCTGGCGTCGGCGGTGCGCAGCTCCAGCAGGTGGCGCCGCGGCGTCACGCCGGCCTTGTCGAAGTGGCCGCGCAGGGGCTTGGTCACCTTGCGGGGGTCGATGTCGCCGAAGGCGATCTGGACGCCGTCGTAGCCGTCCCGGTCCGCCGTGCGGACACCGGTGACGACACATGGTCCGGCCTGGATCACGGTGACGGGGACGACACGGTTGTTCTCGTCCCAGGTCTGGGTCATGCCGAGCTTGGTGCCCAGCAGACCGCGCGTGTTCTTGACAGTGCTCATTGGCTGTTCGCGTCCCTCAGAGCTTGATCTCGATGTCGACACCGGCCGGCAGGTCGAGACGCATCAGCGAGTCGACGGTCTTCGGCGTGGGGTCGATGATGTCGATGAGCCGCTTGTGGGTGCGCATCTCGAAGTGCTCGCGGCTGTCCTTGTACTTGTGCGGCGAGCGGATGACGCAGAACACGTTCTTTTCCGTCGGCAACGGCACCGGGCCAGCAACCTTCGCACCAGTACGCGTCACCGTGTCGACAATCTTGCGTGCCGAGCTGTCGATGACCTCGTGGTCGTAGGCCTTCAGCCGGATGCGGATCTTTTGTCCCGCCATCGCTTCGCTTCGTCCTTCTCTATCGTCTTTCGGTGCGTTGCTCCGACCCCCGCGGTCGGGTGTGTCGCCAAACCGGTGCAATACTGCGCGGCACGCGCGTGACCCACCGCTTCTTCGACCTGGGATGGTGATCGGGGCCCGGTCTCGGACCGAACCTCGGCATGGTCTCCGGTCCGGCGCACCAGCCAGACGACAGTCTGGGGCGCGCCCCGGCGGCCTCGCCTGAGCAACCTGAATATTGTGCCAGAGATCGGCGCCGAAACGCCAATCGGGTGGCTTTCCGCCTGATCCGGTACCACCTGAGCGCCGGATCAGGCGCAAAGCAGAGGTCCGCGGGGGCTCAGTGGTGCGAGCCCTCGCGGACCTCGTGTGATCACTTGAGGATCTTGGTGACCCGGCCGGCGCCGACGGTGCGGCCACCTTCACGGATCGCGAACTTCAGGCCCTCTTCCATGGCGATCGGCTGGATCAGCTCGACCGACATGTCGGTGTTGTCGCCCGGCATGACCATCTCGGTGCCCTCGGGCAGCGTGACGACGCCGGTGACGTCCGTGGTGCGGAAGTAGAACTGCGGGCGGTAGTTCTGGAAGAACGGCGTGTGCCGGCCGCCCTCCTCCTTCGAGAGGATGTAGACCGAGGCCTCGAAGTTGGTGTGCGGGGTCGTGGTGCCCGGCTTGATGACAACCATGCCGCGCTCGACGTCCTCGCGCTTCGTACCACGGAGCAGCAGACCGACGTTCTCACCGGCCTGGCCCTCGTCGAGGAGCTTGCGGAACATCTCGATACCGGTGACCGTGGTGGTCTGCTTCTCCGGACGGATACCGACGATGTCGACCGTCTCGTTGATCTTGACCACACCACGCTCGATCCGGCCGGTGATGACCGTGCCGCGACCGGTGATGGTGAAGACGTCCTCCACCGGCATCAGGAACGGCTTGTCGACCTCGCGCTCCGGCTGCGGGATGTAGGAGTCGACCGCGTCCATCAGCTCGATGATCGACTCGCCCCACTTGGCGTCGCCCTGCAGCGCCGGGTGTGCGGCAACCCGCACGATCGGCGCGTTGTCGCCGTCGAACTCCTGCTCCGAGAGCAGCTCGCGAACCTCGAGCTCGACGAGCTCCAGGATCTCCTCGTCGTCGACCATGTCGCACTTGTTCAGCGCGACGACCATCGCCGGCACGCCGACCTGACGGGCGAGCAGCACGTGCTCACGCGTCTGCGGCATCGGGCCGTCGGTGGCGGCGACGACCAGGATCGCGCCGTCCATCTGAGCCGCACCGGTGATCATGTTCTTGATGTAGTCCGCGTGACCCGGGCAGTCGACGTGGGCGTAGTGCCGGGCCTCGGTCTGGTACTCGACGTGCGCGATGGAGATGGTAATACCGCGCTGACGCTCTTCGGGCGCCTTGTCGATCTGATCGAAGGCCGACGCCTCGTTGAGGTTCGGGTACTTGTCGTGCAGCACCTTGGTGATCGCCGCGGTAAGCGTGGTCTTACCGTGGTCGATGTGACCGATGGTGCCGATGTTGACGTGCGGCTTAGTCCGCTCGAACTTCGCCTTCGCCACTGGGGCCCTCCTAGATAAATGTTGACTACGCCGTACGCCGACGCGCTTGGGGTGTGGTGGTCAGGAGCGAGAGATTACTCGCCCCGGGCCTTCTTGATGATCTCTTCCGCCACGTTCTTCGGAACCTCGGCGTAGGAATCGAACTGCATCGAGTAGGACGCGCGGCCCTGGGTCTTGGACCGCAGGTCACCGACATACCCGAACATCTCGGACAACGGCACCAGAGCCTTCACGGCCCGGCTGCCACCGGGGCCCTCGTCCATCGACTGGATCTGGCCACGACGGGAGTTGAGGTCGCCGATCACTTCACCCATGTAGTCCTCGGGGGTGATCACCTCGACCGCGAACATCGGCTCGAGGATGACCGGATTCGCCCGGCGGGCAGCATCCTTGAAGGCCATCGAACCGGCGATCTTGAAGGCGAGCTCGGAGGAGTCGACGTCGTGGTAGGCGCCGTCCTGCAGCGTCACCTTGACGTCCACCATCGGGTAGCCGGCCAGTACGCCGAACTCCATCGCCTCCTGGGCGCCCTCGTCCACCGACGGGATGTACTCCCGGGGGATGCGGCCACCGGTGACGGCGTTGACGAACTCGTAGCCACCCTCGCCACCGGCCTCGACCGAAGTCGGCTCGATGTCGATGATCACGCGCGCGAACTGACCCGAACCACCGGTCTGCTTCTTGTGCGTGTAGTCGACCTTCTCGACCTTCTTCTTGATGGTCTCGCGGTAGGCGACCTGCGGCTTACCGACGTTGGCCTCGACCCGGAACTCGCGCTTCATCCGGTCGACCAGCACCTCGAGGTGCAGCTCGCCCATACCGGCGATGATGGTCTGGCCGGTGTCCTCGTCGGTCCGGACCTGGAAGGTCGGGTCCTCCTCGGCGAGCCGCTGGATCGCGACGCCCAGCTTCTCCTGGTCGGCCTTCGACTTGGGCTCGATGGCGACCGAGATGACCGGGGCCGGGAACTGCATCGACTCCAGCACGACCTGCTTGGCCGGGTCGCACAGCGTCTCACCGGTGGTGGTGTCCTTCAGACCCATCACCGCGACGATGTGGCCGGCGCCGATCGACGCGATCTCCTCACGCTTGTTCGCGTGCATGCGGTAGATCTTGCCGATCCGCTCCTTGCGGCCCTTGGTCGGGTTCATCACCTGGGTGCCGGTCTCGAGCTTGCCCGAGTACACCCGGATGAAGGTCAGCTTGCCCAGGTGCGGGTCGGCCGCGATCTTGAACGCCAGCGCCGAGAACGGCTCGTCATCGGCCGGCTTGCGCAGCACGACCTGCTCCGGGTCCTTGACGTCGTGGCCCTCGATGGCCGGGACGTCGAGCGGGCTCGGCAGGTACGCGTTGATCGCGTCGAGCAGCGGCTGGACGCCCTTGTTCTTGAACGCCGTGCCGGTCAGCACCGGGGTCAGCTTGCTGGCGATGGTCGCCCGCCGGATACCCGCGACGATCTGCTCCTGGGTGGGCTCGTCGCCCTCCAGGTACATCTCCATGATCTCGTCGTCGGCCTCGGCCAGCGTCTCGATCAGCTTGTCGCGCCACTCGGCGGCGATCTCGGTGTGGGTGGCCGGGATCTCCTCGACGGTGTAGTCCTCACCCATCGTGGTCTCGCCACGCCACGTCAGCGCGCGCATCCCGACCAGGTCCACGACACCGATGAAGTCGGCCTCGGAACCGATCGGCAGCTGCAGCACCAGCGGCACCGCGGCCAGCCGGTCGACGATCATGTCGACACAGCGCATGAACTCCGCGCCGGTCCGGTCCAGCTTGTTGACGAAGCAGATCCGCGGCACGCCGTACCGGTCCGCCTGGCGCCACACGGTCTCGGACTGCGGCTCGACGCCGGCGACACCGTCGAACACCGCGACAGCGCCGTCGAGGACGCGCAGCGAGCGCTCCACCTCGACGGTGAAGTCGACGTGCCCCGGGGTGTCGATGATGTTGATGGTGTGGTCTTTCCAGGTGCAGGTCGTCGCGGCGGACGTGATCGTGATGCCGCGCTCCTGCTCCTGCTCCATCCAGTCCATCGTGGCGGCGCCGTCGTGGACCTCACCGATCTTGTAGGTGATACCGGTGTAGAAGAGGATCCGCTCGGTCGTCGTCGTCTTGCCGGCGTCGATGTGGGCCATGATCCCGATGTTGCGGACCTTGGCCAGGTCGGTGGTGATTTGTACGGCCACCTCGGTGGTCTACCTCTCGATTCTGTCTTGCGTCAAAGGGGTGAACGCTGGGGTCCGGATCGGACCCCGGATCACCAGCGGTAGTGGGCGAAAGCCTTGTTGGCTTCGGCCATCTTGTGCGTGTCCTCGCGGCGCTTCACCGACGCACCGAGACCGTTGGACGCGTCCAGGATCTCGTTCATCAGCCGCTCGGACATGGTCTTCTCCCGACGGGCCCGCGAGTACGACGTGAGCCAGCGCAGGGCCAGCGTGGTCGAACGACCCGGCTTGACCTCGATCGGCACCTGGTAGGTGGCACCACCGACGCGGCGGCTCTTCACCTCGATGCTCGGCTTCACGTTGTCCAGCGCACGCTTCAGCGTGATCACCGGGTCGGTGCCGGTCTTCGTCCGGGTGCCCTCGAGGGCGTTGTAGACGATGCTCTGCGCGATCTGCTTCTTGCCGTCGACCAGGATCTTCGAGATCAACTGGGTGACGAGCGGCGAACTGTAGACCGGGTCGATGATGACCGGGCGCTTCGGGGCGGGACCCTTGCGCGGCATTAGCTCTTCTCCTTCTTCGCGCCGTAGAGGCTGCGAGCCTGCTTCCGGTTCTTCACACCCTGGGTGTCGAGCGAACCGCGGATGATCTTGTACCGGACACCGGGGAGGTCCTTCACGCGGCCGCCGCGGACGAGCACGATCGAGTGCTCCTGCAGGTTGTGGCCGACGCCGGGAATGTAGGCGGTGACCTCGATACCGCTGGTCAGGCGGACACGCGCAACCTTACGAAGCGCCGAGTTCGGCTTCTTCGGCGTGGTCGTGTAGACGCGCGTGCACACACCACGACGCTGAGGGGAACCCTTCAGGGCCGGCGTCTTGTTCTTGGACACCTTGTCCTGGCGGCCCTTGCGGACCAGCTGGTTAATGGTGGGCACCGCGTGGGTCTCTTTCTGTCGTCCGGCTGGGTTTGTTGCTCTTACCTGACCCCCGCGGTCGGGTGTGTCGCGTGCGCACGGGCGTACCGGGGCCTTAATCTCAAGACTGTCGGCAGGAAGTCCCGTGCCACGCGGCCCGACCCGTTGGACGAGGGGCACGCATGACGGCCCAAGGAAGACCCCGGGCACGATCGTTAAGACTAGCGGGTGCCTCAAGCACGGTCAAAATGAGTAATCAACCGCGGTCGAGGAGCTTCCGCTTTTCTAGTGTACAGGGCCCCCGGGGTGAGCCTTGGCAAACGCTTCCAGGGGCCCTGCTCGAATCAGGTCAGGCGCGGAACTCGACGTCGGTGATCAGGCCGTCGACGACACGGTAGAGACCGAGCTGCGGGGTGCTCCCGCCGTCGTCGTACGACACGACGTGCTCGACGACCCACTCCCCCAGCATCAGTCGCTGGACCACTTCGGTCTTGCACTGGCCGGCGTTGAAGCGCGGGCTGTAGTGCTCGCGCAGGAACCGCCGGCCCTTCAGCTCGGTGCCGTCGGCGAGCTGGATCCGCGCGGTCGGCGAGTACATCGCCAGGAAGGCCTCGAGGTCGTGCGCGTCGAAGGCGGCGTGCTCGCGGCTGATCACCCGGGCGGCCGGGGTGTCGGCGGTGACGGCCGCGACCGTCGCCATCCCCAGGTCGGCCAGCGGGGCCTGAACCGGTGCTGCGGGAGCTGGAGTGGCCTTGGGGGCCGGGGGCGGGGTCTGCCGGGTAGCGGGGCCGGCAGGGGCCTCCTCGACCGCTGTGGCCGGTTTGGCGGCGGACGGCGTCCGCCGGGTCGAGGTCGTCTTCTTGGCGGCTGGGGGTGGGACGAGGAGCTTGCCGTCGTCACCGGGCTCCTCGCCGAGGTGGGCGATGGCCCAGTCGAGAGCCTTGGTGACGGCGGCGCGTGATTCTTCGGTGTGGTCGAGCATGTCGAACCCGTGGTGCCCTTTCGGTACGTCGATGATGTCCAGCGCGGCGCCACCCGCGGAAACGAACTCCGCGACCGGACCGGCGAGCTCCTCACGCTCGAGTCCAGCTCTCGTCAGCAGCACCGGCAGGTCCTTGTGTTTGCCGATCACTTCGGCGGCGGTAACCAAATCGTCGACACCGGGCGGGGTGGCGAGCAGGGGGTAGGTCAGGGCGACGAACCGCAACCAGTCGGGGCGGCTGTCCAGCCACTCCCCGGCCAGCAGGCCCGCGCCGGAGAAGAACCACAGACCGACCCGATCAGGGTCCACCCGCGGATCAGAACGCAGTACGCCGACCGCGGCCTCCACCTCGTCCGCGGCCGCGACCAGCCGGTCGAGACCGTGGATCAGGCTGTGGTCGACGACCGCTGCTACCAGGCCTCGCCTGGCGGCCGCGGTCGCATAGCCCTTGTAGACCGGCCACTCCCGAGGCATGACCTCGAGACCGGCGGGTCCAGGACCCCCGTGCACAAAGAGAATTGCACCGCCTCGGGCGGTCCCGGGCGGGCGGTACAGGTCGATCTCCCCCAAGCGATCGACACGTACATCAGGACCATCCAGAACCCCCAAGACGAAAGGCCGCAGGTAGGCCGGCAGATCCGTCATGCACCAATCTTGGCCTATCCCGCCCACACTTTCAGCCGCCACCCCGAGTGTCTTCTCCAAGCCTGGTCGTACCGGCGCGTAAATGCCGCGAGGGCGGCACCCCCGGATGGGGATGCCGCCCTCGGGCGGGGTGACTCGAATCAGTTCTGGTACGAACCGAGGTCGAAGTCGTCGAGCGGGACCGACTGGCCCGAGGACGGGCCGAAGTCGTAGTCGTACGACTCGTAGCCGACCATCGAGTACATCGCGGCCTTCGCCTCCTCGGTGGGCTCTACCCGGATGTTGCGGTAACGGTCCATGCCCGTACCGGCCGGGATCAGCTTGCCGATGATGACGTTCTCCTTCAGACCGACCAGCGAGTCGGACTTGCCGTGGATCGCGGCCTCGGTGAGGACGCGGGTCGTCTCCTGGAAGGAGGCGGCCGACAGCCACGACTCGGTTGCCAGCGAGGCCTTGGTGATACCCATCAGCACCGGACGACCCGAGGCCGGCGTACCGCCCTCGGCCACGACGCGGCGGTTCTCCGCCTCGAACATGATCCGGTCCGCGAGCTCACCCGGCAGCAGCTGGGCGTCGCCCGACTCGATCACCGTGACCCGGCGCAGCATCTGCCGGACGATGATCTCGATGTGCTTGTCGTGGATGGCCACACCCTGCGACCGGTACACCTCCTGGACCTCGTCCACCAGGTGCTCCTGCGCCTTGCGGACACCCAGGATCCGCAGAACCTCCTGCGGGTCCGGCGTACCCTGCGTCAGCTGCTGACCGACCTCGACGTGCTGACCCTCTTCGATCAGCAGGCGGCCACGCTTCGACACCGGGTAGGCGACCTCCTCGGAACCGTCGTCCGGGGTGAGCACCAGCTTCCGGGTCTTGTCGGTGTCCTCGATCGAGATCCGGCCGGCGGCCTCCGAGATCGGCGCCTTGCCCTTGGGCTGGCGGGCCTCGAACAGCTCGACAACACGCGGCAGACCGTGGGTGATGTCATCACCCGCGACACCACCGGTGTGGAAGGTACGCATCGTCAGCTGCGTACCCGGCTCACCGATGGACTGCGCCGCGATGATGCCGACCGCCTCGCCGATGTCGACCGGCTTGCCGGTCGCCAGCGAACGGCCGTAGCACTTCGCGCAGGTACCGGTCTTGGCGTCACAGGTGAGCACCGACCGGACCTTGACCTCCTCGATCCCGGCCGCGACCAGCTTCGCGATCGACACGTCGCCCAGGTCGGCGCCGCCGGCGAGCACGACGTTGCCGTCTGCGTCCAGGGCGTCGGTGGCCAGGGTCCGCGCGTACGCGCTGGTCTCGACGTTCTCGGCGTGGACGACCTTGCCGCTCGGGTCCTTCTCGCCGATCTGCTTCGGCAGGCCCCGCTCGGTACCGCAGTCCTCCTCGCGGATGATCACGTCCTGCGAGACGTCCACCAGACGACGGGTCAGGTAACCCGAGTCGGCGGTCCGCAGCGCGGTGTCGGCCAGACCCTTCCGCGCACCGTGGGTGGCGATGAAGTACTCGACCACCGACAGGCCCTCACGGAAGTTGGACTTGATCGGCCGGGCGATGATCTCGCCCTTCGGGTTGGCCACCAGACCACGCATACCGGAGATCTGCCGGATCTGCATCATGTTGCCTCGGGCACCGGAGTGCACCATCATCCAGATCGGGTTGTCCTTGGCGAAGTTCTCCTCCATCGCCTTGCCGACCTCGGCGTTGGCGCCGGTCCAGATCTCGATCAGCTCCTGGCGCCGCTCGGACGAGGTGATCAGACCACGCTCGAACTGCTTCTGGACCTTCTCGGCCTGGGCCTCGTACCGAGCCATGATCTCCGGCTTGGACGGCGGCGTGCTGAAGTCGTCGATCGACACGGTCACCCCGGAACGGGTGGACCAGTAGTAACCGAGGTCCTTCAGTGCGTCGAGGGCGTGTGCGACCTCGACCTTGGTGTACCGCTCCGCGAGGTCGTTGACGATCCCACCGAGCTGCTTCTTGCCCACCTCGGTGTCGACGAACGGGTAGTCCGCCGGCAGCGCCTCGTTGAACAGCGCGCGACCCAGGGTGGTCTCCAGTCCGAAGCCACCGTCGGCCAGCTCGATCGCGTCGGCCGGAGCCGCGGAACCGTTCAGCCGCAGCGAGATCTTGGCCTGCAGCGCCAGCTCGTGGCGGTCGAAGGCCATGATCGCCTCGGCCACCGAGCTGAACGCCCGGCCCTCGCCCTTGGCGCCGTCCTTCAGCATCGTCAGGAAGTAGATGCCGATGATCATGTCCTGCGTCGGCATCGTGACCGGACGGCCGTCGGCCGGCTTCAGGATGTTGTTGGTCGACAGCATCAGGATCCGGGCCTCGGCCTGCGCCTCGGCCGACAGCGGCAGGTGCACCGCCATCTGGTCACCGTCGAAGTCCGCGTTGAACGCAGAGCAGACGAGCGGGTGGATCTGGATCGCCTTGCCCTCGATCAGCTGCGGCTCGAACGCCTGGATACCCAGCCGGTGCAGGGTTGGTGCACGGTTGAGCAGAACCGGGTGCTCGGTGATGACCTCTTCCAGCACGTCCCAGACCTGGGCGCGCTGACGCTCGACCATCCGCTTGGCGGACTTGATGTTCTGCGCGTGGTTGAGGTCGACCAGCCGCTTCATCACGAACGGCTTGAACAGCTCCAGCGCCATCGCCTTCGGCAGACCGCACTGGTGCAGCTTCAGCTGCGGGCCGACCACGATGACCGAACGGCCCGAGTAGTCGACGCGCTTGCCCAGCAGGTTCTGACGGAAACGACCCTGCTTGCCCTTGAGCATGTCGGACAGCGACTTCAGCGGCCGGTTGCCCGGGCCGGTGACCGGACGACCGCGGCGGCCGTTGTCGAACAGCGCGTCGACGGCCTCCTGCAGCATCCGCTTCTCGTTGTTGACGATGATCTCCGGCGCGCCCAGGTCGAGCAGCCGCTTGAGCCGGTTGTTCCGGTTGATCACCCGGCGGTACAGGTCGTTCAGGTCCGAGGTGGCGAACCGGCCACCGTCGAGCTGAACCATCGGCCGCAGGTCCGGCGGGATCACCGGGACGCAGTCGAGCACCATGCCCATCGGGCTGTTGTTGGTGGCCAGGAACGCCGTGACGACCTTGAGCCGCTTCAGGGCACGCGTCTTGCGCTGGCCCTTACCGGTCTTGATCGTCTCGCGCAGGTTGTCCGCCTCGGCCTTCAGGTCGAAGGTCTCCAGCCGGCGCTGGATCGCGGCGGCACCCATGGCGCCCTCGAAGTACTTGCCGAACCGCTCCTTCATGGCGCGGTAGAGGATCTCGTCGCCCTCCAGGTCCTGGACCTTGAGGTTCTTGAACCGGGTCCAGACCTCGTCGAGGCGGTCGATCTCGCGCTGCGCACGGTCACGCAGCTGCTTGACCTCACGCTCGGCGCCTTCCTTCACCTTGCGGCGTACGTCGGCCTTGGCGCCCTCGGCCTCGAGCTGCGCCAGGTCCTCCTCGAGCTTCTTCATCCGCTGCTCGATGTCGTTGTCACGACGGTTCTCGAGCTGCTTGCGCTCCACGTCCACCCGGCCCTCGAGCGAGGACAGGTCGCGATGCCTGGCCTCGTCGTCGACGTCGGTGATCATGTACGCCGCGAAGTAGATGACCTTCTCCAGGTCCTTCGGGGCGAGGTCGAGCAGGTAGCCGAGCCGCGACGGGACACCCTTGAAGTACCAGATGTGGGTGACCGGCGCGGCCAGCTCGATGTGGCCCATCCGCTCGCGGCGCACCTTGGAGCGGGTGACCTCGACGCCACACCGCTCACAGATGATGCCCTTGAAGCGAACGCGCTTGTACTTACCGCAGTAGCACTCCCAGTCCCGGGTGGGACCGAAGATCTTCTCGCAGAAGAGACCGTCACGCTCGGGCTTGAGCGTCCGGTAGTTGATCGTCTCCGGCTTCTTGACCTCGCCGTGCGACCACTGGCGGATCTCATCCGCGGTCGCCAGGCCGATCCGAAGCTCGTCGAAGAAGTTCACGTCGAGCACGATGTGTTATCTCCCGTTGCTAAAAGTGGTCTGAGTGAGTTGGTTGTTGATGTCAAGCGGCAACCCGCTCAGACCTCCTCGACACTGTTCGGCTCGCGCCGGGACAGGTCGATGCCCAGTTCCTCTGCCGCCCGGAAGACGTCCTCCTCGCTGTCGCGCATCTCGACCCGGCTTCCGTCGGACGAGAGCACCTCGACATTGAGGCAGAGGGACTGCATTTCCTTGACCAGAACCTTGAACGACTCCGGGATACCCGGCTCCGGAATGTTCTCGCCCTTGACGATCGCTTCGTACACCTTGACCCGGCCGACGACATCGTCGGACTTGATCGTCAGCAGTTCCTGCAGCGCGAAGGCGGCACCGTAGGCCTCGAGGGCCCACACCTCCATCTCGCCGAACCGCTGGCCACCGAACTGGGCCTTACCGCCCAGCGGCTGCTGGGTGATCATCGAGTACGGACCGGTCGAACGCGCGTGGATCTTGTCGTCGACCAGGTGGTGCAGCTTCAGGATGTACATGTAGCCGACACCGATCGGGTCCGGGAACGGCTCACCCGAACGACCGTCGAACAGGCGTGCCTTGCCCTGCCCGTTGACCATCCGGACACCGTCGCGGTTCGGCAGCGTGGAGGACAGCAGGCCGGTGACCTCGTCCTCGGTCGCGCCGTCGAAGACCGGGGTGGCGACGTTCGTCATCGGCTCGGCCGCACCGGCGCCGATCTTGATCAGCCGCTGCGCCCACTCCTCCTCGTTCTCCGGGTCGACCTCCCAGCCGCGGCTGGCGATCCACCCGAGGTGGGTCTCCAGCACCTGGCCGACGTTCATCCGGCCGGGCACGCCCAGCGGGTTGAGGATCACGTCGACGTGGGTGCCGTCCTCGAGGAACGGCATGTCCTCGACCGGAAGGATCTTGGAGATGACGCCCTTGTTGCCGTGCCGGCCGGCCAGCTTGTCGCCGACCGAGATCTTCCGCTTCTGGGCCACGTACACGCGGACCAGCTGGTTGACGCCCGGCGGCAGCTCGTCGCCGTTGTCGCGGTCGAAGACCCGGACACCGATGACGGTGCCCTCCTCGCCGTGCGGCACCTTCAGCGACGTGTCGCGGACCTCGCGCGCCTTCTCACCGAAGATCGCCCGGAGCAGCCGCTCCTCCGGGGTGAGCTCGGTCTCGCCCTTCGGCGTGACCTTGCCGACCAGGATGTCACCGGTGGTGACCTCGGCGCCGATCCGGATGATGCCGCGCTCGTCCAGGTCGGACAGCATCTCGTCGGAGACGTTCGGGATGTCCCGGGTGATCTCCTCCGGCCCCAGCTTGGTGTCGCGAGCGTCGACCTCGTGCTCCTCGATGTGGATCGAGGTCAGCAGGTCCTGCTGGACGACGCGCTGGCTGAGGATGATCGCGTCCTCGTAGTTGTAACCCTCCCAGGTCATGAACGCGACCAGCATGTTCCGGCCGAGGGCCATCTCGCCCTCGTCGGTGCACGGACCGTCGGCCAGCGGCGTACCGATCTCGACCCGCTGCCCGGCGTCGACCAGCGGACGCTGGTTGATGCAGGTGCCCTGGTTCGAGCGGCGGAACTTCGCCATCCGGTAGGTCTGGTACGTGCCGTCGTCGGCGGCGATCTCGATCAGATCGGCCGAGACCTCCTTGACCACACCGGCCTTGTCGGACACGACCACGTCGCCGGCGTCGACCGCACCGCGGAACTCCATCCCGGTGCCGACCAGCGGCGCGTCCGAGGTGATCAGCGGCACCGCCTGGCGCTGCATGTTCGAACCCATCAGCGCGCGGTTGGCGTCGTCGTGCTCGAGGAACGGGATCAGGGCCGTCGCGACCGACACCATCTGGCGCGGCGAGACGTCCATGTAGTCCACGTCGTCGACCGGCACGAGCTCGACCTCACCGTGACGGCGGCGGACCAGCACGCGCTCCTCGGCGAACCGGTTCTCGTCGTTCAGCGCGGCGTTGGCCTGCGCGATGACGAACCGGTCCTCCTCGTCGGCGGTCAGGTAGTCGACCTGGTCGGTGACCTGGCCCTCGACGACCTTGCGGTACGGCGTCTCGACGAAGCCGAACGCGTTCACCCGGCCGTACGACGCGAGCGAGCCGATCAGGCCGATGTTCGGGCCTTCCGGGGTCTCGATCGGGCACATCCGGCCGTAGTGGGACGGGTGGACGTCGCGGACCTCGAAGCCGGCCCGCTCACGGCTCAGACCACCCGGGCCGAGCGCGTTCAGCCGGCGCTTGTGGGTCAGACCCGCGACCGGGTTCGTCTGGTCCATGAACTGGGACAGCTGGGAGGTGCCGAAGAACTCCTTCAGCGCCGCCACCACCGGACGGATGTTGATCAGGGTCTGCGGCGTGATCGCCTCGACGTCCTGGGTCGTCATCCGCTCGCGGACCACCCGCTCCATCCGGGCCAGGCCGGTGCGGAGCTGGTTCTGGATCAGCTCGCCGACCGTGCGCAGCCGGCGGTTGCCGAAGTGGTCGATGTCGTCTTCCTCGACGACGATCTCGCCCTTCGGGGCCGGCAGCTCGGTCTTGCCTTCGTGCAGCGCGACCAGGTACTTGATCGTGGCGACGATGTCGTCGACGGTCAGCACCGCCATGTCGTGCGCCTCGTCACGGCCGAGCTTCTTGTTGATCTTGTAGCGGCCGACCTTGGCCAGGTCGTAGCGCTTGCCGTTGAAGTAGTAGTTCTCCAGCAGCGCCTGCGCGGCCTCGCGGGTCGGCGGCTCACCCGGACGCAGCTTGCGGTAGATGTCCAGCAGCGCGTCGTCCTGCCCGGAGGTGTGGTCCTTCTCCAGGGTCAGCCGGATCGACTCGTACTCGCCGAACTCTTCGAGGATCTGTGCGTCGGTCCAGCCGAGCGCCTTGAGCAGGACGGTGACGTTCTGCTTGCGCTTGCGGTCGAGACGGACGCCGACCATGTCGCGCTTGTCCACCTCGAACTCCAGCCACGCGCCGCGCGACGGGATGATCTTGGCGGTGAAGATGTCCTTGTCGGACGTCTTGTCCGGGGTGCGCTCGAAGTACACACCGGGCGAGCGGACGAGCTGGGACACGACGACCCGCTCGGTGCCGTTGATGACGAAGGTGCCCTTGCGCGTCATCAGCGGGAAGTCGCCCATGAAGACGGTCTGGCTCTTGATCTCACCGGTTTCGTTGTTCATGAACTCGGCGGTGACGAACAGCGGCGCGGAATAGGTGACATCCCGCTCCTTGCACTCGTCCACCGTGTTCTTCGGAGGCTCGAAGCGGTGGTCGCGGAACGACAGCGACATGGTGCCGCTGAAGTCCTCGATCGGGGAGATCTCCTCGAAAATCTCTTCCAGGCCGCTGGGGCCGGACAGGTCCGACCGCCCCTCGGCCTCGGCGGCGGCCACGCGGGCCTGCCACGTTTCGTTACCGACCAGCCAGTCGAAACTATCCACCTGAAGCGCAAGCAGATCCGGAACCTGAAGAGGCTCGGAGATCTTTGCGAAGGAGATGCGGCGGGGGCCGGTGACGTTGGAAATGCTGTCGGACTGGGGGTTGCGCGAGGCGACCAAGGGGCGTCCTTCCACGGGCTCGCAAAATCACATCGGTGCTGGGAGCGCACGCCAAGCCGCCCCAGTCAAGTCGAGACCCGAGCCGAGGCGAGGAAAAAGGCAGCGCAAAGCAATAGGCTACATGATCCAGGCAAGCCTGTCCAATGGGGTCCAATAGTTTGCCGTTGGACCACCCTCTCCGTCAAGGACCGACCCGGGGTCTCCAGCGGGTAGATCACCCACGAGCCACCCAGCGTCCTCTTGGTGCGGAGTCACCTAGAGATTACAGTCCGGCGATCTCCTGGACCAGCCATCGATCGCCGTTTCGGACCATTGTGAAGCGGGTCCGGTTCAGATCCACCCGGGGACTACCCTTCGTGATCGTGCTGGTGGTCGTCTGGTTGACGAAGATGATCAGCGTGACCCGGTCGGCGTCGCCGTCGCGGACCCCGACCTCACGGACATCGGCCTTCACCGTGGCCTTGGTCTTGGTCGCCAGTTCGCCGGCGACCTTGGCGGTCTGGTCGAACTTCTGGGCGAAGTCCGGGGTCATCGTCCCGCGGGCCGCGGCGAAGCTTTTGTCCAGGTCACGGTAGTCATAGCTCAGTGCCGTCTCGGCTGCCTTCCGGCCCGCGGCGGCCGCCTGGTCGCGGGCATCCTCGGCCTGCTTCCCGTGCCACGCCTTCACCCCGAGCACAGCCGCCACGACCAGCGTCACGACGACGACCAGACCGAGTCCGGCCAGCAGTACGTCGCTCTGCCGGCGCTCACGCTGCGTGACAACCGGAGCTTCCGGCTTCGGTTTCGAAGGCTTCGCGGGCTCAGGTGTGGCTGGTGTCACATCCTCGACCGGGGTCTCGTCAGAGCTCTCGGTGATCTTCAGATCACCCTCGGCGACATCTTGGATGCTCGCCTTCGGCCGGCGTTGGCCCGCGATGCGGGGGCGGCGGTTGCGATTGTCTGCCATCAGCCCACCACCTGGAGGTCGGCGGTCAGCCACTGGTTCTTCTCCCGGACCAGGTCGAGCTTGATCCGGTACCGGCGCTCGACCCCGTCGGTCGAGGCCGTGTTCGTCACCACTGCGTTCACGATCACCAGCACCTGGGCGGAGTCCTTGTCGTTCGAAACCACGGCGGCCTCCTTCACGTCCCCCTTGGAGGTCGCCTTGTTGGTCACCACATCGGTCTTCACGGCGTCGATCCCGGACTGGAACTCCTGTTTGAACTGCCCGGTCGAGTCGTCCAGCACCCGCTTCGAGTCCGCGTCCCAGGTCTGGTAGTCGTACGTCGTGAAGTCCAGCGCCAACTGCCGCGCCGCCTTCATCGCACCGTCGCGCTGCGAGTCGGCGGCCCGCTGCTTGCTCAGGCCGACCACCGACAGCGTCAGCCCGGCGAGTGCCACCAGGAGCAGGACGCTGAGCGCCCACGCCAGAATCATCCGGCCGTTCCGTGCCATCACTTGCTCGTCACCGGTCCGAGAATCAGGGCCTTCCAGGAGTCGCTGCCGAGCAGCTCCTCCTGACCGCCGGTCGAGCCGAGCGTCATCGCCGGCATCCCGCCGGACCCGCCGGCCTCGCCGGTGACCGGGTCGTACCCGACCCCGTAGCCGGTCCGGTTCAGGTCGCGCGACGACGGGCCCGGCTTGTTCTGCGAGCCGCGGACGTTGATCCCGCTCGACGGGCTCGCCGTACAGCCGGCCTTGGTGTTGGCCGGGGTGTTCGCGGTGTTCTGCGGGACCCGCTTGGCGGTGCCGCCGTACCCGGGCCGGCAGGCCGGCGGGGTGAGGCCGACGACCAGCCCGAAGTGGGCGTCGTAGTGCCCGGTGCCCGGGTCCTTGGCCGGTACGACGTACCCGCCCATCGCCACCGCCGGGTAGACGACGAACAGCTGCTCGACGGCATCCAGCCGGACCGCGGTCAGTTCGCTCACCGTCAGCAGGTTACCCAGCAGCACCGCGATGTCCGCGCGGTTGTCCTGGATCAGGCCGGTCAGCTGGGTGGACGCGAGCGAGCCCTGGTCGATCACCTTGCGCAGGTTCGCGTCCGAGCTGACCAGGGTGTCGGACAGCAGCGCGAGGTTCTTCGCCCAGGTCTTGATCGCGTCACCGCTGGCCACCTGGGTGGCGAGCACGGTGTCGCCGTCGTTGATCAGCTTGATCGTCTGCAGCACGTTCGCGTCCGCGGTGTCGATCAGCTGGCCCGAGCTGTCGATGATCTTCTGCAGATCGGTGCCCTTGCCCTTCAGCGCCTCGCCGAGCTCGCGGACGGTCGTCTTCAGGCTGTTCTTGTCGACCGAGTTCACCAGCTGGTCGAGGTTCAGCAGCAGTTCGGTGGTGTCGATCGGTACGGCGGTGTCCTGGCGCGCGATCTTCGAGTTGTTCTGCAGGTACGGCGCTCCGTCGCGGCGCGGCTGCAGGTCGACGTACTGCTCGCCGATCGCGGACCGGTTCGCGACCACGGCCATCAGGTCGTTCGGGATCTTGAACTTCTTCTCGATCACGAGGTTCACGTCGACGCCGTCGGACAGCAGCTTGAGCTGACCGACCCGGCCGACCGGTTGGCCGCGGTACGACACCTCGGCGCCGGAGAAGATGCCGCCGGACTCGGCGAAGCTGGCGCTGACGGTGTAGTCGGTGTCGACGATCAGCTTGTCGACCTGGGCGTACTTCGCGCCGACGAACGCGACGCCGACGACGGTGATCAGCAGGAACACCATCAGCTGGATCCGGACCGCTCTGGTGATCATTTGACCGCCCCCGGCATCAGCGCACGGGCAAGGTCGGGATCGAACCCGGACCGCTTCAGCTGCGGTGTGCAGACCGGTAGCCCGAGCAGGGTGATGCAGGTCGTCGCCGTACCGGTCGGGACCGGGAGCGTCGGCAGGATGCCGCTCTTGCCCGGGCTGGTCGGCAGATGCACCGGGAGACTGATCCGGCCGGTCGGCAGCGCCGTCGGGCCGATCGTCGGCAGAGTGATGCCGAGCAGGCCCTTGAGTGCCTTCTGCGTGTTCACGTCGAGCGTGATCCCGAGGTTGGTGAAGTCACCCTTGGCGGCGTTCGCGGCCTGGTCGGGGAACGGGTAGGTGAACAGCAGCTCCAGCGACTTCGGCAGGTTCGCCCCGGCCTCGGCCAGCTTGGTCAGGATCGGGTACAGCGACTGCAGGTTGGCGACCAGGTCCTTCTGCGCCGAGGTGATCACCCGGGTCGCGGTGTTGCCGAGGGTCGCCAGCGCCTGCAGCGTCTTGACCAGCGCGGCCCGCTGCTTGTCCAGGGTCGCGATCGACTTCGGCAGCGAGTCGATCGCGGTCGCCAGCGTCGCCTTCTGCGCGTTGAGTTTCTTGGCCAGCGCATCGACCGCGGTGATCGCGGTGACGATCCGCGCCTTGTTCTGGTCCAGGGTGCCGACGAAGGTGTTCAGCTGGGTCAGCACGTCCCGGATGGCGGGCTCGTTGCCGGTCAGCGCCTTGTTCAGCTCCTGGGTGATGATCTGCAGCTGAGCCACGCCGCCGCCGTTCAGCAGCAGCGAGAGTGCGGACAGGACTTCCTCGACCTCGACGTTGCTGGTCGTCCGCGACAGCGGGATCAGCTCGCCGTTCTCGAGCTTGCCGCGCGGCTGCTCCGACCCGGTCGGCCGCGACAACGACACGAACTTCTCGCCGAGCAGGCTGGTCTGCCGGATCGTGGCGTGCGTGTTGTCCGGCAGCGCGAGGCTCTTCGGCAGCTTGATCCGCACCTTCGCGATGTACCCGTCCAGCCAGACCTTCTCGACCGTGCCGACGGTGACGTCGTCGACCTTCACCGTCGACTTCGGCACCAGGTCCAGGACGTCGGCGAACTCGACAGTGACCGTGTACGACGGCCCCTTGATCTTCGCGCCACCCGGCAACGGCAGCGAGTACACGCTGAAATCGCATCCGGTCAGCAAGGTCACCAGGGCGATCACGCCGGCGACGATCGACGTACGGCGTTGGATTCTGGGGCGTTTCACTTGACCAACCCCCCGAGCGTCGGATCGACCGGGTCGGGGCTGTTCAGCGGGGCCTTCGCGGGCGGAGCCCACGGCGTACCGGCCGGACCGCCGCTCACGGGCGCGTTGGCGCCGGTCAGCTGGGTGATCAGCGGCAGCTTGGCGAGCGCGTCGAGGACCGGCTTCAGCGCCGAGCAGCTCGACAACGGCTGGTTCACCTGCAGCAGCAGCGAGCAGACGAACGTGGCCGGATCGTCCAGCTGAGCGGGGTTGATGCGCTGGTCCAGCGTGCCGAACTGCGGGTTGTAGATCCGGGCCAGGTTGCCGAGACCGAGCGGCGCGGTGTCGAGCACCTCGGCGATCGCGGCCTTCTCCTTCACCAGGATCTGCGACAGCTGCGTTGCTTGGCTGACCGTCGACTTCACCAGTCCCCTGTTGTCCTTGACGAACGTCGCGACCTCGCCGAGCGCGGTGGCCAGCAGCGACAAAGCGGCGCCGAGATCCTTCCGCTCGCCGGCCAGGGTCGTGGAGACCGAGGCGAAGTTCGAGTTGAACTGGCGGACCAGCTGGTCGTTCGCGGCCAGCGCGGACACGAAGGTCTGCAGCTGCCGGATCGTGTTGAACAGCGCCGAGGAGTTGCCCGACAGCGTGCTGGTCAGCTTCGAGACGTCGGTGATGGTCTGGTTCAGTTTGGCGCCCTGGCCGTTCAGGTTCTTGGCCGAGACGTCCAGCAGTCGCGCGAGCGCGCCCTGGTCGTTCGCGCCCTTCGGTCCGAGCGCCACGGACAGGTCGTTCAGGCTCTGGTAGATCTGGTCGAGCTCCAGCGGTACGGCGGTCCGCTCGATCGGGATCTGTGCGCCGTCGGCCATCACGTCACCCTTGGAGTACGCCGGGGTGAGCTGGATGTACCGGTCGGCGACGATCGACGGCGAGGCGATGACGGCTTTCGCGGTCGCCGGCACCTTGTGCTTCGCATCCCACCAGAACTTCACCCGGACGGTCCGACCGGCCGGCGTGATGCTCTCCACCTCGCCGACCTTGATCCCGAGGATCCGTACGTCGGACCCCGGGTACACCGAGACTGCGCGCGGGAAGTACGCCGTCGCCGTCACCCGCGCGGGCTTCGGCCACAGCGTCACGGCGCTGACCGCGAGGATCACCACGACCACGCCGATCGCGATCAGCCGGGACAGGGCGTTGACCTTCATCAGCCGCCACCTCCCAGGATCGCCGGCAGGCCGGGGATCGGCACCTTGGGCAGCGGGATCTCCGGGACCGGCGCGAGGTTCTGCAGGTAGGTGTCGAACCACGGCCCGGTACCGAGCGTGTTGGTGAAGACCCGGACGAACGGCGCGAGGCCCTTGATGCTCGCGTCCAGGGAGTTCTGGTTCTGCAGCAGTACGGCGAGGACCGCGTTGACCTTCTGCAGCGTCGGGGCGAGGTCCTTGCGGTTCTCCCGGACCAGCGCGGTGATCTGCGAGGCCAGCTGCTGCGTCGAGACCAGCAACTGGTGGATCAGCGCCCGCCGCGCCTGCACGGCCTGGAAGACGGTGTTGC
Source organism: Kribbella jiaozuonensis (assembly GCF_005233875.1). Lineage (GTDB taxonomy): Bacteria > Actinomycetota > Actinomycetes > Propionibacteriales > Kribbellaceae > Kribbella > Kribbella jiaozuonensis. The sequence continues at coordinate 106,431 of NZ_SZPZ01000006.1, read as the reverse complement.
CGTCCTTCATCAGCTTGATCAGCTGCTGGTTGCGGTCGGCAAGAACCTTGGTGACCACGTTCGAGTGCTGGAGCAACGACTTCAGCTGCTCGTCCCGGGCGGCGACGTTGCGCGACAGCCGCGACAGCCCGGTCAGCGAGGCCTTGACCTCTTCGGGCGTGTTCTTGAACGTCGCCGACAACGTGTCCAAGGCCCTGGCCAGCTGCGCGGTGTTGATCCGCTCGGTGGTGTTGGCCAGATCGGTGAACGCGTCCACGACGTCGTACGCCGAGACCGTGCGCGCCAGCGGGATCTCCGAGCCGGCCTTGAGCTGGCCCTGGCCGGCCGGGTCGAGCTTCAGGTACTTCTGGCCGAGCAGGGTCTTGATCTTCATCTCGGCGCCGGTCTGGTCGCCGAGCTTCACGCCCTTGTCGACGACGAAGTCGACCCGGACGTGGGTGCCCTCGAGCTCGACCTTGCGGACCTTGCCGACGCGGACGCCGGCCACCCGGATCTCGTCGTTCGGCTTCAGCCCGCCGGCCTCGGAGAACTGCGCGGAGTACTTCGTCCCGCCGCCGATCAGCGGCAGGTCCTGCGCCTTGAACGCGGCCAGCATGATCAGGCCGATCACGGTCAGCCCGATGACGCCGATCGTCACCTGGTTCTGCTCGCGGAAGGGCTTCACTTCTTGCACCTCGCCGAGTTGAGGTCGTAGGCGACCGGAATGCGAGTCCCTGTGGGCAGCGTGACGTTGCCGTCGAAGTTGCACAGGTAGAAGTTGAACCAGGAGCCGTACGACGCGGTGCGGGTCATCGTGTTCAGCTTCTGCGGCATGAACTGCAGGGTCTTCACCCAGATCGCCTGGGTGTCGTCCAGCGTCGACGCGGTGATCCGCAGCTTGTCCAGGTCGGCCTTGATCGGCACCCGGGTCTGCTGCAGCAGTCCGGCGGTCTTGGTGTTCAGCGAGTTGATCGAGCCGAGCGAGTTCAGGATCGGGGTGACGTCCTGGCTCAGACCGGTGATGAACTGCTGCAGGTTGACCAGCAACTGGGAGAAGTTCTGCTGCCGCTGCGAGACGATCTGCAGCGTCGAGGTCAGGTTCGTGATCAGGTCGCCGATCACCTGGTCCGCGTCGGCCAGCGTGGTCGTCAGCGACGCGGTCCTCGCGAGCAGTGACTCGATCGTGCCGCCCTCGCCCTGCAGCACCTTGATCACCTCGAAGGCGAACTGGTTCACGTCCGCGGGCGTCAATGCGGTGAACAGCGGCTTGAAGCCGTTGAAGAGCACCGACAGATCGAGCGCGGGGGTCGTGTGCTCCTTCGGGATGATCCCGTTCTTCTTCAGCCGCTCGCCGCCACCGACGCCGTCGGTCAGCGCGACGTACCGGTTGCCGACGAGGTTCCGGTACCGCAGCGTGGCATGCGTCGAGGTGTCGACGACCTGATCGGAGTCGACGCTGAAGGTCACCATCGCCAACGTGTTCTGGTACAGCTGGATCTTGTCGACCTGACCGACCTTCACACCGGCGATCCGGATGTCGTCACCCTGGTTCAGCCCGACCGCGTCGGTGAACACGGCCCGGTACTTCGTCGTCGAGTTGAAGGTGATGTTGCCGATCGTCACGGCGAGCAGCGCGGTCGCGATCGTGGTGATCACCACGAAGATGCCGAGCCGGACGGTGTCGAACGTCGTCTTCTTGTCGAAGAAGCTCACCGGGTGACCCCCCTCGGCTGTTGGTGCGCAGCTCCGGTGTCCAGGCGGGTGCATCGCAAGGCGGAAGAGGCGCACGATGCGGGTTTCATCGTGCACCGACGACAACGCAGCGAGGTGCCCGCCTGGGCGCCGGAGATGCGTGCCGAACAGTCGAGGGGGGTCACCTTAGATTCACCTGACCTCCGCGGAGCAGCGGGCCGACCATCAGCGTGGTCAGGTCCGGTACGTCGCTCGGCGCGAGACCCATCTCGGGGCCGACGACCGAATCGACGACCTTCTGCTCGGCCGGCGTACCGACGCCCTGGGTGTCCATCGCGAACCCCGGCATCGCGCGGTTCAGCTGGACGTTGAGCGGGAAGCGCTGGTTCTTGTTGTGGTCACCGATCACACCGTCGTCACCGGTGACGTACGGCGCCGGGTTCTCCTGGTTGTACGGGCCGGGCTTCTCCCCCGGGACGCTGTAGTTCCGGCCGACGCAGGTCGGGCCTCGGTGGTCCTTGTAGGCGGGCAGCTCGTTCGGCTCGTACGGCGTGGGCTGGTTGGTGATCAGTTCGAGGTTGATGTTCAGCCGGCCGTCGCGGAACGTGTCGTTGAGGACCGGCGCGGTGTCGGCCATCACCTGGAGGAAGCACGGCACCTCGGGCGAGTACTTCTCCAGCAGGTCGAGCACCGGGCGGCTGACCTGGCCGAGCCGGATCACGCGGTCCTCGTTCTCCTTGAGGAACGCGTTGCCGGTCGTCGACAGGTTCTGCACGTTGCCGAAGAACTGCTGCAGCTGCTGTTCCTTCTCCACCACGGTGTTGCCGGTGATGGTCAGGTTGCGCAGGGCGCGGACCAGGTCGGGCGTGACGTCGCCGTACAGATCGGAGACCTGGGTGAGCTTGACCAGGGCGTCCATCAGCTTCGGGATGCTCGGGTTCAGCTTCTTCAGGTAGCCGTCGAGCTGGGTCAGCGTGCCGGCGATCTCGGTGCCGCGGCCCTCGAGCGCGGTCGCCAGCGTGTTCAGCGTGGCGTTCAGGTCGGCCGGGTCGACGGCCTGCAGCAGCGGCAGCGCGTCGTTCAGCACCTTCTCGATCTCGATGCCGACCGCGGTCTTGTCGCGGCTGATCACGTCGCCGGCCTTGATGTGCCGTCCTTCGGGGCCGCTCGGCGGCACGAGTGCGACGTACTTCTCGCCGAACAGGGTCTTCGGCAGGATCCGGGCGCTGACCGCGCTGGAGATCTCGTCGACCTGGTCGGGCTTCAGCGACAGCCGGACGGTCGCCTCGTCGCCGTCGGTCGAGACCCCGCGGACCTCGCCGACGATGATCCCGCGCAGCTTCACGTCGGCGTGGTCATTCAGCTGCAGGCCGATGTGGCTGGTCTTCAGCTCGATGTCCACGGTCTTGGTGAAGACCTTCGCGTAGAACGCGTACGTCAACCAGAGCAGGAAGCACAGCACGCCGATGAAGGCGACGCCGAGGACCTTGTGCGAAATGAGTCTGCTCATCCGGCCAACCTCACGGTGGTCGTCGTACCCCAGATCGCCATCGACAGCAGCAGGTCGACGACGTTGATGACGACGATGGAGGTCCGTACGGCGCGACCGACAGCGACGCCCACACCGGCCGGGCCGCCGGTCGCGTGGTAGCCGTGGTAGCAGTGCACGAGGATGACCAGCACCGAGAACACCAGCACCTTGCCGAACGACCAGAGCACGTCTCCGGGTGGCAGGAACAGATGGAAATAGTGGTCGTACGTACCTGTGCTCTGCCCGTAGAACGTCGTCACAGTGAGCCGGGTCGCGAAGTACGACGACAGCAGTCCGACGACGTACAGCGGGATGACGGCGACGAGTCCCGCGATGATCCGGGTCGTCACCAGGAACGGCAGCGACGGGATCGCCATCACCTCGAGGGCGTCGATCTCCTCGCTGATCCGCATCGCGCCGAGCTGCGCGGTGAAACCACAGCCGACCGTCGCGGCGAGGGCGATACCGGCGATCAGCGGGCCGATCTCACGGGTGTTGATGTACGCCGAGACGAAGCCGGCGAACGCCGACGTACCGATCTGGTTCAGCGCCGAGTAGCCCTGCAGGCCGACCTCGGTGCCGGTGAAGAAGGCCAGGAACGTGATCACGCCGACCGTGCCGCCGATGACCGCGAGCGCGCCCGTGCCCAGCGTCACCTCGGCCAGCAGCCGGAAGATCTCCTTGCGGTACCGCGTGACGGACTTGCCGGACCAGGCGAGCGCCTTGATGTAGAACGCGAGCTGCTCACCGAGGTGGTCGAGCGAGTTCAGCGGCTTCTTGACCAGGTTGTCCATCAGGGCCGACACGTCACGCCCCCTTCGGCGGGACGAGCTGGAAGTAGATCGCGGTCATCGAGAAGTTCGCGACGAACAGCAGCATGAACGTGATCACGACGGACTGGTTCACCGCGTCGCCGACACCCTTCGGTCCGCCGCCCGCGTTGACACCCTTGTACGCCGCGACGACCGCGGCGATGAACCCGAACACCAGCGCCTTCGCCTGGCCCTGCCACAGGTCCGGGAGGTGCGCGAGCGCGGTGAAGCTGGCGATGTAGCTACCAGGTGTGCCGTCCTGCAGCACGACGTTGAAGACGTAACCGCCCATCACGCCGACCACGCTGACGAACCCGTTCAGGAAGAAGGCGACCAGCATCGTCGCCAGCACCCGCGGTACGACGAGACGCTGGATCGGGTCGATGCCGAGCACCATCATCGCGTCGAGCTCTTCACGGATCTTCCGCGAGCCGAGGTCCGCACAGATCGCCGAGCCACCAGCCCCGGCGATCAGCAACGCGGTCGCGATCGGCGACGCCTCCCGTACGACGGCCAGCACCGCGGCCGATCCGGTGAACGCCTGCGCGCCGAACTGCTTGATCAGGCCGCCGACCTGCAGCGCGATCACCGCGCCGAACGGGATCGCGACCAGCGCGGTCGGGATGATCGTCACACTCGCGACGAACCAGGCCTGCTGCAGGAACTCCTTCACCTGGAACGGCCGGCGGAACGTGGCCCGGCCGGTATCGAGTGCGAAGGCGAACAGCGAACCTGCGTGCTTCAGGGGGGCGGTAGCGCTCACAGTCACCTGGCGCCCACCACATTCGATTCGAACGATCCTGGCGGCGGGGTGACGCCGTTCTCGCGGCACCACTCACCCGGCTCGCGCTGGGTCGGGCGGAGCATGCCGCTGCTGGGCAGCTGCTGGATCGGGATCGGCGGCAGCGGCGGCAGCTCCTGGCCGGCCTCCGCGGCCAGCTCCTCGGCGTCCTTCTCCTCGGACATGCCGATCGGGCCGACCATCTGCGCGTTCAGGAACTGGCGGACCACCGGCTCCTCGCTGGACAACAGCATCTCCCGCGGGCCGAACATGGCCAGGTGCCGGTGGTACAGCATGCCGATGTTGTCCGGGACGGTCCGCGCGGTGTTCACGTCGTGGGTGACGATCAGGAACGTCGGGCTGAACGCCTCGTTCAGGTCGATCATCACCTGGTTCAGGAACGACGTACGCACCGGATCCAGACCGGAGTCGGGCTCGTCGACGAGGAGGATCTCGGGGTCGAGCACCAGCGCGCGGGCCAGGCCGGCCCGCTTGCGCATCCCGCCGGAGATCTCGCCGGGCAGCTTCCGCTCGGCGCCGACCAGGCCGACCATCTCCATCTTCTCCATCACGATGGACCGGATGTCGGACTCGGACTTCTTGGTGTGCTCGCGCAGCGGGAACGCGACGTTGTCGTACAGGTTCATCGAGCCGAACATCGCGCCGTCCTGGAACAGCACGCCGAACAGCCGCCGGATGTCGTACAGCTCGCGCTCGCTGCAGGTGGCGATGTCGGTGCCCTCGATCCAGACATGCCCCTTGTCGGGCTTGAGCAGCCCGATCAGCGTCTTCAGGAACACCGACTTACCGGTGCCGGACGGACCGAGCATCACGCAGATCTCACCGGCCGGCAGGGTCAGGGACACGTCGCCCCAGATCAGCTGGCTACCGAAGGACTTGGTGAGACCTTCGACGCGGACTTCTACGCCCACCGGCCCTCCTCACGGGAATGTTCTGGCTGCCCCGAACCGACGAGTACGCGGTTCCAACGACGGAGCAGTGGCCTAGGTTACGCACGAGTACGTTTTTTCGTAACCCCTAGCTGTCAAGCGGTTGCGATACTAACCATCACGTAATGGCAGAAGGGCGGCCCCCTTGCGGGGACCGCCCTTCTCTACACATTCGTTACGCTCCTTGACGGAACGTAACTGAGGTCACTTCAGGGTGACGGTGGCGCCGGCGCCCTCGAGGGCCTCCTTGGCCTTCTCCGCGGCAGCCTTGTCGACCTTCTCGAGGACGGCCTTGGGGGCCGACTCGACGAGGTCCTTGGCCTCCTTCAGCCCAAGGCTGGTGAGACCGCGCACCTCCTTGATGACCTGGATCTTCTTGTCGCCGGCGCTCTCGAGAACGACGTCGAACTCGTCCTGCTCGGCGGCCTCTTCGGCCGGCGCGCCGGCAGCCGGGGCACCCGGGGCGGCAACGGCAACCGGGGCGGCGGCGGTGACGCCGAACTCCTCCTCGAATGCCTTAACGAACTCCGACAGCTCCAGCAGGGTCAGTTCCTTGAACTGGCCGAGGAGCTCTTCGGTGCTGAGCTTCGCCATGATGGCGGTCCTTCCTGACAAATGTTGCTTGGTGATCACTGATGGGGTGTTGCGGATGAGATCTGCCTCAGCTCTCGGCTGAAGCGGTCTCCTCGGTGCTCGCCTCGGCAGGTGCCTCGACCGTGTCCTGCACGGGTGCCTCGTCCGCCACTGCGTCCTGCACAGGGGCGGCTTCGGCCGGCAGCTTGTCCTGCAGCGCCGCGAACAGGCGCGCGGCCTGCGACAGCGGAGCAGCGAACAGCGACACCGCTTGCTGCGGGGCCGCCTTCATCGCACCTGCGAGCTTCGCGAGGAGGACCTCACGCGACTCCAGGTCAGCGAGCTTGCTGATCTCGTCAGAGCCGAGTGCCTTGCCTTCCAGCACTCCACCCTTGATGACGAGCAGGGGGTTCGCCTTGGCGAAGTCACGCAGTCCCTTGGCCGCAACCACCGGGTCGCCCTTGATAAAGGCGATCGCGGAGGGGCCTTCGAGCAGCGAGTCGAACGAGTCGACACCTGCGTCCTTGGCCGCGATCTTGGTCAGCGTGTTCTTCACCACGGCGTAGTTCACGTCGTCACCGAGCGCGACTCGCAATTGCTTGAGCTGCGCAACGGTGAGACCGCGGTACTCGGTCAGCACGGCGCCGTTGGAGCTACGGAACTCGTCCGTCAGCTCCGCGACAGCGGCTGCCTTGTCCGGCCTCGCCATGGGGGTCTCCTTCTATCGGCTTCCACGCCTAGGACCCCTGAACAAAGAGAAACGCCCCTGCGCAGGCGCAAGGGGCGTGAACATGCATGCTTCACTATCCAAGTCACCTGCGCGGGCCGCCCACCTGAGTGGGACCTTCAGTCACCCTTGCGGGCAACGACCAGCGGTCTTCGGCAGTAGACAGTGTGCCTGCTGCACACACCGTTTATCAAATCGGTTGTGGATGCGGCGGGATCCAGCGGTGCATCGCGGTCGCCGCGGCCCAGCCGGTCAGCGCCATGATGACGATCGCCGGCCCCAGCCCGAGCACGGCCGTCGCCCCCGCCAGCAGCAACGGCCCGGCTCCGTTCCCGGTGTCCGCGAAGAGCCTGAACGCCCCGAGGAACTGGGCTCGTCCGACCGGTGGTGACGCGTCCGCACCCAGCGTCATGATCACGCCGGCGCCCAGCCCGTTCCCGATCCCCATCAGCAACGCGACCAGAGTCAGCGTGACGGCGGTGTGCGTGAGCGGTAGTAAGAGGTGCGCGAACCCCAGCACGAACATCGACGGTACGGCGACCCACTTGCGGCCGAGCCGGTCCATCACCGAGCCGGCGGGATAGAACAGCAGCATGTCCACCGCACCGGACAGTCCGAAGATGATGCTGGTCGTCTGGGCATCCAGTCCGATGTGCAGTGCCCACAGCGGGATCACCACCTGGCGGGACGCGCGAACGGCGCCTACCAGTAGCGCGCCGACGCCGAGAGTCCGCAGTACCGGGAAGTGGTCGCGGATGACGACCCAGGTCGACTGTGCGGCGACCGGACGGCTCCCGCGGGTGCGGCCTTCGATGTCGGGCAAGCTCAGCAGGACGCCACACGCCAGCAGCGCGGCGATCAGGTGCACCCAGTACGCGCCGTCCGTCCCGAGGAACTTCATCGCACCGGCGCCGAGGAACGGGCCGATGAAGGAACCGATGCGCTGTACGCCGCCGAGCGTGGACAGTGCGCGAGCGCGGAGCTCGATCGGCACGGCCTCGCTGAGATATGCCTGCCTGGCAAGGCCCCAGACCGCGCCGGCCAGTCCGGTGCAGCCGATAGCGATGGCCAGTCCCCAGACGTTCTGCACGACCAGACAGGCGGCTAGTGCGAGTGCGACGAGGACGGTGGCGCCCAGCATCGCTCTGCGTTCACCGATGCGGTTCGTCAGAGCACCGGCTGGGATGTCGCCGATCACCTGGCCCAGTCCGGCTGCCGCGACGACCAGTCCTGCAACAGCGACCGAGGCGCCGAGGTGGGTGGCCGAGAGCGCTACGACCGGAGCGATCGCACCCTGACCGATTCCGTACAGAAGTGCGGGCAGATAGACCGCGGGGGCGATCTTGAGGAGGCTCCTGGCTTGGGACATCACCGGCCGCCGGCCAGCGCCGTACTGCGGTCCCGTGCGGCCGGGGTGGCACCCAGCAACTCCGACACCGACCAGGCACCCGCGACGACCCTCATCCCGAACTCCTCCATCCGATCCACCGGCATCCGCATCTCGGGGCCGGACACACTCAGACAACCCGCGACCTGCCCGGAGTAGCCGAACACCGGCGCCGCCACACTGCAGATCCCTGCCGTCCGCTCGGTCCGCGACATCGCGTACCCGCGCCGGCGGATGTCCGCGAACTGCTCGGCGAGTACGTCGGGGTCCGTGATCGTCGCCGGCTGCACCCGTTCGAGCGGACCCTTCAGGACTTCCTGCTGCTGCTCGAACGGCAGGAACGCGAGCAACGACTTCCCCGGCGCACCGAGCGGTAACGCGACCGGCAGGCCGAATTCCGTGTAGGTACGGCGCAGCTGGTGGTGACTCTCGACCTGGTCCAGTACGACGCGCTGCCCGGACGGCAGCAGCTCGTGCACAGCCGCGGTCTCCCCTGTGTCATCGCGGAGTGCACGGAGCACTGGCATCGCAGCGTCCCGCAGGCCGGCCGGAATCCCACCGCTGTGCGCGAGCTGCACGACCAGCGGACCGATCGCGTACCGCCGGTGCGCCGTCTGCCGGACGAGTCCGTTCTCCTGCATCGCCAGCAACAGCCGATGCACGGTGCTCGTCGACAGGCCGGTCGCCCGGGCCAGATCACTGATCCCGAGCTCCGGAGTACGCGCGTCGAAACACCGCAGGATCGCCACAGCCCGATCGATCGACTGCACCGAGCCCCGGGTTTCCTGCATTGCGAAACTATATCCCGCCATACGGGAAACGGCGCGGGCATTCCAAAGCCCGGACCACTCGGCCCGGGCTTCGGAGGTGAGTCAGCTGAGAACGGCGAGGGCGTCGATCTCGACGAGCATGTCGGGGAGCGGCAGGCCGGTGAAGACGGTGGTGCGGGACGGCAGGACGCCGCTCGGCGTGCGGGTCGACACGAACTCGGCGTACGCCTCGTTCATCGCGGCGAAGTTGTCGCGCTCGGTGAGGTAGACGCGCAGCATCACCACGTCGTCGATACTGCCCCCGCCGGCCGTCAGGATCGCTTCGATGTTCTGCAGCACGCGGGTGGTCTGTGCCTTCACGTCGCCGTGGAACACGAACTCGCCGCTGGCCGGGTCGACCGAGCCCTGGCCGGACACCTGCAGGATGTTGCCCTTGCGGACGCCCTGGGAGAACACGGGCATCGGCGGCGGCGCGTCGGTGGTGGAGACGACGGTCTTGTCGGACATCAGGTCTGACCTCTCAGTTGTAGTCGGCACTGATCGCGTGGGCGGTGGCGAGCAGCTCGGGTAGCAGTTCGAGCACCTGCTCATAGTTCAGCAGTACGTCGGGAACCGACAGCGACACGGCCCCCACAACGCGGCCCGTGCTGTCCTTCAGCGGCGCACCGATGCAGTTGATGAACGCCTCGTGCTCCGCCTTGTCCTGCGCCCAGCCACGCTCGCTGACCGTGTCCAGCTCGTCCCGGAGCCGGTCCGGGTCAGTGATCGTGTTCGGCGTGTACTCGTGATACTCCAGCGACTCGATCAACGCCTCCCGCCGCCGCTTCGGCTGCGCGGCGAGCAGGACCTTCCCGACCGCTGTGCAGTGCAGCGCCGCAGGTACGCCGATCTGCGAGTACATGCGGACCGAGCGCACACTGTCGAGCTTGTCGACGTAGATGACCTCGCCGTTCTCCCACGCAGCCAGGTGGACGGTCTGCCCGGTCTTCTGGTTCAAGGCGCGCAGATGAGGCGCAGCAACTTCGCGTACGACGTGTTGCTCGCGCGCCACGTCCGCGAGAGCGAACAGCCGCGACCCCAGCCGGTAGCGGTGCGCGGCATCCCGGCGTACGAACCGGTCGGCCTCCATGGTGCGCAGCAGTCGCAGGACCGTGGTCTTGTGAACACCTAGCTCGGCGGCGAGCTGATCCAGCGACCGCTCACCCTCGCCGAGACTGGTGAGGATCTGCAGCGCCCGACCGAGGCTCTGACTCATGCCGGACCGATCTTCGTGGCGGCCCACTCCTCGTCGGTGCAGTTCAGCAACCGCTCGCGCACCTCTGGCGCCGGCGGCGGCGCGTGATCCTCAGGTGCCGTCAGCACTGCGGCCGCCGTCAAATGCCCCAACCGCAACCGCTGCACCATCGGAAGCCCTTGCAACGTGCCAGTGAGGAACCCCGCCGCAAACGCATCCCCCGCTCCCACTGTCTCCACGACGTCTACTGACAGCGCTGGGACCTCGGTGCGGCCGTCCGGCTCGAGCACCATCGCAGTGTGCGCATCGTCCTTCAGGACCAGAGTGCGTGCGCCCAGGCGCTCATAGAGTTCGTCCGGGTTGGCAGTCCCGGCGAAGACCTCTGCCTCATCCGCCCCGATCAGCACGATGTCAGCCGCCTTCAGCAACCGCCACAGCGGCGCCGGATCCTTGTCCCGCCACAGCACCGGCCGCCAGTTCAGGTCCACGCTCAGCAGGAACGACCGCGGCTCCGTCGCCAACCGCTCCAGCATCTGCGCACTGCTCTCGGAGATCGCTGCGGTGATGCCCGTCGTGTGCACAAGCCGTGCTTGCTTGAGCCGGTCGCTTACGGCCGGCCGGTCCAGAAACTCAGGATCCATAGCAGCGGCCGCCGAGCCGGTGCGGTAGTAGTGCATCCGCGACCGACCGTCCTCCGATTCCTTCACATAAAGGGCTGTCGGCCGGACCGCATCGACCTCCACACCCCCGACGTCGACGCCCCGCTTCTCCAGGTCCCGCAGTACGTGCTGACCGAACCCGTCGTCCCCCAGCCGCGAGATCCACGCCGTCGGAACACCGAGCGCGGCAAGCCCGCCGGCCACGTTGCACTCCGCTCCGCCGACCGACCGCCGGAACACCTCGACGTCCGCGAGCGGCCCCGGCCCACCGGCGAGCATGATCATCGCCTCACCGATGCAGACGGCGGCCGTCTCAGGGAGCGGTTCGGGCATCGGCACTCCTCGGCGACGGGGTGATGGGATGGGGTGCGTTGACGCAACTTTGGCCGCGATGCTACAACCGACGAGTCAGAATACGCAATGAACGTTGCGTATCCTGCAACTTCGACCCCAGGGGATCAGATGCCTGCTTACGATGCCGCCGCCGTCGCCGCTCTTGCTGACCAGCAGGTCAGCTGGCAGGACAAGGCTCTCCCGCCCGCCTTCTGGGGCCGGACCGTTGCCGAGATCGTCGCCGACCGGCCACCGCTCTCCCAGCTGCCCACCCCGCTGATGACGCTGTCCGCGCCCGGCCTGCGGCACAACGTGGACACGCTCGACACCTGGTGCAAGCGTCACGGCGTCGAGCTCGCGCCGCACGGCAAGACCACGATGGCGCCCGCGCTCTGGGCGATGCAGCTGGACTCCGGCGCCTGGGCGATCACGCTCGCCAACGGCTTCCAGCTCGGCGTCGCCCGCGCGTTCGGCGTACAGCGGGTGTTGATCGCGAACGCGGTGATCTCCCCGCTGCAGCTGCGCTGGATCGCGGACGAGCTCGCGGCCGATCCGTCGTTCGAGGTGATGGTGTGGGCGGACTCGATCCGCACGGTCGAGATCATGGAGGCAGCGCGCTCGGCGTACGTCGGTCCCGACGCGCGCCCGCTCGACGTGATGGTCGAGGTCGGCGGCATAGGCGGCCGGACCGGAGCCCGCGACGCCGAGACCGCTCTTGCTGTCGGTCACGCGATCGCCGACGCGTCGACGCTTCGGCTCGTGGGTGTGGCCGGGTACGAAGGTGCGATCGGGCATGGCGTCGACGAGGCGAACCTCGAGGAGGTCCGCGCGTACCTGCGCGACCTGGCCACGGTCCACCACCGACTCAAGGGTATGTACGACGCAGACGTCGTCCCCATCGTCAGCGCCGGCGGGAGCCAGTACTTCGAGCAGGTCGCGAAGGTTCTCGCATCCGAGGCCGGCGACGGCGCCCGCGTCGTACTGCGCTCCGGCGCGTACATCACCCACGACGACGGGCTGTACCGCCGGGTCTCTCCCCTCGGCGAGCACCCGCGGACGGATGGCGAGCAGCTCGTCTCGGCGATGCATGGCTGGATGCGGATCACGTCCCAGCCCGAGCCGGGGCTGGCGATCTTCGACGGCGGGCGGCGCGACTTCCCGTTCGACCAGGACTGGCCCGAGCCGCAGCTGATCCGGCCGCGGTCCGAGGGTTCGCCGATCCTGCCGGCCACCGGGATGACGGTCACCAACCTGAACGACCAGCACGGCTTCCTGCACTTCGGCGACGAGCAGGACGTGGTGATCGGGGACGAACTCCGCGTCGGCCTCTCCCATCCGTGTACGGCGTTCGACAAGTGGGGCCTGATCCCGGTCATCGACGACCCGGACGCCGCCGATCCCGTCATCGTCGACCTGGTCCGGACGTTCTTCTGAGATGACCGATCTCCTCATCACCGGGGCCCTCGTCATCGACGGCTCCGGCTCCCCCGGGTACCACGCCGACGTCGCGGTCGACGCCGGGAAGATCGTGGCTATTGGCAACGACCTGCCGGCCGCGGACCGGACGATCGACGCCGACGGGCTGGTGTTGTCGCCCGGGTTCATCGACATGCACTCGCATTCCGATCTGCAGATCCTGGTGAACCCCGACCACACCGCGAAGGTCAGTCAGGGTGTCACGCTGGAGGTGCTCGGCCAGGACGGGCTCTCGTTCGCGCCGATCGACGATCCGACGCGGGCCGTCGTGCGGCGTCAGATCGCCGGCTGGAACGGTGAGCCGGACGACTTCGACTTCAGCTGGTCGACCGTCGCCGGGTACCTCGATCGCCTCGACCAGGGCATCGCCTGCAACGCGGCGTACCTGGTCCCGCAGGGCACGCTGCGGATGATGGTCGTTGGCACCTCCAACCGTCGTGCAACGGCGGATGAGCTCGCGCAGATGAAGCAGCTCCTCGCCGACGGTCTGCGCGACGGCGCGGTCGGGATGAGCAGCGGGCTGACGTACACGCCCGGCATGTTCGCCGACACCGACGAACTCGTCGCACTCTGCGAGGTCATCGCGCAGTACAGCGGGTACTACGCCCCGCACCAGCGCTCGTACGGCAAGGGTGCCCTCGAGGCGTACGCCGAGATGGTCGACGTGGCACGCCGTTCCGGCTGCGCGCTGCACCTCACGCATGCGGTGATGAACTTCGCGCCGAACGCCGGCCGCGGGGTCGAACTCGTCGCGATGATCGACGAGGCGCTCGCGAGCGGGGTCGACCTCACCACCGACACCTACCCGTACTTGCCTGGGGCAACCACCCTGGCCGCGATCCTGCCCAGCTGGACCGCCGAGGGCGGGCTGGACGCGTTGCTGGGCCGGCTCCGCGATCCGGAGGCGCGCGCACGGATCACGTACGAGCTGGAGCAGGTCGGCTCGGACGGCTGCCACGGCTGCGTCGTCGAGTGGGACACGATCGAGATCGGCGGCGTCCGCAACCCGCTGCTGTCCGATGCCGTCGGCAGCACCATCGCTGAGCTGTCAGCGCGGTCCGGCACTCCCGCCGCCGACATCTTCTTCGACCTCCTGATCGGCGACGACCTCGCCACGTCGATCCTGCAGCACGTCGGTCACGAGGAGAACGTCCGCGCGATCATGCAGCACCCGTCGCACACCGGCGGCTCCGACGGGATCCTGGTCGGCGGCAAACCCCACCCGCGCTCGTGGGGCACGTTCCCCCGGTACCTCGCCCACTACGTCCGCGAGCTCGGCGTCCTCGAACTCGCCGACTGCATCCACCACCTCACCGGCCGTCCCGCCCGTCGGCTCCGCCTGCCCGATCGAGGGCTGGTCCGCGAGGGGTACGCCGCGGACCTGGTCCTGTTCGACCCGGACAAGATCCGCGACGCGGCCACGTTCCCCGAGCCCCGCCAGCAGGCCGAGGGCATCCCGTACGTCTTCGTCAACGGCACCGCCGTCATCGACGACTCGCACCGAACGACCACCCGCCCCGGCCACGCCATTCGCCGTACCACCAGCTGAGAGGAACTGCTGTGAACACCTTGGAGCTGCTTCGAGCCGACCGGGTGCTGACCGTCGTCCGCGCCCCGGAGATCTCCGACGCCCGCGACCTCTGCGCCGCACTGGTTGCCGGCGGCATCCATGTCGTCGAGCTCACCTACACCACCCCCGACCTCCCCCGGCACCTGGAACGCGCCGCATCCACCGCTGCGGAGACCGGAGCGGTCGTCGGCGCAGGCACCGTGCAAACCGCCGACCAGGCGACTCAGGCGATCAATGCAGGCGCCCAGTTCCTCGTCACGCCGGGCCAGGGCCTCGAGGCCGCCGCGATCGCCGACGCAGCGCGCGCCGCGGGGATCCCCGTCGTACTGGGCGCCTTCACGCCGTCCGAGGTGATGACCGCGCTGGCCCTCGGCTCGACCGCGGTGAAGATCTTCCCCGCGCATCACCTCGGCCCGAAGTACTTCAAGGACCTCAACGGCCCGTTCCCCGGCGTACCGCTGATCCCGTCCGGCGGCGTCAACGCCACCAACGCACACGACTTCCTAGCGGCCGGCGCCCTCGCCGTCAGCGCCGGCACCGACGTGGTCTCCCCCGCCGACGTGGCCGCCGCCAACTGGTCGTCGATCACCACCAAGGCGAAGACGTTCTGCGCAGCGCTCTAGCTACTGCACGGTGATGCTGCCGTAGCTGGACCGCAGGTAGAGGTGGCGGTTGGCAGCGGGATCGGTCGGGACCTGCAGGTCGGTGGAGCCTTGCGCGGCGACCGCGTCGATCGCGTACATCGCACCGGGCGGCACCTGCACCGTGAGCGAACCGTCGCTCGTGGTCGCCGACACCTGGTCGGGCGGGTTGTCGAAGCTCAGCGTGGCCGACCCCCTCTCGACATCCACCGACACCCGCGAACTCCGGACCCGCACCAGGTCCGCCGACCCGTCGGAGACGGCCAGGTTCAGCGGCGACGACACCCCCACCACATTGACGGACGATCCCTCGACCTTCGCCTGGACTGCCGCAGCCGCCGGCACCTCCACCGTCAGGTCCACCGAGCAGTGCGTATCCGGGCACCGGCTCTCGAGGACCAGCTGACCGCCGACGGTGGAGACCTTCATATCCGGCTTGGCGACGGCATAGTTCCCGTCGACGTTCACGTGCACCTTGCCGTCGACGCTGTTCAGCACCTGGGTCGGCACCCCGGCGGTGATCCGTATCCCGGCGGGTCCCGGCGCGAACGCTGCCGAGTAGCTGTACGGCAACTTGCCGCGGATCATCGACACCGTCAGGGCGGCCCCGGTGATCACGAGCACCAGCACCGGAACCAGTCCGATGATCAGCATCTTCCGCTGCGCGCTCGTCATCAGGAGTCCAGGAACTTGAGGACAGCCAGCACGCGGCGATGCTCGCCGTCGGTCGGCGTGAGGTTGAGCTTCAGGAAGATGTTGCTGATGTGCTTCTCGACGGCGCCCTCACCCACGACCAGCGCCTGCGCGATCCCGCCGTTCGACTTGCCCTCCGCCATCGCGCGGAGAACGTCCTGTTCCCGCGGGCTCAGCACTGCCAGCGGATCGACCCGCCGCGAACGCACCAGCAGCTGCGAGATCACCTCCGGATCCAGCGCCGCACCGCCGCCCGCAACCCGGCGCAATCCGTCGATGAACTGATCCACATCGGCGACCCGGTCCTTCAGCAGGTACCCGACGCCACCTGGGTTCCCACCGATCAGCTCGCTCGCATACCGCTCCTCGACGTACTGCGAGAGCACCAGTACGCCGACGTCCGCGTACTGCTCGCGGATCACCAACGCCGCGCGCAGCCCTTCGTCGGTGAACGTCGGCGGCATCCGCACGTCGACCACGCACACGTCCGGCCGATGCGCCTCGACAGCCTTCAGCAATGCGTCGCCGTCCCCGACCGCCGCGACCACCGTGCAGTCCTGCTCCTCCAGCAGCCGAACGATGCCCTCGCGCAGCAGCACCGAGTCCTCGGCGATCACCACCCGTAGCTCAGCCACAGGGCACCTCCGCGATCAGCGTGGTCCCGCCACCGGGCGGGCTGTCCACCGTGAGTCGTCCGTCCACCCCGGCCACCCGGTCCGTCAGCCCGCGCAATCCGCTGCCGCCGGCCGGATCGGCGCCACCTTGTCCGTCGTCGCGCACCTCGACCCGCAGTACGTCGCCGACCCGTGTCACCTGCACCTCCGCCTGTGCCGCCTCTGCATGCTTGGCCACGTTGGCGAGCGCCTCCGTCACCACGAAGTACGCGATCGACTCGATCGTCAATGACGGCCGGGGCTGTACGTCGACACTCAGCCGGACCGGCACCGGCGAACGAGCTGCGACCGCGGACAATGCCGCGTCCAGACCGCGATCGCTCAGCACCGGCGGGTGCAGTCCTCGGGTCAGATCGCGGATCTCGGCGATCGCCTGCATCGCCTCCGAGTGCGCCTCCTCGATCAGCGTCCGCACGGCCGGCTCCTTGTCTCCAAGACGGTTCTTCGCCCGCCCGAGGGTCATCGCCAGCGAGACGAGCCGCTGCTGGGCGCCGTCGTGCAGGTCGCGCTCCATCCGTCGCCGCTCGGCCTCGACCGAGTCGACCACCTGCTGCCGGCTCGTCACCAGCTGCGTGACGCGCTCCGACAGCGCACCGGTCTCGGACCGGCCGAGCAGGACCCGGGCGAGCTCGGCGTCCAGGGTCGAAGCCGCCCGCATCAGCAACGGCGAAGCCACCAGCAGGAACAACGCCGCCACGATCGCCACCACAGTGGCGGACTTGACCGAGTCGATCACGAACGGCCCGAGCTGCGCCTGCGACGCGGCGAACTTGTTGTAGTACGCCGGCAGCGCGATCAGCACCGGCGGCACCGACCAGACGAGCACGATCAGCACGAACCAGACGATTGCCAGCGGCAACAGCAGCACGTAGTACAGGAACTGCCGCCACATCCCCTGGTCGGTCACCGCGAGCCTCGCGTCGGCGATCCGCGATCCGGCCGCCGGCGGCGGGATCAGCGGCGGGATCGTCTGCCCGCGGGTGATCCGCGCCCGGGCCCGCTCCCAGCCGGCCACCACGTACACGAACCGGTTCGCGCCGACCGTCAACGGGATCCCGACGTACGCGAGCGGCCAGGCCAGCAAGGCGACCGCGACCGTCAGCAGGACCAGCAGGCCGGAGGTGAGCACGACCACCGCGTCGCCGAGCAGATGGATCGTTGCCAACCACAAGTACGGCGAACGCCAGAGCCGCCACGGAGCCCAGGGAACCGGGTTCGCAGCAACCGTCACCGGAACACCTCCCCGTCTCAGCGCCTGCTTGCCGTCACAACTTACGTCGTCGGGGCGGGCGGCCGGCATGAGGACAGCCCACGAGCCTGACCGGGGGTTATCCCCACCCCGGTTCGTGGGCTGACCGGACTGTGCGCGACGACCGCCGACGGGATGCTCGAAGCCATGACGACGACACTGGACACGAAGCCTTCTGACGCCCTGGACGGCAGGCTCGGCGACGCGATCGACGACCGAGTCGCGGATGCTCTCGAGGACTACATCGCCGAGGGCCGGCTGGACGGCCGGATCCGCCCACGCCGGTCCCCCCAAGGTCTGGCCGTGCTGGTTGCCGCCGGCGTCGCCGCGGTACTCCTACCGTGGTGCCTGATCCTCGCGGCCACGCTGCCGAGCACCTACCAGGCGGGCCATTGGAAGCTCACTTGGATCGGGCTCGACTGCGGCACCGCGATCGCCGCGGGGCTCACGGCGTACCTGCTGCACAAACGCAACAGGTACGCCGCGCTGACCGCGATGGCTGCTGGGACGCTGCTGACGGCCGACGCGTGGTTCGACGTGAGTACTGCGTCGGCCGGCTTCGACCGCACCCTCTCGCTGACCGAGGCACTGCTGCTGGAGCTGCCCCTGGCCGTGTGCGCGTTCGTGGTCGCGGCCCGCGAGCTCAAGACGCGATGAGCTCCATCACCGGCCCCTCGTGCAGAGCCCGATACACCTTGTCCCGCAGGGAGTTGGCCTCCGCGTCGGTCAGCGTGCGGTCGACCGGGCGGAGGACCAGCCTGACCAGCAGATTCCGCTGACCCGGCGTCAGCTGGAGGCGTTCGCGGGCAGCCGTCGGCAAGTCGTCGTACGACGTTTCGCCCAGCACCTCCAGCGACTCCGCTGCATCGGCATCCGGGCCGAGCGCGGCGCGGACCTTGTCACCAAGGACCTCCGCCGACACATCCGCTGACGCACCGACCACGACGGACAGGTCCCGTCGCACCGGCGGCATGGACGAGACCGGCTTGTACGGCAAGAGATCCAGCATCTGACTCGCCACCCGCGGCTCCGTCGACCTGAGCAGGCGGATGTCGCGGATGCCCTTGCGGAGCATCAACAGCCGGTCGAGGCCAGGCCCCATCGCGAGCCCGGTCCAGCTCTCGTCCAGGCCGGCCATCCGCAGTACGTGAGGCGCGGCGACCCCGCACTCACCGATCTCGATCCACTGATCGTCCAGCAGGACGTCGATCTGACGGCCGTGGATCGTGTACGGGTGCACGGCCGGCACAGTGCGGTAGGTCTGGCCGGGGAGGATCGTGTCGACCAGGCGGGCGATCATCTCCTCCAACTCCGGCTCCCCCAGCGTGACGTTGCGGCTGATCCGCCACAGATCGAGCTGGTGCGGGGTCCCGGTGTGCTGCCAGTCGACCGAGTCGCGGCGATAGCAGATGCCCGCACAGATCATCAGCACATCGGATGCGTCGGACTTCGCCAGCTCACGCAGCGCGGGCGGGATCATCGCGGACGTGTGACTTCGCAGTACCTCGGTGTCCGAGATGTAGCGCGTGTAGCGGGCCTCGCGGGTGACCGCGTCGGTCGCGTAGCCGAGGTTGTCGTAGTTGTCGGCCAGCGGTACGACGGGATGGTCGCGCCGGGTCCAGATCTCGGTGTACGGCCAGGCAGCGCCCAGCGACGTACGGATCGAGTCGACGATCAGCTGGACGGCGTGGGGTCCCTGCGCAGGATCGGTGAGGTCGCGGAGCGCGAGGGCAGCGTGCAGTTCTTCAACAGTGAGGACAGACATGAGTTTCTCTCCAGGATGACGGTCTCGACGGGGGGTCCACCCCGGTCGGCCGCGGTCACCTCAGGAGAGAGCGCAGCAGCAGCTCACCCCGTCGGCACCGTCGTGCCGGCCGGGGCGCAGAAATCGCTGCCCGTACTGCGTCATGCCGTCAACTGTACCGTCCGCACACCAGCCGTGCCCGCGATATTCATCTGGCCCGATCGGTACGAGTGCGACGATGGGCCGCATGCGATGGATCGACACCCTGGAAGCTGCCGCCGCCGAGAAGCTGCCCGAGGCCGTGCACCGCTACTTCCGGCAAGGCTCCGCGGGCGGCGTCAGCGTCGGCGAGGCGACCGCGGCGTGGTCGGCGTACCGCTTCCGCCCGCACGTGCTGAACGACGTGTCTGCGATCGACCTCCGTACGACGATCCTCGGCGTACCCGTTGACGCACCGATCCTGGTCTCGCCGTCGACGATGCACCGGATGGCCGACCCGGACGGCGAGCTCGCGATGGCGCGCGGCGTCGGCGCGGCGAAATCGCTGCTCGGGGTCTCGAGCAACGCGGGTACGACGTTCGCCGAGCTCGGGGCGACCGGGGTGCCGTGGTGGCTGCAGATCTACATCCTGCGGAACCGCGAGATCACCCGCCGGATGCTCGACGCCGCGGTCGAAGCCGGTGCACGAGCCGTCGTACTCACCGTCGACACACCCGTGGTCGGCCGGAAGGAAGACGACGGCGAGACGGTCTGGGACCTCGCGAAACCCGGCCAGTTCCTGGCCAACCTGCCCGAGGGCGAGTGGACCGACGACGACCTCGACAAGGCCGACGACCTGAACCCCGACGTGATCGGCTGGCTCGCCGAGCGAACCGGCCTGCCCGTGGTGGTGAAGGGCGTACTCCGCGGCGACGACGCGAAACGCTGTGCGGACGCGGGCGCCGCCGGAATCATCGTCTCGAACCACGGCGGCCGTCAGTTGGACGCCTCGATCCCGACCGCCCAGGCCCTGCCCGAGATCGCCGAAGCCGTGGCCGGCACCGGAGTCGAGCTGTACGTCGACGGCGGGATCCGTCGCGGCGAACACATCCTCGCTGCCCTGGCCCTCGGCGCCCGAGCAGTCTTCGTCGGCCGGCCCGCGCTCTGGGCTCTGACCGTCGACTCCTCCGCCGGTGTCACCCGGCTGATCAGCGAGCTGAGCGACGAGCTCGACCACACCCTGCGCCTGGTCGGCCAACCGACGCCGTCATCGCTGACCCCTGACCTTGTCACCCTCAGGAGATGACGTTGCGGATCGTTGGCCTGAACGCGTTCCTGCCCGGCTTCCGGCTCGTACACGATTTCGCCGAACAGAACGGGCACGAACTCGTCCTGGTGGTGACACTGCCCGAGACCGGCAGGTACGGCGCGGCCGACCCGATGGTCGCCGGTCTGCCGGACGACACGAACGTGCTGATCACCCGCAAGCTCCGCGCCGTCGCCGCCCCGGTGATCGCCGCACTCCAGCCTGATGTCGTCATCTCCGCCGCGTTCCCCCGGCTGATCCCGGACGAGATCCTCGAGATCCCGAAGTACGGCGCGATCAACTGCCACCCGTCACCGCTGCCGGCGGGACGTGGGCCGACACCGCAGCGACTGATCTACGAAGGTGACGAGCGGGTCGGGGCGACGGTGCATCGGACGGCGTCCGAGTTCGACACCGGCGCGATCCTCGCCCAGCGGATCGCACCGCTGCCCGAGGACCTGAACGGCACCGGACTGATGCAGTCGTGGGGCACGCTACTGCGCGAATGCCTCGCCGAGGCTGTACCGCGTCTCGTCGCCGGGGATCCTGGTGAGCCGCAGGACCCTGCTCTGGCCTCCGAGGCGCCCTTCTTCACCGACGCCGAACGGCTCCTGGACCTGACCGAGCCGTCCCGGGTCATCCGCCGCAAATGCGCGGCCCTCAACGTCACGTCTCCCAGCGCCCAAGCCGACGTGGACGGCGCGACGCACCTGATCAGTCGCACCGACCTGTCCGCAGTGGTGACCGATGCCGCCCCGGGCACGGTGGTCGAGCGCCACGACGACGGCTGGACCGTGCAGACGGCCGACCATGCCCTCCGTCTGACTCGGGCTGACAAACAGAAAGCCCCCGGGAGAACCCGGGGGCAATCAGTGTGAAGAGGTGAGGCTCAGGCCTCGACCGACTCCTCGGCCAGGTTGCGGGACAGGTTGGGGTCAACCTGGACGCCCGGACCCATCGTGGTCGAGAAGACCGTCTTCTTGATGTAGCGACCCTTCGAGCTGGCCGGCTTGAGCCGGAGGATCTCGTCGAGCGCGGCGCTGTAGTTCTCCACCAGCTGGGCCTCGTCGAACGACGCCTTGCCGATGATGAAGTGCAGGTTCGCGTGCCGGTCGACCCGGAACTCGATCTTGCCGCCCTTGATGTCGTTCACGGCCTTCACCACGTCCGGGGTGACCGTGCCGGTCTTCGGGTTCGGCATCAGACCACGCGGGCCGAGAACCCGGCCGAGCCGGCCGACCTTGCCCATCAGGTCAGGGGTCGCGACGACGGCGTCGAAGTCGAGCCAGCCGTCGGTCACCTTCTTGATCATGTCGTCGTCACCGACGAAGTCGGCGCCGGCGGCCTTCGCCTGCTCGGCCTTCTCACCGGTGGCGAAGACGAGGACCCGTGCCGTCTTGCCAGTACCGTGCGGAAGGTTGACGGTGCCGCGCACCATCTGGTCGGCCTTGCGAGGGTCGACCCCGAGACGCATCGCGACGTCCACGGTCGAGTTGAACTTCTTGCTGCCGGCGGCCTCCTTGGCCAGCCGGATCGCCTCGAGCGGCGTGTACAGGTGATCGAAGTCGATCTTCTCCGCGGCGGCGCGGTAAGCCTTGCTGCGCTGTGCCATTTACTGTTCCTCTCTGGGGTGTGGTCTCCGGGCGGCGCTTCGCCCTGCCACTACTGCGTACTGAAAGTTGGTGCCGGTCAGCCGTCGATGGTGACGCCCATGGAGCGCGCCGTACCCTCGATGATCTTCATGGCAGCGTCGATGTCACGGGCGTTGAGGTCCGGCATCTTGGTGGTCGCGATCTCGCGGACCTGGTCCTTGGTGATCTTGCCGACCTTGTCGCGCTGCGGAACGGCGGAGCCCTTCTGCAGCCCGGCGGCCTTCTTGATCATCTCCGGCGCCGGCGGCGTCTTGGTGATGAACGTGAAGGACCGGTCTTCGTAGATCGTGATCTCGACCGGTACGACGTTTCCGCGCATGGACTCCGTCTGGGCGTTGTACGCCTTGCAGAACTCCATGATGTTGACGCCGTGCGGACCGAGCGCGGTACCGACCGGCGGCGCCGGCGTCGCAGCACCGGCCTGGAGCTGCACCTTGACGAGTGCGGCAATCTTCTTCTTCGGAGGCATTCTGTCGGGTCCTTAGACTTTCTGGATCTGGTTGAAGCTGAGTTCCACCGGGGTCTCCCGGCCGAAGATCTCCACCAGGGCCTTGATCCGCTGGGCCTCGGCATTGATCTCCGTGACTGTGGCGTGCAGGGTCGCGAACGGCCCGTCGACCACCATGACCGAGTCACCGACACCGAAGTCGGCAACCTCGACCTTCTTCTTCGCCGCGGTCTTGGCGGGTGCGGCACCGGCTTCGGCTGCCGCCGCCTCGGCCGCCGCCACGACGGCCGGAGCGAGCATCTTCTCAACCTCTTCGAGGCTGAGCGGGACCGGCTTCTGGCTGTTCCCGACGAAGCCGGTCACCGACGGCGTGTGCCGCACGGTCGACCAGGACTCGTCGGTCAGGTCCATCCGGACCAGCACGTAGCCGGGGAGGACGGTGCGCTTGACCATCCGGCGCTGACCGTTCTTGATCTCGGCGACCTCTTCGGTCGGCACGATGATCTCGAAGATGTAGTCCTCCATGTTCAGGGAGTTGATCCGGTTCTCCAGGTTGCCCTTGACCCGGTTCTCCATCCCTGAGTACGTGTGCACGACGTACCAGTCGCCGATCTGGGAGCGGAGCCGGCTGCGCAGCTCCTCGAGCGGGTCGCCCGGCTCCTCCGGCTCGGCCTCTTCGGCTTCCTCGGCCTCGTCGTCGTCCGCTGCGGCGGCGGCTGCCGCCAGCGCGTCGGTGTCGGCGTCGTCGTCGGCCTCGTCCTCACCGCTGGAGAAGACCACCTCGTCGGGTGCAGCAGGCTGCTCGACAGTGGTCTCCGGGGCGGTCTCGGCGGTCTCCTCGGCCAGTTCCTCGGCGGCGTCCTCGACGTCCTCCTCGGTCACCACCTCGGCGTCCTCGGCCTCATCGGCGGCCGCAACCACGACTACCGGCTCGTCGTCGGAGGTGTCGGCGTCCGCCGGGGGCACCTCCGCCTCGTCATCGGCGGAGTACTCGTCCTCTTCCACATCCACGTCCTCGTCATCGTCGTCAGCGTCGAGGTCCGCGAACGGGTCGTCGTCATCATCATCATCGTCGTCACCGAACAGGTCGTCATCGGTGGCGTTCTCGTCGAAGTCGAGCTCGAGATCGTCGGAGTCGGATACGTCGAACTCGTCCTCGTACTCGAGGACCTCGTCGTCGCGCTCGGACACGTCGTACTCCGTCATCTGGTTCGGGGTCTTGTCTGCTTCCGGTCGGGCCGGGGCCCGGGGCCTTCGGTAGGTCGTTCGGCGAACCTCAGCCGAAGATCTTGAACATCGCCCAGCCGAAGGCGAGGTCGAGGACCGAGACGATCGCGATGACGAACACCACGAAGGTCAGCACGACCACGAAGTAGGTGGAGAGCTGCTTGCGGGTCGGCCAGACGACCTTGCGGAGCTCGGCGACCACCTCGCGGTAGAAGCGCACCAGTCCACGGCGCTGCTTGCCTTCCGCAGGCTTGCCGGCGCCGGACGGTGCCGGGGTGCGCGTCTCCGTCACGACCTACCTCTTTCGCTAGCGGCGGCCTGACCGGCCCTGCGCCGGTCAGGATTTGCAGGGCACGAGGGACTTGAACCCCCAACCTTCGGTTTTGGAGACCGATGCTCTGCCAGTTGAGCTAGTGCCCTCTGCAATCCATCCGGACGCCGCGTCGGACCTGATCTCAGGCATGCCGGATCAGGGCCACCAACGCCCGGACTAGAAGAGTGTACGGGGTCTGAGCCACCTGGTCGAACTGAGGCCCTTGCCCGCACGACCCCCTGCCGGGCGCCGCACCGCGGTCAGAACCATACAGCCTCTACCCGGTCCCAACGGACCACACCCCTGGCGTGTTCCCGGGACCGTCCAGTGGAATCGGCGGGCACCGCCGGACGCCGTGGTGCCAGGATGGAGGCCATGGGTTCCAGGATCTCGGCGCGGATCGGCGCCATCAGTGAATCGGCGACGCTGGCGGTCGACGCCAAGGCGAAGGCACTCAAGGCGGCCGGACGCCCGGTCATCGGGTTCGGCGCGGGCGAGCCGGACTTCCCGACGCCGGACTACATCGTGGAAGCGGCGGTCGAAGCGGCGCGGGATCCGAAGAACCACCGGTACAGCCCGGCCGGCGGCCTGCCGGAGCTGAAGCAGGCGATCGCGGTCAAGACCAAGCGGGACTCCGGCTACGAGATCGAGGCGGCCCAGGTCCTGGTCACGAACGGCGGCAAGCACGCGGTGTACAACGCGTTCGCGACGCTGCTCGACCCGGGTGACGAGGTGCTGCTGCCCGCGCCGTACTGGACGACGTACCCGGAGACCATCCGGCTGGCGGGCGGCGTGCCCGTGGAGGTGTTCGCGGACGAGTCGCAGAACTACTCCGTCACGGTCGAGCAGCTCGAGGCGGCCCGGACCCCGCGGACCAAGGCCCTGCTGTTCTGCTCGCCGTCGAACCCGACCGGCGCGGTCGACAGCCCGGAGACGATCGAAGCGATCGGCCGCTGGGCGCTCGAGCACGACCTGTGGGTGATCACCGACGAGATCTACGAGCACCTGACGTACGGCGATGCCCGCTCGACCTCGATCCCGGTCGTGGTGCCAGAGCTGGCCGACAAGACCGTCGTACTCAACGGCGTCGCCAAGACGTATGCGATGACGGGCTGGCGGGTCGGCTGGATGATCGGCCCGAAGGACGTCATCAAGGCCGCGACCAACCTGCAGTCGCACCAGACCTCGAACGTCTGCAACGTTGCCCAGCGGGCCGCTCTTGCGGCGGTGTCCGGCGACCTGAGCGCGGTCGACGAGATGAAGAAGGCGTTTGATCGCCGTCGACGGACCATGGTCCGGATGCTCAACGAGATCCCCGGCGTCGAGTGCCCGGAGCCGACCGGTGCGTTCTACGCGTATCCGTCGGTCAAGGGCGTGCTCGGCAAGGAGATCAACGGACGGACGGCTGGTTCCTCGGCGGAGCTGGCTGACCTGATCCTGGACGAGGTCGAGGTGGCGGTGGTGCCGGGTGAGGCGTTCGGTGCGCCGGGGTACCTGCGGCTGTCGTACGCGCTCGGGGACGACGACCTGGTCGAGGGGCTGAGCCGGATCGCCAAGCTTCTGGGCTGACTGGATTTCGCCGTGCGGGTAGGGCCTCGGTAACCTTCGGTAATGACGCAGCGGGATCTGCGGGTGCTGCCGAAAACACACCTGCATCTGCACTTCTCCGGGTCGATGCGGCATCTGACGCTGGTCGAGCTGGCGGACAAGCACGGGGTCCGGCTTCCGGACGCATTGCGGACGGACTGGCCGCCGGAGCTGTCGGCAGCTGACGAGCGCGGCTGGTTCCGGTTCCAGCGGTTGTACGACATCGCCCGCTCGGTGCTGCGGACGGAGGACGACGTACGCCGTCTGGTCCGTGAGGCGGCCGAGGACGACCGCGCCGACGGGTCACGCTGGCTGGAGATCCAGGTCGACCCGTCCGGGTACGCGAACCGGTTCCACGGGATCACGGAGTTCACCGACCTGGTGCTCGATGCCGCGCGGGATGCGTCGGAGTCGACGGGCATCTCCGTGCAGGTGATCATCGCCGCGAACCGGACCCGTCACCCGCTGGACGCACGGACGCTGGCGCGGCTGGCATCGCAGTACGTCGGCCGCGGGGTGGTCGGGTTCGGTCTGTCCAACGACGAGCGCCGCGGTACGACGTCCGAGTTCGCCCCCGCCTTCCGCATCGCCCGCCACGCCGGTCTCCTCGCCGCCCCCCACGGCGGCGAACTGTGCGGCCCCGCCACGGTCCGCACCTGCCTCGACGAGCTAGGCGCCGGCCGCATCGGCCACGGCGTACGTTCCGTAGAGGACCCCGACCTCCTGAAGCGCGTGGTCGACGCCCAGATCGCCCTGGAAGTCTGCCCCGCCTCCAACGTCTCCCTAGGCGTCTACCGCCGCCCCGAAGACGTCCCCCTCCGCCACCTCTACGAAGCCGGCGCCCGCATCGCCCTGGGCGCCGACGACCCGTTGCTCTTCGGCTCCCGCCTGGCCGAACAGTACGAAACCGCCCGCACCGTCCACGCCTTCACCGACCCCGAACTGGCCGACCTGGCCCGCTCCTCAGTCCTGGCCTCCACCGCCCCACCCGAAGTCCAAAAATCCCTCCTCACCGAAATCGACCAATGGCTAGGCACCCCCGCGACGGTTCCCGCCTGACAGCAAAATAAGTGCCGGGTGAGTTCCGGTTCAGGTCGTTGCCTGGGGGTTGGGGCGGGCCTAACTTTGCTGGCATGACGCCGACGAAGATCTTGCTGCCGGAAGATGAGATGCCCACGCGGTGGTACAACGTGCTTCACGATCTGCCGACGCCACCGCCGCCGGTGTTGCATCCGGGGACGGGGCAACCGATCGGGCCGGAGGATCTGGCGCCGTTGTTCCCGATGGACCTCATCATGCAAGAGGTTTCGCAGGAGCAGTACGTCGATATCCCGGGCGAGGTGCTCGACGTCTACCGGCTGTGGCGACCCAGTCCGCTGTACCGGGCGCATCGGTTGGAGAAGGCGCTCGATACACCGGCACGCATCTACTACAAGTACGAAGGCGTCTCGCCGGCCGGATCACACAAACCCAACACCGCCGTCCCACAGGCGTACTACAACGCGAAATCCGGCGTCCGGAAGCTCACCACCGAGACCGGCGCAGGACAGTGGGGTACTGCGCTCGCCTTCGCCTGCGCGCAGTACGACCTGGAGTGCGAGGTCTGGCAGGTGCGGGCGTCGTACGACCAGAAGCCGTACCGGCGGACGATGATGCAAGTCTTCGGCGCGACCGTGCACCCGAGCCCGTCGGACCTGACCGAGGCCGGGCGGAAGATCCTTGCCGAGCACCCCGATTCCACCGGTTCGCTCGGGATCGCGATCAGCGAGGCAGTCGAAGCCGCCGTCCAGGATCCCGAGGTGCATTACGCCCTCGGCTCGGTCCTCAACCACGTGCTGCTGCACCAGACGATCATCGGCGAGGAAGCCCTGATCCAGCTCGCAATGGTTGGCGAGACCCCCGATCTCCTCGTCGGCTGCACCGGCGGCGGGTCGAACTTCGGCGGCCTGGCGTTCCCGTTCCTGCGGGAGAAGTGGGCCGGCCGGATGTCACCGGTCGTCCGCGCGGTCGAGCCGGCCGCCTGCCCGTCGCTCACCCAGGGCACGTATGCGTACGACTTCGGCGACACCCTCGGCATGACACCGCTGATGAAGATGCACACGCTCGGCCACGACTTCATCCCCGACCCGATCCACGCCGGCGGCCTGCGGTACCACGGGATGAGCCCGCTGATCAGCCACCTGTACGAGTCCGGCGAGATCGAGGCCATCGCCAAACCCCAGTCCGAGTGCTTCGCCGCAGGCATCCAGTTCGCCCGCACCGAAGGCATCGTCCCAGCCCCTGAACCCACCCACGCGCTGGCCGCCGCGATCGAGGAAGCCCAACGCTGTAAGGAATCCGGCGAGGAGAAGGTCATCCTCACCGCCCTCTGCGGCCACGGCCACCTGGATCTGGCGGCGTACGACGCCTACCTCTCCAACACGATGACCGACCGCAGCTGGGACGACGCCGAGATCCAGTCAGCAGTCGCCGACGCCCTGACCCGTCTGCCTGCCCTTGGCTAGCGTCCGCCGCGTTTCCACCACGGCTTCGGGCGCTTGGCGACCGCGGTGAGCCAGTCCGGCGGGATGGCCCAACCGCGCGAACTCAGCGCCGCGAAGTAGTCCGTCTTCAGGCTGTCCGGCAGCCAGTACGTCGCTCTGCGCTGCCCGGACGCCTCGAAGTACGTCGTACGGTGGCGCCGGCTCCAGACCGTCGCCTGACTGGAGCTGTACGCGAGTCGCACATAGTCCCAGCGCGCCTGCTCGTCGTCCATGTCGAACCCGCGCTCGGGCACGCGTGCCGCGCCGCGAGGTTCCTGATCGATCTCGTCGATCAGCTTCTGTACGACGGCGCGGTCGTCGGTCATCTCCTCCGGCAACCGCAGCCCGACCGGATCCAGCACGACCGGGCCCAACCGCGGCCGAGCCACCTCGAGAAACACCTCGAGCAGCGCGAACCCTTCCTCGGCCCGCCCGAACAGGTCCAACTCGGCACGCAAGGTAGTAACGGCTTCCTCGACCACCCGACAACCCTAAGGGCTGTCTGCCCCAGATGGAGGGGCTGCCCCTATCTGCCCCGGGTTGCCCCGCGATGCCCCGCCGTGATCACGCTCAGCAAGCGCGACGGCGAGGCCGCAGCTGCGAAGAACGACCGATTTACGGCCACGAGGCGGTCCACGATTGCGGCCAAATCCCTTTCCCAGCAGTGTTTTCGGGGCAGTTCGGGGCATCGTGGGGCAGATCATCCACAAGGCCCGATTTCGTGGTCGCAGAGGGTGTTCGGCGTCTTACAGTTACCGCCATGTCAGAGCCCAACGAGATGTTGCGCGGCGCGCGAGAGCGCACCCCGTCGCGCCGCGCGCCGGGCGAACACATGTCCCGGGCCGAGCTCGCCGACGCGATCTGTGCCTGGCTGTGGGACACGACCGAGATCAAGTACGAGCTCGACGGCCACTACATCGCCAAGCTGGAACGCGGCGCCGTCCGCTGGCCCGGCGCCGCCTACCGTTCCGGTCTGCGGCATGTCCTCGATGTTGCCGCCGACAACGAACTCGGGTTCTTCCCGCCGTCCGGCATCGCCGTGGCCGAGCCGGAGCCGACACCGCCCTCGATGGTCGGTCACGACGACGATCTGATCCACGCAAGTGACGAGTCGATCGCGCTGCTGTCGTTCGCCGAGGAGTCCAACGTCGGCGAGCTCACGGTCGAGCAACTGCAGGCAGACATCGAGCGCATCGCCCAGTCCTATCTCCGTACGCCGACCCGACCGTTGTTCGCCAAGAGCCGAGCGATCCGCGACCGAGCCTTCGCGCTGCTCGCCGGCAACCAATCCCCCCGCCAATCCCGCGACCTGTACTCCGCGGCCGGCTTCGCCATCACCATGCTCGCGTGGATGTCCGTCGACCTCGGCCGCCCGGACATCGCCGAAAGCCACACCCGCACCGCCTGGGCCTGCGCCGAGGCCGCGGACCACGACGTACTGCGCGGCTGGATTCGCGCCACCCAGCACACCGCCGCCTTCTGGCAGGAGGACTTCGTCCGCGCTGCGGCGTACGCCGAAGACGGACTGCGGTATTCCGCCGGTACGTCGAGACTGTTCCTGGCCAGCGCAGCGTCGGTCGACAACGCCCGCGCCGGCCAGCCCGACAAAGCCCGCGACATGCTCGACCTGGCCCAACAGCTGTCCGTACGCCAGGCCGACTCCGAGCCGGGCGGCCTCCTGCTCTGTACGCCGGAGCGCGCCGAGGGGCTGTGGGCAGATACCTACCTCGCCTTCGGTCAGCCCGAGCACACGTCGAACCACGCCGATCACAGCGTCGCGCTGTTCGAGGCAGCGCCGTACGTCCTCCGGAATCCAGGGTCCGAGCGGATGGCCCGCCTGCAGCAAGCGAAGGCGCGGCTGCTCCTCGGTCAGCTCGACGGTGCGATCGAGGCCGTCGAGCCGGTGCTCGACCTTCCGCTGGAGTACCGCGTCCGCCCGCTGATTCATCGCCTCGCGGAGGTCGCGGCGCTCACCTCGCCGTACGCCCACACGCCGAAGGCGCGCATGCTCCGCGCGCGCATCGCCGAGTTCATCCAGCTCCCGGCACGGAGGAAAGAGGACCAGACATGATCAAGGACGTCCGCGATCACTGGTACTGGCGCCCCAACTGGCGGCCCGGGCGATCGTTCTACACCTGGCACGTCGTCTTCCCGGAAGACTCCGTCGTGACTGAGGTACACGCGGCGTACCAGCACCTGGTCGACTCGCTTCCCGGGATCACGCCGGTGCCGGCGCAGTGGCTGCATCTCACGGTGCAAGGAGTCGGGTTCACGGACAAGGTCCCGCGGCCGGATCTCGACCAGATCATCGAGGCGACGCGTCGGCGGCTCGAGCACTTCCGGCCGTTCGAGATCAAGCTCGGCTCGGCGGTCGTCGATGTCGAGAGCCTGCAGCTCCCGGTGGAGCCGGTCGACCGGATGCGCCGGCTCCGCGCCCAGCTGCGTGCGGCGATCACCGACGTGTGGGGCCGCGACTCGGTGCCTGCGCTGCCCGAGCTCAATCCACACATCTCGCTCGGCTACTGGAACCAGGTCGCTCCCGCCGAGCCGCTCGAGCAGCGCGTGAACGCGCTCGGCGGCGGTGTCGCCACGACCGAGCTGACCGACATCACGCTGATCGAGCTCAACCGCGACCACAACCGGTACGAGTGGACGACGTACGCGACCGTGCCGCTGGGCATCCAGGTATCGCGCGACGGATCAGGCGGATGAACGCCGCCACCTACGCCGGAGACAACGCCGCCCTGGTCATCCGAGCCCTCCTCGACTTCCGCAGCCTCTGGACAACCCACGACCTGGTCAGCACCACCGGCGTCCCGGCCCAAGACGTACGCCGAATCGTCGACCGCCTCGAACAAGACGACCTCGTCGAACGCCACGCTCCCGGGGTCGTCACCGTGCCCAACTGGCTCGCCCTACTACGCCGCTGGAACCAAGACTCCCCCTTCACCCGCACCACCCACCTCACCTATTGGCGCACCAAACCCGGCACCTCACCCCTCCTAGACCGAATCCCCACCACCCAAATCCGCCACGCCCTCACCGGCACGACCGCCGCCCAACACTGGACCCCAGAAACCCCCACCGGCCGCACTGTCATCTACACCCCAGACGCCCAAGCAGCAGCCACCGTCTGGGAACTCATACCGTCAAAAACCAAGTCGATCGTCCTAGCCGAGCCCACGCTCGACGTCGTCTACACCCGCACCCGCAAAACCCCCACCGGCCTCCGCCTAGCAGCCCCCAGCCAAGTCCTGTCCGACCTCCTAACCGGCGCCACCCCCTCCCGCCGCACCGCCGATCCACTGACCGATTGGATGCTGGACCA
The DNA here is from genome assembly GCF_005233875.1 of Kribbella jiaozuonensis. GTDB lineage: Bacteria > Actinomycetota > Actinomycetes > Propionibacteriales > Kribbellaceae > Kribbella > Kribbella jiaozuonensis. The sequence goes on along the minus strand of NZ_SZPZ01000006.1, from coordinate 74,594 downwards.
CCCACTCGAATGGCGTTACTGACCGTAGGCGCGGATTGAGACGACGTGGGCTCGGGGGGAGCCGTTGGTGGTTTGGGGGGTTAGGCGGAGGTGGGTGGTTGGGGTGGGGGTGGGGAGGTGGTGGTGTTGGGTGCGGTGGTGGTTGTTGGTGACGACCGCGATGGGGTGCCAGGGGGCGTCGGGGGTGGGGCGGGATTCGAGGGTGTAGTTGGAGAGGAGGGTGGGGAGGGACTCGAAGGGGGTGCGGTGGTGGTGGAGGTTGATGAGGTCTTCCTGGACGTCGGCGTCGAGGATGACGACGACCTCGGCGAGTTCGACCGGCTCGGGCCAGGTGAGTTCCAGCCAGGGGTTCGGGTCCCAGGCGAGGTCTTCGGAGGACCACAGGTTGGGGCCGCCGTACGGGCGGGAGTAGCCGCCGATCACCTTCGACGCTGAGTACGCCGCCGTCTCGCCCAGGCGGACGCACAACCCGCCGCGCGGCAGGATGTGCTTCCAGGCGCGGAACTGTTCGGTCCACTCCTCGTCGGGCGCCGGATCGCGGTGGACGAAGTGCACAGTCCCCGGGAGCGCCGTCGACGCGGTGTGGACCGAGATGTCCGGCGTCTGACGCAGTACGACGAAAGCGTTCGTCGGCGCGGACGGATTCCACGACAGCGGCACCCGGATCCACCGCTTCTCACCCGCGGGTACGTCGATCGTGCAGGAACCGACCAACTCGGCCGGCAGGTAGTTCTGCGGCTTGACCGGATCATGCAGCTCGACGGTCAAGAACCCGCCGGCGGAGTCGACGAGCAACTCGAAGCCGTCCAACGACGGGTCAACGGGGATGACCATGCCGACATCGCTCGTCAACGGCAGAGTCCCCGACGACACCTCCACTACCGGTCGGGTCAACGTAGACGACGCGCTCACCGAAGCAGACAACGCAAGGTTCGCAGGATCGTCATCAACCACGCCGAGGACCGACGAGTCCGCCCGCGTCAACGCGCGCCGCACCAGGTCAAATCGAGACACCGCCAACTCCCGCGGAGACAATCCGTTGCGCAAGGCAACAGAAGCGCCGACCCCGGCCGCCTCGCCCAGCAGCGCACACGTCGCCATCACCCGCGTCGTACCGAACGCTACGTGACTAGCACTGATGTTGCGCCCGGCCATCCACAGGTTCTGTACGTTCCGCGAGTACAGCGACCGCAACGGAATGTGGTAGTTCCCGTCCGGATGCCAATGCTTCGACCCCCGCTCGGCCGCATAAACCCCACCAGGCGGATGCAGATCGATCGACCACCCACCAAAAGCCACCCGGTCCTCAAAAACCGTCTGCTCCAGAACATCCTGCTGCGTGAGCACATGGTCCCCCAGGAACCGCCGGTACTCCCGCTTCCCCGGCACCGACCCGATCCACTCGAGCGTCAGGTTCTCCGCGTCGAAGCGCCCCGAGTTCTTGATGTAGTCCCAGATCCCGTAAACGACAGCCTGCAACTCGTCCCGGATCGCCTCGTTGTCGTCCACGACGTCGAGCGACCCGCCCCACTCGATCCACCAGAACGCGCACCCGTTCATATCGGTCCGGATCACCCGTCGGTCCGGGATCGCGGTCTCGTTGACGTCCCGCGCGAACGACGGCGGCACAAACCGCACCGGCTCCCCCGCGTCCTTCGTGTAGAAGAGGATCGTGCTGCCCAGCGTGTTCGAGTCCGGCACGACCGGCGCCCACGATTCGTCGTACTCCGATCGCGGCTCGTGTCCCGTGCGGAAGTCAGCCCCCGCCAGCAGCCCGACCAGCCCGTCGCCCGAGCAGTCGACGTACGCCGGACTGACGAACCGGATCTCCTTCTCCGACCCCATCTGCCACCCGGTCACCGACTCGATCACCCCGTCAGCAACCGAAACCGACCGCACATCCGTGTTGAGGTACAGCGTGATCAGCGGCTCGGCGCGAACCGCCTCCAGCAGCACGAGATCCCAGTAGTACGGGTTCCCCAGCGGATTCCGGTACTGGTTCTCGACGAACAGCTCACCCATGATGCCGGTCTCGCGGGCGAAGCTCTGGACGCCGTGCGCGGTCGCCCCGCACACCCACACCCGCACCTCGCTGGACGAGTTGCCGCCGAGCACCGGCCGGTTCTGCACCAGCGCCACGGTGCTCCCCTGCCGCGCGGCGCCGATCGCCGCGCAGATCCCGGCGAGCCCGCCGCCGACGACGGTCAGATCGGTCTGGACCTCGAGCTGCTGCATTCAGAAACCTTTCATGTATCCGGATGTACGACGGGCTGCCCCGGCCCGTTCGGGTGATTGGCGGTGAGGTGATCGGGCACCCGCTGCGCGACCAGCACGAACAACAGCCCGGCCGTCAGTACGTCGCTCGCACGGCCGGCGAAGAACTCGGTCCAGTTGGATCCGTTCGGCGTACCGGTATCGAAGGTGACGTCGGCCAGCCGCGCGATCGGCGAGTCGACCATCCCGGTGATCGCGACGGTCAGCGCGCCCTCGTCGTGCGCCCGGCGTACGAACTCCAACGTCGTCGGATCGGTCCCGGAGCGGGTGACCGTGAGGGCCACGTCGCCGGAGCCGAGCAGGCCGGCGCCGATCTGCGACGACTGCGGCCCGTCGAAGAACCACACGGGGATCCCGATCCTCAGCAGCCGGATGTAGAGCTCCCGGGCCGGGATCGCGTCGCCCCACTCGCCGTAGATATGGGTACGCCGTGCGCCGGCGATGGCGTCCGCGACCCGCGTCGCCGCGTTGAGATCGATCGCAGCCAACGCGTTCCGCAACGCATTCGCCTGCGTCGACGCGAGCACGTTCAGCACCTGCTCGGGCGGATCGGCCGGGCCGATCGCCATGCCGATATCGCTCGCCCACCCGGCCTCGAGACCGCGGCCGACCTCCATCGCCAGGGCGGCGCGCAGCGCGGGATAACCGGCGTACCCCAGGTGCGTCGACAGGCGCGTCACCGTCGCGGCCGACGTCTGGGCGACCTCGGCCAGCTTCGTGATCGACCCGCGCGCGACCTCGTCCGGGTTCGCCAGGATGTGCTCGGCGACCCGCTGCATCGCACCGTTCAGCTCCGGCAGGGCCCGCTTGACCTGCTGCAACGGGCTCGGGCTCTCAGCTCTTTCCATGTCTGCCATCCCGTTATCGTCACGTATAGACGAACTGGGCACTCGCCACACCGTCGGTGTCGCTGACCACCCGCACCCAGTGCGCACTGAACCCCGGCGGGAACACATGCGTCCGGATCTGCCCCGGTTCCACCGTCAGTGTCTCCACCGCGCCGAACCGCCCGTGCCCGTGGAAGTCGATCTCGACCGTGATCCGCAACGGCTCAGAACCAAAGTTCTCCAAATGCAGACACTTCCCGTCGAAGCCCGTCATCAGATACGGATCCGAAGGCATTCCAGCCTCGACCGGCGTCTCCCACCACGGCCCACCCCACCCGGCTGGCTTCCCGAAACTCCACAGATCGTCCGTCTTCCCGAACCACAACCCCGACTGCGGCTCCGCCGTCGTCGGGTTCAGCCCATGACTCGGCGACGCGTTGTCCGCCCCAGCCACCAACATCCCGCGCCACGAGCAGAAGTCCCCGAGCACCCACAAATGCGTCGAGATCGGTCGCACGCCCCAGATCCGCCCGCCGTACGCCCACGGCGACAGCTCGTAGAACATCCCGTGGTGGTCCATCAGCAGCCGCTCGTGCTCGACCTCCCGGATCCGCGGCCACTCGGTCTGCCACTTGTGATCGAAACAGTGCGAGGCCTTCGGCAGCCGGTACCGCGTCCATTTCTGATCCGCCTCGGTGAACACCTCGAGGATCGCCGACGCCCGGTCCCACCCGGTCGCGAAGATCGTCCCGCCGAACTCGTGCCGCCCGCCGATCGCGGTGAACGGATCCTCCCGCAGTACCCTCCACGTCCGACCGTCGTACTCCGCCAGCCGCCCGCGCGACCGCGTGCCGGCCCACTCGGGCTCGGCGTACTCGTTGGAACACACCACGAGCCGGCCGAACGACGTGTAGCAGTCCTTGTAGTGCACCTTCATCTCGCCGTCGGTGCCGAGCTCGTCGTTGAGGTCGAAGAGCTGCGTGCACTCGTACGTCGTGAGGTCAAGCTCGAGCAGTTCCCCCTCCATCGCGAGCACGTACACGTGGGTGTCCGGCTTGGTCAGGTGCCTCGACGTACCGCAGACGCGCAACGGCTGGAGCTCGGGGATGGTGACGATCTTGTGATCGGCGGAGATCACGTGCGGCCCGAGCACGAGCTTGGAGGTCGGGAAGTGCACGAACCGGTTGGTGTACGTGCCGTCCACCCCGAGCGTCTCGGCGACGATCTCCATCGAGAAGTCGGCGTCGATCCGGCGGAGACTGACGCCCGCGCCGGACGGGGCCTTGTGCGAGTTGTAGTTCTGGACATAGAGCTTCCCGTTCCACGGCATCAGCGAACCGACGCCAAGCTCGCTGCGCGGCGGACCGAAGTCGCCGATCTGGGCAAGCTGCGGGAAGACACCTGAGACGTTGTTCATTTGATCCCTGTGTGAGTCATGGCGGCGATGAACCGCCGCTGCAGGACGACGAACACGATCAGCACCGGCACGATCGAGATCACCGAGGCGGCCATCGTCAGGCCGGGTGCGATCTGGCCCTGTTCGTCGACGAAGTTGGTCAGGCTGAGCGGCAGCGTGTAGCGGTCGGGGTTGCTGATCAGCACCAGCGGCGTCTCGTAGTCGTTCCATGACCAGACGAACGCGAGGATGCCGAGCGCGCTCATCACCGGTGTTGCCAACGGCAAGTAGATCCGGGTGAAAACGCGCCATTCGTTCGCGCCGTCCATCCGCGCGGCTTCGGCGAACTCGGCCGGCTGGCTGATGAAGAACTGCCGCATCAGGAACGTGCCGAGCACGGTGAACATGCCGGGCAGGATCAGCGCCCAGAGCGTGTCGTACAGCCCGAGCTTCTGGAAGTAGATGAACCGCGGCACCAGCAGCAGCTGCGCCGGGATGATCGCGGTCGCGAGATAGAGCAGGAACAACTTGTCGCGGCCCTTGAACGACATCCGCGCGAAGGCGTAACCGGCCATCGTCGCGGTGATCAGCTCGCCCGCGACCCGGAGTACGGCGACGAAGATCGAGCGCCCGAACGCCGGGAGTACCGAGGTCGCTCCGGACAGCACCGTGGTGAAGTTGTCCCATTGGAACGGGTTCGGGATCCACTGCATCGGGATCTTGTACGCGTCCACGTCCGGCTTCAGCGCGGTCGAGATCATCCACGCGAACGGCGCGAGGAACGCGATCGCCAGGATCCACAACGGGATCCCCCACAACCACTTGGACTTAGTCATTGAGGGCCCTCCCTCGCTGCGCCCGCCAGGTGAGCAGAGTCAGGACGAGTACGCCGACGAACGTCACCAGGCCGATCGCCGATGCGTAGCCGAACCGGTAGAACTGGAAGCCTGTTTGGTACATGTAGTACGAGATCGTCGTGGTCGAGTCGCCGGGACCGCCGGCCGTGATCAGTGCGATCAGACCGAAGCCCTGCGATGCCCCGATGATCAGCGTGACCAACAGGAAGATCGTTGTCGGCAGCAACGACGGCCAGGTGATCACGCGGAACTTCGCCCAGACGGACGCGCCGTCGATGTCGGCTGCTTCGTACAGCTGCCGCGGTGCGTCCTGCAGCGCGGACAGGTAGATCAGCGAGCAGTACCCGACACCGCCCCAGATCGCCATCACGATCAGCGCGGGCAGCGCCCAGTGCGACGAGGCGAACCAGCCCGGTTGGATGCCGAAGGCATCGAGTACCTTGTTGACCAGGCCGGCCTTCGGGTTCATCAGCATCAGCCAGGTCATGCCGATCGCGACCACGTTGACGATGTACGGGAGGAAGAAGATCGCCCGCAGTACGGCGCGACCCGGCAGCGGGCGGTTGAGCGCGATACCGAGCGCGAGTCCTCCGACGACGGTGAGCGGTACGGACACCACGACGTACACCAGCGTCAGCCCGATCGCGTGCCAGAACCCGGGATCGCGGGCGATCGCGACGAAGTTGTCGATGCCGTTGAAGGTGATGCCGCCGAGACCGGACACCAGGTTCCAGTCGGTGAACGCGAGGACGACGACGCTGATCAGCGGGATCAGAGTGAACGCGACCACGCCGAGCAGGTTCGGCGCGATGAACAGGAATCCGATCCAGCCGCGCGGTTTGATCCCGGGCGCCTTCTCGGTCCGGACCGCCGGTGCGGCCGCGACGGTTGCGGTGGCCATCAGGGCCTCCTCTCGTTACGGGCGATCGCGGCGTCGGCGAGCCGCCGTACCTCACGGATCGCGACGCCCGGGTCCTTCTCGCCCAGCCAGCACAGGTCGCGCTGCTGCTTCACGGCGAGCGTGATCTCCGGGAACCCGGTCAGCCGGGTGTCGGTCGCGAGCTTGGGATCCGCCTCGAGTACGACGCGGCGGAACGAGTCCATGTCGAAGTACTTCTCCGGCTCCTTGCCGAGCATGCCGGTGATCACCTGGTCGTCGGTGACACCGCCGAGCGCGGGCAGCTTGCCGCCCTTGAGCATCGGCGTCGCGCCCTCGGTCAGCCAGAACTTCACGAACGCCCAGGCCGCCTCGAACTTCGGCGACTTCGGGTTGATCATGATGAAGTTGCTGTACGAGCCGCCGTTCCAGTCCTTGCCGTCGACGGTCGGCGACGGGGCGAACGCGACCTTGAAGTCGTGCGGGTACTTCTTCGCGTCGTACAGGTAGCGCAGGTTGAACGGCGCGGTCGACCAGAGGTGGAACTCCTCGGTCAGGAACGAGTTCTGCTGGTACGCGTCGAGGTGGCGGGCGAGGACCTCGGTCCACGGGAACGCCGTACCGTCGGCGATCATCTCGCGGCCGACCCGGAAGCCCTGCTCGAAGTGCGGGTCGCCGAAGTTGCTGCGGTTGCCGTCGTACCAGTAGTTGGGTCCGAGAGCGATCCGGGCGATGTCGGGGACCGTGTAGGCGCCGACGGTCTTGCCGGTGGTCAGCCGCTTCGCCGTACTGCGGAACTCGTCGATCGTCCACGAGTCCGGGAGGTCGACGCCGGCCTGCTGCCGGAGCTTCTCGTTGAACAACACGAAGAACGGCTCGCGCGCGGTGGCGAGCGCCTTCACCTTGCCGTTGTCGATGTACGACCGCGGCTGCTCGGTGTCGAGGAACACCTTCAGGTCCGGGTCGTTAGTCACGCGATCAGTCAGGTCCGCCGCCAGTCCGGACCCGGCCCTGAGCGCCATCGCGCCCTGCGAATAGGTGAAGTACACGTCGATGTCGACGCCACCCTGCAGCGCGGTGTCGAGCTTGAGGTTGCCGCGATCGTCGTTCACGAACCGCGTGTAGTTCACGTCGTACTGCGGAAACTTCTCCCGAAACGCCTTCACCACATCCCCCGGCCCCGACGCCGCCGGCACCCCACCCCAAACCTGCAAAGCCCCCGACCGCCCGCCTCCACCGCCCGCCGCACACCCCGGCACCACAGCAGCCGCCAACCCCGCACCCACCCCGGCAAGAACCTCCCGCCGAGAAAATCTTTTACGCCTCACACTCCACCTCCCACCAATTTCTGCAAAAGATTAGCCACCCAACCCGCCCCTGTGAACCCCCTCTGCAAAACTTTTTCACCCAGGTACGCCGGCACCCGCGTCCGACCAGGTACGTCGACCCCGGCGGGCTACGCAGCCGCTCTGTCGTCGCTCCGCTCCTCCGCCGCGAGTTGCGGGCTGCCGCCCGCGTGCGACAACTAGGCCGGCGCCGTCGTGCGGGAACCGTCGTCGCGGGTGACTCTCGTCGCGCGACTGCGGGCCTGGTGTGACTGCGAATCCCGGGGTGACTGCGATCCCCCGGATAACTTCCACCCCTGGAGGACCGGGGCAGTCGAGGCCTCACCCCGGAGCCTGTGGCCGCACGCGATGTGGGAGGCCGTCCGTGACCGCGGTCGGCATCAACTGACCGCGGTCACGGACGGAACCAGGCCCCGGAGCTGGGTTGCACAAGCCGGCGCGGCACAGGCCGACCCAACAAGCTCACCGACTTACAGCGAGCAGTTCACCAGGACGGGTTCGTTGATCAGGGTGATGCCGAAGGCCTGTTGGACCTGGGATCGGACGTGGGTGGCCAGGGTGAGGAGTTCTTTGGTGGTGGCTCCGCCTTGGTTGGTTAGGGCGAGGGTGTGTTTGGAGGAGACTGCGGCGGCGCCGATGGTGTAGCCCTTGGAGACGCCGGCGTGTTCTATCAGCCAGGCGGCGCTGGTTTTTACGCGGCCGTCGGGTTGGGGCCATTGGGGTGCGCCGGCGGGGACCTCGGCGGGGGTGTCGAGGATGGGGTTGGTGAAGAAGGAGCCGGCGCTCCAGGTGTCGTGGTCGAGCGGGTCCAGGACCATGCCTTTGCTGCGGCGTAGGCCGAGGACGGCCTCGCGGACCTCCGTCATCGGCGCGCGGGAGCCTGGTTCGACGTCGAGGACGCGGGCCAGTTCGGCGTACCCGACCTCCGCGGACAGGTCGCCCAGCGTCAGCTGGAACGTGACCTCGAGGACCACATACCGCGACGGATCCGCCTTGAAGCGGGAGTTGCGGTAGCTGAAGCCGCAGTCGGCGGCAAACACGGTGCGCACCTCGCCGGCCACCCGGTCGAACACCCGCACCGAAGCGATCGTCTCCGCGACCTCGTGCCCATAAGCCCCGACGTTCTGCACCGGTGTCGATCCAGTCAGCCCGGGGATCCCGGACATCGACTCGAGCCCGCTCCACTCCTCAGCGATCGCGCGCTGTACGACGCCGTCCCAGTCCTCGCCGGCGGCGATGTGCACCATCGCGCCGGAGCACATATCCGAATTGACCCGGATCCCCGACGTCGCGATCTTGATGACGGTCCCGCGGAACCCGTCGTCGCCGATCACCACGTTGCTGCCACCCGACAGCAACAGCACCGGTTCCTCGGCGGCGTCCGCGTCGCGGACCGCGGTGATCAGGTCGTCCTCGGTGCTGACCTCGACGAACTTGTCGGCCAACCCGCCGATCCGCAGCGTGGTGTAGTCGGCCAGCGACACATGCGTTCTCACTGGACGCGCACGACCGCCCTGGCCCGGCCGAGCACCTTCTCCTCGCCGGCAACCGCCGTGATGTCGATCTCGGCCCGCCCCTCCGCGACCTTGTCGACCTTCGCGGAGAACGTCACGTTCACACCCTTGTCGTCATCCGGTACGACGACGGGCTTGGTGAACCGCACGCCGTACTCGATCAGGTCGGCCGGATCCGGGATCCAGTCCGTGACGACGCGTACCGCGGACGCCATCGTCAGCATGCCGTGCGCGATCACGCCGGGCAGACCGAGCGCGCCGGCCATCCGGTCGCTCCAGTGGATCGGGTTGAAGTCGCCGCTGGCCCCGGCATACCGGACCAGGTCGTCGCGCCGGAACGTGACGGTCAGCGGCGGAAGCTCGGTGCCTACCTCGATCACGATTCACCCCGGTTGTGCGAGATCGTCGACGTCGACGTGGCGATCGGGTCGCCGTCGACGGTGGTCAGGGCGGTCTCGTACATGATCACCTCGACGTCACCGGCCTTGCGGACGGTGGTGATGGTCGCGGTCGCGGCGATGTCGTCGCCGGCCTTGATCGGGCGGGTGTAGCTGAACTTCTGCGCGCCGTGCACGATCCGGTCCAGCCGCAGGCCGAGCTCCTCGTCGTTCAGCAGCTGCTCCAGCGCGCGGCTGCCGAGCATGAACGCGAACGTCGGCGGCGCCACCGCGTCATCACCGCGGTACGCCGGGTTGGGGTCGCCGATCGCATCGGCGAACTCGCGGATCTTCTCCCGGCCGACCTGGTAGGACTCGGCGGCCGCGTAGCTCCGGCCGACCATCGTGGCGTCGATCGTCATATCCCCGAAGCCTACTGGCAGACTGGGCCCCGGGTTTCCGCCGCCCACGATGCCAGAAGGGTTTGATCAGGTGACGGCAGTGGCGGCGCTCGCGAAATACGCCCCGCGGTACCAGCTCGAGGTCGGTGCGCCGGAGGGCGACGAATGGCTGCGCGTGGACCGGATTCTGGAGCCCGGCAGCCCTGAGCTCACCGAGCTGCTCAAGCGTGACGACGAGGCCAGCAACCACCGCACCGCCCACGCGAACGCGCTGAGCATGCTCTCGTTCTACGCCGGCCGCGCACCTGCGACCGCGCTGCTGCTCTGGGCGCTGGAGGGCCGCGTCCTCGACATCCGCCCGCAGAACCTCTGGGTCCGCCCACACGAGGGCCACGGCATCGCAGCGGTCGCCATACGCTCCGCCACCTTCCTCCCCGGCGGGCTGGAGACGCTGTACGACGTCGTACTCCGCCAGCACCTGCTCGCGCTGTCCGAGGAGCTGCACCAGCGGACGCGGGCCGGGCTTCGCCAGCTCCACGGCGGAGTCGCGGCCGGATGCGCGATGGGTTTCTGCGCGGCGACCCGCGAGGAGGTCACCGTGCGACCGGAGTACCTGCTCGACCGTTGGCGCACCTTCTCCACCAAAGCGCCGGGTGGACTGGCGAGACTCGGAGAGGTGGAGATCGCCGCCGGGAAGCTCGTCTACCTGCGCAACACCTGCTGTCTGTACTACACGAGCGAGGTCGGCAAGGGCACGCTCTGCGGCTCCTGCTGTCTCACTCCGCGTGACGAGCGTCTCACCGCCTACGAGGGCGGCCGCCCGATCCTGACCGTTTGAGGGCACAGCAAAGGGCCGCTTCGGCAATCCGAAGCGGCCCTCGCGAAGATGCTGAGGTCAGCGGGTCTCGCGGTGGTCGGTGTGGTCGTTGCACCGGTGGCAGTACTTCTTCAGCTCAAGACGGTCCGGGTCGTTGCGCCGGTTCTTCTTGGTGATGTAGTTCCGCTCCTTGCACACCGTGCATGCCAGCGTGATCTTCGGGCGGATGTCGGTCGACTTGGCCACTGCTACCTCTTCATGTAATGAGTACGCAACTTGGGTGATCGCACTCTCGAAAGAACTGATTCGGTAGCGGGGGCGGGAGTCGAACCCGCGACACCACGATTATGAGCCGTGTGCTCTAACCACCTGAGCTACCCCGCCGGGTGAGGTGAGCGATCCCACCCGAAGGTGGGATGCCGTTCTCCGAGCCCCTTTACGGAATCGAACCGTAGACCTTCTCCTTACCATGGAGACGCTCTGCCGACTGAGCTAAAGGGGCGGGCCGAGGAGAGAGATTACACGGTCCGCCACCCCGATGTGAAATCGAGCCGGCCGACCCTGCGTGCCCCTCAGTCCGTCCCGGAAAGCATACCGGTTCCGCGGAGTGCTTCTGACCAGATTTTCACCCGGATCCGGATGTCGAGAGGGCCCGGGCGGCTCCGTCGTACCAGTAGGACCCAGAAGAAGGAAGGACAGCTATGACTGCAATGCCGACAGTTGTCTCGGCCGAGGAGTGGGAGAAGGCTCGTGCGGAGCTGCTGGTCGCGGAGAAGGCGGCCACCCGGGAGCAGGACCGGCTCGCCGCGCAGCGCCGGCGGCTGCCGATGGTCGAGTTCGGGGAGTACACGTTTACCGGGCCGGACGGGCCGGTGACGCTGCGGGAGCTGTTCGGCGACCAGCAGCAGCTCGCGCTCTACCAGTTCATGCACTCCGGCCCGGACCACTTCTGCCCGGGCTGCACGCACTTCACCAAGCACGTCAGCAACCTCGACCTGCTGGAACGGAGCGGCCTGGCCTGGGCGACCGTCTCTGACATGCCGATCGACCAGATGGCCGGCTACTGGACCAAGATGGGCTGGGACATCCCGTTCGCCTCATCTGCGGGTACGTCGTTCTCCGCCGACTGCGGCGCGGGCGGCGGGTTCCTGCTCAACATGTTCCTGCGTGACGGCGACACCGTGTACCGCACCTACTCGACCGGCTCGCGCGGCGTCGACCGTCTGCTGTTCGTGAACCACCTCCTCGACCACGCGCCGTACGGCCGCCAGGAGGACTGGGAGGACTCCCCCGAAGGCTGGCCGCAGGAGCCGACGTACGGCTAGGACCAGACGCGGCTCGGGTACGACGAGCGCAGTACTGGCATGACCTCAGTGACGAAGGTCTCGACGGACTCCCGGTTCTCGTCCTCCGGGAGTCCGGCGACCTCCAGCGAGATGCCGGACAGCTCGTGGCCAAATGCCTCCTGGTACCGGCCGAACTTGTCGATCACCTGCTCCGGCGACCCGACCAGCACCGATCCGCCCTCGAGGAACTCCTCCAGCGTCCGGAACGGCAGCTGGTTGTGCCGTGCTCCCGGTGAGTCCATGAACGCGTCGAAGATCGGCCGGTACCCCTCGACCGCCTCCTGCGAGCTCTTCCGCACGTAGAGCCCGTTGAACCCCGCTCCGACGACAGCGTCCGCGGGATCGCGCCCGTACGCCTCCCAGCGCTCCCGGTAGTGCCGGATCAACCCGGCGTACTTCTCCAGCGGGTGGAACCCGTTCGCCGAGAACAGCGGGTCTCCCCACTTGGCCGCCAGCTCGGTGGACTCCGTCGACGACGCCGACCCGTGCCAGAGCGGGATGCCGTCCGCTCGGTACGGCCGGGGCTGCGTGGTCGCGTCCGTCAACGCCGGGCGGTACTGACCCGACCACGACACCCCGGTCTCCCGCAGCAGCCGCCGCAGCAGCTCGTACTTCTCCCGGTTGCGGTCCCACTGCCCGTCCAGCTCGTACCCGAACAGCGCGTTCTGGTCCGGGTCGTTCCCCTTGCCGATGATGATGTCCAGCCGACCACCCGACAGCTGGTCCAGCGTCGCGTAGTCCTCCGCCACCCGCACCGGATCCAGCAGCGACAGAACAGTCACCGTGGTCAGCAAGCGGATCCGCGACGTCACCGCGGCGATATAGGACAGCACAACCGGCGGCGAGGAGGAGATGAAGCGCTGCGCGTGCCGCTCACCCACGCCGTACCCGTCGAAGCCCAGTTCCTCTGCCCACTGCGCCTGCCGTACGACGTGCTGGAACCGCTCCGCCGGCGTCAACTGCACCCCGCTGATCGGATCGGGCGAGTTGTCGATCAGCGTGTAGGTACAGAACCTCATCGGAGCTTCTTCTCACCCGCGGTGACAGGCAGACCCAGGCGGTTCCCGGCGACCGGCGCAGGGCACGTCCCGTACGCCGTGAACGCGAACGGCAGGTTGATCGTCCGGTTGAAGTCAATGACCACCGACCCGTCCCGCCCGACCGGTCCGGTCGTCACGGTCCGCCAGGGTGCCGTCTCCTCGCCGTTCGTCTTGTCGTGGAAGGACAGGTTCAGCCGCCCGTCCCCCGCAGCAGTCGCGACCAGTTCGTACGCCGTACCGCCCAGCGCGACGTGCACCGCGCCGACCACGGTCACGTACTGCCGCAGATCCTCCCGCGCGGTCGACACCTCTACCCGCTGCGGCTTCGCGATCGGCGTGAAGTACCCGGTCACGACCCAGCGATCATCCAACGGGTACGTCGGTACGCCGCTGAACTCCTGCCTCGTCGCAGCACGTGGGTCCCGCTGCCGTACGGCGTACCGCCCGCCGCGGAGCACCAGCTCGACCAGGCGATCGCCGTACAGCAGCCAGCTGAGTGAACCGGCTTCTGCGACGCTGGCCGACACTGTGCCGTTCACGGGCTCGCCGCTGAGCGTCAGCTGCCCGTCGGCCGTCACGTGGGCACGCTGCTCGTCGGACCACCAGATGCCTGGCAGGCCGCGCAGTGCGACCGGTGAGGTGGGCAGCCAGTCGAAGGCGACGACGGACAGCCAGCCGTAGTCGGTGTCCAGGTCGCGTTCGCGGGCCGCGTGCCAGGTGTGCCAGTCCTGCTCGAGATCGGAGACGACGGTCATGAGGCCTTCCTCTGTTCGCGGTGGGCTACCTCGGAGCGGACCAGCGGGATGACGTACCGGCCGAAGTCGATCGCGTCGTCGTAGATGTCGTAGCCGCGGGCGGAGAAGATCCGGATGCCGAGGTCGTAGTAGTCGAGCAGCGCGGCCGCGACGGTGTCCGGCGTACCGACGAGGGCTGTCGAGTTGCCGCCGCCACCGGTGACGCCGGTCGGCGCGGTCCACAGCGCGCGGTCGTGCCGCTCGCCTTCCGCGACGGCCTTGAGCAGTCGCTGGGAGCCGGCGTTCTCCGGCGTCTTCGAACGGAGTCGGGTCGGGGCCGGTCCGTTCTTGATCCGGCCGAGGATGCTCTCCGCCTTCTCCCAGGCGAGTTCCTCGGTCGGCGCGATGATCGGCCGGAACGCGATCTGGATGGTCGGGCGGTCCGCGCGGCCTGCCTTAGCCGCCTCGGCGTCGATGGTGGCGAGCTGTTCGCGGGTCCCGGCGAGCGGTTCGCCCCACAGCGCGAAGATGTCCGCCTCGGCGGCACCGACGGCGTACGCCGCAGCGGACGAGCCTCCGAACGAGATCCGCGGCCGCGGTTGCTGGAGCGGTTTGATGTCGGCCAGGAACTGCTCGAAGCGGTAGTGCTCGCCGTTGAAGTCGAAGCGCTGATCGGACGTCCAGGCCTGCTTGAGGATCTGGATGAACTCGCGGGTCCGCCCATAGCGGTCGTCCTTCGCCAGGAAGTCGCCCTCGGCGGCCTGGTCCGCGGTCGAGCCTCCGGTGATCACGTGTACTTCGAACCGGCCGCCGCTGAGGTGGTCCAGTGTCGCGAACGTCTTCGCGGTCAGCGTCGGGTAGGCGACGTTCGGCCGGTGCGCGACGACCAGGTTGATGTGATCGGTACGGCCGGCGACGTACGCCGCGACCTGCGACGGATCGGGCGAGCCGGAGTGATAGGCGAAGAGGATCCGGTCCCAGCCGTTGTCCTCGTGGGCGCGGGCGAGTTTGGACGTGTACTCGAGGTCCAGCGGGCCGCCGGTTCGCGGCGTGACCTCGCTGGCCGGGTTGGTCCCGGCGATACCCAGGAACTCAACTGGCATGGCGTTCTTCCTTCCGTACGGTAGGTGCGAGCAGCTTGAGCAGGTCCCGGGCGACGGCGTCGTTCTGCCGGAAGCCGGGACCGTTGAAATGCGGCCGGGAGAACCCGGACGAGCCGGCCGAGCCCGACACGGACGGCCCGAGCAGGAACAGCGCTTCGTGCGTGGAGCCGTCGGCACGGATCGCGCGACACTGCGAGTCGGCCTTGAGTTGACCGCCGCCGAGACTCGTCCCGTCGGCCGCGAACAGTTCATCGGCCGCGAGTGCGCCGGAGTCGAGCAGACCGCGCAACAACGGATCAGTCGTCGCGAGTACGTCGGGCCGCGGCAACCGCGCTTCGACGAACGCCCGGGCCTGGATCTCCCCGTCAACTCCGGGGCTCTTGGCAACGAAATGGTCGTTGTCGATAGCAACGTCCAGATCGGGCCCGGCGAACCGCACGATCCCCGCCCGGTGCAATGCGAGCAGTTCCTCCAACCGCCGCGGCGGCGGCCCACTGGCCACGAACGAGAAGAACCCATGCCACTCGGTCTCGACCTTGCGCACCCGGTCCTCGTCCGACAACTGCCCTTCGGTGATCGCCCGCGACAACACACTGTAAATACTCAGCAAGGCGTTGAACACCGCCAGATCCGCCGAGTACGCCGGATCCGCCCGCCGGACCAGATCACCTTCGATCAGCCCGGTCATGAACCGCTCGAAGCCCGCGCGGTCCTCGAACGATCTCCCGGCCAGCGGCCGGTCGATCTCCGAGCGGACGAACCGGTCCGCCGGATCCGGCACCGCCGAAGCGGCTACGGCCTCGAAGCCCGGCGTCCACTCGTCCAGCGCGTTCTCGAACTCCGTCCACGAGCCGACGACTCGTTCAGGGTGGGCGGTGAACAGTTGCTTGTAATGGGCGTACGCCAGCTCCTTGTCGATCAACGGCGCAACATCGCGATCGAAGTCGAGCAGTCCGTCGCCAAGAGCCTCGGCAGTCAGATACCGCGTAGGCACCGGCTTCGTGCCGGCGACGGTGTAGCCGAGTTTCGCGTGATACGGCACGCCGCGCCGCGAGCCGACGTACAAGATCGGCTCGTCGCCCGACGGGTGGTAGGTGAGCAGCCCCTCGCACTCGTCGTACCAGCCGCCGCGCCCCTCGGTGAGCAGCACCATCAGGTCGATGAACGCCTGCCCGAACCCCCGCACAATGACCGGCGACTTCGGCCACAACCCGTCGAGGTCGACGTCCGCCGTGTAACCGGGCGGGATGTAGGTCAGCCCCGCATCCGCTGCCTGGGCCGCCCACGCCGACTCCGATGCCGTGGGCAACCGATCCAGGTAGCCGAGGGCAAGGATTACCGCGTCGGCCGCGATCTCCCGGCCTGACTCGAGAACCACCCGCTGGTCCGCGGTGAGCTCGACCGCCCGCTCGCGATGGGTGGTCACGGTCGCGGGGAGATCGCGGACGACGCGCTCCCACACCCACGCCAGGTACTCCGCCTGCACCAGCCGCGGTGGGAAGTCCATCGGCCCCGGCTGCTCCAGCCCGGCCTTCTCCAGGATCACCGCACCCTCACCGGCGACCCAGGTCGCGAGGTCCGGACCCGGCACGATCGGTCCGTCGCAGTCGACCGACTCGTCGGTGAAGATCGTGACGTCCGACGTCATCGAGTTCATCCACAACAGCCGCGACTGCTCCCGCCGCCAGATCCGCCCACCACCGACCGGATACGGATCCACCACATGGATCTCGACGTCGCGCCCGTCGAGCAGGTCCGGCGCGCTGGCCGCGAACCGCTCGAGCAGCCCGACGGTCCGCGGCCCGCCGCCGACGAACACGATCGTTGCCGGCGGCTCCTTCCAGGGATGCAGCTCGGCCACGCTCATACCTGCAGCCCGAGGTTCGAGCGCAGCGTCGTACCGGCGTACTCCTGGCGGAAGACGCCGCGGTCGCGCAGGAGTGGCACCACCCGGTCGACGAAATCATCGAGGCCGGAGGGCGTGAGATGCGGGACGAGGACGAACCCGTCGGCGGCATCCTCCTGGACGTGGTGGTTGATGGCCTCGGCGACCGTGGCCGGCGAACCGATGAACGTCTGCCGGTTCTGCTGGTTGATCACGGTCTGCCGCAGCGACCAGCCGTGCGCCTCCGCCTGCGCCCGCCACTCCGCGACGATCGGGAACGGATCGTTGTACCCGACCCGCCCCTGCGTCACCGACGAACCCACCACCGGATCCTCGGCCGGCAACGGACCATCCGGGTCGTACGCCGAGAGGTCGCGTCCCCACAGCAGTTCCGCAAGGACAAGCGCGGTCGGACCGGACACCTGCTGTTCCCGGATGTACGCCGCCTTGTCGACCGCCTCGTCGTCCGTGTCGGCGACCACGACCGTCACAGCGGGCATGATCTTCAGCGAGTCCTCGGTCCGCCCGTACTTCGACAGCCGCGACTTCACGTCCTTGTAGAAGGTCTTCCCGGCCTCGAACGTCCCGTGCCGGCTGAAGATCACATCCGCGTCGGACGCCGCGAACTCCCGCCCCTGGTCGCTGTCACCCGCCTGGATGATCACCGGCCGCCCTTGCGGTGACGGCGGCAGGCCGAACTGCCCGCGGATGTCGAAGTGCGCGCCTTCGTCCGCGAAGGCCCCAGCGCCCTCGCGGGCGAACGCGCCCGTCGCCTGGTCGAGGACCAGCTGGTCCTCGCTCCAGGAGTCCCAGAGTTTGCGTACGATCCGCAGCGATTCCTGGGCGCGGACGTACCGATCCGCCTTGTCGAGGTACCCGCCGCGGCGGAAGTTCTCGCCGGTGAACGCGTCCCATGACGTCACGACGTTCCACGCCGCGCGACCGCCGGACAGGTGGTCGAGTGTGGACAGCCGCTTCGCCAGTTCGTACGGCTCGTTGAACGTCGAGTTCACCGTCGCCGCCAGGCCGAGGTGCGTGGTGACGGCAGCCAGTGCGCTGAGCACGGTCAACGACTCGGGCCGCCCGACGACGTCGATGTCGTGGATCTTGCCCTTCACCTCACGCAGCCGCAGCCCCTCGGCCAAGAAGAAGAAGTCGAACGTGCCCCGCTCGGCCGTCTCCGCCAAGTGCCGGAACGAACTGAAGTCGATCTGCGAGCCCGCCTGCGGATCCGACCAGACGGTCGTGTTGTTGACGCCCGGGAAGTGCGCGGCCAGATGAATCTGCTTGCTCATCGCTCGCTCCCCACGTACCTGTTCGCCGGCCGCCCCAACCCGAGCCGGCCCCGCAAACTCCCACCGCGCTCCGCCGGCCCCACCAACCCGCGCTCCCGCAACCGCGGCAACAACTCGTCCGCAATCACGGGCACATCCAGCTCGAGCGACGCGGGCCGGAGATGTACACCGTCAGCCCCGGCCAATCCCTCAATCAGCTCGACAAGCCCATCCACCCCGTCGAGATGAGGCCGCACCTCAACCGACACGATCACCAGCGCGTTCAGCTGCGCGGGTACTTCGTCGACCAGGACAAGGTCGGCATCGGCCGCTGCTTCGAGAGCCTCGGGGCTGCTCACGCGGATCGCCGTGATGGGATGCCCCTGCGGCGGACGAGGAACGATCGACGGACCCTTGATGTCGAACGACGGCGACTCGAACTCGACGTAGTGCAGTTTCTCGCGGTCGACGTACCGCCCTGTGGAGGCGTCGCGGATGATCGCGTCGTCCTCCCAGGAATCCCACAAGCGGCGGCTCACGTCCACGACGTACCGCGCCTCTCGCCACGTCTCCGCAGCAGGGGCAGGCTGACGGCGGCCGACGACCGCTGCTGCGGCGGCCGATGACGACACGTCCGCGACCCAGCCACCGCGTCCGCCCGAGACATGATCGAGCGTCGCCACCGAGGCCTGCACGTGGAACGGCTCGGTGTGCGTGACAGTGATCGTCGGCAACAGCCCGATCCGCTCGGTCAACGGCGCGATCCGCGCGGCCAGCCCCAGCGCGTCCAGCCGCACACTCACCCGATCGGGTACGTCGTCCGGCGCCTCCAACGCGTCGACGAACGTGACGAAGTCGACCCCGGCCGCCTCCGCCCGCTGCACCGCCCGCAACGCCAACTCACCGGTGAGAATCGCCCGCGGATCAACCTCAGCTCCACGCCACGCAGCCGGATCCGTACCCGCACCATCGATCTCGAGACCAACGATCATGACGCCACCTTCAATGCCACCGGAATCTCCTTCGTGAAGGGCAGCGGACCGATCGACTCGGGATCGACCGACGTGTCGAACTGCGGCTCGAAACCGGCCGCGAGATACAACGCAGCCGCTTCCGGCTGACGCGGTCCCGTTGTCAGGTACAGCCGCCGATACCCGAGATCCGCAGCGGCCGCCTCCAACTCGGCCAGCACGCGACGGCCGAGCCCTTGCCGCCGATGCAGATGCGAGGTCCACATCCGCTTCACCTCGGCGGTCTCGTCGTCGTACCGACGGATCGCGCCGCCGGCCACCGTCTGACCGCCGTACCGCAGCAGCACGAACGCCCCGCCGCTCTCGACGTGGAAGTCGGACGCCGGTACTTCGGTCAGCTGCGTGTTCGCGTTGGTCCGCCCGTACCGGCTGCTGTATTCGACCACGAGATCCGCCAGCAGCGGCGCCGCCGCTGGATCCTCGGGCCGCACCCGGACCGCCTCGACCGCAGCGAGCTGCACCGGCCCGCTCTCGACGACCTGCTCGCCCTCGACGGTCGCGAGAAACGCCTCGGTCACCTGGTACAGCGGCACGGACGCCGCCTGATCGAGCAGGACCCCGCCCCCGTCGTACAAGTGGATGTGCGACGACAACACGAACCAGCCCTGGCCGATCGCCCCGGCGCCGAGACTTGTCAGCACCGGGCGCAGCGCGTAGTCGATCACCAGCACGTGCGCCGGCGTACCGCCCGTTGCCAGCGGCAACACTGTCTTGCCCTTCAGCGCGTACTGCGGGAGCAGGTCGAGGAACACCTTCAACAGACCGGAGTACGCCGCCTTGTAGACCGGCGTCGTGACGACGACCGCGTCCGCAGCCTCGAGGATCGCGGCCGCCGCGGCGATCGCCGGATGATCGGCCTGACCTCGCACCAACGGCTCGGCCGGCAGGTCGCGCAACACGATCGGCGTGACGGTATGGCCGTGGCTGATCAGGCGCTTGGTGACATATTCGAGAACGGCATCCGTGCGGGACGGTACCGACGGACTGCTCGAGAGGGTTGCAATGGTCGCCATCGAGTTCTCCTATTTCTTCGGCAGACCGGGCGGGTTGATCAACGACTTCGGGACGGCCTCGGCCTGCAGGCCCCACTTGGCCAGGACCTTGGCGTAGCTGCCGTCGGCGATCGCCGCGTTCAGCGCGTCGGCGAGCGGCTTGACCAGGCCGTCGTCCTTCTTGGTGGTGATCCCGACGAGACCCTGCACGGGGTAGCTGGACGAGACCGTGCCGACGATCTCGGTCTGGTGCTGCGTCGCGACGTGGTACGACGCGTTCGGGTTCGGGCCGAGGTACAGGTCGATTCGGCCGGACTGCAGGGCGAGGTAGGTGTCCGCGGCCTGCTGGTAGTACTTGAGGTTGGCGGGTTTGCGGCCGGCTGCGACGTTCTGCTTGTTCCAGTCGACGAGGATCGCCTCCTGAAGCGTGCCGGAGCTGACCGCGACGGTCTTGCCGGAGATGTCGGCCGGACCGGTGATCTTCAGCCCCGAGCCCTTCTTTGCTTCGAAGGCATGCAGGCCGAGCCGGTACGTCGCGAAGTCGTACTTCTCCTTGCGCAGCTCGGACACGCCGATGTTCGAGATCCCGACCTGGTACTTGCCGGAGTCGAGCCCGAGGAACAGGTTCTCCCAGCTGGTCGTGTCGATCTCGGGCTGCAGCCCGAGCACACTCGCGACCAGGTACGCGATGTCGATCTCGACCCCGATCGGCGTCTTGTTGTCATCCGCCGTAAACCCGAGCGGCGGCAAACCTCCACCCGCGGACCCATTCCCCACCACCAGCTTCCCGCTGTCCCGCACCGCAGCCGGCAACTCAGCCACAATCGCTTCCACCTTCGACGAGGTGATGTGCGTCTGCTTCGCAGACGTGTCGAACGCAACCTGCGACGCGTCGCCATCCTTCGGCGCCGGGCTGGTCTGCGGGTCGGCACAGCCGGCCAGCACCAGCAGCACCGCCACGAGCCCCGCACTTACCCGCGCCGCCACCCCGCGGCCTCCGGCCGCGCGCCTCTCCCCCGCCCGGCGCCCCGAAGGGGCGGCGGGGGTCTTCTGTCGTTCAGTCATCGTCATTCCTCAGCTCGTCAGTGGGAGGCCGGGTGGGTTGATTTCGGAGGTGGCGACGGCTTCGCTGGAGACGTTCCAGCGGGCGAGGACCTTGGCGTAGCTGCCGTCTGCGATGACCGCGTTGAGCGCCGCTTGATAGGCCTTGACCAAGCCGTCGTCCTTCTTCGTCGTCGCGGCGATCAGGCCCTGCAGCGTCGGACCGGCGCCGGAGAACTTGCCGATGGTCTCGGTCTCGCCGGAGGTCTTCACGTGGTACGCGATCGACGGGTTCGGGCCGAGGTACGCATCGATCCGCCCGGAGCTCAACGCCAAGTACGTGTCGGTGTTCTTCTGGAAGTACTTGATCGTTGCCGCCGGCAACCCAGCCTTGACGTTCGCCTCGTTCCAGTCGACCAGGATCTTCTCCTGGTTCGTCCCGGACCCGACCGCGATCGTCTTCCCGGCGATGTCCTTCCCGCCGCTGACCCGCCAGGTCCCGCCCTTCTTCGCCTCGAACGCGATGTCGTCCTTCCGGTACGTCGCGAAGTCGTACTTCTGCTTCCGCTTCTCCGTCACCGTGATGTTCGAGAACCCGACGTCGTACTTCCCGGAGTCGAGCCCGACGAACAGGTTCTCCCAGCTCGTCACCTCGATCTCCGGCTTCAGCCCGAGCGCCTGGGCGACGAGGTACGCGATGTCGACCTCGAGCCCGATCGGGGTCTTGTTGTCATCGGCGTAGAACCCGAGCGGCACACTGCCCGACCCAAACCCACCGCCGACGATCAAGGTGCCGCGATCACGGACCTTCGCCGGGACCAACGCGGCGGCGGCATCGTTCTTGCTGGTGGTGATGCGGTTCTGATCGGCCGAGGTATTCACACCGGTGTCGGAGGCGGCGACGGCCTGGGGATCGCCGGCGCATCCGGCCAGCGCCAGCGCGAGTGCTGCGGCTCCGGCGAGAACGGCGTACAGAGAACGTTTCATCAGAGGACCTTCGAGATGAAGGCGCGAGTGCGCTCGTGGACAGGGTTGTCGAGGACCTCGCGCGGCGGACCCGATTCGACGATCCGGCCGCCGTCGATGAAGACCACCGTGTCGGCGATCTCCCGGGCGAAGCCGATCTCGTGGGTGACGACGACCATCGTGGCGCCGTCGCGGGCGAGCTCCTTGATCACGTCGAGGACCTCACCGACCAGCTCGGGATCGAGCGCGCTGGTCGGCTCGTCGAACAGCAGGACCTTCGGTTTCAGAGCCAGCGCACGAGCGATCGCGACCCGCTGCTGCTGACCGCCGGACAACTGCCGCGGATACACATCAGCCTTGTCACCGACACCGACCCGCTCGAGCAGCTCCCGCGCATACGGCTCGACCTCGCTGCGCTTGCGGCGCTGCGCCGACACCGGCGCCTCGACCACGTTCTGCAGCACGGTCAGATGCCCGAACAGGTTGAAGGTCTGGAACACGAACCCGACCTGCGACCGCTGCCGCAGGATCTCCCGCTCGCGCAGCTCGTGCAGTTTGTTGCCGCGCCGCTTGTACCCGATCAACTCGCCGTCGATCTTGATCAGCCCGCGATCCACCTTCTCCAGATGGTTGATCGACCGCAGCAACGTCGACTTGCCCGATCCCGACGGCCCGAGGATCACGGTGACCGCACCCGCCGGTACGTCGAGATCGATGCCCTTCAGTACTTCGAGTTCGCCGAAGCTCTTGTGCACACCCTTGACGTCGATCATCGTGACGTCCCGCGGGCGAAGCGGCGCTCGACGTAGTACTGCACGATCGACAGCAGCGTGGTCAGCACGATGTACCAGACCGTCGCGACCATCAGCAGCGGCACGACGCGACTGTTGCGGCCGTAGATCACCTGCACCTGGTAGAAGAGCTCGGGGATCGCCATCACCGAGACGATCGACGTGCCCTTGAACAGGCTGATCACCTCGTTCGCGCCGTTCGGCAGGATCGACCGCATCGCCTGCGGCAGCACGATGCGGAAGAACTGCCGGATCCGTGGGATCCCCAACGCGGCCGCGGCTTCCAGCTGGCCGGCGTCGACCGAGATGATCCCGCCGCGGATGATCTCGGCGGCGTACGCGGCCTGGTGCAACGCGAGCCCGAGTACGGCGGCACCGAGCGGACCGAACAGGTTGTTCGTGCTGAAATGCACGAACTCCGGGCCGAACGGGACGCCGATGCTCAACTCCTTGTACAGATAAGCGATGTTGAACCAGAACAGCAGCTGCACGATCAACGGGATCGACCGGAACGCCCAGATGTAGCCCCAGGCAACTACTTGCAGGAAAGGGCTGCTGGACAAGCGCATCGAGGCGAGTACGGCGCCGAGCACGAACCCGAGCACCGTGCCGTACACGGTCAGCTGCACGGTCACCCAGAGCGCGGAGAAGATCGTCCTGGTGGCGAAGAACTGGAAGAACGTCGGCCAGTCCCAGCCCGGGTTCGTGGCCAGACCGTGCACGAACATCGCCAGCAGGACAAGGACAACGGCGACCCCGACCCAGCGCCACGGGTGCCGGCGGGCGACAACGGGCAGGTCGGCGTCAAGCGGTACTGCGGACGTCGGCGGGCCGGACGCGCCGGACACAGACGTGACTGAAGTAGTGGACACGATGAGACTCCCTGGCGGTGGGCAGGCTTCGCGGACGTCCGGAACGGGACGTCTCAGCGGTACGAGAAGGGGTTCAGCTCAGCGCAGACAGAGCGCGCTGGAGACCCGGAGAAGGTCGATGTGGAGGCGGTAGTACGGCGGCTTGCGCGTCATCTCCGTCTCCTCTCGTCGCTCGTGTCATTTCAGTATGGAACGCCGGTGAAAGTTTAGTAAGTGGGTCGACAAAGCTCTCAATATATGGACGGCTTATACCGGTCCGGAGGGCCTGCGCGGCGCCAATCGGCCGGTGATCCGCGTCACGCCGATAGTTGAGTCTTCACTCGGCAGGTTCACGCCTGAGCGCGTACAAGGCGGCAGGACGGCCTCACTGAGCGTGTTCGATTTCGTTGATCTGATCGCAACCTGTGTTTGAGGCGCTTGAGACGCCCTCGTTATGGTCGTTGAGGTCGCCGTACCCCCTCGACGGCGAACGTCCCTCCCTGGAAGGTTTTCTCGTGCCTACTCACCAAGACGTGCCGGAAACAGATCGGCCGACGTCAAGTCGTCCGGCTGCGCCGCGCCGGGTGGCCAAGCACCGCTCCATCAGTCGACTCGCAACCCGCCGTACCCAGCTGATCGGTCTGACCGCCGCTCTGGCTGCCGCCGCCGGGACCACCGCCGTCGGGCTCAGCTCGTCCGCGGCCGGTCCGGCCGCCCCGAACGCGGGCACCGGCCTGAACCCCTCACAGGCCGGCGCTCTCACCTCCGCCCGGATCGACCGCCGCGACCTCGGGTCCCGGGACGCGTCCCGGATCGACCTGTCGCTGGCCACGGCCCAGAAGGCGGCGGCCGACAAGGCCGCCAAGCAGCGCGCCGCGAAGCTGGCCGCGAACGCGACGCTGACGCAGCGCCGGGCACTCGCCCTGGCCGCGGCGAAGGCGGCGTCGGCGAAGAAGGCGGCCGACTCGGCCAAGGCGCTGGCCGCGGCGAAGAAGGCGGCGATCGCGAAGGCGGCCGCCATCGCGAAGGCCGCGCCGGAGATCGTCCTGCCGACGACCGGGTACCACCTGACCGCCCGCTTCAACCAGGCCGGCGGCCGCTGGGCCCACAACCACACCGGTCTCGACTTCGCGGCACCGATGGGTACGCCGGTCCGTTCGGTGATGGCCGGCGAGGTCATCCAGGCCGACTTCGAAGGCGCGTACGGCCGCCAGGTCAAGGTCCGTCACTCCGACGGCACGGTCACGTCGTACAGCCACATGGAAGAGTTCGACGTCTCCGTCGGCGATTCGGTACAGGCCGGCACCATGGTCGGCCGCATCGGCATGACCGGCAACACCACCGGCCCCCACGTCCACTTCGAGGTCCTCCCCCACGGCGGCGCCCCCATCGACCCCGAACCCTGGCTCCGCGACCACGGCCTCAACCCGTAGATCAGCCCAAGCTGCTCCGCAACGGGCCACGGCGACCTGCTCGCTCGTGGTTCCGTCGCGGCTGAGCATCGGTGCGGCGAACAACAACTTCGTGGCCAAGCTGGGGACGAACTGCCCCGGCAGTGTCTACACCGCGGTCTGGAAGAGCACTCCGGTGGCAACCATGTACCCGGAGGGACGACTTCAGTTCCTGTACGGCGCTCGCGACGTCAGCTTCACGATCCTCGGTGAGGTCCCGCCGATCGGCACTGTCACCTTCAAGCCGGCCGGCGGTGCGACCGCCTTCGACGCTACATCCGGTGGGCCAACAAGCAGGTCCTGATCCAGTACCAGGACATCGGCACGTCGACGTGGAAGGGCCTCGCGTACGTCACCACCAACAGCGTGGGCCAGGTGACCTACAACTACTACCCGAACCGGACCCGCCGTTACCGCGTCTACGTGCCGGGGACGAGCAGCATCTGGAACATCTTCTCGCCGACCATCAGCCGCTAAAGCATCTTCGCCATGTCGAGGGCGGCTATCAGGTCGCCCTCGATGAGGAATTCGTTCGGGTGGGTGCCTTCTACTACGTAGCCGTGGCGTTCGTAGAGGCGGCGGGCGGGGGCGTTGGTGCTGTGGACGTGGAGGCTGATCTTGCGGGCGCCGCGGAGTACGCCCTCGGCCGCGGCTGCGTCCAGGAGTGCCGACGCGACCCCCAGCCGGCGTGCGGTCGGCGCGGTCGCGAGGCCGTTGATCGTCAGTACGCCGGCGCCCTCCGGGAACGGGTACTTGTCCTGCAACCGCAGGTACCCGACGACCTCCCCGTCGTACTCCGCCACCAGATGCGCATCCGGACCAGTCCGCGCGAAGAACGTGTCGGTCAGGGTGTCCTGGTACGACGGGAACCCCGACGACGCGTCCCACGAGACCTGCTCGATCGCGAGCAGCGCGGCATCGTCCTCCTCGACAGCACGTCGTACGGTCACCTGGCGGTCGGCTGAAGGTCGTTCGTCACTCACCGCACCATCCTCCCCCGCAGACCGGGCCAATCACTTGCCGGGTCAGGCATCCACCTCGGGCAGTACGACGGTCGCGGTCAGCCCACCGTCGACGTTCGCGACCAGCTCCAGCCGCCCGTGATGGACCTCGACGATCCGATCCACCAGTGCGAGCCCCAACCCGTGCCCGGCGCCGTACCTGCTCTTCGCGAACGGTTCCACGAACGTCCGCACCACGGCCGGCTCGAGCACCGCCCCGTCGTTCCGTACGACGAGCCTCCCGCGCCCGACCGTGACCTCGGCGGCGCCGCCGCCGTGACGGATCGCGTTCTGCACCAGGTTCGTCACCAGCTGATGCAGCAGCACATCGTTGCCCTCCACAACGGACTCTTGGATGTCGGACGACAGCGTCACCCCGGACTCGGCCGCCTCCGCCGAGAGCGCCGGCCACGCGGACCGCAGTACCGCGGCAAGATCGACCGGGTCCAGCTCCACCTCGCGGTTGCTCAGCGCCGTCAGACTGAGCAGCGTCTCGACGATGTTGATCCCGCGCTGATTCGTCTCCGCCAGCCGCTTCACCAGCTGCGGCACGTCCTGATGCTCCGGATCCGCCTGCGCCACGTCGAGCATCGTCTTCATCACCGCGTGCGGGGTCCGCAACTCGTGCGAGGCGTTGGCCGCGAACCGCCGGTACTGCTCGAACGACTGCTGCAACCGCTCCAGCATCTCGTCGAACGTGTCCGACAGATCGGTGAACTCGTCCCGGATGCCGGTCAGCCCGATCCGATGATCGAGCGACCCGCTCGCCGCCTTCCGCGCCGCGGCGGTGATGTCCTGCAGCGGCTTGAGCATCCGGCCCGCGAGGAACCATCCGCCGACGAGCCCGATGATCGCCAGGAACCCCAGCGCCCATCCGGACAGCGTCACCACCAGGTGGAGGATCTCGCCGCGGGTCGGCGCGGGCTCTTGGTCGCGTGGGTTGGCGGCGGTGAGCGGGTAGTTCGGCACGATCCGGAAGACGAGCCAGATGATGCACGCGACCACGGCGCCGGCGACGACGAGCAGCCCCGCGTAGCTCAGCGTCAGCCGCAGCCGGACCGTCAGCCGCGGCCGCCACGTCATCAGCCGTTCGTCGCTCACGACTCACCGATCCGGTAGCCGACGCCGGGCACGGTGTGGATCACCCACGGATCCCCCAGCCGCTTCCGCAACGCCGAGATCGTGAGTCGTACTGCGTTGCTGAACGGGTCCGCGTTCTCGTCCCAGGCCTTCTCCAGCAGCGTTTCCGCGCTGATGACTCCACCTCGAGCCGCCATCAGCACCTCGAGTACGGCGAACTGCTTGCGCGCGAGCTTCACGTATCGGCCGGAGCGGTACACCTCGCGCCGGTACGGGTCGAGGCGCACTCCGGCGTACTCGATGATCGTCGGTGTGGCGGCGGCGGGTCGGCGTACCAGAGCTCTGAGGCGTACGACGAGCTCGCGCAGCTCGAACGGTTTGGTCAGGTAGTCGTCGGCGCCGAGCTCGAACCCGACGACCTTGTCGTCGAGATCGCCGGCCGCGGTCAGCATCAGCACACGGCATCCGATGCCTTGCGCAACAATCCGCCGGCAGACCTCGTCGCCGCTGATGCCGGGGAGATCGCGGTCGAGGACGACCACGTCGTACGCGTTGACCGTCACGGATTCCAGCGCGGCGTTGCCGTCGAACGCCAGATCGGCCGCGATCGCCTCCAGACGCAGCCCCGCCTGGATCGCCTCGGCGAGATAGACCTCGTCCTCGACGACCAGCACCCTCATAGCAACCATTGAACCAGGCCGCGTATCGAAAACGTATCCGGATTTGCAGACGCTCTCGCAACATCGCCTTGGATGAACTGTCAGCATGCTGACCGATCACCGCACCACCGTCGTAGCGATTGTTGCCACAGTCACCTGTCTGGGGCTGACCTCGTGCACAGCGGCCTCCGCCCAGGACGACGCAACCCCGAGTGGGCCGCCCCGCGCGGCGGACGGCGTCCTCCCCGACCACACCTCGGCCTACGACACCGACCTCCCCGGCATCGCCAAGCTCGACCCCGCCCTCCGCAAAGCAGTCCAGCAAGCCGAAACCGCCATGAACCACGACGGCATCAAGATGCAGGTCACGACGGGCTGGCGCAGCAAGAAGTACCAGCAAGAGCTCCTGGACAAAGCAATCCGCAAATACGGCACTAAGAAAAAGGCCCTCGAATACGTAGCCGAACCAGACGAATCCCACCACGTAACCGGCCACGCCGTAGACATAGGCCCCACCAACGCCGACGACTGGCTAACCCGCCACGGCAACCGCTACGGCCTATGCCAAACCCTCACCAACGAAATCTGGCACTTCGAACTAGCCACCAAACCAGGCGACGACTGCCCACCAATGACAGACCCCACCAAGAACTAACAGACACCCGGCTAGCTGGGTTCGGCGGGTGGGTCGGGGAGGATTGCTAGGGGGCGTTGGACCCAGGTGACGTCGTGCCAGTTGTTGAGTTTCCAGCCGATGTTTCGGTAGGTGCCGATGGGTTCGAAGCCCAGCGACTTGTGGAGGCCTTCGCTGGCTGGGTTGGGGAGGGTCATGCCGGCTACGGCGGTGCGGTAGCCGCGGGTGGTGAGGCGGGTGAAGAGGGCTTCGTAGAGGGCGCGGCCGGTGCCGGTGCGGCGGCGGCCTGGTTCCAGGTAGACGCTGACTTCGCAGGACCAGCGGTACGCAGCGCGTGGTTTCATCGGGCCGCCGTACGCGTAGCCGATGACGCGGTCCTCGTCCTCGGCGACCAGCCAGGCGTGGGTCGATTGGGCCTGAGCGATCCGGTCGGCCATCTCCGCGGGGCTGGGCGGGTCGATCTCGAAGGTGATGGCGGAGTCGGTGACGTAGGGGGCGTAGATCGCCGCGCAGGCCTCGGCGTCGGCGGCCGAGGCGTCTCTAACCTGAACCATGGCACGATAGTAGCCACAATTGCCGCTATAGTGGCAACGTGATTGACGATCTGTCTCGATCTCTGGCCTCGACCGTGCAGCAGGCGCGTACGGCGCTGGACCTGTCTGTCAACGCGCTCGCCGAGCGGTCGGGGGTGTCGCGGGCGATGATCGGGAAGATCGAGCGGGGCGAGGCGCAGCCCACCGCCGTACTGCTGGGGAAGTTGTCGGGTGCGCTCGGTATGACGTTGTCCGAGCTGGTCGCCCGCGCGGAGAACACCGGGGAGCTGCTGCGACGGGCGGAGGATCAGCCGGTCTGGACAGACCCGATCACCGGATACCACCGGCGCGCGGTGTCCCCGGTGACCGAATCATCGTTGGAGCTGGTCGAAGTCGAGCTCCCGGCGGGAGCGTCGGTCTCGTATCCGGCCGACGCATACATCTTCAAATACCAGCAGCTGTGGATCCTCGACGGACATCTCCGCTTCCATGAAGGGCGGCAGGTCCACGAACTACACACCGGCGACTGCCTGCAGCTCGGGCCACCCTCGGCAACAACCTTCCACAACCCAGGTACGACGCCGTGCCGCTACCTCGTCGCACTCGTCAAAGGCCGCGCCTGAATCCACACAGCAAGCGCATCGCGCAGCCCGTCTCGCTCAGCATCTCCATCAGCCTCCGCAGCCCAAGCGACGTAACCGTCGGGCCGGATGAGCAAGGCAATCTGACGATCGCTGCTACCGGTGATCACGTCGATCTGGTCAGGCACGGCTGTTGCCGCGAAGGTGCCGGCCGGGGTCAGGTCCAGGAGGAGCGGGCGGCCCGCGCGCATCAACTCGGCCAAGCGCACGGGGGACGACTCAGGCGCGAGCGAAGAGGAGGCCGCCTGCTCGATCACCAGGTCGGGTGCCCACCTTCCCACCAGCGGGTGGGCGCCCGCGTGGTAGCGGATGTCGGCGCCGGTGATTAGGTCGGCGATTCGTTGGACGTTTCGTGGTTCGGTGAAGAGTTCGGCGAAGAGTTGCCGCAAGGCGGTGACCTCGTTGCCGGGGGCAATTAGTGCGGTTTGGGCCTGGGTTTGCATCACGACTCGCTCGCCTACCGGGCGTCGCTCCGACTCGTAGGTGTCCAGCAAGCCCGCGGGGGCTGTGCCCTTCACCTCGGCGGCCAGTTTCCAGCCGAGGTTGATCGCGTCTTGTAGGCCAAGGTTCAACCCAGGCCCGCCCATCGCCGAGTGAACGTGGGCCGCATCGCCGACCAACAGCACCCGCCCTTCGCGGTACCGGTCCGCCAGCCGGCTGTTACCTCCGACGAGCCGCCGCAACAACCGCGGCCCGTCACCCTCCGGCGGCGTCAACGGAACATGCACACCGAGCACGCGATCCGCGCTCGCCTGCAGCTCCTCGAAAGTCATCTCACCGGCATCACCCGGATCGTCCCACTCCCCCGTGCTCACAGCTTGACGACCAGGGAACGGCGCGAACACGAACATCCCCCGCTCCGTCCGATGATGCATGAACGGCGGGATCACGCCGTACCCCGGAATCGTCAGCGCACCGGTCTCCGGATCGATGAGCTCCGGCGGCACCAGGGCACTCGCCGTACGGGAGACCATGCGGTCGTTGGTCACGCCGGGGAAATCGATACCGGCGAGCTTGCGGGTGAGGCTGTGGCCGCCGTCGGCGCCGACGAGATAGCGGGTCCGCAGCTCGTACACACCGTCCGGACCGGTGACCTCGACGGTGACCGAGTCCGCATCCTGCGACAGACCGGACAACTCGTGGCCCGGACGAATCTCGGCGCCGAGCTCCAGCGCCCGCTCGCGGAGTACAGCCTCGACCCGGACCTGAGGCACCGGCAGCAGATACACGGGGTTGTCCTCGAGCTCCGCGAGCGGCAGCTCCATCGCCCCGAAGATGTACGCCGCTTGCGGTTGCGGCGGACCTGGCGTACCGGCGAGACGCTCGTACAGCCCGCGTCGGTCGAGCATCCGCACAACCTGGCCGACGAGACCGTTGGCTCGCGGGATGGAGTTCGGTTCGGGCAGTCGCTCCAGCACCAGGGGCTGAACCCCGGCCAGGCGCAGTTCGATGGCGAGCATGAGGCCGTTCGGTCCGGCCCCGGCAATGATGACTTCAGCATCCATGACGTTCCTCCATTTGGGCATGACTGACCACCCCGGCGACTGACCGGGGGAATCAAGAAGTTGGTTTATTCAGGCACTGGCAGGCCGGCCTCGATCTGGTCGAGCGCCTCGGTCAGCAGGTCGGCGATCGAGCGGGGCGGATCGGCCCGCATCCACTCGGCCATCACGACCCCTCGGGCCGCGCCGATCACATCGGCGACGAGCCGCGGATACATTCCCGTGATCCCGGTCCGCTCGGCGATGGCGGCCGCCATCTCCTCGCCGACCCGTGCGTAGGCGAGCACGATCGCACCCTGCAGTGCGGGCTCGGTCATCATCAACCGGATGCCCTTGAGCCACTGCTCGTCCGGCGGCCGCCGGCTGCCGTGGCCCTCCTCGCCGAGCGCGAAATGGGCCTCGATCGCGGCCCGGATCGCCACCCACAGCGGTTCGTCGGCGGGCCGCGCCCGGAGCTCCTCGGCGATCTTCAGGCTGCGATCCACCTCGCGCGCGGCGATCGCATCCGCCTTGCTGTCGAAGTAGTTGCGGAACGTCCGCAGCGAGACCCCGGCCTCGGCGGCGATGTCCTCGATCCGGACCGCGCCGTACCCGCGCTCGACGGCGAGCCGGACCGCCGCCCAGCTCAACGCGATCCGCGTCTCCTGCTTCTTCCGCTCCCGCAACCCTTCGGCCATGACACGACCGTAGCAGAAGTTGCCGAAAGAGCAAAGATGCCTTTTAGGCAATTTCATCCCAACCCGGGAATCCCACCAGCCGGCCATGGTTGGGTTACGACATGACGGTGTCCCCGCTGGTCTGGGTGCTGACCTTGGTCGCGATCGTCGGCCTGCTGCTGTTCGACTACTTCTTCCACGTCCGGTCGGCGCACGTCCCGACGTTGCGCGAAGCCGCGGTCTGGTCCGCGCTGTACGTCGGGATCGCGGTGCTGTTCGGTCTCGGCACGCTCGTCATCGGCGGCACCGAGATGGGTTCGGAGTACTTCGCCGGGTACGTCACGGAGAAGGCGCTCTCGGTCGACAACCTGTTCGTGTTCCTGATCATCATGACCGGCTTCCGGGTGCCGCGGGAGAACCAGCAGAAGGTGCTGCTGGTCGGGATCGTGGTCAGCCTGATCGCCCGGGCCGCGTTCATCTTCGCCGGCTCCGCGCTGCTGAACACGTTCTCCTGGGTGTTCTACCTGTTCGGGGTCGCGCTGCTGCTGACCGCCGGCAACATGCTCAAGCCGGAGACCGAGGAGTCGCACCAGGCGCAGAACATCGTCGTACGGCTGGCCCGCCGGCTGTTCCGGACCAGCGAGGAGTACGACGGGGACCGGCTGACCACGGTGGTCGACGGCCGCCGGATGCTGACGCCGATGCTGCTGGTGATGGTCGCGATCGGCGCCACCGACCTGCTGTTCGCGCTCGACTCGATCCCGGCGATCTTCGGCCTGACCCAGAACGTGTACGTCGTGTTCACCGCGACCGCGTTCAGCCTGCTCGGCCTGCGGCAACTGTTCTTCCTGCTCGACGGCCTACTGGACCGGCTGATCTACCTGTCGTTCGGGCTGGCCGCGATCCTGATGTTCATCGGCGCGAAGCTGATCCTGCACGCACTGCACGAGAACAACCTGCCGTTCGTGAACGGCGGCGAGCCAGTCGAGGTGGTCGAGATCAGCACCGGCCTCTCGCTGGCGGTGATCCTGGTCGTCCTGCTGATCACGATCTTCGCCTCACTGTTCAGTACCCGCGGCCGGACGCAGACCGCGATGGCCCACATCCGCCGCGACGCGAACGCGTACCTCGACCCCGAGTACACCGACGACCCGGACGAGCGCGAACGCGTCTTCCAACGCCTCCTCCGCGCCCGCGACCACATCACCGAACTGGGTCCGAAGGCCAAGCAGCACGTCCTGAACGAAGCCGACCTGATGGCCCTCTGCCGCGAGGTCGGCGAGGCCCACGCCGCCGCCCACGCCGACCACGAGATCCGCCCTAGCCTTTGACAGCGCCGGAGGCGAGTCCACTCACATAGAACCGCTGCAGCCCGACGTACAGCACCACGCACGGAATCATCGCGATCACGGCCCCCGCGACGAGCGAGCCGAAGTTGATCTCGCCGTAGGCGCCTGCCTGGACGTTCACCAACGCGACCGGCAACGTGTACAGCTCGTCCTTGGTCAGGAAAGTGAGCGCGCCCAGGAACTCGGTCCAGGCGGCCAGGAAAGCGTAGAGGGCGACGGTGGCGGCGCCGGGCATGATGAGTGGCCGGAGGACCGAGCCGAGCATCCGGAATGTTCCGCAGCCGTCGACGTGGGCGGAGTCCTCGAGCTCGACCGGGACCGAGGCGAAGGAGTTGCGCATCACGAAGACGCCGAACGGCAGGTTGACCGTGGTGTAGAACAGCACGAGGCCGAAGAGGCTGTCGGTGAGCCGGAGGGTGTTCATCTCCAGGTAGAGCGGGGTCAGGATCGCCTGGAACGGGATCATCATCGAGACGACCACGAGCGCGAACAGCACCGGCGCACTGCGGAAGCGGAACCGCGCGAAGCCGTAGCCGGCGAACGTCGCCAGCAGCGCCGTCAAGATCGCGGTGCTCAGAGCAACGATCAAGCTGTTGCCGACGGCCCGGATCAAGTTGCCCGGTCCCTCGATCAACGTCCGGAAGTTGCCCCAGGTCAGATGGAAGAACGTCGATGCGTTCGGAGCCGCGACGATCACATCGTTCGGTTGCACCGAGCGGAAGAGTGCCCACAGCAACGGTACGGCGAAGACCAGGAACGCGCCGCTACCGCCGATGACGTAGAAGGTGTTCTTGAGTCTCATCAGTCCTTCTCCCGAAGCAGCCGGAACTGGGCGGCGGTGACGAGGCCGACCACGATGACGAGCACGATCGACAGCGCGGTCGCGGCACCGAGCTGCAGCTGAACGAAGGCCCGGTTGTAGATGTACTGGACCACCGTCGTGGTGTCGGTACCCGGGCCGCCGCGGGTCAGGATGTAGAACTGCGAGAACGCGAGCAGCGAGCCGATCACCGAGATGATCACGGCCATCGCGATCGTCCGTCGCAGGATCGGGATCGTGATCTCCCGCTCGGTCTTCCACCAGCCGGCGCCGTCCAGCTCGGCCGACTCGTAGTACTCCCGCGGGATCGCCTGCATGCCGGCCATCAGCAGCATCATCGTCAGTCCGCTGACCGCCCAGATCACCAGCACGCAGATCAGCCCGGTGGCGAGCGGTCCGTCCACCAGCCAGGCCGTCGTACCGTCGGTGATGCCGAGCTTCTTCAGCACGATGTTGATCACGCCGCTCTCCGGCTGCGCCTCGAGGACCGTGACGAAGCTGAGCGTCGACAGCCCGACGACGAACGGGAGGAAGAAGACCGTACGCAACAGCGTGGAGCCGCGGCGCTTACGGCGTACCAGGACTGCTAGCGCGTAGCCGAGCACCAGGATCGGCCCGGTCACGATGACCGTGTACAGCAAGGTGTAGAGAACGGACTTGGCGAACGCGGCGTCGGAGACGATCGCGGTGTAGTTCTTCAGTCCGCTGAACTTCACCGAGCCGATCAACGGCCAGTTGGTCAGCGAGATCACCAACGCGAACCCGAGCGGCACCAGTACGAAGACGCCGACGAAGAGAACCGCGGGGGTGACCAACAACAGCCCGGTTCGTCCCGGGTGCGTCAACGATCGCGGCAAACTCATCGTCGTCCTCGCTTCGCTCCGGGCGCCGATGAGGCACGAGGTACGCAGTGTTGAATGATGAACTCGCTACGCTCGTTCATGCCTGCCCCTGCTTCAGAATTCGGTCGTAGTTCTGCTGGGCTTCCTTCATCGCGGCCTCCAGTTCGCCGTCGAACACCGCGCGGCGGAACATCTGCAGCCACGGCCCGTCCGGCTGGTTGTAGAGGAGGTTGTAGGACAGCGTGGTCGGCGCGTACCCCTCCTGGATGCGCTCCAGCGGCAGCGTCGCCAACGGGTACTTCTTCGCGAACTCCGGGGTCCGCGCATCGGACCGTACCGGCGTGTACCCACCGGCCGGCAGATCGATCTGTTGCGGCAGATCCAGCGCGAACCGCACGAACTCCCACGCCCCCGATGCATTGCGAGCGCCGCGTGGGATACACATGTTGTCGCCGCCGTCGAAGAACGCCGCACCGCCGTCCGGCCCGGACAACAGCCGCGGCGTGACCTTCTTGTGGAACGCGTCGTCGGACGCCGACACGACCACGCTGTAGTTCGACGGGAAGATGCCGACCTTGCCGGCCCGGAAGTCGCTGCCCCACCGGGACGCGTCGTCGGAGAAGTTTGCCCTCGGCACCAATCCGTCGACCCACAACTGCCGGTGCAGCTCGAGCATCCGCTGCACCACGTCGTTCCCGACGATGTGCCCGGACTGGCTGCCGATCGTGCCCTGGATCAGGTCGGTGTCGGCGGCCCAGATCATCGGCTGTACGACGAAACCGAGCGCGCCCGGGCTGTTCGCCGGGAAGCTCCACGCGTAGATGTCGTCGCCGAGCTTGCGGAGCTTCCGGGCCGCGTCGAGCAGGTTGTCGAACGACTTCACCGCCTCGTCCGGATCGACGTCGGCGCGGTCGCACAGCTCGGTGTTGAACCAGAACATCGAGTTGTCGGCGAGGTACGGAACGCCGTACACACGCTCGTCCTTCGTCGCCAGCCGCAGGTGGCCCGGGCTGAGTTTGTCCCGGAAGTCCAGCGCGGCCAGCGGTTCGGTCAGGTCGGTGAACGCGTCGCGGTAGATGAACAGCATCGAGTTGATGTCGTCGATGTCGACCAGGTCCGGCACACTCCGGCCGCGGATCGCGGTCGCCAGCTTGGTCACGTACTGCGCGTCCAGGACCGGCGTCAGCTCGACCGTGAGCCGGTCCTGGGACGCGTTGAACTTCTTCACCAGGTCCGTCAGACCGGTCTGGGTCGCCGCCCGGCACCACACCTGCACGGTGCCGGTGGCCTCCTGCCCGAAACCCGCCGCCTGGACGTCGGGTTCGGGCAGGACCGAGCTGCAGCCCGGAAGCAGACCGGCCGTGGTCGCTCCGGCCGCGAGGCCGAGGAACTGCCGACGCGTGACCACGATCAGCCCCTGGGCAGCCAGACACGCATGGCACCGATCTCCCGGTTCGCCCACGCGTAATACGGCACCGCCACGACCTCGACCTCGTCACCGGTGGCGTCCTCGACCCCGGGCCGGAAGGACCAGCCGGGTTGATGTCCAACCCCAACACGTCCCTGGGCTCTCAGCACAGTCACCCCGTCCAGAAGCTCCGAAGTCTCAGCAGTAGGTGCCTCGGGCAACAGATGTACGTCGTCCACGTTCGCGGAGTTGTCCGCCTGCTCGACGGCGTACACGAGCGGACCACGCTCGAGAGCAACACAGCCGCGAACCGCGTCGATCCGGGGATCTGCGCCGACCACCCTGGGCTGCAGCGGTAGCTGGAGGTTGATATCGGTGCCGGTGACGCGGGCGTACGTGCCGGGTTCGGCGGGCTCGCCGTTGACGGTGGCACCTTCTGCCCACGCAGGAATGCGGAGTTCGACAACGGTCGGTTTCGGAGCCGTGATGCGGACCGTGCCGTCCCACGGGTAGGCGGTCTCCACCTGCAGATCGCCGATCACACCGGTTGCGTACTGGTGGATCTGGATGGCGTCGTCGGTGGTGGTCGCCAGGTAGCCGTCGAGGCTCGACAGCGTGCGCATGATGTTCGGCGGGCAGCAGGCGCAGTCGAACCAGCCGCGCCGACCGTGCGCCGGGCTCCGTCCGTTGTCCGGGTGCGCCGCCCCGCGCAGCTGCAGCGGGTTCACATAGAAGTACTCCGTACCCGACAGCGACACACCTGCGAGAAACCCGTTGTAGAGCATCCGCTCGATCGCGTCCGCGTACGACGCCTCGCCCGTCGCCAGCAGCATCCGCCACGCCCACTGGATCCCGCCGATCGCCGCACACGTCTCGGCGTACGCGCGGTCCGTCGGCAGCTCGTACTCGTCGCCGAACGCCTCGCCCTCCCAACGCGCACCGAGACCACCGGTGACGTACGTCTTGGTCGACCACATGTGGTCGAACTGCCGCTTCAGCGCCTCGAGCAGCTCGGCGTCGTCGGTCTCCAGCGCGACGTCGGTCGCGCCCGCGGCAAGGTAGACCGCGCGGACCGAGTGCCCCTCGACCGTGGTCGCCTCGCGGACCGGGACGCGGTCGGAGAAGTACGTCGGCGAGTGGCCGTGGTTCTCGATGATCCCGTGACCGCGCGCCTCGACGAACCACTTGGCCAGGTCGAGGTACGCCGCCGTACCCGTTTCTCGATAAAGCTCGACCAGGGCCATCTCGATGACCGGGTGACCGTCGACGTCAACGGTCTTGCCGTCGCCGAACGTCGCGACCAGATGATCCGCGAGCTTGGTTGCGACGTCGAGCAGAGCGGTATCGCCGGTGCAGCGGACCTGCGCGACCGCGGCCTGGATCAGGTGGCCGGCGCAGTAGTGCTCGTGGCTCCAGACGAGCTGCTGGTACCGGCCCTCGTCGCCGTACCGGAGCTGGACGACCGAGTCGAGGTACCCGTCCTCGCGCTGCGCGGCCGCGACCACCGCGGTCAGGTCGCGGATGCGCTTGAGCAGGTCCTCGTCAGGGTTGCGCCCGTACTCCCAGGCCGCGGCCTCGAGCCACTTGTAGACGTCGGAGTCGGCGAAGATCGGGCCGATCGCCTCGCCCTCGCCGATCCCCGCGGCGAGGCGGAGGTTCTGCAGGTTGCCGGCCTTCTCGAGCTGGTCCTGGCCGCTGGGGATCGCGTCCAGACCGTTGCGGGTCTGCCGTGGCGCCCAGAAGCCACCGGTGATCGTGGCCTGGCCGAGTCCGAGCGGGCGGCGGCGCCCCTTGGTGCTGGCGGCCGGGCTGCGGGGGGCTGCGCTCATATCGCGTGTCTCCTGAAGTTTAGGAAAATCGGGAACACGTTTTCCTGCACGAAGGTAGAGCCGCTGCAGCACAACGTCAACCCTTGGGGCTAGACTTCCGGAAACCCCGGAAAGGAGTTGCCGGATGGCGTCATCACTGCGCTCGCAGCCTCGGATCACCGATGTGGCCGCGTTGGCGGGTGTCTCCACGAGCACGGCGTCGAAGGCGCTCAACGACACCGGCCAGCTCCGCGAGGAGACCCGCGAGCGCGTACGCCGGGCCGCCGAGCAGCTCGGATTCACGCCGGACAGCCGCGGCCGGGCGTTGTCGTCCGGGCGGAGCTTCACGGTCGGGCTGATCACCACCGACAGCTCCGGCCGCTTCAGCATCCCGATCATGCTCGGCGCCGAGGACGCACTGAGCGCCGGCGAGATGGCGCTCGTCCTGTGCGACACCCGCGACGACCCGCTCCGCGAGCAGCACTACCTGAAGTCGTTGGTGTCCCGCCGGGTCGACGGCATCATCGTCACGGGTCGGCGGACCGAGCCGCGGGCGCCGATCGACGTACCGATCCCGGTGATCTACGCGTTCAGCCCGTCGACCGATCCGGACGACACGTCGGTGATCGTCGACGACCACGGCGGCGCCGGCTCGGCCGTGCGCCACCTGTTGTCACTCGGCCGCTCGAAGATCGCGTACGTCACCGGGCCGGACTCCCACCACAGCGCGCGGGTCCGCGCCGCCGCCACCATCGAGGCCGCGGGCGACGCGTTCGCCGGCGAGCCGCTGCACGGCGAGTGGAGCGAACGCTGGGGCCGGCACGCGGTCGACGTACTGCTGCGCGCGCAACCCGCCGTCGACGCGATCGCCTGCGGAAGCGACCAGATCGCTCGCGGGGTCTGCGACCGTCTGCGCGAGCTGAGCCGCTCGGTCCCGGACGACATCGCGGTCACCGGCTACGACAACTGGTCGGTGATGGCGCTCGCCAGCCGGCCGCCGCTGACCACCGTCGACATGGAGCTCGAGGAGCTCGGCCGCCGTACGGCGAACCTCCTCCTCGACGCGATCGCCGGCTCGGCCCATCCCGGCCCGATGGAACTCCCCACCCGCCTGATCACCCGCGAATCGACGCTGGGCACCTGACCTGGGCACCTGAACGTCACCTCGGCGACTCCCAGTAGTCGCCGAACGCCCCCTAGATTGGTGCGGGTGCTGCGCAAGCTCGTGATCGGCGTAGCGGTGATCGCCACTCTGGTGGCGGGGGTGGGCACCGCACGCCTGGTTCTTGATCCCACCGGTGGCGTAGTGAAACAGCTGGCGTTCCTGCGCGCCGAGATCTCGGGCGGAGCCGATCGGGCCGCGCAGAAACAGTTTCCGGAAGGCTATTTCTTTCTGAACGCGCTCTACGGTCTCAGCTGGGTCCAGGTCGGCCTCGACGATCCAGTACGGTCCGCCGATGCGACCGCCGAGGTCCGCTGGTCCCTCGACCGACTCGCCTCCGCCGACGGTACGGCGCCGTTCGACGCGTCGCTGCAACCGCAGTACGGCGTCTTCTACGCGGGCTGGACGAACTGGCTGCGTGGCGGTCTGATCGCGCTCGGCCATTCCGACGCGGCCGACCTCGACACGTTCACCAGCGAGTCGGTCGAGCTCGCCACCGCGTTCCGGACCGCGAAGACGCCGTTCCTCGCGGCGTACCCGGGTCAGGCCTGGCCGGTCGACTCGGCTGTCGCGATCGCTTCCCTCCGCCAGTACGACGCGTTGATCGCGCCGCGGTTCGGGCAGATCGCCCGGAACTGGGTGACGATGGCGAAGACCAAGCTCGATCCAGCGACCGGGCTGCTGCCACACCAGGTGGCGCCCCAGCTGTCGGGTGCGCGCGGTTCGTCGCAGGCGATGATCCAGCGCTTCCTGGTCGACATCGACCCGACGTTCGCGCGCACGCAGTACGAGATCTTCAAGGACAAGTTCGTCACCGGGGCCGGCGTCCGCGAGTACCCGAAGGGCACCGGCGGTAAGGGCGATGTCGACTCCGGGCCGCTGGTGCTCGGGATGAGTCTGTCGGCGACAGTGGTCGCGATGGGTGCGGCGCGGGTGCACAACGATCCGCTCGGCGACCGGCTCTCGCGTGAAGGTGAGCTGATCGGGCTGCCGTTCAGCGGGCTGAAGACCAAGCGGTACGTGTTCGGGGCGGTGCCGATCGGGGATGCGTTCCTGGCCTGGTCGACCTCCGCCCGGCCGTTGGTCGCACCCGAGCAGCCGAGGCTCGACGGCGGCTCGGGCTGGTGGCGGCTTCCGTGGTTGGTCGTGCTCTGGTTGCCGGCGTTGATCCTGTGGGGCGCGCTCCGGCTCAGGCACCGCGGCCGACGACGGAGGCGTGCCCACTAAGGTGGTTCTGTGCAACGGATCTCGTCGCGGAACGCCAGGTTCCAGGTGTGGCAGGCGTCGCTGACCAATCGGACCAAGCGGCAGCGCGCCGGCGAGTTCCTGGTCCAGGGCGTCCGGCCGATTTCTGTTGCCGTAGACAACGGTTGGCCGGTGCGGACGGTGATCACCGACGCCTCCCGGCCGCTGTCGAAATGGGCGTCCGAGTTGCTGCAGCGCCTGCCTGATGTCGAGCGGGTCGCGATGGCGCCCGAGCTGCTGGCGGAGCTCGGCGAGAAGGACGATCCCGAGCTGATCGCCGTACTCGAGCTGCCCGCCGACGATCTCGATCGGATCCCGGTCGGGCCGGAGTTCCTCGGCGTCGTGTTCGACCGGCCGACCGGGCCGGGGAACATCGGGTCGATCATCCGGTCCGCGGACGCGTTCGGCGCCGACGGCCTGATCGTCACCGGACATGCGGCCGATGTGTACGACCCGAAGGCGGTCCGCGCGACGACGGGCTCGCTGTTCGCGGTTCCCGCCGTACGCGCACCTTCCCATCGCGAGGTGCTCGACTGGGTACGACGTTCATCCGTGCCGATCGTTGTCGTCGGCACCGATGAGCACGGGCCGACCGACGTCTACGACTTCGACTTCACGCAGCCCGTCCTGCTGCTGATCGGCAACGAGACGGCCGGTCTGAGCACGGCGTGGAGAGAAGCAGCCGACCACCTGGTCCGCATCCCCATCACCGGCTCAGCCAGCTCGCTCAACGCGGCCAACGCCGCAACCGCAGTGCTGTACGAGATCTCGCGCCAGCGTTCACGCGCGGCACAGTAGCTCGGCGTGCAGGATCGAAATCGTCGCGTCCGGCGTGGCCGTCCAGGTCCGCCAGGCTTGCGAGATCGCCTCTAGCTGCTGCTCCGGTACGCCGGCTGCCCGGGCTTGATCCGCGAGCGCGGACTTGAGAATGCGGTCCGCCCACATGCCGCCCCAGAACGCACGATCCTCGGGGTTGGTGAACGCCCAGGTCGACGTGGTCGCATCGACGTGCTCGAAACCGGCAGCGAGAGCCCAGGACAGTAGACGCCGACCGGCATCCGGTTCGCCGCCGTTGGCACGGGCCATCCGCTGGTAGAGCGCCATCCACTCGTCCAGCTCGGGCAGCTCCGGATACCAGACGAAACCGTGGTAATCCGAGTCGCGTACGGCGACGATCCCGCCCGGCTTGCAGACCCGGCGCATCTCGCGCAACGCCTGCACGGGATCTGCGACATGCTGCAAGACCTGGTGCGCATGTACGACGTCGTACGTGTCGTCCGGCAGGTCCAGCGCGTGCACGTCGCCGACGACGAAGTCCACCTCGAGGTCCAGGTCGGCGAACGTCGCCTTGGTGATGTCGAGAGCGGCGTCGTTGGCTTCCAGCGCCGTGGTCCGGCCGGGCTCGACCAGGCGGGCGAGGTCGGCGGTGATCGTGCCGGGACCGGCGCCGACGTCGAGCAACGACATCCCCGGCCGCAGGTGCGCCAGCAGATAGCCGGCCGAATTCTCGGCGGTGCGCCAGGTGTGCGATCGCAGTACCGACTCGTGATGTCCGTGTGTGTACACGTTGTTCATCCCAGGCTCCTTTGCCCTCTCTCAACAGTCTCCACGCTAATCCACAATCTTGATTTATGAGACATATCGTCTTGAGATACGAGACGACGTACATGACCGAATATGGCCAGACCAGCGGCCCGCCGGCGGGCGAATCTTGAGGAACAAAACCTCAGGAGGATGCAGATGCTGGCAAAGGTGTTTCCGATCAAGCTGAAGGACGGCAACCAGGCCGCGGCCGAGGCGATCGTGCAGGAGTTCGGGCCGAAGGGGCCGGGCACGGAGGAGGGCACGCTGTCGTTCCGCGTGTACCGCGACCCGGCGAAGCCCGACTACCTGTTGTTCGTCGAGCACTTCGCGGACCAGGCGGCGTACGACGCGCACACCGGGTCGTCGGCGTACAAGGAACTGATCGCCGGGCGGTTCGCGGACCTGATCGTCGAGTTCGTCGAGATCGACCACGAGCTGCTGGTCAGCCTGTGAGCACGCAGAACGAGTTGGCACGGCAGTTGCGTTCGCTGCACGAGCAGCCGCCGCTGGTGCTGCCGAACGCGTGGGACGCGGGTTCGGCACGGGCGATCGAGGCCGCGGGCGCGAAGGCGATCGCGACGACGAGCGCGGGTGTCGCCTGGGCGCATGGTGTCGATGACGCGGGCGGGCTCGATCAATCGTCCGCGGTCGTGGCGCTGCGGTTGATCTGTGCGGCGGTCTCGGTGCCGGTGACGGCGGATATCGAGGCCGGGTACGGCGATGTCGCGGGCACAGTGGCCGGCGTACTCGAGGCCGGCGTCGTCGGCGTGAATCTCGAGGACAGTACTGGGCGGGTGGTTGATGATGCGCTGGTGCACGTCGAGCGGATCAAGGCGGCGCGCGCGGCGGCTGTTGCCGCAGGCATCGAACTGGTGATCAACGCGCGGACGGACACCTATCTGTTCGGCGACAAGACCGGGACACTCGAACGCGCGAAGATGTACGCCGATGCGGGCGCCGACGTCCTGTTCGTACCCGGTGTGGTGGACGCGGCGACGATCGCGGAACTGGTCGAGGGGTCACCGCTGCCGCTCAACGTGATGGTCGGCCCGGGCGCTCCGTCGGTCGGTGAACTCGCGAAACTCGGCGTCGCCCGGATCAGCGTCGGCCCGGCGATCACGGGTGCGGCCTACGCGCTGGCCACGGCTGCGGCGAAGGAACTCCTGAACGCCGGCACCTACAACTCGTTGACCAGTTGATAGACGGCGGCGAGCGAGCGCCACGGGCGGAGGCGCTCGCTCGCGCCCGGCAGCGGCCAGGCGTCGCGGGCACCGAGGCGGAGCGCGACCTCTTCCGCCGCACGCTTGCGCATCACTCGCGCCAACGTCTTCACCTCACCATCGAGAACAATGTTGCCATCAGCAACCTCTCGCGCGAG
This sequence comes from Kribbella jiaozuonensis, assembly GCF_005233875.1. Taxonomy (GTDB): domain Bacteria; phylum Actinomycetota; class Actinomycetes; order Propionibacteriales; family Kribbellaceae; genus Kribbella; species Kribbella jiaozuonensis. The sequence continues at coordinate 31,101 of NZ_SZPZ01000006.1, read as the reverse complement.
CGGCCCGACCAGCTCCGCGTCTGCCAGGGCTGCCGGTCCGGGGAACGCGTGAGTCAGCCCATGAGCGAGCCCCGGCACAGGTACGCCGTACACCTCGACGAGCTTGTGAAGCGCATCGGTCGCGTCTTCCGGCGGCAACTGATCCCGCACTACCGCCGAAACAGCAACCTCGAACGGCCCCCACGCACCGGGCACCCGAACCCCCGGCCGAGCCGCAACCAACGGCCCGAACTCCGGATCCGCCGCCAGGTGCTCACGAGCACGCACCGGCTCACAGTCCAGACCGACCAAACACGCGGCCCGGTCCACGACATGCATGACGCCTTCCCAGTACGGAAGGTGCGCTCGCAGGATCAGATGATCATCGCCACCCTGACCCACCTCCAGCACCCCGGGCTCACCGTCGAGTGAGATCGTCCGCCGATAGACACCGCCCTCGACCGATTCCACTCCTGGGATCGCGCGCGATCGCAGGAACGCGCACATCGCCTCCCAGTCGTACGGCGGCGTGAACGGCAACCGCAGCACCAATCCCCCGTCGGCGGCCAAGCGATCGCCGCGACGCCGCCGGTCGCGGAGCTCGCGCGGTGACGCCCGGAAGATCTCGCGCATCGCCCGGTTGAACTGCCGCAGGCTGCCGAAGCCCGACGCGAACGCAATGTCCGCGATGCTGAGGTCGGTGTCGTCCAGCAACCGCCGCGCGAAATGCGCCCGCCGCGACCGCGCGAACTGGTCCGGCGTGACACCGAGGTGCTCGTTGAACATTCGCCGCAGATGCCGCGCGGACACCCCGAGCCGCTCCCCTAGCGCCTCCTCCCCGGACTCGTCCAGCAGACCGGTGATGATCAACTGCACCGCACGACAGACCAACTCGGGCGCCTCGTCGGCAACCGTCCCCGCCACCCGGTACGGACGGCAGCGCAGGCAGGCGCGATATCCGGCCGCCTCCGCGGCGGCGGGCAGCTCGAAGGTGCTCACGTTCTCCGCGAGCGGCTTGGCCCCACAACCGGGCCGGCAGTAGATGCCGGTCGTCCGAACAGCGGAGTACGTCGTCACGCATCCAACGCTAATCACGCCCACCGACAGTTCCTGACCTCGGTTTTACACCGCGCGCCGACCGTCACCGATAAGGTACGGCGAGTGCATTCCAAACCTATGCTTGTCGTGGTGAGCGGTCCGCCCGGAACCGGGAAGACCACTCTGGCGCACCGGATCGCGACCGCGATCGGCTGCCCGGCGATCTGCCGCGACGAGATCAAGGAAGGCATGGCGCACGCGACACCGGGATTCGTCCCTGGTCCCGGTGACCCGCTCACGATGCGGACACTGTCGACGTTCTTCGACGTGATCGGTCTGCTGGTCGGCCGCGGTACGACGGTGGTCGCGGAGGCGGCGTTCCAGGACCGGCTGTGGAACCCCGGGCTGACGCCGCTGCTCGGCCGCGCTGACATCCGGATCGTGCACTGCGAGGTGCCGGCCGAGGTCGCACTGGCGCGGATCAACGCCCGTACCACCTCGGATCCGCGCCGCTCGGCGCACGAGGACGCGCAGATCAGCCCGGACGCCCGGCTGCGGACGCACAACTCCTTCCAGCCGGTCGATCTGCCGGTCCCGTCCATCACCGTCGACACCACCCGTGAGCCGTCTCTCGACGAGATCCTTGCCTTCCTGTCCTAAGGTCGATCCCGGATCGATCGAGAGGGGCTGGGGATGCTGGAGCGGTTTGCGGCGTTGACGACGGCGCATGTTGCCGATGCGTGTGTGCGGGCTGGTGTGCCGGTGCGGACGGTGTCGTTGACGGCGGTTGTCGGTGAGCGGGTCGCGGGGCGGGTGTTGCCGGCTCAGCATGTGGGCAGCGTGGACGTGTTCCTGGAGGCGTTCGAGTCCGCGGCGGCGGGCGACGTACTCGTCGTGGACAACGGCGGCCGGCGGGACGAGGCCTGTGTCGGCGATCTGGTCGCGCTGGAGGCTGCAGCTGCCGGGATCGCGGGGATCGTGATCTGGGGACTGCACCGGGACACGGTCGACATCACCGCGATCGGGATGCCGGTGTTCAGCCTGGGTGCGTTGCCGACCGGCCCGTTGCGGCTCGACCCGCAGCCCGACGATGCGTTGTCCAAGGCAACGATCGGCGAGTGGACGGTGACGCGGGACGACGTCGTACTCGCGGATGAGGACGGCGCGATCTTCGTACCGGCGGATCGGGTGGAGGACCTGTTCGGGCTGGCGGAATCGATCCGCGACACCGAGCATCGGCAGGCGGACGAGATCCGGGCCGGGCGGTCGTTGCGGGAGCAGGTGCGGTTCGCGGAGTTCCTGACCGCGCGAGCGGCTGATCCGTCGCTGACGTTCCGGCAACATCTTCGTGCGGTGAGAGGAGCGATCGAGGAATGAGCGCAGGGACCTGGCAGTTGGGCGACGTGACCGTGAACCGGGTGGGCTTCGGCGCCATGCGGATCACGGCGAACCCGGACCGGTCGGTCGCGATCGCGGTACTGCGTCGCGCGGTCGAGCTCGGCGTGAACCACATCGACACGGCCGCGTTCTACGCGTCGCCGGGTGGGACCCTGCGAGTGGGTGAGGGCGAGAAGCGGCACGCGAACGAGCTGATCCGCGAAGCGTTGGCGCCGTACCCGGACGGGCTTGTCATCACGACCAAGGTCGGACCGGGTGAGGATGCCGAGCGCGGGTTCTACAACGCGACGACGGCCGCCGAACTGCGGGAGCAGGTGGAGATGAACCTGCGGCAGCTCGGCGTCGACACCCTCGACGTGGTCAACCTGCGGATCATGAAGAAGCCCGGCGACGACTCGATCACCGAACGCTTCGGCTGGCTCGCCGCCCTCCGCGACGAAGGCCTGATCCGGCAGCTCGGCGTGTCGAACGTCCGGCTCGACCATGTCGAGGAAGCGCTCGCGATCGCGCCGGTGGTCTGCGTACAGAACAGCTACTCCGTCGATCTACGCGGCGACGAGGACGAACTGATCGGCTTCTGCGCGGACCGGGGTATCGCCTACGTCCCGTTCTTCGCCATCGCCGGCTCGTCGCGCGAGGGTGGCGCGACCGCCGACCACTCCGCAGCCATCGAGAAGATCGCCATCACCCACAACGTCACCCCGCAACAGGTCCGCCTCGCCTGGACCCTCCACCACTCCCCGAACATCCTCGCCATCCCCGGCACCGGCAACCCCGCCCACCTGGAGCAGAACATCGCGGCGGGCGGTCTGGAGTTGAGCGCCGAGGAGCTCGCGAGCCTGGGCTGATCAGACCGAGGCTGCGGCGCGGACGGCGGGGACGATCTCCTGGGACCAGCGGGTCAGCTGGACGTCGTACGGGTCGGTGCCTCGGGGGAAGAGGGTGAAGCCGGCGGCATTGTGGTTGAGGATGGCGTCGGTGAGCTCTTCGATCCACTGCGCCGGTGAGCCGCCGATCCAGCGACCCTCTTCGTCTCGGGTTCGAGGGAGTGGGGTAGCGGTGATCGCGCCGGGGAAGTTGTAGACGGTCGCGATGTCGGACGGTTTGCGGCCGACCGCGAGCGCGGCCTCGTCGATGACCGGGCGGGCCTGGAGGTAGCCGTCGCTCAGCCAGTCCGCAGCGTGGCCGGGGATCCACCCGTCGGCGTGCCGACCGGTCGCCGCGAGCGACTTGCGGCCTTTGGAGCCGGTCCAGATCAAGGGCGCTGGTACGGCGGCCGGCCGGAGCGCGCCGATCGGGTAGTGCTTGGTCGGCTCCGGGTGCCCGCCGTCGGACATCGAATGCACCAACTGCATGGCTTCCTCGAACGCTTCGACCGCCTCGGCGGGACGCAGCTCCGGCACGCCCATCGTGGTGATCCGGTCCCACGCGCCACCGGCGCCGAGACCCAGCACGAATCGCCCGCCGGACAAGGCCGACAGCGACGTCGCCGTACGGGCAAGAACCGGCGCGGGCCGCAGCGGCAGGTTGGTCACGTTGACGAACGCGGACAGGCGCTCGGTCCGGCCGAGGATGAACGCGATCGCGGCGTACCCCTCGAGCAGGTCGGGGACGTACGGGTGGTCCGACAGGCTGACGTGGTCGAGGCCGTCGCGATCCGCCTGCGCGGCCAGCCGCAGAATCGCATCCACATCGCGCAGGTGGTCGGGTGAGCCGTAACCGAAACGCACAGTCATGTCGTCGCCTCTCAGATAGTTCGAACACCTAAACAGTAGCACCACGAACTATCGTGCCTACGAACTATCCGGCCACCGGACTACCATGGGGTCATGGTGACGACGACGGCTCGGGATTCGGACCTCGCGAGTGCGCTGGTCCAGACGATGCACCGGCTGCAGGACCTGCACGCCGAGACCAGCCGGCCGCTCGGCCTGACCCCGCAGCAGGCTCATCTGCTCTGCGTCCTGATCACCGGCCCGCTCGGCATGACCGAGCTCAGCCGCATCCTGAGCATCGAGCGCTCCAGCCTGACGAGCATGGTCGACCGCCTCGAACGCCGCGACCTCGTCGCCCGCGTCGCCAACCCCGCCGACCGCCGCGCCTGCCGCATCGAGCTCACCCCCGCCGGCAAGGACCTGGCGCACCAATGTCACGACGCGGTCGTCGACCGCATCGCGACCTTGACCGGAGACCTCCCGGCCGCCACCCGCACAACCCTCACCACGGCCCTGAAGTCGATCCTCACCCAGTGACCTACCAGTTCGCCGACCACGCCGGCGCCCGCATCGCCTACCGAGCAAGCGGTTCCGGCCCGGCCGTCGTACTGATCAAGAACAACCGCCGACCGTCCGACTTCCCGATCGCCGATTGGCTCGCCCAACGATTCCGGGTCCTGCAGATCCACCCGGTCGGCTTCGGCGCCAGCGACCGCCCGAACGCCTACGACTTCGGCAACATCGGCGACCAGGTCCTCAAGGTGCTGGACCGCGAGGGCATCGACCAGTTCGCCGTCTGGGGTTTCTCACAGCCGGCCTGCATGTCCGCGATCGCCGCCCGGTCGACGGATCGCGCGACTGCGCTCGTCATGGGCGGTGTCCCGCCGATCGGCTTTCCGGCCGACGGAGAAATGCGCCGGATGGAACGCGAGCCACGGCTCCCCCGACCCGCGCTGGAGTTCTGGCGGAGCTATCGCTCGTACGACTGGCACCACGAGCTCCGGCTCTACCCGGGCGCGAAGATCGCGTACCTCGGCACCGAGGACCCAGCGATCCGTCGCTTTCGCAGGCTCAAGCCCGTCCTGGAAGGCATTGGCTTCACGTACCTCGAGTTCGCGGGCCTGACCCATTCCACCTGCGGGTTGGGCGACGCGTCGGCCGATGGTCGGCGCGTCGCCCAGGCCGTCGTGGACTGCCTGATCAGCCGCGGCGCGGTCGCTTCAGAGTGAACGACTCGAACTCCGACAGCTCACCGCCAGGCCCGAGTACGTCGTAGTACGTGACCGCCATCGTGGTCTGACCGCCGGGGTGACCGGGGTCGACCGTGAACGCAGCAAAGCCGTACGGGTGGGCGGCGTTGCGCGAGGCGGACCAGGGGGCCGGCTCGGTGACGTAGACCGGCGGACGCTTGCCGGTGGTCGGATCCGGTGCGCCGACCGAGGTGATGACGCGGCAGGCCGGCGGGTTGAAGAGCACGCCGTTCGAGCCCACCGACGTACCGCCGCCACCGATGACCATGTGGACGGTGCCCTTCGACGTGTCGACGACATCGGTCCGCGTTGCGGCCGGGATCGGGGTCAGTGTCTGGTTGGGCTGCTGGCCGCGGATCGGGTGCGAGCGCTCGTAGTGGTGCTCGTGCCCGCAGACCACGAGATCGACGCCGTACTTGTCGAACAGCGGCACCCATTCCTGCCGGATGCCGAGGTCGGCGCCGTTGGCCTGGTCCGCGCTGCTGACCACGACCTGGTGCATGCAGACCACGATCCAGTCGATGTCGCGATTCGCATTCGTTGCCTTGAGCTCCTTTTCCAGCCAGGCCTTCTGCGCGCCGCCGGAGTACCCGCGGACGTAGCTGTTGCCGCCGTCCTGGTAGCAGACGTCGTCGTTCGCCAGGCTGATCACGCGCACCGAGCCGACCGTGAACGCGTACCAGAGTCCGCGCGTCACGTCCGTCTGACCGGTCTGGCGCGGCAGCGAGAAGTACGTCTGGTACGCCTCGTAGCCGATCGGGCCGTTGCCGAGCTCGTTCTCGTGGTTGCCGGCCGACGGCATCCACGGGCGGTTGCGTGCGCTGCGGGTGTTGTTCTCCCAGAAGTCGTTCCAGGTCCGCACGCGATCGTCGGCCAGGTTCGCGTAGCAGAGATCGCCGTTGAACAGGTGGAACAGCGGACGGACCCGCTCGACCCCGGCAGTGACGTCGCCCGCGGCCGGCGAGCCGAGGTTGTCGTTCACGAACGGCGGGTTCGGGATCGTCACACCGGGCGGCGGTACGTACCGCTTGCCCAGGGTCGGCGTGCCCTGGTCACCGAAACTGGTGAAGGTGAACTTGGCCCGGCCCTTCGGCGCGGTGTGGAACGTCCCGAACTCGGCCTCGGCCCCTTCGTGTACGGCGGCGTACACGTACTCGTTGTTCGCCCGCAGCCGGCTGATCCGGGCGTGGTGGACGTACACGTTCTGCCCGGACTTGGCGTCGGTGTAGCTGGTGCTGACCGCGGTCACGGTCCGCTCGAAGTCCCCGTCCGGACCACCGAGCAGGACGCGCGGCCGTCGTACCGGCTGGCGACTGTGCCAGGAGACGACGACCTCCGACGCCGCGTCGGCGCCGAACTGCAGATGCAGGCCGCCGACCCGGGGTGTGGTGACCGGGTCGGCGGCAGGCGCGGACTGCAGGACCGGAGCGGCCTGGGCGGGCGCTGCGGTTGTCAGCAGGGCCCCGCCGGTGACGACCGCGGCAGACGCGAGAATTCCACGCCGTGAGAAGTGCGACTCGAACAGCTCTTCGTCATCGATCACACTGTCACGCTGAGCGCCCCAGATGAATCCGGGGCCAATTCACTACCGCCTGCCGCCGAACTCCCAGGGATGTACCTCGGCGTCCGCGGCCTGCAGCAACTCGGCCGCAGCTGCCGCGTCGGGCGCTTCGACCAGACCCGCTCGCCCTACGTGTACGTCGCCGTCGAGCAGGTCGCCGTACACGATCAGGTGGTCCGACGTCAGCGGTCGCGGGCCGTCCTTGGTGAGGACGAGGTAGCGGCCCAGGCCCTCGACGGCGGTCGTGAACTCCCACATCGTGCGGCCGGTGTGGTTGTGGAAGCGGTACAGCTCGACCGTGTCGAACGCGCCGCCGAGGTAGTACGGCTCGTCGTACGCGAAGGTCTTCAGGGCCTCGTCGTCCGGGAGGTCGACGATGTGCAGGCTGCCGGTCGACTCCTCCCGGTCCTCGGTGAGGGTCGGGCCGCGGGCGATCAGCTCCTCGGCGTACCGGTCCATGAAGGCCCAGTGCTCCTCCGTCAGCCGCCCCTTCAGGTCGCCGGTGCCGGCCCGATCGCGGCCGTGGACGAAGTACTGCGTCACTGGCCGGCCAGGTGCAGACGCAGGATCGTGTCGTAGTCGACGATCTCCACCCCGACCGCGGGCACCACCGTCTCCTGGCTCGGGACGATCAGCAGCTGCCGCGGGTCGGTCACCTCGACGTCGTACTTCGACTTCACCTGCGAGCGGTTGTCCGCGGTGCCGAAGTACTCCGCGTACTGCTCGAGCTCGGCGGCGCTCTCGAGGATCGGCGTACGGAACGAGCGACGACGCTTCTTGCCGTTGACCACATCGACGACCGGGAGCTCGAGGCGACCGACGATGTGACGGCCGTCGGCGCGCTCGAGGATGAAGTCGGGCTGCAGGTCGTCGTCGAGCGACGGCTGGCGGAGCAACCGGGTCGCGCCGAACGTCGACAGCAGGATGCTCTCGTGCTTCTCGAGGAACTCGTCGACGGTCGCGTCCTGCAGACCGTGCGCGAGGTACGTGCTGTCGAACGCGTCCGCCTTCAGCTCGGCCGGGTCGACCGGCAGGCTGATCGTGCCGATCGGGTCGAGGTGCGGCTGCGAGTTGGAGTAGTTGCGCAGGAAGTCCAGGTACTTGTCGACCGGCTCCGAGCGGTGGATCGCCAGCGCGAAGAACACCCAGTGCGCGCGCAGCGAGTCGCCGGTGCCGTGCACGAGCAGCGTCCGGTCGAAGGTCGAGTAGTTGCCCGGCGCGAACCGCAGCAGCTCGTCCGCGGGGCCGACCACCTCGGTGCCGAGCATGTTCGCCGCCGTCGGGAACCGCTTGTCCAGCGACTGCCGGCCCTGCTCGGTCGCGATCGTCGCGTCCTTGAACCAGTTCTGCCCTTCGAGGTTCGCGACCACGGTGCCTTCGCCGACTCCGAAGTACTCCTCGACGCTCGCCCGCTTCTGCCGCCGTACTTCGGGGCTGCGGTACTCACGGCTCAGTCCGACCAGTTCGAGGATGTTCCAGTCCGGCGTCTCGGTCAGCACCATCATCCGCGGGAACAGCATCGGCCCGGCCAGCTCACCCCGGTGGCTCACCGGCAGGTGCCCGGCCGCCTCCTTCAGGTGCTCCCCCCAGAACTGTGCGTTCACCTTGACGAACTCAGTGGGTTTCATTGCTCTCCTCGCTCGGACACTCCGTCATAACCGACAACTCCCGCCCAAGCAGACCCTATTCCCCACCGGCGTGGCGCACAGGCCGAGGCCCGGCCGGGGGCGTTCCCGGCCGGGCCTCGACGAACCGCGTGGATCAGCCGCGACCGACCGTGATCGTCGCCGAGGTCGTGACCGGCGCCAGCGATGCGTCGTCGGTGTACGGGCGCATCGAGTCGTTCGTGACCGACACCGTGACGGTGCCCGGACGCAGAGCGGTCAGAGTGCGGGTCGCCGGATCCAGTACGGCGACCTTCCCGGCATACCGCGCCTTCTTGATCGCCTCGGAACCGGACCCGATGGCGAGGCCCGACGAGCCGCTCCAGTGCACCGACATCGGGTAGCGCAGCGGTACGACGCGGGTACCGGCGCCGACGCCCTCCGGCTGGACGATGCTGCCGCTGAGCTGGGTGGACGTTCCGGCCTTCAGCGAGGTCGGCGCGGTGAGCGTGATCGACTGCGCGAACGCCCTTACGTCGGCCTCGAGCCACTGCTGGTCGGCCGGCTTGTGTGCGTCGATCGACCAGTCGACCCATCCGGTGAAGCCGCCGCGGTCCGGCGTACCGTACGGGTCCTTGCCGGAGGACGGGAGCACCGTGTACGGCACGCCCTCGACGCGGTGCACGTTGGCGACCTGCGCGTGCGAGCCGACCATCGCGGCGCCCTTGTCGGTCTTGCCGCGGAAGTCGGTCAGCATCTTCTCGATCAGCGCGACCTCGTCGCGGTCACCGAGCTGGCTGGACTTGGTCTCCTCCGGGTCGTCGACCGGGTGGTGCGCGAAGACCATGACGTTGTGGATCGACCGGTCGTGCGCGGCGCTGTCGAGCGCCGTCTTCAGCATCGGGAGCTGGTCCCAGTCCGACGCACGAAGGCTGCCGAGCGAGCTGGCGAGCAGGATGAAGCGGGTGCCCTTGTGGTCGAACGTCCGGTACGGCTGGCCGAACTCCTTGGTGAAGTTGGTCAGGTCCTGCTGGACGTTGTTGAGCCCGTACGACTCGTGGTTACCCGGCACGTAGTAGCACGGGACGGTTGAGCCCTTGGGGTTCGGCGTGCTGTTCGGCGGCGGCTCGTGGCCGACCGGGATCAGGTCGCAGCCCGCATCGGTGAGCACCTTGCGCGCGAGCGTCAGGTCCTCCGGCAGACCGCGGTCGGTGATGTCGCCGTTCAGGACCACGAGGTCCGGGTGGGTCTTGCGGATCCGGGCGAGGGCCGCCGTCGCGACCTGCGACAGGGCCGGGTTGTCGGCGGTGAACTGGACGTCCGACAGCGTCGCGAACTTCCAGGTGTCATGACCGCCGGCCAGACTGCCGTCGGTCGAGACGAGCGGATCGGCGACGAGGTCGGGCTGGGCCGGGAGGTCGACCGACGTCGGTACGTCGGCCTCGAACCGGTCGAGCACGAACGTGCCGGCCTTCTGCTGGGCGACCGCGGTGTTGATCCCCTGGAACGACGAGATCGAGATCGGGTACACCGTGTTGGCCGGCAGCGTCCAGGTGACGTTCTGGTAGTCCGGGCCTGCCTTGAGTCCGGTGCCGTACACGCCGAGGGACTTGCCGTTCCCGTCGATGAGACCGACGTAGTCGAGGCCGCTCGGTACGTCGATGCTCGACTTGATCCGCAGCCGGAGCCGCAACGGCTGGCCGGGGACCTGGATCCGGTTGGCGGCGCCGTTGGCCGAGATGCCGACGTTCCGCATCGCGGGGAAGTCGATGCGCAATCCGTCCGGGTCGACCGAGCGGGTCGTGGCCGCCGTACTGTTGTTGTTCCATCGCGCGAGGACGTCGTCGTCGAACTCGTACAGGACCTTGGTCTGCACGCCGACCGTGATGGGCAGCTTCACCGACTGGCCCGCGGCCGAGATCGTGAGGATCGTGCCGGCGTTGGTGAGCGGGGTGATCTTCAGCTTGCCGTCGACGGACTGCACGTCGACGACGCTGTGGTCGTAGTCCAGCTTCAGGTCCCGCGGGTCGACCGGCGCCGTGTAGCCCTGGTCGTCGCGGCCGGTGACGGCGACGCTCACGGCGTCGGCCGCGGTCGCGTCCGCGATCGACAACTTGGCGGTCGACGGCTTCAGGCTCTTCAGCGGCCCGAGTACGTCGACCTGCTGTGCCGCGTGGGTCTTGCCGTACGTCGTACTGACCGTGATCGGACCGTGTGATCCGGCGGTGAGCGAGCCGTCCTTGATGCTGCCGCCCTTCGCCTTCCACACCAGCTTCTTCGGGTCCGGCGTGACCGGGGTCAGGTGGTTGTCGACCGCCTTCACGGCGAGCCGGCGGTGCATTCCCGGGAAGACCTTGATGCCGCCGTCGGCCGCGGCCTGACCTGCGCCGGGCTTCAGCAGGAGCTGGTCGACCTTGCCGTCACCCCGGCTGACGAAGACGCCGACGCCGTTGGGGTCGTTGCGCTCCTGGCCGTCCGACGGGTTGTTACGGACCGAGACGCCGTCCTCGCCGAGAGCGCGGGCGACCATCGTGGTCGAGCCGCCGCCGTCGAGGTTGACGGCGGTCTCCACGCCGCGGGCCGCGAGTTCCTGGGCCTCACGGTCGATGCCGATACCGCCCTTGCCGGTGCCGCCCGGGCCGTCCCAGGTGGCGAGCACGAGGGTCCGGCCGCCGTTCTTGAAGCCGAGCGCCGTACGCGGGGCGATGGAGGTGTCGAGGCCGGGGACGACCTGGCCTTTATTCACGATCGTGCCGCCCTGGCCGAGGGCGAACTTCATCGTCTTGGCAACGTCGTTGGCGAGTGCGTAGTGCAGCGTCAGCGCATCGCCCGGCTGCAGCGCCCGGAGCGCGGTCGCCGATGCGTCGCGGCCGACGAGGTAGAAGCCGTCCGCCGGGATCGGGCCGGAGCCGGCCGTCGGGCTGACGCTCACGACCTTGCCGTTCTGGACAAGCACTTCGGCGAGGTCGGTGACGCCGGCGAATCCGCGGGCGCGGCTGTATTCGCCCCAGGCCGGGGTGTAGGCGACCAGACCGTTCGCCGGTACGCCGCCACCGTTGGCAGCGTTGAGGGTCAGGACCTTGTGGTCGGTGCCGGCGAACGTCGCGGTCGCGTCCACGGCCAGGTCGACCAACTGCGCGATGCCGTCCTTGCTCACCCCGACGTGCTGGCGGCCGCCGGCGTCGGCGGACTTGATCAGCTGACCGTTCTGGACCTCGCCACCGAGCGCAGCGTTGCTGTTGCCGATGTCGAAGAACTCGCCGTTGACGCCCGCGACCGCTCCGGCCTTGTTGGCGGAAACGCTCAGCGGGCCGCCCGAAGCGACCGGGCCAGAGGTGAGCAGGTCGGTGCTGACGGCTTTGTCAGCGAGATCGATGCTGAGGTACTGCGCGTCGACCCAACCACGCTGGTCGACGCTCTTCACGTGATTGAGCGCGATGCCGGGCCCGACGAGTTCGGTCGTGTTGACCAGGGCGAGACCCCCGGCCGGCGCGTCGGCGGCGTACCCGAGAGCCGGGAGGGACCACAGGGATGCGGCGGCCGCGGCGGCCACCATCCCTGTCGCCAAGCGATGACGAGATTTCACCGTTGACCTGTGCTTTCTGAAGGCGCGATGGCAGGAGCTGCCACTCTTCACCTGCTCGACAACGGTTCGGTTAACCGTTGACGACGCCATCAGGTCAACATGTAGGCCAGTTACCGCTCGACCACGCGCTGGTACTTCCGCCGCCGCCGCGAAGTCGGCAGTCTGTACCGGTGGCCAATACTGAGGTTTTGGGAAGTCTGCGTTCAGCGGACGGTCAGGGAATCGTGCACATCGAGAACCGGTTCCGCGCCGGCATCGACGATCTGTGGTCGGCCTTCACCGATCCCAGCCGGCTGGCCCAGTGGCTGGGCGACTTCGAGGGTGACCTCGAGCTTGGCGGCAGCTACCAGGCGCACTTCTTCTCCAGCGGTGCGAACGTCACCGGCCGGGTCGAGGCCTGCGAGCCACCGCGCCACTTCACGGTGGCGAACAAGGGCGCGCAGGCCTCGAACGAGCAGGTCGTCGATGCTGTCCTGACCGCCGACGGGGACGACACCATCCTCGTGCTCGAGCAACGCGGCCTCCGCCTGGACTGGATCGCCGCGTTCGCCGCCGGCCTCCAGATCCACCTAGAGGACCTGGCCTCCCACCTCGCCGGCGGCGGCCGGTGCGACTCCGACGCCCGCATGAGCGAACTCATCCCGGCGTACGAAGCCGTCCCGATCGACGGTCGCTAACCTCGGCTACTTGAAGCGGCGTACTTCGTGGGGCCAACCGCAGGCCTCCGCGACCTTGCCCGCCCACATCTTGGCGGTCTCGTCGTCGGGCACGTCGACCACGGCGAACCCGCCCAGGAACTCCTTGGACTCGACGTACGGCCCGTCGGTGATCAGCACCTCGCCACTGGTCGGGTCGGCCGCGTAGATCGGGCCGTCCTCCTCTTCCAGTCCCCCGGCGAACACGTACACCCCGGCCGTCTTCATGTCCTCCACAACCGCCTTGGCCAGCGGCCCGCGCCCGCGGAACCACTCCTCGGTGTGGTCACCCACCCACTGCTGGTTGAAGTACATGAGGTACTCAGGCATGCCTGCTCCTTAGCTAGGGCGGACCCCACGCCCGCCTCCACCCACGCTACGAACACCAAGACCCGATTCCGACACAACCAGCAAAAGTTTCTACAAAGCCGCTCCTACAAGCTGAACGCGATCGACCGCAAGATCAGCGCCGCGAAGAACACCGCCGTAAACGCCAGATCAAGCGCAAACCCCCCGGCCCGCACCGGCCGCAACCGCCGCCGCACCGGCGCAATCACCGGCTCGGTCCAAGCATGCGTAACCGCCCGCAACCGCCCAGCCCACTGCGGGCCGTTGGCCAACACCCCTGTCCAGTCCAACACCATCCGCACAATCAACAAGAGGATGAACGCCGACAAGACATACCCAATAAGGTCACCGATGAGGCTCATACCCAACTCCTCCAACACGACCAATCCAGCCGCACCACCAGTATCCCCACCACCCCAACCACAGGCGGTGAGCCAGCCACCCAACCCAACCACCACAGGTGAGCGAGCGACCTTTATGACCACTGGCTGAGAGCGGTGCGAAGGAAAGCGTCGCGCCTTTCGGTGACGGCAGCGGCGCCCAGGAGGCTACCGTCGTCGGCGAATCCCGCCCAACCGTCCATCACCGTCGGCGTGTTCAGCGCGGCCACGGCATCCCAATAGGGCACGCCGACTGCCTCCCGGCCCGCCTGCCGCTCCCAGCCCTCCAACACATGGGACGGCGCGTCCTGGCCGTACTGAAGGGTCATCTGCATCCGCAGGCTGCCGAGATCGACGCCCGGATTACCAGCCCCGGCTGTATTCCAGTCGATCAGCGCAACGCAACGGTCACCCTCCCACAGCATGTTGCCGCCCCAGGCGTCACCATGCACGAACACCGACGCGACTGCCGGCATCCCGTGCGACCTGACCCGCTCGTCGGCCTGCTGCAGCAAAGGTGTGGTCGGCATCAGGCCCCGCCGGCGTTCATCGGCGCGGTCGTCGACGGCGCACGGCCGGGGCCGGTATGGCAGGTGGTCCTGCGGATCCAGCCTGAAGGCGTGGACCCTGGCAAGGGCCGCTCCCGCTTCGCGGAGGCGGGCGACCGAAACCGTCGGCGAGAGACCGGCACTGCCGGGCAGGAAGGTCTCCAGGGTGGCGACGGTTCCGCTCGCCTTCCCGTCGAGATCCGAAGCGATCAGCCGCGGCGCGGCCAGGCGATGAGTCTCGGCCAGCTGAAGCGCGCGTGCGTTCGTGATCACCCACGCGGCGGCGATCCATCCCCGGACAGGGACCTTCAAGATCACGTCCCTGGTCCGGGCCGCCGGTCCTTCGATCCCCAGCCGGAACGTGCCCGAAGGGCGGTGCTCGCCGCGGGTCAGGCCCTCGGCCGAAACGACGCTCGTCCCACCAACCGCCTCGGCCGCCCAGCGCAGAACCTGGTCATTCGGCATCTTGCCTGTGTCTGCTCCTGCCATTTCATTACGCTATGACGCAGCAGTGGCTTCCCAACATACAGTTAGAGGTGTACGCGGGCTGCATCGATGGCCAGGACGAGGGCGGACACAGCCGGACACTGACACCCATACATGACGATGGCCCCTGGTCTGCGTTTCCGCAGGTCAAGGGCCATTGTCACGCTTGCTGGAAGCTGGCGGCGGGTGCAGGGTTCGAACCTGCATAGGCATACGCCGACAGATTTACAGCCCAGTCCACAAACGCCTTCTTACCAGCAGAAATGCCCCTTCCTGCCACCCTCAGGGCATGGCTAGGGCGCGCCTACTCCTCCTTGCAAGGTCCGATGCCCCCGTCGCCGTGATCAGTGTTGACCTGGCCAGTTCGAGGTGTGTCAGTCCTTCGGCCGAGCGTCAGGAACCGCGGACACGCACGGAGCTGCATGGTTGGCTCCAAGTGACCGGCTGGTCGCCGTCAGGCGAGCTTCCCGTCGGTCGCCCAGATCGCTCGGCCGATGCCAAGAGCCGGCCGGCCTCGCAGCCGAACCCCGATGAGGGCGGGGTCGCGAGTGATCTCGGTCACTTCAACCGATACGCTACCTACCCGACGGCACCGTGAGTGCCACCCACCACAAGAATCTGTGGAGCGTAAGTGGGCCGACGGGAAGCTCTCTGGGCGGCAGTCGTCGCCGTCGGTCTTCTTTGGGTCGGCCAGGTGGGTGGCCTCGCGCTCGATAGGGCAGCTGGCCTGGATAAGTGGCCCGGTCCGCTCGACTACGTCCGGCAGCATTCGTGGTGGTTCGTAGCTGGCACGACGATCGCTCTGACGGCACTCATCCTCCTGGGACGCCGCTGGGTCGATCGAGGCCAAGTAACCAGCGGCCCCGGACCCACGATTAACCTGCAGGGTTCGACCTTCAACGGGCCGGTCGCGCTCTCGCAAGGCGCAGGCGCGCCGGCGATGAGCAGCGCGGCGCAACCCGCTGAGGAGCTAGCGCAACCGCAACTCGAGAGGAAGCCACGGTCGCAGCCAGTGGTCCTGTTCTACGCGTCCCCATTTCTCGACGGCTCGTGGCGTCAGAGACTTCTGACCACAGCAAGGGCCGTCAACCCAGACGCACTATGCGTTCGGCTTGAAGAGCAGAACATGAAGCTTTCGAACGTCACTGCGATCGTGATTGCGTTCTCCGCGGCTCAACAGGCGCTGGTCAAGAAGCGGACGCTCGCCAAGATGAGAAGTGCCAGGGAGAGCTATCCCGAAACTCCTCTGATCTTGGCTGCCGTGGACTTCGCAGACGAGCCGATAACGACCGAGGACGGCCACCGCCTCCTTCAGGCGGCGGGCTATGATCTAGACGACGCCCAGTTCATCATCTGCGCCACCGAAGACGAATTTCAATCAAGCCTCTCCTCGAATTTGCTATTTACAGTTGAAGTCGAAAATATGCAGGCCCTCTTAGACCAGGCCCGGAATACCCGCATCTCTGACCGGGAGATTGAGTGATGACGAGCAGTAGCGGCGACCTTCACATCGAGTGGCTCGTAGCTTGCCTGTCACCCGGAGACGTTGCTCCACATCCGAACTTCAAAAGCGACAGCGCGAAAGGCGCAGAGTTACTTGCTCTCGTGGTTCAGTTCAAGTGGCGAGAATATGCGACCTATCGCGACCTCTCAGAGGACGGGCAAGAGAACCAGCCTGGAACCCCCATCGAGCGATATGCGATTCCAGACGCCGCACGGCAGGCTCTTGAATCCGTAAGCATCCTGGATGGTCTTAACCGCTTGGTCGCCGAGGCGGAAGATGACGAGCTGGCATTGGGGCAACGGGCGGCTGCTGCTCTTCTCGCGGCGATTTCGAGCAGCGAACTCGACAAGCCGGACGCTTACGTCAGCTTGCTCGCAGAACTCGCTTCAGCTATCCAGGATAGTACCCTCGGCGGCTCCTCTTCCCGTAATCTGGCGACCGGAATTCTACTTCAACAATGCGCTTTTCAATCCCTGCAGTCCGGTCGTAAGTCAGAAGCACGCGCGTTTGCGAGCAAGGTAGTTGAGACTCTCGCCGATCTAGACGACGACTGGGACGATTTCGCAGTATCTAGAGGTATCAGTTGGAATGCGGCTGTTTCTCAGCGTCGACTGACTGAACTAACGACCAGTAATGCGCGGTCCCTTCTCGTAAATACTGGAGATCACCTCGACCGATCGTGGACCGAAGTCGTGAGGGCTCCGTTTCCGAATGCAGCTGCACGCCCAGTACAAGATGCATTGTCAGCGATGACCACAGTCGTCGATGAGATATTCAAACAGAAGTATTCACCCAGGGGAAGACAGGGCATTATCCTGGGAGGTGGCGACACCGCGCTTCAGCTCCTGTACTCATCGCTGCTAAATGCTGAATTAACGGGAAATATGGCTCGCACGGCACGGCTGCGCCAGACAGTGGGAAACGTGTTTGCCGTCAGACTGTCAAGCGAGCCGAATTACCTAGAGTGGTACGAAGAGGCGATCCGGCTATTCAGGCAGGGAGATTCTGAGGATCACCTCCGCCCGTTCCTTGACAACCTAAGAGCTCAGGGCTCGTTCGCCACCATCAAGCTCGCGGCTGAGAAACTAATCGATACGCGAAACAGCCAGGAATTTGTTACTAGTGCGGATCTAGCTCTGATCGACTTCGCGGCCGATCTGATTTCGACGCTGCACTGTGACCGCGGCCTAGGGTTAGCAATCAGGTATGCCAGCCAGAACGCGAGCGGTCGGGTCAAAGGGTCACGCGCGGCGGACTGGTCGCTCGTTGAAAAGGCACTCAAGACCGCCAATGCGATCGTTTCTGGAAATCGAAAAGTTGACATGGAGTACATCGCTTCCTCGACCCTAAAATTGGTCGACTTCCCGAGATCAGCAGCGGATCAATTGATATTTTCGGCCATGGCCAGGTTGGCATCGAAAATCAATTGGCCGGCTGTCTCAGTGGATGTTCGCGCGGAATGGGCCAAAACCGTTGAGGTGGCAAGTCAGTCGCCAGACGTTCTTGCTATTGATTGCATTCGAGTGTACGCAGCGCTTGACGCCCCGAAGCCCAAAGAGGTGCTTTCTAGACTTGATGGGCTTGAGCACACCGCAGCATTGATAGAAGGCCTGCTTGGCGAACCGCCATCGAGTGCAGATCTGGACAAGGCCGTCGAAACGGTCGGAAGCACATTAGATTCCATGCGACAAGACGCTGTAAATGGCGTTTATACGGGATATACCTGGTCGCCATTCGCGATGGCGGCCTATCTCATTGCATCCCAGGGCAGAACAGATCTTTGGCCTCGCCTAACGGCCGCGTTGAGTGATCCTGCGTTACCAAACGACGGGAAGCTCGATGCACTAGATGCCCTGATGTCTCATGCTTGGCCACTTAAACTGCCTCCTGAAGTTAAGTCCGAGTTGACCTCGAAGAGTATCCCGTGGGCAGGCCATGACTTAGACCATACGTTTTTCGCACTGCCAGAGGGGCAATTCGACGCCGCGTGTCGGAGCTTCTATCTAGCGTTCGATATCGCAACACCCGAAGAAATGCAGATGGCAACACTGCGCGACGTTGGTTCGAGAGAAAGTAGAGTACGCAGCGAGGCTGCACGGGCCTGCTTTTTCGCGGCGGTCAGCGCACCGGCGCTGGAATGGCCAGAAATCATCCTGATACAGCTGTCTCACGATCAGGATCCTCGCGTCATGCGCAACGTTTCTAAATGGCTGGCATACCTCAGTGTGCTGCCAGACTTGGCCCTAGGAAACGCGGTAGCCGACCGCGTCATTTCGCTACTTGCCAGGCCGGGTCTTGCTGTGGCGCTTGGAGCTTTGGAGGGTTTGGCAGCAGCAAGACGTGATCAGGCGCTCACTCCCGAGACCCTATGGTGCGAGCAGGAGGTGCGTGCTCTATTCGACTTGCATGGTTCGCGAATTGTCAGGGATTCGGCTGAGACCGTACTCAATCTTTATGGCCGCCGACCAACTGTGGAGCACCGAGAGTGATTAGCATTTGGGAAATGTAAATTTAAGAACTTCTTGATCGCCTGGATACTGGGTTAGAGGTTCGAGTTCGCGGAGAACCCAGTCCCATCGAAAGTTGTCGGCGACTCGATCCCCTGTGCCGTATACAACAGGCTTGAGCGATGCGGCCGAGCCGTCATGGGGATCGATCACTCGCACTCCCGCATAGCGGAGCACAGCCAGCGACGCTAGCCAGGCCGGGTGGCCGGCTAGGTCGTCTTTGGCGAACGGGACTGCTGCGATGGGGGTACGAGAGCCGAGTGCCGCGCACAGGATCGTGAGCGGATACGTGTTGGCGCTGCCGTTCGCCCAGGCGTTGAGCGTATTGAAGGTGGTCGGCACCACAGCCACCGCGTCTGCTTTCGGCGTGCGCTTAGGCTCGCCGGGACCGCGGTTGCCGCTGACGACTGAAACCTCGGCTAGATCCTGCCCTTCAAGCCATGGAAGCGCAGCGTCCGTTGGGATGACATAGGGCTGCCAGCCTCGCTCGCGCGCTGCGCGCACACCGTCTTCAATCCGGGACGCCAGGGGTGCGCCGCATGCAACGATGTTACTCGGTCGCGGCAATGGTCGGCCTACGGACGCAGACATCCGGAAGGCGTTGCACAACTGGGCTTTCAGCAAGGTCGCGCGGGATGGAGTGCCGATCGTGCAGGCTGTCCCGCCAACGGAGTACGAGTCGGCTATCGAATGGCTGAAAGGAAACACACTGGACGTGGCGGACCTTGAACAGAACGAGGTCCTGTCCGGTGTGCTCGACAAGCTAGCTACCCGCAGCGACGGGAAGCCGGCCGCAGCAAAGACGATCACCAGGCGGCGAGCGACGTTGCACGCGGCGATTCAGTACGCCGTACCGCTCGGTCTGCTGCCTGCCAATCCGCTCGACACGATCCAGTGGGAATCACCGCGGAGCAGCGTCCGAATCGACCCGCGTCAGCTGCCCAACCGAAGTACCGTCAAGCGGCTACTGGCTGAGATCCGTGATTTCTGCCCATGGCTGGAGGCGTACTTCGCCTGCCTCTACTACGCGATGATGCGGCCCGCAGAAGCCAGGCACCTGAGCCTGGACAATCTCATCGACCTTCCGGATGAAGGTTGGGGCGAGCTGTTGCTCGACGGCTCTACACAGCAGACGGGCGCTCGCTGGAGCGATGACGGCTCCGTACGACAGGAGCGTTCGCTCAAGCACCGACCCGACAACACCACCCGGCGAGTTCCGGCGGATCCAGAACTCGTCCAGGTGCTCAGGCGGCACGTCGAACTCTTCGGTGCTGGGCCGGACGGCCACCTGTTCGTCACCCGCACGGGACGCTTCGGCCGCCCGGTCCCCGTGGCCTACTGCAAGCCGGTGCACCCCAACACCGTGAGCCGAGTGGGGGCCAAGGCTCGCCACAAGGTCCTGACCGACGATCAGGTCGCCAAGAAGCTCGCGGCCCGGCCGTACGACCTTCGGCACGCCGGCATCACCTTCCAACTCAACGGCGGCGTGACTGCAACGCAGGTCTCGGAGTGGGCGGGCAACTCCGCCAAAGGTCGTCTTGGAGGTCTACGCGGGCTGCATCGAGGGCCAGGCCCAGACTGCCCTCCGGGTCCTCATGGCAGCGACGGCGTTGGAGGAGGCCTCTAGCTAGGGCAGGAATAGGGCAAGGACAGCCGTAGATCACCGGACGCGGCCGGACACCACCGGACACAACACGAGAGCCCCTGGTCTGCGTTTCCGCAGGTCAGGGGCTCTTTTCTCGCGTGTGGCGGGTGCAGGGTTCGAACCTGCGTAGGCATACGCCGACAGATTTACAGAGGGGTGATGCCCTCGCTCTGACCTGCGCAGAAACCTCTCGGTGCCGGGGGCTCCGCACTGGTTCCGCACTGCGAGCCTCGACTGCTCTCACTTGGGCTTCCAGAGGCCGACCGCGATCAGCACCGCCAACAGGGCAGTCAACGCATAGACGAAGAGAAAGACCTTCGGAACCCAAACCTCGCGCGAGGTGAATGTCCGGTAGATGCTCGGCTTCCTCCCCTCACCGAGTGCCTTCCATTCCGCAAGGAAGATCGCAGCCGGAAGATCTTCTTCAATACGATTTATGACTGCGAACTTCCCCTTATTCAATTGCCCAAAAGATAAAATGAGACTGGTCCATGCTAGCGAAAGGATGCAACCCGTGATTGCGAGAACAACAATGCCTGCAGCTTGTAATCGAGGATCCTTTCCATTGCTCAACAGCAATCCGATAGCCGTCAGCAGCGCGCCGTTAATTGTCAAGAAGAAAGTATTTACTCCTTGACGACGGCCCACTAAAGCCTCAGAGCTGGCCACCATAATCTTGTAGAGCTCGAAGAGTCGTTGCCGCTCCGCTTCCTCTACGGGCACACCCTTGGGAAACAGGTCGTCATCGAAGCTCGACGGCGTCGCCATCGTCTTTCCCCTGTTCGCGAGCCGTCGCCTTAATCGCCTCAACATAAGGCTCATCCTGAGCGGCAACACTCGGCGCAAGATCCTCGTAGGGAACGAGGGATTCATGCGAGTCATCCGTCTCCAACATCCACGCAACCCACGCGTTATGTACGTCTGAGGCGGTCACACTGACCCCCTTGGCAAGGAGGAGAACTGCGTACATTCGGAACAAATCCGAAGCATCCTCATCCGGAAGCCTTTTCGAAGGGATCTTGGAACGGATACCTTCTGCCAGTCGATCAATATAGTTCATTGCGCTCACACCCAGGTATTGAGCCACTTTACGATCTGCGCGAAGTCCCAACGGATCACATTCTCGGGACCCAAGCCCGCGGGAATAGTGTGAGTTTTGTCTTTATTGATTTGGATCCCGAAAGCATAATTGCCCTGCCGCGCAGTCTCCGCAATCTCCCACAGCACAGCTTCCGACTGATACGTTGTTGGCCCGATCAGAACAATCGTGCCCTTAGTCTGTCCGATTCGGATTTTGCAATTTGTCTTCCATGAGTTGTCCCATGGATTCTTAACCGAATAGTCCACAAACTCTATGGCATTATTCTTGTCCTTGGCGTGCTGAGAGAGAAAATCCCGCGCCCATTTGTCTTCCATCTCGAAACTAACGAATGCCCGAGGAGGAGCCATTACCAGCTATTCCTTTCAGAGAAGCGCTTGATGCCGGAACTGAGGGCTGCATTATGCCCCCATCCGATGATTATTGAAAGTCCCATCAAACGAGTCGTTCAGCCCGCAGGCCGCGACTTGCGCGGCCTGGACGCATGCCAGGTCTGGATCGTCTTGGGCTTCCATCCCGGCGACCGGCCGAACATTCGATCCGGAGCTGGGATCTGCTGACGAGCAACGTAGGACCGCACGGTTGAATCGGAGACGCCGAGGAAGGTTGCCACGTCGTCTGTCATCCACCAGTCAGTCGGCAAGTTCGTCCCTTCGTCGGTCATGGTCACTTCTCGCGCCAACTGAGTGGGGAAATCGCCAGCGCCTCATCTGCCACCCGCCGAGCCGTGTCCGTCTTGAGGGAGGCGTAAGACGTGTCGATCCAGCTTTGAACGCGCTGAACTCCGAGGTCGCGATACTCGACCGCCTGAATGAGGCATTCGAGCTTGTCAGCATCCCGAGCGCAGATCGCCTCTAGAGACGCTTTGTCCTCGTATTCTTCGACTGCTTTGATAACAGAGTCCGCGATCGGCTCAGCCATCCCGGCGACCTGATCTTTGGTGATATCAACGTTCGGCTTTGCGTCCACGTACGGTCGAGCACTATGCGGGATATCCCCGATCCGCGTCTCCTGCGAATCGTGCCAAAGGCCCATGTAGGCGGCCTTCGCAGGGTCACCACCTTCCGCCGCCGCAATCAGGCCAGCCAATTGCGCGACGCGCAGGCTGTGCTCTGCGATCGATTCGGGATCACGGACACCGGCATGCCACCATCCGGACCGCCGTTGACGCTTGAGAACGCCCATTTCGAAGGCGAAAGCTGCGACGGCAGCCGCTTCCTTTTTGTTCTGCTCATCACTCATCGCATGCTCCCTCATTTAGCGCCCTGCGAGCTGCGTCGCGAAGCGTAGGTTAGCCAACTCAGTACGCGCATGACGCCCAAGCTCGGCGGTATCCGCACTCTCGATCGCCAGCATGGTTCGCTGACGCAAATCCGAATCGGACTCAAGCAGTTCCTTCCTGGCCATCACTAGACACAGCAGGCTGTGAATGTTCATTTCTGCATTTCGCGGATCATGCAGATGGGTAATCAGGTGTTCGATCAAGCGGCGGCCGGACCAGGTGTTCGCACCAAACTGAACCATTTCTCCATCGTCGGCGTAGGTGTCCGGTATCTCACCTAGCCAGTATGCCCAATAGGTCAGGCTCGCAAGCGTCTGATCATTGTCTGAAAGCGTGCCCTGAATGAAATGGCGGACTGGATCAAGATCTCCTTGCCGAGCAATTGCAAGTGAGGCTGTCCGACTAAGGATTCCGGACGGCAGGTCTCGCTCATCAATAGAACGTGCTGCGGTTCGCCGATGTTCCCGCGTGAGCCATTGCGCGGACTCTTTGCGCTCATCAAACGCCAGCATATATGTCGCCTGCCGCCTCAGGAGGGTTTCGCGATTTCCGGCAACCTCAGCCGATGTGAGCATCTGATCGAAGAACTGTCGCTGCATTGTTTTGGAGAGCTGGGGCCGGTCAGCAACGGGGCCGCGCCCCCTGGGCACGGGCAGATGCCTAACAGTCGAGGGCACCACCCCGGTAAATGGCCACGTGACGAGCGATACGAAGCTTCGCCGGTGAACGCTGCTGGCCAACGGGTTTTCCCACAGGGGGATCTCTGCGCTACCAGCTCGAATCGCCGTCGTCAGGAACCCATCCGCCTCGATTGCCGAGGGCAGCATGGCCGTGGCGACAGCCGGTGCCCCGAGCATCATCATCCGCTGACCGAGGCGGGAGACGTCGACGGCCCGCAGAGCCGATAGCGGCCTCCTGCCGCTCTCCCAGCCCTGAATCGTGTTGTCGTCCACACCGAGGCGCTCGGCGAGGTCCACCTGAGTGCATCCAATGGCACCCCGCATGAGCTTGAACAGGTACCCGGACACGACCCCAAGTTCGGGCACGTCGGCGGAACCCTTCGCGCCAGTCAGGGTTTGCCCTCGACTCATCGCTCCGCACCTCCGCTCGGACTCCGGCAGGCCCTCGGTAACCCGTACCGCTGGTCAGTTCATCACGAGTCGGCCTCGCAGCACAGTTGAGACATGCCGACCAACCCAGTCTTGCAATACAGCGCAACTGCTGTAAAGCTATACAGCAGTGGGCGCTGTATTCGACTCCCTGAGTACGACCTCATAGCGACGCCCCGGCGGGTGCAACCGCCGAGGCGTCTGGGCCGCACAAAACCATTCGCTAGAAGGAGCACAACCCGTGAACATCATCTACCTTTCGCCCCTCAGTGGCGAGGAGCCGACCCCGGCCGAGCTGGCCAAGATCGAGCGTGACGAGTGGCCGCTGATCGCGGCTGACCTGGAGCTCCTGGACGCGGAGATCGCCTACATCAACGCGGGCCCGGCCGCCTCGGACCTGGACCGGCGCCGGGTCCGCCGCGCGGAGCACCAGGTCTTGAAGGTCGCCCGCGACCTGGCCGACCGCGACCCGGAAGCGGTGGACGTCGCATGACCGCGCAGATTGCCGAGCTGCCCGTGTCCGATCTCGTGAAGATCGATCTGGGCTGGTGGAAGCTCGCGGGCTACGACCTCGTCCAGGTCGTCTCGCCCCGTACGGCGCTGGGAACGGCGTGGATCGTCTGGCACGGCGACCACCTCATGCACACCACGGACACCCTGCCCCACGCGGGCGGCTGGGTCGCCAACCACCTCAATGGAGGCGAGGCGCGATGAGCACACCCGAGCAGACCGGTGGGGTTATGCCGGCAAAAATCCAGGGGTCTGGTGTGGAGCGGTTGCGGGCGTCGGCGGCGGAGGCGTCGCAGGTGCGAGCGCTGTCGACGCACCCGGACGTGGTGGCGCTGCGGGTGGAGTCGATCCGCACTCAGGTTGACGTCTCGATGTGGGTCGGGATCGTGCTCGGTCTGGCCTTCACGATGGTCAACGTTCAGGCATTCGCCGCACAGGGCGCGTCGTTCGGGTCGCTCCCGTGGATCGCTGCGTGGCTGCTCGACCCGATGGTGTCGCTGGTCCTGATCGCCGTGTTGCGCGCCGAGCAGATCACCGCCCGCTATCAGGTCACCGACCACACCAAGTGGATCGGCCGGACCAAGCGGTTCGCGTTCGTGGCGACCTATGCGATGAACACGTGGCAGTCGTTCCTGCACGCAGACGTAGCCGGGGTCGTGCTGCACTCGGTTCCGCCTCTGCTGGTGTTCTGCGCTGCCGAAACCGCACCAGTTCTGCGAGACCGGCTGACCGAAGCAGTCCTTCGAGCTGAGCAGCAGGCCGCCCAAGCGGCCGGGACAACCGCGGCTGTCCAGATCGAGGAGGCGGGGGCATCTCCCTCCCCGGTCAACGCGGCACCGGCGGCTGAGCTGCCAGCAGCCCCGAGCGGCCCGGAAACGGCTACAGGAGACGAGATGCCCCCCGCCGCTGACAAAGCACCGTCGAAGCCGAAGCGTCCCCGCACAACGGCTTCCAAGGCCGCCAAGAGCAGCAAGACCACGACGACGACCGGCCGCAAGTTCCTGGCTGACTACGTGGCTGACGCCCTGGCCGCGATCGACACCGGCGGCATGCCGGACGAGATCACCCCGGCGTGGGCACGTCACACCACCGGCTGTTCGGCAGGGCTGTCCGCAAAGGTCGCGGCCACCGTCCGCGCCGAGCTGCCCACCACGCCCTCTCAGACCATCCACGTCACTGTGCCGGACGCTGTCCGGTCGGCGGCGTAACCCAGAGCCGGAGGCAGGTTCATGGACAACGTGCACAAGCTCTACCCCGACAACAACGACGACGGCAGCGAGCTGGACGGCGGGATCGTGTTCACACCAGCCGAACGCGTCGACCTGCCCGCCGACGAGATCACTGACGCGGACGTGATCGAGGCTGAGGTCGCCGAAGGCGAAATCCTCACCGAAGAGGAGTCCGCCGAGCTGGACCGACGTAGCGCCAACCGTGGCGTGGTCGCCGTACGCAAGGCCGTGGCCGGGACGCAGGTCGCGACCCGCGTCGTGGTCCGGGTCGGCACCCACGACCGCACCAAGACCGCCGGAAAAGCCGTGCTGCGCGAGGGATTCACCGTCGTGCAAGGTGTCGAGTCCTGGCTGAAGCGGGCCTGGGACGCCTCGACGCAGGGCACGTACCGGCGGATGATCAAGGCCGCCGAGCTGGCGGGCGACCGCGACGAGCTGAAGGAGTGGACCGACCGCAAGGAGGCCGCGACGGAACGCCGTCACCGTCGCCTGATGGACCTGCCGAAGCTGGCGTGGGGCGTCTTGAAGGTCACCGTCGCGATGACGATCGGTGTCCCGTTCCTGGTGCTGCTGCTCGCGATCCTGACCAAGGCGACCGGGCACGGCTCGTTCACCGGCGTGTGGCTGGGGTTCTTCGCGCTGATCGGGTTCCTGATCGCCGCCGGTGCGGTGGTCTGGACAGGCCTGTCGATCGCTGGGCCGTTCCTGCTGGTGCTGGGCGCATGGCGTGAAGGCAAGCGCCGTGCGATGCCGCCTGCGTGGCTGGTCACGACCGCCGACGCCGAATGGGACGTGGCGATCGATGAAACCACCATCGCGAAAGCCCTTGAGGCGCTGCGAATTCCGTCCATCACGCAGTACCTGAAAGCCGGTCTCAAGCTCCAGTTCATCACCCCTGCCCGCGTCGACGGGCGCGGCACTCACGCCGTGGTCCGGCTTCCTGCTGGCGTGACGGCGGACAAGATCGCGCGCCGCCGTGGCGACCTCGCGACCGGTCTTCACCGGGCGTCTAAGGAGGTCTGGCCCAAGACCGGCAGTGAAGCCGGAATCCTGGACCTGTGGATCGCTGACAAGGGCGCGCTGGCCGAGGGTGCCGGGGACTACCCGTTGTTGTCGGGTGGCCTGGTGGACGTGTTCAAGGGCGTCCCGGCGGGCCGAACGCTGCGCGGTGACGAGATGCTCGCGCCGATCATGGAACGCAACACGATGACCGGCGGTATTCCCGGTCAGGGCAAGTCGACTGCTGCCCGCGACCTCATGGCCGGATGCGCGCTCGACCCGACTGCCGAGCTGCGGATCTGGGTGCCGGACACGAACTTCGACTTCGAGGTGTTCAAGCCCCGGTGCGCGTCGTACGTGATGGGCGCGGATGACGATTCACTGAAAGCCATCCGTGACCAGCTCGTGAACGTTCACGAAGAGGTCCAGCGGCGCGGTCAGTTGCTGGTGAACTTCGAGACTCCCGCCGTGACTCGTGAACTCGCGTCTGCCGGTGTCGGTCTGCACCCGCTGGTCTGCCTGCTCGAAGAAGCGCACGTGGCGATCACGCACGAGACGTACGGCAAGGAGATCTCCAAGCTGCTGATCGAGATCGTGAAGCTAGGCCGCAAGCGCGGCATTCACATGGTCATCTCGACGCAGGCACCGACCAAGGATTCGATGCCACGCGACATCACCCGCAACTGTTCCAACGGGATCGCGTTCGCGGTCGGCGACCACGTCGCCAACGACGCACTCTTGGGTCAGGGCGCGTACGCGGCCGGTCACCGGGCAACCGAGCTGATCCCCGGCACCGACCGTGGAACCGCTGTGGTGAAGGGATTCTCCGGCGAGCGCTCGGAGATCTTGCAGTGGTACTACCTCGACGTTGCCAAGGGCAATGACCAAGTGACCCCGCTGATCAAGCGGTCGCTGGACGCGATCGCCAAGCTCGGTAAGACCGTCCAGACCACGCAGCTCGCAGCACCCGAGAGCCGCGACCTGCTGGCCGACCTGGACGCCGTCCTCGGTGACGAGCCGGTCAACAGCGCTGATCTGCCTGCGCTGCTCAAGCGGCACGCGCCGACCTGGCTCCCGTACCAGGGGCTGACCGGCAAGGCGCTGCGCGAGCTGCTGGCCGACGAGTACGGCATCAAGGTCCCGTCGACCGGGAA
Source organism: Kribbella jiaozuonensis (assembly GCF_005233875.1). Taxonomy (GTDB): domain Bacteria; phylum Actinomycetota; class Actinomycetes; order Propionibacteriales; family Kribbellaceae; genus Kribbella; species Kribbella jiaozuonensis. The sequence continues at coordinate 3,475 of NZ_SZPZ01000006.1, read as the reverse complement.
CCGCTACCCCATCGATCCGACTACCGTGCGTGAGGCAATCGTCCAGCGCGAGCAGGCAGCCAGCGACGCCGAGGCGACCGCAGACGATGGGGACGAGGCTGCGAGTTAGGTCCTCGCCACGGGTCCGGATACCCACGATTCAGCCGCTCTGGGCGGGTATCCGGACCGCCACCTAACCCGGCTAACTCGCTAACTTCCCGCAGGTCAGAGCCGGATTACCTGAGATCCCGCCCGGAGTTACAGACCTAACCCGAAACCGCCGACCTAACCACCTCCCTAACTCCAACCGAACAATCATCGGCCGGACGCCAGCACAGCGCCCGCCCTGGCCCGTCACACCCTCATTCGACTACAGAAAGTGATATGTCGTGATCGCCGTCCCGGCACCTTCCCCACACCCGTCGCCGACCCTCCCGCCGCTGCCACACCTTCCCGAGCTGCCGACCGGCCCGATGCGGTCCGTGGCGCTGGTGACCTCCGCGGTCGCTGCGCTCGTGCTGCTGACCGCCGCCTACCTAGCCACCTGCCGGATCTGGCCCTACGCCAACTGCGGGCGCTGCAACGGCTCGGGCAAGTCCAGATCGCCTAGCCGTAAGGCGTTTCGCAACTGCAAGCGCTGCAAGGGGACCGGCCGCCGCGAACGCACCGGGACCAAGTTCCTCAACCGCCACAAGACCCACTGACCGCAGGAGGGAACCACGATGACCGCACAACCGATCGACCGAGCCGTTCTGCACCCCGCCGCGTCGCGCTGGATCGAGCTGTGGAACGGCCAACAGGCTCTCGGCTGGGATCTTCACGGGACGCCGGTGTTCAAGTTCCGGTGGGCACCCGGCGGTCTGGCCACCCGCCGTCAGCTCCGCGCGATGCGCATGTGTCCCGGCGGTCACGAACCGTACGCGCTGCTGGTGTGGCGCAACGGACAGCGCTGGGCCTGGCTCTACCGGCTCGACCTCGCCAAGTCGTCGCGGACGCCGTCCCCGGCCGTGCTGAACGCGCTGGACAAGGCCATGACAGCACGTCGCACCTGCGGGCAGTGCGGCCGGGAGCAGACCTACTGCATTCCCACCTCTGAGGGGCGATGCGTGGACTGCATCGATGCCACCAACTACGCGTACGCCGCCTAGCCGACTCGAGAACGGAGACACCGATGAACGGCCTGCTGCCCGCCGCTCTGGACGCCGCCGAACGTGGATGGCCGGTGTTCGTGCTCGGGCGCTCCAAGCGCCCCGTAGCCAACTGCGAAACCTGTCGACTCGCTACCGACCACGACCCGGCCACCTGCGGTCATCTGACCTGCCATGGCTTCTACGCCGCGACCACCAACGCTGACCGGCTCGCCGCCATCATCGCGGCCGTCCCCGGCGGGCAGCTCGCTATCCGCACTGGCACGGTGTCCGGCCTCGTCGGCGTGGACGTTGACCCCGCCCACGGTGGAGGTCACAGCCTGTCTGCGCTGATGGCTGACCAGCTCGTGCCGCGCACGCTGCACGTCCACACCGGGTCCGGCGGGCTGCACCTGTACTACCGCCACCCCGGCCAGCACATCGCATCACGCCCCATGCCGAACCGGCCCGGCATCGACATCAAGGCAGACGGCGGATACCTCGTCTTCCCGCCCTCGATCCATCACCGCACCCACCGCCCATACGTGTGGGGTCAGCCCGCCGACCTGGTGGAGATGCCCCCCGCCCTGATCGACGCCTGCCAGCCGCCACCGGCCGCCCTGACGAGTTATGCCGGCCAAAATCCCATGCCCCTCGCGGCCGGGGGCATCTCCCACCCGGACGCCTTGCTCAGCTCGATTCTCGACACCGTCCGGCACGCACCCAAGGGCAAACGGCGAACCACGCTCTACGGCGCATCCAGAGGCGTCGCGCGGATGGTCGCGGCCGGTGCCATCGACCAAGCCGCTGCCGTCGCAGCCCTCACCGAGGTAGGACACCAAGCCGCACAGACCGAGCGCGAGATCCGAGCCGCCATTACCGGCGGATTCCGCGACGAAGGGATCGCCGCAGCATGAGCGCCCACCAACCCGCGCCGGACTGGCTGCCACCACTGACCGAGCCACCCGACGATCTGCCCGACTACCCCGACACCGATCCGTGGGCACCCACTCCAATCCGGCCCGGGGTTGTCGTACCGCGTACATCGCAGGGACCAGTTTGGGATAACTCGCCGGTGCCGCTTACGACTGACCGGATCAAGCGCGCGTTCCCGGTCGCTGCGTTCCCGGTATGGGTGCGCGACGCCGTGGAGGCGGTGGCAGAAGCTACCCAGACGCCTGTGGATCTTGCGGCGTCGGTGGGTCTTGCGTGCCTGTCGACGGCGGCCGGGGGCAAGGTGCTCGTGCGCGTAAACCGGTCGTGGGTTGAGCAGGTCAACGTGTACACGGTCACGGCGTTGCCGCCGGGGTCACGCAAGTCACCAGTGTTCCGCGCGATGACCGAGCCGCTGACCGACGCCGAGACAGCGCTAGCGGAGCTGCTGGCTGATCGACGGACCGAAGCCGAGTTGGCATCTCGGATTGCTCATGCCCGCGCTGAGGATCTGGCCCGCAAGGCGGAAAAGCCGGGAGCGAATCCGCACGACGCGCTGGCCGACGCGACCCAGGCCGCGAAGGAAGCCGCCGCGATCGTGGTCCCCGAGCTGCCCCGGCTGATGACCGATGACGTGACCCCGGAATCGTGTGTCTCGCTGCTAGCCAAGCAGGGCGGCCGGATCGCTGTCCTGTCGGCCGAGGGCGACGTGTTCGCCACCCTCACCGGCACCCGCTACTCAGCCGCTGCCAATCTCGGTGTGTTCCTCAAAGGCCACGCGGGCGACAAGATTCAGGTCGACCGCAAAGGCCGCGAGTCCGAGTCGATCGACCGGCCCGCGCTGACGCTTGGAGTCACGACACAGCCGGGATCGCTTGCAGGCTTGGCGAATCAGCCCGGTTTCCGTGACCGGGGCGTGCTGGCGCGAATCCTGTACAGCCTGCCTCAGAACACGGTCGGCGAGCGGAACCAGGAACCCGATCCGGTACCCGAGGAGATCGAGGCCGCCTATTCGGCCCACCTCAAAGGGCTCGTGCTGACGCTGGCCGAACGCGACGAGCCGTACCGGCTCGACCTGGACCCCGACGCGTACGCAATCCTCCTGGACTTCATGCGGTGGCTGGAACCGCGCCTGCATCCGGTCACTGGTCAGCTCGCTGCGATCACCGATTGGGCTTCCAAGCTCGCCGGGGCAATCGTGCGGGTCGCTGCCCTGCTGCACGTCGCCGGGACCTACGAGACGGGCTACGGACAGCCCATCAGCGCCGACACGATGGCCGCCGCCGAACAGGTCGGCCGCTACTACCTCGACCACGCCCTAGCCGTCTACGACCTCATGGGAGGCAGCAACCACACCGAACGCGACAACGCCCGCGCCGTCCTTGCCTGGATCACCACCAACAGCGGCGACACCGTCACCCGCCGCGATCTACTCC
>NZ_SZPZ01000005.1 GCF_005233875.1 Kribbella jiaozuonensis | reverse complement strand
AACCACCAACTGCACAGCCTCTGCCCGAAACTGCGCACTAAACCGCCGACGCTTCTCGGTCATAAACAGATCCTCCTCGCTCCAGAGCACCTGTCCAACAACCTCGATACACCTCAGGGGTGGGTGGAGCTGCGTAGCGGCCGCGGGTGAGGAGCGGAGCGGCTGCGTAGCCCGCGTGGGCTGACTGCAGTCGCCGCCACCACGTGGCCTGTGCTCGGAACGGCACGGAACGGCGCAGGGCGGGCAAGGCTGCACAATACGGCCTGGGGTCGGGGTGGGAGTGGTCGATCGCGCGGTAGCGCGCACTCGCCGGCGGCAGCCGGCAGGTCGTCGGCGATAGCCGACAAACCCCCGCGATAGCGGGAAAGGATGCTCCGGGCGATAAGCCCGGGGGTGGGTGGGGAGCGGGCGTAGCTGGCGCGGTGAGGAGCGGAGCGACGAACGGAGCGCCTGCGTAGGCCGCGGGGCTGACGGCATTCGCCGCAACCACGTGTCCTGTGCCCGGGACGGGATTCGAACCCGTATGCCTGTTAGGGCCGCGAGGTTTAAGCTCGCTGCGTCTGCCGTTCCGCCACCCGGGCTTCGGACTGAGGGTACAAGCTATTGGTAGTTCTTCCGCGGGTAGACGGCGTGGGCGCCGGCGACGCGGTCGAGGAAGAGTTTGCCGTTGCAGTGGTCGATCTCGTGCTGGAGCGCCCGAGCCTCGAAGGCGTCGGTCGTGATGGTGACAGAATCCGTAGTCCCAGGCAGTACGCCGCGAACGGTCAGCCGGGTCGCCCGTTTGACGTCGCCGGTGAAGTCCGGGACGGACATGCACCCCTCACGAGCCTTCTCATTCCGAGAAGCCTCGACCACGACCGCGTTGCAGAGAACGAAGACACCGTGACACGTGCGGGTTTTCGGGTGACCGCTCACATCCAGCGAGAACATCTGCGCCGCCACACCAACCTGCGGCGCCGCCAGCCCGACGCACCCGGGAGAGACCCGCATAGTCGCCACCAGATCCGCCGCCAACTGAATCATCGAAGGATCGAGCGGATCCACCGAAGCGCCCTCAGTGGCCAGCACAGGATGCGGAGCGCGGACGACCTCCAGGACCTGGCCTTCGACATCCAGCAGCTTGGGTGACCAGGAGGAGATCACAGGTCGTCGCTCTCCGCCGGGCGCAGGGTGACGCCGACGCCGAGCTCCTCGGCGGTGATCTCGAGCGCGCGGTCCAGCATCTCCAGCTCGGCAGACGGCGGCAGCTCGACCTCGGCGGTCAGCACGTACAGCCCGCCGCTCAGCCGCGTCGCCAGGTCCGTGATCGTCCCGCCGGCCGCGGCGATCATCCGCGTCACCGCCGCCACGATCCCCGGCCGGTCGGCGCCGTGCACGCTCAGCATGTACGGCGCACCGATCGGCGCGTGTTCGTGCTCGGGACCCATCGTCCGCACCGTGATGACCAGCTCGCCCTGCAGCGGCTCCAGCGCCGACTCGACCTCGTCGATCGGCCCGGCGCAGACGATCATCATCGCGAAATGGCCGCGCAGCAGCGTCATGGTGGTGTCCTCGAGGTTGACCCCGGTACCGACCAGGGCCCCGGTGACGTCCGCGATGATGCCCGGGCGGTCCGGGCCGATGACGGTGACAGCGAGCTGACTCATGCCCGGCAACCTACCGTTGACCTAAGTACCGCAAGAAAGCGACTTCGGTATCCGGACGGCCGTCAAGCCGCCGGAGAACGCTTACGCGCCGCTACATTCGAACCATGAAGGAGCTCTTCCGGCGGAGTACGCGCGACTGGATCGTGGACAGCATCGTCTTCGTCGTCGCGGTCTTCGCAGGGTTCCTGCTGTACGACGAGGGCAGCAAAGACCCGATCAGCCCCGGCCTCCTCGCGATCGACTTCTACGTCGGAATGGCGCTCTGCCTCACGCTCTGGTTCCGCCGCCGCTGGCCGCTCCAACTGGCGATCATCGGCGCCGCCGTCTCGACCTTCTCGGACACCGCCGGGGTGGCCGCCCTGATCCTGATCCTCACCGTGGCGATCCATCGGCCGCTGCGGACGACCGTGCTGGTCTTCGGCGTGAACGCGATCAGCCTGGCCGTCTACGTCCAGATCAGGGACAAGCCGGACGATCCCACGGCCGTCGTGATCGCAGCGATCTCCGTGTACGTCGCAGTGGCCGGCTGGGGCCTCTACGTCCGATCCCGCCGCCAGCTCCTGCAGACGTTGCGCGACCGCGCCGATCGCGCCGAGGCGGTCGCGCGACTCGAGGCCGAGCGCGGCCAGCTCCGCGCCCGCGAGGAGATCGCCCGCGAGATGCACGACGTACTCGGGCATCGGCTGTCCCTGCTCAGTGTGCACGCCGGTGCGCTCGCGTACCGCCAGGACGCGTCCGCTGACGAGGTCGCCGGCGCCGCCGAGATCATCCGGGCGAGCGCGCACCAGGCGCTGCAGGATCTCCGCGAGGTCATCGGCGTACTGCGAGCGCCTGTCGGCGAACTCCCGCAGCCGGCGTTCTCCGACCTGCCCGCACTCATCGACGGCTCCCGCGAGGCCGGCATCCCCGTCGACCTGACCCTCGACGCACCCGGCGCGATGCCCGAGCACGTCGGGCGTACGGCGTACCGCATCGTCCAGGAAGGCCTCACGAACGCGGTCAAGCACGCTCCCGGCGAACCGGTGACGATCAGCGTGACCGGTGCCCCCGGCAACGGATTGTCGGTGGAGCTGCGCAACCCGGCGCCCAACCGCAGACGAGGAGATGGCCAAGGTTTGAAGGGACTGAGCGAACGCGCCGCCCTGGTCGAAGGCCGGATCGAACACGGCCGCACCCCCGAAGGCGACTTCCGCCTCTACGCCTGGCTACCGTGGCCCGCATGACCATTCGGGTGCTGATCGTCGACGACGATCCGTTGTTGCGGGCCGGGCTGAAGTTGATGCTGGGTGGCGCGCAGGACATTCGCGTGGTCGGCGAGGCCGGCGACGGTTCCGGCGTACAGACGCTGATCGATCGGCTCGCGCCGGACGTGATCCTGATGGACATCCGGATGCCCGGCACCGACGGCCTGACCGCGACCGAGACGGTACGGCGCCGTCCGGGCGCGCCCGAGGTCGTCATCCTGACCACGTTCGACGCCGACGAGCACGTACTCCGGGCGCTCCGCGCCGGCGCGGCAGGCTTCGTCCTGAAGGACACCCCGCCGGGCGAGATCGTCGAGTCGGTACGCCGGGTCGCGGCCGGCCAGCCAGTCCTCTCGCCGGCCGTCACCAAGCGTCTCATCACCCGTGTCGCCGACTCCGGCACGGACAGCCGGAAGGCCAAGGCCGTCGCCAGGCTCAAGGACCTGAACGACCGCGAACGCGAGATCGCCGTCGCCGTGGGGGAGGGAAAGTCGAACGCCGAGATCAGCGCGACGCTCTACCTCAGCGTGCCGACCGTGAAGACCCACGTGTCCCGCATCCTCACCAAGCTCGACCTGAACAACCGCGTCCAGATCGCGTTGCTGGTGCACGACGCGGATCTGCTGAACGAATGAAGAAGGCCGGCCCCCGGCGAGTCGAGGGCCGGCCGATCAGGTTTACGACTGTTTACGACTGCGTGGCCCGGCGGAACTCCTCGTTCGGAGTCTGCAGGCTGCCGAGGCTGGTGACCTCGCGGCGGAAGAACAGCGCCAGCGTCCAGTCGAGGATGACGCGGGCCTTCCGGTTGAAGGTCGGGACGCGGGACACGTGGTACGTCCGGTGCAGGAACCAGGCCAGCCAGCCCTTCACCTTCACGCCGTACAGCTGGGCGACGCCCTTGTGCAGACCGAGGCTCGCGACCGAGCCGACGTACTTGTGCCGGTAGTCCTGCGGCGGCTGACCGTCGACCACCCGGAGGATGTTCGCGGCGAGCTGGTGTGCCTGGCGGACGGCGTGCTGCGCGTTCGGGGCGCAGAAGGCGCCGGTCTCGCTGGTCAGGTCCGGTACGGCGGCGTTGTCGCCGGCGGTCCAGGCGTCGTCGAGGCCCTCGATCCGCAGGTTCGGCAGGGTCTTGATCCGGCCCTTCTCGTCCAGCGGGAAGTCGGTCGCGGCGAGCGCCGGGTTCGCCTTCACGCCGGCGGTCCAGACGATCGTGTCGGCGTCGAACTCCTCGCCGTCGCTGAGGATCACGTGGCCCTTCTCGCAGGACTCCAGCCGGGTCTCGAGCTTGATGTCCATATTGCGCTTGCGGAGCTCGTCCACGGTGTACTTGCCCAGGTCTTCACCGACCTCGGGCAGGATCCGTCCGGTGGCCTCGACCAGGACCCAGCGCATGTCCTCGGGCTTGATGTTGTCGTAGTAGCGGGTGGCGTAGCGGGCCATGTCCTCGAGCTCGGCGAACGCCTCGACACCGGCGTACCCGCCGCCGATGAAGACGAACGTCAGCGCGGACTTGCGCAGCGCCGGGTCGGGCTGCGACGACGCGACGTCGAGCCGGTCCAGGACCTTGTTGCGCAGCGCGATCGCTTCCTCGACGTTCTTGAACCCGGTGGCCTCGTCGGCCAGGCCGGGGATCGGCAGGGTACGGGCGATCGAGCCGAGCGCGACGACGATCTGGTCGTAGGCGAGCTCGTACTCCGGGCCCTCCTCGGGCATCACCTTGGCGACCTTGTGCGCGTGGTCGATGCCGGTCACGCGGCCGGTCACCACCCGGCAGCCCTTGAGGGTCTTGCGCAGCGGTACGACGACGTGCCGCGGCTCCACCGATCCGGCCGCCGCTTCGGGCAGGAACGGCTGGTAGGTCATCACCGACCGCGGGTCGACCACGGTCACGCGGATCCGGCCCTTACGGGCGGCGCGGCGCAGGCCGTACGCGGTGTACATCCCGACGTAACCGCCTCCGACGACGAGGATGTGCGGCACCTGGGCTGTCATGCGGTTCACTCTCCCTGAGTGGTTCTCCGACTTCATGTTAACTTCAACGCTAAGGGCTCGTGAAAGATTTCACAAACCCCCGGAGGAGTGATCTCACCCACCGAACAGCTACTCGGACTCACCCTCGAGAGCGAGGCGATACCCACTCGGAGTACGGAGCAGGAGGCGGCGATAGGTCCACCCCGGAGCAGGGTCGTTCTGCTCGAGTTCGAAGTCGAGGCCGGCCTCCTTGCAGCGGGCGATCGCCGCGTCCACGTCGGACACCGCGATCTGCCAGGTGAGCACACTCGGCGGATCGTTCTCCGCCTCCGCCTGCTGGATCCCGAAATGGATCGTGTCCGTGCCGAACGCGATGAAGTCCGGGTACTCCGATCCCTCGTAGATCACAGGTAGTCCGAGCTTCTCGTAGAAGGCGCGCTCGGCCGCAAGATCGGACACGTTGAGAACGGGAGCCAAACGCGTGAACAGCGGGTCGGTAGCCACAGCTACCAGCGTCCTCTACGTCGTGGCGAGGCGGAAGACGGAAACGTGCGAGGGGGAGTCGGCGGTGAACGCCGTGCTCGACCAGTCGGCGTGGCGGGACTCCAGGGTGAAGCCGGCGAGTTGGGCCATCAGGTCCAGTTCGGCCGGCCAGATGTAGCGGTGGGGGGAGCGGAAGAGCTCGGCCTGGGTTCCTTCGCCGAAGTGGAAGTGGTGGGAGACGACGTGTTGTTTCAGTACGTCGTACGTGTCCAGGAGGATGTAGCCGGGGTCCGCGATGCCGACGGTGGCCGGGGTGCCGGGTGGGAGGCGGCGGAGTTCGGGGACCCAGAGTTCGATGACGAAGCGGCCGCCGGGGGAGAGGTGGCGGGCGGCGTTGCGGAAGCAGGCGACCTGCTCTTCCTGGGTGAGCAGGTTGGAGATCGTGTTGTAGACCAGGTAAACCAGGCTGAACTCGCCCGGCACCCTGACCGCGGACATGTCGCCCACGACCACGGGGATCGCGGTCTCGTCGGCCTTCGTGCGGAGTTCCGCGAGCATCGCCGTGGACAGCTCGATCCCACTCACCGGCACCCCTCGCGCCGCCAGCGGTACGGCGACCCGCCCGGTGCCGATCGCGAACTCCAGCGCCCGCCCACCATCCGCGAGCTCGGCCAACCGATCCACGGTCGGCCCGAGTACGTCGGCCGCGAACATCCCGGTCCCGGGAGTGTCGTACCGCTTCGCCACCTCCGCGTTCCAGAGCTGCGTGCCATGGGTCCACTGCATGACATCCTCGGCGCCGTCTTCCCCGGTCTTGTGGAAGCCGAGGCGGTCGTAGAGCCGCCGAGCATCGGGATTGTCGCGTTCGACGTGGAGTTCCAGCGGTACGCCGCGACCGGCCGCCTCGGCCTGCAGTTCGGTGATGATCGCAGTACCGATGCCGCGGTTCTGCACGTCCGGATGGAGCTGGATGCCGTTCAGCTCGACGGCTTCCGGCGTACGGCTGACGCGCAGGCGCCCGACCCGCTGTCCGTCGAGCTCGATCACGCTGAGATCGGTGGCAGGGTCGTCGATCGACTCGCGGCTCCACTCCTCGAAGCCGCCACGCCAGTCGGCCTCGTCGAAGTCCGGCGCCAGCCGACCTTGGGCACGGGTGGCGGTGAGGGTCACGTCAGCGAGGAACTCGACGTCCGCGAGCGAGGCTTCCCGGATTCGGTACATGCCGACGAACCTACGCAGGCACTCGGACCGCAGCCACAGGTTATTCGCCCACCTCGCCGTCGGTGGCTTCGCGGAGGAGGTCCAGGTGGCCGAGATGGCGGGCTGTCTCCTCGATGATGTGCGCCACGGCGTACCGGAGGTTGAAGCTCATGTCCTCCGAGCGGGCCACGTCGTCGAAGGACGCGGCAGCGGTGATCTCGCGAGAACGTGCGCACTCAGCCCGGTACGCCGAGAGAATCGACTCGACCGTGTCGCCCGGCACGATCGGGAAGCCGCCGTGCGGATCCTCCTCGCTCCACGGCCACTCGAGATCGAGCCCGCCGAAGTCGATCGAGAACCAGAACCGCTCGACCGCGGTCAGGTGTTTGACGATGCCGGCCGGGGTCAGCGCGGACGGATCGACGGGCCGGGCGAACGCTTGCTCCTCGGTCAGGCCGCTGAGTTTCAGTTCGACGGTGGAGCGCAGGAAGTCGAGCAGGCCGGTGAACGTACTGCGTTCGTCGGCGTCCTCCGGTGGCCGGGTACGGGTGATCTCGGGCATCCGCCAACGGTAGGCGCGACAGAGTTCCGCGAGAAGGGTTGATCGGGACAGGTGAAGTGCGCATGAATAGGGGTGTGGAGAGTTACCGCACGCCCGTCCTGACGGCCTCGCTGCTCGCGCCCCCGGCGGTTTGTGCGCTGCTGACCCCGTTCCGCGAGCATTTCGACAACGCCAACGCGGCCCTGCTGCTGGTCGTCGTGATCGTTGCCGTCGCCGTGTTCGGCATCCGGCTCGCCGGTGTGCTCGCGGCCATCTCCAGCGCGGTCTGGTTCGACTTCTTCCTGACCGTCCCGTACGACAGCTTCACGATCAACAGCAGCAACGACGTCGAGCAGGCCGTCCTGCTGCTGGTGATCGGGATCGCGGTCACCCAGATCGCGATCTGGGGCCGGAGGCAACAAGCCAACGCGTCCCGGCGCCGGGGTTACCTGGACGGCGTGATCACCACCTCGCAAGCGGTTGCCGCCGGTGGCTCCACCGACGACCTGATCGACCAGGTCCGCACCGAGCTGACCGCCCTGCTGGGGATCGACGGCGCCAAGTTCGTTGCCGGCAGCAAGCAGACCACGGCGCCGCGGCTGAACCCGGACGGCTCGGTCACCCGCGGATCCCATGTCCTGAAGGTCGAGCGTGACGGCCTGCCGACGAACGCCGAGATCGAGCTGACCGTCCAGCACGCCGGCGAGACCCGCGGCCGCTTCCTCCTCACCGCCGCCACCCGCATCGCCCGCCCCGACCTCGAACAACGCCTGGTCGCCGTGGCCCTGGCCGACCAGGTCGGCGCCGCCCTGTCCACCCAGGAAGCCCTCCACCCCCATATCTGACCCCCGATCCGGCCTGCGGGAGCAAGGCGTCCCGGGTGGCCGCCGGTCCCGGCGTCGCGCCTGCCCATACGGGCGCGACGCCGTCAGACCGTGAGGACCAGCTTCCCCGTCGCGCGGCCGGTCTCACTCAACTCGTGGGCCTTCGCCGCATGCTCGAGCGGGAACACCTGCTCGACCGAGACGCGCAACGCGCCGGCGTCCACCAGGCCCGCGATCTCATCCAGGTCCTCGGTCGTCGGCGCCATCCGGAACTCGTCGTACCGGATCCCGCGGGCGGCAGCCTTCGCCCGGACCTCGGCGCGGTCCGGCCCGGTCCCACGGACGTCGAGCAGGATTCCGTCCGGGGTCAGTACGTCGAGAGACCGTACGGCGTACTCGGCCCCGATCGGATCCAGTACGACGTCCACGTCCCGGACCGCCGTCGTGAAGTCGGTCGTGGTGTAGTCGATCAGCTCGTCCGCGCCGAGGCCGCGAAGGAAGTCGTGCTTCGAGGCGCGTGCCGTCCCGATCACGTGAGCGCCGCGGTACTTGGCGATCTGTACGGCGAGGTGCCCGACGCCTCCTGCCGCGGCATGGATCAGGACCCGGTCACCCGGCCCGATCTTCGCGATGCCGGCCAACGGCTGGTACGCCGTGAGCCCGGCGGTGGGCAGTGCCGCCGCGTGCACCCAATCGACCGTGGACGGCTTGCGGGCAAGGCCATCCAGGCTCGCGACGGTGAACTCGGCGTACGCACCGCGCGGCGGATAGACGACGCCGTACACCTCTTCGCCGGTGTCCTCGCGGGTGCCGGCGAAGTCGAGGCCGAGAACGAACGGGGGCGGCCCGAAGCGGGGGAGCAGACCGGAGCGGATCTTCCAGTCGCTCGGGTTCACCCCGGCCGCGCGGACCCGGACCAGGGCCTCGCCGTGGCCCGCTTCGGGGCGTTCCAGTTCGGCGAGCTCGAGGACGCCGGGATCACCGAACGTGTACTGCGTGATGGCGTTCGACGACTGGTGAAGACCTACGGGCGTGACTGCCCGTCACGGACCGTCATCGACGTACTGGCGAACAAATGGGCCCTGTACGTCCTCGGTGCGCTGCGGCGCTTCAATCGCCCGCTGCGCTTCAACGAGCTCCGCCGGCTGCTCGACGGCGTCACTCAGAAGATGCTGACCCAGACACTCCGCACCCTGGAGCGGGACGGTCTGGTCACCCGGACGCTCTATCCGGCGGTCCCGGTCCGAGTCGAGTACACGCTCACTCCGCTGGGGGTCGAAGCCGGTCGGCTGACCTCCGCGATCGCCGAATGGTCCGTCGCCCACGCCCACCAGATCCACGCCTCCCGCGCCGATTACGACGGTCGCGAGCAGTAATTCGATAGCGAAGCGATTGGATTGCGCAACCGGTTGTTTTGAAGGGATTTCGGTTGCGGAACAGCCGCGCGATTCTCAGATGTTGTTCAGGATGGGACCGTAGTATTTCGATACGGCCCCGGAAGTGGGTCATCAGGAGGAAATGATGCAGAGCAGTAACCCGGTGCTGAACCGGTCGAGTGCGTTTGCGCCTGGCCAGGGCCAGGCCTATCCGGGGGCCGCTCCGTACGGTCAGCCGAGCCCCTACGGCGGGTCGGGTATGCCGCCGCAGCAGTACCAAGGCGCTCCGGCCGCCAGCCGCCCCATGACGATGGACGACGTGATCGTCCGCACCGCCGCCACCCTGGGTGTCGTCGCCGTGGTCGCGGCGATCGCCTGGAAGACGATCCCGGACACCGTGGTCGGCCCGACGTTCCTGGCCGGTGCCCTGGTCGCGTTCGCGATCGCGATGGTGCTGTCGTTCTCCCGCCGGGTGAACCCGGTGCTGTTGATGATCTACGCCGCGGCCGAGGGTGTGTTCCTCGGGATCGGCTCCAAGTTCATCGCCAACTGGGTCGGTGATTCCGGCATCATCGTGCAGGCCGTGCTGGCCACGATGGTGACCGCCGGTCTGACGCTGGCGACGTACAAGTACTTCGCGATCAAGGTGACGCCGAAGTTCACCCGGATGGTCATCATCGGCACGATGGGTTTCGCCGGCGTGCTGGTGATCAACCTGCTGCTGAGCCTGTTCGGCGTGCAGACCGGGATCAGCGGCTTCGGCCCGATGGGCCTGCTGTTCGCGGCGCTCGGCGCCGGTCTCGCGGTGTTCAACCTGATCCTCGACTTCGACATGATCGAGCAGGGCGTCCGCCACGGCGCCCCGCAGAGCGAGGCCTGGCGGGCCGCGTTCGGCCTGACCGTCACCCTGGTCTGGCTGTACTGGAACATTCTGCGCATCCTCGCGATCCTCCGCGGCGGCGACTGAACCGCGGCGGCACGACAGCCGTAATGTCTTCAGGAGGGCCGGTTCAGGTGGACCGGCCCTCCTGGCATTTCCGGACGCAGTCCGTCCGGTTCCAGCTCTACTGTGGTCCCCATGACCACCGAATGGCGGCACCTCAACGGCACCCTGACCACGTGGTACGACGCTCCCTCGCACGCCGCCGGCGCCGCGCTGGTCGAGCGCCTCGCCCCCGGCGCCGAGGTCGACCTCCGGGCGAATGGTCTGCGCCTGCGGACCGACACCGAGGAGTCCGCCCGAGACATCTCGAAGGCGGCCGGAGAACTGGGCCTGACCGCTGATCCGAGCGTGCTGCAGCAGGTCAACCTCGCCTTCGAGGCGACCGACCCGGCCGCGGTGACTGACTTCTGGCGTACGGCGATGGGCTACGAGGCCTCGTCCACCGGCCTCCAGGACCCACTCGACCGTGACCCGTCGGTCGAGGTCCGCCCGCTGCCGGATCCCCGTCCGCTCCGCAATCGCATCCACGTCGACGTCGTACGTCCGTCCTATGCGGTGGACGCGGCCCGGGCTGCGATCGGCCAGCAGCCGTACGGCGCGTGGGGCGTCGCGCTGGCGGATCCCGAAGGCAACGAGGTCGACCTGGTCCCGGGGGACGAACTGTCGCCGGATGCCGACGACTGGTGGGCCAACTTCGCTGCGATGGTCTTCTACCCGACGACCTCACCCGCCCAGGCGATCCGTCTGACCTCCGCCGTCGCGCAACTCGCCGATGATGCAGGCATTCCGCTGGAGATCGACCTGCGACCGACCGGGGTGACGATCGACGGCAGCAAGGACCAGTGGGAGGACGACATGCCGAACGGCGGCCCGGCCTTCGTCGAGCTGGCGCAGCGCATCCAGGCTGCCGCGCACGACCTCGGACTCACGCCGGACCCGCGCCCGCTGCGGTTCGTCCAGTTCGGCATCGATGCGGTCGACGGGGATGCACTCAGCACGTTCTGGCGGACCGTGCTCGGCTACCAGCCTGATCCGCGCGAGCAGGTGTCCGACATCTACGATCCGCGTCGGCTGAACCCGGTCCTGTTCTTCCAGCAGCTGGACGCGAACGACGAGCGCACCAAGCAGCGCAATCGCATCCGCTTCGAGCTCGTGGTGCCTGACCCTCAGGCGCGTATCGACGCGGCCCTGTCCGCGGGCGGGCGGATCCTCGAGCAGACCCCGCAGCACTGTCTGATCAGCGACCCGGAGGGTAACGAGCTCGACATACGATGAGGGTCATGCGATTCGCGATCAAGACCTCGCCCCAGAACACTCAATGGGCCGACATGCTCGCAGTCTGGCAAGCGGCCGACGAGATCGAACTGTTCGAGTCCGGCTGGACCTTCGATCACTTCTATCCCATCCACTCCGATTCGAGCGGTCCGTGCCTGGAAGGGTGGGTGACGCTGACCGCGCTCGCGCAGGCGACCAAGCGGCTCCGGATGGGCACGCTCGTCAGCGGGATCCACTACCGGCACCCGGCGCTGCTCGCGAACATGGCCGCGACCCTCGACATCGTCTCCGGTGGCCGGCTGGAGATCGGCATCGGCGCCGGCTGGAACGAAGAGGAGTCGGGTGCGTACGGCATGCAGCTCGGCTCGCTGAAGGAGCGCAGCGACCGGTTCGAGGAGGCCTGCGAGGTGCTCGTCGGCCTGCTCACGCAGGAGACCACGACGTTTCACGGCGAGCACTACCAGTTCACGGACGCCCGCTGCGAGCCGAAGGGTGTGCAGAAGCCGCATCCGCCGATCTGCATCGGCGGCAGCGGCGAGAAGCGGACCCTGCGGACGACGGCGAAGTACGCCCAGCACTGGAACTTCGGCGGCGGCACGCCGGAGGAGTTCGCCCACAAGCGGGACGTGCTGTACGCACACTGCGCGGACATCGGTCGCGATCCGAGCGAGATCACGCTGTCGTCACACGTCCGGCTCGGGCCTGACGGCGACTACGCCAAGGTCGCCGCGGAGGCCGAGGCTTTCGGCGCGGTCGGGCTCGACCTGGCCATCGTGTACCTGCCGCCGCCGCACACTCCGGCCGTCCTCGAGCCGCTGGCGAAGGCCCTCACACCGCTCGCCTGACCGGGAACGTGAAAGACCTGCCCCTCCACCTGAAAGGGCAGGTCTTTTCGTTGTCTCCTTTGCGGCTCAGCCCATTCGCCGGTGCGCTTTGACCAGGTCGAACTCGTGAACGATGGCGGTCGCGTGCCCGTGCGCGAGTTCGTACTCGCTGGAGAGCCACCGCACTCTGTCGTCGAAGCGCAGGAACGACGGTCCGTCGTTCATCAGCTGGAACCACTCGGCCATCTGGCGTCCGGTGCACCTGGGCACGGCCTCCACCAAACGCTGGTGTGTCTCCTCGGAGTGGTTCAAGCCCATCTTCGCCTCCCGTCATCGGGGTACCGCGTAGTTATCGACTGTGCACCACTCGGCCGCCCGGAGGCAAGACTCCCGACATGAAAGGTGTCGCTCAGCGGACGCACAAACCAAACTCAAAACATCTCATCCCACCCCCATCATCAGAGCAGCTCTGATGATGGGGGTGGGATGAGATGGGACTATTGACC
Source organism: Kribbella jiaozuonensis (assembly GCF_005233875.1). Taxonomy (GTDB): domain Bacteria; phylum Actinomycetota; class Actinomycetes; order Propionibacteriales; family Kribbellaceae; genus Kribbella; species Kribbella jiaozuonensis. Next base: position 623,343 of record NZ_SZPZ01000005.1, on the reverse strand, counting down.
GACAGGGACTGTCTCGGCTTGGTCTTTCGAGTTCTCGTCCACCCGGTCGACGTCGGCCTTCGGGTGCCGGCGGCGGTGCCGCAGCTCCGCCCAGCGACCGCGCGGACCGCGCTCCCGGCCGGCGACCTCGGTGGCAGCCACCTCGGTGCCCGCCTTCCGGGCGGCCTGTACGGCGGCTTCCGCGATCGGCAGGATCGCCTCGCCGCGGAACGGCTCCGGATGCACGAACGACTCCGGCCCGACGCCCATCGCAGCCGCCACCGACGGCAGCAGTGCGGCGGACGCGGCGGCGTACCCCGTGGCCGACGGGTGGAAGTTGTCCCGGCCCCACATCGCCGGGTTGGTGCGGAACACCTCGCCGAGCAGCGACCCGAGCGACACGGTACGGCCGCCTGCTTCGACCACTGCGATGGTCTGAGCGGCGGCCAGCCGGTGGCTCCAGGACCGGGCGACCTGCCGCAGCGGCGGCATGATCGTCCGGACCACACCGAGGTCGGGGCAGGTGCCCACCACCACCTCACAGTTCGCGGCGCGCAACCGGCGGACAGCGGTGGAGAGCAGCCGGACCGAGGTCGACGGCGGCATCTTCGCCTTCACGTCGTTGACGCCGATCAGGATGACCGCGATATGCGGGCCGGTCTGCAGAGCGGCGTCGACCTGGGCGGCCAGATCGCTGGACTTCGCGCCGGTCTTCGACACGTCGACCAGCCGCACCGGGCGTTTGGCCAGCTCGGCCAGACCGGAGGCGAGCATCACCCCGGGCGTCTCGTCCGGCGACTCGGTGCCGTAACCGGCCGCGCTCGAGTCGCCGATCATCGCGAACGTGATCGGAAGTCCTGGATACCGGCCGTACAGACCGTCGCCCGGAGTGGGGTAGTACCTCGTCGGTCCGATCACGCGTTTCGCGTACTCGGCCTCAGCGGTCAGTACGCCGTAGAACGTGGCACCGATGAGCCCGAGTCCCCCGCCCCCGAAGGCTGCGGCCTGGGCCAGCTTCTTGGCTGCCCTGGCTCTACTCATGAGTCCAGGATTACACGGTGTTACGACGATGCAAGTGAAAATAGGGCAATGGGGTCGGTATCACTACAGTAAAGATCGTGCGCTACGCAGAATCACTCCTGGACCTGGTCGGCAACACCCCGCTGGTGCGGTTGTCGAAGACAACAGACGGCGCGAAGCCGCTCGTGCTCGCGAAGGTTGAGTACTTCAACCCCGGCGGCTCGGTGAAGGACCGCATCGCGGTCCGGATGATCGAGGCCGCGGAGGCCTCGGGCGAGCTGAAGCCCGGCGGCACGATCGTCGAGCCGACCTCCGGCAATACCGGCGTCGGGCTGGCGATGGTTGCCCAGCAGAAGGGCTACCAGTGCGTCTTCGTCTGCCCGGACAAGGTCAGCGAGGACAAGCGCAACGTGCTGAAGGCGTACGGCGCCGAGGTCGTGGTCTGCCCGACCGCGGTGGCGCCGGAGCACCCGGACTCGTACTACAACGTCTCCGACCGCCTGGTCCGCGAGATCGAGGGCGCCTGGAAGCCGAACCAGTACGCGAACCAGAACAACCCGCGCTCGCACTACGAGACCACCGGCCCGGAGCTCTGGGAGCAGACCGAGGGCAAGATCACCCACTTCGTCGCAGGCGTCGGCACCGGCGGGACGATCACCGGCACCGGCAAGTACCTCAAGGAGGTCTCCGGCGGCCGCGTCCAGATCATCGGCGCCGACCCGGAGGGCTCGGTGTACTCCGGTGGCACCGGCCGGCCGTACCTGGTCGAGGGTGTCGGTGAGGACTTCTGGCCGGAGACGTACGACCGCAACATCTGCGACCGCGTCATCGAGGTCTCCGACGCGGACTCGTTCGCGCTCACCCGGCGGCTCGCTCGCGAAGAGGCCATGCTCGTCGGCGGCTCCGCCGGCATGGCCGCCGCGGCGGCGATCCGGCTCGCGCATGAGCTCGACGACCCCGAAGCCGTCATCGTCGTACTGCTGCCCGACGGCGGCCGCGGCTACCTGACCAAGGTGTTCAACGACGACTGGCTGGCGCAGTACGGCTTCCTCGCGCACGCCCGCCAGGGCAAGACGCTCGGTGACGTGCTGGCCGGCAAGGACGGCAGCCTGCCGCCGCTGGTGCACACCCACCCGCACGAGACGATCGCCGAGGCGGTCGCGATCCTTCGCGAGTACGGCGTCTCGCAGATGCCGGTCGTCCGGGCCGAGCCGCCGGTGATGGCGGCCGAGGTGGCCGGCGCGGTGTCGGAGCGGACGCTGATGGACGCGCTGTACTCCGGCAAGGCGCGGCTGGCCGACATGGTCGAGGTGCACATGGACCCGGCGCTGCCCTCGCTGGGCGCCGGCGAACCGGTGACCAAGGCGGTCGAGCTGCTTGAGGATCGGGACGCCCTGATGGTGCTGGACGACGGCAAGCCGGTGGGCGTGCTGACCCGGCAGGACCTACTGGTCCACCTGTCCGCCGACTGAGAGTTAGCGGTCTACGACTGACGGGATGATGGCGATCAGTGCCGTGATCACGATGCCGATCACGATCACCGCCGCGCCTGCGATCTGAAGGATTTCCATGTCTCAAGAGTCCTTCAACCGGGCCGCTGAGACATCGGCCTCCGGATCGGTCTTTCCTTCATCCCAAGGTCGTACGTCGTGACCCCCGGACTCCTACTTCAGGAGTCCGGGCCATCACCTAAGGGACACTGCCCTAGTGGACGACGGCGAAGTCGCTCGGATCGAGCCGGCGGGTGCGGCGCCAGTACGACATCGTCCACTCCGGCCAGATGGTCGAGTTCCGCCCGGACGCGTCCAGGTACCAGCTGGTGCAGCCCGACTCCCAGACGGTTCCGCCGAGCTCACCCTGGATCGAGTCGACGAACTGTTCCTGCGCCTCCTCGCGGACCTCGACGTACGACGCGTTGCGCCGGCGGAGCAGGTGCAGGGCCTGCATCACGTACCGGACCTGTGCCTCGATCATGAACACCATCGAGGAGTGGCCGAGGACGGTGTTCGGGCCGACCAGCAGGAACAGGTTCGGGTAGCCGGAGACCGTGATGCCGAGGTGCGCGCCGATCCCGCTGCGCTTCCAGTGGTCGGCCAGGTCGACGCCGTCCTTGCCGAGGATCGGCATCCGGGTCAGGTTCGCCGAGACCGCGAACCCGGTGCCGTGCACGATCGTGTCGCAGGCCCGCTCGGTCCCGTCGGCGGTGACGACGCCGGTCGGGGTGATCCGCGCGATCGGGGTGGTGACGACGTCGACGTTCGGCCGGGTCAGCGCCGGGTAGTAGTCGTTCGAGATCAGCACGCGCTTACAGCCGATCTGGTAGTCCGGGGTCAGCTTCGCGCGGAGCTCGGGGTCGGTGACCTGTTTGTGCAGGTGCCGTTTCGCCTGTAGTTCAAGGCCTTTCATCAACTTCGGGTTGCCGGCGAACCCGGCGCCGCGGCCCTCGAGACCCCAGTAGATGACGTTGCGGATGGTCCGCTGGCCGGCCGGGAACCGCTCGTGCAGCTTGCGTTCCCAGCTGCCGATCGCCCGGTCCGGCTTGCCGGTGACCCACGGCGCGGTGCGCTGGTAGACATCGAGCTGCGCGACCTGCGGGGCGATCTGCGGCACGAACTGGATCGCCGACGCGCCGGTCCCGATGACGGCGACGTTGCGCCCGCGGAGGTCCGCCGAGTGATCCCATTGCGCCGAGTGGAACGTCGTACCCGCGAAGGAGTCGAGGCCGGGGATGTCCGGCAGCTTCGGCTCGTGCAGGCTGCCGACGCCGGTGACGAGCGCCTGGGTCTCGATGGTCTCGTCGCCGTTCACGGTCACGGTCCAGTGGCCGGTCGCCTCGTCGAAGGCGGCTTCGGTGACCTCGGCGCCGTACCGGATCTTGTCGGTGATCCCGTACTTGTCCGCGCAGTACCGCAGGTAGGCGAGGATCTCGTCCCACGGCGCGAACATCCGCGTCCAGCGCGGATTCTGCTCGAACGAGAACGAGTAGAGGTACGACGGGATGTCGCAGGCGCAGCCGGGATACGTGTTGTCCCGCCAGGTGCCGCCGAGATCGTCCGCCTTCTCGAGGATGACGAAGTCCTCACACCCGGCCTGCTTCAGCTTGATTCCCATGCACAACCCGGCGAACCCGGACCCGATGATGACGACCTCAGCCATACCGCCTGAGGTTACCGGCGGGTCACTGAAGCCGGTAGAGGGTCTCCCCGGCATTCGGTACGACGAACGTGTCCGGATCGGCCTCGTACGCCGCCAGGTCGAACTCCGCGGGGTCCAGATAGCCGAGGTTGGCCCCGAGTACGACGTCCTCCGGGATGCCGGTCGCGAGGGTGACCTGCACGCGGAGGTGCTCGCCGCTGGCGGGATCCCAGGTGCCGGCGCCGCGGAGGTGGGTGGAGTGCGCGAGGACGCCCCAGTGCAGGTCGCGGAAATGGTCCCACTGGCCGACGAAGTAGTCGCGGCAGTGGTACCCGATCTTCTCGATCTCCGGGTGCATCGCCGCCAGCTTCGTCACGTGCGGCGCGTAGAGGATGACCTCGCCGCCGTCCGCGACGATCGGCTCGACCTTGTAGAAGCCCTTGGCCGCGGTCCAGATATCGGCGTACTTCGGTGGCATCACCGACACGACCCGCTGGACCGGATGGTCGAGGTAGCGGACGTGGGTCCGCGCGGAGATCTCGGCCGCCGCCTGCCAGGACGATTCCGTGTCGCCGAACGCGACCGCGTGCAGGGCGTCGGTCCCTGACTGCGCGACCACGGACAGGGCGAGCTTCTCGGCCGGGATGAGCGAGGCAGCCTCGTTGATCAGGGCACGGACGGGCGTGATGCCCGGCGTACCGATGATGTTCGCGCTGGTGATCAGGGCGCCGAGCCAATGCGAGAAGTCGATCACCTCCTGGCCGGCGACGCCCGGGAAGAAGTACTTGTTGCCGCCGGAGAAGCCGACCACCTCGTGCGGGAAGACCGGGCCGACGACCAGCGCGATGTCGTGCTCGACGACGGCGCGGTTCAGCCGGACCGGGACCTCGTCGCGGAGCATCTCGTCGGAGATCTCGCCGACCCGCTCGGAGCTGATCGTGCCGAGGTCGACGAACGTGTCCGGCTTCCACCACTCGTGGTTGATCACATTCGGGTAGTCACCGCCGAGGTGCTTGCGCAACTGCTCCGGGGTCATCTCCGCATGGGTGCCCAGGGCAACCAAGATCGTGACCTGACTGCCCTGCAGGGCCTGCGTGACTGCCTTGAGGAGCAACGGCAGCGGGCAACTCCGGGTCGCGTCCGGGACGATCACGCAGACGCTGCGGCCCTCCAGACCCGCACCGGCGAGCGCCTCGCCGACGAACGTCGTCACCTCGTCCTCGGTCAGGACCTGGCCCGCACCACCGATCACCGCCGCATTCGTCACCCTCCGACCCTACCTACCTCCGATGTTGACCGGGGCAAAGGTCTCGGCGCATTCTCAGCGAGGGGAGTGGGGGAACTGCGAGATGAGACCAACGGGGTTCGGTGGCGTTCTGTTGCAGGCCGGGGACACGGAGTACGACGCGGCCCGCACGGTGTTCAACGCGATGGTCGACCGCAAGCCGGCGATGATCGCGCGGTGCGAGTCGGCCGCGGACGTGCAGGCGGCCGTGCGGTACGGCGTGGAGAACGAGCTCGAACTGGCCGTCCGCGCCGGCGGGCATGCGGTGACCGGGGCGGGGGTCTCGGACAGCGGAATGGTGCTGGATCTGCGGCGGATGAACAGCGTGCAGATCGATCCGTTCTCGCGGCTCGCGCGGGTGGGCGGCGGCGCGATCTGGCGGGACCTGGATCGCGCCGGGCAGCGGTACTGCCTGTTGACGACCGGTGCGCGGGTGCCGTCGGCCGGGGTGGCCGGGGTGACGCTCGGCGGCGGGTCGGGGTGGCTGGAGCGGAAGCTCGGGTTGTCGTCGGACGCACTGATCTCGGTCGAGCTCGTGACCGCGGACGGGCGGTTGCTGATCGCGGACGAAACGAAGAACACGGAGCTGTTCTGGGCACTGCACGGTGGCGGCGGGAACTTCGGAGTGGCGACCTCGCTGACGTTCCGGCTCACGCAGGTGGTGACGACGACGCTGGCGTTGCTGGTGTGGCCGATGGCGGCCGGGCCTTCGGTACTGCGTGCGTACCGCGATCTGCTGGAGGGTGCGCCGGAGGAGCTTGGCGGCGGCGTCATGTTTCTGACTGCGCCCCGGGCCGGGTATGTGCCAGAAGGCTTGCAGGGGCAGCCGGCTGTGCTCGCGGTCGCGGCGTACGCCGGTGGGGTGGACGAGGCGCGGGAGGTGTTCGCGCCGATGTACGCGCTGGCGCCGGAGGGACAGTTCATTGCAGAGCTGCCGTACGCCGACCTGCAGGCCGCGCTCGACAGTCCGGCCGGGTTCCGGAACTACTGCTCCGCGGAGCATCTCCGGGAGTTCCCGGATCCCGCCGTGCTCGCGTTCTGCGATCGTGCCCGGGAGATGATCACGCCGTCACCGTCACAGCAGGTCGTCCTGCCGTGGGGTGGCGCCGTACGGCGGTCTGCCGGGGATTGGCCGCAGGCGTACCGGGACGCTGAGTGGGTGGCGCATCCGTTCGGGGCGTGGGCGGATCCGTGTACGGACGCGCAGGCGATCCGGTGGGTGCGGGACGTGTGCACGGACCTCGAGCCGTGGTCGACCGGGCAGGTGTACCTGAACTTCATCGGGTACGAGGGGCAGGATCGCGTGGTCGCCGGATTCGGTGCGGCGAACTACGACCGGCTGGCCCGGGTGAAGTGCGAGTACGACCCCGAGAACGTGTTCCACCTCAACCAGAATATTGAACCTGGTTGGCGTTAGCCGTCGCGCGACGCCATTGCAGGGCGGCGATCACGGCGTACGCGATGCCGGCGAGCGGAACGGACCAGAGCCGGAAGAACGGGAGCCCGCCGGAGATCGCGGTGGCGGCGAAGACGACGGCGTAGACCGCGACACCGGCGATCGTGCCGCGTCGGCGGCTGTCGAGGGCGCTGCTGGGAAGCGGGCCCAGGTGGCGGTCGAGGGCGGTGCAGATCGCGCTCAGGGCGACGAGCGAGGTGACAATGAACAGGAAGCCGCCGGGGATCCCGCCGAAGACGATTGCGACCGCGTTGAGGAAGGTCAACGGCGCGAAGACGATCGCGATGTCGGCGGCGCCGAAGGTCAGGTGCTTGATCCGTCGTTTGCTCAGGTCGAGGTCGCCTGCCGTGCGGATCGGTCCGGGCTCGCCGCTCAGTCGCCGTACGGTCAGGATCAGGCCGGTCGCGATGACGATGAGGAGGAGTACGGCGAGGATCGAGAGGATGACGGTCCTCGACGTCGACATGTAGTGGCGGGATTCATCGCCGTACAGGCAGGTCGCCGTGGGCGGGAACCAGCTGGTGTGGACGGTGGTCGCGTCGGGGCCGAACTTGCGTGAGCAGTCCCGGGTCGGGTCGTACCAGCCCGGCTGGGACAAGGTCACCGCTGCCGTCCACACCAGGCCGCCGATCAGGCCCAGCCCCAGCACCCAACCAGCACGCCGCCTCACCCAGTCCACGCGCCCTACCCTCTCATTGGTGGACTCCTACCTCGCCCAGCTCCGTCGTGACGTCGGCTCCCGCCTGCTCCTGCTTCCCGGCGCACAGGTCCTCGCGGTGGACGCAACCGATCGCATCCTCTTCCAGAAAAGCCGAGACACCGGCCTCTGGGAACTCCCAGCCGGCGGCGCCGAACCAGGCGACAGCTTCCGCACCGCAGCAGCCCGAGAGTTCGCCGAGGAGACAGGCCTCGTGGTCGCTCCCGAGGATCTCGTCCCGTTCGCCAGCCTCTCCGAAGCCGATCTTCACACCCTCACCTACCCCAACGGCGACATCGTCCAGTGCTTCGCGCTCTGCTTCGAAACCCGTCACTGGACCGGCACACTCCGCCCGGGAGAGGACGAGGTCGTCGAGGCCGGCTTCTTCGCGACGCCGCCCGGTCCTTTGCATCCGCCGACCGAGGTGGTGCTCGGGTTGCACGCGGAATATCGGGAGACCGGGCGGTTCCAGGCGAGATAGCTTGGCGGGATGGTTGTGACCAAGGCAGATCTCGTCGACGGGTTGCGGCAGCTGGGGCTCGCGTCCGAGGTGATCGTGCATTCGTCGCTCAGTTCGTTCGGGTACGTCGACGGTGGGGCCGAGGCGGTCTGTGCGGCGTTGACCGAGGTGTGCGGGACCGTGCTGATGCCGGGTGGGACGTGGGATCTCACCGGGATCCCGGCGCCGCCGGGGCTGGTCCGGCCTGACAACGCCTACTGGAACGCGGCCGACTGGCCCGAGTTCGCCGAGAAGTTGTCGGCGGCAACCAGTTTCAGCGACGACCTGCCGATCGATCGCTGGCTCGGGCGGATTCCGGAGGTGTTCCGCCAGACCTACTCGACGCTGCGGACCTCGCACCCGCTCTTCGCCTACCAGGCTCTCGGCCCCGCGGCCGAGCGGCTCCTCGCAGCACAGCGCCCCGACTGGCCGCTCGGACCGATCGAGGCGCTCGACGGCGACGTACTCTTGCTCGGCGTCAGCCACACCTCCAACACCACGATCCACCTCGCCGAGCAGCACCTCGGCCGCTCGCTCTTCTACCGCTACGCGAAGAACGCCGACGGCCTCTGGATCGAGCTCCCGAACATCCCCGGCGAGAGCCACCACTTCGACGACATAGAGCCGGTACTGCGCTCCGCGACGAAGGAGATCCGCATCGGGCAGGCGCGCGTACGCCGAATCCCGAAGGACGCCGTACTCGCGGCGACCCGTCAACTGATCGAGGCCGACCCGACCGCCCTGCTCTGCACGGACAACCCGGAATGCCGCTGTGCAGCCGCCCTCCAGCAGTTGGTCAGCGTACGTCGATGAGGACCTTGCCGACGATGCTCCGCTCGACCGCGGCGTGTGCCTCGGCGGCCTGCTCGAGGGCGTAGTGATGCAACGGGAGCCCAGCCTCGGCTCCCACGCGTACGGCGCCGGCCCGGACCGCGGCGTCGATGTCGCCGAGCGCACGCGGACGCCACGACTCAGGAGCGTTGTACAGCAGGACGAACTGCCAGCGAGCATTCGGCACCATCGACGGGCGCACCGGTAGCTCGAACGTGTTGCCGCCGTCCGTCGCGTAGATCGCGACCGAGCCGTGCATCGCGATGATCGCGGCGTCGATCGTCGCGTTCGCCGCGGGGGACACCTCGACGATCGTGTTCACGCCGTGCGGCACGATCTCGCGGACCTCCTCGATCACGTCCTGCTGCTTGTAGTTGATGACGTGATCGGCGCCCGCGAGCGCGGCCAGGTTGCCCTTCTCCGGGCTGCTGACGGTGGTGATCACGGTCGCGTCCGACCACCGCGCGAGCTGGATCGCCGCGTTGCCGACCGCGCCGGCACCACCGGCAACCAGCACGGTACGACCGGCCAGCCTGCCCGGGCCGAGGTGATCGGGGCCGTCCTCGGTCACCGTCAGGCAGCGATGCGCGGTCAGGAACGGTACGCCGAGAGACGCGCCGAGGTCGTACGACGCTTCGTCCGGCAACTCCACCACGTGACGGATCGGCACCACGGCGTACTCCTGGGCCGTGCCGCCGGACGGTCGCTGGTACGCGGCCTCCCAGATCCAGACGCGGCGACCGATGAGCCCGGCGTCGACACCCTGGCCGACGGCGTCGACCTCGCCGGAGCCGTCCTGGTTCGGCACTTGGGGCGGGTCGACCGGCGTACCGGCCTCGCTGCCCCGGCGCGACTTCCAGTCGGTCGGGTTGATGCCCGACCGGTGGATCCGCACCCGCACTTCGCCGGGCCCCGGATCGGTCATCGACCGGTCCACGAGGGTCAGGACGTCAGGTTCACCGGTTCGCGAGTACTCGATCGCACGCACGCCACCGACGCTACCTCAGTTGTTTGGTGAACATGAGGCAGGCGCTGTCGTCGTTGCGGACCATCTCCATCGGCGGGACCTGCTTGCCGTCGTAGATCAGGCCGCGTCCGTCCGGGAGATACCCGCGGCGTACGTACATCCGCTGCGCGCTGCCGTAGTCGGCGTACAGGCCGACGCCGATCCCCACCACCGGGGAGCGCTCGGCCACCTTCGCCTCGGCCGCGTCCATCAGCGCCGACCCGATCCCACGCCGCCGGTACGACGGCAGCACGTTGAAGTCCGAGATCTCCGGAACGGTCTTGAAGTACGGCGGGACCCAGTAGATCGTCACGTAGCCGACGTACGCGCCGTCGACGGTCGCCACCAGCACGTCCCGTGTCCCGGCGGCCTGCTCCGCCACGTACCGCTCGTACTGGCTCTGCGGCTTGTCCCAGCCGAGCGCGGCCATTGCCGCCGCGATCACCGGCGGATCGTCGGGCTTCAGTGGCCGAATCTCCAGACCGTCCATGACCGGGCAGCCTAGCTGCGGCCGGCCGCGCAGGTCGCCCGATTAACCGGGCGACCTGCGGCAGGCAGGATCAGCGGGACGCGCGGGCCGCGGTCTCGATGACCTTGGTGATCGGGCCGGGGTCGGAGATGAGTCCGAGGTGGCCGGTCGGGATGCGGGTGATGGTGGAGTGGGCCCGGGTCGCCATCATTTGCTGCGACGCCGGGGTGATGATCAGGTCCTTGGTGCCGAGGACGTACCAGGACCGGATCGTCGCCCAGGCCGGCGGACCGGAGGGGACGTTGCCGGCGCTGAACGTCAGCGGCCGCTGTGACGGGTAGAGCCTCTCGGCGGCGCTGCGCGACAACCCGGAGGCGAACGACTTCACGAACGTGTCGTGCTTCAGGTACAGGTCCACGTCACCGGCCGGTGCTCCGGGGTACGGAACCAGGTCGAAGACGGTCGTCGGGTCGGGTACGGCGAGCGCGGAGCCGGCGCCGACCAGCGGCAGAACGGTCTCGTTCTGGGCCGGGGCGAACGCGTCGACGTACACAAGTGCCTTCACGTTGGAGTTGCCGGTCGCCGCGTTGGTGATGACGGCACCGCCGTACGAGTGACCGACGAGCACGATCGGACCGGACAGCGTCGACAGGAAGTCCCGGATCGTCGCGGCGTCGGTGGTGAGGTTGCGGAGCGGGTTGGGTGGGACGCGGACCGTGTAGCCGTCGTCGAGGAGTTTGTTGGTGACCTTCTGCCAACTGGATCCGTCGGCCCACGCTCCGTGGACCAGCACGATGGTGGGTTTCGGGCCGCTCGGGTGTGATGCCGCCGCGGGTGACACGGCGGCGAGCACGAGCGCGAGTACTGCGACCAGTACGGCGAGCACTCGCGTGCGGTGCTGATGCATGGATGAGCCTTTCGTCATGCGACTGTCGCCGGGAGGGCGCGCGGGAGCGTGACGAAGCCTGTGGTGCTCGGAAATATCGGGACTAGGACTGGAAGAACTCGAGCAGATCGGCGTTGACCACGTCGGCGTGCGTCGTGGGCAGACCGTGCGGGAGGTCCTTGTACGTCTTCAGGACCCCGTTCTTGAGCAGCGCCGCCGACTTCGGGCCGGAATCGGCGTACGGGACGATCTGGTCGTCCTCGCTGTGGACGACGAGCACCGGGATCGTGATCTGCTGCAGATCCGAGGTGAAATCGGTCTGGGAGAACGCGACGATGCCGTCGTAGTGGGCCTTCGCGCCGCCCATCATGCCCTGGCGCCACCAGTTCGCGATGATCGCCTCGGACGGTTCGGCGCCCGGCCGGTTGTAGCCGTAGAACGGTCCTTCGGGCAGGTCGCGGTAGAACTTCGACCGGTTCGCAGCGAGCGAGGTCTGGAAGCCGTCGAAGACCTCCTTGGGCAGGCCCTCCGGGTTCGCGTCGGTCTTGACCATCAGCGGTGGGACCGCGCACAGCAGCGCGGCCTTGGCGGCCCGGTCCTCGCCGTGCCGGGCCAGGTAGTGCGCGACCTCGCCGCCGCCGGTCGAGTGCCCGACGTGGATGCAGTCCTGCAGGTCGAGATGGTCGACGACCGCCTTCAGGTCGTCGGCGTAGTGGTCCATGTCGTGCCCGTCGCCGGTCTGCGTCGACCGCCCGTGTCCACGGCGGTCGTGCGCGACGACGCGGTACCCCTTGGAGAGGAAGAACAGCAACTGGTTGTCCCAGTCGTCGGCCGACAGCGGCCAACCGTGACTGAAGACGATCGGCTGTCCCTCACCCCAGTCCTTGAAGAAGATCTCAGTGCCGTCGCTGGTAGTGATCGTTCCCATCGTTCGGACCCCCTCAGCTCGAAAACCCCTTGTGTACAAAGGTTGTCCCCCAGCCAGCCTCGGGTCACGATACCCGCGACGCCCCGCCGGTGCCACCGTCGGGAGTTACTCTGACCGGCATGCAGCTGAGGGTGCTCGGCGCACTCGAGGTGTGGGTCGACGGCGAGCGAAGAGGTCTCGACGCGGCACGCCAACGCGGCGTACTGGCACTACTCGCCGTGCGTCCCGGTGCGCTGGCGCCGCGGGACTGGCTGGTCGACCAGCTCTGGGGCGGTACGCCGCCGCCGAGCGCACGCACGACACTGCAGTCGTGCGTGTACCGGCTCCGGCGCCGGTTCGAGGGCTCGGCGTTGCGGATCGAGAGCCGGCCGGACGGGTATGTGCTGGAGGTACCGGCCGGGGAGTCCGACCTGTCCGAGTACGAACGGCTGGTCGCGGCCGGCCGGACCGCGCTGGACTCGGAGCGGTTGGAGGAGGCAGTCGGGCGGTTCCGGGAGGCGTTGGCTCTGTGGTCCGGGGACTTCCTCGCGGACGTCGATCTGCCTGCGGTCCGGGAGCGGGCGGGTGAGCTCGAGGAGGGTCGGCTCGAAGTACTCGAGACGTGTCTGCAAGCTGACCTCGAGCTGGGGCGGCACAGCGTTGTCGTACCCGAGCTCCAGGCTCTCGTCGCACGGCATCCACTCCGTGAGCTGCCGTGGCAACTGCTGATGACGGCTTTGTCTCGCGCCGGTCGCCGGGCCGAGGCACTCGACACCTATCAGCGGCTATGGCGGGTGCTGGACGAGCAACTCGGCGTACAGCCCTCGGCCGCTGCCGAGGAGCTGCAGGCCCGCATCCTCGCTGCGGGCGAGCCTGAGCCGGCGCCGACCCGGCAGGCGCCGGTACCGCACCAGCTTCCGGCGGGTCTGCCGGGATTCGTCGGGCGTGGCGGTGCCCTCAAACGGCTGGACGAGTACCTGGACCGGTTCCGGACCCGACCGGCCGCCGGCCTGTGCGTGGTCACCGGACCGGCGGGAATCGGCAAGACGACGCTGGGCGTCCACTGGGCCCGACAGGTCGCCGACCAATTCCCCGACGGCCAGCTGTACGCCGACCTGCAGGGCTTCGATCCGTCCGGCCGAACGGCAAACCCCGGTACGACGCTGGCCCGGTTCCTGACCGCCCTCGGGACTCCGCCGGACCGGGTGCCCGCGGACCTCGAAGCCGGCACGGCCGCGCTCCGCAGCTTGCTCGAGGACCGCCGCGTACTCCTGGTTCTCGACAACGTCCGGTCCGCCGAGCACGTCCGGCCGTTGCTGGCCGGCGGCCCGGGCTGCCTGACCGTGGTCACCAGCCGGGACCGCCTGGCCGGTCTGATGGTCACCGAGCAGGCGGCCGCGGTGACGCTGGAGCCGTTCGGCGCGGACGCGGCCCGACTGTTGCTTGAGGCAAGGATCGGGCCGGAACGATTCGCCCGGGAGCGGACCGCTTCCGACGAGCTGGTGGCCGGCTGCGCGGGCCTGCCTCTGGCGCTCGCCGTTGTCGCGGCGCTCGCCGACCTGCACCCGAGCTGGCCCTTGGCGAGCCTCGCGACCGAGCTCCGCCGCAACGTCCTGGACGCGTTGTCGGCGGGCGATCCGGCGACCGATGCCAGAGCGGTGTTCTCCTGGTCGTACCGGTCGTTGAGTCCGCCCGGAGTGCGGTTGTTCCGGTTGCTCGGCGTACATCCCGGTCCGGACCTGGATGTCGCCGAAGCCGCGGCGCTGGCCGGCGTAACTGCTGCCGAGGTGCAGCCGCTGCTGGACGAGCTGTGCCGCTCGCACCAGCTCACCGAGACCGCTCCAGGGTGGTACGCGATGCACGATCTGCTGCGTAGCTACGCGATCGAGCTCGCCGAGCCCGGTGAGGCTCAGGCTGCGCTCGGACGGTTGCTCGACCTGCTCGTACGCACCGGCTACGCCGCCGCGCGGATAGTGAGCCCGACCCGCGACGCGGTGAGCCTGCAGGATCCTGACCCGACTGTCGTCGTGGACCCACCGGCGACACGTGCCGCAGCTATGGACTGGTTCGCCGCCAGACAACGCACGCTGGTCGGGCTGACCTACCTCGCCGGTTTCGACGAGCAGGTCTGGCGGCTGGCGTGGCTCATGTACGACTTCCTGGACTATCGCGGCGACTGGAACGAGTTGATCGCCCTGCACGAGCGTGCACTGGCCGCGGTGACCCGACTCGGCATCGTGACCGAGGAGGCCCGGGCGCACCGGAACCTGGCCCGCATCAACCTCAAGCTGCGTCGGCTGGACGCGGCACTCGCCGAAGAACAGCAGGCGCTCGACCTGTCGCGGTCACTCGGCGACCTGACCGGCGAGGCGCACGCGTACATCGGTATCGGCCGGGTGCTGTCAGCCCAGGGTCACAAGGCCGACGCGGTCGTCGCGTCGAGGGAAGCGCAGGGGCGGTATCTCCAGGTCGGTCACCGGTCCGGGCATGCGATGGCGCTGAACAACGAGGGCTGGGACCATGCCGCGCTGGGGGACTACGAGCGCGCCATCGTCTGTTGCGAGCAGGCGCTCGCCGAGTTGCGCGAGATCGGTGAGCTCGACGGCGAGTCCGACACCCTGGACAGCCTCGGCTTCGCCTATGCGCGGCTCGGCAGGCACGACGACGCACTCCGCTGCTACCGGCGCGTGATCGAACTGGAGGAACTTCTCGGCCGCCGCCACCAGCTCGCCGAGAGCTACGCGTCGACCGGCGACATCCACGAAACGATCGGCGAACACGCGACCGCCCGCGACTACTGGATTCGCGCCGCCGGACTGTTCGAGGAGCTCGATCACCCCAACGCGGCGGTGATCCGGGCCAAGCTCGGCTGAGTCGCGCCATCGGCGCGCCATCGTGACGCCAGAGCTGGTTGCGACGGTGGATCCCGAAATCGACACACGAACTCGGGAGGAAGTATGAACACCCTTCGCAGCGCAGTTCTCGGACTGGCCGTCGGTGCCGCTCTGATCGGGGCCTCGGCCGGTTCGGCCGCTGCCAAGCCGGTCGACCGGGAGCTGCTCACCGGCAACCGGATGGCCGTCGCGGCCGACCCGGTGCAGACGCTGAAGAACAAGGCGACCAACCGCTGTCTCGACGACAGCGGCAACGGCCTGCGGACCCTCGGGTGCAACGGCAAGATCACGCAGAAGTGGCAGATCCACGTCTGGGCCGACACGACGCGTCAGCTCCGCAGCATCGGGACCGGTGAGTGCCTCGACGACAGCTCGAAGGGTCTGCGGACCATCTCGTGCTGGGCCGGCTCGAACCCGAACTCGAAGTTCCAGAGCTGGTACAAGGTGACGTACTCCGACGGCACGATCCGGCTGCAGAACCAGGCCACCAAGCGCTGCCTCGACGACAGCGGCAAGGGCCTGCGGACGCTCGCGTGCTACCCGAACTCCAGCCCGAACCGGAAGTTCCAGAGCTGGTCCTGATCCCTGTGCAGGTACTGACCTCTTCGTCGGATAGAGGTCAGTACCTGTCCGCTTCTGCTTCTAGGCTCGGAGTATGACGACGAACCAGAGCGGTGAGCGGCACGACATCCTCGACTTCCTGGCCAAGCACCGGTACTTCCTGCGCCACACCGCGCAGGGACTCACCGACGAGCAGGCGAGCACCCGCAGTACGGTCAGCGAGCTGACGATCGGCGGGCTGATCAAGCACGTGGCGTCGGTCGAGCAGCACTGGGCCGAGTTCGCCCAGGGCAAGGGGGAGGCGACGCCGACGGAGTTCACGCCCGAGGTGATCGCGGCGTGGGAGAACCAGTTCCGGCTGGTCGAGGGCGAGACGCTGGCCGACGTACTCGCGGAGTACGAGAAGATCGCCGCCGCCACCGACGACCTGGTCCGCACGCTCGACCTCGACACGTCGTACGAGCTGCCGGCCGCGCCGTGGCAGCCGCCGGGCGTCTTCTGGTCCGTCCGCCGCGTCTTCCTCCACATCACCGCCGAGACCGCCCAGCACGCCGGCCACGCCGACATCATCCGCGAAACGATCGACGGCCAGAAGTCGATGGGCTGAATCCCGGCTCAGCTCGCGCGGTCGCCTGAGTACCTGCCCGGGACCTGGAAGCGCCGCACCTCCTGCGGCCAGTCACAGGCGACCGCGATCTTGCCCGCCCACAGCCGCGCCGCCTGCTCGTCGGCGACGTCCACGACCGCGAATCCGCCGAGGTGTTCCTTCGACTCGACGTACGGGCCGTCGGTGAACAGCGGCGTACCGCTGGATGCGTCGACGCTGAACACGGGTGCGTCGTCGTCCAGGCCGCCGGTGAAGATCAGCACCCCGGCGGCCTTCATCTCGTCCACCAGCGCGCGGACGTTCCTCGACTTCACCTGCATCTGCTCGAACGTGGCGTCCGGCGTCCATTCCGCGTTGAACGCGATGAGGTACTCGGCCATTTCTCCTCCTTTGTGAGCGACCCCCACGGCCACTCTCCACCTTCCCAACGAACGGCGACCCGCCGATCCGACTGCGGATTCGAAACATTCCGGACCGCGGTCGCATCAAGGCAGGTAAGGGGAGAGGTGCAACATCATGCGATTCAAGGGGCTGGCCGCAATGGCCGTGGGGATCGCCGTTCTGGCGCTGGGTGCCGGAACGGCAACAGGGGAGACACGTACGCCGGGGATCCAGATCGTCCCCGGACCGGACGATCCGCTCGAGGCGCAATTCGTGCCTGGGGCAAGTAACGTCGTACCGGCGACTGCCGCGCCGGCCACGGATATCGGGCAGAACAAGATCCAGTCGCTCGCCGCGCCGTACTACGCGTGCCCGGGGTTCAGCGGGATCGAGCGGACGAACCCGGTGGCGAACCTGTACGCCGACAAGTTCCAGTGGGGACCGTACGCGGCGTACAAGGTCGGTAACGGCGGCGGCAACATCAACTGGGCGTCGAACCCGTACAAGAACGCCAGTTGGTACATGTGGTTCCACTCGCTGCGCTGGCTCGGGCAGGGCATCGTCGCGGCCGGCCAGGGTGACCTCACTGCGCTGACGCGGGTCAACACGATCGCGTACGACTGGTACCGCGACAACCCGTACTCGTGGAAGGGCAATGTCGGTGCGTGGGAGTCCACCATGCACCGGACGAACGTGCTCCTCTGTCTGCGGCAGGCGATCCTGTCCGGGCTGCAGGTGACCACGCTGCCGACCCGGTACGCCTGGCTGGACACGGCGTTGCTGAGTCACGCGCGGTTCCTGACGAACTACTGGAGCGGCGCGTGGAACCACGGGACCGACGAGAGTATCGCGCTGTTCGGCGTGGGCTGCACGCTCGGCCGCGCCGACTACAGAAACCTTGCCCAGCAACGGTTTGCGGCCGGGATCACGACCTCGATCGATTCCCAGGGTGCGACCAACGAACAGTCGACCGGGTACGCGTCGTTCAACTACTCGCTCTGGGGCCGCGCGATCGCCGTGATGCAGAACTGCGGCGTCGATCCCGGTACGACGATCTCGACGCGGCGTGGGTTGCTGGCGAAGTTCTTGACCTTGGCAACGAATTCGCTCGGCAAGCTGCATCAACTCGGCGACACCGAGGTGCAGTCGACGTACCCGTGGGTGGGTACGCCGTTGGAGTACGCCGGCTCGTTCGGCGCCGACGGGGTGGCGCCGCCGTGGCGGGTCGGGATCTACTCGGCCGGGTACGTGTTCGGGCGGACCGGGTGGGGGACCGACGCAGCACGTGGGTTCACGGGCGAGTCGTCGTACAGCATCAGGTTCGGACCGCCGCGGGCGTTCCACGGGCACTTCGACCACACGAGCATCACGTACACGGCGCGCGGGCGGGACATCATCGTCGACGGCGGGTATGCGGCGTACAACGCCGGCGCTTATCGCACGTGGGTCGTGAGTCCTGGTGCGCACAGTGACATGACGACGCCGCTTTCGACGTACCTCAATCCGACGACCCGGCTGACCGCGTCATCGGTGAAGACGAACGCCGAGTCCTATGTGTTGAGCGATGCGCCGGGGAGTGGGATCAGTCGCGTCCGCTCGGTCCTGGTGCTGAAGGACCCCGATATGCTTGTCACGTGGGACCGTGCGTCGGCGAGGACCGCGCAGGCGTTCCAGACGTTGTGGCATCTGCCGTCGGATCAGAGGGCGAGCGTGTACTCACGCACCACCGCGATCGCTGCCGCGCCCGGCGACACGACGAAGACGATCCTGTTCCAGATCCCGTACAAGCAGGCCCTTCCGGCCGGCGCGATCCTGCTCAAGCAGGCGCAGACCAACCCGATCCAGGGCTGGGTGTACCCGACCAGCTACGCCCGCAAGTCCGCCCCGACCCTGATGCTGGCCCGCTCCGGCACGACCGCGTCGATCCTGTCCTTCGTCGTCCCGGTCCGCTCCACCGGCACGGTCACCTACAGCGTCCGCCAGTCCGGCACGACCTTCATCGTCAACCTCAACGTCGGCGGCAAGGCCACCAGCATCGCCATCTCCGGCGGTGGTTCCCTCTACCGCGTCCGTTAGCGCCTTGCGAGAAAGGTGGATCGGGCGCGTCCGGGCAGCCAAGATGGTGCGGTGATCGGTGGTTTCGTTGCCGAGGGCGCCTTGATCGGTGCCGCCGGCTGCGCGGTGTGGGAGGTCGCGGTCCTGGTACGCCGCTGGGTCCGCGACCGGCGACGGCTGCGCAAGCTCGCGGCGTACCTGGACAAGACCCGCGACAAACTGCGCGACGTCGCACTGAACGTTTGGAAGGCCAACGATCCTTCGCTCCGCAGTCTCGCCCACACGATGCTCGACGTCGCCGCCGAACTGGAAACAGCCGCCACCCGCTGCCAGTCCCACCGTTGGCGCCCCCGCCGAGAACACACGCAACAACTGAGCAACCTCCTGGCCGCGTCCCAGGTACTACGCCGTGCCTCCCACGACCCTCATCTGACCGGCACCGCGGATGCAGCCACCCTCGGCATCCTCGCCGACAGCTTCCGCCGAACCGTAGCCCTGGAAACCGTCGTAGAACCCCGCTTCACCGCCCCCATCGTCCCCAGCCCGTCACTCCCCACCACCACGCCGGCCGCTCCCGTAGATCTCGACATAGCCCGCGCGATCACCACCGGCCTCGCGACCCCCAACCGATCCATCCACAAATCCCCACCCGCAAAGCCCTACGTAGGCAAACACCGCGAGAAGAACACCCGACAGCTGTAGAGGGCACCACCCGCCGAGCCCCCTGCTTCTGACCGTGTGACGGACACGACCATGACTAGGACTGGTAAGTGAGGGTAGCCTCACCTGTGTGATCGTCTGCCACTGTGAGGTCGTTACCGACCGCGACGTCCGTCGGAGTATCGACAACGGCGCGCGGACGGTCGCGCAGGTGTGCGGTGCGACCGGAGCGGGACGAAACTGTGGCGGTTGTGTCTTCTCGGTGAAGCGGTTGTTGTGCCAGCATGGGAGGTCGGTCTCGGCAGCCTCAATCACGGAGGTGGCAGGTGCAGCCGGTTAGCCCACGCGTCGTCGTACTGCTCAACGAAGCGCTCACGCTCGAGTTGACGGTCATCAACGGGTACTTCCTGGAAGCCAGGATGCTCGACAACTGGGGATTCGGCCGGCTGGGCAAGGCGTTCTACGACCTGTCCATCGACGAGATGAAGGACGCCGACGCGCTGATCAGCCGGATCCTGCTGTTCGACGGCCACCCGAACCTGCAGAAGCTGGGCGCCATCTCCGTCGGCGAGGACGCCCAGGAGATGCTCCGCCTCGGCCTCGACGGCGAGCTCGCCGCGGTCGCTCAGTTCAACGCCGCCGCCAAGGAATGCCACGACGTCGGCGACCACGGCTCCGCGGCCGTCTTCGAGGAAATGGTCCGCGACGAGGAAAAACACGTCGACTGGTTCGAAAGCCAACTCGACGCCATCGAACGCATCGGCCTCCAGCAATACCTGGCGCAACAACTCGACCCGGGCAAGTAACGGGCTACCCACCGTAGGTGGTGAGGAAGCGGTCTCGGAAGGTGTCCATCGGCCAGACCGGGGCGGTGGCGGTCGGCCGGAGACCGGTTTGCCAGCCCCAGGTTGCTGCTCGGTTTGTGACGGTTGGGTCGGCGGCGATGATGCTGATGGGTACGTCGTGGCTTGCGCCGTTGCCTGAGACGATGCTGGCCGGTTGGTGGTCGCCGAGGACGACAAGGACCAGGTTGGGGTCGTGGACCTGCTGGACGAACGAGCTCAGCGCGTCTAGCGAGTAGGCGATCGACTGGTCGTATGCGGCCTTGACCTGGTTCGGCTGCCGCCATACGTCTTCTGGCGAGTCGCCCTCGGCCGGCATCGGGTTGAAGACCGAGCCGTCGCCCACCTGGCTCCAGTCGACCATCCGGGGGAGCGGTGCCCAGGGCGTGTGGCTGGAGACCAGGTCGAGCTCGGCCATGACGGGCGCGCGGTTCGGCTTGTCCAGCTCCAGCCGCTGGAACGCGGCCAGCGTGTACTGGTCAGGCATCGACGCGTAGCTGAACGGCGGCCCGGCGTACCCGACGTTCCGGCGGTCGTAGACCGTGTCGTAGTGGTAGTACGTCTTCGCCACCGACCAGTCCTTGTCGTTGGACGGTACGTCGGCGACCGTCCGCCAGCCGGCGCGACCGAACGCGTCGGCAAGGGTGACCCGGTCCAGCGTGACGAGGTGGTCGTACCGCTGCTGGTTGTTCACCCACAGCCCGGACTGCAGCGTGGAGTGCGCCAGCCAGCTGATGCCGCCGAACGTCGGCGAGGTGAGGAAGCCGCTGCGCGAGGAGAAACCGGCCCGCTGCAGCCGCCGGTCCCCGGCCTCGAGCGCGGACCCGACGACAGGCGAGTCGAGCGCCGTACGTCCGTAGCTCTCGACGAAGACCAGGAGCACGTCCTTCCCTTTCAGGCCGGTCAGCAACTCGTTGCCCGGGGTGGCGCGGAACGGATCCTCCTTGAGCGCCCGTTCGAACTCCCGCTGGTCCCGGACGTCCTCACCGACCTGCGTGGCGAGCCGAGCCGCGGAGGCCGAGGGGATCCGTCGTACGGGCTGCGGCCCGACGCCGGTCAGCGCGGGCACGAGCGAGATCACCGCGAGTACGGCGACGATCCGCAGCGTCGGCCGCCGGTGTCTCGCCACGAGCCGGGTCACCCGCACGGCCGACAGCGGCAGCAGGGCGAGCAGGGCCAGGCAGAGGAGTCCGACCCCGATGAAGACTGCTACGGCGCCGACGCGGCCGATCGAGTCGCCGAGCAGGCCGAACGCGGATCCGACGTACGCCGCGTCGTACACGGGATGGAACCCGCGGTCGAAGGCGAAGTAGAAGCCCCTGTCGAGCAGCCGCAGCACCAGCAGCACCCCGACGAGAACACCGCCGATCACCGCGAGGATCCGCCCGAGCCTCGACGGCAGTAGGCAGACGAGTACGACGAACACCAGGCCCTCGAGCGGGATCCGGAGGAACGCGGCCGGCGACAGGCTGGCGGTGTGGTCAGGTAGGAGAAGCGCAGCCCACAGCAGCAGCACCGCCAGCGTCGACGCCACGGCCGCGCGAGTACCGGGCGGACTTCCGGCCTTGCGCCACAGCTTCCAGATCTGGCGGCCGAACGACTCGCACAGCAGCGCCAGCGCGATCAGCAACACCACGGTGGCCACGGCCTTGGGCAGTACGCCGGTCGCCACGAGTGTCAGGGTGATGCCCTGGATCGCGGCGACCACCTTGGCCCAGTAGCGCGGCGGGAGCGACGCTTGCAGCCACGGCAACGCCCAACTGGCCGCCACGAACAGATAGCGGGCCGCACCGATGACAAGCACCCACCAGCCCGCCGTACGGCCGACGTACACGCTCAGGACCATGATCAGGAAGGCGTCGACCTCCATGTCGAAGCGCGCGCCGAACGCCGACACGGTGCCGGTACGCCGAGCGACCTTCCCGTCCACGCCGTCGAGGAACAGCCCGACCGTCGCGAGCGTCACGAGGACCGCCACCGGCGACTCGCCGCCGAACGAGTCCGCCGTGAGTGCCGCGACCCCGCAGGCGAGGACCGCGCGAGTCAGTGTCACCCTGTCCGCGGGGCCGAGCCTGTCACGACGCTGATGCGCCATGGCGCGGGTGAGCAGCGTGGCAAGGCCGGCTCCGCAGACGACACCGGTCACCCAGCCGGCGACGTCGAGGCCGGTGACGGCTGCGAGTACGCCGAGGAGCACGAGCACACCGGCGAAGCCGACGAGCGGGCCGGTCCGGATGTGGCGGCGCACTCGACCCTGAACCAGACGCACAGTGCCTCCGTAGCTACGGGTACGACAGTCATACGAGAACAGCCTCGCACCGGTTCAGCCGACCAGGAGAAGGAGACCGACGTGCACTTTCTGGTCCCGGAGGGTATCGACGACCCGCGGCGGCCGAGCGGTGGCAACGTCTACGACCGGCGCGTCTCTGACGGGCTCAGGGCACTCGGCTGGTCGGTCCACGAGCATGCCGTGGCCGGCCAATGGACCCAGCCTGACGCAGCGGCCCGCTCGGCCGTGGGCGCGGCGCTGGCCCGGGTCCCTGAGGGCGGACTGGTGTTGGTCGATGGCCTGATCGCGTCCGTGGTCCCCGAGGTACTGGAGCCGGCGGCCGACCGGCTGCGGCTCGTCGTACTCCTGCACATGCCGCGGGACGAGGCGCGCGAGTTCGCCGCGCTGTCGGCGGCATCCGCGATCGTGGCCACGAGCGACTGGACCCGGCAGTGGGTGCTCGACCACTACGCGCTGCCGAAGGATCGCGTGTACGTCGTTCGGCCGGGCGCTGACGTGGCCGACCTGGCAGCCGGTTCGCCGTCCGGCGGGCGGTTGCTCTGCGTCGGGGCGATCACCCGGACCAAGAGGCCCGACGTCCTGCTCGATGCGCTGGCCATGGTGGTTGGTCCGGCCTGGCGGTGTGACTTCGTCGGCGCACTGGACCTCGAGGCGGAGTTCGCCGACGGGCTGCGGCGGCAGGCCAAGGAACTAGGGCTGGCCGACCGGGTGTGCTTCACCGGCCCGCTCACGGGCGTTGAACTCGAGCGGGCCTACGCAGCCGCGGATGTATTGGTGCTCGCGTCCCAGGCCGAGACCTACGGCATGGTCGTCACCGAGGCGCTCGCGCGCGGGCTGCCGGTTGTGGCGACGGAGGTCGGCGGCGTGCCGGAGGCCCTTGGCTATACGGGTGACGGCTGTCGACCGGGCCTGCTGGTCGCGCCTGACGACCCACAGGCTCTCGCGCAGGCGCTGCGTCGGTGGCTGGGGGATCCGCTTGAGCGCGACCGGCTGCGGGTGGCGGCCAGGGCGCGGCGCCTGACGCTGTCCGACTGGTCACAGACCTCACGCGAGCTGTCGGACGTGCTGTCGGAAGTCGGCGGATGAACCAGCAGCAGGTGCGAGCCGTGCTACAGGTACGAGGCCGTACTGCGAGATCGGAGCCTGCCATCAGCCGAAGCATCTGGACCTGGGCTCGCCTGGCGGGCGGCGCGGCGATCCTCGCCGTTCTCGTCTGGCGGGTAGGCACGGGCCCGTTGCTGGACGGGCTCCGGCTGACGACCGGTTGGCCGCTCGCCGCCGCGCTCGCGATCACCGCGGTGACCACGTTGTGCTGTGCCTGGCGGTGGCGGCTCATCGCCCGCGGGCTCGGCGTCGAGCTGCCGCTGCGGACCGCGGTGGCGGCGTACTACCGATCCCAGTTCCTCAACGCCACGCTGCCCGGCGGGGTTGTCGGCGACGTACACCGCGGCGTACGCCATGGTCGCGAGGTCGGCGACGTAGGCCGCAGCCTGCGAGCCGTCGCGTGGGAGCGTACGTCGGGATTTGCCGTGCAGCTCATGCTGACAGCTGCCGTGCTGTCTCTACTGTCGCCCGCCTTTGTTCCTGCGGTCGCCGTTGGGGTCGTGGTCGTCGCCGTACTCCTTTATTTGAAGGGACGTCGGCTCTCCTCGCGGATCGGACGCGCCTTCACCAGCGACCTCCGCAACGCGGTCCTCGCGCCACGTGCCTGGCCACGCATCCTGCTCGCCTCCACCATCGCCGTACTCGGCCACGCCACTGTCTTCCTGATCGCAGTACAAGCAACCGGCGCTCACGTGTCGCCGACGCGGCTGCTACCCCTGGCCCTGGTCGTCCTGACCGCCTCGGCACTCCCGACAAACATCGCCGGCTGGGGCCCCCGCGAAGGCGCCGCCGCCTGGGCCTTCAGCTCCATCGGCCTGACCGCGGCAGCCGGCGTCACCGTCGCCGTCGTCTACGGCATGCTCGCCCTGGTCGCCACCCTCCCCGGAGCCGTCGTCCTGGTGGTTGCGCGCCAGAACGCCAAAATGCCCCTGAACTCAGAGAGTCCAGGGACATCGCGCTAGCTCAGGCGCCAGCCGGGAACTTCGCACCGGTGTTGCTGTGGCACCGGTAGCCGTTGGGGTTCTTGTGCAGGTACTGCTGGTGGTAGGCCTCGGCGTAGTAGAACGTGGTGGCGGGGGCGATTTCGGTGGTGATGTCGCCGTAGCCGAGGGGCTTGATGACCGGGGCGTAGAGGTCGCGGGTGCGCTCGGCCTCGGCGCGCTGGGCGTCGGTGGTGTAGTAGATCGCCGAGCGGTACTGCGAACCGAGGTCGTTGCCCTGGCGCATGCCCTGTGTCGGGTCGTGGGTCTCCCAGAAGACCTTCAACAGGTCGGCGAAGGTGGTCTTGGTCGGGTCGTAGACGACCCGGACGGCCTCGGTCTGGCCGGTGCGGCCGGTGCAGACCTCTTCGTACGTCGGGTTCGGGGTGTAACCGCCCGCGTAGCCGACGGCCGTGGTGTACACGCCGGGCTGCTGCCAGAAGATCTCCTCGGTACCCCAGAAGCATCCGGTGCCGAACCAGACCTCCTCGAACCCCTCGGGCGCGGCGGCGGTCTGCGGCGTGTGCAGGACGATGTTCTCGTCCGGTACGGCGAAGCCAGGGGTGGGACGGCCCGGCAGAGCGGCCTGGGGCTCGACCATGGCGGTTTTGCGGGTGAAGAACGACATTCTCACGCCTCTCGCAGAGTGACTCTCATAGTCTCTCAACGCCGAATGTAAGGCGGACCTTCCCCGCACCCCTTACGGCGCGATGACGTCACGCGATCATCGCGGCGGACCGTCGGGCCCGGGGCATACCGCTGGTGAGCGACGCGTACGACGCCGCAAGCCGACGTACTCCGTCACGGAGCGCATCCGCGGGCAGCGTGTACGGCAACCGGATGAACGACTCCAGCCCGCCGTCCGGCGAGAACCGCGCGCCGGCGACCAGCAGTACGCCGTTCCGCTCGGCCAGCCCGACCAGGCTCGAGCCGACCGCCTCCGGCAGCTCACACCACAACGACAGCCCGCCGCCCGGCAGCCGGAACCGCCACGACGGCAGCTCCTCGGACACGGCCTCGGCCAGGGCGTCCCGCTGCCGGGCGATCGTCAGCCGGCGATCCGGTAGTAGCGAGGCACGCTGCCGCAGCAACTGCGCGACCACCAGCTGCTCCACCACCGGCGCCCCGAGATCAAGCGACGCGCGGGCGTCGAGCACCTGGGCGACCAGCGCCTCCGGCACCCGCATCCAGCCGATCCGCAGACCGCCCCAGAACAGCTTGCTCGCCGACCCGACCGTGATCACACCTTCCGGGTGGTACGACGCGAACGGCGGCGGCATCTCCTGCCCGTCGAGGGACAACCCGTACAGCGTCTCGTCGACGATCACCGTCGTACGGCTCCGTGCGAACGCGGTCGCCAGCTGCTTGCGATCCGCCGCCGGCATCAGCCACCCGGTCGGGTTCTGGAAATCCACCACCAGCCACGCGGCCCGCGGCGCGGTCTGCCTGATGGTTGCCTCCAGCAACGGTAGGTCCCAGCCGTCCGGGCTCATCGGGGTGGCGACGATCCGGCAGCCGCTGTGCCGGATCGCGTCCACCGAGTTCGGGTGGGTCGGGCTTTCGGTCAGCACCCGGTCGCCGATCTGCGTCATCGCCCGGATCGCGATCGACGTTGCGGCCAGCGCGCCGGCGGTGATGATGATCTGGTCCGGCGAGGTCGGCAGGCCGCGTTCGGCGTACACGGCTGCGACCTCTGCGCGTAGCTCCGGCAGGCCCTGCGGGTGATAGCCGGGGGTGGCGAGCTGCGCCGGGAGTTCGTCCATGGCCGACGCGACCGCGGCGCTGATCCCGGGAATGGCGGCGGGGGCCGCCGCGGTGAAGTCGTAGTGCCCGTCGGTCTCGAACGTCGGCGCGTGGTGCCGGCTGAGCGAGGGCTGGACCCGGCCCGGCAGCGCGGTGACGCTGCCCGATCCGCGGCGGCTGATCACGTACCCACGGTCGCGCAACTCCCGGTACGCCGATGCGACCGTCGTACGGCTGACGCCGAGGCTGTCGGTCAGCTCGCGCTCGCTCGGCAGCCGCGAACCGGGCGTGATCCGGCCGTCCGCGATCAGCAGCCGGAGCCGCTCGGCCAGCAGCCAGTACGCCGGGCCGGTGCCGTCGGCCCAGGCGCCGAGCAGGCCGACGAGGGTGCTGGCCGGGAGATATTGCCCCTTCATGCAGTCCACTATGGCGTAATTGGCTATCGAATACCAGGCCACTTACAGCTGACACTGGAGAACGTGACCGCCACCTCGGACGCGCCGCCGCGCCAGCTCGCGCCTATCAATCCGATCCAGCAGCTGAAAGCAGGCCACCTGCCGCGACGCCTCGTCCAGCTGTACGTCGGGTTGGCCCTGTACGGCGCCTCGATGGGCCTGATGATCCAGGGCAACCTCGGCCTGGACCCGTGGGACGTGTTCCACTCGGGCATCACGAAGCACTTCCCGTTCAGCTTCGGCACCGTGGTGATCGCGGTCAGCTTCGTCGTACTGCTGGCGTGGATCCCGCTGCGGCAGTGGCCCGGCCTCGGCACGATCAGCAACGCCATCGTGATCGGCCTGGTCACCGACCTGACCCTCGCGACGGTCGACCGCCCGGACGCGCTCTGGCTCCGGATCGTCTTCATGCTGGCCGGCGTCGTCGTCAACGCGCTCGCCGGCGCGCTCTACATCGGCGCGCAGTTCGGCCCCGGCCCGCGCGACGGGCTGATGACGGGCCTGGTACGTCGTACCGGCCTGAGTGTCCGCCTCGTCCGTACGTCGATCGAACTCACCGTCCTCGCCACCGGCATCCTCCTCGGCGGCTCAATCGGCGTCGGCACCGTCGTCTACGCCCTCGCGATCGGCCCCCTCGTCCACTTCCTCCTACCAATCTTCACCGTCCGCCTGAAACCCTGAGGAGATCAGCGATGACATCGCGGATCTGACGGAAGGACGGCGGAAGAAGAAGCCGGTGCGGGTTGCCGAGAGGCTGGCCGAAGGTGCGCCGGTCGAGGCGCGGCTGGAGTTAGTCGACTTCTAGGGCGGAGTACGGCGAACGCCGCCGGGGTGAGCGGCGGCGTTCGTGGTGTCGTGCTGGTGGTCAGTTGCCTCGGCCGGTGTCCTTTGAGGACTTGGTTGCGAGCTGACCGGTGCGTTGTGTCTGGTCCTGCCTTCCGGACTGGGCGGTCTCGGCGGCTTGCTGGGGAGACGACGGCCGCGGAGGAGCGACGTCGCCCGCGGCCTGCGCGGCTCTGGAGGCTTCTGCCTTCGCAGCCAGATTTCCGCCGCTCGCCTCCGTCTGCCCCTGAGCTGCACCCTCGACGGGCTGCTCGGCGTGGTTCTCCGGTTCCTCGGCGACTCTGGTCCAGCCTTCGGCCCTGGGCACCTGCTCACCGGTGGCCTCGACCTGCTGACCGTCCTGGCCGCTCTGGACCACGACCTGCTGACTACCGCCTTCCACCGCGTTCTCAACGACAACCGGCTGGCCCTCGGCGGTCTGCTCGCCGTCGCCACCTTGCGGGCCCTCGGCAACTTCTTCGCCCTCGGTCTGCTGGGGGCCTTCGGGCTGCTGCTGGGCGGTTTCCTCGGTCCGGACGACGGGGTGCTGGCCGACGTTGTGAAGGTTCGGGTCGAGCTGCGGCTGCTGGCCCACCTGCTGGCCCGGCTGGCTCACCTGGTTCAGCAGTGCGCTCAGGTTGGCGTTCTCCTGCTGGATCTGGGCCATCCGGGTCTCGATCAGCTGCTTGATCTCGCCCTGCAGCCGCTGGAACTCGGCCAAGGCCTGGACCAGCGCCTGCTCGGTCTCTCCGGCCGCCTGCCCGCCGGCCGCAGCCGTCAGCTGCTGCATCACCCGCTGACCCCCCGGCACCTGCTGCGGCACCTGCTGCCCCTGGACCGGTTGCTGCCCCTCAACTTGTTGCCCCTGGCCCTGAACCTGCTGCTGACCGGCACCCTGCTGCGGTTCCTGCCGTGGCGCATACAACTCGGGTTTGAAAGCCGACTCCATCTGGCCCTGGACCATGTTGGAGATCTGCGACTTGGTGATGGTCGGGTCGTTCCCCATCGCCAGCCTGACGTTGGGGTCGGCGTTCTTCGCCTCCTTGGCCGCCAGCACCATCCCGGCCTTGACCATCTTGGTGCCGTGCCGCACGTCCTGCCAGCGGGAGATCCGTCGCGCCGCCTGACGGAACGGATTCCTGGTCGGGCTCTGCTGGCGCTGGCTCCACTGCATCCGGTTGGTCGCGCGCTGGCTCATCGACTGCGACGTCGCAGCGTGCTGCTCCGGGCGGATCTGCGCGTTGACGCCCACCTGCGCGAGCCGGGCCAGGTGTGCCGGCGTCATCCGGGAGCTGCCGATGCGCGCCAGCACGTCCTTGTCCCAGTTCTTCACGTCGCGCGCGGCCAGTGCGTACCCGGCCTTCATCGTCTTCGTGCCGCGTGACCGGGCACGCCAGCGGGAGATCCGCCCCTGGCGGGGTTCCGAGGAGGGCTCGCTCATTCCGGGTCTCCTAGTCGATGTAAACGGCGTAGTTGACCCCGACAGACGTCGTCAGCGGGTCCTTGCTGGGCTTGTTGCTGTACAGGTGGATCTGGGCGCCCGGGCGCAGCCAGACGGCGAGGTGCCGACGGCCGGTGCCGGCGCCTGGCTCCCACTCGTCGACGAACGTGACGCTGGTCTCATCACCGATGTAGTCGGGCTGTCCCCAGTGCTTGGTCGCGAGTGTGAGGTGGTCCGGCCAGTGCGCGTCCAGACCGGCCTCGGCCGCGGCGATGTCATCAGGACCGATGTCGTACGCCGACCAGCCGCTGTCCGGGCAGTCCGGGAACGCGAGCCCGTCGAACACGATCATCGTCGTCCCGCGCCGGGTGGTGAATCCCCAGGAGACCATCTCGTCGCCGATGACCTCGCCGGCCTCCAGCGGCCACGGCTGCCAGGTCGTCCGGCCCATCACCCGGTTCACCAGGGCGCGCACCACCTCCGGACCGGCATCGTCGCCGTCCGGACCGGCGATCACGCCCCAGTCCAGGATCTCGGCGAGGTCCGCCATCGCCAGGTCGTCCTGGTCGAGCGGCCTGTCCTGCGTCTTCATCCGGCCCCGTCGTCCTTCCTCTCGGTCCCCGGCGGCAACCACTGACCGCAACCGTAGGCGGCGCAGTGGGTCATTCGCCACCTGGTACGACGCGCCTGTGGACAACCTGGATCCGTCCGATCGCCCTGGCTGTGGACGGCGTGCACGGGTCGATCAGACCAGGCCGTACGCTGGTCCGGTGAACACGGAACACCACTACGGCTTCGAGACGCTCGCCATCCACGCCGGGAACGAGCCTGATCCGACCACCGGCTCGGTGGTCCCGCCGATCTATGCCACCAGCACCTACAAGCAGGACGGCGTCGGCGGGCTGCGCAACGGCTACGAGTACTCCCGCTCAGCGAACCCGACCCGGACGGCGCTCGAGGAGTGCCTGGCCGCGATCGAGGCGGGCAGCCGCGGGTTCGCGTTCGCCAGCGGGCTGGCGGCCGAGGACACCCTGATCCGCTCCTTGTGCGTGCCGGGTGACCACGTGGTGTTCCCCGACGACGCGTACGGCGGCACGTTCCGGCTGTTCTCCAAGGTGCTCGGCAACTGGGGCGTCGAGATGACGCCGGCCGCGGTCACCCACCCGGAGGCGATCCGGGCCGCGATCCAGCCCGGGAAGACCAAGGTCGTCTGGCTCGAGACCCCCACGAACCCGTTGCTGAACGTCGCGGACATCGCGATCGTCGCGCAGATCGCGCACGACGCCGGTGCCCTGCTGGTGGTCGACAACACGTTCGCCTCGCCGTACCTGCAGCAGCCGCTGGAGCTCGGCGCCGACGTGGTCGTCCACTCGACCACGAAGTACATGGGCGGGCACTCGGATGTCGTCGGCGGGGCGCTCGTCGTCCGCGATGCGGAGCTGGCCGAGAAGATCGCCTTCCACCAGAACGCGATCGGCGCGGTCGCCGGTCCGTTCGACTCGTGGCTGGTGCTGCGCGGCATCAAGACACTCGGCGTCCGGATGGACCGGCACAGCGACAACGCCGAGAAGGTCGTCGAGTTCCTGCAGCGGCACAAGTCCGTCAGCCAGGTGCTGTACCCGGGTATCGACGGCCACCCGGGCCACGAGACCGCCGCCAAGCAGATGAAGCGGTACGGCGGGATCGTGAGCTTCCGCGTCACCGGCGGCGAGAAGCACGCGCTGGACATCTGCAACAAGGCCGAGGTCTTCACGCTCGGCGAGTCCCTCGGCGGTGTCGAGTCGCTGATCGAGCACCCGGGCAAGATGACCCACGCCTCGGTCGCCGGTACGCCGCTCGAGGTCCCGGCCGACCTGATCCGGCTGAGCGTCGGCATCGAGACGATCGACGACCTGCTCCTCGACCTCGACCGCTCGATGGCATGAGCCTGGTAGTGGCCGTCGACTTCGGGTCGACGTTCACGAAAGCGGTTGCCGTGGACATCGGCTCGGGCGAGTTGGTGGCCCGGGCCGAGCACCGTACGACGATCGACAGCGACGTGATGGACGGCTGGAATGCCTGCCGGGTCGCGCTCGAGGAGGTCGATCGTGGGGTGAAGAAGGCCGAGGTGCTGGCCTGTTCGAGTGCGGGCGGCGGGCTGCGGATCGGTGTCGTGGGCAACGAAGAGCTCGTCACCGCGGAGGCGGGGAAGCGGGTCGCGCTGTCCAGCGGCGGCCGGGTGGTTGCCGTCGTCAACGGTGGGCTGACGGCAACCGGTCAGAAGGAGCTGCGCAAGGATCGGCCGGACGTCGTGCTCCTGCTCGGCGGGACGGACGGCGGCAACTCGGCAGTCCTGCTGAAGGCGGCCGAGACGCTGGCGAAGTACAAATGGCGGAAACCGGTCGTTGTCGCGGGCAACATCGAGGCGCAGGCCGAGATCGCCGCCATGCTGACGGCGGCCGCCGTACCGCACGTGCTCGCGGACAACGTCGTGCCGGAGATCGGCGTGTTCGTGCCGGACAGTGCGCGGGCCGCGATTCGGGAGATGTTCCTCGCCCATGTGATCGGCGGGAAGAACCTGTCCCGCGATCCGTCGTTCGCGAGCATGATCCGGGCCGCGACGCCGGACGTCGTACTGCGGGGCGTCGAGGTGCTCGCCGGCCTGCACGGCGACGTGGCGGTCGTGGATATCGGCGGCGCCACCACCGACGTGCATTCGGTGATCGAGCTCGACCCCGAGGACGCCAACCTCGGCCGCGAGGTGGTCGCCACCCATCCGGTCACCCGTACGGTCGAGGGTGATCTCGGCATGCGCTGGAGCGCCGTGCCGGTGGTCGCGGCAGGCATCGAGGCCGGCTTGATCGCGGATGCGGACGCAGTACGAGCTGCTGCCGAACGCCGGCATGACGATCCTTCGTTTCTGCCACAAGACCAGCAGGAAGCGTCGTACGACGAGACGCTGGCGAGCGTCGCCGCGACGGTCGCGCTCAGGCGGCATGCGGGGCGGCAGCGGATCGTGTTCGGGCCTGGCGGACGGGTGATCGAGCGCTCCGGAAAGGACCTGCGCGAGGTGGATCTGCTGGTCGGCTCCGGGGGAGTGCTGCGACACAATCCGCCGGAGGTCGCGGCGCGGATCCTGGGCTCGATCGGGACGAACGCGCAGGAGGAGGGCTGGCTCGTCCCGCAGCGGGCGGAGGTGTGCGTGGACGCGGATTACGTGCTCGCGGCCGTCGGTCTGCTCGCGGACGACGAGCCGAAGGCGGCGGAAGGGCTGGCCGCCCACATTCATGGAACCGGTGCGCGCGGGCACTAGGGCATGTGTCCTAGTCTCAGCAACAACCGAGCTGCGGAGGTGTGATGAGCGAGGCGGGGCGGGACGACGCGGAGGTCTCCGACGATCAGAGTCCGGTGGCGGACAACGAGGTCGTTGAGGAGTCCAGCGAGTCGGAAGGGCAGAAGCTAGCCGACGACGTGGCGCCGGTCGACGACGCCGGGGTGACGCGCGGGATGTACATCGCCAGCACCTGGGCCTGGCGGTTCCTCGCGGTCGTGGCGGCGGTCCTCGTGATCGGGTACGGCATCCGGTACCTGTCCGAGGTCTTCGTACCGATCACTGTCGGCGTACTGCTGACCGCGCTGCTCGTGCCCATCACGAACGGCCTGCAGAAGCTCCGCCTCCCGCGCGGCGCCGCGGCCGGGATCACCGTGATCGCCACGGTCGTGCTGGTAGCCGGCCTCCTGACGCTGGTCGGCACGCAGATCGCCGGTCAGTTCGACAGCCTGTCGACCCAGGTCGGCGAAGGTGTGCAGAAGCTGCGCGAGCTGGGCCGGATCAACTTCGGCCTCACCGACCAGGACGTCACCAACGCGATCAAGACCCTGCGCGAACAGATCACCTCCGGCGGCGCGATCGGCCAGCAGGCAGCAGCAGTCGGTACGACGGCCACGCATGTCGTCGCGGGACTGTTCATCTCGCTGTTCTGCTTGTTCTTCTTCCTCTACCAGGGCGAACAGATCTGGGCCTGGCTCGTCCGGCTGTTCCCGCGCCGGGCCCGCGACAAGGCGGACTCCTCGGGGCGGCGGGCCTGGGTCTCGCTGACCGCGTTCGTCCGCGCGACGATCGTCGTGGCGGCCGTGGACGCGATCGGCATCTCACTGGGCGCCGCCATCCTCGGGCTGCCGCTGGTGAGCGCGATCGGCATCCTGGTGTTCGTCGGCGCGTTCGTCCCGGTCGTCGGCGCACTGGTCAGCGGCGTGGTCGCCGTACTCGTCGCGTTGGTTGCCAAGGGCCCCATCGTCGCGATCGTCATGCTCGCGGTCGTGATCGGCGTACAGCAGCTGGAGGCCCACGTCCTGCAACCGTTCCTCCTCGGCCGGGCGGTCAGCGTCCACCCGCTGGCCGTCATTCTCTCGATCGCCACCGGGGTCGTGGTCGCCGGCATCGTCGGCGCCCTGATAGCGGTCCCGACCGCCGCCGTCCTCAACGCCATCGTCAACCACCTGGCCGGCAACGACCCACCCCCGGACCCCCCACGCCGCCCGCTCCCCAGACGCCGCCATCCACTTCCGACCGAGGACTAGCTACCCCGCTCGCCCTTGCTGCGTTCCTGGCTCAGGGACGGCCGGTGCCCGGCCGAGCTGCTCGAGCCGGCGGCCTGGCTCTGCCCGGGCATCGCCTGGCCGCTGTTCAGCAGACCGACCGACTTGTCGATGTCCGGGTTGGCCTCGCGGGTCCGGATCTGGTTTGCCCAGGCGCCCATCCGCTCCTTCAGCCCGGCCGTCTGCTCAGGATCCAGACCGTACTTGGCGTACTCCGCGTCCGGGATCCGCTGGGCGTCGTCGAGAAGCTGCGCGAACATCGGCCGGTCCATCGGGGACGCCTCGCGGGCGTCGGCCAGCTGGAGCAGGTGATCGGTGGAGTAGCCGGCCTCCATGGCGGCGTTGACGTCCACGAAGTCCTTGGCCTCGCCGCGGGTGTAGATCGAGGCCGCCTTCGAGCCGACCGCGTCCTCGACCGAGATCACCGGGCCGACGTCGGTCTCGACCGCGGGCTTGCTGCGGTAGTCCTGACCGAGGTCGATGTGGGTCTTCTCGTCGCCTCTCGCGACCTCGATGCGCGCGTGCGCCGGGTACTGGCGGGTGACCTCCGCGGTGTACCCCTGTTCCTCGAACGCCGTCTTCAGGCCCTCGACCGACTCGCCGACGTTCTGGTTCAGGTCGTTCGTGAACAGGTCGATGTCGTCGGACTCGCGGCTGCCGATGCCGTGCTTGGACAGGGCGTTGCCCCCGGCTAACGCGAATCCCTTGTCCCGGAGTGAGGACAACGCGATCCGCGTCGCGCGTTCGTGTTCCGGCTTCATCCCCGGGTTCCGTTGGCCGGGCCGGCCGAGGTGAGCTGCGGGAAGGCCTGGTTCCACAACTCGGCGCATCGGCGGGGGAGCCGGAGTCGCTGCCAGACGGCGAACAGCACGTCGCGGTTGAGGAACTCGGTCAGGTCGTCCTGGGTCGAGGCTTCGCTGATCACCTTGCTGTACAGCGCGATCGCGTCGTCGACACTGGCCAGGTCGTACGTCCGGTGCGGGCCCCAGTCGAGGCGGCTCGGCAGGTCCACGACACCGCTCGTCGGCCCCTGGAGACGGTCCAGCGACTCGGGAACGATGTACGGGATCATCGAGGCGTACGTATCGCCGGGCTGGGCCTCGTTCTTGTCGCTCATCTGACCATCGTCTCAGAGAGCAGGCCCACCGGACGTCGGGTCGAGTTCCAGGGCCCACCCGGTCGCCGTACGCCGGATGCGCGCGATCTGCTCGGGAGTAGCGCCGTACCGGGTGAATCCGCTGTCCGGGAGCCGGGCGCCGGCCCGGAGTTGGGCGGCGAACATCTGACGGTCGAGCGGGAGCGCTTCCCGCTGATCGGCGAGCGCTAGCAAAGTGGCCAGGTCGTGGCGTCCGCTGTCGAGCACGGACTGGACGTCGATGAAGTCGCGCGGTTCGAGCCGGGAGTACACCGCGCCGACCTTGCTGCCGATCGAGTCCTCCTCCGACAGGACCGCACCAACCTCGGTCAGCACCGGTGGGCGCTGCCGGTGATCCACCCCGAGGTCGACCTTCGCGGCCGAATCGACGACAAGCCGGGCGAACACGGGTGCGCGCCTGGCGACTTCGGCAGAGAGGCCGTTCGCCTCATAAGCGCTGACGAGCTGGTCGACGGCGCGGGTGAAGTTGTCCGGATCGAGGATGTTGGTGAAGAGATCGATGTCGTCGGATTCGCGGGTGCCGTAGCCGTGGGCCTGGAGGGCGTAGCCGCCGGCGAGGACGAAGCCGTAGGGGGCCAGGGCTTCCAGACCGATGGTGGCCAGCTTGGTTTGCAGCGGGTTCACGACGGCCAGTCTGCCTGGTCCGGAGTACGAAAGACGCCGCCGAGCCAGGCTCGGCGGCGTCTTCGGATGACCGGGGTCAGCGGTTGAGGCCGCCCTTGTCGTTGTTCTTGGTGAGGTTG
This sequence comes from Kribbella jiaozuonensis, assembly GCF_005233875.1. Classification (GTDB taxonomy): domain Bacteria; phylum Actinomycetota; class Actinomycetes; order Propionibacteriales; family Kribbellaceae; genus Kribbella; species Kribbella jiaozuonensis. The sequence goes on along the minus strand of NZ_SZPZ01000005.1, from coordinate 587,861 downwards.
GCCGGTTGGCCGGTCTGCTCGCCCTGCTGGGCGGTCTGCTGCTGGGGTTGGCCGACGGCCTGGCTGGCCGGCGCTACGCCGCCTGCGAGGCGGGCCGCGTTCTGGGCGTCGATCTGGGCCTGCGACGCCTGGGCGAGGTTCTGGATCGCGTCATTGGTCTCGACCGAGATCTGACCGGGAAGGCTCTCGCTCCACTGCTGGATCATCGCCAGCTGCGTCTTGTTGTCCATCGCCTGGGTCATGTCCGCGCCCATCGGCGGGTTGTGCCGGCCGGCGTTGTACGTCGCCAGCGAGCTCTCGGCCTTGAGCATGGTGTTGTTGAACTTGGCCTCGAACCAACGGCCCACCTTGCCGGGGGTCGCGGCAACCGCGTCCCGGGCAGTCCGGGCGCCGCCGACGACCGCGTCCCGGGTGTCCCGAGCGGTGCCGACCGCAGCTGTCCGGAGGTCACGGGCGCCCTGGGCGATCTGCTGGCCGGTCTCGTTCAGCCGGTCGGCGCCGGCCTGCCACGCCTGGTCGAGGCGGACCTGACCGCGCTGAGCAGCGTCGACGATGCCGTCCCGGGCACCCCGGTAGGTGTCCGCGACCTGCCGGCCCGCGGCGTTCACCTGGTCCACCCCGCGGTTGTACGCACCGGCGACCTGCTGGCTGAGTTCCTCGGCACCGGCCCGTACGTCGCGGCCGGCCTGCACGACCGTGTCACGGGCGTCGCGGCCGGCCTGCGCCACGGTGTCCCGGGTGCTCTCGTACGCACGCGTCGCGCCGCCGACCGCGGCGTCGCGGTACTCCCGGGCCTGGGTGGCCAGGGTCTGGGCGGCGTCACTCAGCCGGTGCTGGGTGTTGTCGTACGCCAGGTGAACCCGGGCGACGGCGCCGCGCACAGCAGCGTTGACCCGGTCCCGCAGCGGGTCGGTGTTCGCCGCGCGCATCAGGTTCGCCTGCTGACGCGCGTCCAGGCCGGCGAACTCGACCGAGGCGGTGCGCTGCTCCGGCGTCATACCGACGAAGGCGCGGAGGTTCGCCTGCTCGTTCTCGTTCAGGTTCGCGAGCCACTCGCCTGATTGCATCCAGCTGCCCTGCTGCCACGCGGGGCTTTCCTGAGTAGGGGTCGTCATTACGTCTCCTAGTTGATGTAGACCGCGTAGCTGACGCCGACCGCGGGGGTCAGCGGGGAACTGGTCGGCTTGGTGCTGAACAGCCGCAGGTGCGCGCCCGGCAGCAGCCAGGTGGCCAGGTGGCGCTTGTCGGATCCGGCGCCCGGACCCCAGTCGTCGAGGAAGCCCGGCTGGCTGTCGTCACCGACGTACGTCGGCTCGCCGAAGTACTTGCGGGCCAGCTCGAGGTGCTCCGGCCAGTGCGCGTCGAGACCGGCCTCGGCCTCGGCGATGTCGGCCGGCTCGATGTCGTACGCGCACCAGCCGCTGTTCTTGGCATCCGCGAACGCCATCCCCGGGAACACGATGATCGTGCTGTTCCGCTTGGTGGTGAAACCCCATGACGCGACCGCGCGGTCGATCTGCTCACCCTGGGCGAGCGGCCAGGGCTGCCAGTCGGTGGCCGAGGTGACCCGCTGAACGATCGCCCGGACGACCTTCGGCCCGCTGTCGTTGTTGTTCGGTCCGGCGATCGCCGACCAGTCGGTGATCTCGGCGAAGTCGGCGAAGGCCCGGTCGTCCTCGTCGAGTGGCCTGTCCTGCGTTTTCATTCCGGGCTTGTTCCTTCCGGGGTGTCGGGGAATTGCGTTGAAAACAAGGCGGATCCGGTGTTAGCGGGCCGGACCGTTCCGGTCGTTGCCGCGGGTTGTCGGGCCGCCGGTCTGGGGGCGGGCGCCGGTGCTGCCTGCTGCGCGGGTAGGTCCGGGTGGTAGCAGGCCGGCGCGGAGGTTCGCGTCGAGTGAGCCGGCGGCCGGGCCTGCGGTGGCGGCGTTGCGAGCGTGGGCGAGGGCAGTGAGCGAGGTCTCGGACACGCTGCTGAGGTCTCCGGTGGTCGCCGGGGTGCCGACGTTGGAGAACTCGCGGTCGCGTTGAGCTTCTCGGGCGATGGCTGTTGGTGTCCTCATGTCCCCTCCTCGTTGAGGTAGACCGTGTAGTTGATTCCGACCGATACCGACAACGGGCGCGGTGTCGGCTTGTTGCTGTACAGGTGGATCTCGGCGCCGGGCGGCGTCCAGACCGCGAGGTGGCGGCGATCGGCGCCGGCCCCGGGGGACCAGTCGTCGACGAATCCGGTCTTGCTGTCTATTCCGACGTACGCCGGCTGTCCCCAGTGCCGGCAGGCGAGGTCGAATTTCGCCGGCCAGTGTTCGTCGAGTCCGGCGACCGCCGCGTCGATGTCGTTGCGCTCGATCGCGAACGCGACCCAGCCGCTGAACGGGCTGTGCGGCAGCACCTGGTCGTCGTACACCGCGAGCTCGGTCTTGCGCCGGGTCAGGAATCCCCAGCCGTCCAGCTGGTCGTCGATCACGGTCCTGCGGTTGATCGGCCACGGCTTCCAGTTGGTCGCCGACTTGACCCGGCGGATCAGGCGGCGCACCGGATCGGGGCCGGTGGCACCTGACTGCGGTCCGCCGAGGCGTCGCCAGTCGCGGACCTCGGCGAGGTCCGCCATCGCGCGGTCGTCGTCGTCCAACGGCCGGTCAAGTGTCTTCATCCGTGCGGCTGTTCCTATCGTCGCGGTACATCACACTCTGCTGTCGAAGCTACGACCCCGGCGGGGTCAGACGGCCCGTTCGTCTCACGGAGCGCAAAAGAACAGCCGCCCTGGGAAGCTTCCCAGGGCGGCTGTCGGGTAGGTCAACCGGAGTTTGGTCTCAGTGCGGTAAACCTCGGTGCCGGGTCAGTGCATCGCGGCGGCGGCAGAAGCCTCCAGCGACTCCTCGCCCTCGCCCTCACCTTCGGCCTTGGGGCCGTCGTTGCGGCCGGCCAGCCGCTGCTCCGGGGTGATGATCGCCAGGATCAGCGCGATCGCCAGGAACGGCAGCGAGACCAGGAAGACGTCGTCCATCGCGTCGACCAGACCGTGCAGTGCGAAGCCCTTGAACGGCTCCTTCAGCGAGTGCAGCGCCTGGACGCTGTTGGCCGCCTTGGCCAGTCCGTCGACCATCGACTGCGTGGCGTTCGGGATGATGTCGCCCAGGTGGTCCTTCAGCCGGCTGGTCAGTACGGCGCCGTAGACCGCCGTACCGATCGCGCCGCCCATCGAGCGGAAGAACGTCATCGTCGAGGTCGCGCTACCCATGTGCTGCCGGGGAACGCTGTTCTGCGCGGCGGTGACGGTGATCTGCATCGACAGACCCAGGCCGGCGCCCATGATGAACATGTAGATCGCCAGCTGCCAGTACGGCGTGGTCAGGGCCAGCGTGGACAGCAGCACCATCGCGCCGCCGACCAGCACCGCGGAGATGATCGGGAAGTGCTTGTACCGCCCGCTCTTGCTCATCATCTGACCGCTCGGGATCGACGCGGAGAAGATACCGACGATCATCGGCAGCAACGCCAGGCCGGAGCGGGTCGGCGACAGGTCCTTGACGGCCTGCAGGTACAGCGGCAGGAAGATCAGCGCACCGAACATCGCGAAGCCCAGCAGGAACGCGTACCCGGCGTACCCGGAGAAGATCCGGCCCTTGAACAGGTCCATCGGGATGATCGGCTCGGCCACCCGCAGCTCGATCAGGACGAAGGCGACAGCCAGTACGACGGCGCCGATCAGCAGCGCGAGCGTGGTCGCGTTGCCCCAGCCGTTGCTCGGACCGCTCCAGGAGACGGCCAGCAGCAGCGAGGTGACGGCGGCGGCGACCGTGGAGGCACCGAGGTAGTCGATCTTGTGCGAGCGCTTCACGTGCGGCAGCCGGAGTACGGCGGCAACGATGCCCAGGGCAACGAGACCGATCGGGACGTTGATCCAGAAGATCCAGCGCCAGCCGGGACCGTCGGTGAGCAGACCGCCGAGCAGCGGGCCGGCCACCGAGGACAGGCCGAAGACGGCACCGAAGTACCCCATGTACTTACCGCGCTCGCGCGGCGGGATCACGTCGCCGATGGTGGCGAACGCGAGGGACATCAGACCGCCGGCGCCCAGACCCTGGACGGCGCGGAAGCCGATCAGCTGCTCGATGTTCTGCGACAGCGCGGAAAGCACCGAGCCGCCGAGGAAGGTGACGATCGCCGCGATGAACAGCGGGCGGCGGCCGTAGAGGTCGGAGATCTTTCCCCACAGCGGGGTCGAGGCGGTCGAGGTCAGCAGGTATGCCGTGACCACCCAGGACAACTTGTCGAGGCTGTTGAACTCGCTGACGATACGCGGCAGCGCCGTACCCACGATGCTCTGGTCGAGCGCGGCCAGGAACATCCCGGCCATCAGGCCGCCGAGAATCACCAGGATCTGCTTGTGGGACAGGTAGCTAGGACCGCTATCAGGCGCAGCGCCGCCGGCGGTGGCAGGCTCTGTGGTGCTCATTTGGTGCTCTCCAGGTTCTTGTCGGTGTTCTCACGGGTTGCGGGGTCGCCGCTGGCCGCGGAGTTCTGGTCTGTACTGCGCTCTGCCCGGGCGGAGGGTCTCGGGGCCACGGCGGCCCACCCCTTCTCGGCCCAGGCGGCGCTGGAAGGTGCTTCGGTCCGGGCGGCGACGCCGTCGGCGAAGCGGGTCATCAGCCGCTCGAAGGTCTGTACGTCCTCTTCGGACCAGCCCTCCATCGCGGCACTCAGCAGCTCCATCCGGTGCCGGGCGCTGGCTTCCCACTGCTCGATGCCGGCCTCGGTCAGCTCGACCCGGAAGGCGCGGCCGTCGTCGGGGTCGGGGGAGCGGCGGACCAGGCCCAGCTGCTCCAGGGACCGGACGTGCCGGCTGGTGGTCGAGGCGTCGAGCTCGAGTCGCCCGGCGAGGTCGGACAGGCGCAGTGCGCCGTTGCACCGCAGCGCGAACATCACCACGTGCGCGCTGTGGTCGATCGTGTCGCCGGGCTGCTTGGCCTTCAGCCGGCGTCCGATCCGGGTGAACGCGTGCATGACGCCCTCGATGGGGGTCTGCGGAGAGTACGCGTCGTTTACTTGCATGCTGCAAGCATATACATGCTTGCGTGATACACGCAAATGAGTTTCCAAGATCTTCAACTGAGCCGCCACTCATTTGCTCTCGGTTGTCGGATGGTCACTGTCCGCAGCCGAATCGCGCTGCGTACACCTTTTCGACGGTGTAAGGGGGTGTTTTGTGACGCGAGGTAGTGCTGGATCCCCTTCAGAGGTCGGTCCAGCACCCTGGTCGGGTACTGCGGCCGTCGGGAGGCTGGGGCGGTGATCAAGCGATCGTTGGTGGAATTCGGGGTTGTCTGTCTGGTTCTGACCTGGGTGCCGTGGGCGATCCTCGGGCTGACCGGCACGGATGTGAACGAGGGCGTGGGGTCGCTCGTGTTCGCGTTGGCGGCGTCCGGGCCGTCGCTGGCCGCGCTGGTGATGTGGCTGTGGCGGCGCGAGCGGCGGAGGGTGGTCCGCTGGTCCTGGAGGTGGCCGGTGGCGGCGGTCGGGTTCGGTGCGGTGGCTCCGTTCGCTGCGTGCGTGCTGTCCGGACGGTTGCCCGAGCTGCCTGGCCATGCGTCGTCGGTCGTCGCGGGAGCCGGAGGGGTGCTCGGCGCGGCGGCGTACACGTTCCTGGCGGGGCCGGTGTCGGAGGAGTTCGGGTGGCGGGGGTACGTGCAGCCGCGGTTGCGGGAGTACTTCGGTCCGGTCGGGACGACTGCGGTGCTCGGGGCGGTGTGGGGGTTGTGGCATGTGCCGCTGTACTTCCTGCCTGGCACGGGGCAGAACGATGACGGGCTGTTCACGTCGGCGGGGGTGACGTTCTTCCTGGAGCTGTTCCCGCTGACGTTCTTGATGTTGTTCGTGAGCGAGAAGCTGCGGGGTGGGGTGCCGGGGGCGATCCTCGTGCACGCGGCGTGGAACCTGACCGAGGAACTGGTGCCGCCGCTCGGGCACGCGGTCTGGCTGGAGTTGCTGGTCATGATCGTGATGGCTGCTGCGTTGCTGCCATCCTGGACGGCAGTCAGACCAGGGAGAAGGGTGGCGCGATGACGCAGGTTGCGGTGGTGACCGGTGGTGGGTCCGGGCTGGGGCGGGAGATGGCGCTGGCGTTGGCGGGGGCCGGGTACCGCGTGTGGGTGACCGGGCGGACCGAGGAGAAGCTGCAGGAAGCCGCCGCTGCGGGCAACGGGGCGGTGGAGTACGCGGTCCTGGATGTGGCTGACGGGAGCGCCGTACGTGAGTTTTTTGGAGGGCTTGAGCGGGTTGATTTGTTGGTGAACAACGCGGGGACGGGGTCGCCGGCGGCTGGGGTGGAGGATGTGCGGGAGGAGGACTGGCGGCGGGTGGTGGATACCAACCTGACCGGGTCGTTCCTGTGTGCGCAGGCGGCGTTCGACCTGATGCTCCGGCAGGATCCCAAGGGTGGGCGGATCATCAACAACGGGTCGATCTCGGCGCATGTGCCACGGCCGCAGGGGATTGCGTACACCGCGAGCAAGCACGCCATCACCGGACTCACCAAGGGGCTCGAGCTCGAGGGCCGCGCACACAACATCACCGCCTGCCAGATCGACATCGGCAACGCCGCGACCGCGATGACCGCGCGGATGGAGCAGGGCGTGCCCCAGCCCGACGGTTCGATCGCGGTCGAGCCGACGTTCGACCCGAAGATCGTCGCGGACTTCGTCGTACGGATCGCGCAGCTGCCGACCACTGTCGCCGTACCGACCCTGACCGTGATGGCCGCGGGCATGCCGTACGTCGGCCGCGGCTGATCCGGATCAGCCCAAAACAAGAAGAAACTGTCCGGAGGGGCGTCTAGTGTCTGGAAGGTGAGTGAGCAGCGGGAGTCCTTGGTCCATGTCCGCGACCTGCGGAAGTCGTACGGCGACTTCGAAGCGGTCCGCGGGATCGACCTGGACGTGTGGCGCGGCGAGGCCTTCGGGTTCCTCGGGCCGAACGGCGCGGGCAAGTCGTCGACGATGCGGATGATCGGCGCGGTCTCCCCGACCAGCGGCGGCACGCTGCGCATCCTCGGCCTCGATCCGGCCACCGACGGTCCGGCGATCCGCGCCCGGCTGGGGGTCTGCCCGCAGGACGACACCCTCGACACCGAGCTCACCGTCAAGGAGAACCTCACGATCTACGGGCGGTACTTCGGTCTGAGCCGGGCCGAGTGCCGTGAGCGGGCCGACGAGCTGCTCGAGTTCGTGGCGCTGACCGAGAAGGCGAAGGTCAAGGTCGACGAGCTGTCCGGCGGGATGAAGCGGCGACTGACGATCGCCCGCTCACTGGTCAGCAAGCCCGACCTGCTGCTGCTCGACGAGCCGACGACCGGCCTCGACCCACAGGCCCGGCACCTGCTGTGGGACAAACTCTTCCGGCTCAAACAGGCCGGCGTGACACTGATCATCACCACCCACTACATGGACGAGGCCGAGCAGTTGTGTGACCGGCTCGTGGTGATGGACGGCGGCCTGATCGCGGCCGAGGGCTCGCCGTCCGACCTGATCCGGGACTACTCGACCCGCGAGGTGACCGAGCTGCGGTTCGGGCCGGACGTGATGCTGGCCGACCACGACGCCCTGGCCGGCAAGGTCGAGGATCTTGCCCAGCGCATCGAAGTGCTGCCGGACCGTCTGCTGCTCTACACCGACGACGGCGAGCGCGCGGTCGCCGCCGTCCATGAGCGCGGGCTGCAACCCGCTGCCGTGCTCGTACGGCGGTCAACGCTGGAGGACGTGTTCCTGCGGCTCACCGGCCGGACGTTGGTGGACTGATGGCGCTTGCGATCGAGAACGGTCGCCGGATGCTCGACTACTGGCTGACCGTCTACAAGCGGACCTGGAAGGGCACGATGATCAGCAGCTTCCTGCTGCCGATGCTCTACCTGGCCGCGATGGGGATCGGGCTCGGCTCGTTCGTGGACAGCAACGGGACGGGTGCGCTCGGCGGCGTGAGCTACCTGCAGTTCATCGCGCCGGGGCTGCTCGCCTCGACGGCGCTGCAGATCGCGGTCGGCGAATCGACGTACCCGGTGATGTCCGGGCTGAAGTGGCAGAAGTTCTTCCACTCGATGATCGCGACACCGCTGCGGCCGGCGGACGTGGTGTACGGGCAGTTGGCGTTCATCGCGTTCCGGGTGTTGAGCTCGTGCGCGGTGTTCCTGGTGATCATCGCGTTGTTCGGCGGATTGAAGTCGCCGCTCGGGATCCTCGGTCTGCCGGTCGCGCTGCTCGTCGGGATGGCGGTCGCCGGACCGATCGCGGCGTACGCGACGACGCTGGAGAACGACTCGGGCTTCGCGATGATCTTCCGCTTCGGCGTGGTGCCGGCGTTCCTGTTCTCCGGTGCGTTCTTCCCGGTCTCACAACTGCCCGACTGGATCGAGTGGCTCGCGTATGTGAGTCCGCTGTGGCACGCGGTCGATCTGTGCCGCAACCTGAGCCTCGGCACGGTGAACCCGTGGCTCGCGCTCGTCAACGTCGTTTACCTGCTGGCCTGGTTCATCGCCGGCACCTGGCTCGCCGTCCGCGGCTTCACCCGAAAGTTGATCCGCTGATGGCGACCATTGCTGCCCGGGTTGTCCCGGTTCCGGTCCGGCTCGGTGGCGGCCGGCACATCGTCGAGCGGAACTTCTTGCTCTACCGGCGGTCGTGGGTCGTGTTCCTGTCCGGGTTCTTCGAGCCGGTGTTCTACCTGCTGTCGATCGGCATCGGCGTGGCTCACCTCGTCGGTGACTTCACGTTGTCCGACGGGACCAAGATCGCGTACGCCGCGTTCGTCGCGCCCGCGATGCTGGCCAGCTCGGCGATGAACGGTGCGATCTTCGACTCGACGTACAACATCTTCTTCCGGATGAAGTACGCCAAGCTCTACGACTCGATGCTGGCGACGCCGCTGCGGCCCTGGGACGTGGCGACCGGCGAGATCACCTGGGCGCTGTTGCGCGGCGCGATCTACTCGGCGATGTTCATCCTGGTGATGCTGGTCATGGGCCTGATCTCGTCGTGGTGGGCGCTGCTCGCGCTACCGGCCGCGGTGCTGATCGGGTTCGCGTTCGCCGGTGCGGGGATGGCGTTGACGACGTTCATGCGCAGCTGGCAGGACTTCGAGTTCGTGCAACTCGCGATCATGCCGATGTTCCTGTTCTCGGCCACCTTCTACCCGGTCGAGACCTACCCCGCCGCGATCCGCTGGCTGGTCGAGATCACCCCGCTCTACCAGGGCGTCGTCCTCGAGCGAGCCTTCGCGACCGGCGCGGTCAGCTGGTTCCTCCTCGTCCACGCCTTCTACCTGGTCGCCATGGGAACCCTCGGCATGTACGTCGCCTCCCGCCGCCTCGGCAAACTGCTGCTGAAGTAGCTGGAACCGCGATGGTGTTGGCCGGCGTCGCAGTGGGCATGGACATGTCCTTCAGCGATCTCGTGCGGGCGCCGAAGGTCGAGTTGCCGGATGGGGCCCGGCAGTGGGTCGAGGAGTCGCTGCGGTTGTTGATCGAGCACTTTGGGACCGACCCGCTACGTCGGCCTGTCGTCGTACCGGGGGAGTTCGTTCCGGCTGGGTACGACGGGTCGGAGGGGGCTGCTCGGGAGTTGTGCCTGTTGGTGGCTGAGCGGATGGGGATCCCGGCCGGGCGGATACGGTTCAGTTTCCAGCTGGAGAAGGTGGTCGAGGCCGGACAGTTGCTGGGGGCAACGCTTGCCGATGCCTTCGTCGCCCAGAGCCTGCCCGCGTTTCGTGGGGCTGCGCCGGAGGACGTCGCCGCCGTTCGGACCCACCGACGGGTCCCGGGCACTCGCGGAGGGGCCGACTCCGATCCGGCCGCCCGGCTTGCCGAGCTGCTGACGGAGTGCGGCGCCGGGACCGATGCGCCCGAAGACGTCGCCGATGTCGGGCTGTTGCCGGAGATCCAGCGGTTCGCGTTCCTCGACTTCCTCACCGAGTTGGTGCGTTGCCGGGAGATCGCGGCCGAGCCGGATCCGGTGCGTCGGGCCGAGCTGGTGGAGCGGCGCGACCGGCCTGAGCCCGGGGCTGCCGGGCGGGAATCGTCGCGGGCCGGGCGATGGACGGACCTCACGTACTGCCTGCCAGGCGTCGAGCTGCTGCCTGGCTATACGGCGGTCATGCTCGGCTCCGAGGTACTCGCGGATCCGACCGTACTCGTGGCCGCTGTGTCGCATGAGCTCGGGCATCAGGTGCTGATGCCGTCGGAGGTGCCCGGTGCGACCGGCGTACTGCGGGAGCCGTTGACGGACCTGTTCGCAGTACTGCATGGCTTCGGGATTGCGCATGCGAACGCAGCCCTTGACGAGACCACGATCGGGACGCCGACTGTGGAGACGTTCGGGTACCTCGGCGAGACAGCCGTCGCGGAGGCGCTTGCGGCCTACCGCTTCAAGCAGCATCGGCTGTTGCAGGACGGTCCGCTGCTCCCGGCGTGGCACGTGGCCCTCGATCCCGAGCCGCGCGCCCGGTTCGTCGCGCGGCTCGACGAACTGATCGGGGGTCCGCCGAGCGTCCTCGGCTGGTGATCCAACCGCAAACTTCGCGATGGAACGGCGCGCCAGTCGGTCGCGTCAGTTCGGTATGAATCTGATCGGTGCGTGGCGGCGCCGGCAACGGGACCGGGAGCTGCTGTACGGGCCGAAGGTCATGCTGCCTGGGGGACCCGAGCAATGGATCGAAGACACGTTGGACTGGCTGACCGGACGGTTCGGGGTCGAGCCGCTGCGTCGGCCACCGGTGTTGCCGAGCGAGTTCGTGCCCCGCGGGTACGACGGTTCGGAGCGTGCGGCCCGTGAGCTCTGCCTCAAGGTCTGCGCCTGGATGGAGGTGCCCGACGACCGGATCCGGTTCAGCTTCCGGATGGACGAAGTGCGCGCCGCCGCCCGCAGCGCAGCCGTTCACCGGCTTCGGGCCGAGCAGCGCGCGAACATCGTCGCGGTATCGGGGCTGCGGGCAACGATGACGCCAGCTGAAGTCGATGCGCTCGCTGCGGCCGGCTTCGCGCGCGAGATCGGTGTGCTTGCCGAGCGGGAGCTGCAGGCCGAGCTGCATCGCAGTACGGCGATCGTCCGGGAGATGAACCTCGACCGACGGGCGGAACTGTGCGATCGCGCTGAGGCGGTCTGGTCGAAACCAGCGGGCAGCGGATCGCGTGCGTGCTGGCTGGATCTGCGCAGCGGCGGCGTCGACGGTACTGCGGTGATGCTGTCCGCCGACGTCCTTCCCGATCCGTCGGCGGTGGTGGCTGCGACGGCGCACGAGCTCGGGCATGAGGTGCTGTGGGGGTACCACCTGATCGATCGGCAGCGGCAGGATGCCGAGGCGGTGACTGATCTGTTCGCCGTGTTTCACGGGTTCGGGATCTTCCTGGCGAATCAGGCGGTCGAGCGGGTGCCCGGTCGTCGTTCTGCGCTGCAGACGCTCGGGTATCTGGGGGAGCGTGGGGCGTCGGAGGCGTTGGCGGCGTACTGCTTCCGGCGGCATGAGTTGTGGCCGGTGTCGATGTTGCCGGTGATGCCGGCGGAGCTGGACCGGTCGGTGCGGATGCGTACGTTCGCGCGGCTCGCGGCGATGGTGAAGGACGCCGAGATCGCGTCGATCCAGGAGGGTGCGCCGTTGGCCTGATGTCAACCGACGGTGACGGAACGACCCCGGAAGGTTTGGCGTGACGCCGGACAGGCATGATCCGGCGGGTGAGGAATCCGATCGGGATGATGCGACGAAGCCAGCAGGTACGGTCCCAGCTGAAGGCGCCGCGCGAACGGTTGCCCGGTGGCAGCCGGCGGTGGATCCGGTCGTCGATGGACTGGCTGGTCGCGGAGTTCGGTCGGGACATCGTGCTTCGGCCGATCGCGCTGCCGGGTGATGTCATTCCCGATGGGTACGACGGGAGCCGGGCGGCTGCGGTTGAGCTGTGTGGGCGGGTTGATGGCCGGATGGATCTGCGGCCCGGTCAGTGTGGGCTGAGCTCGAGCTCGACGGCGTACGGCGTCCGTCGACGCGCGGGACGACCGTGGTGGTGAAGGAGCAGCACGGTCGATGGATCCGCGGGCCCGGGCAGAACCAGATCGAGCTCGCACCGGCGCTGGTTGCCGATCCGGTCGCGCTGATCGCGATCTACGCGCATGAGGTCGGCCACGAGCTGCTCCTCGGCAGCGACCGCATCTCCCTGACCCGCCGCCCGGATCACGAGCCGCTGACCGATCTCATCACGGTCTTCTACGGCCTCGGCATCTTCACGGCGAACGCGGCGTACGAGCGACGCCCGCGGCCGAACGGACGGGGCAAGCAGCCGATGGCACGCGGCTACCTACGCGAGGCGGCCCTGGCCGAGGCCCTCGCGTACTACGCCCTCCTACGAGGCGAACGCCGCCCCGACTGGGACCGCCACCTGGACCCACCCGTACGCAGAGGCATGCGCAACCAGCTGGCAATCCTGCACCGCTAACCGGCGGGCTTGAGGAGTTGGCGGAGCCACCAGACGCCGCCTCGGAGCATCGATTCTTTGCTGGGGCCGGTGACGTGATCGAGGAGGTGGGCGTAGGTCATGGTTTGGTGGAGGGTGCCTAGTTGTGTGGCGAGGTCGAGGGCGTGGCGTAAGTCTTCGGGAGACGCGTACTCCTCCCACTCGCTCAGGTACGCGTCCAGTACCCGCGGGTCCGCCGACAGTGGTGAGCGCTCCTCCTCGATGAACGTCACCAGGTCGAGGAACGGGTGGGACAAGGATGCGTCCGTCCAGTCGAAGGCCAGCACCTGCCCGTCCCGGACTGCCACGTTTCCCGGGTGCAGGTCGCCGTGGAGCAGGGTTTCGGGGAGGCCGATCGACGACAGGTCAGTGATTGCCTCGCGCAACTGTTTGGCGCGGGTGGGCAGCAGGGCTCGTTCGTGCGGTTCGAGGCGGTCGGTTGCCGGGGTGGCGCCGAGCAGGCGGTCGAGTTCGGCGTCCAGTACGGCGAGGCCGCGGTCGGCGCAGGAGATTTCCAGCAGGCGTTCGGGGCGATTCACATAACTGCGCTGCAGCCGCGCGTGCCGGCGTACGGCCTCGATCCACACCTCGATGTCGGTCTCGGCGGCCAGTGGGGTGCCGAGGTCCGGCAGCAGCATCCAAGCTCGCTGCGACTCGATGGCGAGTGGCGCGGGGACCGCGCCGGGGTGGTCCTCGGAGGCCTTCTGGAGGAACAAGGGCTCGTGCGCGAACAGGAGTGGCAGCGGGTCCGGGCGGGTCGGCTTGATCGTCGTGGAGTGGGCGATCGCCTTGAAGTACACGTCGCCCGAGGCGGTCGGGATGCGAAGGACGTTCGACAGACCCCAGGAGCGGATCTGTGTCCACGGTCCGGTGGCTTCGACGTGCTGAGCGATCCACGGGAGTGCCTCGTCGTACCACTCCGGCTTTGTCCATGGCGCCAGGTCCGAGCTGGTGACGCCGTCAGAGGGCCGCACCTGATAGGTGAGCGGATCCTCGGAGAGGCAGGTCAGTACGGCGGTGTCGACGCCCTGGTCCCGCAGCGCGCGGATTGTCGGCTCCACGTCGGCGAACCACGTCCCGTCCGGCACCTCGACCTCTTGTGGGCCCTCTGACACGCCGACGACCGTGACTCTCATGTGCTGCAGCGTATGTGCCCACGGCGAAACGTAAAGTGATTTTGTGATCGATGCCAGGGATGTTGCGCGGGCCGCCGATCTGTTGCACGACGTCGTTGCGCCGACCCCGTTGGAGTACTCCCGGTGGTTGAGCGAACTCGTCGGCGGCGACGTGTTCCTCAAATGCGAGAACCTGCAACGGACCGGTTCGTTCAAGTTGCGCGGCGCGTACGTACGCATGGCCCGCCTCTCCAAGGCCGAACGCAGCCGGGGCGTGGTCGCGGCCAGCGCCGGCAATCACGCGCAGGGCGTCGCGCTCGCGGCGCAGCTGCTCGGGATCAAGGCGACCGTGTTCATGCCGCACGGCGCGCCGATCCCGAAGGAGAAGGCGACCCGGGCGTACGGCGCGGAGATCCGTTTCGTCGGCACGTCGATCGACGACTGCCTGATCGCGGCGCGGGCGTTCGCGGCCGAGACGGGTGCGGTGCTGATCCACCCGTTCGACCATCCCGACATCGTGGCCGGTCAGGCGACGGCGGGGCTCGAGATCGTCGAGCAGTGCCCGCAGGTGCGGACCGTCGTCGTACCGACCGGTGGCGGCGGGTTGCTGGCCGGGATCGCGTCCGCGATGCAGCGCGACGGGCTGCCGATCGAGGTTGTCGGCGTACAGGCGGCCGGCGCCGCGGCGTACCCGGCGTCGCTCGAGGCAGGTGAGCCGGTACAGCTCGAGCGGATGGCGACGATGGCGGACGGGATCGCGGTCGGGCTGCCGGGGAAGGTGCCGTTCGAGGCGGTGCAGGCGTACGTCGGTGAGGTGCGGACCGTCGACGAGGATTCGTTGTCCAAGGCCCTCTTGCTCGTCCTCGAACGCGCCAAGCTCGTGGTCGAACCAGCAGGAGCCGCCGCGGTTGCCGCCGTACTCGACGAGCCGAAGCGGTTCAAGCCGCCGGTCGTCGTCGTACTGTCCGGCGGCAACATCGATCCGCTGCTGCTGATGCGCGTGATCCGGCACGGTATGGCGGCGGCCGGGCGGTACCTGTCGCTACGGGTGCGGATCCCGGACACACCCGGCGGACTGGCCACGTTGCTGAGCCAGCTCGCCGCGCTGGACGCGAACATCATCGAGATCCTGCACGAGCGGATCTCGGAGACGCTGAGCCTGGAAGAGGTCGAGGTCGCCCTGCAGCTCGAGCTCCGCGGCGAGGACCATCGCGAACGCGTCCTCGCCGGACTCGTTGCCAACGGCTACAGCTATACGCTCAACTGACGGACGTTGTTCACCAGGCTGATCAAGAACTTGCCCGGCTCCTCCCACGGCGCGAGATGTGCCGAGTGCTCGAACCAAACCGCTTGTTTATAAGGCGCTTCGACCGCCGCGAGCCAGTCCTCGACCGGTTTCGTCGGCGTCGTGTAGTCGTGCCGCCCGAAGAACATCAGCACCGGGATCGGGAACTCCTTCACCGCCGTGAAGTCGATCGTGAGCATCTCGTCCAGCACTCGGCCGAGGGTGAATTGGTTGCCCTCGCCAATCGTCTCGCTCTCCTCGACGGTGTACTCCGGCGACAGCAGCGGCGCCTGGAAGTAGTACAGCGAGTCCTCGCGGTACGCCGACAACCCGCCGCGGTACTGCGCCCATTGCCGCGCGATGATGATCCGCTCGCGGGTCACCGGCTCGTCACCGGGGTACGGGGCGATCGATGCGAGCTGCTCGAGCGCTTCGGTGTGATCGTGCTCGTGGGCCTGCTGCAGCGCGTACTCGAAGCACAGCGCCTCGTTCGCGCGGGCGTCGACGATCTGCCCGATCCCGACGTACGCGTAGAAGAGGTCGGGCCGGGTGAGTGCGGCCTGCATCGCGACGATGCTGCCCCAGCTGTGGCCGAGCAGGATCAGCTTCTCGACGCCGTACCGGTCCTTGATCTGCTCGGCGAGCTCGATCGCGTCCTCGACGTACTGCGCGACCGTGAGGGTGTCCGCGATCGTGTCGGGGTCGACCGTACGCAGGGTCCGGCCGGACGCGCGCTGGTCGTAGGTGACGACGGTGAAGTACTCCTCGACCGGGCGCTGGAACTGCCAGGCCGCCGGGGCGAGCGGCGATGCCGGACCGCCGTGAACGAAGAGGATGACCGGGTTCGAGCGGTCCTTGCCGCGGGCGTAGACACAGTGGGCGATGCCACCGGCCGTGAGTTCGTAGCTTTCCTGGACGCCCGACGGCGTCACGATGCGATGCAGGTCCGCGATGACCTCGCGGGCGTCGTCGAAGGTCTCAGTCACCCGTTGAGGGTAGAGGCTCGCAGCTCTTCACGAGAGGTGCGTGCAGGCGCTCGGCCAGAACCCGGCGCTGGGTCGGCTGCGCCTCGCCCTGAAGCTGCAGACCCTCGTCGGTCAGCCGGACGTTGATCGCGCGGCGATCTTCCGGGCACATGTGCCGCTCGACCAGACCGGCGACCTCGAGCCGGCCGATCACCCGGGACAGGGCGCTCTGGCTCAGATGCACGGACTTGGCGATCGTCGCTACCTTCGCGGAGTGCTCCGGCAGCTCGGCGAGCCGCTCGAGCACCTCGTACTCACTCATGCCCAGCGAGTGCCCGACCTGCAAGGCCCGGTCGAGGGCACAGGTCAGGTCGGCGTGGCGAGCCAGCAGCTCGCGCCACTCCCTGACATCAGCACTTGCATCGGCGTTGGTCTCACCAGTCCCAACGCTGACCTTCGTAGCGGCCATGTCGGCGACCATAGCATGCACGCGCATTCAATGCAAACGCATTTAATGCCTGGACATTAGATGCATGTGCATGGAATAGTTTCTCCTCGTGACTACGCAAACCACATCTCCTGCCCGGATGACCTGGGACGCTCGCCTGTGGGGCGCCCTCCTGGTGGTCTGCGGCGTGATCTTCCTCGACGGCCTGGACGTGTCCATGGTCGGCATGTCACTGCCGTCCATCGGCGCCGACCTGGGCGTCTCCCTTTCGTCTCTCCAGTGGGTCGTGACCGGCTACGTGCTCGGGTACGGCGGCCTGCTGCTCCTCGGCGGCCGGACCGCCGATCTGCTCGGCCGGCGCCGGGTCTTCCTGATCGCGCTGGCCGTCTTCGCCGTCGTCTCGATGCTGAGCTCGCTGGCGAGCAACCCCGAACTGCTCATCGCGGCGCGGTTCGTGAAGGGTGTCGCCGCGGCGTTCACCGCCCCGGCCGCGCTCTCGATCATCACCACGACCTTCCACGAGGGCCCGGATCGCAACCGCGCCCTCAGCATCTTCACGACCTGCGCCGCCAGCGGCTTCTCGATGGGCCTGATCCTCGGCGGCGCGCTGACCGAGGTCGGCTGGCGCTGGACCTTCCTGATGCCCGGCCCGGTCGCCCTGATCGTGCTGCTGTTCGGCCTCAAGCTGATCCCGAACAGCCCGCGTGACGACGCCGCCGGCGGGTACGACGTACCGGGCGCCATCACCGTCACCGGAGGCATGCTGTCGCTGGTCTACGCGGTCGTCGGCGCCGAACACGCCGGCTGGGTCTCGGTGCAGACCTTCGGGCTGTTCGCGCTCGCGATCGTGCTGCTGGCGAGCTTCGTCGTGATCGAGCTGCGTACCAAGCACCCGCTGGTCCGGCTCGGCATCCTGCGCAACCCGTCGCTGCGGCGGGCGAACCTGGCCATCCTGACCGTCTTCGGTTCGTACGTCGCTTTCCAGCTGATCGGCACCATGTACTTCCAGAACCTGCTCGGCTGGTCGTCGTTCCAGACCGCGCTGGGCTTCCTTCCGGCCGGCCTGCTGGTCGCCACGCTCTCGCCGAACGTCGGCAAGATCGTGGACCGGGTCGGCACCGAGAAGATGATCATCCTGGCGATGGGGCTGTTCGTCGCCGGGTACGCCCTGTCGCTGCGGATCGGGCCGGACTCGGCGTACTTCTCGACCGTGTTCCCGACGATCATGCTGCTCGGGCTCGGGTTCGCGATCGGGTTCCCGTCGCTGAACATCCAGGCGGTGTCCGGGGTTCCGGACCACGAGCAGGGGCTCGCATCGGGGCTGTTCAACACCTCGAACCAGGTCGGCGGCGCAGTGGTGCTCGCGATCGTGACCGCGGTGATCAGCGGCCAGTCGGCCGGTGTCACCACGGCGGCCGGGGTGCTCCCGGCGTACAAGTCCGGGCTGGGGGTCGTGACGGGGATCGCGGCGCTCGGACTGGTGATCGCACTGACCGGTCTGCGCGGGCTGAAGGCTCGCCGGGCGCTCGAAGAGGAAGAGGCGGCCGAGCTGACCGCCGTACAGGACGAGCTGGCGTCGGAGGAGATGACGCCGGCAGCGTGACAACAACCAGCTCCATCCGAGGGCTGTGAGGTTATAGATGAGTGGTGCGGGCTTCCTTCGGGGGTCCGCACCACTGCTTATCCGGGGATTCCCCGATTGGTTTCGACCCGTCGGGGTGCTGCACTTGGGGACATGAGCAACCAGAGCTACGACCAGCAGGTCAAGGACGTCCTCGACCGGGTCGCCAAGGGCCACCTCTCCACCGAGGAGGCCACCACCCTGATCGCCGCCATCAAGACCACCCCTTCCGAGCCCGAAGCTCCGGCGGCAGAAGCTCCGGTTGCCGACGAACCGTCCACCTCGGTCTGGGCGGATGCCGTCGACTCACCCACCGCCGAGCCGGTCGCTGAGCCGGTCGCTGAGCCGGTCGCTGAGCCGGTCGCCGAGCCGGCCGCCGCTCCGGAGCCGACTCCGACCAGTGAGTCGACCGCCGGCCGTCACGCGGGTGGGCCGGTGCAGGACGTCGTGGATGCCGAAGACGAGGCAGAGCCGGTCGAGGAGGAGCACAGCAACGTGCCGGTCCCGGCCGGGGTGCAGCGGGTTACTGTCCGGGCGATCGGGCGGCGGGTGCGTTTGATCGGTGAGCCGGCCGTGAACGGTGTCGCCGTCGACGGCCCGCACGTGATCAAGCGCGACGGTGACACGCTCGCCATCAGCAGCGAAGGCGACATGGGCGTGTCGATCGACGGGTTCAGCATGCTGCGCAACCCGACCGACCTGAAGGCGCACGTGAACGGCCTCGCCAAGGAGCTGTCGATCCGCGTCAACCCGAGCCTGCAGGTCGAGGTCGAGGTGACCGGCGGCAGCGTGAACGCCGAGCGCCTGCCGGGTCTGACCCGCGTCCGCGTCACCGCCGGTACGGCGAAGGTCTCGGACGTCGACGGCCCGATCGACGTACTCGTCCAGGCCGGCTCGGCCGACCTCGACGCCCAGATCACCAAGGGCCGCTCCCGGGTCCGCGTGGAATCCGGTACGGCGAAGGTCGCGCTCCGCCGCGGCTCCGACGTCCACGTCCACACCGAGGCCCAGCTCGGCCGCGTCACCTGGACCGGCGCCGTCTCCGGCCAGTCCAAGGACGTCGAGATCGGCCGCGGCCGCGCCGCCCTGGACGTAGAGGTCCTCGTCGGCACCGCTCAGATCGCCTCCGACTGAGCGACCGGGATCGTGCGCAATGTGCGAAGTGGGGAGAAGTAGAGGACAGCGTTTCCGGCGAGGGTGCCGAGGCCTGCGATCCACAGCGTGGTGTGCAGGCCGAACGCTGTGCCCAGCGCCCCGCCGAGCAGGCTGCCGAGGGGTGCGGCGCCCCAGCTGACGAAGCTCATGGTGGCGCTCACCCGGCCCTGCAGTTCGGGTGGGCACAGCCGTTGCTGCGTGCTGACCTGCAGGATGTAGCTGACGATGATGCAGAAGCCGGCGAGCAGCGTGCCGACGACGAACCAGCTGACCTGCCAGCCCGGTGCGGTCAGCGCCTGCACGGTGAACGCGACGCCGATACCTGTCGACGACAGCAGCAGTGTGCGCGCATCGCCGTACCGGGTGCTGAGTCGCTCGGTGACGACCGAAGCCACGATCGCGCTGCAGAGGCCGATCATGCTGAGTACGCCGATGGTTGCCGGCTGCAAATGAACCGCGCGGACCAGGTAGACGACCATGATCGCGCCGGCCGCCGCCTGGAACAGCATCGTCACCATCGTGTTCAGCGCGAGCGGCCGCAGCAGCGGGTGATGGAACACGTGCCGCATACCGTCCGCGATCTCGCGCCGCAGGTCGGGCCGTTCGGGCTTCACCGGCTCGGCCTCCGGCGCCCGGATCGAGCGCAGCCACAGGGCTGACCACAGGAAGCTGAGCGCGTCGAGGCCGATCGTCAGCGCCGCGCCGAGCCACTGGACGAGGATGCCGCTTGCGCCGGCGCCGACGACCGCCGCGATCGAGTGGTTGGCGGCGAGTTTGGCGTTGCCCGGCAGCAGGCGATCCCGCTCGAGGAGTCGGGGCAGATACGAGTTGTGCGCCACGTCGAACAGGACGGTGAGGATCCCGGCCGGCACGAGTACGGCGTACACCTGCGTGAGCGTGAGTACGTCGAACCACCAGGCGATCGGGATCGATGCGTAGAGCAGCGCGCGCAGCAGATCGGCGTACACGAGGACCGGACGGCAACGGATCCGGTCGGCCCACGCGCCCGCGAACAGGCCGAGGACGAGCCAGGCGGCCGTCTCGCAGGTCCGCAGCAGCGAGACCTGCAGCGTCGACGCGTTGAGGGTCAGCACGGCGAGCAGCGGGATCGCGCTCATGCTCAGGCGGGAGCCGAGCTGGCTGAGCAGGTCAGCGGCCCACAGCCGGCGGAAATCCGGGTGACGGAGGATGCCCATTCCGCGACCGTAGAACGTGAGTTGAGCCGTGTCGACTCAAGTATCAAGAAAGTTGAGTCGAGGGGACTCAATATAATTCCCGGGTGAAATTGTCGGCGATCTCCGGCAGGATGGTGGCCTGCGTCACATCCAGAAGGGGGACGTGCGGATGGCTGCAATCGAGGCGACCGGCCTCGTGAAGGCGTTCAAAGGCAGAAAATCGACGGTCAAGGCACTCGACGGGATCGATCTCGACGTGCCGGAGGGGACGGTGCTCGGCCTGCTCGGGCCGAACGGAGCGGGCAAGACCACGGCAGTCCGGGTGCTCACCACGCTGCTCAGGCCGGACGCCGGCACGGCCCGCGTGCTCGGCCACGACGTGGTGAAAGAGGCGGACACGGTCCGCGGACTCGTCGGCCTCTCCGGGCAGTACGCCGCCGTCGACGAACTGCTGACCGGCCGGGAGAACCTGTGGATGTTCGGCCGGCTGTACCGGCTGCCGAGCGACCGGGCCAAGCGACGGGCGGAGGAACTGCTGGAGACGTTCGACCTGACCGACGCCGCGGACCGGATCCTCAAGACGTACTCCGGTGGCATGCGCCGCCGGCTCGACCTGGCCGGCTCGCTGATCGCGCACCCGAAGGTGCTGTTCCTCGACGAGCCGACGACCGGGCTGGACCCGCGGTCGCGGCTCGACCTGTGGCAGATCATCCGCGATCGCGTTCGCGAAGGCGTGACGATCCTGCTGACCACGCAGTACCTCGAGGAGGCCGACGAGCTGGCCGACAGCATCGCGGTGGTCGATCACGGCTCGGTGATCGCCCGCGGTACTGCGGACGAGCTCAAGGCGAAGGTCGGCGGTGAGCGGATCGAGGTCGTCGTCCACGACCCGTCCGATCTGACCCGGGCGCTGGAGTTGCTCACGAACGCGCTCGGGATCGCCGATCCGGAGGCGACCTCGCTCGACCAGCACGCCCGCCGGATCACGGTGCCGGCGCCGGGCGGTTCGAGCGCGCTGGTCGACGTGATCCGGACGCTGGACGCCGCCGGGATCCGGATCGCCGACATCGGCCTGCGGCGGCCGACGCTGGACGACGTGTTCCTCACCCTGACCGGGCACGAGGCCGAGCAGAAGGAGACGGTGTGAGTATCGAGATACCGGCCCGGGTGAATCCGCTCGCGCGGGCGTTGTCGGATGCCGGGATCCTGGCCTGGCGGAGCCTGAAGCGGATCCCGCGGACGCCGGACATGCTGATCTACGCGACCATCCAGCCGATCATGTTCGTGCTGCTGTTCGCTTACGTGTTCGGGAACGCGATCCCGATCCCGGGCTTTCCCGGACCGAAGGCGTACCGGGAGTTCCTGATGGCCGGGATCTTCGCGCAGACGATGGCGTTCGCGGTCGCCTCGGCGAGTGTCGGGCTGGCCGACGACATGTCGAAGGGGCTGATCGACCGGTTCAGGTCGTTGCCGATGGCAAGGTCCGGGGTGATCGCCGGACGGGTGGTCGGCGACCTGGTCTTCAATACGTTCGTGATGCTGATCATGGTGATCTGCGGGCTCGTCGTCGGCTGGCGCTGGCATAACGGGTTCGGTCAGGCGCTGGCGGCGTTCGGGATCCTGCTGCTGTTCGCGTTCGCGATGCTCTGGGTGGGCGCGCTGATCGGGTTGTCGGTCGGCGGGCCTGAGGTGGCATCGTCCGCGGGGCTGATCTGGCTGTTCCCGCTGACGTTCCTCTCGAACGCGTTCGTCCCGACGCCGCAACTCCCGAGCGCCCTGCAACCGATCGCCGAGTGGAACCCGATCTCCTCGATCGTCGCCGCCTGCCGCCACCTCTTCGGCAACCCGTCACCGTTCGCCAGCCCGGACAGCTTCCCCGCCCAGCACCCGGTCTGGCTCTCCCTGATCTGGTGCACCGCAATCATCGCCGTCTTCGCCCCACTGGCAGTCCGCAAGTACCGGAGCGCCACTGGGCGCTAGCGGACGGCAGTGATCGCCATCGTGTAGGTGTGCACGGGCCCGAACTGTGCCGGCGTGAAGTCGCCTGTGACGGTGATGTTGTCCGGTGCGAAGCCGGCTAGTTGGAGCATCCAGAGGAGTTCGTTGCGGAAGTACCAATGGCCCTGGCCTGTGCGGATCTCGGTGCGGACCAGGGCAGTTCCGGCGTACCGCTCGTAGCGGCGTTCTTCGTGCCAGGTCTGCTCGATGCGGTCGAGGGCGGTGAAGCGGGTGGAGACCTTGAGGCGGTCGCCGTCGGGTAGGTCGACCTGGATCGTGGGCGCCCAGGGTGTGGGGAAGTCGTCGCCGGGCGGCTCGGCGTAGTTGATGCCGACCGGGAAGACGTTGAAGGCGAGTACGCCGCCGATGTCGAGGTGGTCGTGACACCGGCGGAGGGTCTGCAGTGCTTCCTGCCGGTCCATCACACAGGCGAAGCTGCCGCACGGGATGTAGATGGTGCGGAACGTGCCTGGTACGGCGAGTTCCTGCATCGGCTGTTCGTACAGGGTGGGCTCCAGGCCCAGTCGCGCCGCCTCCTCGCGGCAGGCCGTCAGCATGTCGCGCGAGATGTCGCTCCCGGAGACGTCCAGACCTTCGGCCAGATACGTCAGCAGCAACCGCCCGGACCCGCACCCGAGCTCGAGTGCGGGCCCGTCCTGGGACCGGATGATCTCCCGGTAGAAGGACGCGTCGCGCCGCGGATCCGCCCGCGACGCGACCGCCCACTGCTCGGCCGCGAGACCGCCGAACAGCTCGGCCTCGTCGTACCCGCCGCCGGCGTCCATCTCCGCAGTCTGGACCGCGGGCGGCGAACCCGCCTCCGAATTAGCGGACCCGGAAAAGCCAAGCGCCCCGGTGGTTGTCCACCGGGGCGCTGGGAGCTTTTGGTGGGTCAGCCGGTGAAGGGTTCCGCGGCGACGATCTGGACCGTTACGGGCTTGCCGTTGGGCGCCTCGTAGGTGGCCTTGTCGCCCTTCTTCTTGCCGAGGATCGCGGCGCCGAGCGGCGACTGCGGGGAGTACACGTCGATGTCGACCGACGCGTCCAGGGCGAGCAACTCGCGGGAGCCGAGCAGGAACGTCTCGACGTCGTCGTCACCGGCGAAGGTGATCGACACCTTCATACCGGGCTCGATCTTGCCGCCGGCCTTCGGGGTCTCGCCGACCCGGGCCCGACGGAGCATGTCCTCGAGCTGCCGGATCCGGGCCTCGATCTTGCCCTGCTCGTCCTTCGCGGCGTGGTAGCCGCCGTTCTCCTTGAGGTCGCCCTCGTCCCTGGCCTCGCTGATCCGCTGCGTGATCTCGGCGCGGGCCGGGCCCTTGAGGTGCTCGAGCTCCGACTTCAGCTGGTCGTAACCGTCCTGCGTCAGCCAGACAACGCTGTCCTCATCGATCTTCTGCGTCACGGGCTGCTCCTTGTGTCGGTTGGGATGGGCAGGAAAATACTGCTGGCCGCCGTCGTCGACGGCGACCAATCCAACGAGCGTAGCAAGAGTCCGCAGATCACGCAGGGTTTCTGCGGCGACGCAAACACGGGGAAACCGTTTGCCCTGAAGGTTTTTCCCGTTAATCGTTCATGCTGACGGCAATCGGTTGCCAGGCCGGATCCGCGCCGGTCGCGCGGGTCAGTGCGGGCGGTGCTGGTCGGCCGTCGTACAGCCGACGAGTACGACGGTGGTTGCGGAGCGTTGCGTCGTCAGCGTGACCGGGAGCACCTGGTGGCGGGGTGAATCCGCCGTCACGGTCACGGTCACCTCACCGACGATCGAGAAGTCGGCCGCCTTCGCCTGCAGCCGGCAACTGGCCTCCACCGACTTGGTCCGGTCCACCTTCATCGTGGCCTTCGCGCTCGTCGGCGAGACGATCTCGAACCCGTTCAGTTGCGAGGTGACCGGCGGATTCGACTGCACCCAGGCCGCCCACACCAGCCACGCCAGGCCGGCCAGGATCACGACCCCGAGGCCGCCGATCACGAGCGGTCGCCAGGACCGCCCGCCCCTGCCGTACCGCGCGTTCAGGTCGGAGGTCGGGGTGGCGGCGGATGACGCAGATGGCTCGGGCACAGGTAGTCCAGGGGGTCGGTCGTGGGTTTTGCCGGAGGTTGGAGGACCATTGTGTCTTGTGAGTGGAGATCTTCGGCTGTTGCATGTGCACGCCCACCCGGATGACGAGTCGAGCAAGGGAGCCGCGTCGACGGCCAGGTACGTGGCCGAGGGCGTCGAGGTGATGGTCGCCACCTGTACCGGCGGCGAACGCGGATCGATCCTGAATCCGAAGATGGACCGCCCGGAGGTGCTGGCGAACATCACCGAGATCCGCCGCAAGGAGATGGACGCGGCGCGCGAGATCCTCGGCATCCGGCAGGAGTGGCTGGGCTGGGTCGACTCGGGTTTCCCGGAGGGCGATCCGCTGCCGCCGCTGCCCGAGGGCTGCTTCGGTGCGCTGAAGGTCGAGGACGCCGCGGCCCCGCTGGTGAAGCTGATCCGCGAGTTCCGCCCGCAGGTCGTCACGACGTACGACGAGAACGGCGGCTACCCGCACCCGGACCACGTGATGTGCCACCAGATCAGCGTGGCCGCGTTCGAGGCCGCGGGGGACAAGGACGCCTATCCGGAGCTCGGCGAGCCGTTCCAGCCGCTGAAGCTGTACTACCACCACACGTTCCACTACGAGCGGATGAAGGCGCTGCACGACGCGATGGTCGCGCGCGGCCTCGAGTCGCCGTACGCCGAGCGCCTGAAGGACTGGAAGCCGGACCCGGAGAACGAGCGCCGGATCACCACCCGGGTCGAGTGCGCGGAGTATTTCGCCACCCGGGACAAGGCGCTGCTCGCCCACGCCACGCAGATCGACCCGGACGGCGGCTGGTTCACCGTTCCGCTCGAGGTGCATCAGGCGGCCTGGCCGACCGAGGACTACGAGCTCGCTCGGAGTCTGGTCGAGTCGGAATTGCCTGAGGACGATCTGTTCGCGGGGCTGCGCTGACGGGCGGCTGGGACAATGAGAGACTGGTGGCGTGACAGCGACGACCTCCCTTCTGACGGCCGAGATCGACCCGAATACGGTGAAACCCGGTTGGGTCGCGCTGTTGATCGTGCTCGCTCTCGGTGCCGCCACGGTGCTCCTGTGGCGCAACATGGGCAAACAGCTGAAGCGCATCGATGTGCCTCACGCCGGTGCGGACGACCCAGCACCGTCCGGCGACCCAGCGACACCGGAGAGCTCGCCTTCCCCGGATGGCGATGTACCGCCTACGACTTCGGACCGGACACCGACGGAGACGACGGAGACCTCGGCAGCGACTGAGCCGGCGAAGGACTCGAAACAACACTCTGAGCACTGACGCCATGACGGTGCGGTAACTGATTCCTGGGAGCTGGGCTACACCCTGGTCACGAGATGGTGTCGGACTGGGCAGCCCACCTTTGCATGACCCTATAGTGAGCCGGGTGCTGAATGGTGCCCCTCCCCGGTCCGCTCGGTGAGCGCGACTCGCGCTACCCGCGCCGCCCGGCATCGCATGCCCGGACGTCTGGTCGCGGCCGGGGTCGGTGCTGTCGTCATCGCCTCGGTGGCTCTGGTGGTCGCGTTGTTCGCGGCCGGCAGTCAGCCGCGTGACCTCGGCGGGATCGGCGGTCCGGACCTCTTCGTCTCCTGGCTGCTGCCGCTGCTCAAACTGATCTCCACGCTGGCGACGGTCGGCTGTGCCGGCGCGCTGCTCGCCGCGGTCGTGCTGCTGCGGATCGAGGGCGGTCCGCTCGGCGTACAGGGCCGGCGTGCGGTCCGGGACGCGAGCAACTCGGCGATCATCTGGGCGATCTGTGCGTTCGTCAACGCGATCGTCACCGCGGCGATCCTGCTCGACACCCCGGTGGCCTTGTTGCGGATGCGGTTCGACGACGCTCTGGGCGTACCCGAGGTGAAGGCGCTGCTGATCACGGGCATCCTCGTGCTCGCCTTGGCGATCGGCATCCGGCGGGTGCAGACCTCGTCCGCGGCGGGTCTCGGCGTACTGGTCGCGATCGCCGCACTGATCCCGACCGCGGTCACGGCGTACCCACGGAACGAGTCGTACGTCGTACTGGCCGGCGCGGCACTGGTGATCCACGTGATCGCGGCGACCACGTGGGTCGGCGGGCTCGCGGGCCTGGTCCGATACGGGCGTGCGAGCCGGACCGGGCTGCCGATCGTGCTGGAGCGCTACGGGCAGGTCGCGTTCATCTCGTCGATCGCGGTGCTAGTGAGCGGCCTGATCAGCGCCGCCGGGCGGTTGGCCGCGAAGGGCGGCGGTTGGGGTTCGATCCTCGACCCGCTGACCGGCGACGCGTACGGCGCATTGCTGATCGTGAAGATCGCCGCGTTCCTGCTCCTCATCGTGCTGTCCAGCCTTCACCGCAGCCGCGCCCACGGCGACCTCTTGGACGGCGGCCAGCCGTTCTGGCGCATCGTCGGCGTCGAACTCTTCGTCATGGCCCTCGCCCTGGGCCTGTCGATCGCCCTCTCCCAGACGGTCTAGTCCCAGGGCGCGGTCCGGAGTTCCTCGGTACTGCGTCGCTCGCGGTCCGCCGGGCGGTCCTCGGCGGCGCGGCCGATCGCGATCATCGACACGATGTGCCAGCCGGCGCCCGGCTGCAGGTCGTCGGTGAGGGTCTCGAGGTTGAAGGCCCGGAACTGGCGGCAGGCCAGGTCCATGGCGTGGGCCTGCAGGGTCAGGTGTGCGACGGACTGTCCGAGGTCGTAGTCCGCGAAGTCGGAGTAGGCCCAGTCGGTGTCTTCGACGTACCGATGGGCCATGGTCACGATCAGCAGGGACGCGCTCGGTGCCCAGCGGCCTGAGCTGCGGGCGAGGTGCTTGACGATGCGATCGTGCTCGGGCTCGCCGCGGCGCGCGACGAAGTACGCCCAGGGCTGGGAGTTGCCCGCGGACGGTGCCCAGCGGGCCGCGTCGAGGAGAACCTCGACGTCGTCGTCGGTGACGTTCCAGTCGGAGTCGAACCACATCGGGCTGAAGCGGCTGGCGAGCAACGGGTGCACGGGCATGCACCAATCCAACTGCTGCGCGCCGAGGTCCATTCCGTACGGTGGGGGCATGGCGAACGAGCTCGGGCGATCGACCAGTCCGTACCTGCGGCAGCACGCGGACAACCCGGTCGAGTGGCGGGAGTGGTCGGACCGGGCGTTCGCGGAGGCTCGCGAGCGGGATGTGCCGATCTTTCTCTCGGTCGGGTACTCCGCTTGTCACTGGTGCCATGTGATGGCTCATGAGTCGTTCGAGGACGCGGAGACCGCGGCCTACCTGAGCGAGCACTTCGTGAGTGTGAAGGTGGATCGGGAGGAGCGGCCGGACGTCGATGCCATCTACATGGCGGCGACGGTGGCGATGACCGGGCAGGGCGGGTGGCCGATGTCGGCGTTCCTGACGCCGGCGGGCGAGCCGTTCTTCTGCGGCACGTACTTCCCGAAGGACGCGCGCGGTGGGATGGCCTCGTTCCGGCAGGTGCTGGAGGCAATCACCGACGCGTGGACGAACCGGCGCGAGCAGATCGACGGGATCGGCAAGAACGTGGTCGAGCAACTCGGCGGGCAGCAGCAGCCGACCGGGGGAGAGGTCGACCTGGACCGGGCGGTGCAGCTGCTGAAGACCGACTTCGATCCGGTCGACGCCGGGTTCGGGCGGGCGCCGAAGTTCCCGCCGTCGATGGTGCTCGACTTCCTGCTCCGGCATCATCGCCGTACCGGGGACGAGGATGCGCTGGCGATGGTCGCGCACACCTGCGATCGGATGGCGCGCGGTGGGATGTACGACCAGCTGGCGGGCGGGTTCGCGCGGTACTCCGTCGACGGCCGGTGGATCGTGCCGCATTTCGAGAAGATGCTGTACGACAACGCGCTGCTGCTCGACGTCTATACGCAGTGGTGGACCGTGTCCGCGGATCCGCTCGCGAAGCGCATCGCCGAGGAGACCGCCGACTTCCTCCTGGCCGAGCTCCGTACGCCGGAGGGCGGGTTCGCGTCGGCACTCGATGCCGACACGGATGGGGAGGAGGGCAAGTACTACGCCTGGACTGCTGATCAACTGCGTGAGGTGTTAGGGGCGGACGATGCCGAGTGGGTCATCGAGCTGTGTGACGTCACCGGCACCTTCGAGCACGGCACCTCGGTCCTCCAGCTCAGGCAGGACCCTGACGACTTTGCCCGATGGTCGCGGGTCCGCGAAACCCTCAAGCAGGCACGCAGCACTCGGACCTATCCGGGGCGCGACGACAAGGTAGTTGCCGCGTGGAACGGTCTGGCGATCACGGCGCTGACCCGCGCGGGCATCGTGTTCGACAAACCGCAATACGTCGAGGCTGCGGTCGCCGCGGCCGGATTGATCCGGGACCTGCATCTCGACGGGCGGCTGTACCGGACGTCGCGGGGCGGGGTGCGGGGGAGCGCGGACGGCGTACTCGAGGACTATGCGGCGTTTGCCCAGGCCTGCTTGACTTTGTTGGGCGCCACTGGTGACGTGACGTGGTTCGATACCGCGAAAGCCTTGCTGGACAGGGTTCTGGAGCAGTTTGTTGCTGATGGCTCCTACTTCGACACCGCCGCGGATGCGGAGGAGCTGGTCTGGCGGCCGCAGGATGCGACCGATAACGCTACGCCGTCCGGTGTGAGCTTGGCTGCGGAGGCATTGACGACGCTCGCGAGTCTGACCGGATGGGTCCGCTATGAGACTGCTGCGGGCGAGGCGTTGAAGGCGTCGGCCGCGATTGCCGAGCGGGCGCCGCGGTTCGCCGGCCGGGCGCTCGCGGTTGCCGAGACGATTGCCGGTGGCCCCCTTGAGATCGCTGTCGTCGGTGCGCAGCCCGAGCTGGTCAGGATCGCGTTCACCGACGCGCCCTGGGGTACGGCGATCGTCGCGGGTGAGCCCGGTCTCGCCGTGCCGCTGATGGAGGGGCGCGAGCAGCGCGCGGCGTACGTCTGTCAGAAATTCACCTGCCGGCTGCCCGTCACGTTGCCGGAACACCTTCGGCGCGAGTTGCGCCCCACGGACTGACATCTCGCCGGACGCAGGTTTTCCCCTTCGTTTCGGCCAAATCCCTTGACTCACGGCGACCGGACCGCAACAGTCGGTCCTCAAGTCGGATGTAACAGAAATCGCATGAATCGACACGCAGTGTCACAAATGAGGCAGTGGCACTGCTGGGTCAGCATCCGGCGCGTCCCCAACTGAATTCGGTCGCTGCGCCCAAACAGCGACCACACCGTGAGGAGATGTTGTCTTGAGACGACTGACATCAGCAGGGGCGGTGGCCATCGTCGCGGCAGCGGGTCTTGCCACGACGTTCACCGCTTCGACCGCGGGTGCCGCCGACCGGGCGGTTCCGCTTCCGGCGTCCGGGTTCAACCAACCCGCCGCCGTCCAGGCCGAGCAGGCGCTGACCGCGCAGACGGCCGCAGCTCTCGGTCTCGGCAGTGGCGAGCAGCTCAAGGTTCGCGACGTGGTGAAGGATGCCGACGGCACCGAATACGTCCGCTACGACCGCACGTTCAACGGCCTGAAGGTCGTCGGCGGTGATCTGATCGTCAAGCGCAAGGGCGAGTCGATCGGTCAGGTCACGTACAACCGCGGCGCGAAGGCCGTCGAGGTCGCCACCAAGCCGACCCTGTCCCAGTCGGCTGCTCTTGCGAAGGGCGCACAGGCAGCGAAGTTCAAGGCCTCCGGCAACAAAGGCCAGCTCGTCGTCTTCGTGACGCCGACCAAGCCCGTGCTTGCCTACGAGGTCGTCACCACCGGTGTGAAGCCCGACCAGACCCCGTCGGTGCTGCACTCGTTCATCGACGCCAAGACCGGTGCGGTTCTCGACCAGGACGACGAGGTCAAGACCGGCACCGGCAACTCGATGTACGCCGGCACGGTCACCATCGGTACGTCGGGATCGTCCGGCAACTTCTCGATGACCGACCCGAGCCGCGGTGGCAACTACACCACCGACCTGAACGGCTCGACGTCCGGTAACGGCACCACGTTCACCGACCCCGACGACACCTGGGGCACCGGCGCCGCGTCGAACCGCCAGACCGCCGGTGTGGACGCGCACTACGGCGCCCAGCTGACCTGGGACTACTACAAGAACGTCCACGGCCGGAACGGCATCTTCAACAACGGCCAGGGCGCCCGCTCGCGGGTTCACTACGGCAGCTCGTACGTGAACGCGTTCTGGGACGGCACCCAGATGACGTACGGCGACGGGATCAGCAACACCCACCCGCTGACCGCGATCGACGTGGCCGGTCACGAGATGAGCCACGGTGTGACCGAGGCGACCGCCAACCTGAACTACTCCGGTGACGCCGGCGGCCTGAACGAGGCGACCAGCGACATCTTCGGCACGATGGTCGAGTGGTACGCGAACAACTCGAGCGACCCGGGTGACTACCTGATCGGCGAGAAGATCAACATCAACGGCGACGGTACGCCGCTGCGCTACATGGACAAGCCGTCGAAGGACGGTGCCAGCGTGGACTGCTGGTCGACGAGCACCGGCGGTCTCGACCCGCACTACTCGTCCGGCCCGCTGAACCACTGGTTCTACCTGGCTTCCGAGGGCACCGGCAGCAAGGTCATCAACGGTGTCTCGTACAACAGCACCGCCTGCAACGGCGCGACCTTCAGCGGTGTCGGCCGCGATGTCGCGTCGAAGGTCTGGTACCGCACGCTGAGCACCAAGCTCAGCTCGGGCAGCACCTACAAGGACGCTCGTGAGGGTGCGATCACGTCCGCCAAGGAGCTGTACGGCGCGGACTCCGCGGAGTGCAAGGGCATCGAGGCCGCGTTCAGCGGTATCGCGGTCCCGGCCGGCTCCGCTGCCTGCGGTGGTGGCACCACGCCGCCGCCCACCGGCGACAACCTGCTGCAGAACCCGGGCTTCGAGTCCGGCGCGGTGAACTGGACCGGCACCTCCGGCCCGGTCACCAACAACACCGCCCGCCCGGCCCGCACCGGTAGCTGGAAGCTGTGGCTGCAGGGCAACGGCCGCGCCACCACCGAGAACGTCGGCCAGTCGGTCGCGATCCCGGCGTCGGCGACGACCGCGAGCCTGTCGTTCTGGATCCGGATCGACACCGCCGAGACCACCACCTCGACCGTGTACGACACGGTCAAGGTACAGGTCGTCGACGGCTCGACCGCGACCACGCTGGCGACGTACTCGAACCTGAACAAGAACACGTCGTACGTGCAGAAGACGCTGAACCTGTCGGCGTACAAGGGCAAGACCGTCACGGTGAAGTTCGTCGGCCAGGAGGACTCCTCCGCGCAGACCAGCTTCGTCATCGACGACACCTCGCTGACCGCGAGCTGACCGACGTCCGGGGCGCGGACCCACCGCCCGGGTCCGCGCCCCGGATCCCTTCGGCCGAAGGAGATCTGTTCATGAAGAAGCTCCTCGTCGCCGCGCTCGGCACCACACTGGCTGCCGGCGCGCTGATTGCCCACGGCAACGTCGCTACCGCGGCGGAGTCACCGGACATTTCGGTCACCAACACCAAGGCCCATCTCGACCAGCTGCAGTCGATTGCCACCAGCAACGGTGGCAACCGGTACACGGGCCGGCCGGGGTACAAAGCCTCGGCCGACTACGTGAAGGCCAAGCTGGACGCGGCCGGCTACACCACCACTCTGCAATCGTTCAGCACCTCGGCGGGTACTTCGTACAACGTGATCGCGGAGTGGCCGCACGGCGACGCGAACCATGTCGTGATGGCGGGCTCGCACCTGGACAGCGTCAGCGCCGGTCCGGGGATCAACGACAACGGCTCAGGCAGCGCCGGCGTACTCGAAACCGCCCTCGCTTACGCTGCCAGCGGCCAGACGCCCAGGAACCGGTTGCGGTTCGGGTTCTGGGGATCCGAGGAGCTCGGGCTGCTCGGTTCGAAGTACTACGTGAACAACCTGCCCGCGGCCGAGCGGGACAAGATCGAGCTGTACCTGAACTTCGACATGATCGCGTCGCCGAACCCGGGGTACTTCGTGTACGACGACAACCCGGCCGGCAACGGCGCTCGTGACGATCTCGTCTCGTACTTCACGAGTAAGAGCGTGCAGACCGAGTTCATCGACGTACAAGGCCGCTCCGATCACGCGGCGTTCCGTTCGTTGGGGATTCCAACGGCCGGGACGTTCTCCGGCGCCGAGGAGATCAAGTCGTCGGCGCAGGCCGCGAAGTGGGGTGGTACGGCGAACCAGGCGTTCGACGCGTGCTACCACAGGTCCTGCGACACGATCAGCAATCTGGACCTGACCTCACTGGACCGCCAGATCGATGCCATCGGCTACATGATCTGGACGTACGCACAGAAGGACTACACCGGCGGGCCGCCACCGACCGGTGACAACCTCCTGCAGAACCCAGGCTTCGAGTCCGGTACGGCGAACTGGACGGGGACGACCGGCGTGATCACCAGCAACACCGGCCGCCCGGCCCGCACCGGGACCTGGAAGGCATGGCTGCAGGGGAACGGCCGCAGTAGCACCGAGAACATCGGTCAGGCGGTGGCGATCCCGTCATCGGCGACCGCGGCCGCGTTGTCGTTGTGGATCCGGATCGACTCCGCCGAGACCACGTCGTCGACGGTCTACGACACGGTCAAGGTGCAGGTCGTGAACGGCTCCACGACGACCACGCTGGCGACGTACTCGAACTTGAACAAGAGTACGTCGTACGTGCAGAAGACGCTCGATCTCTCGCCGTACAAGGGAAAGACGGTCACGGTGAAGTTCGTCGGCCAGGAGGATTCGTCGTTGCAGACGAGCTTCGTGATCGACGATGTGGCGGTGACCGCGAGCTAGATCTTCGTGCAGAGCTTGCCTGGTGGGATGGCGGCTTCGGTGAGCAGTGCGTTCACCGGGGCCGCCAGCGGCTTGACCTTCGGGTCCTCGATCCGGGCGGTCTTCCCGTTCGCGGAGACGGCAAGGATCATGTCGTCGGGGTGCTTCGTGGTCGGCTTGGTCGCGACCAGGCCGGCCCAGTCGACCTGCTGAGAGGCCTGGCTGATCGTCGTCAGCAGGCTCGGGGCGAGCTTGCAGCGGATCGTTTCCTTACCGCGCGAGCTCACGGTTGCGACGCCGTCAGGGCTGATCAGCACCTGGTCGTCGAAACCCGCGAACCCACCGGTGCGACTGACTGTCAAGGGCAGACCAGCGCCGACAGGCGTGGACTGCGTAACCGACGGCATGGTCGGTGACGGCGTGTTGCTGGTCGTGGGCGTGCTCCCCGCGCCGGACTCGCTGCCGCATCCGCTCAACACGACGAGTCCTGCCAGGGCGGCCACTGCTGTGTATCTGCTCAGGTTCGTCACGCACTATGGATACACGTCGGCAGGGCGTTCGTTGCAGCTGTGACACGACTGAAATGTTCAGATAACCGGTGAGACCAGGTCGACCATCGCACGGGTGAGTTGGACTCGCTGCACGAACAGGTCGGGCGAGGCGTCGGTCTTGCCGAACAGCTCCAGCGGCAGCGCGGTGAACGCGGCGCGGACGAGGAGTGAGCCCAGGTACCCGTACAGGACCTCGTCCTCGGACACCTGCATCCCCTCGACCTTGAGGCCCTCCTGGAACGACTTCAGGATGACCTTGTGCACCATCGGCAGCGCCTCCGGTGCCAGCTCGCCGGCGTGTGCCAGTCCGATCAGCAGCTGCCCCAGGTCGAACCCGACCGCCTGCGGGCAATCGAAGCCCCAGTCGATCACCACGAACTCCTCCGGCTTGTCGTGCGGTACCAGGAGGTTCTGCGGGCTGGCGTCGCCGTGCTGGTAGCACTGCGGTAAGGCCTCGAGTGCATCCAGTACTGCGGGGATGCGCTCGCCCAGGTCGAGCAGATCGTCCTTGAGAGCGTGGTCGCCGACGTTGCAGACCGCAGCGCTCAGCAGCGGGTGCTTCCAGGTCTGCGGGTCCGCCAGTGCGGGCAGTGTGCCCTGGCTTACCCGGCCCTGGGCGTAGAAGCGCAGTCCGATGCCTGGCGTGGTCACGTGCTCGCGGGGGAGGAACGGCTCGACCATGTGCGGCTGGCGGCGGGCGGAGAGCCGGCCCAGGAGGTACGCCGCGCGCTCGAACCGGTCGATCGGCCACGGACCCCACTCCTGGACGACGTTCTCCATCCACAGCGTGGCGCGATCGTCGTCGTACACGTCGATCCGGTACGTCTTCGGGAGGCGCATGCCCTCGGGGAGGAGGTTGGCGATGTCGCTGCGGTGGACGGCGATCTCGAGCTGCCAGGGGAGGTTGTGGATGAACAGCGTGCGGAACTCCTCGGGCAGCATGTCGATCATCGGCCAGTGCCGGACCGACTGGAACTTCTTCACGAAGCAGGACCACTCGATCCCGTTTGCGGTGCCGAAAACCCGGTTGAGCGACTCGGTGCTGGGCGTACCGATCGGGTAGTCGACCGGCTCGACGCGTACGTCGGCGGGCACGGCTTGTGGATCGCCGGTGATCGAGCGGACCAGGGCGGTGAAGTCGTCGTCCGGCAGGGCATCTCGCCCGAGCGGTTCGAGTGCGGTGATCATGATTCCCCCCAAGGAAGTAAAGCCACCTTACTAACGGCATAGTAAAGTGGCTTTATGACTTCCGTCAACGACGTTTCGGACCGGCTGCAGGGACCGTGGTCCGGGCACATCGCCGGCCTGCTCGGAGCCGCCCTGAAGCGCATCCGGGAGGAGATCCTGGCCGCCTCGGAGGACCTCTACCCCGGCCTACGGGTCTCGCACTACCGCCTCCTCGAGATGATCCCGCCCGACGGCGCCCGCATCACGGATCTGGCGGAGGTCGCGGTCATGACCAAACAGGGCCTCGGCCAGCACGTCGACTACCTCCAGAGCCTCGGGTACGTCGAGTCCGACCGCCTCCGCACCGACCGCCGCGTCCGCCTGGTCCGCCGTACGCCCAAGGGCGACGAGGCGGCCGCCTACAGCGAAGCCGCCATCGAACGCGTAGAAGAAATCTGGTCGACCCGCCTGGGCCCCGCCCGCTACGAAGCCCTCCGCGAAACCCTCCGCGAACTCGGCAGCTAGCCCGCACCCCACCAAAGGACACGCCTTCGGCGCGCCTGTCTTGTTGGCCGGCTTCGCCGGCGCGCGGACGCGTCGAGACGTTCGCGCCGTCGGCGGACAACTGTGGTGGCGGGGAAGGACACGCCTTCGGCGCGGCTGCGTTATTAGCCGGCTCCGCCGGCGCGCGGACCGTGGCGAGCTGTTGACGTACTCGGCGGACAAGCGTGGCGGCGGGCAAAGGACGCGCCTTCGGCGCGGCTGTTTTGTTGGCCGGCTTCGCCGGCGCGCGGACCGGGGTGAGGTGCTCACGCGCTCGGCAGACAAGTGTGGTGGCAGGCAAAGGACACGCCTTCGGTGCGGCTGTCTTCTGGCCGGCTCCGCCGGGGCACGGACGCGGCGAGGCGCGGACCGTGGTGAGGCGCTTGCGCCGTCGGTGGACAGCTGTCGTGGAGGGCAGAGGGCGCGCCTTCGGCGCGGCTGGTTCGTTGGTCGGCTTCGCCGACCTGAGGGCTGGCTTCGGTGCGGGGCTTCACCCTCGTGTGCTCCCGGTGAGGCGTGAGCGCGGTGGGTGGTCGAGGATCTGCTGCGGCTGACGCCGTGGTGGTCGGTGGCCGGCCTGCTGCTGCTCGGCGCGTGCGCTGGTGACCTGCTCGGCGCTCGCGCTGGTGACCTGCTCGGTGGCTGGCCTGCTACTGCTCGGTGCCTGCGGCGGTGACCTGCTCGGTGCCCGTGCTGGCGACCTGCTCGGCGCCCGCGCCGGTGACCTGCTCGGTGACCTGGTCGGTGACCTGGTCGGTCGGCCAGTCGTTGGTGATGGACGGTCCTGTAGGGCTTTAGTTCAAGGCCTTTTGGACGTTGTCTGGGTCGTCGTTCGGATGGCCTGTGGCGCGGGTGCGGAGGCGGTGGGATTCCTTGATCAGGAGGTGGATGAGTAGGGCGCTCATGATGAGGTGGCCGCTTGCCGTGTAGAGGCCGGGGAAGTAGCCGCCTTTGAGGATGGGGAAGACGAAGTGGGAGATCGCGTTGATCAGGCCGGCGCCTAGCGCGTAGAACCACAAGAGGTAGTTGGCGATGCGGAGCTGGTAGAGGGCTCCGGCCGCGGCCAGGACCCAGATCGCTCCGAAGCCGAAGACGAAGGTGAGTAGGAAGGACTTCTCGGTCCAGTCGCGGGAGGAGTTGAACAAGTCGACGATCTCGTGGGGGAAGCCGCCGGTGTACTCCTCGGACATGTGGATGAACTGGAAGGCGATCGCGCACAGGTAGACGGCGATGACCTTGCGGGTCCTGACCGGATAGGCGTACGTCGTGCGCATCCAAGCGACCCACGCGACAACCGACGCGACGGTGAGGATGAGCGCGGCCTGGATCGGCAGAGTCGTCAGGACCCATACGGAGAAGCCGGTCGCCAGCACTCCCATCACGACGGCGGAGATCCGTTCGGGCTTGGCCGCGGGCGTTGCGGATGTGTCGTGCTGGCTGGACTGGACGTCGGTCATGATCTCCTCCTGGGCGATGTCGTGGGCGATGTCGTGGGCGATGTCGTGGGCGATGCGGCGAGCGATGCGGCGGGCGATGCGGCGGGCGATGCGGTGGGCTGTGCGACCGCCAGTTGTCGGCGGCTGGGTGGGAGCGTGGGGCGGCGGACGATGAGCGCCAGTAGCGGGACGGTGAGGCTGATGCCGGCCAGTGCGAGCGAGAAGGTCAGCCGCTCGTCCTCGGGAACGATCACGAGCTTGAAGCTGTCGATCGCGGTGTGCACCACGGCCGCCGCCCACACCGTCCTGCGGCCCAGCTCGTACAGGTGGGCCAGAGGCAACGAGGTGACAGCGGCGACGAGCATCGCCGCCACGCCGACCGTGACCCCGGACGAGGCGATCACCGGGATGTGGGTTGCGGCCACGAGTGGCATGCTCGCGAGCACGGCTGCCCGGAACGACCGGCCGTTGCGCAACCGGCGGAAGGCGTAGCCGCGCCACACCAACTCCTCGGCGAGACCGTGGAACGCGAAGATGCTGACCAGCAGCCACGGCCACCCGGGCTTGAGTGCGAACGAGGCGCCGGTGGCCGCCGTGACGATCGGATAGACCGCCTGGATCAGCACCGCGATGCCGACGGCCAGCACTAGGGCTCTGGCGTTCGGCCGGCCGAGTCCGACTCTTTGAAGGACGCCGGGCCACGCAGCCCCGAACAGCCGCTCGACGACGACGGCGACGAGCAGTACGGCGGCGAAGATCGCCACGCCGTACCGGGTGCCCGAATCGAACTCGGCGAACGCGGCCAGGACGACGTACAGAACGGTGAACCCGGTGAGGAACCGGATACCTGGCAGGAGAGTTTTCATGTGACTCACCGTCGGGCGCGCCCGGGTAGCCGCGCAGCACCCATGGGCCAGAAGCACCCGGGGTGCCAAACTGGGCGCACGGACCGGGAGGGGGCGCCATGGTCGCGGACCCGCTGCAGAGGCCGCTGCTGAGCGTGAAGCAGACCGTCCCGCCGGTACGCGCCGGAGCGGTCGCGCGCGGCAGGCTGGAGAAGCGCCTCGATCTCGCGACGAAGCTGACGCTGGTCGTGGCGCCTGCTGGGTGGGGCAAGACCAGTCTGCTGAGCCGCTGGGTATCGGGTGCTGATGGCACGCGCATCGCGTGGGTATCGCTAGACGAGAGCGACGACGAGCCGGTCCGGTTCTGGAGCTACGCACTGACCGCCCTGCGCGGAGTCAGCGACCAGATCACCTCAGCGGCATTGGACGCGCTGCCGGCGTCGAGCGACGGGCCGATGGCTCACGCATTGCCCCTGCTTCTCAACGAGTTGGCGGCGACGTCTACGCCGCACGTCCTCGTGCTGGACGACTACCACGTCATCTCGCACCAGGACGTCCACGAGAGCCTGGAGTTCCTTCTGGCGTACCTGCCGCCGACGCTGCGGATCGTCATCGCAAGCCGGATGGACCCGCCGCTCCCGCTGGCCCGGATGCGCGTTCGCGGCGAGCTCAACGAACTGCGCGCCGACGATCTCCGGTTCTCCCTCGACGAGTCGGCGACGCTGGTGTCCACGGTGTCGGAGACCGAGGTGGACGCCCATACGGCTGCAGCGGTGTGGGAGCGGACGGAGGGGTGGGCCGCCGGCCTCCAGCTGGCCGCGCTCGCCGTCCGGGGCAATGGAGCCGGGCCTGTGCTCGGTGACGACCGGCACCTGTTCGACTACTTCACCGACGAGGTGTTCCCTGCACTCGCGCCACAGCAGCGCGAACTACTGGTCCGCGCCGCGCCACTGGAGCTCCTGTCAGGGCCCTTATGCGACGCGGCGCTTGGAGTCGACGGCTCCGCCGCGGTGCTGGCCGAACTCGAGGCGGCTGACCTGTTCGTGGTCGCACTCGACCACACCCGCGAGTGGTACCGCTGCCACCGACTGCTGCGTGACGCGCTCCTTCGTACCCCGGAGGCGCATTCGGACGAGAGCGAGGTCCTACGCCGGGCCGCCCGCTGGTTCGAAGAGCATGGCCGGATCGACGACGCCGTACGGCATCTGCTCCGCGCCGGAGACCTTGCGGACGCCGAGCGCATGCTGGCCGGACAGATCGGGTGGTTTCTGCAGCGCGGCTGGCATGCCACTTACCTGGCGCTCGGAGAACAACTACCGGAGCATGCGGTCCGCTCCCAGTTGGCGGTGTACCTGGCCTACGCGGCCGATCTCACCGGACGCCGAGACCAGGTCGTCCACTGGCTCGACCTCGCCGAGCGGAAGCTGGACGCAGACACTGTCATCACCTACTGGCGCAGCCCCCGTGCCGGAATCCTTGCACTGCGGGGAGTTCTCGGTACGCCGGAGTCCCAGCCGGCGCTCGCGGTGCGGCTGTGCGAGGAGGCGGTCGCGCTGGAGAGGGCCGCTGGGTACGCCGAGAACCCCGACGCGCAGGCTGCTCTGGGACGCGCGTACGGGCTCGACGCTCGGTTCGACGAAGGAGCCCGGCTGCTGGCCGACTGCTGGCGTCGACGGGACCAGTTCCCCTGGTCGACCGAGCGAATCCTGCAGGTGGCCGGCCAGCTGAGCCTCTGCCTCCTGGGCCTCGGGCGCGAGCAGGAGCTCGACAGTCTCTTCGCGCAGGCCGGCGCCATCGCCGAGCGGACGGAAGGTGATTGGGGGCCGGCGGCCGCCGCGCACGTGGTGACGCTGGTACGCATGGTCGAGGCCCGGCGCACCTACCAGCGTGGCGACCTGGTGCGCGCTCGGGAGCAGTTGGTCCGGGCCCAGGCGCTGGCCGAACTGACCGCCCGGCCGATGCTCCTGGTGCTCGGGCTCGTCTTCCTCGCCGACGTCGAGGTCGGCGCCGGCCACCGCGCCGAGGCGAACGCTGCGCTGGTGCGCGCTCGAGAGGTGGCCGACAACGATGCGGTGGCGCCGTTCGTCCGGACCTGGCTGCAGGAGGCCGAGACCAGAATCGGCCGCCAGGCGGCGAAAGCGGCGACCGGCGTCCTGTTCGAGGAGCTGACCGATCGCGAACTCTCGATCCTGCGCATGCTGCCCGGGACGGCGACACAACGCGAGATCGGCGCCGCCCTGTTCCTCTCGATCAACACGGTCAAGGCCTACAACAAGAGCCTTTACCGCAAGCTGGACGTCGCTAGCCGTGCGGACGCCGTCCGAGCGGCAAGGCGTCTGGGCATCATCTGACCCGGTCCAGGGTCACTGTGACTGTCGCCGGACGGAGCGCACCTGGTGGCCGGTGTCCCACAGGAGGTTGAGTACGGCCCGCTCGCCGGCCTGATCGATGTCGGCGATGGTGACGACGGTGCCGGCGCTGGGAGCGCTGACGGCGGTCACGTTGTCGTAGCGCTGGTCGAGCAGGCGGAGTACTGACGCTGCCAAGGGACCGAACAGCGTGACCTCGACCCCACTGAGTGTTGGTTCTGGATTCATGGAGTCAATGTCGCCGCTCGAAGGGTAGGTGGACACCACCCTGCACACAGGTCCACCCCGGGTGGTTTGCGTCGCGGGGTGGTGCGGCGACACCCGAGCCGGGACGAGCCTGCGGGGTATGACAACCACACACGACCAGGAACCGGTCCCTGTTGCGACCGGACATCTGGACGGGCCGCCGCGCTGGTCGCGCCGCCGTCTGCTCCGCACGATGGGCTTGGGCGGAGCCACTGTCTTGGTGGCCGGCACAGGTGCCCTCAGCTACCGGGTGTACGACACCGCGGCCCTCAACCCGGGGAGCGGGCCGGCGTTCGACCCATGGACCCAATGGCGCCAGTTGCCCGGTCCGCTCGGAGCCGTGGCGTGCGCCGTACTCGCCGCCAGCCCGCACAACACCCAGCCGTGGTACTTCGCACTCGGCCCCCGCAGCATCGACGTCTTCGTCGACGAGGCACGCGGGACCGGAGCGGTCGACCCGCTGCGTCGCGAGCAGTACGTCGGCCTCGGCTGTGCGGTGGAGAACCTCGTACTCGGCGGAATGGCCCGCGGCCTGGCGCCTCAGGTCACCTGGCTCCCAGACGGCAACGAGGCCGGTCGCGTGGCACACGTCGAGCTCGGCTCTGGTCAGGCGCAGGCGACTCCGCTGTACGACGCGATCGGCCGGCGGCACACGAACCGGGGTCCGTACAGCTCGCAGGCTGTTCCGGCCGAGACGCTGGCCGAGCTGGTAGACCCCTCCGGACTTGACGGGCCCACCGTGCACTGGGTCGTCGACCCCGCACCGAAGGCGGCGCTGTCCGAGCTCCTGGTCGATGCGGCCGAGGCGCTCACCCGTGACCAACAGCAGTCCCGCGACGGGTTCGTCTGGTTCCGCAACAGCCACGACGAGATCCAACGGCACCGCGACGGTCTGGTACTCGACGGCCAAGGACTCAGCCCGCTGCTCCTCGGCGTCGCGAAACTGCTACCCGCATCCTCACGCAGCGACGGCGACCAGTTCTGGGTGAACCAGACGCGCACCGTGCACACGGCGACTGCCGCGGCGTACGGCGTCATCACGTCGACGTCTCCCGACGACCGGCGTACCCAGCTGGAGGCCGGGCGGCTGCTGCAGCGCATCCATCTCGCCGCCACGAGCCGGGGGATCGCGTTGCAGCACATGAACCAGATCACCGAGCGGATCGACCGGGAGGCGACGACCGGAGCGGTCGCCACGTTCGCCCCGAGATTCGCGAAGCTCCTGCCGGCCGGGGAACGCCCACTGCTGACCTACCGGGTCGGCTACCCACTCCGCGAAGCCCGCCCAACACCCCGCCGCTCCGCCAGGACGGTGACCCGATGACCCGCAGGCGGCTCGCGACTCGGCTCGGTTTGTCGGGGGCGGCTCTTGGCATGGTTGCCGGATTGGTCCAGGCGCTGGCCGGCTACGGCATCCCGGAGTGGACCGGCAACAAGCTCGCCACCGGCGCACTTGGCCTGCTCACGCTGGCGCTTTCGGCACTGGCCGGGCTGGCCGCCCTCCGCCAGCGCGACCCAGACCTGTCCGTCCTGTCCCGCGCCCTGTGCGCGCTGGGGCTGATCGCACCGGGCCTGCTCTGCCTCACCACGGTAGGCCGACTCTGGTACGTACCGGCCATCCTCCTGACCACCGCCGGCCTGCTGACCATCGAAAACTGGCGAGCAACGGCAGCTGCACTGCGGCAGGACTGGACCCGGGTTCTACTGACCGTCCTGGGTCTGTGCCAACTCCTCATGGTGGCCAGCGGACCAGTACTGCTCATGGTGGTCGGCGCACTCAGCGCAGTCGCGCTGGCCACAGCCGCCTGGCGACGGTCGGCCTCACGACGCACCGTCTACAGCCTCGTTGCCCTCGGCACCATTCCGTTCGCCGCCCTCGGCTGGACCGCCGTCGTACCCATCCTGCTAGCCGTCATCGCCGCGTCGGTCGCGCCCCACAATTCCGGTGCACTGACGAACTCCGAGTCCTAGAGTGCGTCGGGTGAATCTCTCCCAGCTCGGTACGCCGATCGGCCCGCCGGTCCGTGTCCACGGCGGGTACGCCAACCGGATGTAC
The DNA here is from genome assembly GCF_005233875.1 of Kribbella jiaozuonensis. Classification (GTDB taxonomy): domain Bacteria; phylum Actinomycetota; class Actinomycetes; order Propionibacteriales; family Kribbellaceae; genus Kribbella; species Kribbella jiaozuonensis. The sequence goes on along the minus strand of NZ_SZPZ01000005.1, from coordinate 545,585 downwards.
CGGCTCGACACCGACCAGGGGTCGTTCGCTGTGAAGGAGTTGAATCATGTCGACCGGCGCTGGGACTACCGCCTGGACGATGTATTCAGGTTCGAGAGTGCTGCCTTCGCCGCCGGGATTCCGATGCCTGAGCCGATCTCGGCCGGTCAAGACACGCTGGTGCATCGCTGGGTCGACGGAGAGAAGGTGCCGGAAGAGCCGGTGTCCGAGGGGTTCGCGTTCGAGATCGGGGAGATTCTCGCGCGCCTCCACGCGCTGGACGTCGAGTGGACCGACACGTCGACCGAGGATCCGGCAGCTCAGGACTGGCCTGAGCTGGCCGAGCGCGCGACGGCGACCGGCCAGCCGTGGGCCGACGAACTCGCCTCCCAGCTCGACACGTTCCGAGCGATAGCCCACTTCGTCGACACCTGCGAGCGGCCAGGTCCCGTCGTACTGACCCACAAGGACATCCAGCCGTGGAACCTGCTCGCCCGCGACGGTCGGCCGGTTGTCCTCGACTGGGAACTCTCGGGAATGCTCGACCTGTCCGGCGAGCTCGGCTCAACCGCTCTGAGCATCTCGAAAGGACAAGGCTTCGACACCATCGAGCCTGCGATCTTCCGCGCCGTCCTCGACGGGTACGTCGCAGGAGGCGGAACGCTGCCGCCGCCAGGCCCGAGCTGGTTCGTGTACATGATCAGCGGCTGGCTGGGCCACACCAGATGGAACATCCTCCGCTGCCTGGCGGGTGTCGAAGCGAACACCGGACCCGACCTCGCGCTGTCACACGAATCCGCCCGCAACGGCCTCCGCGGCCTACCCGACTTGTTCAGCCGACTGCGAGACCTTCAGACCCTACTGAGCTAACCCAGTACATGTCAGAATGCCGAGCATGGACGGTGGATTGTCGTTGCGGTCAGAAGACTCGTTTCTTTCGATCGCAAGCCGCGGATCGATCCTGTCGATCGGGTCGGTCGGGTCCGTGCTGAGCATCGGATCGGTCGGCTCGGCGCTGTCCGTCGCGTCGGTTGGATCGACACTCTCCGCCTTCTCGGCGGGCTCGGTGCTCTCGTTCGGTTCAGCACTCTCAGCCAAGTCCCGCTGGTCGTTGCTGAGCAGCGACGGTGATCACGACGTACTGAAGGCCCCTCCCCGCTCTGCATTTATCGCAGGCACCGGGGCAGCGCTCGTAGTACTCCTGGCAGCACTCAGCCACAGCCGCTAGAAGTTAGCCGGCGTGGTACGTCGCGATGCTGACCGCGATGTAGTGGCAGATGAAGGCGGCCACTGTGAACGCGTGGAAGATCTCGTGGAAGCCGAACCAGCGCGGCGACGGGTTGGGCCGCTTGGTGCCGTAGACGACTGCGCCGATCGAGTACAGGCCGCCGCCGACCGCGATCAGCGTCACCACAGCCGCGCCGCCTGCGTGGTAGATGTCGCCCATCCAGAAGATGGCTACCCAGCCGAGGGCGAGGTAGATCGGCGTGTAGATCCAGCGTGGGGCGCTCAGCCAGAAGATGCGGAACAGGATGCCGAGTGCGGCACCGCCCCAGACCAGGCCGAGCATCAGGACGCGGTCCTTGCCGTGCAGCAGCACCATGCCCAGCGGGGTGTACGTGCCGGCGATCAGCAGGAAGATGTTGCTGTGGTCCAGGCGGCGCAGGATCGCTTCGCCGGTCGGGCCCCAGTAGAAGCGGTGGTACAGGGCCGAGATGCCGAACAGCAGCATCGCGCCTGCGGTATAGACCGCGGCGGCGAGGCGGGCGTTGGCGTGCGGGGCCAGGCAGATCAGGACGATGCCGGCGGCGGTGGCGAAGGGGAACGTGCCGGCGTGCAGCCACCCGCGGAGCTTGGGCTTGAGCGGTCCGAGCCGGCCTGACAGCCGGTGACCGAGTTCCTGGGGCTGGGCGCTGGTAGCGGTCATCGCCGTCCTTTCGAGGGGTAGCCGGGCGGGTCGTACCTACGCCACCGTAACCTACGGAACCGTAGGTTGCATGGTCCAGAAGGATGAAATGTAGGCGACGTCACCGGGTCGGCGCACCACCACCCGTGTTTACGATGCACGAACTGCGAAGAAAGTTCGGCCTTTCTGGCAGCTTTCTATGAGGCACTCCGAGGGCTCTCACCCACACCGCGATGTGGGCTAGCCTCGTGACCGAGAGTCTTTGAGGAGAGCACCCTGCCCATGCGGACACCTGGCAAGCAGAAGCTGCGCGATGCGGTCTACGGTCTGTACGAACGCCGGCTGATGCGATCGCTGTCGCCGGACCGGATCCCGCGGCACATCGGCGTCATCATCGACGGCAACCGGCGCTGGGCCCGCCAGGTCGGCGACCCGGTGTCGCGCGGCCACGAGGCCGGGGCGAACAAGATCTCCGAGTTCCTGGAGTGGTGCGACGACGTCGGCGTCAAGGTCGTCACGGTGTGGATGCTGTCCACCGACAACCTGACCCGCCCGGCCGAGGAGTTGGAGCCGCTGCTGCGGATCATCGAGCAGACCGTCGAGGAGCTGACCGCGATCGGCCGCTGGCGGATCCACCCGGTCGGCGCGCTCGACCTGCTGCCCGGCAGTACTGCGGAGGTCCTGAAGGCAGCCGAGACCGCGACGCATGACAACGAGGGCCTGTTCGTCAACGTCGCCGTCGGGTACGGCGGCCGCCGCGAGCTCGCCGACGCCGTCCGCTCCCTCCTCCTCGAAGAGGCCGCGAAGGGCATGTCGATCGAGGAGCTGGCTGATCGCGTCGACGTCGAGCACATCGCCAGGCACCTGTACACCAAGGGCCAACCGGACCCTGACCTGGTCATTCGTACGTCGGGTGAGCAGCGTCTCGGCGGTTTCCTGCTGTGGCAGAGCGCACTGAGCGAGTTCTACTTCTGCGAAGCGCTCTGGCCGGACTTCCGGCACGTCGACTTCCTCCGCGCGATCCGGAGCTATGCCCAACGAGAGCGTCGCTTCGGTACGTGACGCCGCGCCCGCAGCGTGCACACGTCGTACGGCGGCGCAGGTAGTACGCGTACGTCGCCGTACCGAGGGCTGCTCCCCATACGACCCAGAGGATGCCTGGGGCATTGGTCGCCCAGTTGTCGCCGTCGAGGGGGAGTTGCGTGTTCATCAGGCCGGCCGGAACGAGTACGACGGCAACGATCGAGGCCGGGACGATCGCGAGCAGCGTCGGGACACGCTTGCCTGCCTTGAACCAGATCCAGCGCGGGTAGACCTCGCCCCAGCGATGCACCAGACCGTGGGTGAGGACGCCGCCGGCGAGGCCCATCACGGCCAGGCCGAGTCCCATCTCGAGCATGCCCGGCGTGTCGGCCATCATCTGGTGGAACTCGTCGCTGATACCGACGGGCCAGCCGAAGTACCAGGCGACGCGGGTGAACTCGTACGGAAGGTTCGCCACCACCGCAACGCCTACGGCCCATTTGCCCCACCTGAGTGCGGCTGTGGGTGACTTCCACTCCGGTTCGTGAGCTCCTCGACCGCACGACACGCAGACGTTCCGGCTGCGCCGGTGATACGCGACGGCGGTCGCCGCCCACAGGACGCCGCCGACGAACAGGATGATCAGGTTCACCCGGTGCCAGTACAGGATGTCGCCGAGACCGCCCTGCGCCCCTGGTACGCCGGTGAACGCGAACACCACGATCGCGGGCGAGAGCGCAACGACCGCGATCAGTGTGTAGTCAGGGATCACGAGCGCCAGTCCGACCGCGAGTACGGCGGCAATCGTCTGCAGGACCGATCCGCGCGGGCGTATCCGGGTCATCACGACCGCAAGCACGGCGCCGGCCAGTCCGATCGTTGCCATCACCGGTCCGACCACGTGTACCGGCGTACCTTCCAGGATCGACGCGGTGGCGCGGTCGTCCGGTACGTGGGCGAACGGATAGCCCGCTCCGCCGAGGCTCCAGTACACGCCAAGTACGCCGTACAGCAGGGACCACGCAGCGGTGGCGTACCCGGTCCACGACGGCCAGTTCTTCCTCATGTACCGAGCGTCGCCGCGCAGACCGCCGTACCGGATCACCCGCCCGAGTGATCGTGCTCCCTCGCGTGGCTGAAGGTGTAACGCCCTGTTAACCCCGTGGCCGGGCGTGTCGGGCTGCGCCGTTTGCGGCAGGCTCCTACTCTGGCAGAGACGGTCGGAGGGGAAGCCGGCTGTCACGGGAGGCCCGATCAGTTTGAGAATCTCGTTCCAGCCGGTTGCCCCATGAGGGGCCGAACGGAGTCCCCGAGACCTGAGGTCTCGAACTCACTGATCGCCGTTGCCGCTCGTGCGGCGGCGCGGACGGGGTCAACACCGGACCCCGAGGGCGGCACCCGACCCATCACCTAACCACTGGCGGGCCGGGGCGAGGGTGTACGTCACGGCCTAGAAGAGGACGTGCGACATGGCCATCCACGCCAAGGCGTCAAGTACCTCATCCACACCGGATCAGCGCACCTTCGTGCTGGACACTTCGGTGCTCCTCTCGGACCCGCACGCGATGCTGCGGTTCGACGAGCACGAGGTGGTCGTTCCGGTGGTCGTTGTCACCGAATTGGAGGCCAAACGGCATCACCCGGAACTCGGCTACTTCGCCCGCACCGCGCTGCGACTGCTCGACGAGCTCCGGATCCTGCACGGACGTCTGGACGCGCCCCTGCCAGTGGGGGAGAAGGGTGGAACTCTCCGGGTCGAGTTGAACCACACCGACCCTGAGACCTTGCCGGCCGGTTTCCGGCTCGGCGACAACGACAGCCGGATCCTTGCCGTGGCCTGCAACTTCATGGCCGAGGGCAAGGATGTCACGCTGGTCTCGAAGGACCTGCCGATGCGGGTCAAGGCGTCGGCGTGCGGGCTGCAGGCCGAGGAGTACCGCGCCGAGCTGACGCTGGAGTCCGGCTGGACCGGGATGGCCGAGCTCGAGGTCGAGACCCACATCGTCGACGACCTGTACGAGAACGGCTCGGTGGAGCTGCCGCAGGCGGGCGACTTCCCGACCCACACCGGGTTGGTGCTGCTGTCCGACCGGGGCAGCGCGCTCGGCCGGGTGATGCCGGACAAGCGGATCCGGCTGGTCCGTGGTGACCGGGAGGCGTTCGGCATTCGTGGCCGGTCCGCCGAACAGCGGGTCGCGCTCGACCTGCTGCTGGACCCCGATGTCGGGATCATCTCGCTCGGTGGCCGCGCCGGTACCGGTAAGTCCGCGCTGGCGCTGTGTGCCGGCCTGGAGTCGGTGATGGAACGGCGCCAGCACAAGAAGGTCATCGTCTTCCGGCCGCTGTTCGCGGTCGGCGGGCAGGAGCTCGGGTATCTGCCGGGCACCGAGTCCGAGAAGATGGGGCCGTGGGCGCAGGCCGTGTACGACACGCTGGGCGCACTGACCAGCGGTGACGTGATCGACGAGGTGATGGACCGCGGCATGCTCGAGGTACTGCCGTTGACCCACATCCGCGGCCGGTCGCTGCACGACGCGTTCGTGATCGTGGACGAGGCCCAGTCGCTGGAGCGGAACGTACTGCTGACGGTGCTGTCCCGGGTCGGGGCGAACTCGCGGGTCGTTCTGACCCACGACGTCGCCCAGCGGGACAACCTGCGGGTCGGCCGGCACGACGGCGTGGTCGCGGTGGTCGAGCAGCTGAAGGGTCACCCGCTGTTCGCGCACGTGACCCTGACCCGCTCGGAGCGGTCGCCGATCGCGGCGCTCGTCACCGAGATGCTCGACGACCTGCAGTTGTAAGGAGTGTCCGCGTTATTGGGTCATAACTTTCTGTAAAGCAGGGGTAAGAATTCCGCGCACGGTGCGGTCGCCACGCTGGCGGCCGCACCGTTCGTTCGTGACCTGCTTGTGATCACGCACGGTTTACGCCAGAGTATGTTCTCGTTGCAGCCGACGGGGGTCGGGTTTTCTCGGAAGGACAGATGAAAGCGAAGCGCTCCGTCACGGCTCTCGCAGTTACTGGGATCGCCGTCGTCTCCGTTGTCGCGGGTATCGACCTCTTCAGCTCCCCCGGGAGCAGCAGTGCCTCGGAAAAGGTCTCAGGGCGGGCCGAGATGGCCGTGCTGAACAGCGGGAAGGTGCTGACCGGGGACGACGCCTCGCCGTCGGCCGCCCCGAAGTCCACCGGCTCCGCCGCGGACGAGGCCGCCGCCGCGATCCAGATGCGGAACGAGGTCGAGTTGATCACCGCGGCCCAGGATGCAGCCGACGTCAAGATGAAGGCCAAGAACGCTGCACTGCGCCGGTACCAGGCGTTGGCGAAGGCCGACCGCTCGGTCCAGGAGGAGCGGGCCAGCCGCGACGCCGAGCGGAAGAAGTACGAGGGCACGCCGAAGGAGGTCGCGATGAACCTCCTCCCCGACCACGGCTGGAGCCAGAGCCAGTTCAGCTGCCTGGAGAAGCTCTGGAACAAGGAGTCCCGCTGGAAGGTCAGCGCCGACAACCCGTCGTCGACGGCGTACGGCATCCCGCAGGCGCTGCCCGGTAGCCGGATGGCGGCGTACGGCAAGGACTGGCGCACCAACCCGGTCACCCAGATCAAGTGGGGCCTGGACTACATCGAAGCCACCTACGGCTCCCCCTGCAACGCTTGGGGCCACTCCCAGGCCAAGGGCTGGTACTGAGCTACCAGCGGATCGGGCCGTTCTCGTCGTAGAAGCCTCCGGAGGGCCCGTCGGCGGGGAGAGTCGAGTACCGGACGACAACCTTCACGATCCGTCCGGCCTCGGCCCGGCGCAGCAGCGGAAGTGCTGCTTGCGTCACTGCGACAAGGCCGAACACGTTGGTGTCGTAGACACGCCGCAGTACGTCGACCGGTACCTCACTCGGCCGGCCTTCGGGCAGGGCGATACCAGCGTTGTTGACGAGCAGGACGACATCCCAGTGCGACCTTGCCGCTGTCCGTCACTCGCGTTCCTCGGCGTAGGGTGTTGGTCCGCGTCGGGAGGCCGACGCGACGGGAGGACACCATTCTTACCATCGACCACGGCGGCGTCTGAGGTGGCGGAGATTGCGCGGGCCCGCAGCGAGCGGGGTGAGCTGGTACTCCGGCGCCGTGACGACGGGGCGCTGGAGCTGCGGGTCAATGGCGTCTTCGTGATGGACGATCGAGAGACGGCCAGCGAGGAGCTGCTGGCCTCGGCTGCGCTGGAGGCGGTACGGCGGCCTGAGCGGGTGCTTGTCGGCGGACTCGGACTCGGGTACACGGTCCGCGCGCTGCTGGCCGACTCGCGGCTCGGCTCGGTGACTGTCGCCGAGATCGAGCCGGATCTGGTCGGCTGGATGCGCTCAGGCCTGGTCCCATCGATCCTCGACGACGCTCGTGTCGGTGTGGTGGTCGGCGATGTGCGCGCTGTTGTCGCGGATCTGCCCGAGGCGTCCGTCGACGCGATCCTTCTGGATGTCGACAACGGCCCGGATTTCCTTGTCTACAACGAGAATTCGGCTATCTACACCTCCTCGTTTCTCACCACGTGCCGGGCGAAGCTGCGCGCCGGCGGCGTCCTCACCGTGTGGTCGTCGTCCTCGACCGAGGCTTTGGAGTCAGCCGTCACGACGGTCTTCGGCGCCTGCCAGGTCACGCCCGTCCCGGTCCGCCTACAGGCCCGGGACGAGACGTATTTCGTCTACCAGGGCAGCTCGTAGTTGTCCACAGCCAGTCGATCGGGGCGTTCCGGCGACGCTTAGCGACGTACTCTGCAGGTATGGGTGATGACGTGGAATTCAGGATCGAGCACGACACGATGGGCGAGGTCAAGGTGCCTCGGGACGCGTTGTGGCGGGCGCAGACGCAGCGTGCGGTGGAGAACTTTCCGATCTCCGGGCGGCCGCTCGCGCCGGCGCTCGTGCATGCGCTGGCACAGATCAAGGCCTCGGCAGCGGTGGTGAATGCCTCACTCGGCGTCATCGACGCCGACCGGGCGGCCGCGATCGTGGCTGCGGCGGACGACGTGGCCGCGGGGGAGTACGACGCGGAGTTCCCGATCGACGTCTTCCAGACCGGCTCGGGTACGTCGACGAACATGAACGCGAACGAGGTGCTGGCCACCCTTGCCACCCGCTCGCTCGGCGGCGACGTGCACCCGAACGATGACGTCAACGCATCCCAGTCGAGCAACGACACGTTCCCGTCAGCGATCCACGTGGCGGCGACCGCCGGCGTCGTACAGGAGTTGTTGCCGGCGCTCGAGCACCTCGCGGATTCCCTGTCTCGTAAGGGATCTGAGTTCGCCGAGGTGGTGAAGTCCGGGCGGACGCACCTGATGGACGCGACGCCGGTGACGCTCGGCCAGGAGTTCAACGGGTACGCGCAGCAGATCCGCCGGGGTGCCGCCCGGGTGCGGGCAACGCTGCCCCGGGTCGCCGAGCTTCCACTGGGCGGTACTGCGGTTGGCACCGGGATCAACACGCCGCCCGGGTTCGCGGCCGCGGTGATCACCGAGCTGAACCGGCGGACCGGCCTGGAGCTGACCGAGGCCGAGGACCACTTCGAGGCGCAGGGAGCTCGTGACGGACTCGTCGAGCTTTCCGGCCAGCTGAAGACGGTCGCCGTGAGCCTCACGAAGATCTGCAACGACCTGCGCTGGATGGGTTCCGGGCCGCGAGCCGGGCTCGGCGAGATCTCGCTGCCTGACCTGCAGCCGGGCTCGAGCATCATGCCGGGCAAGGTGAATCCGGTGATCTGCGAGGCGACGTTGATGGTCGCGGCGCAGGTGATCGGCAACGACACTGCGATCACCGTGGCCGGTGCCGGAGGCAACTTCGAGCTGAACGTGATGCTCCCGGTGATCGCGCGCAACCTGCTCGAGTCCATCACCCTGCTCGCGAACAGCTCGCGCCTGCTGGCGGACCGCTGTGTCGACGGCATCACCGCGAACGTCGATCACGCCCGCGCGCTGGCCGAGTCGTCGCCGTCGATCGTGACGCCGCTCAACCGCTACATCGGGTACGAGAACGCCGCTGCGGTGGCCAAGAGTGCTTTGAAACAAGGGAAAACGATCCGCGAGGTCGTGATCGAGAACGGTCACGTCGAGAAGGGAGACCTGACCGAGGAGCAGCTGGACGCGGCCCTCGACGTACTCTCCATGACCCGCCCGGCGGACTCGTGACGGACTATTGGGAGCCGGGGACAACGATCGAGTGGGTGTACGAAGGGACCGGAAGGCACGCGGACAAGCCGAACGTGCGGCCGATGACGGTCGTGCGTGACGACGCGGACGGCCTGGTCGCCTGGCTCGCGCCCGGTACGCCGTTGCTCAAGCCGGTCCTCGCCGACGGACGGGAGACGCGGCACGCGGGTCCGGTCGGGATGTTCACCGAGGAGCGGGTGCTGAAGCTCGACGTCTGGCACGGCACCGGGATCCTCAAGGTGTCGCCGCCCGGCAAACCGTGGTCGGTCTGGTACTTCTGGGGCGAGGACGGGACCTTCCACGGCTGGTACGTGAACCTCGAGCGGGAGCACGTGCGCGACTGGACATCCCGCCGTACCAGCACCGTCGACCACGTGCTCGACCTGTGGATCAAGCCCGACCGCACCATCGAGTGGAAAGACGAGGACGAACTCGAGGGAGCAGTCACAGCCGGCCGATTCACCGCCGCCGAATCCGACCGCATCATCGGCAACGCCCACGCCGCCATCCGCGACATCAAGTCGTGGACCACCCCCTACTCCGACGACTGGCACCTCTGGACACCCCCACCAACCTGGCGAGTCCCCGCCGCCCCCACAACCCACCAGCCCACCCTGATCGCCGAAGAACTACACAGCTGATTGCCTCACGCCCTCCTCTCACCGGAGACGGTCGAGGGGAGTGGTCGCTTGCAACGACCGGTTGACAACACAGGTGGGTTACGAGCGCTTCCATCCTGGTGGTTCGGACTTACCTTGGAGACATGTACACCATCGAGTTGCAGGACGAGGAGCTCCAGATACTGCGATCCGCCCTTCGGAGCTACCTCCAGGCCTTCGGCCATAACGAAGCCGATCTCGTCCAGGCCGCGAAGACGCTGATGCTCAAGTTGCCCGAGACGGTAGAAACCAAGGCCGGCTGAGGTCACCCTCGAGCGGTTCCAGTACGGCGACGGGGGCAGGCCACGCCGCCGTACCCCGGCGCCACGGTCAGCTCAACTGCGCGGACGCACGGTCAGCGGGACGGGCTTGCGGGTGTCGGTGAAGAAGTCGTTGCCCTTGTCGTCGACCACGATGAACGCCGGGAAGTCCTCGACCTGGATCTTCCACACCGCTTCCATGCCAAGCTCGGCGTACTCCAGCACATCGACCGACTTGATGCAGTCCTGCGCCAGCCGCGCCGCCGGGCCGCCGATCGACCCCAGGTAGAACCCGCCGTGCTCCTTGCACGCCGCCGTCACCTTCGCCGACCGGTTGCCCTTAGCAAGCATCACGAACGACCCACCCGCAGCCTGGAACTGGTCGACGTACGCGTCCATCCGCCCCGCCGTCGTCGGCCCGAACGAACCGGACGCATAACCCTCAGGCGTCTTCGCCGGCCCCGCGTAGTACACCGCGTGATCCCGCAGGTACGACGGCATCTCCTCACCCGCGTCCAGCCGCTCCTTGATCTTCGCGTGCGCGATGTCGCGCGCCACCACGAGCGGCCCGCTCAGCGACAGCCGCGTCTTCACCGGCAGCTTGGACAGCTCCGCGCGGATCTCGCTCATCGGCCGGTTCAGATCGATCCGTACGACGTCGGCCGTGTCGTCCAGGTGCTCGTCGGTGGTGTCGGGCAGGAACCGTGCCGGGTCCCGCTCGAGCTGCTCGAGGAACACACCCTCCGGCGTGATCTTCGCCAGCGCCTGCCGGTCCGCCGAACACGACACCGCGATCGCGACCGGGCAGGACGCGCCGTGCCGCGGCAGCCTGATCACGCGGACGTCGTGGCAGAAGTACTTCCCGCCGAACTGCGCGCCGATCCCGAACTCCTGCGTCAGCTTGAAGACCTCCTCCTCCAGCTCCACGTCCCGGAACCCGTGTCCCACCGGCGATCCCGTGGTCGGCAGCGTGTCGAGATAGTGCGCGGAGGCGTACTTCGCGGTCTTCAGCGCGTACTCCGCCGACGTACCGCCGACCACGACCGCGAGGTGGTACGGCGGGCAGGCCGCCGTACCCAGCGAGCGGATCTTCTCGTCCAGGAACTCCATCATCCGCGACGGGTTCAGGACCGCCTTGGTCTCCTGGTACAGGAACGACTTGTTCGCGGAGCCGCCGCCCTTGGCCATGAACAGGAACTTGTACGCCGGGTCGCCGGAGCCCGCCGGGGTCGAATAGAGCTCGACCTGGGCCGGCAGGTTGGAGCCGGTGTTCTTCTCGTCCCACATGGTCAGCGGGGCCATCTGCGAGTAGCGCAGGTTCAGCTTGGTGTACGCGTCGTACACGCCGCGGCTGATCCACTCCTCGTCGACCGCGCCGGTCAGCACGCCCTCGGACTTCTTGCCCATCACGATCGCGGTGCCGGTGTCCTGACACATCGGCAGTACGCCGCCGGCGGAGATGTTCGCGTTCTTCAACAGGTCCAGCGCGACGAACCGGTCGTTCCCGGACGCCTCCGGGTCGTCGATGATCCGCCGCAGCTGGGCGAGGTGCGCGGTCCGCAGGTAGTGCGAGATGTCGTGCATCGCCTCCGCGGTCAACGCCTGCAGCACCTCGGGCTGCACTTGCAGGAACGTCCTGTCGCCCGCCGTGAAAGTGCTGACACCTTCCGTCGTCAGCAGCCGGTACTCCGTCTCGTCAACACCCAACGGCAACAGATCGGAGTAGTTGAAGTCGGCAGACACCGGGCATACCTCCAGGAGGAGTGGACTGGACGCCCCAAAGCCTAGTTCTCCCCACGGCGCAGCCCCACGCGACCTCCGTCTCACCGCCGGCTGAGGCAACCCTCACCCACGCACGACCCGCCAGGCGCCGGGCAGCTCTCGTCCGAGAGACATCCGGTTCCAGGCGACGTTGCGCGGATCCGCACGTCCCTTCGTCAAGCTCGCCGGAACGGCGTCGCGCAGCAGGCGCGCGAGCCCGGTGATGATCAGCTGCCCGGCGACCGCCATCGCGGCGGCAGGCCACACCAGCAGATCGCGTCCGGAGAGCTGCGACCCGAGGACCAGCGCGATGCCGACGACCATCACCGCGAACGCGACAAGGTACGCGGCGGCGAACGCTCGTCCGCGGACTCCTTCGGGCCAGGTCATGTCCGACAGTATGAGCCCGGAACCAGGGTTCGCATCAGGGGTGAATCGGGGGAGAAACGGGCGGCGGCGCGCCTGCTGCGCGCGTATGGTTTTGCCGTGGCTCAGGATGACGTTCCTCAGGAGAACCGACCGCAGGATGCCGTGCCCTCGCAGGCGGCGACCGGTGATGAACTGGCGTTGCGGCGGCGGGTGTCCGACGCCGAGCGGGAGCAGGTGGCCGACGTACTGCGTGAGGCCGCGGGCGAAGGACGCTTGTCGTACGGCGAGTTGGAGGAACGGCTCGAGACGCTGTTCGGCTCCAAGACGTACGGCGAACTCGTCGAGCTGACCGCCGACCTGCCGAACGGTCCCCGCGCTCCGGGTACGGCGGGAGTCCCGTCGGTCACCCCGCAGTACAGCGGCGCGATGGTCGAGACCGGCCCGGTGATCAACGTGTTCATGTCCGAGACGAAGCGGATGGGCAACTGGCTCGTCCCGCAGCGGCAAGAGGTGAACGCGGTCCTCGGCGATGTCACGCTGGACTACACCGAGGCGCAGATCCCGTACGACGACATCCAGGTCGACGTGAAGTCGATCCTCGCCGACGTGAAGATCCGCGTCCCCGCGAACGCGATCGTCCTGCTCGACAGCAACCCGATCCTCGGCTCCGTCTCCGAACAGGAAGCCGGCCTCAAAGCCGTCCCCGACCCGAACGCGCAGCCGACGGCCCCCAAACGCTTCCACATCCGCGGCACCGCCATCCTCGGCGAAATCAAAATCAAACGAGGCCCCCGCCTGAGCAAGCGCCTCGGCCTCACCTGATCCACCCCGCACAGTCGAGCTCGGGCGACTCCGCCTAGCTGCTGTGCGACGTCGGCGTACGCCGCTGGTCGGCGAGTACCGTCCCCAGCCAGCCGCGGAACTCCGGAAGGTCGCGTACGTTCCGCTGCGACAGCCGGAGGATCCCGTCGAGATCCACCACGGCCGGCCGCTGCGTGACGAGCTGGTACACCGGGGGGCCGATCAGAACGGCGTATGCCGCCACGACGAAGAGGACATCGACGTCAGGCGGCGGCGCACCGGCCAACAACGGGCCCAGCACCACCAGCACGGCCACCGCTAACAGCGGCAGGAGCGCTTGGAGCGCCGAACGCCGCCGCAACGGAAACACAACTCGCCCGGTACGACGCAGCTCCTCATCCCAAACCTCCGCCGAGACGTCCCCCACGTCCCGCATCAGTCGAGATGCCCTTCCTGCGAAAGCTGCCGCTGCTCGGCCAGTACGTCGTTGAGCCACACACGGAACGACTCCAAGTCGTTCACATGGTGCTGGCTGAGAACGAGGTCCTTCGCCCGCACGTCCCTCGGAAGCACCCGGAGTCGCCGTACCAGGCTCGGTCCCGACACGGCCCCGATCGAGCTGATCTCGCTCCACGCGACGAAGTGCCAACGCCCGCGGTGGATACCCCGGCGGTCGACGACCACCCTCGGTCGCTGCATGACCAGCTGCCACACGACCACGCCGGCGGCACCGACATACAACACCATGATCAGATAACCGACGTACCGCCACCCGCCGTCGTCGAGCATCTCCGGAAGCCCGAGCCCCAGGTAGGCCGTTGTACCCAGCAACGGCACGACCGGCACCCACCCGAACGCCCACCGGCGCAGCGGAAACTCCACCCGCCCGTTCCGATGCATCTCAACCACCCAAGCCTCAGGCAGCCGCTCACCCATCACCGCCACACCGGCCCCCAGTCTCCCGACTCCACCCCCCGGAGCAGAGTCACTGTAATGCACCACACTTGTTGGATGGGGCGGGTCAGGGCGGTGCTCAGCTGGGGGTTTGTGCGCGGTCCGGCTGCGGCGTACGCGTTCTTGGATACGGGGTCGGCGCTCGCCTCGTTTGCCTCAGTTGCTGCGATCGTCCTGTTCGCGGCGATCGGTGCCGGAATCGGTGCGCTGGTGGGGCTCGCGACGCCGAGCTCCGTCGGCGACGCGGCCGGAGTTGGGGCGCTGCTCGGCGGCGGTGTACTGGTGGCTTGGCTGTTGCTGAGCCTGGTTGTGGTGGCAGTGCTCTGGGTCCGGGGTGTCAGCCCGATCGAGACCGCTACCGGCGAGAAGCCGACAGGTCGGCACGCCGCGCCCTCGGCTGGATGGCGAGGGCGCGGTGAACCTCTCGTTCCGGTGAGCCTGGTGCTGTTCTGCTTGCTGATGACGCTGGCGTTCGGAGGCGAGTGGGTACATGCCCGGAAGCTGTCGCGACCGCTGGACGGTCCGACCGCGACGACCACCGGGACGGTCGCCACCGTGCACGAGCCTCCCTGGTGGGACAACGGCTCGGGCTCGGCCGACATCCGGTATGCCGTCGCCGGCACGGACTACGTCATCGAAACCGGCCGCGACCCCGGCGAGCACTTCCTCGCGCTCGATGAGGTCGTTCCGGTCGAGTACGTCGTCGGCGGGCCCGCAACTGCCCGCTGCGTGTGGACCGTCGAGTCGGCCCGGTCCGACGCCGCCTTCTGGTTCTGGCTCGCCGCGGGCTGTGCCGGGTTGGGTTTGCTCAGCTTGAGCGGGTTCCTCGTTGGGCGGTGGCGGTCCAGCGGCCGGCGTGGCGGTTGATCGCGATCGGATGGGCGAAGGTCTGTGTGACGAGGTCGGTGGTCAGCGTTTCCTCGGCAAGACCTGCAGCCAGGACTTGTCCGTCCCGAAGGAGCGCCGCGTGGGTGGTGCAGGTGGGGAGTTCTTCCAGGTGGTGGGTGACTAGGACCCAGGCCAGGTGGGGGTGGGCGGTGTGGATGTGGTCGAGGGTTTCGAGGAGTTGTTCTCGGGCGGCTACGTCGAGGCCGGTGGAGGGCTCGTCGAGGAGTAGGAGCTTGGGGTCGGAGATGAGGGCTCGGGCGATGAGGGATCGGCCGCGTTCGCCTTGGGAGAGGGTGGTCCAGGGGGAGTGGGCCAGGTCGCTGATGCCCAGTAGGTCGATCAGTTCCAGGGCGCGGGTTTTCTGCGAGGGTGTTGGTTCCCAGCGGGGCATGCGTTCGATGGTGCCGGTCAGGCCGGTGAGGACTACGTCGACGATGGAGAGCGGTGAGCGCAGCGGATGGCGCGGATTGACGTGGCCGATGGACTCGCGGAGGGTGCGGATGTCGACCGTGCCCAGGCGCTTGCCGAGGATCTCGACCGTGCCGCGGGTGGGGTGCGTGACGGCGCCGCAGAGGCCGAGCAGTGTGCTCTTGCCGGCGCCGTTCGGTCCGAGCAGAGCCCACCGCTCGCCTTCGCCGACGGTCAGCGTGACCCCGGACAGCAGCAGTTTGCCGTCCCGGACGAAGTCGACATCTTTCAGTTCGAGCACCCGTAAACCTCCTCGTACAACGCCTTCAGCTCCTCCGCGCTCGCCTCGCGCCCGGTCTCGTCCGTACGCCGCTGCACATGCTGCGCGAACTCCCGCTCCTGTGCAGCAGACAGCCGTACGCCGTACACAGACTCCAGCACGTGCGCGATCCCACCCTTACCTGACTGGCTGTTGACCCGGACCACCGCCTCGTACCCGCGCCCGACATCAGCCGGATCGATCGGCAGATACGGCACGTCCCAGAAGCCGTCGTCCTGTACGGCGAACCCCTTGCGGATCGCGTCCTGATGCGTGCCGGAGAAGGCCGTGTAGACGAGCTCCCCGACGTACGGGTGCCGTGGATGGATCGGCATCCGGGTGCAATGCTCCACCACTGAACGGATCCGGTCGATGTCCGAGAAATCGACCATCGGATCCACGCCCTGCGCGTGCAGATTCAGCGCGAGCGTCGCGATGTCCACATTTCCGGTGCGTTCGCCGTTCCCGAAGATGCAGCCCTCGACCCGCTGCGCCCCCGCGAGTACGGCGAGTTCCGCGCAGGCGATCCCGGTGCCGCGGTCGTTGTGCGGATGCACCGACAGGATGACGCCGTCGCGTCGAGGCAGGTTCTGGTGCATGTACTCGATCTGGTCGGCGTACACGTTCGGCGTCGCAACCTCGACCGTCGCCGGCAGGTTCATGATCACCGGCCGCTCCGGCGTCGCGTCCCACTGCTTCGTGAGGTGATCCGCGAGCTCGAGCACGTAATCCGGCTCGGTCAGGTTGTACACCTCGGGCGAGAACTGGAACCGCACCGAGTCCCCGGCCAACCGCAGGATCTCCTCTGACCCGGCGTAGATCATCGACGCCAGTTCGTCCCGCGAACGACGCAGTACGACATCTCGCCACGTCGGCGCGGTCGCGGCGTACATGTGGATCACCACGTCGCCACGCATCCCGGCAACGGACTCGACCGTCCGCGCGATCAGGTCGGTCCGGGCCGGCGTGAACACGACGATCGTGACGTCGGACGGCACCAGGTCCGACTCGGCGAGCAAACGAACAAAGTCGAAGTCGGTCTGGGACGCGGACGGATACCCGACCTCGATCTCTTTGTAGCCGATGGCAACCATCAGCTCGAAGAAGGCTTGTTTACGCGCGGGATCCATCGGCTCGGCCAGCGCCTGGTTGCCGTCGCGGAGATCGACCGGCACCCAGAGCGGCGCAGTGGTGATCCGGCGGTCCGGCCAGGTGCGGTCGACCGGCGCGACCGGGACCTTGGCGAAGATGTCGCGGTACCGATGGCTCGGCATGGGGGAGGGCTGCTGGCGGTTCATGGGATGTGGTCCTTCCGGAGCGCTGGGAGGACCGGCAGGCGACTGCACTCCACGAAGGGAGCGCCGGTCGAATCAGCTCCCGCCGTGGCGGCCAAGAAGGAGGAGACCCGGAAGCTTGCGCATACCGAGCACGCTATCAACTCCTCAGACAAGCTGACAACCTGAGGAGTCGTAGAATAGCTAGATGATTCGACGTCACCCACTGGCCGAGCAGGCTGCCGAGGAGCTTCTGCAGCGGATCGGGAGCGGGGAATGGACGGTCGGCGCCAAGCTTCCGGGCGAGACCACGCTGGCCGCGCAGCTCGGCGTCGGCCGGTCGACGATCCGCGAGGCCGTCCGCGAGCTCGCCGGCCGCCGCGTGCTCGAGAGCCGGCAGGGCGCGGGCGTGTTCGTGATCGCGCTACAGGCCGCCGAGGATTGGGACAAGGTCCTGCGCAAGGCCGACATCACCGACGTGCTCGAGGGCCGGCTCGCGATCGAGACCGAAGGCGCCCGGCTGGCCGCGTCGCGTCGTACGCCGGAAGACCTGAAGAACTTCCGCTACACGTTGACGGATCGCAAGCGGGCGGCGTTGAGCGCGCCGGACGACTGGTACATCGAGGCCGACATGGCGTTCCATCGCGCGGTCGTGGTCGCCGCGCACAACGCCGTACTCACGGAGCTCTTCGACTCGTTCGCCCCGCGGATCCGGCGCGCCATGATCGACATGCTGAAGCTCGACGACCAACACCGCCACCGGAACGACCAGGCCGCCCACGCGGCGATCGCCGAAGCCATCCGTCTCCAGGACCCCGACCTCGCCGCCGCCCGCTCCCGAGCACACCTCAGCAAGGTCCGCAGCAGCCTCGCCTAACCGCGGTGCTGATCCAGCAAAGACCGCAGCCAGGGCGTCAGAGCGTCCAGATCCTCGACGTTGTCCTGCGGGATCGAGATCGGCCGCGTACGGCGGTCCGCCGGGTTCACCTGCACCGTACGGGCGAGCGGCAGACCGGTCGGCCCGTCGATGCTGGTGATCCCGGACCACGGCAGGTTGCGGCCGCGAGTGATGCCCTCGGCGTCGACCGTGATCACCGGCCGGTTCGTGATCAGCTGCCACGCGGTCAACGTCGTACCGTAAACGAACGCGGCCAACGCCGTCAGCCGCAGTACGCCGAGCGCTCCGGACACACCGTCAGCCCGCAGATGGTCGATGTTCGTCCACGCCGACAGCACCATCAGCAGCGCGAACCCGGCCAGCCGTACCGCCAGCCGACCACGGCGCGGCAGGAACACCACGCTGCCCTTGGACTCCAGCTCGGACGTCCACGTCTCCGCCGACATATCAGGCGCCCCACCGCGCAGCGTGCTCAGCCGCGGTCGGCGGGTCCGCGCCGTGTCGCGTGCAGGTGATCGCAGCCGCCTTCACCGCGTAGTCGACGACGTCGTGCAGCTCCGAGGAGGTCAGCCCGGCCAGCCGCCGCTCACCGAGCAGGTCGCGCTCGAGCAGACCGGTGATGAGCGCCGCCATCAGCGAGTCGCCCGCTCCGACGGTGTCGACCACCTCGATCGCCGGCGCCTTCACCTCGACCCGCACATCGCGGCCGACGCCGATCGCGCCCTCGCCGCCGCGCGTGATCACCACGCACTGCGTCCGCTCCTCGCCCAGCAGCTCCGTGGCGATGTCGTCGAGTGACACCCCGGGCCGGAAGAACGCACAGTCCTCGTCGCTGAGCTTGACCAGGTCGGACAGCGCGGCGAGCTGACGTACGGCAGCCCACGCGACCACCGGGTCCGGGGTAATCGCCGGCCGCGCATTCGGGTCAAGCGTCACCGTGACGGGTTGATCGACCACCGACTCCAGGAATCTGTGGATCGCCGTCGCACCCGGCTCCAGCATCGTCGCAATCGACCCGGTGTGGATCGCCGGGCAACCGCGCCGCAGCGACAACGCCGGCGGATCCCAGGTCATGTCGAACTGGTACGACGCGACGCCGTCGGCATCCAGCGTCGCCGTCGCGGTGCTGGTCCGGAACCCCGGATCGACCGTCCCAGGAGCGAGCTGAACCCCGTTCCCGAACAGGTGCGCGCCGAGCAGGTCGCCGTACTGATCGGTGCCGAACCGCGCCACCAACTCGGTCGGCACGCCCATCCTGGCCAGGCCGACGGCAACGTTCGCCGCGAACCCACCCGGGATCGCCTTACCCTTCCCGTTCCCGTTGCGGGTGGTGGCTTTGGCCGCGGTACCGACGATGTCGACAAGAGCCTCGCCGATGACGAGGACGGGTGCGCTCATCGGGCGTGCTCGAAGTCGATGGCGGAGTACGCGCGCAGCTTGGACAACTGATGCTCGCTCTCGATGCTGCGGATCGTCCCGCTGCGCGATCGCATCACCAGGGAGTGGGTTCGCGCGGTCGACCGCCCGTACCGCACGCCGCGGAGCAGCTCGCCGTCAGTGATCCCGGTAGCGACGAAGAAGCAGTCGTCACCGCTGACCAGATCGTCGGTGTCGAGCACGCGGTCCAGGTCATGGCCCGCGTCGAGCGCCTTCTGCCGCTCCTCGTCGTCGCGCGGCCAGAGCTTGCCCTGGATCTTCCCGCCGAGGCATTTCATCGCGCAGGCGGCGATGATGCCCTCCGGCGTACCGCCGATACCGAGCAACATGTCCAGACCGGTGTCCGGCCGCGCTGCCTCGACCGCGCCGGCCACATCACCGTCGGAGATGAACTTGATCCGCGCACCGGTCGCCCGGATCTGCGTGGCCAGCTCGTCGTGCCGCGGCCGGTCCAGCAGTACGACGGTGACGTCGTCGACCGTCGAACCCTTCGCCTTCGCGACCCGGCGGATGTTCTCGGCGACCGGGAGCCGGATGTCGACCACCTCGGCCGCCTCCGGGCCGACGACGAGCTTCTCCATGTAGAAGACCGCGGACGGGTCGTACATCGAGTTCCGCGCCGAGACCGCCATCACCGCGATGCCGTTGTTCATGCCCTTCGCGACCAGCGTCGTACCGTCGACCGGATCGACGGCGACGTCGCATTCGGGCCCGTCACCGCCGCCGACGTGCTCGCCGTTGAAGAGCATCGGGGCGTTGTCCTTCTCGCCCTCGCCGATCACCACCACGCCGTTCATCCCGACCGTGCCGATCAGCGTGCGCATCGCGTTCACCGCCGCGCCGTCGGCGCCGTTCTTGTCGCCGCGGCCGACCCAGCGCCCCGCCGCCATCGCCGCGGCCTCGGTGACCCGGACCAGTTCGAGGGCGAGGTTCCGGTCAGGCGCATGCGCGTCGACCTCCAGGTGGGCCGGTGGCGTGGTCGGGTCGCTCATGCCAACGGATCGTAGCCAACGAGCCTGGCCGCTGTTCGGGCGGATTGCGCCTCGCGAGACACTGTGCGTATGAGTTCGACAGGTCAGGGTGCGTCCAACGAGGCTGCGGCGCGGGAGCGGGCGCAGGTCCAGGCGGAGGCGAACGAGTACCGCCAGGCGTACCGACGGGACAAAGCGAAGTCGCAGACCGTCGGGAACATGGTGGCCGCGCTGGTCATCTGCCTGGTGGTGGTCGCGTTCCTGATCCTGGTCACCTGGCGGTCGAAGCCGGCCGAAACGCCCAAGGCGGTCGAGTACACCGCGCAGCTGGAGGACGCCCGGGCGGCCGCGCCCTGGGTCCGCGGCCCGGAGCCGATGCCGGCCGGCTGGACCGCGACCAGCGAGGAATTCCGCAAGCCCGAGCAGGAGCCGATGACCTGGCACCTCGGCGTCGTCACCACCGAGAAGAAATACGTCGGGCTCGAGCAGTCCAATGTCACCGGCGGCAAATTCCAGGCCGAGAAACTCGGCCGCACCTCCGACGACGGTACGACGACGCTGGCCGGCGTCACCTGGCAGCGCAAGGTTCTGCTCGACCGCAAGGGCGAGAACGCGTTGGTCCTGGTCGGTAGCGGAGTCACCACGATCGTTACCGGAAATGCGGGTTATCCCGCACTTGAAGCGTTTGCTTCCGTCTTACGCTGACCAATTTCCGGGCATTTCCGACCACTTTCCGGACGGTCGTTGACACCTGCCCACGGCAGAGGGTTCGATCGAAGCTCGGCTTCTGACGCTCGGGGACTAGCGAGAGGGCCCGAGCAGCCATGCCCACCATGCTCACGCCGTCCCGGGCGGGGAGTTGATCCGGCGATGTTCGTGACCGGCCTCTTGCTGGGCGCAAACAGCTCACCGCATCTCGGCGCTCCCTGGCAATTGTTGGCGTACCAGGGCGGCACTCTGTTCGGTTCGTCGCTGGAGTCCGCGCGGGAGTGCGGGTTCGACCAGTTGGTCGTGACGCTCGGCAGTGCGTCCGAGCAGATCCACGACCGGGTCGACCTGGACGGCGTCCGCGTGGTCGAGTCGCCGCACTCCGACACCGACAGTTCGTCGATCGTGCCGGCGCTCGACGCGGTCGATCGGCGCGCGGACGGCATCGTCGTACTGCTCGGCGATCAGCCGGGGATCACCTCGGCGGCCGTGTGGTCTCTGGTCGCCGAGGCGGCGACACCGATCGGCGTCACCCGGTACGACGACGGCGAGAGCTACCCCTGCTGGTTCGGGCGGGAGCTGTTCGGCGAGCTCCGGGCCCTGCGCAGCGACTCCGACCTGTGGAACCCGATCCACAACGGCGCCCACCCGGTCACAAAGGTCGATGCCATCGGCAACATTCCGCCCCGGGCGACGACGTGGGCGTCGTACCACGGGATGCTGTCCGGCTCGACGACCGCCGCCGAGGAGCTGCCGCTCGACACGCATCCGATCCCGGTGGCCACCCACCCGCGCCGCCGACGCCACGCCTCCAGCTGACCCTCCTACTCCGCCCCGGCCAGGCGGAGGCCGACGACGCCGGCGACGATCAGCGCGATGCAACCGATGCGCGCCGGGGTGGCGGGCTCGTTGAACAGGATGATCCCGAGCGTCACCACCCCGACCGATCCGAGCCCGGTCCAGATCGCGTACGCCGTACCGACCGGGAGCCGATCGAGCGTCTTCGCGAGCAGCACCACCGAGATCACGCCGAACACGAGCACGCCGACCGTCGGCCACAACCGGCTGAACCCCTCGCTCGGCTTCAAACTCAACGCAAACGCGATCTCGAACGCAGCCGCGGCCAGCAACACAAGCCACGCCATCAGGCAGCCACTGCTCCCCGCAGGTGTCGGTGGGTCACCTGCGCGACACGGGCGCCGAGCGCGGCCGCCGTACGAAGGTCCGTCGCCGGCGGGGCCTTCTCGGCTGACAGATCCGCGTCGGACTGCGCCATCGCGCCCATCCAGCTGCCGAGGCGGTTGAGGTCCTCGATGCTGGCCGTGCTCTCCGCCCAGCCCGGGTAGATGTCCAGCCCGACCCAGATCATCCCGTGCTGCGCCGCGAACACGGCCAGGTCGACCAGGCTGTTCAGCTTGTCGCCCGACATCGCCTTGGAGTTGGTGAACCCGGCGGCGATCTTGTCCCGCCAGCCGAGGTCGGCCGCCCAGATCCGCACGCTCTCCTCGGCGAACTTCTTGAACACCCAACTCGGACTGCCCATGTACGTCGGTGCGCCGAAGACGATCGCGTCCGCGGCGGTCAGCCGCTCCCACACCTCCTCGCTCAACTCGTCGAGCGGGACGAGCTCCGCGATGGTGCCCGGCACCGACGCGGCCCCCGCCGCCACTGCCTCGGCCTGCTTGGCGGTGTGTCCATATCCCGAGTGGTACGCAACCGCGACTGTCGCGGTGACGGGTGTCGTACTCATGTGCTTCCTCCTGAGGGCTTAGCGGACTACAGTCCGTCTCATGAACGACAGTACCGGACCGCAGTCCGCTTCACAAAGGGGTCTGCCGGTGGTGGGTGAACCGCGCCCGGAACGCGCGGACGCCCGGCGCAATCGGCTGCGCGTGCTGGAGGCGGCCGACCGGCTGTTCACCGAGCACGGGGTGAAGAACGTCTCCCTCGACGCGATCGCCGCGGAGGCAGGCGTAGGAAAGGGCACGGTCTTCCGCCGCTTCGGCGACCGCGCCGGCCTGGCGGTCGCGCTCCTGGACGAACGCGAACAAGAACTCCAGGCAAAGATCCTCACCGGCCCGCCCCCACTGGGCCCCGGCGCACCACCGCTGATCCGTGTGACGGCGTTCCTGGACGCCTATCTGGATCTCCTGGACCGCCACGTAGAACTCTTCATGGACAGCGAAAACGCCTCAGACGGCGCCCGCTACCGAATCGGCTCGTACCACCTGTGGCACCGCCACCTGTCCCACCTGATAGAAACCGCCCACCCCACCCTCGACGCCGACTACACCGCCCACGTCCTCCTGGCCCCCCTGGCCGCCGACCTCCACAACGCCCTCCGCACCCAAGGCTTCACCCTCGACCGAATGAAGTCCGGTCTGCGCGAGGTGGCAACCAGCGTGCTGACGGTCGGCGAAGCCGTTGGTGACGGCAACGAGTAGGGCGGGTTACTTGGGTTTTTCTTCGTGGGTGGTTTGGGCCTTGGTCAGGCGTTCGCGGGCGCCGTCGAGCCAGTGTTGGCAGGTGGTGGCCAGTTCTTCGCCGCGTTCCCAGAGGGCGAGGGATTCTTCGAGGGAGGTGCCGCCGGCTTCTAGTTTGCGGACTACCTCGACGAGTTCTTCGCGGGCCTGTTCGTAGGTCAGCTCGGGTCGGTCGGCGCTCACTTGTTCTCCTCGGACTTGACTTCGACCGCGAAGCGGCCGTCGGTGACGCGTGCCTGGAGCACGTCACCGGGCGCCACCTGCGCCACTTCCCGTACGGCGGTGCCATCCGCCAGCTGCAGCACGGAGTACCCGCGCTCCAGCGTCGCCTTCGGGGACAATGCCCGCACGCTGGCCAACCGGTGCGCGATGTCGTCGCTCGCGCGATCCAGCCGATGCGTCAGCGTACGGCGACTTCGCTCGATCAGTGCCGCGACCTCGTCGGAGCGTCGCTGCAGATCGGTCACAGGGGCCGCCAGGGACGGCCGCGAACGGATCGCCGCCAGCGCGTGCGTCTCGCGATCCAGCCACGACGTGATCGCCCGTAGCCCGCGCTCGCGCAGCAGTCGTACGCCGTCGAGCTCCTCGCGTACGTCGGGCACGATCCGCTTCGCCGCGTCGGTCGGCGTCGACGCGCGCAGATCCGCGACCAGGTCGAGCAGCGGCGAGTCCGGCTCGTGCCCGATCGCGCTCACGACCGGCGTACTCGTCTTCGAAACGGCGCGGATCAGCCCCTCGTCCGAGAACGGCAGCAGATCCTCGAGCGAGCCGCCGCCGCGCGCGATCACGATCACCTCGACCGAGTCGTCCGCGTCCAGCTTGCGCAGCGCGGTCATCACTTCGCCGGCCGCCGACGGACCCTGCACCGACGCGTACTCGATCCGGAACGCGACAGCCGGCCAACGCCGCTTCGCGTTCTCGAGTACGTCGCGCTCCGCCGCCGAGTCGCGCCCGCAGATCAGGCCGATCGTGTGGGGGAGGAACGGCAGCTTCTTCTTCCGGTACGGCTCGAACAGCCCCTCGGCCCCGAGCAGCTGCTTCAGCCGCTCGATCCGGGCCAGCAGCTCGCCGATGCCGACGTGACGGATCTCGCTGACGGCGAGCGCGAGCGTGCCGCGGCGGGCGAAGAAGTTCGGCTTGGCGTGCACGAGCACGCGTGAGCCGTCGTGTACCTCGACCGTCTCGAAAACCCGTCGATTGCAGGTGAACCGGAGCGAGATATCCGCGTCCGTGTCCCGCAGCGTCCCGAAAACCGTCGTCGTACCGCGCCCGATCGAGACGTCCGTCAGCTGCCCCTCGACCCACACGGCGCCGAGCTGGTTGATCCAGCCGGCAATCCCGTTCGCAATCGTGCGAACGGCCGCGGGTGCTTCCGGCGACGTCTCCAAAGCCACGCCCCAGACCCTACGGCCCGCCACCGACAAACCCTAACGTTGAGTAATGCGTCCCTTCTTGCTGTTGGATTTCGACGGCCCGCTCAACCCCCACCAGGCCGACGGAATCCCACCCGGCTACCGACAGCACGAGATCACCGAAGGCAAGAAGACGTGGCGCGTACTCCTCAATCCGCACCACGGAGCCGAGCTCAACAACCTGGCGAGCACCTTCGACCTGGTCTGGGCCACCAGCTGGGAACACGGCGCCAACCGCCTCCTCGCACCTCTCCTCGGTCTCCCCGAGCTGCCGACGATCACCTGGCCCGATCGTCGGCCGGTGCG
This sequence comes from Kribbella jiaozuonensis, assembly GCF_005233875.1. Taxonomy (GTDB): domain Bacteria; phylum Actinomycetota; class Actinomycetes; order Propionibacteriales; family Kribbellaceae; genus Kribbella; species Kribbella jiaozuonensis. The sequence continues at coordinate 520,579 of NZ_SZPZ01000005.1, read as the reverse complement.
CCGCGGCTCCTGGAAAACGCAGTACATCGCCGAGTGGACGGGCGACCGTCCGTTCGTCTGGGTGGATGACGAGGCGAAAGAGACGGAGTTCACAGGTGAGCATCAGTTGGTGTATCCCGTGGATGCGCGCATCGGTCTGACCGCAACGGATTTTGCCGCGATCCGGTTCTGGGCGGCCGGAAAATCCTTTGCGGACAAGGCGTTTCCCACGCATCCTTGACGTGCTGGTAACACCTCCCACGGGGGAGCCGTCCGGACAGGGCGGACGGCTCCTCGACTTCCGACGGTGCTGGCGGTCCGTTGTGCGGATCCGGCGGCGTTAATCCCGGCCCGTACCATGGGGATCGTGACTGCCCAACCTGAGAAGATCGGTACGACGACCGCTGTGGAGACCAAGCGGGTGCTGCTTGCGGCGCCGCGGGGGTACTGCGCGGGCGTGGATCGGGCCGTGGTGGCGGTCGAGAAGGCGCTCGATCTGTACGGGCCGCCGGTGTACGTCCGCAAGGAGATCGTGCACAACAAGTACGTCGTCCAGACGCTGCAGAAGCGTGGCGCGATCTTCGTCGACGAGACCGTCGAGGTGCCGGAGGGGGAGACGGTCATCTTCTCCGCGCACGGCGTCGCCCCGATCGTGCACGAGGAGGCGGCCGCGCGGCAGTTGAAGACGATCGACGCGACCTGCCCGCTGGTGACCAAGGTCCACCACGAGGCGAAGCGATTCGCCGCGACCGACTACGACATCCTGCTGATCGGCCACGAGGGCCACGAGGAGGTCATCGGCACCTCCGGCGAGGCCCCGGAGCACGTGCACCTGGTCGACGGGCCTGACGACGTACCCAACGTCACCGTCCGTGATCCCGAGAAGGTCGTCTGGCTGTCGCAGACCACGCTCTCCGTCGACGAGACGATGGAGACGGTACGCCGCCTGCGCGAGCGGTTCCCGAGCTTGCAGGACCCGCCGAGCGACGACATCTGCTACGCCACGCAGAACCGCCAGGCCGCGGTGAAGAAGCTTGCCCCGGAGGCCGACCTGATGATCGTTGTCGGCTCCCGCAACTCGTCGAACTCGGTCCGCCTGGTCGAGGTCGCGGTCGAGCACGGCGCCAAGGCCGGCTACCTGGTCGACTACGCCGACGAGATCGACGAGGCCTGGCTCGAGGGCGTCGACTCGGTCGGCGTCAGCAGCGGCGCGAGCGTTCCGGAGGTGCTCGTCCGCGACGTACTGCGCTGGCTGGCCGAGCGCGGCTACGCCGACGTGCAGGAGATCACCACCGCGGAGGAGAGCCTCACCTTCGCCCTCCCCCGCGACCTCCGCACCGACCTGAAGGCCGCCGGCCTCCCCACCACCGGCACCTCCGACCACGCCTGGACTATCTGACCACCAACTGCGTGGTCGCGGTCGTCGGGAACCAGCCCTTCGTGCCGCAGTAGCGGATCGTGTAGGTGAACTTGTAGGTCCCCGGTTTCGTGTACACGTGCGTCTCCGGGATCACGTACGTCTCGGACCCGACCGTCAGTTTCTTCCGGGTGCAATCGATCGCGCCGCCGTCGGAGCCGCCCGGCATGCCCTCGCCGAAGCTGTAGTCCGTGCCCCCGGACAGGTTCATGAACGAGTCCTCGGACAGCAGCGTGCCCTCGGGGATTGCCGTCGGGACGAATGCCTTGCCGGACAGCGCGACGGTCATCGTCACCGTTCGGCCCTTGATCGTGGGCTTGAGCGCGACCTTGATCGGTGGCGGTGGTTTCGGGGCGGCGGTGGGCGGGCCGGTGATGACGGATTTCGGGGCGCCTGGGGTGTTGGTGATCGGCGGAGCGCCGCCGATGTTCGTGACGTTGCCTAGGGCAAGGGTGATTGCGACGGCGCCGGCCGCGGCGACGGTGATCACCCCGGCGGTACGGCGTCGGCGTACCGTGCGGACGCGGGCGAACACAGCCTCGCTCGGTACGGCGCTGGGCGGCGGCGGGTCCGCGACGAGCTGCTCGAACCGGGTCTTCAGGTCTTCGGTCATGACTCAGCCCTCCTTCTGGGCAGGGGCGGAGACGGCGGCGACCAGGTGATGCTCGCGGAGCTTGGCCAGTCCGCGGGACACGTTGCTCTTCACGGTGCCGAGCGAGCAGCCCATGATCTGGGCGATCTCGGCCTCAGGCAGGTCCTCGAAGTACCGCAGGACCAGAGTCGCGCGAGTACGGCGGGGGAGCGTGGCGAGTGCCCGGAGCAACAAGTCGCGGTCGTCGACGACGCCGTACTCAGAGGGCGACTCGGGCTCGGGGAGATGCTCGGTCGGCGTCTCACCCTTCCATTTGCGCCGCCACCATTGGGTGCTGGTGTTGACCATGACTGTGCGGGTGTAGCTCTCCAGCGCGTTCCCGCTGCGCAACGAGTTGCGGTGGAACCACACCTTGGCGAGTGAGGTCTGCACCAGGTCCTCGGCCAGATGCCACTCTCCGGTCAGCAGATACCCGAACCGTTGCAACGCCGTGAACCGTCCGTCCACGAAGTCCGCGAACTCCCGATCCCGTCCTGGATCCATCCCACACCCCTTGTCTCATCCCGGTCAGGAGTGTGATGAGGCAAGGGTTCCGAAAGGTTGAGCTGTAATCCGACGGAGCGGAGCTTGTGATGTTCAGACCGAGGCGTCGTACTGCGCCTGGGCCTCGGTGATGGCCGCCAGGTGGTCCTCGGCCCAGGTGCTGACCGCGGTGATGGGGGCGATCAGCGACTCGCCGAGCGGCGTGAGGGCGTAGACCACCCGCGGCGGCACCTCGGCGAAGACCTCGCGGGTGACCAGACCGTCGCGCTCGAGGCGGCGCAGGGTCTGGGTGAGTACCTTGGGCGCGACCGCGCCGATGCCGTCGCGCAGCTGGGTGAACCTCATCGGGCCGTGCTGCAGCCGCAGCACCGCCAGGACCGTCCACTTGTCGCCGATGCGATCGAGGACGAGGCGCGTCCCGCAGTTCGGATCGGAGAGGTTGCCGCCGGGCCTGGAGAGCTCGTCGAGGTCGTGTCTCCCATTAGTAACCACAAGGTACTTATAGCACGTTGAAGTAGCCAGTTACCAATAGATACCGTTGCGGCGATCGCAGACGAGAGGACAACGATGAAGATCGCGGTGTACGGAGCAAGTGGCATGGTCGGGAGCCGGGTTGCGGCCGAGGCGGTGAGCCGCGGCCACGAGGTCACCGGCGTCACCCGGTCCGGCGGTGAGTTGCCGGCCGACGTCCGCGCGGTGCAGGCGAACGCCGACGACATCGCGTCGGCCAAGGAACTGGCGGCCGAATCCGACGCGCTCGTCGCGGCGATCGGGCCGAGCCGGACCGGCGGCGACCACCAGGAGTACCTCGACGCGGTCGACAACCTGATCATCGCGGTACAGGGCACATCGACCCGGCTGATCGTGGTCGGCGGCGCCGGCAGCTTGGTTGTCAACGGCAACCGTGTGGTGGACGGGCCGGACTTCCCGGCCGAGCACAAGGGTGAGGCGCTGACGGTCTCGCAGGCGCTCGAGAGCCTGCGCGCGAGCGACGCGAACTGGACGATGCTGTCCCCGGCGTTCGTGATCGCTCCGGGCGAGCGCACCGGCGTCTTCCGTCTCAGCCTGGACGAGCCGGTCGGTGATCACATCTCCGCCGAGGACTACGCCGTTGCCCTGATCAACGAACTCGAGACCCCGGCGCACATCCAGAAGCGCTTCACGCTGGGGTACTGAGCGGTTTGCCGAGGTAGCCGCGGGCCAGCATCGTCACCCACTGGTAGACCGCGTCCTCCGCAGGGGCCAGCGGTCCCGGGCGGAAGTGCGGGGATTCGGCGCCGCGCTGGACCGATTCGCAGGCGGCCCAGTCCTCGCGGTTGGTGATGTCCCAGAACTGCACGGCGTACGACGGGTCCTTCACCTCGGGGCGGAAGTACCACGAGCACTCGATCGCGGTCAGGCTCGGCGTACGTGGCTCCATGCGATGGGTCATCACGTAGTCGGGGTGCAGCGAGATCAGCAGGTTGGGGAACAGGCCGAGATAGTTGACCCGTCGCGGGTCGACGCCGTCGATCATGACGCCATGGGACCGGCCGTCGAGTGACATCGTCTCGGCGTCCGGTCGCAGATCCATCAGCCCGCCGACCCACGCGCCGGGCAGGTTCCAGTTGTCGCCCGACGAGGGCGGCGAGACCTTGCACAGTTCGGGATGGATCAGCGGGCAGTGGTAGCACTCGTGGTAGTTCTCCACGATCGTCTTCCAGTTCGACGCCACGTCGTACGCGTGCCGGGCCTTCAGAACAAGGGTTTCCGGCCCGTACGGCGCGACCAGTTCGGTCAGCCCGCCGACGTGATCCGCGAACGACGTCGCCGTACCGGTCGCGTTCACGAACAGCCAGCCCTGCCATACCTCGGCCGGCAGCTCGACCAGACCATACGGTTTGGTATGGAAGGAGTCGCCCATCCGCGGAGCGGTCTTCACCGAGCCGTCGAGCTCGTACGACCACCCGTGGTACGGACACACGACGGCCCGTCGATCGCTGGTCTCGTCCCGCTGCAGCAACTCGTGACCGCGATGCCGGCACGTGTTCGCGAACGCCCGCGGCCGCTCGCCGAACGTCACGATGGTCGCGATATCGCCGACGGTCACCTCGCGGTACGTCGTACCGTCGGCCAACTCGTCGACGCGGCCGAGGCAGGTCCACGTCCCGGCGAAGAAGTGCCGGCGTTCCCAGGCGAGTACGGCGGGATCGGTGTACGCCTCGCGCGGCAGCATGACCGATTCACCATGCGGCCGCAGCGAAGCCTCCAGAGCACGGGCGTCAAGCGGAGTCATCTCCCAACTATCGGGCGAACTCCACATACTTGCCCAGCACGTAGTCCCAGCCCGTGTCGTAGCCCACGCGAGCCCGGGCGCCGTCGCCGCGACGTTCCCAGCCCGAGTGCACGAGTTGTACTTCGGTGCCGTCGCCGGACGGCGTGAACGTGACGGTCACCTGACCGGCCTCGGCCGGATCGCCGCCCGGGTGCCAGCTGAAGCCGACCGTGGTCGGCGGGTCCCAGTCCGACACCGTGCCCCAGGTCGCGAGCTCGCCCTCGGCGCCGTACTCGACGATGCGGCCGCCGACAGCGCCTTCCATCCGTACTTCGTTCGCCGCCGCCTCGCCGACCGAGTGGCTGAACAGCGGCCACCACGCCGACGTCTCCGCAGTGAATGCCTCGAACGCCCGCTCGACGCCGACCGGCACGACAACGGTCTTCACCAGCGGCGAGATGTCTTGCTCCACACTCATGTCCGTTCCTCCTCGGTCCGCCTGACGTGGTCGGCGTACGCATCGAGTGCGTCGCCCCAGAACCGGTCGAGCCAGCTGCGCAGCTCGTCGAGACCGGACTGGTGGACCCGGTAGATGTTCCGGGTGCCGCGCGACTCGTGCCGCACCAGACCGACCGCCCCGAGCACCTTCAGGTGCTGCGAGATCGCGGGTCGGCTGACGGGCACGTGCTCGGCCAGAACACCGACCGAGCACGGCCCGCCGGTCCGCAGTGTCTCGAGGATCACCCGGCGCGTCGGGTCGCCGAGCGCATCCAGCACCGGGCCTGCCGCTTCGAGTGATCCGTAAGTCCCCACGAACGGTAAGCTGCCACTAACGAACCGAGGAGTCAAGCTCTCAGTTGAACGGATCGAGGATCAGGCCGGCCTGCTGCGGATTGCCGTCGTGGACGAGCGCCTCGTGGTTGCCGACGTCGTCGAAGGCGAACCCGTACGCGCGGCCGTCGGCCATCTGGGCGTGGATGTTCTTCGAGTAGTGGTTGGTGACCGCATCGGCGTAGAAGTTCGAGTCGTTGGGGTCGGGCTGGTTCGGGTTCGACAGCAGCGTGGAGCGGTTGTAGCCGGCGCACAGCGTGCGGGAGATCGGGCCGCGGACCTGGTCGTTCGGTGCGTCGAGCAGGTTGAAGCAGCCGAACACGCTGGCCGAGTCAGGCTTCTGGAACGACGTGACGACCGCGCCGGAGCTGTTCGTGAAGTTCATGACGTTGCCGGACACGCGGCCGAAGTACTTCGTGTTGGGCTGGTCGCCGAACGGCGTGACCGTCAGCGTCTCCGAGCTGTACTTCGACCAGACTCGGTTGATGTAGTCGTCCATCGCGCTCGCCGGGAGCGCGCCGGTCTCGACGCCGTACAGCGGGGAGAGTGCCCGGAGTTTCGAGCCGTCGGGTGCTGTTTGGATCAGGCCGCCCCATCCGGCCGCGGAGAGCGCGTTGTAGACGGCGTTGTATCCGCCGGCCTTGAGGTGGCCGGTCGTGTTGCCGTTGACGCTCACGGCGTACGGCGCGGAGAACATGTCGACCTGCGTGCTGTTGATCCACAGCCCGCCGTCGTTGAGCGTGTACTCCGACCAGCTGAACAAGATGTTCCGGTTGGGATCGCTCGGGTTCTGTACGGCGGGCTGCACCAGGCCGCCCGTCGTCAGTTTGAACACGAGCTTCTGGCCGTACGAGAAGTACACCCGGCCGGAGAACTTCGGCATCTGGATCGTCACGGACTGGCCGTTGCCCGGTCCCGCGATCGACCCGTCCGGCGCCGGGGTGGGTGGGTTGCCGCCGGCCGGCCAGGCGTGGAACGTGCCACTCGCATCGGCCCAGCCCTGTTGACCGGTCGCCAGGTTCGTGCCCAGGTTGTAGATGTAGACCGCGTCGCCGCGGCCCGAGTTGTTCGTGATCGTCAACGGGATCGTCGCCGGTACGGCGGCATCCGCCGGCCGGTCCGCGTGCGCCGACAGCACACCGGCCACTGTCGCGGCGGCCGCGACGACAGCCAGCATTCGTGTTCTGAACCGCATGGTTCCTCCTCACGTCGGCCCCCCGAGAGAGCGCTCTCATCGTGTCGTGAGGTGACCACCGACTGTCAACAGCCCACCACTGTCGGCTTTCCGACAGTGTGGCTGCTGCGTCGACGCGTGGGCTAGGCCTCCGGGATGCCTTCGCCGGTGAGGCCGTCGATGGATTCCCGGATCAGGTCGGCGTGGCCGGTGTGGCGGGCGTACTCCTCGATCAGGTCGACCAGGATGTAGCGCAGGCTCGGTGACTCCCCACCGCGCCCGGTCCACTGGGCCAGCTGGTCGACGCCGCCGTTGGCGAGCACCTCGGCGACCGCGGCGCGGGAGCGCTCGACGGACGCCTCCCACAACGCCATGAGCTCATCGGGCGAGTCGTCCGCCGCGCTGTGCCATTCCCAGTCCGGGTCGGCGTCCCAGTCGGCCGAGTCCCACGGCGCGCCAAGCTCCTTGCCGAGCAGTCGACGGGTGAAGTACTCGTCCTCGACCAGCGCGAGGTGTTTGAGCAATCCGCCCAGCGTCACCGTCGACGGCGGGTGCTGTTTGTTCAGCCCGGCCGAGTCCAACCCGCCGCATTTCCAGGCGAAGGTACGGCGATTGCGCTCGAGTGCTCCTACCAGCGTGTCGGCTTCGGTGCCGGCGACCGGCGGTCCGGTGAGGATGTCCATGGCGAGGAGGCTATCCGTGGTTCCGGACGATCGCCGTCCGGAACATTTACCCGGCTTGAGTAGGTGGCCAATGTCTGGTCGGCGGCGGATCCTCGATCGCCAGGAACTCGGGCGCGGTGAGTGGCCGGACGGAGGCCTCGATCGACTCCATCGCGGTCAGCTCGGACTCGGTGACGTGCAGATCGCGGAGCTTCCGGGCGGTGATGAAGACCCGACGCTCGAACGAGCCGACCGTGCCGTTGTAGGCCTCGACCGCAGACGTCAGCGAGCGACCGACCCGGCCGAGATGCTCGCCCATCGTGCTGAGCCGCTCGTACAGCTCCCGGCCGAGCTCGAACACCTGCTGAGCAGACTCGGTCAGCGCCGACTGATTCCACGCGTACGCCGCGGCTCGCAGCGTCGCGATCAGTGTCGTCGGCGTCGCCAGGATCACGCGGCGCTCAGCGGCGTACTCGAGCAGGGACGGCTCCGTGTCGAGGGCGGCGGAGAGGAACGACTCACCGGGCACGAACAGGATGACGAACTCCGGCGACGGTGACAGCCGCGTCCAATAGGCCTTCGACGACAGCTGATCGACATGCGTCCGCAGATGACGTGCGTGCGCGCGCAACCGATCCTCGCGGAACGCCTCGTCGTCGGACTCGCTCGCATCGAGGAACGCGGCCAGCGGCACCTTCGAGTCGACGACGATGTTCTTGCCCTCGGCAAGCCGCACGACCAGGTCAGGCCGCAGTACGCCGTCCTCGCCGAACGTCGTTGTCTGCTCGGTGAAGTCGCAGTGCGCGACCATGCCGGCCAGCTCGACGGTACGGCGCAGGTGCAGCTCGCCCCATCGGCCGCGGACCTGGGGTTTTCGCAGCGCAGTCGACAGCGACGCCGTCTCGCGACGTAGTGCCTCGCCGCTCATCCGCACCTCATTGACCTGTTGATGCAGCTGGCTCTGCCAGGCGGCGCGGCCCTTCTCGAGCTGATTCAGCTGCGCGTGCAGGCGATCCAGCGCGTCCTTGACGACGGCCTGCCCGCCCATCTGCTGGCCGACAGACGTCCGCTCCTGCGTCAGCTCGACCACACGATCCTCGGCCGCGTCGCGCTCAGCGGTGATCCGGGCGAGTTTGGCGCCGTCGCGCCCGCGCACCCACAACACCCCGAAGGCAGCACCCAGCAGCAGCCCCACCGCGAGGAAGAGCAACACCAACAACACCGTCGTACCGGACATGTCACTGATAGTGCCGAAGCCCACCGACAGTTTCTGCGAACTACGCCTGGTGTCGGGGTGTCGCCTCGATGATGAAGGCCAGGCTGGCGGTGGACACGATGTCCGTGAGGTCGAGGTCCGCGGCGGCGAGGAGCGCTCGGTATTCGTCCGTCGTACGTTCCCGTCCACCGGTCATGATCAGCATGTTGACGTCGGAGAAAGCGGTCGCAACGGCGTCGGGGGAGCGGTCCAGTAGTTGCTCCACCAGGAGCACGCGACCGTCGTCGGTCACGGCGCGACGGCAGGTGCGGAGGATCTCGATCGACTCGGTGTCGGCCCAGTCGTGGATCACCGACTTCAGGACCAGCATGTCGCCCGACGGAACGCTGTCGAAGAAGTTGCCTCCGACGACTGTGCAGCGGTCTGCGACTCCGGCGAGCAGGTCGCCGGCACCTGCCACCACGTCGGGCTGATCGAACAACACTCCTTCGGCTGACGGATTGTCCTCGAGGATCGCGGCCAGCAACCGACCGCGACCGCCGCCGATATCGACAACGGTGCGGCAGAGGCTGAAGTCGTACGCCGCGGCGACTGCATCGGCTACCGCATCCGACCTGGAGGTCATCGCCGCGTCGAACGCCGCCTGCTCGTCCGGATGCTTGGCGCGGTACTCCCACACCGGCTCCCCGTGCACCGCCGTGAAGGCGGTCTCGCCGGTGCGCACGCTGTCTTCGAGCCCGGCGCACGCCGCCCAGTGTGACCCTGCGCCGATGAATCGAGCCCAGCCGGCGACCGAGCGCGGCGCGTCGACCCGCAGCGCTGCGCCGAGCTCGGTGTTCGTGAAACCGTCATTGTCGGCTGTGTAGAGGCCGAGTGCGGTGAGCGCATGCATGAGCCGGCCCAGCGCCTGCTCGTCGGCGCCGGTGGCCGAGGCCAGCTCGGTCAGGCTCTTCGGGCCGGTCGCGATCAGGTCGCTGATGCCGAGCCGGGCAGCGACGTGGATCGCCTGTGTGACTTGGTAACCGGCGGCCAGGCGCTGAAGCTGCTGAGAAGCATCCATGGCGCATTGTGCGCCGGTACCGGTCAGCAGTCCATGGCTGCGAACGAGTAGCCCTGCGCCTTGAGCAGCGGGAGGACCTTGTCGAGGGCCGCGACGGTCTGCGCGCGGTTGCCGCCGCCGTCGTGCATCAGGATGACGTTGTGGTTGTGCGCGTGGGTCATGATGTTGTGCACGATCGCGTTCGTCCCGGGGCGGGCCCAATCGCGCGGGTCGACGTCCCAGAGCACCTGGACCATGCCGGCAGCCCTGATGTCAGCCCGGACCTTCGGGTTCGTGGCGCCGTACGGCGGGCGGAAGCAGGTCGACTGCGGACCGTCGAAGATCTCGTGGTGCCGCTTAGCCGCCGACAGGATGGTCAGCTGCGGGTGCGTGATCGAGTGACTGCCGATCGTGTTGCCGGCGGCAAGCACCTGCTCGCGCAGACCGGGGTGCGCGGTCTGCATCGCGCCGAGCTCGAAGAACGTTGCGTGGGCGCCGTGCTTCGCGAGCACCTGCAGGACCTTCGGGGTCCAGACCGGGTCCGGCCCGTCGTCGAAGCTGAAGAACAGCACCTTTTTGTTGCCTGTGGCAATCGCTGCGGTCGGGTTCGGCGCCGGCTTGCGCGGTGTCGACGGCGGTGCGTTCAGTGTCGGGGTATCGGTCGGTGTCGGCGACGGTGTGACGGACGCCGAGGTCTGCGTGGTCGCCGCGGCCGGCTTGGGCTGGCGTTGATGGCCGAGCGCCAGGACCAGGAGCGATCCGACGACGACGGCCAACGCGACACCGGTCGCGACGAAGGCGGCGAACTTACGCGACATGACAATGCTCCCCTTGCGGATCGGGCGGTTGTTCCCCAGCAACAGCTCCCCCTCAGGAGCCTCACACCCTTGAAGACGCCTTACCTGTCAGCATGGTTGGCGTCGTGATGTTGCGGTGCGATCTCGACTGTTGCAGCCGTGCCACGGTGGTACAGCCGGCCCTCGAGCGACTTCACGCTGGCGACCAGCACGAAGCTCATGCTGACCAGCAACGACCACGCGCCGAACTTCGCGGGGTGTACGAGATGCCACACGTTGACCTGGTCCGGGTAGTTCCACGCGTCGAGGAACGTGCCCGCGTTCTCCGCGATCCACAAGAAGAATCCGATCAGCGCGAACGAGACGGCGAGCGGCATGCGGTAGCGCCGTATGCCGACGGTGAAGAAGACCCAGGTACGGCGCAGCACGATCAGCAGGCCGAGTGCGATCGGGATGCGCAGGTCGGGCAGCCACTGATGGGTGAAGAAGTTCGCGTAGATGAGGACCGCGAAGATCGTGGTCAGGAACGGGCGGTAGTTGCTGACCCGGAGGTCGAACCGTCGCCACGCCTGACACAGGTAGCTGCCGACCGCGGCGTACATGAATCCGGCGAACAGCGGTACGCCGGCGATCTTCGTCACCGCGTCGCCCGGGTACTGCCACGAGCCGACGCGGACCTTGAACAGCTCGAGTCCGAGGCCGACCAGGTGGAACCCGAAGATCACCGCGACCTCGCGCCACGTCTCGAGACGGATCACCCAGAACAGCAGCGTCAGGCCGATGCAGTAGATCAGCAAGGCGTCGTACCGCGCGATCGGCAGGTCGACGTACTTCGAGATCGCCAGGCCCGCGAACAGGAACGCCGGGAACAGGCAGGACACCAGTTCCAGGCAGCCGAAGCGCAGGAATTGCAGGCAGGCGAACACGAAGCGTGAGGGAATCCCGATGCGATCCGTCCAAGTGGTCACAGACTGGAGACGTTGCTTGCGATCGCCTGGTTGGGACAAATAAGAACAGCCTTGGGAGGTGTCGCGATGGATCCGAAGGTTGTGTACGAGACCGACCGGCTTGTGGTGCGCGATTGGGTGGACACGGACGGGGACCGGGTGTTCGACATCTACCGGCGGTGGGAGGTCTCGCGCTGGCTGGGCGCTGCGCCGCGGGTGATGACGGACCGGGACGCGGCCGGACGGACGATCCAGCGGTGGAACGAGCGCAACCGCGATACGACGTACGGCGTCTGGGCGGTCGAGGAGCGGCTGACCGGGACGGTCGCGGGGACTGTATTACTCGCGCCGCTGCCCGAGCCGTCGGACGGAAGCACGAGCCGCGGGGAGGTCGAGGTCGGCTGGCATTTCCACCCGGACGCGTGGGGCCGCGGGCTGGCGACCGAGTCGGCGCGGGGCGCGATCTCGCACGGGTTCAAGGCGGGAGTGGGCGAGATCTACGCCGTGGTCAGGCCGGACAATGTGGCGTCGCTGGCCGTGTGTGGGCGGCTGGGGATGCGCTCGCTCGGCCGAGTGGATCGTTGGTACGGCGCCTCCCTGGAGGCCTACGTCACCTGACGGATTGGGGTACTTCGGGCTTCGCCGCGTAACCTTGACGCCCGTGGCACTCACCATCGGAATCGTCGGGCTCCCCAATGCGGGCAAGTCCACCCTGTTCAACGCGCTGACCAAGAACGACGTGCTCGCCGCGAACTACCCGTTCGCGACCATCGAGCCGAACGTCGGGGTGGTCGGCGTACCGGATGCACGGCTGGGCAAGCTGGCCGAGCTGTACTCGTCCGCGAAGGTGATTCCAGCCACCGTGCAGTTCGTCGACATCGCCGGCATCGTCCGGGGCGCGTCGGAGGGTGAGGGGCTGGGCAACAAGTTCCTCAGCCACATCCGCGAGTCGGACGCGATCTGCCAGGTCACCCGGGTGTTCCGCGACGACGACGTCACCCACGTCGACGGCAAGGTCTCGCCGTCCGACGACATCTCCACGATCCAGACCGAGCTGATCCTCGCCGACCTGCAGACCGTCGAGAAGGCGATCCCGCGGCTGGAGAAGGAAGCCCGGCTGAAGAAGGAGTCGGTCGCCGTACTCGACGCGGTCCGGGAGGCGCAGAAGCACCTCGAGGCCGGTACGCCGATCATCGCGACCGACGTGGACCGCGACGCGATCCGCGAACTGATGCTGATGACCGCCAAGCCGTACCTGTACGTCTTCAACTGCGACGCCGACGAACTCGCCGACGAGTCGTTGAAGCAGCAGATGCGGGATCTGGTAGCGCCGGCCGAGGCGATCTTCCTCGACGCGAAGTTCGAGGCCGAGCTGGTCGAGCTCGGTGACGAGGACGAGGCCCGCGAGATGCTCTCCGAAATGGGCATCGAGGAGCCGGGTCTCGACGTACTGGCCCGCGTCGGCTTCGACACGCTCGGCCTGCAGACGTACCTGACGGCCGGCCCGAAGGAATCCCGGGCGTGGACGATCAAGCGCGGCGCCACTGCGCCCGAGGCGGCCGGCGTCATCCACACCGACTTCCAGCGCGGCTTCATCAAGGCCGAAATCGTCTCGTACGACGACCTGATGGAAGCCGGCTCCATGAACGCGGCGCGCTCCGCCGGCAAGGTCCGCATGGAGGGCAAGGACTACATCATGCAGGACGGCGACGTCGTGGAGTTCCGCTTCAACGTGTAGGACTTACGGACATGGCAGACCTGCAGCAGTTCGAAGACGCCTACGACCGCGCCGAAGCGGCGTACATCGATGGTTTGCGTGCGGATCTTCCTAGGGCGAAGCTGGCGGATTTGGCGGGCGCGGTCGCGGCCGCCGCGGCCGAGTTCAACACCGAGGCCTATCGTGCCTTTCACAGCGCGTCCGGAGATGACCGCGAAGAGCTCGACCGGCTGACCGACCTGACCGAGACCCTCGGTGAGCTCTGGACCGATATTCACACTGCCTACCAGGGCCTGTCCTGATCCTGCCAGTGAGAGAAGATCGAAGCGTGAGCCAACTGCAAGCCATTGCCCGCTACGACGTCCCTGCAGAGAATCACGATCGCGTGCTCGAGCTGCTGCGACAGCTCGCCGAGGCGAGCCGAGCGGAGCCGGGGAATCTCGCCTTCGACATCTTCGAAGACATCGACGACCCGACCCGGATCGTTCTGCTCGAACGCTATGTGTCGCGGGACGCGTTTGCTGCCCACCGCGAAACAGATCACTTCCGCGACCTGGTCCTCGGGCAGATCGTGCCGCTGCTGACCAGCCGCACAGTCGAGCAACTCGACGCCGAAGACCAGTGACCCGGTGGCGGCCTACCAGGCTTTGACCGAGTTGGAGCCGGCATTTCGCGTTCTCCTCGATCGGTATGGCGAGGTGGATCCGTTCGTCTGGCACGACGGAGGCCGCACCGGCACCAGCAACTTCGCCGCGATGGCGCTGCATATCACCGGCCAGCAGATCTCGACTCGCGTGGCGTTCACGGTCTTCGATCGGATCAGCACGCTCGTGGGCGGTACGCCGACCCCACAACGAATCGCGGCGGTCGAGTTCGACCGACTCCGGGCGACCGGTCTGTCGAACGCGAAGACTCGCTACATCCAGTCGCTTGCCCGTGCGCAGCTCGACGGCGCGATCGACCTCGAGAACATGGATGACCTGGACGATGCCGCCGCTGTCGAACAGCTGATCGCACAGCCGGGCATCGGACGGTGGTCGGCCGAGATGTTCCTCATCCACCAGCTCCACCGCGCCGACGTTCTCCCCGCTGGAGACGTCGGAATCCGCTGGGGGATCCAGCAGCTGTGGCAGCTCGACCAACCGCCCACCATCCCGGACACCGTCGACCGCGGCCGCGCATGGTCGCCGTACCGCAGCTACGCGGCGGCGCTGCTATGGCGCTCGCTGGCCCCCACAGACCAACTCGCCGACCCCAAAGAACGAGAACTCGCCCGGCAAGAAGCCGATAACTGAGCCGACATTTCTCGGGAGGGTTGAGGTTAGTGCGACTCTGCCATCTGCTGGGCTGCTTGGTGGATGAGGGTTACTAATTCTGGGGGGTCTAGGACTATGGCGGCGCCGGCTTGGGCTAGGACGGCGGCTCGGGCTTCGTGGGGGGATTCTAGGTCGGTGTGGATGATCCACCAGTTGTTGTCGGTGGGGAGCATCGGGGTGGTGGGGCGGAAGCGGTGTACGGCGTGGTCTCGGACTTTGAGGGTTATGGGGTAGGAGGGGCGGGAGGCCTGGAACTCTCGTTGGGATTGGGTCCAGTAGGTGGCCAGGTCGAAGGTGGCGGGTCTGGTGAAGGGGGTGGTGGTGAGGGTGGCTGAGGTGAGGCGGGAGAGGCGGTAGGTGCGGAGGCGGCCGTCGGTGCGGGCTGCTACGAGATACCAGGTACGTGCCTTGGCCACGAGACCTAAGGGATCGACTTCGAATGGTTCTGTGCCGTCTGCATAGGTGATCGCGAGCCGCATCTCCTCCCAGAGGGCTTCGCGGCAGAGGGACAGCCAGCGGGGGGTTTCGCGGCGGTCGTCCCAGCCGGCGTGGTCGATGAGGAGGCGTTGGCGGGCGTACTCGGCTTCGCGGCGGGTGCCCTCGGGGAGGGAGGCGATCAGCTTGGTGACGGCGAGGTCGCTGGAGGCGTCGAGGCCCAAGTCGGCGAGCACATGTGCGGTGGCGCCTACGAAGACCGACATCACCTCGGACGGGGTGAGCCCGGTGAGGCGGGTGCGGTAGTCGGGGAGGAGTGCCCAGCCGCCGCGGCGGCCGCGGATCGAGTAGATCGGGACGCCGGCCAGGCTGAGGACCTCGAGGTCCCGCTGGATCGTGCGCGGTGAGATGTCGAGCGCCTCCGCCAGTTGCGCGACTGTCGTCTGGCCGCGGGTCTGCAGGTACAGCAGGAGCCGGAGGAGCCGTTCTGCGCGCATATCTCGACTATCTCAGGAAAATAAGCCATGGATGGGCGTCTTTTCTTCCTACGGTCGCCCACATGACTGCCGTCCAGGTCGAGAACCTCTCGATGTCGTACAAGGCCCCGGTCCGCAAGGGCGGCCTCCGGGCCGCGCTCGGCTCGCTGGTCAAACGCGAGTACAAAACCGTCCAAGCCCTCGATCAGGTCTCGTTCACGATCGCGCCGGGCCAGGTGTCCGGCTTCATCGGACCGAACGGCGCCGGCAAGACCACGACGATGAAAATCCTCTCCGGGATCCTGCACCCGACCAGCGGCGAGGTCCGCGTCCTCGACATGATCCCGTGGCAACGCCGCTCAGCCTTCCTCAAGCGGATCGCGTTCCTCCGCGGCAGCCAACCGGTCGGCGGATCGCAGGAGCTGACGGTGATGGACTCGCTCGAGTACCAGCGCCTGCTGTACGACGTCCCGCGCGCCACCTTCCGCAGTACGCTCACCGACCTCGAAGCGCTCCTCGACCTCGAACCGCTGCTGGAACGCCAACTCCGTGCCCTCAGCCTCGGCGAACGGATGCGGGTCGGTCTCGCAATGGCGCTGATCTACCGCCCCGAGGTGCTGTTCCTCGACGAGCCGACAATCGGCCTCGACGTGAGCGCCGCGAGCCAGATCCGCGAGTTCGTCTCGGAGTACGTCGAACAGACCGGCGCGACCGTACTCCTGACCAGCCACTACATGGCCGACGTCGCGTCCCTCTGCCCGCGCCTGATCCTGATCGACCACGGCAAGGTCCAGTACGACGGCCCGCTCGCGGAGCTGTCCGCGCGACTGTCGCCGTACAAGCTGATCCGCGTCTCCACCCAAGGAGACCCGACCGCGTTCGGCGAGGTGATCGAGAAGGCCGACGGGCAATGGGTACTGCGGGTGCCGCGCGACGAGGTGGCGGCGACGACCGGACGGTTGCTGCAGGCAATGGAAGTCGTGGATCTCGCGGTGGAGGAGCCGCCGCTGGAGAAGGTTATCGACCAGGCGTACCGCGAGGGGCTGCGATGAGAACCGCAGTACTGCTGGGGTTCCGGCTCCGCCAAGAGGTGCTGGAATGGTCCGGCGCGTGGTGGTTCCTGCTGACGCTCGTCGTACAGGCGGTGGTTGCGCCGTTGATCGGGCTGTTCGTGTGGTCGGCCGTCTACCCGGACGATCCGACCATCGCGCGGTACTACGTCGCGGTCATCCTGGTGACGCTGATGACCGAGTCGTTCGAGCAGCACACGTTCTCCGAGCGGATCTACGACGGGACACTCAGCCACGAGCTGCTCCGCCCGCAGCCGGTCGTGATCGGCGTCATCGGGATGAACCTCGCCATCCGCGCGTGGCTGACGTTGCTCGGGGCACCGATCGTGCTGCTCACCGGGATCGCGCTGCGGGTCGGCTTCGACTGGTCGGCGGTGTTGCGCAGTACGCCGTACATCCTGCTGGCCGCGGTCCTCGTGTTCCTGTGGACGTTCCTGCTGGCGTTGACCGCGTTCTGGACGGACCGCGTGCACGCGGTTGTGGGGTTCGGTAGCCAGTTGGTGTTCCTGTTCGGCGGTACGGCGGCGCCGATCGGACTTCTGCCGGATACGTGGCGCCGGATCGCGGAGGTCCTGCCGTTCTACGGCATGAACGGTCTGCCGGCCGAGATCGCGTCCGGGGGCAGCGGCTCAATGGTTTATCAACTGATCTGGGTGGTAGTGCTGGTGGCTGTGGTCGCGGTCGTGTGGCGGATCGGCGTACGTCGGTACACGGCGGTGGGATCGTGAAGCTGCTCCGGCTGGTAGGTGTGGGTTTCTCGATGGCGTTGCGGCGGAGCGTCGCCTTCCGGATCAACCTGGTGTTCGACGTACTGCTCGCGTTCACAGGCCTTGGTACGGCGGTGGCCGCCGTGCTGATCGTGTTCACGCGCGCGGACACGCTGGCCGGGTGGTCGAAGGCGGAGTTCCTGGTGCTGATCGGGACGTATCAGCTGATCACCGGGCTGCGCGGGACATTCATCGATCCGAACCTGTCGTGGTTCCCGGAGACAGGCATCCGGAACGGGAAGCTCGATGCGTATTTGTTGCAGCCGGCATCGAGTCTGTTCCTGGCCAGCCTGTCGTTGTCGTCACCGCTCGCACTGATCCAGTTCGTACTGGGCGTCGGAGTGCTGGGCTGGGGGATCGCCGGTCAGTCGCTGAGTGTCGCCGGGGTGGTCAGTTGGTTGGTGCTCGTCGTTGCGGGGCTCGTCGTCACGTGGGCGCTGAGCGTGCTGCTCGCCTGCCTGGCGTTCTGGGCCCCGAAGCTTCAGTTGGACGTGTTCTTCCACTCCGCCTGGCAACTCGGCCGCTACCCGACCGATGTCTTCGCCCGCCCGATCCGCGTAGTCCTCACCTATGTGTTCCCGATGGCGCTGATCGCGTCGGTCCCAACAGCCGCGCTCCTCCGCGGGCCGCAGGTCGGCGTACTGGTCGGCGGCGTGCTTGCAGCCGGCGTCGCGGCTGCGTTGGCCGTGCTCGCGTGGAGCGCAGGGTTGCGGCGCTACACCGGAGCGACGTCGTGAAATGCGGTCGCCGGGCCGGATGAGGTGGGTTAGCGTCGCGGGCATGGTTGATGCCTTGTTCGGGGTGCCTCGGTTGGTGGCGGTTTATGACTTGCTGGATGCCGGGCGGGGGGATCTGGAGCATTACGTCGCGATGGTGGGGGAGTTCGGGGCGCGGCAGGTGCTGGATGTGGGGTGCGGGACGGGGGAGCTGGCTTGCTGGCTGGCTCGTATCGGGGTGGAGGTTGTCGGCGTGGATCCGGCGGAGGCCTCGTTGGAGGTTGCTCGGGGCAAGGAGTTTGCCGATCGGGTGCGGTGGATCCACGGGGACGCGACGACGTTGCCGCCGTTGCAGGTGGATCTTGCGGTGATGACGGGGAACGTGGCGCAGGTGTTCCTGACCGATGAGGACTGGGCGGCGACGCTGAGCGGCGTACATGCGGCCTTGAAGCCTGATGGGCGGTTCGTGTTCGAGACGCGGGATCCGGCGCGGAGGCAGTGGGAGGAGTGGACGCGGGAGCCCACGCATCAGGTGCAGCCGGTGCCGGGCGGTGGGACGGTGGAGGTTTGGAGCGAGCTGGTCGATGTCGAGCTGCCGTACGTGACGTTCCGGGGTACGTACGTGTTCTCGTCCGATGGCGCCGTGTTCACGTCGGATTCGACGTTGCGGTTCCGGGAGCGGGATGAGGTCGAGGCGTCGCTGGCGGCGGCCGGGTTTGCGGTTGACGAAGTACGTGAGGCTCCGGATCGGCCGGGCAAAGAGTGGGTGTTCGTGACTAGGCGGCTTTGAGCAGCGCGGTCAGGGTGTGGTGGGCGGTTCGGGACATGACCGGGTTGGTCTCGACGTAGTACCAGAGGCAGCCGATCGCCTGTGCGAACGACCAGCCCATCCCGCGGCGCCATTCGGCGTCGTCGCTGCCGAGGGCCTTGCGGAAGGCCTCGCGTGCCGTGGGGTCGAGCAGGTTCCACGCGGGCTGGAGATCCATCGCGGGGTCTGAAACGGTGAACGTGCCGACGTCGATGACGCCCGCGAGCCGGCCGTCCTTGACGAGCAGATTGCCGGGCATGAGGTCGCGATGCGTCCAGGCGTCGGGCTCGGTGCGTTCCGTCGTACGGAGGTCGGCCCACAGCCGGGCGAGTCCGTCGACGTCGATCATGCCGCGGCTGCGCTCCAGCCCGTCCGCGACGGACTCGTCCTGCGAGGTGAGTACGCCGCCGCGCCAGGTGCCGGTGAACACTCGCCCTTCGGTCGGCTCAGCGCGCAACGCCAGCACGAATCGCGCCAGGTCCTCGGCGAATGCGGTCGATCCGGCGACGTCCGCGTCGTACGCGATCGTGCCGTCGATCCAGCTGTAAACGCTCCAGGGCTGTGGATAGTCGAGGCCGGGCGCACCGATCGCGATCGGCTCCGGTGTCGGGTACGGCGAGATGCGCCGCAACCGTCGGGCTGCATCGGCCTCGTCCTCGAGCTCAGCCCGCACCGCTGCGGCATCACCGGGCAGGATCGGGAATCGCGCCACGAGCTCGTCGCCGATCCGGAACAGCGCGTTGACCGTTCCGTGCGACGGCACCGGGCGGACCGCGAGCCCGCCCCACTCCGGGAACTGCGAGCGGATCAGTCCCTCGACCAGCTCGACCGTCACGTCCAGTTGACCCGCATGCATCACCACGGGCAGCAGTATCCGGGAGCCATCCGGCTACTGCACATCAATTAACAAAGCCGGGGCGACGCGCGCCGACCCGATGCCGCGGTTGGGTTTGCCCAGCCGGAACCGAACCTTGCCCTTCAACACGGTCCCGGACTCGGCCTGCCCGTCGACCAGTTCCTCGCCGGGGAACAGCGTGAACGTCCAGCGCTCGTTGTGCTCACAGTCCGGCGGCGTCGCCCCGCACTGCAACACACGAGCACCCCACACCTGTCGAGTCATCCACTGCCGCGTGTCCTGTCCGAGTACGACGAAGTCGTCGGACGCGGTCACCTCGTTGTAGCTGCCGAGCGAAGGACCGTAGGAACCGATGACACTCACGACCAGCTGCCACGGCCGGGTCGCTGGCAGCGCGACCCCGGCGGGCAGACGCTCATCGACGACATCACCGCCCCGCAGTTCGGTGGGGAGCGCCCGGCGGGTGTCGAGGAAGTGCGGGTCGGGCACGAGCAGTACGCCGTACTCGACCTCGTCGGCGAAGCGGGCGCCGGCGAAGTGCTTTGCGAGCGCATGTGTCGCGTCCTCGGCCCGCTCCCAGGTCTCCGGCGAGAACTCCGCCAGCAGATACTCGCGAGTGATCGCGGGCAGACCACGTGAGCGGACGAGCGCGGCGATCGGCTCGCACGTACTCCAGCCGGACGTGGTCAGACGATCGATCTGCGTGGTCATCCCGGCAGACGCTAGATGCCCCTACCGACAGTTCTCAGTGGGAGGCGAGCGGACGGGCGCGGTCGGTGGCCAGGCGGACGGCGAAGACTGCGAGCGCGGTGCCCATGACGTACCGGTGGATGCGCATCCAGGTCGGGCGACGGGAGAGGAACACCGCGACCGAGCCGGCCGTGATCACGAAGACAGCGTTCATGACGACACCGACCGTTAGCTGCGTGAGGCCGAGGATCAGGCTCTGCAGACCGAGATGGCCGCGGGACGGGTCGAGGAACTGAGGGAGCAGCGAGATGTAGAGGATCGCGATCTTCGGGTTGAGCAGGCAGGTGAGCAGGCCCATGCCGAACAGTTTGCGTGGGCGGTCGGGCGCGAGCTCCTGCGTGGCGAAGACCGACGTACCGCCGGGGCGGAGTGCGTTCCAGGCGAGCCAGAGCAGGTACGCCGCGCCGGCGAGCTTCAGCGTCAGGTAGATCTCGGGGACGAGCGCGAACAGGGTCGCGAGGCCGGCGCTGGCCGCGAGCAGGTACACGAGGAAGCCGATACCGACGCCGGCCAGCGAGATCAGCCCGGCGCGACGGCCCTGGGCGATCGAGCGGGACACCAGGTAGATCATGTTCGGCCCCGGCACGATCACCAGACCGAGCTCGACCAGCGCGATCCCGAGCAGTGCCTCGTTGCTCACCAGCATTGTGTCTCCCTCCGACGGCGTACCAGGGAACTTAACAGCGCGGCCCGGATCGCAGCCGGGGTTCTCCACAGGTGAGATTGGTGGTATTCCAGTCGCGGTTCTCGTTCACCCTCGGTTAGCGTGGGGTGCGTACGCCTGACGGTTTGTGAAGGAGACGGTATGAGCGACAAGTCCAGCGAGCCGGCGGACGATCTGCAGAAGAAGTTCCGGGAAGCGCTCGAGAAGAAGAACGCCGGGAAGCACACGCATCCGGGATCCGGGGTGCGCGGGCAGGGCGTCGGCGACGCGCACAACGACAAGCAGAAGCGCCAGTTCAGGCGCAAGTCCGGCAGCTGAAGACCGCCACTGTCCATCCATCCGCATGAGCCCCGGGTTACCGCCCGGGGCTCGACCTTTCTCGGGCCTTTCGCGTCAGGGGGAGTGGAGCCTGGGCTCGACTAGAGTCGGTTGGGTGAGCGTTCCGCTGCATTTCGTGGTGAAGACCCGGCTGGTCGAGGTGGTCGAGGGTCTGGGCGAGGGTGCGGCGTTGCCGCCGGAGCGGGTGCTTGCGAAGGAGTTCGGGGTCTCCCGCTGGACGATGCGGCAGGCGATCCGCGAGCTGATCGCGGACGGGCGGCTGCGGGCGCGCCAGGGACAGGGCACGTTCGTCGCGACGCCGAAGCTGGTGCAGCCGCTCGCGCTGGTGAGCTACACCGAGGCGCTCCGCGCGCAGGGGCATACGCCGGGGCGTGAGGTTGTCGCTTTCGACGAGCTGGCCGCGGATGCAGAACTAGCTGAGAAGCTCGACATCGCCGAGGGTGAGCCGGTGCATCGGCTGGAGCGGGTGCTGTTCGCGGACGGGCAGCCGATCGGGCTCGAGACGACGTACCTCGCGGTTGCGCGTTTCCCGACGCTCAAAGAGGTACTAGACCCGACCGGCTCGCTGTACCGGTGCCTGACCGATCAGCTCGGGGTGCAGTTCGGCGAAGGCGAGGAGCTGGTCGAGACCGTCATCGCGACCCCTCGCGAAGCTGAGCTGCTGAAGGCCACTCAGTCGCTCCCGATGCTCCTCCTGCACCGCACCAGCCGAGACACCACTGGCCGCCCCATCGAAGCCGTCCGTTCCCTCTACCGAGGCGACCGGGTCGGATTCCGCGCCACCCTCCGCCCCTGATCCAGCTGTTCGCCGCGGGTTCATCCTGCGGTCGATCCGTTCGCACGTCCTCTTCATTGGTCCGGACCAATCTCTGATGGGACGAGAGGAGCGGGTGTGCGGGTGGTTGTGGTGGGTGGAGGTGTCCTGGGCACGTTCCACGCCTGGGAGGCGGTACGGCGGGGCCACGAGGTGGTCCAGGTCGAGCGGGAGCTGGAGGCCCGTGGAGCCAGCGTCCGGAATTTCGGTCTGGTGTGGGTCAGCGGGCGTGCTGACGGCGCTGAGGTCGAGCTGGCGCAGCGGGCGCGGGACCTGTGGGCGGAGCTGCCGGGGATCGGCGTACGGACGGTCGGTTCGCTGACGGTTTGCCGGAGCGACGCCGAGTTGGCGGTTGCCAAGGAGGCGGCGGCGCGGCCGGACGCGGCGGCGCGTGGGTTTCAGGTGCTCGACGCTGAGCAGACCCGGGACCGCAACCCGGCGTTGAAGGGCGACCTGCAAGGTGCGCTGTGGTGCGCGCGGGATGCGATCGTCGAGCCGCGTGAGGTGTTGCCGGCGCTGCGTACCGAGCTGACGAAATCGAACCGCTACCAGTTCCTCGGCGGACGGGAAGTGCGCAACGTGCAGGACGGCCGGATCGTCGACGACCACGGCGACACCCACTCGGGCGACCTCGTATTCCTCTGCACAGGCGCCTGGCACAGCGGGCTGATCCGCGAGCTCACCGACGACCTTCCGGTACGCCGGGTGCGCCTGCAGATGATGCAGACCGCGCCACTCGACGACACGCTCACCACCGCCGTCGCGGACGGGGACAGCTTCCGGTACTACCCGGCGTACAGGGCCGATGACCTGCCGGCGCGGACTCCCATCGCCGAGGAGCACAAGATGCAGCTGCTGATGGTGCAACGCAACCACGGCGGTCTGACGATTGGCGACACCCACGAGTACGACGAGCCGTTCTCGTTCGACGTACGGAGTGAGCCGTACGACTACCTGCGGGACACGGTCGAGAGCATTCTCGGACGCGAGCTGCCCGCGATCACCCAGCGATGGGCCGGCGTGTATTCGCAGGCGACCAGCGACGAGGTCGTCGTACGGCGGGAAGTTGCCGAGGGCGTGCATCTGGTGACCGGACCGGGTGGTCGCGGGATGACCATGTCGCCGGCGATCGCCGAGGCAACGTTTGAGGGGATCGGCGCATGATCCAGCTCGCAGTGCTCGACATGGCCGGTACGACGGTTGCCGACGACGGGCTCGTGGAGCAGGCGTTCACCGCGGCGATCGGTGCCCAGGGCATCGAGCCGGGCACACCGCAGTACGAGCGGATGATCGCGCATGTCCGCGCGACCATGGGCGAATCGAAGATCACCGTCTTCCGCGCGCTGCTCGAGCGCGAGGAAGCGGCGCAGGAGGCGAACCAGGCGTTCGAGGAGGCCTACAACCGCCTCATCGACGGGCTGAAGCCGATCGACGGCGCCGAGGACGCGATCCGGCAACTCAAGGACGCCGGCATCAAGGTCTGCCTGACCACCGGCTTCTCCGAGACCACCCAACACCGAATCCTGACCGCACTCGGCTGGCAGACGCTGGCCGATCTCACTCTCTGTCCGGCCCAGGCGGGCCGGGGCAGACCGTACCCGGACATGGTGCTCAAGGCGCTGCTCGAGCTGAAGGCCGACAGCGTGGCGAACGTGGCCGTGGCCGGCGATACCGCCTACGACATGGCGACGGGGATCCGGGCCGGTGCCGGGATCGTGGCCGGCGTCCTGACAGGTGCCCACGGCAAACAACAGCTGGATGCCGCGGGTGCGACGCATGTACTCGAGTCGGTCCGGGAACTGCCCGGCCTGCTCCTCGATCGAAGGCTGGAGAAGTGAAGGCACTCAAGACCCT
This sequence comes from Kribbella jiaozuonensis, assembly GCF_005233875.1. GTDB lineage: Bacteria > Actinomycetota > Actinomycetes > Propionibacteriales > Kribbellaceae > Kribbella > Kribbella jiaozuonensis. The sequence continues at coordinate 496,546 of NZ_SZPZ01000005.1, read as the reverse complement.
GCTCGCCGCCACCCTGTTGCTCACGGCAACCGCTGCTTGCGGCGGGACCGGAGCCGCGTCCACCGGCGACGGCGCCAAGAAGACTGTCACCGTGTACACCGCCGACGGCCTGGCCGACTGGTACAAGACCCGGTTCGACGCGTTCACCCAGAAGACCGGGATCAAGGTCCAGACGGTCGAGGCCGGCTCCGGCGAGGTGGTGTCGCGGATGCAGAAGGAGAAGTCGAACCCGCAGGCCGATGTCGTCGTGACGCTGCCGCCGTTCATCCAGAAGGCATCCGCGGACGGTCTGCTGCAGAAGTACGACGTTCCGGGCGAGGATCACGTGAAGGGTGTCAAGGGCGACGACTACGTCACCGTCGTCGACAACTACCTGTGCTTCATCGCCAACCAGCAGGCCGGTACGCCGAAGACGTTCGACGACCTGCTCGACCCGAAGTTCAAGGGCAAGCTGCAGTATTCGACGCCGGGTCAGGCGGGTGACGGTACCGCCGTACTGCTCCTGCTCCATCACCTGCTCGGCAAGCCGGGTGCGCTCGACTACCTGAAGAAGCTCGAGGCGAACAACGTCGGCCCGTCGGCGTCGACCGGCAAGCTGCAGCCGAAGGTCAGCAAGGGCGAGCTGCTGGTCGCGAACGGCGACGTTCAGATGAATGCGGCGTCGATCGCCAACGACAAGTCGGCGTTCAGCATCTTCTTCCCGGCGGGTGCGGATGGGAAGAAGAGCACGTTGGCGCTGCCGTATGTGATGGGACTCGGGGCTGGGGCGCCGAACGCGGATGGTGGGAAGCAATTGATGGAGTACCTGCTGTCGACCGATGCGCAGGAGACCGTGTCGAAGGATGCGTTCGGGGTGCCGGCGCGGGATGACGTGAAGCCGACCGACGCGAACTTCCAGACGGTCGAGAAGGTGACTTCCGGGGTCGAGGTCTGGCAGCCCGACTGGTCTGCCGTGCTGAGCGACCTGGACGCTGATGTGGCGGCGTACACGAAGGCTGTGGGATGACGGTTCAGCTCGAGGACGTCACGGTGCACTTCGGCCGGACGTGCGCGCTGGAGGGATTCGACCTGAGCGTCGCGGCCGGTGAGACGGTCGCGTTGCTCGGGCCGTCCGGGTCGGGGAAGTCGACCGCGTTGAAGGCAGTGGCCGGGTTTGTGCGGCCGACGCGGGGGCGGATCCGGCTGGGTGGGAACGATGTGACCGATCTCCCGCCGGCGCGGCGGGGGATCGGGGTGGTGGTGCAGCAGTACGCGCTGTTCCCGCATCTGCGGGTGGCGGACAACGTGGCGTTCGGGTTGCGGGCGGCGCGTAAGCCGAGGGCGGAGGTGGCGCGGCGGGTCGGCGAGATGCTCGAGATGGTAGGGATGACGGCGTACGGGCGGCGCTTTCCGCGGGAGTTGTCCGGTGGGCAGCAGCAGCGGGTCGCGATTGCGCGGGCGTTGGCGATCCAGCCGTCGGTGCTGCTGCTGGACGAGCCGCTTGCGGCGCTTGACGCGCAGTTGCGTGCGGACATGCTCGGGGAACTGCAGAAGTTGCGGCGTGAGGTGCCGGACATTGCGATCGTTTACGTCACCCACGATCAGTCGGAGGCGCTGGCGCTGGCGGACCGGATCGCGGTGATGCGCGATGCTCGACTTGTCGACATCGCGCCGGCGGCTGAGTTGTACGCCGCACCGCCGTCGGCCTTCACCGCGTCGTTCCTGGGCGGGGCGAACCTACTGCCGGTGTCGGTGGACGACGGTGAGGTGAAGGTCGCAGGCACCGTCATCCCCGGACTGAAACCAGCAGAAGGCAAGAACCTCCTGTGCATCCGCCCCCACGCAATCCGCCTGGAGGCACCCGGCGCGGCGGGGTTGGCGGGGCGGGTGGTGGGGGCTCAGTGGCGGGGAGCCGTCAATCAGGTGACGTGTGTTGTTGATGGGTTGGCGGATGTGGTGGTGCGGGTGGATGTGCCGGCGGATCGGCGGGTGCCGGAGTTGGGGGCTGGTGTGGTGATGGTTTTGCCGGGTGGGGCTTGCAGTTTGGTGCCGGTGGGGGTGGGGTGATGGCTGTTGAGGCGTTGGGGGCGACGGTTGTTGTTGGGCGGCAGAGGCGGCGGGATGGCAAGTGGTTGTGGGTTTTGCCGCCGTTGGTGTTGATTGCGGTGCTTGTTGTCTATCCGTTGGTGCTGGTGGCGATCGAGTCGATTCCAGCCTGGGGTGACGTGGTTGGCTCGGCGGAGTTCCGGGACGCGTTGGTGCGGACCGTCCAGATCGCCGTGAGTTCGACGATCGGCTGTCTGATCGTCGGAACGTTCCTCGCGGTCGTCATCAGCTTCGTGCCGTTCCCGGGCGCGCGGGTGGTCGCTGGCCTCGTGGACACGATGCTTGCGTTGCCGTCGTTCCTGGTCGCGTTGTCGTTCACGTTCATCTACGGCACGACCGGCATCCTCCGCGCCGGCGGCTTCCTCACCTCGCCCTGGGCCGTCGTACTGGCCGAAGTCACCTTCTACACCCCGTTCGTCATGCGTCCGTTGCTAGCAGCAATGAGTCGGCTGCCGCGGGCGCAGCTCGACGTCGCAGCCAGCCTCGGCGCAGGCCCCTGGCGGGTACTGCGACAGGTCGTCCTGCCCGAAGTACGCCCGGCACTCGTCGCGGGCGGCAGCCTCACGCTCCTGCTGACGCTGAACGAGTTCGGCATCGTCCTGTTCCTCGGCGCGAAGGGCACGACCACGCTCCCGATGCTCGTCCACACCAAGGGCATCGTCTTGTTCGACTACCCAGGCGCCTGCGTGATCGCAGTCGTCCAGATCGCGCTGTCACTCGGCCTGTACGCCGTACTGCGGATGGCACTCGGAGGTCGTCGTGCTCGTCTGGACTAGAACCGGGAAGGCGATCGTCTGGACCGCCTTCGCCGTGGTGTTCGGGCTGCTTGTGATGCTGCCGTTCCTGGTGGTGATCGCGGCCGCGTTCGCCGGCTCGTGGAACGGCGTACTGCCGTCAGACCCGACCGGCGATCATCTGCGACAGGCGTTGTCGGGTGACGAGCTGGCCTCGTTGTCGGTGAGCTTGCAGACCGCGTTCCTGGGCGGATTGCTGGCCGTCATCTTCGGGACCTGGGGAGCGATGGCGGCCCACGACACCAGGTTTGCGAGAGTCGCGGACGCCATGCACCACCTGCCGATCGCCGTGCCGTCGGTGGTGGTCGGCCTCGGACTGCTGGTCGCGTTCTCCCGCCAACCGGTGCTGCTCAACGGCACCAAGTGGATCGTGGTGATCGCACACCTAGTCCTGATGGTTGCCTTCAGCTACGGAACGGTTGCCGCGGCGCTGCAACGAGTCGATCCGTCGTACGCCGAGGTCGCCGCCTCGCTCGGTGCCTCGCCCGCCCGGGTGCTGTGGCGGGTGCGGCTGCCCATGCTGCTCCCCGCGATCTCCTCGGCGGCCGGCTTGTCCGTCGCGTTGTCGATGGGTGAGGTCGGCGCCACGATCATGGTGTACCCGGCGTCGTGGCGGACGCTCCCGGTGAGCATCTTCGCGCTGACCGACCGCGGTCAGGCGTTCGTCGCCGCGGCCGAGGCCGTCGTGTTGCTTGCGACAACCGTCGTACTCGTCGTCATCCTCGATCGACTGCGGGGTCGGGCTGTGGAGCGGTAACCGACTCGAGCAGGTCGGCCAGCCGGGTCAGCTCGGGATCCCAACCCAGTTGGTGGTTGGCGGCGTCCTCGGCGTTGGCGAAGCCGGTGTGGCTGAGCACCATCCGGGTGCCGTCGGCAACTTCCGTCAGCTCGACCTCGACCCGGGTCGGCTCGTCCTCGGTACCTTCCCATTTCCAGCTGAACACCAGCCGGCTCGGCGGCTGCACCTCGAGGTAGCTGCCCCGCACGACGTGCGGCCCCATCTCGACGACGTACTCGCCGCCGACCCGGACGTCGGCCTGCACCTTCAGGTCGAGCTTCGGGTTCGGGCAGTACCACCGGGCCAGCAGCTCGGCCCGCGTCCAGGCGTCGTACACCCGTCCGATCGTTGCCGGAAGCACCCTTTCGATCCGGATCTCAGCGTCCATCGTCGTCCCCTCGCAAGAGTTCTTCCAGCCGGTCCACGGTGCTGTTCCAGTACGTCGTGAGGTCGCCGAGCCACTGCTCCACCTCGGAGAGCGCCTCCGGCCGGAGCGTGCACACCACCGTCCGCCCGACCCGCCGCCGACGCACCAGACCCGCGTCCACCAGCACGCCGACGTGCTTGGTGATCGCGGGTGGGGTGATCCGGTGCGGCTCGGCGAGCTCGCCCATCGTCGCGTCGCCCCGACTCAGCCGGCTCACGATCGCCAGCCGGGTCGGGTCCGCGAGCGCTCCGAACGTCCTCGTCAGCACCTGCAACACTTCACCAGGTGGTGAAGTAATCTGTCAAGGGCGCACCTCGTACACCAGGTTGAACGGCGTCTGCGCGACCGTCCGGAACCGGCCGAACCCGGCCGCCTTCGTCACGTCCTGGATCCGGGCCGGTCCGGCCTGCGTACCGAGCGCGAGTCCGACCGGCTGGGACAGCGACGCCGGCGTGCAGAGCAGCGTGGAGAAGCCGTAGTACGCCCGCCCGACCGGGTTGAGGTTGTCCTCGACGTGGTCGCCGGCCATCGGCTCGACCAGCATCCAGGTGCCGTCGGGCGCGAGCGCCTCGCGTACGTGCCGGGCCGCGCCGACCGGATCGCCCATGTCGTGCAGCGCGTCGAACGTCGTCACCAGGTCGAACCCGGATCCGCTGAAGCTGTCGGCCGGCGAGACCTCGAACGACACCCGATCGCCGACTCCCGCCTCCGCCGCACGCAGCCGGGCCGTCTCGATCGACGCCTGGTGGTAGTCCGAGCCGATGAACGTCGACCGCGGGAACGCCTCCGCCATCAGGATGGTCGACGAGCCGTGCCCGCAGCCGATGTCGGCGACTGTGGCGCCGCGCTGCAGCTTCTCCACCACGCCGTCGAGCGCAGGGAGCCAGTTCGGCAGCAGGTTCGCGTTGTACGACGGCCGGAAGAACCGCTCGCACCCGACATGCACGTCCGACGTGTGCTCGTGCCAGCCGACTCCGGCACCACTGCGCGCCGCCTCGATGGTCTCCGTCGTGTGCTGCAGCGTGCCGAGCGCGATCTGGAAGAAGCCGGGCAGGTACGCCGGGCTGCTCGGATCGGTCATCGCCACGGCGTGCTCTGGTGGCAACGTGTAGCGACCGGTGCTCGCGTCGTACTCGACGATCCCGCCTGCGGCTTGGGCGTTCAGCCACTCGCGCGTGTAGTGCTCGTCGGTGCTGGTCCGCTCGGCAAGCTCGGACGGTGTGGCCGGCCCCTGATCGGCGAGTGCCTGGTAGTAGCCGAGCCGATCGCCCATCACGACCAGCCCCGCGTTCAGCGTCGCCCCCACCTCGTCCACAGCCTTGAACACGAAGCCCATCAGCTTGTCGGCGTCGATTGCAACAGTCATTTGCTTTGCCCCCTAATGGTTTGCGTACGCCGAAACCTAGGCAGCGTGGACGGACCATCGCATCAGGTGGGCCCCCTGGTGCACACTGCGAGACATGCTCATCGGGCGGGACGCGGAGCGCCGGGTGGTCGAGCAGCTGGTCGCGGGGGCGCGGGTCGGAGCGGCTGGGGTGCTGCTCGTCACCGGTGAGCCGGGCATCGGCAAGACCAGCCTGCTCGACGAAGCTGCCGTACTGGCCGGTGGACTGCGGATCCTGCGAGCCCGTGGCGCCGAAGCCGAACGCGAGGTCCCGTTCGCGGCACTCCTCCAGCTTCTAAGACCAGCCTTGTCCAGCCTCGACCGCATCCCCGGCCCACAGCAGTCCGCGCTCGCATCGGCCCTGGCCCTGAGACCCGCGACCCCAGCGGACCGCTTCGCAGTCGGCGCCGCCACCCTCAGCCTGATCTGCAGGTACGCCGAAGAAGCCCCACTCGCACTCATCATCGACGACGCCCACCTGCTCGACCGTCCGTCCGCAGAAGCGCTGTTGTTCGCCGCACGACGCCTGGTGGCCGATCCGATCGTCATGCTGATCGCAGCCCGCGCCCACGAGCCGCATCCACTAGAGGCTGACCTCCCACGGCTGCAGCTGGATGGCATCACGCTCGAGGCCGCACAGCAGCTCGTGCAACACCTACCAGGCGATCTGGTCGAGCAGCTCTACCAAACCGTGGCAGGCAACCCGCTGGCCCTGCTCGAGCTCGCAGACGACCCGGACCGATTGCACCGTACGCCGCCCGGCGTTCCGCTCCCGGTGCCGACGATGCTCGCAGAAGCCTTTGTCAGCAGGGCAAACCGACTCACTCCGGCCGCGCGCACCGCACTGCTGGTGTCGGCGATCGACGACTGTGAACTCGGAGCCGTGGCACGCGCCTGCGCAGAGCTGGGCGTTGACGTTGCAGTGCTCGAAGAAGCAGAGGCTGCCGGGCTGGTCGCGATCCGCGACGGTGAGGTCGTCTGGAGGCACCCACTGGTTCGCTCCGCGATCTATACGAGTGCAGACCCGGCAGAACGACGTACTGCGCATCGCGCGGTGGCTCGCACTACGCCCGACGAGGATCGGCGGGCCTGGCACCTGTCCGAGGCTGTCCTCGGCGCTGATGACGAGGTCGCGGCCGGACTGGTCGTCGCGGCCGAGCACGCCGCTGCTCGCGGGGCGCATGCGGTCGCGGCGACGGCGTACGAGCGTGCTGGGCGACTGAGTCAGGGGCAGCAGGACCGCGCGCTGAGGTTGGTGGACGCTGGGGAGGCGGCGTGGTCGGCTGGACTCGCAGAGCGCGCGGAGGCGTTGCTTGCCGACGCGCTGATGCTCCAGCCGCCGCTGTCGGTGAAGCTCCGGGCGCAGGAGATTCGTGGGGACATCGAGGTGAAGTGTGGCTCGCCACGCCGGGCTCTCGACATCTTCGTCGCAGCGGCCGCGGAGTGCACCGACCCGGAAGTCGCCACCGGACTGCTCGCTGACGCCGTCGGAGCGTGCTTCCGGCTGTGTGATGCCGCGGCCGGCCTGGAGGTCGCACACGAGCTGGATCGCCTCCGTCCAGCGCTCGAGCGGCCTGGTCCACGGATCATGGGCATGCTGGCGAGCGGTGTGGCGAAGGTACTCGCCGGGGACGGTGGGATGGATCAGATCCGTGCGGCGATCAGCCTGGAGCCGTCGGACGAGTTGGACCGGGACCGTCGCCGCCAGGTCTGGATGGTGCTGGCTGCGCTGTTCCTGCGGGAGACCGGCACCGGGCGGGAGATGCTGCAGCAGGCGATGCTCGAACGGCGGGAGCAGGTCGCTCTCGGGACATTGCCTGGCCTCCTGTTCGTGCTGGCCCGCGACGATGCGACGACCGATCGCTGGGCCGACGCGGAGACGTCGTACGACGAGGGGATCCGGCTATCGCGTGAAACCGGTCAGACGACCGAGCTGGCGATGAACCTGGCCGGCATGGCGTGGCTGTGGTCGCACGAGGGCAGAGCGGAGTGTCAGGAGCTCGCTGCGGAGTGCCTGCGGATCTGTGCCGAGCAGGAGATCCATCTCGGGACGCTGTGGTCCTTGTTCGCGCTGGGCGACCTGGAGCTGGGGCGTGGCGATCCGGCGGCGGCTCTGCCGCAGTACGAGCGGCTGGTCGACGTACTGGCCGAGTATGGGTTGAAGGATCCGGACCTGTCGCCGGCGCCGGAGCTGGTCGAGGTCTACCTGCGGTTGGGGCGTGTCGACGATGCGAAGCGGGTCGCTGACGAACACTCCGCTCTGGCTGAGGCGAAGGGGCAGCCGTGGTCGTTGGCGCGGGCGGCACGGGCGCGTGGTGTGGCTGGTGACAGCGAGGAGGACTTCCTGCTGGCGCTCAGTCGCCACGAGGTGACGCTGGACGCGTTCGAGCTGGCCAGGACGCGTCTGGCGTACGGCGCGTGGCTGCGGCGGGTACGGCGGCGTGTCGACGCGCGCACGCAGCTCCGACTCGCTGTGGAGGGTTTTGACGCGCTCGGCGCACTCGGCTGGGCAGACCAGGCCGCAGCGGAGCTCAAGGCGACAGGTGAGACCGCACGGCGTCGAGTGCCGAGCACAGCGGACGAATTGACTCCACAGGAGCGGCAGATCGCCGTACTGCTCGCAGACGGTCACAGCATCCGCGAGGCCGCCGCCCGGCTCTTCCTGAGCCCGAAGACCGTCGAGTACCACCTGCGCAAGGTCTACACGAAGCTGGGCATCCACTCCCGTACGGAGCTCGCTGAGCACCTGGGTCGAACGTAGGCTGGCTCCCATGAGGCAGCCGTTCACGGAGACCAGCGGAATCGCCCGGCACTGGGGCTTCGAGGATCTAGCGGCCAAGGGACCCGTGCAGCGGCTCACGCTGTTCACCGGCGTCCCGGTCTGCCTGATCACCGGGTACGCCGAGACGCGCGAACTGCTCGCTCATCCGGACGTGGTCCGCTCGCCGCTCGACGGGCCGCACCGCGACACGATGATGGACGACCTGATCAACCGCACCGAGCGTCACATGCTCGGCGCGAACCCACCCGACCACACCCGGCTGCGCAAACTCGTCACGGCCGCGTTCACCCGCCGCCGGATCGACGCGCTCGAGCCGCGGATCCGCGAGATCGCGACCGGCCTGCTCGACCAGATGGCTGCGGGGGACCGCGTCGATCTGGTCAACGCGTACAGCTATCCGCTGCCGATCACGGTGATCTGCGAGCTGATCGGCATCCCGCCGGTCCGCCGTGAGGACTTCCGGCAGTGGTCGTCGGTGTTCGTGAACGCGACCATGCACACCGCCGAGGAGTACATCGAGGCGACCACGCTGATGCTGGACTTCGTCCACGAACTGATCGTGCAGAAGCAGCAGGCGCCGACCGACGACCTGCTGTCGGGCCTGATCGCTGCTCGCGACGGCGGCGACCGGCTCAGCGAGGACGAACTGACCTCGATGATCTTCCTGCTGCTCGCGGCCGGCCACGAGACCACGGTCAGCCTGATCACGAACGGCGTACACGCCCTGCTCCGGCATCCTGACCAGCTGGAACTGCTGAAGGCCGAGCCGGACCGGCTGCCCGCGGCGGTCGAGGAACTGCTCAGGTACGACGGCCCGCTGCAGGCCGCGATCCCGTACATCGCGCAGGCGCCGATCGACATCGCCGGGAGCCGGATCGAGGCCGGCGAGGTGATCGTGTTCGCGCTGCTGCCGGCGAACCGCGACCCGCGGAAGGTCGAGCGGCCGGACGAGCTGGACATCACCCGACCGGACTCCGCGCACCTCGCCTTCGGGCACGGGATCCATCACTGCCTCGGCGCGCCGCTGGCCCGGCTCGAGGGCCGGATCGCGCTCGGAATGCTGTTCGAGCGCTTCCCCGACCTCCGCCTGGCCGAGCCGGAGCGGGACCCGGTCCGCACGCCCGGCCTGCTGATGAACGCGATCCGCGAACTGCCCGTACAACTCTGAGCACAGCCCGGCGTCATGCCCTGAACATCGGGTGAAATCACAACCGTGGGATTGCGGCGATGTTGGCGCGAGGTGGCATCCTTGCCCAGGTGACAGAGTTGATGGAGGTCGCGCGCCACCTGCTCGGCATTGCGATGGCCTCGCATTGGCTGCTGCTCATCTTGTTCATCGCCGCGACGGTGGACGCGGTGTTCCCGGTCGTGCCGAGCGAGGGCATGGTCATCACCGCCGGCATGGCCGCGGCCGCCGGCCACCAGAACCTGCTGCTGGTCATCGCGGTCGCGATGGTCGGCTCGGTCATCGGCGAGTCCATGTGCTACTTCATGGGCCGTGGTTCCGGACCGGCGCTGCACCGCTGGATGAAGCGTCAGGAGCGCCGTCAGCAGCTCTACGACAAGGTGTCCGGCGCGCTGCATTCCCGCGGCGGGCTGATCCTGATGACGGTCCGCTACATCCCCGGCGCCAGGATGGTCGCCACGCTGACGGCGGGCGCGACGCGGTACTCGTTCAAGAAGTTCATCGTGTTCACGTTCTTCGGCGTGACGATCGCGTACACGTACGTCGCGCTGCTCGGCTACCTGGGCGGCGACGCGTTCGCGCACGACCAGTTGAAGGGGCTCGCGTTCAGCCTCGGCCTGGCCGGCATGATCGGTCTGGTCATCGAGACGTCCCGCCGGATCGCGGTCAAGCGCCGCGCGGCGAAGATCACGAGCGCCTAACGATCGACCCCTGGGTTTCCGCCCAGGCGCGTGTCCCGGACCAACCTTCGGCGGCTCGCATGCGTCAGTAGAGGCGTGGTGAGGCCTGGGGTGAACCTCGTGGGCGCCGCGCTCGTTGTCGCGGCAGTCCTGGCCGGCTGCGCCGACGTACCCCTCGAAGGAGCGCCGTCTCCCGGTACGACGCCCTCGCACAAGCCGAAGCCCACCGCAAAGCCGACCGCGAAACCCACGCCGAAACCCACGCCGACCCCGAAGCCGAGCAGCACGCCTACCTCGAAGCTCCCCGCGGCGGCCCCCGTCCTGCGGTCGTTCCCGGGACGCCTGCCGACCGGCAAGCCGCCACTCTTCGTGGTCGTCTCCTTCGACGGCGCCGGCGACCTCGCGCTCTGGGCCCGCTGGCGCGCCGTAGCCAAGCAGGTCAACGCGCGAATGACGTTCTTCCTCTCCGGCCCGTACCTGTACCCGGGAGACCACCGCACCGACTACAAGCCGCCGTACCACCAGCCCGGCGCCTCCGACATCGGCTGGGGCGACGCCGCCACTGTGCTCGGCCGCACGAAGGTACTGCGGGAGGCGATCGCCGAGGGCCACGAGATCGGCACCCACGCGAACGGTCACTTCTGCGGCAAGACCGGCATCGGCCGGTGGACCACCGCGCAGTGGACCGCCGAGCTGAGCGCGTTCGACCGGATGGTGCGGACCGGGCCGACGCTGGCCGCGGGTAAGACCGTCGAGCCGCCGTTCGACCCGTCGACGGTGAAGGGCATGCGGACACCGTGCCTGGAGGGCAACCGGCCCGCGTACCGGCAGGCGATGGTCCAGCGCGGCATGCTGTACGACGCGTCCGCGCCCGGGTACATCAGCTGGCCGAAGAAGCAGAACGGGCTGTGGGACTTCCCGCTCGAGTCGGTGACCCTGGCCGGTACCAGCAAGAAGACGCTGACGATGGACTACAACCTGTGGTTCGCCCAGACGCAGGCGCGCAAGGCTCCGCTCGCCCAGGCGCCCGCGCTGAAAGCGCAGGTGCTTGCGACGTACCAGCAGGCGCTGGCCAAGTCCCGGGCGAGCGGCAACCCGCCGCTGTTCCTCGGCAACCACTTCAACCGCTGGAACAACAGCGTGTACTCCGATGCGCTGACCGACTTCGTCAAGCAGACGTGTACGCAACCCGACGTCCGCTGCGTGTCCAACATGGAGCTGGCGAGCTGGCTGGCGAAGTACGGCGTACCTAGCGGTCAGAACCGCCCGTCATAGCCTCAGGTAGCCGAACGCGCTCTGCCAGGTGCCGCCGTCCTTGATGCGGCTGACCACGAGCCGCTGCAGCCGGGTGTCCTGCGGGAGCTCGTCCAGGTGGTCGGCGCCGTGGGTGCGGAAGGTGAAGAAGATCGCGCTGTCCTGGCTGTCGGTCGGCGTCCCGTACGGCGTGAAGCGGCGGCCGAACTTCACCATGTTCGAGTCCTGCGGCAGGTTGTCGAGCAGGTACGGGTCGATCAACCAGGACCACAGGGTCAGGGTGTTCACCGGGTGGTCCGGGAAGTGGCGCGGGAAGAAGTCGCGGGCCTGCGTGAGGCTGTCGTCGACCAACTCCGGCGTCAGCGGACCGGTCTCCGGGATGTGTGCGCCGATGACCCACTCGCCCGGCTCGACGCCGGGGACGGGCTCGTCGGGCGTGAGTTGGTAGAGCATGTACTGCAGCCGGCCGAGCGCATAGATCTGGCCGTTCCAGAAGTGCCGCAGCCACCAGTGCGTCTCGAGGCCGTAGTCGCCGTGGGTACGGCGGTTCACCTTGAGCTGCTGTCCGAGGTCGGCGAGCGAGGCCCAGCTGATGTCGTCGGGGATGCCGCGCTCGGCGTGGAACCGGCGGATGTCCGGCACGGTCTCGAGGAAGGCCTGGACCGAGTTGCGCGGGTCCTCCGGCATCCGGAAGGCCGGCTCGCTGCCGAGCTTCCCGACTCCGGCGCGGATCTGGTCAGCGAGGTCTTTGACCGCTGCCTGGTCCGGGGAGAATGCCTCGGCGGCGTCCCGGTCGATGTCGGCAAAACCCAGCAGGCGGTACTCGTCGGCAGTCGTCACTTCTCAACGGTAACCGATGTAAACGGGCCAGAGACTTACGATTCGCGTCGTGGGCTACCAGCGCTTCCCGGCACCCGACGTTCTGACCGACGTGATCCACCACGTGTGGCTGGTCGACTCCGCACCGCTGCCGTCGCTACGGCAGGAGATCCTGATCCCGAACGGCCGCCCCGGCCTCGCGATCGCGCTCGCCGACCCCGGCACCCGGCACGATCCGGTGACCGGGGCCGAGTGGCCGAACGCGGCGTCGGTCTTCGGCATCATGACCCGGCCGCAGGTGATCGGCCAGGTCGGCACGTCGAGTTACGCCGGCGTCGAGTTCACGCCGTGGGGGCTCGCAGCGCTCGGTCTCCCCGCGCTGGTCGACGAGGTGCGGCAGTTGGCGGACTGGCTCGGTCCGGACACGACAGCCGGGTTGGTGGCGGAGTTGCGGTCGGAGCCGTTCGGTCCGGCGCGGGCCGAGCGGCTGGCAGGCTTCCTCGCGGCTCGGGCGACGGCCACAGCTGTCCCGCCGATCGTCGCCGAGGCGGTACGAGCCATCGACGAGTTGCGCGGCCAGGTCGCGGTGGCCGACGTCGTACGGCGGTGCGGGACGTCGTACAGCACGTTGTACCGGGTGTTCCGGAAGTACGTCGGGATCGGGCCGAAGCAGTACGCCGAGATCATCCGCTACTACCACTTCGTCGGCGGGCTCCTCGGCGGGCCGGCGGATGCGGCCGCGAGGTTGTCGGCGCTGCACGGGTACTACGACCAGGCGCACGCGGCGCGCGACTTCAAGCGGTACACCGGCGTCAGCGCGACGTCGTTCCTCGCCGTACAGAACGGGATCGCGGCGCTGATGCACGGAAGATCCGTCCAAGACGGATGAGCGATCCACCGGCAGGATCGAGGCCATGGGACGCATCATTCATGTCGAGATCGTTGCCGAGGACCACAACCGGGCGGCGGAGTTCTACAGCAAGGTGTTCGGCTGGCAGGTGACGCCGGCACCGGTGCCGGACGGCTACCTGCTCGCGGAGACCGGGCCGGGGGAAGGCATCGACGGCGCGATCATGAGCAGTCTGTACCAGTCGCAGCCGACCATCGCCTGGATCGAGGTCGACGACCTCGAGGCGACGCTGGAGGCCGCCCGAGGTGCAGGCGGCACTCCGACCGGCGACATCCAGGAGCTACCGGGCGTCGGCCGCCTCGCCTACCTCCGCGACACCGAAGGAGTGCTGATCGGCCTCCGTCAGCGCTCCTCGGCGAGGCCCAAGTAAAGGATCTTGGGGTTGGAGGGGTTGAAGGCCAGGGACGGGATGCCGTCGTTGCGGTTGTGCTGCTTCGACAGGTCGCCGGTGGACGGGCGGAAGCGGTAGAGGTCGGCGCCGAAGTTGGCGAACGACGTGCCGTAGCTGAAGTAGATGAGGTCGGGGTCGACGGGGCTGGCCCACATCTTGTTGCCGTTGATCAGGTCGGCTCGGCTCTGGTCCAGGACCTCGCGGAACTTCTGGCCGCCGTCGGTCGACTCCCAGATGAAGCGGGTCGCCCGGTCCCGGTCGTACCCCTCCATCCACACCTTCGACGGGTCGGTCGGCGAGATGGTCAGGCTGAAGGCGTTCACCCGCTCGACCGCGCGTGACCGGATCCAGCTGCGGCCGCCGTCGTACGTGACATAGACCCCGTCCGACATCACGCCGAGTACGACGTGGTCCGGGTTCCGCGGGTCCACAACGGCGTCGTACACGAAGAGGTCGCGAGCAGGCAGTACGCCGGTGCGCTGCCACGTCACGCCGTCGTCCGAGGAGTCGTACAGCTGCCCGTCACCAGCAACGACACGCAGCCGACCGGCTCGCGCGTCCAGTGCAGCCAGACCGCCTCCCTCGACCGGTCCGAGCACACTGGTCACCTGTGAGCCGTGCACGCGATGGATGGGCTGGTCGTTGACGCTGTAGATGTACGCCGAGTCGCCCGGCCCGGGCTGCACGTCGTACGTGCTGAGGTCATCGGGAGCCTTGTCGAGCAACTGCCAGCTGCAGCCGGCGTCGCTGGAGCGCTGGATGGACTGCTTGCCGATGGTGATCAGCGTGTTGGGCTCTTCGAGGGCGGCGACCTTCGCGTACGTAACGGCGCGCAGCTTGCCGGTCGTCGGCACCAGCGTCTCGCCGTCGGACTCGGTGATCGTCACCGAGCCGTCGCCGTACACGGTGTCGCAGTGCGGAGCGTTCCAGAACCAGCCGGGGTCCGCCTGGGACGGGACGAGTGCAAGCAGGACGGTGAGAGCACTACCTAGGGCGGTCATGCCTTAGATTCAAGGCGTTTCGGGGCATGCCGGACCAGCGCTTGTCCTGGCGGACAAGCGTCATGACGGGAACAAGTCAGCCGGCGGCGGTGTCGATGTGTCGCGCCAGCACCAGGTCGTCGTCGGTGATTCCACCGGCGTCGTGGGTGGTGACCCGGAACGTGATCGTGGTGTAGCGGATGTCGATGTCCGGGTGGTGGTTCATCGACTCGGCCAGCTGAGCCACGGTCGCCACCAGCCGGATGCCGTCCAGGAAGGCAGGCGCCTTGACCTCGCGGACCAGTTCCTTGTCCACGACCTTCCACTGCGGCAGGTGGTCGCGGATCGCCAGATCGATCTGGTCGTCGGTCAAGAGCTCAGCCATGCGCTCACTCTAGCCCTGCCCGAGTACCGCCAACGCTCAACTGCCGGAGTTCTTGAGCCGCTCGTCCAGGAGTTGGTAGACCATCGGCGGCCGACCGACCTTGCGCGCCGCTCGGGTTGCAGGCATCGGCCACGCCAGCCCGCTGTCGACCAGGCCGCGCAATGTACGGCGGGCGGTCCGCAGCGTGACGCCGAGGATGCCCGCCACCTGCTCCGCATCCACCAGCCGCGCCTCGTCGCCTGTCTCGTCGAGGCTCTGGACCAGCATCCGCAACGTCTCCAGGTCACGTGTCTCGTCCGCCACCGGCGCCGCCGTCGCTTCGGCATCGGACTCCGCCGGCAGCTTGAGCACCAGGTCGTCCGACCCGACCAGGTACGCCAGGTCGCCGGTGTCCGCGGCTGCCATCGCCACCGCGCGGTACGCGTTGTTCTCGGCCTCCAGCGTGGACCGGCCGAGGCCGATGCCCACCTGCAGGTCCAGGTTGAGCGTCTCGCGGACCCGGGCCAGGAACGGCGCGGTCTCGAGGTCGCCGGTGATCGTCCGCAGTGAGCCGAGCGTGGTGATCACCAGGAAGCTGGTCTGGTCGTGGGGCAACACGATCGCGTCCATGCGGCGGGCGTCGTGCAGCAGCTCGTGGTGCAGCGACAGCTTCAGCTCCTGGTACCAGTACTGCGCCGGGCTGGTCCGCGTCGGCAACGCCGAGTCCGGCACCTGGGCAATCACGATGGCGATCCGCGACCTGGATAGCCGAGCGCCGCTGCCGGTGAGGATCGCCGCCCGCAGCGTCTCCCGGAGCGTCTGCGTCGACGGCCGCATCAGCACGGTCGGTACGCCGTCCGCCTCGAGCGACTCCGCCACGCCGGCGATCGTCGTCACCGCGCCGACGGTCCGGCCGGCCTTGAAGAGCTTGCTGTGGAACGCCAGGTAGTCCGCCGGCTCGAGCTCCTCCAGGTAGGGCTGTACGCGGACGGCCTGCACCGGCAGGGACACCTCGGCGTAGCAGTCCTCGACGTCCTGCTCCGTCACGGAGTCCACGCTGATCCGGGTCGGATCAAAGGCCGACCGCGCCCGAACCAAGGCCGCGTGCAGTGCGGCACTGCCGGGCGGTACGAACACCGCCGGGACGGACAGGTCGCCCTTGGCCATCGCGAGGTCGTACGGGAGCGGTCCGGCGAACAGCAGTACGTCGACGCGCTCCATCACCTGCCGTGCCAGCTGCGGCGCCTCGTTCTCGTGCCGGTACACCGCAGGCTCGACGCGCAGTCCCGGAGTACTGCTCTGGCGCGCGACCGAGACCATCCGGCGGACGAAAGACTCTCCGCCGATCAGACCGACCGCGACCTCCTCGTAGCGACTGCCGGTGCCCTGAACCGCCATGACCGCACTGTAACCGCTGGACTCAGGAGCTCAGGCCCGGCGGCACCGCGGCGCTGCCAGGAAGCCCAGCAGCGCCAGTACGCCGCCTGCCGTGACGATCGAGCCGAAGACCCACGGGCGCGGGTTGTCGGAGTTGAAGGCCAAGAGCGTCCCGCTGATCGCCAGTCCGGTCGCGATGCTCATCGTCGCGGCCATCTGGCCGGCGCTGCTGTTGCGGCCGGAGTTGCTGTGGTCGGACAGGTCCAGAGTGAGGACGGACAGGCTGGACGAGCTCAGCCCCATGCCGATGCCTGCGAACCCCCAGCCGATCAGACCGATCCAGGTAGTCCCGTTCGTCCATGCCAGCAACGAGGTGACGAGCAGTCCGATCGCCATGAAGGCCAGCCCGGTTCGCAGTACGGTGACTCGCTCGATCCCGTGCTCCCGGCCCTGCAGCCAGGAACCGAACGCCCAGCACACTCCGGTGATCGACAACGTCACACCGGCCTTGGACGGGCTGAAGTGGTGCTCAAGCGTCAGCAACAACGGGAGGTACGCGCCGGACACGGCGAAGGCAGCACCGCCCAGTGCGCGTACTGCGACCACCGCCGGGAAGCCACGTCGGGCAACGAACATGCCCGCGGGCATCACGCGTACGGCGGCCCGCGCGAGTACCGCGAGCGCCACGACGACCGCCGTACCGCTGATGATCGGGTGGGCCTCCAGGTGGTCGCCGGCCAGCGTCATCGAGAACAGCGCGACGGATGCGGCGAGGGCCCAGGGGAGTGCGGCTCGCCACGCCTCGAGCTCGGCAACGTCGTCTGCGGTCCGTTCTGGCGCGGTCGCGGTCGCCGACTGACGCATCGCCGGGCCGAGCAGCAGCCAGCTGGGGATGAGTAGGACGATCGCGCCGAGGAAGACCCAGCGCCAGCCGAACTGCTCGGTCACCACGCCGGTCAGCACCGGTCCGAGTACGGACGGCAGGATCCACATCGCGGCGAACAACGAGAACATCCGAGGCCGCAGTACGGCGGGAAGCGCGCGGGCCACGAGCACCACCAACGACACGTCGAGCAGTCCCTCGGCCAGGCCGCTGAGCAGGCGGCCGGCGACGACCATCGGCATCGCGGTCGCGGTCCCGACCAGCAACTGAGCGAGGGCGAACGAGATCGCGCCCGCGCGCAGGGTCGGGATCGGGCCGCGGCGGTCGGACCAGAGGCCGGCGATCGCGAGCGAGATCAGGTAGCTCGCGTTCGGTGCCGCGTTGGCGAGACCGAAGCTGCCGAGCGCGTCGAACTCGCGGACCATCGTCGGCAGCGCCGTGCCGACCGCGCGGTTCTCGAAGGCGCCGAGGGTGACCAGCCCGATCACCCCGAGCACCAGGGGCAGATGCTGGCCGGTGAACAGCCTGGGGCGGGACTCAGTGGTGGTGGACATGAAGGATATGGTCGAAGTTCAAGTTAGGTTTAAGTCAAGTGGCGTGGCAGGCGGAAGATCAGCACCAGGACGCGGAGCACGAGCACCGCGCAGATCACCAGCAGGTTGTAGCCGATCAGTTGGTAGAGCGTCATCGAGGTCGTGACCTGCGGGCCGCCCGGCGTACCGAGCAGCAGCACGGCCATCAGACCGGCGGTCGCGCCGAGGATCGCCAGCAGGGCTTGGTGGAGCAGGCCGGTGACGTGCCGGCGATCGCGTTCGTCGGCGAGCAGCCTGACGTTGACGCCGAGCCGCCCGCTCTCCGCGGCGGCCGCGATCCGGTCGATCCGTCGCGGCAGCCGTCGCAACATCGGCAGCAACGAAGCCAGTTCCTCGGTCGCCGTACGGCGTAACGCGTCCGGCGCAAGGCGATCCGTGACATGGGCCGCGGCGAACTGGCGCGACGCGGCAACCAAGTCGAACCCGGGGGAGATCCGCGAGATCGTGCCCTCGATCGTCGCCAGCGCACGGAACACGGCGGCGACCTCCGGCGGTACGCCGAGATCGTGCGACGTGATGATCTTGAACAGGTCGTTGAACATGGCCGGCCCGAGCGTGACCCCGGCCGCGAGGTGCCGGGTCATGAACTGTCCGACGGCACGCTCCAGCGCACGCTCGTCGATCACGTCGGGGCGGTAGACGATCTCCAGGAGTGCATCGGTCGCAGAGACCGGATCGCCGTGATCGATCGCCAGCAGGAAGCGCTGCAACGCGTCACGGGTAGCGGGATCGAGGCGGCCGACCGAGCCGAGGTCGAGCATGCCGATCCGGCCGTCGGCGAGCAGCAGGAAGTTGCCCGGGTGCGGGTCGGCGTGGAAGACGCCGTCGATCGCGACCTGGCCGAGCAGGCACTCGAACAGCGAACGGCCGAGGCGGACCGGATCGAGGCCGCGGTCCGCGATCGCCTGCCGGGCGTTGCCGAGGCCGATCCCGTCCAGGCGCTCCATCGTCAGGACGCGGCGGGTCGACTGGTCCGGATACAGCTGCGGTACGACGAGATCGTTGCTGGAAGCAATGGAACGGCCGGCCGCGACCGTGGTCATGTTGCCGGCCTCGACGGTGAAGTCGAGCTCCTCACGCATCGCGTCGGCGAATCCGTCGGCGAGGGCGCGAACACCCATCGAGCGGCCCCAGTCGGTGTTCCGCTCGAGCAGCCGGGCGAGACGGCGGACGATGTCGAGATCCCGGTCGACGATGCCCGCGATACCGGGGCGCTGGACCTTGACGACGACACGAGGGCCGTCGGGCAGGCGCGCGGCGTACACCTGAGCGACCGAGGCGGCGGCTAACGGTTGGGCGTCGAAGTCGGCGTACAGCTGATGGGGTGGGCCGCCGAGCTCCTCGGCCAGGACCTGCTCGATCTCCGGCCAGGGCGCGGGGGAGACCTGGTCCTGGAGCCGACTGAGCTCGGTGGCGACCGTGCCCGGGATGATGTCGCTGCGAGTCGACAGGACCTGGCCGAGCTTCACGAATGTGACCCCGGCCTCGTCGAGCGCGAGCCGCAGCGAACGGGCCAGGTCGGCCTGCCCGGCGGCATTCTCCCGGCCGGGGCGCCGGCGGCCGCGGAGGTACGGTCCGAGGCCGTGCCTGATCGCGATCCGGAGGATCTGCAGGTACCGCCGGGTACGGGCGATCCGGCCGCTCACGTCCCGGCGCAGATCGCGGGCCCGAGGCAACGATCCGGT
The DNA here is from genome assembly GCF_005233875.1 of Kribbella jiaozuonensis. Classification (GTDB taxonomy): domain Bacteria; phylum Actinomycetota; class Actinomycetes; order Propionibacteriales; family Kribbellaceae; genus Kribbella; species Kribbella jiaozuonensis. The sequence continues at coordinate 477,174 of NZ_SZPZ01000005.1, read as the reverse complement.
CGGCACCAGCGCCTCGGCCAGGACCAGGAACACCAGCCCGGCGAGCATCGAGAACAGCGTCGTCAGCACCAGGAACGCGATCGCCGCGCCGTTCGACCCGGTGTACGGCGGCTTGCCGACCAGCGCGTTGGCGATCGGGCTGAACAGGCTCAGCGTGATCGCGGCGGCCAGCACCATCCGCACCACGCCGAACCGGACGCCCAGCAACCGCTGCGCGACCGGCACGAAGATCACCAGGAACACACCTAGGCTGAACAACCCCGCGACCACAACGTCCATGCCCGGAACGATAGGGCCGGACCAGGGCGCTGGGCTCCCCCACACGGGGGAAAACAGCAGGACCCTGGAACCAGGGTCGGTTCCAGGGTCCTCGGGCTGACTACCTCAGGCCGGGCGGCGGCGGATCTTGTTGCCGAGCCAGACGATCGGGTCGTACTTGCGGTCGGCGACGCGCTCCTTCATCGGGATCAGCGCGTTGTCGGTGATCTTGATGTGTTCGGGGCAGACCTCGGTGCAGCACTTGGTGATGTTGCAGAAGCCCAGCCCGTGCTGGTCCTGGGCCGCGTGCTGCCGGTCGGCGGCATCGAGCGGGTGCATGTCCAGCTCGGCGACGCGCATCAGGAACCGGGGACCGGAGAACGACTCCTTGTTCTCCTCGTGGTCCCGGATCACGTGGCAGGTGTCCTGACACAGGAAGCACTCGATGCACTTGCGGAACTCCTGCGAGCGCTCCACGTCGACCTGCTGCATCCGGTACTCGCCCGGCTTCAGGTCCGCCGGCGGCTTGAAGGCCGGCACCTCGCGGGCCTTCTGGTAGTTGAACGAGACGTCGGTGACCAGGTCCCGGATCACCGGGAACGTGCGCATCGGCGTGACCGTGACGACCTCGTCCTCGGCGAACGTGTTCATCCGGCACATGCACATCAGCTTCGGCATGCCGTTGATCTCGGCGCTGCAGGAGCCGCACTTGCCGGCCTTGCAGTTCCACCGGACCGCCATGTCCGGCGTCTGGGTCGCCTGCAGCCGGTGGATGACGTCGAGGACGACCTCGCCCTCGTTCACCTCGACCTCGTAGTCCTTGAGCTCACCGCCTTCAGAGTCACCCCGCCAGACGCGGAATTTTCCCTTATAGCTCACTCAGCAACTCCTCTTCGGTCAGGTACTTCTTCAGCTCGTCGACCTCGAACAGGCCCAGCAGGTCCTCGCGCATCGGGATCTGCTGCTCCTCGGTCACGTTCACACGGCCCTCGGCGTCGAGCTTGCAGACCAGCAGCTTCTTGCGCCACTCCGGCGACATCTCCGGGAAGTCGTCGCGGGTGTGACCGCCGCGCGACTCCTGCCGCAGCAGCGCCGCACCGGCCACGCACTCGGACACGGTCAGCATGTTCCGCAGGTCCAGCGCCAGGTGCCAGCCCGGGTTGAACTGGCGGTGACCCTCCACCGTCATCTTCGCGATCCGGCCGCGGAACTCGGCCAGCCGGCCGAGCGCGCGCTCCATCTCCTCTTCCTTGCGGATGATGCCGACCAGGTCGTTCATCGACTGCTGCAGGTCCTGGTGGATCGAGTACGGGTTCTCGCCGCCCTCGAGCTCGAACGGCGCCAGCGCCTCGGTCGCGGCCGAGTCCACATCGGCCTCGTCGATCTTCGGCCGCTCCTGCAGACCGTCGACGTACGTCGCGGCACCCATGCCGGCCCGCCGCCCGAAGACGAGCAGGTCGGACAGCGAGTTGCCGCCGAGCCGGTTCGAGCCGTGCATGCCGCCGGCAACCTCACCGGCCGCGAACAGGCCCGGCACCGTCGACGACGCGGTGTCCGGGTCGACCTCGACGCCGCCCATCACGTAGTGACAGGTCGGACCGACCTCCATCGGCTCCTTGGTGATGTCGACGTCCGCCAGCTCCTTGAACTGGTGGTGCATCGACGGCAGCCGCCGGGTGATCTCCTCGGCCGGCAGCCGGGTCGACACGTCCAGGAACACGCCGCCGTGCGGCGTACCCCGGCCGGCCTTCACCTCGGAGTTGATCGCCCGCGCGACCTCGTCCCGCGGCAGCAGCTCCGGTGGGCGCCGGTTGTTGTCGGCGTCCTTGTACCAGCGGTCGGCCTCTTCCTCGTTGTCCGCGTACTGCGCCCGGAACACGTCCGGCACGTAGTCGAACATGAACCGCTTGCCCTCGGAGTTCTTCAGTACGCCGCCGTCGCCGCGGACCGACTCCGTGACCAGGATCCCCTTCACCGACGGCGGCCAGACCATGCCGGTCGGGTGGAACTGGATGAACTCCATGTTGATCAGCGTCGCGCCGGCCCGCATCGCCAGCGCGTGCCCGTCACCGGTGTACTCCCAGGAGTTCGAGGTGACCTTGAAGGACTTGCCGACACCACCGGTCGCCAGGACCACGGCAGGTGCGTCGAACAGGATGAACCGTCCGGACTCACGCCAGTACCCGAAGGCACCGGAGATCGCGTCGCCGTCCTTCATCAGCTCGGTGATCGTGCACTCGGCGTACACCTTGAGGTTGGCCTCGTAGTCGCCGGTGGCCTCGAAGTCCTCCTGCTGCAGCGAGACGATCTTCTGCTGCAGGGTGCGGATCAGCTCCAGGCCGGTGCGGTCGCCGACGTGCGCGAGCCGCGGGTAGGTGTGGCCGCCGAAGTTGCGCTGGCTGATCCGGCCGTCGGGCGTGCGGTCGAACAGCGCGCCGTACGTCTCCAGCTCCCAGACCCGGTCGGGAGCCTCCTGCGCGTGCAGCTCGGCCATCCGCCAGTTGTTCAGGAACTTCCCGCCGCGCATCGTGTCGCGGTAGTGGACCTGCCAGTTGTCGTTGGAGTTCGCGTTGCCCATCGCGGCCGCGCAACCGCCCTCGGCCATCACCGTGTGTGCCTTGCCGAACAGCGACTTGCAGATGATCGCGGTCTTCTTGCCCTGCTCACGGGCCTCGATCGCCGCGCGCAGGCCGGCGCCGCCGGCCCCGATCACGACGACGTCGTAGGAGTGTCGTTCCAGCTCAGTCATAAGTCTTCTTCAGATCCCGGGGTCAGTTGATGATGCGCAGGTCGGAGAACCATCCGGCCGAGAGGGCCATGATGTAGAAGTCGGTCAGGATCACGGTGAACAGCGACGTCATCGCGAAGGTGCCGTGCTTCGGGTTCAGCTTGGACACGAAGGTCCAGTACCGGTAGCGCATCGGGTGCTTGGAGAAGTTCTTCAGCCGGCCGCCGACGATGTGCCGGCAGGCGTGGCAGGACAGCGTGTACAGCCACAGCGCCACCAGGTTGATCCAGATGATCACCGTGCCGAGGCCGATGCCGAAGCCGCCGTCCTTGCCGTGGAAGGCCTGGAGACCGTCGTAGACGTTCAGCAGACCGAAGATCAGCGCGCCGTAGAAGAAGTAGCGGTGCAGGTTCAGCGCGACCAGCGGGAACTTCCGCTCACCGGTGTAGTTCTTGTGCGGCTCGGGCACCGCGCACGCGGCCGGCGCGAAGAACAGCGACCGGTAGCCCGCCTTGCGGTAGTAGTAGCAGGTGCCGCGGAAGCCGGCCAGGATCACGAACGTGATCAGGCTGAACGGCAGGAACCGCGGGAAGTTGCCGAACCAGGTGCCGAGGTGGCTGGAGCCTTCGACACAGCTGCTGGTGACACAGGGCGAGTACAGCGGTGTCAGGTAGTGGAACTCACCGACCCAGTACCACTTGTTCATGAAGATCCGGATCGTCGCGTAGACGATGAAGAACAGCAGGATCACGCCGATCCGCAACGGCGCGAGCCACCATCGATCCGATCTCGCGGTCTTGAGGCCGATCTGTGCGCGGCCGGGGCTGCTTACTCCGGTGGCCATCAGGGAGCGTGCCTGTCAGGCGCGCCGAAGCCTTCATGCTCCGCGTCTGTCCACATGGACGCGTCATACTCCACGTCGGGAATCTCCTCGAGTTCCTCCGGAACGGGTCCGGGCCTGTGCCTGGGGTCGGGCGGGCCGAGCTCTGCGAGATCGTCGCTCAGCCGGGCCACGTCGGACACCAGGCGGCGAATGCCGAGGGTGTCACCGTACTCCTGGCTGAGTTTGCCGACGGCAGCGTGTAGCCCTTCGAGTGCGCGAGCGACCGCAGCAACGCCGCTGTTGCCTTCAGCCATGCCGACTCCAGTGATGGTTATGTAGCTGTCAGTATGGGCACACTTTGCCCCCGCCGAGCGCCCATTGGAAGACCCCTCGGCACGGCGTGTTTCCGGTTAGGGTTACCTCAGTTGCGACCGTGCCGACGGGTGGAGTAATGGAGCGAATCCGGCCTTCAGCACAAGAAGATTCGCTGCTGGGGTCAGCGTCTCGACCTGATGCAGACCGGGCGGCCGCAGCGCTTCGCCGTACCCCTCCCAGGACCACGGCAGCACCTGTTGCTCGAGCACCAACGCCGGTCTCCCGTCGAACCGCACCATCGCGCCGTCCGGCAGGTCGGCGAGGTCCTGGACGGTCGTCCGTTGTCGTCGGGTCCGCGACTCGACCCGCTGACTGTGCAGTACTGCGTCCATCTCGGCGGCTCGCGGACGCTCGGCCTGACCTTGGGCCCACGCCCCGGCGTACAGCAGGAAGTCCCTGCGTCGGCAGTAATGACACGGGCGATGCCCGGCCGCCAGCGCGACGGCCTCGTCGAAGAAGAACAGCGCCGTCCAGCGTCCGGGCGGCATCGGATCGCGCCGGATCCCCTTCCAGTCAAGGACGCAGCAGATCCACGCCTTCGACCGCCAGCGGGTCGTGCCCAGGCGGCGGTCGGGCGAGTGCAGGCTGCCGCGGTTGCCCATCAGCAGACCGCGGCCGGGGTCGGCGACGATCTCCTGGGTGGGCAGAACCCTGTTCTGCAACGGCATACCGGCATCATGTCGGACGCGGCGGACAGTTTCTGGCAGAGTCGCGACAATGCAGACAGTTGTTGGAGTCGCCGTCGTACGCGACGGCCTGGTGCTGGCGGCGTACCGGCCCGATGGCGGCTGGGAGTTCCCGGGCGGCAAGGTCGAGCCGGGGGAGACCGACGAGCAGGCCGCGGTCCGGGAGATCCGCGAGGAGCTCGACCTGGAGATCAAGGTCGGCGACTCGCTCGGGCCGGGCGTGGACATCTCCGCGGACTATCGCCTGCACGTCTATCTGGCCACGGCCGTCGCCGGAGATCCGGTACTGCGGGAGCACTCCGAACTGCGCTGGTTCGCGCCGTCCGAGCTCGACGAGAACGACTGGCTGGAGCCCGATCGCCCGTTCGTACGGGCCTTGCGCAAGCAGTTGTGAGTGGCGGAACTCACACTGCACCCCGCCAGCAGAACGTGACGCACCGGAACTGTATGGGTGGTTTGTATGGGTTGTACCTGGTGAGTGGTCTGACCCGGAGACGAGAATCCTGCCCTGAGACTTCTGGGGAGGAGTGAGGTATGTCGGTGTTTCCGGCAGTTCCCGTGGTGCGAAGAGAGGACTTCGCGCCGGAGATCGTCTGCGAGGTGTACGAGCTCGGGTCGCACCGGCGGAGCCCTGCGGCGGTCAAGGAGCTGACCAGCCGGCAGGTCACGATCGGCCGGATGATGTCCACCGGCGCGAAGGATGCCGCGATCGCGCGGGAACTGGGTCTGTCGTTGCGGACAGTGCGCGCGGAGATCGGCGCGTTGATCGCGGGACTCGGCGCCAAGTCGCGGTTCCAGGCCGGCTGCCTGCTGGTCCGCCGCTTCGGCTGAGCGGAACTGAACGGAAACTGTCCGGCGGCCGACGTAGGCTTTCGGCATGGTTGAGCTTGCTGAGCGCCGGCTGATGCTGGTGCACGCCCACCCGGACGACGAAACCATCAACAACGGTGCCACGATGGCGCGCTACGTGGCTGAAGGCGCCCACGTCACGCTGATCACCTGCACCCTCGGTGAGGAGGGTGAGGTCCTCGTCCCCGAGCTCGCCCACCTGGCCTCCGACCAGGACGACGCGCTCGGCGAGCACCGGATCGGTGAGCTCGCCAACGCGATGGCCGAGCTCGGTGTCACCGACCACCGCTTCCTCGGCGGCGCTGGCAAATACCGCGACACCGGGATGATCTACAACGACGAGGGCAACGCCGACGTCCCGCACGAGACCCGCAAGGACAGCTTCTGGCAGGCCGACCTGGTCACCGCTGCGAACGATCTGGTCCCGATCATCCGCGAGCTCCGGCCGCAGGTCCTGGTCACCTACGACCAGTGGGGCAACTACGGCCACCCCGATCACATCAAGGCCCACCGCGTCGCGACCTACGCCGCCGACCTCGCCGCCGCCCGGTCGTACCGCGAGGACCTCGGCCCGGCCTGGGACATCCCGAAGATCTACTGGACGGCGATGGCCGAGTCCCGGATGCGCTCGCAGCTCCGGATGCTGCGCGACGCCGGCGACGAGACCACGTTCGAGGGCCTGGACCCGGACGGCCCGATGCCGCCGATGATCACCCCCGACCGCCTGATCGACTGTGTGATCGACGGCGAGCAGTTCGTCGACCGCAAGATGAGCGCGATGAAGGCGCACGCCACCCAGATCACCGTCGACGGCCCGTTCTTCGCCCTGTCGAACAACCTCGGCAACCAGATCTGGGGCTCCGAGCCGTACCGGCTGGTCAAGGGCACCCCGGCACCCGGCCCCGACGGCGTCGAGCACGACCTGTTCGCCGGCCTGTAGACGATTCACCGGGCCGACCTGTGAGGTGACCGTTCCCACACGCTCGGTTGAGGCATCAACCTTCCGGCAGGCATAACCTGCAGTGGTGTCCTCATCCGAGCCCAGTGGGAGCGTCCCGCCTGCGGAGTTCCGTACTGCGCTCGGGCGGTTCGCGTCGGGGATCACGATCATGAGCACGCTGCAGGACGGCGTCGCACATGCCATGACCGCGAACGCGTTCACCTCGGTGTCGCTCGATCCGCCGTTGGTGCTCGTCTGCGTGGACAAGGGTGTGCGGATGCATGCCGCCGTACTCGATTGCGGGTACTGGGCGGCGTCGGTGCTGTCCGGTGCGCAGCGGGAGATCGCGGAGCGGTTCGCGCGGTCCGGCCGGGATCTGTACAGCCAGTTCGACGGCATCGCGACGACGGCCGGCCCGAAGACGGGCTGCCCGGTCGTCGACGGCTCGCTGTCGTGGCTCGAGTGCCGCACCTGGGCGACGTACGACGGGGGCGACCACACGATCGTGGTGGGTGAGGTGCTGAGCCTCGGCACCGGCGAACCGGCCGACCCGAGCGCGCTGATCTACCACTCCAGTCACTACCGGAATCTCCCGGGAAACTGAGCGTCACTGCAGGGCAACCAGGGGCTGCCCCGGCGGTCGGAGGACCCTCTCGCGTCCCGTAAGATGTGCGCTTGTGCCTTGACCACGGCTCGAGCAGGAGGACTCTGTCCGGTGGGGAGAAAGCAGCTCGCGGGGATCATTGCCGCCGCGGGGCTCGGTGTGCTCGTCGTGGGGTACGGGGCGGCGTTCGCGTTCGCCGGAGACAAGATTCCCGGTGACACGACCGTGCTCGGGATCCCGATCGGCGGTCTCTCCAAGGACGCCGCGAAGACCAAGCTCGAGACCGGTCTGAAGGACCGGATCGCGGCTCCGATCGCGCTGAAGGCCGGCGAGACGAAGTTCACCGTGGCACCGGCCGACGCCGGGCTGACGGTCGACGTGGACGCCACCGTCGACGCCGCGGGAGCGGGCCGCAGCCTGTCCCCGGCCCGGATCTGGCACGCGCTCACCGGCGGGGACGCGGTCGCGCCGGTCGTCGAGAAGGACGACGCGAGGCTCAAGGCCGCCATCGACAAGCTCGCCGCGCAGGTGAACCGGCCGGCCACCGAGGGCACGATCACGTTCAAGGGCACCGAGCCGGTCACGCACCAGCCGGCCCCGGGCCTGCAACTGGACGCCGCGAAGGCGCCGGCGGCCGTGGTCGCGGCGTACCCCTCGGACGGCGATCCGAAGGACCTGCCGGTCGGCGTGACCCAGCCGAAGGCCGGGACCGACGCGATCAAGAAGGCGCTCACGGACTTCGCCGAGCCGGCCATGTCCGGCCCGGTCCGGCTGACCGTCGGCTCCAAGTCGGTCGAGCTGCAGCCGGCCGAGATCGCGCCGGCGCTGACGCTGACCGCGCAAGAAGGCCAGGTCATCCCGTCCCTGCGGACGAAGCTGCTGGAGCCGTTGTTCCAGCAACGCTTCAAGACGCTGGAGACGCTACCGAAGGACGCGACGGTGCAGATCGTCGGCGCCGGGCCGAAGGTGGTCCCGGCGATCGACGGCATGGTCGTTGACCGGACCAAGGTCGGGGCGGCGATCCTGGCGATCCTGCCGAAGCCGACCGGCGAGCGGCGGGCCGCCGTACCGCTGACGCCGACCAAGGCGACGTTCACCACCGAGCAGGCGACGGCACTCGGGATCACCCAGAAGATGGGCGAGTTCCAGACCCAGTTCCCGCACGCGCCGTACCGCAACACCAACATCGGCACGGCCGCGCGGAAGATCAACGGGACGCTGCTGAAGCCGAACGAGACCTTCAGCCTGAACAAGATCGTCGGCGAGCGGACCAAGGAGAACGGGTTCACCGAGGGCTACATCATCAGCGGCGGGAAGTTCGAGAAGGACCTCGGCGGCGGCGTCTCGCAGTCGGCGACCACGACCTTCAACGCGGCCTTCTTCGCCGGGCTGAAGGTTCTCGAGCACAAGGCGCACAGCGTCTACATCTCGCGCTACCCGGTCGGGCGGGAGGCGACGGTCGCGTGGCCGAACGTCGATCTGAAGTTCCTGAACGACTCGGGCCACGGGGTCCTGGTGCAGACGATCTTCAAGCCGTCGACCCCGGGGAACTCGGGCAGCATCCGGGTGATCATCTGGGGCACGAAGGTCTGGGACATCACCGCCGGGCAGTCGGCGAAGTCGAACTTCCGGCAGCCGGTCGTCCAGTACAACCCCGCGGCCGGGTGCGAGGCGCAGGCGCCGACCGCCGGCTTCGACATCACGATCTTCCGGTACTTCGCGAAGAACGGCGCTCGGGTCAAGACCGAGCAGTTCACCACGAAGTACAACGCCGCAAACGACATCCGCTGCGGCCCGAAGCCGGGCACCATCCCGACCCCGCCTCCCGGCGGCACCACCACGCCACCGGGCCGCGTCAAGCCACCGACGAAGCCGGCCAGCTAGCTCCTGAGGAGCAGGCCGGCTAGCTCCGGTGGAGCTGGTGGAGCTGAGCGGCCACCTGGTTGAACAGCTCCTCGTCGATCACGGCACCTTCGCGGCGGACCTGCTGCGGGTCGATGCGTAGCACCCGGTCGAGGCGGATCTCGCTCGGCCGGTGCTCCTTGTCCCAGGCCCCGCTGCCGATGTCCATCCACACCCGGCCCCAGCGCGCCTCGTCGGCGGCGTCGCGGTCGTGGTCCTTGCTGGTCAGGATGAGCGCCAGCAGGTAGACGCCGTCCGAGCCGACCACCAGCACCGGCCGGTCCTTGCCCCTGTGGTGGTCCTCCTCGAACGGCACCCAGGTCCAGACGATCTCGCCCGGATCGGCCACCCCGTCGTCCGGGTGCGGCTTGTACTCGACATGCACGGTCCCCTCGAAGTCCCCGGGGTACTCCGGACGCTCCACCACGTGATCCGCCATGGCACCCGAGCCTAATGCCCCTCACATCACGGCGGTCTCACACCGTTCCATCGACGTGCACATCACTCAGACACGAAATCGGGGCGCGATCCTCGCTGTCCTGCTCACCGGCCAGTTCATGGCCAATATCGACACCGCGGTCGCGAACGTCGCCGGCCCGTCGATCGGCGCCGATCTGCACGCCTCGGAGGGTGCGGTCGGCCTGGTCGTCTCCGGGTACGTCGTCGCGTTCGCCGTACTGCTGATCACCGGGGCGAGGCTCGGCTCGTCGCTCGGGTACCGGCGGACGTTCCTGCTCGGCCTGACCGTCTTCACCGCGGCATCTGCCTTGTGCGGCCTCGCTCCCGGAATCACGTTGCTCGTCGTCGCTCGCTTCGTCCAGGGCGCCGGTGCGGCGCTGATGGTGCCGCAGGTGCTCAGCGGCATCCAGTTGCACTTCGAGGGCCGTGACCGACTCAAGGCGCTCGGGTACTTCTCGATCGCGCTGTCCGGGGGCGCAGTAGCCGGTCAGCTGCTGGGTGGTGTGTTGATCGCTGCAGACCTCTTCGGCACCGGCTGGCGACCGATCTTCCTGGTCAACGTGCCCATCGGTATCGCACTGGCTGTGGCGGGTCGTCGCCTGCTGCCTGTCGATTCTGTCGGGCACCGCGACCGCCTGGACCTGACCGGCGTACTCGCCTTGTCCACAACGGTTCTACTGGTCATCGTGCCGCTCCTGCTCGGCTCCGAACGCGGCTGGCCCACCTGGTCCTGGCTCTGTCTCCTGCTCAGCCTGCCTGCCCTAGCGCTCTTCGAGTACGGCGAACGTCGTACGGCGGCGCGTGGTGGCCGCCCGCTCGTGGCGCGCCAGGTCCTGGCCGACCGCTCCGTCCGCGCCGGTCTGCTCGCCCACGGGTGCACCAGCGGCACGTACTTCGCTCTGCTCTTCGTACTCGCCCTCTACCTCCAGGGCGGGCTGCATAAGGGACCGGCGTACTCAGGGTTCGCCATGGTGGTCTGGGTGGCCGCGTTCGGTCTGGCCGGCCCGATCCTGCCCAAGCTGCGTAGGGGAGTGCGGTGGATGCCGGTTATCGGATGTCTGGTCCTGACTGCCGGCTACGTGGCCGTGCTGGCCTATCTGGTCCTGGGCGGCCGTACCGGCGCGTTGCTGTTCGCTCTGCTGGGCATTGGCGGGCTGGGGCTCGGTATCAGCGCCAACACCCTCATCGGTGCGGTCACGTCGCGCATGTCCTCGGAGTACGCCGCTGACCTCTCCGGAGTGGTCGCCACGAACGCACAGCTATCTGGAGCGCTCGGCGTCGCGTTGGCCGGCTCGACCTACGCCGCGCTCGCTGCAGACCCCAGCCGCGCGCTGGAGGTGGTGGTGGCGGGTTTCGTCGTACTGACGCTCATCGGGGCCGCTGCGGCTCACCGACTGGTCAGATAGCGGTACCGGTAAGCCTCCCGGTACCCGAGCCGCGTGTACGTCGCCATGGCGGCGGCGTTCTCGAGCAGCACCTCGAGATAGGTACGCCGCCCGCCGTGCGGCCCCGCCCACCGCGCCAGCCCCTGCACGATCGCCGTACCGAGCCCTCGTCGCCGATAGCCGGAGCAGACCCGGATCGCGTCCACACCGAGCCAGTGGCCGGTCATGGACCCCCGCCCGACCGCTACGACCTGCCCGTCCAGGCTGACCGACGCGAACACCGCCTTGGCGGCGCCCTCGAGCACCTGCGGGGCTACAACCGGCACCGGGCTGTCGAAGGCAGCTGCGTACCAGGCGTCGTTCGGCCGGTCGGCCACCTGCACGTCGTAGGCAGGCGTGGCGTTCACGTGGTCCAGCGTCGTGTGCATGACGAGGACATCGGACTGCTCCGGGCGCGCGTCGACCCACCCGCAGGCACGGATCTGCTCGTCCTGGGGACTGCCGAGGCGGATCTGGGCCTGTGCGGGCAGATTGCGCTCGGTATAGAAGCCGATGGCCTGCTGGAGGGCGTCCGGGACCGGCATACCGGGGTCGCCGGCGGGGAGGAGCGAGTTGCCGCGGCCGGTCCAGCCCGCGGATGCCCGCAGCAACCAGTGGCCGACGTACGCCGTCTCCGCTGCCGGGCGACCCAGCGCCGCGGTCAGGAACAGCTGGTCGACGTCCACCGGGCGCAGTGGCATCTCGGGGATCGTTTTGGCCGCCGTCACGTCCGCCGTCGGGATCTCGTGCACCGTGCCGTCCGCGTGCCGGACAGCCAGGATCTGGGGGTCTCCGGCCTGCAATACGCCGATCAGGTCGGTCAGACCGCCCGGTATCCGGTGCCGGACGACGACACGGTGGCCGATATCACGGGCGCCGAGGCCTGACACGATCCGGACTCCTGGCAAAGTGGGCGAAGTACTACCGTGATACTAGAGACACGAGCATCACCGCATCGCAGCACCCCGAAACCCACGCTGCGCTTGCCTGCCATAGGAGGAGTAGCAGTGACCTACGTCATCGCGCAGCCGTGTGTTGACCTGAAGGACCTCGCCTGTGTCGAGGAGTGCCCCGTCGACTGCATCTACGAGGGCAACCGGATGCTGTACATCCACCCCGACGAGTGCGTCGACTGCGGAGCTTGCGAGCCGGTCTGCCCGGTAGAAGCGATCTACTACGAGGACGACACCCCGGAGCAGTGGAAGGACTACTACACCGCGAACGTCGACTTCTTCAACGACCTCGGTTCGCCCGGCGGTGCGTCCAAGCTGGGCAAGATCGACAAGGACCACCCGTTCATCGCCGCGCTGCCGCCGCAGGAGCACGACGAGTAAGCAGCTGATCACAGAAATGGGACGCCCCGAGCGGGCGTCCCATTTCTATTGGTCCAGCACGTCCACGTGGACGTGGTCCAGGTGGCGGAGGATCTTGGGGTCTCCGGAGCGCTCCGGCGGCGTGTAGTCCCGCCAGCCGCTGTCCGACCGCCCGCCGGCCGTCCAGATCTTGTCGCTGAAGATGACCGTCTTGATCTTCAGCAGGTCGGCGCGGGCCACCAGGTACTGCGCGATCGCCCACCCCTTCGTCGTGTGCGCGGTCGAGATCGGCCGGACGAACACGTCCACTGCCCGCCCGTCATAGTGCGCCGACCCCTCCATATGCCCGGTCGACACCCCACCAGCGGCGTATCCACCGGTCGACAGCGTCCCGAACGTCCGGATCAGGTCCTTCCGTACGGCGTCCGCCCGCGGTGTCAGCCCATTGGGCCCGATCTTCTCCACCGGCACCGAGTCGGTGTTCACGGTGCAGCTGAACACGCTCTTCGACTGCCCGGTCAGAGCCGACGCCAGGACCCGGGCGTCCGCCTCGTGATCGGCGTACGCCGTCGGGAACGCGCTGCGCTGCACCTTGTCCGCGGCGACCGTGATCGCCAGCGTCTGGTAGTTCTTGATCTTCACCAGCGCGTCGTAGAACTTCCCGGTCGCGTAGTACGGGTCCTGCACCTGCTTCGCCGTACCCCAGCCCTGGGACGGCCGCTGCTGGAACAGCCCGAGCGAGTCCCGGTCCCCGTGCGCCAGGTTGCGGAGGTCGGACTCCTGGTACGCCGTCGCGAGCGCGATCGTCGCCGCGCGGGCCGGCAGCCCACGCCGTACGGCGGTGCCCGCGATGATCGCCGCCGCCTCGGCCTGCTCGAAGTCGAGCACGACCATCTGCCCGTTCACCGTCGCTGTGCACTGCTCGCGCGGCGGCAGGAGGTTGCCGACCTGCTTGCCGCCGAGCCAGGCGATACCGACGCCGACCGCGAGGCTGAGCACGCCAATGGCACCCACGGCCACGAGGGCACCACGCTTCACCGGCATACCGCTCCCAACGTCCGAGGGCGGGGGACAGGTTCCAGTTCGCCGATCACGAACTGGTTGACGTGTGCAGGTCTGTGTTGGTTGGCAAAGTCATACTTTCGTACAGGTCAGGCGTTGGCGTGCAGTGCCTCGTTGAGCGTGATGCCCTCGCCCTTGCGCGGCCGGGCCTCGACCGCGCCGGTGACCGAGTTGCGGATGAACAGCAGGCCGGGCTGCCCGGACAGCTCGCGGGCCTTCACCGTCGTGCCGTCCGGGAGGGTGACCTTGGTACCGGCGGTCACGTACAGGCCCGCCTCGACCACGCAGTCGTCGCCGAGTGAGATGCCGGTCCCGCCATTCGCGCCGAGCAGGCAGCGCTTGCCGATCGAGATGACCTGCTTGCCGCCGCCGGACAGGGTGCCCATGATCGACGCGCCCGCGCCGATGTCGCTGCCGTCGTCGACCACGACACCGGCCACGATCCGGCCCTCGACCATCGACGTACCGAGCGTGCCGGCGTTGAAGTTCACGAAGCCCTCGTGCATGACCGTCGTGCCCTCCGCGAGATGCGCACCCAGCCGGACCCGGTCCGCATCACCGATCCGGACACCGGACGGTACGACGTAGTCCGTCATCCGCGGGAACTTGTCGACGCTGGTGACGCCGAGGTGCTGCCCCGCGGCGCGGGCCCGCAGCCGGACGTTCTCGATCTCGTCGACCGGGACCGGGCCGAGGGACGTCCACGCGTTGTTGGGGAGGGCGGCGAAGATGCCGTCCAGGTTCACGCCGTGCGGGCGGACCAGGCGGTGGCTGAGCAGATGCAGGCGGAGGTACGCGTCCGCAGTACCGGTCGGGGCGTCGTCCAGCACGATCTGGGTCGCCACCACCTCACGCCGCACCTGCCGGAGGTCGTCGTGTCCCTCGGCGGCGATCAGCTCGGCCGGCGCCTTGGTGTCCTCTGGCCGCGCCCCGAGCGCAGGCGCCGGGTACCAGACGTCCAGGACGTCTCCAGCATTCGTCACGGTCGCAAGGCCGAAGCCCCAGGCATGCACGGCAGTCTCGGTCATGGCTACACCCTAATTCGGCGGCGATCCGGCGCGTGGCGTGGTCTACTCTTCGGATGCTTCCCGCCTGGCTTGAGGTTGTGTCGGATCCGGTTCTCGAAGCGACGAAGGCGCCTGGGGTCGGTGCGTTGAGCGGGGAGCTGCTGCGGCAGTGGGGGTCCTCGGAGGTGTGGCGGTTGTCGTACGGGCTTCGCAGCGTGATCGTGAAGCGGGGGACTGACGGGCAGGCGGACGAGGCGGCGGCGTACGAGCGTTTCGTCGTACCGCTCGAGCTGCCGGCGCCTGCGTTGCTGCATCGGTATCGGTCGCCGGAAGCGGGCGTGCTGGTGCTGGCGGACGTCGGGCGGGTGACGTTGGAGCAGGAGCCGAGTGCGGACGGGTTTCTGGCCGCTGCTGAGTTGGCGGCGACGATGCGGTCGAGGGAGGTGCCTGGACGCAGCGAGTTCCCGCCGGAGCGGGTGAAGGAACTGGCGGACCGGATCGGTCGGATCGACTTCGACCTCAGCCCGCTGACCGAGGCGCTGGCCGCTTTGCATCGGGACGCTCCCGTCAGGGTCGTGCATGGTGACTTCGTGCCGAAGAACCTGGTCACCGACGGCGTACGTTGGACCGCGATCGACTGGCCATGCGCCTACCTGGCACCGCATCTCAGCGACCTCTACACGCTCGTCCGCGACGCCGAGTCCCTCGGCCACGACCGCGCTACGATAGTTGCCCGCTACATCGATGCCGCAGGCACCAATCCTTCGTTGGTAGAGCGCCAGATGTTGGTCGGTGGCGGTTGCTTCTACCTGATCGCGTTGAACTTCATCGTCGAGGAAGGCCTGCGAACGATCCCGGAGTCGTCGGGCTGGATCGACGGTCTGCTCCGCGAACTCGCGGACGTCGTCGGAACCTTGTCGTGAAACTCCTGGTCCTCGGCGGTACGAAGAACCTCGGCCGCCACGTCGTCGAGGCAGCGCTTGCCTCCGGCCACGATGTCACGCTCTTCAACCGTGGTCAGACGAATCCATCATTGTTTCCTTGGGCTCGCCGTCTCGTCGGCGAGCGCGCGGCACCCGAGGCGTTGGCATCGGGCGAGTGGGACGGCGTGATCGACATGTCCGGCTTCCTCGTCCGGGACGTCTCGCTGAGCGCTTCGGTCCTGCGCGACCGATGCGGCTTCTACACCTACATGTCGTCGATCGCGGTCTACGCCAGCAAGGTGACCCCCGGCATGACGGAGTACGCACCGCTGCTGCCGTGGCCGGACGGTGCCCCCGAGGACCACTTCACGATGGACCTCTACGGCCCGTCCAAGGTCCGCAACGAATCGTTGCTCACAGCCACCTTCGGCGCCCGCACCGCCGCCGTACGCTCCGGCTTCGTAGTCGGCCCCCACAACCCCGACTTCGGCAACTGGGGCTGGGCCCTGGCCCACAACGAACCCCTCGAGTGCGCCGCCCGCCCCGACCAGCCCATCCAGTACATCGACGCCCGAGACCTAGCCGCCTTCCTCCTCCACCTCACCGTCCAGCGTTCCCCCGGCCCCTACAACGCCGTCGGCCCCACCCACACCATGACGGACCTGGCCAACGCCTGGCGCTCCGCCGTACCCACCCCTCCACCCGTCGACTGGCACCCCACCGAAGACCGCTTCCACCTCCCCCACAACGGCACCAACGACGGCACCTTCCAACTCGACAACACCCGAGCCCTGACCGCCGGCTTGCACCTGCGCCCACCCGAAGAGTCCGCCCGCGACTACGTCACCTGGATCCGCAAGGGGAACACCCCACCCGATCCGCCCCATTGATCGGGGCATCCTGGGGTATCCCGGGGCAGATATCCACAGACGCAGGTCGAAGCCCTCTGCGACGGTTCGTTGGCACCTAAGGTGTCGCTCCATGTACTTCGAACGGCCGCTGGTGCGTGCCTACGTGGACGAGACCGGCGACCGTGGTCTGTCGTCCAGATCGTCGCGGTACTTCGGCATGGTGGCCGTGGTCGTCGCCGACGAGGACGACCCGGGTCTGAGGCGCGCAATCGCTGAGTGCCGTCGGCGGCTGTCAGTTCCCGCAGGCAAGCCTTTGCACTGGACCGAGCACGTGAAGCGCTACCCACGCAGACAGTTCGTCGCAGCGCAGCTCGCCGCGGTGCCGGGCGTTGTCTTGAGCATCGTGCTGGTCGAGAAGGCCGCCGTCGCCGACGGCATCTCGGACCAAGTTGCCTTCTACAACTTCGTCGCCGGGCGAGTCCTCGAACAGGTCCTGGACACTGCCGACGACTGGCCCGGAGGTCGGCGGGACGTCGTGATCACCTTCGGTCACGTGCGTGGCTTCAAGCACGACGAGACCCTGGCCTGGTTCGAGAAACTGCGAGCGAGCGACTCGGCCGAGTCTCCTTGGGACCTGCTGCGAGGCAGGCCAACGTTCCTGGGACCGGGCCAGCTCGACGGTCTGCAGGCGGCGGATCAGTACTGCGGCATGCTGCGCGCCGCCCTGGAGGCGGACGAGTTCGGCGGTTTCGAAGCGCACCACCTGCTGGCGGTCCGGCCGCAGATCCGCTACCCCGGCGGGTTCGAAGGGATCGTGCTGCCGGGCACGATGAAGGCGTACCCGTGGTGGCCGGAGGACGGGTTCTGAAAAGTGGAACGAGGCCTTCGATGGTCCGGAGCGCCGCACCTGACAGGCGGGTCTGACAGCAGACCTGGCGTTCTCTCCGCGGCCATCGAAGGCCTCGTGATGGTCAGTTTAGCAGTCCGTCCACGATGGAAACGTTCCTCCCGCGGCGGCGCACTGATACGTAACATTGCGCCGTGATCATTGAGACCGGTGGTGGACCAGGTGGACCGACCAGCCCGCGGGCTGGGTTCAGCAGCGTGGAGGGGACCCGGTACTCGGGGACTTCTGGTGGGCGGCAGGAGGTTGGGCTGCCGGGGGCCGGGGGAGTGGTCGCGGCGGGGGATCGGTTGCGGTACAAGATCTATCCGGTGCTTGATGCGGGGCTGATGTACGCCGCGACGTACGCTGCCGTGGAGCTGGTTTTCGCGGACGGGACTCGGTTTTTCGGTGTGGACCAGTACGGGAAGCCGGCTGATGCGGCTGGCCAGGGTGCGGCGAAGATCCTGTACGCCGACCAGTGGAACGACGTGCAAGTTGATCTGACTGCTTTTGCGGGGAAGACGGTCGCCGACGTCCTGCTCGTGGTGGATGCACCCGGGGCGGGGGAGTTCGAGGGGTGGATCGACGACGTCGAGATCGGGCCGGCTGGTGTGGAGCCGGACGGGTCGGATCTCGCGGCGTACGTCGACACCCGTCGCGGGACCAACGCCAGTCACGACTTCTCCCGCGGCAACACCCTTCCGATCACCGCCTGGCCGAACGGGTTCAACTTCCTCACCCCGGTGACCAACGCGTCGACGTACCGCTGGCCGTACGAGTACCACCGTGCCAACAACGCGGACAACCGTCCCGAGCTGCAGGGCCTCACGTTCTCGCACCAGCCGAGTCCGTGGATGGGCGATCGCGACCAGCTCACGATCATGCCGGTCGCGGCCGCCGAGCCGCTGGGTGATCCGGCCGAGCGCGCGGTCGCGTTCAGCCATGACGACGAGGTCGCGCGGCCCGATCTCTACGCGGTCGCGCTGGCGAACGGCGTACGCGCGGAGATCGCCCCGACCGACCACGGCGCGATCTTCCGTTTCACGTTCCCGGCCGACGCGGCGGGGCGGCACCTGGTCTTCGACACGATCGACGAGAACGGCGCTTTCTCGTACGACGGGACCGCGGTGACTGGCTGGGTCGAGAACGGCGCGGAGACCGGGCGGACGCGGATGTTCTGCTACGGCACGTTCTCAGTCGCACCGATCGGTTTCGGCGAGGCGTCCGGCGGGCGGGAGAACGCGCGGGCGGCGAGCTTCGACGTACCTGAGGTGACGTTGCGGATGGCAACGTCCTTCATCGGGGTCGAGCAGGCGCGGCACAATCTCTCGCTCGAGCTCGGCGGGAGCTTCGAGGAGATCCAGGCGGCGGCCAACGCTGCTTGGAATGAACGGCTTGCGGTAATGCGGCCCGAGGGCGCGACGCCGCCGCAGCTGCGGACTGTTTACGGCAATCTCTACCGGCTCAACCTCTACCCGAACTCGCACTTCGAGAACGCGGGAACGGTTGACGAGCCGTCGTACGTGTATGCGAGCCCGGTGCTGCCCGTCGAGGGTTTGGCGACCGATGTCTCGACCAACGCGGTCGTGAAGCCCGGCAAGATGTATGTGAACAGTGGGTTCTGGGACACCTACCGGACGGCGTGGCCGGCGTACGCGTTCTTCTACCCGGCGTTGACCGCGGAGCTGATCGACGGGTTCGTGCAGCAGTACCGCGACGGCGGGTGGATCGCGCGGTGGTCGTCGCCGGGGTACGCCGACTGTATGACCGGGACGAGCTCGGACGTGTCGTTCGCCGACGCCTACCTCAAGGGTGTCGAGTTGGTCGACCCGTTGGCGACGTACGACGCCGGGCTCCGCAACGCGACCGTCGCGCCGGAGGCGACCCGAGGTCGGGCGGAAGGGCGTGGAGACCGGGTTCTTCGCCGGGTATGTGAGCACGGACACCGAGGAGAGCGTGTCGTGGTCGCTCGAGGCGTATCTGAACGACTTCGGGCTGGCGTCGATGGCGTTGCAGTTGTCTGAGGTGTTTCCTGATCGGCGTTCGCAGTTGCTGGAGGAAGCGGAGTACCTGCGCCGGCGGTCGTTGAACTATGTCCTGCTCTTCGACCCCGCGGTCAACTTCTTCCAAGGCCGCCTGGCCGACGGGACCTTCGCCAAGTCACCCGGCGACTTCGACCCCGAGGAGTGGGGCGGCGACTTCACCGAGACCGACGGCTGGAACTTCGCCTTCCACGTCGCCCACGACCCACGCGGTCTCGCCAATCTGTACGGCGGCCGTCGCGGTCTCGAGGCCAAGCTCGACGGGTTCTTCTCCACCCCCGAACTGGCCACGAAGAAGGGCACGTACTCGATCGTCATCCACGAGATGGTCGAGGCGCAGGCCGTCCGGATGGGCCAGTTCGGCTTCAGCAATCAGCCGGCCCACCACATCGCCTGGCTGTACAACTACGCGGGCGCCCCACACAAGACGCAGGCCATCGTCCGCGAGGTCCTGGACCGGTTGTACGTCGGCGAGCAGATCGGCCAGGGCTACCCCGGCGACGAGGACAACGGCGAGATGTCCGCGTGGTACCTCTTCGCCGCCCTCGGCCTCTACCCTCTCCGCGTAGGCGCCCCCGACTACGCCATCGGCTCTCCACTCTTCCCGCGTGTCGTGGTCAACCCGCTCGGCGGCCGACCCTTGACCGTCACCGCCTCCGGGGCCGAAAACCCTTACGTCCAAGACGTCCTGGTCGACGGCAAACCGTTGCCCACCGCATCCATCACCGCCGCCGAACTGGCCGCAGCCGAACACCTGGACTTCACCCTCGGCGCCACCCCGTCAGACTGGGCCACCCTGGACTCCCCACCGGCCCTAACCCTCGACGACGCCGTCCCGACCCCGCTCACCGACCTGATCCCCCGCGACCCCAACAACCCCCTCTTCGACGACACCTCCACCACCTCCGCCGAGGTCGAGACCGTCACCTGGTCCCTCCCAGCCCCGGCGACCCCCACCATGTACACCCTCACCTCACCCTCCACAGGCCCAGCCCCAACCTCCTGGCACCTGGAAGGCTCCCCCGACGGCACCACCTGGACCGTCCTAGACACCCGCACCAACCAATCCTTCCCCTGGCCCCGCCAAACCCGCCCCTTCACCATCCCCACCCCCACCACGTTCCAGCACTACCGCCTAACCTTCCCCACCCCCACACCCCTCACCCAAATAGAACTCCTCAACTAACCGCACACCGTCCAAAGGACACCGCTTCGCGGCGACTGTCTTGTTGGCCGGCTCCGCCGGCGCGCGGACTGCGTCGACACGTCCACGTGGTCCGCGCGCTCAACTGTTGCGGGCTGCATGTCGTGTCCGCTCTGGCCGGCGGACTCCGACCGTAGGAAAGGACACCGCTTCGCGGCGGCTGTCTGGTTGGCCGGCTCCGCCGGCGCGCGGACTGCGTCGACACGTCCACGTGGTCCGCGCGCTCAACTGTTGCGGGCTGCATGTCGTGCCCGCCGTGGCCGGCGGACTCCGACCGGAGGAGAGGACGCCTGGCCCTCTGCGCCTCACCAACCTGCCAAGCCGCCTTCTTCGACACCAGCCAAAGCCGCACCCGCAAATGGTGCGATATGAACACCTGTGGTAACCGCCAGAAAAAGCCCGCTTCAACGCCACCCACCCCAAGGCCCCGCACACCAGCGAACTGATCACCACTGCGGCATCTAGGCGGCCCGCAGGCAACTGCACATATGTCGCAGGCCAATCGACCATGATGACGGAGGACCGTGAGCGATCAGATCCGCATTCCGATCTCGACAATGAAGCGGAGTGCGCGGGTGCTCTTGGACCATGTCGAGCAGCTCGAGGGGGAGTCCGTTGCCATCGACAAGGACTTCTTCTGGGCGATTCCACCGGATCAGCTCTATGACGTCTCCCATGAGCCGTCCGACTTCACGGTAGGTCAGCTCAGCGAGTGTTTGGAGAGAGCTGAAGCGATCGTTGCCCAGCCAAGTGACGCGACCTCGTACGGTCTGGTGTGGCTCGCGGAGTTGATCCGGGCGGTCGGGTACAGCGTCGTGACATAGATTCGGGTCGACGTCACGGGAACTGCGGTTACAACAGGTGCTGGCGGCAGTGCCTCCGGCATCACTAACCACAGTTCATAAGGTAGGAGCTGTGACCGCATGGGAGGACGTATCGAGCGCAGCTGGACCGTGGGTTCACCACGCGGCGGCAGAGAGTCTGCCTTCGATCCTTGAGAGTGCGGCGACTGCGGATGTGCTGCTCGTCCAGCTTGACGGTGCTCGAATGCGCTCGCTCGAGGGCGTTTATCGGGAGTATCTGCGCGAGTTCTCGTTCCCCGAGTACTTCGGCTGGAACTGGGCGGCGTTCGATGAATGCATGAAGGAACTAGAGGGTCAGCCCGCGCACGCCTATCTGACGATCATCACGCGTGGTGGCGAGGTCCTATCGGACGAGCCTGAGGAGCTGAGCACGTTCCTTCGCCGGCTCGAGGAGATCGGACGCCGTTGGAGCGGTGCTTTCGCCGTTGGCCCCGCGTGGGGTGGCGGCGAGGTTCCATTCCACACCGTGGTCATCGACGGCAGTGACACGCTCGACGTCCCCACGACGCGCGAGGACGCGTGACAGGAGGGCCCTCTCTGGCGTTGTTTGCCAGTGATCGTCGTAGGTCTTCGAACGCTTGAACAGCTGAGATGTAAGGTCTTTCGAGGTGGATCCGATCAAGTTCATCGTGCACGACGAGCCTGCGCTTCGGGCTGAGAGTAATTACATTGCGAGGGTCGATCTTGCTCCCTTCGAGTTCGAAGGTCAGGTGGAGCAGGTTTGGCTTCGACGTGTGGCCGACGACGGTCAGGCTGTTCTGTGTTGCATCCCGTTCCGGGCCTATGGCCTCGCCTTGCGAGACACGGTGCGATTGTCTGCTGAAAGTACCGTGATCGAACTCGTCAAACCTTCGGGAAGTCGAGCCTTGAGAGCGTTGATCGCGGAACTCGATGTAGAGCAGATCCGGACGGTCAAGGCGGAAGTCGATGCACGGATTTCGCAGGCGGGACTGCTCTTCGAGTGGAGTGGTGATCGGCACGTGGCAGTCGATGTGTTGCCCGGTGCCGACGCAGAAGCCATCATGGACTACTTCGACGTTGAAGAGGCAGCGGATCGCCTGTACTGGGAGTGGAGCGACGTCGTTCGCTTTCGCATCTGAGTCTCGCGGATCGCTGCTCAATAGCAGCTCAGCGGAGGATGCGCGGGTGATCGACGCCTGCTTCAAGCGGGAAGTATCTGCTTGCCCGCCGCTGGCGTGACTAAGACCGGCCAGCCCGGTCCGCTCGCCGCCGGAGGCGGCCCCGAACCGCAGTCGCTGTGGAGCGGTGTCCGACCTGGGGAGTCACATGAGCACAGTTGCTGGCGGCGGGGCGTTCGCTCGTGGTGCGGTTCCGCGCGCGCCGAAGGCGCCAAATGGTCAGCCGCCGCGAAGCGGTGTCGGATCTACGTTTCCCCAGATGTCCCAGTAGCTGGCGGGAGTGCGGTCGTCGTCGTCACGGTTCCGCGCGCCGCCGTAGGCGGCTAAAAGTCAGTCGCCGCGGAGCGGTGTCCGATGTGCGGTTGCTGGGTGTCCCGGTTGTCCGGCGGGAGGACGTTGGCGCATGGGTCCGGTCCGTGCGCCGCCGGAGGCGGCCATAAGAACAGTCGCCGCGGAGCGGTGTCCTTTGGCGGGTGTTCCGCTACTTCTTCGGGGCGGACGTGGCTCGGATGTGGAGTTCGGTGCGGAGGGTGACGGTGGAGGGTGGGCGGCCGGGGGAGGTGGTGCGGTCTTTCAGGAGCATGCCGGCGGTTCGGCCCAGTTCGTAGGTGGGTTGGGCGACGGTGGTGAGGCTGGGGACGACTAGGTCGGCCCAGGGGATGTCATCGAAGCCGACTACGGCGATGTCGTCGGGGGAGCGGAGGCCTTTGCGGGCCAGGCATTCGAGGGCGCCGACGGTCATCAGGTTGTTGGTGGCGAACAGGGCCTCAGGCGGGTCGGCCAGTTCGAGCAGGCTTTCCATTGCGGCGTACCCGCCGGCCTCGCGGAAGTCGGCATGCCGCACGAGATCCTTGTCATAGCGGATCCCACCAGCACGCAACGCCGACCGATATCCACCGAGACGATCCATCGCCGTCGACACCTTGCGCGGGCCGGTGATGCAAGCGATCCGCCGATACCCGCCGTCGATCAAGTGTTTGACGCCCTCAAACGCTCCATGCTCGTTGTCCACGAGCACCGTGTCCGCCTCGACGCCCTCGACGCGCCGGTCGATCATCACGAGCGGGATCTTCGCGTCCGCGAGCAGCTGCACACCCTCCGCGGTCGACGTCGGCGAGATCACCACGCCCGCCATCTGATCGGTCAGTACGGCGGACGCGTACGCCGCCTCCTTGGCCGGATCCTCGTCGGAGTTGCACAGTACGACGTGGTAGCCCTCCGTCTGCGCCACGTCCTCGAGCCCGCGGACCAAAGAGGTGAAGAACGGGTTCTCGATGTCGGAGATGACGACGGCCCACAGGTTCGTTGAGGACTTACGGAGGTTACGAGCGACGCCGTTCGGGCGGTAGCCGAGTTCCGCGACGGCGGCGCGGACCTTCTCGGACAGCTCCGGGTCCACGTTGCGCCGGCCGCTCAGGACCCGCGACACCGTCGCCGGAGACACCCCCGACCTACGCGCTACGTCGTAGATCGTCGTCATACCCGCTCCCCGCTGGAGATCCGATGGTCGTCTGGATCGCACTCTAACCCCGATCCCGAGCAAAGGATCTCATGACGCGATGGAGTCCAGCAGGGCAAGGGCGGCCGCGCGAGCGGGGGCAGAATCGGCCGCGCCGTTGACGGTCGTCGAGAGCGCACCGGCGGCGTTCGCCAGGCGTACGGCGTCCACCAGCCCGGCCCCGTCCGCCAGGGAAGCGGCCAGCGAACCGCAGAACGCGTCGCCCGCGCCGACCGTGTCGACGGTCGCGACCTCGAAAGGATCGACACGTTCCTCGAAGCCGGCGGACCGGTCCAGAACGAAAGCACCCCGCGAACCCAGCGTGACCACACACGCACGCAGGTCCCAGTCCTCGGCGAGTTTGCGCGCGACCATCGGCACGCCCGAGTCGTCGCAGTCCAGCCCCGTGAGGGCCGCCGCCTCCACCTCGTTCGGCACCAGGATGTCGACGTACGCCGCCAGCGATTGATCGACCGGGCCGACCGGCGCGGGGGTCAGGATCGTGGTGACGCCCGCGGTCGAGGCGAGCCGGAGGGCGGCGTGACTCGCCTCGACCGGGAGCTCGAGCTGGACGCTGAGCACCTTGCTGGAGACGAGCACATCGGAAGCGGCCTCGACATCCGCAGCGGTGATCGCCGCGTTCGCGCGGGACACGATGATGATCGAGTTCCCGCCGTCCGGCAGCACCAGCGGCAGGCCGACGCCGGTGCCCAGCGACGGATGCCGCACGACCCACGAGGTGTCGACGCCGTTCGACGACAACAGCTCGAGGAACTCCTCGCCGTACCGATCCTCGCCGATCGTGCCGACGATCGCCGTACGCGCACCCATCCGCGCCGCCGCGATCGCCTGGTTCACCCCCTTGCCGCCGAGGAACTCCGCGAACCCGGTCCCGTGCAACGTCTCACCCGGCAACGGCCGCCGCTCCGCCGACGCGACCAGGTCCTTCATGAAAGACCCCAGCACACAGACATCGTTCATGCCTGTTCCTCGGCCAGACGCTTGCCCAAGGCACCAGACGGATGGAACTGCGCGAAGTCGTGATGACTGAACGACCGCAGTACGACGAGCGCGCACGCCAACGCATCGCCCATCGCCAACGAGGCCGTCGTCGAGGCCGTTGGTGCCAGGTTCAACGGATCCGCCTCGCGCAGCACCATCGTGTCGAGCGTGTACGTCGCCAGCCGTGCCAGCGTGGACTGTTCCTGCCCTGTCATCGCGATCACCGGGATCTCCCGCTCCCGCAGCATCCGGGCGAACGCGCACACCTCGGCCGTCTCGCCGGACGCGGACAACGCGAGCACGAGATCGCGCCGAGTCACGGCACCGGAGTCGCCGTGCAACGCATCGCCGGAGTGGATGAATGTGGCCGGCGTACCTGTGCTCGCCAGCGTCGCGGCAATCTTCCGACCGACCAGACCGGACTTCCCCAGACCGGTCACTACCAGGTGACCTTCGCACTGGGCGACCGCGAGCAGCACCTCCAGGAAGACTCCGTCCAGGCGGTCCGCGAGTGCCGACACAGCGGCGGCCTCGGTCTCGATGGCGTCGCGCGCCGCCTGTAATCCCCGGGCGACCAGGTCCCTGGACAGCTCGTCGGCCGTGCGGTGGGCGGACGCACGGTTCGGCACAACTGGCATCCCAGCGCCTCTCATCTCAGAAATCGATTTCCGTAGATTAGGCAGCGAGCTTGGCTGGTGTCAACGGCTGCACCGAGGTCGAAACCCTTGCCCACACGCAGGAATCGACGGAGGTTGACCACATCGTCACCCCGTCGGCTCTTGACCGCTCACACCGCCGATCGTAGATTGCGAGAAATCGATTGCCCCTGGGCCGCCCCAACCAGTCGCCCTAGCCCCCGCCCGAAACACACCACCCTGGAGCACCTGATGGCCGCAACACCCTTCCCTGCCAGGCAGCTCAGTCGCCGGTCCGTCCTGCGCGGCGGTCTGGGCGCGTTCGCCGCGACGGCTGCCGGCGTACCGCTGCTGTCCGCCTGCGGCAGTAACGACTCCGGCGGCAACGCCAAGGAGATATCGTTCTGGAACTTCTACGGTCCGTCGGACGACCAAGGACCGCAGAGCAAGTGGTTCGTCGACACCGTCGCCGAGTGGAACAAGAACAACGACGTCAAGGTCAAGCTGCGCTACATCCCCGGCAAGGACTACCTGAACGGGACCACGCTGCAGACCGCGTTCCAGTCGGGGCAAGGCCCGGACATCTTCCTGATCAGCCCCGGCGACTTCCTTCGCTACTACAACGGCGGCGTACTGCAGGATCTCGGGTCCGCGTTGCCGGACGAGTCCAAGAGGGACTACCTGCCCGGCCTGCTCGAGGCACGCAGCGTTGACGGCAAGGTCTACGGCCTGCCGATGGAGATCGAGCCGCTCGCGATGTACTACAGCGAAGCCGCGTTCGAGTCGGCCGGCCTGTCCGAGGCCGATCTGCCGAAGACCTGGGACCAGACCATCGCGGTCGCGCAGAAGCTGACCAACAGCAAGCGGTACGGCGTGATGTTCGAGACGCTGCCGGGCTACTACCAGAACTTCACCTGGTACCCGTTCATGTGGCAGGGCGACGGCAACGCGATCAAGGACGGCAAGTCCGCGTTCGACTCGCCGGCCGCCGTACAGGCACTGAAGTTCTGGGGCGACACGATCAAGAACAAGGTTGCCCCGCGCAAGGCTCTCGGCGACGGCGGCGGCGACGTGGTCTCGAACCTCGGCTCCGGCGCGGCCGCGATGCAGCAGAGCGGGATCTGGGCCGTCGCGGATATGCGGACCAAGGCGAAGACCTTCAAGTACGGGATCATTCCGCTGCCGACTCCGGACGGCGGCTCGGCGGCCACCGACCTCGGCGGGTGGGCATTCGTCGCGAACTCGAAGGGCAAGAACCCGGAGGCCGCGGCCAAGTTCATCGCCTGGGCGCTCGGCTCGACCGACGCCGCCGGTGTCGAGCGGCAGCGGCAGTGGAACACCGTGGTCAAGACCAACCTGCCGCCGCGCAAGTCGGTGCAGCAGGCCGCGGACGCCAAGGGTGCGTTCGCCGATGGTGCGTTGAAGAAGTTCGTCAGCGAGATCGCGCCGACCGGCAAGCCCGAGCCGCGGTTCCCACCGGAGGTGTACCAGCCGATCGCCGACGCGATCCAGGCCTGCCAGCTGAATGCGGCCGATCCGGCCAAGGCGGCGGCCGACGCGGCGGAGAAGATCGACACGTTCCTGAAGACCTACCAGGGCGCGCCGATCAGCTGATGGTGACGACAACAGCCCCTCC
The DNA here is from genome assembly GCF_005233875.1 of Kribbella jiaozuonensis. Lineage (GTDB taxonomy): Bacteria > Actinomycetota > Actinomycetes > Propionibacteriales > Kribbellaceae > Kribbella > Kribbella jiaozuonensis. The sequence continues at coordinate 450,065 of NZ_SZPZ01000005.1, read as the reverse complement.
CTCCAAGCCGCTGGTGAAAGCTTCGGGGAAACCCAAGACGGGTATGACGCGGAAACGGCGCGAGGCGTTGGCGGCGTACGCCTTCCTCGCGCCGGACACGATCGGTCTGCTGATCTTCGTCGCGATCCCGATGGTGCTCGCCTTCGGCGTCGCGTTCTTCAAGGTCGATGGCTTCGGCAACTATCAGTACGTTGGCCTGGCCAACTACAAGCTGATGGCCGGGGACGATCAGCTCTGGGCCTCGCTGAAGGTCACCGCGATCTATGTGGTCACGTTCGTGCCGATCGCGTTCGTGGTGAGCTTCGCGCTGGCAATGCTGGTCCGCAACCACTTCAGGGGCATCGGCTGGGTCCGCTCGGCGTTCTTCCTGCCGAACGTCGTCAGCCTGGTCGTGGTCGGCCTGATCTGGCAGTTCCTGCTGGTCGACAAGCGCGGCGCGCTCTCCAAGCTCCTCGCGCCGCTCGGCCTCGGCGACGTGTCCTTCCTCGGTACGCCGTCCCTTGCGCTGGGCACCTATGTGGTGATCAGCGTCTGGTTCCTGATGGGATACCAGATGCTGGTGTTCCTGGCCGGGCTGAAGGACGTGCCGAAGGAGCTCGAGGACGCCGCGCAGATCGACGGTGCGGGCTCCTGGCAACGATTCCGGTACGTGATCTGGCCGCTGCTCCGGCCGACCAGCTTCTTCGTCGTGGTGAACTCGACGATCGGCGCAGTCACCGGTCTGCAGGCGTTCGACCTGGTCTTCGTACTGACCAAGGGCGGCCCGGCCCGCGCGACCAGCACGGTCGTGCTCTACATCTACGAGCAGGCCTTCACCTTCAACAACATGGGGTACGCCGCGGCGCTGACCACCGTGGTCGTGGCGATCCTTGTCGTCTGCACCGGCCTGATGTTCGGCGTCACCCGAGGAGGTCGCTTCGATGAGGATTAGATTCTTCCCGATCCTGGCCCATGTGTTGGCGATCATCGCGGTCGCCCCGTTGTTGTGGATCCTGATCAGTGCGTTGAAGCCGGCCGAGGACGTGTTCAACTTCGGCTGGCCGTCGACGTGGACGCTGGACAACCTGCAGTACGTGCTGCTGAAGATCCCGATGCCGCGGTTCATGCTGAACTCCGCGATCGTCTCGGTCACGGTCACCGTGGTCGCACTGTTCTTCCACAGCATGGCGGCGTACGCACTGGCCCGGCTGCGGTTCCCGGGGCGGGGGATCATCTTCTCCGGGATCATGTCGACGCTGCTCGTGTCGTTGCCGGTGATACTAGTTCCATTGTTTCTAGTGGCAAAGCAACTAGGTCTGCTCGACAGTTACGCCGGGCTGATCGTGCCGAGCATCTTCCATGCGTTCGGCATCTTCCTGCTCCGGCAGTACTACCTGAACATCCCGCGTGAGCTCGAGGAAGCGGCCGACCTCGACGGCTGCGGCTACTGGCGGCGGTACTGGAGTGTCATCCTGCCGCTCAGCCGGCCGGTACTCGCGTCGCTGTCGGTGCTGTTCTTCCTGGCCAACTGGAACGCGTTCCTCTGGCCGCTCACCATCACCCGGAACCCGGACCTGCGGGTGATCCAGCTCGGCGTCTCCGGCATGCAGGGGCAGTACGCCTCGGCCTGGAACCTCATTCTCGCGGCCGCGGTGATCGCGGCCATTCCCACGGTCGTGGTGTTCGTCGCGGGCCAGCGCCGCCTGGTCGATGCGATGAAGACGACCGGCCTCAAGTGAAAGGCACCTCATGAAGCGTGGGGCTCTGCTCGCTGTGCTGCCACTGGTCTTCGGCACCGCGTCGCTCTTGAGTCAGGACTCCAAACCGGTCCCTGTTGCGTCGACGACGGTCGGCACGGCGCAGGTGGAGTCGAAGGGCATGCCCAGCAACAGCGACGGCGACCTGTGGCCGTCCTGCTGGGCCGGCAACGACAAGCTGTACGCCGCCAACGGTGACGGCGAGGGATTCAGTACCGACGGGGACTTCGCCGATATCGCGGTCAGCGAGATCAACGGCACGCCGGGAAACTTGTCCGGGGCAACGATCTCGAAGGGCGACCAGGTCGGGTCGGTGTGGAGCGGCGCCGGGTACAACCGGAAGCCGACCGGGATGGTCTGTGTCGGGGACACGCTGTACCTCGCGGTCCAGGACCTCGCGCTCGACTTCAACGACGTGCCGGCTGCGACGATCCTGAAGTCGACGGACCACGGGAAGACGTGGACCTGGGACAAGCAGAAGCCGATGTTCTCCGACCATGTCTTCACGACGATCTGGTTCGCGGACTTCGGTAAGGGTGGTGCGCTCGCACCCGACGGTTACGTCTATGCCTATGGCCTCGACGGCAACTGGCGGGACTCGTTCGACGACAAGTGGCGGATCCGCAGAGCGTGTTCCTGGCGCGGGTGCCGAAGAACAAGGTGCAGGACCGCGGCGCCTGGAAGTTCTACACCGGCGCCGGCTGGTCGGCGAAGATCGCCGACCGCAAGCCGGTGCTGACCGACACGAGGCGGCTCTACGCGCAGACGTACGGGACGAATGCGTCGAACCTGAGCGTGATCAGCCAGGGCGGAGTCACCTACCTCGCCAAGCAGAAGAGGTACGTCTACACGTCCTGGACGGAGTACACGTTCGAGTTCTACGAGGCGCCGACGCCGTGGGGACCGTGGAAACACTTCATGAGCAAGGACTTCGGCGGCTACCCGTGGTCGACGTCGAAGTACGGCGGGTACGGCGTGACGATCCCGTCGAAGTTCGTCCAGCCGGACGGCAACACCATGTACATCCAGGCGAACGTGTGCCCGTGCGGCGGCGGTGGAATCGGTACGTCGGTCTACAACTTCAACCTGCGCAAACTCGTCCTCACGCCGTCGACGACCGCGCCCGCCGACAACCTGCCAGGAGCTGACAATCTCGCTGTACCGACGATGGGTGCAGTAGCCATCTCCAAGTCGACACAGTCCGGAAGCCTCGCGCTGATGAACGACGGCGCGAAGACCGGCAGCGAGTCCGACTTCGACGACGAGGTGAAGGGCGCGTCGTGGTGGGGGTACGAGTGGCCGTCGCGGCACAAGGTCAACAACGTCGAGTTCACGTCGGGCGCGGTGTCGGCGGAGGGTGGGTACTTCACCGGCCGGCCGCGGGTGCAGGTGAAGCGGGACGGCGAGTGGGTCGAGGTCGGGTCGCAGACGGTGTCCCCGGCGTACCCGGGCGACGCGTCGGCCGGGGCGAACACGACGTACACGATCACGTTCCCGGTGCAGGAGACCGATGGCGTGCGGGTGATCGGGCTGCCGGGCGGGACGCGTTCGTACACGACGGTGTCCGAGCTGGCGGTCCGATACGTATCGCAACTCGCGGACGGCGGCTTCGAAGGCACCGGCGGCGGCAAGCCCGCGTGGCTGTTCGAGGGTACGGCGGCCAACGGCGTCGACCGCGGCCTCGGCTTCGCACACTCAGGCGCCAACAACGGCTGGATCCGCTGCACCTGCACGGGTTTCAGCGACCTGTACCAAACGGTCCCGGTCACACCCGGCGCGACCTACACCTTCGGCGCCTGGATCAACGCATCCGCCAACCTCCCCCCCGACCAGGGCCGCTTCGGCGTCCGCGCCGGCACCACAGACCTGGCCAGTACGACGTTCGGCGCCGGCACCGGCTACGTCCACCACGAGGTCACGGTGAAGGTCCCAGCCAACACCCACGAACTAACCGTCTACGCCGGCTTCAACGGCCCCAACCTCGACACCTGGATCCAGGTCGACGACTTCACCGTCAGCTGATTCACGGCCAGGGGAGGAGATCCGGACCGGGGCCGGTGATCGGGCCGGGGGTGGGGCGGCCGGCGTACCAGGCGGTTAGGTCTGTCAGGGCGCCGGTCAGCTTGACCTCTTCGCCGGTGCCGTTCTCCCAGGTGGTGGTTTTGGACTCGAGGATGAGGTGGGTGTTGTCGGGGGTGCGGGGGCGGAGGAAGTCCAGGAGGTGGAGGCAGAAGTCCTCGGACCAGGTGGCGGGAGTGACGCCCAGGTTGAGGTCCGAGGTGTGGATGGTGAGTTCTCGCCAGGTGGCTTGGAGGCCGGCCGAGAGGTTGCTGTTGCGGTGGAGGATCGGGAGGGGCCAGTCGGTGGGGCTGACCTTGTCCCAGGAGGCGAGCAGCGTCGTGACGGCCTGGGTGAGGTGGGTGCGGAGGTCGGCGGCGGAGCGGTCGGCGCCGGCCTCGATGGCTGCTTCGCGGGCCGGGCGGCCGCCGTCGTACACCTCGATGAGCCGGCCGGCGAGAGCCTCGTCGACCTGACGGGTCATCGCCTCGGAGAAGTTCGCGATGTGCGTGATGACGTGACCGCGGGACCATCCGGGGAGGTTCGAATCGCCGCGTGCGGTCGCGTCGTCCAGGTCCGCGACGAGCGCGAGCAGTTGCTCGGCGGTGGCGCGTACTTCGTTCAGGGCCACAACAGCTCCTTTGTCCAGTGGTCTTCCAGCCGGTACCGCAGGCGGGTGTGCCGGCGATCCGGGTCGGCCTGCCAGAACTCGACCTCTTCCGCACGCAACGTGTACAGCGTCCAGTTCGGCGCAACCAGGCCGGGGTCGGCGGCGATCCGCTCAGCCTGCTCCTTCACCGCCACGTCGATATCGGCGGGATCCGCGAGTACGGCGCTCTGCCGCCCGACCAGCGCCTCCGCGCGCGCTGCCTCCGGCCTGCGCAGGAAGTCGTCCGCCGACTCACCCGCCTCCGCGGCCGCGACCGTGCCGAGGATGCGGACCTGCCGTCCCAGCGGGATCCAGTAGAACGTGAGAGCGGCGTACGGCGAGGTTGCCAGCTCGTCGCCCTTGCGGCTGGTCGACGTCGACGCGAACTGCCAGCCGTCATCGGTCACGTTCTTGAGGATCAGGACGCGTCCGTTCGGCCGGCCGTCGGCGCGGACCGTGGACAGGGTCATCGCGCACGGCTCGGGCGCCTGCGCGTCGATCGCGGTCAGCAGCCAGTCGACGAACAGCTCGTGCGGCGTCTCGGGAGCAAGTGCGGGATCCCAGGCGGGTGGGGTGCCGGTCAGCGTCGGTACGGCGCGCAGCCGGGTGCGGAGGTCGGTCACGCTTCGAGACCCTAGGCGATGTATTCACATGGCAGCAACGGAATATCCCATTAGAATCGCCGGATGAGCACGCTGGCCTTCGCCCTCGCCGCGACCATCAAGCACGACGGTCACGGCGGCATCGCGGACCTCCTCGCGACACCTGCGGAGGCGGCCACGTGGTTGGAACAACACCAGAAGCAACTCATCGAGATCCTCGGCCAACCCCTGGCCAACCAAGCCCGGCACCCCGCGCCGCTGTCGCCCGCCGCGGCGGCCGACCCTTCCGGCCGAGTGACGGCGGCGGCGGCCCACTCCTCCGTCCTTCGTGTCGGGGGTGACGGCGAGTGGGACGGGCGCGTGCGCGACGAGCTTGTGGGGATTCGGCGGGCGGTGCGGGCGTTGTTTGCGAGGGCGGTTGCGCCTGGAGCGCCCAGTAAGGCTGATGCTGATCGCTTGATGGATGTGGACGCGGCGCTCCGGATGGTCAATCGGGCTGCCGGTCGGCTGGGGGAGCGGAGGTTGGTGTGGGAGGAGGCCGAGGAGCCGCGAGTGGAGTGGGCCGGCGTGACGGCGGATGCGGAGGGGTTGTTGGTGGGTGCCGTCGGGCGATCGGCGATCGAGTTCTTGACCGGGCCGGATCGGGGGCGGTTGCGGGCGTGTCCGGCGGCTCGGTGCGTCAAGTACTTCCTGCAGGAGGATCCGCGGCAGCTGTGGTGTTCGGCGTCCTGCGGTAACCGGGAGCGGGTGAACCGTCACTACCGGAAGCGGCACTCCGGATAGCCTGTCGGGCATGACCATCGCGCGTTTCAAGGACTTGTGTGTCGACGTGTCGTCGCCGAGTGAGATGGCCGCGTTCTGGGGGCGGGTGATCGGCCTGACCGCGCCCGCCGACAACCCGAACGTGCTGGTCGGTGACGCCCCGGAGAAGACGATCTGGATGTGCAAGGTCCCGGAGACGAAGACGGTCAAGAACCGGGTCCACCTCGACGTGATCACCGGCTCGATCGAGCACCTGGAGCGGGAGGGCGCGAAGGTCCTGACGCCGGAGTCCGAGGAACAGCCGTGGACGGTGATGACGGATCCCGAGGGCGGCGAGTTCTGCGGATTCGTCCGCGAGACGGTTCCGGCGTACCGGCTGATGGAGTTGATCGTCGACTCGGCCGAGCCGGAGAAGCAGGCGCGGTGGTGGGCGGACGTGGTCGGCGGCGACTTCATGAGTCGGCCCGGTACGCCGTACTTCTGGCTCGAGAACGTGCCCGGCCTGCCGTTCCGGTACTGGGTCTTCGTGCCGGTGCCCGAGCCCAAGACCGCGAAGAACCGCGTGCACTGGGACGTCACCGCGCCCGCGCTGCAGCCGGTGCTCGACGCGGGTGCGACACTGCTGCGGCCCAAGGACGACGAGATCGGCTGGCACGTCTGCGCCGACCCCGAGGGCAACGAGTTCTGCGTGTTCCTGCCGCCAAAGGAGTCCGAATGACCAAGCTCGATCTCACCGCATCCGGTCCGGACCTGACCGAGGCCCTGGTGAACGTCTCGTCGGTCAGTGGGACCGAGGAGAAGCTTGCGGACAAGGTCGAGAAGGCGCTCTCGGCGTACGGGCATCTGAAGGTGTTCCGGCACGGGAACACCGTGGTCGCGCGGACGGATCTCGGCCGGGACGAGCGGGTCGTGATCGCCGGGCACCTCGACACCGTCCCGCTCAACGACAACCTCCCGGCCCGCCGCGCCGACGGCCTGATCCACGGGCTCGGCGCCTGCGACATGAAGGGCGGTGTCGCGGTCGCGCTCCGGCTCGCGGCGACGCTGGACGAGCCGAACCGGGACGTCACCTACGTCTTCTACGACTGCGAAGAGATCGAGGCCGAGCGCAACGGCCTGTTCAAGCTGACCCGGTCGAACCCGGAGCTGCTCGAGGGCGTGTTCGCGGTCGTGATGGAGCCGTCGAACGCCGTCGTCGAGGCCGGCTGCCAGGGCACGATGCGGATCGAGGTCACCACCCGTGGCGAGCGCGCGCACTCGGCCCGGTCGTGGATGGGGTCGAACGCGATCCACGCCGCGGGCGAGGTGCTGGCCCGGCTGACGGCGTACGAACCGCGACGGGTGCCGATCGACGGGCTTGAGTACCGCGAGGGGCTGAACGCGGTCGCGATCACGGGTGGCGTCGCCGGGAACGTCGTACCGGATCTGTGCACGGTGACGATCAACTACCGCTTCGCGCCCAACCGGTCCGAGGCTGAGGCCGAGGCGCACCTGCGTGAGGTGTTCCAGGGGTACGACGTCGTCGTGAGGGACTCGGCCCCGGGCGGGCTGCCGGGGCTGGAGCGGCCGGCCGCGGCGGCGTTCCTGCAGGTGGTCGGGGGAGAGCCGCAGCCGAAGTTCGGGTGGACGGACGTGGCGCGGTTCACGCTGCTCGGCGTACCGGCGGTGAACTACGGTCCTGGTGACCCGCTGTACGCGCACAAGCAGGACGAATTCGTGCCCGAGGCCGAGATCGAGCTGTGTGAACAGCGGTTGAGGAGTTGGTTGACGGGCCGCGCCTGAGCCGTCGGCGTTACCGGTCAGGCCATAATCTGGACGTATGTCAGAACCATCGATCCACCCCGACCGTCCCGTCGGCCAGCAGCAGCGCGGGCCGATCGTGATGCGGCGCAAGCAGGTGCAGCACTCCACCTCCGAGCAGCGGCTGCTGGACAGCCGCGGACCGTCGGACTGGGTGCACACCGACCCGTGGCGGGTGCTGCGGATCCAGTCGGAGTTCATCGAGGGTTTCGGCATGCTGGCCGAGCTCGGGTCCGCTATCAGCGTGTTCGGCTCGGCGCGGACGAAGCCTGACGATCCGATGTACGCCGCGGCCGAGGAGTGCGGGCGGAAGCTCGTCGCGGCCGGGTACGCCGTCATCACCGGCGGCGGACCGGGCGTGATGGAGGCCGCGAACAAGGGTGCGTCCGAGGCCGGCGGCGTGTCGGTCGGGCTCGGCATCGAGCTGCCCTTCGAGAACGGGCTGAACGAGTGGGTCGATATCGGGATGAACTTCCGGTACTTCTTCACCCGCAAGACGATGTTCGTGAAGTACGCCCAGGGGTTCGTGGTGATGCCGGGCGGGTTCGGCACGCTGGACGAGCTGTTCGAGGCGCTCACGCTGGCGCAGACGCGCAAGGTCACGTCGTTCCCGGTCGTGCTGTTCGGTACGGCGTACTGGGGCGGCCTGGTCGACTGGCTGCGGAGCACGATGCTCGCGGACGGCAAGATCTCGGCCGCCGATCTGGACATGTTCACGGTCACCGACGACGTCGACGAGGCGATCAGCTACATCATGAAGGCGGGCGAGCTCGCCGACGCCGCGGCCCAGGAAGCCGCCGAGGTGGCTGCGGAGGACGTCGACAGCACCTCCGCGAAGGCGCGCCGGCTGGGGTCCGACGGGAGCTGAAATCCCGGGTGATGGTTCGGTTGACTCGGACGGCATGGCACGATCGGACCCGTGATGTGGTTCTTCGGGCTGATCGTCGTGGTGTTGATCGGGGCTGTCGCGGTAGTGGCCTCGGGTCGTTGGGGTGCCATGAGCACGGCGTACGACGACCGGCCCGACATGACCGTGCCCGCACGGCAGGTGCTGACGTCGACGGATATCGAGTCGGCGCGGTTCGCGGTCGGGGTGCGCGGCTACCGGATGGACGAGGTCGACACGCTGCTCGAACGGGTCGCGAAAGAGGTCGCTGAGCGGGACCGCCGGATCGCGGATCTCGAGCGAGCGGTGGCGCCGATCGTGGATGCGCCGGAGGGCGCCGGGTTCACGTCCAAGTCGCGGTACGACGCGTCCGAGTTCGAGGACACCGGGCCGCATCAGCCGATCATGGTCGGCGGGGACTTTCCGGCCGGTGAGCCGTCGAAGGAGGAACCGAAGGACTCGACCGCGGAGGTGCCGCAGGTCGCTGTCCCGGTGGCTCCTGCCGAGCCGCCGACTGAGTCTGCGGTGGCGGACGATGACGAGCCGGAGACGTCCGAGCTGCCGCGGACGAGGCATGAAGCGGCCGCCGACGAGTACGAACGGCTCCAGGCCGAGGCCCGAGCCGTCCTGGAAGCTCAGTCCCAACCGGTCACTCCACGCCGGACGCCCGCTACACCTCAGTTCCCCCAGCAGCCGGAGGAGCAGCAGCCGCCGCAAGCCGCCGCCCAGCAGTCACCGCAGGAGCAGACGCCGCCAGCCGGCGCGCAGGAGTCAGCCCAGCAGCAGTCGCCGCCGCAGTCGCCGCCGCAGCAGTCGCCCCAGCAGTCAGCCGACCTGCAGCCAGCCGCCCCGCAGTCAGCTGACGCGCAGCCGGTGCCGGCCGAGCAGGCCGGTCCGGCGCAGCACTGGACGCAGATGCCGCCGCCGGAGTCGGCTGACGTGGAGCACGAGCCGGCCGCTCCCGCACAGCACTGGACGCAACAGGAGCAGTACGTCGTCCGGGAGCAGCAGGCCCCAGCTCAGCAGCCCGCTGCCCAGCAACAGGCCCAGCAGCAGGCGCCCGCTCCGCAGGAGCAGCCCGACTCGTGGCAGTCCTCACAGCGGCAGTCCTCGCAGCAGCAGTCCGCCCATCCGCAGCCCGGCCCGCAGCAGTCCGCCCATCCGCAGTCCGGCACGCAGCAGTCCGGCACGCAGCAGTCCGGCACGCAGCAGGGTGGGCAGCACGGGGAGGGGGAGGGGTGGCAGTTCTGGCCGCCGGCGGATCAAGAAGGGGAAGGCGCTTATCAGCGGCCGAGCTGATGAACGGGACGGGGAGTTGTCACGCGGAGGCGTCGGTCGTGCTGCGGCTGTCGCCGGAGGCCGCCTGGGACGTCGTGATGGACTGGGACCGGCAGTCGCGCTGGATGTTGCTGACCCGCGTCTGGGGAACTGAGAACGACGGCATCGGTGTCGGCGGTGGGGTCGCCGCGCGGACTTCTGTCGGTGGCATCGGGTTCACTGACGACATGGTCATCACACACTGGGATCCGCCGCGCGAGTGCACGGTGAAGCATCTCGGCAAGATCGTCCGGGGCACCGGCACGTTCACGATCGCGCCGGTCTCCTCCGGCAGCGTCTTCACCTGGGAAGAGGACGTCGACCCGCCGCTCGGCCGACTCGGCTGGACCGTGGCCCGACCAGCCTTCGAGCTGATGATGCGGGTCTCCCTCCACCGCCTGACCCGCGAGGTCGGCGCATGACCGTGATCGGCCCGGACAGGCAGCCGCGCTGCGGTTGGGCGACCTCCGCACCGGAGTACATCGAGTATCACGACACCGAGTGGGGCAAGGAGATCCGCACCGATGTCGGCCTGTTCGAGCGGATGACGCTCGAAGGGTTCCAGTCCGGGCTGTCGTGGATCACGATCCTCCGCAAACGCGAGAACTTCCGTACTGCGTTCGCCCACTTCGACCCGGAGGCGATCGCGAAGTACGACCAGGCCGACTTCGACCGGCTGATGGCCGATCCCGGCATCGTCCGCAACCGGCTCAAGATCAACGCGACGATCAACAACGCCCGCGCACTGCTGGAGCTGGACGACGGCGAGTTCACCGAGCTGCTCTGGTCGTTCAGGCCGGCCAAGCACAAGGCACCCAGGACGTTCGCCGACGTACCGGCCACCACACCCGAGTCCGTGGCGATGTCGAAGGCCCTGAAGAAGAAGGGATTCGTCTTCGTCGGACCGACCACGGCGTACGCGTTGATGCAGGCCACCGGCATCGTGAACGACCACTTGAAGACCTGTATAGCCCGGTAAATCTCGTGCACGTGCAGCTGCCTTCTGCATCTGCAAAAGGCTCTTTGGCGAAACGCAAACACAAACGGCTGAACGAGTTGTGCACCGGGCACTGAACGTGATGAGGTGTTCAACGGGCTCCCCGACTGTCAGGTGGTTGTCCGGCCGTGACTCGCCCGGCCGGAACGCGGTCTGGGAGCCCACCAAACGTTCTACGGCAGGTTGTTCGAGCCGTCTGAAGTGAAGGCTGTCCGGAACACATCCGTTCCGGTCAGCCCACTCAGTTGGGTGCCCGTCGGGGTAGCGATGAGGTAGAGATTCGCTTCGGCGAAGGCGTCCGCCGCGTCGTCGTCCGCAGTACCGAACTGGCGGGTCCAACTGCGTGTGTGCTCAGGCGAGTACTTCGTCAGCACGCCGTCGAACTTGCCGAGCGGCGTCTCCAACGCGCCGTCGGTGAAGCCTGCGACATAGAGGTTGCCGGCGGGGTCGACTGCCACAGCGGCGGCCTTGTCGTTGGTGGACGTGCCGAGCTGGTCGCGCCAGGTCAGGTTGCCGTCGGAATCGGCGCGGGCGACCAGGAAATCCTTGTCGCCGTTGAGCGTTCCGGCGAAGTCACCTGCCGTGTAGCCGGCGAGATACACACCACCGGCAGGGTCCGCGGCCAGCGCCCACACCTCGTCCGCCGCAGACGTGCCGACCTGCTTCACCCACATCGGAGTGCCGTCCGTCGAATAGCGGGCGAGCAGACCGTCCACACCGCCGTCGCCGGCGATCATTCCACCCAGATACACCGAACCATCCGAGACAGCGACCGCCATCCCCTTGTCCTCGCCCGCTCCTCCGGTCTGCCGCAACCACACCAGCCGCCCGTCACCGTCAAGCCGAGCGACGAACACATCCTTGTCGCCCTGGTTCGCCCCGTCCAACGCGCCCTTCGTGTAGCCGCCGACATAGACATCGGTCCCGGACACACTCACCGAGTAGCTGCGATCCGCCACCCCCGGTACGCCGAACTGCGTCAGCCACCGCCGATTCCCGTCGGCGTCGTACTGCGCCACAAACCCATCGTCCGTAGCGTTTCCGGCATGCTTGCCGTCCAGATCGCCGTTCGTGTACCCGGTCACCACGACGCGCCCGTCCGCGTCGACAGCAACGCCGTACGCCCGTTCCGTGCCACTCGTCCCGAGCGAGCGCGTCCACTCCCGCGAGCCGTCCGCCCGGTACTTGACCAGAGCGACGTCCGTCCCGCCCGCGTACGGCTGACCGTCCAGCGCACCCGCCGCCGCGACCGCCTGATAAACGTTGCCCGAGGCATCAGTCGCGATCCCGCCGGCGCGGTCGTCGCCCGCCGTACCGGTGATCGCGGCCTGCATCGGGACGGCCGGCGGCTTGCCGATGTACTGGAAGATGTACTTCGCGCCTTCGGCGAACGTCGGCCCCCACACGTCCCAGTCGTGTCCGCCGTTGACGACGCGGAACTCCGACGTCAGGTTCGGCACCCGGGACGCCTGGTTGAACACGACATGCGCCTCGAAGTCGAGGTCGTGGGTCGCGTCGATCGGCTTCGGGTTCTTGTACTCGTCGTCGCCGACCGCGATGTACAGGTGCGACTTCAGCCCGGTCGCCGAGAACGACTTCAGCGTCGCCGGCCAGTTCAGCTTCAGGTACGTCGACTCGACGAACGGATCCTTACCCTTGCCGAAGGCACCGAAATCGCGGGTGCTCGAATCGGCCGGCGGCAACGGGAAGTACACCGCCGGGCTCAACGCGATCGCCGCACCGAAGACCTCGGGGTGCGCCAGCGAGTACCGCAGCGCACCCGCGCCGCCCATCGAGTAGCCGGCGATCGCCCGCCCGCTCCGGTCCGCGATCGTCCGGTACGTCGCGTCGATCTTCGGCACGAAGTCGCGGAAGAACGCCGTCTCCACCGGCCGCCCGGGGTCGGCGCCTTTGTACGCCGAGTCGACGTACCAGCTCGCCCGGCTGCTCCACGGCGCGTCGGGCATGATCGCGATCGTCGGCGGGATCTGACCGGTCCCGATCAACTCGTCGAGCCGGCTCTTCACCTGCGTCCAGGCGCTCATCGAGTCCCCGCGCCCGTGCAGCAGGTAGACGACCGGGTAGCGGCGGGTGGACGCGTCGTACCCGGCCGGCAGGTAGACGTTGTAGTTGATGTCCTCGCCGAGCGTTGCGGACCGCGCGGCGGCGGACTTGATCACTCCTGGCTCAATAGCAGGCGCAGCAGGCGCGGCGTTGGACCCAGGCACGACGAAGCTCCCGATCAGCGTGGCGGCGGTCAGGGCAGGCAGCAGCAGTTTCCTCACAGCTCACGTTGTAATCGCTTACGTAAACGATTACAAGACCCTGCTCATCGGCCGTTGAAGGTGGGCTTCTCCTTCGCGACGAACGACGCGACCGCGTTGTGGTGGTCCTCGGTCCCGCCGGTCAGCTGCATCTGACCCGCCTCGAACGCCAGCGACTCGGCCAGCGTGTGGGTGGCCGAGTAGTTCACCGACTGACGGACGGCGCCGTAGGCAACCGTCGGCCCCTTGGCGAGCTTCCCGGCGAGCGCGGCGACGGTGGTCTCCAGCTCCAAGGCAGGGACGACCGAGGTCGCCAGGCCGAGGTCAAGCGATTCGGCCGCGGGGATGGTGCGCGGGAAGTACAGCAACTCCAGAGCCTTCGCCCGCCCGATGAGCCGGGGGAGCGTCCAGGAGATGCCCGTGTCGCAGGACAGCGCGATGCCGGTGAAGGCGAGGTTGAACCCCGCGGTGTCGGCCACCACGCGGAAGTCGCAGGCGAACGCCATCGACGCGCCGGCGCCGGCCGCCACACCGTTGACCGCCGCGATCACCGGTTTCGGCATCTCGGTGAGGGCGAGCGCGATCGGCGCGTAGTGGTCCGGCACTGTGCTCCACAGCGCGGCCTCGTCGTTGGCCTGCAGCAGCCCGATGTGCTCCTTCAGGTCCTGCCCGACGCAGAACGCCCGCCCGGTCCCGGTCAGTACGACGACGCGTACGGCGGGGTCGTCGGCGGCCGTCTGGATGGTGTCCCGGAGCAGGACCTTCGTCGGCGTGTCGAGCGAGTTCATCGCGTCCGGCCGGTTCAGGGTGATGGTGGCCACGCCGTCCGAGACGGCGTACACAACGGAGTCACTCATCGTGGTCAGCTCCTTGACTGTCGGTGAAAATTTCAGTGCAGTGTCAGGCAGTTGTCGACGAAACGCCCGGCCGCGGGGCCCAGTCGTTCGGCGTGGAAATCGAAGAACTCGGCCGCCCTGGTGCCGGCCCAGTCATCGGGCAGCAGCTCGTCCGGCAGCCCCGGGTCGCGGAACAGGAACTTGCGCCACTCGTGCACCAGCTCCGACCGGACCGCAAAGGCCTGCTCGTCACCCCCGCCGTCGCCGGCCTCGTCGACCAGCGACTTCGCCTCGATCAGCCAGGCGTCGTACGACGCGCCGAGCTCGTCCAGTTTCCAGACCCGCCGGGCGAACTCCACGGCGCCGTCGTCGACCGGCGCGCGGAACCGGTCCGCGGCGATCCCTTCCATGCCGAGAATCTGGTCGACCTCAGTGTCGTTGCGCAGCCCGACCCAGGCGCCGTCGGACAGCGGAGCCCAACCCAGGAAGGCGAGTTGGCTCGCGAGCTGCTCGCGGCGACGCGCGTTCGGCACCTCGCGCAGGATGCCCAGATGCCAGTGCCGGTCCCAGTCGCCCGGCCCCTCGGAACCGGTGACCACCGGCGTGCCGTCCGGGGCGGTCCGGTAGATCCGGGCGGCGGCGTCGTCGAGCCGGCGACGCGCCCGGGACGTCAACGCGTACCCGGGTTGTCCCTCGATCCGGACCGGCTCCAGCCAGCCCTGCCGGACCATCCGCGACACGGCGGTCCGCACCGCCGGCGGATGGACGCCGAGCGGCGCGAGCAGCTGGACCAGGGCCGCGACCGGGGCGCGCGCGCCACGCGCGCGCAGGTGGTCGCCGTACAGGTCGAAGAGGGCTGAACGGGCGTGCACAAGACTCGAGTCTGCCGTATGGTGCACGGCTCTGGCCTGGGATCGGGAATAATGGGGTCTGATACACACTGCGATACGCGCCGACGGCGCATCACCGCAACGGCGCCGGCGACGGTTCCCCGCGCGGTGTCGTCGCTCAACACCGACACTGGGAAGGGGTGCGCGCATGGCGGCGATGAAGCCGCGGACGGGCGATGGTCCGCTCGAGGTCACCAAGGAGGGCCGCGGGATCGTGATGCGGGTTCCGCTCGAGGGCGGCGGCCGGCTCGTCGTCGAGCTCAACGCGGACGAAGCGACCGAGCTCGGGAACGCGCTCAAGGCTGTCGTCGGCTGACCAGGTTCTCCCCGGGGTGCCGGGACATGGCCTCGCACTCCTCTGACAATCCTGCGACCCCGGTGGGTGCTGTTTCCGGCACCGGCCGGGGTCGTTACGGTTGCACCCTATTGTGATCAAACTTCAGTGAGGTCCTCCTAGTGGCTCGCCGCAGCAGCAGTTCGTCCCCCTTTCCCAGCCTCCCGGGCGTCGCCTGGCAGCCCGGTCTGCCGGTGCACGGTTCCCCGACCTGGGTGATCGTCGTCGGTGACGAGAGCGGTCTGCCGGCCGCCGCGAAGGAGGCCGGCGAGCGACTCGGCGTCGACCTCGACCGATTGCTCGAAGTACAGCAGGAGACCGGCTTCAGCCCGTCCGCCGGCGCGGTCGCGGCGTACCCGCTGCTGGCCGGCGAGGTGGCCGAGATCGTGCTGGTCGGCGCCGGCGACGGCAGCGCCAAGGACCTGCGACACGCCGGTGCGGCGGTCGCCCGGTTCGGTCGCGGCAAGGATGAGCTCACCACAGTCGTTGCCGAGGGCATCGATGACGCGGCGCTGCAGGCGTTCGCCGAGGGCGTCGTTCTCGGCTCGTTCTCGTACACCCAGAAGACGGTCGACCCGGGCAAGCCCGCGGTCGGCAAGGTCACGCTGACCGACGGTACGCCGGAAGCCCGCCAGCCGGTCGTCGACCGCGGCGTCGTCGTCGGCCGGACCGGTTGGCTCGCGCGGCAGCTCGCGATCACGCCGTCGAACGAGAAGGACCCGGCGTGGATGGCCGCGCGGGCCATCGAGGTGGCCGGAGCGACCGGCCTCGAGGTGGAGGTCTGGGACGAGAAGCGGCTTGCCGAGGAAGGTTTCGGCGGCATCCTCGCGGTCGGTCAGGGCTCCACCCGGCCGCCGCGGTTCATCCGCCTCGACTACGTGCCCGCCGGTGCGACGAAGAAGACGCCGTACGTCGTGCTGGTCGGCAAGGGCATCACGTACGACACCGGCGGCCTGTCGCTGAAGCCGCGCGAGGGCATGGTGTCGATGAAGCGCGACATGACCGGTGGCGGTTCGGTGATCGCGACGATGTCGGCGCTGCGTGAGCTCGGCGCGAACGTCCGGGTGACGGGGCTCGTCTGCTCCGCGGAGAACATGCCGTCCGGTTCGTCGTACCGTCCGGACGACGTGATCCGCCACTACGGCGGCCGGACCACCGAGGTGAAGAACACCGACGCCGAGGGCCGGCTGGTGATGGCGGACGGTCTCGCGTACGCCGTCAAGGAGCTGAAGCCGGACGTCCTGGTCGACGTCGCCACGCTGACCGGCGCGATCAAGGTGTCGCTCGGCGCGATGCTGTACGGCGGGATGTTCTCGACCGACGACGCGCTGGCGGACAACCTCGCCGACGCCGGCCGGATCTCCGGCGAAGAGGTCTGGCGGATGCCGCTGCCGCCGGAGTACGAGGACCTGATCTCCACCCCGATCGCCGACTCGGTGAACAGCTCGAAGGGGCCGGGCTCGATCACCGCAGCCCTGTTCCTGAAGGCGTTCGCGGGTGACATCCCGTGGGCGCACCTCGACCTCTCGTCGATCGCCGAGTCCCCGGCCGACCGGTTCGAGTACTCCGTGGGCGCGACCGGCGCGGGCGCCCGCCTGCTCACGACCTGGCTGACCGGCGACCAGCCAACCGCTGGGATCGGCTGAGCTAGCTCCGGCCGATGGCGTCGAGTTCCGCGACGGCGTCGGCCGGCAGGGTCAGGTCGCGGGCCGCGATGTTCTCGCGCAGGTGGTCGAGTGACGACGTACCGGGGATGACGACGCTGGTCGACGAGCGCTGCAGCAGCCACGCGAGAGCGACCTGCTGCGGCGTCGCGCGCAACCGCGAGGCGACCTTCGCGAGGGTCTCGGACTGGAGCGGCGTGAATCCGCCCAGCGGGAAGAACGAGGCGAACGCGATGGTGTGTTCGGCCGTGTAGTCGACCACATCGTCGTCATCGCGGCGGACCAGGTTGTACAGGTTCTGGACCGTGACGATCGGCGCGATCGCCTGGGCCTCGCGGATCTGGGTGATCGTGACGCCGCTCAGCCCTAGGTGCTTGATCAGCCCTTCCTGCTGTAGTTCGACCAGAGCTGTGAACGCCTTCGCGATCGGCTCCTCGCTGCCGCCGTCATGGGCGGGCGTGCGGAGGTTGACCACGTCGAGTACGTCGAGGCCCAGGTGCTCGAGGTTCTCGTGGACCTGCGCCTTCAGGTCGTCCGGATCCTGCGAGATGTTCCACGAGCCGTCGTCGCCGCGCCGGGCGCCGACCTTGGTCACCAGGTGCAGGCCGGCCGGGTACGGATACAGCGCCTCCTTGATCAGCTCGTTCACGACGACCGGGCCGTAGAAGTCGCTGGTGTCGATATGCGTGACGCCGAGGTCGACCGCTTCCCGCAGTACGGCGATGGCCTGGTCGCGATCCTTCGGCGGGCCGAAGACGCCCGGGCCTGCGAGCTGCATGGCGCCGTACCCCATCCGGGTGATGGTGAGGTCGTCGGCGAGGGTGATGGTTGAGTTGGTCATGTCTCTACTGTTGCCCGGCGCATCTAGAACAGGGAGTGCCCCGCTGTTCCTGGTAGTGACAGGACCCAGGCACGCGAGTGGGGTCCGGTCTACCGTGGGAGCCATGGAGAGTACGAACGCGCTGGGCGACTACCTCCGGGCGAGGCGCGAGCAGGTCAAGCCCGAGGACGTCGGCATCCGGAGCATCGGCCTGCGCCGCGTGCCCGGGCTGCGGCGCGAGGAGGTCGCGATGCTGGCCGGCATCAGCTCGGACTACTACCTCCGGCTGGAGCAGGGCCGCGACCGCAACCCGTCGATGCAGGTCCTCGACGCGCTCGCCGAGGTACTGCGGCTGGACGCCGACGCGACCGCCTACCTGCGCGGTCTCGCCCAGGAACGGCCGGCTGCACGACGGACCGGCGAGAAGGTCCCGGACAGCATCGTCGAGCTGATCGACGGCCTGCCGAACCACCCGGCGTACGTGCAGAACAAGTACACGGACTGCCTCGCGGTCAACCCGCTCTGCGCCGCACTCTCCCCGAACTACGTCGTCGGCGTGAACCTGCTCTCCGCGGTCCTGCTCGACCCTCGCGAACGTGAGCTGCGCCGCGACTGGGACGACCTGACCGAGGAAGGTGTCGCGATCCTCCGCACCGAACTCGGCCCGAACGTCAACGACCCGCGGCTGAAGGAGCTGGTCGGCGACCTGTCCGTGCGGAGCGAACGCTTCCGGCAACTGTGGGCACGGCACGACGTCCGCCCGCGCAAGGGCCGGCTCAGCCAGCTGACCCATCCCGAGGTCGGCGACCTCGATCTCCGCTCCGACAAGCTGACGATCGGCGGGACCGACGGCATGACCCTCGTCGTCTTCCACGCCGTACCGGGATCGCGCGATGTCGAGTCGCTGGCCCTGCTCGGCAGCCTCATCGCACCCAACCACGAGCTGCCGCAGCCCAGCCCGAAGGACTAAGAGCCCTTCCGGGCCCGGTACGCCGCAACCGTCGTACGGCTCGCGCACGCGTTGGAGCAGAACCGGCGCGTCCGGTTCCGCGACTGGTCCACGAAGTAGTTGCCGCATCCGGCCGCTGCGCAGCGCCCGAGCGTCACCGACGGATCCCCGGCCGCGATCAGGGCGAGCTTGGCGGCGATCAGTTGGCCGACCCAACGCTTGGCGGGAGTCCCGTTGCGGCCGAAGTGGACGTGCCAGCCGAGACCGTCGTGGTCGGACAGGTGCATGTCCGGCGGGTATTCGCGCAGCAGCCGATGTACGGCGTCGGGCGCGTCGCCGTCGACCGTCTGCGCCAGCGCCGTACGCACGAGGTCCGGCAGGTCGCTGAAATCCCCGTCGGCCGGCGGAGCGATCTCGTGCTCGGCGAAGAACGCGGCGACCAGCTCACCGTCCTGATCGAGCGTGCCGGTGTTGGCCAGCTCAACGGCCAGCCGCGTCACGTTGCCAATGTAGTCACCGTATTCCACTTGACCACCTACATCGTCGGAATCTAGCGTAGGCGTCATGATAGCTGATGACACCTACACAGCTCGCCGCCTGTTCGTGCTGGGGGAGTGGGATGCCGCGCTCGCCGTACTGGGCCCGGACGGCGATCCCGAGCTGCGGGCCGAGATCGCGGTTGACGGCTGGTTCTTCCGGATCGAGGGGCACGACGAGGCCGAGAAGGCGGTCGCGGCGCTCGATCCCGCGTCGTGGACCGCGCAGTTGCTCACCGGACGGCTCGCCTACAGCCGGCTGCTGTTCCAGCGCGATCCCCGGCCCGACGACCGCGCTGTGTCCGAGGCGGCGTACCGCGCGGCGACACAGAGCGGCGACGAGTTGCAGCGCGGCTGGGCGGAGTACCACTGGGGTGTCTTGCTCGACAACATCGACGAGGACTCGGCCGGCGCCGTTGCGCGGTACGAGACGGCGCTCGAGATCGCGACGAAGTACGGCGACGGCTTCTTCGAGTCCTACATCATCCGGCACCTCGCGCACCTGAAGGAGCCGGCCGAGGGGATCGCGATGCTGCGTCGCTCCCTCCACCTGCGCGCCGCGCTCGGTGCCCGCCCGCAGACCGTCGCCGCGCAGGCCGCTCTCGCAAACGACCTGCCCGATGACGATCCCGAGCGCGCCGAGCTCATCCGGATCTACCGTCCGGCCGCGGACGAACTACGCATCGGCTGGCTCAAGCCCACCGGCTGAACGCGCGGATGATCCTCGGGTACGCCGCGTACGCCGTACCGGTGTGATCGACGGGACCCATGCTGTGGACGGTCACGTCGGCGCCGTGGGCTCGCAGTGAAGCGGCGCATGCGTCGGCGTTGGCGGCCACCACGTCGGTGTCCTTCGTGCCGCTGTAGAGGTGCACCGGCACCCGCGGCGTCCAGTCGCAGACCTGGTCGGCCGCACGAAGAGCCCGGAGCAGCCGGCCGGTCGGGTGCTGCAGCTGCTTGATGAACGCCGGCGTGAACAGCTTCTCCGGCGAGTCCGGGAGCGCGGCAACGATCTCCTCATCGGAGTGCGTGCCGTCGAAGAGGCCCTCGACTGTCGCGGCGTACGGCGCCCGGAACACCTCGCGCGGATCGTCGTACAGTCCGACGGTCCGGTTCCACGCGGTCACGAGGTAGCCGAGGTAGAACGTCGCTGTCGGCGGCAGGACGCCGCCGGTGAAGACCGCCGGGAGCTCGCTGCCGAGCAGGTCGTACGGTCCCGCGACGGCCTGGATCGCGCCGAGGCGGAACGAGCCGAACTCACCGCGGCTCAGCGCGTGGCCGAGCGCGACCGACGCACGGCCGCCCTGCGAGAAGCCCGTGAGCAGCACGTCCCGCTTCAGTGCGACGCCGTGCTTGGCCGCGAAGGTCCGTGCGGCGAGCAACAAATCGCCCGATGAGCTCGTTTCGGTCTTGGTGTCGACGTACGGCGGCTTGCCCGGCCCGAGCCCGAGACCGAGGTAGTCCGGAGCAACGCCGACCAGCCCTTGCCCCGCGAACAGAGCCGTGACGAGGCGATCGGTCGAGGTGTCGTCCACTGACGCAGCAGCGGCCTTCGTGGGATTGGTCCCGTGCAGGTACTCCGCGACGGTCAGCGCACCCCGACGTCCGTCCGGCAGTACGACGATGCCGCTCGCGGTCGTCGGCCGCCCGTTGTGGTCGACCGTCCGATAGATCAAGCGGTACGCCGTGACGCCGTACGTCGCAGCTGGTGTGCCGGGGAAGTCGGCGGATGCAGCGTTCAGCTGAGCCGCGGTCAACTGCGCGACCGGTACCGCCGAGACCAGCGAACCACGAGGAGCGTGGACGCTGGAGACGGCAGCTTCGGACAGCGTCGGCTGACTGACGGCGCCGAACGCCGACAACGGGAACGTGAGCAGAGCAGCGGTCGCCAGCGTCGCGGCGACGGTCTTTGTCAGGCGAGAAGTCATACCTCAACCCAACTCCCGCCGCGGCAGCCGAAGAATGGTGCGAAGCCCCGTACCGGGGTGGGGTTTCTCCTACCCGAGCAGGCTCGTGTACAGCTGCACGGTCCGGTCCGCGACGGCGTCCCAGCCGAACTGCGACACCGCCCGCTCCCGGCCGGCCTTACCCATCTCGTCCGCGCGCGCCGGGTTGTCGACGAGCGCGTTGATCCCGTCGGCGAGGCCGCGTTCGAAGGCGTCGGTGTCGTTCTCGTCGTACGGGACGAGCGTGCCGGTCACGCCGTCGTCGACGACCTCGGGGATGCCGCCGACCGCGCTCGCGACCACGGCGGTCTCGCAGGCCATCGCCTCCAGGTTCACGATGCCGAGCGGCTCGTAGATCGACGGGCAGCAGAACGCCAGCGCATGCGTGAGGACCTGCCGAACCTCTTCCCGCGGCAGCATCTCGGAGACCACGAACACGCCGTCCCGCGCCAGCTTGAGGTCGTCGATCAGCGCGTCGGTCTCCGCCTTCAGTTCGACCGTGTCGGCTGCGCCGGCCAGCAGGACGAGCTGCACAGACGGGTCGAGGCGCAGGCCGGCGCGAAGCAGGTGCGGTACGCCCTTCTGCCGGGTGATCCGGCCGACGAACGTCACGTACGGACGGTTCAGGTCGACACCCAGTCGCTCGAGGACATGCGTCGACGGGTCCGGGTGGTAGAAGTCGGCGTCGATCCCGTTCGAGATCACGTGCACCTTCGCCGGGTCGATCGAGGGATAGCAGTCGAGTACGTCGTCCCGCATCCCGCGGCTCACCGCGACAACCGCGTCGGCCGCCTCGTACGCCGTCTTCTCGGCCCAACTCGACAGCCGGTACCCGCCGCCGAGCTGCTCGGCCTTCCACGGGCGGCGCGGCTCGAGCGAATGCGCGGTCACCACATGCGGTACGCCGTACAGCAGCTTGGCCCAGTGGCCGGCCATGTTCGCGTACCAGGTGTGGGAGTGCACGAGCTGGGCGTCGCCGACCGCGGCCGTCATCGTGAGGTCCGTGGACAGGATGCGCAGCGCGGCGTTCGCGCCCGGCATCCGCGGGTCGTCCTCGGAGTGCGCGGTCGCGCCCGGCCGGGGCTCGCCCATGCACTGCACGTCCACGTCGACCAGCCGACGGAGCTCGCGGACCAGGAAGTCCACGTGCACCCCCGCCCCGCCGTACACGTCCGGTGGGTACTCACGCGTCAGGATGGCGACCTTCATGCGCCCGACGATAGGTCATCAATCCAGGTGTGTCGGCACCCAGAACCGCAGCTTTCCGTGTCGTTCGTCTTCCAATTCGCCGCCGGCCGCCTCGATCACCTTGCGCGAGCCGACGTTGCCGGTGTCGCAGGTGACCAGGGCCGGCTCGATGTCGAGGGCGGCCGCGATCGGGAGCGACTGGGTCAGCATCTGGGTCGCGTATCCGTGCCGGCGCGCGGACGGGCGGACGCAGTACCCGATGTGGCCGGCCACCTCGAGCAGGGCCGGAGTGAGCCAGTGCCGGATCGACAGCCGGCCGAGGAACTCGATCCCGTCGACGAACCACAGCACGGTCTGGTGCACGAGCCCCGGCGGCAGCTCGGTCGCCGGATCCGCCTCGGCCTTGATCGCCTCGACCAGCCGGTGGAACTCCGCCGGGTCGGCCGCCTGCTGCCGGTTCCACTCCTCGTCGTCGGCCGCGATCGACTTCGCACCCATCCAGCGCTCATGATCCGGACCGAGCTCGTCCCAGGCCGCGAGAAACGATCGGTGAACGGCAGTGGTCGGTACGACGAGGATCGGCATCTTTACAGTGTCGCGACACTCGCAAGCGCTTATGCACGAGGGTTCTCGGAGCTAAGGTGCGGACATGGCAAAGGCGCCCAGAGTTCTCGGAATCGTGCTGGCCGGTGGTGAGGGCAAGCGGTTGATGCCGCTGACGGCGGACCGGGCCAAACCGGCCGTGCCGTTCGGCGGGAGTTATCGCCTGATCGACTTCGTGCTTTCGAATTTGGTCAATGCCGGCTATCGAAATCTCTGTGTGCTCACCCAGTACAAATCGCATTCGCTCGACCGGCACGTCACGCTGACCTGGCGGATGTCGACGCTGCTCGGCAACTACGTGACCTGCGTCCCGGCCCAGCAGCGGCTCGGCCCGCAGTGGTACCAGGGCAGCGCGGACGCGATCTACCAGTCGATGAACCTGATCAAGGACGCGGACCCGGAGTACATCGTGGTCTTCGGCGCCGACCACGTGTACCGGATGGACGCGTCGCAGATGGTCGCCGCGCATATCGAGCGCGGGAACGGCGTGACCGTGGCCGGGATCCGGGTGCCGCGGGCCGAGGCCACCGAGTTCGGCGTGATCAAGACCGGTGCGGACGGGCACGCCATCGACGAGTTCCTGGAGAAGCCGGCCGATCCGCCCGGGCTGCCCGACTCGCCGGACGAGACCTTTGCCTCGATGGGCAACTACGTATTCAGCCGGGACGTCCTGGTCGAGGCGCTGCGCAAGGACGCCGCCAATCCGGCCTCCCGGCACGACATGGGCGGCGACATCGTCCCGATGCTCGTTGCCGAGGGCAAGGCAGGTGTGTACGACTTCCAGGAGAACGACGTACCGGGCGCCCTCGACCGCGACCGGTCGTACTGGCGCGACGTCGGGTCGCTGGACTCGTACCACGAGGCGCATATGGACCTGGTCTCGATCCAGCCGGTGTTCAACCTGTACAACTCCGACTGGCCGATCTTCACCTCGCACCCGCAGCTGCCGGGTGCGAAGTTCACCGACGACGCGACCGTCGGCGAGTCGATCGTCTGCCAGGGCTCGATCGTGTCCGGCGCGCATGTCGACCACTCGGTGCTCGGCTCGAACGTGATCGTCAGCTCGGGTGCGGACATCCAGCGCTGCGTGATCATGGACAACTGCAAGATCGGCAAGGACGTCGTACTCAAGAACGTCATCCTGGACAAGAACATCGTGGTCCCGGACGGGGTCGAGATCGGCGTCGACCCGGACTACGACCGGGAGCGTGGGTTCATCGTGTCCAAGGGCGGCGTGACCGTGCTCGGCAAGGGCCAGGTGATCGAGGCGCCGAAGGCTGCCGCTGTCGACGAGGTTGCCGAGGGGTGACGGCCGAGACCGAGGCGCTTTCCCTCGATGCCGCGGACGCAGGGCACCGGGACCTGTTCGACGTGCCACCGGCGCAGGGCGGTGACTACCCGGAGGTGGCGTACTTCGCCGGCAACTCGCTCGGGTTGCGGCCGACGGCGACCCGCGCCGAGCTGCTCGAGGACCTGGACGCGTGGGCCGCGCTCGGGGTCGAGGGCCATCTGGACGCGGCCAGACCCTGGTTGCCGTACCACGAGCTGCTGACCGGTCCCGCGTCCCGCCTGGTCGGGGCGTTGCCGAGCGAGACCGTCGTGATGAACTCGCTAACGGTCAACCTGCATCTGCTGATGGTGTCGTTCTACCGACCGACGCGATCGCGGCATCGGATCGTGATCGAGGACGCAGCGTTTCCCTCGGACAGTTACGCCGTACGGTCGCAGGTCGCTTTCCACGGGTACGACGCCGAGGACGCGGTCATCCGGCTGCGTCCGCGACCGGGCGAGGACAGTCTGCGTACGGCGGATGTCGTCGAGCAGCTCGGCGGCGACGTCGCGCTCGTACTGCTCGGCGGCGTGAACTACCTGACCGGCGAGTTGATGGACATCCCCACGATCACCAAGGCCGGTCATGCGGCCGGTGCGGTCGTCGGGTGGGATCTCGCGCATGCGGCCGGGAATGTGCCGTTGGCCTTGCACGACTGGGATGTGGACTTCGCGGCGTGGTGCTCGTACAAGTACCTGAACTCGGGGCCGGGCGGGCTGGCCGGGGTGTTCGTCCATGAACGTCACCTCGGCACGGACCTGCCGCGGTTCGAGGGCTGGTGGAGCACGGAGGCGGCGACGCGGTTCGAGATGACACCGGAGTCGCGGCCGCCCGCGAGCGCCGACGCGTGGCAGGTGTCGAACCCACCGATCTTCTCGATGAGTCCGGTCCGGACGTCGCTGGAGATCTTCGACAAGATCGGCATCGAAGTACTGCGGGAGCGGAGTGTGCGATTGACGGCGTACCTGGAGAAGCTGCTGGCATCTTTGCCGTTGCAGGTGATCACGCCGACGGATCCCGCGCGGCGGGGTGCCCAGTTGTCGTTGCGGGTCACGGGGATGCGGGCCGGCGAGCTGTCGCGGCGGCTGCGGTTCGGGTACGGCGTGATCGCGGACGCGCGGGAGCCCGACGTACTGCGGTTGGCGCCGGTGCCGCTGTACTCGACGTACCACGACTGCTGGCGGGCGGCGACGGCGTTGGCTGAGGTGATGGGATGAAGGTCGCGATCGTCGGTGCCGGGCTGACGGGGTCGTTGCTCGCGTGTTTCCTGGCGCGGCGTGGGTTGACGGTGACGCTGTACGAACGGCGGCCGGACCCGCGGGTTGCGCAGGTCGAGCGTGGGCGGTCGATCAACCTGGCGATCTCCGAGCGCGGGCTGAACGCGCTGCGGAAGATCGGGCTGGTCGACGAGGTGATGGCGGATGCGCTGCCGATGAAGGGCCGGATGATTCATCCGGTCACCGGGGCGCTGGACTTCCAGGCGTACTCGGCGTCAGGAGATCGGGCGATCAACTCGATCAGCCGGGGTGCGTTGAACAACGCGCTGCTGACGGCGGCGGTCGCTGCTGATGGTGTGTCGGTGGAGTTCGAGCATCGGTTGGTGGAGCTGGATTCCGCCGTCGGGCGGATGGTGTTCGCTACGCCTGCCGGGAAGGTGTCGGTTGAGGCCGACGTCGTACTCGGGGCGGACGGGGCCGGGTCCGCGGTGCGGGAGCAGTTGCTTGCCGAGGGCATCGTTGCGGAGAACGTCGACTTCCTGGACTACGGCTACAAGGAGCTGTCGATCCCGGCTGTTGACGGCGAGTTCGCGCTGGACCCGGGTGCGTTGCACATCTGGCCGCGCGGTACGTCGATGATGATCGCGCTGCCGAACCCGGACAAGTCGTTCACCTGCACGCTGTTCTGGCCGGCCGGGTCGTTCGACGCGCTCACGTCGGCGTCCGGGATCGAGGACCATTTCCGGATCAACTACCCGGATCTGTTGCCGCTGGCACCGAACTTGGTCGACGACTATCTGAACAATCCCGTCGGCGTGCTCGGCACGGTCCACACGCTGCCGTGGCAGGCGCACGGTCGTACTGCGTTGCTCGGGGATGCGGCGCATGCGATCGTGCCGTTCTACGGGCAGGGCGCGAACTGCGCGTTCGAAGATGTTGTCGAGCTGGACCGCTGCCTGGACGACACCGGCGGCTCGTGGGCCCGCGCGCTACCCCTCTTCGAAGCCCGGCGCCGCGAGAACACCGAAGCAATCGCCGAAATGGCGTTAGCCAACTTCGTCGAGATGCGCGACAAGGTCGCCTCCCCGGTCTTCCGCCTGCAAAAACAGATAGAACACACCCTCGAACGCCTCCTCCCCGGCACCTACGTCTCCCGCTACGAACTCGTCTCCTTCTCCACCACCCCCTACGCCGAAGTCCAACACCGAGTCCACCGCCAACACCAACTACTCGGCGCAGCAGCCGTGGCCGCCGCGGGCGTGCTGTTCGCCGTCACCCGATCACGAGCCCGCCGATGAACGACCTCTGGTCCTCCCAGCTGTTGACCGGGCAGCCCTCGTCGGTGGGGTTGTTGCGGCACTTCGTTGGTGGGGAGTTTGTCGAGAGCGCTGGGCGGTTCGCGAAGGTTTCGCCGGTGACGGGGGAGCAGATCTTCGACGTGTGTGAGGCGGATGAGGCGACTGTTGACGCGGCGGTTGCTGCTGCTCGGGCCGCGTTGCGGGGGCCGTGGGGGCGGATGAGTGAGCAGGAGCGGGCCGTCGTACTCCGGCGGGTTGCGGACGAGTTGGAGCGGCGGTTCGAGGACCTGGTTGCGGCTGAGGTGGGTGACACCGGGAAGTCGATCAGCCAGGCCCGGACCCTCGACATCCCGCGCGGCGCGGCCAACTTCCGCGCCTTCGCCGACTTCGCGACCACGATCCCGACCGAGTCGTACACAACCGTCCTCCCCGACGGACGCCGAGCGCTGAACTACGCCGTACGCAAACCCGTCGGCGTAGTCGCGATCGTCGTACCGTGGAACCTTCCCCTGCTCCTCCTGACCTGGAAGGTCGCACCGGCGCTTGCCTGTGGCAACGCGGTGGTGGTGAAGCCGTCCGAGGAGACACCGTCATCAGCGACCGTGCTGGCCGAGGTCATGGCCGACGCCGGCGTACCCCCAGGCGTCTTCAACCTGATCCACGGCTTCGGCCCGTCGTCAGCGGGGGAGTACCTGACCCGCCACCCCGGCGTGGACGCCATCACCTTCACCGGCGAATCCGCCACCGGTACGTCGATCGCCAAGGTCGCCGCCGACCGGGTGAAGGCAGTCTCCTTCGAGTTGGGCGGGAAGAACGCCGGCCTGATCTTCGCCGACTGCGACCTCGACGCGGCCGTCGAGGGATCGGTCCGCTCCGTCTTCACCAACGGCGGCCAGGTGTGTCTCTGCACCGAACGCCTGTATGTCGAACGCCCGATCTTCAACGAGTTCACTGAGCGACTGGCTGCCCGCGCCGCCGAGCTGACCTACGGCTGGCCCGCCGACGAGGCCACGATGAACATGCCCCTCATCTCCAAACAACACCGCGACAAGGTCCTCTCGTACTACGCCCTCGCCCGGGCCGAAGGCGCCGAGGTCCTCACCGGCGGCGGCGTGCCCACCTTCGGCGACGCCCGCGACGGTGGTTGCTACGTACAACCAACCGTGGTCACCGGCCTCCCGCCTGACGCGCGCACCAATCGCGAGGAGATCTTCGGCCCGATCTGCCACGTCGCACCCTTCGACACCGACGAGGAAGCGTTCGCCCTCGCCAACGACAGCGACTACGGGCTCGCGGCAACCGTCTGGACCCGCGACGTAGGCCGCGCCCACTGCGCCGGCGCCGCCCTCGACGTGGGCCTGTGCTGGGTCAACACCTGGTTCCTCCGCGACCTCCGCACGCCCTTCGGCGGGGTCAAGTTGTCAGGCGTCGGCCGCGAGGGCGGCCGGCACTCGGTGGACTTCTACACCGAGACGACCAACGTGTGCGTGGAGCTGTCATGACCGTCGTGCCCGGGAAAGCCACGCCGCGCGGCCGCTTCCCGCATGTGAAGGTGGCGAACGGGTTCGCGTACGTGTCCGGTACGTCGAGCAGACGGCCGGACAACTCGATCGCCGGCGCGTCGGTGGACCCGATGGGGACCGTCGAGCTGGACATTCGGGTGCAGACGCGGGCGGTGCTGGAGAACATCCGGGACGTGCTCGCCGCGGTCGGGGCCGGGCTCGAGGATCTGGTCGGCGTGACGACGTACCTGGTGTCGATGAACGACTTCGGCGGGTACAACGAGGTCTATGGTGAGTTCTTCGACGAGTCGGGGCCGGCGCGGACGACGGTCGCAGTACATCAATTGCCACATCCGCAGCTGTTGATCGAGATCTCTTGCGTGGCGGCGATCCCGCAGAAAGGGTGAAGACATGGCGAACCTGGAGTCGACGAACTTTCCGGAGTGGATCGAGGAGAACAAGCATCTGCTGAAGCCGCCGGTCGGCAACAAGCAGATGTTCCCGACCGGGGACGACTTCATCACGATGGTCGTCGGCGGCCCGAACCAGCGCACCGACTTCCACGTCGACCCGTACGAGGAGTTCTTCTACCAGATCAAGGGCACGATGCACGTCGACGTGATGACGGACGACGGCCCGGGCCGGGTGGACATCAACGAGGGTGAGATGTGGGTGCTGCCGCGCAGCATGCCGCACTCGCCGCAGCGCGACGCGGACTCGATCGGCCTGGTGATCGAGCGGGTCCGGGAGCCCGGCACGCTGGAGAAGTTCCGCTGGTACTGCGCGAACTGCAACGGGGTCGTGCACGAGGTCGAGCTGCAGGTGACCGATATCGTCGCCGACCTGCCGCCGGTGTTCAAGGCGTTCTACGAGAGCGAGGACGCGCGCACCTGCCCGAACTGCGGCACGCTGCACCCCGGTAAATGACGGTCGACGTCCACACCCATCTGGTCCCGCACGGGTGGCCGGATCTCGCGGTGGCGTGTGGCGGCGACGGCTGGCCGTGGTTGCGGATCGACTCCGAGCGGGCCGCGATGATCATGATCGGCTCGTCGGAGTTCCGGCCGATCGGAGCGCAGGCTTGGGATCCGGGCACACGCGCAGAGGATATGGATGCCGACGGCATCGATCTCCAGGTGGTCTCGCCGACGCCGGTGTTCTTCGGGTACGAGCGGCCCGCCGCGCAGGCCGTCAAGCTGGCCGAGATCTTCAACGACCTCACGCTGGAGACGCTGGCGGGCGACGAGCGGTTCGTGCCGTTCTGCCAGGTGCCGTTGCAGGATCCGGACCTCGCCTGCGCCGAGTTGGACCGCGCCCGCGCGGCCGGTCACGTCGGCGTAGAGATCGGGAACCACGTCGGCGACAAGGACCTCGACGATGCCGGGATCGTTGCCTTCCTCAACCATTGCGCCGAGACCGGTACGCCGGTGCTGGTGCATCCGTGGGACATGCCGGGCGGCCCGCGGCTGGACCGGTGGATGGCGCGCTGGCTGACCGGGATGCCCGCCGAGACGCATCTGTCGTTGCTGGCGATGATCCTGGGCGGGGCGTTCGACCGGTTGCCGCCGTACCTGAAGATCTGTTTCGCCCACGGGGGCGGCAGTTTCGCGTTCTGGCTCGGGCGGCTGGAGAACGCCTGGCACCGGCGCGGCGACATTGTCCGTGGTTGCTCGGAGCATCCACCGTCGATGTATCTGGACCGCATCCTGGTCGACACGGTCGTGTTTGAATCAGCGCCTTTACGGCTACTTGTCGATACCTTGGGGGAAGACCGCGTTCTGGTCGGCAGTGACTATCCCTATCCATTGGGCGAACGGCCGGTCGGGGAGGTGGTACGGAAGTCCGGCTTCCTGACCGCGGAGCAGCAGCACAAGCTGCTGACGGCGAACGCCCTGCGCTATCTCGGGAGGTCGGAATGACCGAGGACCGATCGGTACTGACTCGCGAAGCCCGCGAGCCGGACGAACAGCTGCGGTACGGCGACCACGCGGACCAGGTCATCGACTACTGGCACGCGAAGGAGTACCGCCCGCTGATCGTCTTCATCCACGGCGGTTTCTGGCGCCCCGACTACGACCGCAAACACGCGCGCCCCCTCGGTGAAGCCCTCTCCGACATGGGCTGGCCGGTCGTCTCCCTCGAGTACCGCCGCGTCCCGGGCGACCCCGACGCGACCACCTCAGACATCCGTACGGCGCTGGACGCCCTACCCGACCTGGTCGACGTCCACGCCGGCTACATCCTCATAGGCCACTCAGCCGGCGGCCAACTGGCACTCTGGCTGGCCGCCACCACCAACCCGGTCCGCCTCCGCGGCCTGATCGCTCTGGCCCCCGTAGCCGACCTCTTGATGGCAGACCGCCTCAACCTCGACGAGGGCGCCGTACAAGCCTTCATAGGCAGCGGCGTCCGCAACGACCTGGACCCGGTCCACCTCCCGGCCCCCATCGCCCCAGTAACCCTCATCCACGGCACAGACGACACCAGAGTCCCCCTCAGCATCACCGAGTCCTACTTCGCCGCCCACCCCACCGCCCGCCTGGTCCGCGTCCAGCACTGCGGCCACTACGAACTGATAGACCCGCTCTCCACCGCCTGGCACGAAATAACCACCGAACTAACCCGCCTGAACGGCTAAGTCAGCTGATGCGTTTGGCGGCGGTGAGGAGGCCTTCGGAGGTGGGGAGGAGGGCTGAGACGAGGTCGTCGTCGTCGCGGACGGCTCGGATCAGGTCTCGGAGGGCCATGGTGTCGGGGTCGCGGTGGGCGGGGTCGGCTACCCGGCCGCCGGTGAGGACGCCGGCGAAGGCGACGACGCCGCCGGGGCGGAGCAGGCGGAGGGCTTCGTGCAGGTACGCCGTGTTCTCGCGCCGGTCCGCGTCGCAGAAGACCAGGTCGTAGTGCCCGTCGGTGAGGCGGGTGACCACGTCCAGCCCGGCGCCGGCGATCAGCCGGAAGCGGTTGGAGGCCACACCGGCGTCCAGGAAGGTCTTGCGGGCCAGCCGCTGGTTCTCCGCGTCGATGTCGACCGTGGTCAGCGTGCCGTCCGCGCGCATCCCGCGCAGCAGGGCGAGCCCGGAGACGCCCGTCCCGGTGCCGATCTCGACGACCGCCTTCGCACCCGCGCCGGCGGCGAGCATGCTCAGCGCGGCCGCGGCGCCAGGGCCGATCGGGGCGACACCGCTGTCCGCGGCGCTCGCCCGTGCACCGGTGACGACTTCGTCCTCGCCGGTGTAGTCCTCGGCGTACGCCCAGGACGTCGGGTCGATGCCGGTGGCGATGGCGTCCTCCCAGTGGTCGGCGGAGTGTTCTGCGGCTGCGGTACCCATGCTGAACCAGAGCCTAGCGGTTGGAAGTCCGCTTTCCGTGCTGCACGCGCGGAGGTTGCGCACTCTTGCTCATAACAGCCGGCCCCCAATCAGATATGATCGTCCTCTGGAGACGTGAGGGAGGTGGTGAGGAGTGCGGTCAGGCGCGAATGACGTCGATACCGGCTTCCTTGAAGACGGTCAGCTGGCTCTCGTCGGCCTGGGCGTCGGTGACCAGGGTGTCGATCTCGCTCAGCTCGCAGATCCGGGCGAAGGCGCGCTGCCCGAGCTTGGACGAGTCGGCCACCACGACCACCTTCGCGGCCCGGCTGACGATCAGCTGGTTGATGTTCGCCTCACCCTCGTGATGCGCGGTGGCGCCGGTCTCGTCGATCCCGTCGACGCCGATGAAGGCGATGTCCAGCGACAGGTCGGACAGGATCCGGTGCGACAGCGGGCCGATCATCTCGTAGGACTGCGGCCGGGCCACGCCGCCGGTCAGCACCATCTTCACGTGCGGTCGGACGATCAGCTCGTTGGCGATGTTCAGCGCGTTGGTGACGAGCGTGAACGCGGGCTCGCCGTGCTCCGCGGACAGCTCCGGCCGGGTCGCCAGCGTGCGCGCAACCTCGGAGATCGTCGTCCCGCCGTTCATCCCGATCACCATGCCGCGGCGCACCAATGTGGCCGCCGCTTGCGCGATCCGCTGCTTCTCGGACGCGAAACGCGCAGTCTTGTAGCGCAGCGGCAGGTCGTACGACACCGCGTTGGCCACGGCGCCGCCGCGGGTCCGGGTGAGGAGCTGCTGCTTGCCGAGATGGTCCAGGTCGCGCCTGATCGTGGCCGCCGAGACGTGCAACTGCTCGGCGAGCTCGTCGACGTCGATGGCGCCCTTCTCGGCGAGCGACTCGAGCAAGGTGTTCAGGCGTTCATAACGCTTCACCCGGGGCTCCTCCTTCACACAATCGGTCAGCCGGGTGGCGGCTGGTTGGCACCATTCGATCACGTTCGAGCAGTTTCGACCATGACAAGCGCGGAGACGACATGACGCAGACGCCTTTTGTGAGCACTGAGATCGCCACTCAGCCAGACCTCTGGCGACAGGTCGCGGACGGTTTCGCGCAGTACGGCGGTGCACTTCCGACGGCCGGTCAGCGGGTCGCCGCGGTCGGCTGCGGCACCTCCTGGTTCATGGCGATGGCGTACGCCGCGCTGCGCGAGGACCTCGGCCAGGGGGAGACCGACGCGTTCGCCGGCTCCGAGTTCCCGGCCGGCCGCGCGTACGACGCCGTCGTGGTGATCAGCCGCTCCGGTACGACGACCGAGGTGCTCGACCTGATCCGGGAGACCGACCTGCCGACCATCGCGATCACGGCGACGCCCGGCTC
The DNA here is from genome assembly GCF_005233875.1 of Kribbella jiaozuonensis. Lineage (GTDB taxonomy): Bacteria > Actinomycetota > Actinomycetes > Propionibacteriales > Kribbellaceae > Kribbella > Kribbella jiaozuonensis. The sequence continues at coordinate 417,185 of NZ_SZPZ01000005.1, read as the reverse complement.
GCCGATCGTCGAGCTGGCCGATCACACGATCATGCTGGACTTCGCGGATGAGCAGTCCGTTGTGCAGACCCGGTTCGCCACCACCACACTGGCGTTGCTGCGCGCATCGCTCGGTCAGGATCTGACCCAGGCCGCTGCGGACGCTCAGACCGCATTGACCATCGACGTGGACGACCTGGCCAAGCTCGAGCAGGTCACGTACCTCGGTACGCGCTGGACGGTCGGCCTGGCGCACGAGGCCGCGCTCAAGCAGCGCGAGGCCGCATCGGCGTGGACCGAGGCGTACCCGGCGATGGACTACCGGCACGGTCCGATCGCGATCGCGCAGCCCGGGCGTGGCGTGTGGATCTTCGGCGAGCCGCCGGCGGGTCTGCTCGACGACGTGGCCGCGACCGGCGCCACCGTCGTACACCACGACCTGGACCCGCTTGCGTCGCTCATCGTGGCCCAGCGGGTGGCGGTGGCCAAGTCGCTCGCTCTCGGCCTCAACCCCGACCAGCCTCGCAGCCTTTCGCGCTCGGTCATCCTCGGCTGACCTACGCCGCGCGGCCTGGGCGTGCGGTGAGGGCGAGGCGGCCGAGAGCGGCCGCTGCCAGCAGGCCCAGGGCGGTGGTGGTGAGTGCGGCGGCGGTACCGAGGTGTGGGACGAGGATGCCGCCGGTGGCCTGGCCGACGGCGGAGGCGCCGACGCGGAGACTCGCGGCGCTGGTGCTCACGCGGCCCTGGAGCTCCGGCGGGCTGTACTGCTGCCGGGCCGCGAACATGGCCGGCAGCGCAGGTCCCTCGGCCAGCCCCGCCGCGACCGCCAGCAGCACGAGTACGGCGAACGTCGCGGCCAGCGACCAGGTGGCCAGCATCAGGCCGTAGACGGCGACCGACACCATCACGACGTACTCCGGACGCCAGCGCGACTGCAGGCGACTCAGCAGCAGTGCTGTGGTGACGCTGCCGATCTCGACAGCGGTCCACAGGTAGCCCGCCGCGGACTTCGGCATGCCGAGTGACGGCATGTGCAGCGGCAGTGCGATCAGCAGGATGCCGGTGAAGCCCATCAGCAGCGTTGTGGTGACAGTCGACGCCCGCAGTCGCGGCGTACGTGCCAGGTGAACCAGGCCGCCGACGACCGAGCTGAAGAACGGCTCTCCGCCCGCACCGACCGGTGGGAGCGCTGGAAGGCGGCTGATGGCCAGGATGCTGAGCGTTGCCGCGATCACGATCACCACCGCAGCCGCATCGACTGAGACCACTGCGGCGACGGTTGCCGCGGTTGATGGTCCCGCGATGGTCGCACTGCTGAAGCTGACCGACTCGAACGCGTTAGCCCGAGCCAGCCGCTCCGGCCGGAACAGACTCGGCAGCATGCTGGTGAACCCGCCACTCACCATCGGCAACGTCGCACCCGCCACCGCCGCGAGTACCGGCGGCATCCAGCCTGGGCCGTGTCCGACGACCATCAGCAGCGCGAGCATGACCGCACCCAGCGTCGCCTGGTTGACCGCGAGCGCGCTGCGCCGGTACGCGGTCCGATCGAGCCATGCTCCGAGCAACGGGCCGGTGACGATGGCCGGGAGCGCGTAGGCGGCGCCGGTGATGCCGGCGAGCGTCGGGCTGTCGGTCCGGTCCAGCACCAGCAGTACGAGCGTGAACGCCACCATCTCGTCGGCGAACCGCGCCAGCGTCGCCGCGAGGTAGTAGCTGGGCACGCCGGACCTCCTGTAACGCCATCTAGCATGTTACGCGTTACCCTAACAAAGGCGTTACGGGAGGAGTCCAGTGGAAATCCAGTCACCGGATCGACTGATCCGGCTCGCGGTCGACCTGGTGAACACGCGAACGCGTGAGCCCGAGCAGCTGACCTCGCCGGGCGCGCTGCGGGCGTTCCTGCTCGAGCACGGCGAGTCCGAACCGATCGAGCTGACCGAGGACGACCTGACCGCGGTCCGCGCTGTCCGCGAGCGGGTGCGGCCGGTCTTCCACGACGGTGGGGCCGAGGTGGTCAACGGGCTGCTCGCGGAGTACGCCGTACGGCCGTATCTCTCGGACCACGATGGCTCGCCGTGGCATCTGCATGTCGCGGAGCCGGATGCGTCGTGGGCCGAATGGCTGGCGGCGACGACCGCGCTGGGGCTGGCGACGTTCGCGGCCGGCCACGGCTTCGAGGCGCTGGGTGTCTGCGCCGCCGTGGACTGTGAGCGCGTCTTCGCGAACCCGGCAGAGCGGCGGCCGCGGCGATTCTGTACGCCGAAATGCTCGACCCGGACCCGCGTCGCGTCGTACCGGGCCCGGCAGAGCTAACAGCTGCGAAACCACTTTCGCTGAGGTCTAGTATTTGCGAAAGCGCTTGCGCTACTCTGCGGAACGGTCGGCTCGCCGATCGCCATCCCCGCAGAGGAGCTTCGATGAACAGATTCGCAATCCGTTGTGCGGCAGGGCTTTCAGTGCCGTTCTTGCTGGTGGCCTGCTCCAGTGCGCCGTCCGCGACCGGTGATTCCGGCTCCGGTGGACAGGTGACGATCACGGTCGGTGACCGTCCCACCAGCTCCGATCCCGCCAACCGGGCGTCGTACGACAAGCGGGTCGCCGACTTCGAGAAGGCGAACCCGGACATCAAGCTGAACCCGGTCGAGACGCTCTGGGACCCGACCACCTTCCAGGCGCAGGCGGCCGGCGGTCAGCTGCCGGACGTGCTCAACGTGCCGTTCACCGAGCCGCAGGGCCTGATCGCCCGCAAGCAGGTCGCCGACCTGACCAAGGTGCTCAAGGACGACGGCCTGATGAGTCAGCTGAACCCGAACGTGCTCAAGATCGCCCAGGACCAGGCCGGCAACGTGTTCGCCGTCCCGACCGCGGCGTACTCCGTCGGGCTCGTCTACAACCGTGAGCTGTTCACCAAGGCCGGGCTCGACCCGGACAAGCCGCCGACGACCTGGGACGAGGTCCGGCAGGACGCGAAGCAGATCGCGCAGAAGACCGGGCAGGCCGGCTACGCGCAGATGACCACGAACAACACCGGCGGCTGGATGTTCACCACCCAGAGCTACGCGTTCGGCGGTTCGATCGAGAACGAGGACGGCAGCCAGGCCTCGTTCGACGACGCGCCGTCGAAGGCCGCGCTGCAGCTGCTGCACGACATGAAGTGGGTCGACAAGTCCATGGGGCAGGCCGTGCTGTACGACATCGACGGCATCTCGAAGGCGTTCGCGGCCGGCAAGATCGGCATGTTCATGTCCGCGCCGGACGCGTACCGCACGCTGGTCAACGTCAACGGCCTGAAGTCGTCGGCCTTCGGTATCGGCCCGATGCCGCAGCAGGGCGGCGACCACGGCACGCTCAGCGGTGGCAGCGTCCAGATCGTCAGCCCGAACGCGACCGACGCCGAGAAGACGGCCGCGATCAAGTGGATCAAGTTCAACTACCTGAACAAGTACGTCAACCAGGACGCCGCGGTGACGGCCGCCAAGGCCGGTGTGGCCGGGAAGCTGCCGGTCGGAACCCCGGGTCTTCCGGTGGTCGCGGCGGACCAATGGGCGACGTACCAGAGCTGGATCAAGCCGTACGTCAACGTGCCGCTGGACCAGTTCGCGCCGTACACCAAGGTGGCGGCGGACCAGAAGATCATTCCTGAGCCGCCGGTGAAGGCTCAGGAGGTGTACGCCGCGCTCGACCCGGTCGTGCAGACCGTGCTGGGTAACGCGAAGGCCGACATCCCGGCGCTGCTGACCAAGGCGGCCGGCACTGTGAATGCCAAGCTCGGGCGCTGACTTGCTCCGCCGCCTGCGCAACGGAGTACCGGCAGTGCTGTTCGCGCTGCCGGTGCTCCTGGTCTTCGTGGTGTTCTCGTGGGGCCCGATCGTCAAGGGTCTGGTGATGAGCGTCCAGCAGACCAACCTGATCGATCCGGTCAAGTGGGTCGGGCTGGAGAACTTCCGCTACGTGTTGTCGGACCCTGGTGTCGGGCAGGCGGCGCTGAACACGCTCTGGTTCACCTTGCTGGCTTTGCTGTTCGGCTTCCCGGTGCCGGTGCTGCTGGCGATGTTCCTGTCCGAGTTGCGGGGCAAGTCCTGGCTGTACTCGACACTGGCGTACCTGCCGGTGATCACGCCGCCGGTGGTCGCCATCCTGCTCTGGCGGTTCTTCTACGACCCGTCACCGAGCGGGATGTTCAACACGATCCTCGGCACCGTCGGGCTCGGACCGTACCCCTGGCTGGACAGTCCGTCGTCCGCGATGCCGTCGATCGTGCTGGAAGCGACCTGGGCCGGTGCGGGCAACGCAGTGATCATCTATCTGGCCGCACTGACCTCAGTACGCGCGGACCTGTACGAGGCGGCCGAGCTGGACGGAGCAGGCGTCGTACGGCGGGTGTGGCACGTGATGCTGCCGCACCTGCGCGGCGTACTGCTGCTGATGCTGCTTCTGCAGGTGATCGGCACGATGCAACTGTTCACCGAGCCGCTGCTGTTCACGGGCGGCGGACCGCAGGGGTCGACCATGACGATTCTGCTGCTCATCTACAACTACGCCTTCGTCAACGGTGACTACGGCGCTGCTACGGCGCTGAGTGTGCTGCTGGCGCTGGCCCTCGCCGTACTGTCGGCGGTCTTCCAGTTGGCGACGCGTGGCTGGAGTACGGAGTGAGCGGGGATCGGGGTGCGCTGTCGGATTCGGACCGGCAGCAGACCCGGGTTCGAGTGCCGTTCGTCATCGGACAGGTCGTCGTACTGATCGGACTGCTGATCGCCGGGCTCGGTCCGCTGCTTTGGTTGCTCAAGGCAGCGATCTCGCCGACCCAGGACAGCATCCGTTCACCATTGGCCTGGTTCCCGTCCGGCCAGGTGCAGTGGGGCAACCTCGCGACAGCCTGGCAACAGGGCCACATCGGCTACTACCTCGGCAACACCGCCATGATCGCGGCCGGTACGGCGTTTGCGTCACTGATCGTCTGTACGACGGCCGGCTACGTACTGAGCGTGCTCCGGCCGCGGTGGGGCGCAGTGCTGTCCGCAGGGATCCTGGCCACGCTCTTCGTACCGCACATCGTCTCGCTCGTACCGCTGTACCTGACCGTGCTGAAAGTGCCTGTGGTGCACGCGAATCTGACCAACACGTTCTGGGCGGTCTGGCTGCCACCCGCGGCCAGTGCGTTCAACGTGCTGATCGTGAAGCGGTTCTTCGACGGCATCCCACGCGAGTACTTCGAAGCGGCCCGTATCGACGGCGCCGGGTCGATCCGCGTGTTCACCTCGCTCGTGCTCCCGCTGTCGCGGCCGATCCTCGGTGTGGTCGTGCTGCTCAGCATCATCTCCTCCTGGAAGGACTACCTGTGGCCTCTGCTGGTGCTGACGAATCCGGATCTGCAGCCGGTCTCGGTGGCGTTGCCCAAGATCGCCAAGGTGACGGAGCTCAACATCCAGTTGGCGGGTCTGTTCCTGGCCCTGCTGATCCCGGTGCTGCTGTTCCTGGTTTTCCAGCGAGCATTTCTACGTGGTGTGGGCCTGTCTGGGGGAATCAAGGCGTGAAACGGGTTCTGGTCACCGGTGCGGACGGATCGATCGGCCGTGCCGCTGTAGACGGCCTGCAAGCTGCCGGGTACGACGTGACCGGTCTGTCGCTGCGCTACGACCACAGCAGTACGGCGGACCGTCCACTGGTCGGCGATGCGCGGTCGGCCGAGGACGTGACCGCAGCACTCGACGGCGTGGACGCCGTACTGCACCTGGCTGCGATTCCGCATCCCAGTCTGGGTACGCCGGAGGAGGTGTTCGAGAACAACGTTGCGGCGACGTTCAACGTGCTGGCACAGGCTGGGCAGCAGCGGATCGAGCGGGTGGTGATTGCCAGCAGCATCAACGCGTTCGGCGTACCGATGAACGTGAACGACGTGGAGCCGGCGTACTACCCGCTGGACGAGGAGGTGGAGGCGGATATCGCCGATGCGTACTCGTTGTCCAAAAGTGTGGACGAGCAGAGCGCACGGATGGCCTGGCGTCGTTGGGGAATCAACGTGATCGCACTGCGCTTCCCGCTGGTGAAGAATCGCGAGGAGCTGTTCAAGTTCGCGGCGCGGGCGGAGAACGACCCGTCGGTGATGGCTCGCGAAGGTTGGGCGTACCTCGACCTGCGGGACGGTGTGCGGGCGATCATCGCCGCGCTCGAGTCAACGGCTGCTGGCGCGCATGTGCTCGGTCTGGCGGCCGATGACATCCTCATCGACCGGAAGACCGACGAACTGCTCCGCGAGTACGCGCCGACCGTCCCGCTGCGGCGAGCTGTCCAAGGACGTGACTCGTTGGTCGACACCACGCGGGCACGAGAACTGCTGGGCTTCCGGCCGCGGTACTCGATCCACGATCAGGCGGTGTCGGCGATCACCACGTGAGGCTCGACGTACTCGACACCGGGCCGGAGGTCACCCTCGAGGAGGCGGTTGGCGACCACGCGACCGATCTCCTCGAGACCGACGTCGATCGTGGTCAGGTGCCGGGTGCCGCGCTGGTCGTGCATCAGGCTCTCCCAGTTGTCGACGCCGATCAGCGCGACATCGCCGGGCACCTGCCGGCCGGTGGCCCGGACGACCCGCTCCACACCACGGCCGATCGCGTCGCTGCCGCAGAAGATCGCGTCGATGTCGGGCGCCTCGGTGAGCAACTCGGTCGCGGCCTGCTCGCCCCACTCCTCGCGCCAGCGCCCGAAGCGGACCGGTGCCGCCCAGTCGAGCCCGGCCTCGGCGAGGAGCTGACCGGCGCCCTCGGCCCGTCGTTGCGCTGCCATGTCGTGGGGCTCCGCGGTGAGGTGCGCGATCCGGCGCCGGCCGATCGACAGCAGGTGGCTGATCGCGAGCCGCCCGATCGCGAAGTCGTCGGCGGTGATCGTGGTGTCCTCCGGATCCTCGGGGACCGTGAACGCATTGATCACCGGGACGTCGAACCGGCCGGTGAACGACGGGGTCCGGAACGACGTGCTGGTGCCGATCACGATCACGCCGTCGATCCGGCGGGCCCGGAGCTGCAGGACACTCTCGGTCACGTCGTGCTGCTCGTCCATCCGGGCGTCGTAGAGCAGGATGGCCTGCTCCTTGGCGCCGAGCTCGGTGGCGGCGGTGGCGAGCACCACGCGGGTGAACGGGTTCGACGCGCGGTGCGTGAGTACGCCGATGGTCTGGCTGCGGCCGCGGGCGAACGAGCGGGCCAGTGCGTTGTGGCGGAAGCCCAGCCGGTCCGCAGTGACGCGGACGTGTTCCCGGGTGGCTTCGGAGATCCGGTCGGTGCCGTTCAGCGCCTTGGAGGCCGTCGAGAGCGACACCCCAGCCGCGGCGGCCACATCGGACAGGGTGATCACTGAATCGGCCATGTGCACATCGTAGTCAGCTTCGAGCCGTTGACAGTCGCGTCGCGGCGTATGAAGGTGTGATTTGCGAAACCGCTTTCGCTTCCCCTGGGAGGAGCACTTCATGACCCGTCGCCGCTCCGGCGCAGTCAGTCTTCTCACGGCCGGTTTGCTGCTGGCCGCCGTACTCCAGTCACCTGCGCACGCGGCGACCACCGCTGCGCCGACCCTGACCATCACGCCGACCACGGTCGGCAACACCTTCACCGTCGGGCAGCAGGTGAAGCTGGGCTTCAGCACCGACGCCACCACCGTCAACTGGACGGTCCGCGACGCCGGCGGCACCGAAGTCGCCAAGGGCTCCGCATCGGCCGCCTCGCTCAGCGGACAACTCCCGCTGTCGATCAGTACGCCGGGCTGGTACCAGACCGATCTCACAGCGGTCGGATCCGACGGCACGACCACGCTGGGCGGCACGGACTTCGCCGTACTGACTCCGCATGACTTCTCCACCTCCACGGACACCCGGATCGGCGTCGCGGGTGCACTGGGATTCAGCAGCGCGAGCAATCCGGGTCTGGAAGCCGTGCCGCTGATGGCGCAGGGTGGAATCTCCACCGACCGCGACGAGGCGTTCTGGGCTGCGGCTGAGACCACCAAGGACGTCATCCAGTTCCCGCAGAAGGTCAAGGACTACAAGGCCGCGCTGGACGCGAACAACGTCGACTTCCTGAACATCCTCGACTACGGCAACACTCTGTACTACCCGGACGAGGCACCGTCGACCGACGAGCAGCGCGCAGCGTTCACGCGGTACGCCGTTGCCGCGGTCGACGAGTTCGGCACCGAGCACACGACGTACGAGCTGTGGAACGAGTGGAACCTGCGCGACCCGAACGGCGCCGCGAAGGCCAGCCCGGAGAACTACGTCGCACTGCTCAAGATGGTGAGCGCGGCGGTCCGGGCGAAGCACCCGGACGTGAAGCTGACCGGTCCGTCGCTGGCGGTCATCAACGACTGGCAGGGCTGGTTCACCAAGTTCGCCGACCTCGGCGGGCTGGACTACGTGGACGCGGTGACGATCCACCCGTACGTGCAGCCGCTGGACCCGGAGGCCTCGGTCACCTACGTCAACACCATCCGCAGCATCATGGCGGCGCACGGCTCGACCAAGCCGATCTACATCAGCGAGCAGGGCTGGGCCACCGGTACCAACCCCAGCGCGGTGTCGGAGCCGGCGCAGGCGCGTGACCTGGTACGCGGCAACCTGCTTGCCTACGGCAACGGCGTGGCCCGGTACAGCTCGTACAACTTCATGGACTCGGGCACCGACCCGTCGAACGTCGAGAACCGGTTCGGCCTGGTGCGCAACCGGCTCGACACCCGCGGCGCGCTCGTACCCAAGCCGTCGTACGTCGCTACGGCTGTCCTGGCACGTCAGATCGACCAGCTTCCGCTGACCGGCCAGACCCGCTTCGGCACCAACGGGTACGACGTCGCCTTCGACGCCGGTGGTGGGCAATCGGTGCACGCGGTCTGGTCGACCACGCCAGGAGTCGTCGCGGCCACCGCGCCCGCGGGGTCGACCGTCCAGGTCACCAACATGTACGGCGTCGCGACCGACCTGACTGCGGACGCCGGCGGGCATGTGTGGGTGACTGCTGGGCCGGACCCGGTGTACCTGCGTGGTGCGATCACTGGGCCGATGCTTCCGTCGAGCCGGTTCGCGCTGTCGGTGGCACCGGAGATCGCGGGCGACCCGGCTACGGGCACGCTGACATTCACGAACCCGGACGCGGTCACTCACGCGTACACCGTGTCGGCAGGCGGTGCTGACACCACCGGCTCCGTGGCCGCGGGTGCTACCGCAACCACTGCGGTCAGCTACCCGGCGCAGGACTCGACTGGAGCGCGTACCTACTCGGCCAAGGTCACTGTGGACGGCCAAGCGGTCGCACTCGTGTCAGCTACTGGCACCGCGACCCCACCGCTGTCCGTGACCGGCTCGCACGTGCTCAACGGAAGCGGGAAGGACCTGCTGCGCTTCCGCATCACCAACGCGTCGGCGCACGCGCAGACCGTGGCGGGACTGGACTGGGTGTCTGGCAGCAAGTCCGGAACCCTCCTCGCAGGCTGCACCGTCGCCGCTCACTCCACACGTGAGGTGGACGTGCCTCTGACCCTCACAGCAGCTTCCACGTGGTCCGCGAGCCTTCGGAGAACGGGGGAGACGAACATCACCGCCTCAGGCACGCTGGTGCCGGTTACCGCGCCGACGCTTGCCAAGCGGCACACAGTGAAGCTGGACGGTGTGATCGATCCAGCGGTGGCCAAGCAGCCGGCGATCGCGCTGGAAGGGACCGGTACGCCGCCGGTGACCGGGTGGGGTGGGCCGAGTGACCTGTCCGGTTCGCTGTGGCTCACGCACGACGACCAGAACCTGTACCTGTCTGCCAAGGTCACCGACGACGTGTTCTCGCAGCCGAACCGCGCGGGCAACATCTGGGGCGGTGACGGTCTGCAGCTCGGGATGACGGCAGGCGCACCGGGCGAGACCACCCAGACGCAGGAGATCGGCGCTGCTCTCACCGACGCCGGTCCGGTGGACACCTGGCGGTGGACACCGACGACGCAGGCCGGTGTGCCGCCGGGCGTGCAGGCCAAGGTGGTGCGCGACGAGACGGCGCACACCACGACGTACGAGATCGCGATCCCGTGGAGCACGCTCGGGTTCAAGGCCTTGGACAGGCTGCTGTCGACGACTGTGGTGATCAACGAGAACGACGGCACCGGGCGGCGTGGCTGGCTGACCTGGGGCAAGGGCGTCGCGGAGACGAAGAACCCGGCGCTGTTCAACGCGATCCGGCTCGCACCGGAGGCTGCCCACTAGCGGCCCGCTAGCGGCTCGGTAGCCGCTCACCGACTCGGCGTAGGTGCCCTGGTCTGCTGCCCGAGGGGCGCCTACGCCGAACCCTTGCGCCCCGCCTAGGATCGGGGGCATGAGTCACACCGTGCTGGCCGAGCTGGTGGCCAACGTGCTGAAGGTCACTGCCAAGGCCGGGGACACGGTGAGTCCGGATGACACCCTGGTCATCCTGGAGTCGATGAAGATGGAGATCCCGGTGCTCGCCGAGGTGGCCGGGACCATCACCGAGCTGAAGGTCACCGAGGGCGAGGTCGTCCGCGACGGTGACCCGATCGCCGTGATCGAGGAGAACTGATTCAACCGAAATGGCCGTCTGCGCGTCTTTACCGGTGAGGGCACCGGCCGGGAACTTCCGGCCGGAGCGCCGCGTTGAGCCGTCGTACGAACAAACCAGGGTCCGGCCCGGGTTTTCCCGACGTGCGCAGAGGACGGTGACCGCGGCACCATGGCCTTCACGCTTATTGCCGAGAGGACCCAGGGAGGCGTCGCGGTGAAGCCCGCCGACACCAGGACCGCACCCGCGCCGGTGGCGCCCGAGGTGCTGCCCTCGTGGGACGAGATCGTCCGCACCCACTCCGCCCGGGTCTACCGGCTCGCCTACCGCCTGACCGGTAACAAGCACGACGCCGAGGACCTGACCCAGGAAGTGTTCGTCCGGGTCTTCCGCTCGCTGTCGTCGTACACGCCGGGCACCTTCGAGGGCTGGCTGTACCGGATCACCACGAACCTGTTCCTCGACGGCGCCCGCCGCAAGCAGCGGATCCGTTTCGACGGCCTGCCCGAGGACGCCCACGACCGGTTGCCGGCCAAGGGCGAGGGCCCGGCCGAGAAGCTGGACTCAGACCTGTTCGACCACGACGTGCAGGACGCGCTCGACGCGCTGCCCGAGGACTTCCGCGCCGCCGTCGTGCTCTGCGACATCGAGGGCATGACGTACGACGAGATCGCGGACGTCCTGGACGTCAAGCTCGGCACCGTCCGCAGCCGCATCCACCGCGGCCGCTCGATGCTGCGCAAGCACCTGGAGCACCGGGCCCCGCGGTCCGGCCAGACCCGCGTCGGCGGTCCACCGGCAGACGGTGGCCTGTTCAGCGACGGAGGCGACCTCCGATGAGCCTGCAACACCCGCTCGACAAGCTGAGCGCCGTGGTCGACGGAGAGCTCGACCACGACTCCCGCGACAAGGTCCTGAGCCACCTGGTCGGCTGCGACACCTGCCGCGCCGAGGTGGACGCGCAGCGCCGGCTGAAGGCGCGGATGGCCGGCCTGGACTCGCAGGACCCGTCCACCGACCTCATGCAGCGTCTGATGGGCGTCTCGTCGTTCTCGACCGAGCCACGCGAAGAGGTCCGCCCGGTGCTCACGCCGGCCGTGAGCCTGTTCCCGCAGCGCTCTGCGTTCCCGGCCGGGCGCACAGGTGGCACCCGTCCGGGCTCCGCCCGCGGCACCAGATCCCGCCGCCGTACCGGTGTGCTGGGCGCAGCCGGCTCGGCCGCCGCCGTCGCCTCCCTGCTCGGTACTGCGTTCGTCGTCGGCGACCCGTCCCGGTCGGAGCAGCCGCCCGCGTTGCAGCCGCCGGTCGCGAGCTTCACGTCCGATCACGCGACCACGAGCGGCGGAGCGCCGTTCGCCGACCCGGTCGCCGTGCTCAACTCCTACAACGGTTCTGGGTACGCCGGGCTGACCTCGACGCTCCAGCCGGTGGCCCTGACCGGGCGCTGACCGGTGAGCCTCTCACGGCTCGCCGTCCTGGTCAGCACAGCCCTGATCGGTTTCGGCCTGCCCACGTCCGCGGCCGCCGTACCGGCGCTCTCGAAGGCGGACTCGCCGACCGCGGTGAGCTGGCTGCAGCGGGCAGCCGCCGCACCGAACCGGGTCTCGTACCACGGCACGCAGATCATCACCGCCTGGGGACCGCAGGGCGCCAGTTCCGCGATGTTCGACATCACCCATGCGGCGTCGCAGGGCTCCGAGATCAGCGTGCTCGGTTCGTCGTCCGCTCCGGGCGCAAAGGCGTTCGTGCAGCGTGCCACGACCACGGATGCCGCGATCGACGGCGGACCGCTGTCGCTGCTGCAGGCGACGTACCAACTGGTCGACAAGTGCTGCACGGACCTCATCGGACGGACCGCAGTGCTCGTGGAGGCGCTCCGGGACGACAAGACGCTGGCTGCCCGGTTCTGGATCGACAAGGCGACCGGACTGCTCCTGCAGCGTCAGCTGTTCAGCGAGGACGGCAAGACGATGGTCCGGGCCACAGTGTTCACCGAGCTGGAGATCGAGAACTCCGAGTTCCTCGGCCACCTGCCGCCGATGCTGCCGAGCGGTGTCGAAGCGGTCGGCATGGGCAAGGTCGACAACCTGCGGTCCCAGGGTTGGGTGTGCGCCCCGGAGCTGCCCGCGTCGCTCAAGCTGTACGACGTCCACCGGGACACCGCCAACGGCTCGCTGCAGTTCTCGTACTCCGACGGGCTGTTCAACGTCTCGGTGTTCGAGCAGCGCGGCACGCTGGACCCGGCTGCGGTCGCAGGCTTCAGCAGCACCGACAGCCCGGGCGTCTACCAGCGGTACGGAATGCCGTCGTACGTCGTCTGGTCGTCCGGCGGGATCGTCTACACGCTGATCGGGGACCTGCCCCCGGACCAGCTCGGACAGGTGGTCCGGGCGTTCGGGCACGACGTCCCGATCAAGCTGACGGCGATCGAGCGGCTGGGCACCGGGCTGGCCAAAATCGCGACCTGGCTCACTCCGATGGGTGCACTCTCGCCGAAGCTGGGATAATCGAATCTGGAAGGGCCTCCGGTTACCCCCGGAGGGGCTTCCGACCGACGACCACGACGACGACGTGAGGCGGGGACCGTGACAAGCGACGACGCCGAGCCGACAGTTCCGAATCCGGCGACCGCGGATCCCAGCGCGGCCACGCCCACCACCTCCGAGCCGTCCGCCGGTCCTCCTCCCGCAGCTTCTGCTTCGCCCCAGCCGTCGCCCGTCGGTTCGTCGCCGTTGAGCGGGTTGACCCCGCCGCAGCTCTGCGCCGGGGCGATGCCGCTGCGGACGCCCGGCTCCGACGCGGCGTACCGGCAGACGAACGGCGGCCGGCCGTCGAACGGTGGCCCGCTGACCAACGGTGGCCCACCGACCAACGGCCGGTCCACCACCCAGCGCAGCTTCGGCCAGCCCGAGCCGCAGGATCCCCGGTTCAAGCCGCTGTACCCGGGCCAGGCCTGGCCGACCGAGCAGCCGCAGTACCGGCCGACGTACGTCCCGCCGCCACCGGCCGACTGGCATGTGCAGCAGGCCCGCTCGTACACGGCCGAGCCGCCGAAGGTGAACCGCATCGTCGCGATCGCGGGTCTGATCGCGCTGATCATCGGCGTCATCGCCGGAGCCGGGGCGGCCACGGCCGTGGTCGCGCTCGGCAACCGCGGCAGCGCCCCGATCGCCGATCAGCCCAACCCGCCGGTCGGCACCGGCACCGACCCGAAGATCCGCACCGGCTCGGTCTCGGCCGTTGCCGCGACCCTGCTGCCGAGTGTGGTCCAGCTGAAGGTCGACGGCTCGGACAACTCCGAGGCGACCGGATCTGGCTTCGTGATCGACAACGTCGGGCACATCCTGACCAACAACCACGTGGTCGCGGCCGCGGCCAACGGCGGCTCGATCCAGGTCTCGACGAACGGCAACAAGACCGCGACCGCGCGGCTCGTCGGCCGCTCCCCGGCGTACGACCTGGCTGTCGTGCAGGTGGTCGGTCTGGATGCTCCGTCGGTGCAGTTCGGCCAGTCGGACCAGGCGGTCGTCGGGCAGGACGTGGTCGCGATCGGCTCGCCGCTCGGCCTGGCCGGCACGGTCACCTCCGGCATCATCTCGGCCAAGAACCGGCCGGTGACCACGGGCGACGACACCGGCCAGGCGTCGTCGTACATCAGCGCGCTGCAGACCGACGCGGCGATCAACCCGGGCAACTCCGGCGGCCCGCTCGTCGACATGAACGCGCGGGTGATCGGCGTGAACTCCGCGATCGCGACCGTTCCGGGCTCCGGCGAGGGGCAGAGCGGGAGCATCGGGCTCGGGTTCGCGATCCCGATCGACCAGGCCCGGCGTACCGCGCAGCAGTTGATCGCGAACGGCAAGGCGTCGTACCCCGTGATCGGGGCGAGTGTGGACATGTCGTTCGAGGGCGGCGGCCGGGTCAGCGCGGTGACCGCCAATTCGCCGGCGGCGCGGGCCGGGTTGCGGGTCGGTGACGTGATCACCGCGATCAACAACGAGCCGGTGGACAGCGCCGAGGTGCTGATCGTCGCGATCCGTACCCACCAGCCGGGGGAGAGCGTGCTGCTCGCGTACGAGCGCGGCGGACGGTCCCGCACGGTCAACCTGAAGCTCGCCCAGCAGATCGGCTGATCACCCATGACCGGACCCGATATAGGCTGGTCGACGTCCGTGGACAGAAGTGAGGTGGGGACATGTTCGGCATCGGGCCACTCGAGCTGGTCGTGATCGCGATCGTCGCCGTGCTCGTCTTCGGACCGGATCGGTTGCCGGAGTTCGCGCGGACGGCGGGACGCCTGCTGCGGCAGGTCCGTCAGATGGTGAACAACGCGCAGAACGACCTGCGCAGCGAGCTCGGCCCGGAGTTCGCCGACCTCGAGCTCCAGGACCTGAACCCGAAGAACTTCGTCCGCAAGCACCTGCTCGATCCCATGGACGAGGACGAGAAGCCGGTCACCGACTTCACCGACTCGGTCCCGGAGCGCCTCCCGGCCGGCCAGCGCCCGCCGTACGACCCCGAATCCACCTGAGGGTTACTTCCGCCGGAAGAGCAGGGCGGTCGCGACAGCACCGGCTGCCGCGGGCAGTAGCGCGAGCACTCCCCAGAGCGGCGTGTACGGGTGTACGCCGTACTCCGACGCGAGCATGAGCGTCAGGCCGAGGGACGCCGTGAGCAGCGTGACGACGACGCCCAGGACGGCCGCGGCCAGGCGGTGTGAGCGGGCCAGGCCGGCGACCGCCAGCCAGAGCAGGACATCGAGGACGGCAACGCCGTACAGCAGGCCGTAGAGCGCCCCTTCGGACGCTTCCTTGCCGTGCGCGGCGTACGCCGACGTGGCGTGGTCGAACAGGCTGCGGCTGCCTGCCTGATCGACGATCGCGATCACCGCGAGGAGGACCGAAAGTCCTACCGCGATCAGCGCGGTGCGTTTTTCAGAAAGTGACTGTCTCATGCGAGTGACTGTATCAGACGGTGACTTGCTGAAGCGTGTTACTGTCTCACCATGGCTACCGGTCTGCGGGAACGATGGCGCGTCAAGGCGCGACGGACGATCCAGGAGCGCGCGCTCGACCTGTTCGACGAGCGCGGGTTCGACGCGGTGACGATCGAGGAGATCGCCGCCGCGGCCGAGGTCTCGCCGTCGTCGGTCTACCGGTACTTCGGCACCAAGGAAGGCCTGATCGTCGCCGACGAGTTCGACACGATGAGCCAGGAGGCGCTCGAGGAGCTCCTCGATCTCGACGACCCGGTCGGCAGCATGGTCCAGATCGTCCGCACCTACGAGACGGCGCCGGAGGGCTCGGAGCCGATCCCGTGGCGGCGGATCCGGTACTTCTTCAAAGAGCCGTCGGTCCGGACGGCGTTCTGCGCCTCACTCGACCGCGCGAGCCAGCGCATCGCCCCGATGATGGCCCGCGGACACCTCACCGAGACCCAGTCCCGCGTCGCCGCGAACGCCCTGGTCTTCGGCTACTTCTCCGCGCTGGAGCAGTGGTACCTCGACGGCGGAGAGCGCCCGATCGCGCAGTACGTCGAGGAAGGCCTCGAGCCGCTCCGCCCGATCTGGTCGGATCACTCCAGCGCACGGGCGTAGCGGGCGGCCAGTTTGCGCACCTCGTCCACGAGTTCCGGCGCCTCGGCGACGGAGAAGTCGAGGTCGAGCATGCTCAGGTACCTCAGCAACATCCCGGGATCGTCGGAGCCGGCGTCGAGGTAGCACGAGGTCTCGTCGATCTCGGTCAGCACACCGGCCGTCGCCGGCAGCCGGGCCGCCACGACCGACAGCGGCGCGAACACCCGGATCCGCGCGCGAAACTCCCACATCGCCGTCGAAACACCCTGATCGACGTACGACGCGACGCCCTCGGGCGGCAACTCCCGCGGCACGAAGCGCGGCCCGGTCGGGATCCTGGGCGTCAGCCGGTCGACTCGGAACGTCCGCCAGTCGGCGCGGTGCAGATCGAACGCGACCAGGTACCAGCGTCCCCGCAGGTAGGCGAGGCGGTACGGCTCGACCTCCCGGACCGACGACGTACCCGAATGTGAGTTGTAGTCGAAGCGCAGTCGCTCGTGGTCGCGGCAGACGGCGGCCAATGTCGCCAGCACCGACGGATCCACCACCGGACCTGAACCCGGCACTGGCACGGTGTAGCTGTGCAGCGTGTTGACTCGACGCCGCAACCGGGACGGCAGCACCTGCTCCAGCTTGGCCAACGCCCGTACGGACGTCTCTTCCATGCCCGCGACCGAGCCGCTGGCTGCTGTCCGCAGGCCGACCGCTACAGCGACGGCCTCCTCGTCGTCGAGCAGCAGTGGAGGCAGTGCGGCACCGGCGCCCAGCCGATAGCCGCCGGCGACTCCGGGAGTCGCGTCGACCGGGTAGCCGAGGGATCGCAGGCGTTCGACGTCGTTGCGTACGGTCCGCGTCGTCACACCCAGCCGCGTGGCCAGCTCCGGGCCGCTCCAGTGCCGATGCAGCTGCAGCAAGGAGAGTAATCGCAGCAGTCGTGCCGAGGTCTCCAACATATCTTCAGCATCCTCTCGAACGCGGAACCGTCCTTTCCGCAATCGTTCCTAGTGTCGTACTCATGACGACCAACGAGATTCACCCCTTCCGCATCGAGGTTCCGCAGGCCGAGCTCGACGACCTGCACGCACGGCTCGCGAACACCCGGTGGCCGCGGGAGCTCCCCGGTCTCGGCTGGACCCGCGGAGTCCCGACCAGCTACCTGCGGCGGATCGCGGAGTACTGGCAGAACACCTACGACTGGCGCAGGGCCGAGGCCGAGCTGAACGAGCTGCCGCAGTTCGTCACCGAGGTCGACGGCCAGCCGATCCACTTCGTCCACATCCGGTCGAACGAGCCGGCCGCCCGGCCGATGCTGATGGTCCACGGCTGGCCGAGCTCGTTCACCGAGTTCCTCCGGGTCATCGGGCCGCTGACCGACCCGGTGGCGCACGGCGGCAAGGCGGAGGACGCCGTACATCTGGTGCTGCCGTCGATCCCCGGCTACGGTTTCTCGCCGGTTGCCGAGCCCGGTTGGGGCAACCTGTTCCGGGTGGCCAGCGCGTTCGCCGAGATCATGACCCGGCTCGGGTATGACCGGTTCCTTGCCCAAGGCACCGATGTCGGCTCCGGTGTGGTCGGGATGCTCGGCATGGTCGCGGCCGATCGCGTGATCGCCGCGCACATCAACGGTCCGGCGCCGTTCCCGTTCGGTCCGGAGCTGTCGCTGGACGGGCTCGAGGGAAGCCAGCGCGAGCGGGCCGAGCGGTTCAACGCGTGGCGCGAGGACGGGATCGGCTACCTGTCGATCCAGGCGACACGTCCGCAGACCCTCGCCTATGGGCTCACGGACTCGCCGGTTGCCCAGCTCGCCTGGATCGTGGAGAAGTTCAAGGAGTGGACGGACGCTGACCGTGAGCTGCCGGAGGACGCCGTCGATCTCGAGCAGTTGCTGACGAACGTGAGCATCTACTGGTTCACCGAGGGCGGGGCGTCGGCTGCCCACTCGGTGTACGAAGGCATGCAGGCCTACCGCGAGTTCGCGACCAAGTCGGCGGAGCCGACCGAGGGCTGGGAGGCTCCGACTCCGCCGCCGGTCGCCGTGGCGGTGTTCGCCACCGACATGTCGGTCCGACGCGAGGTCGACCCGTACGGCATGTACACCTCATGGAACGAGTACGACGCCGGCGGTCACTTCCCGGCGATGGAGGTGCCGGAGCTGCTCGTCGGCGACATCCGGACCTTCTTCCGTGGTTACAAGTAGTCGGTGGCGAGAAGGTCGTAGGTGACCTTGTCGTCAACGTGGCTGGAGATGTGGAAGGCCGCGCGTTCGGTGCCGACGTGGCGGAAGCCGGCCTTCTCGGCGGTACGGCGGGCCGAGGTGTTGGTGCCCGCCGTACGGATGAAGAGCCGGCGGCCGCCGAAGCCCTCGTCGTCGAAGTACCACTGGGCGACTCGCTGGATCGCCTCTGCCATCACGCCACGGCCCTGCGCGTCGGGGTGCATCCAGTAGCCGAGCTCGGCATCGCGGACCTCGCCGTGGTGGATGCCGAACATGGTGAGATTCCCCAGCCCCTGGTCGGTCTCGGCATCCGCGACGCACCAGTTGAACCGCCGTCCGGCGGCGGCCTGCTCGGCCATGTCCTTCAGCCAGAAGCGGGCGTCCTCCGCGGTGAACGGCTGCGGGATGAACGGCAGGAAGTGCGCGGTCGTCTGGTTGGTCCGGGCCGTGGTGATCCGCGGGATCTCGTCCTCGCGCCACGTCCGCAGGCGCAGCCGCGGCGTCTCCAGGATCGGGTGCTCGAACCACGGGTACCGCGGCGCCCGCTTGTCGTCCGGCCCGATCCACCCGGTCCACGCGTCGACCCGCTCGCCGCCTTCTTCCGCCATGTCCGGGATCGTCTCACCCAGCCGGAAGCCGGTCGCCCACGCGACCCGCCGCGACGGCCAGTTCCCGACGCGGGCCCACCAGCGGATGACGTGGAATCCGCAGGTGGAGAAGCCGAACTCCAGGATCAGCCGCACCGCGCGGCTCATCACTCCGGCACCGCGAGCCCACGCCGAGAGGCCGTAGTGCACGCGGGCGTTGTCGTCCACATCGGGCTCCAGGGCGACGGTTCCGGCGTACCGGCCCTGGTACTCGATCACGAACATCAGCCGCTCGCGTTGCTTCCAGGCGTCGGTGATGCCAAAGGTGATCCAGCGTCGGGCGTCCTCGGCGGTGCGGTACCGGCCGCCTTCGGCGTTGCGCTCGGCCTGTCCTTCGATGTCGTCGGGTCGGGGCGCGCGAAGCGTCACCACCCCGTCGGTCAGGACCGGATGCTCAGCAGGAATCGGCACCCGGCCAAGTCAACACCAACCGACGGCCACCTTCAGCCGGAATTACCGCGCGGGCTATCGTCCCGCGGGGGAGAGGCCCAGCTGACGGCCGAGCAACCCGCGGGGCTTGCCGCCGAGGGTGCCGGCGATCTTGTCGAGGACCTGGGCGGCCGCGGTCTCGGGGTCGGCCGCGACGAGCGGCTGGCCGAGGTCACCGCCGGCGCGAAGGCGCTCGTCGAGCGGGATCTCGCCCAGGAGCGGAATGTTGTACCCGAGCCGCGCGGACAGCGTCTCGGCGACGCGGGTACCGCCGCCGGAGCCGAAGATCTCGATCCGGTGCTCAGGACCGCAGTGCGGGCAGGGCAGGTACGACATGTTCTCGACCACGCCGGCGACCCGCTGGTGGACCATCTGCGCCATCGTCCCGGCGCGCTCGGCGACCTCCGCGGCAGCTTCCTGCGGCGTCGTCACCACGATGACCTCGGCGCTGGTCAGCCGCTGACCGACCGAGATCGCGATGTCACCGGTGCCGGGCGGGAGGTCCAGGAGCAGTACGTCGAGATCGCCCCAGTACACGTCCGCCAGCATCTGCACGAGCGCCCGGTCCAGGATCGGACCGCGCCACGCGACCACCTGATCGCGCTTCGGCTTCAGCATGCCGATCGAGATCACCTTCACGCCGTGTGCGGGCACCGGCATGATCATGTCGTCCACCGCGGTCGGCCGCTCGTCCGCGACGCCGAGCATCGCCGGCACCGAGTGCCCGTAGATGTCCGCATCCAGTACGCCGACCGACAGGCCCTGCCGTGCCATCGCGACCGCCAGGTTGACCGTCACCGACGACTTGCCGACGCCGCCCTTGCCGGACGCGATCGCGAACACCTTCGTCAGCGAGTCGGGCCGCGAGAACGGGATCTCCTTCTCGGCCACGCCACCGCGCAGTTGCGTCTGCAGAGCCGCCCGCTGCTCGGCCGACATCACGCCCAGGTCGATCTCGACCCCGGCGACGCCGTCGAGTTTGCTGACCGCGGCGGTGATGTCGCGGCGCAGCGTGTCCTTCATCGGACAGCCGGCGACGGTCAGCAGAATGCGTACGGCGACCACGCCGTCCTCACGGACGACGACGGACTCGACCATGCCCAGGTCCGTGATCGGTTTCTTGATCTCCGGATCCAGCACGCCACCGAGCGCCGCGGTCACCTGATCAGCAGTGGGAGCCATGCCCCAAGGCTACGTGCTCACCCACAACCGACCGACCACGGTCCATGTGACCTACCTCCGGCAAGGCAACCCTTACTTCACAGGCCCGGGGCGCCGTAGATCGGGAACCAGCGGGAGAGGTCCGGCTCGAAGTTGAGGTCGGCGCCGATGACGGACTTGATCTGGAGTTCGGTGGCGTTGTCGCGGCGGTCGGTGCCGGCCGGGACGAACGGGTACCAGGTGCCGCGCTTGTAGAGGTACACCAGGCCGACCGACTGTGTCCCGTTGCTGAACGCGACCAACGTGCACAGCAACGAAGAGCCGAAGCCTGCGTCCACAAGTGACGAGTTGACGGCGTGCAGGTCGGTGACCAGGGTCTCCAGGTCGTCCGGAGCCGTCTGCCGGACCAGCCAGGTGAAGCCGTACGAGTCCGTCGTACTGGTGAACTTGCCGTTGTCGAGCGCGAGCAGCTTGTCGACCTCCTCGCGCAGCGTGGAGAACCCGCCGCCTTCGGCTGCCTTGAAGCAGACCGAGCCGCTGCCGGTCGGACGGTAGCCGGCCGCGGTCTCCAAGGTGATCGCGGCCGACGGAACGGAGAACAGCTGGTCGAGGTTCGGCGGGACGGCTTTGCTCCGGCCGAGCAAGATATCGAGAAGACCCATGTGCCTAAGCTTGCTCGCCCAGCTCGCGGGACAGCACACCGAGGCGGTCGAGGCGCTTCTCGAGCGACGGGTGGGTCGAGAACAGCGACGACAGGCTGGCGCCGGCCTTGCCGGAGATCGCCGGGGCGAAGAAGAACGCGTTGAACGCCTCCGCCTGGCGCAGGTCGCGCGACGGTATCCGCGCGATGTCCCCGCTGATCTTCGTCAACGCCGACGCGAGTGCGGACGGTCTGCCGGTCAGCATCGCGCCGGCACGGTCGGCCGCCAGTTCGCGGTACCGCGAGAGCGCGCGGGTCAGCAGGAACGAGATCGCGTACACGGCGATCGATACCGCGATGATCGTCAGCACGATGACGGCGGTGTTCTGGTCGCGGTTGCGGCCCAGTCCGCCGTACAGCCCGAAGCGGGTGATCAGGCCGGCCAGTACGCCGAGGAACGACGCGATCGTCATCACGGCGACGTCGCGGTGTGCGACGTGGGAGAGCTCGTGGGACAGCACGCCCTCGAGCTCGTCCTGGTCCAGGCGGCGCATGATGCCGGTGGTCACACAGACCACCGCGTTCTTCGGGTTGCGGCCGGTCGCGAACGCGTTCGGCAGGTCGACGTCGGCGATCGCGACCCGCGGCTTCGGCATGTCGGCCAGCGCGCACAGCCGGTCGATCGTGCCGTGCAGCTCCGGAGCCTGCTCCGGCGTGACGATCCGTCCGTGCATCGCGTACAACGCGATCTTGTCGGAGAACCAGTACTGCACGAACAGCGCACCGCCCGCGATGACGACCGCCAGCACGGCGCTCTTCGTCAGCGCGATCAGCAGTGCGACGAAACCGACGTACAGCAGACCGAGCAGGAAACTGGTGATCAGCATCCGGCTGGAAAGCCCTCGGTCAGGCGCAAATCGAGTCTTCATCCCACGTCCTTTTCCTCACCTGATAGTGAGGGTAGCTCGGGCTCAAACCCGGTCGTCCTCGCGGCTCTTCAGGTCCAGGTCGGCGAGCAGCGAGCGCAGCTCGGAGCGGAGGAAGTCGCGGGTGGCGACCTCGCCGACGGCCATCCGCAGCGAGGCCATCTCGCGGGCCAGGAACTCCATGTCCGCACGGGTCCGGGCGTCGACGTCGCGGTCGCGCTCGTACTGCACCCGGTCGCGGGCCTCCTGCCGGTTCTGCGCGAGCAGGATCAGCGGAGCGGCGTACGACGCCTGCAGGCTGAGCGCCAGCGTGAGGAAGATGAACGGGTACTGGTCGAAGCGCAGGCTCTCCGGCGCGAAGATGTTCCAGCCGACCCAGAACAGGATCGTCGCGGTCATGTAGACCAGGAACTGCCCGGTGCCGAGGAAGCGCGCGATCCGCTCGGACAGCCGCCCGAACGCGTCCGCGTCGTACGCCGAGCGCAGTGCGATCGTCCGGCGCAGCTCGCGCGGGATGTCCAGCCGGTTGGTACTGCGCATCAGCCGGCGTTCCTCGGCCGCGCTGCTGCTGCCACGCTGGCGACGATCGTCGGTCTTGCGGTCGTCACGAGGCATCGTGGTCCCCCTCCTGGGCCGGGTGCTCCGTGTGGTCGTGTTCCCGCCAGTCGTCCGGCAGCAGGTGATCCAGTACGTCGTCAACGGTCACCGCACCGAGCAGTCTGCCGTCCTCGTCGAGCACCGGCGCCGCGACCAGGTTGTACGTCGCCAGGTACTTGCTGACCGTCTGCAGACTGTCGTCGGGCCGCAGCCCGTCCAGGTCCGTGTCCAGTACGGCGGACACCAGCTCGGACGGTCGCTCGCGCAACAGCCGCTGGATATGGCCGATCCCGATGAAGCGTCCGGTCGGAGTCTCCAGCGGCGGACGGCAGACGTAGATCATCGCGGCCAGTGCCGGACTGAGATCGGCGTTGCGTACCTGGGCCAGCGCATCGGCCACCGTGGCGTCCACCGGCAGGATGACCGGCTCGGACGTCATCAGACCGCCGGCAGTGTGCTCCTCGTACGTCAGCAGCCGCCGTACGTCCTCTGCCTCTTCCGGCTCCATCAGCGTCAGCAGGCGCTCGGCGGTGTCCGTCGGCAGCTCGGCGATCAGGTCGGCCGCGTCGTCCGGGGACATCTCCTCCAGTACGTCGGCGGCCCGCTCGGTGTCCAGGCCGGCGAGGATCTCGACCTGGATGTCCTCCGGCAGCTCCTCGAGCACATCGGCCAGTCGCTCGTCGTCCAGCGCGACTGCTATCTCCTTGCGGCGCTTGGGCGACAGATCATGCAGGACGCCGGCCAGGTCCGCGGCACGCATCGACTCGAACGCGGCCAGGATGTGTGTAGCGCCCTGACCCTCCTCGTCCTGGGTGAACCCGGTCACGTCGCTCCAGTCGAGCACATGCGTCTGTCCGCGCCGCCGGAACCGTCTCGAGCCCTCCCGGACCGCCACCTTGGTCAGCACCCAATCCCTGGTCCGCCACTGCTCCATCGCCATGTCGAACACCACTGCGGACGTACCCGTGTCCGTGATCGTGACAGTGCGGTCCAGCAGCTCGCCCAGCACGAGTACTTCGGTCGGGCGCTGCTCGAAACGCCGCATGTTGAGCAGACCGGTCGTGACCACATGGCCGACGTCGACAGAGGTGACCCGGGTCATCGGCAGGAAGATGCGGCGCCGGGTGAACACCTCGACGACCAGGCCGAGCACCCGGGGCGGCTGGTTGCCCTGGCGCATCATGGCGACCACGTCGCGGACCTTGCCGACCTGGTCCCCGTTCGGGTCGTACACCGGCAATCCCGCCAACCGGGCGACGTACACGCGCGACGGTGATCCGGTCATGTCCGAAGGCTAACCCGCGGAGCCGGAGTCTCAGCTGAGGACGCTTCGTAGACTTCTTACCTCGGGCGACGGCGAAGTGGGGACTGACATGCAGGGATCGACCGGGCTCGGAGCCGAGAACGAGGCCGCGTACCTGGACCTGATCCGGTGGGGCGCTGCGTCACTGACGGATCTGGCTGCGCGGCTCGGCCGGCCGGTGGAGGAGGTGCAGCGCGCGATCGACGTACTGCAGGCCGAAGGTTTCGTGCACCGTACGCCGGCGCCGGGCGAGCTGATCGTCCCTGTGCCGCCGGAGCTTGCCGTGGAGCAGCTCGTCCAGCGACAGGAGGAGGAGTTCGAGCGGATCCGTAAGGCGGCGTACCGGCTGGCTGCCGAGGCGACCAGGCAGGGCGGCGCGCGGCGGACCGAGGAGCTCATCGAGATCGTCACCGGGGAGACAGCCGTCGGTATGGCGTTCGACCGTGTGCAGCGGACGGCTCGGGTCGAGATGCGTGAGCTGGTTGCACCGCCGTACGTCGCGTCGGCCGAGGTGAACAGCACGCAGCTGGCGCGGCAGGGCGCTGGTGTGGCGTATCGGGTGGTCTACGACAGCTCAGCGCTCGGTGATGCCGTACTCGCGGCCAGTGCGGTCAGTCACGTCCGGGCGGGGGAGCAGGCACGCATCGCGGACCTCCTGCCGACCAAGCTCGCCGTAGCGGACCGGGAGCTCGCGTTGCTTCCGTTGGACTGGGCTACGCCGGCGCAGGACGCGGCGCTGCTCGTCCACCCGTGCAGTCTGCTCGACGCGCTCGTCGCACTGTTCGAGACCGTGTGGCATCGGGCCAGCCCGCTCTCGGTGACCGAGTCGAACAGTCTGGAGGCCGAGGAGGCGATGTCCGCCGAGGACCGGCACCTGCTGTCGCTACTGGTCGCTGGACTGACCGACGACGCGGCCGGTGCGAGGCTCGGGATCAGTCGCCGTACCGTGGCGCGCCGCGTGCAGCAGCTGATGGAGCAGACGCACTCCCGCTCGCGCCTGCAGCTCGGCTGGCACGCACGGGACCGCGGTTGGCTGTAGTCAGCTCAGCTTGGGACGACGCCGGATCGCGCGGTGCAGGGTGATGGGCGCCTTGCCTCGCGTGGTCGCACCGGTCGGGATCGGGGCCTCGGCGCGTGGAGTGGCGTCGTACCGTCCCGGTGTCTCGGTGATCTCGCCGGTCGGCTCCAGGACGAGGATGTCGGCCTCGGTCTGCCACCGGTCGAGCTGCGTGTCCAGTCCGGCCGCGTTGAGGCGCTCGGTCCGCAGTACCTGGGCTGCTGCCGTCCACTCGTCGGTCCCGGGCTCCAGCCGCCGTACCGTCGCCGTCCAGCTGGCCAGCCTGTTGGTTGCCGGTTTGGCCGGTACGACGACCTGTGCCGCGCCCGCCGTGGCGAGTCCGGGGAGCGGCTGCTCGGCGCTGTCGCGGGCGTCAGCGAGTACGACGTACTGCCCGTCCACGGTCGCGAACCATGCCGGGGCCGGGCGTCCGCCGTTCCAGGACAGCCAGACGAGGCCGGCCTTCTTCATCACGCCGGCGATCTCCGTCACAGCGTCGTCGATCTCCACGGGCCAAGAGTGTCACAGTGAGCGATGTCACCGGGCAGGTCGCGTGCGTTTCGCCGTACGCTGCCGGTGACCGGTGGGTAACCGAGTGGAGGTCACATGTCGGAACAGGTTTTGCGCAGTCGGCGGTCTTGTCTGGCCACCCCGGGGTCGAACCCGCGGTTCCTGGCCAAGGCGAAGGGGCTGGACGCCGACCAGGTGTTCCTGGACCTCGAGGACTCGGTCGCGCCGATCGCGAAGGCCGACGCCCGGAAGAACATCGTCGCCGCGCTGAACGAGGGCGGCTGGGGTACGAAGCTCCGCGTCGTCCGGGTGAACGACTGGACCACCGAGTGGACGTACGCCGACGTGATCGAGGTCGTCGCCGGCGCCGGCGCGAACCTGGACTGCATCATGCTGCCGAAGGTGCAGACCGCCGAGCAGGTGGTCGCACTCGACCTGCTCCTCACCCAGCTGGAGAAAGTCCACGGGTACGAGCCGGGCCGGATCGGCATCGAGGCGCAGATCGAGAACGCCCTCGGCCTGACCAATGTGAACGCGATCGCGCAGGCCTCGCCGCGGGTCGAGACGATCATCTTCGGACCGGCCGATTTCATGGCGTCGATCAACATGAAGTCGTTGGTGGTCGGCGAGCAGCCGCCCGGGTACGACGTCGGCGACGCATACCACTACATCCTGATGCAGATCCTGATGGCCGCGCGGGCGCACGGGAAGCAGGCGATCGACGGCCCGTACCTGCAGATCAAGGACATCGACGGCTTCCGTCGCGTGGCGGGCCGCTCGGCCGCGCTCGGCTTCGACGGCAAGTGGGTCCTGCACCCCGACCAGATCGCCGCCGCGAACGAGGTCTACTCGCCCCGCCAGGACGACTACGACCACGCCGAGAACATCCTCGACGCCTACGACCACTACACCTCGGCGGCCGGCGGCGGCCGCGGTGCGGTCATGCTCGGTGACGAGATGATCGACGAGGCGTCCCGAAAGATGGCGCTGGTCATCTCCGCCAAGGGCCGCGCCGCCGGCCTGACACGCACCGACATCTGGCAACCGCCGGCCGACTAAGGCCCGACCTGGGCCATGATCGCCAGCAGGTGACCGTCCGGGTCGGGGAAGAACGCCATCCATTCCTCGACGCCGTCGTCGTGCTTGTGAATCAGGTGCGGGGCCTGCTCGAACTCCACTCCGCGGGCGCGGAGTTCGTCGTACGCCGTCTGGATGTCGTCGACGCGGAAGTACAGGATCGAAGGCTCGGCCGGCTCGTCGGTGGCGCTCAGGAACAGCCGCGTGCCGCCGCAGTCGAAGAAGGCGAGATCGCCGAACGTGTAGAGGTGCGGGAGGCCCAGCACCTTCCCGTAGAAGTCGACCGCGGTCGCGATGTCGCTGACCGGGCGGGCGATCTGTCCGATGTCACCTAGCTCCATGGCCTGGGCTCCTTGTCCTCGTAGCGCGCTGTCCGCGGGCACGCCGCGCCAGGTGCGAAGCTCGGCCCGGCGGTCCAGGCCGAGCTTCAGCAAGGCGTTCGCGACGTGGAACTTGACCGCGTCGACGCTGACTCCGCGGCGTTGTGCGATCTCGCGGTTCGACAGGCCGTGCCGCACCAGGTGCACCACCCGCCACTCGGCAGGTGTCAGTACGTCGGGATGTCTCGGTCGTCCGCGGGTGCCCACGTCGCCACGGTAAGGCCGGGAGGTGGGGAATTACCCTCCCCTCAGAAGCTCCAGACCTTGTAGATGCGGATCGGCTTCACCGGCGGGCCGTCCTGGTCGGGGTCGGCGATGCCGGCGGCGACCATCCGGTCGAAGGTGGACATACCGGCGATGACGTGGCCGAGGACGGTGTAGTTCGGCGCGATGTTCGCGAACGAGTGGACGACGAAGAACTCGCTGCCGTTGGTGCCCGGACCCTGGTTGCCATAGGCAACGGTGCCGCGCGGGTAGGTCTCCTTGCCGGTCACCTCGTCAGGGAACTTGTACCCCGGTCCGCCCTCTTCCTGGCGGTAGATGTCGCCGCACTGCAGTACGCCGAGCCGGGCCGAGTTCGTCAGCCGGAAGCACTGCGTCGAGTCGTAGAACCGGCTCTGCACCAGGTGGACGAAGTTGTGCACGCCACACGGTGCGTTGGCGCGGTCCATCCGGACGACGAACGGGCCGTAGTTCGTCAGGAAGAACACGTCGACCGTGCCCTTCGCCCGCGCGGTCGCGGACGGGATCCGCACCGGCTTGGCGGCCGGATTCTCGGGCGTCGGCGTGAACTCGCATTTGACGACGGGTTTCGGGCGGTGCGCCGGGGCGGCGGACGCAGTACCGGTGGTCAGCGTCGCGGCGACGAGGGCGGCCGCGATCAGGGCGGGAATCGATCGCTTCATGCGACACACCGTAGTACTCCGATCGCAGTCTGCAGAGGTTCCGGAAGGCTTTCTGAAGGATTCCACCGCGGACTCGATCCTCGGCTGCATCCCGCCTAAGGTGTTGCGGTCCACTGCGGAAGGTGTGGTTTGTGAACGGCGAGGTACTGGCAGGTCGGTACCGGTTGATGTCCCTGCTCGGCAGGGGCGGTGCAGGTGAGGTGTGGCAGGCCGAGGACATCGTCCTCGCCCGGCAGGTAGCGGTCAAACTCCTCCGGAGTCTCGACGGCGACCCCATGGACGCGGTCCAGCGGTTCCAGGCGGAGGCGCAGGCCGCAGCCCGGCTGACCCATCCGAACGTCGTCGCGACGTACGACGTCGGCGCTGCCGGCGACCGTGTCTTCCTGGTGATGGAGCTCGTCCAGGGCCCCGACCTCCAGAAGCTCATGCGTACTGCGGGCCTCCCGGCGGCCGAGCTGGTCACGGACATCGCCATCCAGGGCGCCCGCGCGCTGGATGCGGCCCACGAGGCCGGGATCGTCCACCGCGACGTGAAGCCCGGCAACCTGCTGCTGGCCCCTGACGGCACGCTCAAGATGACGGACTTCGGCATCGCCAAGCGGGCCGGCAACGAGACGACCGGACTGGGCGTTCTGCTCGGTACGGCGTCGTACGTGTCGCCGGAGCAGGTCCGCGGCGAACCGGCCACACCCGCGAGCGACTGGTACTCGTTCGGCTGCGTGCTGCACGAGCTCCTGACCGGTACGCCGCCTTTCACGGGTCCGACTGTCGACGTGGTGATGCGGCAGCACCTCGACGTACCGCCGCCGCCGATCACGCGTAGCGACGTACCGCCGGAGCTGTCGAACCTCGTCACGCATCTGCTGGCGAAGAACCCGGCAGACCGCCCGTCGTCGTCCGCTGACGTGGCCGCACTCCTCACACCGGCCAGCCAGACCCAGGTGCTGGCTTTCACCCCACCTGCCGCCGCTGCAGAGGTCCTTGGCGTCGGGAAGTGGGAAGAGGACGACGCGGAGACCAGCAGTGGGCACCGGGCGCCGCGACGTGCGCTCCCGCTGGCCAAGATCGGTGTGGCGGCTGCTGTTGTCGTAGCCGGCGTGGTGGGCGCTCTGCTGCTCCGGTCCGGTGTGACGACTGATCCGCCGGCACAGGCTGGTGGTACGCCGTCTGCGCCGGTGGTGAAGGCGACCAGCGCTCCCAAGGCGACACCGAAGCCGACGCCCTCGAAGACTCCGTCGAAGAAGCCCACGCCCAAGCCGACTCCGACCAAGGAGACCCAGCAGAACCCGCAGGCTGCCCTGGTGCAGAACCTGAGGACGCTGGCCGCACAGGTCCGCGCGACGCAGCAGGGCAGCCGCAGCAAGGCGCCACGCGACGCGGCGCAGCAGTTGGACCGGGCTGCCGAAGCGCTCGACCACGGCGACCTGGGCTCGGCGGCGCGGAACTTCTACGCCGCCCGGCAACGTCTGTTCGAGGCACAGCAGCACCACCGCTGGCAGGCGACGCCGCAGATCGCCGCGCTGTTCCAGACGGTCGGCCAGGCACTGCCGCGCCAGGACCACAACAACAACGACGAGTGAGCCACGCGACCTCCGTCAGGTGGTCGGTGTCACAGCGGGTGTCACCCTCGTACCGGGATGCTGAAAACCGCGATACTCGCGGGTAAGCCGACCGAAGGAGCCGAGGATGAGCAGGCTGCAGCAGACCGACGGGCTGACCGACATCCAGGAGGAGATCCTGAAGACGGTGCGCGCGTTCGTCGAGGCGGAGATCCTCCCGGTCGCCACCGAGCTCGAGCACCGCGACGAGTACCCGACCGAGATCGTCGAGGGTCTCAAGGAGCTCGGCCTGTTCGGGCTGATGATCCCCGAGGAGTACGGCGGCCTGGGCGAATCGCTGCTGACCTACGCGCTGTGCGTCGAGGAGATCGCCCGCGGCTGGATGAGCGTCTCCGGCATCATCAACACGCATTTCATCGTCGCGTACATGCTGCTCCAGCACGGCACCGACGAGCAGAAGCAGAAGTACCTGCCCCGGATGGCGACCGGTGAGGTCCGCGGCGCGTTCTCGATGTCCGAGCCGGGCTGCGGTTCCGACGTCGCCGCGATCAAGACCAAGGCCGTCAAGGACGGCGAGAGCTACGTCGTCAACGGCCAGAAGATGTGGCTGACCAACGGCGGCTCGTCGAACCTGGTCGCCGTCCTCGTGAAGACCGACGAGGGGGAGGATTCGGTCTACAAGAACATGACCACGTTCCTGGTCGAGAAGGAGCCCGGGTTCGGTGAGGTCGACAAGGGCCTCACGATTCCCGGCAAGATCGAGAAGATGGGCTACAAGGGCGTCGACACCACCGAGCTGGTCTTCGACGGCTACCGGATCGACGGCGCCCAGATCCTCGGCGGCGTACCGGGCAAGGGTTTCTACCAGATGATGGACGGCGTCGAGGTCGGCCGGGTGAACGTCGCGGCGCGCGGGTGCGGTGTCG
Source organism: Kribbella jiaozuonensis (assembly GCF_005233875.1). Classification (GTDB taxonomy): domain Bacteria; phylum Actinomycetota; class Actinomycetes; order Propionibacteriales; family Kribbellaceae; genus Kribbella; species Kribbella jiaozuonensis. Next base: position 386,752 of record NZ_SZPZ01000005.1, on the reverse strand, counting down.
CGCGACGGGCGTTCGAGCTGGGCATCTCGTACGCGCAGCAGCGGGAGACGTTCGGCAAGAAGATCGCCGAGCACCAGGCCGTGCTGTTCCGGCTGGCCGACATGGCGGTCAAGGTCGAGGCGGCGCACGAGCTGATGGTGAAGGCGGCCCGGAAGAAGGACAGCGGCTCCCGCAACGACTTCGAGGCCGGCGTGGCGAAGTACCTGGCCAGTGAGTACTGCTCTCAGGTGGTGGAGGACTCGTTCCGCATCCACGGCGGGTACGGGTTCTCCAAGGAGTACGAGATCGAGCGCCTCTACCGCGAGGCGCCGATGCTCCTGATCGGCGAAGGTACGGCCGACATCCAGCGCATGATCATCGGCCGTCGCCTGCTCGAGGACTACAAGCTCTGACGAACCGGCCGGCACGCTGGGTCGACAGGCGGGGCGGTGCCGGTCGGCCCAGCGTGTGGCGGGGCAGGGGAGTGGGGGGCTAGACGGGTGCCTGCGCCGGCGGACGGGTGTGGCCGGAGCCGTAGCCGGACAGCAGCCAGATGCCCAGCTGGGTGATTTCGTGGCGCACCGACGCACCGGCCCGGCGGGTGGTGATCAGGCCGGCCTCCCGCAGTACCGTCGCCTGGTGGCTGGCGGCGGCCGGGGAGATGTTGCAGCGTTTCGCCAGCTCCGTCGTCGTACAGCCGCTGACGGTCGCCTCCAGCGCGGCCGCGCGGGTCGAGCCGAGCAGTGAGCTCAGCGGATCACTCGAGAGCGCAGGTTCCGCCGACGCCTGCCGCAGGATCCCCGGCGCGTGCTGGATCGGGTACACCAGGATCGGTTTGAGGTCCGGGTCCCGCAGCTTCGTCGGTACCTGCCAGCAGAACGCCGACGGCTGCAACTCGATTCCCCTGCCATCGAGATACAGATCGCGGTCGTTCATGTCCAGCACCTGCAGGACCGGTGCCACCCACCGGACCCGCGGATGCAGCGACGACAGCAGCCGGTCCACCCCGTGACGGGCCAACGCCTCCCCACGATGGGCGTGGTCCGCGGACACATGCGTGCCGATCGACTTCCAGTACGGCGCGATCGCCGCGTCGTGGTACGTCCGGATGGCCCGGCCGAGCTTGTGCATCGACGTCCGGCCGCCCTGCGCCAGCTCCCGCGTCCACGGCGACGCCGGACGGTACGTCGCGAGCAGGTCGAGCTGGCTGCGGAGCTGCTGCCGCGGTGTGGCCAGCGTCTGCTCCAGCGCGGAGTCGAAGTCCGGTGCGGACTCCGCCGGCGTCAGGAAATCGGGGGAGTAACCCTTCGAGGGTGTCAGCTCCAGCAGCAGCCGCATCTGGTCCGGCGCGACCCTGGCCCGTACCTGACGGCGCCAGTCCTCGAAGATCAGCCGGCCGTCCGAGTGCTGCAGCATGTGCAGGCTGAGCAGCACCTCCCACAGCGGCGCCGGCTTGGTCGCGACGGTGACGCGGGCAAGGTCCCGTGGCGTGAAGTGGATTCGAAGCACAGCTGGTCCCTCCCCTTGGTCGCAGAACGTGCTCGATTCCTGACCGAACGCGACGGCAGAATTCAATCAAGGCAGCGGATCGGTCCACAACCGTTTGAACATTCCAATCCGCAAGGACTCCCGGCCATGGCAAAAGGTTGCCAAGTCGTGTTTCAGACGGTAGAGAACACCCGGGTCACAGCCAGTGGTTCCGCTTGAACAACCGGTAAAGGACGAAACACGCGGACGCCATCACGCCGAGTACGACGAAGTACGCGTACTTGAGCCGCAGTTCGGGCATGTAGTCGAAGTTCATGCCGTAGATACCGGCGATCATCGTCGGCACCGCGAGGATGGCCACCCAGGCCGAGATCCGCCGCATGTCCTCGTTCTCGGCCACCTGCACCTGGGCCAGCCCGGCCTGCAGGATCGAGCTGAGCAGCTCGTCGAACGAGATCACCTGCTCCTTCACTCGTTGCAGGTGGTCGTCGACGTCGCGGAAGTAGTTCCTGGTCTCGTCGGCGATCAGCGGGTTCCGCAGGGTCGACAGTGCGCGCATCGGCCCGGTCAGCGGCGCCACGGCCCGCTTCAGCTCCAGCACCTCGCGCTTCAGCTGGTAGACCTTGTCGATGTTCCGCCAGCCACGCGGTGTGAACATGCCGGTCTCGATCGAGTCGATGTCGGCCTGTACGGCGTCCGCGACCTCCAGGTACCGGTCTACGACGTGGTCGGCGATCGCATGCAGTACTGCGCCCGGACCGGTGGCCAGCCTCTTCGGCTCCTTCTCCAGTTCCTGGCGCAGCCCGGTCAGCTCACTGTGTTCACCGTGCCGGACCGTGACGACGAATCCGGGTCCGCAGAAGACCATGACCTCACCGGTCGCCACCACCTCGCTCGTGGCGGTCAGGTCCCGGTGCGGGACGTACGTGACCGTTTTGAAGACCGCGAACAGGGTGTCGGCGTACCGCTCGAGTTTGGGTCGCTGGTGTGCCTCGGAGGCGTCCTCGAGCGCCAGCGGGTGCAGTCCGAACTCGTGGCCGATGATGGCGAGCTGGTGGTCGGTCGGCTCGAACAGGCCGATCCAGACGAACCCCTGACCGCGCCGTGCCCTGGCCAGCGCGTCGGTGTACGAATTGACCCGCTGGTCGCGCACGCCGTCCCGGTAGAGGCCCCAGTCGATCAGAGCGCCCTCGAGCTTGCCGGTGACCACGTCGTCCGGCGGACGGCCGTCAGCACCGCCGCGGCGGGCGAAGAACCCTCCAACTCGGCGTGTCGCGCCCATGTCCCACCGTCGCCCGGCCATCACGGCGAGGCTATCAAGACGCGGTAACCAGCTGTCGGCAATGATGGGGGTGGACGCACGTGGAGAGGAACGACGATGACCACGCAGGGCATGCCCTCGATGGACCCCAGACCGACCGGCCTGACGATCGGGACGTACGACACCTACCGGGAGGCGCAGCGAGCTGTCGACTATCTCTCGGACGAGAAGTTCCCGGTGGAGCACACGACCATCGTCGGCAACAACCTGCGCCAGGTCGAGAAGATCACCGGCCGGCTCACCTGGGGCCGCGCGCTGACCGCGGGTCTGGCCAGCGGCGCGTGGTTCGGTCTGTTCGTCGGTCTGCTGCTGGGGCTGTTCACCACGGGCAACTGGCTCGCGGCGCTGCTCACCGGTGTGGTGCTCGGTGCGTTCTTCGGTCTGGTGTTCGGTGGTCTGAGCTACGCGCAGTCCGCCGGCCGGCGTGACTTCACCTCGCGGACCGCGGTGGTGGCGACGACGTACGACGTACTGTGCGACTTCAAGTTCGCTGAAGAGGCGCGGAATCACCTGGCCAAGCTGGCGCTCAAGGGCGAGGTCCACCCGCGGATGCCGGATCACACGGTGCAGCAGCCCACCCAGGACTGAGCACGACTGGTCGGGTGATGTATCTCTCGCGCCGGTGAGAGCCAGACCACGGTCCGGATGCGCCTGGACCCGGCAGCATGGGGAATCCAGGACCGAGGAGGAACCGCGATGCAGTTCGGGCGCAGCTACGAGGAGTTCGAGGTCGGTGCCGTCTACAAGCACTGGCCAGGCAAGACGGTGACGGAGTACGACGACCACCTGTTCTGCCTGCTGACGATGAACCATCATCCGCTGCATCTGGACGCGCACTACGCCGAAGAGACCACCCAGTTCGGCAAGAACGTTGTGGTGGGCAACTATATCTACTCGATCCTGCTCGGCATGTCGGTCCCCGACGTGAGCGGCAAGGCGATCGCGAACCTGGAGATCGAGTCACTCCGCCACGTCGCGCCGACGTTCCACGGCGACACCATCTACGGCGAGACCGTGGTCCTGGACAAGTGGGAGTCGAAGTCGAAGGACGACCGCGGCATAGTCCACGTAGAAACCAAGGGCTACAAACAGGACGGCACCGTCGTCTGCCTCTTCCGCCGCAAGGTCATGGTCCCGAAGAACAGCTACCTGGAAGCCAGAGGCGGAGAGCAGCCAGGCCGTCCGACCCCCACGTCCTAGCACCTCGCCCGGCCGGCTCCGCCGGCCGGGCGAGGTGGAAAAGCAGCCTGCGGCGCTGGATTCTGAGGCCTCGCGCCTGTACATCACCCGCCCGCCGGCCGGCGTAGCCGGCTGGCGGGCGGGTTGTTCGTCAGCTTAGGAACAGTTCGATGACCGGGACCTCGACGTTCGGCCTCTGAATCGGCAGCTTGAGGGTGAGGGTGTCGGGGGAGACGCCGCCCATGCGGGTGTTCTGGGCGGTTTGGTTCGGGTCGTTGGGGACGCGCTTGATCTCGGAGGCGTCGTTCAGGAGTTGGGCGTACTTGACCTTCCCGCCGAGGCCGGGGAGGTGGACGTGGCCCATCGGCCAGGAGAACAGATGCAGGTAGAGACGGTCGCCCTTCTGCGTGTAGCGAGCGTCGGTCGGCGGCGTGTACTTCGACGGCCGCGCCCCGCGGATGGAGCGCTCGTGCAGCCGCATCCACTCACCGATCGACGCCAGCGTCGCCAGCGCCCGCGGGTCGAACTCGCCGCGCCCGGTCGGACCGACGTTGAGCAGCAGGTTGCCGTCCTTGGAGACCGAGTCGACCAGCATCTTCACCAGCGTCTCCGGTGACTTCCAGTCGAGGTTGTCCCGGTCGTACCCCCAGCTGCCGTTCAGCGTCTGGCACGCCTCCCACAGCACGGGTACGCCGTCGCGCTCCATCGGACCGTCCGGCTGGTACTGCTCCGGCGTCACGAAGTCACCGGGGATGTCCAGCCGGTCGTTGATCAGGATGTCCGGCTGCAACTCCCGGACCATCGCCATCAGCTCGACCGACCGCCACTCGTCCTTGCCCTTGCCGTTGCCCGGCCCGGGCAGCCCGTCCTCGCGGTTCCGGTTCGGGTACGAGAAGTCGAACCACATGATGTCGATCGGCCCGTAGTTCGTCAGCAGCTCACGGGTCTGCGCGTGCAGGTAGTCGGCGTACACCTGGACGTCGCGTCCGGCTGCCTTCGCCTGCGCCTCCTCGTCGTACCGCTGTGGGTGGACGACGTCGATCGGGAACTCCGGGTGGTGCCAGTCGATCAGCGAGTGGTAGAACCCGACCCCGAGCCCCTCGGCCCGGCAGGCCTCGACGAACTGGCGGACGAGATCCTTGTCCTTGCCCCACGCCGTGTGCGCGACCGTGTAGTCGGACACCTCCGAGTCCCACAGGCAGAAGCCCTCGTGGTGCTTGGTCGTGAGTACGGCGTACTTCATGCCGGCCCCACGGGCCGCGCGGGCCCACTTGACCGGGTCGTACAGGTCGGGCTCGAAGTGGTCGAAGTACGGCTGGTAGTCCTCGTCGGTGAGCCGTTCGCGGTTCTTCACCCACTCGTGCCGGGCCGGCAGCGAGTACAGGCCCCAGTGGACGAACAGGCCGAACCGCCAGTCGCGGAACTTCTCGACAGAATGCGCGGGAGGCGCGTCGGTCATACAACTCTCCTTAGGATTAGCGGCCGCCCAGACCGGTCACGAGCAGGCCGCGGACAAGGTGCTTCTGCAGCAGGACCACAAGAAGAACGGTCGGGATCATCGCCATGATCGAGGCCGCCATCATCAGGTTCCATTGGGTGCCCTGCTGGCCGACGAACTGCGCCAGGCCGAGCGGCACGGTGCCCTTGTCCTCGACGCTGTTGATGATGATCAACGGCCAGAGGAAGCTGCCCCAGAAACTGATGAACGTGAAGACGGTGAGTACGGCGATGGCCGGCCGCGCCAGCGGCAGCATGATCCGCAGGAACGACCGGAACGGGCCACAGCCGTCCACCCGGGCCGCTTCCTCGAGCTCGGCCGGCACGGTCAGGAAGAACTGTCTCAGCAGGAACGTGCCGAACGCGGTGAAGGCCCACGGCAGGATCAGCGCCCAGTAGCTGTCCACCCAGCCGAGCGACTGCATCAGCCAGTACATCGGCACGATCAGCACTTCCTGCGGCACCATCAGCGTGCCCAGGAACAGCACGAACAGTTGCTCACGGCCCCTGAATTTCAACCGCGCGAAGGCGTACGCCGACATGCTCGAGGCGACGACCACCACCAGGGTGCCCGCGACCGCGACGAACAGGCTGTTCAGGAAGTACCGGTCGAACGGGGCGAACGTGAAGGCGTCCGCGTAGTTCTTCCAGCGGATCTCGGAGCCGAACAGGTGCGGCGTCGGGGTGAACACCTCGTCGGCAGGCTTCAGCGACGTCGAAACGGCGTACACCAACGGAGCGAGGAAGACGATCGCCACGACGACCAGCAGGGTGTGCGAGACACCGCTGCGGACCTTGCGGGCGGTGCTGTTGGTCTCAGACGTCATAGTTCACCCACCGCTTCTGCCCGACGAACTGGATCGCGGTGATGCCCATGATGATCACGAACAGCACCCAGCCGGCCGCGGACGCCAGTCCCATCTGGAGGAACTGCCAGCCCTGGTTGTAGACGTACATGACGATGGTCTGGGTCGCCACGCCCGGACCGCCCTGGGTCAGGATGAACGGTTGCGCGAACACCTGGAACGAGGTGATCAGCGTCAGGGTGGTGGCGAAGAACATCGACGGGGTGATCATCGGCCAGGTGATGTAGCGGAACCGCTGCAGCGGCCCGGCACCGTCGATCTGCGCGGACTCCAGCTGCGACTGCGGCACCTGGTCGATCGCGGCCGAGAAGACCAGGAAGTTGTACCCGAACCCCTGCCAGATCGACATCGCCACGATCGCCGGCATCGCCCAGTTCGACGAGCCGAGGAAGTTCGGCGCGTCGATGCCGAACCAGCTCTGCAGGCCGCCGTCGATCAGCCCACCGGGCTGGAACAACAGCCGCCAGACCATCACGTTGGCGACCATCGGCGTCATCACCGGGATGAAGAACAGCACCCGGAACACCTGGCGGCCCCTGATCTGCGGGCCGAGCCAGACCGCGAGCCCGAGCGAGACGACGACGTTCAGCGGGACGTACAGCACCACGAACAGCACGGTGTTGAGCACCACCCGGCGGAACACCGGGTCGTGCAACAGGTGCGAGTAGTTGTCGAAGCCGAGGAACGAGCGATCGCCGAACACCGGCCAGTCGAACAGGCTGATGCCCAGGGCCATCGCGGTCGGGAACAACGTGAACAGGGCCAGCCCGACCAGGCTCGGAGCCAGGAAGACCGACGCGTACCGACCGTCCCGGCGCAACGCGGGCCGGCGCCCCGCCCGGACGGCACCCGAAGGTGCGCCCGGGGGAGCGACGGTTGTCGTGTCGGTTGCCATTACGACCCAGCGCCTGCCTGGTCCTGGATGGTCTTCAGCGCCTGGTCGGGCGGGATCTCGCCGTTCAGCGCCTGCGTCCCGAACCGGTTGAGCAGGTCGGCGACCTGGACCCAGTTCTTCGAGGTGACCAGCGGGATCGAGTTCTCGGAGGCGTAGTCGATGGTCTCCTTCGCGCCGTCGATACCGGCGGCGGTGAACCAGGCCGGGTGCGCCACGGTACGGGCCGGGTACGCGCGGCCGGCCTGCGCCAGTACGGTCAGCGGCTTCTCACTCGTCATCGACATGATCGCCTGGAAGGCCGCGTCGGGCGTCTTGCAGGACCGGGAGATACCGAAGCCTGAACCGGCGGTGTAGGTCTTCGATCCGTCCGCACCGGCCGGGATCGGCGCGATACCGAGGTCGAACTTGACCTTGCCCTTGGTGTCGATCAGCGACCACGGACCGTTCAGCTGCATCGCCGCCTTGCCGCCGGTGAACTGCTGGGTCTCGAAGTCCGGGTTACCGCCCGGCACCTGCGGGGCGATCTTGTCGGTCTTGACGAAGTCGGCGTACTGCGAGAAGCCCTGCTCGAACTTCGAGTCGGTCAGGTTGAGCTTGCCGTCGGACAGCGGCTCCGCGCCGGTCATCGTCCGTACCCAGGACATCGTGCCGAGGTCGCCGGGGGTCGTCACCAGGCCGGTCTTGCCGGCGGCCGTCAGCTTCTTCGCGGCAGCCTTGAACTCGTCCATCGTCCAGCCCGGCTTCGGGTCCGGTACGCCGGCTGCCTTGAACATGTCCTTGTTGTAGAAGATCACCATCGGGCCGGAGTCGTACGGGATCGCGATCTGCTTCCCGTCCGCCTTCAGGCCGTCCATGATCGGCTTGTCGAAGTCCTCGGTCTTCAGGCCGTATTTCTTCATCAGGTCGTCCAGCGGCAGCATCGCGCTGGCGTACGACGCCATCCGCAGGCTCTGCATGCCGATGATGCACGGTGCCTTGCCGCCGGCCAGCGTGGTCCCGATCTTCGACCAGTAGCTGTCCCAGGGAGCCCCTTGGAGCTTGACGGTGATCCCGGCGTGATCGGTGTGGGCCTGGTCGGCGACCTTCTGCCAGGCGGCCTGGTCCTCGCTGCCGGCAATCCAGAACGACCAGGTCAGGTCTGCCTTGTCGGCCGATCCCGAACTACTACCGCTACTGCCGTTGTTGCCCCCGCAGGCGGCCACGGCGGTCAGGGCCAGAACCGACAGAGCGGCGGTGACCCAGCGGCGTGTCCGCGCCGGTGATGCTTTCATCGCTGACCTCCAGGGGATGTGCTAGTCATCCGATCTATAGTCGGAAGCATTCGGCGCAGTCAACACCTCAGCGCCATAATTCACGACCTGAACCGGCCATTCGGCCCTAGACATCCGATGTATCGTGCAGGAACATCGGATGTCTCAGCAGATTCAGGAGGTGAGGCGATGCGCGTCACCGACGAAGCCATCGATCGGATCAAGCAGATGATCGTGGCCGGGGAACTGCGGCCCGGCGATCGCCTGCCGCGGGAGGCCGACCTGGCCGCCCGCCTCGGCCTGTCGCGGAACTCGTTACGCGAAGCGGTGAAGGCGCTCGCGCTGATCCGGGTGCTCGAGGTCCGGCAGGGCGACGGCACGTTCGTGACCAGTCTCGATCCGTCCCTGCTGATGGAGACGATGGGTTTCGTCCTCGACCTGCATCAGGACGCGTCGGTCCTGGAGTTCTTCGAGGTACGGCGGATTCTCGAGCCGGCCGCGGCCGCCCGGGCGGCGCTGCGGATGGCGGACGACGACATTGCCGCGCTGCGCAAGATGCTCGACGAGCTGGGGCCGGAGCCGTCGGTCGAGGATCTGCTGACCAGCGACGTGGAGTTCCACAAGGTGGTGGCGCTGGGGAGTGGCAATCGGGCCCTGGCCTCGATCATCGACAGTCTGCGGCAACCGACGTACCGGGCGCGGATCTGGCGGGGGCTGACGCAGAACGACGCCGTCGCCCGGACGCTGGCCGAGCATCGCGCCATCCTCGATGCGATCGAGGGGCGCGAGCCGGAGGTGGCCAGGTCCTGGGCGACGGTTCACATCGCAGGGGTGGAGCGGTGGATCCAGGAGGCCGTCAATCTCGACGAGCCTGACCGGGGCGGTGGGGTGGGGCAAGCAAGGGGTTCTGCAGCTCCACGAGAACTGCGCTCGGCATCGGGAGGGACAGTTCGACCGCTCCGTCGGGCAACTCCAGTGGAGTACTGACGAGCTTGCTCCGCTCGGCGAGGTCGGCAAGCTCCTCGTCCGTCGGCCAGTCGGGCAGACCTTCGGCAGCCGCGGCGATGTCACCGGAGCCGATCGCCAGGGTGGTTGCGGTCGCCTCCCAGGCCGGGTCGACGCCCGGTAGCTGCAGACGAATGTTGCGGGTCAGCTCAGATGCGCCGTCCGCCTTCGTCTGATCGAGGGTGAGATTCCACAGCAGTACGGCGATCCGGTCGCGATCCCGTGACGCCCACGCCTCGACCAGGCTGTCGGCGCCGTCGCCGTCGAGGGTGACGGGGAGCTCGACCGGGCCGAGCCGGCTCAGCAGCGTCATCGCGTGGTAGCGCGGTTTTGCCAACCCACCAACGGTTTGCAGGCCGAACCCGCCGTGCAGCAGACGCGGCGGCCGACCGAGCTCCTCGAAGTGGTCCGAGGCAACCCAGTACGACAGCGCGTCGATCCGCCCGGCCGCCGACTTCATGCCGCGGAGCAGGAACACCCCGGAGAAGACCGAGTCGTTGATCGGGTTGAAGTGCGTCGGCGTCACGCCCCACTCGGTCCACAGCACCCGCGCGTCCCCGAACCCGTGCCGTTCCAGCGACGCCCGTACGTCGAGCGGCGGCGAACCGTACGTATGCGTCGACACGAAGTCCACCGGCGAGCCGTTCGCGGCTGCGTGTACGAGCAGATCGTCGACCCAACCGGCCGCGGCGGACGACGGCCCGCCGACCGCGAGGCGTGGATCCACGGACTTCACAGCCGCGGCGGAGACGTCGTACAGCTGCATCCACTCGGCCTTGGTGCCGGACCAGAAGACCTCGAGGTTGGCTTCGTTCCACACCTCGAAGTCCCAGGTCAGCACCTCGTCGAGGCCGTAGCGGTCGACCAGGTGCTGCACCAGTGCGCGCACCAGGTCGTGCCACGCCTGGTACGACGCCGGCGGCGAGATGATCGCGCCGTACTCGAAGACCTTCTTCGACGGATCACTGGCGAGCTCACGCGGCATGAAGCCCAGCTCGACGACCGGCCGCAGCCCGATCGCGAGCAGCTTGTCGTAGATCGTGTCCACGACGGAGAAGTCGTAGCCGGACTCGGTGACCACGTGCGTGTCGTCGTGGAAGATCGCGTGCGCGCGAACCGTGCGTACGCCGATCTCGTCGTGCATCCGGCGCAGCGCGTCCTCGAGCTCGACGCCGATCTCGTGCCCGCCGGTGCGGTCCGTACAGAGCAGCTGGCTGAGTCGTTCGCTGCCGACCATCGGCACCCACGGCTTGGCCAACTCGGTGCCCTCAGCAACCACATCCACCGTCACCTCGACGGCCGGAACGGTGCCATCAGCAACCAGCGGTACGGCGCCGGCCATCGCGCTCGCCCGTCCGTTCGTCGCGGTCACCTCCGGCACGCTCACCACCGCATAGCGGTACGGCGTGCCGGGCGTGCAGGTCGTGTCGACGTACGGAGGTGCCGGGATCGACAGGATGTCCCGGCTGTGATGATCGACCGGCTCCAGCGGGCCGTGCTCGCCGGCGCCGCGCAGGATCAGGTACCCGGCGGCGCCGTCGACCGGCGACCAGTCGATCGTCACCTGACCGACACCGCCGACCGCGCTGACCTCCTTGGGCGGATCGAGGTCCGGGAAGGCGAACTCGCGCTCCTCGTCACTGCGGAGCGCGATCCGCTCGTCCCAGTCGGTCTGGGCCGATCTCTGGGCGTCGTTCTGCATGAAAGAGTCTCCTACTCGAGGCCGGATTCGAACTTCTCCATCGCGATCAGCGGCCGGATCCGACTCTCCACCGTCCGGCTGCCGAAGCTGCGCCGGATCAGGTCGTTGCCGAACACGTTGCCGATGGCACCCATCACCATGGCCTGGTCGAGGGACAGGTACCGCTTCGCGATCAGCCCGGACTTCACCGCGACCGAGTCGTAGAACCCGCCACCGCCGTACGCGTGCAGGTTCTTCTCGATCTTGCTCAGGTTGTCGATCGCCTGCCGCGGTGCGTACGCCATCGCCAGGAAGGCAGCGTGCGGGGTGACGACGCCGTCGCCGTACGTCGGGTTCGGGTTGGTGCCCTCGCGACAGCCCTCGAAGCCGCCGTCGAAGTTGGTGCCCTCGAGGTCGGACGGGTAGCCGGTCGGGTCCATGCCGAGCGCCTCGACGCCGTAGACGGAGTACCCGCCCTTCGGGTTCGACGCGGGGGAGAAGCCCCAATAGCCGTACTTCGCGTCGTCGAGACCGTGCTCGATATGCGCGCGGACCGTGAGCGGGTGGTTGATGCCCCAGCTCCGCGGCGCCCAGGTCGCTTCCGGGATGAACAGGTCGGGCATCAGCGGCTCGAACATGTCGCCGCCCCACGACGGCACGATCCGCATACCGCGGTACGAGTAGGTGCCTTCGAAGACGTCCAGTCCGAGGTACGTCCGGTGCACGCCCTTCGGCTTCTGCTCCACCCACGACCAGTCACACGTATCCGGGAAGGTGCGGTACGTCGCGAAGTACTGCGTGTGCGGGACCTGACCGAGGGCGAAGCCCATGTAGCCGGCGATCCGCGCCTCGGTGTTGCAGGTGTCGTAGTGGAACTTGCGGTAGTACACGTCCGGGCCGACGCCGGCGTGGTTGCCCTTGTCGGTCTCCTCGTCCGGCGGCGGCGTTTCGAAGAATCCGCCGCGCATCAGACCGCCGGGGCGGGCGTCGGGGTTGTAGTAGAACTTGAAGTTCATCCGGCCGAGCACGGAGTCGGCCAGGGCGCGGGCGCGCGGCTCGGCGTTCCGGACGACCATCAGCGCGCAGGCGAACCAGGCGTTGTCGACACTCGACACGAACGGCGTGATCGGCTTGGTGCCGTCCGGGTCGACGGTCCGGACCGCGCCGGTGGCTTCGTCGTACCAGTTGAAGTACATCCCGCTGGGCTCGTGATGTACGGCGTTCTTCATCGTCGTCAGCGTCTGCGTGATCCGCCGCAAGGACTCCTGCGGCGAGATGATCCCGAGGTGCTTGGCGACGACCGTGCTCCACAGGTAGCCGCCGATGTTGGTGGGGGACGTGTAGTTGCTCCGCACCGGGTTCGTCACCGACTCCCCGATGTTGTCCGCGGGCAGTCCGGTGTGCTCATCGGTCATGGCGACCAAGCTGCGCCACGTGTCCCGAGCCCACCTCCCCACCAACGCCTTGTCGGACCGGCTGGGAGTCCAACCCTCTTTCAATGTCTGGGCGGGCGAGAGTGATCCGCCATAGGCGGGTGCGGTGGCGCCGGCGAGCGCGAGGGCGCCGGTGGAAGCAAGTAAGGTACGGCGACTGATGAAGGCGGTCATCAAAGGTCTCCTATTTCAGTCCGGTAATTGCGATGCCCTTGGTGACGTGGCGCTGGAAGGCCAGGAACATCACCAGCACCGGAAGGACGACCACGACCGCGCCGGCCATCAGCAGGCCGTAGTTCTGCGCGTTCTGTCCGGTCGAGTACAGCGCCAGGGCGACGGGAAGGGTGTACTTGTCCTCGGTCTGGGCGATCACCAGCGGCCAGAGGAAGTTGTTCCAGGAGCCGAGGAAGGTGAGGATGCCGAGCGTGGCCAGCGCGGGCCTGGTCAGCGGCAGCATGATCCGGGCGAAGATGCCCAGTTCGCCGCTGCCGTCGACGCGGCCGGCATCCATCAGGTCGTCGGGCAGCCCGAGGAAGAACTGCCGCATCAGGAACACGCCGAACGGCGAGACCAGGAACGGCAGGATCAGGCCGGGGTAGCTGTTCGCCAGCCCGGCGTTGGTGACGAGCACGAACAGCGGGACGAACGTGACCATGCCCGGGATCATCAGCGTGGCCATCACCACGACGAACAGGGCGTTGCGGCCCTTGAACCGGAGCTTGGCCAGTGCGTACCCGATCATCGAGCAGAAGGTCAGGTTCCCGGCCGTCACGACCAGCGCGACCAGGGTCGAGTTGACGAAGTAGCGCGGGAAGTTCGCCTTGTTGAACAGGTCGTCGTAGTTCTGCGTGGTCGCGTCCTGCGGCCACCACGTCGGCGGGACGCGGAGCAGTTCGCCCTGCGTCTTGAAGCTGCCGAGCACCATCCAGAGGAACGGCGCGGCCACGGCCACCAGGCCGAGCACTCCGATCAGGTAGATCCACCAGGTGCGGCGCATCACTTCTCCCTCAGCAGCCGGAACTGGATGAACGTGATCACCGCGATGACGACGAACAGGATGTACGCCATCGCCGTGGCCAGTCCGTAGTTGCCGAAGCCGAACTGGTTGTAGGTGTACATCGAGACCGAGATCGTGCTGTTCAGCGGACCGCCCTGGGTCATCACGAACGGCTCCTCGAAGAACTGCAGGTAGCCGATACCGGTGGTCACGCTGGTGAACAGGATCGTCGGCCTGAGCAACGGCAGGATCAGGTACCTGAATCGTTGCCAGGAGCCCGCACCGTCGATCTGACCGGCCTCCTCGACCGACTGCGGGATACCTTGCAGGCCGGCCAGGAAGATGATCATCGCGGAGCCGAAGTTCCGCCAGACCGCCATCGCGATCAGCGACGGCATCGCCCAGGTCTTCGACCCCAGCCAGTTGGGCCCGTCGATCCCGACCCAGCCGAGCACGGTGTTCAGCAGACCGGAATCGGGCGCGAGCACGAACCGCCAGATCACCGCGATCGCGACGATCGAGGTCACGACGGGCAGGTAGTACCCGACCTTGAACAACGCCTGGAACCGCTTGACGCCGCGGTCCAGCAGCACGGCCGCCCCCAGCGCGACCACCAACGTCAGCGGCACACCGATCACGACGAAGTACGCCGTGTTGAACGCGGCCTTGCGGAAGGTCTCGTCCTGGAACGCCTTGACGTAGTTCCCGAACCCGACCCCGTTCACCGAGAACGGCGTCCGCAGATCCCGCTGCTTGATATCGGTAAAACTCATCCCCAACGAACCGAGCACCGGCCCGGCCGTAAACGCGAGGAACAACAGAACGAACGGCAGGACGAGGATCCACGCCGCTGCGCTCTCGCGGGTGAGGCGACGCCGGGGCGCGCCGGCGCCGCGCATCCGCGCCGGATCGCTGGTGGAGCCGGCTCGCCGGCCCCCTTCTCTCCTACCACCCGACGAGACGCGCAGCGCCTCGTCGGGTGCCGTTTTCTGGCTCATAGGAATCAGCTGCCGCCGGCGCCGATCTGGGTGGCTTTGGTTTGGATGGCTTTGGCGGTGTCGGCGGGGGACTGGCCGGCCTTGGCCATCTTCTCGACCTCGGTGTCGAACTGCGCCGCGATCTGCTCCCAGTTGACGATCGCCGGCGGCGCCTTCGCGTCGTCGAGCTGCTTACCGAAGACCGGCAGCAGCGGGTCCGACGCGATGCTCGGGTCCTGCCAGGCGCTCTTCACGGCCGGCAGGTCCGCCGACATCTTGAACCACGACGCCTGCGTCTTCGCGTCCGACAGCCACTTGACCAGCTTCCAGGCGCTGTCCTTGTTCTTCGACGACTTGAACACCACGAAGTCCGACCCGCCGACGAACGACGTCGCGGTCTTGTTCTTCGGCAGCTGGAACACGCCGATGTTCGGCTTGATCTTGTCCCCGCCGGCCTTCGCCACCGAGCCGGCCATCCACGGACCGGAGATGAACATCGGCACCTGCCCGTTCACGAACTGCGCCTCGGTCTGGTTCGGCGGCAGGTCCGTCCCGGCGAGCTTGTCGGTGAAGAAGCTCTGGTAGTACTTGAGCCCCTCCTGCATCTCCGGCGTGTCGAACGTGAACGACTTCCCGTCGTCACCGGTGATGTTCGCCCCGGCCGACCACGCGAACGGCATCACGGTCTGCCACGACCCGGTACCACCCGGCTGCAGGTTGATCCCGTACTTCGCGCCGGCCTTGTCCTTCATCGCCTTCGCCATCGCCTTCAGCCCGTCCCAGTCCGTCGGGGGAGTGCTGAAACCGGCCTTCGCGGCGAGATCCTTGCGGTAGAACACCAGCCGCGTCTCGACGTACCACGGAACGCCGTACTGCGTGCCGCCGACCTTCGTGGTGTCGAGTGCGCCCGGGTAGAACCCGGAGTTGTCGAACCCCTGCGGCGTCGGGTCGAGCGCGCCGAGGTCGGCGAACTCACCCATCCACGTGGTGCCGACCATCGCGGCGTCGGGCACGGTGTTCGCGGTGATCGCGGTGGTGAACTTGCTGTGTGCCGCGTCCCACGGGATCGGCGTGACGGTCACGTTCACGCCCGGGTTGGCCTGTTTGAACTGCTCCACCAGCTTGGGCAGGTTCTCGCCCTCGGTGCCCATCGCCCAGACGGTCAGGTTCCCGGTCGCGGGACCCTCGCTGACTGTTGTGGTGGACTGCGCGCCGGCGTCCCCGGAGTCGCTCGACCGGCCACAACCGGCGAGTGCCAGCGCCGTGGCGGTGAGTGCAACGCTGCCGATCACCAGCCGGCGGCGGATGCTGTGGGTGAACATCTGTTGTCTCCTCATCTATTACTGCGGAGTTCCTTCTGCATCCCCCGGTCGGTGCCACAGCTGTCCCGCAGCACCACTTCTGTTGCCAGTACGTCGTTCCGCGCGCGCGACCGCTCTCCGGTCACCCGCTCGTGCAGTCGTTGCGCGGCCACCCGGCCCAGTTCGGCCATCGGCTGCCGTACGGTCGTCAAACCCGGCGACACGTACCGCGCCGCCATCACGTCGTCCCACCCGGTCACCACGACGTCGTCGGGTACGCCGACCCCGTTCGCGACGAACACCGTCAGGGCCGCCAGCGCGAGCTCGTCGTTCGCACACACCAGCCCATCTGGCCGGGTAGTTGCTCCTAGCAACTGTTCCGCGACGGTCCGGCCGGCCTCTTCGGTCAGCGGGACCCGGACGGGCTCAGGTGCCTGCAGTCCGCGGACTGCGTGCGCCTTCGCGAATCCGGCGTGCCGCTCGGCGACGTCGTACCCGCCGGCCGGGTCGCCGACGAACAGCAGGTTGTGGCGGCCATGGTCGAGCAGACGGGTGGTGAGTTGCTCGGCGCTGGCCGCACTCTCGGTGCGGACCGAGTCGCAGCCGCGGATCGGCGGATGCGCGATCAGCACCAGCGGCACGCCCGCCTTCCGCAGCCCCTCGATCGCGGGCAGTTCGAGAGCGTTGCCGTGGACAACGATCCCGTCGACGCGACCGGCCAGGTCCATCACCGTCCGGCGGGGATCCGGGTTGCCGTGCGTGACCGTGATGATCACGCTCTGACCGTGCTCGCCGGCCCAGCGCTCGTACCCCATCAGCAGGTCGCCGTAGAACGGACCGGCCAGATCGGGCAGCACGAGCCCGTGCGCCTCGTGCCGTTGGACGGCGAGACTCCGGGCAGCCCGCAACGGTACGTAGTTGAGCTCCTGCGCCGCCTGGTCAACCCGCGCCCGCGCCTTCGCCGACACCGGTCCGGTCCCTTGCAGGACACGCGAAACCGTCGCGATCGACAGCTTCGCGAGGGCCGCGACGTCGTAGATCGTCGCCGGCCGACCGGTGGGTCCGGATGCCACGGTGAACCCTCCTGAGGGGAAAGTGGAAGCGCTTACAGTTTCGATACCCTGCCCTGGATCGTTCAAACGGTCAAGGGTTCACCCTGCATCGACCGGCGGTCTGCGAGGATGCAAGCGTGACCACACAGGAGCGAGACGACCGGGTCTTCCTGGTCCGGCACGGCGAGACCGAGTGGAGCAGGTCGGGCCGGCACACGTCCGTCACCGACCTGCCGCTCACGCCCGAGGGCGAGCGGGTCGCGGCGGGTCTGAAGGAGCGCCTCGCGGGGGAGTCGTTCGACCTGGTGCTGACCTCACCGCGGCAGCGCGCCCGGCGTACGGCGGAACTGGCCGGCTACCCCGACGCCGTCGTCGACGACGACCTGGTCGAGTGGAACTACGGCGACTACGAAGGCATCACCACCGCGGACATCCGCAAGACCGTCCCGGGCTGGACGGTATGGGACGACCCGGTACCCAACGGCGAAACGCCTGCCCAGCTCACCACCCGGCTCGATCGGGTCGCCGCGCGAATCGCCGCCGTACCGGGAGATGTCCTGGTGTTCGGTCACTCGCACGCGCTCCGCGGCCTCACCGCCCGGTGGCTCGAGCTCGACGTGACCGAGGGTCGTCACTTCGTCCTCAACACCGCCACGCTCTCAACCCTCGGCTGGGAGCGAGGTTCCCCCGCAATCCTGCAGTGGAACAGCTGACCGGTCTCAGCTGAAGGTGGCGACCAGGAGGTCGACGCGGGACTCGCGGTGATCGGGGCGCAGGCGAGCGCCCTGGCTCAGGGTTGCCAAGCCGTGGAGGGAGCTCCAGAAGACCTCCGTGAGCGTTTCCGGATCGTCGGTCGCGAACGGCTCCACCGCGGCGCGGATCTCGTTGAAGGCGTCGATCAGTGAGGCGGGCGTCTCGGACCGGCCGAACTGCAGATCGGTCCGGCGGACGAACATCGCCTCGTAGACGGCCGGGTGTTGGTCCGCGTAGTCGAGGTACGCGTGCGCCAGCGCGCGCAGTCCGGCCGTGTCGTCCGTCGCGCCCGAGCGAGCCGCGCGGAACACGTCGGTCAGCTCCCCGATGCCTTCGAGCGCGACCGCGTCGGCGATCGCGTCCATGTTCTTGAAGTGGCCGTAGAGGACGGGCTGGCTGTAGTCGACGGCTTCGGCCAGGCGGCGGGTGGTGACGGCGTCCCAGCCTTCGGACTCGGCGAGGTCGCGGGCAGTGCGGAGGATCAGCGTACGGCGCTCCTCGCGAGCCCGCTCGCGGCGTGTCTGGGTCGGCATACGCCAGATCCTAGCACTGCTAGACAATCTAGCGGCGGCAGTGTTAGCGTTGCTAGGAAAGTTAGCGCTGCTAGATCAAGGAGACCCCGATGCGTCGCTTCACCACCGTCCTGACCGTCCTGCTCGGCATCTTCCCGCTCACCTTCGGATCCTGGTTCCTGTTCTCCGGGCACGGCGCCGCCGCCGGGTTCGGGATCGACCCGTGGCCGACCGGTGTCGCGGCCGGATACTTCGGCGTCAAGGGGATCCGTGACATCGTCACCGGCCTGAACCTGCTCGCCCTGTTCGCGCTCGGTCAGCGTCGCGCCACCGGCGTGCTGATGGCGATCACAGCACTGATCCCGATCACGGACATGATCATGGTCCTCAGCCACGGCGGGACCGCCGCCACCGCGCTCGGTATCCACGGTCTGACCGCGGTCGTGATGCTCTTCGACGCGTGGCTGCTGCTCCGCGAGGGCCGAACCGTCGAGGCTCCTCAGCCGGTCGGGGTCCACTCGTAGAGCTCGATCGTGCAGTACTCACGGAACCCGAGCCGCTCGTACACGGACCGCCCGGTCGGCGAAGACCCCAGTACGGCGTACTCCGCGCTCACGTCGCGGAGTGCGCCGTACGTGATCGCGGCCCCGATCCCGCGGCGGCGTAGCTCCGGGACCGTCATCACGAAGTACAGCCCGGCGACGCCGGCTCCGAGGAAGACTGTCGCAGTGCCGACGGGTACGCCGTCGAGCCAGCCGATATAGTGCTGCCACGGGTCGTCGTACCCGAGTTTCTGGTAGACCGACGCGACCCATCGGGCTTCCTTCTCGCCCTCCCCGAAGCCCTGGCCGAGCGTCGCCTCCCACACCGCCAGGGCGTCGTCATCACCAACCCGTGTGAGTGACGACCCGGGCACATTGGTTGGGACCAACTCGTCGATCCGCACAGCCATCCCCGGCTCCGAGCCTGCCGCGGCGAAGTCGGCCAGGATGGCGTCGCGAGAGATCTTCATGGACGGTCCGGCGTGCCAGGTGCCCGGCACGCCGTGTTTCTTCAACAGGGCAAGGGATTCCGTGACCGCTCGCTCGTCGGACGCCGCCACGACCGCGTTGTGATAATCGATGGGCGACCCACCGATCGTCCAGCGCGCGACCGCATCGTCCCGCTGCTCGCCACCGCCCGCGGCGCCCATCGCCATCAGCAGTTCGGCCGCGTTGTCCTCGATCGCTCGCACCAGCTCGGCGTCGTCCATCCGCCCAGTCTCGCTGATCAGGCGAACGCAGCGCGATTGCTTTCCACCCACGCGCGAAACGTCCCCGCCGGCCGAGCCAGCACCCGCTCGACGTCGTCCGTCACCGTTCGCCCGCCACCATCACGAACCAACTCCGCACCCCGCACCGCAACGGAGACGAACGCGTCGTCCAGCCCCGCCGCCCGCAACTGCTCCGCATAAACCTTGAGCGGTACGTCGACCACGCGCAACGCCTGCCCGAGGACGTCCGACATCACCGCGACCTGATCCGGCACGCTCAGCAGCTCCGGCCCGGTCAGCGTGTAAGTCTGCTCGTCGTGATCTGGCGAGACCAACGCAGCCGCCGCAACCGCCGCGACATCACGCGGATCCACGAACGCGTGCTGGCCATCCCCGGTCTGGTTGGGAATCGGCTGCCCCGCGCGAATCGCCGGCAACCACCGCAGCACGTTCGACGCGAACCCGGTCGGCCGCAGGATCGTCCACGCCAGCCCACTCTCCCGGATCGCACGCTCCCCGGCGTCGTGCCAGCTCCCAGGCATCGTCCCGATCGCCGACAGCTTCACGATCTTGCTCACGCCACCGTCGACCGCAGCCGCCACCATCGCCAGATCATGCGCCGGAACCAGAGGCCCCGGCGCACTCAGCAGGAACACCGTGTCCACGCCCTCGATTGCCTTCCGCAACGAATCGGGATCCTCGAAGTCCGCTCGGACGAAACCAGGTACCTCTCTGCGCGTCATCCCGAGGGCCGGGATGCCGGAGGCAACCAATTGACGGAGGAGCTCACTGCCGATGGTGCCCGTCGCACCCGTAACCAGGATCATGCCGCCACCCTGCCCAGCCGGGACCGCCGCAGGATAGGAACTTTCGGTACTACGGTCCGCCCCGCCGGCTGGCTACGCTCGAAGCGTGCACGACCCGTGGATCGAGACCGTCACCCTGAAGCCCGCGATCACGCCCGTCACCGTGCTGCCGCCCGACCCCGCGACCACGGTGGTGTGGCGGATGACGCGCGCGGGGGAGAGCGACGTACTCGTCGCCGGACCGCGGACAATGGCGTCGTACCACGTCACGAAGGAGCTGCCGGTGTGCGTGCGGCTCCGGATCCGGACGGGGCGTGTGATGACACTGCTCGGCACCGCCGCGGACGAACTGGTCGACCGGACGGTCCCGCTGGAGGACGTCGTCGGACCGTCGGACCTCGCCGAGCGCCTGGTCGCCTATCGCGATCGGCCCGCCGAGGCAGTCGAGGTTGTTCGCGGCTTCCTGGTGGATCAGTTGCCGGCTCGGCTGCCCGGCCGGCTGGATCTGGTGACCAATGCGGTCGCCGAGCTGTCCGACGGGATGCAGCCGCGGGTGGCCGAGACGGCGGCCGGGCTCGGGGTGAGTGAGCGCTATCTGCGGCGGGTGTTCCGTGAGGACGTGGGCGTGTCACCCAAGCATTTCGCTCGCATCGCGCGGGTGCGCAGCCTGATCGGTCAGGCCCGGCGGCCGTGGGCCGACACCGCGGCGTACGCCGGGTACACGGACCAGTCGCACCTGATCGCGGACTTCCGCTCGTTGATGGGCGTGACGCCGAAAGCGTTCGCGGCCGGCAAGGTCCCGCTCAGCAGCTGCTGAATCAGCCCGGTAGAGCGTTCCACTGTTCCAACGTGGAAACGAGCAGGGTGGTCGTCGACAACGCCAAGAACTCCGACCGCGTGACGTACCGCGCGTCCGACGCGTCGTCACCCGCGGTGAGCTTCCCGCCGACGGCAGTCGCCTCGTAGTCGCGGATCACGTAGAGCTTGCCCTGAGGACCGGGCCGTTCGACCTCGCCGACCAGATCCCCGACCTCAACGGTCAGACCGGTCTCCTCGGCGACCTCGCGTGCGACCGCGGTGGGATCGTCCTCACCGGGTTCGACCCGGCCGCCCGGGATCGACCACAGCCCACGGCCCGGCTCGTTCGCCCGCTTCACAACGAGCAGGCGGCGCTCCTCGTCGTACACGAGGGCTCCCACACAGTCGACGCGCTCCATGCACCCGAAGGATAGGTGTTCTGTGCATAAGTGCCAGGGCTCACCGGTGAACGCCTATAGCATCAGCGGTGACACTTTGACCGGCGAAGGGATTCGGACACCTCGTGCGCATCGACCTGCACACCCACTCGAACCGTTCGGACGGCACCGATCCGGTGCCCGTTCTGATGACGCACGCGCGGGAGGCCGGGCTCGATGTGATCGCGCTCACCGACCACGACACGGCCGACGGCTGGGTCGAGGCCCGGCAGGCCGCGGAGGAGCTGGGGATCGGGTTCGTGCCGGGGCTCGAGATCTCGTGCAAGCTCAACGGGATCAGCGTCCACCTGCTCGCGTACCTGCCCGACCCGTCGTATCCGCCGCTCGCGAAGGACCTGCAGGTGATCCGCGACGGCCGCACCGACCGGATCCCGACGATCGTGGCCCGGCTCAACAGCATCGGCGTACCGCTGACCGTCGAGGAGGTGCTGGCCCAGGCGACCGGTACGCCGTCCGTCGGCCGGCCGCATGTCGCCGACGCGCTGGTCGCCAACGGCACGGTCGCGAACCGGACCGAGGCCTTCGATCGGTACCTCGCCGACGGTCGCGCCGGGCATGTCCCGCATTACGCGCTCGAGCCCGGTCACGCGATCGACCTGGTCCGCGAGGCAGGCGGCGTACCCGTGATCGCGCATCCGTGGGGGCGGTCCAGCTACAAGGTGATGACCGAGGAGAACCTCGCCCACCTGGTCAAGGACCACGGCCTGGCCGGTATCGAGATCGACCACCAGGACCACTCGCCCGAATCCCGTACGGCGTTGCGCGCGATCGCCAACTCCCTGGGCATCTTCTACACCGGCTCCAGCGATCACCACGGCGCCGGCAAGATCGACCACGATCTGGGCGTCAACACCACTGAGCCCGAGCAGTTCGAGCGGCTGCTCGAGACTGCCAAGAACAACGCGGCCGCCTCCGGTGCACAGGTTCCCGAGGCCTACCTTCCGTGAACGGTGTCATCAACGTCGGGCTGCTCAGTGAGGTCGTCGTCACGCTGTTC
Organism: Kribbella jiaozuonensis; assembly: GCF_005233875.1. Lineage (GTDB taxonomy): Bacteria > Actinomycetota > Actinomycetes > Propionibacteriales > Kribbellaceae > Kribbella > Kribbella jiaozuonensis. The sequence goes on along the minus strand of NZ_SZPZ01000005.1, from coordinate 364,255 downwards.
GTGATCATGGACCCGCCGGGCACCGTGCCGGTCTTCATCTCGCTCACCGCCGGCCAGTCCCGCGCGGTGCGGAAGAAGGCGGCCTGGCAGGCGGTGCTGGTCGCGTTCGGTGTGATCGTGGTGTTCGCGGCGTTCGGTCAGCAGATCCTGCACCACCTCGGCATCACGCTGCCCGCGCTGCAGTGCGCGGGCGGTCTGCTGCTCCTGCTGATCGCGCTGCAGTTGCTGACCGATACCGCCGAGGACCCGGTCCAGACCAAGAACGTGAACATCGCCTTCGTCCCACTCGGTACGCCGCTGCTGGCCGGGCCGGGTGCGATCGTCGCGACGATGGTGTTCGTGCAGCGCGCGAACGGATCGCTGCCGGACGTGGTCGCGATCTCGGTCGGCATCATCGCGATCCACATCGTGATGTGGCTGACGCTGCGGTTCTCCGGCATCATCATGCGGATCCTCGGCGAGAACGGCGTACTGCTCGTCACCCGGATCGCGGGTCTGCTGCTGAGCGCGATCGCCGTCCAGCTCGTGGCCGACGCGGTCACCGACTTCATCAAGGCGGGATGAGCGTGCTTCCCGGGATGCCGGCGCGGTTGTTCGTCGCGACGCCGACGAAGTTGCTGACGTTCGCGGACTGCAAGCGGCGGTACCGGTACACGTATCTCGAGACGCCGCGGCCGCCGAAGGGTCCGCCGTGGGCGCACAACACGGTCGGCGCGATCGTCCACGAGGTGCTCGCCGACTTCTTCGGGCGCTGGCCGGCGGCTCGGCGTACGCCGGACGAGGTCGTCGCGAAGATGCGCTCGAGCTGGCGGAGCGAAGGGTTCCGCGACGAGCAGCAGTCGCTGGACTGGCGCGAGCGCTCCACCGAGATGGTCATCGGCTACCTGCGGGACACCGACCCGTACTACGAGCCGCGCGGAGTGGAGCGCACCGTTGCCTTCACCACCGAACGGGCGTCGCTGCGCGGACGCGTCGACCGGATCGACGAGCGCCCGGCCCGCGACGGCGGCGGCGGGACCGAGCTGGCGATCGTCGATTACAAGACCGGCCGCCGGCCGCTGACTGCTGTCGATGCGCGGTCGTCGCTGGCCATGGCTTTGTACGTCCTCGGTGCGCGTCGTGTCCTGCACAAGCCGTGCACCAGAGTCGAGCTTCACCACCTGCCGACCAACACCGTCGCCGCGGCCGACCACGACGAAGCGTCCCTCGCCCGGCACCAGAAGCGCGCGGAGTCAATGGCCGACGACGCGGCAGCCGCCGAGGCCCGCTGGCGCGAGGGCCTCACCCCAGCCGAGGCCGACGAAGCCTTCCCACCCGAGCCCTCAGCACTCTGCGGCTGGTGCGACTTCGCCAAAATCTGCCCCCAAGGCCGCCGAGAATCCCCACCCCGCGACCCCTGGGCGGGCCTCGACGAGGGCAACCAAGTCCCGGTCGCCGAGGTCGGCTGACCGCGCTGCCGCCACCGCGGCCCCCCGCTCGCTCGCCGCTCCAGCTCCCGGGGCTCCCGCTCCCCGCCCACCCGCCGGCGTGTCAGCGCCGTGTGCGTGCGGTGCCAGTGGATGGGTGAACCCTGATGGTGGACGAAAGGGGTTCGCGTGATGGGTGCGAAGACTGTTAACAAGCTGGCAGTGCCAGGTGCGACGCTGCACTATGAAGTTGCCGGGTCCGGCCCCGTGTTGCTGCTGATTGCCGGTGGTGGGACTGATGCCGGGGTGTTCTCCGGGATGGTCGGGCAGCTGGCGGCGGAGTACACGGTTGTGACGTACGACCCGCGCGGCAACTCCCGCAGCCGGTACGACGGGGACGCGACGGACGAGTGCATCGAGCGGTCGGCCGAGGACGCGCTCGCGCTGATCGAGGCGGTCGGCGGGGACGAGCCGGCGTACGTCTTCGGTAGTAGCTCAGGCGCGATCACCGGCCTCGAGCTGATCACGCGGTACCCGGACCGGGTCCGGATGCTCGTCGCGCACGAGCCGCCGTGCACCGAGGTCCTGCCCGACGCGGACGACGCCAGAGCGTTCTTCGACGAGGTGTACCAGACCTACCGCACCGACGGGCTGACCGCCGCCGACGTGGTGTTCATGATGGGCACCGGCATGGACGGCGACGCGATGCCGCCGCTGGAGGACCTGCTGCCGGAGTACCGCGAACTCGCCGAGCGCATGCAGGCCAACGCGACCAACTTCTACGAGCACAAGCTGTTGCCGTTCACCCGGTACGAGCCGGACCTGGACGCGCTGAAGCGGGTCGCGGACAAGATCGTCCCAGCCGCCGGTCTCGACTCGCACCCGCACCTGCCGGGCCGCCCGATCGAGGTCATCGCCGACCACCTCGGCTGGCCCGTGGTCCTGTTCCCCGGCGGCCACGGCGGGTACTCGAGCCACCCGGGTCCGTTCGCCACCCACCTGGCTCATCTGCTGAAGACCGACACGGTCTGACCCACGGCCACCGGTCCGGGTGCGAGTCTGAGGGGTCTCGCACCCGGACCGGTTATTTGTGTTGACGCTCCGGCGCGCCGCGGCGTACCGTCCGTTCTCTGCCTTGACAATCGGCGTGGTTCAACCATGCCTTCACAGTGGTGTCCGTACCCCCGGGTCCTGATGAATCCGGGGCGGTTTCGCGTGCCGCTGTGCTGATCACCGGCTCTCGGACACCACCACAAGTGCGAGAGGAGGTAGCAGATGGGCGTGTACTGGGCGATCGCCGTACGGTCGTTCCGGCGGTTCTCGACGTACCGGATCGCCACCGCGTCCGGCGCGTTCACGAACACCGTCTTCGGGTTCATCCTCTGCGGCATCTACCTGACCCTGTGGCACGAGCGTCCGAACCTGGGCGGGTACGACGTCTCGGATGCGCTGACCTTCGTGTGGTTGCAGCAGGGGCTGCTGATGCCGGTCGGGATCTGGGGCGCCACGACGACGGGCGAACTGGGGGAGCGGGTCCGCAGCGGTGAGATCGCGGTCGATCTGTACCGGCCGACGCATCTGCTGCTCTGGTGGCTGTCCGTCGACCTCGGCCGGGCGATGTTCCAGTTGCTGGTGCGCGGCGGGGCGCCGTTGCTCGTCGGAGCACTGGTGTTCGACCTCAAGTTCCCTTCAACACCGCTGGCCTGGCTCGCGGTCGTCGCCGGTGTGTTCCTGGCGATCCTGGTGAGCTTCGGGATCCGCTACCTGGTCGCGCTGTCCGGGTTCTGGATCACCGACACACGGGGTATGGAGCAGTTGGCGCTGGTGCTGTCGACGTTCTTCTCCGGGATGATCCTGCCGCTAGTGGTGTTCCCGGGTGCGATCGGAGACTTCGCCCGGGCGACGCCGTGGGCCGCGACGATGCAGGTGCCGATCGACATCTGGCTCGGCCGGAACCCGGGCGGGACCGGTGCGGCGCTGCTGTTCCAGCTGGGCTGGATCGTGGTGCTGCTGCTCGCCGCGCAACTGGTCACGTCGGTGGCGACCCGGAAGGTGGTGATCCAGGGTGGTTGAGCGCGTGCTCCGGGCGCCGTCGCAGTACTGGATGCTGATCATGATGTGGGTGCGGTCCTCGATGGCGTACCCGGCGTCGTTCGTGCTGATGCTGTTCAGCTCGATGGTGCTGACGGTGATGGACTTCGTCGCGATCGTGCTGATGTTCAGCCACATCTCGTCGTTCGGCGGGTTCTCGCTGGCAGAGATGGCGTTGCTGTACGCAACGGCCTCGATGACGCTCGGGATCGCGGACCTGTTCACCGGGTCGATCGAGCGGGTCGGGGAGCGGATCCGGACCGGGACGTTCGACGCGTACCTGATCCGGCCGGTGCCGGCGTTCCTGCAGACCGCGGCCGACGGGTTCGCACTGCGGCGGATCGGCCGGCCGATCCAGGCGCTGGTCGTGATGATCTTCGCGTTCAGCCGGCTCGACGTCGACTGGACGGTTGCCCGCGGCATCATGTTGGTGGTGTCGATCGTCGCCGGGACGGTGATCTTCGGGGCGATCTTCGTGCTCGGGGCAGCGTTCCAGTTCGTGTCGGTGGACTCCGCGGAGCTGGCCAACTCGTTCACGTACGGCGGCCAGACGTTGACGCAGTACCCGTTGGCGGTCTTCGGCAAGGAGATCGTGCGGGCCGTGACGTTCGTCGTACCGCTTGCCTTTGTCAACTATTACCCGGTGCTGTACCTGCTGGGTAAGCCGGCCCCGTTGGGGTTGCCGTCCTGGATCGGGTTGCTGTCGCCGCTGGTCGCGGTCGTCATGGTCGCGCTCGCGTCGCTGGCCTGGCGGGGCGGTCTTCGTCGCTATCGCAGTACTGGGAGCTGAGATGCCTGTCATTGAGTTGTCGGATGTGTCGCGGGCGTTCACGGTGACGTCGCGGGCCGGGTTGCGGCGGACGAAACGTGAGGTGCGGGCGGTCGACGGGATGTCGTTCACCGTCGAGCCGGGGGAGGTGATGGGCTATATCGGGCCGAACGGCGCCGGGAAGTCCACCACGATCAAGATGCTGACCGGGATCCTGGTCCCGTCGGGCGGCTCGATCCGGGTCGCCGGGGTGGATCCGTCGCGGCACCGGTTGAAGCTGGCGAAGCGGATCGGGGTGGTGTTCGGGCAGCGTACGACGTTGTGGTGGGACCTGCCGTTGAAGGACTCGTTCGCGGTCCTGCAGAAGATGTACGACGTACCGATGGCTCGTCATCGCGAGAACCTGGCGACGTTCGTGGCGCTGCTGGATCTGGGCGAGCTGCTGGATGTCCCCGTTCGCCAGCTGTCGTTGGGACAACGCATGCGCGGCGACATCGCGGCCGCGCTGCTGCACGATCCCGAGATCGTCTACCTCGACGAACCCACCATCGGCCTCGACGTGATCAGCAAGGCCCGGCTCCGCGAGTTCCTCGCCGAGATCAACGCCAACCGCCGTACGACGATCATCCTCACCACCCACGACCTCGACGACATCGAAGCCCTCTGCACCAGAGTCATGGTCATCGACCACGGCCACCAAATCTTCGACGGCACCTTGGACGGCCTCAAATCCAGCCAATCCGCGCCCCGCACTTTGGTCGTAGACCTGGCCACATCCCTCCCCCCGATCGAGGTCAACGGCGCCACCGTCACCAAGGTCGACGGCCCCCGCCAACACCTAACCTTCCCACCCACCACCAGCGCGGCCCCCCTCCTAGCCCAAATAGCCGCCAACTACCCGCTAGTCGACCTCTCCGTATCCGAACCCACCATCGAATCCGTCATCACCCAGCTCTACGCGCCAACACCCTCGTAGCCTGCTCCTACTCGGTGTAGCCGGCGGCTATGGAGAGTACGTCGGTGGGGTCTAGGGGTTTTGGGTCGGCGCGCCAGTCGGTGAGGGAGTCGGAGTGTTCTTCTTCGTCGAGGGTGCCGACGCCTTGGCGGATCAAGCGGCGTGCGTCGGCCGGTCCGATCGGCTCGTAGGTGAACGCGCGCTCCATGTAGAAGTCGTTGCGCAGGGCATTGTTGTCGTGGAACTTCCCGGTGTTCGCGACGTACGAGTACATGTGCTCATGCGCCAACGCCGCGACCCAGACCAGCCGCTCGCCGTCTTTCACCAGGTACAGCTTCATCGCGCGATCCCCTCGCCTCGGTCCCGATCTGTGGTCGATCGTCTTGTCAGTTCTGTCGCGCCAGGTTGTCGCTCGGTCACGATCTGTCGGGAGTCACTGTAGTTGTTGACCTTGACGCGTCGTCCGCCCAGCTCTGTGAGGCCGTCGATCCCGGCCGGCGTGCTGAGTTGCGCCGATGCTGCCACGCACTTCTCCCGTGCGGCAGTCCGCTCGGCGTCCGAGGTGGCGAGACTGCGTTCGACTTCGTACCAACGGGTCGTGAGCTCCTTGACCTCGGCGGAGCTGACCGAATGCCACTGAATCTCGAGCCGATCGATGTCCGGCGTACGGAAGTGGGCGTGAACCCCCTTGTACCGCGAGCCGTCCGTGTAGGAATGCATCGCGTACAACACCCGCCACCCGTGATCCGTCAGCGCCTCGGTGGTACTGCGGGTCGACGCGACCAGCTCGCCGGGTGATTCGGTCAGCACGGTGTACCGGAGGAGGTCCTCGACCGGATTCCGGTTGTTCGCGTCGGACCAGGTCCGGATCTTCCGAGCCAGCGACTCCGGCGACTTCACCCGACGGCTGAGCTGGTACGGCGAGCTGTCGGCGGGAATCGAGGCGAGGAACTGGGCGGTGACCCGCGGCTCGATCTCAGCTGTTCGCTGGAGCAGTTCGAGACTCTTGCGGGTCGCCTTCATGCCGTACCGGCGGGCGATGTCTGCCGGCGCGAGTGAGTCGTCGCCCCAGTCGAGCGGGCGGCCGGTCTCGAAGGCTCGCTGCAGGGCGGCGAGGTCGGGCGGATGGTCCGGCGAGCGTGGCATCTGGTCCCCTGAGGCGGTCGGCGTCTTTCTTCGACCGTAGGAAACGTGATGGACGCTGTGGGGTGGATTCTTGGATCTGTGGATAACTCGGGTGCGTTACGAAAGGGGGTGGGTGGTGACGTTGGGGTGGTGGGGTCGTTGAAATGCGGGTAGGGACCCAACCGGGTGGGTGATTCGGGGGGTAGAGAAGGTATGCCGACGATGACGGGTGAACCGGTGGCCGGTGTGGAGGTGCCTCCGGGGGACGGGCCTGGGTTTGCGGCCTGGGTGCGGCCGCATCTGCCGGCGATGGCTCGGTTGGCGGCTCGGCTGGCGGTTGGGGCGGATCGGGACGACATCGTGCAGGAGGCGCTCGCGCGGGCGTGGTCCAAGCGATCGCAGTACGACGCAAGCCGCGGTACGCCGTCAGCCTGGCTGCTCGCGATCACGGCCGACCAAGCACGCAAGGCCGTACGCCGGATGCGTACGGGCCCGCAACTGTCGCTGATCGACACGCCCGACGCCGCACCCGTGTCCCGTCCGGATGTCGACGCCCGGATGGACGTCGAAGAGGCGATCACCTCGCTGTCCGAGCGGCAGCGGCTTGCCGTCGACTGTTTCTACTTCGCCGACCTGTCGATCGCCGACACAGCTGCCGTCATGGGCTGCTCCGAAGGCACCGTCAAGTCGACCCTCTCGGACGCCCGCTCCCGGCTCCGCACCTTGCTGGAGGTCACAGAATGAAGCCGACCGACGAGATCGACGACCTGCTGACGCGGGCGGGCGCTGGCTGGCGGGCCGAGCAGGAAGCACCGCCAGAGCCCGACCTGGAGTACATGCTGACCGGCGGCCGCAAGCCCCGCCGCCGTTGGGTCCCCGCGCTCGCGGCGGCAAGCGTCGCAGTCATCGCGGCCGGAGTACTCACGGTCCTGCCCAGCCCGCCCAAGAACCCCACTGCAGCGGTCGGCAGCCCGCAACCGTTTGCCCAGGGCAACCACCAGCCGAACGACGAACTGCTGGTCAAGCCCGGCGACAAGGTCCAGGTCAGCGGCCGGATCATCGCCGCGCCAGGCAAGACCCCGGTGTTCTGCGCGCCGCTGCCGCAGACGTTGATCGGCTACCTGCCCGGCAAGGAGCCCGCACCGAGCTGCCCCGACGAGTTCGCGGTCAAGCTGAACGGCCTCGACCTGGACCAGATCTCCGACCTGAAGACGATCAAGGACGTCCGCACCGGCAGCGCGTCCGTGACCGGCATCTGGCGCGACCGGACGATCGACGTACAGCAGGTGTCGAAGCCGATCACGCCGGTCGACACGGGTCTTCCGAAACTCCCGTGCGCGGCGCCGGCCGGTGGCTGGCCGTCGAAGCCGAGCAACATCTACTCCGCCCCGGTGAAGGCGTTCCTCGAGGCGAACGCCGGTCAGTTGTACGGACCGGTCACCTTCTACCCGAACGGAACCTCGCGCAACGCACCAGTCGTGATGATGCTCGGTGTGGCACACGGAGACGTTGCCGGAGTCCGCGCGGCCTTCGAGAAGGTCTACCGAGGCAACCTGTGCGTGACCCAGGTGTTGATGAGCAACGCCGACAGCGAGCGCGTCCGGACCCAGTTGGAGACGATCCTCGGACACGACTACCTCGGCGTGTACATGAGCGGCGGCGCCGACGGCATGACCGGCGGCGCCGCACCGATCTCGCTCCTCGTGTACACCGAGCGGGTGAAAGAAGCCCTCGCTCCGGTCGGCCTGGACCTGCTCAACGTGCAGCCGCAGGTCCGACCGGTCAGCTAATCAACCTGGGTAGCCAGGCTCGGGTAGTCGTGGAAGAAGTCGACGAGCAGACGGGCGGTCGCGGCGGGCTGATCGATGGCCGGTGAGTGACCGGCGTCCGGGACGACCTCTGCCTTGACTCCGAGCGCCGCGGCCATCGCGTGCTGCACCGGGATCGGCCAGCCGTCATCCGTCTCGCCATGCAGCACCTGCACGCGTACGCCGGACTTGGCCAGCTGATCCGTCTTGTCCTCGGCGTCCGTCAGCCGCCGCGTGATCTCGGCGAGGCTGAGCGGTACATTGCTGGTGAACCGCGTCCGAAGGAAGGCGGCGACGTCTTCCGGCGGAGCGACGTACCCCGGAACCTCGCGGTCGTGGCCGAGCTTGAGGTCGTACACCTGATCGATCGGCAGGTTCTCCAGCCCGAACGCGAGCATCTGCAGGCTCTGCAGCGTCTGCTCGTCGGTGAACGCACCCGGCCCCGAGCACATCAAGCTGATCGTCGAGAACACCGACGGATCGGTCAGCACCGCCTCCCGCGCGACCAGCCCACCGAACGAATGCCCGACCAGCTGGCTGAACCCGCCGAGCGCCTTGCTCATCGCCACCACGTCAGCGCCAAGCTCCGCCAGCGAGTACGCCGACTTGTCCGCCGGCCCGGTGGTCTCGTACTGACCACGCTGGTCAACGGCCACGGTCCGCCAGCCGTACCGGCACAGGTGGTCCACCAGTGGCGTGAAGTCCTCTTTGCTGCCAGTCCAGCCGGGAACGAGCAGGACGGTGCCCAGCGGCGTACCGATCTCAGGCACCGCAGTCAGCGTGGCGAACGAGCCACGGTCGGTCTCGAGGGTCACGGGGTGCACCCCGTGCGGGAGCGTCAGCGTACGCGGCGTACTCACAAGTAAAGAGGGTAACCGCTCCCGGGTATGAGGCCGGTCCGCGGTGCGGCACAATGGCCGGGTGCCTCGCACTCTCGCGGTTGCCAATCAGAAGGGCGGCGTGGCCAAGACGACCACCGTCGCTACCCTCGGCGCAGCCTTGGGCGAGCTCGGCCAACGGGTTCTGATCGTCGACCTGGACCCGCAGGCATGCCTGACGTTCTCGGTCGGTATCGACCCCGAGGACCTGGACAAGTCGATCCACCACGTGATGCTCGGCGGCGTGAAGGCGCGGGACGTGCTGATCGAGTTCGACGACGCGCCGGACCTGGTGCCGGCCACGATCGAGCTGGCGACCGCCGAGGTGCAACTGGCCCGCGAGAGCGGCCCGGAGCAGGTACTGCGGAACGCCCTGCGGCCGCTGCGCTCGTCGTACGACTGGATCATCGTGGACTGCCCGCCGACGCTCGGCCTGCTCACCGTGAACGGGCTGTCCGCGGCGTCCGACGTCCTGATTCCCTTGCAGTGCGAGACGTTGGCACATCGTGGCGTAGGGCAACTACTTGACACCGTGCACGACGTCCAACGGCTGACCAACCCGGGCCTGCGCGTGCTCGGCGTACTCCCGACGCTGTACGACGGACGCACGACCCACGCCCGTGCCGTGCTGGAGACGATCGCGGACACGTACTCGCTCGACGTACTGCAGCCCGCCATCCCGAAGTCGATCCGGTTCGCGGAGGCGCCGGCGATCGGCGAGACCGTGCTCAGTACGGCGCCGGCCTCGCCCGGTGCGAAGGCCTATCGGGCGTTGGCCGGCGCACTGCTTCACTGACCGGTGGGCTGCTTCCGCAGCAGCCGGTGCCGGAAACGCCACAGCGGTACGGCGATGATCGCGAGCAGCACGAGGAACGGCAGCATCGCACCGACCGCGGTCGCCAGCGCGGAGAACACCGCGGTGAACGCGTTCCAGCCGCCCTTCAGACCGGCCAGGAAACCCTTGTCCTGCGTGGGTTCCGTCTCCACCGGCGGCTTGCCCTTCTCGGTCAGGGTCAGCGTGAGCGTGGCGAGATCGGTCTGCAGCGCGAGGTTCTTCTGCTTGGCCAGGAGAGCTTCCAGGTCGGACTCGCGGCGGGTGAGTTCGCTCTCGACCGAGACGATCTCGGCGATCGTGTTCGCCTTGGTCATCAGCGCCCGCATCCTGTCGAGGCTCGCGCGCTGGGACTCGATCCGGCTGGCGACATCGACAACCTGCTCGGTGACGTCGGTGGACTCCTGGTGGATCTGAAGGCGTTTGCCCAGGTCGGAGAGCCGCTGGATCGCGGTCTCGAACGATTTGGTCGGGACCTTCAGGACGAGGTTTGCCCGGGTGACCTTGCCGTCGGGGTCGCTGCCGGTGTCCTCGGACGAGACCTGGCCGTCCAGCCCGGCGATCGCGAGGACCGCCTTCTGCCGCATGTCCGAGACGTCGTCGCCCTCGACGGTCAGCGAACCGGTCTTGATGATCGCCCGCGTGATCGACGGGTCGTCGTTGCCGCTCGACTGGGACTTCCCGGCCTGTGGCTGCGCCGGGGGTTGTGCCTTGGCGTTGCCGTCGGCCGCCTCGGCCCCCTGCTTCTGCACAGGCGCGGCTTCGCTCGTGCCGCTGGTGTTGTCGCTGCTCGCCCCACAGCCGGACAGCAGCACGATCCCCGCTGTGGCCAGCACGGCTGTTACCGCTCTGATCCGCCCCATCACCCAGCCCCTCTCTCGTGGTTTCCGCCCTAGGACGGCCCACGCAGGGCTGGGTGTTGCAGGCTCAGATCACCGTTCGGAAACGGTCACTCCGGCGCGCTGAAGATCGGCGTCGTAGCCGGCGGAGCAGCCTTCTTCTCCGCAGTCTTCCGAGTACGCGCCCGCTTGACCGGCTTCTCGTCCGTCGGCTCACCGGCGTCCACCTCAGCAGCAGCCTTCGGCGCCGCGGTCTTGCGAGTCCGCGTCCGCTTCACCGGCTTCTCATCGGTGTCTGCAGTGGCCTCGGCAGCCGGCTCCTGCTTCGCCTCGGCGGTCTTGCGAGTGCGCGTCCGCTTGACCGGCTTCTCGGCCGGCTCTTCAGCTACCTCGACGGCAGCCTCGACGGCAGCCTCGACAGCCGGCGCCTCCGCGGTCTTGCGGGTGCGGGTGCGCTTGCGGGGCTTGCGGTCCTCCTCCTGCACCACCTCGGTGGCGGGCGGGACCTCGGTCTTCGTGGTGACGTCGGCGAGCTCCTCGACCGGCTGGCCGGCCCGGGTGCGCTTACGCGTCCGGTTCCGCTTCCGCCCCGACCGGGCGCCATCGCCGTCCGACCGCGCATCCGACCGGCCCTCGGAACGGTTCTCCGAGCGACCTTCGGAGCGACCTTCGGAGCGACCCTCGGACCGGCCCTCCGACCGTTCCGCAGTACCGCCGCGACGGCCACGGGGTGCCTCGTCGCGCGACTCACGGGCCTCGCGGGCCTGCGGTGCGCGGATCCGGCCCTTGGCGTCCGACGGGATGCCGAGGTCGTGGTACAGCTCCGGCGAGGTCGAGTAGATCTCCTGCGGGTCCTCGTACGGCAGGTCGAGCGCCTTGTTGATCACCTTCCACCGGGTCACGTCCGGCCAGTCGACGAAGGTGACGGCGATGCCGCTCGCCCCCGCGCGCCCGGTCCGGCCGATCCGGTGGATGTAGGTCTTCTCGTCCTCGGGGCAGGTGTTGTTGATGACGTGCGTGACGCCCTCGACATCGATCCCGCGGGCCGCGACATCGGTACAGACCAGTACGTCGATCTTGTCGCCGCGGAACCGGGTCAGGGCCCGCTCGCGCGCCTGCTGGTTCAGGTCACCGTGGATCGCGGCCGCCTTGAACCCGCGGTCCTGCAGGTCGTCGGTGAGCCGGGAGGCCTCGCGCTTGGTCCGGCAGAAGATCATCACCCGGCCGCGGTCCTCGGCCTGCAGGATCCGCGCCACCACCTCGGGCTTGTCCAGATCGTGCGCCCGGTAGACGAACTGTGCCGTGGTCGGCACCATCTGGGTGTCCTCGTGCGACTCGGCCCGGATGTTCAGCGGGTGCCGCATGTGGGTGCGCGCCAGCGCGATGACGGCCGACGGCATCGTTGCCGAGAACAACATCGTCTGCCGCAGCTCAGGAGTCTTGCGCAGAATGCGTTCCACGTCGGGCAGGAAGCCCAGGTCGAGCATCTCGTCGGCCTCGTCGAGGACGAGCACCTTGATGTGGCCGAGGTCGAGAACGCCCCGGTTCGCCAGGTCGAGCAGGCGTCCCGGCGTACCGACGACGACGTCGACGCCGCTCTTCAGCGCGTCCAGCTGCGGCTCGTACGCGACGCCGCCGTAGATCGTCAGCACGCGGACCGTACGCACGGTGGACGCGGTGGTCAGGTCCTTGGCGACCTGGATGGTCAGCTCGCGGGTCGGGGTGACGACCAGCGCCTGCGGCTTGCCGGGAGCGGCGAGCTCCTCGTAGTCGGCCTCGCCGGGGGAGATGGTGCGCTGCAGCAACGGAATCCCGAAGCCGAGCGTCTTGCCGGTCCCGGTCCGGGCCTGGCCGATCAGGTCGGTGCCCATCAGGGCGACGGGGAGTGTCATTTCCTGGATCGGAAACGGCTCCACGATGTTGACGCGGTCGAGCGCGTCACAGATCTCGGGCAGCACGCCGAGCTCTCGGAAGGTGGTCAGGCTGATCGCCTCTCACATGCTTGTGCGGACAGATTGCTCAGGGGCCGGGCGCCTTGTTACGTGAGGCGCGGGGACACTGTGCAAGCACCTCGCACCAGCTTGCCCATCTGGGCGCGTCACCGGCGAATCGCTCACCAGTGTAACCGCTCAACCTGTCAACGCCGCTTCGTGTGGTTTGCGCCACTAGAACGCCGGACAGACAGGGTGCCGAGCATCTTCCCCTCCTCCCCGTCTTTTGCTCTTTTGTCCTTTGCCCTCGCCCCCGGCCCGATAGGGTGCCGGGCATGGAGCAGACGGCCTTTGATGATCCCGCCTACCGGGCCGCGGCGGTGGATCTGCTGGGAGTGCTCGCGTACGGCGAGCTGACCGCGTTCGAACGGATGGCCGAGGACGCCAAGCTGGCGCCGACGCTGAACGACAAGGCGGAGTTGGCGGCGCTGGCGACCACCGAGTTCGGCCACTTCCAGCGGCTCCGGGACCGGCTGGTGGAGCTCGGCGTGGACCCGATGGACGCGATGAGCCCGTTCGTCACCCCGCTGGACGCGTTCCACGACCACACCGCGCCCTCGGACTGGCTCGAGGGCCTGGTCAAGGCGTACGTCGGGGACGGGCTCGCGAACGACTTCTACCGGGAGATCTCGTCGTTCGTCGACGCGGAGACCCGGGCCTTGGTGCTGGACGTCTTCGGCGACTCCGGCCAGGCCGAGTTCGTCGTCGACCGCGTCCGCGCCGCCATCGAGGAGGACCCGAAGCTGGGCGGCCGCCTGGCGCTCTGGGGCCGCCGGCTGGTCGGCGAGGCCCTCAGCCAGGCCCAGCGCATCGCCGCCGACCGCGACTCGCTCACCGCACTGCTGGCCGGCAGCGTCGACCGCCCCGGCCTCGACCTGGCCGCCATTGGCCGGATGTTCACCCGCCTGACCGAGGCTCACACCGCCCGGATGACCGCGCTGGGCCTGCAGGCCTGAGAAACGGCAACGGCCGCCTGCCCCTTGCGGGGCGGCGGCCGTTTCGTGGTGCCTGGGCTAGACGGTTTTGGCTTTGGTGTTGCGTGACGAGATGATCGCGATGACGATCGCGGCGCAGATGATCTGGATCAGGTACTGGATCCAGTCCGGGCCCGATGTGTCCTTGACGCCGAGGAAGTAGGCGATCAGACCACCGATGAAGGCGCCGATGCCGCCGCCGAGGATGGTCCAGCCGAGGCTGATGTTCTGCTTGCCGGGGAGCACCAGCCGGGCCAGCGGCCCGAAGATGATGCCCGCGATGAGACTGACGATGATCATCCAGACCCAGTACACGGTTCCTCCTTGTGAGGGATGGCGGACCTGCGCGTACCTGGTGCCCCGTGACAACCAGACCATTCACGACGCAGGTCTTAACGCCATCGTGCCCTCTCGACCGCGCTCCGCAACCCGGACACGCTCTAACGTGTCCGGACCGGGATCAGATCGCGCCGAACCCGACCTTGCGGGTCGACACCTCACCGATCTCGACGTACGCCAGCCGGTCGGCCGGGATCAGCACCCGGCGGCCCTTCTCGTCGGTCAGCTGCAGCAGACCGGTCTTGCCGGCGAGGGCCTCCGCCACCAGTTCCTGGACCTCTTCCGGGCTCTGCTCGCTCTCCAGCACCAACTCGCGATTGGCGTGCTGGACGCCGATCTTGACCTCCACGAAACCCTCCGGGCACGTTCCGACCGGCGGCTCTCGCCGGTAACGCTTTCGAGCCTATCCGCTGCCGCCGCCGAGCTCTCACCCGTCCGCCCAGAGCAGAACCTCAGCTAGCTCAGCTGTCGGTGCGGGGGAAGCCCCGGATGCCGCGCCAGGCCAGCGAAGCGACCAGACTGACCGCCAGCACCATCGACTGCTCGCGGCTCAGGCCCGCGTCCGCGCTGATCACCTCGGACACTGCCTCCGCGCAGGCCTGCGTGACCCGGTCGACCCGCTCGCGGACGGCCGGCTCGTTGGTCAGGTCGGACTCGAACACCAGCCGGAAGGCGCCCTGCGCGTTCGCCACATAGTCGTAGAACGCGTGCATGGTCGCCGCGACCCGGAGCTTGTTGTCCTCGGTGGATTTCAGCGCGTCCTGTACCGAGGCGACGATCGCGTCGCAGGAGGTGTCCAGGAGTGCCAGATAGAGCTCGAGTTTGCCGGGGAAGTGCTGGTACAGGACCGGCTTGGAGACACCGGCCCGGTCGGCGATGTCGTCCATCGCCGCGGCGTGGTACCCGTTCGCGACGAACACCTCCTGGGCCGCCTCGAGAAGTTGCGCGCGTCGAGCAAGCCGGGGCAGGCGGCTCCCGCGTTTGGGTGCTGTCTCCGGAGTGGTCGACACGGTGGCGCTCCTTCGGGTGGTGTTCACCGAATCCTACCCAGCAGTCCTCCCCGTCAGTAGCTTCCCCGCCGAACCAGCCCGATCGCGGTCCGGCGTCAGCGGTAATCGTCTTCCTCGTCGTCGCCCACCTCACGGCGCTGTTCCTCCACGTCCGCGGGGTTGGCGTCGGCGGGCAGGTCCGTCTCGGCGGTCTCCTGGAGGGGGTCCTGCTCGGTGTCGTACTCCGCGTCGAAGGCCGGGTCGTAGTCCGGGCCCTCGAAGTCGGTGTCTGACATGTCGCCTCCTTGCTCAGGTCGGTAGCGGCTGCGGATCGTCGTACAGGCCCCCGAGTACGTCGCCGTACTCCTCGATCCGGGCCAGTACGTCGTGCGGGAGGAACCGGAGCTCCTCCGGTGACGTGGCCGACGCCACCTCGTCCCAGTCGATCGGTGTGGAGACCCGTGGCTCGTCGGAGCCGCGGAGCGAGTACGGCGCCAACGTGGTCTTCGCGCTGGCGTTCTGGCTCCAGTCGATGAACACCTTGTTCGGCCGGAGCGCCTTGGTCATGTTGGCGGTCACGTTCTCCGGCAGGGCCTCCGCCAGCTGCTCTGCCAGTTGTTTGGCGAACGCACTGGTCTTCCGGGACGACGCAGGCTCGATCGGCACGTACAGGTGCATGCCCTTGTTCCCGGACGTCTTCGGCCAGCCCTCCAGACCGAAGTGGCTCAGCAGCTCCCGCAGTGCCAGTGCCACGTCGCAGCACTCCACGATCGTCGCGCCGGGCCCCGGGTCGAGGTCGAACACGATCAGATCCGCCTGCGGGTCCTTGCCGCCGTCGGACAGTCCGATCCGCCACTGCGGCACGTGCAGCTCGAGCGCGGCCAGGTTCGCCAGCCACACCACGGTCTGTACGTCGTCACACACCACGAACTCGGCCTCGTCGCGACCGGTCGAGCTCCCGGGCGTCGGCAGGATCTCCGTGCGCACCCAGGACGGCGTACCGCGGGGTGCGTTCTTCTCGAAGAAGTACGCCGCCTCGGTGCCGTCGGGCCACCGTTTGCGGGTCAGGGGCCGATCGCTCAGGTGGGGGAGCAGCAGCTCGGCCACCTGGTGGTAGTAGTCGATCACCTCGGCCTTGGTGAACCCGGTCTGTGGATACAGCACCTTGCCGAGGTTGGTGAGCTTCATGGTCTGCCCGTCCACCTCGGTCGTCAGCTGCTGCTGCGCGCCCGCCATGCGTCCCAGTCTCCACCTCGCCGGCGTCTTAACATGGGTGTCGTGGAGAGTTACGGACCAGTAACCGGGGACGCCGTGCCCCCGGAGCTGAAGCATTGGCCGGATCGGCGGGTGCCGGTCGCAGGGGTGGATCTGCTCGTCAGGGACGTACCTGGTGCGGGGCCGGATCTCCCGCCCGCCCTGTTCGTCCACGGCCTGGGCGGGTCGTCACTGAACTGGACCGCCTTGGGTCTGATGCTCAACGGCACGATCCGCGGCATCGCCCCCGACCTGCCCGGTTTCGGGCGTACGCCGATCTCCGGCGTGATCGGGATCTCCGAGCAGGCCGCAGTACTGGTCGAGCTGTTGGAGCGTGAGTTCGACCAGCCGGTGCATGTGTTCGGCAACTCGATGGGTGGGGCGTCGTCGGTCGCACTGGCCGCGCTGCGTCCTGACCTGGTGGCCTCGTTGACGCTGATCTCGCCGGCGCTGCCGCATCCGCGGGTGTCGGCCAGCGCGTTGTGGTTCACCGCGCTGGCCACGCCACGGATCGGTCCCGCCGTACTGGAGCGGTCGGCGCGGCTGCCGTTCGAGCGGCGGTTCCAGGCCTCGCTGGCGATGGTGTTCGGTGATCCGCGGTCGCTGGCGCCAGAGGTACGGGCGGCGTACGAGGCCGAGCTGCACCGGCGCGACACCGACCCGTGGGGCAAGCAGGCGACGCTGGACGGCGCGCGGAGCATTCTGCGGTCGTCGCTGGCCAGACCGCGCCGGTCGCTGTGGGCGGACGCGGCCAAGGTGGAGTGCCCGGTGCTGTTGATCTACGGCGGCAAGGACCGCCTGGTCGACGCCCGGATCCGGACCAAGGCCCAGCGCACGTTCCCGAACGCACGGCTGCTCTACCTGCCGCACTCCGGGCACGTCGCCCAGATGGAGCATCCGGAGGAGGTTGCTCGCGCGTTCCGGCAGTTGATCGAGTCGAATCCGAGGCCCGACTGAGACACGACTGAGCGACGGATCCGGTCAACTTTCCTCTCGCCTGACAAGTACTACAGATGACTTGTCGAACGAACGAGAGGACCACTGTGCGAGTGATCGGCAGAACCGCCCGAAGTCTGTCGCTGGGGATGGTCGCACTGCTCGGTGTGGGGACACTCACCGCCACCGCCGCACCGCCGCCGCCATCGGTTGCTCAAGGCAACCAGTGGGACGTACGCGCGGTGACCGGCGGCTACCAGCTCACGCTGCACCTGGACACACCTGCGCCGATGCGCGCGTCGCTTCCGCTGCTGGCGGTCGACGGCAAACCGCTCGGCGTCGCCAAGCAGTCGCCGGATCGCAAGTCGCTGACGCTGGTCAGCGCGGACCCGGCGGTGTTGAAGGCCCGCGACGTACGCCTGGTCTGGTCCGGCGACCTGGGGAAGCAGTCCGGGATGAGCCGTGGCATCACCGCGGCCGGCCCGACCGACGCCGACTGGCTGAAGGCGCGGCGTGGTCCGCTGCTGCCGGCGGACCCTGGTGCGCTGGGCAAGTACAAGGTCGACACAGCGGAGTACAACCTCGGCAATGAGGCTGTCTACCTTCCCGGGCTCAAGCACCGCTCAGAGCTGCTGGGGAAGGTGTACTCGCCGCGTGGTGCGATCGGTCCGCGGCCGCTGGTCGTCTTCCTGCACGGCCGGCACGAGGTCTGCTACGGCGAGCCGACCCACCCGTCCGACAACGACAAGCCATGGCCGTGCCCGGCGGGGATGAAGGCGATCCCGAGTTACCGCGGGTACGACGGTCCGGCGACCGCGCTGGCCGGCAACGGGTACCAGGTCGTGTCGATCAGCGCCAACGCGATCAACGCCTGGGACAGCGAGGCGTACGACGCGGGCGCGCAGGCCCGGGCCGAGCTGATCCTCGACCACCTGGCGTTGTGGCGGAAGTGGTCGACCATCGGCGGCGCACCGTTCGGCACCAGGTTCGTCGGCAGGATCGACCTGCAGAACGTGGGCCTGATGGGCCACTCGCGCGGCGGTGAGGGCGTCGCACGTGCTGCGGTGCTCAACGCGGACCGCGGTGGTCAGTACGGGATCCGTGCGGTGCTGCCACTCGCACCGACCGACTTTGCCCGTGCAACCGTTCCAGGGGTCGCGATGAGCGTCGTGCTGCCGTACTGCGACGGCGACGTGTCAGACCTGCAAGGACAGAAGTTCTACGACGACACGCGGTACTCCGTTGGTGGCGACACCGCACCGCGCTCGACGGTCACGGTCATGGGCGCCAACCACAACTTCTTCAACACCGAGTGGACGCCGGGCCAGTCCGTCGCGCCGTCGAACGACGACTGGTTCGGAGACGAGAAGGCGTCGCCGTGCGGCGCGAAGTACCCAGGCCGGTTGACGGCGAAGGAGCAGCAGGCGGTCGGGACGGCGTACGTCGCCGGATTCTTCCGGTTGCAGCTGGGGCACGAGAAGCAGTTCCTGCCGCAGTTCGACGGGTCGGACTCGCGGGCAGCGTCTGCGGGCAAGGCCGTCGTACGTGTGGTGTCGCAGGCTCCGCTGGGCTCGCGGCGGGACGTGAACCACTTCGACAAGACTCTGCCGGCCGGAGCGGTCACGGGGAAGGTGACTGCGACGGTCTGCGCCGGTGTGACCACCACGGGCCTCAGAGCAGCGACGCCGACGTGCATGGCGACGGATGACTGGTCCAACGCACCGCACTGGGGTACTGCGTGGTTTGCCGCCAAGACGCCGACCACTGCGGTCACGCAGCTGAAGTGGACCGGGACGAACGGGGTAGTGCGCGTAAGTGTGCCGGCCGGACAGCGCGACGTACGGCGGTTTGCCGCGCTGACCTTCCGCGCCGCACCGGACCCGGCCGGCGCGCCCAAGACGGACCTGAGCGTCCGCGTGGTCGACGGGCACGGGCGGGCGGCCGTCGTACCGGTGTCTGCGGTAAGTGATGCGCTGGTGCGGATGCCGGGGAGCAACGACAGCGGTCTGCCGAAGAACCTGCTGCGGACGGTGCGCATCCCGGTGTCGTCGCTGAAGGGCGTGGATCTGCGCGATGTGCGTGCGGTGGAGCTGCGTACGGACAGGGTGGCCAGCGGGTCGGCGTACGTGAGCGATCTGTCGTTCTCGTCGCCAGGCCTCGGGCTGTCGGCACCTGCGGTGCTCCTGCCGAAGCTGTCGGCGTCGAGCGTCACTGTGAAGGAGGGGGACAAGGGCACGCACCTGGTCGACTTCTGGGTGACCATGTCGCGTCCGAGCATCCGGCCGGTCAGCGTGTACGTCGAGACGAACGGCGAGCTCGGCGAGAGCGTCGGAGGCATCGGACGGCAGCTGGTGTTCCAGCCGGGACAGGTACGGCAGAAGGTGACCGTGCCGATCACCGGCAACACCCGGGACAGCTATGACCTGCCGTTCAGCCTGGTGCTCTCCGCACCGCACGACGGGCTGCTGAACGAGTCGTTCGGCCACGGCCTGGTGCTGGACGACGACCCGACGCCGACGCTGACCCTCACCAACCTGAAGACGACCGAGAAGACCGGCCTGGTCAGCTTCGGCGTCAAACTGTCCGCCCCGAGCGACAAGTACGTGTCCTTCACCGGAGTGCTCAAGGACGGTACGGCGGTGATCCGCAAGGACTACACGTCCGCCAACGACGAGGGCACCGGCCCGGTCGACCGCTCGATCGACGGCTATGTCGAGCCCGGGCAGACCACCGGTGACCTGTCCGTGAAGATCCTCGACGACAAGCTCAAGGAACCGGCGGAAACGTTCAGCGCGGTCATCCAGCAGATCGACGGCGCCGAGCTGAAGGTCCCGATGACCCTTACAGCGACGATCATCGACAACGACTAGTTCTACCGACGTGCCGGGCTCCCTGGGGGCGCCCGGCACGTCTCGTTTCTGAGACGACGCTCCCGGGATGTGGACTCCGGCAGGGGTGGCTTGGCAGGTGCGGGAACATGGGGGTGGGAGAGATGGTTGAAAACCTTCAGATCCCGTCCGACGTCTTCTTGAGGAGCCGACAACGTGTCGTCATTGCCACCGCTGGTCGAACCGGCCGATGAGCTCACGATCGACGAGGTGCGACGCTACTCGCGGCACCTGATCATCCCCGAGGTCGGGATGGCCGGGCAGAAGCGGCTGAAGAACGCCAAGGTGCTGGTCATCGGCGCCGGCGGCCTCGGCAGCCCCGCGCTGCTGTACCTGGCCGCGGCCGGTGTCGGCACGCTCGGCATCGTCGAGTTCGACACCGTCGACGAGTCGAACCTGCAGCGCCAGATCATCCACGGCCAGTCCGACGTGGGCAAGTCCAAGGCCCAGTCGGCCAAGGAATCCATCCTCGAGGCCAACCCGTACACGAACGTCGTCCTGCACGAGACCCGGCTGGACAACGACAACGTGTTCGAGATCTTTGAGCAGTACGACCTGATCGTCGACGGCACCGACAACTTCGCCACCCGGTACCTGGTGAACGACGCCGCGGTGCTGCTCGGCAAGCCGTACGTCTGGGGCTCGATCTTCCGCTTCGACGGCCAGGTCAGCGTGTTCTGGGCCGAGCACGGCCCGTGCTACCGCTGCCTGTACCCGGAGCCGCCGCCACCCGGCATGGTCCCGTCCTGCGCCGAAGGCGGCGTACTCGGCGTGCTCTGCGCGTCCGTCGGCGCGGCCCAGGTGACCGAGGCGATCAAGCTGCTCACCGGTATCGGCGACCCGTCGCTCGGCCGGCTGAACATCTACGAGGCGCTCGACCTCAACTGGCGTTCGCTGAAGGTCCGCAAGGACCCGAACTGCGCGATCTGCGGTGAGAACCCGACCGTCACCGAGCTGATCGACTACGAGAACTTCTGCGGCGCGATCACCGAGGAGGCGGCCGACGCCGCCGTCGGCTCGACGATCTCGGTGAAGCAGCTGAGCGAGTGGATCAAGCTCAAGGACAACGGCGAGAAGGACTTCGTCCTGATCGACGTCCGCGAGCCGAACGAGTACGAGATCAACCGGATCCCGGGCTCGGTGCTCATCCCGAAGGCCGACTTCCAGACCGGCGTGGCGCTCGAGAAGCTGCCGCAGGACAAGCAGCTGGTCTTCCACTGCAAGTCCGGCGTCCGCTCGGCCGAGGTCCTCGCGATCGCCAAGGGCGCAGGCTTCTCCGACGCCGTCCACGTCGGCGGCGGCGTGGTGGCCTGGGTCGATCAGATCGACCCAAGCCAACCGTCTTACTAAAACGGCATCCGGCAGGACGCGACCGCCTCAGCGGCTGCGGGGTCACCCGTAACCGCTGGGGCGTCGTCGCGTCCGGACAGCGTCCGCATGTAGGCGACGGCGTCCACCGCGGCGCGACCTACCGGCTCACCCCTCCCGAGTTGATAGGTCCCACCTCCCGGCCCGGTCAGCTCGAGTACGACGGCCGGCCGCTCACCCCAGAACGGTCCCGCGGCCTCGAGGTCGTAGACCACCTGCGCGATCAGCTCCTCGACGTACGGACCGGCGTCGAACGACCGTCCCAGCGCCTGGCACACGTCGTCGCGGTGCATCCACAGGTCGCGCGCCAGCAGGATGTCCCGCACATAGCCCAGCGACATCCGCGGTACGTCGTCCACCTGCATCGTCATCCGCCGCATCAGCTCGGGATTGCGGGAGATCCGGTGGCTGGCCTTCGCCCACACCTCGTCGAACTGCGCGCGCAGTTCGGCCGGCGGCGTACCGCGGTGCTCGTCGGCCTGCACCATCATGTGCGCGTCGAACCGCGGGATGCCGGGGTACACCCGCTTCCCCTTACGGAACCGGCGCGGGAACGACAGCGGCCGGACGACGTCCTCGGCCTGCCCGATCAGATGGCCCGCGATGTCCGCGACATCCCACTCGTCGCAGACGGTACGGCGATGCCACTCGTCCCCCTCGATCGACGCCAGCAACTCGTGCCACGCCTGGAGCTCGGCCTCCCGATGGACCCGGCACCGCGGGCGATCAGCACGCCCGATCTGTTCAGCTAGTACTGCAGTCATTTCTTCCCCCTGGTCGGTGCGTAGTGCTGGTAGAACATCTCGAGTACGACGGGCAGCAGTCGCGTGAACCGTCCCTCTTCGAAGGTCGCGTCGGGCTCGTTCGCCATCTGCTGCGAGAGCACCCCGGACGTCACCGAGGTGAACAGCGCGACCCCCTCCTCGCTCGCCGCGTCCGGATGCAACCGGCCCGCGTCGACTCCCGCCTGGAGGTGCCGCTGCAGCTCGGCCAGCACCTCCTTGGCCGGAGCGAACGCCTCCGGGCTCGGCTCGAACCCGGGCACGGTGCGCCAGAACATCAGCTGCGAGTAGACCGGGTTCTGCATGCTCCACCGGGCGAACGCCGTCGTGCCGATCAGATGCAGCTCCACGACATCGTCGGTGGTCGCGGCCGCGACGGCCTCCTGCTGCGCGGCCAGGAACAACTCGGACCCCCGCTGGAACAGCGCGTCGTAGATCGCCATCTTCGACGGGAAGTACTGGTACAGCGACGGCGGCTGCATGCCGAGCCGGCGGGCGACCGCGGACAGGCTCAGTGCCGCAACGCCCTCGACCTCCATCAGTTCGATGGCGACGTCGAGGATCTCCCCGATCGTCTCCTGACGACGGCGGGTACGGCGGTCCGGCACGGTGGTGCTCATATCATGAGGAAAACCTAAGACCATTAGGGAAGTCAATAGCTCGTAGATTTCGAGCCGCTTGTCCCACCGGCCACGTACTGTCGTGACATGTGCAGAAACATCACCGTGCTCCGGGGACTCGAGCCGTCCGCGACCTCTGAGGAGATCTACGCGGCGGCGCTGCAGTACGTGCGGAAGGTGACCGGCGTCGGCTCGCTCAGTGCGACCACGCGCGGCCCGATCGAGCGCGCGGCCACCGAGGTCGCGAAGATCACCGAACAACTGCTGGAGGAGATGCCGGCCCGCCGGACCCCGCCGCAGACCGTCCCACCGTTGCGGCGCCCCGAGGTCCGCGCGCGCCTCGGTCTCGACTAAGAGCCTTGCAATGGGGGAGGGGGCGGCAGGTCGTCCGGAGCGCCGGCACCAGGGGGTGGTGTTCGGGCTGATCGTTGCCGGTGTGCTGTTGTCGCTGACCAGCGCCAATGCCGAGACCGAGTTGTCCCGTCGTCGGCATGCTGCCTGCGACGGCACGCTGCCGCTGCCGACGAGTGCGTTCGTGCTCAGCTTCACCGGCGTGGCCGTAGGTGCGGTGGCGCTGTACCTGCTGCTGCGCTGGTTCGGGCGGAGCCGGCAGACGCTCGTGCTGATCCTGTTCTGGACCGCGGTCGCCGCGATCGTGTCCGAGGTCTTCACGCTGGTGACGGTCCTCCAACAGAGCCGTCCGATCACCGGCCTGTGCGTCGGCTAGTTGGTAATGTCGCGACCGGGAAACGGTTCCCCTTGAGGAGGCGCGGGATGCGGTTCGCGATCAAGACCAGGCCGGAACACACCACCTGGCAGCAGATGCGGGACGTGTGGGTCGCGGCGGACCAGTTCGAGATCTTCGAGTCCGCCTGGCACTGGGATCATTTCTACCCGCTCAGCGGTGACATCCAGGGCCCGAACCTGGAGGCCTGGACGACGCTCGCCGCGCTGGCGCAGGCGACGTCGCGGATCCGGCTCGGCTGCCAGGTGACCGGGATGATCTACCGGCACCCGGCCGTCCTCGCGAACATGGCGGCGACCACCGACATCATCAGCAACGGCCGGCTCGAGCTCGGCATCGGCGCCGGCTGGAACGAGATGGAGACCGCGGCGTACGGCATCGACCTGTACCCGTTGAAGGAGCGCTTCGACCGCTTCGACGAGGGCACGCAGGCGATGATCGCGCTGCTCACCGAGAAGGTCGCGAACTTCGACGGCAAGTACATCAAGCTCACCGAGGCGTACTGCAACCCGAAGCCGGTGCAGACCCCGCACCCGCCGATCACGATCGGCGGCAAGGGCCCGAAGCGGACGCTGCGCGCGGTCGCCCGGTGGGCGCAGCAGTGGAACGTGATCGTCCCGAACCCGGAGGAGTGGAAGCCACTCAAGGACGTCCTGGTCCAGCGCTGCGAGGAGGTCGGTCGCGACGTCAACGAGATCACCTGCTCGGTCAACGTCCGCGTCGACCCGGACAGCCCGCTCGACAAGGCGGTCGCCGAGGCAGCGGCGTACGGCGAGGCCGGCGTCGATCTGGTGATCATGAATCTGCCGCTCGACGCGCCGCCGTCCGTCCTGGAGCCGCTCGCGAAGGCGCTCGCACCTCTCGCCTAGATTGATCCCGTGGACAGGGAGGAATACGTCGAGGCCGTGCTGCGGGCGGTCGAGTCGATCCCGGAGGGCAGCGTCGCGACGTACGGCGATATCGCGGAGTACGTCGGACAGGGCGGGCCGCGGCAGGTCGGCGCGATCATGCGTGAGTACGGCGCGAGCGTGCCGTGGTGGCGGGTGATCCGCGCGTCCGGCGTACCGGCGGACGAGGTCGGCGACGAGCAGCTGCACCGGCTGCGGTCGGACGGGGTGCGGATCACCAACGGGCGCGTGAACCTCCGCGACGCCCGTTGGGATCCACAGGGCTGACTGTTACTCGCCGTTCAGCGGCGTGCCCGCCTGCGAGGTGCGCAGGAAGTAGATCGGGTCGTTGAAGGTGCCCGGGACCTTGCCCAGGCTCTGGATGACGGTGGCCGTACCGTTGGCGTGACCAACGGCGTACAGGTACGCCGAACCGGTGTCGGTGTCGATCGCGGCGAGCAGCGTGGATTGCGTCCCGCACTTCTCCGCGACGATCGCCTCGAAGCCCTGCCAGGTCGACGAACGGACGACCTTCACGACCGGCGACAACGGCGACGTGGTCGGGATGTGGATCGTGTACAGCGCACCGGCCTTGGTGGTGGCCAGGAACGTGTCGTACGTCGACGTCGTGCTGATCAGCGTCATCGTCTTCACGGCCGAGAACCCGGCGAACGTGCCGAGCGGGTGGAACCCTTTGGCGTCACGCTTCCACCGCACCAGCGTGCCGTCGTTGCGCATCGCGTAGAAGTACTGCCGCGTCGGCGCGGCGCCCTTCGGGTACGCCGCCCGCGCGATCGAGGTGTACGCGTTCATGTCGAACATCGCCACCCCGCGGCCCCACCACGGTCCGTCCGGCACGTTGTTGATCACCGTGCTGTAGAGCGTGTCGCCGTACAGCGCATAACCGCTGTCCGAGCTCCCGCCCTCGGGTTCGGGCTTGAACTCCCAGGTCGCGCTCGCCCGCGTCTCGCCCGGATCGGCGATCTTCGGACCGACCCGGCGTTCGCTCGCAACTGGCGGGCTGGCGGCGGACACCACCTGGTCGACATAGTTGCCCTGCGCGGTGATCGAGCCGAGGTCCAGTGAACAGATCGACTGGATCTTCGGATTCGCCGTGGTCGCCGCGGGGGCAGTGGCGGTCCCGAGACCTGCCAGCAGAACAGCCGCCCCCAGGAGGGCGGCCGTGCGTCGCATCGTCCTCATTCGGTGCTCCTCATCGTTGGTGTTGCTTCCGAGGTACTCGATGCGATCCGGGTGCGGAAAGTTATGGCTCGGCTACGTTGCCTTGTCCGGTTTCCGGCTATCCGGGCGGGGTCCGGGGTGGCTCGTCGCAGATTGTCGGTGGGGTCTGTTGGGATGGTGCGATGGTCAGCAGACAGGGGTCCCGGTATCGGTTGGTCCGGGCCGAGGGACGAAGCGCGGCGGCGCCGGTCCTGGATGCTGATCAGCAGGCGGTGGTGGATCATCCCGGCGGACCGTTGCTGGTGCTGGCGGGCCCCGGGACCGGGAAGACGACGACGTTGGTCGAGGCGGTCGTCGACCGGGTGCGCAATCGCGGACTGAGTCCGGACGAGGTGCTCGTGCTGACCTTCGGGCGGAAGGCGGCGACCGAGCTCCGGGATCGCATCACGAGCCGGCTCGGGCGGACGACCCGGGTGATGCCATCCATGACTTTCCATTCCTTCTGCTACGCGTTGCTCCGACGGTTCACGCCGGCCGACGCGTTCGACGTGCCGCTGCGGCTGCCGTCCGGGCCGGAACAGTCGTTGCGGTTGAGCGAGGCGTTGTCGGGCAGTCGCGAGGTCGGTGCGGTGCACTGGCCCGGCAGTCTGCATCCGGCGTTGAAGACGCGCGGGTTCACCGACGAGGTGCAGGCGGTGATCGGCAAGGCGCGGCAGCTCGGTCTCGACCCGGAGGACCTGTCCGCGATCGGCCGGTCGGCGGAGCGGGCCGAGTGGGTCGCGGTCGGCGACTTCTTTGAGGAGTACCTGCAGGTCCTCGACGCCGAGCAGGTGCTGGACTACTCCGAGCTCATCCATCGCGCGGTGATCCTCGCGCAGCAGCCGTCGGTGCAGGCCAAGTTGCGAGCCGAGTTCAAGGCCGTCTTCGTCGACGAGTATCAGGACACCGATCCCGGTCAGACCAAGCTGTTGCAGGCGATCGCGGGTGACGGCCGGGACCTCGTCGTCGTCGGCGATCCGGACCAGTCGATCTACACGTTCCGCGGAGCCGACGTCCGCGGTCTGCTGCGGTTCGCCGACGAGTTCCCGAATCGGGACGGCTCCGAGGCGGCCCAGATCGCGTTGGGTACGACGCGACGCTTCGGTACGACGCTGCAGCGCGTATCGCGCAACGTCGTCAACCGGCTCGGCGTACCGGGATCGCTCGACCGGGAGACGTTCGAACGGTTCCGCAACCCGGATGCGTCGGCGTGCGTGTTCGGCCCGGGCAAGGTCGAGGCGAACCTCTACTCGACGAGCGGCGCCGAGCTCGAGCACATCGCGGATCTGCTGCGACGCGCGCACGTGCAGGACGGCGTCGGGTGGCACGAGATGGCGGTGCTGGTGCGGTCCGGCAGCCGTTCGATCCCGCCGCTGCGACGAGCGCTCTCCGCGGCCGGGATCCCGGTGGACGTCGCGGGTGACGAGTTGCCGCTGTCGCGTGAGCCCGCCGTACGACCGATGTTGCTTGCGTTGCGGGCGGTGGCTGATCCCGAGACGCTGACCGTTGAGGTCGTACGGGCGTTGGCGTTGTCGCCGTTGGGGGCGATGGATGCGGGGCAGTTGCGGCGACTGGCCCGGGTGCTGCGCCGGCGCGATCGCGATGCTGCGGGCGGTCAGCGGTTGCCGCGCTCGTCGGACGAGTTGCTGCGGGAAGCGTTGATGAATCCGTTGCTGCTCGACGAGGAGGCGTCACCGGCCGAGGCGCGGTTCGCGGCGCTGGGCGAGCGGTTGCTCAAGGCAAGGAACATCGTGACCGCGGGCGCTGCGCCGGACGAGGTGATGTGGTCGCTGTGGTCCGAGTCGCCGTGGTTGCGGCGGTTGCGCGGGCAGGCCGGTTCGGGTGGCGAGATCGCCCGCACCGCGAACCGGGATCTGGATTCGTTGTGTGCGTTGTTCGACGCCGCGAGCCGGGCGGAGGAGCAGGTCGGGTTCAAGGGCGTGTCGGCGTTCCTGTCGGAGTTGGAGTCGCTGGACATCGCGGGGGACAACCGGTTCGACGGGACGTACCGCGAGGCCGGCGTACAGCTGATGACCGCGCACCGGTCGAAGGGTCTGCAGTGGCGGCTCGTCGTGGTGGCTTCGGTGCAGGAGGGACAGTGGCCCGACCTGCGGCGACGTGGGTCGTTGCTGGAGCCGGACCGGTTGGGGACGGACGGGCTGATCGATCCGTTGTCGGCCGGTGCGTTGCTGGCCGAGGAGAGACGGTTGTTCTACGTCGCGATCACCCGGGCGCGGGAGCGGTTGATCGTGACGGCGGTGCAGGCACCCGAGGCCGACGGCGACCAACCATCCCGATTCCTTGCCGAGCTGGACATTCCTTTGAAACTGGTCGCGGGCCGACCGCGGCGGCCGCTGTCGTTGCCTGGTCTGGTTGCTGATCTGCGTTGTGTGCTTGCCGATCCTTCGTCGTCGCCTGCGTTGAAGCGGGTGGCGGCGGACCGGTTGGCTCAGCTGGCGGACGCCGTCGACGACCGCGAGTATGCCTTGGTTCCGACGGCTGATCCTTCGCGGTGGTGGGGCGTGCGGGAGCGGACCGAGTCGGTGCTGCCGATCGCGGATCCTTCGCTGCCGGTGCCACTGTCCGGGAGTGCGTTGACGACGATCGTGGACTGCCCGTTGCGCTGGTTCCTGACGCGGCGTGCCGGGGGAGAGACGCCGAGTACGTCGGCGCTCGGGTTCGGTTCGGTGCTGCACGCGTTGGCCGATGCGGTCGCGACCGGGACGCTGCCGCCGTCGGTCGACGAGCTGAACGGATGGCTGGACAAGGTGTGGACGCAGCTCGAGTTCGAGTCCGCGTGGATCTCGGACAGGGAGCGCGGCGAGGCTGAGCAGGCATTGCGCCGGTTCGTCGCGTGGCACCAGGGACGGCCGGACCGGACGCTGGTGGGGTCCGAGGTGGAGTTCGACGTCCTGCTGCCGGATGAGGAGAAGCCTGCGGTGCGGGTGAAGGGGCGGATGGACCGGGTCGAGAAGGACCCGGAAGGGACTGTCCGGGTGGTCGACCTGAAGACCGGGCGGACGATCCCGACCAAGCCGGCGCTGGAGCGGCATGTCCAGCTGGCGATCTACCAACGGGCGATCAACTCGCGCCAGATGAAGAAGCTCGGCGAGGAGGCGGTCGCCGGTGGCGCCGAGCTGGTCCAGCTGCGGCACGACGACAACGGCGGCTTCCCGAAGGTGCAGCACCAAGGCCCGCTGGAAGCTGACGACGACGGCCGCACGTGGCTCGACGAAGCCGTCGATGACGCCGAGTCGATGATCCGCACCGAGCAGTTCACCGCCCAACGCAACGACGGCTGCAACCGCTGTGAAGCCCGAGCTCTCTGCCCGATCCAGCCAGAAGGCCGGGAGATCGTCTGATGGCCGCCGCTCAACTCCGGACCACTGCAGACCTGTGCGACCTCCTCGGCATCCGGTTCTCCGACCAGCAGCTGGCCGCGATCACAGCCCCGCTCGCGCCCGGCGTGATTGTCGCGGGAGCCGGCTCCGGTAAGACGACGGCGATGGCTGCTCGCGTGGTCTGGCTGATCTGCACGGGGCAGGTGAAGCCGGAGGAGGTTCTCGGGCTGACGTTCACGAAGAAGGCCGCCAACGAGCTCGACGTACGGATCCGGGACGACCTGACGAAGGCGGGCGTACTCGGATCGACCTTGCCGAAGGACGTCCACCCGCTGCTGGCGGCGCATCTGCGCAGCAACATCCCCAACTGGGAGCCTGAAGAGCCGGGCGAGCCGGTTGTGTCGACGTACCACGCGTTCGCCGGCACATTGATCGCGGAGCATGGGCTGCGACTCGGCCTCGAGCCGGATTCGCGAGTGCTTGCAGATGCGACGCGTTTCCAGCTCGCCGGTCGGGTCGTACGGCGGTCTGCAGGGCCGATCCGGTTCGCGTCGCATCACGTGCCGACGCTTGTGAACAGCCTGCTGGCGCTCGATGGTGAGCTGGCGGATCATCTGCTCCGGGCGGACGACATCCGCGACCACGACGACGCCGTACGGCAAGAGGTTGCGGCTGCTCGTAAGCAGACGGTGGAGGTCCGGAAGCTCGCTGAGACCTCGTTGAAGCGTGGCGAGATCCTGCAGTTGGTTGAGGAGTACCAGGCTTACAAGGCTGAGCGTGGTGTGGTCGACTTTGCCGATCAGATGGCGCTCGGTGCGCGGCTGGCGGAGGAGTGTCTGGAGGTCGCGGCGGTCGAGCGAGGGCGGTACAAGGTGGTGCTGCTCGACGAGTATCAGGACACGTCTGTCTCTCAGCGCCGGATGCTGACGGCTTTATTTGCTGCAGGCGATGGCCGGGGTCATCCCGTCACCGCGGTCGGCGATCCGTGCCAGGCGATCTATGGGTGGCGCGGGGCGTCGGTTGCGAACCTCGACGAGTTCCCTGAGCACTTCCCGCAGGCCGACGGCACGCCCGCCCAGCGGTACGTGCTGAGCATCAACCGCCGCTGTGGCAGTCGCATCCTCGCGGCCGCCAACCAGCACGCCGCCGAGCTCTACGAGCAGCACCCCGGTGTCATCCCGCTCGAGGCGCCGCCGGACGCGCCGGAGGGTGCGATCACGGTCGGGCTGTTCGAGACGCGCTCGCAGGAGATCGAGTGGGTCGCCGACGCGATCGTCGCCGCGCACCAGACCAGGAACCGCCGCTGGAAGGACATCGGCATCTTGATGCGGACGAACGTCGACCTCAGCGCGGTGCACGAAGCGCTGATCGCTCGCAAGGTGCCGGTCGAGGTCGTCGGTCTCGGCGGACTCCTCGCACTGCCCGAGGTCGTCGACGTCGTCGCCACGCTGCAGGCCGTCAACGACCTGACGGCGAACGCCGCGATGCTCCGCATTCTCACCGGTCCGCGTTACCGGATCGGCCACCGCGACCTGGCGCTGCTCGCCAACCGTGCCCGTGCCCTCGCCGATGCGGGCGAACGACCAGCCGCTGACGACCTGGTTGCCGCGCTGGACGCTGCTGTTGCCGGGATGGATTCGACCGAGGTCATCTCGCTCGTGGAAGCGGTCGACGATCCGGGGCGGGCGGAGTACGCGCCGGAAGCCCTGGTCCGCTTCAAGGAACTTTCGACCGAGCTCCGCGAATTGCGTGCGCACGCCAGTGAGCCGCTGCTCGATCTTGTCCGGCGTGTGATCAGCACGATCGGCCTGGACGTCGAGTTGACCGCGACGCCCGATCACGTCGACGCCGGTCGCCGCGACCACCTCGCTGCCTTTTTGGATGCCGTCGGCAACTTCGTGTCGACGGAGTCGGACGGTTCGCTCGACGGCCTGCTGGCGTATCTGGCGGCCGAGGAGGAGTACGCTGCCGGCCTCGACCTCGCCGTACCGAGTGAGGCGGACTCGGTGAAGCTGCTGACGACGCACCGGTCGAAGGGGCTGGAGTGGCCGGTCGTGTTCGTGCCGACGCTGGTTTCGAAGGTGTTCCCGTCGGATCGCGGCCGGGACAAGTGGACGACGAACGCGAAGGTGTTGCCGTGGCCGTTGCGCGGTGACGCGGACACGCTGCCGGATATCCACGACCTGTCGAACGCTGGGCTGAAGGCGTTCGCGGACGAGTGCAAGGACATGAACGCGCTGGAGGAACGGCGGCTCGGGTACGTCGCTTTCACCCGCGCGAAGGACCTGTTGGTCGCGACCGGGCATTGGTGGGGGCCGACGCAGAAGCGCCCGCGCGGTCCGTCGTCGTACCTCTCGACGCTGAAGAAGCACGCCGGTGAGCGCGTGATCGCGTGGGCGGAGCAGCCGGAGCTGACCGCGGAGAACCCGGAGTTGGCGGAGCAGACGCAGGCGCCGTGGCCGACGGCGTACGACCTGGAGTCGTACCAGCGGCGGCTCGACGCGGCGGCGCTGGTGCAGCTGTCGCGGGCGGAGGGGCCCTCGGTCGAGGCCGAAGAGTCGCTGCTGCTGGACGAGCAGGCGACGGTCGCGCGCTGGGACTCCGAGCTCGAGCGATTGTTGTCCGAGGCAAGGGAAAGCCGGAGTCGGAAGGCGTACGACGTGACCCTGCCGGCGGCGTTGTCGGCGACGCAGGTGATGCGGCTGGCGAAGGACCCGGACGGTCTGGCCGCCGAGCTCGCCCGCCCGATGCCTCGCAAACCCAACCGGGCGGCGCGTTTCGGCACCCGCTTCCATGCTTGGGTGGAAAGCTACTTCGGCCAGCAATTGCTGCTGGACCCGGACGATCTTCCGGGCGCAGCGGACGAGGACATCGTCGACGACACGGATCTGACCGACCTGATGGATGCGTTCCGCGACGGGCCGTTCGGCGAGACCACGCCGTACGAGATCGAGGCGCCGTTCGCCCTCGCGCTCGACGGTCGTGTGATCCGCGGCCGGATCGACGCCGTGTACCAGGTGGTCCGCGAGGACGGCTCTCGCGGCTATGACGTCATCGACTGGAAGACGCATCGCTCCGAGACCGCCGACCCACTTCAGCTGGCCATCTACCGAGTCGCCTGGTCAGAGCTGATGAATATCCCGCTGTCGCAAATCACAGCGGCCTTCTACTATGTCCGCACGGGCGACATCGTCCGCCCGGAAAACCTTCCGGACAAGGCGGAACTCGTGAGTCTCCTCAACGGATGAGGTCATGCCGCGGCGGCCTCCTCGAGCGCCGCGAGCAGGGCCGCGATCGCGGGTGGGTCGGGTGGCTCGCCGTACGTCGCGGCGTACACGTGCCGGCGCGAGTCGGGGATCTCGGTCGCGAAGATGCCGTCGATCCGGTGGCTGCGTAGAGCCAGACCGGGGATGGTCGTCACCCCGAGACCGGACCTGACCAGGGCCTGCATCACCACCATGTCGTCGGACGTGTACCCGACCCGCGGTTCGTAGCCCTCCACCGCGCACAGAGAAATCAGATGACTGCGGCAACGATCACAGCCGGCGATCCAGGTCGCGTCGCTCAACTCGGCCAGCGTGACCGGCCGGTCCTTCGAGAGCAGGTACACCGGGTCGTCCAGCAGATGATGCAGTCGTACGCCGGCGGGCTCCGGCTCGGTCTCGTCGTACCGGAAGACGATCGCGACATCGATGGTGCCGGTGCGCAGGAGCTCGAGCGCTTCGGGCGGATGCATATCGGTCAGGCTCACCTCGAGCCCGGGGTGCTTGCCGGCCAGCGCCTCGACGGCCGCCGGTACGAGCGATCCGATCGCCGACGAGAACCCGGCGAGACGAACCCGTCCCACCCGCAGGCCGACGTGTGCGGCGAGCTCGGCGTCGGCTGCGTCGATCCGGCCGATGATCTCCGCGGCCCGGGCGGCGAGCATCCGGCCGGTTTCGGTCAGCCGGATACCGCGGCCGGCGCGCTGCAGCAGCTGGGCGCCGGTCTCGGCCTCGAGGCGGGACAGGTGATGCGTGACGGACGGCTGCGAGTAGTGCAGTTCGCGGGCGGCGGCGGTGACCGATCCGAGGCGGGCGACGGCGTCGATGACGCGCAACTTCGTGACATCGAGCATGTATCAAACCCATCTATGGGTGAGAACGGATCTTGGCATTAGACGCTATGGGTTGAGGGGGCGCACGCTCAAGACATGACGACGACAACGACCTCCACCAGCACACTGACAGACCTCGCCGCGGGCGTTCGTACCGCAATCGGTCAGCACGCCGACTGGCACGGCACCGCTCAGCTCGTGGCCGAGGAGCTACGCCGCCACCTGCCGACTCCCGACGTACTGACAGCCGAGCAGCGCCTCGGCTCGGCAGACCGGTACCAGAGCCACACGTTGCACGTCGAGCCCGACGGCTCGTTCTCGATCATCGCCCTGGTCTGGCGCCCCGGCCAGCTGACCCGGATCCACGATCACGTCACCTGGTGCGTCTTCGGAGTGATCCAGGGCGTCGAACACGAGGACCTGTACGACGCCGACCTCAACCTGGTCGGCCAGAGCGACAACCACGTCGGCGACGTCAGCGGCTTCGCCCCACCCGGCGACATCCACCGAGTCAACAACACCTCCGACACCACAGCAATCTCCATCCACATCTACGGCACCGACGTAACCCGCATCGGCTCCAGCGCCCGCCGCTACTACAACTGACGACAGCCGGCGTGTTCTTCAGCGCTCGCGGAGTAGCTCGGCGGGGACGATCTGTGCGGGGAACGGCAGCGTCGCCTCGAAGACCTTCTCGCCGACCACGACATCTCGCTCGACGTACAGGCCGTCCACGAGTTCGAGCACGGTCAGGGTCTCTTGCTCCGGATCCAGAATCCAGTAGGACTGCACACCTGCTTGCTCGTAGACCCCACGCTTCAGCAGGAGATCCAGCATCTTGGTGCTGGGCGACAGGATCTCGACCGCGAGAGCCAGCGGCATTCGCGCGTGCTTCGAGCCGTGCTCGTCCGGACTGCAGACCAGCACATCGGGCTGGACCGAACGCTTGGAGGTCGGCCGGTAGTCGAACGGCGCAACGAGGACTTCAAAGCCGGCGGGGCAGGCGATGTTGAGTGTGCTGCTCAGTCGGACGACCGCCCGCTGGTGGACCCGCGCAGGTGCAGGCGTCACGAACAGACCGCCGTCGATGATCTCGCGCCGTCTCCCGTCGTCGGGTGCGGTGTCGAGGTAGGCCAAGGTGTAGGGCCCTGACTCAAGTGGTTCCACGGACACAATGGTGCCTCCTTCTCGGTCACTGCACCAGCATGGTGGGTACCGATGGGTGATCGACACCGTTTCGACGATCTGCCCCGGGTTGCCCCGGAATACAGGGCAATCTGCCCCGACATGCCCCGGTCTGCCCCGCTATCCAGTCAGGGCAGCGGGTGTCAGGTCGACGGGAAACGGATGGGTGGCGTGGAAGGTTTCTTCGGCTTGGACTACGGCTTGGCAGGTGTAGCCGGTGGGGGTGAGGTCCAGGATTGTCAGTTCTTGGGTGGTGGGGTCGAGGAGCCAGTAGGACGGGATGTGGTGGGTTTCGTAGAGGGTGCGTTTGAGGACTACGTCTGTCGTGCGAGTGCTCGGGGAGAGGACTTCGACGGCCAGGACCGGTGGCTGGGTGGCTGAGTAGTTGCGCGGGCAGACGAGGAGGTCGGGGCGGAGGGTGGTGTGGGGAGTCGGGCGGAAGGCGAGGGAGCCGACCGAGACGAGCAGATCGGGTGGGCAGGCTTGTTTCAGGACCACCATCAACGCGATCACGGCCGCGTGGTGGGCAGGGGGTTGGGCGCCGGTGATGAGGAGGCGGCCGTCGACCACCTCGTAGCGGCGGCCGTCGCGGGGTGCTTCAACCGTGGTCACCGCAACAGCTTGACCGATTACGCCGTACTGCGACGTGAGTTATCCACAGGCGAGCGGGTTCTCCAGCGTGCCGACGAACTGCAGTGATCCGGCAACATCCGTGAGGTCGACCATCTGCTGGTTGTTGCGGAGCTGCAGCCGGTTCAGGCAGGACAGCGCGAACTCCGGCGTGAACATGTCGTACTTCGCGAACGCCTCCGCCAGCTCCGGCGTCGCGGCCTGGTAGTCGCGCACCGCCTCCGCCACCACCGACCAGAACTCGTCGGGCGTCAGCAGACCCTCGCGATCCAGCAACGGTGACAAGAACCGGAAGATGCAGTCGAAGATATCGGTGAAGATCGACAGCAGCTTCTCGTCGTCGGGCAAATCGGCGCGCACCCGCTCCGCCTCCGCCGGGATCGGCGTCGACGGGCTCAGTACGGCGATCTCCTCCGCGATGTCCTTCATGATGACGCGGATCGGGATCGCGTCCCGCAGTACCAGGATCAGGTTCTCGCCGTGCGGCATGAACACCAGCTCGTACGCGTAGAAGCTGTGCAGCAACGGGATCAGATACGCGTCGACGTACGCGCGCAACCAGTCCGTCGGCGCCAACCCCGACGCCCGCACCAACGCCGCCGCGAGCGAAGCCCCATGCCGATCGACATGCAGCAGCGACGCCATCGTCGCCAGCCGCTCACCCGGCTCCAACGACGGCACCGGGCTCTCCCGCCACAACGCCGACAACATCTTCCGGTACGGCGAAGTCTTGTCCGTAGCGTTCTCGTAGTACCGGTTGTGGTATCCCGCCGCCGCGATCTCGCGCAGCACGCTGAAGCCGTACCGCTTCAGCACAAGGTCGTTCGAGACCACGGAATGGACCCAGTCATTGATCGCCGGCGTCGCCGCCATGTACGACGGCGACAGCCCGCGCATGAACCCCATGTTGAGCACCGACAACGCCGTCTTCACATAGCATCGCCCCGGCGCAGACCGGTTGAAGAACGTCCGGATCGACTGCTGCGGCTGGTAGACGTCATCCGTCGACCCCAGCTGAATGATGTGCCGCTGCGCGATATCGGCCGCGAAGGTGATCGACGTCTTGTTCTCCCACTGCCACGGATGCACCGGCAGATACACGTACTCCGCAGGATCGGCGCCCACGGCAACAATTCGCGCGGCGAAGCGGTCGAGCACCTCCGTCCCGAGCTCCGCGCGAAGCAGTTCGTCGTAGGACAGCGTGTTGCTCTGAGCAACCGTGGTCCGATCCCGACGCGTGGCGATCCAGGTCAGCCGCACCGGCGCCCCGGTCTCCGGTGCATACGCTAGGTAGTCGCTCACCCCGAACCCGAGCCGCCCGTTGTTCGCCACGAAGCACGGATGCCCCTCGGTCATCGCCGCCTCGATCACCTGGAAGTCCGCGGTGACCAGGTCTGCCGCGGTCAGGTCCGGCTTCGACAGCTTGTACGCCGCCGACGCCAGCGTGCTGCTGATCTCCTCGAGGTACACCGGCAGCATCTCCGCGCCGATCCCCAACTCCTGGTGGAACGTCGTGATGAACTCCAGCACATCGATCGGCCCGCCGTCGTCCCGGACGATGCTCGCGGCATCGATATCCCAATGATTCAAGGGATACAGCCGAGCCGCGAACCGATACCCGCCGACCGCAAACCCGTTGCCGACGAGAACAGGGATGAGAATGCGCTCGTGCGCGAACTCGGCCAGCGCCTTCCGCACCAGGGCGCGGTTGACCACGGCCCAGACGTCCGGGTTCAAGTGCGAGATCATCAGCCTGCCTCGTTCATTCGATGTGCGTCGGCGTACTGGTCGCGGGTGCAGAAGCTCAACCACGCCTGCTTGTCGGCCAGTTGTACGACGCTGTGCTTGCGGAACCCCATCCGCTCGTTCAGCGCCTGGATCTTCACGTTCCGTACGTCCGGCTCGACCACGACCCGATCGACCAGCGGATCGCTGAACAAGCTGTCCATGATCGTCTCGAACACCGCCGCGGTGAACCCGGCGATCGGCGTGGTCGCCGGCCCGACCAGCACGTGCATGCCGATGTCGCCCGGCGCGACGTCGTACACCTGACCGACCGCGTCGTACCCCGGCTCGTAGCGCTCCATCAGGAACGCGGGCCGGCCGTCGTGCTCGCCGAGGAACGCGCGGTGGTGCGCGCTCTGCTCGATGCGGAGGTACTCCGCGTGTACGTCGGCGACCGATGCGTCGAGGAGACCCCAGTACCGCGCGTACGGCTGGGTGACCCAACTGTGCAGCGTGGTCACGTCCTCGGCCAGGTCGAACGGCCGGAGGCTGAGGGTGCCGAGGCCGGCGACGAAGCGCCGGTACGTCGGCTCGGGCAGTGCTCTGGTCATGGCGGGCTCTGCTTTCGAGGTGGGCGAACCTGTTAGCTAAGGCTTACCTTACTAGACGCTCGACCCTGCGAAGAACCGGGTCCGTATCCTGAGGGTCACC
The DNA here is from genome assembly GCF_005233875.1 of Kribbella jiaozuonensis. Classification (GTDB taxonomy): domain Bacteria; phylum Actinomycetota; class Actinomycetes; order Propionibacteriales; family Kribbellaceae; genus Kribbella; species Kribbella jiaozuonensis. The sequence continues at coordinate 326,870 of NZ_SZPZ01000005.1, read as the reverse complement.
TCGTCCGTCCAGACAGGTATGACCATGACTGACGCTCTCGACCTACCCGAGCTGAAGGCGACCCGGCAGGCGCGCAGGGAGTTCCTCGACCGCCTCGAGCCGCTGCGCTCCGACCTGTATAAGTACTGCCGCCGACTGACAGGCAACGCGTTCGACGCCGAGGACCTCGTCCAGGAGTCGCTGGCGCGCGCGTTCACGCAGGCCGCGCAGGCGCACAGCCCGATCGTCAGTCCGCGCGCCTGGTTGTTTCGCGTCGCCACCAACGCGTACGTCGACAGCTACCGCCGCCAGTCGCCCGTACTCGTCGACGCGCCGGAGCAGGCCGCTCCGGACGCAGCCGACCCGGCGGAGGTCCGCGACGCCTGGGCTGAGCTCGTGACTCTCCTCCCGCCGCAGGAGCGCGCCGCACTCGCCCTCAAGGACCTCTTCGGCTTCACGCTCACCGAGGTCGCCGACGTACTGCGGACGTCGGTCGGCGCCGTCAAAGCAGCACTCCACCGTGGCCGCGGACGCCTGGCCGACCCGGAGCGCTCACTGAAGACCCGTGAGGCCCCGGACCGCCGCCTGCTCGATGCGGTCGCCGAGGCGTTCACGGCGTACGACGTACCTCGGCTGACTGCTCTGCTGCTGGCCGACGCGGACAGCGAGATCCTCGGCGTGCTGACGGAGTACGGCGCCGAGAACATCCGCGGGGGTTCGATCGAGCACACTCTGGACCTGTCCAAGCCGTACCGCTACACAGCCGACGTCGTGGACCTCTGGGGCGAGCCCGTCCTGGTGATTCACATCGTCCGTGACGGCCACCGCGCTGTGAACGATCTGATGCGCCTCACCACCGAGGACGGCAAGGTCCGATCGATCCGCTGGTACTACTTCTCCCCGAACTTCCTCACCGAGGTAGCAGCCACGCTCGGCGAGCCAGTAGAGCTGAACGGCCACCACTACTGATTACGGTAGAGGCATGTTGATTGCCGAGGACCTGCTGTTGCTCATGTACGACGACGAGACCGGCAAGCCGATCACCGGGTCGCCAGGGCTGGACTACGCGCTCGCCGGTGCGGTGCTGATCGAGCTCACGCTGCAGCACAAGCTCGACATCACCGGCCAGGACAGCGGGGAGAAGCCGGGGCGCCTGAAGGTGCTGGACGGTGCTCCGACCGGAGACCCGATCCTGGACGAGCGGCTGTCGTACGTGGTCGACAAGCCGGGTAAGAAGCCGAAGGACCAGATCGGCAAGCTCTCGAAGCACCTGCGCGACCAGTTGCTCGCCCGGCTCGCAGAGCGCGGTGTTCTGGAGGCAGAAGAGGGCAAGGTGCTCGGTCTGTTCCCGGTGACCCGCTGGCCGGCCAAAGACGCACGCCACGAGTCGGAGATCCGGGCCAAGCTGCACAGCGTGCTTGCCCAAGGACTGACGCCGGACGAGCGCACCGGCGCGTTGATTGCACTGATGAGCGCGCTGAACGTCGTACCGAAGGTTGTCACCGACGCCGTGGACAAGCGCGCCCTGAAGCAGCGGGCCAAGGAGATCGCCGAGTCAGACTGGGCCGCAGAGGCTGTGAAGAAGGCCGTTGCGGAGATGCAGGCCGCAGTAACCGCCGCCATCGTGGTCTCCGCGACCGCAGGAGCATCATCCAGTAGCTAGACGCGCCTTGATCTCCGGCTTGACCACCTTGCCGACCTTGGAGCGTGGCAGGTCGTGCCAGACGAGGACCTGCTTCGGTGCCTTCACGCTGCCGATGCGTGCCTTCGCGAACGCGATCAGCTCGTCCGGCCCGACCAGACTGCCGGGCTGCAGCTGGACGACGGCGACGACCCGCTCGCCCCACTTCTCATCAGGTTGTCCGACAACTGCGCAATCCTGTACGTCGGTGTGCGCCATCAGCGCCTGCTCGACCTCGGTGGAGTACACGTTGAAGCCGCCGGTGATGATCATGTCCTTCGCCCGGTCGACGATGTACAGGAAGTTGTCGCCGTCGAGGTAGCCGATGTCACCGGTGTGGTGCCAGCCGTACGCCGACGCCGCTGCGGTCGCATCGGGGTTGCGGTAGTAGCCCCGCATCACCAATGAGCCGCGGACGACGATCTCACCTCGCTCGCCCGAGGGAAGGAGAGCGCCGTCCGCGCCCATGATCGCCACCGTGACCAGCGGTGACGGCCGCCCGGCCGACGACAGCCGGCCCCGCGCAATGTTGCCTGAGGCATCGAAATGCGCGGCCGGCGGCAGGATCGAGATCATCATCGGCGCCTCGGTCTGCCCGAAGAGCTGCGCCATCACCGGACCGATCCGTTGCAGCGCCTCCTCGAGCCGGGCGACCGACATCGGCGCCGCACCGTACCAGAAGCACCGCAACGACGACAGGTCCGTGGAGTCCAGCTCCGGCGCCGCCAGCACCATGTAGATCAGCGTCGGCGGCAAGAACGTGTGCGTCACCCCGTGTCGCGGTATCAGCTCCAGGAACGCGTGGACGTCGGGAGCTCGCATGATCACGATCTCCCCGCCGGACGCGAGCACCGGGAAGCAGAGCACCCCGGCCGCGTGCGTCAACGGCGCCAGCGCCAGATAGACCGGCCGCTCGCCGAAGGGGTACCCCATCAGTGTCAGCGCGGTCATCGTCTCGAGGTTGGCGTTGCCGAGCATCACTCCTTTCGGACGGCCCGTCGTACCGCCGGTCCCGACGATCATCGCGAGATCGTCCGGATCGGTCAGATCGGGTGCCGGCTGGGACGCGCCCCCGCTGAACGCGTCCCAACCGACGATTCTCCGACCGCTGGGGTGGGGGTCTGGGTCGGAGTCTGTGGGCTCCCCGTCGAGGCACACGAACGTGTGCACCTTGGGCAGCGAGTCCCGGATGCGGTCCACCAACGGCGCGAACGCCGACTGGTAGATCAGTACTTCGCAGTCGAACTGGTCGAGCAGCTCACGGTTCTCAGCGGCCTCGTTGCGCGGATTGATCGGGCACCAGATCGCACCGGCCCGGCTGATCCCGAACACGCAGCTGAACGCGATCGGGTCGTTCGCGGACAGGATCGCGACCTTCCCACCCGGACGTACGCCGGTCGCCTCCAGTGCGCCCGCGATCCGGTACGACAGCTGCTGCACCTCGGCGTACGAGAGCGTCTCGCCGTCCGTGGTGAGGCAGGCCGCATCCGGGCCCAGCGAGGCGCCCTTGTCCAGGTAGTCGACCAGTCGCACAACAGCTCCCTTAGTGCTGCACAGTCAGCTGCGGCTCGGACACCAGCCCGAAGCTCCGCAGTACGCCGAGCAGCTCGCGGTGACCGAACGCCTGGCAACCACTCGCGAACCCGACCCGCTTCGGTGGCGTCTGCAGCAGCGAGTACGCGGCGTACGCCTGCATCAGCCCGGTCTGCTGGTAGTTGCTGTTGCCGTGGATGACGCAGTGCGCCCGACCGAGCGGTCCGGAGGCGTGCACCGAGTCCAGGGTCTTGTTGACCCGTGGGTTCTCCCGCGGCGGCATCTCGTTCATCACCTGGCGCGCGGTGGCGGTCAGTGCCTCGTTGCGCTCGTCCGGCGCCATGTCCTTGGTCGCCTCGAGCGCTGCGGCAACGATCTGCGGTACGCCGTTCATCAGCGCCGCGTTGAAGACACCGCCCTGCGCCTTACAGTTGGCGACTCGCGGATCGCGCTTGAACCAGACCGGGTGCGACATTCCACCCCATGGCAGCGACAGGGCCAGCTCGTGCTGCCCGGGAACGACCAGCTGCACCAGACCCTGCGTCGGGAACTCGGCGTACTGGTTGTTCTCCAGGTAGTGCGCCTTGGAGGTCGCAGCGTTCACCAGGATCGTGCGGGTCGAGGCGATGGTCGGGCTGCCGCCCCAGAACACCGCGATGTCCAGAGTGTCCAGGCCCGGCTGCTCCAGGCAGAGCTGCGCGGCGATCTCGCTCGTCGTGTACATCTGTGCGATGCCGGGCGCCAGCACCAGACCGGCCTCGGCGAACTGCGGACCGTACTTCTCGTCGCAGGTCATCAGCCAGTCCTGCTCACCGGTCGTGTCGGTGTAGTGAGCACCTGCCGCCAGTGCTGCTTCCACAGCGGCCGGACCGAGCTCACTGAACGGCCCGACGGTGTTCAGCACGACAGACGCGCCCTTGAACAGATCGGTCAGTGCGGCGGTGTCGTGGTCGACAACGGCGATCTCGTAGTCCGCTGTCTCGATGCCGGGAACGTGCGCATCCATCGAGGCCTTCAGCTTGGCCTCGTCGCGACCGGCCGCGACGAACGGGACGTGGTACTGCCGGAGGTACTCGCAGACCAGGCGGCCGGTGTAGCCGGAGGCGCCGTAGACGACGACAGGCTTGCTGCTCACGCGATCACATCCCCATTCCGCCGTCGACCGGCAGGCCGATGCCGGTGATGAACCGGGCCTCGTCCGATGCCAGGAAGACGACCGCGTCGGCCATGTCGGCGACCTCGCCGAGCCGGCCGGCCGGGGTCAGTGCGATGACGGCGCCGACCGCTGCCTCGGGAGACTCGAACAGCCCGAGTTGCGCGCAGTCGTTGGCCAGGCCCATCCCCATCTCGGTCGGGACCAGACCGGGGTACAGGCAGTTGACGCGGACGCCGTACCCGAGCTTGCCGGACTCCATCGCGGCGACCTTGGTGAGGCGATCGACCGCGGACTTGGTCGCGGAGTAGACCGCGATGCCGGGGAACGCGATGGTCGCGGCGACCGACGCGATGTTGATGATCGCGCCGCCCTGACCGGCCAGGCCCTCGGGACGCATCGTGCGCAGGCCCCACTTGACGCCGAGCGTGGTGCCGAGGACGTTCACCTCGAGCATCTTGCGGATCTCGTCGGCGGTCACCTCGGTGAGCAGGCTGGTGATCTCGATCCCGGCGTTGTTCACCAGGATGTCCAGGCCGCCCATGATGTCGTTGGCCGCGACGACCGCGTTCTCCCACTGCGCGTCGTCGGTGATGTCGTGCGCGACGAAGCCGTTACCCGCTCCGTACTCGCTGTCCAACGCGTCGGCGACCTTCTCGCCCGCGTCCTTCTGCAGGTCGCTGATCACGACCTTCGCGCCGGCTGCCGCGAGGGCCTTCGCCATGCCCTCACCCAGCCCCTGGGCGCCGCCGGTGACGAGGGCCCTGCGGCCGGAGAGATCGAGAGAACCCATCTGTAGCTCCTTTGCTGACACGACGAGGCTGGCTGTTTCACACTCTGGCCAGGTCTTTGACACCCGTCAAGACTTTGTTTGACACTTGTCAAGAAATCTCCCCGCACCGGGACGCGCCTGGCCCGGGGCGGGGTACTCTGACGCAACGACCCGATGAGGAGAGGGCGGTGTGGCAGTGACGTCAGCGAGCGTGACCGAACCGGACCGGCCGGCCCGGGTCTCCGGGATCGACAAGATCGAGCGACGCCGGGTGGCGCTGGCCGAGTCCGCGCTGAAGACCCTCGGCGAGCTCGGGTACGCGCGGACCAGCCTGCGGGAGATCGCGAACAACTCCGAGTTCACCCACGGCGTCGTGCACTACTACTTCCGCGACAAGATCGACCTGATCAGCTACTGCGTGCGCTACTACAAGACCAAGTGCGCCCGGCGGTACGACGAGGTCGTCGAGACGGCGACGTCGGGGGAGGAGCTGGTCACCGGGTTCCTGGCGAAGATGACCCAGACCCTGGTCGACGAGACCCCGATGCACAAACTCTGGTACGACCTGCGCGCGCAGAGCATGTTCGAGGAGCAGCTCCGCCCGGACGTCGAGGCGATCGACAAGCTGCTCGAGGAGATGATCTGGCGCATCCTCGGCCGGTACGCCGATCTCACCGCGACCACGCCGACCGTTGACGCGCCCACGGCGTACGCGCTGGTCGACGGCCTGTTCGAGCAGGCCGTGGTCGGCTACGCGGCGAACCCGGACAAGACCCCGGACCTGCTGACCGATCGGCTCCTGCAGGTCCTGCCCAAGCTCGTCACGGCGTAGCTGCTATCTGAGTCCTACTCAGCTCCGCAGTCGACCTTGCAGAGCTTGTCGGTCAGCGTGAGGATCGCTCCGGGCTGATCGGTGTCCGCCTCGGTCGAGAACTCGACCGTCCAGTCGCCGGCCGTGGTCTGCGCGGATGCCTTGCTCTGCTGCTGCTTCAGCCAGTCCGCGATCTGGCCGCGCGGGTTCACGTGCGCGAGCTCCAGCGCCTGCGGTGCGAAGTCGGACAGCTTGGTCGCGGCCTCCGCAGCGACCCCGGTCGCCTGCAGCGAGATCACCGGCGGCCGCGGCTGCTTGCCGATCAGGACCTGGATCGACGTGACGCCCTGCGCGCACGTCTGGTACGCCTCGTCGGTGCTGCACTTGTAGCCCTTGCCGGCAAAGGCTGTCACGACCTGTGCGGCGGTGAGGTCCGGCAGCTTCTCCTCCGGACCTGTCGAAGACGCACTGCTGCTGGTGGTGGTGCCCGGAGCAGTGGAGCTGCTGGAGCTACCTGCGGCGTTCGGCTTGTTGTCGTCGGACTTGCTGCCCGAGCACGCCGCCGTACCGAATGCCATCACGGCGCAGGCCAGTACGGCGGCGCCGTACCGCGGCTTCAGACCGGCACCTCGATCGCCGCGTCGAGGGCGATCGTGATCATCTCCGAGAAGGTCGTCTGGCGCTCTTCCGCCGTCGTCTCCTCCTTGGTGATGAGGTGGTCAGACACCGTCATGATGCCGAGCGCCCGGCGGCCGAACTTCGCAGCCAGCGTGTAGAGCGCCGACGCCTCCATCTCGATACCCAGTACGCCATACTCCGCGGTCCGCGAGACCAGGTCGGCGCGGTCGTTGTAGAACAGGTCGCCGGAGAACACCTGGCCGACGTGCACGTTCAGTCCGGCCGCCTCGGCCGCGTCCACCGCCGCACGGAGCAGCTGGTAGTCGGCGGTCGGCGCGTAGTCGATGCCGTGGAAGCGCAGCCGGTTCATCTGCGAGTCGGTGCTCGCGGACATCGCCACGATCACGTCGCGGACCCGGACCGCCTCGGTCAGCGCACCGCACGTCCCGACCCGGATCAGGGTCTGTACGTCGTACTCCGCGAACAGCTCGTTCGCGTAGATGGACGCGGACGGCTGGCCCATCCCGGAGCCCTGCACGGAGATCCGCTCACCCTTGTAGGTGCCGGTGAAGCCGAACATGTTCCGGATCTCGGTGTAGCAGATCACGTCGTCCAGATAGGTCTCCGCGATCCACTTGGCCCGCAGCGGGTCCCCGGGGAACAGCACCCGCGGTGCGATCTGCCCCTTCTCGGCGGCGATGTGAATACTCATGCGGGGATGCTCTCATGATGCCGGGGTAGGTTGAGGCACGTGGCCTACTCGATTGACCCTGGTTCGCTAGCCCTGTCCCGATCGGTCCTGGACCGTGCCGCCGACCGCCGCCGTGACGACGACTGGCTGGAGAAGGCCTGGGGTTCGTCCGACACCCAGGTGGTCGCCGTCGTCGGTGACCAGGTGCAGGTGGTCGATGACCGCTCCGCACTGCGCTTCGTCCCGCCGTCCGAGGCGCCGGAAGGCATCCGGATCTTCCTCGGCATCGACCGCGAGTCCGGAGCCGGCATGACCGCCGAAGGCCGCGCCGTCTTCGGTGTGCTGGTGAAGGGCGAGGCAGACGAGTCGTACGGCGGCCTGCGCGAACTCGGCGCGCTGCTCGACGACCGTGAGGCCGGTATCGCGGTCAACGTGATCGGACTGTCCAACTGGCACGGCGTCCACACTCACTGCGCGAACTGCGGCGAGCACACCGAGGTGGTGGAGGCAGGCCACGTCCGGCGCTGCCCGAACTGCGGTCTGTCGCACTTCCCGCGCAGCGACCCGGCGATCATCGTGCTCGTCACCGACGACCAGGACCGCGCTCTGCTCGGCCGCAACGAGGCCTGGCCGGCGGGGCGGTACTCGACGCTGGCCGGCTTCGTCGAGCCGGGCGAGTCGCTCGAGGCCGCCGTACGGCGTGAGGTGCTCGAAGAGACCGGTGTGATCGTCGGCGAAGAGGTCCTGTACGCCGGGAGCCAGCCCTGGCCGCTGCCCGCGAGCCTGATGCTCGGGTTCTACGCGAAGGCGTCGAGCTTCGACATCGACGTGGACCAGGACGAGATCGCCGAGGCGAAGTGGTTCACCCGGGAGGACGTCCGCGCGCTGGTCGAAGCCGGCACCATGGCCCTCCCGGGTGCGATCTCGATCTCCCGCCGCCTGATCGAAGGCTGGTACGGCGAGAGCCTCACCGGCAGCTGGTGATCACCGGCCCACGTTGGACCGGGCCGCCGCGACCCTGATCAGGACGCCCTCCCAGCGCTCGACCGTGCCGGCCTGCTCGAGCTGGCGGAGCTTTCGGTCGACCGCGATGACGTACGCCGCGTGGTTCGGCCAGTCCGCCTTCGCACTGGGCAGTGTGTCGGTCAGCGTGCAGCCGTAGGTCAGGAAGCGGTTCGACACGTGGCTGTCGATGTTCCCGGTCCAGACTGTCGGCCGGACGTCGGACTGCGGACACGAGTCGACCGGTGGCGTGTACGACGCCAGGTTGGTCGGGTTGGTGAAGCCGTCCGGTCGCAGCAACGAGTAGTAGGTGCCGTCCGGGGTCTGCGTGAGCCGGTTGAGGCCGTGGTCGCGCAGGACGGTGGCGTGTCCGCTCAGGCTGTCCAGGACGAACAGTCGGCCGCCGGTCACGCCGTACAAGTGGCCGTCGCGCCAGGAGAGCGCGCCGTCCTGTGAACCGGTGACTGCGCTGAACACGGGCAGCAGCCGCAGTACCTCACCTGTCGTCGGGTTGACGACGAAGACGATCCCGTCGGCCAGTCCCCAGATGTTGCCGTCCGGTCCGTAGGTCAGCTCGTTGATGCTGGCTGCGCCCGACACCGGGACGATGTCGGTGAGCACGGCGCCCGTCTCCGGGTCCACCTTGATCAGGTGGGCCTCGGTGGCTCTCGGGTCGGTGCCCTGACCGCCTTCGATGCTGGAGCCGGCCCACACGTTCGCGCCCGCAGGCAGGATGGACGCGATCGTCTGGTCGGTCACCAGGTTGCGGTAGACGGTGTGGCTGCCGGTCGGTACGTCGTACACGGTCAGCGCGCCGCCGTACTCGCCGTACGCCGGCGTGGTGCCGACGTACACGTGGTTGCCGTCGGGGACCACCGACACCGGCCTGTTCTGGTGGTCGCTGTCGACCAGGCTGAACAGTTCCTTCGGGTTGGTCGTGCTGTCCGGTTGCGCCGGGTCCCAGAGCGACAACCGGCCGTACGGATAGATGCCGACGTACATCTTGCCGGTGCCGTCCCAGGCCCAGCCCTCGACCTGTCCCTGCCGGGTGGTGACGGTGGACTTGCCGGTCGCCGGGTCATAGATGGCCGTGGAGCCGTTCAGGTAGACGTTGACGAACACCTTGCCCGTCACGGGGTCAGCCAGCTCGTGCATCAGCGGCGACGGCACGTACTGGAACGGTGAGCTCCACTGCGCCAGCGTCCCGTCGGCCGGGTTGTAGCGGAACGTCCCACCGGAGTAGTTGCCGGCCAGGCCGTACAGCACGGGTACACCGTTCTCGGTCACCCAGCCGTAGCCGATGGATGCGCCACGCGTCAGTGTCCGCGGCGGCGAGACCGGACCGACCGTGTTGGTGTCCAGGTCGTAGTGCGTGAGGGCCAGGGTGTTGTTGGTGAAGTAGACGCCGCCTGGTCCGGCTGCGGAGACGCCGCGGGCAGCGATCGGGTAGTCCATCACCTGCTGGCCAGTGGTCGCGTCGGTGTACTTGATCTGCTCACCGGTGACCGCGTCGACCACCACCAGTCGGCTGCTGGCGTTCGCGAACACCTTGCCGCCGGCGTAGTCCAGGTCGATGAAGTCCTTGGCCGTCGTACCCGGGGGAGTGATGTCCTCGACCGCCTTGGTGTCGACGTCGATCCGAAGCAGGCGGGCATTCGGAGTCGAGACGCCGACGAACAGCTTGCGGTGGTCGGGGTCGTAGACCGTGGATCGTGCGTACTGCTGCACCGGGTCGAGTGAGCCGTAATCGGTGACCTGTCCGTTCGACGGGTCGTACTTGAAGGCGTGCGCGGTCGGATAGGTCCCGGCGTACACGTTGCCGTCCGGGTCAGCGGTCAGGCCGTAGATCTGGGACTCACCCGGAATGGGCTGGCCCAGGTCCGTCACCTCGCCGGTGCCGGGGCTGTAGCGGTAGAGGTGCGCGTACGGGTACGTGCCGAGGTAGACGTCCCCGTTCGGCGTCACGACGATCGCCCAGCCGCCGGCAGCGCCCGGCAGCGGTACGGCGCGGATCAGCTCGCGGGTGTGCAGGTCCACCACGTTGAGCCGGGCGTTCTCGCCGGAGGGTACGGCGTACACGACGTCGCGGCCGTCCGGGGTGCGGCCGACCGCGCCCTCCATGACCGTGAGCGAGCTGACCGGCGAGCCGAGGTCCTTGATGACGTCGTCGGCCGGCGCGAACGGCTTCGTCGGCGGCCCGAGCGGCCAGGTCTCCGACGGGAACGGATCAGGCATCGGCGGGGCCGCCGTGGCGTGCAACCCGCCCGTGGCGAGCAGACCGATCGAGACGACGACGGTCGTCAAGGCAGCGCGAAGGTGACGGCGCGAGAACATGGGCGGACTCCCTGCGACGTAGTTCATCGCAAGGTATAACGGTCATGACCGTAAAGTCCATAACTCAGGCGATATGACCTGAGTCAGGTTGTTCAGGCGGCGAGCTTCTCCGCGACCTGCGCAATCGACGGGTTGGTCATCGCGGTGCCGTCGGCGAAGACGACCGTCGGGACCGTCTGGTTGCCGTTGTTGATCTGCTCGACCAGCTTCGCGGCGTCCGGGACCTGCTCGATGTCGACCTCGGTGAACTCGATGCCGGCTCGCTTGAGCTGGCCCTTGAGGCGGTGGCAGTAGCCGCACCACGGCGTCGAGTACATAGTGAAAGCAGCCATTTGGCTGACTCCTTGAGGCTGGGAGGGGTTTTGTCGGGCCGCCCGTCTAGGGTTGCCTTCGACCTATTCGAACCATGCCGTAGGTGGTGCTGTTCCCGCGTGTCTCACCCCGTGAGCGACCTCACACGATCTGCTTCTGCCGAGAGCCTGTTGGAGGCCCTCGACCCGGAGCAGCGAGCGGTCGCGTCCGCACTGCACGGCCCGGTCGTGGTGATGGCCGGCGCCGGGACGGGCAAGACCCGGGCGATCACCCACCGGATCGCGTACGGCGTCCAGACCGGGACGTTCGACCCGGTCCGGGTGCTCGCGGTGACGTTCACGCAGCGGGCGGCGGGGGAGATGCGCGGGCGGCTGGCCCAGCTCGGCGTACAAGGGGTGCAGGCCCGCACGTTCCACTCGGCCGCGCTTCGGCAGGCCCGCTTCTTCTGGCCCAAGGTGTACGGCGGGGAGCTGCCGCCGATCGCGGACCGGAAGTTCCCGCTGCTGACCGAGGCCGCCTCCCGCTGCCGGGTCCGGGTGGACACGCCCGCGCTGCGCGACCTGGCCGGTGAGGTGGAGTGGGCCAAGGTGAGCAACGTCCGCCCGGACGACTACGCCCGGCTGGCGCCCAAGTCGTCCCGGACGCTGGCTGCCTTCGACCCGGCGACGATCGCGCGCATCTTCGCGGCCTACGAGGACGTGAAGCTGGAGCGCGGCCGGATCGACCTGGAGGACGTGCTGCTCTGTGCGGTCGCGTTGCTCGCGGAGGACGAGCGGGTGGCCGCGGAGATCCGCCGCCAGTACCGGACGTTCGTCGTGGACGAGTACCAGGACGTCTCGCCGCTCCAGCAGAGCCTGCTCGACCTGTGGCTGGGCGGCCGGGAGGACGTCTGCGTGGTCGGCGATCCGGCGCAGACGATCTATTCGTGGGCCGGCGCCGAGCCGGAGAACCTGGTGCGCTTCGCGTCCCGGCATCCGTCCGCCACGGTGATCAAGCTGGTCCGCGACTACCGGTCGACGCCGCAGATCGTCGATGTGGCCAACAAGATCCTCGACGCCGCCGGTCCGACCGGCCTGCCCGGCCGGGTGACGCTGCGATCCCAGAAAGAGGCCGGTCCGACTCCGGTCTACCGCGAGTACTCCGACGAGGTCGCGGAGGCGGACGCGGTGGCGCGCGCGGTCGTGAAGCTGCGGGACGAGGGTGTGGCGCTGCGGGACATCGCCGTACTGTTCCGGACCAATGCGCAGTCGGAGAACTTCGAGCAGGCGCTGGCCGAGCGGAAGATCCCGACCGTGCTGAAGGGTGCGGAGCGGTTCTTCGAGCGGGCCGAGATCCGGCAGGCCGCCGTACTGCTGCGGGGTCAGGCCAAGGCGGGGGACCTGTCCGACGACCTGGTGACCACGGTGACCGGCGTGCTCGGCGGGGCTGGATGGACGCCGGAGCCGCCGACCGGGACCGGAGCGGTGCGGGACCGGTGGGAGTCATTGAGCGCACTGGTCACCATGACGTCCGACTTCGCTGCAGCCAACCCCGAGGCGCGGCTGCCTGAGCTGATGGCGGAGCTGGACCGACGGGCGTCGATCCAGCATGCGCCGCTGGCCGAGGGCGTCACGCTGGCGACGCTGCACGCGGCCAAGGGCCTGGAGTGGGAGTGCGTCTTCATCGTCGGGGCGCATGAGGGGACGCTGCCGATCACGTACGCCCAGACTCCGGTGCAGGTGGAGGAGGAGCGTCGGCTGTTCTATGTAGGCGTGACGCGGGCGAAGCAGCAGCTGTCGATCAGTTGGTCCACGTCCCGCTCACCGGGCGGTCGCGGTACGCGCGGTCCGACCCGCTTCCTCGACCCGATCGGCGTCCGTACGGCGCGGACCGAGTGGACGCCGTCCTCGCCGACCAGTTTCGAGCGTCCGTCGAGCGCACCGCGTTCCAGCCGGCCGATCCCGAAGTGCCGGGTCTGCGGTCGCGGCCTGCTCGACCCGGGCGCCCGCAAGCTCGGCCGCTGCGAGGACTGCCCGTCCAAGATCGACCAGAAGCTGTACGACGCGCTGATCGAGTGGCGCACCGAGCAGGCCGAGTCCGAGCGGATGCCGGCGTTCGTCATCCTCACCGACGCGACGCTGACCGCGATCGCCGAGACCCGCCCGGAGGACGCGCAGGCGCTGCGTCAGATCCCCGGCATCGGCCACACCAAGCTGGCCAAGTACGGCGAACACATCCTGAACCTCTGCACTCGCTGATTGCCCCTTCGGGCAAGTGCTGCGGGAAATGTTCTTGCCAGGCACAGCTTTCGGGGCGCACCCTGGAGTACGTGCCGTGTTCTGCTCCTGGCAGACGTGGCAGTTAGGTGACAGAGGCAACGATCCCGCAGCGTGCGGACGGCGTCCCGGAGAGTGCTGGAAACCCTGTCACGGCAACCAGATCCGGTCGCCGTGGCGGCAACTTCCGGCCAACTTCGCAAACTGGCGATAAATAGTTTGCGGGCTCCGACGCGGACGGCGTACTGTTCTTTCTGCGGTCGAAGCCTGGCCGAAAACTTCAAACCACCATAGCGATCGAGCTAACCGCCCGCTTCGCCACAACGAGAGGAGGTGCCCTGGAAATGATTACCAACACGGTCAAGATGCCGTTCAGCGACGCTGCCGCGCTGCCGTGCGCCCAGATCCCGGGTGCCTCGCCGCGTCTGCACGTCGCGACCGTTGTGCTCATGGCCTCCGGCATCGCCCAGTTCAAGGGCGGAGCTGTCGGCGATGTGAAGTACGGCGGTTCGGGTTCTCGAGCATGGAGTCCACCGGTCTGACAAGCGTCAGAGCCGGCACCTCCAGGCCGCGGAACCCACCAAAGGGTCCCGCGGCCCTTTTGTTTGTCCAAAGATTTGGCGACTACCAACCGGTAATCGTCACCGACGACAAGAGACCAGCATCCAAAAGTCACTGGGAGGTGACCGGAATGAGCGTTAGCTTCCTCGATGTCTTCACCGAGGTTGCAACGTCGCAGGACCTGCCCTGTCGGTCCTACGCGCCAGAACTCTTCTTCGCCGAATCGCCGGCGGACGTCGAGTACGCAAAGTCTCTCTGCACGACCTGCCCGCTGAAGGCCGAGTGCCTGGCCGGAGCGCTCGAGCGTTCCGAGCCGTGGGGAGTGTGGGGTGGCGAGCTGTTCGTCCAAGGTGTGGTGGTTCCGCGCAAGCGGCCCCGTGGGCGTCCCCGCAAGAGCGACACCGTCACCGCAGCCTGAACGACACCCAACCATCCGAAACGAGACCGAACGATGACCAACCAGACTTCACACAGGAGCACCGAAATGCATTTACTCAATGAAGATCTCGCCCGTGCTCACTGTCGGGCTTCACTGAAGGCCGCAGAGCAGAACCGGCGCTTCCGCCTCGCTCACCAGATCGAGAAGGCGCAGAAGCAGGCCGAGCGGGCAGGCCGGCGAGCTGAGAGGGCCAGCGCACGCGCGCGCCTCGCACTCGCCCGTCTCGTCTGATCCACCAGAAACACCAAGCAACACAGCCTGACCAGCTGAACAAATTGAGGGGCGGCACCCAAAGGGGGTGCCGCCCCTTCAGCGTTCCTGGATCAACAGTTGCTGCAGCCCGACCAACGTGATCCCACTGACGATCTCCCGCCGCCCAATCATCCCGGGTACGTCGCCTACCGGTACCCACTCGATCCGATCCGACTCGTTCCGCTCCGTCGGCTCCCCGACCCACACCGCGCTAGTAGCCCGGAACACGTAATGCCGCGAGTCCATGATCCCGGCCGCAGGCTCCGACCGAATCAGCTCGGTCAACCCCTCAGCCCGCCACCCGGTCTCCTCCTCGAGCTCCCGAGCCGCGGCCGCCTCCGGCGTCTCACCAGCCTCGATGATCCCCATCGGCAGCTCCCAGGCCCACGTGTCGGTGAGGAAGCGGTGCCGCCACATCAGCAGCACGTGCTCGTCCCGAGTGACGACCGCGGCGGCGATGTCCTTCAGCCGGACCGCGTGATAGTCGAACCGCTCCCCGTCAGGCTGCTCGACGTCCAACCGCCGTACGCTCAGCCATCGATTGCCCCAGACCTCGGCCTCGCCGTGAATCACCCATCGCACGCGGTGCAGACTAGGGCATGTCACCCGATCCCACGCCTACTGCGCGGCACTCGGCACGGCACCTCGCCGCACTGGAGCAAAGGCGACGATGAAACCACATCGACGCCTTCGCTCCAGCACGCCGAGGCACCGCACCGAGCACCTGCTCGCTACGGCGTGGGACCGGGCGACATACCCTGATGCCATGGTGAGAGCTACCTGTGCGTTGTGTGGTCAGCAGGCGGAGTCGGAGGACGTGCCGTTGACCTGGATGACCTCGATCGAGGACGGACGCAAGCTGCTGTACTGCGACCGGTGTGCCCGGGACAACGTCCGCAGTATCGAGGGCAAGCTCGACTCGGTCTACTGGTAAGTCAGTACTGATCCGGGACACGCATCGCGGGTCCGCCGACGTGTAGCCCGAGCGGCTCGGCGCGTCCCTTCGGCTCCTCCCACGCCTCCTGCCGGCCGAGAACGGTCAGGTCGAGGTACCGATAGCCGTTGTGGAAGTCCTCGATCCCGCGCCCGAACGTCGAGTACGTGTGGAACACCTCGTCGTCGACCCGGAGGAACGTGCTGATCCCTGGCAGCTCGTCGCCGTTCATCTCGTCGGTCCACGGCCCGCCTGACCACGGCGTACCCTTCTCGTTCGCCAGCTGCTCCTTGGTGCGGAAGTGGAGCAGCACCGGCGCGACCCGGTCGTCCAGCGTGGCGTGGAAGTCGTAGTTGAAGTCACTCCCGTACGACGAGACCCACGGAAACGTCCACCCCAGCCGCTCCTTGAACCCCGCGATCTTCGGGTACGGCGCCCGCGAGACCGCCACCAGCGACGTGTTCCGCACGTACAACTGCCGGAGGTTGCCGATCTCGTCCGCGGCCGACGAGCAGCTCGAGCACCCCTCGTCCCAGTCCGGGCTGAACATGAAGTGGTGGATCACCAGCTGATCCCGCCCGTCGAACAGGTCCAGCAGCCCGACCTCCCCGTCCGGCCCCGCGAAGACGTACGGCTTGTCGATCCGGACCATCGGCAGCCGACGGCGCTCGGCGTTCAGCCGGTCGCGCGCCCGCGTGACTTCCTTCTCCAGCCTCAGCAGCTCCAGCCGGGCGGCCAGCCACTCCTCCGGTGGCACGACCTCGGGCAGATTTCCGAATGTCGTCATTGCCCGAACATAGTCCCGCCCGGTGTCGATCCCGGAACACTTCGTCCGACGCAGAAGTGAAGAGACCCCCTGCGGAAGGACCGGATCATGACCGTCGAGGCCGACATGGTGACCACCAGTAAGCGGCAGTGGATCGCGCTGGGCGTCCTGTGCCTCGCCACGCTGCTGGTGTCGCTGGACCTGTTCGTGATGCTGCTTGCAGTCCCGGCCGTGACCGAGGCCCTGGGCGCCACCAGCAGCCAGCAGCTGTGGATCCTGGACGTGTACGGGTTCATGGTGGCCGGCCTGATGATCACGATGGGCAACCTCGGTGACCGGCTCGGTCGTCGTCGGCTGCTGCTGATCGCGGCTGCCGTCTTCGGGATCGCCTCGGTCGTCGCGGCGTACTCCGTCGATCCCGGCATGCTGATCGGGGCCCGCGCGGTGCTCGGCATCGCCGGGGCGGCGATCGCGCCGTGCACGCTGTCGCTGATCTCCACGCTGTTCCCCGACGAGGGGCAGCGGGCGAAGGCGCTGGGCGTCTGGGCCGGCTGCTTCACGGTCGGCGCGGTGGTCGGCCCGATCGTCGGCGGCATCCTGCTGAACCACTTCTGGTGGGGCTCGGCCTTCCTGATCGGCGTACCGGCGATGGTCGTGTTGCTCGTGGTCGGGCCGTTCCTGCTCCCGGAGTACCGGAACGAGAAGGCCGGGCGGATCGACGTACCGAGTGTGCTGCTGTCGCTGGCCGCGATCCTGCCGGCGATCCACGGCCTGAAGCACCTCGCCTCGCATGGCCTCGGTGTGCAGTCGATCGGCGCGCTGGTGGTCGGCGGGGTGTTCGGCTGGATCTTCGTACGGCGGCAGCGTCGCCTCGACGACCCGCTGGTCGACGTACGGCTGTTCACGCGGCGGACGTTCAGCGTGACGCTCGGGAGCATGCTGGCGTTCTCGATGCTGTCCGGCGGCGTGATGGTGTTCGTCGCGCAGTACTTCCAGCTGGTCCAGGGGATGACCCCGCTGGCCGCCGGGCTCGCGCTGGTCCCGGGCATGCTGACGACGACCGTCGCCTTCCAGGTAGCGCCCCGGCTGGCGCAACGGATCCGGCCGAGCGTGCTGATCCCGGCTGGGATTGCGTTCACGGTCGTCGGGATGTTCATGACGTCGATGGCGACGTCCACGACGGTTCTGGCGATCGCGTTCGCGATCCAGTGCGTCGGCCCGGCGCCGCTCGTCACGCTCGGCACGAACCTGGTCATCGGCTCGGTCCCGCCGGAGAAGGCCGGCTCGGCGGGTGCGCTGACGCAGACCAGCAACGAGTTCGGCTACTCGCTGGGCATCGCAGTCCTCGGCAGCGTGGTGACCGCGGCGTACCGCAGCCACATGGACGGCCGCGGCGGTAACTCGCTCGGCGAGGCGATCGCCCAGGGCGCCACGGGCGACCTGCTGGACCAGGCACGTGACGCCTTCACCAGCGGCATGCACCTCGCCGCGGGCATCACCGCCGTGGCTCTGGCAGCCGTAGCGGTCCTGCTGGCCGTGACGCTGCGCGCCGTACCGGCCCTCAGCCGTCGGTGAAGCCGGGCAGGAGCTCCTCGAGCACGGTGCGGAACGGGGCCTCCGCCTCGAGTTGCGACAGTACGGCGATGCCGCCGATCCAGACGCGATGGATCAGCAGGTACGACGGGGGCAGGTTGAGCCGGAGGGCGAGCGACGCGTTGGGCGACCGGAAGTCACCGGTCCGGTTCGCCTGCGCGCGCATCCAGGCCCGGCTGAACTGGAACGTCTCCTCCCGGGCCGGCTCCGCGAACGGCGCCAGGTAGTCCATCAGCTGCTCCGGGTCGATCTCCATCCGCGGCTTGATGAAGCCCTCGGCCTTGAGCCCGTCCCGGACCGCCTCGCCGTCGCCCTTCAGCGAGATCCGCAGCAGCCGCCCGATAGCCGGCGGCAGCCCGTCCGGGAGCCGCGCGCAGAGGCCGAAATCGACCACGCCGAGCCGTCCGTCGGCCATCACCCGGAAGTTCCCCGGATGCGGGTCCGAGTGCAGCAGACCGGCGTACTTCGGCCCGCTGAACATGAACCGGACGTACTTCAGCCCGATCGCGTCCCGCTCTTCCTTCGTACCCTCGGTGATGTACGACGACAGCGGCCGGCCCTCGATCCATTCGGACACGATGACCGTGGGGGAGTGCTTGATCACCCGCGGTACGACGAACTCCGGGTGGTCCTTGAACGCGTCGGCGTACTGCTGCTGGGCCTGCGCCTCGCGGTCGTAGTCGAGCTCCTCGCCGATCCGCTCCTGGAGCTCCGCGACGAGCGGCTTCACCTCGAGACCCGGGACCACCGCGCCGATCGTCCGCGCGAACCGTCCCAGCTGCCTGAGGTCCGACCGGAGCGCCTCCGCGGCGCCCGGGTACTGCAGTTTGACCGCGACCTCGCGACCGTCCTTGAGCCGCCCACGGTGCACCTGGCCGATCGACGCGGCCGCCGCGGGCACGTCGTCGAACTCCTCGAACCGGTCCCGCCAGCGCTTGCCCAGCTCCCGCGACAGGATCGTGTGCACGGTCGAGGCCGGCATCGGCGGGGCGGAGTCCTGCAACTTGGTCAGGGTCGCCCGGTACGGCGCCGCGAGCTCCTCCGGCATCGCGGACTCCATCAGGCTGAGCATCTGCCCGAACTTCATCGCGCCGCCCTTGAGCTCACCCAGGACGGCGAACAGCTGATCGGCCGTCCGGCGCTGGAACTCGGCGAACACGGCCTCGGCGGGAGCACCGCCGATGCGCTTGCCCAGGCCGAGCGTCGCGCGCCCGGCGGCACCCAGGGGCAGGCTGGCAAGTTTCGCGGTCCGGCTCAGCGCCTTGCGAGGAAGGTCCGACACGACTCCATTCTGTCCGGTCGCCCAAGCCGGGACGAACCAGGGGCGGTGCCCGGCACAGACATCGTGCCGGACACCGCCCCTACG
Organism: Kribbella jiaozuonensis; assembly: GCF_005233875.1. Taxonomy (GTDB): domain Bacteria; phylum Actinomycetota; class Actinomycetes; order Propionibacteriales; family Kribbellaceae; genus Kribbella; species Kribbella jiaozuonensis. Next base: position 307,818 of record NZ_SZPZ01000005.1, on the reverse strand, counting down.
AGCTGGTGCGTCAGGCCTTGCCGAGGATCCGGTTCAGGTTCGTACCGCACTCGGGGCACTTGGCCTTCGCCATGCGCGTGCCCTTGTCGTTGACCTTGACCTCGCCGTCGGCGGTGCGCTTGGCCTTGCACTTGACGCAGTAGAACTCGCCGCTCCAGGTCTCTGCCATGAGGGCCCTCTCCTTGCTTGAATTCCAGCCCGGGGTCTCGCCCCGGGCAGTCGTTGGATGCTGAACGGCAGACCGTCCTGCCGTAGGCCGTGCGGCCCAGTCGGGATTCACCCTACGGCCTCCTGGCTCAGGCTCAAGCGCACCTCACGGTCCGCGCGCCGCCCGAATCCCCCGAGGAAAGCCCTTACCGAAACTTTCGCCGGCATAGAACAGGCTCCCGGTGATCCGCCTCCGGAGCAGCTCGGCTTCCCCTCCGAGCGGCCCCGGAGGCGGTCCGGGAGCCTGTTGCAGATGACGCTAAGAGGCGACGGCCGCGCAGGCAAGCCCGCGTTGTCCACCCCTGTGGATAACTCTGTGCGCAACCTGTGGGGCGCGCCGCGCGACGCTGTGGACGGGCGGGGGAACACGATGTGAACAACGTAGGTCGGAGGGTTCAAGATCTGGCGTCTGACCTGCGGAAACGCCGATGCACAGGATGTGGACCGAAGAAAGTTGTCGGATTCGGGGGGTACATTTTTGAGCCATGGCCGACTCCCCACCGCGCCCGATCCCGCCGTATGTGGATATCCGGCGCAGCAAGCGCCGCAAGCGCACGGTCAGCGCGTACCGGGACGGCGAGCGGGTGGTCGTGCTGATGCCCGACCGGCTGTCCGCCGTCGAGGAGGCGCGCTGGGTCGAGACCATGCTGGCGCGACTCGAGAAGCAGCGCAGCCGATCGCGCGTGTCGGACGAAAAATTGTTGGCCAGAGCACACGAACTCGCGTGTCGCCACCTCCCAGAAGTGCCCGAACCTGCATCTGTGAGGTGGGTTTCGAACCAAAACAGACGGTGGGGATCCTGCACTCCGGCGGACAGATCGATCCGTTTGTCCACCCGGTTGCAGTCGATGCCGGGCTGGGTCGTCGACTACGTGCTGGTCCACGAGCTGGCTCATCTGATCGAGCCGACCCACAACGCCACCTTCTGGGACCTGGTCCACCGCTACCCGAAGGCCGAGCGCGCCGAGGGGTATCTGGAGGGCGTCTCGGCCGCCTCGTCGCTCAACCTCGAGGACTTCTGACGTCCGATCGCCCCGGCTCGTACGGCGTACGGCAAAGGGTGGGGTAGGGCTAGCACCAGGGTCGACTGGGTGGCTTCCTCCATGGCCGCGACCTGCCCCGGCCGGTCAGGCTTTTGCCCGTAGCCAGCGTCACGCCAGGAGCGCTGGGTGGGGTGCCCGAGGGGGCGCAGAGGGGCAGGGAAACATGGCCAGGGGACAGATCACGGTACGGGCGGCACGCTGGAGTGCCACCCATCCGTGGCGGGCGATCGGGATGTGGGTTGTCGTCGTGGTCGCGTGTTTCGCGCTCGGCTCGATCACCGGTACCAAGGAGTCGAAGAACGAGGGCGACATCGGCGAGGTGACCCGGGCGGACAACATCGTCAAATCCGGCAACTTCGACGACCCGGACGTCGAGAGCGTGCTGATCACGGCACCGTCCGGACAGCTCGACCAGGCCGCGGCGAACAAGGCCGCCGGCGTCGTCATCCAGCGCATGCGCGCCCTCGGTGGGGTCGCGGAGGTCGCGCAGCCGATGCCGTCGCCGAACAAGGACGCGGTCATCGTGAGGGTCACCCTCAAGGACGGTGACGGTGACGACCGCGTTCAGCCGTTGCTCGACACGACCGCCCAGGTCCAGCAGCAGTACCCGAACCTCCGGGTCGAAGAGGTCGGTGGACTGTCGATCGACAAGGCGCTCAACGAGACGCTGGGCAAGGACTTCAAGCGGGCCGAGATGTTCAGCCTGCCGGTGACACTGGCGATCCTCTTGATCGCGTTCGGTGCGCTGATCGCCGCTTCGGTGCCGTTGCTGCTGGCGCTGTCCGCAGTAGCCGCAGCGATCGGCTTAGCGGCGGCGGCATCACAGCTCGTACCCGCGGTCGATGCGGTCAACAGCGTCATCCTGCTGATCGGTATGGCGGTCGGCGTCGACTACTCACTCTTCTACCTCCGCCGTGAACGCGAGGAGCGCGCCAAGGGCCGCGGTCATGTCGACGCGGTCGAGATCGCGGCGGCGACCTCCGGGCATGCGGTCGTCGTCTCGGGTACGGCGGTCATCATCTCGATGGCGGGCTTGTTCCTCGCTCGCGATGCGGTCTTCTCGTCCTTCGCGGTCGGCTCGATCCTCGTCGTCGCGGTTGCCGTCGTCGGTTCGCTGACCGTGCTGCCCGCCGTACTGGCGAAGCTCGGTCGGTGGGTCGATCGCCCGCGGATCCCGCTCGTTTGGCGGTTGACGGCGTCGAAGGGTCAGCCGCGGTTCTGGCCGACGGTGCTGAAGCCGGCGCTGAAGCACCCGATCGCCACGCTGCTCGTCGCTGTCACTGCGCTGCTCGCGGTTGCGTCGCCGGCGCTGGGGATGCAGCTGAAGTTCCCGGGCACCGAGGACCTGCCCCGGACGACGTCGGTGATGAAGGCGTACGACCGGCTGACGGCGGCGTTCCCGAGCACGGGTACGAGCCATGAGGTCGCCGTACGGGCGCCGGCCAACCAAGCACCGGCGGTCAAGGCTGCGCTGGCTGATCTGATGCAGCGCACCAAGGACGACAAGCTGTTCGCGTCGGACGGTCTCGAGGAGCCGCGTGTCTCCAAGGACGGCACGGTCACGACGCTCGAGGTCGCCACGCCGTACGAGGGCGGCAGCCAGCAGGCGCGGGACTCGCTGACCAAGCTGCGCAAGGAACTGATGCCGGAGACGGTCGGCAAGGTGCCGGGTGTCGAGTACGCCGTCGGTGGGTTCGTCGCCGCGGATGTCGACTATGCGGCGCACACCCGGGACAAGCTGCCGCTGGTGATCGGGTTCGTCCTGCTGCTGACGATGATCGTGATGATGGTGACGTTCCGCTCGGTGGTCGTCGCGGTCACCGCGATCGGACTCAACCTGCTGAGCGCGGGAGCGGCGTACGGCGTCGTCACCGCGGTCTTCCAGAACACCTGGGCCGAAGGGCTGCTGCACTTCCGGTCGAACGGCGCGGTCGTCAGCTGGCTGCCACTGTTCCTCTTCGTGGTGCTGTTCGGTCTGTCGATGGACTACCACGTGTTCGTCGTCAGCCGGATCCGCGAGGCGGTACTGCGGGGCGTCCCGACCAGGCAGGCCGTTGCCGAGGGCATCACCGGCTCGGCCGGCGTGGTGACCAGCGCGGCGGCGGTGATGATCGGCGTGTTCGCGGTCTTCGCGACGCTGAGCACGCTGGACATGAAGCAGCTCGGAGTCGGCCTCGCGGTCGCGATCCTGATCGACGCAACGATCATCCGCGCCGTAGTTCTCCCCAGCGTGATGATCCTGCTGGGCGACGCCAACTGGTGGGCCCCCAAGTGGCTCCGCCCCAAGCCCGCCAAGCACGCCTCCATCCCGCCCGCCCCGGAGGAAGACCGCGAACTCACCCCGGTCGGCTGACCCCAGCCCGGCGCCCCACCCGAAATCCATCCGGGTGGGGCGCCGTTGCGCTGTCAACAGGCCGTGTGGCTGGCGTGGCCGGAGAGCGCCTTGCCGATCAGGAGATCGGTGCCTTGACCCTCGAGGAACTTGCCGACGGTCCAGCGGGTGCAGGTCTGTCCGTCAGGGCCGTCGATCCCGTTCTGCCTGCTGACGAAGGAGACCTGGGCCAGGAGCCGGCCGTCCGTTGCGGTGCTGAGTCCGAGCAGCGTGATCTCCGAGTCCACGGTCGAGCGGAAGCCGTTCGTGAACTGTTTGCGAGTCTGCGTCGCCAGCGCGGCCGGAGTGAGGAGCACCTGGTAGCTGTCGTAGTCATGGTCGTTGATAGCGGTGAAGTACGACGTCAGCAGCCGGACGACATCGGCCGCCGCCGGTTCCTCCGCGGCCGCGGGATCAACGGCGATCAACTCGTTCCCCACCTCAGGAGTGGGAGTCGTCTCGATCGGCACAGGCTCGCTCGTCTCGTCCTCCGTTGCCGGCGGCACCCATGAGTCGCTCGGAGTCTCCTCCGCCGGTTTCGGACCCGACGTGATGTAGCCGTCGGGTGTGAGCCACTGGTTCTGCAGGACCTGATCAGAGGCGGCCGCCGTGGCTCGTCCGATCATCGCGTCGATGCCGAGGATCCCACCGGTCACGACCACCGCGAGAACCATGGTGAGGCCGACGAACCAGCTCGTCCCGTGTCCGGGCGGACCATCGGCCGACCGTGTTTCGTCGGTGTCCTTGAAAGCAGCCTCGCAGTGCGAGCAGACCTCGTCCCCCTCTGCTCGACGCGTGCCGCAGGATGTGCAGTAAGCAGGCATTGCAGTGTCCCCCCGGACAGTCAGAAGATCGCGGCAACCGCCTGCTGTACGACGGTCACCGCGCCGCCGATCGTGGCGATCGACTTGGCGCCGGACGCGATCAGTTCCAGCAGTCGCAGTACCGAGTTCTTGTCGGGCTCGTCCTTGGCCAGCTCGTGTTCGGCGAGCTCGGCCATGGCGATCGTGTCGTCGGGCCGCTCCAGCCGCTCGGACTGCGCGTGCAGCAGTTCGGGAGCTGGGACATCCCGGCGCGCGCGTCCGCGAGCGACCCGGCGGACACCGCGGAGACGTTCGTCGCGGTGGCGCCTTCGCCGGCAGCCATCGCACCGGCGGTGACGCTCCCACCGGAGACCCGGATTCCGTAGTTCTTCTCCATCAGTGCTCAGTTCCTTCCGGCTGCTTCGTTGACGCCCTGCTTGGCTGCGTTGGCGACTCTCATCAGTACGGAGCTCGCGCGGGCGCCGGTCCCGACCGCAAGGCTCTCGGCTTTCACGGTGCCGCCGTCGGCGACGTACACGCCGTGGTTCTCGATCGTGGTCCGGTGCTGGCTCAGCTCGGCGGTGTCGATCCCCTTGGACTCGAGGAAGCGGTTCAACGACTGGAGCAGCCGCCGTTCGATCACCTTGGTGTACAGGTCGTTGTCGAGCTGCTGGAAGTACCGCTGGTACCGGCTGTCGCTGGCCGTTTCCCGCGGGCTCCGAGCGGCGCCGTAGTTGAACCGGAGCGAGCTGAGGATCTCCCGCCGCTGCCTCGACCGCTGGAGCGCGGCCGTTACCGGGCTGAGCAGATGAGCCGCGATCGCGAACGGAGCACGCAGTACATGCCCCGGCGTACGCCGCAACGCCCGTCCGCCGATCCGGATCCCCTGCCGCAGCGTCGGCTGCGGCAGCAGCCTGTCCACCTCCTGGAACTCGTCGCGTACCGGTGCCAGCAGGCAGTGGCTGACCTCCATGAACAACTCCTGTGGCGTCACGACGAATCGCAGGAACGTCGACAGGACGAGCTGGCCGCGCCAGCCGCTCGACTGGATCGTCAGGTACGGACGCGCCTGGTCCTCGGGCTCCAGCGTCAGGCTGCGGACCAGCGAGCGATCGACAGCAGGCCTCGGTACGTCGAGCTGATCCGGCAGGAACCGGCGATCACCGCGGATATCGCGGCCGTCGACGAACACGCGGTCCGACATCGTCACCTTGCCGGTGCGCAGGTCGCGCAACTGCTCCTGGACGAAGTCGTGGATCTCCAACGCGCTGAACGACTCGGCGATCCGCCCCGCGGCCGCTTGGTGCGTGTCGAGCGCGAACGACCAGGAATTGAGAGTGATCCCGCAGCCGACGAACGGCGTGTAGCCGCTGTAGACGCTGACATTCCCCTGACCAGCCGCCGCGACCTGCTTCAGGCGTCGACCGAGTTTGCTGTTGCCCGGCGGCGACATCGCGTCCGGCTGGAACCGGCCCGGACGGAGATCGTGCGCGACCACGCCGTACGTCGCGACCAGGGTCTCGCCGACGACGACCACCCAGCACAGCGCGAGCGTCAGCAGCACCGCGACGTACCTCGAGCTGTACAAGCCCCACACAGCAGTGCAGACCAGCAGCGTGAGCAGGAGATCGCGGATCAGTTGGCGTTTGCGGGCCGCGACGGCGTGCAGCATGACCGGCACCAGGTCGACGTCCGGCGACGACGGTGGCGCAGTGAACTCCTCGTCCACGATGTCGCGGACGACTTCCTTGGCGAGCCGGCTGTCCAGTTGCACGGCCGCGCACAAATAGCGCGTGGCGTCCGACGGTGGTGAATCCCTGGACGGTCTCGCAGTTTCGTCGATCGCTGGAAGCCGCACTCCACACGTGCCGCAGTAGGTGGCGCCGGCCCGATTGCCCGCACCACAAGAACCACAGTTCTGCATTTGTATTTCCCCCCAACCGGACTGAACGGTACGACGATCGCCAGTTCTGGTCCAGCGGTTGGGCAAAGCCAAGGAAACTTGACGCAAGCGCTCATTGGAAACGCTGCCGGGTTCCGAACTTGGTGGCCGATAGCAACTAGTTTTCGGCGGATCCGCTCGTGTTTGCAGGATTCTGGCGGGCGCGGTGGGCGGCGGCTTTGACGCGGCTCTGGCATTGGGGGGAGCAGAAGCGGCGTTGGCCGTTCTTGGAGACGTCCACGAAGACGCGGTCGCACTGGGGGGCGGCGCAAACGCCGAGGCGGCCGGCCAGGTCGCTGCCGACGGCAAGGGCCAGGCCGGCTGCGCAGCCGGCTGCCCAGCCGTTGGCGAGTTGTTCGTCGGGGCCGTGGAAGTGGAGGCTCCAGGGGCGGTCACGGCCGCGGTCGAGTTGGGGGCGCGCATTCGTGTCGAGGAGGAGCTGGTTGATCTCCGTTGCGGCGGCGTCGAGGTCGTCGGCGGCGGCGCACTCGAAGACGATGCGCATGCGGCGAGCCAGTGCCACGAGGCGGCGAGCGTCGTCGACCGGGACCGACTTCGGTGGATAGCCGATCGCGGTCAGGGCGTCGGCGACCGCGGCTGTGACGGACTCGGGGTCGTCGGCGGGTGCGGCGTACGCGACACCACCGGAGTATCCGGGGGTCAGTCGGTTCACGTACTCGACCGACGCCGCCAGCACACTGCGGGCGTGACTATCAAAAGACACTTGACCGGTCATGGGTCCTCTCCGTAGGCTCTCGCGTGACCGATCATATCCGTTTAGACAGTCATGGAGCTGTGATGAGTGCTGTTGCCACGCTGACCGCGCCGTGGCGCGGGCTGTCCCGGACCGTCTGGATCCTGGTCGTCGCCCGCGCGGTGAACAAGCTCGGCGCGTTCACGCTCCCGTTCCTCGGGGTGGTGCTCACGGTCGAGTTCGGTGCGTCGCTCGGTCAGACCGGCCTGATCCTCGCGGTGTTCGGCGCCGCGACGATCCCGTCGCGACTGCTCGGCGGTCACCTGGCCGATCGCCTCGGTCGGCGCCGGACGATCGTCTTCGGGTTGACCGGGTGCGCGATCTCGCAGCTCTGGATCGCGTTGAGCCACACCTTGTGGTCGGCGGTGTTCGCGACGATCCTGCTCGGCCTGGCGTTCGAGATCTACGAGCCGCCCAGCCAGGCGATGATTGCCGACGTCACCGAGCCGGCCGATCGTCCGGCGGCGTACGGCCTCTACAGCGCAGCACTTGCCGCCGCGGGTGTGCTCGCCGGGCTGCTGGCTGCTGCGATCAGCCATGGCGACCTCCGCTGGCTGTTCGTCGCCGATGCGATCACCTGTCTGTCCTGCGCGGCACTCGTCGCGCTGGCCCTCCCGGCCGACGCGCGACTGGGACGAGAGGCGTCTGCGCCGGGCGCGACCTCAGGACCGTTGCAGCAGCAGCCGGTCGAGGTCGGCTCGCAGGTGTCGGTATGGCGCGATCGCCGCCTGCTCCTACTCCTTGCCGGTGGCACCGTCTTCGCAACGATCTACATGCAGATCATCATCGGACTGCCACTAACCCTCGTCGCACAAGGTCTCCCGAAGTCCGGCATCGGCATCATCCTCGCCATCTCCGCGATCACGCTGATCGCCGCGCAGCGCCTGCTCCGCGTCCAGAACCTCGACGACTCCCGATCAATCGCGATCGGCTACGTGCTGCTCGCCGCCGGGCTGGTCGTCTGCGCCGTCGCAGGAAACCTGGCGTTGTTCGTCATCGCCTCGATCCTCTGGAGCCTCGGCGACCTCTTCCTCCTGACCCGTTACCTCACACAGGCCTCCGGCCTAGCCCCCGACCAGGCCCGCGGCCGGTACCTGGCCGTCTTCGGCCTCAGCTGGGGCATCGCCACCACGATCGCCCCGCTCACCGTCACCCAACTCCTCGAGAACGTCGGCCCGACAGGCCTCTGGCTCACAAGCGCAGCGGTTGCCGTCGCACTCGCAGTACTCCAGCCGTGGTTCAGGAAGCGACTGGCTCCAGCCTGACCGTGAGGCCCTTCGCGACGGGCGTGTTGCTGCCCTTCGCGACGTCGTCGGCCGACATCAGCACGTTCGTCTCCGGGTAGTACGCCGCCACGCAACCGCGAGCCGTCGGGTACGACACCAAGCGGAAGTGCGATGCCCGCCGCTCGACACCACGGAACTCGCTGACGATGTCGACGTACGTGCCGTCCTTGAGGCCGAGCTCGGCCAGGTCGTCCGGGTTCACGAAGACGACCTCACGCGTTCCGTTGATGCCGCGATACCGATCTTCGAGGCCGTAGATCGTGGTGTTGAACTGGTCGTGACTGCGCATCGTCTGCAGCAACAGCCGGCCCGGCTCGGTCGGCAGCCAGGTCAGATCGTTCGCGGTGAACTGCGCCCGCGCGTCGGACGTCTTGAACTCGCGCTTGTCCCGCGCCGCATGCGCCAGCAGGAAGCCACCCTCGTTCGCCCGCAGGCGGTCCTCGAAGTCCTCGTACCCGTCGGCGACCCGCCCGATCCGCTGCCGGATCAGGCTGTAGTCGTCCGCGAAGTCGGCCCACGGAATCTGGCCCACGTCAGGTACGACGGCCCGCGCCAGCCCGCAGATGATGCCGATCTCCGACTTCATCTCCGGCCCGGGCGGAATCAAGTTGCCGGTCGAGAGGTGTACGGCGCCTTGTGAGTCCTCGACCGTGACCGACTGCGGACCCGCCGGGGTGTGGTCGTGGTCGGTCCGCCCGAGCGTCGGCAGGATCAGCGCCTCGCGCCCGGTGATCGTGTGCGACCGGTTGAGCTTCGTCGACACGTGCACGGTCAGGTCGCACTCACGCAGACCGCGATGCACGACCTCGGTGTCCGGCGTCGCGGAGGCGAAGTTCCCGCCCATCCCGACGAACACGCGTACGGCGCCATCCCGCAGCCGCTTCACAGTCTCCGCCGCGTCGATGCCGTGCTCCCGCGGCGAGGTGAACGAGAACTCGGAGTCCAGCTTGTCGAGGAACGTCTCCGGCATCTTCTCCCAGATGCCCATGCTGCGGTCGCCCTGCACATTCGAGTGACCGCGAACCGGGCACGGGCCGGCGCCCGGCTTGCCGATGTTTCCCTGCAGGAGAAGGACGTTGACGATCTCGCTGATCGTCGCGACGGCCTCGCGATGCTGCGTCAGACCCATCGCCCAGCAGATCACCGTCGCCTTGGACTTGATGAACCGCTGGGTGAGCTCCTCGATCTCGGCCCGCCGCAGCCCGGTCGCCTGCTCGACCGCCGGCCAGTCGACCTCGGTGTTGTGCTTGGCATAGAGGTCGAACCCGCTGGTGTGCGAGTCGATGAACGACTTGTCCAGCACGGTGCCCGGGTGGGTTGCCTCGGCAGCGAGCAGAAGGTGGCCGATGGCAAGGAACAGCGCCTGGTCGCCGCCGATCCGGATCTGCAGGTACTGGTCGGCCAGCTTCGTGCCCTTGCCGATCCAGCCGCGCGCTGCCTGCGGGTTCTTGAAGTTGATCAGGCCGGGCTCGGGCAGTGGGTTCACCGCGACGATGTCGCCGCCGTTGCGCTTGGCGATCTCGAGGTGGCTGAGCATCCGGGGCGCGTTGGTGCCCGGGTTCTGCCCGACGACGACGATCAGTTCGGCCTCTTCGAGCATCTCCAGCGTGACGGCGCCCTTACCGCTGCCGATCACCCGCGACAGCGCCGTACCGGAAGACTCGTGGCACATGTTCGAGCAGTCGGGCAGGTTGTTGGTGCCGTAGGCGCGGACGAACAGCTGGTAGAGGAAGGCGGCCTCGTTGCTGGTCCGGCCGGAGGTGTAGAAGACAGCATCGTTGGGGTCGACCAGCGCTTTGAGGTGCCGCGCGACGACCTGGAACGCCTCGTCCCAGCCGACCGGCTCGTAGTTGGTCGCACCGGCCCGGAGCAGCATCGGCTCGGTGATCCGGCCGAGCTTGCCGAGGTCGAACTCGGAGATCTCGTTCATCGCCTCGACCGGGTGCTCGGCGAAGAACTCCCGCGGCACCCGCTTGCGGGTCGCCTCCCAGGCCACCGCCTTGGCGCCGTTCTCGCAGAACTCGGCCGCGTGCTTGCGTTTGTGGTCGGGGTCCGGCCAGGCGCAGGACGGGCAGTCGAAGCCGCCGTCCTGGTTCATCTTCAGAAAGACCTTGCCGGTCCGCGCGGGACCCATCTCCCGGAAACCGAACTTGAACGACGAGAGCACCGCGGGCACACCGGCGGCCTTCTTCTTCGGATGTTCGATATCGACCATGTTTCAACAATAGATCGCGCTATCGACACCTGCAGGTTTGATAGGCACGGCTGTGGATAAGTGGCGTGTCGCCCCACATCATCCGCCCGGGTTGTGTGCCCCGATCCCATAGTGCGCCGCGGCATCGATTTCTACAGTCGTCGGCCATGGAGACCCGTCGAGCCCTCGTCACCGGTGCCGCGTCAGGTATCGGCGCCGCCTGCGCCCAACGCCTGGCCGCGGACGGCGTCCACGTGATCGCCGTGGACCTGGACCAGGCCGGACTCGACGCGCTGGACGGCGTCGAGGCGATCAGCGCCGACCTGTCGGACCTGGAGCGACTGTCCGAGCTGCCGACCGATATCGACATCCTGGTCAACAACGCCGGCGTACAGCAGGTCGCACCGGTCGAGCAGTTCCCGCCGGAGCGGTTCAGCTACATCGTCCGGCTCATGCTCGAGGCGCCGTTCCGCCTGATCCGGCAGACGCTCCCACACATGTACGGCGCCGGCTGGGGTCGCGTGGTGAACATCAGCTCGGTCCACGGGCTCCGGGCCAGTCCGTTCAAGGCGGCGTACGTCGCGGCGAAGCACGGGCTGGAGGGTCTCAGCAAGGTCGTCGCACTGGAAGGCGCGGCGCACGGGGTGACCAGCAACTGCGTCAACCCGGCCTACGTCCGTACGCCGCTGGTCACCGCACAGCTGGCGGACCAGGCTGCGACGCACGGCCTGTCCGAGTCAGAGGTGCTCGACAAGGTCCTGCTCGAACCGGTCGCGGTGAAGCGGCTGATCGAACCGGCCGAAGTGGCGGAGCTGGTGGCCATGCTGTGCGGCCCGGCCTCCGCCTCCATCACGGGGAGCTCGTTCGTACTCGACGGCGGCTGGACCGCCCACTAACTCAGGAGAGAGCCCGCCCATGACAGCAACAGAACCGGTCCGCACCCGTACGTCGATCGTCCGGGTGGTGGGCGCGAGTCTCGTCGGTACGACGGTCGAGTGGTACGACTTCTTCCTGTACGGCGTCGCCGCATCGGTGGTGTTCGGCGATCTGTTCTTCCCGAAGGGCGAGGAGCTCAGCGGGACGTTGCTGAGCTTCGCGACGTTCGCAGTCGGCTTCTTCGCGCGGCCGATCGGCGGCGTGGTGTTCGGGCACTTCGGTGACCGGCTGGGACGCAAGCAGCTGCTCGTGCTGTCGCTGCTGATGATGGGGCTCGCTACCTTCGCCATCGGCCTGCTCCCGACGTACGCGCAGGTCGGCTCGCTCGCACCGATCCTGCTGACGGTACTGCGGCTCATCCAGGGTTTCGCGCTCGGCGGCGAGTGGGGTGGCGCCGTACTGATCGTGTCCGAGCACGGTGATCCGGCTAGGCGTGGCTTCTGGGCGTCATGGCCGCAGGCTGGTGCGCCCGCAGGTCAGCTGATCGCGAACGGCGTGCTGGCAGGGCTCGCTGCGTTCCAGTCGGACGCTGACTTCAACGCATGGGGCTGGCGCATTCCGTTCCTGCTGTCCGCAGTACTCGTGCTGGTCGGGCTGTGGGTGCGGCTGCGGATCGAGGAGTCGCCCGTGTTCCAGGAGGCGCGGGCGAAGCAGGAGCCTGCCGACAAGCTGCCGTTGCTGGAGGTGCTCACGCGGTACCCACGTGAGGTGCTGACCGCGATGGGTGCACGGATGGCGGAGAACGTTAGCTACTACATCTTCACGATCGTCATCGCGACGTACGCCAAGGAACACCTCGGCATGGGCAAGTCCTTCGCTCTGAACGCCGTACTGATCGGCGCTGCCATCCACTTCTTCGCCATCCCGGCGTGGGGTGCGCTGTCGGACCGCGTCGGTCGCAGGCCGGTCTGTCTGATCGGTGCGATAGGCGTTGGCATCTGGGTGTTCGTCTTCATTGCGCTGATCGACACTCGCAACTTCGCGCTGGCGACTCTGGCCGTGACTGTAGGTCTGATCTTCCACGGTGCGATGTACGGACCGCAGGCGTCCTTCTTCACCGAGCTGTTCGGCACCCGGGTGCGGTACTCCGGTGTCTCGGTCGGCTACCAGCTCGCCTCGATCATTGCGGGCGGTCTGGCCCCGTTCATCGCGGTAGCGCTGCTGAAGGCGTACGACTCGGGCTATGCGATCGCTGTGTACGTCGCAGCCTGCGCAGTGATCTCAGTGATTGCGGTGACGTCGTACTCCGAAACGCATCGCCGGGATCTCACTACTCTGTAGAACCATGGAGGAGCTTCTGCGGCTGCTGGCCGAGGATGCGCCCGGGAGCGAGCTGGCCCGGGCAGCGGGCGAGGACGCGGTGGCACGCGACCTCGCCCTGCGCATCCGGGCCGGCATGGACGCCAGCAAGAAGCGAGAGGCGGAGCTGTCCGCACTGGTCGACGTAGCGCGGGAACTGGCATCGGCGCGCGATCCAGGCGGAGTACTCGACACCATCGTCCACCGCGCCCGCACCCTGATCGGCACGGACGTCGCGTACCTGACGCTGTACGACGAGACACGTGGTGACACGTACATGCGGGCCACCGACGGCTCCGTGTCGGCAGCTTTCCAGCAACTGCGACTGCCCCTGGGCGCTGGACTCGGCGGTCTGGTCGCGGAGACGTACAAGCCGTACTGGACCGCGGACTACCCGTCCGACCGACGCTTCCGCCACACGATGCCGATCGACGATGCAGTGGGCGAGGAGGGGCTCGTGGCGATCTGCGGTACGCCGCTGATCGTCGACGGAGCCTTTGTCGGTGTGCTGTTCGCGTCCAACCGGACAGCGCGGCCGTTCAGTCGCGACGAGGTGTCGCTGCTCGGCTCGCTCGCCACTCTGGCCGCGGTGACGATCGTCCAGGTGCGTGCGGCGGCCGAGACAGCTGCTGCGCTTGACCAGCTGTCGGCAGCGCACGCCGGTGTGGAACACGCTGCAGCCGCACATGACCGCTTCGCCGACATCGTGTTGTCCGGCGGCGATGTGGACGCCATCGCGGCCGCACTGGCTGAGTTGCTCGACGTGTGGGTTGTCCTGGTCGATGCTGCTGGCAACGAACTTGCCGTTGCCGGCGCAGTGCCTGGATCTGTGCCCTGGCAGGAGTCCGAATCCGGTCGCCTGACTCGCATTGGTGACTGCTGGGTCGTCGCAGCGACCGCTAATGGTGAGAGGCTCGGTGCGCTCGTGATCGGCGGCGCAGACGACCTGTCCGGCGCGGACCGGCGCATCGTGGAACGCGCTGCCGTTGTCACTGCACTGGTGTTGCTGTTCCGACGCCAGTCCGCTGAGCAATCCCAACGTGCACAGGCCGATCTGCTCGCCGACGTACTCAGTGGGAGCGCCGATCCACGCACACTGACCGATCGGCTCCGGCTGCTCGCGCCGAACCATCGCCACGACCGCCTTGTCGTAGCAGTGTGCCGCGGCGACCACTCCGCCGTACGCGCACGGTTGTCTGCACCGCTGGAGGACAGGCTGGTGCTGACGGGTCCGTACGGCGGCGACCTGGTGCTGCTGTTCGCTCGTACGACGCCAACCGGCGCGGCACGCGATCTGGCCGAGGTGGCGAAGCGGGCCGGTGTGACGATCTCTGTAACCGGTCCTGCGGCGTGGGGTGAGCCTCTGGTCGAAGTCCACCGCCAGGCTGCCCGGTTGGTCGCCACCATGCTCCGGTTGGGCCGCACCAGCGAGTCCGCGACACCCGACGGCCTGGGTGTTGCTGGATTGGTTGGCGCGTCCGATGTCGACGTACGGAGTCACGTGCATCATGTGCTCGGCAAGGTCATCGACTACGACACGCAGCGCGGTACGGACCTGATCGGCACCCTTCACGCGTACTTCGCCGCGGGTCAGAGTCCGACCCGCGCTGCGACGTCACTGCACATCCATCCGAACACTGTCCAGCAACGGTTGGACCGCGTCACCGCTCTGCTCGGCGACGGCTGGCAGTCCCCGGATCGCTCGCTCGACCTCCAGGTGGCGCTGCGCCTCCACTCAGCCCTGGGGTAGCAGCACGACTCGACCCCGGACTCCTCCTGCAGCGACACGCTTGTAGGCAACCGCCGCCTCCTCGAGCCGATAGGTGTCGGCGACACGGGTCGAGAGGACCCCGGCCTCGACCAGGCGGACGAGTTCCTGCAGATCCTGTGGGTTGGTGTGGATGAATTGCTGTTCCACGGTGATGCCGCGTAGGTGCGGTGGTCGGGGGCCTGGTTGCACGTGCACATGCCGGCCGCCGTTGCGCACGGCCTCCTGCGCGCCGATTCCGACCACGGCGGCGTCCACCACCCCATCCACGCCGGACGGCACGATCCGTCGTACCGCTGCTGCCAGGTCATCGTTCCGATCGACGAAGTGGTCCGCGCCAAGTCGCCGTACCAGCTCTTCGTCGCGTGCTCCGGCGCTGGCGATCACTGTCAGACCGCGGTGTTTCGCCAGCTCAACGGTGTACCCGCCGACGCCTCCGGCGGCCCCGGTCACGAGCACCGTCTGGCCCTCCAGCCGCCTGACTGCTTGCAGCGCGGTCAGACCGTTGAGCCCGAACGTCGCTGCGTTGACCAGCTCCAGACCCTCCGGTGCGGCTACGACAGCATCCAGGTCCAGCACGACGTACTCGGCGTGCGTCTTGAGACTCCGTCCCAGCAAGTCCGCCACTCCGACCACAGCGTCCGCCGGTGCCTGGGTATTAGGCCCGACCGCGTCCACGGTCCCGGCGACATCCCATCCGAGACCGAACTGCTCCCGGACGGCAGTCAGTCCGACCTCCACGGCTGCTCCCGCGCTGACGGCCAGGTCGACCGGATTCACCGCCGCGGCGGCCACCTTGATCCGGACCTGGCCCTCGGCGGGCTCGGGTACGGCGGTCTCGATCAGCTCGATCGCGTCCGGCCCGTCGAGCCTGCGGGCGACCAATGCGCGCATATCGTCTCTCTCCTTGTTTCTCGGGTGTGGACACCACTGTGGGAGAGTTACTCTCTATCGGGAAGTACGCACTTCAGGGTGCCTATCGCACGACGAGGAGAGCCATGCCGACCCGCACCGCCGCCCAGCTCCGCGAAGAAGCAGCGCGCGAGTACGACGCGTTCCTGGCGAGTTGTCCGGCCCGGCAACTCCTCGACCGCATCAGCGACAAATGGGTGACGCTCATCCTCACCGCCCTCGCCGACGGCCCGCAGCGGTACTCCGACCTGTCCCGCCGCATAGCCGGCGTCAGCCAGAAGATGCTGACCCAGACCCTCCGCTCCCTCGAACGCGACGGCCTTCTCACCCGCTCGGTCACCCCGTCCGTCCCGGTCCGCGTCGACTACGAACTCACGCCACTGGGCGAGACGCTGATGCCACTCATCGCCTCGATCAAAACCTGGGCCGAGACCCACATGCCACAGGTCAACGCAGCCCGCGAGACCTATGACGACGTAAGCGCCACCGCATGACCGAGCCAGACGCTCTCGACCGACGCGTTGTGGTTGTCGTCGTACCGGCTGCGGGTACCTGGGCGCCGCCCGGCCGGGATCCCGAGGCATGGCGGCTGGCGCTGGCCGAGGACACCTACGAAGTACTCGCCGCGCTGGACCGCGTCGAGGTGGCGGTCGCCGTCGCGGGTGGAGACGAGGACGCCGTCGCAGAGGTGAGCGCACTGACCTGGCCCGGCACACCGACGTACGCCGTCGACGCCGCCCGCCCGGTCCTGCACGCGGTCGAGCTGGCCGGTCCGGCCGCGGCAGTTGTCGCCGTCTCGTATGACGTACCCGATCTGCCCGGGCTCCTGATCGGCAAGCTGTTCCGGGCCCTCAGCAGCGCCGACATCGCTGTCACTCCGGCCGAGGACGGGACCCTCGCGGCGATCGGGACCAAGACACCGGTCGCGGGCTGGGTTTCGGAGATCGCTCCAACGTTCGACACGCCGCTTTCCGCCCTGGAAGCCCGCAAACCTCGCCGGCACGCCGTCGCGATCGGCCCGGGCTGGCACCGGCTGCGTTCCGCGGCTGACATCGCACGTCTTGATCCCGGCCTGGAGGGCTGGGACGCGACCAGGTCGCTGTTGCGCCATTCCTGACGCCTTGTCGGGCGAACGACCGACACGTGTCGGTCGGGTGGCCAGGGACGTCGGGCGTTCACCCGCTGTGACGCGGGGCTTGCAGAGGCGAGTCTTTGACGCGGCAGCAAAGCATCATCCGGGGGGATGTGTGGGGCGGATCCGGCTGGATTTACAGGGGTCGAGCCGAGGTCCACGTTCGCGCTGCCGCGCCTGGAAGACCCCGTCTCCGTCGCTTGCCGGAGCATCTGTAAAGGAAGCAGCAATGAACTACCCGCTTCGGGCCGTCGTCGCCCGAACAATCCGCCGTGCCCGCAACCAGAGGACCCGCACCAGAAACCAGTCCGGCTTCACCCTGATCGAGCTGCTCGTCGTGATCGTCATCCTCGGCGTGCTGTCCGGGGTCGTCGTCTTCGCGGTCTCCGGCATCCAGGACCGCGGCAACGCGGCTGCGTGCAAGACCGACAAGAAGAGCGTCGAGGTCGCCGTCGAGGCGTACTACGCGAAGAACGGCACCTATCCACCCGCCGGTGACCCCGGCTGGCTGGAGCTCACCGTCGGCGTCAACCAGCTGCTGCGCAGCCGCCCGGTCGGTGACGGCTACACCATCACGCTCGGCGTGAACGGCCTGGTCACCGCCGCCGGCGCCTGCACCTGACCCGGTCCTGCACGGACACACCGGTCGGAGGAGGGCCGGTGCGTCCGGGGGCGTCGTGTTCGATCATGCCGAAGGGACCCCATGAGAATTCCCGTGCCTGGCAGCCGGGTGGATCTGTTGCTCGAAGAACTCTGGAACGCCGGTGGCACCGACCTGCTCCTCACCGTCGGAATGGCGCCACAGCTGCGGGTCCACGGTGTCCTGCGCCCGGTGGCGGACAAGACGCCGCTGACCAGGCGGGACACCGACGCGATGCTTGCCGAGATCCTGAACCCGCACCGCTCGAACGTCTGGCAGACGACGTACGAGCACGACTTCTCGTTCTCCTGGCGGGACAACGCGCGGATCCGCGCGAACGCCTTCACCCAGCGCGGAGACACCGCACTCGCGCTGCGGGTCATCCCGCGCAGCATCCCGACGATGTCGGAGCTGGGACTGCCGCCGGTGATCGGCACGTTCGCCCGGCTGCATCAGGGCCTGGTCCTGGTCACCGGGCCGACCGGATCCGGCAAGTCGACCACGCTGGCGTCGGTCATTCACCAGATCAACACCGACCGGGCCTGCCACATCATCACGATCGAGGACCCGATCGAGTACGTGCATGAGCACCGTCGTTCCGCGGTGAACCAGCGTGAGGTCGGCAGCGACACGGCGTCGTTCCCGGATGCGCTACGAGCCGCACTGCGCGAGGACCCCGACGTACTGCTGGTCGGTGAGATGCGAGACCTGGAGTCGATCCGGTTCGCGCTGACGATCGCAGAGACGGGCCACCTGGTCTTTGCGACCCTGCACACCAACGACACCGCGCAGTCGCTGGCTCGCATCATCGACGTCTTCCCGCCGGAGCAGCAGTCCCAGGTACGGGTGCAGCTGGCTGCGGCGCTCAGTGGCGTCGTACATCAGCGGCTGATCCCGCGGGTCGGTGGCGGACTGGTGGCGGCGTTCGAGGTGATGGTCGCGAACGCCGGCATCCGCAACCTGATCAAGGAGGGCAAGACGCATCAGCTGCGCAACGCACTCGTCACCGGCCGGCGCGAAGGCATGATCACTCTCGAGCAGTCGCTCTCGGAGCTGATCATGGCCGGCCAGATCACGCCGGAGGACGCGTACTCACGCAGCTCGCATCCGAAGGAAATCGAGCTGCGGCCGCGGGTTCGCTCCGGGGCGGTGCAAGTGTGATGCGACACCGCGGCCAGCCGAAGCAGACGGAACCGCCCACGCCTCCGTCCAGTCCACCTGAGCTTGCAGCCGATCTTCCGACCGCACGGCGGCGGGCTGCGCGGTTGGCCGAGCGCCATGGCATCCCCATGGTGGACCTGTGGACCGTCACGCCCGAGTCCGACGCGACAGCCCTCATCGACGAGCGGACGGCTCGTCGGCTGACCGCGCTGCCGCTGGCGGTTCGCGAGGGCGAGGTCCTCGTCGTACTCGCGGATCCGGCGCTCGGCTTGCAGGTCCAGGAAGCCCTGGGTCGCCCGGTGCGGCTCGCTCTCGCCGCGGCGCCGGACATCGTCCGCGCGATCGACAACAGCTTCCGGGCGTTGGCGGGGATCGACGAATCGGTGAAGCTGTTCCAGGCCAGGGGTACGGCATTGGAGCCGGACGAGCTCGTGGTGAACGAGGACGCGCCGGTGGTCCAGGTGGTCCAGCTGATCATCACGCAGGGGCTGCGCGACCGGGCCTCCGACATCCACATCGAGCCGCACGACGCCCGGGTGCGAGTGCGGTTCCGGGTGGACGGCGCGCTGCGCGACCAGCTCGACCTGCCCGCCGCGATCGGGCCTGCCGTGGTCAGCCGGATCAAGGTGCTGGCTGATCTGAACATCGTCGAACGGCGGCGCTCGCAGGACGGCCAGATCCGGATGCAGGTCGAGGGCCGCGACGTCGACATCCGGGTCTCGACCGCCGCCGTCGTCGGCGGGGAGAAGGTCGTACTGCGTCTGCTCGACAAGAGCCGGCCGCTGTTCCGTCTCGAGCAGCTCGGGATGCCCCCTGAGCTGGCGGAGCGGTACGCCGCGCTGCTGCGAACGCCGTACGGGATGGTGATCTGTGCGGGGCCGACCGGGAGCGGCAAGACCACCACGCTGTACGGGTCGCTCGGAGAGATCGACAGCCCTGAGCGGAACATCATGACGATCGAGGACCCGGTCGAGTACAGCTACGCCTCGATCAACCAGATCCAGATCAACGAGGCGGCCGGTATCACCTTCGCCTCGGGGCTGCGGTCGATCCTGCGGCAGGACCCCGACGTCATCCTGGTCGGAGAGATCAGGGACGCGGAGACGGCGCGCATCGCCGTACAGTCTGCGCTGACCGGGCACCTGGTCCTGTCGTCGGTGCACGCCACCGACACCGCGACCGCTCTGCATCGCCTGCTGGACATGGGAATTGAGAACTTCCTCGTCGCGTCCTCGGTGAGCGCGGTGATCTCGCAGCGGCTGATCCGCAAGGTCTGCGAGAACTGCCGCGAGTACTACGAACCACCCGCGGCGGAGCAGGCGTTCCTGCGGAGTGCGGGCGCAGAGGTTCCGGTCGGCGGGCTGATCCGTGGCGTGGGGTGCAACTTCTGCGCACACACGGGCTATCTGGAACGGACTGGCGTCTATGAGCTGTTGCCGGTGACCGATCCGATCCGAGAGCTGGTCATCGATCGCGCTCCGCTGGCCGAGATCCGCAAGGTCGCCTGCTACGAGGGCATGCGGACGCTGCACGAGGAGGGTGCCCGGCTGGCACAGACAGGAGTCACGACAGTCGCCGAGGTACTCCGATCGATCTACACGGTGGGGATCCGATGACGAGATACGCGTACGTCGCGGCCAGGCCCGACGGAAGTACCAAGCGCGGTACGACGCGGGCCGAGAGTCGCGAGGAGGCTGAGCTGGCGCTGTACGAGCGGGAGCTGCGGAACATCCGGCTGTCCGAGAAGCCAGGCCTGCTGCAGTTGGAGATCACCGCACGACGGGTGAAGCGAGAAGAGGTCATGCACCTGACCCGGCAGCTCGGTGCGTTCGTCGGAGCGGGGCTACCGCTGACCGAGTCGGTGCACAGCCTGGGCCGTGAGGCGGAGAACTCGTCGGTCCGCCGGATGATGCTGGAGGTCGAGGACGGCCTCCGCGACGGCGAGCGGCTGTCGGACTGCTTCGACCGGCATCCGCGGATCTTCCCCGAGTTCTACCGCGGCATCCTGCGCTCGGCCGAGTTGAGCGGCCGCCTCGACACCGTGCTCGGCCAGCTCGCCCGCTACCTGGAACGTGACCTCGAAGCCCGCCGGCGGATCAAGCAGGCCACCATCTACCCGGCGGTCGTCGCCGTGATGTCGGTGGTGACGCTGATCGTGCTGGCCGGCTTCGTCCTGCCGCGGTTCAAGGCCTTCTTCGACAGCCTCGGCGCCCGGTTGCCCTTACCGACCCGGATCCTGCTGGGCATCACGAACTTCCTCACCAGTTGGTGGTGGGCGCTGATGATCGGTTGCGGTTTGCTGGTGCTCTTGCTCGTCTACGTGCTGAGTACGACGCCCGGCCGCTACCTGCGGGACCGGCTGGTCCTCGCGGTGCCAGTGATCGGGCCGACCATCCAGTACGCGCTGGTCGAACGTTTCTGCCGGATCCTCTCCTCGATGGTCAGCGCGGGCGTCCAGCTGCCACAGGCGTTGCGGGTCGCGACCGGATCGCTGCCGAACCGCGTCTATCGCCGGTCGCTCGCAGGGGTGATGGAGGCGATGCTGCAGGGCGAGGGACTGGCCCGGCCGCTGGCCGCCACCAAGCTGTTCCCCGCCACGGCGGCCCAGATGATTCGGGTCGGCGAGGACACCGGAACGATGGACGCCCAGCTGGAGGTCACCGCGCAGTACTACGAGGGCGAGCTGGACTACAAGCTGAAGAAGCTCATCGGACTGTTCGAGCCGGCCGTGATCGTGCTGATGGGCGGAGTCGTCGGCTTCGTGGCGATCGCGCTGGTGTCCGCGATGTACGGGATCTTCCGGCAGGTGCAGGGCTGATGCGCGAACGTGGCGAGAGTCTGCTGGAACTGGTGGTCGCGATCGCCCTGATGGGCGTTGCCGTCGTCGCGGTGATGGCAGGGCTGACGACAACGATTCTGATGTCGGACACCCAGCGCAAACAGGCCACTGCGGTGACGACGGTCCGCAACTACGCCGAGGCGCTGCAGCAATACGTTGCCGATGGCCACTATGTCGCGTGTGCGTCGTCGTACACCGTGCCGGGCTTCTCTCCGCCGGCCGGGTTCACGGCCCGAGTGGTGAGCGGATCGGTGCAGTACTGGACCGGGGCGCTGTGGTTACCGCTCTGCCTGCCGGACCGTGGGTTGCAGCGGTTGCGGGTCTCAGTGGCGAGCACTGACGGACGGGCGGCCGAGACGCTGGACGTCGTACTGCGGAAGCCGTGTCGGCTCGGGGATCCGCCGTGCGGTTGAGGCGTACCGAGCAAGGCTTCACGCTGATCGAGCTGCTGATCACCATGACCCTGATGGGGGTCGTGACTGTCGGCCTGGCCGATCTCGTGGTCAACGCCCTGCATCAGATGAGTGCGACGTCGGACCGGCTGGACATGGCGCAAGATGCCCAGCTCGGCGCGACGTACTTCGCCCGCGATGTCGCTGCGGTCGGGCTGCGTGACTACGGTGCCGTCGCTCTGGACGGATCGCTGCCGTTCGAGCCATCGGTTCAGCTCGACGCGGTGGACTCGGCCGGGGGAGTGGTTTGTGGTCCGGTGCCGGTCGCCGCGGTTCGGCTGCTGTCGGACTACTGGGACACGTCGGTTACGCCGGCCGTTCGGCGTACGGCGGTTGTCGCGTACTACGTGAATGGGGCCGGGGAGCTGCACCGGGCACGCTGTCTCGGGGGCACAACCCCGTCATCCGATCTGCGGCTGGCGTCGAACGTGAAGCCGGGGAGCGTTGCGGTGACCTGCTCGACCGCGTGTGACTCCGCCGTGCTGCCAGAGGGGATCACTCTGCGGCTGGTGATGTCGAAGCCGTCCACGGGCGACTACCCGGTCGCACTGAGCGGACTGCGGAGACAGTCGTGAGGCGCCGGGACGAGCGTGGATCGTCGTTGTTGCTGGTCCTCGTCGTCATCACGGTGATCGGACTGGCGCTGTCGGCACTGCTGTCCCGGACCGACTCGGCCGCACGGGTGTCTGCGAGTCTCCGGGATCAGACGTCAGCGTCGTACGCCGCCGATGGTGCGATGGAGGCGGCGATCAACAACTTGCGCAACAGCGGGTACAACGGGGAATCGGGGCAGCGATGCTTCGGGCTGTCGGACACGCTGTCGCTCCTCCTCTTCAACGGTCTCGACTCCGCCGCGGTGACGTGCAAGCCGGATCCGAAGCAGGTCGTGGTGCACTGCCGAGACTCGAGCGAGTGCAACCGACCGGACAACGCGTTGCTGACCCTTGGACAGATATCGGGTGAGGCCGGTCTCACCGTCGACCAGCCGGCGGGCTCGACCCTGCAGATCCACGGCAAGGTCGTGTCTCACTCGTCCGTTGACGTGCCGGCCGGAAAGCTGAGCGCTGGCGCGCTGTCCGCCCGCGGCGGGTGCTCCGGGGACCTGTTGGGGAATCCGCTCTGCAACCTGTCCGCGCTGCCGGGCGGCGACGATCCGGCGTACCCGTCGCCGTTGAGTAGTGTGCCTGCGCTGCGAACCCTGCCGGCCTGTACGACGCCGAACTCGGTCGTCACCTTTCTGCCCGGGTACTACGACGACGCGGTCGGGCTGAGCGCGATGATGAAGAGCGACAGCGCGTGCCGCGGGAGCACCTGGTGGTTCAAGCCCGGCATCTACTACTTCGACTTCCAGAACGAGTCGAATCCGTTGCTGGACAGCGGCTCCAACGTCTGGACGGTCGACGGCGGCAACCTGGTTGGCGGGACGTTGGCGGGTGGGTCGTGTGCGAGTCCGCTGGATGGCACAACCGGCGGCGTGCAGTTCGTCTTCGGCGGAGACAGCCGGCTGGTCGTGAAGTCGGGCAAGGCGGAACTCTGCGGCAGCTATTCGTCGACGCAGCCGCCGATCGCCCTCCGAGGCCTCACCAGCGGGACCGGTTCGTCGGTCGACTCAAGCGGGGCGAGCGCGTTGAAGCCGACCGCGGTCTCGCTGGTGAGCAAGTTCGGGCTGACCGCGACGCCGTCCCGCCTGTCCACGGCAGACGGCGTCGCGGCCACCTGGAAGAGCTCGGTCCCGAATGACACCGCTCCGGTGACGATCAACGGCTTCGCTCCGCCTGCAGCGATCCCGGCCGGCTCGGTACTTGAGTCCGCCGCGTTGAAGATCACTCATCGGCACGCTGACGCGACGTCGACGGACAAGCTGGACGTGTCGCTCGACGTCGGATCAGGTACGCCGCTGACCGCGTCGGTCACCGGTGCCGCGGGCGGAACGGCGTACCGGACCGAGACTGTCCCGCTCGATGCGAGCCGCACTGGATCGCTGGCGCAGGCCGTCTATGCGGGGACCTTCACTGGAGCGAGCCTGGCGCTGACTGCGGGGCTGGCGGTGAAGGGGGATACCGAGGACATCGATGCGGTTCGGCTGGAGCTCAGCTATACGCCGCCTGCTCTGCGGGCTGGGGACGGCTGTGTGGTTGAGGGGCCGTATCCCAGTAATACAAGCGCTTGTGCGCTGGTCTCGGGTCGGATGTCCGTTCAGGGAACGGTCTACACGCCTGCCGCGGTTCTGGATCTCAGTGTTGCTCCGGGGGCGCCTGTGTTGGGGGCGGGTGCGGTGGTTCGCGCTTTGCGGCTCACCGCCTCGGGGACGCTGTCCGGGGCGGCGATCGACCTGCCGGACGATTCGCCTGGATTCACGTTCGGGGTGCAGCTCACGGCGTACATCTGCCCTGGCGGGCTGATCTGCCCGGCCAGCGGGCGGCCGGCTCTGCAGGCGAGGATCGGACTCGTCGACGCCGATCCGTCCTCGCCCGTCGCCGGCCGGCGTGCGGTGACCGTGCTCGGATGGTGGCGGCCGGGCTGATGGGGTTGTGTCTGGTGCGGCCAGATCTTGCGGTAGACGAGACAGTCTCTACCGCAACTGCGTCACGCTGCGTAGTTTGGTCCGCGGGGGGAGCCATGAACGATTGCGTCAGGGTCGTCGTCATCGACGATCACACATTGGTCCGCTACGGCCTGGCAGGCCTGGTCGACCAAGAACCAGATCTGGAGATTGTCGGCGACACCGGCCAGCGCACCGAAGCGGTCGGCATCGTGTTGTCGACGCGCGCGAACGTCGTCGTACTCGATGTGACGCCGCCCGACCACGACGGTCTGCGGATCGCGCGCGAACTCCGCAACAGGTATGCCGAGCTCGGGATCGTGCTGCTGGCACCGGAGGGGGAGGACAGCGTCCTGTTCGAAGCGCTCGAGTCGGGGGTGTCCGCGTTCGTCGCGAGGACTGCGCCGACGGGCGAGATCCTGGCGGCGATCCGGCACGCGGCGGTCGCTCCCACCTCGTTCACGGCGACCGGGCTCGGGCCTGCGATGGCTCGCCGCGACCACTCGCCGGTACAGGCGCTGCTGAGTCCGCGGGAGGCGCAGGTGCTCGAGCTGCTCGGGCAAGGTCTGTCGGTCCGGGCGATCGCGGTGGCGCTGTCGGTGAGCGTGTCCACGGCGAAGACGTACGTCGAGCGGCTGTACGAGAAGCTCGAGGTCTCGAACCGGGCGCAGGCCATCATGACGGCACTCCAGCGAGGGCTCATCGAGCCGAAGTCGTGAATCGTTTGAAACTTCTTCTGTCTGACCCGTCACCTTCCTGCTGACGGCTCGTTTCATCAGGCAGCGGGGACTTCGGGGGAAGCCCAGCTGATCGCCGATGCCGTTCAGGGGCGGCACCCGACATCAGCCCACTGCCGGCCGCACCCGGGGGGATGCGGCCAGCCTCGGCAGCGGGCACAGCAGTACGACGGGGATCGCACGGGGGATGAACACAGCACCACAGATCACGGGGGAGCACGGGGAACAGCAGTACCAACGGGGGATTTCACGGGGCCGGGGGGCCACGGGGATCCGGGGGGATCACGGGGACGCAGTACCAGCGGGGAACGGGGATCGCAGGACCAGGGGGATCACGGGGATCGCAGTACAGGGTGAACACGGGGCGTAGTGCGAGGGATAGCAGGGCTGAGGAACGCTGATGCCCTGCTGTGGGGAGGTGGGCCGACCACTCGGGTCGGCCCACAGTTCCGCACGCCAGGTGCGAACCAATCAGGCTCGCGGCGCGATGCCGTGAGCTGTCAGGCTCGGGAGAGTTGCTCGCGTGCTCGGGCCGCGAGTTCCTGCACCGACGGATCCGTGTCTGCGGGAAGCTCATCCAGCGGGAACCACTTGAGGTCATGCGATTCCTCGCTCACGACGTACTCCGTTCCCTCCGTCGCGGTGACGAGGAACTGCACGTCGAGGTGATATGCCCCCGCGCACCCGCCGCCCAGAAGCAGATGCCGCGAAAGCTGCAGTGGCTCCCGGCCGATCGTCAGGCCGGTCAGCCCTGACTCCTCAGTCGCTTCCCGCAGCGCCGCCCCGCCCAACGTCGTGTCGCCGGGCTCGCAATGCCCGCCGAGCTGAAGCCACCGCCCAACGGTCTTGTGCAACGTCAGCAGCGTGTTCTGCCCCGCGCCGTCAACCACCAACGCACTGGCCGTCACATGCTCCGGCCGGCAGCTCCGCCACATCCCGTCCGCATGCGCCGCGAGATGCCGCAGGTAGTGCGCCCGCAGCTCCTCTTGCTCCGCGTCGGGCGCACTCCAGCCCTCCAAGACCTCAACCGCATTCCGAAGAAGCACCCGGCAAGTCTCCCCGCCGCCCGGGACGGACTACTTGGTGGGGTTCTCTCCGTCGTCGTCCGAGGTGGAGTCGGTCGGCTTGTCTTCATCGGTGAGGAAGTCGGTGATGTCGATGTTCGAGAGCTCGCCCGCGTGCTGCGCGAACCCGATCGGGTCGTCCAGGTCCGCCGTGCTCGGCATCAGGTCGGGGTGCGACCACAGGTTGTCGCGACCGTCGACCCCACGGGCGTCCCGAACGGCAGCCCACAGGTTCGCGGCATCGCGCAGACGACGCGGTCGAAGCTGAAGACCGACAAGAGTCGCGAACGTCTGCTCAGCCGGACCGCCGGCCGCCCGACGACGCCGTACCGTCTCGGAGAGCTGGATCGCGGATGGCATCCGGTCCCTGGTCGCCTCGCGTACGACGTCGTCCACCCAGCCCTCGACCAGCGCGAGCGTGGTCTCGAGTCGGACCAGCGCCGCCTTCTGCTGCTCGGAGTCCTCGGGCTCGAACAGGCCGCCCGCGAGCGCCTCCTGCATGGCCTCCGGGTTCTGCGGGTCGATGTCGGCCATCGCGCGCTCGATCTTGCCGGTGTCGACCTCGATACCGGCCGCGTAGTCGGCGACCGCTGCCAGGAGGTGCTGCCGCAGCCAGGGCACACCCGCGTACAGCCGCTGGTGCGCCACCTCGCGCAGCGCCAGATACAGCCGGACGTCCTCGTCGGACAGCCCAAGCCCTTCGGCGAACTTCGCGACGTTGTCGGGCAGCAGGATCGCCTGCCCGGTCGGCCCGAGCGGCAGGCCGATGTCGGACGAGCTCACGACCTCGCTGGCGAGCTCCCCGAGACCTTGGCCGACCTGCGCGCCGAAGACTGAACCGCCGAGCTGCCGCAGCATCCCGGCCATCGGCCCCGCGAACTGCTGCGCCTCGGCGGGCAGCGCGTTGCCCATCGCACCCGCGACATGCTCGGCGACCGGGTCGACGACCGTCTGCCACACCGGCAGCGTGTTCTCGACCCACTCGGCGCGGCTCCAGGCCGCGGAGGTCGCAGACACCTCGGGCAGCGTGGTCGCCTCGTCCAGCCAGTGCTCGGCGAGCCGGACCGCGTCCGCCACGCGATCGCCGTCGGCGGACGTCATCGACCGGTCCCCGGCGGTGGCGACGGTCTTGCGGGCAATGTCCTTGGCCAGGTCCCAGTTCACCGGCTTGCCGTCGGTCGAACCGCTCAGCAATTGCTGGACCTGGGCGAAGATCGCGTTCAGGTCCGGGGTGCCGCCCGCGCCGGCCGCACCGGAGAACTGCTGGAACATGGCCTCGAACGGCGTTCCCTTGAACGGGTTGTCCGGGTTGTCCGGTTCGTCGCTCATCGGAGGGCCTTCCTGTGCGGGTGGGGCGTACAACTCCAACGTACTGGTTCTGTCGATCAGTTCCTCCACCGGCGAACGCATCATCGCCCGTGTTCGCCGGTAGGTGAGGAAGGCAACAGTCTCTCCGGGTGCCCGGCGCGCCACGCACCGCAGCCTCCGGGACGCCGAAATGCCGGTGCGAAAGGGAGGGGATGTGTGGACAGTGGCGGTCGGGAGGGAGAATTGCGCGACGGGGGATGCGATGGTGTGCGGGAGAGCACGGGGGACCGGCGGGAATGAGGAACGGATGAGCGACGCGATCAGGCTGCTGGACATACGGGAGAGCCCGTTGTCCAGCGACGAGGTGCTGGCTGCCGTTGCCGATCCGACGGCGGGTGGAACCGCGATCTTCATCGGCACTGTGCGCAACCACGACCACGAGAAGCCGGTCGACAAACTGGCCTACGAGGCGCACCCCGACGCGCTGGAGCACCTGCGGAAGGTTGCGCAGCGTATCTGTGACGACCCCGCCGTGACCGCGCTGGCGGCGGTGCACCGCACCGGGGACCTGAAGATCGGTGACGCCGCCGTGATCGTCGCCGTGGCGGCTTCGCACCGCGACGTCGCCTTCACCGCGTGTCGGCGGCTGATCGACGACCTCAAGGCCGAGGTCCCGATTTGGAAACACCAGCACTTCATCGACGGTGGCAGCGAGTGGGTCGGCGCTCACTGACACGTACGCTGGGCGCATGAAGGTGGCCGGATGAAGGTTTTGGCGTGGCTGGCGTTCCCGCTGATCGCCACGCTGCTGGCGATGTGCTGGGCCGCCTGGCGCGGCTGGCGCAGCCGTGAGCGGCCGCGGTCCGGCGGCGCCTTCGCCTCGGTCGAGGATTTCCGCCGCTTCAACGCTGCCCTCGCCGCACCTGGTCCGCGGGCCACTCCGGAACGTCGCCGGGGCCTGGGTCGTCGTAATCATCAGCAGGCCTCCACCAAGATCGCAGGGCAGGGTTCGTGACACGTCGTACCGCCACATTGGTCACCTCGATCGTCGTGCTTCTCGTCTCGCTCGGGCTGGTGACCGCGTTCCCGGTGCCGTTCGTCTCGTTCAGCCCCGGTCCGGTCAAGGACACCCTGGGAACGGCGAAGAACAAGCCCGTCATCGAGATCACCGGGCACGAGACGTTCCCGACCTCCGGCCAGCTCGACCTGACCACGGTGTCCGTGACCTCGCCGGACCGTCAGCTGACCCTGCCGCAGGCGATGCGTAACTGGCTCGACCCGCACCACGATCTGTTCCCGCGCGACATCATCTATCCGCCCGACCAGAGCGCCGACCAGGTCCAGGAGCAGAACACCGCCGAGATGACCGGCTCGCAGGACAGCGCGGTCGCGGCCGCACTGCAGGCGGCGAAGGTCCCGTTCCACACGAAGGTGTCGACGGTCGCGGACAAGTCGCCGGCCCAGGGCAAGCTGAAGCCCGGCGACATCATCCTCGCTGTCGACGGCCAGACGGTGACGCAGGTCCCGCAGGTCGGTGACCTCGTCCGCAAGCACAAGGTCGGCGAGAACGTCGTCTTCCTGATCCGCCGCGGCACGGAAGAGCAGACGGTCCAGCTGAAGACCGCCGCGACTCCCGGGGACGCGACCCGCCCGATGGTCGGGATCTCGATCGGCGTCGAATCGCAGGTCAAGGTCACGGTCAACCTCGGCCAGGACATCGGCGGCCCGAGCGCCGGTACGGCGTTCGCGCTGGCCATCTACGACAAGCTGACTCCTGGCCCGCTGCTGGACGGAAAGCACGTCGCCGGCACCGGCACGATCGACGCGCTCGGCGAGGTCGGTGCGATCGGTGGCATCCAGCAGAAGATCGCCGGCGCCAGGAACGACGGCGCCACGGTCTTCCTGGTCCCGGCGCCGAACTGCGAAGCCGCGCTGCACGCCGACGTGAAGGACATCCAGCTGGTGAAGATCAGCACGCTGACCGGTGCGATCAGCGCGCTGCAGGCTGTCGCCAGCGGCAAGGGAGATGTCCCGTCGTGCAGCTGATGAGCGACCCGTACGTCCCGGTGACCCGAAGGGAAGACCTGCCGGCATGGAATCCGTAGGCACGCTGCCTCCTGACGCGCTCAACCGCGCGGTGATCGAGATCGAGAAGCACGTGAGCAGCGCGGGCTGGGACCAGCCCGCGCAGTTGTTCGCGCTGGTCCCGACCGAGGAACTGCTCCGCGCCGAACCGCAACTGGCCGCGCAACTCGGTGCCGACGACGCCTCCCAGCCGCTCACCCCGGTCGCCCAGGGTGAGCTTCCCGGTGGTGTCGAGGACGACAACCTGGCCGACGCGCTCGGCCGGATCGAATGGCCCGACGGAGTCGCCGGCTGCGCGCTGGCGATCGAGAGGATCGTGCTCCCGGCTTCGGCCGAGGCCGGTCTGTCCAGCGTCGAGTCCGACTCCCGACTGGCCCAGCTGGCCGGCAGCGATCCGCGCCGGCACGAGGTCAGGATGGTCGCGGCGGTGCTCCGGGACGGCGGACGGTTCGGCGCCGTCCGGCTCCGCGAGCACGACGAAGACAGCGCTGTGCTTGCCGGCGCCGACTTGGTCCCCACGCTGTGCGAAGTACTGTCTTTGACATTCGAACCTTCGGTCGGCAGCCGGCCGGGCGATGGTCCTGGGGTCGACGGCATGAGTGACGACGAGGAGAAGCGACGATGAGCGACGGCGTCTACGACATGCCGGAGGAGCCGCCGGCCCGCAGATCGCGGCGAACAGGCGGACGTCCTCGGGCCCTGCTGCCGACGATCGCGACCCTGATCGTCCTTTTGATCCTCTTCAGCGTCTTCACCGACGTCTGGACCCAACGGCTCTGGTACCGCTCGGTCGACCTCGGCTCGGTCTTCAGCACCGTGCTCGGGACCCGGGTGCTGCTGTTCGTGATCGTCGGTCTGCTGATGGCGGCCGCGGTCGTCGCGAACATCATCGTCGCGTTCCGCGCCCGTCCTCGCGTCGCCCTGGCGCCGTCGCCGAGCCCCGGCTTCGAGCGGTACGGCGACCTGTTGCAGCAGCACGGGAAGATCGCGGTCGGAGTGGTCGCGACCCTCATGCTGGTCTTCGGCGGCTCGGCCGCGTCGGGGGAGTGGAAGGTCTTCCTGGCCTGGAAGAACCGGACCCCCTTCGGTGTCACCGACAAACACTTCAACAAGGACATCGCGTTCTTCGTCTTCGACTACCCGTGGCTGCGCGTACTGCTCGGCTTCGGCTACTCGATCGTCCTGCTGTCGCTCGTCGCCGCGATCATCACGCACTACTTGTACGGCGGCTTCCGCCCGTCCGCGAAGGGGCAGAAGGCCTCCGGCGCGGCGCAGGTGCAGTTCTCCGTCCTGCTCGGTCTGCTCGTGCTGCTCAAGGCCTTCAGCTACTGGCTGGACCGCTTCGGCCTCACCACCTCGGACAGTCGGCTCTTCACCGGCATCTCCTACACCGGCGACAACGCGGTCCTGCCCAGCAAGGAAATCCTGGCCGTCATAGCGGTCCTCTGTGCGTGTCTGTTCTTCGCCAATGTGGTCCGCAAGACCTGGCTGCTGCCAGGTGTCGGCACAGTCGTGCTGATCCTGTCGGCGATCCTCCTCGGCGCTCTCTGGCCCGCCGCGCTCCAGCAGTTGCGCGTCCGGCCGAGCGAGCCGGTGAAGGAAGGCCCCTACATCACCAAGAACATCGAGGCCACGCGTGACGCCTACGGCCTCGCGGGGACCGAGGTGACCGACTACCAGGCCAAGACGACCGCGACGCCCACCGAACTGCTGCAGGACACCGAGGTGCTGCCCGGCATCCGGCTGATCGACCCGAGCGTGGTCGGACCGACCTTCGAGCAGCTCCAGCAGGTGCGCGGGTTCTACTCGTTCCCGACCGATCTGGACGTCGACCGGTACAAGATCGGCGACAAGGTCAACGACACCGTCATCGCGGTCCGCGAGGTCCAGGTCGACCGCCTGCCGGCCGGCCAGCGCAACTGGAACAACGACCACACTGTCTACACCCACGGCTACGGCGTCGTCGCCGCGAACGGCAACCAGCGGGCCGCGGACGGTACGCCGGTCTGGACCGAGAAGGACCTGCCGCCGACCGGCCAGCTGGGCGACTACGAACCGCGGATCTACTTCGGCGAGCAGTCCCCGGACTACTCGATCGTCGGCGGTCCGGAGGGCGGCCAGCCGGTCGAGCTCGACACACCGGAAGGTAAGACCGGCGGCGATCCGACGCTGAACACCTACCACGGCAAGGGCGGCGTCTCGATCGGGTCCTTCGGCAACCGGTTGCTCTACGCAACCAAGTTCCGGGACGCGAACATCCTGCTGTCGAGCCGGGTGAACTCGGACTCGAAGATCCTCTACGACCGCACCCCGCGCGAGCGGGTCGAGAAGGCGGCGCCGTGGCTCACGCCGGACGGAGACCCGTACCCGGCGATCGTCGACGGCCAGGTGGTCTGGATCGTCGACGGTTACACCACCTCGGACAACTACCCGTACTCCGAGAAGGTGGCCCTGGACGTCAGCACCCGGGACACCACCACCGGTCGCGGGACGATCGCTCAGCAGCCGAGCGAGAAGATCAACTACATCCGCAACTCGGTCAAGGCCGTGGTCAACGCCTACGACGGCTCGGTCGAGCTGTACGCGTGGGACGACAAGGACCCGGTGCTGAAGACCTGGATGAAGGCCTTCCCCGGCACGGTCAAGCCGAAGTCCGCGATCTCGCCGGACCTGCTGGCCCACCTCCGCTACCCGGAGGACATGTTCAAGGTCCAGCGCGACCTGCTGGCGAAGTACCACGTCACCGACGCCGGCACCTGGTACCAGAACAGCGACCTGTGGCGTGTCCCGGACGACCCGACCGCGGTCTCGTCCGGCGGCGACTCCTCGACGCATATCAGCCAGCCTCCCTTCTATCTCTCGTTGCGGATGCCCGATCAGACCGAGCCGAAGTTCTCGCTGACGTCGGTCTACGTGCCGAACGCCGAACGGGAGAACCTCACTGCGTTCATGGCCGTCGATTCCGAGGCGACATCTCCGGACTACGGCAAGTTCCGAATACTGCGATTGCCCGGCAACCTGCAGATACCTGGTCCGGGGCAGGTCTACAACAAGTTCCAGACCGACGAAGGCATCAGACAGGCGCTGCTCCCGATCAACCAGCCGAGCAGCGGCGCCAGAGCGCAGTACGGCAACCTGCTGACGCTGCCTCTCGGTGGTGGACTGCTCTATGTCCAACCGGTCTACTCGGTGCGGACGAGCGGGCCCGGTAGTTATCCCGTGCTGAGGTACGTCCTGGTGTCCTTCGGCGATGGGGTCGCCTTCGGCTCCACGCTGCAGGAAGCCCTGGCCACGGTCTTCAAGACCAACGTCGACACGGGTGAGCAACCACCAGGTACCAAGACGCCGCCTGCGAACCAGCCGAACCAGACGGTCAAGCAGGCGTTGGCGGACGCCCAGGCGGCGTACGACCGGGCGCAGGAAGCCCTCAAGAAGAGTGATCTCGCGGGCTACCAGGCGAACGTCAACCAGATGAAGGCTGCGCTGGACAAGGCTGCGGCAGCTGCCGCAGCAACCAGTCCGACGCCGACCACGAAGCCGTCCGGCGCCCCGTCGACCCCGGCCAGTCCGCCGGCATCGACGCCGACGACCTCACCGACAGGCTGAGCCACAGGGTGACTCCCGGGGCGGCGACACCGACAACAGTCGGGGTCGCCGCCCCGTTCCGTTGCCTAGGGCATCAGGTGGTGGACTCCGGATGGAAGCCCGCCGCGGTGTCGAGCACGTCCTCGTCGGTGAAGCGCTCGTGGTCGATCGTCACCTCGGCCGCGACACCCGGCGCGACGAAGTAGAACACCTCGTCGCCGGAGAACAGGCCGTCGTACCCACCGACCTTGACCGGGGTCAGCTGCCAGGAACCCGGCTCCTTCTCCTCGTACTCGACGAGGAAGTCCTTCAGGGCCTCGAGATCGGTGAGCTTCTCGCCGCGGATCGTCTTGACCGTGAGGTCGACCTTGTACGCCCCGTCCGGATCCGGGCCGGTCTCCCAGACCCGGCTGTGGAAGGACACGTCCTCCCACTCGTACTCGAAGTCGCTCGGCGTGCCGATGCCGTCGGGAAGGTTCTCGATCACGAAGCCGTCCAAGGTGCCAGCCCTCTGCTCGGTCGATGGAGATGCCGCGGAGTACGTCGAAGTTGCTGAGGCAGGCACGGTCGTCGAGAGCCCGAGTGAGGCCAGGACGACCGCGCTCCCGATCACGATACGACGGGCGGACGGCACGACTCGGGAACGAAGCGGTGAACGCGACATGACTGCCTCCTGGGGAAGAGGGCGCCTCGCCTGCTGCGAGACGCCTTACGCCCAAGAAGATGCCGCGATCGGCACGTGCCAGGACACGCGAATTCGATCCTGTGGACAACGCCGGAATCAGTGGCCGATCAGTCGGTGCAAGCGATGGAACGTCTGCCGGAACCCGAGCCGGGGCCAAGCTCGCGACGACAACAGGTTCGTCACCCGCCAGTCGGTCACGACCGACGTGTAGCCGGTGTCAGCCGACCACTGCAGCACCGCCTCGCCCAGCGCACGTCCGGCGCCGAGCCCACGCGCCGACGGCAGTACCGCGGCGAACCCGAGGAAGCCGGCATTGTCCGGCTTGGCCAGCCCGTTGTGCGCGCTCGACTTGTCCAGCGAACAACCCACCGCGGACCCGATGACCTGACCGTTGTACTCGGCAACGAAGGTCGCGTAGTCCTGGTCGTCGATCGACTCCTCCCAGTCCGCCACCGCCTCCTCGAGCGTCGGGATCTCCCCGGACGAGAACACCGGCGACAGACCCTGGTGCTGGGGCAGGACGAGATCGAGCTCCGCGAGTACCGGGATGTCCGCGCGGGCAGCACGGCGTACGACGAGATCGCGTGCCGGGGGCAACGGAGTGTCCGGCACCGGGCGGACCGCGTGCGCGTGCTGCGAGCCGAACGCCAGGCGGAACCAGGCATCGATCAGCTCGGCATCATCGGGCACCAGCACGTAATGCGCGATGCGGCCGTCGTCGACCCATTGCTCGGCGGCGGCGCCGTACAGGTCGCGAATGTGTTCCGGCTCGCGGACGGTGTGACCGGCCGCCTCGACCCAGATGTTCGGACCCCAGACCGCCGACGGCTTGGGCGCGGCGAGCAGGTAACCGGTGACTTCGCCGCCCTCGACCATGACCGCGCCGGACGCGCCCTCGCTCTCCCAGGCCGCGGTCACCTCGACGAGCGCAAGTCGCTCGTCTTCGTAGTCCGCCGGAAGCAAAGGGTGACGCTTGCGGTGCTCCCGATGCCGCTGGGCGAGCAGACTGGCGGCGGCTGCCAGATCCGCCTCCTCGAACGGACGGATGACGTGTCGGGACATACTCGGAAGGTACGCCGATCCGCCCCCGCCGAACACAGGATTTCGGCACTCCGGGAACCGATTTGGTTGCTCAGCCCCGATCCTCTAAACTAAAGACACAACGGCGCGGGGTGGAGCAGCTCGGTAGCTCGCTGGGCTCATAACCCAGAGGTCGCAGGTTCAAATCCTGCCCCCGCTACCACAGAAGGCCCGGACCATCAGGTCCGGGCCTTCGCCTTTGTCTGGGGTTACTGGGTGATGATGACCTTGAGGGCTTCTTGTTCGGCGGCGTTGGTGAAGGTGTTGTAGGCCTCGTCGAACTGGTCGAAGGTGAAGTGGTGGGTGATGAACTTCTCGGGGGCGATGGTGCCTGCCTTGATGTCTTCGAGGAGTTCGGGGGCGGTGATGGCGTTGACCAGGCCGGTGGTGATGGTGAGGTTGTTGATCCAGTGCCGCTCGATCGGGAACTGGACGCTCTCGCCGTGGACGCCGACGTTGGCGACGTGGCCGCCGGGGCGGACCGACTCGAGGGCTGTGCCGAAGGTGCCGGGGAGGCCGACCGCCTCGATGGCGACATCGACGCCGAGCCCGTCGGAGCTGAGCTCGCGTAGTGCTGCCGCGACGTCCTGGCCGGAGCTGACTTCGAGGGTCTCGGTCGCGCCGAAATCACGCGACTGATCGAGCCGGAACTTGTTGGTGTCGACGGCGATAACGGCCGACGCGCCGGCTGTGCTGGCGGTCATGATCGCCGCGAGTCCGACCGGACCGGCGCCGATGACGGCGACGACGTCCCCGGCCTTCACGGCACCATTGAGTACGCCGATCTCGTAGCCGGTGGGGAGGATGTCGCTCAGCATCGTGCCCGCTTCGGCCGAGACGCCCTCTGGGAGCGGGATCAGCCCGTTGTCGGCGTACGGCACGCGCACGTACTCGGCCTGCGTCCCGTCGATGAGGTGCCCGAAGATCCAGCCGATTCCGCCGAGCGTCTTGCAGTGCGAGGGCAGGCCGGCCTTGCAGTAGTCGCATGTCCCGCACTTGCTGATGCAGGAGATGATGACCCGGTCGCCGACCTTCACGTTCTTGCAGCCGGAGCCGACCTCGGTGACTACACCGACTCCTTCGTGGCCGAGGATCCGGCCGTCGGTGACGGCGGGAACATCCCCCTTGAGGATGTGCAGGTCCGTGCCGCAGATGGTGGTGGCCTCGACCTTGACGATCGCATCGGTCGGGTCCTTGATCGCGGGATTCGGGACCTCTTCCCATGCCTTCTGGCCAGGTCCGTGGTACACGAGAGCCTTCATCGGTACTCCGTTCTCATCGGCCACGCGGGTGACTCGATCGGCACCAAGGGCGCGCACC
This sequence comes from Kribbella jiaozuonensis, assembly GCF_005233875.1. Taxonomy (GTDB): domain Bacteria; phylum Actinomycetota; class Actinomycetes; order Propionibacteriales; family Kribbellaceae; genus Kribbella; species Kribbella jiaozuonensis. The sequence goes on along the minus strand of NZ_SZPZ01000005.1, from coordinate 271,673 downwards.
GGTACCTAACGGATGGTCACATCGCAGCAGCACGGCGCTGATCTCATCTTGAGACAGCCCCGCTGAGCCGCCTCTCAAATCGAGACATACCGGACGGCAGCAGGTGGTGAGACTGATCACAGCCGGGGACGCACCCCGGAAAGGAGCTCGCCATGACCACTATCGATGCCGATGCCCACAGCCTCCAAGAACAACTACCTGCCGAAGCCGCCCCGGCTGTGACCGGAGACCCGGCCCTGATCGGTCTGCCCAGCTTCATCGTCGGGTCGGTCGCGCTCGGTCTCGTGCTTGTCGGCTACGTATCTGCTGCGGGGGTCGGGGCTTCGCTCCCGATCATCGTCGCGGCAACCAGCGTGGGTCTGCTGGTCGCGGCAATCTGGTCGGCGGCTCTCGGGCAGAGCGCCGTGGCCGGAGTGTTCGGCATCTTCGCCGGGTTCTGGCTGAGCTACGCGACGCTCGTGCTCGGCCTGACGCACAACTGGTTCGCTATCGCTGCCGGGGACGCACTCCATACGCAGGGCCTCTACGTGATCTCGTGGCTGGTGGTGGTCGGGATGCTGACCCTGGCCACACTCCGGCTGCCGATGGCCTACACAGTGCTCTTCGCGCTGATCGAACTTGCCCTGGTGCTAGTTCTGATCGGCACGCTGCAGCAGTCAGCGGGCACGCTGAAGGTTGCCGGTGTGGTGGTGTTCGTCTTCGCCGCAGTAGGTGTCTATCTGTTCTTCAGCTCGGCCTCGCAAGCGACGGGTGGTAAGGCGCTTCCGCTCGGACAGGCGCTCGTCCGCTGACGTCACGAGATCCAGATGACGATGCCGGTGTGGCGGGAGAGGACTGCCGCGGCACCGGCTCGGAGGGCTGCGTCGGCGTGGGCCGGGGTGAACGACGCCGGGTCGAAGCTCGTCGAGGTGCCCAGACCTTCGCCGCGGTACGAGGCGCCGGCCCAGGTCGCCGCGGTGACGTTCGCCGTGGGTTCGGCCAGTTCGGCGCCGATGACCAGGAACTGCCGGTCGAGGTGGTTGGCAGTGATGACGGCCAACGGGTCGACGAGCGCGTTGCCTGCGCTGATGATGAGGTCCGGTGCGAGCTTGATCGCTTCGGTTGCCTTGTCGACGTACTGGCTCGGTGCATCCGCGGTGACGGTCTTGAGACTGACCTTCTCCGCGGCTGCCCAGTCATGGACGGCGGTGACCAGGGTCTTCGTCTGCGCGTCGGTTCCGGCGGTCAGCAGCACCACCCGATAGCCCTTCCCCGGATGGACGTCGTCCCACGAGCCGGGGCTCGGCGTGATCGTGGCCTCCGGAGACGGCGGCGCGGACGGGTCGACGAAACCACTGCCGAGGGCACCGACCGGGGCCGGTACGGCGTGTGGCTGGGACCACTCGTCGGACGAGTTGCAGCCGGCCAGCAGGAAGACGGTGGCGAGCGCGCAGGCCGACCGGCGTCGTACGGGCAAAGGATCGTCTCCGGGGTGAGGTGATCAGGCCGGAACCCTTCATACCTCATGGCGTCGACTTCGAAGTGGCGAGACGGCCAGCGTTCGCCTGGGGGTTGTCCGGTGTTCACTGGTCGGGTGCAGCGTGCGAGCCATGCGAGGTCTTGGGCGGTGTGCCCTTCTTGTGGTGGCTCTCTGGCTGAGTGTCGTGCCTGCCCAGGCCCATGGATTCAGCTCGACCGTGTACGTCGATCTGTCCGCGCCGGCGACTGGTCACGTGCGCGCCCAGCTCGGACTGGAGTACGACCTGCTCGTCGTGTCCGCAGCGGACTACGAGAAGGACGATCCGCTGTTCAAGGCAGGTACGGCGGCGTTCGACGCAGGCGACGCGACCAAGCAGGCGCAAGCGCTGGCCGCACATGACGCATCGGTCCTGAAGTACGTCACCCAGCGCTTCGACATCAAGGCCGACGGTCAGGCGTGTACGCCGACGCAGCAAGGCGACTTCACCATTCAGCAGCGTGAAGGCGTCCCGTACGCGTTCCTGGTGCTCGACTACGGGTGCCCGAAGGCAGACGCACACGAGGTGCGCAGCGGTCTGTTCCCCGACAGCGAGACGTATGTGAAGGGGACCAAGACGATCGTCACCTACGACCTGGACCTGCAGAAGGGCAGCAGCGCGCTCGACTCGGCGCATCCGTCGTTCTCGACCCATCAGGCGTGGACCGAACGCTTCTGGGAGTTCTTCCGGCTCGGCGCCGAACACCTGCTCACCGGGCTCGACCACATCCTGTTCCTGCTCGCGCTGATCGCCGGATCGCGTCGGCTGCGAGAAATCGTGCTCGCGGCAACGACCTTCACGCTCGCCCACTCGGTCACCTTCATCCTGGCCGCGCTCGGCGTCGTCCACGTGTCGCCGTCCTTCATCGAGCCGGTGATCGCGCTGTCCATCGCGGTCGTTGCCGGCTGGCATCTGTGGCGGCTCTGGCGGCGCGGCCGGCTCGCGACCGATCTCGAGACCGAGAGTCGCAGTCACCTGAGTCTCGACCGGGCCGGGTGGACCCGGCTCGGGGTCGTCTTCTGCTTCGGCCTGGTCCACGGGATCGGCTTCGCCGGAGCGCTCGGTATCCAGCAAGCCTGGTCGTGGACGTTGCTGTGGTCGTTGCTCGTGTTCAATGTCGGCATCGAGACCGTCCAGCTGGGGCTGATCGCGATCACCTTCCCGCTGCTCGCCGTACTGCGTCATCGCGCGCCGACCGTGGCGCTGTGGACGACCGGGGCGATCGCCGCCGGGGTGACCGTCGCGGGACTGGTGTGGTTCGTACAGCGGCTCTAGAGCAAGACGTAAACCACGGTTCACCTTAATTACATCGGCCAGGGAGACATTCAGCCTGGGTCTCTTCCGACCCGCTCATCAGAACGGACGGACACTCGATGAAGCTCATCAACCGGGCACGGTCCCGCGTGGCCGCGTGCCTCACCGTGGCGGTCGTCGCGACCGCAACGGCGTTCGGAGGTGTGGGCCAGGCTGCCGCCAGTACGACGGCCACCACCGCCGGATCAGCTCCGACCGGCATCGTCCTCGGCGTCGGCGCGAAGGAGTCGCAGCGCGTCGTCAGCTGGTACGCCCCGACCGGTGCGAAGCAGTTCGTGCAGGTCGCTCCCACTCGCCAGGTCGTCCACGGCAAGTTCCCGCGGCACACCGCGACGTACTCCGCGACCGTGGCGGCGAACAAGGTCAACGGCGGCTACAACGGACACGCGACGATCGACGGCCTGCGCCAGTACACGTCGTACTCGTACCGGGTCGGCAGCGACGGCAACTGGTCGCCGACGTACTCGTTCAAGACGCAGTCCTTCAACGGCGACTTCAACTTCCTGTTCTTCGGCGACCCGCAGATTGGCTCGTCCGGCGACGTCGCCAAGGACGGCGCCGGCTGGCTGGACACCGTGAACGTCGCCCTCACCGCCAACCCCAGCGCCGAGCTGCTGGTGTCGGGTGGTGACCAGGTCGAGGTCGCGAACACCGAGACGATGTGGAACGCGTTCCTGGCGCCCGACAAGCTCCGCCAGTACCCGTGGGCCGCGACCATCGGTAACCACGACGTCGGCGGCAAGGCCTACGAGCAGCACTTCTGGACGCCGAACACCGACCGCTCGGCCGCCTTCTACCAGGGCGACTCGAGCACGCAGTCCGGTGGCGACTACTGGTACCTCTACAAGGACGTGCTGTTCATCGACCTGAACAGCAACGCCTACGCCAACGGCGCGGACGCCGCGCACCTCGACTACGTCTCGAAGGTGGTCAAGGCGCACGGCAGCAAGGCGAAGTACACGGTGCTCGTGTACCACCACTCGATCTACTCGCCGGCCGACCACGCCAACGACTCCGACAACCAGGTACGCCGTCAGGACTTCCCGACCGCGTTCTCGAAGCTCGGCGTCGATCTGGTGCTGCAGGGCCACGACCACAGCTACTCGCGCAGCTACGTGATCAAGAACGGCAAGAAGGCGAACGCGGCCGAGCAGCCGGGCGCGGCCCAGGTCGTGCAGGGACCGGGCGGTGTCATCTACGTGACGGCCGACTCGGCGTCGGGGTCGAAGTACTACGACCTGACCGCGCCGGACACCACCAAGGACCCGAACTACGGTCCGGACCCGCTGAACCCGAAGAACCACTGGGCCAACTCGGTGGAGAACCAGGAGCACGTGCGGACCTACGTCAAGGTGGAGGTGCGCAAGGACAAGCTCGTGGTCGAGAACGTCCGCAGTGGCACCTGCGCGGCCCCGAACGCGGCGGTCGAGCTCGGCAAGGTCTCCTGGTGCGGCCCGAACAGCGGCGCCAGCCCGGCCAAGCCGGTCGGCTCGCTGGTCGACAAGGTGACCATCCGTCCGTACAACAGCCACGGCCACGGTTCCTGGGGTCACCCGGGCGGCCACGACTGGACGGTCAGCAAGAACCAGAAGGGCGTCACGACGCTCACCAGTGTGAGCTGACCTGACCAATCCGATCGGGGTGGGCGTCAGGAGGCGCCCATCCCGATCTCCTCATTTCGGAAGGACCCCATGCGCGGACTACTCGCGACACTCTTGGCAGCGGTCGGTGTGATGACCGGTGCCGGGACGGCCGTTGCTGCCGACGACGTCCCCTGGTCGGTCAGTACGGCGGCCAACAGCTTCGGGTCCGATCGGCAGAACTACAGCTACACGGTCGACCCCGGCGGCGAGGTCCAAGACGCCCTCGTCGTCGCGAACAGCAGCAAGACCCCGCTCACGCTCGGGGTGTACGCCGCTGACGGGTTCACCACGGACGACGGACGGCTCGATCTCCTCACCGACGACGCCAAGTCGACCGGTGTGGGGACGTGGGTCCACACGCCCAGCGCGCAGGTGACCATCCAACCTGGCAAGTCGCTCCAGGTACCGTTCACCCTCGCCGTCCCGGCCGGCGCCACACCCGGCGACCACCTGGGCGGGATTGTCACGTCGTTGAAGCAGAGCGGTGATGTGGACCGCCGCCTGGCGATCCGGATCCGGGTGCGAGTGAGTGGCGCACTCGAGCCGAGCGTGTCGGTCGACGACGTCAAGATCCACTACTCGGGTACGGCGGTCCCGTTCGCGAAGGCCGACGCCACCGTCACCTACACGATCCGCAACACCGGCAACGCAATCCTCGCCGCGCGCCCGTCGACGTCGCTGGTCGGACTGTTCGGGGCCGGCCGAGTCGGGTCGGCCCACGTCGACGACACGCCTCAGCTACTCCCGGGTGAGAGCTGGAAGGTCTCCGCGAAGGTCGACGGAGTCAGGCCGCTCATCCGCGAGACGGGAACCGTCACGCTGCTCCCGCTCCTCACCGATGCGGCCGGCTCGACCGGCACGCTCGACACGGTCACTGCGACCGCCCACGCCTGGAGCATCCCGTGGGCGGCCCTGCTCGTCCTCGTCGTACTGTGCCTGGCCGTTGTGGTGCTGGTTACTTCACGGCGAGTTCGCCGAGCTCGGACCAGTCATCCTGAGGCAGCTTGAAGTTCACGATCCGCGGCGTCTCGACCAGGTGCGGAGGCAGGTGCTCCTGGGCGGCCTTGAAGTGGGCCGAGGTGACATGGTGAGTGGCGGCGTCGTCGTCGGCGAACGCTTCGACCAGGACGTACTCGTTCGAGTCGTCGAGGGAGCGGGACCAGTCGAACCACAGGCAGCCCAGCTCGGAGCGGGTCGCAGTGGTGAAGTCGGCGGTGATGGACGGCCAGTTGTCGGCGTGTTCAGGCTTCACCCGGAACTTGGCGGTGATGAAGATCATCAGGCTTCCTCCGCTGGATCGATGGGACCGGGACCGATGCTAGCGGTCGCGACGCGGGTGAGCGGTCGCAATCTGAGATGACAAAAGCCGCTGTCCGCCCCTCGTCGGGGGCAGGCAGCGGCTCGAGCGGCCTGGGACAGGTGGTCAGGCAGCTTGCAGTGCGCGGTTCCGGGCGGCCCAGACGGCTCGCCGCAGCTGCGCCTTGTCCGGATAGCCGGCTTCTCGACCGACCGCGTAGACGTCGTGGTTGCGCATCTTGACCATGCCGGCGACGTACCAGACCGGGCTGCCCTCGGCCAGCATGTTGATGATCATGTTCCGGGTGTCGGTGGTGATGTTCATTCTGACCCTCTCCCTTGGTCGCTCTTACTGATACGTCGGACAAGGTGGGCCGGATTCGACACCGTCGCCAAGAAAAATCTGGAAAACAAAGCGCCCCGATCAGTGATCGGGGCGCTCGTCCGTGTGGGTCCCGGGGGGAGTGGGACCACCACACGTTGGGGGGGACTTTGACGTTAACGCGACCAAGGGGTCACGCCCGGTCGTTTCACCGCCAAACCTTCGCCGAACGGTCCGAGTCCTGCGCTCAGCGGCTGTTGCGTCTGCGGTACAGCGAGGTCGCCAGCACAACCGAGAACAGGAGCAGACCGGAACACCAGGCCAGCGCGGCTCGACCGCTGTTGCCCATCGGTGTCCCGATCAGCAAGCTGCGGATCGTCTCGATGACCGGAGTGATCGGCTGGTGCTCGCTGACCGGCTGCAACCACGACGGCATCGACTCCGGTGGCACGAACGCACTACTCAGGTACGGCAGGAACAGCATGAAGAAGCTGAGAGTGCTGGCCGACTCCACCGACTTGGCGATGACACCGAGCCCCGCAGCCAGCCAGGACAGCGCGACGACGTACAGCAGCAGTAGGCCAACAGCCGCGAGCCAGTCGACTACTCCGCCGGCTGGGCGGAACCCCATGGCCAGTGAGGCGAGGATGACGATCGCCGTCGACGCGGCGTTGCGCGCCACGCTCGCGACCACGTGTCCGGTGAGTACGGCGAAGCGGTGGATCGGCAGGGACCGCAGCCGGTCGATCATCCCGCTGTTCATGTCGTCGGCGACGACCATCGCCGTCGACGCGGCGCCGTACCCGGTAGTGAGCAGCAGGATTCCCGGTACGACGTAGTTGACGTACTCCGTCCCCGTGTTGATCGCGCCGCCGAACACGTAGACGAACAGCGCCATCATCAGCAACGGCAACAGGATCGAGGCGAACAACGTGTCGACGTTGCGCCGCGCCAGCCGCACACTGCGGTCGATCATGGTCGCCGCGTCCGAGCAGGCGGCGACAACTCCCTGATGTGACATCAGCAAACCCCTCAGGCCGTCAGAGCGAGGAACACGTCGTCGAGCGTCGGCCGGTGGGACGAGACCCGCTCCGGCTCCAGTCCGTTGTCCCGGAGTACGTCGAGCACGTGGTGGAGATGAGCCGCCGTACCGTCCGACGGCACGTTCAGCACCAACTCGTTCGCGACCCCGTCCAGTACTCCGGTCGCTTTCAGCAGCTGTACCTCGTCCGAGAACCGCAGCTCGATCCGCTCGCCACCGATCTGGGTCTTGAGCGCATCCGCCGTACCACTCGCCACGATCCGGCCGTGGTCGAGCAGCACGACCCGGTCCGCCAGCCGGTCCGCCTCCTCCAGGTACTGCGTGGTGAGCAGGATCGTCGTACCGCCGCGGACCAGCTCGACGATCGCGTCCCACATCGCCGAACGGCTGGCCGGATCCAGTCCGGTGGTCGGCTCGTCCAGGAAGATCACCTGCGGCCGGGCGATCAGACTCATCGCCAGGTCGAGCTTCCGACGCATACCCCCCGAGTACGTCTTCACGCGCCGGTCCATCGCGTCAGTGAGCCCGAACTGCCCCAGCAGCTCGGCCGTACTACGCTGTGCGGCCCGCCGGCCCAGATGCATCAGCCGGCCGACCATCACCAGGTTCTCCCGACCAGTCTGGTTCTCGTCGACCGCGGCGTACTGCCCGGTGAGACTGATCGCCCCGCGGACCCGGGCCGGCTCGCGCAGTACGTCGTACCCCGCGATCGTCGCCGTACCGGAGTCCGGCTTGGTCAGCGTGGTCAGGATGCGTACCGCCGTGGTCTTGCCGGCGCCGTTCGGGCCGAGCAGCGCGAGCACCGAACCTTCCTCGACGCTCAAGTCGACCCCGGTCAGCACCTCGTTCGCGCCGTACGACTTCCGCAGTCCGATTGCCTCGACGATCATCGTCCCCTCCTTACTGCGTATCGAATACGCTAAATAGCGTAGAAGGTACGCAGTACTGCGACGCAAGCCCTAAACTGACCCGGTGGAGAACGATGAGCTGCCGGCCGATGTCGCGGCGATGTGGCGGTTGCGGGAGACCCCGCGGCGCGGGCCGAAGCCGTCGCTGACGCTCGACGACATCGTCGGCGCCGCGATCGAGATCGCCGACGCCGAGGATCTGGCCGCCGTCTCCATGGCTCGCGTCGCCGAGCGGCTCGGCAACTCGACGATGGCGCTCTACCGGCACGTGAAGAGCAAGGACGAGCTGCTCGTGATCATGTCGGACGCCGCGCTCGAGCGACCGGAGCCGATGCCGGAGGGCGTCGACTGGCGGACCGGGCTGACGTTCTGGGCCGACGGCGTACTGACGGCGATCCGGCGGCACAGGTGGTACGCGAAGGTGCCGATCTCGGGTCCGCCGGCCGGTCCGAACAACCTAGCGTGGTTCGACTCGGCCCTCGGCGTACTGAAGGACACCGGTCTGCCGGAGGAGGCGAAGGTCGGCGTCGTGATGGGGCTCATCACCTACGTGCAGGGCGAGATCCGGATGGCGTTCGACCTGGCGGCGGGCTACGCGGACAACCCGGACGCGTTTCAGCGGTTCGGCGCGACGTTGCGGCGGGTCGCGGATCCGCGGGTCTATCCGGCGGTCGCGCGGACGGTCGAGGCCGGCGTGTTCGACGAGGTCGGGAGCTTCGAGGAGGACAACGAGGCCGATTTCGACTTCGGTCTGCAGCTCTACCTGGACGGCGTTGCCGCGTTCATCGAGCGGGTGTGCGTCAAGGGTGAATGATCGCGTCGGCCGCCTGTGCGGTGGCCGCGATCAGGTGCGCGTTGCGTTCGTCGGAGCCGTACGTGCGTTCGTGTGCTTCCTCGGCTGATCTGCCGAAAGAACGGTGGCGGGCCTCGAGTCGTGCGTGGCGCAAGCCCTCGGCCACCTCGACGTACCAGCACTGATCGATCAGCGTGCGGAGACCGGTCCAAGGCGATTCGTCGAGGAGCAGGTAGTTGCCTTCGGTCACAACCAGGGTTACTGAAGGAGCAATGCCGATGCTCGCGGCGATCGAGTCCTCGATGCTGCGGTCGAACCGCGGCGCCCAGATCTGCTCGTCCGGCGATTCCTTCAGCCTCCTCAGCAACGCGACGAAGCCGTAGCCGTCGAAGGTATGCGGCGCGCCCTTCACCCCGGCGAGGCCGAGGTCTTCGAGCACCGACTGCGCGAGGTGATAGCCGTCCATCGGCACCAGCGCGACCTGATGACCGTCGGCGCTCAGCTTCGCGGCCAGTTGCTCGGCGTACGTCGACTTGCCCGCCGCCGGCGCCCCGGTGATCCCGAGGATCTGCCGCCGCCCTCGTGTCGCCAGCTCGACGGCACGATCGTAGGCGGCGGCTGCATCCAGGGTCTGCACCCGAAAATCCTAAGCGAGGTAACCGTCCGGACGGATCAGGATCTCGTCGCCCGGCTGCGCGTGATAGATCGCGAACGCTTCCGGTGAGGTGATCTCGACAGCGTGCGGATGGTCCGACGCAGTGGTGGGGGAGAAGCGCAGCAGGGTCTCGTGCGGGCCGCGGAACAGCTCGAAGAGCCGGACCTTGTTGCCGGAGGCATCGATCAGCGGAGCGTCGGGAGCGCGGTCGCCGGAGACGAGTGGGCGGCCGTCCGACGGGTCGCGGTACGACACGTCCAGCTGGCGGGTGTTCTCGCCGCGCTCCATCGCCGACTCGTCGCCGTCGACGTGCTTCTGCATCAGCTCCTCGCTGATCCCGAGCACCCGCATCGCGTTGGTCCGGCGCTCGGTCTCGTAGGTCGCCAGCAGCTCTTCGCGACCGTCCGCCAGCTTCCAGCCGAGGTTGTACGCGTCCTGGACGCCGGTGTTCAGGCCCTGGCCGCCGGTCGGCGGGTGCACGTGGGCGGCATCGCCGGCGATGAAGACGCGGCCGACCCGGAACTTCGCGGCCAGGCGCACGTTCGGCCGCCACACGGTCGACCAGGTCAGGTCGCGGAGCTTCGCAGTACCGGCGCCGGCGTACTTGTCGACCAGCGCCTGCAGGCCCTCGATCGAGGTGTCGGCATCGTCCGCGTCGAGCGGCGCGCCGAACTGGAACTGGTCGCCGCCGCTCAGCGGGGTCATAGCGATCCCTGCCATCGGGTTGTCCTTGCCTGCGAACCAGTAGCCGACCTCGTGGTCGAGCCCGTCGGCCGCTACATCGCCGAGCAGAGTGCGGATCGACTCGTCGGTCGTGCCTTCGAACGCGATCCCCAGCTGCTTGCGGACGAAGCTCTTGCCGCCGTCCGCGCCGACCAGGTAGTCGACCGCGACGGTCTCGCCGGTGGACAGCTCGGCGGTGACCGAGTCGCCGGTCTGGGTGAAGCCGACGATCGCGGTGTCGAGCTCGACGTTCACGCCGTACTCCGCGAGCTTGTCGCGCAGGATCTTCTCGGTCCGCGACTGGCCGAGCATCCGGGCGTTCGGGTACGGGATGTCCGGGGTGGGGTCGACGGGCTCGGCCATCCGGCGCTCGCCGACCAGCTCGCCGTCGAGATAGATCTTCATCAGCGGGATCGTGATGCTCTGCTCCAGCACCTGGTCGAGTACGCCGAGGTCCTCGAACACCTCCAGGGTCCGCGGCTGCAGGCCGTCCCCGCGCGATCCGTCGAAGTACTCGGTGGCCTTGTCGATCACGCGGACCGCGATCCCGCGCCGGGCCAGCTCGATGCCCAGGGTCAGTCCGGTCGGTCCGGCACCCGCTATCAGGACGTTCATAGTGGTCTCCTTGACTGAATTATGATTCACTGAATTCAGATTCAGTATGAGCCTGGCTAAGGTTCGATGTCAAGGAGGTTGTCGTGACGGACACGGTGAGCCGCCGGCAACGGGCGGCCGGGACCGAGGTGGCGCTCAAGCAGGCCGCACGCGAGGTTTTCGCCGAGCGCGGATACCTGAACACGAAGATCACCGACATCACCGCGGCGGCGGGCCGCGCGACGGGGTCGTTCTACAACCACTTCGCGGGCAAGGAAGAGCTGCTCGAGGCGCTGCTCAAGGACATGCTGCTGGAGGCCGACGAGGCAGTCGTCGATGTCGCCGGCCACGACGCCGACTTCAGCAAGCTGTCAGCGGTGCGCTGGCATGTGGAAGCGTTCTGGCGTTTCTACCAGGCGCATCTGCCGGAGATGATCGCGGTCAAGCAGGCCGCGATGGTGGACCCGGAGCTCGGGCTGCGGCTGCAGCGGATCATGGCCGACGACGACCAGCACATGATCGAGCACTTCTCTCACTTGCCCAATCCACCCGCGGATCCGCTGGTTGCGATCTCGGCGATGAACGCGCTGATGGAGGGTTTCGCCTACACCTGGCTGGTGGTCAACCCGGCCAACGGAAAGACGATCCCGGACGAGCAGGCCGTCGATACGCTCACCAATCTGCTGCATCACGGGCTGGTGGGTTAGTCCTCCGGCGGTTCCTCGGCGCCTTCGCGTTCATCCCGCTCTGCCCACTCCATCAGTGTCGCCAGCGAGTAGACGTCGTTGTCGATTCCGGCGTGCAGGTCGCCGAGCTCGGCGAAGCGGGCCGGGACAGTCGCGATCGTGAAGTCCTTCGGGTTCACGTCGTCGATCTCGTCCCAGTGGATCGGCGTCGACACCGTGCCTTCGGGGTTGCCGCGGACGGAGTACGCGCTGGCGATCGTGTGGTCGCGGGCGTTCTGGTTGTAGTCGACGAACAGCTTCTTCGGGTCGCGGTCCTTGCGCCACCAGGTGGTGGTCACGTCATCCGGCGTACGTCGCTCGACCTCACGCGCGAACGCCAGCGCCGCACGCCGTACGTCGGAGAAGCCGTACGCCGGCTCGACCCGGACGTAGATGTGGATGCCCTTGCCGCCGGACGTTTTCGGGTAGCCGACCGCGCCGAGCTCGTCGAGCACTTCGTGGACGGTGTGTGCGACCCGGCGCACCCGATCGAACGGGCAGTCGGGCATCGGGTCGAGGTCGATGCGCCATTCGTCGGGCTTCTCGGTGTCGGCGCGGCGGGAGTTCCACGGGTGGAACTCGACCGTCGACATCTGCACCGCCCACGCGACGTGTGCGATCTCGGTGACGCACAGCTCGTCGGCGGTCCGGTTGTACCGCGGGAACTTGACGCGGACCGTCTCCATCCACGGCGGCGCGCCGTGCGGCAGCCGCTTCTGGTGCACCTTCTCGCCCGCGACGCCCTCGGGGAACCGGTGCATCATGCACGGCCGCTCGCGGAGCGCGTTGACGATGCCGTCACCGACGGACAGGTAGTACTTGACCAGGTCGAGCTTGGTCTCGCCGCGGGCAGGGAAGTACACGCGGTCCGGGTTCGAGACCCGGACCGTCCGCTCGCCAACCTCCAGCTCGATCGCCGGAGACTTTCCCTTGGACTCGGCCATGACGCCAACTTAACCGGCGCCGGGGACAAACGGCATCAGGCGAGGCGCGTGAGCCAGCCTCGGGTGTCCGGCGTGCGGCCGTATTGGAGGTCGAGCAGCGTGGAGCGGATCTTCGCGGTGACCGGGCCGACGCCGTAGTCCACCGAGTGGTCGCCGATGGTCAGGTCGCCGTCGGGCCACGCGAGGCGGCCGATCGGGGTGATGACGGCGGCGGTGCCCGACGCGAAGACCTCGGTGATCTCGCCGGAGCGTACGCCGTCGCGCCACTCGTCGGCGGAGACGCGGCGCTCCTCGACCGGGTGGCCGAGGTCCGCGGCGAGCTCGATGACGGATGCGCGGGTGACGCCTTCGAGGATCGACCCGTTCAGTTGCGGGGTCGCGATCCGGCCGTCGGCGTACACGAAGAACATGTTCATGCTGCCGATCTCCTCGAGCCACTTGTGCTCGACCGCATCGACGAACGCGACCTGCTCACAGCCGTTCGCCACCGCCTCGGCCAGGCCGGCCAGGCTGGACGCGTAGTTGCCGCCGCACTTGGCTGCACCCGTCCCACCCGGCGTTGCCCGGATAGTGGAGGTCGTCAGCCAGATGGAGACCGGCTTGGGGCCGGTGTTGAAGTACGGACCGGCCGGTGATGCGATGACGCCGAACAGCACCTCGTGCGACGGCCGGACGCTCAGTGCGGCCTCGGTGGCGATCATGTACGGCCGGAGATACAGACTGGTCTCGCTCGCCTCGGCTGACGGCACCCAGGCCTCGTCCACGGTCACGAGCGCGCGCAGAGCCGCGACGAACTCGTCCTCCGGCACCTGCGGAAGCGCCAGCCGCTCTGCGCTCGCAGTGAACCGGGCTGCGTTCCGGTCGGGGCGGAAGGCCCACACCGAGCCGTCCGGGTGCCGGTATGCCTTGAGTCCCTCGAAGATCTCCTGCGAGTAGTGGAAGACAGCAGCCGCAGGGCTCAACTTCAGCGGCGCGTACGCCGTGACCTTGGCGTCGTGCCAGCCCTGATCCAGTGACCAGTTGGCAACCACCATGTGGTCGGTGAACGACTGCCCGAACGCCGGCTCCGCGAGTACGGCGGCCCGAGCCTCCGCGCCGGCCGGATCACTGCGCAGTTCGACTGCGAAGTCCCACGTGTCTGCCACTGCCGTTGTCCGCTGTTCACCTGTCACTCACCGCACGCTACCCCTGCTCTCACCTCCAGCTCGACCCGCTGCCCACACTCCGGCCCTTGGTGGTCAGTAGCCTCCGTAGCTCGACTGCACCGCGCTCGCTCTCCGGTACGACGCGGAGCACCCGATCGGCAGCGTCGTCCACCCAGAGGTCGCGCCACTCGTCCGGCAGCTCGACCAGGACGCGCAGTGCCGTGGCCAGGCCAGCTGGCACCTCACCGGCGACGGCCAGGCTCTCCGCCAGGGCGAGGTCGATCCTGGCGCGTTCGCCGATCCAGTGCTCCGGGCAGAGCTCCCGGGCTCGCTCCAGCAGTACGCAGCCGGCCACGCCGTAACCCAGTCGCGCGCACACTCGTCCCTCGGCCGAGTGGAGCTGGTACGGCATCCAGTCGGTCGGCCGCGCGGCAGTCACGACGGTCTCATCGCCGACGCCCACCAGCAGTTGCAGCGCCTGCTGCGTCTCCTCTCTCCGCCCGAGCTCGGCCAGGACCAACGCGCGGGCTGCATGAGGCACCGCGCTTGGGGACTGTTGTGCCACGGCTTTGTCGGCCAGCTCCAGCAGTGGCGGCAGCGGACGCCGCTCGGCGAGACCGCTGATTGCCTCCCTCGCGCACACCAGCGCCTCGCCGTCGCCGACCGCGGATGCATGGGCGGCCCACCACCAGCGTCTCGCCGAACGTCGCTCGCCAAGCCCGGTGAGGGTCTCCGCGATCAGGATGCTCAGCTCGGCCACCTGCACTGCGTCGACGCCCCGGGCCTGCAGCAGCTGCAGCTCACTCACCAGCTCGGGCAGCAACACAGCCGGCGGAGTACTCCGGAAGTCGTCGAAGGCAATGGTCTGGTCAGCCGCGACCAGCCCTTGCCAGGCCGGCTCGGACGGGTCGGCTGTCTGTCGCTCTGTGCGGGGAGGCCTTCGCTCGAAGGTGCCGGTCAGCTGGTCGCCGGTGCCGAGCTCACGGTCGCAGAGCCGCGCCAGGTCCGCAGAGCCCGGCCGCTGCCCGCGCTCCACCTGCGACAGGTAGCTGTGGTCGTACCCGACGCGGGCTGCCAGTTGCCGCAGGCTCAGGTCGGCCGCCTGCCTGGACTGCCGCAAGTGCGCTCCGAAAGTCGTCTGAGTAGATAGGTCTGTCACAGGACCACCCCGTTCACGCTTCGAGCTCATGTGGTGCGTGCCGCGACGCTACAAGCCCTCGCCGACAAAAACCGTACAAAACAAGGGCATGTGGGCTGTGGGCTGTTCCCACAGCCCACAGCCCACACCTGTTGTGCACAGTGCGTTCTGGACGAGGCTGGAGCGGTGAACACACTGCAGCGACAGGCCCGCCTCTTCCACCTGGTCCACCGAACCACCACCCTCGCCGAAGGCGTGGAGTGGTCCGACGGCGCGGTCACAGTCCGCTGGCGCGTTCCCCGGCGCGGCACGTCCACCTGGGACGACGGTGTCGACGCCCTCCTCGACACCCACGGCACCGGCGACAGCACCGAGCTTCACTGGTCCACAGGCCCGACGCTCAGCCGGCGGACTGCAGCGCCCGACCGGACCGCACCGACAACCACCATCTGGCTCCCGGTCTCAGCTCCGGACGGGCGGTGCTCACGCTGCGGCAAACTCTGGCCGTGCTTCAGCTGTGGCCCGTGATCGCTCCCGGTTCACGCCCGGCGCCGACGCCGGGGTCTGTCGGCGTCTGTGAGACAACGCTGTCAAGAGTTAGTTGACGCGGTTTAGTGTGAGGGCGTTTGGCGTCGGTGAGGGGTGATGGTGGTGGTTGATCCGCTCGACGAACTGGATGTGCAGTTGGCGCGGTTGCGGAGTGTGGCCGATGACCTGCGGGGGCGGCGCGGGACGCCGGTTCTGGAAGGGAATCAGGTTGAGCTGATCGAGGACGGGCCGACGCTGCTGCGCGCGTACGAGGAGCTGCAGAGGGGGTCTCGTCGCGAGGTCAGGGTGCTGGACCGGCCGCCGTACGTCACGCCGCCGTCGACGCAACAGAAGCTCGAGCTGGATCGCCTGGCCGACGGGATCGAGTACCGGGCGATCTACGGGACCGAGGTGTTCGAGTCCGAGGACATCATGGGCGTGCTGCCGGAGTTGCAGGCGGCCGGTGAGGTCAGTCGGGTGCTGGCGCAGGTGCCGATGAAGATGGCTGTGGGGGACGACGACACCGCGTTGATCGGGCTGACCAAGCGGGCGCCGGCCGAGTCGAACCTGCTGATCCGTTCGTCAGGTCTGCTGGACGGGTTGATCGCGACATTCGAGATGCTGTGGGCGCTGGCGATCCCGATGCCCGCGTTGCTCGCGAGCGGTGAGGTGCCGGCGCTGACCGAACCGGACCGGGACATCCTCTTGCTGCTGGCCGGTGGTGCGACCGACGACATGATCAGCCGGCGGTTGCGGATCAGTCCGCGGACGACCCAGCGCCGGGTCCGCGCGCTGATGGATGCACTCGGCGCGCAGACCCGGTTCCAGGCGGGCGTTCAGGCCGCCCGCCGCCGCTGGATCTAGTTGATCGTCACCACCGTCCCGGCCCGGTTCGGGAACTCGACGAAGCCGGTCGAGCGCTTGTCGGTCGGCAGCCCCGACCAGGACGCAGTGACCTGGAAGGGCTTGAACGCGGCCGGAGCCACCGGAGGCGACGTCTTGAGCGTGTTGCCCGACGAGGCGGTCACGACGTTGGTCTGCATCGTGTACTCCGTCGTGTCTGCGCCCGGCGGGTTGGACAGCGTGATCGCGAGAACGCCCCAGAGCCCAGCGGACGGTGCGGGCACGCTGGCCGACGCCTGGTTCGAACCGTCACCGATGAACGACAGGAACTGCTTCTGACCGTTCACGACCTTGTAGAGCACCAGCCAGATGCTGCCGGCCGGGTCCACCGTCTTGATGTTCCACTGCACCGCCTTGGTCTGTGCGGTTGCCGTCACCGGGTAGTCCGGCAGATCGGCGTCCGCAGCACCCGCGGGCACTGCGCCAGCGACCAGCGGAGCGGACACCACGCCGTACGAGCGGATCGGCGCACCGGCCTTGCCAGAGGTGGCAGTGAACGACACCGAGCCAGAGGCACCCGAGCTGGACACTGCGGTCGGAGCGAGGACAGACGTCGGTACGGCGACGACCGGGCTGCGGACTGTCTTCCCAGCGCCCTGCCAGGTCAGCCAACCGCTCGTGGTCGCACCGGAGTCGCCGGTGTCCAGCGTGAGCTTCACCTTGAACGTCTTGGTCTGACCGGCCTCGGTGAAGTTCAGGATCGACGGCGTCACCACGGCCTTCATCCCCGGCACGGAAACCGTCGCCCGGTACAGGCCCGGAGTCACAGCGGTCACGCGACGGGTGATGGTCTGAGAGCCGAGCAACTGGCCGACAGCGATCGACGGAGCGTTGTAGTCGCTCGGGTTGATCGCAGGTACTCCGGTGCCGGTGTTGACGCCGCTGCCCTCGAGGTAACCCAGCCAGTCCGCGTCACCCGAGTCGTAGACCAGACCGGGATCGAGCATCTTGGACGGCTGCACCTCGCCGGCACCTGCGTCGAACGGGTTGCTGTCGACCGACCCGGTAGAAGTGAGCACGTTCCCAGCGGTGGTCATCAGGGCGGACTTGACTGCCATGGGCGACCAGTCCGGGTGCTTCGACAGGTAGAGCGCTGCCAATCCCGCAATGTGCGGCGCGGCCATCGACGTACCGGAGAGGAACGCGTAGCTCTGGCCGTTGTTCGTGGGTGGTGCGACAGCGGCCAGCACGTTCACACCCGGCGCAGCGATGTCCGGCTTCAGCAGGTTGCCATGGCTCGCAAGAGAAGGACCGCGTGACGAGAAGTCGGCCATCTGCGGGTACGGCGTCTTGGTGCTGGTCGTGTTGCCCGGTACGAGTTCAGCCGTCGCACCGTCCTGCGCGGCATAGGCCTTGATCGACAGGGCATCCGGTGCGTTCACGTGCACGGTCGGTACGGCGTGGGAGTCGCCGACCACGTCCTGCGGGAACAGGTTGAGCAGCACCATCCCGACACCACCGGCCCGCTTCACCTCGGCGGACTTGTCGACCCGGGCGTTGACACCTCGCTCACACGCGACGATCTTCCCGGCCGTCTTGCTCGGGTCCAGCGTGTTCGCCATACAGAGCAGTGCGTCCGCGTCGCTGGCTGTCGCGTTCTTGACCGCAGCCGGGCTGACGAGCGGCTTGCTGCCGGACGGCATGGCCACCGTCGTACTGAGGCCGGCGTACTTCTGGCCGTTGCCCAGCACGACAGTGCCTTCGTACGGCGCAACTGTGGTCGCGCCGACCGTGGTTACCCAGGGGGAGGTGTTGTCGAGCGTGGACGCGTCCGGTCCGGAGTTGCCACCGGCCGCGGAGACGAAGACACCGGCCGACGCTGCCGACAGGAACGCCAGCTGGATCGGATCGGTGTGCTCGGACTCGAAGATCGATCCGACCGAGTAGTTGATGACGTCGACGCCGTCCGCGACCGCCTGGTCGATGGCGGAGAGGATGTCCGAGGTGAGGCCGCCGGAGTTCTGGCCGTCCTTCCCTGACCAGAGTGCCTTGTATACGGCGATCTTGGCGGCCGGAGCGACGCCGGTGACCGTACCGAAGCCGACGCCGCCGACGGAGACATCCACATTGGCCCGGCCGGCTGCAGTGGTCGCAGTGTGGGTGCCGTGGCCCTCGCCGTCGCGGGGAGATACGTAGTCGGCCCGCTGGTCCGGTGGGACCAGGTTGAGCCAGCCGTCACCGAAGTACTTCGCACTGATCAGCTTGGTGTTGCACTGGTCGGCGGTGAAGTCCTCACCGGCCTCG
The DNA here is from genome assembly GCF_005233875.1 of Kribbella jiaozuonensis. Lineage (GTDB taxonomy): Bacteria > Actinomycetota > Actinomycetes > Propionibacteriales > Kribbellaceae > Kribbella > Kribbella jiaozuonensis. The sequence goes on along the minus strand of NZ_SZPZ01000005.1, from coordinate 253,260 downwards.
CAGCTACCAGTGAAGGTCCCGCCGTCGGCCTTCTCCATCACGGTCGTCGAGCCGGACAGGTACGGGCGGTACGGGTCGGCCGCGGTCGGCGGCTTCGTACCGAGCTTGGGACCGGACAAGGACGCGCTCTCCGGCCAGATGCCGGTGTCAACCACGCCGACAACGACGCCCTGGCCGGCGGTCGCCGTACCGCCGAGTGCGTTCCAGACGCCGTTCTTGCCGGACAGCTTGAGGAAGTCGGTCGACTTGCGGTCGTCCAGCGCGACATGCAGCTGGTCGGGCACGACGGACACCACGCCCGGTGTCTTGCTGAGCTCGTTGACCTGCTTGGAGGTCAGCGAGGCAGCAAAGCCGTTCAGCGTGGTCGAGTAGTCGTGGTCGACCTTGGCGCCGACCTCTGCAGCAACCTGTGCGTGCTTACCGGTCAGGAAGGACCTGTACGCCTTGCCGTTGCTGCTGTTGACCTCGACCTTGCGGCCGACGGCCGGCTTGGTGGCCTTGAGCCCGGTCACACCACCCTGGTACGTCGCCAGTGGCTTGTCGGCCAGCGTGACGACGTACCGGCCGGGTGCGAAGCTCGACCGGCCCTGTGGGGTGGTGGGAGGGGTTGCTGATCCTGGTGGAGCCACCAAGGCGGTGGTGATCAGCGCGGCGCCGGCCAAGAGTGCGGCACGCCTGCGCAGGTTCGGATGGTTCACGTGATGCCTCCACGGCATGTTGTCCTGGCCGTGGGCTGTAGCCCCGGCCGCCCGCCCCCGAGCACGGACGCCGAAGAGCCTGCCAATCCGTGGCTCCGGCTACACGGTTTTGGCTGACACTGGCCGCTGGCGAAAATCTGCCAACGATCAGCGGGTGGCAGTCGCCAACAGGTACTGCGCGGGCAGGCGGACCTGGCCGGTTGTGTCGGTCCAGTTGTCATCGAGCGTCTGGAGGAAACGGGCTCGTACGTCGTCGAGACGGCCCGCTTGTTCCAGGATGGGGAAGGTCGTGACACCGAGTGGGTGGTTGGCGATGCGGGTGTCCCAGTAGCTCTCCGCGGACGGCGTGACCACCTCGAGCTCGAGAGTGGTCGCGGTGACCTGGTAGCCGTGCGGGGCCAAGAGGGTGGTGAGGGCTGCAGGGTCGTGCCAGTCGATGCGGCCGGCTGCTGGGTTCTGGCCGGTGACTTCCCGGACCGCGCCGACAATGACGCCGACCAGCTTGCCCATCACGCCGGGCAGCCAACTGGTGAGCAGGATGCGGCTGGTCGGGGCGGCGACGCGGGAGAGTTCGGCGATCGCCGCGGCTGGGTCGGGGGCGAAGATCACGGCGAAGTTGGACAGGATCACATCGGCGGAGCCGTCGCGCAGCGGGATCGACGCCGCCGTACCGTCGACGACGGTGAGGTCGCGGGCGCCGGCTGTCTCCTGGATGACTTCGCGAAGCCGGGCGGCGGGCTCGACGGCGGTGACGCGGGCGCCGAGGTCGGCGGCGAGCAGTGCGACGTTGCCGGTGCCTGCGCCGACGTCGACCACGTGTTCGCCGGGTTTGAGCTGCGCCGCGTCCACCAGTTCGCGAGCGGCCGGCAACAGGTCGGCCGCCGTCGTTTCGTACGTGCCTTGACCCCAGTCGATGTCACTCACGCGCTCACAGTAGGCCGGATCCCGACAGCGTCGGATACCCGCCGCCGGTGATGCATTGACGTGGATTTATGGAACCTCTCTACTAAATCGCATCGTCGAGGAGGTTCTATGCGTGCACGGTGGCTTGCTGTGGTGGTCGGGGTATTGCTGGCGGCCGGTGTCACGGTGCCGGCGCAGGCGGCGAACATTCTGAGCAATCCGGGGTTCGAGTCCGGTTCGCTGAGTGGCTGGAGCTGCTCGGGTGGGTCCGTGGTCAGCAGTCCGACTCACAGCGGTGGCTTTGCGTTGAACGGCGCGGTGACGAGTTCCGACTATGCCCAGTGCAGTCAGACCGTGTCGGTGCAGCCCAACACGGCGTACACGTTGTCGGGGTGGGTGCGCGGTTCGTACGTGTACCTCGGGGTCACAGGTGGCCCTTCTAGCTGGACGCCGTCGGCGGCGAGCTTCACGCAGTTGAGTCTCTCCTTCACGACCGGAGCGAGTCAGACGTCCGCACAGATCTATATGCACGGCTGGTACGGGCAACCGGCGTACCAGGCGGATGACTTCAGTCTGGATGGTCCTGGCGGTACGCCGGGTGCTCCGACCGCTCCTGGTACGCCGACTGTCACCAGTGCGACCAACTCCGCCATCTCGTTGAGCTGGCCGGCTGCGACGGGCACTGTCACCGGTTACCGGGTCTATGAGGGCACCAGCGTCGTCCAGACCGTCGCCGGAACGACGGCGACCATCAGCGGGCTCGCCGCGTGCAGTAGTCACAGTTACACGGTGGCGGCGTACAACAGCGTTGGTGAGTCGGCGAGGTCAGCAGCTACCAGCGGTACGACGGGAGGCTGCACGAGTACCGGGCTGGCGAAGCACGCGCTGATCGGCTACGTGCACGCGAGCTTTGCGAACGGATCCGGGTATGTGCGCATGGCCGACGTACCGGACCAGTGGGACATCGTCGATCTGGCGTTCGGCGAGCCGACGTCGGTGACGTCCGGGGACATCCGGTTCAACAGGTGTCCTGCCAGCGAGTGTCCGAACGTGGAGAGCGATGCTGAGTTCATCGCGGCGATCCGGGCCAAGCAGGCCGCTGGGAAGAAGGTGCTGATCTCCATCGGCGGTGCGAACGGACAGGTGCAGTTGACCACCACCGCGGCGCGGGACGCGTTCGTCAGTTCGGTCAGCGCGATCATCGACCGCTACGGGCTGGACGGGCTCGACATCGACTTCGAAGGGCACTCGCTGTACCTGAACGCCGGTGACACCGACTTCCGCAACCCGACCACGCCGGTCATCGTCAACCTGATCTCGGCGCTGAAGACGCTGAAGGCGAAGTACGGGTCCGGCTTCGTGCTGACCATGGCGCCGGAGACGTTCTTCGTGCAGGTCGGCTACCAGTTCTACGGCGGCGCAGGTGGCGGCGACAACCGGACCGGTTCGTACCTGCCGGTCATCCACGCGATGCGGGACTCGCTGACCGTCCTGCACGTCCAGGACTACAACTCCGGTCCGGTGATGGGGCTGGACAACCAGTACCACAACATGGGCGGCGCCGACTTCCACATCGCCATGACCGACATGGTCAAGGCCGGTTTCCCGGTGGCGAACACCGGACAGACGTTCCCGGGACTGCGCGACGACCAGATCGGTATCGGGCTCCCGGCAGCAGTCAGCGCGGGCAACGGCTACACCGCCCCGGCAGCCGTGCACCAGGCGCTCGACTGCTTGGTGAAGGGCCAGAACTGCGGCGGCTACAGCCTCCGCGGCGGCGCTTCACCGGGCTTCCGGGGGCTGATGACGTGGTCGATCAACTGGGACCACTACTACAACTGGGAGTTCCAGAACAACCACGCGCCGTACCTCGACGCCCTCCCCTGACGGGTCGCTCCGCGGGCACCACAGAGCCCACGGATCCCCGGACGAGCCGATCCGGTCCGCGTCAGCCCCCGCGGACCGGATTCGGCCTGTGGATGAACGATCCCGATTTGTGCGGTTCCGCTGGTATGAAGGAGGCATGACAGCGTCAACGACCCGCGCGGTGATCCTCACCGTGGACGACGATCCCGGTGTTTCCCGGTCAATCGCCCGTGACCTCCGCCGTCGGTACGGCGAGGATCATCGCATCGTCCGGGCGGAGAACCCGGCGCAGGCGCTCGACGCGCTGAAGGAGCTGAAGCTCCGCGGTGAGCCCGTCGCCCTGCTGCTGGCCGACTACCGGATGCCCCAGATGTCCGGCATCGAGTTCCTCGAGGCCGCGATGGACCTGTTCCCCCTCGCCCGCCGCGTGCTGCTGACGGCGTACGCCGACACCGACGCGGCGATCCAGGCCATCAACGTGGTCGACCTCGACCACTACCTGCTCAAGCCGTGGAACCCGCCGGAGGAGAAGCTGTATCCGGTGGTCGACGCGATGCTCGACCTGTGGAAGTCGACCCCGGAGCCGTCCGGCGACGAGACCCGGGTGATCGGTCACCGCTGGTCGGCGCCGTCGTTCGCGGCCCGTGACTTCCTCGCCCGGAACGCGGTGCCGTACCGGTGGCTGAACGTCGACGACGAAGAGGCGAAGCGTCTCCTCGACGCTGCCGAGGTCGACGGCTCGACGCTGCCGGTCGTGATCACAGCTGACGGCACCGTGATGGTCGCACCGACCGAGGTCGAGCTGGCGAACAAGGTCGGTCTGTCCACCGCCCCGGCCAAGGACTTCTACGACCTGGTCGTGGTCGGCGGCGGTCCGGCCGGGCTCGGAGCTGCGGTGTACGGCGCCAGCGAGGGCCTGCGGACCGTGCTGGTCGAGCAGTTGGCGACCGGTGGCCAGGCCGGGCAGTCCAGCCGCATCGAGAACTACCTGGGCTTCCCCGACGGGGTGTCCGGTGCACAACTCACGGACCGGGCCCGGCGGCAGGCCGTCCGGTTCGGCGCCGAGCTGCTGACGACCCGGCAGGTTGTCGGGCTGGAGACGCTCGGCAACGCGCGGCAGCTGCGGTTCGCCGACGGCAGTGAGATCTCGGCGCACTCGGTGATCCTGGCGACCGGCGTCTCCTACCGGACGCTCCAGGCGCCGGGTGTCGACGATCTGTGCGGTCGCGGGATCTACTACGGCTCGGCGACGACCGAGGGGCCGGCGTGTGCCGGTTCGGAGGTCTACATCATCGGCGGCGCCAACTCGGCCGGCCAGGCCGCGGTCTATTTCGCCAGGTATTCGAAACGCGTGCATATGCTGGTAAGAGGACCATCGCTCACCGCGACGATGTCGTCGTACCTCATCGACCAGATCGAGGGGATCGACAACATCGAGGTGCATACCTGCACGCAGGTCGTTGCCTGCAAGGGCTCGGAGCACCTGGAGTGTCTCACCCTGCTGAACAGCGAGACCGGGGAGAGCCACGACGTGGACACGGAATGGATGTTCGTGTTCATCGGCGCGGCTCCTCGGACGGACTGGCTGCCCGGTGACCTGCTCCGCGACGATCGAGGCTTCGTCCTCACCGGACCAGACCTGCCCGGCAGACCGCCGGGCTGGCCGCTGGAGCGGGAGCCGTACCACCTGGAGACGAGCATGCCCGGCGTGTTCGCCGCTGGCGACGTGCGGGCCGAGTCGGTGAAGCGGGTCGCCTCGGCGGTCGGCGACGGAGCGATGGCCGTGACACTGGTGCACCGATACCTGGAGATGCTCTGATGACTGACCAAGCTGTGGAGCCGCGGCGGCTGACTCCCGACGAGCTGCGCACGCTGTTCCTCTTCGAGAGCCTCACCGACGAGCAGCTGCAATGGCTGTCCGAGGCCGGGTACGTCGAGAGCTGGGACGACGGGATCGTCTTCAACGAGGGGGACGAGGCGACCTGCTGCTACGTCCTGATCACCGGGGAGATCCGGCTCTGCAAGCTGTCGCACGGTGAGCTGGTCGAGATCAACCGGACCGGCCAGCGCGGGGTGTACTCGGGCGCGTTCAACGCGTTCTTCGGCGCCAACGACCACAAGTCGTACACCGCGACGATGCAGGTGACCCGGCCGTCGGAGTTCTTCGTCATCAGCGCCGAGACGATGGCGACGATGATGAACACCTGGTTCCCGATGGCGGTGCACCTGATCGAGGGCTTCGTGATGGGTATGCGCCGGACCAACGAGACCCTGGGGGAGCGCGAGCGGTTGCTCGCCCTCGGTTCGTTGTCCGCCGGCCTGACCCACGAGCTGAACAACCCGGCCGCCGCGGCGGTCCGGGCCGCGGCCACTCTGCGGCAGCGGGTCTCCGGGATGCGGTCGAAGCTGGCCATGCTCGCCGACGGCACGCTGGACGCGACCAAGCTGCACCAGATCGTCGCGCTCCAGGACGACGCGGTCGAGCGGCTCGACAAGAACAAGGACAAAGACGTCCCGCCGATGGAGCTGTCCGACCGCGAGGACGCGCTGACCGACTGGCTGGACGACCACGACGTCCAGGCCAGCTGGGACATCGCGCCGGTGCTGGCGGCGGCCGGGCTGGACGTGCCGTGGATGGAGGAGGTGCTGACGGCCGTCGGCCCGAAGTACCTCGAAGGTGCGGTGCGGTGGTTGATGTACACGATCGACACCGAATCGCTGATGAACGAGATCGACGACTCGGTCACGCGCATCTCGACACTCGTTGGTGCTGCCAAGCAGTACTCGCAGATCGACCGCGCGCCGTACCAGACCGTCGATCTTCGGGAGTTGCTGAAGTCGACGCTGGTGATGATGTCGGGCAAGTTGCAGGGGTACGAGGTGGTGAAGGACTTCGATCCCGAGCTGCCGCAGATCCCGGCGTACGCCGCCGAGCTCAACCAGGTGTGGACGAACATCATCGACAACGCGGTCAGCGCGATGGGCGGATCCGGGACGCTGACGATCCGGACCCGGAAGGACGGCGCCTACGCGGTCGTCGAGATCGGCGACACCGGCCCGGGGATCCCGGAGGAGATCCGGCGGCGGATCTTCGAGCCGTTCTTCACCACCAAGCCGATCGGCGAGGGCACCGGTCTGGGGCTCGACATCTCCTGGCGCATCGTGGTGAAGAAGCACCACGGCGATCTGCGGGTCGAGTCCGAGCCCGGCCGGACGGTGTTCAAGATCGTGCTTCCGCTCGATCCCGAACGCGAGCTGGAGTCCGACCCGGCGCTGCTTGCTTAAGGCAACCAGTCGACGATGGTGCTGACGGCTACAGGGTCCACATTCCCGGGGACCTGGTAGTCGGCCATCGTCGATGGACCACTGCCCGCGAAGAACAGATGGTTGTCGGCGTCGAGGATCTTGACGGTGGCGTTGGGTAAGCCGTCGCGCCAGGCAGGGAGATCGTCGGCGACGGTGACCTGGTAGTCGCGACCGCCTTGCAGGACGAGGATCGGTACGTCGAGCTTCGCCGCGGTGGCGACGGCGTCGTACTCGCGAAGGTCCAGCCAGAATGACGCCGGCATGCCGAACGGGAGATCTGTCAGCGGGGTGTCGGGGGAGAGGTCGGGGCTGTCGACGACGGCCGCCTGCCGCTCGAAGAGCGCGACAGTCTCGGGCGGGACGGCCCCGGTTTCGGCGAGGTACTTCATCACGCGGACGGCGGAGTGGTGCATTGGCTGCGTGTCCCCGGCCATGATCACCAGGCCCGCGACCATCGGCTCCTCTGCGGCGATCTTCGGTGCGACCTTGCCGCCCATGCTGTGACCGACGAGGAAGACCCGGTCGACGTGTTCGGCCAGCTTGCGTACGGCGGCCGTCGCGTGCGGCAGGTATTCCGCGGTCATCGTGTAGCCGGGCGCTGCCATCGCTTCGGGACGGTTCGCGGTCAGCTTGTCGAAGCGCAGTACGGCGATGCTCTGCGTGGCCAGGCCCCAGGCGAGATCCTTCAACGGCTTGTTCGGTCCGCTGGTCTCGTCGCGGTCGAACGGGCCGCCGCCGGCGAGCAGTACGACGCCGACTGACGGGTGGGGCGGGAGCGTGAGGGTGCCAGGCACCGTCTGGCCGGCCGCTTCGAGGACGAGGTCCTGCTCGGTGAAGGCGGTCGGATCGGCGTACGGCGGGGGAGTCCAGGCGGTCATCGGCACTACCTTTCTCAGTATTTGAGAAAGGTATCACGGCATGAGATCGTTCTGCCATGGATCCTTTGGAGCTGCTGGGACATCCGGTGCGGTTGCGGATCGTCCACGCGCTGCGCGGCGGCCGGCAGCTGACGACCGGCGAGCTGGGTGAGCGGATCGGCGACGTTTCGAAGGCGACGCTGTACCGCCACGTCGAGCTGCTCGCCGAGGGCGGCATCCTCGAGGTCGCCGAGGAGCGCCGGGTCCGCGGCGCTGTCGAACGCCGCTTCCGCCTGCGGCAGGAGCGTGCGTCGATCACGCCGGAACAGCTCGAGCAGCTGACCGCCGACGATCATCGGCGTGCCTTCGCCGTCGCGATGGCCGCGCTGGTGGCCGAGTTCAACACGTACCTCGATCACGAGGACGCGGATCCGCTCACGGATCTCGTGGGCTATCGCCAGCACGGCATCTGGCTCAGCAAGGAAGAGCTACACCAACTGATCGAAGGCATGCGGTCAGCGATCCTGCCGGCCCTGTCGAACGAAGCTGCCCCGGGCCGATCGCGGTATCTGCTCAGCCCGATTCTCTTTCCCGTCGAGGACTAGCGAAGCGCGGTGCCCTGGGCGTGAGCCAGCAGGGTCAGGTCGGTGCGCGTCGGGAGGGATTCCCAGTCGCCGTACGCCGTGACGCAGAAGGCGCCGGACGTGGCGGCGCGTTCGAGGCGGGCTTCTACGGGTAGTCCGTCGAGGGTGGCCGAGAGGTAGCCGGAGACGAAGGCGTCGCCGGCGCCGATGCTGTCGATGACGGTGACCGGCAAGGCGGGGCGGTGGATGGTGCCTTCGGCGGAGTGTGCCCAGGCGCCCTTGCCGCCGGCGGTGACGACGACCTGGTCGACGGACTGGAGCAGGTCGGCGATCGGGTCGGAGGCGTCGGTGAGGAGATCAAGTTCGTCGTCGGAGGCGAAGATCGTGTCGACGTGGGGAAGGAGTTCGCGGATGGCGGCGGCTGCTTCAGGGCGGGACCAGAGGCGGGCGCGGTAGTTCACGTCCAGTGAGACCTGAGTGCCTGCAGCGGATGCCGCGCGTACGGCGGCCAGCGTCGCAGCGCGAGCCGTGTCGGAGAGGGCCGGAGTGATGCCCGTGACATGGAGCAGAGTCGGCGTCGCCGTAGCAATGGCCGCTGTGGCTTCAGCGGGTGTCAGCGTGGACGCGGCCGAGCCGCGGCGGTGGTAGCTCACCCGGGTGATGTCGTGCGACGGCTGGTCGAAGGCGATGAAGCCGGTGAACGAGTCGTCCGAGAACCGCAGGTACGTCGTGTCGACGTTCTCGGCGCGCAGCGTCCGCTGGATCAGCCGACCGGGCTCATCGTTGCCTACGGCACTCAACCAGGCAGCGTCGTGCCCGAGCCGGGCGACGCCGATCGCGACGTTGCTCTCGGATCCGGCGATCGACAGATGCGCGTCGCCGCCCAGCCGCATCGGCCGCGCAGTCCGTACGGACACCATCGTTTCACCGAAGGTCAGCACATCGGTCATGAGTGACTCCTAGACCCCGAGCTCAGTGCGGAACGTGCTCGCCCGAATCGCGAGCTCGGCCAACGATCCGCCGATGCCTGCGTCGCCCAGCAGCGGCGATCCAACGCCGACCGCAAGCGCTCCGGCGGCGAGGTACTTCGGCGCGGACTGCGCATCGACCCCGCCGACGGCGATCAGCGGTGCGTCCGGGAGCGGGGCCCGGAGCTCGCTGAAGTACCCGGGACCGTGCAGCTTCGCCGGGAAGATCTTCACCGCAGTCGCGCCGAGATCCAGCGCGGCGACAACCTCCGTCGGCGTCAGCGCACCGCAGAGAAGCGGCAGACCGAGCTGAACCGCACGATGGGCACCACGCGTGATCGCCGGAGTGACGACGAAGCCGGCCCGAGCCGCGGCGACCTCGTCAGCCTGCGCCGCGGTCACGACCGTCCCGGCGCCGATCAAGATGTGCGGGTCGTACTGCGAACGCGCCTTGGCGATCGCCTCGACCCCGCCCGGCGTCGTCAGCGAGATCTCCAGCGCGGTGACACCGGCCTCGACGAGCGTCTCGACGCAGGCGAGCGCGGTATCCGCCCCGTCCGCCCGGATGATCGCGAGCAGCTTCCGGTTCCGGAGTTCGGCAAGCAGGTCCATGGTCTCCAACCTAGGTGATCGATTCAGAAATAGGACGTCCTATGAGCTCTGTTCGAGACGGCTGATCTGTGGCTAAATTACTAAGTGAACAACCGCCCCGTTGTTTACTTTCAGGAGGCATCCGCCCATGCCCAAGCTCAAACTCCTGCTGACGGCCCTCGCCCTGGTCGTGCTCAGCATTCAGGCGCCGCAAGCCCAAGCGGCCATCACCCAGACCGTGCTCTTCAACAAAGGAGACGCCGGCTACGGCTGTTACCGCATCCCCGCGATCGTGAAGACCAAGGCGGGGACGCTGCTCGCGTTCGCCGAGGCCCGGCGTGCGTGGTGCGCGGACTCCCAGGAGATCGACCTGGTCCTGCGCCGCTCCGAGGACGACGGCCGCACCTGGTCGGCGACCCAGACCGTACTGTCCGGAACCGACACCGATCCGAATGCCGTTGCGACCCGCGGCAACCCGGCCCCGATCGTGGACTACGAGACCGGCCGGATCGTGCTGCTGAGCACGATGGATCCAGGTACGACGACCCGCCCGCGGACGCCGTACGTCCAGTTCAGTGACGACGACGGGAAGACCTGGAGCAAGGCAAAGAACATCGGCGACCAGATCGACGACCCGGCCTGGGGCTGGTACGCGACCGGTCCCGTGCACGGCATCCAGCTCACCCGCGGCGCGCACGCTGGGCGCCTCGTGGCGGGTACGAACTACGACAACGGCGCCGGCAAGAACGCCGGTCAGCTCGTCTACAGCGACGACCACGGCGACACGTGGCACAAGGGCGGGACCGATCTCCGGTCGGACGCGACGCCGCAGGAGATCAGCGTGGTCGAGAAGGTCGACGGCGGTGTGTACGCCGGTGCCCGCAACAACGCCGGTACGTCGGGAGCCAGCCGGATGGCCGCGGTCAGCAACGACGGCGGGGAGACGTTCGCCGCGCCGTTCGCGACGATCGCCGGTCTGACCACACCCGTCGTACAGGGGTCGCTGCAACGGCTTAGGGCCGTCGACCAGGGTGACAGGTACAACCGGATCCTGTTCGCGTCGCCGGCGGATCCGGATCGGCGCCGGTACATGACGATCCGGTCGAGCTTCGACGAGGGCAAGACCTGGCAGACCGTTGCCGAAGGCACCCGAATCACCAGCGACTGGTCCGGGTACTCCGATATGGCGATCCTCGACACCGGCGAGATCGGCCTGCTGTACGAGGGCGGTACGGTCGACGCGCGCGACCAGATCCGCTTCGCCCGCTTCACCGAGAACGACATCGGCCACCCGGACGCACCCCTCGGCGCGACGACCCCGGATGTGTCCGGGCTGCACAACGACAGCTACCTGCGCGGCGGGCCGACAGTCGTACCCGGCAAGTACGGGCAGGCGCGGGACTTCGACGGCACCGATGATGCGCTCCAGCTCCCGTATGCCGAGGCGCTGGCCGTCGGCGCGGGTGACTTCACCGCGATGGCGTGGATCAAGTACGGCGCCAGCACCACCCCGCAGGCCATCTTCTGGGGCTACAACATCAACGAGTTCTCCCAGTTCTGGCTGCGGGCCGAGCCCGCGGACAGCCGGATCCGGGGCCTGATCACGACCGGCGGCAACACCGCGGCCGTGCAGACGACGAAGGCGTACAACGACAACGCCTGGCACCACGTCGCCCTGCAACGCAAAGCCGGCACGCTCTCGATCTGGATCGACGGCACCCAGGCCGCGAGCGCCACCGCACCGAGCGGCTCGGTCAGCCCCGGCCGCCCGTTCAAGATGTATGTCGGCCAACGGCTGGACGGCGCTCATCACTTCGACGGCTCGATGGACGAGGTCCGCCTCTACAAACGCGCGCTGACGGCGACCGAGCTCAACAGCATCCGCACCACCAACAGCACGACGGTGCCGAACGCCGTACTCGATCTGCCGCTCGGGTGACATCACACTGGCCTGGCGGACAACGTGAGCCGCCAGGCCAGCTCACCGCTCTCCGGCACAACCGCAGCATCGTCCGGCCCGGCCTCCGCGAGGTCGAACACCCGGCCGAGCATCGGCTCGACACCCAGACTCCGGTACGGCGCATCGGCCGGGAAGCCGCCCTGGTTCCGCCACAACGCGGTGGAGACTGGTTGCCCCGGGCAACTCAATGTCATGGTCAGCTCTGCGCCGCGATCGCGGACCGAGATCGTTGGGCAGTCCACCAGTACGGCACCGGCTGCGGTGCCGTCGGACTCGCCGTACATCGAGAGGTCGAGGGGAGTCGGCCAGCCGGCTGTCACCCAGGGTGCGTCGTCGGGCCAGGCCCACGGGAGGAGCGTGGCTGCCTCCGGATACAACCTGCATTCGGTCCCGGGTGGCGCGGAGATGACTGCTCCGGCGGCGCAGTCGAGCAATGCGTGTGCTGCCCAGATGAACCGGTAGCCCGGGGCTGTTTCGAGGCGGTAGTCGACGGTCAGCGTGTCGGTGCCGGGGGTGAAGGCGCGGGTCAACACCGCACCGTCGTACTCCACGGAGCCGTCCCACGGCTGGTTCCAGAGGCTGCCGTGGTCCGGGGTGCCGCGCACGGTGGGGAGGCACTCGTCGAGTCCGCCGGCGTCGATGAAGGTCGCGAAGCCGGCCCGGGAGCCGCTGACAAGGCCGGGGCCGGGCCAGAGCCACTCCCGACCGGCCAGTTGGAGAGAGGTCCAGCGGCCGCCGTCGGCAGGGTCAACGGTCACGAGCCGACCGGCCGCGTACTCGGTCACCATTCGGCGAAGGAGCCGTCTTCGTGGGTCCACACCGGGTTGCGCCACGAATGACCGATCTTGTCGGCCGCACGGACGGCCGCCTCGTCGACGGTGATTCCCAAGCCGGGCAGGGGATTCCACTCCGCGTGCCCGTTGACCCAGGTGAACGGCGCCGGATCCACGACGTACGACGTGAGGTCGCTCGACACGTTGTAGTGGATTCCGCGGCTCTGCTCCTGGATCAGGAAGTTCGGCGTTGCGAACGACACCTGCAACGAAGCCGCCAGCGAGATCGGCCCGAGCGGGCAGTGCGGCGCAAGCATCGCACCATGCGCATCTGCGAGTACGGCGATCCGCCGCAGCTCGGAGATCCCGCCCGCATGCGACACGTCCGGCTGTACGACGGCCACACCCGCGTTCAGCGGCGCCATGAACTCGGCCCGGTGATAGAGCCGTTCGCCGAGCGCGACCGGGATGGTCGACGTCTCCACCACCGACGACAGATGCGCCATCTGCTCCGGCAGCACCGGCTCCTCGACGAACATCGGCTGCAGACCCTCGACCGCATGCAGGATCCGCCGCGCACCGGCCACACCCACACGCCCGTGCAGATCGATCGCAACATCGCGCGAGTCACCCAGCACCTCACGCGCCGCTGCGAGCCGGGTGACGATGTCGTTGACCTCGGCAACCGACGGCGAGGTCTGGATCTGCCCGCTGGCGTTCATCTTCACGGCCGTCATCCCCGCCGCAACCTGCTCCGCGACGGCGTCACCGATCGACGACGGCTCGTCCCCGCCGACCCACGCGTACACGCGGACCCGATCACGGACCCGCCCACCGAGCAGAGCCGCGACCGGAGCGCCGTACACCTTGCCGGCGATGTCCCAGAGCGCGTGGTCGAGCCCCGCGACCGCGCTGCTCAACACCGGCCCGCCGCGGTAGAAGCCACCCTTCGTCAACACCTGCCAGTGCCGCTCGATCTGCAGCGGGTCCTGGCCGATCAGGTACTCCGCGAGTACGTCGATCGCGGCTCGTACGACTTCCGCGCGACCCTCGACGACCGGCTCGCCCCAGCCGACGACGCCGTCGCTGGTCTCGACCCGGCAGAACAACCAGCGCGGCGGGACGAGGAACGTCTCGATCTTCTCGATCTTCACCGGCGCCGCCGACGAGTCGATCCGCGTACTTCGGTGAGGTCCTCGGCCGCCTTCGCCAGCAGCTCCCGCATCGCGAGCTCAGCGCCCTCGGGGTCGTGCGCGCGGATCGCGTCAACGACCAGCCGGTGGCTGGGAATCGGATCGTCGGACGGCTTCACCGTGTGCACCAGCCGGTCGCGATCGGCGAGCCCGGTCTCCATGATCACTTCCATCTTCGTCAGCAGTTCGTTACCCGTTGCCGCCAGCAACGCCCGGTGGAACGCGAGGTCCGCGGCCGCCGCGGCGAGGTTGTCGTCCGCCGACTCCATCCCGGCCAGCGCCTCGTCGAGTGCCGTGAGGTCCGCGTCGTCGGATCGCAGCGCGGCCAGTCGCGCCGCGGCCGGCTCGACGATCCCGCGCACTTCGTGCAGCTCCTCGAGCAGCTCGGGCCGCGAGTCGGCGTCCTTGAAATGCCAGCGGATCATGTCCGCGTCGAGCAGGTTCCAGTCCGAACGCGGCCGGACGAACGTGCCGCGCTTCTGCCGTGCGTCGACCAGGCCCTTCGCGGTCAGCACCTTCAACGCCTCCCGGACCGCGGTCAGGCTGACGCCGAGGTCGGCCTGCAGCTCGGTCACGTTGATGGTCGCGCCCTCCGGGATCTGCCCGGACAGGATGCGATCCGCCATCACTTCGACGATCTGTCCGTGCAACCCGCGCGACACTCCGCGCTGAATCCCCGTCACACTGCTCTCCCTCATGCCGAGTCCTTCACCGCGGACCATCCGCCGTCGACCACCAGGCTTGTCGCTGTCACGAACGACGCCTCGGACGACAGCAGGAACGCCACCGCCTGAGCCACCTCGTCCGGCTGCCCGAGCCGCTTGAGCGCCGTTGCCTGCGCGCTCTGCTCGCGACCCTCGGCGTCGACGCGGTCCCACATCGCGGTCAGCACCGGTCCCGGAAGCACGCTGTTCACCCGGATCGAGCGACCGTACTCGACCGCCAGTTGGCGTCCGAGCGAGATCAGTGCGCCCTTCGTCGCGGCGTACGCCGGATGTCCGGGCAGCCCCGCGATCGCGTGCACCGACGAGACCAGTACGACGGAACCGGCGTTCGCGACGAGATCGTCGTACAACGCCTGGAAACCGAGGAAGGCTGCGGTGAGGTTGACGTCGAGCTGGCGTTGCCAGGACGGCGGCGACAACTCGTGGGCCGGCTTGACGTCGACGACGACCGCGTTGCTGACCAGGCCGTCGATCGGGCCGAGCTCGTCGTGGCCGCGGGACCGGGCCTCGGCCCAGGTGTCCGGAGACGCGACGTCACCGACCACGCTGATGGCCTTGCCCGGCAGCTCCTTGCACGGGTGGATGTCCACCTGCACGACCTGCGCACCCTCGGTCAGCGCCCGCTCGACGCAGGCCGCGCCGATCCCCGACGCGGCCCCGGTCACCACGATCACCCGCCCAGCCAGCCGCACCAGCGCCTCCTCGAATCACCCCTACCCAAGCACGCAGGCAGGCCCGTTCCAACGATGAACGAGCCATCAGTTGACCCTGACCACGCTGTCCCGTCAAGCGATTTGCTCGTAATTTACGAATTAATATTGACACCTGGGATCGTCCGCCGCAAGATCGTCCGCAACACACCACTTACTCGACTGGCATCGCCGGTCGGGCAGAGCTCAGGAGTTCGGCATGACGGGTCTGGCAGCAGATCGGCGGACGTTCCTCAAGGGACTCGGACTACTCGGGGCGGCCACGCTGGTCCCCGGATGCGCGACATCGACGAAGAGCCCGGGCAGCGGCAGCGCGGCGACCGGTGAGCTCTCGCTGCAGTCGAACCTGTCCAGCGAGCAGGCCAAGGCCGCGATGGAGAAACTGGTTGCCGCGTACAACAAGACCGGCGGGTCGCAGGTCAAGCTGAACACGGTCGCCGCGGAGATCTTCCGGACCCAGCTGCCGACGTACCTGACCTCGGCGAACCCGCCGGACGTCTACACCTGGTACGCCGGGTCGGTCGCGGACTCGTACGCCAAGAAGGACCTGCTGCTCGACGTGACCAGCGTCTGGGACAGCATGGGCAACTACTCGAAGGCGATGCAGACGCTGTCCACCAGCAGCGCCGGGCAGAAGATCTTCGTGCCGACCAGCTACTACTGGTGGGGCATGTTCTACCGGAAGTCGAACTTCGCCAAGTGGGGCGTGACGCCGCCGAAGACCTGGGCCGAGTTCGTCGACGTCTGCAAGAAGATCCAGGGCAAGGGGATCCCGCCGATCGGCATCGGCCTCGGCGACACGCCGTGGGTCGCATCGGCGTGGTTCGACTACCTGAACATCCGGATCAACGGCGCGCCGTTCCACCGCCAGCTGCTGGCCGGAGAGGGCGACTTCACCGACCCGAAGGTGAAGGCGGTCTTCACGAAGTGGCGCGAGGTGCTGCCGTACTTCGACCCGAAGGGCAAGTCGTTCCCGTTCCAGGAGGCGACCTCGGCGCTGCTCGCGGGCAAGACCGGGATGTTCCTGATCGGCACGTTCTTCGCGGACTCGGCGCCGAAGGACGCGCTGGACGACATCGACTTCTTCCAGTTCCCGATCATCGATCCCGCCGTACCGGTCGCCGAGGAGGCGCCGACGGACGGGTACTTCGCGTCGAAGAAGGTGAAGGATGCGGAGGGGACGAAGAAGTTCCTCGCCTGGCTGGCGACGCCGGAGGCGCAGAACATCTACGTGCAGAGCTCTTCCGGTACGGCGATTCCGGCGAACCCGGACGGCAAGTCGGCCGACACCGCGCTGGTCAAGAAGGGCAAGGCGATGATCGAGGGCGCCGCGGAGCTCACGCAGTTCTTCAACCGCGACTCGAGCGACGCGCTCCAGCCCACCGCCGACGCGGCTCTCACCAAGTTCCTCGACAAGCCCGACCAGATCGACCAGATCCTGAAGGACTGGCAAGCGGCAGCACAGAAGGTCTTCAAGGCGTGACCGCAACAGCTGTGGGATCTCGGAGCCGGACCGGCAGCGGTTCGGCCTCGAGATCACGTCGTCGCGGTGTCTCACCGCTCATCCTGGCGTTCGTGCTGGTGCCGTTCGTCATCGAGGCGATCTGGGTGTTCTGGCCGGCGTTGCAGGGGTTCTGGCTGGCATTGACCAGCTGGGACGGGTTGTCCGCGCCGCGGTTCGTCGGTTTCGGCAACTTCGGGGACATGGTCTCGGATCCGATCTTCCGTACTGCGCTGAAGAACACCGCGATCTGGCTGGTGCTGTTCGGTGGGTTGAGCGTGATCGGCGGCTTCGGGATGGCGTTGCTGTTGCAGCGCGAACGCCGCGGGGTCGGGATCTATCGGGCCGCGCTGTTCACCCCGGTCGTGTTCTCGCTGGTGGTCACGGCGCTGATCTGGCGCGTGTTCTATCAGCCGGATGGACTTGTCGACACGGTGTTCCGAACCGTTGGCCTGGGCAACTTCGTCCGCCCCTGGCTCGCTGACCCCGACACCGCGTTGTACGCCGTGATCGTGCCGGCGCTCTGGCGACAGATCGGGTACGTGATGGTGCTGTACCTGGCCGGTCTGAAAGCGGTCGACCCCGCGCTCTACGAAGCGGCGAAGGTCGACGGCGCGTCCGCTTGGCAGCGCACGCGGTACGTGACGATCCCGCAGCTCAAGGGCGTCAACTCCGTCGTACTGTCGGTGATCGTGATCGACTCGCTGCGATCCTTCGACATCGTCTGGTCGATGACGAGGGGCGGCCCGTACCACTCGTCCGAGCTGCTCAGCACGTACATGTACTCGACCGCGTTCCAGTCCACCCAGCTCGGCTACGCCTCGGCGCTGGCTGTGGTGATCTTCGTACTCGCTCTGGCCGTGATCCTCGGCTACCTGATCCGCGCCTTCCGGGAGGAATCGTGATTCGCCGTACGGGGTACCACGTGGCGATGTCGATCGTGTCGTTCCTGTGGGTCGCGCCGATCCTCTGGGTGATCGTGATCTCGTTCCGCAGCTTCGACGACGTCGCCGCGAACGGACTCGGATCGTTACCGCATTCGTTCACGTTCTCGACGTACAAGTCGGCGTGGGAGGACGCGGACGAGTTCCGGGCGCTGATCAACAGCCTGCTCGTGACGATCCCGGCGGTTCTGCTGAGCCTCGGGCTGGCGTCGATCGCGGCGTACGGGCTGGCGCGGTACAACATCCCGTTCCGGCGGACGATCCTGTTGCTGATGTTGATGGGGAACCTGCTGCCGCCGCAGATCCTGCTGATCCCGATCTCGCGGTTCGTGGAGTTGATCGGGTACTACGACACGCTGATCGCGCTGATCGCGGTCCATGTCGGGTTCGGGCTCGGGTTCTACACGTTCGTGCTGCACGGGTTCATGCGGGACCTGCCGCGGGAGATCCAGGAAGCCGCCACGATCGACGGTGCGGGGCCGGGTCGGATCTACTCGAGTGTGATCCTGCCGTTGACGCGACCGGCGCTGGCGGCGTTGGGCGCGCTGTCGTTCACGTGGATCTTCAACGATCTGTTGTGGTCGATCACGGTCATCAGGTCCGGCGAGAAGATGCCGGTCACGCCGGCGCTGCTCGGTCTGCAAGGTCTGTTCGTGTCGTCGTGGAACGTGATCGCGGCCGGCACGGTCATCGCTGCGGTGCCTACGGTGGCGGTGTTCTTGCGCTTCCAGAAGCACTTCGTGGGCGGGCTGGCGATCGGAGCCGTCAAGTGAGGACGTGGACGTTGCGCGGTACGACGACGTCGTACGTCGTCGGCGTACCGGACCACGGGCTGTGGGCACAGCTGGTTGCCTGGGGCCCGCATCCCGTGGAGATCGTCGGCACGGAGCATTTCGTGCCGCGGGCGGATGTGGAGCCGCTGGAGTACGCCGTCCGCGGGGTGCGTTACACCGCGCCGGTCGACCTGGTCGTCAGCGGACCCGACGGCTCGGACGAACTCCGTCCCGTCTTCGACGAAGCAGCAACCGGCGAGCCCCGCGTCGTCCTCCCCGGGACCGAGCTGCAGTTGGTCTTCCGGGACGGCGTCCGGGGAGCGCGGGTCGAGTTGCACTACCTGGTGGTCGGGGACGTTGTCGAGCGATGGGTCTCCGTCGGCAACGACGGCGCCGACGAGCTCACGCTGCATCGGCACGACTCGGCGGGGTTCGTGGTGCCTGTTGGGAACACCATCAAATACTTGTGGGGCGAGTGGAACAGCGAGTTCCAGCAGGCCTCCGTGACGCTGCCGCGCGGCCGGTTCACGATCGGGAGTGCGCAGGGGATCACCGGGCATTCGTACTCGCCGTTCCTCGCCACCGATGGACCGGTCGCGTATGGCGTGCAGCTTGCGTGGTCCGGGTCCTGGGAGATGTCGGCGGATGTCGACACGACCGGGCTGCTTCGTATCCAGGCCGGTCGCAGCTCGTCGAGCTTGGGGCTACGGCTCGGTGTCGGGGAGACGTGGACCTCGCCGAAGGCTGTTGGCGCCTGTAGTGCCGAGGGTGCCGATGGGTTGGCGCGGGTGTTTCACGAGTACGAGCGTGCGATATCGCGGGGGCGGACGCCGCACGTGTTGTACAACTCGTGGTTCGCGACCGAGTTCGACATCCGCGCCGAGCACCAGCTCGAGTTGGCGCGTCGGGCGGCGGGCATCGGGGTCGAGACGTTCGTGGTCGACGACGGCTGGTTCGTCGGGCGGTCCGACGACACGGGCGGGCTGGGGGACTGGGAGGTCGATCCGGCCAAGTTCCCCGACGGGCTCGAAGGGTTCATCGCGCAGCTTCGCGACCTGGGCCTCGACTTCGGCCTGTGGATCGAGCCCGAGTCGGTCAGCCCGTCGTCACGGCTGGCTTCCGAGCACCCGGAGTGGATCCTGCGTACGGCGGGGCGCGAGCCGGTCCTGATCCGGAATCAGTTGCTGCTCGACCTCAGCCGGGACGATGTCAGGGAGTTCATCTGGAGCACGCTGGATCGGCTGCTGACGACGTACGACATCAAGTACCTGAAGTGGGACGCGAATCGGCCGCGGCTGGACAGCGGCGACCAGCGGCGGGATCTCGACGGGCTGGTGGTTTCGAATCTCTACGCGATCCTGGATCGACTGCGGGCGCAGCACCCAGAGGTGTACGTCGAGGGGTGCGCTGGTGGTGGGGCCCGGGTGGATCTGGGGATGGCTTCCCGGGTGGACACGCTTTGGCCAAGTGACAACACGGCCCCGCTGGATCGGCTCAGGATTCAGGAGGGGTTCCGGACCGGGTTCGCGCCGCATCTGATGAGCTCGTGGGTGACCGACGCGGTCGGCACGCATGACGGTCGTGAGCGGTCGCTCGATTTCCGGTTCCATGTCGCGATGGCCGGCGTACTCGGGATCGGTGCGGATCTGTCCCGCTGGACCGACGAGCAGTTGAAGACGGCGACTCGCCAGATCGAGCAGTACAAGGGCTTTCGTGAGTTGATTGCCGATAGCAAGGTCTATGGACTGGCGGCCGGCATGCAGTACGTCGGTGCGACGCGGTCCGTGGTGTTCCTGTCGCAGACCGGCGACGGCAACGTGCGCGGCACACTGCCGACCCGGCCGCGGCGGGTGCCGCTGGCCGGGCTGGATCCGGCGAAGAACTACCGGGTGGGCGACGACGTCCACGCGGGCAGCTACCTGCTGCAGGTCGGGGTCGCGTTCGACGGCCCGGCCGACTCACAGTGCCTGATCGTCGAGGCACTGGACTGAACCCCCGTTCCGCTCAACGGAAGAGGTTTTACAGATGAGGCGATTCCTAGGTGGGGTGATCGCGGCGGCGCTGGTGGCCGGCGCGATCGCCACCACGACGACCCCGGCGGTGGCGGCTCAGGCCACCGCACCGGTCCTCAGCCCGACGCCGTACATGGGCTGGAACACGTACTACGGTCTCGGCGGCGACTTCACCGAGGACACGATCAAGTCGGTCGCGGACTCGCTGGTGAGCCGTGGGCTGGCGAAGGCCGGCTACGACATCGTCTGGCTGGACGGCGGTTGGCAGGCCGACCAGTCGCGCAGTGACGCCGGCGACCTCGTGCCGAACCCGGCCAAGTTCCCGAACGGTCTCAAGCCGCTCGTCGACTACATCCACAGCAAGGGCCTGAAGGCGGGTATCTACACCGACGCCGGTCCGTACATCCCGGGCAAGTGCGGTCTCGGCAGCGGCGGCCACTACCAGCACGACGCCGACACGTTCGCCGCCTGGGGATTCGACGCGGTCAAGGTCGACTACCTGTGCGGGATCGCGGCCAACCTGGACCCGAAGACGGTCTACACCGAGTTCGCCCAGGCGCTGCGGAACAACGCGAGCCACCGGCCGATGATCTTCAACCTGTGCAACCCGGTCACGTCGCCGGACTGGGGCAACTACCCCGAGTCCCAGCAGTCGATCAACTCCTGGTCGTACGCGCCGGGGATCGCGCAGTCGTGGCGCACGTACACCGATGTCGGCTTCCAGGGCGACATCAAGTTCAAGGACGTACTGCGTAACTACGACGCGAACGCGCGACACCCGGAGGTCGTGAAACCGGGTGCGTTCAGCGACCCGGACTACCTCGCGCCCGAGCTCGGGATGACCGACGAGGAGTTCCGTACGCAGCTGACGCTGTGGGCCGTTGCGGCTGCTCCGCTGGTGGTCGGCAGCGACGTACGGAAGCTGTCTGCGACGACGGTTGGCATGTTGACGGATCCTGACGTCATCGCGATCAACCAGGACAAGGCTGCGGTGCAAGCCGTCCGAGTCGGTGCCGCGGGTACGACCGAGACGTGGGTCAAGCGGCTCGCTGACGGCAGCCGCGCCGTCGTACTGCTGAACCGGGGTGACAGCGCGAAGACGCTGACCACGACGGCGTCGGCGGTCGGTCTGCATGGCTCGCGGTTCACGTTGAAGAACGCCTGGACCAACAAGGTGACCGAAAGCGCCGGCGTGATCAGCGCCGCGGTTCCGGCACACGGTACGGCGCTCTTCCGCGTCGAGCCGGCCCGCGGCGTACCGGGGATCCCGCATGTCACGGCTGGGATTCCACAGGTGACCAAGGTCGGCACGGATGCCCAGCCGGAGGACGCTGCTCCGGTTGTTGCCGGTGGCGACGAGCTGACGGTTCAGGTCAACGTCCGCAACGACGGCGTACTGCCGGTGCTGCAGCCCACCGTGACACTTGCGGGTGGCACCGGATGGACGGTCACGCCGTTGTCGAAGGCACCCGCCGTCCTTGCCGGTGGCAAGCAGGCGAACTTCACCTTCACGGTCAAGCTCCCCGTCGGCGCAGCTCCAGGTACCGCGAGCGTGACCGCGCAGACGGCATACCAAACGGTATTGTATGGCGTGCAGAAGCAGACGACCGTGCTGTCGTCAATCGTGATCGCGCCGGCGCCGCCGAGCGGGACTGTGCCGCTCTCGCACCACGACTGGATCACGGCCAC
Source organism: Kribbella jiaozuonensis (assembly GCF_005233875.1). GTDB lineage: Bacteria > Actinomycetota > Actinomycetes > Propionibacteriales > Kribbellaceae > Kribbella > Kribbella jiaozuonensis. The sequence goes on along the minus strand of NZ_SZPZ01000005.1, from coordinate 231,207 downwards.
CAGCGGGTGGATGTCGCCGACCATCGACGAGAGTGTCGGCGGCGGTAACCCGATCAAGCTCACCGGTACGACGTACCCGACCGGGATCGGCGTCGCGTCGCCGTCGCTGATCCGGTATTACCTCGGCAAGTCGTGCTCGCGGCTGACCGGGATTGCGGGTGTCGACGATGTGGTCAGCAACGTCGGACCGGAGGGTGGCACGTCCACGTTCCAGGTAGTCGGCGACGGAAAGGTCCTGTTCGACAGCGGGACCGTCGACCGCTTCACCCCGAAGCAGTTCGACGTCGACCTCACCGGCGTACGCGTCCTCGACCTGGTCGTCGGCGATGCGGGCGACGGCGGCTACAACGACCGCGCCGACTGGGCTGCACCTACCGCAACCTGCTGACAGTTGATCGGAGGGGCGGACCTGTTGCCGGGTCCGCCCCTTCTGCTATTTCCAGTCGACCTCGGTTGACTTCAGCCACGTCCAGGTGCGGTTGCGCCAGGCCTGGGATTGGTGCGCGAGGCGTGCGGAGTACTCCGCCCAGTCGGTGACGGTCTCGTGGGACCAGCCCTTCTCCGCGGCGCCGGGGAGACGGGGGAGGAGCATCAGTTCGAGGTCCTGGCTCGTGACGATCGACTCGCACCAGATCGCGGCCTCGACACCGATCACCTGCTCGACGGAGTCGACACCGCGCAGGCTCTCCACCGGGTCCCAGGAGATCCCGTCCTGGATCGACGCCGGTCCGTAGAACTGGAGGCCGAGACGTTTGCGGGCCTCCTCCTGGGCAGGGTCACTCGTGGCGTCCTTGTGGGGGCGGTCGAAGTACAGCCAGGTTGTCGGAGAGGCGAGGATGCGGGCGCCGGCGGCGAGCGCCTTCGGTACGTCGTGCTGTGCCTTCTGGAGACCCTCGACCAGGATCGGGAGCAGGTCGTCCGGCAGGTCGGACGGCGCGGAGGCGGTGTCCATGGAGTCGAGATCGACGTCCATCCAGTACTGGACCACGTCCGCGGGGTCGATGGCGGCACGCGCGATCTCCTGCCAGCCGACGACCTGCTTGCCACGAGCGCGGACCAGAGCTGCGGCCCGTTCGACGAATGCAGCGTGATCCTCGTCGGACATCCCCCACGCCTCGTCACCACCGATGTGCACGAAGGCCGACTGCGGGAACTGCGGAATGATCGCGTCCAGCACGTCCTCCACGAACGCCCAGGTCTCGTCGAGCCCGGGCTGCATCGTGCTCAGTTGCATACTCGCGCCGTTGCCCAGGTCAACGGTCCGGATCTGCGCCGGAGCAAGCTCCGGGTACGCCGTGAAGACCGAGGTGGTGTGCCCCGGCATGTCGATCTCCGGCACGACAGTCACGAACCGCTCGGCGGCGTACGCCACCAACTCAGCCAACTCCGACCGCGAGTAGTACCCGCCAGGCCGGTCGTCGATCGCCCCCTTCGCCGCAACATCCGTGAGAGCAGGCCGCGACGGCACTTCAACCCGCCAGCCCTGGTCGTCCGTGAGGTGCAGATGGAGCACGTTCAGCTTGTACAGGCTCAGCATGTCGATGATGCGGCGCACTTCGTCCGGCCCGTGAAACGTCCGCACGACATCAAGCGACAACCCACGCCACGCAAACCGCGGCCCGTCGACGATCCGACCTGCGGGCAGGACCGCGACCCCGTCCTGCAGATGTGCGGAGATCAACTGGCGCAGCGACGTGAGGCCCCGATGGACTGCCTCCGGCGTCGACCCCCACACTCGAATGCCGTCGTCGATGATCTCCAGGCCGTGGCGCTCGTCGACCTCACCGCCATCAGCACGCACTCCGTTGGCTGTTGGTACGTCGTCAACGGGCTCGAGCGCGAGCGTGATGCCGGTGTCGCCGGTCAACGTGAGGCCGGTGTCGAGCGCGACGTCGGCGGCGAAACGCTCGGCAACCCCGGCGAGCTCGGCAGGTGGCGCGGCGATGCCGTGCCCCGCGCCGACAGCGAACGAGCCGTTGGATGCCGACGAGGAGGCGGGTGCGGGAATGACAGGAAGGTTCACGGGGCTCCCCAGGTCAGGTGGTGCCAGCAGCCTACGTCCCGGTGCCGACCGGACAAACGTTCGGCGGAAAGATCGCGCCCCCGAATTTGCCAGGATGGTAGAAAACTGCCTGTAACGGTCCGCATCCGCCCCGCGATGTTACAGACTGTAAAGGGGTGGCTGTGCATTTCCGTAAGCTCTGGGGATCGTCGGAATGCAGTACCACAGGAATCCGATGATCGCGGGGGCGAATGATGGAACCGATCAGTATTGCCGCTGTCACGGCGGTGGCAATGAAGTATGTGATCCCGGCGATCCGGGAATTTGGCGCGCAGGTGCTGGAGAAATCCACCGACACGGCCAGTGACTCGGTGGTCGGGTTCGGGCGGCGGGTCCTGCAGTTGCTGCTCGGCGGGCGGACGCGGGGAGACCAGCCGGTGCTCGAAGCGGCGATCGCAAGCCAGGTCGTCGCGGTCGCTGCGGATCCCGCGCAGCCGAAGGCCTCCGAGCAACTGAAGCTTGTGATCGAGGACCTGCTGGACGCGGACCCGGCGCTGCTCAAGACCCTGTCGGAGTTGCTCGATCGTGCTCCGGACAAGAGATCGGTGTACGTCGGTCGAGACAACAGCGGACCGATCGTCAACGGCGACGGCAACACCGTGTTCGGTCGCTGACCGCCATGACCGATCAGGCGGACGGCCACGTAAGCATCGGCAGAGACAACTTCGCGCCGATCATCAACGGCAACAACAACACCTACCACGCAGTCGAACCGCTGGACGTGACCGCGGCGAGACACCGAGCCGCGGGAGTGTGGAAGTTACGCCATGGCATGGCTTCTGAGGCCGTCGGCCAATTCCGGTTGGCGCGAACCGCCGAACCGGGAAACCCGGACGACTACTATTTCGGTGCGATTGCCGAACTCGGCGGAAAGAAAGCGTTCCTGGCGCCGCTGCGTTGCGTCCGGGCGGCCGATCTTCTGATTCACGGTGCGCTCGACCTCGAAGACCGGCCGGAGTTCCATTACTTTCTCGCCTATCTGCGCTTCGACTACTACGCGCGCAAACATCTGCGACCGCCGGCGCCGTGGCAGGTGTCGTTCGCCGAGGCGTGGGCCAAAGGTCTGACCCAGAGTCGGATCGACTCGTTGTTCACCTTGTTGTCGGTGGAAGATCCACTGCCGGCCGTCCGGTGATGGGGGGAGCCGGGTCAGTAGACCCGGTCCGTCACCGTCGGCCGATTTCATTCGAGCTCTGCCCTGGGAGGGGACGGCATGGCTGACATCAACTACGCACAGAACGAGAAGTATTTCAAACCGGTGTCCTACAAACCCGGCATCATCAGCATCGTCATCGGCGTGCTGCTGCTGTTCTTCGCCAGCTTCGGTCCGGTGGTGATCGGTCTGCTGCTGATCGGGCTCGGGTGCTACCTGATCTACCGCCAGACGGCGGACCGGCCCACCGATGCCGACTTCGACCACCAGATCAGCATCGCGCTGGGCGGCCTGCGGAAGCGCGCGCTCGAGAAGCTCGACCTGGACGAGAGCGAGGTCGAACTGATCAAGCCCGTCATCGTCGGCGGCAAGATCTTCGGCGGCACCAGCGACGTGAAGCGGGGCAAGGACGGGATCTACCGCACCAGCGAGTGCGAGGGGATCGTGATCTTCTTCGCCGAGCAGGAGCTGCACGCCTTCAAGTACCAGGTCTCGCTGGTGAACTCCGCCCGCACGAAGGAGTCCACCGACGTGTACTTCTACCGGGACGTCGTCTCGGTCTCGACGCGCTCCGACTCGATCCCGGTCCGGGTCGACCAGACGCAGGTGCCGGTACATCTCGACGTGTTCCGGTTGACCACGTCGGGTGGAACGAACATCGAGTGCTCGATGGGCGCGGCCATCACCAGCAGCGACAACGAGATCCGCGCGGCGCGGCAACTGATCCGCGACAAGAAGATCAACGCGTCCTAGCGCGACGCCAACTCCGCCAGGGCCCGATCCTGGCGGAGTTGGACAACAGTCATCCCGCGAGCTTGCGGCAGTACAGCGCGTCCGGGGTACCGGTGGAGCCGGGTCGGGTGGTGAAGGCTAGGCCGGCGGCGTATTCGTCGTTGGCGCATTGGCCTTTGTAGTTGCCGGTTGCGAAGTCGCCGCCGGCGCCGGTTCGGTTGTCGCCGCGGTCGAACCAGATGGTGCGGGCGGTCGAGCCGAGGGATTGGGAGGTGGCTGTGCAGAGGGCGGCGGAGACGCGGGCGCCGCGGACGCTGTAGCCGGTCAGGTAGAAGTTCGGGGGGCATTCGTACTTCGTGTAGCCGGAAGCCCAGTCGGACGAGACATGGCGCTCGTCCTTCACGACCTCATATGCGCTCGACGAGGTCGGTCCGCCGGAGCGGCAGAGTCCGCGGTTGGCGGTGTGGCTGAGGCCGATCAGGCGGAGGCCGTCGGGGCACGCGGCTTTGCGGGCGCCGTTGTCCCAGTCGCCGGCTGCGCGCATCCGGAGGGACTCGACGAAGTCGCCGTGGTCGGGGCTGAGCATCTTCCAGATCGTTGCCGTGTCGACCGGTCCGGTCTTGGTCGATGCGTTCATCAGTCGGGTCCAGGCGGGCGCGCGCCAGTCGTCGCCGTCGTACAGGCCGATGCGGTGGCCGGTGGAGTCCCACGCCAGCAGGGCCCAGCCGTTGTCCGGGGTGCCGTCGGTGTTGTGCCAGCCGACCAGCGGCCAGTACGCGAAGTCTGCGTCGGTGCGGATCAGTTGATCGACGAAGTGCTCGAACCAGGCACGCTGCAACGTTCCCGTCCCCTGACGGCCGATGCCGAACTCGCTGATCCAGAGCGGCGCGGTGAAATGACCCTCTTCGCCGGTGACGAAGAACGCCTGCCGGTTCAGCTCACTGATCAGTTCCTCCGGCGACAGATCGCGGTACCGCGGATCACTCGTCTCACCCATGCCGGTCGCGCCGCTGTGGCGTGGGCCGGTGTAGTCGTAGAAGTGCGCCGAGTACACGAGCTTGTCGGAGGCAACCAACGTGTGGGACAGGTAGCGCGCCGGGGTCAGTGTCGGCCGGTCGTGCGGGAAGCCGTCGACCGGGATGCCGGTCCAGTTGATGCCTTCGACAACGATCAGCAGGTTCGGGTTTGCCTCGGTGAGGATCCGGTCGCCGAGGTGCTGGGACGCGGCGAACCAGTCGTGGTCGTCGCCGAGGCCCCAGTTCGGGTCGTCGAGGACGTTGCGCCGTACCTCGTTGTAGAGGTCGGCGCCGACGACGCGCGGGTTGGTCTTGTAGCGGTTGACCATGAACAGCCAGTCGTTCTCCCAGGTGTCGGTCGACTGGCTCGCGTTCCAGCGTTCGTTGCCGTCCACCCCGCAACACCAGCGGGTCGTGTTGGTGTGGTTGTTGAGGATGACCGCGAATCCGGCGGCGGTCAGCTGCTGTACGACGACGTCGTACACCTGGAGCGGTGTCTTGCCGGCCAGGCTCGGGTTCGCGGCGACGGCGGCGGCCGGGATCGGTGCGGTGTCGTGGATCATTTCGTTCGAGAACTGGAGGCGGATGCTGTTCAGTCCGAGTTCGGCAAAGCCGGAGATGATGTCCGCGATCGGGGCTCGATCGAGCCCTAGCGGCATGCGGTTGCTGTTCTCGCCGGCATGGTGGTTGGAGTTGTCGTTCTGGTCGCCGGAGCCGTTCCAGGTACCGCTGGCGCCGTGCCAGTTGCCTGACTTGAGGCGGAAACGGTTGCCGTTGGCGTCGACGATGTAGCGACCACGGGTGCTCAACGGGGGAGTCCAGTCGGCGACGAGCTGAGCGGACGCGCGGGCGGGAGCGGAGGCGGTCGCGGGGACTGTCGGGGTGATGACGGCCAGGAGCATGACGATGACTGCAGACGGGGCGATTCTGCGCATGTTCCGATCGTCCGGGCTCGTGGTGGTCGGCGCCCGTGGGCCCGGCGCGTCGCACCGGGCCGACGGCGGTTACTTCACGCTGCCGATGACCTTGAGTGAGATGACGGACAGGTTCGGGACTGTTGTTTCGCCGCCCAGTTGGGTGTCGTAGGACAGGGAACCCAGGACCTGGATGTTGGCCTGGAAGAGGTCGTCCTCGACCAGGTCGGAGACGTCGGCGGAGAGGTTGGTCAGGACGGTGTTGGTCGGGTAGTCGACGAAGCCGTACTCCACCTTGTGTTTCACGCCGTCGACGTCGGCCCGGAAGGCGTCCTCGCCGGTTGCGGCGTCGAACTGCGTGACGCGGCCGTAGACGACGTACGCCTCGCCGATGTGGTCGTCGGGGCTCTTGGCGATCTTCGCCCATTGGCGAGCGGTGAGCTTCTTGTAGGTGGTCTTGGTGGTCTTCGGCGCCGTGGTTGGTTTGGTGTCGGTTGGTGGCTTGGCGGGTGGAGCTGTGACGGTGACGGTTGTCGGTGGGGCGGTGACCTCGACCGGCTTGCCTGGGATCGTCACGGTGATTGTCGGTGCGGGCAGGTCCGCCGAAGCGGTCGACTGCTTGCCGGCGCCCGCGTTGCCGGCCGCGGCGCCGAAGGCGAACAGGATGAGGCCGGACACCACAGCCCACCCGACCTTCGCACCCTGCGAGAGCGGCTTCTTCTTCGACCCCGGTGCCGGCGGCTGCGGCGAGTACGGCGCCTGATGCCGCGGGTACGGCGGGTACGGCGGCTGCGGCGGTTGCTGTGGTGAGTGGTACTGCGGGAACTGCGGTTGGTTCGGGTCGTGCGGATGCTGCTGAGACATGATGATTCCTTCCCCCCGGTCCCCGAGCCCCCCTCGGGATCCGCCACTACGGTAACGGTGAGTGATCATTTTGCCTAGACCAGAACGCATTGTGTTGGCGGACGACCGCGTCGTCGAGATCTGGGAAGGCGGCGACCCGGCAGGCGAGCCGGTGATCTTTCACCACGGGACGCCGTCCGGGCGGCTGCAGGCATCGCTCGGTGACGGGGCCGCGCGGCGGTGTGGGGTGCGGCTGATCTCGTTCAGTCGGCCGGGGTACGGCGGGTCGACGTACACCTCGCCGAGCTTGGCATCGGTTGGTCACGACACCTTGCTGGTTGCTGACCAGTTCGGCATCGGCGACTTCACCGTACTGGGCGCCTCGGGAGGTGGGCCGTACGCGATCGCCACCGGGCTTGCGGATCCGCAACGGGTGAAGGCGGTTGGGCTTGCGGGTGGGGTCGGGCCGTGGCGGTTGATCGAGCCGCCGGATCCGGACGACCCGGATCTGCCGCTCCTCGCGTTGGTGGATGCGGGTGATGTCGTCGGTGCGCTGGACGGCTTCCGTGAGCAGGCGGCGCAGGACTTCGACCGGATGCTGAGCCTCGACGACGCGGACGTGGTTGATGCGTTCTTCGAGGGAGTGCCGGGGGAGGAGCTCGGCTGGCTGGACGCGGCGGCGCGTGAAGTGTGGGCGGCCGACATGCGTGAGGCGCTCGCGTCGTACGACGGTTATGCGCGTGACAACGTGGCCTGGGGAGGTGCGTGGGATGTGGATCCCACGCAGCTCACCGTGCCGACGTGGTTGTGGTACGGCGAGACGGACCGAATGGTGCCGTCCTCACACGGCCGTTGGTTCGCCCAACGGATCCCGGACGCCACGCTGATCGTCCGCCCCGGCGAGGGCCACGGCCGGACGATCTTCGGGCACTGGGACGAGCTGTTCAGCGCGCTCGGTGCAGGGCGGCCGGCTGTTTGAGGTACCGCGGCCTCGTTCATCCGGTGGGGATGAGGCGTCGGGCTTGTCGTCGGTCGAGGCTGCTGATGACGGACAGACCGACCAAGGGAGTGCACGATGGCGACACTGACGGTGTGGAAGTTCGAGAGCCCGACAGCAGCCCAGGACGCGGTCGGAACATTGGAGATGCTGGCCAAACAACAGCTCATCCAGGTGCACGACGCGGCGACGGTGTCCTGGGAGCCGGGTAAGAAGAAGCCCAAGACCCGGCAGTTGCACAGCCTCGCGGGCGCCGGGGCGATGGGCGGCATGTTCTGGGGCATGCTGTTCGGGCTGATCTTCCTTGTTCCGTTCCTCGGTGCGGCCATCGGTGCCGCGACCGGTGCGCTGGCGGGATCGCTGAGCGACGTCGGCATCGACGACAACTTCATCAAGTCTGCCCGCGACAAGATCACCCCCGGAACCTCGGCACTCTTCCTGATGTCGAGCGACGCTGTGGGCGACAAGGTGAAAGCGGCCTTCGACGAGCGCGGGCTGCGGCCCGAGCTGATCGAGTCGAACCTCTCGGCCGAGCAGGAGGCCGAACTGCGCGAGATGATCGCCCAGTAGCGGGCTCCGGAACCGCATAGCGCCCGCCGGCGCGCGTGACGACGCGGCGCCGAGCCGGCGGAACAGGCTCGCCCTGATGCTCACCCGATGATCGCAATGAGGCTCTGCGCCAGGGTCATCGCCGGCACCAGGGCGAGCCGCGGGTTCGCCTTCGTAGGAACAGCCGGGATGGGGGAGAGCAGCATGCTGCGCAGGGTGTCGTCAGAGTTCCCGGATCCTGTCCCGCCGACCTGCCAGGGTCTGCCCGGCAGCCTCTCGCCGGGCGCACCCTCAGTGGATCCGGCCGACGGCGCGTTGCCGATCGGACCCGGCCGGATCCTGCGCTACCGGCTCGACACGCCGCTCCTCGACGTCATCGGGCTCAGCTGCCTGCTACGGATCAAGCATCCGGCGCCGACGGTCAGTTCCTCGTTGCGGATCCTTCAGCTCGGGGACGCGTTCGACCTGGGACTCGAGCCACTGACGACCCGCCAGGCCCTCATCCGGGTCAAGCTGCAACGGGTCGTTCATGACCTGGGTCAGTTGCCGACACCCAGCACGCGCTTCACGGAGTTGCGCCTCGACTGGCACACCAGCGGCAAGACCTTCCTGCGCGTGGACGGCAGGCTGGTCGGCTATCACGACCGGCTCGGTCGAAATCACCGGCTCAGCATCGAGGAAGTCACCTTCGGCTCGGACACCGGATCGCAGGGGTCGCCGGGGGCGCAGTACCAGGTGGACGAGTTCTCCGTACGGGTGCTCCTCAGCCGGCCGCGCTGGCCGCGCCGGCACACGACGGTCGTGCGCCGGCCCTGACGCCGAGCGGATCCACGGGCGGCTGCCGCTACGCCATCGGTGGTACGCGCTCTTCGGTCGCGCTTGGTTGAGTGTTGCTCTGCTGGCCGTCCCAGGCGGCGTCCTCGGAGCGCCGGCCGATCCGGTCGCGCGCCTCACCCCACCCGGAGGTCAGCGCGTACAGCACGGCGATGTCCAGCGCGACCATCAGCAGTGACCACACCGGGTAGGCGCCGAGCGACAGGATCTGCAGTACGGCGTGCAGCCCCACGAGGATGATCGCCGTGATCCTGGCCCACGACTGCGCCGCCAGCACACCGCATCCTGCGGCCAGCAGGAGCAGCCCGGAGATCAGCAGAACCCATCCCCAGCCGGTCAGATCCACGACGACGAAATGCTCCGGCGTGATCACCAGACGCTCGTCGTTGAACAGAGCAACAAATCCTTCGAACACGTTGACCAGCCCGGTGATGACGAGCATCACACCCGCGAACACGACCAAACCGGTCATGGCCGCCCCGGCCCGTTTCGCAGCCATTTCGACATCCCCCTTCGTGCGTCAGGTACCGCCGGAACCGGCGGCTCCTCCTCTGGATGGTGTCTCCGTCGACGCACCCCGCACCTCACCCCACGCGGATGAATCCGGCCGCCGAGCCGCTGCGGCTGACGGCTCTTGGCGCCATCCACCCCTCAGAGAATGACACCAAGAGCGACGCCGGCGGGTGCGTCCGGATCGATCCTGACGATCCGTCGCACGCTCCACCTATAGGCCGACCGTAGGCGCGGTCGGCCGGACGCGCGTCATCCTCGGCGGACGATCTCGTCCCGTCGGTACCTGTCACTCGGTCGGGCGCCGGGCTCCGTGGATGTAGGGCAACGGGTCACCGGACGCGCGCGCACCCGAGGCGAACCAGGCCGCGAGTCCGCGCGGCGATCGCCGCTCGAGTTCGTCGAGGTACTGCTGCCGCCGCGCGATCAGGGTCAAGCGCTCGTATGCCGACGACGCCGCCTCCAGCTGGACGAAGCTCCGGCGCCACGCCAGGCAGAGCGCCTCGTCGTCGAGCTGACCAAGATCCGACTGCGCCTCCGCTTCCGGCGTTGTCTCCGTCCGCGGTTGCCCCTGTGCGGTCGGCTGCTCCTCGGCGGGCCGGATCGGGACCGCGCCGTCCGGCTGGCGCTGTTGCGACGGATTGCCGCCGGCCGCGAACCATCGGGTTCGGACCCACGTGACGAGCGCCGGCGTCGTACCGATCAGAATCAGCACGATCAACAGGCCGACGGCGCCGAAGGCTCCGACCAGTCCGGCCACCGCCGGTCCGAGAACAGCGCCGGCAACTGTCGTCAGGGTGATCTTGCGCGTCGCTCCCTGGACGAAGTCGCCCGACCAGATCGATGAGGCGACGACGGCCGCCACCAGCGCGCCGAGCCCCACGAAGACGACTGTCGCCGACACCCCCCATTGGGCGAGCACGCAAACCGTTCCGACCCCGGCCACCAGACAGGCACACCACCACCAGACCAGCCGGCCTACGCCTCGTGGTCCGCGGGCGTCGGGTTGTTCGGCACCGGATCGCCGCTGCGCCTCACTCACCCTCAGGAATGTGTCATTTTCAGGCCGGGCCTGCCTCATCCTCGCCGGATGAGGCAAGCGGGGCCGACTGGGCGAAGGCTGGAGCCGAGGATTCCATCGAGGGGAGACGGCCATGTCGCATTCCACGTCGAACTCCACGAAATCGAGCGAAGCAGCTGACGTGGCTGAACCGGGCCGGAGGCACGGTGTCCCGCCCACCATGATGTCGGGCTGGGTGGGCTGGATCGCGTTCGCCGGCGTGATCATGGTGCTGCTCGGGGTCTTCCATGTGCTCCAGGGACTCGTGGCGCTGTTCGAGGACGGCTACTACCAGGTCGAGAAGTCAGGGCTCGCCGTGCAGGTCGACTACACGGTCTGGGGTTGGGTCCACATCGTCGGTGGTGTCGTCATCGCCGCAGCCGGACTGGCCGTGTTCGCCGGCAAAATGTGGGCCCGGATCGTCGGTGTCCTGGTGGCCATGGCGAGTGCGATCGTGAACGTCGGATTCCTGGCCGCCAGTCCGGCCTGGTCGCTCACGATGATCGCGATGAACCTGCTGATCATCTGGGCGCTGACTGCCCACGGGCGCGAGATCGCCGAGTAGCCACCGACGACCTCACGACGTCCCGCGGCCCCGGTGCAGGGCGGCGAGCTCCTTCAGGTACAGGGCGCTCCGTTTGGGCGTTCGGCTCTGGGTTTCGTAGTCGACGCGGACGATGCCGAAACGCTTGACGTAGCCGTAGGCCCATTCGAAGTTGTCCATCAGGGACCAGGCGAGGTAGCCGCGGATGTCGGCGCCCTGCCGGATCGCGTCGGCCACGGCGGCGAGGTGGGAGGTGAAGTACGCCGTACGGTCGGTGTCGTCGACGAAGCCCTCGGAGTCGGGGACGTCCTCGAAGGCGGAGCCGTTCTCGGTGATGACCATCGGGAGGCCGGGGTAGTCGCGGGCGATGCTGAGCAGAAGATCGGTGAAGCCTTCGGGAACGATCTCCCAGTCCATCGCGGTGCGCGGCTTGCCGAGCGGTACGTCGCGACTGACAGGCAACCCTGAAGCGTCGAGCGTGCTGCCGTCCTCGGCGTAGCCGGTGAACTTCTGGCTGAAGTAGTAGTTGACGCCCAGCACGTCGATCGGCGCCGAGATGATCTCGAGGTCGCCGTCCTCGATCGGCAGCTCGACTCCTTCACGGGCGAGATCGGCGACCACATCGGCCGGGTAGTGGCCGTGCACCAGCGGGTCGAGGTAGATCCGCCGGCCCATCCCGTCGGCCCGGCGTGCGGCGTCGACATCCGGCTCTGCATCCGAGGCGGGGTACGCCGTGGCGACGTTGAGGGTGATGCCGATGTCGAGCTTGCGGGGTGAGGCCGTGCGCATCGCCTCGGTTGCAAGTCCGTGGGCGAGGAGCAGGTGGTGTACGGCGGCGATCGCGGCCGGGTACTCGCGCCGCCCCGGAGCATGTGCGCCGTACGCGTACCCGAGCATCGCCGAGCACCACGGCTCGTTCAGCGTGGTCCAGGTGTCGACCCGGTCCTTCAACGCGTCGAACACCAGCATCGAGTACTCCGCGAACCGGTACGCCGTATCACGCACCGGCCAGCCGCCCGCGTCCTCGAGCTCCTGCGGCAGATCCCAGTGGTACAGCGTCACCCACGGGTCGATGCCCTGGGCAAGCAGCTCGTCGACCAGCCGGTCATAGAACCCGATACCGGCCGGATTCACCGGACCCTTGCCGTGCGGCTGCACCCGCGGCCATGCGACCGAGAACCGATAGGTATCCAGGCCGAGATCCTTGATCAGGGCAACATCGGCCGGCATCCGGTGATAGTGGTCGCAGGCAATGTCCCCGGTGTCACCGTTGTCGATCGCGCCGGGCACCCGGCAGTACGTGTCCCAGATCGACGGCGTCCGGCCGTCCGCGCTGATCGCGCCCTCGATCTGGTACGCCGACGTCGCGACGCCCCAGCGGAATCCGGACGGGAGTCCCGCGACCAGCTCAGAATCGTTGCTCATAATCGCCTTTCTAAGCCGTGCGGCCGGGCAGCCAGCACGCGACGGAACGGGTGGGGTCGTTGCGTGCCGCCGGGATTCCCAGCACGGGAATCTCCGTGGAGCAACGCTCGAAGGCCTGCGGGCAGCGGGGGTGGAAAGAGCAGCCTGACGGCATGCCGCGCAGGTCGGGCGGAGAACCTGGAATGCCGGACAGCTCGCGCCGTTCGCCTCGCAAGGCAGGGAAGGACTTCAGCAGGCCCTCGCTGTAGGGGTGCAACGAGTCCTTGTACAGGTCGCCGGAGCGCGCCTGCTCGACGATACGGCCGCCGTACATGATCGCGATCCGGTCAGAGAACTCGACCAGCAGCGACAGGTCGTGCGTGATGAAGAGGACAGAGAAGCCGAGGCGTTCCCGTAGTTCCACCAGCTGCGCCAGGATCTGCCGCTGCATCACCACGTCGAGTGCGGTGGTCGGCTCGTCCATGATCACGACCTGCGGCTCGAGGACGAGCGCCATCCCGATCATCACCCGCTGCCGCATCCCGCCGGAGAGCTGGTGTGGGTACGCGTCCATCCGGTCGGCCGAGATCCCGACCAGCTTGAGCATCTCCTGCGCCCGTGCGATCCGTGCCGACGGACTCAGCTGCGGCTCGTGTGCCTTGACCACGTCGATCATCTGGGTGGAGATCTTGTGCACCGGGTTCAGCGAGTTCATCGCGCCCTGGAACACGATCGACGTCTCGGCCCAGCGGAACTTCCGCAGCTCCGCATCGGTCAGCGCCATCACGTCGTACGAGTCGCCGGTCGGCGGGTGGTAGATCACCGAGCCGCCGCTGATCACGCCGGGCGGCGGCAGCAGTCGCGTCACGCCGTACGCCAGCGTCGACTTCCCGCTACCGCTCTCGCCGGCCAGGCCGAGTACTTCGCCGCGGTGCAACGTCAGCGTCACGTCGCGGACTGCCTGCACCGCCTCGTCGCCGAGACCGTAGTCGACATGGAAGTTCTTGATCTCGAGTACGGGTGTCTTCACGCGACCTCCTCCTGATGACTGCGAGGTACGACGGGGGTCACCGGCTCGCGCGACGACGACAGGACCGGGGTGAACCCGACCCGCATCCGGACCGAATGGCCGTCCTTGGTCTTCACCCGGGTGTGACCGCTGGACCGCAACCGCGGGCTGACGAACTCGTCGATGCCGAAGTTGATCAGCGACAGCGCCGTACCGAGAACCGCGATCGCCAGGCCGGCCGGGACGAACCACCACCACGCGCCTTGAGCCAACGCCTGCTGGCTCTGCGCCCAGAACAGGATCGTGCCCCAGTTCCACTCGGAGATCGTCGAGATGCCGATGAACGCCAGCGTGATCTCGGACATCACCGCGAAGATCACCGTACCGACGAAACCGGACGCGATGATCGCGGTCAGGTTCGGCATGATCTCGAAGGTGATCAGCCGCCAGGTGCTCTCACCCGTCGCCCGCGCCGCCTCGACGTAATCGCGCCGTCGTAAGGACAGCGTCTGCGCGCGAAGGACGCGTGCGCCCCAGGCCCACGAGGTGAAACCGATGACCAGGGCAACCATCAGGTCGCCGGCCGATGGGATGGTTGAGGCAACGATGATGATCAGCGGCAGCGCCGGGATCACCAGGAAGACGTTCGACAACGCGGACAGACTGTCGTCCGCGGCGCCGCCGAGGAAGCCCGCGCTGACGCCGATCAGGATCGACAACGTAGTCGCGACCAGGCCGGCCAGCAGGCCGACGAACATCACCCCACGCGTGCCGACGAGAACCTGGCTGAAGATGTCCTGGCCGAGGTGCGTCGTACCGAACCAGTGCTTGCCCGACGGCGGCTGGATCAGGTCACTGCTGCGCGCCGACGGGTCGAACGGCGCGATCCACGGGCCGATGATCGCGATCAGGCAGAAGAACGCGAGTACGACGAGGCCGGTCGCGGCCTTCGGGTTCGCGATGAACCGCAGCCGGCGGCGCTTGGCGGGAACAGCCGCGACTTCCGGCCCTTCCGGGGTGACCGCGGTGATGGTGCTGGTTGGTGCGGACACGTCAGCCCTCCTTCCGGGTACGCGGGTCGAGAAGCAGGTACGCAACATCGGCCAGCAGGTTCGCGACCAGGACCGACAGCGTGATCACCAGGAAGACGCCCTGCATCAGCGGATAGTCCTTGGCGCCGACGGCCTGGAACAGGTTGTAGCCGATGCCCGGGTACGAGAAGACGATCTCGACCAGCAGCGTGCCGCCGACGATGAAGCCGAGCGACAGCGCGAAGCCGGAGACGTTCGGCAGCAGGGCGTTGCGGGCGGCGTAGCTGACCATCACCCGCCGTTCGGAGAGGCCCTTCGCGTGCGCGACGGTGATGTAGTCCTCCGAAGCGACCGTCACCATCATGTTCCGCATGGTCAGGATCCAGCCGCTGACCGACGAGATCAGGATCGTCAGCGCCGGCAGCAGACTGTGCTGGATCGCGCTGCCGATGAACTCCGCGGTCCAGCCCGGCACCAGACCGGGTTCGTACCCGCCGGACGACGGGAAGAAGCTGTCCGGACCGGCCAGCAGCGTGATCGCGAGCAGACCGAGCCAGAAGTACGGGATCGACGACAGGAAGGTTGTCACCGGCAACAAGCCGTCCATGATCGAGCCGCGCCGCCAGCCGGCGATGACGCCGAGCGACGTACCGATCATGAAGCTGGCGAAGGTCGTGATGCCGACGAGCGCGATCGTCCACGGCAGGCTCTGCTTGAGGATGTCCGCGACCGGCGTCGGGAAGAACGTGAACGACAGCCCGAGGTCGCCGTGGAACACCTGCCCCCAGTAGTCGACGTACTGGCTCCAGAGCGACGCGTTCTTGTCGAGGCCGAACAGCACGTACAGCGAATTGATCGCCTCGGTGCTCATCTGGCCCTGGAACTTGTTGATCAGCGAGGTCACCGGGTCGCCCGGGATCAGTCGCGGGATGAAGAAGTTGATGGTCAGCGCGGCCCACGCGGTGAAGACGTAGAAGGCCAGCCGTTGCAGAAGGAACTTCATCGAGTGGCCCCTTCCTCGTAGAGCCAGCACGCGGCCCAGTGACCTTGGGCGGGCAGCTCGAAGCGGGGCGGCAGCTCGGTCGAGCACTTCGGCATCGCGTGTACGCAGCGCGGGTGGAACCGGCAGCCGGTGGGCGGTGCGATCAGGCTGGGCGGTTCGCCGCCGGCCTGGTCCTCCGGCGTACTGAGCTCGCCGAGGCGGTCGGGGTCGGGCGCGCTGTCGATCAGCAGTTGCGTGTACGGGTGGGCCGGGTGCTGCGTGACGGTTTCCGATTCGCCGCCCTCGACCAGGCGACCGGCGTACATCACCAGGGTCTCGTCGGCGAAGTACCGAGCGGACGCGATGTCGTGGGTGATGTAGAGGATGGCGAGGTTGAGCCGTTCCTTCAGGTCACGCAGGAGATTGAGTACGCCGAGGCGGATCGAGACGTCGAGCATCGAGACCGGCTCGTCCGCGAGCAACGCCTCGGGATCGGCGCCGAGCGCGCGGGCGATCGAAACCCGTTGCCGTTGGCCACCGGACAGCTCGTGCGGGAACTTGTCGAGGTACCGCTCCGGAGGCGTGAGTTGCACGCGCTCCAGCAGGTCGCGGAGGTTCTGCTCGAGTTCGCCGGCGCGACCGTGGATCTTCAACGACCGGGTCAGGTGGTACCGGACGGTGTGCGTCGGGTTCAGCGAGGCGAACGGGTCCTGGAAGATCATCTGCACGCGGCGCGCATACGCGCGGAACTTGCGGCCGCCGCGCACCGTGACGGACTCGCCGTGCAGGCGGATGTCACCGGCCGTCCGCCCGTACAGCTGGGCCATCAGCCGCGCGACCGTCGACTTGCCCGATCCGGACTCGCCGACCAGCGCGGTCACCCGGCCCCGGCGGAGCGTGAGCTTGATGTCGTCGACCGCGTGCACGACCTTGTGCTCGCGGGACAGCAGATCACGGACGCCCCGTCGTACCGGGAAGTGTTTGGTGAGGCCTTCCGCCTCCAGAACGACCTCGGTCTCGGTGACCGTCATGGGTCTCCAATCGTGGGTCCGCGGCGCCGGGGGAGTGGCCCCCGGCGCCGCGGTCCGGAATCACTGGCTGCCGGCGGGCTTCAGGTTGAGGATGATCTGCAGAGCGTTCTGCTGGGTCGGCTGCGCCGGCCCGTACTGGTTCTGCTCATCGGGCCAGCCGACCCAGTTCTTCGTGCTGTAGAGACCGCCGACGTTGGACGCCGAGGTGGGGATGATCGGCATCTGCTCGACCATGATCTTCTGCAGCGTGTTCAGCGCGGTGGTGCGGGTCGCGTCGTCCGCGGCGTTGGCGTACTGGTCCAGCGCCTTGGTCGCCTCCGGGCTGTTGAACCGGCCGTAGTTGCCGCTCACGCCGCCCTTGCCGACCGGCTTCAGGATCTTGCCGTCCATGATGTTCTGGTAGATGTCGAACGGCGTCGCGCCGCCGTTGGTCCAGTGCATCGCGGCGTCGAAGTTGCCCTCGTCGATGTTCTTGAACCACGCGTCCTGGTTGGCCTTGTCGACGGTCGCCTTGATGCCGATCGTGGACAGGTTGTCCTTGATGATCTCCAGGTCGGTGATGTAGTCGGACCAGCCGGCCGGGTCGGTCAGCGTGATCGTCACCGGCTTGCCGGTCGGGTCCTTCAGTACGTCGCCCTCGAGCTTGAAGCCCGCGTCGGTGAGCTCCTTCTTCGCGCCGTCGACGTCGACCGCGTGCTTCTTGTCCTTGTACTCCGGGGCGATGAACGAGTCACCGGCCGGGGTCGGGATCCCGGTGACGGACTCGACCTTCGGGTAGAAGTAGCCGGCCTCACCCTGGTTGAAGATGTCGTCGCGGTTGATCACCAGGTTCATCGCACGGCGCAGGGCCGGGTTGTCGAACGGCTTCTTGGTGGTGTTGATCCACAGACCGTGGATACCGAGGTTCGCCGGGAACCAGAGCTTGTGGTTCTTCGGGTCCTTGTCCTGGTAGACGGCCTTGACGTTCGGGACGAAGACGAAGCTCCACTCCGACGAGCCGTTGGCCAGCGCGGTGGTCTGCGCGTTGTTGTCGTTGTACGACGTGTACCGCAGTTCCTTGACCTTCGGGAGGTCCTGCCAGTACGAGTCCCGCAACGTCAGCGTGGTGGTCTGCGGGGTGAACGACTTGACCGTGTACGGGCCGGTGCCGATCGGGTTCTTCAGCGTGTCCTGGGTCGGGTCCTTGAGCGTGGACCACTGGTGCTTCGGGACCACGAAGACGGTCAGGATCTTGTTCTGGTTGGTGAACTGCGACCGGGTGAAGGTCAGGTCCACCTTGTTGCCGGACGCGGTGATCGTGCCGTACGGGATCGCGTCCTGGTTCAGGCCGTCGTACTTCTTCCGCAGCTCGAACGAGTACGCGACGTCGTCGGCGGTCATCGGCTGGCCGTCGGAGAACTTCACGCCGTCCCGGATGGTCAGCGAGAGCTTGGTGTAATTCGCGTCCCACGTCCACTCGGTCGCCAGCCAGGGCTTGCCCGGCTCGGTCGGCTTGATCCCGTTGATCATCACCAGCGGCTCGAAGATCATCCAGCGGTAGCCCAACGAGGCGCCGGCGGAGGAGCCGAGGAACGGGTTGTGGTTCTCGGTCTGCGGCCCGTTCGGCATGCCGATGTTCAGCACGGTCGCGCCACTGCTCGACCCGCTGCTTTCGGTCTTCCCGTCCCCGTTACTGCAGGCAGCCAGCGTGGCTGCCGCGAGCAAGCCCGTGAGGGCCAGCGCGACGGTACGTCGTGCTCGCATCGGTTCCTCCTGTGCATCTGTTGGCGGATGGCCCACCCTGAGCCGGTGGGCCAGTGCATCGTGGCGTGAGAACGCTCTCATCGGAAGAGCGAACGCCATATCGGTTCGGTGTCGGGAGGTACGCCGGCGGCGGAACAGGGGCAGCTGTCCCGCCGCCGGAGTCTTCTAGCGGGACCGGTGTTTCGGGGCGGGTCTGGTCCGGGAATCGACTTTCGGGGCGGTTGAGCTGCGGACGATCAGCGTCGTCGGCAGCACCTGCGGGGTCTCGGGCAGCGGCGTGCCGCCGAAGTACCCCATCAGCATCCGGGCCGCGGCCTGACCCATCTGGCGCATCGGCTGATGCACCGTGGTCAGCGGCGGTTCGGTGTGTTCGGCGTACGGGATGTCGTCGAACCCGACCACCGACACGTCGTTCGGCACGTTCCGCCCGGTCTCCCGGACGGCCTGGATGGCACCGCCGGCGGACAGGTCGTTGTGCGCGAAGACCGCGTCGAAGTCGAGTCGTTCGTCGAGCGCGTACTGGACGCCGCGGCGTCCGCTCTCATGGGTGAAATCGCCTTCGAACACGAGTCTCTGGTCGAGCTCGATACCGGCCTGCGCGTAGGTGCCGCGGAAGCCGTCCAGGCGTTCGTGGGTACAGCCGAAGCGCTCGACGCCGGTGATCACCAGTGGCCGGCGACGACCGAGCTCCAGCAGGTGCCGGGCGGCGGACTCGCCGCCGGCGTAGTTCGTGGTGGCGACGGACGGGAACTGCGGGCGCTTGTCGCGGTCGTCGATCAGGACCACCGGCAGACCACGCGCGTGGAGTTGCTCGATGAAGGTGAGCGTGCCTTCCGGCTCGATCACCAGCAGGCCGTCGAACGACTGCGACGAGACCTGGGAGGCGAACTGCTGCATGGATTCCGCACCCCGGTTGAAGGTGAACAGCAGCAGGCCGTACCCCTCGCTCTCGACCACGTCGACCGCGCCCTGCAGCACCTCGCCCATCCAGGGCCAGGTGAGCGACGGGACCAGCATTCCGACGATCCGGGTCCGGCCGCGGGCCAGGCCGACCGCGCGGGCGCTCGGCACGTACCCGAGCTCCTCGATCACCTGGCGGACGCGCTCGGCGGTGCGGAGGTCCAGCTCGCCCTTGCCGTTGAGGACGCGCGACACGGTGGTCTTGCTGACACCGGCGCGGGCCGCGACATCGGCGATGGTGATGGACACGCTGAATCTCCCCTCGGGCGGTCGGGGTGCTGGGCGGATCAACCGGTCGGAACCGGTTTCGGAAGCGGTTCCGTAGATCAAAGCTGAGCCGCAAGTCACCGTCAATCACGGAGCGGTAACGAATCGAGTCTTAGTTCACGACCTGGAAGAAGGGAGCTCTTCCGTGCTGCCGGACGGCATGATGGACTCGGGTTCGAGTGGCCCGCCCGGGGCCGGGCAGGGTGAGGTAAGGATGGAAGTACGCCGGACCACGGTGCGTGACATGCGCCGGTCCAACCGCTCGGTGATCCTCACCAGCATCTACCGCGAGGGTCCGCTGAGCCGCCAGGAGCTGACCGTGCGGACGTCGCTCAGCGCCGCGAGCGTGAGCAACCTGGTCGCCGAGCTGATCACCGAGGGCGTGGTCGAGGAGGCCGGCTCGGTCGAGTCCGAGGGCGGCCGCCCGCGCGTGCTGCTGCGGGTCGCACCGACGTTCCGGTACGTCGTCGGCGCCGAGGTCGGTGAGACCCGTGTCCGGGTGGAGCTGTTCGACCTCGCGATGAACGTGCTTGCCCGCGCCGATCATCCGATCAGCTCGCCGACGCCGGCAGAGGTCGTGAAGCACGTACTGGAAGGGCTTTCGAGCGTCATCGCGACGTCCGGCCTCCAGCCTTCGCAGGTTCTCGGCCTCGGTGTCGCGGTCGCCGGCGTGGTCGAGGACAACGCGGTCGTCGACGCGCAGACCCTCGGCTGGGAGGCCGTTCCGCTCGCCGAGATGCTTGCTGAGGGCACCGATATCCCGGTACACGTCGACAACGGCGCGAACATGCTCGGCCAGGCCGAGATGTACTTCGGTGCGGGCCGCGGCGCGACCGATGCGGTCGTGGCGCTGGTCGGCTCCGGTGTCGGCTCCGCCCTTGTGGCCGGGGGATCCAGTTATCGCGGCACCCGCAGCAGCGCGGGCGAGTGGGGCCACATGACGATCGTGTACGGCGGGCGCCAGTGCCGCTGCGGCGCGCTCGGCTGCCTCGAGGCGTACGTCGGCGCGGAAGGTGTTCTCGATCGGTACCGTGAGGCCGGCGGGCTGGTCGAGGGCGACGAGGAGACCGCCTTCGTCGAGCTGCTGTCGTCGACTTCGGAGCCGGCGGCAACCATCATCGCGGACACGATCGGCTACCTGGCCGCGGGATTCGCGAACCTGGTCAACCTCGTCAACCCCGAGCGCATCGTGCTCGGCGGCTGGGCCGGTCTGCTGCTCGGTGAGAAGCACCTGGACGAACTTCGCGCCGAGGTGGGCAAGCACGCCCTGCGCCGGCCGTACGCGCAGGTGTCGATCGTGCTGTGCGAGCTGGGCCGCGACGCCGTAGCACTCGGCGCCGCGACCCTTCCCGTGGTGCGGTTGTTGCGCGACGGTGGCGCGCTACCTCGTTAGACGGTCCACTTCTGGTTCGCACCGCCGGTGCAGGTCCAGACCTGCGTCGGGGTCGAGTTGGCGGAGTTGTTGCCGGTGACATCGAGGCACTTGTTGGCGTGCGGATTCACCAGGTCGTGCCCACCTGTGTAGGTCCATTGCTGGGCCGCGTTGCCGTTGCACGTGGCCAGTTGAACTCTGGTGCCGTCGGCAACGCCGGCGTTCGCGACGTCCAGGCACTTGCCCAGGGCACGGATCGTGCCGTCGCCGGGGCGGCTCCACTTCTGGGCGTTCGTACCGTTGCAGTCGTACAGCTGGACCGTCGTACCGTCCGCAGCGTTCGCGCCGGCGACGTCCAGGCACTTGCCGGCCAGGCCGGTGATCTGCGAGCCGCCTCCGCCGGAGCTGCCCAGCGTGGAGACGCGGACGTAGTCGACGGTCATGGTCTGCGGCATCTGCGTCGTACCGTCGGGGTAGCCCGGCCAGTAGCCGCCGACCGCGAGGTTCAGGATCATGAAGAACGGGTGGTTGAAGACCCAGGTGTTCCCGTTCAGATCGGCCGGCGTACGGCGCTCGTACTGCACGCCGTCGACGTACCAGGTGATCGAGTCCGGGGCCCAGTCGACCGCGAACGTGTGGAAGTCGTCGGCGAACGACCAGCCGTTCGGATGGTTGTACGCGGCACCGATCCCGCCGGCGCCGGAGTACCCCGGTCCGTGGATCGTGCCGTGCACGGTCGCGGGCTCCCTGCCGATGTTCTCCATGATGTCGATCTCGCCGTCGTTCGGCCAGTTGCCGCCGCCGAGCATCCAGAACGCGGGCCAGATCCCCTGTCCGCGCGGGATCTTGATCCGCGCTTCGAACCGGCCGTACGTCTGGGTGAAGGTCTGCGCGGTCAGCAGCCGGGCCGACGTGTACTGGCACGGTCCGTAGTGGCACTGGTAGCCGGCGTTCTCCTGCCGGGCCGTGATCACCAGGTTGCCGTTGCCGTCGAGGGCGGAGTTGCGGGTGCTGTTGGTGTAGTACTCGCGCTCGTCGTTGCCCCAGCCGCTGCCGCCGATGTCGTACCGCCACTTGGCGGGGTCGGGGGCCTGGCCGGAGGGGCCGTCGAAGTTGTCCTCCCAGATCGTTGCCGTGGTGGCGGCAGCGGCCTGCTGATGAGCTGTGGCTGCAGGCTGGAGGAGCGCGGTGCCGGCCAGTGCGGCACCGATCGCGAGGATCGCGAGCATGCGGGGACGCTTCATGAGTACCTCATTTCCGGGGGCGTCTGAATGAGGACAGGAATTGGACCGCAGCGTGCCGTGAGAACGCTCTCAGGTCAACCCCGGGACTAAATAAAAGATCTGAAAAAAGTCTCGGTTTCGACGTTGACACCGGTTTGCACGGATGGTTACCTCTTGCTGACCACCAGTTGCGGCGCGGGCAGACGCGGCAACTACACCGCCCCAAACTCCTTTATACAAAGGGAGAACCGCCCCATGAAACGCTTCCTGCCGCTCGTGGTCGCTGCGCTCTGCGCGGCCGCCGCCGGAATCGGCATCGGCACCGCTCCACCGGCGCAGGCCGCCGGCGAGCAGGTCAACATCTGGCTGACCACCACCAACGACAGCGCCGGCCAGAACGTCACCCGCGGCCTGCAGCAGCAGACCCCGGTCGCCTTCAGCCCGGCCGGCGGATCGGCGAACCAGACCATCACGGTCAACGAGAACACGACGTACCAGTCCTTCGAGGGCGGCGGCGCCTCGTTCGCCGACAGCTCCGCCTGGCTGCTGAACAGCAGCAACACGATCTCGGCCGCGACTCGCAACCAGGTGATGAAGGACCTGTTCGACCCGGTCGACGGGATCGGCCTGGCCTTCATCCGCAACCCGATGGGCGCGTCCGACCTGGCCCGGTTCAACTACTCGTTCGACGACACCTGCTGCGACCTGAACGACTTCAGCATCCAGCACGACCTGGCGGACGTCGTACCGCTGACCAAGCAGGCCCGGCAGCTCAACCCGGCGGTCAAGGTGATGGGTTCGCCGTGGAGCGCGCCGGCCTGGATGAAGGACAACAACGACTTCGTCCACCGCGGCTGGCTGAAGGCCGAGTACTACCCGATGTACGCGCAGTACTTCGTCAAGTACCTGCAGCAGAACGAGGCCCAGGGTAACCACATCGACTACGTCTCGGTGCAGAACGAGCCGACCTGTTGCGGTACCGACAGCACCGGCTACGCGTCGATGAACTGGAACGGCTCCGGGCTGCTGGAGTTCACCAAGAACAACCTGATGCCGGCGCTGCACGCCGCCGGGCTGACGACCAAGGTGCTGATCCTCGACTACAACTGGGGCAACTACAACGACCTCGGTTCGGTCCCGATCGCGGACGCTGCCCTGCGCAACGATCCGAACTTCGGCGGGATCGCCTGGCACGGGTACGGCGGTGACGTGAACCTGCAGACGCAGATCCACAACCAGTTCCCGAACGTGAACGCGTACATGACCGAGCACTCGGGCGGCACCTGGATCGCGAACCAGCAGGTCGAGGACATGAACAACCTGATCGACTACACCCGCAACTGGGACAAGTCGTGGGTCAAGTGGGGTATCGCGCTGGACGAGAACCACCTGCCGTACGTCGGCTCCGGCTGCAACGTCTGCACCGGACTCGTCACCGTGCACCGCAACGACAGTCAGCGCGGTCAGGTCACCAAGACCGTCGAGTACTACACGATGGGCCACCTGACCAAGTTCGTGAAGCCGGGCGCGCTGCGGATCGACTCGACCGCGAACAGCTCGGTGAAGAACGTGGCCTGGAAGAACCCGGACGGCTCGAAGGCGCTGATCGCGTTCAACACCACCGGCAGCTCGCAGTCGGTGCGGGTGAACTGGGGCTCCCAGTCCTTCACCTACACGCTTCCGACCAAGACCTCGGCGACGTTCACCTGGTCCGGGAACCAGAGCGGCGGCGGTGGCGGCGGCGGTCAGATCACCGGCCTCGGCGGCAAGTGCATCGACGTCGCGGGAGCCAACAGCGCGGACGGTACGGCGGTGCAGCTCTACGACTGCAACGGTACGACGGCCCAGCAGTGGGACCGGCCCGGTGACGGGACGATCCGTGCCCTCGGCAAGTGCCTCGACGTCAACGCCGGCTCCGTCGCCAACGGCGCGAAGGTGCAGCTGTATTCGTGCAACGGCAGCGCCGCCCAGCAATGGACCTACACGAGCGGGAGAGATCTGGTGAATCCACAGGCGAACAAGTGTCTCGATGTCACGGGCAACAATTCCGCGAACGGTACGCCGTTGCAGCTGTGGAGCTGCACCGGTGCCGCGAACCAGAAGTGGAGCGTGTCATGAAGCGCGTGGCGGCAGTAGTCGGGGCACTGGTGCTCGGCGCCGGTCTGTTGATGACGGCAACTCCGGCGCAGGCGGCGACCGGGGCGATCACCGGGCTGGCCGGGAAGTGTGCGGACGTGGCGGCCGCGAACAGTGCGGACGGTACGGCGGTCCAGCTGTACGACTGCAACGGCACCGGCGCGCAGCAGTGGAGCCGGTCGAGTGACGGGACATTGCGGGCCCTCGGCAAGTGTCTGGATGTGTCGGGCGGATCCGTGGCCAACGGCGCTCGCGTCCAGCTGTGGACCTGTAACGGCAGTGCCGCGCAGCAGTGGACCTACACGGCCGGGCGCGATCTGGTGAACCCGCAGGCGAACAAGTGTCTCGATGTCACCGGCAACAATTCCGCGAACGGTACGCCGCTGCAGCTGTGGAGCTGCACGGGGGCGGCGAACCAGAAGTGGAACGCTCCGGCCTCGGACGACGGTCCGCCGCCGACGGGTGGCGCGCCGATGGCGGCAGCGCCGTACCTGTACGAGGGCTGGGGTGACCCGCCGAACCCGGCGACCGTGATGAACGCGTCCGGGGTGAAGTGGTTCACGATGGCGTTCATCCTGTCCAGCGGGTACTGCAACCCGCAGTGGGACGGCGGCCGGCCGCTGACCGGCGGCGCGGACCAGCAGGCGATCAACACGATCCGGTCCAACGGCGGCGACGTCGTGGTGTCGTTCGGCGGCTGGTCCGGGAACAAGCTGGGGCAGAGCTGCGGGTCGGCGAGTGAGCTCGCAGCGGCGTACCAGAAGGTGATCAACGCGTTGTCGCTGAAGGCGATCGACATCGACATCGAGGACCAGGAGGTGGCGCAGCCGGCGGTCCGGCAGAAGGTCATCGACGCGCTGAAGATCATCGAGCAGAACAACGCGGGGATCACGACCTACCTGACCTTCGGTACGACGACGTCCGGGCCGGATGGCAACGGGCAGGACCTGATCCACCGTGGCGCGGCGTCCGGGCTGAACCTGGACGGCTGGGTGATCATGCCGTTCGACTTCGGTGGCGGGTCGAACAACATGGGCACGCTGACGCGGCAGGCGGCCGACGGGCTGAAGAACCAGGTGAAGGCGGCGTACGGGCTGAGCGACGACGCGGCGTACCGGAAGATCGGTATCTCGTCGATGAACGGGAACACCGACAACGCCGGTGAGCGGGTGAACCTGTCCGACTTCGAGTCGATCCTGTCGTACGCGTCCGAGCACCACCTGGCCCGCTTCACGTTCTGGTCGGCGAACCGCGACCGCCCGTGCACAGGCGGCAGCGCCGACAGCTGCTCCGGCATCTCCCAGAACCCCTGGGACTTCAGCAAGGTAATAGGCCGCTACCGCGGCTGAAGGTGATCGCAGCAGCCCCGCCACTCCATCGGGTGGGTGGCGGGGGTGCTGCCCCACCGCCCCCGGCGGCTGTCCGCTGGATCGCCTTTCCTTCAGCCCGCCCGCGACGCGAAGCGTCGCGGGCGGGTGCTTGTTGACCCTCCGGTTACCGGAGGGTGGAAGCTTGTCGCATGACGGCGACGGTGACGGTGGGGGAGTTCTCCCGCCTGACGCATCTGAGTGTGAAGACTCTGCACCACTACCACGAGATCGGCCTGCTTGCGCCAGCCTCGGTTGACGCTTCGTCCGGCTACCGGCGGTACAGCACCGCGCAAGTCGACACCGCGCAGCTGATCCGCCGGTTACGCGAACTGCGGATGCCGCTCGCCGACGTACAAGCCGTGGTCGACGCCGGCGACGGCACGGCCCGCGAGGAACGCCTGCGCACGCACCTCGAGCGGATGGAGCAGGAGCTCCAGCACACCCGCGACGTAGTCGTGTCACTGCGCGAGCTCCTCACCCCCGGTCAGCCGGTCCTCGACGTCGAGTACCGGTTCATCCCGTCGTTCCGTGCGTATGGCGTCCGCGGACAAGTACCCCGAGACGAGATCGGCCCCTGGTGCGGCTACGCCTTCGGGCGACTCGACGAGGTGGGCCGCGACATCCGCGCGACCGCGGGAGCGACGTACAGCGACGAGTTCTTCACCGACGACAAGGGCGAGGTCGTCGCCTTCCTGCCGGTCGCGCCCGACCAGGCGCCGGCCGACGGGGTGGAGCTCGTCGACCTCCCCGGCGGGTACTTCGCGATCGCCGTCCACGCCGGGCCGATGACCGACTTCGACCGCACGTACGGCGCCCTCGGCAGCCACGTCGCGGAGTACTGCGAGGTCGCACCAGGCCCGATCCGTGAGCTGTACCCGATCGGCCCGGGCGACGTGGCCGATCCGGCCGACTACCGAACCGAAGTCTGCTGGCCGATCCGGCAGATCCCTTCCCTGAAAGGCTGAACCGTGTCCATTTCCCTTGAGAACATCGCCTTCGACTGCGCCGACGCGGCGACGCTGGCCGCCTTCTGGGCCGGCGTCCTCTCCACCGAGGTCGATGCTGACGGCAACGAGTTCTTCGCGACCGTGAACCGGGCCGCGGACGGGCCGACGCTGATGTTCCTGCAGGTCCCCGAGCCGCGCAACGGCAAGAACCGCCTGCATGTCGACCTCGCCGCGACCGACTGGGCCGCCGAGGTCGACCGCATCGTCGGGCTCGGTGCCAAGCGCGTCGACGAGCACACCGAGTACGGCACGCACTGGATCACGCTGGCCGACCCCGAAGGCAACGTCTTCGACGTGGCCGAGCACTAGTCCATCTGGTCGAGATGCGCTTCGAGCGCGTCGAGGCGGTCGCGCCACAGGTCGCGGTACGGCGCCAGCCAGGCGTCGACCTCGGCCAGCGGCGCCGGGCGGAGGCGGTACCAGCGGCGCTGGGCGTCGTGACGGACCTCCACCAGCCCGGCGTCGCGCAGTACTTTCAGATGTTTCGACACCGCGGGCTGGCTGAGGGACAGCGCGTCGACAAGCTCGCCGACGGGTCGCTCGCCGGCCCGCAACAGATCGAGGATGTCCCGGCGCCGAGGCTCCGCCAACACCTCGAACGTAGTTGCCATACCAGGAATATAACCCGATTCCTCACTTTTCACGCTGTTCAGAGCGTGTGCCCGAAGGTGGCCGCGAAGGCCTCGCGGAAGAGGTTGGGCAGGTTGGGTTCGCCGTTGGCGGCGGCCCAGCGGAGCAGTGCGACATGGGTTACGCCCAGGCAGGCGCTGGCGGCTGCTTGGGCGGCGTACTCGAGGGTGGGGTCGTCGGCGCAGATTGCTGTGACGAACGCGTTCTGCAGGCGGAACTGGCTGTCCAGGTGGCGGGCTTGCAGGGCCGGCGTCGAGATCATCAGCTGTAGGCGGACGAGGAGGAGGTCCGTGCTCGCCTGATCGAGGGTGGCGAGGATGGCGCGGCCGATGCGGTCGGTGAGGGCCCCGGTCGGCGGGAGGTCCGCGATCGAAGTTGCGGCCAGTTGGTCGAAGTCGTCGTACAGGACGAGGTCTTCCTTGGTGGGGAAGTTCCGGTAGACGGTCATCGCCGAGACGCCGGCCGCGTCGGCCACCTGGTTGACCGTGGTCGCGTCGTACCCCTGGTCGCTGAACAGGCGGAGTGCCTGGCGCTGGATGCGTTGCCGGGTGTCGGCGCGCTGGCGGTCCCTCAAGCTCATGTGGTAGATACTAACAACATGATAGTTTCTAACATGAATGACAGGGTTGCGTTGGTGACGGGTGCGTCGCGCGGCATCGGGCGGGCGATCGCCGAGCGGCTGGCTGCGGCGGGGGCCGAGGTGGCGGTGCATTACAACCAGGACAAGGCCGGCGCGGAGGAGACGCTCGAGCGGATCGGTGGTCGCGGGTTCGTGATCGGGGCCGAGCTTGGTGTGCCGGGGGATGCCGACGCCGTGGTTGAGCAACTGGCTGCGGGGCTGTCGGGTCGACGGCTGGACGTGTTGGTGAACAACGCCGCGGCGCCGCCGGCCGGGCCGATCGGTACGGACTCGGTGGAAGCGTTCGATCGGTTGATGGCGGTGAACGTGCGCGCGCCGTACTTCCTGATCCAGCGGCTGCTGCCGGTATTGGCCGACGGAGGGCGGATCATCTCGGTCTCTTCGGTCGCGACCCGGATGGCGAACCCGACGCAGACCTCGTTCGCGATGACGAAGGGCGCCGTCGAGACGATGACTCGCACGCTGGCGCAAGAGCTTGGTCGTCGGAGCATCACGGTGAACGCTGTGGCGCCGGGCGCGACGCGAACCGAGGCGAACGGGGCGATCTTCGAGACTCCGGGGTTGTCGGAGCTGATCGTCAGTCACACCGCGCTCGGCCGGCTGGGCAGCGGTGAGGATGTCGCCGAGGTGGTCGCGTTCCTGGCCTCACCCGAGGCGCGGTGGATCACGGGTCAGGTGGTGGATGCGTCCGGCGGTCTACACCTCGGCGTTGGCTGATTCTGTGTCGAGGAAGAGCTGTATGTCGGCGTGGGTGCGCAGCGCCGTGCCGGGATAGTCGGGGCTGATCGGCTGCGTGAGGGTGTCGTGGACGGCCTGTCGCTTGACTGATCCGGGGACCGAGCCGATGAGAGCCTGCGCGTTGAGCAGGCGGGGGATCGTCACCGTGACGGCGTGGGTGGGTACGTCGTCCATCGTGGCGAAGTTGCCCTCGTCGACCTGCTGGCGGCGGCTGGTCTCGTCCAGCGCGACGATCTTCGCGGCGCGCGGGTCGTCGAAGTCGGCGGGCGGGTCGTTGAAGGCCAGGTGGCCGTTGACGCCGAGCCCGAACAGGACGAGGTCGAACGGCTCGTCGCCCATCAGCTCCGCGTAGCCGTCCGGGCCGGCTTCCGGCGCCATCGGGTGGAAGGTTGCCTGCGGCACCTGATCGAAGAAGCTCCGATGCAGCCAGTTCCGGAACGACTGCGGGGCGTCCGGCGACAGGTCGACGTACTCGTCCATGTGGAAGCACTCGACGCGGGTCCAGTCGATGTCCGGCTCCACGGCGAGGGCCGCGAGCGTCGCGGTCTGGCTCGGTGCGGCGGCCAGCATGATCCGCGCGCGTCCGGTCGCTGCGATCGCCTTGCGGATCTGCTCGGCGGCTGCGGTGGCCGCGGCCCGGCCGAGCTCTTCGCGCGACGGGTGCGTGCTGATCCGGGGAGCGTGCTCGACTGTCATCAGAACCCTTTCTATCGTCGGTCAATCCTTTCACAGCGGGGGTTTTCCCCCGGTCGGTACGGTGGGTGGCTCCAGTGTGTGCGGCGCATCCGCGGACCTAGCGTCGCACCCATGATGACGACGGATCAGGTGATGATGACCGCGCTGCAGGCGACGCATGAGCCGACCGGTGGAGTGGCCGGGTGGGCGATCGATCTCATGGAGCGAATGGGACCGGCGGGTGCCGGGCTGGCGGTCGCGCTGGAGAATCTCTTCCCGCCGTTGCCGAGTGAGGTGATCCTGCCGCTGGCCGGGTTCGCGGCGGCGCGGGGTGATCTCGGGCTGGTCAGCGCGATCGTGTTCACCACGCTGGGGTCGGTCGTCGGTGCGCTCGCCTTGTACGGCGTGGGCCGGGCGCTCGGGCGGGATCGGACTCGCGCGATCGCCGGGAAGTTGCCGTTGGTGAAGGTGGCTGACGTCGACAAGGCCGAGGAGTGGTTCCTGCGGCACGGTCCCAAGGCGGTGCTGATCGGGCGGCTGGTTCCGGTCGTCCGGAGCCTGATCTCGGTGCCGGCCGGGGTGGAGCGGATGCGGGTCGCACTGTTCCTGCCGCTGACCGCGCTCGGGAGCCTGGTGTGGAACTCGGTGCTGATCCTGGCCGGTTACCAGCTCGGCGAGCGGTGGCATCTGGTCGAGTCGGGGGTCGGGGTGTTCCAGAAGCTGGTGATAGCCGGCGCGGTCGCCGCTGTGGTGTGGTTCGTGGTCGTGAAGCTGCGCGGGCGTTCAGATCCTGAGAAAGTCAAGTAGCGCGCTCGACTTTGACTACGCTCGAGGTATCACTGCCGATGCCTCAGGAGTTGGGTCAGATGCCCTCAGTCGCGTTCGAGTCGCAGGTCGTGCCCCAGGATGCGCCGGTCTGGCCGCAGTCCGTGGTCACGGTGGTCGGCAATCCACGGGCCGGTTCGCGGACGGCGGCCGCGGCGGCGTCGGTCGCGGAGTTGCTCGCCTCCGAGCTCGGTACGCCGTACCGGATCGATGAGCTGATCGACCTGGTGACGTTCGCACCGGCGATCTTCCAGGGTGATCGCGCCGGCGAGGAGGACCACGCGGCACTGGAGAGCGCGGTCGACCTGGTGTCGTCGGCATCGGTGATCGTGGTTGCCACTCCGGTCTACAAGGGCAGCTACACCGGTCTCCTGAAGAGCTTCCTCGACGTACTGCGGCCTTCGGCGCTGGCCGGATCCGTCGTCGTACCGGTCACCGTCTCCGCGGCCCCGAGCCACAAGCTCCTCGCCGACCAGCACCTCCGCCCGGTCCTCGCCGAACTCGGCGCGAGCGTGCCGGTCCCCGGAGTGATCCTCGAGGAACGAGACCTCGAGGACCTCCAGGTAGTCCTCTCCAGCTGGATCCGCACCAACGCCGCCATCGTCCAGGCCACCACGATCGCCCTCCAGCCGGTGGCCGAACCTACGCCGGCCCGGTAACTAGTCGTTGTAGCTGGGTTGGGTGGGTGCGTGGCGGAGGGTTGTGGTTGCGGGGAGGAGGGTTGAGCCGAACGTCAGGATCGTGGCGGCGGCGACGATGACGCCGTAGATCCAGAGGGGCCCGGTGGGGAGCGTGCTGTTGGAGACCTTCGCGGAGAAGGGGAGCAGGCAGGCCAGGGCTACTGCGGTGCCCAGCGTGACTCCGGCGAGGGTGACCAGGGTGCTTTCGGTCCACAGCATGCGGAGGACCTGGAATCGGGTCGAGCCGGTCAGGCGTTGGAGCGCGAACTCGCGGCGGCGGCGCAGGGTCGACGAGACGAGCGTGTTGACGACCGAGACCGCGGTGTACGCGATCAGCATTCCGACGAGCATGTAGTTGACCCACGCCTGCGTCTGCAGATCTTCGGCGTTCGCGGCGACCAACGTACTGCGGTCAGCCACCTGGACAGTCGGATGAGCCGCAGCCAACTTCGCCAGCCCCGGTCGTACGTCGGCACCTGGTGCGGCGCGGACGAGGATCTGCTTCGTCAGACCGTCCGTCGTGTGAGCGGCCACCAACGACGCCGGCATCATGATCGTCTCGTACCCGCGTTCCGCCGCGAACGTCGCGACCACCCGCAGCTTCACCGGGGTCCCGTCGCCCATCGTCATCGAGACCTCCGACCCGACTCCACGGCCGGTCTTCGTGGCCATGTAATCCGGGATCGCCACGGTCGAACCGGTCAGCCCGGCGAGCGATCCGCTCGTCAGCCGGACCGGCGCCGTACCGTCCGCGCCCTGGGCGTCCACACCGATCACCGGCGCACCGTCCTCGTCGAACGGCGACTTGCGCGGGTCGTCGACCGCCCCGATGCTCCGGACGTACGCCGACGCGCTCGCCACGCCAGGCACGCTTCGAACCTGCTGAAGCAGTGCCGGCGACAAACCAGCGTCCGAGACCAGTACGGCGTCGGCGCGCAGATCCCGCGTGAACGCCTCGGAGGAGGCGTGTACCTGCGTGGTCTGCATGTACAGGTTGGCGGTCGAGATTCCGACGGCAAGCATCACCGGCATGACAGCGGCCGACATCGCGACCGACCGCGCCGACAGGTTGCGGATCGCGAGGCGACCATTGACCCGGGTCAGTGCCTGCACCGGCCACCGCCAGAACGCGAGCACGACCTTGGTCCAGAACGGACCGAGCAACGCGACACCGATCGCCCAGCAGAGGATCGACGGACCTGCGGTCGAGGCCGCGAGCGGTCCGGTCATCACCGTCGCGGTGACGATCAGCAGCGCGAGCCCACCACCGAGGAACAGCAGGCCGAACAGCAGCCGGATCCAGCTGAACCACTTCCGCTGCAGCGACGCTTCCATGAGCGCCTCGACCGGCCGGATCTTCGCGGACTTCCGGGCCGCGATCAGACCCGCACCGACGGCTGCGAGTACGGCGGCACCTGCGCCGGCGGCGAACGGGATCAAGCCCTGCGAGAACTGGATCACCGGCGACGCGACGCCGTGCGTGCTGAGCTGGTCGAAGAGGAACCGTCCCAGGAACGTGCCCGGGATGACTCCGACCGCAACGGCCGGCAGCGAGACGAGAAGTGCTTCGCCGAGGATCATCCGCCGGACCTGACCGGGCGTCGTACCGATGCCGCGGAGGAGGGCGAACTCGCGCTCGCGGTGCTGCGCGGCCAGGGCGAGCGTCGAGGCGACGACGAACATCATCGTCATCGTCGCGATGCCGCCGAACGAGCCGGCCACCGCGATGAGCGCGGTCTTGTGAGACTCGGCGTCCGGGTGCTCGGCCAGGCCGCGGTCGACGCCCTGGCGGACGGTGAGGTTGCCGTCCAGCTTCTCCAGGCTCTTCTTGACGTCGCCGAGGTTGGTGCCGGGGGCAACTTGTACGCCGACGTCGGCGAAGCGGTCCGGGTTGCGGACGAGCTGCGCGGCGTCGTCGTCGGAGAGGAAGGCGTTGGTGCCTGCTGTCGGGGCGATCCCGCTGACGGTGAAGGTCTTGGGGTCGCCGTTGACGATCAGAGTAAGGTGATCGCCCGGCTTACCGGACGAAACCACTACTTCACCGGAGCGTGGCGCGTGCCCGCTGGTGAGGTGATACGGAGCCAATGCGGCGCTGGACCAGTTGTGGCCTTCAGCAACCGATGGGCCGACTGCCGGGAAGGTGTAGTCACCGACGGCGGACGAAACGCCTTGGGTGGAACGGATCTTGGCGAGGGCATCCACGGGGACGCCGACGCGTTCCGGCAGGGGAGTGGCGTCTTCTTCGCCGGGGCGGAGGTGGGACTGCTTGCCGGTGACAACCAGCGAGGTGCCGGCCAGGCGCTGGGGTTCGACGTTGGAGCGGATGCCGGTCTCCATCAGGCCGCCGCAGGCCATCACGATCGCCGTACCGAAGACGACCGCGACGAACGTGGCGATGAATCCGCTCTTGCGATGGCGCAAGGTGCGGATGGCTTGGCGCATCATCCCGCCACCACCTGCAGGTTGGACCGCGCACCGAGGTGGGTCATCCGGTCGGCGACCTGTTCGGCCGTCGGCGTGGCCAGGCTGCCGGCTAGTACGCCGTCGGCTAGGAACACGACCTGGTCGGCGTACGACGCCGCGACCGGATCGTGGGTGACCATGACGACGGTCTGGCCCTGGGTGCGGACCGGCTCACGGAGCAGCTCGAGTACGTCGGCCGCGGTCTGCGTGTCCAGCGCGCCGGTCGGCTCGTCGGCGAAGATGACCGCCGGACGGGCGACGAGGGCGCGAGCGATCGCGACGCGCTGCTGCTGGCCGCCGGACAGCTCGCCCGGGCGACTCCTCTGCTTGTCAGACAAGCCGACGCGCTCCAGGACCTGGCGGACCGCGGCCTTGTTCACGCGGCGGCCGTCGAGCTCCTGCGGCAGGCAGACGTTCTGCCAGACGGTCAACGCAGGCAGCAGGTTGAACGACTGGAACACGAAGCCGATCCGCTCGCGGCGGAGCTCGGTCAGCCGGCGCTCGCTCAGCCCGGCCAGCGCCATGCCGTCGATCAGCACGGTGCCCGACGTCGGCCGGTCGAGCCCGGCCGCGCAGTGCAGGAACGTGCTCTTGCCAGAACCCGACGGACCCATCACCGCGGTGAAGGTGCCGGGGGCGAACTTCATCGAGATCCCGTTGAGGGCGGTGACGGTGTTCCCGCCACGGCCGTAGACCCGTCGTACGTCCTGCAGGACGACCGAGTATCCGGTCCCGTCGACTGCTTCCTGCTTCCGCTTTCTCATGCCGTCGACGCTACGGAGCAACGACGTACCGCCCCATGGTGCTGGACCACCGTACGGGGTGGGTGAAAGTCCACCCTCTACGAGCGCAACAGCGCCCGCAGGCCGGCCGTGTAGGTGGCCGGAGTGATGTCGCCGATCAGCAGCCGCTGCAGGACGAATCCCGGGATCATGCTGAACATGACCTGCGCGACGTGCTCGGGATCGACGTCCGGGTCGAGGGTGCCGTCGGCCTGCGCACGGCGGGCGATCACGACGAAATGGTTGCGGAGCTGGCAGTACTTGCCCTTCGCCACTTCGCGGATCGAGTCGTTGCGCAAAGCCTCCGCCCAAGCCTGCACCGCGACCCGGGTGACGTCTCCGGGTGGGGTCGTGGCGACCCGCACGACATGCTCGATCGTGGCTTCGAGCGCGGCCAGCGGGGTGAGCGGCTCGTCGGACGCGAGTAGGTTCTCGAAGAGCTCGTCGACCGTGCCGAGGGCGTCCTCGGCGATCGCCGCGACGATCTCCTCCTTGCTCTTGAAGTAGCCGTAGACGGCGCCCGCCGACAGGCCGGACTCGCGGATCACGTCGGCCATCGTCGTCTTGTGGAAACCCTCCGCGTTCATGCAGGCACGCGCCGCGGCGACGATCTGCTCGCGGCGGGCCAGGCGGTGCTCCTCGGTGACCTTCGGCACGCTCGCAACATAAAACGAATGTCCGTTCTTGACAAGTCGCCAGGCCGTCGCGAGTCTATAAAGAACGGTTATTCGGTTTTCTTGTCGAAGGAGTTCCCGCCATGACAACTGAGGCGCACGCGGCCGAACGTCGCCGGCCGCCCCTGATCGCCGTCATCGTGCTGTTGACCGCGGTCCTCACGGTGTTCCTGATCGCCTTCGCCTGGCCGTCCGCGCGCTCCGAGCCGCGGAACGTCCCGATCGCGGTGTCCGGCGCGACGCCGGCGGTCGAGCAGGTCAAGACGCAGCTCGGCCAGGCGATGCCGGGCGGCTTCGAGATCACCGCCGTACCGGATCGGCAGGCTGCCGTGCAGCGGATCGAGGACCGGGACGCGTACGGCGCGATCGTGCTCGACTCGGCGCAACCCGAAGTACTCACGGCGTCCGCGGGCGGACCGGTTGTGGCGCAGCTGCTGACGCAGCTATCTGCACGGATGGACAGCCGGGCGAAGGTCACGGATATCGTCCCGCTGCCGAAGGACGATCCGCGCGGCGCCGGACTGGCTGCCGGAGCTCTGCCGCTCGTGCTCGGCGGGATCATCGCGGCCGGCGCGTTGACCCAGCTGGTGCGGTCCGGGCCGAAGCGGATGGTCGGCGCGATCGTGTTCTCGATCACGGGCGGGCTCGCGCTGGCCGCCGTACTGCAGTACTGGCTGGGCTCTTTCGAGGGCAGCTACCTCGGCAACGCGGGCGTCATCGCGATGTCGATCGGAGCCATCAGCCTCACCCTGCTCGGGCTCGAGTGGCTGATCGGTACGGCGGGGCTCGCGCTCGGCGGCGCGACGATGATGCTGCTCGGCAACCCGCTCTCCGGGATGACCAGCGCGCCGGAGATGCTGCCGAACGGCTGGAGCACTCTCGGGCAGTTGCTGCCGCCGGGAGCAGCGGGTACGGCGCTACGTTCCGTGAGCTTCTTCGACGGTGCCGGGGCGGCCAGACCACTCGTCGTACTGGCGTGCTGGCTGCTCCTCGGGGTCGTGCTCTGCGGACTCGGCGCGATGCGGACCAGAGGACGCGCCGTGCAGCCGCGACATGAGGCGTCGGCCGTTGCAGCCTGACAAAGTAGACGTATGACAGCGCGGTGACCGGATCGTTACACCCCGGTCACCGCGTTCCTGCGTACCTGCCGCGACAACGTTGTCTGTCAAGCATTGACTTCGGCTGTTCAGGACTCCTACGGTCGCGAGAAAGCCCGCAGGGTTTGGGCCGTGGTACCGGCATGACAACGATTGCCCGAAGGTGGACCTGATGGTGACAAGGAAACGTTTCATGGCAGCGGCCGCCGCGGGCGCGCTGCTGCTGGGGGTCTCGGCCTGTAGTCAAGGCTCGACGACCAAGCAGCCCGAGGCCGGCGGCTCGCAGAGCTCCGGTCCGGCGCACATCAAGATCGCGTACCAGCAGTGGGGTCCGGGCGTGGTGATGAAGAACTTCCTCACCGGCGTCAAGACCGAGTACGAAGCCGCGCACCCGGGATCCCAGGTCGAGATCGTTCCCGTCGTTGCCAGCGAGAACGACTACTACACCAAGATCCAGTTGATGATGCGCTCGCCGAACACGGCGCCGGACATCGTCTACGAGGACACCTTCCTGATCAACTCCGACATCACCGCGGGGTACCTGAAGCCGCTCGACGACTACATCGGCAAGTGGGACCAGTGGAGTCAGTTCGAGGACACCGCCAAGGGCGCGGCGCGGGGCCAGGATGGCAAGACGTACGGCGTACCGGACGGCACTGACACCCGGGCGCTCTGGTACAACAAGCAGATCTTTGCCAAGGCCGGCCTGCCCGCCGACTGGCAGCCGAAGACGTGGGACGACGTACTCAGCGCGGCGCGCACCATCAAGCAGAAGGTGCCCGGCGTGATCCCGTTCAACATGTACTCGGGCAAGCCGATGGGTGAGGCCTCGGCCATGCAGGGCTTCGAGATGCTGCTCTACGGCACCAAGGACACCCTGTACAACTTCGACCAGAAGAAGTGGGTCGTCGGCAGCCAGGGCTTCAAGGACTCGCTGAACTTCGTCAAGACCGTCTTCTCCGAGGGCTTGGCGCCGTCGCCGAAGGACGCGCTCAGCCCGAACATGGGCAGCAAGGTCGGCACCGAGCTGCTGCCGCAGAGCAAGCTGGCGATCGACCTCGACGGCTCCTGGATCTACGGCAACTGGCTGAAGTCCGGCGCCAAGCCGTGGCCGCAGTGGAGCACGGTGCTCGGTCAGACCGCGATGCCGACGCAGGACGGCGGCGGTAAGGGCAAGGTCAGCCTCTCCGGCGGCTGGACCTGGGCGATCCCGGCCAAGTCGAAGAACCCCGATGCGGCCTGGGACTTCATCAAGACCCTGCAGACGCAGAAGAACGCGGCGAAGTACGCCACCGACGGCGCGCAGATCGCGGTCCGCAAGGACGTTGCCTCCGACGCGGCGTACAAGTCCTCCTCGGCGAGCACGCAGTTCTTCACCGACCTGGTGTCGGTGACGGTCTACCGGCCCGCGCTGCCGGAGTACCCGAAGGTCTCGAACGAGATCATCACCGCGATGGAATCGGTGATGACCGGTCAGTCCCAACCCGATGCGGCCGCGAAGAACTACGACCAGGCAGTTGAGGGCATCGTCGGCGGCAAGGACAGTACGACGACGCAGAGCACCGGTCAGTAGTCTCCCGGCTCGAAGGGATATCTCCCCTGTGACGACGACTGTCGCCCCCACCTCGGCCACCGCTCCCTCCGGTAAGTCCACCGGAGGGAGCGGGAAGCCGAAGGCCGCCAAGCTGGTCCGGATGCTGCCGCTGTCGCCGGCGATCGGACTGATGCTGGTCTTCCTGGCCGGCCCGATCATCTACTGCGTGTACGCCGCGTTCACGAACATGGCGCTCACCGGTACCGGCGCGGCGAACGTGAAGTTCGTCGGGCTGGACAACTTCCGCAAGGCGTTCTCCAGCGGTGCCTTCACGAACTCGATCTGGCTGACGCTGGTCTTCACGCTGATCTCCGCGATCATCGGCCAGAACACGCTCGGCCTCGGGCTCGCGCTGCTGATGCGCCGGTCGACGAAGCCGGTTCGCAACTTCGTCGGTACGGCGGTGATCGGCGCGTGGGTGCTGCCCGAGGTCGTCGCGGCGTACCTGCTGAGCGCGTTCTTCAACGACGACGGCACGCTGAACGTGATGCTGCACGCGGTCGGCCTGCCCGGCCAGGACTGGTTGTACGGGGCACCGATCATCGCGGTGTCGCTGGCCAACATCTGGCGCGGTACGGCGTTCTCGATGCTGGTGTACTCCGCCGCGCTGAGCGAGATTCCCAAGGAGATCGAGGAATCCGCCGAGATGGACGGCGCCGGCGGGTGGCGGCGACTGCTGTTCGTCACGCTGCCGATGATCACCCGCGCGGTGATGACCAACCTGATGCTGATCACGCTGCAGACGCTGAGTGTGTTCGGCCTGATCTACGCGATGACCCGGGGCGGCCCGGGGACCAAGAGTCAGACGTTGCCGCTGTACATGTACGAGCAGGCGTTCAGCTTCTCCCAGATCGGCTACGGTACGGCGATCGCGTTGGTGATGCTGGCGATCGGTGCGGTCTTCTCGCTGATCTACCTGCGTGGACTGAACTCGGAGGCAGCATGATTGCCCGCGACCGGATGAGCAAACTCGCGTCGAACCTGGTGCTGCTGGCCATCGGCGTACTGTTCGTCCTGCCGTTGCTGTGGGTGCTGTTCGCATCGATCAACCGGACGGCGGGGCTGCGGGTCGAGTTCCCGACGCATCCCACGCTCGGGAACTTCAAGGCGGTGCTGAACACCGACACGACGTACCGGCCGGTGCTGAACGGGATCGTGCTGTGTGGCGGGGCGGCGTTGCTGACGATGATCTGCGCGGTGCTCGCGGCTTATCCGTTGTCGCGGTTCCGGACGCGGTTCAACCGGCCGTTCCTGTTGACGGTGCTGTTCTGCACCGGGTTGCCGATCACTGCGGTGATGGTGCCGGTGTATGGGCTGTTCGTGCAGCTGAACCTGGTGGACACGCTCGGCGGCACGATCATGTTCATGGCGACGAGCGCGTTGCCCTTTGCGATCTGGCTGACGAAGACGTTCATGGACGGCGTACCGCTGTCGTTGGAGGAAGCGGCTTGGGTCGACGGCGCGGGGAACATGCGCGCGCTGTGGGCGATCGTGCTGCCGCTGATGTGGCCGGGGATCGCGGTCGTGCTGATCTTCACGTTCATCGGCATGTGGGGGAACTTCTTCGTCCCCTTCATGCTGCTGCTGTCACCTGAGCGGCTGCCGGCCTCGGTCAGCATCTTCACCTTCTTCGGCCAGTACGGCGAACCGAACTACGGCCAGCTGGCGGCGTACTCCCTCATCTACACGATGCCCGTCCTCCTCCTCTACCTCCTCCTCAGCCGCAAACTCGGCGGCGCCTTCGCCCTCGGCGGAGCCATCAAGGGCTGACCTGCCAAACCACCAGCCGCCGCGAAACGGACACCGCTCCGCGGCGGCTGTTCTATTGCCCGGCTTCGCCGGGTGCGTGGACCGGGCTGAGCTGGACCGTTGTTGGCGTAGCAACTGCTCAGCCGCCGCGAAGGACACCGCTTCGCGGCGGCTGTTCTTTTGCCGGCTTCGCCGGGTGCTTGTGTCGAGCTGGACCGTTGTTGGTGTGGCAACTGGCTCGGCGGGCAAAGGACACCGCTTCGCGGCGGCTGTTCTATTGGCCGGCTTCGCCAGCGTGCGGGAGTCGCGGCGAGCTGGTTCGTGTCTGCGCGGCAGCTGCATCCGTGGGGAACTCGCGGTGCTGCTTCGCCGTAGCAGCTGAGTGTCGGCAACGGTGACGCTTCGGCCAGCCGCCGCGGAACGGACACCGCTTCGCGGCGGCTGTTCTATTGGCCGGCTTCGCCGGCTGCCTGAGTCGCGGCGAGGTGGTTCGTTGTCTGCGAGCAGCTGCATCCGTGGGGAACTTGCGGTGCTGCTTCGCCCTAGCAGCTGAGCGTCGGCAACGCTGCCGCTTCGGCGAGGTACCGGCTACCTCAGCCTGTCCGGCTCGAGTGAGTGTTCAGTTGGAGTTGTCGACTGCGTTGCTTACCGGGGTCCACTCATCGAGTTCTGCGATTCGGGCTACTAGGGCGGTGCGGATGTCCTGGACGGCGGTGCTTCCGGTTGCGATGCGGTGTGGTGGGGTGTTTGCCTCGGTGGCGGCGATGATTGCGTCCACGACACCGTCGGCGGTGTTGTACGCGGTCGACGGCAGGGCGCCGATCGTCTTGAGGACTTCGCGGACCGTCTGGTCGTAGTCGCTGATCGTCTCGACGTGGTCCAGGTTGGCCAGGAAGGACGTCGCTGTGAGGCCGGGCTCGACGAGCGTGACCTTGATGCCCAGCGGGTCGAGCTCTCCGAACAGGGCTTCGGTCAGACCCTCGACGGCGTACTTGGTTGCCGCGATCATGCCGACGCCCGCGTGCGCCATCTGCCCGAAGTACGAGGAGCCCTGCAGGATGTGGCCCGACTTCTGGGCGCGCAGCGTCGGCAACGTCGCGCGAAGGACGTTCAGTACGCCGTGCACGTTGGTGTCGAAGATCGCGCGGACCTGTGCGTCGGTCGCTTCCTCGACAGCGCCGAAGACGCCGTACCCGGCGTTGTTGGCAACGAAGTCGATGCGACCGAACCGCTCGAGGCCGGCGCTGACGGCGCTCTGCAGCTGACTGAGGCTGGCGACGTCGGCGCCGGCCTCGAGCACCTGGTCGCCGTACTTATCGGTGAGCTGCGTCAGGCCTTCGGCGCGACGGGCGACGGCGATCACGTTGTCGCCGCGTTCTGCCGCGCGGACGGCGAGGGCTAGGCCGATTCCGGATGAGGCGCCGGTGATGAACCAG
The DNA here is from genome assembly GCF_005233875.1 of Kribbella jiaozuonensis. Taxonomy (GTDB): domain Bacteria; phylum Actinomycetota; class Actinomycetes; order Propionibacteriales; family Kribbellaceae; genus Kribbella; species Kribbella jiaozuonensis. The sequence continues at coordinate 190,475 of NZ_SZPZ01000005.1, read as the reverse complement.
GTGCGGGTGGTCGGGGTGTCGAATGAGTTCGTCATGGTGAGGACCATAACAGCTTCACTCATAACGTCAAGATGCCCTGTGGAGATTCTGTTATGATCAAAACGCGAGTGACCACAACCATCGGAGAGGAGCGCAGCGTGAGTACTTCGACGTTGTCCGCGCTCGAGCTGGTGCTGGCGTTCGCGAACACGCATGCAGACGCCGGCGACCGCGTAGAGCGGTTCGCCGACACTGAAGGATTGACGACCTGGCTGGGCGAAGTGGCCTGGGGCGGCGCCGAGCCGGCGAGAACCGTCGCGGACTCAGACGTCGTCGAGGCTCGAGAGCTTCGGGACGCGCTGGTGACGGTGCTGCTCTCGCACTCGAATGACCCGGCTACCTCGGACCCGGCGGTACGGTCTGCTGAGGCAATACTCGAGAGAGCCGGCGACAGATGTCCGGTCGCCGTGCGGCTGAGTGGTGCAGAGGCACGTCTTGGTCCAGGATGCGGCGGAGTAGCAGGCGCGTTCGCAGGCGTGCTGGCCGCGGCGACCGAGCTTGCATTGTCAGGTCAATGGGCTCGGATCAAGGCATGCCGCAACGAGCCCTGTCACTTCGCGTTTTTCGACCGAAGTAAGAACACATCGGCCGGCTACTGCAGCACCCAGTGCTCGAGCCAGGCGTCGATGCGCGCCTACCGTGCCCGGAAGAAGGATGCGCTCGCTGGGGGCACGTCGAAGCACACCGACAACACGTAAGACTGATCTGTCGTTGGCTACGTGTTTGGGGTGAGGGTGGTGCGGGTCTGCTTCCAGAAGTCGAGTTTCTGGTCGAACGGCCAGTCCCATTGGGTGTCCGGCGAGGACTTGGCGTAGCGGTCGAGTGCGATCGGCGCCAGCGTGGCTGTTGATTCTGGTGCGCTGTCGGTGACCACGGCCAGGCGGACGACGAAGGTGACCAGGCGGGTGAGCTTCGAATGCTCGTGGGATGTCTCGAGCTCTTTCAGTTGCGAGCGGAGTTGCTTGATCGTGCGGAGGGCCGCGCGATGCTCGCCTCGGCCGGGTGACGTGAGCTCGTCGGTGGGGATGCCCAGCAGGTCAGCGATGTCGTCGTCGGCGTCAGCCTGCGCGGAGGACTTGCCGAAGAGGCCGGGTTTCTGCGACTGGAGGCGGTCGGCGATCTCGTCGAGCAACTGATCGAGTCCGTGGACCACGTCGGGGAGGACGCGGTCGGCGGTCCTCCGGCGGTTGGTGGCGAGCGCGACGACGCGAGCATGCTCCGCCTCGACGGCCGAACGCAGTGACTCGGGCCAGTCGTCCAGCCCCGTCAGCTCTTCCTGCGGTGGCGCCGACGTGTTCAGGTCGCTTGGCTGCAGCGGCTTGGCGCCGGAGCGGGCCGCGTCGATTTCCTGCTCGAGCTTCTTCTGCGGACCCGGAACGATTGAGCTCACCCCTCCACCCTACGCACGTTCAGATGTCCAGACGACGCAGGTTCCAGACGGAGGGGACGATGAGGGTGAGGACGGTGATCAGTACGAAGAGGGCAGCGCCGTACAGCTCGACGGCTTTCACGCTGACCACGGCAGCGACGTACCCGACGGTGAGTTGACCCGCGGGGCCGGCGATGAACGAGCCGAGCATGTCGTACGACGAGACTCGCGAGAGCTTCTCGATCGGTACGTGCTGGCCGAGCGCCGTCTCCCAGCTGATGCCGAAGATATCGAAGCCGACGCCGAGGAGGAACGCGGCGATCGCCATCGCCCAGGTGTACGGGAGCAGCGCGAGGCAGAGCATGACCGGGACCGTGAGCAGCATGCCGAGCATGCCTGTGCGCAGCGGGCGGCGTGGTTTGAGCCGGAGCATGATGATGCCGCTGGCAACTAGTCCGGCGCCGAAGCAGGCGCTGACGACACCCCAACCGGTTCGCCCGAACGTACGGTCCGCGATCACCGGGCCGAGCGTCTGGTAGCAGGCGGTGAAGATCAGGTTCAGCAGTCCGAACGCGAGCACGATCACCCAGATCCACTGCCTGGACACGAACTCGCTCCAGCCGTCGCGCAGGTCGGTCAGCATCGAGGTGGCGGCGCGTTCGATCCGCGGGATCGTCAGGCGGGACAGCAGTACGGCGGCGATCAGGAACGTCGCGCCGTCCACCGCGAGCCCGACGCCCGGCCCGGTCAGGCCGACGATCACACCCGCGACCGCGCCGCCGCCGATCATCGCGCTCGAACGCGCGAAGCCGGCGATCGCGTTCGCCTGCGGGAGTTCGCTGCGGTCGACGATCGACGGGAGGATGCCGGTCATCGCGGGCATCACGAACGCGGCCGCGATCCCGTTGACCGCCTCGATCGCGGCGAGCTGCCAGATGGTGGCGTGGCCGGAGAGTACGAGCGCCGCGGCGAGGCCCTGGGTGAGCCCGCTGACCGTGTTGGCGACGACCAGCACCAGATGGCGGGGGAGCCGGTCTGAGATGACGCCGCCGACCAGCAGGAAGATGATGTTCGGGATGCTGCGCGCGGCGAGTACGATGCCGACCGCGCTGGCGGAGTCCGAGACGTCCAGTACTGCGAACACCAGCGCCACGGGCGCGATCGTCGACCCGAGAATCGAGATGAACCGGGCGGAGATGAACACCCGTACGTCGCGATGCCGCAGTACGGCCAGATCCTGCCGGAACCCCACCGCGCCCCCTCCGTCGTGCCGAACCTGGCGATCCTACGGGCTGCGGGTGCCGACGGGCCCCTTGTTTTCGGAGGGCAGAGCGGCCTAGGCGTCGGCCAGGCGGAGGTCGAGCTCGACGATCCATTTGGTCTTGCGCGGCTCGGTCCTGGGGTCGGTGCGGAAGGCTTCGTACCGGCAGGCGAAGAGATCGCCCTCGGGGACTTCGCGACGGTCGAGGACGAGCCCTTCGGCGGTCGCCCAGTCGAGCAGGGCCCGGTTGGCGCGAAGCGAGTGGTTGCGGTAGGTGAGCGTGGCGTACTGCCCGGCGGGGAGCGTGGACGGGCGGACGCGGTCGTCGCCTGCCACCGGTCCCGGCGTCATCATGCCGACCTCTAGGTCCATTGGCCCGGCCATGTCGATCACGTGCAGGCGAAGGAAGAACATGCCGGAGTCGTCGGTGCCGGTCTCCCGAAGCCAGCCGAACAGCTCCTCGAGCAGTTCGTTGCGCTTGGACAACATCCCGCGGAACGGCGTGATGGTCCGAATACCGAGGCAGTGCTGCTCCGGTCGCTCGACGACGCGGGGTGGCTCGAGTAGCTCCATGTTCCTCCCTTCGGTCGCTCGACTATAAGCCGGGGCTCCTGGGTTGCTGGTGAGCTCCGTAGGAAGTCCTCTACAGGTCTGTGGTTGGTGTAGAGGTTTTCCTACGGTGGCGACCCGAGCAGCTATCCAGTCAGCCTGCGCCCAGGACCTGGCCGCCCAGCAGGTCCAGGACGAGCACACCCGACCGCGTCCGCCGGTGAAGCGAAGCACGCTGCGCTAATTGCAAGCAGCCAGCGCAGCAGTCCGCTTGACGAAGCGTGCTCGCCCCGCAGTCCGCCGCGACCCAGCTCGGGCAGCTCACGTGGTCGAGCTGCAGCACCGATCGGCTCCTCTTCCCGTCGCGGCTGCCCGATCGGGTGCAGCCCGCGGGGCGGACCCCAGTACGCGGGGCGCGGCCGTCCGATCGAGGTGGGTCGGCTTAGTAGTCACCTGCGAGCGATAGCGAGCAGAGTCCGGCGATAGCCGGAAGGGATGCACGGCGATGAGCCGGGGGTGGGTGGGTGCGTGTGGAGCGGTCGCGTGTGAGGAGCGCAGCGACGAACGGAGCGACTGCGTAGCACGCGGGGGCTTCTCCCGTCACGGGTTGTCCTTCGTTGTCACGGGGTGTAGTGGGGGGTTTGCCGTTACCTTGGGGTATTGGTCCTCGATCTGCAGGAGGCTCCGTGAAGATCAACGACGTACTGCGCGGTAAGGGCAATCAGGTCGTCACCATCTCCCCAGAAGCCACTGTCACCGAGCTGCTCGCACTGCTGGCCGAGAAGAACATCGGCGCGGTGGTGGTCAGTGCGGATGGGTCGACGGTGTCGGGCATCGTGTCGGAGCGTGACATCGTGCGGCTCTGGAACGGTACGCCGGACGCGGGCGACGTACGGGTGAGCGCGATCATGACGTCCGAGGTGCGCACCGCGACACCGGACGACCTGATCGACAATCTGATGCGGCTGATGACCGAGCACCGGATCCGGCACGTCCCGGTCGTTGTCGACGGCAACCTCGCCGGGCTGGTCAGCATCGGCGACGTGGTCAAGTCCCGCATCGGCGAACTCGAGTTCGAGAAGGAACAACTCTCCAACTACATCAGCAGCTGACCCGGCAGCCCTGTTCCCTCAGCCCAACGGAGCTGAGGGAACTAACGCTGCCTGCGTTCAGCTGAGGTCGATCAGGTCGCCGAGGTCGAGGCCCTCGAGCTGTGGGCGGACGTCCTTGGACTCGCCCACGACGACGACCAGCAGGCCGTCGGTTGCGACGTACCGGCGGTAGGCGTCGGTCGCCTCGGCTGCGGTCGTGGCGGCGATCTGGGCGAGGTACGTGTCGGCGAAGTCGATCGGTACGCCGTTCGCGATGTTGCTGCCGACCTGTTGGGCCACCGAATCGGCCTGCTCGTACCGCAGGGGAGCGGTCCGGATCAGGCTGTCCTTCGCCTCCTGCACCTCCTGCTCCGTGAGCCCGTCACGAGCCTCGCGCAGAATCCGCAACGCGTCACCGATCGCCGCCCCGGTTACCTCGGTGCGTACGGCGCCGCCGAGGCTGAACGTCCCGCCCTTCCGCGGCGCGGCGAAGCTGGTCCGCGTGCCGTACGTGTACCCCTTCTCCTCGCGCAGCACGGTGTCCACGCGGGAGGTGATCGTCCCGCCGACCACGTGGTTCGCGACCGCAGCCGAGCCCCACAACGGGTCGCGCCGATCAGGACCCTTGCATCCGATCAGCAGCTGGCTCTGCACCGAACCCGGCCGGTTGACGAGCACGACCCGGTTGCCCGGCAGGTACAACGGCTCCGGCGTCTCGCCCACCGGGCCCGCGCCTGACGTCCAGCCGGCGAAGGCCTCGTCGATGATCGCGGCCGCGTCCACTCCGGTCGCGTCGCCGGCGAAGAGGATCTCTGCCCGCTCCGGCCCGATGTTCCGCCGGTAGAAGTCAGCGACCTCGACGTTCGTCAGCGGCCGGATCGTGTCCGGCGTACCAGCGGTCGGCCGCGACCGCCGCGTCGCCGTATCGAATAGATGCGAGGCGAAGGCCTCGCGCGCCCGGTACCCGGCGTTCGCCCGCTCCTGGTTGATCTCGCCGAGCCGGATCGTCACGTGCCGGCCGACATCGGCCTGGTTGAACGCGGGCCGCGTGATCGCCTCCGCCAGCAGCGCGACCGCCGGCGCGAGGTGCGACACCGGCACCGAGATCTCCACGTGCAACGCGTCCGAGCTGACATCCACGCCGTACGCCGCTCCGTGCCGCTCCAGCGCGGCCGCGAACTCGTTGGCCGAATGCAGCTCGGTACCTTCGTCTAGCGTCCGCGACATGATCGTCGCGACGCCTTCGAGTTCACGCGGCTCGGCGATCAGCGGCATCGCGATCGTGACCCGCACGGTAGCGACGTACTGCCCGGGGCGGTCGAAGACGTGTACCGGCGTGCCGACGCTGGTCCGCGTCGTCACGGCCTCCGGGAACTTCCACGGACGCGGTGCGCCGACGGCCGGTGGGGTGGTCAGAACCTGGTTCATTCCTGCTCTCCTGCCGTCTCTGCCGCGGACTCCTGACGGCGGTAGGTCACCTGGACCCGCCCTGAAGAACGGATCCATTTCGCGGCGGCCGCCTGCACCTGCTCGACGGTCACGGCCTGCACCTGGTCGATTCGGGTGTTGATTCGCCCGGGATCCCCGAACAGCAAGGCGTGGTGAGAGATCTCGTCCGCGCGCCCGGCGCAGGTAGCCAGCTGCTCGAGCCAGTCCCGCTCGGCCTGTGCCTGCACGGTGGCCAGCTCTTCCGTGGTCACACCCTCGGTGGCGAGCTTCTCGATCTCCTCGAGCAGCGCGTCCTCGACCTTCTGCAGCTCGACGCCGTCCGACGCGATCCCGGTCAGCGTCCCGAACGAGACCCCGCCGATCAGCGGCAGCGCGCCACCGGACACCGACTGGGCGATCTGCTCGTCGCGGACCAGCCGCCGGTTCAGCCGGCCGCTCTGCCCGGCCGCGAGGATGTCGAGCGCGAGCCCGGCTGCGTCGAGCTCCGGCGTCCCGTCCACCGGCAGCCGGAACATCATCGTGATCAGGTCGGACGGTACGTCCGACTCCACGTCGTCCTTCTGTACGTCGGTCATCGGCCCGATCGTCCCGTCCGGCGCCGGCGGCGGCGCGGGGATCGCGGGCAGGTGGCCGAAGTATCGCTTGGCGGCGTCGAACGCGTCGTCCTCGGACACATCGCCGACGATCGTCAGGACGGCGTTGTTCGGCCCGTAGTACTTGCGGAAGAACGCGTGCACGTCCTCCAGCGACGCGGCGTCCAGGTCGGCCATCGACCCGATCGTCATATGCGCGTACGGGTGGCCCTCGGGGAACGCGAGCCGGACGAGCCGCTCGTACGAATCGCCGTACGGGCGGTTGTCGTACGACTGCCGCTTCTCCTCCTTCACCACGTCGCGCTGGTTGTCGAGGTTCTCCTGGTTGACCGCGTCGAGCAGGTAGCCCATCCGGTCCGCCTCGAGCCAGAGCGCGAGGTCGAGACCGCCGCTGGGCAGCGACTCGAAGTAGTTGGTGCGATCGAAGAACGTGCTCGCGTTCAGGCTGGCGCCGGCGGTCTCCAGCAGGCTGAAGTGCTGACCGGAGGCGACATTGCGCGACCCCTGGAACATCAGGTGCTCGAAGAGGTGCGCGAACCCGGTCAGACCCGGCGGTTCATGGCGCGATCCGACGTCGTACCAGAGGTTGACGGCGACGATCGGGACGGCGCGGTCCGAGCTGACGACGACCCGCAGGCCGTTGTCGAGCGTCTGCTCGGCGATGGGGTACGTCAAGGGCATACCGGCCACCTTACGTGGTCACGAAATTCTCGGCAGGTGCTGTCGATTTCGTCCCGGGTCGCGCATCGGAGTGGTAGATGCTGGAATCGGGAGTGGACGAGAGAGGTGACCCCGAGTGGGCAAGTACCTGGTGATGATCTACGACGACGAGGCGAAGTGGGCCGCGGACGACGGGTCGGTGATGGAGCAGAACCACAAGAACCATCAGGCCTTCGTCGAGGCCAACGGATCCGCGGTGCGCGGCGGCGGGCAGCTCGACGGGAGTGAGACCGCGACGTCGATCCGTTCCGACGGCAACGGCGGGTACGTCGTCACCGACGGCGTCTTCGCGGAGACCAAGGAAGTGATGGGCGGCTACTACATCATCGAGGCGGCCGACCTGGACGAGGCGCTCGCGATCGCCAAGCAGGTGCCGTCGCCGATGGGTGGTGTCGAGGTCCGCCCGCTGGTCAACGGTGGCTGACCCCATCGTCGAGGCGGTGGCGGAGGCTCACTCGACCGAGTGGGCCTCCGTGCTTGCCGCGACCGCACGGGTCGCCGCGGATCTCGATCTGGCCGAGGACTGCGTGCAGGACGCGTACGCGAAGGCGCTCGTGCACTGGCGGGCCGACGGCGTACCGAAGAAGCCGGGCGCGTGGCTGACGACGGTCGCGACCCGGCGGGCGCTGGAGCATCGGCGGCGGGCGGATGTCGCCCGGCGCAAGCTGCCGCTGCTCGTGCTCGAGGACGACGTGACCGATGAGCTCTTCCCGGACGACCGGTTGCGGTTGGTGTTCACGTGTTGCCACCCGGCGCTCGCCCAGGAGGCGCAGATCGCGCTCACGCTGCGGCTGGTGTGCGGGTTGTCGTCGGCGGAGATCGCGAAGGCGTTCCTGGTCAAGGAAGCGACGATGCAGGCCCGCATCACTCGGGCCAAACAGAAGATCTACCGCTCCGGCATCGCGTACCGAATCCCGCGTACGGCGGACTTCCCGGAGCGGATCGACGCGGTTCTCGACGTGGTCCATCTCGTCTACACAGCCGGGCACAGCCCGCGGGGCATTGATCTCGCGCGGATGATCCGTCTGCTGCTACCGGACAGCGCGGAGGCGGCGGGTTTGCTGGCGTTGCTGGTGCTGACGGAGGCGCGGCAGGCCGCCCGGGTAGATGACGCCGGGCGGTTGGTGTTGATGGAGGACCAGGACCGGGCGGTGTGGGACCGGACCCTGATCGCCGAGGGGCTGGAGTTGGTGCCCGTCGCGGTGCGGGCGGATGGACGGTTCGGGTTGATGGCGGCGATTGCTGCTGTGCATGCCGAGGCCGAGCGCTGGGAGGACACGGACTGGGCCGAGATCCTGGGACTGTATGACGTGTTGCTCAGCCGGTGGCCGTCCCCGGTGGTGGCGTTGAATCGGGTGGTGGCGCTCGCCTACGTGCGCGGCCCTGCGGAGGCGCTCGGCGCGCTCGACGACCTCGCCGCCGATCCCGCCCTCGCGACATACCCGTATCTGGCGTCGACGCGTGGGGAGTTGCTCTGGCGCACCGGAAGAGCAGAGGAGGCGCGGGCGGCCTACGAGGAGGCGTTGGCGTTCACCAGCGATCCGGTGGAGGTGGAGTTCCTCCAGCGGCGGATCACTCGAGGCGTTTGAGTACTTCGTCGTGGAGGCGGCCGTTGGTGGCTACCGCGTTGGGGCCGTTCGGGCCGGGGGCGCCTTCGACGGAGGTGAACTTGCCGCCGGCCTCGTCGACGATGATCGCCAGCGCGGCCATGTCGTAGAGGTTGAGCTCCGGCTCCGCGGCGATGTCGACCGCGCCTTCCGCGACCAGCATGTACGACCAGAAGTCGCCGTACGCGCGGGTCCGCCAGACCGTGTCCATCAACTCGGACCACTGGTTCTTCTTGCCGATCTTCTCCCAGCCCTTGAGCGACGCGTACGACAGCGAGGCGTCCTCGATCTTGCTCACGTCGCTGACCCGGCACGGCTGCGACGAGTGCAGCGCGCGGCCGGTCCACGCGCCGTCGCCGTACGACGCCCACCAGCGCTTGCCGAGTGCCGGCGCGGAGACGACGCCGACGACGACCTGGTCCTCGATCATCAGGCTGATCAGCGTCGCCCAGACCGGGACGCCGCGGATGTAGTTCTTGGTGCCGTCGATCGGGTCGACCACCCAGCGGCGTACGCCCCAGCCGGAGGTGCCGTCCTCTTCGCCCACGAACGCGTCCCGCGGGCGGGCCCGGGAGAGCGTCTTGCGCATCACATCTTCGACCTTCTTGTCCGATTCGCTCACCGGGGTGAGGTCGGGCTTGGTGGCCACGTGCAGGTCGAGCGCCTTGTAGCGGTCCATCGTGGTCGAGTCCGCGTCGTCGGCCAGGATGTGGGCGAGCCGCAGGTCATCCGTGTGCGAAGGCATGCCGGAAGGCTAGCCTGAGCGCCGCCCGGGCGGTTCAGCCGTCCGCGAAGTGTTGCGGATCGGTTGCGACGGGGATTGAACCAAATCGAGTCGTTGAACGTGCCATTAGTGTCTGACCACGCTGTTACGACTGCCATGGAGGCTGTCCATGTTCGAGCGCTTCGGGGACCTGCCGCTGCACGTGCTCGTGATCCACCTGACGGTTGTGCTGCTACCGGTGGCGGCGCTGACCCTGATCGCCTTCGCAGTGGTGCCGAAATGGCGCCGTATCCTGCGCTGGCCGGCCCTGGTCCTCGGCGTCGGGGCGCTGGTGTGCGCGTTCGTGGCGAAGGAGAGCGGCGAGGCGTTCGTGAACGCGGTGCCGACGCTGTCGAAGGCGGTCGAGCTGCACTCGAAGCGCGGTGACTTGCTGTTCTGGTACTGCCTGATCTTCGCGGTCGTCTCCGTCGCGGCCTTCCTGCTGCTGGCCGGCGTGAGGGGTGACAGCGCAACGAAGATCCGTCCGCTGGAGCTCGTGACCCAGGCGGCGGTGGTTGTGATCGCAGTGCTGGTCATCTGGCAGACCGTCCGTACCGGTGACGCCGGTGCGCGGGCGGTCTGGGAAGGCCAGTTGCCGGCTAAGTAGCCTCTTCCGTCGCGTCCCGGAGCTCGCGGCCTTCGCGGCTGGCCAGCAGGCGGCGGAACGAGTCGACCCGGGCCGCGTCGGCCCGGCCCTCGGCCACGGCCTCGTCCAGCGCGCAGTCGGGGGCGTCGGCGGTATGGGTACAGCCGCGCGGGCAGTTTTCGGCGATCTCGGCCAGGTCCGGGAAGGCGTTGATCAGCTGATCCGGCTGGACGTGGGCCAGGCCGAAGGAGCGGATGCCCGGGGTGTCGATGAGCCAGCCGCCCTCGGGTAGACGCAGTACCAGCGTGTTCGTCGAGGTATGGCGGCCGCGGCCGGTCACCTCGTTGACGACGCCGATCGCCCGGTCCGCGCCGGGGATGAGGCCGTTGACCAGCGTGGACTTGCCGACGCCGGAGTGGCCGACGAGAACGCTCGTCCGGTCGTCCAGCTGCTCACGGAGACTGCTGAGGTCGCCGTTCTGATGCGTCGCCACCGACTCGACGCCGAGCGGGCGGTAGATCGACAGCAGCGGATCCGGGTCGGCCAGGTCGGTCTTGGTCAGGCAGAGCAGCGGTCGCATGCCGGCGTCGTACGCCGCGACCAGGAAGCGGTCGATGAGACCGGTCCGGGGCTCTGGGTTGGCTACGGCGACCACGATGACGAGCTGGTCCGCGTTCGCGACCAGGGGGCGCTCGACCGGGTCGTCGTCATCGGCGGAGCGGCGCAGCAGCGTCGTACGGGGGAGGACCTCGACGATCCGGGCCAGCGAGCCTTCGTCGCCGCTGGCGTTGCCGTCGAGTTTGACCCGGTCGCCGACGATCACGCCGGTGCGGCCGAGCTGGCGGGCCTTCATCGCGGTGACCTCGCGACCGCCGTCCGAATCCTCGACCCAGCAGGCGTACCGCCCGCGGTCGCGGGTGAAGACGAACCCGATCACGGCGTCGTCGTACGAGGGGCGGTCCTTGGTCCGCGGCCGGGTCCGGCGCTTGGGCCGGTCGTACTTGGCCTCCTCGTCGTACCGCGACATCAGCTGGTGAGCCCCGACCACATGTCAGGGAACTCGGGCAAGGTCTTCGCCGTCGTGCCGATGTTCTCGATCTGCAGGCCGTCGACGAGCAGGCCGAGTACGGCGGCGGCGTGCGCCATCCGGTGATCGTCGTACGTGTGGAAAAGACCGCCGTGCAAGGCCTTCGGCCGGATCTCCAGCCCGTCCTCGAGCTGCTTGACGTCCCCGCCGAGCGCGTTGAACTCGGTCTCGAGCGCCGCCAGCCGGTCGGTCTCGTGGTTGCGCAGGTGCGCGATCCCGCGCAGGTACGACGGCCCGTCGGCGAACGCCGCCACCGCCGCGATGACCGGCGACAGCTCGCCGACCTCGCTCAGGTCGAGGTCCACGCCCTGCACCCGACCGGTGCCGCGGACGGTCAGGCCACCGTCCGTGAGGGTCGCCGAGGCGCCGAAGCGGGTGAAGATGTCGGGCAGTTGGCCGCCCGGCTGCGTGGTCTGCGACGGCCAGCCGGTGACGGTCACCGACCCGCCGGTGATCACGGCCGCCGCCAGGAACGGCGCCGCGTTCGACAGGTCCGGCTCGATCGCGGTGTCCAGCGCGCGAACGGGGCCCGGGGCAACGACCCAGCGGTTCGGCTCGGCGTCGTCGACCTGGACGCCACGCTCGCGCAGCATCCCGACCGACATGTCCAGGTGCGGCTGGGACGGCACGGGCTTGCCGTCGTGCCGGATGTCGACGCCCTCGTCGTACCGCGCGCCGGCCAGCAGCAGCGCGGACACGAACTGGCTCGACCCGGACGCGTCCAGCGTCACCTCGCCGCCACGCACCGAACCCGTGCCCGACACCGTGTACGGCATCCGCCCGGTCCCACCGTCATCGATCTGTACGCCGAGGGTCCGCAGCGCGCCCAGGATCACGCCCATCGGCCGCTCCCGCGCGTACTCGTCACCGTCGAACGCCACCACGCCGTCAGCCAGCGCGGCGACGGGCGGGACGAACCGCATCACGGTGCCGGCCAGACCGCAATCGACGCTGGCCGGGCCCTTGAGCGAGCCGGGCGTGACGGTGACCGACGTACTGCCGTCGCTGATGCCGACGCCGAGTGAGACCAGGGCGGACCGCATCAGCGCGGTGTCGCGAGCGGCCAGCAGCCCGGTCAGGTGGGACGGGCCGTCGGCGAGCGCGGCGAGGATGAGGGCACGGTTGCTGATCGACTTCGATCCCGGCACCGTCACAGTGCCGCTCACCGCTCCAGTTGCCCGCGGCGCCGGCCAGCCCTGCTGCTCGCTCATCCCACTCCCTCGACTCAGGTGTCTACAGCCCTGAGCCTAGGGCATTCAGCCGAACGGGAGCTCCGCCTTTGCCAGCTTCGCGGCCTGCTTGGCCTCGCGGGCCAGTTGCTTGGCCTCGCGCTTGGCTGCCTTGGCGCCGCGCTTGGTCTCGCGCTTCGCCGCCTTGGCACCGTGCGAGGCGCGCCAGGCGACACCCGGCTTGCCCTCGGTGTCGACTGCTGCGAGCAGCAGTCCGCCCATCAGGCCGAGGTTCTTCATGAAGTTGATGCGCTGCTGGTTGCGGACGGTCTTGTCCTTCTCCAGCCAGAACGGATGGCCGGCCAGCGTCGTCGGAATCAGCGAGGCCGCCAGCAGCGTCGCCCCGAGCCGACGGCCCTTACCGGTCGCCAGTGCGAGACCGCCGAGCACATGGACCGCGCCGTTCAGCCGGACCAGGTTGGCGGTCGTGTCAGGGAGCCGGTCGCTCACCTGCGGCGGCGCGACCCGCTTCACCATCGGCACCATCCGGTCGGTGACCGGCTGCGCCTTCGGTACCAGCGGCTCCGGGTTGCGGATCGCGTTCGTGCCCTGCACGACGAAAATGACGGACAGCAACGGCCTGGCCAATGCGCGCACGACAGTCATGCCTCCTTCATACACCACGGTTTGTACGACTTCCGGTACCCACCGCTGATGCGGATGCTCAGATCGGGCAGCCGTCGGGCCCGCACGCGGCGTCACCGTCGGTCGTCGCACCAGGGGCGGTGATGAGCGTCACCGGCTTGCGGTCCGCGTTGGCCCGGCGCAGTGCCTCCTGGAAGACCTCCACCGGCTGCGCGCCGCTCACGCCGTACTTCTCGTCGATGACGAAGAACGGTACGCCGTTGGCGCCGTACGCCAGAGCTTGTGCCTGGTCCGCCGCGACCTCGTCGGTGTACGTCGTATCCGCCAGGACCTCACGCACTCGCTCGGCGGGCAGACCGACCTCGGTGCCCAGCTCGGTCAGCGTGGCGTGGTCGCCGACCGGGAGGCCGTCGGTGAAGTACGCCTTGAGCAGCCGCTCCTTGAGCGCGCCCTGCGTACCCGCGGGCACCTCACCGGCGTCCTCGAGGTCGCGGGCGAGGTGGAGCAGCCGGTGCGCGTCGACGGTGTTGGCCGGCTTCGCCTGGTCGAGGTGGTACTCCAGACCGACCTCTGCGGCGATCCCGGTGACGTGGGCGTTGGCCTGCAGGGCCCAGTCGCGGCCGCGGCCGTACTTCTCGCCCAGCCGGGTGGCCAGGTCCCGTGGGTCGTCGTTCGTGGAGGAGGGGTCGAGCTGGAAGCTGTGCCAGACGATCGCGGCGGTGTCACCGCTGGCGGTCAGAGCCTCTTCGAGCCGACGCTTCCCGATGTAGCACCACGGGCAGACGACGTCGGACCACACATCAATGCGCATAACAGTGGGCAACTGACCACTCCGCGGACCTATTCCCAACCACTCGCTGTTGTGACGCGTCTGACGGTCCATGGACGACGAACTCGTGCGGACCCTGCTGAAAGAGCAGCACCCGGACCTGGCCGAGCTGGAGCTGAAGGAGGTCATCGGGGGCTGGGGCAACCAGATGTGGCGCCTCGGCGAGGACCTGGCCGTCCGGATGCCTCGTGCCCACGGATCGCCCGAACAGCTCCGCAAGGAGCACCACTGGATGCCTGACCTCTCCGCCCGGCTTCCGCTACCGGTCCCGGCCCCGGTCCGCCTCTGTGAGCCATCGGACCGCTTCCCCAACCCGTGGCTGATCACGAGCTGGGTCCACGGCGTACCTGCGGAGCATGCTCCGATCACGGACCCGGCCGCGGCCGACGTACTGGCCGACTTCCTGCAGGCACTGCACACCGAGGCGCCTGCGGACGCACCGGTCAGCGACCGGACCGAACTGCCGCCGGGCCTGGGCTTTCCGGAGGTCCAGGAGTACGTCGGCCGCCGCGACGCGCTCCGTGCGGTCTGGGAGGACGCGGCCGCCGCCCCGGCGTGGAGCGGGCCGCCGCTGTGGGTACACGGTGACCTGCACCCTGCCAACGTGATAGTTGCCGATGGCACACTTACTGGCGTGGTGGACTTCGAGGAGCTGGGCTCAGGGGATCCGGCCACCGATCTCGCGTCCGCCTGGGTCCTGCTCCCGGACGGCGCTGCCGACCGGTTCTTCGAGCGCTACCAGGCGGACGAGGCAACGGTACGGCGAGCGCGCGGGTGGGCTGTGACGCGGGCGCTGTTCCTGATCGCCATGGGTATCAACGGCGAGAAGGGCATCCCGGGCGGCAAGACCCACTGGGGACCGGCCGGCCAGGCTGCACTCGAACGCCTGCTGTAATACGGGGAATTCCGGCGAAAGGTTGAGGGTGCGCGATGAGTTGGCGGGGCAGCTGTCACAGCTGCGCGACCTGACCGGACGGAGCCTGCGCGAGCTCGCACGCGACATCGACGCCAGCAGTTCCTCGCTCTCGCGGTACTTCTCCGGCCAGGCTGTACCGCCCTGGCCGACGGTCGTTGCGCTCTGTAAAGCAGCGGGTCGGGATCCGCGACCACTGCGCGAGATCTGGGAGCGCGCCAAGGAGGGACCGCAGACGGCTCCGGCCGCTCCTGTACGCAATGACCTTCCGCACGACGTCACTGCCTTCACCGGACGCCGGGCCGAGCTGGACGCGCTTCTCGGTGCTGCCCGGACCACGCAGGTCGTGGCGATCGACGGAATGGGCGGAGTGGGGAAGTCGGCGCTCGCAGTACACGCTGCGCACCTGCTGACGGCGGAGTTCCCTGACGGGCAGTTCTACTTGGACCTGCACGGGTTCACTCCGGGACGGGAGCGGGTGGAGCCGGCCGAGGCGCTGCGGGTGCTGCTGTCCGCGTTGGGGTTGCCGCTGGGCCGGATTCCCGAAGGACTCGCGGAGCGGGCCGCGCTGTGGCGGTCGGAGCTGGCGACGCGGCGCGCGATCGTACTGCTGGACAACGCCGCAGACGCCGACCACGTACGGGACCTGCTGCCCGGTGCCGGTCAGATCTTCGTCGTCATCACCAGTCGACGCCGCATGGTCGAGCTGGACGGCGTACAGCCGATCTCGCTGGACGTACTGCCCAGTGAGGATGCCGCACAGCTGTTCGTCGAGTCCGCAGGCGGAGCACGGCCTGGCGACGTCAACGAAGTACTGCGTCGTTGCGGCAACCTGCCCCTGGCAATCCGTGTCGCTGCGGCGCGACTCCGGCACCGACCCGCATGGACGCTCGACACTCTGGTGGAGCGGCTACGCGAGGGCGAACTGGCGGTGTCGGACGTCTTCGAGATGTCACTGCGACAGCTGGACCCAGCGCAGCGCCGCATGTTCCGCCTGCTCGGCCTGGTCCCCGGCGAAGACATCGACGCGTACGCCGCGGCCGCACTGGCCGGCATCCCCCTGGCGAACGCGCGCTCGCTGCTGGAAGACCTCGTCGACGTCCATCTGGTCCAGGAGCCGTCGGCCGGCCGCTACCGGATGCACGACCTGCTGCGACAGGCCGCTCGCGCAGACGACCCGACTGCCGATCCGGCTCCGGCGATCAGCCGGCTGGCCGATTACTACCTGAGCTGCATGCTCGCGGTGAGGGAGCAGATCCGGATCTTGATCCCGCTCCCGACGACCGTGTCACAACCACCGCCATCGCTTCCAGACCTGTGCGACCACGACGCGGCCATCAAGTGGCTGGACACCGAGTGGGACAACCTCATGGCGATGTTCGCACTCACGGTGCAGCTGGGTGTCGACACAGCGGCGGTCGGACTTGCACAGCTCGCCACGATGGCTCATGCGCGACGCGGCGGTTCTGAGCTGCTGCGCAAAGGTCTAGATGTCACCCTGCCCGTCGCAGAACGGCTCGGCGACCGCCGCGTGCTGGCCTCCCACAAGTACCTGCTGGGCAGTCTGCTGCTGCGCATGGGCCGGCTGGACGAGGCGATGTCCGAGCTCGAGGACGGCCGCGTGCTGATGGCTGCAGAAGGCGACGCCGTCGGCGAAGCCATGTGCCTGTTCCAGCAGGGGGAGGTCCAGGGGGAGCTCGCTGACGCAGAAGGCGCCGTGCAGCTCCTGGAGCGTGCGGTGGCCGTGGTGCCGCCGCACGAGGTCGCCGTACGCGCGCGACTGCGGGCCAGCCTCAGTCATGCTCTGCGGAGCCACGGCGACTATGCCGCGGCCCGTGAGATTGCCGCCGACGTACTCGAGACGACTCGGGAGACCGACCGGCAGACCGCCCGCATGTGCCTGGACGTGCTCAGCCAGGCCGCACTCGACCTTGGCGACGCGCAGACCGCGCTCGACCTCGCCGAACAGGCCGTCGACATCAACCGGGAGACCCACCATGCGTTCTTCGAGGCGATCAGCCTCGCCGACGTAGCCGTGGCGCTGCTCCACCTCGGACGCCCGGAGGAGGCCGCGGCCAGGCAGGCCGAGGCGGTCGCGATCCTCGAACTGGCCGCCGAGCCGGACCGGCTGGCGCGCGTTCACCTCCCGTACGCGGAGGCATGCCTGGCCACCGGCAACCGGGACACCGCTGCTCGGCACTTCCAGGAGGCGCTGGAGCTCGCGACCGCTCATGGGCTCGATTACCTGGCGCCTGAGGCCCGCTCCGGCCTGTCCCGTGCGTCCTGAGCTGTCCCGTCCCGTCCCGGGACAGCCGTTCGATCCTGCAAAAGTGCAGGTCAGCCGTCGATTCCGCGTCCCGGCGGGACAGCTGTGGGTGGTCCGGGCCGAGCGCCTCGGCCAGTCTCTCCACCATGCTGCTCAACGAACTGGACGCACTGCCCACGCTGTGGGAGGTGCAGGGCACGGTCGCCGCGCCCGTCGCAGCGGTCGCCGAGCTGCTCCTCGCCGTCACCGCGGGACGGGTCGGCGACGACAACCTGCTGGTGCTGGCCAGGGCTTCGGCAGCACGCCAGGGAGCGATGACCGTTGTAGCTGACGGACACACCTTCCGGGCCGAGCTGGCAGGGCACGTCGAGCCGGTGGAGATCCAGGTGGACGGCTGCAGGCTCGCAGTACAGAGCTGGTACGGCGGTGTTCACGCCGTCACTGCCTGCTCGACCGGCACGCGAGTCGTCCACCGTGTGCAGCGGGTCCTACCCGAGCATCCCGGGTTCGCGCCCGGCATCGCCGAGCTCGGAATGCGGACCCGGATGGCACGTGACCTGCAGCAGGTGCTGGCTGTCATCGCCGACCGCCTGGGCTGCTGACACGTGTCAGGGGCCGTGTCAGGGCTACGGCGGCCCGGTGTCAGGGCGGTCTTCGAAGCTGGTCGCAGTCAAACAAACTCAACGAATCCGAAAGGTACGACAATGTCTACTTTCAACACCCCCGAGCCGATCTCCGCAATCCTCGACATCCCCGCCGGCCGCATCGAGCTCGTCGCCGCCGACCGGGCCGACACCACCGTCGAGGTCCTGCCCGCCGACTCCTCCAAGAGCCGCGACGTGAAGGCGGCCGAGGAGGCCAAGGTCGCGTACGCCGACGGCGTACTGCGGGTCGAGATCACCGCGAAGAAGCAGTACTTCGGCCCGTCCGGCTACGTCGCGGTCAAGGTCGAGCTGCCCGCCGGCTCCAAGGTCGACGTGAAGGTCGCCAGCTCCGAGCTGCGCTCCACCGGCCGTCTCGGCGACGTGGCGATCAACAGCGCGCACGGCTCGATCGACCTCGAGGACGTCGCGAGCGCCAAGCTCACCCTGACCGCCGGTGACGTCTCGGTCGGCCGCCTCAACGGCCCGGCGGAGATCCGCACCAGCAAGGGCGACATCCGGATCGCCGAGGCCGCCGCCGGCGCGCTCGAACTGCGTACCGACGTCGGCGAGATCGAGGTCGGCGCCGCCGCCGGTGTCTCGGCCTCGCTGAACGCCGGCACCACCACCGGCCGGATCGACAACGCGCTCAAGAACGCCGAGGGCGCCGGCGCCCAGCTCACCATCCGCGCGACCACCACTGTCGGCGACATCGTCGCCCGCAGCCTCTGATCTCCAACTACCAATCGAAGGAGCACCCCACGATGTCCACCACCAACGGCTTCACCGAAACGGGTCTGCGCCGGCTGCACGACGTACTCGCCCGGCACGTCGACTCCGGGAAGATCCCCGGCATCGTCGCCCTGGTCAGCCGGGGCGACGGTGAGCCGCACGTCGAGACGCTCGGGACCATGCGCCACGACGGTGGCGCCCCGATGCAGCGCGACACCATCTTCCGGATGGCGTCGACGTCGAAGCCGGTCGCGATCTCGGCCGCGATGGTGCTGCTCGACGAGTGCCGGCTGCGGCTCGACGACACGGTCGAGCCCTGGCTGCCCGAGCTCGCGAACCGCCAGGTGCTGAAGCGGATCGACAGCCCGGTGGACGACACCGTGCCGGCGAAGCGGCCGATCACGGTCCGGGACGTGCTCACCTCGACCTTCGGGCTCGGCATGGACATGACGATGATCGGTACGCCGATCATGGGCGCCCTGTTCGAGCAGGGCATCACGCCGAACGGGCCGGTGCCGATGCCCGAGCAGGACGAGTGGATGCGCCGGCTCAGCACGCTTCCGCTGATGTACCAGCCGGGCGAGCGCTGGCAGTACCAGATCAGCAGCGACCTGGTCGGCGTACTCGTCTCCCGGGTCACCGGTCAGTCGTACGACGAGTTCCTGCGCGAGCGGATCTTCGAGCCGCTCGGCATGAAGGACACCGGCTTCTGGGTGCCCGGTGACCAGATCGACCGCCTGCCTCCGCTGTACGCGCCGGACCCGGCGACCGGCGAGTTCCAGGTGTGGGACGAGGCGGAGGGCGGCCGGCACAGCGCTCCGCCGGCGTTCCAGGGCGGTGGCGGCGGACTGAACTCCACCGCCGACGACTACCACGCGTACTTCCGGATGCTGCTGAACCACGGCGTCCACAACGGCGAGCAGATCCTGTCCAAGCCGGCTGTGGAGCTGATGACCAGCAACAGCCTCACTCCGGAGGTGCTGGCCGCACGCGAGACGCTGGCCCGGGACAACGTGCACATCTCGTTCGGCCAGGGACAGCAGGGCGGCTGGGGCTACGGGATGGCCGTCCGCACCTACCGGGGCGACTACGCGCCGGTAGGCCAGTTCGGCTGGGACGGTGGCGCCGGTACGTCGACGTACGCAGACCCGACCAACCAGATCGTCGGCATCCTGCTCACCCAGGTCGGCACGACGGTGCCGTCCGCGGTGCAGCTCGCGGGTGACTTCTGGACCACGCTCTACCAGGCCATCTGAGTACCAGCCGGCCGGACCGCTTCATGCAAGCGGTCCGGCCGACGGCTGTTTCAGCGGGCTGCCTGCTCGATGACGCGGGCGACAGTGCTCGAGTGCGACAGGGCGACCAGGTGCGATGCGCCCGGCACCTCCACGACCGTGGCGTGCGCGCGCTGGGCCATGAAGCGCTCCGCGGCCGGTGCGATCGCGTGGTCAGCGGTGGGGATCACGGCGTACTTCGGGAGTCCGGCCGGCGCGGTCGTCAGGACCTTCTCGTCGAACGCCGCCGCGTTGATCGGACGCTGCGAGGCACCGAGTACTGCGGCCTGTCGCGCGGGCAGGTCGGCAGAGAACACCTGGTGGAACGCCTCCGGCTTCACCAGCAGGTCCACACCGCCCGGGTAGGCGATCGTGCTCGTCGTGTCCGGCCCGAGCTCACTGCCCGGGTACTGCGCGTTGAGCGCGCCGATCGTCTCACCGGCCTGCGGGATGAACGCGGCG
Organism: Kribbella jiaozuonensis; assembly: GCF_005233875.1. GTDB lineage: Bacteria > Actinomycetota > Actinomycetes > Propionibacteriales > Kribbellaceae > Kribbella > Kribbella jiaozuonensis. Next base: position 170,430 of record NZ_SZPZ01000005.1, on the reverse strand, counting down.
ACGTACACCAGCGACTTCACTCCACTCGTCCCGGCCAGCTCGCTGACCAGCGCACCGCCGTACGAGTGCCCGACGAGCACCTTCGGACCGGGGATCGTGTTCAGCACGCCCTGCAGGTACGTCGTGTCCGATGCGATCCCACGCAGCGGTACCGCGGGGGCGACGACGGTGTAGCCGTCCCGCTGGAGTCGGCCGGCCACCTCGGACCAGCTCGCCGCATCGGCGAACGCGCCGTGCAGCAGAACGATGGTCGGCTTGGGCTTGTGCTCGGTCTGAGCGCTCGCGGTGGTGATGCCGGTGACGGTGATGACCGCCGCTGCGGCGACTGCGATCAGGTGACGGAGTCTCATGTCGATGTTCCCTTCGTGGTTGCTTGCCACAAAGGAAACCGCTGAACCCCGACCTGCCGGATCGAGCGAACAGGTGAACCTGTCAGCGCCGGATCACGTGTTCGGCGCCGCCGGTGCACCCGAATCTCATGCGTTCGGGGGAGGGCCGAACCGCTCCAGCACCAGACGGGTCAGCTGGACCCGCGAGTTGACCCCCAGCTTGCCGAACACGGCCCGCAGATGCGTCCCGACCGTGCTGGCCGACAGGACCAGCTCCTCGGCAGCAGACCGGTTGGTGTGCCCCTCGGCCACGAGCAGTGCAACCCGGCGTTCCATCGGGGTGAGCGCCTCCCACCCCTCCTGCGCTCTCGGCGGTACTGCGGCCCATCGTCGTCGCCGTACTCCGGCCGCCTGCAGCACTGCCTGGATCCGCCCGGCCGGCGCGGTGGCGCCCAGAGCGGTCAGACTGTCCAGCGCCCGCTCCAGCGCCGGGACACCGGTCTGGCGATCGCCGGCCGCCAGAGCAGCTCGGCCCAGGCGTTCCTCGGCCAGGGCGAGCAGCAGGGGTCGGTTCGCAGTACGTACCACTTCAACAGCCTCCAGCAATTCAGTGACATCGTTGCCCGCAGCCACGACCGCGAGTGCCCCGCGGCTTGCTGCGGACGGACTGAGCCGTGCCAGTTCATCGGCGGCATCGGCCTGCAGTAGAAAACTGATCCGGTCGGGGAAGTCCGGCCGCGTGACGGCCAACCGACCGACGGCCTTCGCATCGCCGTCCGCGATCGCCAGCAAGGTGGTGATGGTCGGATCGCTACCGGCGAGCTTTCTGGCGTGGGTCAGGTGACCGCGGGCCAGTGCGATGAGTGCAAGCACCTGGTCCGCCGCGGGCGCCAGCGTCCGGTCGTGCAACTGGTCCATCCAGCGCAGACCCAAGGTGGCAGCGCTCTCTGCTTCCTGCAGGTTGCCGGCGGCGTACTCAAGCCGCGCGCGCAACACAGCCAGCTGCGGAGCCGACCAGGAATCACCTGCGGTCGTCAGCTCACGAGCACGCTCCAGTGCGGCTGCCAGCTCGTCGGCCTCAGCGCGGCAGTACAACTCACCGACCTCGACCAGAGCGTCGGGCAAACTCCCCAGTCCGGTCTCCGCTTGCCGCGCAGCGACGTACAGGTCGCGGGCGTCGGCGTACCTGCCCTCAGCGCGGGCCTGCTCGGCCGCAGCGACCTGCAGGATCGCCTGCGCCACGGGGTCGTCCGATGCTCCGGGGACGTCTGCTCCAGCCAGCACACGGTAGGCCGCCAGTCGCGGGTCGCTGGGGCTGAGCTCCTGTACGTCGAGACGTTGATTACCCCACTGGTACGGCGCCAAATGCAGCCGGACCGTCGTCACCAGCTCAGGCGTGATCGGTCCGAGGTACAGCGCCGTACCGCTGAGCAGGTCGTCGGCGAACGCCTTCGCCCGGTCGTACTGGCGTGCAGTGAGCAGAATGCTCACCACCTCGACGCCGACCTCAGCACGCAGCGGATCGTCCACGCGTGTCAGCTCGAACGCATCCTGGATGATCTCCGCGGCTGTCGTCGCCATGGTGGCCAGCAGGTCACGCGCGGCTTCGCGCAGCGTCTCCACGGCAGCTACGTCACCGGATTGCGCGACCGCGAGCACATGCGGCGCCGCAGCAGCCGCACCGCGTCCCGCGGACATCAGCTGGTTCGCAATCGCGCCATGCAGCGCCCGCTGGGCAGATGGCGGTACGTCGGCCAGCGCGGCAGATCGCAGCAGCTCGTGGCGGAACCGCAGTACCGAACCGGCGTCCGTCAGCAGACCGGCCTGGATCGCCTCCTCCAACGGCGCTGCCAACCGGGCGACCGGCGCGGCCATCAGTACGGCGACGTCCTCGAGCCGGAACTCGCTCCCGAAGACCGCAGCGGTCCGCACGAGCTCACGACTCGATTCGGACAGACCGCTGGTACGACGGCGTACCCCTTCGACCAGGCCGGCTGGGAGCGGACCAGCGGCGTTCTCGTCGCTCAGGTATAGGCCGGCGACCAATTGCTCGGCCAGGAATGGGATGCCCTGCACACCTGCGAGCTGGACGGCGAGAGCGGGGTCGACCGGGTGATTCAACCGGTCCGCGGCGAGGTCCTGGATCGCGTCCGCGGTGAGTGGCTCGAGCGGAAGGTGGTGGACAGGGACCTGGTCGCCGACCGCGTCGATCAGCTGGTCGATCAGGTTGCCGGGGCGGCTGGCGAGGAGCCACAGCAGGTTGGCGGCCGAGAGGCGGGCGATGGCGACCCGCAGTACGAAGGCAGTGAGCGGATCGGACCACTGGGCGTCGTCCAGCACGATCAGCGTGCGGGTGCCGGCCAGGCGCCGGCCGACGAGGTCAGCGAGGCGTTCGGCCAGCCAGAGCGGCTGGGTGTTGAGTGACGCCAGCTCCAGGAAGTCCTGGGTAGCGATCAGCGGCTCCGGTCCAGCGCGCAGAGCGGGTGCGAGAGAGGCCAGCGGGCTGATGTTGTCGTTCTGGTGCGCAGCCGCACTGGTGACCAGGAAGCCCTGCCGCTCGGCCTGCTCGACCGCGGCCGCGAGCAGTGCCGACTTGCCGATCCCCGGTTCACCACTGACGACGGCGAGCGAGGCGCGACCGTTGCCGGCCGAGCGCAGCGCGTCGAGGAGCTCCCCGAGCTCCCGGGACCGTCCCCGCAGCGGCGCCACCGTGGATCAACCGCACCGACGGACGGCGAGGAGGGCGTAGGTGCGGGCGGCGTGCAGTACGTCGGCCAGCACCACGTGCTCGTCGGCGGCGTGGGCGTAGCGGACATCGCCAGGTCCGTACTGCAGCGTCGGGATGCCGGCCGCGGCGTACAGCCGGAGATCCGAGCCATAAGGAGCGCCTCGGACCTCTGGAGCCGGCCTGCCGGTGTCGATCACGGTCTGCACGGTATCGGTGAGCAGTGGGTCACCGTCAGGCAGGACCCCCGATGCGAACGCACCGCCCGGCCAGGTCACCTTGACCGGGTGATCGCGCAGCCATTCGTCCTCGATTCCGGCGACCGCGTCCTCGAAAACCTTGCGCGCTTCGTCGAGCGGTTCGCCGAGGCGTACGCCGTACCTGCCCTCGGCGATCAGGTGGTCGGGAACGGTGCTCGCCCAATCGCCGGCGGAGATCGTGCCGACGGACAACGGGTTGGCGAGGTCGAGGTGGGTGAGCAGCGGATGCGGGTCCTGATTGCGCTTGGCCTCAAGCTCCTGCAGGGCGTGCTGGATCACGGTGAACTTCTCGATCGCGCTCACGCCACGACTGCGCGTCGAGCCGTGGGTGGCTAGTCCAGGGACCTCCAGCCGGAACGTCAGCGAGCCGGCGTTGGCGGGGATCACGGCCTCGGCGGTCGGCTCCGCGATCAGGCACGCCTCGCCGCGATGACCGCGGCGCAGGGTCGCGAACGCGCCGAGCCCGCCGTCCTCCTCGCCGATCACCGTGTGCACCGCCAGCGGCTTGAGCAACCGGATGCCGGAGGCAACAATCGCCGCCACCGCGCCGAGGATCGCCGCGACGCCGCCTTTCATGTCACACGTCCCGCGCCCCCACATCACGCCGTCCTCGATCCGCGCCTCGAACGCATCACCCGGCACGACATCCACGTGCCCGTTGAAGATCAGCCCCGGCGTCCCGTCCTCACCGAGCAAGCCGACACAGCCCCAGGCCTCGTCCCGCTCGACCTCCATGCCCGGGAACTCCGGGTCAGAGGTCAACGCCTCGAGATCCAACCGCCAGTGGTCGACCGATACCCCGAGCGCGCCCAGCCGCTCAGCACACCACGCCTGTACGACGGTCTCGGCCGCGGTCCCGTCGACACTGGGAATCTGCACCAGGTCACGCAGGTCCGCGATGATCCGCTCGTCGTCGATCGCGGCCAGCACGGCCCGCTCGGCCTCACTCGTCATGCGCACATCATGCATCGAGCAGGTCGAGCACCCTCCGAGCGCCGTACTCGATCAGCTCGGCCGACCCGACGCGGTCATGGACGAACTCGGCGATGCTCACGTACGCCGCCCCGGCGCACAACGCGACCGCCGCCCGCCCGCCGGCCCGCAGCGCCGCCTCGACGAACAGCTCATCCACGCCTGGTGCGGCACCGTCCCGCGCCGCCGACGTCGCCAGCGAGATCAGGTCGTACGCCCGGGAGCCGGCACCAGCCGCCTCGATGTCGACGATCCCGGTGACGCGCCCGTCCTGGACGATGAGGTTGCCGAGGTTCAGGTCGCCGTGCACGAAGTCGTCGTCGGGCAGCTCCGCATCGCGGTACGGCCGGCAGAGCAACTCGTAGCGCCGGAGCAGATCACCGCCGTACTTGCTGACGCGTTCCCACACGCCGTCCCAGCCCTCCAGGACCACGCCGCGCGACCACGCCGACCAGCTGATCCCGGGCTCCGGCACGAGACCGCGCTGCAGCTCGCAGATAGCGATCAGCTCGCGGGCGAGTGACTCGTCGACCACCGAGTAGTCGCGCACCGGCGTACCGGACACGAACTCCTGCAGCTGGTACGGCGACCCCGCGGCCGTCGTACCCACGGTCAGCCAGGCAGGTGTCGGATACCCGACCGCACGGGCGCGGCGGACCAGCTCATCCGCCCGCCGTACCCGTGCTGCCCATCCAGGGTTGTCGGTCCACTTGAGGACGACACCGCCGGTGAGCTCGAACGCACCCGACTGGAACCCACCGGTCAGTTGCCGCACGAGCCGATAATCGGTGCCCAGGGCAACGTTCAGCTCGGCGACAACCGACTCGGTGGTGTCCATCAGGGCGTGAGGCGGTGCAGGTCGCGGGGGAACAGCGTGACCTCGCGGATGTTCTCGGCACCCGTCAGCCGCGCGACGAACCGCTCGAGCCCGATCGCGAATCCGCCGTGCGGCGGCATCCCGTGCTTGAACGCCTGCAGATACGAGCTGTACGCCGGTGCCTCCGCCGACTCGCCGCGGGCTTCCAGCGCCGCGACGTAGTCGGAGTACCGGTGCAGGCGCTGGCCACCCGTGACCAGCTCCATCCCGCGGAACAGCAGGTCGAACGAGTTCGACCACCGCGGGTCCGACGGCTGCGGATGCGTGTAGAACGGCCGTTTCACCATCGGGTAGCCCTCGACCGCGACGAACTCGCTGCCGTGCTCCCGCCGCGCCCACTCGCCGATCGCGCGCTCGTCGGCCGGCGCCAGGTCCGGCTCGTCCGGGTCCGCACCGGCGATCTTCAACGCCTCGCTGAAGTGCACCACCGGTACGTCGACCGGGATCTCGGGCAGCTCGACCTGGAGCCGCTCCAATGCGCCACCGGCCCGTTCGCCTACCGCAGCGAGCATTCCGGCGACCGCCGAGCGCAGCATCACCAGCACGTCGCGGTGGTCGGTGATGAAGCCGAACTCCGCGTCCAGCGACACGTACTCCGCCAGGTGCCGGACCGTGTCATGCGGCTCGGCCCGGAACACCGGACCGACCTCGAAGACCCGCTCGAACACTCCGACCATCTGCTGCTTGTAGAACTGCGGCGACTGCGCCAGGTACGCCGGTCCGCCGAAGTAGTCCAACGCGAAGACGTTCGCCCCGGACTCCGTCGCCGTACCGACGATCTTCGGCGTCTGGATCTCCGTGAAGTCCTGACTGCTCAGGGCCTCGCGGAATCCGTGCATGGCAGCCGCGGCGATCTCCCAACCGGCGCGGACCACTGGGTGCCGAAGAGCGACCGGTGCGTTGTCCAGTACGACGGGAAGCCCCGCGCCGACGGTCGGACGCCACAGCTCGATCGGCAGTGTGGCAGCCGGTTCGGTCAACGGCTCGATCACCGGGTCGACGATCTCCGCGCCGCCCGGAGCCTGCGGGTTGGCGGCGACCGTACCGGTCACCTGAACGACAGTCTCCTCACCCAGTTCGTCCAACAACTGGGCCTGTGTGCCCTTCACGACGATCTGGGCCAGGCCGGACCGGTCGCGCAGGATCAGGAAACTGACGGCTGCGAGCCGTCGTCTTCGGTGCACCCAGCCGGCCACCGTGACGGACTGGCCTACTGCTGAGGGGATCTCATGACTGAGAATGCGCATTGCTGTTTCACCTCCAGGTCTGTTCTCGAACCCCGGAGGTGTGGGCGAAGGGGAATCTCGCGGTGCCACCACACCTTCACCGGACCCGACGGGCCCGGCCTCTTGCACAGCAGTCGCTCGGGAGTGTCTTCGCCACCGCTCCACGTATCGCCTTCACAGCTACCGGCGACTCTCTCGAACGTGGTGTACGGCGCTACTCGGTTCCGTCAGCGCGAACAGTTCCAGGATAGGGGACCCGGCAACCCCATTTTGAAACCAGCACCGCTCACCGCCGGCTGGACGTCGGCGGGATCTGGACGCTGTCGGTGTCCTCGCGACCGCCGACCCGGGCGTGGACGGTGAGCGCGTTGTTCGACCCGGTGCCGGGCAGCCACGCGTTCCACTCCGAGTTGAGCGGCTTCTTGTAGTTGTTCGTCCAGCAGGTCGCGCGCCGGATGTCACTGGTCCGGTCACAGGTCCAGCCGTTGGCCCACGACGGCAGGAAGACCAGGTTGCGGCCCCAGGAGATGTCCAGGGTCACCTTCCGCCCGCTGGCGCCGTTGACCTGCAGGAACCGGTTGTAGACGAACGGGTTCGGGTCGGTCTGCGGTGTCGGCGTGAGGATCTGCAGCAGCGACTCGTCCTGCTGGACGGCCGGCAGCACGTCGGAGTCGGTGTCGCTGACCAGGTCGGCCGTCGCGGCCACCGTGAACGTCCGGGCCGCGTTCGACGAGTCATCCGGTACGTCGAAGTTCGCCGGCAGCGAGGCGGGACGGTCGGGGTTGGTCGCCGTACACGTCTTGGTGGAGGACGAGCACTTCCAGCCGGCCGGGTTCGCCGCGATCGGCCACTCGAGCTCGGAGCCGTAGCTGAGCTTGAGCGTCACCTTGGTCCGGTCGGTGCGCGGGGCAACGGTGATGATCCGGTGGTGGACGTCCGGGTCGGCCTTGCCGTCGAGGATCTTCAGCAGGTTCTCGTCCGTGCTCGGCTGGGCTGCCACGGTCGCCGAGTCGTCGTCGTAGAGGCGGCCGGTCTTGGCCGAGACGGTGAACGTGCGGTCCACGGCCGTGCCGCCGGTCGGGCCGCTGAAGGTCACCGGCAGGGCCGACGGTGCGGCCGGGTTGCTCGCCGTACACGTGCCGGCTGATGCGTTGCAGGTCCAGCCCGGCGGGTTACCGGTGAGCGGCCAGTCCAGCTCGGCGCCGTACTTGAGCCCGATCACCACCGGGTTCGGGTTGGCGGCCGGGGTCTTGATCGTGATCACGAACCGGATCCCGCTGGCGGCGCTTGCGGTCGTCTCCCGGTTGGCCGGGCTGCCGCCGCCGCTCGGCATGCTGATCGTCACCAGGGCCTCGTCGAACACCGGGGTGGTCGGCGTTGGCGTCGTTGGCGTCGGAGTGGGTGTCGTCGGGAGCGGCGTGGTCGCGGTCGGGGTCGGCGTGGCACTCGGCTGCGTCGGCGCTGTGGTCGGCGCGGTCGTGGGCGCCGTGGTCGGTGCCGTCGTCGGGTTGGACGCCGATGGCCGGGTCGACGGCGGTTTGACCGAGGGCGGCACGACCGGCGGGACCGTCGGCTTCTGCCCGGGCGGCTGGGTCGGCTGCTGTGTCGGGGGCTTCTCGATCGCCGCCTGCGGCTTGTCGTTGCCGGTCAGCGCCATGGCCGCGAGTACGGCGGCGATCGCGACGACCACGACCGCGCCGGCGCCCACCGCAGTACGCGTGCTGTTCTCGGTGGCCTTCTTCCAACCTGTGACGACGAAGCCGACCAGTCCGACCTTCGCGCCGGACGCAGCGGCCAGGTAGCCGAGGCCCGCGGTGCCCAGCAGGGCCGGGGCGAGCAGCGCCGGCAGAGCGCTGTTGACCTCGACGAGCTCGAGGTACACCGCGGTGCACTTCGCGCAGTCGTCCAGGTGCTCGCGGACGTTCCGGTTCTCGCGCTTGGTCAGACCGCCGCGGACGTAGGCGCCCAGGCGCTCGGTCGTCCACCGGCAACGGTCGCCGGCGACGTCGGCGAGGTGCTGCTGCAGGTACGCCTGGCGCAGACCCTCGCGGGCCCGGTAGGCCAGCGCGGACACACCGTTCGCGGTCAGGCCGAGCAGGGGAGCGATCGCGGCCGGCTTCTCGCCCTCGACCTCGGTGTGCCAGAGCACGGCCTGCCAGCGCTCGGGCAGGCTGGCGAACGCCTTCGCCGCCGCACCGCTCTCGAAGCCGGTGACGGTCGGGTCGTCGAACGTCTCCGGCTCCCGCTCGTACGACGCGATGTCGTCGGTGGACTGCACCTTCTTGCCGGAGCGGATCCGGTCGACGTGCACCCGCCGTACCGTCGTCAGCAGGTATGCGCGGAAGGAGATGTCCGGGCCGCCGCCGGCCCGGAGCGCGTCGAGGACCTTGGCGAACGCGTCACTGGCCAGATCGTCGGCGTCGTTGGCCGGCACGAGCTGGCGTGCCATCCGCTCGGCGGCGTGATGGTGCCGCGCGTAGAGCTCGCCGTACGCCTCGAGGTCACCGTTGCGGACGCGCGCGATCAGTTCGGCGTCGCCGGCAACATCCGGCTGGCCTGGCGGCGTGTCCATCGATCTCCCCGTGGGTCTGACTGTCAGTGCAGCAACGTGACGGTCCGTCACTTAGTTGCCGGAGACAAGGCTCCCACGTGAGACGGATTCGCGCACCATTCCTGACGCGGAATGGTGCTCCTTCTCTGACGAGATCGCCAGCCCAGAAGTTACGCGAAAAAACTTCTGGGAATCCGCGTCATGAACCGCGTCACGGTCTGTCTCTTCGGCGTACGACGCTTCCGGCCGACCGGTCGGGAGACTGACGGGGCTGTTTCGAGGAGGGCCATGTCGCTGTTCGCGGATCTCCGCAGACGGTTCGACCTGCGTCCGGCCAAGTCCCTGAACCTGGCGGGGTCGCCCGCCCGGACCCGGCCGGAAGCGTCGTCCATCACAAGCTCGGGGGAGCAACCGTGCGGTGGGAGGGATCCGCACGGCACAGCTGGTATCGACCACAGCGCCTATCTCGCGATCGCCGAGGCGCTACAGGACGGTGCCGATGTCGTGCCTGCATCCGACGAGGTCGGTCGCCGACTGGCGACCGACGGAGTCTCGCTGGTGGAGGCACTTGATGGGCTGAGTGCGTTGTACCGCTCGATCGCCGGGGGCGAGCCGGCCTTCGAAGCGGTACGCGCACTCAGTTCCAGCTGGGCCGAGGCATCCCTCGTCTACCTGCACTCGCTGTCCTGCGAGGACCCGCTGACCGGGCTGTCGAGCCTGGCGCACCTGCGGTCCCGGCTGGGAGAGCTCTACCGAGAGGCGGAGTTCCGTGGAACTTCCGTACCGCAAACCCATGCACTGGTGGTTGTCGAACCGCTCAATCCCGCGGGTACGTCGCCGTTCGACCGCGAACTCCGCCTCGTCGACGTCGCGGAATGCCTGCGGATCGTCTTCTGCGGCGGTGACGTACTGGGTCGCGTCGGCTCACGCCGCGCGGCGGCGCTCGTCGGCCGCGAGCCGAACCTGCCGGAGCAGGTCGCGACGGTACGAGCCCTGATCACGCAGTGGCGGCTGGACACCGACGTACCCCAGCTCGCCCGGATCTGGATCGAAGGTCTGCCCGGCACCGACGAGATGGCCGGGAGGTTGCTCGACGAGCTCGCCAGACCGTGAGACCTGCGTCCGGGCGCCAACAGGGGGGCGGCCGGGCGCATCAGTCCGACGGTGGATCGCCTAACACGGGGTGGGCGATCCACCGTCGCTCATGCACGTCCAACTGCTGCTCCGGCGTACTGCGGCCGCCCCCGCGTGCTACGCAGCCGCCTCTCGTCGCTGCGCTCCTCGGCGCGACTGCTCCACACGCTCCCACCCACCCCCGGCTCATCGCCGTGCATCCTTTCCGGCTATCGCCGGACCTGCCGGCTATCGCCGGGTTTGCCGGCTGCCGCCGGCGGTCTGCTCGCTGTCGCTCGCAGGTGACTACCAGGTGGGTGTGCTCTGTTGCGCGGACTGGTCTGCGGGCTGCTGGGGTCCACTCCCGCCGGCTCGTTGCCCTGGGCGACCACTCGGCGGGCTGCCCCGTGTGTGGAGCGGCCCGTCGAGTGGTGTGGGGTTATGCCGAGCGTTGACCCTCGGGCACCGCATTGGCGGGTGTTGGGATGGTGTCTGGTTCGGTGTGGATGTAGCGGGGGCCGCGGAAGACCGAGGCGGCCGCGCCTACCAACGACATGCCGATGGCGACCGCGAACACGATGACCAGACCATGGTGGAACGGTCCCGAGATCAGCTGCGGGAAGAACTGTTTGCTGGTCAGCGTCCCAAGGTCAGCGCCCTTGATGGCCGACGGTGGCACCGCGTTCAATGCAGTCCCGATCGGGTTGTAGCCGAGGAACGCGGCGAACAGACTGCCGACAGGCGGTTGGTTCCCGATGCCCGCGGCAACGGCTTGGGGGACGCCGTGGGCTCGTAGGCCGTCGGTCAGGACCTGGGGGAGGGTCTGCGCCAGCCCGGCGATCATCATCGTGAAGAAGACGCCGATCGACAGGGACGTACCCGAGTTGAGGAACGTGCCGCTCATGCCAGCCGCCGCACCCCGGCGGTTGGCCGGGACGCTGCTCATGATCGCGCTCGTGTTCGGCGCCGAGAACAAGCCGGAGCCAACGCCGTTCAGGACCAGCAACCCGGCAAAGGCCCAGTAGCTGAAGTCCGTCGGCAGCACCATGAAACCGGCGAAGCTCAACGTGACCAGCAGCAGTCCACCGGTCGCGAGGCTGCGAGCCCCGAGGCGATCGGAGAAGTAGCCGGATAACGGCCCCGCGACCAGGAACGCCACGGTCAGCGGCAACAAGTAGATGCCGGCCCACAGCGGCGTACTCGAGAAGCTGTAGCCGTGCAACGGCAGCCAGATGCCCTGCAGCCAGATGATCAGCATGAACTGCAGCCCGCCGCGGCTGATCGACGACAGCAGGCCGGCGAGGTTGCCGGCGGAGAAGGCCTGGATCCGGAACAGCGACATGTCGAACATCGGGTCCGTGATGCGCGACTCCACCACCCCGAACACGACCAGCAGTACGACGCCGCCGATCAGCCCGGACAGCACCCACGGATTGGTCCAGCCCATCGTGTGCCCGCCGTACGGCTGGATCCCGTACGTGATCGCGATCAGCAGCGCCGTCAGCCCGACCCCGAACAGGGCGTTGCCCCACCAGTCGATCCGGGCCGCGGACCTCGTGCTCGTCTCGCGCAAACTCCGGTACGACCAGACCGTGCCGAGCAGCCCGAACGGGACCGACACGAAGAACACCAGCCGCCAGTCGACCGGCGCGAGCACACCGCCGACGATCAGCCCGATGAACGAGCCGCCGATCGCGGCCACCTGGTTGATGCCGAGCGCGAAGCCGCGGCGATCCGCCGGGAACGCGTCGGTCAGGATCGCCGCCGAGTTCGCGAACAGCATCGCGGCGCCGACTCCTTGGACGACTCGCCACAGGATCAGCCAGAGCGCGCCGCCGCTCTGCGTCAGTGGATCGAACACCAGCGCCACCGAGCCCACCGTGAACACGGCGAACCCGAGGTTGTAGATCTTCACCCGGCCGTAGATGTCGCCGAGCCGGCCCAGCGTCACGACGAGGACGGCGGTGACGACCAGGAAACCCATCAGCATCCAGAGCAGGTAGCTGACGTTCCCCGGCTGGAGCGGGTCGAGCTTGATACCGCGAAAGATGTCCGGCAGCGAGATGATCACGATCGACGAGTTCACTGTCGCCATCAGGACGCCGAGCGTCGTGTTGGACAGCGCCACCCATTTGTAGTGCGGATGGTCACCTTCGACCGCGAAGCGGCGTACGGACTTGTCGCCTGAAACCACGGGTCACTTCCCCACAGAGGTGATTGCTTAGCAATGCTAAGTATATCTCGTACCCGGAGGCGATCCTCCGGTGGGGCCCGTCGGGCTGCGATCAGGGGACGACAACGACGACCGGGGCGTCCTTGCGGCAGGTGAGGCGGTGGCCGAGTGAGCCGGTCAGGCGGTGCCAGCGCTTCGCGGACCGGCCGACCACGATCAGGTGGGCGTCGACCGTGCGCGCGATCTCGGTCAGCGTGCCGATGGCATCGCCGTACTCGCTGACGAAGCTGATCGGTACGCCGGCCTCGCCGGCTCGGCGTACTGCGTCGGCCTTGATCTCGTCGGCGAGCTCCTGGCGGCTGCTCGCGGCTGCTCCGTACGCGTACGGGGCGGCGAGGATGGCGGTCGGTTCGGCGTACGGCATCACGTAGACCGCGACGAGGTGGCCGTGGGTGCGGACGGCTTCGCCGGCGGCCCAGGCGAACGCGTCCCAACTCGTGGCGGACCCGTCGATCCCGACCACGATGGCCGGTGTACCGGGGGCCTTCTCCTGACGGAGCTGGATGCGCCGTTCTTCGGCGTCGTAGTTCATCTGGTCACCTCTTCGGCAACGGGGTACGGCTGTCCTGACTTTCGCCGGCGAGCTCCATCAGGCGGAGGAGTGCGGGCAGGGCCGCGGTGAGCGTCTCGGTGTCCTGGTCGTCGAGCTTCTCGATCAGCTCGGTCAGCGCCGACGCACCCGCCGTACGCATCGCACGGAGCTGCCGGCTGCCGGCCTCGGTGACCGCGACCAGGACCACGCGGGCATCGCCGGGGTAGCGGCGCCGCTCGGCGAGACCGAGGTCCGTCAACTGGGTCACCAGCGCCGTCATCGACGGCTGGGTGACCTCCTCGCTGACGGCCAGATCGGTCAGGCGGCGCGGGCCGGTGCGCTCCAGCGTCGACAACACGGAGACGGCGGTCAGGCTCAGGGTGCGGTCCCGGCGCCTGATCGCCACGGCGGCGAGGCCGAACAGAGCCTCGCCCACGGCGTCGTTGCCTGTGGTCATGCGACAAGTATAGGCACGTCTATATAGATATGGTGATGAAACGCGGGTTTTTGTCCGCAGGGGTCATTAGGCTGCTGGTATGTGCGGTAGATACGCGTCCGGCCGGGCCCCGTCCGATCTCGTCGAGGAGTTCGAGATCGAGGCGGGCAACGTGCGTGAGTCGGTCGAGCAGCTGGGGGAGAACTACAACGTCGCGCCGACCAACCAGGTGGTCGCGGTGGTCGAGCGGAAGAACCGCGAGGTCCCGGACGAGACGATCCGCAAGCTGACCACGGTCAAGTGGGGGCTGGTGCCGTCCTGGGCCAAGGGCACCTCGATCGGGAACCGGCTGATCAACGCCCGGATGGAAACGGTCGCGGAGAAGCCCGCATTCAAGAAGGCGTTCCAGACCCGGCGCTGCATCCTGCCCGCCGACGGGTACTACGAGTGGTACACCGCCGAGGAGAAGGTCAACGGCAAGCCGGTCAAGCAGCCGTACTTCATCCACCCGCCGGACGGCAGCATCCTCTCGATGGCCGGGCTGTACGAGATCTGGCGGGACAAATCCGTCGAGGACCCGGACTCCGACGACGCCTGGCTGTGGACCTGCACCGTCCTGACGACCTCGGCGACCGACGACCTCGGCCGGATCCACGACCGGATGCCGCTCCTGGTCGAGCGCGAGCGGTACGACGCGTGGCTCGACCCGCTGTCGTCCGACACCGACGATCTGCTCGACCTGCTCGTCCCGGCGGCGCCCGGTCGACTCGAGGCGTACGCCGTCTCGAAAGCGGTCAGCTCGGTCAAGAACAACGGCCCGCACCTGCTCGATCCGTTGCCGCCGGACGGGGTGGATCCGATCGACAAACCGCCGGCTCCTGAGGAGACGACGCTCTTCTGAGTTTCCTGTCCACCGAATCCCGTCGCTGATGACAGGATGGGGCGGGTGACCGACGAACGCATTGTGGGGACGCCGCACGGGGACGCCCGGATCGTCGCGTACCGCGCCCGCCGGCCGGTGGCGACGTTGGCTCTCGGTCATGGTGCCGGGGCCGGGATCGAGTCGGGTGACCTGGCCGCGCTGGCCGGCCGGCTGCCGAAGCAGGACATGAACGTGTTCCTGATCGAGCAGCCCTGGCGTCGCGCCGGCCGCAAACTCGCGCCCGCGCCGAAGGTGCTCGACGAGGCCTGGATCGCGATCATCGGACAGCTGCGGGTGCGTACGCCGCTGGTGATCGGCGGCCGCAGCGCCGGCGCCCGGGTGGCCTGCCGGACTGCGAGCAGCCTGGGGGCTTCCGGCGTACTCGCGATGTCGTTCCCGCTGCATGCGCCGGGCAAGCCGGAGAAGTCACGGGTCGGTGAGCTGGAGCAGGCGGGGCTGCCGACGCTCGTCGTCCAGGGGGAGCGGGATCCGTTCGGTACGCCGGAGGAGTTCCCGCCGATGACCGAGATGGCGGTCGTGCCGGACGCGGACCATTCGTTCAAGGTGCCGAAGCGGGCCGAGCTGGATCAGCAGGAGACGTACGACCTGCTGGTCGAGGCCGTGTTCGAGTGGGTGACCCGCGAGGTGTCCGGATAGCGGTCGGCGCTGACGGCGTCCGCAGTACGGGAATGGCCCCGCGACCGGGCGTGTTGTGACGAACATGATGGCGACGAGAGTGGCTCCGGAGCGGAGTACCGGGAAGACACCGGTATTCTCGATCACGATGCCGACTCCCACCACGACCGAGACACCCGAGCAGCGCACCGCGCGGTTCGAACGCGAAGCGCTGCCGTTCCTGGACCAGATGTACGCCGCGGCGATGCGGATGACCCGTAATCCGTCGGACGCCGAGGACCTGGTTCAGGACACCTTCGCGAAGGCGTACAGCTCGTTCCACCAGTTCACGCCGGGTACCAACCTCAAGGCGTGGCTGTACCGGATCCTGACCAATACCTTCATCAACGGTTACCGGAAGCGGCAGCGTCAGCCGACGCAGTCGCCGACCGAGGAGATCGAGGACTGGCAGCTGACGGCTGCCGAGTCGCACACTCCCGGTGGGCTGAAGTCGGCCGAGGCGGTCGCGCTCGAGCACCTGCCCGATTCCGACGTCAAGTCGGCCCTGCAGTCGATCCCGGAGGATTTCCGGCTCGCTGTCTACCTGGCCGATGTCGAGGGCTTTGCCTACAAGGAAATCGCCGAGATCATGGGCACGCCGGTCGGCACCGTCATGTCGCGGTTGCACCGCGGCCGGCGCCAGTTGCGTGACCTGCTGGGCGATTACGCACGGGATCGCGGCCTGATCCCGGCGGACGACGAGAGTACGGACGCTTCCGCCCCGGACGTCAGCACCGACGCGACCGCGTCGGTGTCCAGCACCGGCGGAGATGCGGAGAAGGAGGAGTCGTGAGCTGCGGCGAGCACCACGACGTCGACTGCGGAGAGATCCTGCAGCGGGTCTACGTCTTCATCGACAACGAACTCGAGGACGCCAGTTCCGACGAGATCCGGCAGCACCTCGAAGAGTGCGCCCCCTGCCTGGACGAATACGACCTGGAACGCTGCGTCAAGAAACTGGTCCACCGCTCCTGCGGCTCCGACCACGCCCCCGACGCCCTCCGCCAAAAAATCCTCCTCCGCCTAACCCAAATCCAGGTAGAAACCACCATCACCACCACGGATTGACGTTTCGCCGGATGCTGTAGCGATCTGGTCACGTAACGTGTGAGTCGTCGAATCTGTAAACGTAATCGTGGCCGTGCCGAACGTCTTCGAGCAATTTCGCCGCGACGACTTCCAAATGCGGCGAGTTGGTGTGAAGTATCTCCATCGCGGACTCGAGGTACCGGGTAGCTGCCGGAAAGTCGGCTTCAGCGGCACTGATCTTGCCGTGCTCGAGAATGAAGGAGCCTTCGCGCAGCCTGTTGCCAAGGGCGCGGACCAGGACGATTCCCTCGTCGAGGATCGCGTGAGCTTCTCGGTATTCACCGCGGCTGGCGTGGGCGCCCGCAAGGCCTTGCATGGCCTGGGTCTGGAGATCATCGCTCTTGCCACGCTTCGCGGCGTCAAGGCTCTTGAGCAGCGGCCCGACCGCGTCGTCGACCCGCCCGACGAGCAGATGTGAGAATCCGGTGTTGAGGTAGCGCTTGCTGACCGACCGTGAATCCTGGGACTGCTCGGCAAGCTTGATACCACGCTGGTACGACGCGTCCGCGAGAGCGTAGTCCCCGTTGCGGTCGTAGAGAGCTCCGAGGGCTACATGGGCCACTCCGACCACGGTCTCGTCACCGAGTTCCTGGCTCAGTTGCAGGGCTTCGTTCCCGTAGTCGATGGCGTCGGCCACCCGGTTGAGTCGGCCGAGTACGTGCGCTATGGAAGTGCAGCAGCGGGCCTGGCCGCGAAGATCCGGGAGGGCGCGGAACCTGGCCAATGCCCGGAGCAGACGCTCGGCCGCAGCCTCGAGACTCCCGTTCTCCACTTCGGGAATCGCGGTGTCGTGCTCCAGCCAGGCTGCCATCGGCCCCAGTTCGAGCTGGGTCGCGATCTCCAGCGCCGTGCCACACATCTCTCTCATCTCCACCCAGCGGGATCGCGATTCGAGATACCCGAACAGCGACAGCACGAGCTCCGGGATCTCCGCGGTTCGAGCGAGGGAGGACTGGCTCGCCTGGTGGTAGCGATCCGTCAGGTTGCGCTGCTCGTCGTCCAGCCAGCTGAGCGCCGCTTCCGTGTCGCTTGTCGTCGGCAACGGCTCGAAAGGTGCTGTCGCCAGCGCGATCCGTGGATTTGCCGGATGCGTCCGGCTCTGAACCGCCCAGCCGATCTCCGTGTAGAGGCGGAGCGCCCGTTGCACGCCGGCGTCGCGCTCCTCGGTCGTGAGGATCTCATCAGCTCGTTCGCGAGCGTAGGCGCGGATCAGGTCGTGGAAGCGATAACGCTCGGGCGCGACCGACTCGAGCAGGTTGAGGTCGACAAGACGCTCCAGAATCGCATCGGTGCGGTGCAGCGGTAGCTCGAGGAGCCGTGACGCAACGACCGTGAGCAGGTCAGAGCCATCGAGCACGCTGAGCAGCGGCAGCACGCCGGCGGCATCCCGGTCGAGCGGACGATCACTCGAGTCGAGGAAGTCCACGGAACTGGCGATGCTCGCACGGACACTGTTCTCGTCCGAGCCGAAGCCGTCGAGACGACGCTTCTCGTCCTGGAGCACCGCTACCAGGTGGTGAATCGGCCAGGTCGGCCGGGACGCGAGGCGGCCGCCGATCAGACGAACGGCGAGCGGTAGGCGGCCGGAGATCGCGGTCAGATTCCTCGCGGCGTCCGGCTCGGCGGCCACTCGCGCTTCGCCGATGACACCGGTCAGAAGCTCGACGGACTCGGACTCGGACAACGCGTCGAGATGGACCTGGCGTGCCCCGGCTAACGTGGCAAGCGATCCACGGCTGGTGATGATCGCTGACGATCCTGCATGTCCAGGCAACAGTGGCAGCACATGCGTTATGTCGACGGCGTTGTCGAGCAGTATGAGCAGTCGACGGCCGGCGAGCTCGGACCTCAGGACTGCGGCCGCTTCCTCCACGTCACCGGGGATGAGCCGGACGTCGACGCCAACCGACCGAAGGAGCTGCCGCTGCGCGTCCGCGACAGCCATCGGGGTCCCCGGGCCGTAGCCGCGCAGGTTCAGGTAGAGCTGACCATCCGGGTAGCTGTCCGTCAGGATGTGCGCCGCCTGGACAGCCAGCGCGGTTTTGCCGATGCCGCCCATGCCGGTCACCGCGACCAGACCGACGGGCGCCGAGCCGGTGGGATTGCGCAGTACGGACAGCATCGCGTCGAGTTGCGCGCCCCGGCCGGTGAAGTCGCGCGCGGCCGGAGGTAGTTGCCATGGCACCGGAGATGCGGCGACACCGGCGGTTGCGTCCGCGGCCTGTGTGGCCGGCGCAGAACCGTGCCCCTTGCCGCGGGCAACGGCAAGGAACTGGTCCGCCTCAGCAGGGGTGAGATCAAGCGCTTTGGTGAGCCCGCGGATCGTGTCCATCCGTGGGCGGCTGCGGGTACCGCGCTCGAGAACGCTGATGGCCTGTTCGCTCAGGCCCGCCTTCTCTGCCAGGGCGGCCTGGGTGAGGCCGGACCGGGTGCGGAAGGTGCGGAGGAGCTCGCTCAGGGTCGTCGACAGTTCGGCCACCTCCTCACACCTCGGATCCGCGCTGGATACGGTCAGTACCGGAAACCTCCGGGGCCAACTCTAGGGGGATCCGCCGACGGTCGGTCGCCGTTATCCACAGCGGTGTCGGGCCGGGGGCAGGACCAGGGTTCCGGGATGCGACCGAACCAGTCACCCGAATACCCAACGATCGTTTGAAAGATCGCATTCGGTACGCAGCCGGAGACTCTCCGAATACGGGACCTCTTAATAAACTGGTCTGCTGTAAAGCTGTGACCAAATCGCAAAGACCCCGGATTTCTCCGAGGTCCTCGCTGTCTGTAGCCGCCCTGCGTTCAGGCGTTGGGGCGCTTGCCGTGGTTCGCGCCCTTCTTCTTGCGTGCGCGACGCTTCCGGCCGGTCTTTCCCATTCCTAAGCCTCCTTGAAACAACTGCAAAGAGTCACAGTCTCTCATACCGCGCTCATCGGCTCCTGTCATGCGGCGAGTCACGGTCTGGCCTACAGTGTTTCGCGGCCTGCCTGCTTAGGCAAAATAATGAAGAGTCAGCGACGTGCTGTCTGCCCCCCTACGTCCCTCCGATCACCGGGACGTAAGACTGCGACCCGCTGATCGGAGGTGACGTGTCGTGTTTGGTAGTGACGGTTGGGAGTGGTGACGGTTAGAGTTCGCAGGTGAACAGCCGCTGGCCGCTTCGCTTGACAGTGGCGATCAGCTCAGCTGTCGCCGCGCTCGTACTCGTCGTTGCGTTGTTCAAGACCAGGCTGGACGTGCCAACAGTCGCTCTTGGTCTGCTGTTGCTGGTCGGCGTGCTTCTTCGTTCGAAGGTCGGACCCGTCCGGGCGGTTCTGGACCATGTTGTCTGTATCGCTCTGCTGTCTTTGTCCGGGCCGGCATCGACCGTCGTTGTCGCCGTCCTGCTACCTCTTACACAAGACCGTCGTTTGCCCCTGATGCGACGGGTCTTCAATGGCGCGCAGGCTGTTCTGTGCGCTGCTATGGCCGGCCTGGTGTATGTGCGGACCGGCGGTGTTCGTGGCGACGCCGTTCTGGAGCAGCCCGGACACGCAACTGTTTCCGGCTTCCTCGCGATCGTTACCTGGTTGACGGTGAATGCGGCCTTGATGTGCCTCGTCCTGTGGCTCGATCGTGGCGGCACATCGCCGCTGACCTTCCTGCGTCGGGTGGCCGCGCCGACTGCGCCCGCGATGACGGGCTACGGGCTGCTCGGAGTTTTGCTGTCGGTCGTGTGGCTCGGAGGACTGGGCATTGTCGCGGTTTTCCTGGTCGTCGTGCCGTTGTTGGTCGCCCGGTGGACACTGAGTCTCTACGAGACCGAGCGCAACGCGCAGGCAGCGACCATGCGGGCGTTCATCCAAGTCATCGAGACGAAGGACCTGTACACCAGAGGTCACTCTGAACGGGTCAGCGAAGGAGTCGGCGTGCTCGGCCGGCACCTGAGGCTCACCGACGACCGCCAGCAGGCTCTGGAACATGCCGGACTGCTGCACGATGTCGGAAAGGTCGGCGTCCCGACGCGGATCATCCAGAAGCCCGGCAGGCTCGAAGATTTCGAAATGGATGCGATCCGCCTCCATCCCGCCAGAGGTGTCGAACTGATCGGCAACATCCCGTTCCTCGAAGAGGTCAAGTCTGCCGTGCTGCACCATCACGAGAAGTATGACGGCACCGGCTATCCGGCCGGTCTGGCCGGCGAGAACATCCCGTACTTCGCTCGCATCATCGGCATCGTCGACGCCTTCGACTGTCTGACCTCGACGCGCTCGTACCGTGCTGCCCGTGGGGTCGAGGAGACTCTCGAGATCCTGCTGCAGGACCGGTACACGCATTTCGATCCCCGCCTCGTCGACGCGTTCGTCGAGGTGATTCGGAAGGACGGCTGGAAATCCGCGGCGGCAGACCAGCCTGCACCGGACGAGACCGTGCGGGTTGCCATCGACCACGACGATCTCAGTCTCGGCAGCGGCGGTGGTGCCTCCGGCTCGGCGGCGGGACCGGACGCAGGCTGATGGTCGGTGTTTCCGAAGGGTCCGAGGTCCGGCGCCTGGGCAGCGGGGTCGTGATCCTGTTTGCCGGTGCCGTCGTAGGAGTCACCGCACTTGCCATGACTGTTCGCCGTGGTGTCACGGACTGGCCGTACGCGGTCACGTTCGGGCTGCTGGTCGCGATCGGCGAGACGATCCAGTTCCGCGTGGATCGAAGTAAGAACCGGGCGCCGATCGCGACGAGTGCGGCACTGGGTTATGTTCTGCTGCGTCCGCCGGAGGTTTCGATTCCGCCGGACGTCGCCCAGGTCATCGCGGTGACCGGGTTGGCTACGCTCGCGGGGCTTCTGCCGCGCGTGATCGCCGGTCTGCCGTGGGACGTGGTGGTTTCGGCCCGGCGCACGCTGTCGGTTGCTGCCGCTGCCGCTGTGTTCTCGGCCGTGACGCCGGCCGACCTGTACTGGGACCGCTCCTGGACCTCGGCGATCGAGTTGACGGGCGCGATGCTGCTCGCAGTCCTGACGGCCGCGGTGCTGGATGCGCTGGTCGGGGCGGGGCAGGCGACCGAGAAGTACAACCAACCGTTCCCGGCAGCGTTGCGCGACGAGACGATGATTGCCGCGCGCATCGGTATGGCGATGGCGATCAGCGGGATGCTGCTGGCGATCGGGACCTCGTTGCTGGGTTTGTGGGGACCTCCACTGGTCGTGGTGCCGTTGTTCCTGACGCAATTCGCGTTCCGGCGGTTCGCGTCGGCGCAGCGGACTTATCGGACCACCGTTCGTTCGATGGCGCGCAGTACGGAGATAGCAGGCTTCAGCAGCCCGGGGCAGAATGCGCGGACGGCGCAGCTTGCGGTGGCGCTGGGGCATGATCTGGGGTTGACGCCGGCCAGGATGGAGGCGTTGGAGTATGCGGCGCTGCTGTCGGGGGTTGGGCAGTTGGCGTTGGCAGATCCTAGTCCGGGTGGGGCTTCGTTGTTGCGGACTCGGGAGGAGCGGCAGCGGGCGGCGGAGATCGGGGCTTCGGTGATCGAGCGGTCGGGGGTGCTGGATCATGTGGCGGAGATCGTCAGGCACTCCAACGATCCGTACCGGCAGGGGCGGGCCAACAACGCGGATATCCCGGTGGAGAGCGGGATCGTGAATGTTGCGCTGGCCTACGAGCAGTTGGTGGGGGAAGGGTCGGGGCAGTCGCCGGACAAGGCGATGGAGTCGATCGGGTTGGGGATCGGTGCGGAGTACGACCCGGTCGTGGTCGAGTCACTCAGGCGCGTGATCGGTCGCGGCTTCCGCTTCTGAGCAGGCCTCGGGTGACAGCCTGAGCAGCGCGGGAGTTCCGGCGCAGGGTTCCAGTTCGTCCCAGACCGGGGCGGTTGTCGCAGGCACCCGCCCGGAGGCGCCCATCCCGGCGTACAGCAGGAGGCCGGCGCCGGCGGCGATGAGTACGTCGCCTGGGCTGACGGCCTGGCCGAGCCCGGGAAGAGCGACGGGTACGACGTCCCCGAGCCACGGCAAGCGGGTCGCAGCATCGGACAACTCGTGCCGCGGATCGCTCACCACCCCGGAGCCCACGCCCGCACGAGCGAGCGCTGCGAGTGACACCGGCATCGCTCCGTTCAACGCGACCACGAGCGCGTTGCTGAAGAAACCCAACGCCAGCAGGCCGACGCCGGGATGGCGCACGTTGAGCCGCAGGAAGACCGCGATGCACACCGCGGACCCGATCAATCCGACCGGGTAGACCGTGCCGCCGAAGGCCGAGCCGAGCAGTTGCCCGATCGCGGCCGCGGCCAGCCAATGCACGCCGGTCAACGTGTTGTTGGCCAGCCGTCCGAAGCCGCCGCCGGTCGCGAGCGCCGCCCCGGCAGCGAGCACCATGACGAGGAGGACCAGCAGCACGTGTGCGATTCTGCCGAACCCGCGGCCCGAACCCGGGCAAGCTGACCCCGCAGCGTGTCGACTTAGCTGCAAAAGGTAACGGCGGCCCCGCAGGACCGCCGTCACCCATCAAGCTCAGGACTTCGCCGTAGCGGCTCCGCCGTCGTCGAGGATCTCCGGCAGGTCCTTCACACCCGGGTCGCCGCGGTCGGCGAGGTAGTCCGTCGGGTGCGTGGTGTCCTGACCGTCCGGCACCTTCAGCGCGCGGAACACGAACGTCAGCACGATCACGATGAGCAGGTTCAGCACGAACGCGGTCAGCGCGATGTACGCCGGGGTGTTGGTGCCCGGGATGTTCGCCAGCGACCCACCGAAGTGCTTCTTGGTCGCCGGGTTCACCACGTTGTACGCCGAGATCGTGCCGAACACCATCGCGACAGCCCAACCGGTCAGCAACGCGTACCGGTGGAACCAGCGCGTGTAGAGACCGACGACGATCGCCGGGAACGTCTGCAGGATCCAGATACCGCCCAGGAGTTGCAGGTTCAGCGCGATCGTCTTGTCCATCGCGAGCACGAACACCAGCGCGCCGACCTTCACCAGCAGCGACGCCAGCTTGGAGACCTTGGCCTCCTCCGCCGGTGACGCCGACGGCTTGATGAACGCGCGATAGATGTTGCGCGTGAACAGGTTCGCCGCCGCGATCGACATGATCGCCGCCGGCACCAGCGCGCCGACCGCGATCGCCGCGAACGCGATCCCGGCGAACCAGGACGGGAACTCCTGGTCGAACAGCCGCGGGATCGCCAGCTGCGGGTTGGCCAGCCCGTCCAGACCCTTCACGTTCACGTTCGCCTTGATCGCCATGAAGCCGAGCAGGGCGAGCAGGCCCAGCAGCAGCGAGTACGCCGGGAGGATCGCCGCGTTCCGCCGTACGACGTTGCGGGTCTTCGTCGACAGCACGGCGGTGACCGAGTGCGGGTACATGAACAGCGCCATCGCGGAACCCAGACCCAGCGTCCAGTACGACACGTAGCCCGCGTTGCCGGGGATGAACGACCCGGTCGGCTTGCCGGTGGCCGGGTTCGTCTTCGCCATCTTCTCCTGGGCCGCACCGAAGATCGAGTCCCAGCCGCCGAGCACATGCGGCAGGTAGAAGATCGCGACCAGGATCACCACGTAGATCAGGAAGTCCTTGACGAACGCGATCATCGCCGGCGCCCGCAGCCCGGACGAATACGTGTACGCCGCGAGCACCGCGAACGCGATCAGCAGCGGGAGGTCCTTGGCCAGCGTGTTGCTGCCGCCGAGACCCATCGTCTCGAAGACCGCCTGCATACCGACCAGCTGCAACGCGATGTACGGCATCAGGGCGAGGATGCCGGTCACCGCGACCGCCAGCGACAGCGCCTTACTGCCGTACCGGCCGGTGACGAAGTCGGCCGGCGTCACGTACCCGTGCCGATGCGAGACCGACCACAAGCGGGCCATGAAGACGAACACGATCGGGTAGGCGACGATCGTGTACGGAACGGCGAAGAAGCCGCTGATCGCACCTGTCGCGTACATCGCGGCGGGCACCGCGATGAACGTGTACGCCGTGTACAGGTCGCCGCCCAGCAGGAACCAGGTGACGAACGTACCGAAGCTCCGGCCGCCCAGACCCCACTCGTCGAGGTTGTCCAGATGGCCGGCGCTACGCCAGCGCGACGCCATGAAGCCCATCACGGTGACACCGCCGAAGATGACGATGACGATGATCAACTGCACCCAGTCGACACTCGTGTTCACTGTCCGGCCTCCTTGGTGTCGACGTCGGCATCGGGGGCGTCAGGGTCACCAAGTCCCTGCGCGGCCCGGCGCCGGCGTTCCTCGGCACGCAGCAGCCGGTAACTGATGCTGACCAGGATCGCGGACAGGAACACCCACATCAGCTGGTACCAGTAGAAGAACGGGAATCCCCACAGGTGGGGGTCGGCCTTGGCGTACGTCGGCACGAGCAGCGGTACGACGACCGCCACAACCAGAAGCACACCGGAGATCCAGTACGCGGGCCTGACCGCGGACAATCGAGACACTGCAAACCTCCTCGGGACACAGGCGCAACGCAGCACGCTACCGTTCGATGACAGTCGGTACTAGACCTTCAGGTTGGTGCATGGATAACGAAAAGGCATGGTTCGTACGGCGCGTCGTGCTGTCCGTCCTGTTCCTCGTCATCGTTGCCGTGCCGCTGTATCCGGAACTGTTCGGGCTGGACGAGGTCACCCCGTTCACCCAGCTGGCCGCCTTCCGTCCGCAAGGTCTGGTCGTGGTCCTACTGCTGGCGCTCCTGATGCTCGTACGACGCGGCTGGCGCATCGCCGCCGTACTCGTCGCTTCGCTCGCGCTGATCGGCGGCGCCCTGATCGCGCCGCGTCAGTTCTCCGATGCCAGGCCCGCTCCGGCCGGCGCGCGGGTGCTGACGATCATGGTCGCGAACGTGCTCGGCGGTGGTGCCCGCGCCGCGGATGTGGCGCAGGTGATCCGAGACCGCAAGCCGGACCTGGTTTCGTTGCCGGAGGCACAGGTTGACGTCCGCGAGGAGATCCGGGCGCAGCTGCAGGACCAGCAGTACAAGGGCTTCACGGCCCAGCCGAGCAAGGCGCCCGAGAGTGCGACCAGTGTGCTCGTGTCGTCCTCGCTCGGGAACGTGGCGTTCGCGTCCGAGCCCGGGACGACCTTCGGCAACATCATCGTGACCGGTGGCAACCTCGGCGCGATCCGGCTGATCGCCTACCACGGCTTCCCGCCGCTGACCGACTCGGTCACGACCTGGAAGAACGACCTCCTGCACGTACGGCGCTGGTGCACCGAGGACGCGCCGACGATAGTTGCAGGGGACTTCAACGCGACCGTCGACCACGCGGACTTCCGGCACGCGCTGGGCGGTTACTGTCGCAGTGTCGCACCGACCGTCGGCGCCGGCCTGCAAGGTACCTGGCCGGCCGACCAGCCCGTCGTACTGCGGACGCAGATCGACCACGTGGTGGTGACGCGGCAGTTCGAGCCGGGTCGGTTCACGACGTACCCGATCGAGGGCACGGACCACCGGGCCGTCGTGGCGACGGCCGGCATTTCTACGACGGGTTAGTGGCCGGGCGGTAGATGTAGGGCTGCGAGGCCTGGACGGCTTCGGTCAGCATCAGCAGCAGGTCGGCGCGGGCCTCGATCGGGCGGCCGAAGAGCTCGTCGTCGCCGGGGATCGGGAACCCCTTCACGCCGATCGCCAGCTGGCTGAGCAGGACGTGCAGGACGCCGCGGGCGTTGAACACCGCGGGCGTCGGCCACTCGGGCAGGGTCTCGTGCATCAACGGCTGCTGGCCGGCGGTCGCCGCGATCGGCTTCAGCCAGCGCTCGAGCTCGTCGCTGCTCAGCATGTTCCGGTGCAGGATCGTCATCACCGCGTGCGCGACCCGGTCGTGCTCCTCGTGCACCCAGCGGTACGGCGTGTCCTTGACGATCCGGTCCGCGAGTACGTCGAGCAGCGCCCGCAGTACCCCGGCGTCGCAGTGCCGGGACCGGGCCAGCGCGCCGATCGCGTCGGCGCCATGGGCAACGGCATGCGCCCAGCCGCAGTCCTTGACGAACCCGCGCAGGTCGCGTTCGCGCAGCAGCCAGGTCGCCAGCCGGTCGCCCCAGCGCATCACCACCTCGTCGTGCACGAGGAACTCGGCGTTGTCGCGGTGGATCACCTCGGCCAGCGTCAGCGCGGTGAACGAGCGGCGGAACACACTGTCGGTGCCGTCCTCGCCGAGCCCGTAGTTCAGTCCGGCACAGAGGCCGTCGCCGAACCCGGGCAGCAGGTCGTCGTACACCCCGCGCTCCAGCCAGGTGGCGAGCGTCGGGTAGGCGAGGGCATCACGGACCTGCGGGTTGGTGCTGGCCAGCCCGCGGACAAGCTCCTCGGTGAGCTCGGTCAGCGTACGGTCGTGCGGTACCGCGTAGTCCGCGGCCATCACGTCCTGCCAGTACGTCGACTCCACCCGAGCATCCTTTCATCCGTGCTGAATCAACTAACACCTGTCTACACCAACTTGTCGAGCGGACCACTCCGAGTGCTGGTATAAGACCGTCGGTAGCATCGAACCTGTGCCGTCTCTGACCGACGTGGCCCGAAACCACACCACCCTGGACCAGGCCGACCTGGACCGCCTGCAGCTGCTGATCTCCGACTGGCAGATGCTGGCCGATCTGTCGTTCGCCGATCTCGTGCTCTGGCTGCCGGACACCGAAGGGCTCGGGTTCTGGGCCGGTGCCCAGATGCGCCCGACGACCGGCCCGACGGCGTACCTCGACGACATCGTCGGCAGCTTCATCCCGCGCGGCCGCCGGCACCTGCTCGACCAGGCGTACGACGGCGGCCGGATCTGCCGCGAGGGCGATCCCGAATGGCGCGACGACGTACCCGTCCGGGTCGAGACGATCCCGGTACGACGCGGCACCCGGGTGATCGCGGTGATCGCGCGGAACACCAACCTGCTCGGTGTCCGTACGCCGTCCAGGCTCGAGATCGCCTATCTGCAGAGCGCGACCGACCTGGCCCGGATGATCACCGACGGCATCTTCCCGTACGGCGGTGAGCGGCTGCTCTCCACCACGCCACGCGTCGGTGACGGCTGCATCCGGGTCGATCGGCACGGCATGGTGACGTTCGCGAGCCCGAACGCGTTGTCGGCGTACCGGCGGATGGGTCTTGTCACCGATCTCGTCGGCAGCAGGCTGAAGGATGTCACCGCGGAGTTGCTGCATTCCGGACACAAGGTCGACGACGTGCTCGCGTCGGTGGTCACCGGCCGCGCGGCCAAGGAGATCGAGATCGAGAACTCCGACGCGACGCTGTTCCTGCGCGCGATCCCGCTGCGGGCCGACGGTGCGCACGTGGGGGCGCTGATCCTGCTCCGTGACGTCACGGAGCTGCGGAGCCGGGAGCGGGAGCTGGTCACCAAGGAGGCGACCATCCGGGAGATTCATCATCGCGTCAAGAACAACTTGCAGACGGTCGCCGCGTTACTCCGGATGCAGGCCCGAAGAATCGCCGTACCGGAAGGACAGGCCGCCTTGTCCGAAGCGGTCCGGCGGGTCGGGTCGATCGCGATCGTGCACGAGACGCTGTCGGAGTCGTTCGACGAGCATGTGGACTTCGACGATGTGGCCGACCGGGTCGCCGCGATGGTCGCGGATGTGTCGACGGTCTCGACCGCGGTGGAGACGCGGCGGAGCGGGACGTTCGGCGTACTCGACTCCGAGGTGGCGACTCCGCTGGCGATGGTGCTGACCGAACTGATGCAGAACTCGGTCGAGCACGCCTTCGGCGCACGCGACGGGGGAGAGGCGCACGGCACGATCGAGCTCACCGCCGAGCGGTCGGTCGGACGCCTGCACATCGACGTGATCGACGACGGCAAAGGGTTGCCGACGAACTTCGACTCCGAACTGTCCGGCAACCTGGGCCTGTCCATCGTCCGCACCCTCGTCATCGGGGAGCTGGACGGGACCCTTGAATTCGGCAACCGTCACGACGGAAAGCCCGGCACCCAGGTCACCCTGGACATCCCGGTCAAGGATTAGGCCGGGGAAACACAAAGGCCCCGCGGTGTTTTCCGCGGGGCCCCGAGAGGACTTACTCAGGCGGTGCGGATGCGCTGGCGGGCGTTGCGGCGCTTGAGAGCGCGGCGCTCGTCCTCGCTCAGACCGCCCCAGACACCGTGGTCCTGGCCGGCTTCCAGCGCCCATGCCAGGCACTGCTCACGCACGTCGCAGCGTCGGCACACCTGCTTGGCTTCCTCGATCTGCATGATCGCGGGGCCGGTGTTGCCGATGGGGAAGAACAGTTCCGGGTCCTCGTCGAGGCATACGGCCCGGTGGCGCCAATCCATGGCGGATCCCATCTCTCTCAGTAGTTGACGTAAGCTGACGGGTAGGTCTGTGCCCAATCAGCGGTGCTGTACTCGTCGGTTCGTCTCGCACTGGGGGGTTTTAGTGCGACGCGTTGTGAACGCATTCACGAACGAGACCATGTTCCCAATCTTGGCGGATCGAAACAAGGGTTATGGAGTTGTCGATCCGATCACAACGCTTCCTTAACACTCGGAACTGGCGCAGGGTCGTACGCTCCATCCGGTTATCGGACGGAGCCGCTCTTCCGCAATCACCCGTTCACTGCAGGTAACCGTTCCAACCTTCTTTTGGTTACGCACAACCCTCAAATCCCTGTAGGGCCTTGGGTCCGCGAGGCCCCCGAGAACATGCGGCACTAAGCTGGCGAAGTGCCGACCGACTCCCCAGCTGCCGCCGTCCCGAGACCGCTCAAGTTAGCTGCGGCAGTGGTCGCTTTGGAAGGCCTTGCGCTGATCGTTCTGGGAATTGGCGAAGCCTTGACGCTTCATGGCGATCGCTTGGTGCTCGGCCTCACCACGGCCGGCTTCTTCCTCGTGTACGGCGTGGCCCTCGGCTTCGTCGCGCGTGGTCTGTCGAAGGCCGTGCGCTGGAGTCGCGGGCCGACGGTATTCACACAATTGATCCAGCTCCTGGTCGCGTACAGCTTCTGGGGCGGATCGACCAAGGTGGTCGCGATCGCGCTCGCCGTCGCGGCCCTCGCAGTACTGATCTGCGTGTTCCAGAAGGCTTCCACGGACGCACTGGCCGGTGGCGAGGCCAACGATCACCCGGTGCTCTAGGCAGCTATTCCTTCAGCAGGCCGGTGCGGAGCTCGGTCAGCGTCCGGGCCAGCAGCCGGGAGACGTGCATCTGTGAGATGCCGATCTCCTCGGCGATCTGGGACTGCGTCATACCGCGGAAAAATCGCAGTGTCAGGATGCGCTTCTCGCGGGTGTCCAGCTGTGCCAGCAAGGGTTTGAGCGACTCCCGGTACTCGACGCTCTCCAGCGCTTCGTCCTCGCCGCCGAGGCCGTCCAGGACCGTGGTCGCGTCGGTCTCGTTCTGGTCGGGAGCGTCCAGGGACAAGGTGTTGTAGGCGTTCGCGGACTCGAGCCCTTCGATCACCAGATCCGGTGAGAGTCCGAGCCGGTCGGACAACTCGGCCACGGTCGGCGCCCGGCCCAGCTCCTGGGTCAGCTCGGCGGTGGCTGCGGTCAGTGACAACCGCAGCTCCTGCAGCCGCCGCGGCACCCGGATGGCCCAGCCCTTGTCGCGGAAGTACCGCTTGATCTCACCCAGGATCGTCGGCGTCGCGTACGTCGAGAACTCGACACCGCGATCCGAATCGAAACGGTCGATCGCTTTGATCAGGCCGATCGTGGCCACCTGCACGAGATCGTCGTACGGCTCACCGCGGTTGCGGAACCGGCGGGCCAGATGCTCCACCAGCGGCATGTGCAGTGCGACCAGACCGTCCCGCGCCGCCGTGTGCGCGGCATCGGAAGGCCCCGAGGCGGCAGCCATCCGCTGGAAGAGGTCTGCCGTTCGGGTACGCAAATCCGTGGTCTCCCGAGGCTCGCCCGGGGTTTGCTCGACGGTCACGCGGTCTCCGTCGCGGTGGCCGTGGCCGTCACGGTGATCGTCAGTCTGCCGTCGATGGTCTCGGCGGCAGCCGACTCGACGAGCGCGGTCAGAACTGTCCACCCGAACGAGTCGGTGTCCGGCATCCAGCCGCCCGGCACGATCGCGCTCGCGCGCACCGTCAGCTGCGGCGGCTCGATCTCGAACACGCACTCCAGCACGCCGTCGGCCGCCTCCGGCAGCAGCAGCGCGCAGGCCTCGTCGACCGCGATCCGCAGGTCGTCGATCGCGTCCAGGGTGAAGTCGTTGCGGGCAGCGAGATTGCCGACCACAGATCGCGGTACGGCGATGTAGGCACTGTCCGCCGGGATACTCAGGCGGACCTCGGCGGCTCGTCCCGTGCTGCTCACATCGTCTCCCTCGATCGATCCCCAACGCCGTACATCATCCAACCTCACGGACGCTGATGCACAGCGAACGGGGCCGACCGAGGCAAATCCCCTGAAATCAGGGGTGTTCGTGCTCCGAACGCAGCCGCGAGAGGAACGCCTGGGTGCGGGAGTGCTGCGGATTGCCGATCACGTCCTTCGGCGGGCCGGCCTCGACGACCACGCCGGCGTCCATGAAGACGACCGTGTCCGCGACGTCGCGGGCGAACGACATCTCGTGGGTGACCACGATCATCGTCATTCCGTCGAGCGCGAGCTCCCGCATCACCGCCAGCACCTCGCCGACCAGCTCGGGGTCGAGCGCCGACGTGGGCTCGTCGAACAGCATCAGCTTCGGCTGCATCGCCAGCGCCCGCGCGATCGCCACCCGCTGCTGCTGGCCGCCGGACAGCTGCGCCGGGTAGGCGTTGCAGCGGTCCGCCAGCCCGACCCGGTCGAGCAGCTTCATCGCCCGCTCCCGCGCGACCTTCTTGGACTCACGCTTCACCTGCGTGGGCGCCTCGACGATGTTCTCCAGCGTCGTCTTGTGCGGGAACAGGTTGAACCGCTGGAACACCATCCCGATCTCGCGGCGTTGCGCCGCGATCTCCTTGTTCTTCAGGCGGTACAGCTTGCCGTCGCGCTCGTTGTACCCCATCAGTTCGTCGTCGACCCAGATCCGGCCGCCGTCGATCGTCTCGAGCTGGTTGATGCAGCGCAGGAACGTCGTCTTACCCGAACCCGACGGCCCGAGCAGACACACCACCTGACCGCGATCGACATCGAGGTCGATGCCTTTGAGTACTTCGTTGTGGTGGAAGGACTTCGTCACATTCACCGCGTGGACCAATGGCATCAGGCGCCTCCCGCCCCGGCCGGCCGCGCGGCTCGTGGTGCCTTGGTCCCGAAGCCGCGGCCGAAGTGCCGCTCCAGGAAGTACTGGCCGACCATCAGCACGCTCGTCGCGGCGAGGTAGTACAACGTCGCCGCGACCGCGATCGGGAACGTCTTGTAGTACGTGCTGCCGATCGACTGCAGCTGGTAGAACAGCTCGCCGATCACCGGTACCGCGAGCAGCAGCGAGGTGTCCTTCAGCATCGCGATCGTCTCGTTGCCGGTCGGCGGCACGATCACCCGCATCGCCTGCGGCAGTACGACGCGGCGCATCACCTTGCCGCTGCTCATCCCCAGCGCCTCGGCCGCCTCGGCCTGCCCCTTGTCGACGCTCATGATGCCCGCCCGGGCGATCTCGGCCATGTACGCCGCCTCGGACAGCCCGAGCCCGATCACACCGGCGACGATCCCGGTGAACACCTGGTTGGCGTCGAGGGTGAAGAACCGCCAGTCACCGGACATCCCGAGCCAGTCGATGATCTTCCAGTCGAACGGGATCCCGAACGCGATGCCCTGCGGGAACAGGATCCCCAGCGTGCCCATCGTGAACAGCAGGATGTACCGCGGGATGCTCCGGAAGAACCAGGTGAACACCCACGACACCCCGGCCAGGATCGGGTTGTCCGACAGCCGCATCACGGCCAGCAGCACGCCGCCGCCGACACCGACGATCATCGACAGCACGGTGACCAGCAGCGTGCCCTTGAGGAAGCCGTTGATCACCGGCTGCTGGTTCATCGCCTGGAAGACGAAGCTCCAGTCGAAGGCCTTGTTCGTCACGAGCAGGTGCACCAGCATCGCGGCCAGGATCACGATCACGGCGATCGCGACCCAGCGGCCGGGATGCCGGACCGGTACGGCGTTGATCGCCCCCGGCCGATCGGGGCTTGCGTCCGTCGGCCGGGTCTCCGTTGTGTCGGTGCTCATGGGAGCCTCACGGGTTCACGGCGAAGTCGGTGAGCGCACCCGAGTCGTTGTTCCACTTCTGCAGCGTGCTCTTGTAGGTGCCCTCGGTGTTCAGGGCCTTCAGCGCCTCGGTGATCGACTGCGCGAACGCCGTCTCCGCCTTCGGGATCACATAGCCGTACGGCGCGGCGTCGTAGATGTCACCGAGCTGCTCGAGCGCACCGTTGGTCTGCTTGATCGCGTACAGCACGACGGGGGAGTCGGCCAGCATCGCGTCGGCCTTGCCGCCGACCAGGTCCGCGGTGGCCTGGTCCTGCTTCTCCCGCACGACCAGCTTGATCTCCGGCTTGCCGGCGGCCTTGCATGCGGCCTGCCGCTTCGGCATGTCGTCCTCGAGCTGCGTCGTACCCTTCTGCACCGCGACGGTCTTGCCGCACGCGTCGTCGGCCTTGACGCCCTTCGGGTTGCCCTTCGCGGTCGCCCACAGCGTGCCGGCGTTGAAGTAGCTGACCATGTTGACCTGCTGCTTGCGCTTGTCGTTGATCGTGAACGACGAGACGCCGACGTCGTACTTGCCGCTCTGGACACCGGTGATGATCGTGTCGAAGCCGGCCGGCTGCCAGTCGACCGTGACGCCGTACTTCTGCGCCACCGCGTTGAACAGGTCGACGTCCATGCCGACGACGGTCTTGCCGCCCTGCAGGAACTCGTTCGGCGGGTAGCTGGCGTCCACGCCGACGACGATCTTCCCGGCCGACTTGATCTTCGGCGGCAGCGAACCACTCAGATCCGGTCCGCTGCTGGCGGGACCGCTCGAGGGAGCGCTGGAGGGGGCGCTCGACGGAGAGGTGGACGAACCACCTTCGAGAGAGTTCGAACCGCAGCCGGCGGCGGCGAGAACCAGGACACCGGACAACGCCAGTGTCCTACGCAGGACAGACATCTAGGTCCTCCAAACCCGGGCACCGGTCGGCCCCGGTGCCATGTGTCCGCATCTTGACACAAGGACCTGTGGGCAGCGCACGGACCAACCCCTAATGGAGACCGATTCGTAGTCTGCGGCGTTTCACACTGCGGCCCGTCGATCGCCCGGGCACGCAGCGTGACGATCAAACAGTTGGTTCGACGT
Source organism: Kribbella jiaozuonensis (assembly GCF_005233875.1). Lineage (GTDB taxonomy): Bacteria > Actinomycetota > Actinomycetes > Propionibacteriales > Kribbellaceae > Kribbella > Kribbella jiaozuonensis. Next base: position 137,290 of record NZ_SZPZ01000005.1, on the reverse strand, counting down.
GCGTCGGGTCGAGGACACGGCGCAGGAACGTACGGGTGCGCTCCTCCTTGGGGCTTCCGATCACGTCGGCCGGCGGGCCTTGCTCGACGATCACGCCGCCGTCCATGAACACCACCCGGTCGGCCACCTCGCGGGCGAACGCCATCTCGTGCGTGACGACGAGCATCGTCATACCGTCCAGGGCGAGTTTGCGCATCACCGTGAGTACGTCGCCGACGAGCTCGGGGTCGAGCGCGGACGTCGGCTCGTCGAACAGCATCAGCGCCGGGTCCATCGACAACGCCCGCGCGATCGCGACCCGTTGCTGCTGGCCGCCGGACAGCTGGGCCGGGTACGCGTCGATCTTGTCGCTCAGCCCGACCCGCTCCAGGTTGGCGCGGGCGATCCGGTCCGCGTCCTGCTGCCCGCGCTTGAGAACGGTGCGCTGGGCAACAGTGCAGTTGGCCAGCACCGAGAGATGCGGGAACAGGTTGAACTGCTGGAACACCATCCCGATCTGCTGCCGGGCCGCGTCCAGGTGGCAGTCCGGGTCGGTGATGTCCTCACCGCGGACGATCACCTGTCCCTCCTGCGGTTTCTCCAGCAGGTTCACGCACCGCAGCAGCGTCGACTTGCCCGAGCCGGACGGCCCGATCACGCAGACGACCTCGCCCTGCTCGACGGTGAAGTCGATCCCGCGCAGGACGTGGTTGCTGCCGAACGACTTGTGCAGGTTCTTGATCTCTACGAGTGCCATTTACCGGGTCCTCGCCGTTCGCGCCTCGAGCCGGCGGGCCAGGATGCCCAGCGGCAGGGTGATCGCCAGGTAGCAGAAGCCGCAGACCACGATCGGGGTCAGGTTCGAGTCGGTGTTGGCCAGGTCCCGCCCGAAGCCGGTCAGCTCGTACCCGTCGGCCGAGACGCCGATCATGAACACCAGCGAGGAGTCCTTCACCAGCAGGATCAGGTCGTTGGTCAGCGGCGGCAGCACGATCCGGAACGCCTGTGGCAGCACGATCTTCCGCATCGCCACCCCGGCCGGCATACCCAGCGAGCGAGCCGCCTCGACCTGTCCCTTCGGCACCGCCTGGATACCTGCCCGGATCACCTCGGCCATGTACGCCGAGGCCACGATCCCGAGCGCCAGCCAGACCACGCCGTACGGGTCCCAGGGGATCGTCATACCCGGGAACGCGAGCGGCAGCAGGCTGAACGCGATGAACACCACGATCGCCGGCAGCCCGCGGAAGAACTCGATGTACGCCGTCGCGATCCACCGGTACGGGCCGACCTGGCTGAGTTTCATCAACGCCAGCAGCGTGCCGCCGGCCAGACCGATCACGAAGGCGCCGGCCGTGTACTCCAGGGTCTTCACCAGGGCCTGGAGTACGCCGGCCTCGAAGGTCGACTTGATGAACTCCGGCCGGAAGAACACGCTGCCGACCTGGCGCCAGTTCGCGCTGACCGCGGCGACCACGATCAGGAGGACCAGGACGGCGTACTGGATCCAGCGGGAGCGCTGAGCCCGCTGCCGCGGGCTCAGCCCCTTCCGCTCAACGGTTGTCGGGGTCGAGGTACTCACTTCGCCGGCTCAACCCCGAACCACTTCTTGTAGATCTCGTTGTACTTGCCGTCGGACTTGGCCTTGGTCAGCAGCTCGTTGAACTTCGACACCAGCTTCGGGCCGCTGCCGTCCTTGAGCGCGCCGAAGCCGTACTGCTCACCGGTGTTGAACTCGGCGACCACGGCCATGTCCGGGTTGTCCTTGACGAAGTCGTACAGCACGCCGTTGTCGTTGATCGCGGCGGCGACCCGGCCGGACTTGACGTTGTTCTCCTGCAGCGCCAGGTCGTTGAACGGGATCACCGTGTACCCGTTGGCGGCGGCGTTCTCGTCGGCGTACTTCTTGCCGGTGGTGTCGGCCTGGGCGCCGAGCTTCTTGCCCCGCAGGTCCGCCAGCGTTTTGATGCCGGAGTCCTTCTTGGCCATCAGCACCTGGGTGGCGTCCATGTACGGGTCGGTGATGCTGATCGCGGCCTGACGCTCCTTGGTGATCGTCATCGCGCCCATGCCCATATCGCACTTCTTCGCCTGGAACGCGGCGCCGGACGTCACCTGGGCCCACTCGATGTTCACCACGTCCTGCTTCAGGCCCAGGTCGTCGGCGACCAGGTTCAGCAGGTCCACGTCGAAGCCGACGACGTCGGTGCCGTCCTTGTACTGGAAGGGCTTGTACGGCAGGTGGGTGCAGACGGTGAGCTTGCCGGGCTTGACCAGCGTGATGCCGGCCGCCTTCGCCTTGTCATCGGAACCGCCGCTGCCCGAGTCGCTGCCGCAGGCGGACAGGGACAGTCCGAGTACGGCGGCCACGGCGACAACAGCTCGAGTCTTGCGGAGAGTGGGGACGAAATTCATCGCGAGTTCTCCTCGACAGGGGTTGTGAATGCCGCATCTTGGCACACGGGAGGGCATGTGGGACCCCTCACAGCAGACCAGTTACGCCTGTGGTTTACTCGGACGCACGGGCGATCCCCTGTACTCGAACGCTTTCTTCCGCTGATTTTCGAAAGGGCTCTCATGGTCGCCCAGCCTCTGGAAACCCCTATTTCCGACCCGTTCGCGGGTGATGCCGTCTTCGAGCTGCACCGCGGCGGCAAGATCGAGGTCACGTCCTCGGTCCACGTCCGGGACGCGGACGATCTCTCGAAGGCCTACACGCCCGGTGTCGCGCGCGTCTGCACCGCGATCGCCGAAGACCCCTCGCTGGTACGCCGCTACACCTGGAAGTCCAACGTGGTCGCAGTCGTCACCGACGGCACCGCCGTCCTCGGGCTGGGCGACATCGGCCCGGCCGCGTCCTTGCCGGTGATGGAGGGCAAAGCCCTGCTGTTCAAGGAGTTCGGCGGCGTCGACTCGGTGCCGATCGCGCTGGACTGCACCGACGTGGACGAGTTCGTCGAGACGGTCGCGCGGATGGCGCCGACGTTCGGCGGGATCAACCTCGAGGACATCTCCGCACCGCGCTGCTTCGAGATCGAGCGCCGGCTGAAGGAGCGGCTCGACATCCCGGTCTTCCACGACGACCAGCACGGTACGGCGGTCGTCGTACTCGCCGCTCTCCGGAACGCTCTGCGGGTCACGGGCAAGCAGATCGAGGACATCCGCGTGGTGATCTCCGGCGCCGGAGCGGCCGGGGTGGCCTGCGCGCGGATCCTGCTGCAGGCGGGCGTCGGCGACCTCGCCGTGGTGGACAGCAAGGGCGTGCTGCACGAGGACCGCGCCGACCTGAACCCGGTGAAGCTGTCGCTGGCCCGCGACACGAACACCGGCGGTCTGTCCGGCCGGTTGGTCGACGCGCTCGTGGGTGCGGACCTGTTCCTCGGCGTGTCCGGCGGAACCGTGCCGGAGGAGGCGATCGCGCAGATGGCCGACAACGCGATGATCTTCGCGCTGGCCAACCCGAATCCCGAAGTGCACCCCGATATCGCGCACCGGCACGCTGCGGTGGTCGCGACCGGCCGCTCGGACTTCCCGAACCAGATCAACAACGTGCTGGCGTTCCCGGGCATCTTCCGCGGCGCCTTTGACGCCGACGCCACTCGTATCACCGAGGGCATGAAGCTGGCCGCCGCCGATGCGTTGGCGGGCCTGATCGCGGCCGAGGACCTGCGGCCCGACTACATCATCCCGTCACCCTTCGACGAGCGCGTCGCACCGGCCGTCGCGGCAGCGGTAGCCGAGGCCGCGGTGCGGGACGGCGTCGACCGCGGGTGAATTCGGTAACTGACTTGCTGCGGACCACCGCCTAAGGTGGTCCGCATGCTTGCTGCTTACGCCTCCAAGTTCGACGCCGACAACCCGATCGCCGCGCTGGAGGTGGGGGAGCGGCCGGAGCCTGAGGTCCCCGAGGGTTGGGTGACGATCGAGGTGAAGGCGACGGCGCTCAACCATCACGATCTGTGGTCGTTGAAGGGGGTCGGGCTGGCCGAGCAGAACCTGCCGATGATCCTCGGTTGCGACGCGGCCGGCGTGGACCCGGACGGGAACGAGGTCGTCGTGCATGCGGTGGTCTCGGATCCGGCGTGGAAGGGCGACGAGACGCTCGACCCGAAGCGGTCGCTGCTGAGCGAGCGGTACCAGGGCACGCTCGCGCAGAAGGTCGCAGTACCGGCGCGGAACGTCGTACCGAAGCCGGCCGGGTTGACCTTCGAGCAGGCGGCCTGCCTGCCGACGGCGTGGTTGACGGCGTACCGGATGTTGTTCACGCAGTCGGGGCTGAAGCCGGGCGACACCGTGCTCATCCAGGGTGCGGGCGGTGGTGTCGCTACCTCGCTGATCACGTTGGCGCGGGCTGCGGGGATGCGGGTGTGGGCGACCAGCCGGGACGAGGCGAAGCGGGCCAAGGCGGTCGACATCGGCGCGCACGAGGCGTTCGAGTCCGGCGCGCGGCTGCCGGAGCGCGTCGACGCGGTGATGGAGACGGTCGGGCAGGCGACCTGGTCGCACTCGCTGAAGTCGCTCAAGCAGGGCGGCACGCTGGTGATCTCCGGTGCGACCAGCGGTCAGGCGCCGAAATCCGCCGAGCTGAACCGGATCTTCTTCCTCCAGTTGCGCGTCCAGGGCTCGACGATGGGCACCCGGACCGAACTGGCCGAGCTCCTGCAGTTCATGGCGACCGCGGGCATCTCGCCGCATATCGACTCGATCTTTCCGCTCGCGGACGCCCGCGACGGCTTCGCCAAGATGAACGCAGGCGACGTCTTCGGCAAGATCGTCTTTACTGTCTGAGTGCAACCCGAGATCCGCCCCGTCACGGTCGACGACGCCGAGGCCGCGGCCTGGTGTCACCTGCTCTGCTGGCGGGAGGCGTACGCCGGGCTCGTGCCGGCCGACCTGCTCCTGGAGCGTACGTCGAACCTCGAACGCCGGATCGAACGCTGGACCACGCCCCTGGGCGAGGGGCGGCGGCGCTGGATCGCGCTGAACCCGGACCCGGAAGCGCCGGTGCAGGACAGGGTGGCCGGTTTCGTCGGGATCGGCCCGGGCCGCGACGACGACGCGCCGGTGCCGTTCGAGCTGGAGGCGATCTACACCCGGCAGGCGTTCTGGAAGACCGGGCTCGGCACCCGCCTCCTGGATGTTGCCGTCGGCAAACAGCCCGCGTTCCTCTGGGTCTTCGAGGGAAACGAGCAGGCGCTCGGCTTCTACCGCCGGCACGGGTTCGCGCCGGACGGGGTCGGCAAGCACGATCCGTACTTCGATCTGCGTGAGATACGCCTCGTCCGGCGCTGACGTTTCATGCCGGAAACATTGGCGTCGCACCGGGGCAACGCGACGGGTTCAGTCTGTTCCTACCGATCCGCCCGATCGATGAGGAGCGATGAGCCCATGAGGCCTACTTTGACGGTGATCGTTGACCCGGCCGACCGCTGGATGACGAAGGCCGCGTGCGTCGGACAAGCGCCGTCGTACGACGAGACCGCGACCCAGTGGGAGCAGCGGAAGGCGCAGGCGATCTGCCTGACCTCCTGCCCGGTGATCGAGGAATGCCGGGAATGGGCCCGCCGGACGAAGTTCACCGGCACCGCCGCCGGCGAGAAGTTCCTCTACGGCCGCCGCCGCGGCCGCCCGGGCCCCCAGGAACGCCGCAACCGCCCCCCGATCATCGAAGAGCAGCAGGCTAGTTAGACCTCGAGGAGCTCGTCGGCGCGTTCTGCGTCGGCGGGCTTTTCCGTGCGGCGGAACGGTGAGGTGATCGTCCGCAGCACCTGGTCGCGGTTGTGGATCGCCGCGCCGATCGCCAGCACGAGGTAGACCGCGCTGATCACGTACCGCCCGGTCTGGCCCGGTACGGCGAACTGGACCGCGAACAGCCCCAGCAACGTCCACGCCGCCCAGCGCGGGAACCGCAGGTTGAGCAGGATCGCGATCCCGAGCAGCGTCTGCGTCGCGGTGAGGAGGAACTCCTCGATCTGCCGCCCGTCCAGGTGCAGCGCCGGGCCGCCGCCACCGATGCCGTACGCGATCGGGAGGCTGCCGATCAGCAGCGTCCACTGGTTCACCTTGGCCGAGATCAGCAGGCCCAGCGCCGCCGCGCCCTTGCCCCGCCAGGCGAACAGGATCGCCACGATGAACTCCGGCGCCTCGGACGCCAGCGGCGCCAGCCACTGGACCAGCAGGAACTGGTCGATCCCCAGCGCGTGCCCGCCCTGCACCAGCGAATCCGCGAACGGCTCCGCAGCCGCCAGGATGATCCCGGCCGAGACCAGGAACATCGCGGTCACGGTGATCCGGCGCTGCAGCTGAGGCAGCGCGCCGATCGTCGCGGCCGGCCCGATCAGGTCCGGCTCGTCGTCATGCTCGGACGTGGCCGCGCGGTAGAGGTAATAAGCGAAGAAGGCGAGCAGCAGGATCCCGAGCACCAGGTGGATCTCGCCGGTCACCGGGATCACGAACGCGACCACACCGGCGACGGCCAGGAACCCCAGCTCCCGGCGGTACCCGGACTCGAGCACCAGCGCCTTGACGGACTGCCCGCTGCGGCGCGAAGCGACGTACAGGCTGATGAGTACGACGCTCGACCAGCCGAGGCCGAGGAGCAGTCGGTTCGACCCCGTCATGTTGGCGGCGGCGAACTGCACGTAGTCCGGATTCGAGCCGGCGGTGTGGGCGAAGTACAGGTCCACCGCGTACTCCGGCAGGACCGCGATGACGGCCAGCAAGGCGATCGCCAGACCGCCGGAAATGTCCATCTCCGCCGCCTCGGCGGCCCAGGCCAGTACGAACGATGCGGCGACCACGGCGAGGCCGAAGATGAAGATCGAAGCCAGTGCCGGGGGATGGGTGCCGGTGAGCCGGAGGGCGACCGCGGGGATCGCCACCAGGAACAGCAACAGCACGGGGCGGAGCGCTCGGAACATGGTTCCAGCCTGCCACCGTTTCGATACTTTCGCAATTGCGAAAGTGTGAGACCGTCATCACCACGGCCCGGCGAGCTGTCCGCAGACCGGTCTACCGGTCACAATGACTGCGCGATGACCAACCCTGAACCGACGAAGGCTCAGCTCGATTCCGCCGCGGGCACCTTTGCCATGCTCTCCGCACCCGTCCGGCTGCACCTGGTGTCGCTGGCCGCGCAGGGGGAGTACGACGTCGGCACCCTGGCGGACCGCGTGGGCGTGAGTATCGCCACCGCGAGCCAGCACCTCGGCAAGCTCCGGCTGGCCGGGATCATCACCGCCCGCCGCGAGGGCCGGCGACACATCTACACCGTCGACGACCCGCACGTGCTCAACCTGGTCGACCAGATCTTCGAGCACATCGCCCCCGACGGCTCACTCGCGCCCGACCCACCACGCCGTACCCGTCCGCCACACACCGACTAGAGCACGTGCCGCAGATACCGCTGCGGCCCCTCCAAGTACGCCTTCCAGTTCCGCACGAGTTCCAGCTCGTCCCACGTCGTACGCCGGATGCCCCACTCGCCGACCTCGAGGATCGCGGCGCCGGGCAGGGCTGAGATGAGGGGCGAGTGGGTCGCGCAGAGGACCTGGGAGCCGGACTCGGCCAAGCGGTTGAGGACGCCGACGACGGCCAGGCTGCTGGAGAACGAGAGGGCGGACTCCGGCTCGTCGAGGCAGTAGAAGCCCTGGCGGGTGAAGCGGCTGCTGATGAGGTTGAGGAAGCTCTCGCCGTGGCTGAGCTCGTGGAAGACCGGGTCGGGTGGGCCCGAGGTCTTCGGGTTCTGTTCGAGGTAGGTGTAGAAGCCGTGCATGGTCTCGGCGCGGAGGAAGTAGCCGGCGCGTTTGCCGCCGACGCCGCGGGTCAGCTGCAGGTCGTCGGCGAGGGAAGACTCGGTGGCTCGGGTTGTCAGCCGGGCGCCGGTCGAACCGCCCTCGGCGGACAGGCCGAACGCCATCGCGACCGCCTCGACGATGGTGGACTTGCCGGCGCCGTTCTCGCCGACCAGGAACGTGACGCCGGGGTCGAGGTCGAGGCCGTCGGTGAGGAGTTGGTGGACGGCCGGGATCGTGTGCGGCCAGGTCCCGGACGGACGAATGCCCTCCGCCGCGGCAACCCGGCGTACGGGCTGCGAGGCGAAGGGCATTCGCTCAGGTTACTAGTCGTCCTCGTCGTCGAGCCGGGCCAGCCAGGTGGCGAAGCGCTCGATCGGCGTTTCGAACTCGGGGTTCAGGTCGACGAACTCGCGCAGCCGTTCGGCCACGAAAGCGAGCGTGACATCCTCCTCGCCACGCCGCTTCTCCAGCTCCTCGATCCCGCGGTCGGTGAAGTACACGTCAGCTGAACGCCTGCTTCAGCAGCGTCGTCTGCTCGGTGCCGTGGACACCGTGCGAGCCGACCGCCGGGGCTGCCATCGCCGGCCGGGACACCCGGTAGAACGGCTTGCCGCCCAGGTGCTCGGTCAGGTTCAGCGCCATGAACGGCCACGGGCCCTGGTTCGCGGGCTCGTCCTGAACCCAGCGGATCTCGGTCGCGTTCGGGTACTTCGCCAGCTCGGCCGCGATCTCCTCGGCCGGCAGCGGGTACAGCTGCTCGACCCGCAGTACCGCGGTGCTGATCTTGTCCGGCTCGACCTTCTTGCGCTCGGCCAGCAGGTCGTACACGATCCGGCCCGACGCGAGGATGACCCGCTCGACGGTTGCCGGGTTGGCCTCGGCCTCCGCGTCGTTGATCACCGGGCGGAAGGTGCCGTGGGTCAGCTCCTCCGGCAGCGACACCGCCTCCTTGCGCCGCAGCAGCTGCTTCGGCGTGAACACGACCATCGGGTTGTGCTCCTCGCCGAGCGTGTGCCGGCGCAGCAGGTGGAAGTACGACGCCGGCGTGGACGGCTGGGCGACGGTCATCGCGTTCTCCGCGCACAGCGCGAGGAACCGCTCGATCCGGGCCGAGGTGTGGTCCGGGCCCTGGCCCTCGTAGCCGTGCGGCAGCAGCAGCACGACACCGGACTTCTGGCCCCACTTGGCCTCACCGGACGAGATGTACTCGTCGATGACCGACTGCGCGCCGTTGACGAAGTCGCCGAACTGCGCCTCCCACAGGGTCAGCGCCTCCGGCCGCGCCACGGAGTACCCGTACTCGAAGCCGAGCGCGGCGTACTCGCTCAGCAGCGAGTCGTAGACGTAGAAGTTCGCCTGACCCTCGTCCAGGTTCTGCAGCGGGACGTAGTCCTGCCCGTTCACCCGGTCGATGACCGCGGCGAACCGCTGCACGAACGTCCCGCGGCGGCTGTCCTGACCCGCGAGCCGGACCGGCCGGCCCTCGAGCAGCAGCGAACCGAACGCGGTGATCTCCGCGCTGGCCCAGTCGATCGGGCCCTCGGTGATCGCGTGCGCCCGGCGCTGCAGCTGCGGCATCACCTTCGGGTGCACGGTGAAGCCGGCCGGCAGCGTGGTGTGCGCGTCGGCGATCTTCTTCAGCACCTCGGGCGTGGTCGCGGTCGCGTCCGGGCCGTCCGGCTTGTCCGGGTAGACCGGGGCCGTCACGTACGGCGGCGGGGTGTCCGGCTGGTTCTTCGCCTCGCGGACCTCGGCGAACACCCGCTCGAGCCGGTGCTGGAAGTCCATCATCGCCTGCTCGGCCTCTTCGATCGTGATGTCGCCACGACCGATCAGGGCCTCGGTGTACAGCTTGCGGACCGAGCGCTTCTGCTCGATCAGGTCGTACATCAGCGGCTGGGTGAAGCTCGGGTCGTCGCCCTCGTTGTGACCGCGGCGGCGGTAGCAGACCAGGTCGATGACGACGTCCTTGTTGAACGCCTGCCGGTACTCGAAGGCCAGGTCGGCGACGCGGATGCACGCCTCGGGGTCGTCGCCGTTCACGTGGAAGATCGGCGCCTGCACCATCCGGGCGACGTCGGTGGAGTACATCGACGAGCGGGACGAGGCCGGCGAGGTGGTGAAGCCGACCTGGTTGTTCACGATCACGTGGATCGTGCCGCCGGTGCGGTAGCCGCGCAGCTGCGACAGGTTCAGCGTCTCGGCCACGACGCCCTGACCGGCGAAGGCCGCGTCGCCGTGCACCAGCACGGGCAGCACCGGGAACGCGGCGCCGCGGTCGAGGATGTCCTGCTTGGCCCGGACGATGCCCTCGAGCACGGGGTCGACGGTCTCCAGGTGGGACGGGTTCGCCGCCACCGACACCTTGATCTTGTCGCCGAACTCCGAGACGAACTCGCCCTCGGCGCCCAGGTGGTACTTGACGTCGCCGGAGCCCTGCACGGTCCGCGGGTCGATGTTGCCCTCGAACTCGCGGAAGATCTGGCCGTACGACTTGCCGACGATGTTCGCCAGCACGTTCAGCCGGCCGCGGTGGGCCATCCCGATCGCGACCTCTTCCAGCCCGGCGCCGGCCGCCTCCTCGCAGAGCTCGTCGAGCAGCGGGATCGTGGTCTCCCCGCCCTCGAGCGAGAACCGCCGCTGACCGACGTACTTGGTCTGCAGGAAGGTCTCGAACGCCTCGGCCTCGTTCAGCTTGGCCAGGATCCGCAACTGCTCCTCGCGCGGCGGCTTGGTGTGCGGCCGCTCGATCCGCTCCTGCAGCCACTTGCGCTGCTCGGGGTCCTGGATGTGCATGTACTCGATACCGGTGGTCCGGCAGTACGAGTCGCGCAGGATGCCGAGGATCTCGCGCAGCTTCATGAACCGCCGGTCGCCGCCGAACGAGCCGGTGGCGAACTCGCGGTCCAGGTCCCACAGCGTCAGGCCGTGGGTGGCGACGTCGAGGTCGGGGTGGCTGCGCTGCTTGTACTCCAGCGGGTCGGTGTCGGCCATGATGTGGCCGCGCACCCGGAACGCGTGGATCAGCTCGAGGATGCGGGCCTGCTTGCTGATGTCCTCCTCGTGGCTGTGCGGGAGGTCGGCGGCCCAGCGGATCGGCTCGTACGGGATCCGCAGCGACTGGAAGATCTCGTCGTAGAAGCCCTCGCCGCCGAGCAGCAGCTGGTGCAGGCGGCGCAGGTACTCACCCGACTGGGCGCCCTGGATGATCCGGTGGTCGTACGTCGAGGTCAGCGTCATCACCTTGCTGACCGCGAGCTTGGCCATCGTCTCGTCGGCCGCACCCTGGTACTCCGGCGGGTACTCCATCGCGCCGACGCCGATGATGCAGCCCTGGCCGGTCATCAGCCGCGGCACCGAGTGCTGGGTCCCGATCGTGCCGGGGTTGGTCAGGCTGATCGTGGTGCCCTGGAAGTCGGGCAGCGCGAGCTTGTTGTCCCGGGCCCGGCGGACGATGTCCTCGTAGGCCATCCAGAAGTCGGCGAACGTCATCGTCTCGGCCGACTTGATCGAGGGCACCAGCAGCTGCCGGGTGCCGTCCGGCTTCTGCATGTCGATGGCCAGGCCGAGGTTGATGTGCGCCGGGTTGACCAGGGTCGGCTTGCCGTCGGTCTCGTCGTACGACGCGTTCATCTCCGGCAGCGTCTTCAGCGCCTTGACCAGCGCCCAGCCGATCAGGTGGGTGAAGGACACCTTGCCGCCGCGGGCGCGCTTGAGGTGGTTGTTGATGACGATGCGGTTGTCGATCAGCAGCTTGACCGGGACCTGGCGGACACTGGTCGCGGTGGGGACCGTGAGGCTGGTCTCCATGTTCTGCGCCGTCCGGGCCGGGGCCCCGCGGAGGATCTTCCGGTCGGCCTCGCCGGCCGGGGCGGCCGCGGGCTGGGCGGGCTTGGGCTGGGCGCTGGACGGCTGGTTCACCGTACCTCCGGTGGGAGCTGCCTTCTGGGGTGCGGCGGCCTGCGCAGGGGCCGGCGCTGCCGGGGTCTGAGTAGCGGGGGACTGCGTCGCCGCCGCGGCGGCAGGTGCGTTCGAGGCGGGCACGGTCGGCGCGCTGCCGCGGCTCGGCGCCTCGGGCGTCTTGTTGTCGGACACCGCGTCCGGCCGGGGAGCGTCGGCCGGGGTAGTCGTCACCGGCTTCGCGTCACCGTCGGGGTTGTACGTCTTGAAGAAGTCGAGCCACGCCGGATCCACCGAGTTCGGGTCCTGCTGGTACTTCTCGTACAGCTCGTCGACCAGCCATTCGTTCGCACCGAAGGCTGCTAGGGGGTTGGTGTCTGATGGCTCGGTGGCCACTTGGCAGTTCGCCTCTTCCGATTTCGGGTCCGGTAGCACGGTTAATTCAGATGTTATGGGTGGTGTCCCATGCAAAGGCTAATAGCACGCGGACCACTTCCACAGCCCGGGACCACCGGACCAGTGTGTCGAGTGGTCGGGCTCCGGCGAGTCGATCGACCGGGGCCTGAAACACTGCTCACAAAGGTGTTTCAGGCCACACGCCCCGCTCTCGCCACCCGTCGGTGCGGAGAGCAACGGCGGCGACTCCGGGACCCCTTGCAGATGTGGCTTTCCGGCGTCCGTTCCGCCCGCCCGGGCGGGGGTTGTTGAGCGTAGCTGCCCACTGTATGCAGTTGTCCACTCGCCGCCGGTGATGATCACAACTGCGCAAAAAGTGTGGCCAACGTCACGCTCCAAATCAGTCCACCTGGGAATGATTGGCCTTCATCGGTTGGTCAGCCGCCGGACCAGCTTGAGCCCCGACCAGGTCGCGTCGATCGCGCAGACCTTCACGTCGACGACGCCGAGCGGGAGAGCAAGCTCGCGGATCCCGTTCTCGTCGAGGTCGGTCGCGACCCCGGACGACCGCTTCGGCCAGGCGGTCCAGATCATCCCGGCCGTCATCGTCTTCGCGAGCAGCACGGGTAGCCGTTTTGTCAGCCGGGCCCGGTCCGGGCAGAACATCAGCACGACGTCATACGGCGACCGGCCGGCCCGGCGCGCCACCGTCGTACCGGCCGGCAGTCCTTCGATCGCGAAACCGTCCGGAGCGTTGTCGAGCAGGACCACGTGCTCGGGCTTGATGCCGAGTTTCACGGCCAGCGGCTTACCCGAGTAACCGGAGGTGGTCATGAAGTGATCGTAGGGCGGCATACTGACGGGATGGCGTTGACGGATGAGGCGATCGTCAAGATCAAAGGGATGATCACCTCGGGGGAACTGGGTCCGGGGGATCGACTGCCGAAAGAGGCGGATCTGGCCGCGCGACTGGGCTTGTCGCGGAACTCGCTGCGCGAGGCGGTCAAGGCGCTCACGCTCGTCAACGTGCTGGACGTCCGGCACGGGGACGGTACCTATGTCAGCAGTCTCGACTCGGCGCATCTGCTGGACGCGCTCAACTTCATGGTCGACCTGCACCAGGACGACTCGGTCCTGCAGTTCTTCGAGGTACGGCGGTTGCTCGAGCCGGGGGTCGCCGCGCTGGCGGCCACCCGGATCAGTCAGGAGCAGGTGATCGAGCTGCGGCTGCTGACCAGTGACCTCACGCCGGACGCGGACGTCGAGGAACTGGTCGCGAACGATCTGCGGTTCCATCGCGCGATCGCCGAGGCGACCGGGAACCAGGTCGTCTGCTCATTGCTCGACGGCATCTCCGGCGCGACCCAGCGGGCCCGGATCTGGCGCGGGGTCACCCAGGCCGGTGCGGTCCAGCGGACTCTCGCAGAGCACGCCGCGATCCTGGACGCGATCGAGATCGGCGACGCCGAGGCGGCCCGTGCCTGGATGACCGCTCACATCGCCGGCGTCGAAACCTGGCTGCGCAAGGCCCCATGACCGGTGCGCCGCCTCCACCCCGCAGTGCGCTGACGCTGCGGATCGTGTTGTCGGCCTTCGGGGTGGCGCTGTTCGCGGCGGCCACTGTGCTGGCTGTCGGCTACGCCCTGCCGACGGGATGGGTGATCACCTTCGGGGCGCTCGGGGTGGTCGCCCTGGTGGACCTGGTGGTTGTTGCCTGGCGCAAGCATTCGGAAAACAGTTGAAGGGTGCTGGGGGCGGGCCGTATCCTGTTGGACGTCCCATTCCCGGCGTCAGGGGTTCGAGTTGTCGAACTGAGGTCTTTCTCCGCAACTGATCGATCGCCACCTGTCTGGTGCGCGGTCTCCGTTCGAGACCTCAGCTGGAGTCGACACTCATGAGTATTTCCCTGTCCTGTACCGACCTCTTCTTCGCCTGGCCTGACGGCGAGGTCCTGTTCGACGGACTGACCTTCGTCGCCGGGCCGGTCCGCTCCGGCCTGGTCGGCCGCAACGGCGCCGGCAAGTCGACGCTGCTCCGGCTGATCGCCGGCCGGCTCACCCCGCAGCGTGGGGCGATCCGGGTCAGCGGCGAGCTCGGGTACCTGCCGCAGGACCTGACCCTCGACACGTCCCTGCGGGTCGACCAGGCGCTCGGCATCGAGGACGTCCGGAAGGCGATCATCGCGATCGAGTCCGGCGACGCCTCGGAGCAGAACTTCGCGATCGTCGGCGACGACTGGGACGTCGACGAACGCGCCGAGGCGCTGCTCGGCAAGCTCGGCCTGGGCGCGATCAGCCTCGACCGCAGCGTGGGCGAGCTGTCCGGCGGCGAGACGATCCTGCTCGGCCTCGCGGCCGAGTTGCTCCGGCGTCCCGACGTACTGCTGCTCGACGAGCCGACCAACAACCTCGACCTGCGGGCGCGGCGGCATCTGTACGACGCCGTCGACCAGTTCCGCGGTGCGTTGGTGATCGTCAGCCATGACCGGGAGCTGCTCGATCGGGTCGACCAGATCGGCGATCTCCGCAAGGGCGAGGTCACCTGGTACGGCGGCAACCTGACGGCGTACGAGGAGGCGGTCGCGACCGAGCAGGAGGCGGCCGAGCGGATGCTGCGGGCGGCCGAGGCCGATGTCCGCAAGCAGAAGCGTGATCTGGTCGAGGCGCGGATGAAGATGGATCAGCGCCGGGCCCGCGGGCAGCGTGCCTTCGAGGCCGGCGGGATCCCGAAGATCGTCGCCGGGAACCTGAAGCGTGGCGCGCAGGTGTCGGCCGGCAAGCACCTGGGGATGCAGTCGGAGCGGCTCGATTCGGCGCAGGAGGCGTTGGCCGACGCCGAGGAGAAGGTCCACGACGACGACACGATCCGGGTCGACCTGCCGAAGACCGCCGTACCTGCTGGTCGCGTGGTGCTGCGGTTGGAGGACCACGAGCTGCGGACCGGTGCGCACGTCGACTTGGAGATCCGCGGGCCGGAGCGGATCGCGCTGACCGGGCCGAACGGTGCTGGGAAGACGACGCTGTTGCAGTCGATCGTGTCGGGGGAGCTGCCGGTGGTGCCGTTCCGGTACCTGCCGCAGCGGCTCGATCTGTTGCGTGACGACCTGTCGATCGTCGACAACCTGGCATTGCTTGCCCCAGGCACCGAAAACCAGGAACGGCGGTCGCGGTTGGCCCGGTTCCTGTTCCGGGGGCGGGCGGCGGATCAGCTGGTCAGCACGCTCTCCGGCGGTGAACGCTTCCGGGCGACCCTCGCGGCGTTGCTGCTCGCGGAGCCTCCACCTCAGCTGCTGATGCTCGACGAGCCGACGAACAACCTGGACCTGGCGAGCGTGGCGCAGTTGAAGGATGCGTTGGCTTCGTACAACGGTGCGCTGGTCATTGCGAGCCACGATCTGCCGTTCCTGCGGGAGATCGGGATCACTCGCTGGGTAGAGCTGACACCCGAGTCGCTGACCGATATCGATCCGCTGTAGGGGTCTGCAGACAGAGACGAGTCAGGTCTCCAGGCAGACGCGGTACCCATGCCTCCACCCGCACCGTGGAGGCATGAAAACACTCCAGAAACCTCTCCGCGAAATTGCTGCCTACTTGGCGATCACCTACGTGCTCGCTCTGCTGATCGCGTTCGCCCTGCCGAACGGGCACTTCAACCTGCTGCTCAGCGTCATGGTGCCGACCGTGGCAGTGGGCATCCTGACCTTCACGATCACGCCGCCGGGCAGTCGCCGCCGGCTGTGGCGGCAGATCGGGCTGAACCGGGCCGGTTTCCGGTCCTGGCCGGCCGCGATCTTGGTACCGCTGCTGCTGTGCGGCGGCGCCTACGGGACCGCGCTGCTGATCGGCGCCGGGCGGATGCACCTCGGCGAGATCTCGGCCGCGACCGTGCCGGGCTGGGCGATCAACTTCGCGATCGCCTTGGTCGTCCCGACGGTGATCATCCTCGGTGAGGAGATCGGTTGGCGCGGCTACCTGCTGCCGCGCTTCCAGCAGCTGACCGGTCGTCGGCGCGCGGCTGTGGCCACCGGGTTCGCCCACGGGCTGTTCCATCTGCCGCTGATCCTGATCGCGACGACGTACGACACCGGCGGTGCGCGCTGGATCGTCGCTCCCTCCGCGGTACTGACGATCACGGCGGCCGGCGTGTTGTATGCGTGGCTGCGGGACCGGTCGAACAGCGTCTGGCCGGTTGCGATCGCTCACAACGCGGCGAACACCGTGTTCGATCTGGGCGCTTCGGCTGTGGTCGCGACCTCCGGGTCGAGCCTGGCGTACGTCGCCGGCGAGACCGGGTTCGCCACCCTCGGGGCCTGTGTCGTGGTGGCTGTGGTGTTGCTGCGATGGGCGCGGGTGTGGCGTGCTCCGGTTGAGTCTGTTGAACAGCAGCCCGTACCGGCTCTGCACGCGTAGTCTCCGGATATGAGGGGGCAGGTTGGGCCGGCCCCGGGTCGGCAGAGCTGGTGGATCGTCGCGTCGCAGCGCTTGTCGCCGTACCTCGACCCGTTGCTCGGGATCGTGGCTGCGGCGGCAGCGCTGACCTCGCTGCTGACGACCGACCCGGCTTCGGTCGACCCGCGGCTGGAGAATCCGGACGTTGTCGCGGCGATCGCCACCGTGGTGGCCGCCGGTGGGTTGGCCTGGCGGCGCAGTCGGCCGGTCGCGTCGTACGCCGCGATGGTGGTCGGCGGCGTGGTGGTGAGCCTGTCGGGGCACTACATCGGGTTGTTGTCGGTGCTGATCCTGTTCAGTCTGTACTCGCTCGCCGCCCACGGCCGCCGTCGGGACGGGCTGGTCGGGCTGGGCGTTGGAGTCGCGGTGTTCGGGGGATTGGCGCTGCTCGACGTACCCGACCTCCGTACGTCGGACCTGCTGTTGGCCGTCGCGCTGCTGGTGGCGGCGTGGGCGGTCGGCGACGCGATCCGGTCGCGGCGCAGGCAGCAGCAGGACCAGTTGCTGGCCGCGGTCACCGAGGAGCGGCTGCGGATCGCTCGCGAGCTGCACGACGTGGTCGCGCACAGCATGTCGTTGATCGCCGTACAGGCCGGTGTCGGTGCTCATCTGATCCGCAGCGACGCACTCGCGGCCGAGCATTCGCTCGAGGTGATCGCCGAGACGAGCCGTCGAGCCCTTGAGCAGACGCGATCGATGCTGGGCATGCTGCGTGCGGAGAACGAGGACGGAACCCGGCCGCCGACGCGTGGACTCGACGACGTGGCGGAACTGGTCGAGGACATTCGGGCCGCCGGTCTCGACGTCGCGCTGGAGCGGTCGGGTACGGCTGAGCTTGACACTGCGATCTCGCTGACGGCGTACCGGATCGTGCAGGAGTCGTTGACCAACGTGATCAAGCACTCCGCCGCCAGGACCGCGACGGTGACGGTGGCCTGCACCGTTACGACGATCGAGCTGGAGATCGTCGATCCGGGTCCTTCGCGGGCCTCGGCGACGGGATCGGGCCATGGGCTGGTCGGGCTTGACGAACGGGTGCGGCTGGTCGGCGGTCGCGCGGAGTACGGGGCTCATGGGGCTGGGTTCCGCGTGCATGCGGAACTGCCGGTCGGAGTACGTCGGTGATCCGGGTCGCGGTTGTCGACGATCAGGACTTGGTTCGGGCCGGGTTCGTGATGCTGCTGCGGTCGGCCGGGGAGATCGAGGTGGTCGGGGAGGCGCGGGACGGGCTCGAGGCGATCGCGCTGTGCCGGCGTACGGCGCCTGACATCGTGCTGATGGATGTGCGGATGCCACACCTCGACGGGTTGTCGGCGAGTCGCACGATCCTTGCCGATCCGGCCTGCCAGGGGACGAAGGTCGTCGTGCTGACGACCTTCGACGACGACGATCTCGTGCTGGAGGCGCTGCGGTCGGGGGCCAGCGGGTTCCTGCTCAAGGAGACGCGTCCGGCGCAGCTGCTCGAGGCGATCGAGGTCGTAGCGGCGGGGGAAGCGTTGTTGCATCCGCGGATCACGCGCCGGCTGATCGAACGGTTCGCCGCGCTCCCGGACGCTCGGCCGGGGACCGCCGATGACGGGTTGACCGAGCGCGAGCGCGATGTGTTGCGCGCGGTGGCGCAGGGGTTGTCGAACCAGGAGATCGCGGCGCGGCTGCATCTCGGGTACGGGACGGTCAAGACGCATGTGAGTCATCTGCTCACCAAGCTCGGGTGCCGGGATCGGGCTCAGTTGGTGATGTACGCGTACGAATCCGGGGTCGCTGTGCCGGGTGCTTCTTGATTTGGGATACCCCCTAGGGGTATCTTGCCGGGCATGGACGAGCACGGTGGGCAGATGGATCACGGCGGGCATGCTGGGCACGGGGATCACGCTGCGCAGTTCAAAGACCGGTTCTGGATCAGCTTGGGACTGGCCGTGCCGGTGGTGTTCTTCAGTGCGATGTTCGCGGATCTGCTGGGGTACACGCGGCCGGACTTCCCCGGCTCGGGGCTGATCGCGCCGGCGCTGGGGACGGTGATCTTCGTGTACGGCGGGCAGCCGTTCCTGACCGGTGGTTGGAGCGAGTTGAAGTCCCGTCGTCCCGGGATGATGTTGCTGATCTCGATGGCGATCACCGTGGCGTTCGTCGCCTCGTGGGTGACTACGCTGAAGATCGGCGGGTTCGACCTGGACTTCTGGTGGGAGCTCGCGCTGCTGATCGTGATCATGCTGCTCGGGCACTGGCTGGAGATGCGGGCGCTCGGTGCGGCGTCGGGTGCGCTCGATGCGCTGGCGGCGTTGCTGCCGGACTCGGCGGAGAAGGTCACCGATGACGGCGGGGTCGAGGTGTCGTTGCACGAGCTGCAGGCGGGGGACGTCGTACTCGTGCGGTCCGGTGGCCGGGTGCCGGCGGACGGGACGGTGGTCGACGGGCAGGCCGAGGTCGACGAGTCGATGATCACCGGGGAATCACGGCCGGTGTCGCGGGCCGTGGGTGACGCGGTGGTGGCCGGAACTGTTGCCACTGACAACGCTTTGCGGGTCGAGATCACAGCGGTCGGTGACGACACTGCGCTGGCTGGGATCCAGCGGTTGGTTGCTGAGGCGCAGGCGTCGTCCTCGCGTGCGCAGGCGTTGGCTGATCGGGCGGCCGCGTTCTTGTTCTACTTCGCGTCGATCGCTGGGGTGATCACGTTCGTGGTGTGGGCGTTGCTGGGGAAGGTCGACGAGGCGGTTACGCGAACGGTGACCGTGTTGGTGATCGCCTGCCCACACGCCCTCGGGCTCGCCATCCCGCTGGTGATCGCGATCTCCACGGAGCGCGCGGCGAAAGCCGGCGTACTCGTGAAGAATCGGTTGGCGTTGGAGCGGATGCGGACCATCGACGCCGTCCTGTTCGACAAGACCGGCACCCTCACCAAGGGCGAACCGGCCGTCACCGGAGTCGCCACCGTCGGCTCCGTTTCACACGACGAACTGCTGGAGCTGGCCGCCGCGGTAGAAGCCGACAGCGAACACCCACTGGCAAAAGCAATCGTCCGGGCCCACGCCGAGCGAGTACCCGTCGGTGGACGAATGATCGCGTCGGACTTCCGGTCGTTGACCGGGCGGGGTGTGCGGGCGGTTGTTGATGGCTCCGAGGTTGCTGTTGGCGGGCCGGCGTACCTGCGGGAACTCGGCTTGACGGAGCCTGGCGAACTGGAGGCGGACGTCGCCGGGTGGAAGGAACGCGGGGCGGCCGTCCTGCATGTTGTGCGGGATGGGCAGGTGGTGGGGGCTGTTGCGCTTGAGGATGAGGTGCGGGAGGAGTCTCGGCAGGCTGTGGAGGCGTTGCATCGGCGGGGGGTGAAGGTGGCGATGATCACCGGGGATGCGCATCAGGTTGCGGATGCGGTCGCGAAGGAGTTGGGGATTGATGAGGTGTTTGCGGAGGTGCTGCCGCAGGACAAGGACGCGAAGGTTGCCGAGCTGCAGAGCCGTGGGTTGAAGGTTGCGATGGTGGGGGACGGAGTGAACGACGCACCGGCTCTGGCGCGGGCCGAGGTCGGGATCGCGATCGGGGCGGGGACTGATGTTGCGATCGAGTCGGCGGGGGTTGTGCTCGCCGCCGACGACCCGCGTGCCGTCCTCTCGGTGATCGAGCTGTCCAAGGCCAGCTACCGCAAGATGTGGCAGAACCTCATCTGGGCCACCGGCTACAACGTCATCACAGTCCCGCTCGCCGCCGGCGTACTCGCCTTCGCAGGCATCGTCGTCTCGCCCGCCGTCGGCGCGCTGCTGATGTCGATCTCCACCATCGTCGTAGCCCTCAACGCCCAGCTCCTGCGCCGCCTCGACCTCTCACCGGCCCGCCTCGCCGCGTAGCCCCGACAGCACGACCGCCACCAGGCGCCGTACCGCAGCCTTCGACGGTACGGCGCCGGCCGCGCCCAGCGCATGCACGCAGTACGTCGCCAACTCCTTCGCCGGCACGTCATCACGTACGTCGGTCATCAAGCCGGCCAAGAAATCGACCAGATGCTCCCGCCCCCGAGCCACATGCTCCGACCGATGCAGCGAAGCGGCCGGGCCCGGCGACGGCGGGTGCTCGTGGCAGATGAACGCATACGCCTCCAGCACGGCCTCGAGTCGCCCGGTGTTCGTCCAGATCTCGGTGAGCTGCCGCAGATGATCGCCGACCTGCCGCTGGTGCCACGCGGTCAGGATCGATTCGACGTCAGGGAAGTACTTGTAGAGCGTCGCCCGCCCCACCCCGGCCCGCTGAGCGACCTCAGCCATCGTGACCCCGGTCAGCCCACGCTCGGCAACCACGGCAGCCGCCGCATCCAGCACCGCCTCCTGCACAGCCTCGCGGTGGCTCGCGATCGTGTCGTTCCACAACTTCGGCATGTCGGGATTCTAGCTGGACAGTCTGCCTATGATCGAGACACAGTGTCTCGAAAAAGGAGATTGACGTGCCTGCACTCGAAGCTCACCTCGACACCCCGCGTGCCGAGCGGTACCTGGCCCAGCTGACCAGCCATCTGGGCCACGGGCCGGGTGGCCTGAAGGTCCTGTCCACGGCGGCGGACGAACTTGTCGTGGATCTCGGCACGGCGACCTGGACCGTCCGGGCGACGGGCGATCAATTGGTACTGCGGGTCGAGGCCGGGGATCAGGCCGAGCTCGAGCAGCAGAGCGAGCGCGTGGCGCACCGGATCGAGCAGATTGCCCGGCGTGACGCACTGCGGGTCGACTGGCGCCAGGGCTGAGCACTGGGCTGCTTGCACAGTGAAGCCCGGTCGAGTGTGCACACTGGACGGTGAGACAGCCCGCCAACAGCCGTACGTTCGGTGAAATCCCAGGGCTGGAGGTTTTCATGGCCGGTACATCTGTTGGTGCGGACGATTACGCGCTCGCCCGCGTCCCGGAGCAAGCGCGGTACTCCTGGTGGTCTGTCGCGACCCAGCGGTTCGGGCAGATCTCGGCGCTGAGTCAGTTCCTGCTCGGCGCGACGCTCGGGTTCGGCATGAGCTTCTGGACCGCGTTCTGGGCGCTCACGCTCGGCGCGGTGATCCTCGAACTCGTGGCGATCCTGATCGGCGTCATCGGCGCCCGCGAGGGTCTGCAGACGTCGGTGATCGCGCGCTGGACCGGTTTCGGCCAGGCCGGCTCGTCGCTGATCGGGCTCGCGATCGGGATCAGCCTGATCGGGTGGTTCGGGATCCAGTCCGCGGTGTCCGCGGCCGGTCTGAGCCAGCTGATCGGCGTACTCCCGACCTGGGGCTGGTCACTCGTCTTCGGTCTCGCGGTGACGCTCGTCGTACTGCGCGGCTTCCACTCGATGGCCTGGGTCGCGTACGTGACCGTCCCGGCCTTCCTGGTCCTGGTCGGCTGGTCGATCATCAGCGAGCTGTCCGACCACAGCTTCGGCTCGCTGGTGAACGCCGCGCCGCCCGGCCCGCACCTGAGCCTGCTCGAGGGTACGACGCTCGTCGCGGGCGGATTCATCGTCGGCGCGGTGATCACGCCCGACATGACCCGCTTCAACCGCAGCGTCGGCGACGTCGTCAAGCAGACCATCCTCGGCATCACGCTCGGCGAGTACGTGATCGGCCTGGTCGGCGTACTGCTCGCGCACGCCGTCGGCTCGGCGAACGTGATCACGATCGTCACCTCGTCGGTCGGCTGGGTCGGCACGCTGGTGATCATCCTCGGCACGATCAAGATCAACGACTGGAACCTCTACAGCTCCGGCCTGGGCATCGTGAACTTCATCGGCACGGTCTTCGGCCGGCACGTCAACCGGGCCGTGGTCACGCTGGTTGTCGGCGTACTCGGCAGTGTGCTCGCGGCCGGCGGGATCCTGGACAAGTTCACCGAGTTCCTGACCGTGCTCGGCGTTGCGTTCCCGCCGATCGCCGGAATCATGGTCGCGGAGTACTTCGTGGTGAAGCGCTGGCGCCCCGACCTGGACGCGACCAGAGCCGCCGGCACGCTGCCCGCGACCGCGCCGACCTGGGTGCCGGCCACGATCGTGATCTGGATCGGCGCCGCGCTGATCGGCAAGTACGTCGGCTGGGGACTGCCCAGCATCAACTCACTCGTCGTCGGCTTCCTGGCGTACGTCGTGGCGGGCAGGCTCGGCCTGATCCGCGGCGTCGGGACAAGCCGCACCATGGACAGTGCGCCGGCCGAGATCGGCGTCGTAGCCCAACCTGGGAGGATCTGAATGCGTATCGGCATCGATGTCGGTGGCACCAACACCGACGCCGTGCTGCTCGATGGCACCGGCGGGGATGTCAGCGTGCTCGCGGCCAACAAGTCCGCGACCAGCGCGGACGTGACCGCGGGCATCATCGACACGCTGGACCGGCTGCAGGCGGAGCGATCCTTCGACCCGGCGCAGGTCCAGGCCGTGATGATCGGCACCACGCACTTCATCAACGCACTGGTCGAGGCGCGGCGGCTGGCTCCGACGGCGGCGCTCCGGCTCGGTCTGCCGGCCACCGCCTCGCTGCCGCCGCTGGTGGACTGGCCGGAGCGGCTGGTCGAGGCGATCAGCGGACGGAGCTACCTGGCGCACGGCGGGCACGAGTTCGACGGCCGGCACATCGCCGAGTTGGACGAGGACGAGCTGCGCCGGCACGCGGGTGACATGGTGAAGCACGGCGTACGGTCGGTGGCGATCTCGTCGGTGTTCTCGCCGGTGAGCAACGAGTTCGAACTGCGTGCGGCGGAGATCCTGCGCTCCGAGCTCGGCGACGACGTGGCGATCTCGCTGTCGCACGAGATCGGCCGGATCGGCCTGCTGGAGCGGGAGAACGCGACGATCATCAACGCCGCGCTCCGCGAGCTGGCCGCGAGCATCGTCGACGGACTGTCCGGTGCGGTCGCCGGTCACGGCATCTCCGCGCCGCTGTACCTGAGCCAGAACGACGGCACCCTGATGGACGTCGACTTCGCCCGCCGGTACCCGGTCGCCACGTTCGCGTCCGGCCCAACGAACTCGATGCGCGGTGCGGCATTGCTGTCCGGGCTCGACACCTGCGCGGTCGTCGACGTCGGCGGTACGACGAGCGATGTCGGCGTACTCACCCACGGCTTCCCGCGCGAGGCGACGACCGAGGTCGACGTCGCCGGCGTGCGGACGAACTTCCGGATGCCCGACGTACTCAGCATCGGGATCGGTGGCGGCAGCTTGGTGGCCGAGGGCAACGACCAGGTGACGGTCGGGCCGCGCTCGGTCGGCTATCGGCTGACCGAGGAGGCGTTGGTCTTCGGCGGCAAGACACTGACTGCGACGGACATCGCTGTCGCAGCCGGTCGTGCTGAGGTTGGCGACGTCGCAGCGGTCGCGGATCTGGATCCGACGCTGGTGAAGTCGGCTCTGGCGCGGGTGGCGGCAGATATCGCGGACGCGGTCGAGCGGATGCGTACGTCGCCTGACCCGCTCCCCGTGGTGGCGGTCGGCGGTGGGTCGATCCTGCTGCCGGACGATCTGCCCGGCAGTCTCGCCGTCCATCGGCCGGATCACTTCGCGGTCGCGAACGCGATCGGCGCGGCGATCGCGCAGGTCGGCGGCGAGGTCGACCGGGTGTACGCGATCGATCCCGGCCGCCGGGACGCGGTGGTGGACGAAGCGCGGCAGGAGGCCGTCGACCGTGCGATCGCGGCCGGCGCCGATCCTGCGGCCGTGCGGATCGTGGACTTCGACGAGGTCCCGATCCCGTACCTGCCGGGCAACGCGACCCGCATCCGCTGCAAGGCCGTCGGCGACCTGCGCCTCGGGGAGGCGTCGTGAGCGCGACCGCGGGGCGAGTGCATGCCCGCCGGGCGGCCGGGGTGGAGTGGTTGCGATGAAGCTTCGGGCTGAGGACCTGGGGTCCCTTGCTCGCGGTGCCGCCGTGCTGGGCACCGGGGGCGGAGGGGATCCGCACATCGGGAAGCTGCTCGCGCAGCAGGCCGTGCGGGAGCACGGGCCGGTGGAGATCGTTGCTGTTGGCGACCTTCCGGACGACGCCTGCGTGTTGCCGGTGGCAATGATGGGCGCACCAACGGTGATGGTGGAGAAGTTGCCGTCCGCGGACCAGATCTCGGTCGCGGTGCAGACGCTGGCGAAGTACGTCGGGAAGACGCCGACCCACCTCGCCTGTATCGAGGCCGGCGGGGTCAACTCGACCGTACCGGTGATCGCCGCCGCGCAGCTCGGGCTGCCGCTGGTGGACGGCGACGGGATGGGACGCGCGTTCCCCGAGCTGCAGATGGTGCTGCCGACGCTCGCCGGGATCGAGGCGACCCCGATGTCGATCGTCGACGAGAAGGGCAACCGCGGCGTTTTCGACACGGTCACGAACGAATGGGCCGAACGGCTGGCCCGCTCGGCGACGATCGACATGGGCTGTTCGGCGATCGTCTCGCTGTACGCGATGACCGGCGCCGAGATCCGCGGCGCGTTCGTCGCCGGCACGCTCAGCAAGTGCGTCACGATCGGCCGGGCGATCGAGCAGGCCCAGCGTGAGCACAGCGATCCGGTCGCGGCCGTGGTCGGCGAGCTCGGCGGACGGCTCCTGCATGTCGGCAAGGTCGTCGACGTACAACGCCGTACGACGACCGGCTTCGCCCGCGGTGACGCGACCGTCGACGGGCTGGACGCGTCGCACGGTCACGTGATGGTGCTGCGCTTCCAGAACGAGCACCTGGTCGCGGAGCTGGAGGGTACGGCGGTCGCCACCACGCCGGACCTGATCATCGTGCTCGACACCGAGACCGGCGAACCGATCACCACCGAGGCGCTGCGGTACGGCCACCGGGTCAGCGTGCTCGCCGCGCCGGCCGACGAACGCTGGCACTCCCCGGAAGGTATCGCGCTGGTCGGGCCGCGGTACTTCGGCTACGACCTCGACCCGATCCGGGCTTTGGAGACCGTATGAGCTGGAAGCTGGATATCGAGCACCTGCGGGATCTCGCCCGCGGGGCGGCGATCCTCGGGACCGGTGGTGGCGGGGATCCGCTGATCGGGCGGCTGCTGGTCGAGCAGGCGATCCGCGAACACGGGCCGGTGACGGTCCTCGACCCGGACGAGCTGGACGACGACGCGTTCGTCATCCCGACCGCGCAGATGGGCGCGCCGACCGTGATCGTGGAGAAGATCCCGCGCGGCAGCGAACCGGTCGGCGCGCTGCGAGCGCTCGAGAAGCACCTCGGGCGGACCGCCGACGCCACGATGCCGATCGAGTGCGGCGGCATCAACTCGATGATCCCGCTGCTCGTTGCCGCCCGCACCGGTCTGCCGGTGGTCGATGCCGACGGCATGGGCCGGGCGTTCCCCGAGCTGCAGATGGAGACGTTCTCGGTGTACGGCGTACCGGGGTCGCCGATGGCGATCGCGGGCGAGCACGACGAGACCGTGGTGATCGACACCGGCACGGACAACAAGCAGATGGAGTGGCTCGCGCGCGGGATCACGATCCGGCTCGGCGGGGTCGCGCACATCGCGGAGTACTCGATGACGGGCGCGGAGGTGAAGCGCACCGCCGTACCGCGGACGCTGTCGCTCGGACTGTCGATCGGGCGTGCCGTCCGGGAGGCGCGGGCGGCGCACAAGGATCCGGTCGAGGCGATCCGGGCCGCGCTGGCGCCGACGCTGTACAGCCACCTCCGGGTGCTGTTCCGCGGGAAGGTGGTCGACGTGGAACGCCGTACGCTCGAGGGCTTCGCGCGGGGGCGGGCACGCTTCACCGGGTACGACGGGACGTCGGAGCTCGAACTGCGCTTCCAGAACGAGAACCTGGTCGCCGAGGTCGACGGCGAGGTGGTGTGCACGGTGCCGGACCTGATCTGCGTACTGGAGGCGGACACCGCGGAGCCGATCACCACAGAGGGTCTGCGGTACGGCCAGCGGGTCACCGTGGTCGGCATCTCGACGCCTGACCTGATGCGTACGCCGGAGGCCCTGGCCGTCTTCGGACCGTCCTGCTTCGGTCTGGACGTGGAGTTCAACCCGGTCGAACGCCGCGGCGACCTCGTAACCACCCCATGACTCTCGGCCCGCCGTGCTGACCCCTCCGCGGCGGGCCGGGATTCCAACCTGTCGTGCAAGGATCGGCCTATGACGACAGTCGTCAAGGCGCAGGACCTGGAAGCGCTGGTTGTCGGCGTCACCCTGCTGGGGTCGGGTGGTGGCGGCGACACGGGGTCGTTCGGACGCATGTTGCGCCGGCGGCTCGGTGACGGCGAGCTGGTACTGCGGGACGCCGCCGACGTACCGGATGCGCTGGTGAGTCCGATCGGTGTGGTCGGGGCGACCAGTGTGCTGATGGAGAAGCTGCCGAGCGGTGGTGAGTTCGACACGGCGGTGCGGGCGGTCAGCCGGTGGGCCGGTGCGGACGTCACCGGGCTGATGCCGCTGGAGGCCGGAGGGCTCAACGGGCTGACTCCGTTGATCGCTGCGCTGGATCTGGGCCTTCCGGTGATCGACGCCGACCTGATGGGGCGGGCGTTGCCGCGGCTGGATCAGTTCTCCTGGGCGGTGGCGGGGCGTTCACTGACGCCTTGTGCGCTTAGCGAGCCGAGCGGTCAGGTGATCGTGGTCGACAACGTCGATGCGGCCGGGCTTGAGCGAGCTGTGCGCAGCTTCGTCGCTCACACCGGTGGCTGGGCGGTGCTGGCTCTGGCGCCCACTCCGGTAGAGGCTGCGGCGGCGGACGCCGTACAGGGGAGTTTGACGCGGGCGCTGGCGCTCGGGCGTGCGCATGCTGCGCTGGAGCCGTGGGCTACGCCGGCTGATATTGCTGACGGTTTGGGTGGGCGGCTGCTGGCGAGTGGTCGGGTCGAGCAGGTCGCTCGGCATTTGATTGCTGATGGTGGCGCTGCGTTCGGTCGCGGCAGTGTGTGCGTGGTCGACTCCGGCAGCCGTGCGGTGATTCGGATCGAGACCGAGAACGAGTACCTGCTCGCGCTGGTCGACGGTACGCCTGCGGTCACCACACCGGATCTGCTGTGCCTGCTGGATCGCCGTACCCTCCAACCGATCGCTGTCGACGCCATCCGGACCGGCGACGAGGTCCTGGTACTTGCATTGCCCGGACCGGCGTGGTGGCGACGCAGCGACCGCATCGCCCATGTCGGACCGCAGGCGTTCGGGCTCGCGTGCGAACCGCAGTTGCTGGAGGCATCATGACGCCGGGACTGTCGCCGACCTTGGCGGCCATGCTCGCGTCTCCTGGGTGGCGGGATGTGGTGGTGCTGGCCGGCGGTGGCGATCCTGGGCCGCGGCTGACCGGGTCCGTGGTGACGCTGGAGGTGTCGGTGCACCCGGAGCCGCTGGACGGGCAGGTGCTCGTCGTACTGCTGGCGAACGACCACACCGACTGGCGGATCGACGCTCTGATCAGCCGGGCGTCGGCGGCCAAGGCAGGGGCGGTGTTGCTGGCTGGTGTGGAGCCGCTGGGACGTGGGGCTCAGCTGCTGGCTGAGCGGTTGCAGCTGCCCGTGCTGGGATGCCCGGATCCGTTGGCCGCGCACGAGCAGCTGCGGCGGGTCACGGCCGAGCCTGAGGTGGTCCGGTCTGACCTGGTGCTCCGGGCGGTGTCAGCGTTGCGGCGGGCGAACGGTGATCTGGCCTCGGTACTGCGGACCACGGCAAGCGTCCTGGATCGACCTGTCACGTTGGCTGGTGCGGACGGCGGCACACTCGCCGGGGAGCCGCTGGAGCCTGAAGAGCGGACCGAGCTGGTTGCTGCGTTGCCTCGGGTGCCGGTCGGGTGGGCTGCGCCGTACCGGGTTGATCTGGCCAGTGGTGCGGTGCTGATTGCCGTTGCTGTGCTGGGGGTTGGGCCGGTGTGCTGGTTGGTTGCTCGGCTGCCCGACGTGGTGCCGGCTGAGGTTGCCGCCGTACCTGAGGTGCTGAGTGTGGTCGCGCCGGCCGTGGGGGAGCGGTTGGCGTTGCGGCGGTTGGAGCTGGAGCGGGATGCACGCCAACGTACATCGCTGCTTGGTGAGCTGCTGCATGGTGAGCCGTCGGAGGCTACGCGTCGACGGGCGGTGGATCTGGGGTGGCAGCTGGACGGGTGGCACACGGGGATCCGGATCGGCGCTGACGGACAGGTGGACGTTGCGGGGCGGCGTACGGATGTTGTGGAGGCGTTCGACGCCGAGGGGCTGCAGGCGGTTGTGGTGGAGCAGGGGGATGGGTGGTCGGCGTGGATCACCGCGGTGAGCGAACCGACGGCGACAGAGGTGCAGGAGCAGGCGGCGACGATCCGGCGGGTGCAGCGTCGGCTGGTGAAGACGGTTGACGCGTACGTCGGTGTCGGTCGGGTGCAGGCTGGTCCGAGCGGAATCGCCACCACCCTCGCCGAAGCCGGCGACGCGGCCGGGTTGGCCCGCGGACGCCCGGAAACAGGCCGTTTCCTTCACGTAGACCGTCTGGGCCTTGCCCAGCTGCTGCTCGCCTGGACGCGCACCGACACTTTCCAGCCAGCTGCCCAAGCCCTCCTAGCCCCCATCAAAGACCAACCCGGCGACCTGGTCACCACCCTTGCTGTCTACCTAGACACAGAGTCCTCAGTAGCCGAAACCGCCGCAGTCCTAGGCATCCACCGCAACACAGCCGCGGCCCGCATCCAGAAGATCCAACACCTACTAGGCGTAGATCTCACAAACCCCGACGAACGCCTGGCGCTACACCTCGCCTCCCGCACAACGCCTACGGAGTAGGCGCGTCCTCGCGGAGTAGGCCGGCGGACTTCAGGTCGGACCAGAGGGCTGTTGGGACCTCGGTGCGGGATAGGGCTGCGTTTGTGTGGACTTCTTCGGGGGTGCGGCAGCCGACTGCGATGCCCGCGACGGCTGGGTGGGCTAGCGGGAAGGCGAGGGCTGCGGCGGGGAGGGTGGTGTTGTGGGATTCGCAGAGGTCGGCGAGTTTGTTGGCTTTGTCGAGGAGGGCTTGGGCGGCCGGCTCGTAGTTGAAGGTGGTGCCGGCTGCGGGGCGGGGCTGGGAGAGTAGGCCGGAGTTGAAGATGCCTACGGCAACGACCTGGACGTTGTTTGCCAGGCAGGCGGGGAGTACGTCGTCCAAGCCGTCGGGGTCGATCAGCGTGTAGCGCCCGGCCAGCATGATCACGTCGATGTCGATCTCCTGCACGAACCGCGTCAGCATCGCGGTCTGGTTCATCCCGGACCCGATCGCGCCGATCACGCCCTGGTCGCGGAGCTCGATCAGCGTCGGGAACGCGGTCGCGACCGCCTCCTCGTAGTGATCGTCCGGGTCGTGCACGAACACCACATCGAGCCGATCGGTCCCGATCCGCTGCAGCGAGTCCTCGATGCTCCGCAGTACGCCGTCCCGGCTGAAGTCCCACCGCCGCCGACGCGTCGTGTCGACAGCGAACCCCTCGTCGTCCGTCGCAGCCTCGTCGGCGTGGTAGATGATCCGCCCGACCTTGCTCGACAGCACGTACGAGTCGCGCGGCTTGTCCCGCAGCCCGGCGCCGAGTCGCTCCTCGGCCAGTCCGAGACCGTAGTGCGGCGCCGTGTCGAAGTACCGCCAACCCTCGTCCCACGCTGCATTGACCGTGGCGATGGCCTCGACGTCGCTGACCTCGCCGAGCAGGTTGCCCAGCGGCGCGCCGCCGAGCCCGACGCGCTGGTCGTCCGGGAAGAGCTTCATCAGCGCGCCGCCGGGAGCCGCAGGTTCTGCATGCCGCCGTCGACGGCCAGCGCCGTACCCGTGGTCGAACCCGACAACGGGCTGGCCAGGTACGCGATCGCGTTCGCGACCTCGTCCGCCGACACCAACCGACCCATCGGCTGCCGAGCCTCGAGCGCGGCCCGCTCGGCCTGCGGGTCGGTTGCGACGTCGAGCAGCCGGCCGACCCAGGGCGTGTCCGCCGTACCAGGGTTCACGCAGTTCACCCGGATCCCCTCGCGCACGTGGTCCGCGGCCATCGCCATCGTCAGCGCGAGGACGGCGCCCTTGCTCGCGGAGTACAGCGCACGGTTCGGCAGGCCGGCGGTCGCGGCGATCGAGCAGGTGTTGACGATCGCGGCCGACTCCGACTTGCGGAGGTGCGGCAGCGCGGCCCGGGTCACGCGGGCGATCCCGACCACGTTCACGTCGAACACCCGGTGCCACTCGTCGTCGTCGTTCGCGGCGACCGTGCCCTGCGCGCCGATACCGGCGTTGTTCACCACGATGTCGATCCCGCCGAGCTGCAGCGCCGCGGCCGCGACCGCGTCCCGGATCGAGCCGTCGTCGGTGACGTCCGCGGCGATCCCGGTCAGCGGTGCGTCGACCTCAGGCTTCAGATCGAACACGACCACCTGGGCACCGCGCGCCGCGAGCAGTTGCGCCGCCGCGAGGCCGATCCCCGAAGCACCACCGGTCACCACGGCCCGAAGGCCGGCGAAATCCGTCACTTCTTCTCCTCTGCCAGGTCAGTCCAGATCTTGCCACTCGGGTACCGGAAGTCGGTCAGCGTCTCAGCGTCCATCTCAGCGCCGAACCCGGGCCGCACCGGTGCCACGTAGTGCCCGTCCCGGATCACGACCGGGTCCAGGAAGTGCTCGTGCAGGTGGTCGACGTACTCGATCACCCGGTCCTGCATCGATCCGCTCACCGCGACGTAGTCGAACATCGACAGGTGCTGGACCAGCTCACACAGTCCTACCCCACCCGCGTGCGGACACACCGGTACGCCGAACTTCGCCGCCAGCAGCAGGTTCGCGATGTTCTCGTTCACGCCCGCGACGCGCGCCGAGTCGAGCTGCAGCACCGACAGCGAGCCGGCCTGCAGCAGTTGCTTGAAGATCACCCGGTTCTGCACGTGCTCACCGGTCGCGACCTTGATCGGCGCGATCGCCCGCGCGATCGTCGCGTGCCCGAGGATGTCGTCCGGGCTGGTCGGCTCCTCGACCCAATAGACGTCGTACGGCGCCAGCGCCCCGACCCAGCTGATCGCGTCCGCGACGTCCCAGCGCTGGTTGGCGTCGACCGCGATCCGGATGTCCGGCCCGACCGCCTCGCGGGCCAGCTGCATCCGGCGGATGTCGTCGTCGAGGTTCGCGCCGACCTTGAGCTTGATCTGGGTGAACCCGTCCGCGACGGCCTCGTGGCAGAGCCGGACCAGCTTCGCGTCGTCATACCCGAGCCAGCCGGGCGTCGTCGTGTACGCCGGGTAACCGCGCTCGCGCAGTACCGCCTCCCGCTCCGCCCGCCCGGGCTTCGCCTTCCGGAGGATCTCCAGCGCGTCGTCCGGTGTCAGCGCGTCGGTCAGGTAGCGGAAGTCGACGAGGTCGACGATCTGCTCCGGGGTCAGGTCGGACAGCAGCTTCCACAGCGGTACGCCGGCGCGCTTGGCGGCCAGGTCCCACACCGCGTTGACGACCGCGCCGATCGCCATGTGCATGACGCCCTTCTCCGGGCCGAGCCAGCGCAGCTGCGAGTCGTGCACGAGCGACTTCCAGAACCCGCCGAGATCGTTCAGCGTCGTGTTCAGGTCGAGCCCGACGACGTGGTCGCGGAGCGCCTCGATCGCCGCGGTCTCGACATCGTTGCCCCGGCCGATCGTGAACGCGAAACCGTGTCCCTCGAGCCCGTCGCCGGCGTCGGTCCGCACGATCACGTACGCCGCGGAGTAGTCCGGATCGGTGTTCATCGCGTCGGAGCCGTCCAGGTCCAGCGACGTGGGGAAGCGGACGTCGTACGTCTCGAACTCGGTGAATCGTGGCATCGAGAACCCGATCTGCAGCGGTGGGCGGGACTGTCGAAGGGAATCCTATAGGATATGTGGCGATCGCGGCACCTGATAGGGCATGTACGCGGCGGCCCCCGTTACAGTCGGTGGGTGACTGGCGAGCGCGACGGGGTACTCCGGCTGGGCAGCCGGTCGTTCGGGGTGGGTGAGTTCGCGCTGATGGCGATCATCAACCGGACGCCGGACTCGTTCTTCGACCGCGGCGCGACGTTCGCCACCGATGCGGCGTACGAGGCCATCGACAAGGCGGTCGCGGACGGTGCCGACCTGGTCGACATCGGTGGCGTGAAGGCCGGGTACGGCGAACCCGTCAGCGAGGATGAGGAACTCCGCCGGACCGTGGATTTCGTGGCCGGTATCCGGGCCCGCCATCCGTCGCTGGTGATCAGCGTGGACACGTACCGTAGCGGCGTCGCCCGCCGGGTCGCCGAGGCCGGCGCGGACCTGCTCAACGACACCTGGGCGGGTGCCGATCCGGATCTGGTGTACGCCGCCGCGGAGTTCGGGACCGGACTGGTCTGCAGCCACGTCGGCGGTCTCTCACCCCGCACGGACCCGCACCGGATGGCGTACGACGACGTAGTGGCCGACGTGATCCGTACGACGACCGCGCTTGCGGACCGGGCGGTCGAGGCCGGCGTACGGCCGGACGGGATCCTGATCGACCCGACGCACGATTTCGGCAAGAACACGCTGCAGTCGCTGGAGCTGACCCGCCGCCTCGACGAGCTGGCTGCGACCGGTTGGCCGGTCCTGGTCGCAGTGTCGAACAAGGACTTCATCGGCGAGACATTGGAGCTGCCGCCGGGTCAGCGCGGGAACGGGACGCTGGCGGCGCTGAGCATCTCCGCCTGGCTCGGTGCGCGGGTCTTCCGGGTGCACGACGTACCCGCTGCTCGTCAGGCGCTCGATTTCATCGCCGTACTGCGGGGCAGTGCGCAGCCCGCCGGAACCCGAAGGAGCCTGGCCTGATGCGTGGACTCGACGAACTGACCGACGAGGAACTGATCGCGGTTTACGAGGTCGAGGACCGGTCGACGCCGCATCTGCGGGCGAACTTCGTCAGCAGCCTGGACGGCGCGGTCGAGATCGACGGGAAGTCGAAGGCGTTGTCGAGCGATTCCGACAGCCGGGTGTTCAGCATGGTCCGGCGGTTGGCGGACGTGGTGCTGGTCGGCGCGGGGACGATCCGTGACGAGGGGTACAACCCGCTGCGGCTGTCCAAGGCGGCGCGGGAGTGGCGCACGGCGGCGGGGCTGGCGGAGAACCCGACGCTGGCGATCGTGTCGTCGCGGCTCGAGTTGAGCCCGGTGAACCCGGTGTTCCAGTCCGCCGTACGGCCGATCGTCGTCACCCACGAGGCGTCACCGGCGGAGCGGCGGGAGGCGCTGGGCGAGGTCGCGGACCTGATCGTCCTGGGTGCCGGTGAGGTCGACCTCCAGGCGGTCGTCGAGGAGTTCGCCGCGCGCGGGATGCCGCAGGTGCTGTGTGAGGGCGGACCGCACCTGTTGGGCGCACTCACGGCGGCGGATCTGGTCGACGAACTGTGCCTGGCGCTCGCCCCACTCCTGGCCGGCCCTGGCTCCGGCCGCATCACAGCAGGTCTCCCAACCACCCTCACCCGCCAGATGAAGCTGAGGTCGACCCTGCAAGCCAGCGACGACTACCTCTTCTTCCGCTACACCCGAGAGGCCTGACCCGTGTCCGTAGTCGCGGCCGCGGTCTGCCCCCACCCGCCCCTCCTGGTCCCCGAAGTCGCCTCCGGTGCCGCCCCCGACCTGGACGAGCTGCGAGCCGCCTGCCTAGCCGCAATAGACACGCTGTCGGTCGCGTCAGCAGTCGTAGTCATCGGCTCCGCGCCGACGCCACCCGCCGTGTCGTCCGCCGCAGCACGCGCGGCCCGCTCGTCCTCCGCCGTTCCCTCAACCTCCGCCCCCCACCTGACGCCCGCCACCTATCCCGCCGCCGCAGGCGGCTCGTTTGCGGCCTACGGTGCGCCCGGCGTGCGGTTCGGCTCGGGCGATCCTGTCCTCCCGCTCTCCCTGGCGATGGGCGGTTGGCTGCTCGAGCAGTCCAAGGCGACCGGCCTGCCGCGCACGTATGTCGCCGTGCCGACAACCGCGACGCCGGACGACTGCATCTGGCTCGGCCGGGAGATTGCTGCAGGCAACGACCGCGTCGGCCTGCTGGTGATGGGTGACGGCTCGGCGCGCCGGAGCGAGCATTCACCGGTCCACCTCCACCCCCGCGCCGAGATCTTCGACACCACCGTCGCAACCGCCTTGCAGCGCAGCGATCTCGACGTACTGAAAGCCCTCGACCCGGACCTGGCCACTGAACTCCAAGCCGCAGGCCGAGCCCCCTGGCAAGTCCTCGCCGGAGCACTAGAAGGCACCGCGCTGACCGCCGATCTGACCTACAACGCCGCCCCGTACGGCGTCGGCTACCTCGTCGCATCATTCACCTAGATACTGGCCCCGTGACTGAGGAACGTGCGGGGTATCGACGGTCGGTGAAATCGCCGCGGGGTGAGGCGCGGCGCCGCGAACTGCTGGACAAGGTCGCCGACGAACTAGGTACCAACGGCCTGGTCGACTTCTCGCTCCGCCGCGCGGCACGAGCGGCGGGTACGACCCACAAGGTCCTCCTCTACCACTTCGAAGGCGCCGAAGACCTCCTCACCCAAGCCGTCCTCCAGCTCCGCGAACGCCGCATCACCCGCGCCCTCGCCGCCGCGACCGAAGGCCCAGACAACCGGAGTCTCGCCGACCGCGTGCGCTCGATGTGGCCGACGCTCATCGGCGAGGAGTCGTGGGTCCTCGACCAGGCGATCGGGCTCGCGATGTACGACGCCGGACGGTACGCCGACCTCGCGCGGACGGCCTCCCGCCAGTACCTGCCCACGCTGCTGTCACTCTGCCCGGAGTCGTGGTCCGAGCAGCGCCGGCAAGAGGTGGCCGAGTTCATCCTCGCCACCCTCCGCGGGTTCCTGATCGAGTGGCGGACGAGCGGTGACGCGGCCGGGATCGACGCCGGGCTGGCGGCGTTGACCCGCGCACTGGAGCGTGAAGAACAGGCGTAGACAGTTTGCGAACCACGTGGTTCACTTTTCTCATGCGCGAGAAAGTGAGCTTCATCAGTGGTGGGGTCGCGTGCGCGGCCTGGCACTACCCGGGGACCAACGGTGGGTGCGTGGTGATGACCGGCGGCTTCGCAGTGACGAAGGAGCCGGGGACGGACCGCTTCGCGGAGCGGTTCAATGCGGCCGGGTTCAGCGTGCTGGCCTTCGACCACCGGAACTTCGGCGAGAGCGCCGGCGAACCGCGCCAGGTCGCCCGGATCCCCGACCAGCTCGACGACTGGCGGGCCGCGATCTCATGCGCCGCCACGCTGCCGGGCGTGGAGCGCGTGGCCATCTGGGCGTTCTCCCTCCCCGGCGGCTACATCCTCCAGCTCGCCTCGGAAGACCTCGGCATCTCCGCCGCCATCGCCCAGTCCGCGAACGTCGACGGCCCGACCGTCACCCGGAATGCGTCCCGCTACCAAACCCCCGCAGCCGCCCTCCGCCTGGTCGGCCGCGCCCTCCTCGACAACCTCGGCGCTCTGTTCGGCCGCAAACCCAGACTGGTCGCGTTAGCCGGTCCGCCCGGCACCGTCGCCCTCCTCAACACCCCCGACGCGCAACAGACCGACGAGGCTCTCGACCCCGACAACCGCTACCGCGACTGGCAACAGACCCTCGCCGCCCGCTCCGTCTTCCCGGCCGCTTTTTACCGCCCGATCAAGTACGCCCCGAGCGTCCGCTACCCACTCCTGTACGTCGTCTGCGAAGACGACCAATCAGCCCTCGCCGCACCCACTCTGAAAGCCGCCGCCCAAACCCCGAACAGCACCGTCCTCAAAGTCCCCGGCGGCCACTACGCCCCGTTCCTCGACTCCCACGAACAGACTGTGGAAGCCGAGCTGACCTTCCTCCGCAAGCACCTGTCTAGGCAGGTTCAACCGGAACAGCCGGCCACCGAGGTGCGGTAGCCGCGAACTCGTCCCGGCCGGCCGCGCGCAACTGCTCGACCAGTTCGTCTCGTGCTGCTTGTACGGCGGTGACTGCGGCCTCGGCTGACTCGTGCGGGCCGGACCAGTTGCAGACGGCGTCCCCGGCGTACCAGGCGCCTGACGCGGCACGTCGTACATGAGCCGCCGCGAGTCGCGCCGCTGGGAGGTCCACGCCGGCGAGCTCGACAACCGCCTCAACCGCGACCACCTCTGCGTCGGGGTCGAGCACCGGTCGCAGCTCGACGGCGTCTGTCAGGACGAACTGATAGCCAGCTGGTGCACGCTCGGCCAGCCAGGCGAGGGCCTGCTGGGCGGTGTCCTGGAGGAGCTGGGCGTTGGACGGGTCGGCCAGCGTGTGTACTCCGACCAGTCGCGTGTGCGTCGGCCGCAGTTCGTTCTGCCACATCCGGACCTGCAGCTCCTCCCGCCCGGACAACCGCCGCCCGAGGATCCGCGCCAGCCCCACCACGTCGAAGTTCAGCTCGTCCGGCGTCCGCTTCCGCCCGGGCTCGAGCGGCTCGCCAGGACGAGTGCCGCGAGTGGTCCAGGGGCCGACGTGCCACCGAGTCAGAGTCACCCCCAGACCCTAACCAAGGCGGATCGCGGACCTTCCGACGGCGTTTCGCTCAGAGCGAAATGCGCTGTCCTGATCCGGCCAGAAAGTGTCGGTGGCCGCGGGGAACATGGCGGGCATGAGTCGATCCGCTGCCCAGGCGTCACCGATCGGTAAGTTTCTGGTCGGTTGTCCAGCCTCTGACCCGGAGCTAGGTTCGCTGACGTGACCTCGCCCGGTGGTTCTCCGGCGACGACTCCGATCGGCTCCCGGGCCGAGGCGGAGGGGTACGTCGCGATGGTCTGTTTCAAGCACGGTCCACCTCGGCTGTTCGGCGTCGAGCTCGAGTGGACGGTGCATCACGCGGATGATCCGCACCGGCCCCTCGACGCCGGCCGGTTGAGCAAAGCCCTGGGGCTGCACGCCCCCGCGACCCTGGTGAGAGGCAGTCCGCAACTGCCGCTGAGCCGGGGCGCTCTGGTCACCGTGGAGCCCGGTGGCCAGGTAGAGATCTCAGTGCCCGCGGCGGAATCGATTCCCCGGTTGATCGACGACACCGCCGCCGACGCCGCCGAGCTCACGGCGCTCCTTCTCGACGCGGACCTGATCCCGGGCGACTACGGCCTGGACGCCTTCCGCGCACCCCGCCGCATCCTCACCGTCCCGCGCTACGCGGCGATGGAACACGCATTCCAGCGGCTCGGACCGCACGGCCCGCGGATGATGTGCAGTACGGCGGGCCTGCAGATCTGCCTCGACGCCGGCGAGACCGATCAGACCGCGCTGCGCTGGCGCGCTCTGCACGATCTCGGTCCCGCCCTCGTCGGCCTCTTCGCCAACTCCCGTCGTCGCGCCGGTTCGGACACCGGGTGGGCCTCGGCCCGGACCGAGGCGACCTTCGGGACCTGTGCCCCGTTCACCGAGCCGCCGCCACTCGACGGCGACCCGGCCGCGGCCTGGGCGCGGACGGCGATGGAGGCACCGGTCCTCTGCCTCCGCCGGGGTGACACCTGGGACGCACCGACCGGACTGACCTTCGGTGCCTGGGCAGACGGACAGCTGCCCGGCGACAGACCGACGTACGACGACCTGGACTACCACCTGTCCACGCTGTTCCCGCCGGTCCGGCCGCGCGGGTATCTCGAGGTGCGCTACCTCGACGCGCAGCCGGGGGACGGGTGGATCGCCCCGACCCTGCTGCTCACCGCACTGATGTCCGCTCCGATGGACCAGGTGCTGGCCGCGGCCGAGCCCGCAGCCGGCCGCTGGTTCCCGGCGGCCCGCGAAGGGCTGGAGGACAAGCTGGTCCTGCAGGCCGCGCGAGACGTGGTCGACCTGGCCACCGAGGTGCTCGACCGGACCGGTGCGGATCCCGAACTCATCGCTGCCGTCGCAACCCGGCTGCAGCGCATCGTCGACGACACCCACGGAAGGCGAGCTTCGTGAATCACCAACTATCAGATCTGTCACCGGAAGGCCTGCGCACCTTCGTCGGCGAGCAACTCGAGCGGTCCCGGTCGCGGACCGTCCAGCTGACCGACGCGGTCGACACCGACGACCTGGTCCGGCAGCACTCCAAGCTGATGTCACCGCTGGTCTGGGACTACGCGCATATCGGCAACCAGGAGGAGCTCTGGCTGGTCCGCGACGTCGGCGGCCGCGAGCCGCTGCGCCAGGACATCGACGAGCTGTACGACGCCTTCCAGCATCCGCGCGCGGAGCGGCCTGCGCTGCCGCTGCTCGGCCCGTCCGAGACCCGCGCGTACGTGACCGAAGTACGCGACAAGGTCATGGACGTGCTGGACCACGTGAAGTTCGACGCCGGGCGGGAGCTGGTCGACAACGCGTTCGCGTTCGGCATGATCACGCAGCACGAGCAGCAGCACGACGAGACGATGCTCGCGACGCACCAGCTCCGTACCGGTGGTCCGGTGCTCGACGCGCCACCGCCGCCTCCCGGGCGAGAGCTGAGCCGCAAGGAGGTGTTCGTCCCGGGCGGTGTGTTCGAGATGGGTACGTCGATCGAGCCGTGGGCGCTGGACAACGAGCGGCCGGCGCATGCGGTGTACGTGGCGCCGTACGTGATCGACACGGTCCCGGTGACGAACGGGGACTACCTGGCGTTCGTGCTCGGCGGTGGGTATCAGGATCCGCAGTGGTGGTCCGACGCCGGATGGGCGCACGTGCAGAGGGCTTCGCTGGTCGCGCCGCGGTTCTGGGAGTCGCAGGACGGGGAGTGGTGGCGGCTGCGGTTCGGGCACCGGGAGCGGTTGCCGTTGGACGAGCCGGTGATGCATGTGTGCTTCTACGAGGCTGAGGCGTACGCGAAGTGGGCCGGGAAGCGGCTGCCGACCGAGGAGGAGTGGGAGTTCGCGGCCCGGTTCGACCCGGCCAGCGGCCGGACGCGGCGGTTCCCGTGGGGTGACGAGTCGCCCGGGCCGCAGCACGCGAACCTCGGCCAGCGGCACCTCAGGCCGGCGCCGGTCGGGGCGTACCCGGCGGGTGCGTCGCCGTTGGGCGTCGAGCAGCTGATCGGCGACACCTGGGAGTGGACGTCGAGCGACTTCCACGCGTACCCCGGGTTCCGCGCGTGGCCGTACGACGAGTACTCGCTGGTGTTCTTCGGGCCCGACTACAAGGTACTGCGCGGCGGCTCGTTCGGCACCGACGAGATCGTTGCCCGCGGCACCTTCCGGAACTGGGACTACCCGATCCGGCGGCAGATCTTTGCCGGTTTCCGCTGCGCCCGCGACCCGCGCCCCGAGGAGCTGCACGACTGATGTGCCGCCATCTGGCCTACCTCGGCCCGCCGGTCACCCTGGCGTCACTCGTCCTCGACCCCGACCACTCGCTCTACGAACAGAGCTGGGCCCCCGCCGACATGCGCGGCGGCGGCTCGGTCAACGCCGACGGCTTTGGCCTCGGTTGGTACCCCGAGGGTGATGTCGTCGTGTCCGGCGGCCCGGTCCGGTACCGGCGGAACGTACCGATCTGGACCGACGAGAACCTCCCCGGTCTGGCCGGCTCGATCCGCTCCGGCGCAGTCATCGCCGCCATCCGGAACGGGACGGTCAACATGCCGTACGGGCAAGCGGCGGTCGCGCCGTTCGTGCACGGCAACTGGCTGTTCAGTCACAACGGACGGATCCCCGGCTGGCCCGACTCGACACTGAAGCTGGCTGAGCGGCTCCCGGTCGCGGACCTGCTCCAGCTCGACGCTTCGGTCGACTCGGCGCTGTTGTGGGCGCTCATCACCAACCGCCTGACCGAAGGCGTCCCGCCGGCCGACGCGGTCGCGACCGTCGTCCAAGAAGTCGAGGCGGCCGCGCCCGGTTCTCGGCTGAACGTCCTGCTGACCGACGGCGAGCAACTGATCGCAACCACCTGGACCCACTCCCTGCACGTTCACCGGACCGCCGACTCCGTGACCGTCAGCTCCGAGCACTTCGGTCCCCACCAGTGGACCGAAGTACCCGATCGTTCACTGCTGGTGGCTACCGCCACGACCTTGCACATCACCCCGATGGAAGGACAAGAGTGACCCTCATCGACGTACATCTGACCCCGGACTACGTGTCTCGTGCGCTGCGGGAGGACGTTCGGGCGGGGCTGTCGGCGACGCCGAAGTGGTTGCCGCCGAAGTGGTTCTACGACGCGCGGGGGAGTGAGCTGTTCGAGGAGATCACCCGCCTGCCGGAGTACTACCCGACCCGGGCCGAGCGGGAGATCCTGCGCGCCCGGGCCGGTGAGATCGCGGCGATCACCAAGGCGCACACGCTGGTCGAGCTCGGATCCGGATCGTCGGAGAAGACCCGGCTGCTGCTGGACGGGCTGCGCGACCGCGGCACGCTGACCAGTTTCGTACCGCTCGACGTCTCGGAGTCCGCGCTGCGGGAGGCTTCCGACGCGATCAACGTCGATTACCCGACGCTCGACGTACACGGCGTGGTCGGCGACTTCACCGCGCACCTGGACAAGCTGCCCGGTGAACCGCCGCGGATCGTCGCCTTCCTCGGTGGCACGATCGGCAATCTGATCCCGGCCGAGCGCGAGGCCTTCTACACCTCGATCCGCGATGTCCTCGAGGCCGGCGAGTGGCTGCTCCTCGGCACGGATCTCGTCAAGGATCCCGCCACGCTGGTCGCGGCGTACGACGACTCAGCCGGCGTCACCGCGGAGTTCAACAAGAACGTGCTGCGGGTCATCAACCGGCAGCTCGGCGCGGACTTCGACGTCGACGCGTTCGAACACGTCGCGATCTGGGACGCCGACAACGAGTGGATCGAGATGCACCTGCGCGCCACCCGCGCGATGCAGGTGCTGATCCCGGAGATCCACCTCGAGGTCACGTTCGCCGAAGGGGAGGAGCTCAGCACCGAGATCTCCGCCAAGTTCCACCGCTCCGGCGTCGAGGCCGAACTCGACAAAGCAGGCTTCACCCCAGCCGCCTGGTGGACCGACACCCAAGCCCGCTTCTCCCTCTCACTCTGGCAAGCGGTCTAGCTGTCAAGAAAAAGAGCAAAGAACAAAGAACAAAGCAGGGAAGACAAGAAAAGAGAAAGAGAATATAGAGGGAGCTAGGTGCCGGGTCGAGTTCGGCTTCCGGTGACCGTCAGAACAGGCATCCGCAGACCGCCACCGGACCGGCGGAAGCACTGAGGGCCCTCAAGAACAAAGAACATCAGACAGCGAAGATCAGAGAGGGAGTTGGGTGCCTGGCCGGGTTCGGCTTTCCGGTGATCCCCAGCTACGTTCGGGCCTATTGCCGCCCCGCGGGCGGCCCCACGGCCTAACTGTTGCACGTGGCGACCGTCAGTGGACCGCCGGACGCCACGTGGCAATCAACTCCCACTCTATCTTTCGTCTTTCATTGTTTGTTCTTGGTATTCCTCTCTATCTCTTTTCTTGTTCTTCTTGCTTCTTTGAAGACTTCTGAATTGCCTTCTTGAGGCTCTAGCCGCCCTGCTTGATCAGGCCGTTGATCTTGTCGATGTAGGCCGGGAGGTCGCTGATCGGCTTTTTGCCGCTGAGGATGGGCTGGTAGTTGGCCGTGGTGAGGTCGCCGACCTGCTGGGCCCATTGGGTGGTGAAGCGGACGCCGACCGTCTTCTCGGCGCCCAGGTCGGCCTTCACGGTGTCGGCGACGGTGGTCTGCTGGGCCTTGGTGAGCGCGTCGAAGTAGCTCGCCTGGGCCGGCTTGTACGCCGGCGGCGCCACCGGGGAGGCCGGCAGTACGGCGTCCCAGACCTTGGTGTTGAGGTACTCGAGCACCTTGAACGTCGAGTCCTGGTCCTTCGTGTACTGCGGCGTGCAGATGCCGACCGAGTCGTACAGCGTGGTCGGCGTCTGCACCTGCGGGAACGGCGCGAACCCGTACTTGACCTTCGGCTTGTCGGTCTGGAACCCGGCCGCCAGCCACTGCCCGCCGAACGTCATCGGCACCTTGCCGGCCGCGAACAACGACTGCACGTTCGACGCGTCGTACCCAGGCGGTGCGACCGAACCGTTCTTGATCGCGGCGACCAGCTTCTCGACGCCTTCCTTGTACTTGTCGTCGGCCTCCGCCTTCGTCGGGTGGTTCACGTTGTCGGTGAACGGCGCACCGCCGGCGGACACGGAGTACATG
Source organism: Kribbella jiaozuonensis (assembly GCF_005233875.1). Taxonomy (GTDB): domain Bacteria; phylum Actinomycetota; class Actinomycetes; order Propionibacteriales; family Kribbellaceae; genus Kribbella; species Kribbella jiaozuonensis. The sequence continues at coordinate 94,821 of NZ_SZPZ01000005.1, read as the reverse complement.
CTCATCGTGAACGGTCCGTCCCCGGACGTCAGCTGGTCGGCGACCAGGCCGTACTTCGCTCCGTTCTTGTTGGCGAGCTTCGCGGCGTCGGCGTACATCTCGTCCCACGTCCAGCCGGCCTTCGGCAGCGGAAGACCCGCAGCGGTGAACGCGTCGGCGTTGTACCAGACGCCGTACGTGTTCATCAGCGACGGCAACCCGCCCATCTGGCCGTCGGCGGTCTTCCAGTTGTCCATCGCGGACGAGACGAAGTTGTCCGACTTGAAGTCGCCGTTGCCGTTCTTGATCTTGTCGGCCCAGTCGACCAGCAGGCCTTGCGACGTGTATTGCTGCTCGGTGTCGTTACCGCACCAGAACAGGTCCGGCAGCTTCTTCGCCTGGGTCAGCGACGCGAGCTTGTCGCCGTACTGACCGCTCGGTGTTTCGAGCAGTTGGACGGTGATGTTGTCGTCCTTGAAATCCGCCAGTGCCTTCTTGATCGCGGCGTTGGTCTCGGCCGACTCCCACGTCATCACCGTGACCGTGACCGGTCCGCTGCTGGAGCTGCCGCCGGAGTCCGAGCCGCTGCAGGCGGTTGCCGCCAGCAACCCGGCACAGGCCAGGGCGGTCACACCCAATGTCCTTTTCACAGGAGATCCCCTCTATTTCTGGTTCGTGCTGCCGAGAGCGCCGAGGCCCTGGATGAAGTAGCGCTGCGCGGCGAAGAAGATGATCAGCGGCGGCAGCATGTACAGCAGGTTGGTGGCCATGTAGTAGCTCCAGTCCGGCGTCTTCCCGGCGAACGGGGAGATGAACGACGCCATACCCACCGACAGTGGCCACTTGCCGGACGAGTACAGGTAGACCAGCGGATTCAGGTAGTCGTTCCAGGACGCCTGGAACGCGAGGATCGCCATCGTCAGCCAGGCCGGCCGGGTCAGCGGCAGCATCACGCTGACGAAGATCCGCAGGTGTCCGGCGCCGTCGATCTTGGCCGCTTCATCGATGGAATAGGGGATCGCGAGGAAGTACTGCCGGGCCAGGAAGATGAACAGCGGGTTCCCGCCCAGGAACGCCGGCACGATCAGCGGCAGCCAGGTGTCGTACCAGCCGATGCTCTTGTAGAGCTGGAACAACGGGATCAGCCCGACCACGCCGGGCAGCAACATGCTGCCGACGAACAGGTAGAACCACACCTTGCGACCCGGGAACCGCAACCGGGCCAGCGCGTAGCCGGCCATCATCGCGGTCAGCACGCCACCGAGCACGCTGAGCGCGGTGATGATCACCGAGTTGAGGAACAGCCGCGGGAAGTGGATCGCCTTCGGCCCGTTGATGAAGTTGCTCCAGGTCCACTCGTGCGGCAGCAACTTCGGCGGGATGTCGAACACCGCGGTCCGGCTCTTCAGGCCGATCGTGATCATCCACAGCAGCGGGACGATCATCACCGCGCAGATGAAGAACGCGACGACGTACCACGACGTCGTACCGATCAGGCGTGGTTTCTTCGCAGCGGGCGCCCTCGTCGCCGGCTCGGTGCCGGCCGTCAACGCGGTCGCTTCAGCGGCATCAGTCGGAAGTGTCACTGTACGTCCAGAGCGATGAGAACTTCGCGGTCAGGGCGATCACGGCGATGATGATGATGAACAGCACCCACACCTGCGCCGAGGCGTACCCGAGCTGCGGGATCCGGCCCAGGGTCGGGAAGCCGTTGTTGTAGATCGACAGCATCAGCACGTTGGTGCTGAATCCCGGCCCGCCGTTGGTCAGGATCTTCGGCTGATTGAACGTCTGCAGCGCGGCCGTGGTCTGCAGGATCACCTGCAACAGCACGATCGGGCTGATCATCGGCAGCGTGATCCGGAAGAACACCGACCACGGGCTCGCACCGTCGACGCGCGCGGCCTCGTACAACTCGGTCGGCACCGACTGCAGCGCGGCCAGGAAGATGATCATCGTCCCGCCGACACCCCACAGCATCACCAGGACGACCGACGGCATCGACGTACTCGAGCCCTGCAACCACAGGCTGGTCGGCAGCCCCAGCCGGTCGAGGATCGTGTTCAGCAGCCCGACCTGAGGGTCGAGCATGAACTTCCACAGCGTGATCGTCGCGACCGCGGGCAGCACCACCGGCAGGTACGCGAGCGTCCGGACCACCCGGACCCCGGCGAACCGCTGGTTGCAGAACATCGCCAGCGCCAGCCCGAGGATCAGCGAGAGCGGGACATAGAGGACCACCAGGTACCCCGTTGCCCGCAGCGCCGGCCAGAACGCCGGGTCGGTCGTGAACAGCCGCCGGAAGTTGCCCAGGCCAACGAAGACCGGATCGGTCAGGCCGTTGTACTTGGTCAGCGCGAGGTAGAACGAGCGGATCAGCGGATACCCCACGAAGACCAGGAAGCCGATGATCGCCGGCGCGATGAACAGGTACGCCGCCTTGACGTCGGACCCGGCGTTCCGACTCATCCCACCTCGGGACTTTGCAGGAGAAACTCTGCTCATGCTCCCCTCGCTTCGCTCGGACAGGAATTCACCCGGCCTCCTGGACGGTAACGTTTCCAACGTTTTACTGTTGGGTGACGATGCCGTGTCGCGAAAAGGAAGTCAACCCCGTGTCCGAAACGTTTCCAACCAAGCCGGAGGTACCCCGGCCGACGATGATCGACGTCGCCCGGCGGGCCGGTGTCGGGCTCGGTACGGTGTCCCGGGTGGTGAACGGCGGGCACGGTGTGCGGGACGAGACCGCGCAGCGGGTCCGGGCCGCGATCGACGAGCTCGGGTTCCAGCGCAACGAGGTCGCGCGGGCGCTCCGGCCGGGGAAGAAGTCGACCAGTCTGGCCCTGGTGCTGGGCGACCTGACCAACCCGTTCTACGCGACGATCGCGAAGTCGTCGCTGGAGATCGCGGGGCAGTCCGGGTTCGCCGTCGTACTCGGAAGCGTCGACGAGGATCCGGAGGGTGAGAAGCGTGCCATCCAGGAGCTCGTCAGTCGCCAGGTCGCGGGTCTGATGATCGTGCCCGACCAAGGCGATCACGCCTTCCTGGAAGGCGCCGGGGTGCCGGTGGTGTTCGTCGACCGGCCTGCGACCGGGATCGACGCGGACATCGTGATGGTCGACAACGAGGGCGGTGGCCGACTGGCCACGGAGCATTTGCTCGCGCAGGGGCACGAGCGGATCGCGATCCTGCTCGCCCCGTCGTACTACACGATCGGACGCCGGCTGCGTGGTTATCGGCGGGCGCACCGGGCGGCGGGGATCGACGTCGACGAGTCCTTGGTCATCCAGCTGCCCGAGGGCAACGCGGAGGCCGCGGAGAAGGCGACCCACGAGGTGATGCTGCGGCCGGATCCGCCGACCGCGATCTTCGCCTCGACGAACTTCCTCACCGAGGGCGTACTGCGCGCGCTCGGCGAGCTTGGTCGCGAGCCGGCTGTGGTCGGGTTCGACGACTTCCGGCTGGCCGACATGTTGCCGACGCCGGTCACGGTTGTTGCCTCTGACATCGCCGAGCTCGGTCGGAGTGCGGCGCGGTTGTTGCTCGATCGCGCGTCCGGCGCCGACACCCGACCGCCACAGCGGATCGTGCTGCCGTGCGGGCTGATCAAGCGCGGGTCCGGCGAACGCCCACCGGATTCTGCTGCCAAGAGAAAGGCTCGATGACAGGCTTCAGCGCTGGCTAGGGTCGGATTGTGTACTACGAGTCTTTCGGTGACGGCCGTCCGATCTTCTTCCTGCCCTGCTGGGGTGGCGACGGCGGCGAGGGTCGCGCCGTCCACGAGCCGGTCTTCGCAGACCGATCGGGCTGGCGACGGATCTACGTCGACCCGCCAGGCACCGGGAAGTCGCCGGCCGTTCCGTCGATCACCGACCAGGACGGCATGCTCGACGCGATCGCCGCACTGATCGACGACCTGTCCGGCGGCGAGCCGTTCGCGCTGGCCGGTACGTCGGCCGGCGGGCTGCACGCTCGCGGCATCGTGCGCCGCGACCCGGCCCGGGTTCTCGGATTGTTGCTGAGGGCACCGGGCATCGTCATCGACCGGGCCCGACGCACGCTTCCGACCGATGAACACCTCGTCCCGTCACCGGATCGGCAACGCCAGCATCAGTACTACGACGCAGCAGAGGCCGCCGCGGACCTCGCGTTCCTCGGTCACATCCAGCGCGACGTCACGACGTACGCCTTGCGCGAGGATCCCGCGGCCCGCTTCGAGCGCCCGACCCTGATCGTGACCGGCCGACAGGACACCACCGCCGGGTACGCCGACGCGTGGTCGATCCTCGACGACTACCCGCGCGCGACCTTCGCCGTACTGGATCAGGAGGATCACCTGCTGCCCGGGCCTGGCCTGGCGATGTATCGAGCGCTGGTGGCCGACTGGTTGGACCGGGTCGATGACATGTTCCGGACATGACCGGCTGGTGAGGGGCGTGCGTCCCCTATAACTGTCGGCATGGCGCCCAGATCGACCGTCCCCTGGATCGGCGTGCTGCTGGCGATGACGGTCGTCGTACTGGCCGATCCGCTGATCAAGGCGGATTGGATGCTGATCCCGCTCGCAGTCGTGGTCGCAGCAGTTGCTGCCTTCGCGATCTCCAGCGGAGTCAACCGGATCTCCGCGGGGACGCCGCGAAGCGCGGCGTGGACGACGGCCGTGGTGCTGGTGGTGGCGTGCATCGCCGTCGGGGTCGCGATGGCCTCGAAGCGCACGTCCTCGGTGCAGTCGCTGGTGCTGGCGTTCGGGCCGTTCGTCCTGTTCCGGCTGGTGGCGAAATCGATGGATCGGTTCATCGACGAGTTCACCCTGCCGCTGGTGGCCGGGATGATCGCGGCGGCGGTGTTCGCCGGCGCGGTTCCAGTGATCGCCTACGGGCATCCGGGGCTGCCGATCTGGCCAGCTATCGGCATCGGTGCGGGGCTCGGCTTCGCGGAGGGGCTCGTGTCGGGCGCGCTGTTGTGGCGGATGGTTCCGAAGTTCCTCCGCTGACCGGGTCGAGCACCCGGACGCGTGAGGGGCGGGACGCGCGTCCGGGTGCTCGCGATCAGAAGTTGGGCCAGGCCCAACCGAGGTAGCTGTTGAAGTAGGGCAGTGCGCGGGTGCCGATCGCGCCGCTGACGCTGGTGGCCCAGAAGGTGCCGTCTCCCTTGGCGACTCCGACGTGGCCGTACGGCGCGGCCAGGTCCCAGAACACCAGGGCGCCCTTCGGCGGGTTCAGGTCGCCGCGATGCGCGACCCCGCGGGCCACGGCGTCGTTCCAGTCGGCCTTGGCGGAGGCCCAGATCGCGGTCTTGCCGTACGAGTTCTCGGCGGCCATCTCGCAGTACCCCTGGTATGCGGTCGATCCGCTGCGCGCGGCGTACCAGGCGATGGCGGCGTCGGCGCGCGGGTTGCTGGTGCAGAGCGGCGCGATCAGGCCGCTGCTGCCGGTGTTGACGTAGGAGTCGGTGATGAAGCCCTTGCCGGGGATGTGGTCCCAGACGAGGCTGCGGCCGTACTTGCCGGTGACGGGTTCGCCGTAGATCTGGCAGTCGATCTCGACCGGTCCGTTCGGCTGGGTCCCGACCGAGCCGAAGCTGGTCGCATTGCCGGACCGGATGGCGACGCCTTGGCCGCTGTCGGTGACCACGGTCCCGGTGGCGGCGCTGGCGGTCAGCGTGCCGGTGCCGAGGGCGGCGGCGGTGGCCAGCAGGGTGGTGAGGGTGATGCGCAGGAGGGCGGTACGCATGATGTTGGTCCTTTTCGCTGGGCGACTGGCGAAGTGACACTTATTTACAGAGAACCAGCGCCGCCCGGCGTTGTCGCAGTAGGCAACGACCCCCTCATCTGCGCAGGTGGGCGCGCGCAGCGATCTCCTCGGCGTCCAGGTACGTCATCATCGGCACGTCGGGCGCGCACAGCATGAACACGACGAACTTGCTCTCGATGTCCGTGCGCAGGTTGGCAGCCTGGTAGTGGACGACGTCCCCGCCCGGCTCCCAGAAGGCTTCACCAGCCTTGATCGGGTACGGTGCCTCGCCCTCGAGCTCGAACAGGATCTCGCCCTCGAGCACGTACCCGAACACGGGCCCGGAGTGCCGGTGCGGGCCTGATCCGGGATCGCCCGGCGGGACGGTGACGGTCGCGACCATCGCGTGCGATCCGGGGGCGATCGTGGGCGTCTGGGTGAGCAAGCTGTCGAAGGTGTTTCTTCGCCGGTCCGATGATTCCCATGCTTCGACGGTAGGTCGCCGAGGGCCGCCGTCCTTGGGCCAGTTCGGGGCGGATTTCCTGGACCAGTTGAGATTCGCAGGGTTACGGTGTAGTCGCGGTACGCAACGATCGGAGTGCGGTGTGAGGCCTGCGCAGCTTCGTGTGGTGATCGGGTCGCGGATGCGTGAGCTCCGGGAAGCCGCCGGCGTACCTCTGAGCCGCGCCGCCGCGGAGTCCGGCTGGGACAAGGGCCACCTGTCGCGGGTCGAGCGCGGACACACCAAGCCCAGCCGCGAGCTCACCGAGTGGTACGACGTCTCGTTCGGCGCCGGCCAGTCGTTGGTGAACCAGTTGATGGAGCTGGACGCCGCCGTACGCGCCGGTCGCGACATCTCCCAGCGGGACCTGCGCCGGCACATCCAACCGGTGCTGCTCGGTGGATCCGTGCCGATCGACCATCACCCCGAGGACCGCGCCGAGCTGGTGGGGGAGACAGTCCCCGACGGCACCCGGGTCTGCCGGGACGAGGCGTTCGAGAAGACGTGGGAGATCCGCAACAGCGGCGAGCGTCCTTGGCGCGACCGCTGGCTGACCCGTCAGGGTGCGGCGGGTGCGCCCGGCTGGCTACGCTCGCCCATCCGCTCGCGAGTCCCCGACGCAGACGCCGGGGAGACCGTGACCGTCGCGATGCGGCTGCAGGCGCCGGCGCAGGTCGGCGCGTCGACGGCGTACTTCAAGATCACCGACGAGGCAGGCCGTCTGTACTACCCCGGGCTGGAGTCCCCACCCATCTACTGCACGATCTTCACCGTCTACGAGCTCTAGCCGAGCTCGGCGTCGATCTCCGCGTCCAGTTCGGCCTTGCGTTTGATCCAGCGCTCGCTCAGGCCCTTGACCTCTTCGCCGATGAAGTCGATGAAGCCCAGTGAGATGCGGATGCGACGGTGGGCGTCCGTGCCGTCGCCGGAGGCGTCGAGGACCTTGCGAAGGGACTCCGACCAGCGCACCAGCGAGGCGTCCTCGCTCATCATCGTCTGGTACCAGGCATCGTCCTGGACGACGTACACATCGCGGCGGGTGCCGGGCTCGCGCTCGCGGGTGGCGAGGCGCAGCTGCAGCAGATAGTTGACCGCACCGGAGACGGCGGCGGGACTGGCCTGCAGTTGGTCGGACAGCTCGGCGGCGGTCATCCGGCCCGACACGCTGGACAGGATCGCGGCGAACACCCGGGCCGCCATCCGCGGCCAGCCTGTCTCGGCGAGCAGGTTGCCGAACTGCTCGGTGTACCGCTTGACGGCGTCGTCGTCTCGATGTGCACTCACCGCCCCATCATCCCCTCTGAGCTGTCAGGAAGCTGTTAGCAAGATTCACAATCTTCTGAACACAGTGTACGTTATGAATCATGACATCAGCCATCGTGGTCTCTGGACTACACAAGTCGTACGGAAGTACGCACGCCCTCGATGGTCTCGACCTGGAGGTCGCGACCGGTGAGGTGCACGGCTTCCTCGGCCCGAACGGCGCCGGGAAGTCCACCACCATCCGCGTCCTGCTCGGCCTGCTGCGGGGTGACGCCGGCGATGTCTCGCTGCTCGATGGCGACCCCTGGCGCGACGCCGCCACGCTGCACCGGCGGCTCGCATATGTCCCCGGCGACGTCAACCTCTGGCCGAACCTGACCGGCGGTGAGGTGATCGACCTGCTCGGCCGGCTTCGTGGCGGACTGGACGAGAAGAAGCGCGACGACCTGCTGCGCCGGTTCGACCTCGATCCGACGAAGAAGGGCCGGACGTACTCGAAGGGCAACCGGCAGAAGGTCGCCCTGGTCGCGGCGCTCGCGTCGAACGTGGAGCTGCTGATCCTGGACGAGCCGACCTCCGGTCTGGACCCGCTGATGGAGGAGGTCTTCCGGCAGGTCATCGAGGAGGACAAGCGCGAGGACCGCACCGTACTGCTGTCCAGCCACATCCTCTCCGAGGTCGAGGCCCTGTGCGACCGCGTCAGCATCATCCGCCGCGGCAAGGTGGTCGAGACCGGCACGCTGTCCGACCTCCGCCACCTCACGCGTACGTCGATCCACGCCGAGCTGGCCGGATCGCCGAACGGGCTGGCGCAGCTGCCCGGCGTCCACGACCTCGATGTCGAGGGCAACCGTGTCCGGTGCGAGGTCGACACGGCACAGCTCGACGCGGTGATGCGGCAGCTGTCCGCGAGTGGGATCAAGAGTCTCGTCGCGCAGCCGCCGACGCTGGAGGAGCTGTTCCTGCGCCACTACGAGGACGACGTACCTGCTGAGGCTGAGGCGGCCGTGCGATGAACGACTTCGTCGGGACCGGGACGTTGGTGCGGCTCGCGCTGCGCCGGGACCGGCTGCTGATCCCGGTCTGGATCGTCGTGTTCGTGATCTCGGCGGCCGGGTCCGCCAAGGCGTCGATCGACCTGTACTCCGACCAGAACGCTCTGGCCGAGGCCGCGCGTACGTCGAACGCCTCGCCGGCGCTGGTGTCGCTGTACGGGCGGATCTTCGACGAGTCCTCGCTCGGGGAGGTCTCGCTGTTCAAGCTGACGGCTTTTGGCGCCCTGCTGGTCGCATTGCTCGCCGGGATCCTCGTCGTACGGCACACGCGCACCGAGGAGGAGAGCGGCCGGCTGGAGCTGCTCAGCGCCGGAGTCCTCGGGCGGTACGCCGCTTTGACCGCAGCGCTGATCGTCTCCGCTGGGACCGTCATCGTGCTCGGTCTGGTCACCGCACTCGCGTTGATGGGGAGCGGGCTGGACACGAAGGGCTCGTTCGCCTTCGGGCTGATGTGGGCCGGGGCCGGGCTTGCGTTCGCCGGTGTGGGTGCTGTGACCGCGCAGGTCACCGAGAGCGCCCGGGCCGCGAACGGACTGACTGCGGTCGTCCTCGGCGTGGCGTACGTGCTGCGGGCGATCGGTGACTCGTCGGCTGACGGCGGTACCCAATGGGTGTCGTGGCTGTCGCCGATCGGGTGGTCGCAGCAGGTCCGTGCGTACGCCGGCGACCGGTTCGTCGTACTGCTGATTCCGGTGGTGTTCCTGGTCGTGCTGATCGCTGCCGCGACCGCACTGATCCGGCGGCGCGACCTCGGCGCCGGACTGGTTCCTCCGCGTCCCGGTCCGCCGCGAGCTGCCGCGTCGCTGCGCTCGCCGCTCGCACTGGCGTGGCGGCTGCACCGAGGCTCGTTCTACGCCTGGGGATTCGCGTTCCTGCTGCTCGGATTGCTGGTCGGCAACATCGCCAGCAACGTCGACGGGTTCGTCACCAGCGACAGCGCCAAGGAGATGGTGCAGAAGCTGGGCGGCGTGGAAGGCATCACGGACGCGTTCCTGGCGACGGAGATGGGCGTCATGGGTCTGCTCGCGTCAGCGTTCGGCATCCAGGCTGCGCTCCGGCTCCGCTCCGAGGAGACTGCACTCCGCGCCGAGCCCCTGTTGGCGACCGGCGTCACCCGGTCGCGCTGGCTCGGCAGCCACGTGCTGATGGCGCTGCTCGGGACCGGTGCGCTGATCCTGATCGCCGGACTCGGCTCGGGGATCTCGAGTGGTGCGTCGCTCGGCAACATGGGCCGCCAGGTGCCGCGGATGCTCGGGGCGGCCGCCGTACAACTGCCTGCGATCTGGCTGGTGACCGCGCTGGTCGTCATCCTGTTCGGTTTCGCACCGAAGCTGGTGACCGGCGGCTGGGTCCTGTACGGCGTGTTCCTGCTGATCGGCCAGTTCGGCGAGATCTTCAACCTGCCGCAATGGATGATCAACCTCAGCCCGTACGGCCACACCCCGCGGCTGCCCGGCGGCGACTTCTCCGTCACCCCGGTGCTCTGGCTGACCGCGATCGCCGCCGCCCTCACACTGGCGGGGTTCGCGACCTTCCGCCGCCGCGACATCGGCTAGCTCCAGACCGCGCTGGTCTGAGGGGTCCAGCGCACCACGGCCCGCCCGGCACCGCACCGGGCGGGCCGTCTTGTCTACGATCGCTGGGTGTTGAGTGAGCGGCTGGCTGAGTTCTGGACCGAACGGCATCTGTGTGTGCTGAGTACCGTCCGCGCGGATGGGACTGTGCACGCGACGCCGGTGGGAGCGACGCTGGACGTCGAGGCGGGGCTTGTGCGGGTGATCTGCTCGGGTACGTCGTACAAGGCGCGGGCGATCCGCCGGCTCGGGGAGGCGGCGGTCGCGGTGACGCAGGTGGACGGGCGGCGCTGGAGCACGATCGAGGGGCGAGCCGTGGTGAGCGACGACCCTGAGCGTGTGCGGGAGGCCGAGCGGCGGTACGCCAAGCGCTACAAGGAACCGCGAGTGAACCCGCAGCGCGTGGTCATCGAAATCACCATCACCAAGGTCCTCGGCAATGCCTGACCCCGTCACCGTCGTGGGCATCGGCGCCGATGGCTGGCATGGCCTGTCACCCGCGGCCCGCGCTGCCATCGAGTCAGCCGACATTCTGATGGGCAGCGCCCGGCAGCTTGCGCTGGTCCCGGATGCTCCTCGAGTTGCCTGGTCCTCGCCGTTGTCCGAATCGCTCCCTCGGCTCCTGCAAGAGCATCGCGGCAAGCGGATCTGCGTACTGGCCAGCGGCGACCCGACCTTCCACGGCATCGGTACGACGCTGGTCCGGATGCTCGGCGCGGACGCCGTACGGGTCATCCCGCATCCGTCGAGCGTGTCGCTGGCCTGTGCGCGACTCGGCTGGCCGCAGGACCAGGTGCAGGTGGTCAGCCTGGTCAACCAGCCGGTCGAGCGCCTGCACCCGCACCTGCAGCCCGGTCGGCAGCTGCTGATCCTCAGCCGAGGTACGCAGACGCCGGCTGAAGTCGCCCAGCTGCTGGTGGCCCGCGGCTACGGCTCCAGTTCGATGACTGTTCTCGAGCAGCTCGGTGGATCGAACGAGCGTGTACGACGAGCAGCCGCCGCCGACTGGTCCGACGATGTCGATGCCCTCAACGTCATCGCCGTCGAGTGTGAAGGCCCTGTCCTCTCGACCGTGCCCGGCCTGCCCGACGACGCGTACGAGAACGACGGGCAGCTCACCAAGCGCGAAGTACGCGCGGTCACGCTGTCGCGGCTCGCCCCGGTGCCGGGGCAGTTGTTGTGGGACATCGGCGGCGGCGCGGGCAGTATTGCGATCGAGTGGTCCCGGCATCATCCGTCCTGCCGAGCAATCGCCATCGAACGCGACCCTGACCGAGCCAAGCGCCTGGAACGCAACGCTGCCGCGCTCGGCGGGGCAGTCACCGTCGTGGAAGGCGCCGCACCCGCTGCACTCGACGGTCTCGAGTCACCGGACGCGATCTTCATCGGCGGGGGAGCGACGGCGGCCGGCATGTTCGACGTCTGCTGGAACGCGCTCAAACCCGGCGGCCGCCTGGTGACGAACGGCGTCACCCTCGAAACCGAGTCCCTCATTGCCGCCTGGCACAAGACCCACGGTGGCGACCTGGTCCGCCTGTCTGTGCAACGCGCAGCCCCCGTCGGCACCATGACCGGCTGGCGCCCAGCCATGCCAGTCACGATCTGGAGCGTCACCAAATGACGGTGCACTTCATCGGTGCAGGCCCGGGTGCTGCCGATCTGATCACCGTGCGCGGGCGCGATCTGATCGCCTCGTCGCCGGTGTGTCTGTACGCCGGCGCGCTCGTCCCCGTCGAGCTCCTCGACCACTGCCCGCCCGGCGCGCGCAAGATCGACACCGCGAACCTGAATCTCGACGAGATCATCGCCGAACTCTCCGCCGCCCACACCGCCGGCCACGACATCGCCCGCCTGCACTCCGGCGACCCGTCCGTCTTCAGCGCGATGGCCGAACAAATGCGCCGCCTCGACGCCCTGAACATCCCGTACGACGTCACGCCCGGAGTACCCGCCTACGCCGCCGCGGCAGCAACTCTCGCCCGCGAACTGACCGTCCCCGAGGTCGGCCAAACCGTCATCCTGACCCGCATTGCCGGCAGCGCGAGTGCGATGCCCGCCGGCGAGGACCTCGCAACCCTCGGCGCGTCGCAGGCAACCCTCGTCCTCCACCTCGCCGTCCAGCAGATCGACCGCGTCGTGGACGAACTCGTCCCGAACTACGGCCCCGATTGCCCCGCCGCTGTCGTCGCCCGTGCGTCCCGCGATGACGAGGTGATCGTGCGGGGAACGCTCGCCGACATCGCCGACCAGGTGAAGGCCGCGGGCATCCGTCGTACCGCGGTGATCATCGTCGGAAAGGTGCTCTCGGCAACAACATTCCGAGACAGCCATCTCTATTCAGCCGACCGCAGCCGATGAAGGTTCTGCTGCTCGGAGGGACCGGGGAGGCGCGCGAGCTTGCGCGGGTGCTCGTCGGTGCGGGGGTCGGCGTGATCTCTTCGCTCGCGGGACGGACGACGGAGGCCCGTCTGCCTGTCGGGGAGGTGCGGACGGGTGGGTTCGGCGGCGCGGACGGTCTCGCGGACTGGCTTCGTGAGCATCCGGTCGACGCTGTGATCGACGCGACGCATCCGTTCGCCGCGACCATGACCGCGCACGCAGCCGCCGCACGCCGCGAGACCGGCGTACCGCTGCTCGTACTTCGCCGTCCGGGCTGGACTCAAGGTCCCGACGACAACTGGCACTGGGCCGACTTAGCCACCGCCGCTAACCTGCTCCCGAGTCTAGGGTCGCGGGTCTTCCTGACGATCGGAAGGCAGGGCCTCGACGCCTTCGCCACCACCGGACTCTGGACCCTCGCCCGCTGCGTCGACGCTCCCGAACCCCGCCCGACGTGGTGCACGCTGATCCTCGCCCGCGGTCCGTTCACGCTCGCCGACGAGCTGGCGCTTCTCCGCGAACACCGCATCGACGTCCTGGTCACGAAGGACAGCGGCGGCCCAGCCACCTCGGCCAAACTCGACGCCGCCCGCCAACTGCACCTTCCGGTCGTCATCATCCGCCGTCCGGACCTTCCCGCTGGCCTCGAGACGGTCTTGTCCGTCGACGAGGCCGTTCGCTGGGTGATGCGGCCCACCTAGCGCCGGTCGGGTGACGGCTCGATAGATTGGCGTCATGGGGATTCAGATCGCGCCAAGCATCCTGTCGGCCGACTTCGCTCGGCTGGCCGAGGAGGCTGTGGCGGTGTCCAATGCGGACTGGCTGCATGTCGACGTGATGGACAACCACTTCGTGCCGAATCTGACCCTCGGGATGCCGGTGGTCGAGTCGCTGGCGAAGGCGACCGACAAGCCGCTCGACTGTCACCTGATGATCGAGGACCCGGATCGTTGGGCGCCCGGGTACGTCGAGGCGGGCGCGTCGAGCGTCACGTTCCACATCGAGGCCTGCCGGGCGCCGATCCGGACCGCGCGGGAGATCCGGTCCAAGGGAGCACGGGCCGCGATGGCGCTCAGGCCCGCGACGCCGATCGAGCCGTACGAGGACCTGCTCTCGGAGCTCGACATGATCCTGATCATGACCGTCGAGCCCGGCTTCGGCGGGCAGAAGTTCCTCGACATCTGCGTCCCGAAGATCCGACGTACCCGCCAGCTGCTCGACAAGCACGGCCTGGACCTGTGGATCGAGATCGACGGCGGAGTCTCGGCCGACACCATCGAGCAGTGCGCCGAAGCAGGCGCTGACGTCTTCGTGGCCGGCTCGGCCGTCTACGCCGCCGACGACCCCAACGCCATGGTCGAGAACCTACGCACCCTCGCCGAGCAAGCCACCACCAGCTAACTCCGCCCGCACGGGCGCAACCGACTCCGGCGGCACGCGTAGCAGCAGCACCATCGACAAGCCGGCGAGTACGGCCGCCAGTAGCCACACGTACCGCACGCCGAACCCCTCGATCACCGCACCCGACACCGCCGCCCCGATCGCCGCGCCGCCCATGGCAGCGCTACCCATCCACCCGAACACCTCGGTCCGCGCCACATCCGGCGTCAACGCACCCAGCCGCTCGTACAGCGCGCCGATCGCCGGCGCCAACGTCAGCCCCGACACCATCAACGCGATCCCCAACGACACCGGCGACCACGTAGCAAATACACACAGCAGCATCCCAAAGGACACCAGCGCAGCCCGCCGCCAAAGGTACGACGTACGCCGACCAGGCAACGCGCCCGCGACGGCACCGCCGACCAGGCTGCCGAACGCCCAGACCGCCTCGAAGATCCCCGCGATCAGCCGCTGACCGTGCTCATCCGCGAACGCGACGATCCCCAGCGAGATCCCGTTGAACGACATCACCCACAGGCCGAACGAAAGGATCAACGGCAACCGATACCGATGCCACAGCAACTCCCGCGTAGTCACCCTCGCGTGGTGATCGTGCGCAACCGGCTCAGGTTGTCGAAGTGCATACCACCAGATGAAGACGGCCGACATCGCCGCCGCGAGCAGTACGCCGAGCCGCGGACTGGCAACGCTCACAGCAGTTGCCCCAAGCATCGGCCCGACCATGAACAGCAACTCCTGCGCCGTCGCATCCACCGAGTACGCCGTCCGCAGCGCCGGCCCCTGCACTACCCGAGGCCAGGCCGCCCGCAACGTCTGCATCACCGGAGGCACCAGCGCACCCGCGATCACCGCCAACGCAGGCAGCAACCGATGCAGCCCAGCCGGCAACAACGCGATCGCAAGCAGCGCCACACTCCACGCGAGACCCGTCACCAGCAACACGCCCCGGGGCCCACGCCGATCCGCGGCCCGCGACCACACCGGCCCGGCGATCGCCGTACCGATCGAGTAGGCACCGGCCACCACGCCGGCCCAGCGGAACGAGCCACTCGCATCCTTCGCGAGGAACGCGATCGGCACCATCGTCGCGAGCATCGGTAGCCGCGCGAGCAGCGAAGCCACCAGCAGCGACATCACGCCGTGTGCTCGCCACAACTCTCGGTACCCGGACAACTCCATGGCCGCATTCTCGCCGCCTCCACCGACAGTTTCCGTATTTCTCCGGGGCAGGCCACTACGATGAGCCGCGTGAGCGAGCACAAACCGGTCGAGAGTTGGCTGACGGACATGGACGGCGTGCTGGTGCACGAGGAGCGCGCGATCCCCGGAGCCGGTGAGTTCATCGCCGCGCTGCAGGCGTCCGGCAAGAAGTTCCTCGTCCTCACCAACAACTCGATCTTCACGCCGCGCGACCTCCGGGCCCGCCTGCTTGCCGCGGGCATCGACATCCCGGAGGAGGCGATCTGGACCAGCGCGCTCGCCACCGCCCAGTTCCTGGACGACCAGCGCCCGGGCGGTACGGCGTACGTGATCGGCGAGGCGGGCCTGACGACGGCGCTGCACGAGATCGGGTATGTGCTGACCGAGCGCAACCCGGACTACGTCGTCCTCGGCGAGACGCGGACGTACTCGTTCGAGGCGATCACCAAGGCGATCCGGCTGATCGCCGACGGCGCGCGGTTCCTCGCCACCAACCCGGACCCGACCGGACCGTCGCAGGAGGGGCCGCTGCCCGCGACCGGTTCGGTGGCCGCACTGATCACCCGCGCGACCGGCATCGCGCCGTACTTCGTCGGCAAGCCGAACCCGCTGATGATGCGCAGCGCGCTGAACCGGATCGAGGCGCACTCCGAGACCAGCGTGATGATCGGCGACAGGATGGACACCGACATCATCAGCGGTCTCGAGGCGGGCCTGCGCAGCGTGCTTGTGCTGTCCGGCTCCACCGGCGAGCACGAGGTCGAGCGGTTCCCGTACCGCCCGACCCGGATCGTCGAGTCGATCGCCGACGTCGTACCGCTGGTCAGCGCGCTGTCCTAGCAGGTCAGGGTGCGGAAGCCGTACCCCTGCGCCTTGAGTGTCTTGAGGATGGTCGGCAGCGCTGCGACCGTCTGACTGCGGTTCCCGCCGCCGTCATGCATCAGGATCACCGAACCGCTGTGCACGTTCTTCACCACACGCTGCACGATCGCCGCCGTGCCGGGCTTGGTCCAGTCACGCGAGTCGACGGTCCACACGACCAGGTCCTTGCCCAGCGCCGTGGCCCGTTGCCGGACGGTCGCGCTGACTCCGCCGTACGGCGGTCGCAGGCAGCCCGGCGTACTGCCGATCTGCGCGCGGATCGCCTGGTCCGTCGACATGACCTGCTGCCGGAACGCTGTCGCGCTGAGTTTGCGCAGGTCGGCGTGATTCCAGGTGTGGTTCTCCACGCTGTGACCGGCGGCGTGGATGCGCTTGGTCAGCTCGGGATGTTTCTGGACGTTCTGGCCGACCTCGAAGAACGTGGCCTTCGCGTCGTACTTCGCCAGGATGTCGAGCACCTTCGGGGTGTACTCGATATCGGGACCGTCGTCGAAGGTCAGTACGACGTACTTGGTAGGTAGCGGTGTCTTGGTCGGTGCGGCCGCTGCCGGCGCCGCTGCGGGTGGTTCGGGCGTGACTGGTTTGGCGGGTGACTTCGCGGCCGCGACCACGACCGTGCCGATCACCGCGCTCACCAGCATCATCATCGCCAGACCGATCATCCGGTTCCCGGCGCGGGTCAAGCGAACATCCATGCGTCCCCCAGGGCGGTGGGTGGCTCACTCCTCTCGTCCACCCTGTGCATGTCGCCGCCGAAAGCCAGCGCCCACGCCGCTGCCGCGTCAACGAGTAACGAATACCGGACGCCGGCTAGTGACACCACAACGGATAGAAGAGGTAACCCCGGGCCTTGAGCGCCTTCAGGATCTTCGGCAGCGCGGCGACGGTCTGACTGCGGTTGCCGCCGCCGTCGTGCATCAGAACCACCGAGCCGCTCCGTACCTTCGCCAGTACGCGGCGCACGATCACCGACGTACCCGGACGGCTCCAATCGGCCGGGTCGACGGTCCACAGCGTGAGCTTCTTGCCGAGCATCGCGGCTCGTTTCGCGACCACTCGGTTCGTCGCGCCGTACGGCGGTCGCAGGCAGCGCGGGGTGTAACCGGTCTGTGCCTTGAGGTAGCGGTCCGTGGTCCGGACCTGGTACTTGAACGTGGGCCAGCTGACCTTGGTGAGGTTCGGGTGCGACCAGGAATGGTTCTGCACGCTGTGGCCGAGCTGATCGACCCGCCGGGTGATGGCCGGGTACCGCTTGATGTTCTGGCCGACCTCGAAGAACGTCGCCCGCACGTGGTAGGCCTGAAGGATCTTCAGGATCTGTGCGGTGTAGCGCGCGCTCGGCCCGTCGTCAAAGGTGAGATAGACCCACTTCGGCCTCGCCACCTGCTGTTTCACCGTGGCTTGGACGGGCGCAGCCGCGGTGGCGGTGGCTCGTGGCTCGGTGCTCACCGTCAGGCCCAGCGTCGCTGTCAGCCCGACGGCGAGCGCCGTCGAGATCATCAACCGAAGATCTCTCACCACAACCATCCCCCAGCCATGGTCGACCCGGTCCCGGGCCTGTCTCCATAGTGGCCCTCGGCAACCAAATGCGCCAGAGGTGACTTTTACAGCACCTGCGAGAGGAACTGCCGCAGCCGCGGCGAATCCGCGTCCGTGAACACTTGCTCCGGTACGCCGGACTCCACCACCACGCCCTGATCGATGAACGCGACCTGATCCGCCACCTCGCGCGCGAACCCCATCTCGTGCGTGACCACGACCATCGTCATCCCCGCCTGCGCCAGATCCGCCATCAGCGCGAGCACACCCTTCACGAGCTCGGGATCGAGTGCCGACGTCGCCTCGTCGAACAGCATCACCTCGGGCTTCATCGCGAGCGCCCGCGCGATCGCGACCCGCTGCTGCTGACCGCCGGACAGGTTCCCGGGCCGCGCTCCCGCCTTCTCGGCCAGGCCGACGAGCTCGAGCTGCTCCCGGGCCGCCTGTTGCGCGGTGTCGGTGTCGAGCTTCTTGATCTTGCGGAGCGGGAGCGTGATGTTGTCCAGCACGGTCTTGTGCGGGAACAGGTTGAAGTGCTGGAACACCATGCCGATGCGACGACGCAGTACGTCGGGGTCACCGCGCAGTACCGACTCGCCGCCCAGCCTCACATCACCCGCATCCGGCTCGAGCAGCCGGTTGATCGCGCGCAGCAATGTCGACTTGCCCGAACCCGACGGCCCGATCACGCAGGCGGTGTGGCCGGCCGGTACGGCGAGGTTGACGCCGCGCAGGACCTTGTTGGTACCGAACGCGAGCTCGACGCCCTCGACCTCCAGGCTCGCGGCCTCAATGGTTCGCATGCGCGAGCTCCTCCAGCTTCACATCGTTGTTCTCGGTCGGCCGCCCTTCGCGCAGCCGCTTGTCGAAGTGGTTCACCAGGTGGGTCAGCGGCACGGTGATGCTCAGGTAGAAGATGCCCGCGAGCAGCAGCGGCGACAGGTTGCCGTTGGTCGCGGCCGCGTCCTGACCGATCCGGAACAGCTCGCGCTGACTCGCCAGCAGGCCGAGGAAGTAGACCAGGCTGGACTCTTTCACCAGCGCGATGAACTGGTTCACGAGCGCCGGCAGCACCCGCCGTACCCCTTGTGGGATGACGACCAGCCGCATCCCGCTGGGGTAGCTGAACCCGAGCGCGCGGGCGGCCTCGAGCTGGCCTTTCTCCACGCTCTGGATGCCGGAGCGGAAGATCTCGCCGATGTACGCGGCGGCGATCAGCGAGAGCGCGAGGATGCCGAGCGGGTACGGGTTCGGGCCCCACCAGTGCCGGGTGATGGGGGACAGGCCCTGACCGATCAGCAGGATGGTCAGGATCGCGGGCAGCCCGCGGAAGATGTCGGTGTAGATCTTCGCGGGCCAGCGCAGCCAGGGCTTGGTGGACAGGGCGAGGACCGCCACGATCATGCCGAGCACAGTGCCCAGCACGACCGAGGCGGCCGCCAGGATGAGGGTGTTGACCAGTCCCACCTTGAGCATCTCGGGCAGGACCGCCTTCATCGACTCCCAGTCGAGGAAGGTGTCGCTCAGCGTGGACCAGATGTCCATGCTCAGGCCTTGGGGGCGGTGAACTTCACAGACCCGCTGCCGGGCTTGAAGTTCGCCGGTACGGCGCGACCGGGGTAGTACTGCTCGACCAGCTTGGTCCAGGTGCCGTCGGCGATGACCTCGTCGAGCGCCTTGTTGACGGCGTCGCGGAGCTTGTCGTTGCTCTTGGCCACCGCGAACGCCATCGGGGCGTCGCTCAGCTCCTTGGCGGCGAGGATGACGGTGCCGCCACCCTGCTCCTTGGCCATCTTCTCGCCGATCTCGGCGGGGGAGACCCAGGCGTCCGCCGTACCCGCCTTGAGCTGGCCGAGGGCGGCGTTGTAGTTCGGTACGCGGACCGGGTTGAGGTTCTTGCCGGTCGCGTAGTCGTCCTGGACGGTGCCTTGTACGACGACGACCCGCTTGCCCTGGAGCTGGTCGAACGACGTGATGCCGGAGTTCTTGGTGGTGTTGAGACCGAGGTAGCCGAAGTCGTATCCGTTGCTGAACGCAACCGTCTTCTTCCGTGCCTCGGTGATCGTGATCGACGAGCTGCCGAGGTCGAACTGGCCGCCGTTCACCTGCGAGAGCAGCGCGGAGAAGTCCGTCCCGACGAACTCCGGCTTCAGGTTCAGCTTGGCCGCCACCGCGGTGATCAGGTCGTTGTCGAATCCGGTGAACTTGCCGTCCTTCACGTACACGTTCGGCGGCGCATCGGTCAGCGTCCCGATCCGCAACGTGCCGGCCTTCATCAGCCCGAGATCAGGACCGCCCGCGGCTTTGTCCTGATCGCTGCCGCAGGCAACCATCGACACTGCGAGCGTGACCGCTCCCGCCACCGCAACAACCCGCCGAAAAGCGCCGAACGCGCGCACAAGCCTCTCCTCACAACGTCAACGAATGCAGGACGATCCGCCCCGCCGAGGCAACCCAACAGCAGAGTTGGCGACGGAATTCCACGCTGACAAAGGATGAGATCGGGCCGAATGTCTACTCGACTCGTGCTATATAGAGGGCTCAGCCGTGATGTTGCTCATAGTGGGCGAGGGCGTCGGCGGTCCTGCCGGTCCCGTAGGCCAGCAGCAGTTCGGCGAGCGCGGGTGACTCCGCTTCCAGGGCGGCTGCTGCTTGCTGGATCTCGTCGGCTGACGCGACCTCGCGGAGGAGATCCTGGATCGCCCGTACGACGGCGCGAGCCGTGGCACCGTCATCCACCCGCACGCCCACGCCGGCGGGCCAAGCCGTATGGATGCCTGAAGCAACATCCGCCCCGGCCCCACCCGGCACCTGCCCGGCGATCCCCGACGACACCGTCCCCAACCCATCAGGCAGCTGGCCGGACCTCGGCGGGTGGCCGGTTGATCCCGAGGTTGTCAGTCCGCCGGTGGTTTGCCGGATGCGATCGAGCTCGGCCGGGATCTCGTGGTCCCCGATCTCGCTCGTGATCGCCAGATCGGCCAGCTCCGAGGCGGCCCGCAGGCGGGACATCACCGCCGGGTTGCCGATCTTCACCCGCTGCGCGCTGACCAGTTGGGACAACATCGGCGCAGACATGCCGATGAGCTGCGCGAGCCCGCCCTGCGTCAGCCCGAGTGGACCCAGGACACGCCGTACAGTCTCCCCGAGCGGCTCGCCGTACAGCTCGATCTGCTGCTGGAGGTTGTGCGCTGTCTGGTCCATCGGTCCGCCCCTTCCGTCGGCCACCGCATCGCGATTGCAAATATCTTCGCACCTGCGAACGCAGATATCCAGACCAAATCGGCTTGACATTTGCAATCGCAAACTGAAAGTGTTTGCGGCAGCGAATCTCACTGGAGGAAACGATGACGACTCACCAGGGACACCGCCGCCGCCCAGCGGTCTGGGCGCTCCTCGCCATCACACTGACTGCTGTGCTGGCCGGCCTGACCACCGGGAGCGCGGTGGCCGACCCTGCTCCGTCCGGCGGCAAACTCGTCCTGGTGCTCGACTCGTCCGGCTCGATGAAGGAGCCGGCCGGCGACGGGCAGACCAAGATCGCCGCGGCCCGGACCGCCCTGACCCAGGTGGTGACCAAGCTCCCGACGGCCGCCGAGGTCGGCCTGCGGGTGTATGGCGCGACTGTGTTCAAGCGCACCCAGCCCGGTGCCTGCTCCGACACGCAGCTCACCGTCCCGATCGGCACCGACAACCGGCCGCAGTTGCAGGCCGCGATCGCGAAGTACAAGCCGTACGGCGAGACTCCGATCGGCTATGCGCTCCAGCAGGCAGCCAAGGATCTCGGTCCGGTCGGCCAGCGCACCATCGTGCTGGTCTCCGACGGTGAAGCCACCTGCGCGCCAGATCCCTGTGTGGTGGCGCAGTCGATCGCCAAGCAGGGCATCGATCTGAAGATCGACGTCGTCGGGTTCCGCGTCGCCGGGAAGGCACGCACCCAGCTCCAGTGCGTCGCTCGAGAAGGCCGCGGCGACTACTACGACGCCGACTCGACCATCGACCTCGAGGCCGGCCTGGACCGCCTGTCCACGCGAGCCTTCCGCCCGTTCCGCATCTCCGGTACGCCGGTGCAGGGTGCGGCCCAACAGGAAGGCGCGCCGGAGCTTGCCCCGGGCCACTACTCCGACACGTTCGGGGTGGACAGCACCTCGAAGCACTACCTGCTCAAGCGGACCATGACGGGCTCGACGCTGCGGGCCGGGGTGAGCTTCCGGCGCCCGTCAGGTGGCAGTTTCGTCATCCAGACCGAGGTGAAGCTCAACACGCTCACCGGTGAGCAGTGTGGATGGAGCTACCCGAGAGGGTTCGACGGAGATCAGGGCCTCGCTACCGGGACCGCCGCGAGCTGGTCGAAGTACGAGAAGAAGAACGACGAGTGCGCCGAGTCCGAGCAGCTGGTGCTGACCGTCAACCCGGGCAAGGACTTCCGGGAGCTCAAGGGCGTGCCGTACGAGCTGCGGATCGACGAGGAGCCGCCGGTGGAGTCGACCACCAGCCTCCCGGCGGCGGCCGACGACCCGACGTGGGTTCCGATGCGGGGCTCGACGCCGCGGGCGATCGTTCCTGGTTCGAGCTTCCCGGATGCGCCGCTGCTGCAGCCCGGTAGCTACAAGACCACGCTGATGCCGGGCGAGCTGCAGCTGTACAAGGTCAAGGCCGATTGGGGTCAGCGCATCCAGGCGCAGATCACGGTGCCGGAGATGGCCGGTGCCACCGCCGAAGCCATCGACGGGATCCGGTATCTCGACACCGCACTGATCTCGCCGATCGGTGAGGACGTCTACGCCGTCTTCGCCAAGAAGGTGCCGGGCGGCTCGTACACGAAGGGCGTGCTCACCAAGCGTGGCCTGGTCAAGGCAGTCACCAGCAAGGAGATCCGTTACCTGAACCGTAACGGCGCCAACAACCAGGACACCGGCACCTCGACGCCCGGCGAGTACTACATCGCGGTGTCGCTGACCCGGAAGGACGACGACAAGGCGTTCACGATCCCGCTGACGCTGACCGTCGGCGTGGTAGGCACAGCCGGTGCGGGGAAGCCGACGTACGTCGACGGGGCGACGCCAGTCTCGGGCGACTCGATCACGCCGACACCGACCGCGGAGCCGTCAGCTTCGGACACCCCCGGCGATGGCGACAAGACCGAGGCCGGCGGCCCGGTCCAGGGCAGCAACTCTGATTCAGGCGATGGCGACGGCACTCCGGTTGCCCTGATTGCCGGTCTTGGCGGCGGGGGCGTGCTCCTACTGCTGGTCGGGGTGTTCGTGGTACTCCGTCTCCGCGCGAAGCCGGCCACCGCCCAGGCGGCAGGACCTTGGCAGCAATACCCGAACCAGGGCGGTCAGAACCCGCCGCAGCAGCCGCCGTACCAGCCATAGGCCGCGGCCCCATCAGAGTGTCGGTGCGATTGTCACCGTGATCTCTGGTGGGGCAGCGACCGCTGGTGGTCTGCCGGCCTCTGCGCGGACCTCGAGCGGGCCATGCGGTGTCGGTACCGTTGCCTGGGCCCACTCGAGGCCGCCGAGCTGGGGAGTGATCGTGACTGCGGTCATTCCGGGTGCGGTTGGCCGGACGCCGAGCAGCGTCGAGATGTAGTGGTAGAGCGGATGTGCACCCCAGGCGTGACAGTCGCTGCGGGTCGGCTCGGGGTGCTCGATCGCGGTCCGCAGGCCCCGGTCCAGCAGGCCGTACCAGAGTCCGAGCCGGTCCAGCAGCACATCGGTCCGGCCGATCCGCTGTAGTGCCTCGAACAGGTAGTGGTCGAAGTACACAGTCGTCCGCGCGAGGGCACCGGCCGGCTCCTGGAGCATCGTCCGGACGGCGGTCTCGCCGTACTTCGCTCCCGCGAGTAGTGCCAGCGACTGCGCGTGCTCGCTGAACGCGCTGTGCGCGAGGTCGTCGGCGTACAGCCCGCGGTCGGTGTCGTAGAAGGCGTCGTCGGCGGCTTCGACGAGCTGGTCGGCCAGCTGTGAGTATCCGGCGGCAGTGCCGACCCAGGACTCCAGGTCGGCGGCCTGCCGTGCGACCAGAGCCAGCTGGAGTTGCAGGACCGCGGACACGCCGCGTCCCGGGCCGGGCCAGTCGGGGTGTTGTTCCCCGTCCTGGACGATGCCAGGTGGGGTGCCGGCGTCCCAGCCCGGCACCCAGTCGGTGAAGTTCCAGCCGTGCAGCGCGTGGAAGATGCCGCGGTCGTCGACGGTACGGCGGTGTGCGTCGAGGGCTGCGCGGACGCCTGGCATGAGTTCGGTGACGAAGGCCAGGTCGCCGCGCCACAGGGCGAAGTCGTGCACCATCGCCACCCACCACAGCGTGAACGGCGGGATGGGGGAGGCGTGCCGGGACGGTGTCCGGGACTGCACCAGCCCGTTCTCGCCCTGGCTGCGGCTGAAGGCGCGCAGTGCCTGGCGGGCTAGCGCGTCGTCGCCGGTGGTGGCGTAGGCGACCAGGCACTGGAGGCGGGTGTCGCCGGCGTACTGGAGTTGTTCGTAGTACGGGCAGTCCATTGTTGTTTCGTGGCTGCAGGCTTGCAGGGTGCGGAAGGCGAGTTCGCCGATCTGGGCGAGCCGTGGGTCGCTGGCGGTGAAGGCGGTGCGGTTCTCGTACGGGTAGTGGGTTTCGCGGAACCGCAGGCCGGTGATCGTGAGCGGTTCGGTCGCTGTGGTGATGAGGAGCTCGACGTAGCGGCCGGACTGCCACCACAGGGTGCTGTGGTGCTCGCGGCCGCCGCCTGCGATGAAGAGGTCACCGATGCCGTCTTCCACGAGCCCTGGCCGGCCGAACAGCTTGCCGGCGACAACGTCGCGATGTCCTTTACCTGCTTGGGGATCCGTCTCGTAGAGGGACTCCTGCCAGTGCAGTCGTACTTCGGCATCGCGACCGCCCTCCAGGTCGAGGACGGGGTAGGCGCAGACGTACTGGTCGAGGTCGATCAACACCCGCCGACAGGTCGCGGGCGGCACCACGAGCGCGGTACCGCTGAGCAGCCCCTGCCAATCGCCGGCCTCATCGTCCAGGTGATCCGCCGGATCCACGACACAGTCACGAGTCGGTCGTCCCACCAGATGCTCCGCAACATGCCGAACCCGAGCCCCACCAACCCACCGCTGCACCGCCGCCGGCAACCGCCCCGGCACCAACAACCGCCCACCGCCACCAGACCGTCCGCCCGCTCCGCCCGGTCCGCCTGGTCCGCCCCCGCCTGCCGCGCCGCCCCCGCCTGCCGCGCCGCCCGCGTCTGCCGCGTTTGCCGGGCTCAGTCGTGCGCCGTCGCTTGGTCGTCCGGGGGCGCCGCTGGGCTTGGCTGGGGACCAGGTGAGGTTGTCTGTGTTGGTTTGCCAGCCCCAGGGATAGGTGCGGCCGTCGGTGGTGTGTCTGGCTCCGCAGCCGTAGCCGTCGCCTTTGGAGCGGCGGCCGTGGCCGGGGAGTGCGGCTGTTTGCCAGGGCGCCGTGCCGGTGGCAAGTTCAAGGTGTTGGCCGCGGACGGGCTCGGCGGCGAGGAGGAAGGTGGGACCGTCGCCGAGGCTCAGCTGCGCCAGTGGTGCGTCGTCCCCGAGGCTCCACACCCGGGCAGCAAGCCAGTGGCCGCCGGCGGGCAACCGCAGACGGTAGCTCTCGAACGACCAGTGGCTGACCTCGCCTCGCGAGGGGCCACGGCCGACGAGGTCACCGTCGACCCACAGTTCGTACCGCTCGTCGGCAGACACGTGGACAACGACCTCACCCGGCTCCGCGCAGTCGACCCGCAGCCGGAACCCGACCACGTCACCGCTCTCCGCCGCCCGGATCCACCGCGCCGGCCATTCGGTGACCACGTCGCCGCTCTCCGCCGCCCGGATCCACCGCGCCGGCCATTCGGTGACCACGTCGCCGCTCTCCGCGGCCCGGATCCAGCGCGCCGGCCAGTCGGATCGTCCGCCCGGTCGCCGGTCGGTCCTTGGTGCACCGACGAACGGGTCGTCCTCGAGTTGCAACTGCTCAACGTCAACGGTTCTAGGCATCGTCACAGTTGGGCCTCTCGGTGTCGGCGATGGCGGATCAGCCATTACCCAAATCCTGACGGTCCACCTGTAGCGGGCGGCGGACTGCGCTCAGTGGACGGTAGTTTCTCCGGGGTGGATGCGTTTGCGGGGCGGTACCGGCTGATCGACCTCGTCGGGACCGGAGGCATGGGCTCGGTCTGGCGGGCGTGGGACCTGCGGCGTTCGGCGTACGTGGCGGCGAAGGTGCTGGGCCAGCATGATGCGGCGACCTTGCTGCGGTTCGTACGGGAGCAGTCGCTGCGGATCGAGCATCCACATGTGGTCGCGCCGCACGGGTGGGCCGCGGACGACGACAAGGTCGTGTTCGCGATGGACCTGGTACGCGGCGGGTCCGTTGCCACACTGCTCGGCGATCACGGTCCGCTGCCGGAGTCGTACGTCGCGGTCCTGGTGGATCAGTTGTTGCACGGGTTGTCCGCGGTGCATGCGGCGGGCGTCGTACACCGCGATGTGAAGCCGGCCAATCTCCTGCTCGACGCGACGGGTACGGCGCGACCGCACCTGCGGCTGTCCGACTTCGGCGTGGCCGGCCTGGTCAACGAACCGCGGATGACCCGGCACAGCACAGTCCTCGGTACGCCGGGCTACCTAGCGCCCGAACAGCTGGCCGGCGCCGACCCCGACCCACGCCAGGACCTGTACGCCGTCGGCGCCGTCGCGGCCGAACTCCTCACCGGCGAGCGCCCCGGCACGGACAGCAGTCTGCCTGACCTCGACGGGCCCCTGGGCGAGTTCGTTCGCCGCCTGACGGCGAAGAATCCAGCCGACCGGCCCGAGTCCGCCGCCTCCGCCGGGCGCCTGCTGGCCGCGACCGGCGCCGTACCTCCGCCGGGAGCCGAGCCATGGCTGCAGGACCCCGACGCCCCCGAGGTGTTCGACCAGCTCCCACCCCTCCCACCGAACTGGACCCCTGCGGGCCCCCAACAGTCGCCACCCACCTCCGACCGAGTGCGTGCGGTGGTGGTGGAAGGTCCGAGGCGGTCGCGGGTTCTGTGGGCCGTGGCGGTCGGGTGTTTCGTGGGCGCGGTCGGGCTGTTGGGGAGTGCGACCTGGTTGCTGGTTCGGTGACGGCAACGACCACGATGTGACCTGGGTCGTGGTGTGGGTTGCGGGGGAGGGCATACTTGAAGCACGAGTGAACCCACTCGCGTGCTCCGGGGTCGGTGTAATTCCGAGCCGGCGGTGACAGTCCGCGACCCGGCCGCTGCAGTTCGGCGGCTGGTTGACCTGGTGGAATTCCGGGACCGACGGTGAAAGTCCGGATGGGAGGCGCACGCGGTCGGCGGGTGTGCTCTGACGTCCGGTCGAGGCGTGCGCGAGGTGGCGGCGTACGGCGAAGCCCGGGTGGCGGAGCGTGGTCGCCGGTCGTCACGAGACCCCGGTAGTGCGTCCGTGACGACGAGGGACCGAAGAGCAGTGAGCAACGCTTCGCCGATTGATGTCGCGTGGATGCGGCGTGCGGTCGAACTGGCCGCGAAAGGTGTCGGCAGCACCCATCCGAACCCGGTGGTCGGTTGTGTCGTCACCGGCCCCGACGGGCATCCCGTCGGCGAGGGCTTCCATGCCGTTGCCGGTGGCCCGCATGCCGAGGTCGAGGCGCTCCGGATGGCCGGAGCCCGGGCGCGCGGCGGTACGGCGTACGTGACGCTGGAGCCCTGCAACCACACCGGCCGGACCGGTCCGTGCGCTGACGCGCTGATCGAGGCCGGGATCGCGCGCGTCGTGTACGCCGTACCGGACCCGAACCGTACTGCGGCCGGCGGTGCCGAGAAGCTGTCCAGCAAGAACATCGAGGTCGTTGAGGGCGTACTGCGGGACGAGGCCGAGGCGGTCAACTACGTCTGGCTGCACAGCGTCCGGATGGGTCGCCCCTTCGTCACGTGGAAGTTCGCGACCACGCTGGACGGACGGTCCGCGGCGCCGGACGGGACGAGCAAGTGGATCACCGGCCCGATCGCGCGCGCCGACGTACACCGGCATCGGGCGGAGTGCGACGCGATTGCCGTCGGCACCCAGACCGTGCTGGACGACGACCCTGAGCTCACGGTCCGGGACGAGAACGACGTACCGGCGGCGCGGCAGCCGTTGCGGGTCGTCGTCGGCGATCGGGAGATCCCACCGACCGCGCGGGTCCGCAACGACCGCGCGGAGACGTTGCTGCTGCCGACCCATGATCCCGCCGAGGTGCTCCGGCAGCTGGACGACCGGCAGATCCGGCACCTGTGGCTCGAAGGCGGCCCGACGCTGGCCGCTGCGTTCGTCCGCGCCGGTCTGGTCGACCAGATCATCGCGTACGTCGCCCCGGCCGTGCTCGGTTCCGGGTTCGCCGCGGTCGGCGATCTCGGCGCGGAATCGATCGACCACCTTCGGCGGTTCAAGCTAGCGGACGTCAGCCGGCTGGGCGACGACGTCCGGCTGACCCTGGTTCCTCTGGGAGGAAAGTAGATGTTCACCGGCATCATCGAAGAACTCGGCACGGTCGAGTCTCTCGACCTGCTCGACGGCGACGCCGCGCGGCTCACGATCCGCGGGCCGAAGGTGACCGAGGACGCCGGTCACGGCGACTCGATCTCGGTCAACGGCTGTTGCCTGACGGTGGTCGAGTATGGCGACGGCCTGTTCACCGCGGACGTGATGCGCGAGACGCTGCAGCGCACCAGCCTCGGCGGCCTCGACAAGGGCTCGTCGGTCAACCTGGAGCGCGCCGTCACGGCGCACGCGCGGCTGGGCGGGCACATCGTCCAAGGGCATGTCGACGGCACCGGCACGATCGCGAGCCGTACGCCGGGCGAGCACTGGGAGGACGTCCGCGTCGCGACGACGCCGGAGATCCTCAAGTACATCGCCGAGAAGGGCTCGATCGCGGTCGACGGGGTCTCGCTGACCGTGACCGATGTCGACGACGCGTCCGGGACGTTCGGGATCAGCCTGATCCCGACCACGCTCGAGCTGACGGTTCTCGGCCGGAACAAGGTGGGCGACACGGTCAACCTCGAGGTCGACGTGATCGCGAAGTACGTAGAGAGACTAATTGCTGGAGGCAACAAGTGAACCCGATCGACTGGCTGTTGCACTCCCAGGTGACGATCGCCGGGTCGCCGGTGCTCGTCCGGGAGATCGTCGGCAACGTGTTCGGTCTGGCCAGTGCCCTGTTCGGTATGCGCCGGCTGGTCGCGGCGTGGCCGGTGGGCATCGTCGGCAACGTGCTGCTGTTCACGGTCTTCGTCGGCGGGATCTTCGACACCCCGCAGGACAAGGACCTCTGGGGCCAGGCCGGCCGGCAGGTGTTCTTCGCGCTGATCAGCCTGTACGGGTGGTACCGCTGGTACCAGACCCGGCACCAGGGCGCCGCGAAGGGCGTGCAGCCGCGCTGGGCCACGACCCGCGAGCGGCTCGAACTGCTCGGGTTCGCGGTGGTGCTGTACGCGATCTCGTACTTCGTACTCCGTGCGCTGGGCTCGTGGGGTCCGCGGTGGGACGCGTGGATCCTGACCGGTTCGATCCTGGCGACGTACGGGATGGCCCGCGGGTTCGTCGAGTTCTGGCTGATCTGGGTCGCGGTGGACGTGGTCGGCGTACCGCTGCTGGTGCAGGCGAAGTTCTACCCGTCGGCGACGATGTACGTCGTCTACGGGCTGTTCTGCGTGATCGGATTCGCGTCGTGGTGGAAGATCCAGAACCGCGAGCGGGTCGAAACTCCGGAACCAGTGGTGGTGGGCTGACATGGGTGCCGTCTTGAAGCTCGACACGATCGAGCATGCGATCGACGAGATCCGCGCCGGGCGACCGGTGATCGTGGTCGACGACGAGGACCGCGAGAACGAGGGCGACCTGGTCTTCGCGGCGTCCAAGGCGACGCCGGAGTTGCTGGCGTTCCTGATCCGGTACAGCTCGGGTGTGGTGTGTGTGCCGATGGAGGGTGCGGAGCTCGACCGGCTCGGGATCCCGCTGATGACGCCGCACAACCGCGAGCGGATGCGGACGGCGTACACGATCTCGGTCGATGCGCGGGACGGGATCAGTACTGGCATCTCCGCGGCTGACCGGGCTCGGACGATCCGGGTGCTGACGGATTCGGCGTCGGAGTCGTACGACGTGGTGCAGCCGGGGCATGTGTTCCCGCTGCGCGGCCGGGAGGGCGGCGTACTCGTGCGGCCAGGGCACACCGAGGCGTCGATCGATCTCGCCCGTCTTGCCGGGCTGACGCCGGCGGCGGTGATCTCCGAGATGGTGAACGACGACGGGACGATGAAGCGTGGCGCGGACCTGCGGACGTTCGCGGACGAGCACGGGCTGGTGCTGGTCTCGATCGACGACCTGATCCGGTACCGGCGTCGTACGGAGTCCCAGATCGAACGGGTCGCCACGACCACGCTGCCGACGCAGTACGGCGATTTTGTTGCCCACGGCTACCGGAACACGGTGGACGGGTCGGAGCAGCTGGCGCTGGTGCGCGGGCCTCTGGGTGATGGGCCGACGTTGGTGCGGTTGCACTCGGAGTGTTTGACGGGCGATGTCTTTGGATCGCTGCGGTGCGACTGCGGGCCGCAGCTGGACGAGGCGATGCGGCAGGTCGCGGCTGAGGGCGGTGTGGTGGTGTACCTGCGCGGCCATGAGGGGCGCGGGATCGGGCTGCTGCACAAGCTGCAGGCGTACGAGCTGCAGGACGCGGGGCGGGACACGGTCGATGCGAATCTTGATCTGGGTCTGCCGGCTGATGCTCGTGACTACGGCACTGGGGCGCAGATCTTGGCTGATCTGGGCGTGAAAGAGGTGCGGTTGCTGACCAATAACCCTGACAAGCTCGCTGGTGTTCAGGGATATGGCATTGATGTGGTCGAGCGTCGCGGGATCTCGATCGACCCGACGGAGCACAATCTGCGCTACCTACGGACCAAGCGCGACCGGATGGGTCACCACCTTCCGGGCGGCGTACTCACGGAAGAGAACGGAGCCGGCTGATGTCGGGCAGTGGAGCACCAACCATCGAAGCCCCGTGGGTCGAGGGTGCCCGTGTTGCGGTCGTCGCGGCGCAGTGGCATCCGAAAGTCACCGACGCTCTGGTCGCCGGCGCCATCCGCGCACTCGACGACTCCGGCGTGACGGACTACACCGTGGTCCGCGTTCCCGGTTCTTTTGAACTTCCGGTGGCTTCGTTGCATGCGGCAAAGGCTGGGTACGACGCTGTCGTGGCGTTGGGCGTGGTGATCCGCGGGGATACGCCGCATTTCGAATATGTGTGCCAGGCGGCGACTGAGGGTCTTATGCAGGTAGGTGTGTCGACCGGCGTTCCTGTCGGCTTCGGTGTCCTGACCTGCGACAACGACCCCCAGGCGCTGGACCGCGCCGGCCTTCCGGACAGCCGCGAGGACAAGGGCTACGAGGCAACCCAAGCCGCCCTCTCCACTCTCGCCGCCGTCCGGCAACTGGGGTAAGCCCCCGCACGCTACACAGCCGCTCCCTTCGTCGCTCCGCTCCTCACCGCGGCTGCTTCGCGCGCTACCCACCCGCCCCCCCGGCTCATCGCCGGTGCATCCTTTCCGGCTACCGCCGGAGGTGCCCGCTACCGCCGGGGTGGCGGGCTGCCGCCCGCGGCCGACTGCGGGCCCCACGCGTGCTGCGCAGCCGCTTCCTTCGTCGCTCCGCTCCTCAGCGCGGCTGCTCCGCGCGCTTCCACCCACCCGCCTGCTGCTCCACCGTCGATTCGAAGGACATCCCGCGCTCAGCGCGGTGACTGCTTGCTGGGCCGTTCTCGGGCAGCGGGCTCTGGCGGCGGCTGCCGCGCTGATGGTCCGAGGCCGGTCCGTCGACGGCGCGCTAGGTGAGCCGCATGCCCGGGCATCTGCTGGCTATCGGTCAGCGGGCGGGCCGGCGTGAGGTGGCCCAGCCTTATCCGGGCCTCGCAGCCGATCCTCGACCAACCACATGCAGCCCGACCACGTGGCGGTCACCCGCGAGCGCCAGCGAGCAAACCGCGGGCGGCAGCCCGCCACCCCGGCGATAGGCCGGCAACCGGCGATAGGCCGGCACCTCCCGGCGATAAGCCGGGCACGTCCGGCGATAGCCGGAAAGGATGCACCGCGCTGAGCGGGGGGTGGGTGGGCAGCGTGCGGAGCGGCTGCGCTGAGGAGCGCAGCGACGAAGAAAGCGTCCGCGTAGCACGCGGGGGCCTTCTCTCACCCGATCCGCGTGTGGTTCATATGCCAGTTAGCCGTCCAACTCTTGCCCCCATCCGTCGAGAACGACTGTTCCCACGACGCCTTGTCGATGCCGCGGTTCCACAGGAACCGGACGTCGATCGGTTGCCCGTCCCACTCGTCCGGCCCCTCGAACGTGCCGACGTCCCCGTCGAACGAGCCGATGACCGGTGTCTCCAGATGCCCGCGTTCGCTGTTGATCCAGTGGATTGCCCACGTGCGTGACGTCCGGTCGTACAGCCGGAACGTCGCACCCCGGAACCCTTCAGTCGGGTACCACCCCTCATCCACGCTGATCGCCCCATCAAAATACGTCGTACCCTCCAGCTCCGCGTCGAACTCGTGCCACTCGAACGGCTCCCCAAGCACCGGCCGGCGCCGCAGGTTGTGGAACGACCAGCGGCCGGTCAGGAAGTCGAAGTCGTCAGTCATCTTCGGTACGTCGAGAGCCGGCGGCGGATCAGACCGCCGGGTGAAGTCCATGATCCAGTTGGTTTCCCAGGTCTTGCCGCCGTCGCTGGAGTACGCCTGCTCCCAGTGCGCCGTCTTGTCGGTGATGTCCGACCACTCGTAGCTGCACAGGATCGGGAACCCGTCCAGCGAGTCCTCCCCGACGAGCCGGCAAGTAGTACCGTCCGCGGACCAGCCGCCACGCACCGGCGGGTACAGCGTCATCGTGGTGCTGTTGACCCACCAGATGCTCCACTGCTTGGCCACCGGGTCGAACACCCGCAGCGACAGCCCGTACGACCCCTTCGTCGGGAAGCGCATCTCGTCGATGCTGATCTGGCCGTCGAAGTACGTGTGGGCGGTCGTGGTCCCGTCGTACTCGAGCCACTCGTCGCAGTCGGCGAAGGCCTGTTTCAGCGTGCGGTGGTGGACGTCGAAGTACCCGTTGAGGAAGTCGAAGTCGCCGGTGACCTTGTTCCATGTCGTCATGCAGCAAGCCTCCAGCCAATACCTGACAACCGATGGCAGCGATAAGCACTAACCTGAACAGCATGCGTTCGAGCCGGCTGTTGTCGATCCTGCTGTTGCTGCAGACGCGCCGACAGCTGACGGCGCGTGAGCTCGCGGACGAACTCGAGGTGTCGCTCCGCACGATCTACCGCGACGTCGAAGCGCTGGCAGCGGCCGGGGTTCCCGTGTACGCCGATCAGGGTCGCGCCGGCGGCTATCGACTCGTCGAGGGGTACCGCACCAAGCTCACCGGCCTGACTGAGCAGGAAGCGGCCGCGCTGTTCTTAGTTGGTATGCCGGGCGCAGCCGCCGCGCTCGGCCTCACTGCGGAGACCAGCGCGGCCGAGCTCAAACTGCTCGCCGCCCTCGCGCCCGACCAACGCGACCGCGCCGGCCGCCTCAAGAACCGCTTCCACCTCGACCTGCCCGCTTGGTACCAGGACGCCGAGGACTCGCCGCACCTGTCCGCAGTCGCCGACGCCGTGCTCCACGACCGCCGGATCAAGGTCCTCTATCGCCGCTGGGAAGAACCGCGCGAGGTCGAGCGCCTCCTCGAGCCGCACGGCTTGGTCCTCAAGAACGGCAGCTGGTACGTCGTCGCCGCGACGCCCCGAGGTCTGCGCACGTACCGCGTCTCCAACATCCTCGAGCTGACGCCGACCGAGGACAGCTTCGAGCGGGATCCGGACTTCAACCTGACCCAGTTCTGGCAGGACCACCTCGAAGGCTTCGACCGCGTCCGGTACACCGACGAGGCCGTCGTCCGAGTCTCCGCAGGACTCGCCGCCAGGATCTACGACGTCTCGTTCCCGAGCCTGGTCAAGGCGGTGGCGGCCGCCGAACCGGAGCCTGACGGGAGCGTCGTGGTGACGATCCCGATCGAGTCGATCGGCAACGCGGCAGCCTCACTGAGCAGGTTCGGAGCATCGGTCGAGGTGCTCGAGCCTCCCGAACTACGGGCAGAGCTGGCGAATCTCGGCCGCGCGCTCCACGACCTCTACTCCTGAGCCAACTCTTCGTTGGCCCGCTGGCCGGCCTCGGTACTGCGACGCAGGAAGTCGGCGATCAGCTTCAACTCCGGCTCGGAGTACTCGGCGAGTACGTCGTCCATCGCGCCGATCATCGGCTGATACACGCGGAACACCTCCATCCCGCGATCCGGCAGCACGCGGATCGTGACGCTGCGGCGGTCCGCCCGGGCGCGGTCCCGGGCGATCCAGCCGGCCTTCTCGAGCCGGTCGAGGATGCCGGTCAGCGTGGCCGGGTGCAGGCCGGCCTGACGAGCGAGCGCGCTCGGCGTGAGCGGTCCGCTGCGGGCGAGCACGTCGAGGCAGTCCAGGTCGACGTCCTTCAGTGCCAGCTTGCCGCCGACCTGATGGTTCAGCAGGGCGAGCTGGATCCGCAGGTCGCGGAGCGCGGCCTTGATCTCGTTGCCGGTACGCCGGTGGTGGCGTGCGTCACTCGGTTCTGTCTGTTCCATATATTATGATTCCCGTACTATATGAGTTACAGATCAGATTCACGATAGCGCAAGGAGACGCGGGATGAGGATCACGGTGTTCGGCGCGACGGGTGGGATCGGCGGTCACGTCGTACGGCAGGCGCTCGATGCGGGGCACAAGGTGACCGCGGTGGTGCGGAAGTCGTCGTCGTTCGAGGTGGAGCATCCGTCCCTCGAGGTGGTCCGGGTGGCGGGTCTGGACGATCCGGAGCCGCTGCGTGAGGCGCTCGACGGGAGTACGGCGGTCATCTCCGGCGTCGGCGCCCGCGGGCGGAAGGACGGGCCGGTCGCGTCGCGCAGTACGCGATCGATGCTGACGGCAATGGAAGCGGCCGGGGTACGGCGGTTCGTCGCGGTCAGCGCCGCGCCGCTCGGGCCGATTCCGGCGGACGAGAGCTTCCTGAACCGCCGGGTGGTGTACCCGATGATCAACGCGTTCGCGGCCGATGTGTACGCCGACCTGCGGCTGATGGAGGCGGCGATCATGAGCAGCGCCACGGACTGGACGATCGTGCGCCCGCCGAAGCTCAACAACAAGGCGCTCACCGGTCACTACCGCACGGTCGTGGGCGGCACGGTCACCAAGGGGTACTTCATCTCGCGTGCCGACGTCGCGCACTTGATGCTCGCCGTACTCGACGACCCGGCGACGATCGATCAGCCGGTCGGAGTGTCGTACTGATGACGCGGTTCGTGCGTTCTGCGAGCTTGTTGTTCAGCGGGGTGTTCGCCGGATTTCTGGTGTGCGTGCTCGTGCTCGAGAACTCGTTGCGCGGGTTCGATGCGTCGGTCTACACGCAGACCCGGTTGGTGGAGCTGGACTCGTTGGACAAGTTGGCCTCGGCAACGTTGATCCCGGAAATGATCACGACCGTGGTGCTGGCGATCCGGGCTCGGGGCAACGATCGGCGGATGGTGCTGGTGGCGGTCGCGTTGCTGGCGGTCGTGTTCGCGACCACGTTCGCGATCAACCTGCCGATCAACTCGGACCAGTCCGCCTGGTCGGTGCCGACCCCGCCGTCCGATTGGGCGAGCGTCCGGGATCGATGGCAGGTCGCCCACGCGATCCGTACGGTAGCGGCGGTCCTCGCCTTCGGTGTGCTCATCGTCGCCAGTCAGGTCGGCGCGACGGTCCGAGGTCGCGTGCGACGCGTGACCGCCGCCGTGGGGGTGTGACTAGGCGAGGAGGTCGTGGGGTACGGCGTGGGCGGTGCCCCTGTGCCCGGTGGTGGTTCGGGCCATGGTGAGCGAGTTGAGCAGCGCTTCCTCGAATGATTCCGTGACGGCTTGGAACGGGCCGCGGAGATCGTTGTCGGCGTAGCCCGGGGTGCGGTTCGTGGTGAAGGCGATCGCGTAGTCGCCGCTCCCGGGCGCGAAGTCGGAGCCGACCCGGCCCATCGCAAACACCGCCCGCCGCGCAAGCCGGCCCAGCTGCCGGGCGTCGAGCGGAAGATCCGTGGCCACGACGATCATGCAACTGTTGCCATCAGCATCAAGAGGCTTCGCGGGGACAGGTCGCCCGAGCACCGTCAACAAGCCGGAGAAGTTCGATTGCACAATCGCTCCTACGGTGCCGGACGCCACAAGGCGGGAGGACGTGCCGATGCCGGCTTTGAAGCCGAGGGCGGTGGTGCCGGTGCCGGCTCCGGCGCAGCCTTCGAGGGGGAGGTCCGACGAGGCAGTGTCGAGGGCGGCGTGGACGTGGGCGGGTGTGATCGGGCGGCGGCGGATGTCGGACAGGTAGGCGTCGTTGGTTTCGCCGACGATCGGGTTGAGGCTCGTGGCGCGAGGGTCGCGGTCGAGGAGCCAGGTCAGCAAGGCGTCGGCGACCCGGAAGGTGCTCAGGGTGCCGGTCAGCAGGATCGGGGTCTCGATCACGCCGAGCTCGTCGACCTGGGTGGTGCCGATGAGCTTGCCGTACCCGTTGCCGACAGCAACAGCTGCCGGCAGCGTCCCGGCGTACCCGTCGGGGACGATCGCGGTGACCCCGGTGTTCAGCCCGTCGCCGGTGAGCGTGGTCTGGCCGACGCGGACGCCGGGGACGTCGGTGATCGCGTTGAGGGGACCGGTGGGCAGGGTGCCGACGATGACGCCGAGGTTGCGGACTCTCCGGGGATTCTGCATACGGATATCGTCGGCCACATGCTCCAGCACCTCGCCGCCCGGGTCTGGCTCTACCCGCACGACCCGGACCCCGATGCGATCCGCCCGTCGGTCGCCGTCATCGCCGACGACCGCGGCTCGGTCCTCGTCGACGCGGGCAACAGCCCCGAGCACGCCCGAGCCATCCGTACGGCGATCACCGCAGCAGGACTGCCCGCGCCGAGGTGGCTCGTCTACACCCACCACCACTGGGACCACACCTGGGGCGCCTCCGCCTGGGACGATGTGACCGTCATCGCCCACGAGTTAGCTGTCGACCTCCTGACAGCCGAGGCCGGCAGACCGTGGAGCCACCAATACCTCCACGACGAAGTCGAGGCCAACCCCAAGCTCGGCCCCAGCTTCCGCGCCCGAGCGCTCGCCGTACCCGACTGGACCGATTTCCGGATCGTCCTCCCCGACCAGACGCTCGGCGACACCCTCACCCTCCCGACCGGCGTCGTACTGCGCCACGTCGGCGGGAACCACGCCCCCGACTCCCTGATCGCCGTGGCCGATGGGGTCGCCCTCCTCGGCGACGCGTTCTACCCGCCGCCGTACCACCTGCGCACGCCCGACGACACCATCGATTACGCCATGGTCAAGCAACTCCTGTCCGAGCAACACGACTGGTACGCCGACGCGCACTCAGCGCCGCGCACCCGATCAGCCGCGCTCGCTGGGGCCTAGCGGAGACCTGTCGCCGACGAACCACAAGTGCCCGAACGGATCCAGGAACGACCCCTGCCGATGCGTCCCCCACGGCACCGCGTGATCGCGGACCGGGTCGAAGCTCCCGTCCGCGCCCGCCTCGACGGCACGCCGTACGAAACCGTCCGGATCGTCCACGAACATCTCGACCCGGACCGTCGGGGCGCCGGTCGCCGCGGGTGTTTTCCAGATGTTGTCCCCGGGTTCGCCGAGGAAGATCGGGGCGCCGTTGACGCTCAGCCCGATCACACTGCCGAGGTTCCAGAGCTCGACCGCTCCGAGCGCCTCGGCGTACCAGGCCGCGGCCGCCGGCGCGTCCGGCACGGCGAGCATCACGGAGATCTGC
Organism: Kribbella jiaozuonensis; assembly: GCF_005233875.1. GTDB lineage: Bacteria > Actinomycetota > Actinomycetes > Propionibacteriales > Kribbellaceae > Kribbella > Kribbella jiaozuonensis. The sequence goes on along the minus strand of NZ_SZPZ01000005.1, from coordinate 57,416 downwards.
GCGAATCCGTCCATGGCTCCAGTAACCCACAGACGAGCCGCGGAGAGGTCCGATCGGCGGACCTGGGGGCGGGGGAGGGTGACCGGACCCCGTAGGCTGGGCGCGCGATGAAGAGTTTTGAGGAGCTGTTTGCCGAGCTGGGTGAGAAGGCGGCGACACGGCCGGAGGGTTCCGGGACCGTGGCGGCGCTGGATGCCGGCGTGCACGCGATCGGCAAGAAGCTGGTCGAAGAGGCCGCCGAGTCATGGATGGCAGCCGAGTACGAGGGCAAGGAGCGGGCCGCGGAGGAGCTGTCACAGCTCTTCTACCACGCTCAGGTGATGATGCATGCCCTCGGCCTGGACCTCGAGGACGTGTACCGACATCTGTAGGAGCCACCTCCACAGATGACCGGTTAACACCCCCAGAAAGGGCAGTCGCCATGCTGCGCGTCGCAGTACCGAACAAGGGCTCGCTGAGCGAGGCCGCCACCGAGATGCTCGTCGAGGCCGGCTACAAACAGCGCCGTACCACCAAGGACCTCACACTCACCGACTCGGCCAACGAGGTCGAGTTCTACTACCTCCGCCCGCGGGACATCGCGGTGTACGTCGGGGAGGGCACTCTCGACGTCGGCATCTCCGGCCGTGATCTCGTGCTCGACTCGCACGCCGACGCGGACGTGATCATGGGCCTCGGGTTCGGCTCGTCCACGTTCCGATTCGCCGGGCGGCCCGGGGTCGCGGACTCCATCAAGGACCTGGCCGGCAAGCGCATCGCCACGTCGTACGCCGGCGTACTGCAGGACCACCTGGCCGAGAACGGCGTCGACGCATCCGTGGTCCGCCTGGACGGAGCGGTCGAGTCGGCCGTACAGCTCGGGGTCGCCGACGTGATCGCCGACGTGGTGGAGACCGGTACGACGCTGCGCCAGGCCGGGCTCGAGGTGTTCGGCGAGCCGATCCTGAAGTCCGAGGCCGTGCTGATCAAGCGGCACGGCGTCGAGAACCCGCCGAACGGAATGCACCAGCTGGTACGCCGGCTCGAAGGCGTCCTGATCGCGCGGAACTACGTGATGATGGACTACGACATCCGCGCCGAGAACGTCGACGCGGCCACCTCGGTCGCGCCCGGCCTGGAGTCGCCGACGATCTCCCCGCTGCACAAGCAGGGCTGGGTCGCCGTCCGGGTGATGGTGCAGCGTGCCGAGGCGCAGCGCCTGATGGACCAGCTGTGGGAGGTGGGCGCCCGTGCCATCCTCACCACAGACATCCACGCCTGCCGGATCTGACATGAGCGACAGGCTCTTCACCTTCCATCCGCGGATCCTCGCGCTGATGGCCGGGGTGATGGGCCTGTCGCTGCTGGCGGTGTTCGGGGTGATCTGGGTCCGGTTGCCGGCCGAGTCGCGGGATTCGTTCAGCTGGTTCCAGCGGATCACGTTGCTGGTGTTCTTCGGGGCGATCCTGTGGATCCTGTACCGGATGACGACGCTGCGGGTGACGGCGTACGCCGACGGGCTCCGGGTGCGGAACGTGTTCAAGTCGTACACGCTGACCTGGGCGGAGATCAGCGGACTGCGGTTCCGGCCGGGGGACGCGTGGCTGCAGCTGTTCGATGCCGACGGCAACCGGATCGGCATCCTCGCGGTCCAGGCCGCGGAAGGCGCCCGGGCGAGCCGCGCCGCGAAGGAGCTCGCGGCGGTGGCTCGCGACCACGGTGCCGGAGCTAACCGGCCACCGAAAAGCTAGTCGTGTGCGATTCGCCCGGCTTCAGGACGACCAGGTCCTGACCGGTGATGAACGCGTCCGGCGGACACGTCATCGGCTCGACCGCCAGCGCCGTACGCCCGACCGCTTCGCCGGTGAACAGCTGCATCCAGGGTGTGTCACTGGTGAGCACCGACCGGGCGCCGCTGTCGGGATCCGTCAACGAGACCGACCAGGCGCCACCGAGTCCGGTGAAGGCGTTGTCGATCGACGTCGCCCCGATCCCCCGGCCGTCGCTGAAGTCGAACTCCGATCCGGCGACCGGTGTCAGGCCGACCGGCTGCATGCGATCCGCGGACACCTCCAAGCGGTCGGCGGCGGTGAACTCGAGCACGCATTCGTCGATCGGGCGGCCGACGCTGAGATACGGATGTGCTCCGTAGCCGTACGGCGCCGCGGACCTGCCAATGTTGGTGGCAGTCGCGGTGACAGTCAGGCGATCGGTGAGGCGGTAGTCGAGGCGGAGGTCCAGCTGGTGGGGGTAGCCGGGCTGGCCGTGGAGGCGATGGCCGACGACCAATGCCGCCGGGTCTGAGCCGTCGTCCACGCGGAGCCAGTTGGCCCAGCGGGTCAGTCCGTGGATGGCGTTCTGGCGGGCCGGCTCGGTCAGGTACAGCTGCTGGGCGACGCCCTCGAACGTGTACTTCCCGTCGGTGATCCGGTTCGGCCACGGGAACAGGTGCTGCCCGATCCCCGCGTGCGCCGCCTCGTCCTCGCCGTACCCGAGCAGGACCGGGTGTCCGTCGTACGTGAGCCCGCGCAGCCCACCGCCGACGCTGACCACTGTCGCCTCGTACCCGCCGCCGCGGAGGACCCACTGCTCACCCGATGGGGAAACATTCATGGTCCAATCCTGACTGACGCTGTCCATCCTGGGCGAACCCGTTCGTGGTGATGCTGTAGACACGGGTGAACAGGAGGTTCCGATGAAATACATGCTGCTGATCAACGCCGGGGAGCTCGACACGGAGAACGCGCCGGTCGGATGCGAGCCGGAGGACTGGATGCGGTTCGACAAGGAGATCACCGACTCCGGGGTCGTGGTCGCGTCGGAGTCGCTGGCCGATCTGGTCACCGCGACCCGCGTCCAGGTCGCCAACGACGGCAAGCGGACCGTGACGGACGGACCGTTCGCCGAGACCCGCGAGGTGCTCGGCGGGTTCTACGTGATCGACGTACCGGATCTGGATGTCGCGCTGGACTGGGCCGCGAAGTGCCCGGGCTCGCGGGCCGGCGGGTCGGTTGTGGTTCGGCCGGTCGCGGAGTTCTGAGGATGGACCAGGTCGAGGCGGTCTTCCGGGAGGAGCGGGGCCGGCTGCTGGCCGCGCTCGCCCGGCGGTTCGGGGACCTCGACCTGGCCGAGGAGGTCACCTCGGAGGCGATCGAGGCGGCGCTGGTGCGCTGGCCGGTGGACGGCGTACCGCCGAACCCCGGCGGCTGGCTGATGACGACCGCCAGGCGGAAGGCCGTCGACCGGCTCCGGCGTGACCAGGTGTACGCCGCGAAGCTCGCCGTACTGCAGGTCGATATGGACCGGGCTGCGCCGCAAGCGACCGGGGACGAGTTGCCGGACGAGCGGTTGCAGCTGTTCTTCACCTGCACGCACCCCGCGCTCGCGGCCGAGGACCGTGGCGCGTTGACGCTGCGCTGCCTGGCTGGTCTGACCACGCCGGAGGTCGCGCGCGCGTTCCTGGTCCCGACCGCGACGATGGCGAAACGGATCGTCCGGGCGAAGCAGAAGATTCGCGATGCGCGGATCCCGTTTCGCGTGCCCGGCCCGGATGAGCTGCCGGAGCGGCTGCCCGGCGTACTGCAGGTCGTCTACTCGGTCTTCACCGAGGGGTACGCCGCAAGCTCGGGACCGTATCTGCAACGTCTCGACCTCGCCGAGGAAGCGATCCGGCTGGCCCGGATCCTGCACCGGCTGCTCCCCGCCGAGCGCGAGGTGACCGGTCTGCTCGCCCTCATGTTGCTCGTCCACGCCCGCCGCGACGCTCGCACCGGGGCAGACGGGTCATTGGTCTTGCTCGAGGACCAGGACCGCAGCCGCTGGGACCACGAGCTGATCGTCGAGGGCCGCGACCTGGTCGTCACCGCGCTCACCGGCGGAGCCGGACCGTACGCCGTCCAGGCCGCGATCGCCGCGCTGCACGACGAGGCGGCCGACTTCGCGGACACCGATTGGGCGCAGATCGTCGCGCTGTACGACGTACTGCTGGAACTGGATCCGTCGCCCGTGGTCGCGCTCAACCGGGCGGCCGCGATCGCGATGCGCGACGGCGCCGAGGCCGGCCTCGCACTGCTCGACGAACTGGCCGACGAACCACGGCTGCGCGAGTACCACCCGTTCGCCCTCGCCCGGGCCGACCTGCTGCACCGTCTCGGACGCTTGCCCGAGGCAACTGCGGCGTACGAGCGCGCGCTCCGACTGGCCGGATCCGAACCGGAACGGGCGCACGCACGTGACCGGCTGGCGTCGATAGAGCAGACTTGACCGCCATGGAGACCGTTTACGAGGCGGCGGGTGGGTCCGAAGGCATGCTCCGGCTGGCGCGAGCCTGGCACGAGCGAGTGATGGCCGACGAGGTCGTCAGCCATGCGTTCCACGGTGACGTCGAGCCTGATCACATCGAGCGGCTGGCGGCGTACTGGGCCGAGGCGCTCGGCGGGCCGGAAGGCTACACCGGTGTGTACGGCGACGAGGCGTACGTCGAGCGGCGACACAGCGGGAACGGCGAGCACGACGAGATGAACCGGCGCGCGATCGAGCGCTTCGACGAGGCGATGACGGATGCCGAGCTGACCGATCCGAAGCTCCGGCAGGTCCTGCACGACTACTTCGCCTGGGCGACGTTCACGACGATGTACCACCACAACACGGCAGACATTGCCGATGATCTGACCGTCCCGCGCTGGTCCTGGGACGGTCTGCAGACGTGACGGACCGCCTCTCGAGGCTCGCCCGCAGCTGGGACGAGGCAGCCGAGGGCTACGAGCAGTACTTCGTGCCGCGCTTCGCGCCGTGGGTGCAGGCTGCTGTCGACGCCTTGCATACCATACCGTTTGGTACGGTCCTCGTGCCCTGCTGCGGGACCTTTCCCGAGCTCGAGCTGCTCGCTCCACGCTTCCCCAACCGGCGGATCGTCGGCATCGACCTGTCCACAGAGATGGTCCGCCTGGCCGGCCTCCGCGCCGCGGGACGTCCGGGCGTCGAGGTGATTCAGGGCGATGCGGCCGCGCTTGACCCGGCCTGGTCCGCGGCCGCGGTCGTGTCCGTCTTCGGGCTCCAGCAGTTGCCTGATCCTGCTGCAGCGATCCGCTCCTGGTACGACGTACTTCGTCCCGGCGGCCGGCTCTGTGTCGTCTACTGGCCTGAGTTCGCCGAGGAGACCGGTCCGTTCGCGCTCCTGGACGAGGTGATCGACGGGCGGCGCGACCGCTCGTGGGAGGACGCGCTGATCCCGGCCCTAGGCGGTGCCGTGGTCGAGCGGGACGAGCTCGTGTCGTACCCGATGGTGCATCCCGACGCAGCGGCGTACTTCGATGCGGCCGACCGCTCGGGCCCGCTGCGCGCCACGGCGTTGGCCCGTGGCGACGAGTACATCGCGAGGCTGCGGGCGAGCTACCTGGCGAAGGCACCCGCGGGGGAGTGGATCCACCATCCGCAGGCGCGGTTGATCTCGGCTACGAAGCCGCCGAGTCGTGCGGAGGCAGTGCCACCGACTTCGTGACGAGTTCCACCGTGGGGTCGAACGGGATGGCCGGGTCGCCGTCGACGATCACATGGGCGCGTGAGCGGGTGGCCTGCTCGGCGAAATGGTCGCGCTCCCAGCGCATCCACTCCAGCCAGTGGTCGCGGAGGGCCTCGCCGTCGCGGTCGATGCCACGCTCCAGGCGGACCTCGTTCGACGTCTCGACCCACAGCCGCAGCGATTGCCAGTGCGCCGCGTCCCGGTCGCAGGCGGTGACACCTTCGACGATCAGCAGGTCCACGGTGTTCGGTACGACGTGCAGCTCGGCGTACGCGCCGACGTACCAGTCGTAGCGGCGGTAACGGCCCTCGCGGCCGTCGGCGAGCCGTTGCAGCACATGGTCGCGGAGCAGACCGAATCCACGCTCGGCTCCGGTCCAGCCGTCGTACAGATCGTCCATGTGGATGACGTACGTGTTCAGGTCGCGCAGCTTGGCCCGGGCTTCGAGCGCGGCGGCGACGGTGGTCTTGCCGGATCCGGCGGGTCCGTCGATGCCGATCAGCCGGGTGCTGCCGAGGCCTGCCGGTCCGGCCAGAACGTTGTCGAGCAGCAGGTCGATGGTCAGGGGCGAGCTGTGGTCAGCGGCTGTATCGGAGGCTTTCCCCACCCCACCACCCCGGTCAGGGTCAGTTGATTCCATGGCGCTTCAGAATGTCCTCGATCTCGTCGAACTCCGACGATTCCTGCTGCTTCGCCTTCCCCTTTGACGGCTTGGCAGCTTTGGCGGTGGTGGCCGACGCGGGCGCTGGGCCCGTCGTGGTCAACTCACCCGCGGGCGAGGCGGGCTTCTTCTTCTCGGCCTTCTGGTTCCCCCCACGACCCCGGGCCACACCTGACACGACGTACAGCACCACCGAGACGCCGAACAGCGCGACCCCGGCCCAGACGGTCGGCGAGAAGATCAGGTGGGTGACCCAGCTCACCGTCGAGCGGACCACGTCCCAGACCAGCTCCAGCAGACCGGTCAGGTACAGCGAGACCGGCAGCAGGGACCAGGCCACGCCGCGGGTGCCGGCTGCCACCCCGCGTCGCCGCCAGGCGAACCACGAGCCGATCAGACCGAGCAGCGTGAGGCCTACGCAGAACGGCAGCAGCGTCAAATCGTTGAAGTCAGGCACATACCCAGGCTCGCACAGTCCCGCCCGGAACCAAGAGGGGAAGAGCCCTGACGCACCCCTGAAAGAGACCTCCGGGGACAATATCCGCATGCAACCAGAGCGCCGCTTGGCCTTCACCGGGTTCGACAACGACGACGGTACGGCGGACCTCGCGCTCGCGACCGCGCTCGCGGAGGGTGACGAGGGCGCGGTGCTGGCGGCGCTGGCAGGACCGACCGGGGCGCGGCTGCTGGTGCCGGTGGTGGCGATGCTCGGCGAGGTCGAGTACGACGAGAACGGGCTCGCGCACGACAAGACCTCGGACATGGCCGTCGCGCTGCTCAAGGGACAGGACGGGCGGAACGCGCTGCTCGCGTTCACCGGCACCGAGAGCCTGGCCCGGTGGAGCCCGGAGGCGCGGCCGATGCCGGCCCAGGCGCAACTGGTCGCGACCGCGGCGATCCAGGAGGGCGCGGCCGCGATCGTGCTCGACATCGCCGGCCCGGCCGCGGGTGTGATCGAGACCGACGACGTACGCCGGTTGGCCGCCGGCCTCCAGGTGGTTCGCCTGGAGGACGGCGGCTACGGGTGGATCGAATCAGCCGACGGGTGAGCTGAGCGCGTCCATCGGCTTGGCGCGCATCGCGATGCGACCGGTGATCGCTGTGGTCGGGAGGACCAGCAGGAGGACGACCGCGATCCACGCGACCAGGACCCACACCGGACCGGACGGGATCGGCCAGCCTCGGGTTGCCACCGCGATCGGGAGGACCGTGAACGCTGCTGTGATCAGACCGCTTGCCAGCCCGAGTGCTGCGATGAGCAGGCCCTCGAGACCGAGCATGCGGGAGACCTCGCGGCGGGTCGATCCGGTCAGGCGCTGCAGTCCGAATTCGCGGCGGCGGTCGAGTACGGCGACTGCGATCGTGTTGACCGAGGCGATGGCGGTGTAAGCGACTGCGATCGCGGCCAGCAGGTAGCCGATCCACGCGTCTACGCCGAGGCCGGTGTCCAGTCCGTCGGCGAGCAGCTCGCGGCCGCCCATCGTCGTACCGGGCCATTTCGACAGGTCCAGGTGGAGCTTCTCGTCGGTCTTGAGGACCAGCTGGCTTGGTAGGCCGGTTGTGGTGTGGGCGGCCAGCAGTTGTGCGGGGAGCAGGAGGGATTGGTAGCCGGACGGGCCTTCGGCGAGTGCGACCACCTTGACCTTGACCAGTGCGTCGTCGCCCAGCCGCACCCCGATCTCGGAGCCGACGTCGACCTTGAGCTTCTTCGCCGTACCTGGTGGCAGGGCGATGGTGTTGCCGGTCAGGTCGTTGAGCGAGCCCTTCGTCACCTTGTCCTTGTAGATCGGGCCGCTGAGCCCGAGGAGAGGCCAGGCGTCGCTGGTGTGGGAGGTGTCGTACGGCTCCTCGATCCAGCCTTTGCTGCGGACGAGTTCGGACGATGCGGTGACGCCGGGTTGTTCGCTCGCTGCTTTGGTGAGGGAGGCGGGGATGCCGCCGGTGATGACGACGTCGCCGGACAGGTTGCTGGTGAAGGCCTCTTCGGCAGCCTTCTGTTGGGTGGTCTGGGAGTAGATGTTGCCTACGGCAATCGCTGTGGCGATGGTGATCGGGACCAGGATCGCGCCGAACTGGACTGCGCGGACGCGGAGGTTGATGACCGCTAGGACTCCGCTGGTGCCGCGGTTCTCGACGTACCGGGTGATGCGGGGGATCAGGGCGCGTTGGATCACCAGCGGGGCGAGGATCGCGACGGCGATCGAACCGGTCAGGCCGGCCGGGCCGCCGATCGCGGCTGCGTTGGTCGGACCCATGAACGGGGTCGAGAGGGCGATCGCCACGGTGGCGCCGGCGAAGACCAGGCCGATGATGATGCGGATGCGGCTGAGGGCGACGTTCGGTACGGCGGCCTCGGCGAGGGCCTGGATCGGGCGGATTCAGGCGGCTCGGCCGGCGGCGAATCCGACGGTGATGCGCAGTACTGCGAACGTCAGGATGGCTGCGCCGGCGAACGGGAGCGGGCCCTGGTCGTACCGGAGCTGGGGCGGAACGATGCCGCCGTCGGCGAGCAGGCCGAAGATCCAGTTGCCGGCGAACCGGCCGGCCAGTAGGCCGATTGCCAGCCCGATGAGGCCGACCAGCATGGTCTCGGCGATCACCATCTTGCCGACCTGCCGCGGGGTGGCACCGCTTGCCCGCAGCAACGCGAGCTCACGACGACGCTGGCGGACGGACAGCCCGATCGTTGCCGATACCACGAGCGCCATGACCGCAGCCACCATCCCACCGAAGACGCCGGACATGATGATCAAAGGCAGACTCGTAGCAATCCCTTGGTACTCCGCGACACCGCGGTCGTCGCCGGTGTAAGCCTTCACACCTTGGGGCAGTTCCAGCTGCTTGGCCAACTCCCGAGCCGACATCCCGTCCGCCGGAAACACGCCGATCGCGTCCACCCCGGCCGGCACATCCCCATCCGCAAAGAACACCGCCGGCACATCAACCCGATGCCCAGCCCGCGCAACCCCAGCCAACACCAGGTCCCGAGGCTCGCCGCCCACGGTCACCGTGACGTGGTCACCAGGCTTGGAGGTGCCGACCAGCCGCTCGTCGAGCACAACCTGCCCGCCAACCGGAGCTCTCCCGATCATCAGCTGATACGGGGTAAGCCCCGCCGAACTCCACGGGTGGCCGGCAAGCCCACTCGAACCTGCGCCGGAGGAGCCGCCCGCCCGACCCGCTCCTGCTCCGGAGGAGCTGCGCGGGCTGCTTGTGACTGTTGCCGGGAACGACCTGTCGGCGATCGCCTTGGACACGCCTGGGGCGCCGGTGAGCTTGGTGACCAGCGACTCGTCTACGCGGTGGCGTTCTGGGAAGGCGGCGGAGCCGCTGCCGTTGGGGGGATGGTAGGCGGGGTCGCCTGCCACCACGATGGGGGCAGCGGTCACGCGTTGGGGTGGGGCGTTGAGGCGTAAGGCGGTTTCCAGGAGGCCGCCGGCGGCGGCCAGGAGTGCTCCGCCGAGGAGGACTGCGACGAAGATCGCGAGGAAGGCGGCGGTGCGGTAGCGCAGGGTGGTGACGGCGAGGCGGAACATGTCAGATCTCCGTGGGTGAGAAGCGGCCGGCGCTCAGCTGGGCGAGTTCCGCGGCGACGGCCTCGGCGGTGGGACGGGCGGTTTCGGACACGATCCGCCCGTCGACGAGGAAGACCACGCGATCGGCGTACGACGCCGCGACCGGATCGTGGGTGACCATCACGATCGTCTGACCGAGCTCGCGGGACTGATCCCGAAGCAGCGTCAGCACCTCGAGCGCAGTGGTCGTATCGAGCGCGCCGGTCGGCTCGTCCGCGAACGTGATCGCCGTACGCCCAGCCAGCGCCCGCGCAATCGCCACCCGCTGCTGCTGACCACCGGACAACTCGCTCGGCCGGTGCTTCATCCGCGCATCGAGCCCGACCCGCCGGATCACCTCAGTCACCCATGCGTCATCCGGCGACTTCCCCGCCAACGTCAACGGCAGCACGACGTTCTGCCGCACCGTCAGCGCCGGCATCAAGTTGAACGACTGAAACACGAAGGCCACTGACTCGCGCCGCAGCTCCGTCAGCGCAGTCTCGTCCAGACCGCGAAGCGACCGCCCGGCCAACTCGACCTCACCGGAGGTCGGCACATCAAGCCCGGCCGCGCAATGCAACAGCGTGCTCTTGCCAGACCCGGACGGTCCCATCACCGCGGTGAAGGTGCCCGCCTCGAAGCCGTAGGTGACACCGGCCAGCGCCTCAACCGCGCCAGGCCCGGTGCCATACACCTTCCGTACGTCGCTCAGCTGGACGCTCATGGCGCGACCAGGACGTCGGACTTGCGGTGGTACGACTCGTTCGTCCACCACAGGATCGCGACGACCGCGCCGAGACCGAGGTCCGACCAGAGCCACCACGGTCCGTCGAAGTGACCGAACATCGCCAGCGCCACCCAGATCACGAACTGCACCACACAGGTCACCAGCCAGACGCCGGTGAACGCACGCAGCGCCGTGGTCAGCCCGCGAGGCGGAGTCGCGTCCGGAACGCCGGCCATGATCTTGCGCAGCTCACCGCGCGTCTCGGCGGTGAGCAGCTGCAACTGCCGCTCGCTGGCCTGTGAGGGAGCGAGGGCGGCCTGCCGTACGGCGCTGTCGAGCTTGGCGACCGCGGCGCGGCGGTCGGCGTCGGTCAGCTTGATCTGGTCGGGGGTCAGGAGGGGTTCGAGCAGCGTGTACATGATCTGGGTTCCTTTCCGGAGGTTCGATGTGAAAAAGCGTAGGGGTTGAACAGTTTCGGCCGCCCGCTGCTCAGGACCCGTTTCGAGGGTGGTGCTAGCACCCCTGTCACGCCCCTGGCGTCGTGCGTCAGGATGGAGACATGACCGAGGACCGCGGGGAGCTGCCGCCGGGGCTCGCCCTGTCCTGGGGTGTGCTGCCGGCGCAGCGGCGCGGGCCGAAGCCGGCGTTGTCGATCGAGCAGATCGTCGACACCGGCATCGAATTCGGCGACCGGGACGGGTTCGAGGCGATCTCGTTGCAGCGGATCGCGGCGCACCTCGGCGTCACCACGAACGCGATGTACCGCTATGTCCGGTCGAAGGAAGAGCTGATCGTGCTCGTGCACGAGAAGGCGGTCGGCCTGCCGCCCGAGCTACCGCAGGGCTGGCGCCCGGCCGCGATCGCGTGGGTCGACGCGCAGGTGAAGTTGTACGACGATCGCCCGTGGCTGCTCGACGTACCGATCCGTGGCGCGCCCGTCACGCCTAACCTGCTCCGCTGGGTCGAGGCCATGCTGCAGGCGCTCGCCGAGACCGGACTCAGCCAGCACGACAACCTCGGCTGCCTGATGCTGCTCGACGGCTACGCCCGCAACTACGCGAACCTCGCCCGCCAGCTCGGCTCGAGTGACAACACCCCGGTCCAAGCCGAACAGGTGGGCCGTTTCCTGGTCCCGAGGCTGATCGACGGCAACTACCCGATCCTGACCTCGATGTACACGAACCAGGAGTACGAGGACGGCCTCGACGACGACCTGGAGTTCGGGTTGGCGCGGATCCTCGACGGCATCGAAGTACTGATCGCCAAGCAGTAACGCGATCAGGGCAGGACGATGCGGACCGGGCCTGCCGTTCGGGCCTCGACCCAGTGCAGGTGGAATTCGCTGCCGGGGGCAACTTCCGGGCGCCGGCCCGGCTCGGTGCGGAGGTTGGCCGGCGCGGTCAGCGTGGTGGCATCCGGCGTGGACGGTACGCCGTTCGCCTTGACGTCAGCGATCACGTCGGCGAGGGCTTGGGCAGCGGGCTTGCGCTGGTGGTCGACGGTGAACAGACCCAGGTCGTATTCGCGGTCCGGGAAGTCGAGCAGGCTGCGGTCGATGTCGTGCGACGACCACCACGTCACGCCGTACAGCGCCGGGTTCGGAAGCACGATCTCGAGCGTACGGCGGGTGAACTCGGCCTGCAGATCCGTGGGGATATCCGGCCCGGGTACGCCGATCTCCTGCAGCCAGACGGGTCGCGCAGGGTCGAGTGAGGTGGCGCGGGCCAGTTCGACCAGGTAGTCGGCGTGGGTGAGTGTGGCCGGCCCGAGGGGACCGTCCACTCGTGAGACCCCGTTGAAAACCCACGAGTGGACAGTGCTCAGGTCACCCAGATCCACGGCGTCAACGGGGTGGAACGGGTGGTCGGCCTTGTACCAGGCGTCGTCGAACACGGAGTGCAGGGCGAGCACGTCCGGCGCCGCCTTCTTCAGCGTGGTCAGCAGATCCTGCGCCCAGGCCGTCGACGCATCCGGCGTGGTCGGGCTGTCGGGCCAGAGGTTGTTGACCTCGTTCCCGAGCGTGATCGCGAAGACGTTCGGCTTCGTCGCGACCGCGCGCGCCACGGTGTCGACGTACGCCGTGAGGCCGTCGCGGACCGTCGGATCCTCGAACAGGCTGCTCTTGTGCCAGGTCAGCACCCACGACGGGAGGAAGTCGAAGCTGGACAGGTGACCCTGGATCAGGTCGACCGCGACGGACAGCCCGTACTCCGCGGCGGCGTCGATCGTGTCGAGCAGATCCGCGATCGCGCGCTCACGGATGATCGCCCGGTTCGGCTGGATCCACGGCCAGACCGGGAACACCCGGACGTGGTCCAGCCCGATCGCGGCCAGGTCGGCGAAGTCCCGCCGTACTGCGGCGCCGTCGTAGTCCAGCCAGCTGTAAAACCAGCCGCTGGAGGGGACGTAGTTGGCGCCGAACCTGGGAACCGAAGGCATGCCGAGGATGCTAAATCGGTTTAGGCGCGAAGAGCAACATCACGCCGGGGGAGCGGTCGACTCACGGACCGTCAGCACCGGGTCAGCGGTGCGGCGGTTGATGACCGTCGTGGGGTCGGCGATGGTCTCGAGGAGCACCTCGGCGGCCTGGCGACCGAAGTCGAAGGTGTCGCGGGACAGGGCCGTCAGCGCAGGGTGCATGAGCTGGGTGAGGATCGAGTCGTCGAAGGCGACGATCGAGAGGTCGCCGGGGACCGAGACGCCCATCTCCATCGCGACGCCCAGGCCGGCGACCGCCATCACGTCGCTGTCGTAGACGATCGCGGTCGGCCGCACGGACTGCGAGAGCAGCTTGCGCGTGATCGCGGCACCCTCCGCGTCGCTGAAGTCCGTGGTCAACGACGGCGAATCCACCAGGCCCAGGCGGGGCGCCGCGTCGCGGACGGCGCGGATCCGGCGCTGGGTGTGCTGGAAGTTCGGCGTACCGGCGACGTGGGCGATCCGGCGATGGCCGAGCGCGGCGAGGTACTCCACGATCGAGAGCATCGCGTCGCGGTCGTCCGCCCAGACCGATGCCAGCGCGCCTTTGCCGCCGCGGCCGCCGATCACCACGGCGGGCAGCTCGAGTGCCTTGAGCTCGTCGACCCGCGGGTCCTTGACGGTGAGGTCGACCAGGATCACGCCGTCGACGCGGTGCTCCGAGGCCCACCGCCGATACACCTCGATCTCGGCCGCGGTGTCCTCGACGATCAGCAGTTGCAGCGAGATCGACTCCGCGGACAGGCCGGACTGTACGCCGGACAGCAGGTGCGCGAAGAACGGCTCGACCCCCAGCGTCCGGGCCGGCCGCGCGATCACCATCCCGACCGAGTCGACCCGCGACGCCCCGAGCGCCCGGGCCGCGCTGTGCGGCCGCCAGCTCATCTGCTCGGCGATCTTCAGGATCCGCTCCCGGGTCGCGTCGCTGACCCCGGGCCGCCCGTTCAGCGCGAACGACACCGCACCCTTGGACACCCCTGCCCTGGTCGCAATATCCGCAATCGTCGGTCTGGCCACACGTTCCTCCCTCACCCTTGACAGCGGATTCTACGATCCCCGATAGTGCAGGAGCTATACCGGTTTATCAAACCCAGGAGATTCCATGCGTAGACGCCGTCTGGCGCCGGTGGCCGCCCTTGCCGCCGCCGCTCTCACTCTGGCAGGTTGCGGCCTCGGATCCGAGGACTCCGGCAGCGGTGGCGCCAAGCCGACCGTCGACGCGAACGCCCAGGTGACCGGTGAGGTCAGCTTCCAGACGTGGGCGCTGAAGCCGAAGTTCACGTCGTACGTCGAGGGCGTGATCAAGGCCTTCGAGGCGAAGTACCCGGGCACGCACGTGACCTGGCTCGACCAGCCCGGCGACGGCTACGACAAGAAGGTGCTGAGCCAGGCGTCGGCCGGCCAGCTGCCCGACGTCACGAACCTCCCGCCGGACTTCGCCCTCAGCCTGGCCAAGCAGAACATGCTGCTCGACGTCGGCGCGGCCGACTCCAAGCTTGCCGACGAGTACGTCGAGGGCGGCGTACAGGCGTACCAGTACCAGGGGATGAACGGCACGTTCGGCTACCCGTGGTACCTGAACACCGACATCGACTACTGGAACGCGACCAAGTTCGCCGCGGCCGGTCTGGATGTGAAGAACCCGCCGAAGACGTTCGACGAGCTGCTCGCGGCCGCGAAGACGATGCACGACAAGACTGGCGGCAAGGAATACCTGATGTCGCGCCTGCCGGGCATCGGTGACTTCACCAACGCGGGCGTCAAGATCCTGTCCGACGACGGTAAGAAGTTCGTCTTCAACACTCCCGAGGCCGCCGCGCTGCTGGACAAGTACCGCGACGCGTACAAGGCCGGCTACATGCCGCGGGACATCCTGACGAACGAGTACCTGGGCAACTCCAAGCTCTTCACCCAGGGCAAGGTTGCCTGGACCACCGGTGGCGGCAACGCGATCCAGGACTTCCAGAAGGACAACCCGTCGCTGAAGGGCAAGGTCGTCCCGTCGCCCGCGCTCGACACCCCGCCGCTGTACGTACAGGGGCTGTCGGTATCAGCCAAGACCAAGAACCAGGCCGCGGCGATCGCGCTCGCCCGGTTCGTCACCAACGCGGAGAACCAGGCCGCGTTCGCGAAGATCGTCAACATCTTCCCGTCGACGAAGGCCTCCGCCCAGGACCCGTACTTCTCGAAGTCCGACGGTACGCCGGAGAGTGACGCGAAGGTGCTCGCGTTCCAGTCGCTGGCCAAGGCCAAGAACCTGCAGCCGCCGGTGATCAGTGGCGCGACCAACGACTTCATCGGTCAGCAGATCTCGCTCGCGATCTCCGGGAAGATCACCTCCCAGGCAGCCCTCGACGCCGCGGTGGCCAAGGCCAACCAGCTGCTCACGCAGTAATGCGGTATCACCGTTGGTTCACCCCGTGGGTGCTGGTGATCCCAGCACTCGCGTGGTTGCTCGTCTTCAACCTGTGGCCGTCGATCAACACCGTGATCCTGTCGTTCACGAACGCCAGGCCGATCGGCGGCGGCCACTTCGTCGGGCTGAAGAACTTCGAGACCCTGCTGCACGACGAGCAGCTGCGGTGGGCGCTGCTGAACAGCGTCATCTACATGGTGGTCTGCCTGCCGTTCCTCACGGTCCTGCCGCTGCTGCTCGCCGTACTCGTCGAGAAGAAGCTGCCCGGCATCACGTTCTTCCGTACTGCGTTCTACACGCCGGTGGTCGCGTCCGCGGTCGTGGTGGCGCTGATCTGGCAGTGGATCCTCGACGACCGAGGTTTGGTCAACGGGATGGCCGAGAAGCTCGGGTTCATCTCCGGGCCGCTGCCGTTCCTGTCCGACCAGTGGCTGTTGTTGCTGAGCGCAATCAGTCTGACGATCTGGAAGGGGCTCGGGTACTACATGATCATCTACCTGGCCGCCCTCGGGAACGTCGGACGTGAGCTGCACGAGGCGGCCGCGGTCGACGGCGCCGGGCCGTTCCGGCGGTTCGTGCACATCACGATCCCCGGCGTCCGCGGGACGATGATCCTGATCTCGATCCTGATCTCGGTGTCGGCGCTGCGGGTGTTCTCGGAGCTGTTCATCCTCAGCGGCGGCAAGGGCGGGCCGGGCGGGCGCGACAACTCGGTGGTGATGCTGATCCAGCAGTACAGCCAGGGTTTCGAGGGCAACCTCGGGTACGCGTCGGCGTTGTCGATCGTGCTGTTCTTCGTCACCGTCGTACCGATGCTGGTCCTGGCTCGCCTGAACCGCAGAGGAGCTGAAGCATGACGACTGTGACCGATCCGGTGCGCCCGGCCGATGTCTCGGAGGCGCCGCGTCCTGCTGGTCGTCGGCGGGGATCCTTCGGGTTCAACACGGTGTCGCCGCGCGAGAAGGTCGTGCGGTATCTGCTGCTGGTGTTCGTGCTGCTGATCACGATCGGGCCGTTCCTGTGGCAACTGTCCACGTCGCTGAAGGGATCCGGGGAGGACATCTACACCCGGATCCCGCGGCTGCTGCCGGCCCAGCCGACGTTCTCGCACTACAAAGAGGTCACCGACACGATTCCGGTGCTGGACTACGCGCGGAACTCGCTGGTCGTCGCCGTACTGGTTGTCGGCGGCAACGTGATCGGCGCGTCGCTGGCCGGGTTCGCGATCTCGCGGTTGCAGTTCCGCGGGCGCCGGATCGTGCTCGGGTTGTTCCTCGCGACGCTGGTGTTGCCGGGTGAGGTCACGATCATTTCGCAGTACGTGACGGTGCGGGAGTTCGGGTTGGCGAACACGCTGTTCGGGGTCGCGTTGCCCGGGATGATCGGGGCGTTGAACGTACTGCTGATGTACAACGCGTTCCGCGCCCTGCCGCTGGAGGTGGATCAGGCCGCGATCGTCGATGGTGCGAACGCGTGGCAACGGTTCGTGTACGTCGGTCTGCCGTCGGTCCGCGGAACGATCAGCGTGATCGCGATCTTCGCCTTCATCGGCGCCTGGGACGACTTCCTCTGGCCGCTGATCGTGCTCACCGACCCGAACAAGTACACGCTGACCGTCGGCCTCCAATACCTGTCCGGCACCTTCAGCAACAACCCCCGCCTGATCGCCGCCGGCACGATGATCGCCTTCATCCCGATCGTGATCGTCTTCGCCACCCTCCAACGCTTCTTCTTCAAAGGCGTCGAAGAAGGAGCCGTCAAGGGATAGCCCTCCGTGCCGGCTCCGACCCCGGGTGGGGGTCGGAGCCGGCACGGTTGTTGTCAGCGCACGAGGACGATCGAGTTGATCGGGGTGAAGTCGTGCGGTTCGGCCGGGCCCGTCCAGCGGTAGACCGGACCGCAGCCGGTGCCGTTGGAGCCCGTGCAGATTTGGAAGCCCGCGCCGCCGGTCTGGCTGTTGATCAGCGTCTTGGTGCCGATCACGTTCGACAGGTTGTGCGCGCCGTAGCTGTACCAGATGTTCTTGCTCAGGATGCTGCCGTTCGGCTCCTGCAGACAGACTGCCCCCGACGGGCACGCCGTCGCCGTACCTGCGGTCGCCGCGTCGGCGGTCGGCGCGAGCGCCACGCCCGTACCGATCACAGCGGCGGCGATTCCGGCGGCAGTCATCGCGATCTTGCGCATGCTTTCGTCCCCTCTTGTCCGTACGGTCCCCGGTCGGAGACCGCACTTCGAAGTTAGGAGACTTCCGCCGCGCTGTGGGGCGCTCCGGCCCGGTTTCGGTCTGCTCCGAAACGGGTTGCGATCAGGCCCTGCTACTTCACCAGCACGAACGAATTGATCGTGGTGAGGTCGGACGGTTGGGACTCGCCGACCCAGCGGTTCACCGGACCGCAGGGTGCGCCGCCGTTGTAGCCCTTGCAGACCTTGAAGCCTGCGTTGTTGGTCTGGTTGTTGACGATCACATGAAAGCCGATGACGCCCGACAGGTTGTGCGGGCCGAAGCTCCAGAAGATGTTCTTGGCCAGGATGTGCCCGTCGGTCTCACGGATGCAGACCGCACCCGTCGGGCACGGCGTCGCCGCCTGCGCGCTCGGCGTCAGCGCCAGCCCGATGCCGAGCACACCGGCCGCGATCCCCGCGGCAGTTGTCGCGATCTTGTGCATGCTGTTTCCCCTCGCGTCCGAGCCCTCCGATCGAAGGCTTCGGCCGCGAAAGTAGTCCGCGCGGGGTCTGCCACAGAGCCGCTTCGAAAGACTTCGAAGCGACCGTGCTCAGCTCATCCGCGTCTCGGCGAAGTCCAACCACCGCGCGGTGTCCGCCGGCCCGTGATGCCGAATCGACCAGTCGACCAGCCGCAAGCTCATATGCGCCCAGTACAACCGCAGCACGCCGGGTTCCAACACGCCCTCAAGCAACTCGTCAAACCACCCGAGCTCCGCGTCGAGCGGCGGTCGCGTCTCGGCGTCGAGCTGGGGTGCGGTGGGGTCGAGCGGCGGTCGCGTGTCGGCGTCGAATCGCAGGCGCGACTCGGCGTCGAACCGTAGTGTGACGAGGCCGAAGAGCCGGTCGCCGCGGCCGATTCCGTCCCAGTCGACAATGCCAGTCAGCTCGCCGGCCTCGTCGACCAGCACGTTGCCGGTGTGGAAGTCGAGGTGGACGAGGTCGTCGCCGGTCATCCCGCTCGGCTCGTCGCGGCCGACCTCGCGTACCCAATCGAGCAGCCGCCGCGTGCGACCGTCGTACCGCAGCAGAGACTCATGCAGGCAGAAACCCGGTCCGCTCTCGAGTAGATACATCGACGGCACCGGCAGATCAGCGCCCAGCCCCGCGAACCGATCGGTCAACGCGATCATCGCCTCGAGCAGCGCCCGGTCGACCACCTCAGGCGGCCACCCCGGCAGACGCTCCTGTACGACGGCAACCCCGTCCATCACCTCGGTCAACAACTGGTACTGCGGCACCGGCAACCCACCCGACCGCGCCGCGTCGAGGACCCTCGCCGTACGCCGCAGGTCGTCGAGAGACCCGAACCCGCGCGTGAGAACCCCGTCCCGCCCATCAGGCCACCGCACAAACCCGGCCCCAACCTCACCGGCAGCCGCCCGCCCGACGAACGTCAGCCCGACCCCCGATCGCTCATTCACCTGCCGAAGCAACTCCTGCGCATCGAGCTTGGCAACCGGCGCAGGCATCCCGTCATCAGACACGACCGCCGACCGTACTCGCGGTCGACCCCTGGCACCATCTGAATTGTTTGATGGGGACGTCAGCCCATCGCGGTACTACGCGCGACTCCTTCGTCGCCGCCCTCCGCGCCGCACCCGCCCACCCTCCGGCTATCGCCGGCGCATCCTTTCCGGCTGTCGCCGGACCTGCGGGCTACCGCCCGCACCCGTGCGCGCTACCGCGCGTGCGACCGCCCCGTGGTGCGGCTGGTTCGTATCCGTTGAGGTGGCTGCGATCAGCCCACCGCTGTGCTACGCGCGGCTCCTTCGTCGCCGTGCTGCGCCCCACCCCGCCCACCCTCCGGCTATCGCCGGCGCATCCTTTCCGGCTGTCGCCGGACCGGCGGGCTGCCGCCCGCACCCGTGCGCGCTGCCGCGCGTGCGACCGCCTCGTCGTTGCGGCTGGTTCGTGTCTGTTGAGGTGGCTGCGATGGGCCTATTTGCACCACGAACTTGTTCGTAACGAACATGTTCGTTAGGCTGAAGGCATGGATGAGCCGGGGAGTAGGCGGGAGCGGCCGGCTAAGGAAGCGTTGACGCGGCGGGGGATTGTCGCGGCTGCTGTCGACGTGATGGGGGCCGAGGGGCTGGGTCGCGTCACGATGCGGCGGTTGGCGAAGGAGCTTGATACCGGGCCTGCTTCGCTCTACGTCTACTTCCGCAACACGGCCCAGTTGCACGCTGCCGTGCTCGACGAGTTGCTCGGCGCCGTGGACCTCTCGCCGGTCGACGCGAAGGGCGACTGGCGGGATCGGCTTCAGGCGGTGTTGGCGTCGTACACGCTGGTGCTTTTCGAGTATCCGAGCCTCGCGCAGTCGGCCGTGAGTGCGCGGCCATCCGGACAGAACTATCTGAGGCTGGTCGAGTCGATCCTGACGTTGCTCGACGAAGGTGATGTGCCGCCCCGGCAGGCGTCATGGGGTGTCGATCTGCTGCTGCAACTGGCCACCTCGACCGCTGCTGAGCATGCGGGTGGCGACGACCCGGAGGAATGGAATGCGGTGGCTGCCGCCCTGCGTGCGGTCCAACCCGAGACGCATCCGCGGATCGCGGCGCTGGGCGAGGACCTGCTGAGCGGGTCTGGCCCGGACCGGACCTCCTGGGGCGTCCGCGCACTGATCAACGGAGTGCTCGCCACTCCACGCACAGAAGACGGAGTGCTCGGCACTCCACGTACAGAAAACGGAGTGCTCGGCACTCCGCGCACAGAAGGAGAACGAGCATGATCGCGATCATCGGCGCCGGCCTCGGCGGTTTGACCCTGGCCCGCATCTTGCACGTCAACGGCATCGAGGCCGTTGTCTACGAAGCTGAATCCTCACCGACCGTTCGCACCCAGGGCGGCATGCTCGACATCCACGAGGAGTCCGGCCAAGCGGCGCTCAAGGCAGCCGGTCTGTACGACGACTTCCTGCGGATCATCATGCCCGGCGGCGAGTCGATGAAGGTCTACGACCAGCACGCCGTACTGCGGTTGTCGCACGACCACGAGGGCAGCGGCCGGCCAGAGGTGCATCGCCGTGACTTGCGCGACCTGCTGCTCGGCAGCTTGCCGGACGGCATGATCCGCTGGGGCTCGAAGGTCGTCGGCATCTGCAACGATCGGGAGGTGCGGCTGGCCGACGGAAGCACGTTCAGCGCCGACGTCCTGATCGGTGCGGACGGCGCTTGGTCGAAGGTACGGCCACTGGTTTCGGATGCGACTCCGGCGTACCTCGGCCTGTCGTTCGCCGAGCTGAATCTGCTCGACCCCGACACGCGCCACCGGGACGCAGCCGAGCTGATCGGCGGCGGCATGATGATGGCCCTCGGCGACGGTCGCGGCTTCCTGGCTCACCGTGAACCCGATCGCCTGCACGCGTACGCCGCCGTGCGAGTCGACGAGCCGTGGACCGCGGTCACGAAGGACGACCTGCTGGCTGAGTTCAAGGACTGGGACGACCGGTTCCTCCGGCTCGTCCAGGAAGCCGACGGCGAGCTGACCCCGCGCGCGATCCACGCCCTGCCGATCGGGCACCGCTGGAGCCGCGTCCCCGGCGTCACCCTCCTCGGCGACGCCGCCCACCTGATGTCCCCGTTCGCCGGTGAAGGCGCCAACCTGGCCATGCAGGACGCCGCCGACCTGGCCGCCGCCCTCATCGCCAGCCCCGAGGACACCGAAGCAGCCCTCACCACCTACGAATCAACCCTCTTCCCCCGCGCCGAAGAAGCCGCCAAGGAATCAGCCGAGAACCTGAACATCTCCTTCGCCCCCGACGCCCCAACCGGCATCCTCAACTTCTTCGCCGGCATGCCTGAGCCGGGCAACGGCTGAGTCGGACGTGCGATGAGCCGGGCAAGGGGCTGAGCCCGGCATGCCCTGATCCGGCGGCAGGGTCAGCGACCGGAGGCCGACGGGAAGACGGCGCCCGTGTACTTCTCGCCGGGGCCTTGGCCGGGCTCGTCCTGGATCGAGCTGGCTTCGCGGAAGGCTAGTTGGAGGGAGCGGAGGCCGTCCTTGAGGGGTGCGGCGTGGTGGTGGCCGAGGGACGGGGCGGCCGCGTCGAGGAGGCCGGCCAGGGAGTCGATCAGGGAGCGGGCCTCGTCGAGGTCTTTGTGGTCGGGCAGGTCGGCGGCCAGGCCGAGGTTGACGGCGGCGGCGCTCATCAGGTGAAGTGCGGCGGTCGAGATGATCTCGACGGCAGGAACCTCGGCGATGTCACGAGAAGCGGTCGAGAGCGGGTCCGGCTGCACGGCGTCGGGCTGCGAAGTGGCATCTGCGTCGGTCATGCTGTTACTCTTACATGGCGACCGACCCGGTCTGTTGGTGACCCCTGAGTGGAATATTCGAGGGTTGCCAGTGGTTCTGGTCTAAGCGGAGGGCCACCTCCCACCCAGTCGATGAACAGTCGGCGGGTCCCGGTCAACGCTGAGAAATTCTGGAGGATATCCGGAGCATCACAGCGATCGTACGGCGTACCACCCGGAGGGGTTGGGGCGTCGTCGATCTGGGAATTGGGCCTTCGTGTGATCGCACGAGGGCCCTTTGTGTTTTCCAGGGGGCTCGCGGCGATGACGAGGTGGCACCAGTACTAGTTCAACCCAGGAGGACCCATCACCACTGATTTGCGCGTCAACGAGCGCATCCGCGTTCCCGAGGTGCGGCTGGTCGGACCGAACGGTGAGCAGGTTGGCATCGTCCGGATCGAAGACGCACTGCGGCTGGCCCAGGAGGCCGATCTCGACCTGGTCGAGGTCGCGGCAACCGCCCGGCCTCCGGTCTGCAAGCTGATGGATTTCGGCAAGTACAAGTACGAGACCGCGCAGAAGGCGCGCGAGTCCCGCCGGAACCAGACAAACACCATCATCAAAGAGATGAAGCTGCGGCCGAAGATCGACCCGCACGACTACGAGACCAAGAAGGGTCACGTGGTCCGGTTCCTGAAGGCCGGGGACAAGGTCAAGATCACCATCATGTTCCGCGGACGTGAGCAGTCCCGGCCCGAGCTCGGGTTCCGGTTGCTGCAGCGGCTGGCCGAAGACGTGAACGAGCTCGGCTTCGTCGAGTCCTCGCCGCGCCAGGACGGCCGGAACATGATCATGGTGCTCGGACCGCACAAGAAGAAGTCCGAGGCGCGCGTGGACGTGGAAGCCGAGAAGGCGCAGCGCAAGGCCGAGCGGGAGGCCGAGGAGCAGGCGGAGCGCGCAGAACGCGCCGAGCAGGCCCAGGCCCACGAGGCAGAACGCGCCGCCGGCGTCACGAAGAAGCCGAAGGGTCCGGCCGACAACCTCGACCCGGAGTGACGAAACGCTCCGGCCGCCAGGTCAGTCACAGCAGCCGGAGCCGGTCACACCAGAGTTCGAGTCAACGAAGATAATCAGGAGCACAACAGCCATGCCGAAGATGAAGACCCACTCGGGGATGAAGAAGCGCGTCCGGATCACCGGCACGGGCAAGGTTCGCCGCGAGCAGACCGGTGTCCGTCACCTCGCCGAGGCGAAGACGTCGAAGCGTAAGCGGCGCCTGAGCGGCACCGTCGAGGTTGCACCCGCGTTCGCGAAGAAGGCCAAGAAGCTTCTCGGCATCTGAGCAGCACCCATAACCCCCCGAACATCCCCGCCGAGTGGGCCTACCTCTCTCCGGCGCAGAAATACAAGGAGTAACACCTCATGGCACGCGTGAAGCGGGCAGTCAACGCCCACAAGAAGCGTCGTACCGTACTGGAGCAGGCCAGCGGCTACCGCGGCCAGCGCTCGCGGCTGTACCGCAAGGCCAAGGAGCAGGTCACCCACTCGCTCGTCTACGCCTACCGTGACCGCAAGGCGCGCAAGGGCGACTTCCGCAAGCTGTGGATCCAGCGGATCAACGCCGCGGTCCGGGCCGAGGACCTGACCTACAACCGCTTCATCCAGGGCCTGCGGCTGGCCGAGGTCGAGGTCGACCGCAAGATCCTGGCCGACCTGGCTGTCAACGACCCGGCGGCGTTCTCCGCGCTCGTGCAGGTGGCCAAGGCCGCCCTGCCGGCGGACGTGAACGCGCCGAAGACCGACGCCGCGGCCTGAGCAACACCCGTACACCACAGTGGCGAGTCCCGGTCTGCTGACCGCGCAATCAACGCGCATCAAGCAGGCTCGGCGGCTCGCCACTCGTGCGTTCCGGCGCAAAGCCGGCCGCTTCCTCGTCGAAGGCCCGCAGGCGGTCCGGGAAGCTCTCGAGCACCGCGAGCTCGTCGTCGAGGTGTACGCCGAACCGGAGGTCGCGACCCGTCATCGTGACCTGTACGACCTCGCCGCGGCGGCCGGCGTCCCGTGGTTCGAGGTCAACCGCGCCGCTGTCGAGGCATTGAGCGAGACCGTCACCTCGCAGGGCGTCGTCGCCGTCTGCGCGCTGGTGACCGTGCCCTTCACGCCGACCGGCAAGCTGATCGCGGCCGGCGTACAGGTCCGCGACCCCGGCAACGTCGGCACCTTGATCCGTACTGCGGACGCGGCCGGCGCCGATGCCGTCGTACTGTCCGCGGAGTCCGTCGACCCGCACAACCCGAAGGCGGTACGGGCCAGCGTCGGCAGCATCTTCCACGTGCCCGTCACCGTGGACGTCGACATCGTCGCGGCCGTCGAAGCCTGGCGTGAGCAAGGTCTGCAGGTGCTCGCCGCCGACGGGTACGGCGCTACCGATCTCGACACCTGCATCGACGACGGGACGCTCGCCAAGCCGACCGTGTGGCTGTTCGGCAACGAGGCCCACGGTCTGCCCGACGACCTCAACGCCATCGTCGACCACTCGGTGAAGGTCCCCATCTACGGCCGCGCCGAGTCGCTCAACCTCGCAACCGCCGCCGCGATCTGCCTGTACGCCTCCGCCCGCGCCCAACGCCGATGACCTTCGACCAACCGGGCCGGTTCTGGCGCGGGAATCTGCACACCCACACGAACCTGTCCGACGGAGCGCTGTCGCCGCGCGAGACCGCGGACGTATACCGCGACGCCGGCTACGACTTCGTCGCGATCACCGACCACTTCCGGCCCGAGTACGGATACCCGGTCACCGACACCAGGGACCTGCGGACGGACGGATTCACCACGCTGATCGGCGCCGAGCTCCACGCCCCGCGGACCGAAGCCGGTCAGCAGTGGCACATCATCGCGGCCGGCCTGCCGCTCGATTTCGCACCTCCGTCGGACTCCGAGACCGGTCCTGAGCTCGCCCGCCGAGCCCGGGCGGCAGGCGCCTTCATCGGCATGGCCCACCCGTCAGCTTCACTCCTCACAGCGGCCGACGCCGAGAGTCTCGACGCGGCCCACTCGATCGAGGTCTACAACGCCCTGTCCGACCGCGAGAACCGCGGCGACAGCTGGCACCTCGCCGATGTCCTGCTCAACCGCGGCCACCGCCTCACGACGTACGCCGCCGACGACGCCCACCTCCAACCCCAGGACCCGCCGCCCTGCCAGGCCTGGGTCCACGTCCGCGCCGAAGCACTCGAACCAGCCGCCCTCCTGACTGCGTTGAAGGCCGGCCACTTCTACTCCAGCACCGGCCCCGAGTTGTACGACGTACACCTCGAAGGCGACGTCATCGCCGTCCGCTGCTCACCCGCCACCAAGATCCTCCTCACCGGCGGCCACCCCGGCGCAGAACTTGCCCAAGGCACCGACCTCACCGAGTGCACGCTGCCCCTCACCCTTTTCCGCAACACCCATTGCCGCATCACGATCGAGGACGCCTCCGGCCACCGCGCCTGGACCAACCCGATCCACCTGCCACGCTGATTGACGCGGCGGGCCATCGCGTGTCAGCGTTGGGTTAGCGCGCGCCAGGGCGCCTCTTCTCCGCGGCAAGCACTGAGTGCACCTGGATGGTGGGAGTGGTACCTGTATCGACCGGTGAACCCTTCGGGACGGTCTGATTCAGCGGAGCGGGCTGTCTGGAAGGACTGATGATGTCGATTACACCCCTGCCCGCCAAGGCGAGTCTCAGCCAGCTGCGCGCCCGCGCGAAGGAGCTCCGCAAGGCGGTCGTCAAAGGCCGGCCCGATGCCATCGAGCGGGCTCGCGCGCATCACCCGGCGTACGACGAGGGGACCTTCACGTTGCGGGACGCGCAGTTGACGATCGCCCGCGAGTACGGCTTGGCCAGCTGGCCGGAGTTGATGGAGAAGGTCGCCACCGAGCTGGTGGAAGGCCGCGAGCTGCACCGGTACTTCGGCGTCGAGCTCAACAACGAGACCTGGGACCTGCTCGAAGAGATCGACGAGACGAGTCCGCTGGAAGACCAGGAGCGGTTGCTGTACGGCGCTTATGCCGCCTGCCTGCACTGGTTGGAGGCGGGCAACGAGGCGAATCAAGCGCGCGGCGAGCACCTGATCGCGCGGGTGGCGCTCCGGATCGGTCGCGTCGAGGTCGGGCTGCAACATGCACAGCGTTGTCTTCAACTGATCGAGACCTATCCCGAGCAGATGGGCGACTGGGACGAGCCGTTCGCCCGCGAGGCACTGGCTCGGGCGCTGGCGGCGACAGGTCAGCCAGCGGCCGCACGCGTCGAGCTGGAGAAAGCTCGTGAGCTGACGAAGCTCGTCGCCAGTGAGGGCGATCGCAAGGTGCTGGACGAGGAGCTCGCCAAGGAGCCGTGGTTCGGCCTTACTTCTTGACGCGGGCCTGCAGGCCGTCGAGCAGGGCGTCGAGGCCGAAGACGAAGTTCTCGGTGAGCTCGGAGTCCAGGTTCACCGACGTACGCCGGCGGACCGACTCCTGCATCTGCGGATAGTCGGTCGCCACCGACTGCGCCTGCTCGAGCAGTTCGCTCACCCAGCTCTCCTCGGAGCGGCCGGACTTCCGGACCATCTCCCGGGTCGCCACCTCGGCGCTGACTGTGCCGAGCACGTACGACATCACGCTGCCCATCGCGAGATCGACCTCGCGCGGCGTGAACCCGGCCGCTCCGAACAGCACCAGACCGCGCTCGCCGAGCGACATCGCGTTCGGCCCAATGCTCGGCCGCGTGTACATCACCTCGGGCAGCCACGGATGCCGCAGTACGGCGGACCGCAGGCTGTGCCCGAACAGCAGCGCTCCGCTCCGCCACCCGGCCAGCTCCGGCTCGGGTACGTCGATCTCCGCCCAGACCTGGTCGATCAGCAGGTCGACGAGGTCGTCCTTGGTCGGCACGTGCCAGTAGAGGCTGGTCGCGCCGGAGCCGAGCCGGGCCGCGAGCTTGCGCATGCTCAGCCCGGCGACGCCCTCGCTGTCGAGAATCTCCATCGCGGTCTTCACGATCTGCTCCCGGCTGAGCGTCTCGCGCGCCGGTGCAGCTGAGCGTTGCCGGGACCAGATCGTTTCCCTCATGCGCCCATCCTACAAAGCACTCGCACAGCGTACGAGTTTGTCGTACAGTGTGCGAGTGACTAGTACACCGTTCGAGTCCTCCGAGACGTCCGCTGACACGCCCGCAGCGACCGGTCACCCGCGTCGCTGGTGGATCCTGCTGATCCTGTGCCTGAGCCTGATGGTTCTGGTCGTCGACAACACCGTCCTGAACCTGGCCATCCCGTCGCTGATGCGCGACCTGGGCGCGACGCCCGCGGACATCCAGTGGGTGATCGACGCCTACATCCTGGCCTTCGCCGGGCTGCTGCTGACCGCCGGAAGCCTGTCCGACCGGTTTGGCCGACGGAAGATGCTGCTCCTCGGCCTGGTGATCTTCGGCGCGGCCTCGCTGCTGGCGACGCTGGCCGACAACCCGTGGCAGCTGATCGCCTGCCGCTTCCTGATGGGCGTCGGCGGATCGCTGCTGATGCCGAGCACGCTGTCGCTGTTGTTCACCGTGTTCCCGCCGGACGAACAGCGCAAGGCGATGGCCGGCTGGTCGATGGTCGCGATGCTCGGCGTGGTCGCCGGCCCGACCATCGGCGGCGTGCTGTTGAACCACTTCTGGTGGGGCTCGATCTTCCTGCTGAACGTACCGATCGCCGCGCTCGCGATCATCGGCACGCTGGCGCTGATCCCCGAGTCGAAGGGTCCGGCGCGTGATGTCGACCCGGTCGGGGCGGTGCTGACGATCGTCGGTATGGCGTCGATCGTCTGGGCGATCGTGTCGATCCCGGCGCACGGCTGGGGCTCGGCCCGGGTGCTCGGCGGTCTCGCGGTCGGAGTGGTCGCGTTGACCGCGTTCGCGCTGTGGGAGAAGCGGAGTGAGCACCCGATGGTGCCGCTCGCGCTGTTCCGGGATCGCCGGTTCAGCGGTACGAGTTTCTCGATCGTGCTGCTGTCCTTCACTGCCGGCGGGCTGCTGCTGGCGTTGACGCAGTACCTGCAGTTCGTGCTCGGGTACAGCCCGTTGAAGGCTGGGCTGGCGCTGATTCCGTACGCCGTTGCCGCGGCCGCCTTCAACGGGCTCGGGGCTGCGCTGGGCAAGAAGGTCGCGGACCGGACGCTGATCTCTCTCGGGCTGCTGATCATCGCGGGCAGCTTCGCGATCCTGATGCGGGTGTCCGACTCGAGCGGATACGGGCTGCTGATCATCGGCCTGCTGGTGATGGGCATCGGCGGTGGCCTGGCGGGACCAGCGGCGTACACGCTGTTGATGCAGGCCGTTCCGGCGGAGCATCGCGGTGTGGGTTCGGCGATGAACGACACCGTGCAGCAGACCGGTGCGGCGCTGTCGGTCGCCGTACTGGGCAGTGTGCTCGCGGCGGCGTACTCCTCGGCGCTGCCGGACTCCGTGCCGGAGGCAGCCCGGAAGTCGATCGCGGACACGCTCGCGCTCGGGCCGGATTTCTTCGCCTCGGCTAAGCACGCATTCATCGACGCGATGTCGATCTCGATGACCGTCGGAGCCGGCGGTGCGATCGCGGGTGCTGTGGTTGCGTTGGTGCTGCTGCCACGTGGCGAGGCCAAGGTGCAGGACTCCGCTCAGGCACAGGTGGACGACCCAGTGCACTGACACGATGTGCGCATGCTGCAGGGGAGTGACGCGCAGGGAGTCGTGAATCTGATGCTTTCCTGCACGTTGGTGCTGATCCCGGTCGCTCTCGTGACATTCGCGATCGGCTGGCGGAGATCGCATCGATTCGTTCTCAAATGGGCGCAGGCCGCCGGCGTCGTGTCCACGATGCTGGCCCTCGGGTACGTCGTGACCGCGGCGGCCTGCCTCATCCTGGAAGACCGCGCGCCGGGGCCTTCGGCGTACCCGATCTTCCTGCTGCCGGTCGGCGTCGGCGCGCTGCTGGCCGCGCTGGCGGTCCTCGGCGCCATCGTCCGGGGCAGATACAAAATGGGCTGATCCACAGGGTTGTGGACAGCCGATTCACGCTCTTGGGGTTCGGGTTTCTAGACTGCAATTCGCAGAAGTTCCGAATTGAGAGCGAGCCATGTCCGGTCCCAACACTAATTACGACCCGGTCGAAGTGACGCCGCTGCATGCCGAAGAGGTGGAGCGGACCCGCGACGAGGCGCTGACGGCGTTTACCGAGGCGGCCGATCTGGCCGCCCTGCAGGAAGCCAAGTCCACCCATCTCGGCGACAAATCGCCGATCGTGCTGGCCAACCGGGAGATAGGCGCGCTGCCGCCGCAGGCCCGCAAGGAGGCCGGTCAGCGGATCGGCGCGGCCCGGAAGGCGATCAACGAGGGCTTCGCGTCCCGGCTCGCCGTCCTCGAGGCCGCGCACGAGGAGCAGATGCTGGCCACCGAGCGCGTCGACGTGACGCTGCCGTGGCACACCCCTGAGCTCGGCGCGCGGCACCCGCTCTCGCTGATCTCCGAGCAGGTCGCGGATGTCTTCACCGCGCTCGGCTGGGACGTCGCCGAAGGCCCGGAAGTAGAGGCCGAGTGGCTCAACTTCGACGCGCTGAACTTCCAGCCCGACCACCCGGCGCGGCAGATGCAGGACACGTTCTTCGTCGAGCCGGCCGGCTCCGGCAAGGTGCTCCGGACGCACACGTCGCCGGTGCAGGCGCGGTCGATGCTGAGCCGCAAGCCGCCGATCTACGTGATCTGCCCGGGCCGCGTGTTCCGCACCGACGAGCTCGACGCGACCCACACGCCGGTCTTCTACCAGGTCGAGGGCCTGGTCGTGGACGAAGGCATCACGCTCGCGCACCTCAAGGGCACGCTTGACCACTTCGTCGTCTCGATGTTCGGCGAGGGTCTCGAGGCGCGTCTGCGGCCGAACTTCTTCCCGTTCACCGAGCCGTCGGCCGAGGTCGACCTGAAGTGCTTCGTCTGCCGCGGCGAGTCCGTCGGCAACCCCGACCGCCCGTGCCGCACCTGCGGTAGCGAGGGCTGGATCGAGTGGGGCGGCTGCGGCGTGGTGAACCCGCGGGTCCTGCAGGCCAACGGCATCGACACCCAGCGGTACTCCGGATTCGCGTTCGGCATGGGCCTGGAGCGGACGCTGATGTTCCGCAACGGGGTCGAGGACATGCGGGACATGGTCGAGGGTGACGTGCGGTTCAGCCGCCAGTTCGGGATGGAGATCTGATGCGGGTCCCACTGTCATGGCTTCGTGAGTACGTCGACCTCCCGGCCGGGGTGACCGGTCGCGACGTCGGGGAGAAGCTGATCCGGGCCGGCCTCGAGGTGGAGACCGTCGAGGAGTCCGACCTGACCGGTCCGCTCGTCGTCGGCAAGGTGCTGACGTTCGAGGACGAGCCGCAGAAGAACGGCAAGACGATCCGCTGGTGCTCGCTCGACATCGGCAAGGACGAGCCGCAGTGGGTCGTCTGCGGCGCGAACAACTTCGCCGTCGGCGATCTCGTGGTCGTCGTGCTGCCGGGTGCGGTGCTGCCCGGTGGGTTCGCGATCTCGGCGCGGAAGACGTACGGGCATATCTCCAACGGGATGATCTGCTCGAGCGCGGAGCTCGGCCTCGGCGATGACGGTACGCACGGCATCGTGGTACTGGAGCCGGGTGAAGCGACGCCGGGTGATGACGCGATCGAGTTGCTGGCGCTGGCCGATGACGTGCTCGATATCGCGGTGACGCCGGATCGCGGGTACTGCCTGTCGATCCGCGGGGTCGCGCGCGAGGCGGCGACGGCGTACGGCGTTGCGTTGAAGGATCCTGCTCAGCTGGCGCTGGACGGGTCGGGTTCCGGTGGGTACCCGGTGCGGGTGGACGATGCCGAGGCGTGCAGCGTGTTCGTCACCCGGACGGTGACCGGGATCGACGCGAAGGCGTTGTCGCCGCGGTGGATGCAGAAGCGGCTGCTCGCGTCCGGGATGCGGCCGATCTCGATCGGGGTCGACGTCACGAACTACGTGATGCTCGAGCTCGGTCAGCCGATCCACGGGTACGACAAGGCCCGGCTGTCCGGCGAGATCGTCGTACGGCGGGCGAACGCCGGCGAGAAGCTGATGACGCTCGACGACCAGACCCGCGAGCTGGACGTAGAGGACCTGCTGATCACCGACGACTCCGGCGCGATCGGTGTCGCCGGGGTGATGGGTGGTGCGTCGACCGAGATCTCCGACGCGACCACGGACGTGGTGATCGAGGCCGCGCACTTCGACCCGATCGTCATCGCGCGCGCATCCCGCCGGCACAAGCTGTCCTCGGAGGCGTCCCGCCGATTCGAGCGCGAGGTCGACCCGCTGCTCCCGAGGTACGCCGCTCAACGCGTAGCCGACCTACTCGCCGAGTACGCCGCCGGCACAATCCTCCCCGACGAAACAGTCGTCGACACCCACCCGTCCCCGGCTCCCGTCAACTTCCGCGCCGACCACGCAGCCCGCGTTGCGGGTGCGCCGATCACCATCGCCGACACGCTGCAGCACCTGCGGTCGGTCGGTTGCACCGTCGACCGCGCCGCCGCGGACGCGGTGCCCGCGCCGCTCGCGGCGGGCGTCCACGCCCCCGCCCTCGTCATCGACGCCCCGGCCCGGCCTGCGGCCGGCCCGGGCCGGGAAGAGGCAGAAGGCGGACCGGCCGCCGTCGGCGGCTCCGCGACGGCCGGCGACGGCTCGGCCGTCGACCTTGCTGGTGACGATCTGCTGACGGTGACTCCGCCGTCGTGGCGGCCTGATCTGCGGGACCCCAACGACTTTGCCGAAGAGGTTATTCGGTTGTTCGGGTTCGACAACGTGCCGTCGATCTTGCCTGCCGCGCCTGGGGGACAGGGGCTGACGGTTTCGCAGCGGCGGCGGCGTCGGGTGGCGACGGCGCTGGTCGGTGCGGGGCTGACCGAGGTGGTGTCCTACCCGTTCACGGGTGAGGCGGACTTCGACGCGATGGGCTTCCCCGCCGACGACCCACGCCGTACGACGGTGAAGCTGGTCAACCCGATCTCCGACGAAGAGCCGTCGATGCAGACGACGCTGCTCGCGACCCTGCTCCGGACCGCCGAGCGCAACGTCGGCCGGGGTGCGACAGACCTGGCGATCTTCCAGACTGGCCTCGTCTTCCTCCCGAAGGCCCAGACCAAGCCTGCGCCGCTCCCGTCGGTCGCGCACCGGCCGAGCGACGCCGAGATCCAGTCGCTGTACGACGCCCTGCCGGACCAGCCGCTGCACATCGGCGTAGTGCTGACCGGCTCCCTGACCCCGACCGGTTGGTGGGGCAAGGGCCGCCCGGCCGGCTGGGCCGACGCGGTCCAGATCGCCAGGCTGATTTCGTCTGCAGTCGGTGTCGAGCCCGTAGTCACGAACGTCGAGCTCGCGCCCTGGCACCCAGGCCGCTGCGCGCAGTTCGCCATCGACGGCCCAAATGGCAAGGTCGTCGGCCACGCCGGCGAGCTGCACCCGAAGGTCTGCCAGGCGTTCGGTCTGCCGACCCGCTCGAGTGCCGTCGAGCTCGACCTCGAAGCGTTGATCGCTGCCGGCCCCGAGTCGATCACGGCGCACCCCTTCTCGTCGTACCCGGTGGCCAAGGAGGACGTGGCGTTGATCGTCGCGGCCGATGTGGCAGCAGCCGACGTGCAGGCGGCGCTGGCCGAGGGCGCGGGCAACCTGCTGGAGTCGGTCCGGCTGTTCGACGTGTACACCGGCGAGCAGATCGGCGAGGGCAAGAAGTCGCTCGCGTTCGCACTGCGCTTCCGGGCGCCGGACCGGACCCTGAAGGAGAACGAGGTCGCCGATGCCCGGCAGGCCGCCGTCCAGGTCACCGTCGACCGGTTCAACGCCGTCCAACGGGTCGGCTAGTTCCATGACCGAGGAGGCGCGATGAGCGGCCGTCACCCGCGGGTGGCGGTCGCCGCGCCCAACGAGGCGGCCGCGGAGGCCGGCGTCCGGGTTGCCGCCGAGGGCGGCAACGCGGTGGACGCCGCCATTGCGGCCACCCTGGTCACGATGGTCAACGAGATCGGCGTCGTCTCGCCGGCCTCTGGCGGATTCGTCACGTTGCAGGTCGCAGGTGGTGAGGCGATCACCATCGATGGCTGGGTCGAGATGCCCGGCCGCGGCCTGTCGAGCGACCGGTTCGGCCAGGGCGTCTGGGACATCACGACCGACTACGGCGGCGGTACGACGACCACCGTCGGCCACGGCTCCGTCGCGACCCCGGGCGGGATGAAGGCCCTCGACCTCGCCCACCGGCGGGCCGGTAAGGCGGCGTGGCGTGAGGTCGTCCAGCCCGCGATCGAGGTTGCCCGCAACGGCTTCCCGCTCAGCCGCACGTCCGGGTACTACCTCGGCTTCACCCACGAGATCATCTTCGGCTGGCACCAGCCCAGCCACGGCGTCGTCCACAACGAGGACGGCGAGGTGATCAAGGCCGGCAGCACGGTCGTGATCCCCGAGCTCGCCGAAGCCCTCGAGCTGATCGCCCGCGACGGCGCCGAGACCATGTACACCGGCCGGCTCGCGCAGCTCCTCATCCATGACATGGCCGCGAACGACGGCATCCTCACCGCCGAGGACCTCGCGGCGTACGAGGCCGTCGTCCGTCCGGCCCTCGTCGTCAAGCAGAACGGCTGGCGCCTGGCGACCAACCCGCCGCCGGCCGTCGGGGGAGTCGCCGCCGCCGCGATGCTCGCGCTGCTCGATGGCGTACCGGCCGACGGCAGCTGGAATCAGTTCGAGATCGAGCGACTCGTCGACGTGCAACACGCCGTCCTCGGCCGCCGGCTCGCGGAGCTGGACGAGGAAGACGTCCGGCGACTCGAAGGCCAGAAGCTCCTCGACCTGGCCGCGGCCGGCGACCTGCGCGCGCTGACCTCACCGAGTACGGCGACGGTCTCGGTCGTCGACGACGAAGGCGACGCGTGCGCGATCACCGTCTCGTCCGGCTACGGCTCCGGCGTACTCACCCCGGGCACAGGCATCTGGCTGAACAACGCCCTCGGTGAGCAGGAGCTCCTGCACGGCGGCCCGCACAGCCTCGCGCCCGGCACCCGCCTCACCTCGAACATGGCCCCGAGCGTCGCCCGCCGCGAGAGCGACGGCGCCGTGCTGGCGATCAGCTCGCCGGGATCGGACCGGATCCCGACCGCACTCGCCCAGGTCTACGCCCTCTACACCCACGGCGGTCTCTCGCTCCGCGAAGCCGTCGAGCATCCGCGCCTCCACGTCCGCGTCCGCGAGGACATCGTCGTCGACTACGAGGACGACCTCCCGGTCTCCGGTTCGACCGCGCTCCCGACCCGCCCGATGCCGCCGCACTCGATGTACTTCGGCGGCGTGGCCGCCGCGTTCTGGGATCCGACCGACGGCCTCCTCGCCGTCGGCGACCCCCGCCGGACCGGCGCGGTGGCCATCTCCCCCTGAGTGCCCTAGTAAGGTCAGCCACCTCAGATCCGAAAGGTGACCCGATGCGGGACCCGCACCCCGAGCTCTCCGTCGTCGTACCGATGTACGACGAGGAGGAGGTGCTGCCGATCTTCTTCGAACGGATGCACCCGCTGCTCGACGGCCTGGGGATCACCTACGAGCTGCTCGTCGTCGACGACGGCAGCCGGGACAAGACCGCGGCCCTGCTGCTCGCGGCCGCCGAGGACTGGCCGCAGCTCCGGGTGGTCCGGCTGCTCCGCAACAGCGGGCACCAGGCCGCGCAGTCGGCCGGCTTCCGGCGCGCCCGCGGCCAGTACGTCGTCACGATCGACGCCGACCTCCAGGATCCGCCGGAGGTCATCGCCGAATTCCTCGAAGCGGTCAACGAGCAGGACGTCGATGTTGTGTACGGCGTACGCTCCGACCGCTCCAGCGACTCGTGGGCGAAGCGGACCAGCGCCCGGCTGTACTACCGGTTGATGTGCCGACTGGTCGGCAAGGACATCCCGTTCGACGCGGCCGACTTCCGGTTGGTGACGCGACGCGTGGTCGATGCGGTGAACGCGCTGCCGGACGACGGGCGGGTCTTCCGCCTGGTGATCCCGTGGCTCGGCTTCCCGAGCGCCGAGGTGCGGTACGTGCGGGCGGAGCGAGCCGCCGGCACGACGAAGTACAACTTCTCGAAGATGCTGCGGCTCGCGTTCGACAGCGTGACCGCGTTCTCGGCCGCGCCGCTGCGGCTGGCGACCTGGCTGGGGCTGCTCGGTGGCGCGATGTCCGGGCTGTTCGTCGTCGGTGCGCTGGTGATCAAGCTGACCGGCCGGAGCATCCCCGGCTGGACGTCGACCGTGCTCGCGGTCAGCGTGATCGGTGCGATCCAGTTGCTGTGCCTCGGTCTGCTCGGTGAGTACGTCGCGCGCCTGTTCCAGTCGAGTCAACGCAGACCGCAGTTCCTCGTCGGCTATGACAGCCTCGGCGACCACGGCCATCAGGAACCGCTGCACCACAAGGCCCCCTCTGACAGATGAAAAGGTCGCTTCCGTGGCTGCTGCCGATTCTGGTAGCGGCCGGCGGGTTCGTTTCGCTGGGCGATGTCGGACCGGGTCCGATCGTCAAGTACGCCGCGTACTTCGCGTTGGCGATCGCGCTGCCCGGCACGCTGCTGCTCCGCGCGGCCTGGCGCAGTACCGGTAACTGGGCCGAGGACCTCGGACTCGGCTCGGTCGTCGGCGCGACCTGGCAGCTGATCGGCTGGGCGATCTTCACCGCGCTCGGCTGGCAACGCTGGCTGATCGTCTGGCCGGCGCTGGTCCTGATCGGCTTCGCGATCTTCGGACGCTCCCATTGGCGCATCGCCGATCCGAAACCGCTGCCGGTTGCCTGGACCTGGGGACTGGCTGTGTCGGCGGCGGTGATGATGGGCGCGGTCACGTTCGGCGTGATGGCGTACCACCCGATGCCGCCGCACGGCGAGGCGTACTACCCGGACCTCCTCTACCACCTGTCGATGGTGAACGAGCTGACCCGGACGGTGCCGCCCGAGATCCCGCAGGTGGTGGGGGAGCGGCTCGAGTACCACTGGTTCGCTAACGCCGACATGGCCGCCGCAGTCGACACCACCCGCCTCACCCCGATGGTCGTGCTGTTCCGGCTCTGGATACTGCCCTGGCTAGTCGTTTCACTCCTCGTCTGCGCGACACTGGCCCGCACTGTCAGCCGCACGTGGTGGACCGGCGTACTCGCGGCTCTCGCACTGGCCGCGCCGCAGCTGTTCCTGCTCGTCGACACGAGCGTGAACCTCGCACCGCCGGTCAGTCTGCTCAGTCCGTCGCAGACGTTCGGCATGGTCGCCGGCGTGGCAGTCGCGATCTTCCTGATCGAGCTCCTGTTCAAGGGCGGCACCAGCCGGCTATGGCTGCTCGCTGTTCCCGTTGCAGTCGTCGGCGGCGGTTCGAAGCCCACAGTGCTCCCGTTGCTGGTCGCAGCAGTCGGCCTGGCCGCGCTTTACCTGCTGATCACCACGCGACGTCTGCCGTGGCGTCTGATCGGTACGACGGTCGCACTGCTTCTGGTAGGTGCAGTCACCTTCCTGACGGTGGCCGGCAGCACCAGTGGGTCGCAGCTGCAGTTCCTCGCCGTACTGAAGTCGCTTCCCGTCTACACCGCAGCCACCGGCGACACCACACAACCTGGCGACGGCGGGCTGATCCTTCCAGCGCTCGCACACGGCCATGTGCTCGGAACACTCAGCCTGCTTCTTGGTCTGCTGCTGACCTTGCAAGCGATGTCCTGGGCCGGCTTCGGTGTCGTCGGTCGCAAGGATCCGGTCGCGTGGTTCCTGCTCGGCGCGATGATCGCGGGCTGGGCCGGCTACCTGCTGATCGACCACCCGTCCGTGAGCGAGTCGTACTTCGTCTACATGGCCGCACCGTTCAGCCTGGCCGGCGCCGGATGGTTCGCCGCGACCAGCGCACGCGCTTCGCGCCGGCCGATCCCGATAGCGATCGCCGCCTTCGCGCTCTCGATCGTGTACGCCGGCATGCTCGTCTGGGCCCGTGGTGTGCCGGCCGCGTCGACCGGTCGGCAGCTGTGGTTGAGCACGCGGATGTTGCTCGTCGTCCTCGGCATCACGCTCGTGCTGCTCGCGGCGTGGCGGCTGTTCTTCCGGCAAGCAGGCGGCGGCATGTTCGTCGTACTCGTGCTGTTGTCGACGGCACCGGTCAGCTCGTTCCTGCAAAGCGCCCTACGCGGTGACACCGAGAAGGCGCCGACGTATCGGGCCGCGCGCTGGTGGGTCTACCCGGACGAGGCCGAGGCAGCGTTGTGGCTCGGTGAGAACTCGGCGCCGACCGACGTCGTCACGACCAACACCTGGTGCCGCCCGGCCGGTACGACGGCGCCGGGCTGCGATGCACGCGGGTACCTCGTCAGCGGGATCGCCGGTCGTCGCACCCTGATCGAGGGCTGGGCATACACGAACCAGGCGATGGCCAAACAGGGCAACGGCGGCCGTCGCTACACCGAGCAGCCGTCGCCGTGGCCGGACCGCGTCGCCCTCACCAACCAGGCCCTCACCGCGCCGACCGCCGAAGTACTGCGACGGATGCACGACGAGTACGGCGTCCACTGGCTGTATGCCGACGCACGCAACGGCCCGGTCTCGCCCGCACTCGACCAGCTCGCCCTACGCCGACACAGCATCGGCAAGGTCGTGATCTACGAACTCGGAGAGTGATTCTCCCGTAACATTGGGTCGGCGCAGACCGTTGTGTCTACGCAGGTCCGCCCGCCCGCGGCCGATGCACTTCGGCACCCTGATCGTTCGGGAGGGCGGGACACATGCGGGCTACCCGACCGGGGGCCATTCTTCTTGCCACCGGCCTGTTGAGCCTGGGCACTGTCACCGCAAA
The DNA here is from genome assembly GCF_005233875.1 of Kribbella jiaozuonensis. Taxonomy (GTDB): domain Bacteria; phylum Actinomycetota; class Actinomycetes; order Propionibacteriales; family Kribbellaceae; genus Kribbella; species Kribbella jiaozuonensis. Next base: position 19,758 of record NZ_SZPZ01000005.1, on the reverse strand, counting down.
CGCGTACCAAGTGCCGGCCACTCCGTTCACCGAGCAGGCGACCGCGGTCATGCCGGGTTCGGGGTTGCGGCAGACGATCACGGCGAGCGGGCACACCGAGCTCGGAGACCCGACAACAGCCGGCTTCCGCGGCATCGGCCCGACCACCTACCAGCCCGCGATCGGCACGGACGTCCCCGCGCAGGACGTCGTAGTCAACACCGGCGACTGCGCGTCGACCGGCGGCTGCGGCGATCGCGGCACGGTGACGATCGCGTTCTCCCAGCCCGTCCGCAACCCGGTCCTGCACCTCGGCGGCATCGGCGGCTCCGTCACCCGGACCGACAGCGGCAAGCCGATCGCGCAGTCCGAGCTGCACTCGATCCTGAAGCTGACCACCGCCGGCCTCAGTCTGACGAAGCTTGGGCAAGGCAACAACCTCACCGTCACCAGCGACACGATCACCGCCGCCAACCACGACGCCGGCCCGAACTGCGTCAACACCAAATCCCCGTCCGGTCTCGACACCTCCGCGACCGCCGCGTGCGGATCGGTCCGGGTGAACGGCGTTGTCAGCAAACTCTCCTTCGCGATCAGCGCACAATTCACGAAGCACCCGAAGCTCCCAGCCATCAACAACGCGTCCTCCGGCGACGCATTCTCGATCGTCGCGTCGATGCCCGAGGACTTCGGTGACGCGCCGACGTCGTACGGCGCAGCGTGGTCGGTGCTCAGCGACGTACAGCTGGGGAAGGACGTCACCGAGGACAACGCCGACGTCGCGAACGGCACCACCGGTCCGGCCACAGCGGATCAGGCCGACGACGGGGTCGTCTTCAAGCCGCTTCGCACCAACCAGACGACGTACGCCGCCGACCTGCAGCTCGCGGGTACGTCGAAGGCCGGACGCGCGTGCGCGTGGATCGACTTCAACGTCAACGGCACGTTCGAGCCGGGCGAGCGAGCCTGCGCCGCATTCGCCGCCCAGCAGACGACCGTCACGTTGCAGTGGTCCGAGATCGCTCCCAAGGCCGGAGCGTCGTACGCGCGGGTGCGGGTCGGCTACAGCGACGTACAGGTCGAGAAGTCGACCGGAGCCGCCGACTCGGGTGAGGTCGAGGACTACCCGTTCGCGATCACGCCACCGCCACCGCCGGTGCTGACCGACGACACCGCGACGACTGCGTTCAACACCGCGGTCATCGTCCCGGTGCTCGCCAACGACAAGCCCGGCGACCCCTCGGCCCCGCTGGCGCCCGCGACTCTCTGCCTCCTCGACGGCGGCAAATGCGTCGAGATGGTGAACGTGGTCGGCCAGGCGAAGTACGTCGCCAAACCCGACGGCACGATCCGTGTCGAGTCGGTGCCCGGGTTCGTTGGTCCGGCCAAGCCCGTCGCGTACCGCGTTGCCGACAGCAATGGCATCACCGCGACCGCCAAGCTCACCGTCACGGTCTCGCTGCCCGACCACCCTGTGGCCATGCCCGACACCGCGACCACTCCGCAGAACGTCAGCGTGTCCGTCAAGCCGTTGGCCAACGACCGCGCCGCGGCCGGTGTGCAACTTGACCCCACATCCGTCGTACTGCGCGATCCGGCCGACGCGACCTTCAAGAAGAAGGTGGTGATCGCCGGCGAGGGTGAGTACGTCGTGAAGCCCGACGGCGGCGTGGACTTCGTACCGCAGCCGCAGTTCACCGGCGTCGGTACGTCGATCGGCTACCGCGTCTCCGACACCACCCACCAGACCGCCGAGTCCACGCTCGCCGTAACGGTCACGCCGGTCACGCCGACAGCCAACGGCGACTCGATCTCGACCGCGTTCGACACGGACGTCGTCGTACCCGTGCTCGACAACGACCTCCCAGGCTCGCCGGACGCACCGCTCGTGCCGACCACGCTGCGGCTCGTCGACCCGGTCACCCGGCAGCTCGTCGACAAGGTGACGATCGCGCAGCAGGGCACGTATCTGGTTGCCGCCGGCGAGGTGAGCTTCCAGCCGGTGCACGGGTTCAAAGGCGTCGGTAAGCCGCTGACCTACCAGGTCCTCGACAAGAACGGTACGCCGGCACGCGCCGTACTCACCGTCTCCGTCGACGCACCCGGGCCGCCGGTCGCGAACCCGGACACGATCACCACACTGCAGGGTCGCTCGGTGGTCATTGCCGTCCTCGACAACGACAAGCCAGGTCCGACCGGTGCCGTACTGAAGCCGGAGAGCGTGCGGTTGCTGGCGCTGTCGGACGGTGATCCGTTGACGACTCTGGTGGTCGCCGGTCAGGGCAAGTACACCGTCAAGCCGGACGGCCAGGTGCTGTTCGAGCCGTTGCCGACGTTCAGTGGAACCGCGACTCCGATCCCTTATCAGGTTGCTGATAGCAACGACGCGATCGGGAAGTCGACGCTGACCGTGCGGGTGACAAGGGTGCAGCCCGACGCGTCCGACGACACCGCGAGTACGGCGTACGACACGAACGCGACCGTGCCGGTGCTGGCGAACGACGACGCGGGTGACCCGTCCGTGCCGCTGGTGCCGAGCAGCGTGCGGCTGATCGACCCGACGACGAAGGAGCCGACAGCAACGGTCGTGATCGTGGGCCAGGCGACTTACACGGCGACGCCGGAGGGCAAGGTCGTGGTCGATCCGATGCCGAAGTTCACCGGCGTCGCGACGCCGGTCACCTACCGCGTCTCGGACGTGAACGGTACGACGACCACGGCAACGCTGACCGTCACCGTCGCGAAGCCACCCGCGCCAACCGCCGCGCCCGACACCGCGACCGGCAAGCAGAACCTCCCGTTGCTGGTGAAGCCTTTGGTCAACGACACAGCTGGGCGTGGATCCGGACTCGATCCGCTCAGCCTCACGCTCGTGGATCCTGCGGACGGCTCGCTGAAGAAACTGGTGAAGATCCCGGGCCAGGCCGACTACCAGGTCAACCCGGACGGCACGGTGAGGGTCGATCCGCTGCCGGGGTTCACCGGTCCGGCGACCAAGGTGACGTACGGGATCTCGGACTGGTTCGGCCAGTCCGCGCGGTCGACGATCACAGTCACGATCACCCCGATCACTCCGGATGCCGCCGATGACACGGCACGGACGCCGTACGGGAAGACTGTCACGGTCAACGTGCTTGCGAACGACAAGCCCGGTGACCCGTCGGCGCCGCTGGTGCCGGGCAGTCTGCTCCTCGTCAACCCCGCCGATGGGTTGCCGACGGCATCGGTGCGGATCCCGAACGAGGGTGTGTACACGGCGGCCGGGGGATCGGTTCGGTTCGATCCGGCCGCGACCTTCCGCGGACCCGGTACACCGCTGACGTATCAGGTTGCCGACAGCAACGGGACCAGGACGACGGCTCGCCTGACGGTGACGGTCGGCAAGCCGCCGGTCGCGGTCGCCGACCATGCCTCGACTCTGCAGAACGTCACCGTGACGGTGAACGTGCTGTCGAACGACATCCCGGGTACGGATGCGAGCCTCGACCGCGGCTCGATCGGTCTGCTCGACGCGACCGAGTATGGCAAGAAGCTGACGGTCTCCAAGCAGGGCACGTACGCCGTGCTGCCGAGCGGGGCGATCGAGTTCGACCCGCTGCCGGCGTTCCAGGGCAAGGCGCTCCCGATCCGCTATCGGGTCGCGGACTCGGACGGCAACTACGCGGCGACCACGCTGAGCATGACCGTGACGCCGGTCCGGCCGGTGGCGGTCGGGGACTCGGCGATCACGCCGTACGGGCATGCGGTCACGGTGAACGTGCTGGTGAACGACAAGGCGGGTGATCCGTCCGCGCCGCTGGTCCCGTCGAGCCTGGTCGTGAAGGATGCGGCCGGGCATTACGGCAAGGCGATGACGCGGGCCGGCGAGGGGAGTTATCGCGTCGGCGACGGCGGAGCGGTGACGTTCACGCCGGTGAAGGGGTTCGAGGGCGTGACGACGCCGACGACGTACCGGATTGCCGACGGCAACGGGACGACCGCCGAAGGTCTGCTGGTGCTGACCGTCGGCAAGGGCCCGTCGGCGGTGGCGGATGTCGCGACCACCAAGCAGAACGTGAACGTCACCGTCGATCCGCTCGCGAACGACGAACCGGGGACGGGCGCGCAGCTCGATCGGACCAGCCTGCAGCTGTACGGCGGTTCGTGGACCGGCAAGGTTGCGATCCCGGGGCAGGGCGTGTTTACGGTCGCCAACGGGAAGATCGTCTTCGATCCCGAGCCGGCGTACCGCGGCACCGTCTCCGTCCCGTATCAGGTCACCGACACCACCGGGAACAGGGCGAGCGCGTCGGTCACCGTCACGGTCGCGCCGGTCACGCCGGTGATCGCGGACGATACGGCGACGACGCCGTATGAGACTCCGGTGACGGTCGACGTGCTCGCGAACGACAAGCCGGGTGATGCGAGCGCGCCGTTGGGCAACGTGCAGCTGGTTGATCCGTCGACCGGGGATCCGGTGGCGACGCTGGCCGTGCCGGGGGAGGGGACGTTCACGGTGCAGCCGACCGGGCCGATTCAGTTCGCGCCCGAAGACGGGTTCGCCGGGCTGACGGTTCCGGTCGGATACCAGGTTGCCGACCGCAACGGAACGTTCGGCTACGGCACGCTGACGATCACGGTGCAGGATCGTCCGGTGGCAATGCCGGACCTGGCGCGAACGAAGCAGCACGTCGTGGTGACGATCGACCCGCTCGAGAACGACAAGCCGGGTCCGGGAGCGAAGCTCGACCCCGACTCACTGCTCCTGGTCGGGCCGGACGGCGCGCTCGTCAACCAGCTGACGGTCCCCGCGCAGGGCACGTATGTCGTTGCCGCCGGCAAGATCGCGTTCAGCCCGCTGGCCGCATTCACGGGCACCGCGAGATCGACGGTGTACGACGTGAAGGACACGAACCAGAACTCCGCCCGCGCCACGATCACCGTCACAGTCGCGCCGGTGCGTCCGATCGTCGTCGACGACAACGCCGACACGGCCTTCGGCAAGCAGGTCGTGGTGCCGGTCCTCGACAACGACAAACCCGCCAACCCGTCCGCACCGCTCCGACCGGCCTCCGTCGTACTGCGCGACCCGGCCGACAGCAAGGAGAAGAAGTCCGTCACCGTCCCACACGAAGGCACCTACGCGGTCAACGCAGACGGCGCCGTCACCTACACACCCGCGAAGGACTTCGTCGGTACGACGCGATCGCTCGCCTACCGCGTCACCGACGCGAACGGCACCTCCGACACCGCTCTCCTCGATGTGACCGTCGCCGGACCACTGCTGATCAAGGCCGTGCCCGACACGGCAACCGGTACGCCGGGCAACCCGGTCGCGGTCAACCCGCTCCTCAACGACAGCGGCGCAATCAAGCCGAGCTCAGTCTGCCTCCGCACGACCGCAGGCACCTGCGCCAAACACGTCACCGACGGCGTAGGCACCTGGTCGGTCGCCGGCGATGGCACGGTCACCCTCAAACCAGCCGCCGCCTTCACCGGCTCCGCCAAGGCGACCTACCAAGTCGGCGAGTCCACCGCCCCGGTCAAGTTCACCGTCGGCGCCGAGCCCACCGAGAACCCCCGCACAAACACCAGCGCTGATCTCCCACCAACCGGCGGCCCACCCGCGATCGTGCTCACCCTCGGCACCCTGCTCGCAGCCCTCGGCGCCACCCTCCTGGCCCTGGCCCGAACCCGCCGCTAGAGGTTCTGCACCAGCATGATCTCGTCGCGGTAGTCGTCGGCCGCGAGGCGGATCGCGCGTGGCTGAGTGCCGACGATGCGATAGCCGAGGGGGACGTAGAACTTCTCCAGGCCGAGCCCGCCGCGGATCGTCAGCTGGAGTTGCTCGAGGCCGAGATCGACCGCCGATCCGCGCAACCCCTCCATCAGTACGCGGCCGGCACCGTTGCCCTGGTGCTCCGGGTGGACCATCACCCGCAGCACCGTGCGCCAGTGCTCCTGCAGCCAACTCCCACGACTCACCAGCAGGCCCATCCCGACGTACCGCTCGCCGTTGTGGAGCACGCCGAGCAGGTCCAGTCCGGCCGCCACCCGGCCGAGCGAGCCGTCGAGGTCCTCGGCGATCTGCTCGACCGGCGCGGGCGGCGTGTACCCGACCGCGCCGCCGGCGTTCGTCGCCGCGACCCAGGTGTCCAGCAGGTCCGCCCGCAACCCCGGGTCGAGCGCCTCGTCCGAGTCCTTCACCAGGTACTTCACCGCACCTCCATCTGCGACTGAGTTGCAGATAGTCTACGGCTCAGTGGATGTGCTCGAGCTTGTCCGGGTTCCGGATCAGGTACAGCTCGTTGATCAGGCCGTCCTCGGTCTTCAGGAACGCGACTGTGTCCGGCGAGTCCCCGTCGTACGCGATGTAGGCGATCTCGCCGTTCAGTGTCCCCATCCGGACCTCGAAGCCCGGGTTCTCCGCGATCACCGCGAACAGCCAGCGCGCGATCTTGTCCGCACCGTGGATCGGCCGCAGCGCCGCCTTCTTCTTCCCGCCGCCGTCGCTGATCAGTACGGCGTCCGGCGCGAGCAACGCGACCACCTGGTCGAAGTCGCCCGACCCGGCCGCCTGCATGAACCGCATCGTCACCTCGTCGTGGCGCGCCTTGTCGACGTGGTGCCTCGGCTGCCGCGCGGAGACGTGCTCGCGGGCCCGATGAGCGAGCTGCCGTACGGCGGTCTCGGACCGGCCGAGCGTGTCCGCGATCTCGTCGTACGGGAGATCGAACACCTCACGCAGTACGAACGTCGCACGCTCGAGCGGCGACAGAGTCTCGAGTACGACGAGCATCGCCATGCTGACAGAATCCGCCAGCTCGACCGCAGCCTCCGGGTCGTCGTCCGTCGCGAGGGGCTCGGGCAGCCAGGGGCCGACGTACTGCTCCCGCCGGGCCTTCTGTTCCCGCAACCGGTTGAGCGCCAACCGGGTGGTGATCCGGATCAGATAAGCCCGGGCGTCGCGCACCTCGTCGTGGTCGACCCCGGCCCACCGCAGCCACGCCTCCTGCACCACGTCCTCGGCGTCGCTCACGCTGCCGACGACCCGGTACGCCGCGCCGACCAGCACGGACCGATGCTCGGCGAACTCGCTTGCCAACTGTTCCTCGGTCATTTGACCGGCCTCAGTTCGCAGGTCTCCTTGAAGCCCTGGCTGGTCAGCCCGAGGGCGGCGTTCGTGCGGGAGCGGTAGTTCTCCAGCGAGATGACCGACGTGAGCTCGACCAGCTGCTCGTCGGTGAGGTCGGTGCGCAACCGCTCGACCTGGTCATCGGTGACCTCCGGCGGGGTCGCCGTCATCGCCTCGGCGTAGTCCATCACCGCGCGCTCCAGATCCGAGTAGACGTCGCTGTCCCGCCACCCTGGCACATCGCGCAGCTTGGCCGGGTCGACACCCTGGTGATGGAACTCCCAGTACCCGAAGTCCATGCACCAGCTGCACCCGATCCGCGCCGACGTCACCATCACCGCGAGCGCCTTCAGCTCCGGATCGAGCTTGTTCCACCGAGCCGCCGACCCCTCCAGCAGCAGCATCGACGTCAGCACCCGCCGGTTGTGCAGCGCCGCCTGCCCCGGCTCCAGCACCGTCCCGTACTTCCGCCGGCTGCCCCACTCGGCCAGCCGGACAAACCAGCCCCGCTGATGCTCCAACGCGATCCGCGCCATCTCACCCTCCAGAGTTCGTCGTCGACCACTGGACACGCGGCAGCACGCGCCGTGTGACATGACGCGCGTCACAGCACGTGGTTGGCTGGTGGTCTCAGGAGGCGGAACCGGTTGGATATTCATCCGGTTCGTGGCATACTCATTCATATGAGTGTGAAGGTGGCGGTGGCCGGTGCCAGCGGATACGCGGGAGGCGAGCTGCTCCGGTTGCTGAGCAGCCACCCCGAGGTGGAGATCGGCGCCCTGACCGCCGGCGGGAACGCCGGTACGGCGCTCGGCGTGCACCACCCGCACCTCGTGCCGCTGGCCGGGCGCATCCTGGTCGAGACCACGGCGGAGAATCTCGCCGGTCACGACGTGGTGTTCCTGGCCCTGCCGCACGGACAGTCCGCCGGAATCGCCGACCAGCTCGGCGAGGACGTCACCGTGATCGACTGCGGCGCGGACTTCCGGCTGACCGAGGCCGAGGCGTGGGTCGAGTTCTACGGCGGCGAGCACGCCGGCTCGTGGCCGTACGGACTCCCGGAGCTCCCCGGACAGCGGGACAAGCTCCGCGGGTCGAACCGGGTCGCCGTACCGGGTTGTTACCCCACTGTCTCCACGCTGGCCCTGCTTCCCGCCGTACAGCACGGGCTCGTCGACCCCACCCAGTTGGTCGTGGTCGCAGTCACCGGTACGTCGGGTGCGGGCAAGGCCCCGAAGGCGCATCTGCTCGGCGCCGAGGTGATGGGTTCCGCGTCGGCGTACGGCGTCGGCGGGGTGCACCGTCATACGCCGGAGATCGAGCAGAACCTCACGCCGTACGCCGATCAGCCGGTCAGCGTCTCGTTCACGCCGGTGCTGGTCCCGATGGCCCGCGGCATCCTCGCCACCTGCAGCGCGCCGATTGCCGACGGCACCGACCTCGCGAAGCTCCGGCAGGCGTACGAAGATGCCTACCGCAACGAGCCGTTCGTGCACGTGCTGCCCGAGGGGCAGTGGCCGCAGACGCAGGCCACCCTCGGCGCGAACACGGTGCAGTTGCAGGTAGCCCTCGACCAGCGCACCGGCCGCGCCGTCGTCGTGGCCGCGATGGACAACCTCACCAAGGGCACCGCCGGCGGAGCCGTGCAGTGCATGAACCTGGCCATCGGGCTCGACGAAGCCCTGGCCCTGCCTCTCGTAGGAGTCGCACCGTGACCGTTGCAGTTACCCCAGCCACCCAAGTCGATCGGAGCGCCGGTGTCACCGCGCCGGCCGGCTTCCGCGCGGCCGGGGTGATCGCCGGGATCAAACCAGCCGGTACGCCGGACCTCACCGTCGTCGTGAACGACGGCCCGTCGGACGTCGCGGCCGGCGTCTTCACCACGAACAAGGTGAAGGCCGCGCCGGTGCTCTGGTCCCAGCAGGTCCTGACCGCCGGCGCGTTGAAGGCCGTCGTACTGAACTCCGGCGGCGCGAACGCGTGCACGGGCCCGGAAGGCTTTCAGGACACGCACAAGTCCGCCGAGAAGCTGGCCGAGTTGCTCGATGTCGGCGCGGCGCAGATCGGCGTCTGCTCGACCGGCCTGATCGGCGAACGTCTCCCGATGGACCAGCTGATCCCGGGGATCGAGACCGCGGTCGGTGCCCTTGGTGCGACGACCGGCCACGACCTGTCCGCGGCGACCGCAGTGATGACGACCGACAACGTGCCGAAGCTGGGCGTGTTGCGGCACCCGGACGGCTGGAGCATCGGCGGGTTCGCGAAGGGCGCCGGGATGTGCGCGCCGAACATGGCGACGATGCTCAGCGTGATGACCACCGACGCCGTGCTCGACCAGCCGCACCTCGACCACGCGCTGCGGAACGCGGTCGCGAAGACGTTCAACCGGCTCGACGTCGACGGCGGTACGTCGACCAACGACACGGTGCTCCTGCTCAGCTCGGGTGCGTCCGGTGTGAATGTCACCCCCGAGGCCTTCGAGGCCGCGTTGACAGTGCTGGCTGCTGACCTGGTGAAGCAGTTGCAGGCCGACGCCGAGGGCGTCACCAAGCACGTCAGCATCACCGTGCAGGGCGCCGCGACCGAGGCCGAGGCGCTGGCCGCCGCCAAGATCGTTGCCGAGGACAACCTCTGCAAGACCGCGTTCTTCGCCTCCGACCCGAACTGGGGCCGGATCGCGATGGCGGTCGGCAACGCACCCACCGCGTTCGACCCGTCGCTGCTCGACATCACGCTGAACGGCGCGGCGATCTGCGTCGCCGGCGGCAAGGGCGTCGACCGCTCCGAGGCAGACCTCAGCGGCCTGGAGATCGACGTACTGATCGACCTGCACGCCGGTCCCGCCTCGGCGACCGTACTCACCACCGATCTTTCGCACGCCTACGTCGAAGAGAACTCGGCCTACTCCTCGTGAACAGTCATGCAGACGCGGTCGAGAAGGCCGCCGTACTGACCGAAGCCCTGCCCTGGCTCAAGGAGTTTCACGGTAAGACGGTCGTCGTGAAGTACGGCGGGAACGCCATGGTCGACGACAAGCTCAAGCAGGCCTTCGCGTCCGACATCGTCTTCCTCCGGTACGCCGGGGTGCGGGTCGTCGTCGTCCACGGCGGCGGGCCGCAGATCAGCGACATGCTCGGCCGGCTCGGGATCGACAGCGAGTTCCGCGGCGGGCTGCGGGTCACCACGCCGGAGGCGATGGATGTCGTCGGCATGGTCCTCGTCGGCAAGGTCGGCCGCGAGCTGGTCGGTCTGCTGAACGCGCACGGTCCGTTCGCGGTCGGCATGTCCGGTGAGGACGCAGGCCTGTTCACCGCGGAACGCCGTACGGCGCTCGTCGACGGGGAGCACGTCGACATCGGGCTGGTCGGCGACGTGGTCGAGGTACGGCCGGAGGCGGTGGTCGACCTGATCGACGCCGGCCGGATCCCGGTGGTGTCGACGATCGCGCCGGACGAGGACGGCCAGGCGCACAACGTCAACGCCGACACCGCGGCCGCCGCGCTCGCGGTCGCGCTCGGCGCCGAGAAGCTCGTCGTCCTGACCGATGTCGCCGGGCTCTACCGGAACTGGCCGGACAGCGACGAGATCATCACGCAGATCGACGCGGCCGAGCTGGCCGAGCTGCTGCCGTCGCTGGCGTCCGGAATGGTGCCGAAGATGGAAGCCTGCCTGCGCGCGGTCCAGTCGGGCGTGTCCCGGGCGACCGTGATCGACGGCCGCGTCCCGCATTCGCTGCTCCTCGAGATCTTCACCGACGCCGGAAGTGGAACCCAGGTGATCCCCTCATGACCGAACTCGTCACTGTCGACGGCTCCCAGGCCGCACTCACCGAGCGGTACTCCGGTGCGCTGATGAACACCTTCGGGGCGCCGAAGCGCGTGCTGGTGCGCGGCGAGGGCGCGTACCTGTGGGATGCCGACGGCAACAAGTACCTCGACCTGCTCGGCGGGCTCGCGGTGAACTGCCTCGGTCACGCGCACCCGTTCGTGGTGTCCGCGGTAACCTCGCAGCTCGCCACCCTCGGCCACGTCTCGAACTTCTTCGCCTCCGCGCCGCAGATCGCGCTGGCCGAGAAACTGCTCGGTCTCTTCGATGCCCCGGGCAAGGTGTTCTTCACCAACTCCGGCACCGAGGCGAACGAGGCGGCCTTCAAGATCACCCGGCGGACCGGCCGGACCAAGATCGTCTCGACGGTCGGTGCGTTCCACGGACGGTCGATGGGCGCGCTCGCGGTCACCTGGAAACCGGCGTACCGCGAAGCGTTCGCGCCGCTGCCCGGCGATGTGGAGTTCGTTCCGTACGGCGACGCCGAGGCGCTCGCCGCAGCCGTTGACGACCAGACGGCGGCCGTCGTCCTCGAGCCGATCCAGGGCGAGAACGGCGTCGTCGTACCGCCGGCCGGATACCTGCGGGCCGCTCGGAGCATCACCGCCGAGCACGGCGCGCTGCTGTGGATCGACGAGATCCAGACCGGGATCGGCCGGACCGGCACGTGGTTCGCGTTCGAGCCCGAGGGCATCACGCCGGACATCGTGACCGTGGCGAAGGGCCTCGGTGCGGGCATCCCGATCGGCGCGTGCATCGGTCTGGGCGCGGCGGCGGACCTGCTGCAGCCGGGCAACCACGGTACGACGTTCGGTGGCAACCCGGTCGCGTCGATCGCCGGCCTCGCCGTGCTGACCGTGATCGAGCGGGACGGGCTGCTCGCCCAGGTGAATGCCGTCGGCAACCACCTCGCGTCGTCGATCATCGCGCTCGACCACCCGATGATCGCGGGCGTCCGCGGGCGCGGGCTGCTGCTCGCGATCGAGCTGACCGCGCCGGTGTCGGACCAGGTGGCGGCGCTCGCGCTGGAGGCCGGGTTCGTGATCAACAATCCGATTCCGAACGCGTTGCGGCTGGCGCCGCCGTACATCCTGAGCAAGGCTGATGCGGACAATTTCGTCGCGGCCCTTCCGGGGTTGCTCGACAAGGTGGAGGCGTAGATGGTTCGGCACTTCCTTCGGGACGACGACCTGTCGCCGGTCGAGCAGGACGAAGTATTGACGCTGGCCGCGCAGTTGGCGGGGGATCGGCACGGGCACAAGCCGCTGAGCGGGCCGAAGACCGTCGCGGTGATCTTCGACAAGACGTCGACGCGGACCCGGATCTCGTTCGCGGTCGGGATCTCCGAGCTCGGCGGCGTACCGCTGATCATCGACGCGCAGACCTCGCAGCTGGGCCGTGGCGAACCGATCGCGGACACGGCCCGCGTGCTGGACCGGCAGGTCGAGGCGATCGTTTGGCGGACGTTCGGTCAGAGCCGGATCGAGGAGATGGCGGCTGCGTCGCGGGTCCCGGTGATCAACGCGTTGACCGATGAGTTCCACCCGTGCCAGATCCTGGCCGACCTGCAGACCGTGCGCCAGCACAAGGGCGCGACCGCCGGGCTGAAGCTGGTTTACCTCGGCGACGGCGCCAACAACATGTCGCACTCGTACCTGCTAGGTGGCGCGACCGCCGGCATGCACGTCGTCGTCGGATCGCCGACGGAGTACCAGCCGGATCCTGCGATCCTGGCGCGCGCCGCCGAGATCGCCGCGTCGACCGGGGGATCGGTGGCCTGGACGGCGGACGCGATCGCGGCGGCCGACGGAGCGGATGTGCTTGCCACCGACACCTGGGTGTCGATGGGGCAGGAGGCCGAGGCGGCTTCGCGTGAGGCGCCGTTCGTGCCGTACGCCGTGACCGAGCAGCTGCTGTCCAAGGCGAAGCCGGACGCGATCGTGCTGCACTGCCTGCCCGCGTACCGTGGCAAGGAGATCGACGCGGCTGTGATCGACGGCCCGCAGTCGGTCGTCTGGGACGAGGCCGAGAACCGGCTGCACGCGCAGAAGGCGCTGCTGTCGTGGCTGTTGGCAAGGAGTTTCGGGGAATGAGTATCGCCGTACCGACGACCAAGACCGCGCGTCAGCAACGGATCGTCGACCTGCTCGGGCGGCAGCCGGTGCGGTCGCAGACCGAGCTGGCTGACCTGCTCGCTGCGTCCGGCCTGGTTGTCGGGCAGGCGACGCTGTCGCGCGACCTGGTCGAGATCGGTGCGGTGAAGGTCCGCGACTCGTCCGGCCAGCTCGTGTACGCCGTACCGGGTGAAGGCGGTGACCGTACGCCGCGAGCCGGCGAGGCAGCTGCTTTCGAGGCACGTCTGGCCAGAGTGGCGTCCGAGCTGCTGGTGTCGGCGGAGGGCAGCGCCAACCTGGTGATCCTGCGAACCCCGCCGGGTGCGGCCCAGTACTTCGCGTCGGCGATCGACCACGTGGGACTGGACGACGTACTCGGCACCATCGCCGGCGACGACACCGTGATGGTCGTGTCCCGTAACCCGGTCGGCGGCGAGGCCCTCGCCGCCCGCTTCCTGTCCCTGGCCGCACGTGAACCGAAGTAAGGAATTGTTGTGAGTACTGCTGGACTGTGGGGCGGCCGGTTTGCGGGCGGCCCGGCGGATGCGTTGGCGGCGTTGAGCAAGTCGACGGATTTCGACTGGCGGCTGGCGCCGTACGATATCGCCGGTTCGAAGGCGCACGCGAAGGTGTTGCACCGCGCGGGTCTGCTGACCGACGAGGATCTGACGGCGATGCTGGCAGGCCTCGACGGGTTGCTCGAGGACGTTTTGTCGGGGAAGTTCCTGCCGGCTGAAGCTGACGAGGACGTGCACACCGCGCTGGAGAACGGCCTGCTCGACAGGCTCGGTGCCGAGCTGGGCGGTCGGCTGCGGGCCGGGCGTTCGCGGAACGACCAGGTCGCGACGCTGTTCAAGAGCTACTTGCGTGAGCACGCCCGGATCATCGCCCGGCTCGTGCTGGAGCAGGTGAACGCGCTGGCGGATCAGGCTGCGCAGCACCTCGGCGTTGCCATGCCGGGGCGGACGCATCTGCAGCACGCGCAGCCGGTGTTGCTGTCCCACCATCTGCTCGCGCACGCTTGGCCGCTGATCCGGGACCTTGATCGGCTCGCCGACTGGGACGCGCGGGTCGCGGCGGATTCGCCGTACGGCTCGGGTGCACTGGCCGGTAGCTCGCTGGGGCTGGACCCGGTGTTCGTCGCTCATGAGCTGGGCTTCACGAACTCGTCGGCGAACTCGATCGACGGGACCTCGTCGCGGGACTTCGTGGCAGAGTTCGCGTTCATCACCGCGCAGATCGGCGTCGACCTGTCCCGGCAGGCCGAGGAGGTGATCATCTGGGCGACGAAGGAGTTCGGTTTCGTCGAGCTGGACGACGCGTTCTCGACCGGGTCGAGCATCATGCCGCAGAAGAAGAACCCGGACATCGCCGAGCTCGCCCGCGGCAAGGCGGGCCGGCTGATCGGGAACCTGAGCGGCCTGCTGGCGACACTCAAGGCGCAGCCGCTCGCGTACAACCGGGACCTGCAGGAGGACAAGGAGCCGGTCTTCGACTCCATCGACACCCTCGAGGTCCTGCTGCCCGCGTTCACCGGGATGATCCGGACGCTGCGCTTCAACACCGCCCGCCTGGAAGAGCTCGCACCCCAGGGCTTCTCGCTGGCAACCGACATCGCCGAGTGGCTGGTCCGCCAGAAGGTCCCGTTCCGGGTAGCCCACGAGTTGGCCGGCGCCTGCGTCCAGGCCTGCGAGAAGCGCGGCATCGAGCTGTGGGACCTGTCCGACGACGACCTCGCCGCGATCTCACCCCACCTCACCCCAGAGGTCCGCTCCGTCCTCACCGTCCAGGGCTCCCTCGCCTCCCGCAACACCCGAGGCGGCACGGCCCAACCCCAGGTCGAGGCCCAGCTGACCGAACTCCGCACCCGCGCGGGAGAGCACAGCACGCGTCTCGCTTAGGGTGCTGCGCATGCGCCGTTCTCTTCTTGCTGGTCCTGTGCTGGAAGTGGCGCCTCAGCTGCTCGGCATGCTGGTGAGCAGCACCACCGACGAGGGCACCGTCGTCGTACGCCTCACCGAGGTCGAGGCGTACGACGGCCCGAACGACCCGGGCTCGCACGCCTACCGCGGCGAAACGCCCCGGAACGCGATCATGTTCGGCCCGCCCGGCTTCCTGTACGTGTACTTCACGTACGGCATGCACTTCTGCATGAACGTCGTCGTCGGGCCGCCCGGCAAACCATCGGCCGTCCTGCTCCGCGCCGGCGAGATCATCGAAGGCGTCGAACTCGCTCGCGCCCGGCGCGGCCAACCAGCCGTCGAGAAGGTCGCCTTCAATCAGGTCAGGCAAGGTCCCGTGGTGAAACGACCGAAGGTCAACCCCGACCGGGACCTCGCCCGCGGCCCGGCCCGCCTGTGTGTTGCCCTCGGCATCAGAGGCGTAGGCAACGGCACGGACCTGTTCGCCAAGGACTCACCGATCCGGCTCTTGTCGGGCCCCGGCTTCGACGGCGAACCATCCACCGGTCCGCGCGTAGGGCTTCGTGAGGCGGCCGACCGTGCGTGGCGTTTCTGGATCCCGGGCGACCCGACGGTCTCGCCGTACCGCCCGCATGTCCCGAAGCGCCGCGCCTAACGCTTGGCCAACTCCAGCACGTAGTCGAGCTGCGGAAGCCCGTGCTCCACTTCCGGATCCGGGAACAGCCCGATGTGATGCACGCCGGCGGCCTCCAGCGCATCGATATGCGCAGCCGCGTCCTCGAGCGTCCCGATCGCGCCGATCTCCGTCCACCAGTCGGTCGGCATCCCCACGAGTCCCTCGACCCCGGAGTCGTCGAACAACTTCTTCATCTCGTCGAAGAACGGCAGCGCAGTCACCCCCGGGTGGTTGTCGCCGATCCGCCACCCCAGCCACGGCGCGGTCCACTCGTACGCCGTCTTGCGGTCGTCCCGCACGCACATCGCGGCGAACACCGCGACCACGAACCCATCCGGCGATCCGGCGTACTCCACCGACTGACGCACGTACGCCGGAGTGGCCGGCTCCGCGAGCACGACACCGCCCGCGACCCGACCAGCGAGCGCCATCGACTTCGGACCCATCACGCCGAGCAGGATCGGCGGCGGGGTGACCGGCGGTGCGTCGAGCTTCACGTCCTTCAGGTACACCGTCTTGCCCTCGAAGCTGACCTCCTCGCCGGCGAGCAACCGGGTGACCGTCGTGGTGACTTCCTCGAGAGTTGTCAGCGGCGACTTCGGCCGGACACCCATCTGCTCCATCCACGACTGCACGCCGTGACCGATGCCCGGCAGGAACCGCCCGGGCCCGAGCGCGTCCAGCGTCGCGAACTCCATCGCTGTGATCGCCGCCGTACGCGCGACCGCGGGCGCGATGCCGAGACCGACCGTCAGCCGCTCGGTCGACGTCAGTGCAGCCGACACCAACGACGGCCCGGCCGTGAAGAAGCAGTCCTCGATGATCCACAGCTCGTCCGCGCCACCGCGGTCGAGCCGCCGCGCCACATCGGTGACGAGGGCGGCGGGGAAGGTACGCGGGAAGCACATTCCGACACTGGTCATGAGGAGACGGTAGGAGACGCCGCCGACAGTTCGTGAAGTGCGGGTCAAAGCTTGTCGCCGCGCGCGAGTGAGGACGACTAGGGGACCGTGCTCCGGGTAGGTTTCTGGTATGGCCCGTCCGCACTACGCGTCCCGTCTCGAGGACTGGTTCAACGTGGGAGTGCAGGCTGTGTTGCGGCGGCGCGGCTGGCAGGAGCGGATCATCCCGCAGGTCGGTTACGGCAATACGGAGTTCGTCCGGGTGCTGGCCCGCGTCGTACTCGGCCGGGACCCGATCAACCAGCCGCGGTACGAAGAGGATCAGGTGGTGCGCGGCTGGCGGGTCTTCGTCACGGCGCCGGCCACCAAGGTGCTGGTGTCGGTCACCGTCAACGGGCGGACCTACGACGCCGTCACCGACCGCGGCGGGTTCATCGACCTGACCGTTCCGGAGGTGCTGCCGGCGGGGTGGCACGAGATCATGCTCGGCGTCCACGGCGAACGGCAGGCCCGGGCGCGCATCTACGTACCGGATCCGGACGCGACGTTCGGACTGGTCAGCGACATCGACGACACGGTCATCCTGACGATGCTGCCGCGTCCGTTCATCGCGGCCTGGAACACGTTCGTCCGCGACGAGCAGGCGCGCCGCGTCGTACCAGGAATGGCAGGGCTGTACGACGAGCTGCTGGCGGACCACCCTGGTGCGCCGATGTTCTACCTGTCCACGGGAGCGTGGAACACCGCGCCGACGCTGACCCGCTTCTTCGCGCGGCACGGGTACCCGCCGGGACCGTTGTTGATGACGGACTGGGGGCCGACGAACACGGGCTGGTTCCGCAGCGGCCAGGAGCACAAGCGGACCGCACTGCGCCGGCTGGCGCGCGAGTTCCCCAATGTGCGCTGGGTGCTGATCGGTGACGACGGCCAGCACGACCCCCAGCTGTACGGCGACTTCGCGCAGTCGCACCCGGATCACGTGCTGGCCATCGGCATCCGCCAGCTGACCCCGGCCGAGCAGGTCCTGTCCCACGGTCTGCCCGTACCGAACCCGGACCCGGGCGCTCACGACCCACAACGCCCGACCGCGGTCACCGTGCAGGGGCCGGACGGACATGCGCTCCGTCCGCAGCTCCGCGCCGTACTGACACGTCCGGAACCCACCTGAGCGCTGTCCGGTCGGCGTACAGGACACTAGGGGTGACCGACGTACTCGAGGAGAGACCAAGTGACCGAACGCCGCACCCAGGTACTGGATGACCTGGAGAGCCGTGGCCTGATTGCCCACTCCACCGACCCGGATGCCCTTCGGGCCTCGATGGCGGAGGGACCGATCACCTCTTATGTCGGCTTCGACCCCACCGCGCCCAGCCTGCACATGGGGAACCTGCTGCAGCTGCTGACGCTGCGGCGACTCCAGCTGGCCGGCCACAACCCGATCGGGCTCGTCGGCGGCGCCACCGGGTTGATCGGAGACCCCAAGGAGTCGTCGGAGCGGGTGCTGAACCCGAAGGACGTCGTCCAGCAATGGGTCGAGAAGGTCCGCGCCCAGGTGGAGAAGTTCATCGACTTCGACGAGTCGCTGCCGAACCCGGCCCGGATCGTCAACAACTACGACTGGACCAAGGACCTCAACACCCTCGACTTCCTGAGGGACATCGGGAAGCACTTCCCGGTGAACCGGATGCTCGGCCGCGAAGTGGTGAAGGCGCGGCTGGAGCAGGGGATCAGTTACACGGAGTTCAGCTACGTGCTGCTGCAGTCGCTGGACTACCTGGAGCTCTACCGCCGGTACAACTGCACTCTGCAGACCGGCGGCAGCGACCAGTGGGGGAACCTGACCGCCGGCGTGGAGCTGATCCGCCGTAGCGATGGCGGGAGGGCGCATGCGCTGGCCACCCCGCTGGTGACCAAGGCGGACGGCACCAAGTTCGGGAAGACCGAGTCGGGCTCAGTCTGGCTGGACCGGGAGCTGACGTCGCCGTACGCCTTCTACCAGTTCTGGTTCAACAGCGACGACCGAGACGTCATGCAGCTGGTGCGGTATTACACCTTCCGTACGGCGGAGGAGATCGCCGCCCTCGAGCAGGCGACCGCGGAACGTCCACAGGCTCGCGAAGCGCAACGTGTCCTCGCGGAGGACGTGACCACGCTGGTGCATGGCGCTGAGGAGACCCGGCGTGTGCAGGAGGCTTCGAAGGCGCTGTTCGGCCAGGGGGAGTTGGCGTCGCTGGATGGCTCCACGCTGGTCGCGGCGCTGCGAGAAGCACCCCACGTGGAGCTGGGTGCCGGCGAACCAATGCCAACGTACGGCGACCTCCTGGTGAAGTCCGGACTGGTCGCTAGCAAGTCGGCTGCACGGCGAACGGTGGCTGAGGGCGGCGGGTACCTGAACAACGAGAAGGTGAAGGACGCGGAGTACGTGCCTGGCACGGACGACCTGCTGCCCGGCGGCGTGCTCGTGCTGCGGCGCGGGAAGCGTTCATTTGCAGGGGTTCTGGCGTCACCGGTGCAGGGCTGAGGGCTGCGGGGTGGGGGTGGGCTCCACTCCCACACTCGGGTTGCCGAAGGCAAATTACAGGCCTGTGATTCAGCACACCGGGAACCGATTTGACCGGCTACCTGCGAGCCACGTAATGTTCTTCTTGTTGGAGCGAGGCGCGGGACGCGAAAGCGGCCGGTCGCTCCGAACCCCCCAAGGCTAGCTGAGCCGAACCGGGTTGTCTGATCCGGGGCGGTAGCTTGGATGCGGGTGGATGGTCAGAAAATCGGGTCTTGACTCGGTGAATCTGATCCGGTAAGGTAGCGCAGGTTGCCCCGGAAGCCTGGCCGAAAGGTCATGCTGCGGTGTGCGTCCGATTCTTGAGAACTCAACAGCGTGCCGAAAGTCAATGCCGAAAGATGCATTAACCCCGTTCACAGGCATTGAACAATCTTCCTGGACCCTGGGTCTTTTGATCTTGGGTTGGGGTTTGTTGTTGTCTGTGACGGATTCCTTTGAAATTAATACGGATGACAAGCCAGTTATTGGTTTTGTTTCTGATTCAAAGGATCGCTCAAATGTTGTCGACTCACCGGTTTCGACTGGTTTGTCATATTTTTCAACGGAGAGTTTGATCCTGGCTCAGGACGAACGCTGGCGGCGTGCTTAACACATGCAAGTCGAGCGGTAAGGCCCCTTCGGGGGTACACGAGCGGCGAACGGGTGAGTAACACGTGAGCAACC
>NZ_SZPZ01000004.1 GCF_005233875.1 Kribbella jiaozuonensis | reverse complement strand
ACCGGGTTAACCGGGTAAGGCCCCCAGTAGACCACTGGGTTGATAGGCCAGAAGTGGAAGCGCCGCAAGGTGTGGAGCTGACTGGTACTAATAGGCCGAGGGCTTGTCACACACACAACCCCCTCCATAGAGGACGGTTGTCAAACGACTACGAGCCTGCGCTATGTAACTGATGTTCGCGTTCACTGTACGGTTCCCGGAATACGGTCACCCCAGCAACCAGATCCCTCAGGGGGTTTGTGGTCTGTGTTGGTTGATAGTGTTCTCATATTGTTTCGGTGGCCATAGCGTCGGGGAAACACCCAGTCTCCATTCCGAACCTGGAAGTTAAGCCCGCCAGCGCCGATGGTACTGCGACCGGGAGGTCGTGGGAGAGTAGGACGCCGCCGGACATTCACACTGTTAAGGGCCACCCCACTAGGGGTGGCCCTTAACATATGTATGACCAGTTTCCAGGCAGGTGCCTTGCGCCTAGGGCCGGCCCTCCAGGAGCTGCTTGCGCTGGGGCGTGTAGGACCACCACGGGCGGGCTGGATTGCCGTTGGCCTGGTCTGTGGCCGACATGATCGTGTCCAGTAGGCATGGGTCGTGGCGTACGCCGTCCCGTTCGCAGAGCGTTTCGTAGATCTCGAAGGGATCCCGGCCCGCCAGATCGTCGACCTGGGTGATCCCAACGCGCCCGAGATAGCCGGCTACCGCGGCGCCCACGTTCATCAGGCTGGTCAGATCACTAGGTTGCTTCGTTGGCATAGTTCGACCATGCCTCCGCGGCACCCACCGCGTCTTGAACAGATCGGACATCCGGCCACTTAGGATCTGTGCGTGGCTGTGATGGTGTTGATTGTGGGATTGCCAGGTGCCGGCAAGACGTCCTGGGCTCGCCGACTCGAGGAGGAGCGCAAAGCGATTCGGTTGACGCCGGACGAGTGGGTGGAAGCCCTGTTCCACACCAGTGAGGTGAATGGACGCAGATGGGTGTTGGAGTCAGAGATGCTCTGGGGTGTTGCCGCGAGGGCACTCGAGCTCGGGGTCGACGTGATTCTCGACTACGGCTGCTGGTCCGAGGAGGAGCGCGATCTGTTCCGGACACGGGCGCAACAGTTGGGTGCCAGCGCGGAGATCGTCGTACTGGATCTTCCGCTGCAGACGCTGTGGGAGCGGCTGGAGGAGCGGAATGCGGACCTGCCGGCTGCGACGTTCAAGGTCAGCCGGGCGGAGCTGGAGGAGTGGAGCGCCATGTTTGAGGTGCCGACGGCTGAAGAGGTCCAGCGCTGGGACCGACACCTCGTGGTGACCAGTTAGCCGTCTACTCGGGCGCGATCCCGACCAGTGCGGCTGCGGCGCAGATGTGAACCGGCGTCAGGTCGATGGGGGAGACCGGCGCCTGGAGCAGGGTGCCGCGTTCGTACGGCGTGAGCGTGATGTCGATGCCGGGCGCGCCCGCCACCATGCCGCGGACGTACGTCAGCCAGCCCATCATCGGGATGCCGCGACGGAAGACGCCGGCCGCGGCGGCGAGCTCTGTGTCGGCGATGCTGGCCCAGTCGGGCTCCCAGATCGTGACGACCGCACGCAGTACCTGGGCGAAGCGCTCCGACTGCCTCAGCGCATCCTCGTCGCTCCAGTGCAGAGTGAGCTGGTCGGAGATGGTGGTCATCGTCCCGCCCATGGACAGATCGAACAGCCACGGCAGCTCACCAGTGCTCTGCAGGTGTAGACGCGTCGTGCTCGTGCCGTTCGCGAGCACCTTCGTGGTGGCCTCGACCATCTCCTGCAGCGGAGTCGAGGCGTCGGCCTCGAGGACGTGGTACCCCCAGCGCTCGTCCTGGGTCCAGTTGTGGACATCCGGGAACGCGACGGCGACCGCGGTCAGCGTACGGCCGACGCGGAGTGCGCGATGCTCGACGGACTCGTCACGGTGCGACCACTGGGCGCGGAGCAGCCAGGAAGCCATTCACGCCCTCCGATCATGAGGCGGCCGGCTCTGCGGAGGTGACACTGCGACGCCGGATGCAGGTGACGGTACGCCGTGATACAACCGCTTGACCAGAGGTCCGCCTACTCGGTGTGAGCGGGTGAGATCGATCTCTGGAGGCGTCACTGGAACAGTCTGCTGTACCCACCGGTCAGTGGTCAGCACCGGGGTCCGATTTTGGTAGCCACCCATCGAAATCTGGACAACTGTCAAAGAATTCAGCTCTTCGAGGTCGCCGCCAGCAGCCCGCCCAAGGCGCTCGCCTGGGTACGCCAGTCGCGCACATTCGTGCCGCCGCCGGCCCATCGCTGACCGAGTCGGTTGAGCGAATCACGGTCGTTCTGCCAGATCGAGTCGGCCTGCCGCTGCGCATACGTCCGGTACGGCGCATCGCCCGTGGAGTCGGCCAGATCCATCAGGTACCGCATGAACACGCCCTTGAACTGCTTCTGGTTGTCGTCGCAGTTCCCGGCCGCGTCACACGACTCGGTGAGGATGCCGCCCGGGCTGAGCAGCGGCGACGACATCGCCGCATCGCCCAACTGCCGCGCCGCGGCGAGCAGCGAACTGTCGCCGGTCGCCCGCCAGAGCTCCAGCGCACCACCAATGGCCAGACCCTGGTTGTACGTCCACACCGTCTGCCCGTTGTTGGTGCACGATCCGGTCAGGCCGTCGTTCACCAGCCCGGCCGAGTTGATGATCCCGCTCGCGCGGAACCAGTTCCATCCCGTCGTTGCCCGCTGCAACCAGACCGTGTCACCGGCCAGCCGGTTGTGCAGCGCCGCCGTCAGCCGGATGTAGAGCCCGTTGGTGACCGCGTTCTTGTATGTGCGCTCGCGGTCCCACCACACGCCGCCGCCACATGTCCCCGTGTCCCAGTACCCCTGCACGTAGTTCGCGATCGTGACCGCCATCTCCAGGTACCGCTGATCGCCGGTCAGGTCGTACGCCTCGACCCAGGCGATACCCCACCACTCGGTGTCGTCGATCGCGCGGCTGATGAAGTTCCCCTCCAGCGCATCACCGCTCTTCTGGCCGGCCGGGAAGACACCCTTGTTCTTCTCGAACACCTCGTTCACGATCCAGCGCAGATCGGTACGGCGGGTGCGCTGCTGGTAGTCCATCAGCGTGGTCACCGCCACCGCGGAGTTCCACCAGCTTGAGAGCCACCAGGCCGTGTTCGGCTGGTACGAGTACATCAACGCCTCGGCGGCTGCACCGGCGCGATCGGAGCCGGGCCGGGCCCACGCCGTACAGCTGCCGTTCTGGCCTTCGACGGCTCGACCGCAGGCGCGGACGGCGCCGCCGTACAGCTTGGAGAGTGGGTCGGTTGTCGCGTATAGGCGGGTGCTCGTCGAGGTTGCGCCGGAGCCGACGCTGGTTCGGCCGAGCGAGGAGCCGTCGGGCCAGGATGTGCCTTCGTTCCAGGAGCGGTCGAGCCAGATCTCGTCGCCGGCGGTGCCGTTGGCGATCGTTCCCCAGGCCATACCGCGGTTGTCGAGGTGGAGCGAGATCGTGCGGTTGGCCAGCGTCGTCGACGGCACCGGCTGGTTGTCGCCGGACGGACCTTCGCTACCGTCGCAGGCCGCGGCGCAGACCGAGGTGTGTACCCAGGCGGTGCAGTCGACCCCTGCCGCATCGCCGCACGCCCGGATCAGGCCGCGCCGGTGGCCGGCGGGATCGGCAAGGTTGTACATCAACGTGCGAGTGCCGGTCCACCCGGACAGGATCCACGCCTTTCCGAGCAGACCGTCCCAGCTCGCGCCGCCGTCCCAGCTACGGTCGAGCCAGACCGCGTCATTGGTCGCCCCGCCGTCGATGCTGCCCCACGCCATCGCGTCCTTGTCCGACACATGCAGTACGACGTGACGCCCGTTGATCACCTTCTCCGGCACAGGGAACGTCTCCTCCTGCGCGTTCGACGGGTCGAGCGTGTCGCACGCAACCGAGCAGACCTGGTCCGCCTGCACCCGCGCTTCAGCTGTGAGCGTGCCGGCAGGCAACGTGAGCAGGACAACCGCGGTCAGCAAAGCATGGCGTGACGGCATGTGGATCTCCCTGGGGCGGTAGGAAGAGCGCTCTCATCTCGTGAGTATCCGGACCGCAGCGGTCAGGTCAAGAGCCCACGAGAACTACGTCAGCGTCGGCGAGGCCAGCTCCAGGGTCGGCGTGGAGCCGCGGTACGACGTCATCCACTCGCGGAGCAACTCGACCCGCGCCGCGTTGTCCTCGTTGCCCTTCACGACAGGCGCCTGGTTGTACGCCATGGTGTCCGAGCTGCGCCGGAGCTTGACGTACAACCGGGACGACGCGAGCGCGTACCGCTCCATGTCGTCCTGCAGCGCGCCGATGACCGTGATGTTCCGGTCGCGACCGATCTGCTCGAACAGTGCGACTGCCTCGCGGCGGTGCTGCGAACCGAGGTTGCGGCCGAGCTCGTCGAGGATCAGCAGCAGCGGACGATCCGAACCGCCGGCGAGCGCGGCTGCGCAGACGAGCTTGACCGCTTTCTCGTCCATCTGGGCGGTGTTGCCCTTCACGTTGAACGCGGAGAACGGACCGCCCTCGGAACGGCGCCACTTCGGCGTGACCGTCCAGCGCCACGGCTTGTCGGGCTCGGCGGGCGGGTCGGGCTCGGGGAACTCGAGCTTCGCGCCGTATCCGCCGTACTGCTGGTCGAGGCGGTCGAACTCCTGCGACACCAGGCGAAGCCGCGCTTTGATGCCGTCGGCAAGGGACGTGCGGTGGGCACGAGCCGTGCTCTCCGCTTCGTCCAGACCTTCGCGGGCTCGTTCGAGAGCCGCGTTGCGCTCGGCGCGCTGACTGGCGATCTGCTGTTGCTGCAGGCTGTCGAACGTCTCGTGCTGCGCGAGGTGGCTGCTCAGCGTCCGATGCAACGCCGGCACCAGGCCGACCCGGTCGCCGAGAGTGCCGCTGGTCCAGCCGTCCGGGCCGTTCAAGATCTCCCAGAGCTCGGTCGGGATCTCCTCACGCGAGCGGGCGTTCGGGAAGCAGCGACGGATGACGTCGTCCAGTTGCGTGCAGGCCTGGTGATTCCAGTCGGCCGTCGTACGGCGCTGCGCGTCGTCCGGCAGGCTAAGGATGAACTCCTCTGCCTCCGCGGGCGTCCCGCCCCAAGCTGTGGTGCGTGTGGTGAGATCGAGCGCGGTCTGCTCCTCGAGCAGCGCGAGGCGGCGGCCGGTGAGGTCGTCGAGGATGCGGTCGTGGTCGCGGCGAGTGGACTCGAGGTTCTTCAGGCGCTCGTCGCGCACCAACTGCTGGCCGGCCGCGGTCTCTGCGGATTCCTTTGCTGCTTGGAGTTGCGGCGCCAGCGAGTCCCGATCGGTCTCGTGCCGGTCGATGGTCTCGCGGAGCTGCAGGATCTGCTCCTGGACCGCGTCCGCGTCGGCCAGCGCCTGGGCAGCCGCCGTACGGCGCTCTGCCTGCTCGACCCGGGATCGCGCCTGATCCAACGCAGCCGATGCGACCGCACGCGCAGCCTTCGCCGCTTCCACGCGACGCCCGGCTGCCTGGATCCGGGCGGTCCGGCCGGTGATCGGCTCGTCGAACTGCCCGACCGCGACGACACCGGCCGCCTCGTCGATGTTCTCCTTCGTCGCGCGTTCGCCCAGCGCCGCGAAGAATCCGTCCAGCGTGAACCGCTCGTCCGCCGACTTCGGCCCACGGCGCAGCTTCGGCGCGTCCGGGCGATTCGCCAGTACCAGCAGGAATCCGGGGTACCCGGCGTCGGCCAGCGCGGTCGTCGCGACGGTCGCGTCACCGGCATCGATGACCACAGCCTCGCGGTACGGCGCGAGCCGCGGCTCCCACTCGGCCCGGTCGGACTCCGGCAGCTCGGTGATGTCGGTCAGCGCGCCGCAGTCGATGCCCGCGGTCTCCAGCACCTGCTGCTGCGTCGCGGACACGGTCTGGCCGCTCTCGGCCTCACGAAGCTCAGCCTCGGTGTGCTCGACCGCCACGCGCGCGGCGTGATCGCGGCCGATGTGCTCCTCGAGGACCTCGCGAGCCTCGGCCTGCTCCTCAGCGGCCGCCGCAAGGTCACGGCCATCCGCCGAACGACCCGCCTCAACCAACCGCCGATGCTCCTGGCCGAGCCGCTCCAGCTGCTCGCGCACCGAACGCTGGGCCAGGTCGAGCTCGCGGTCGCGGGCGTCGAGCTTGTCCCGCTCCTGCCGGGTCAGCTGGACATCCCGGAGCATGCCCTCTTCATTGCCAAAGGCATCTATCTCCGAGTCGACAGCTTCCTTCCGGGCTTCCTGCTCGGCAACGCGTTCGTCGAGCACGCCGAGTTCCTGGAGGATCTCGCGGTTGCGGGCGTCGCCGTCGATCAGGTGCCGGGCGTTGCGGGCCTGCCAGGATTCCTTCGCTGCCGAAAGCGCTTCACGGGCGGCGGCACGCTGCAGGATGCCGGCCTCGACGGTCGCCATCTCCTGCTCCCAGCGCTGCAGGTCGGCCGTCGCCTGCTTGGTCGCCTCGCGCTGGGTGTGCTCGGCGGAGCGGTGCGCCTGCTCCTGCTCGAGCTCGTGGTCGAGACCGGTGAGCGTCGCGATCGCGTTGAAGATCCGGGCCGGGCCGAGCTCGTTGAGCGGCTCGGCAAGCAGGTTGGCGGTCGGGCTGGAGCGCACCGACGTCGACAGGAACGAGACGCAGCGGACCTGTCCGCCGTACAGAACCTGGGACAGCTTGTTGGCGTGGAAGTCGGTGCGGCCGTTCGAGTGCGGGAGGGCAGCCCAGAGCGCGTCGGCGCCGGCGGCACGCTCGGCCTCGGTCGCGCCGTACGGGATGTGCAGGCCTTGCTTCCAGCGGAGATCGATGTACGACGCCTTGCGGTTGATCCGGATCCAGACGGTGATCGCGGCCGCCTCGACCTCATCAAGGTCGGTCAGCCCGGGGTCGGAGAAGACGCCGACGATGTAGCCGCGGTCAACGTTTGACCAGTTGCCTTCCTGGCCGGCCGCTTCCGCGGTGAACAGCAACTCGGCGGCGCCCGGAGCGCCGCTGGTGAGACGCCACTGGTCGTCGGCGTGCAGGAGGCTGAGTGCGGCGATCCACGACGACTTGCCGGCGCCGTTGGAGTCGGTCGGACCTTGGCCGGCGACCGTGATCAGGCCGCGGCCGATCATCGGGATCGGGTGCGTCGACAGGCGCGACAGGTCGACCACCTGCACCCCGAGCAGCACCTTGGACCCAAGGATGTCGAACGGCCCGTCCTCGGTTGCGGCGCTCATGCTTCGTCTCCTACTGCTACTGGATCTGCTGCTGGAACCCCGTTGCGGGCGCGGATGGCTTCGGCGATCGGACTGGCCGGCGCGGCGGCGAGGATCAGTTGGTCCTGCAATCGTCGACGTGCTGCTGGCGTCAGCCGCTGGAGCTGAGGACCTGGGATGTACGACGGTCCGCCCGAGTGATCGCCCGAGAGCTGGATCAACCCGGCGGCGCGCAACCGCTGCAGGGACAGGCGTCGCTCCTCGCCGCTGATCCGCGTCGTCCGCAGTTCGTCGACCGTGGTGGGTCGCGCGGACTTCCAGTTGTCGCCGGTCAGGATGCCCTCACTGCGGGGGATCGCGACGGAGTGGACGAGCACCAGCACGAGTACTGCGCGGTCGATGACCGACAACGGTTGCCAGCCTTGCGCGACCAGGCTCGCTGCGATGTCGTCGTCGTACCCGGCGGTCCAGTGTGTGCCGTCGACGTGGACGAGCGTCCGGCCGATGAGCTTCAGCATCCGCTGCACCTGGCGGCGTAGCGTCACGTCGTGGAGTCCCGCCAGCTGTACTTCGGCGACCGGGTGCGCGGCGTACTGCACTGCGCTGAAAGCGGCGAGCACCTCGTCGCGCGCGCGGTCGCTGAGGTCCTGGAGCAACGAGTCGAACAACGCGTGCTGCTCAGTCATCCGACACCTCCGCGCCCAGCTGCGCATCGTCCGCGGCCGGCGCGGCGGGAGGTTTGATGGACAGCACGGCAGGCGGCGGCTCCGGAAGGTGGCGGCAGAGGTCGCGAAGCGTGGAGAGGTCCGTCGCGGTCCAGGTGATGACGCGCGGGCCGAGCCGGACCTCGGCGGCCTTCTCGTCCCACCGGATCCAGTGCGTCGCGTGCAGGCGGCGCAGGCTGCCGATGATCAGGGTCAGATCGCTCGACTGCTCGGCGCGGCCGCGCATCCCGGCGTACACGGATCTGATCTGGGCCAGCGTGCCGGTCACACCCGGCCAGGCCGGCGCGCTGCGGTCCGTCCAGCAACAGGTGACGCAGATCGCGAGCAGGCGGGCGGTCTCGTTCGGCTGCTCGACGGCGACCGGGGGAGCGCCGAGCTCCTCGAGGACGCCGTGCCCCGCCCCTGACGGGAGCGTCGGCACGAGCCAGACGGTCGATCCGTCCGGCGAGGTCGCGCGGGTAAGACCGGCGACGGCCGGCGTTTCCGGGTCGATCTCGAGCGGTCCGGCGGACTGCACCTTCGCCCACCACATCGCGTTGTAGAGCCGCCGCTCAACGGCCTCCGTGCTCATGGCGCCACCCGCCGGAAGACACCCTCGGTCGCCCACGGCGTCCCTGCGGTCGGATCGATCCGCATACCGTCGGACCAGACCAGCTCGTAGTCGAGCTCGTCATGCAGATGCGCCGCGGTCAGCTCGGCCAGCACGCGTCGCGCGGTGATCCAGTCGCCGGCCTGATCAACGACGTCCACGATGTCTACCTCGGGCCGTCCGGCCAGCACCCGCTCGGCCTCCGCGCGCAGATCCTCGCGATCCGTCGCAGCAGCGGACTCAGGCGCGTCGGCATCCGCGGTCGGGCGCGGTGGCGCCATCCGCGCGCTGCCGGACCGCCTTCCTGTCTCGACCGCTTCCACCATCGTCTGCGGCGAGAAGTCCGGCGCAGCAGCATCAAACAGAAGCCCATCCAGTACGGCGGCCAGCGCATCAGGCTCGCTGCTCCGGGTGAACGTCAGCCAGGTCTCGATCGGCAGCAGCCCGAGCGCCCGCGTCGTACCGGCTCGCTCGACCAGGCGGCCGGCGGCGAGTTGTACGGCGTCGGCGTACGCCGCCAGGGCCATGCGCAGCGACGTGCAGTCTCGATGCAGCTCGGGCCAGCGCTCGAGGACGATCCGGTGGACCTTCTCGGCCTGCTCGATCAGACGCTCGTTGCCCCACGCGAGCTGCGCGTTCTCGCGGAGCTGTGCCGTTGTACTCGTCGAGACGAGGATCGCCAGCTCATTGCCGAGGAGCCGGAAGACCTTCGTCATTCGTCCGATCGACGCCTTGCCCTCGTCGGCGGTCGCCTGGGGATCGCTGACGCTGTGCGCCTCGAGCGTGAGCAACTGGTGCAGCTCGGCCTGACCGCCCTGGACGGACATCCGGCGCAAGAACATCAGCATCACGTACGGCGCGAACGCGGCGCGGTGGCGCAACTCGTTCGGACGGTCGACGAGTTTGGTGATCGCGCCGTACTGCCTGAGGACTTCGAAGCGGCGGACGATCACGTCGTGCGGATACGCCCGGCAGGCGAGCGTGGCCTGCTCGACCGTGAGACCGTCGCTGCCGGCCTCGGCGAACGCGTCCAGGATGGCCTGGTCGACGTCGAGCAGGTCCGGGTCGACGATCATCGCGCCGGCCTCGCGGGCGAGCACGGCGAAGACCTGACGGTAGACGCGCAGCACGGCCGCCTCGGCCTCGGCGTCGAGCAATGTCGCGTCCATCCCGTGCTCCCTCCCGTGTGATAGCAGCTGGGCTACCAGAGAAAAGGACTCTAACCACCCGCACCGACAGACCAAAACTCACCCGCCACCGGCCTGTGGACAACCGGATCGCGGGCGGTGCTGTGGAAAACCGGATGACGTCCCGAGCGCCGCTGCCTACCATCCGAGATGTGATGAGAATCCTTGGCTGACGCGGTCGACAGGCCGCGTCAGTACCACGGCGCCCCCTGGGCGTCGCCCCGCCGGTGCGGACCCTGTCGCAGGGTCCCCGGCGCGCTTGCTGATTCTCTCCTTTCGGAGCTTGCACATGACTGTGCACCCATTCGCCCACTCGGCGCGTTCCATCGGCGCCCAACATCCCCGGGTCCGTGACCTGCTGACCCTGCGGAAGGACGGTTCACCCGGCCGCATCATGGTCGAAGGCAGTTGGGAACACGACCGCCTACTCACCACCGCGGCCTCGATCGACGCCTTCTTCTGGTGTCCGGAGGTCGCCACGACCGAGGTCCATCGGATCGCGGAGCGTGCCACCGAGGTGTACCGCATCTCGGAGAAGCTGCTCGCCCGCCTCTCCCGCAAGACCAGATCCGACGGCCTGATCTCGATCGCGCGTCTCCCGGAATGGCGGCCGCACGCGTTCGAGTTCACCAACGAGTCGCTGGTACTGGTCGCGGACGGCGTCGAGTACGCCGGCAACCTCGGCACGCTGATCCGTACTGCGGACGCCGCCAACGCCGACTGCCTCGTCCTGACCAGCAGGCGCGCCCGGCCGACGCATCCGTCCGTGTACTCCGCGAGCCGCGGCACTGTCCTCTCGACGCCGATCCTGGAGTTCGACGACATCCCGTCCGCGGCGGCGTGGCTGCGGAGTCATCGCTTCCGCGTCCACCTCGCCGACCCGGCGGCGACGGGGACGTATCGCGTTCCGCAGTACGACGGGCCGACGGCGTTCGTGGTCGGTTCGGAGGGCTCGGGGCTGTCGCGAGAGTGGCATGCCGAAGGGTTCGACGCGGTGTCGATCCCGATGCTCGGGCAGGCGGACTCGCTGAACGTCGCGCTGTCGGCCGGGATCCTGCTGTTCGAGGCGCGCGCTAGGAAGGCCGGTTGGTGAGCTCGCCAGGCAGAATGGCACAGCAAACCCGACCACAAGGAGTGTGCTGTGCCGTTCGAGCCTGGCGAGGTCGTCGCCCCGTCCGATCCGCGCATCGTCCTGGAAGGACAGTGGGGTCACCAGCCCGGTGTGGCGATCACTGTGAACTCCGGTTCGCGGATCTCGTTCTCGTACGCCGGTGAGCGGCTGCAGCTGCTGTTCGACACCGACGGGCTCACGGTTGCGCCGCATCTGTGGATCACGGTCGACGACGGCGAGCCGGTGCTGCACGTGATCGACGGGCCGGTGGTCGAGCTGTCGGCGCCGGACGGGCGGCACCGGGTCGAGGTCGTGGTCAAGGACGTGAACGAGCACGCGAACCGGTGGAATCCGCCGTTCGAGTGTGCGGTCGTGTTCGCCGGCCTCGTGCTCGACGTGAACGCGCGGCTCCGGCTGAGCGGTCGGCCGAGCGGTCCGCGGATCGAGTTCTACGGCGACTCGATCACACAGGGCGTGCGGTCGTTGAGCGTGCACCCGGAGTCCGAGGGCGCAGACGGTACGACGACGTACGCGTATCTGACCGCGCGGGCGTTCGGCGCGACGTCGTACCAGGTCGGGTTCGGCAGCCAGGGGATCAGCAAGCCGGGGAACGGCGAGGTGCCCGCCGGCGTCGACTCCTTCGGCTGGAACTTCGCCGGCTCACCGGCCGAACGGGTCGAGCCGTCCGACGTGGTCGTCCTCAACCTCGGCGTGAACGATCCGACGCTGGAGGTCGAGGAGTACGCGGCCTACGTACGGCGGGTGCGCGCGGCGTACCCGGACACGACGATCGTGTCCCTGCCACCGTTCAACGGAAAACACGCTGACACGATCGAGGCCGCGGTGAAGTCCCTCGACGACCCCAACCTCGTCTACATCGACTCCACGGGCTGGATCACCGAGGACGACTGCACCGACCAGGTCCACCCCACGGTGTCCGGCCACGCCAAGATCGCCGAAAACCTCATCCCGGCCCTTGAAGAACACACAACCCTGCGCCGCGTATGACAGTCGACGAGTACATCGCGTCGCTCCCCGAGGAAGTCCGCGAGGTCCTGGAACAGGTACGCCGCACAATCCACGCCGCCGCACCCGGGGCCGGCGAGAAGATCAGCTACCAGATCCCCACGATCACCCTCGACGACAAGCCACTGATGTACTTCAGCGGCTGGAAGGCGCACATCGCCGTCTACCCCCTCCCACCGCTCGACGACGCCCTGGCCACCGCGATCGACCCGTACCGCTCCGGCAAAGGCACGCTGAAGTTCCCTCTCAACAAACCGATCCCGTACGACCTCATCACCCGCCTCACCCAGGCCTTCGTCGCTGCCCGTTGACTCAGCCGTACGCCGGCGCGATCGCCCGCGCGAGCGTGACGATTCCAGCTGGGCGCAGGATGCTGTCGGGCGTCGCGAGCAGTTCGACGTACGCGTTCTTGGCGGTGCGGAACACCAGCTGGCCGCCTGTTTGCTGCCAGCCTTCGGCGCCGACACTCACCGGGTGCGCGTAGGGACTGTCCTTCATGTAGCCGAAGTCGAGCGAAGGATCCGAGCCCTGGCCGCCGGATCGGACCGCGACCGAGCCTGTTGCCGAACCCCACTGGCATGACAGGTAGCCGTCAGCCACGGTGTCTCGTCGCAGCACCGCCTTCTCGCCGAGCAACTTCTCGGCGGCAGCAGTACCGCGGGCACACGCCGGCTGCGCGATGACCGCCGGGGCGGTGGGAAGTCCGCCGGGGAGCGTGAGGATCGTTTGCGCGATGGATCGGAGTTCGTCCAGCGTGCCCGAGCCGTCGTTCAGTACGCGCAACTCGATCGGACGGTTGCCGGCGCGGAACACGAGCCAAGGGGCGGCTGCTGCTGGGTTGACCGCCCACGAGCCTGGTCCGATTCCGCCGTCGACGACCTTGGCGGCGTATCCCATCCCGCTGACCCAAGCGGCGTCGGTCTTGCGCGAAGCTGCGAATTGCGCGTCGGTGACGGTGATGGCTGCCAAAGAAACCCGGACCTGATGGATCGCCTGCGTTGCGTCGACCAGCGAGCAGCTGTCCGCGAGCGGCGCGCTGACGCGGGGACCTGCTGCCGCGGCTGTCCAACGGCCGGGAAGATGCGGGGCCAATCGCTCGCACAGGTTTCCGGTTGGGGCCGGTGAAGGCAGGACCTGCTGTGTGGTGTGGCTGTCGCAGGCGGTCAGGCTGAGCAAGACGATTGCTACGGCGGCCGTGAATCGGCGCATGGTGATGGATCCTCCCCAGGAACGTACGTCGGGGAGCTTAGAGGAGGTCGCGGGGGTCTGCCGCTGGTGGGCGGGTGAGGGTCCAGTCGTTGAAGGCTTGGTCGAAGCGGTACCAGAGGTTGTCCTGGCCCAGGCGGAGTTGGAGTTTGCCGGAGGTCAGGCGGTTGGACTCGATGGTGGCGTCGGGGAGGGCCTCTAGGGCTTCGGTGAGGGCTTCTGGGTCGACGTCGTGGGGCTCGTCGAGGGTTACGGCGAGGCCGCCGGGGCCGGCTTCGCGCCAGGCGACTGCCCAGGTGGTTAGTCGGCGGGAAGAGATGCCGGCGCGGTGGGCCAGGTCGGCGAGGTCCGGCGTACCTAGGGCTTTGGCTGCTCTGCGGGCCAGGTCCTGCTCGAAGGTGAGGTTGATGCCGCCGTCTCCATCGCCGGATGCCAGCTCCCAGGCGCGTTGGGCGGCGTCGGTTGCCAGTGCAACCAGATCGCGTACGTCGACGCCGGACGACCGCGGCGGATCCAGCACCCGCACCGCTGCAGGCACTCCCGGAGCTCCCAGCGGTCTAGGTGGTGTGGGCACAGGCACAGGCCCTGCCGCACGCCGAGCATCCTGCTCGGAGGAGGCGGGCGTCGACGAGAGGGCTGGGCCAGCTGTCAGGTGGCGGGCGAAGGCTGCTATTGCGGGGATGCCGGCGGGTGGGGGAGTGCGGGGTGGCGTGATCGGGGCGGCGGTTGAGCCGCGGCGGGTGCGGAGGGCGGCCAGGAGTTCGTCTTTGCGGCGGCCGCGGAGGAGAAGCAGGGCGAACGGGTCATCGTCCAGCGCGTCCGTGATCAGGTAGCAGACCGCCGCGGAATGCTTGCAGGGAACGGCAAAGTCGGGACACGTGCAGTGCGTAAGAACCTCACCAGCACCGGGCAGAAGCTCGAGCCCCGCGTCGCGCACATCGTCGATCACCTCGGGCGGCAGCTCACCATCCAGCAGCGCCGCGACCCGACCGATTTGCGCCGAGACCACCTCCAGCACCGAGTCCCACTCGGCGCTCGAGAACGCACGGATCCGCACCGTCACCTGGTACGGCGTGACGCGACTGCCCTGTACTGCAGCCTCAACCTCACCCGGACTGACCGTCAGCTCGACAACACTCCCGCGCCGCGCGTACGACCGCCCACGCGACAACCGCCCCGGATCAAGCCGAGCCCGCTGCTCCAGCGCCTCCAACCACGCGCGACCCCACCACGTCGCCCCGAACGGCCGCCGACTCCCCGGCCCCTTCGCCGCCGGCAGTCCGGCATCCTCACCCTTCCGCCGCCACCCCTGCCACGGCACCCGATCCTCGTCAGCCATCGGATTTCCCAACAGCAGAAGGGTTGTACGCACTCGCCGAGCCCGATTTCGCCGGAGTAGTCGACAGCTCGACCAACTCCGTGAGTTCAGAATCGGACAGCTCGCTCAACCACGCCTCACCCGATCCGACCACAGCATCGGCAAGGTCCCGCTTCGCATTGATGACCGTCGAGATCCGGTCCTCGAGCGTGTTCTCGGTGACAAGCCGATGCACCTGCACCGGACGATCCTGACCGATCCGATAAGCGCGGTCGGTCGCCTGATCCTCAACCGCCGGATTCCACCAACGGTCGTAATGCACGACATGCGTCGCTCGCGTGAGCGTCAGCCCGACCCCACCGGCCTTCAATGACAACAGGAACACCGGCGCCTCACCCGCCTGGAACTCCTGGACCAGTTGCTCGCGCTTCTTCACCCCGATCCCGCCGTGCAGGAACAACGACTTGATCTGCCGCGCCGCCAGATGCGCCTCGATCAGCCGGCACATCTCGACGTACTGACTGAAGATCAGCACGGACTCGCCCTCGGACAGGATCACGTCGAGCAGCTCGTCGAGCGCGGCGAGCTTGCCCGAGCGCCGCTCCAGCGGACCGGGCTCGTGCAGGAACTGCGCCGGGTGATTGCACACCTGCTTCAGCTGCGTGAGCAGACTGAGCACCAGCCCACGCCGAGCGATGCCCTCCGCCTCCTCGATCTTGGCGAGCGTCTCCTTCGCCACGGCCTGGTAGAGCGTGGCCTGCTCGACAGTCAGCGGTACGACGACATCGCGCTCGGACTTCTGCGGAAGCTCGGGAGCAATCCCCGGATCGCTCTTCTTCCGCCGCAGTAGGAACGGCCGCGTCACCCGAGCCAGCCGCGCCGTCGCCTCCTCGTCATGGAACCGCTCCACGGGTACGGCGACGTCGTGGCGGAACCGGTCGAGCGTCCCGAGCAACCCCGGCGCCGACCAGTCCAGGATCGACCACAGCTCGGACAGACGGTTCTCCACCGGTGTACCGGTCAACGCGATCCTGGTTGCTGAGGGCAACGTTCGCAACGCGCGAGCCGTGCGGGACAACGGATTCTTCGCGTGCTGAGCCTCGTCCGCGACGACCAGGCCCCACGCCACCTCGCCGAGAACGCGGTGGTCCTGACGCACCACGCCGTACGTCGTCAGCACCACCTCGTCGGGCGCGATGTCGCTGAGCGTCCGGCCTGCGCCGTGATAGCGCCGCGTCGGTACGTCGGGGGCGAACCGCTCGAACTCGCGCTCCCACGTGCCGAGCAAGGTCGACGGGCAGACGACCAGCGTCGGGCCGCGTCGCTCCAACTGCAGATGCAGCGCGATCACCTGGATCGTCTTACCCAGGCCCATGTCGTCGGCGAGGCAGCCGCCGAGGCCGAGATTCGCGAGCTGCGCCATCCACGCGACGCCGCGGCGCTGGTAGTCACGGAGGGTCGCGCGCAGGCCGACCGGATCGGTGAACGGAGCCGGCTCCTCGGCCGTCCGCAGCCGGGCGAGCATCGCGGCCAGCGAACCGTCCGCATCAAACGGAACGAGCTCGCCGTCGACATCGATGGTCCCGGTCAGCGCCGCGCCGAGCGCTTCGGCGCCGGTGAGTTTGCGGGTCGAGCCGTTGCGGAGGCGGCGTACGACGTCCTGGTCGACGCGGATCCAGCGGCCGCGCATCCTGATCATCGGCCGCTTGGCTTCCGCGAGTGCACCGACCTCGGCCTCGGTCAGGTCCTTGCCGTCGAGCGTCGGACGCCAGCGGAACGCGACCAGGTCGTTGAGGCTGAAGTCCGGCCCGGTGATCGCGCCCGGAGTCGGCGTGGCGACGGAGCCGCGGACAGCCAGCTCACCCGCGAAGAGGTCGGTCGGCCAGAGCACCTCGATCCCGGCGCCCTCGAGCTCGCTACTCCCTTCGGCCAGCTCGTCCAACGCCACGTCGTCGATCCCGACCTCTTCCGGCGCCGCGTCGCGGAGCGCGGCTCCCAGCGGAGGCCAGACTCGAGCTCCGCGGCGGAGAGCGAGGAGGAGATCGGTCTCCGCACGCTCGCCGAGGGCTGTCAGTACGGCGGCTGGTGCGTTCCACATGTCTGCGACGTCGACCAGCAGGCTCGGGTCGAGCCCGCTTCGCAACTGCAGGACGCCGCGGAACGACTCCTCAGGCAGCTCGGGTGGTTCGATCCGGAGCACGAGGCGTGCGCCGGCCTCCTCGGCGAGGGCGGTCTCGTCGAGCCAGCCCGACGGTCCGGGCGCAATCGGGTCCACGGCCGCGAACGGCGCCGCGCCGGGACGCCCGGCGATGGCGGCAGAAGGCGTACGGACGATGGTGTCGGCGAGCGCATCCCAGAAGGCACGCACGAGTTGCTGGGGGTCGACCAGCCGGACAGGCCTGGTGCCCTCGATGGGCAGCGCGTGACCGTACGCCGGCATGGCGGCGCCCAGGTTCCGCAGCCAGGCGCGGTCCAGCGGATCGAGCGGAGCGACGCGCCACGCGCCGTACCCGTCCGGACTGCGATCCGGCACCAGCCGCCCACGCCCGATCAGCACCAACCCCGCCAACCCAGCCGCCCGCCAGGCACCCCAACTAGCCGAGCCCACCCCCCGAGGCGAGCCGTCCCGACCCGCACTCGAGCCGACCCCACCCGGATCCGAGCCGACCCCACCCGAGCCGCCGTCGTCCGGAGCTGTCAGCCGGGCCAACAGCTCGGTAATGGACAGCAGGCGCGCGGGGACCGTCGTACGGCGGACCGTCGAGCCGCGCGGGAGGACGAGCTCGACCGTGCCGTTCGCCTCCTCGCCGGCCTCGGCGAGGTCGCCGTACAGCGCCAACCGGCCCGCGCGCGGCGGGTCGGCCGGGACGAAGACGGCGTCGAGCATGCCCAGCACAGTACGCCGGACCACCGACACTTCCCGAGCTTGACCTGAACCAACGTTGAGGTTGCACTCTCGGAACCCCGAAGACAACCGGAAAGAGTGCAGATATGCGTGCAGCAGTAGTCACCGAGTTCGGCGACCCGGACGTGATCGAGACCCGCGACCTCCCGGATCCCGAGCCCGGAGCCGGCCAGATGCTCGTCGAGGTAGGGATCGCGGACGTCATCTTCGTCGACACCGCGATCCGCCGCGGTCAGCACGGCAAGTTCTTCGACGTCGAGCCGCCGTACGTCCCGGGCGGCACGCTCGGCGGCCGGGTCCGCGCGGTCGGTCCCGACGTACCGACCGACTGGATCGGCAAGACCGTCGTCGGCCGCACGATCGGCTTCGGCGCTCACGCCGAGCTCGCCCTCACCACGACCGACCTGGTCGAGGTGCCACCCGAGCTGGACCTACAGACCGCGGTCGCTGTGTACGGCGACGGGCTGACCGCGCTCATGCTCGAGCAACTCGCACCGTCGATGACCGGCCAGGACGTTCTGATCACTGCCTCGGCCGGCGGCATGGGCCTGCTCCTGATCCAGCTGGCCCACAAGGCCGGCGCACACGTGATCGCAGCGGCCCGTGGCGACGAGAAGCTCCAGCTGAGCCGCGCCCAGGGCGCCGACGTACTGATCGACTACAGCAAGCCGTCCTGGGAGAAGTTGGTGCTCGGGGCAACGAACAACCGGGGCGCCGACATCATCTTCGAAGGCGCCGGCGGCGAACTCGGCGCGGCCGCGTTCAGCGTGGTCAAGGACGGCGGCTGGTTCTCCGCCCACGGCGCACCGAGCGGCGGTTTCGCCGCGATCGATCCCGCCGAAGCCGCCCGCCGCGGCGTCACCGTGAAGGGCATCATGGATCTCCGCGCCGACTCGACCACCACCACAATCACCGGCGCCGACGTCATCGCCCGCGCGGCCGCCGATGACCTCAGTCCGGTCATCGACCAGCTCTACGACCTGGACCACGTAGCCGACGCGCACCGGGCGCTGGAACACCGCACCCTGCGAGGCAAGGCGCTGATCAGCGTCAGTCGTTGATGTGGTGATCCGAGTCGGACCGCTCTGACTGCTCGAGGTGGTCGACGTGGTCCGTGACGGCCGGCGGGTTCGGGAGGGCTGCCACGATCTGGTTGCGCCCGGACCGCTTGGCCGTCAGCAGCGCGTCGTCGGCGGCGAGGACCAGCTGGTCCATCGTGTTCGCGACGTGCGGGTAGATCGCCGCACCGAACGACGCCGGTACGCCGCTGATCGCCGCCGTGCCGCCACTCGTCGTACCGACCGACACCGTGAGGCTGACGAGCCGCGCTCTGATCCGCTCCGCGATCTCCAGCACCTCGGTCTCGGACGCGCCGGGCAGCAGCACCGCCAGCTCGTCTCCGCCGACCCGTGCGACCAGGTCGCCGTGCCGGACCTCGGCCCGGATCGCCTCGCCGACCGCACGCAGCGCCTCGTCACCCGCCGGGTGGCCGTAGGTGTCGTTGATCTCCTTGAACTTGTCGAGGTCCAGCATGAGCAGACCGACAGTGCTGCGCAGAGTGTCCGCACGGGCCAGCTCGGCGGGCACTGCGCTCGCCCAGTACGACGAGGTGGCCAGACCGGTCTTCGAGTCAGTCCCAGCGGCCCGCTGGTACTGCGGAAGCAGCAGATCGCGGTGCAGCGCCATCACCGTCACCATGAGTACAGGGACGACCCATGGGTACGACGACTGGACCGCAGCGATCGCTACACCGAGCCCGAGCCCGGCACACACGACCAGCTGGTCTGAGAGCTCGCCGAGCGCCTCACGCGCAGTCGCTTCGGGAGAGGCGAGCAGGATGGCGCCGATCACCAGCGCGTAGTTCACCAGCCACCAGACCCCGGCCGCGGCGATGACGATCACCAGTGACCAGAGGCTCGTGGGCACCCGCGGCTCGGTCAGCAGGCCGCCGGCGCGCAGCACGGCCGCGGCGGCGGCGCTGGCCAGGATGTACGTCGCCGTGGAGAACACCTTGCGGTGCGCAACGGTCCGCCCGTACACGCGGAACCAGGAGTAGGCGTAGGCCAGCACGACCAGCGGGATGACCAGCGACAGCGGAAGCAGCAGCAGGGCCGCGAAGATCCACAGGCACTTCAGGTTCGTGTGCGGTGAAGTATTGGCCGCCAGCTCGCGTCGGCGCTCGATTCCGCGGGCACACTCCAGGTGCAGGGTCGAGGCGACGGCGAGGACGACGAATGCCACCCACTCGGAGTGCCGCACACCGGAATTCGGCCCGCTCACCGTGCTCCGAACCGCGAGTGTGGTAATCGTGACCGCAATCACATCAATCGCGAGCACATAAGCCAGAGCGGTCCTCGGCAACGACCAGAGCTTCCATTGCCGGGGTGGCCCCCAGCTGCTCCGACCGATCAGAATCATATGAGCCTCACACACGGTCGATCTGAGCGGTTATGCGTACATCGTAACGACCTGTTCACGTCTGGTCACCCCCGTGTCCGGGTCATTCCATCAGTTGGTCATTCCAGAAGGGTCGAGAATCATGCAGAAGACGACGCGCGGCAACGACAACGGCAACGACTGGTTCACCGGCGGCAACGACTGGTTCCACGGGGGGAACGACTGGTTCGCGGGCGGGAACGACTGGTTCACCGGTGGCGGCAACGACTGGCTCCGTGGCGGTAACGACTGGTTCGCACCGCGCACCGCCAATGGCGGTGACGATTGGTGACGAAAGGTAAATCTTTACCTGGGTCTTACATTCCGGAGAACTCGTTCACGAGATAAACCGGGCGGCCCGGAACTTATCCTAACTGTAATTCTCCGAATGGTCGTCGATTCGGCGGGCGCGCGCCCAGGCGGCGCCCGCCGCGGCCGCCAGTATTGCGCCTGTGACGCCCATCACGGCGAGTGCGCCGGATGGCCCGAATGGTTCTGCCAGCACTCCCACCAGCAGAATTCCGAGGCCCTGGCTGCCCTTCAGCGCGGTCCCCGCGACGCCGAAGGCCTTGCCGCGCTGGTGATCGGGCACAGCCTGGACGAACGCCGCACTCGTCGGCAGGTGGTACGCCGAGGCGGCGCCGGACAGCGCCCAGAGACAGAACGTCACCGCGGGCCCCGGCTGGAGCGCACAGAAGGCCAGCGGCACACACGCCGCGACCGCCAGTGGGCCGAGCAGCTTCATCCGCCGCTCCGGCGACCACAGCGTGATCAGCCACATCCCGACCACACAGCCGGCCGGACTCGCGGCCAGCAGGACACCCGCGGTTGTGGTGCCGTAGCCGATCTCGTGGGCGTAGGGGACTGCCAGACCCTCTACGGTGACGTAGAAGCCGGCGATGGTGGCGAGCAGGACGAGCGTCCGGAGCTTCGGTGTGCGGGCGACCAGCGCGATGCCGGACGTCAGGTCCTTCAAATAGCTCCCTGATGGCGCATCTGTGCCACTTGCCGGAGCGGGGCGCCGGCGTACTCCGAAGGTGATCAGGAGGGCCGACAAGACGAAGGTGGCGGCATCCAGGAGCAGGCCGCCGGAGGTCCCGACGGCGACCACGACAGCGCCGCCGAAGCCGAAGCCGAGGACCTGGCTGAACTGGACGACCATGTCGTTGGCAGCCTTGCCGAGCACGTAGTGATCGCCCGGGAGTACGGCGGGAAGCGTCGCCCCGCGCGCCCCGTTGAACGGCGACCCGAACGCCTGCAATGCGAGCAGCAGCAGGATCACGACGAGCAGCGGAAGGGCCTGGATCGCCATACCTGCAACGAGAATCGCCCGTGCGACATCGGTGACGATCATCACTGTGCGTCGTGGGTACCGGTCGGCGAATCCGGCGAGCAGCGGCCCGAACAACAGGTCCGGTACGTAGGTCAGCGCATACGTCAGCGCGGTCAGCCCGGCCGAGGACGTCCGGTCGAAGACCAGCACCGACAACGCCACCCGCGCGAGCTGATCACCCGCGACGGACAGCACCCCGGCCAGGAACAATGCCCGGAACTCGGCGTGGCCGAAGACGTCACGCCAGCGCGCCCGCTCGACCGCCGCAACCGACATACCTACGACGTTAACCACAATCCGTGGTCTGACACCTCCCGAGGGTGAGCAACTCTGTGTCCTGCAAGGGTTCAAGGGATAACTTGCGGCGCATCTGTGCCAGTTCGGGTCCAGATTGGGGGACCCGGTAGCGCAGTATTTGGGTGAACGTTCTACTCTGTAGATCTCCGGTAGCGGGGTCTGGGCGGGGCGGCCCCGACCCTGCTACCGGAGCTCTTCTTTGTGGGGCGGTATGGCCCCGAAACTGTCGGTAGGCCCCGGTAGCGTTCTCGGTGCCAGGGGCGGCTCCTGGACGTGCTTCCTTCTCCTTCACCAGGCCAAGTAGCGCGTCCACTCTCCGCCCCTGGTGCCTTCATCTCACGACGCCACCGGGGAGACGCCATGCCGGAAGAAACTGCGCAGGTCCTGCTGCGCCGCCGCCGGCTCGTCGACGTCACCACGCTGACCCCGGCGGTACGCCGTACGGCCTGGCAATGGCTCCGCCGTCCGCTGACGATCCAGACCGGACTGTCCGCGCTCCAGGCCGACCTGATCCAGCGAGGCTTCCTGCTGTCCGTCGGCCTCTACCGGTACTGCGCCTCGCTGTCGGCTCCCGCACTCGCCGGCTTCGGCGGCGCACTGCTCGACCTGCTC
The DNA here is from genome assembly GCF_005233875.1 of Kribbella jiaozuonensis. GTDB lineage: Bacteria > Actinomycetota > Actinomycetes > Propionibacteriales > Kribbellaceae > Kribbella > Kribbella jiaozuonensis. The sequence goes on along the minus strand of NZ_SZPZ01000004.1, from coordinate 1,246,427 downwards.
GACGCCGAGTCCGGTCACGACACCCACCACACGCCGCTGTTCCGTGGCTTCCCGGAGAGCGTGCCAGGCAACACCGAGACCTTCTACGTGAACCGGGTGTTCGCTCGTCTCCTCCAGGAGCCCGACCAGCCCTGCGTGCTCTGCGGCGACACCAAGGCGGTGCATCCGGTGTCCCCGTGCGCCCATCTGGTTTGCCGGACATGCTGGGACGGCTCGGACTTCAGTGCCTGTCCGCTCTGCCTGCGTCGGATCGACCGCAAGGACCCGTTCCTGAAACCGTCGTTCGACGAGCAGCAGCCGGCCCACGTCCGGTCGGACCGTTTGCGTCTGCTCTCGCCGGCAACAGACGACTCAGCCCGCGAGACGGTCGAGATCTTGCTGGCGCGGCGTGCACCGCTCTCGGCCGCGGATCGTGCTGACCTGCTGGTGCTGCTCGACGCTGCCGATCCGTCCTGGCTGCCGGACGAGATCCCGGTCCGCGAGACCCGGGCGCTCGTCATCGCGCACTTCCTCGCCGACGACCCGGAGCTGATCGATCGGACCGACACGGCGACCGACGTACTGCGTTTGATCTATGCGTTGATGGACGCGGACCCCGGGCTGCGGACGCCGCCGGCCCGGCGGAAGTCGTTGCCGCGGGCAACTCGGCGGCTGGTGCTGCAGCGGCTGGACCGGTTGCCGGCGGAGACGCTGGTCGAGGATCTGCTGCGCCACGAGCGGGCATGGAAGCAGATCGCGGAGAACCTGCACCCGTTCGAGTTCGCGACCCGTTTCCCGGTTGCGGCGCTCGCGTTCGCAGTCCTTCGGCAGACCGATCTGGACCTCGGGACTCCAGCCGGGCGCGCAGTGGCCGGTGAGGCCGCGCAGCATCCTCTGATTCGCGTCGAGGACGGACGGCTCGTGATGAGCACGTTCGCCTCGCGGGTCGAAGGCGCCTTCGCCCAAGGGCGGCCGGAGCAGGCGCTGGACCTGCTGCGTGAGCGTCCCGGCGAGTTGGTACGTCGACTTGTCCACCTCGCGCGCGTACTTCCGCCCGAGCAGCACGTCACGCTCGTCGAGGCCCTGACGACCGCAGTCTCGGACGTGGCTCCGGTGGTGATCACTGCCGCGCTCGGGCAAGTCCGCACACCGCCGGGTGATCTGCGGCTGTTCTTCCCGCGCGGCGGCACTGCCCGCATCTGGACGGCCGTGGACGACCGCGAGCCGTTGCCGAGCGAGCTGGCGACCGAGTTGTCCGGCGTACTGACCGGTGAAATGTTGCGTCGGGCAACGGATCTGCCGCGGTGGCGGCGGGCGTTCCTGGACGAGGAGTTGACCCGGCTGGCGGCGCCTGGTTCGGAGCGGAGCGCGTCCTCGAGTCTGCTGCGGATGACGCGGGGGAGTGCGGTGCCGATCCCGCAGGATGAACTGCTGCGCCTGTTCCTGCATTGGGTCGAGCCGGCCGGACGGCGGGTCGATCTCGATCTGTCCGTGGCGGTGTTCGACGAGGAGTGGGCGTTCGTCGGGCTCTGCGATTACACGCGGCTGCGGTTCGACCAGGATGCGCTGGTGCACTCCGGTGACCTGACGTCCGCGCCGGCGCCGCACGGGTCCACCGAGTTCGTGGACATCGATCTGCGCGCGGTGCGCCGGGTCGACGGGCGCTACGTGCTCCCGGTTGTGTTCAGCTACAACGACGTACCGTTCGATCAGTTGGCGCGCGGGTTCGTTGGGGTGATGCGGCAACCAAATGGCCTGTTCGATCCGGCCGCGGTCGAGGAGCGGTTCGATCTGTCCGGGCCGGCGAAGATCCTGATGCCGTTCGGCGTCGACCTGCAGACCAAAGAGTTGCGCTGGTACGACGTGAACCTGGGCGCGGCCGGATACGGTCACAACATCGCGAGGTACGGCGGTCAGCTCGGGCTGATGGCCGCGACGCTCGAGGAAGTGCACGGGTCCGGCGATCGGGTCAGCCTGTGGGAGGTCTGCTGCTGGCACGCGGCCGCGCGCGCCGACGAGATCGCCGTCCGGTGTGCCGACGGATCTGTCGTCGGGTATCAGCGGGAGCCGTCCGAGGAGCTTGCGGCGTTCGCGCGGCGGGTGACGGCCCGGTTGGAGCCTGACCGGCGGTGGGACGAGGATGCCGCCAACCGCGCCGATTTCGTCGCCGTTCTGGCTGGTGATGTCACGCCGCGCTCGGGGGCGGAAGTGTATGCGCTGCATCCGCGTCTGCTCGACCACGCGAGCGTGGAGCTGATCGACGCGCCGCACCTGCTCGCCGTACTTGCGCCTCACACTCGCGCCCGGGCGACTCTGCGGGCCGGCTGAGACGCGGCCCCTGCGCTCGGGCGAGTCTGGCAGGGGCCTGAGAAATGTTTGACAGTTCCGTGACGGAGGCGGGGGTGTCGCTTTGGTGCGCTCCGCTGCAGGAGTACAACGGAATTGACGCGAAGGGAGCCACGAATGACGTACGACGTGGTGGTGCTCATCGAGCGGGAGATGAGCGAGGGCGACGCGCGCCGCGTTGCCGCCCTGTACGCACGACATGAAGAAGCCGTTGGCTACCACCTGCTGGTCTCCAGCCATCCCGACAGCGGGATCGGTGGTCCGATGGCGTTGCTGGGTTCGACGTTCGCGGACGTGGCCGGGACGACCGGCGCGGCGGCCGTGGTCGGCTCGGCGACAGCTCCGTCGGCACGGGTCGGCCCGACAGCCGCTCCGAGCCGGACACCGACGGCCACCCTGGCAGACCCGGCCGTCGACCTCGCGTCGGTGATCGAACACAGTTCGCGCCGCCTCCGGGCCGCGAGCGGGTACCAGGTCCACGTGTCCATCACGCACGGCGAGATCATGCTGGCGCTGATGCAGATGGTGAAGACCACCGGTAGCCAGGAGGTCGTGGTGGTCGCCTGGCCGGAGACCGCGGCCCGGTTCGTCTGCTCCGACTGGTCCACCAAGGCCCGCAAGCTGCTGAAGGTGCCGCGGGTCCGCATTCTCGAGCACGACACCTGAGGACCCGTACCGAACGACAGGACGTAGTTCCACGCCACCGGAGCGGGCGGGCTCCACGGCGTCATGGCGCGCACCGCCACTACCCTGTCGTTCGGTACGAATCAGCCCGTCGCGGGCTGCCGCGGCAACCGCACCTGCAAGGTGGTCCGGCCGGGCCGCGAGGCGATCGTGATCGTGCCGCCGTGGTGCTCGGCGACGATCCGTTGTGCGATGTCGAGCCCCAGGCCGGTGCCTTTGCCGACGTCCTTGGTCGTGTAGAACGGCTCGAACGCCCGGGCCGCGACCTCCGTCGGCATACCGCGACCGGTGTCGGTGAACTCGACGACGATCCGGTCGCCGTCGATCCGGGTCATGATCCGCAATGTGCCGGCGCCCTCCATCGCATCGACCGCGTTGTCGATCAGGTTCGTCCACACCTGGTTGAGTTCGCCCGCGAAAGCGTCGATCCGCGGTACGTCGGCGCCGTACTCGCGGATCACCTCGACGCCGTCGCGTAGCTTGTGCCCGAGCATCACCAGCGTGCTCTCGATGCCCTCGGTCACGTCGATCGTCTGGATCGAGCCGCGGTCCATCTGCGAGTACGAGCGGACCGCCGCCACCAGTTCGGTGATCCGCCGCGTCGACTCCTTCACCTCGCCGAGCAACGTCGCCGCGGACAGCGTGCTGGCCACCCATTCCAGACCGGGCTCCAGAGCATCTCCGAGTACGTCGGCCGCGCGCTCGCACCACTCGACGCCGGCGCCCGCGGCGGCCAACGGCGGCGCGATCAGCCAGTCCTGGGCGACACCGTGATCGCCGAGCCAGTCCGAGATGACGTTCTCGTCGTCGGCCAGGTCGACCGGATCCGGCGCCGCCGTACCCGAGCCAAGCTCCAGCCGCAGCTCGTCCAGTGCACTGAACTGCACCGCCGAGACCTCGCCCTCCGCGAGCCGGCGCAGCGCCGACAGCAACGTGACGCACGCAGTGTCGAGCGCGCTGACCGAGCGGGCAGCGGCCGCAGCTGGATTGTTGATCTCGTGGGCCAACCCGGCCGCCAATGTGCCGAGCGTGATCAGCGACTCCCGCTGCCGCGCCGTCGACTCGATCGCCCGCGCGGTCCCGTACACGCCCCTGATCAAGTGCCCGGCGAGCGGGAACCACGCGTCGACCCGTTCCCGCAGCAGATCGGTTGGCACCCGCAGTACCCGACCTTCGGCCAGGCCGCGGCCGCTGGCGAGATAGACACCGTGCTCGTCCCACGCGCGGAACCCGCCGGCCCAGCGGCCCGGGACGTCCATCTTGCCCATCACGGTGTCCTCGCGGCCGATTTTGCGGTGCAGCGCGATCACGCCGTCGACCAGCACCCACCAGAAGTCTGCCGGCTCACCTTCGTGGAACAGGTCCGCCCCGAGCTCGATCGGCACCTCGGTGCTGCCGTCGATCAGCTCCTCGAGCTGTACGTCGGTCAGTCCCGCGAAGAGCGGGATGTCTCGCAGATCGTCGGCGCGCATCAGACGGTCGCAAGGTAGCGGTGGACGAGATAGATCGACATGGCGCCTTCGCCGACCGCGGAGGCCACCCGTTTCATCGAGTCGAGCCGAACGTCGCCCGCGGCAAACACCCCGGGCACGCTGGTCTCCAGCGCGTACGGCGGCCGCGGCAGCGACCACCGATCGAACGCGAGCACATCGGGTCCGGTCACCACGAAGCCCTTCTCGTCGCGTACCACGGAGTCGCCGAGCCAATCGGTCCGCGGGATCGCCCCGACGAAGATGAACAACCAGCTGGCGAGAACCTCCTCGACGCGACCGGAGTTGCCATCGGCCAACGTCAGGCCCTCGAGGTGGCCGTCGCCCCGACATCCGACCACCTCTGTCCGGCACCGGACCTCGATGTTCGGCGCGTTGGTGATCTTGTCGATCAGGTACCGCGACATCGAGCTCTCGAGCGACTCGCCGCGGACCAGGAGCACGACCCGCTTGGCGTAGCGCGACAGGTTGAGGGCCGCTTGGCCGGCCGAGTTCGCCGCGCCCACGACGTACACCTCGTCGTCCTGGACCTGGCTGGCCTCGCTGGCGGTGGCGCCGTAGTAGACGCCGCGGCCGGTGAGGTCTGCGAGGCCGTCGACGTCGAGGCTGCGGTACGAGACGCCGGTCGCGACGATCAGCGCGCGGGCCTCGATCTCACCGGATCCTTCGAGCAGTACGGCGTGCACGGGCCCGCGCGACTCGAGTCCGACGACCGAACGCGCGAGCACCATCTCGGCGCCGAAGCGGGATGCCTGCGCGACCGCTCGTGCCGCCAGGTCCGAGCCGGTGAGTCCGCGCGGGAAGCCGAGGTAGTTCTCGATCGCGGCGCTGAGTCCGGCCTGGCCGCCGGGCGCTTCGCGTTCGACGATCACGGTGCTGAGGCCTTCGGACGCGGCGTACACGCCGGCAGCCAGGCCTGCGGGTCCGCCGCCCACAATGCAGACGTCGTACAGCGGTTGTTCGGCTCTGGTGCGCAGGCCGAGCGCCGATGCGAGGTCGAGGGTGGTGGGGGAGCGGAGGGTGTCGCTCTCCGGGATCAGCACCAGCGGGAGATCGTTGTCGGAGGCATCGGCCAGGTCCTTCAGCCGTTGGGCTTCCGGATCGCGCTCTACGTCGTACCAGCGATACGGCACGTGGTTGCGGGCCAGGAAGGTCTTGATGTCGTGCGACCGGTCCGACCAGCGGTTGCCGACGACCCGGACATCGGAGACGTGGTCGGGGTTGGCGTGCTGCCAGTCGCCGAGCAGGTCGTCGACGACCGGGAACAGTTGGTCCTCGGGCGGATCCCACGGCTTCAGCAGGTAGTAGTCGAGGCCGATGTCGTTGATGGCCCGGATCGCGACATCGGTGTCAGCGTACGCGGTCAGCAGTAGGTACTTCGCGCTCGGTGCGTGCACGCGGGCCCGTTCGAGCAGCTCGATACCGGTCATGCCGGGCATCCGCTGGTCGGTGGCGATCAGCGCGATCGGCTGGTTGCGCAGGGCCAACTTCGTCAGCGCGGCCAGTGCCTGGTCGCCCGAGGTCGCGCGCACGACCAGGTAGTCGTCACCGTACCGGCGGCGTAGATCCCGGGAGATCGCCGCCGACACCATTGGATCGTCGTCGACAGTCAGAATCGCTGGTTTGCTCACGCGGTGCCCCCCACCAGTGAACCGATCCCGTCAGAATGCCACGGGAGTACCTCAGTCCTCTATGAGTGCACGCAACGTTTCCTGCTCGGAGTCGGGCACATACCCGCCGTAGTAGTCGTACATGTTCTGGCGGGCCAGGCGCGCGGCGGCGTGGCCGTTGCCGGTGCGGATCGCGTCGACGACGTCGGCGTGGTGGTGCAGTGACTCGAGCATCAGGGCGCGACTGTTCGGCGCGTGCGCGATCTTGTCGGAGATCAGGCTGAGTACGACGCCGCGGACGACCTCGTTGCAGGTCTGGATCAACGAGTTACGGCTGATCCGCGCGATCAGCTCGTGGAAGGCGAGATCGGCCTGGCTGAACGCGCCGAAGTCGACGTCGATCGCGGCTCGCATCGCGACCAGCGTCTCCTCCAGCTCGTCGAGCTCCTCCGGCGTCCGCAGCCGGGACGCGACCTGGATCGCGGCGCCGTCCATGATCATCCGGAACCCGATCAGCTCGCTCAGGGTCAGCTCGTCGACGCGCGCCAGGCGGACCATCTGCTTGCGCAGCGCGGACTGCGAGAACGGCAGGATCTCCGGCCCGTTGGGATCGCCCGGGCGGGAGCGGACCACGCCGTTGCTCTCCAGCACCCGCAGCGCCTCGCGGACGGTCGATCGGCTGACCGCGAACTGCGCGACCAGTTCCCGTTCGCTCGGCAGCCGCTGGCCCGGGGCCAGGTCGCCGCGGGCGAGGGCGTCCTCGACCTGTTCGACGATCCGTTCGTACGCGCGCACGGGCTGTACCGGACTGAACTGCGGTCCAGTTGTCATCCGGCGCACCCCCTAGTCGCTTGACAGGCACCTGAGCAGGGGACAAATCTAGTGGCCCAGTTACACCTAGTCCACTGGTCGGACCAGTGAAGGAGTTGGCGTGAAGTCGTCGTTTCGCATCCGGGCGGTCGCGTTCGTCGCTTCCGCGGCGGTGCTGGCCCTGACCGCCTGCTCAGCGGGTTCGAGCACCTCTTCAGGCAGTTCGCCCGGCGGGGACCAGAAGCTGTCGATCGGCCTGGTCGCCGAGCCGGCCAGTCTGGACTTCACCACCACCGACGGTGCCGCGATCCCGCAGGCGCTGCTCGGGAACGTGTACGAGACGCTGGTCAAGCAGGACGACTCCGGCAAGATCGTGCCGTCGCTGGCGAAGTCGTGGACGGTTTCGCCGGACCGCAAGACCTACACCTTCGACCTGGTCGACAACGCGAAGTTCACCAACGGCAAGCAGTTCACCGCGAACGATGCGGTGTTCAGCATCAACCGGGTGAAGACCGCGTGGACGATCTCGCTGAAGGCCGCGATGGACGTGGTCTCCGGGGCCAAGGCGCTCTCGCCGACGCAGCTGCAGGTCACGCTGTCCAAGCCGAGCAACGACTGGCTGTTCCGGATGACCACCCGGATCGGCGCGATGTTCTCGGAGAGCGGTGTCAGCGCGCTCGCGACCGACCCGGTCGGCACCGGCCCGTTCAAGTTCTCGAAGTGGAACCGCGGCGACTCGATCGTCATGGTCCGCAACGACGACTACTGGGGCAGCAAGCCGTTCTTCCAGACGATCACGCTGAAGTACTTCAAGGACGCGACCGCGCTCAACAACGCCCTACTGACCAGCACGATCAACGTGATCGGCACCGTCCAGGCGCCGGAAGCGCTCAGCCAGTTCACCAGCAACAGCAAGTACCAGGTGATCGAAGGTACGACGAACGGCGAGGTGCTGCTGTCCTTCAACAACTCCCGGCCGGTGTTCAAGGACCTCCGGACCCGCCAGGCGATCCGGATGGCGATCGACCACAAGGCACTGCTCGACACCTGCTGGGCCGGTCGCGGCAAGCTGATCGGCAGCATGGTCCCGCCGACCGACCCGTGGTACGAGGACCTCACCGGCGTCGCGCCGTACGACCTGGCCAAGGCGAAGTCATTGCTGCAGGCATCCGGTGCGACCGGCAAGACGCTCCGGCTGCGACTGCCGACGTTGCCGTACGCAACGTCCTGCGGCCAGGTGGTGAAGAGCATGCTGGAGCAGGCCGGGCTGAAGGTGCAGATCGACCAGCTCGAGTTCCCCGCCGCCTGGCTGACCACGGTCTTCAAGAACGCCGACTACGACATGTCGATCATCGCCCACGTCGAGCCGCGCGACCTCGGTGCGGTGTTCAACGCGAAGTACTACACGCGGTACGACGATCCGACCCTGCAGGGCTATCTCGCCGCCGCGGACACCGGTGACGAGGCTGCGCAGGTCGACAACATGAAGAAGGCGGCGCGCCGGCTGTCCGAGCAGGCCGCGGGCGACTGGCTGTTCCTGATCCCGAACCTGATCGTCGCTGACAAGAACATCAAGGGCCTGCCGACCAACGCCATCACCGAGAACTTCGATCTCTCCAAGCTCGCCCGATGATTCTCCGCCTGATCGAGCGCACCGGCGTGTTCTTGGTCAGTCTTGCGGTGAGCTCGGTGCTGGTGTTCGCGTTCATGGCGGTGCTGCCCGGCGACCCCGCCCGGGTCGCGCTCGGTGTGAACGCGTCCGATGAGGCGGTGGCCGAGTTGCGGCAGCAGTTCGGCCTCGACCGCCCGCTGCCGACGCAGTACTTCGACTGGTTGGGCGGACTGCTGCACGGCGACCTCGGTACGTCGTACGTGTCGAAGGTGGCGATCGGGCCGCAGGTGTTCGATCGCCTGCAGGTGACGCTGTGGCTGGTCGTGGCCGGGATGATCATCGCGCTGCTCGTCGCCGTCCCGGCCGGCACGATCATGGCCGCGCGGCACCGCAAGCTGTCCGGGTTGGCGCTGTCCGCGGTCTCCCAGGTCGGCGTCGCCGTACCGGCGTTCCTCGCCGGGATCCTGCTCATCGTCGTGTTCGCGGTGAAGCTCGGCTGGCTGCCCGCGAACGGCTGGACCCCGCCCGCGCAGGACCCCGGGATGTTCCTGAAGCAGCTGATCCTGCCGGCGCTCTCACTCGGCCTGGTCCAAGGCGCCGTCCTCACCCGGTATGTCCGCAGCGCGGTCCTCGACGTCCTCCGCGAGGACTACCTCCGTACCGCGCGAGCCAAAGGCCTGAAGCCCTTTCAAGCCCTCTGGCGTCATGGCCTCCGCAACGCCGCCGTCCCCGTCGTAACAGTCCTGGGCCTCCAGCTCGCGACCCTTCTCATCGGCGCAGTCGTCGTCGAACGAGTCTTCGTCATCCCCGGCCTCGGTAGCCTCCTCCTCGACGGCGTCTCGAACCGCGACCTCCTACTGGTCCAAGACGTCGTCATGGTCCTCGTCCTCGCCGTTCTCCTGGTCAACTTCATCGTCGACCTGCTGTACGTCGCTCTCGATCCACGCCTGAGGACGGCATCATGAGGCGACTGAACCCGAGCCTGATCGCCGGCGGCGTGATCGTCGGCCTCATCGTTCTGATGGCGCTCGTCTCGTTCGTCTGGACGCCGTACGACGCCACCCTGGTCACGCCCGCGTCGCGGTTGCTGGAGCCGTCGTGGTCGCACTGGTTCGGGACCGACAAGTTCGGGCGCGACGTGCTCAGCCAGATCATGGTCGGCTCGCGTACGACGTTGTTCGTCGGCGTCGTCGCAGTGGGCGTCGCCGCGGTCATCGGCGTACCGCTCGGGATCCTGGCCGCGATGGTCCGGCGCTGGCCGAGTGAGGTGATCATGCGCGGCAACGACCTGCTGCTCGCGTTTCCTGCGTTGCTGCTGGCAATCATGTTCGGCGCCGTGTTCGGGGCGAGCACGCTGACGGCGATGATTGCCATCGGCATCGCTTCGGTGCCGAGTTTCGTCCGCGTGATCCGGAGCGGCGCGCTGCAGGTGATGCGGACGGAGTACGTGCTCGCGGCCCGTGCGGCCGGACGACGGCCGTTGCCGGTCGCGGTCCGGCATGTGCTGCCCAACGTGACCAGTCTCATCACGGTGCAAGCCTCCGTGTCGTTCGCGATCGCCGTACTCGCGGAGGCGGCGCTCTCGTTCCTCGGATACGGCACGCCACCGCCGACACCGTCGTGGGGCCGGATGCTGCAGGAGAGCCAGGAGTTCCTGTTCAGCGCTCCGCGGCTGGCGATCTTCCCAGGGATCGCGATCGCCATCGCCGTACTCGGCTTCAACCTGCTCGGTGACGGCCTCCGCGATCGCTTCGACCCGAAACTGGAGGACCGCCGATGAGCGACGTGCTGACGGTTCGCGGGTTGTCCGTCAAAGTCCGCGACACGACGCTGGTGTCCGATGTCGACCTGACTGTCGGCGCGGGGGAGCGGGTCGGGCTGATCGGGGAATCGGGGTCGGGCAAGTCGTTGACCGCGTTGAGCGTGCTCGGACTACTTCCCGAGGACGTGTACGCCGGCGGCTCGGTCCGCCTCGACGGTGTCGACCACGAGTTGATCGGTGCCGACGAACGCCGCATGTCGCAGGTCCGCGGTCGCGACATCGCGATGGTCTTCCAGGAGCCGATGACCGCGCTCAACCCGACCATGCGGATCGGCGACCAGCTCACCGAGGCGATGCTGATCCACAAGACCAAGCCCAAGTCTGCAGCACGTGCGGCCGCCGCGGAGCTGCTCGAACGCGTTCAACTCCCGGCCGACGCCCTGCGCGCGTATCCGCACCAACTGTCCGGTGGCCAACGGCAACGAGTCGTCCTGGCGCTTGCCTTGGCCAACGATCCGTCCCTCCTGATCTGCGACGAGCCGACGACCGCGCTCGACGTCACTGTCCAGGCTCTCGTCCTCGACCTCATCGTTCGCGGCGTCATGGACCGCTCGTCCGCGCTCCTCTTCATCACCCACGACCTCGCCGTTGTCGCGACCGTCTGCGAACGAGTGCTGGTGATGTACGGCGGACGGGTCGTCGAGTCCGGTCCCGTCGCCGACGTGTTCACGCGCCCGCGCCACCGCTACACCGAGGGCCTGCTCGCGGCGTCCGACCTCGACACGACCACCCGTCGACTGACGACGATCCCCGGCAACGTGCCGCCCGCGGGCAAGTTCCCGTCGGGCTGCGTCTTCCGCACCCGCTGCGCCTACGCCACCGCGCTGTGCGAAGAGTCGCCGCCATGGTCGGGCGACGAGGCGGAGGGCTTCGCGTGCCATCACCCTGCGGGGGTGACTGATGCCTGAGCACATTCCGACGACGCACGAGCTCGAGACGCCGACCGCCATCCAGGTCGTCGATCTCGTCCGCGACTATCCGCGGCCGCGCACCTCGCTGTTCCAGCCCGCTCCGGTCGTACACGCGCTGCGCGGCGTGAGCCTGGAAGTCAAGCAGGGCGAGCGATTCGGCATCGTCGGCGAGTCCGGCTGCGGCAAGTCCACGCTGCTCCGGATCATCGCGGCCCTCGACCGCGCGACGTCCGGCAATGTGATTGTCGAAGGCACCGATATCACCCGTTTGTCCGACCGCCGCCTGCGCTTCCTCCGTGAGAACCTCCAGCTCGTCTTCCAGGACCCGATGAGCTCGCTCGACCCACGGATGCGGGTCCGCGACATCATCGCCGAACCGCTCGTCGTCCAAGGCCATCCCGCCTCGGGCGAGCGCGTACGCGAGCTACTCGAAGCCGTCGGCCTGTCCGCGGACGCCGGCGACCGGTACCCGCATCAGTTCTCCGGCGGTCAGCGTCAGCGCATCTCGATCGCGCGTGCACTCGCGCCCCGCCCGCGCATCCTGATCGCCGACGAGCCAGTCAGCGCCCTCGACGTCTCCGTCCGTGCGCAGGTCCTCAACCTGATCTCCGACCTGGTCGACGAGCTCAATCTCACGCTGGTGTTCGTCTCGCACGACCTGTCCGTGATCAAGCACGTCTGCGACCGCGTGGCCGTCATGAACGCCGGCCAGATCGTCGAGACCGGCTACACCGGCGACGTGTACGCCGCTCCGCAGCACCCGTACACGCAGCGCCTCGTCTCGGCCATCCCCACGCTTCAGCGCGCGCTGTCCGGCGCGACCACGTCCGACCTGCTCGCGAAGGGAGATCCAGCGTGAAGTTCCCAGCCGGCCTGCCGATCGGTGAGGCCTGGGTCGAGGCGGCGGCAACAGCTCCGGTCATCTTCCCGTACGACGGTTCGACGGTCGCGGACGCACCGGTCGGCGACGTCGAGCTGGCCCGGGCCGCGCTCGACAACGCCCTGTCCGTCCGCGAGACGGTTGGCCGGCTTCCGTCGTACCTGCGTCGGAAAGTCCTGCAGAGCGTGCATTCCGCGGTCCTTGCCGCACGCAACGAGTTCGTGGATCTGCTGGTGCTCGAGACCGGCAAGCCGCTTGTCGACTGCCGGGTGGAGATCGATCGGACGCTTCTGACCCTGGAGACGTCGGCGGAAGAGGTTGCTCGGCTGCACGGTGAGACGGTGCCGCTGGATCTGCTGCCGAGTGGTGAAGGTCTGCAGGGTTTCTGGGTGCGTAAGCCGATCGGCGTGGTCGTCGGGATCACCGGCTTCAACTACCCGTTGCTGCTGGCGGCGCACAAGATCGCGCCTGCGTTCGCGGCCGGCTGCCCGATCATCGTGAAGCCGGCGCCGCAGACGCCGCTTGCCACGCTGTGGCTTGTGCACCTCATGCGTTCCGCGCTTGCTGACGCGGGTGCACCGGAGAGCGCTGTTCAGTTGGTGACCGGCGGAGCGGATGTCGGCGCGGCGCTCACCACCGACGGTCGGGTTGGTGCCGTCTCGTTCACCGGATCTGCGGCTGTCGGTCATCGCATCGCGCGTGACGCTGCGCCGACGAAAGTCCTGCTCGAACTCGGCTCCAACTCCGCGCTGGTCGTTGCCGAGGACGCCGATCTGGACGCGGCCGCCGATGCGATCGTTCGCGGCGGGTACTACGCCTCCGGCCAGGCCTGCATCTCGGTCCAGCGCGTCATCGCGGTGGAGTCGATCCGCTCGGAACTGCTGGAGAAACTCGGTGCTCGGCTGCCGACCGTCGTCGTCGGCGACCCGCGCGACCCTCTGACGCGGGTGTCTGCGCTGATCAACCCGGCGTCCACCGATCGGGTCCGCCAGTGGGTCGGGGATGCCGTTCATGCCGGCGGGTCGATCGCGTACGAGGCGCCGGGCGACGTACTCGGGCCGATCGTGCTGACCGACGTACCTGATGGTCTGCCGGCGTGGGACGAGGAGATCTTCGGACCGGTCATCGCGGTGCGATCGGTGCCGGATGTCGACAGCGCGTTGCGGGCCGTGAACGAGACGCGATACGGCTTGCACGCGAGCGTCTTCACGTCCTCGCTGGACACCGCGTTCGCCGCGATCGATCGGCTCGAGGTCGGCGGAGTGGTGATCAACGACGTACCCGGATTCCGCTCCGACGTCATGCCGTACGGCGGGGTGAAGGACTCGGGCACCGGCCGTGAGGGACCGCGCTTCGCGATCGAGGAACTGACCACAACCCGCATGGCGATCATCCGTCCACGCCCGTGAGAGGTGGCCCGTATGGAGTACGCGAATCTGTTCCGGCTTGATGGCAAGCACGCGCTGGTGATCGGCGCGGGGAGTGGGATCGGGCGCGAGAGTGCGCTGGCACTGGCTGCGCAGGGTGCGCGAGTGACGTGTGCTGACCGGGACCTCGCGGCGGCTCGTGCGACGGCCGGGTCCGAGCTCACGGCGTACGAGCTGGATGTGCTGGATGACGCTGCGATCGCGCGGGCGGTGGACGAGCTGGATCCCGTCGACGTGCTGGTGTTCACGGCGGCGACCAATGTGCGGAAGCGGATGCTCGACTACACCGGCGAGGAGTTCGACCGGGTGGTGTCGCTGAACCTGCGGGCCTCGTTCGAGCTGATCCGCGCGTTCGGGCGGGGGATGGCGGCGCGGGGGAGTGGCAGCATCATCGGGTTCAGCTCGATCCGCGGGACCACGGTCGAGCCGGGGCAATCGGTGTATGCGGCAACGAAGGCCGGGCTGGTGCAGTTGTTGCGTACGGCGGCGGCCGAGCTCGGGCCGTCCGGCGTACGCGCGAACGCGATCGCGCCCGGCGTCGTCGAGACCCCGCTGACGGCGCAGATCAAGGCCGATCCCGCGTGGTACGCCGCGTACGCGCAGAAAGGTGCGCTCGGCAGGTGGGCGCAGCCGAGTGAGCTGGCGGGCGCGGTCGTGTACCTCGCGTCCGACGCGGCGAGCTTCGTGACCGGGAGCGTACTTGCGGTCGACGGCGGCTGGACCGCGGTCGACGGCCGCTTCGACCCACCGAACTGAGGGGTGTGTGTATGAGTCTCGCCGATCTGACGGCGGTTGAACTGCTGGCGAAGTACCGCGACGGCTCGGTGTCACCGGTCGAGGTGATCGAGGACGTGCTGGCCCGGGTGGACGCTCTCGAGCCGCAGATCTGTGCGCTGTACGCGCTCGACGCCGAAGGGGCACGGGCGGCGGCGCTCGAGTCGGAACGACGCTGGCGGGAGGGGGCGGCGGGTGCGCTGGACGGCGTGCCGGTGACGGTGAAGGAGAACATCGCGACCCGCGGTACGCCGGTGCCGCAGGGGACTGCGGCGACGTTGTTGAGCCCGGCGGTAGAGGATGCGCCGGCTGCTGCGCGGCTGCGGTCGGCCGGGGCGGTGATCTTCAGCAAGACGACGATGCCGGAGTACGGGATGCTCTCGTCGGGGGTGTCGACGTTCCATCATCTGACGCGGAATCCGTGGGATGTGACGAAGACTGCCGGTGGGTCGAGTGCGGGTGCGGCGGCCGCGGCGGCGGCTGGGTACGGGCCGATCCATATCGGGACGGACATCGGCGGGTCGATCCGGTTGCCGGCGGGCTGGTGTGGGTTGGTCGGGCTCAAGCCGACGCACGGGCGGGTCGCGGTCGGGAATCCGTATCCGGGGCGGGCGATCGGACCGTTGACTCGTACGGCCGGTGACGCGGCGCTGGCGTTGTCGGTGATGTCCGGGTACGACCCGCGTGACCACACGTCGTTTCCTGCTTCCGACGACGAGTTCGGGGTCGAGCTCGAGGGGCTGCGCGTTGCGTTGTTGCTCGATGCCGGGGTCGGGCTGGCGGTGGATCCGGCCGTGATCGCGGCGGTGTCGGCGACGGCCGACGTACTGTCGAAGGCGGGTGCGCTGGTCGAGCCGATCGACCCGATCATCACGCGGGAGATGCTCGACGGGCTCGATCGTTTCTGGCGGATCCGCTCCGCGACGGACATCGCCGCGCTGCCCGAGGAGCGGCGCGCGAAGGTGCTGCCGCAGATCCGGGAGTGGGTGTCGACGGCGGGGGATCTGTCCGGGTCCGACGTGTTCCACGGGTACAGCCAGATGGGTGCGATGGCGGCTGCGGTCGGGCAGGTGTTCACGGCGTACGACGTGATTCTGTCGCCGGTCGCGCCGATCACCGCGTTCCCGGCGGAGCTCGCCTATCCGACGGACGACCCGTCGAAACCGTTCGAGCAGATCGGGTTCACGGTCCCGTACAACATGTCGCAGCACCCGGCGACCACGGTCAACGTCGGGTGGTCCGCTGCGGGGCTGCCCATTGGCGCGCAGCTCGCCGTACCGCATCATCAAGACATGAGGGCACTGGCATTGGCCGGTTACCTGGCCGACCACCAGACCGAGAGCCGGGCCTGGCCGATGGAGTAGCTATGGGTGACTCCGGGTTGATCGCGCACTGCTACCGCATGCTCGGCTCCATCACCGACGCTGTTGAGATCGCTGGTTCCACGTCTGGTTATGAGGCTGCCACTCGCGCGTGTCTGCAGCGCGCGGGGAGCCGTCCGCTCCCGTCCGACCTGGCCGCTCCCAGCGCGCATCCGGAGGGAGCACTCTCGGAAAGCTCCGAGATCCTCTGGCTCGAACCCATCCCCGAACATCTGATGGACGGCCGCCCGATCGACCTCGGCCTGATCGCCGCCCTCCAACGCATCCCACCGCGGGAACGAGCCGCGACCATCCTCCACGACATCGAGGGCTGGCCCACCGCGCGCGTCACGGACCTCCTGGGCGACGTACGACCCACACCGCTCACCGTCAGACCGAGCGCCGTCGTCCCTGACGAAGCGCTCCTCGCCCGTTATCGAGCCGCCTTCGAGCAGTACGACGTACCCGCGATCGTCACGCTCTTCACCGCCGACGCGATCTGGGAGATGCCGCCGTTCACCTCCTGGTTCCGCGGCGCCCGCGACATCGGCCGCCTCATCTCCACCCACTGCCCAGCCGAACGCCCCGGCGACCAGTACCTCGTCCCCCTGAAAGCCAACGGCCTCCCCGCCTTCGCCGTCTACATGCGAGACCCCCGCGACAACCTCCACCGCGCCTTCCAGATCCAGGTACTGACCCTCACCGCGACCGCAATCGTCCACGCAGTCGCCTTCTTCGACCTCTCCCTCTTCCAAACCTTCCACCTACCCGACCTACTCCAAGGCCTCCCACCCAACCCCTACGACGGCACCCTCAAACCCCACGTAGAACGCCGCCACTAACCAACAGCCCCAAGCCGAGCAACCGCGGCGTCGGTCGGTTAGGTGTCCGTGTCCGGGCCTATCGGTTAGCGTTCGTCCAGGGGAAAGTGTGATGGGATGGAGCGGCGCCGGACGAGCTCAGCGGTTGTCCGCCGGCTGACTGGACTGCTCGCAGCCGGCCTGCTGGTCGCTGCCGTGACCGGGCTCATCAAGCTCGGCGAGCCCCACGTCCCGACACTCAGCCTGCTGGTGCTCTATCTGCTCGCCGTACTGCCCATCGCGATCTTCTGGGGTACGCCACTCGCCGTCGTCACTGCCGTGCTCAGCGTGTGGGCGTACGCGTACTTCTTCGTCAGCCCGTTGCACTCCCTCCTGCTTGCCGACGCCCAGAACGCGATCGGCTTGGGTGTGTTTCTCGTGACGGCGGTGGTCGTGGGCGAGCTTGCGGCTCGGCTACGGCGGGCGGCGCTGGAGGCCCAACGGCTGTCGAACGAACAATCCGCGCTCCGGCGGGTCGCCACTCAGGTGGCTCGAGCGGTAGCGCCGAGTGTCCTGTTCACAGCCGTGACCGAAGAGGTGGGGCGACTCTGCGGCGCCGATCTCGCGCGGATGGAGCGGTACGAACCGGACGGGACGGTCACCGGTGTCGCGGCCTGGAGCCGGGTGCCCGCCCATCTGGCCGTCGGTGAGCGGTTCGATCTCGACGGCCTGAGCATCGCCCGCGAGGTACGCCGACGCGCCGGACCGATCCGCCTGGACAGCTTCGCCGGTGCATCGGGCGCGATCGCGCAGGAGGCGCAGACCATCGGAATCCGTTCCTCGATCGGCTGCCCGGTCACCGTGGGCGGCCGCCTCTGGGGTGTCGTTGCCGCCTCCAAGACCAACGACATACCGTTCCCGGCCGCGACCGAGGCACAGATCGCGGGCTTCACCGAGCTCGTCGCCACCGCGATCGAGAACGCGGAGGCCCGGGCCGAACTGATGGCATCCCGCGCCCGCGTGGTGGTCACCGCCGACCGGACGCGTCGGCAGATCGAGCGCAATCTGCATGACGGCGCACAGCAGCGGCTCGTCTCACTCGCGCTCCGGCTGCAGACAGCCCAGACGAAAGTGCCGCCTGAGTTGTCCGAGCTCACCGCGGAGCTGGACCAGGTCCATGGCGGACTGACCGACGCCCTGGACGAGCTCCGCGAGACGGCGCGCGGAATCCACCCGGCGATCCTCGCCGAGGGCGGCCTCAGCCCGGCACTGAAGTCACTGGGCCGCCGGTCGACGATCCCCATCCGCCTGACGCTCCGTGCGCAGCCGCGCCTGTCGGAGCGGCTCGAGGCGAGCGCCTACTACTTCGTGTCCGAGGCTCTGACCAACGCCGCGAAACACTCGCAGGCTTCGCTGGTCGTGGTCACCACCGACATCACCGGCGACGCGCTCCGCGTCGAGATCCGCGACAACGGACAGGGCGGCGCGGACTTCAGCCGGGGCACCGGGCTGCTCGGCCTCCGCGACCGGGTGGAAGCGCTAGGCGGCCGGCTGAACCTCGACAGTCCCCGCGGCGCCGGAACCACCTTGACCGCCGAGTTCCCGCTGACCGGCAGCTGACGTCCGCCGGAGCCAACGTTCGATTGCACAGAGAGTCGCGTTAGCTGGAATGCGCCGGGGCCCTCGTCGCGTGATTCTGGAGCCATGGGGTTGCGCTGCTTCATCGTCGACGACAGCACTGACTTCCTGGACGCGGCGCGGTCCCGCCTCGAAAGTGACGGGGTCACCGTGGTCGGAGTCGCCTCGACGATCGACGAGGCGCTGGCGCGACTGGACGGCGCCGAACCCGACGTCGTACTCGTCGATGTGAACCTCGGCAGCGAGAGCGGCCTCGACCTGGCCCGGCGGATCCAGATCGAGACGAATGTGGACCCCGCGCAGGTCGTTCTGATCTCCACCCACGCGGCGGAGGACCTGATCGATCTCGTCGAGAGCGTGCCGGCCGCGGCTCTGCTGTCCAAGACGGCGTTGTCGGGTGACGCTCTCCGCCGGATCCTCGACGACAGGTAGGTCTACCGTGGGGAGATGACGATCGACTCGGCCGTCGATGGCGGTGCGACACGCAGCCGCGTCGTCCTGGCCGAAGACGACGTACTCCTGCGCCAGGGGCTGGCCAGCCTCCTCGAGCAGGCGGGTTTCGAGGTCGTCGGACAGACCGGCGACAGTGTGTGGATCCTCCCGCTGGTGCGGGACCTTTCGCCCGACCTGGTCGTGGTGGATATCCGGATGCCACCCACGCACAGCACCGAAGGGCTGGACGCCGCCCGGGAGATTCGGCGCGAGTTCCCGGCCGCCGGGATCCTCGTCCTGTCGGCCCACGCCGAGGTCGAGCACGCCATGGAGCTGCTCGCGTCCGGCCAGCGGATCGGCTATCTCCTCAAGAGCCGGGTGACGGATGTGGGCGACTTCATCGAGACGATGGAGCGGATCCTCAGAGGTGGCTCGGTGATGGACCCTGCCCTGGTCCAGGAACTGGTCAACGCCCGCCGGGACGGCGACCCGCTCGCCGAGCTCAGTCCACGGGAGCACGAAGTGCTCGCACTGATGGCCGAGGGTCGCTCCAACTCGGGCATCGCACGCCGGCTGTGGGTGACCGAAGCGACTGTGGAGAAGCATGTCCGGCATGTCTTCGCCAAGCTGCGCCACCCGAGACCAGCGACGACCATCGCCGGGTGCTGGCTGTGGTCCGGTATCTCGACGCCCACTGACTACCGGTCAGCCAGACCCAGGATTCCGGTTAGCGGGTAGCCCCTCTGGACGCTGGCCTTGCTGACGCCCGCCCTCCGACGGCGGATCGTAGTGACGAGATCAGCGGCCTGGGGAACGACCAGAGGGACCGATCGCGATGTTCACGACAAGGCCCCGGCCCGGAGCCGATTGGTGGCGGACCGCCGTCATCTACCAGGTCTACCTCCGCAGCTTCCACGACTCCGACGGCGACGGTGTCGGTGATCTGGCCGGTGTCCGCGCGAAGCTCCCGTACCTGCGGGCCCTGGGAGTGGACGGCATCTGGCTCAACCCGTTCTACCCCTCACCGCAGCACGACCACGGGTACGACGTCTCCGACTACTTCTCGGTCGATCCCCGCTACGGCACCCTCGACGGTTTCGACCGTCTGGTTGACGACGCGCACCGGCATGACATCAAGGTCCTCATCGATCTTGTCCCGAACCACTGCTCGACCGAGCATCCCTGGTTCGCCGCGGCGCTGGCCGCGGGCCCGGGGAGCCCTGAGCGCGCGTGGTTCCACTTCGCCGACGGCCGGGGCGAGGAACCGCCCAACAATTGGCGCTCCGTCTTCGGCGGCCCGGCCTGGCAACAGGTTCCCGACGGCCAGTGGTACCTGCACAGCTTCGCGCCGGAGCAGGCCGACTTCAACTGGCGCCACCCCGACGTGGCGGCGTACTTCGAGCAGGTACTGCGATTCTGGCTCGAGCGCGGCGTCGACGGCGTCCGAATCGACGTGGCGCACGGGTTGCACAAGGCGGCCGGACTGCCGGATCACGGGCAGGCGATCGACGACGAGCTCACCGGTGACCCGCTCAACCCGCACGCGTGGAACCAGCCCGAGGTGCACGACGTCTGGCGCCGTTGGCGGCAGATCGCCGATGGATACTCGGCCTTCACCGGCCGCGAACGCGTGCTGATCGGCGAGGTCGGCGTACTGGATACCCGGCAACTCGCGCTGTACCAGCGGCCGGACGAACTGCATCAGACCTTCTACTTCGAGTTCCTGCGCGCGCACTGGGACGCGCAGATTCTCTCCGACGTCGTCGATCGCGGGCTGGGCACGATCCAGGACGCCGGCTCCTCGGTCGCCTGGGTGCTGAACAACCACGACATGCCGAGATCCGTCACCCGCTACGGCGGTGGGGCCCCAGGCGCACACGCCGGGGACGTCGATCTCGGGACCGCACGTGCGCGGGCGAGTGCGCTGCTGATGCTCGCGCTGCCGGGAGCGGCGTACCTCTATCAAGGCGAGGAGCTCGGTCTGCCCGAGGTCACGGATCTGCCGGACAATGTGCTGACCGATCCGATGTTCCACCGCAGCAACGGGGAGCGGCGAGGCCGGGACGGCTGCCGGATTCCCTTGCCCTGGTCGGCCGGCCAGGAGGCTTTCGGCTTCTCCCGGTCAGATCCGTGGTTGCCGCAGCCTGACTGGTTCGCCATGCATGCTGTGGACCATCAGCTGGGCTGGGGCGAATCGATGCTGCATCTGTACCGCGAGGCACTCGGCGTGCGCCGGCGGCTTCCGGCACTGGCTTCGCACGACTTCGATTGGCTGGCGACCGAACCCGGCGTACTGGCCTTCACCCGCGGCGACGGCTTCTGCTGCGTCGTCAACTGCTCGTCGAGAGTGGTCGCTGTGCCGGTCGACGGCGAACTACTGCTCGCGAGTCACCAGGACGCGGGCGACAAACTCTCGCCCAACAGCGCGGCGTGGTACCTGCTGTCGTCGCCGACCCCCACCTAGCAGGCGGGCCTGGCGTCTTGAGAACCCCTCCAACACCTCGGCGCCAGGCCTGCCCCTCCAAGGAGTTCCGATGCGACAGATTCGGATAGCCAAAGTCGTTCGCAGAAAAGACAGACGGTACGACGACGACGCTGTGCTTCCGCTCGACCCCAGGGACCCGGACATCGTCCGAGCCAAGCAAGCACAACTCAGAAGTGCCGGGTCGGTCGGTAAATGAGTTCCTGGAGTATTGCTGCTAGAACTCGCCGTAGATCTGGACCTTGGTGCCGATCGGGGTGTCGGCGTAGATCTGGTGGATTTCGGGGCGCATGACTCGGACGCAGCGGTGGCTCGCGGGGTAGGGCTTGATGAGGGAGTTGACTCGGGAGCCGTGGAGGGCGATGCCGGGGCGGTCCTTCAAGAAGTACAGGGAGTCGTACATGTACGCGTCCTCGTACAGGCTGCTCTCGTGTGCGCCGGCCCACTTGCGCCAGACCTTGCCGGTGCGGTTGGGGGTGTCGTAGCCGGGGGCGCCGGTGGAGATCCAGACGATCCGCTTGTAGGTGTTCCCGACGATTTGGTACAGGATCTGGCAGGTCTTGTTGACGTAGATGCCGGGGGAGCGGGTAGGCGTCGGGCGCTTGGTTGCGTTGAGCACCGAGTACGCGTCGTTCAACGTGAGGCCGGCGCGGCTGACCGGCAGGCCGTTCGTCTCGCGCCACGCGCACAGCGCCTGCTTGGCACGCGCGGTTATGTCACCGTCGATGTCGCCGACCGGGTATCCGAGCTTGTCCAGCTGCCGTTCGACCCGCAGCGCGTAGTACGCCGGCTTCTGCTTCACCTTGGGCTTCGGCGGCACAGTCGGCTTGACCGTCGGCTTCACGGTCGGGGTGGCGCTCGGCGTCGTACTCGGGGAAGAGACTGTAGATGAAGGGGTGTCCGAGGGGCTCGTCTCGCTCGCGGCCACGTCGGAACATCCAGCGAGCACGAACGACAACACGACGGCACCGGCGACAAGACCTCGACGACGCGACACGGGCGACCCCTCTCTCAGCCTTTTCAATGTCGCAGAACCACGCCGAGTAAGCGTGCAACGACCCGCCGAGACTAATGCGCCGAAGGTTCCCCGACGGTGTCAGTAGCCATTCCCGTCACCGAACCGTTGCCGAGCTCCGGCCCCGGATCGTCCCGCAACCGGCTGTACAGATACCCGTCCCGCAGCCGCCCGGCCCGGAACTCGCACCCGCGGATCACGCCTTCGAGCCGGAAACCCGCCTTCTCCAACGACTTCTGCTCGGCCAGGTTCTCCGGATGGGTCGCGGCCTGGATCCGCTGCACCTGCGTGTGCTCGAACAGGTACGCCGTCAGCAGCGCCTGCGCCCGCCACCCGATCCCACGCCCGCGGTACTCCGGCAGCAGCGCGATCCCGATCTCCCAGTACTTCGTCCTGCCGTCGAACGACCCCGACCGCCAACTGACGAGCCCCGGCGTCTCCGCACCGGTCCGGACCATCAGCCGCCCGTCCTCAGCGCCGAGGAACCCGTCCTCGGCAAACCGCCGGACCGGCGCCTGCGCATCGCGAAACCCGTTCCAGTCCAGCCCGATCAGCCCGGGCTCCACCACAAACCGTTGGAGCAACGCGACATCGTCTTCCCTCACGGGCCCCAGCAAGACATCCATAGCTGCCAGACTAAAGGGCATGGAGTTCCGCATGCTCGGTCCGCTGGAGATCGTCGTCGACGGACGTGCGGTCCCCACGCCGGCGCCGCGGTTGTGTTCGCTGCTTGCGATTCTGCTGCTGCGCCCGCACCGCCCGGTGCCGATGGATGAGCTGATCGACGGACTGTGGCCCGACGGCGTACCTCAGCCGGCGCACCCGACCCGGACCGTCCACACCTACGTACGACGGTTGCGCGACATCGTCGGCGCCGACGTACTGCAGACCCGCGGCCGCGGCTACCTGCTCGCCGCCGAACCATCCGACCTCAACGCGTTCCGCGCCGCGTTGACTCAGGCCGCCGAGGATCCGGCCCGCCAGGTTGAGCACCTCCGCCACGCCCTCGACCAATGGCGCGGCGACCCGATCGAGGTGGAGCCAACAGCCGCGATCGGCCTGCGCGAGGAGCGGCTGACCACGATCGAGCAGTACTACGACGCGCGCCTCGCCCGCGGCGACCACGCCGACGTACTCCCGGAGCTGCAAACCCTCAGCGCACAAGAACCGCTGCGCGACAGCCTGATCGCCTTGCTGATGACCGCGCTCTACCGCTGCGGACGCCAGGCCGACGCGTTGTCGACGTACGACGGATTCGCGGGGCGGCTCGTGGACGAGTTCGGGCTCGACCCGACCGACGAACTGCGCGAGCTCCGTCAATCGATCCTGACGTCCGCGCTCGACGACGAATGGCAACACCAGGACCAGCTCCCGCTCGACATCCGCAACCTCGTCGGCCGCGACGACCTGGTGACCGACGTCGTGAATCTGCTGACCGCGACCGAAGGCGTCCGGATCGTCGCGCTCTCCGGCACACCGGGTGTCGGCAAGACGGCCGTCGCCGTACGCGTCGCGCGTGAGCTGACCGACCGTTTCCCCGACGGGCAATGGTTCGTCCGCCTCCGCGGCGCATCGGACCAGCCGCGGCGCGCGGATGACGTACTGGTCGAGCTCCTGCGCGCATCTGGCGTCGACTCGCACGCGATCCCCGACGACGGCGATGCGCGCGCTGCGCTCTTCCGGTCGCGCCTGGCGACGCGCAGCATTCTGCTCGTCCTCGACGACGCGCAGGACGCGGCCCAGATCCGTCCGCTCCTCCCTGGTACGCCGACCAGCGCCGTACTCGTCACCAGCCGGAACCCGCTGGACGCTCTCGCCGCGCTCGACGGCGGCATCCCGATCCGCGTCCCGACCCTGACCCCGGAAGCCAGCACCACTCTCATCCACTCGATGCTTCAGGCAACCAATGACGTCGAGGAGCTCGTCGACCTGTGCGCCGGCCTTCCGCTGGCTCTTCGCATCGCGGGCGCCGTCGCCTCCCGCGGCTCGGTCGCGGCCTTCGTCTCCCGCATGCATCGTACGGGCGCGCTCGCCACGCTCGCCATCGACGACGACACCGCGGTCAGCTCGGCGTTCCGAACGTCGTACGACCTGCTCGACCCCGCCGTACAACGCGGCTTCCGTCTGCTCTCGCTCTTCCCAGGTCAGGAGTTCGCCCCCGACGCGGCCGCGGCGCTCATCGGCCCGACGTACGACCAGGTCCTCAACCGCCTCGAATCCGCCAGCCTGCTGGAATCCGTCGGCCACGACCGCTACCTCATGCACGACCTCGTCAAGGAGTACGCTGCCCAGCTCGCCGCCCCGGCCCTCGACGCCTGGAAGTCCTTGTGTCGTTGGTACGTCGGCACGGCGAACGCCGCAATGCTGATCCTGGAACCAGGCGCCGTCCGCGTCCCGATGCCGTCGTACGACGTCACCGTCGCGGATCCGGAGGCGTGGCTGACGGCCGAGCTGCCCAACGTCGAGGCCGTGGCGCAGCGCGCGCTCGAGCTCGGGACGCCCGATGTCGCCTGGCAACTCGCCGATATCGTCCGGCTCTATCTCTACGAGCACAGCCGGTACGGCACGTGGCGCGCCCTGGTCCGGCTCGGTGAGCTCGGCGAACAGACGTCCGGTGACGAGGCCGGGCGCGGCGCGATGCTGCACGCGCGCGGCGTACTCGAGCGGCAGTCGGGGGCGAACGACGAAGCGATCGCACTCTTCGAGCAGGCTGCGGAGCTCTATCGCGCCTGCGGGTTCACGCTCGGCGAAGGTGCGCTGCGGTGCAACATCGGGGTCAGTTACAACGCCCAGGGGCGGTTGCGCGAGTCCGCCAAGGCGTTCGGTGAAGGGCTGGCGGTGTTCCGGGCCTGCGGTGAGTTCGCGCGGATGCCGCGCGGTCTGAACGCGCAGGCGATGAACCACATCCATCTCGGTGAGTTCCGCGAGGCCGTTGCCTGTGCCACCGAGTCGCTGCAGCACTCTGGTGCGCACGGCAACGATCGACTTGTTGCCCTGGTCAACCGAGCTGGCGCCTATAAGGAACTCGGCAATTTGGAGCTCGCGGCAACGGACCTATGCAACGCCGAGCCGCTGGTGGAGAACCGGCTCGACGGGATCCAGTGGGGGCTGGCCAAGGCCGCGGTCGAGAACCGGCTCGGTCATTTCGAGGACGCGCGCCGGATCGCGACCGACGTACTGCGTGACAGCCGCGAGATCGACAACAGCTACGACACCTGCATTTCGCTGCAGGCGCTCGCCGACTCCTACCTGCACGCCGGCGATGTCGCGACCGCCCGGACGTACTACGAGGAAGGCGACGCGCTGGCCGCGAAATCCGGCTATGCGACCGTCATCGCCGAGCTGCACTGCGACCTTGCCCTGTGCAACTTCCTCGACGGCGAGGTCGAACTCGCCCACGCCCAGGCGAGCCAAGCGCTGGCCGACTCGGTCGAGTACGGCATCGGGCGGCAGTCGGCCCGTCGCCTGCTGGCCCGCTGCTGCGAGGCCCTCGACCGTCCTGACGAGGCGGCGGCCCACCAGGCCGCCGCCGACGCGTTCTGCCGGCAGACCGGCTACGTCCCGCGCTGAGGTTTACAGACCGAGGTCGCGGAGGAACTCCGGCTTGTACGCCTGGACCACGACGTACCGCTGGTCCGGGACCTCCATGCCCGCGTTCTTCGCCGCGTCGCTGGCCGCGTCGTGCGGACCGACCGGCACGCTCGGATCGGTCCAGTCCTGCTCGGCCGGGTTCCAGCGGGTGATCGTGTATGTCGCGTCGAGGTGGTCGTCGGCGACCAGATCCTTGGCGGTCCGCTCAGCCTCCTGGGCGTCCGCGAGCGTGTGCGTGTACATCAACATCCGGTTCCCGTCTCGGGTCACCGTCACCTGACTCCCGAGCCGCTTCCGCGCGTCGTCATCCAGATCCAGCGCCCGCAACCGGTCCCAGAACGTCAACCCGTGCCCTTCGTCACTGAGCACAACCTCAACCCGAAACTCCTCATCCGCCATAGCGCACACCCTACCGACCCCCGGGCGGCGCTCCACGCGCGGACGCCTGAGATGTGGGACAGGTGAATCGATTTCTTTCGATCGACTACAGTTCTTAGTCATGGAGCTGAGGCACTTGGAACACTTCGTCGCGGTGGCTGAGCAGAAACACTTCACCCGGGCCGCCGAGGCGATGTCGATCTCGCAGTCGGGGCTGTCCGCGTCGATCCGCGCGCTCGAGCGTGAGTTGCGGGCGTCGCTGTTCGTCCGGAACACCCGCAGTGTGGAGCTCACCGAGGCGGGGCGGGCGCTGCTGTGCGAGGGCCGCCGTACCCTCGCCGCCGCCGAAGCCGCGAAGGATGCTGTTGCCGCGGTCCAGGGGTTACTCCGCGGTCACCTGACCGTCGGCCTGGAGCAGTGCCTCGGGGTGGTCGACGTACCGGCGTTGCTCGCGAAGTTCCGTTCGGCGTACCCGGCCGTCGAGATCGAGGTCCGGCAGGGCGGCTCGACGCCGATGCTCGACGAGCTCGCCTCCGGCCGGCTCGACGTCGCGTTCGTCGCCACCGCCGGCGACCCGGTCGACGGGCTGGACCTCCGGCCGCTGTCCCGCGAGTCGATGGTGCTCGTCTGCGCGCCCGACCACCGCCTCGCGAAGGCGTCCGGGGTCACGCTGGACGACCTGATCGGCGAGTCCTTCGTCGACTTCGACCCGACCTGGGGCGCCCGTGCCATCTCGGACAGCGCGTTCACCCGGGCCGGGGTCGCTCATCCCGTCACGATCGAGGTCAACGACGTACACACGCTCCTCGCCCTCGTCGCCTACGACCTGGGCGTGGCCCTCGTCCCCGAACGCATCGCCGCCAAACACGGCGACCACGTCACCGTCTCCCTGGCCCCCGGCGCCGCCTCCGCCTGGCAAGTCTCAGTAGCCGTCCCCACCGGCCCCGCCGCCTCCCTCGCCGCCGACGCCCTCATCGGCATGCTCCCCACCACCGCGGTCCACGCATAAAACAGCCGGCCGCTGATGGGGCGGCCGGCTGTTTTGACGGGTCTTACCAGGCGTAGTCCTCGGGGGAGGTCTTGTAGCCGGGGAAGATTTCGTCGAGGCGGTTCAGGGCCTTCTCGTCGAGCTTGATGTCTACTGCGCGTACGGCGGACTCGAGCTGCTCCATCGTGCGCGGGCCGACGATCGGGCCGGTGACGGCGGGCTGGTGGAGGAGCCAGGCGAGGGCGACCTCACCGGGCTCGTGGCCGAGCTCGTCCGCGAACGCTTCGTACTGCTCGATCTGCGGACGCAGACGCTCGAGCGTCTCCTTGGCCCGGCCCTCGAGCCGGCGGACGCCCTCGTTCTCCTTGCGTACGACGCCACCGAGCAGACCGCCCTGCAGCGGCGACCACGGGATCACGCCGAGGCCGTAGTACTGCGCGGCCGGCAGGACCTCGCGCTCGACGTCGCGGACGAGCAGGTTGTAGATCGACTGCTCGCTGACCAGGCCGATGTAGTTGCGGCGCGCGGCCGCCTCCTGCGCCTGCGCGATGTGCCAGCCGGCGAAGTTGCTGGAGCCGGCGTAGAGGATCTTGCCCTGCTGGATCGCGACCTCGATCGCCTGCCAGATCTCGTCCCACGGCGTCGCGCGGTCGACGTGGTGGAACTGGTACAGGTCGATGTAGTCCGTCTGCAGCCGCTTCAGCGACGCGTCGAGTGCGCGGCGGATGTTGAGCGCGGACAGCTTGCCCTCGTTCGGCCAGCCGTCGCCCATGTCGCCGTACACCTTGGTCGCCAGCACGGTCTTGTGCCGGTTCGCCGGGTCCTTGGCGAACCACTCGCCGATGATCTCCTCGGTCCGCCCCGGGTAGATGGCCCGCCCGTACCCGTTCGCGGTATCGAAGAAGTTGATGCCCTTGTCATGCGCCGCGTCCATGATCGCGTGCGCGTCCCCCACCTCGGTGTGAGGACCGAAGTTCATCGTCCCCAGCACGATCCGACTAACCGACAACCCAGTACGCCCAAGATGAGTGAAGTCCATACCCCCACCCTTGCTCGCCGCGGCCAACTCTTCCAACAAAAGAATCAGGACAGTCCCATCAGCTGAGCTTCTGAGTCAGCCTGGCGCGGACCATTTCGGTCGGCGTCGCGCCACCTTCGGCGATCGCATCGAGCAACGCCCCGACGAGCGCCGGCGCCTGGGCGTGCCGAAGCTCAACACCCTCACACCGACGGCGAAGCGCGGCGAACATCGGCGCCTCCGGTTCCGGTACCAGGCCACCTCCGACTACTACGGTCACTGGTCTGACCAGTCCACAGGTCCGCGCGAGACTGCCGATGTACTCCGTGAGCCGCTCCGCCTGCGTATCGACCAGCCCGGCCACCACCGGGTCGTCGTCGATGAGCGCAAGTACGGCGGGAGCATGCGCCGCCTGAGCCGCGAAGTTGAACGCGTTGCCGCGCGCCGTCGTGAGCTCGAGCATCTCCTCCGGCGTGGACGCACCGACCAACGGCGGGAGTACGGCGGCGAGCTTCGTCGACTCACCCATCCCGAGCTCAGCCAGATACACCGCCCGCAACGCCTCGCTCACCAGACCCGCGGCGCCGAGCGGATGCTGCAGCCACCACGACAGCGCCCATTCCTTCGCCGGCCCTCGTCCCGCGAGCGCTGCGCCCGTACCCAGCACGACCGAAATGCCCTGCCCGTCGAGCCGACCGCACCGGATGAGCGCGAAACCGTCGTTCTTGATGCTGAGCTGCTTGAAGAGCGGCTGCAGGGCCGCAGCCCAGAACTGCTCATCGGCCGGCCAGTCCACGCCCGCCAACCGGAACGCTGCGTGCTTGACGTCGGACGGCCTGAGGTCTGCAGTCTCGAGCACCTCGTCGACGAGGCCGAGGACGACCGACCTGGCCGCCTCCGGCCCCGCCGGCGCGTAGATGTCGCCGACACCGCCACGAGCAAGGCCGAGCAGGTCGCCATCAGCGGTGGTCAGACCAGCCCAGGTCTTGGTGTTCCCGGCGTCGACGGCGAGGAAAACGTCTCTCACCGCAGGAGTCTCTCCGGCAGGTACGCCGAGTGCGCGGCGGCCATCTCGTCGTACAACGGCTCAGCGATCGCCAGGTCGGGCACGAGCGGATTCGCGATCAGCGCCCGGATCGCGTCGGCGCGGTTGCCCTCCCAGGCAGCCTTCGCCGCGAGCATCTGGTAGTCGGCGAGCTGCCGCGTGATGCCCCGAACGGCAAGCGGCAAAGCTTGTTGCGGCTCGATGTGGCAACCCTTGCGGTTCACGTTGCAGTACACCTCGACGACAGTCTCCGCATCGAAACCGGGCAGCGCGCCGTCCGCGTTCGGCAGGTTGACGGGCAGGCGCGCACCCGTGTCGTTGTAGTAGGCACTCATCACGTCGATCGCCAACTCCAGCTCGTGGATCCCGCCGCGCGACCGGGCCGGATCGAGCTCGGGGTGGCTGGCCTCGGCCTGCTCGCGGTAGTGCTCCCAGTACCCAGGAACCTCGTTCATGATCACTTCCGACCGGGTCCGCGGCGCGGCCTGCTGCGCTCGGAACACCTCGTTCCGGAAGTAGTAGTAGTTGAAGTAGTCGGACGGGATCGACTGCATGACCACAGCCAGATGCAACGCGCGCTTGGAGTTGTCGTCGAGCGTCGGGTCGTCCTTGCGCTCTTCCCACGCGGCCTCGAGCAGCGGCATGACGTCCTTGCCGTCGTACAGATGCTCGTAGCTCCAGCAGTTGTGGTTCACGCCGGCCATCGTGACCTTGGCCCGCTCGGGGTCGAGGCCGGCGGCCCGCAGTACGACGGGCGGGAACACGAGCGGCCCCTCGCACATCGAGTAGATCGGGACCGAGGTGTAGCTCGAGACCGCCTGCGACACGATGTTGACCGGGTTGGTGTAGTTGAAGATCACCGCGTTCGGCGCGACCGCCTGCAGGTCGTCGGTGATGCCGCGCATGTCGTTGATCGAGCGCAGGGCCATGAAGAACCCGCCAGGGCCCTGCGTCTCCTGCCCGATCACACCGTGCTTGATCGGGATGCGCTCGTCCAGCGCCCGCGCGTCGAAGTTGCCGGGCCGGAAGCTCGTCAGTACGGCGTCGACGTCGGTCAGACCAGCACGCTGGTCCGTCGTCGCGGTGACCGTGATGCCGTCGCCGCCCTGGGCCGCGAGCTTCTCCGCGATCCGGCGGACGATCTCCAGCCGCTCCGGGTCCTTGTCGATCAGCACGACTTCCGAGCCCGCGAACTCCGGCCCGTGCCACAAGAACGACGCCATGGTGCCGGCCGCTCGGGACGATCCGCCGCCGATATAGGCCATCTTGATTCGAGCCATGTCTAGGAGACTCCTTCTCGTTCTGACTTTTGTGCGGCTTCTTCGTCCGCGTAGATGAAGGCGTTGCGGCAGTCGTGCACGATGGTTGCCGGCCACAACGGGTCGTACTGGTCGGCCTGAGTGATGCGGTCGAAGGCGTACGCCTTGTTCTCGCCCCACAGCAGCATCACCGCGGAGTGCGAGAGCTCGACGAGTTCCGCAGTACCGATCGTGACGCCGTACGACGGAACCTCGGCGGGGGACTGCAGATTGGGAAAAGTGGACACGTTGTCGCGGCGGGTCGACTCGGGTAGCTCGACGACCCGGGTGGGCGCGTGGCGCGGCGTACCGGGGCCGTTGAGGGCGACGTGACCGTCACCTTGGCCACTGGCCAGGAGAAACAGGTCGATGCCGCCGCGGTCGAGGATCTCCTGCTTGAATGCTTCGGGCTCGTTGGGGTCCGGGGTGAGGAGACTGGTCGGACCAAGGCCGAGGGGGCCAAGCAGGTTCCGTTCGGCCCAGCCGATGCAGCTGTGCGGCGCGTGCGGGTCCAGCAGCTCCCAGCGGCTGCCCTGCCTGGTGACGTACTCGTCCATCATCACGATCTGAAGGCCGTCCAGGCTGGCTCCGGATTCTTTGAGGGCAGCTGCGACGGGAGTGGCGCTGCGGCCGGCGGGGAAGCCGACGATGGCGCTGCCTGTCGTCAGTTGCTCGAGAATCCGTTGCGCTACGGCCTCGCCGAGCCGGGCAGCGTCGGGTACCACAGTGATAGGCGTTGTCACGTCACTCCTTGACCGCGCCGGCCATGACGCCGCTGATGAATTCACGCTGGAAGAACAGGTAGAGCGCCACGACCGGCAGCGACACGATCAGCGATCCGGCCGCCATCAGATTGACCTGCAGTACATGCCGTCCCTGGAAGGCGCCCAGGGCAACGGTCGCGGTCTGCTTGTCCGGATCGCCCAGGAAAATAAGGGAAAGGAAGAAGTCGTTCCAGGTCCACATGAACGACAGCAGGACCAGCGTGAGTACGGCGGGGCGCGCCATCGGGACGAGAATGCGCCACAAGGTGCTCCAGACTCCAGCACCGTCGACGGCAGCGGAATCCATCACCGAACGGGGGAGTGATCTGAACGTCGCTCGCATCCAGTACGTCCCGAACGGCACGCCCATTCCGAGTTGAATGATGACGAGCCCCAGCCAGGAGTTGGTCAGGCCGATGCTCTGGAATTCGTAGTACAGCGGGATGACGATCACTTCGGTCGAGACCATCATTCCCAGCAGGATGACCGGGAAGAGGAAGCGTTCGCCAACGACGCCGAGGACGCCGAACGC
Organism: Kribbella jiaozuonensis; assembly: GCF_005233875.1. Classification (GTDB taxonomy): domain Bacteria; phylum Actinomycetota; class Actinomycetes; order Propionibacteriales; family Kribbellaceae; genus Kribbella; species Kribbella jiaozuonensis. The sequence goes on along the minus strand of NZ_SZPZ01000004.1, from coordinate 1,214,740 downwards.
GTACCCGGAAAGGATCGCCAGCACGGTTTGCCCGACGACGGCGGACACCGTAATGACCAGGGACGCGTACATCGAGTGCGCCAGATTGCCGTCGTGCCAGGCCGCACTGAAGTTGCTCCACGCGATGTTGGAGAAATCGAGTGCGCCCGAGGTGTTCGGGCTGAGTGAGGTGAGGACGAACCACGCGACCGGGAACAGTACACCGACCGTCAGCGCGATCACGATGACGTAGTTCGAGACGCGTTCGAATCTGGAGATCATCGGTCTTTGTTCTCCATGATCCTCGTAATGCCGACCGCGATCGCGAGACACAACACAGCCAGTACGACGCCGGTCGCGGAGGCCCTACCGACATCGGGATTGACGAATGCCAACTGGTAAAGGAGAAGCGCCGGGGTTGTCGTCGCTGTCCCGGGTCCGCCCTGGGTGGTGATGTAGACCATGTCGAAGGTCCTGAGCGCGCCGGTGATGGTCAAGGTGAGGGCGATTGCCATTTGCCCGCGCAGGCTGGGCAGCGTGATCAGCCAGAACTCCTGCCACCGTGTCGATCCGTCCAGTCGCGCGGCCTCGTACAACTCGTCCGGAATCGCGAGAATGCCGGCCAGGAACAGCACCATGGTGAAGCCGAACCCGCCCCAGACTCCGATCATGCCGAGCGACGGCAGCGCCCAGGTGAAGTCGCCGAGCCAGTTGCGGGTGAGGTGTCCGAGACCGACGCCGCGCAAGATGCTGTTCAGCGGGCCGTCCGGCGCGTAGATGCGCTTCCAGATGATTGCGACGACGACGCTCGTCAGCACCTGCGGCAGGAACAGGAACCAGCGGTAGATGCCTTCGCCGCGGATCTTCGCTCGGCTGAGGAGCGCGGCGCTGATCAGGCCGAGACCGAGCGGGATCAGGCCGAACATGAGGATCAGGACGAGGACGTGCCCGAAGGCGGCGTACATCCTCGGGTCGCGCCCGAATTCGAGGTAGTTGCGCAATCCGACCCACGTCGGTTCGCTGACGCCGTCCCATTTGTAGAACGAGTAGTTGACCGTTTGGAGCAGCGGCACGAGCACGATCACGACGTACAGCAGGAGCGCGGGGGAGAGGAAGAGCAGGCCCATCCAGCGCCGTTTGCGGGCTTGCCGCGAGACGGTTCGGGTTCTGGTTTTGGTGCGACCGATCGCTAGAACGCTCATCGGGCGGCCTGGAATTTGTCGTAGTCGGCCTGCACCGCCTTGACCAGATCCGCCGGGGTACTCCGGCCGGCCAGCAGCAGTTGGACCTGACCGCCGAGCGTGTCGAGCATCGAGGGCGTCGACCAGTCGAAGTACGGAACGTATCCGTTGTCCTTGTCGAGCGACCGTTGGCCCGTGATCTCGGTGCCGAACTCGGGGTTGTCCGCGGGCGCCTTGACGTCATTCAGCAACGGCAGGAGACCGGCTTCGACGACGTACTGCGCGGTTTGCGGGCCGGCGAGGAAATCGAGGAACGCAGCTGCGACGTCGGGGTGCGCGCATTTGGATCCGAGCGCGACGGCGGTGGAGGCGCCCGTACCGACGACCTTTCCGCCGGTGGCCTGGGGGAGTTGGACGTAGCCGTACTCCTGCTTCTGATTTCCCTTGAAGGCAAGGGTTCCCGTGTACTCGAAGCGGAAGGCGGATTTGCCTTTGAGGAACGCGTCGATCGCGTCGGCGTACTGGATGCCGGCATGGTTGGGCGTGAGCCAGTTCTTGTCCTGGTACGACTTGAGATGCTCGGCCGCCTCGGACATCCCGATCTCGTCGGCCTTCACCGACCCGGTCGAATAGACGAAGTCGTTGATCTTCTTCTGATCGCCGAAAAGGTCCTGCAGGGCAAGGAGAATCGCCGTCGACGAACCCTTGTCCTGCGACCCGTAGCCGATCGGGATGATGCCCGCGGCTTTGGCCTTCGTACAGGCGTCTTCGAAGGATGCGAGATCGGTCGGCGGCTTGACGCCTGCTTTGTCGAGGACTGTCTTGTTGTAGTAGAGGCCGATCAGCGACGAGCTGGCGACGGGGGTGGCGAACAGCGACCCGCTGCCCATCTCCGCGCCGTCGGTTGTGAACTGCGTCTGGCGCAGGATCGTGCTCGGGAACTTGTCCCAGCCGAACGACTTCGAGTACCCGTCCAGGTTGAGCACCAGGCCCGCCTTCGACAGCGTGCCCAGCGACTGCCAGCCGTTGTTGACCGTGATGATGTCCGGCGGGTTCTTCTCCTTCAACCGCAGGTTGGCCGTCTGCGTCAGTTGACCCCAGTCGACCGACGTGCGCTTGATCGTGACGTTCGGGTACTTCGCCTGGAAGCCCTTCACCGCGCTGGCGACCCAACTGGCCGAATCGCCGCCCCAGAAGTCGAGCATCGTCAGCGTCACCGCGCCGGCTTTGGCGACGTCGATCGACTTGGCGGGTGTGGTCGGTGCGCTGCTCGCTTTCGTACCCTTCGGCGCGCATCCGGCCAGCGTGAACAGTCCGAGCGCGGCCCCCGACTTCAACACGTTCCGCCTGCTGACCATCGTGACTCCTTCGTCTGTGACTTCCGGCCACCTTACGACGCTGAAACCAGTTATGCCAGTGTGAACCAGTTTGGGATTGTGCCTGGCTTGGGTCGTGAAACTGGTATAGTGACCGCCGTGACTGAGCCCGCCGTTGAGCGCGTCAAGAAACGGATCCGCGAGGGGATCGTCCGCGGGAAGTACCCCAGCGGCAGCCGCCTGCCGAGCGAACGTCAGTTCGCTCTGGAGACCGGGCTCAGCCGGATGACCGTCCGCGCCGGCTTCCAGGCCGCCTCCGACGACGGCCTCATCGCCCCATCACCTCAACGCGGCTGGTACGTCCGCGACCTTGTACTGCGCGAGCCCCCGAGCCGGCTCCAGTCATTCACCGAGATGGCCCACGAACTCGGCTTCCGCCCCACCTCGGAAATCCTCGACCACCGAGAACGCCCCGCCACCCTCGACGAGGCCCACCGCCTCCACCTCGCCCCCACCGCCCCCGTCACCGCCATCCGCCGCCTCCGCGGCATGGACGGCCGCCCCGTAACCGTCGAAGACCTGGTCATTCCCTTGGCCGTAGCCCCTTGGCTACCCGGCACCGACCTGACCGACGCCTCCCTCTACGAACTCTTCTCCACCCACGGCATCGAATTCGCCTACTCCCGCTACACAGTCCAAGCCCAAAACGCCACCGAAACCCTGGCCACCCTCCTCAACCTCACCCCCGCCGCAGCCATCCTGGTAGCCACCGAAGTCGCCTACACCCAAGACACCACCCCCCTCCTCTCCGGCACCAACCACTACAGAGGCGACGCCTACCAATTCACAGCAGACCTCACCCGCTGACTTTGGTAGGAGAGAGTCGGCCCATCGCGGTGCTACGCGCGACTCCTTCGTCGCCGTGCTCCGCGCCGCACCCACCCACCCCCGGGCTTATCGCCCGGAGCATCCCTTCCGGCTATCGCCGGACGTGGCGCTGCCGCGCGTTCGACCGCCCCGCCCCGCGGCGCACCGGGATAGGCGAGCGGAACCTCTCGAGGCGCGACCGCCTCGGATGGTGCGACCGCAGTGGGTCGATCTGCGTCAGGACCTGCCCGCTCACGAGCCCTTGCGCCACGACGTGGCCCAAGCCGCGCTCCACCCCCAGAAACCTGGAGAGAGCGCCGCCATTGCGGATTCAGCGTTCGCGGGAGGGATGCCAGTCAGGAAGCGAGTCGGCGTCTCGCGGAAAGAGCCGCTCGTCTTCAATCAGAAGGCCGCGATCTGCGTCGCCATCGAAGGGTGGATTCTCATAGTCGAATTCGGCATCGAGTTGCCCGGACCTGTCGAGCGTCAACCGGGCGTTGTACCAGGTCCCCTTCCTCTCCTGATACATCGCTTCACGAAGCTCGGCCGCGGCGTCCTCGCCGTCGTCGTCAAGCTCGCACTCCCGATCGACCGTACCGTCCTCGCAGGTTGCAGCCACAATCGTCCGGGTCATTCCGCCCGCTCCGGAGACCTTCAGCTCGAGCTGCTGCCAGCCCGATGGAACGGACCGCGCGAGCGCCTGCCCGACTGCCGCGAGTTGCGCTTCCGCTTCACCGATCATGTCAGCTCCTCCCTCGCTTCGGTTTGTTGTCGATGGCAACCCGCACGACTCCACCCGCATGCTTGTAGCGAACTCGAATGGTATCCGGTCGGAGGCTGTCGTCGGAGTACTTGAACCCGACGGTGACATCGATCGACTCACCCTGCTCGATGAGCCGACGCCAATGGTTCTCCAACGTCTTGTACTGGCTGAGGTTGACGTCCGACCCGCGCATCGGAAGCAGATTCAAAGTCCCGATCGGACCTCTGAAGATGCGCGCGAAGATGTGACCGGCATGATCTCCGGGCAGCTTGCCGGCCAGCCTTCGTTGTGCGCCGGAGTCTCGCGGGTGATCGAGATCGATCAGGTCGAGCACAGCCCTTGCTCCGATCACTCGGCCCACGCCGTCAGTGTCGTACTCAAACTTGCCGTCGACGCGGATGGTTGAGTCGGCCGGCGGGCTGTTCAGTTGCGGAAGGTGGTCTGGATCTGTCGTCGAGAGTTCGATGACCTGACGCTGGTCTGTAGAGGGGGTGTTCGGCTTTGCTGAGTCTCTTTCGAGTTCGATGCGCACCTGTTGCCGTTCAGCGGGCGGGACCCGCTGAGCCACCCGTACCCCGCTGACCATCTCCTCGGCCCAGGCTCGTGCCCGTTGCGGCGCCAGACTTGCGTAGTGCGCAGCCTCGTCACAGCGTCTGGCCGCCTCATCGAGCTGAACAGCGGCCATCTGTGCGGCCCTGTTGCTGGACATCGAACCGATCAACGCTGCGTTCTCTCGACAGGCTTGAGCTGTGCGCTGCAGAAACGCAACCATCCTGGGCATTTCGTCGAGTACATCGACCAGACCCTGAGCAACACGCTGGAGTTCGGAGGACATCGACGGATGGCATCAGATCTGGTTTGCGTAGCTGCGGCATCCAGCCTCAGCGATCTGTAGTGCTTGGACGGCTTGATCGACCGATTTGCCCGCAGCATCAAGCACCGCAGCGATATCCCGATCGGCACCGGTCGCCGAGCCCGAGATTAACGCCTGAACGTGTTGACTCGTCTGCTCGAACCGAAGCTTGAACGCGGCAAGGCTCCCAGCGCCCTGCCGCGACTGGTCAGCCAAACCATGTAGCTGAAACTTAAGCTGTTCGATCTGTGAAATGTCCGCCTCACTGAGGGTCGACTGCTGAGTTGTGTTGGAACGGCTGGCGCAGTGCAGGCCTTGTCACTACACCGCGCCAGCCGGTCTCGAATTCCCGGCCAGTGGCCCTCTCGAAGGTGTCCTTGATATTGGTGACCGTTGACAGTGCGGCGAGCTGCAGCATGCTAGGAACCACAACCGCGAAGACCTGAAGATTCCGCAGGAGATAGCCCGGCGCGAGTGGCCGGCTGTAGTCCGCTGGACGGTCTAGAACCGGAGTCACCACGGATCCTTCACATGTGGCCACCACCTGGCACCGCCATAGGCTCGTTCGTAACCCGGAGACTCGCGAATCGGCGATGCATCGCCGCCTCGAACCGAGCTGCGTTTGCCTGATCAGCGAAATGCTCGATGATCTTGTGCTTGCCATACCAAACGCAGACGCGGTGGTCGTCCGGTCGTGAGTCAAGAGGAGCAGTCACAGATCGCGCACCTCGCGATTGATGTCGCGAACAAGCTCGACGTACAGCAGACAGGCGACGATGCTCAACAGCCAGAATCCCTGGCTCATGACCCACCTCCCGGTTGTTGTCCATCGCGGTTGTCCGTCGATGCACTGATCAGCCTGCTGTTCCCCCGCTTGCCGCCCAATGGCCGTCTGTGGCACTTCTGTGGCACCTTCGCTGCGAACTGGGGGTGAACCTGCTTTGATTGCAGGGAGGGAGGAATGCTGTGCGCACTGTGAACACTTGGACCGGCCGAGAAGCAAGAGCGCTCAGGCTGGCTCTGCGCTTCAGCGTGCGAGGGTTCGCCGAGCATCTCGGTGTGGGGATCCGAACAGTGTCGAAGTGGGAGTCGAACGGCGGCATGCGGCGCCCTCAGGCTGCGATGCAGGCAGCGCTGGATACCGTCTTAGCGCGCACCACCGCAGAAGAGCAGGCTCGATTCGATGAGCTGACTGCAAACTCGATAATGGTCGGTACGGGGCGGGGCACAGCGAGAGTTTGGAGCAACGACGAGTGGATCGATGATCTGGACCGTGCTCGCCTCAGTGCATCGCAGCAGAACTTCAATCTCGCCTCGATTCTGGCTGCACGATGGCTCGCTCGGACTGACTCCGGCCGGCTCGACGACGAGTCTGTCCATCTTCGGGGACGCACTTTGATGCTCCTTGGCGATGTCGCTCGCGACCAAGGACGTTTATCGGGGCCGGGCTCAGCATTGTCCGCGTACCGTCAGGCTCTCCAGGTATTCGGCGACCTGCGGGCAGAACGCCGTATGGCGCAGGTCGAGCTACTGCTCACCGTGGTACATGAGATGTCGGGACAACTCGAGCGCTCTGCCAAGAGCTATCAAGAGCTCTCAGCTGACCCGCGCCTGAGCGTGCTCGACCAGGTACGGGCACGTCTTTGGATCGGAACCGCTCTGACGAAAGTGCCGGAATCAGCCGGCATCGAGAAGTTGACGGCCGTCGCGGTGATCGAATCGGCGATCTCTGAGTTCGAGGAACTCGACGAGCCGGACGAGTGGAACGTCGGGCATCAGAAGTTGGCTCTCGCACATCTTGCACTCGACAGGTGTGATGACGCGCACCGTCACATTGATATCGCGCAGGCTGCTCAGGGAGCCGGCACGCCCCTCCAGAACGTGAAGCTCGACACCGCACGTGGACACATCCTCGTGTCCGATCGTGAGACACGTTCCGAGGGTTTGGCGACGTTGGAGCGCTGCCGAGACCTGGCCGGCACACATCAGTTGTTTCATCAGGTCGCGAGCATCGACCGAATCATTGGATCGATCGAGGCTCAAGTAAACCCATGAAAGGTGAGTTGATGACTGACGGAGTCTCGGCGAAGGAGATCCATGACGCCCGGACGATCTGGGACTACCACCTCATGCACCACCAGTTGGAACCGGTCAATGTGGGCATCGGACTGGGTAGCCATGATCTTGGAGTCGCGACTTTTGCCGCGAAGTTGTACCACGAGCAACTCTTCCCGGTGATCGTCTTCACCGGTGCCAGCAGCCGCACCACAGCGGCACGATTCCCTCGTGGCGAGGCTGTGCACTACCGCGAACACGCTGTCGAACTCGGCGTGCCTGCCACCGCAATCAGAATCGAGACGCGTGCCACCAACACCGGCGAGAATATAGCCCTGACGCGAGCCCTGCTCGCGGCTACCGGCACATCAGTCAGCTCTGTTCTGCTCATCTCCAAGCCCTACATGGAACGGCGAGCATTCGCCACCTGCCAGAAGGTTTGGCCCGAGGTCCGAGCCATCTGTGCCTCCGAGCCGATCGGTTTCGACGACTACCTCGCGAGTATTGGAGACACCAAACTCGTGCTGGACATGCTGGTTGGCGATCTCCAACGGGTGATGGAGTATCCGGCTCTTGGATTCGCAGTCGATCAGGTCGTCCCAGACGACGTTGAGTCGGCCTACCACCGCTTAATCTCGGCCGGCTATACCAGCCGCCTGATGACCGTATGAATCGATCGCCTGGACAGCTCTGCGCAATCCACCAGCCGAACCTGTTCCCGCGCCTGTCTACGCTGGCGAAGTTGTTCGCCGCAGATATCTGGATCGCACTCGACGACGTCCAATTCGCGCGCCGCGACTACCAGCACCGTGCGCGACTGGGCAGCCGTGATGACCCGAGCGCTCAGCAATGGATGTCTCTACCGGTCGGTGCACCGAACGGCCGCGACAGCCTGATCAGGGACATCCGAGTCTTGGAACGGGACCGATCAGTTCGCCGTATCCTCGGGATGACAAGGCAGCATCACGGCCGGGGTCGGCATTGGCCAGAGATCGAGGCCACCATCGCCCAGGTGACCCAAACGATCACCCAAACCGATTCACTCGCAGAGGCCGCGATCGTATCCACCGCGTGCCTTCTCGAACTACTTCGCTGGCCTGGCGCAGTCGTCCGCAGCAGCGACTTCCGCGTGTCGGCCGACCGCTCAGCGCGCCTCGCTGATCTCACCTGTGCTGTTGGTGCCGCCGAGTACGTGTGTGGAACGGGCGGCGCGCGCTACTTGCAGACGGCCCCGTTCCAAGACCGAGGTATCGAGATCGTCCACTTCTCGGTTCCAACGGATGGGAACCCAGAGGTCTGGAGGGGCGCCACGCGCATCAGCAGCCTCGCCACCTTCGCCAACGCCGGAGCGTCGGCTGTGCGCCACGCGTTCACACATGATGTCGACCTCAGACATCATCTGGGTCCCAAGAACTCGGTCGCTCGTCCGTTACCACCAGAGGTGATCCCAGAGGCTGCGCCCACCGCTCTCTGAATATGCGCTGTGGGCAACATCTACGACGAGTCGGCATCACTTGCTACGCAATCACCCTCCCTAGCTGGGTGGGGCCCAACAGGAGTGCAGACCGTGATCTAGTTGGGCCGTCGCGCCTTTCTTGGCCGAATCTCATCTGCGACTATGCCTCCGCTCGCAGTTTGGAGCCTCCGCTTTGGGCGGTCGACAATGTTTGCGGCCCTGTTCTCGTAATTCTCCAGAGGGTTTGCAGTAGCAGATGTGCAGTTGTTGCACTGTCGATCGGCCTTACCGGTCGCACTCGCAGTCGAAGCAGCAATCAGGCGACGACGGATGCAGCCTGGAAGACCTCTGTCGGCATGGGGTGGGTTAGTTGCCAGGTGATGGCTATGGGGCGGCTGCCGGTGTGTGTGGTGTAGGTAGCTGGGCCCAGGAAGAGGTAAGGGGCAGTGCCTAGGTCTGTGAGTTTGTGCTGCCGGGCGAAGATCAAGATGCTCGTGTCTAGGTCGCGATGGTTGAGGTAGCGCTGACCCGTCGGGGAGTCCACGGACGTGTTGCTCTGCGACTCCCAGTGGAACAGGGTCGGGCTGATTGCGTAGTCGCGGTACATCGTCGTGGGAGAGTAGTCCGCCTCAGATTTGGTGAGGGTGACCAGGAAGGCGTCAACGTTGCGTTCCTGGGCGTAGACGACTCCGGATTGGAACGTGCTCGGGCGCCGCTGAAGGTTGGCATAGTCGAGGGCAGCCAGGATCTCCTCGCGCTGATATTGGGCATGCACGCGCAGCGGCAGGTCGCCGAGCGGGCTGGCAAGCCGGGCGGTGCGGTGGCGAGCGTGGTCCATCGCGAACTCCGTGACCTCGAGCAGTTCGTCCCGGACGGCACGTTCCTGACGAAGTGCGTTGAGACCGTCGGCGTAGGACGAGAACCCCCCACCGTTTGGCCATAGTGAGAAGAACAGCATCCGGGCGTAGGCGCGGTGGGTCGGCGGCAGGTCGTCGTACGTCGGGCCGTCGTCCTGGAGGAGGCGTCGATACGTTTGAAGTCGCTCGGGGTCGTCCACGTGGGCCAGAGCGCGTACACGTCGCAGGAGGCTCGACTCGTGCGCGGCGCCCTGCCGAGTAGGCAGCCCGGCGTCGCGGCGGAGAGCGGTCCAGCTCCGCCCAGTCCGCAGTACGTCGCTGAGGTCGGCGCCCGATTCTTCGAGGAATGTTGGCAGGGTCTGCTCGCCTTGCGCCCTCAGCTCCTTCACCATGTCCTGCCAGCGTCCGGTGACTTGGCCGCGGAGGTTGGAGAGGACCACTTCCTGCGCGACTTTGTCGAGGACGATCTGACACCCGGATGGTAGGAGCGGGAAGCCTTGTTCGACCTGTCGCTCTAGACCTCGGCGGGTATTGCCGGTGAGAGCTCGGAATCGCAAGTCAAAGCGAAACTCTTTGCGTTGGTGTCCGACGAAGTCGAGTGCGGTGAGGACGGGTTTGCCGTCCGCCTGCCGCAGCCCGCGACCCAGCTGCTGGAGGAAGACCGTGGGACTCTCGGTCGGGCGGAGGAAGAGCACGGTGTTGACCTCGGGAAGGTCCAGCCCTTCGTTGAAAAGGTCGGCGGCGAATAGCGCGTTGACGCGGCGGTCCTTCAGGTCACGTAGCGCCTGGTCGCGCTCCGCGCTCAGGGTTAGTCCAGAGACAGACCGTGCCGGGATGCCGGCGTCGTTGAATACCTTGGCCATGTAGTCGGCGTGCGCGATCGAGACGCAGAAGCCGAGCGCTCTCATCGTGTGTACGTCGGAGAGCTTGTCCTGGACTTCACGCAGGACAATGGCTGCGCGGCTGTCGTTGCCGGTGTAGAGCTTCTCGAGCTCCTGTTCGTCGTACCGGCCACGCTTCCATTGCAGATCTGTCAACTGCGTGCCGTCTGCGATGCCGAAGTAATGAAACGGGCAGAGGAGATCGGCTGACAAGGCCTCCCAGAGACGCAGCTCGACCGCTGTTCTCCCGCCGAAGTAGCTCAGCAGGTCGAAGCCGTCGGTACGTTCCGGCGTCGCGGTCAGCCCGAGCAGTTCGCGGGGTTGGAGGTGGTTGAGAAGGCGTCGATAGGTAGGGGCAGCCGCGTGGTGGAACTCATCAACTACAAGGATCTCGAAGGCGTCGGCCGGCATCGTCGTGACGTCGTACGCGTGGAGGGCTTGCACTGATGCGAACACGTGTCGCCAGCGCTCGGGGCGCGTGCCGGAGTGGTACTCCTCCCCGAAGCTGGCATCGGCCAGCACTTCGCGGTACGTGCGGAGTGATTGCTGCAGGATCTCTCGTCGATGGGCGACGAACAGGAGCGACGGCGCAGGCTCACCACGCTGAAGCGCGGCGTCGCGCAGCCGCCGGTAGTCGAGCGCGGCGATGACGGTCTTGCCGGTACCAGTCGCTGCTACGACGAGGTTGCGATGTCTGTCGTGGACTTCACGCTCGACCTCGATCTCCTCGAGCATCTCGGCTTGATACGGCCGCGGCCGTACTTCCAGGCCAGCGAGCGAGACCGTCACACGATCCGACGCCTTGCGATTGCCCGCTTCTGCCAGCGCATCGTCGAGGCGGTCACGGTCGCGCGCCGGATCGTAGGACTCGAAGGTCGAGTCATTCCAATAGGTGTCGAAGGTTGCGCCGAACTTCTTCAGCAGACCCGGCGTGCCGATCCGCGAGAGTCGGACGTTCCACTCGACGCCATCGAGCAGAGCGGCGCGCGAGAGATTCGACGATCCGACGTACGCCGTGTCGAAGTTCGTGTTCCGCCGAAACAACCACGCCTTAGCATGCAGGCGAGTCCGCAGTACGTCGTACTGGATCTTCACCTCGGCGCCGAAGTCGTTGACCAGCCGGTCAAGGGCCGGTCGATCGGTCGCGCCGAGGTAGGTGGTGGTGATGACGCGGAATGGGGCGTCACGAAGGCGCAGACGACGCAGCTCGGGCTCGAGCAGGCGAAGGCCGTACCACTTCACGAACGCGCAGATGAGGTCGACCTCGTCGGAGGTGTCGATCTCGGCACGCAGCTCCGGCCCCAGGGATGGCTCGCCATGGGAGTTGGTGAGCAGGGCCGCGTCGGAGAGCGGAGTACTAGGACGCGCATCGCCGTACGTCGTCATGCCCGGTCGAGCCGGCGGACGTACGGCGTGCAGCTGGCGAACCGCGCCATCAGGCAGCCCGTCGGCGTGCTCCGCCAACCGCAGGAGCAGGTCGTTGACTAGCGCAACGCGCTTCCCCCCATCACGAGTACTGCCAAGCACCCGCAGTACGGCGGCACTCACATGCCGAGCCAGAACCTCAGGCTGATCAGCCTCGTCGACATCATGAAGCACAGCAACCTGCCCGCCCGCCTCCCCAGCCACGATCGCCTCAAGCAGCCCATTAGTGACGAGCGCGTCGTAAATCCCCGACTCCATCCAACAATCACCCCTTCAAGAGGAGCTTGCCAGAAGCCACCGACAGCCATCCGGATTTGAGACCGCCACAACCGTGTCTTGTCGCTTGCCGCTGGAGGCCGGATCGAAGGTGGAGGTCCAGATTGACCTCGTGTATCGCACTGACAAGAATCGTCCCGACTTGATTGCCGTCAGGTACTCGATCGACGGCGTAGTTACGCAACAGACCATTCGAAACGCACCGCGTCCTAGTAGAGGAACCTCACATGTCGATTCCTGATCAAGCGAGCCTGGAGACCATTGGTTTGGCCATGGTGAAGGGGGTGCCTGAGGGATGGGCGAAGGCTGTTCTGACGGTGTCGGCGGTCGCGGCGACCATGGAGACTCAGCTCGCGGTTGAGATGTTGGACGGCTCGGTTGAGGCGGGGCTCAGCATCGATGTCGAGGCGCAGATGGCGTGTGACGATCTGCGTGATGCGATGTACGAAGAGGGCAAGGGGACTTGGTACAACGCAGTGTTCAGCGTGACGCCGGGCGATGGCATCGAGGCGGAGTTCGACTACGACAATCCTCCGTTCGACGGCGGTGGGACGCCAGATCTGCTGGAGGACGATCAGCGTGCGTATCCGCGGGACGCCGTACACCTTCCGAGCTGGCATCCATCCCGCAGCGAGTGACGCTAAGCGCACATTCCTTGTCAGGTCCGGGGTCCGGGGTCGGGGGATCGGGTGGTGCTTGGCCGTCACCGGGGTTCGGGCGGCTCGGTGTCGGTGTCGAGGGTCCAGCCGAACTCTGTGGCGAGGTCGTCGGCGGAGATGTAGTCCTCGGGGCGGTTCGTCGTTAGGCGCCGTTGGGTGAGGTCACGGATGTCTGCGGCCTGCCTGGTGTCCTCGGCTAGTTCCTCGAGGTGCTCCCAGTGGTCGAATGGGACGACTACGGCTTCCGGGCGACCGTCGTCGCCGAAGATCAGGGGCTCGGGCTGACCTGTGCGGAAGCGCTGCAGCATCCGAGGGAGGTTGTACGCCGCCGTTGCGGTATCGATCACGTTGACCTGGTCGCCGTTCGGGTGGTCCTGCGGTGTTTCCGTCGACATCTGAGCTCCTTCGCCGGCTGTCTCCACGCTAGACGAGTCGGGGGCCGTTCCGTGATCGTTGATTGAGGCAACAGTGCTATAGCTCGTGGCCACGTGGGCCATATCTGTCGCCTGGTCTGGTGCGAGGCTCTTCTGCGGTTGGAGTGCGTCTGACGGCGCCGGAGGCCGGCGCGACGTTGGATGCTGCGGCCAGGGCTATGCGGAGGTCTGCTGGGAGGGGCTGGCGGATTGGGGCGGCGGAGCTGGGCGGGTGCCTGTTCGGTGTGGGTGATGGGCGGATGGCTCGTAGACGTGCTCCCGATTGGCGGCCGAGGCGGGATGCGGCCTCTTCAAAAGGGCGGTCGGCGGCTCGGTGGGCGTAGGCGACGACCTGTCGGTAGGGCGGGCCGCCATCTTCGGGCTCGAATTCGCGGTAGATGAGTCGGTGGGATGGGCCGAGTTCGATGTTGTGGCGTGTCTCGGGGACGACCGCGAGTTTGATCTCTGCGCAGTCGCTGAGGTCGTGGCGGTGATAGGAGAGACGCTTGCCGTCGTACTCCTCTTCCAAGCCGTCAGCGAGCGCGCGAAGGCCGATCTGCAGACCGCGGAACTCGCGTGTGCGCAGGCCGCCAGGGCCTTGGGTCTTTGCGGCCTGGCTCAGCGCCGCGAGTTGTTGCATGACTTCCGTCCGCAGCAGCAGGCGGTACTTCGTCATCGCGGCTTGAAGTCGGAGTCATCGATGTCTTCATCGAGATCCCAGCCGATCTGCGCTGCGGCCTCTTCGAGCGGGACCGAGGGCTGTGGATCCGCCAGGCGCCGGCGGACTTCGTCATAGGCGTGATCGAAGCCCTTTTCGTCGGCGGCGAGAGCGTCGAGGCGGCGCCAGAGGTCGAAGGGGATGACTACGGCCTCTGGTTGGCCGGCGTCGCCGAAGATGAGGGGTTCGGGCTCGTCGGCGCGGAAACGTTCGAGCATCTGTGGGAGGAGCCCGGCGGCGGTGGACGTCTTGATGACCCAGACGCGATCCCCATCGGGGAGGAGGTACGGCGTTTCTTCGGAGTCCATCGTTGTCCTTCCAGTGCGTGGAGCATCGTCATCAGGATAGGAGTTCAGCGTTGATGGGGAGCTGAGTTATCCACAGGGTTGAGGGTGTGCCAGAGGGTGTAGGGGATCAGGACGGCTTCGGGTTTGGTGGTGCCGAAGATCAAGGGGTCTTGGTAGCCGAGGCGGAAGCGGGTGAGCATGTGGGGGAGGAGTTCGGCGGCGGTGGTGGGGGTGATCAGGGAGGTGGGTTCGGGGTTGTTGGGAGGCATTGGTGGGCCTTTCGGTGGGGTTTTCAGCAGGATAGGAGTTGGGCATTGTGGGGTGGGGGAGTTATCCACAGGGGGCCTGGGGCAACTGATGGGAGTGGTGGATGGGTGAGCCGCGGTGGGTCGAGGTTCGGGTGGTGGCGGATGCGGGGATGGATGCGAAGCGGTGTGTGAAGGCGGTTCAGCAGCTGCGGAAGGAGTTGGCCGGGGAGGGGCTGCCTACGCAGGATGTGAAGGACGCGGGTGGGCTGGCTCAGGACGATGGGTCTATTGCGATCGCGGTGGCGTTGGTGGGGGCGGGTGGGGCGGTGCCGACGTTGGTCGCCGTACTGCGGGACTGGATCCAGCGGCGGAAGAGTCCGGGGAAGATCGTGGTGACGTTGGGGGACGACTCGATCGAGCTGGAGCGGCCGACGGCCGACGAGCGGGCGGCGTTGCTCGAGGAGTTCCTCGATCGGCCTCGGTAGTCACACGTTTGAACGGCGGCTCGGGCGTTGTCCGGGGGAACCGGCGGGCGTAGCGTCGATGGCGGGACCGGTGAGGATTGCAGGTCCCGGGGGGAGGGGATTGCGGTGGGGCGGTGCAGGATTCGGGGTGGCCTTCGGCTGCCGGTTGTTCGTTGTGGATCCGGGGGGCTGCGGCGGGACTGGCGGGAGCGCCGGCAGGTCTGAGGTCGAGCCCGACGAGGAAGCTCTGCCCGGACGTCCCTCCAGAAGGGTGGAGCCCAAAGGAGCCCGGAGTGCGTGAGCACTCCGGGCTCTCTGCGTTGCGTCGGCAGATGGCTACCGAACGTTGCGGAACCACGGCCTGACCCGCGATCATGAGTCGCGATCCTGGGAGGGTTCTGTGGGGGTTTGGGTGCAGGTGGGGTTGGTGGACGACGATCCGGAATTCGCGGATCGGGGGATTCGGCAGTTGCGGCGGGAGTTGCGCGAGTTCGACACCCGCGACGTACGAACTGTCGCGCCAGAAGGCAGTAAAGGCGACGCCGCCGTCGTCGGCCAGGTTGCGATCGCGTTGGGTGGCGCCGGTGGGATGGTGTCGGTGCTCGTCACGATTCTCAAGGACTGGCTGGTACGGCGGAGCCCGCAGCAGCGCGTGACGTTGACGATCGGCGCGGACTCGATCGAGGTCGACGCGGCGACGACCGAGGAGAAGGAACGGTTGATCGAGGCGTTCCTGCGCAAGCATGAAGCGAGCTGAGTCGTGGGGCGTCGACGGGCGTTGCTGGTGGCGACGTACGAGTACGAGGACACTGCCATGCGGCGGCTGGTCGCGCCGGCGCAGGATGCCGAAGCGCTCGCGCGAGTCCTCGAGGATCCGGATATTGCCGGGTTCGAGGTCGAGGTACTGGTCAACGAGCCGGAGAGTCGGGTCGGCCGAGCGATCGCCCGGTTCTACGCCACCAGCGAGCGTGATGACCTGACACTGTTCTACTTCAGTGGTCACGGTTTGAAAGACGAGAACGGCCGGCTGTATCTCGCGATGAAGGACACCGAGCACGACAGCCCGCGGTTCACGGGCCTGCCGACACAATTCGTGAATGAGGCGGTGGATGAGAGCGCCTCGCGGCAGAAGATCCTGATCCTGGATTGCTGCTACGGCGGTGCATACGCCGTGCAGCAGTTCGCGAAGGCGGACACGGCCGTTCACACGAAGGAGGCGCTTGGCGGCCGGGGGCGTACGGTGCTCACCGCGTCGGACTCCCTCCAGTACGCGTTCGAGGGCAGCACGATCCACGGTGAGGCGCCGCAGTCGGTCTTCACGAGGCATCTGGTGGAAGGTCTGCGCACCGGCGCGGCCGACCTCGATGCGGACGGTGACATCACTGTCGACGAGTTGTACAGCTACGTCTACGAGGCGGTCGTTGCGGAGCAGCCGAACCAGCGGCCGCAGCAGGTCGCGCAGATCGAGGGCCGGACGGTCATCGCATCCAATCCGGGCTGGCAGTTGCCGGAGTACCTGGCGACGACACTCGAGAGCCCGGTGCCGGCGATCCGGCAGACGGCGCTGAATCCACTCGGGCAGTTGCTTCAGGCAAGCAATGAGCATGTTCGGCAGACGGCCAGGGCCAAGCTCGAGGAGCTGACGGACGACGACAGCCGGGCAATTTCCGCCGCTGCGCAGGCGTACCTCGACGGTCCGACGGTGGGGCCGGTGGCAATACCCCGGGTGCGACGACCTGCACCCGCGCCGACCTTCGGTGGTGCTGCGACGGCGACGGTACGGCGTTGGCGGGATCGGGTGCGGCTGCCCACGATCGACTGGCCGGTCTTCCTGTTGACGGTGGCGGCCGCCGGGTTCGCGGTCGTGTCCGCGGTGTTGCAAGCTTCGTGGTACTCGATCGTGGTTGCGGCCGTGCTGACTGTCGCACTGATTGCCCAGTTGAGGCTCCGGGAGGCGGGGACTTCCTTCGTTGCCGGCCTGTCGGTGCCGGGGCTTGTGAGTGCTCTGTTGCTGACGAGTCGGCTGACGAATCTCATCCCGAGCGGGCTTCAGAGCCTTCCGGGTTACCTCGATGCGGCCGCGCATGTCGCTTGGTTGGCGGCGGGTGTTGTGGCCTTCGTCCGGTGGCGTCCTGGGCGGCCGCGTCCTCAGCTCCGGCTTGTGTTGCTGGGTGTGGTCGCGGCGATCCTGGTCCTCGTGATGGTGGTCGATGCCTCTCGGAGTGGACCGCACCTTCTGCAGCCGGATCTCGTCCGTCGCCTGACGCCGGTGGTCCTTGGCATCCTTGGTGCCGAGTTGGCGCTGGCCTGTCCGTTGTTCAACTTGGGACGGCCGTTCTTCGCCGGCTGGGTTCTCGGCGGATTCGTTGTCTGGATTGGGCTCTTCAACCCGGCCGGAGGGCCCACCGCGCGTTCGGTGATCTTGTTCGCGGTGTGGTTCCTGCTCGGCCTCGTCGGTGTCATCAGGCCGGCCGGGACCGGGCTGCCCACACGACGCTGGTTGATGGCGGCAACGGTGGTCGCTCCCGCAGTACTCGGTGGTGTCGCGGTCGCCGTCGTACCGCCGGCTCCGAGATCCCCGATCGCGATCGGCCTGGCGGTCAGCCCGGACAGCCAGTTCCTGTACGCCGCCGACATCGGCAACGCACGCATCCTGAGGCTGAGTACGACGACCCGCAAACAGGTCGGCGACGCGCTCCGAGTCGGGACCCAGCCCAGCCGACTCGCCCTCTCGCCGGACGGGAAGATGCTGTACGTCGCGAACTCCGGCTCCGACACGATCTCGGTCATCGACGTCGCCGCGTGGAAGGTGGTCGGCCAGCCGATCGCCGTTGCACCCGAGCCGACCGAGTTGACGGTGAGCGTTGCCGCCCATCGCGTCTACGCGCTCAGCAAGAAGAGCCAGACGATCACCGAGGTGAACACCGAGACGATGCAGACGGTCGGCGGTCCGTTGGCCAGCGGACCGAACCCGGCGGATATCGCGGTCGACGAGAAGGGCGAGCGGCTGTACGTCGCCGACAGCGTGAACTCCGTCGCGGTGATCGACACGAAGACCCGTCAGCCGACACGTACCCCGATCAAGGTGAATTCCCAGCCGCACGACCTCACGCCGGGACGGGACGGCATGTTGTACGTGATCGGCCAATCGACGTACGCGGTGATCAATACGAACGTCGAGTCGACCCGGCCGGTGCCGCAGGAGTTGCCGGACGGGGCGAGGATCGGGGCTTCGGACGGCAAGCGGCTCTACATCCTCGGCACCGAGGGCACCGACGACGTCGTCCAGATCGTTGATCTGGGCAAGCATCAGGTCGTGGGTTCACTCACCGACGACCTGGGGGCAGCAGTGGAGCTGGCCGTCAGTCCGGACGGCCAGCGGATGTACGTCAGCAACTTCTACCAGGACGGCATCCTCGTACTCGACACCGTCGGACCCAAGGTGATCGGCAAGATCGAGCTGCAAACGTGAGCGGGCCAGCTCGCCCGAGAGCGAGCCGGCCCGGTGAACTCACAGGCTGCGGAAGAACTTGCGCAGGTCGGCGGTGACGTCGTTCGGGCACTCGAGGCTGGCGTAGTGGCCGCCCTTCTCGAAGTTCGACCAGTGCACGATGTTGGTGTTGTCGCGCTCTGCCAGCGGCCGGATGGTCTTGAAGTCGTCCGCGAAGACCACAACGCCTGTCGGTGCGTTGTTGACCTGCGGCTCGACGCCGGAGTTCGCCTCTTCGTAGTGGTACCGGCCGGCCGCAGCCGAGCTGTTGGTGAACCAGTACAGCGAGACTTCGGTCAGGATCTGGTCGCGGCTGACCAGGCTGGTGCCGTTGCCGAAGCTGTTGAAGAGTTCGTTCCAGGCCAGCTGGCCGACGGGCGAGTCGGAGATGCCGACGGCAACGGTCTGCGGGCGGGTCGAGTTGATCGCGTTGTACCCGCCGACCGACTGGAACCACTTCAGGTGCTCGAGCGCCGCGTAGTCCGCCGGCGTGAACTTCTCGAACTCTGCCGGGTCGCCCGACGGGAACGAGAACAGCTGCAGCACGTGCAGCCCGAGGAAACCTTCCGGGTTCAGCAGGCCGAGCTCCCGCGAGATCATCGCGCCGCCGTCGGACCCGTGCGTGCCGTACGACTCGTACCCGAGCCGCCGCATCAGCTTGTCGTACGTCCGCGCCACCCGCGCCATCGTCCAGCCCCGGTCGACCAGCGGCGTACTGAACGCGAAGCCCGGCATCGACGGGACGACCACTGAGAAGGCGTCCTCGGCGGATCCGCCGTACGACTCCGGGTCGGTCAGCGGGCCGATCATGTCGAGGAAGTCGACGAACGAGCCGGGGTAGGTGTGCAGCAGGAGCAGCGGCGTCGCGCCCTCGACCGGGGACGGCACGTGGATGAAGTGGATCGTCTGGCCGTCGATCTCGGTCAGGTAGTGCGGGAACTCGTTCATCCGCGCTTCCTGCTCGCGCCAGTCGAACTTGTTCTGCCAGTGGTCGACCATCTCGCGGAGGTAGTGGTTCGGGGTGCCGAGATCCCAGTCGTCGCCGGGAGCTGGCTCGGGCAGCCGGGTCCGCGCGAGGCGGGCCTGCAGATCGTCCAGGTCGGCCTGGTCGATGTTGACGGTGAAGGACTGGATGCTCTCGTTTGTGCTCATGGGTTTACCGTAGAATCCGTATAGGAACATTAGATTCCTATTTGGGAGATTGCTTTGCTCGAGACTTCGCAGCGCCTTCTCAGCCTGCTCGCCTTGCTGCAGACCAGGCCGGCCTGGACCGGCACGGAGCTGGCCGAGCGGCTCGAGGTGACGACGCGGACGATCCGCAACGACATCGATCGGCTTCGCGAGCTCGGGTACCCGGTCGACGCGACCCGCGGGCCGTCCGGTCACTACCAGCTCGGCGTCGGCGCCAAGCTTCCGCCGCTGCTGCTCGACGACGAGGAGGCGGTCGCCGTCGCGGTCGGGCTGCGGACCGGTGCCGGGGTGATGGGCATGGCGGAGAGCAGTACGCGCGCGCTGACGAAGCTCGAGCAGGTCCTCCCGCACCGCCTCCAGCGCCAGGTCAACGCGATCCACCAAGCGATGGAGAAGGGGCCCGACAACACCGGCTCCAACGTCGCGGATCCCGAGATCGATCCCGCCGTACTCGCGACGATCGCCGCCTGCATCCGCGACGAGCACTACCTCCGCTTCGAGTACGCCGTCGCGCCCGGCAGCCCGGCGCGCGGGGCAGGATCCGGCGTCGTACAGGACCTGCCGATCCTCGTCGAGCCCTATCGCCTGGTGAGCTGGCAGCGCTACTGGTACCTCGTCGCGCGGGATGAGGCCGGGACGTGGCGTACCTACCGCGTCGACTGGATGTCGTTGCGGATGGCAACAGGTCGCCGCTACCAGGCCCGCCCGATGCCGGGCGACGACTACACCGATTTCGTACTGCGCGACGTCGCGTCCACCGGCTGGAAGGTCCACGCCCACATCACCGTCGACGCCCCCGCCCAGGAAGTGCTGTCCCGCATCCACGCCGCCGTCGGCATCGTCGAATCCATCGACGACAACACCTGCGTCCTCGTCACCGGCGCCGACTCCCTCGAGATCGTCGCCGTCTACATCGGCATGCTCGGCCTCGACTTCCACGTCGACGGCCCACCCGAACTCCTCACCCACCTGAAAACCATCGGCAACCGCTACCTCAAGGCAGTCCCCTAACGCGGAGGACTATTTCAGCGACCACTCCTCGAAGAGGATGCCCGTGAGATCGGCCTGGCGTTGCTCCACAATCGTTGGTGTCCAGTGGGACTGCGACAGCACCTGCGAGGTCAACGCGAACGTCGTCACGCCTCGGCGCCCTTGAAAGTACCTGGACTTCTTCTTGTCGAAGTCATAGTTCTGAGCCTCAGAGTTCTTCGACCTGTTCAACAGGACGAGGTTTCCGATCTTATGCGTCCATTTGTCGCGGTCGGCCTGCGGAAAGACCGTGAGCCACTGGCTGTCCTTGCCTGGAGTCTGAGGTAGGACATGCTCCACGGTGATGATCGGGAAGTCGTACGTCACGCCGGAGTGATCGGCCAACGCCTCATCAAGCCGAAGCAGAACGTACTTCCTGATCTTCGTCACCAGATACAGATCTCCGGACAGCCTCGCCCGAGTGTCGTCGATCTCGTCCGGACTGAGGTCGAACGCCTTCGCGTCGAGTCCGTCGCCGTCGTCCAGTTGGCGCAGGAGGTCGATGTACCGCGCCAGTCGTGGTGTCACATACACCCGGCGAATGAACATGCTAGCGGCGAGCCGTTCGAGCTTCTGCAAGAACGTTTCGATCCACGCCGGATCGCCGCGATGTTTGTGTAGCGCCCAGAGTGCAGGCGCCTGCCAGTCGCTGGTGTCGAGTTGAGCGAGGCGCTTGAACCATGTGTTGATGTCGTCTTGCTTGTAGTCGGCTTTGAAGGTGGCCGTTGTGATCTCTTCGTACGCGCGGGCGTAGGGCGAGATAACGTCGTCGACGAACTCCCTGGCACGCTGAGGCAGATACTCGCTGAGCACTTGGTCCGGGAACTCTCGCAGCAGATTCTGTTCGGACCGGCGCTTGGTCTTGATCAGTCTGATGTGCAAGAACAGGTCGGCGAATGCATCACGCCCGAGCGTTTGCTCTGCGTCGTTCCACTTCTCGGTGTAGTCGTTCTCGGCGCTGTCGGGGATCTCGCCGATCACCTTGGACTTGAAGATGTCCGCTGGGCTGAGGTCGAGGCCGCGCGAATTCATCACGCTGAAAATTCGATGCGCGGAGTCCAGATCCGGAGTGTTGACAACTACAAGGAAGGTCCGGGCATTGAGCAACGTGGCAAGGGCGGATCGTCGTTCCGCAGTCCATCCAGCCAGTTCTGCGGACAAGGCCTTGGTGTTGTCACGGACGCACTTCTGCGCATCGGTATCGAGTTGGCTGTCGCTGAGATTGACGACATCCGCAGTTCCGCCCATCTGCTGGATGTACCGAGCGAAGAAGTCCTTGTCGCGCGGTCGGAGTGTGAGCCGAGGTTTGGCCTCGCGATTCATCAGCTGCTGTCCTGGCTCGACGATCGTGTTCTGGATCTCGGCGGCGAGTCCGTGATCAGGCGAGAGATCTCGAAGTACTGCGAGCAGGATGGTCAAGGTGGTCAGTCGTTGCTGCCCGTCAATGACGGATGCGGGCGGACTGTTGTGTTCCTTGACAAGCACAATAGATCCGAGGAAATACGGCTCATCTGCATTCTGATCCAATGCGTGTGCCAGATCGTCGAGCAGTTGCATCGCTTCGTCGGTGCCCCAGGCGTACGGGCGTTGATAGTTCGGAATGGAGAAGTCGAAGTCGCTGGAGAAGATTTTGTGCAAGGAAACTTCTGAAGCCTCGAGTTGCTTCATCGGCCTGTGTCCCCCCTCGAGCTCTGGACAGGCTGTCAAGCTCGGGAGTCTTGCACAGCATCTCCCACAGTTCTAGATCTGCTCGCGATCCTTACCCCTCATTGGTCCCCAGGCCGGCGTTGCGGGCCTGGATGATCGCGGTGGCGCGGTCGGCTATGCCTAGTTTGGTGAAGATGGTGGAGACGTTGTTGGCGACGGTTTTGGAGGCGAGGTCGAGGCGGTCGGCGATGGCGGGGTTGGAGAGGCCGGCGGCGATCAGGTCGAGGATCTGGCGTTCGCGGGTGGTGAGTTCGGGGAACGGGTCGGCGGCGGGTGGTGGGGCGGAGAAGAAGGTGAGGACGCGGCGGGCGACGCCGGGGCCGAAGATGGCTTCGCCGGCGGCGACGGCGCGGATGGCTCGGGCGATCTCTTCTTGTTCCGCGCCTTTGACCAGGTAGCCGCGGGCGCCGGCGCGCATCGCGGCGAAGACCGAGTCGTCGTCCTCGAACATGGTGAGGACCAGTACTGCGGTGTCGGGGGCTGAGCGGGCTAGCTCGCGGGTCGCGGCGAAGCCGTCCAGGTCGGGCATCTGGAGGTCTAGTACGGCGACGTCGGGGCGGCTGGTGATGACCTCGCGGACTGCTTCGCGGCCGGTCGAGGCCACGCCGACCACTTCGATGCCAGGGAGAGAGGTGAGGAGTGCTGCGAGGCCGGCTCGGACGACGGGGTGGTCGTCGGCCAGGACCACGCGGATGGTCATCGGGGCTCCAGCGTGGCGAGGGGGAAGCGGGCGCAGACTCGGCCGCCGCCGGGTGTGGGGCCGGCTTCGAATTTGCCGCCGAGTTCGGCGGCGCGTTCGCGCATTGCCTGCAGGCCGACGCCGGGATGCCAGGCGCCGTTCGGTGGGCCGTCGTCGGTGACCTCGATCTCCAGGTCGCTGCCGCAGCGCAGGGCGAGTACTGCGGAGGTTGCACGGGAGTGGCGTACGACGTTCGTGAGCGCCTCGGTGGCGATGCGGTACGCCGCGACTTCCAGCGCGGCGGGCAACGTCGGCAAGCCGTTGGCGGAGACGGCGACTTTGATGGTGGCGCCGTCGGCGCGGAACGACAGCTGGTCGGCCCGTTGCCGCAATGCTCCGACGAGGCCGAGTTCATCCAACGCGGGAGGTCGCAGATCGTCGACGAGCCGACGGATGTCGCCGATCGCGGTCCGCGTGTCCGCCCGCAACCTCGCCAGAAGCTCGACAGCCTGCGAGGCGCCGGATGCGGCGCAGCGGGAGGTGTCGGAGGCGGGAGCGCGCGAGGTGCTGGAGCCGGGGGTGGGCGAGGGGTCGGAGGTCGGGGCGCGCGAGGTGTCGGCGGCGGGATCCTGCGAGGCGGCGGGGGTGGGCGGCTGGGTGGTGGGGGTGATTAGGTTGGCGACGGCGTCGGCGGAGAAGGCTATGCCGGTGAGGGTTGGGCCTAGGCCGTCGTGGAGGTCGCGGCGGATGCGGCGGCGTTCCTCTTCGCGGGATGAGATGAGTTTCTCGCGTGACGATTGGAGTTCGGCAGACAAGCGGGTTGCGTGCACAGCAACAGCGAGGGGTACGGCGACCAGCGCGAGGACGTTGCGGTCTGCCGAGGACAAGCTGGACTCGCCCGAGCGGACGCCGACGTCGAGCGACCCGACCACCTCCCCGCCGTACGAAAGCTCGACCGCCACAACATCACCCGGTCTGCCGTCCATCGCGATCACGTCGCCGTCGACCGTCAACGCGGCGTACGGCAGACGCAGCGCAGACCGGATCGCGGCGACAACGCCGGGAAGCCCCGCCGACAGCTGCTCGCCGACCCGCGATGCCACCCGCGCCGGATCGTGCCGATCGCCGTACAGCGCCCGATCGACGAGCTGCTGCAACCGGGGCAGAACCGGCGCGATGATCAACGCGACCAAGACCGTGACCGCCGCAGACCGTCCGACCTGCGAGGCGATCAGCGAGTCGAGCAGCGCCGCCAGCACCGCATAGATGCCAACGGCAACCAGCGACAGCAACCCCCAGGTCAGCGCCCGAGAGATCACCAACCGGATATCGAGCAACTGGTAGCGAACGATCGCCACCGCCACCGCGATCGGTATCAGCGGAATCGCCAGCAACACAAGGATCGGCGTACCGGCAACGAAGGCCCACGGTGTGACGAACAGGATCGCGATCACCGATGCCAGCAGCAACCACAGGAGTTGCCGTCGGCCCGTTTCGTCGGCGCGCCGATACCGGATCATCAGGCAAACAACCGCCAGCAGGATCGCGGCGAGGTTGCGAAGCTCGGCCACCGTCCACAGCGGTTGCAGCGAGTCGTACGACGGAATCGCCAGGTAACCACGCGGAAGATCAGGCGAGATCGGATCACCACTGCCGACCATCTCCACGACGAAGAGCGGCGCGGTGACGATGATCCCGAGCGCCGCCCAACGCCACCGCGGCGACAACAGACGCCCGGTCGGGAACAGCAACAACGCCAACGGCAGGAAGAGCCCGATCGACCACGGCCACGCGGCGATCGAGATCGTGACGAACACACGCTGAGCGGCAACAGAGGCGCCAGTGTCAGCGAGGTACTGCGCAAGCGCGCCGGCCAGCGGCGTCGTCGCGTGACCGATCCCGTCCGCGAGGAACAGCCAGCCGATCGGGTTCGACGGCCGGTGCCAGGCGATCACGGCGCCGCACAGACCGAACGTCAGCGCCATCAGACCGTTGGTCACCATGAACGAGTCGACCAGCTCGTGCCAGCCCCAGCCGATCGCCAGCAGATAGCCGACGGCGACCGCGACCTCCGCGACGACGAAGCCCGCGAGCAGGCCGACAAGGCCCCGTCGGCTCGTCGCGGTGGTGGTCATACCCGAAGTGTGCGCCAAAAGGGTTCCCGGCGTCTCGGGATCGCGGTCCCGGTCGGACCGGGGAACCGCCCGAGCCGCAGGGAGCGCATCCCCAGGCCCGCACCCCGCCCGGCGAGCGACGGTTGGGCAGTCGGAAACACCTGATGAGGGGGTACTGAGATGAACAAGTTCGGGTTGGTTCTGCTCGGACTGCTGGGCGTGGCGGATCTGTCCACGCCGCTGACGACGGACGGGGATCACCCGCCGATGAGCATCGCGATCGGTTCGGCCGTGATCGGGCTGCTCAGCCTGGTGCTGGTGGGACTCGCGTGGCGCGGGAAGCGGTGGGCGCTCGCTCCGCTGATCACTCTGCGGATCGCGTCCGCGCTGCTGGCGGTGCCGGCATTCTTCGCCTCCGACGTACCTGCAGCTGCGGTTGTCGCGGCCGGTGTCGGAGTCGGGGCGACGATCGTCGGTGTAGTAGCGGTGCTGCTGCCGCGGCGTGAGTTGGCAGGTGCGCGATGACGCAGACAATCACGCCGGCGACGCACGCAGACATCCGCCCGCTGTGGCGATGGTCGGCCGCACTGATCCTGCCGATCGGGCCGGCAGCGTTGGCTCTGCTCCGCTACTTCCTGCCGTACAACACGACTGACGACGTACCGACGATCGTCAACAAGATCGTCGGCAATCTCGATCGCAGTTCGTTCGTGCTGTGGCTCGGCTACATCGCGTTCCTGACGCTCGTGCCCGGCGTGTACTTCGTCGGCCGGCTGACGCGTCGCAGTACGCCGTGGCTGACCGCGGTCGCGGTGGTCCTGATGGTCGCGGGGTACCTGTCCCTGCCGTGGACGGCGTCGAGTGACGTGTTCACCTGGTCCGCGGGTACGGCGGGACTCGACCCGGCGTCGATCGCGAAGGCCGCCGACATCACGCACGGCTCGATGAACCTGGCCGGCTTCGTGTTCGTGATCGGACACGTCCTCGGCACGATCCTGCTCGGCATCGCGATGTGGCGCTCACACGTCGGTCCGCGCTGGGCCGCGGTCGCGGTGATGGTCTCGCAGCCGATCCACTTCGTGGCCGCGGTCGTCGTCAGCAGTCACACGCTCGACCTGATCGGCTGGGGCCTCGAGGCCGCCGGATTCGCCGCGGTGGGGTGGGCGATCCTCCGGATGCGCGACAACGAGTGGCAACCACTTCCATGAGACCTGCCCGGCGCTACGCTCGGGCGTACTGATAGGGGGAGATCAGCATGACCGAAACCGAAGTGCCGGGCGGGACGGGGTTCGTCACCGAGCGCGGCAGTTTCAAGGCCGCGCACGTGGCCGAGCAGAACGTCGACCGCCAGGCGTTCATCCTGGACCAGATGGCGGCCCGGCCCGCCGTACGCTCGTTGAAATCGTGGGCACTCGACCAGCTCGCACCAACGGCCGGCGAGACCGCAGTCGACGTCGGCTCGGGCACCGGCGAGGACGTCGTCGCACTCCACGAGCTGGGCGCCCGAGCGATCGGGGTAGAGCCCAGCCCCGGCCTGCGAGCCGAGGCGGTACGACGGGCAGCAGGCGCCGACGTCGAGTACGTCGACGGCCACGCCGAGGCGCTGCCCTTCGAGGACGAGTCGGTCGACGTACTGCGCTCCGAGCGAGTCCTGCAGCACGTCGACGATCCCGCCGTGGTCGTGCAGGAGATGACGCGAGTACTGCGGCCCGGCGGCCGGATCGCGCTGATCGACACCGACTGGGGTACGGCGATCATCCACCCGGCCGATCCCGACGTACTGCAGCGGATGGTCGACTACTTCCTCCGCGAATCCGCGAACCCGTACTCCGGCCGCCAACTGCGCGGACTGCTCGCCGACGCAGGCCTCGAGATCACCGGCGAGACCGCCGCGACGTGGCTCGAACCGCAGGCCGGCGCGCGGCAAGGATTCGTCGGCATGATGCATCTGACCTCGTTGCAGGCTGGCGTGATCACACCGGAAGAGGCCGAAGCGTTCGCGAAGACTCTCGGCGAAGCAGCCGATCGTGGCGCCTTCCACATGTCGCTGACGATGCACGCCGTCAGCGCGATCAAACCCCGTGCTGTTTGAAGAACGTGACCGTCCTCGCCATCGAGGTCGGCCAGGCCGGGCCGAACGCGTGCTCCTCACCGGGATAGGTGTAGAGCGTCGCGTTCTTCCCGGCCGCCTTCAGCGCGGCGACGCTCTCACGCGACCAGGCGATCGGGCAGGTCGAGTCGGACTCGCCGTGATGGACCAGGACCGGTTCGGTCACCCGGTCGAAGAAGTTCACCGCGGACAGGTTCCGCCAGAACGTCGGATTGCGTGACGGTTCGCCGTACCGGCGCAGGAGTTGGGCGGCGAGCGGGCGCTCCGGTCGGGTCCAGCGGTTGAAGTTGTCGGCGGCGTCCGAGCTCACCGGCGCGAACACGACGGCGGCTTTCACCAACCCTGGTTGGGCGACGAGCGTGTTGTACGTGACGCCGCCGCCCATCGATCGCCCGAGCATGCCGATCCGCGCGGGATCGACGGACGGCGAGGTCTTCAGCGCGAGGACCGCGTTGATGGCGTCCTCGGTGTAGCCGAGGCGGAGGGTGAGCTCGGCGTTCGGGTCCTTCGAGGACTCCGCGTGGTTGCGGTAGTCGGTGTGCAGGACGACGTACCCACGACGCGCGAGGTAGTCCTGCTCGCGCATGAGGCCGCGGCCGTTCGTGTAGACGGCGGGATCGATGTAGCCGTGGTTCAGGACGAGCGCCGGATGATGGCCCGGGGTCGCCGGGACGTTCATGATGCCGGAGATCGTCAATGAACCGCTGCGGTAGGTGACGTGGTAGCGGGTGTACGCCGAGTTGCGGGCGAGCACCCGGTCCAACTTCAATGCGCCGCCGTTGTACTTCTTGGCCATCAACGCTTGCAAGGAAACCGGATTGGGCCGAGGCGTTGAGGGCGGGGGAGTGGAGACGGATGACGTGGTGGGCGTCGGGGAGGTCGCGGTCGAAGGCGGCGCAGGGGGTACCGCGTCGTCGGTGGTGCAGCCGATCGCGGTCGTCGTCACGAACGCGACGACTCCCGCCCACGCCATCCGGCTCATACCGTCAAGTCTGCCGTGGCCTTCGGTGAAGTCCGCGAAAGTTCCGGCAACGATTGGGGCCGCCACTGGACGATGAGTACGGCGGACAGCACCAGCGCGCCGCCGATCCACTGCGTCGCGCTGAGCTTCTCGCCGAACACCAGAGCCGCCGAGGCGACCGTCACGACCGGCTCGAAGATCGACAGGATCGACGCGACCGACGGACCGACCCGCGCCATCCCCGCGAAGAACAGCAGGATCGCGGCGACCGTACTGATCAACGCCACCGCCGCCAGCCACAGCCACCCCACCGGCGCGAAGCCCAGGTCGACTCCCCGGAAGAGCCCGAGGACCAGAAAGGTGCCGAAGGCCCCGGTGCACACCAGCGCGGTCAACGCCAGCGGCGGTACGTCGGCCGTCAGCGAATCGCCCACCAGGATGTACCCGGTGTAAACGATTGGTGCTCCCAACGCCAGCAGCACACCCACCACATCGAACCGGCCGGCCAGCGCGCCGCTCAGCACCAATCCGATCCCGACCAGCGCGATCGCCAACGCCCACACCCGTCGGCGCGATGCCCGCTCCCGCCGCAGCGCGATCGCGGCGGCCATCACCAGGATCGGGTACAGGTACAGGATCAACGCGACCAGCGACGCGTCCATCCGGGCGAGCGCAGAGAAGTAGAGCCCGGACTGGGCGGCGTAGCCGAACACACCCATGCCCAACCCGGTCAGCACAGCCCGTCGCGGCAGATTGCGCAGTGAACCGCGAGCGAGCGCAACGATCAGCAACAGCCCGCCGGCGAGGCCGAAACGGACGAGCAACAGCGCATCGACCGAAACGCCCGCGTCGTACGCGAGCTTGCCGAACACGGCCATGACTCCGAAGGCGGCGGCGGAAAGAAGGCAGAAAAGGCGTCCCACGACATCGATGGTCGGACGAGTGGACCGTTCACGTCCATCGCGGCTTCACGGACAGCATTGTGAAGCTAAGCTGAACGAATGATGGATCTGCATCGGCTGCGCCTGTTGCGCGAGGTCCACGGCCGCGGCACGGTCCACGGCGCGGCCCGCGCGCTCGGGTACTCGCCCAGCGCGATCTCCCAGCAATTGGCCGTCCTGGAGCGCGAGGCCGGTACGCCGTTACTCGAACGCGTCGGCCGCAACGTCAGGCTCACCGCCGCGGGCCAGGTCCTGGTCCGGCACGCGACCACGCTCCTCGACGGCGTCGAGGCGGCCGAGGCGGAGCTGGCCGCAGTCGCCGCGGGTCGAGTCGCCGGCGTGGTCCGGATCGGGGCGTTCCAGTCCGCGTTCATCCGCGTCGTCGCGCCGGCCATTCGCAGCCTCGCGGAGGCACACCCCGACATCCGCGTCGAGGCCGCCGAGCTCGAGGTCGAGCAGGCCGCGCCCGCGCTTCGTCTGCAGCAGTTGGACGTGATGGTCGGCGACGAGTACGACGGCCAGCCGCGCGCCGTACACACGGATCTCCTGCGCGAACATCTGCTTCGCGAACACATCCGCGTCGTACTGCCGGAGGACCATCCGTCGGCCGCGGCCGATCGGGTCCCGATCGCTGACCTCGCCGACCTGCCTTGGGCGGCGTGCCAACTAGGGACCGGGCATCGCGAGATGCACGTCCGCGTGTGCCGCGAGCTCGGTGGGTTCGAGCCCGATCTCCGCTACAGCTCCGACGACTTCCTGATCCTGCTCGAACTCGTCCGTACGACGGGCGCCGGCGCGTTGCTGCCGGATCTGGTGATCGGCCAGGGTGCGCCCGGTGTCGCCGTACGACTGCCGGCCGAAGGAGCTGTCGGACGAGCCGTCTTCCTGCTGACCCGTCGTACCAGAACCCCTGCGGTAGCAGCGGTTGCGGATGCGCTGACCGAGGCGGCTAGTCGAGCCACGCCAGACTGGTGAGGGTGTCCGTCGTCGGCTTGTACTCGCAGGCCGCGACGCCCTGATAGCCGGCCGCCTTCAACGCGTCGAGCGTCGCCGCGATCGGCAGCGACCCGGAGCCGGGCTCGCCGCGGCCAGGGCTGTCGGCGAGTTGGACGTGCGCGACCGGGACCGAAGCCGCGGTCGCAAGGAGGTCGACGCCGTTGCTGCCGAGGTGGAACGTGTCGAACAGCAGCGACAGATTGTCGGCGTCCACGCCACGAATGACCGCCAGCACGTCGTCGGCGGTGAGCAGCGGATAGCGACCGTTCAATCCCTCGGTCAGCGGCTCGATCAACACCGTCCCGCCCAGCGCGCCGACACCCGCGGCCGCGGAGCGGATCGCGTCCAATGCCGTCTTGGCCTGCTCGTCCGGCAACCAGCGATCATCGAGCTGCCCGTAGAGCAGGTTGAACAACCGGCATCCGGTCCTTTCGGCGATCCCGACCATCGCCGAAACGTTGGCCGCGAGCTCCTCCTGCCGATCCGGGTGCGACGCGACCCCACGCTCGCCGCCCGCGATGTCCCCGCCGTAGAAGTTCAACGCACCCAACGTCACCCCGGCGCCTCGCACCGTCCGCACGAAGTCGTCGATCTCGGCCGCCGACGGATCCGGTACGGCGAACGGCCACCACGACTCCACGACCCGGAATCCGGCCTGTGCGGCCGCCGCGAATCGCTCCGGATACGGCAGCTCGGTGAACAGCATCGACACGTTCGCGCTCAGCTCGTGGCCGCGATACTCCATCGTGCGAGGCTAACACCAGCTCTTGCCAGGCGTGCATTCTTGTCTAACAATCTTCTCTCATGGACAACTGGGCTCGGACCGCCACCCGCTGGGCTCAGATCACCCTGGCCGAGGACGATCCCGCACACTTCGACGCGGCCTTCTGGCTGCAGCTGATGCGCGACAGCAAGTCGAACGCGACCTGCATCAGCGCCGGCGGGTACGTCGCCTACTACCCGACGCAGCTCGAGTACCACTACCGCAGCAAGTTCCTCGCCGACACCGACCCCTTCGGCACGCTCGTCGAGGGCGCCCGCAGTCTCGGTATGACCGTCATGGCCCGGGTCGACCCGCACGCGATCCACGCCGACGCGGCCGAGGCGCACCCCGAATGGCTGGCCCGCGACCGCGGCGGCAACCCGATCGAGCACTGGGCGTACCCGGGCGTCTGGCTGACGTGCGCGTTCACGCCGCACCACCGAGAGTTCCTCACCGAGGTGATCCGCGAGATCGTCCGCGAGTACGACGTGGATGCGGTCTTCGCGAACCGGTGGGAGGGGTACGGCGGGATCTCGTACAGCGAGGGCGCCCGCAAGTCGTTCCGCGACGAGTGCGGTCTGGAGTTGCCGCTCGAGGAGCACGGCGACGGCTGGCCGGAGTACGTCAGTTGGCGGCATCGGCGACTGGGTGAACTGGTCGGGATCTGGGATCAAGCGGTCCGGGATCTCCGGCCGCACGCGCGGTTCGTGCCGAACCTGGGCGCACTCGCGGCGCGCGATCTCGCCGGTGACCTGGCCGAGCCAGTGTCGCCGTTGTTCATCGTCGACAAACAAGGCCGGCACGGGATCGAGGCGCCATGGGGTGCGGGCCGGGCCGGCAAGCGGAATCGTGGGGTGTATCCGGATCGGCCGGTGCAGCTGATCACCTCGGTCGGGCCGGAGCACCAGTACCGCTGGAAGGACTCGGTCGCGCCGGTCGAGGAGACGAAGACGTGGATCGTCGACGGGTTCGCGCAGGGTGCGCTGCCGTGGTTCACGAAGTTCAACGCGACCATCCAGGACGATCGCTGGGTCGAGCCGGTTGTCGAGGCTTTCAACCTGCACGCGACGGTCGAGCCGGTCCTGCGTGATCTGCGGATCACCGCTGAGATCGCGTTGCTCGACAGCGGCGGCAACGATCACGAGGACGGGTTCTACCAGGCGCTGGTCGAGGCGCGGCTCCCGTTCGAGTTCGTCTCCGACAAGGTCATGTCGCTGGAACGCCTGCGCGCGTTCAAGGTCGTCGTACTCGCGAACGCCGAGCGGTTGAGCGACGAGCAGTGCGCGGTACTGCGTTCGTACGTCGAGGGCGGCGGGTCGCTGGTCGCGGCGTACCAGAGCTCGCTGTACGACGAGAACGGGTCCAAGCGGACCGACTTCGGGCTGGGGGACGTGCTCGGGATCGGCCTGGCGGAGCCGAGTCGCCGCGTGCAGAACAACTACATCGCGCTGATGGATGCGCATCCGTTGAACGCAGGCTTCGACGGTGCGACGCGAATCATTGGCGGGACCCACATCATCGGGGTGGCAAGCGAGGAGGCGGCGCCGTTCCGGTTCATCCCGGACTTCCCGGATCTGCCGATGGAGGAGGTCTATCAGCGGGAGGCTCCGGACAAGCCCGCGGTGGTTTGCACGGAGAACGCTGCCGGTGGCCGGACGGTGTATTTCCCGTTCAATATCGGCGCGATCTTCTGGGAGGCGCTGCAATCCGATCATGGGCTGCTGATCGCGAATGCCGTCTCCTGGGCACTCGGGAAGACGCCGGACGTGACCGTACAAGGCGCGGGGTTGGTGGATATCGCCGTCTACACAGGTGCTTCCGGTACGGCGGTTGCCTTGGTCAACCTTTCGAACCCGATGGCGATGCGCGGACCGATCCGGGAGACGTTGCCGTTACCGCCGCAGTCCGTGTCGATCGCCGTACCCACGGATCGGGTGAAGGTACGGCTGCTCGTCGCCGGGGTCGACGTCGTACCGAACGTGGTCGACGGACGGGTGGAGATCGTGATCCCGACGGCGGGACTGCTCGAAGTCGTGCACGTTGATTGGAGTGAGGCATGAGGATCGGGTTCGTCGGCCTTGGCGTGATGGGTCGTCCGATGGTCGACAATTTGATTGCTGCGGGCCACGAGCTGTCGGTCTACCGCGGCCGGACCGAGGTCGACGCGTACGTGTGCAGTTCGGCGAAGGAGGTGGCCGAGCGGTCCGAGGTCGTGATCCTGATGGTGCCGGACACGCCCGACGTCGAGTCGGTTCTGTTCGCGCCGGCCGGGGTGGCCGAGGGACTGCAGGCGGGTTCGCTGGTGATCGACATGAGCTCGATCTCGCCGACCGCGACGATCGGGTTCGCCGAGCTGATCGAGAAGCTCGGCTGCGAGTACCTCGACGCGCCGGTGTCCGGTGGCGAGCTCGGCGCGCGGAGCGGGACGCTGACGATCATGGTCGGCGGACGGCCCGAGGTGTTCGAACGGGCGCAGCCGCTCTTCGACGTGCTCGGGCAGAACATCACGCTGATCGGCGGCCCTGGTGCGGGGCAGACCGCGAAGGTCGCGAACCAGATCATCGTCGGGCTGACCATCGAAGCGGTGGCCGAGGGGTTGCTGTTCGCGGAGCGGGCGGGGGCGGATCCGGCGGTGGTCCGGCAGGCGCTGATGGGTGGGTTCGCTAGTTCGCGGATCCTCGAGGTGCACGGCGAGCGGATGATCGCGGAGACCTTCGAGCCCGGCTTCCGGATCCGCCTGCACCGTAAGGATCTCGGGCTCGCGATCCAGGCCGCGGCGGAGCTCGATCTTGCCCTGCCCAACACCGCGGCCACGCAGCAGTTGATGAGCGCGGCGATCGCGGACGGGGACGGGGAACTGGACCACTCGGCGCTCTATCGGACATTGCGCCGGGACAAGATCTGAGGATATGAGCTGATGATTGTTGTCGTTGGCAAAGAATCACCGGCGTACGTCGAAGCGGCCGGGGGCACGCGGATCCGGTTCGTCGACTCGCTCGACGACGCCGCGGACGTCTTCGGCGAGATGGAGGCGGTGGTCGCGCATGTGTCGCCGGACGTGCTGGCGAAGGCGCCGAAGCTGCGCTGGGTGCACAGCCCGTCGGCCGGCGTGGACTCCGACCTGACGCCGCAGATGCGTGCGTCGTCGGTCGTCCTGACGTCGAGCGCCGGGAACGGCGGGATCCCGCTGGCCGAGCACTCGATGTTGCTGATGCTCATGCTGAGCCGCGACGTACCGCGGTGGATGCGGGCGCAGGCCGAGCACCGCTGGGACCACTACCGGCACGCCGAGCTCGTCGGGCGCACGGTCGGCATCTACGGTCTCGGCAACTCGGGCCTCGACCTTGCGCAGAAGGCGAAGGCGTTCCACATGCGGACGCTCGGCGTACGGCGTCGCCCGGACCAGCCGTCGCCGTACGTCGATGAGCTGTGCGACCTCGATCAGTTGCTGGCCGAATCCGACTTCGTGGTCGTGACCGTACCGCGGACGCCGACGACCGCCGGGGTGTTCGACCGGGACGCGTTCGCGCGGATGAAGTCGTCGGCGTACTTCATCTGCATCTCGCGCGGCGGGATCGCGGACGACGACGCGTTGCTGGAGGCGTTGCGGACGGGGCAGATCGCCGGTGCCGGTCTGGATGCGCACGGCGTGGAGCCGTTGCCGCCGGAGAGCCCGTTCTGGTCGCTGCCGAACGTCATCGTCACGCCGCACAACGGCGCCACCAGCGACGGCAATCTTCGCCGCTCGCGGGAGATCGTTGCCGAGAACATCCGCCGGTTCGTCGCGGGCGAGCCGTTGCACAACATCGTTGACAAGGTTGCGGGTTACTAAGGTGGTCTGATGGTTCATCTCGAGCTCGGGCCGTCCTCGCTGACCGACGCACTCTACGAGTCGATCCGCAAGCGCATCGTGAACGGCGAGATCCCGCAGGGGGAGAAGCTCACCGAGGTCCGGCTGGCCACGGAGTACAACGTGGCCAGGCCGACCGCCAAGGCTGCGCTCGAGCGGCTCACGGCGCTCGGGCTGCTGCGGCGGACGGCGCACAAGACCGCGGTCGTCCCGGTGCTCGACGAGGCCGAGATCCGGGATCTGTTCTTCAGCCGGATCACGATCGAGAAGGCGGCAGTGTCCGCGCTCGCCGCGACCGGTGAGGTGCCGGCCGACGCGGCGCGGGCCCAGGTCGCGATCGAGTACGCCGCGCGCGACCGCCTGTTCGAGAACCAGGTCGACGCGGACATCATGTTCCATACGGCCCTGGTTGCCGCGGTCGGAAGTCGACGGCTCATGCGCATGCACGAGCTGATCATCGGCGAGGTGCAGCTTTCGATGGGCCAGTACAAGGCCCACCGGAAGGTCGAGCCGTCGACGGTCGCCTCCGAGCATGCCGCCGTACTGGAAGCCATCGCGGCCGGCGACGCGGCCGCGGCCGCCGGCCACCTGGCACACCACCTCGAGCAAGCTGAAGCTCGTCTTCTCAGCACGCTGCCTCAGACGAGGTCGTGACGAAGCAACACAGTCCGGTTGTCGAACGATCGAGTGTCCGCCAGGCGGCGACTGCGGCGCTCGGTCGGCTGGTAGACGGGCTTGCCGCCGCCGAGGATCACCGGGTGCACGATCACGTGGTACTCGTCGAGCAACCCGAGCTCGGTCAGCGCGGCGGCGACGCTCGCGCTGCCGGTGAGCAGGATGTCCTTGCCCGGCTCCTCCTTGATCGCGCGGATCTCCTCGGCCTTCCGGACGATCCGGGTGTCCCAGTCGGCGCTCTCCAGGGTCGTCGAGAGCACGACCTTCGGAGTACTGCGCCAGACCGGTGCGAACTGGATCGCGTGCTCGTCCGGGTTCATCGACTCGGCGTTCGGCCAGTACGACGACATCATGGTCCAGACCGTCCGCCCGTACAGGAACAGGTCGGCGCGCTCGGTCAGGCTCATCGAGTAGTCGCCCAGCTCCGGCCCGAGCTCGGCCCAGTCGAACTCGCCGTTCGGGCCTTCGATGAAGCCGTCGAGCGACTGGTGCACGTAGTACATGATCTTCCGCATGATGTCCTCCGGGTGTTGGTTTACCTCCTGGTCGGAACCGGCTGCTCGGCTTTGACAATGGGATTGACGAAACCGATCCGGCTTGGGAAGGTCGTGGGTGAACGGGCGGGGTCTGGGGGAGGGCCGGGTGCCCGTCGGGGGTTCAGTCGCTCTCTGGGGAGAGAATTTTCGCGCTGCTCCCGGCGGTGATGACCGGTCTGCGCGGTGGCGTATGTGTGGTGCATACGCGCGCCGATCTGCGACAGGCGACAGTTCGGGGAGCGGACATGAGTGCGATAGAGGACCTGCGGGAAAACACCAGAGGACAGGTCTTCACAGCAGGTGACGACGGGTACGACGCGGCGCGCCGCGTCAACAACTGGATGCATGACAAGCGGCCGCAGGTGATCGTCCGGTGTGAGAACGCCGGCGACGTGATGACGGCCATCGACTACGCCCGTACCGAGAATCTGGAACTTTCGGTGCGCGGCGGCGGACACAGCGTGCCGGGGTTCGGCACGGTCGATGACGGTGTCGTCATCGACCTGAGCGGGATGCGCAACGTACGCGTCGATCCGGTGAACCGGACCGCGCGAGCCGGCGGGGGTGCGACGTGGGGCGACTTCAACGCGGCGACGCACGCGTTCGGGCTGGCGACGACAGGCGGCATCATCTCGACCACCGGCGTCGGCGGACTGACGCTCGGCGGCGGGATCGGGTACCTGGCCCGCGGGCTCGGGTTGTCCTGCGACAACCTGATCTCGGCCGACGTGGTGACCGCGGACGGGAAGTTCCTGATCGCGAGCGAGAAGGAGAACGACGACCTGTTCTGGGCGCTGCGGGGTGGTGGCGGCAACTTCGGTGTCGTGACCGCGCTCGAGTTCCGGTTGGCGCCGGTGTCGATGATCTATGGCGGCCCGATGTTCTTCGAGATGTCCGATGCGGCCGCCGTACTCACGGGGTTCCGGGAGCTGATCAAGGACGCGCCGGAGCAGTTGGGCGGGTTCCCGGCGTTCCAGATCGCGCCGCCGCTGCCGTTCATCCCGGAGAACCGGCACGGTGAGCCGTTCGCCGCGATCGTCGGCTGCTGGGCCGGCGACCTCGAGGAGGGCGAATCGCAGATCTCGAAGTTCCGCGAGTTCGCGCCGGTGATGGCCGAGCATGTCGGACCGATGCCGTACCCGGCACTGAACGGTGCGTTCGACGCGCTGGTGCCGCCCGGCCTGCAGCACTACTGGAAGGCGAACTTCGTCACCGAGCTGACCGACGAGGCGATCCAGGCGCACCTGCGGCACGCGCCCGGTCTCCCCGCGGTGAACTCGACCGTGCACATCTACCCGAT
Organism: Kribbella jiaozuonensis; assembly: GCF_005233875.1. Classification (GTDB taxonomy): domain Bacteria; phylum Actinomycetota; class Actinomycetes; order Propionibacteriales; family Kribbellaceae; genus Kribbella; species Kribbella jiaozuonensis. Next base: position 1,177,700 of record NZ_SZPZ01000004.1, on the reverse strand, counting down.
CAACGGCGCCTGCCACCGGGTCACACCGGACGGGACCGCGTTCGCCTATCGCGACGCGAACTTCGCCACGGTGATCGCCGGCATGTGGCCGGACCCGGCGCAGAACGAGGCCGGGATCGAATGGGTGCGCTCGTACTACGACGACGTGGCGCCGCACTCCGAGGCCGGCGGGTACATCAACTTCATGGCCGAGGACGACCAGGGGCGGATCCGGGAGAACTACCGGCAGAACTACGACCGGCTGGTCGAGGTCAAGCGCAAGTACGACCCGGCCAACGTGTTCCATCTCAACCAGAACATCGCGCCCTAGGCAACTGAACGGGGTGCGGCCGTCGTCGGCCGCACCCCGATAGTTGTCTCAGAGGGTCAGGAGGCGCTGGAAGAAGGCGCGGTAGCGCTGGAGCGCCGAGCGCAGGTCCTCGGTCGACGGCTCGCCGCCGGACCACTGCTGCTCGAGGCCCTGGTGCTGGCGCTCGAAGCTGTCCGACAGGTTCTTCAGTACGTCGTCGACCAGCGTGTCGGCTTCGGTGACGGCCTTCCGCGGGTCGTCGACGAACCCTTGCTGGATGACCTCCCAGCGGGCGCGGTAGTCGACCACCGATTCCTCGGCCACCAACGGCTCGTCGGCCGCCGGCGTCGCCGTCATACCGCTGTCCGCACGATCCGCCACGCGGTCATCAGCGACGCGGTCATCAGCCACACGCTCATCAGCCACGCGGTCATCAGCCACGCGCTCATCAGCCACGCGGTCGTCGGCCACCCGGTCGTCCATCACGCGGTCGTCGGCCAGGCGGTCATCAGCCACCCGGTCGTCGGCGAGGCGGTCGTCTTCGGGCACGCGGTCGTTCAGGGCGGAGTTGTTGGCGGCGGAGTCGAGGTCGGTGTCGTAGCGGCGGTCGTCTGACGTGGTCATGCTTGCTCCTCAGCGCTGGTCGGTCGGGTGTGGCGGTCCGTGCTGTCGTGCAGCAAAGCGTCGACCAGTTGGCCGTAGGCGGTGACCGCCTGGCGCAGGTCTTCGGTGCCCGCCTCACCCCGGGAATCGGCGACGGCGACCCGGTGTGCGTCGCGGTAGTGCGCCGCCACCTCCGGGTGCTCGACCGAGATGTCGTTGACCCGCTGGTCGAACTCGTCCACCGGGTAGCCGGACTCGCGCATCATCCGCAGGACAAGGCGATCGGCGTCCGCGACCGCACCGGCCGGACGATCGACGAAGCTCTGCCGTACCTCGGCCCACTCCGCCTCATAAGCGCTCGCGGATCCAGGGCTCAGCGGCGTGATGTCGAGCTTCGACACGCGCCGTTCCCGGCTGCGCAGTTCACGTTCCGCGCCGCGCCGGTCACCCGACTCCTCGACAGTGCGCTCGTACTCCGGGCCGAACCGCTGTTGCAGTTCACCCGAACGTCTGCGCTGATACATGAACAACAGCGCCACCGCCGCGAGTACCACGACGACGATGATCACGATGGTCAGGACGGTACCCATCAGAACTCCAGTGCGATTGGCTGAACGGGCCCGCGACCGCGCATGGCGCAGCGATCGCAGAGACCCCCGGGCAGACGGTCCCCAGCGCCGCCTCACATCCCCCCGTGCACCGTCCGGTACCCAGGCCATGCGCAAACAAGCGTCCGGCCCGCACACCTTTGTCGAGGTGTGCGGGCCGGAAGGAACGCCGGGTCAGGCCTTCGGCCCGAGCTTGTGGACGACGATGCCGGACTTGAATGTCGTCGTACCGAGCAGTTCGAGGTGGGTGAGGTCGATGTTGTCGCCGCGGAACATGTTCGCGCCGTCGGCCACCACCGGGAAGATCCAGAAGTGGTACTCGTCGACGAGCTTGTTCTCCAGCAGCGTCTTCGAGAACGACCCGGTCCCGTACTTGATCAGGTCGCCGCCGTCCTCCTCCTTGAGCCGGCGGACTGCCTCGGCCACGTCACCCTCGAGCGGCTGGGCGTTCCACTTCCACTCGGTCAGCGTGCGAGTCGCGACGTACTTCGGCATCGCGTTGAAGTGGTCGGTGAACGGGTCCCCGCCGCGCTGCATCCACGCGTCGGCGAAGCCTTCGTACGTGACGCGGCCGAGCACCTGGGCGTCGACGCCCTCCATCAGGCCTTGCGAGTACGCCGCGTGCTCGTCGTCCCAGTACGGCGGGCTCCAGCGCTGCGGCTTCTCGATGACGCCGTTGAGCGTGATGAACGTGGATTCGATCAGCTTCCTCATGGGTCTGTCCCTTTCAGTGTTTGTACGGACGCCGCGTGCGGGCGTCCTGGAGTGCTTCGGCCCACCAGACGAGCTGGTCGAGCATGAGTTTGGCTTGTGCCTCGTAACCGGCGGCAGGCTTGGGCCAGCCGCCGTCGGCGGTGAACTGCTCCCAGTAGCAGGGCAGTGAGACGGTGTTGCGAATCGTGACGGCCTGGAGTTCGGTAAAGACCTGCCGCAGCTGAGCAGTGGCGTAGCAGCCGCCGCTCTCCCGGCCGTAGCTGATGATCGCGACGGGCTTGGCGTGCCACTCCTCGTAGTACCAGTCCAGTGCGGTCTTCAGTGACGCCGGGAAGCTGCAGTTGATCTCCGGAGTGACGACGGCGAACGCATCCGCCGCAGCCAGCCTCGGAGCCAGTACGGCGACCTGTGCCGGCGTCTCGTCGTCGGTGTCCGGCAGGGTCGTCGGGAGGTCCGCGGCCTTGAGGTCGAGGAGGTCGACCTCGAACTGCTTGGCTGCTTGCTGCGCCAGCCAGTGCGCCACGGTCGGTCCGAACCGGCCACTCCGGGTGCTGCCGATGATCACTGCCAGTCGCATTTCCTGCCTCCTTCCGTCTGGTGAAGACTCTGCCGGAAGGCGTTTACGGTTTCTTTCCGGTTCTTTCAGCCGGGCCGGAATAGGGTGCCCTCATGCGTTTCGGGGTGCTCGGACCGGTGACGGCGTGGACGGACGCGGGGGAGCCCGTGGTCGTCCAGGGCCTCAAGGTGCGTGCACTGCTGGCTGACCTGCTTGTCCATGAGGGTCGCCCGGTGCCGGCGGACCGCCTCATCGACGACCTGTGGGGCTCCAACGTGCCCGGCAACCCGGCCGGGACGCTGTCCGCGAAGGTGTCCCAGCTGCGACGGGCTTTCGAGGACGCGGAGCCCGGCAGCCGCTCGCTGGTGCAGTCCGGCCCGGCCGGCTACTCGTTGTCGGTGTCCGACGCCAACTGCGACGCACTGCGTTTCGGCGAGCTCGTGGCCGCAAATTCGCTCGATGAAGCGCTGGCGTTGTGGCGTGGTCCGGCGTACGCCGATTTTGCGGACAACGCGTTCGTCGAGACCGCCGTGGCTCGGCTGACGGATCTCCGACTGACTGTGCTCGAACAGGCAGATCTGCCGGTCGTGGATCTCGCAGCCCTCGTCAAGGAGCACCCGCTGCGCGAAGGCTTGCGGGCCGCGCACATGAAGGCTCTCTATCGTGCCGGCCGTCAGAGTGAGGCACTGGACAGCTATGCAGAGCTGCGCGACCTGCTGCTCGATGAGCTCGGTCTGGATCCCAGCCCTGAGCTGGTCGCCCTCCACCAGTCGATCCTCACGCAAGACCTGCCGCATGCGCGCAACAACCTGCCGGCCGCGCTCAGCGAGCTGATCGGTCGCGATGACGCTCTCGCCGACGTTGACGCCGGTCTGGCGAAATCTCGCCTCGTCACGCTGACGGGGCCCGGGGGAGTGGGGAAGACCCGGCTGGCCCTCGCTGCAGCGGCTGCCACGGCAGACCGGTTCGCTGACGGCGTCGTGCTGGTCGAGCTGGCTGCGATCACACCTGATGCGTTGTCGGTCGCGAACTCGCTCACTGACGCCGTACAGGCCGCGCTGGATCTCCGTGACACCGGTGGCTCGTCTGCGGTCGACAGACTGGCCGCAGTGATGGGTTCGCGGTTGCTGGTCCTGGACAACTGCGAGCAGGTGATCGAGGACGTTGCCGCGTTGACGGATCGGTTGCTGGCGGCTGCCCCTGGGCTCCGCGTGCTGGCAACGAGCCGCGAGCCGCTCGGGCTGGCTGGTGAGGTCGTGTGGAGCGTTCCCCCGTTGGAGGTGCCGCTGCCTTCGCTCCGCCCACAGGAGGCTAGCGCGTGTAGTGCGGTGCAGCTCTTCGTGACTCGTGCTGCTGCAGCGTCACGTGGCTTTGCGCTGACCGACGAGACCGTGGCTGATGTTGCAGTGCTGTGCCGGCGGCTGGACGGGATCCCGTTGGCGTTGGAGCTCGCCGCAACGCGGGTGCGTGCGTTGGGCGTACGTGGTCTCGTTGCGCGGCTGGATGACCGGTTCAGGTTGCTGGCGACGGGTCATCGGGGCGCTGCGCCGCGACAGCAGACTCTGCACGCGATGATCGACTGGAGCTGGGAGCTGCTCGCTCCGGAAGAGCAGTCCGTCCTGCGGCGCCTCGCAGTACACGCAGATGGCTGTACTGCGGAGGCGGCGGCTGCTGTGTGTGGTGAGGACGACGTACTGGATGTGCTGGTGCGGTTGGTCGACAGGTCGCTCGTCGTACCAGTGGAGGGGACTCGCTTCCGGTTGCTCGAGTCGGTCGCGGCGTACTGCGTCGACAAGCTGCGAGCTGCTGGTGAGCTGGAGTCTGCACATCAGCGGCATTTGTCGTACTACGTGTCGTTGGCCGAGGCTGCGCGGCCGGGACTGTTCGGTGGTGAGCAGAGTCGGTGGCTGCAGCTGCTGGACGAGGACTCCGCCAACTTCCGGACCGCACTGGATCGAGCTGTGGCCACAGGTCAGCTGGACCTGGCTGAGCGGCTGGTCGATGCGCTGGCCTGGTACTGGTTCCTGCGTGGGCGTCACCTTGAGGCCATGCGGTCTCTGGAGGCTGTGCCGGGCTCTGCTCGGGCTGGGGCGTGGCGGGCCGGGTACATGTACTTGCTCGGCCACCCTGACGCCCCTGCGGAGCGGGACCGCTGGGTGGATGGTGCAGACGCGATGGGGCTGTGGTGGATCGCCAATGCTGCCAGTGACGCCGGAGACCTTCCGACGTGCGAGGCGATGCTGGACCGGGCGCTGAAGCGATTCGACTCCGACGAGGACCAGTGGGGTGTCGCGGCCGTGCTGGCTGCGCGGGCGAAGCATGCGCATGTGCGGGCGGACCTGCCGGCCCTCTACGACAGCGCGTGCGAGAGCATCACGATCTTCCGAGCGCTGGGGGATCGGTGGGGTGTGCTGCAGGCGACAGGCTGGTTCGGAGCGCACGCTGAGCTTGTCGGTGAGTTCGACGAGGCGGAGCGGCTCCATCTCGAAGGCGTGCAGGCCGCGGAGGAGCTCGGACTATGGCCGGAGGTCGCCAGCGCGTTGGGCATGCTCGGCTGGACGTCGATCCGGCAGGCGCGCTACGAGTCGGCGCGGACGTACGGCGAGCGCGCGCTGCGGCTGGCGACCGAACAGGGGCAGCGCTCGACGCAGGCGTTGGCAGAGCTCGTGCTCGGCTTCGCGGCCCGTCGTACGGGCGCATTGGACGAGGCCTCGGAGCGGTTGCAGGCGTTGATCGATGCCGCGCGTCTGCAGAAGGAGTCGGTCCTGTATCTGTCGATCGTGTTGGAGGAGTTGGGGTTCGTCCGGGAGCTCCAGGGCCGGCTCGAGGACGCGCTGGCGCTGCACATGGAAGCGTTCCAGGTGTCGGTGGACTTCGACTCGCTGCGCGGGATGTGCTGGGCGCTGGAGGGGATTGCCGCGTGCCACCCGGACAAGACCCTGGCAGCTGTGTTGCTGGGCTCTGCGGCCGCAACGCGGGCGTCGGAGAACTACCTGATGGCCGCGACCGAGACCGAGGACCTCGATCGGGCGGTCGCCGCCGCTGGTGTGCTGGGCGAGGCGGCGTACGAGGCGGCGTACGCGCGGGGTGCTGCGCTGAGTCCTGTGCAAGCCTTCGAGCTGCTCGTCCGCCAGTAGATGTTCTGTAGTTGAGATTATTTGCCTGCCGAAGTAGTTTTGCTCCCGAGCCAACTTCGACAGGTGAAGGTGAACCATGGACTACGGCCACGAGCTGGTCTTCGGCACGTTCCTGACCCCGGCGGTCGACACCCCGGACCGCGTGATCGCGCTGGCCCAGCTGACCGAACAGGTCGGACTCGATCTGGTCAGCTTCCAGGACCACCCGTACCAGCCGCGCCTGATGGACGCCTGGACCTTGCTGTCGGTCGTGGCGGCTCAGACGCAGCGCATCAAGGTGACCACCAACGTCGCCAATCTCCCGCTGCGGCACCCGGTCGTCCTTGCGCGCAGTGTCGCGACGCTCGACCTGATCACCGGTGGGCGGGTGGAGCTCGGGCTGGGCGCCGGCGGATTCCTGGATGCGGTCGCGGCGAACGGTGGGCCGCGGCTGACGACCGGGCAGAGCATCACTGCGCTGGAGGAGGCCATCGCGATCATCCGCGAGGTCTGGACACCCGCTGGCGGTGGCATCCGGTTGGCCGGCAAGCACTACACAGTTGCCGGTGCCAAGCGAGGTCCGGAGCCGGCGCATGACGTGTCGATCTGGCTGGGTGCGTACAAGCCGCGGATGCTTGCGGTGACCGGGCGGCTCGCGGACGGGTGGCTGCCGAGCAGCGGGTACGCCGGTCCGGAGCAGCTGGCGGCCATGAACAAGCTGATCGACGAGGCGGCGCTGGAGGCCGGACGGGATCCGTCTGAGGTACGGCGGTTGTACAACATCTCCGGCCGCTTCAACGGCAACGGCGGGTTCCTGCAAGGCCCGGAGCACCTGTGGATCGACCAGCTCACGGGGCTGACGCTGGAGGAGGGTATGAGCACATACATCCTCGCGTCAGACAACCCTGACGACATCCGCCGCTTCGCCGAAGTCGCGGCAGGTGTTCGCGAGGCGGTTGAGGCTGCTCGTCGTACGCCGGTCGACACGGCCGTGGAGACTGCTGCTCCTGTGGCTGTCTCTGGCCAGCCTGGTTTCGGGGTTGTTCCGACACCACCTCCAGCGGTGAAGCGGAGCTCGGTGCAGCTGTTGGACGAGTCGGTGCGGCCGACCGGGCCGGCGCTGGATCCGGCGCGGACCTACACGCCGTACCAGCTGCAGTCGGGGCAGCATCTGATCGACGTACACGACCATCTGCGGGCCGAGCTCGAGCAGGTACGCGATCTGGTCGAGCAGGTCGCCGCGGGCACGATGGGCGTCGGTGCGGCGCGTTCGGCGATCAACACGATGACGATGCGGCAGAACAACTGGACCCTCGGCACGTACTGCGAGTCCTACTGCCGGCTCGTTACCACGCACCACTCGATCGAGGACGCCTCACTCTTCCCGCATCTGCGCCGGGCCGACCCGGAGCTCGTGCCGGTCGTCGACCGGTTGCAGGAGGAGCACAAGATCATCCACGACGTCCTCGAAGGAGTCGACAAGGCTCTCGTCGCTCTGGTTGACGGATCAGGCAGCATCGACGGGTTGCGTGCCGCCGTCGACCTGCTCGACGACACGCTCCTGTCGCACCTCTCGTACGAGGAGCGCGAGCTGGTCGAGCCGCTCGCGCGACTCGGGGTGTTCTAACTACTTCGCTTCACCCAGCAGCGAGGCGAGGATGTCGAGCAGTCGCAGCGTCGGCACCTCGCCGAGCAGGCGGGCTGCGCTCGTGGACGGCTCAGCGATCAGGCGGACCTGGAGCAGCTTGAAGTCGCGGACGTTGGCCGGGTTGACCAGGTCGTCGCGGACGGCGGACAGGAACTCGGAGCCGGCCGACGCCGTGCCGTACGTCATCCGGATGAAGCTGTCGGTCACGGGGAAGAGGTACGGCCGCTTGAGGTGCAGCAGCTTCGACTTCTTGGCGTGCCCGAACCCGCGGTGGCCGGTGAACTTGTCGTCCAGCGCCATCGCCGCCTCGAACAGGTCGCTACCCCGCTCCGCGTCCTCCAGCCGCGCGTCGACCGGGATCGCGGCGAACTCCTTCTCCGCCTCGACCTCGAGCAGCCACGGGATGTCGAGCGCGCGCAGATCGCTGCCGATCACCATCGTCCGGCCCAGGTCCTCGAACGTGACCTGGTTCGGGTCGGAGCCACCGACGGTGGTCATCCCCGGCAGCCCGTCGTAGTACTGCAGCACGGCGCCGTTCGTCTCGGCGTACAGCCGCAGCTGCGCGATCGCCTCGTCGACGACGATCTTCCGGGTACCGATGTTCATGAGCCACACCCTCACACTTGTGGTGGCAGACCCGCCAGCGGGCGGACCATCATTCGAACGTTCCTCACACACTGTTTCCGCAGATCGTAGCGACTCCACGGCCCCCCGCACGCCACTCCCACTTCCCGTTCTCCACAACCCGTAACCATCCGGCCCCGCAGTCGTCGCTCTCTATAGACTCTCAGTAACAGTTCACCCACTGAGCGCAGGCATGCGACGATCGGCGCCATGGTCTTTCGGCAGATCCGGGCGTTGTACGACGACGAGACGATCGCGGTGTACCAGGCGTACCCGCCGGAGATCGCCGAGCCGGCGCTGGCTGCGGGGACGTTCGTGGAGCCGTTCGGCATGAGCCGGATGACGTGGATCAAACCGTCGTTCCTGTGGATGGCGTACCGGTCGGGCTGGGGGACGAAGCCCGGGCAGACCCGGGTGCTGCGGGTTCACCTGACGCGTGCGGGCTTCGAGTGGGCGTTGGCGCACGCGGCGCTGTCGCATTACGAGGCCGGGTTCCATGAGTCCGAGGACGCTTGGCGGAAGGCGATGGAGTCGGCGCCTGTGCGGATTCAATGGGATCCGGAGCAGACGGTGAAGCTGACACCGACGCCCGAGGTCCGGTCGATCCAGGTCGGCTTGTCCGGTGATGCAGTACGCCGATATGTCGGCGAGTGGATCACGGGCCTGGAAGACGTGACCGCCGAGATGCAACGAATACGTGACCTGGCCCAGGAGTCGCCAGAGGCGGCCGAGGCAGAACTGCCGCGCGAGCGGCCGTATCCGATCACCGACGAGCTCGCGGCGCGGATCGCCGCGACCGCGGAGGCACCCACACAGCCGTAATTCTGTTGAGGGCGGACACGCCGGTCTTCATGATGTGGGCATGACTACGACCTATCTCCTGTTGCTCAATGAACCTGCGGCCGTTGTGGCTTGGGTTCAGCAGCAGGGTGGGTGGGGATTGGGGTCGGCGTTCGGGCAGTTGTGATTGGGGTGGTGGTCGCGGGGGTGCTGGCTGGGTATGGGGTTGCTATGCCGGTCGGGCCTGTCGGGACCTACTTGGTTGCGTTGACTGCGCGGAGTTCGTTGCGGATCGGGGCGTTTGCTGCGCTCGGGGTTGCCTCGGCGGATGGCGTGTATGCCGCGGTGGCGGCAGTTGCTGGTACGGCGTTGGCGCCGTTGCTGGTGCCGGTTGTCGGGCCGTTGCGGTGGGCGTCTGTTGTCGTGCTGGTCGGGCTTGCGGTGATGGGCGCGGTCAAAGCGGTACGGCGGTATCGCGCGCAGCGGCTCGCGGTGATCGAGCAGGAGACGCCGGTCGGGGTACGGACGGCGTACTTCGGGATGCTCGGGATGACGCTGCTCAACCCGTGGACGGTGATCTACTTCGCCGCTCTCGTGCTGGGTGGATCGGGTGTCGCGGGGTTCGGAGAGCGGATCGTGTTCGTGGTCGCGGCGTTCGCGGCCTCGGCGAGTTGGCAGCTGTTGCTGGCAGGCGGCGGCGCGCTGCTCGGGCGCCTGCTGACCGGTCATCTCGGGAAGCTGATGACTGCGCTGGCGTCGACCGTGCTGATCGTCGTACTCGCGGTGAAGGTGGTGGCTTGAGGGTGATGATCCAGCGCGGGGACACGGAGATCGCCGTCACCGATCGCGGTGGCGACGGGCCGCCGGTGGTGCTGCTGCACGGACTCGCGGGCAGTTCACGTGAGCTCCTGCCGACCGCGGACGCGCTCACCGACCGGTTCCGGGTGCTGCTGATCGACCAGCGCGGCCACGGCCGCAGCACCCGCCGGCCGGCAGACGTCTCGCGCAGCGCGTACGTCGGCGATGTCATCGCGGTCATCGAACAACTCCTGCCCGGTCAACGAGTCAGACTGATCGGCCAGTCGATGGGCGCGCACACTGCATTCCTCACCGCCGCGGCGCGCCCCGATCTGATCGATCGGCTCGTGATGCTCGAAGGCCACGTCGCCGGCGACGACGAGCCCGAGGGGCCGGCCAACATCGGTCGGTACTTCGCCTCGTGGCCGGTGCCGTTCGCCGACGAGGCGGCGGCGCGGTCGTTCCTCGGCGACAGGCCGCTGACGGATGCCTGGGTCAACGATCTCGAAGTGGCACCCGACGGCTTGCGGCCGCGATTCGACCCCGACATCATGCAGGCCGCGATCGCCGCCGTTCAGGAAGATCGCTGGACCGAATGGGAGAACCTCACCGTCCCGACGCTGGCCGTGTTCGCCGAGCACGGCATGTTCACCGCCGAGCAGAAGGACGAACTGATCCGGCGCCGACCGGACACCCGGCGCGCCGACCTTCCGGCGGCGAGCCACGATGCCCACCTCGACGCGTTCGACGGCTGGATCGGGATCCTCCGGCGATACCTGAGCGAAAAATTTGCCTAGGGCACCTGTCGCTCGATTGCCCCGCTGGGGTTGAGGAACAGGAGAATCGGCGGCCCGGTGTTGGGCAGGATCTCCGAGTACGCCAGCAGCTGTGGAGCGTAGTAGGCGACCCGGCTGTCCAGCGCCGCCGCGGGGATGGCGTCGGTCTTGTAGTCGACGATCGTGAGACGGCCGTCGTCCTCGCGGTAGATGAGGTCGACGAAGCCTTCGAGCACGGTGCCGTCGGGTTGGACGGTGCCGACGTACGACTCACGCCAGTGTTCGCGGGCTGCGGCCCGTTTCACCACATCAGATGCCAGCGCCGAACGGACGAGCGCGGTCACGACGTCGGCGTACTCGAGTACGCCCTCAGCCAGGCATTGCGTGGAGACGGCGGATTCGAGGCCGGCGCCGGTGGACAGGTCGACGACTTGCAGTACGGCGTGAACCGCGCGGCCGATCGCCGTACCGTAGCGGCCCTTGGTCCACGGTGGGGTTTCGAGGCTGCGGGCGGCCTTGGCGGTGCCGGGGTCGATATCGCCGAGAACAACCTCCGGGCCGGTGCCTTCGAGGCCGGACGCGCTCTGGGCCGAACGGGCGCGGCTGGCGGCCTGGGCCACGGAGGCTCGCGTCTCCCACTCCGTCCGGGAGATCGGCGGGGTGACGTCGGGGCTGCCGGACGGTTCGCGGTCGGGGACGGGCGGGCTGCTGAACAAGGTGGAGTGCGGTGCCTCGACGCCGCCGGCGGATGCGAGCAGCTCGGCGTTGCTGGAATGGCGGCGGTTGCCGGAGCGGTGCAGCGAGATGATCAGGTGGTCGCGGGCGCGGGTCGCGGCGACGTACAGGAGGCGGCGGCGTTCGTAGTCGTCCATCTGTTCGTCGACCGGTTGCACGAGGTCGAAGTCCTCGGTCTGCACGGACGACTTGAGCTTCACGGCGTAGCCGCCGTCGGGTGGCCAGAGGACCTGGACGCCGCGTTGACGGTTCGGGGCCGCGGTCATGCCGGAGAGGATGACGATCGGGAACTCGAGGCCCTTCGCGGCGTGGATCGTCATCACGCGTACGGCGTCCGCGTCGGTCTCGGGGAGCACGGCCTCGGCGACGCGGGAGGTTTCTTCGCCCTGGTGGGCGGCCCAGGCGAGGTACGAACGCAGGCCGCCGTGCTCGACCTCGGACCACGCGCGGGCCTGGTCGACGACGAAGCGGATCCGGCGCCAGGCGTCGCGGGCTCGCGGGCCGATCGCGGCGACTTCGAGCATGCGGCGGTCGGCGACGATCTTCGCGAGGACCTCGCTGGGGGTGAGCCAGCGAGCGGCGTAGTGCGTACGGCGGAGCCACTCCATCGCGTCGCCGACCGGGTGGGTCAGGAGCTGGTCGGGGACGGGGGCGGTCAGGGTGAACGAGCCGCCGGAGCGTTTCCAGGTGTAGAGGTCGTCGTCGCCGCAGCCGAACAGCGGTGAGCGGAGTGTGGTGACCAGCGCGAGTTGGTCGCTCGGGTCGCCGAGCGCGCGGGCGCAGGCGAGCAGGTTGCGGACCTCGGCTGTTTGGTAGACGAGGGAGCTGGCCTCGGCGCGGTACGGGATGTCGGCGCGGTCGAGGGCGTCTTCCAGGAACGGGAGGGAGGTGCGGGCGGGGACGAGTACGGCTATGTCGCCGGCCTCCGCGGGGCGCCAGGATTCGGCGCGGTCGTCGTACACGAGCCAGCCTTCGCGGAGGGCCTGCTCGACGACGGATGCCACGTCGGTGGCTTCACGCTCGCGGAGGACGGAGGCTTGGGCGCGGGGGAGGTCGTCATGCGGCTCGGCACCGAGGATGGTGACGGCGGGGCCGGCGGACGGGTCCTCCTCTTCGGGCGGGAGGTCCGGTGGTACGTCGGCCGACACGGAGTCGCCCCGCCGACGGAACTGCAGGACAGTCGCCACGTCAGCAAGCTGCTCGTCCGTGGGCGCCGGGTCCTCGTCGAGGATGGGGTCGTCGAACATCGAGAGTTGGTCGCCCTTGACCGGGGTGGGCTCGGCGGGCTGATCCGCCGCTCGAGAACGAGCACGCGGACCCGGGCGGACCGCCGATGAGGTACCAGGGCCGGTGGACGAAGCGGTGCCCGGGCGGGTGGACGAAGCGGTGCCCGCGGGGGACGTGGTGCCAGGGCGGGACGGCGCCGCGATGGTGGTGGCTGCGGTGGGGCTGGTGCGGTGGGGCGCCAGGGATTGGTAAGAAGGCTGGGCGGCTTCCTGGGGTTGGATCAAGGTGGCGAAGACGGTGTTGATCCAGGTCAGGATCGGGGGGACCGTGCGGAAGTTGGTGGTGAGGGCGACGGTTTCGCCGAGGAGGTCCTGGGCGGTGAGGTACGTCGCGATGTTCGCGCGGCGGAAGCGGTAGATCGACTGCTTCGGGTCGCCCACCACGAACAACCGGCCGTCAGGCACCTCGACCTCGCGCCAGTCCTCGGCATCGGCGTCGACACCGCCGGCGATGCGGACCGCGAGCTCGATCTGGATCGGGTCGGTGTCCTGGAACTCGTCCAGCAGCAACCGCTCGAACCGCTCCTGAAGCTCCCCGCGAACAGTCGCATCCCGCCGCAGCAGATCACGAGCCAGCACCAGAAGGTCGTGGAACTCCAGCCGCCCCTCCCCGCGACGAAGCTCGGCCGACTCCAGCACCCGCTCCGCGATCCAATGCGAAAGGTGCCGAAGGCAAGCATCGAGCAGCAGCTCGACCAGCGAACCGGCGACCTCGACCACCTCGGTGCAATCACCGCGCACCTTGGTGATGTCCGGCCAGTTCTCCTTGCGCCCGATCCGCCCGACCTTCAACCCGCGCAGCGTCTGCAGAATCGCGAGCTGCGTCTCCTGATCGGTAGCGGCATCAAGCATCAGACCGAGCTCGCGGATCTGAACCAGCTTCGGCAACAACCGGTCCTCAGGATCAAGACACGAGTCAACCACCCCACCGATCTGCGCGGCCGCGGCGATCAGCCCGGTCAGGTCCGGCATCGCGACCAGCTCAGGCGGATCGACCAGCACGCGCTCGGCGATCAAGTCCCAGTCGTTCCCGAACAGCCGCGCGAGCGACCGAAGATGTTTCAACTCGACCCCGACCGCCATCGCCAGCAACAGCGGCTCGGCGATCGAGTCGTCGTCGAGCAACTGCTGCTGCAACTCGGCCCAGCGTTCCTCGAAGGCAACCGACGACCCGACCTCGTCGAGTACGTCGATCAGCGGCGGCAGCCCGGCCTCGATCGGATGCGCGAGCAGGATCTGCTGAGCAAACGCATGCAGCGTTCCGATCGAGGCGGAGTCCAGATCGTCCAGCGCCGCGTCGGCCAGCTCCCGAGCGTCGCCCTTCCGCGCCCGTTCGAACTCGACCCGCAGCCGATCCCGCAACTCCGCGCCGGCCTTCTCGGTAAAGGTGACCGCGGCAATCGTCCGCAGCGGTACGCCGTCCCGCAGCACCAGCGTGATCACGCGATCGACCAACGCATGCGTCTTCCCGGACCCAGCCCCCGCCTCGACGAACAGCGTGGTCTCGGTGTCCGAACGGATCCGATCGCGTGCGGCCCCGTCGAGCAGCTGTTCACTCATCGCCGGCCTCCAACGCAGTCGGATCGATGAGTCGCACCAGCCGCTCCAGGACGGGATCGTGACGCTTCCGGTCCCAGCGCGCACGGACCTCGCTGTGCCCGATGCCGTCGGGGTTGCAGTACGGGCATTGCACCCACAGGAAGTCCGGCACTTCGGGCGCCTTCGGCGGGAAGTACCCGGCCGCGATCGACGACACGATCACGTCGAGCGTGTCGACGTACCGCTCCTCGACCTCTGGAGTCAATGGGACCGGGATCCGTTTGCCGCCGCGGCGGACGAACCAGTACGACGCCTCGACCGGCGTGGCCGGCTCACCCAGCCGGGCCCGGGCCGCGTACGCATACACCGGCAACTGCAGCTTGGTCCCGCCCGCGACCGGATCCGACTCGATGCCCTCGTACCGCGAGAAGCCGCCGGTCTTCACGTCCGTCACATAGATCGTGCCGTCCGCGCCGAGGTCCACCTTGTCGGCCGACCCGCGCAACAGCACCCGGCCCGAAGGCACCGGGATCTCCACCGGAGGCTCGCCGTCGAACCCGAACCGGAGCTCACTCGCGACCACCGACGCGGACCGCTCCGCGCGCCAGCGATCGTCATCCGTGAGCAGGACCATCAGGTCGCCGAGGATCCGCAACCGCTCGCGCTGCCACAAGCGTGGATGCCCGGTCAGCCCTTCCGCCTCGAACTGCTCGGCCAGATCAGCCCCGATCGCCAACAACAGCGAGCGTTGCTCCGCAGTCCACGGCTCGCCGTACGCCGGAAGCGAGCCGGACAAGCGCGTCACGAACGCATCGAGGCTGTTGTGGATCAGGTTCCCGATCTGCACCGGCGAGATCACCAGCAGATCCTCGGGCGCTTCGAGTGGCTCCACCTGAAGCAACCGCTCGACGAAGTACGCATGCGGGCAGGTCGCATAGGACTCGAGCGAGGTCGGCGACGCGATCCGGTCCTCGACCGCGTACTCGGGCAGCCCGGACACACCGGACAAGTCGCCGTCGAAACGGGTGAAGGCCTGAGAACCCCGGCCACGCAACAGCTCCCGAGCCCGCACCAGTACGCCGTCCTGCACCCACAGCCCGGCCGCAGCGGCCCGCGTCTGCCACTCCTGCTCCGTCGCCGGCATCGTTGCCAGAGTCAACGATCCCGCGTACGACGCCGACGTCTGCAGCACCTCGTCGTACCTGTCCCACTGCGTCGCCGGCAGCGCGTGATCACCCGTCAGCTCCCGCAACGACCCGAGCAACCAACGCGTCGGCAACCGCCGTGACGATCGCCGCAGATCCCCGCGCGGGAACGCCGCCACGACCCGCGCACCCGCCGAGAACGCCACCAGCAGATGCCGTTGCTTCTGGTCCAGTCGATCCCGGAACGACGCCAACTCGGGCGCAGCCGCCTCCCGCACCCGATGGGGGAGGAGCGCATCCTCGTGCACCCGCCCCGGATACAGATCCTCCGAAAGCCCGACGACGTACACGATGTCCGCCGACAACCCGATGCTCGCGGACAGCGGCGCAACCAGAACGCCAGTCCCGAACGTCCCGACCCGAGGCAACGACTGCTGCAGCTCCAGATCGAGGACGTCGCGCAGCACCGCCAGACTCGCCGGCGTACCGAGCTCGTCCAACGTCGACAACCCCGTCAACGATCCCTCGACCGCAGCAGCGGCGTACTGCTCCTCGATCGGCAGGGACGAATAGTCACCGAGCAGATCATGGAAGAGCTGCAGAACCCCTTCCGACAGCTCGGCCCAGGTCTCCAACTCCGCCAGCGCGTTCAACCGTCGCCGCAGTGTCGAAGCAAACGCATGCAAGCGCTCGGCCGTCGTCGCGTTGTACTGCGCGCGCCGCACCGCCGCCGGTCGCGGATCCTCGGCGGCCTCTTCCTGATCGGCCGTCCGTCGCTCGGACTGGGCGTACCGCGCGAGCCGGGTGTCCCAGTCGTCCCCGCGCACCACCCCGGCTGCCCGCGACATCCGCTCCCACTGTGGCACCGGGATCCGCTCGCCGCCGAAGTCGCGCGTCGGAGCATTCGCCAGCGCCCGGAACACATCCGCACGCGGCAGGTCCTGATCCACCAGCGCCAGCACTTCGAGCAGCGTCCGCGCGATCGCCCGCTCGTGCACCGGCCGCGTCCCCGGACCGTTGACCTCGATCTTCGCCGCGCCGAGGTGCTCGTGCAGCAGACGCGCGTACGGCGAGGCGGCCGAGTACAGCACCGCGATCCGATGCACGGGCGTTTGCTCCAACGCCGACACGACATCGCGGACGACGCAACGCACCTCATCGTCGGCATCGGACGCGTTGAGGATCTCGGTCGCGACCGGGTAGTTCTTCGAGATCGACCGCGGCAGGTCGATCCCGATTCGTTCGAGCGAACGCCGGACGGCGCGGTCGGCTCGGCGTACGTCGGTCAGACCAACGATCACCGTGAGATCGGCCGCTGCGTCGCCGAGCGCTGCCACGAAGGCAGCCTCGGACTGCGTCAGCTCCTGCGGAAGGTAGAGGACGAGCGCGCCGAGCTCGCGGACGACCTCGGGCGACGCTTCGATTCGGGATGCGGCGGCGCGGAGCAGATCGGTCTCGTCGTACCAGTCCGAGGCCAGCTCGGTGGTGACGTGACGATGCAGGCGGACCAGATCCGGACCCAGCGCGGAAGCTCCGGCGACCTTGTTGAGCGCGGGATCGGTGAGGTCGCGGAGCTCGCGATGGGCAGATGCAAGCGCTTGGATTGTCGACGGGTGTTCGGCGACGTCCTGGAAGATGCCGGGCGCCTTCGCGAGCGCCGTCCGCCAGGTGGCGGCGACGATCGGACGGGTCGCCGGACGACGGGGCGACAGCGTGCCGGCGGCGATCTGCTCGGCCAGCCGCTCGAGGGTCGCGAGATAGAGCCCGCCGATGGATGAGCGAGCGAGATGGCGCCGGGCGATCACGCCGGCGAGGTTGTTGGGCAGCAGCAGAGTCACAGGAGTCATCGGATCGTCGGCCTTCAGCCCAGCGACAACGGCTTGCAGGCGCTCGAGCGCGGCCGCGCCGTACGCCGTGCTCTCGATCCGGGTGGTGCTCACCATGACCTCCCCTCGACTGTCAACGGAGACGGTAGACCCTGCCACAGACAGAAAGGTGAAGGGGCGCGAAACGCCAAGGTTTCTGCAGGGTCGGCGGCCGCCTCTCACAATGAAGAAATGACCAGGGAGACGAGGATTGCGCGGGTGTTGCTCGTGTTCGTCTTCGCGCCCGGCGGCGGCCTGTTCGGCAAGGCGGTCGCGGAGGCCGCGCAGGCCCGGCCGTGGTGGCCCTGGCTGCTCGCCGCCCTGGTCTGGCTGGTCATCTCCGGGGCGATCTCGATGGCAGTATCGACGGCGGTGTCGAACCATTCTGTCGAGCACAGATAATGCTGCGATGGTCGCCGCGGTGCATCACGTCGAGATCTGGGTCCCGGACCTGTCCCGGGCCGTCGCAAGCTGGGGCTGGGTCCTCAACCGGCTGGGCTGGAAGGACGGTGACGGCTGGCCCGGCGGCATGACCTGGATCGCCTCCGACGGCTCGTACGTCGTGGTCGAGCAGAGCCCTGCCATGTCGGCCACCGAGCACGACCGGATGCGCCCCGGGATGAACCACCTGGCGCTGAACGCGGCCAGCCGGGCCGACGTCGACACCGTTGTCGACGAGGCCGCCGAACACGGCTGGACACTGATGTTCGCCGACCGCCATCCGTACGCCGGCGGCCCGCAGCATTACGCCGCCTTCCTCCACAACACCGACGGCTACGAGCTCGAGATCGTCGCGCCGGACTAGCACCGGATTACTGGGTGAGACCGCTGATGCCTGGAGTGACGGATGGGACTACAGGTGTGACATGGTTACACCAGGCAATCAGTACGGTCGCGGGGCAAGTTTGGAAGGGCGGTGCTCGTGACGGAGGAGCCTGACGGGGGAGGTATGCCCGGATCGGCTTCGCGCGGAGCGCGCAATACAGACGCAGCACCGGAGCTCCTGGAAGCGCGGATCCGCGGTTTGCAGCACGCGCTGGCACAGCTGCTGGAGAACGCGCGGCGGCTGACCCAGGGCGAGCACCAGCGCGCCGTCCGGCTGCATCGTCAGTTACAGGAGCAGACCGCTATCGCGCGCCGCGAGTCGCGCGGATTGGTGGACGCGAAGACCGCGGAGGCCTTGGCCGAGGCCGAGCCCAAGGCGCGGTTGCTCGCGGACCGGCTCGCGCCCGGCCTGGGCTCGATCCCGCCGAACGATGCGCGCTGGCGTTCGCGCCAGCTCGTCGGCGCGGGCGTCCCGTCGTACGTGCGCGTGGGGGAGTTGGACGCCGGTACGCCGGTGGTCGCGCCGCTGCTCCAGACGAACGGCTGGAAGGTCACCGCTGACCGCAACGAGAATGCTCGTCGCCTTCTGCAGAGCACCGCGTTGCGGTTGATCGCAGCGGCCGAGCCGTTCCGGCTCCGCGTCGACGCATTCGATCCGCGCCTGACCGGGGTGATGGGGCTGCTCGGTCACCTGACCACGAAGTACCCGCAATTGGTGCCGAGGGCAACGCACACGGCGGAGCAGCTGCACACGGTGCTGTCCGGTCTGGTCGATGTCTCCTCGCTGCGAGCGAGCCGGCAGGCGCAGCTCGGGCACGACAGGTTCGAGGACCTGCTCAAGGAGACCGGTCAGGTCACCGATCCGTACCGGCTGGTGATCCTGTTCGACTACCCGTCCGGGATCGACACGCTCGCCCAGCGCGATCTGCTCCGGCTGGCCGCGACCGCCGGCAAGCGCGGGATCTGCTTCCTCGTCCACTACGACGCCTCGACCGCGGCCGAGCTGGATGTCGACTCGAAACAGTTGCTCGAGCTCCTCAATCCCGTTGTCATCAGCAATGACCGGGTCGAGGTCGCGCAGTTGCCGCTGGCAAGGCTCGACCCGCCGTTCGACGCGACCATTGCCGCGGGCATCTGTGACGTGATCGCCGAGCAGGCCGAGATCGCCGTCCTGCCGACCATCGACTTCGAACGGACCCTGCCGGACCGTTTGACCTGGTGGCAGCCGGTCAAGGACGAGATCGGCGCCGTGATCGGGTACGACGACCGCACGCCGGCGCTGGTCCGGTTGCGCAGCGGCAACCCGGCCCTCCCGCACGTCCTCGTCGGCGGCGCGGTCGGCCAGGGCAAGTCGAACCTGTTGCTCGTGCTGATCCACGGTCTCGCCGCGCGCTACGCACCGGCGGACCTCGAGATGTACCTGCTCGACTTCAAGCACGGCGTCGAGTTCTCGGCGCTCGGTCCGGGTCCGGATCGGCCGCACTGGCTGCCCCAGGTGCGAGTGCTCGGTGTGCACAGCGATCGCGCGTTCGGTCTCGCCGTACTGCGTCATCTGTCGGACGAGCTCGCGCGCCGCAGCGAGATCTTCAAGTCGCACGGGAACGTCGCCGATATCGCGGAGCTCGCGCCGGGCCCGGATCGGCCGCCGCGCATCCTCGTCGTACTCGATGAGTTCCAGGTGCTGCTCGAGGACGACGACGAGCTGGCCGACGAGGCTGCCAAGTTGCTGGAGCGGCTTGTTCGGCTGGGGCGTGCGTACGGCGTTCACGTCGTACTGGCGACGCAGACGATCGAGGGCGTGAAGCGGCTGTCGACGCGGCGGGACTCGATCTTCGGGCAGGTGCCGTATCGGATCGCGCTGAAGACCACGCCGGCCGACTCGCAGGCGATCCTGCGGAGTGGGAACACGGCGGCGGCCGAGCTGCAGTTCCGTGGCGAGGCAGTGCTGAACGCGAACTTCGGGTCGCCGGACGACAACCAGCACGTGCTGGTGAGCTTCGCGGACAAGCCGGTACTGGACGCGCTGCGGCATGAGCTGTGGGCGCGCGCGGGGTCGGAGGCGCACCCGCCGCGGGTCTTCCATCTGGCTGAGCCTGCGCACCTGGCCGAGACTGCCGCGGCGGTGAAGCCCGAGTTGGGTCGGCCGTGGACGGGGTTGCCGATCGCGGTGACCGAGGAGCCGGTCTCGGTCGAGGTACGGCCCGAGCCCGGTGCCGGCGTACTGGTGCTGGGCGACGGGCCGGCGGATGCGCTCGGCGTGCTGACCGGGCTCGCGGTGTCGACGGCGGCCGCGGCTGTGGATCCACCGAGATTTGTATTTGTCGACGGCACGAACTCGGCGCCTGCTGTTGCCGAGGGCAAGGATGCGCTGGTGCACGTGCTGCGGGAGCTCGGCTGTGAGGTCGAGACCGTGGACAAGCACGACGACATCGCGCCGCGGCTGTTCGCGTTACGCGAGGCGATGCGGACCGGCCAGGCCGGCGGGACGTACCTGCTCGGGTTCGGGTTCCACGGGGTGCCGCGGATGCAACTGCATGCCGAGGGGTACTTCGAGAGTCCGGCGAACGCGCTGCAGGACATCGTGCGGGACGGGCCGGCGCAGGGGCTGATCACGTACGGGTGGTGGAACCGGATGCATGTGTGCACCGAGCACCTCGGGTACGGGCGGGCGAACGTGGCGACACATCTGTTCCTACGGCACCCGCAGGACGGCGTACGTGCCGTGGCCGGTCCGCTGGTGCGGTGGGCTTCGGAGCCGCATCGGGGGCTGTTGTGGGACGGGCTGCATCCTGAGGCACAGGTCGTCGTACCGTTCGCCGCGCTGCGGGCGGACGAGGTGGAGCGCACGGTGGAGCTGGTGCGGCGATGAAGACCGTGGAGCAGGAGTGGTCCGAGTACGTCCGGGCGTTGCGCACGGTCGCGATGGCGCGGGCGGACGCGCAGCAGGCGCAGGACCGGTTGACCGCGCACAAGTCCAAGGCCGAGGCGACCGCAGCGGCAGAGGCCGACGCGATGGCCGAGCGTGGGCTGAAGCTGCAGACCCGGCTGAACGCGCTCGCCGAGAAGGCGGCCGCGAGTCTGCAGCGGGCCGGGCTTCCGGCCGAGGGGAAGCGGGCGAACCACTCGCTGCCCGAGATCCGCGCGCTGAACGACATCGAGACCGTTGCCGAGCGCATCACCAAACAGCTCGCCGAATCGGTCGACGAGTTGGAGGAGCTGCGGACCACGGCCCGGGCGCTCCAGGAGCAGCGCAAGCGGCGTACCATCAGCGCGGTCCTGGCGCTGGTCGGGTTCGTGCTGGTGTGGGTGTTCAGCGGGTCGTTCCTGGCCGGGGTCGAGGCCGCGGCGATCGCGGCTGTCACGATGCTGGCCGCCTCGCGGATGCTCGGACTGCCGCGGCTGCCCGGCGCGCGCTGGTGGGGCTGGGGCGGTGCGGTCGCGGTCTTCGTCCTGATGGCGGCCGGTCTGCCGTGGTGGATCGGGATCGGGGTACCGGTCGTGGTGGCGGGTACGGCGATCGTGCTGCCGAAGAAGCGCAACTAGGTTTGGGAGTGGGTTGAGGTGTCCGACGTACTGCGGCTCAAGGAACAGCTGCACCAGGTCTCGATGGAGGCCAAGCAGGCGGCCGGCGGTCTGGCCGGGTTCAAACTCCGTTTCACCCAGCACAGCCAGCTGGTGGAGAGCCTGATCGCGGGCACCGCGACCGGTATCGATCGCGACATCACCGAGATCCTCGAGGCCGCGAGCAAGGCCGTCGAACAGGCCGCCGAGGCCCTCGAGATCGCCTCGGCCGGCTGCAAGAACTACGCCGACCAGATCTGACTCCCTTGCCGTCCGAGCTGCAGCGGGTCGCGCGCGGTCTGGTCGACTGTTTCGACGAGATCCCACGCGTGGTCGAGCAGCTCCAGCGCACCGCCGTACGGTGCCGTGAGAACGCCCAGCTCGCACTGATCGCGTCCCGCGGCCAGGCAACCGTCGCGGCCCAGCAACTCGACGCCGCCGCTCGAGCGTGCGAGGCCGCCGCCCACTACCTCTCGATGGCGCCCCCGAAGGCGCGAGGCTGGGCCGAAGGCCTCGTCGGCGCCGCAGGCCCGTCAACGAACCGCCCCTCGTCAGACTCCGCCGACCGCAACAAACTCACCAGCGGCTCCGGCGACCTGGACTCCCTCGGCCGGACCAAGCGCCTCACCTTCGCCTACGAAAACCTAGAAGTTGCCGAAGACAACGAACCCCCGCTCGTCACGGTCTCTCGCAAGGCCTTCGAGAAATACCGCAAGGCCCACGAGAAAGACGACGACCGCGACGACCAGCAGGACCCCCTCGAGGTAGAAATCACCATCCTCGAGTCCGGCGAGATCGAGTTCGAAGAACGCAACGAAAAAGAAGACGAGAAACGCAACGAGCACCTCCTCGAGGACCGCGAAATCGAGGTAGACCTCACCGAGGCCGTCAAGAACCTCCTCGAGTCCATGGCCGAGAACGAGAACAAGAAGTGGCAACACGCCACCCTCACCATCACCACGGACGAGGTCTCGGCCACCTTCGACTACCCGGAAGAACCCCGCCGCCAACCGCTAGTCGTCGACATCGACCTCCCCGACCTCCCCACCGTCGACTTCGACCCGGCTTTCGACGCCCGACCGCTCGACGTCGACTTCGAGCCCGGCCTCTACGGCCCGGACGAGACCTTCGAGCCACACGAGCTGGTCATCGCCGAACGTCTCGCCGAGGAGGGCTGGCGCGTCGATGTCAGACCTGCCGACCACACCCGGCAGCACCACAAGAATCCCGACGTCATGGTGCGCAGGTCCGCGTCGAGCCGCGGAGTCGTCGTCGAGTTCAAGACGCCGACGAGCCTGAAGAACAGCGCGGTCAAGCGGAACATGAACCGCGGCAGCGGGCAGTCGGGAACCGATGGCGAGGTGGTCATCGACGGACGCCGGATCGGGCTGTCGGAGGACGATGCGGAACGAGCGTTTCGGCGGGCCTCCAGTCAGCCGGGCTCGAGGGTGGCCAGCATGGTGCACGTGATTCTTGGTGACGGTCGGTTGGTGAGTTATGCGAGGGAGAACTGATGGCTGACAGCGACGAGATCTTTCTGTCGATGGAGGGGTCGTTGGAGGACGCCGCCGGACGGGTGGCGGAGGTGCTCGGCCTCGAGTTCAACGGCGACCTGCGGGTCGAGACCGGTGAGTTGCAGTACAAAGGCCGGGCGCGGACGTTCGACGAGATCATCGGCTTCTACATCGGGCCGAACACCTTCCAGCCGGAGCCCGACGAAGTGCAGGCGATGGATCACTATCCGCTGGTTGTCGACGTCCAGGCTCGCAACCGGAAGCCCGCACAGGCCGAGGAGGCCCGGCTCGCCTTCGAATTGCTGGTGGGGGCCTTCGGAGATGTGCCGGCCATCCTGTCGCACAACGTGGAGCTTCTCGTCGCGGCCTACCTGCCCGGCCGCGGAACCCACACCTTCGAACCGGGTACGACCCTCGACGACCCCGATCTCGACACCTGGCGCCCGTGGGTCGTCGGCTGAGCGGGGTCCTTACGGGGTGTGAGATTTTTCTTGGGAGTTGCGTCATGAACGGCTGAGGTGGCCGTCACTACCTGTGAACCCATCCCCACAGGGAAGTGGAAGTGATTGACGTGAAGGGTTTTGTTGCGAGGTCGCTGATGGGAAACGGCTCGACTCGGTGTCGGGTGCATTGAGATGGCTGACGGTGGTGATCCTCACCCGGCTGCGGTCCGGGTGGAGCGGCGGCGGGTGCGGGTCTGGTTCGGGGACCATGTGGTTGCCGACTACCGGGCCGAGGCCGAGCTGGCCGAGCGGTACGCCGCGGCCATGTCGCGCAGGTTCGCCGGGTTGCGGGTGACGAGCGAGCCGGTGCCGGACCAGGATCCCGGTCCGGAGCGGAAGTTGCCGGGGGAGCGGCTCTGGGAGGTAGCGCCGAAATGAGTTCCCGTCGTTTCCGGTTGATCCGTCATCAGGACGTCTCCGGTGTCAGTGGCACCGGGCCCGTCGCCGAGGGAGTGCAGTTCACCGACGGAGCCGTCGCGCTGCGCTGGTACGGCGACTATCCGACCACGACCGTGTGGGACGGCATCGAGTCCGTCATCGCCATCCACGGTCACAACGGGGCCACCGAGGTCGAATGGCTCGACCCGGAACGGGGTCCCGATCCCGACCTCAGGCTGCCGCCCCGCGAGTCCCTACCACCCCGGCCCTGGCCGGACCTGCACTCGGCGCCCGAGCCGCAGGACCCCGACCCGCTCCACTCGGACGGCGACCTCGGCACCGACCGGGGCTTCGGGCCCGAGGGCGCGTTCAGCCGCAAGCACGGCGCCGCGCCGCCGTCCGCCTGGACGTCGTACCGAGTCTTTCGCTGACCAGTCAGTGACCCGCAGAACGGATCCGGCGCCGCGGACCCGAGCTGCCCACAGCGCGCCTCGGTGCCGTTTCCCCTCCCGGCACCGGGCGTGGCCCAGGTACGGCGTACGCCTCGGCGAGGCGGCGTACACCGTACCCGGCGCGGTACCGGCCCAGGCGGACTCGCGATACGCCTGGGCCGGGACCGGTCAGCGGTAGTTCATCTCCTCGGTCAGGTCGAGGTTGTAGAACTTCCCGGGTCCGTCGCAGAGCGCCATCATCTGCGCCGAGAACTCGGTGGTGTCGGCCCGCCGGGAGTTCGCCATCGCGTCCTCGTACGAGGCGAACTCGACGATCGCGAAGTACCGTCCGGACTCGTCCCGGTCGGCGCAGGTGATGCCGCGGACCGGCGCGGGCCCTTCGCCCTCGGCTTCGCGCTTGGCGCTGTAGTCGTCCATCAGCGCCTTGATCTCGTCCGGCTTCGACGTCCGGTACTCGATGATCTGAACGAAACCAGCCATTTCTCCCCCTGTGTTGTGACACTCACCCCTGGATGTCTCCTTCGACAGTGCGCCTGGATCGCCTGGCTGGCAAGGCCCGACCGGTTACGGTGACCTGACGCGGGCAGCGGATCACGCGCCGTTTCTGCCCTCGGCAGAGGTGTCTGGGTTTTGTCGGTCGGGCCTGATTGGCTTGCCCGCATGGAGATTCTCATCCTCGGTGGTACGGCGTGGCTCGGTCGCGAGATCGCTGCGCAGGCAGTCGCGCGCGGACATTCGGTGACCTGCGTGGCACGCGGCGAGAGCGGCGCCATCGCAGACGGTGCCAGCCTGATAGCGGTCGACCGCAGCAGCCCGGATGCGTACGACGCTGTCCCGCCGCGCGACTGGGATGCCGTGTTCGAGGTGTCCTGGCAGCCAGGGTTCGTGAGGGGTGCACTGGCCGCCTTCGGTGCCCAGGCGAAGCACTGGACGTACGTGTCCTCGGTGAACGCCTACGCGACATACGACACGCCCGGCGCGGACGAGACCGCAGTACTGCGGGAGCCGACCGAGCTGGATGTGGTGGAGCAGGAGCTGTACGGCGAGGCCAAGGTCGCCAGCGAGCTCGCGTCGCGGGAGGTGGTGGGGGATCGGCTCGTGATCGCCCGCGCCGGCCTGATCGGCGGGCCGGGGGACCGGAGCGACCGATCGGGGACGTGGGTCGCGCGGGCGGCGCGTGCGCCGGAGGAGCCGATGCTGGTGCCGGACACGCCCGAGCTGGCGACGTCCGTGATCGACGTCCGGGATCTGGCCGGCTGGCTGCTGGACAACGCGACCGAGGGCCGGACGGGGACGTTCGACACTCGCGGTCCGCTGGTGCCGTTCGGCGAGTGGATCGAGCTGGCGCGCGAGGTGGGCGGTCACACCGGGCCGGTCGTGCTCGCGCCGCGGGAGTGGTTGGAGAAGCAGGAGGTCGGGCAGTACATGGGGCCGGAGTCGCTGGCGATGTGGTTGACCGAGCCTGGGTACGAGGGCTGGTCGTCGCGGAGCGGTGCGGCGGCGGCCGCAGCCGGGCTGACGCATCGGCCGCGCCGGGAGTTCCTGGAGGATGCGCTCGCCTGGGAGCGGGAGCTCGGTCTGGAGCGGGAGCGACGCGCCGGGCTGAGCCCGGCGAAGGAGAAGGAGTTGATCGAGGCACTGGGGGCATAGAGAGTAGGCGCATGCGCCTCGTGCTGATCTCGGACACTCACCTGCCGGTTCGGGCGAAGAAGCTGCCGGAGCCGGTGTGGGAGGCGATCGAGCGTGCCGACGTGGTCATCCATGCGGGCGATTGGGTGAGCGTCGGATTGTTGGACGAGTTCGAGGCTCGTGCGACCCGGTTGATCGGGTGCTGGGGCAACAACGACGGGCCGCAGTTGCGGGCGCGGCTGCCTGAGGTGGCGCGCGTGACCCTGGACGGGCTGTCGATTGCCGTCGTGCATGAGACCGGTTCGGCCAAGGGACGCGAGGCGCGGTGCGAGGCGGCGTACCCGGGGGTCGATCTACTGGTGTTCGGACACAGTCATATCCCGTGGGACACGACGAGCCCGGGCGGGTTGCGGCTGTTGAACCCGGGGTCGCCGACGGACCGGCGGAGCCAGCCGTACTGCACGTACCAGACCGCGACGATCACCGCCGGCCGGCTGGAAGACGTTGCCCTGCACAACCTTTAGTGGTTGCGTGCTGCAACGAGTTCGGCCGGGCAGGCGGGATCAGCGCCGTACCACCGAGTTACGGCGTGTCCCGGCTGCCCGGCCGGGAAGTCAGGCGTTCGCCGCTTCCTTGACCCGGGTCTTGAGGCGGTCCCGCACCTCTTCCGGCGTGTAGGCGCGGCGCTTCCGCTCGCCCCGCGCGATGACTACGCCCGTTGCGGCCACGCCGACGAGCCCCGCAAGTCCTACCACCTTCCATACCTTCATGACGACTAACCTAGCGACGTGAACAGCCGGATTTCACTGGATGACGCTACGGAACTGACACGAACAGGTGACATTTGGCTGTTCCGCGGGGACAGCGCGGCGGATCGCGCTATCCAACTGACCACGAACAGCCCGGTCAACCACGTCGGGATGGCGATCGTGGTCGAGGATCTCCCGCCGCTGATGTGGCACGCGGAGCTCGGCCGTTCGCTGGAAGACGTGTGGACCGGGACGCATCACCGCGGGGTACAGCTGCACGACCTGCGCGACGCAGTGCTCGTCTGGGGCCGCAAGTACGGTCAGCAGGCCTGGCTGCGGCAGCTCGATCACCCCGTCACGCGGGAGATGGAGGACGCCGTACTGCGGATCGTGGCGCGGCTGGACGGTACGCCGTTCCCGTCGACGGCACGGCTCGCGTCGAGGTGGGTCCGTGGGCGGGTACCGGCGTTCCGGCGTGGATCTCGGGAGCTCGAGCTGGAGTCGGCGTACTGCGCCGAGGTGGTCGCGGTGACGTACGAGGCGATGGGGTTGCTGGGGAGCGGGCGGCGGCTGAACTGGTACGACCCGGGACGGTTCTGGAGCGGGGACGAGCTCAATCTCGCGCACGGTGCGAAGCTCGGCGCCGAGATTGCCGTCGACCTTCCGGAAACCTGACGGGCCGGAAACTGTCGGCGGCGTGTGATTGGGTTGTTCCAGTCGGTCATCGAGCCGGAGGAGGCCCGGATGTATGCGGTCATCGACACTGAGACGACCGGCCTGCTGCCGAGCCATCGGCATCGGGTCATCGAGATCGCGGTCGTGCTGCTGGACGCCCGCGGGCAGGTCGAGCACGAGTGGGTGACGTTGCTCAATCCCCAACGTGACCTGGGTCCGCAGCACATCCACGGGATTCTGACCGCCGACGTGCTGGCGGCGCCGGAGTTCGGGGATATCGCGCGGCAGTTGGGACAGCTGCTGGCCGGGCGGATGGTTGTCGGGCACAACGTCGAGTTCGATCTCGGATTCCTGCGCGCCGAGTTCGCGCGCCTGGGCGTCGCGGTTCCGCTGATCACCGAGCGGTCGATGTGCACGATGGCGCTGGCCGGTTATCTCTATCCCGGCGCGAAGCGGACGCTCGGTGCGTGCTGCGCGGCGGCAGGCATCTCGATCGAAGGCTGGCATTCGGCGATGGCCGACACGCGAGCGACCGCGGAGCTGTTCTCCCACTATCTGAAGGCTTTTCCGTCCCCACCGCCGTGGCAGTGGGCTTACGAAGAGGTCCGCCGCCTGCCCTGGCCTGCGTTGCCGGGGACGGACGTCGCGCCGACCGTTCGTCCGGTGCACGCCGGTGGTCGTCATGGCTGGATGAGCCGGCTCGTCGACCAGCTGCCCCGCGTTCCGGTGCCTCCGCAGGCCGACTCGTACCTGGTGCTGCTCGACACGATCCTCGCCAACCGAGAGATCACGGCGGCAGATGCGGATCAGCTGGTGCAGGTGGCAACCGAGCTGGGTCTGACCCGTCCGCAGGTCGACAGCCTCCATCGCTGGTACGTCGCTGCGCTCGCGACCGCGTCCTGGGGAGACGGGACGATCACGCCCGATCAGCGGAACGATGTCGACCGGGTCGCGGTCATGCTCGGGCGGCGCGCGACCGATGTCGACAAGGCGCTGCTCCGGGCGAGCGCCGGGCGGTACGTCGTACCCGATCGTCCTGGGGCGCGCGGGTTTCCGCCGGGGAGCACGATGGTCTTCACCGGCGACATGGTCGAGCCGCGTGAGGTGTGGTGGGATCGGGCGGTCGCGGCTGGGTTCGTGCCGCAGGAGGCGGTCCGGCCTGAGACGACGTTCGTGGTGGCCGCCGATGTCGACAGCTTGTCGGTCAAGGCGCGGGCGGCGCGGGAGTTCGGCGTCCCGATCATCTCGGTCGAGGACTTCCGCAGACTCATCCCAGCCGACGCACACCAGAACGAGCGCCAGGGCGAGCGCAGGGCGGGGTGATCGTCAGGCCGTGGGCACCAGGTGCTCGGGGTTCAGTAGGGCGTGGAGGGTCAGCTCGGCCTCGGTGAGTGGTGCCGGCGTGGTGGCATTGCGGTTGATGACACAGAGCGCGTCGGTGATCGTCGCGCCCAGTGCGCGCAGATCGTTGGTGGAGAGAACGATCTGACCACCGGTGGTGACCACGTCCTCGACGATCGTGACCTGCCGTCCCTCGATATCGGCGCCCTCGGCCAGGCGGCAGGTGCCGTACGGCTTCGCCTCCTTGCGGACGAACGCGCACGGTAGCCCCGTGTGACGGCCCAGTGCGGTCACGACCGGTATGCCGCCCATCTCCAGACCGGCCAGGACCTCGGTCCCCGGCGGAATCAGCGGGACCATCGCTGCGGTCACCTCGTCCAGCAGTACCGGATCGGCCTCGAACCGGTACTTGTCGAAGTACTCCGTTGTCGTCTGCCCGGACCGGAGGACGAACTCCCCGGTCAGATGGGCTGTCGCGTAGATCCGTCGGCCAAGTTCCTCGAGGTGCACACCCGGCACCCTATCCGGCGGCTACGCGAGGTCGTCCTCGTCGGGCAGCGGCTCGATCTCGAAGCGGAGTTGCTTACCGGAGCGGATCCGTTCGATCGCGGACAGGCAGGCGGGTTCGCTCATCTGTACGCCGATCTCGGCGAGCTTGTGCCGCAGCACCCGGGCCGCGTCCTCGGCCGACCGGGCGCTGGACTCGTTGATCGCCTCGATCGTGGTGGCGGTGAGCTTCTCGCGGATGTCCGGGTGTGTCTGGTGGATCTCGTGCGTGATGCGGAACTCGGTCATCGCGACTCGCTCTCCCTTGTCCTCATGCGGGCCGATAGTGGGAACCAGCGTAGTGTCCCGAGACCTCAGCTGAGCACGCGTCGGACGAAACTCTCCAGACGGGTTGTCAGTCGTTCGGCCCGGACCTCCGGAGTGGCGGTCTCGCCCTGCGGCAGGTCGGGCTCGCGCAGGCCGCGGATGTACAGCGAGCAGGCGAGATCGGCGCACATGTACATCCCGACCGTGTTCCCATCCCGGCCGGCCGAACCGGCCCGGCGGGCGGCGAACAGAGCGACGTCACTGACGTGGTGCGCGGTGTTGCACAGGTCGCACAGTCCGGCGAACCGGCGGGCGGCTCCCGACGTCTGGGTGCTGACCGCGATCCCGGTCACCCCGCCGTCGCGGCGTACCACCAGGTAGCCGCGGTTCGGTGCCTTCGAGTCTCGCCAGCCGAGGAAGTCCAGCGACTCCCAGGGCAGCTCGGTGAACCGTGCCGGCAGCGCGATCGCCTTCACCTGGCTCTTGGTCGAATTGACGAACGAGCGCCTGATCTCGTCGCCGCTGAGCGGTTCCACGACGGTCCTCCAGTTTCTCCGGCCACCTATCAGACCTGGTGTCGCCCGGCCGCCGCAACCGATTAACTCGGTTGCTTGGGGCAACGGTCAGCTGTCGGCGTACGACGCGGTCCGGGTCTCGTCGTGGTTGCGCAGGTCGACGCCGAAGTCGACCGACGCCTTCAGCCGCAACAGCAGCGAGACGACCTCGGCGCCGTCATCGGGATCATCCGAGCTGAGCGTGAGCTCGGTGCCGCCAGTCTCGCCGGCGGCCAGCGTGAACGTGAGCGTGCGGCCGAAGTACCCCAACCGGTAGAGCTCGTGCGGGACCGCCTCCTCGATCCGGCATTCGCCGGCGCGTCCGTCCGCGAGGACGAACGAGATCACCCCACCCGACTCCGGCGCCGACGTGGCCCAGAACCGCTCCCGGCCGAGCGACGTACTCACCGCGCGGTAGACGTCACTCGGTCCCGACGCGCAGAACACCTTCCGCTCCACCGAACCCCACTCTCTCCTCGACCGGGTCCCATTCTCCGGCCCCGACGGGTCCAGCAGATGAACACGCCGGGTGGGGGTGGACTTCTGAGCGTCAAAGGTGAAATCTGTACTGTGTAAAGTTCAACTAGTCCTCTGGAGGAATCCGCGATGTCCAACGAGTACGCCGCACTGTCCGGCGACTACACGCTCGACGCGGCGCACACCCGCATCGGGTTCAGCGCCCGGCACGCGATGGTGACCAAGGTGCGGGGGGCGTTCGACGAGTTCGAGGGCTCGTTCCACATCGACGGCGAGAACCCGGCGAACTCGTCCGGCACCGTGACGATCCAGGCGAAGAGCATCAACACCCGCAACGGGCAGCGCGACGAGCACCTGCGCAGCAACGACTTCCTCGCGATGGACGAGCACCCGGAGATCACCTTCTCCTCGACCTCGGTCAAGCCGAGCGGTGACGGCGAGTTCGTGGTGTCGGGCGACCTGACCATCCGCGGCGTGACGAAGCCGGTCGACGTGACGTTCGAGTACACCGGCGCGGCGACCGACCCGTTCGGCAACCAGCGCGTCGGCCTGGAGGGCTCGGTCGTGATCAACCGCAAGGACTTCGGCGTCAGCTGGAACGCGGCGCTCGAGGGCGGCGGCGTACTGGTCAGCGAGAAGGTCACGCTGGAGCTCGAGGTCTCGGCGATCAAGAACGCCTGATCCCTAGCTGTGGGTGTCGCCTTTCCCGGCGGCACCCACCTGTGTCAGGCGTGGCGACTCGTCTGGTGCAGCAAGGACTCGACGGCCTCGCGGAGTTCGGTGTCGTGGTGCGGGCCGGACCAGACGACGATGCGGCCCTTGTCGCCGAGCTTGGTGGTGACCAGGTCGCGGGCGGGCGTCGGGTCGCCTTGATTGAGCACTACGACGAGACGCCGGCCGTCGCGCTGGAGGCGATCGAGCAGGGGCGGGAGCGTGGAGCCGTGGAACAGCCCGGGATCGCTCTTCACCTTGGTCTCGATCATCACGCCGCGGCCGCGCACCACCAGCAGGAAGTCCGCGCGGTCCCGGGTGAATTCGCGATCGTGGTAGATCCGCGCCTTCGGCCACAGGCGTTGCAGCGCCGCGTCGACCTCGGCGTCGTACTGGACGGTGAGACGACTGACGCGGGAGCTCGTCCGCCGGAAGGACTCCGGCGTACGACGGCCGCCGCACCATGTCGGCAGCCAACGTCGGAAACTCGTGTCGATCATCAGGTGGACCCCTCGACCTAGCCGGCACTCAGCGGTGAGTGTTCCCGGCGGTGGTAAGCGGAATCCAAGGGGCGCGCGATCGTGATCGCACTGGGACGAATCAGCAGGCGTTCGGGGTGGTGGTGCCGCCGTCGACGATCCAACGGGACTGTTGGGGGAGGACGCGCATCTGGTCCAGCCAGCGGGTCGGCGTGGTGTTCGGGAGGACGGAGTGGCCGCGGGAGTTCACCGTGCGCGCCGCCGAGGTGTCGTAGCAGGCGCTGACGATGACGCCGTTCGACGCGATGGTCCGCTGCGCCCACAGGACCTTCGTGGCGCCGGTGTTGTGCAGCTTCTTCGTCCGGAAGTACTTCGCCTGCACGCTGATCGCCTGGTACATCTTCGGCGTCATCACCTGCTGCAGTTCCGTCGTCTTCCCGCCGCCGCTGCGCATCATCGCGTCGAGTGCGATCCGGTACGCGTAGTACGCGTTGACCACCGGGTCGTCGGAGCCGGCCGCCGCTGCGGCCTGGTCGGTGAGACTCGGCCGGGCCGCCTTCTGGGCGGCGGGTGCCGCGTTGGCGACGCCGGCGTCGGTGCCGCAGCCGGGGACGAGCAAAACCGGGATCAGCGTGGCGGCCACCGCCAGGTTCCGCATGCGCATGGTGTCCAGTACCTCCTGTTGGGCGCGGCCTCGCCGCTCGTGCCGTCGGGCAGCCCAGCAAGCCGTACGCCGTCCGGCACTGACCGTGTAACGGCGCGACACGCATCGTGGTCACTGTGACCTAGATCACAGCCGACCCCCTACCGGGGTACTGATCGCCGGTTGGCTCTTCGGCTGGATGTGCCGGGAGCGTCCGATTCCTAGC
Source organism: Kribbella jiaozuonensis (assembly GCF_005233875.1). Classification (GTDB taxonomy): domain Bacteria; phylum Actinomycetota; class Actinomycetes; order Propionibacteriales; family Kribbellaceae; genus Kribbella; species Kribbella jiaozuonensis. Next base: position 1,145,088 of record NZ_SZPZ01000004.1, on the reverse strand, counting down.
CTCGATCTCAGGACCTGAGACTTGAGGAGACACGATGACGGACACACTCACCCGCCGCGAGGCGGACGCGAAGCCGGTGGACGGCAGGGTGCGGCGGCTGGCGAGGTCGCTGGGGAGAACGCTGGTGTACGACGCCTTGCTGGCGCCGGTCAGTGCGCAGACGCTGGCGGACGCGATGGTCGGGGAACCGCAGGCGGCCGGGCGGCGCTGGCGCAGGCTGGCGGCGTACCGACTCGGGCGGCGCGAGGTTGTCGGCACAGATCGAGTTGGTCAGCCCGGTGTCGTGTTCGGGTACGGGTTGATCAGTGCGGTGCTCGGGTTGACGAGCTGGTTCTTGATGATGCTGGCGGTCACGGCCGTGGTGCGCGGACCGTTCTGGGGTTTCGTCGACCACGGCCCGATCGAGCCCGGTACCTGGGGCGGGCCGACGCGGGCCGGTGCGTGGACGGCGCACGGGCTGATCGCCGTACCGTGCATCGTCGCTTTCCTGTTCGCGCTGCGGGGGACCGCTGCACTGCAGGCCCAGTTGGTGCGGCCGCTGTACGGACTGGCGGCGCGGAAGTGGGTGCTTCCGGCAACTATTGTGCTGGCGGCCGGCGGCCTGGCGTTCTTCTGGTCATGGATCGAGCAGTTGTGAGTAGGGTCCATCCGTGAACAAGTGGCCGCGCGGGCGGTGGGCGTGGGCGGCGGCGCTGGGGGTCGCGGCGCTGCTCGTCCTGACGGTCATGGATCTCGGCCAGCACTACGAAGTACAGCTCGGGGCGGTGCTGGCGCTCGCGATGGCGCGGGCGCTGGCCCTGAGCCTGGCGTGGCTGCGGCCGCGGGCGGCGTTGCTGGTCTCACTCATCACCACAGTCGTCACCGCGGCAGTGACGACGCCGGTCAGCTCGAGCGAACCGTGGCCGTGGGGTACGACGGCGGCGTTCGGCCACTCGTTCGTCGTCGCGATCGCCGGCGCACGTGGACTCGGCCGGCGCGAGCAGGTCGCGTGGTGGGTGGCGACCCAAGCGGTAGGTGTGGTGGCCGTCGAACTGGCGCCGGACCGCGGTAGCTGGCGCGGTCTGATCACCATGGCAGTGCTGTCGGCAGTGGCGGTCGTGGTGGGCGACCTGATCCACTCGCGTGGTCAGACGAACAGGCGGCTGGCCGAGCAGGAGACGATCACCAAGGCCGAGCGTGCCGAGCGGGAGCGTCTGCAGGAGCGTGCTCGGATCGCTCGCGAGTTGCACGACGTCGTGGCGCACCACCTGTCCGTTGTGGTCGTCCGCGCGGACAGCGCGCCGCACCGGCTGGCCGACGTACCGGAGAACGTCCGTGAGGAGTTCACCGAGATCGCCAACGCGGCACGTGTCTCGCTGACGGAGATGCGTCGAGTACTGCGGCTACTGCGCGAGCCGGTCGAGCAACCGCCGATGGGGGAGCTGGGCCCGCAGCCTGGGCTGGCGGAGCTGGCTGACCTCGTCGAGAGCACGCGCCGGGCCGGTGCGGACGTGCGGCTGATCGGTGAGGTGCCGGCGGGCTTCGACGCGACGGTTGAGCTGACGGCGTACCGGGTCGTGCAGGAGGCGCTGAGCAATGCGGTCCGGCATGCGCCGCATGCTGCTGTTGAGGTGTCGGTCAGAAAGAGCGGCAGTGAGCTTGAAGTGACAGTGCACAACGCGCCGCCACCCGGCAGTCCTACTCCGGCGCCGGGTAGCGGGCATGGGCTGACGGGGATGCGTGAACGGGTGGCGCTCGTGGAGGGGACCGTAAGCGCTGCGCCGACCCCGGAAGGCGGTTATCTGGTGCAGGCGATCATTCCGGTCGGGCAGGAGGTGGCGAGTGGCGATCACGGTCATGGTGGTTGACGACCAGGAGATGGTGCGGGCCGGGTTCAGCGCCCTGCTCGACGCGCAGCCGGATCTTCAGGTTGTCGGACAAGCTGGCGACGGCGCCCAGGCGGTCGAGTTGGCCGCCGAGCTGAAGCCGGACGTGATCCTGATGGATGTACGCATGCCGGTCCTCGACGGCCTCGCCGCGACCCGGCGAATCCTGGCCGACTCGACGCCCGGCGAGCCACCTCGGGTCGTGATGCTGACGACGTTCGACCTCGACGACTACGTGTACGCCGCTCTCCGCGCCGGTGCGAGTGGGTTCTTGCTGAAGCACTCCACACCGGACGAGCTGGCCGCCGCCGTGCGGGTCGTGGCCGCTGGCGATGCGCTACTCGCCCCGTCCGTCACCCGCCGGCTGGTGGAGGACTTCGCGCGGGCGCAACCTGTCGTACCGATCACTCCTGTGCGTCTGACTCCGCGGGAAACCGACGTACTGCGGCTGGTTGCTCGTGGGCTGTCCAACCGGCAGATCGCGGACGAACTCGTGCTGGCCGAGCAGACCGTGAAGACGCACGTCAGCAACATCCTGACCAAGCTGGACCTGCGCGACCGTGCCCAGGCAGTCGTCTACGCCTACGAGGCAGGCGTAGTGACCCCGGGTCCGCGACACTAGGTCGATGGACGTCCTGGAACGCGTACGCCGCCTGTGCCTGGCGATGCCCGAGGCGACCGAGCGGCCGAGTCATGGCGAGCCGACCTGGTTCGTGCGGGACAAGAAGGTGTTCGTGATGTACGCCGATCACCACCACGACGACCGCCTCGGTGTGTGGATGGCAGCGCCACCCGGGGTGCAGGAGGCACTGGTCACCGAGGACCCGGAGCACTTCTACCGGCCGCCGTACGTCGGGCACCGTGGCTGGCTCGGGGTGTACCTGGACGTGGACGTCGACTGGGAGCACTTCGAGGACCTGGTCGAGAACGCGTTCCGCCAGATCGCCCCGAAGACGCTCATCGCCCGGCTGGACGAGGCCTAGTCGTTCAACGGCACCGACGTCTGCGGGAGGATGGCAAGCTCTCTGCTCCAGCTCGTGGCGTGCTCCGGCGAGTCCCACTCCCACTCCAGGATCTGCGCGGTACTGCGGCGCCCGAAGATGGCCCGGAACAGTTCGTAGGAGCTGGTGTGCGCCACAGCGGGCGGACCGTCGGAGCCGGCCGAGTAGGTGCCGTCCGGGGTGATGACGGTCAACGGGCCGGGCTCGTCGAGCATCCAGTCCAGAGTGGCCAGCCGGAGCTCGGTCGGCGGGCGCCCGCTGCCGATGGCTCCGTGCAGGTCGGCTTCATGGACTGCGGCGTCGACGTACGGGTTGCAGACCAGCGGGTGTGACGTGGTGCCGTCGACGATCAGCTTCTCCAGCTGTGGGCCGACAGTCGCCCACTCGTCCAGCACCTCGGCCATCGGTAGGTTGCGACGCCTCTCGACCTGTACTGCGGTCCACGGCGGACGCGGTGCACCGACGACGTTTCCGACCACGAAGTCGGCCGCCACTCCGGTCAGGTGCGAGACCAGACTGTGCACGCTCCACTGCGGGCAGGCGGGCACCTGGCGATCGAGGTCGTCCACGCTGAGGTCGCGGACCGCGTCCGCCATCCGCTCGCGCCCGGCGTGGTACAGCTCCGCACTTCTCGTTGGGTCCATCACGTCTACATTGCACCGATAGGGTGACGCGATGGGCAAGGGCGAAGCTGGTCCGGTCGGTCAGAAGCTGGCGATTGCACTGGCGTTCGGGAGCTCCGCCGCCGTGATGGTGCTCGAGCTCGTGTCGCTCCGGCTGGTCGCGCCGTACATCGGGCTGACGCTGGAGACGAACACTGCGGTCATCGGGGTCGCACTGGCTGCGATCGCGACCGGTGCGGCCCTGGGTGGCAAGTTCGCCGACGTGGTGCCGCCACAGCGGACGCTAGGCCCGCTGCTGCTGTTCGGTGGCGCACTGGTGATGCTGATCCTTCCGGTGGTGCGCTGGACCGGTCAGGCGCTCGCGAACGACATGGTGTTCCTCGTCCTCGCCGTCACGCTCTTCGCGCCCGCCTCCCTCCTCGCAGCCGTCACACCGATGGTGACCAAGCTGCGGCTGTCCACTCTGGAGCAGACCGGCACTGTCGTCGGCAGACTGTCCGCGTACGCGACGGTCGGCGGCATCGTCGGCACAGTGCTGACCGGATTCGTGTTCGTCGCTACCGTCCCGATCAGCACGATCATCCTGACGCTGGGCGCCGCGTTGGTGGTCGCCGGTGCCGCACTGACGTTCCTGCTCCGTGGTGTGCAGGCAGCGATGAAGCCGGTCGCTCTGGCGGTCATCGGCGCCACGCTGACCGTGGTCGCGCCACGTCCGTGCGAGGTCGAGACGGCGTACCACTGCGCGCGAGTGGTGGCGGATCCCGGTCGCGAGGGTGGACGGACGCTGTACCTCGACCAGCTGCGGCACTCGTACGTCGACCTGGACGACCCGACCTATCTGGAGTTCGAGTACATCAAGAACTTCGCTGCCGCGATCAACGGCAGTTGGCCGGCCGAGAAGCCGCTGGACGTCCTGCACGTGGGCGGTGGCGGGCTGACGATGCCGCGGTACCTGACCGCGACCCGGCCGGGCAGCAAGCACCAGGTGTACGAGATCGACCCGGCAGTGGTCGAGCTCGACAAGAAGGAGCTCGGCGTACGGACCGGACCGGACCTCGCGGTGACGGTCAAGGACGGGCGGCTCGGCGTACGCGATGAAGCGACGGACAGCCGGGACCTGGTCATCATGGACGCGTTCAGCGGGCAGTCCGTGCCGTGGCACCTCACCACCCGCGAGCTGATCACCGACGTACGGCGGGTGCTGCGGCCGGGCGGGATCTACCTGATCAACGTCATCGACCACGGCCCGGCCCGCTTCGCGAAGGCCGAGGTCAAGACTCTGCAGGCCGTCTTCCCGTACGTCGGGGAGATCGTGCGGACCAACGGCAGTGGCGGGAACTTCGTGCTGATCGCATCCGACCGTCCGCTCGACGTACCGGCGATCAGCAGCCGGCTGGAGCCGGGGATGAAGTTCCTGGATCAGCCGACCAGCGACGGGCCCGTGCTCACCGACGACTTCGCGCCTGTGGACCAGCTGCTCACGCCGTACGGTCAGTGATGCTCTTGTGGTTGCATGTGGTCATGCACCCACGCGCAGGCCAGCCCGCTCAGCCCGAGGACCTCGTCGACGTCGACGCCATGCTGGCGGCGTACGACGACATCACGCCGGACGTGGACAATCCGGCCCAGAAGGTCGTCTTCGGTACGTCGGGGCACCGCGGCTCGAGTCTCGACGGCGCCTTCAACGAGGCACACATCCTGGCCATCACCCAGGCCGTCTGCGAGTACCGGGCCGGTCAGGGTACGACGGGGCCGCTGCTGGTCGGGCGGGACAGTCACGGCCTGTCGGAGCCGGCCTGGCGCACTGTGCTCGAGGTGCTGGCCGGCAACGACGTACAGACGCTCGTGGACAGCGCGGACCGGCTCACGCCCACGCCCGCGGTCTCGCATGCGATCCTGCGGCTCAACCGCGGCGCCGGTGCGGACGCGGACGGCATCGTCATCACGCCGTCGCACAACCCGCCGCGCGACGGCGGCATCAAGTACAATCCGCCGCACGGCGGTCCGGCCGACTCCGATGCGACCAAGTGGATCGCCGATCGCGCCAACCAGCTGATCGCGGGCGGCAACCGTGAGGTACGCCGTACGCCGTTCGAGCAGGCCCGTCAGCGGGCGGGGGACTACGACTTCGTCGGGCATTACGTCGACGACCTGCCGTCGGTGCTGAACATCGCCGCGATCCGGGACGCCGGGGTGAAGATCGGCGCCGACCCGCTGGGCGGTGCGAGTGTCGATTATTGGTCCGCCATCGCCGAGCGGCACAGTCTCGACCTGACCGTGGTGAACCCGCGGATCGATCCGGCCTGGTCGTTCATGACACTGGACCACGACGGCAAGATCCGGATGGACTGCTCCTCGCCGTACGCGATGGCGTCGCTGGTCGCACAGCGGGACAAGTACGACGTGGCGACCGGGAACGACGCGGACGCCGACCGGCACGGCATCGTCACGCCGGACGCCGGACTGATGAACCCGAACCACTACCTGGCCGTCGCGATCTCCTACCTGTTCAGCAACCGCCAGTGGGGTGCGGACGTCGCCGTGGGCAAGACGCTGGTGTCGTCGTCACTGATCGACCGCGTGGTCGGGGACCTGGGCCGGCGGCTGTGGGAGGTGCCGGTCGGCTTCAAGTGGTTCGTGCCTGGGCTGATCGACGGCTCGGTCGGCTTCGGTGGTGAGGAGTCGGCCGGTGCGAGCTTCCTGCGCTTCGACGGCTCGGTGTGGACGACCGACAAGGACGGGATCCTGCTGGCGTTGCTGGCGAGCGAGATCACCGCTGTGACGGGCGAGACGCCGTCGAAGGCCCACGCGAAGCTGGTGGAGCGGTTCGGTGCGTCGGCGTACTCACGGGTGGACGCGCCTGCCACCCGCGAGCAGAAGGCCAAGCTGTCGGCCCTGTCCGCGGACGCGGTCACTGCGACCGAGTTGGCCGGTGAGCCGATCGTGGACCGGCTGACGAAGGCACCGGGTAACGGAGCCGCGATCGGTGGGTTGAAGGTCACCACCGAGTCGGCGTGGTTCGCCGCCCGTCCCTCCGGGACCGAGGACCTCTACAAGATCTACGGCGAATCCTTCAAGGGCGCCGAACACCTGGAGCAGGTCTTCGAACAGGCCCGCGAGGTCGTGTCCGAAGCACTGGCCTAACGCACGAAGGCGTCCAGCAACCGCTCCAAGTCCGCGGCGGGATCCTCAGTGATCCCGCTGTGGATCGGTCCGGGGTGCACGACGGTACTGCGAGGCGCCGCCAGCCACCGGAACCGCTCACTGATCGTGGTCCCAGCGGCAGGCCCGCCAGCCGCCTCACCCGCACAGATCGCGCGGATCTGATCCAGCGACGCACACACAACGTCAACGTCCACTGCGGGGTCCAGAGCCCTCAGACGCTCCGGCTTCACGTCCCAGCCGGCGCCCAGGTAGTCCAGCGCCCGGCAGTACAGCACCGCGCCGACGTTGATGAACTCGCCGCGCTGGATGCGCGGTGCGGCCCGCAGGATGACGTAGTCGAACGGTGCCATCACCGAGCACCTCCCGGCACCCAGGCGGCCCGGTTCTCCAGCCGCGCCATCAGATGCCCCAGGTACCGCTCGTGGTCACCGTCACCCAGCCACTCGTCGGGAACCAGCCCGATCACCTCGGTCAACAGCTCCGGGGTGATCGACGCAGCCAGCTCAGCGTCCACCTTCGCCACTCCAGGCACCGCCACCGAGAACACGTGGTCCGAGGCGTCATACGGCAGTGAGGCGAACTTCTCCTCGGACATCCACGAGTGGTGGAAGTACAGCGCGGCGCCGTGGTCGATCAGCCACAGGTTCTTGTGCCAGACCAGCAGGTTCGTGTTGCGCCACGAGCGGTCCACGTTCGCGACGAACGCGTCCAGCCACAGGATCCGCGCCATCCCTTCGTCACCGGGGTTGCCCGCCGAGCCGTCGTACCCGAAGGAGCCCGGCAGGAAGTCGACGGCCAGGTTCAGGCCGGCGCTGCGGATCAGCAGCTCCTGGATCTCGAAGTCGGGCTCGGACTTGCCGATCGCCGGGTCGAGCTGGATCAGTTTCAGCTCCGGCACCCGCAGGCCGAGGCGACGGAACAGCTCACCGACGATCACCTCGGCCACCAGCGCCTTCGGGCCCTGGCCGGCGCCGTGGAACTTGATCACGTAGGTGCCGAGATCGTTGCCCTCGACAACACCTGGCAACGATCCGCCCTCACGCAACGGCAGCACGTACCGGGTCGCGGTAACAACAGGCAGACTCACGCCGGAGAGCTTAGGCCATGGGTACCTGGCCGGCGTGAGGGTTCCGTCGTTCGGAGTAGAAGAAGAGCTCATGCTGGTATCCGCCACCGGCGATCCACTGCCACGCAGCAAGGCAGTCGTTGCGGACCTGCCAGACGTAGAGCTGGAGCTGACGCGCGCCATGGTGGAGATCAACTCACCGGTGTGCACAACTGCGGCGGAGTTGCGGGGGCATCTGTCGGATCTGCGTGCCAAACTCGCCGCGGCTGCCGCAGAGGAGGGAGCGCGGTTGCTGGCGATCGCAGTGCCTCCTCAGGGCGATGCGGCGCAGCCGATCACCAGGAAGGCGCGCTACCAGGAGCTGGAGCTGCGCTGGGGGCTGCTGGCGCGTGAACAGGGCGTCTGCGGTTGCCATGTCCATGTTGAGGTGCCGGACAAGCACGCCGCCGTCAGAGCCAGCAATCACGTACGGCCATGGCTCCCGGCGCTCCTGGCCCTCACGGCGAACTCCCCGATCTATCTGGGTCGTGACACCGGCTTCGCGAGCTGGCGGTGGCTGATGACGAGCCGGTGGCCGTGCGCCGGGCCACCGCCGTACCTGGAGTCGCCGGAGCACTTCGACGCTCTGGTGAGCATGCATCTGGCTGCCGGCACGCTCATCGACGAGCGGATGGTCTATTGGGACATCCGCCCGTCGTCGCACCTGCCGACGGTGGAGGTACGGGTCAGCGACGTACCACTGACCATCGACGAGACCGTGCTGCTGGCCACGCTGACCCGTGCGCTGGTGATGACCGCGCTGGAGGACGGCGGCCAGGGCCCGAAGCTGGAGCCCGAGGTACTGCGGGCCGCGTACTGGCTGGCTGCCCGCGACGGACTCACGGGGAACGGTGTGGACGTCCGGACCGCCGAACCCATGCCTGTGGCCGAGCTCCTGCAAAGACTGCGACAACATGTCGAACCAGCTCTGCAGGAGCTCGGCGCGCTGGAGCTCGTCGACGACGGACTCCAGCGTGCACTCACAGACGGCAACGGTGCGATCAGGCAGCGCAAGGTATTCCTCGAGGGCGAAGACTTCACCGCCCTCACGGAAGTCAGCGCAGGAAGTCCTCCAGACCGTGCAGGTCGTCGGTATTGATGTAGTCGACGTTCGCGGCGACCAGTTCGCGCCAGAGTGCCTCGCGGGCGGCGCCCGGCGTGTCCGGGGTCTCCCAGAAGCGGACCTTGTAACCGGCGTGGTGCGCGCTGACCACGATGTCGTGCAGCTTGGTCTTCTCGGCCTCCGGCATCGGACCGATGCCGCGCCAGGTGAACACGTTCGACCAGTTGTCGCTGACCAGCGGCATCAACGACGCCGGCATCCCTGACTGCAGGTCGCCCAGCCGGCCGTCGTACCCGGCGTACCGGATCTTCTGGGCCTTCAGGTCGTCCAGCGGACGGTTGCCGCTGATCACTGAGGTGACAGCACCCTCATGGACGCGACCGTTGACGAAGATCGTGCTGATCCCGCGATACTTCGCCAGCGCCTTGTCGACCGCGGCGTACGTCGATGGTCCGTCGCTCTTGATGTCGATCAGCAGCTGGAAGTCCTGGCCGTGCCTGTACACCTGCCCGTGGTTCTGCCGGACCCGGTCCGCCAACGGCTTCAGGTACAGGCTCTCCAGGTTGCGACCCGGCTTGGCGTCCGCGAGGTCGTGTGCGACGCGCAGCTCACCGTCGACCAGCCATACGTCGGCTTCGACGCTGTTGAACCCGCGGTCGAGCGCATCCTGCAACGGCCGCCGGTGGTCGTAGTCGTTGTGCGCATGGGCCGACGGCAACGCCCGTACGGCGGGAGCGTCGTACGACTGCGGCAGCCGGAACCCTTCGGACCGTACGACGTCGCGCACGCGGTCCGGGTAGTCGCTGATGATGCCGTCGACGCCCTGGTCGATGAACCACTTGATCGTGGCCGGATCGTCGACCGTCCACGGGATCACCTTCAGGCCGGCCTTGTGCGCCGCCTTCACGGTGTCGTTGGTGAAGTACGGACGGAACGCGGGGTCGGTGATCTTGCCGCCCTGCGGGAAGCCGTCGACCGGCGAGATCGCGGACGCGCCGAAGGACTTGACCGCCTTGAGCGGGTCGCCGCCGAAGTCGTCGATATCGATACCGCCCAGCCACGGCGACTTACCCGGTTTGCCGACCTGCAGGAAGTCGAAGTTGTCCAGCGCGACCAGCGGCAGCTGCGGCATCACCTGGTGCATCCGCATCAGCGAACCCCAGTCGAAGCTCTGGATCGTCACCTGACGGGCGATGTTCGCCTTGCGGATCTCACTGGCGACCACCTGGACGAACTGCTCGCGCGGAGCGGTCTCGGTCGGCGCGCCGGCCTCGACCTTGGTCTCCACGTTCAGCTTCACGCCGTACGCGCGGTAGCGGTGCACGAGGGTGAAGATGTCGCGCAGCTCGGGCATGCGGGCGCCCGGGTCGGGCTGCTGCTCGGGGAAGTTCGCCTGCGGCAGCGAACCGCAGTCGAGCTGCTTGACCTGCTTCAGCGACAGCGTGTTGATGAACTTGCCGACATACGGGTACTCCGGGTCGCCCGGCGTGTACGGCGCGGTGTCGCGGCACTTCTTGCCGTCGACCTTCCGGTCGTGGGTGACGACGGCGTACCCGTCCTGGGTGATCTGTACGTCGAGCTCCAGCGTGCTGACGCCGAGCTCCAGACCGTGTGAGAACGAGGCGATCGTGCTCTCCACGGTGAGTCCGAGACCACCACGGTGAGCCTGGATGTCGAAATCGCCACGGTGGGCGTCGGCCGGGGCGGCCGGAAGTAGCAGCCCGGCGATCAGCGCGCACGGCAGCAGTGCGCGGGGAAGGCGGCGCATGAGGGGTTCCTTCCGGAGGGGTTGTTGGGCGGATACTCCTGAGGCTGTCTGCCTCAGGAGTACCCCCACCCTCGCGAACGTAGCCGGTAGGTGTCCAGCCGGCTACGGAGCGGAGCCGATCACGCTACTCGTACTGGAGCGCCTCCAGCGGGTTCAGCTTCGCCGCGCGGCGGGCCGGCCAGATGGCTGCGAAGATGCCGACCACGACCGAGACGATGGCGAAGATCACCAGTTGGGCGACCGGGATCGTGAACGAGATCTCGTCCAGCCGGGCGGCCAGCAACGATGCGAGGACCAGGCCGAGGACGATCCCGATGACCGCGCCGATCAGAGCGGTGATCACGCTCTCCTGCCGGATCATCCGTTTCACCTGGCCGCGGGTCAGGCCGATCGCGCGCAGCATGCCGAGCTCGCGGGTCCGTTCGAAGACCGTCAGCACCAGCGTGTTGACGATGCCAAACAGACTGACCAGCACGGACAGCGCCAGCAGCACGTAGAGCACGTTCAGGATGCTCTTGATGCTGTCGGTCTGCGCCTTCTTGAACTCGTCCCGCGTCAGCGCCTTGGCGTTCGGGAACGTCCGCAGGGCATCGTTGAGGGTCGCGGTGTTCGCGTCGGTCACGCCACCGCTCATGTTGACGAACGTGTAGAGGTTCAGCGGCTGCGAGGTGGTCGCGTCGAACGTGGCTGTCGAGATCGTCACGTTCCCGAACGGCGAGCCACCCGCCGGCGGCCGGAAGACGCCTTTCACCTGCAGTTGCAGGGTTTTCCCGGTGGCAGTCTGCATCGGGAACCGGGACCCGAGGACGAGCGCGTGACTGTCGGCGTACGCCGCATCGACGATCGCGCCGTCGGCCCCGAGCTCGCCGAGCGACGCCTGCGATCCGGACCGCCAGTCGAACGTGAGCAGCTCCGGCGCCTGCGGATCGACGGCGGTGATCGTGATCGTCTTGTCGAACGCCTTCGCCTGGCCGCCCCGCACGCTGGTGAGCTTCTCGACTCCCGGCACCTTCGCGACCTCCGCGGCGACCGGTGGCGGCAGCGGGCTGAAGTTGTTCTGCGCGGTGATCGCATAGTCGGCGCTGAAGATCCCGTCGACCGCCTGCTCGAACGGCCGGATCAGGCCTGCACCCAACGTAGCGACCAGCGTGACCAGCGCCAGTCCGATCATCAGCGCCGCCGCGGTCGACGCCGTACGGTGTGGATCCCGACGGCTGTTCTGCCCGCCGATTGCCACGGCCGGCCTGTCCGGTAGTACGCCGGGGAACTCGGTACGCCGGCCGAAGAGCCGCCGTATCGCCCACAACGGCACCAGAACGAAGGGCCAGATCAGAGCGGTCAGTACGACGACCGACCAGCGCGCGATCGGATCCGCCACCGCCGCCAACGGCTTGACGAGACGCGAGGAGAACAAGGCGATCCCGATGAACAGCAGCAACACCCCGGCGCCGAGCAAGATCAGCAGCGTCTTGGTCGACAGCCCGTCCGCGAACAATCCGACCAGCACAAGCGCGATCCCGCCCGCGGCGAGCAGCGCAGCACCAACCGGCCGATAGCGGTTCAACCGTCCGGGCGCCAAGGTTGCGCCCTCGCGGACAGCGGCGATAGGCGGCACCCGCGTCGCCCGCCACGCCGGACGCAGACTGGCCACGACGGTCACCAGTACGCCGACGATCAGCGCGACCACGATCGTCCGGGTCCGGAACACCAGCCCGTTGTTCGGCAGCGTGAAACCGACCGCGTCGAACAGCTTGAACAACCCGGTCGCGATCGCGAGCCCGAGGAACAGTCCCACCACCGACGCGACCAAGCCGGTCACGAATGCTTCCAGCACCACCGTTCCGAGGAGCTGGCGCCGCGACGCGCCGAGCGTGCGCAGGGTCGCGAACTCACGGGTGCGCTGGGCGATCGTGATCGACAGCGAGTTGGCGATCACGAACGAGCCGACGAACAGGGCGATCCCGCCGAACACCAGCAGGAAGGTCTGCAGGAAGCTCAAGAAGCTCGACGTACCGGCCGCGTCCTCCTTGGCCTGCTCGTCGGCCGTTCGGACCTGTGTTGCCTCCGGCAAGATTTGTCGTACGGCGTCGAGCATCTGCTGCTCGCTGGTACCGGACTTGGTCGCAATCAGGATCTGGTCGAGCTTGCCGGTCTTGTCGAACAACCGCTGCGCCGTACCGAGGTCGAACCCGGCCAGCGTCGCGCCGCCGATCGACGACACCGCGCCGAACTCGACCAGCCCGGAGATCTTCATCTGCTCGGCCGCGCCGCGGGCCTGGACGCCGATCGTGTCGCCGGTCGTGAATCCCTTCTCCTTGGCGGTTTTCGTGTCGATCACGACCTGGTCGCCGGTCGGCCAGGCGCCCGAGACGAGCGTGAGCGAGTTGAACTGCGGCAGCGCCGGATCGACACTGAAACCGAGGTTCGGGGCGCCGCCGAACACGATCGACTTGCCGTCCTTGCCGATCAGCTGCGCCTCACCGCTCACCGAACCGTCGGCCGCACCGACCTCCGGCAGCCCGCGGACCTTCGCGAGCAGGCCGGCGTCGAACGGGGGAGCGGTCACGGTCCCGTCCTCGGACGCGTCGAACGCGTTCTTGCCGGTGATCGCGGCGTCGGTGTTCTTGTAGTTCTGGGTGAAGATCGAGTCGAACGCGGACGTGATCGAGTCGGTCAGCACGTACGTGCCCGAGATCAGCGCGACTCCGAGGACGACGCCGATCGCGGTCAGCGCCGTACGGAGCTTGCGGGCCAGCAGGCCCTGGAGCGCGAACTTGATCACTGCAGGTCCAGCGTGTCGATGATCTGCAGGATCTCGTGCTGGTTGGACCGGCCGGTCTCCTTCACGATCTCGCCGTCGGCCAGGTAGAGGACCCGGTCGGCCATCGCGGCGGCCTTCGCGTCGTGCGTCACCATCACGGTGGTCTGGCCGTATTCCTCGACCGACGACCGCATCAGCGTGAGGATCTCACCGCTGGTCCGGGAATCGAGGTTGCCGGTCGGCTCGTCTGCGAACACGACGGTCGGCCGCGACACCAATGCTCGCGCGATCGCGACGCGCTGCTGCTGACCGCCGGACAGCTCGGCCGGCCGGTGCTCGAGGCGGTCGGCCAGACCGACCCGGCTGACCAACTCGTCGAAGAACTCCGGATCCGGCTTCGCGCCCGCGATCGTCAACGGCAGCAAGATGTTGTCGCGCGCGGTCAGCATCGGCAGCAGGTTGAAGAACTGGAAGATGAAGCCGATGTGCTGACGACGGAGCTTGGTCAACGCGTCGTCACCGAGCGTCGTGATCTCGATACCGTCGATCTTGACCGAGCCCGACGTCGGCCGGTCCAGTCCCGCCAGGATGTGCATCAGCGTCGACTTGCCCGACCCGGACGGCCCCATCACCGCCGTCAGTTGCCCGGGTTCGATCCGTACGCCGACCCCGCGCAGCGCGTGTACCGCCGTATCGCCTTCGCCGTAGACGCGGACCAGATCCTTCGCGTCCACGACCTCGATGACATCGCTGACTGTCCCCTCCATTGCCGATCGCCCTCCCTGGCTGATCAGCGGCCACCCCAGACGACCGGTCGACAAACTGCTCCGAGTCTGCTCGCGTTCGACCGGGACCGACAGGGGGTTATCCCCGGATCCGACCCTGAACGGCTCAGATCCAGCCGCGGCGAGCGGCGTGGAAGCCGAGTTGGAGGCGCGTGTCGGCGGAGACGAGGTCCATCAGAGCGCGGACGCGACGCTGGACGGTGCGCATCGACAGGTTCAGCTGGTTGGCCACTGCCTGGTCGGTGAGGCCGGCCAGCAGCAGCCCGAGGATGCGGGCGTCCAGATCGGGCAATCCGTCAGTCAGCCCTTCCGCCATGCCGTTTGAGCCCAGTACGAGCGGAAGCCCGTCACGCCACACGCGGTCGAACAGAGCGAGCAGTGCGTCGAGCATCCCGCTGCTGTGCACGATGAGCGCACCGATGCTGCCCCCTGCGCCGGACAACAACGGCACCAACGCAATCCGCCGATCCACGATCAGCAACCGCATCGGAAGCTCTTGTACGACGCGGACCTCCTCGCCCGCGTTCAGCGAGTCGGATGCGGCCGCGAAGAACCCAGGCCGGTTGAATGCGCTCCGCTCGATCAGCACGCGGTAGCGCACTCCTCGCGTTACCGCGGCGTCCTCCTCTTTGTTGTCCTCCGGCGGCACGACCGCGATCTCTGCCTTGACGAAGCCGAGCACCTCCTCCCGCGCCGACATCTGCAACTGTGCGAACCGCTGCCCGACCGCATTGGCCCCGCGCACCACATCCACCACGTCACTGACCGACCGCTCGGTGTCCGTACCCCGGTACACCTCCGCGAGCGACTCGATCTCGCGCTGCGCTCGTCGCAGCTCCTCCTCGCGTTGCACCGCGAGTGCAGCCAGGGCGACAGACGGCGGCGAGGCGACGTACCGGTCTGAGCTGCCGCTGGATCGGGCAGCGAGCCCGAGCGTCTCCAGGGCGGTCAAGGAGCGTGCCGCCTCGATGGGATGACAGCTGAGCCGGGCGGCGAGCTCGGCAGCGTCGTACGACGGCACCTCGACGAGGGCGCGGTACGCGAGTTCTTCGGAGTCATCCAGTCCGAGCACGTCGAGCACGATGCCTCCCGGTGGGCGGGGGAGTGGGAGTCAGAGCCTGGCGGGTAACCGCATTGTCGCAATCTTGCCACCGACTGCCCATCCTTCGCTGGCGGTTTTGCGATGAACTCATCCCCATGCGCAAAGCCTTGATAGGCGTGGCCATTACCGCCCTTCTCGCCCTCACTGTTCCTCCCGCGGCCGCAGCGCCGCCCGAGCCCTCCCTACCCGTCCAGGTGGACAGCACGAAGTCGGTCACTTTGATCACCGGCGACAAAGTGCAGGTATCACCGGCGGGCTCCGGCCGCAGCAACGTGCGCTTCTTCCCAGCTAACGCAGCGGACTCCGGCTACGAGACGCGGACCGTCGGCAAGGACCTGTACGTCGTACCCGACAGCGCCGCCCGCCTCGTCAACAGCGGCAAGGTGGACCAGGCGCTGTTCAACGTGAGCGGTCTGATCCGGCAGGGTTACGACGACGCGTCCACTGACCAGATCCCCGTGATAGCGACGTACAAGCCGACCGCCCGCGCCGCCCAGCAGGCCGTGCCCGCCGGCTCCACTCGGACGCGGGCGCTGCCGTCGGTGAGCGCAGCGGCGTACAAGACCGACAAGACCCGTGCTCACGACACCTGGCAGGCGTTGTCGACCGGTCGGGATGTCCAGAAGCTCTGGCTCGACCTGAAGGTGCACAAGACCCTCGACCAGAGCGTCCCGTACGTCGGCGCCCCGCAGGCCTGGGCCGCCGGGTACGACGGCACCGGTACGACGGTCGCCGTACTGGACTCAGGTGTCGACGCCGAGCACCCGGACCTGGTCGGTGCGGTCAAGGAGCAGAAGAACTTCACCGACAGCCCGGACGTCGCCGACCACGACGGGCACGGCACCCATACGTCCTCCACAGTCGCGGGTCGGGGCGTCGCCTCCAACGGCCGCAACAAGGGTGTCGCGCCGGGCGCCCAACTGCTGTCCGGCAAGGTGCTCAACGACTACGGCAGCGGTGACCTCTCCTGGATCATTGCCGGCATGGAATGGGCCGTCGCCGAAGGCGCCGACGTCATCAGCATGAGCATCGGTACGTCGGAACCCGTCGACTGCACCGACCCGATGGCGGCCGCCGTCGACCGGATCAGCGCCGAGTCCGGCGTGCTGTTCGTCATTGCCGCAGGCAACCTCGGCGGACCGGCCGAGGCGATCACCAGCCCGGGCTGTGCCGCGTCCGCGATGACCGTGGCCGCGACCGACCTCACCCAGACCACCGCGGACTTCTCAAGCCGCGGTCCGGTACTCGCGAACCACGCGGTCAAGCCCGACATCGCAGCGCCCGGCGTGGACATCACTGCCGCACGCGCTGGCGGCCGCGGCGACTCGGCGTACGTCGACATGAGCGGTACGTCGATGGCGACGCCGCATGTCGCCGGTGCGGCAGCGATCCTCAAGCAGGAACACCCGACCTGGACCGGCCAGCAACTCAAGGCCGTCCTGCAGAACTCCGTACGCGCCGAGAGCAAGGTCGGCATCTACGAGCAAGGCGCCGGTGAGCTCAACGTCGCGCAGGCAGTGACGCAACAGGTCACTGGTCCGGCTACGACCGATCTCGGCACGTTCGCCTGGCCGCACACCTCCGGCCAGAAGCTCACCAGGCAGCTCACCTACCACAACGACGGCACCGAGCCTGTCACGTTGACTGTGACAGCCGATGCCCGCGGCAACAACGGGAAACCGTTGCCGTCAGCCCTGATCACGTTCGGCAAGTCGCTCACGATCCCCGCCGGTGGAACCGCTGACCTCCCGGTCACCGTCGACCCGTCGAAGGCGATCGACTACGGCCTGTACGGCGCGATCAGCACTCGCGTGGTTGCCAAGAGCAACAGCGGGCAGACCGTGGTGACGCCGCTGGGTTTCTACCTCGAGCCGCAGTACGTCGACGTCACGTTCAAGCTGATCGACCGCGACGGGAAGCCGGCCACATCGATCTCCTCGCTGGACGTCTTCGACCTCGACAGCATCGCCGCGCAGCGAGTCGGCTTCGACGGCACGGATCAAACGCTGCACCTGCGCGCCGGCACCTACTCGCTGGCCGCGACGATCGCGCACGACGGCGCCGATGGATTGGTGGACTCGTACGCGTTCCTCGGCGATCCCGAGCTCACGCTGACGAAGAACACCACGATCACGTACGACGCCCGCACGGCCGCTGAGGCGACCGTGACAACCGACCGGCCGACGCAACGCAAGGCCGGCAGCCTGACCTACGGGCGGGTGATCGACAACTGGATCCTGTCGTCGAGCCGCAGCTACGGCACGACAGTTGAGGTCTATCTCGGAACGACGTCCAAGGCCCGTCGTGGGACGTTCGAGGTGGTCGAAGGGTGGCAGTACGGATCACCGGCCGGCGCGAAGTCGCCGTACCTCTACAGCCTGGCGTTCACGCACGAGCAGCAGGTGAAGGGCAAGCCGACGCACCGGGTCCGTGACCGCGACCTCGCGACGATCGACGCGACGTACTACACCCCGGGCAAGGACTACACGTACTCCGAGTACGTCGACGTGTGGCGGCCGTGGAGCATCAACCTGATCCCGACCGGCGATCGTGGATCGGTCGCGGCGCCGACCCGTGTGCAGCATCTCGTCACCGCCGACAAGGACACCAAGGTGTCGCAGATGGTCGGGCATGCGGACGCGATGGCGTGGCCGTTCGCGACGCTGATGACCTCGACGGCGACGGCGTACAAGCCGGGGAGCCGGCACAGCGAGAGCTGGTACAAGGCCGGGCTGCGGCCGGGGCTGGTGACCGATCAGACGACCGGGGCAGAAGTACGCTCCGGCGGCGCGGGACGGCAACACGGTCTGGAGCAACTTCGCCAGCTGGGCGGACACGCAGACCGGTCACTTCTCGTCGCAGGGCTTCCTCGACCTGGGCGGCACCGAGCTGTTCGCGAACGGCGTGTCGCTGGGGGAGTACGGGTACTACGGCCAGGGTGTCTGGGACGTGCCGGCAGCGGCGACCGATCTCGAGCTGAAGTACGACCTGATCCGCTGGCAGCGCGGCGACTACAAGTGGGAGTCGCCGTCGACGGTTGAGACCCGGTGGAAGTGGCGCAGTTCGTCGGCGGACGCGGGTAAGCCGCTGCCGCTGCTGTTCCCCGACTACGACCTGCCCGTCGACCTCCACGACCGGGCAGCGCGGGTCCCGGTTTTCCCGGTCACGATCAGCGCGGAGTCCGGCCAGTGGTACACCGCCGGCCGCTTCACGACGGCTCGCGTGTCAGCGTCGTACGACGACGGTGCGACCTGGGCGAACGTCCCGACCGTCAACCTCGGCACGAAGGCGATCGCGCTGGTCAACAACCTGAAGGCGACCTCGTTCGTCACGCTCAAGGTCGAGCTGACGGACACCCACGGGAAGTCGGTCACGCAGACGCTGAACCACTTCTACGGAGTGGTGAGTTAGAGGTGCCGGACCGGGAAGCGCCTCACGGCGCGTGGCCGCTCGTAGCGGCTAATTTTGGGACCCGGGGCTTGCACCGGCCCGACACCTCGAACAGTGTAACCGGCGCCCAAACCCCTTGTCCTGTTGGGATCTCGGGCTTCAAGACGCACCAACTACCGCTATAACATCCGAACGCGCCGGACGCAACTACCACAAATGTCCGGCGCGTTCGGCGCGCGCCGCGGTCTGCAGCTGATCTGCGGTCTCGACCAGTTTCGACGCGGAAAGCACCTGGTCATGCCCGTCGTCCGCGAGATGCGCCCGCCCGGTCGCGATGATCCGCGCGAACGCGGCCGCCCGGTCCAGCGTGGTCGCGAAATCCCCGGTCGCGACACCCCGCAGTACTGCGTCGACCATGTCGCGGACCTCGGCCGGACCGGGTGGCTCGGCGACGCCCGCGACGACGGCGTGCACCTCGGCGTACTTGCGGCCGGTAGCGAACTCGCGGGATACCTCTTCGGCGTTGGAGTGCACCCAGGAGCGCAGTACATAGAGCCGCCAGAGCGCACCGGGCAGCGAGTCGGCGGGGGAGTCGGACCACAGCTCGGCCAGCTCGTCGAGGCCGTACTCATCCGCGAGCTTGACCACCCGGGCATGCACCTCGGCGTCCTCGGACTTGCGTACGCCGCGGACCAGCAGCTCGGCGGTCCGGTGCGCGGCCTCGGTGACGGTCGCCGGGTCCGCGGCACCGGGCAGCGACTCGAACAACTTGTTGCCCGGCAGGATCGGACGGCGCGGGTTGGGGGTGGTCACGGCGTCCATGGTGCCTGACGCGACGAACGTCCGCATGCCGACGCGACCCGGCTGACCGAAATGGGTGTGCGGAGGCCCGCCTGTGACCCGCTTCGGTGGCTGTGCCGTATACCTGGAAACCAACAGCCCGACCGTCGAAGGAGCCCCGGATGGCCACGATTCGTCTGCATGCGACCACGAGCGTGACGCCTGAGCAGTTCGTCGCCGGGCTGACGGACTTCGGGCCGGGCCGTAAGGAGCTGTTCGGGAACAGCACCGACGAGTACTTGGTGGTCCACTCGCGCGGCGAGCACGAGGCCGATGTCACCGAAGGGTCGTCCGGAATCTGGGAACGCCTCCGGTACGACTGGTCCGACCCCGAGCACGTCGTGCTGACCACGACGGACTCCAACATCTGGGGCGGACGTTCCGGGCACACCTACGACTTCACGCGGCAGCCCGACGGGACGACCGCGGTGGACGTCACCGTGGTCCGGGACGGCAAGAACCTGAAGGGACGGCTGCTCGCGCTCGTTGTCGGGACCGTCGGCAAGTCCGTGCTGACCAAAGCCTTCGCGAAGACGATCAACGCCATCGAGGCCAGGAACGCCCGCCCCAGCTAGAACGCCGCCGCGTAACCCCGGGCCCAGTACGCTCGGTTCATGGCGGGTGCGGGGAAAACGAATGGCAAGCTGGCGAAGAACATCGTCAAGTACGGCGTGCGGTACGGGCCGCTCGTCGTCGAGGCGGTGCGGCACGGGCGCGAGCCGGCCCAGCAGGCGGTCCAGGCGGCGTGGGCGAAACGCTCCGCGCGCCGGAAGGCGGTCGAGCATGCTCTCACCGTGCGCGACGGCTCCTTGCTGAAGGTGATCAAGGACGGTCAGGCGATCTTCTTCGTGTTCTCCGGCGACGCGATCGTGACGACATACCCGCCGGTGCCGCAGGCGACGTACCCCGAGCTGCTGCGGCACGCGGACCTGGACAAACGGGAGCCGGCCGTCGTCCTCGCCGCGCGGAAGCCTCGCCCGCACATGCCGCACCTGCCGAAGGTCCGGCGCAAAGGTTGACGCGGGCGTAACATTCCGGACCCGGCGGGGCAACAGGGCGGACGGACAGTGGAAGCACGTTTCCACGAGGGAGGGCGTCCGCATGCTCTGGAAGATCAGGACCGAACTCGCCGACCGGCCCGGTGCTCTGGCCGAACTCGCTGCACGGTGTGGTGCGGACGACATCAACATCCTCAGCCTCGAGGTCTTCACCGCCGAGACCGGCGCCGTCGACGAGCTGGTGGTCTCCACCGGTGTCGGCTGGAACGCCGACGACCTGGCCGCACTCGTGGCCGAGGCGGGCTGCATCGGTACGACGGTCCGCCCGTGCCAGGCCGACGTACTGAGTGATGCCCCGACGCGCTACCTGCGCGCCGTACTGCGGTTGCTCGACGACCCGGTATCGGTCGACGAGGAGCTGGGGAACCTGCAGGGCTTCGACGAGTACACGCCGGCCGAGTGGGCGCGGGCCGACGTACTCGTGGAGATCGCCGGACGGCTCGCGGAGCGGTACGACGTGGTGGAAGGGCCTCGGCCCGGTAGCGGCGTACCTGTGCTGCGGGTGGCGAACGTCGAGGACGCCGACGCCGTGGTCGCGATGCACGACCGGTGCTCGTACGAGAGCCGCACCCGGCGATACCACGTGCCGATGCCGAAGCTGACCGCCCGTACCGCGCGGCACCTGTCCGCGCCGGCCGGTGGCGTGTCGGTGGTCGCGGACGTGGACGGCGCCGTGGTCGGGATGGCGACAGCCGCGCCGTGGGAGGAGTTGGGCACCACGACGATGGAGGTCGCCGTACTCGTCGAGGACGGCTGGCAGGGCCAGGGCCTCGGGCTCCGGTTGCTGCGCCAGTTGGTGGAAGAGGCCCGGGCGCTCGGTGCCGATCGGCTCGTCTGCATGGTGCAGCCCGAGAACTACGCGATGCTCCGGACCCTCGAGCGGCTGCGGATGCGGTCGCGTGTGGTGCGGGACGGCGACAGTCTGATGGTCAGTGTCGCTCTGTCCGACCGGAGCCTGTCGCATGCGGTGGATCGGCCTGCGGTGCAATATCGTCTGAACCGTGCCACCCCTTCCCACCGGTCGGAACCCACACGGTCTGCTGGTCAACCTGCCCGCGAGCACGCGCTCGCCGCTCTTTCAGCTCTTCAGCCGCATTCTGATCGCGCTGGGGCTGTTGACCGTGATGGTGCTGATCGTGGTGGTCGACCGTGACGGGTACCGGGACAGCTACGACGGCAAAGTCGGGCTGATCGACAGCATCTACTACGCAACCGTCACGCTCACCACGACCGGGTACGGCGACATCACTCCGGTGACGCCCACTGCCCGGCTGGTGAACGCCTTCATCGTGACTCCGCTGCGGATCGCGTTCCTGGTGGTTCTGGTCGGTACGACACTGGAAGTGCTGGCCAACGAGGGTCGCCGGATCATGCGCGACACGCGCTGGAGGAAACGGATGAAGGACCACACCATCGTCGTCGGCTACGGCACCAAGGGCCGCTCCGCCGTCCAGACGCTGATCAGCAACGGGGTCAACCGCGACAGCATCGTGGTGATCGACCCGCGCGCGCAGGCGATCGGTGACGCGGGCAACGACCAGATGGCTGCCTTCCACGGCGACGCGACCAACCGGACGGTACTGCGCCGTGCCGAGGTGATGACCGCGCGCGAGGTGATCGTGACGACCGACCGCGACGACTCGGCCGTCCTCGTCACGCTGGCGGTGCGACAGCTGAACCCGAACGCGCACATCGTGGTCGCGGTCCGCGAGGAGGACAACGTGCCGCTGCTCCGGCAGAGCGGCGCGGACGCCGTCGTCACCTCGTCGGAGGCGGTCGGCCGGCTGCTCGGCCTGACCTCGGTCAGCCCGAACCTCGGCGAGGTGATGGAGGACCTGCTCACGTACGGCGAGGGCCTCGAGGTGGCGGAACGTCCCGTCCTGGGCCGCGAGGTCGGCAAGCCGCCGTCCGCCGTACCCGACCGGGTCGTCTCGGTGGTCCGCGACGGCAAGGTCCACCGGTACTACGACTCGAACGTCTCGGTCCTGGCCGCCGGCGACAAGCTGATCGTCGTACGCCCGGCCAAGGAGACGCCGTGGGCCGAGCGGCCCGGCGCGGACGAGACCGAGGAATAAGTCACAGGTTGGTCTAGCGGCGGTTTCTGAGGTTGACCGCCGGGCGGCGGCGTCCTACTGTCGGGCTTGTAAACGATTACAAGAACGATTACAGGAGGTCGGCGTGAGTCGTCCGACGATCGCTGGGGTGGCCCGGGCGGCCGGGGTCTCGGTGGCGTCGGTGTCGCGCGTCCTGAACGGGTTGCCCGCGACCGAGGAGATGGTCGAGCGGGTCCAGCGGGCGGTGCAGGAGCTCGGGTACGTACCGGATGCGCGGGCGCGATCGCTGAAGGTCGGGCGAACGTTCCAGCTGACGCTGGCGGTCGCCGATGTCGGTAACCCGGTGTACGTGACGATGATGCGGGCGGTCGAGGAAATCGTGTCCGCGGCCGGCTATCGGCTCGTGGTGACGACGACCGGGCCCGATGTGGTCGACGAGGTCGCGCTGGTCCGGGGGATGGCCCGTGGGTACGCCGATGGCCTGCTGATCAGCCCGATCCGCGTCGACGAGGACCTGGTCAAGTCGATCCGCGAGTGCGAGGTCCCGGTGGTAGTCGCCGGTAACGTGCCCGCCAAAGCCGGCGTCGACACGGTCCGGGCCAACTCCCCGAAGGGCATGCTGCTCGCCGTCGACCACCTGGTAGCCCAGGGCCGCACCCGAATCGCCTTCCTGAACGGCCCCGCCGACACCGTCCCCGGCGCCGCCCGCTCGAAGGGCTTCACCGAAGCCCTCAAGGCCCACGACCTCGAGCCCGCCGCCCTCGCGGAGGCAACCGACTTCACTTTCGCCGCCGGACGCGCCACCGCACCCGAACTCCTCGGTGGCGGGTTCGACGCCGTCATCTGCGCGAACGATCTGCTCGCCGTCGGGCTCATGCACGAGCTGGCTGCGGCCGGACTCGAGGTGCCGAAGGATGTCGCGGTGGTGGGGATGGATGACAGCGAGCTGGCTGAGCAGTGTTTCCCGACGTTGACGAGTGTGAATCTGGGGTCTGCCGAGCGAGGGCGGCGGGCGGCTGAGTTGCTGTTGGCAAGGATCGAGGACAACGAGCGGACGCCGCGGCGCATCGTCGTACAACCGTCGCTCAGCATCAGGAGGTCCACCCCGTGACTGTATTGATGCCGCGACTCCGTCGCGGCGGGTCATGGGGCTTTGACTCCCGGCCTTCCCTCGTCGCTCCGGTCGCTTCGCTCCCTGCGCTCCTCAGTCCAGGCCGGGAGGCCCCATGACCGCGACCCTGACCGCGCCGACGCAGGTGAAGAAGCCGGGTAAGCCCAGGCAGAACAGAGAAGCGATCTTCCTGTTCCTGCCCGCCTTGCTGCCGGTGCTGATCCTCAGCGTCTATCCGCTGATCCGCGGTATCGCGCTCGGCTTCACCGACGCGCGCGCCGGTCTGCATGTCGAGACGAACTTCGTCGGCTTCGACAACTTCAGCAAGCTGCTGCACAACAACCTGTTCTGGGAGTCGTTCCGGATCGGCGTGATCTGGACCCTCTCGGTCACGATCCTGCAGTTCGTCGCCGCGCTCGGCCTCGCGCTACTGCTCAACACCGACATCAAGTTCCGCGGCGTCGCCCGCACCATCGCATTGATCCCGTGGGCCATGCCCCCGGTGGTCGTCGCGATCATGTGGCGACTGCTGCTGCACCCGACCAACGGCCCGGTCAACGAGATCCTGCAGAAGCTGCACCTCACCGACCACCCGATCAACTTCCTCGGCGACTTCAGTACGGCGCTGCCGGCCGTGATCGTGGTCGGTATCTGGGTCGGTATGCCGATGACGACCGTCACCCTCCTCGCCGGCCTGCAAGGCATCGACCGCACCCTGTACGAAGCGGCCGCGGTCGACGGCGCCGGCGCGTGGCGCCAGTTCTGGAACATCACGCTCCCGCAGCTCCGCACCGTCATCGTCGCGATCACGAGCCTCGACATGATCTGGAACTTCAACTCGTTCGGCCTGGTCTACGTGCTGACGGCCGGCGGTCCGGGCGGCAAGACGATGCTGCCGATGCTGTTCGCCTACAACGAGGCGTTCCGCTACGGGAACTTCGGAATGGCCGCCGCGATGGGTGACGTGATGGTGGTCATCATCATCCTGTTCCTGTTCTTCTACCTGCGGAACCGCCTGCGGAGCGAAGCATGAGAACCCGTCCGGCAACCCGCGTCCTCCAGTACGTCGCCGTGCTGGCGTACCTGATCTTCCTCGGCTTCCCGTTGCTCTGGCTGATCTCCAGCTCGCTCAAGTCGCCGCAGGAGTTCGCGAGCATCACCCCGTCGATCCTCCCGAAGCACGTCGAGTTCTCCAACTACTCCGACGCGCTGAACGAGCAAGGCCTGGTCCGCGGTCTCGGCAACAGCCTGCAGATCTCGATCTACAGCACGATCCTGGTGCTGATCGTCGCGCTGCCGGTGTCGTACGCGCTGGCCCGCTTCCGCAGCCGGCTGCGACCGCTGACGAACGGCTGGATCCTGGTCAGCCAGGTGTTCCCGGTGATCTTGATCGTGATCCCGCTGTTCATGATCCTGCGTCCGCTGCACCTGACGAACACGATCCCCGGCGTCGTGATCGTGTACATGGTCTGGTCGCTGCCGTTCGCGCTGTGGATGCTGCAGGGGTACGTCGCCGCCGTGCCGCGCGAGCTGGAAGAGGCGGCGTCGGTTGACGGCGCGAGCCGGGTCCGGACGATCGTCTCGATCGTGATGCCGCTGCTCCGGCCGGGGCTGATCGCGACCGCGATGTTCACCTTCATCTCGGCGTGGAACGAGTTCTTCTTCGCCCTGGTCCTCTTGCAGGACCCGCAACTCAAGACACTTCCGCTGGTACTCGCCCGCTTCGTCGGTGCCGAGGGCCAGGTGCAGTTCGGCCCGCTCGCCGCCGCCTCCGTGCTGGCCACCGTTCCAAGTCTGGTGTTCTTCGCCTTCCTGCAGCGCCGGTTGACCTCCGGCCTGCTGAGCGGCGCAGTCAAAGGTTAGGAGAGGTAATGAAGAAGGTACTGACCGCGTTGCTCGCGGCGGGTGCGCTGGTGACGCTCGCCGCGTGTGGGGGCAACAGCAACGACAACAACAGTTCGGGTTCGTCCGACGAGAAGGTGACGCTGAAGTTCCAGAGCCTCGCCTTCCAGAAGACGACGGTGGCCGCGACCAAGAAGATCGTCGCCGACTGGAACGCCGCGAACCCGAACATCCAGGTCGAGTATGTCCAGGGCAGCTGGGACTCCGTGCACGACCAGCTGGTCACCCAGTTCCAGGGCGGGACCGCGCCGGACATCATCCACGACGAGTCCGCCGACATCACCGGCTTCATCAACCAGGGGTACCTCGCGGACCTCTCGCCGTACCTGAGCCAGGGAACCAAGGACGCCGTCCCGCAGGGTGTCTGGGACACGGTCTCGAACGACGGCAAGATCTACGGCGCACCAACGCTGATGCAGTCGTACGTCGTCCTCGGCAACTCCGCGCTGCTCAAGCAGGCCGGGATCAGCGCGACCGGTGACTCGCTCACCTGGGACGACCTGGCCGCCGACGCGAAGAAGCTGACCGCGGCCGGCAAGTACGGACTCGGCTGGGGCCTGAAGAGCCCGACCGCGACCGTGCTGAACCTCGGGATGAACTTCGACGGGAAGTTCTTCGACGGCACCGGTAAGGACGCCAAGGCAACGATCGGCGACCCGGAGCTCGAGGTGCCGAAGCGGATCCACGCGATGGCGTACGACGACAAGTCGATCGACCCGACCTCGCTGACGCAGGCCGCCTCCGACGTACTGCCCGGGTTCTACGCCGGCAAGTACGCGATGATTGTGGCCGGCAACTACGTCGCGCAGCAGATCCTCGAGGAGGCGCCGAAGACCTTCCAGTGGGAGGTGCTGCCGCCGCTGAAGGGCACCAGCACCAAGCAGGCCGCGAACCCGCAGACCCTGTCGGTGCCGGCCGAGGGCAAGCACATCGAGCAGTCGGCGAAGTTCATCGACTACTTCATGAAGGCCGAGAACCTGGCCGCGGTCGGTCAGGGCGACTGGCTGATCCCGACCACGCAGGCGGCCCGGGACGCGATCCTCAAGACCACCGGCGGCAAGGACGGCTGGCAGCAGACGCTTGCCAGCGGCACCGAACTGACCAAGGCGCCGTTCCAGAGCGTCGAGAACTACCCGAAGTGGAAGGACCAGATCGCGACGCCGGCGCTGCAGGAGTACCTGGCGAACAAGACCGATCTGGCCGCGTTGGGCAAGAAACTGAGCGATGGATGGGGTCAGGTCAACCAGTGACGTCCGAGCTGGAAAGCAAGTCGGTAGGTGCCCTCGTCGGTTCCGCGGTCGGTGACGCGATCGGTGGAGCCGTCGAGGGCTGGACCCCGGAGGCGATCCGGGAACGGCACGGCGGCTGGGTCACCGGCATCGTCGGCCCGTGGTACGACGACTGGCGGACGGCGCGTCCGATCGCGCCGTACCACAAGGGCGACGGGCACATCACCGACGACACGTTGATGACGCACGCGCTGGTCGAGGTGTACGACGAACGCCGTACCCACCTCGACGCGTACGCCGTCGCCGAGTCGCTGGTGCCGAAGATGATCGACGGGACCCGCTGGGTCCCGGAGCTCGAGGCGGACGCTCTGCTGCTGCAGCGGGTGTTCCTGGCCGAGAAGTGGCTGGTCGCCCGTCTGCACTACGGGCACGTCGATCCGCGCGAGGCCGGCGTCGGCAACATCGTCAACTGCGGTGCGGCGATGTACATGGCGCCGGTCGGCGTCGCCAACGCGGGCGATCCCGAGGGTGCGTACGCCGAGGCGCTGGACGTCGCCGGTGCGCATCAGGCGAGTTACGGGCGGGAGGCGGCCGGCGTGTTCGCGGCCGCCGTCGCCGCCGCAATGGTGCCCGGGGCAATGGCTGCGTCGGCGGTGGAGGCGGCTCTGCGGCTCGCCAAGGACGGCACTCGGAGGGCCGTCGAGGCGGTGGTCGAAGCGGCCGATGGCGTGACCGACTGGGAGCAGGCGATTCCCCTGCTGCGCCAGGCGATCGAGCCCTACGACACCGTCGGCCCGAACTACCGCGAGCTGTCCATGGACGCCCGTCGTCCGAGCCGGACCAAGGCGATCGAGGAGCTTCCGGTCGCGCTCGGTTTCGTCCTGGTCTCCGAGGGAGATGTACGCCGGGCCGTCCTCGGCGGTACGAACTACGGCCGCGACGCGGACTCGATCGCGTCGATGGCCGGTGCGATCACCGGGGCGCTCAGCGGACGCGACGGCGTACCCGCGGACTGGGCCGCCGACATCGCCGAAGCGAGCAAGACCGATCTGATCGAGCCGGGACGGGTGATGGCCTCGGTGGCCGTCGACCTGCAGGCCGCCGACGCGCGTCGCTGGGCGCGGCGTAGCGAAGTACTGGAGACTTTGACGCGATGAGAATGACCTGGGTGCAGCCGGAGGACCTGCTCCCGCACCAGCTGGTCCAGGCGCGGTCCGAGGGTGTGGACGTCACCGACGTCCAGGCCCGCTGGCTGGCAGCAGGCGGTACGACGGACGCCCCCGTGTCGGGCGCCTCCGCCGAGCCCGCGCCACCGGCACTGCGCGCACTGGCCCGTGAGCTGCTCGACGTACTCGACGCACGTACTGCGGAGTGGCACGAGCCGGAGATCCCCGAGCTGCCGTCCCTCGGCGAGCCGGTCGAACTCGAGGCGCGGACGTTGAACGCGTGGCTCGGCCGGTGTGCGGGCAACCTGCTCGGCAAGCCGGTCGAGAAGATCCCGCGGGAGGGCATCCGGGAGATCCTCGCCGGCTCGGGGCAGTGGCCGCTCACGCAGTACATCACTGCCGTCGGCGTGCCGGAGGACGTGCAGCTGCGGTGGCCGTGGAACCGGCGGTCGAAGGTGAACAGCCTGCGCGAGGTCATCAACGGGATGCCCGAGGACGACGACATCAACTTCGCCATCCTCGCCCTGCTGATGATGGAGCGGTACGGGCCTGGTCTGACCACCGAGGACGTCGCGCAGAGCTGGCTGAACGACCTGCCGGCCGGACGCGTGTTCACCGCCGAACGTGTTGCCTACCGCAACCTTCTCGAAGGTGTCGACCCGGCCCGCGCGGCTGTCGTCGGGAACCCGTTCCGCGAATGGATCGGCGCGCAGATCCGCACCGACGCCTACGGCTGGGCACACCCCGGTGACCGTACGGCGGCAGCCCGGCTCGCCCTCGTCGACGCCCGGCTGAGCCACACCGGCGCCGGGGTTGATGGCGCACTGTGGGTAGCGGCGATGTCGGCGGCCGCTCTGGTCCTCGAAGATCCGGTCAAGGCGGCCGTTGCCGGACTCGAGGTGGTCAACGGGCAGGGTGCGATCGCTCGCGCCGTCCGCTTCGGTCTCACGCTCGCGGACGCCGAGCTCGACGATGCGCTGGACGCGTTGCACGCGGAGTACGGCGACCTGCATTGGGTGCACGCGGTGAACAACACCGCACTCACGGCGTACGCGCTGACAGCTCAGGATTTCAGCACCGCGATCGGTCGTGCGGTGATGGGCGGCTGGGACACCGACTCGGCCGGCGCCACGGTGGGCGCTGTGTTTGGCGCCACGCGCGGGGTTCCGGCAGAGTGGTCCACACCACTGGACAACCGGGTGACCACAAGTCTCCCGGGAATGAACCAGATCGCGATCGACGAACTGGCGGCTAGGACTGTGGAGGTGTCGCGGGGTGCAGCCTGAGGTTGTCGTAGTAGGCAGTGCGAACGTGGATCTGGTGTTACCGGTCCAGCGCATTCCGCGCCCCGGCGAGACCGTTCTCGCGGGGGTGATGAGCCGTGGTCCGGGCGGTAAGGGGGCCAATCAGGCCGTCGCCGCGGCGCGGGCCGGTGCACGGACTGCGATGGTCGTCGCGCTCGGTGCCGACGACGGCGGCGCACTGCTACGCGACGCGCTCGGCGGCTCCGGGGTAGACCTCTCGCTGGCGACGACCAGCGACGCCCCGACCGGTACGGCGATCATCACGGTCGAGGAGAGCGGCGAGAACTCGATCGTGGTCGCGCCCGGCGCGAACGGCGAGCTGACTCTGTCCGCCGATGCGCTGGCCGCAATCGGACAAGCGAAAATCGTGCTTTCCCAATTGGAGATCCCGTTCTCCACGGTGCAGGCGGCGGCCGCGGCCTCGACGTACTTCATCCTCAACGCGGCTCCGGCCGCGGACCTCTCCGACGAACTGCTCGCCGAGGTCGACCTGCTGGTGGTGAACGAGACCGAGGCCGAGGTGGTCGGCGGTCCGGACCGGTCCGCGCTGCTGAAGAAGGTGCCGGCCGCGATCGTGACACTCGGCGGCGAGGGTGCGGTCGTCCTGACCCGGGACGCCGACGAAATTGCGGTTCCTGGCGTATCTGTCGAGGTAGTCGACACGACCGCCGCGGGCGATACCTTCTGCGGTGTGCTGGCAGCGGCATTAGCTGCCGTGTCAGCTAACGACTCGATCACCGGAAGCGACCTGACGAACGCGGTCCGACGCGCTAACGTTGCTGCTTCATTAAGTGTTCAAGCCGCGGGGGCGATCTCCTCGGTGCCTCACGGGGATGCAATCGACGCGCGTTATGCGGAGGTGTACCTGTGAATCCGCTCGAACCGCGGCCCATCGATCTGCCTGCAAGGGTCGACCTGGGTCTCGGGACCGATCTGTCCTTCCTGGACGACGCCAAGATCCTCGGCGCTCCGGAGGACCCGGGCGATCTGCCGCGCTGGCGCGCCAAGCTGGCCGAGTGGCGGTTCGGCGCGATCGAGCGGACGCGGTACGACGGCTCGCACTACGACCAGCCCGGTCGCGACTGGACCCAGACGGCATACTCGGTGGCGCTGGTCTGGCTCTGGGACGACCTGCTGTACGACGTACGGACGGGGAAGTTCACGCCGGAGAAGTTCGTCCAGCACGGGCTCGACGAGTTCGGCGGGCACGACGCGATCGTGCTCTGGCACGCGTACCCGGTGATCGGGATCGACGACCGGAACCAGTTCGACTTCTACCGGGACGTGCCGGGGCTGCGGGCGTTGATCGACGACCTGCACCGGCTCGGCCTGAAGGTGTTCTTCGACTACAACCCGTGGGACGTCGGCACCCGCCGCGCGGCACGCTCCGACGCTGACGAGTTCGCGGCGCTGGTGACCGACTTCGCCGTCGACGGCGTCTTCCTGGACACGCTCAAGGAAGGTGATCCGGCCTTCACCCGCGCGCTCCGGCAGGCGAACCCGGCGATCGCGTTCGAGGGCGAGTCACGGTTGCCGATGGCAAGGATCGCGGACCACGCGCTGTCCTGGGCGCAGTGGTTCGCGGACACGGACGCGCCGGGCGTACTGCGCGCGCACCTGTTCGAGCGCCGGCACATGATGCACCACACCCGCCGGTGGAACCGCGACCACAGCGACGAGCTGCAGTCCGCCTGGGTGAACGGCGTCGGCATGCTGGTCTGGGAGTCGGTGTTCTCGGCGTGGGTCGGCTGGAACGCCCGCGACCGCGCGACACTGCGCCGGATGGTCGCCGCTCAGCGCGCGTTCGCGCCGGTGCTGATCGACGGCGACTGGATCCAGCTGACGCCGGAGATCCCGGAGAAGGCCCGCGACCACGGCGTCTACGGGTCCCGGTTCGATCTCGCCGACATCACCTTCTGGACGCTGATCAACCGCGACGAGGAGGACTTCGACGGCATCGTGCTGCGCTCCGAGGACCAGGTCGGCGACTGGTACGACGTGACGTCGGGCGTCCCGATCACCTCGGACGACGAGGGTGTCCATCTGGTCGTGCCGGGGCGTGGCGTGGCCGGCATCGTCCGGGTCGGCGCGACCGCGGGCGCATCCTGCCGGGCGACCGCACGCCGGCTGGGCACGATGCCGCGGGCGCATGTGCGTGAGTCGGCGTTCCCGATGCGCCCGGCCGAGCCGGTCGCGGTGCCCGCGGTTTCAGGTAGCGCAGACATCGGTGCGACGGTCGACGTGCCGGCCGGGGAGCGGACGTTGATCGTTCGGCATCGGCGGCGCGAGACCGGGTTGTACGACACAGCGCCGTACGTCGAGGAGTGGAAGCCGCTGCCGCCACGGCTGCACGACATGCAGAGCGTGAAGCGCGAGGTCGAGCTGTCCGGCATCTCGGTCGCGGTGCGCGAGGTGAGCAACGCGGAGTACTCCGAGTTCCTCAAGGCGACCGGCTATCGACCGGTGGTCGCGAACCGATTCCTGAAGCACTGGGTCGAGGGCGCGCCGGT
Organism: Kribbella jiaozuonensis; assembly: GCF_005233875.1. Taxonomy (GTDB): domain Bacteria; phylum Actinomycetota; class Actinomycetes; order Propionibacteriales; family Kribbellaceae; genus Kribbella; species Kribbella jiaozuonensis. The sequence continues at coordinate 1,113,286 of NZ_SZPZ01000004.1, read as the reverse complement.
CCCAGGGACCGAGGACCACCCGGTGACGTACGTCGACCTCCCGGACGCGCGGGCCTACGCCGCGTGGCGTGGCGGCCGGCTGCCGACCGAGGACGAGTGGCAGGTCGCGGCAGCTGTCGAAGGCTTCGAGCGCCGCGAGCCATTGGTGTGGAACCTGACCGAGAGCGAGTACCGCGACGGCCGCAGCCGGTTCTGCATTCTCAAGGGCGGTTCGCATTATGTTGCCAAGGGCTCCGATTGGTACGCCGACGGCGGGCCGCAGCGGCCGGAGGTCAGCTTCAAGCTGGTGCTGACCGGAGGTGGTCTCGATCGCTCGGAGACCATCGGCTTCAGGTGTGCGGGATGAGGTCTGCTCCTCTTGACGGTGTGAAGGTGCTCGAGGCGGCGACGCTGTTCGCGGGACCGCTGGCAGCGACCTTCCTCGGTGACTTCGGCGCCGACGTGACGAAGATCGAGCATCCGTCGCGGCCCGATGCCGCGCGGACGCACGGCGCTTCGAAGGACGGCGTCGGGCTGTGGTTCAAGACCCTCGGACGGAACAAGCGGCTCGCGACCCTCGACCTGTCCCGCGGCCGGGACGTGTTCCTCGACCTGGTCAGGTCCAACGATGTGCTGGTCGAGAACTTCCGGCCAGGGACGTTGGAGCGTTGGGGTCTCGGGCCGGACGTGTTGCTGGAGGCGAATCCGCGGCTGGTGATCGCGCGGGTGACGGCGTTCGGGCAGGTCGGGCCGTGGTCGCGACGGCCCGGATTCGGATCGTTGGCCGAGGCAATGAGTGGGTTCGCGGCGGTCACCGGTGAGCCGGACGGTCCGCCGACGCTGCCGCCGTTCGGTCTCGCGGACGGGATCACCGCGCTCGCCACGGCGTACGCCGTTCTGGTTGCGTTGCGCGAGCGGGATCGCTCCGGTGCGGGGCAGGTGATCGACATGGCGATCATCGAGCCGATCCTGATGATGCTCGGCGGCGGCATCACGGCGTACCAGCAGACCGGGTATGTGCAGCCGCGGCTGGGGAACCGGTCGTCGAACAACGCGCCGCGGAACGTGTACCGGACCGCGGATGGTCGATGGGTCGCCGTGTCGACAAGTTCGCAGAGCATCGCCGAGCGGGTGGTGACGCTGGTCGGGCGTGCGGATCTGGTCGCGGAGCCGTGGTTCGCGACCGGGCGGGAGCGGGCCGAGCACGCCGACGAGCTCGACGACGCGGTCGGTTCGTGGATCGCGGCGCGGCCGTTGGAGCTCGTGATGGAGGAGTTCGAGAAGGCCGAGGCCGCGGTCGGGCCGGTGCACGACATCCGCGGGATCATGAGCGATCCGCAGTACGCCGCACTCGGGACGATCGTCAGCGTCGACGACGACGAGCTCGGCGGGCCGGTGCAGATGCAGAACGTGCTGTTCCGGTTGTCCGAGTCGCCGGGTTCGATCCGCTGGGCCGGCGGGCCGCACGGCGCGAACACCGACGAGGTGCTCGCAGAGATCGGCGTCACCCCTGACCAGCTTGCTGCGCTGCGGGCTGCCGGGGTCGTGTAGTCCGTGTGGTAATGGCCTGGAGGGGGCGTTCAGAGTGCTGACGGCACTGTATGTTCCGGCCAACCGGCCGGACCGGTTCGCGAAAGCTGTTGCCGCGGGCCCCGATCTGGTGGTGTTCGACCTGGAGGACGCCGTACCGGTCGACGCCAAGGCGGATGCGCGCGGGTGGGCGGTCGCCTGGATCGCGGCGAACGCGCACGGGCCGGTCGAGATCCGGGTGAACGCGCTCGGGACGCCGTGGATCGAGGACGACCTGGCCGCGATCTCCGCCGTACCGGCGGTCCGGATCCGGCTGCCGAAGGTGGAGAGCGCGGCCGAGGTGCGGGCCGTGCTGGAGAAGGTGCCGTCGGCAAGGATCACCGCGCTGATCGAGTCGCCGCTGGGGGTCGAGCGCGCGTTCGAGATCGCCACCGCGGACCCGCGGATGGTCGCAGTCGCGCTGGGCGAGGCGGATCTGTCGAGTGCGCTCGGGGTGGACGACGCGGCCGGGCTGGCGTGGTCCCGCGGCCGGCTGGTGTCGGCGTCGAGGGCAGCCGGGCTGGGCGCACCGATGATGTCGGTGTACCCGCGGGTCGACGACTTCGACGGGCTCCGGCGTACGTCGTTGGAGGGGCGGATGCTGGGCTTCGTCGGCCGGACGGCGATCCACCCGCGACAGCTCACCACGATCGTCGAGGCGTTCACCCCTACGGATGCGCAGGTGGCCGAGGCGGAGGCCCTGCTCGCGGCCGTGGAGAAGGCCGATGTCGAGCGCGGCGGCGTGATCGTCCTGCCGGACGGGCGGATGGTCGATCCGGCAATGATCGGGCGCGCCCGGGAGGTCACGGCTCTGATCCGGGAGATCGAGCTAAGGTCGTAGGCATGCTGCCGCGCAGGGTTGATGCCGTGGTGATCGGTTCGGGGCCGAACGGGCTCGTGAGCGCGATCACGCTTGCCGACGCAGGCTGGGACGTCCTGGTGCTGGAGGCCGCCGACACGTTCGGCGGTGCGGTCCGGTCGACCGAGGAGGGCGGCTGGATCAGCGATCGTTTCAGTTCGAACTACCCGCTCGGGGTCGCGTCGCCGGTCATGCGGGCGCTGGAGCTGGAGAAGTTCGGCCTGAAATGGTCGAACGCGCCGCTGCCGCTGGTCCATCTGCTCGACGAGGACGGCGCTGCGGCAGCGATCCACCGGGATCCCGAGGACACCGCGAAGTCGCTCGGCGCCGAGCACCCTGGCGACGGTGACGCTTGGCTGCGGCTGTACCAGCAGTACGTGTCGATCCGCGAGCCGTTGCTGAACGCGTTGCTCACGACCTGGCCGCCTGTCGTGCCGGGGCTGAAGCTGGCGCGGAAGCTGGGTTCGGCGGGGGAGTTGCTGCGGTTCGCGCGGTTCATGGCGATGCCGATGCACCGGATGGGGCAGGAGCTGTTCGACGGGCGGCACGGGCCGGCCATCATCGCGGGGAACTCACTGCATGCCGACGCGCCGTTGTCGGGCAGCGTCAGCGGGACGATGGGCTGGCTGCTCGCGATGCTGGCGCAGGACGTCGGCTACCCGGTCGCGACGGGCGGATCGTCGGCCTTCTCGGGCGCCTTGGTACGACGTGCCGAGCGCACCGGAGTGTTGCTGGTCCCGGGTACGCCGGTGACACGCGTCGAGGTGTCCGCGGGCCGCGTGACCGCCGTACACACGGCATCCGGTGAGACCGTCTCGGTCACCCGCGCGGTCATCGCGGATACGTCCGCACCGGCGCTGTACGGCGAGTTGTTGCCGGAGGCACTCATTCCGGCCGGGCTGCGACGCGATCTGGACGAGCGGTTCGAGTGGGACTATCCGACGGTCAAGCTGAACTTCCGGCTGAGCGGGCCGATCCCGTGGAAGTCGGCGGAGGCGCGGTCGGCCGGCGTCGTACACCTCGCTGGGACCGCTGACGATCTCGTGCATGTGTCCGCGGATCTCGACACCGGGCGGGTTCCGGCGCAGCCGTTCCTGCTGATCGGGCAGACCACGAAGTCCGATCCGACCCGGTCGCCCGAGGGCACCGAGGCGGTCTGGGCGTACTCGCATCTGCCGCGCGGGATCGCCGAGGACGCGGCCGCGGAGAAGCTGGCCGGCCGGATGGAGCGCGCGATCGAGCGATACGCTCCGGGCTTCGGCGACCTGGTCATCGATCGCGAGTTGCAGCGCCCGTCGGCCCTCGAATCTGGCAACGCTGCGCTCGGTTTCGGCGCGCTCGGCGGCGGCACGATGCAGCTGCACCAGCAACTCGTCTTCCGCCCGACCATCGGCCTCGGCAGCGCCCGCACTTTCGTCACCGGCCTGTACCTCGGCAGCTCCGCCATCCACCCCGGCGGTGGAGTCCACGGCGCCTGCGGCCATCTCGCCGCCCGTACTGCGCTCCGCGACGCCTCGCTCCTGGGTCCTGTCACCCGCACGCTCCCGACCGCTGCTCTTCGCCGCCTGCAACGCTGACTCAGGTTTCGCGATAGCCCGCCTCCCGCGCGATGACGAGGAGACGGGTGCGGTCGCGCGCGTGCAGCTTGGCGAGGATGTTCGAGACGTAGTTGCGGACCGTCTTCTGGCTGAGGCCGAGCCGGCGCTGGTCAGCCGCTAGGGTCGGAGTGTGCGACTCGACGAAGCAGGCTGCAGGGCTCGGGTGGCGGCAGCGCGGGTAGGACGTCTCGCGACCGTCGGCCCGGACCTGCGGCCGCACGTCGTACCGGTGACGTACGTTGTCCATGCGGACGAGCTGTTCATCGGCATCGACCAGAAGCCGAAGTCGACGACGGACTTGAAACGATTGCGGAACATAGCGTCGAACGAGCGGGTCGCGGTGCTGGTCGACGAGTACGACGAGGACTGGACGCATCTGTGGTGGGTACGGGTCGACGGGGTCGCGCGGGTGCTGGCCTCGGATGCGGCGGCAGTCGGGTTGCTGGCGGCGAAGTACCCGCAGTACGAGGCGGATCCGCCGCGTGGTCCGGTGATCGCGATCCGTGTTGACGGGTGGTCGGGGTGGGCGTATCGAGGGGAGGACTGACCGTGGTGGACGGGTTGTTGCGGGAGTTGGCGCCGCAGGTGCTGGGGTTCTTGGCTCGGCGCCACGGGCAGTTCGACTTGTGCGAGGACGCCGTACAGGAGGCATTGCTGGCGGCGGCGACGCAGTGGCCGGTTGACGGCGTACCGGCGAATCCTCGGGGGTGGTTGATCACCGTTGCGACGCGGCGGTTGACGGATGCGTTTCGGAGCGAGAGTGCGCGGCGGCGGCGTGAGGACAGCGTCGCGGCGATGGCAGGGCCGGAGGAGTTGGTTGCCCCGGGCGCCGATGTCGACGATGCGCCGGATGCCGATGACACGTTGACGTTGCTGTTCCTGTGCTGCCATCCGGCGGTGACGCCGGCGTCGCAGGTCGCGTTGACGTTGCGGGCGGTCGGTGGTCTGACGACGGCGGAGATCGCCCGTGCGTTTATGGTGCCGGAGGCAACGATGGCGCCGCGGATCAGCCGCGCGAAGAAGAGCATCAAGGCGGCGGGGAGCCGGTTCGCGATGCCGCCGGAGTCGGAGCGGGCCGAGCGGCTGCGCGTCGTACTGCAGGTGCTGTACCTGATCTTCAACGAGGGTTACACGGCGAGCTCGGGGGAGGAGCTGCAGCGGGTCGAGCTGACTGCGGAGGCGATCCGGCTGGCGCGGATGCTGCGTACGGCGCTGCCCGACGACGGCGAGACCGCGGGCCTGTTGGCGTTGATGTTGCTGACCGACTCGCGCCGGGCGGCACGCACGACCGCGGACGGCGGTCTGGTGCCGATCGACGAGCAGGACCGGTCGTTGTGGGACCGCGCGCAGATCACCGAGGGCGCCGACCTGATCCTGCACACGCTGCAGCAGGGCGGGCTCGGGCCGTACCAGCTGCAGGCCGCGATCGCCGCCGTACATGCGGAGGCGCCGAGCGCGGACGAGACGGACTGGCGGCAGATCCTCTCGCTGTACCTGGTGCTGGAGAAGATCGCGCCGAACCCGATGGTCACGCTCAACCGGGCGATCGCGCTCTCGCAGGTCGAGGGTCCGCAGGCGGGTCTCGACCTGCTGGCGACGCTCGAGGACGACAAGAACATCACCGAGACCCACCGCCTCGACGCCGTCCGCGCCCATCTCTACGAGCGCGCGGGTGATCTTGGGCGGGCTCATGACCATTACCTGGCGGCGGCCCGCCGTACGACGAGCCTCCCCGAGCAGCGTTATCTGCAGGCGAAGGCCGACGCGATCACGGGATGAGCCGGTAGAAGCGGAACAGGTCGGTGTGGAAGGGGAGGACCTGCGTCTCGGTGAATCCTGCCTCGGTGGCGTAGCGGCGGAGGGTGTCCGGGCGCATCAGCGCGCCAGTCGCGGCTGAGTCCGGGTCGCCCATCGCGTCGGGTAGGCAGGACATCAGGCTCCAGCCGTAGTGGTAGCGCTCGAGATCCGAGGCCGGTGCGGTGAACTGGTCCTCGACCAGCTCGTCGAGGATCAGGACCGAACCGCCGGGGGCCAGCATCTGGCGGGCTGTGCTGAGGGCATCGACCGGGTGGGACATGTCGTGCAGGGCTTCGAGGATGGTGACCAGGTCGAACTGACCTGACTGGTCGGATGCGTTGGCCGCCGAGAAGCTCACCCGATCGTCCAGTCCTGCTTCGTGGGCGTGGCGTTGGGCGGCGGTGATGGCGTCTGCGTCGAGGTCAACGCCGTGGACGGTGATGTTGGGGTAGGCCTGGGCCATCGCTATCGAGGACCAGCCGGTGCCGCAGGCGAAGTCGGCCACCCGGGCCGGCGGATCGGCGCGGAGGCGCTCGTCGATCTCGGGGATGGCGGGCAGCCACTCCTTGCCCAGCAGGTTCAGGTACGTCGGGCGGTTGAACTCGGCCCGTCCCTCGGGCTCCCACGGCTGGTGCGGCGGGGCGTCGCCGGTGCGGTACGCCTCGACCAGATCGGGGAGCATCCGGGCCGCCCTGGCGAGCTCGACACCCTTGTAGCCGTGGTAATTGAGGTCGTCCTCGTCGGCCAGCACCGAGACATGCTCGGGCGGCAGGGTGTAGCGCCGTTCGGTCGGAGCTGCTGTGACGTCGTCGACGTCGAGGAGATCGCTGGCGGCGTGGTGCTCGAGCCACTCGCGGATGTAGCGCTCGTTGGTGCCGGTGCGTTCGGCCAGCTCGACCGAGGTCGCCGGGCCTTGGTCGGCGAGCGCCCGGTACAGGCCGAGGCGCTCGCCGAGGTAGATGGAGTAGAGCTCGAGTGCGGCCCCGGCGTTCCGGAAGATCCGCTCGACGAGTGCGTTGGTCCGGTCCATGGGTTGGATCGTACTTAGGTCAGGACGCGGCGTCCCGTCTCATGGGATTCGATCGCGGCGTGCGCCAACTGCAGGGCGCGGCGGCCGGCGCCCGCGTGGACGGGTGGTTGCTCGCCGTTGCGCAGTGCGGTGAGGATCGCGTCGACGTGGCGGTCGAAGGTGCCGGCGAAGTTGCGCGACTCGTCGTCGAAGTACGTCGAGTGCCAGCGCTGCTCGATCGGGTCGCCGGCCTTCTGGAACGTCAGCGCGCGAACCGTGTCGTGGATGACGAGTCGGCCCGCCGTGCCGTTGATCTCGATCCGCTGGGTGTCGGGATAGGCGTACGACGAGTCGTACGTGCCGAGCATCGTGCCGACCGCGCGGTTCTCGAAGTCGAGTGCGAGCGCGACCGTGCTGAACGCGCCGTACGTCTTGTCGGTCATCTGCGCGGCTACTGAGGCCACTGGTCCGACCAGTTGCTCCAGCATGTCGAATCCGTGGCACTGGGTCTCGATCAGGTTCGCGTGCGGGGAGTTGCCGTGGTTCGCCTCGCCGCCGAAGCGCCAGGTTGCGAAGACGAGGTCGCCGAGCTCGCCGGCGTCGATGAGTGCCTTCGCGCGCTGCACGGGTTCGGCGTACCGGTGGTTGAAGTTGATCGCGAAGAAGTTGTCGCCGGCTTCCGCGAGCAGGCTGTCCGCCTCGGCGAGGTCGAACACGAGCGGCTTCTCGACCAGCAGCGGTACGCCGGTGCGTACCAGCTTCAGCGTGATGTCGTAGTGGTCCTCGTTCGGCAGGCAGACTGTAACGAGCTCGGGCTGCGCGTTGCGCAGCATCTCGTCGAGATCGGTGTACGGCGTGGTGCCGTACCGCTCGGCTCGCGCCCGCGTGCGGTCCGGCGTACGGCCGAAGATGCCGACCAGCTCGGTGTCCTCGCGGCGGGAGAAGATGCGCGCGTGGTGCTCGCCCCAACCGCCGGCGCCGACCACCGCGACTCTCATGCGGCGCCGTCCTGCGTGACGACCACCTTGCCGGTCTCGCCGGCCATGAACAGCTCGAACGCGTCGCCGATCTCCGAGACCGGGAAGCGGTGGCTGATCACCTTTCCGATGAGTTCCTGGTGGTCCGACAGAAGCGCGAGGTTGCCGGGCATCTCGTCGTACCGGAAGTACTCGCTGCCGAGGATGGCGTGCTCGGGGGCGATCAGATCGCTGGACACGTCGATCGTGAGCGATTCGCCGTGGCCGACGCAGATCAGCGCGCCGCGCTGGCTGACGATGTCGAGCGCGGCGCGCCGGGCGGACTCCTTGCCGGACGCGTCGAACGCGACATCCGGGTTGCCGGCTGCCGAGATGTCGTCGGCGAGCAGCGGGATCGCGCCGAACGACTCCGCGAAGTCGAGCCGCCAGCGGGAGAAGTCGGAGATGTAGACCGGTACGTCGGCGCCGTACTTCAGCTTGCTCATCACCGTCAGGCCGAGACCGATCGGGCCGGCACCCGCGATGTACACGCTCTCGACGTCTGGTCTGACCAGTGCCGCCCGGCCGATCGCGTGGCTGCTCGTACCCATCACGTCGAGCAGCATCGTCGCGTTGCCGATCTCGATGTCGTCGGTGACCGGGAAGAAGTTCGACTCGTGCACCAACTCGTACGGGCCGTAGCCGCCGTCGTGGGTGAACCCCATGTCGGCGCGCTTGGCCAGGCACTGGTTGGTGGCGTTCAGTTGGCAGCTGCGGCACTCGCCGCAGAAGTCCATCAGGAACACGGCTCCGCGGGTGCCGACGGCCGTGCTGGTTCCTTCGCCGGCCTGCAGGACGGTGCCGGCGGCTTCGTGTCCGGGTACGACGGACGAGCCGTCGTAGTACTGGTGTCGGTCGGTGCCGCAGAGGGCGTTGGCCTGGACGGCGAGGAGGAGTTGGCCGGGGCCGGGGTCCGGGTACTCGTGGTCCGCGAACTCGATCTTTCCGGCGCCGGTGAAGCTGGGGGCGAGGGCGGTACGCGTCATGCTGCCGGAATTTACTACGTAGCAAATCCTGCCCACAAGAGGTTGTCCGGCACGGGTTCTGTCAGCGGGTGGTGCTCTCTCGGACGCGGAGTTCGTAGCCGGCCATCCGGTGTTGCGGGACGTGATCGTCGTCCAGCTGCTCGTCGAGGAGGTCGAGCGCGGTGCTCGCGATGTCGTCGAGCAGCGGTGCGATCGTGCTGAGCGTCGGGGTCGACAGGCTGGACTCGACGATGTCGTCGAAGCCGATGACCGACACGTCGCCCGGTACGTCGATGGTGTTGCGCTGCAGCGCTCGGAGGGCGCCGAGGGCGGCGGAGTCGTTCATCGCGAAGATTCCGTCGGGGCGCAGTCGGTCGTAGGTGCGGGCGATCGCGTCGGCGGCCGCGGCGGTGGTCCAGTCGCAGTCCACGATCAGCGCCGGGTCGAGGTCGATGCCGTGCTTCTTCAGTGCGGCCTGGTATCCCTGGCGACGCAGTTGGTACGAGCGTCGCGGGCCGTGGTTCGCGCCGAGCAGGAGGATCCGCCGTCGGCCGGTGTCGAGCAGATGCGTCACGGCCGCCTGCGCTGCCTCGCGATTCTTGATACCGACGTGGTCGATCGCGCTGCCGGGCTCGCGGTCGCCGACCAGGACGACCGGGTGCGTACTGCGCTGGTCCGTGCGGCTGAGCGAGACCGCGCTCATGATCACGCCGTCGGTGAGGACGTCGCTGCCACCGCGAAGCAGCTCGACCTCGAGGTCGTGACGGCCGCCGGTGGTCTCGACGAGGATCGTCGTACCGCGGTCGCGGGCGGCCGCGATGACGGCTTCGGCGAGGTCGGCGAAGTACCGCTCGCGGAAAGTCGGGACGGCCAGGGTGACGGTGCCGGTGCGGCCGGTGCGCAGGCGGCGGGCGGCGGTGTTCGGACGGTAGCCGAGCGCGTCGAGGCTGGCCTGGACACGGGCGCGGGTGGCGGGGGAGACGTGGACGTAGTTGTTCACCACGTTCGACACGGTGCGCTGCGACACGCCCGCGTGGCGGGCCACGTCGGACATGCTGACCGCCACTGCTGCGCTCCTTCGGACCGGTCGGGTCAGGCTACCAGCGTGACCTGGGTTGTAACTTCGGTTTACAGTTGGTGGTATGAGCCTTCAGCAGAAGACCCGTGGGCGCCGGGACGCGATCGGGGTCGGCGTGGCCCTGCTCAACAAGCTGGCCCGGTCGCGGGCGATCGACCGGTTCGGGCTGCGGAAGCCGGCCGAGCGGGCGGTGTTCGAGGCGACCAAGACCGGATTCCGGACGGCTGGTGCGGTGTCCCGGCGGTTCTCGGCTGTCTCGAAGCTGGCCGCGCCGTCGCGGCTGCCTGCCGCTCGGGGGACCGGTCGGTTCGACCTGACGCCGACCGAGGACCAGCAGATGATGGTCGAGGTCGTGCGGGACTTTGCCGCCGACGTACTGCGGCCGGCTGCCGGTGCGGCCGACACGGCGTGCGCGACGGAGGCCAAGGTGCTGGAGTCGTCGGCCGAGCTCGGGCTGAGTCTGATCGAAGTACCGGAGGAGCTCGGCGGGATCGTCACCGAGCGGTCCGCGATGACCGGCGTACTCGTGGCCGAGGCTCTCGCTCATGGCGACATGGGGCAGGCGGTCGCGTGTCTGGCGCCGTCCGCGGTGAGTACGGCGATCTCGTTGTGGGGCGATGAGACGCAGCAGGCGACGTACCTGCCGGCGTTCACTGGCCAGACCGTGCCGGCGGCGGCGTTGGCGCTGGTCGAGCCGCGGCCGGTGTTCGACCCGTTCGCGCTGCGCACGCGGTACACGGGCGGGCTGCTGAACGGCGTGAAGTCGCTCGTACCGCGGGGCGCGGAGGCGGAGCTGTTCGTGATCGGGGCGCAGACGGATGCTGGGCCCGGGTTGTTCGTTGTGGAGGCGGATCATCCGGGCGTGGTGATCGAGGCGGAGCCGTCGATGGGGTTGCGGGCTGCGTCGTTGAGCCGGGTGATCCTGACGGACGTGCCCGCGGTGCCGTTGGGGTCGCTTGACGATTACGCGGAGTGCGTGCGGTTGTCGCGGCTCGGGTGGTGTGCGTTGGCCCTCGGTGCGGCGCGGGCGGTGCTCGACTACGTGACGCCGTACGTGAATTCGCGTGAGGCCTTCGGTGAACCGATCAGTCATCGGCAATCGGTGGCGTTCATGGTGGCGAACATCGGGATCGAGCTCGAGGGCATGAAGCTGGTCACGTACCGGGCCGGATCGCGTGATACGCAAGGGCTTCCGTTCGCCCGCGAGGTGGCGCTGGCGCGGCGGTTGTGCACGGAGAAGGGCATGCAGATCGGGACGGACGGCGTACAACTGCTCGGCGGGCACGGGTTCGTGAAGGAACATCCGGTGGAGCGCTGGTACCGCGACCTGCGAGCCATCGGCGTGATGGAAGGGGCGGTGCTGGTCTGATGATCAACCTCGAGACTCCGCGCAAGTTCCGGGCCTTCGTGAACCAGGCGCACCAGGTCGCGGCGGAGATGCTGCGGCCGAACTCGCGCCGGTACGACCTGGCCGAGCACGAGTACCCGGTCGAGCTGGACATGCTGGCCGCGATGGTCGACGGATTAGGGGCCTCAGGCACCGGTTCGGGCGCGGGCGCTTCCGGCGTACGACGTACTGAGGCCGATGCAGACGGTGTCGTCAACGGGTCGAACCTGTCGTCGGTGCTGTCGATCATGGAGATGTGCTGGGGTGACGTCGGACTGCTGCTGTCGATGCCGCGGCAGGGGCTCGGCAACTCGGCGATCGCATCCGTCGCGTCGGACGAGCAACTGCGGCGGTTCGACGGCGTGTGGGCCGCGATGGCGATCACCGAACCGGACTGCGGCTCCGACTCCGCGAACATCCAGACGACCGCACGGCTCGACGGCGACGACTACGTGCTGAACGGCGAGAAGATCTTCGTCACCGCCGGCGGCCGCTGCGACGCTGTCGTGGTGTGGGCGACGCTCGACAAGACGCTCGGCCGCGCCGCGATCAAGTCGTTCGTGGTCATGCAGGACACGCCCGGCATGACGGTCGAACGGCTCGAACACAAGCTCGGCATCCGCGCGTCCGACACCGCGACCATCCGCTTCGACAACTGCCGCGTACCCCGCGAGAACCTGCTCGGCACCGCGGACATCGACAAGGGTTTCGCCGGCGTCATGCAAACCTTCGACAACACCCGCCCGCTGGTGGCCGCGATGGCCGTCGGCTGCGCCCGCGCGTCGTTGGAACTCACCCGCGAGTTGCTGTCCGAGGCCGGCGCAGAGGTCGACTACGACCGCCCCGTCCATCTACAGCCCGCCGCAGCCGCGACGTACCTCTCGATGGAAGCCGACTGGGAAGCCGCCTACCTCCTCACCCTCCAGGCAGCCTGGATGGCCGACAACGCCCAACCCAACTCCCTCCAAGCCTCCATAGCCAAAGCCAAAGCCGGCCGCACCGCCAACGACGTCACCCTCCGCTGCGTAGAACTAACCGGCACCCTCGGCTACTCCGAACACCAACTCCTCGAAAAATGGTCCCGAGACAGCAAAATCCTCGACATCTTCGAAGGCACCCAACAGATCCAGCAGTTGATCGTGGCTCGGCGACTGCTCGGGAAGACCTCCGCCGAGCTGAAATAGCCTTGTTTCTAAGGGATGACCGGTCCGCCCTGACCTTCGATCAGAGCAGACCGGGACCCGGGCCGAGGTCCTCGAGATCTCGGCCACGATCGGCCCTACTCCGTGACTGCTCCGTCAGCCGCCGAGCAAGTCGCTCCAGCCGCCGATCGACAGCCTGGCGGGCGCGGTCGTACGACGACGGCAGCATATGGGTGTACATCTGCAGCGTGAATCCCGGATCGTAGTGCCCGAGATACTCGGACAGCTCCTTGATGTTGACCCCGTCCGCCAAGGTGATACTGGCAAAGTAGTGGCGCTGGGCATACATTCCTGCAGCGCCGTCGCTCTTGAATCGTCGACAGCCCATAGGCGCCGACGATGTCGGTCAGCCAGACAGCGAGCTCTGACGGCAGGATGCTCTTGACCATCCGCCGCCCGAACACAGGCTCCACATGAAGCCGCCACTTGGACTCGTACAGGATCTCACTGGCCGGGTCCACCGTCCGCGCCTTCGTCTCGAACGCTCGCGACCGCTCGTAATGCTCAAGATGCGATGAACCACGACCGTCAGAGCGCTGGAGCATCTGGAGATCAGCAACTCTCAAATCGACTGCTCCACCTGCGGCGGTGACATCCACTTTGGGTACGCGGTGGCAACACTCACCAACCGTGAGCGCTCGGAGTAATCATCGTTCTGACGTGCCTCGCCTACGTCGATTTGCGGAGGGCAGATGTCGTGGATGCCTAGGCGGCTGGAGCTGAAAGGTGGAACTATCCGGTTATGAGCGAGTCTGAGGACGTAGTGAGTGCGCGGCTGGTGGCAGTGTTCGACGAGGCTGACGCGACGCTGGATTGGGTCGAGTTGGCGGAGGGGCCGGCTGTGGTGCGACTGGCCAGGTTGCGTCAGGCACTGGTAGCCGCGGGCTTCGGCAGTTTGGCGATCGCGGCGATGACTCTCACGGTCGAGGGCGGGCCGGCAGTGCCGGCAGTTGTGAGCCGGAGCTGCCGAGAAGCTACAGACCTGCTCGACGATGCGATCGGTCCGCAGCTGGCTGCGCGATGGCGAATCGACGCCATCGCGGATCAGCTCAGTCCCGAAGGGCTCGGACTCGGTTCGGAGCCGGTCAGCGTTGCGGTGATGGAACAGGCCCTGGCCAGGATCGAGTCGATCATCGACCGAGCGGTCGGCGCGCTCGAGTTGATCGCTGAAGACGATTCCGTTCTACCGGAGCTGCGTGACGCCGCCGCAGATGCCGTTGTCGTGTTCGACGATCTCGAGGATCTCGACGACGTCGCCACCACCCCTGGTCCAGTACCGTCCCAACAGGACTGAACTCGGCCCAGCTCGGGAAGGTACTTGTAGATCGTCGAGCGGCAGACGCCGAGCAGTTTGACGATCGAGGTCATATCGCGCGCCATGGTCGTGACGTCAGCTGGCCGGGCTGTGACAAGGGGCGCTGGGCACACATGCCTAGGCGTCTCGTGCCAGCTGGGACCAGGAGCTAGCTGGCCGCGCCGCGCTGCGGCCGCCGCCTCTCCCGCAACTCATCCCTGCGCCTGGATCGGGGTGGATCGCCTGGACTCACAATGGGGTCCGCCTCCTGACACGTCAATGAGGCGGGCAACATGGCCACGATCCTGGCGCCCCGGCTGCGCGGCCCTCATCTGCACCGTCGGTCATTCCGCAGTTGTCGGGCGTCATTCACATGCCTCGGACCTGATCGGCTCAGTGCACTGGGATCCGGTCTTTGTTGGTGGCGAGCCAAGTGCTGAAGCTCTGTAGGGCTGGGTTGAGCGTGCGGGTCTGCTCGATCGAGAAGTCGCGGGCGAACATGTCCGTCTGTTCGCTGAAGTACTGGAACATGTTGGCGCCAAAGCAGCAGCCCTGACCTGCTTCGGGGAGGTGTTTTGGGCCTACGGTGCTTGTACGCCACGACGCTGTGCCCAGAAAGTCCCGGGATCGAGGCTCAGGTGATCGAGTGGCGCACCAGGATCCCGATGCGGTCGGCGACGTCGTATTGGCGCCGGCCGCGCATTTGCCGGTGACAGTCTCCTTGCCGAACACTCCCGCCGGCAATCATTCAGCAAACCCATGTGAGCCTTGTCCACAATTTCCGTCCGGTTATCTGTCGGCCTGCTTGGGCGTATGCGAACTGTTAGGTCCAGGGGTGTTGGGGCAGGGCATGGGCCTCGGCCGGGCTACGGGTGAGCTGGTGCGTACGGCGTACCCGGAGCCTCCGAGTGTTCTGACCCGCCAGGAGACGCAGATCGCGCGGCTGGTCGCGGAGGGTCTGTCCAACGCCGACACCCGATGGCCGGCCCGGGGTGTGTTCTGGGGTCGGACCGGGGGTTCTACTGAGCCGGAGTACGCCGGCCCGGATCAGACTGCAGCCATGGCAAGCAAGGTGCGCGAATTCGATGTGATCGTGATTGGTTCCGGGCCGGTCAATCACCGGGCGTTGCTGACGCACCAGGGCAAGGACCAGGCTCGCATCGCCGCACAGGTCATCCTCGACCAGGCTGCGGGGGAGTCGGTGGACGAAGCCACACCATGGAGTGCGCACCTGGCGAGCGCGGATCGATCAGCCGTCCCGCACGTTCACCTCGCCAGGGGCGGCGGCGCGAATCTCTATGCGGACGGCTATCGCGGCCGGGCCCGGATGGTCGTGGACGAGGACACTCGGTGCCTGCTCGGGTGACGTTTGTCGGCCCCGGTGTCACCGAGCTGCCGCACTCGGCGACGATCGCGATCGTCGGTCAGGTCCCGATCGAGCGGCTGTGGCACGCCGTACCGTCGTTCCCGACGATCAGCGAGACCTGGCTCCGGCTGTTCGAGGGGTACCAGAACTGACGATCCTGTCCTCCCTCGCGAGCTCCGGGGGTAGCGTGATGGCGTGGGTCCCGTGGAGCTGACCGGTCGGCGGGCCGAATGCGGTGTGCTCGACCAGTTGATCGGCGCTGTCCGCGCCGGCGAGAGCCGTGCGCTGGTCCTGCACGGCGAGGCCGGCGTCGGCAAGACCGCGCTGCTCGAGTACGTCGCTGCCCGCGCGGACGGGTGCCGGCTGGCCCGGGCATCCGGCGTCCAGTCGGAGATGGAGCTGCCGTTCGCGGGCTTGCATCAGCTGTGTGCTCCGGTCCTGGACGGCGTCGACAGGCTGCCACCACCCCAACAGGACGCGCTCCGGGTCGTCTTCGGCCTGAGCCAGGGCTCGCCACCCGACCTGTTCCTGATCGGATTGGCGGTCCTGAGCCTGCTGTCCGAGGCGGCGGCCCGCCGGCCGCTCGTGTGTCTGATCGACGACCAGCAGTGGCTCGACCGCAGTTCGGCGCAGATCCTCGCATTCGTCGCGCGCCGGATCGGGGCCGAATCCGTGGCCCTGATCTTCGCCACGCGGAAGATCGGTGATCTGCTCGACGGCGTACCGGAGTTCGCGATCGGTGGTTTGAACGACGCCGACGCGCGGACCCTGCTGAACGCCGTGCTCTCCGGGCCGATCGATCAGCAGGTGCGCGACCAGATCGTGGCCGACGCCCACGGGAACCCGCTGGCGCTGCTCGAACTGCCGCGCGGCCTGACTCCGGCGCAGCTGGCCGGCGGGTTCGGGCTGCCTGGCGCCGGCACCGTCGAGGAGACATTCGTCCGCCGGATCGCCGCCGTACCACCGGAGACGCGACGGTTGTTGCTGCTCGCCGCCGCTGATCCGTCCGGCGACGAGATCCTGGTACGACGTGCCGCGGCCCAGCTCGGGATCAATCTGGATGCGGTCGTGGCGGCGCGCGAGGCGGGGCTGACCGAAGGAGTGCCGAGACGCCGGTTCCGGCATCCGCTCGTCCGGTCCGCGGTGTACCGGTCGGCCTCCGAGGAAGACCGCCGGCAGGTCCACGCGGCGCTTGCGGACGCCACGGACCCGCGGACCGATCCCGATCGGCGGGCCTGGCATCGCGCGCAGGCGGCGGCCGGGCCGGATCCGGAGATCGCTGACGAGCTCGAACGGTCGGCTGGCCGGGCCCGGGCGCGTGGTGGGCTGTCGGCCGCGGCCGCGTTCCTGCATCGGGCCGTGACGTTGACTGTGGACCCGGCGCAACGGGCAGAGCGTGCACTGGCCGCCGCACAGATCGAGCTGCAGTCGGGCGGGTTCCCCGCGACGGCCGAGCTGCTGGAGCTTGCTGACCGGGAGCCGCTCACGGAGCGTCAGCGCGCCCGGGCGGATCTGATTCGCGCTCAGCTCGCGTTCGCCACCAGCCGTGGCAGCGACGCTCCTCAGCTGATGCTGCAGGCCGCGAAACGGCTCGAGCCGATCGACGTCGACCTGGCGCGGGCGACGTATCTGGATGCCATCTCCGCGGCGACCTTCGCGACTCGACTCGCAACGCCCGCCGGCGATCTGTCCGCGGTCGCCCGCGCCGCCGCGGCCGCGCCCCGGCCGAGCGGACCACGGCCCGGTGATCTGTTGCTGGACGGTACGGCGGCCGCGTTCACCGACGGCTACGCCGCGGGCGTGCCGACGCTGCGCAAGGCGCTCGCGGAGTTCGGCGCCGGCATGTCGATGGAGCAGGAGCTGCAACTGTTGTGGATGGCAACTACCACGGCGATGCGGCTCTGGGACGTCGATCGCTGGCAGTGGTTGTCGGACCGGCACATCCAGTTGGCCCGCGAGGTCGGTGTCGTCAACGATCTCGCGCTCGCACTGGCCGGTCGCGCCTACGTGGCCCTCTTCACCGGCGACCTGGTCACGGCGGCGGCGCTGACGGCGGAGGCGGAGTCGGTCAACGAGGTGACGGGCGGCAACGTGACGCCGTACGGACTGCTCGGTGTCGCGGCGTTCAGCGGCAACCGGTTCGAGACCGAACGGCTGGTCGCGGCGACGGCACGGGATGCGATCGAGCGCGGTGAAGGTATCGGGCTGACCATCGCCGGCTGGGCCGCCGCGGTGCTCGACAACAGCCTCGGGCGCTACCAGGACGCGGCCGTGACCGCGGCCCGCGGCTTCGAGCACCCGGGCGACCACGCCGTCTATGTCTGGACACCGGCCGAGCTCGCTGAAGGCGGTGCCCGCAGCGGACAGATCGACGCCGCCGAGCAGGCCTGCCGCAGGCTGGACGAGATGGCCGATGCGGGCGGCACGGACTGGATCCTCAGCGTCCGGGCAAGGAGCCGCGCGTTGCTGACCGGAGCCGGCGAGGCGGAAGCGTTGTACCGCGAAGCAATCCGCCGGCTCGACGGTACGGCGCTCCGCGTCGATCTCGCGCGGGCACAACTGGTCTACGGCGAATGGCTCCGCCGCGAACGCCGCCGGCTCGAGGCCCGCGAACAGCTGCGGGCCGCGCACACGAGCTTCGAGTCCATGGGAATGACCGCCTTCGCCGAGCGCGCCCGGCGTGAGCTGAAAGCAGCCGGTGGGACCGCTCGCAAACGGGTCGTCCCGGCGCAGAGCGAACTCACCGCGCAGGAGGCCCAGATCGCCCGGATGGCTCGCGACGGGCTGTCCAATCCCGAGATCGCCACCCGCCTGTTCATCAGCGCGCGGACTGTCCAGTACCACCTTCGCAAGGTCTTCACGAAGCTGGGCATCACTTCGCGGAGCCAGCTGACCCAGGTTCTTCCCTAGCCGAGCCTCTTCTCCGTGGAGGTGGAGAAGAGGTGCAGCCTGTCGGGGTCGGGGGCCAGGTGCACGAGAGTGCCTTTGTCGTTGTGCAGGCGGGTGCCGATGCGGGCGATGATCTGCTGGTTCTCGGCGTGGTCTGCGGTCCCGTACAGGAACGCGTCCGAGCCGAGCTCTTCGATCACGGCGACCTTCACCGGCAGACCCGCGTCGGCGATGTGCAGCGCCTCCGGGCGGATGCCGAGCGTCAGGGTCTTGTCGTCGCCGGCCTTGGCCAGCAGGTCTCGGGCGACGGGTACGACGTAGTCGCCGATCTTGGCGCCGCCGTCGACGATCTCGGCGGTGATCAGGTTCATCGCGGGCGAGCCGATGAAGCCGGCCACGAACTTGTTCTTCGGCCGGTCGTACAGGTTCAGCGGGGTGTCGACCTGCTGCAGTACGCCGTCCTTCAGTACGGCCACGCGGTCGCCCATCGTCATGGCCTCGACCTGGTCGTGAGTGACGTAGACGGTGGTGACGCCGAGGCGGTGCTGCAGTTCGGCGATCTGGGTGCGGGTCTGGACCCGCAGCTTGGCGTCGAGGTTCGACAGCGGCTCGTCCATCAGGAAGACCTTCGGGCTACGCACGATCGCGCGGCCCATCGCCACCCGCTGACGCTGACCGCCGGACAGTGCCTTCGGCTTGCGTTCGAGGTACTCCTCGAGGCCGAGCAGCTTGGCGGCCTCCATGACGCGCTTGGCGCGCTCTTCCTTGTGGATGCCCTGCATCTTCAGGGCGAAGCCCATGTTGTCGGCCACCGACATGTGCGGGTAGAGCGCGTAGTTCTGGAACACCATCGCGATGTCGCGTTCCTTCGGTGGTGCGTTGGTGACGTCGCGGTCGCCGATGAAGATCGAGCCCTCGTTCACCTCTTCGAGCCCCGCCAGCATCCGCAGCGCCGTCGACTTACCCGAGCCCGACGGCCCGACGAGCACCATGAACTCACGATCCTCGATCTCCAGGTCGAGACTGTCGACCGCCGGAACGTCGGTGCCGGGATAGATCCGAGTGGATCCCTTGAACGAGACAGTTGCCATGTCGCACTTTCCTCCGTTGGGCGCGAGCTTCCTGACGTTGCGAGCCTCCTCCGGAACCGGCCGCGCTCGCATCTGTGAGTGTCCCGGGGGTGCCCCGGGGTACTCACAGATGCGCCGCAATGCCCGTCCGTAGCACGCTCGGAGTACCCGAGACCGATGATGTGGAGGACGAGCCCGATGGCGGTGACCCGAGGTTTTCAGGGGCGGCGTGCCACGGCGGATTCGTCGCGGCCGGTCACGTGGTCGTGGGAGGAGTTCCGGTCGCTGCCGGCCGAGACCTTCACCGTCGACATCCACTGCGTGACCAAGTGGTCGAAGCTCGACACCAGCTGGCGCGGTGTTTCCGTCGACACGTTGCTGGACGCGACCTCGCTCCGGGCGGAGTACGTCACCGCGTACTGCGACGGCGGGTACACCACGAATCTCCCGGTCGCGGATCTGCGCGGCGGACAGGCCTGGGTGGTCTTCGAGTACGACGGGCAAGCCCTGCCGCCCGTCCATGGCGGACCGGCGCGGCTGCTGGTCCCGCATCTGTACTTCTGGAAGAGCGCGAAGTGGATCCGCGGACTCGAGATCCGCGAGCACGACGAACCCGGCTTCTGGGAGATGTACGGCTACCACAACTACGGAGATCCATGGCGAGAACAGCGATACCAGGGCGACTGACCTGGCAGCAGGCCACCGTGGTGGAGACGATGTTCGAGACCCCGCAAGTGAAGAACATCGCCTTGACGGTGCCCGGGTGGCCCGGCCATATGGCCGGCCAGCACGTCGACGTACGGCTGACGGCACCGGACGGATATCCCGCGGAGCGGAGCTACTCGATCGCGTCGGCGCCGGAGGACGGGCACGTCGTACTCAGCGTCGAGCGACTCGACGACGGCGAGGTCTCGCCGTTCCTGGTGGACGAGCTCCGGGCCGGGGACGTACTCGAGCTCCGCGGTCCGGTCGGTGGGTACTTCGTCTGGGACGAGCCGCTCGGCGGACCGCTCTTCCTGGTCGCCGGTGGCTCCGGCCTGGCGCCGCTGCGAGCGATGATGAGGCACCATCGGGCGACCCGCAGTGAGGTTCCGGTCCGGGCGCTGTGCTCGGCCCGATCGCTCGAAGCGCTGCTCTATCGGGAGGAACTGATGGACCTTGCGGCGTGCGACCCGTTCGACATCTCGATCACGCTGACCCGGGAACAACCGAGCGCCTGGCGGGGGTATCGCCGCCGGATCGACAGCGACCTGCTGGCCGAGGTCGCCTGGTCGCCGGCGGATCGCTCATTGGCCTTCATCTGTGGGCCGACCGCATTCGTCGAGACCGCGGCAGCCGGGCTCGTCGGCCTGGGCCACGATCCGGCCCGGATCAGGACGGAACGCTTCGGCGGAACAGGAGTGCTGCCATGACGAGGTACGACGGGAACGCGATCGCCGGCACGCTGGAGGCCATCTTCGGCGGCGACATGACGACGGCGGGCTGCACGTGCGGCGGCTGCGGGCGGTCGGGTGTCGTTGCGGAGGTGGCGGTCTACCTCGATGGCCCGGGGTTGGTCGCCCGGTGCCCGTCCTGCGACCACGTCCTGCTGGTCGTCACCCAGCGCCGAGGCATGTACTGCGTCGACCGGGCAGGCTTTGCCCAGTTGTCCACTCCGTCAGCTCTTGCGTAGGTCTGGCGCTGGGCAGTCGACCAGCAACCGGCGAGCGCAGTCCCAGGTGCGACGGAACATCTTCTGAACCCGTTCGCTGCTGCGGCCGAGCAGCCGTACCGCAACACCACACGAGTTCGGGAGTTCGGTAGCGCCCAGAACGGTGTCAGGCTCTTCGACGAGGGCAGTCGTGGCTGGGGCTGCCGCCCCCCGGGGGGACGGCTAGGGATGGTTACCGAGGCGAAGCCGTAGTCCGCTCGTCCAGGCTGGAGCCGACCGAGAACGATCCCGAGTCCGAGGAGTCGCTGAAGGACATGGCGATGAAGCCCGATGAAGAGGTCATGGGCGGCGGTTCGGAGTAGTACCGGTAAACCTGATCACAGTGAGGACGAGCTGATGGCATTGAAGCTCGGCACGTTGCTGCCGCAGAACTGGCAGTACGTCCCAGGCACAGATCTGATCTCGGCAGCGAAGGCGGCCGAAGAGATCGGGTACGACAGCGTGTGGGTGTTCGAGCGGGTGCTGTACGCCCAGGATCAGACCGGAATCCACAAGCTCACGGAGTACGGCGACGGGACCTGGCCGGAGCTGTACCGCCAGGTGATGGATCCACTGGTCGCTCTCTCCATGGCAGCTGCCGTCACCAGCCGAGTGGAGGTCGGTACTGCGATCGTGGTCCCGCCGCTGCACATGCCATTCCGGCTGGCTCGGTCGTTCGCCTCGATCGCGGCGGCCAGCGGCGGCCGTGTCGTCGCCGGTCTGGGTAGCGGCTGGTCGGTCGACGAGTTCAGCGCGACCGCCCCGCGGCCGATCGCGGAACGCGGCGCGGCATTGGACGAGTTCCTGGACGTGGCGGCCGCGATGTGGGCCCCTGACCCGGTCTCGTTCAAGAACGAGCGGTACACGGTGTATCCGGCCGAGGTCGGGCCGAAGCCTGCCGAGCAGATCCCGGTGTTCCTGGGCGGCCCGAGCCGGCGGGCGCGAAGCCGAGTGGCTCGACGGGCGTCCGGCTGGATGCCGAGCCTCTTGCCTCCGGCCGACGTGACGTCGAAGTATCGCGAGCTCTTGAAGATGGCCGACGAGTACGGCCGGGATCCCGGCGAGCTCAGCTGCCGGTCCCTGGTCGGACTCAGTCCGTTCGGCGAGGTGCCTGCGGCCGGAAGAGCGCCGTACACAGGCAGCATCGACCAGGTCCTGGACGACCTCGCCGAACTCGCCGCCGGAGGGGTCGACGAGGTCATCCTCACCCTCCCGTTCATTGCCAACGGCATCAATGAGCTGAACGACCTGGCGGCCGAGTTCCACGCCAAGTTCCGGCTCGCCGGCATCTGACCAAGGAGTTCGGCCTGTGTCTTTGCTGCAACCTGGCGACGCTTTTCCAGAGCTTTCGCTGACCGTGCCCGGCGGGGGAGTAGTCAATGTCCCTGAGGCGTTCGACGGCGAGTACGGCGTGATGCTGTTCTACCGGGGATCGTGGTGTAACTACTGCAACCACCAACTGCGCGCCTTCCAGCGCGCCCGCGCCAGCCTGGCCGACGTCGGGATCAGAGTCGCAGCGTTGTCCGTCGACGACGAAGCGACGACCGCCGGGCTGATGGAGAGACACCGCGTGACCTTCCCGGTCGGGTACGGCGCCGACGCCTGCGCAATCTCCGACCTCACCGGCGCCTTCGTCCACCACGACCCGCTGTACCTGGAGTCCACCGGCTTCGTCCTGAACCCCGACGGCAAGGTCATGGTCAGCGTCTACTCCAGCGGAGCCATCGGCCGCCTGATCCCCGAGGACGTCGCGGGCTACATCCGCCACGTCCAGGAGCACGCACCCTCACCGGTCTGATGGCCAGCAGTCGTAGCACGCGGTGAGTTCGTGGAGCGAGGCGCTAAAGCGCGACTACGCGAGATGGCATAGTCACAATTCGTGCAGAGCAGCGGTTGGTTGCTTGCCATTCGCCGGAACGGTCTGATGATGTTGCCGCCTCGCAGTTGAGCATGCCGAGGGGCGGAGGCGGCGGATGTCACACAGCGTTGAGGACGCGCTGCAGCAGGCGGGTGAGGCGTTGCGGCGGGCGGTCGACGTACTGCGTCGTCGTCCGGCCGATGAAGTCGCGGCGAAGTCGCTGGTGGGGGAGTTCCACGAACTACGCAGCTTGATGTCGACCGCGGCGCTCTTGATGAAATCCTTCGAACTGACGCGTTTCGCGGCAGTCTCGGAGAGCGGGCGTGATGCGTTGGAAGCTGCCGACGCCAGCCTGAGCGCGGCCCTCGCCTATCTGAACCAGGCAGCGGGCGAACTCACGGCCGCCAGGCAGTCACTCGACTCCCTGCTCTGACGCCGATCCGCCTTTGCGGGCTGTTCAGGCGTCGACGGCAACGAACTCGAGTTGGATGTTGTCGATGTCGCGGAAGACGATCGTCGAGTAGACGAACGGCTTGGTCTGGCTCTGGATGCCCGAGTGCGCGACGCCCAGCTCGTCGAGCCACGCCGCCCAGGCCTCGAGGCCGTCGCGGCCCTCGACCTGCAGCGAGATGTGGTCGAGACCGGTCCGGATCTCGTCGAACTCTTCGCCTTGGTTGGCCTCGTTGTGGTGCAGTCCGACGGCTACCCCGGTCCGGGGCTCGAGGACAAGGTTTGCGTATCCGGTCCACTCACGCCCGTAGTGCGGTAGGTCGCCGTTCACGACGGTTGCCTGGAAGACCCTCTGGTACCAGGCGATGCTCGCCTCGAGATCGCGGACGGTGAAGGCGAAGTGGTGCATCCGGCTGATCGCAGGCGTGGTCGGTTCACTCATCGTAGTGACCCCTCTCGGGTGGTTGGGCGACCTGAACGCTAGAACGGAGCCGTTGACGACGAGTGGACACCGCGTTCAGTCGGGATCCACTGGGTGTCAACTGCGTCTTCGTACGGTGGCGCAGTACGCCGCTATGAAAGGACCGGTCTGTTGCTGACCCACGCGTACCGACCGCAGTGCGCGGCCGAGGAGCGGCGGCACACGCCCGAGTGCGACACCAGGAGCACGAAGCTGACGCTGTTCGCGTTGGCCCTCGGCACGTTCGCCATCGGCACGGGCGAGTTCGGGAGCAACGGCATCATCCAGTTGTTCTCGTCGGATCTCGGCGTCACGATCCCGCAGGCGACGTACGCCGTCACCGCGTACGCCGTGGGCGTGATGATCGGCTCCCCGACCATCACGATCCTGGCGGCCCGGCAGAACCGCAAACAGCTCCTGCTCGGACTCGTACTGCTGTTCCTCGTCGGCAATCTCCTCTCGGCGATCGCACAGAACCTCGGCATGCTGATCGCCGCTCGCTTCATCACCGGCACCGTCCAGGGCGCGTACTTCGGCGCCGGGGCGGTAGTCGCGGCCTATGTCTACGGTCCGGGCAAGGGCGGCAAGGCGTTCGCGACCGTGATGGGTGGCCTGACGGTCGCGACAATCATCGGGTCGCCGCTGGGCACCTTCCTCGGACAGCACGTCGGCTGGCAGGCGCTGTACGTCGTGGTCGCGGCCATCGGCCTCTGTGCCGGCGCGGCTGTCCTCGCCTGGGTCCCGACCACACGGGACCTCGACGGCGGCTCTGTCTCGCAGGAGCTCGGGGCGTTGCGCCGGCCAATGGTCTGGGTGGTGATGACGGTCGCGGCGCTCGGCATCGCCAGCATCTTCGCCGTCTACACCTTCATCGGCCCGTTCGTGACCGACGCGGCACTGGCGGGGGAGTCGCTGATCCCTATCGCGCTCGCCGTGTTCGGCGTCGGCATGGCGGTCGGCAACCAGATCGGCGGTCGGCTGGCGGATCGGTACGAATACCGTGGCCTCGTCATCGGGTACGGCGGCGTACTGCTGTTCCTGATCACCATCGGGGCGGCCGGCGGAACGACCTGGGTGCTGCTGGCCGCCCTGTTCGGAGTGGGCGCGACAATGATGCTCGCCATCCCGACGATCCAGGTCCTGCTCACCCGGTACGCGCCCGAAGCGCCCACCCTGATGGGCGCACTGAATCTCGCCTCGCTGAACCTCGCGAACGCACTGGGAGCCATCGGCGGGTCGATCACCCTGAGCGCCGGACTCGGCACGCTGTCGACCGTCTGGGCCGGACTTGTTCTCACGGTAACCGGTCTCCTGCTCTTTGCCGCGACGGTTCCGCGCGTCGCACCGCCGGTCCGCGCAGCGGTTGCCTGAGCCAACCTTTTTCGTACTACCTTCCGGCGCGGCGATGGGCTTCAATGGTCAGGCAGGAAGCAGTCTCATCGACCCAGGTGGAGCCTGCGTGGCCGGGCCAATCCGTTCCGTCGACGACGGTCGCGAGTCCGTCGACGCTGGATTGCGCCTCCAGATCCTCGGGCCGCTGCGGCTGTGGCGGAACGGCGCCGAGCTCGCAACCGGTCCGCGTCAACAGGCCTACTTGCTAGCTCTCCTCCTGGCGACGGTGGGTCAGCCGACCAGCACCCACGAACTGATCGACCTGATCTGGGGAGACGATCCGCCACGGAGCGCCCTCAACGTGCTGCACAAGTACGTCGGTTCGCTGCGCCGCCTGCTCGAGCCCGACCTCGCGGCGCGAGGAAGCGGGTCCTACTTGCAGCGCCACGGCAGCGGCTATCTGTTCGCGACCGGTCCGGGCATGCTCGACCTGGCCGACTTCCGTGAGTACTGCGCGCTCGCAGGGGCCGAGTCGCATCCGGAAACCGCGCTGGACTGGTATTCACGCGGGGTGCGCCTGTGGCGCGGGCCGGCAGCCGAGGGCATGGACCACGGGCCGGGCGCGGAGTCGATCTTCGCCGGATTGGCGGCCGAGTACTTCGATGCCTGCGTCGCCGCCACGGAGATCGCCATCTCGTTGGGACACCCGACGCAGGTGCTGCCGTCCCTGCGCCGCGCCGCCACGATGGCGCCATTGCACGAACCCGTCCAGGCCAGTCTCGTGCGTGCGCTGGGCGCGGCCGGTCGGCAAGCGGAGGCGCTGGAGGTCTATCGGACGGTTCAAGGCCGGCTTGCGGAGGACCTCGGCATCGACCCCGGTGAGGCTTTGCAGGCTGCGCAGCAGCGCGTACTCCGCCGTACGACAACCCAGTCGGTGGGGCAGCTCGTGGACGGTGAGTCATTGGGAGGTGGTCTGGTCGGCCGTGCGGAGGAGCTTGTCCAGGTGCGGCAGCTGGTTGGTTCGGCCCTCGGCGGCGGCTCCGGCGTACTACTCGTGGAGGGTGAGCCAGGGGTCGGGAAGACCCGGCTGCTGGAGCAGGCCGCCGCGGAGGCGGGCGCCCGCGGAGCGTTGGTTGTCTGGGGCAACTGCCTTCCCGGTGACGGTACTCCGTCGATGTGGCCGTGGGTGCAAGTCGTCAGAGCGATCGCGGATCGCCTGTCTGCAGGCGAACGCGAGACGGTGCTGAACGACGAGTTGGCGCGCCTGCTGGAGCCGAGCGACGCTGCACTCGACGGTCAGCTGCCTCCGGGAAGCAGTGCGCAGTTCCGGCTCGCCGAGAGTGTGGTTGCGATGACCGGCAAGGTCTCGGCGCGGCAACCCGTGCTGATCGTCATCGACGATCTGCAGTGGGCCGACGTCGCTTCCTTGGACTTGTTCACGCACCTGGTGGACAGGCTGCCCGGCGGCGCGGTCGTGATCGGCGCGCTGCGGGATCGAGGACCCGCTCCACACCCCGAGGTGGCGCGGACGCTCGCATCGGCGAGTCGGCTGCCCGGCCATCGCCGTACCAGACTCGGGCCGCTTGACGTCGCCGAGGTCGGCGAGCTCGTTCGCCGCGAGACGGGCGCGGTTCCCGATGCTGGTGTGACTCGGCGAATCTTCGAGCGGACGGCGGGGAACCCGTTCTTCGTCCGTGAACTCTCGCGCTATCTAACCGGCCGGGGCGGGCTCACGGAGGACGCGGCGATGGTGCCAGAGCCGCCGTCGACCGTGCGGGACGTGGTCAGGGACCGGATTGCCGATCTGGACGACGACGTACTGCGGCTGCTTCAGCTCGCCGCTCTGATCGGCCGGGAGGTCGAGCTCGACCTGCTCGCTCGGGCGGCCGGTCTGACCGTCGAGATCTGCCTTGCGCGACTCGAGCCACTGCAGGCTCTCGGTCTGATTGACGTGGTGGCCGGTGATCCGTTCTCGTGTTCGTTCGCGCATGACCTGGTGCGTGAGGCAGTCGTCGGGATCATGCCGACGCGGCAGGCGACCGAGCTGCATCTGCGGATTGGAACAGCTCTCGAGTCGGTCGGCGGCGAGGAGGTCGCCGAGCGACTGGCCTACCACCTGTGGGCCGCGGGTCCGCTCGTCGAACCGGCGCGGATCGCGAACGCTCTCGTCGCCGCGGGCCGCTGTGCCGCGAACAAGTCCGCATTCGAGGCGGCGGAGCGGCACTTGGAGCGGGCGGTCCGGATCGCCCGCTCAACTGACCTGCCGGAGCTCGAGCTGTCCGCACTCTCGCAGCTCACCTCTGTCGTCGGCATGCGAGTCGGGTACGTCGGTTCCGCGCCGGACTTGCTGGAACGCGCGGAAGCCGTCGCGCGCAGACTCGGCCGGGAGCCGACCGCCGCCGACTTCCTCTTCACTCGCTGGATCGCCAGTACGCAAGGGATGCAGATCAACCGCGGAGGGCGCCTGGCTCGACGGTTGCTCGATCATGGCGAGGCGTCGTCCGACCCGGTCGTGCGTGCGTACGGACTCAGCGCCTGGGGCGTTCACCAGTGGGACATCGGCAATGTCGGCGAGGCCTACCGGTGCCTGAACCGCATCGACCGCGACACCTTGGACAAGCTCGCGCGCCGCGAGACCGATCCACTCCGACGCGATCTGCACCTGAACTGGCCACCGATGCACGCCATGCTGACCGCCGTACA
The DNA here is from genome assembly GCF_005233875.1 of Kribbella jiaozuonensis. Lineage (GTDB taxonomy): Bacteria > Actinomycetota > Actinomycetes > Propionibacteriales > Kribbellaceae > Kribbella > Kribbella jiaozuonensis. The sequence goes on along the minus strand of NZ_SZPZ01000004.1, from coordinate 1,085,715 downwards.
CCTCGATGACCTGGACGGATCGCGGAAGCTCCTCGACACGTTGGAGGCAGCCACCGACGATCCGTTCGCGCTCTCGATCTGGGCCTACTTCGCCTCGATGGCCGGCGTAATGGCAGGCGATCCAGTCTGGGCTTTGCACGCTGCGGATCGCGCCGCAGCCGCCGACCCCGAACATGTCTACGCCTACTTCGGCTCGCGCGTCCGGATCGAACGCTGCTGGGCGATGGCCCTGCTCGGCAACGATCCGGCCGGGGCAGCCGAGGAGGCCGAAGCCATCATCGCCAAGACCCTCGTCAACCCGCCGCGCACCGGCCTGGCCTACTTCTACGCCCTCCACGCCGAAATGCTCCTCGCAGCCGGAACCCCATCCAAGGCCGGCGCCGTACTAGACCAGGCCGACCGCAGCCTCGACACCCACGGCCAGCGCTACGCCGAGAGCCTCCTACACCTCGTCCGAGCCCACCAACTCCAAGCCACCAACGCCCCACTCGCCACAATCCGAGCCGCCGCCACCGCAGCCCACACCACCTCCACCACCTCCGAAGCCCGCCTCTTCACCCGCCGCACTGCACAGTTCCTCGCCACTCTGGAGTAGCCAGCGTCCATCCGCTTATCGTCGACAAGCACACCGGCGCAGCTGGCGCACCAGCTCGCTCGAACCGACGGCGACGAGCGATCTGCACCGATCGATGCGAAGTCCCTTAGGACCGAGCGTTGAGTGCCGTCGGTTTGCATTGCAGCTTCCGCGATCCGACTGCGGGTATCGGAGATTGGCAACAGCTCCGGGATACCGAGAAGTCGTCGGCAATCGAACCTGTCTACAACAACCTTGCCGCCGGAGCCTTCCACCGCCACCCTCGAAGTAGGGGATGCTGCCGGACGTGGAACTTGCGTGGCGAGGGGGCTCGACAACGCGACCGAGGTTAAGATTGCGGGACAGTCGATCCAGATTGCGCGGGAAAGACTGGACGTACTGGACAAACTGATCGGGCAGATGGAGCGGGCACAGGCCTCACTCAGCGTGCGGAATTTCGCGAAGGCGACCTCTTCCGCACAATGCGCGTTGGACTGCGAGTTCATGCTTACGTGCTGTCGATCCCTCAGAGGGTGAGCACCGTCCTTGCGTCTCGTCTCGAGGTGTACGCCGATCGGGAGCGCACTCAGCCGCGGCATGACATTCATGCGGTTCTGATCAGAACTCAGCGAAAGCCGACCGAGGACCCCGAGGACAGGGTTTGGCCCAGTAACCGGCAGTACGAACCCGACACGCGTGTCACTTGGATTTTCGACGATACGCAGTGGTGGGAGAAATGCTGGTGGTACAACCCTGAGACTGACGAGTCCGTCCTGGTGTGGAAGACCGGACGCTACTCCTTCGTCGGTGAGCCGCTGACCGCATCCGCGGTAATCACGTCAGGCGCCTGATGGATCACCGTACGCGGGGTCGTCGGTCGTCGAAGCCGCTCAATGACTCCATCGGCACCGGTATGGGTCGATTCTTGTCTCGCTGTCCCCAGCGGAGTGCCAACGCGTCTTCTGGTCGGAGCGCTCAAGAGCGCAACCAGAACTCGATGCACACGTAGCCTTGCCAGCACGGCGATACGGTGTCGCCGGCCTAGATCCCCGGGCATCAGCGGGATGAGGTTGCGCATACTCGGTGTTCGATCCGCTCTGGTTTCCCTCCGCCGAATGCAAGAGCCGAAGGCCGTGGTCGCGATCTCAACAGCCTCCAAGGCAGTATCCACCTCGACGGGCTGGCCGTGATTGCGTTGTTTGCGACGCTGCCCTGCGGTCACCTTGGCAGATTCGAGTTCAGGTATAGCGTGCCGGAGCCTGATCTCAAGATGACCCCGGATCAACGCAAGCCCGTTCCAGACCTCGCCGGCTAGAACCTGTTGGCGTACTCGGCTGAGTTCATCGGTCGAAAGTGCCCCTGCGTCATCGATGCGGAGAAGGCAGTACCTCGCTCCCGGAGCTGAATACCCGCTTACCGATGAGCAGCTCGATGAGTTGCCCGCGCCGCGGTGTGGGCTGTACTGCGGCAGAGGGCAACGACTCCGGCCCGGCTGGTGGACTCACCATTCATCGAGGCTGTCAGTCGTCTCCCGAAGGTTGAGACACCCAGGGAGGGTGGACAGGGGCGCTGACAACCCCGCGGCCAACGACTTGTCCTGTAACCCGCGCTTTACGGCTGATCGTGGTCTGACCTGTATGTAACGAGTTCAGGAGGTGCGGCGATATGTGGATGAAGGCCTCGCGCGTTGCGGCGCTGCACAGTTGCCGACTGGCGCGGGCTCCGATGTGCGGTTGGGGCTGCTGTACTCCTCGAGGGGCGGCAACATGGTGTGGGCTGCATGTGTGCTGTGGCTGGCTGGAGTTGGCGCGGCGTCGCCATCACCGTCGCCAGGGCCGTTGCCATCGAGCTCGGGCGTCGATGCAAGTTCCTTCTTTACCGGCGCGGCTGTTGCCGCAGTGCTTGCCAGCGTGATTACGGCCTTCACCACGACGAGGCTGGCGAAGAGGAAGCGAACGAACGAGCTGGAGGATCAGCGGACGACCGCGAGAGAAGGCGCGGTGCGTCGGCTGTTCGATAGCGCGCAGGAGCTGCAAGAAGCAGCTGCCACTCTCAACGAGGCAGCAGTTCTGGGCTATCCGGGCAAGAAGTCGACCGAGATCGCTGCTATTACTACCGCTACGAGAACTGCGTGGGAGAGTCTCAGGAGCTCCTCGCGTGTGCATGGACGATCCTCGGTGCCAAGGAGGAGGAACGCGTCGAACTCGTGGGGGAGGTCAATGGAGCTGTTGCAGAGCTGTTCGAGGCGACGAAGGTAGGGCACGTCGACAGGCAGCGGGCCGGCGAGAGCATTGAGACTCTCGACAAGACGCTGACAGGCTTGCGGACGGCGGCGCAGCGGATCCAGCTCGAAAAGGGAGGATCGGTATGAGGAAGCTCCTCCGGTTGTGCGGGGCAGTCGCGATAACGGCCGCGTGCTTCCTGCCTGGGGTAGCCCAAGCGCACGCCGGCACCATGCCATTGTCGGAGCCTGTTGGTGTCTCCTATCGCACGTTGCGAGTGATGCCGAAGGCTGTTCCGCTTGCAGCGGTTGATGATTCGGTGGTGTACGGCGCATATGGCATCTCGCTGCTTGCTGCTGCCGGCGCGGGGGCCGCGGTCGTAGTCAGCTCGAGATCAGCTCGCAAACGTCAGCAGGAAGCGGACGAGTTGCGACAGATCACCGAACAACGTCGCGCGGATGAGCTTCAGAGACTCGACCAAGCAAGGAAGCAGTTGGCCACCTGCATGGGTGCCGTTCAAACCCTCGTGAGTGCTCGCCGACAGAATGCTGAAGCTGATGTCATGGGCAAGGTCGGCGAAGCTCATCAGGCCATCGCGGAACTACGAGTCGGCAACGTACTCGACTCGCTGCCGAGTTGGAGGCGGCATCTGTCCGAACTGGAACGTGCCATGGACGAGGTGGTGAAGGCGCCGGTCACCAGATCACGGCAAGCACTCGTCGATTTCAATCTGGCAGCGTCCGTCCTGATCGATCAACTGGACACCTGGCAAGCCGGCCGAACCGCCGCCTGATGTCGCAGGACACATCGGCGCGTTGTGGTCGACGACGAACAGATGTGGACAGGTCGCTACACACTGAAGGCCAGGACGCACGACGGATCGACGACCTGGATGGTCGGTAGTCACCGAATCGAATGCAAACCAGCGAGCCCTTAGCCACTTTCAGATCTTCGAGACGTATAGATCAGGGAGATTCGAGGCGCCGGCATCCCTCGGCGAGCTGATCTCGTAAAGCGCTGGCTCGGGCGAATTTCCTCGGCACCGGGGACCTCCGCCGAACTGATGTAGCCCCCGCACGCCTCAGCCACCACAACCGAACCCAAAAGCTAGTCGGACAATGCCTGCGATCAGCTCACCAGTTGATTGGTCGTAGTTCTGGGCCGACGATGTGGCCTTGGTGGGGGGTGGGGTGGGTCTCGTCGTGGCGGAAGTGGCCGGCGTACCAGATGGCTACGTCGGTGGAGTTGATTGATTCGGCGGTCAGGTACTGGTCGAGTCGGCATTGGGTGTCGGCTGGTGTTCCGCCGACGACGCTGACGCCGTCGTCGAGTTCGGTGAATCGGTAGCGCAGGAACCAGAGGTCGGCGACGCCGTAGGAGTCGGCGGTGCCGTCTGTTGTTCCTGGGTTGATGGCGTAGCCGCGACCGCTGACGGAGTCGAGTACACGCCAGCGGCGGGCGAAGAGCGAGCGGGTCCGCTTGGTTTCCCGGACGAGGCGCCACCACAGTGGAAGGTGGGGGAAGAGCAGGCCGCGTTCCTCTACGACGTCGTTGCCGGTGCCTTCGATGTCGAAGTCCAGGCGCCAGTAGACGTGGTGCTGGTGTGGCATGCAGGTGCGTGGATTGCGGGTGCCGGCGAATCCGAATCGTGGTGCGATGGTGCCGTCGTCGCGCAGCCGCCAGTCCGACATGTAGCGGTACCAGCCGGCCTGGACCTCGCTGACGATCCGCAGTTCGCCGTCCTCGTACCAGAAGGCGACGCCTTGGAAGTTTCCGGCGTCCGTACCGGATTCGAGGATCGTTGCCGGTGGCGACGTACACACTCGCCAGCCCGGTCCGACCGGGTCGACGCCGTTGGCGATGAACGGCGTTTCCTGGTTCTGCCAATCGCGGTACGTGACGCCGTCGTCGTAGAGCACGTTGAGAATCGGCACATGCGCCTGCCAGAGCACCAGCCGGCCGCGATAGGTGACGTGCTTGAGTTCGACGCCGGATCCTTTGCCGAAATGGGATGGCTCGGACGCACGCGGCCGGACGACCACGAGGTTCCACAGCTCTACGCCGCCACGCAGTACCCGGACGCGAACCCAGTCCCGGCCGCCGCCGTCAGGCATGCTGTTGACACCGACCGGCAGGTGTTCCTCGCAGTCCCCGTCCAGCGGATGTGAGAACTCGGGATCCCACTCCACGACTCGGTCGCTGACACCGACGGCGGCGAACCGATGGCGCCGGTCCGACCGCGGGTCGAACACGCCGAGTGCGACCCTGCGTACGACCGATCCGTCCTCCTGTTCGACGTCGGCCAACGGCGGCATCGGCTGGTAGACGACGACGTCGTCCCGGTCCCGCAGTACGGCGAACTCCGGATCCTCACGCAGCGCCTCGAGCGCCGCGCCGAGTTCCTGGTCGCTCGGATTCGGCCGGAACGAACTCGTCGTCACCTCGACGTCGTCGCCATCGAGTCGGCCCCGCACCTCGACCGACCGGTTCTCCCGCGGGTCGAAGACCGTTGCAACGAAGCTCTCGTCCCGCTTTCGTCCCGGCAACGTCGGGCCGAGAACCCTCAGCGCGGCCGGGTCGACGTCGCCCAGCTCCTCCCGGACCCGTTCATGCCGCACCAGCGCTTCCCGCCAGTGCAGGACCCGCTCGGTGAGTTCGTCCTGATACTCCTCGACGATGATCTCAAGTTCCTCAGCCATGACGTCCCCCCTTGGATCTTTCAATACCTCGGAGGAAAGCGGCCGCGCGTCTGATACCTCACCGGAGTGGCTTCGGGTGAGTGATCAGTTGGAGTGATCAGTTCGTTGGAGGTCCTTGCTGTCGATCGTAGCTTCGTCTCGCTGGTTTCTGATCCGAACTGCGAATCGAGGGACGATGGCCGAAGGACTCGGTGATATCCGGCTGCGGGACTTTGCTCCGGTGTCGATGATGAGTGCCGCGGTGACGTCGGTGACGGCTCCGGCGGCGCCGATCGTGGATGTTCACAACCATCTCGGACGACGTAACACCGGGGTCTGGCGGGTGCCTGATCCGGACGCGCTGATCGCGACGATGGACGAGTCGGGTGTGGCGACCATCGTGAATCTCGACGGTGAGTGGGACGACGAGCTCGAGGCGAACCTCGACCGGTACGACCGTCGCTATCCCGGGCGCTTCGTGACGTTCGCCCGAGTCGACTGGACCGACACCTCGACGCCAGGCTGGGGCGACCGGATGGCTGCCTCACTGAGTGATTCGGTACGCCGTGGCGCGGCGGGGCTCAAGCTGTGGAAGGACATCGGGCTCCGGGTCCGCGACGAGCGGTCGGAGTTGATCTTCCTCGATGATCCTCGCCTGGAGCCGTTGTGGGAGGCGTTGGCCGAGTCCGGCGTTCCGGCGCTCATCCATACTGCCGACCCGGTCGCGTTCTTCCAGCCGCTCGACCGTCGCAACGAGAGGCTCGAGGAGCTGCTGCGGCATCCGGACTGGCACTTTCACGGACCTGAGTTCCCGCCGCTGCAGCGATTGCTCGACGCGTTCGAGGCTGTCGTCGCCGGGCATCCGCAGGTTCGTTTCATCGGCGCCCACGTCGGTTGCCTCGCCGAGAACCTCGACTGGGTCGAGCAGATGCTCGACAGCTGTCCGAACTATCGCGTCGACCTGGCCGCACGGATCGCCGAGCTCGGCCGCCAGCCGCGACGGACCCGGGCGCTGATCGAGCGTCATCCGGACCGGGTCCTGCTCGGTACGGACTGCGCGCCGCCAGACGTCGAGGACTACCGGATGTACTTGCGTTTCCTGGCCAGCAGCGACGAGGCCTTCGCCTACTCGTCGAGCGAGATACCGCCGACCGGGCGCTGGACGATTTCGGGACTCGGACTGCCGGACGATCTGGCGGCGCTCGTCGAAGGGGACAACGCACGCGCTTTCATCCCGGCGCTCGCGACCGCTTCGCCAGGGAGCTAGCGATGGCGGAGTTTGACCTGATCATCATCGGCGGTGGCATCGTCGGGGCGAGCGCCGCATTGGCCGGCGTCCGCCAGGGTGCGCGGGTAGCGCTCGTCGACGCCGGCCTGGCCGGCCGGGCGACGGATGCCGGCGCGGGAATCGTCTCGCCCGTCGCGCTCGACCGTGGTGAACAACGTCCGGACTGGACGTCGATGATCACCGAGTGCGTCGGCTACTACCACAGTCTCCTGGCCGAGCTGGATGCTGTTGACCCGGCCGGAGCGGGCTCGGCGACCTTCGAACAGGTCGGTGAGCTGGTCGTGGCCGGCGACGATCCGGACGAGCAGGCCGCGCTCGACGCGGTGGCCGAGCGGCTGTCCACCTCGGAGGGACGCCGCGCGCACGGCGTCACCAAGCCGGTCGAGACCGTCGACGGCGCAGACCTCCGCGCCTATTGGCCGGAGCTGCGCGGCGATCTGCGCGGAATCTTCATTGCCGAGGTCGGCCGCGTCGTCGGTTCCCGGCTCCACGACCGGTTGATGACCGCGGCGCGTCGGCGGGCCCGGACCCGATCCGACGGTGCCCACCTCGAGGTGATCCCCGGCGCCGGAAGCCTGGATCCGCAGTACCCGTCCCCGCGGGTCCGCGTCGGGCATCGGGTGCTCGACGCGGGAGCGGTTCTCTTCGCCACCGGCGCGTGGGCAGCATCGGACCTGGCTGCCTACGGCGTCGAGATTGACGTCCGTCCGATCCGTGGGCAGCTCGTGCATCTGCGTCTCGACGGCCAGCAGACGGGCATGCGGCCGGTGGTGAACACGCCCGGCGCCGGCTACCTGCTCGGCTTCGACGACCGCATCGTCGCGGGGGCGACGCACGAGGACGTCGGATTCGACGCCCGAGTCACGGCCGGCGGCCAGCACGCCGTACTGAGCGCGGCTCTCGCCCTGGCACCGGGCCTGTCCGCTGCCACCGTCCTGGAGACCAGGGTGGGACTGCGACCCGCGACGAGCGACGGCTTGCCGCTGGTCGGTGCGGTTGCGCCTTCGGTCCACGTCGCCACCGGCCTGGGGGCGTGGGGCCTGACGCTCGGCCCACTGCTCGGCGAACTTTCGGCGCGGCACGCATTGGGGGAAGCACTGCCCGCGCGACTCGACTTCCTCAGCCCTGCCCGCCCCGCTACGAAGGAGTCCCCATGAAGACGGTACGACGAATCCGCCGACGGCTGCTGAGTCTGTTGCTCGTGGCACCTTTCATCGCCGTCGCGGCCTGCTCGGGATCTTCCGGGGCGGGTGGCGACGACAAGCAGGTCACGCTCACCTACGCGATCTGGGACCAGGCGCAGGCGGCCGCGATGAAGCAGATCATCACGGAGTTCCACGCCAAGCACCCGAACATCGACGTCCAGGTCCAGGTCACTCCCTGGGAGAGCTACTGGACGAAGTTGCAGACCAGCGTCACCGCGGGCACCGGCCCCGATGTCTTCTGGATGACCATGGTGTACGCCAAGTACTACGCGACCGGCGGCGGGACGGCTCCGCTCGACGACCAGATCAACAAGTCCAAGCTGGACATGAGCGCGTACGTGCCCGCCGTCACCAAGGCCTACACCGTCAACGGCAAGGTGTACGGCGTACCGAAGGACGTCAACGGGTTCGGGCTCTGCTACAACATGAAGCTCTTCGACGCCGCCAAGGTGAAGTACCCGGACGAGTCCTGGACCTGGAGCGACGTGGTCGCCGCGGCGCAGAAGCTGACGAACCCGAAGCAGGGTGTGTACGGCTTCGTCGCGCCCGAGGCCGACGAGCTGAGCTGGTACCTGACCGTGCCGCAGGTCGGCGGTCAGGTCATCTCGCCCGACGGCAAGAGCTCCGGCTACGACCAGTCGGCGACAATCCAGGGCATCCAGTTCTGGACCGACATGATCACGAAGTACCACGTCTCGCCGACGCTGCAGCAGACCACCGACACCGACCCGCTGGCGATGCTCACCTCGGGGAAGGTCGCGATGAGGTACTGCGGCTCCTGGGAACCCGAGGAGATTGCCGCCGTCCCGTACGGCAAGGCCAACATCGGCATCGCGCCGTTGCCGGCCGGACCTGGGGGAAACCGGAGCTATTACAGCAACGGGCTCGCGAACAGCATGTCTGCCAAGACGAAGCATCCGGATCAGGCGTGGGAGTTCCTGCAGTTCCTCGGATCTGATCGGGCCGCCGAGATCCAGGCCAAGACGGGCACCGTGATCCCGGCATACCAGGGGCACGCCGACGCGTATGCCAAGGCGATGCCGGAGTTCGACCTGCAGGTCTTCGTCGACCACCTGAAGTACGCGCAGCCGTTCCCGGCGTCCACCGATACCGCCGCGTGGCGGGACGCCGCGACGAAGCAGTTCGCCGACGCCTGGACCGGTAAGTCCTCGGTCGCCGATGTGTCCCGGCACGTCGCGGAGACGATGAACGGCGCGTTGGCGAAGGAACAGCGGTGAGCGGGCCGAGTACTGCGACGGCACCGGCCGAAGCTCGCCCGATCCGTGTCCGTACGACGACTAGCGGCCGGCCGCGACCGCCGACCCGGGACAGTGGCTGGTGGGCGTTGCTCTTCCTGCTGCCGGCCGCTGCCGGGCTCGTGATCTTCGAGATCTGGCCGACGTTCCAGACGATCTACTTCTCCTTCACGAGTTGGGGAGCCTTCGGCGGGCATGTGTGGTCTGGGCTGGAGAACTACCGGACGCTGATCGCCGACTCCGACATCGTCCACGCGATCGTCAACACAGCGATCATCAGCGTGATCTCGTTGCTCGCGGTGCCGCTGTCGGCGATCGTGGCCGCGTTACTCAGCCTGCCGGGGATGCGCGGAGTGACCGTCTACCGCACGCTGTACTTCTTGCCTGTGGTCACGCTGCCGGCAGCGGTCGCGCTGACCTGGAAGTACCTCTTCAACGGCGACTACGGCTTGATCAACTGGCTGCTGTCGAAGATCGGCGTCGACGGTCCGCACTGGCTCTCCAATCCCGCCACCGCGATCTTCGCCATCAGCATCGTCGGAGTCTGGGGGTCGATCGGCTACAACATGGTGATCTTCCTGTCCGGCATCCGAGGCATCCCGACCGACTACTACGAGGCGGCGGAGCTGGATGGTGCCGGGCGGCTGGCGCAGTTCTTCCACATCACGGTGCCGCTGCTGACGCCGTCGATCTTCTTCGTCACCGTGATCACGGTGATCAACTCGTTGCAGGCCTTCGATCTGATCTATCTGATGGTCGGTCAGCAGAGTCCGGCGATCGAGCGGACCGAGACGCTGGTCTACCTGTTCTATCAACGTGGGTTCGCCGAACACGACGGCGGTTACGCGGCCGCGATCGGCGTACTGCTGCTGCTTGCGACCTTGATCCTGACCGCGGCGCAGTTCCGGCTGCAGCGGAGGTGGGTGCACTATGGCTGAGTCGATCCAGGCGCCCGTACGGCACCGGCGGCGTTTCCGGCCGAAGCATCCGATCGCGCACCTGGTTCTGTGTGTGGGTGCGGTCTTCATGGTCGGGCCGTTCCTCTGGCAGCTGTCGACGTCGCTGCAGAGCTTCGGTGAATCGGTGAGCGTGCCGCCGACGTTCCTGCCGCATTCGCCACAGTGGTCGAACGTGACGACCGTGTTCGGTGCCTTGCCGTTCGGCCGGGAGCTGCTGAACACGACCGTGATGACCATCGCCCGGACCGTCGGTCAGGTGCTGTTCAGTGCGTTGGCGGGCTTTGCCTTCGCACGGATGCAGTTCCGGGGCCGTGGAGTCCTGTTCGCGGTCTTTCTCTCCGTGACGATGGTGCCCTACCAGGTGTTCCTGCTGCCGCAGTACCAGATCATGCAGAAGCTGGGGCTGCTGAACACCCTGGTGGCGTTGTTCCTGCCCGGCATGTTCAGTGCCTTCGGCACCTTTCTGATGCGCCAGTTCTTCCGGCAGCTTCCGATCGAGATCGAGGAGGCTGCCCGCATCGACGGTGCGAACGTCCTGCAGATCTTCTGGCGGATCATGCTGCCGATGGCCGCGCCGGGGATGATCGCGCTCGGGGTGCTGGTGATCATCTGGTCGTGGAACGATCTGCTCTGGCCACTGGTGGTGAACTCGGATCCACGGCAGATGCCGGTCTCTGCCGGCCTGGCCAGCCTGCAAGGTCAGTACACGACGAACTTCCCGGTACTGATGGCCGGCTCGTTGCTGGCGAGCCTGCCGGTGATCATCGTGTTCGTCGTCTTCCAGCGGCACTTGATGAGCGGCATTGCGTTCTCCGGCGTGAAGGGGTGACATGCACCGTCACGCCCAACTCGGCCAGCGCGGCGAGTTCGCGAGGATCCGCCGAAGCGTCGGTGACCAGAACATCGATCGCCGACGCGTCGGCGACCTTGGCCACGGTCGTCCGGCCGATCTTCGAGCTGTCGGCGACCACCATCAGACGGTGTGCATGGGTCACCATGGCGTGATTGGTCCGGGCCTCGGTGTGGTCGTGGGTGGTGACGCCGTGGGTCGCGCTGACACCGTCTGCGCCGAGGATGGCCAGGTTGACGCTGATCCCGTTGAACGTGGTCTCGGCCAGGCTGCCGACCAGCTCGAGTGAACTCGCGCGGATCACCCCACCGGTCATGATCACCTGCAGGTTCGGTCGTGCGGCGACTGCGACAGCGGTGGTGAGCGCGTTCGTCACGATCGTCAGCCGTCGGCGCCGGCCGAGTTCCCTGGCGACCTCGGCGGCCGTCGAGCCACCACCGATCGCCACCGCCAGCGGCCTGTTCACCGGCACCAGGGCGGCGGCAGTGATTGCGATGGCGCGCTTGGCCTGTGGCTCTTTCGTGTCCCGGAGCCGGACCGGCAGCTCTCGTCCGGTGTTGGCCCGGGCGCCGCCGCGGGTCCGGATGACAAGGCTCTGATCCTCCAGGTGCGTCATGTCCCGGCGCAGCGTTGCCGGCGAGACCCGCAGTTCATTGCACAGGGCATCGACCGACATCGGTCCGCGCGTGGTCAGCAGGTCGAGGATCTCGACCAGCCGCTGGGCCCGGCGGGGGGACGGCACCGATGGCTGACAGGAGCGCATCGACGAGAGAGCCGCCGTACTCATCCTGGTCGCCTCCTTCGTCGCACCGACGGGCTCGCTGGAGCAGGCGATCGCGAGTGCGCAGTTGCGCACAGTGGCGCGCGAATCTGATTCGAAGGTAGTCATCATGAAAACTACTGGTCAAGGGATACGAATACATGCGCAAGATCTTGAGCGAGTGCGCAAAACCTGCGCACCTTATACAGTGCCGGTCGTGAGGAAGTCGGAGCGGTTGAGCGCGATTCTCGACCAGGTCGGACTGGAGGGCAGCGTCGACGTCGCCGCCCTGGCCGTCGCCCTCGGCGTCTCGGGTGCGACCATCCGCCGCGACCTGCAGACGCTGAGCCGCAACCAGCTGCTGGTCCGCACCCACGGCGGAGCCCTGTCCAACCAAGCAGGCGACGAGAAACCGACCAGGGTCAAGGCGATCCTCCGGCAGGCTGAGAAGCGCACCATCGGCCGCGCCGCCGCAGCCTTTGTCGAGGAGGGCGCCGTGGTCGGTATGACCGGCGGGACCACCGCGCTGGAGCTGTCCCGCGCCCTGGCCCAGCGCCGCGGGATCACAGTGGTCACCAACGCGATCAACATCGCCGCTGAACTGGTCGGGCACGCCGGTGTTCGGCTGGTGCTCATCGGCGGCCTCGCGCGGTCGTCGTACGAGCTGGTGGGGCCCGCCGCGGAAGCGATGCTGGCCAACTATCACCTGGACGTCGCATTCATCGGCGTGGACGGCCTGACGCCCGAGGAGGGCTGCACGACGTACGACGAGATGGAGGCGCAGACCGACCTGGCATTTCTGCGCCGGGCACGTCGCAGTGTCGTCATCGCAGACAGCTCGAAGATCGGCCGGGTCACGTTCGCACGGATCAGTCGGCTCTCCGACATCACCGACATCGTCACCGATCGGAACGCCCACCCGGACCAACTCGAGTCTCTCGAGCGCGCCGGCGTGCGGGTAACCATCGTCTGAGCAAGGCCCGCCAGCAGCCCTAGCGAGTGCGCAAGTTTTGCGCACTTGCTCATCAAGTTGCGCATGTATTCGTATCCCTTGACCACAACTGGTCGTTCCATCTACTTTCAGATCAACTTCGCGCGCCACAGTGCGCAGGTCTGCGCAGTGTCTTCGCGTGATCGGCCCGCGGCCCCTTCGGCCCGGCGACACCGCCCTTTCACCTTCACAAAGGAGTCGTATCGATGGGCTTCAACTCGTCACAGACGCGTCGCCGGCGGCGTCGGATCGCCGGCCTCCTCACGACCGGGGCCGTGGCGGTGTCACTCGCCGCCTGCTCGGGTGGGGGATCCGCTGACACAGCCGGCGGCAAGGTCACCATCACCTTCATGAACGACCAGGTCGTCGAAGGTATGCCGCTGGGACAGGCGATCCAGAAGTTCGAGCAGGAGAACCCCGACATCAAGGTCGACGTGCTCCCGGTTCCCTCGGAATCCGACTACGAGGCCAAGATGCGTACCTCGCTGGCCAGCAGCAAGCCGCCGGACATCTTCCGGATCAACGACGACTACGTGCAGCAGTTCACGGACAACGGCGCGCTCTTCGACCTCGCGCCGGCCGTGAAGGCCGCCGGGCTCAAGGACTCCGACTACGCCCCTCAGGTGTTCAACTTCGGGAAGCAGTCCGACGGCCGGATGACTTCGTGGCAGCTCGGCTACCAGTCCACGATCGTCTTCTACAACATCGATGCCTTCAAGAAGGCCGGCCTGCCGCTTCCGCCGGGTACGTGGAGCAGCGACAAGTGGACGACCGCGGACTTCCTGGCAGACGCGCAGAAGTTGACCGACGGCACCAAGATGTACGGCGCGACCGTGAGCGCGGCAACGAACTACGAGCAGACGTTCACCCACAACAACGGCAGCCCGACAGGGGTCTACAGCGCCGACGGCAAGAAGTTCACGCTGGCCGATCCGATCGGGGTCCAGACCGTCCAGTGGGTCGCAGACCTGACGTGTAAGTATCACGTCCAGCCGGCGTGGGCGGATCTGCTGCAGGACAACGCAGACATCCAGCTGTTCGCGCAGGGCAAGACCGCGATGTTGTTCGAACAGTCCGGGTCGGTGCCCTATCTGCGGCAGACCATCAAGGGCTTCGACTGGGACATCGCGCCACCACCCGCCGGGACAGCGGACCAGGCCAACGAGGCCAGCGTGGTGAGCTACGGCGTACCGGCCAAGGCGAAGCACCACGACGAGGCCTTCAAACTGCTCAACTATCTCGCTGGTCCGGAGGCAGGTCAGATCTTGGGCAAGGGCGGCTCGTTCACCCCGGTGAACAACGCAGCGGCCGAGGCGATCTCCAAGGCGAGCACCGGTGCGCCGGAGCACGCCGAACTGCTGGCCGAGGCGGCCCACCACCTCACGGCCGGGAACAAGACCAGCAACACGCTCGGCGCTCGTGCCATCTACCGTCCGGCGCTCGACCAGGTCTACAACTGCAAGAGCAGCGCTCAGGACGTGCTGTCGGGAGCCAGGCCGCAGGTCGAGCAGGCTCTCGGTCAGGGCTGAGGCCGGACCGATGGCGATTCACACCGCAGTGCGGCGTGCCGATGTTCCGCCGGAGGTACGGCGGAACCGGCGCCGCCGTACCCTCGAAGGTTGGCTGTTCGCACTGCCGCTCGTGTTCGGCATCGTGGCCTTCCAGGCCGCGCCGATCGTCGTGTCGATGTACACCTCGTTCACGAGCTGGGACGGGTTCAACTCGCCCCGGCTCGTCGGCGGCCGCAACTACGTCGATCTGATCGCGAACGACCCGATCTTCCTTCAGGTGGTCCGCAACACGATCGTCTTCACGGTCCTGGGTGTGCCGGTGACGGTCGTTCTGGCGCTCGTTCTCGCGCTGCTCGGGAACCTGAAGGTCCCGGGTACGGCGTTCCTGCGGATGGCGTTCTTCACCCCGTACGTGATGAACGTCGTGGCGATCGGGTTCGTCTGGTACTACATCTTTGGTCCGACCAACGGGTTGATCAATCAGTTCCTGCGGACCTTGCACATCACCGGCCCGGCCTGGCTCGCCGACTCCGCCTGGGTGATCCCGGCGGTGGTGGTGGTCAGCGCCTGGCAGGGCGTCGGATATCCGATGATGATCCTGCTCGCCGGTCTGCAGGGAATCCCGGAGGAGATGTACGAGGCCGCGCGGATCGACGGCGCCTCCGCCTGGTCACGGCTGTGGCGGATCACCCTGCCGTTGCTGACGCCGCAGATCTTCTTCGTCACCATCTCTCAGTTCATCGCATCGTTCCAGGTGTTCGGGTTGATCTACGTCCTGACCAAAGGCGGCCCCGGCTATTCGAGCAGCGTCTACATCTTCTATCTGTGGCAGGTCGCCTTCCAGCAGGGCAAGTTCGGCTACGCAGCGGCCATGGCCTGGCTGATCGTCGCGCTCATCGCCGTACTGACGTGGATCCAGTGGAAGCTGCAGAAGAAGTGGGTGTTCTATGACTGACCTGGCCGTCGACGACAGACCAGTTGTGGCGGGCGGGGGAGACCGCAAGCATCCCCCGCAGGCCAAGCGCAGGTTCCGAGGGCGGCGGATCATCTTGATGATCTTCCTGATATTGCTCGCGTTGTCGTTCCTGACTCCGGCGTTGTGGATGCTGAACACGTCGCTGCGTCCGGAAGAGCACGTGATGGACTTCCCGCCGGGATTCGCGCTGTCCCATCCGCAGTGGGGCAACTACACGACCGTGCTCCGCAACATGCCGGTCTACTTCCTCAACAGTGTGAAGCTGGCCGTCCTCAACGTTGTCGGCGGCCTGATCGTCTCGTCCCTGGCCGGCTACGCGTTTGCCCGGCTGACCTGGAAGGGCCGCGACGCCCTGTTCGGGATCGTCCTGGTGACGGCGATCGTGCCGAACATCATCTATCTGCTGCCGCAGTACATCCTGTTCCAGAAGATCGGCTGGATCGACACGTTGTTCCCGCTGTGGGTGCCGAGGGTGCTGACCCCGGTCTTCGGGACCTTCCTGATGCGCCAGGCGTTCAAGACGCTGCCGGCCGGTCTGGAGGAGGCCGCGCAGGTTGACGGTGCGTCGACCTTCCGGACCTTCCTGACGATCATGGTGCCGCAGACCAAGCCGGCGTTGGCCGCGGTCGCGATGTTCACGTTCCTCGACTCGTGGAACGACCTCTTCGGGCCGCTGATCTTCCTCACCTCGCCGGAGAAGCAGACCCTGCCGATCGGACTGGCCCAGTTCCAGAACGAGTTCTACACGCAGGTCGGGCCGCTGATGGCGGGCGCGACGGTGACCGTCGTACCGGTCTTCATCATCTTCCTTCTGGCCCAGCGGTACTTCATCCAAGGAGTTACCGGCAGCGGCTTCAAGGGCTGACCGACCATTCACTCGCTACACGACAAGGAGCACGCATCCAGATGTCAGACAAGTTCGTGGCCATCCAGATCGGTGCCGCGTCATTCATCGACGAAGGAACCGACAAGGTGCTGGACATCCTCGCCGAACGGGGCGGGGTGAACCAGCTCTTCCTGGCCACACCGACCTGGACCAGAGGCACCGGGGGACGTCAGTTGCCCGGGCACCCGATTCCTGATCACGGCGTGCAGGAGTACGACCTCGACTGGGTCGGTGGAAACTACGCCACGGTGCACCCCGAGTTCTACGGAAACACCGTCCTCGGATCGATCGGCCGGGCACCGGAGCATCCCGGGTACGACATGCTCGAGGACGTGATCCCGAAGGCGAAGGCTTTGGGCATGGGGTCCTACGCCTGGATCGAGGAGTCGAATTACGCCCAGGCGCTGCGCGACTACCCGAACTTCCCGAAGCTTCTCGAGGTCGATCTCTGGGGCAGGCCGACCCTGCACACCTGTTTCAACAACCCTGACTACCGGAACTGGCATCTGAGCATCGTCGAGGACTACGCGAAGTCGTACGACCTCGACGGCATCGCCTGGTGCTCCGAGCGGCCCGGTCCGCTCAACCTCGCTATCCAGAAGCCGGTCGAAGCCGGCGAGCTCGGCTGCTTCTGCACTCATTGCCAGCAGATCGGCCGGAATCTGGGGATCAATGTCGAGCGGGCCCGGGAAGGCATGGGGGCGGTGCTGGCCTGGAACCAGAAGACGTCATCGGGGGAGAAGGATCCTGACGGTGCGTTCACCTCGTTCTGGCGGATCCTGCTGCGCTACCCCGAGGTGCTGGCCTGGCAGAACCTCTGGACGCAGAGCCAGCGCCAGATGTACGCCGACATCTACGGTGTCGCCAAGGCCTGCAAGCAGGACCTCGAGGTGGGGTGGCACGTCTATCACAACATTTCCTTCAGCCCGTTCTACCGAGCTGATCAGGACTATGCAGAGCTCGCCAAGGTCTCCGATTTCCTCAAGATCGTGATCTACAACAACTGCGCCGGGCCGAGATTCTTCACCTGGGTCACCTCGATCTGCCGTACGTTGTTCGCCGACGCCACCCCGGCCGAGGTCTACCCGCTGATGCTGAAACTTCTGAACCTGGACGAGGGCGAGTTCGACGACCTGTCCCAGATCGGCTTCAGTGCCGACTACGTCAAGCGGGAAACGGCCCGCGCGAAGGCCGGCGTCGAGGGGACCGGGACGAAGATCTACTCGGGCATCGACATCGACATCCCGGTCGGTATGAAGGAGGAGTACGACCTGACGTCGGGCGACAACCTGACCCGGTGCACTCGCGACAGCGTTCGCGACGCGACCACGGCCGCCTTCAGCGGCGGTGCCGACGGGGTCGTGCTGAGCCGCAAGTACTCGGAAATGCGCCTGGACAACCTGTCCGGAGCCGGCGACGCGGTCCGGAACGCCTGATCAAGGAGAGCGGTAGAACGCCGGCGTCGGCGTTCTACCGCTCCGAGTTCGACGTTAAGGGGAATCCGTGAGTGAGAATTCCATCGACCTGAACGGTGAAGCCGCCGCCGAGACGACGGACGGCGTGAGTTCGCTGGCTACCTACCAGGAGGTTCTGCAGCAGCCGGCCGTATGGCGTCAGGCGGCCGCGAGCCTGGCGGCCAGGTCGAGCGAGCTCGCCGCGTTCCTCGAGCCGCTGCTGGCGCAGCCCGACCTGAGGATCGTACTGACGGGTGCCGGTACGTCGGCGTTCGTCGGCGAGGTGCTTGCGCCACCACTGTCGCGAAGACTTCGCCGGCGGGTCGATGCGATCGCTACCACCGACATCGTCTCGAACCCTCGGGAGATGTTCGCCGATGATGTGCCCACGCTGCTGGTCTCGTTCGCCAGGTCGGGCGACAGCCCGGAAAGTGTCGCCGCCACCCAGCTGGCAACGAGCTGCCTGCGAGCGGCCCATCACCTGGTCATCACCTGCAACGCGACCGGCCGGCTGGCGCGCGAGCACGAACGGTCCGCCTCGTCGCTCGTCGTGTTGATGCCGGAGGCAACCAACGATCGCGGCTTCGCGATGACGTCCAGCTTCACCTCGATGCTGTTGACCGCCTGGCTCGCCCTGGCCCCCGACCAGGATCCTGGCCTCACTGACCGGCTCGCCGATGCGGCCGAACAAGTCCTTGCCCGCGCGGACGACCTGTCCGCGTACACCGCTCGCCGCTACGACCGAGTCGTCTACCTGGGCAGTGGTGCGCTGAGCGGCCTGGCGCGGGAGTCGGCACTGAAACTCCTCGAGCTCACCGCGGGGAAGATGATCAGCTTCTACGACACCCCACTCGGCTTTCGCCACGGGCCGAAGTCCGTCCTGAACGAGCGGAGCCTGGCGGTCCTCTACCTGTCCAACGACCTGTACACCCGCCGCTACGACCAGGACATCGCGATGGAACTCCGCGCGGCGATAGGCCCGGAGAACGTGCTGATCGTCGACGGACGATCCGACGATCCCGACGTTGCGCCCGAGGCCTGGCGGATCGCCGGCGTGGCCGAGGTGAACGACGCACCGCTCGTACTGCCCTTCGTCGTGATCGCCCAACTGCTCGCCTTGCAGTTCTCCGTGGCGCTTGGCCGTACGCCGGACAACCCATTCCCCGACGGCGAGGTCAACCGCGTCGTACAGGGTGTAACCATCCATCCCCTGCAGCCCTGAGAACACACACAGATCAGGCGCCGAACTCGCCTCGTTCGGGAGAGCACGGCGGCGCCTCGAGCGTCATGAGCGGGTGAGGCGTAGTACTCGCGCCGAGGGCTCCGGGGTGTCGGCGGTGATGGTGAGGGTGTTGTCGTCGGTCCAGGTGTAGGTCCAGCCGGTGTTCTCCGTGGGGAAGTGGGGCTCGATCGTCGAGCGGGAGAGGGGGAGCGTGACGGTGGACGGGCCGGGAGTGCGGTGCCAGAGGGTCAGGTAGGAGACGTCCGGGCCGTTGAGGGACAGGGCGATCCAGTCGTCGGTCCAGGTCGGGAGTCCTAGCGGCCAGGTGGGGACGAGGGTGTCGAGGTCTTCGAGGATCGTGCGGTGGGCGGCCAGGGCGGAGCGGACCAGGTCGAGTTCGGTCGGCGTCATCTGGTTGAGGTGGCCGGACAGGTAGAGGCGGCCGGGGATGCCGTTGACGAGAGCGAAGGTGAACGCTTCGCGGGTGGTGCCGGTGATCGGGTACGCCCAGTGGCCGGCCTGTTCCGGCAGTACGGCGGCCGGCGCGGCTGCGGTGATAGGTGCGTAGAGCAACGGATCTTCCTGGTCCGAGGTCGACTGCAGGTGCAGCCGGGACAGCATCGCGTAGTCCATCCGCATGGCGCCCGACGCGCAGTTCTCGATCAGCAGGTCGGGGTGGCGGGTCTGGAGATCGTCCAGCCAGTCGAGTAGTGCTCGTTGGTGTTCGAGCAGTCCGTGGCCGAGCGACGTACCGTCCTTGTCGGTGCCCGGTCCGGTCATCGTGTTGTTGTCGAACTTGAAGAAGCCGATGCCGAAGTCGTGGATCAAGCGGTCGACGGTCGCGTCGAGATGGGCGCGGGCGGCCGTGCTGCGCAGGTCGAGCAGGTAGCGGCCGGACTCGGCGACGCGGCGGCCGCGACGGGTGATGAAGGCGTCATCGGGGAGTTCGTCGGCGATCGGGGAGCGGACGCCGATCACCTCGGGTTCGAGCCAGAGGCCGGGTGTCATGCCGTGGGAGTGGATCCGGTCGATCACCTCGGCGAGCCCGTTCGGGAAGCGGGTGGTCGACGGTTGCCAGGCGCCGACGGTGTTCCACCAGTCGCCTTCGGCGTACCAGCCGGCGTCGATACAGAAGTAGTCGGCTCCGACGTTCGCAGCGGCGTCGATCAGTGGGAGGAGCTTCTCGGTCGTGGGATCGCCAAGCAGGGTGTTCATGTAGTCGTTGAAGACGACCGGCATCCGGTCGTCGATCGGGCGCCGGCGACGGATCGCCCTGCGTTGCCGGGTCAGGGCGGCGAACACGCTGTCGCGATCAGTCCCGGCGACAAGCGAGACTGGCACGGTCGTGAACGGCCGCTCGGGGGTTAGGTCGACACTCCATTGGTGCTCCTGGTCGGTCGGCCCGCTCAGCAACAGGTAGCCGCCGTGCCGGCTTTCGCCGAGTTCGTAGTGCCAGGGTCCGTTGTGCTCGATCTGCCAACCGAGCGCGTACGACTGACCAAGAAGGACGCCGATCGGCAACTGTTCGCCGGTCGACCACGAGCCGCTGTTGGTCACGGCGTACCGGCTTCTTGCGACATGGCGATGCGCGTCGCTGACGATGTCAGCCAGCGCCTCGGAACGCAATGCGTGGGTGGACCAACGATTCTCGGCCATCCAGCTGTTGGCGGCGGTGAGCAACTCCGCATCGATGGACGGAAGGCCGACGACCAGGGAAGACAGGAAGGTCAGCTCGAGTGTGCCCGGGCCCGTCATCGAGGCCTCGGACCAGGCGCGTACGCCGGCTCCCGCCTCGAACACGCTGACGATCCGCAGACCGGTGCCGGGCTCCTCCTGGACGATGCGCAACGTCGCATCGTCCTCATCGTGCCGGACGTAGCGCAACTGTTGCCCGAGGCTGGTGTCGACGTGCCGATAGGTGCTCGGCGAGAGGCCATGTCCCACAGCGGCAACCTCGACCAACGGCTGGCTGGGAGGCAGGTCCTGCTCGGAGCCGACGCCGATCAGGCGCACCGGACCGTCGTCGAGAGCGAAGGTCAGACTCAGGTCAGGGCTGCTCCAGTGCAGGAGATTCATCCAGAGGTCTCGTTTCGTCGTCGGTTCGGCGGCGGGTTTCGAGCAGGTAGTCCTCGACCGTGAACAGATGGGTGGCCATCCGGATCCGGGCCCGGTCGGGGTCGTGCGCGGTCAGTGCGGCGAGGATCGAGAGGTGTTCGCTGTGGGCGGTGTCGTCGGCGCCCGGTTGCGTGATCGATCGGCGCAGCCGGTCGCGCATGGTTCGTCCGCCCAGCGCGTTGATCAGCGCCGCCAGCACGGGGTTGTCGGCCGCGTCCGCGATGATGCGGTGGAACGCGATGTCGTTCTCGATCACGGTCTCGTGATTGGGTTCGTCGAGCTGCAGCTCGGCCTCGTTGTGGCGCAGCAGTTCGGCCGCGGCTTCGAGCTCTTCCGGCGCGATCTGTCGCGCTGCAAGGGCAGCGGCCTCGGTCTCGAGAACCCGTCGTACGGCGTGCAGGTGGTGCGTTCCGCTGCCGTCCTGCAGGTCGACGACGAATCCGATCGGTGCCAGCAGCATCGAAGGGTCGAGCTTGGTGACGTAGGTGCCGTCGCCCTGCCGGGTCTCGAGAACGCCCATCATCGACAGCGCGCGGACCCCCTCGCGCAACGGGTTCCTGGAGACGCCCAGGGCCGTGGCGAGGTCCTTCTCGACCGGGAGCCGGTCACCGGACCGGAGCCGGCCGTCGATGATCATCTGCCGGATGCCCTCGATGACCACATCGGTCTGGGAGGTGCCGGGCGTACGCGCTTTCTCGACCACCTTGCTGGGGGTCATGGCAGCGGGTCTGGTTCGGTGACGGTCGACCAGTAGACGCCGTCCGGAAAGCGATAGGTCTGAAGTGACTCCCTCTGCATCTCGGCACTGTAACCGGGCGCGTCCGGAAGCACGTACGCACCGGCCCGAACCACGCAGGGGTCGACGAAATGCTCGTGCAGGTGGTCGACGTACTCCGTGACCCGGCGGTCGAGGCTGCCCGAGACAGCGACGTAGTCGAAGATCGCGAGGTGCTGGACCAGCTCGCACAGGCCGACGCCGCCAGCATGCGGGCAGACCGGTACGTCGAACGACGCTGCGAGCAGGTAGACCGCGAGTACTTCGTTGACGCTGCCGAGGCGGGCCGCGTCGAGCTGGCAGTAGTCGATTGCGCCCGCTTGGAACATCTGCTTGAACAGCACTCGGTTCATGCCGTGCTCGCCGGTGGCGACGCCGATCGGCGCGACCGCCTTGCGGATCGCGGCATGGCCGAGGATGTCGTCAGGGCTGGTCGGCTCCTCGATCCAGAGGGGATCGAACTCGGCCAACGCCTTGACCCATTCGATCGCCTGCGGCACTTCCCAGACCTGGTTGGCGTCGATCATCAGGTTGCCGTCCGGGCCGAGTACGTCGCGGGCGATGCCGCAGCGCCGGATGTCGTCGTCCAGGTCGGCGCCGACCTTGAGCTTGACGTGTTTGTAGCCGGAGGCAACGGCTTCCTCGCAGAGCCTGCGCAGCTTGGCATCGGAGTACCCGAGCCAGCCGGCCGAGGTCGTGTAGCACGGGTAACCGGAGGCCTCGAGCTCCTCGATCCGTTGCTTGCGGCCCCCTTCTTGCCTGGCTAGCAGGTCGACCGCCTGATCGGCCGTCAGGACGTCGCTCAGGTAGCGCAGGTCGGCGGCCTCGACGAGATCCTCGGGGGACATCTCCGCCAGCAGGCGCCACAGCGGTACGCCGGCCCCTCGGGCGGCGAGATCCCAGACCGCGTTCATTACCGCAGCCAACGCCAGATGGATGACGCCCTTGTCCGGGCCGAGCCAGCGCAACTGGCTGTCCGACTGCAGTTCGCGGTAGATGCCGCCGAGGTCGCCGCAGAGTTCGTCGACGTCGCGGCCGAGCAGTGGCTGGGCGCGTTGTCGGGCCGCCTCGACGCAGAGGTCGTTGCCTCGACCGATGGTGAACGTGAAGCCGTGCCCGGACAGTCCGGGAGCGTCGGTGTGCAGCACGACGTACGCCGCTGAGTAGTCGCCGTCCTTGTTCATCGCGTCCGAACCGTCGCGGGTCAGCGAGGTCGGGAAGCGGACGTCGACAACCTCCACCGAGGTGATCCGTGGCATGGCGGCCCTCACATCCGTTCCACAGAGATGGGATCTTTCTGGCTATTCGATGGCGTTCAGTATGGACCAATCGCAGCGGCGGCGCTACGATCCCGGAAATTCATAGGACTAATACCTCGTCATCTCGACGGAGGACTGCAGTATGGGCAACCTGGTGAGCTCGGACCGGTCCGGTGCGCAGCGCTTGTACTACGACCGCCCGGCCGATACCTGGCTGGAGGCTTTGCCGCTCGGCAACGGCCGTATCGGCGCGATGTGTTTCGGCGGGGTCGGCCGCGATCGGATCGGCCTGAACGACGAGACGCTGTGGTCGGGTGGGCCGGAGACCGCGCGGCTGCTGTCGACGCCGTTGGGTGCGACGGGCGCCGAAGCAGTCCAGGCCGTGCGTGATGCGCTCGCGGCGGGCGACATCCGCCGGGCGCACGAGTTGGCCGGCGGATTCCACTCCGGCTACGGCCAGGCGTACCTGCCGTTGGGCGACCTCCTGCTGGAGATTCGGATCAATGGCAGTACTCCGACCGACGTCGCGCAGTACCGGCGGGAGCTCGATCTCGATGCCGCGACGGCGACGGCGGAGTACGAGGTCGGCGGAGTCGTTGTGCGGCAAGAGACCTTCGTCAGCGCACCGGATGATGTCCTGGTTGTGCGAGTCACCGCATCCGAGCCGGTGCTGGGACTGACCTGCAGTTTGACGTCGCAGTTGCCCTCGCAGCCTCACGCCGTCGAGGACGGACTCGGATTGTTGCTGCAGGCACCGGCCGATGTCGCTCCTCCGCATCGCAGCGACGTTGCGGATCCGATCCGGTACTCCGACGGCGCTGATCGCGGCATGGCGGCGGCCATCGCGCTCCGAGCCGCGAGCGACGGGGAGATCCGCGCCGACGAAGCCCAGCTGACGATCGAGGACGCAACGGAGATCACGCTGATCCTGTCCAGCGGCACCGGGTACGACGGTCCGTCGACCACGCCGACTCGATCGGCCGTGGAGTGCTGGACCGCCGCGGATCAGACAGTTCTCGCAGCGCGCGCCCGTGCGTACGACGAGATCCTGAACGATCATCGCGAGGATCACCGGCGGCTGTTCCGGCGTTCGTCGCTCGAGTTGGCCGGGGCGGACCAGTCCGACCTGCCGACCGACGTACGGGTCGCGAGCGCAGCCGACGATCCCGCGCTCGCCGCGCTGCTGTTCAACTACGGCCGCTACCTGATGATCGCGGGTTCGCGCTCGGGCGGCCTGCCGACCAATCTGCAAGGGATCTGGAACGACATCCTCCGGCCGCCGTGGAGCAGCAACTACACGGTCAACATCAACACCGAGATGAACTACTGGCCGGCCGAGACGACCAACCTGTCCGAATGCCACGAACCGCTGCTCCGGTATATCGGTCAACTCGCCCAAGCCGGGCGTACGACGGCCAAGGAACGGTACGGCTGCGCCGGCTGGACCGCGCATCACAACGCCGACGCCTGGTGCTGGTCGTTCCCGGTCGAGGGTGATCCGCGGTGGTCGAACTGGCCGATGGCCGGTGCCTGGCTGTCCCGGCATTTGTGGGATCACTACGAGTTCACCGGCGATCTGGAGTTCCTCGGCGACTCGTGGCCCGTACTGCGCGGGGCGGCGGAGTTCTGCCTCGACTGGTTGGTGGAGCTGCCGGACGGCACGCTCGGTACGGCGCCGTCGACGTCGCCGGAGAACGACTACCTTGCCGCCGACGGAGAGCCGGCCTCGGTCACCGTCTCGTCGACGATGGACCTCGCCCTGATCTCGGATCTCTTCCAGCGAGTCGAGCAGGCGGCCGAACTCCTCGACGTCGTCGATCCCCTTGTCGGCGAGCTGTCCACCGCCCGCAAGCGTCTGCCCGAACCGGCCATCGGAGCACAAGGACAGCTGCAGGAGTGGGCGGCCGACCTACCCGAAGAAGATCCCCACCATCGGCACATGTCGCACCTGGTCGGTCTCCATCCGGGCGATGCGATCACGCCGGACGGTACGCCGGACCTCGCGGCCGCCGCAGCGCGAACCCTGGACCTGCGCGGCGATGAGGCCACCGGCTGGTCGCTGGCATGGAAGATCAACCTGCGGGCTCGACTTCGCGATGCGGCCGCGGCACACCGCCTGGTCCGTGCATTCCTGAAGCCCGCGGACGACACGGCGAAAGGGCGACCGGGCAGCGGCGCGGGTGTCTACCCGAACCTGTTCTGTGCGCATCCGCCGTTCCAGATCGACGGCAACTTCGGCGCGACGGCCGGGATCGCGGAGATGCTGCTGCAGAGCCACACCGGCGAGCTCGAGCTACTGCCTGCTCTGCCGGCCGAGTGGCCGAGCGGACGGGTCACCGGCCTGCGGGCTCGCGGCGGGGTCACTGTCGACATCGCCTGGACGCAGGGTCGCGTGGAGGCAGTTCTTACTGCCGATCGCGACCAAGAGCGCGTCGTACGCCACGGCGACGACCGGGTGCCGGTCAGGTTGACCGCCGGTATCGGCCACCGCCTGAGCTCGAGCTGATCTCCGGCCAGGACGAGGAGGGTTCATGGCAAGCCTGACAACTATCCAGCCGCCGGCCGGTCAGACACCGGTGCGGCCAAGTCGTCGCGGGCGACGAGACCGGCCCGGGATCAAGGGGCTGCGCCGAAGTCTGCGCCGGCATTGGACCCTCTACCTGTTGATGGTCGTGCCGCTGGTCTGGTTCGTGGTGTTCAAGTACATCCCGATGTCGAACGCGGTGCTCGCGTTCAAGAGCTACAACGTGATCAAGGGCATCTGGGGAAGCCCGTGGGTGGGCTGGCAGAACTTCGACCTGTTCTTCCACAACCCGGTGTTCTGGACCCTGGTGAAGAACACCTTCGTACTGTCGCTCTACACCGTCGCGGCCAGCTTCCCGATCGCGATCATCCTCGCGCTCGCGCTGAACGAGGTCCGCAACGGCATCTTCAAGCGGAGCGTCCAGCTGGTCACGTACGCGCCGTACTTCATCTCGACCGTGGTGGTCGTGTCGATGACGATCCTGGTGCTGTCGCCGCGACTCGGCATCGTCAACGAGGGGCTCGGGTTCTTCGGCGTACCGTCGATCGACTTCCTCGGCAACCCGGACTACTTCCGGCACATCTACGTCTGGTCCGACGTCTGGCAGACCACCGGGTACTCCGCGGTCATCTACCTCGCGGCACTCGCCGGGATCGACCCGGCGCTGCACGAGGCGGCCAAGGTGGACGGCGCCGGCCGGCTGCGGCGGATCCTGCACGTGGACCTGCCGGGCATCATGCCGACCGCGGTGATCATCCTGGTCCTTGCTGTCGGCAACATCATGGCGATCGGGTTCGAGAAGGCGTTCCTGCTGCAGAACCCGCTCAATCTCAGCCAGTCCGAGATCATCGCCACCTACGTCTACAAGACCGGCCTGCTGAACGCCGACTTCAGCGGCGCGACCGCGGTCGGCCTGTTCAACTCGGTCATCAACCTGGCGCTGCTGCTGATGGTCAACACCATCGCCAAGCGGATCACCGGAAATGGACTGTGGTCATGACTACCCGAACCGAAATGCCGCCGGTAGACGCACTGCCCACCAAGCCGACCAAGCGGACCGAACGCCGGGCCGCGAAGGCGCGCCGGATCCGTGAGTCGCGCACCGACCGGATCTTCTTGTTCTGCGTCTACCTGCTGCTCGCGGTCTTCCTCGCGGTCGTGCTCGCGCCGCTGCTGTACATCGTGGCCAGCTCGTTCAGCAGCCCCGAGGCGGTGTCGTCCGGACGGGTGCTGTTCTGGCCGGTCGAGTTCTCCTTGCGGGGCTACCACGCGGTCTTCGAGAACCCGCAGATCGTCCAGGGGTACGTGAACTCGTTGTTCTACACGGTCGTCGGCACGATCGTCAGCGTCACGATGACGGTCGCGATCGCCTACCCGATGTCGCGTCGTACCCTGGTCGGCCGCAACGTCGTGATGACCGCGATCCTGTTCACGATGCTGTTCACCGGCGGCCTCATCCCGACGTACCTGGTGGTGCAGTCGGTCGGGCTGCTCGATACCCGGTGGGCGCTGATCATCCCGCAGGCGATCGGGGTCTGGCAGGTCATCATCGCCCGTACGTACTTCCGGACCGCGATCCCCGAGGAGCTGGTCGAGGCCGCCGAGCTGGACGGCTGCGGTGACCTGCGGTTCCTGTGGTCGGTGGTGATCCCGCTGGCCAAACCGATGATCGCGGTGGTCGCGTTGATGTACGCGATCATGCAGTGGAACTCGTACTTCGACGCGCTGATATACCTGAAGAACCCGGATCTGTTCCCGTTGCAGCTGGTACTGCGGAACATCCTGATCCTCAACACCACCGGTGGCGGCGCGGTCGACGCATCCGTCGTCATCCAGCGCCAGCAACTGGCCGACCTGCTCAAGTACTCGCTGATCGTCGTCGCGAGCGTTCCGGTCCTGCTGATCTATCCGTTCGTCGCCCGCTATTTCACCAAGGGAATCCTGATCGGCGCTGTGAAGGGCTGATCTCCTGCTTCACCTCGACCCTGTGAGGGACCTATGTCTGTAAAACTCAGTAGGCGGAGGCGCGCCGCGGTCGCCGGCATCAGTCTCCTGGCGCTCGCGCTTGCGGCCTGTTCAGGAGGCGGCGGCTCGGACGACACTCAGGGCAAGCCGTTGCCCACGATCACCGGGAATCCCGCGCTCACGCTGGACGTCTTCGCGCCGCAGTCGGCCGACTGGAACCTGGCCACGAACGACTTCACCAAGGTGGTGAAGGACAAGTTCAACCTGACCATCAAGTGGCAGAACACCACGTTCGACGGCGGACCGGCCAAGGAGAAGCGGCAGATCTCGCTGGCCAGCGGTGACTACCCCGACCTGTACCTGCTGATCCCGTGGGTCGACCAGTTCACCCAGACCGACCTGCTCAAGCTGTCGAACCAGGGTGTCGTCGTACCGCTGAACCAGCTGATCGACCAGTACGCGCCGAACGTCAAGAAGGCGCTGGATTCCACCCCGGAGTGGAAGGCGATGGCCACCGCGCCGGACGGGAAGATCTACGGGATACCGCAGTGGGTCGACTGCTTCCACTGCACGTACCAGGACAAGTTGTGGATGAACTCCGCCTGGCTGAAGAAGCTCGGTCTGCAGCAGCCGAAGACGACCGAGGACATGCGCAAGGTCCTCGAGGCGTTCAAGACCCAGGACCCGAACGGCAACGGTAAGGCCGACGAGATCCCGCTCAGCGCCGACGTCCGCGACGTACTCATCCCGTACTTCATGAACGCGTTCATCTACGACCCGCAGGGCACCAGCGGCAACAACAACTCGACCCTGGTGCTCAACGACGGCAAGGTCGACGTCCAGGCCAACAAGGACGGCTGGCGAGCAGGCCTCAAGTACCTGAACTCGCTGTACAAGGAAGGCCTGATCGACAAGGGCGCGTTCACCCAGAACCCTGACGCGCTGCAGCAGCAGGGCAACCACGCCGGCACCGTCGTGCTCGGATCCGCGACGGTCCTGCACCCCGGCATCTTCGTCACCACCGGCTCTCCCGACGGCCGCGACAAGCAGTACGACGCGGTGCCGCCGCTCACCGGCCCGGACGGTGCGAACTTCACCGGCTACAACTTCCCGAGCGCACCCGGCGCGACCTTCGTGCTGACCTCGAAGGCCACGCAGGAGGAGCAGATCCAGGCGATCAAGCTGCTCGACTACATCTTCACCGACGAGGGCCAGATCAACGGCCAGTTCGGCACCGA
This sequence comes from Kribbella jiaozuonensis, assembly GCF_005233875.1. Taxonomy (GTDB): domain Bacteria; phylum Actinomycetota; class Actinomycetes; order Propionibacteriales; family Kribbellaceae; genus Kribbella; species Kribbella jiaozuonensis. Next base: position 1,057,007 of record NZ_SZPZ01000004.1, on the reverse strand, counting down.
GGGCAAGACCTGGACCAAGCCGGGCAGTGGCGACGTCGCGCTGGACAAGTCGCTGAAGCCGGTGTTCAAGCAGATCCCGCAGAAGGTCGGGTCGAAGCCGCCGAACTCCGGCTGGGGCGCGCTGGCACAGTACAACAACACCGCCCACTTCCGGAACTCCGAGGCGATCGGCACCGACATCTACTCGCAGGCCGGGTACGAGCGCCGGCTGTTCGACGCGACCAAGCTGTACGCGGGCCACGAGGACAAGGCCAAGATCTACCCGTACTGGAAGGTGTGGATCGACCCGGCCCAGGCGAACGAGGTCGCGACGCTGCAGACGAACATCGACAACTACGTGCAGCAGAACGCGCTGCAGTTCGTCACCGGCTCGAAGAACATCGACACCGACTGGGACGCCTACGTCAAGGGTCTCGACGGTCTCGGGCTGAAGCGGTACCTCGAGATCCAGCAGACCGCCTACGACAAGATGCCCAACAAGTAGTCCCCGGCAAACCGACGAGGAGCGACCAGTGCCGTTCGACGCAACTTTCGAGTCCTTGAGCACGTTCGAATGCCCGGACTGGTTCCGGGATGCGAAGCTCGGCATCTGGTCGCACTGGGGTCCTCAGTCGGTGCCGCGGTACGGCGACTGGTACGCGCGCAACATGTACCGGGAGGGCACCGCTCAGTACCTCTACCACCTGCGGACCTACGGGCACCCGTCGGAGTTCGGGTACAAGGACGTCGTACCGCTGTGGAAGGCCGAGAAGTTCGATCCGCAGGATCTGATGGACCGGTTCGTCGCGGCCGGCGCGCGGTACTTCGTCGCGCAGGCCGTGCACCACGACAACTTCTTCAACTACGAGTCGGCCATCCACCGCTGGAACTCGGTCAAGGTCGGCCCGGGCAAGGACATTCTTGCGCTATGGAAGGCGGCCGCGGACGAGCGCGGGCTGCCGTTCGGCATCACGGAGCACCTCGGCGCGGCGCTCACGTGGATGTCGGTCAACAAGGGCAGCGATCGGTTCGGGCCGTACGACGGGAACGATCCGGCCAGCCGTGATCTGTACCTCGACAACAGCCGCTACCTGCAGGACGTCGACGTACCGGATCCTTGGTACAGCGACGATCCGGCGTGGCACCGGCACTGGCTCGAGGCCGTGACCGAGATGATCGACCGGTACCAGCCCGACCTGCTGTACTCCGACGGGCCGCTGCCGTTCGGCGAGGCGACGTACGAGCCTGGGCTGCGGGCGGTGTCGCATCTGTACAACACCAGCGCGCGGCTCCATGGCACGAACCGGGCGGTCTATCAGCAGAAGGATCGCCGGCCCGAGGTGAGCGCGGTCGGGATGATGGACATCGAACGGAGCCAGACGCCTGGCATCCAGCCGCGGCCCTGGCAGACCGACACGTCGGTCGGCGACTGGTTCTACAACGTTCGCGACGTCTACAAGACGGCCGGCCACGTGATCGAGCTGCTCGTAGACATCGTGTCGAAGAACGGCAACCTCCTGCTCAACGTGCCACAACAGCCGGACGGCAGCCTCGACCTCGAATGCACCCAACTCCTCGACGACCTCGGCGCCTGGACGAAGGTCTGCGGCGAAGGCATCTACGGCACCCGACCCTTCGACGTGTTCGGCGAAGGACCATCAAGCGTGATCATCGACGGTTTCACCGAGGACCGGGTGCGCTGGACAAGCTCCGACTACCGCTTCACCCGCCGCGACAACACCATCTACGCCTTCCGACTCACCTGGCCGTCCGACCACCGCGCCATCATCCGCAGCCTTACCGCCGAATCAGTCACCGCCGTACGCCTCCTCGGCCACGGCCACGGCCCCGTCCCCTTCACCCAAGCCCAAGGCATCCTGGTCGTCGAACTCCCCGAAACACCCCCACTCGAAACCGCCAACTGCCTCGCCATCCAGGTCGGCTGATCGGATGTACGCGGGCTACCTGTACGTCCATTTCAAGCGCGAATCGATCGACGGCGAGCAGATCTACTTCGCGCTGAGCGACGGCAACGATCCGCTCCACTTCCACGACCTCAACGGCGGCAAGCCGGTGCTGTACTCCGGTTTGGGCGAAGGCGGCGTGCGCGACCCGCACATCGTCCGGTCCGCGGACCGGTTCTACCTGATCGCGACCGACCTGCGCCTGTACCTCAGTCTGGATTGGGATCGGCACCAGCGTCGGGGAAGCCGCTCGATCATGGTCTGGGAGTCGCCCGATCTGGTGAACTGGGATGACGGTCGGCTCGTCGAAGTTGCGCCGCCCGAGGCCGGCAACACCTGGGCTCCGGAGGCGATCTGGGATCCCGAGCAGGATGCGTACCTCGTGCATTGGTCCTCGACGCCCTACGACAACGCGGAGCACGAGGGCGAGAGCTACAACCGGATCATGTACGCCACCACCCGCGACTTCCGCGAGTTCTCCGAGCCACGGGTGTGGATCGACCGCGGCTGGCAGACCATCGATGCCACGGTGATCGAGCACGACGGCGTCTACTACCGCTTCCTGAAGGACGAACGCGGCCGCAGCGGCGACGTACCGCTCGGGAAGTCCGTCTTCTCTGAGACGTCCACCTCGCTGACGGCAGCCGAATGGACACCGCTCGCCGAAGGGATCGGCCTGGGTGCCATCGTTCAGGGAGAGGGGCCGCTGGTCTACAAGTCGAACACCGAGGACAAGTGGTACCTCTGGATCGACGAGTTCACGGCGGTACGCCGGTATGTCCCGTTCGAGACGACCGATCTCGCCGGCGGAGCGTGGACACCCTCCACCGACCATCGCCTGCCGGACGATCCCTGCCACGGTGTCGTGCTCCCGGTCACCGCAGAAGAGTACGAGCGACTCAGCACCGCCTGGCCGTGACGTTTGCCGGGTGTACCCGCGTCGTGGCGTGGGCACCCGGAGGCATGCGACTGACGGAGACGGCTGATATTTGGTGGAAGAACGCGGTGGTCTACTGCCTTGATGTCGAGACGTTCTTCGACACGAACGGGGACGGGTGCGGGGATCTGCGCGGGGTTGGTCAGCGGATCGATCATCTGGCCGATCTGGGGGTGACCTGCCTGTGGCTGATGCCGTTCTATCCGAGTCCGGATCGCGACGACGGGTACGACATCACCGACTTCTACGGTGTCGATCCGCGGCTGGGGACGCACGGTGATCTGGTTGAGCTGATCACGCTCGCGGGCGATCGGGGGATCCGGGTGATCGCGGACCTGGTCGTCAACCACACCTCGAACGCGCACCCGTGGTTCCAGAGCGCCCGCGCTTCGCGGCAGTCGCCGTACCGGGGTTGGTATGTCTGGCGGGACGAGCCGCCGGCGGATCAGCACGAGGGCATCGTGTTCCCGGACCAGGAGACGAGCCTGTGGCAGTACGACGACGAGGCGGGCCAGTACTACCTGCACCGCTTCTACAAGTACCAGCCGGATCTCGACATCGCGAACGCCGAGGTGCGCGAGGAGATCCAGCGGGTGATGGGTTTCTGGCTACAGCTCGGCTTGTCCGGTTTCCGGGTGGACGCCGTACCGTTCCTGCTCGACACGACCGGCGCCGAGGACGCCGGCAACCTGCCGGATCCGCACGATTACCTGCGTGATCTGCGGGCGTTCCTGGATCGTCGGCACGGGCAGGCGATGCTGCTCGGTGAGGTGAACCTGCCGTATCCCGACGTACGCCGGTTCTTCGGTGACGAGGACGGCGACGAGCTCACGATGTGCTTCGACTTCATCGGGATGCAGCGGATGTACCTCTCGCTGGCGCGCAACGATCCGGCCGAGTTGGTGAAATCGCTGCGGCAACGTCCTGCGACCACCGAGGAGAGCCAGTGGGGGACGTTCGTGCGCAACCACGACGAGCTGACCCTGGACAAGCTGTCCGACGACGAGCGTCAAGAGGTGTTCGACGCGTTCGGTCCGGAGAAGGAGATGCAGCTCTACGGGCGTGGTCTGCGTCGCCGCCTGCCGCCGATGCTGGGCAACGACCAGGCGCGGCTCAAGATGGTCTACAGCCTGCTGTTCTCCCTGCCCGGTACGCCGGTGCTGTTCTACGGCGAGGAGATCGGAATGGGCGAGAACCTCGCGATCGAAGGCCGGGGCGCCGTCCGTTCGCCGATGCAGTGGACGACCGGTCCGAACGGCGGCTTCTCCACGGCCGATCCCGAACACCTCACGGCACCGGTCACCGAGGGCGAGTTCGGTCCCGAGCACGTCAATGTGGCTGCGCAACGCCGTGACCCGGACTCGTTGCTGAATTGGATCAAGCTGCTCGTACGGCGGTACCGCGAGTGCCCGGAGCTGTCGTGGGGCGAGTGCACGATCCTCGAGCACAACGCACCGGCCGTCATGGCGCACCGCTCGGAGTACGAGGACGGCGCGATCGTCACCGCGCACAACTTCGGCGCGGAGGCCACCGAGGTGACGCTCGGTGTCGCCGGTTCGGGCGTCGGACTGCGTGCGGTCGATCTGCTCCGCGACGGCTCCACCGAACTCGCCGAGAACGGCTCGTTGACGCTGCAACTGGAACCGTATGCATCCCGCTGGCTACGCATCGTCGGCCCTGGAGACCGCTACCTGATCTGAAGCAGCCCGCTCGAGACGGTCCAGAGCAGCGGTCCAGAACGTGTCGTAGTCGGCCACCCGGCTGGCATGGATGCCGGCCTGGGTAAGGATCAGGTGGGATCCGTCCTGTGCCGGGACCACGTCCACCAGGACCGTGGTCGGGTGGTGCGGCGGGTCGTTGAAGGCAGCCTGGAAATAGTGCGGCGGCTCACAGGTGGTCACGATGCCGGTCTGCTGGGTCCGCGGACCGGTCGCGACCAGGAACCCGCCGTACTGCGTGTCGCTCAGCACCGTCGAGCCGAGCCAGCCGCTGAGAAGGTCGGGGGTTGTGATCAGGTTCCACAGGCGGTCCGCCGCACAATTCAGCGTTCTGACGTACCTGAGCTGTGGCGCCCGCGTTGCCGGTCCTGCGTGCGTTGTCTGCGCCATGCTTCACCAGTGCCCATCCGCGCCAATGGCACTCGTGGGCCTTGGGCAACTTGCCGGAACGATTGCACCTGGGTACCGGTCCGTGGTGAGGCGAGCAGGGGAGTTGATCGCGGACAGGTACCGAACTGAAGCGGTCATCGGTCGTGGCGGGATGGGCGAGGTGTATCGCGCACACGATCTCCTGCTGGGCCGCGAGGTCGCCGTGAAGGTGATGTTGCCCGTCCCGGGGACGCTTGCCGCGTCGGAGCGCTTCTTGCGTGAGGCGCGAGCGATCGCGCAGTTGTCCGATCCGCATGTGGTCGCCGCCTACGACTTCGGTGAGTACGAGGACCGCTTCTACCTGGCGATGGAGCTGGTCGACGGGCATACCGTGGGTGAGGTACTCAGGTGTTCAGGACCGTTCTGCCCTGACCGCGCCGGGTCGATCATCCGGCAGGCTGCGGCCGGTCTCGCGGCCGCTCATCGCGAGGGGATCGTGCATCGCGACATCAAGCCGGACAACCTGTTGCTCACCGGCGACGGCACGGTCAAGGTCGCGGACTTCGGCATCGTCCGGTTCCTCCATGACACGCCGACGACCCTGACCGCAGCCGGGCAACTGGTCGGCACGAGCCACTTCCTGTCGCCGGAACGCGCTCTGGGCAAGCCCGCCGAGCCTCCGTCCGACATCTATGCGCTCGGATGTGTGTTCTACCAACTCGTGACCGGGCATCCGCCGTTCCTGGGCGAGAACCCGGCGTCGGTCATGTTCCAGCACGTCCAGCGGGAGCCGGCGCCGCCGAGCGAGATCCGGCGTGACCTTCCCGGCGACGTCGATGAGCTGGTTCTCTGGATGCTGGCGAAGGATCCTTCCCACCGGCCGACCGCCGCCGAGCTCGCGGACGGCGCGGTGCCGCCGTCCCTCACAACGCCGAAACTGGTGACGCCTCCAGTACGTCGAAAGCCCGCGAAACCCGCTCTGATCGGCGCGATCGCGGCGGTCGTTCTCGCGGCCGGGGTCGGCACCGTCCTCGCCACCAGATCTCCCGAGCTCCCGCCGACCAATAACCTTGCCCCCAGCAACAACCCGACGAGTACGACTCCCTCGGTCCCAACCAAGCCGAAGTCGTCACCGGCCCCGACAGCGGTCCGCACCACGACGATCCGGCCCAACCCTCCCGCTCCGCCGCACACGGCCACACCACGAGCGCAGGTGAAACCCGTCCAACCGAACACGCACGGAAAGCCACCCAAGACCAAGCAGAACACGAAGAAACCCAAGCCCTGACTACCTGACGTCCTCTTTCAGGAGCACGTTGGCGGCTTTGTCGAGGTAGGCGATCGTCAGGGCGTGGGTGTCGAAGATCCACTTCTCGATGCCGCTGTCGGCGAGCGCCTTCGACATCTTCTCGTAGTTGGTTTCCTTGAGGGCTTCGGTCAGCAGCCTCCGATCGCTCACCTCGGCGATCGTGAATGTCTGGTGAGCCGGAGGAGTCGAGACGACGTAACCATCCGCGCCAAGGTGCTCGGTGTGGCCGTCCGTGACGAACGAGACGGACTCAACGACTCCGATGGCCTTCAACGCATTCAGGTAGGCAGGCAGCGTCGTCGCCTTGCCGAGCGTGTCATGGATTTCGTTGATCTGATCGATCGTGAACATGGCTCACCTCTCATCGTCGATCGGTGGTGGTGAAGCCGGCCAGGAGGGTGTTTACTCCAAGCCGGAAGCGGCGGTTGGTGGACTGTTTGGAGGTGCCGAGGCGGTGGGCGTTCTCGGCGGCGGCCAGGCCTTCGACGAAGGTGAACAAGATGAGGGCGATGTCCGTGGGATCGCCTTCCAGCGCACCCGCGGTGACGGCGTCGCGGACGTGTTGCACGAAGATCTTGCGTACTTTCGCGCCGGCCCGTGCCTCGTCCTTCGTCGGGTCGAAGTCGGCGAAGGGGCGGGAGAACATCACCTCGGCGAGCATCGGACGCGTGAGGATGAACTGGCGGAAGGCTTCGGCGAGCCGTCGGAGCGCCTCCAGCGGGTCGGCCTGCCGGGGAAGGGCGCCCAACTCGTCCGCCAGCTGCCGGAAGCCCTCGAAGAAGATCTCTCGGACGATCCCGGCCTTGTCGCCGAAGACCTCGTAGATCGCGGGCACCGACGCATTCGCCCGGAGCGCGACGTTCCTGGTGGTCAGACCGGCGGTGCCCGCTTCGTCGAGTACGGCGAGAGCGCTCGCCAGACCGCGCTCGTGCAGCGCTTCGGTCCGTTGTTTCACCCGGGGCACGCGCCGACCGTAGCACGCCGTACGACGTTCTGGAACGCCTATTCGTAACGCTGATACAGAACGATGTATAAAGGACTGGTGACCGAGTCTGTGATCCAGTTGCTGCGCGATCGCCGGAAGCAGGGGAGTGCACCGGGGCATCGCCAGGATGGCGCGCGCCTGGTGCTGCTGATCGAGGGCGGAAGCTCACGCGGTGCGTACTCCAGCGGCATGACCGTCGCGATCGAGCAGCTCGGGCTGTTGCCGTTCTTCGACGCCGTCTACGGCAGCTCCGCCGGTGCGCTGAACGCGGCCTGGCTGCTCTGCGGTCGCGCCGACAGCACCAAGCACGCCTGGTGGGACCGGACGATCATGGGCACGACCATCAACCCGAGACGCATCCTGCGCCGCCAGCCGGTGGTCGACACCAGCTATCTCGTGCAGAAGGTCTACACCGAGATCATGCCGATGGGATTCCAGGAGGTCCTCGACAACCCCGTCGGCATCCATCCGATCGCGACCGATGCCATCACCGGGCAGCCGATCGACCTGCATCCGCACATCCACGATCAGGCGAGTCTGCAGACAGCATTGCGTGCGTCGGCCGCGATGCCGCTGCTCGCCGGACCGCCGGTGGTGATCGACGGAACGCCGTACGTCGATGCCGGGGTCAGCGAGGGCACACCCGTGCGTACTGCGCTCGCCCAGGGTGCCACGCATATCGTTGCCTTCCGCACCCGTCGGCTCGACGAGACGCAGTCGCCGCCGTCGCGCGCGGAGCGGGTGGTGATGACGCGCTGGTTCACCCGCCACGCGCCGGGCGCGCTCGAGCCTTGGCTGCATCGCGTCGAGATCCGGGCGGAGGAGGAGCGGTTGCTGACGTCGCACCCGGCGACGATTCAGGTGCGTCCGCCGGTCGGGAGCGTGAGCATCGGACGCACCGAGCGCCGGCCGGATCCGCTCAAGGCCGCCGTCGAGACCGGGCGGCGTACGGCGCTCGATGCCTTGTCGGGATCACTTGAGGTGTCGGTGTGAAGACCGCCGGTGGGGTGACCTATGAGGAAAGCGGCACGGGACCCGTGGTCGTGTTCGTCCATGGCCTGTTGGCGAACGCGAGCCTCTGGCGGAAGGTCCTGCCCGAGGTCGCCGCGGCCGGCTTCCGCTGCATCGCGCCGAACTGGCCGCTCGGTGCGCACCAGTTGCCGATGGCACCTGATTCCGACCTGACGCCGTCCGGCGTCGCGAAGCTGATCGCGAGTTTCCTGGACGAGCTCGACCTCACCGACGTGACCGTCGTCGCCAACGACACCGGCGGCGCGCTCACCCAGATCCTCATGGCCAACCATCCCGAGCGGATCGGCCGCGTGGTGTTGACGCCGTGCGACGCGTTCGAGGAGTTCTTCCCGGCGCCGTTCGACCAACTGCCGAGGCTGGCCCGCCTGCCAGGGTCGATCTGGCTTGCAAGTCGGTTGCTGCAGTACGGAGTCGTGCGAAGGCTGCCCAACACCTTCGGCCGGCTGGCCAAACGAGGTATCCCGGACGCGATCCTCGACTCCTACCTACAGCCGATCCGTGACAGCGCCGCGATCCGCCGCGACGCCAAGCGGTTCATCGCCGGCGTCCACAGCAACTACACACTCGCGGCGGCCGAGGCCCTGACCAGCTTCGACAAGCCGGTCCTCCTCGTCCAGGCCGCCGACGACCGCATCTTCGCGCCCCAACTGTTCGAACGCCTGGCGAAAACGTTGCCCGACGCAACGCTGGTCACGGTCGCCGATTCCTACTCGTTCATCCCGGAGGATCAGCCCGAGGAGCTGACCCGGCTGATCGTCGATTTCACCAGGTCCCGCGGTGGTCCGGGACCAGGAAGGTGATCGGGATCATCAGCAGCAGGATCGCCGCGAAGACGACGAAGCTGTGGGCCTGAGAGGCACCGGCGTTGCTGGCGTGGTTGAGGATCGTGGTGGTGATCGAGACCGCGACGATTCCGCCGGACTGACGGAACATGCCGCGGAGGCCCGCGATCGCGGAGATCTGGTCCGGCGCGAGTTGCAGGCTGGCGTTGTTCGACGCGGGGATCGACAGCCCCATCCCGATACCGGTGATACCCGCGGCCATGGCCAGCCAGGCGTACGGCGTGAGGCCGTGCGGGGCGAGTGACATCAGCGTCATCCCACCCGCGACCAGTACGAAGCCGCCGATCATCGGCGCCCGATATCCGGTACGACGCAGCGCGAACACCGCGAGTCCCGCGACGCAGATCATCCCGACCGCTCGTGCCGTGAGCAGCGTTCCGGCCTGGAGCGGCTGGATGCCGTACCGCGATTCGGCGTACAGGGGGACGAGTGCGCCGAAGCCGAGCATGGCTGCGCCGAAGAGGAAGTTGATGGTGTTCATCGCCCCGAAGCCTCGGCCACGCAGCAGGCTGACGGGGATGAACGGCGCCGCGTGCCGGTTCGCGTGCCGGACGAACAGGAAGCCGAGCGCCAGCGCGATCACCATCGACACGATGAAGAGCGGATCGGTGGGCTCCGCGCCCGCGCTGCCGAGCGAGCTGATCCCGTACATGCCGAAGAGCATCGTCACGGCGAGCAGGAAGGCGCCGGTCCCGTCGATCCGGGAGGCGGCCTTCGGCGGGCTGCTCGGGATGAACTTGAGGCCCAGCACGATCAGCAGCAGGCCGATCGGGATGTTCACGACGAAGATCTCGCGCCAGGACCAGTACGTGACGATGATGCCGCCGATGATCGGGCCGATGATGCCGCCGATCGGGAAGATCGAGGTGAACATCCCGATCGCGCGGTCGCGGTCGCGGCCGAACTGTTCGGCGACGATGCCGGTCGCGGTCGGCATGAACGCGCCGCCGCCGATCGCCTGGAACGCGCGGAACACGACCAGCAGGTAGATGTTGTCGGCGAGACTGCAGCACAGCGACGCGACCGTGAACAGCGCCGCCGCGCCGAGGAAGATCTTCTTCCGCCCGAACTGGTCGCCGAGGCGGCCGGCCAGCGGCATCACGATGATCTGGCCGAGCGCGTAGACGGTGATCGTCCAACCGCTCCAGGTCAGCTCGGCATTCAGGTCGCTGCGGATTGCATTCAGCGCCGTCGCCACTATGGTCTGATCGATCGATGCCATCAGCAGCGCGATCGCGACGATGCCGAAGACCAGCCGCCGGTGAGCCAGTGGCTCGTCCGGTGCCGGCTCGGTGATCACTGAGGGTGAAATCGACGGTTCCATCGATGAACAGACTACATTGCTTGCTGGCAGGCAATAAAGGGGTGACATGACCGACACCGAGACGTTGAGCAAGCTTCGTGGCGTGATCTCCAAGCTCGCGCGGGAGCTCAACGCCACGGCGACCGATGAGGGCCTGACGCCGACCCAGGCGTCCGTGCTCGGCCTGATCACGTTCCGCGGCCCGCTCGGGCTGACCGAACTGGCTCAGCTCGAGGGGCTCAATCCGACCATGTTGTCCCGGGTGGTGGGCCGGCTGACCGAGCTCGGGCTGATCCAGCGCGACCCGAACCCGGACGACCTGCGGGCGGTCCGGGTCGAGGCGACCGACGCCGGCCGCCAGCTGCACGAGCGCGTCAAGCTGCTCCGCACCGAGGCGCTCGGCGCGTGCCTGGACCAGCTCCCGGAAGCATCCGCGCAGACGATCATCGACGCGCTCCCGGCCCTCGACGAGCTGGCCCAGACTCTCCGCACGAACCGCTGACGGCTCAGCGCACGTCGAGTTGCTTGAGCTGATCCTCGGTCAGGGTCATCGCGGTCGCGTCCAGAGCTGCTTCCAGCTGGTGGAGCTTGCTGCCGCCGAGCATCGGGCGGATGCCTTGGGCAACCAACCAGGCGAGGACGACCTGGCCGCGGGTCGCGCCGGTCTGCTGGGCGACGTGGTCGAGGGCGGCGAGGCGACGGGTGCTGCCGAGATGGTCGTACGCCTCGGGGATCTGCTTGTCCGGGTTGTCGTACGCGCCGGCCAGGAGCGGGGTGTAGGCCCAGATCTCCATCCGGTGTTCCCGCGCGTGGTCGAGCTGCTCGTTGCTGAGTTGCCCGAACGGGTGTGCGGTGTCCTCCGGCAGGGTGCCGGGGCGGACCTGGAGGTAGGTGGCGCTCAGCTGCAGCGCGTCGATCGGCGCGAAGCCCTTGGACTTGGCGTGGGCGCGGGCGCGCTCGATGCGCCAGGCCGGGTGGTTGGACGCGCCGATTCGTCGTACCTGGCCGGTTTCATTGAGTTCGGCAACGGCGTCGACGGTTTCCTCGATCGGCGTACTGCGGTCCTCCTGGTGGAGCCACAGCAGGTCGACCTGGTCGATGCCGAGCCGCTCGAGGCTGCCGGCGAACGCGTCGTGGATCGCTCGCCGGCTCAGGCCGGCGCGCTGATCCGGCCACGAACCCGCCCACAGCGGTTCCGCGCCGACCTTGGTGGCGATGCGGATCCGGTCGCGTACGCCGGGGCGCGCGGCCAGCCACCGGCCGAGGACGCGTTCGCTGGCGCCGCCGCGGCCGTCTTCAGTTGCCCAGAACGCATAACAGTCGGCGGTGTCGATCCAGACACCACCGCGCTCGACGAAGCGGTCCAGCAGCGCGAACGACGTGTCCTCGTCGATCGCCGTACCGAACATCATCGCGCCGAGCACCAACGGGGAGGTAGGAGAAGTCATACCGAAGACAATCCAACCTGGAGCGCACACCAGGTCAAGCCGGCTTACGAACCGAGCTGCTCCCGGTACCAGGCGGCTTTTTCTTCCAGGCGGGTGCGCTGGGACTGGAGTTCGGCGATTCGGGACTCGACTACCTTGGTGTGTTCTTCGATCAGGTCTAGGCGTTCGGGCATGGTTTCGTCTGAGCGGGCGAGTTCGCCGTAGCGGCGGAGTCGTTCGATCGGCATGCCGGTGTCGCGTAGGCAGCGTAGGAAGTCGAGCATCGCGAGATCGTCGTCGGAGTACTGCCGCCGGCCGCCCGAGTTGCGTGCCACCGGCGGGAGGATGCCCTCGCGCTCGTAGTAGCGCAACGTGTCGATGCTGAACCCCGACCGCTCAGCCGCCTCCGCCGGACCGTACGTAGTCATGCACCGAGCCTAGACGCGCAGGTGGTCAGGATCGAGGGAGACTGCGGGTATCGATGAGCTGGCGGGCGACGTCGTGGAGCTTGGTGTTGGTCTGCTGCGAGTAGCGCCTGAGGACCTGGAAGGCGCGGTCGTCGTCCAGCCCGTACCGCTCCATCAGGATCCCCATCGCCTGGCCGACGAGCTTCCGGGCGTCGACCGCGAGGTTGAGGTTCTCCTCGCGGCGGGCGGTCGCGACGGCGACCGACGCGTGCCGGGCCAGGATGTGGGCGACCGCCTCCGCGTCCGGTCCGAAGGCGTCGGGCTCGACGCTGTAGAGACCCAGCACGCCGACCGTGCCCGCGGCCGTCCGCAGCGGTACGTCGAGAACGCTCCGGACTCCCAGCTTGAGGACCTTCTTGGCCCAATCCGGCCAGCGCACCTCCGACGTGGTGTCCGGCACCACGACAGTTCTCTGGCTGCGCATGCACTCGACCAGCGGACCGATCTCGCCGTCCATCTGGAAGCGGTAGATCTCGGCCACGGTGGGATCGGTCGCGGCCGGCACCTCGGGGTTTCCACCCTTGGCGTAAAGCGCGACTCCGGCGTACTGACAGTCGACGGCCTGCAGCGCGAACTCCACTACGGCCTGAACCGTCTCATCCACACCGCCCGCGTCATGCATCTCCAGAGCCAGTCGGGCGAACGTCGCGGCGACTTGGTCGGGGTCCCGCAGCGCGGACTGAGGTTCGAACTCATCCACCTCTCCATGATGCACCTCAGCCTCAACCGGAACGAGGCGACGCGGGCGGTTTGTTGCGCCGTGAGTCGACCGCGCCGGAATGGGCACAGGTAGATCTCAGCCCGGGATCGCTCTCGGATGGAGGTCGGGGATGTACGAAGAGGCCTGGCGGACGGCCGACACGTTGCACGAGGCGCCGCCCCCGACCCGGTTGCCGGTGTTGCCGGGTGTTGACCTGTCCGCGCGCTACCTCCTCGCGGAGACCGGGGCAGGCGCGGGTGGCGACTGGTTCGACACCGTGGTCCTCGACGACGACCGGGTCGCGCTGATGGTCGGGGACGTCGTCGGCCACGGAGCCCGGGCATCCTGGGTGACGGATCGGCTGCGGGCAGCGTTGGCGATGGCATTGCAGGACGGCGCGGATCCGGCCACCGCGATCGGCCGACTGGAGAAGTTCTCGAGGCGGGTGCCAGGCGCGGAGGCTGCCACGGCGTGCGCCGCCGTGCTGGATCCCGCTACCGGGGATCTGACCTACTGCACCGCCGGTCACCCGCCGCCGGTGATCGGATCGGCGGCAGGCAAGGCTCGGTACGTCGAACCTTCCGGCGGCACCCCGCTCGGCGCGCCCGGCGGGTACGAGGTCTGCACCGAGCACCTCGACGTCGACGACGTACTCCTGCTGTACACCGACGGGATCATCGAGCGCCCTCAGTGCACCGCGGATCAGGCGACTGCCGACCTGCTGCGAGCTGCCGCGGCGGGAAGTGGCGCATCACGCCAGCCCGCCGAGCGGGTCACCGAGCACGTTCTGCAACTGCTGAACGGCCACTCTGACGACATCACGGTGCTCGCCGCGCACCGCCGTACTCCGGTGCCTGCGTTCACGCGGACCGGGCCTGCTGTCAAGGCGACTGTGGGACGGTACCGCGACGAGTTCGCGGCCTGGCTGCGCGCGCTGAATCCCGAGCTGGTGTTGGTGATCGGGGTCCACAACGCGGTCCTCGAATTGATGTCGAACGTCGTCGAGCACGCCTATTACGACAGCGCACCAGGTCCGATGACGCTGGCCGCGGAACTGGCGCCGAGCGGGGAGCTGGAGATCTCGGTCCGGGACGAGGGCCGGTGGAAGAACAGCGAACCGGCGTCCGGACGTGGACGTGGCCTGGCGTTGGCCGGCTCGACGGTTGACGCGCTGTCGGTCGATCGCACCGATGCCGGTACGACGGTGACGGCGCGAACCGCGCTGACGAAGGCGCCGAGCCAGGTCGTGGGGGAGGTGATGCCCTCGACGGAGCCGGCCGAATTCTCGGCGGAGGTCGCGAACGGGACGTTGCTGGTCGGCGGGCCGATCGACATCACCACCGCCCGCGGGTTCGACCGCATCCTGCGCGAGGTGGCGCGCCATGCCACCATCCCGCTGGCCGTCGATCTGTCCCGCGTCACCCAGCTGGCCAGCGCCGGCATCCAGGTCCTCGCCGCCGCCCTCCGCCGCAGCGGCCGCAACCTCGAACTGGTTGCCTTACGCGGTACTCCGGCCGAGCACGTGCTCGCGCTGACCAGGCTCCCGCACCGCACAGCCTGACTGATCGCGCGTGGGGCTGGGTACAGGTGCCTCGTCGTACGACTATCGGACCTCGGATGGTGACGTGTGCTGCGGTGGATTGCAGTCGGCGTGCTGGCGGCGGTGGTTCTGGCCGGGTGCGGTGATCCCGATCAGAAGCTCCGCGACAACGCCGCACAGACAGCGCGTACCGCCGCCTCGGAGGTGAATACAACCCGCCTGGTCGTCGAGCAACTGCAGGCGCATCGGCTCTGGGCGCAGCCGGCCCGTCGGATGGTCGATGACGCCGAGAAGAGCCTCGGGAAGACGGCCGACTCGTTCTCGACGCAGCAGCCGTCGACCGAGCAGTCGGCCAGGTTGTACGAACAGGTCAACTCGACGCTGGACGATGCGGTGTCCGCGGTGACGGCGGTCCGGATCGCGCTCGGGAACAACGACCTGGCCGCGGCCGAACGGCAACTTCCGGCGCTTCGACTCTCCAGCAAGGACCTCGAGCGGGTCGGGGAGCTGGCGAAATGAAGAAGCTCCTCGGGGTCACGCTCGGGATCCTGACCGCGATCGGCGGGTTCGTCGATATCGGCGACCTGGTCACCAACGCCCTGGTGGGTGCGCGGTTCGGCATGCACCTGGCCTGGATCGTCATCGTCGGCGTGATCGGGATCATCGTGTACGCCGAGATGTCCGGCCGGGTCGTGGCGATGTCCGGGCGACCGGTGTTCGACCTCATCCGCGAGCGGCTCGGACCGCGGACGGGACTGCTCGCACTGGTGGCCTCGTTCCTGGTGACGCTGCTGACGTTGATCGCGGAGATCGGCGGTGTCGCGCTCGCGTTCGAGCTGGCGAGTGGGGTCAGCTACCTGCTGTGGATGCCGCTGGCGGCGTTCGCGGTGTGGCTGGTGATCTGGCGGGTCAAGTTCTCCCGGCTGGAGCAGGTCTTCGGCTTGCTCGGACTGCTGCTGATCGTATTCGCGATCGCGCTGTTCAAGCTCGGTCCGGACTGGGGCCAGTTGTTGCACCAGGCAACCCGGCTGCATCCAATCGGTCACGAGGGCTGGGCGACGTACGCGTACTACGGGATCGCGTTGTTCGGCGCCGCGATGACGCCGTACGAGGTGTTCTTCTTCTCCTCCGGAGGGGTTGAGGAGAAGTGGACGCGCCGCGACCTGGGGACCGAGCGGACCAATGTGTTCATCGGGTTCCCGCTCGGTGGGCTGTTGTCGCTGTCGATCATGGGGTGTGCCGCGGTGCTCTTCCTGCCGGCCGGTATCCAGGTCGGCACGCTGGGGCAGGTGGCGCTGCCGGTGGTCGTTGCCTTTGGCAAGATCGGGTTGGCGGTCGTGCTGCTCGGCATGTTCGCGGCGACGTTCGGCGCGGCGCTCGAGACCGCGTTGTCGTGCGGGTACACGATCGCGCAGTACCGCGGTTGGCAGTGGGGCAAGCTCGTCCGGCCGCGGGAGGCGTCGCGGTTCCACGTGGTGATCATCGTGTGCCTGGTGCTGGCGGTGCTGACCCTGCTGACCGCGGTCGATCCGGTGAAGGTGACGGAGTACTCCGTGGTGTTCGCCGCGATGGCGTTGCCGCTGACGTACCTGCCGATCCTGATCGTCGCGAACGACCCCGATTACGTCGGCCGGGAGACGAACGGCCGGGTTCGCAACGCCTTCGGGCTGTTCTACCTGGCGTTGCTGACGATCGCGTCGGTCGCCGCGATACCACTGATGATCATCACGAAGGCAGGAGCGTGACGATGGCTGGACGGGTACTGCATGCGCAGCTGCATCTGCTCGACCGGCAGCTGATCGACCAGGCCGACGGTCATCTGGCCGGCAAGGTCGACGACGTCGAGCTCGATCTCGATGCCGACCCGCCGGTGGTGGCGGCGTTGATCTCTGGCCGGGCCGAGATCCCGGCAGGGCGGATCGCCGAGATCGAGACCGCGGTGACGATCTCGGCCGCCGGCCTCGACCTGGACTACTACGACGACTGGATCGAGCACCACGTCATCGACAAGATCCCCGGAGCCGGCGATGCGACTGAATGAGCTGCTCGGACGACGAGTGTTCGATGCCGACGGCAACGAGATCGGCGGTGTCGCCGACGTACGCCTGGTCCAGGACGGACCGTTGCTGATGTCGATGCAGCGCGCGCTCCGGGTCGACGGCCTGATCGTGGTAGAGAACCGCGCCACGCGCCTGTTCGGGTACGAGCGCCACGTCGGCCCCGAGCTCCTGCGCCGCCTGGTCCATGCACGACTCGGCAGCGTCTGGTACCTGCCCTGGAACGAGGTCGAAGCAATCACCGACAACACCGTCACCACGACGAGCCGGCGCGACGACCTCCGTCCGCTGGAAGAAATGGCCCGGTACTGATGCGGCTGCGAAAGAGTCAGGTCGACAAGTCGGGATTCCGTCGCCGGCGACGCGGGACTGGATTCAGCTACCTCGATCTCGACGGCAAGACGATCAAGGACGTCGACGTAGTGGAGCGGATCCGGACGCTGGCGATCCCGCCCGCATGGGAGGACGTGTGGATCTGCCCGTACCCGAACGGGCACATCCAGGCGACGGGTACCGACGAGGCGGGACGGCGGCAGTATCTGTACCACGACGACTGGCGGACGGCGCAGGACCTCGTCAAGCACGACCGGGTGCGTGAGTTGGCACGCAAGTTGCCGGCGTTCCGCGAGGCGGTGGACGAGGACTTGCGCACGCGGGGTCTCGACCGGCGGCGCGTGCTGGCGGTGGCGCTGCGGATGCTCGACTACGGCGTCTTCCGCACCGGGAACACGCAGTACGCCGACGAGAACGGCAGCCGTGGTGCGGCGACTTTGCTGCGTGACGACGTCCGCGTGAGCAAGGGGAAGGTGGTGTTCGACTTCGTCGCGAAAGGTGGGCAGGAGCGGACGATCGTGCTCGACGATGATCGACTGGTGCAGGCTGTTCGGTCGCTGAAACGCGGTCGGCACAAGAACCCGCGGCTGCTGGTGTACCGCGACGACGAGGGCTACCACGAGATCGACGCCGGCATGGTCAACGACAGGTTCCACGAGCTGGTCGGCGACGACTACACGGTGAAGGACCTGCGGACCTGGACGGCCACGGTGCATGCCGCGGTGGATCTGGCCGACGCCGACCCGCCGACGACGAAGGCCGCGCTCAACACTGCTGTGAAGGAGATGCTCGCGGAGGTCTCAGAGCACCTCGGCAACACGCCAGCGGTCGCCCGCAGTTCGTACGTCGACCCTCGCATCATCGATCAGTTCGCCCATGGCCGGACGATCGCCAAGGTGATCAACCGGGTCGGCGACGATCTCGACGACGACAAGACCCGCGCGACCGTCGAACGGTCCGTCAACCGGATCCTGGACGAGGACAAGCGGTAGCGGTCATTCGGTGCACAGGCAGTTGATGCCGTGATCGATCCAGTCCTGGCCGGACCATTCGGGGTGGCGCTCGATCAGTAGCGACTTGACCTCGGTGCGGAGGTCGGACTCGTTCATTGCGGAGTCCCGTCGGCGCCACGTCTCGTCGCGGAGCTCGCGGAGGTAGTCGCCGACGGCGGTGAGGATCTCCGGGCCGCCGAGGTCGCCGTGACCCGGTACGACGATCTTCGGCGCGGTCGTGGTCAGTCGATCCATCACGGACAACCAGCCGACACCGGAGACATCGACGTCGTACGGCGGGAACCACGGGAAGATCGCGAACTGTCCCGTCTCGGCCAGATCGCCGGTGAACAGCACGCCTGCGTCCGGCACCTGGATGACCTGATCGCCCTTCGTGTGCCCGCGGCCGGTGGCGCGCAGCTCGACGATCCGGCCGCCGAGGTCGAGGTCGTGCACATCGCCGTACACCTCGTCGGGCACGGGGATCTCGACGCCCTCGAGCCGCTCGGCGATCGCCCCGCCGAACCCGCGGAACATCTCCAGGTAACCGGCGCCCTTGGCCTCCAGGTCGTCCGCCTGCGCGCGGTTGACGAGGTACGTCGCGTGCCCTGCGAAGACCTGCGCGCCGAACGCGTGCTCGGGGTGGAAGTGGGTCGTAGTCAGGTACAGCCGCCGCCCGCGCGCGACCTCGGTCGCCAGTGCCAGGACCTCCTCGGCGTTCGCGATGCCGACGCCGGTGTCGACGACCAGGACGGCATCGGTGCCGCCGATGATGCCGATGTTCGGCACAAGGTCGACCCGCTTGTTCGGGATCACCAGCAGGTCGGGCGCGAGCTCCTCGGCGTCGGCAACGCGGACGGCGGGATCGGGCAGCAGTACGTCGGTCATGCTCCCATCGCACCGCCTGCGCCGCTGCGGCGTCCAAGACCGATCCGGTCGCGGCGATACCGTGCGGGTATCGTCGCTGGTCATGGAGCTGCGCACCCTGCGGTACTTCGTCGCCGTTGCCGAGGAACTCCACTTCGGCCGGGCGGCGATGCGGCTCCAGATGAGTCAGCCGCCGCTGAGCCGCGCGATCAAGCAGCTGGAGCGGGAGCTCGGCGCCACGCTGTTCGACCGCTCCGCGGCGGGGGTCGCGCTCACGCCGGCAGGCGTCGTACTGCTGCAGGAGGCGCGGGCTCTGCTGGAGCAGGCTGATCAGCTACCGGCGCGGGTCCGCGGTGCGGTCAGCTTCACGATCGGGATGCTCGGGGACAGCACCGATCCGGGTGCGAGCCGGTTGGCGGCGGCGTATCGGCAGCAGCATCCGGATGTGGAGGTCCGGATCCGCGAAGCCGATCTCACCGATCCCACCTGCGGTCTTCGAGCGGGTCTCGTCGACGTGGCGCTGACGCGAGCGCCGTTCGACGAGACGGGATTGACCGTGCACGAGTTGCGGGCCGATCCGGTCGGCGCCGTACTGCGGGCCGATGATCCGTTGGCTCAGCGCGATCAGTTGAAGCTCGCGGACCTGGCGGATCGGCGGTGGTTCCAGTTCCCGGCCGACACCGACCCGATCTGGCAGTCGTACTGGAACGGCGGTCAGCATCGCGAGGGTTCGGTCGTGCGCTCGGTCCAGGAATGTCTGCAGGCCGTGCTCTGGAACGGCACGGTCGGGTTGAGTCCGCTCGGTCACAACCCGCCGGGCGAGCTCACCGTCGTACCGATCGTCGATCTGCCGCCGAGCCGGGTCGTGGTGAGCTGGAAGACGGGGGAGAGCAACCCGCTCGTGCAGTCCTTTGTTCAGCTCGCGTCCACCGCGTACCAGGGACAATGGCCCGATGAGCGTTCTTGACAAGTTCTCGTTGGCCGGGCGGACGGCGTTGGTGACTGGTGGATATCGCGGGCTCGGGCTCGCGTTCGCCACCGGGTTGGCCGAGGCCGGCGCGGATGTGGTGATCGGGGCGCGCGATGCCGCGGCGTCCAAGGAGGCGGCCGCGCGGCTGGCCGAGGCGACCGGGCGGACGGTGATCGGCGTCGGGCTCGATGTCAACGACCGTGCGTCCGGCCAGGCCGCGGTCGACGCTGCGCTGGAGGCGACCGGGCGGCTGGACATCCTGGTGAACAACGCCGGGACGTGTGTCCATCGGCCGTCGCTCGACATCCCGGACGAGGAATGGGACGAGGTGTTCTCGACCAACGTCGACGGCTTGTGGAAGCTCAGCCAGACGACCGCGCGCCACTTCACCACCGTCGGCGGCGGCACCATCGTCAACATCGGCTCGATCTCGGCACAGATCGTCAACCGTCCGCAATGGCAACCGGCGTACAACGCGTCGAAGGCCGCCGTCCATCAGCTGACCAAGTCGCTGGCGGCGGAGTGGGCGCCGCTGAACATCCGCGTGAACGCCGTCGCGCCCGGCTACGTGAAGACCGAGATGGCACCGGTCGACGAGCCACAGTTCAAGGCACGCTGGATCGACGACGCACCGATGCAGCGCTACGCCGTACCGGACGAGATCGCCCCAACCGTAGTCTTCCTCGCCTCGGACGCCTCCAGCTTCATGACCGGCTCAGTCGTGGTCATCGACGGCGGCTACACCCTTCACTAGGGCCGTAAGTGCGGTCGCCTCAGTCGGGGACGAAGAAGTTCATGTCTTGCCAGAGGGCGTCTACGTGGGAGATGGCGGAGCGGGTGCGTTGGGGGTCTATGGCTACCAGGGCGGCAGCCAGGCCGTAGGCGAGGCTGGTGGCGACTGTCATTGAGCGGAAGTTGGAGATGCCTTCGGCGGGGATGATGAGGATGTGGTCGGCGTGATCGGCCGCAGGGGAGTGGCGGGTGTCGGTGATGGCGCAGGTGGTGGCGCCGACTGTGCGGGCGAACCGCAGGGCGGCGACCGTCTGTTTGTAGTGCTGCCAGAAGCTGAACGCGACCACGCAGTCGTCGCTCGTCAGCCGCGCCAGCGCATTGGTCAGATGCGGCCCGCTCCGGTCCTCCAGGCTGATGTCGTACCCGCGACTGGCCGCCATCATCGCCAACCCCTGCGCGGGCAACGAGTGCGTCCCGGTAGCGACGACGAGCGTACGGCGGGCCGCGTGGATCGCCTCGACGACAGCCGCACCTTCCTCGTAGTCGAAGGACTGCAAACACGACTGCAGGTTCTCCGCATCCCGCGCAAAGGCGGACGCGAGTACGCCGGCGTGCCCCGTCGTCGGCGCGCCGGCCTCCACGTCATACCGCCGTACGACGTACATCGACCGGAATTCCGCCTGGAACTGCGGCCAGCCCGCAAACCCGAGCGACTGGGCGAACCGAACAACCGTCGCCCCGTTCACCTCGGCGCGCTCGGCCACCTCGGCGGCGGTCGCGTACGACGCGAAGCTCGGCTGCGTCGCGACCACATGCCGCACCCGTTCCGCCTTCGGGCCGAGCCGTGCGCTGCCGACCTGCTTGTCGAGCCACTCGGCCACGGAAGGGCCCTGGTCAGTCATCACCCCATTGTGCCGGATGCACGAAATATTGCACCAGGTCTTGCATGCACGAAATCATGCATCTACTGTCCTGAGTCATCCACCGACGGATGGAGGCTCCGATGACCGTGGAAATCTCAGCCGCAGGCCGCGTACTGCTGGACCGTCTCGAACGACTCCCGCTCTCCCGTCCGCACGTCAAACTGCTCCTGATGGGCGGTCTCGGCATCGCCTTCGACGGCATGGACGGCTCACTCGTCTCGTACCTGCTGCCGGCCGTGAAACCCCTCTGGCACCTTGCCCCGTGGCAGATCGGTCTGATCGGCAGCTCGCTGCTGATCGGCATCCTGATCGGTGCCCTGAGCGCAGGGATCACCGGCGACGCGATCGGCCGCCGCAAGGTGATGATGTACGCCCTGGCCCTGTACTGCGCTGCCACGCTCGTCGCCGCGTTCGCCCCGACCTGGGAGATCTTCTTCAGCGCCCGGATCATCGCCGGGATCGGAGTCGGCGCGGAAGCCGCGATCATCCCGGCGTTCATCGCCGAGTTCATCCCCGCCCGGTCGCGCGGTCTGCTGGTCGGATCAGTCGCAGGGTTCTTCTCCGCAGGGTACGTCGCTTCGGCGCTCCTCGGCAGGGTGTTCGTGCCGGCGTTCGACCACGGCTGGCGCGTCGCTCAGGTGGTCACCGCGCTGCCGGTGCTGATGCTGCTGTGGTGGCGCCGCGGTCTGCTGGAGTCGCCGCGCTGGCTGATCCAGCAGGGCCGGACTGCCGAGGCGACAAAGGTGGTCGACGCGTTGGAGGACGCCGTACGCGAATCAGGCAAGGACGTGCCGCCGGTCCCCGCGGCAGCCCCGGAGACCACGGTGTCCGTACCGCGGAAGCCCAAGCCCGGCGCGGGGCTGATCCTGATGTGGCAGAACGGCCTAGCTCGTCGTACTGCGGTGTTGTGGTTGCTGTGGATCTCGATCACGTTCGCGTTCTTCGGCTTCTTCACCTGGATCCCGTCGCTGCTCGTCGAGCGTGACCTCACGATCTCGAAGAGCCTGAGCTACGCGTTGCTGATCACGCTGGCGCAGGTTCCCGGCTACTACTCGGGCGCATACCTGAACGAGCGGCTCGACCGGAAGTGGACCATCGCGTCGTACCTGGCCGGAGGAGCGATCTCGGCCTTCCTGATCGCGAACGCGAGCAGCAACGGGCAGGTGCTCTTCTTCGGCATCCTGCTGTCGTTCTTCATGAACGGCACGTACGCCGGTCTCTACGCCTACACGCCCGAGGTGTACCCGACCGCGATCCGCGCGACCGGAATGGGAACCGCATCCGCGGTCGGCCGATTCGGTGGGATCACCGCACCGATCCTGATCGGCGTCCTGTTCACGTCGGTCGGATTCCTGGGCGTGTTCTCGATGATCGCCGCCGCGCTGCTGCTCGGCGCGCTCGCGATCCTGACGCTCGGCCTGTCGACCCGCGGGCGGCGGCTCGAGGATCTCGACCCGGAAGCCCAGGTCGAGCGCGCGAGTGCACCGATCATCACCGAGGCGGCGACGAGCTGACATGGACACCACCTTCGTGAATGCAACGGTCCTCGACGTCCGGAACGGACAGCTGGTAGAGGACCAGACAGTTGCCATCCGCAACGGTCGGATCACCAGAGACCTTGAAGCAACTGCTCAGGTGATCGATCTGCACGGGCGGACCCTGATGCCGGGTCTGATCGACTCGCACGTCCACGTCACCCAGGCCAGCGAGAGTTTCGCCGAGCTGACCTCCTGGCCGGCGTCGTACGCGACGGTCCGATCCACGCAGATCCTGAAGGACATGCTGCTGCGGGGCTTCACGACCGTACGCGATCTGGGCGGAGCCGACGCTGGGCTCGCGCGGGCGCTGCGGGAAGGTCTGATCGAAGGGCCGCGGCTGCTGTACGGCGGCCCGATCCTCGCCCCGACCGGGGGACACGTGCTCACCCGCATCTGCGACGGACCTGTCGAGCTGCGCCGCGCGATCCGCGAGCAGATGGCCCAGGGCGCGCACCACATCAAGCTCACGCTGAGCGGCGGCGTGGTCTCGTCAATGGCCCTGGACGCGCTGGCGTACTCCGAGGAGGAGATCCGGGCCGCCGTCGAGGAGGCAGGCTTCGGGCACGGGTACGTCGCCGGGCACGCGTACTCGGCCGCGTCGGTGAATCGTGCGCTGCGGTACGGCGTTCGTACCATCGAGCACGGGAATCTGATCGACGAGGAGAGCGTCTCGTTGTTCCTGGAGCGAGATGCGTTCCTCGTGCCGACGCTGGCGACGTTCGACGCGCTTCGGCGTAGCGGGGCCGAGCATCTGTCGCCCGAGGGCAAGGGGAAGCTCGACAACATTCTCGAGCTTGGTCTGCAGGCCTTGGAGCTCGCGGATCGTGCCGGAGTTGCTCTTGGCTACGGGACTGATCTGCATGGCGCCTTGCACGCTCATCAGCTCGACGAGTTCACGCTGCGGGCCGAAGTACAGAAGCCTGCGGACATTTTGCGGTCGGCAACAGTCGTCGGTGCGGAGATCGCTGGTCTGGTCGGGCAGGTCGGTGAGATCCGGGACGGGGCCTGGGCCGATCTGCTGGTCGTGGACGGCAATCCGCTCGAGGACATCGCCGTACTGACGGACCCCGAGCGACGGCTGCGCCTGATCATGCAAGGCGGCCGGATCGTCAAGAACACCCTGGACAAGGAGAACACCGATGTGCCGTGACCATGATGACGAGCTCGAGCCGCTGCCGAGCTCGATCAGCCGACGGGGTGTGATCGGCGGGGCGATCGCACTCGCCGGCGCCGGACTGGCGGCCGTCGGCCAACCCGCCCAGGCAGCAGGAAGTCGAGCGAGCGCCAATGGTCCCGGCGGTCGAGCGCCCGTGCCACCTCCCGTCGTGATCGAGAACGGTACGGTGCTCGACCCGCTCAGCGGGCGGGTCATCGAGGACGCCGTCGTCGTGCTCGCGGGCGGTCGGGTGGTGGCCGTTGGCAACCGTTCGCAGACTCGCAAAGCAGTTGCCCAGGCCAACGGTCGCGTCATTGACGTCGAGGGACGATGGGTGCTGCCCGGTCTGGTCGACGTACATGTGCACGAGAACGCGGTCGCCGATGCTCATGCGGCTTTGGTGCGTGGGGCAACAACCGTCCGCAGCGGTACGTCGGACTTCTACCAGGACATCGGGCTCCGCGCGCTGAAGCCGTGGGCACCGGGCGTCGTACCGCGGATGAAGGCGTCGGGTACTTTCGTCACCCCGGATCTCGGCAACACGATCCTCGGCGACCCGGCGCTGGCTCCGTTGGCGGGTGGGGTTCGTACGCCGGAGGCGTTGCGGTACCTGACGTCGGTCAACCTGGATCGCGGCGTCGACTGGGTCAAGACGCGGGTGAACGAGCGGGCCGGCGTACCCGAGCAGGATCCGCTGGTTCAGGTGTACGACTACGAGCAGGTCCGTGCGATCGTCACCGAGGCGCGCAAGCGTGGTGTCGGCGTGATGTGCCACAGCTACAGCGAGAAGGCGATCGATGATGCAGTTCGGGCCGGGATCAAGACGCTCGAGCACGGCGTGTTCGTGGGGGAGCGGACGCTGGAGCGAATGGCTCGCCAGGGCACGCATTTCACCCCGACGATGTCCGCGATCGGCGGGATGCGGGACTCGACGAACCCGATCCTGAAGCAGCGCGGCGAGGAGTTCTTCCCGGTCCTCCAGGCCGCCGTACGCCGGGCCGCCGAGCTCGGCGTGACCGTGGTGGCGGGCACGGACTCGTTCGGTCTGGACGTCGACCCGATCGGCGGCGAAGTACGCCTCCTGCACGAGGCCGGTCTGAGCGCCCTCGACGCGATCCGCGCGGCGACGACAAGCGCTGCGCGACTGCTCGGCCTCGGGTCGTCGGTCGGGCGACTGGCGCGCGGGTACGCGTCCGACGCCATCGTCGTAGATGAGAGCCCGCTCGACAACATCGCCGTACTCGAACAGCCGCACCTGGTGATAGCCGGCGGAGCGGTCGTGACCAGCTAGCGGGTGATGCGGTCCACCCGGCAGCCGGTCTGGTCGAAGATGTGGATCCGGGTCGTGTCCATGGCCAGGTGGATGCGGGAGCCGCGTCTGAGGTCCGCGTCGGCGGGAAGTTCGATGACCAGGTCGGCCCGGCGATGCGTGGGCGGCGGTAGTTCAGCCGGAGCGGTCGTGCGGCCGGATCGGATGCGGGAGAGGACCCTGGTCAGCAACGAGGCCGGAGCCATCATGTCCTGCGGTGAAACAGCGTGCATCGGCCTCGGCTGGCCGACCTGGTCGGGATTGACGGCCTCGATCCCGCACTCGACGAACGCGATCGACTGCTGCCCGTGGAACTCGAACGCGCGCAACGTCCCGGTCAACTGGTTCGCGACGTCCTCGTTGGTGATCACCCGGAAGGCGTTCGAGCGCGCGCCGACGATGACCTGGACGCCGTCGTGATGTCGCAGGATCAGCGAGCGGCGATCGCTTGGGTCGAGACCGATGGACTGGGCTCCGAAGTCGAGCGCCACCCGATGGTGTGCGGTGACGCGGACGGTCGCGGACAGCAGGTTGATCCTGGGCGCGCCGAGGAACCCGGCGACGAACGCGGTCGCCGGGTCGTTGTAGACCTGCGCCGGCGTACCCACGTCCTCGATCCGGCCGTCGCGCATCACCGCGATCCGGTCGGCCAGCGTGAGCGCCTCGACCTGGTCGTGGGTCACGTACAGCGTGGTGACGTTGAGGTCCCGGGTCATCGCGCCGATCTCCTGGCGCAGCTCGGTCCGCATCGTGGCGTCGAGGTTCGACAGCGGCTCGTCCAGCAGGAACACGTTCGGACGGCGTACGAGCGCCCGCCCGATCGCGACGCGCTGCCGTTGCCCGCCGGAGAGCGTCCGCGGCATCCGGTCGAGCACCGAGCCGATGCTGAGGATCTGCGCCAGGCCTGCGGCGGTCGAACTCGCGTCGTGGTCGTCCTGCCCTGCGATCTGGAGCGGGAACATGATGTTCTCGCGGACGGTCCGGTTCGGGTACAGGGCGCCGGTCTGGAACACCATCGCCACCTGGCGGTCCTTCGGCGGCAGCCGCGTCCCGTTCGTCCGGCCGAACCACACCTCGCCGGCCGTCACCCGCTCGAGCCCGGCGATCATCCGCAGCAGCGTCGTCTTCCCGCAGCCGGACGGTCCGAGCAGCACCATGAACTCGCCGTCGGCCACGTCCAGGGACAGCTCGTCAACAGCCAGGTGTTCCCCCTCGAACACCTTGGACACCCCGTCGAGCCGGATCGCTGTCATCACGCTTCTTATACGGGAAGACCAGGTTCACCGGCAAGCATCGGACCCTGTTTTGCCGGTACTTGCAAGCGGCACGATTGAGCACCTGACTGTTGCTGCAGGCAACAGATCGTGAGGTCTGATCAAACCTGGTTCTGCGTCACGCCGTTGACGACGACCGTGACGAGGTCGCCGATGCCGCCGTCCGGGGTGCGGGTGAGCTGGATGAGGTCGGCGCGGGCGCCTACTTCGAGGCGGCCGCGGTCGGTCAGGCCGAGGAGGTTGGCAGGGGTGGTGGTCGCCATCGTGACGGCAGTGTCGAGGGGAAGGCCGCCGGGGCCGGTGGACCAGCGGAGGCAGTCGAGGAGCGAGGCTCCGCTGCCGGCCAGGTACGGCGTACCTTGCAGGCGGAGGCTGCCGTCGGAGCCGACGGTGACTGCGCCGCCGACCGCGGTCTTGTAGTCGCCGGGGGCGCAACCGGCGAGGGCGGCGGCGTCGCTGGTGAGAACGCAGCGGGTCGCGCCCTTGGCCCGCACGAACGCGGCGAAGGTGTCGACGGGCAGGTGGTGGCCGTCGGCAATCAGCCCCGCGGTCAGCGTGTCCTCGACCAGCTGTGGCCAGATCGGGTTGTCGTGCCGGTCGAGCTGCTTCGGCAAGGCGTTTCCGAGGTGCGTCGACATCCGCCCGCCTGCGGCAGCAAACGCGTGAACCTCCTCCGCCGAAGCAAGCGAGTGCCCAACCGACACCACCACACTGCGACCGCCTGCCGCCTCCGCTCGCGGGGCGTGCTGCGGCCCCGCGAGGTGGCGGGTGAGTTCGAGGGCGCCTGTGCGTTCGGGAGCCAGAGTCAGGATGGCGATGGCGCCGGCTGCGGCCTTCTGCCAGCGGTCGAATTCGTCGGGGTCCGGGTCGCGGACGACGGCCGGGTCGTGTGCGCCGCGGGCGCCCTCGGCACTCGAGATGTACGGACCCTCGAGATGCAGACCGGGTACGCCGTACGCGACCATCGAGTCGGACGCGCGAGCGGCGGCGGCGAGGGTGACGAGGGCGGTTGTGGTCGCGTCGTCAGCGGAGATGATCGTCGGGTAGACCGTCGTGACCCCCTGCTGCCACAGGACGCGCACGAGGTCGGACAGTTCGCTCGCCGGGCGTGCAGGATCGTTGACATCCAACCCGGCATACCCGTTGAGCTGGATGTCGATCAGGCCCGGGAGCAGCAGTAGGTCGGGAGCACTCGGGTCGTCGGTGATCTCCTCGATACCGTCGGCGGAGTACCGCACCCGTACGCCGCGGCCGTCCGCCGTACGACCTTCCAGAACCTGAGTCATAGGTGAAACAACTACAGCTTGTTAGGTCGTTTGGCGAATGGGGTATTGGTATTCGGTGGCCCCGGGATGGTTCGTGATTGCTCTCGGCTCGCTGGTGTTGCTGACAGCGTGCGGAGGCGTCGGCGCGGCCGGAGCCCAGCCCACGGTGACCGCCACGACCACGGTGACCGCCACCCAGACGTCGACCGTCCCGGCAACCAGCGCGCCGCCACCTTCAGCTGCACGCCCGTCCGCACAGGCGGGCGTCGTGCCGAACGTCGTCGGCCTCAACCATCAGCTGGCCCAGGACACCATGCAGGCCGCCGGCTTCTACTTCCTCACCGAAGAAGACGCCACCGGCCAGGGCCGCCTGCTGATCAACGACCGCAACTGGGTCGTCGTCTCCCAACAACCCGCCGGCGGCACTCACGCAACTCCCGACACCAAGATCATCCTGCGCTCGAAGAAGATCGGCGAGTAGGACCCGCGCCCGAAGGCAATCTGCCCGAGTTCGTTCAGCGGACCTGACGGAGCGCTTCCGCGATCGACGCAGTGACCGGTACGCCGGTGGCTTCCAGTGACTCGCGGGTCATCGCGCCGGTCGAGACGAGCACGCAGTGTGTGCCGGCGGCTCGGGCTGCGTCTGCGTCGTCGACGACGTCGCCGATCAGTACGACGTCCGCCGGGTCGAGCTGCTGCACTTCGAGGTGGCGGACGAGGCTGTCGGCCTTCGAACCGCCGCCGACGTCACCGGGCAGGCCGTCGACGCGGGTGAAGTACGACGTCAGGCCGTACTTCTCGACCGTGGGCGTCAGCCGCGCGTGGAACCACATCGACAGCAACGACTGGGTGCCGGTCCACTCCCGCAGTACGTCGATGGTGCCGGTGGCGAGCTCGCACGTGTGCAGGAGCGCGTCGTACCGCTCGTGGTAGAGCTTGTCGACCCGCGCCCACTCCTCCTCGTCGAGTGTGCGCTGCAGGATCTGCTCGTACGAGACCCGCATCGGTCGCGCGTACGCCGCCTGCCAGCCGCTCCACGTGAGCTCCGGTCGGCCGAACCCGACACAAACCTCGTTGACCGCAGCCAGCACTGCGTGATTGTCATTGAGTAGCGTCCCGTTCCAGTCCCACACCACATGCGAAGCCTTCACCGGGGTAACTGTAGACGGGCCCTCAGACCGGAAAGGTGACGTAGTGGGTCAGATCACGGAACTCCCACAGGTCGTACCGGCGGACCCCGGGAAGCCTGTCCGACCCGAAGCAGCGGCCAGTCAGCGGACCTCGCGGGAGCTCGCCGAGCACCCCAGCACGTGGTCGCACGAGCAGGCCGACGAGGTCGTACGGCGCTACACCGAGCTGGCTCCGGTCTGGGACGGTGACCGCGGTGGTTACCGCTCTGTCCCGCTGACCGACGCTCTGCAGCGTGGTGGGCCGTGGCCGGCCGGCTTGTGCTTGGAGGTCGGCTGCGGGACCGGACTGCTCTCCGCACTCATCCAGGAGGTCTGGCCGAAGGTGGTCAGCCTCGATCTGACCTGGGCGATGCTCAGCCGATCACCTGCTCCGTGGCGTGTTCTGGGTGATGCGTCGCAGCTGCCCGCCGGAGACGCATCAGCTCAGGCGGTCGTGCTGGCCGACGTACCGCTGTTTGCTGATGAGGTTGTGCGGACGCTGACGCCGGATGGTGTGGTCGTGTGGTCCAACGCGCTCGGTGAGGACGCTCCGCACCACGTGCCGATCGAGACTGTGCTGGGCGCACTGGAGAAGGACTCGGGAGCGGACTGGTCTGCAGTGATGTCTCATGCGGGCTGGGGTTTGTGGGCCGTGCTGCGGCGAGGGGAGGCGGCATGACGGAGTTCCGGAGTGCGGGTGAGATCGGGGCCGGGTTTCACGCTGACGTGATCGCACCTCTCGTGGGAGACGTCGGGCATGCGGCGGGATTGCTCGGCTGGGGATCGGATGTGCTCGGGTACGACACCGAGCGTTCGACGGACCACGGGTGGGGTCCGCGGGTCGTGGTGCTTGTCGATGTGGGTGAGGTCGAGCGGGTGCGGAAGGCCGTCGACGACGGGATGCCGGAGGAGTACGCCGGGCACACGGTCCGCTTCGGCTGGGACACGCAGGAGCCGGTGCACCACGTCACGGTTGCGACGTTGGGGGACTGGTTGCGCGGGCACCTGGGGTTCGATGCGTCGGAGGGCATCGGGCTCACCGACTGGTTGACGACGCCGCAGCAGCAGTTGCTGGGTGTCGTGGCTGGTGAGGTGTACGCCGACGACGGGCGGCTGGCCGCCGTACGTGATGCGCTCGCCTGGTATCCGGACCAGATCTGGCGGTGGTTGCTGGCCTGCCAGTGGTCGCGGATCGCGCAGGAGGAGGCGTTCGTCCAGCGCACCTACGAGGTCGGAGACGAGCTCGGTTCGCGGGTGGTCACTGCTCGCCTGGTGCGCGACGTGATGCGCCTGGCGCTGCTGCAGTCGCGGACCTATGCGCCGTACACGAAATGGCTGGGTACGGCGTTCGCCCGTCTCGACCACGCCGACGGTCTGGACCAGGCGCTCGCCGACGCGACGGCAGCCGCTCGGTTCGAGGAGCGCGAGCAGGCACTCGTCACGGCGTACGAGTTGGTGGCGCGCAGACACAACGCGCTCGGCATCACCGAGGAGATCGACCCGGCGCCGCGGCCGTACTTCACGCGACCCGCTCAGGTGATCGACGCCGGTCGCTTCGTGCACGCGTGTCTGGCGACCGTGACCGACGAGGCGGTGGCGCGCTGCGGATTGATCGGGTCGATCGACCAGTTCGCGGACAACACCGACGTACTCAGCAATCCGGAGGCGTTCCGCAAGTTCGTCGCTGTCTATCGTTGAACGATGACCCTCGCCAGGCACGTCATCCGCTCCGTCACGACCACCGACCACCACTACGGCTATCTCCGCACGATCGGCCGCAACTCGTTCCTCGGCAGCCATGGGAACGGCGGCAAGCAAACGGTGTACGTCGTGGAGACCGACCGCGGCGCCACCGGCTGGGGCCTGCCGCTGTCCGACGCGGACCCGCGCGCCCTCATCGGTCGCAACCTGGCCGAGCTGATCGACCCGGACCGCGGCGTGATCGACCCGGCCGCGGAGTTCCTCGACTACCCGCTGCACGACCTCGCGGCACGGATCCTCGACGTACCCGTGTATGCGATGCTCGGCGGCCACGGCTCGACGCGGGTGCGCTGTTACACCGGCGGCATCTACTTCGACGACCTCGATCATGGTCTGGAGGCGATCCGGACCAACCTCGCCCAGGACCACGCCTTCGGCTTCCGCGACTTCAAGCTGAAGATCGGCCGCGGCCACCGCTGGATGGATCCGCTGGCCGGCATGGCCCGCGACATCGAGGTGACCCGGCTGACCCGCGAGCTGTACCCGGACGCCGGGATCCTTGTCGACGGCAACGACGGCTTCACCCTCAACGGACTGCTCGAGTACCTCGACGGCGTCGCCGACTGCGACCTGTACTGGATCGAGGAGCCGTTCCCGGAACGCCGGCCCGACCTGGAAGCACTCCGCGAACGCTTGCAGACCATGACGAACCGGCCCAAGGTCGCCGACGGCGAATACGACCCGAACGTTGACCACGTCCTCCGTCTGGCCCGCGAAGGTCTCGTCGACGTGGCTCTGATGGACGTCATCGGCCACGGCCTCACCGCTTGGCGTCGCACCATGCCGCAACTCGCCTCCGAGGCCTCACCGCATGCCTGGGGCGTCCCGCTCAAGACCCTGTACGCCGCCCACCTCGCAGCCGGCCTCGGCAACGTCCCGATCGTCGAAGGCGTCCCCGGCCCCGGCGCCTACACGCTCGAGGACGGGTACGTCGTCCTGTCCGAGGACCCGGGCTTCGGCCTCGCGGCTCCGTAGTCAGGTCAGCGGTTCGCCGCCGTCGACCCGGAGCGTCGTACCGGTCACGAAGGTGCTCGTCATCGCGAACAGGACGGTCTGCGCGACGTCGTCTACTGTGCCGATCCGCCGGGCCGGGTTGCGCGAGCTGATGTCGCGGAAGTAGTCGTCCTTGCCCGCGCCGAGTCCGTCCCACGCGCCGGTGTCGATCACGCCGGGGGAGACGGCGTTCACCCGGATCGGCGCGAGCTCCAAGGCGAGCGAGCGGGCGAGTACGTCGGCCGCGCCGTTGGTGATCGCGACCGCGAGCGTGCCGACGGCGATCTTCGCGGCTGCGACGCCGGAGAAGATCGTCAGCGAGCCGCCGGTGTTGATCCGCGGCGCGAGGTGCTTGGCCAGCATCAGCGGACCGATGACCTTCGTGTCGAACGACGCCCGGACCGCGTCCCGGTCCAGGTCCGCGACCTTCCCGCGGGCCCGGGCCGACGCGGTCGAGACGATGTGGTCGACAGTCCCGAGCCGTTCGCCGAGGGCCGCGATCGAGGCCTCGTCGGTCAGGTCGACGTACTCGGTGGTGATGCCGGGCTCACCGTCGTACGCCGCCTTCAGCTTGTCCTGGCTGCGGCCCGCGGCGACGACCTGAGCGCCTGCGTCCCGGGCGGCCAGGGTCACCGCCCGGGCGATGCCGCCGCCGCGGCCGACGACCAGAACTGTCATGCCTTGAAGTGTCATAACGCTTACCGAACACGAGAGCCGGACGGGTTCGCATCCGCCACTGGCTGGCCTCCGCGGTTTTGGACACCGTTTTCCGACGGCTGGTGGTTGGGCGTAAATTTGTCGCTCATGGCCATGTTCGACCTTTCCCTCGACAAGCTCCGCGAGTACCGGCCCGAGGTGGCCGCACCCGCCGACCTGGTCGATTTCTGGCGCCGTTCCATCGAGAAGGCGCGTACCGACGACCTGTCCGCCTCGTTCACCCTGATCGACAACAAGCTCGCGGTGATCGACACCTACGACGTCACCTACGCCGGCTTCGGCGGTACGCCGGTCAAGGGCTGGCTGCACGTCCCGGCCGGAGCCACCGGCCCGCTGCCGACCGTCGTGCAGTACCACGGGTACTCCGGCGGCCGCGGCTTCCCGCACGCGACCACGCTGTGGGCGCAAGCCGGCTACGCCCACTTCGTGATGGACACCCGCGGCCAGGGCTACGGCGCCGGCGGACTGGACAGCACGCCGGACGACACGCCGTACGCCGGTCTCAACCACACGCCGGGGTTCATGACCGCGGGTATCACCGACCCCGAGACCTACTACTACCGCCGGGTGTTCATCGACGCGGTCCGTGCGCTCGACGCGGTGAAGACGTCGCCGCTGGTCGACCCGGACAAGCTGATCGTCACCGGGGGCAGCCAGGGCGGCGGCATCTCGATCGCCGCGGCCGGACTCGCACCGATCGCCGGCATCGAGCTGCTCGGCTGCGCACCCGACGTACCGTTCCTGTGTCACTTCGAGCGCGCGCTGCAGATCACCGACAAGGACCCGTACGGCGAGATCACGCGGTACCTGAAGGGGTTCCGGCAGGACGTCGACGCGACGCTGCGGACGCTGAGCTACTTCGACGGCGTCAACCTTGGCCGGCTCGCGACGGCACCCGCGCTGTTCTCGGTCGCGCTGATGGACGCCACCTGCCCGCCGTCGACGGTGTTTGCCGCGTACAACCACTACGGCAGCGAGCAGAAGGACATCGAGGTCTACCAGTACAACAACCACGAGGGCGGCCAGACGTACCAGCAGCTGGCGCAGCTCGAGTGGTTCGCGCGGGTCTTCGAGGCGCGCGGCTAAAAAGCTCATCGATCGACCGATGAGTTTTCGGGGCGGCCGTCGTTACACGGTCATCGATGTCGGTCAGACTGGACCGACCGTGACCGCGGGAGGCCGCAGATGGACTGGAAACTCGAGCTCGTGATCGTGCCGGTGACGGACGTGGATCGGGCCAAGAAGTTCTACACCGACCAGCTCGGGTTCGCCGTGGACGTCGACCACAAGGTCGGCGACTCGTTCCGGGTCGTGCAGCTGACCCCGCCCGGGTCGGCGTGCTCGATCACGATCGGGATCGGGGTGACCTCGGCGAAGCCGGGCAGCTACCAGGGCACGCACCTGGTGGTGACCGACATCGAGGCCGCGCGGGCCGAGCTGGTCGACCGTGGCGTGGAGGTCAGCAAGCCGTTCCACTTCGGCGAGCAAGGCAAGCAGGACGGCGTGCACCCCGATCGCTCCGACTACAACACCTTCCTGTCCTTCGACGACCCGGACGGCAACAACTGGACCGTCCAGGAGGTCGGGCACCAGTCATGACGACGCTGGAAGAGGCGGCGTTCGCGGGCGATGAGGCCGCGTTCGCCGACCTCGCGGGGAGGCATCGGCGCGAGCTCCACGTGCACTGCTACCGGATGCTCGCGTCGTACGACGATGCCGAGGACGCCGTGCAGCAGACACTGCTCCGGGCCTGGCGCAGCCTCGATCAGTACGACGGGCGCACGTACTTCCGCGCCTGGCTGTACCGGATCGCGACCAACGTCTGCCTGGACGTCGCCCGACGGCATACCCGGCGCAGCACATCGCCCGGCGACATGGGCTGGCTACAGCCGTATCCGGACCGCTTGCTCGACGAGATCGCGCCACCGGCCGACCAGCCCGACGCCGTCGCGGTGGACCGGGAGACGATCGAGCTGACGTTCCTGATCGCGCTCCAGGCGTTGCCCGCTCGCCAGCGGGCCGCGCTGATAGCACGGGACGTCCTCGGCTGGTCGGCGTCAGAGACGGCCGGCCTGTTGGAGACCAGCGTGGCCGCGGCCAACAGTGCGCTCCAGCGCGCCCGCGTGACGATGCAGCAGCGGCTGCCCGCACGACGGTCCGACTGGAGTGCGCCACGCCCGACGGCCGAGGAGCGCGAGGTGCTCGATCGGTTCATCGACGCGCACCAGCGGTGTGATGCAGAGGCGGCGATCGCGATCGCGGCCGAGGACCTGCGGATCTCGATGCCGCCTGACCAGCTGACGTTCGACGGCCTGGCCGCGTGCCTGCCGTTGTTCGAGCGGGGCATGGGGCCGAACCGCGAGGGCGAGTGGCGGTTGGTGCCGACCTCGGCGAACCGGTTGCCCGCGGCAGCGTCGTACCTGATGCGTCCGGGGGACACGGTGTGGCGGGCGTTCAAGCTCGACGTGCTGTGGGTGCGCGACCACCAGATCGTCGAGATCACCACCTTCGGCTACTCCCGTTTCCCTGCCTTTGGCCTTCCGGACCGGTTGACCCCCTAATGTGGGTTCCATGCTGGGACTACCTGCGGGGATCCGGGCCTGTCTGTTCGACCTGGATGGTGTGTTGACCGACACCGCTGCCGTCCACGCCGCCGCGTGGAAAGAGATGTTCGACAAGTTCCTCCGCGAGTATTCGGCGCAGCACGGGATACCGTTCGTGCCGTTCGACGCGCGGGCGGAGTACGACGCGTATGTCGACGGCAAGCCGCGGGCGAACGGAGTCCGGGACTTCCTCGCCGCGCGCGGGATCACGTTGCCCGACGGTGCGGCCGACGATCCGCCGGACGCGATGACGGTGAACGGCCTCGGCAACCGGAAGAACGAGGCCGTCCAGCGCCGGATCCGGACCGAGGGCGTGCACGTGTTCGAAGGCTCGCGCCAGTACCTCCAGGCCGCCGAGCAGGCCGGACTCCGTCGCGCCGTGGTCTCGTCGAGCGCGAACACCCGCGAGGTGCTCGACGTCACCGGACTCGCGCAGTACGTCGAGCAGATCGTCGACGGCGTGACGATCCGGACCGAGGGCCTGAAGGGCAAGCCGGCGCCGGACACGTTCCTCGCCGCGGCCAAGGGTTTCGGCGTCGATCCGTCCGAGGCGGCCGTGTTCGAGGACGCGCTGGCCGGTGTGGCGGCCGGCCGCTCGGGTCGCTTCGGTCAGGTGATCGGGGTCGACCGCGTCGGCCAGGCGGCCGAGCTGAAGTCGCACGGCGCCGACGTGGTGGTGCGCGACCTGGCAGACCTGCTCGCCGATCACGGGGAGGGCAAATGATCGACAGAGGCCATCACCCGATCGAGCCCTGGCGGCTGCGGGAGACCCGGCTCGCGCTGGACAAGCTGGCCCAGTCGGAGTCGCTGTTCGCCCAGTCGAACGGCCACATCGGCCTGCGCGGCAACCTCGACGAAGGCGAGCCGTACGCGATCCCCGGCACGTACCTGAACTCGTTCTACGAGCAGCGCCCGCTCCCGTACGCCGAAGCCGGCTACGGCTACCCGGAGTCCGGGCAGACGCTCGTCGACGTGACCAACGGCAAGCTGATCCGGCTGATGGTCGACGACTCGCCGTTCGACATCCGCTACGGCTACCTGACCAAGCACGAGCGCTCGCTCGACTTCCGCACCGGCATCCTCGAGCGCGATGTCGACTGGACCTCGCCGGGCGGCAAGCGGATCAAGGTCCGCAGCCGCCGGCTGGTGTCGCTGACCCAGCGCGCGGTCGCCGCGATCGAGTACGTCGTCGAGCCGGTCGACCAGCCGGCCCGGTTCGTGATCCAGTCCGAGTTGGTCGCCAACGAGGCGCAGCCGAAGCTGTCCGACGACCCGCGTGTCGCCGCAGTGCTCGACAACCCGTTGAAGCCGGTGAGCCACGACGGCGGCGAGCACGGCGTCGTACTGATCCACCGGACCACGCGTAGCCAGCAGTTGATGGCTGCGGCGATGTCACACGAGGTGGACACCACCGTCCGGTACGCGATGGACCAGGACGTCCGTGAGGACTGGGCGCGCACCACGGTGATCGCGCACCTGCAGCCGGGCGAGAGTCTGCGCGTAGTGAAGTACCTGGCGTACGGCTGGTCCAGTCTGCGTTCGGAGACAGCGATCCGGGACCAGGTCGCGGCAGCCATCGCCAGTGCGCAGTTCTCCGGGTGGGACGGGCTGACCAAGCAGCAGGTCGATTTCCTCGACGACTTCTGGGACGGCGCCGACGTCGAGGTGCAAGGACATCCGGAGCTGCAGCAGGCCGTGCGGTTCGCGCTCTTCCACGTACTGCAGGCCGGAGCCCGCGCCGAGCGACGCGCGATCCCGTCGAAGGGTCTGACCGGTGCCGGGTACGACGGGCACACGTTCTGGGACACCGAGGGCTTCGTCCTCCCGGTGCTGACCTACACCATGCCCGACGCGGCCGCCGACGCGCTGCGCTGGCGACATTCGATCCTCGAGCTCGCCAAGGAGCGGGCCGAGGTGCTGGGCTTCAAAGGCGCGGCGTTCCCCTGGCGAACGATCCGCGGCCAGGAGTGCTCCGGCTACTGGCCCGCGGGTACGGCGGCGTTCCACCTGAACGCCGACATCGCCGAGGCAGTCATGCGATACCACACCGCCACCGCCGACGACGGCTTCCTCGAAGAGGTCGGGCTGGAGTTGCTGGCGGAGACGGCCCGGCTGTGGATCTCGCTGGGACACCACGACCGCGACGGCAAGTGGCACTTGCCCGGTGTGACCGGCCCGGACGAGTACAGCGCCGTTGCCGACGACAACGTTTTCACCAACCTGATGGCGGCGCGCAATCTGCGGTTCGCGGCGGAGGTCTCGGTCAAGCTGCCGGCCAGGGCCCGCGAGCTGGGCATCGACGCCGAGGAGGAGGCCGCCTGGCGGGACGCGGCCGCGGCGGTGTACGTGCCGTACGACAAGGATCTCGGCGTACATCCGCAGTCCGAAGGCTTCACCGGGTACGCCGTGTGGGACTTCGATGCGTACAAGGACGAGTACCCGCTGCTGCTGCACGCGCCGTACTTCCAGCTGTATCGCACGCAGGTGGTCAAGCAGGCTGACCTGATCCTTGCCACCTTCTGGTGCGGTGACGCGTTCACCGACGAGGAGAAGGCGCGGAACTTCGACTACTACGAGCGGCTGACGGTGCGGGACTCGTCGTTGTCCGCGTGCGTGCAGGCGGTGATGGCCGCGGAGGTCGGGCATCTGGACCTTGCGTACGACTATGCGTACGAGGCTGCGCTGATCGACATGCGGAATCTGCACCACAACACGGGTGACGGTCTGCACATGGCGTCGCTGGGTGGTGCTTGGAGTGCACTGGTGTGCGGCTTCGGCGGGTTGCGGGACCGCGACGGCCGGCTGTCGTTCGACCCGGCGCTGCCGATCGGGCTGGGCGGGCTGAGCTTCTCGATCCGGTGGCGGGGGGTCCGGCTGAAGGTCGAGATCGATCCGGTGGCGGTGAAGTACACCGTGCACAACGGGCCGGACGCCGAGATCACCTTCCGGCATGCCGGTGAGGAGATCACGGTCCGGGCCGACCAGCCGGTCATCCGGACGCTGGAGAAGCGCCGCCCGCTGTTGCCCCGGCCGCCGCAACCGCCGGGCCGCGAGCCGCGGCCGGCGATGGCGATCAACGAAGGCAGCTAGCCCGACCAGGCCGGCCTGGATCGAGGCCGGCCCGGTCGAGTTGGGCTTTAGCGGCTGATGGACGAGTTCTTGCGGCGGGCGGACAGCGACTCGGCCGTGCCGACCAGCAGCACCGACGAGATCACCGCGATGATGAAGCCGAACACGTTCAGCTCGAAGATGCTGCCGGTGCCGAGGATCGCGGCGATCGTGCCGCCGATCACCGAGCCGGCCAGGCCGAGCAGCAACGTGGCGAGCAGGCCGAGCTTCTGCTTGCCGGGCGTGAAGAGCCGGGCCAACGCTCCGATGACGAGTCCGGCGACGATGAAGCCGATCATGGCTGAAGACCTCCGAGGGGTCGAACGGTAGGACTCCAGTCTCCGGCCGCGGTGGGGCCGGCGGCAGTGGAGTTCTCCCTGACCCGACCCGGATCCGACCCTGGCTTCAGGTCCGTGCCGAGGTGACGACCAGGTCGCTGTTGATCTTCAGCCGGGGAGTCGCCTGGAGCTCGCTGAGTACTGCGGTCGCGAGTTGATCGGCAGCGTCCTGGTCGCTGTGCAACAGGGCCTGGTAGCTGTTCCGGCAGGGTGAACCGGGGCCGAGGATCTCGACGTACTGCTCGATGTCCGACAGCGTCGGCTTGCCCTTGACGACGTCCACGGTGCTCTTGGCGCACCTGATCAGCGTCGGCTGCGTCCTGGCGACGCTGTTCTTGGCGAGCAACTGGTCCGCGAGCGCCTTCGTCAGGAAGTACTCCGCGGTGGTCCCCTTGTCCTGCAGGTACCGCGCGGTGGCGAATTCCTTGAGGCTGTCGCTGAGCACGCAGACCGCCCATTGCGGCGGCACCGTGATGACCTGGGACTTCGGCATGAACACGGGGATGTCCAGGACCCCGGCCAGGCCGCCGCTGTTGTTGACGGCGATCAGTGCGGCCCTCGACGCCAGGTCGGTCGGGTTCTCCTTCGGCGCGGCGATCAGCCGGCTGGTGAAGCCCGCGTCCGGCATGATGATGACAGTCAGCCCGCCGATGTTCTTGAGCAGCAACGACGTACGGGTCGGGTCGGTGGTGGCGGCCAGCGCGACGCCGTCCACCTGCGCCTCCGCCGGGAGCTCCTCGGTTGAATGCGAGCAGTCGGACGCGGGCTTGACCGGACCCGTGGTCCGGGGGAGGACGATCGAGGGGGTCTCGGTCACCGGGCTCGACCCACTCGAACCTTCTGCGCTCGTACAGCCCGCCAGCGCCGGCACCGCCAGCAGAACAGCACAGGACATGAGTGCCCAACCACGTAGCGCCACGATCAACCCCCTGAACCCCGAGCCCCAGGTCCCCACCTCGCTCGGCCTTCGTCCCAGAATACTGTCCGAAGCGTCGCTTAGTCTCTCTTTGTGACCGTTCATCAGTTGTCGAAGCGAGATGCCAGGCGGCTGGCGGTGCGGGCGCAGCTGCTGACGAGTGAGCGGCCGGACGATCTTTTCGACGTCGTGCGCGGGCTGAACGTGATCCAGCTCGACCAGACGGCGTACGTCGCGCCGAACGCGGACCTGGTCGCGTGGAGTCGGCTGGGCTCGTCGTACGACGCTGCCGAGCTCGCGGATGCGCTGGCCACGCAGGAGCTGCTCGAGCTGCGCGGGTTCGTGCGGCTGCCGGAGACGCTGGCGCTGTTCCGGGCCCAGATGGACGCGTGGCCGTCGGACGGCGAACCGCTCGACTGGCAGCAGTACCGCGGTGACTGGGTGAAGTCGAACGAGGGCTGCCGGCTCGACATCCTCGAGCGGCTGCGCCAGGACGGCCCGCTGGCGATGCGCGAGCTGCCGGACACCTGCGTGCGGCCGTGGAAGTCGAGCGGCTGGACCAACAACCGCAATGTCTCGCAAATGCTCGAGTTCATGATGCAGCGCGGCGAGGTGGCGATCGCGAGCCGGGACGGACGCGACCGGCTGTGGGACCTGGCGTCCCGTATCTATCCCGACGACCCTGTTGTGCCGCTGGAGAAGGCCGCCCGGATCCGCGACGGGCAGCGGTTGCGGTCGATGGGGATCCTGCGAGCCAAGGGTCCTGCCTGCCCGGGGGAGCCGCTCGACGCCGGCGAGGCGGGGGAGCGGGTCGTCGTCGAGGGCGTGCGCGGCGAGTGGCGGATCGACCCGGAGCTGCTCGGCCGGCCGTTCACCGGGCGTACGGCGATCCTCTCGCCGCTGGACCGGCTGGTGTACGACCGGAAGCGGCTCGGCGAGATCTTCGACTTCGACTACCAGTTGGAGATGTACAAACCGGTCGCGAAACGCAGATGGGGGTACTTCGCGCTGCCGATCCTGCACAACGACCGTCTGGTCGGGAAGCTCGACGCGATGTCGGACCGCAAGGCCGGGATCTTCCGGGTCGACGCGATCCACGAGGACGCGCCGTTCTCGAAGACGCTGACCGCCGCCGTCCACCGCGAGATCCGCGATCTGGCGAAATGGCTCCGGCTGGAACTCGTGCTGAAGTCTTGACGAGAGCCGATGTTCACGTAAACATCGCCGGGTGAGATCAACCGCCCGCAGTCTCGCCACCGTCCTCCTCGCCCTCGTCACCCTGGCCTCCGGCATCGCGGTGCCGGCCGCGGCCGGTCCGCCGCGGACGAACGACTTCCGCGGCGTGAACTGGGCCGATCCGCGCGACAACTACGCCCACGACGAGGTGGTCCCGTCCGGCCTGAGTACGGCGGACGACTACCGGACGACGTACCGCAAGGCCACCGGGATCGTCGGCGAGTTCCGCAAGGAGCTCAAGGCGAACACGATCCGGCTGCCGATCAACCCGTCGAGCGTGGGTACGCCGTGGTGGAACTCGTACCGCGCGGCGATCGACGCGTCGGTCGCGAGCGGGGACAAGGTCATCCTCAGCTACTGGGAGGCCGACAACGCCAAGGACGGCCGGGTCGACGACCCGGCGAAGTACGCCGCGATGTGGGACACCGTCGTCAAGGCCTACAGCAAGAACCCGCACGTGTACTTCGAGCCGATGAACGAACCGTTCGGGTACTCGCTGACCGAGTGGGTGTCGCTGACGTCGGCGTGGATCGCCCGGCACCACGACGTACCGCGGAGCCGGATCGTGATCTCGGGCACCGGCTACAACGACAATGTGACCGGGGTCGGCGCGGCGCCCGAGCTGAAGGGCACGCTGCTGTCGCTGCACTTCTACGGCTTCTGGGCGTCCGACACCACGGAGGCCGCCTGGCTGGCGAACCTCCGGCCGCGGATCGGTTCGTACGGCTGGCGCACGATCATCGACGAGGCCGGCTCGCCGATGACGATCGGCCTGAACTACGGCAACCACGAGGGCAACGTCTACACGGCGTACCTCGGGGCGCTGACGCAGGTCGCCCATGAGCAGCAGATGGGCATCGTCTACTGGCCGGGCCTGCGTACCGGTGACTCGTACTCGATGACCACGCAGGTCGGCCCGAGAGACCTGCAGGTCAACAGCGAGAGTGGCCGCGACCAGCTGTGGTGGGGCTGGGGTCTGCTCAAGAAGGAGCCGACGAACACCCTGCCGCCTGCCCCGCCGGGTGAGCCTCTCCGTGGCGTCGCGAGCGGCCGGTGCGTCGACGTACCGGGCTTCTCGACCAGCCCTGGTACGGCGCTCGACCTGTGGGACTGCAACAACGGCGGCAACCAGTCCTGGAACCAGACCGCCACCGGCCAGCTCACTGTGTACGCCGACAAGTGCCTGACCGCCGGCGCCTCCGCAGCCACCATCGAGACCTGCACCGGCGCCGCCGACCAGACCTGGCAACTCAACGCCGACCAAACGGTCACGTCACCGGCCGGCTGTCTGACCGCCTCCGGCACGGACAACGGCTCCGCCGTCATCGTTGCCTCCTGCAACGGATCCGACAGCCAGAAGTGGACCCGCTCCTAGCCTGGCCTTCCGTTCGATTGACTGACCCCAGGTGGTGCCGGCCAGCAGGAGTACGGCGCCGAGCGCGGCGGTGATCGTCAAATGCTCGGAGCCGAGACCGATGCCGATGGCAACGGCCCAGATCGGCTCGGTGCCGAGCAGGAGGCTGGCCCGGCTGGCCGAGGTGCGCTGGACCGCCCACGTCTGCACCAGGAACGCGAAAACGCTGCAGAACAAGGCCAGATAGGCAAGCTGGAGCCAGCCCACGGCAGGGATCGCGGGAAGGTGCTGTATGGCGGGAGCCGCGAAGAGCGCCGTGCCGACGAGGGTCTGGACCGTGGTCAGTTGCAACGGCCGCACGCCAGTGGCAAGACGACCGACCAGCGCGACATGACCGGCTCGGACGACCGCGGCCGCGAGCATGAGCAGGTCGCCGATGCCGGGGGCGTGGAGTCCGTGGCTCGACATCAGCAAGCCGACTGCGCCGACGCAGATCGCGGCCGCGAGGTAGAACCGCGGCGGGAGTCGGCGACGATCCAGCATCGGGGTCAGGACGAGCGTGAGGCTGATGATCAGCCCGGCGTTGGCGGCGCTCGTGTGCGTGACGCCGTACGTCTCGAGGATCAGTACGGCGGCCTGCGTGAGGCCGAGGACGCCGCCGATGCGGAGTTCTCTGCGGCTGATCCGCCGTACGAAGATCAGCAAGGCGACCGCGGAGATGGCATAGCGAACGAAGAGGACGGTCAGCACCGGTGTGGATGCGGTCGCGGTCTTGGCGGCGAGGTAGCTCGAACCCCAGACGATGGCGAGCAGCAACAGGAGGAGATCGGTACGGCGGGAAGCGGGCACGACTCAACGGTGACCGGTCACGATGTTGAAGCCAAGTACCACCTTCTAAAGCAACCCTGTAGCACGCCTACAGTATTGGAATGAACGAACGACAGCTCCGAGTGCTGCGCGAAGTCGGCGAGCTCGGGAGCGTGACGGCCGCCGCGGACGCATTGCTGGTGACTCCTTCGGCGATCTCGCAGCAGCTCCGCCTGTTGCAGCGATCGATCCCGGTCCCGTTGACCGAGCGCGACGGCCGGCGGGTCGTGCTCACCGCGGCCGGTCGTGCGTTGGCCGGGGCGGCGGCGGACGTGGAGTCAGCGTTGGCGCGGGCCCGGCAAGTGGTGGACGACTTTGCCGAGCAGCCGGACGCGGTCGTGTCGGTTGCCGCGTTCCACAGCGCGGCCGCAGCGTTCTTTCCGGCGCTGTTGCGGGCAGGGGACGGGCCGCGGGTCAGCCTGCATGACGAGGATGTGCCGCAGGACGAGTTCCCACCGCTGACCCGCGAGTACGACGTCGTACTGGCGCATCGGCTGGATCATGCCGCGCCTTGGCCGCGCACGGTCGCGGTGACGCCGCTGCTGCACGAGCCGCTGGACGTCGCCGTACCGGTGGATCATCCGTTGGCGTCGAAGCGGTCGCTGTCACCGCGCGATGTAGCGGGCGAACCGTGGATCACCGTGCACGACGGGTTTCCGTTGATGGCGACGA
The DNA here is from genome assembly GCF_005233875.1 of Kribbella jiaozuonensis. Lineage (GTDB taxonomy): Bacteria > Actinomycetota > Actinomycetes > Propionibacteriales > Kribbellaceae > Kribbella > Kribbella jiaozuonensis. The sequence goes on along the minus strand of NZ_SZPZ01000004.1, from coordinate 1,013,285 downwards.
TCGAGGCGATCGGGGCAGCGGCCAACCAGCGGCTCGACCTGGTCCATCGTGTCAACGAATTCACCGTCGTCGCCGAGTTGGTTGCCGCCGGCGCCGGGTTGGCGCTGATCCCGCGCTGGACCGCACGGCCGCATCCGGGAATCGCGTTGCGTCCGATGCGGGGCGTGCACACGCGGCGGCACATCGACGCGCTGCATCGGCCGGAGCGGACAGCTCGGCGGGCGGTGCGGACGACACTCGCCAACCTCGAGACCGCGGCGGCGACGATTCGCCGGGAGGGCGCTTGATAACCTCCTGACAGTTCGCTGTCACCCCGCCCGGGGCAGTGGTTCCGGGTCGTGAGAGGGAGACATGTCGAGAACTACACGCGGCGTCGTGGCTGCGGTCGGGGTGCTGGGAGTGGTCGGCGTGATCACCGGACCGATGGCGGCGGCGCAGAACCGGCCACCCGGCGTACCGCGGGGCGAGATCGCGATTCCGGTGGCGCCGGAGTCGAACGTTGCGTCAAGCAACGGACCGCTACGGGAGCTTGCACCGGGCGGACCGTTCCACACAGCTCGTGCGGTCGTCGTGATGGTGTCGCGCGGTGCACGGACCACCGTTGGGCTGAAGGTGACCGGCGTCGAGCACTCGGCGGGTCGCAGCTTCGGCGCACACCTGCACATGGGGCCTTGCGTGGCAGGTGACGGCGCGGCTGCGGGTCCGCACTACAACGCCGACGTGGTCAACGGCCGCAAACCCGTGCGAGTCGACGCCGAGCACGAGGTGTGGCTCGACTTCACCGTCGGCGCGAGTGGCGCGGGTACGGCGTCAACCGTCGTACCGTTCGCGCCGAAGCCCGGCAACCGCTCGATCGTCATTCACGGGACCTCGGGTACCCGGCTCGCCTGCCTCCCGCTCAGCTGGGACTAAGCCGAGCCGCCGTTGCTCTTCAGCAGTTGGCCGTTGACCCATTGGCCGTTGGACGAGCACAGGAAGTCGACGAGGTGCGCGGTGTCCTGAGGAGTGCCCAGTCGGCCGAGCGGGGTCTGTTCGAGGCAGGCATCGCGGACCTCGTTGGTCATCCAGCCGGTGTCGATCGGGCCGGGGTTGACGACGTTCGCGGTCACGCCGAGCTCGGACAGCTCCTGCGCCGCCGCGAGCGTGATGCGGTCGAGCGCGCCCTTGCTCGCGCCGTACGGAAGGTTGTGGACGGTGTGGTCGCTGGTCAACGCGACGATGCGGCCGGTGCCGTACGCCCCGGTGAAGCGCTGGGCGAACTCGCGGATCAGTAGCCAGGTCGCGCGGGCGTTGACGGCGAAGTGCCGGTCGAAGCTCTCGACGGTCGTGTCGAGGATGCTGGAATCGACTGACTCGCAGTGGCACATCACCAACGCGGTGACGTTGCCGAGCTGCTCCTCGGCGGCCGCGAAGATCTGCTCGGGTGCCGCCGGGTCGACGAGGTCGGCCTCGATCGGCACCACGGTCGCGCCGAGCTCACTCAGCTCCTTGACGATCTCGTCGGTGGCCCCGGTCTGGACGCCCCACTGCATGCGGTCGTCGTACGCCGTCCAATAACTGAACGCGATGTCCCAGCCCGAGGCGGCCAGCTGACGGGCGATGCCGGCGCCGATACCGACAGTACGGCCGACTCCGGTAACAAGGACTACGGGCCGGGCTCCTGGCTCACTCATGCCGGCGATCCTGCTCGAACCTCCGCCCGGCCGGCAACTCGATTCTTCTAGCTGTTGTGCACGATGTGTGCGTCTGGACCCGGGAAGAACAGTGACTCGGTGTCGGTGTCGCTCCAGTGCACGAGGTACGGCGGTGCGCCGTCCGGATCGTGTACCTCGACGATCTTCCCCTCGCGCCGGTGTGCCATCAGATGGCTGGTCTCGACCACAACCTGGTCGCCTGCTGCCGCTTTCACCACACCCACCTCCTTCACCCTCAGCTTCGTCCTGCCGAGCGCCCGGCACCACCCCTCACCCGATGTTCGGCAGCGTGACGATGGCCGTCGTCCCTCCGGTGCTCGATGAAGTCAGCGTGATCGTGCCGTCGTGAGCCCGGGTGATCTCTCGAGCGATGGACAGCCCGAGACCGGAGCCGCCACTCGCACGGGACCGGCTGGTGTCGAGCCGTACGAAGCGTTCGAAGACCCGCAGGCGATCCGCCTCGGGGATCCCGTCGCCGTCGTCCTCGACCGTGATGATCGCCGACCCGTCCTTCTCGGCCGTCGTCAGGTGGACGCTGGTGTGGGCGGCACGGGCAGCGTTGTCGACGAGGTTCCGCAGTACCTGACTCAAGCGGGCCGGATCGCCGACCACGCGGACAGGGTGGACGTCCCCGGTCACCTTCAGCTCGGGCATCGAGCTTCGCAGCCGCTGGATCTCTGCCGCGACCAGATCATCCAGGTCCACGTCGGTCTGCCGCATCCGGATTCCGGTGTCGTCCGCCTTGGCGAGCAGCAGCAGATCCTCGACGAGCTGCCGCATCCGGTCGGTCTCGGTCCCCATCACCGCACGCAGTTCGCGCCACGCCTCGCCGGTGGTGTCCGCCTCGATGACCTCCAGCGCCGCGGTCAGCGTGGCCAACGGCGACCGCAGTTCGTGACTGGCATCCGCCACGAACGCCCGCTGCGTCGCCTGTCCGGTCTCGAGTCGGTCGAGCATCTCGTTCATCGTCACCGCGAGCCGGGCGATCTCGTCCCGGGTCGGCGGCACCGGGACCCGCTCGGTCAGGTCCCGGGTGCCGATGCCCTGCACCCGGGACCGGATCCGTTCCACCGGCCGCAGCGCCTGCCCGACCATCAGCCACCCGGCCACGCCGACCACGATCAACAACGCGGGAATCCCGATCACGAGGTACTTCGCAACCGTGGTGACCGTCTGCCGTTGCGTCTCCACCGACGACGCGACCACGACCGTGTACGTCTGCCCGTCGTACGACGCACCCTGAGCGACGATCAAGTAGTTGTGGTCGTCGTCGATCAGCGGCATCTCGCCGACCTCGGCCCGCATCAGCGCCCCCGACGGCGGGCGGAGATCAGTCATCGGGGTGTTGCCGACCCGGCTCGACGAGGCGGCGATGACCCGCCCGGCCGGATCCAGGACCTGGACCAGCTGGCTCGCGCGGGTCGTTTCGACGAGATCGCGCGCGAGGCCCGCCGTACCCTCCGTGCTGACCTGGCCGGCCACGTCGGCGACCCGGCCCTCAGCGGCGTCGGAGACCTCGGTGATCAGGGCCCGCTGCAGGAGTAGCAGCAACGCCGCGGCCCCGAGCATCATCGCGAGCGCGACCACGATCACGGCCGCAGCCGTCGAGCGGCTCCGCACACTCGCCTGCCGCAGCCCACCCGCGGTCCGGTACCACCCGTCGACCCGTCGTCGCACGACCGTGCTCACCCGGCAATCTTCGCAGGGAGGTCAGCCGCCCTCAGGATTGAGCCGGTATCCCATGCCCCGGATGGTCTCGATCGCGTGCCGGGCGAACGGGGTGTCGATCTTCTTCCGCAGGTACCGCACGTAGACCTCGACCACGTTCGGATCACCGTCGAACGCCGGGTCCCAGACCGCGGCCAGGATCTCGGTCTTGCTGACGGTGTCGCCGCGGTGCCGCATCAGGAACTCGAGCAGGCCGTACTCGCGGGGCGTGAGGGTGATCTCCCGTCCGTCCCGCTCGACCCGCCGCCGCGCCACGTCCAGCGTGAGGTCGCCGGCCATCAACACCACCGGCCGCTCCGGGCCGCCGCGCCGGATCAGGGCCCGCAACCGGGCGACCAGGACCAGGAAGCTGAACGGCTTGGTCAGATAGTCGTCCGCGCCGAGGTCGAACGCGTCGGTCTGGTCGTACTCGCCGTCCTTCGCGGTCAGCATCAGCACCGGCGTCCAGATCCCGCGCGCCCGCAGCAGCTCGAGTACGCGGTACCCGTTGAGCTTCGGCAGCATGATGTCCAGCACGATCACGTCGTAGCTGTGCTCGGTCGCCGCCCACACCGCGTTCTCGCCGTCGTGCACCATCTCCACGACGAACCCGGAGTCGGTCAGACCGCGGTGGACCGTGTCCGCCAGCCGCAGCTCGTCCTCGACCATCAGCACTCGCATTCACCCAGTGTCGCCGGTGTGCGCTGAGAATCCGCTGAGAGCCGGACAAACTTGACGCGATGAAGACGGGCCACCTAGCGTTGTCGAAGCGCTTCGACGACCCTCCGGGAGAGGCTGGCCACGATGAAGTTCAGCGACGGGTACTGGCAGCTCCGGGACGGACTGACCCGGCTGCGGCCGGCCGAGGTCGAGAGCGTGCAGGCCGGGGAGCGGGAGCTGACCGTGTTCGCGCCGGCCAAGCGGATCGAGCGGCGCGGTGACACGCTCAACCAGCCGATGTTCACGGTGACGTTCTCGTCGCCGTCGCGCGGGGTGATCGGGGTCCGGATCGCGCATCACCTCGGCGGCTTGCCCGCGCGGCCGTCGTACCAGCTGAACGTCGATGACGATCACCCGGTGAAGGTCGACGTCGATGCTGCCGAGGCGCGGCTGACGTCGGGTGAGTTGAGCGTGGTGGTCGCGCTCGAGGGGCCGTGGGACGTGCGGTTCGAGCAGGACGGTCGGCCGCTGACGAACTCGGGCGCGCGGAGCGTCGGTCTGGTAACCGATGCCGACGGCAAGCATTACGTCCACGAGCAGTTGGCGCTCGGTGTCGGCGAGACGATCTACGGCCTGGGCGAGCGGTTCGGCGCGTTCGTGAAGAACGGTCAGGTCGTCGACAGCTGGAACGCCGATGGCGGTACGTCGAGCGAGCAGGCGTACAAGAACGTGCCGTTCTACCTGAGCAGCAAGGGGTACGGCGTACTCGTCGACAGCCCGGCCCGCGTGTCGTTCGAGGTCGGCTCGGAGGTCACGTCGCGCAACCAGTTCAGCGTCGAGGGCCAGGAGCTCGGGTACTACGTCTTCGCCGGTCCGACCCCGAAGGACGTCCTGCGCCGCTATACCGCGCTGACCGGGCGGCCCGCGCGCGTGCCGGCCTGGTCGATGGGGCTGTGGCTGTCGACGTCGTTCACCACGGACTACACCGAGGAGACCACGAGCGGATTCGTGGACGGGATGGCCGAACGTGACCTGCCACTGAGCGTCTTCCATTTCGACTGCTTCTGGATGCGGCAGTTCCACTGGTGCGACTTCCTCTGGGACCCGGTCGCGTTCCCGGATCCGGAGGGTATGGTCCGGCGGCTGAAGGATCGTGGTCTGCGCGTCAGCCTGTGGATCAACCCGTACATCGCGCAGCGGTCGGTGTTGTTCGAGGAGGGCCGCCGGCTCGGCTATCTGGTCAAGCGACCGGACGGCTCGGTCTGGCAGTGGGACATGTGGCAGGCCGGTATGGCGATCGTTGACTTCACCAACCCGGACGCGACCGCGTGGTTCCGGTCGAAGCTGCAAGCCCTGGTAGATCTGGGCGTCGACTGCTTCAAGACCGACTTCGGCGAGCGCATCCCCACCGACGTCGTCTGGTACGACGGTTCCGATCCGGAGCGGATGCACAACTACTACGCGCAGCTCTACAACGCGGCCGTGTTCGGCCTGCTGGAGGAGAACCGGGGCGAGGGTGACGCCGTACTGTTCGCCCGCTCGGCGACGGCCGGCGGTCAGCAGTTCCCGGTGCACTGGGGTGGCGACTGCGAGTCGACGTTCGAGGCGATGGCAGAGTCGTTGCGGGGTGGGCTGTCGCTAGCTGCGTCGGGGTTCGGGTACTGGAGTCACGACATCGGCGGATTCGAAGGCCTGCCTGATCCGGCGATCTTCAAGCGCTGGGTGGCTTTCGGGCTGCTCTCGTCGCATTCGCGGTTGCACGGCTCGTCGTCGTACCGGGTGCCGTGGGCGTTCGACGAGGAGGCGGTCGACGTACTGCGGAAGTTCACGAAGCTGAAGCTGTCGTTGATGCCGTACCTGATGACGGCCGCGGCCGAGGCGCATCAGGACGGCGTGCCGATGATGCGCCCGATGGTGGTGGAGTTCCCCGACGATCCGGCGGCCGCCTATCCGGATCGTCAGTACATGCTGGGTCCCGATCTGCTGGTGGCGCCGGTGATGAGCTTCGACGGCGAGGTCTCGTTCTACCTGCCGCGTGGACGATGGACGTCCTTGCTGACCGAAGAGGTGTTGTCGGGTCCCGGGTGGGTGCAGCAGACGCATGGCTTCGACAGCTTGCCGTTCTTCGTGCGGGAGGGTGCCGTGATCCCGGTCGGGGCAGTCGACGATCGGCCGGAGTACGACTGGGCCAATGGGGTCGAACTGCGCTGGTTCGCGCCGAGCGACGGCCAGACGACCGTGGTCGAGTTGCCCGACGCGGACGGGGGAGTGGCTGCGGTGATCGAGCTGACCTTGCGCGATGGTGAGGCCGGGTCGCGTGTGGTCCAGGGTGTCTGCGAGCGCTACACCGTCAGGACGATCTCGTGACTCCTTGGTACGGCGGCGACTACAACCCCGAGCAGTGGGATCCGGCCGTCTGGCAGGAAGACCTCGAGCTGATGCAGCGGGCCGGCGTGAATCTGGTGACTGTCGGGGTGTTCTCATGGTCGTCGCTCGAACCGGCGCCGGGCGAGTACGAGTTCGGCTGGCTCGACCAGGTGCTGGATCTGCTGCATTCGGGCGGCATTCGGGTCGATCTGGCCACTCCGACGGCATCACCGCCGCCTTGGTTCAGCCGGCTTCATCCCGAGGCGTTGCCGGTCACCGCGGACGGCGTACGGCTCACGCATGGCAGCCGCGACACGTACTGCGCTTGCGCACCGGCCTACCGCGAGGCCGCGCAGGGGATCGCTCGCGCGCTGGCGGAGCGGTACCACGATCACCCGGCGTTGGCGATGTGGCACGTGCACAACGAGTACGGCACCACGTGTTACTGCTCGTTGGCCGCCGAACGGTTCCGCGAGTGGTTGCAGGAGCGGTACGGCACGCTCGATCGGCTGAACCAGGCCTGGACGACCGCGTTCTGGAGCCAGGGGTACGCCGATTGGGTGGACATCGAGCCGCCGCGCAAGACGCAGTACCTCGTGAATCCCACGCAATACCTGGACTTCCGGCGCTTCTGGTCGGACGAATTGCTGGCGGCTTACCGGGAGCAGAAGGCCGAACTGCGGAAGTTGTCGGCGTTGCCGATCACAACGAACTTCGTGTTCGGCGGTTGGGTCCCGGTGAACCATGCGCAGTGGGCGACGGAGGTCGATGTCGTTGCCATCGACCACTATCCGGATCGGGCCGACATCGGCGCCGAGGAGCAGACCGCGTTCGGTGCGGACCTGGCGCGGGGCTGGGCCGGCGGGAGGCCGTGGCTGCTGATGGAGCAGTCGGCCGGAGCGCTGAACCTAGGCCGCCGGCAGCACACGAAGGAGCCGGGGCGGATGGCACGGCACAGCCTGTCCCATATCGCGCGCGGCTCGCAGGGTGCTCTGTTCTTCCAGTGGCGGGCGTCGCGGGGTGGTGCGGAGATGTTCCACTCCGCGATGGTGCCGCACGCGGGTCCGGACAGCCGGATGTTCCGCGAGATCGAGGCGCTCGGATCCGAGCTGCCGAAGCTGGCTGACGTTGCCGAGAGCAATGTTGAGGCCGAGGTCGCGATCCTGTGGGACGTCGAGTGCTGGTGGGCGACGCAAGGCACTCACCTTCCCTCATCATCGTTGGACTACCTGGAGGCGGTCCGGTCAGCGCATCGGCACTTCTGGCGTGCGGGCTGCACGGTCGACTTCGCAGCTCCGGACGCCGATCTCTCGTCTTATCGCCAAGTAGTTGCCCCATCGCTCTACCTCAGCTCCGACGAGGCAGTGACGAACCTTGCTGCTTATGTGGAAAACGGCGGGCAGTTGGTGGTCGGTTACTTCAGCGGGGTGGTCGATCCTGACCTGAGGGTTCGGTATCCCGGCGCGTTCACGGAGCTGCTCGGCGTACGGGTCGAGGAGTTCCATCCGCTGCCGGACAACGGCGAGATCGTGCTGGAGTCCGGCGGCCGCGGACGTCTGTGGAGCGAGGACGTCCAGGCGGTGTCGGCCGAGGTCGTCGATCGGTACGTCGGGGGAGTGCTCGACGGCAGGCCCGCGATCACCCGCCGCCAGGTCGGAGCGGGTACGGCGTTCTACGTATCGACCGAGCTGGACGACGCGACCGCGGCACGGCTGTTCGGCCTGCAGCCGTCACCGCTGGAGACGGTACGAAGGCAGTCCGGCGACACCACGTGGACGTTCCTGTTCAACCACGGTGACGCGGAGGTCGCCGTACCGGATGAGGGCGAGCTGGTTATCGGTCGGCTGCCGGTTCCGCCGGGCGGCTATGCGGTGGTGCGGAGCTCCCGCGGGCGGTGAGCGTCGGCGGGAGGAGAGTCAGGTCGGGCGCTTCGCCGCCCTCGAGTTTGGTGATCAGCGATTCGACCGCCTGAGCGCCGATCTGCTCGGCCGGGATGGTCACCGACGTCAGCTGCGGGACCTGGCGTTCGGCGACGTCGTCCGCGCAGATCGCCACCAGCGACATGTCCTCGGGCACGCGGCGGCCGAGCCGGCGCAGTACGTCGAGGAGCGGTCCGATGATCGGCTCGTTCTGTACGACGAGGCCGGTGATGTCCGGGTGGTCCTCGAGCAGCTGCTCGACCGTCTGCAGGACCGCGTCGAACGTGTGCTCACAGGGCGTCTCGACCCCTAGAACGCCGCGTCGTTCAGCCGCCTCGGTGAAGCCGGTCAGCGTTCGTTGGGCGAACCCCGTTTGGCGCTCGTACACGGCCGACGGCGTACCGAGCAGAGCGAGCGATCGATGGCCGAGGTCGGCGAGCTCATCGACGCATTGAGCGCCCGCGGCAACGAAGTCGAGGTCGATGCAGGTCAGCCCGTCGGCGTCGTCCGGGTAGCCGATCAGCACGGACGGCATCGGCAGCTCGCGCAGTACCGGCACCCGCTCGTCCTGCAGCTCGACGTCCATCACGATCAGTGCATCCACCAGCGAGCTCTGCGCGACCCGCTCCAGCCCGTCAGGTCCTTCGTCCGCGGTCACCAGAAGTACGTCGTGATCGAACCGGCGAGCCGTGGTCACGACAGCGGCCGCGAACTGCATCATCACCGGGACGTGCATGCCGGTGCGGAGCGGGATGACCAGGGCGAGCACGTTCGACCGGTGACTGGCCAGCGCGCGGGCGCTCGCGTTCGGCCGGTACCCGAGCTCTTGGACGCTGCGCTGCACCCGCTCGCGGGTGTCGGTCGAGATCGTCCGCTTCCCGCTGAGCACATAGGACACAGTGCTGACCGCGACCCCGGCGTGCCGGGCGACGTCCGCGATCGTGACCATTCCCCAGTTCTACCCTAGATCGAAGCGCTTCGACAGAATGACCCGCGCCGACGGCTCGGCGACGTCGGTCCTGACGGTGAGCTTGTCGCCCTCCCAGGTGTAGGACCAGCCGTCGGCCTCGGCCGGAAAGACAGGGCGGATGTCCCCGGGCGGCCCCGCGATCGTCACCTCGGCAGGCCCGGCCGACCGATGCCACAACGCCAGGTAGGTCGACTCCGGACCGGTCAGACCGAGTACCACCCACTCGTCGTCCCACTCGGGGAGACCGAGCGGCCAGATCGGCACGAGCGAGTCGAGTTCACGCAGTAGGTCGCGGTGCGCGGCCAGCGCCGAGCGAACCAGTTCCAGTTCGGCGGCGGTCATCTGGTTGAGGTGACCGGACAGATAAAGCCGGCCGAGTACGCCGTTCACCAGCGCGAGCGTGAACTCCTCGCGCGTGGTCCCGCTGATCGGGTACGCCCAGTGCCCGGCTTGCTCAGGCAGTACGGCGGCCGGCGCCGCGGCGCTGATTGTTGCGTAGAGCAACGGGTTCTGCTGGTCCGAGGTGGATTGCAGATGCAGACGGGACAGCATCGCGTAGTCCATCCGCATCGCCCCGGACGCGCAGTTCTCGATCAGCAGTTCCGGATGCCGCGCCTGCATGCGTCGAGCCAGTCGAGCAAGGCCCGCTGGTGTTCGAGCAGTCCGTGGCCGAGCGAGGTACCGCCCTTGTCGGTGCCCGGACCGGTCATCGTGTTGTTGTCGAACTTGAAGAAGCCGATGCCGAAGTCGGCCACGAGTCGGTCGACGGTGTCGTCGAGATGTTGGCGTGCCAACGGGCTGCGCAGGTCGAGCAGGTAGCGGCCGTGCTCGGCGACCCGGATGCCTTGGCGGGTAAGGAAGGCGTCGTCGGGCAGTTCGCGGGCGATCGGTGCGTCGACGCCGATCACCTCGGGTTCGAGCCAGAGGCCGGGGACCATTCCGCGTTGGTGAATCCGATCGATCACCTCGCCGAGCCCGCCGGGGAAGCGGGTGGTCGAGGGCTGCCAGGCGCCGACGGTGCTCCACCAGTCGCGCTCGGCGTACCAGCCGGCGTCGATGCAGAAGTAGTCCGCGCCGACCTCGGCGGCGGCGTCGATGAGCGGAAGTAGCTTCTCGGTCGTTGGGTCACCCATCAACGTGTTCATGTAGTCGTTGAAGATCACCGGCATCCGGTCGTCGACCGGCCGGCGCTTCCGCACCGCACGCCGCTGGCGGGTCAGCGCCGCGAAGACGCTGTCCCGATCCGTTCCTGTGACCAGCGAGACCGGCACCGTCGCAAAGGGCTCGTCCGCGGTCAGGCGCACGGTCCACTGGTGCTCCTGGGACGTCGGCCCGCTGAGCAGGAGATAGCCGCCGCGACGGTTCTCGCCGAGCTCGTAGTGCCACGGTCCGTTGTGTTCGATCTGCCATCCGAGGGCGTACGACGTACCGACGAGGACCCCGACCGGCAGTCGCTCACCGGTCGACCACGAGCCGGTGCTGGTGACGGCATGCCGGCTCTTCGACACCGGGTAGTGCGGATCGCGGACGATCTGCGGTACGCCGCCCGCGCGCAGCGGCTGCACCGACCAGCGGTTCTCGGCCATCCAGTCGTTGGCCGCCGAGTACAGGTCGGCGTCGACGGAATCCAGGCCGATGACCAGAGACGAGAGGAAGTCCAGCACGAGTTCGCCCGGCCGGGTGAGCGATGCCTCCGACCAGGCCCGTACGCCGGCTCCGGCCTCGAAGACGCTCGTCACCCGGAGACCCGTGTCGGCGTCTTCCTGGACGATCCGCAGTGTGGAGCCGGCGTCCTCGTGGGTGACGTAGCGCAGGCGCCGGCCGAGGATCGTGTCGACATGGCGGTTCGTGCCAGGGGAACGGCCGTACCCGAGCGCGGAGACCTCGACCAGCGGTTGGCTCCCGGGTTCAGTACCGGTGGTCAGCCGCACCGGGCCGTCGTCGAGCGCGAAGGTCAAGGTCAGCTCAGGCGTCCGCCACACGAGGTTCATCGATAAACCTTAGAAGCCTCCGCACTTCCGGCTTCAACTCTCGATCCGCGACGTGGACGGCTCAGCGTGATGCCGAACAGCACCAGCGCGAGCCCGAGAACCTGCCGGAGCGTGAGCACCTCGCCGGACACCAGGACACCGAGCAGTACGCCGGTCACCGGGTTGAGCAGCCCGATCAGTCCGACGGTCGCCGCGCTGAGATGGCGCAGGCCGGTGAACCACGCTGTGAACGCGAGGGCGGTCGCGACCAGGCCGACGTACGCGAAACCGCCGATGGCCTGCAGGTCGAGGTGGGGCGGGGCGCCTTCGAAGATGACCGCGAACGGGATCAGCACCAGGCCGCCGGCGATCAGTTGCCAGGACGTGGTCGCGATCGGGCCGTCGGCACGTCCCCACTTCTTGGCGAGGATGTAGCCGAAGGACGACATGGTCAGGGCGGCGACCGAGGCGGCGACGCCGCGCAGATTCACAGCGGTCGTGCCGGTGCCGAGGAGGAGGCAGACGCCGGCGATTCCTGCCGCGGCGCCGGTGAGGACGGGGACCGTCGGGCGTTCGGCGAGCAGAGCCCAGGCGAAGAGCGCCATCGTGAGCGGCGAGGCGGACATGATCGTCGACGCGAGGCTGACCGGGAGTAGCTGGGACGCCAGGTAAATCAGGGCGAAGAACGCGCCCATGTTGCAGACGCCGAGCAGCAGTGAGCGCCACCACCAGACCCCGCGGGGGAGGCGCCGGGCCACGCAGAGCAGGAGGAGACCTGCGGGCAGTGCACGGAACACCGCGCCGTACAAGGGATGTCCGGTCGGCAGGTACTCGTGCGTGACGAAGTAGTTGGTGCCCCACGCGATCGGCGCGATCGCGGTGACCAGGGTCCAGCGGAAGGTATCTTCCATGGAAGACACTATATCTTCCCAGGAAGATATAGTGGAAGGCGTGACCGATCACGTGGCCAGGATCCAGGCGGAGTGGCAGGCGGAACGGCCGGACGTCGACACCAGCCCCCAGGGGGTGATCGGTCGGCTGCACCGGATCGCGAATCAGCTCACCGGCGAACTGACGCTGCTGTACGCGAAGTACGGGCTGTCCGAGGGGGAGTTCGACGTACTCGCGGCGCTCCGGCGCGCGGGTTCGCCGTACGAGCGGGCGCCGGGGGAGATCGCGCTGCACACGATGGTGACGACCGGCGCGGTGACCAAGCGCGTCGACCGGCTCGAGGCGGCCGGTCTGGTCCGGCGCCGGCGCAGCGACGACGACGGGCGCGGGCGGGTGGTCCGCTTGACCCCGGCCGGGCGCCGGTTGATCGACAAGGCCTTCGCCGCCCACATGGCGAACGAGAAGCGACTGCTGGAGCCGCTGACCGCGGCTCAGCGGGCTCAACTGGAGAGCATTCTCACAGCCTGGCTGGCGCATTTGGAGCCGCCGGATTGAATTGAACGCTTGACAGTGGCGCGGCAAAGTGTGGACCGTTACCTTGCTGACGGCGCAACTTCCTTGAAAGTTTCGGCATCATGGAGGTAGCCCGGGACAAGGCGAAAGTCCCCGCGGTGCTAACGACCCGGCCTCCCCGTCGTTGAACCGTGCAATCACCGCTGTGAGCTCCAGCACCTCCCCGCCTGCCGCTCACGAAGGCTCAGGAGAGTGTGCGTGCACGTCCCTCGGATTGTGATGATCGTCGCGAACGACATCACCAACGACACCAGGGTCCTCAAGGAGGCCGTCGCCCTGGGCAAGGCCGGCTACCAGGTCACGTTGCTCGGCGTGTCCGCGTCCGGCCGGCTGGCCATCGACACGATCGAGTCCGGCGTCGTGATGATCCGGGTGCCCGGCCACTTCGTCCTCCGGGACGAGCGCAACCGCCGGCATCGGCTCCGCCGCGGTCGCCGGTTGTTCGACATCCGGCCCGAGGGAGTCGAGGCGGCCCGGGTCGCCTCCCGGCTGGCGGACCTCAAGGCGGAGCGCGGACGAGCCGCCGCGAGGCGTCGGGCGGGGCAGATCGGCCGTGCTGCCCAGCTGACCGGCGTCGTGAGCCGTTCGTTCAGGCACCGACGGCTGCGGCTGTCCCAGGCAGCGGTGTCGGTTCGCACCTGGTTCGGCGAGACCGAGGCACGGCTGGCCACGAACTTCTGGCAGTGGTGGGACACCTGGCTGCCCAGGCGAAGCGGGCTGGTCAAGTGGCGCTCGGTCATCCCCGAGGCGAACGACTACGAGGCGATCTTCGCCGACCTGATCGACCAGTTGCGCCCGGACGCCCTGCACGCCCACGACATGCACGTCATCGGGGTCGGGTCGCGCGCCGCGGGTCGGGCGGACCTGCGCGGCCGCAGCCTCAAGGTCGTGTATGACGCCCACGAGTACGTCCCCGGCCTCTCGCAGTACGGCGGACGCACGCCGCGGATGATCGCGGCCTGGGCGCAGCACGAGGCCGAGTACATCCGGACCGTCGACCGCGTGGTCACGGTCAGCCCGGCGATCGCCCGCACCCTGCACACACGGCACAAGCTGGACCGTGAGCCGACGGTCGTGATCAACAGCCCGGAGCTGTGCGAGCGCGACAACGGGATCACCGACATCCGCGCCGCGATCGGGCTGGCCGACGACGTACCGCTGCTCGTCTACAGCGGCGGGGTCACGCGGGCCCGTGGCGTCGAGACCGCGATGGAGGCACTGCCGCTCCTGCCCGGCGTCCACCTGGCCGTCGTCTGCGTGCCGCACGCGCGGACGCGTCCCGTCGACGAGCTGCGGGCACTCGGCAAGTCGCTCCAGATCGAGGACCGCGTCCACTACCTCGACCCGGTCGCGCCGAACGACGTGATCCACTTCCTCGGGACCGCGGATATCGGGCTGATCCCGATCCTGCGGTACCCGAGCCACGAGATGGCCCTGCCGAACAAGGTCTTCGAGTACACCTTCGCCGGACTGCCGGTGGTGACCAGCGACATGCCGACGCTCGAGGAGTTCGTCGGCAAGACCGGTATCGGCGAGGTCTTCCAGGCCGAGAACCCGGACTCCCTGGCCGAAGCCGTGAAGACCGTTCTCAAGGACCCGGAGCAGTACCGCGAGCGCGCCGCCGACCCGGGGCTGCGAGCCGAGATGTCCTGGGAGACGCAAGCCGGTCACCTCCGCGACCTGTACGCCGAGCTGGTCGGTGCACCGCCCGCGCCGGAGGACGTCGTACCCCGGCTGGTCCTGGGGCCGAACGGTTCCAAGGCGGCGAAGGCGTGGCTGCAGGACATCGACGGCGCGGAGATCCTGCGGCGTCCGCTGACCTTGCCGGACCTGGACCGCGTGACGCATGTCCTGATGGAGGACTGGCAGTCCGTGCTGGGCAGCGAAGACCTGATCGCCGACCTGCCGCTGCTGACCGCGGCCCGGATCAAGCACGCCGTCGTCGTCTACGGCCGGGTCGACCGTCAGGAAGTCCGGCGCCGGATGCGGGCGTACACCGGCACTGTGTTCGTCACCGACCCGGTGATCGCGGACGCCGTCGAGGGCACGATCTGGTTGCCGCCGGCCGACGAAGGTGCGAAGGTGCTCCGCGACTTCCTGACCGAGTAACTGCCGCCGCGGACGGCACGCGGGGACCCTGCGCGCCCCGCTGGGGACGGGTGGGTAACCTCTGGTGGTCGCAAGGTGAGCCGATAGGAGATGATGCCCACCGTGACCGGACCACAACGCGAGCTCGCGCAGGCGGCGTCGGAGACTGATCCGGCTGTCGCCGGCCTGACCGTTGGGCTCGGTGGGCCGTCCGGACGGTTCGCCCGGCTCGGTTCCTCGTGGTGGACGCCGCTGCGGATCGCGCTCGCGGTGTGCACGATCACCTTCGGGCTCGGCGTGCTGCAGAAGGCGCCGTGTATGGAGGCCGGCTGGGACCGGCAGAGCTGGCGGCCGTTCAAGGCGCTGTGCTACTCCGACATCGGCTTCCTGTACCAGGAGCGCGGTTTCGCGGAGGGCAACCGGCCGTTCCTCGACACCGGCAACTACCCGGTGCTCGAGTACCCGGTGCTCACCGGCGGGTTCATGGAGGTCGCGGCCCGGATCACCTGGCTGTTCACCGGCGATCCGAAGAAGGACATCACCGCCGAGCAGAAGCGCGACACGGCCGGCGTGTTCTTTGTGGTCAACCTGGTGATGCTGTTCATCTGCGCGCTGCTGCTCGTCGGCTTCACCGTCGCGACAGCCCGCGGGGCCGAAACCCGTCCAGGCGCGGCGCGCGGGCAGCCACTGGACGCCCTGTACGTCGCTGCGGCGCCTGTGCTCGCATTGACGTCGACGATCAACTGGGACTTGTTCGCGGTCGCGCTGACAGCGGGCGCGATGTTCGCCTGGTCGCGCGGTAAACCGGTGTGGTTCGGCATCTTGCTCGGGCTCGGGACGGCGGCGAAGTTCTATCCGTTCCTGCTGCTCGGGCCGCTGCTGATCGTCTGCATCCGCGGCCGGAAGCTGTGGCCGTGGTTCCAGGCGGTGATCGCGGCCGGGGTCGCCTGGGGTCTGGTCAACGCGCCGATCTACCTGCTCGCGAAGAACGAGTGGCTGTCGTTCTGGCAGTTCAACGATCAGCGCGAGAGCGACTACGGCTCGATCTGGTACGTCCTGAAGCTCGCCAACCACGAGGTCGCGGACGTCAACCAGCTGAACATCGTGATCTTCGCCGGGCTGTGCCTGTCGATCGCGATCCTCGGGTTGATGGCGCCACGACCGCCGCGGTTCGCGCAGCTGGCGTTCCTCGTCGTGGCGGCGTTCCTGCTGATCAACAAGGTCTACTCACCGCAGTACGTGCTGTGGCTGCTGCCGCTGGTCGCCCTGGCCCGGCCACGGTTGCGTGACTGGCTGATCTGGCAGGCCTGCGAGTGCTTCTACTGGATGCTGGTGTGGATGCATCTCGCCCAGTTCCTGGCGCCTGGGGATCCGCAGGTGCCGGACCGGATCTACTGGTTCTCCGTGATTCTGCGGATGGCCGGCACGCTGTGGCTGATGCTGGTGGTCGCGCGCGACATTCTCCTGCCGGAGAAGGATCCGGTACGGCGAGGTGACCTGGTCGACGATCCGAGTGACGGCGTACCGTCACGGGCTCAGACGCGGCTGGCAACCGCGTCTGCTTCGGCATCCGCTTAGAGCATCAGCTTCGACACGTCGAGGTTGCCGCCGCTGACGACGGCGGCGGTGACGTCGTCGAGCTGGATGCTGCCCTCGAGCAACGCGGCGAAGGGTGCGGCCGCGGCGGGTTCGAGGGCGAGCTTGGTGCGGGACATGACCAGGCGGGTCGCCTCGAGCAGGGCCTCCTCGCTCACGCGGACGACCTGGTCGACGTACTGCTGGATGAGCGGGAAGTTGCGGGTGCCGCAGACCGGTGCGGCGAGGCCGTCGGCGATCGAGCGGGCTGTGGGGAGTTTCTGCGGTTCGCCGGCCTCGAGGCTGCGGCTGACCACGTCGGCCTGCTCGGGCTCGATCCCGATCACCCGGATCTCCGGCTTGACCAGCTTGAGCGCCGTCGCGACGCCAGAAATCAACCCGCCGCCACCGACCGGCACCAGGACGGTGCCGAGGTCGGGCCGGTCTTGCAGCAGTTCCAGCCCGAGGCTCCCGTGTCCGGTGATCACGTCCTCGTCGTCGAACGGGTGGACGCCGGTCAGCTTCCGCTCGTCCTTGATCCGCTCGTACTGCGCCATCAGGTCGCCTTCGACGAGTTCGACCGACGCGCCGTACCCGCGGGCCGCGTCGACCTTCGCCTGTACGGCGGTCTTCGCCATCACGACCGTCGCCGGAACGCCGGCGTCCCGCGCGGCCCAGGCGAGCGCGCCGGCCGCGTTCCCCGCCGAGACGGTGATCACGCCGCGCTCCCGCTCCGCGGCGCTCAGCCGGAGCAGTTTGGTCAGCAGGCCGCGGACCTTGAAGCTGCCGGTCTTCTGGAACAGCTCGGCCTTGAGCACCAGGTCGGCGCCGAAGCGCTCGTTCAGCGCGGACGAGGTCAGCATCGGCGTGCGGTGGATCCGTCCCTCGAGCTCCCGGGCGGCCTGGCGGATGTCGTCGAGTGTCGGCATACCTCAGACCTTAAAAGTCCAGTAAGCCGATCATATTTCGAGACATAGGCTGGAGTCGGTCGCGGGCGCTCTACCGTCGGGGTCATGAGGCCGACGCTGACCGTGATCGTGGATCCCGCCGACCGCTGGATGAGCCGGGCCGCGTGTATCGGGCAGGCGCCGGCGTACGACGAGAGCGCGTCCCGCTGGGAGCAGCGCAAGGCCCGTGAGCTGTGCCTGAAGTCGTGCCCGGTGTTGGAGGAGTGCCGCGAGTGGGCCCGGCGGACGAAGTACACCGGGACGGCCGCGGGCGAGACCCTGCTGTACGGGCGCCGCCGCGGCCATCCGGAGTCGGCCGCGAGCTAGATGCGGCCGACGACCGTCGCGGCCAGCTTGTGCGCGGCTTCCGGGTGCTGGGTGAGGAACAGCTCCGGCTCGATCAGTTCGAGCTCCATCAGGAGGAAGCGGCCGTTGACGACCACACCGTCGACGCGGGCGTACGCCGGTGTCCGCCCGGCGGCCTGCAATGCGGCCCGGGCGCCCTCGAGTACTTCGGCAGTCGGCTCGGCCGGCGTCACGGTACCGCCGAAGTCGTCCTGGACGCGGTAGTCGCCCGCGGCCGGGCGCTTGACCACCGCGTGGGTGAACTCGCCGTCGACGAAGATCAGCGACCACTCGCCGTCGGCGACGATCTCGGGCTGGAAGGGCTGGACGAGGTACACGAGCTCGGGCAGCTCGGTCAGCACCTGGTCGAACTCGGCGGAGCCGGCGACGCCGCGGACGGTGTGCAGGGCGGTCGCGCTGACGGTCGGCTTGACGACGATCTCCTGCCCGTCGAGCCCGCCCACCACCTCGCGGAGGCACGCGCCGGCTGCGACCTGGGACGGCACGATCGCGACGCCGCGCTCGCGGAGCTCGAGCAGGTAGCGCTTGTCGCCGTTCCAGCGGACCAGACCGGAGTCGTTCAGCAGCGGTACGCCGGCCTTGTCGAGCTGTGCGAGCCACTCGGTGAACTCGTCGTACCGCCGGTGGTAGTCCCAGACGGAGCGGAGCAGGACCGCGTCGTACGCCGACCAGTCGACGGACGGGTCGGTCCAGACCTCGGCCACCGGGTCGAGGCCGGCGGTGCGGAGGGCTTCGACGAGCGGGAGGTCGTTCGGGTGCAACTCAGCGTGTTCGGCCGAGGTCGCGAGGGCGATGCGTTTGGTCACGCTCGCCAGTGTTGGCAGGCGACCGGGCGTCAGTCAAACGTGATTCCGCAACGAATCGGCGACGGATCGTGATCGCGCTGACAACGATGACAGCAGCCGCGAGGTAGCTCAGGCCCTGGCGGGTGTCGTGGCCGAAGCTCGCGTAGGCGAGGTACGACGCGATCGGTCCGGCGATCCATTCGGGCCGATGGGCGAGGGCGGCGAGCGCGATCAGCGGGAGGCCGTACCACGGGTAGGTCGGCGTGGCGACGAGCAGCGCGGCCCCGTACAGCCAGCAGCAGGTGAGAGCCAGTGGGTCGCGTTTGGTGCGGTAGAAGGCGAGTACGGCGAGGGTCAGCGCGAGGAGCGCGGCGACGAGTTGGCGGGCCTCAGGAGGCAGCAGGAGCGCGAGAATCGCCGATCTGGAGCTGCCGTCGTCGAACCCTTCCTGGTTGAGGTAACCGGGCAGGAAGCCGAGCACCAAGGTGCCGACGGCAAGGATGTGCGGGACGTACGACGCGATGAAGGTGCTGAGCGCAACGATCGGGCGTCGGGTGCGGAATGCCGGGAGCAGCAGGAGGGGGAGGAGTTTGACGCTGCCGGCGGCGCCGAGGAGGACGGCGGCCAGCTTCGGGCGCCTGGCGGTGGTGATGACGGCGGCCGTGATGAGGAGGGCGGCGAGTAGGTCGACGTGGGCGGCGTTGGCTGCTTCAAGGGCGACGATCGGTGACCAACCCCACAAGGCTGCCCAGCGTGGGTTTTGCACGGCGAGTAGCCAGGTGAGTGCGATTGCGATCAATGCGGCGGCTATCTGGAGGCCGAGGGTGCCGGCTGACCAGGGTGTGACCAGCGCGACGACGGTGAAGTAGGCCTGTGCCACTGGGGGATAGATCGTGGGGACAAGCGGCCGATTGATGCGTGTGCGTGGGTCGTCGGTGGGATCCTGCGGGGTCTGTTGTGTCACCCCGGACTTCTCGGTCGGTGACAAGCCCGGGAAGAGGATGGGGTCCCGCAGCTGCGCCAGAGCGTCGTCCAAAGGCACCCGCGCGTACGGCGAATGCCCGGCCAACTGCACGCGCCCGTCCCACACGTACCGGTAGGCATCCGTGCTGGTGATCGGCGCGTGAGTCAGCCCGGGCAGCTGGCACAGCCCTGCGACGATCACCACTCCGGCAACCGTCAAACCACGCCCGAACCGCCAGACAACCACGGCAACGGCGATGGTGCCGATTGCCAGCACCACGTTCGGCCACCAGCCGGCCTGTGCCGAATAGATGACGGCTGCAGAAGCTGCGATGGCGACTACTCCTGCGAACGTGCGCATCAGGCGGCGTCGCGGGGGACAGGGTTCCGGCGCAGGGTGAGGAAGGCGCGGCGGCCGGCTCGCCAGTCTTCGGTGGGGTGGAGGTTCGCGGTCTGGGCGTGTTTGATGAGTGCGCGGGTGCCGACTCTTGCCCAGGGCAACGGAGTGGAGCGGCGGCCGGTGGAGCTGCGGAGGACGATCGGGGCGGTGTCGTCGACGTCGTCGTTCGGGTCGACCTCGACCAGCACGAGCCCGTCGGGCCGGACGAGCTCCGCGCAGCGGCGAAGCAGGTCGACCGGGTCGCCACCGATCCCGATGTTCCCGTCCATCAGCAGCACACTGCCCCAACGCCCCTCGCCCGGCAGCCGATCCTGCACCGGACGATGGAGCGCGGCCGCACCTCGCGACGTCGTGAGAGAGACCGCACGCGGTGAGACATCCACGCCGAGTGCGGGGATCCCACGTTCGGCCAGCGCGGTCACGATCCGCCCGGGTCCGCAGCCGATGTCGAGCACGGGACCTTCACAGCGGCTCAGAGCAAGCCGGTCGATCTCGTCCGCCGGCGCCGTCCAGCGATCGAGCTCGGACAGCGTCGGCACGGTCCGTCCATCGATGCCAGTAGCAACGACTCTCGCAGTACCGCCGAGGGCTTGCTCGAACAGCAGGCCGGGATGCGCCGCGTGCTGCAGCCGTCGATACAGCCTCGACACCCGCAACGCAGGGAACTCGGCAGCGAGGTACGCCGCGTCGCGGGGCGTGTCCATGTCGCGCAACGTGGGCAGCATCCGCACCCGGAGACCGAGATCCTGCAACCGCTGCAGCTGATCGCGTCCGGTGTGATCGGTTGACATCGGTACGCCGAGGAGCGCGCGGCGGTCCGGTGTTCGTAGCCCGAGGCACCAATACCCGCCGTCCTCGGTCAGCCCCAGCACCGCGTCGTACCCGGACCAGTGGAACCCGAGCAGCTCGGGCTGCAACTGCGGCGTATCCATCCCCACGAGCAGCATCGGCGAACCGTCGTACGCATCCTCGAAGGCCGCCGCGATCCGCTCGTCCAACCCGTCGCCACGCTGCCCGACAACCGTGAACCCGGCCGGCAACCACGGCCCTGGATCGCCCTCGAGCGCCAGAACCCGCCGCGACGCACGGGCCGCCCGCACCGCGCCCAGTGTGTCGACGAGCGACGCCCGAGCCAACGCCGCCGCCTCTTGTGCGGTGAACTCGCTCTGCAGCCGTGTCTTGACGCGCCCCGGCACCGGCTCCTTCGCGATGACGATCAACGTCCCCTTCACCGCGCAAGGACCTTCGACATGTCGAGTACGGCGCGGGCCGCGCCAAGCGGCGTACCCGTCACCTTCGAGCGGCCCGAGCGGGGCAGGTAATCCACGTCGACCTCGGCGATCCGCCAGCCCGCATCGGCCGCCCGCACCACGGTCTCCAACGGATATCCGGACCGTCGATCCGTCAACCCCAGCCCGAGCAGAGCCGTACGACGGCCAGCCCGCATCGGACCGAGATCGTGCAGAGCAACGCCGGTACGGCGCCTGATCCGCCGGGACAGCTCGACGTTGGCGAGGCGGAGATGCCACGCCCAGGTGCCCCGTGTCACCGGGCGCCGGCGACCGACGACGAGGTCGGCGCGATCGTCAAGGACGGGCGCGGTCACCCGGTTCAACTGCTGCGGATCGAGCGAGGCGTCGGCGTCCATCACGGCGACCACATCGGCCTCGGCCGCTTCCAGGCCGGCGTGACACGCAGAGCCGTACCCCTTGATCTCGCAGTGCACGACCGTGGCGCCGAGCCGGGCGGCGACCTCGGGGGAGCCGTCGGTGGAGCCGTTGTCGACGACGATGGCGTGGATGCCGCCTGGGAGCCGTTCGAGGATCCAGGGCAGGGCAGCCGCCTCGTTCAGACACGGCAGGACGAGATCGACGGACATGCTTCGACGGTAAGGACGAACGCGTCGGCGCGGTGGCAGAACGCGGCTACGGATCGCTTACGTCGTACTGCGTTCCGGCGCTGGTGCCGCCTCGCGCCGACCGGACGATCTACGCTCTGAGCGTGGCTACTCGTGTTCTCGTCGTCGATGACGACCCGACCGTGTCCAACGTCGTCTCCGCGTACCTGACCAAGGCCGGGTACGACGCTCGCGTGGTGGCGGACGGCGTGTCGGCGGTCGAGGTCTGGCAGCAGTGGAAACCGTCCGTCGTCGTACTGGACGTGATGCTGCCCGGACTGTCCGGCCTCGAGGTACTGCGCCGGATGCGCGCGGCCGACGACGGCGCCGCAGTGATCATGCTGTCGGCGCGCGGCGAGGAGGAGGACCGGCTGGTCGGACTCGAGGTCGGCGCGGACGATTACGTCGTCAAGCCGTTCAGCCCGCGTGAGCTGACATTGCGGGTCCAGGCGATGGTGCGGCGCGAGGAGCGGCTGGCCGGGCTCGACCTGACGCCGACCAAGCTGAGCGCCGGGCCGGTCATGGTCGACACCGCGGCGCGACGCGCGTACCTGAACGGCGACGAGTTGTCGCTGACGCACCGCGAGTTCGACCTGCTCGCGTACCTCGTCTCGCATGCGGGTAAGGCCTACACGAAGGCCGAGCTGCTGCGACGGGTGTGGGGCTGGGACTTCGGTGACTCGTCGACGGTCACCGTGCACGTACGGCGGTTGCGGGAGAAGATCGAAGCCGATCCGTCGGATCCGAAGCTGGTGCTGACCGTGCCGCGCACCGGGTATCTGTTTGCGGGCGACGCAGCATGAACAAGGACATGTTCACGATCTTCGCGCTCACCACGCTGTGGACGTTGGTGGTGGCGGCGGTCGGCGCGGCGGTTCTGTGGCAGTTCCGGCGGCGCTCGTTGCGGGTCACGCTGATCGTCGCGGGGCTCGCGCCGATGGCGGCCGCGCTGGCCGCAGTACTGCAGAGCGTGCGGGCGATGTTCATCTCCGAGCACGACTCGTGGGTGGTGCTGTGGACGCTCGCGTTCGCCGCGCTGCTCGGGCTGGCGATGACGGTGATTCTCGGGCACTGGATCACCACGGGGTCGCGTAACGTCGGGCGGCGGTTGCGCCAACTCGGTACGTCCTACGACGCGCCGGAAGCTCTGACCGGGGCGGTGCCCGCCGAGCTGGCCGACCTGACGAACGAGCTGGAGATGACGCGGAAGAAGCTGGCAGCGTCGCACGAGCGTGAGCGGGCGTTGGAGGCGAGCCGGCGGGAGCTGGTCGCGTTCATGTCGCATGATCTGCGGACGCCGCTGGCCGGGCTGCGGGCTGTGTCGGAGGGGCTCGAGGACGGCGTGATCGACGACGTACCGGGTGCGTTGCGGCAGATGCGGTCGACGGTCGATCGGATGACCGGGCTCGTGGACGACCTGTTCGAGCTGTCGCGGTTGTCGGCGGCGCCGTTGCCGACGCGTCGGTCCGCGGTCAGTCTGCGTGAGCTGGCCGAGGACGTCGCGGGGGAGAACAACGAACACGCGCGGGCTTCGGGCGTTTGCCTCAAGTTGTCGACGCCTGTGGACGACGATCGGCTCGCCGTACAAGGGGATCCGGACGAGTTGACGCGCGCGGTGACGAACCTGGTCGGCAACGCGATCCGGCACACGGCGTCCGGCGGCACGGTGACGCTCGCGGTCGATCGCGAGACGGACGGGCGCGTGCGTCTGGCCGTCACCGACGCGTGCGGCGGCATCCCGGACGACGACCTGGAGCGCGTCTTCGACATCGGCTGGCGCGGCGACGAGCAGCGCACGCCGTCGCCGGCCGTGGCCGACCATTCGAGTGGCGGCGGCCTGGGGCTGGCGATCGCGCGCGGCGTGGTCGAGTCCCACGACGGCAGCATTGGCGTGACCAACGTCGACGGCGGGTGCGCCTTCCAGATCGACCTACCGCCGGTTGCCACTCACAACTAGATCGCGTAGTCCGGTGGCCAGGTCGTAGACCGGCTTCCAGCCGAGGTCGTGCTTCAGCCGGTCCGAGGACGCGGTGATGTGGCGGACGTCGCCGAGACGGTACTGACCGGTGATGACCGGGCTCGGGCCGCTGTGAGCCAGCTCGGTGGCCAGGTCTCCGATGGTGTGCACGGTGCCGCTGCCGACGTTGTAGGCGGTGAAGGACGGCTGGTGGGGGAGCGCGGCGGCTGACATGGTGACGGCGGTTGCGATGTCGCGGACGTGGACGAAGTCGCGGCGCTGACGGCCGTCCTCGAAGACGCGGGGCGCTTCGCCTCGTTCGAGCGCCGAGCGGAAGATCGCGGCGACTCCGGCGTACGGCGTGTTCCGGGGCATGCCGGGGCCGTAGACGTTGTGGAAGCGGAGTGCGGTGACGCGGCCGTCGGTCTCGCGAGCCCATGTGGCGGCTAGGTGTTCGCCGCTGAGCTTGCTGGTGGCGTAGGCGTTCCGCGGATCGAGTACGGCGTCTTCGGTGACGAGACCGGGGTGGAGCGGCGCGCCGCAGTACGGGCAGGGCGGCTCGAAGCGGCCGGCGTCCAGATCATCGGTACGGCGGGGGCCGGGCGCGACCTGACCGTGTTCGTCACACTCGTAGCGGCCTTCGCCGTACACGACCATCGAGCTGGCGTAGACGAGGTGGCGGACGTTCGCGTGAGCGAGGGCCTTGAGGAGGATCGCCGTACCGAGGCTGTTGGTGGAGACGTAGTCGTCGATGTCGTCGAGGTGGACGCCGAGTCCGACCTTTGCGGCGAGATGGATGACTGTGTCGATGCCCTCGAGCGCCTGGGCGACGCAGTCGGCGTCGCGGATGTCACCGACGATCAGGCCGGGGCGAGGCGTGGGTTTGTGGGCGTGGACGTCCGGGCGGAACGAGTCCAGGACCGTGACCTCGTGGCCCTCGGCAACTAGTTGGTGATGGACGTGTTGCCCGATGAAGCCGGCGCCGCCGGTGAGCAGAACTCTCATCGGGCCGCCGCCGTACCGTCGAGGGCGTGGTGGCAGCTGCAGTCCGCGTCGGGCTTGGGGAGCTGGCTGATCACGTCCTTCAGCAGGTCCTGCAGCCGCTCGATGCTGTGCTTGAACGCTTCGAAGACCTCGGCCTGTGTGACGCCGCCGCCGGTCTCGACGCCCGCGTCGTGGTCGGTCACGACGGCGATCGACGTGTAGCAGAGGGCGAGCTCGCGCGCGATCGCGGCCTCGGGTGCGCCGGTCATGCCGACGACCGACCAGCCTTGGGCCGCGTGCCACTGCGACTCGGCCCGGGTCGAGAATCGCGGGCCGTTGATCACCACCATCGTGCCATTGGGTACGACGTTGCCGCTGGCAATCACCGTGTCACGACCGACGGGGCAGTACGGGTCGGCGGCCGCGGTGTGGACGACCGGGTGCACGTCGTACACCGTGTGGCCTCGGCCCCAGGTGCGATCGACGTACTGGTCCGGGACGACGAAGGTGCCGGGAGTGAGCTCGGGCTTCAACGAGCCGACTGCGCACGGGCCGAGGACCTGGCTGACGCCGAGTTCGCGCAGGGCCCAGAGGTTCGCGCGGTAGTTGACGCGATGCGGCGGGAACCGGTGGTCGGCGCCGTGCCGGGGGATGAACGCGACCTGGCGGCCGTTGAGATCCCCGACCACCGGCGGCTCGCTGGGTGCGCCGAACGGGGTGTCGAGCTCGATGGTTTCCGCGTCGGTGAGGAACGAGTAGAACCCGGAACCGCCGATCACGCCGATGTCAGCCATGGCCCCGACGCTAGTAGCGGCGAGCGAGGCGATCGGCGAATCCGGGCGGACCGTCAGCGCTCCGTAAGAATGGGTGCGTGGAGATCTCCTGGGTGCTGCTCGCGGTGGGCACGGTGCTGCTGCTGTTCGGCGCCTACGCGAGCTGGACGGCCGGCCGGCTCGACCGGCTGCACCATCGGGTCGATCTCGCTCGCGCGTCGCTGGAGACGGAGCTGGCGCGCCGGTCCGCGCTGGTCGCGGAGCTGGCCGGCAGCGACATCCTGGACCCGGCTTCCGCGTTGTTGTTGCTCGATGCGGCGCATCGGGCTCGCGCGGCGTCGCTCGACGTACTGGAGGTCCGTGAGCAGGCAGAGTCCGCGCTGACCCGCGCGATCCATGCCACCGGCACCGATATCGAGCCGTGGGCGGGGGAGTTGACGCTGGCGATGCGCCGGGTGCAGTTGGCGCGACGGTTCCACAACGACGTCGTAGTGTCGACCCGGGACCTGCGGCACCGGCGGCTGGTGAGCTGGTTCCGGCTGGCCGGCCACGCGCCGATGCCGACCACGATCGAGCTCGAGGACGGGAAATGAACAGCTTCGAGGAGCACGTCGAGCGCTATCGGCACGAGCTGCGCGTGCACTGCTACCGGATGCTCGGTTCGTACGACGAGGCCGAGGACCTGGTGCAGGAGACGTTCCTGCGGGCATGGCGCGGGCTGGACGATTTCGAGGGCCGGTCCTCGGTGCGGGCGTGGCTGTACCGGATCGCGACCAACGCGTGCATCGACGTACGGCGGCCGCGCCGAGTGCTGCCGTACCAGCTCGAGCCTGCGTCGTTCCCGTCGACGGCCCTTCCGGCGCGCGAGGACGTGCCGTGGCTACAGCCGTTTCCCGACGTACTGCTGGATCGGGCGGAGGAGCCGGACGCGGTCGCGATCCGGCGGGAGACGATCGAGTTGGCGTTCCTGATCGCGATCCAGCACCTGCCGGCACGGCAACGCGCGGTGCTGATCTTCCGCGACGTGCTGGGCTGGTCGGCGCGCGAAACTGCTGCTGCCGTGGACCTTTCGGTGGCTGCCGTGAACTCAGCTCTTCAGCGAGCCCGTCCTGTACTCCGTGAGCACCTACCGTCGCACCGCTCGGAGTGGTCGGCTGCCGACGTCTCCGCCGACGAACGCGAACTGCTGCGGCAATACATGACCGCGTGGGACAACGTCGACGCGGATGCGCTCGCATCGCTGATGCACAAGGACGTCCGGATCACGATGCCGCCGTACCCGTTCTGGTTCGAAGGCCGCGAGGATGCGGTGCGTTCGCTGATCCCGAACCTCACCCCGGAGTACCGCGGTCATTGGCGTTTCCTGCCGACCACGATCAACCGCCAACCCACCCTCGCGGCCTATCTCTTACCCCCGCGTATGACGTCCTATCAGCTCTTCGCGCTCGACATTTTCCGCATCGAGGACAACCGAATCGCCGAAATTACCGCCTTCGAAACCACGAACCACAAACTCTACGGATTACCCGCGACGGTGTGATCAGGCGCCGTGCTCGTTGGGTTGCTTGCGGGTGCGGTTGGAGAAGTCGCCGACGACCTTGCCCCGGTGATAGACCCGGTTGTCGTCGCCGAGGTGCCCGGCCTGGGTTGCCTTCTTGGCCTGCTTGCCGCTGGTCTTGCCGCCGTTGGCGACAGCGTCGCGGGCCTGTTCCTTCTTCTTGCTGAATGCCATGACGTTCTCCCTCTGTCAGTCGGACAACGAATTGCGCAGACGTTATCGACGGCGAGGGGTAATAGGTCGTTTGAAACTATTTTGCGTCCGCGTAGCTTTCGACGGTTGCCGTCGTAAATGCGAAATTGGTCGGCGTCGGACCGAAGGTGAGAGTGCCGGCCAGATTGCTGGCCTGCTGGATCGCGTCCGCCACCTGCTCGGCCTCGTCGGCCGGGCAGTGCACGATGACCTCGTCGTGCTGGAAGAAAACCAGTTCGGCCTTCAACGGCGTCAGCGCCTGCCGGAGGGCGGCGAGTAGCAGGAGCGCCCAGTCGGCCGCACTGCCTTGTACGACGAAGTTCCGGGTGAAGCGACCGCGCGCTCTGGCATGGCGCGGGTCGGTCGCGGGGACGTCCGCGGGCGGCCCTTCGAGCAGGGCGGCGTCGAGCGGATGGCCGGTGGGCGGGCAGGTGCGGCCGAGGTACGTGCGGACCAGCCGACCCTCTTCACCGGCGCGAGCCGCGTCATCGACGTACGCGACGGCTTGGGGGAATCGCTTGCGGAGCATGGCCAGGTTCTTCAGGCCATCTCCTGAGGTTTGCCCGTAGATCGCGCCGAGTACGGCGAGCTTCGCTTGCGCCCGGTCGCCCGAGAACGCCTGGTCCGACACGGCTTTGTAGAGATCACCGGCATCGCTGGAGACCTCCATCAGTGCGCGGTCGCGGGAGATGGCGGCGAGGACGCGCGGCTCGAGTTGGGACGCGTCGGCGACGACGAGACGCCAGCCGGGGTCGGCGACGACCGCGCGACGGATCACCTTCGGGATCTGCAGACCGCCGCCACCGTTGGTGATCCAGCGGCCGGACACTGTGCCGCCGGGGACGAAGCCGGGGCGGAAGCGGCCGTCGTGGACCCAGTCGTTCAACCAGGACCAGCCGTTGGCGGTGTAGATCCGATACAGCTTCTTGTATTCGACCAATGGCGCGACCGCCGGATGGTCGATCGTCTCGAGCTCCCATCGCCGGGTCGACTTCAGCTGATGCCCGGCCTGCTTGAACGCCTTCAGTACATCGGCCGGCAGCTCGGGCCGGACCCGATGACCGAACGCGGCCGAGATCTCGTCCGCGAGCTCGGTCAGCCGGCGTGGTTCGCCCGTACCGCCGAAGCGTTCGCCGAGCAGCTCGCTCAGGACGTCGCGATGGGCTTGCGCGCTCCACGGCAGGCCTGCGCGATCCATCTCGGCGGCGATCAGCATCGCGGACGATTCCGATGCCGTGAGCAACCGCATCCGGTCCGGGTGCTCCGCGAGGTCGTGCCGGCGGAGCTGATCGGCGTACACCCTGAGCAGGGCCTGGAACGCGATCGGCTCGGCAGGAATGTCGAACAGCGACGACTGCTCACCCGGTACGACGGCGCGCATCGGCGGGTCTGGTGGGACGGGCGCACCGCTGAGGCGTGCCCAGGCAGCGGCCGCGGATCGTGGCTCGCCGAGGCGGCCCTCGTGGCCGAGCAGCAGGCCCTCGGTGTTCTCGAGGTCGTAGCACCGCTCGACCCGGACTCCGGCGGCAAGCAGGCGCGGATAGATCTCGGCCGACGAGCGCCACACCCAGCGAGTGACGTGCGGCCGCGACGCAACCGCCGCGACCAGGTCGGGCTCGTGCCGGATCTCCCCGGCGGGCTGCCCGTCCGGATGCAGCGCGACGAGCGTGGCGCCGCCGCCGTCCTCCGGGCCGATCGCCCACCGTTCGTCCATACGCAAATACAAGCACCCGGGACGGACAGTCCGAGGCCATCAGGCCAGTGGTGGGATAGTGGACTTATGTGGCGCGCGGGGGATCTGGAGACGGCGGACGGTACGAAGACGGAGCAGGTCGAAGGCCTGGTACTGCGGCGGATCGAGCGCGGCGACCTGTCCATCGGTTCGCGGCTTCCGTCGGAGCGGGTCCTTGCCGAGCGGCTCGGGGTCAGCCGGGTGACCGTCGTACGGGCGTTGGAGAACCTGCGGCGGGACGGCGTACTGGAGACCAAGCGGGGTTCCGGGACTGTGGTACGTCCACTGGACCGGCTGCTGGATCCGGTGGCGCCGGCGTCCACGGTGACGGCGGGGGACCAGCCTGTGCTGGACCTGCGGTTCGCGACCACGGCCGCGCCGCATGACGTGGCTGAGGCGGCGGCCCAGATCATCCAGGACGGTCTGCCGCAGGCGATGGGTGGTGATGGACCGCCGCCAGGTGGATCGGTTGAGCTCAGGGCAGCGCTGGCGGAGCGGTTGACCATCGAAGGCGTACCGACCGAGCCGGAACAGTTGACGCTCACGGTGGGCGCCGCGGCCGGCTTGAACGCCGCTTTGGCCGGACTGGACCTGGGGCCGGGCGTAGCTATCACCGAGACCCCGACGTACCCGGCTGCCTTCGATCTGCTGCGCAAGCATCGGCTGGACGTGGCCGGCTGGCCGGCTGGCGTCTGGGACACCGATCAGCTCGCCCACCTGTGCCGGCGCCATCGCCCGAAGGTCATCTACCTGCAGGCCGACAACCACAACCCAACAGGGCTCAGCCTCCCGGCGGATCGTCGCCAGACCGTCGTGGAGATAGCACGCCGGTACGGCGCTGCCCTCATCAGTGACGAGACCATGCGACCGCTCTGGTTGGCGAATGGGCAACAGGCAGAGCCGCTGAGCCGTTATCCCAGGACTGTGAGTGTTGGGTCGCTGTCGAAGACCGTTTGGGGTGGATTGCGGGTCGGATGGGTCAGGACCGGCAGGCAGCTCCGCCGCCGGATCAACACGGCCGCACAGCTCAGCGTGGCGTCGCCGAGTGCGCTGGACGACCTGCTGGCCCGGGCGATCGTCCCGAAGCTCGACAAGGTGATCGGCCGCCGCCGTACCCGTCTCCGCGCCAACCTGGCCGCACTGGAGGCTGGACTGAAGACGCTGAACGGTGTGGCCTGGCCCACGCCGACCGGCGGTATGACGCTGTGGCTGGAGCTGACCGAGACCAGAGCACGCAGAGTGCTCGAGGCGGCACGCGAGCAGAACCTCCTGCTCGGCTCAGGCGACCTGTTCACACCCGAAGGCACGGACCGGCGCCACATCCGGATCCCGTTCACCGCGCCACCCGCGACGCTGCGGCTGGTGGTCGCCCGGCTGGGCGACGCGATGACTCAGTCCACTTGATCCGAGGTGGACTGAGGTTAGGTGCCCGGCACCTCCTAATCTGGAGAAGAGCCCCACGACCAGGAGGAAGCAGTGACCCAGGACAACCAGACCGGTACCGCAAAGGTCAAGCGCGGTATGGCGGAGATGCTCAAGGGCGGCGTGATCATGGACGTCGTCACCGCCGAGCAGGCCAAGATCGCCGAGGACGCCGGTGCGGTCGCGGTGATGGCGCTGGAGCGGGTCCCGGCCGACATCCGTGCGCAGGGCGGCGTCTCCCGGATGAGCGACCCGGACATGATCGACTCGATCATCAACGCGGTCTCGATCCCGGTGATGGCCAAGGCCCGGATCGGTCACTTCGTCGAGGCCCAGGTGCTGCAGAGCCTCGGGGTCGACTACATCGACGAGTCCGAGGTGCTCACCCCGGCCGACTACGCCAACCACATCGACAAGTGGCAGTTCACCGTGCCGTTCGTCTGCGGCGCGACCAACCTGGGCGAGGCGCTGCGCCGGATCACCGAGGGCGCGGCGATGATCCGCTCCAAGGGCGAGGCCGGCACCGGTGACGTGTCGAACGCGACCACCCACATGCGCCAGATCCGCCAGGAGCTCCGCAAGCTGCAGAACCTCCCCGAGGACGAGCTGTACGTCGCCGCGAAGGAGCTGCAGGCGCCGTACGAGCTGGTCAAGGAGGTCGCCGAGCTCGGCAAGCTGCCCGTCGTCCTGTTCACCGCCGGCGGTATCGCCACCCCGGCCGACGCCGCGATGATGATGCAGCTCGGCGCCGAGGGCGTGTTCGTCGGCTCCGGCATCTTCAAGTCCGGCAACCCGGCCCAGCGCGCCGAGGCGATCGTCAAGGCCACCACCTTCTACGACGACCCCGACGTCATCGCCAAGGTCTCCCGCGGCCTGGGCGAGGCGATGGTCGGCATCAACGTCGACGAGATCCCGCAGCCGCACCGGCTCGCCGAGCGCGGCTGGTAAGGGTTTCGGCTCACGCCGCTCCTGGCGGCGTGGGCCGTCGGCTAGCGTCAGGGCGTGCTGCCTGAAACGTCTGTGCCGGGGGCGGACCTGCCTGTTCGGGCAGTCTTGCCTGCCACGGTCGACGCGGTGCGTTCCCGCGGTACTGCGGTGCTGGTCGCGCCGCCCGGATCGGGCAAGACCTCGCTGCTCCCGCTTGCGCTGGCCGACGCGCTCGGGGGCACGATCGTCGTCGCCGAGCCGCGGAGGATGGCAACCCGCGCGGCTGCGACCCGGCTGGCGCAGTTGGTCGGGGAGCCGCTCGGGCAGCGGATCGGCTACGCGATGCGCGGTGAACGCAGCGGCGGCCCAGGACTCCGCGTCGAGGTCGTGACGACGGGCCTTCTGGTACGGCGTCTGCAGCAGAACCCGGAGCTGCCGGGTGTCGCCGCGATCGTGATCGACGAGTGCCACGAGCGGCACCTCGATGCCGATCTGCTGCTCGCGTTCTGCCTCGACATCCGGGCGAATCTCCGGGACGACCTTGCGCTCGTCGCGACATCGGCCACGCCGGACACGGTCAGGCTGAGCCGCGCATTAGGCATGGCGCCTGTCATCACCGCGTCCGCGGCGCTGTTCGACGTGGCGACCGAGTGGGTCCCGCCACCGATCCCGGTGCCGCTGCTTCCCGGTGGCCGCGTCGACCCGCGCCTGCTCGATCACGTCGCGGCCGTCGTACGGCGTGCACTGGCCGAGAACGACGGCGACATCCTGGTGTTCGTCCCGGGGGAGGCCGAGATCAACGGCGTGGCTCGTCGGTTGGCCGGTGAGAATGTCCTGCCGTTGTTCGGTCGCCAGTCCAGGGCTGAACAGGAACGCGCGTTGACGCCGGCGGCCACTCGCCGGATCGTCGTCACCACGTCGGTCGCGGAGAGCTCGCTGACTGTGCCCGGGGTCAGGGTCGTGGTCGACTCGGGTCTCGCCCGGGAGCCGCGGACCGATCAGTCCCGTGGCCTCGGTGCGCTGGTCACCTGCCGGGTCTCGAAATCGTCGGCCGACCAGCGAGCGGGTCGCGCCGGGCGGGAGGCTCCCGGCCGGGTCTATCGGTGCTGGTCTGCCACCGACCACACGCATCTCGACGATCATCCGGCGCCGGAGATCGCGATCGCCGATCTGGCCGCGTTCGCTCTCGACCTCGCGGCGTGGGGTGCCCCGGGTGGCGACGGTCTGACCTTGCTCGAGGCGCCGCCGGTGGTGGCGATGACTGCGGCGACCGAGTTGCTGCGCCGCCTCGATGCCATTGACGACGAAGGCCGGATCACCGAGCGGGGACGGCAGATGGCGGCGATCGGGGCGCATCCCCGGTTGGCTCGTGCATTGCTCGACGGGTCGCCCCGGGTCGGCGCCGACCGGGCCCGCGAGGTCGTCGCGATGCTCTCGGACGACTCCGGCCGCGACTTCGGCGACGACCTGCCGGCTCGGTGGCGAGCCCTCCGCCGTGGCCAGGACCGCGGAGCAACGGCCCGCTGGCGAGAAGAGGCGAAGCGCCTTGGCCGAGGCGATGTAGCTCGGCGGGGACCCGACGGACGCGACGAGCCCACGACGGCCGGCGGCCCGACGGCCAGCGACCCGTCGGCCAGCGACCCGTCGGCCAGCGACCCGTCGGCCAGCGACCCGTCGGGCGGCGACCCGTCGGGCGGCGACGGGGTGCGGACGGCGACTGGTGGCCGAGTGGGGACGGCGGCTGGTGGCGGAGTGCGGACGGCGGTTGGTGGTGGGACGCGCGTGCTTCCGGACGATCTTGCGGTGGGGGTTGTGGTCGGCCTGGCATATCCGGATCGGATCGCGCGGATCCGGGCGGCCGACTCAGCGACGTACCAGATGTCTGGTGGTACGGGTGCCGCGCTCGATCCGCAGTCTCCGCTGCGGACCACGGCCTGGCTGGCGATCGCGGTTGCCGACCGGGCTCCCGGTCGCGCCGATGCCAGGATCCGTTCCGCCGCACCGATCGATGAGCAGACAGCGCGAGACATCGCCGGCGACCTCGTCTCGACCACGGACCAGATCCGCTGGGACGACGGGCGAATCGTGACGCGGCGGGTGGAGACCTTCGGTGCGATCGTGCTCAACGACGTACCGCTGACGAAGCCCGACCCGCTGCTGGTCCAAGCGGCCGTCCGCGACGGCATCCGGCGCAGCGGTCTGTCCGTACTGCGCTGGTCGGACGCCGCGATCGCCCTGCGGGAACGGCTCGCGTTCTGCCATGCCCACCTCGGACCCCCGTGGCCCGCGGTCGATGACGAGGCACTCCTCGCCCAGCTCGACGACTGGCTGGGGACCGAGCTCGCCTCGGTGCGCGGCGCGCGCGATCTTGCCCACATCGACGTGGCTTCGGCACTCCGGCGACTGCTGCCGTGGCCCACGGCAGCCCGGTTCGGCGAACTCGCACCGGAACGGCTCAAGGTCCCGTCGGGCTCAGAGGTTCGACTCACGTACGACGGTGCCGAGCCGCCGGTCCTCGCTGTGAAGCTGCAGGAGGTGTTCGGCTGGACTGCCACTCCAGTTGTGGCAGACGGTCGGGTCCCGGTCGTCCTGCACCTGCTGTCGCCGGCCCGGCGCCCGGTCGCGATCACCAGCGATCTCGCCTCGTTCTGGAAACAGGGTTATCCCCAGGTCAGAGCCGATTTGCGAGCCCGCTATCCCCGCCATCCGTGGCCGGAGGATCCGCTCACCGCGATCCCGACCAAGCGGCCGAAACCTCGCCGCTGAACCGGGTAATCCGGGTTCGGTTGCCTGCGGCCCACATTGTCAGGACAAGTATCGAGGCAATTGCTTCGAGGTCACGAAATGGGATCGGATTCGGCGCGTCGGTCGCGACTCCGGTGCAGGACGGCGAGCGTGGGGGACGAGTGTCGCAGGCGTAAATCGGGTTGTTCGGCCGCCAGTCGCAGGGTCCGGGGCTCGCCGTGGCGAGGCTTGACGTCGAACGACTTTGG
Organism: Kribbella jiaozuonensis; assembly: GCF_005233875.1. GTDB lineage: Bacteria > Actinomycetota > Actinomycetes > Propionibacteriales > Kribbellaceae > Kribbella > Kribbella jiaozuonensis. Next base: position 978,975 of record NZ_SZPZ01000004.1, on the reverse strand, counting down.
CAAAGACAATGCGTAATCGCCTCGGGCAGCAGCGCGTCGGAGTGCGCCTCGTTGCCAATATCGTGCGGCTGATACGTGGGCAACGAGCCGCGACGAGCGCTGGCCGGCTGCGAAGCGGGGGAGGCTCACCACAAGGGGCAGGTGTCATGAGCACCGTCGGGAAACTAGTGAGAAGAGGCAGGACCAAATGAGCGAGACCAGCAAGATCGGACGACGGAGTCTCCTGAAAGGGAGCCTGGCGGCGGCCGCGGTGCTTCCCCTCGGTGGCGTGCTGGCCAGCTGCGCAGGCAGCGGCAGCAGCAACGACAACTCCTCGCAGGGCGGGGCGAAGAGCGCGGACAACCCGTTCGGCATGGCGGACAAGTCGAGCGTCGACGCGGTGATCTTCAACGGCGGCTACGGCTACGACTACGTGACGTTCGCGGCCGACATCGCGCAGAAGAAGCAGGCGGGATCGACGTTCAAGGTCGCCCCGTCCACCCAGATCGCCCAGCAGCTGCAGCCGCGCTTCGTCGGCGGCAACCCGCCGGACCTGATCGACAACTCCGGCGCGAACCAGATCGGCTTCAACACGATCCTGGACCAGCTGGCGACGCTCGACGATGTCTTCGAGGCCAACAACTACGAGGGCACGAAGATCGCCGACACCCTGTACCCGGGCGCCAAGAACCCCGGTACCTTCGACGGCAAGTTCGTCGCGATGAACTACGTGCTGACGTTGTACGGCATCTGGTACTCCGACAGCCTGTTCAAGGCGAACGGCTGGGAGCCGCCGAAGACGTACGACGGCCTGCTCGACCTCGGCGCCAAGGCCAAGGCCAAGGGCAAGTACCTGTTCGTCTGGGGCAAGGAAGCCGCCACCTACTACCACACGATGGCCGTCGACGGCGCCATCAAGGAGGGTGGCGACGAGGTCCGGCTGGCGCTGGAGAACCTTAAGGAGAACTGCTGGTCGATGCCGCAGTTCCAGGGCATCTTCAAGGCCATGGAGACCATGGTCAAGAACGGGTACTTCGTGCCCGGCGGCGCCGGTACGCAGTTCACCGCCGCGCAGGCGAAGTGGAGCAACGACCAGCAGGCCATCCTCTACCCCTCGGGCTCGTGGATCGAGAACGAGATGAAGAAGGCCACCAAGTCGGGCTTCGACATGAAGGGCGTCCCGGAGCCGACCCTGACCGAGAGCCCGAAGCTCCCGTACGAGTCGCTGCGCTCGGCGGCCGGTGAGCCGTTCATCGTCCCGGCCAAGGGCAAGAACGCCGCCGGCGGCAAGGAGTTGCTGCGGGCCATGCTGTCCAAGGACGCGGCGACCAACTTCGCCAAGACCCGGCTCGCGCCGACGATCGTCAAGGGCCTGGTGCCCGCCGACGGTTTCGGTTCGACCGCGCTGCAGTCGCAGACCGCGATGCTGGACGCCGCCGGCACGAACGTCTTCGACTACCAGGTGTTCGGCCTGTACGGCATGAACACCGACCAGCTGGTGGTCTGGAACTCGTTCCTGTCCGGCCAGCTGGACGCGGCGGGCCTGACCAAGGGCCTGCAGCAGATCACCGACAAGGTGCGGAACGACAGCTCCGTCAAGAAGATTCCGGTCACCAAGTGACCATGACGCAAGATGTCGTGACGGAGGGCGGGTCCAAGCGACCCGCCCCCCGGCGCCGCCGGCCGCTGACCTTCGACCGGGTCAGCTTCATGGTCGTGTTCCTCGGCCTGCCGCTGGCGGTGTTTGTGGTCTTCGTGGTCTCGCCGTTCGTGCAGGCGCTGTACTACTCGCTGACCGACTGGTCCGGTTTCAGCGCGGGGCAGAACTTCATCGGCTTCGACAACTACGTCAAGCTGTTCCACGACGACATCTTCCTGAAGGCCGTCCGCAACAACATCGAGCTCGCGATCGTCGTGCCGATCGTGACGATCGTGCTGGCGCTGACACTGGCCACGCTGGTGACGATCGGCGGCTCGGGCACCGGGACCGTCCGCGGGCTGCGCAATTCCGGCTACTACCGGATCGTCTCGTTCTTCCCGTACGTGATCCCCGCGATCGTGATCGGCCTGATCTGGGCCCAGGTGTTCACGCCGGGCTCGGGCATCCTGGACGCCGTCCTGTCGAAGATCGGGCTGCACCAGTTCGAGAACTATGCCTGGCTCGGTGACGCGCGGACCGCGATGCCTGCCTCGATGTTCGTGATGATCTGGGGCTTCGTCGGCTTCTACATGGTGCTGTTCATCGCCGCCATCCGGGGGATCGACCCCGAGGTGTTCGAGGCGGCCCGCATCGACGGCGCCGGCCGGTTCCGTACGGCGCTGTCCATCACGGTGCCGCTGATCCGGGACAACGTGCAGACGGCCTACATCTACCTCGGTATCGCCGCTCTCGACGCCTTCGTCTACATGCAGGCGCTGAACCCCGGCGGCGGGCCGCAGAACTCGACCCTGGTCATGCCCCAGCAGCTGTTCACCACTGCCTTCACCAAGGGGCAGTTCGGTTACTCGACCGCGATGGGCGTGGTCCTGGCCGCGGTGACGATGCTGTTCGCGCTCCTGGTCTTCGTCGTGAACGCCCTGACCGGCGGACGTGAGCGGAAGGTACGACGATGACAACCACTACCGCCGACCGGGCCGACCTGGTCGCCGAGTCCCGCGTACCCGGCAAGGGGTCGCGCGAGGGCAAGGGCGTCGCCACGACCGCCCACATCGCGCTGATCCTGTGGTCGCTGCTGGTGATCCTCCCACTGCTGTGGACGCTGCTGTCCTCGTTCAAGTCGACGCAGGAGGTCCTGGGCAACCCGCTGACGCTGCCGCACAAGCTGCGGTTCGAGAACTACGCCAACGCCTGGACGACGGCCGGCATCGGTCGCTACTTCGCGAACACCGTGATCGTCGTGGGCTGCGCACTGGTGCTGGTGATGATCCTCGGCGCCATGTGTGCGTATGTGCTGGCCAGGTTCACGTTCCCCGGTAACCGGCTGATCTACTACTCGATGCTGGCCGGCCTGACGTTCCCGGTCTTCCTGGCGATCGTGCCGCTGTTCTTCACGCTGAAGAACTTCGGCCTACTCAACACCCTGCCTGGGCTGATCGTCACCTACGTCGCGTTCGCGCTGCCGTTCACCGTCTTCTTCCTGCACTCCTTCTTCAAGGCGCTGCCGGGCGAGATCTACGAGGCGGCGCAGATCGACGGGGCCGGCGAGTGGCGCACGTTCTTCTCGGTGATGCTGCCGATGGCGCGGCCGGGGATGGCGTCGGTTGCCATCTTCAACTTCCTCGGGTTGTGGAACCAGTTCCTGCTCCCCGTCGCCCTGAACACCGACTCGAAGAACTACGTGCTCTCCCAGGGCATGGCGTCGTTCGCGTCGCAGGCCGGTTATGCGGTGGACTTCGGCGCGCTGTTCGCGGCCGTGGTGATCACGGTGGCGCCGGTTCTGGTCGTCTACATCATCTTCCAGCGTCAGCTGCAGGTTTCGGTCACCGCCGGAGGCGTGAAGTAGCCTGGGTAAGTGAGTAGCAACCTGCAGTCGGTGGACGAACGGACCGCCCGGGAACTGCGCGGCCTGGCCCGCGTCCTGGTGCGGTCCGGGTACGCCGACCACGCCGCCATCACCGCCGCACTGACGGAGGCGGTCCGCGAGGACGCACCGGCGATGGACGCGGACGCGCTGGTGCCGCTGCTGATCGGTGAGGCAGTCATGGACGTCAACGCCGACGCCGAGACCTGGCCGGCGAGCACCGACACCGACCGGCTGGACGCAGTACTCGCGGAGCTCGAGCAGCTGGGCGTCGTGGTGGTTCGGTACACGTCGGACCACCATGAGGCCCGGCAGGTGCTCGAGGCCGCGGAGGGCCCGCAGGGGCTGCTGTTCTTCACCGACACCGACGTCTGGCACGCGGTCGACTTCGGCATGCTCGAGCTCAAGCTCTGGCACCCGGACACCGCCAACGTCGCGCCCGGCGAGCCGCTGCTGGACGACGTACTCGAGCTGCTGCACCGCAACGACCTGCCGGCCGTCTTCGACGAGGGCCGGATCGAGGTCACGGTCAACTGGCAACGAAGGGTGACGCTATGACGGTCATCGGCGTGTTCGCGCTGCAAGGGAACGTGCGCGAACATCTGGCGATGCTGACACAGGTCGGTGTCGAGGGCCGTCCGGTGCGTCGTCCGTCCGAGCTCGAGCAGGTCGACGCGCTGGTGCTGCCGGGTGGCGAGTCGACCACCATGTACAAGCTGGCGCGGACGTTCGAGCTGTTCGAGCCGCTGCAGAAGCGGATCGCGGACGGGATGCCGGTGTTCGGCACCTGCGCCGGGATGATCATGCTCGCGGACAAGATCACCGGCGGGACGGCCGATCAGGAGACCCTCGGCGGGCTGGACGTGACGGTACGCCGGAACGCGTTCGGGCGGCAGGTCGACTCGTTCGAGGCGGACCTGGAGTTCCCCGGGCTGGGAGCCGCGTTCGAGGCGCCGTACCACGCCGTATTCATCCGGGCACCGTGGGTGGAGCGGGTCGGGCCGGACGTGGAGGTACTCTCGACGGTGAGGTCGGGCCCTGCCGCAGGTAGGATCGTCGCGGTCCGCCACGACCGGCTGCTCGCCACGTCGTTCCACCCGGAGATGACCGGGGACGCGCGGCTGCACGGCTACTTCGCCGAGCTGGTCCGGACCCTCTGAGTCGAGGTTGTAGGTAGAAGGGTTGGGTTCGCCATGTCAGGCCACTCCAAGTGGGCCACCACGAAGCACAAGAAGGCCGTCATCGACGCGAAGCGCGGCAAGCTCTTCGCGAAGCTGATCAAGAACATCGAGGTGGCCGCCCGGATGGGCGGTGGCGACCCTGGCGGGAACCCGACCCTGTACGACGCCATCCAGAAGGCGAAGAAGTCCTCGGTCCCGAACGACAACATCGACCGCGCGGTCAAGCGCGGATCCGGTGCGGAAGCGGGCGGCGCGGAGTACCAGACGATCATGTACGAGGGCTACGGCCCGAACGGCGTGGCGATGCTGGTCGAGTGTCTGACCGACAACCGCAACCGGGCCGCCGCGGACGTCCGCACGGCGATGACGCGGAACGGCGGCTCGCTCGCCGACCCGAACTCGGTCGCGTACCTGTTCAACCGCAAGGGCGTCATCGTCGTCGCCAAGGAGCAGGACGGGAAGTCGCTGTCCGAGGACGACGTGATGGAGGCCGTGCTCGAGGCCGGCGCCGACGAGGTCAATGACCTCGGCGATTCCTGGGAGGTCGTCACCGAGGCCACCGACATGGTCGCGGCCCGGACGGCCCTGCAGGACGCCGGCATCGACTACGACTCTGCCGACGTCCAGTTCGTCCCGTCGATGACCGTCGAGCTCGACGCCGACGGCGCCGCCAAGATCTTCCGCCTGATCGACGCCCTCGAGGACAGCGACGACGTACAGAACGTCTACGCCAACTTCGACGTCTCCGACGAGATCATGGCCGAGGTCGGCTGACCCCGAACGTCACATCCCGAGGGCCTTTCCGTCGATCACCTGACTCGCCGGAGGGGCCTTCGGCGTTGTGACCTGGTTGTACTCGCTGAAGCTCAGCTTGTCGCTGCCGGATTCGAGGCTGACCGGGCGCGCGGTGGCGGTGTCGACCCAGAGCGTCCCGTCGCCGTCGCCGAGGCCGATCGCGGGGACGCCGTCGACGGTCTTGGGTGCGGTCTTCTTGACCGCGCCGCTCGGCTCGAACAGCGTGTCGAAGAACTCGGCCTTGCTGGCGAACAGCGCGAAGTTGCCGAGATCCTTGTCGCTCATCGTCGTTTTGATCCAGCGACCGGCGATCAGCCCGACGATGGCGTCCGCCTCGGCCTTGGACTTGGTCTGCGACTGCCAGAACTTGTTACTCATCTTCAGGTACGCCGTCTTGCCGATCACCATCACCGACATCCCACCGTCGCTGGTCGTGATCGACCCCTGGCCACCGTTCTTGGTGACCCGAACGTCGAGCACCATCCGCTCCTTACCGTCGGACACGGCACCCTTCATCCGCACACTGGTTGCGGCCTTCGCGGCAGCCTGAGTCTTGGCAAGGATCACCTTTGCCGACAGACCCGCGACGCTGCCCGAAGACGGCACACCGATGGTCGGCTTGTCCAAGATCGCCGACGGTGTGTCCGTGGCGACCGTTGAAGGCCTGACCGGAGTCGGCACCGAGGACTGCGACGGCGCGGGCGTCGGCGTACTCCCCAGCGCATCGTCACCCGCATCCTTGGGCCCACCACACCCCACAACAAGCGCCATCAACGCGACAGCCCCCACACCAGACCGCTTCCCCACCATCCCGCTCTCCCCCCAAAACGAAGACACAACTACCAGAAAGATGCCCCCCACCCCCCAAAAGTTGCCAACCAAAAGCCGGCGTCCCACCCCCGCCACCCGGGAAAGGACACCGCTTCGCGTCGGCTGCCTTGTTAGCCGCCTTCGGCGGCGCGGACCTCGCTGGCTCGCGTATCCGCCGGCGTCCCACACCCGCCACCCGGGAAAGGACGCCGCTTCGCGTCGGCTGTCTTGTTAGCCGCCTCCGGCGGAGCGGACCCCGCCCGCTCGCACGTCCGCCGCGTCCCACGCCGCCACCGGGAAAGGACGCCGCTTCGCTTCGGCTGTCTTGTTGGCCGCCTTCGGCGGTGCGGACCCCGCTCGCTAGCGTGTCCGCCGGCGTACCAGGCTCGCCGCCGGGATAGGACGCCGCTTCGCGTCGGCTGTCTTGTTAGCCGCCTTCGGCCGGGCGCGGACCGTCGTGTCGCGTGATCGTGTGTGGCGGAGTCGTCCGCCTGTCGCCTGGAGCGGTCGCCGCTTCGCGGCGGCTGTTCTGTTGGCCGCCTTCGGCGGGGTAGATCCGTCTCGCGCGCGTGTCCGCCGGAGTCCGACGCCGATACCCCGGAACGGACAACGCCTGCATCTGCATCTAGCCGTGTGTGGGCGGCTGCTTCTCCGGGCGGCGGCCCCAGGCTGAGATCAGTGGGGCGAGGGTTAGGTCGAGTTTGCCGGCGTCGATGGCGGCGAGGTGGGCGTCGAGTTCGGTGGCGTCGGTCAGGCCGGCCTCGAGTAGTTCGCGGCGTACGTGCCGGATTGTGGAGGCCTCCAGCCGGTTGCAGGCCGGGCCGCCGACCGGGAACGAGCCCGACGCGGCGACGTCTACCAAGCCGGCCTCGCGCAACGCCCGTGGCAGGGTCCGGCCGTAGCGCAGGTCTGCGCCTCGGCGCGTCAGCAGTTCCCGGATCGCGTCGCGGAGCCGGTTGGCGCGCTGTTGCTCGGGGCCGCTGTCGTCCACGCACGCGAGTGGCTGCAGAGCAGTATCTGCATCTTCGATCAGCAGCCAGCCGCCGGGCTTCAACGCCGCCGCCATCGTCGCCAACGCCCGAGCCCGATCAGGCACATGGACCAGCACGAGCCGCGCGTGCACCAGATCGAACGTCCCCGGCTCCGGCGCCGGATCAGCGGCGACGTCGTGCCGGCGTACGTCGTACCCGTCACCCGCCTTCAACCACGACGGGTCGATGTCCGTAGCCAGCACATACCCGGTCGGACCCACGGTCGCCGCCAGCGCCTCCGGAATACTGGTGCCCCCGGCCCCCACTTCCCAGCACCGCGAGCCGGCCCCAACCCCGAGCCGCTCGAAGTGCCCACGCGTCACGCCGTCGAACAACTCCGCCAACCAAACGAACCGCTCACCGGCCTCGACCCGCGCGTTGTCCAGCAGATATCCACTAGCGGGAGCGGACTCTCCGCCGAGTGCGCCAGTGTCGCGATTCGAATCCGGTCGGCCACCGGCATGCTGTTGGCGAGACGAGGAGGTCATCCCAACATCGTCAACCTCCCCAGCCCACCAGCGCCACGACCACGCAAGAGGCACATCTCACACAGCCAGCGAACCCCATGCATCCCACGGCACGGTGGACTCATATGCCGCTGCTACGAAGCCGAGGCACGCGACGCAGACCGGTTTAGAGCGGGCAGTCGTTGGGCTTGTCGGCTCCTCTATCACCAGGCGTCTGGGGAGTCGACTGGACCGGGGAAGCCGCCGTTCGCGAACACCTTGTTCAGATAAGACACGAAGGGCTGCGTCGTTCACCGACCCACAGACCGTCGACGCAGCCGTTGGGGAGGAGACCCCGTACGCGGGGCGGGCCGCAGCTGGTGGAGCAGTACATCCTGGCTCTTCACCTTGGATGTGACTCGTGGGTAACATGTGGGGATGGGTAGTCAGGTGTTGGGGTTGTGGGAGCGGTTGCGTGGGGTGCCGGGTGGGGAGTTGGTGTTTTCTTGGGGGTTTGCGTGGAAGGCGCCGTACTTTCGGTCGGTGCGGCCTCGGTTTGTGCAGGTCAGTCCTAACTTTGCGGCGTTGCGGTTGCCTAAGCGGCGGGCGGTGTTGAACCACATCGGGACCGTGCATGCGATTGCTGTGTGCAACGGGTTGGAGGCGGCGATGGGGGCGTTGGCGGAGGCGACGGTGCCGGCTGGGAAGCGGTGGTTGCCGAAGGGGATGGAGGTTTCGTACCTCGCCAAGTCGACAACCGATCTGACCTGCTCGGCCGAGACCGATCCGGATACCTGGACCGCCGGGCCTGACGTGCCGGTGCGGGTGAAGGCGACCCGGGACGACGGCACGGTGGTCGTCGAAGGAGTCATCCATCTCTGGGTCACCGACAAGAAGCCGTCCGCCGACGGGCTCGGGAGCGACAACATGTCCGAGGACGGGTCGGCTAGCAAGAAGTAGGTCCACCCACCAGGCGGCGCGCAACGGTAAGTAGGTCTACCGACCAGGCGCGCGCAAACGGTAAGTAGGTCTACCGATCAGGCGGAGCGCCGCGGTAAGTAGGTCTGGTCGGCTAACACGGTGGCAACAGGCGGCAAATGGGTCCGCATGAGTGGTGTGCCTGGACGTAGGGTCGGCGGGTGACTGAACTCCGGGTGGTGGACGTTGTCGAGGAGCAGTTGGATGCCGTGTGGGAGGTGCGGATTCGGTCGTTCGGGCCTGGTGGGGATCGGGACGAGTGGCAGAAGAATGCGCTGACCTTCATGGACGGGCGGTTCCTCGGTGTGGTCGACGGGGACGCGCTCGTTGCGGCGGCGCGGATCTGGCCGTTTGAGCAGTGGTGGGGTGGGCGGCGGGTCCCGATGGGTGGGGTGGCCGGCGTCGTCGTTGCACCGGAGTACCGCGGTCGTGGTGTCGGCAGCCTGATGATGCGTGCGGTGCTGAAGCGCTGCGTCGACAAGGGGTATCCGCTGACGGCTCTCTATCCCGCGACGACTGTGCTCTACCGGCACTTGGGCTACGAGTTCGCGGGTAATAGGTACAAGTTCTCCTTCGAGGCCGCCGACCTGCGCACGCTGGGCGGCAAAGGTACGGCGGTACGGAAGGCGGGTCGTGCTGATGCGGCCCTGTTCCTGGAGCTCGCCGCGAAGAACCACGAGGTAAGGCGTTCGAGCGGTCCGCTGATCTGGCCGCGTACTGAGGTCGAGTCCTGGCTGGAGGACGAAGACAACTTCGCGTACGTCGCCGACGACGGCTTCGTCGTCTACAACTGGTCCGAAGGCGCCCTGGCCGTCGACGAACTCATCGCCGGCTCCGAGGAGACCGCACGCGCGCTGTGGGCGACCGTCGGCTCGGGCTCGTCGATCGCGAAGTCGGTCCAGGCGTACTGCCCGCCGTTCGACCCGATCCATCTCCTCGCCGAGCACGAGGCGGACGGCGACACCCGCATCAACCGCTGGATGCTCCGCCTCACCGACGCTCCCGCCGCGATCGCGACGCGCGGCTTCCCGGACGGCGTCGTACTCGAGACCGACCTGCGGATCGACGACCCCGACCTGACCGCGAACACCGGCGACTGGCACCTCTCGGTCGCCAACGGATCCGGCAGCCTCAAGCCCACGGACAACCCGGCCGATGGCCTTCGCCTCGGCCCTCGTGGACTGGCCGCGCTGTACGCCGGTACGCCGGTTGCCGCCCTCCGCGGGGCCGGGCTGATCACCGGGGGAGCGCCCGCCACGGACTCCGCGCTCGATGCCGTCTTCGCCGGACCGACGCCGTACATGCTCGACTACTTCTGAGTTCGGCGCGTCGATTTCGTCAGTCGCGAGACCGCCGTCTAGGGTTATCGAACAAACGTTCGGAGGTGGTCCATGCGGGTGCTCGGCGTCGACCCGGGACTGACCCGGTGCGGCCTCGGCGTCGTCGAGGGTACGCCGGGGAAGCCCCCTGCGCTGGTCGCCGTCGGCGTGATCCGGACGCCGGCCGACCTGGACGTGTCCAAGCGACTCGTCCAGATCGAGGCGGAGCTGGAGGAGTGGATCGCCAAGTACCAGCCGGACGCGGTCGCGGTTGAGCGGGTGTTCGCGCAGCACAACGTCCGGACCGTGATGGGGACGGCGCAGGCCTCCGGAGTGGCGATGGTCGTCGCGGCTCGTCGCGGGCTGCCGGTCGCGCTGCACACGCCGAGCGAGGTGAAGGCCGCGGTCACCGGATCGGGTCGCGCGGACAAGGAGCAGGTGACCACGATGGTCACCCGGATCCTCAAGCTGAGCGAGCGTCCGACGCCTGCCGACGCCGCCGACGCGCTGGCGTTGGCGATCTGTCAGGTGTGGCGCGGCGGCGTGGCCAGCAAGCTGCAGGAGGCCGCCTCCAGCCGGTCGAATCTGGAGGCTCTGGCGCAGGCGCAGTCCCGTCTGCAGGTGGCAAGATTGCGGGCCGCGGCGGCGGCCCAGCAGGGCAAGCGGTGAGCACGGGAACGGGAGGTTGGCGATGATCGCCTTTGTACGTGGACCGGTGGCGGCCATCGGAGTGGACTGCGCCGTCGTCGAGGTCGGGGGAGTGGGCCTGCAGGTGTACTGCGACCCGGGCACGCTGGCCGGTCTGCGGCCGGGGCAGGAAGCCCGGATCTCCACGTCCATGGTGGTTCGCGAGGACTCGCTGACGTTGTACGGGTTCGCCGACGACGACGCGAAGAACCTGTTCGAGCTGCTCCAGACCGCATCCGGCGTCGGCCCGAAGCTGGCCCAGGCGGCGCTCGCGGTGCTCAGCCCCGACCAGCTGCGCCAGGCGGTCGCGACCGAGGATCTCGTCGTACTCGTGAAGGTGCCGGGTATCGGGAAGAAGGGCGCCCAGCGGATCGTGCTCGAGCTGAAGGACAAGATCGGTGCGCCGTCGAAGACGGTGACCGGCCGGCCCCTGCAGACGCAGGAGGCGTGGCGGGAGCAGGTGGCCGCCGGTCTGGTCGGTCTGGGCTACTCGGCCCGCGACGCCGAGGACGCGGTCACCGCGGTGTCACCGCTCGCCGCCGACAGCCCCAACCCGGCCGTCCCCGACCTGCTGCGCGCGGCCCTGCGCGTGCTCTCGAAGGCGTAAGAGATGGAAGACAACGTCCGGCCGCTGGTGTCCGCCGATGCGGTGGATCTCGAGGAACGCAAGATCGAGTCCGCGCTCCGGCCGCGCACCCTGGCCGAGTTCGGCGGTCAGCGCCGGGTCAGCGAGCAGCTCGAATTGGTGCTGCACGCGGCCCGGGGGCGCAACCGGGCGCCTGATCACGTGCTGCTGTCCGGCCCACCCGGTCTGGGCAAGACCACGCTGGCGATGATCATCGCCAGCGAGCTGTCCGCCCCGCTGCGCGTGACGAGCGGCCCGGCGATCCAGCACGCCGGCGACCTGGCCGCGATCCTGTCCGGGTTGAGCGAGGGCGAAGTACTGTTCCTCGACGAGATCCACCGGATGTCGCGGCCGGCCGAAGAGCTGCTGTACATGGCGATGGAGGACTTCCGCGTCGACGTGATCGTCGGCAAAGGCCCGGGCGCGACCGCGATCCCGCTCGAGATCCCGCCGTTCACGCTCGTCGGGGCGACGACCCGCGCCGGTCTGCTGCCGGGGCCGTTGCGGGACCGGTTCGGATTCACCGGTCACCTGGAGTTCTACGAGTCCGACGAGCTGGAGAAGATCGTCAACCGCTCGGCCGCGCTGCTCGAGGTCGACATCACCCCGGAGGGCGCGGCCGAGATCGCGTCGCGCTCCCGCGGTACGCCGCGGATCGCGAACCGGCTGCTCCGCCGCGTCCGTGACTACGCAGAGGTACGAGCCGACGGCATCATCACTCTCGCGCTGGCGAAATCGGCCCTCGAGCTGTACGAAGTGGACAAAATGGGCCTCGACCGGCTCGACAGGTCCGTTCTCGACGCTTTGTGCCGTCGTTTCGGGGGTGGACCGGTCGGTCTTTCCACGCTCGCGGTTGCGGTAGGCGAAGAACGTGAGACCGTGGAGGAAGTGGCCGAACCATTCCTGGTCCGGTCGGGCTATCTGGCCCGTACGCCGCGCGGTCGCGTCGCCACGCCCGCGGCCTGGCGGCATATCGGGCTGAAGGTCCCGAAGGGCGCGACGTTCGCCGACACGCTCTTCGACACCGATGAGGACTAAGGAGTTCGACCCAACTGAACAGCGGACGTTCGGGGAACGTCCGCGGGCGCCGGAGCGTAGTTACTTCTGTACTGAGTAATTCAAACGTGACCCGGTGTCATGAGGTACTTGTTGCCGCTCAGGGTTAGACTCCCCGGTGGCCTGACCTCCAGGTCATTCCGCTGCGACCTGCACGCTTCGAGCAGAGCGTGCCGGACGCCCGTATTGCCGATCGACAAAGGATTCTGAGACCCGATGCAACTCCTCGCCGTACCGATGGCCTCCTCCGGGGGCGGCGGCATCACGCTGCTGCTACCGCTGATCCTGATCGTCGGAATGATCTGGTTCATGAGCCGCACGCAGAAGAAGCAGCGCCAGCGTCAGGCTGACACCGTCGCCGCGCTCGCCCCGGGCAGCAAGGTGATCACCACCAGCGGCCTGGTCGGCATCGTCGAGGAGACCGACGACGAGTACGTGACGCTCGAGATCTCCGAGGGCGTGCTGGTTCAGGTCGTCAAGGCCGCGATCGGCCGGGTGGTCCCGGAAGAGGACACCGCCGACGACGCCGACAGCGCCGACGAGGCAGCCGCCGACTCCGCGGACGAGACCTCGGCCGACGCCTCCCGCGTCGACGTACCGGACACGGGTCGCGACAAGGCCGACGGCAAGGTGCAGGACACGCCGAAGCTGCCGCCGACGCACACCGAGAACTGAATTCCGTCCCACCAGCCTGCGGCGCGGCGTTCGGCGTCCACCTGACGGTGCGGCGCGCCCAGAAGTACGAAGGTTGAATCTGACGTGGCAACGAGTTCGTCGACATCCCGCCCCGGGCGGAGCCTGATCGCCTTGGCGGTGGTCGTGGTCCTGCTGTTCGGCATCATGGCGCTGACCAAGACCTGGAAGCCCAAGCTCGGACTGGACCTGCGCGGTGGTACCACCATCACGCTGACCGCCAGCACGTTCGACGGCAAGGGCAAGGTGACTGCCGACCAGTTGAACGAGGCGAAGAACATCATCGGCCAGCGCGTCAACGGCGCCGGTGTGGCCGAGGCCGACATCACCACCTCCGGGACGAACCACATCAACGTGGCCGTTCCGGGCGCCACGAAGGAATCCCTGGTGTCGCAGGTCGGCCAGACCGCCCTGCTGTACTTCCGGATCGTGCTCGGCGCGCAGGCGACCGCGCCGGCGCCCACTCCGTCGCCGACCCCGACTCCGGGCACCACGCCGAAGCCGACGACGACGCCGAAGGCAAGCACCACGCCGAAGGCGAGCACCACGATCAAGCCGACCACCAGCAGTACGCCGAAGGGCCGGGCCTGGACCAGCGCGCTCGCCGACGCGACGCCGACGCCTACCCCCAAGGCGAGCACGACGCCGAAGCCGAGCACGCCGGCCGCGACGCCGTCGACACCGGCCACTGCCTCCGGTGACCCGCTGAACTACACGCCGGACGCGGCCACGCAGGCGGCGTTCGCGACGTTCAAGTGCGGCGACAAGCAGGTCGACAACCCGAAGACGGCGATCTTCTCCTGCGACCAGAACGGGCAGTACAAGTACCTGCTCGGCCCGGCGATCCTCGCGGGTACCGACCTGTCGGACGCCAGCGCCGGCATCCCGCAGAACGGTCTGCAGTGGCAGGTCAACCTGAAGTTCACCAGCGAGGGCGGCAGCAAGTTCCTCAAGGCCACGCAGAACATCTCGCAGCGGGGCCAGGGCCAGAACCTGTTCGCGATCGTGCTGGACGGCAAGACCATCTCGACCCCGAGCGTGGACAACCCGATCCCGGGTGGTCAGGCGCAGATCACCGGTACCTTCACCGAGGCCGAGGCGCGCGACCTGGCCAACGTGCTGAAGTACGGCTCGCTGCCGGTCAAGTTCGACATCTCCTCGGTCGAGACCGTGTCGCCGCAGCTCGGTGGCGACCAGCTCTCCGCGGGTATCTGGGCCGGTCTGATCGGCCTCGCCCTGGTCGTGCTCTTCTGCTTCCTGTACTACCGCGGTCTGGGCATCGTCGTGGTGTTCTCACTCGTCGTCGCCGGCATCCTCACCGGGTCACTGGTGATCCTGCTCGGCAAGGCGATCGGCTTCACGCTGACGCTGGCCGGTATCGCCGGTCTGATCGTGGCCGTCGGTATCACCGCGGACTCGTTCATCATCTACTTCGAACGACTCCGGGACGAAGTGCGTGAAGGCCGCAGTCTGCGCTCCTCGGTGGAGACCGGCTGGGCCCGAGCCAAGCACACGATCATCGCGGCCGACTCGATCTCGCTGCTCGCCGCGATCGTGCTGTACGTGCTGGCGATCGGCAGCGTCCGCGGGTTCGCGTTCACACTCGGCCTGACCACCCTGATCGACCTGGTCGTGGTGTTCCTGTTCACCAAGCCGATGGTCACGCTGCTGGCCCGGACCGACTTCTTCGGCCACGGGCACAAGCTGTCCGGCCTGGATCCGGAGCATCTCGGCGTCGAACGACTACCAGGACAGACGAAACCGTCGGCCCGGCCGCGGAAGACGCCGTCGACGCGCAAGCCGCTCGGAGGGGAGGTCTGATGTCGAAGCTCGGACAGATCGGTGCCAAGCTGCACCGCGGTGAGGTCTCCTACGACTTCATCGGCCATCGTAAGTTCTGGTTCAGCCTCTCGATCGCCCTTGTGGTCATCTCGCTGGGCGGTCTGTTCGCCCGCGGTCTGGCGCTCGGTATCGAGTTCCGGGGCGGCGTCGAGTACGACGCGGCCGTGAAGGTCACCGACAGCACTGTGGACGACTTCACCGCCGCGGTGAAGGCGACCAACGCCAAGGGCCTCGGCGACCCGGTCGTCACCACGATCAACAACAACAAGGTCCGGGTCCAGACCAAGCCCCTCCAGCAGGCCGACGTCGGCAACGTGCGGGCGGCGATCGCCAAGGAAGCCGGCATCCCCGCCGAGCAGGTGACCTCGCAGCAGATCGGCGCGTCCTGGGGTCAGCAGATCGCCAACAAGGCGATTCTCGCGCTGATCGTGTTCCTGGTCCTGGTGTTCGCGGTGATCTGGCTGTATTTCCGAGAAGCCAAGGCCTCCATGGCCGCAATCATCGCTCTGATCCACGACGTCACGATCACCGTCGGTGTGTACGCACTGGTCGGCTTCGACGTGACACCGGCGACCGTGATCGGCGTACTGACGATCCTCGGATACTCGCTGTACGACACCGTCGTGGTGTTCGACAAGGTCCGCGAGAACACCCGCGGCATCACCGGGTCGAACCGGTTCACGTACTCCGACGCGACCAACCTCGCGGTCAACCAGACGGTGGTCCGGTCGATCAACACCACGGTCACCGCACTGCTCCCGGTCGGCGCGATCCTCGTCGTCGGTACGGTCGTGCTCGGCACCGGCCCGCTGAAGGACCTGTCGCTGGCGCTGTTCGTCGGTATCGCCGTCGGTGCGTACTCGTCGATCTTCATCGCGCCGTCGCTGCTCGCGGTCTTCAAGGAGCGCGAGCCGGGTATGAAGGCGCTGAACAAGCGCGTGTCGGCGAAGAAGGCCCAGACGGCCGCTGCAGCCACGGCGGCCCCGGTCGCGGTGGCCACGGCGGGAGCCGCGCCGCGTTCCGCCGTACAGGACACGCCGACGTCTACACCGCGGAAGGCGGATCGGGCCACCGGTACGGCGCCGACCCCGTCGACGCGGCCGATGAAGGCGACGGCGGCCGGGCGTCCGCAGCCGACGCGCAAGCCGCGGTCGAAGCGCGGTAAGTGATGCGGTCGCTCGAGCAGGTTCTTGCCGACGGCATTCGCGATATTCAGGACTACCCGCAGCCGGGGGTGGTGTTCAAGGACATCACCCCGCTGCTGGCCGACCACACCGGCTTCGCGCAGGTGGTGCAGGCACTGGCGGCGGCGGGGACGGACGACGACGGCAACCCGGTGGTCGACAAGGTGGTCGGCATCGAGGCGCGCGGGTTCATCCTGGCCGCCCCGGTCGCGCTCGCCCTCGGTGCCGGGTTCGTGCCGGTGCGCAAGAAGGGCAAGCTGCCGGGAGCGACGTACGAGGAGTCGTACGCGCTGGAGTACGGCGAGGCGACCATCGAGGTGCACCAGGACGCGTTCACGCCCGGTGACCGGGTCCTGGTTATCGATGACGTGCTCGCTACCGGCGGCACGGTCGAGGCCTGCCTCCGGCTGATCCGCCGCTGCGGCGCCGAGGTCGCGGGTACGGCGGTTCTGCTCGAGCTCTCGTTCCTCCCGGGCCGGAAGCGGCTCGAGGGCGAGCAGGTCAGCTCTCTGTTGACGGTCTGAAATCGGGCAAACTCTCCGCAGTCGGGAGCTGACCCGGCGTGTTGTCCACAGGCGGGTCTGCCTGGTTGGGCAACGACCTCTAGACTGGTGGTCTGTCGGCGGAGGGACACAAACGTGGGCGAAGACCCGGCGATGACATCTGCGGTGCCGAACGCCGTACCGCAGGAGCCCCCGCGCGCGCCGTCACCGGTGCGCCCGGTCTCGCCGACGCCTGCGTCCCAACCGCCTGCCCAGGCCGCGACCCCACCGGTCCAGCCGCCGCGGATCGCGCCGGCCCGGGTCCGTGCCCGGCTCGCCCGCCTCGGCGGCACCCGGCATCCGAACCGCGCGCCGATGCTCGAGCCGCTGTTCCGGGTCGTCCGTGCGACGCACCCCAAGGCTGATCTCGGGCTGATCGAGCGCGCCTACCGGACCGCCGAGAAGTACCACACCGGCCAGTTGCGCAAGAGCGGCGATGCGTACATCACGCATCCGCTCGCGGTCGCCACGATCCTCGCCGAGCTCGGTATGACCGCGCCGACGCTGTGCGCCGCCGTACTGCACGACACCGTCGAGGACACGCCGTACACGGTCGAGGAGCTGACCCGCGACTTCGGCGAAGAGATCGCCATGCTCGTCGACGGCGTGACCAAGCTGGACAAGGTCAAGTACGGCGAGTCCGCGCAGGCCGAGACGATCCGCAAGATGGTCGTCGCGATGTCGAAGGACATCCGGGTCCTGGTGATCAAGCTCGCCGACCGGCTGCACAACATGCGCACGCTCGGGTTCCTGCGGCAGGAGAAGCAGGAGCGGATCGCCCGCGAGACGCTGGAGATCTACGCCCCGCTGGCCCACCGGCTGGGTATGAACACGATCAAGTGGGAGCTCGAGGACCTCGCGTTCTCGACCCTGCACCCGAAGGTGTACGACGAGATCGTCCGGCTGGTCGCCGAGCGCGCGCCGTCCCGCGACGAGTATCTGGCCTCCGTCATCGACCAGGTCCACGAGGACCTGCGCGCCGCGAAGGTGAAGGCGACCGTCACCGGCCGGCCGAAGCACTACTACTCGATCTACCAGAAGATGATCGTCCGCGGCCGCGAGTTCGGCGACATCTACGACCTGGTCGGCATCCGGGTCCTGGTCGAGTCGGTCCGTGACTGTTACGCGGCCCTCGGCATACTGCACGCGCGGTGGAACCCGGTCCCCGGCCGGTTCAAGGACTACATCGCGATGCCGAAGTTCAACATGTACCAGTCGCTGCACACCACGGTGATCGGCCCGCAGGGCAAGCCGGTGGAGCTGCAGATCCGGTCGTTCGCGATGCACCGGCGCGCGGAGTACGGCATTGCCGCGCACTGGAAGTACAAGGAAGACCCGAGCTCCGTCGCGCCCGCCACGCCGACCACCGACGTCGGCGGTCCGAACGACATGCCCTGGGTCCGGCAGCTCGTCGACTGGCAGCGGGAGACCTCCGACCCGTCGGAGTTCCTCGACTCGCTGCGGTTCGAGATCAACAATTCCGAGGTCTACGTCTTCACCCCGCGCGGCGACGTGATGTCGCTGCCGACCGGTTCGTCGCCGGTCGACTTCGCGTATGCGATCCACACCGAGGTCGGGCACCGCTGTATCGGCGCCCGCGTCAACGGCCGCCTGGTTCCGCTGGAGAGCACCCTCGAGAACGGTGACGTCGTCGAGGTCTTCACGTCGAAGGCACAGGGCGCGGGTCCGTCGCGCGACTGGCTGACGTTCGTCAAGAGCCCCCGCGCGCGGAACAAGATCAAGCACTGGTTCTCCAAGGAGCGCCGCGACGAGGCGATCGAGCACGGCAAGGACGCGATCGCGAAGCAGCTCCGCAAGGAGGGCCTGCCGCTGCAGCGCTTGCTGTCGCACGAGACCCTGACCGCGGTCGCCAACTCCCTGCGGTATCCGGACGTCACCGGTCTGTACGCCGCTGTCGGCGAGCAGCACGTCAGCGCACAAGCCGTCGTACGGCGTCTGATCGAGACGTACGGCGGTGAAGAGGGCGCGGCCGAGGACCTGTCCGAGGGCGTACGCCTGCCCGCGAGTCGTGAGCGCCGCAAGCGTACGGCCCGCGGCGACGCCGGCGTCATCGTCAAGGGTGCGACGGACGTCCTGTCGAAGCTGGCGCGCTGCTGTACGCCGGTTCCGGGCGACGAGATCATCGGGTGGATCACGCGCGGTGCGGGCGTCTCGGTGCACCGGGCCGACTGCGCCAACGTGGAGAACCTGAAGACCCAGCCCGAGCGCATCGTCGAGGTCGAGTGGGCGCCGACGGCTCAGTCGGTCTTCCTGGTCGCGATTCAGGTCGAGGCGCTGGACCGGGCGCGCTTGCTGTCGGACATCACGCGTGTGCTGTCGGACTACCACGTGAACATCCTGTCGGCGGCGCTGACGACGACCCGCGACCGGATCGCGAAGTCCCGTTTCACCTTTGAAATGGGCGATCCGACGCATCTGGGTCATGTCCTGAAGGCTGTGCGGTCGGTCGAGGGTGTGTTCGACGTGTATCGGGTGACGCAGTAGGTCGGTTTGAGGGGCCGGGGACACTGCGTCTATGAGTGGTCTCGGGCGACGGGCGTTCTTGGTTGCTGGTGTCGGGTTGGTGGCTGGGTGCAGTGATTCGTCTGCACAGAACCAGCCATCGCCGACGTCCAGCGCTGCACCTTCGCCGAGCCTCAGCCCGACGCCCTCGGCGCCGACTGCCACGCCTAGCGCGCAGTCGTCGACCCCGGCTCCTACTCCGACGGTCACGCTTCCCGCGGTGAAGGCTTGGGTGCCCGGGCCGGGGGAGATCCAGCCTCAGGTGAAGCGGCTCGCCGTGGCGGCGGTGATGAAGCTGTTGCAGCCGACCGATACACAGGCCGCCATCGACGTGATCGACGCGCAGTACGGCGGGATCCTGAGCTCGTCAGCCAGCGTGCTCGTGCCCTGCAAGGTGTACTCGATCCGGGAGAACCGGGTGATCAGCGGCGGTACGACGGTCGACGTACGGCTGAGCAAATCGTCGCAGGGCACCTGGCGCGTGACTGCAACCCATCCGGCCCAGCCTGGTGCACCGGCGGCCAACCTGTCAGCTGCGGCGCGAAAGGTACTGGCGAACGGGCAGATCTCGTTGCCGCCGGCGTCCGCCGCGGACATCAGGTCGGGACAGGTACATGACAGCGTTCTCAACACGATGCTCCAGCTCGCGAAGACCTACCGGATCGGCGTCAGCGTCATCCGCTCCGGCCACCCGTTGGATGTCTTCGGCACCAATCGGCCGAGCGATCACCCCCGCGGCCGCGCGTTCGACACCTGGCAGATCGACGGGCACGCGGTGGTGTCGCCGGCCACTTCGCGATCGCTGATCACGTCGTACATGCGGGCGGCCGAATCGCTCGGGTCGTACAACGTCGGCGGTCCGTATCAGCTGTCCGGAGCGGCGTTCTTCTCCGACCAGACGCACCACGACCACGTGCACGCGGGCTTCCGGAGCTAGTCCCACTCCCAGGCGATGCCGACCGTCCCGGGATCGGCGGACGGCTCGATCACGTGAACCCGGCCGTCCGGCGTGAGCATCAGCTCGCGCTGCACCAGGTTCGGACCGGACGTATGCCGGCGGCGCACCTCGTGAACGCGGACCGGCAGCGCAGCGCGGTCGAACTGGACCTCCAGCACGTAGTGCATCCCGCCCCACTCGCTGAACCGCTGGTAGTCCGTCGTCGGCAAGCCACTCGGGTCATCGATCTCGTAGTGGACGACAGCGGTCTCCCCGACGGCGAGCACCCGGTCGAGCAGCAACTCGCCGAGCAGCGCGCCGGCCTCGGGGGAGCGGGCGATCCGACCGGTCCGGCAGCCGCTCAGTGCTCGCAGTGTGACCTGCTCCGCGTCGCAGCCCGTTTCGCCCTGGTGCGCGATGATCAACCGATCCACCGGCTGTACGGCGACGACGCTCTGGATCACGCTCCGGCGCTGAGCGCTCCGATCGGCACCGATCCGGACCTCCTCGAGCACGGTCACGTTGCGCAGCCGCCCGTGGGCGTCCCGACGGAGCCGGTCGAGCAGGCGGGTGAGCGCCTCGGCGTAGTCGACAACGGCGTACGGCTGGGGCGACGTGCCCGGCTCACGGGCCGCCGGGATCCGGACGGTCAACCACCCGGCCGGGACCTCCAGAAGCTCCTCCAGGGCGGTGATGACGGCTCGCGAGTCCTCGCGCGGGATCCGGCGACCGCTCTGCCAGGTGCTGAGGGTCGCGACGCCGACGTGCAGCCCGCGGTCGGCGAGGTGGGTCCTGATCCGGATAAGGGCGAGCCCACGGCGCGAGATCGCCTGCCGCAACGCGTCCGCGAACGACGCCTCCGGACTCACTACCGGGACCGACGCTTCGACCGGTTTGACCATGGGCCCACGCTCCTTTGGGGCAGTGTAAACATTCACAGCACGGTCCGACAGCGGTTCGTCACCCGCTGTTCACGGCGCGGCGGCGTTCACAACCCGTCGTACGGCCGGATCCGAGAACTTGTCGCGCCGGACCGGGGTCCCGACGATGGTCTCCGCCCCAGTCCGTTCGAAGGAGGACCCATGCGCAGGCTCCGCCCCAGCCGCTCCTGGTCGTTGCTCTTGGCCACGATCCTCGGGCTCGCGACGCTGGCCCCGCTCGCACCGCCCGCCTCGGCCGCGCCCAGCAGCTACTACCTGAACGTCTCCGGCCAGGCCCAGCAGAAGTCGAACTGGTGCTGGGCCGCGACCGGCAACAGCATCGCCGCGTTCTACGGCCGCTCGTACTCGCAGAACCAGTTCTGCAACCTGGCCTTCGGCAACAACGCCAACGCGACCTGCCCGAACAACCAGGCCACGCTGGCCAACGACCAGCAGGCGTTCCGCTCGATCGGGATCAGCGCCGGCAGCTACATCTCCGGCACGCTCAGCTTCAACTCGCTCGTCACCGAGATCGCCGCCGGCCGCCCGGTGATGACGCGGATCGGCTGGACCTCGGGCGGCGGTCACATGATGGACATCATCGGGTACGACGCCTCCGACTCGACGCTCGAGTACTACAACCCGTGGCCGGACGACCCGCGCTACAACTACTCGACCTACAACTGGTACCGGTCCAACTCGCAGTTCACCTGGACCCACTCCCTGTACCGGATCGGAGCCTGACATGCGCCGCCTGCTTCGCTGTGCCGCCGTACTCGCTGCCGGTCTTGGATTTGCGCTGGCCTTCGCCGCCTCGGCCGGTGCCGCCGTACCCCAGCCGGTCGCGCCAAGTGAGTTGTCCAAGGCAACCAATGCCGCGCACTCGTCCGACGCTTCCCGCTTGCTCGCGAAGGTCCCCGGTACTGCGAAAGCCGCGGCCAGCGTCGGGTCGGACAGTCACGCGATCTACGCGCTCAACCCGGCCTTCGTCCGCGACGCGTCGGCACCGGTCGCCACCTTCTGGTACGCCGCAACCGCAGCCAGCAAAGGCGGTCAGGCGTTGACCGTCTTCACCGAGCCCGACTCGAGCGGTGTCTGGCAGCCGGTGAATGTGGCCTCCGGCAACACCGAGTCCCGGATGGCTGCTGCGGCTGACGGAGCCCTGCTGTTCACGGAACCGCAGGTCGGTGCCTGGTACGCGCTGACCTTCGGCCAGATCCGTCCGCTCAACCCGTCCGCCGTGAAGTCGATCGGTGCCAAGCCGATCACGGTCGCGGCGTACCAAGAGCTCGTCTCCCACCGATACGCCGACAAGCTCCCGGGAAGCGCGTACAACGAGTCCGGCATGGCCGGCGGCTACGACACAGCTGCGGCGGTCAAGGCGCCGACCTCGCACTCCACCTACCTCCTCTCGATCACCGCGGCGTCCGGCGTACTCGCCCTCGCCCTCCTGCTAGTAGTAAGGCGCAAGATGACCTACAACGACTGACCCCAGGCGGTTGCGATCATGGACCAATGCCGTTTCCCGATGAGCTTGGTCCCGCCATCATCGTCGCCGACTACGACCCCGACTGGCCCGCGGAATTCGCCCACCTCGCCGCACGATTGCAGGCAGCGTTGGGAGATCGAGCCGTAGCCATCGATCACGTCGGCTCCACCTCGGTCCCCGGCCTGGCCGCGAAGAACTGCATCGACGCCCAGGTCCGGGTGACCGCACTCTGGCCCGAACTGGTCGACCTGCTCGAGAGCGCCGGCTTCCGCTGCCGCCCGGAGCCGTGGAACCGCGTCGAGATCTCGAGCGGCCAACGCTGCGACAAACTCGTCTTCGCCCCACCCGTCGGCGAACGCGCCACGAACGTGCACATCCGTCTCGCCAACGGCCCCAACGCCCGCTACGCCCTCCTCTTCCGCGACTACCTACGCGCCGACGACAACGCCCGCCAGTCCTGGGGCGCCTTCAAACAACGCCTGGCCCAAACCGTCACCGACTTCTACGACTACGGCCAGATCAAAGCCCCCGCCACCGACATCCTCATAGCCGCAGCCGAACGCTGGGCCGAACAAACCGGCTGGACAGTCACCACCGCCGCGGCAACCGCGGCTCCTGACAAAGAAACGCACCAACCGCCAACTCCAACGCAGGATGCGACCCCCACAAATCAGTCCGCCGCACCGAAATAATGTGCCACCCCAACCCATCCAACTCGGTACGACGAGTCTCGTCCCTCACCTGCTGCTTGGTAGACGAATGCCAAGCATCACTGTCGTACTCCAACCCCAACCGCCGCCCATCCACCGGCCGATCCGGATACCCAACGTCCAACCGATAGCTACGACCGTTGCCGGACACGGGGATCTGTAACTTCGGTCCGCCGAAGCCGGCATCGATCAGCCGAAGCCGCAGCCACGACTCACCCGGCGAGGCCGCCCGCTGATCAGCCCATCGCAGGACGTCTTGCGCCTGCTTGTATCCCCGCCGACCTTCGTACGCCGCCGACGCCGCGCGGAGCGCCCAACGATCCGCCTTGCCCGCCCGAAGGAACGCATCAACCGCAGACAACGCGAACGGTCTCGGCAACCGCATCGCCAGCTCCACAGCCGTGGCAATCGGACTGGCGACACGCACACCGAGCACGTCGACCTCGTCCATCGGTTGCCGCGTCCAGTGCGCCTCGACCAACTCCGCCGGCCCCAGCGCGGTCGTGTCGAGCCCGTGCAACCAAGCAGCGGTCGGCCCACATGCGACCGCATCCTCCGGGATCAACAGCCGCGCAGCATCCGCCCGCAACTCAAGAGAGTCACGCACGCGCACGTCAACGTAAACCCCCTTCATAACAGGCTTGATGTCACCGTGCGCGAGAAGCCAATTCAGCTTCCGCCCCACCTGATAAGGCCGAAACGGAATACCACAGAAGTAATACGGAAACTCAGCAGGAAGCATCCGGATAGCATCCCCGAACCGCTCCAATCCTGCAGAAAGTTGTCCACAGGCCCGGCGCGGTGCGCTGACAGGATGGGTGGATCGCCGGCTTCGGCCGACGCCGGACGCGGTCACGTTGCGCCGGGATCTCCAGGCCGCGAGGTCTTCCGCTGTCCCGCACCATCAACAACGCGATCTCGCGGGGCAACACGGCAGCAGTTGCGTCGTTCTGGAGGGTCGCCTCGCGGATGCACTTGGGATGGGCGGGGATCCCAGTCTGGGGACGAACGAACCAGCGTGCGGCCGGCAGTGCAGCTGGTGGGCCGAGGCAGCGGCTAACAGGACGGCGTCACGGTCCGTTCACTGACCGCAGGTGGCCGTGATCACGGGGCGGTCGTATGGGTGGGTGGGAGCGGCGCGTAGCCCGGCGACGAAGGAGCCGCGCGTAGCACCGCGTGGGTTGATACCAGTCAGCTGAAGTCGGTGAGGGCGTTTTGAGCCTGGGTTAGCCATTCGCGGCGGGCGGCGATGGCTTCTCGGGCCTCGGTGGCCTTGCGTGTGTTGCCCTGGGACTCGAACTTGGCGGCTTGTTTCTCCAGGTCGGCGATGAGGGATTGGAGCTGCTTGACGGTGGCTTCGGCGCGGGCGCGGGCCTCGGGGTTGGAGCGGTTCCAGACCTCGTCCTCGGCGGCCTTGACGGCTTGCTCGACGGCGCGGAGGCGGCCGTCGATGGCGCGCATGGAGTCGCGGGGGACCTTGCCGATCTGGTCCCAGTGGTCCAGGTACTCGCGGAGCTGCTCCCGCGCCGTACGGGCGTCCTCGACCGGCAGGATCGTCTCGATCTCGACGAGCAGCGCTTCCTTCGCCTGCAGGTTCTCGACCTGCTCGGCGTTCTCCTCGGCCTGTACGGCGTCCCGCGCGCCGAAGAACAGGTCCTGCGCGGCCCGGAAACGGGCCCACAGCTTGTCGTCGACCTCGCGCGGCGCAGGGCCGGCGGCCTTCCACTGCCGCATCAGGTCGCGGAACCGGCCCGAGGTGGGTCCCCAGTCGGTGGAGCCGGACAGCGTCTCCGCCTCGGCCGCCAGCCGCTCCTTCACGACCGCGGCCTCCTCACGCTTGGAGGACAGCTCGGCGAAGTGCTGCTTGCGGTGGCGCGTGTACGTCGTACGCGCGGAAGAGAACCGGTGCCACAGCTCGTCGTCCGAAGACTTGTCGAGCCGGGGGAGTGCCTTCCACTCGTCCAGCAGCTCGCGCAGGCGGGTGACGCCGTGGCGCCAGTCGGTGCCGGCGGCGATGGTCTCGGCCTCGGTGGCGATCTTGGTCTTGGCGGACCGCGCCTCCTCGACCTTCGCGGCGCGTTCGGCCTTGCGGCGTTCACGCTGCTGCGCGACGAGCGGGGTGAGCGCGTCGAGCCGGGCGCGCAGGCCGTCGAGGTCGCCGACTGCCTGGGCCTCCTCGATCGAACCGGTGACCTTCTTCACCGCGGCCCGGGCGTCGTCCGGTGACACTGTGCCCGCCTGGACCCGCTGCTCCAGCAGTTCGACCTCGAACGCGAGCGCGTCGTACCGGCGGGTGTAGAAAGCGAGCGCTTCCTCAGGGTTGGCGTCCGGCCACTGGCCGACTGCCCGTTCACCGTCCTTCGTCCGTACGAAGACCGTTCCGTCCTCGGCTACCCGGCCCCAGTTCTCTCCGGCCACAACTCGCCCCTTCCGGCGGTATGCACTGCGCTCGTGCCCATTCTGGTCGGCGCCTGGTCCAACCGCGCGAACAGGGCCCCGCCTGGGCGCGTCGAGCTGCCTTCTCGACGCTTATCCCTGAACAATCACAAACTCCCAGCTCAGGCGCAACGGTGTTGCGTCACAATCCGGTTCGTTCTCACCCGATCCGCACCGGTAGCCTTAGGTGTTCCCGAATCCGTTCCAGGAAGGTTTGTCGTGCTCATCGCCGGGTTCCCCGCGGGTGCGTGGGGTACGAACTGCTACGTCGTCGCCACCGGCCAGGGCGCGGAATGCATCGTTGTCGACCCGGGGATGGACGCGACCGAGGGCGTCGAGCAGGTCGTCAAAGAGAACGGCCTCAAACCTGTCGCGGTCCTGCTCACACACGGTCACATCGACCACATGTTCTCCGTACTCCCGGTCTGCGGGACGTACGACGCGACCGCCTGGATCCACCCGGACGACCGGCACCTGCTCGCCGACCCGATGGCCGGGATCAGTCCGGAGTCCGCCCGGATGCTGCTCGGCGGGAACCACGAGTTCGCCGAGCCGGACGACGTCGCCGAGCTCAAGGACGGTCTGAGCCTGGAGCTGGCCGGCCTCACCTTCACCGTCGACCACACCCCGGGCCACACCCGCGGGTCGGTCACGTTCACCACGCCGTACGACGGGCCGGAAGAGGTGCCCGCGGTGCTGTTCTCCGGTGACGTGTTGTTCGCCGGGTCGATCGGCCGGACGGATCTGCCTGGCGGCGACCATCCGACCATGCTGCATACGTTGGCCACCAAGATCCTGCCGATGCGCGACGAGATCGTCGTCCTGCCGGGTCATGGTGGCCAGACCACGATCGGCCGGGAGAAGGCGACCAACCCCTACTTGCAGGACCTGGAGATGCCGAAATCATGAGCAAGGTGACCCCACTCAGCGGGTTCCCCGAATTCCTACCGTCAGACCGAATTGTCGAGCTGCAGTTCCTCGACACCATCCGGGAGACGTTCGAGCTGCACGGTTTCGCGTCGATCGAGACCCGTGCGGTCGAGCCGGTCGAGCGCCTGTCCAACCAGGGCGAGGACGCCGACAAGGAGATCTACGGCGTACGACGGCTTGCCGCCGGCGCCGACGAGGACGCGGCCCTCGGGCTGCACTTCGACCTGACCGTCCCGTTCGCCCGGTACGTGCTGGAGAACAGCGGCAAGCTGACCTTCCCGTTCAGGCGCTACCAGATCCAGAAGGTGTGGCGCGGTGAACGTCCGCAGGAGGGCCGGTACCGCGAGTTCACCCAGGCGGACATCGACATCATCGACAGCGGAGAGCTGCCGTTCCACTACGAGGTCGAGCTGCCGCTGGTGATCGCGGACGCGTTCCGCAAGCTGCCGATCCCGGCGTTCCGGATCCAGGTGAACACCCGCCAGATCCCCGAGGGTTTCTACCGCGGGCTGGGCATCGAGGACATCACCGGCGCGCTGCGCATCGTCGACAAGCTGGACAAGATCGGCCCGGACAAGGTGACCGACCTGCTGACAACCGCGGGCCTGTCCGCGGAGACCGCCAAGCAGGTGTTGCGGCTGGCGGAGATCTCGAGCACGGATGCGTCATTCGCGGATCAGGTGCGCGCGCTCGGCGTACAGCACGAGATCCTCGACGAAGGGCTCGAGCGGCTGTCGCAGATCATGACGGCGGCCAACGAGCACGCGCCCGGTCTGCTGGTCGCCGACCTGAAGATCGCCCGCGGGCTGGACTACTACACCGGCACGGTCTACGAGACGCAGTTGATCGGCGACGAGGGATACGGATCGATCTGCTCCGGCGGGCGGTACGACTCGCTCGCCTCGGACGGCAAGACGACGTACCCGGGCGTGGGGATCTCGATCGGGGTGTCGCGGTTGGTGCACCGGCTGATCAGCAAGGGTTTGCTGAAGGCGAGCCGGAGTACGCCGACGGCCGTGCTGATCGCGCTGAACTCCGAAGAGGACCGGGCCGAGGCGATGCGTACGGCGATCCAGCTGCGCGGGCGCGGGATCCCGGTTGAAGTTGCGCCTGCCGCGGCGAAGTTCGGGAAGCAGATCCGGTTCGCGGACCGGCGGGGGATCCCGTTCGTGCTGTTCAGCACCGAGAACGGCCCAGAGATGAAGGACATCCGAAGTGGTGAGCAGGTGCCGGTCGACCCGGCGACGTGGGCGCCGCCGGCGGCCGACCTGAAACCTCAGATCGAAGAGCAAGAGGAGAACTCGTGATCCGTAACCGTTCCGCAGGTTCGCTGCGCGCATCCGACGCCGGCGAGACCGTGATCCTGGCGGGCTGGGTGGCGCGGCGGCGCGATCACGGCGGCGTGGCGTTCATCGACCTGCGCGACTCGTCCGGCACCGTCCAGGTCGTCATCCGGGACGAGGACGCCGCGCACGGCCTGCGTTCGGAGTACTGCCTGAAGATCGTCGGCGAGGTCTCGCCGCGCCCCGAGGGCAACACGAACCCGAACCTCCCGACCGGCGAGATCGAGATCATCGCCACCGAGGTCGAGGTGCTCAACGAGGCCGCTCCGCTGCCGTTCCCGGTCGAGGAGCACCACGCGACCCCGGTGAACGAGGAGATCCGCCTGAAGTACCGCTACCTCGACCTGCGCCGCCAGGGTCCCGGTGCGGCGATCCGCCTGCGTAGCAAGGTGAACCAGGCTGCCCGTGCGGTGCTGGCCGATCATGACTTCGTCGAGATCGAGACGCCGACGCTGACGAAGTCGACGCCGGAAGGCGCCCGCGACTTCCTGGTGCCGGCCCGCCTGCAGCCGGGCAGCTGGTACGCGCTGCCGCAGTCGCCGCAGCTGTTCAAGCAGCTGCTGATGGTGGCCGGTATGGAGCGGTACTTCCAGATCGCCCGCTGCTACCGCGACGAGGACTTCCGCGCCGACCGGCAGCCGGAGTTCACCCAGCTGGACATCGAGATGAGCTTCGTCGACCAGGACGACATCATCGCGCTGTCCGAGGAGATCCTGACCGCGCTCTGGAAGCTCGTCGGGTACGACGTGCAGACGCCGATCCCGCGGATGACGTACGGCGAGGCGATGGCCCGCTTCGGCTCCGACAAGCCGGATCTGCGGATGGGTCTCGAGCTCGTCGAGTGCACGGAGTACTTCAAGAACACGCCGTTCCGGGTCTTCCAGGCGCCGTACGTCGGTGCCGTCGTGATGCCCGGTGGCGCCGACCAGCCGCGGAAGCAGCTGGACGCGTGGCAGGAATGGGCGAAGCAGCGTGGCGCCCGCGGTCTGGCCTATGTACTCGTCGGCCAGGACGGTGAGCTCGGCGGACCGGTCGCGAAGAACCTGTCCGAGGAGGAGCGCGCGGGTATCGCCGATCACGTCGGCGCGAAGCCGGGCGACTGCATCTTCTTCGCTGCGGGTCCGATCAAGTCGTCCCGGGCGCTGCTCGGTGCGGCCCGGCTGGAGATCGGCCGTCGTGGCGGGCTGATCGACGAGTCCGCGTGGTCGTTCGTGTGGGTCGTCGACGCGCCGCTGTTCGAGCCGGCCGACGACGCGACGGCCGCTGGTGATGTCGCGGTCGGGTCGGGCGCGTGGACCGCCGTACACCACGCCTTCACGTCGCCGAAGCCGGACTCGATGGAGACGTTCGACACCGATCCGGGGTCGGCGCTGGCGTACGCGTACGACATCGTCTGCAACGGCAACGAGATCGGTGGTGGCTCGATCCGTATCCACCGCGAGGACGTGCAGAAACGCGTGTTCAAGGTGATGGGGCTGAGCGACGAGGAGGCGTCGGAGAAGTTCGGCTTCCTCCTGGATGCGTTCAAGTTCGGCGCGCCGCCGCACGGCGGGATCGCGTTCGGCTGGGACCGGATCACCGCGCTGCTGGCCGGTACGGAATCGATCCGCGACGTGATCGCGTTCCCGAAGTCCGGCGGTGGGTTCGACCCGCTGACCGCGGCGCCGGCGCCGATCACGCCGGAGCAGCGCAAGGAAGCCGGTGTGGACGCCAAACCTGAGAAGGGTTGAGCTCGACCGGGTTTGGGAGGAAACTGGCGGTGCCGTGAAGATGTATAGTTAGGTTTTCACGGCGCCCGCCCCCTCCTACCGCCCCGGGAGTTGCTCATGCGTCGTCTCCTCATTGCCCTTGTCGCCGGCTTGGGCCTCGCGTTCGCCGCGGTGGTCCCGGCGTACGCGACCGTCCTCCAGACCTACGGCAGCGGAGTGAACGTCCGCGCCGACGCCTATCTCTCGTCCGCCGTCGTCGGCACGCTGAGCGGACCGACGTCGATCGACGTCGACTGCCAGAAGCAGGGCGACCTCGTCAGCAACTCTGACGGGACCAGTTCGTGGTGGGCTCACGTGCCCGCGCTCGGCGGTTACGTGACCGTCGTGTACGTCGCTATCCCGCAGGACCAGCTACCCGGCGTACCGGTGTGTGGTGACGGGCCGCCGCCGGAGACCGGTGACATCACGCTGGCCGACGTACAGGCGATGTTCGGCAGCCGGATCGCGAACCCGTCGATCGTGCAGACCGGTCTCCCGTCGCTCAACCAGGCGATGCGGGACGCGAACATCAACACGCCGTACCGCAAGGCTGCTTTCCTCGCGACGCTGGTGCACGAGTCGCGGCTGGAGTACAACATCCGCGAGATCGGCGACACCCGGCTGTACGGCGGCCGCGGGTACATCCAGCTGACCGGCGACTTCAACTACGGGCCGGCCGGTCAGTACCTCGGCATCGACCTGCTCGGCAACCCGGACCTCGCGCTGTCGCTGCAGTGGAGCGCACCGATCGCCCGCTGGTACTGGACTGTTGCCCGCAACATCAATCCGTACGCCGACAACCTCGACATGGGCCGCGTCAACGCTGCCATCGGCTATCCGGCCGGCACCGAGGACCAGCGCCGCTGCGACTCCTTCAAGAGCGCCCTGCAGTACCTGACCGGCTCGATCCCGGCCGGCGTCATCTGCACCCGCCCGGCGAAGCTCAAGGGTGACACCAGTCAGCTGACCCGCCCCCAGTTCGACGCCTTGGCGAAGAACGGAGGCGGCCTGGGCTGAAGGCTCTCAGCCGACAGTCTTCTCGAACAGCACCTTGCCGGTCGCGTCGAGCCCACGGATGTCCACCTGTGCCCAGCCGTGCTGTGCTCGCGCGTCCGGCAGGACTGCTGTCACGTACCCGCCCCGGTCGGCGACCGACACCACGGACCAGGGTGAGGCGCCTTCGGTGCCTCGGACCCGCAGCTCGACCTTGGTCACGATCGCCAGCGACCGGAACGAGAACGTTGCCCTGAGCATGCTTGGCGAGCCGACATTGGCCCAGGACCATGACCCGACGACATCGTCGGCCGCGCCGTCGCCGACACCCTCGTACGACTGCGGCTGCCCGTCGACGCACAGGAACCAGACCGAGTTCGCGGTCATGAACGACTGCACCAGCTCCCGCGCGCGTCCGGGTGTCCCGAGCCCCTTGATCCACCGGGCGGACTTGAGCTGAATGGTGGCCGGATCCAGCGACCCTTCGGGGTACTCATTCGGCTTCGCGGCAGCGGCCTCCTTGGCCAGGCACGCCACGGCCGCGACGCTCGCCTCGTTGTCCGACGCCGGACCGAGGTCGAGCGACTGCGTCGGCGACTTGTCTGCAGGCACCTGGACGATGGACGGCCGGTCGGCGGGGGACAGCAGGTTGTCCTTGCGCGTGAGGAACAGCCCGCCGGCGATGACGATCGCGATGCCGCACGCAGCTGCGAGGACTGGAGTCCACGCGGGGATGCGGTGCTGCTTGCGGGCTCGGCGTACGAGGTCGTGTTGTAGGTCGGTGGCGTAGTCCGGCGCGAGGGGTTCGACCGGAGGGGGCGTGGTGAGGTTCATCGGTGCTCCTCCAGCAGGGCCGGTAGCCGGCGGCGGGCGCGGGACAGGCGGGCTTTGACGGTGCCCTCGGCAACGCCCAGTACGACGGCGGCGTCGGCGATCGACAGCTCGGCCCAGTAGACGAGCTCGACGGTCTCGCGCTCGTGAGCGGGCAGGGCGGACAGTGCTGCCCGCACGGCCTGGATGTGTTTCTCCGAGTCGACGCGCGCGGCGACCGTCTCGGCATGATCAGGATGCGAGAGCGGCGCCGGTTGACGGAGTAGAAACTGCGTCAGGCGTCGGCGCGCCCTCGCCGTGTTGCGCAGCTCGTTGCGGGCGATCGCGAGCAGCCAGGGGAGGGCGGTGTCGTACTTGAGCGGGCCGGGATCCGAGCGACCGAAGTGCCTCCAGGCGGTCATGAAGGCCGCCTGGACCGCGTCGTCGGCGTACGCGTAGGAGCCGGTGTGGCGTACGGCGTACGCATGCACGGCGGCGGCGTACCGGCTGAAGAGCTCGCCGAGCGCTTCCGGATCCTGGCGGCGCAAGGCGTCCCACAGGTCCCCGTCGCGCGCGGTCGGAGGCTTCTCCGGCCGGCTCGAAGTCATGGTCATACCCTGCAGGGTCCGCAGGGCCGTGCGAGGTTGCCGCGCGTCAGACCGGTTGGGCGCGGACCCAGGTCAGGTCCGGGGTGAGGTAGTCGGTGCGCTTCAGGCCGACCTGCGCCAGCTGGGTCGCCAGGTCGTCCTCGGAGAGGTTCTGGGTGAGGATGCGCTGCGACCACGACTTGCCGTCGACGGTGTAGGTCAGCGTTGCGGCTTGGAGGTTGCCGGGGAGTTCCTCGACGTCGGAGATCTCCATCCGGCGCTGCTCGTTCACCATCACGGCCGGACCGCGCAGCATGCCCGGAGTCTGCTGCTGGAGGATCACGGAGCCGCCGGGGCGGACGTGGTGCGCGCAGGTTTGCAACAGGCGCAGGCGTTCCGCGTCGTCGGCGACATTGATCAGGAACGACATCATCAGGACGAGATCGAACTGCCTGTCCAGCCTCAGATCGCCGATCGTCGAGCAGATCGTCTCGGTCTCGGTGATCCTGGCGATCATGTCCGGCGACTCGTCGACGGCCACCACCTGATGCCCACGGGCGAGCAGTGGCCGGGTGACGCGGCCCGTCCCGCAACCGAGCTCGAGGATGCTGCTCCCCGGATCGATCGTCGCGTCGATCAACTCGTCCTCGCCGTGTACCCGCGTGTTCTCATAGAGCTCGACCGCACTGCCGTCCGGCGTGAGCGGCCCCGGTCCGTTACCACCTTGTCCGACTCTCATGGGACCGAGCTTCACCCGCCCCGCCGGCGGTTGCGAAACCTTCGGCCCAGACCGAAAGATCGGTCCGGACACCCCGTTCGTATACGATGCACCGGGTGACTACGACCCCGATTATGGTCGGCGACGGCCATCGACCGCTGCGCGACGTGGTCGCGGCCGAGCTGCGGCGCCTCATCCTGGCCGGTTCGCTGCCGCCCGGCGAGCGTCTGGTCGAGGACCGGCTCGCCCAGCAGTTGGGGGTGTCCCGCAACCCGATCCGGGAGGCGATGCGGGTCCTCGAGGCCGAGGGATTCCTCGACGTGACCGCGCGGCGCGGCGCCTTCGTGGCCAAGCTGTCGGCCCAGCAGGCCGAGGATCTGTTCCAGGTCCGGCTCGCCCTCGAGCCGCTCGGCGCCCGGCTGGCGGCGTCGGTCGAGAATCCCGAAACCGCCTTGATTACAAGGGCTTGGGCGATTCTCGAACTCGTCAGTGAGTCCGGCCCGGATCAGGACCTCGATGCGCTGTCGACCCTGCACACCGAGCTGCACTCGCTCATCTTCGAACTGACGAGGAACGACTACCTGATCGCCCTGGCGATCCCGATGGTCAAGCGTGGTCAGTGGTTGCTGCGGCAGAGCGCCCCGCTGCAGAACCCCGCCGCCTGGGCCGAGCACCACGGCCTGATCGCGGCGATCGCCGCGGGTGATCCCGACCTGGCCGAGGCGGCCGCCCGGCACCATGTGCTCAGCGTCCGCAACGCGCTCCGTCCCCACCTGGAGCCGGTCCGCCCGCACGACGCCACGGCGTGAGCTGACGGTTCTGTATACGAACCGGCACTTTTGAAACCGTCACGTCCTCCCTTGGAAACATGCGCGTAGCAGAAGCCGTATACAACATACGGGATAGCACCCCTCCTGCCTGCCCAAGGAGTACGTCGCATGAACCTCACGCATCCAGGCCAGTTCTCCCGCCGCAGGCTGCTCGGCCTCGGCGGCGGGCTGGCCGCCGGGATCGGCCTCGCCCCGATGCTCACCGCCTGCGGTGACAGCACGTCGTCCGCGGCCACGTCCGCCGGCGGCGGCACGTTGACGATGGGGATCAACGCCACCCCCGACACCCTCGACCCCGGCGCCACCGGACTCGCGCTCACGCTGCTGATCTCGTTCGCGCTGTTCGACCCGCTGGTCTACTGGCTGCCGGACGGGAAGGGCGGCAGCGCCTTCCACCCGGGCCTGGCGGAGTCGTGGACGATCTCGCCCGACGCCTCGGCCTACACCTTCAAGCTGCGCAAGGGCGTGACGTTCCACGACGGGACGACGTTCGACGCGAAGGCGGTCAAGGCGACGTACGACCACGTGGTCGACCCGAAGACCAAGTCCAAGAGCGGTCTCGGTGCGCTGGGGCCGTACAAGGAGACCAAGATCCTCGACGACTACACCGTGCAGATCGTCTTCACGGCGCCGAACGCGTCGTTCCTGCACCAGCAGGCGGCCGGCAACTTCGGCATCTCGTCGCCGGCCGCGCTGGCGAAGTACGGGCCGACGGCGTACGGGAACAATCCGGTCGGGACCGGGCCGTTCACGTTCCAGAGCTACCAGGCCGGTAGCCAGCTGACGCTGCTGAAGAATCCGAAGTACACCTGGGGTCCGAAGGCGCTGGGCGAAGGCCCGGCCAAGCTGGACAAACTGGTGTTCCGGATCGTCACCGACGACAGCGGCCGCTACAACGCCTTGCAGAGCGGGCAGTTGCAGATCGCGATGAACCTGCCGCCCAACAACATCTCCGCCGCGCAGAAGTCCGGCAAGTTCCAGCAGCTGCTGGTGCCATCCATCGGTACGCCGTTGGGCATGCCGATCAACGTGACCAAACCGCCGACCGACGACCCGCTGGTGCGGCAGGCGATCATGTACGCCGTAGATCAGGACGCGCTCGTGAAGGACGTCCTGTACGACGTCTACAAGCCTGCGCACAACGTGCTCACCCCGATCACGCCGGGGTACAGCGAGGCGGCGAGTAAGACCTACTCCTACGATCCGGACAAGGCCGGCCGGCTGCTCGACCAGGCCGGCTGGACGGTCGGCGACGGCGGGATCCGGACCAAGAACGGCAAGAAGCTCAGCCTCGAGATCATCCTGTTCAGCGGTGGCGGGCTGGAGTTGCCGACGCAGTTCGTCGTCTCGGAGCTGCAGAAGGCCGGGTTCAGCGCGAACACCGCCGTACAGCCGTTCGCGACGGCGCAAGCGAGCTTCAACTCCGGCGCGCACAACCTCGGTTCCTTCGGCTACTACGGCGCCGACCCCTACCTGCTGAACATCTGGGTCAACTCCAACGCGATCCAGTCCGGCTTCAACTGGTCGCACTACGCCAACCCCGCGGTGGACAAGCTGATCGCCAAGGCGAACGCGACCGCCGCCGACGCCACGCGCAACGGGCTGTACGAACAGGTCGGCGCGAAGCTGATGCAGGACTCGATGTACCTGCCGCTGTGGGACGTGGCCGGCGCGTTCACGTTGTCGCCGAAGGTGCAGAACCTGCACCAGACCCTGAACGGCTACCTGGCGTTCCACAGCGCCACGGTCGGCTGATGCTGCTGTTCGTGGTGCGACGGCTGGGCGCGGCGATCCCGGTCGTCATCGGCATCACCCTGATCGCCTTCGTCCTGGTACACCTCGTACCGGGCGACCCGGCCAAAGTGATCCTGTACGGCGCGAACGCGTCACCGGAGCAGATCGCGACGCTGCGACAACAACTCGGACTGGACGATCCGTTGTGGCGGCAGTACGCCGATTTCGCTGTCAACCTGGTGCACGGCAACCTCGGTACGTCGTTCCTGACCCAGACCCCAGTCAGCCACGAGTTGTTGTCCAGGGCACCAAGCACGCTGGTCCTGACGGCGGCCTCGATGCTGGTGGCCGTGCTGGTCGGCGTACCGCTGGGACTGGTCGCGGGCATGCGTCCGGGTTCGGTCCTGGACACCGTGGCGCGGTGGATCTCGTTCGCGGGTGTCGCGGTGCCGTACTTCTTCCTGGCCCTGCTGCTCGTGCTGCTGTTCAGTGTGAAGCTGCACCTGCTGTCCGCGATCGACGACGGCACGGCCAAGAGCCTCGTGCTGCCGGCGGTCTCGCTGGGCTGGGGATACGCGGCGATCCTGACCCGGCTCGTCCGCGGCCGGGTGATCGACGAAATGCGCAGCGACTACGTGAAGTCCGCCCGGGCGCGCGGCAGCGGTGAGCTGCGGGTGCTGCTGCGGCAGGTACTACGGAACTCCTCGGTGCCGGCGGTCACCACGATCGGCCTGCAGTTCGGCAACATCCTGACCGGTGCCGCGATCACCGAGGTGATCTTCGGCCGCGCCGGGTTGGGGAGCTTCCTGGCAACGTCGATCACCAGCAAGAACATTCCGGTCGTGCAGGGCGCCGTGGTCGTGATCGGGATCGCGTACGTCGTGATCAATCTCGGCGTGGACCTGATCGTCGGCGCCATCGACCCACGCACGAGACAGGAGGCTGCCGCATGAGCCGGCTCAAGTGGGTGGCCCTGAGCCTCGCAGCCCTCCTGGTGCTGCTACTGCTGCTCGCACCCGGCGTGCTGGCTCACGTCGACCCGGTAGCGACTAGTGACGCGCACCTGGAGGGTCCGAGCGGCAGCCATCTGTTCGGTACGGACCTGCTCGGCCGGGATGTCTACAGCCGGACCGTGTACGGCGCGCGCCCGGTCCTCGTCGCGACCTTCCTGGGGGTCCTTCTCGCCAGCGCCGCGGGTGTCGCGATCGGCGTACTGGGCGGTGTGGCGCCGCGTTGGCTCAACGCCGTGGTGATGCGCGTGGTGGACGTGTTCCTCGCCCTGCCGGTGCTGCTGATCGCGTTGATCCTGATCGCCACCGCCGGGTCGGGTGTCCGCAGCATCGTGCTGGCGATCGGGATC
Organism: Kribbella jiaozuonensis; assembly: GCF_005233875.1. Classification (GTDB taxonomy): domain Bacteria; phylum Actinomycetota; class Actinomycetes; order Propionibacteriales; family Kribbellaceae; genus Kribbella; species Kribbella jiaozuonensis. Next base: position 942,218 of record NZ_SZPZ01000004.1, on the reverse strand, counting down.
GCGTTCACCCCGGGCTTCGCGCGGGTGGTCGAGTCCTCGGTCCGCAGGCTCCGCAAGGCCGAGTACGTCGAGGCTGCGCGAGTGTTCGGCTCCACCACGCTGCGCACCTCGTGGCGGCACCTGCTGCCCAACCTGCTGACCGAAGTGGTCGTGCTCGGCAGCAGCGCCATCGGCTGGGGCATCCTGACCGCCACCACCCTGAGCTTCCTGGGTCTGGGCGTCCGGCTGCCGGCGCCGGACTGGGGGAGTGACCTGGCCGCCGGTGCGACCAACCTGGCCGACGCGTGGTGGCTGTCGACCTTTCCCGGGCTCGCGATCATGGCGACCATCCTGCTCGCGAACTTCTCCGGCGATCACCTGATGCGGGTGCTGGATCCACGGGCCGGGATCAGGTTCGGCCGAAGCTACCGCCGGCTCGCGATCCGGCTGTCCCGTCACGGAGGTGACATCGCACATGAGTCTGCTTGAGGTGACCGGGCTGCGGACCGAGATCGACACCGCACAAGGCCGGATCTGTCCTGTCGACGGGGTGAGCCTCGCGGTCCGGGCCGGCGAGACCCTCGGTGTCGTGGGGGAGTCCGGGTCCGGCAAGACGATGACCGGGATGTCGATCATGCGGCTGCTGCCGCCGGGTGGATCGATCACGGGCGGCTCGATCCGGCTGGACGGCCGCGAGCTGACCGAGCTCGACGAGTCGGTCATGCGCACGGTGCGCGGCAGCGAGCTGGCGATGATCTTCCAGGACCCGATGACCTCGCTGAACCCGGTCCGCACGATCGGCAGTCAGTTGCGGGAGGCGTACCGGATCCACGTCGACAGCAGCCGCGCCGCGGCGACGGCCCGCGCGACCGAGGTGCTCGGACTGGTCGGGATGCCGCGACCGCGCGAGCGGCTCGACGACTACCCGCACCAGCTGTCCGGCGGGATGCGGCAGCGGGTGATGATCGCGCTCGGCCTGATGTGCGATCCGAAGCTGCTGATCGCCGACGAGCCGACGACCGCGCTGGACGTCTCGATCCAGGCGCAGATCCTGACCCTGATCGACGACCTGAAGTCGCAGCTGTCGATGGGCGTGCTGCTGATCACCCACGACATGGGCGTGATCGCCGAGTACGCCGACCGGGTCGCCGTCATGTACGGCGGACAGGTGGTCGAGCAGAGCGGCGTACAGGAACTGTTCGAGCGGCCGCGGCATCGGTACACCCAGGCGTTGCTCGCCGCGATGCCGACACTGGAACTCGACCGGAACGCAGAGTTGGCCACGATTCCTGGCAGTCCGCCGAAGTTGCTCGATCTGGCACCGGGGTGCCGGTTCGCTCCACGGTGTGCGTTCGCGCAGGACGACTGCCGTAGCGCTGATCCGTCGCTGATCGGTGGGGATCACCTGCACGCCTGCTTCCATCCGGCCGACGGGCGTACCCAGGCCGCTGACGTGGTCGTCGGCGTCCGGGAGGCGGCCGAGCCGCGCGGATCCGACTCGCTGGTGCAGCTCTTCGACGTACACAAGCGGTTCGGCGTGCGATCGAGGCGGCCCTTCGCCCCGTCGCGGGCGGTGCAGGCGGTATCGGGAGTGACGCTGACCATCGCGGCCGGGGAGACGCTGGGGATCGTCGGGGAGTCGGGCTGCGGCAAGACCACGCTCGGGCGAATGCTGGTCGGGCTGGAGCGGCCGACCAGCGGATCGGTCAGCTTCGACGGCCGGGACCTGTCGGCGCAGAGCCGGACCGGATTCCGGAGGCGTCGGCGTGATCTGCAGATGATGTTCCAGGATTCGGCTGCCGCGCTCGATCCACGAATGACGGTCGCCGCGCTGATCGCGGAGCCGCTGGTGGCGCAGGGAATCGGGACCCGGCGCGAACGACGCCGTACCGTGGCCGAACTGCTGGCGGCGGTCGGATTGCCACCCGAGGCGGCGGAGCGGTACCCGCACGAGTTCTCGGGTGGCCAGCGGCAGCGGATCGCGATGGCCCGCGCGCTGGCGCTCCGGCCGAAGGTGATCGTTGCGGACGAGCCGGTGTCCGCGCTGGATGTCTCGGTCCAAGCCCAGATCCTGAACCTGATGCGGTCCCTGCAGGACAGGTACGGCCAGACGTACGTCGTGATCTCGCACGACCTGTCGCTGCTGAAGTACCTGGCCGACCGGATCGGCGTGATGTACCTCGGCCGGCTCGTCGAGCTCGGAGCCGGTGAGGACGTCTACAGCGCACCGCGCCACCCGTACACGGCCGGCCTGATCAAGGCGATCCCGGTGCCGGAGTCGGCGAAGAACCGGGAGGCCGCGGCCCGGTCGACCGGTCTCGGCGGCGAGCTGCCGTCGGCCATCGATCCGCCGAGCGGCTGCCACTTCCGGACCCGGTGCCCGCTCGCGACCGAGCGCTGTGCAACAGAGGTCCCGATACTGAAACCGTCCGACGGCCTGCACGCAGTCGCGTGCCACCATCCCCTGACGACCCACGTCCTGACGCCCGTGAGGTAGACGATGATCCACAAGCTGGACGCAACCCCCGAGACCACCGTCGACGTGTTCAGCGCCGAGCAGCCTCCGGTGCTGACGATCGATCCAGGCGACACGCTGACGGTCCATTCACTGGATGCCTCGGGCTACCTGTCACCGCAGACAACACCTGGTGAGCAGCAGCCGAAGATGTTCGATCAGGCGCGCGGCCACTGCCTGACCGGGCCGATCGCCGTCCGCGGCGCACAGCCGGGTGATGTGCTCGCGATCCGGTTGGTGTCCCTCACCCCTGACCCTTGGGGCTGGACCGTCGCAGGCGCGCTGAAGTCCCCGATCACCGAGCGACTGGGTGTCACCGATCAACCCGCCTGGCTGCTCTGGGATCTTGATCCCGACGGTGGAACCGGTCGCTGCAACGGTGGCTTCACCCGTGACCTCGCGCCGTTCCTCGGCGTCATCGGCGTGGCACCCGAGAGCAGCGGCGAGCACTCGACGATCCCGCCCCGAGCCGTCGGTGGCGGCAACATCGACTGCAAGTCGTTGGTCGCGGGATCGACGCTCTACCTGCCGGTCGCGGTCGCAGACGCGATGCTGAGCCTCGGCGACGGCCACGCCGCCCAGGGCGACGGTGAGGTGGGCGGTACGGCGATCGAGTGCCCGATGACCACGACACTGACCGTCGACCTGGTCCGCGATCCGCGCCCGATCGAGACGATCCACGCGGAGAGCCCGGACGGCCGGATCACCTTCGGGTTCGACGCCGATCTCAATGTCGCGACCGGCGACGCGCTGGACGCGATGGTGCGCTGGATGCAGGCGCTCCTCGACGTGGGCAAGAGCACCGCCCTGGCACTTGCCAGCACCGCCGTCGATCTCCGCGTCACCCAGGTCGCGAACCAGACCTGGGGCGTCCACGCCCTGCTCCCGGCCGGCGTGCTCGCGTGACGGCCGGCAGCTTCGAACTCGGCGACCTGAAGCTCGAGAACGGCGGCGTCATCCGTAACGCCAAGCTCTCCTGGAAGTCCTACGGCACGCTGTCCCCGGCGCGCGACAACGTGATCGTCTACCCGTGCAGCTACGGCGCGACGCACGAGACGCAGGAGTGGCTGATCGGGCCTGACGGCGTACTGGATCCCGAGCGGTGGTTCATCGTCATCCCGGACATGTTCAGCAACGGGCTCTCGTCGAGCGCGTCGACGGATCCGGAGTTTCCGTCGCTGGTCACGATGGCGGACAACGTGCATGCGCAGTACCGGCTGATCACCGAGCAGTTCGCGGTCGATCGACTCGCCGCGGCGTACGGGTTCTCGATGGGCGCCGGCCAGGCGTACCACTGGGCAGCTCTCTATCCGGGCTTCGTCGAGCGCGCGATCGTCGTCTGTGGGAGCGCGCGGACCTCGCTCCACAACCGGGTCTTCCTGTCGGGCCTGTTGCGGATCCTCGAGGCAGCTCCCGAGTACGCCGGCAACGGGCGGTTCGCGGCTGAACCGGTTGCCGCCAAGCGTGCGTTTGCGCACGTGTACGCCGGCTGGGGGCTGAGCCAGGACTTCTACCGGGCGCGCTTGTTCGAGTCCGTACTGGGAGCGCCGGACCTCGACTCGTTCCTGCAGACCGACTGGGTGGACCGCTTCGCCGAGGGCGCCGCCGCTGACCAGTACGCGCAAGCGCTCACGTGGCTGGCCGCCGACATCAGCACGTCGTACGACGGCGACCTGGCCGCAGCGCTCGGGGCGATCACCGCCCGCGTCCTGTTGATGCCGTCGGCCACCGACCTCTACTTCCGGACCGCGGACAACGAGCTGGAGCTGACCTCGCTGCGGAACGCCGGACTGGTGGAGATCCCCAGCATCTGGGGGCATCGGGCGGGCTCACCTCGCGACATCCCCGCGGACCTCGACTTCCTCCGCCGCCAGGTACGCGACTGGCTGGATGCCTGAGTTCCTCCGCGGCGGCTAGGCTCGAAGCGTGTCGATCGTCGTACCGGTGGAGTTGCTGCCGCACCTGCGGCGGGCTCGGGATGTTGCCGATCGCAACTATGCTGAGCCGCTGGATCTCGTTGCGTTGGCGACGGCGGCGGGCGTCTCGAAGTACCACTTCCTGCGGTGTTTCGCGGCGGAGTACGGCGAGACGCCGATGCAGTACGTGACCCGGCGGCGGATCGAGCGGGCGACCGATCTGCTCCGGGCGACGAACCTGACGGTGACCGAGGTGTGCGGGCTGGTCGGGTACAGCAGTCTGGGATCGTTCTCGCAGCGGTTCACGGAGTTGGTGGGAATGACGCCGACGGCGTACCAGCGGACGCAGACCGGGGCGCGGATCCCGGGGTGCTTCGTGTTCATGCTGGGACTGAACTCCGCAATTCCGGAGAAGCCGGTGGAGGAGTCCGGGGCTTAGCGTCGTACACATGACCTTTGAGGAGGAAATGTGATCACGAACGTGAGCCTGGTGACGGTCTACGTCGACGACATCGACGCGGCGAAGGCGTTCTACACCGAGAAGCTCGGGTTCGAGCTCGGTGAGGACATCACGCTGAGCGAAGACTTTCGCTGGTGCACGGTGCATCAGGTCGACCACCCGGAGCTCGAGTTGGCCCTGATGCTGCCTGGGCCGCCGATGGACGACGAGTCCGCGGGGTGGATCCGGCGGATCATGGCGAAGGGGTCGATGCACGGGGTCGGGCTGGCGACCGACGACTGCCGGAAGACGTTCGCCGAGCTGACGGCTCGCGGCGTCGAGTACATCCAGGAACCGGCGGACCGCCCGTACGGCGTGGAGGCGGTACTGCGGGACAACTCGGGCAACTGGCTCGTGTTGGTCGAGCAGAAGGCGTACACGGCGGCCGACTTCGCGTGACCCCTCGGTTGACTTACGGTCTTTGTATCAATACATTTGATACAAAGACCTCGAGGGAGCGTGGTTCGCGGTGGACGTGCTGTGGTTGGTGGCCATGATGGTGGCGGTGTCGGTCGTCCTGTGGGTGCAGCGTCGGAAGGCGGCGCAGCGGGAGGTCGACCGGCGGGTCGTGCGAGGTGGGCTGCCGGGGGACCGTGACCTCGTCGAGGTGGCGCTCGAGTGGTACCGGCGGCGGCAGGAGATCCTGATCCTCGGCGTACTGGCTGGTGTGCTCGTGGCCGGGGCGGCCGTCGTACTGGTGCATCTGGGGATCGATCTCGGGTTTGTGCCGGGGACGGCGCTGGACGCCCGGCTGCTGACCTGGTTGCTGGCGGCAACGGCTGCTTTCGGCGGGTTTGCGACATTGATCAACGGCTATCGGACCGTTCGGGCCTCTCGCGCGGACGGGCCTCGGCTGGCGGCGCTGCGGCCGCGGAAGTTGAGCGATTACCTGAGTCCGGTCGAGATCGCGATCTACGACGGGTGCGTCGTACTGCCGTTGGTGGGGGTCGCGCTGGGGGTGGTCGTGCTTGGTACGAACGACCGTCCGGCGCGGGGGTGGATCCTGATCGGGAGCGGTCTGGCGGCGGTGGTGGTGTGGGCGATCGGGCTGCTGCTGATGCGTACGGCGTTGCGGGTGAATCAACCGTCCGGGCGTGAGGCGGAGCTGCGGTGGCAGGAGGCGTTCCGGGCGACGACGCTGCGGGACATCGGCTCGGCGGTGCTGACGGTCGCGTGGCTGCTCGGTGCGGCGATGCCGATGTCGTTCGAGTGGCCGTCCGACGTACCGGGGTATGTCTCGCCGCTCGCTACCGTGCTGTTCCTGGTGTCGGTGGCGATGTGGTGTACGGCGCTGATGGTCGCCGCGAGCCGCCGTGGGTTGCAGCGGGTGCAGCGAGTTGCCGGATGATCATCTCGGTTGATCCGGCGGGGGCGAAACCGCCGTACGAGCAGGTGAAGGACCAGATCGACGGACTGATCCGGACCGGAGAGCTGGCGCAGGGGACTCGGCTGCCGACCGTTCGGCAGTTGGCGGGGGATCTGGGGTTGGCGGTGAACACGGTTGCTCGCGCTTACAAGGAGCTGGAGGCGGAGCGGCTGGTCGAGACGCGCGGGCGGAACGGGACGTTCGTACTGGCGTCCCGCAGCCGGGTAGACGACGAGGAAACCCGAGCCGCAGCAACCGTCTTCGCCCGAGCCGCCCACCGCGCCAACCTCTCCCTCCCCGAAGCCACCGAACTCCTCCACCGCGCCTGGTAAACCAGCTTGTAAGCCCCCGCGCGCTCCGCAGCCGTCTCTCGTCGCTCCGCTCCTCGGCACGGCTGCTCCGCCCGCACCTGCCCGCCCCCCAGGGCATGTGCTGGCTGGCCGGCTGCGGGGTCGGCTGCTTGCGGGCTGTCACCTGGGCTGTCGCGCAGGCGCATCCCCAGCCCTCAGGGCTTGTTGTGCAAGCGCAGCAGTTCCGCGCGAGTGTGGATCACCCCGGGTGACTCCTCGCCGTTGGCTCGGGCGATCTCTTGGGCCAGGTCGCTTGCGGCCTCTAGGCGGTGGTTGGCTTTGCGGCGGCTGTGGAGGTGTTTGCGGTACTTCTTGCGGTCTTTGCGTAGGCCGCTGACGGCGTCAAGGAGGGGTGGGTCTACAGCGCCGGTGGCTAGTTCGGGGGTGAGGAGTTCGCGGATCCAGGTGCGTTCGTGTTTGGCGGCGTGGCGGAGTACGTAGAAGAGGGCGGTCAGTTCTACGGCTGCGATCAGGAACGGGAGGATGCCGGCCCAGGCGCCGCCGTTGCTGAGGCCTCCCATGTCGTCCCAGGCGAAGTGGAAGAACATTGCCATCAGCATGGTGAGGACGCCGCGTACGACGTTGCGCTCGCCGCGGGTGCGGCCCAGGACCCACATCAGGCCGGCGCAGAAGATCGCGCTGAACAGGGCGTGCGAGACGATCCCGGCGGCGCCGCGGACGATGAAGACGCGGAGGGACGAGCCGAGCTGGTCGACGCCGTACTGCTGGGTGGCGCCGTTGTACACGTACAGGATGTCCTCGAAGACCTGGAAACCCAGGCCGATGAACGCGCCGATGATGAAGCCGTCGTACGCGCTGCGGATGAGTCGCGGCGCCAGGCCGATCAACAGCACGAGCCCGATGCCCTTGGCGAACTCCTCGTTGATCGGTGCGGTCAGGCCGGCGCCCCAGTCCTGCGCGAAGTCCGTACCGCCGACCTTGGCCCAGATCCCCAGCAGCGCAGCGTTGGCAGGCAGCGCGATCCAGAACGTCGCGGCGACGCCACCCCACACGAACCCGGTCGCCAGCAACCCAGCTGGCTGCGCGGTGAAGCGGTTGTGGTGCCGCAGGAGCAGCAGCCAGGGGATGAGGTAGAGGCCGAACAGTACGACGCCTCCCGCGAGTGCCGGTGTGTAGAACTGAGCTCCAGGCCCGAACACCCGCAGCATGGTCAGCGCACCGGCGCCGACGCCCAGCACATAGACCCAGAACGCGACGTTGTGCGGCTGCAGGAACCGGTACGGCTGACCCCAGCCGGACTCCTCGATCGCGTCGAGCTGCGCGGCCTTCTCCTGCGGTACGGCGGTCATCGCGCCGCTCCCGGGGTGATGCTGCGCAACATCGTGCCGACCTGTTCCTGATAGCGCTCGAACTGCCCGGACGCCGTACGCACCCGGACCAGCAGCGCCGGCGCACTGTCGACGGCATCACCCGTACCCATCTTGAACGCCACGTCGACACCATCGCCGCTCGGACCGCTCCCGCTCTCGACCACCCCGACCAGCCCCGAGTCGGTGGTCAGCGTGCCACGCGCCGAGGTAACGCCCGGCGGACTGCCTTGCGACCGATGCACCTGGTCGAGGAACGCGTCCGCGCTGCCGTCGAACGCCGTACCGATCAACTCGATCGTCGCGCCGCCCTGTGCCAGCAGCACCTGCAGGCTGGTCGCGCTCGCCCCCGCGCCGCCCACAAGCGTCCCCTGCTCGAGCTGCCACCCAACGGGCGGCACCGCCGTCGCACCATCGCCCAGGTCGAGTACCTGCCCGGCCCGGATCTCGTTGTGCCACGGAATCGCCGCGTTCAGCCCCTGCCAGCCGTAGATCAGCAGGAGAGCGATCCCGAGCGCCGAGAACCCAGCCTTGAACGTCCGCCGATCCAGCCCGAACCACCGGTGTTCGACCGGCACCCATTCCCGCGTACTCACGACCATCACGCCCTCCTAAGCCGTAGCAGTCACTCTAAGACGCGGACTCCCGAAGATGCCGGACCCGAGGTCCCCTGACGGCAGATGACGTCGCCGCCCAGTTGGGAGAGGACGTGGAGGCCAGCGGACTCCAATTCGGCTCGTAGGGCGGCGGGCTGTAGGTGGCGGCGGTGGGGGAGGTACCAGGTGCCGTCGAGCTGGAAAGCGTCGTCGGCCGGATCGGCGGCCTGGTAGCAGATGCCGGTGGTGGCGTCGTACCGGAAGTTGTCTTCGTAGATGCGGTCCGGGTCGTACATCGCGGTGGAGAGGATGTAGTAGCCGCTGCTCTTCAGGCGGTCGCGTACGGCGGCGAGCAGGCTGGCGCGGTCGGTGTCCGTGACGCTGGACTGGAGGCAGTAGCTGTCGAGGATGACGTCGTACTGCTTGCTGGCGGCACCCATTGCGCAGACGTCCTGCACGCTGAAGTTGACGTCCACGCCGCGCTGCCGGGCGAATCGTCGGGCCAGTGTGATCGCCTCGGGGATGAGGTCGATTGCGTCGACCCGGAAGCCTCGTGCGGCCAGGAAGCATGCCGCGGGGCCGGTGCCGCAGCCGTATTCCAGTACGGCGGGCTCTGGCGGGAGATCCAGCTGCGGGAGCACGCGCTCGAGGAACGGGCGGTTCGGGAAGACGTCGTACTCGTCGGTCTCCCCGAAGAGGTCGCTCCACTGGGTCAGGCCCTGCTGCACGAGGCGCTGGTACGCCGCCTCGTGCTCGGCGTAGTAGTACCTCACGCGGACCTCCACCGTCGTCGAGCGCTTACTATGGCTCGCTGTCGTCCGCCTGACCACCCAATTCCGACGACGGCAGCGACCGACGGGAGGATGGCTGATGGACGAGGCGGAGCAGACCCACCGCGCGGACGCCGAGGCGGAAGCCGAACGCATCCAGCAGGAAGTCGAGGACGCCACCTCCGACCCGGCCTCCCAGGAGGAGTGGATCCGGCAGTCGAACCTGATCTACGGCGGACTGGCCGCGGCCGGCCTGGTCGTCGTACAACCGTTCCTGACCTCGTCCCCGCTCGACCTGCCGGCGAAGATCTGCGTGATCGCGTTTGCCGTCTCGATCCCGCTGCTCGCCGCGCTCCTCGTCCTGAACCGGCAGGAGGAGTTCCGCCGCCGGGTGACCAGGTCCGGCCTCGTCGCGGTCGCGAAGGCGATCGCCCAGGGCTCGGCCTTCGTGGGCATCGCGGCCGCCTTCTGGCACATCTCGATGGTCGCCGGGATCGTCTTCGTCCTCGTCGGCTTCTTCGCCGTCGGCGTCCATTCCTCGGGCTACATGCACCTCGAGTACGACGGCAAGTTCAGGTCCCGCTTCCGCCGCCGTAGCTGACCCGCCGGACGCTGCGTATGTGGTCCGCCCGGCCGGGGCGTTCTCGGTGCGACCCTTGTCCCTGGTCGCTGTCGCAGCGATGATGAGGACCCTCATCTGCGTTCAGAGAAGGAGCCAGCCAGCTTGTCGGCCATCCTTGTCCACGGCGCCGCCGGCTTCGTCGGGTCCAGCCTGATCCCGATGCTCGTGGCGAACACCACGGCACCACTCATCCTGACGGACAAGCGTCCCGTCGACACGTCCGATATCGAGGCCTTCCGGGAGCGGATCGAGACCTCGCAGACGGACAGCCTTGCGAATCTCCCTGACCGTGAAGTCGATGTGGCCATCGTCCTGGCCGGCGAAACCAACGTCGACGAGGCTCTCGCCGATCCGAGACGTGCCTTCGAGACCAACATTGCCATCGCTGTCGATGCGGCCGAGTGGCTCAGACGTAACCCGCGATCCAGGCTCGTTTACATGTCCTCCGACGAGGTTCTCGGCGAATCCTTCGCACCCCTGGGGGAGAGCGAGCCGGCACGCCCCACGCAGCCGTATGCCGCGTCCAAGGCCTGCGCAGAGACGATCCTGGGGTGTTACCGGGACACCTACGGTCTGGATCTCGTGATCATGCGTTCCTGCAACCTGGTCGGCGGTCGCCAGCGGGCACAGAAGCTCATTCCGGTAGCCGTGTCGAGTCTCCTGGGAGGAGATCCGGTTCCGGTCTTCGGGTCGGGTGAACAGGTCCGCGAGTGGATGGCAGTCGAAGACCTCTGCGCGGCGTTGATGCTTGCTGTCCACCGTGAGCTCCCAGTCGGTGTCTATCAAGCCACCTCGGGTGTCCAACTGTCGGTACTGCAGGTGATCGACTTGATCGCATCGGTGCTCGGGCTTCCGCCGAAACTCACTTATGTCGCCGACCGGATCGTCGAGGACAGGTCCTACGCCATGGATTCGTCAACGCTGCAGGGCTTCGGCTGGAAGCCGGAGAGCAGGGTGGCGGCGGCGATAGAGACGGCGGCTATGGCCTTGTCCGATGCCTTCCGATACGGAGAGCGGCTCGCCCCGAATACCGGGACGCACTGATGCCGGGAACTCCGGCATGGCTGGTCACGCCGCATGGCCGACGTTCGGTGAGCGAGGTCGCTACGGCCGCCGAGGTGGGTGCGCAGGCAGCTCGACTCGTGCTTCTGATCGGTGCAGGGGTCGACCAATCGCTGAACAACCGACCCGGATGGACGGCTCTGCTCAGCGATGTCGCGAAGGCCGGCGATGCGCACGTCGACAGGTCGCGGCTCAAGTCAGTCTCCAGCCAGTGGCCGATGGAGTCGGCAGAGGCCCTTCGGATCACGCTGGGTCCCGTCGGCTATATCGACGGCATCCGGAAGGCCATCCCGGCTATTCCGGGTGAAGCAGCAGCGGCGACAGCTCTTGCCAAGGCGATCACGCGGCTCGTTGCCGGCGGTGTCGGTCTGATCATTTCGCTGAACTACACAGATGACCTCATCGACGTACTGCGAAGCAACCTGCCGTCCGACTTCGGCGTACGGGTGATCGAGCGGACCGAACTGTCGGCCTGGCCACTGGGACAGCTGTTCCAGCCGCCGCAGAAGCAGGTCAATGTCCTGCGGCTCCACGGCGCGATCCCGTTCGACGGCGTCGTCGGTGAGCCGGTCGTCCTCTCCAGGTCGACCTATGATGCGGCGCTCAGCTCCGACTCTCCGTACCGGGCAATTTTGGCAAGACTGTTCGAGGACCATGTCGTCCTGTCCATCGGCGTCTCATGGAACGATGTTGCCCTGCGAGACGCTGCCGCGACTGCCCGGCGAAAGTTGCCGATCGCCCGGCCCATGCATTACGCGACGCTTCCGCAGACAGGTACGACGCGTGACTGGTGGGAGCAACGCGCTCTGACCGCGTCGTACGGGGTTCGGCCGCTGTACTACACGCAGCACACCGAGGTCTCCCAGATCCTTGATTCGATCGCCGATCTGGCGGTCGGACGCCGAACACCAACAGCGGCCTCGCCGCTCGAAGAGATCGCCTCCTGGTTGGAAGAAGTCGGAGACTACGAATCGCGGCAGCAGTCGAGCTGGTTCGCGCAGATGCCGGAAGGCACGCCGAATTGGCAGGCCACGGTGTCCTCCATCCGGCGAGCTTGCCGCGGCCGCACCATCGACCCAGAACTGTGGCTGGCTTGCGCGCGGATCGAGAGCCATCTCCGGCACTTTCTCTGGTTCTGGCTCCCCATATCGGAGAGATCTGAGACCCGCAGGTCGCTGTGGACCGACATCGCCAGGCACTGGTCGTCCTTTGCGCCGAGTACCCAGAGTGAGTTGTGGAACAGCGATGAACTGCAGGCGGCGCTGTCCTGGCGGAGCAAGTCAATCGCACCGACCAGCCGGGCGTTGCTCCAGTTCGCCATCGGTGCCCATGAGGTGATGAATCGCGCCCCGTATGGCCCTGTCGTAGAGGACTGGCGGAACCGCCTGTCTGACCTCGGCCGCACCGGTGGGAGCAGCATCACTGCGAAGCGAGCGCGGCTGGCCAAGCAGGTGTGGGCACCCCCGGCGTCGCCCAAGTTGCTGGCCCAGGTGCAGAGGGCCTACTGGGAGGGCATCGAAGCAAAAGTTGCCCTTGACCTGGTCGAGATCCGTATCAAGAACGAGACCGCTGCTCGAAGCACAGGCGATCAGGGACGTCCACCGACGATGAGGGACTGGCCCAACAGTCTCCGCGCAGATCTTTTCGGTCAATGCGATCACGTGCGGGAACTCGCTCGGGTAGTCGGTTCGACCCGGCGCGAGGTCGGTGCGATCGTGCTCGCATCCTTCTTCATCCCGGCAGATCAGGCGGAGGGCTATCTCATCGCCGCGTACCGCCGGATGACCGAAATGAGCGCCGGGCGTCCGGAGCCGACGGCGACCTGGGCAGTCATCATCGGCCTGATCGCGGCATACAGCGACCAAGCACCAGGCGTGGACGACGGGCGCCTCGTACCGGTTCTGTGCGAATGGCTGCAGGACAAGTGCGGGCGTATCCCCTTGGACGAGCCGATCGCGCAGGCAGTCGAGCAGGTCTACGCGGTCTTCTGGAAGAAGTTCCACCGGCGCGCGGCTGGACTCGCGATCGGCGTCGCACGAAGCCTCCTCGCCTCGGCCGGGTGACTGCAAGGTGCGGCCTGGTTGACCGACGATCGACGCTATGCATGCAGACTCGGGCGGTAGATGAGCTCTTGGGTGTGGCCGTCGAAGGTTCGGGTTTCGAGTAGGTCGAGGTCGAAGTCGGCTGCGCCGTGGAAGATCGGATCGATTCCGGTCCGGCCGCAGATCACGGGGAAGAGCGTGACCTGGATGCGGTCGACCAGGCCGGCCTTGAGCAGCGCGCGGTTGAGGGAGAGGCTGCCGTGGGAGCGCAGCGGTACGTCGGATTCCTGCTTGAGCCGGGCAACGATCTCAGCGGCGTCGCCGCTGGCGATACTCCCGTCCGGCCAGTCGAGCGGCGCTTCCAGCGTGCTCGACACGATCGTCGCCGGCAGATTCATCATCCGGGTCACCCACTCGTCGTACGACTCAGATCCCGGCGGGCTCGCGGCGATGATCGCCGAGTGGGTCCGGTACATGTTCGCGCCGAACACCATCCGCGCAGGCTCCCGATAGATCGCCGCCCGATGCTCGAGCAGCTCGGGCCCCTGCTTGCCCCAGTAGCCACCCCAGTCACCGTCGTGCGCGCCGAACCCGTCGAGGGTCGAAAACACGTCGAACGTGTAGCTCGCAGTCATGCTGTTCTCCTTCGTCGTTTACCCCTCCTACGAATCACCGGTTCCCGATTCGACACCCAGTTGATGTTTGAAGAACCGCGCGACCTCGTCGGCAACGTCGTACCAGACCTGCCCGTCGTACGGCGCGTCCGGATCTGGGAGGAGGTTGTGGTGTCCGCCTGCGATCGGGAGCAGCCGACTGTCCGTTCCCACGGCACGCAAGGCGTGGTGGAGCAGTTCGGCTTGTTCGTAAGGGACTGTCTCGTCGGAGGTCCCGTGGATGATGAGGTACGGCGGCGCGCCGGCCCGAACGTGCGCGACCGGACTCGCCGCGCGTAACCGGCTCGTATCGCCGCCTACCAACGCAGTAACCGGCGATGGCCGATCGATCCGCATCTCACCACCCTGTCGCGTGAGATCGCTTGGTCCGCCGATCGTCACAACTGCCTGTACGCCGGCATCCGCCGAGCCGCTGAGACCCGCCATAGCAGCCAGGTGCCCACCGGCTGACTGTCCCCAGATGCCGATCCGGCCAGGATCGATCGGCAACCCGAGCGGGTTACGCCGCAGCCATCGCACAGCTGCCTGTACGTCGTCCAACTGCGCCGGAAACACCGCCTGCCCGCTCTCCCGCACCGAGATCCCAACCGCCACAAATCCCGCCCGAGCCATAGCCGGATTAACAAACGGGGCCATCGCCGCCCGCCGATCCCCAGGCCCCCACCCAGGACACCCATCAACCCGCACCACAACAGGCACTGCAGCAGACGGCAACGACGAAACCACATCCAAACAAAGCTCAACCCCACCGGGCCGCGCATACGGAACATCCAGGAGGTAACCGAGATCCGACCCAAACTCACTCACAAACCGAACCGTCGCACCAGGCCAGCAACCAGATCCAGAGCGGAGGTCGTGTACACGGGGCGGGACGCAGTCGCCACCAGCACGGTCCAGCCGCACGTGTGGCACGTCCACGGCTCCCGGCGGAACAGTTGCTACGAGCGACCGCGCCAGGCCCGGGTAGTCGACCGCGGGCGGTAGCCCGCAAGTTCCGGCGATAGCCGGCACGGTCCGGCGATAGCCGGAAAGGGATGCACGGCGCTGAGCCGGGGGTGGGTGGGAGCGTGTGGAGCAGGTGCGCTGAGGAGCGGAGCGACGAAGAAAGCGTCTGCGTAGCACGCGGGGGCAGACCTCCGCCCGTCCAAACACCCCTCAGCCGGAAACGATTCCAGTTTCTTCGCCGAAGCGTGTGACGAGCTATGTACACACCGTCCCGGCGTTGCTACTGTCCGGCCTGATTTGACATCGATGTCAACCTCAGGGAGTGGTCACGATGGTTTCGAGACGAGCGTTCCTGGCGGGCAGCGGTGCGGTGACGGTGGGGGGTCTCGGGCTCGTCCCGGGGCTGACTTCCTCGGCGCAGGCTGTGGTTTCATCGACGTCCGGCAGCCCTGCCCGGCTGCTGCCGGTGTTCAACCGCCCGAAACACCTGGATTACGGCGACGTCAGCAAACTCAGTGGGGGAGACCAGACCTTGCTGACAACGTTGCAAGGCATCGTCAACCGCAAAGAGCCGGAGTTGTACTTCATCTACGACACGGGAACGCAGAGCGTGCCGGACGCCAAATGGCTGACCGACCTGCACCTGCCGACCAGGTTGTACAAGAACCCGTTGGACCTGGTCGCGAAGTACCGCAGTCACGTCCGCGGCGCGATCGTCCACGACCCCGCCGTACCCGACTCGCTCAACATCGCGACAACTCTCGCCGGCCTGGAGAACGCCGTCGTAGCGGACGCGGATCAGGCGAAGGCACACGGGTTGAAGATCGTCAAGGATCTGCGCGGGATGTTCGACGACGACGTGGTGAAGACCTACCGGTGGCAGCTCGACAACCTGTTCCCGCGCGTCACCAAGCAGCTGCTCGCCGGCCTGCCGCCGACCCGGGTGGTCGACGTCGAAGGCGTGGTCTGGCAGGAGATCGCCCGCGAGACGCAGCAGATCCGTGACTCGTCGAACCGCGGTACGTACAACCTGGACGTCTCGGCCAAACTCGGCAAGGAGGCCGTGTATGTAAGGTTCGCGGACTCGTTCTCCGACGATGGCTGGGGCGCGTCGGTGCGCCACGTGGTGGTGACGGCGAACGGCACCGAGTTCGCCCGGTTCGAGCCGAACACGCCGGAAGAGGCGCCATACCTGTTCGACGGCTCGCACTCGTCGATCGGTGGCGAGGCCAACCGCTTCGCGGACGGCGGCAACTACTGGATCTACCGCTTCGAACCACCGGCGGGTACGACGTCCCTCGTCGTCACCGTGGAGATGTGGAACCAGTACCTCGTCAGCGCCACGGACACGTCGCCGACCCGCGTCGAGCCGTTCCCGTACTTCCGCGACTACGTGGTTGCCACCAAGGCCCTGGTGAGCTGGCTACCACCCGGCGGGGCGACGGGCGACCTGCTCATCGAGCACTACGCCAAGTGGCCCACGCTCGCGCCGTACATGGGCTGGTTCGCGAACGACGTCTCCGGCGAATGGGACGGCGTCGACCTCGCGAGCAAGGGCGGCTCGCCGGTCGTCGCGGCCGACTTCTACATGAACGGCACCGTCCACGCCGGCACGGCAGCGCCGATCTCCAGCAAGCCCAGGCCGGTACGTCGGGTCAGCAAGGCCAAGAACAAGGTCTACCTGACGCTTACGTTCGGCGAAGGCGACAACATCCAGTACTGCCAGCGCCGGCTGCGCGACATCTGGGACGACCCGAAGCGCGGCGAGGTGCCGACCAACTGGACGATCAGCCCGCTGCTAGCCGAGGCCGGTCCGAACATCTACAGCCACTACCAGCGCACCGCGACCGCTAACGACTACCTGGTCTGCGGCCCGTCCGGCGGCGGCTACACGTATCCGGCCTCGTGGACCTCGGCCGAGCTCACGAAGTACCTCAAGATGACCGGCGACTTCATGCGCCGTACCGCCCTGGAGGTCGTGTACGCGTACAGCGGCCGGCAGGACGGCACGTGGGTGCAGCTCTCGGAGGAGATCGCCAAGGGGTACGCCGATTACACGCCGACCAAGGGGATCATGCAGACCTGGGACGGCGACACGCTGACCGTGCGCCACGGTGGCATCCCCATCACGGGCGGCTGGGGCGCACCCGGCAAGGCGGCCGAGTTCAAAGCCGCGCTGGACCAGCGGATCTCGAGCTGGGACGGCTCGAGCCCGCTGTTCATCTCCGGCCTCATCGGTGCGTGGTCGTGGACGCCGTCCGACATGGCCGAACTCGGACCGCTACTGACCGATCCGTACGAACTGCTCCTCGGCAACTCCTTCTACGACCTGCTCAACCGGACGCTGTAGAAGACCCGACGCCGTAGAACGCGTAAGCGGTCGCCCGGGGTGAGGAACCGGGCGACCGCGGGGCGGGGCTTACCAGTGGTGCGCGACGTCGATCACCAAGCGGGTGTTCGATCCCGGCCCGGCCAATGTGAAGACCCGGAACGGAAGCCGCGCGCGGACGCCCAGCCCGATCGTCGTCTGTCCCTCGAACGTGCCTGCGTAAGCGACTTGGCGGAACGTGCTGTAACCGGCGACGTTGGTCAGCTCCTTGGCGTTCTTCGGCGAGTACGTCGCCGCGCCGGTCGAGCTGTACGCCGGGGCGCGGACGACGACCTGGAGTTTCGCCCCACCGCGCAGCGGGACGAGATGGCCGGCACCGTCGGTGAAGACGTTCTTCACGTACCGAACGTCGTACCCCGGGGCACGACCGCGGATGTCGACGACGATCCGGTCGAAGCAGCCATGCCGTCCGGTGCGGACAGCGGTCACCGGCGCCTGCGTCATCCGGCTGTTTGCCTCGGGCAACGATCCCCAGCCGCCCGGGCAGGACGCGATGGCGACGGCGGTGGTCGAGGTGGTTCGGGGGGCGGAAGATCCGGTCAGGGTCGGTGCGGCGAACGCGGCCGCGGGGACTGCCATCACCGCGAGTGCGGCGAAGATCGTCTTGGGTGTGATGTGGTGGATGTTCATGATGTGTTCCCCCCTTGTGAGGACACTTACTTGGACGACACCAGTTGCGAACTGGTTTGCTTTTTATCCCGGTGATTTCAGGTAGCCGATCGGGCACGATGTGCAGATGACCCCTGACGAGCTGCTCGACGTGTTCCACCGCCGGATCCGGTTGCCCGACGCGGACGCGATCCCCGGATGGAAACAGGAGCACGAGGGGCCGGTGCATCGCTCGTACGTCGAAGGTCCCGACGGAGCCGGTTTCGTCGAGACGCCGCGCGGACTGGGGGACGACCCGGACGCGGTGATCGAGCAGGAGCTGGCGTTCTTCCGCGAGCGCGGGCTGCCGTTCGAGTGGAAGACCTACGCGTACGACGAGCCGGCCGATCTGGGGGACCGCCTCGTCCGGGCCGGCTTCAGCAAGGAGGAGCCGGAGACGCTGATCCTCGGCGAGGTGGACCGGATCCTCGAGCGGCCGTCGGCGCTGCCGTCGAAGGTGCGGCTGCGGGAGGCCGACGGACCGGACGACTTCCACCGGATCGCCGTACTGACGGACACGCTCTGGGACAGTGGGCTGGCGCGGATCGTGGAGCAGTTGCAGGGCGAGGCGCGGATGTTCCCGGACCGGTTGTCTGTCTTCTTGGTCGAGGACGTGCTGAAGCAGGGTCCGGCCGTGTCGGCGGCGTGGATCCGGTTCCATCCCGGGACCGGGTTCGCCAGCCTGTGGGGCGGCGGCACGCTCCCGGAGTGGCGCCGGCAAGGGCTCTACAGTGCACTGCTCGTCCACCGCGCCCGGCTGGCCAAGGACCGCGGGTACGAGTTCCTCCGCGTCGACGCCTCCGAGGACTCCCGCCCGATCCTGCAGAAGCTCGGACTCCACGCTGTTACAACCACGACACCCTACGAGTGGACACCCTGACCTGACCTGCGGAACGACCGCCGGACGCTGTACGTTGCCTGCATCATGGCCCTGAAAATCGCTTCTCGCTTCCGCCGGCTGCTGCAGCGCCCCGGCTCGATCGATCTCGGCCCGTACGAACGGCTCACCCAGCTGGTCGGCGAGGCGGAGGAGTCGGTCGTTTCCCTGACCGATGAAGAGCTCACCGAGGCGGCCGCGGAGCTGCGGACGACCGGTGGACTGCACGAGGACGAGCAGATCGAGTTCCTTGCGCTGGCCCGGGACGCGGGTAAGCGGGCGCTGGGGGAGCGGGCGTTCGACGGCCAGGTCGTCGGCGCGCTGGCGATGCTGCAGGGCCGGGTCGTCGAGATGGCGACCGGTGAGGGCAAGACGCTGGCCGGTGCGATCGCTGCCGCCGGGTATGCGATCGGCGGCCGCAAGGTGCATGTGCTGGCGGTGAACGACTATCTGGCCAAGCGTGACGCCGAGTGGATGGGCCCGGTGTACGAGCTGCTTGGTGTGGCTGTGTCGCATGTCGGGCAGGTGTCTACGCCGGAGGAGCGCCGGGAGGCGTACCAGGCTGAGGTCTGCTATGTGCCGGTGAACGAGATCGGGTTCGACGTACTGCGGGATCGTCTCGTCACCGATGTCGACGACCGGGTCACCGTGGACGCGGATGTGGCATTGGTGGACGAGGCGGACTCGGTGCTGATCGACGAGGCCCGGGTGCCGATGGTGCTGGCCGGTGCGACCCGGTCCGAGGCGCTGGACGACGACGTGGTCCAGCTGGTCCGGACGCTGCGTGCGGGCCTGGACTACGAGATCGACGGCGACGGCCGGACGGTCGCGCTGACGGACCGTGGTACCGACAAGGTCGAGAAGGCCCTCGGCGCGAGGGCCGAAGAACTGGCAGCCGAGGAGCGGGCGGCCGAGGAGCTGGCGACCGACGAGGCGACCGACGAGGCGGAGACCGAGCCGGAGACTGACGAGGCGGCTGACGAGGCGGCTGACGAGGCGGCTGACGAGGCGGCTGACGAGGAGGAGACGGTCGACGCTGCGGACGAGAGCGATGACGCGGAGGTCGAGGAGCCGGCGCCGGTCGAGGAGTTCAACCTCTACGCGGACGAGAACCTGGACCGGTTGACCCAGATCAACGTCGCGCTGCACGCCGAAGTACTGCTGCGGAGAGACGTCGACTACCTGGTCCGCGACGGCAAGGTCAGCCTGATCAACAACAACCGCGGCCGGGTCGCGAAGCTGCAGCGCTGGCCCGACGGTCTGCAGGCTGCCGTCGAGGCGAAGGAGGCCGTTCCGGTCAGCGACTCCGGTGAGGTGCTCGACAGCATCACCGTGCAGGCGCTGGTCAAGCGGTACAAGACGCTCTGCGGCATGACCGGTACGGCGGTCGTCGTCGGCGAGTCTCTGCAGGAGTTCTACGAGGTAGACGTCGCCGTCGTACCGCCGAACACCCCGAACATCCGCAAGGACGACCCCGACCGCCTGTACCTGACGGTCGAGCAGAAGAACGAAGCGCTGGTCAAGCACATCGGCGTCGTCCACGAGTCCGGCCGGCCGATCCTGATCGGCACGCACAGTGTCGAGGAGTCCGAGCAGCTCAGCGACAAGCTCGAGGCGGCCGAGATCGAGCACGTCGTACTGAACGCGAAGAACGACGCCGAAGAGGCCGCGATCATCGCCGAGGCCGGTGTACCGGGAACGGTCACGGTCTCGACGCAGATGGCCGGCCGCGGTACGGACATCCGGCTGGGCGGCCGGGACGAGTCGCACGACAAGGAGAAGGCCATCGAGCTCGGTGGCCTGTACGTGATCGGCACCGGTCTGCACGCCTCGCGACGGCTCGACGACCAGTTGCGTGGTCGCGCCGGCCGTCAGGGCGACCCGGGCGGGACGCTGTTCTTCGCCTCGCTCGCCGACGAGCTCGTCACGCGGTACTCCGTTTCGTCCGGTCTGCGGCCGCACCCGGACGACACCGGGCGGCTGACCGACCGCAAGTCGATCGCGATGCTCGAGCACGCGCAGCGCGTCGCCGACGGTGCGAACGCCGAGCTGCACCGGACCACCTGGCAGTACAACCGGCTCACCGGGCAGCAGCGGGCGATCCTGCTCGAGACCCGCGAGAAGGTGCTGACCGAGGACCTGGCCGCGACCGAGCTCGCCGAGCGGGCCAAGGAGCGGTACGACGAACTGGTCGACAAGGTCGGCGAGGACGTGGTGAACGCCGCCGCGCGACGGATCGCGCTGGGTCATCTGGACCGGCGCTGGACCGACCACCTGGCGTACCTGGCCGACCTGCGCGAGGGCATCCACCTGCGGTCGCTGGCCGGCGGCATCGTGCACCTGAAGCCGATCGACGAGTTCAACAAGTCGGCGATCGCGTCGTTCGACACGCTGATCGAGGACGCCTGGAAGGACGCGGCCGAGACGTTCGGTACGGCGGAGATCACGGCCGAGGGCCTCGACGAGGAGGCCAGCGGGATCCCGCGGCCGACCGCGACCTGGACGTACCTGGTCAACGACAACCCGTTCGGCACCGAGGCGGACCGGATCCTCGGCCGCCTCCGCAACGCGATCAAGCCCGAGTCGGCCGTGGAGGCGGAGGAGATCCTGCCCGAGGAGTTCGACGAGGAGGACCTCCCGGAGGAACTGCGGGACGTCGACGGCGAGCTGCCGGAGGAGCTCCGCGAGACGGCTGCGGAGGACGAGCTCTCCGAGGAGCTCGGCCCCGATGACGAGAAGTCCCGGAAGAAGGACTAAGACTTTGGTCTAGGCGCGTACAGCCGTCGGCTCGATGCCGGCCGGCGGCTCCAAGCCTGATTCTCGGTGCATGCCCAGCACGCGCAACCGACCGTGGCTCCTCGTCGTCGACATCGCGATCCCGCTCGCCCTCTACTACGGCCTGAAGGCGCTCGGTGCCAACGACCTGATCGCACTGCTCGCCGGCGTCATCCCAGGACTCATCAGTTCGGCAGTGTCGTTGGTGCGCAACCGGCGTACGGACCTGGTCGGGATGGCTGTCGTGGTGAGCATGGTGGCGAGCACCGTGGTCGCAGTAGTCGGTGGAGACGCCCGCCTGCTGCTCGTCCGGAACGCCTGGATCAGCCTCCCGTTCGCCGGCATCACGCTGTGGTCGCTGCGCCATCCGCGGCCCCTCACCTACACCGTCACGCAGGCGCTCATGCCGCGCCGGGCGGCGGTGATGGACGAGCTCTGGGAGACGAACCCGAAGTTCCGGCACGCCTGGAAGTGGATCACCGTGTTCTGGGGGATCGCGTCGATCGTCGACGCGATCGTCCGCGTCGTCCTCTCGTACACGCTGCCGATCTCCGTCGTACCGGCGCTCGACCCGATCATCACAGTCGTCACGATCGTCGTACTGCAGATCCCGACCATCGTCCTGCTCCGGCGGAGCGGCACATACCAGCTCGTGTTCGCCCCTCGGCGTCCTACAGTCGTTTGAGTGACCGACGACAACATTTCGCAAGACCGCATGCGTGAGTTGCTCGACTCCGGTGCGGCGACGCCGATGCTCGCCGGGACGGAGGTCGGTCCGACCTGGTACGCGGACCGGTGGTGGTACGTCCCGGTCGGAGCTGCGGAGGATGCCGACTACCAGCCGGCCGACCCGGAGCAGGCCGAGCGGTTCGACAGTCTCCGGCGCCGGGCCGAGGCCGTCGAGCGAGTCCAGGCGGAGCTGGACGGCCGGCAATGACGCCGCGGGCGGAACGTCGCGAGCCGAGCCGGGACGAGCTCGCCGCTGCGCAGCAAGTGGTGGGCATGTTCGCCACCGAGGCGCTGCTCGCGCTCGATCGGTACGAGCGGTCGTTCCCGGCGGCTGCGACGGACCGGGAGCGGCAGGTCGCGGACAGGCTGGCGCACTGGTGGCGCCGGCTCGAGCTGGACGGCGTACGCCTGGATCCGGAGGGCACGGATGCCGAACAGATCCTGGTGGCTGCTGCCGATCTGTCCCTCGATCCCAGGAACCAGTGGGGTCTGAGCCTCGAGGAGGCGTCGGCGCAGGCGGTCAACCGGGCCGCGCTGGAGGGCCGGCCGATGCCGGCGACGAGTGTCGCGGACCTCCGGAAGAGCTTCGAGGACGCGTACGGCGACCGCGTGGTCCTGCCGGAGCGGGACGACGACTGGCTCGCGCAGTCCCTGACCCGGCTGGCGCGCGCGAGTGTGCTGCGGGACGTGATAGATGAAGGCGCGCAGGTCCGAGTGGGCGCGCCGCTGCGCCAGGCCGCGGACGAGATGGTCCGGCAGGGGCGTCAGTTGATGGACGACCGGCTCGATCTGGCTCGGAGGCAGGAGGCGCCGGTCAGCCGGCGTGCGGCGTTCATGCAGCAGGCGAGGCTGACTTCGACGTACGCGCTGTACAGCCTGGGCGTGGACCTGACCGGGGCGCCGGACTGGGCTGATGTGGCGCTGAAGGTGCCTGCGTTCGCGCTGTACCTGAAGGAGAGCCGGGACGCGTGGCGGGACCACAGTGACGCTGTCGCCACCAGGCTCGACCCAGCCCAGGCCCAGCTCCGGTCGGTCCGCAACGACCTCCTCGGCACCCTAGCCACAGACCCACCCACCACCCGCCGCGACAACCGCGCCCTCCGCAACGCCACCAACCGCCGCCCCACCCAGAACCGCTAACGGCTCAGCCGGGCGGGTCCGTCGGGCGGGTCAGTCGGGGGAGGAGGCGAGGCGGCGGGCGGCCGCGGAGGCGGGCTGGGTAGGGCGGGCCGCGGAGGCGCCTGGGTGGGTCGGGCCGCGGAGGCGCCTGGGTGGGTCGGGCCGCGGAGGCGCGCCCTGGGGAGACGGGCTGCGGAGGTCGGCTGGTAGGGCGGGGCGATGGGGATGTCGGTGGGGCTGGTTAGGCTGCGGGGGTGAGTGAAGGTTTGTTCGATCTTCCGGGGGCTCCTGCGCCGGCGCGTGGTGGTGGGAGTTTGGCGGATGCGGACCATACGGCGGCTCCGTTGGCGGTGCGGATGCGGCCGCGGAGTCTGGACGAGTTGGTCGGGCAGCAGCATCTGCTCGCGCCGGGCTCGCCGCTGCGACGGCTGGTGGAGGGTGACCAGCCGATGTCGCTGTTGCTGTGGGGTCCTCCGGGGACGGGCAAGACCACGATCGCGGCGGTGGTGTCACACCAGACCAATCGGAAGTTCGTGGAGCTGTCCGCGGTCACGGCCGGTGTGAAGGACGTGCGGCAGGTGATCGACGGCGCCCGCCGCGACCTGTCCCGCGCGACCGGCACGGTCGAGACCGTGCTGTTCATTGACGAGGTCCACCGCTTCACCAAGGCCCAGCAGGACGCACTGCTTCCGGGCGTGGAGAACCGCTGGGTGACGCTGGTCGCCGCCACCACGGAGAACCCGTTCTTCTCGGTGATCTCCCCACTCCTGTCCCGCAGCCTGCTGCTCACGCTGGAGTCGCTCACCGACGACGACATCTCGGTGCTGCTCGATCGCGCGCTGGTCGACGAGCGCGGACTGAACGACGAATTCGAACTGGCGCAGGACGCGCGAGACCACCTGCTGCGGATGGCCGGCGGGGACGCCCGCCGCGCACTCACCTACCTGGAAGCCGCCGCAGGCGGAGCCCGAGCCAAGCACGAGCAGGCCCTCAAGTACTCACAGGCGACCAAGCCCTCTGATGTGGGCGGGGCAGACGGGGCCCCGGCCGACGCCGACGCGGCTGGCGCAGCTGGCGGCGATGCGGCTGGCGCGGCTGGCGGCGATGCGGCTGGCGCGGCTGGCGGCGATGCGGCTGGCGGGGATGCGGCCGACGCCGTTGCGGCTGGCGGCGTCCTGGCTGGCGGCGGCCTGGCTGGCGGGGCGCGGGCGTTGATTGATCTGGTGACGTTGGAGACGGCGGTTGATCGCGCGGCCGTGCGGTACGACCGGGCCGGGGATCAGCACTACGACGTTGCCTCGGCGCTGATCAAGTCGATCCGCGGTTCGGACGTCGACGCCTCCATGCATTACCTCGCCCGGATGATCGAGGCGGGGGAGGACCCGCGGTTCATCGCCAGACGGTTGGTGATCTCCGCGAGCGAGGACATCGGCATGGGCGACCCGACGGCGCTCGGTGTCGCGGTCGCCGCCGCCGAGGCCGTGCAGCTGATCGGTATGCCGGAAGCACGCATCAACCTCGCGCAGGCGGTCGTCGCGCTCGCGCTGGCACCGAAGTCCAACGCCGTGATCATGGCCGTCGACGCCGCGATCGCGGATGTGAAGGCGGGCAAGGTCGGCCCGGTCCCGCCGCATCTGCGGGACGCGCACTACGCGGGCGCCAAGAAGATCGGCCACGGCTCGTCGTACGAGTATTCGCACAACGACCCGCGCGGCGTCGTACCGCAGCAGTACGCGCCGGACGTGATCGACGGCACCGACTACTACAACCCCACTCGCCGCGGTGGCGAGGCGGCGTACGCCGATCGGGTCACGGCCATCCGCAAGATCCTCCGGGACCGCAAACCGGACCGTAAGCGCGACAGCAAATGAGCCGGACCGCCGATCACATAGACGCCTTCAACCGGGCCGTCACGACCGGCGACTGGGACACGTTCGCCGAACGGTTCGCCCCGGACGCGACGATGCGGTTCGTCGCCATTCCGGTCGGCCCGTTCGAAGGTCGGACGGCAATCGCCGCGGCGTACCGGGAAAACCCGCCGGCCGAGACCATGACGCTGATCGACGACGGCGACGAACTGGCGCGTTTTCGCTGGTCGGGCGGCGGGACCGGCTCGATGGAGCTGGAATGGGCACCGGACGGGGCCGTTCAGGCACTCACGGTGAGCTTCGATTGAAGCGTTCGAGTCGGTAGGCTCCGTTTCGGCCTGGGGGCGAAAGGTTTTCCGTTGTGAGGCAGTCCAGACCGCGGCATAGCCGTCGGCGTGTACCCGTTCTGAAGTTGACCATCGGGGCAGCAGCCCTGGTTCTGATAGCAAGCGCTCTGTACCTGATCCCGTTCCGGTCGCGCGAGACGGCGACGACCCAGGCGCCGCCCGCGTCCCAACCCGGCCCGAGCGTCGAGCGGACACAAGGTACGTCGAGGTCAAATCCGAGACCGAAGCTCCCGGTCGGCAAGCCGTTGGTGCCGCTGAGCCCGTCGGCATCGCCGAGCAAGCCCGCTCCGCCCTGGGTGGCACCGGAGCCTGAGGCAACGCGATCCCAGCAGCCGACCACGACAGCACCGACCACGACAGCACCGACCACGACCGCATCCACCCCGGCCACACCGAGCACAACCCGGCCGACGTCACCACCGACCACTCCGATCAGCAGCCCCAAGCCGACGAGCCCGACCCCGACGTCACCGCCGACCCCGACCACGCCGACCACCCCGGTCCCGACCAGCCCGACCCCCACAAGCCCAACGACGCCGAGCCAAACACCCTCGGCAACCCCGTCGACGCCGACAACGCCGACCCCCGCGGAACCGACCGTCACGGAGACGTCCCCGACCCCGTGAGCCGGTTTGGTGGGCGACTGTGATGTGAGGGATGGTGTCCTGGAGCGGAGTGCGCTATGGCCGCGCGATAAGGTCGGGCGTCCAGAACTCACATGAGGTCACAACGGGCTCGCTACGGGAAGGTGGATCGTTTCCATGAGCGTCGGTGAAGTCGCGGGGCTGATAGCTGCCTGCGCGCTGCTCATCCTGGTAGGCCTGCTGGCTTATCCGATCCTGAAGCTGGGCAAGGTGTTCGACGAGACCCGGATCATGGTCAAGGGCGTCTCCGACTCCAGCGTCCCGCTGCTCGGTGAGGTGACCACCACGGTGGCGACCACGAACGCCCAACTGGCGAAGGTGGACACGATCACCGACAACGCCACCACGGTGACCACCAACGCGGCCGCGCTGATGTCGCTGTTCTCGGCCACCGCCGGCGGCCCGCTGGTGAAGGCGGCCGCGTTCACGTACGGCGTCCGCCGCGCGCTCGGCGAGCAGCAGCGCAAGGACGTGAGCCGTCGGGTCAAGGAAGAGATGAAGGCCGAGCGGAAGGCGCGGAAGCGGTGAAGCGGATCATCTGGCTGATCATCGGGATCGCCGTCGGCGTGTACGCCGTCACCCGGCTGAAGAAACGAGCACAGCTCCTCGCTCCGGAGAGTGTCCAGGAGTCCGCGGCGAAGCTGTCCGCCGCGGTCCGGCACTTCGGCGACCAGGTCCGCGAGGGCATGGCCGAGCGGGAGACCGAGCTGCGCGACGCGCTGGGTATCGAGACCACAAACGATCGTGAGGACTACCGGTAACACCCATGGAAACCAGTGAGATCAGGCGACGGTTCCTGCAGTACTTCGAGGACCGGGGCCACACCGTGGTGCCGAGTGCCCCGCTACCGTCGCCGGACCCGAACCTGCTGTTCAACGTCGCCGGCATGGCGCAGTTCGTCCCGTACTTCGTCGGCCAGCAGACCCCGCCGTACGACCGGGCCACCAGCGTGCAGAAGTGTGTCCGGACGCTCGACATCGAAGAGGTCGGCAAGACCACCCGGCACGGCACGTTCTTCCAGATGAACGGCAACTTCTCCTTCGGCGACTACTTCAAGGAGAAGGCCATCGAGTACGCCTGGGAGCTGGTCACCAAGCCCCAGAACGAAGGCGGCTACGGCTTCGACGAGTCGGTCCTCTACGCCTCGGTGTACTACGACGACGACGAGGCGATCGCCCTCTGGAAGCGGATCGCCGGCCTGCCCGACGACCGGATCGTCCGGCTGGGGATGAAGGACAACTTCTGGTCGATGGGCATCCCGGGTCCGTGCGGCCCGTGCTCGGAGATCCTGATCGACCGCGGCCCCGAGTTCGGCGCGGACCGGGACTGGGAGGCGGGCGACCGCTACCTGGAGTTCTGGAACCTGGTCTTCATGCAGAACATCCGCGGTGAGGGTGGCGGCAAGGAGGGCTACCCGATCCTCGGCGAGCTGCCGAAGAAGAACATCGACACCGGTCTCGGCCTGGAGCGGGTCGCGTACCTGCTGCAGGGCGTCGACAACATGTACGAGATCGACGAGATCTACCCGGTGATCGAGCGGGCGTCCGAGCTCAGCGGCCGCAAGTACGGCGTCGAGCACGTCGACGACGTCCGGTTCCGCGTGGTCGCCGACCACGTCCGCAGCGCGCTGATGCTGATCGGCGACGGCGTCACCCCGGGCAACGAGCAGGGCGGTTACGTACTGCGTCGCCTGCTCCGCCGCGCGATCCGTTCGATGCGGCTGCTCGGCTACGAGGACCCGAGCCTGGTCGAGCTGTTGCCGACGAGCCTCGAGCAGATGAAGAAGTCGTACCCGGAGCTGGAGGCCGACTTCGGCCGGATCAGCCAGGTCGCGTACGCCGAGGAGGAGGCGTTCCGCCGTACTCTCACGGCCGGGACGAGCATCTTCGACGTGGCGGTCAAGGAGACCAAGGCGGGCGGTGCGCACCAGCTCGAGGGCGCGAAGGCGTTCCAGCTGCACGACACGTACGGCTTCCCGATCGACCTGACCATCGAGATGGCGGCCGAGCAGGGGCTGAACGTCGACACCGAGGGCTTCCGCTCCTTGATGAAGGAGCAGCGCGAGCGGGCCAAGGCGGACGCCCGGGCGAAGAAGGCCGGGCACGCCGACACCTCCGGTTACCGTGAGCTGCGCGAGAAGGGCGTCACGGAATTCACCGGGTACCAGGAGCTCTCCAGCGACTCGCAGGTGCGCGGTCTGCTCCGGGAGGGTGCGATCGCGCCGTTCGCCGAGCAGGGCGAGACCGTCGAGGTCGTGCTGGAGAAGACCCCGTTCTACGCCGAGTCCGGTGGCCAGATCGCGGACGAGGGCCTGATCCTCGGCGACGGCCTGAAGCTGAAGGTCCTCGACGTGCAGCGCCCGGTCAAGGGCCTGATCGTGCACAAGGTCGAGATCCTCGAAGGCGTACTGCGTCCGGGCGAGGACGTGCACGCCGCGGTCGACCACGAGTGGCGGGTTTCGGCCTGCCAGGCGCACTCCGGTACGCACGTCGTGCACGCCGCGCTGCGCCAGGTGCTCGGCCCGAACGCGTTGCAGAGCGGTTCGTACAACAAGCCCGGTTACCTGCGGCTCGACTTCGCCTGGTCGTCGGCGCTGGACCCGTCGACCCGCTCGGAGATCGAGGAGGTCGCGAACCTCGCCGT
The DNA here is from genome assembly GCF_005233875.1 of Kribbella jiaozuonensis. Classification (GTDB taxonomy): domain Bacteria; phylum Actinomycetota; class Actinomycetes; order Propionibacteriales; family Kribbellaceae; genus Kribbella; species Kribbella jiaozuonensis. Next base: position 913,515 of record NZ_SZPZ01000004.1, on the reverse strand, counting down.
ACGGCAGGACCTCCCGGTGTCGGCGCAGTACATGACGCTGCCGGAGGCGCGGGAGTGGGGTGCGCTGGCGCTGTTCGGCGAGACGTACGACGAGCAGGTCCGCGTGGTCGAGATCGGCGGCCCGTGGTCGCGTGAGCTCTGTGGTGGCACGCACGTGAAGCACTCGTCGCAGGTCGGCGCGGTGACGGTGACGGGCGAGTCCTCGGTCGGCGCCGGCGTACGGCGGATCGAGGCGTTCGTCGGCATGGAGGCGCTGCACTACCTCGGCCGCGAGCGCGCGCTGGTCCGGCTGCTCAGCGAGAACCTGAAGACCCGGCCGGAGGAGCTGCCGGCCAAGGTCGCCGACCTGGCCGAGCGGCTGCGCACGGCCGAGAAGGAGCTCGAGCGGGTCCGCGCCGCCCAGGTCTTGGAGGCCGCGGGCGAGCTGGCGAAGAACCCGCGGGACGTCTTCGGCGTCCAGTACGTCGGACACCGTGCACCCGACGGCGTCAACGGCGGCGACCTGCGCAAGCTGGCGCTGGACATCCGCGGCCGGATGGCGAACGACAAGCCGGCCGTGGTCGCCGTACTGAGTGTGAACGACGGCAAGCCCGGTGTGGTGATCGCGCTCAACGACCTCGCCCGCGAGTGGCGGCTCAAGGCCGGTGACCTGGTCCGGGTCGCGGCCGAGAAGCTCGGCGGTCGCGGCGGTGGCAAGGACGATGTCGCGCAGGGCGGCGGCACCGACCCGGCCGGCGCCGACGAGGCACTGGCGGCGGTCGAGCACACCGTCGGCCACCTCGTCACCGGCTGACCGAGGACTGCCACAGATGAGACCACTTAGATGAGGAGCGGCGTGCGGATCGCGCTCGATATCGGCGATGCCCGGATCGGCGTCGCCAGCAGCGATCCGCACGGAATCCTGGCCACGCCTGTGGAAACCGTCCGGCGTGGGCCCGGTGATCTGGATAGGATCGCCGCACTCGCCGCCGAACTGGAGGCGTTCGAGATCGTGGTCGGGCTGCCGCGCTCCCTGTCCGGGGGCGAGGGACCGGCCGCGGTGAAGATCCGGGAGACGGCGGCACAGGTGCTGGACAAGGTGCGTGAGGGGACGACGATGCGGCTGGTGGACGAGCGGTTCACCACCGTCACCGCCGAACGCATGCTGCGGGAACGGGGAAAGAAGGGCTCCAAGCGGCGCGCCGTGGTCGACCAGGCCGCGGCGGTCGTGATTCTGCAACATGCGCTCGACCTCGAGCGCGAGACCGGCAACCCACCCGGGAGGCCCCTGTGAACGGACCATCGGTGGACCAAGACGTGAACGAGGGTGAGGAGCAGGCCGACGATCTCGGCAGCGGTCTCGGCCTACGCGCCGAGACCCGCGTCGAGCGGCGCGCCAACCGGCGCCGGGCCCGCAGCCGCCGGGCGTTCGGCTGCTTCGCCGGTCTGATCTCGCTGATCGTCGTCGGTGCGATCGTGGCCGGCGCCGTCGTCGGCTTCGGCAAGGGCAAGGACGCGCTCGAGGGCGTGTTCTCCGCACCCGACTACACCGGCGAGGGCACGGGAACCGTGCAGGTCGAGATCTCCAAGGGGCAGTCGAGCTCGTCGATCGCCGACACCCTGGAGAAGAAGGAGGTCGTCAAGAGCGCCCGCGCGTTCGAGCGTGCGGCCCGCGACGACCCGCGGTCGCTGCAGATCCAGGCCGCGACCTACACCCTGCGCAAGCACATGTCGGCCAAGGCCGCCCTGGCGCTGATGATGAACACGGCCGAGTCGATCAAGGTGATGCGGGTCAGCGTCCCGTCCGGGGAGACCAAGGGCGAGGTCGCGGTGATCCTGCAGACCAAGCTCAAGCTGCCCGCCGGCCAGGCCGCGAACGCGATCAACCACCCGGCCTCGCTCGGCCTGCCGGCGTACGCGAACGGCAACCCCGAAGGCTTCCTGTACCCGGCGACGTACGACGTGCCGAAGAACGCGAACGCGACCGTCATGCTCAAGCTGATGACCGCGAAGTACGCGTCGATCGCCAAGGACCTGAACCTGGTGCAGGCCGCCCAGCACAAGAAGCTGGATCCGTACCAGGCGGTCATCGTGGCCAGCATCATCGGCGCCGAGACCAACAAGCAGTCCGACTATGCCAAGGTCGCGCGGGTCATCTACAACCGGCTGTCCGCCGGGATGTACCTGGGGATGGACTCGACGGTGCACTACGTGGTCGGCAAGGACGGCGGCGTGTACACGACGCCCGAGCAGCGGAAGAACCCCTCGGCGTACAACACGTACAACCACAAGGGACTGCCGCCGAGCCCGATCAACTCGCCGACCCGGGACCAGCTGAGCGCCGCGCTCAACCCGGCAGTGGGCTCATGGAAGTACTTCACGCTGGTCAACCTGGACACCGGCGAGACCGCGTTCGCCACCACGTTCGCAGAACACCAGGTCAACGTGGCGAAGCTGCAGACCTGGTGCCAGGCGCACAAGGGCCGGTGCTGAGTTGACCCGTTGTGCCGTGCTCGGTTCGCCGATTACGCATTCGCTGTCGCCGGCCATGCACCGGGCCGCGTACGCCGCACTCGGGCTGGACTGGCGGTACGACGCCTTCGAGGTCGAAGAGGATGAGCTCCGGGCCTTCGTGGCGTCGCTTGATGAGGACGTCCGCGGGCTGTCGTTGACGATGCCGCTGAAGCGGGTCGCGCTGGATCTCGTCGACACGGTCGATCCGGTCGCCGAGCTGATCGGTGCGGCGAACACGATGCTGTTCGAGCCGGACGGATCCCGGTCCGCGCACAACACCGACGTACCCGGGCTGGTGAATGCGTTCGCCGAGCAGGGCATCACGGCAGCCGAGACAGCGGTCGTGGTCGGTGGTGGCGCGACGGCCGCGTCGACCTTGGCGGCGTTGCGTGGCATGAAGGTCAGCGAGGTGACCGTCGTCGTCCGGGACGTTTCGAAGGCCGAGCGGTTGCTCGATCTGGCCGCGGAGCTCGGACTCCGGATGTCGGTCGCGGACTTCACGCAGGTGGAGCAGATCGGCGGCTTCGACCTGTGCGTGTCGACGCTGCCCGGTGGTGCGGTCGACCCGTGGGCCGAGCACTTCGCCGCGGTGGCGCCGGTGGTGTTCGACGTGGCGTACCACCCCTGGCCGACCAAGCTCGCGATCGCGGCGCACCGGATCGGTACAGAGCTGTTGAACGGACTTGATCTACTCGTGCATCAGGCGACCCTCCAGGTGGAGATGATGACGGGTAGGTCGCCGGCTCCTCTGGCGGCCATGAGGTCGGCCGCGCGTGAGGAGTTGGGGGATCGTGAGCCTGCTTGACCGCCGTACCGTACTGAAAGCCGGTAGTGCCGCAGCAGCTGTCGCACTGACTGGGTGCGGCGACACGAAGGACAACGCCGGCGGTACGACGAGCCCGTCGCAGACGCCGACCACGTCCGCGCCGAGCACCACCGCTCCCACCACAACAGCTCCGAGCAGCTCGGCCGCGTCGACGACCGCGACGCCGAGCAGCACCCCGACCAGCTCAGCGCCGACCGGCCCCTCGACCGCACCGAACTGGAACGCCTTCTCCCGTTCGCTGACCGGCAAGGTCTACCTGGCCTCGACCTCCGGGTACGCCGCCGCGCACCAGCTGTTCAACCCGCGCTGGGACAGCGTCCGCCCGACCGCCGTGGTGAAGGCCGCCAACCCGGCCGACGTACAGAAGGCGATCAACTTCGCCCGCACCAACAAGCTCGTACTCGTGCCGAAGAGCGGCGGCCACTCGTACGTCGGCGCGTCCACGATCGCGAACGGGATGCAGCTCGACGTCGGCGGGCTGAAAGGCATGAGCTACTCGAACGGCATCCTCACCGTCGGCGCCGGAGCCCGCCTGTACGACGTCCACGCGTTCCTCGACCGGTACGGGCGCTCGCTGCCGACCGGGACCTGTCCGACCGTCGGCGTCGCCGGCCTCACGCTCGGCGGCGGGATGGGGATCCACACCCGCACGTACGGGCTGACCTGCGACCGGGTCGTGTCGATGGGCGTGTTCACCGCGGACGGCAAGTCGCACAACGTCAGTGCGACCGTCGAGCCCGACCTGTTCTGGGCGTTGCGCGGCAGCGGTGGCGGCAACCTCGGCGTGGTCACGTCGTTCCGGTTCTCCACGATCCCGGCGACCAAGCTCGGGTTCTTCCGGCTGACCTGGCCCGAATCGCAGGCGGCGGCCGTCGTCCGAGGCTGGCAGAAGTTCGCCCAGACCGCGCCGACGACGGCGTGGGGCAACCTGCACATTGATGCCCAGAGCAACGGAACGCTGTCGATCCACGTGCTCGGCGTCTCCACCACCGGCAACGCGAACGCGGCGGCTGCGCAGCTGGAGTCGTTCGTCGGCGCGAAGGCTTCGGCGCGGACCATCAGCGTCAAGACGCACATGGAAGCGGTGAAGTACCTCGGTGGCGGTACGACGAGTCCGCGGCAGGGATTCCTCGCGGGTTCCGACGTACTCAAGGGTGCGATGGACGCGGCGACGATCACCGCGCTGCTCGGTGCGCTGAAGGCGGCCGCGCGGGCGAAGACACCTGCGTCGGCGATCCTCGACCCGCTCGGCGGACAGGCCGCGAAGCAGCCGGCCGGCGGGGCGTCGTGGCCGTGGCGCAGCGCGCTCGGCGTGATCCAGTGGTACTCGTCCGCGCAGGGCACGACCGCGCAGACCTTCATCACGAACGGTCACCGCGCCGTCCGGACGGCCTCGGCCGGTGCCTACGTCAACTACCTCGAGGTCGGCCGAGCAGTGAGTTCGTACTACGGCGGCAACTCGGCCAAGCTGCAGGCCGCGAAGAAGAAGTACGACCCGTCCAACTTCTTCCACACGCCGTACACCCTCGTCTAGCTAGTGTTCCGCCAGTGAAGCTTTGGCGGGTGGTGGCTGGTGTCCTGGCGGTCGGATTCATCACGGCCGGGGTGACACCTGCCTGGGCGTGCGCATGCGGTGGCTACCTCCCGGACGCGCAGTCGCGGGCCCGCGCGTACGGCGAGAACGCGCTGGTGCAGCACGCCGGCGGCACCGAGAAGATCACGCTCTCGATGGCGATCAACGGCTTGTCGAAGAAGGCGGCCTGGATCATGCCGGTCCCGGCGGCCGCGAAGGTCGAGCTCGGCGACGACCAGCTCTTCTACCGGCTCGACCAATTGACACGGCCGAAGATCGTCTACAAGAAGACGTACTGGCCGTTCCGCGACCTCGGGATCATGGGCAACGCCCGCGACTCCGCGGGGGCGGCGGCGCCGGCATCCGGGGTGAACGTCCGACAGCAGATGGTCCTCGGCCCGTTCGCGGTCACGCGGCTCACCGGCTCGACCGGTACGGCGGTCACGGACTGGCTGCGGACGAACGGGTATGTCGTACCGGCCACGCTGGCCGCGAACCTCACGCCGTACCTGACCGAGAAGTGGGAGATCGTGGCGGTGAAGCTCGCGCCGAAGCGGGACGGCGAAAGCCTCAGCGGAGCGACACCGCCGCTGCGGCTCACGTTCGCATCCGAACGGATCGTCTACCCGATGCGCCTGAGCAAGGGCGCGACGACGTCCCAGACCGTCACGGTGTACGTCGCGGCCGAGCACCGGGTCGACGCGACGAAGCTGCCCGATGCCGCGGTGAAGCCCGAGCTGCTGTTCGCCGGCCGGGTCGAGGACGATGCGCTGACGACGCCGGCCACCTTCCTGACCGCGTACACGGCGACGTACAGCGAGCCGAGCCGGATCACCGACGACTTCACGTTCGCGCCGGCCGCGACCGACGCGGAGTACCAGCGCGTCGAGGTCGTCACCGAGAACGACGGCTTCTGGAGCACGCTCGGCGTGATTTTCGGCGGTCTGCTCCTGATCGGCACCGGCGCGGCCGTCATCGCCCGAGTGCTGATTCGCAGGTCTAGCTGACGAAGTCGAGCTTGTGCTCGTGGCCGGCGAAGGTGAACGTGTCGCCGGCGTGCAAGCCCTCGATGGCCGCGTAGATCGGGGCGTCGGCCGCGATCCCCTCGTACGTCGCGCCGTCGCACTCGAAGGCCGCCGCGACCACGCCCACGACGTACCGATCGCCGTCGAACCCGATGATCGCGCCCGGCCCGACCTCGCTGCGCGGGCTGAAGTCGAGCTTCTCGATCTGGCTGCGGATGCCCACCTGTCGCTGCTCCCTGCCCTCGAACAGCCCGCCGAGGTCACCGGCCTGGGAGGCCTGCGACTGGTCGTCGACCGAGAACGACGAATCCTGGTCCAGCTTCGCGGCCGAATCCTCGCGCGCCACGTCACCCTGGGCCGCCCGGAGATCCGCCTCGACCTGCCGCAGCAACGCGTCCTTGACCCGGCCCTTGTCCACGGCGTTCATCGGCAGTCCTTCCAGAGATGACCTTTCCATCACACTCCCACACTCTTGTCCACAGGGCTCACGAAGTCGGGCCGCGGAATCGTCTAGGCTCCTGGATCGTGCCGGCTGACAACGCAGTGCTCGCCGCGGGGATCGGTGTGATCCTCTGCGGCCCCGCTGCGGCTGTCCTCGGCCCCTGGCTGATGCGCAACATCCCCGAGCCGGTGCTGGAAGAGGGCGAGACCAAGGTCCCGTACGCATCGGTGGCGGGCCGGCGAGCGGCGTATTGGTGCGGTGGACTCGCAGCGGTCGCCGGGGGACTGCTGGGCTGGATGCTCGGGCTGGACGCCGTACTGCCCGCGTGGCTGGTGCTCGCGGTCGCCGGCGCGGTGCTCGGGTACATCGATGCGCGCACGCGGTTCCTGCCCTCGGTCATCATCTGGCCGACGTACGCCGTGGTCGCGGCCGGATTGCTGGCCGCTGCGGTGGCGACGGGGGAGTGGGGTTCGTTGCGCCGGGCAGTGATCGCCGGTGCGATCGGGTTCGCGGTGTTCTACGTGCTGTGGTTCGCGTTCCCGCGCGGCGTCGGGTTCGGCGACGTACGGCTGTCGGGGCTGCTCGGGCTCGCGCTCGGCTGGCTGGGCTGGGGGCAGTTCGCCTCCGGGTTGTACGGCGGGTTCTTCCTCGGCGCGATCGTCGGGATCGTGCTGATCGCCGCGCGGGTGATGACGCGCAAGCAGATGGTCCCGTTCGGGCCGTTCATGCTGGTCGGCGCGCTGGCCGGCGTACTGCTCGGCGCGCCCTTGGAGCGGTTGTACGCCGGATAGCTGATCGCCGCACTCCACCAGATGGTTGATGTGCGGACACTGCCCGCCTTCCTAGGGTCGAAGCATTCGAACTCTCGGGAGGGAATCAATGCCAGTCAGTCGTCGTGGTCTTCTGGCCGGGACTGCAGTTGCGGGTGCGGCTCTCGCCATCCCCGGTACTGCGTCCGCCGCCGTTGCCACCCCCGCCCTTAGCGACAAGATCGGCCCGAACGACGCGCGGTACCAGGACCTGGTCCAGCGCGGGCAGAACCGCCGGTTCATCGGCAAACCGCAGTACGCACGAGTGATCCGATCGACCGAGGACGCCGTCGCGGCTGTTCAGGAGGCGGTCCGCAGCGGCAAGCGGATCGCGGTCCGCGGTGGCGGACACTGCTTTGAGGACTTCGTCGACAGCAGCGATATCGAGGTCGTGCTGGACATGTCGACGAACAACGACATCGTCTGGGATCCGAAGTACCGCGCCTTCTCGGTCGGCTCCGGCGCGATCCTGGAGAACCTCTACAAGGAGCTGTTCTTCGGCTGGGGCCTGACCGTGCCGGCCGGCGGCTGCCTCGGCGTCGGTGTCGGCGGCCACTTCGCCGGTGGCGGGTACGGTCCGCTCTCGCGCAAGTACGGCTCGGTCGTCGACCACCTGTACGGCATGGAGGTCGTGGTCGTCGACGCCCGCGGCCGGGCCCGCACCGTGGTCGCGACCCGTGACAACGAGCACCGCGACCTGTGGTGGGCGCACACCGGTGGCGGCGGCGGGAACTTCGGCGTCGTGGTCCGGTACCTGCTGCGCAGCAGCGGCTCGACCGGTCGGACGCCGGCGGAATCGTTGCCCAAGGCACCGGCCGCGCTGCGCTCCACGGTGCTGGTGTACGACTGGTCGAAGACCACCCAGGCCGACTTCGTCCGCACGATGCGGAACTGGTTCACGTTCTTCGAACAGCACAACACGGCGGACTCGCCGTACGCGACGCTCTACGCGCCGTTCGTGATCACCCAGAAGCAGGCGGGACAGTTCCTGCTCTCGACGCAGATCGACGCCGCCGCGCCGAATTCGGAACAGCTGATGAACGCGTTCAACGCCGCGATCACGGCCGGCGTACAGGCCAAGCCGCAGACGATCGACATGGGTGTCGGGCCGTTCCTGCACCTGACGATGGAGCGCTCGATCGGCGAGACGGCGACGCCGTCCCGCGGCAAGTACAAGGCGGCGTACCTGAAGAAGGGTTACACCGACGAGCAGATCGTTGCGATGTACAACGGGCTCACCGACCCGGACTACAACGGGCCGGAGTCGTCGATCCTGCTCGTCCCGTACGGCGGCAAGGTGAACACCGTCCCGTCGAACGCCACCGCCGCCGCGCAGCGGGACGTGGTCTGCAAGATGGTGCTCACCGCGTCCTGGGAGTCCGCCGCCGACGACGCGATGCACCTCGCCTGGGCACGCAAGGTGTACGGCGACATCTACCGCGAGACCGGCGGCGCCCCGGTGCCGAACGCGACCAACGCCGGCTCGTACATCAACTACCCGGACGTGGATCTGGCCGACCCGGCGTACAACAAGTCCGGCGTGCCGTGGCACGAGCTGTACTACCTGGGCAACTACCCGCGGCTGCAGCAGATCAAGACGAAGTGGGACCCGCGCAACGTGTTCCACCACAAGCTCTCGATCGAGCCGCTGTAGTCACCAGCCCGGGTAGCGGGTGGTCCAGGTCGTGTGCGGGCCGTAGTCGCCGTGCAGGCGCTTGCCCTGGATGAACTCCAGGGCGAAGTCGTCAGCGAGCTGAAGGATGACCGGGCGGCCCTCGACGGTGAAGACGAGCTCTGCGGGGAGAGCCGTCTCGCCGTGGAGGGCGCCGAGGATGTTGCCGCAGATCGCGCCGGTGGAGTCGCTGTCGCCGGAGTGGGTGACGGCGAGTGCGAGCGCGTCGAGGAACTGCTCGGGTTCGGGGTAGGCGAGGGCCGCGAAGACCGCGATCGCGAGCGCCTCCTCGGCGACCCACCCGCCGCCGAGGCGCTCGACCGTGACCGGTCCGGCCGGTGCGGTCGCGGCCAGGAGTCGCGCGAACGTGAGCGCCGTACTGGTCTCCTCGTGGCCGTCGTGCTGCTTGAGCAGGTCGGTCGCGCGTGAGAGTGCATCGTCGAGGCCGGCGCCGTTGCACAGCTCGTGGATGATCGCGGCAAGAGTGCCGGAGGCAAGCTTGCCGGTCGGATGCCCGTGCGTGTATCCGGCGGCAGCCGCGGCCGAGTCGAAGATCCAGTCGGTCGGGAAGTACTCCGGCAGCAGCCCCAGCGGCGCGACCCGCATCACCCCGCCGCACCCCTTCGAGTCGTTCACCGCCTCCGCGCCGAACTGCGGGATCCGCGCCTCGCCCTTGCGGGCCTCGGTCAGCGCGGACAGGCAGGTGTTGCCCGGCGCACGACGCGCGTACAGCCACTGCTCACCCTGCAACCAGCCATCCCGCTCACCACTCGGCGCGGCCATCGTCTGCGTGTCCAGCCACCGGTCGTACGCGTGCTGTACGACGGCCACCGTGAACCCGAGCCCGCGATCCGTCCGTACGCCGGCCCGGATCAGTCCCTCGACCGTGAACAGCGTCATCTGGGTGTCATCGGTGATCGTCCCCGCCGGCCACCCGTCGCCTCCAGGGAGGAACGCCCGTACGCCGTCCGGGTGCTTCGCGACGATCGACCGACCGTCCTCGAACTCCACCGGACCGCCCAGCGCATCCCCGATCGCACCGCCCAGCAAGCACCCGCGCACCCGCGCCCGCCACGTCTCCGCACCCTGCCGACTCATGCCAGGACCCTATCGGGGGTGGTGTTTCCGCTACCCCAAGACGGGTTCCAGGGCCAGTTCACCCGGCGTTCCCAACTTCTACGGTCGTTGATATAAGGAACCACCGTTCAAGGGAGCATCTGATGACCCCCGCATTCCGTCGTACCGCCGGGCGCCTGGCCGTGGCGGCGCTCGCCACCACCGCGCTGGCCGGCGCCGCGATCGCCGGCGGTCAAGCAGCCGGCGCGTCCACCAGCTGCGACGAGTCCCCGATCATCAAGACCTTCGACGTGGTCCTCTCCGTCCGCGACGGCCTCACCCAGGACACCCAGACCTGCCGCTGAGTCTGAGACCACTGTCTGACTGTTGGGACCGGCGTGAAAGAATCCTGGCATGCTGCGCTGGCTTACCGCCGGCGAGTCGCACGGACAAGCGCTCGTCGCCGTACTTGAAGGTCTTCCCGCCGGGGTCGAGGTCACGACTGATGACGTGGCCGACGCCCTCGCTCGTCGGCGGCTCGGCTACGGCCGGGGTGCCCGGATGAAGTTCGAGCGGGACGAGGTGACGTTCCTCGGCGGTTTCCGGCACGGGCTGACGCTCGGGAGCCCGGTCGCGATCCAGGTCGGCAACACCGAGTGGCCGAAGTGGGAGCAGGTGATGAGCGCGGATCCGGTCGACGCGGAGACGCTCGCCGGGCTCGCGCGGAACGCCCCGCTGACGCGCCCGCGGCCCGGCCACGCCGACCTGGCCGGCATGCAGAAGTACGGGTTCGACGAGGCCCGCCCGGTGCTCGAGCGCGCCAGCGCCCGCGAGACCGCGGCCCGCGTCGCCCTCGGCGAGGTGGCGGCCCGCTTCCTCCGCCAGTCGTACGGCGTGACGATCGTCAGCCACGTCGTCGAGCTCGGCACCGTCAAGGCGCCGTACGGCGTGATCCCGTCGTACGCCGATGTCGCGAAGCTGGACGCCGATCCGGTCCGCTGCCTCGACCCGGACGCGAGCAAGCAGATGGTCGCGGAGATCGACGCCGCGCAGAAGGCCGGTGACACGCTCGGCGGTGTGGTCGAGGTCGTCGTCGACGGTCTTCCGCCGGGACTCGGCAGCTACGTGCACTGGGACCGGCGGCTCGACTCCAAGCTGGCCGGTGCGCTGATGGGCATCCAGGCGATCAAGGGCGTCGAGCTCGGCGACGGGTTCGAGCTCGCGCGGACGCCAGGTTCGAAGGCGCACGACGAGATCGTCGCCGAGGACGGTGCGGTACGCCGTACCAGCGGCCGCTCGGGTGGCACCGAGGGTGGCATGAGCACGGGCGAGACGCTCCGGGTCCGCGCCGCGATGAAGCCGATCGCGACCGTCCCGCGGGCACTGCGGACGATCGACACGTCAACCGGCGAGGCCGCGTCCGCGCATCACCAGCGGTCGGACGTCTGCGCCGTACCGGCCGCGGGGATAGTCGCCGAGGCGATGGTCGCGCTGGTGCTGGCCGAGGTCTCGCTGGAGAAGTTCGGCGGCGACTCGGTGACCGAGACCGCGCGCAACCACCAGTCGTACCTGGCGAACCTGCCGACCACGATCGCCCCGCGGGAGTGGGAGTGAGCCCGGTCGTCGTTCTGGTCGGGCCGCCGGGATCGGGTAAGTCCACGATCGCGGCGCTGCTGGCCGAGCGGCTGAAGGCGACCCACCGCGACACCGACACCGATATCGAAGCCGTTGCCGGCAAGCCGATCTCCGAGATCTTCGTCGACGAGGGCGAACCGCACTTCCGCGAACTGGAGCGGGCCGCGATCGTCGCAGCGCTGAAGGACGACGGCGAGGTGCTGTCGCTCGGCGGCGGCGCGATCCTGGATCCGGCGACGCGCGCGGATCTGGCCGGCCACACCGTCGTCTATCTCGACGTGAGCCTCGGCGAGGCCTCCAAGCGGGTCGGCATGAGCGTCGCCCGGCCGCTGCTGCTCGGCAACGTCCGCACCCAGCTCCGCAACCTGATGGAAGCGCGTCGCCCTTTGTACGCCGAGGTCGCCAAGCTGACCGTCATGACCGACGACAAGACCCCCGACGAGATCGCCGAGCAAATCCTGGAGCACCTCGCATGACCGACGGCCCGACCAGGATCCGGGTTGCCGCGGCCGCGCCGTACGACGTTGTCATCGGCAACAACTTGCTCGGCGAACTGCCGGTGCTGCTGGGCGACGGGGTGCAGCGGGTTGCCGTCATCCACCCGCGGGCGCTGCGCGAGACCGGCGACGCGATCCGCGACGACCTGACCGCCTCCGGGTTCACCGCGCACGCGATCGAGATCCCGGACGCGGAGGAGGCCAAGACCGCCGAGGTGCTGGCGTACTGCTGGTCCGTGCTCGGTCAGGCCGGCTTCACCCGCTCGGACGCGATCGTGAGCGTCGGCGGCGGTACGACGACCGACCTCGCCGGCTTCGTCGCGGCGACCTGGTTGCGCGGCGTCAAGGTCGTGCACATCCCGACCACCCTGCTCGGCATGGTCGACGCGGCCGTCGGCGGCAAGACCGGCATCAACACCGCCGAAGGCAAGAATCTGGTCGGCGCGTTCTGGGAGCCGGCCGGTGTCCTCTGCGACCTGGCCGCTCTCGAGACCCTGCCGCCGAACGATTACGTCAGCGGCCTCGCCGAGGTCGTGAAGTGCGGGTTCATCGCCGATCCGGTGATCCTGGACCTCGTCGAGAAGGACCCGGCCGCGGCGAAGAGCCCGTCGTACGGCGCGACCGAGGAGCTGATCGCCCGCTCGATCCAGGTGAAGGCCGACACGGTCGGCGCCGACCTGCGGGAGCGGACCACGACCGTCGGCGGGCAGATCGGCCGCGAGGCGCTGAACTACGGGCACACGCTCGGGCACGCCATCGAGCGCGTCGAGCGGTACAAGTGGCGCCACGGTGCCGCGATCAGCATCGGCATGGTGTTCGTCGCCGAACTCGCCCGCGCTGCCGGCCGCCTCGACGACGCGACCGCCGACCGGCACCGCGCCGTACTCGAGTCGCTCGGCCTTCCGGTCAGCTATCGCGCGGACGCGTGGCCGCACCTGCAGGACGCGATGAAGCTCGACAAGAAGACCCGCGCGGACCGGCTCCGCTTCGTCATCCTCGACGGCCTCGCCAAGCCGACGATCCTCGAGGCGCCGGACCCGAGTCTGCTCATCGCGGCGTACGGCGAGCTCAGCTAGCCGACACCCGTCGCCTTGTGGCGACGCCGGTGCGATGTGAGGATGGAAAGCCCCTCGGAAAGGGCTTTCCATATGACCAAGCAGAGGATAGCGATCGTCGGTACGGGCGGGATTGCCGGCTCGCACGCCCGGGCGGTGACCGCGCTGGCGGAGCGGGCCGAGCTGGTTGCGGCGGTCGACGTCGACCTGGATCGAGCCAAGGAATTCGCCGCCAAGTGGAACATCCCGGCGACGTACCCGAGCCTGACCGACCTCCTCGCGGCGGACCGGGTCGACCTCGTCCACCTGTGTACGCCGCCGAACTCGCACGTCCCGCTCGCCGTCGAGTGCCTGGCGTCGGACGTCGACGTGTACATGGAGAAGCCGCCGACGCTGTCGCTGGATGAGTTCGACAAGCTGGTCGCGGCGGAGGAGAAGTCGTCGGCGCAGGTCGCCTGCGTGTTCCAGCACCGCTTCGGATCGGGTGCCGTCCGGCTGCGCCAGTTGCTCGAAGACGGCGTACTCGGCCGGCCGTTGGTTGCCCTGTGCAACACCGTCTGGTACCGCGACGACGCGTACTTCGATGTGCCGTGGCGCGGGACCTTCGACGTCGAGGGCGGTGGGCCGACGATGGGACACGGCATCCATCAATATGACCTGCTGCTGTCGATCCTCGGGCCGTGGGAGAAGGTGACCGCGCTCGCGGCCCGTCAGGCGCGTCCGACGCAGACCGAGGACGTCTCGCTGGCGCTGGTGACGTTCGAGAACGGCGCCGTCGCATCGGTCGTCAACTCGCTGGTGTCCGCCCGCCAGACCTCCCAGCTCCGCTTCGACTGCCAGAACGCGACCGTCGAGCTGGAACACCTGTACGGCTACAAGAGCCCTGACTGGAGGATCACGCCGGCGCCCGGCCACGAGGAGATCGCCGACGCCTGGTCCGCGGACCTCCCCGACGTACCGAGCGGCCACACCGCCCAACTCGCCGCGATCCTGGACGCCAAGGCTGCTGGTGCGCCGACCCCGGTCACGCTCGCCGAGGCCCGCAACACGCTCGAACTAGCTGCGGCGATCTACGCCTCAGCGTTCACCGACAAGCCGATCCGCCGCGGTGAACTCGCCCACGGCACGCCGTACGCCGAACGCATGGGCGGCCCTGGTGCGCCCTGGAGTGCCTAGGTCGCCGCTAGGGTGAGGTGCGTGACGGATGTGAGCAGGCGGGTGCTGGTGCTGAACGGTCCGAACCTCGGGCGCCTGGGCTCCCGCGAGCCGGAGAAGTACGGGACCACGACGTTCGCCGAGCTGGTCGGGGTGTGCGAGAAGACCGGCGCCGAGCTCGGCTTCGAGGTCGAGGTACGGCAGACCGACGACGAGGCGGAGCTGGTCGGCTGGCTGCACGAGGCGGCCGACGACCGGACTCCCGTCGTACTGAACCCCGCCGCGTTCACGCACTACTCGTACGCCCTGCGCGATGCGATCGCCCAGCGGACGGCTCCGTTGATCGAGATCCACCTCACCAACCCCGCCACCCGCGAGGAGTTCCGGCACACCAGCGTCGTCGCGGGCGTGGCGACCGGGACCATCGCCGGCTTCGGCCTCGACTCCTACCGGCTCGCGCTCCGGGCACTCACCAGCCTCGATTCCTGAATCACTCACAACCAACCTGCCCTTTCGGGCATCAAGTGGTTGTGGGCAGATTTCGACCCGCCGACCGGGCACAGTTCGCAAGCCGACGGCCAAGAGATCCGGGTGAGACGCCGGTGAAACGCCGGTGCGTCACCCTAGGCGTTGGGTCGTGACACCGGCTGTCACCGGTCCGAAAGGCCGGCCGGCCGGACGCACGATCGGGAGGAAATCGACGACTTGGGGGTTCGTGTGACTACGGATTCGATCCGTTCCGTTCAACAACGCTCTGGGGGAGTGGCAGGTATGACGAGTACGAATGGGCAGAACCACCGTATTCCGGTCTGGGTGAAGGCCCTGGACCCGTTGTCGCAGTTCGGGCTGGTGCACGCGCTCCGGCAGCGGCCCGAGATCAGCTTGATCAACGACACCGACCTGGCGGCCCTGCTGCCCGGCGTGTCCGGGGACCAGCGCACCGCCCCGCCAGTGGTTGCGTTGATCGCCGTCGACTCGCTGGACGCCGGCGCGGTTCAGGTACTGCGGGCCGCAACCCAGCGCGGTTGCCGCCGGACCGTGCTGATCGGCAGCACGATCGACGACGACGCGCTGATGACCGCGGTCGAACTGGGGGTGTCCGGCGTACTGCGCCGTACCGAGGCGACCGCTGACCGGATCGTGCACCTGGTGCAGGCTGCCGCTGCCGGGGACGGCAGCCTGCCACCAGATCTCTTGGGCCGGTTGCTGGGACAGGTGTCACGCATGCAGCGGCAGGTGCTGGCACCACGGGGGCTGTCCCACACCGGTCTGTCCGACCGCGAGACGCAGGTACTGCGGCTGGTGGCCGACGGCAAGGACACGCAAGAGATCGCCCGTGAGCTGTCCTACTCGGAGCGGACGGTGAAGAACGTCCTGCACGACGTGACGAGCCGGCTCCAGCTGAAGAACCGCTCACACGCCGTCGCGTACGCACTGCGCGAAGGCCTTATCTGAAACACCTCTGCAGCCGGTCCCTCGCTCAGCAGCGAGGGGCCGACTGTCTAGTACCCGACGGTGAAGCGCTGCCGGACGTGCTCCGCACGTTCGGCTTCGTCGACCAGGGCGATCGCGAAGTCCTCCATCGAGATCGTCGAGCCGCCCTCCGCATCGGTCACCAGATGGTCATAGCCCTTCCGATAGCTTCCGGTCCGGTCGCCAGGCTCGAGTAGCGCGGGCGGGCTCACGTACGTCCAATCCAAGCCGTCAGCGGCCCGCACAACGTCCTACTGCTCGTTGCAGGCCAGGGCGATCGGGCGCAGGTCCACCGGGAAGCCCGGCGAGTCGACCAACTGCACCTCTGTACCCGGAACGATCAGACTCGCTGCACCGCCGACCAGGATCAGCCGTACGCCGCTGCCGCGCAGACCGATCAACAATCCCTTGGCTGCAGCGACGAGTTCAGCTTCTTGACCTTCGCGGGGCCGGGTCGCGCTGATCACCACGTCGTGGCCGGCACTCAGGCGAGCGACGTCGTCCGGGTCCGCAGCGTCGCCACGCACCGGACCCGAGCGGCCGACACTCGTGACTTGGTGGCCGCGGGCAACTGCTTCCCGGGTGACTCGACTGCCGACGGCGCCGGCTGCACCCCAGATCAGGATTCGCATGTCACCGCTCCCCAGCTGCGACGAGGACAGGAGCTTCCGCTGCAGGCGTTGGCCGCACCTTCCGACGTACCTGGGCGGTGACGAGGGCACCGAGGACGATCAGACCGCCGATGGCCTGCCAGACCGACAGGTGCTGGTCCAGCACCAGCCAGCCGAGTGTCGTCGCCGTCACCGGGCTGAGCAGCCCCAGGAACGTCACCTCGGTCGGAGCGAGCTCACGGAGTCCGCGGAACCACAGTGCATACGCGACTGCCGACCCGAAGAGCGCCAGGTAGGAGTAGCCGGCGAGGTTCCGCAGGGTGAAGTCAGGGAGCGCGCCTTCGACCAGGAAGGCCACCGGCAGCAGCACGAGTCCACCAGCAACCAGTTGCCACCCGGTGGTCGCCAGCAGGGGAGCGGGGGACGTCCAGCGCTTGCTGAGTACGACGCCGAACGCCATGACGATCGCACCGCCGACAGCCGCGAGTACACCCAACATGTCGAGTTGCGCGGTCGCCCGCAGTACCAGCAGGCCGACGCCGAACACGCCCGCGATGGCCGTGAGGACAGTGCGCAGAGACAGCCGCTGCCGGAGCAGACCGGCCGACAGTACTGCGACCAGCAGCGGCTGGATCGCGCCGACTGTCGCGGCCACGCCACCGGGGAGCCGGTACGCGCCGACGAAGAGCAGAGCGTTGAAGGAACCGATGTTGAGTGTGCCGAGGACCAGCGAGCGCCACCACCAGCTGCCGCTCGGCAGCACCCGGGTGATGGCGACCAGCAGAAGACCGGCCGGCAGCGACCGGAGCAGCGCGGCCAGCAGCGGTCGATGAGGTGGGAGGAACTCGGTCGTGACCAGATAGGTCGTGCCCCAGAGCAGCGGCGTGATCGCCGTGACCAGAAGAAGAGAGACTCGATTGCTTAGCACTAAGATAAAGTATCTCAGCGCTAAGCTACTTGCAATCCCTCAGCGCTAAGCAATTCGGCAGTAGGCTGGGTGGATGGCAGATCACGTCGACCTGGTGCTCGAGCAGTGGCGGGCGCGGCGGCCGGATATCGATGCGTCGCCGATGGGGGTCATCGGCCGGCTGAGCCGGCTCAGTGCGCTGTTCGACGCCGAGCTGCGGCGGAACTTCGCCAAGTACGAGCTGGACCGCGCGTCGTTCGACGTACTGGCGACGCTGCGGCGCAGCAACGCCGAGCACAGCCTGACGCCGGCCGGGCTGATGCACTCGTCGATGGTGACGTCAGGGGCGATCAGTCAGCGGCTGGATCGGCTGGAGTCTCGCGGACTGGTGACGCGCGCGCCCAGCGAGACCGACGGCCGCGGCGTACAGGTGACGCTGACGGCCAAGGGGCTGAAGCTGATCGACAAGGTGCTGCCGACGCACGTCGACACCGAGGCGCAGCTCCTCGCCGGCCTGTCGACCGCGGAACGCGATCAGCTGGCCGGTCTGCTCCGGACCTTGCTGGAATCCCTTGGAGACAAGCGGGACTAGCTAGGCGTCGTCCCCGGGCGTGGTGCGTTGCGGACGGTCTGCCAGAGCTCGTCGATGTCGGACCGGTCCTCCGGCTCGGGCTTGTCGACCCAGCCGCTGGCCCACTCGTTCTCCTCGCGGTCGTCGAGGTTGAAGATCGACTCGGCGAAGGCGGCGGAGCCGACGTACCGGTTGTCGTCCTCGTCCGGCTCGTCCTCGTCCGTGCTGCGGGGCGCCGTCTTCGGGGCGACCAGCGAGCGGGCGTACTGCTGCGCCTCGAGGATGCCCAGTTCGCGCTGCTCGCCGAGCAGCCGGATCGCGCCGACCTCGTTGTTCGCGCCCATCAGCTTCCGGACCTGGGCGTCCAGGTCCTGGTTCGACGTCGGCAGGTGGCTCTGCTGCGGACGGTGCGCCGGCGGCTGGTATGCATTCGGGGCGTACTGCGGCGGCTGGAACTGAGCCGGCGGCTGGTACATCCCGGTCGTCGGGTACTGCGCCGACCCGCCGGGCAGCTGTGCCGCCTGGCCCGGGGAGGTCCGCTCACCCAGGTGACGCGGCTGGCGGCCGTTCTGCATCAGCTGCTCCAGCGCGGCCGCGACCTGCTGGCTGCCCGGCGCGCTCCCGGTCTGCACCGGGAAGGTGGACTGCTGGCTCTGAACAGGCGCCGGCGGACCGCCCTGGGCCGCCTGGGTGTACTGGCCCTGGAACTGCGTCGGCTGGTTGCCGCCCTGCTGGGCCTGGATCCGCTCGACCAGCGCCTGGACGCGCGGACTCACCTTCGCGTTGCCGCGGTCGGACTTCTGCTTGGCCTTGTTGATCAGGCTCACGACGATCATCACCACGATGAAGATGACGAATCCGGTCATCGCAGGCCTCCTCCCGTGGACGGTCTGGCTCCAGCGTAGTGCGCCCCGGGTGCGCGAGTCGGAGGAAACCGGCAGTGACCGCTACAATCGCTTGCGAGAGTGCGCCCGAGGCCCCAGCGCCTACTGCGCGGCACTCGGCCCGGCACCTCGCCGCACGGGTGCAAAGGCCACGATGCTCCGCATCGAGACCTTCGCCCCCGCGCGCCGATGCACCGCACCGAGCACCTGCTCGCTACGGCGCTGGAGCCTCGGACGCACTCTGACCGCTGATCGAATTCGAAGGGCATACCCGCGTGGCAACGACGAACGACCTCAAGAACGGCATGGTGCTCGACCTGGACGGACAGCTGTGGTCCGTCGTGTGGTTCCAGCATCACAAGCCGGGCAAGGGCGGCGCCATCGTCCGGACGAAGCTCAAGAACGTGCTGTCCGGCAAGGTGGTGGACAAGACCTTCAACGCCGACGTCAAGGTCGAGGTGGCCACGGTCGACAAGCGTGACATGACGTACCTGTACAACGACGGGTCGGCGTTCGTGTTCATGGACAAGTCGACGTACGACCAGCTGCAGCTGCAGCCCGAGGTGGTCGGCGACGCCGTCCACTTCCTGCTGGAGAACCAGGACGCCATCGTCGCCGTGCACGACGACCTCCCGCTGTACGTCGAGCTGCCGGCCTCGGTCGAGCTGACGGTGGAGTACACCGAGCCCGGTCTGCAGGGCGACCGCTCCAGCGGCGGCACCAAGCCGGCCAAGCTGGAGACCGGCTACGACATCCAGGTCCCGCTGTTCCTGACCACTGGTGAGAAGGTCAAGGTGGACACCCGCACCGGGGACTACCTCGGCCGCGTCACCTCCTGAGGCCCTGACAGACCCTGAGAGAGCTGACAACAGAACATGTCTGCCCGTAGCAAGGCCCGCAAGCGCGCACTGGACGTGCTGTTCGAGTCCGAGGTCAGGGGGCTGCCGGTCGGCGGCACCCTGGCCGACCGGGTGGCCGACAACGACCCGCCGGTGAACGAGTTCACCGTGGCGCTGGTCGAAGGTGTCGCGAAGCACATCGAGCAGATCGACGACCTGCTCGAGACGCATTCGGTGGGCTGGACGCTCGACCGGATGCCGGCCGTCGACCGGAACATCCTCCGGATCGGCGCCTACGAGCTGCTGTTCGACGACCAGGTCCCGGACGTGGTCGCGGTGAGCGAAGCGGTCGCGATGGCGCGCGATCTGTCCACGGACGAGTCGCCGGTCTTCGTGAACGGGCTGCTGGCGAGACTGCTGCAGCTGAAGCCGACACTGGGCGTCTGAGAAGCCCTGGCGGCCGGGAATTCTGGTTGAGGAACGAGGGGGGCGAGCCCTCTCCGAGTCCCTCTCTGTATCTGGCCCGGTGACCGTCTCGGTACGGTCCCGGGCCGCCGATGCGTCCCCGTACGCGGCTGGTGAGGTGGTACCTGCCGCTGGTGCTGCTCTGTTGGGTCAGATGGAGAAGGCGGGCGGCCGCGGGCCAGCTGCTACAAGCCCCGACCGTCTAGTGCCTTCGATTGACGCTAGGCGTCAGGCGCCGGCTGCCTCGGACGATTCCTCGACCTCACCCTTCGCCTCCGGGTTCAGCACGCCCCAGGAGATGAAACGCTCGGTCAGCGTCGTCGGCGACTCGTCGTAGATCACGGCGAGCGTCCGCATGTCGTCCTGCCGGATCGACAGCACCTTTCCGTTGTAGTCCCCACGCTGAGCCTGGATCGTGGCGGCGTACCGCGTCAGCGGACCCGCCTCGCTCGCGTCGAGGTGTTGCAGGGCCTCCAGGTCGAGGATCAACCGGGGCGGAGCGGCAGCAGCCGCGGCCGCGCTGGCGGAACCAGGGAGCAGTTCACGGATCGGCACGCCGTAGAAATCGGCGAGCTCCGCGAGCTTCTGGACCGTGACGGCTCGATCGCCACGCTCGTAAGAGCCGACGACGACCGCCTTCCAGCGACCCTTGGACTTCTCTTCCACACCATGCAGCGACAACCCTTGCTGCTGGCGGATGGCGCGTAGCTTGCCACCCAGTGTCTTCGCGTATTCGCTAGGCACGCTGGTCTTCCCTCCGACTAGTTTCGTCATGTCCGGCCCGCAGGGAACGGGCCGGATGGTGAAACCCCCCTCGATTACACAGAGTAACAATATTCTGGGTGCGAGGCCAGCGTCAAGACGGCGTGTCACATCCGATACCATGTCAAGCGGTCCGAACGTCCTTTAAAGACCCGTCCAGAGAGGCGGGAAAGGAGGAACGGTAGCGATGAGCCCTGCCCAGAGTGCAGAGACTCCGGACGTCGCGCAGCCGCTGGAACGCAGTAGCCGCGAGGTCCTCGATGCTTCCGACATTTCCCGGGCACTGACCCGGATCGCCCACGAGATTCTCGAGCGGAACCGCGGCGCCGACCCGGTCGTCCTGCTCGGCATCCCCACCCGCGGTGTCCCGCTGGCCCAGCGCGTCTCCGCCCGGATCCAGGCGGTTGAGGGGCAGAGCGTACCGACAGGGTCACTCGACGTGACCATGTACCGCGACGACATCGGTCTGAAGCCACCCCGTGGCCTGGAACACACCGACATCCCCGCGGGCGGGATCGACGGCAAGGTCGTCGTACTCGTCGACGACGTGTTGTTCTCCGGCCGGACGATCCGCGCGGCGCTCGACGCGCTCGGCGACATCGGCCGCCCGCGTGCGGTCCAGCTCGCCGTGCTGGTCGACCGCGGCCACCGCGAGCTGCCGATCCGCGCCGACTACGTCGGCAAGAACCTGCCGACCTCGCTGGTGGAGCGGGTCACGGTCCACCTGACCGAGTTCGACGGCGAGGACGCTGTGCTGATCGCCGACAAGGGGGCGAAGTGAAACATCTGCTGAGTGCCGGCGACCTGAGCCGCGACGAGGCCAATCTGATCCTCGACACCGCCGAGGAGATGCGGTCGCTGGCCGACCGCCCGATCAAGAAGCTGCCCGCGCTGCGCGGGCGGACCGTGGTCAACCTGTTCTTCGAGGACTCGACCCGGACCCGGATCTCGTTCGAGGCGGCCGCCAAGCGGCTGTCGGCGGATGTGATCAACTTCTCCGCCAAGGGCTCCAGCGTGAGCAAGGGCGAGAGCCTCAAGGACACCGCGCTGACGCTGCAGGCGATGGGTGCGGACGGTGTGGTCTGCCGGCACGGTTCGTCCGGCGCGCCGCATCTGCTGGCGAAGTCCGGCTGGATGACCGGCTCGGTGGTGAACGCCGGTGACGGCACCCACGAGCACCCGACCCAGGCGCTGCTCGACGCGTTCACGATGCGCCGCCATCTCGGCTCGCTGGACGGGCGCCGGATCACGATCGTCGGCGACGTCCTGCACTCGCGGGTCGCCCGGTCGAACGTGCTGCTGCTCGCGACGCTCGGCGCCGAGGTGACCGTGGTCGCGCCGCCGACCCTGCTGCCCGTCGACATGACGAGCTGGCCGTGCGCGACGTCGTACGACCTGGACGGCGCGCTGGCGAAGAGCGACGCGGTGATGATGCTGCGGGTGCAGCGGGAGCGGATGAACGACGCGTTCTTCCCGAGCGCCCGCGAGTACACGCGGCGGTACGGCCTCGACAAGTACCGGATGGCGCAGCTGCCGGACGACGCGATCGTGCTGCACCCCGGCCCGATGAACCGCGGGATGGAGATCAGCGCCGAGGTGGCCGACTCCACCCGCTCGGTGATCGTCGAGCAGGTCACGAACGGCGTGGCGATCCGCATGGCCGTCCTGTACCTGCTGCTATCTGGAAGCAACGAAGAGGAGACCACAGCATGACCGCGTACCTGATCACCGGAGCGAGCATCGTCGGCGGTGAGGTGGCGGATCTGCTGATCGACAACGGCGAGATCGTTGCTGTCGGCACCAACCTCGACGCGCCGGCCGACGTGCAGACCATCGACGCGCGGGGCCTGGTCGCGCTGCCGGGTCTGGTCGATCTGCACACGCACCTGCGTGAGCCCGGCCGGGAGGACGCCGAGACCGTGCTGACCGGCACCCGGGCCGCGGCTGTGGGCGGCTTCACCGCGGTGTTCGCGATGGCCAACACCGACCCGGTCGCCGACACCGCCGGCGTGGTCGAGCAGGTCTGGCGCCTCGGCCGCGACGCCGGGTACGCCGATGTGTACCCGATCGGCGCGGTCACCGTCGGCCGGAAGGGCACGCAGCTCGCGGAGCTCGGCGCGATGGCGGACTCGGCGGCTCGCGTCCGGGTGTTCTCCGACGACGGCGACTGCGTCTGGGACGCCGCGCTGATGCGGCGCGCGCTCGAGTACGTGAAGGCGTTCGACGGGGTGATCGCCCAGCACGCGCAGGAGCCGCGGCTGACCCAGGGCGCCCAGATGAACGAGGGCGCGCTGTCCGGCGTACTCGGGCTGACCGGTTGGCCGAGTGTCGCCGAGGAGGCGATCATCGCCCGCGACATCCTGCTCAACGCACACGTCGGATCGAAGCTGCACATCTGCCACCTGTCCACCAAGGGTTCGGTGGAGATCGTCCGCGCCGCCAAGCGCCGCGGGCTGGAGGTCACCGCCGAGGTCACGCCGCACCACCTGCTGCTCACCGAGGACCTGGCCGCCTCCTACAACCCGGTGTACAAGGTGAACCCGCCGCTGCGCACCAAGGAGGACGTCGAGGCGGTCCGCGAGGGCCTCGCCGACGGGACGATCGACATCGTCGCCACCGACCACGCGCCGCACCCGGTGGAGGACAAGGACTGCGAGTGGAGCGCGGCCGCGTTCGGCATGACCGGCCTGGAGACGGCGCTCAGCGTCGTACAGCACGCAATGATCGACACCAAGCTGCTGACCTGGTCCGACGTCGCCGACCGGATGAGCTACCGGCCGTCCGCGATCGGGCAGATCTCGGAGCACGGCCGTCCGCTGGAGGTCGGTGCGCCGGCGAACGTCGTCCTGTACGACCCGCGCGTCGAGCGGACCGTCGTACCGGACGAGTCGGTGTCGCTGTCGCGGAACACGCCGTTCGAGGGGATGACGCTGCCGGGCAAGGTGGTCGCGACGTTCCTCCGCGGTACGCCGGTCGTCCTGGACGGTGAGCTGACCCGGTGAAGGCCTTCCTGGGCATACTCGGCACGCTGCTGGTGCTGGCGGCGGGCTACTTCGGCATGTACCGGGGCTGGCGGAACCGCCAGTCCCGGCAGTCCGACCTGGCGCCGCTGCCCGCGGCGCCGGCGGACAAGCTTCGCGGCGTAGAAGGGGTGTACGTCGCAACCACGAGTGCCGGCGACTGGATGGACCGGATCGCCGTGCACGAACTGGGAGTCCGCAGTATCGCGGACCTGGCCGTCAGTGAGGCCGGCCTGATCTTCCACCGGCAGGGCGCGACGGATGTGTTCATCCCCGTCGACCAGCTGACCGGCGTACGGACCGACCGCGGGATCGCCGGCAAGGTGACCGCGGAGAAGTCCGGCCTGGTCGTGGTCACCTGGACGCACGACGGCCGCGAGCTCGACACCGGGTTCCGCCCGCGTCGCAAGGCCGACACCGCCGCCCTGACCGAATCCATCGCAACACTGATCGGAGCCGAGCAAAGATGAGCCAGCCCGCGCTACTGGTCCTCGAGGACGGCCGGTCGTTCGCCGGCACGTCGTACGGGGCGACCGGCGAGACGTACGGCGAGGCGGTGTTCACCACCGGCATGACCGGGTACCAGGAGACGCTGACCGACCCGTCGTACCACCGGCAGATCGTCACCCAGACCGCGCCGCACATCGGCAACACCGGGATCAACGACGAGGACGACGAGTCGGAGCGGATCTGGGTCGCCGGGTACGTCGTCCGCGACCCGGCCCGCGTGCCGTCGAACTGGCGCGCGAAGCGGTCCCTCGACGACCAGCTGAAGAGCCAGGGGATCGTCGGGATCTCCGGCATCGACACCCGCGCACTGACCCGCCACCTGCGTGAGCGCGGCGCGATGCGGGCGGGCATCTCCACCGAGATCCTCGACCCGTCCGCGCTGCTGGAGAAGGTGCTGCAGCAGGCGCCGATGGTGGGCGCGGACCTCGCCGACGAGGTCACCACCGCCGAGACGTACGTCGTACCCGCTGTCGGCGAACGTAGGTTCACCGTGGTCGCGCTCGACCTCGGGATCAAGTCGATGACACCGAAGCGAATGGCCGAGCGTGGCATCGAGGTCCACGTGATGCCGGCGACCGCGTCGCTGGACGAGGTCCTCGCCGTCAACCCGGACGGCATCTTCATGAGCAACGGCCCGGGCGACCCGGAGACCACCGAGCACCCGACCACGCTGCTCAAGGAGCTGCTGCAGCGGGGCAAGCCGTACTTCGGGATCTGCTTCGGCAACCAGGTGTTCGGGCGCGCGCTCGGACTCGGGACGTTCAAGCTGAAGTACGGGCACCGCGGGATCAACCAGCCGGTGCTCGACCGGGCGACCGGGAAGGTCGAGATCACCGCGCAGAACCACGGCTTCGCCGTGGACGCGCCGATCGAGGAGACGGTGGAGACGCCGTACGGCACGGCCGAGGTGTCGCATGTGTCTTTGAACGACAACGTGGTCGAGGGGCTCAAGCTGACCGGTCGCGACGGCCGGGTCCTGGCCTTCTCGGTGCAGTACCACCCCGAGGCGGCGGCCGGTCCGCACGACTCGGCGTACCTGTTCGACCGGTTCGTTGAGTTGATGGAGGGGAGGGCCTGATGCCGCGGCGTACAGATATCGAGTCGGTGCTGGTGATCGGCTCCGGCCCGATCGTGATCGGTCAGGCCTGCGAGTTCGACTACTCCGGCACGCAGGCCTGCCGGGTGCTGCGCGAGGAGGGCTTCCGGGTCGTCCTGGTGAACTCGAACCCGGCCACGATCATGACCGATCCGGAGTTCGCCGACGCCACGTACGTCGAGCCGATCACGCCGGAGTTCGTCGAGAAGGTGATCGAGAAGGAGCGCCCGAACGCGCTGCTCGCCACCCTCGGCGGCCAGACCGCGCTGAACGCGGCGATCGCCCTGCACGAGAACGGCGTACTCGAGAAGTACGGCGTGGAGCTGATCGGCGCGTCCGTCGACGCGATCCAGCGCGGTGAGAACCGGGAGTCGTTCAAGCACATCGTCGAGAAGCTCGGTGCGGAGACCGCGCGGTCGGTGATCTGCCACACGCTCGACGACGTGATGGGTGCCGCGGACCAGCTCGGGTACCCGCTGGTCGTGCGGCCGTCGTTCACGATGGGCGGCGTCGGCTCCGGGATGGCGTACGACGAGGCCGACCTGCGCCGGATCGCCGGCGCCGGGCTGCACGCCTCGCCGACGACCGAGGTCCTGATCGAGGAGTCGATCCTCGGCTGGAAGGAGTACGAGCTGGAGGTGATGCGCGACAAGGCCGACAACGTCGTGATCATCTGCTCGATCGAGAACGTCGACCCGATGGGCGTGCACACCGGCGACTCGGTCACGGTCGCGCCGGCGATGACGCTGACCGACCGCGAGTACCAGGTCATGCGGGACCTTGCCATCGGCATCATCCGCGAGGTCGGCGTCGACACCGGCGGCTGCAACATCCAGTTCGCGGTGAACCCGGCCGACGGCCGGCTGATCGTGATCGAGATGAACCCGCGGGTCTCGCGCTCGTCCGCGCTGGCGTCGAAGGCGACCGGCTTCCCGATCGCGAAGATCGCCGCGAAGGTTGCCATCGGCTACACGCTGGACGAGATCCCGAACGACATCACCAAGCAGACGCCGGCCAGCTTCGAGCCGACGCTGGACTACGTGGTGGTGAAGGTGCCGCGGTTCGCGTTCGAGAAGTTCCCGGCCGCGGACGCCACGCTGACCACGCATATGAAGAGCGTCGGCGAGGCGATGGCGATCGGCCGCAACTACACCGAGGCGCTGCAGAAGGCGCTCCGGTCGCTGGAGAAGCCGGAGGCCCGGTTCACCTGGGCCGGTCATCCGGCGAGCGAGCTGGAGCCGTTGCTGGAGGCAATCAAGACGCCGCAGGACGGCCGGCTGCGGATCATCATGGACGCGATCCGGGCCGGCGCGACGCCGGACGAGATCTTCGAGGCGACCAAGATCGACCCGTGGTTCGTGGACCAGCTGTACCTGCTGCACGAGACCGCGTTGCAGGTCGCGGCCGCACCGCGGCTCACGCCCGAGGTCATCAAGCTGGCCAAGCGGCACGGGTTCTCGGACCTGCAGCTGGCCGAGATCCGCGGGCTGACCGAGGACGTCGTCCGCGGGGTGCGGCAGGCGCTCGGGATCCGGCCGGTCTACAAGACGGTCGACACCTGTGCGGCCGAGTTCAAGGCCGAGACGCCGTACCACTACTCGTCGTACGACGAGGAGAGCGAAGTAGCACCGCGCGAGACTCCGGCCGTGCTGATCCTGGGCTCGGGGCCGAACCGGATCGGCCAGGGGATCGAGTTCGACTACTCCTGCGTGCACGCGTCGATGGCGCTGCGCGAGGCCGGCTACTGCACGGTGATGGTGAACTGCAACCCGGAGACGGTCTCGACCGACTACGACACCTCCGACCGGCTGTACTTCGAGCCGCTCACCTGCGAGGACGTGCTCGAGATCGTGTACGCCGAGCAGCAGGCCGGCCCGGTCGCCGGCGTGATCGTGCAGCTCGGCGGCCAGACGCCGCTGGGGTTGGCGCAGCGGCTCGCGGATGCCGGCGTACCGATCGTCGGGACGTCGCCGGAGGCCATTCACCTGGCCGAGGAGCGGGGCGCGTTCGGGAAGGTGCTCGCGGAGGCACAGCTGCCGGCGCCGAAGCACGGTACGGCGCTGTCCGCCGACGAGGCGCAGGCGGTGGCCGAGGAGATCGGGTTCCCGGTCCTGGTGCGGCCGTCGTACGTGCTGGGCGGGCGCGGGATGGAGATCGTCTACAGCGAGGCCGAGCTGTCGGCTGCACTGGAGCGGCTCGGCGGCGGGAATGCTTTCGAGCACCCGGTGCTGATCGACCGGTTCCTGGACGACGCGGTCGAGATCGACGTGGACGGGTTGTACGACGGGAACGAGTTGTTCCTCGGCGGCGTGATGGAGCACATCGAGGAGGCCGGGGTGCACTCCGGCGACTCGTCCTGTGCGCTGCCGCCGATCACGCTCGGGAACGCGGACATCGAGAAGCTCCGGACGTCGACCGAAGCGATCGCTCGCGGGGTCGGCGTACGCGGGTTGATCAACATCCAGTACGCGCTGGCCGGCGATGTCCTCTACGTGCTGGAGGCGAACCCGCGGGCGTCGCGGACCGTGCCGTTCGTGTCGAAGGCGACCGCGACGCCGCTGGCCAAGGCCGCGGCCCGGGTGATGCTCGGGGCAACGATCGCCGAGCTGCGGACCGAGGGGTTGCTGCCGGCCACCGGTGACGGCGGCACGCTGCCGACGACGACGCCGATCGCGGTGAAGGAAGCCGTGATGCCGTTCAACCGGTTCCGGACCATCGACGGCTCGTCGGTCGACACCGTGCTCGGGCCGGAGATGAAGTCCACCGGCGAGGTGATGGGCATCGACGACACCTTCGGTACGGCGTTCGCGAAGTCGCAGGCGGGTGCGTCGCAGCCGCTGCCGATCGACGGCAAGGTGTTCGTCTCGGTCGCGAACCGGGACAAGCGGCACATGATCTTCCCGGTCAAGCGGCTGGCGGATCTCGGCTTCCAGATCTACGCGACCGAAGGTACGGCGGACGTGCTGCGGCGCAACGGGGTCGAAGCGATCACGGTCCGCAAGAGCAGCCAGGGCCCCGGCCCGAACGGCGAGCCGACGATCGTCCAGATGGTCCAGGACGGCGAGCTGAACCTGATCGTCAACACGCCGATCGGGATCACGCAGGGCGGCTCGCCACGGCTGGACGGCTACGAGATCCGCAGCGCGGCGGTGGCGCGGAACATCCCGTGCATCACCACGGTGCAGGGGCTCGCGGCCGCCGTACAGGGCATCGAGGCACAGCGGGCGGGGGACATCGGCGTACGGTCCCTGCAGGACTGGGTGCCGAGGATCCACGGTGTATAGGAAGGTCGTGCGGCCGGTCCTGTATCGCCTGGGTAAAGGCGACGCGGAGACCGCACACGAACAGACGCTGAACGGGATGCGCCTCCTCGGGCGCATCCCGGGCGCTGCCGCGGCCGGGGCCCGCTTGTTCGGGGTCCCGGGGCAAGGCGGTCGTGCGGCCTCGGCCCGCACGGTCTTCGGGGTCCGGTTCCCGTCGCCGGTCGGGCTGGCGGCGGGTATGGACAAGAACGGGATCGCGCTGCGCGCCTGGCCGGCGATCGGGTTCGGTTTCGTCGAGGTCGGTACGGTCACGGCGCACCCGCAGCCCGGGAACCCTCGGCCACGGTTGTTCCGGTTGGTCGATCACGAAGCGGTCATCAACCGGATGGGCTTCAACAACCTCGGCTCGGAGGCTCTCGCCGCCCGGCTCAAGGCTTATGGCCCGCTCGGCTATCCGCTCGGCGTCTCGATCGGCAAGTCGAAGATCACCCCGCTCGACGAGGCGGTCGAGGACTACGTGACCTCGCTCCGCCGCCTCTACCGGTACGGCGACTACTTCGCGGTCAACGTCTCCTCGCCGAACACCCCGGGCCTGCGCGCACTGCAGGACGCGAGCCACCTCCGTGAGCTCCTGACCGCCCTGCACACCGAGGCGGCCGGCCTGACCGCCGCCGGGCTGACGCCGAAACCGATCCTGGTGAAGATCGCGCCGGACCTCACCACGTCCGCGATCGACGAACTGCTCCAGGTCTGCACCGACGTCGGCGTCGCCGGCATCATCGCCACCAACACGACCATCACCCGCCCCGGCGTCGAGTCCCACCCACTCGCCGGCGAGACCGGCGGCCTGTCCGGCCGTCCGCTCGGCGAGATCGCGGCCAAGACCGTCGCCCATATCCACAACGAGACCGGGGGAGCGCTGCCGATCATCGGAGTAGGAGGGATCGTCGAACCGTCCGACGCGACCCGCCTCTTCGACGCCGGTGCGAGTCTCGTCCAGGTCTACACCGGCCTGATCTACCGAGGCCCCGGTCTGATCCGGAAGATCAACAGGAGCTTGCCGTGAGCAACGAAATCTTGGAGAGCGAGATGCGCAACCAGCCTTTCGGGACGCGGCTGCGGGCCGCCATGGATGCCCGCGGACCACTCTGCGTCGGCATCGACCCGCACCAGCACCTGCTGGATTCGTGGGGCCTGCCGGACACCGCCGAGGGCCTGGCCTCGTTCACGTACGGCGTCGTCGACGCGCTCGCGGACCGGGTGGCGGTGTTCAAGCCGCAGTCGGCGTTCTTCGAGCGGTTCGGGTCGGCCGGCATCGCCGTACTCGAGCAGGCCACGATCCGGCTGCGGGACGCCGGTGCGCTGGTGATCATCGACGCGAAGCGCGGTGACATCGGCAGCACGATGGGCGGCTACGCGGCGGCGTACCTGGCCGAGAAGGGGCCGTTGGCGTGCGACGCGCTGACCGTCAGCCCGTACCTCGGCTTCGGCTCGCTGCAGCCGGCCATCGACGTGGCACGCGAGTCCGGCGCCGGGTTGT
Organism: Kribbella jiaozuonensis; assembly: GCF_005233875.1. Lineage (GTDB taxonomy): Bacteria > Actinomycetota > Actinomycetes > Propionibacteriales > Kribbellaceae > Kribbella > Kribbella jiaozuonensis. The sequence continues at coordinate 883,336 of NZ_SZPZ01000004.1, read as the reverse complement.
TCGTGCTGGCCCTGACGTCGAACCCGGAAGGCCCGCAGTTCCAGACGGCCCGCACCGCCGACGGCCCGACCGTTGCCGGCGCGGTTCTCGACGGACTGCGCGGACTGAACGCCGACTCCGACGGCCTCGGCTCGTTCGGTGCAGTCGTTGGCGCGACCATCAGTTCCACCAACGAGAACCTCGACATCAACGGCCCGCTGCTCGCCCCCGGCCTCGGCGCCCAGGGCGGCACGGCCGAGGGCTTGACGAAGGTCTTCGGCGCCGCGGTCCGCAACGTCGTACCTTCCAGCTCCCGCGAGATCCTCGGAGCCGGCCCAACCGGCCTACAGGCTGCCGCCGACCGCGCCAACGACGCCTATCGAACAGTTCTCGGCTACTGATCGGGGCTACCCTCCTCGGATGGGTGCAGGGCTGGAGTTGTGCAGGCGGTTCTACGACGACGTGGTGCGGCAGGCCATCGACCTGCCGCACAGCGCCGCGCTACTGGGACGCGGCTCGGAGGTGCTCGGGTACGACGACGAGATGTCGACCGACCACAACTGCGAGGCCCGCGCGCTGGTGTTCGTACCTGAAGGCGTGGACCTCCACCTGCAGGTCCCGCAGACCTTCGAGGGACGGACGGCACTGGTCGAGGTCCACACGATCCGCAGGTACTTCCTGGACCAACTGACCTTCGACCCCGACGCCGAGTTGACGATCCGGGACTGGCTGACCTTCCCTGAGTCGATCCTGCTGCAGATGACGACGGGTGGCGTGTTCCACGACGACCTCGGTCTGCAGGCCGTGCGCGACCGGTTGGCGTACTACCCGGACGACGTCTGGCGGTACCTGATGATCACCGCCTGGTGGCGCGTGCATCCGGAGATGAACCTGGTCGGGCGTTCGGGGTACGTCGGTGACGAGCTCGGCTCGGCGGTGATCGGTTCGCAGCTCGTGTGGAACCTGATGCGGTTGTGCTTCCTGCTCGAGCGGCAGTACGCGCCGTACTCGAAGTGGTTCGGTACTGCGTTCAGCCGGTTGTCGTGCGGTCCGTCGATCGGGCCGCTGCTGCGTACCGTGCTGCAGACGTCGAGCTGGCAGGAGCGTGAGGAGGCGCTCGGAGCGGCGTACCGGGCTGTGGGGGAGTTGCACAACCGGCTCGGCATCACCGAGCCGGTCGAGCTCGGGGTCGAGCATCTGGTCGGCCGGCCGTTCAAGGTCGTGTGGGGTGACTTCATCGGCGCTCTGTGGGACGGCATCCGGGATCCCGAGGTACGGCAGGTCGCCGAGCGGTGGCCGGTTGGTGGAATCGACGAGATTCGCAACCTGCTGTGGAAGGCCCGGGATCGCCGTCAGGCGGTGGATTCCTTGTAGAGCGTGGTGAGGAGCCCGACGGCCGCCTGGGTGGCTGGATGTGGGTCCTCGCGGTGCCAGATCAGGTGTACGTCGACCGGCGGCGCGTCACGTAGCGGGCGGTAGACGACACCGTCCCGCCGGTACTGCGTGGTCGTGGCCTGCGGCGTCACGCCGACGCAGCGGCCGGACGCGATCGCGGCGAGCCAGTCGTCGACGTCGTGGGTCAGCTCGATCCGCGGTCGCGCGTCCTCCGGCCAGAGGTCGATCGTGGTGCTCCCGGTACGGCGGTCGATCACGATCGTCCGGTCGGCGATCTGCGCGAGCGTGAGCGATCGTTTGCGGGCCAGCGCGTCGTCGGCGGGCAGGACGGCGTACCGCGGCTCCTGGGTCAGCAGCACGTGCCCGAACCTGCTCAGGTCGAGGTGCGTCCGGATCACGGCCAGATCGCACAGACCCTCGGTCAGGCCGCCGGTGCCGGTGTTCGTGCGGATCAGCTGCAGCTCGATCTCGGGGTGCGCGGCAGCCCAGCGGCGCTGGAACTCCGTCGTATGTCGCCCGAACGCCGACCACGCATGCCCGACCCGGAGCCGGGTGTGGCCGCTCGTCGCCTCACTCACCAGCACCTCGACCTCGGCCAGCACCTGCCGAGCGCGCGCCAGCACCTGGATGCCCGCGGTCGTCGGCGTGATCGACCGGCTGGTCCGGTGCAGCAGGCGTACGCCGAGCCGCTGCTCGAGAGCCAGCAGGCTCCGTGACACCGCGGCCTGGGAGATCCCGAGCTCGATCGCCGCGTCGGTGAACGTCCCGTCGTCGACGATCGCGACCAGGCAGCGCAGGTGCCGCAGCTCGAGATCCATGACTCCAGCGTATAGATCGCCGCTCGCTCGCATTTTGTGGCGGGCGCTGACAGGACGACTCTCGTCAGTGTGAGGCGAGAACGGTTGGTCGGAGTGGCGATGATGCTCGGGAGCGGGCTGTCGACGCAGGTCGGTGCGTCGGTGGCCGCGCTCGCGTTCCCCGTGATCGGTCCGGCGGGTGTGGTGGCGATCCGGCAGTGGGTCGCCGCGATCGTCCTGCTCGCCGTCGGCCGCCCGCGCCTGCGGTCCATCACCGCCCGCCAATGGCGCCCGGTGGTCGGCCTGGCGATGGTCTTCGCGGTCATGAACCTGTCCCTCTACACCGCCATCGACCGGGTCGGCCTGGGCCTGGCGGTCACCCTCGAGTTCTTAGGCCCGCTAGCGGTTGCGTTGCTGGGCTCGCGGCGTTTGCTCGACCTCGTGTGCGCGCTGGTAGCCGCGCCGGCGGTGGTGCTGCTGGCCAGGCCGCAGGCGACAACCGACTACCTGGGGATCGGGCTCGGCCTGCTTGCCGCGATGTGCTGGGCCTTCTACATCCTCCTCAACCGCAAGGTCGGCCGAGAGTTGCCGGGGGCAACGGGTTCGGCGGCTGCGGCCGGGTTGTCCGGACTCGCCTATGTACCGGTCGGCGTGGTCGTCCTGCTGCACCATCCGGCGACGCTCGCGGCCGCGTCGTACGCGCTGGTGGCCGGCGTGTTGTCGTCCGCCATACCGTTCCTCGTTGATCTATTGACGTTGCGGCGGGTGCCTGCGCAGTTCTTCGGCGTCTTCATGAGTGTGAATCCGGTGCTCGCGGCAATGGTCGGCCTGGTGGTTCTCCATCAGAGGCTGGCGATCCTCGACTGGGCAGCGATCCTGGTGATCGTCGGGGCGAACGCGGTCGCGATCTCGTTCGGCGGCCGCGACGACGCGGCACATCACAACCCGGTTCCAGTCGAGCCGTGCGATCTTGTTCACGGCGTGCCGTAGCTCGCGGTGACCCCGGCGTTCGGAAAGGTGTCGGCGGACGGGGAGCCACGGTCTTCCCGCGCGACTCAGTGAAGGAACAGGATGCGGAAGCTGGCAGCCCTCGCGGCCGTTGTGACGATGAGTGTTGGCACCCTGACGGCATGCTCGGGTGGCAACTACTGTGACAACCTCAAGGGCTACGTCGACTCCTCGAAGGACCTCGACATCAAGAACGCCGACGCGGTCGGCAAGATGCTGGACCAGGCCAAGAAGGTGTCGAAGTCGGCGCCGGACGACCTGAAGGACGACTGGAAGACCGTCATCGACTACGCCGAGAAGGCGCAGGACGCGAAGGGCGACACGAACAAGCTGGTCGAGCTCGCCAAGAGCGACGGTGACAAGATCACGCCCGCCATGACGGCGATCACCAAGCAGGCCAAGGACAGCTGCAAGATCGACCTCCCGGGCGCGGGTAACGCCAACTGACGCCCGCGGTGCCGGCCGGGCGGCGTCGCATCGCCGTCCCGCCGGCGCCACGGAGCGCTGGGATCGACAGCGGAACGTATTCGTTTCCGATCGTTTGGTGACTCCCGGTAGCGTCGGTCGCACACGACCTCCCGACCCCCGAGGATGAAGCCGTGAAGCGTGTTCTCGCCATCGTTGCGACTGTGACTGCCACCGCAGGTCTGCTGACCGCCTGCACCGACGAGCAGGCGTACTGCGTCGACCTCGCCAAGTACGCCGCGAAGGCCGTCGACGTCGATCCGCAGAAGCCGGTCGACTACGTGAAGATCCTGGACGAGGCGAAGAAGCTCCAGGAGTCCGCACCCAAGGACGTCAAGGACGACTGGGGTGTCGTCGTGACGTTCGCGGAGAAGGCCAAGAAGGCCGGTTCGGACCGGGTCGAGCTCGCCAAGCTGAGCAAGGAGACCGGCGCGGTGATGACGGCGTACAAGAACATCAGCAGCCAGGCCAAGGACAGCTGCAAGGTCGACCTCCCGGCGCTGAATTGATCAACTGATCGTTCCAATCCGCGCGCTCATCCGCGACTCAGGCAACCACGCCCTGATCGCGGGCTGGACCCGTGTTAGGTTCCCTTGCGAAGCCATACAACGGGACAGGTGAAACGGTGCCACTTCCTTCTTTGACCCCGGAGCAGCGTGCGGCTGCCCTGGACAAGGCCGCGGCGGCGCGGCGTGAACGAGCCGAGATCAAGAACCGGATCCGGCACTCGGGAGCGTCTCCGACGGAGGTGCTCCACGAGGGGCAGACGAACGAGGTCATCGGCAAGATGCGGGTGAGCCAACTGCTGCAGTGCATCCCTGGCGTCGGCAAGGTCCGCGCCCAGCAGATCATGGAGCGGGCGGGGATCTCGGAGACGCGGCGGGTGCGCGGCCTCGGCTCCAACCAGATCGCCGCGCTCGAGCGCGAATTCGCCGAGTGACACTGGGTGATTCAGTGTGAGCCAGACCGAAATCCATCCCGGCTCGTTGGACACTGGTGTGACGATGACCACGCACCCTGACAATGTTGCGAACGAGCCGATGGCCGCTGCTCCCGGCCCGGCGCGGTTGACCGTGCTGGCCGGGCCCACTGCCGTGGGGAAGGGGACGGTCGCGGCGGAGATCCGCGAGCGGTACCCCGACATCTGGATCTCGGTCTCGGCGACCACCCGCAAACCCCGGCCGAACGAGGTGCACGGCGTGCACTACCTGTTCGTCTCCGACACGGAGTTCGACCGGATGATCGCGGACGGTGAGCTGCTGGAGTGGGCGGTCGTGCACAAGGCGGCCCGCTACGGGACTCCGAAGCAGCCTGTCCTCGACAAACTCGCCGCGGGCCGGCCGGCCCTGCTGGAGATCGACCTGCAGGGCGCCCGTCAGGTCCGCGAGACGATGCCGGAGGCACAGTTCGTGTTCCTGGCGCCCCCGACGTGGGACGAGCTGGTACGCCGCCTGGTCGGCCGGGGCACCGAGACCAAGGAAGAGCGCGAGCGCCGGCTCGAGACCGCCGTACTGGAACTGGCGGCCGAGAAGGAGTTCGACGTGACGATCGTGAACGCCTCGGTTCGGGAGGCTGCCGATCAGTTGGTAAAGTTGATTCGATCACCCTCCATCTCTGGAAAGAGCTGACTTTGTCTGGCAACCAGCCCGTCGCCATCGGCATCACCTCGCCGCCGATCGACGACCTGCTCACCCGCACCGACTCGAAGTACAAGCTGGTGCTGTACTCGGCCAAGCGCGCGCGGCAGATCAACGCCTACTACTCACAGCTCGGCGAGGGCCTGCTGGAGTACGTCGGACCGCTGGTCGAGACGCACGTCCAGGAGAAGCCGCTCTCGATCGCCATGCGCGAGATCAACGAGGGCGTGCTGACCTGCACCGACATCGACCCCGAGGCCGAGGCGGAAGCCGCTGCCGCGGAGAAGTCCGAGTAACCCACTCGCAATGACGACCGGGAACGGGGTCAGCTGATGTCCGGATCCGGTGAAGTGCAAACCCCTGGGACCACAGCCGTCCCGGGGGCCTCTGTCGTTCCCAAGCACAAGCCGAACGTGGTGCTGGGCGTCGGCGGCGGCATCGCGGCGTACAAGGTCTGCGATCTGCTCCGGCGGCTGACCGAGTCCGGGCACAGCGTGCGGGTGGTGCCGACGGCGGCCGCGCTGGAGTTCGTCGGCGCCGCGACCTGGGCAGCCCTGTCCGGGCAGCCGGTGACGGCCGACCCGTTCGATCACGTCGAGGAAGTGCCGCACGTCCGGATCGGCAAGGCCGCCGAGCTGGTCGTCGTCGCGCCCGCGACCGCAAATCTGATCGCCAAGGCCGCCCACGGGCTGGCCGACGACCTGCTGACGAACACCCTGCTCACCGCGCGCTGCCCGATCCTGTTCGCGGCCGCGATGCACACGGAGATGTGGGAACACCCGGCAACCCAGGCGAATGTCGCGACCCTGCGGTCCCGCGGGATCACGGTCCTCGAGCCGGCGGTCGGCCGGCTGACCGGCGCCGACACCGGCCGCGGACGGCTCCCGGAGCCGTCGGAGATCTTCGCGATCAGCCAGCTGATGCTCGCCGACGAGGCCGCCCGCGCCGCCGGGCAGTCGGTCGCCGACCTGACCGGCAAGCACGTGCTGGTCAGCGCGGGCGGCACGCGGGAACACCTCGACCCGGTCCGGTTCCTCGGCAACTCGTCGTCCGGCAAGCAGGGCTATGCGCTCGCCCGGATCGCCGCCGCCCGCGGCGCCAAGGTCACGCTGGTCGCGGCCAACTCCGAGCTGCCCGACCCGGCCGGCGTGCAGGTGGTCCCGGTCGTCTCGGCGCGCGATCTGTACGACGAGATCACCGGCCGCGCCGCCGATGCCGACGCGATCGTGATGGCCGCGGCCGTCGCCGACTTCCGGCCGCTGGACGTGGTCGAGCACAAGATCAAGAAGACCGCGGACGGCGCCGTACCCGCCGTCAACCTGGTGCAGAACCCGGACATCCTGCACACCATCTCGCACGACCGTGCCCGCGCCGGCCAGGTGATCGTCGGCTTCGCCGCGGAGACCGGCGACGCCGACCACACCGTGCTGGAGCTCGGCCGGGCCAAGCTCGAGCGCAAGGGCTGCGACCTACTGGTCATCAACGACGTCTCCGGCGGCAAGGTCTTCGGCAGCGACGTCAACGAAGCCGTCATCCTCGACCGCGAAGGGAACGCCCTACCGGTCCCGTCCGGCAGCAAGGATGCGCTGGCCGGCGTGATCTGGAACCTGGTCGCCACCCACTGGGTCTAGTCCGGCAGCGGCAGCGGTGCCCGCATCGTGAGGCTGACGATGCCGTAGGTGAAGCCGAGGTGTTCGTTCAGGCGGCGCATCGACTCGTTGCCGCGCTGCGTCCAGGTGTAGATCTCGGTGATGCCGTGGTCGGCGGCCCACGCCATGCTGGTCCGTTTGAGGGTCGACGCGACCGACTTGCCGCGCCACTCCCGGCGTACGGCGGTGTACCCGACCTCCGCACGCTCCGGGCGATCGGAGTCGAGCTTGAGCCCCGCCACACCGATCACCTGATCACCGGCGACCGCCACGAACATCGCGGCCGGGTCGTTGATCCATTCCTTCTCCCACTCCTCGGCCGAGACCTTCAGCGCGACCGAGTGATCCATGTCCGGGATGGTCGGCACCGCGACCTGGTCGTAGGCCGCCGTCCACAGCTCCGGGCGTTCGGCGATCGAGACGATCTCGTACTCCGTCGGCGGCGTCGGCCACGGCTCGTCGCCGATCTGCCGCACTTGTTCGACCTCCCGATTCGCTTCCTTGAAGCCGAACCGCTCGGCGAAGAGCTGGGCCTCTTCGTCGTCGACACTGATCCCCGCTGTGTCGTACCCCTGAGTGACGCCATGGTCGGCTAGCACCTTGAGCAGGGCGGTGCCTACGCCGCGCCGACGGAAGTCCGGATGGACGCGTGGCATCAGCGACGCCCGCTCACCGTCGCCCGAACGGTCCGCGAGTCCGCTGCCGACCACCTCACCGTCGACCTCCGCCAGCACCAGCAGCCGGCCGGGGCGATCGAGATCGCGCATCTCGGCGACGGTGGGGCAGCGCTCGTACGGCAGTACCGCGATCCGCACCGCTCGCCAGGCTTCGTAGTCGGCGTCGGTGGTCGCCGTCCGGATAGTCGTGGTCATGGGCGCCAGCTTGCCGCAACTCACCGGAAACGGCTCGGGATTTGATGGCGCATAGAGGTCAGGAGTTGTCCGCTTCGGTGCCTAGGGTCGTGGGTATGGAGATCACCTGGGAAGCGGTCGTTGCCCGGCGGATGCGCCGGCACGGTCTGATCGAGCCGTTCGGTACGCCGGTCGACGCCGTACGGGCGATGTGCGGCGCGCATGCGCAGATCGCGACGGCGGGAGAGATGTCGGTCGCGATCCGCGTCGCCGGCGCGACCCGGCAGACGATCCAGCAGGACGAGGAGCTGGTGAAGACGTTCGGGCCGCGGGGGACCGTACATCTGCTGCCGCTCGACGACCTGCCGATGTGGACCGGTGCGTTGTCGGCCCTGCCGTCGGTCGGCGGCCAACCGGATCCGATCAGGATGTCCCCGGACGAGATCGACCAGGTCATCGTTGCCATCGGCGATGCGCTCGCACACGACGACCTGACCGTCGACGAGCTGACCGAAGAGGTCGTACGGCGGACCGGCGCCTGGGCCCGGGAGCCGACGATCCCAGCCTTCCAGGGCGCGTGGGCGCGATGGCGGCAGGCGACCTCGGAGGCGGCGAACGCGGGCGTGCTCTGCCACGGGCCGATGCGCGGCCGGCTGATGACGTACGCGAACCCGCACCGCCTCCGCCCGTTCGAGCCGATGCCCGCGGAGAAGGCCCTCACCGAACTCCTGCATCGCTACCTCTACTCCTACGGCCCCGCGACCCCACAGCAGTTCGCCCGCTGGCTCAAAACCACGCCGTCCTTCGTGAGGCCGTACTTCGACGACCTGCCGCGCGCAGAGCTGGCAGACCATACGGTTTGGTATGCCCCCGGCGACGGTGACTTCCCGGACGACCGCGCCGAGGGTGTGCGGTTGCTGCCGTACTTCGATGCGTACGGCGTCGGCAGCTACCCGAGGGAGCTGCTCTTCCCCGGCAAGGCCTTCGACCGGGCGACCGCTCGCGGGCAGGCCGGCAACTGTCCGCTGCTGCTCGTCGACGGCATCGTCGCGGGCGTCTGGCACCAGAAGAAGTCGGGCCGGACACTGCAGGTCACCGTCGAGGCGCTCACCCCGCTGAACCGTCGCCGCCGCAAGCTGCTGGACGCCGAGGTGGACCGGTTGGGAGCCATCCTCGGTGGTGCGCCGTCGCTCACACTCGGCGACATCACGGTCGGCGCGCACGCCTGAAATCCATCCTTCGGTCCAGAATGTGATCACCAATCCCGTATGCTGGATGAATCCGGAGCGTTACCGGGATTCCGGTGGAAACTGCTGGCATACTGCCCAAGATGCATCGCCAACCGTCGGTGCATGGGGGGACCGTGCGACTGTGGGGAACAGTCGTGCGGCACGAGAGGAATCCGAGGGAGAACTGTGGCGAGGCGCCTATTCACGTCCGAGTCCGTGACCGAAGGTCACCCGGACAAGATCGCTGACCAGATCAGCGACTCCATCCTCGACGCGTTGCTGGCCGAGGACCCGAAGAGCCGCGTGGCGGTCGAGACCCTGATCACCACGGGTCTGGTCGTCGTCGCCGGCGAGGTCACCACGACGGCGTACGTCGACATTCCCGGGATCGTGCGATCGCGCATCCTGGAGATCGGCTACGACTCGTCCTTGAAGGGCTTCGACGGTGCGTCCTGTGGGGTGCAGGTCGCCATCGGCAGCCAGTCGCCGGACATCGCGCAGGGTGTCGACACGGCGTACGAGACGCGCTCGGACGCGTCCGTGGACGTCCTGGACCTGCAGGGGGCAGGCGACCAGGGACTGATGTTCGGCTACGCGTCCAACGAGACGCCGGAGTTGATGCCGCTGCCGATCACGATCGCGCACCGGCTGTCCGAGCGGCTGTCCGAGGTCCGCAAGAACGGCACGCTGGCGTACCTGCGGCCGGACGGCAAGACCCAGGTCACGGTCGAGTACGACGGTGACAAGGCGATCCGGATCGACACCGTGGTGGTGTCCAGCCAGCACGCGGCGGACATCAACCTGGACTCGATGCTGACCCCGGACATCAAGAAGCACGTCGTCGACCCGGTGCTCGAGCAGTTCGACATCGACTCGACCGACTACAAGCTGCTGGTGAACCCGACCGGCCGGTTCGAGATCGGCGGCCCGATGGGCGACGCCGGGCTGACCGGGCGGAAGATCATCATCGACACGTACGGCGGGATGGCGCGGCACGGTGGTGGCGCGTTCTCCGGCAAGGACCCGTCCAAGGTGGACCGTTCGGCGGCGTACGCAATGCGCTGGGTGGCGAAGAACATCGTCGCCGCGGGGCTCGCGGACCGGGTCGAGTGCCAGGTCGCGTACGCGATCGGCAAGGCGGCGCCGGTCGGCTTCTACGTCGACACGTTCGGGACCGAGAAGGTGCCGGTGAGCAAGATCGCCGACGCTGCCCGTGAGGTCTTCGACCTGCGGCCGGCCGCGATCATCCGCGACCTGGAGCTGCTCCGGCCGATCTACGCCCAGACCGCCCGCAACGGCCACTTCGGCCGGACCGGTGAGGACTTCACCTGGGAGCGCACCGACCGAGTCGAAGCTCTGAAGGCAGCGGTCAACAAGTAGTAGCCGCGTTCGCGCACGGCCCGGCTGCCGGTCACGGCGGCCGGGCCGCCGCTTGTCCACAGGCCGGCGGTCGACCTCCGACGGAGAGTCGTCGCGGCCGACTACAGTTTCCCGGTGACATCGGACTCGCCGGAGCAACTCACGCTGCTGCGGGACACCGTGCGCAAATCCCGGACCAAAGAGCCGGCCGAGATCACCGGGACGTTGCCGGTGGCGCGGATCGCGGTCGATGTCTCCCTCCCGCATCTGGACCGGCCGTTCGACTATCTCGTCCCGGAGGACATGGCCGAGGCGGCGCAGCCGGGCGCCCGGGTGAAGGTTCGGTTCGCCGGTAAGGACCTGGACGGGTTCGTGCTGGAGCGACTTGCCGAGTCGGATCACGACGGCAAGCTGATGCGGCTCCGCAAGGTGGTCTCACCCGAGCGGGTGCTGACGCCGGAGATCGCGGACCTGTGTCGTGCGGTCGCCGATCGGTACGCCGGGGTGCTCGCGGATGTCACCCGGCTGGCCGTCCCGCCGCGGCATGCGAAGGTCGAGGGCGAGCCGCTGCGCTGCGATCAGCCGCCGCGTCCGCCGGTGTCGACCTCGCGGTCCGAGTGGTCGCCGTACCCGGTCGGCTTTCTCGATGCGATCGCGCGAGGCGAGGCGCCGCGGGCCGTCTGGACCGCCGTACCGGGGGCTGATTGGGCGTTGGCGTTCGCCCAGGCCGCGGCCGTTTGTGCCGCGTCCGGTCGGGGCGCTCTCCTGCTTGCCCCCGACGCGCGCGACCTCGAGCGGTTGGCCGCGGCCTGTCGAGCGGTCCTCGGCGAGGACGGCTTCGTCACGCTCTCGGCCGACCTCGGCCCGACGGCACGTTATCGGGCCTTCCTCGCGGCGCTCCGCGGCTGCGCCCGGGTGGTGATCGGGACTCGCGCGGCAGCCTTCGCGCCGGTGGCGGAGCTCGGGTTGGTGGCGATGTGGGACGACGGCGACGAGTCGTACGCCGAGCCGCGCGCGCCGTACCCGCATGCGCGTGAAGTCCTGCTGTTGCGGGCGTTCCGGCAGAACTGCGCGGCCCTGCTCGGTGGATTCGCACGCTCGGCGGAGGCGGCGGCGTTGATCGAGTCCGGGTTCGCACATGAGCTGATCGCGGACCGGAAGGTGATCCGCGCGGCGGCGCCGTCGGTGCACATCGCGGGGGAGTCGGATGTCGAGCTGGCGCGGGATCCGAGCGCGCGGGCGGCGCGGTTGCCGCACCGGGTGTTCGAGATCGCGCGCGACGGGCTGCGGTCGGGGCCGGTGCTGGTGCAGGTTCCACGGGCCGGGTACTTGCCGAGCCTCGTGTGTCAGACGTGCCGTGCGCCGTCGCGGTGTTCGACCTGCGGCGGGACGTTGCGTCGTACCGGAGGATCCGGGCCGGCGAGCTGCAGTGTGTGCGGGCGGCCGGCGGTCGATCACCGGTGCCCGGAGTGCGGCGACACCCGGATGCGGGCGGCGATCATCGGCGCCCGCCGTACGGCGGAGGAGCTGGGGCGCGCGTTCCCCGGGGTGGTGGTGCGTACGTCGGGCGGCGACAACATGCTCGACGTTGTGTCCGACGCGCCGGCGCTGATCGTCAGCACACCCGGAGCTGAGCCGGTCGCTGAGGGCGGGTACGCCGCGGCCGTCCTGCTCGACACGTGGTTGATGCTCGCCCGCCAGGATCTCCGTGCCCCTGAAGAAGCGGTACGCCGATGGTTCAACGCGGCCGCCCTGGTCCGATCGGCCGCCGACGGCGGCACCGTGATCCTCGTCGGCGACCCGTCCGCCCTTCCGCTGCAGGCGATCGTCCGCTGGAGCCCCGAGGGCTACGCCACCCGCGAGATCGAGGAACGCCGTACCGCCCGCCTCGCCCCCGCCGCCAAACTCGCCGAACTCACCGGCCCCTCGGAGTCGGTCAACGACCTGATCACCCGCCTCCGCGACCTCGTCCCACCATCCGCGGGCCTGGAAGTCCTAGGCCCGGTGGACCTCGACGAAGAAACCGTCCGAGCCGTGGTCCGCACCCCCCGCCAACACGGCCCCACCCTCGTCCGCTCCCTCAAAGAATCCCAATCAGCCCGCACCACCAAGAAAAACCCCGGCACAGTCCGAATCCAGATAGACCCACCCAGCTTCGGCTGAGGGTCAGGCGGAGGATGCCAGCGGAGTTGCGGCGGACAGGAGTTGGTGGCCCAGGGGAGTGCGGTGGTAGAGGACGGTGCGGCCGTCGCGGCGGGAGTCGACTACGCCGGCGTTGCGGAGGATGCTCAGGTGGACGCTCAAGGTCGGGGCTGAGACGCCTAGCTGGTGGGCCAGGTGGGTGGTGGACATCGGGAGGTCCAGGTGGCTGACGATCGCGGCTCGGGTGCGGCCGACCAGGTCTGCGAGGGGTGAGTCTGTGGTGTCCTGGCGGTCCTCCCATAGGCGTCCGAGGCCGCGGGGTGGGTAGGTGATCGTGGGGACGTGGGGCGCGCCGGTCACGGCCAGCCCGGCGGGCCAGGTGAACACACACGGTACGAGGAGCAGGCCCTGGCCGGCCATCGGTTCGCCGTCGCAGGTGTACGGGCGGTCGATCTCGACGCGGTCGCCGCGGTAGCAGATCGACGGATGCAGGTTGCGGAACAGCCGCTCGATTCCGCCGCTCGCCAGTTCGTCCAACCGGAACGCCAGGTCCTCCTGCAGCAGCGACCGCATCCGCCGCCACTCCGGCTCGATCGCGCGGCGCCAGTACGTCTCCAGCGCCGACGTGATCAGCTCCAGCGCCTTCGCCGGATTCGCGATCAGCTCAGGCAGCAGGGGATGCGGGATGTCGTGGTGCAGCTTCCCGATCTCGTCCGCCACGATCTCGTGCGGCGTCGCGGCGATCGCGGCCAGACCGGACTCGAAACTCGTCGACCGCCGCGGCGGCGCCGGTGTCATGAAGTCCGGGATATAGCCGTACGGCGGAATGAGGGCCCTGAGCAACGTCAGGTCGTCACCCGCGATCGTCGGCCGGACCTTCTGCAGCCACGGACCGTGCACGCTCTGCGCGGTGTTGTTGCTCAACGCCCGCACACTCGTCATCGCCTCCCAGACCGGCGACAGCGCGAACCGGATCCGCCCGACGTCCTCGGCGTTCAGCCTGATCGTGATCACCCGGCGAAGATTAGTCCTCACCCTAATCATCGACAACACCTCGCGCCGCCCCGAGAGTTGATCCCATGAGTGCAGTAGCCATCGACACCACCACGCCCACCGCCCTGCCGCGGGCGTTCTGGGCGCTGTGGGTGTGCCAGCTGGTCAACCGGCTAGGCAGCTTCGTGCAACCGTTCCTCGTCCTCTACCTGACCCACGACCGCCACCTCTCGGCCGGTACGGCGGGAGCCGTCGCGGCCGCCGTCGGCGCCGGGTCCGTGTGCGCGCAGCTCGTCGGCGGCTGGCTGGCCGACCGGGTCGGCCGCCGGGTCACGATGCTGATCTGCTTCTTCGGCACCGGCGCCGCGCTGATCCTGCTCGGATCCGCCCGTTCGATGGCGCTGATCTGGGTGACCGCCTTCCTGGTCGGCCTGCTCAGCGACCTGTTCCGCCCGGCTGTCCAAGCGACGGTCGCGGACCTGCTCCAGCCGACCGAACGGGTCCGCGCGTACGGCCTGCTGTTCTGGGCGATCAACCTCGGCTTCTCCGTCTCGACCGTCAGCGCCGGCGTGCTGGCCTCCTTCGGCTACGGCCTGCTGTTCTGGGTCAACGCCGCCACGTCGGTCGTCGCCGGCCTGGTCATCTGGGCGATGGTGCCGGAGAGCCGCCCGGCTCCCGAGGAGGATTCGGTACGCCGAGCGCTGCTGCCCGTCGTCGTACGCGACACCGTGTTCCTGATGATGATCCTGATCCAGATCGGCTACGCGACCATCTACATGCAGGGCTACTCGACCCTGCCGCTGGCGATGTCGGACGACGGTCTCTCGTCCCGGACGTACGGACTGGTCATCGCGCTCAACGGTGTCGTGATCGTGCTCGTCCAGCCGTTCCTCGGCAAGTGGTACGCCAAGCTCGACCGGCCGAAACTGCTCGCGGCCTCGATGCTCGTGGTCGGGCTCGGCTTCGGGGTCGGCGCTGTCGTGCACAGCTGGTGGGGTTACGCCTTGTCGGTCGTGGTGTGGACGATCGGGGAGATCGGGTTCGCCGCGGTGATCGGCGCGGTGTTCGCCGACCTCGCGCCGATCGACCTGCGCGGCCGCTACATGGGTCTGTCCGGGATGGCGTTCGGCGTCGGCACCGTGATCGGTCCGCTGGCCGGCACGAACGCGCTCGAGCACCTCGGACCGACAGTCACCTGGCTCGGCTGCGCCGTACTCGGGGTAGTGATCTTCATCGGCCAGTACTCGCTGGCTCCGGCGCTCCACGCCCGAGCCGCAGCCAACGCGGCGACCGCATGAGGTGAGCGGTCGCGACCGTCGCTACGACGACCGCGACCGCAACCCACGCAGCACGGTCGAGCGAGACGGGGTGACGCAGGAAGATCGTGCCGAACGCCACAACGCCCAGCGTCCCGCCGAACTGCTGTACTGCGTTGAGCAGGCCCGCCGCGGACCCGGTCTCGTGCGGCTCCACCCGCTGCAACGCCTCCGTGAAGAACGCCGTCGTGAACAGTCCGACCCCAACACCGCCGACGGCCAACGCAGGCAGGAGCGCGTACGGCGCAGCCGCCAGGCCGACAAGCAGTACGCCGAGACCGGCGTACATCAGCCGTGATCCGAACCGGGCAACCAGCCACTGACCCGCAACCAATGAGGCGATCCCGGTCGCGGCGGACCAGGGGAGCAGCGCGAGGCTGGCGCGCATGACACCGTGGTGGAGCGTGAGTTGCTCGTGCAGTACGACGACCAGCGTCAGCCCGCTCGTCACCGCGAAGAACAGCGTGGAGGTCGCGAGCGCCGGAGCGAACCCGCGGTGCGCGAACAGACTCGTCTCGATCAGATTGCCCCGCAGCAGGCAAAGCCCGAGCAGCACCACGCCGCCGATCAACAAGTACCAGTCGCGCGACTGCAGGATCGGATAGACGACGAGCGCGGTGCCACCGGTGAGCAACGCCGTCCCGAATATGTCGATGCGCGGTCGCTGCGGAGCCGCCGACTCGGGCAACAGATGTGCGAGAGCGAGTACGCCGACGCCCAGTGGCACGTTGACGAGGAAGACCGCTCGCCACGTGCTGACCTCGGTGATGAACCCTCCGAGCAGCGGCCCTGAGATGCCGGCCAGCCCCATCACGGGACCGATCGTGCCGAGCGCCTTTGCAAGAGCCGGACCGCTGAAGCCGGCCTTGATCAACCCGATCGTCTGCGGAATCACCAGGGCGGCTGCCGCGCCTTGGACTGCGCGCGATGCGATCAGCAGGCCTGGGTTCATCGCCAACGCGCAAGTCGTCGAGGTGATCACGAAGGCGGCAACGCCGATGCGGAAGACTCGCCTCCGGCCATACCGATCGCCGAGTCGGCCTCCGGTGATCAGCAGAGCCGCAAACGGCAGGGTGTACGCCGCGCTGAACCACTGGATGTCGGAGGTCCGGCCGCCGAGGTCACCGTGGATGACCGGCGCCGCGACCTGGACGATCGTCGCGTCCAACAGATTCATGGCCTCGGCCACGAGCAGGGCAATCAGCCCGATCCATCGCTTCATCCCACTACGATCAGATCCGGCCACCCAATGTTCCACATCTGCTCAGGAACCTGAATGAATCTTCCATTCCTGGATGCCGTGAACGAGAATCTTCACATGCTTGATGAGATCGACCGAGCCCTGATCCACGCGCTGCAGCTCGACGGGCGGGCGCCGTACAGCCGGGTCGGGGAGGTCCTCGGAGTCTCGACGCAGACGGTGGCCCGCCGCTTCAACCGGCTGCGGGCCGAGGCCGGTCTGCGGGTCATCGGCCTGCCGGATCCGCAGAGAGCCGGGCGGGCGTTGTGGCTGGTACGCCTCACGGCGACCCCGCACGTGGCGCAGGACCTCGCCGCCGCGCTGGCTCGTCGCCCCGACACCAGCTGGATCAAGTTCACCGCGGGCGGCACCGAGATCGTGTCGATCGTCAACAGCACCCCGACCGACGGCAGCGCGCTCCTGCTGAACGACCTCCCGCGCACAACCGGCATCACGTCGGTCTCGGCGCAGTACCTGCTGCACATGTACGTCGGTGGCCCGACCGCTTGGCGTGGTCGGGCCAAGAGTCTGACGCCGGCGCAGGCCGCGGCCTTCATCGCTACGCCAACTGATCGAGGACCCAGCAAGCCGCTCGGCGACGGTGATGCGAAGTTGCTGACCGCGCTCGGCGAGGACGGTCGCGCCACGCACGCGGATCTCGCCGTACGCACAGGCTGGTCGACGGCGACCGTCGCGCGGCGGCTGGACGAACTGCACCAGGCCGGCGCGATCTACTTCGATGTCGACGTCGATCCGACCGCGCTCGGCTACACGACCAGCGCGATGTTGTGGCTGTCCGTCCCGCCAGCACACCTGGACGCGGTCGGTCGAGCGTTGGCCGAGCACGACGAGCTCGGTTTCGTGGCGGCGACCACCGGCCGGACGAACCTTGTCACCCAGGCACTTTGCGCGAGCCCCGACGCATTGCACACCTACCTGACCGAGCGCGTCGGAGCCATCGAGCACATCACGGCTATCGAGACTGTCCCGGTGCTCCGGACGGTGAAGGCAGCGGCGCCGTTCTCACCGAGTCTCGTAGGGTTGCGGACATGACGATCGACGCGGTGGTGTTCGACATCGGCGGGGTGCTGCTGGACTGGAGCCCCAACTACCTGTACGCCGACCTGATTCCGGACGAGGAGCAGCGGTCGCACTTCCTGACCAACGTGGCCACGCCGGCCTGGAACCACAAGCAGGACGAGGGCCGTGCCTGGGCCGAGGCGGTTGCGGAGCTGAAGAGTCTGCACCCGGAGCATGCCGAGTGGATCGAGGCGTACGACACCGGCTGGCTGAAGATGGTCAAGGGCGTGTTCGAGGACACTGCTGCGGTTCTCACCGAGCTCAAGGCGCTCGGCGTGCCGACGTACGCGTTGACGAACTTCTCCGGTGAGAAGTGGGAGGTGGCGAAGGACGCGTTCCCGATCCTCCGGCAGTTCGACGGAGAGGTTGTGTCGGGCGTCGAGCAGACGGTGAAGCCGGACGAGAAGATCTACCGGATCCTCATCGACCGCTTCGGTCTGGAGCCGGCGCGCACCTTCTACACCGACGACATGGCGTACAACGTCGACGGCGCCCGCGTGGTCGGTCTCGACGCCGAGGTCTTCACCGGTGCAGCCGACCTTCGTGCGCAACTCCGGACCCGTGGTCTGGCCGTGTAGCGGTACTACAGTGGATTGGTGACGTTCGTACCTGGAGACCGCTCGCCCGCCATCGGGGACGTGGATCGCGACACCGCTGTGCGACGCGTGCAGGAGGCCTACACGGACGGGATCCTCACCCACGAGGAGATGGACGCCCGGCTGCACCAGGTGCTCAGTGCCCGGACCAGGCGCGACCTCGAGCTGGCGCTCAAGTCGCTGCCGGCTCCGGACCCCGGTCGCTCGGCGACGATCGGCGCGGCATCCGGGCGGATCAGCCGTGTCGGTGTCTGGCGGGTGCCGCGGAAGCTGAAGGTGCATTCCGCGTTCGGCCGGGTCCGGCTCGATCTGACCCGGGCGATCTTCGAGCATCAAGAGGTCGACATCGAGCTCAAGCTCGGCACCGGCGGCGCGAAGATCCGGGTACCGCGGAACGCGATCGTCGAGCTCGAGGGTCTGCACACGACCTGGAAGGACTCGCAGTACAAGCCGCCGCGCGGGTCGACCGGGACAGGTCCGCGGATCCGGATCAGCGGTGCGGTCGGGTTCGGCAAGGTGCGGATCCGGCACGCGCGCTGGTAATCAGACTGCCGCCGAGATCGTTTCCGTGTACGTCGGTGTGCTCGCGAGGTACGCCGCCTCGACGTACACCGTGTTGTCCTGGCAGGTCATCGGCGTGAGTGCGACGCCGGGTTTCGCGGCGTACATGCGTTGCGGTTTCGCGAGACCGGGGCGCCAGCGGTTGATCTGGTAGGTCTCCTCGCCCGTTGAGCTGACGGTTCGGACCTCCCAGAGGATCCAGTTGCTGCAGGCAAGGATCGTGTCGGTGACGACGACGCCGAGCGGGCGGGCGGGGGAGTCGCCGGACTCACGGACGTACGCCTTGCTCTGGTACTGGTCGGGATCCGCGGCGGCGACCTCGGACCAGACCGTTGCGCCGCCGATGGTCGCGCCGCTCCACTGGATGCAGTTGGTTGCTGCGGGCACCGGTTTGGCCGTGCCGTTGGAGAGGGGAGCGGAGAGGATGCGTTTGCAGCGGCGGGCGGTCTCCGGGGCGATGATCTCGCTGAACGTGACGGTGTCCGCGGAGACGACGGGATCGGCGACGTATCCGGGGGCGTCTACGCAGGTGACTGCGCGGGACTTGAGCGTGGCCAGGGCGGCGACGATCAGGCAGGAGCGGTTCTTCGCGTCGGTGGAGCTGTAGGCGAACGTGCCGTCGTATGCGCCGATCTCGGGTTCGGAGACCGGTGGGAGCCCGGCGAGTGGTGCGGCCTTGCCGGTGGTGAGGTCGTAGCGGACGACTTTGATCTGCGGGTCGGGGCCGTCGGAGCGGATGTCCTCGATCAGAGCCCAGTGGTCGTCGAGGACGACGGGGGACTGGGCCACGAAACCGGTCGCGGGGACGTGGCGGACGACGGCCTTCTTGCTGGTGCGGTCGGTGATGGTCGTCGTACCGGCCTCGTCGCTGCCGCGGGTGACGACGTACTTGTGTTGTTGGGTGACGAGGTGCTGGCCGTCGACCGGTTGCCGCAGGACATTCGCCCAGACCGGGATCGCCGTACCGCTGTCCGTCGGCCTTGTTGGGGTGACCGACGGTTTCGGCGTTGGAGTGGGGGTTGGCGTGGTGGTCGGCTCAGTTGACGAGCAGCCGGCCACGAACAAGACGAGAAGGGTGCCTGCGGCAACCGTACGACGACGCATTTACAACCCGATGTTCTTGAAGGAATTGGCCAGGGTGGCGTTGAACAGCGCGCTGGCCGGGATGTTCCGCGGGCCGTCGGTGACGTTGCCGCGGCTGTTGAACCGGCGCTCGTTGAACACCTCGAAGATCGCGATCGTGCCGTTCGCCCTGTCGTAGCCGCGGCCGACCTGGTAGTGGCCGCTGTGGTTGAAGGCGAGGTACGGGAAGTACCGCTTGAGCAGCTGGACGTGCTCGATCACCGGGGCGTTGTACACGCCGAGGTGCTTCTGGTGGACGGTGAAGAACGTCTGCGCGTTCCAGTCCGACACGTTCTGGACGATGTACGTGCCCGCGGACTTCGGCCAGGCGGTCTTCGCGTTGGTCTGCTTCACCATCGAGGAGATCGCCGTACCGCCGGTCGTCGAGCCGAGATCCTTCGCCCAGGACGCCTGGGTGTCCTTCTGGTTGTCGTCGGCCCAGTCGATCGACTGGAACGTCGCCGGCCCACACCAGTACCCCTTCTCCTGCGAGGTCTGGAAACCCTTCATGATGTACGCCGAAGCCGGCACCTTCACCGGAGCGGCCGGCGTCGTCGGCGCGGACGGGACCGGCTTGGACGGAGCCACCGTAGGCGCGGTCCGAGTCGGCGTCACAGTCGGAGTCGCAGTCGGCGCAGCCGTCGTCCCGGCCTCGGGCGTGGCGGGCGCCGCTTCGCGGCTCGGCTCCTGCGGGTTCACCGGCGGGGTGCCGGCGGCAACCAGTTCGCGGAGTTCGCGGGCTTTCTCGCGGCCGTTCCACGCCGCCTGCATCTCGTCCAGCTCGGCGCTGACTCGGGTGCTCTTCGGCATCGCGGCGCGCTGGGCGACGAAATCGGCGGGGGTGAGGTCGCCGGTGGGGATGTCCTGCTCGACTCCGACGTCGCCTGCCGCGCGCAGGGTCGGCGGGCTGACGAGCGACTGCAGCTGCGCGCCGGTCGGGAGTTTGTCGACGAAGCCGAGGCCGAGGCAGTAGTTCTCGGTGTCGAGCTTGAAACACCGGAGCATGGACTCGGCCTGCTCGGACTTGTCCGCGGACCGCACCTGCAGATCACCCGGCGACGTCTCGGTCACCTGCTTCACCACCTCGCTCCACGACCGCGCAGCCGGCTCCGCGACCGGCGTACTCGGCGTCGGCGTCGCGGAGGGCTCCTCGGTGGGAGCTGAGGTAGGAGCAGAGGTGGGAACTGAGGTAGGAGCTGAGGTCGGCACCGGGGTGGGCGCGACCGTGGGTGTCGCGGTGGACGGCGGCCCGGAGTACTCGGGCTCGCGGGGTTGGTAGGCCTGGGCAGTGAGGGGTGCCTGCGCAAGCAGTGCACCCAGGAGGATCAGAGTTGCCCCCCGTGCTGCAGTGAGCATTGGGTCTCCCGAGCGGCGTGTGACGGCAGTGACTGAGGGTACGCCTGAGACCACAGTACGTGCTTGTGGCAACAAACGGGAGGCCCCTCCCGCCGGATTCCGTCCGCCCGGCCCACTAGACTTGCTCGGTCCCGGTCCGGTGAAAGCTGTGGAGAATCTGTGTCGGTCCAACCCATCCGCCTGTTCGGCGACCCTGTGCTGATCACCAAGGCCGAGCCGGTCGTCGACTTCGACGCCGAGCTGCGCCGCCTGGTCGCGGACCTCACCGACACCATGCAGGACGCGCCCGGATCCGGCCTGGCCGCGCCGCAGATCGGCGTCGGGCTGCGGGTGTTCACGTACCACGTCGAGGGCGAGCTCGGGCACCTGATCAACCCCGAACTGTCGCTCTCGACCGACGACCAGTTCGGCCCCGAGGGCTGCCTGTCGATCCCCGGCCTGACCTTCGACTGCCGCCGCGCCCAGTCGGTGATCGCCAAGGGCTTCAACATGTACGGCGACCCGGTGGTGATCGAGGGCTCGGACCTGCTGGCCCGCTGCATCCAGCACGAGACCGACCACCTGGACGGCATCCTGTTCGTCGACCGCCTCGACCGGGAGACCCGCAAGCTTGCGATGAAGGCGATCCGCGAGTCCGAGTGGTCCGGCCTGGCCGGCCCGCCGCAGATCAAGGTCTCACCCCACCCGACGAATGGTTTTGGCCTGTGAGAGTCGTCTTTGCCGGTACGCCGGAACCAGCTGTCACCGCCCTCGAGGCGATCGTTGCCAGCCGCCACGAACTCGTCGGCGTCGTCACCCGCCCCGACGCACCGGCCGGCCGCGGGCGCAAGCTCGTAGCCTCGCCGGTCGCGCAGTACGCCGAGGAGCTCGGCGGGATCGAGATCCTCAAGCCGGTGAAGCCGAGCGACCCGGCGTTCCTGGAGCGGCTGCGGGAGATCGCGCCGGACTGCTGCCCGGTCGTCGCGTACGGCGGGCTGCTGCCGCAGGCCGCGCTCGACATCCCGCAGCACGGCTGGATCAACCTGCACTTCTCGGTGCTGCCCGCCTGGCGTGGGGCCGCGCCCGTGCAGCACTCGATCATCGCGGGCGACGACGTCACCGGCGCGAGCACGTTCCGGATCGTGAAGGCGCTCGACGCGGGGCCGGTGTTCGGCGTACTGACCGAGCCGATCGGCCCTTCGGACACGTCGGGCGATCTGCTGCACCGGCTGGCCGTGTCCGGGTCGAAGCTTCTGGTCGACACGTTGGACGGGATCGAGGCCGGCGTACTGGAGGCCCGGGAGCAGCCGGCCGACGGCGTCACGCTCGCGCCGAAGATCACGGTCGAGGACGCCGAGCTGGATCTGAGCGCTCCGGCCCAGCGGGTCGATCGGCTGGTGCGTGGGTGCAACCCGGCGCCGGGGGCGTGGACGACGTTCCGGGGCGAGCGGCTGAAGGTGCTCGCCGTACGGCTGACCGACGAAGAGCTGAAGCCGGGCGAGCTGCAGGCGACGAAGTCGAGCGTGAAGGTCGGCACCGGGAGTCGCGCGGTCGAGCTCGTGACGGTCCAGCCGCAGGGCAAGAAGCCGATGGCCGCGGCTGACTGGGCGCGCGGCATCCGTCTCACCGATGAGGACGTTCTGGGGTGAGTGATCGGTCGCCGCGTAATCGCGCGCCGCAGGTCCGGCCGGATCGGGTCCGGGTGGTCGCGTTCCAGGTCATCCGGCAGGTGACGGCCGAGGGCGCGTACGCGAACCTCGCCCTCAACAAGGCGCTTCGCGACGCGCGCCTGTCGGGCCGCGATGCCGCGTTCTGCACCGAGCTCGTCCACGGAACGCTGCGCTGGCAGGGCACGTACGACGCCTTCCTCGCCCGCAGCGTCTCCCGCCCTCTCGCCGACCTGGACCCGGAGCTCCTCGACCTGCTCCGCCTCGGCACGCACCAGCTACTCAACATGCGCGTCGACTCGTATGCCGCGGTCAACGAGATGGTTACGCTCACCCGCTCGGAGCTGGGCCAGAAACGCACCGGCCTCGTCAACGCGGTACTCCGCAAGATCAGCCAGCGCTCGCTGGACCAGTGGATCGCGACCGTGGCACCGGCCGCCGACAGCGACCCGATCGGCTACCTCGCGCTTGCCGAAGCCCACCCGCGCTGGGTCGTCGAGGCCTTCAACCGGGCCCTCGACCGCGGCGCGGCGGCTGGTCAGGCGGTGGCCAGTGGCGTGCTGGAGCAGCTGCTTGTCGCGGACAACGAGCCTGCGCGGGTGAGCTTGGTGGTGCGACCCGGGCTGGCGACAGTGGATGAGTTGGTGGCGGGCGGTGCGACGCCCGCGCGGTGGTCGCCGTACGGCGCTGTGCTCGAAGGCGGGGGTGACCCCGGGCGGATCGAGGCGGTCGCAACCGGCCGGGCCGGGGTGCAGGACGAAGGGTCGCAGCTTGTCGCGATCGCGCTGGCATCCGCGAAGGTCGACGGAGACGACGCCAACTGGCTCGACCTCTGCGCGGGACCGGGTGGAAAGTCGGCCCTGCTCGCGTCGCTGGTAGGGGATGGGCAGCTGACCGCAGTCGAGCCGCTGAAGCACCGGGCCGAGCTGGTCCGCGCCAACCTCCGCGCGATCCCCGGCAACCACAAGGTGCTGGTCGGCGATGGCACCAAGCCGACCTGGCCGGCCGGCTCCTTCGATCGCGTGCTGGCCGACGTCCCCTGCAGCGGACTCGGTGCGCTTCGGCGTCGGCCCGAGGCACGCTGGCGTCGTACGCCGACAGACGTCGTCGAACTGCGCCCGCTCCAGGAGGCCCTGCTCGACTCCGCGATCACCTCGGTCCGGCCGGGCGGCGTGGTCGCGTACGTGACCTGCTCACCCCACCCCGACGAGACCCGCGCGGTCGTCGACGCCGTCCTGGGGCGCCGCGACGACGCGTCCCTCGAAGACGCACGGCCGCTGTTCCCCGGCGTACCGGACCTCGGCGACGGACCGGATGTGCAGCTCTGGCCGCACCTGCACGGCACCGACGCGATGTACCTGGCGCTGATCCGCCGGTCATAATGCGGACCTGCTGTCAGGCGCTATAAGCCGGACGGTCATGATGGTGAGGTGACAACAACCGCCGCGCCTCCCGCCGTCTCGACCCGACAGCACCATCTTGTCGGCCTCGTCTCGGCGTTCGGGATCGGCATGCTGGTGGCTGTGCAGTCGCGGCTGAACGGCGAGCTCGGCGGCATCCTCGGCGACGGGATCCCGGCGGCTTTGATCTCGTTCGGCACCGGCCTGCTGATCCTGCTGGTCGCGACCGCGGTCGTGCCGCCCGTCCGGCGCGCGCTCGGCAACGTCTGGCGCACGATCCGTACGCCGATGCGCGGGTACGGCGGTCTGCGCTGGTGGCAATGTCTCGGTGGACTCGCTGGCGCGTTCCTCGTCGCGACCCAGTCCATCACCGTCTCCATCATCGGCGTCGCGGTGTTCCTGGTAGCTGGTGTGGCAGGGCAGGCGATCAGCAGCCTGGTCGTCGACCGCCTCGGCTTCGGCCCGGCCGGCCCGCAGCCGCTGACCGCCATCCGGATCGTCGGCGCGATGATCGCGCTGGTCGCGGTCGGCCTGGCGGTGTCGGATCAGCTGAGTCACCCCGACGGCCTGCTCCTCGCAGTACTGCCCGCGCTCGGCGGCGTCGGCACCGCCGTACAGCAGGCCATCAACGGCCGGGTCGCGCGGACCGCTTCCACCGACGCGTACGGCGCAGTCGCCGCCGGCGTCGTCAACTTCCTGGTCGGATTCGCCGCGCTGCTGCTCGTCTTCCTCGTCGACCTCGCACTCCGCGGCGCACCACGACACCTCCCGAGCGAACCCTGGCTGTACTTCGGTGGCGCCTGCGGCGTGATCTTCATCAGCGCCGCTGCCGCCGTGGTCCGGGTCGTCGGCGTCTTCGTCCTCGGCCTCGGCACGATCGCGGGTCAGCTCATCGCGAGCCTGTTCATCGACGTCTTCTTCCCGGTCGCCGACAAGCCGGTCTCGGCCCCGGTCGTCGTCGGCACGCTCCTCGCGCTCGCCGCGGTGGCGGTCGCGGCCGTCCCCAACCTCCGACGCCAGAGGTAGCTACACCGCGGGCGCTTCTGCGGGGATGGGTTGCTTGCGGCGAACGGTCAGCACGCCCTGGGATACGGCCACGCCGAGCAGGACGATGAGGCCGCCGACCGGCTGGTACCAGGTGATGTGCTCGTGCAGCACGATCACGCCGACCAGGATCGAGAAGACCGGCATCAGGTACGTGACCATCGACGAGCGGCTCGCGCCGATCAGCCGGATGTTGCGCATGTTGAGCACGAACGCCAGCCCACTACCGAGGGCACCGAGCGCCAGAACGCTCAGCACGACCTCGGCCGACAACGACCATGGCGCGGGCGGCGCCTGCCGGGTGACCAGCGGCGCGACGATCGCCAGCTGAACGGTTGCGCACAGCAACAAGGCCGCCGACAGCGAGGTACCGGACAACGTGGTCCCGGCCAGGAACTTCTTCTGGTAGGGGATCGCGAGCCCGTAGAACACCGCCGCGAGCATGCACAGCCCCTGCCCGACCAGATCGGCTCCGCTGTCGACGCGCCAGGCGCCGAGCACGACGAGCATCCCGGTGAACCCGATCAGCAGCCCGAGACCGCGCTGCATCGAGAACACCTCGGTCCGGAAGATCAGGACGGCGATCGGCAGCACGACCAGCGGGGTGATCCCGTTCCAGATGCCGGCCAGCAGCGACGGGATGCGCTCCTCGCCGTACCCGAACAGCGTCCACGGGATCGCCGATCCGATCGCACCGGCGACGAACGAGTGTGCCCACAGCCGCGGATCGCGCGGCAGTGACTCCCGCTTCACGACGAGGATCGCGAGCAGTACGACGGACCCGGCGATCACCCGCCCGAGCGCCAGGTAGAGCGGCGGTAGCTCCCGCACTCCGATCGAGATGAACAGGAAGCTGCAGCCCCAGATCGCGGCCAGGGCCAGCATCACGGGGAGCCAGGCCCGCACCGGAGCCTTGTCAGGAGTCGTTACGGTACTCACTCCTGACATCCTGCACTACGTCACCGACATTCCGGAGATTTTTATCTGCATTCGGGCACGTGGTAGCGGCGGATGTCAGGAGTGAGCGAGGATGACGCTCATGTGTGCCTTCGATGTGGTGGCGGTCCGGAAGCAGTTCCCCGCACTCGACGAGGGAGCGGCCCATTTCGATGGCCCGGGCGGCTCGCAGACGCCGCAGGTCGTCGCCGATGCGGTCTCGAGAACGATGACCTCGGCGCTCGCGAACCGCGGCCAGCTCACGGCCGCCGAGCGTCGTGCCGACGAGATCGTCGCCGGGGCGCGGGAAGCGATGGCCGATCTGCTCGGCACGACCGCGCAGGGGATCGTCTTCGGCCGCAGCATGACCCAGCTGACGTACGACTTCTCGCGCACGCTCGCCAAGGACTGGTCCGAGGGCGACGAGGTGATCGTCACCCAGCTCGATCACGATGCGAACGTCCGTCCCTGGGTGCAGGCTGCCGAGGCCGCCGGCGCCGCGATCAAGTGGCTCGGCTTCGACCCCGAGACGTCCGAGCTCGACGACGTCGCCCCGCTCCTCACCGATCGCACCCGGCTGGTCGCGGTCACCGGCGCGTCCAACCTCCTCGGCACCCGGCCTGACACGCGCAAGCTAGCCGATCAGGTTCACGAGGCGGGCGCGCTCATCTATATCGACGGCGTGCACCTCACCGCCCACGTCCCGGTCGACGCCGAGTACGCCGACTTCTACGTGTGTTCGCCGTACAAGTTCTTCGGGCCGCACCTGGGCACGCTGACCGCCGCGCCGGAGCTGCTCGAGACGCTCAAACCCGACAAGCTCATGCCGTCGTCGAACGTCGTACCGGAGCGCTTCGAGTTCGGCACGCTGCCGTACGAGCTGCTGGCCGGCACGACTGCTGCCGTCGACTTCCTGGCCGGCCTCGGCGGAACCGGCGCGACCCGTCGGGAGCGGCTGGTCAGCTCGCTCGAGTTGGTCGAGGAGTACGAGGACAGCCTCCGCGACGACCTCGAGACCCGCCTCGCCGCGATCCCCGGCATCACCCTCTACGGCCACGCCGCCAACCGGACGCCGACCCTGCTCTTCAACCTCGAGGGCCACGCTCCGACAGCTGTTGCCGAGCACTTGGCGAAGGCCGGCGTGAACGCTCCGGCCGGCTCGTTCTACGCGTACGAGCCCGCTCGCATCCTCGGCCTCGGTCCGGCCGGAGCCGTCCGTGCGGGCCTCGCGCCGTACACGGATCAGTCGGATGTCGACCGTCTCGTCACCGCGGTGGCCGCCTTGACCGGTTCGTGACGCACTAACTAAAGTCTGTGGGGAAAGTAATTCCGCCCCGAGGGAGTCTGGTGAGAGAACCGAGTGCTGTTTTCGTCCAGTCGGATCTCTCGGACGGACTGACCACCGCGGTCAGATCCGGCTCGACCTGGTCGGCCGCGGGTGCTGAGGTCAGCTGGAACGACGGGACCGTCGACGTCACCGCGACGACGATCTCCCGCGTCGCGCTCCGCTGGTCCGAGCGGCTCCCCGCCGACGCGCTGATCCTCGGTGACGCCTGGGAGCGTTCGTACGGCGACCTCCAGTGGCGTCACGTGCAACCTGAGCGCCTGCTGCCGTGGTACTTCCTCGTCCACGATCCGCAGACCGGCAGCACGGCCGGTGCCGGCGTTGATGTCCAGCCGAGTGCGTTCTGCGCCTGGACGGTCGACGACGACGGCTTCACGCTCTGGCTTGACCTGCGCAACGGCGGCGGTCCCACACACTTGAGGGGCCGGACGCTGACTGCGGCGACCGTGCGACTATTCAATGACGGCGGCACACCCTGGCAGACCCTGAACGCAGCGGTCGCCACCATGAGCACCCGACTACCGGCGCGACCTGAGCCCGCGCCGGTGGTCGGGGCCAACAACTGGTACTACGCGTACGGCGAGAACTTCGACGAGAAGGCCGTCCTGCAGGACGCGACCACGATCGTCGAGCTCGCCGACGGTCACCCGGTCAAACCGTTCAGCGTCGTCGACGACGGCTGGTACCCGGGCGGCGTCTGCTCCGGCGGCCCCTGGGACAGCGGGACACCGGGCGTCTTCGACGACATGGCCGGTACGGCGGCCGCGATCAAGGCGATCGGCGCCCGGCCGGGTCTCTGGTTCCGTCCGCTGCTCGTGCGCGAGCCGGGTCGATGGGCGTCGACCGGGCCTCATGACAAACCGGGGCGCGCGCTCGATCCGTCGTACCCCGAGGTCCTGGACGGAGTGCGAGCGGACCTCCAGCGGTTCCGGTCCTGGGGCTTCGAGCTCGTGAAGCACGACTTCAGCACGTACGACGTCTTCGGCGCCTTCGGGCCTGCGATGGGATCGCGGCTGACGCGCGGCGGCTGGCAACTGCACGACACGTCGCGGACGACGGCTGAGATCATCCTCGCGTTCTACCGGGAGATCCGGTCCGCGGCGGAGGACGTCGTTGTGATCGGCTGCAACACCGTCGGCCATCTCGCCGCCGGGCTGGTCGACGTACAGCGGACCGGTGACGACACCTCGGGCCGCGATTGGGAGCGGACCCGGAAGATGGGGGTCAACACGCTCGCGTTCCGGCTCCCGCAGCACAACCGGTTCTTCGCGGTCGACGCGGACTGCGTTCCGTGCACGCCGCAGACGCCGTGGGAGCTCAACGAGCGCTTCCTCGACCTGGTCGCCCGATCCGGTACGGCGCTGTTCCTGTCGATCGATCCAGCTGCCCGGACGGATCGGTCGGACCGGGCGTTGCGGAACGGTATACATTTGGCGCTCAGTGGTGGTGCGGCGGCTGAGAACACGGCGATCGAGCCGACCGACTGGCTGGTGAACACCACGCCCAACGCCTGGCGGGCGGGTGACGAGGTCCTCCACTACGACTGGTCTCGTCCGTGGGGTGCGGACCCGACCGCCAACTGACCTGGGGGCCTTTGTGAGCGTACGGCGGGGCACGAATCTCGATCGGGTCGGCGGCTTCAACGATGCCGTCGTACTCGACGCGATCCGCCGCAGCGAGCAACTCAGCCGCGTCGAGCTGGCCGAAGCCACCGGGCTGTCCGGCCAGGCCATCTCCAACATCGCCCGCCGTCTGCTTGATGCCGGACTTGTGCGTGAGGCGGGCCGGCTGCGCGGCGTGGGTCTGGGCAAGCCGCGGACGTTGCTCGAGCTCGAGCCCACCGGCCAGTACGCCGTCGGCGTACATCTCGACCCGTCTGTGGTCACCGTCGTACTCCTCGATCTCACCGGCGAGGTGGTCGCGCGGCGGCCGGTCGACCAGTACGCCGACGATCCCGACGTACTCATCGACGGCATCGCGAAGACGATCGAGGAAGTGATCGCCGCGTCCGGCGCACCGCGCGACCGCGTCACCGGCGTGGGCATCGCTGCGCCAGGGCCGATCGATGTCGAGCGCGGCGTGGTCGTTGACCCGCCGAACCTGTCGGCCTGGCACCTGGTCCCGCTCCGCGACGAGCTACGGGAGCGGACCGGTCTGCCGATCGTCCTGGACAAGGACGTGACCGCGGCCGCGTCCGCCGAGAAATGGGCCGGGCAGGGCGGCAGTTTCCTGTTCTTCTATCTCGGTACGGGCGTCGGTGCGGGGCTGGTGATCGGTGATGAGATCGTCCGCGGTTCGTCCAGCAATGTCGGCGAGATCGGTCATGTGATCGTGGATCCGGACGGACCGGTCTGCTACTGCGGGCGGCGTGGCTGCGTGGGCGAGACCAGTCAGCCGCGGTACCTGGTGCAGCAGGCGGTCGCGGCCGGAGTACTTGCCCAAGGCATCGATATTGAGGATCGGCCGGCGGTGGACGCGGCGTTCGCCCAGCTGTGTGCGTCGGCTGCGGACGGTCCTGGGGCTGCTCGGGAGATCATCGTCGCTCTCGCCTGGCGCATCGCCAAGGTCGTCGAGGACGTCGCGAACCTGCTCGACCTGGAGCGGGTCGTCTTCGGCGGCCCGCACTGGGAGCAGCTCGCGCCGGTGCTCGGTGACGCAGTACGCGATGCGCTGGACGATCGCTTCCTGGTGCGTGCTGTCCATCCGTTCGAGGTCGCCGGTACGGCGCTCGGCCAAGACGTCGGCGCGATCGGCGCCGCCAGCCTGGTCCTCGACCAGACGTTCTCGCCAAACCCTTCCTTGTTGTTGCAGAGCACTGCGGTTGTCGCTGAAAGGTGATTGTGTTGATGATCGACCCCGAGGTCCTCGCCCGAGCCGTTGCGGCTGTTCAGCAGGCGACCGGCGACGAGGTGATCGCGGAGATGTTCCGGCGCTCGATGGCCGGGAACCTGCCCGCGGTCGCCGAGCAGTTGCCGGACGGGACGACGTTCGTGCTCACCGGCGACATCCCGGCGATGTGGCTGCGCGACTCCGCGGCCCAGATGCGCCCGTACCTGCTGCTGTGCAAGGACGATCCGGGTCTGCAGGACACGCTGATCGGGGTGCTGCACCGGCAGTTGGAGTACGTCGTACTGGATCCGTACGCGAACGCCTTCAACAAATCGGCCAACGGGGCCGGGCATGTCACCGACGAGACCGAGATGTCGCCGTGGGTGTGGGAACGCAAGTACGAGATCGACTCGCTGTGCTTCCCGCTGGAGTTGGCGTACCGGCTGTGGCGGATCACCGGTCGCGCGGACGTGATCGACGAGCGGTTCCGTGCGGCGGCGGAGGCGATCGTCGAGCTGTGGACGGTGGAGCAGGACCACGAGGCTCGGTCGCCGTACCGGTTCCAGCGTCTTGACGACCGGCCCTCGGACACGCTGGTGCGCGAAGGGCGTGGTCGGTTGACGCAGCCGACCGGGATGTCGTGGAGCGCGTTCCGGCCGAGCGACGACGCTACCGAGCTGGGCTTCAACGTGCCGGGGAACATGTTCGCGTCGGTGGTGCTCGGGTATCTGCAGGAGATCGCTACCGAGGTACTGCGGGACCCGGAGTTGGCTGATCGCGCGAAGGCGCTGAAGGCGGATATCGACGAGGGGATTTCTTCCTACGCGGTTGTCGAGCACCCGGAGCACGGCCAGGTGTACGCCTATGAGGTCGACGGACTGGGGGAGACGTTGCTGATGGACGACGCGAACATGCCTAGCTTGTTGTCGATCCCGCTGACTGGGTATGCAGCGGCGGACGATCCGACGTACCTGGCTACTCGTCGGCTGTTGCTGAGCCCGGAGAACCCTTACTACTACAGCGGGACTGCTGCGGCGGGGATCGGGAGCCCGCATACTCCGCCGCGATACATCTGGCACATCGCCCTCGCTGTGCAGGGCATCTCGAGCACGTCCTCTCAGGAACGCCAGCAGTTGTTGGAACTCCTCCGCGACACGACGGGCGGCACCGGCCAGATGCACGAAGGCTTCAACGTAGACGACCCCACCCAATACACCCGCGACTGGTTCTCCTGGGCCAACGCCATGTTCTGCGAACTAGCCCTAGTCCACGCCGGCATCAAGAGCTAGCCCGAGCACACCGAAAGGACACCGGCCAAAGGACACCGCTCCGCGGCGACTGTTCTCTTGGCCGCCTTCGGCGGCGTGCGGGCTGTTTCTCGCTCAACTGCATCGGCCGCGGCAGCTGCTTGCGGGGGTGTGCTGCGCGGAGCGGTCACCGCTTCGCGGCGGCTGTCCTGTTGGCCGCCTCCGGCGGCCTGCAGCTGTTCCCGCGGGCAGCGCATCCGGCGTAGCAACTGCCTGTCCGGCGGACGGCCAAAGGACACCGCTTCGCGGCGGCTGTTTTGTTGGCCGCCTCCGGCGGCGCGCGAACCGCTCCCCGGCAACCGCTCCCGGCGGGGCATCCTGTCCGTCCGCTAGCGCCAGTCGAACAGCTACCCGGGTACTCATAGCTTGTCGAAGCCGCCGTGGCGGAAGCCGCCTGGATCTACGTCGTCTACAACTTGCTCCATCCTCAGCACTGCATCGATCACATATGCCATTGCCCGGTCGACCTCCTGCTTGGGCCAGTCCCTTTCGCCGTCGTAACGACTGAGCTCGCCGTTGAAGTTGAGTGGGGGAGCCCCAGCGAAGATGCGTTGCCAATGGAGGTATGTCGGTACGTTGATTCCAAAAGCGGTCAGCCGTCCCAATACCTGCAGCCTGCGGAACGATGTTTGAAGGTCCGCCAGGATGCCCCTTGCGTCAACTCGACCGGGCTCCGCAAGTGCGAGCACGTCGGCCTTGATAGGTGGACCGACAAGGTTCTCCCCACCGTGCGTCAGCCCATGCTCGAACGCTGCATGGAGCCAGCCCATAGCGCCAGCGAGGTCGCCGGCGTCCTCCGAAGCCACTGCACTGTTCAGGTATCCCCGCACGATGGCTGATCGAACCGCCTGGATGTCAGCGGCGAGGAAGTCAACCCCCCACGCAAGGCGAACGGCCTCGGTGGCAGCGTCTTTGGTGTAGATCCG
Source organism: Kribbella jiaozuonensis (assembly GCF_005233875.1). Taxonomy (GTDB): domain Bacteria; phylum Actinomycetota; class Actinomycetes; order Propionibacteriales; family Kribbellaceae; genus Kribbella; species Kribbella jiaozuonensis. The sequence goes on along the minus strand of NZ_SZPZ01000004.1, from coordinate 851,128 downwards.
AGACTCGTGCACCTCGACAAGTGTTGGGATTCGTGCCTCGTGCTGTGCGGCATTGCGGATGTTGCGGACATGCTCTAGGCCGGGTCTGCCGGGGACGTCGGTCGCCAAACTATCGCTCCGAAACGCCTCTGCAGCGGCCTCAAGCATCGGGCGGAATCCCTGAACCTTCGGGTCGACCTTCGCATCGAGATAACGTGCTGCGTCGAACAGAACGGCACGGATCACCGTCTCGGCCGCGAAGTCGAATCCGACGATCGCTGACACCCGATCCGCGTCAGTCATGCCAGCCGCCGCAAGGGCCTCCGCCGAGGTGAACGCCTGCCGGGCAACCCGCAATCTGCGTGATGTCCTCTCGTTAACCTCGCTGAACAGAGTCCTTGAATTCATAGTTGCACGATAGCGGCGGGTCGCTGAGCCCACATTTCGTTAACTGTCCAAGCACGAATGGTGTCGCGGTGCGAACAGACCTTGCCTTGGCTCGTATCCCAGTTTGTCCGAGTCAAGACTGGTCGGAGCTGCAGATCAGTTGTTCGCTGACGCGACCATCGCGGGGGATCACGTGATGTCGCGGCGGCGGGTGGTCCAGAGGGACAGGGCGGCGAACAGGGCGCAGTATGCGAAGAGGGTTAGTAGGGCTCGGCTGCCGCCTACTGCGTCGCGGACGCCGGGTGGGGCGTCTGTGGTTGACATGCCGGTGACGGCGAAGACTAGCGAGCCGGCGTTGGTGCCGGGGAGGGTGTTGGTTAGCCAGTCCAAGCCTGGGAGGAGGCTGCTTACTACGCCGGCTAGGAGGGTTTCGATGCCTAGGATCCAGACGACGCCTAGGCCGATGGGGAGGGCTACGTTGCGGAAGGCAACGGCTAGGACGGCGCCGGCTAGGCACCAGGTCATCAGGACGAGCCAGCCGCCGGCTAGGCCTTGCAGTAAGGTGCCGATGCTTGGCCAGGTCATGGCGCCGCTTTCAGCCGCAGCGATGCCGATGCTGCACAGGCTGCAGGCGATGAAGATGCCGACGACCCAGAGGGCGATCATCGTGGCCAGGGCTAGGAACTGCACGCCCAGGATTGTGCCGCGGCCGGGGCGTTGGGTGAGGACGGTCTTCAGCGTTCCCCACGTGTACTCGCCACCGATCACGATTGCGCCGAGGACCAGTGCCAGTGCGCCGGCGAAGATCGGGTAGCCGCCGATGGTGTTGTCGATGACGCGTTCGGGGAGCATGCCGCGGAGGACCTCCGCGCGGGGGATTCCGTCGGTTGACGGGGTGTCGTCGCCGGTCGTGTAGGCGAGGTACGGCAGGAGGTAGCCGAAGATCAGGCTCAGGACCAGGCCTGCGCCGAACAGCACCCAGACCGCGGATCGTTTGCGGAGTTTGAGGATCTCCGCGCGGTAGCTACCCAACATCGGCTTTCTCCTCCGTGGTGAGCTCGAAGAAGATGTCCTCGAGCGCTCGTTCGGTCATGTGCAGTTCGGAGACGGCGATGCCGGCGCCGACCAGCACGCTGTTGACCTCCGCAGCTCGCGCGGGATCGACGGCGACCCGCAGCGTGTCGTCGTACTGGTGCACACTGCCGAAGCGGGCCAGGATCGTCTGCGCCTGGTCCTTCGGGTCGGCGCGGACGACCAGCTCCTGTTCGCCGCGCAGTTCGTCGACGTTGTGCTCGGCAACCATCCGGCCCGAGTTGATGATCCCGACCCGGTCGCAGATCTGCTGTACCTCGCCGAGCAGATGGCTCGACAGCAGCACGGTCCGGCCGCCGGTGCCGAGCTCGCGGATCAGCCGGCGCATGTCGCGCATCCCGGCCGGGTCCAGCCCGTTGGTCGGCTCGTCGAGGATCACCAGCTCCGGATCCTTCAACAGCGCGGCCGCGACCCCGAGCCGCTGCTTCATCCCCAGGGAGTACGTCGAGAACCGGTCCTTGGCGCGATCGGCCAGGTCGACGAGCTCGAGTACTTCGTCGATCCGCTGCCGCGCCACCCCGGCGTACTCGGCCAGCAGCCGCAGATTGTCCAACCCCGACAGGTACGGATAGAACGCCGGCGACTCGATCATCGACCCGGTCCGCCCCAGTACGTCGGACTGCCCCGGCTTCCCGCCGAGCACGCGAACGCTGCCGCTCGTCGGCGCGATCAGCCCGGTGAGGATCCGGAGCGTGGTTGTCTTGCCTGCGCCGTTCGGCCCGAGGAACCCGTAGACCTCGCCCGGCAGCACTGTCAGATCGACACCATCGACCGCGAGGGTGTCGCCGTACCTCTTCGTCAGTCCACTGACCTCAACTAGCGCATCCATACCTAGAGCGTGCCGTTCACGCCCGGACCGCCGCGTCGCCTCGGGGGAGTGACCGTGCCTACCCCCGGCGGAGTAGTGCGCTAACGACAGGAGGTACGTGTCCGACGAGCCCGTTCTGAGGCTGTGCTCAGGCATGGGACGACCAATAATCGAGCCGTACCTCCTGTCGTTAGCTCCACTCAGGTGCTGGGGTTCGAGGAAAGGCGGTCGGTGTTTCCGGTGGCGAGTGCTTCGGTGACGTGGTCGACGGCGGACCGGATCACTTCGCCGTAGCCGTCAGCGGGCAGCAGATGAAGGTGCTCGCGCGCCAACTGCAGGTGCTCCTCCGCCTGGAGCGGATGTGCCAGCCGGCGGTAGTCGTCGGCGAGGTTCAGGTGGAGGGACGGGAGCCAGGCGGTGTCCTCGACGACTTCCAACGCACGGAGATCCCAGGTCAACTCATCTGAGGTTTCGTCCTGTACATCCGCCAGATAGTGCGCGATCGCACACCGCGTCTGCCGGTCGTCAACCGCGTCCCACAGAGCCGTCAGCTGAGCACGGGCTGCTTCACGATCTCCGGCCTGACCCAGCGAGACAGCGGCCGTGATCTCCTCGAGGTGCATCATCCGAGCAGCATCGGGCTTCGAGTAGCTGGAAGGTCAACCCAGCCAGCCGGGACGCACCAACCCGGTCTGGTACGCGACGACAACCAGCTGCGCCCGGTCGCGGACGCCGAGCTTGATCATCGCGCGGCTGACATGCGTCTTCGCGGTCGCCGGACTCAGAACCAGCCGCTCCGCGATCTCATCGTTCGACAACCCTTCGCCGACGAGCGCGACGATCTCCTTCTCCCGTTCGGTGAGTACGTCGAGTTCCTTGCTCGCATGTGGTTGCCGGCTGCGGGACGCGAACTCGGCCACCAGCCGCCGTGTGACGCCGGGGGAGAGCAGCGCGTCGCCGCGAGCGACCACCCGCACTGCTTGCAGCAGCTCGACCGGCTCGGTGTCCTTCACCAGGAACCCGCTCGCCCCGACCCGCAGCGCCTCGAACACGTACTCGTCCAGGTCGAACGTCGTCAGGATCACCACATGTACGTCGGCCAGCTCCGGGTCCGCGCCGATCTGCCGCGTCGCCTCGAGCCCGTCCGTACCGGGCATCCGGATGTCCATCAACACCACATCGGGCTTCTCGGCGCGCGCGACAGCGACTGCCTCTGAGCCGTCGGCAACCTCACCGACCACCGTGATGTCGTCCTCGGCGTTCAGCAACGACCGGAACCCGGCCCGCACCAACGCCTGATCGTCCGCCAGCAACACCCTGATCATGCGCTGGAGCTTATGCGAGCCCGGCGTCATGGGCGAGGAGGGCGATCTGGGTACGGTTCCCCAGCTCCAGCTTGGTGAGGATGTGGGAGATGTGCGCCTTGACCGTCGCCAGGCTCATGAACAGCTCGGCGCCGATCTGCGCGTTCGCCTTACCCTGCGCGACCGCGAGCATCACGTCGTACTCACGGGGAGACAGCCGCTGCAGCTTGTCCTGCGCGATCGTGTGGGCGTCGGCCTGCGTCGCGGCACGGTCCATCAGGCGGCGGGTGATCGCCGGCGACAAGATCGGGTCACCGGCCGCGACCCGCCGTACTGCCTCGACGATCTGGGCCGGCGGGGTGTCCTTCAGCAGGAACCCGCTCGCCCCGGCGCGCAGCGCGTGCAGCACGTTCTCGTCGGTGTCGAACGTGGTGAGTACGACGACCTCGGGCGGATTCGTCCGCGCCCGCAACCGCCGGGTCGCGACGATGCCGTCGACCCGGGGCATCCGCAGGTCCATCAGCACGATGTCGGGGAAGTGTGCGTCGACCGCGGCCGGTACTTCGTCGCCATCGGCGGCCTGACCAACCACCGAGATCCCGTTCGTCCCGTCGAGCATCATCTCCAGGCTGGCCCGGACCAGCGCGTCGTCGTCCACGACGAGTACGCGGATCGGCGCCGCTGCGGTTTCGCTCATGCGGGCCACGGTAGCGAGGCCTCGAGCCGGAAGCCGCCACCGGGCTCCTGCCCGTGGTCCAGCGTCCCGCCGGCCAGCTGCACCCGCTCGGTCAGCCCGACCAAGCCGGTCCCGCTCCCGGGCGTGACCGTGGTCCCGTTCGACGCCGGGTTGGTCAGCTCGATCCGCAAGCCGTCGCCCGGCCGCCCGTCCAGCGTGACGGTCACCGGCCGTCCGGCGGCGTGTTTGCGTGCGTTGGTCAGTCCCTCCTGGACGATCCGGTACGCCGTACGCCCCGTTGCCGGAGGCAATGAAGTGGGATCCGCGACATGGTCCTCGTACGCGACCGTCGTACCTGCCTCACGCGACTCGTCCACCAGCGCGCGGACGTCGTCGAAGGTGGGCTGCGGCCGGCCCTCGTACTCGTCCTCGTCGCGGAGGACGTTGATCACCTCCCGCAGCTCCTCGAGCGCCTGGTGTACGCCGGTGCGGATCACGCCGGCCGCCTTCGCGAGCCGCTCGGGCGAGGAGTCGGGGCGGTACTCGAGGGCGCCGGCATACGTCGCGAGCAGGGACAGGCGATGGGCGAGTACGTCGTGCATCTCGCGGGCCATCTTGGTGCGTTCGAGGGTGCGTGCCTCGGCGACGCGGCGGCCCTGCTCGGCCTCGGCGCGGCGGGCGCGTTCGCGGAGGGACTCGAGGAGTTGGCGGCGGGCCTGGGCTCCTTGGCCCCAGCCGAGGAGGGCGGCGTGGACGACGACGTCCAGTACAGCGAACCAGAGGTAGGGGAGTCCATGGATTGGTTGCCAGAGGCCCTGGATCAGGTGCGCGACGGTGCCGGCGATCGCGACGAGCAGCGCAGTACGGAAGGGACGGCGGAGGGCGACGGTCAGCGTTCCGACGGTGGACGGCGGCGTACCGGCGGGGGAGAAGATCGCGAGTACGGCGAGTGCGATCGCGCCGTGTACAGGCCAGCGGATCAGCGTCGGGATCACTGCGACGGAGACGATCCCGACCAGGATGTCGAGCACCAGGAACTTCTGATGCTCCGGATCCGACCACCGCCCGACGATCGTCCCCGCAACCATCGCCGCCACCAGCGCCCACGCCACCAGCGCAGCCACCAGCCCGGACTTCCGCGGCACACACAACTCCTCCATGCCGCCGAGACTAAGCCGCCCCGCCCATCCCCACCACCGACCAAAGTAGAACCCACCCCAGCCCCCCGACCGATGCCACCCGCACCCAACCTCCCGCACTGTGTTCCCACCAACCACCCCAGGGAGCCACAATGCCAACCCCCAACCCCACCACCCCGAACAGCACCATCCGCCTATCCACCACCTCCGCGAACGCCCCGTCCGCCACCGCCAACCCGGCTGACCCGGCCTCGGGTCCGCGGCGCGTTCCTGGGCGTAGTCGACTCGTGGTGGTTGGTGTGACTGCAGCTGCGGCTCTGGCTGACTGGGCGATCCTCGCCCCGCTCGCCGGTCTCACCCTCACCGCACGCCAAGGCGGCACCCAGCACATCGGTGCCGCAGCAGTCCTCGCCGCCTCGATCGTGGTCGCCTTCGCCGGCTGGGGCCTCCTGGCGATCCTCGAACGCCGCACCGCGAATGCCCGCGACACCTGGACCATCATCGGGACGATCGTCTGCGTTCTCTCCCTAGGCAGCCCGCTCACCAACGGCATCGGCCTAGGCGCGAAGCTCGGCCTCGCCTCACTCCACCTGATCGTCGGCGCGACCGTGATCCTCGGCCTCCGCCGTACCAGCGTTCCCGCCGAACGGTGCTAATTGCGCCGCCTGGTAGAACCCCCGGATATGCGCGGTCACCAACGAGGCCGCGCGCTCCGGCTCCCCACCCCGCACCGCCGCCAGAATCCCGCGATGCTCGCCCCGCAACCCAACCGCCACCGCCTCCCAATCAGGCAGATTAGGTACGGCGGCCAGCACATACCCATGAATCGCCGACCGCAACGAAGTCATCACCGCCGCGATCAACACGTTCCCCGCCAACCCCGACAACGCAACATGAAACTCAGCATCGAGCAGATGGAACTCCTCCGGCGACAACCCGGCATCATCCATCCGATCCAGCAGCTCCTCCGCCACCTTCAGCTCATCCGCCCCCAGCTCCCGCCCCGCAGCCTCCCGAGCCGCCCACGACTCCAGCAGCAGACGCGTCTGTACGACGTCCCCCATCGGCAGGTGATTCGTTGCCAGATGCAACCGCAGTACGGCGGTCAGCGGCGACACCGGCTCCGCCACGATCACCGCACCCGCCTCCGGCCCGGATCCGGTCGCGGTCCGTACCACCCCCATCGCCTCGAGCACCCGGACCGCCTCCCGCACCGACGGCCGGCTGATCCCGAGCTGCTCGGCCAGCGTCCGCTCGCCGGGCAACCGCCCGCCGATCCTCAGCCGCCCCGCGGCCAGATCGGCCTCCACCCGGTGCAGGACCAGCTCGTAGTTCTTCATGTGGACGACCCTACCTGTGTGGTCGGACCACAGGGTAGGGTGTGGTCCGACCACAGATTTGAGCCGGGAGTTGTGATGACCGATCGCCAGATGCCCAAATGGTCCGAGCTGAAGCCGCTGCTGCGGCCGAAGCCGATCACGGCGAACCCGACCGAGCGGCGGTTGGAGAAGGCGCTGACGATCGCGGACCTGCGCACGATCGCGAAACGCCGTACGCCGCGCTCGGTCTTCGACTACACCGACGGCGCCGCCGAGGCCGAGATCAGCCTGCGCCGCGCTCGCCGGCTGTTCGCCGAGATGGAGCTGCAGCCGTCGATCCTGCGCGACGTCTCCGAGATCGACCTCGGTACGTCGATCCTCGGCGGCCGCTCCGAGCTGCCGTTCGCGTTCGCGCCGACCGGCTTCACCCGGATGATGAACCACGAGGGCGAGAGCGCAGTGGTCAAGGTCGCCGAGCAGATCGGCATCCCGTACGCGCTGTCGACGATGGGCACCACCTCGATCGAGGACGTCGCAGCCGCCGCGCCGGATGCGCGCAAGTGGTTCCAGCTGTACGTGTGGAAGGACCGCGACGCCGGCGAGGACCTGGTGAAGCGCTCGGCCGCGGCTGGTTTCGAGGCGCTGATGCTGACCGTCGACGTACCGGTCGCTGGCGCGCGGCTTCGCGACGTACGCAATGGTTTCACCATTCCGCCGAGTCTCACCGCGAAGACTGTGCTGGACGCGTCGCTGCACCCGGCCTGGTGGGCCAACCTGCTCACCACGCGGCCGTTGACGTTCGCCTCGCTGTCCACCTGGGACGGCACCGTCGCTGAGCTGCTCGACAAACTCTTCGACCCGACGATGACGATCGACGACCTCAACTGGCTGCGCTCGATCTGGGACGGCCCGCTGATCGTCAAGGGCATCCAGACCGTCGCAGATGCTCGCCGCGTGGTCGACGCCGGCGCGGACGCGGTCGTGCTGTCCAACCACGGCGGCCGTCAGCTCGACCGGGCGCCGACACCGCTGCGCATCCTCCCCGACGTACGCAAGGCGATCGGTAGCGACGCGGAGATCTACCTCGACACCGGCATCATGTCCGGCGCGGACATCGTCGCGGCGATCGCGCTCGGCGCCGATGCCTGCCTGGTCGGCCGCGCGTACCTGTACGGCCTGATGGCCGGCGGTCAGCGCGGGGTCGCTCGTGCCGCCGAGATCCTGACCAAGGAGGTACGCCGCACAATGGCGCTACTCGGCGTGTCCAGCGTGGCCGACCTCAACCCGTCCCACGTCCGCCTGCCGTAGTACGGCGGACACTACAGCGGCAGGGTCGCCGTGATCCTCAGGCCGCCAGAGGGTGTGCGGTTCGCGGTGAGTGAGCCGCCGAGTGCGGTGGCCCGCTCCCGCATGCCGCCGATCCCGTTGCCTTCCGTCGGCGGCGCGCTGAGCGACTGGCCGTTGTCGTCGATCTGCAGCACGAGCGCCTGTTCGCCGTACTGGATCCGGACCGTTGCGGACGTGGCCTTCGCATGGCGTACGACGTTCGTCAGCGACTCTTGGATGATGCGGAACGCGGCGCGGTCGAGTCCGGTCGGTAGCGGACGCGGCTCGCCGTGGACGATGCGGTGCACCTCCAGACCGGCCCGCGACGTACGAGTGATCAGATGATCCAGATGGTCAAGGCCGGCGACCGGTTGGCGGGGCGCGGACTCGTCGGACTGCCGGAGGATGCCGACGATCGAGCGCAGTTCCACGAGGGCGTCTTTGCTCGCGTCCTTGATCGCGGAGAGGGCTGGAGCGGCCTGCTCGGGTTGCCGGTCGACTAGGTGCAGTGCAGTGGCTGCCTGCACGTTGATGAGCGAGATGTGGTGCGCCACGACGTCATGGAGCTCCTGCGCGATCCGCAGCCGCTCCTCACCAGCGCGGCGCAGCTCCTCCTCCTTGCGGGTGCGAGCGGCGGCGTTGACCCGGTCGCGGTGCGCGCGGAACAGTTCGGCCAGAAAGCCGAGGACGACGAAGCAGGTGCCGACCAGGAGCGTCTGGTACAGGCCGAACTCGGTGAGCCCGAACACGAACCGACCGCCGATGTGACCGATGTACAGCGCGGCCAGCGCCGACCAGCCGGAAACCCGATAGCCGAGCCGGATCGTGGTGAACACGGCGATGACGAACGCGAAGATCACCGGACCGTAGGCGTACCCCATCAGCATGTAGACGAGGGTCGACCCGACAGTTGCCCACAGCACCGGCACGGGCCGGGTCCGGAGCCAGTACAGCGACAGCGATCCGATCAGGATCAGCAGCACCATGAACCAGTCCGGCCGACGGGCATCCGGCTCACCGTGAACCGCCGCGCCGATCGAACCGACCACCGCAATGATCGAGATCACCACGGGCAGGCCGATGCGTCGCGCCCAGTACCCGAAGGCGGGCGCGTCGATCGGCTCAGTAGTGGTCACAGTACGAAACCGTAGAGGGCAGCGGACCGGGTGTCATCGTCGCCACGGAGTACTTCGGCCTGCTCCTCCTGCGGTAGTTCAGTACTTGACCTTGTAGATCTTCTCCTCGTACTGCGGGCCGTAGTACTCGTCGAGCGTCGTCAGCTCCTCGTCCGGACGCTCCAGCGTCTGGGAGATGACCGCTCGGCGCGGGACCGCGTCCGGGTTCCAGGTCTCGGGCTTCCAGAGCTTCGAGCGCATGAACGACTTCGAGCAGTGGTGGAAGATCTGCTCGATCTCGACCAGCAGGGCCAGCTGCGGGCGGTTGCCCTTGACGATCATGTCGTCGAAGAACGGCGCGTCCTTGACGATCCGGGCACGCCCGTTGATCCGCAGCGTGTCGGTGCGGCCGGGGACGAAGTAGATCAGGCCGACGTGCGGATTGCTGAGGATGTTCGTGAAACCGTCGACGCGGCGGTTGCCGGCGCGATCCGGGATCGCGATCGTCGAACGGTCCAGCACCTTGGTGAAGCCGGCCGGGTCGCCCTTGGGGGAGACGTCGCAGTTGCCGTCGGCGTCGGCGGTGGCGACCAGGCAGAACGGGGAGGCATCGAGCCACTGCAGGTCCAGGTCGTGGAGCTCCTTGCGCTCCTTGGCCGCAGCGGCAGCCATTGGCGACGGGACAAGCTCGCGCAGCTCGTCGTACGACGTGATCTCGACCAGTCCGGGAATCTCCATCAGGCGACGTTCTCCTCTACCAGCGACGGCGTGGCGTCCTCCTTGACGGCCCTCGTCCGCGCAGCCCATCGTACGGCGGGACCAGTTGCGCAACTGGTCCCCAGGAACAGGGCGCCGATGACGATCCAGCCGATCGGACCCCAGCCGAGGATGACCGTTGTGAGCAGCGCGGGACCGAGCATCCTGGCGATCGCGGGGCCGGTGCCGAAGAAGCCTTGGTACTGACCCTGCTTGTCTGCGGGGGCGAGCCCGAAGCTGATCTCCCAGGCGCCGGAGGCCAGTTTCATCTCGCCGAGGGTGAGCAGCGCGGCGGCAATCACCAGGATGACGGCGGTCATTGCGGGGCTCAGGTGGGCGGCGGTGGTCGCAAACACGCCACAGGCGGCCAGCATGGCGAGCCCGGCGTACCGGACGGAGCGGGCGGCGGTGCGGAGGTCCTTGACCCGCTTGGCGATGTGCACCTGGAAGAACGTGACGCCGAGGGTGTTGACGATCATCAGTGAGGCGACGACCCAGCTGGGTGCGCTGGTCCGGGTGACGATCCACAGTGGGCCGACGAGACTGATCAGCGGCATGAAGAGCAGCATGATCGCGTTGAGCAGCGCGAGAACCGCGTACGGGCGGTCGTGGAGGACGGCGAGGCGCGGTTCGCCCTTCACGCGGATCGTGGTCGAGATGGACGGGACCCGGCGGATCAGAGCGGCAGCGATCAGGAAGCTGAGCGCGTCGATCGCGAAGACGGTCAGGTACGCCGTTTCGGTGTCGAAGCGGAGCGCGATACCGCCGAGGAGCGCGCCGACGGCGAGACCGGCGTTGACCGTGGACTGAAGGAAGGCGCGGATGCGGGTGCGCTCGGCCGGCTGCACCAGGCCCGCGAGGAGAGCTTGGCGGGCCGCGGTGAGCCCGGTCTGGCTGCAGGCGTAGACGACGGCCGCGATCAGGAAGCCCGCGAAGCTCCGGACGAACAGGAACGCTCCCACGCCGCTGGCGGTCAGGAGGGCCAGCAGTACTGCGGTGCCGCGCGCTCCACGCCGATCGGCGAGGTTACCGAGCGGGACGCCGGTCAGGAAGCCGGCCAGCCACGCGACCGTCAGCCCGAGGCCGACCTCCGCGGTCGACAGGCCGACCACCCGGGTGAAGAACAACGCCGAGGTGACGACGAACGCGCCGTCGCCGACCGAGTTGGCCAACTGCGCCATCGCCAGGTCCCGCGGCGCTCCGGCCGGGGGAAGCATCTGTCCAAGTCTGTTGCTCATGAGTTGAGCCTAGGTACTCAGCGGCCCAGCAGGCAGGTCCACTCTGGCCGTGGAATGTTGGGCCACTTTTGTCTGTGGACAACCCGGATCGGAGGGTCGAATCGCGGCACTTTCTAGGCATGAGCTTCCTAGACCTGACTCCCACCTGGACCGACCAACCACTCACCGCGCCTGACGTCGCCGCCAACGTCGTCGACCTGATGCTCACCCTCGGCGACCGCCACCGCGGCACCTTCTCGATCCTCCTCTGCGACCCCGACGACCACTACCGAGCCACGATCTCCGTCGACCTACCCCAAGACCACCCCTGGCCACCCCACCCCGCCCCACCCGACCGACCGATCCGACGTACGCCGCCCGGCGCGGCCCTCGATCCCGCCGCCCCCGATCCCGGCGCCGCCCTCGATCCCGGCGCGGCCCCCGACCCCGGCTCGCTCTGCGCGAACGCGCTCCACCCACTCGTCCCCGCCATCCAGACCGCCCCCGACACAGGCGTCATCCTCGCCCTCGGCCGCCCCGGCCCCGCCCGCTCACCCGCCCTGGACAACCAATGGGCCCAAGCCGCCACCACCATCTGCCAAGCCGCCGACCTCCGCCTCCTCGGCTTCTACATAGCCACCCGCGACGGCATCTACCAACCACTCACCAACCAACCAATTTCCGGCCCGGCGGCTGTCGGCGAGTCTGCGGTTGATCGCCCGCGCGTCGGGCGACCTTCCGCCGCCTGACCTTCACGGCCGTGCCGCGGGTTGCTAGCGCACGCCGCGTGGGCGGAACTGGATGCTGATGCGCGGTCCGATGCGCCCGGACGCCTTGGGGATCGCATGTTCCCAAGTGCGTTGACACGATCCACCCATCACGATGAGGTCCCCATGTCCCAGCGGATACCGAACCGTCGAACCCACCGGCCCACTCGCCCCACCCGACCCGCCCGGTCCACCTGGCCGCGGCCGGAGCGCGAGCACGCGCGGCTCGCCGACCGACAGGATCGCGACCATCGTGTCCTCACGATCCCCGCGCCCGATCCGATCCCCGTGCCAAGCGACGCTGTCCCGCCCGTCCCGGTAGAAACACAACCCCGCCGTACGGAAAGGCTCACCCAACTCCGCGGCGTACCGCTCACTCAACGCATCCCGAGCCTCCTCGAGGATCGGCAGCGGCAGGTCGACATTCTCGCCGTAGAAGCAGAGCAGTCGCGGTACGTCGACCACGCGGTCGTACATCTGCCGCCGCTCCGCCTGCCACGGCACATCCCGCGCCAGCCGCTCGTACACCTGATCGCCCCCGGTCAACCACCCCGGCAACACATCGATCCAGGCCCCACGCCCCAACTCGGTCCGCGTCAGCCCGCCCAACGACCCCAACGCCGGATCCGCAAAAGCATCCAGCAACGAGCCCTGGAGATCAGCACCCATACCCCCACCATACCCGACATTCGAACACCTGTTCCCCTGAATCCTCGTGATGACGTCTTCAAAAGGACCTGCTGGAAGCCTCGTCGTCTGTCGACGAGGTCCAGCAGGCCGTTGGGTCCGTTGTCGATCGCATTGGCGATGCGAGCGACATGGTCGTGGATCTGTGTACTGCTCAGCGGTTGGTCGTCACCTGGTCGCGCGCGCGGCGTCGACGATGACGCCGGTCACCGCGTCTGGGTCGGAGATCATCGACAGGTGGGGCGCGTCGACCTTGGTGATGTGCGCGCCGGCGCGGTGCGCCATGATCTGCTGCTCGGCCGGGGGAAGCACCTTGTCCGCCGTACCGATGACGTCCCAGGACGGAATCGTCTTCCACGCCGGAACTCCGGCGAGGGTCTCACTGAGCGTGGTGGCGGTCAGTGGCCGCTGGGCGGCGGCCAGGACGGCTGCCTGCCTGGCCGGGATGCCGCCGGCGAAGAGGCCCGCGAACTGACTCGGCTTGATGTAGACGTCGGCGTTGATGACGTTTCCGCCGGCGTCGTGGATCGGCACCGTGTTGATCGAGCTGTTCGGGTCCAGTTCGGAGCCGGGCTGTGCGGCGGCGAGCGCGCCCAGGCTGTCGCCTTGGTCGGGGATGAAGGCATCGACGTAGACGAGGGCCTTGACGTTGGGGTTGCCGGTGGCAGCGCTGGTGGTCACCATGCCGCCGTACGAGTGCCCGACGAGCACGACCGGGCCGGGGATGGTGGCCAGCAGATCACGCAGGTACTGCGCGTCGGTGGCGAGGCCGCGCAACGGATTCGCCTCGACATCGACGGTGTATCCGGCGTTCTGCAGCTTCGAGGTGACCGCAGACCAGCTCGAGCCGTCGGCCCACGCGCCGTGTACGAGCACGATCGTCGGTTTGGGCTGCGCGTCGTTCTGCATGGTTTGCGCGCTGCTGGCGCTGGCGCTACCGACGCCCAGCGCGAGCACGCCGGCCGTGAGAGCCGCGACGGCCAGGGGTAGTGACTTCTTCGACGTACGCATGCATGTCCTTTGCAGGGGTTCGTTGTCCGCTCAGCGGGCTCGCCGGGCGGGTTCAGCGGCGGAGCCGAGCTCGGAGGGGAGCTTCAGCAGCGCGGCGTGAACGGCTCGGCGTGCGTTCAGAAGGTGGCGTGTGCGCCCGCCAGCCGAGGACACCGTCTGTGGTGTCGGAATCGACGCTAGGGTCCGATGCGGCCCCACCCGCCGTTGCGCGCGTTAACCTGCACGCCGTGCAGATACCTGTGCACGAATCGTCCACCGCGATCTTCGCGGCGTCCGAGATGACTACATGGCAGTGGCGAGAACACGACCAGCCCGCCACCACGTCCGACCGAAGACCGCGCACCCAGCCCGCACCCAGCCCGCACCCAGCGCGGCGCAGCCCGCACCCAGCGCGGCGCAGCGCGGACGCAGCGCGGCGGAGCGCGGACGCAGTGCGGCGCAGCGCGCGCGGAGCGCGGACGCAGTGCGGCGCAGCGCGCGCGGAGCGCGGACGTCGGCGGTCGGCGGGCGTTTCAGCGACTACTCCGGCGCCGGGATCAGGCTCGAGATCCCGGTGGCACCCACCGGATCACGGTCTCCTAGGGTTCGCCACTCGCGTGGCGAGAGTCCATAGGTGGCACGAAAGAGGCGGCCGAAGCTGGACGGATCGGTGAATCCCCAACGCCGGGCGACCGTTGCTATCGTCAACGATCGCAACCCGGGCCGGGCGAGGTCTTCGCGGCATCCCTCCAGCCGCTGATTGCGGATCCAGTCACCGAGCGAGATCCCGCCCGCGGCGAGGACGTTGTACAGGTGCCGCACCGAGATGTGGTGCTCAGCGGCGATCTGGCCCGCGTGCAGCCCGGGGTCGCCCAGATGGGCGCGGACGTACTCCAGGATCCGCACCAGCAAAGTCGCGCGCGGTGGTTCCTTCTCCAGCGCGGTGGCATCCAGGTGCGTGGTGATGAGCGCACGGACCAGCTCGACACTCGGGTGGCTCACCGCGTCGGCGGCCGGGTGGGTGTAAATGTCCGGGTGGCTTGCCAGCCGATACGGATAGGTGGCGACCAGATCGGCGATCGGATGTCCGGGGCTGAGAGTCGTGGCGCAGATCTGTCTGATCGCGTCATGCGGCAGGCGCAGAGCAGCGATGGGGATCCGGAAGAAATGCTGGCGGATGCCGTCGGTATCGACCAGCGTGTACGGCGCGGTCGAGTCGTAGATGACCAGATCGCGTGGTTTGAGGACCGCTTCCCGGCCACCCTGGATGACCAGGCTCGAACCGGCCAGTTGAAGACCGAGGAAGATGCTCGGCGGAAGCTCGTCCCGGGCCAGGGTCGGGGTCCGCTCCACACTGAGCGCGTTCGAGCGGACCGAACACACCGTCAGTTGTCCGAGCTGACTGATGGCGCCGTACGCAGCCGCGGGCCCGGCCTCGGCCGGGAAATCGATCTCGACCTGGACCTTCCTGCTGCCGATCGTCTCCCGTACGACCTCGGCGCGATCGGCGGCAGGCACGCTTCGCGTATCAAGAATGTCTGTCATCGCGCCCACCACCCTCTCTTCGCGGCACCAGCTCATACCCCTCGATCAGGCGGCCGTCTCACCGACGTGGCGGCGGGCGTCTGTTCGCCTAGCTGACTTTTATTGACGTCAGTCAGCCTACGGCCCAGACTGTTGTCCACGCAAGTCAGCCTCTACACTCGCGAACATGACAGATCTGCTCAGCCAGCGGGAGACCTGGTCGATGGCGAACTGCTCGGTCGCTGCTTCGATCGACGTCGTCGGTACGCGTTCGGCGATCCTGATCCTGCGGGAGGCGATCTTCGGCACCCGCCGATTCGAGGACTTTGTCCGCCGGGTCGGGATCGGTGAGCCCGCGGCGGCAGCCAGGCTCAAGGAACTGACCGCCGCCGGACTGCTGGAGCGGGTGCCTTACCAGGAGCCCGGTCAGCGGACCCGCTACGAATACCAACTGACCGCCAAGGGAATGGACTTCCAGCCCGTTGTCTATGCCCTGCTCCAATGGGGTTCGAAATGGGAGACCGACGAGGCCGGCCCGCCCTTGCGTGCGACCCACCGTGACTGCGGTGCCGCCGTCGGAGTCCGCATCCGCTGCGACGCGGGCCACGATGTGCATCCAGACGACGTCGCAATCGAGGCAGGGCCGGGGTTGATCACAGTTCCCTGACCGCCGCGGGCTCGTAGTACACCCTCGTCGTAGTTTGGTGACCTCGACGACCCGCGAGCCGACCTGGAGGCCGGGCAATGACCAGTAAGTTCACGGAGCTGGCGATCGACTGTGCCGATCCGTACAGGCTTGCGCAGTTCTGGTGTGCGGTCCTCGGCTACGAGGTGCGGGACGAGGAGGAGGAAGGCGTTGTCACGATCGGGTCGCCGCTGGTGCCTGAAGGCAGGAGCCGGCCCGGGCCGGTGCCGCCGACGTTGACGTTCGCGCGGGTGCCGGAGGGTAAGACGACCAAGAACAGGCTCCACCTGGACCTCAACCCGACCGACACGGATCAGGAAGCCGAGGTACGCCGGGTGCTCGCGCTGGGCGCCCGCCCCGCCGACGTGGGCCAGACCGGCGACGAAAGCTGGGTCACCCTGGCCGACCCCGAGGGCAACGAGTTCTGCATCCTCGCCAGCCGACAGCCCTGATCGCCCACCGACGGTTGGAGTACGGATGACTCGCATGCTGATCCGGAACGTTGCCGTGCTGGTCGTGCCCGAGCAGGGCGAGTGCCGGGTGGACGAGGCGCAAGACATCCACATCCAGGACAACCTCATCACCGCAATCACCCCAACCACCCCGCCGACCGCGAACGCCGCGCGTGGTGCGAGTGCCGCGGGTGGGCCGGGCGCCATGGGCGGCGCGGGTGACATGGGTGGGCCGGGTGCCGCGGGTGGCGTGGGTGGTGCGGGTGGATCGGGTGGATCGGGTGGGGAGCTTGGCGTGGGGGAGGTGGTTGATGGGACGGGGCTGGTTGCGGTGCCGGGGTTGGTTAACTCGCATACGCATAGTCCGATGGTGATGATGCGTGGGGCGGCGGAGGATCTTTCCATCGAGGATTGGTTCAACCAGCGGATCTGGCCGGTGGAGGTGAACCTGACGCCGGAGCGGGTGCGGGTAGGAGCGCGGCTGGCATGTGCGGAGATGCTGCTCGCCGGTGTCACCACATTCGTCGACCACTACTTCCACGCCGACCAGATCGCAGCCGCCGCGATCGAGTCGGGTATCCGCGCCGACCTTGCGCCGACGTACTTCTCGTCCGCCGGCCAGGACGGCATCAACGCTGCCATCGACACGACCCGTGAGCTCAGTCAGCTCCATCCGCGCGTCACCGCAAGCCTCGGCCCGCACGCGACGTACACGGTCTCGGACGACGACCTGAAACGTACGGCGGAGATCGCGCGGGCGGAGGGTCTCCGCATCCATCTGCACGCCGCGGAGACTGATGAGCAGACCCAAGCGTCTCTGGACAACCACGGCGTCACACCGATACAGGTGCTCGAGAGGACGGGCGTGTTGGACGCTGGCGCGCTGATTGCCCACGGGTGCGGCATCCGTGAGTCCGATCTTCCGATCCTCGAGCGGTACGCCGATCGCACCACCGTCGCGTCCTGTCCGAAGGTCTATCTCAAGCTGGCGATGGGCGAGGTCACGCCGATCAAGGGCCTCCGGTCAGCCGGCGTACACGTCGGCGTCGGCACCGACGGAGCCGCTGTGCACAACACGCTCGACGTCTGGGAGGCGATCCGCATGGTCGCCCTCACCCAGAAGCAACGCGAGCACGACGCCGAGTGGATGGCTCTGTCCGACGCCCTCCGCCTCGCCACCCGAGGCAGCGCCGCAGCCGCTGGCCTCGCCGACCAGGTCGGCGTCCTCGAGCCGGGCCGCCAAGCGGACATCGCCCTCGTCGACCTCGGCGCTCCCCACAACCAACCCATTCACGATCCACGAGCCGCGCTCGTGTACTCCGTCCGAGCCTCCGACGTCGTCACCGTCCTCGTCGCCGGCAAGGTCGTCGTCCGCGACCGCCGTCTCACCACCGTGGACCTCGATGAGATCCTCGCCGACGCGAAGTCCTTGGCACACACCCTCGTAGACCTCTCGAAGGGCGGCGCGATCCAGCACTACGGCCCCTGAACCACGCATGCCCAGCCAAAGCGACCAGCGCATGCGCGCGACCAGAGCGTGTACGACGTGATTGCGTCGGCGGAAGCGGCCGGGGCGTGACGATGCGACCGGGGCGTGCACGATGCGACCAGGGCGTGCACGACGCGAATGCCCCGGCGGAAGCGGCCGGGGCGTGGACGACGCGAATGCCCCGGCGGAAGCGGCCGGGGCGTGGACGACGCGAATGCCCCGGCGGAAGCGGCCGGGGCGTGGACGACGCGAATGCCCCGGCGGAAGCGGCCGGGGCGTGGACAACGCGAATGCCCCGGCGGAAGCCGCCGGGGCACGCACGACGCGAGGTTCAGCTGATGGTGGCGATCTTGGTTGCGGAGAATGCTTGTGCATGGTCGGCGTCGCCGGGGAACCAGATGCGGTAGGCGATCTGGCCTCGTGTTGCTGGTCTGATGCCGAAGGCGTACTTGCCTGAGGAGGTCAGCTTCAGCGAGGCGATCGACTTCCAGACCTTGTTGCCGTACTGCTGCAGGTAGACCGACTGGCCGGCGTGCGGCGGAGCGACGTAGCCGCTGATTGCCGTGGTGCTGCCGAGCTTGATCGACGTCGGTGTCATCGTGGCTGAGATCGTCGGTGCCACATTGACGGTGATGTCCGGGGTCCGCGTCCCCATCAGGTCGGTGTTGCCCGGGAACGTCATCATGAACACCGACGACACCGACGGCTTGTACGCGAAGCTGACCGTCCCCGTGGCCGACGTCTTCAGCGCCGCGAGCAGTGTGAACTTCGACGAGTTCTTCGGCCGCACGTACAGGTTGGTCGGCAGACCGGCGTACGCCTTGTTGTCGATCCGGAGCGTGCTTCCGCGCAGCGTGATCGTCCCGCCGTAGTTGATCGACGTCGACGTCGTCGAGATCCCGGTCTTCATCCCGAGCAACTGCGTCGTCGCCGCCGGGCTGACCTTGCCGCCGCGATCCTTGACCCAGGCGGCGTATGTGTACGTCACGCCCTGCGCGAGCCCGGTGTCCTTCACCGCAGATCCCGTGCCCGCGTAGACGAGCGTCCCGGTGGTCGACGTAGGTGGTTTGCTCGTCGGGTTCCGCCGCACGATCACCTGGTCGAGGTCGCCCGTCGGCGGCACCTTCCAGCTGAGGTTCGCGGCCAGATAGGCGCCCGTCGCGTCAAACGCACCAGCAGCCGCCGGCCCCTGGTCCACCGTCGAGAACACACTGGTGAACGGCGCGAGCGTCCCACCGTCCCCCTGCACCCCGTTGACCACGATCCGGTACGGCGTGTTGTCGAGCAACGGCACCGTCGGCTTGATCGTGGCCAGGCGGGTCCCGGCGTCGAAGGCGATCATCGCGCCGACGGCCGTACCGGTCCTGCCGTTCAGCAGCCGGACCGTCGTCGGGTTGACGCTGCCCGCAACGACTGTCCGGGCGAACATCACGAGCGGCGTCGTTGTGAGCGGAGCAGCAGCGGACAGATCGTTCGGCTTCACGTCCACGACCGGGTAGGCCGTCCCGCTCGGCGTCGAGCCAGCACCTTCCTCGGAGACGGTCAACGTGTACTTCCGCGTGTCCCTGGACCCGTTGTCGTTGCGCACGGCAATGAAGGTCACGTCGGACGCGCTGACGTTGACCGACGCCGTGAGCGTCGTCGCGGTTGGACAGCCGGTGGCGGGATCGGTCGGCGTGGACGGGTACGGGTTCACCGCGTGCCCCAACGGGAGCAGGCTGCCGTTGTAGACGTCGATCCGGGGACCGAAGTTCACCGAATAGGCACAGCTGAACAGCGGCCCGGTCACCGACACCTTGAGGTTGCGGTTGGTTGCCGACGTCACCTGGTACCAGTCGACGTCGCCCTCGACGCTGATCGTCGAGGTGACCGACTTGGAACCTCCGGCCGGCACCGCCACCGGGAAGGAGCGGGACGGCTGGTCGAGGTTGTCCTCGGGGTTGACCGGGAAGTCTGGGGCGAAGCGGCCGCCGAGGGCGGCGTAGGCGTCCACGATCCCGTGGCCGTAGTACGGATCGATGCCGCGCGGACCCGCGTCCCGCGCGAGTACCTCGAGCCGCTGGGCGACCTGGTCCGGCGTGAACGACGGCCACTTGTTCTTCACCAGTGCCGCGATCCCGGTGACGATCGGCGCCGAGCAGGAGGTCCCGGTGCAGTACCAGTACGGCGCGTACTCCGGCGGAGTCAGGTTCCGCGCGCCGGTGCTGAGAATGTTCCATCCCGGCGCTGCGACGTCGACCCAGTCGCCGTACGAGCTGAAGTCGGTCAGCACACCGCCGGCGTTGGTCGCGGCTACCGCGATCGCCTCGGGGTACGCCGCCGGGTACTGCAGCTCGTCGGTGCCACTGTTGCCAGCAGCAACCACAACGGTCACGCCGCCGGCGACGGCGCGCTTGACCGCGTCGTGCAGAACCGGGTTGTCGCCCGGTCCGCCGAGCGACATATTGATGACCTTCGCGCCGTGAGCGGCCGCCCAGTCGATGCCCTCGGCAATGTCGACGTCGTACCCGCCGCCGTTGGAGTCCAGCACCTTGACCGGCATCGCCTTGACGTTCCAGCCGACGCCGGCAACACCGACACCGTTGTTCGCCGCGGCTGCGATGATGCCCAGCGTCATGGTGCCGTGGCCGTTGTCGTCGATCGGCCCGCGGTTCGGAGACGTGGCGTTGTAGCCCGCAACCAGGTGACCGACGAGATCCGGGTGGCCGGCGTCGACGCCGGTGTCCAAGACGGCGACGGTCTGGTTGCCGGTCGACTTCGAGAGATCCCAAGCCTGCGGTACCCGGGCCGTGCCGAGGTACGTCTTCTGATCGGTGTTGTAGTACTCGTCGTTCGGGACCGCTGAGATGTAGCGCTTGTAGTTCAGCGAGGCCAGCTCGACGTTCGGGTCGGCCTTCAGCTTCTTCAGCAGGTCGGGCGCGGACAGCTCACCTTTGATCTTCACGACGTTCGAGGCCACCGAGCCCTCGGTGCTGCCGCCGGCCTTCGACACGGCCGCCCGTCGCGCCGAGGTCGTTGCCTTGGGCTTGAACTTCACCATCACCGCGTTCGGCTCGAACTCGGCCGCCGCCGACGGGTGGGCGGTGAACGGCGGACGGTACGGCTTAGGCTGCGCAGCCGAACCGGACGAGCCGGTCAGAACGATCAGCGAGCCGGCAACCAGGGCAGCAGGCAGCCCGAGGCGCAGCAAATGAGCAGGGCGGAGACTCACAGGACCCCCCACGGGTCAAAGTGGCAGACGCCCGGAGTATTTCAGACAGTGCAGACCACAACGCATGTACAAAGCTGCAATCCGGCAACGACGTCCCGTTGAAGCGCCGACGATTCCAACGGAGGGTTAATCCGTGAAGTACCTGCTGCTGATCCGGCCCGACCACGACTATCCCGACGGCGTTCCCGACGAGACGATCCGCAAGACCGAGGCCTGGGTCGCCGACATGAAGGCTCGCGGCGTCCACCTGACCGGCGGGGCATTGCACCCGCCGGCGCAGTCGACTGCCGTACGACGGCAAGGCGCCAAGGTCGTCACCACGGACGGGCCGTTCGCCGAGTCCAAGGAACAGATGGGCGGCTTCGATCTGATCGAGTGCGACACGCTCGAAGAGGCGATCGAGATCGCGGCCGGTCATCCGGTCACCGAGGTCGGGATGGTCGAGATTCGCCCGATGGTCGAGGAATTCAGATCACTCGGACGACAGGCTGTTGCCGACCGCACACTCTAAGCTGCAGAGCATGACTGTGGACCTGAGCTCCTGGCGGAGGGTGCCGTTCACCGGTGCCGGCCTGACGTACGACTGCTTCGAGAAGGGCGAGGGACCCGGCGTCGTGCTGATCCCGGAGATCCCGGGCCTGAGTCCCGAGGTGGCCGAGTTCGGCGAGCACCTCGTCAGCGCGGGCTTCACCGTCGTGATCCCGTCACCCTTCGGTACGCCGGGACGCCCGGCCACAATGGGCTACACGTTGGGGACGGTTGCCCGGCTGTGCGTTTCGAAGGAGTTCCGCAGCTTCGCGGTGAACGCCGAGCGGCCGATCACGAAGTACCTGCGCGCCGTAGCGAGGGATCTGGCCGCCCGTACGCCGGGCCGCGGCGTCGGCGTGATCGGCATGTGTTTCACCGGCGGATTCGCCCTCGCAGCCGCCGTCGAGGACGTCGTCAACGCGCCGGTGCTCAGCCAGCCGTCGGTGCCGTTCCCGGTGAGCGCGAGGATGCGTCGCGACCCTGGCTTGTCGCAGGATGAGTTCGAGGTCGTCAAGGAGCGGACGCGAACCGACGGGCTGTGCGTGCTGGGCCTGCGGTTCAGCGGTGATCGAGCCGCGCCGCCGGAGCGGTTCAACACGCTCCGTACGCACCTCGGCGATGCGTTCGAGGTCATCGAGCTCGACTCCTCGCCCGGCAACCCCGACGGGTACGCCAAGGGAGCGCATGCGGTGCTGACGGCCGAGGTTCGCGACAACCCGCCGAATTCGGCCTTCAAGGCCCGCGCGCGGACAGTGGAATTCCTCAAAGAACACCTCACAGCGACCGCCTGACGACAGTCAGTGCGGAAATGTCAAAACCACGTTGAGTAACTCATCCGGTGTGATTCGGTGGCGTTTACGTGGGGGAATCTGCTCATGCCTGGGGGTTGGTCGTTGCGGTCTGCAAGTACGGGGGAGCGGTGGGTGACGCCGTTCGTTTTCCTCTGGTCGTGGGTACCTGAGACATGGCACGATCGGCCACCGAGGGCACAACAGGGGACGCATCGCGTATGGCGGGTGCCAGGCACCGGACAGTGAGGCTGTATGAACGGGCGGACAGCGCAGGAGAGCCGGATACCGGTGAACGGGTCGGCTAACGGGACCAACGGTCACGGTCCGCAACCATCCGCACACCTCGAAGCATCGGCAGCGGATCAGTCCGACGGGCCGACCGGCCGTCGTCCGGAGGCGAAGCCGCTTCCTGAGCCACGTCCTGGCCAGCAGCCGGACCAGTCGGGCCAGCCGGGCCAGCAGCCCGGCGCGAAGCCACCGACCTGGCAGCCAGGGGAGCAGGTGGCGGAGATCCGGACCGAAGAGCCATCGCGCTCGGACTGGCTGTCCGAAGTACGCGACCGGCCACGGGTGCAGAACGGTACGACGTTGCGTCAGTTCAACACCCCGGTCCGGGTCGACGAGATCGCGGTCGCGGCGATGACGCTGGCCGAGGATCTGCAGGCCGCGACGCAGAGCATGCCCGATTCCAGTGAGCTGCGGCGGTTCCGGCAGGAGCTCGACCAGGCCGCCACCACGTTCCGCGAGATGGCGACCAAGCTCGAGGCAACTGCCGGCAAGCTCGTCCGCCTGGCCGCGAACGAGGGCCAGGTCTGCGGCGTCGGCTGGGGCGTCTGCCCCGAGCACGGCCTGACGCTGATGAACATCGGCGACACCGCGACCTGCCACGTCCTCGGCTGCGGCCGGCAGAACGAGGGCGAGGTCGAGCGCTGCGAGCACCCGGTCGCCTACAAGGTCGTCGACGCGGCCGGACCGGCGCTGCTCACCTGCTCCGGCCACGCCATCGCCTGCCGGATGTACTTCGACAACCCGGTCATCACCGCGACCGCCGACAGCATGGAGCTCTTCTAGGAGATCCGGCAGGACGTCAGCTGGTCGTTCGCGTTCGGGGAGAGCGCGATGAAGTTCGCTGTGTCTGCCGTGCGTGTCCAGGTCTGCCCGGTGAAGTTGTCGCCGGCGTAGATCGTGACTGTCCACCCGGACGGCACGCGCACCGACGACGCCCAGTTGTCCTGTACGCCGGCCGCCTGCAACTGCGCGCGGGTGTAGTTGCCCTTGGCAAGCGCTGCGCCGGCCACGCCGCCGTAATCGACGTGCTCGTAGAAGATCACGCCACCGGACCCCTGGCTAGGCATCGGAACGGTAGGCCGTGTCGCGGTCAACGGCGCCTGGCCCTTGAACATCCGGCCGCCGTCGTTCGTCAGACGGAGGTAGTAGTCCGACGAGCACGCCGTACCGTCCTCGTCGAGCGCGCGGATGCCCGAGCCGGACGGCACCCAGGCTGACGACTCCGCGGTCTTGGCGATCTGGTTGCCCTCGTTGAACTCGTCGAACATCGAGATGTACATGCCCTGCACGCCGACCCGCGTCAGGTTGTAGAACTGCCGCCACATCAGCTCGCCGTGCGCACGGTGCCCGGACTGCAGGTCGCCCGGGATCACACACGGCTGGTAGTCGATCCCGTGAGCGTTGCAGTCGGCCTGGTCCTGCTGGTTCACGTTGTTGTAGTAGTGATCCGCGCCGGCGATGTCGCTGATCCGGCCAACCATCCATGGCGAGAGCATGTTGAACGCGTGATACACGTCCAGGTACCCGGGCCGCGAGTCCTCGTTCCCAGGCAGCCAATGCGTCGGCACGCCGCCGATCACGTAGCAGCCCTGGCCCTTGAACCAGTTGATGACATCGAGGCACACCGACGCCGGAAAGTCCTTGTTCGCCTCGTTGAAGCCGAAGCCCCAGATGCACACGACGGGCTTCCCGTTCTGCCGGGCGTACGCCGGTGACGACGTGTACGCGCTCATCTTCGAGGTCCAGTCGACCTTCATCTCCGACTGCATGTTCGTCCAGCCGGTCGCGTCGTACATGATGTAGAACTTCCGCCCGTACTGCTCTGCGGCCTGCCGCACCTTTGCGGCCATCGCGTCGCGGGTCGGTCCTTCGCCGCCGGTCGGATTGAACCGCTGCAGCGCGGCCGTGTCGCAGCCGTTCTGCTGCATCCACTGGAAGTGCGTGTTCACGGTCTGCTGGTCGTACGACGAGAACAGCTTGGCGGGCTGCCCGTTGCCGAGGTTCGCGTACGCCGTCTGGTACGTCGAGCTGAAGTCGCGGACGTCCGGCCAGCTCACGATCGCGGTGTTGGTCGGCGAGGGCGGCTGGCCCCAGTTGTTGCTCCAGTGCCACCACCCGTTGATCGGGGCCCCGTCGCCCGGGCAGGCGAACCAGCCCTGGTATCCGACGGTGATCTTGCCGACCACATCTCCGGGCGGACTGGCGGCGAAGGCGGTCTCGAGTTGAGTGGCGGCGACTGCGGTTGCGGCGGTCGCAGCAAGGAAGGTACGGCGGGAGAGCGTCATGAGGTGCTCCTGGTGGGGGCGGACAGGAGAGTGCGCGGCGAGCGTACAAAGCTGAACAAATTCCTGCAAGAACTCGACTGTTACGAAGTCTTGACGACCCACCCGTGTGAACTTAGTTTGTTGGTTCAACAGACAAAGTCTGGAGAGGGGTGCCCGGATGACGTTGACCGACGGCCGCCGCCCGGGCAGCCGGGGCGTTGCCGCCGATCATGTCTCGCTCCGGCGGAACAACCTCTCCGTGGTACTGCGGCATGTCCGCGACCTCGGCCCGCGCTCGCGGGCGCGCATCGCCGACGACACCGGACTGAACAAGGCGACCGTCAGCAGCCTCGTCGCCGAGCTCGTCGAGCGCGGCCTGCTCCGCGAGGGACGGGCCGACTCGAGCCGGGCTCTCGGCCGTCCGGGTCTGCTCGTCGAGCTCGACGGCACGGGCGTCTGCGGCGTCGGGGCCGAGATCAACGTCGACTACCTGGCCGTCGCTGCCCTCGACCTGACCGGCGCGGTCGTGCTCGAGAAGCGCGTCCCGGTCGATGTCGCACACCTCGATCCCAGTACGACGCTGGACCGTTTCGCGGACCTGGTCAAGGAAGCGGTCGCGGCCGTGGAGGCACGTGGTGGGCAGCTGGCCGGGGTCACCCTGGCCGTGCCCGGCCTGGTCCAGGGCGAGACCGGAGAGTTGAAGCTCGCGCCGAACCTGGGGTGGGGCGAGCTGTCGGTCGCCCAGGAGATGCGGACGCGGCTCGGCGAGCCGACGTACCCGCTGCACGTCGACAACGAGGCGAACCTGGCGGCGCTGGCGGCGTACGCCGATCTGCGCCAGACCGAGGACGAGCCGGTGCACGATCTCGTGCTGCTGACCGGTGCGGTCGGTGTCGGTGGTGGCGTGGTGGCCGGCGGGCAGCTGTTGCGCGGCGGGCACGGGTACAGCGGCGAGGTCGGGCACATGCCGGTCGCACCGCCCGGGCGGACCTGCGGCTGCGGCCGGACCGGCTGCTGGGAGACCGTCGTCGGGCTGACCGCACTGTTGCACAAGGCAACGGACAGGGACGACCCGGTACGGGATCCGTCGCTGGACGTGGAGCAACGGCTGGCCGGGATCACCCGGCGGGCCGAAGCGGGAGAGGCGCGGACGCTGTCCGCCCTGAAGGACGTCGGCACCTGGCTGGGGATTGGGGGAGCGATCCTGGTGAACATCCTGAACCCGGACGTGCTCGTGCTCGGTGGCTACTTCGCCGTGCTCGGGCCATGGCTGAAAGAACCACTGGAGAAGGCGATCCGCGACCGCGTGATCGCACCGAACGGCGGCGGCTGCCGCGTCGTCCGGTCCGAGCTCGGTTTCGCGGCGGCCGTCCGAGGCGGCGCGCAGATCTCGCTCGACCAGGTCTTCGTCGACCCGACCAGAATCGGAGTCGCGCGATGACCGAACTGCTGACGATGACCGGCATCGTCAAGGAGTTTCCCGGCGTACGGGCGCTCGACGGGGTCGACCTCGACGTTCGCGCCGGCGAGGTGCACTGCCTGCTCGGGCAGAACGGTGCCGGCAAGTCCACGCTGATCCGGGTGCTGACCGGCGCGCACCAGCCGGATGCGGGCACGATCCAGCTCAACGGCGAACCGGTCCAGCTGAACAGTCCGACCGCGGCGATCCAGCGCGGGATCGCAGCGATCTACCAGGAACTCGACCTGGTCCCCGACCTGACCGTTGCCGAGAACATCTTTCTCGGCCATGAGCCGTCCCGGTTCGGCTTCAGCCGCACGCATGAGGCGACCGTCCGGGCACGCGAGATCCTGCGCGGACTCGGACACGCCGAGATCCCCACCCACCGGGCCGTCGGTTTGTTGCCGGCCGCCGGTCAGCAGGTCGTGAGCATGGCCCGGGCGCTGTCCCGTGACGCCCGGCTGATCGTGATGGACGAGCCGTCCGCGGTCCTCGACTCCGAAGAGGTGTCGAACCTGTTCCGGGTGATCCGCGGCCTGACCGAACGCGGCGTCGCGGTGGTCTACATCTCGCACCGGCTCGAGGAGATCCGCCAGATCGGCAACCGGGTTACGGTCCTCAAGGACGGCGCGACCGTCGCGACCGGACTCGACGCCCGGGAGACCCCGACGAAGGAACTCATCCGGCTGATGACCGGACGCTCGATCGAGTACGTGTTCCCGCCGCGCAACGAGATCCCGAGTACGGCGCCGGTCGTGCTCGAGGTCGACGACCTGACCAGGCCGGGCGAGTTCGCCGGGATCGGCTTCTCGGTCCGGGCCGGTGAGATCCTCGGGCTGGCTGGCCTCGTCGGCTCCGGCCGTTCCGAAGT
The DNA here is from genome assembly GCF_005233875.1 of Kribbella jiaozuonensis. Classification (GTDB taxonomy): domain Bacteria; phylum Actinomycetota; class Actinomycetes; order Propionibacteriales; family Kribbellaceae; genus Kribbella; species Kribbella jiaozuonensis. Next base: position 824,004 of record NZ_SZPZ01000004.1, on the reverse strand, counting down.
ACTCGAGACTGTGTACGGCGCTCGCCGCGCGGCCGGCGGGTCCGTCCGCGTCAACGGCGCCGTCCTGCGGCCGGGCCGGGTGCAGTCGGCCGTGAAGGCCGGGGTCGGGCTCGCCCCGGAGGAACGCAAGAGCCAGGCGCTGCTGATGGACGAAGCGGTGTACAAGAACATCACCGTCTCGACGATGCAGCGGTTCGCCAGCGGGGGATTCCTGAACAACCGGGCCGAGCGGGAGGCAGCGGCCGGCCTGGCCAGGTCGCTGGATCTGCGGCCGGCCGGGGTGGACCATCCGGTCCGCAACCTGTCCGGCGGCAACCAGCAGAAGGTCGTGCTGGCGCGCTGGTTGCTGCGGGACTGCCGGGTGCTGCTGCTCGACGAGCCGACGCGTGGCGTCGACGTCGGCGCGCGCTCGGAGATCTACGCGCTGATCCGCACACTGGCGGCCAACGGGGTCGCGATCGTGCTGGTCTCCAGCGAGGTCGAGGAAGTGCTCGGTCTGTCGGACCGGGTCGTCGTACTGCGGGAGGGGCGTGCTGTCCACACGGGACCCGCGCAAGCCATCGACGAACACCAGGTCCTGGACCTGGTGATGGAGGGAAGTGCCGTGTGATGAGTGAGGACATCACGACACCAGATACACAGAAACCAGATAGACAGGCACCAGAAACGACAGCGTCTACACAAGCGACCGTGACCCAGCCGGCGGCGCAACGATCGGCCAACCTGCTGAGGTCCGGCTTCGGCCGCAACCTCGGCCTGGTGATCGCGCTCGTCGTACTGTGCATCGTCGGCGTGATCACCGCCGGCGACACGTTCGCCACCGGCGCCAACGTGCTGACGATCCTGCGACTGGCAGCCGTCATCGGTGTCGTCAGCGTCGGTATGACGTTCGTCATCACCGGCGGCGGGATCGACCTGAGTGTCGGCGCGATGGTCGCGCTGGCCTCGGTCTGGGCGACCACATTGGCCACCCAGCAGTTGGCAGCCGACTACCACTGGCTGTTCATGGTCACCACGGCGCTCGTGGTCGGCGCCGCGTGCGGTCTGGTCAACGGGCTGTTGGTTGCCTACGGCAAGATCGTGCCGTTCATCGCGACGCTGGCGATGCTGGCGGCGGCGCGCGGTCTGGCCGAGATCATCTCGGACCGGAAGACCCAGATCATCACGGTCAACTCGTTCGTCGACTTCTTCGGCGGCTCGCTGATCGGCGTACCGGTGCTGGTCTGGATCTTCCTGCTGGTCGCCGCGGCCGGCTGGGTGGTGCTGAACCGGACCACCTTCGGCCGTCGTACGTTCGCCGTCGGCGGCAACGCCGAGGCCGCCCGCCTGGCGGGTATCAAGGTCCAGCGTCACACCGTGGCGCTGTACGTCCTGGCCGGGCTGTGCTGCGGGATCGCCGCGGTGATGCTGATGGCACGGACGACAACGGGAAGCTCCACCCACGGTCAGTTGTACGAGCTGGACGCGATCGCGGCGGTGGTGATCGGCGGCACGCTGCTGTCCGGCGGCCGCGGCACGATCGTCGGCACGGTCATCGGCGTACTGATCTTCACGACGTTGAACAACGTCTTCACGCTCAACAACCTGAGCATCTCCGCCCAGTCTGTGGCCAAGGGCGCGATCATCGTGGTCGCCGTCCTGCTGCAGCAACGTCTGGCCGCCCGCACGACGAGTTCATAGGAGGACAACGATGTCCAAACGTTCCGCCCGAAGTCTGGTGGTCGCAGGTCTCGCTGCGGTCGCGTTGACTGCGTGTACCAGCAACACCCCGAAGGCCGAGGACAACGCCGACAAGGCGCCGGCCAACCAGGCCGCGGTCAAGAACGACGAGCCCGGCAAGAAGGTCAAGATCGGCTTCTCCGCGCCGGCCGCCGACCACGGCTGGATGGGCGCCATCACCAAGGCGACCCAGGCCGAGGCCAAGAAGTACTCCGACGTCGAACTGGTCGTCGCCGAGGGTACGAACGACGTCAACCTGCAGATCAGCCAGGTCGAGACGTTCATCAACCAGAAGGTCGACGCCATCGTTCTGCTTCCTTTCGACGGGGCCGCGCTCACCCCGGTCGCAACGAAGGCGATGGAGGCCGGCATCACGGTGATCAACGTCGACCGCGAGTTCGACAGCCCGTTCGCGGCCCGGACGACGGTGCTCGGTGACAACCACGGGATGGGCGTGTCGGCCGGCACGTACATCTGCGACCAGCTGAAGGGCAAGAAGGACGCGGTGGTCGCGGAGATCGCCGGGATCGACTCGCTGCCGTTGACTCAGGACCGCAGCCGGGGCTTCAAGGAAGCGCTCGCGGACTGCGGGCTGAAGGTCAGCAACCGGGTCGCCGCCGAGTTCACCGTGGAGTCGGGGGAGAAGGCCGCTGCCAACCTGTTGCAGGCGGCACCGAAGATCGACGCGATCTGGAACCACGACGACGACCAGGGTGTCGGCGTGATGGCCGCGATCAAGAACTCCGGCCGCAAGGAGTTCTTCGTGGTCGGCGGGGCCGGCTCGGCGAACGTGATGCGGGACATCAAGTCCGGCAACTCGTTGCTCAAGGCTACCGTCATCTATCCGTCCACGCAGGGTGCCGACGGCATCCGGCTGGCCCGTCTGCTGGTGCAGAAGAAGGCTCTCGGCGACCTGGTGGAGGTCGAGGTGCCGCGCACGGTGCAGCTGTACGCGCCGGTGGTCACGAAGGACAACGTGGACCAGTACATGCCTACTGCCTTCGAAAGCTAATCAACACCGCGAGAGCTAAGAGGAGAGCTATGACGAACCTGGGCATCGGCCTGATCGGCTACGCGTTCATGGGTGCGGCCCATTCGCAGGCCTGGCGGAGCGCGCCGCGCTTCTTCGACCTGCCGCTGGACCCCGCCATGAACGTGCTCTGCGGCCGCAACGCCGAGGCTGTGCAGGCGGCCGCGACGAAACTCGGCTGGAAGGACACCGAGACCGACTGGCGCAAGCTGCTCGGCCGCGACGACGTCCAGCTGGTCGACGTGTGTACGCCGGGCGACAGCCACGCCGAGATCGCGATCGCAGCCCTGGAGGCCGGCAAGCACGTCCTGTGCGAGAAGCCGCTGGCCAACACGGTCGAGGAGGCCGAGGCGATGACCGCCGCGGCGGAGGCGGCCAGGGCCAAGGGGATCAGGTCGATGGTCGGGTTCACCTACCGCCGGGTGCCGGCGATCGCGCTGGCCCGCCAGCTCGTTGCCGAGGGCAAGCTCGGGACGATCCGGCACGTCCGCGCGCAGTACCTGCAGGACTGGATCGCCGACCCGGAGGCGCCGCTGTCCTGGCGGCTGGACAAGTCCAAGGCCGGCTCCGGCGCACTCGGCGACATCGGCGCTCACATCATCGACATGACGCAGTACATCACCGGTGACACGATCGGCGAGGTCAGCGCGCGGCTGGAGACGTTCGTCAAGGAGCGCCCGGTCGCGGCCGAGCACTCCGGTCTGGCCGGTACGGCGGGGACCGAGCGCGGACCGGTCACGGTCGACGACGCGGCCGTGTTCCTGGCCACGTTCCGGTCCGGCGCGCTGGGCGTGTTCGAGGCGACGCGGTTCGCCACCGGTCGCAAGAACGCGATCCGGATCGAGATCAACGGAAGCCTCGGCAGTCTGGCGTTCGACTTCGAGGACATGAATCTCCTGCACTACTACGACGCCACCGAAGACTCGAGGACGGCCGGTTTCCGCCGCATCCTCGCGACCGAACCCGCCCACCCGTACGTCGCCGCGTGGTGGCCGCCGGGCCACCTGCTCGGCTACGAGCACGGGTTCACCCATCAGGTCGTCGACCTGGTCACCGCGATCGCCGAAGGAGTCGATCCGGCCCCGTCGTTCGCCGACGGGCTGCAGGTCCAGCGAGTGCTGGCCGCGGTCGAGACCAGCTCGACGTCACGACAATGGCAGGAGATTCCGCAATGAATAGCTACACCCCGACCAAGGACGACAAGTTCTCCTTCGGTCTGTGGACCGTCGGCTGGCAGGGCGTCGACGTGTTCGGTACGGCGGTCCGCCCCGCGATGGACCCGGTCCACGCGGTCGAGAAGCTCGCCGAACTGGGCGCCGCGGCGGTCACGTTCCACGACGACGACGTCGTCCCCGACGACGCCACCCGCAAGCAGACGCTGGACCGGTTCCAGAAGGCGCTGGCCGACACCGGCATGGCCGTCGAGATGATGACCACCAACCTGTTCGCCCACCCGGTCTTCAAGGACGGCGGCCTGACCGCCAACGACCGGCAGGTACGGCGGTACGCGCTGGCCAAGGTGCTTCGTAACGTCGACCTCGCCGCCGAGCTGGGCGCGACGACGTACGTGCTCTGGGGCGGTCGTGAAGGCGCTGAGTCGGGCGGCTCGAAGGACGTCCGGGCCGCGCTCGACCGGTACAAGGAGTCGATGGACCTGCTCTGCGCGTACGTCCGGGAGCAGGGCTACAACATCCGGTTCGCGATCGAGCCGAAGCCGAACGAGCCGCGCGGTGACATCCTGCTGCCGTCGATCGGCCACGCGATCGCCTTCATCAACGACCTGGCCGATCCCGAGCTGGTCGGCATCAACCCCGAGGTCGGCCACGAGCAGATGGCCAGCCTGAACTACGCGCACGGGATCGCGCAGGCGTTGTGGCACGGGAAGCTGTACCACATCGACCTCAACGGGCAGCACGGTCCGCGGTTCGACCAGGACCTGCGGTTCGGTGCCGGCAACCTGCGGGAGGCCTTCTGGACGGTCGACGTCCTGCAGGGTTCCGGCAGCTACCCGGCGTACGAGGGCCACATCCACTTCGACTACAAGCCGCCGCGGACCGAGGACGAGGAAGGCGTCTGGGAGACCGCGCGGGGCTGTATGCGGAACTATCTGATCCTTCGCGAGAAGGTCCAGGCGTTCCGTGCCGACCCCGAGGTTGCGGAGGCACTCGCCGCCGCACGGGTCGCGGAGTTGTCAGAGCCCACCCTGGCCGAGGGTGAGTCGCTGGCCGATCTCCGCGCCGCGAAGTACGACCCGGACGCGCTGGCCGAGCGCGGTCTCGGGTTCGAACGGCTGGACCAGCTGGCGATGGAGCACCTGCTCGGCGTCCGTTGAGCTAGCCGGTAAGTAGTCCCGCGCAGGGCAGAGCACGGGATTCGTAGTGATGGAGCGCGCACCCCTTGTCCGTCCCCATGAGGAGCTCCGCATGATCCAGCTACGCAGACCTGGCACGTTGGTGTGCCTTCTCGTGCTCGCCCTGATCGCGGCTTTGTTGTCGCCCCTAGGAATGACACTGCCCGCCCGGGCCCATCCCGGGCACGGTGACGAGACGTTCAACGCCCTGATCTTCAGCAAGACCGCAGGGTTCCGGCACGACTCGATCCCGGCCGGGATCCAGGCGATCAAGGACCTGGCCACCGAGAACGGCTTCACCGTCACCGCGACGGAGGACGCGTCGATGTTCAACGACACCGAGTTGGCGAAGTACGAGGTCGTCATCTGGCTGTCCACGACCGGCGACGTCCTGAACGCGGACCAGCAGGCCGCCTTCGAGCGGTACATCCGCGGCGGTGGCGGGTACGCCGGTATCCACGCCGCGTCCGACACTGAGTACGACTGGCCCTGGTACGGCCAGCTCGTCGGCAGCTACTTCGACAGCCACCCCGCCGGCACGCCGACCGCGACGGTGAAGGTAGAGGATCACGCCCATCCGTCCACCGCCGATGCGCCGACGCTGTGGCAGCGCACCGACGAGTGGTACAACTACCGGACCAATCCCCGCGGCACGGTCCACGTGCTCGCCTCGCTCGACGAGTCGTCGTACACGGGCGGCAACATGGGACCCGAGCACCCGATCACCTGGTGCCAGGACTACGACGGCGGCCGTGCCTGGTACACGGGCATGGGCCACACGATCGAGTCGTACGCCGACCCGACGTTCCGCAAGCAACTGCTCGGCGGTATCAAGACCGCGGCAGGTGTCGAGCCGGCGGACTGCGGTGCGTCGCTGAGCGACAGCTACGAGAAGGTCACGCTGGACGACGACACCTCGAACCCGATGGAGTTGTCCATCGCCGAGGACGGCCGGGTGTTCTACATCGACCGGAACGGCGCGGTAAAGATCATCAAGACCGACGGTTCGGTGGTTACCGCTGGGACGCTGGATGTCTATACAGGCCAGGAGTTCGGGCTTCTCGGCATCGCTCTGGATCCTGCCTTCGCCCAGAACGGATTCCTGTACCTCTACTACTCGCCGGTGAGCGCTGAGCCGTTCGACCGGGTCTCGCGGTTCAAGGTGACTGGTGACACCCTCGACCTCGCGAGCGAGCAGCAGGTACTCCGGGTCGACACTCAGCGCGACCAGTGTTGCCACGCGGGTGGCGCGCTGGAGTTCGATGGCAACGGCAACTTGTTTGTTGCCACTGGCGACAACAGCAACCCGTTCGACTCCGACGGCTACGCGCCGCTGGACGAGCGGGCCGGCCGGGCCGCGTGGGACTCGCAGCGGTCCGCGGCCAACAGCAACGTGTTGAACGGCAAGGTCCTACGGATCCATCCGGAAGCGGACGGCTCGTACACGATCCCGGCCGGGAACCTGTTCCCTCCGGGTACGGCGAAGACACGGCCCGAGATCTACGCGATGGGCTTCCGCAACCCGTTCCGGATCGGGATCGACCCGACGACCAATCACCTCTTCGTGGCCGACTATGGGCCCGACGCCGGTGCGGTGTCGCCGACGCGTGGTCCGGACGGTCGCGTCGAGTGGAACATCCTCACCCAGCCTGGCTTCTACGGCTGGCCGTACTGCGTCGGCGCGAACACGCCGTACAACGACTACGACTTCGCGACTGGTACGTCGGGAGCGACGTTCAACTGCAACGCGCCGGTCAACGAGTCGCCGAACAACACCGGGCTGACGCAGCTGCCGGCCGCGATCCCGGCGACGATGTGGCAGGGCAAGTCGACGACCGGCGTACCGGAGATCGGCGGCAGCGGCGCGCCGATGACCAGTGGCGCCTACAAGTACGACGCCGCGAACCCGTCGGATCGCAAGTGGCCGGCGTACTTCGACGGCAAGGCGGTATGGGCGGACTGGAACGACAGCCGCCTGTTCTCGGTGCAGCTGAACGACGATCGCACCGGCATCGCCGACGTCTCACGGATGTTGCAGAAGATGAACTTCATCCGGCCACACGCGCTGCAGTTCGGACCGGACGGCGCGTTGTACGTGATCGAGTGGGGGAGCGGGTTCGGCGGCAACAACGCCGACTCCGGTGTTTACCGGATCGACTACGTGCAAGGGAATCGGGCGCCGATCGCGCAGTTCACGACCGACAAGACGTCCGGCCCGGTGCCGTTGACAGTGGCGTTCGACTCGACCGGCTCGCGAGATCCGGACGGGCAACCGGTCACGTTGGCGTGGGACTTCGACGGCAACGGTACGACGGACAGCACCGACGCCAAACCGTCGTACACCTATGCGACCGCGGGCGTGTTCACGGCCCGGTTGACCGTGACCGATCCGGACGGCCGTACTGCGGTTTCCAACCGGACGATCACGGCCGGGAACACCGCGCCGACGATCACCGTGCAGGCTCCCGTCGACGGCGGGTTCTTCGACTTCGGCGACACGATCCATTACAAGGTGACGGTCACCGACCCCGAGGACGGCGTGATCGACTGCAATGACGTGATCACCCAGCCGGCGCTCGGGCACGACGAGCACGCGCATCCGTACGAGCAGTACCACGGCTGCGAGGGCGAGTTCCCGTTGCCGGGCGACCAGGGCCATGTCGGCGCGAACATCTTCGGCATCGTCACCGTGACCTACACGGACAAGGGCGCGCCGGGGACGGGCAAGATCACCAGCCAGAAGGTGGTCCAGCTGCAGCCGAAGACCCGCGAGGCGGAGTTCTTCAACGAGACCGGTGGGCCTGGCTCGGCGCCCGGCGTACAGGTCGAGGACACCGGTGACACCGCGGGCGGTGGCAAGAACATCGGGTTCATCGAGGACGGTGACTGGTGGGGCTGGAAGCCGACCAACCTGACCAACATCAACCAGCTCCAGCTGCGTGCTGCCTCACCCGACGCGGGTGCGACGGTTCAGGTCCGACAGGGGTCGCCGACGGACGGTCCGGTCGTTGCCACCATCCAGGTGTCGCCGACCGGCGGATGGCAGACGTACGGCGACTTCACCGGTGACGTCAGCGGTGCGTCGCTGGACAGTGGGCCGCTGTACTTCGTGAAGACGACCGGCCAGCTGAACGTCAACTGGGTCAAGTTCATCGGCAAGGGCGTGACGGAGAACCAGCGCCCGGCAGTGACGGTGACGGCATCGGCGACCCAGGGCAAGGCGCCTTTGGCAGTCGACTTCACAGCTGCTGCGACGGATCCCGAGGGCGATCTCCCGCTCACGTACGCGTGGAGCTTCGGCGACGGGGGCACGGCCACCGGCGCGACTGCGTCCCACACGTTCACGGTCCCGGGCAAGCACACGGTGACGGCGACGGTCACGGATTCGCGCGGAGCCGTTGGCACCGCAAAGGTCGACATAACAGTCGACTCGCCATCGGCCCCGACCTGCCTGACCGGCCGCTCCGACGGCTTCGACGGCACGGCACTCGACACGGCCCGCTGGTCGTCAGTTGTCCGCGGCAACCAAGAGCTGTCGGTCGGGAACGGCGCGTTGTCGATCCCGTTGACGGCAACGGATATCTACGGCACCGGCAACACCGGTACTCCGAACCTCGTCCTGCAACCGCTCCCCGCAGGTGCCTGGTCGGCGACCACGAAGGTGACCCTGCCGGCCCGGCTGGCGTACCAGCAGGCCGGATTGATCGTGTACGGCGACGACGACAACTACGCCAAGATGGTGATCCAGGGACGATCCACCGGCGCGCCGTCGGCCGCCGACCGGATCTTCCAGTTCATCCGCGAGGAGAACGGCGTACCGAACGAGGTGGCCGCGTCGAACACGGCCAACCTCGGCGCCGACTATCCGGATACGGTCTGGGCGCGGTTCACGTCGGACGGCGCGAACCTGAAGGCGGCGTACAGCGCGGACGGCGCGACCTTCACCGAGATGCCGGAGACGAAGCAGCTCGCCGGGACCACCAACCCGCGGATCGGTCTGTTCGGACTGGCCAACCGGACCGAGGCGTTGCCGATCGCGGCGTCGTTCGACTACTTCTCGATCACGCCCGACGACACCGCCGAGCAGCCGACCCCGGACGACGAGTTCACCGGGACGGCTCTCGACGCATGCCGCTGGACGGACGTCGTACGCCCGGATCCGGCCGCCTACCGAGTCGCTGGTGGCGGGCTGGAGATCGAGACCAGCAAGGGAGACATCTACGGCGGTACGGCGACGAACCCGCGCAACCTCATGCTCCAGCCGGCGCCCGACGGCGACTGGACGATCGAGACCAAGGTGGACGCCTCGACGTTCGACGAGGCCTTCCAGCAGGCGGGTCTGATGGTCTACGCCGACGATGCGAACTACGTGAAACTCGACTACCTCACCACCAACCCGGCGGGTTCGACCGTTGCTCGCGGCATCGAACTCCGCAGCGAAGTGGCCGATGTGGTCCAGTCTCCGCAGCCCAACGCCCCGAGCCCGTCTCAGGGTGTTTGGTACCTCCGGCTGTCCAAGACCGGCTCGACCTACACCGGCTCCTACAGCTCGGACGGCACAACCTGGACGGCGCTGCCACCTGTCACCAACACGGCACTCGCCAATGCGAAGTTCGGCATCTACGCTTTCGGTGTCGACCAGGCGGCTTCGAAGACGGCGAAGTTCGAGTACTTCAAGCGAGTCACCGACACGACGGCGCCGACCGTCAACCTGTCGCTCAACCCATCCACTCCGTCGGGACAAGCAGGGTGGTGGACAAGTCCTGTGACGGCGACTGCCATGGGGACGGATGATCAAGCTGGTCAGGTGTATCTGGAGCAGAAGGTTGGCGACGGCAACTGGTCCGAGTACACAGCGCCGATCACCTTGTCGGCCGACGGCACCCACACGTTGTCGGTCCGCGCCAGTGACACGGCCGGAAACGTGTCGGAGCCGGCGACGGTAACGGTGAAGCTCGACCAGACGCCGCCGACAGCAACAGTCGCCGGCTTACCTGCGGTGCTGGGCGTCGCGTCGACCGCGTCGGTGACGGCGACCGCCGCGGACGCGCTCTCCGGACCAGGGTCTGTGCTGATGACCTTGGACGGTAAGGCGACCACGGGCAGTCTCGACGGCGTGGTGCTGGGGCTCGGCGCACACACGCTGACGGCGACGGCAACCGACAAGGCCGGGAACACCTCGGTGAAGAACGTCCCGTTCACCGTCGTCGCGTCGTACCCCGAAGCGGTCAAGCTGGTCGACCGCTACCGGGTCGCCGGAAAGGTGCCGTTGGCAACCGCCACGGTGATGAAGATCCAGCTCGGCCTGGCCGAGCGTGCCGTCAAGCGCAACCAGTCGGTGGTCGCCGCGGTGGCGCTCAACCTGTACCTGGCCCAGGCCCGGACGGTCCGGGACGTGCCCGCCAGAACCCTGCTGACCGCGGTCGGTCAGGACCTGAAGGCACGGCTCGGCTAATGACGTCGCCGTGGGAACTCGCTGCCGTACACCTGCCGCCGCCCCGGCTGGTTCGGCCCCGGACGGGCGACGGCCCGGCGAGTCCTACGGTGACCGTCCCCGGCGGCGGCCTCGCGCTCCGGACGCCGCCGGGGACACCCCTGCAGTAACACGACAAGGAGAGACGAATGGCTCGACCGATCACGTTGTTCACCGGCCAGTGGGCCGACCTGCCGTTCGAGGAGGTGGCGCGGCTGGCGGCCTCGTGGGGCTACGAAGGACTCGAGATCGCCTGCTGGGGCGACCATCTCGACGTACGGCGTGCTGCCGAGGATCCGGCGTACGTCCAGGATCGTCTCGACATCCTGGAGAAGAACAACCTGAAGGTGTGGACGATCTCGAACCACTTGCTCGGGCAGGCGGTCTGCGACGACCCGATCGACCAGCGGCACCAGGCGATCCTGCCTGCGCACATCTGGGGCGACGGTGATCCGGAGGGCGTCCGGCAGCGGGCGGCGGAGGAGATGAAGACCACTGCCCGGGCCGCACGGGCACTCGGGGTCGATGTGGTGGTCGGGTTCACCGGGTCGTCGATCTGGAAGACGGTCGCAATGTTCCCGCCGGTGCCGCCGTCGATGCTCGAGGCCGGGTACCAGGACTTCGCGGACCGGTGGAACCCGATCCTGGATGTGTTCGACGAGGTGGGCGTGAAGTTCGCCCACGAGGTGCATCCTTCGGAGATCGCGTACGACTACTGGACGACGACCGCGACGCTCGAGGCGATCGGGCACCGGCCGGCCTTCGGGCTGAACTGGGACCCGTCGCACTTCGTCTGGCAGGACCTGGACCCGGTCGGCTTCCTGTGGGACTTCAAGGACCGGATCTACCACGTCGACTGCAAGGACGCGAAGCGCCAGGTCGGCAACGGCCGCAACGGGCGGATGGGCTCGCACCTCGCCTGGGGTGACCCGCGCCGCGGCTGGGACTTCGTCTCGACCGGCCACGGGGACGTCCCGTGGGAGGCGTGCTTCCGGATGCTCAACACGATCGGCTACGACGGCCCGATCTCGATCGAGTGGGAAGACGCCGGCATGGACCGCCTGGTCGGCGCCGCCGAAGCGATCCAGTTCGTCCGCACCCTCGCCTTCGACGCCCCGACCGCATCCTTCGACGCGGCGTTCTCGTCCTAGAGCTTGCCGAAGAAATCCTGGAGGTCCCCGATCACCAACTCGGGGGCCTCCAGCGCGGCGAAATGCCCACCGCGGTCGAACTCGGTGTAATGCACGACATCGAACTCGCGCTCGACCAGCTTGCGAACGCTGCTGTCGTTGGGGAACACCGCGAGCCCTGTCGGCACAGCGCAGTACTCGACCTCTGTGCTCCACGACGACTGACCTTCGCGGTACAGCCTGGCCTGTGAGCCCACGGTCCCGGTCAGCCAGGTCAGCGTCACGCCGTCCAGGATCTTGTCGTTGCTGATGGCACCGATCCGGTGGCCGTAGTCGTCGTACCACTCCAGGTTCCAGGCCAGCTGACCGATGGGGGAGTCGACCAGGGCGTAGGCCAACGTCTGCGGCCGCGTGCCCTGGATCGAGGCGTACCCGGACCGTCCCGCCTGCCACCTGTCCAGCCCGCCCAACCGCTGCTGCTCGTCCTCCGTCAGCTGCTCGCCCTGCGGGAACGCCAGGTAGCCATCCAGGTGCAGCCCGATCACGCGCTCGGGGGCCATCCGCGCGAGCGCCGGCCCGATCCGCGCACCCCAGTCGTACCCGTGCACGCCGTACCGCTCGTACCCGAGCTCCTCCATCAACCCCATCCAGGCCCGCGCGATCCGCTCCACACCCCACCCGGTCGCGCTGGTCGGTCCGGAGAAGCCGAAGCCGGGCATAGTCGGAATCACCAGGTCGAAGTCCTGCGAGAGCGGCTCGATCAGCTCTAGGTAGTCGGAGCCAGCTCCGGGCCAGCCGTGCAGCAGAAGCAGCGGCATCCCCGACGACTTCGTGTGGAGATAGTGCACTCGCTGCCCGTCGAGCTCGGTCACGTACTGCGGGTGCGCGTTGAGCCGCTTCTCGAACCGCCGCCAGTCGTACGCCGTATGCCAGTACTCCGCAACCTCCCGCAGCCGCTCGCGTTCGACGCCGTACGACCATTCGACGTCCGGCAACTGGTCCGGCCAGCGCGCCGTGTCCAAGCGACGTTGCAACTCGTCCAGCTCTGGCTGCGGTACCTCTGCGCGAAACTCCATACGCCCGACACTAGAAGGCGTAGCGGACAGCGGCTGACCGCTACGGCTACGCTCGGCCTATGAGTGCTGGAAAGTACGCCGCGCAGATCGTGGAGGTCCCGGACCACGGCATCAAGCTGGAGCCGGTGGAGGGGACGACCATCCCGGACGGGGCGAACGAGGTCAATCTGCTCGGGATGTCGATCGCGTTGGCGTTGGGGGCGGCGGGGTACCACCATCACGCCGAGCAGCGCGACCCCGAACTGCAGACGCTGGATGCGTTGCTCGCGGGCGATGCGGTGATGCCGTGGAAGCCGACCGAGGCCGGGAGTACGGCGTACATCGTGTGTGAGCTGAACGACGGCAGGCCGAGGTGCGAGGTCCGGCCGACGGCGGAGTGACCTGGCCGGCGGCGCCGGCGCTGCGGCGACCGCGGATCCTGCGGCAGCGGTGGCTCGACCTGACGTTCCTGCACTGGGCGGTCGAGCCGGCCGAGGTCGCGCGGTTCTTCCCGCCGGGCACGCGTCCGGACACCTTCGAGGGACGCACGTACGTCGGTCTCGTGCCGTTCCGGATGGTCGACACCGGGCTGCCGCATGGTCCGGGTGTGCCGTACTTCGGCTCGTTCCTGGAGACGAACATCCGGCTCTACTCGATCGACGAGACCGGTCGGCGCGGGGTGGTGTTCCTCAGCCTCGATGCGAACCGGCTCGCCGTGGTCACCGCGGCGCGGACGGTCTTCGGGCTCCCGTACCGGTGGGCTCGTATGACCCACACCCGCGACGGCGACCGCCACAGCTACACGTCGAGACTGCGCGGGATCGAGGCCGCCGTTGGGATCTTGGTGGGGGAGCGCATCCCAGTCGGCGCGCTCGAAGACTTCCTGACCGCACGTTGGGGTTTGCACATCCAGCGGGCGGCACGGACTTGGTATCTGCCCAACGAGCATCCGCCGTGGATCCTGCACTCCGCGACGCTCACCGAACTGAACGCCGACGCGCTGCTGACCTCAGTCGGCCTCACCCCGCCCGGCCGCCCGCCGGATCATGTCGCCTTCAGCGCTGGGGTTCCGGCTGCGTTTGGTCTGCCATCAGGGCAGCTGTCTCCCGGACGATGAACTTCAGGTCGACCTGACCAGCCCACCGGTTGACCTCGGTCGCCAGTGCGCGTGAGCCGGCCGCGTCGCCTTCGTCGCGCAGGAGTACGGCGAGCAGGGTCTGCTGGGCCAGCGCGCCGAGCAGGTGACCGACCTTCTGACGCAGCTCGGTCGACCGTTCCCAGTGCTGTCTGGCCAGCACGAGATCGCCTGCGGTGTGCGCGTGGTCGCCGAGATGCCGGAGTGCGTAGGACATCACCAGGTCGTCGCCGGATTTCTCACCCAGCTGGTACGCCGTCGTGTAGTGCGCGAGCGCCTCCTGGGGCTGCTCGTAGACGTTGTCGGCCATCACGCCGGCGTAGAAGGCGACCGCTCCCCGGCGGGCATCGTCCGGAGCTTCCTCGATCAGCTGCTGCGCACGTTCCGCGAGCCCTCCGTCGTCGGCGCGTGATCCGAAGAGGACGGTGGAATAGTCCTTCCGGAGCTTCAGCATCGCGAGATCCCAGGACTGCTCGGGGGAGGGGACCGAGGTGATTGCCTCGACGGCGGCGATCGCGGCGGGCGCGTGATCGGTCTGCTGAGCGAAATCCTGGTCAGCGGCCACCTCAGCGCGGGCCAGCGCGAGGGTCAGGTGTTCGTCGGGGCCGGCGGGCTCGGCGGCGTTGAGGAGGGCGTTGGCGGCAGGCCACTGGCCGGCACGCATGAGGTGGGTGGCAGCGGTGATGACGGCGGTGGCAGCTAGCTGAGTCATGATCCGAGAGTATTTCGATGTCGAAATATTTGACAACTAACCTTCAGTGGCTGAAAAGTTAGTCGGGTGAAGGACTTTGTGGATGCGCATGTCGACCTGTGGACCGGTCAGTTGCCCGGGCTGGATCCGGACGTCGAAGGGATCACGGTCCGCATGCAGGTCCTGACCCGGTACCTCGAGCGGCGGCGGGAGGCCGTGCTCGCGGAGTACGGACTGCAGTTGTGGGAGTTCAAGACGCTCCACATGCTGCGCCGCGGCGGGACGCCGTACCGCGAAACGCCGGGTGGTTTGGCCAAGCAGCTCGGGATGTCCGCAGCGGCGCTGACCAATCGGCTGGATGCGCTGGAGCGGCGTGGGTTCATCGAGCGCGCGCACGACCGCGACGACCGGCGCAAGGTCGTCGCCACGCTGACGCCGACCGGGAGCGACCTCTGGGAACGCGCGATCGGGCAGATCGTCAAGGTCGAGGAGGAGCTGATCCACCAGCTGCCGGCCGCGGATCGCACGCGGCTCGACGACCTGCTCCGGCAGCTGGTTCTCGTCACTGAGAAAGATTCCTAGCTGCGGCATGTCAATCCCGGCCGGTCGGGTCCGACGTATGGGTGTAAGCGCCAAGACCCTGGAGGACCGACCGATGGAACCGCTGAACCTGATGGTGTCGCTCAGCCACTTCGCCAACGACAAGCGTGACGACAAGCACGGCCTGAGTGAGCGCGTCGGCCGTACGCGGCGTCGTCGTACGGAGAAGAGCCCTAGGAGTGGTTGGTGGGTGATCCGATCGCGTGTCAGAGTCGCTCCGTGACCGATGACTCGAAGCGCGAGCAATTGCTTGCTGTATACGACGACCAACTGCGCGGTACCAGTGAGAGCGCGGACGTGCCGACGAGCCTGGACGGCCCGGTGATCCGGGTCGAGTACCCGAGCCGCGGGTTCGTCAGCTACCGCACGCTCGACGGTCTCGACAGCGCCGAGATCGACGCGCTGATCGCTCGCCAGCGGGACTACTTCGCGGCGAAGGGCCAGGCGGTCGAGTGGAAGCTGCGCGGCCACGACCAGCCCGCCGACCTGCCGGATCGGCTGCGGGCCGCCGGGTTCGAGCCCGAGGAGCAAGAGACCGTGCTTGTCGCCGAGAGCGCCCACATCGCCGAACGCCTCCGCGGCCGCGACTCGGTGGACGGCGTGACGATCCGCCTGGTCTCCGACCGCGCCGACTTCGAGCGGATCGCGGCGATGGAGTCGACCGTCTGGAACGACGACTGGTCCTGGCTCACCGACGACCTGGTACGCCGGCATGCGTCCGGCACCGACATTTTCGTCGCCGAGGTCGACGGTCAGGTCGTGTCCGCCGCGTGGGCCGTGTACAAGAAGGGCACCGAGTTCACCGGTCTGTGGGGCGGATCAACGCTCGCCGAGTGGCGCGGCAAGGGCATCTACAAGGCGCTCGTCGCGGTCCGCGCAGCCCGTGCGGTCTCGCTCGGCTACAAGTACCTGCATGTCGACGCGTCGGACGACAGCTCGCCGATCCTGCAGCGGCTCGGCTTCCTGGCGGTCACCACCACCACGCCGTACGTGCACAAGCCTGCCTAACGGGCGGCGCGGTACATCGAGTAGTGGGTCGGGCCGTGGTGGGGGAGCTCTAGTTCGGCGATCGTGGTGAAGCCGAAGGACTCGTAGAAGCCAACGTTTGCTGGGTCCTGGGTCTCGACGAACGCGGGGGAGTGGGCGGCGTCGGACGCGGCGAGACCCGGCTCGATGACCGCGTGGCCGAGGCCCTGGCGTTGGTGATCGGGATCGACCGCGGCGAGCGCGAGCAGCCAGACCGGGTCGCGTGGATGGAAGATCCCGATCGCCTGGCCGTACTCCGCATTCAGCGCGGCGCGGGATCCGGTGACCTCCTCGAACGCGGCTGCATGTGGTGCGAACGCGTCCGCCGGCATGTCCGGCGGGAACCAGACCGCGACCGCGCTCACATCGTCGGTGACCCAGATCCGCCCGTGCGGCAGCCCGATACCTTCGACGAACAAGCGGTGGTACTGCGTGAGTCGTTCCTCGTACCCGTCCGGGTCGAGGCAGGCCCGGGACATCGGATAGTCGAACAACGCGCGGGTGAGCGTGCCGACCGCCGCGTCGACGTCCGAGGTGGTTGCCTCACGCACCTTCACGTCCGGAGTACCTCGATGATGAGGTCGGCGACGCCGCGCATGCCCGCCGCATTCGGGTGGTACGGAACGAAGCCACCGAGGGTCGGTGGCAGCAGCGTGAACCCGGTTGTCCACGGCTCGGCCGAACCGATCGCGTGATCCCGGCTGGCCGCCGAAGCCGTGACCAGGTCGGCACCCGTTGCCGCCGCGGCCTTCGCGAACGCGCCGGCGAGTCCGTCTGCCATCATCGCGATGCTCGGCAGCTGCTCCTCGTTCAGCGGTACGTCGAGACGCGGCCGCGTGCCTCGTCCGACCAGGCTGAGGTAGTCGACCAGCAGGATGCGCGCGTCCGGCGAACGCTCCTGCGCCTGCTCGACCACCTTCGTCAACGAGTCCGCGACGGCCTGGTACGACGCTTCGTCCTTGAGGTAGCTGACCCGCGCCCGGATCCGGTTCGCGACGCGGCGGCCGAAGATCGTCGCGGGCTTCGCGATCGTGTTGAGGAAGCTCCCGCGCAGGAACGTTCCGACGTACTCGAGGTCGTTGCCGCCGACGGTGATCGTGACGAGCTTGGTGTCCGGGGTGAGCGCTTCGAGCTGCGGCGGCGCGTCGTCCTGCGGGGTGTCGAGCAGGTGGGCGGTGGTTGCGCCGGAGTACGACACATCGGTGAGGTCGAGGCCGAGTTCGGCGGCGACCAGGTGTGCGTAGTTGTTGCCCGAACGGCCGGCCGGCGGGTGCACGATCGGGCTGATCCCCGGTCCGGCCGCGAACGAACTACCGAGGGCGACGTACCGGCTGCCGGATGCGATCACCGGACCACGATAGTTGACCTACCACAAACCTGCTTCAGGAAAGGTCGCTCTCATGCACCGATTCACACGGGGAGTCCTCACGGCCGTCGCCAGCGGTGGACTGGCGATCGGGTTGCTCCCGTCCGCGGCGGACGCCACACCGGGGTCGGGGGTCACCGGCACGATCCTGTCCCAGAGCACGATCGGGCGGACCGACTACGTACTGCGCGAGATCACCATCCAGCCGGGCGGTACGACCGGCTGGCACTTCCACGACGGCACGCTCTACGCGTTCGTGAAGGCGGGCACGCTGACGCACTCCGACCACGACTGCAGGACCGACGGCGTGTACCGCGCCGGCGCCGCGTTCACCGAGCCGAGCGGGCCCGGGCATGTGCACGTCGGGCGGAACCTCGGCTCGAAGCCGATCGTGCTCGAGGTGCTGTACGTCCTCCCGCACGGCAAGCCGCTGTCCGAGGACGCACCCAACCCGGGCTGTCCGTTCCAGTAAACGTCATACTTCCCCGGTGACTGATGACGTGTTCGGTACGGCGGGAGTCCGCGAGCGAGTGCTGGCCGGATGGGCGGCCGCACCCGTGCGCTTCCGCGAAGACGCGAACGCCGAGGAGGAACTGGCGCTGGGCGGGTACGTCGACCGCCTGGTCGTCGAACTCGCCCAGAACGCCGCCGACGCGGCCGCGCGGGCCGGGGTACGAGGTCGCGTGTTGTTCGAATTCAGGAACAACACGCTGGTCGTAGCCAACACCGGCGCCCCGCTCGACGCCGAAGGCGTGCAGTCACTGGCAACCCTCCGCGCCTCAGCCAAGCGAGCCGATCCGGCCGGGGAGGAAGGGGCGCCCTCGGCCCCCGCGTCGTCCCCGGCGGAGGTCGGTGGTGGGCAGGCTGGTGTCTTGACGGTTGGGCGGTTCGGGGTTGGGTTTTCTGCAGTGCTGGCGGTGACGGATGAGCCGGTTGTGCTGTCTCGGAGCGGTGGGGTGCGGTTCTCGAAGGCGGATACGGCGGATGCGATTGCGGGGCTTGCGGGGGAGCTCGACACCGAGGTGCGGCGGCGGGATGGGCAGGTGCCTGTGTTGCGGTTGCCGTTCGAAGCCGATGGCGAACCACCCGCCGGCTACGACACCGCGGTCATCCTCCCGCTTCGCGACGAGGCTGCGGCGGCCCTCGTCCGTCGACTGCTGGCCGAAGCCGACGACGCGCTCCTGCTCGCCCTCCCCGGTCTCGAGCGCATCGAGATCGAAACCGCCGACGACCATCGAGTCCTGCAGGACGTCGAGTCCCGCTGGCACATCCACCGCGTATCCGGCACCTTCACCACTGCAGAACGCGACCAGCTCTTGGCCGACCGCCCAACAGAGGAGCGCTCCCGCCCCAGCTGGTCGGTCGTCTGGGCGCTGCCCCGCTTTCCCGCCACTGACACACCAACTGTTATTCATGCCCCCACCCCGACAGACGAGCCGCTCTCGCTCGGAGCGTTGCTGTTGGCAAGCTTCCCGCTCGACTCGACGCGACGGCATGTAGCCAAAGGCCCGTTGACCGACCGGCTCGTGAACGAAGCGGCGGCGGCGTACGGCGAGCTGCTGCGGGCGAGAGTTGCCGACGGCGACACCGTGCTGCACCTGGTGCCTACCGGGCTTGCCGCGGGAGCGCTCGATCGGGTGCTACGCGACGAGATCCTCCAGGTGCTACCCGGCGTGGAGCTCCTCCACGCAGTCGAGGACGGCGTACTGCGACCCCGGGATGCCGTGGTGGTGGAAGGCGCCGACGATGCCTTCAACACCGTCCTCGCACCGATCGTCCCAGGCCTGATCGCCGCACGCCGAGAGGATCGCCTGGCACTGGATGCCTTGCAGGTAAGGCGTCTGGAGCTAGCCGAAGTGGTGGATCAGCTCGGCGGAGACGAGCCACCGGCCTGGTGGCGCCACCTCTACAGCTCCCTCACCACCATGGTCACCGACCCGCTCATCCGCGAATCTCTCGGCACCCTCCCAGTCCCGCTAGCCGACGGCCGCCTGGTCCGAGGCGCCCGCGGTCTCCTGCTCCCCGGCCCTGAGATCCCCGTCGACATCCTCGCCGCCTTCGGTGAGTACGGCGTCCGCGTCGTCCACCCCGACGCCGTGGACCCCGCCCTCGAACGCCTCGGCGCCATCCCAGCCACCCCGCGATCCCTCCTCGAGGACAGCTCCGTCCGCACCGCCGTCGAGCATTCCGCCGACGCAGACGACCCCGACGCAGTAGCCCACGCCGTACTCAGCCTCGTCGCCGCCGACCCAGCCCAAGCCGAAGGCCTCTGGTGGCTCAACGACCTCGTACTGCGCGACGCCGAAGGCGAGCTCGTCCCCGCAAACGCCTTGGTTGTCGAGGGTTCTGACGCACAAGCCATCCTCGACCCCGACGAGGTCGCACCCATCGCCCGCGAGGTCCTCGATCGCTACGGCCTACCTGCCCTCGAATCCGTCGGCGTCCTCGCGACCCTCGGCGTCGTCGCGGCGTCCGATGTCGCACTCGACCAACTCCCCGAATCCGTCCAGGACCTCGACGCGATCGAGGACTGGGCGTACGACGTAGCCCCCGACGGCTCCCGGTATGGCGCGACCGTCGGCGAACTCGAGGCGATCCGCGACCTCGACTGGATCACCGACGACAACTGGCCGAAAGCCCTGCAAATCATCGGTTCCGAGCCCGATCTCCGCCGCGCCCTCGTCACCCAGGTCCGCATCGTCGGCCCCGACGACCGCCCGCTCGGCGTTCCGTCGTACGCCGC
This sequence comes from Kribbella jiaozuonensis, assembly GCF_005233875.1. Taxonomy (GTDB): domain Bacteria; phylum Actinomycetota; class Actinomycetes; order Propionibacteriales; family Kribbellaceae; genus Kribbella; species Kribbella jiaozuonensis. Next base: position 803,686 of record NZ_SZPZ01000004.1, on the reverse strand, counting down.
CTGGTGGATCCGCGAGCACGTCCTGCTCGACGACGGCGAACCGCTCGCCGGACGCGCCGATCCCGAAGCCGAACCGGTGCTCGCCACCTTCCTCGACGAAGCACCCACTTGGACGACCGATCTCGATCCAGAGGTCCGCACAGCGGTCGGTCTGGTCCGCGACGTCGGCGACCTCGATGCCGACGGCATCAGCCTGGTCCTCGACCGACTGGCCGACCCGGAGCGCGACGTCGACGCCGCTTCGATCCTCCGCCTCTGGACCCGGCTCGGCACCCTCGCCCTGTTCCCCGGCGATGCGCCGGAGCAAACCCGCGTACTGGACGCCGACGGCGCGACCCGCGTGATCGACGCGGATCAGGCTGTCGTGATCGACGGCCCGATGTGGGTCCAGCGGGAGGACCTCGGCGGGTTCGTGATCGGCTCGGGAGCGGCCGCCGACGGCCTGAGCGACCTCCTCGACGTACCGATGGCGCAGGAGATTGCCGAGGGCAAGATCGACGGCGAGGGTACGGCGGCCGACGTACCGCCGATCGTTCGTGAACTCGTTCCCGAGGTGCCGGCGACGTGGTGGGAGCACGAGGAGCTCACCGTCGACGGCGTCGAGGTCTCGTGGTGGGTGGACGCCGACGGCGCCCCGCACGCGGCAACCTTCGACGGCCTCGCGAAGGCGCTGGCGTGGTCGGCCGGCCGGTGGGACCGGCGGCACGTGATCCGCGCGGTTCTCAACGAACCGGACCGCAGTACCGAACTTCTGGTCGACGCCGTCTACGACTGACCGGAATCGGCCGCCGGGCCGAATCTGCACGCCCTGTGACCATCTTTGGAAGCGTTTCCGCCTCCGGGCGTCACGCAGAGCGAACCAACGTTGTCAAAGGTTGGTATATCGACTGATCTGCGGATATGACGTCATATTTCCAACGTGGCAACGAACTCTTGCCAACGTTGTCAACGCTACTTATAGTCCGTGGCACCTCTCGGTCGGTGATGAGCCTGTCCGCGCAACGGAAACGGAGGTGACTTTCGTCATGAACGAAGCGCCGCGGCCCCAATTCGAAGACGTCCAAGATGTCGTCCGGTACCAGCTAAGTCGACGGAGTCTGGTCGGAGGAGGTGCCGCGGCTGCGATGACGGCCTTCCTCGCGGCCTGCTCCGGCGGAGGCTCGTACTCCGACAAGCCAGCCAACAACAACAAGCCGGTCGCGACCAAGTCGATCCAGATCGGCAAGGCCAACATCCCGGTCCCGCGGGATCAGTCGGTGATCGTCGGCCAGGTCGAGTACACCGTCTTCGACAGCTTCAACGGGATGATCCCGAACGGTTCGCCCTCGGGCGCCGGCGTGGAGCTGAGCACGGAGCCGTTGTTCTACTTGAGTTTCGCCACCGGTGAGATGCGTCCCTGGCTGGCGACCGAGTACAAGTACAACGACGACCACACCGAGGTCACCTTCAAGTTCGACCCGAAGGCGCACTGGAACGACGGACAGCCGCTGGGGGCGGCCGACTTCAAGTTCACGATGCTGCTGCTGCGCGACCGGCCCGATCTGTTCGGCGGCGGCGGTGAGCTGAAGGAGTTCGTCAAGGACATCGAGGTTCCGGACGCGCAGACCGCCGTGGTCAAAATGCTGAAGCCGGGACCGCGGTTCCACTACAACTTCATCTCCGCGATCGCGGGTCCGCCGCTCGGGATCATGCCCGAGCACATCTGGAAGTCGCAGGACCCGACGAAGTTCAAGGACAACCCGCCGGTGCACAGCGGTCCGTACAAGCTGAAGCAGGCGATCCGGAACCAGAAGATGTTCATCTGGGAGAAGGACCCGAACTACTGGAACAAGGACAAGCTCGACGTCAAGCCGCAGTACGTCGTCTACCAGAGCACGTCGAAGCAGCTCGACCAGGCGTCGCTGGCGTTCGAGCGCGCGGAGTTCGACGTCGGCTCGGTGGACGAGCAGCACGCCAAGCAGCTGCGCAACACCGGCTACCCGGCCTTGCAGACAACGCAGTTCCACGACCCGAACCCACGGGTGCTGTGGCTGAACTGCGACCCGTCGCGGGGCGTCATCTCGGAGCCGAAGATGCGCTGGGCGATCAACTACTGCCTCGACCGGGAGAAGATCGGCAAGTCGATCTGGCCGGTCCCGGTGCCGCCGGCGCAGTACCCGTGGGCGGACTACCCGACCAACGACAAGTGGAAGAACGACGAGCTGGCGAACAAGTACAAGTTCGAGTTCAACCCGGACAAGGCGACCCAGCTGCTCGACGAGATCGCGCCGAAGAACGCCGCCGGCAAGCGGACGTACAAGGGCAAGGAGATCAACCTCGAGATCATCACGCCCTCGCCGGTCGACGGCGGTGAGTACGCGATCGCGAACGTGCTGAAGACCGAGCTCGCCAAGGTCGGCGTCCCGGCCACCCTGCGCAGCCTGGCCGGCAACGTGCACGACGAGAAGTTCCAGCGCGGTCAGTACGACATCGACTCGAGCTGGGCCGGTATCGCGATCGACCCCGAGCAGCTGTACTCGGACTGGACCAGCGACAAGTACCAGCCGGTCGGCAAGAACGCGGCCGGTAAGAACAAGCTGCGGTACCGGAACCCGAAGTTCGACGCGATCTCGGAGAAGCTCGCCCAGCTCGACCCGAACAGCGAAGAGGCCAAGCCGCTGCTGAACCAGGCGCTGGAGATCTACTTCCAGGACCTGCCGATGCTGTCGGTGATCCAGACCGGCTACCCGTCGTACTTCAACACCACGTTCTGGAAGGGCTGGCCGACCGACGACGACCTGTACGAAGTGCCGTTGAACTGGTGGCAGCACTTCATCTTCGTGCTGGGCAAGATCGAGCCCACCGGGCAGAAGGGACCGGCGTGACGGCGGAAGCCCCGCCTGCGGTCGCTGTCGACAAGAGCCAGGACTCCGCACCCGTCTCGGGGGTGCGGGCCTGGCTGTCGCGGCATCCGCTGGCGGCGTACGCGCTCCGCCGGTTCGGGTTGTACCTGATCGAGCTGTGGGGCGCGCTGACGATCGCGTTCTTCTTCTTCCGGCTGATGCCGGGTGACCCGATCCAGACGCTGATCCAGACGCTGCAGCAGAACTACATCTACAACGCCCAGGCGAGCGCCGAGATCATCGCCCGCTACAAGCACGAGTTCGGCCTGGACGGGAACCTGCTGACCCAGTACGTCGTGTACATGGAGAAGCTGGTCCTGCACGGCGATCTGGGGCCGAGCCTGATCAACTACCCGACGCCGGCCCAGACCGTGATCCTGCGGGCGTTGCCGTGGACGATCGGCCTGCTCGGCATCTCCTCGGTGCTGGCCTGGATCCTCGGTGTGCTGATCGGCGCGATCGCCGGCTGGCGACGCGGCAAGCTCGGCTCGGCGATCGCGACCAACCTGTCGATCGCGCTGTCGCACGTGCCGTACTTCTTCGTCGCCCTGATCCTGGTGTACATCTTCTCGTACTCGATGGGGTTACTGCCGGCCAGATCGGCGTACGACTCGAACATCGAACCGGCGATCAGTCTCGAGTTCATCGGCAGTGTGCTGAAGTACGGATTGTTGCCCGGTCTGTCCATCGTGGTGATCGGGACGTTCAGCTGGATCCTGTCCACCCGGATGCTGATGGTTCCGATTCTCGGCGAGGACTACCTGGTGTACGCCGAGGCGAAGGGCCTGAAGAGCTGGCGGATCCTGACCCGGTACGCACTGCGGAACTGCTACCTGCCGCAGATCACCGCGTTCGGGATCTCGCTCGGCTTCATCTTCAACGGCAACGTGCTGGTCGAGCAGCTGTTCAACTATCCGGGTCTCGGGACCACGCTGGTGACCGCGATCCAGCAGCTCGACTTCAACACGATCCTCGGCGTCACCGACATGGCGATCTTCTCGGTGCTGACCGCCGTCCTGCTCCTCGACCTCCTGCTCCCGCTGCTTGACCCGCGGGTCAAGTACTGGAAGTGATGACGATGAGAATCCTGACGGCAGTACTGCGGACGATCCGGAACAGCCGGCGGCTGGCGACCGGACTGGTCATCCTCGGGGTGCTGGTCCTGCTCGCGCTGTTCAGCCCGTTGATCGCGAAGGCGATCGGCGGCGGCCAGGACCCGATCGAGTTGGCGGCGTACGACAAGTGGCTGGTGCCCGGGCCGGGGCACCTGCTCGGCACCGACCAGTTCGGCCGGGACGTGTTCGCGATGGTGGTGAAGGCGCTGGCCGTCTCGCTGCAGATCGGAGCGATCGCCGGTGTCATCTCGACGGTCGTGGGCGTGATCGTGGCGTTCGTGGCCGGGTACAAGGGCGGCTGGATCGACGGGATCCTCTCCACGTTCACCGGCATCCTGCTGGTCATCCCGACGTTCCCGTTGCTGATCGCGCTCTCGGCGTACGCGAAGAACGTCAGCCTGTTCCAAGTCGGCGTGATGATCTCGATCTTCGCGTGGCCGTTCGCCGCGAAGACGATCCGCTCCCAGGTGCTGAGCCTGCGGACCCGGCCGTACGTCGATCTGGCCCGGGTGAGCAAGGCCCGCGACCTGGAGATCATCACCACTGAGCTGCTGCCGAACCTGCTGCCGTTCATCGGCGTCGGGTTCGCGTCCTCGGCACTCGGCGCGATCTTCGGGCTGGTCGGTCTGGAGATCATCGGGCTCGGGCCCGGTGGCGTGATCGACCTCGGTCAGATCATCTACAGCGCGATCAGCACCGGTGCGCTGACGCTGGGAGCCTGGCCGATGTTCGTCGTACCGGTCGGACTGCTGACGTTGCTGTTCGCGGCGCTGAACATGGTGAACATCGGCCTCGAAGAGGTCTACAACCCGCGGCTGAGGGGAGTGGCCGGTGAATAACGTGCCAGCCAATGTTCTGGAAGTGAAGGGTCTCGAGGTCGTCTACTCCACGAACCGCGGCGATGTGCAGGCGGTTCGCGCGATCGACCTCGACGTCCGCCGCGGCGAGATCCTCGGGATCGCGGGCGAGTCGGGCAGCGGGAAGAGCACGCTCGCGGTCGCACTGCTCCGGCTCCTGAAGGCGCCGGGCAAGGTGACCGGCGGCTCGGTGATGTTCCATCCCGCCGGACGATCGCCGGTGGACCTGCTGAAGGTGCAGGGCGAAGAGCTCCGGGTACTGCGGTGGAGCGCGCTCTCGTATCTCCCACAGGGATCGATGAGCTCGCTGAACCCGGTGATGCGGGTGCACGACCAGTTCAAGGACGTGATCGTCGAGCACGCACCGAACCGCAAGGAAGCGGTCGGCGACATGATCCCGCGGCTGCTCGCGCAGGTCGGCCTGGAGCCACGGGTCGCCCGGATGTATCCGCACGAGCTGTCCGGTGGGATGAAGCAGCGGGTGCTGATGGCGATCGCGGTCGCGCTCGAACCCGACCTGGTGATCGCGGACGAGCCGACCACCGCGCTCGACGTGACGATCCAGCGGGTGATCCTGCAGTCGCTCGCCGACCTGCGTACCGATTTCGGCGTGACGCTGATGGTGATCTCGCACGACATGGGTGTGCACGCGCAGCTCGCGGACCGGGTCGCGGTGATGTACGAGGGCAGGCTGGTCGAGGTCGGCGGCGTACGCCAGGTGTTCAAGGATCCGCAGGATCCCTACACCCGGCAGCTGATCGAGTCGATCCCGCGCTTGGGAAGGAAGGCATCGTGAAGTCCGAGCTCGAACTTCGTGGCGTACAGCAACGATTCCACGCCCGTGGGGTCGCCGACGGCTACGTGACCGCGGTCGACGACGTCAGCTTCAGCCTGCTCGCGTCACCGCCGCAGATCGTCAGCCTGGTCGGTCAGAGCGGCAGCGGGAAGAGCACGATCGCCCGCAACGTCCTCGGCCTGCAGAAGCCGACGGCCGGGTCGGTGCTGTACGGCGGGAAGGACATCTTCAAGCTGAGCCGGGCGGAGTACGACGCCTACCGGCGCGACGTGCAGCCGGTGTTCCAGGACCCGTACGCGATCTTCAACCCGTTCTACCGGGTGGATCGCGCGTTGTGGAAGGCGGTCAAGAAGTTCAAGCTGGCCGACACCCGTGCGGCCGGCCTGGAGCTGATCGAGGAATCGCTGCAGGCCGTCCGGCTGGAGCCGGAGAACGTGCTCGGGCGGTACCCGCACCAGCTGTCCGGCGGGCAGCGCCAGCGGATCATGCTGGCGCGTGTCCACATGCTCCGCCCGTCGTTCATCATCGCCGATGAGCCGGTGTCGATGCTGGACGCCCAGGTCCGCAAGCACTTCCTGGACATCCTGCTCGACTTCCAGCGCGAGCACGGCATGACCACGCTGTTCATCACCCATGACCTGTCCACGGTCTACTACCTCGGCGGCGAGGTCATGGTCATCACCAAGGGCCAGATCGTCGAGCGCGGCTCGGTCGCGACGGTCATGCACGAGCCCAGCCATCCGTACACGAAGCTCCTGCTCGACTCGATCCCCCAACCCGACCCCGACCAACGCTGGACTTCCCGCATCCAGGTCGACGAGCTCGACCACCTCGACGACAACACCCCCGCCGACACCACCCAGCCGGAAGCCCCGATCATCTAGCGGATCGGGGCCTCCGGGCCGGGGGCTCAGGCCGTCTTGATGGCCGGGTCGCTGGTGCCGGGGGCGCCGGTTTCGACGTGGCCGGCGTAGCGGCGCAGGTACGTCGTGTCGGTCGTGGTGGTGACCGAGATGTCGTACCAGCGGCTGGTGGTGGTGACGGTGTACGTCGTCTTGCCCTTGCGGACGTCGAGGTTCTTGCTCTTGCCGGTGTAGGCGTCCTTGATCGTCACCCGGCGGGCGGCGTCGGAGGTGATGGTCAGGGTGAGGTTGCCGGCCTTGTCGCGGGCGGTGATCTCCAGGCCGGTCGCGGGCTTGCCCTTGAAGGTGCGGAGGAAGCCGTTCGGGCCGTGGACGGTGAGGTCGGTGACGCCGCCGGAGTAGACCGGGTTCCAGCTGTCGGCGACGGTCTTGCCGGCCTCGGCGGTGTACGTCCACGGGCCGTCGGTGCGGTTCGCGGACGTGATCAGGAACTGCGCGCCGGCGTGCGGCCCGGAGCTGAAGGTCAGCTTGTACTTGCCGTCGGCAACGGCTCCGTCGACGACCGGTGCGTAGGGCAACGGCCGGGTACGGCGGCAGCCGCGCTCCTGGACCGGCACCTGCCCGACCGCGGGCGGCGTCGGCACGTAGTCCGGGTGCCGCTTGTTGTCCGGCGGCTGGTACGACGTCGTGTCCGGAAGCTTGGCCGGCCGGGTGGCCGTCGTACCGAAGTCGAACGCGGACGACAGGTCGCCGCAGACCGCGCGGCGCCACGGCGAGATGTTCGGCTCGTGGACGCCGAACCGCGACTCCATGAACCGGATGATCGAGGTGTGGTCGAACGTCTCCGAGCAGGTGTAGCCGCCGGTGCTCCACGGCGACACGACGAGCATCGGCACCCGCTGGCCCAGACCGTACGCGCCGTGCGCGGCCTTCGTACCCGTGTACAGGTCCGGGCCGGGGTCGACCGTAGACAGGCCTTGTGATGCGGACAGCGGCGGGAACGGCGGTACGACGTGGTCGAAGAAGCCGTCGTTCTCGTCGTACGTGATGAACAGCGCGGTCTTGCTCCATACCTCCGGGTTCGAGGTGAGCGCGTCGAGGACCTGGGAGATGTACCAGGCGCCGTAGTTGGCCGGCCAGTTCGGGTGCTCGGTGAACGCCTCGGGCGCCGCGATCCAGGAGATCTTCGGCAGTCGGTTCGCTTTCACGTCCGCGGTGAGCTGCCCGAAGAGGCTCTCGCCGGCCTTCGCGTTGGTGCCGGTGCGGGCCTTGTCGTACAACGGGTTCCCGGCCGAGGCGTTGCGGTAGTTGTTGAAGTACAGCAGCGAGTTGTCGCCGTAGTTCCCGCGGTACGCGTCGTCGATCCAGCCCCAGCCGCCGGCCGCGTCCAGGCCGTCACCGATGTCCTGGTAGATCTTCCAGGAGACGCCGGCCTGCTCGAGCCGCTCGGGGTACGTCGTCCAGCCGTAGCCGGCCTCGTCGTTGCCGAGGACCGGGCCGCCGCCGGTGCCGTCGTTCCCGGTGTAGCCGGTCCACATGTAGTACCGGTTCGGGTCGGTGGAGCCCATGAACGAGCAGTGGTACGCGTCGCAGAGCGTGAACTTGTCGGCGAGCGCGTAGTGGAACGGGATGTCCTCGCGGGTCAGGTACGCCATCGTGGTCGACGTCTTCGCCGGGATCCACTGGTCGTACTTGCCGCCGTTCACGGCCTGGTGCGCGTCGCCCCAGCTGTGGGCGAGGTCCTGGATGAACTGCATGCCCAGGTCGTCGGCGTCCGGGTGGAACGGCAGGATCTCCTTGCCGAGCGCGTTCTTCTGGTGCCACACCGGCTGACCGCTCGGCAACGTCACCGGCCGCGGGTCACCGAACCCGCGGACACCGTTCAGCGTGCCGAAATAGTGGTCGAACGACCGGTTCTCCTGCATGAGGACGACGATGTGCTCGACGTCCTGGATGGTGCCGTACCGACGGTGCGCCGGGATGGCGGCCGCCTGCTCGATACTGTTCGCCATCGCGGCGAACGCGGCCGAAGCTCCGGCCAGTTGGAGGAACCTCCGGCGATTGATGTCTGGCATGCAAGTCTCCTGACAGGCGGTGGGGCGGATGGAGTCTGAATCACCAGCACTGCGACGGAGGCACCCTAATCTGAACGTTTAAACGATGGAAGATGAATTGCTCGCTTTCCACTTTGGCGCAAGACTGGACTAGTGCGGCCTGGGGGTTGGGGGAGGCTGCGATGGGTGGGCGGGCGCTTTTCGGCGCCAGGGAATCCGGGGTGGAACGGCTCCAGGCGGAGCTCGCGGCGCTGAACGACCAGTTCGCCGCGGCCAACGAGGTCCTGTCCGCGGTCGGCCGCTCGGCCGGAGACCCGGACACCGTCCTGACAACCATCGTCGAGAGCGCCCGCCGCCTGTGCCGCTCACAAGCCGCTCACCTGTACCTGTTCGAAGACGGCCACTTCCAGTTGAGCAAGGCAGTAGGTCTGACGGACGTGACGATCCAGTACCTGATCGAGCATCCGACGCCGCTGGACCGGACGACACTGATCGGCCGGGTCGGCCTCGACCGCACCACGCAGCAGATCCCCGACGTTCTCGCTGACCCTGCGTTCGGACGGCAGGATCTGCAACGCATGGCCGGGTTCCGGACCACGATGGGTGCGCCGATGCTGATCGACGACGAGGTGGTCGGTGCGCTGGCGGTCTGGCGCAACGAGGTCAGTCCGTTCGGGCAGGGCGAGCAGGACCTGGTCACCGCCTTCGCCGGCCAGGCCGCGATGGCGGTCAACAGCGTGAAGCTGGTCCAGCAGCTCGAGGCACGCGGCGCCGAGCTGGCCCGCAAGCTCGGCGAGCTGGAGGCGCTGCGCGAGGTCGGCGAGGCGGTGAACTCCAGCCTCGATGTCTCCAACGTGCTCTCGACCGTCGCGAAGCACGCGGTCCGGATCTCGGCGACCGACGGCGGCTCGATCATGGAGTACGACGAGGACCAGCAGTGCTTCCTGGTGCGTAGCGTGTACCGGACCGACCCGGGCGTGATCGAACAGCTGCGGACGACCCGGATCCATCTCGACGAGACGCTGGTCGGTCGCGCCGCCAAGCTCGGCCGGCCGCTGGCGGTCCCCGATCTCGGCGCGGTCGAGCTCGATCCGCACCTTGCCGTCCTGTACGACGCCGGCTGGCGCTCACTCGTCGCCGTACCTCTCTTGCGGGAGGGCCAGATCGTCGGGTCACTCGTCGTACGGCGCAAGCGGCCCGGTGAGTTCTCGGCAGAGACGCTTGCGCTGCTGGAGATGTTCGCCGATCAGTCGACCCTCGCGCTGCTCAACGCCCAGCTGTACCGCGAGCTCAAGCAGCAGAGTGCGGAGCTGGAGGTGGCGAGCCGGCACAAGTCCGAATTCCTGGCGAGCATGTCGCACGAGCTGCGTACGCCGCTGAACGCAGTACTGGGATTCTCCGAGGTCCTGCTGGAGCGGATGTTCGGGGATCTGAACGAGCGGCAGGAGGAGTACCTGCGCGACATCCACGGCTCCGGCCAGCACCTGCTCGAACTGCTGAACGAGATTCTCGACCTGTCGAAGGTCGAAGCCGGCCGGATGGAGCTGGAGTACACGACGTTCCCGCTGCGCCGGCTGCTCGACACCACGGTGGCGATGCTGCGTGAGCGGGCGACCGTCCACGGTCTCGAGCTGCGGGTCGAGATCGGACCCGGCATCGACGAGGTGTACGCCGACGAGCTCCGGCTGAAGCAGGTGGTGCTGAACCTGATGACGAACGCCGTCAAGTTCACCGACGACGGCGGTTCGGTCGTGGTCCGCGCGACGCGGTCCGGGGCCGAGGTCCACATCACCGTGACCGACACCGGCCGCGGGATCCCTCCGGAGGATCGCGAGCGGATCTTCGAGTCGTTCCAACAGGGAGGTCGCGGTCCGTCCCGGGAGGAGGGGACCGGGCTCGGCCTGACGCTCTCGCGGCGGATCGTCGAACTGCTTGGCGGGCGGATGTGGCTGGAGAGCGAGGTCGGCGTCGGGAGCACCTTCGGATTCTCCTTGCGCAGCAGGGAGAAGGAGGTCCGGCCGGATCCGGCCCGGGCGGTCACGGACGTCGTGGTGATCGAGGACGACAGGCCGTCGCTCGAGCTGATCACCGCGTACCTGTCCGGCCCGGTCGTGCGGGTCACCGTCGCGGGCGACGGTCAGTCCGGGCTGGACGCAGTACGACGGGTTCGGCCGGCCGCCGTACTGCTGGACATCCGGCTGCCCGGGATCGACGGATGGGCGGTGCTGCAGGCACTGAAGGCCGAGGAGGCGACCCGCGACATCCCGGTGGTCATCGTGTCGATCGTCGACGAACGGGGTCGCGGCGCGGCCCTCGGCGCGGCCGCCTACCTGGTCAAACCGGTCAGCCGGGACGCGTTGCTGCAGGCATTGCGGGCGGTCGGAGCGCTCGCCCACGACGAGGGGGAGAATCGATGAATCCAGGCCGGATCCTGGTGGTGGAGGACAATCCGAAGAATCTCAAACTGCTGCGGGACGTACTACGGTTCTCCGGCTACGAGGTGATCGAGGCGACGTCGGGTGAGGACGGGGTGCGGCTCGCGGCGTCCGAGCATCCCGATCTGATCCTGATGGACCTGCAGCTGCCGGGGATAGACGGCGCCGAGGCCCTGCGCCGGATCCGGGCCGGCGAGCGCGAGCACGCCGTACCGGTGGTGGCGGTGACGGCGTTCGCGATGGACAACGACCGGCACGACGCGTTCGAGTCGGGCTTCACCGGGTACGTCGAGAAGCCGATCAGCATCCGCCGGCTGCCGCAGCAGGTGCGCGACTTTCTCCAACTCGGCGGTGCGACGACATGACCAGAGTCCTCGTCGTCGACGACCAGCCGCCGAACGTCCGGTTGCTGGAGGCAATCCTCAGCCCGCGAGGGTACGACGTGCTGACCGCGTCCTCGGGTGAGCAGGCGCTGGAACGGATCGGTGCCGAGGACGTCGATCTCGTCCTGCTGGACATTCTGATGCCGGGGATCGACGGGTACGAGGTGTGCCGGCGGATCCGGGACCAGGTGGACACGGCGTACCTGCCGGTGGTGATGGTGACGGCCAGCGGTGACGAGCAGAAGGTGAAGGCGCTCGAGGCCGGTGCCGACGACTTCCTGACAAAGCCGATCAACCAGAGCGAGCTGCTGGCCAGGGTCGCATCGCTTGCGCGGATCAAGCAGTACCAGGACACCATCAAACGACAGGCGACCGAGCTGGCCGGATGGAACCAGGAATTGGAGTCGCGGGTCGAGCACCAGGTCTCGCAGCTGCAGCGGATGGGCCGGCTGCGACGCTTCCTCAGTCCGCAACTCGCCGAGCTGATCGTCGATTCCGGCGACGAGTCGTTCCTGGCCAGTCACCGGCGCGAGATCGTCGTCGTGTTCTGTGACCTGCGTGGCTTCACCACGTTCGCGGAGGCGAGCGAGCCGGAGGAGGTGATGGGCGTGCTCGAGGAGTACCACCACGCGCTCGGTGACCTGATCTTCCGCTTCGAGGGAACGCTCGAGCGGTTCGCCGGCGACGGCCTGATGGTGTTCTTCAACGATCCGGTCCGGTGCGAGGACGGTCCACTGCGTGCGTTGCGGATGAGCGTCGCGATGCGCACCAGAGTCCGTGGACTGGCCGAGGCCTGGAGCCGGCGCGGCCACGATCTGTCGCTGGGCATCGGGGCCGCGCAGGGCTACGCGACGCTGGGCACGATCGGATTCGACGGGCGACTCGACTACGCGGCGATCGGCAGCGTGACCAACCTCGCCGCCCGGCTGTGCGCGGATGCCGACCCCTGGCAGATCCTCGCGACCGAACGAGTCTTCAGCGCCGCCGGGGACGGGGTCCTGGGCGAGGACGCGGGACTCCGGGAGGTTCGCGGCTTCAGCCGGACCGTGCATGCCTACAGCATCCGTGGGCTCGACAACTCGAGGATTGCATCATGACCGGTGATCTGTGGACGGCGCCCGACCGGACGGAGCGCGTGCTGTCGGCGTTGACCGAGGCCGAGCGGTACGAGCGGTTCGATCTGCTGCAGGAGCGGATGGCCGGCGTGTGGGACGCGATGCGGCGCAACTATGACGACGAGTCGGTGATCGTCGTACCGTCGCTGACACTCGACAAGACCGAGGCTGAGACCGGGACCTTGATGCAGGCGTACGAGGAGCGGTTCTTGTTTTTGTTGATCTTGTTGCGGGAGCCGCGGTTGCGGATGGTTTATGTGACTTCGATGCCGATCGCGCCGGAGATCATTGAGTATTACCTGTCGTTGTTGCCGGGGGTGATTCCGAGTCATGCTCGGGCGCGGTTGTCGTTGATCTCGGTGGATGATGCGTCGCCGGTGTCGCTGAGTGAGAAGTTGTTGGCTCGGCCGCGGTTGTTGCAGCGGATTGCTGATCTGATTCCGAATCGGATGCGGTCGCATCTGGTTCCGTACAACACGACCGAGCTCGAGCGGGATGTCGCGATCAGTCTCGGGATTCCGATGTACGCCGCTGATCCGCGGCTCGCGCCGTTGGGGTCGAAGTCCGGGTGCCGGCGGTTGTTCGGGGAGCTCGGTGTACCGCATCCGCTGGGGAAGGAAGACCTGCGGAGTCTGGACGATCTGGCTGACGCGCTGCTGACGATGCGGGCCGAGCGGCCGGCGATGGACAGCGTGATCGTGAAGCTCAACGAGGGCGTTTCCGGTGAAGGTAATGCGGTGGTCCGGTTGAAGGGGCTGCCGGCGCCCGGCGCGGTGGGGGAGCGGGACGAGGTGTTGCAGCGACTTCGCGAGATGGAGCTGGAGTCCGTGACGACGCCGTTCGACGTGTACATCGCGAAGTTCGCGGAGAACGGTGGGATCGTCGAGGAGCGGATCGTCGGCGACGAGTTGCGCAGCCCGAGTGTCCAGCTGCGGGTCGTGCCCGGCGGGAAGGTTGAGCTGCTGTCGACCCACGATCAGCTGCTCGGCGGGGCGAGTGGGCAGAGCTATCTCGGGTGTGTGTTCCCGGCGGCGCCGGAGTACGCGCGGATGATCACCGAGCATGCGGCGGTGATCGGGCAGCGGCTGGCGGACGAGGGCGCGCTCGGGCGGTTCGCGGTCGACTTCGTCGTGGTCCGCGGTGCGGTCGGCTGGTCGGCGTACGCGATCGAACTCAACCTGCGCAAGGGCGGTACGACGCATCCGTTCCTCACGCTGCAGTTCCTCACCGACGGGCGCTACGACCCGCAGACGGCGTTGTTCCTGACACCGAGTGGGCAGGAGAAGCACCTGGTCGCGACGGACCACCTCGAGTCGGAGCTGCTCACCGGGCTCGGGCCGGCGGACCTGTTCGACATCGTCGCCCGCAACGGGCTGCACTTCGACCAGTCGCGGCAGGTCGGGATCGTGTTCCACATGATCAGCTGCCTGACCGAGCGCGGCCGGCTCGGGCTGACGGCGGTGGGAGACAGCCCGGCGGACGCGGATCGCCGGTACCGTGATGCTTCCCGGATCGTGCTGGCCGAAGCCGAGCAGGCCTTCGCGGAACGCCCGCTCCCGCTCTGAAGGGGTTTCATGCAGCGAGTTTGGTACGTCGCCTACGGATCCAACCTCGCACTCGACCGGTTCCGCTGCTACCTGGCCGGAGGCCGTCCCGAAGGCGGAGCACGCGTCTATCCGGGCTGCCGCGACCACAGCGACCCGGAAGCGATCGCCGGCGTCGAGTTCCCCGGCGGCCTCGTCTTCGCCGGTACGTCGAAGGTCTGGGGCGGCGGCTCCGCCTTCTACGACGCGAGCGCGGACGGGATCGTGGCCGGCCGCGCGTACCTCCTCACACCTGACCAACTCGGCGACGTCGCCGCCCAGGAGATGCGCCGCGAGCCCGGCGGCGAGTTCGCCGTGGACCTCGCCGGCCTGCTGCCCATGGTCGACTCACTCCACACGATGGGCCCGGGCCGCTACGAGACCGTGGCCCGCCTCGGCGAACGCGACGGCCTACCGATGTTCACCGTCACCCACGGAACCGTGGCCGACCTCGAGCCCTCCGCCCCGGCCGCGCCGTACCTGCGCTGGATCGCTACCGGCCTGGTGGAAGCGCACGGCTGGGGGATCGACCGCGTGGTCGACTATCTGCTCGCGGCGCCGGGCGTCAGGTCACGTTGGACGCCCGGCGCGTTGCGGTCAGTGCTTGATGGCGAGGCAGGTCGCGGTTGAGGTCTTGGTCGGGTCGCTTTCGGAGGTGGCGGTGAGGGTGATCTTGCCGATCGGGCCGGTGCCGGGCTTGGTGTAGACGGGGACGGTTACCTGCTGGCCGGCGTTGGCGGTCGCGAGGGCGTTGGGGAGGGCGACGGGCCAGCCGTTGGCCTTGGCGGACAGCCGGTAGACGTCGCCCTTCAGGTACTGCGTGATGTCCTCGGGGCCGGACGTCGTACCGGCCTTGCCCGTGTTGGTCAGGCGGAAGTTGCAGGTCTGTACGCCGCTGCGGTCCGGCTTCGCGACCGTGGGCAGGAGGCGTACGCCGCGCTTCTGCGCGCCCGAGCCGTCGAGCGAGCGGATCGCGACCGTGTACGACAGCACGCCCTTGCGGTCGCGGTGGACGTTGGTGATGTAGAAGTGCAGGCGGTTCGCGGTGTCGGTGTACTCGTACTCGCTGCCGGAGTTCGTGCCGGCGTGGAAGAGCGCGTCCGACAGCTGGCGGTAGTCGCCGATCGTGATCGGGACCTTCGTGCCGTCGGGCAGGACGTAGTCGGTCAGGTTGATGTCCTGCGGGTTCGCGTCGATCACCCACTCGAACGGCGCCCGGTCCTGGTTCTTGGTCTTCGTCAGCAGTACGCCGGAATCGGGCGTGAACGAGTCCGTACCCATCCGGTCGACCACCTCGACCGTGTAGTTCTGGTACCCGCGGCCGTCGCACATCGGGTCCGTGTTCACGTCGCACGGCGCGTCGAGATCGCCCGCGCCGCCGAGCTCGACGTTGACGCCGGACAGGTCCTTCGCGCCGGGGTTCACGCTGCGCGCGGTGACGTTCGCTATCACGACACCTGACGACGCGAGCGCCTCGCGGGACAACCGCAGTACGTTCTGCTCGTCGACCATCTGCAGCTTGACCTTGTTGCGCAGCATGTGTTGAGCGCCCATCGAGGCGCCGCCGGTCGCCGGGATCATCCAGCGGCTGTGTGGACCGCCCGGGCCGTTGAAGCTGCCGCGACTGAGCATCTCCCACGGGCCGGTGTAGTCGCGCCTGGCCGGGATGCTGTACGGGTTGTTGTAGTTGTCGCCGATCCCGAGGATGTGGCTGAACTCGTGGGCGAACACGCCCATCCCGGAGCTCTCCGCCTGCGTTGACGAGCCGCCGCCCGCGTTCGGCCAGATCGACGCGCCGGCGGCCCATGACGTCCAGTCGACGTACCGGGTGTCGGACCAGTTCGGCAGCGCCGGGTCCGGCGGGCCGAAGTCGTCGGAGACATCCTCCTTGGTCGGGAACTTCATCATCCCGAACTCCTGCCAGGTGGACGATTCGTCCTGCCCGGCGCTGAGGAAGAACACGAAGTCGAAGCCGGCCGGCACTTCGGTCCCCTGGTCGGCGACCCACGCGGCCTTGCCGTCGGTCCGGATGTCGCGGTCGCAGTTGTCGCCGGCCGGGCACTCCGCCGGGCTCTGGAACTCCATGCCGTACTCGTGCGACTTCCCCGGCAGCCGGTACGGGCCGAACGCGGTGAGGTCGACGCCGTACCGGCCGCCGGAGTCCTCCATCCAATACTCGTGCAGCGTGTGCCCGTGGTTGAGCGGCTCGGGCTTGTTCAAGAAGTCGTGGTAGAACGCCGGGACCTGGTCCCGCGGTACGCCGTTCGCCGCCGCACTCGGGTTGCCGAACACGGTCGAGCCCTTCGGCTTGGTGATGACGAAGTCCTGGTTCGGGTAGTCGAGCAGCACCAGCGCGCCCTTGAACGTGCGGACCGAACCCTTGACGTTCGGGTCGGCCCAGTTCGTCCCCGGCGGTTTGACGTAGTCGTCCCACGTCATGTGGTCCGGGTTCTCCCAGTTCTGCGGGTCGATCGGCCCCGGCAGCCCGGTCGCCGTCGTCTTCGCGACCCGCAAGTCCGGCCCCGACTGCTGCCAGGGCTGCTGCTGCGGCCAGTGCGGGTACTGCCAGGCATTCGCAGGATCCGGGGGAGCCGCACCGGGCGACGCAAGTGCCATCGACGGCACCGAGACGGCGGCCAGCACTGCAACCAGCCGCAGGACACGACGAACTTTCCGTTGCTCAGACACGGGCGGGCATCCGATCGACGAAGTGGGCGGAACATCGAGCATGCCTGCTGAGACGCCGGACTACAACAGATCGGCTCACTGTATACAGTATGGTGAGCAGGTCCCGGCTCTGGATGGAGGAAGCGATGTACTCAGTCACCGACCCGGCAAGTGGGCAGTTGGTGGAGGAAGTGGCCAACTCGACCGAGGAGGAGGTGCGGGCGGCGATCGGGCGGGTGTACGACGCCTTCCCGGACTGGCGACGTCGACCGGTGGATGAGCGGGCGGCGATCGTGGACCGGGCCGCGGACCTGTTCGAGGAGCGGGCCGACGAGTTGGCGCGGATCATGACGCTGGAGATGGGCAAGCGGATCAACGAGGGCCGTGGCGAGGTCGGCATTGTCGTCGACATCTTCCGGTACTACGCGGAGCACGGTCCGGCCTTGCTCGCGGACGAGCCGATCGACATCAAAGGCGGCCGGGCCGTCATCACGAAGGGCCCGATCGGCGCGCTGCTCGGGATCATGCCGTGGAACTTCCCGTGCTACCAGGTCGCCCGGTTCGTCGCGCCGAACCTCGTGCTCGGCAACACGATCCTGCTCAAGCACGCCTCGATCTGCCCGCGGTCCGCGCGCGCGATCGAGGAGATCCTGCACACGGCCGGCGTACCGGCAGACGTCTACGTGAACACGTTCGCATCGAGCCGGCAGATCCCCGGGATCCTTGCGGACACACGGATCGCGGGCGTCTCGTTGACCGGTAGCGAGCAGGCCGGGATCTCGGTCGCGGCCGAGGCCGGCAAGAATCTCAAGAAGACCGTGCTCGAGCTCGGCGGCTCCGACCCGCTGGTCATCCTCGACACCGACGACATGGACGAGACCGTCAACGCCACCGCGACCGCGCGGATGCGGAACTGCGGCCAGTCGTGCAACGCGCCGAAGCGGATGATCGTCCTCGCCGACATCTACGACGAGTACGTCGACCGCCTGACCAAACGCGTCGCGGAGTACTACGTCCCCGGCGACCCGTCCGACCCGTCGACGAAGCTCCCGCCGCTCGCCTCGACCGCTGCCGCCGACGAGGTCGCCGCCCAGGTCGCCAAGGCGATCGAGCAGGGCGCGACGCTGCGCGCCGGCGGACGCCGCATCACGCCCGGTGCGTACCTCGAGGCGACCGTCCTCACCGACGTCGCCCCGGACATGGACGCGTACTACGAGGAGATCTTCGGCCCGGTCGTCATCGTCTTCAGGGCCGACGACGAAGTCGATGCGATCCGGCTGGCCAACGACACCCCGTTCGGTCTCGGCGCGTCCGTCTGGGGCACCGACCCCGACCGCAACCGCCGTGTCGCCGACCAGATCGACGCCGGCATGGTCTACCTCAATCGCGCCGGCGGATCACAGGCCGACCTCCCGTTCGGCGGCATCAAACGCTCCGGCCTCGGCCGCGAACTCGGCCCGGCCGGCATCGAGGAGTTCATGAACAAGAAGTCGATCCGGCTCTGATGTCAGGAACCGGTCATCGGGGTGCGACCGCGGGTGGATCTCGCTCACACTTGATGTGACGCCCCGTAACCGAGAGCGATGGATATGAGCTACCAGCAGTTTCCGCCCCCGCAAGGTACGCCGTACCCGGGACCGCCGCCGAAGCAGCTCAGCCCGCACGACCCGCTGGCCGTTGCCCTAGGCAACGCTTCGTTCCTCGGCCTCGGCTACTTCCTGATCCGCCGCCGGCTCTTCGGCATCCTCGGTCTCGTCGGTACGGCGATCCTCGTCGTGCTGCTGTGCACCCAACGGAAGACCGGCTACGAGTTCGCCCTGCTCGGATGGGGCGTACTCCAGATCGTCCACGGTTGGTTCCTGGCCCGTAGTCAACGCCTGCAGGCGGTCAATCTCACCAAGCGGCTGGTCGCCGGCGGTGTCGCGCTCGTCGTGCTCGGCGGCGTCGCGTTCGAGCGGTACGACGCGCACCGGATCGACAAGCAGGCGGTGGCGGCACGCACGGCCGGGGACTGCGACGGCGTACGGACGGCACAAGCGAAGTACGGTCTCGGGCATCGGATCGGGGACGCGCCGCGGACCGTTCGTGTCGAGGGTGATGTCGCGGCGTGCGACCGGATCGACGATGCCGCGGACGGGCTGGCGAGCGCGATCAAGCTGGTCGACGTACCCAGGATGAAGGCGGGGTTCGACCAGCTGTCGGCTGTGGCTGCGGACCCGAACCAGCTGCCGCCTGTGGGCAACGCTGTCGACAAGTTCGTGGCCAGGTTTCCGTTGAAGGACTCGTGCGCGAGTCTGGAGGTGACCAACTGGTTGCGGACGCGGAAGCCGGTCGGCAACGTCCTCGACCGGCCGAATGCGCTCGTCCCGAAGCTCGAGCCGAACGCGCTGCTCGGCTGCGCCGACGCACAGATGGCCAAGACCGACTGGGCGAGTGCGCGGAGCACCTACCAGCTCCTCGTGAGCCGCTACCCGCGCGCGAAGCAGGCGGTCCGGGCGCGCGTCGGCGTACAGAACGCCAACTATCTGATCCTGCAGGCGAAGATCCGTGCTGAGCTGGCACGGGTGCGCAGGCTCGTCTCGTCCGGCGGATACTGCTCGACGCCCGCGAAGTACAGCCCCGCGCCGCGGCTTCGCAACGGCGTCAATCGTGCGGTGTTCTCCGGCGCCAGTGAATACACGAGCAAGCTGCCGTCGCAGTGGAAGGGGACCACGGCCGACAACGCCGCGCTGGTTGTCTGCGCGGGGGAGGAGAGCCAAGGGGCGGCGGTGCGGACGTGCCGGTACACGCCGTTCATCGGCTCGGGTGGATCGGACACCTGGGTGACGTTCTACAAGATCCAGGTCCCGGTCCGGGTGTACGAGCTGCGCACCGGGCGGCTGATCCGGACCGGCAAGCTGCAGATCAGCGGGTCGGTCTGTCCGGCGACGATCACCTACACGACCTACAACGGCGTCGGTTTTCCCGATACGGAGCAGGACGTGAGGCCGACCGCGGCCACGATCCGAGCTGCGTTCCAACCTCTCGTCGTCAGGCCCTGAACCGCGCATACTGCGACCATGACCGTGCCGGGTGAGTACTCGATCAAGACCTACCGCTACTTGCGGATGGCAATGGTGGCGATGATCGTCCTGCTCGGCGCTGCGCTGGTGATCGAGTGGTCCAAGACCGATCCGCGCTGCCTGCAGACGTCGATCAGCGCGTACTACTACACGCCGGTGCGGGCGATCTTTGTCGGCGCGCTGATCACGATCGGCGTCTGCATGGTGGTGCTGAAAGGCAACACCGAGCCGGAGGACATCCTGCTGAACGTGGCCGGCATCCTCGCGCCGGCCGTCGCGCTGGTGCCGACCCCGGGGCAGGGCACGTGCCACTCGGTGCAGGTCGGGCTCGGGGACGCGGCGGCCAACGTCTCGAACAACATGCTCGCGTTGTTCATCGTCGGCGTACCGTGCCTGATCCTGACCGCGGTCTTCATCGTCCGGGACCGGGCGAAGGACCCGCGCGGCTGGACGCCGATGTACCTGCTCGGCCTCGGCGTCGCGGTACTGATCTTCGGCGGCGGGCTGGCATGGTTCTTCGCCGACCGTTCCGGGTTCATCGGTCACGCGCATTACGCGGCCGCGATCGTGATGTTCGTCTGCATCGTCGCGGTCGTGCTGCTGAACGCGGAGCAGTTCCGGCGCAAGCAACGCAAGCACGCGGTCCCGCACTCGCCGGCCAACAGGTACTCCGTGATCGCGATCCTGATGGTGGTCGTACCGCTGCTGATGTTCCTGTGGAAGAAACTCTTCGGCTGGGAGCACGCGGTGCTGTGGATCGAGGGCACGCTGATCGTGCTGTTCGCGGCCTTCTGGATCAGTCAGACGCAGGAGCTGTGGAACGACGGGATCCGTCAGGAGCTTCCACGGACGACGGGCGGGCAGGCCAGCCCGTCGCCGTCGGGATCGAGCGCGCGGGAGTAGCCCGGTTCGCCGCGGCGCAGCGGCGCCTTCCCGGCCGCACGGACCTGTGCACAACTCCGGTACGTCACCGTTGCGACGCCTGAGCGTTCCGCGCGGGCCGGCTTCGCGCTGCGCTCGATCGGAGGCTGCGTCACCGGTGCGGTCGGTCCGAGGCTGGGCGCAGTGTCCTCCGAGTCGCTGCTGAACGGGTTCAGCAGCACGAGCGCCATCAGCGCTGTCGGTACGACGACCATGATCGCGGTCGTGATCCGCCGCGGTCCGCCGTACCGCCCGATCGGTCCGCGAACCCCTCGGCCGTATTCGTCGACCCAGAACACCCAACGGTCCGGCGCCTTCGGCCAGGACTTGGGTGGCTGCCACCGTCGTGGCGGTCGCCAATCCGGCGTCGGTGGATCAGGCCACTCTGGTGGTGTGTTGAACTGCCGCACTTTCCGTCCTCCCCGGATGGCAGCCTAACCACTGCGGGCCGCGAAGAAACAGCCCTGTCCACCGAAAACCCTTTGTCTTATACGTTTGCCCGCCGTCGGGCACCCGGCCCGGGACGCGGTACGGCGTCGCGCGGCGTCGTCAACCGGTGACCGGACTCGCAGTACAGCTCGGTGTGTACGGGCGCTCCGCAGTCGCGGTGCTCGATCGTGAGCGGTGAACCTTCGGGGCCGGCGAGGTACTTGTCGCCCCAGTCGCGGATCGCGATCAGGACCGGGTACAGATCGAGGCCCTGCTCGGTGAGTCGGTACTCGTACCGTTGCCGCGCGCCCGGTTCGCGGTACGGCGTCCGCCGGAGGATGCCGTGCTCGACGAGCTTGGCGAGCCGGTTGGACAGCACCTGGCGGGGGATGTCGGTGCGGACCCGCAGATCGTCGAACCGGCGGATGCCGTTGAACACCTCGCGCAGCACGATGACCGTCCAGCGTTCGCCGAGGATCTCCATGGTGCGGCCGATCGGGCAGTTCGCCACCGACCAGTCGAGCGCGTTGTAGGTCGTCAAGCCACTCATCCGGCTATCGTAGTGAGCTCTAGGTCTCGTTGACAGACCCAGCTGGGTGATGTGAGGCTCGATCCATGACGGAGACTCAGCAGGCGAGCCGGAGCCGGACCTTCACCTGGACCGATCCGGCCGAGACCGCGGCGCGGGTCGGCAGCTCGACCGGGCTCGAGATGCTGCAGGCGATGCGGGACGGGCTGATCCCGGCGCCGCCGATCCTGCAGCTGGTCGGGGCGACCGGGTTCGAGGCCGAGGAAGGCAAGGTCACCGTGTACATGCCGGCGGCCGAGTTCCACTACAACCCGCTCGGCTCGGTGCACGGCGGCGTCATCGCCACCCTGCTCGACACCGCCGCCGGGTGCACCGTCCACTCGACGTTGCCGGCCGGCGTCGGCTACACGTCGCTCGACCTGATGACCCGCTTCATCAAGCCGGTCACGGTCAACTCCGGCGTACTTCGTTGCGAGGGCGCGATCATCAGCCGCGGTCGTCGTACGGCGGTCGCCGAGTCCCACCTGTACGACGAACGCGGCAAACTCCTCGCCCACGCAACGTCGACCTGCCTGCTCTTCGAGCTACCGCCTCAGGCCTGATCGGCGAGAAGCTTCTCACCCGCGACCAGGCGGACGCAGGTGGCGAGGCCGGTGATGGCTGCCTCGACCTCGGGGAGTTCGGGGTACGTCGGGGCGATGCGGATCACCTGGTCCGTCGGGTCGTCGCCGTACGGGTGTGTGGCGCCGGCCGGGGTGATCGCGATACCGGCTGCCTTCGCCTTGGCGACGACCTCCTTGGCGCAGCCCTCCGGGACCTCCAGGCTGATGAAGTAGCCGCCGGCCGGAGCGGTCCAGGACGCGAGCCCGGTGCCGCCGAGCTCCGCGGTGAGGATCTTGTCGACGGCGTCGAACTTCGGCCGGATCAGTTCGGCCAGCGTCCGCATGTGCTCCCGCAGTCCGTCGGCGTCGCGCAGGAACTGCACGTGCCGGAGCTGGTTGATCTTGTCCGGCCCGATGCTCCGCTTGACCGTGTGGCTCAGCCACCACTCGATGTTCGCCGGCGACGACCCGAAGAACGCGACACCGGCGCCGGCGAACGTGATCTTCGAGCTCGACCCGAACACGAACGCCCGGTCCGGGTGGCCGTTCTCCGCGCAGAGCGCGAGTACGTCGGCGATCTTCGCGGGGGAGTCGGTCAGGTGGTGCACGGCGTACGCGTTGTCCCAGAAGATCCGGAAGTCCGGCGCCGCGGTCTCCATCGCGGCCAGCCGCCGTACCGTCTCGTCGGAGTACACGGTGCCGTCCGGGTTGCTGTACTTCGGCACGCACCAGATGCCCTTGATCGCGGCGTCCTCCGCGACCAGCCGCTCGACGACGTCCATGTCCGGACCCTCGGGCGTCATCGGCACCGGGATCATCTTGATCCCGTACCGCTCACAGATCCCGAAGTGCCGGTCGTACCCCGGCACCGGGCACAGGAACGCGAGACCCTCGACGTCGGCCCACCGCTTCTCGGCGCCGGGCACCTTGCCGAGGAGCGCGAACACGACCGCGTCGTGCATCAGCTCGAGGCTCGAGTTCCCCGCGGCCAGCAGCTGCTCAACCGGCACCTGCAGGTCCTCGGCGAAGATCGCCCGCACCTCCGGCAGGCCGTGCAGGCCGCCGTAGTTCCGCAGGTCGGTGCCGTCCGCAGCCACGGGCTCGCCGCTCAGACCCAGTACGCCGTTCGCCGCATCCAACTGCTTGGGTGAGGGCTTCCCCCGCGTCAGATCAAGCTTGAGCCCCTTGGCCACCAGCGCCTCGTAGTCCTTGCGCGCCTGCTCAACCTGACCGGTCAACTCATCGACACTCACGGGGGGAGTCCTTTCACAAAAGCTAGGTGTTGCCCCCAGCCTAGTGATCCCCGGCGCGTGTCCTACTTCGGGGCGTCAGCCTCCTCGGCGAGGGTGGCACTTGGGATCCCACGGCATGCAGGTCGGGATGTTGGGCGGCGGTTTGATCGTGGGCGGCACCACCGGTGGGATGACCGGGGGTGTGACCGGGGGCTGGGCCCGGCTGCCGTTGGAGATGATCAGCGTGACGATCGAGCCGGCCGGTGCGCCGTCCTCCTGGCGAGGGTTGGTCCAGGCGACGGTGCCGGCAGGGGCGTCGGAGTCGACGCGATCGCCGTGCGACATGACGACCTTGAAGCCCATCGACAACAGCTTGGCACCGGCCTCCGCGGGCGTCATGCCCTTCAGGTACGGCAGATCCTTCACGTTACCGCGGATGATCTTGTCGTCCGGCTTGGTGAACTTACTGGTCGGGATGCCCTGCAGGGCGCCCTGCATCGCCGTCTCCCAGATCGGGCCCGCGGTCCCGGAACCGGACGCGTCCCTCAGCTTCTTGCCGTTGAAGACCTGCTTGATCAGGTTCGACGCCGGCGGATCGGCGTCCCCGACGACGGCCGCGGCGGCGAGCTTGTTCGAGTAGCCGGAGAACCAGACCGCCTGGTTCTCGTCGATCGTTCCGGTCTTGCCGGCCAGGTCGCTCTTGCCGAAGTTCAGCTTCGAGCCGGTTCCGCCGTTGATCATCACCTGGTGCAGCACGTAGTTGACGCCGTCCGCGACGCCGGGCGACAGCACCCGGTGGCAGTTCGGGCCCGGCGTGGGGATCGCCTTCTTCGTCTTGATCATCGTGATCGACGTGATGATCTGCGGGTTGCAGTACATCCCCCGGGCCGCGAAGGTCGCGTACGCGTTGGACAGCATCAGCGGCGTGATCAGACCGGCGGAGCCGAGGGTGAACGAGACCACCTGCTGCAGCGGCTTCAGGGTCTGCGCGTCGTACATGCCGAGCTTCGACGCGATCGTGGCGATCGGGCAGATCCCGATCTGCTGGGACAACTGCAGGAAGTAGGTGTTGGTGGAGGCCTTCGCCGCGTCGACCATCGACGGGTCGGCGATCGTCCTGGTCGAGTTCTTCGGGTTGTAGCTGTCGACGGACGTCGGCCCGCTACAGGTGCTGAACTCCTTGCCGCCGAGGCTGATCACCTGCGGGGAGTTGATCCGGTACGTCGTCGGCACGCCCTTGCCGATCGCGGCCGCGATCGTGAAGGCCTTCATCGTCGACCCGTTCTGGAAGCCGCCGAAGCCGCCGGCGTAGGACTTCTCGACGTTGTAGTTGTACGCCGTCTGTCCCTTCTTACCGCCGTACTGACGGCTCTGCGCCATCGCCTTCACCAGGCCCGTACCTGGCTCGACCATGGTGATCGCGGCAACGGCCTGGTCGCCGGCCTTGGAGTGCGCGTTGATCGAGGTCTGCGCGGCCGCCTGGATCCGTTGGTCGAGCGAAGTCTTGATCACCAGACCGGCGGTCTCGATGTAGTTCTCGCGCTCTTCCGGGGTCTTGCCGAACGCGGTGTTCGCCTTCAGCTTCGACACCACGTACTCGCAGAAGAACGGGTACTTCGAGTTCGCGCAGCCGCTCGGGGCGACCCGGACCTTCGTGGGGTCGATCACCGGCGTCCTGATCGCGTCCGCCGCCTGCTTGGCGGTGATGATGTTCAGCTCCTGCATGCGGCGCAGTACGACGTCGCGACGCGCCTTGGCCCGGGTCGGGCTGTCGATCGGGTCGTACCCGGTCGGGTTCTTCACCAGGCCGGCCAGCATCGCGGCCTGCGGCAGGTTCAGCTTCGCGGCGTGGACACCGAAGTAGTGCATGGCCGCGGCCTCGACGCCGTACGAGCGGTCGCCGAAGAAGGCCAGGTTCAGGTAGCCGTTCAGGATCTGGTTCTTGCTCAGTTCCTTCTCGACGGCGATGGCGTAGCGCAGTTCGGCGATCTTGCGCTCGTACGTCTCGGCGGTGGCCTCCTTCACCTCCTCCGGCGTGCGGGCCTTGTTGATCAGGTTCAGCTTCACGTACTGCTGGGTGATGCTCGAACCGCCCTGCTGTACTCCGCCCGACGACTGGTTGCGCAGCATCGCGCGCAGGGTGCCCTTGGCATCGATCGCGCCGTGCTCGTAGAACCGGTCGTCCTCGATCGCGACGATCGCCTTGAGCATGACCGGGCTGATCTGCTTCAGCGTCACCGGCGTCCGGTTCTGCTGGTACAGCCTCGCGATGGTCTTGCCGTCCGCGTCCTGGATCACGGTGGTCTCGGCCTGCGGCGCGGTCTTCAGATCCTGGGGCAGGTACTGCACGGTGTCGTGTGCGGTGGCCGTCGTCACGCCGACCAGACCGGCGAAGGGGAGGGCCAGTCCGGCGAACAGTGCTCCGGCGAGAACACTGACCAGCAGGAACACGAACACCGACATCACGACATTGGGCCGCTTGGCCCGCCGTTCGCCTCTGTGCATGGTTGGGCAGATTACGTCAGGTGGAGTACCTCAGGCACTCTCCCTGTTACGGAATTTACACATTTGCCCAGCGATCTCACCAACAGTGACCGCACTATCACTGCCGGGCGATCACGGAGGCCCCCTCGACGACCACTTCGAGGCAGTCCCGGAACAGGTCATCGACGTCCCGACCAGGCGTGAAGTACTCCGTGATCGCGCGCATCGACACCGGGTACGCCGCCCTGTACTGCTCGAGATCGAAATCGGCGGTGTCCGGCCGGGGTGACTGCTCCTCGAGCGCGTGGCCGACCGTGAAGCGCTCGACCGTGAGCACGATGATGCGCGCGTTGTGGAGGGGGATGCCGCGGTCGGCGAGCGTACTCATCGCAAGCTCGGACCACGCCGCCGTCTGCCGGGAGAGCTGCGCCATCGAGACGACCCGGGCGCCGTCCGGATGAGCGAGCAGCGCGGCGCGCAACTGCAGGGCGAAGTCGGTCAGCCACTCCTGCCATGGCTGGTCAGGCGCCGCCGGGGTGGGGTCGGGAACGATCGCCTCCGCGATGGCGGTCACCAGGGCGGCCTTGTTGGGCAGGTGCCAGTACAGCGTCGGGGCCTGGACGCCCAGGCGGGCGGCCAGCTTCCGCAGCGTGACCCCGTCGAGTCCTTCGGCGTCGAGCAGCGCGACCGCCTCGTCGACGATCTTGGTCCGGTCGAGGCTCACGGGCTGGAGTCTAACAGTGTTAGAGTGACTCTAACGGTGTTAGAGAGGGGTGTGTCATGAAGGCTGCTGTGCTGCACGAAGTGGGCGGTGTCCCGCGGTACGAGGAGTTCCCCGACCCGGTGCCGGCCGAGGGTGAGGTGGTGATCGAGGTGCTCGCGGCCGCGGTCGAGAACGTCGACAAGGCGGTTGCCGCCGGCAAGCATTATGCGAGCGGGAAGTATCTCGGGGAGCTGCCGATGATCCCGGTCTTCGACGGGATCGGCCGGTTGCCGGACGGGACGGTGGTCGGTTTCGGCAACGTGCGTTCGCCGTACGGCGCGCTCGCGGAGAAGACCGTCGTACCGGAGGGGGCGTACGCACCGATTCCCGACGGGATCGATCCGGCCGTCGCGACCGTGATGGCGTCTGCGATCACCGCGCTGACGATGAAGACCGCGGCCGGCCTGCAGCCGGGCGAGACAGTCCTGGTCCAAGGCGCAACGGGTGTCGCCGGGCGGTTGGCCGTCCAGGTCGCACGCCTGCTCGGCGCGGGACGCATCGTGGCAACCGGCCGCGACGACACCCAACTCGCCGAGCTCGACGCCGATGCTGTCATCAATACAGCCGACGACGAGCTGCAGCAGGCGTACGCCGACGCCGGCGGGTACGACGTGGTCCTCGACTTCCTCTGGGGCCGCCCGACCGAGGTCCTGCTCCGCGCCCTCACCCCGGACACGTTCGCCTTCACCACCCCGACCCCGCATCGTCCAGATCGGCGACGTCGCCGGCCCCGACCTCGCCGTACCCGCATCAGCCCTCCGCACCTCCGGCGTCGAGCTGTACGGCGCCGCCCGCAACCTGACGCCGGAGGCAATGGGTGAGTCCTATCAACAAGTCGTCGATTGGACCCGCGCCGGCGACCTCACCTTCAGGATCGATCGCGTGCCGCTGAGCGAGATCGAGTCAGCCTGGCAGCGCACCAGCTCACGTGGTAGCCGACTGGTCGTAATCCCTTGAAAACAAGACGTCCGGGAGGTCTCCGAGGATGGTGAGGTGTTTGGTGGCTCTGGTGGTGGCTACGTAGAGATCAGAAAGGCCGCGGGAGGACTCGGCGACGATCGTGGTTGGGTCGGCGATGATGACAGCGTCGAACTCGAGGCCCTTTGATTGGGCTACGTCGAGGAGGGCGACGTCTGCATCCAGGACAGACGGGTCGTGGGTGTGGGCGATGTCGGGGATGGCGCGAGCGAACTGGTCGTAGCGGGAGGTTGGGACGATGACCGCTAGATGACCGTCGTCGATTGCTTCGCGCGAGGTCTTGATCGCGGCCGCCAGCGCGTCGGTGAGTTCGTCGGTGGGGACGCTGCAGATCGTCGGCTCGGTGCCGGTGCGGCGGACTGAGGTTGGTGGGGTGAGGGTTGGGTCGATGGTGGTGAGGATGTTGGCGGCGACCGCCATGATCTCCGCGGGGGTGCGGTAGTTGACTGTTAGCTCGGCGGTGCGCCAGCGACGTGGGGCGTAGCGGTCCAGGAGGTCGGACCAGGAACGGACGCCGGCGGCCGAGCCGGTTTGGGCGATGTCGCCGACGAGAGTCATCGAGCGGCGTGGGCAGCGGCGCATCAGCATGCGCCAGTCCATCGCGGACAGTTCCTGCGCCTCGTCGACGATGACGTGGCCGAAGACCCACGTGCGGTCCGACGCCGCGCGCTCGGCCAGGGTGAAGGGGTTCTCGATCAGGCGCGTGCGTTGCGCGATCAGGTCCTTGAACTGCTCGATCTCCCAGGGCATGATCTCGATCCGCTCGGCGGTCAGCCCGATGTCGATCACGCCGTGTGCGTACTCACGGTTGGCCTCGACCGCAGCGGCCTCCTCGGCGGCCTGGCGGTTGCGTCCGGCAACGACTCCGCTGGTTTCCCCGAGCAGCTCGGCGGCCTCGTCGAGCAGCGCGACATCGGACGGAGCCCAGTCGGCCGTCGCAGGCCGCAGTACGGCGGTGCGCTCGTCGTCGGTGAGCTGTGGTGCGGCGGCGGCCAATCGGTCCGCCGACGAGAACAGCACCGAGATGAGGAGCTGCGGCGTGAGCTCCGGCCAGAGACGGTCGAGCAGCTCCAGGACGCGGTCGTCCTCGGACAGCTCCTTCTCGATGTCCTCGATGTCGACGGCTCCGACGTACTGGCGTCCGATCCGTTCGACGATCTGGTTCGTCAGCGTCTTCAGGATCCGTCGTACGAAGAGCGGGCGGGCCCGGTTGTGCTGCTCCCGCGCCGTGAGCGCGCTCTGCTGCGCCTTGCGGATCGCGCTCGGGCGCAGCACCAGCTCGTGCTGGTCGACCTTCAGCTTGATCGGCGCGGTCGGTACGACGCGGAACCGGCTGATCGCCTCCGCGAGTACGTCGGCCATCGCCAGGTCGCCCTTGATCCGGGCGGCCTCGGCCGACTCCGGCGCGGTCGCCGAGACACCTGGGTACAGCTCGCTGATCGTGGCGAGCACGACGTCGGTCTCGCCGAGCGACGGGAGCACCTGGTCGATGTAGCGCAGGAACGTGCTGTTCGGCCCGACCACGAGTACGCCGCTGCGCCCGAGCTGCTCGCGATGCGTGTAGAGCAGGTACGCCGCGCGGTGCAGCGCGACCACGGTCTTCCCGGTCCCCGGGCCGCCCTGTACGACGAGGACGCCGGGCAGGCTGGCCCGGATGATCCGGTCCTGCTCGGACTGGATCGTCGCGACGATCTCGTTCATCCGGCCGGTGCGGCTCGCGGTCAGCGACGAGAGCAGCGCGGCCTCGCCGATCAACGTACTGCGTTCGCCGTCGCCGAGCGCCTCGAGATCGAGCAGGTCGTCGTCGACTCCGACGACGGTCCGGCCGCGCAACCGGATGTGCCGGCGGCGCTTGACGCCGAGCGGCTCGGCTGCGGTGGCGCTGTAGAACACCTGCGCGACCGGCGTCCGCCAGTCGACCAGGATCGGTTCGTAGTCGTCGTCGAACAATCCGATCCGGCCGATGTGGAACTGTTCTCCGGCGGTTTCGTCGATCCGGCCGAAACACAATCCGCGTTCGACCGACGACAACTGCGAGAATCGCCCGGAAAACAGGTCGGTGAACGATTCGCGTTCGGTGTAGGACTGGTCGGTGCCGGTGGTTTCCTCGAGCTGTACCCGGTCGAGTTCGCTCTTGGCTCGTTCGCGCAGGATGTCCAGCCGGTCGTACATCCGGTCCACTTCTCCTTGTTCTGCGGTGATCTCGTCCGCGAGTAGCTGATCCGTCACGCTGCCCCCATGCTCTTGCGAACCCCCGATCGCATCTGCTAATCTATAAACAGATGCCCCGAAAGGGCGTCTTTTTTATTGCCCGTACAAACACCCAACAATAGCCATTTCCTTGGCCGCGGGCAACAGTGAACGGCTTTCCTGAAACGGCCGCTTCACAGCGGGCTCACAGCCAAGCCGAAGGATGCGCTCAGCAGGCGACCCGACACTGGGATGCAGTCATCCCCGAGGAGTCGCCATGGTCGAAGCGCCGGGCCGGCGGGCTCACGCCGACGACACGGTGCGCACCTGCGCGTTCGTGGTCCTGTGGCTGAGCCTGCTGCTGGTCACGTACTGGTGGGTGGCGGACGGCGGCGTCCAGGAGCTCGGCGGCTGGGCGACCGGCCTCACGTCACTCGGCCGGCTCACCGGGTTGCTCGCCGCTGTCCTGCTGCTCGCTCAGGTCCTGCTGATGGCTCGGGTGCCGCTGCTGGAAGCGGCGTACGGGCAGGATCGGCTCGCGCGGATCCACCGCCTGACCGGGTTCACGTCGTTCAACCTGATGCTGGCGCATCTCGTCACCATCACCTGGGGATACGCGGCGGGGGAGCTGGGCCGCACGCCCGCGACGCTGTGGGACCTGACGGTCGACTACCCGGGCATGTTGCTCGCGGTGGCCGGCACGGTCTGCCTGTGTCTGACCGTGGTGACGAGCATCAAGGCTGCGCGGCGACGGATCCGGTACGAGTCGTGGCATCTCCTGCACCTGTACGCATACCTCGGCGTCGGACTCGCGCTGCCGCACCAGCTCTGGACCGGTCAGGACTTCCTCGCGTCGACCAGCCGGACCGTCTTCTGGTGGACCGCCTGGGCTCTGACAGCCGCGGCGATCCTGGTGTTCCGGATCGGGATGCCGGTCTGGCGAAATGCCCGGCACCGGCTGCGAGTGACGGCCGTCGTCCGCGAGACCGATCGCATCGTCTCGGTGTACGTCGAGGGACGGCGGCTGGATCGGCTGCAGACCGAAGCCGGTCAGTTCTTCTCCTGGCGGTTCCTCGGCCGGCCAGGCTGGACCCGGGCCAACCCGTACTCGTTGTCGGCCGCGCCGGACGGCCGCAGTCTGCGGATCACAGTCCAGGAAGCCGGCGACGGAAGCGCGGCGCTCGGCGGCGTACGTCCGGGTACGCGCGTTCTGGTCGAAGGACCGTACGGACGGTTGAGCGCGCGGGCCCGGACCACACGGCGGATCGCGCTCATCGGCGCCGGGGTCGGCATCACCCCGCTGCGTGCGTTGGCCGAAGGACTCGACTACGCGCCGGGCGACGCGGTCCTGATCCAGCGGTACACCGATCATCAGCTCTTCAGGAACGAACTGCAGGCGCTCCATCGCGATCGCGGACTGTCCCTGCTGTCGCTGCCAGGTCATCGGCGCGGCCCCGGCTCGTGGTTCGGCCCGGGGCCGGGCGAGCTCGACGACCTGCAAGCGCTTCGGCACTGGATCCCGGACATCGCCGAACGCGATGTCTACCTGTGCGGACCGGACGCGTGGACGCAGCTGGTGAAGCAGACCCTCGACGCCGCCGGTCTCCCGGCCGAGCGGCTCCATCTGGAAACGTTCAAGTGGTGATCTCGTGAAACGCATCGTGCTCTGGTTCCTCGGTACGGTCTCGGCCGTCGTCCTGCTGTTCGGCTACCGCACGTCGACCTCCGGTCCGGAGGCTGCCACACCGCTTGCCAGCGGCAACGAAACCGGACCTGGTACGTCCGCTCCGTCGACGGCGCCCTCATCTGTGCCTTCATCTGTGCCCTCGTCGGCGCCCGGTTCGTCGACAGTCACGGGTGACGTCGCGCAGACGCAATGGGGTCCGGTCCAGGTACAGCTCACCGTGCAGAGCGGCAAGATCACGGCCGTCAGCGTTCCGCAGTACCCGAACGGGAACCGCCGCGACGCCGAGATCAACCAGTACGCGCTGCCGATCCTGATCAACGAGACCGTGCAGGCGCAGAGTGCCGATATCGACATGGTCAGCGGGGCGACCGTGACCAGCGACGGCTACATCCGTTCCCTGCAAAGCGTTCTGGACCAGGTCAAATGACCACGCGGTACGTCGAGCACGTGATGGGGATGCCCATCAGCCTGGCGCTGCGCGGGCGGCACGCGGGCGACGACCGTGCGACCGAGGCGTGGGCGAACGCCCTCGACGTACTGCGGGATGCCGACCGGATCTTCAGCACCTACCGGCCCGATTCTTACGTCTCCCGCCTCAACCGCGGCGAGCTGGCGGTTGCGGACTGTCCGCCGGAGGTCGCCGAGGTCCTCGCGCTCGGCGAACAGGCCCGGGTCGAGACCGGCGGCGCGTTCGACGTACGACGTAACGGGGTGCTGGACCCGAGCGGTGTGGTGAAGGGTTGGGCCGTCGAGCGGGCCGCACACGCCTTCGACAGACTGCCTGGCACGGACTACTGCCTCTCGGCCGGCGGCGACCTGACCTGCCGGAGCGGTCCGCACTCGATCGGCTGGCGGATCGGGATCGAGGACCCCCATGCGCCGGAGAAGGTGGTCGCCATGGTGCCGATCCGGAACGGCGCGATCGCTACCTCCGGGCTGCACCGGCGCGGCGACCACATCACCGACGCTCGCACCGGTACGACGCCGGCCCTGCTCGCGTCGGTGACCGTGGTCCATCAGTCGCTGACCCAGGCCGATATCGACGCGACCGCGGCCTTCGCTCTCGGCGCGGATGGTCTCGAGTGGATGCGGTCCCGCACCGGTCTGGTCGTCCTGGCCGACGGGACCCGTCAGGTCTTCGGCGACAGCACCCGTTCGACGACCTCGGCGACCATTCCGCGCGGAATGGGGCGGTGGGCAACGAAGTGCCGGTAGAAGAACGGACTGGTGAGCAGGTCCGTGGTCAGCTCGGGATCGGTGTCCGGGCCGATTTCCCCGCGCTCGCGACCGCGGGCCAGGACGACGAGCATCGGCTCGCGGCGGCGGCTGGTGAGATCGGTGTGCAGTTTCGACAGCGCGGGATCGCGCTCGGCGGCGTCGATGAACGCGGCCAGCAGGCGGGGGAACGGCGTACGCTCGAGCAGCGTCACGAACGCGGTGAGGATCTCCGTGGCATCGGAAACCACCGACCCCGTGTCCGGCGTCGGCAACGGGCGGAAGGTGGTGTCCATCGCGTCGACCAACAGCGCCCCGGTGGTCGGCCAGCGCCGGTACAGCGTCGCCTTGCTCGCGCCGGCCCGCCGCGCGACCGCCTCCATCGTGAAGCCGGCCAACCCCGACTCGTCGAGCACGCCGAGCGCAGCCGTGAGCATCCGCTGCCGGGCACCGTCACCACGCGAGACCATTGATCCACCTCCATCGAAACGCTATCGTACCGTTAGCGTAAGAGTACGGTACCGTTTCGATAGAAGGTGATCCCGATGAGGACCGGGACGTACTGGGCAGTGACCACAGTCGTCGTGGGGGAGTGTGCCGTCGGCGGCGCGATGGATCTGTTCCGGCTGCCGCCGTTCTACCCGATGATGATCGACCTGGGATATCCGAGTTATCTCGCGACGATCCTCGGTCTCGCCAAGCTGGCGGCGGCGGTCGTCCTGCTGGCACCTCGCCTGCCGCGGCTGAAGGAGTGGGCGTACGCCGGAGTTCTGATCAACATGACAGGCGCCGCCGCTTCGAATGCGGCCGAGCACGTGTACTCCGGGATGATCGCCCCGGCGGCGTTCGCCGTGCTGGCGCTCGCGTCGTGGGCGATCAGGCCCGGGAGTAGACGTCTCTAGCGGCTGAAGCCCGCGGTGAGGCCGCTGAGCAGTTGGCGGCGGCTGACGGCGTACAGGATGACGATTGGCAGCGTGGTGAGGACGACGGACGCGAGGACCGCCGGGACGTTCACGCTGTACTGGCCCTGGAAGGTCCACAGCGCCAGCGGCAGCGTGCGCTTGTCCGGGCTCTGGGTCAGGATCAGCGGCAGCAGGAACCCGTTCCAGACGGCCAGGCCGTTGTAGATGCTGACGGTCACCAGCGCCGGCCGGGTCAGCGGGAACGCGAGTGTGCGGAGCATGCCCCACTCGGTCGCGCCGTCCACCCGCATCGACTCGAACAGTTCCTTGGGTACGTCGCGGATGAAGTTCGACAGCACCAGCACCGACAGCGGGATCGAGAACGCGACCGACGGCAGGATCAGTGCCAGCAGGCTGTCGTACAGGTGCATCTTGATGATCAGCAGGTAGACCGGGATGATCGTCGCCTGCAGCGGGATCGCCAGCCCCATCAGGAACATACCGTTGACCCCGGCAAGGAATCTGCTGCCGGCGCCGCGGATGATCGCGTACGCCGCCATGAACGAGATCCCGACTGCGGGGATGATCGTGCCGATCGTGACGATCACGCTGTTGATGAAGTACCGCGGAAAGTCGGACTCGATGACCAGTTTGTAGTTCTCCGACGTCGGTGCGGACGGCAGGGCGAACGGGTTCTGGGTGAAGTAGTCGCTCTGGTCCTTGAAGCTGGTGACCACGATCCAGTACAGCGGGATCACCACGATCGCGAGCCAGATCCAGCCGGCCAGGCCGCCGAACCAGTTCAGCTGGAGCAGCTTGTGTGCGCGCACCGGTCCGCCGCGGGCGCGGCGGGTCGACGTACTCGAGGTGGTTGCGATCGCCATCTCAGGCACCTTCCTGCTGGCTGGCCGTCGTACTGCCGCCGAGCCGCCGCAGCAGCAGTGCGAGCACCAGGCCGAGCAGCACGATCATGGACGCGATCACGCTGGCGGGGCCCATCTGGTTGGACATGAAGCCGCGCTTGTACATGTCGAGCGCGAGGACCCGGGTGGCGTCACCGGGGCCGCCCGCGGTCAGCACGAAGATCAGGTCGAAGAAGGTCAGCGAACCGACCACCATCAACGTCGACGACGTGATGATCGTGTACTTGAGTTGCGGCACGGTGATGCTGAAGAACTGCCGGATCCGGCCGGCGCCGTCGATCGAGGCGGCCTCGTACATCGTGGTCGGGATCTGCCGGACGCCGCCTTGGTAGATCAGCGAGTGGAACGGGATGAACTGCCAGGACACGATGAAGATCACTACGCCGATGGCGAGGTTGCTCTTGCCGAGCCAGTCCTGGGTAAGGAAGCCGATGTGCAGGCCCGCGCCGAGGCCGAAGTTCGGATCGAGCAGGGCCTTGTACGTGATCGCGATCGCGGCCGAGCTGAGCAGCAGCGGGATGAAGTACAGCACGGCCAGGAACGCGCGGTACCGCTGCCGGCCGGCCAGGAACGTGCCGAGCAGCAGGCTCATCGGGGTCTGCACGGCCCAGGACAGGATCATGATCTCGAAGGTCACCAGGACGCTGTGCCACGTCTGCGGATCGGACAGCACCGAGCGCCAGTTCGCGAACCCGTTCGCGTGGATCGCGCCGAGGCCGTCCCACTGGGTGAAGCTGAGCACGACCACGCCGACCAGCGGCACGACCCCGAACACGACGAACAGCACCAGCGCGGGCAGCACCATCCAGGCGACCGGACCGCTCCGCCCGACGCCGGCCCCCCCGGCGCCGGACGAGACATTGCGGCCGGTCGCCGGGACGACGGGCGGAGCGGTCACGGTCATGGAGTCTCCTGGCCTTCGATGTTCAACAGGTTCACTGGCCGATCACCGCGTTCATGTTGTCGGCGAACTGCTGCGGCGAGATGGACAGCTGGAAGAGCTTGGCGATGTTGTCGAGCAGGGTCTCGGCCTGCGTCGGGCTGAGGGCCTGGTCCCACGACTGGGCGAAGTTCTTCGCGTTCGCCGCGGTGTCGTAGACGAAGTTCAGCCACTCGGAGTCGTTCTTGTCGGTGATCGACGAGAGCTTGTCCTTCGCGCTCTTCACCACCGGGATGTTGCCGGACTTCACCCAGGCGTCGACGGTCGCGTCGTCGAGGGTGTTGTTGGCGATGAACTTCTTCGCGGTGTCCTTGTCGCCCGAGCTCGCCTTGGACGAGATCGACATGTACTGACCCGGGTTGCCGACGGTGTCGCTCGGGTCGCCCTTGCCGCCGTCGACCGGCGGGAAGTTCATGTAGCCGAGGTGCCCGCCGGTGACGAAGTCCTTGCCGGACGACTTCATGTTGCCGTAGGTCCAGGCGCCGTGCAGCATCATCGCGGCCTTGCCGGTGTAGAGCAGCGCCTGGTCGGCGTTCGAGTCGGCGGTGATCGAGGAGAAGCCCTTGATGAAGCCGTTCGCCTTGATCAGCTTCTGCATCTCGTCGAGCGCCTTCAGTGCCGACGGGTCGGACCAGCCGTCCTTCTTGCCGTCGTAGATGTTCTGGAAGACCTCGCTGCCGCCGATCCGGTCGAACAGGAACTCCAGCCACATCATGTTGGTCCAGCGGGACTGGCCGCCGAGCGAGAACGGCGCGATGCCCTTCTCGTTGAACTTCGGCACCAGGTCCATGATGTCGCCCCACGACTGCGGGGGCTGGGCGCCGATCTTCTCGAACGAGCGCTTGTCGTAGAACAGCACGATCGGCGTGACCGTCTCGCCAGGCACGGCGTAGAGCTTGCCGTTGACGGTCGCCGCCGTGAAGGCGGACGGGAAGATCGAGTTCTTCAGGTCGGTCTGCCCGTTGAACCAGTCGGTCAGGTCCTCGACCTGGCCGGCCTCGACGTAGGCCTTCAGGCCGCCGCCGCCCCAGCCCCAGATCAGCGTCGGGCCCTGGCCGGCGCCGATCGCGGTCTTGATCTTGGCCTTGAACGCGTCGTTCTGGAACTCGGTGGTCTTGATCTTGGTGTTCGGGTTCGCGTCGTTGAACGCCTTGACCTGCGCCTCCCGGATCGCCTGCTGCGGCTGTCCGGTGAGGAACCAGTACGTCGTGCCGCTGCCGGCCGCTGCTCCGGTGGTGGAACCGGGCGTGCTACTCGGGCCGGAGCTGCCGCAGGCCGCGAGGCCGGCCGCCAGTGCGCCGCCGCCGACCATGCCTAAGAAGGTACGACGGGATGTCGTCATCGGATCCACTGTGATCTCCGTACTCCGTGCTGCCCCCACAGGTTGCGGAAGGCACCTGTCGATATGACTTGTTTTCGAAACATAGATTTCGGAGATAGTGCTGTCAAGACTTGAACTAAGGGCAGTTTGGGGTCACAGTGAGGTCACGTAAACGCCTGCTGTCACAGGCGATTCACAGACCCGGGGCGGATCGCCGGGGTCGGCGGGAGAGCTTCGAAACTTTTTCGATAATTGCTCACCGAAATGAATGATCATCAAGGGAGATTTTCTTGTCCATCTCGACTGACCGGCCCTGGCGCGACCCTGCGCTGCCTGCCGCCGAGCGGGTCGGCCTGCTGTTGCGGGCGATGACGTTGGAGGAGAAGGTCGCGCAGCTGGGCAGTCGCTGGGCCGGTAACGACATGGCCGACACCGAGGTGCCGCCGGACGAGGCGATGAACGTGGCGCCGATGGAGGACGTTTTCTCCGCCGGCGGATCGTCGTCGCTGGAGGACGCGAGCCGCGACGGTCTCGGTCATCTCACCCGGGTCTGGGGCAGCTACCCGCTGTCGGTCGAGCAGGGCATCGCCGAGGTGATCCGGCAACACGAGGTCGTGCTGAAGAACTCCCGGCTCGGCATCCCCGCGCTGGTCCACGAGGAGTGCCTGACCGGCTTCACGACGTACGGCGCGACCGTCTACCCGGCGTCGATCGCCTGGGGTGCGACCTTCGACCCGTCGCTGGTCGAGCGGATGGCAGCCGCGATCGGGCGGGACATGGCCGCGGTCGGGGTGCATCAAGGCTTGTCGCCGGTGCTGGACGTCGTACGTGACTATCGGTGGGGTCGCGTCGAGGAGACGATCGGCGAAGATCCTTACCTGGTGGGGATCCTGGGCTCGGCGTACGTGCGCGGTCTGCAGAGCGCCGGCGTCATCGCGACGCTGAAGCACTTCGCCGGGTACTCCGCGTCGCGCGCCGGCCGGAACCACGGCCCGGTGTCGATGGGTAAGCGCGAGCTGCTCGACATCATCCTGCCGACGTTCGAGACCGCGATCGCGACGGCCGCTGCCGGATCGGTGATGAGCGCGTACGCCGATCTGGACGGACTGCCCGCGAGTGCGGATCCGTGGTTGTTCACCGACGTACTGCGGGACGAGTGGGGCTTCGACGGGACGGTCGTCTCCGACTACTGGGCGGTGCCGTTCCTGGCGTCGATGCATCGGGTCGCGGCGGACAACGCGGACGCGGGCGCGCTGGCGTTGACGGCCGGGACCGATGTGGAACTGCCCGACACGATCGGGTTCGCCGGGCTGGTGGACAACGTCAAGTCGGGCGAGGTGTCCGAGGAGCTCGTCGATCGCGCGGCGCGGAGGTTGCTGCTGCAGAAGATCGAGCTCGGTCTGCTCGACGAGGACTGGACGCCCGAGGGGTCGGTGCGGACGGATGTAGAGCTCGACTCGGCGGACAACCGATCGATCGCCACCGAGCTGGCGGAGAAGTCCGTTGTGCTGCTGGATGCGGGCACGGCTCTGCCGCTGAACAACCTGGGCAAGATCGCCGTCGTCGGTCCGACTGCGCATGACCCGCGCACCTTGATGGGCTGCTACGCGTTCCCGAACCACGTGCTTCCGCGATACCCCGAGCGAGGGCTGGGGATCGACATCGCCACGCCGCTCGATGCCTTGCGCAACGAGTTGGCCGGCGTCGAGGTGTCGTACGCCAAGGGGTGTGACGTCATGGGTGACGATCGCTCCGGGTTCGACGAGGCGGTTGCGACGGCCCAGGACTGTGATGCGGTGGTGGCGTTCGTCGGCGACCTGTCCGGGTTGTTCGGGCACGGGACGTCCGGTGAGGGCTGTGACGCCGAGGATCTTCGGCTTCCGGGCGTGCAGGGGCAACTGCTGGATGCGCTGCTCGGCACCGGGAAGCCGGTTGTGCTGGTGGTGGTGTCCGGGCGGCCGTACGCGCTGGGTGAGTTCGCGGACCGGATCGCCGGGCTCGTGCAGGCGTTCATCCCGGGCCAGCAAGGTGCGGCCGCGATCGCCGGTGTGCTGAGTGGGCGGATCGTGCCGAGTGGCAAGTTGCCGGTGCAGATCCCGCGGCATGTCGGTGGGCAGCCCGGCACGTACCTGCAGCCGGCGCTCGGCAGTGTCGAGAGCGCCGGGATCAGCGGGCTCGAGGTCCGCCCGTTGTACCCGTTCGGCTACGGGGCGTCGTACACGACCTTCACGATCGCCGATCTCCGGTTGAGCGCGCCGGAGATCGGCAGCAACGGCGAGTTCACCGCGACGGTGCGGGTGCAGAACACGGGCGACCGGCCCGGCGACGAGGTCGTGCAACTGTATCTGCGGGACGTCGTCGCCCGGGTCGCCCGGCCGTTGAAGCTGCTGACCGGGTTCGCGCGGGTGTCGCTGGAGCCGGGACAGGCGGTCGATGTCACGTTCCACGTGCACGCCGATCGCACGGCGTACACCGGCCCGGATCTGAGACGGATCGTCGAGCCCGGTGAGTTCGAAGTGATGATGGGCACGTCGTCACAAGACCTGCCGTGTCGCGATTCGGTGCGGATCACCGGGGATGTGAGGGTGGTCGGACACGACCGGGTCCTGACGACGCCGGTGACGATCGCAGAGGATCCAGGAGGAGGGTGACGAGATGACTCGGTTGAAGGGTCGCGTCACCTTGGCGACGGTGGCCGGGTCCGCCGGTGTCTCGGTCGCCACGGTCTCCAAGGTGCTCAACGGG
The DNA here is from genome assembly GCF_005233875.1 of Kribbella jiaozuonensis. GTDB lineage: Bacteria > Actinomycetota > Actinomycetes > Propionibacteriales > Kribbellaceae > Kribbella > Kribbella jiaozuonensis. The sequence continues at coordinate 764,013 of NZ_SZPZ01000004.1, read as the reverse complement.
CGCAGCGACGTCTCGGCGGTCACCCGCGCGCGGGTCCAGGAGATCCTGGAGAAGCACGGGTACGTCGGCCGCCGCCCGGACCCCGTCCACCGGGACACGGTCGAGCTGTTCTACCAGGGTGTGCTGAACGCGTACTCGGTCCAGGTCATCCAAGGAGTCGTCGAGGCAGGTCAGGCCGAGGGCGTCGATGTGATATTGAACGCCCACCCGCCGCACCCGCAGGCGTCGAGCAGCGGGCGTGCCGCGCGCTGGATCCGCACCCTGATCGGCAACGGCCGCCGGGCCGCGATCGGGCTCACCAGCCAGCTGGCCGATGCCGACCTGGCCGCGCTGGCGCGAGCCCGACTGCCGCTCGTGGTGATCGACCCGGCGAACATCCCGCAGCCGGACGTCACGAGTGTGGGTTCGACGAACTTCGCCGGCGGGATGGCCGCTGCCCAGCACCTGCTGTCCCTCGGCCACCGCCGGATCGGGTACGTCGGCGGCCAGCCGACCTCGGGCTGCAACCAGGCCAGGATGAGCGGCTTCCGCAGCGCGATGGACGCCGTCGGCGCGACGGTGCCGTCGGAGTACATCTGGCTGAGCGACTTCCTGTACGACGACGGCGTCGCCGGCGGGTCCTCGTTGCTGGACCTGCGGGACCGGCCGACCGCGATCTTCGCCGGCAGTGACGAGGTCGCGCTCGGGATCCTGGAGGCAGCGCGGGCGCGCGGCCTGCGGGTGCCCGAGGACCTCAGCCTGGTCGGCTTCGACGACACCGAGGTGGCCCGGCTCGCCTCGCCGCCGCTCACCACAGTGCGGCAGCCGCTGCGCGAGATGGGCGCGGTCGCACTCCGTACGGCGTTGCAATTGGCGGCGGGAGAGCAGGTCGCCTCACACCACGTCGAGCTGGCAACGACCCTGATCGTCCGCGGCTCGGCCGCACCGCTCGAGCTGTCGTCCGTCGCGGCCTCCTGATCATTCCTTCCGGTCCGCGAGGGCCTTCGTCACGAACACCGCAGCGACCAGCAGCACCACGGACAACGCCGCGAGCAGAGTGAGCGGTACTGCGTTGGCACCGGCCGACTTGTCGTCCGACAGCACGGTCATGATCGAGCGGATCGGGGAGATCCAGCGCAGCAGCAGGACGGCGATGATCGCGGCCGCCGCCGTCAGCATCGCGATCCCGATCCGCCGGATCACCAGCCGCGAGCACAACAGCCCGATCGTCGCGCCGACCAGCGCCGCCCCGAGCTGAGCGGCTGCACCGACCGCGAGATCTCCCGCGGTGACCACATGTTTCCCGGTGACGATCGGGTAGATCAATCCGATGATCAGCAGCGGGACGCACCACGTGACCACGACAGCGACCGTCGTCGCCAGAACTCGTAACGAGCTCCCCACCGTCACGACCGTGATCTGCCGCTGCGTCGGGTCCTCGTGGTTGACGATGCTGACGGTCAACCACGTCGTACAGACGAGCATCGCGAGCACGCAGAACGCGTACGACGACTGCAGCGGGCCGTTGTCCGACGTCGTACCGACGGCCATCGCGGCGAGGAAGATCAGCGTCGGCGGGAGGTAACGCTGGGAGAGCAGGACGCTCGTGAGCAGGTACCGATAGAGGGCAGTCACTCGGACCTCACCTGGCGGACCGTCGTGACCGACCAGCCGTGTTGCAGGGCGGTCAGCAGCGTCGCGTCATGTCGGCCGGTCGGCACCATCAGCGTGACACCTGCCTCGTGCGGTCGTACTTCGACCACGTCCGGGTACCGCGACCAATCGATCTCGGCGCCGGGAACCATCGAGATTTCGGTCAGACTCGCCTGATGGGTCAGCGCGGTCAGCCGGCCGTGCTCGATCTCGCAGACCCGCGTCGCCGTCGACCGGACGACCTGGGCGGAGTGCTCCGTGAAGGCGACCGCGGCGCCTTGTGCGGCGGTCTCGGTGAGGAGCTCGCGCAGGGTGGTGTGAGCGGTTGCGTCGAGACCGGCCCACGGTTCGTCGAGGACGAGGAGCTCAGGTTGTCTGAGGAGTGCCTGGGCCAGCGCGACCTTCTGTGCGTTGCCCTTGGACAGCTTCCGCATCGGGGTGTCCGCGCCGCCCGAGAGCGCGAGCCGGTCGAGCAGTTCGTGAGCGCGGGCTTGCGCCGTACGCGTGCTGAGTCCACGGATCCGTCCCATATGCCTCAGGTACGCCGACGCGGAGAGGCGATCGTGGGACGCGAAGACATCCGGGACGTAGCTGACGACACCGGCATTGCGCTGCACCGATCCCGCGGACGGCCGGGACAGGCCGACCATCAGTTTGAGGACAGTGGACTTGCCGGAGCCGTTGGCGCCGACCAGTGCCACCAGCTCACCCGCGTTCACCTGCAGGTCGACGTCCGCCAGGATCTCCCGTCGCCCGTACCGTTTCGAGACTTGCCGCAGCCGGACCACTTCCATGCGGCGAGCCTATCCACCCGGCGGGCCGCATCACCCGGGCGAGCGGGCGGGTGAGGATCGCAGAGACCAGCAGGGACGCCGCCGCGAACGCTGTCATCGTCGGGGCGGCCGAGGTCAGATCAGCCAGTGCGCCCGCGAGGATCGCCGCCACGCCGAAGGTCGTCATGCGCAGCGCGGACTCCAGCCCGAGCACCTGTCCGCGCAGCTGCGCCGGAGTCAGATCGACGAGAACCTCCTGCTGGGCAAGGGAAGCCGAGTAGCCGAAGCTGCCGACGGCGACGAGTACGCAGAGCACGGCGATCGGCAGGTGGAACGCAAAGCCCAGGAACGGTACGGCGAGCACGAACCGGAGCCACCGTCCCGCGACCCGGCGGCCGTTCCGGCTGAGGAAGCGGCCGACGATGAGATCGCCGCTCATCATCCCGGCGGCTCCCGCGGCCAGCAGCCAGCCGGCGCGAGGTCCGGCGTACGGGACGAAGAGGGCCTCGCAGCCGACGATCAGGCCGTTGGGAAGGGTCAGGGCGAGCAGGAGCGGACGGGTGCGTTTCTGGGAGAGCAGCACGCGGTTGCCGCGCCAGGTCTCGGCGAGACCGGTCCGCGCGACCCGGCGTGGCGGACGGTCCTGCAGCCCGAACCGGACGACCGGTACGGCGAGGGTGGCGAAGCCGGTCGCGATCCAGAGGACGGTCGACGGACTGACTGCCTGCAGCAGGATGCCGGCGATGCCGAAGCCGGCGATCTGCATCGCGCCGACCGACAGGTTCATCGCGGAGCGGCCGAGGATGAACTGGTCGTCGTGCACCACCTCGCCGAGCAGGCCGTAGCGCACGCCGGCGCCGATCGACAGGCCGTACGCGAGCGTGAGCGACAGGACCAGTCGCAGGCCGGGGGAGAGGTCGAGGGCGGCTTGGATGCCGACCGCAACGGCCGAACCGGCCGCGAGCAACGTGAGGATCTGCCGCGGCCGGGCAGTGTCCGCGGCCGACATCAGTGTGGACACGCCGAGCACCTGGGCGAGCGACGGCCCGAACATGATCATCGCCGCGAGCAGCGCGGACCCGGTCGTGGCGTCGACCACGATCGCCAGCGTCAGGCTGGTCATCGTCGAGGACGCGTTGCCCAGCGCGCTGCCGATCCACAGGTTGCGGAACTCGCGGTTGGCGAAGATCTGCGTGTAGGTGCTCATGGGATGGAGCATCGACCGCGGCCCGCTCGCCGCCTACAGTTTCGGGTGGAGGCGAAACGTTGTCAGAGTTCCTGGTCGATGCCGACACCCTGGTGAACGCCCGGTTCGGTACGTCGCAGCTCACCGAGACCGTGTCGGCGCTCAAGCTGCTGAGCAGCCCGGTCGAGCCGTGGTACCGGCCGTGGAAGGACCAGCATGTCGCTGACTACCAGGCTGCGCTGGTGGCGAACCCGGTCTGGGCCGCGATCGTGGACAGCGCGTTCGGGACGAGCTGGGCCGCCGACTTCTTCACCGTCCCGCCGCTCGAACCGGACCTCGCGCTGGAGGAGGAGCTCGGGCCGCTGCTGGCCCTTTCCGATGACCACATCCGCGCGGACCTGAGCGTCGTACGCACGCCGTTGCCGTCAGTCCTGCTCGAGACTCGCGGGCTCGCCAGCGAGGCTGCTGGATTGTTGCGGTGGATCTGGAGCGCGACGATCGAGCCGGAGTGGCCGCGGCGGTTGCGGGTGTTGCAGGCAGACATCGTGTCGCGGACGTCGCGGCTAAGCGAGCAAGGGTGGTCGGGTGTGCTCCGCGGGCTGGGGCCGGATGTGCGGTGGCTGGGCGACGGGCGGATCCAGGTCAACCGATGGGACTATCCACCGACGGACGTTCGCGGACGGGATCTGATGTTCATCGCGGCGCACACGCAGCGCGTGAACGTGAGCTGGCGGTTGCCGGATCGGTTCGCGCTGGCCTACCCGGTCACCGGCATCTTCGCGACGACTGCGACTCCGGACGAGCCGTTGGTACAGCTGCTCGGCCGCAACCGTGCACGCATCCTGGTCGAGGCCGCGTCACCGGTGAGTACGACGCTGCTCGTCGCGACGACCGGTCTGTCACTCGCGACTGTCTCCGACCATCTCCGGGTGCTGACCGACAGCGGACTGCTCGAACGCCGCCGGTCCGGACGGTCGGTCTTGTACTGGCAGTCCGACACCGGCCGCCGAGTGGTCGGACGGCCGGTGTCGGGCTGAAGGCGTCCGTCGGACGAACGCCGGGGCTCGCCCAGCTGGGCAGCTAGCGCAGGATCTCCAGTTCGGCGGTGAGTGCGAGATCCGACACGGACGAGCCGGCTCGGAGGGTGAAGGTGCCTGGCTCGGTGGTCCAGCCTGCCCCATCTTCGGCAACAGCCCAGTGTTCAAAGGCGTGCTCGTGCAGGGCGACCGTGATCTCGCGGGCCTGCCCGGCGTCGAGGCGTACGACGGCGAAGCCGGCCAGCCAGCGGACCGGTCGATCGACCGTGCTGTCGGGGCGTTCGACGTACACCTGGACGACGTGCTTCCCGGCGCGGTCGCCGGTGTTGCGGACCGTCAGCGCGACCGAGGTCGGGTCGTTGGCGCGAAGGTCGGACAGCTCCCACGTGGTGTACCCGAGACCGTGACCGAACTCGTACGCCGGTTCGGTGCCCGCCTTGAGCCAAGCGCGGTAGCCGATGTGGATGCCCTCGTCGTACCGCACGACGCCGTCCTTCGGGGTGACGTCGATGACCGGTACGTCGTCCTGTTCGCGCGGCCACGTCGTCGGGAGCCGGCCGCCCGGCTCGGTCCGGCCGAGGAGCACGTCGGCGAGCGCGTCGCCGTACTCCTGACCACCGAAGTATGTCGCCAGCGTGGCCGCGACGTCGTCCCGCCACGGGAGGAGCACGGGCGAGCCGGCGTTGACCACGACGACCGTACGCGGGTTGGCAGCCGCGATGGCGCGGACCAGATCGTCCTGGCGACCGGGGAGTGCGAGTGAGGTGCGGTCGTAGCCTTCGGATTCGACCTTCGAGTTGGTGCCCACGACAACCAGTGCCACGTCCGCCGCACGGGCTGCCGCTACGGCCTCGTCGATCAGGGCTTGCGGGTCGTCGTTGCTCGGCTCGACGCCGACGATGATTCCGAACGCGTTGCTCAGACCGCCTTCCAGCTTGGGCAGATCGAGCTCGACGCGGACGTCGATCGGCGTACCGGCGGTCACCTCGAGCGGTGTCGAGATCGACGGCGGTGAGAGCAGCGCGGCGCCGAGGTCGGTGCCGACCGGGATCGCGGTGTCCTCGCGGAGGAGCTTGCCATCGGCAAAGATCCGGCCGCGGCCGACCGAGGCGAAGCCGAGTTTGATCGCCCCGGATTCGGCCGGCGTCCAGGTGGTGCGGAACTCGAAGACCGTCGACTCGGCGATCGGTGCGTCACCGCCGAGGTAGACGAGCGCGCTGGAGAACCGGTCCTCGGCGTACAGCTCGGTGCCGTCGGCGTCCAGGAAGCGCACGCGGCCGCCGCGTTCGCCGGTCTGCGGGTTGGTCATGGTTGCCGGGGGCAACTCGCCGACACCCTCCTGGACGACGGCGCCGATCGAGTACGTGACCTCGGCGTTCGGGAGTGCCTTGCGGATGCCGTCGAGCGGGGAGACGACGGCCGACGGGATGACGGTCGCGCTGCCGCCGCCCTGCGTACGGGCGTCGCGGGCGTTGTGGCCGATGACCGCGACGCGCTGGAGGTCGGCCCAGGGGAGTTCGTTGTTGTTGGTGAGCAGGACGGTGCCTTCGGCGGACGCCGTACGGGCGAACGCGACGCCGTCGACGTGCGGTACGTCGGCCGGCTTCTCGTAGCCTTCGAGGGCGCCGACGCGGGCGGCGAGGGCGAGGATGCGGAGGACCTTGCGGTCGATCGCGTCCTCCTTGACCTCGCCGGACCGGACCGCCTCGACGAGTGCGTCGCCCCAGGCGCCGATCGGGCCGGGCATCGCGAGGTCCTGGGAGTGCTTGGCGCTCTCGACGCTGCGTACGGCGGTCCAGTCGCTGACCACGACGCCGTCGAATCCCCAGTCGGTGTTGAGCGGGGTCTCGAGCAGGTCGTTCTCGGAAGCGGTCGCGCCGTTGATCGAGTTGTAAGCGCTCATGACGAGCCACGCCTTCGACTCGGTCACGGCCTTCTCGAACGCGAGCAGGTAAACCTCGCGGAGCGTGCGCTCGTCGACCACGACGTTCGCGGTGAAGCGGTCGGTCTCGAAGTCGTTCGCCACGTAGTGCTTCGGGGTGGCGCCGACGCCGAGCTCCTGGACGCCGGAGACGTACGCCGCGGCGAGCTCCGCGGTCAGGACCGGGTCCTCGCTGAACGCCTCGAAGTGCCGGCCGCCGAGCGGGGAACGGTGCAGGTTGATGGTCGGGCCGAGGACGACGTCGACGTTCTTGCGGCGGGCCTCGAGCGCCGACACCACGCCGTACCGATGGGCGATGTCGACGTCCCAGGACGACGAGAGCGCGGTGGCGGACGGGAGGTTGAGCGACGGGTCGCGCTCGTCCCAGACCGGGCCGCGGACGCCGCTCGGGCCGTCGGACAGCACCATCGAGCGCAGGCCGATCGACGGGAGCGCGTACGTCGACCAGAAGTCCTGGCCGGTGAGGATCCGGACCTTGTCCTCGAGGGTGAGCCGGCCGAGCAGGTCGTCGAAGTTCATGCCGAAGACTGTACGTCTGAAAGCCGAGTGATGCTAGGTTTTGGGTATGGCTGGTTCTCGAGGTCCGTATGCGAAGGGTGTCGCCAAGCGCGCCGAGATCCTGCGGACCGCACTCGAGGTGATCGCACGGCACGGCTACCGGAAGACGTCGACACGGGAGCTGGCGGCCGCGGTCGGACTGAGCGAGGCCGGGCTGCTGCACTACTTCGGCTCGAAGGAGAAGCTCTTCGAGGCAGTACTGCGAGCTCGCGACGAGGCCGACCGGTCGCGGTTCGCCGACGCCGCCGATCCGATCGAACTGCTGGCCGCTGCGGTCCGGCACAACGGATCGGTACCAGGTCTCGTCGAGCTCTACTCCACCTTCTCCGCCGAGGCCGGCGACCCCGATCACAACTCCCACGACTACTTCATCGACAGGTACGCCGGCATCCGCGCCGCCCTCGCCGACGCAATCCGCGCCCGCCAGTCCGCCGGCACGTTCAACCCGTCAGCCGACCCGGAATCCGTCGCCACCATCCTGATCGCGCTCTCCGACGGCCTCCAGGTCCAGTCCCAGTACGCCCTACCCGCCGACCCGGCCGACCTCTTCGACAACCTGCTGGATCTACTGCGCGATAGTTGAACCATGACGAGCCCCGCCGAAGACTCGACCACCCCGGCCGAGCCGTCCGCACCGTCAGCACCCGTCGGTGTCAGCCGTCGGATGCTCACCCGAGAGATCTGGCTTGTGCTGGCCCTGTCCTTGGGGGCGTCCGGGGTGGCGGCGGTCATTTCGTTTGCGGGGGTGTTGACGTCCTCGAAGCCGATCAGTGGGCAGACCGCGGTGATTGTGGGGTCTCGGGCTCCGGGGCGGCCTTGGCTGGATCTGAGTTGGCAGGTGTTCGCGATCGTGACCGCGCTCGTGCCGGTCGCGCTGGTCGGGCACTTTCTCGCGCGTGGCGGGGAGACGCTGCGGACGATCGGCTTCGACCTGCGCGACCGCCTCCGGGACCTCGGACGCGGTACGGCGATCGCGGCGATCATCGGCGGCGCCGGCCTGCTGTTCTACATCGGTGCACACGCCACCGGCGCGAACCTGACCGTCGACCCGTCGCAGCTGCCCGACTACTGGTGGCGGATCCCGATCCTGGTCGCGGTCTCCGCACAGAACGCCGTACTCGAGGAAGTGATCGTGCTCGGCTACCTCAACCATCGGCTCGACCAGCTCGGCTGGTCCGTCCGCCGCGCGACCGCGACCAGCGCGCTCATCCGCGGCTCGTACCACCTCTACCAGGGTCTCGGCGGATTCGCCGGCAACGTGATCATGGGCGTGATCTTCACCTGGCTGTACCGGCGCTGGGGCCGGGTCATGCCGCTCGTGGTCGCGCATACCCTGATCGACACCGGCGCGCTGATCGGCGCGACGTACCTGCTGGGCAAGGTCTCCTGGCTACCCAGTTGAAAACTGGACAAGTGTAAAGACTGACACGTAACCGATCGGGGCCCGAACGGGTTGAGCTTGTCGTGACAGTCAACGGGGAAATCACCAGTCCGCCTGAGATCGATGCCGGTCTGGCCGCCGCGGCGCTCGCCGTGTTCGCGCATCGGCACGAGGTCGTCCATCTGCTGTACGCCGCCACCGACGAGCCGGACGCGCTCGCCCGGATCGGCGGCCTGCTCCGGGTTGACGAGGCAACCATCGCGCGCGTCCTGGACCAGCCGCTGCGCTGGATGCTGCCGCAGTTCCGCACCGAGCTGGAGACGATCGCCTCCACACCGGACCCCACGATCACCGCGCCCGCGGTGGACCCGGCGGTCCTCGAGCCGGCGCCGACCAGCTGAGAGCTGCGCGTTCCTGCAACCCGGTCGCAGGAAGCACCGCTCCGACGTTAGGTTGGAGCGGTGCAGACGTATGGGCGGGACGTGCTGGAGATCGCGGACGAACTGACGACGGCGTACGTCGAGGTGTTCACCGCACCGCCGTTCGAGCACCGGGACCCCGAGCAGACCAGGATCGCGTTCCGGAAGCGGCTCGAGGGCGACGTGGAGCGGGACGGCTTCCAGGCCTGGATCGAGCGGACGGACGACGGGCGGATCGCCGGGTTCGTGACCGGCTGGACGACGCCCGCGCCGTTCCGGACCGACCGGTCGTACGGCGCCGTCCTCGACCGGCTCGGGGCTGAGCAGGTCGAGGAGCTGCTCGTCGGCGCGTTCGAGGTGGACGAGCTCGGCGTACTCGAGCACGCCCGCGGCACCGGCCTGGCCCGTCGCCTGCTCGAGACCGCGACCCGTGAGCGCTCCCGCGCCTGGCTGCTCGCCTGGAACCAGAACCACGACGCGATCGCGTTCTACCGCCACCTCGGCTGGCAGGAGCCCGAGGTCCGCGGCCCCGAGCACGACATCCTCGTCTTCGTCAACGCGTCATAGGGCGAAGAGTTCCGTCGCGTTCCGGTGGGTGATCGCGGCGTGCTCCTCCGGCGTGAGGTCGGCGGCTTCCAGCGCGCCCAGTGCGATCGACGGGTCGATCAACGTGGCGTCGGTGCCGAACATCATCCGGCTCGGCCCGATCCGGTCGAGGATCCAGCGGATCCGGTTCGCCTCCGGCGCGGACCAGCACGGCTCGAACCAGATCCGGTCGGACCGGTCGGCGGCCTCGGGCACCCGCGGCCAGCCGTTAGCTCCCATGTGACCGGCAAGCACCCGCGCCTCAGGCACCCGGGCCGCGACGTCGGCGAGATCGACGATCGTGTCGCCCCAGGTGTGCACGAGCGTCGGCAGGCCGTACTCCGTGGTGAGCTCGATCGCCGCCTGCATCGCGGGTGAGCTGATCCGCGTACGGCTGTATTCGCTGTGGATCTTCGCGCCGACCCACCGCGTCCGCCCGTCCCCGGCGAGCAGTTCGTCGAGGTCGGTCCGGGCCTCGTCGAGGCGGCGCGGGTCGACGACGATCATCCCGCGCAGGCGCTCGTCGACGGGTAGCTGTTCGGCCAGCGACCGGTTGCCGAGCGGGGCGTCGTACACGATGCCCTCGATCGATGAGACCAGCTGGAGGTCGATGCCGAAGCGGTCGATCAGGTCGAGGTTGACGTCGATGCTCGCGGTGTCCATCGAGAAGAACCACGGCCCCCAATGGGCGTGTACGTCGATCAGCATGCGGGCTCCAGGAGGGTCTCGAGGCTGCGGCTGCCGGCCTGCGCGATCTCGTCCGGGCTGAGCTTGGACGTCAGCAGCCGGCGGACCACCGAACGGGTCTCGTGGAACGGCGTCCGGCAGCCGAGCACGAGCCGCTCCGCGCCGACCTCCGCGGCCACGATCTCGAGCGAGTCGGGTCCGGTCAGCATCCGGGTCGAGGTGTGGAACCCGGGCTCCGAGCGGGCCAGGATGACGAAGTCGCCGAGGTAGTAGAAATGCGTGTCGAGGAACACGACCCGCGCGCCGAGCCCGCGCAACGCCGGTCCGACCTTCCGTACGTCGCCCTCGGTGAAGATCGTCACGCCGGCGTCGACCAGCAGTTGCACGATATGACCGAACGACGGGTAGCTCGGCTCCACGCTCTGCGCGGTCGGTGCCAACCGAATTGCCCGCGGCGGCACCTCACCCGCCAGCAGCCGCTCCAGCTCCTTCTCTGCGCCGAGCGGATCACGCAGATCCAGCACCGGGCACAGCGTCCATCCGTTGCCATCAGCAACCTTGCGCGCTTCGTCGTTTCCGGACGGTACGTCGAAGTGCACCGCCCGGAGCGCGGACACGACCCCGCCGGAGATGCCGCTCGCGTCGAGCACCTCCCGCACCTTCTCGGGCTTGCCCCATCGTCCGGTCGTCACCTCGTGCCCGACGAGGATGTCGCAGTCGAGCAGCAGGGGAGTGTCGGTCATGAGGCCTCCTGCGCAAGGGCTTTGTGCACCTTGCGGATCGCCGTGACGATGTCGTCGACGTCGGATTCGGTGTAGTTCTCGTTCCAGGGCAGGACGAGGAGGCGGTTGTTGATCAGTTCCTCCGCGTTCGGGCACAGGCCGACCGGGTACGACACGTCCTGCAGCGGGAACCCGGAGTCGCCGTACGTGATCCGCTCGCGGACGGCGGGTGCGGCGTACAGCGGGCTGGTCAGGTAGCCGCCGTTCGCGGGGATGCCCTCGGCGGTCAGCGCGGCGGCCCATTCGCGCATGTCGCCGGCCGCTTCGGAGATGATCAGCGGGTACTGCCAGTACACGTGGTCGTGTCCGTCGGGTGGCGGCGTGATCCCGGCCAGGTCCTCGATCGCGGCGGTCGCGCGGAGGGCCGCCGTACGACGGTCCTCGATGACGCCGCGGAGCCGGTTGAGCTGGGCTCGCGTGACGGAGGCGACGAGCTCGGTCATGCGGTAGTTCAGCGCGAGGAACAGGTACGTGCGCTCGTCGGTGTCACGCGGCCAGCCCTTGTCGGCGAACAGCCGCATCCGTCGGGCCTTCTGCGCATCGTCGGTGACCGTGAGGCCGCCGTCGCCGGCGCTGATGTGTTTGGTCTGCTGCAGGCTGAAGCAGCCGATGTGTCCGATCCGGCCGACGTACGAATCGCCGACCGGCGCGAGGTACGCCTGCGCGCAGTCCTCGATCAGCAGGATCCCGTGCCGGTCGCACAACTCCCGCAGCTCCCGCACCCGCGCGGGTTTGCCGAACAGGTGCACCACGATCACCGCCTTGGTCCGCGGCGTGATCGCGGCCGCGACCGACTCGGGCGTCAGGTTCCCGGTGATCGGGTCGACGTCCGCGAACACCGGTACGGCGTTCTGCATCATGATCGGGAACACCGTGCCCATGTCGCTGATCGGCGTGGTGATGATCTCGTCACCGGGCTCCGGGTTCACCGCGGCGACGGCGAGGTGGAGGGCCGCCGTACCGGAGCTGCAGGTGACCGCGTACCCGGCGCCGAGCAGGTCGGCGAACTCCATTTCCAGTGCGGGCACCTCGGTGCCCCACGTGGCTGACAGCATGCCGCTGCGGAGCACCCGCTCGACCGCCTTGACCTCGTCGTCACCGAAGCGCCGGCCGCTGGCGTTCATCACCGACGGCAGCGGCTCTGTGCGTACCGGTGTACCGCCGTCGCGAGCGAGCTGGTCGTTCTGCATCACAAGAATCCTTTGCTTACGGCAACGGTAGTTGGACGAGGTCGCGATCGGCGAGGCCCCACACCGAGTGCCGCGCGCCGCGGACCGGGGTCAGCTGGGGCACCGTGTACCAGCCGTCGCCGAGCTTGTCGACGAGCAGCTTGGCCGGCCCGGCTCCCAGCTGGTACAGGTTCCCGCCGAAGTTCGTCTCACAGTAGACGCCGGTCCGGTCAGTGTGGATCTGGCCGTAGCCGGACAGCTTGTTCTCACCGCGTACGACGGTCCTGGTCCGCAGGTCGTACCGGAACCATCCGCCGCTGGTGCGTTTCAGTACGCCGTACAGGATGCCGTTGTGGACCGCGACGCTCTGGATGGAGCGTTCGCCGGCGAGCGGTTCCACGGTCCAGAGCAGCTTGCGCCGGCGGAGGTCGAAGGCGGCGATCGCTGCCGAGGTGCGCGTGGGGGTGATGCCTCCGCCGCCGACCACGTCGCCGCCGAGGTACGCGATACCGTCGACGATCGAGACCGTCATCACGCTCTGGTCGGGCAGGATCCCGTAGTGCACGTCCAGCTCGCCGGTACGCACATCCAGCAGCGTGAGAGCGCCGGTGAGCTTGCCGGTGCCCGGTGCTGACGCGATTGCGAGGAGCTTGGACTTCTCGTCGTACGCGGCTTGCCAGGGGCGGATCTGCTCGTGATCGATCGTGCCGAAGCTGTGGACTTCTTTGGTCCGCGGGTTGACGCGGACGACCTCGGTGCTCGGGTACAGCGCGGAGTACAGCTCGCCGCGGACCCAAGTGAGGGTCTTCGCCTCGCCCGCGACGCGGATCCGCCGGGTGGTCGACGCGGCGTGCTCGGTGATCACCCAGTGGCCGCCGACGTACAGATGCGGGTCGCCGAGCACGATCGACTGCGGCAGGTCCGGTGCGGGGACGAACCCCGCGTCGATCAGGTCGAGCAGCTCGAAGGATCCGGTGGAGACGTCCAACCACCAGAGCACGCCGGATCCGGTCGCGCCGAGCAGCGTCGTCGCATCGAGGAACACCAGCTTGCGGTGCTCATCCTGAGGGGCCGGGGTCGCCACCGCGACGAGGCCGTCCGGTCCCCACTTCCAGACCGTTCCAGACGTCCTCGTCGTCAGGTACGCCGTTCCGTCCGCGGCGACCGTGATCGCATCGACGCCCGTCTCACCCGCAGGCAGCGGTGCCGTCTGAACATCGGATCCGTCGAGCGTCATGCTGAGCATCGCCTGGCTGCTGCCGACGAAGATCCGGCCGTCCGTCGCCGCGAACGGGCCGAAGTTCTGCCCGCGCGACGCCTCCGGCGTGAGATCCCGGAAGGTCTTCGTACTCCGGTCGTACCCGACCAGCTGCGACGGCGTGTAGATCCCGACGTACACGTAGTTGCCTGCGGCACCGACGTACCGGCCGTACTGCGCGCCGGGCACCGGTGCGCCGAGCTGCGTCGGAGTGTTCGTGGCGGGGTCGATCTGCCAGACGGCGCCGTTCGGGTAGCTGACCGCGAACACCTGGCCGTCGGGTGCCGTCGTCATGTCCCAGACGAAGCCGCCGGCGCCGGCCAGAGTGCCGACGTGGGTCACGGATCCGTCGACCGGATCGAAGCAGTAGACGTCCGCGACCGGGTAGAGGCCGGCGTACACCTTGCCTCCGGCAACGGTGATGCCCCAGCCGCCTTCGCCGGTCGGTAGCTCGACGGTCCTGGTGACCTTGCGGGTGGTCAGGTCGATCTCGGTCAGCCGGGGCGGCACGATGCCGCGGCTGATCAGGTAGGCGTGTCCGTCGTGTACCGCCATCGCGACGACGGCTGCCGTCACGACTGCGGGACCGGACGTGGGCAGCGTGGAACCGTCGATGGGACTGTCCTCCGCGTGGGCGGTTGTGGGCAGAGCGGTGACTGCGCCGGTAGCGAGCGCGCCGGCGAGCGCCGTACGGCGGGAGATGATCATCGGAGTCCTCCGATGCGGATCAGGTCGCGGCCCTTGATCGTGTAGAGGGCGTCGCCGTTGTGGGAGGTCGTGATCAGCGGGTAGCTGTAGATCTCGGCGCCGAGGTTGTCGACGACGGTGGTGATCGTCAGGTCGGGCGTGATCTTGAAGACGCGCTTGTTGTCGGTGCCGTACAGGCCGGAGCGGGCGATCGTGAGGCGGCTCTGGCCGGTGCCGATCGCGGCGGTGCCGGTGAGCTTGCCGGTACGTGGATCGAGGACGGCGAGCCTGCCGTCGTCGGTGGTCGCGTACAGGCGGCCGCGGTAGACGACGAGATCGCTGTAGCTCTGTGCCTTGGGCAACGGAGCGGTTGTCCAGAGCACCTTGTTGCTGCGCAGGTCGTAGGCGACGACGGTTGCCTCGGGCAAGATCGGGTCGGTGCCGAGGCTGTTCCGGGTCGCTCCGCCGAGGTAGGCGATGCCGTCGGCCGTGGTCACCGAGCGGACCGATTGCTGCGGTACGACGCCGCGGTGGACCTCCCGTTGGCCGGTCGAGAGGTGCTGCTCGACCAGCGTGCCGTCGTACCTGCCATAGTCGGGTTCGGTGGAGATCAGCCAGCTGCGCGAGCGGGCGTCGTACGCGGCGTCGGTCGGGCGGGTCTGCTCGTTGCCGATCTGGCCGAGCTCGTGCAGGTCGGAGCCGTCCGGCTTCATCTGCCAGAGCCGGGCCAGCGTGTAGACGCCGAGGTAGATGTCGCGGCCGATCGGGGTCAGGGTCTTCGCCTCGCCGGGGAGGAACGTGCGCGTGCTGGCGCCGGTGGCGAGGTCGTGGACCTGGATGCCGGCCTTGCCGCTGACGAGCACGGACGTCGGGGTCGCGGTGATCGCCATCGCCTGCTCTGGTGCGGGCGGCAGACCGGCTTGGCCGAGATCGGTGCCGGTGAACTCGCCGGTGGCCTCGTCGAAGTCGACGACCTGGCTGGTCAGCTCGGCCCGGATCGTCGAGCCGTCGACGAAGATCCGGTTGAAGTACGCCCCGTCGTACGGCGAACCGAGGCGGGTCAGCGTGCTGTCGCGGTACCGGTAGAGGGTGCCGGACGGTCGCGTGCCGAGGTAGATGTCGGCGCCGACGATCGTGATCGCGGTGATGTACTGGTCGCCGCCGGGGGTCTGGACCTCGACCGGGTTGCTGAGGTCGGTGGTGTCGTAGACGAGCATGGTGCCAGTGGGGGAGAGGCTCGCGGCGAGCTTCGTGCCGTCGAGGGCGAGGGTCGCGACGAACGTGCGGTCGGCGTACTTGGCCGGGAGTACGTCGCGGCGGTCGCCGGTGGCGCGGTCGATGGCGATCAGGTGTGCTTTGGTGCCGACACCTGCGTAGATCGTGGTCGCGTCGGCGGCGATGCTGCGGACGTACTGCTCGCCGGCGACGGCAGCGCCGTACGACCTGGTGGCGCCGGTGGCGGGGTCGTATTCGTGGACGGCGCCGTCCGGGTAGGTGCCCGCGACGATCTTGCCGTCGGGCGTCGCCGCGATCGACCAGATGAACGAGCCGAACTGCGTCACCTTGGTCGCGGCGCCGGTTGTCGTGTCGATCCGGTAGACGTCGCCGGGGGTGTAGAGGCCGACGTACAGATCGGTGCCGATGTGGGTCATCGCCCAGGCGCCGGCGCCGGTGGGCAGTGAGAACTTGCGGTCGACGGTCTTGGTGGCCGGGTCGAACGCGCCGACCTGGACGGGGGAGACGCCGGAGGTGATGGTCCAGATCCGGTCGCCGACCTGTTCGGCGACGCTGGTCGAGGTCACGGCGGATGCCGGCCCGAGATTGGTGACCGTTGGACTTCCGGTCACCTCCGGAACTGAGGCTGTTGCTGGTGCCGAAACGCTCACCAGTCCTGCGCAGATGACCAGAGCAGCGATCAATCCCCGTGCGATTCGCTTGTCCACAAGGCCTCCCGGGACAGTACGCACTGAATTACGGTCATGGCTGAAATTAGCCGGACGTGCGTCAGCGCGTCAACCGCTCGGGAAACAATCAGAGATGAACGCGGTAAACAACCAGCGGGCGGCCGCTGCCGGTGCCGAGCTGGGTCCCGGTCGCGTCGGCCAGGCCGGCGCGCTCGAGGCGGTTGAGGACGCGGCGCGCCGTACGCGGCTGAATCCCGAGGTAGTCGGCGACCGAGCGGGTTGTGAGGCCGTCGTCGGGAGTTGCGTGGACGAGTTCCTGCAGGCGCTCGAGGGTTGCCTTCGACAGGCCGGCGCGTTGGGCGAGCAGTTGCAGCTTCGACCGCTGCTGGGCTCGTGGTGCGGCTCCGCCCACGAGCACGAGATCGATGTCGTTGCGCAGCGAGACGACGGCCGCCGTACGGCCTGCGGTCCTGGCGCGACCGAGTGCGCGGCGTGCCAGCGCCTCGGTCTCGGTGCCGGAGCCGCCGATGCCGAACCCGATCCGGACCGGTCCGAATTGTTCCTTCAAGCGGGTCAGCATGCCCAGCTCGGTGAATGCGGCGGTCGCCTGCTCGAGCGGTCCGCGGGTCGCGATGACGAGCCAGCGCTTGTCGTCGTACCGGATGACGCTGCCGCCGAGCGAGCCGGCCTCGCGGCGGAGCGCGCTCTCGGCGTCCGGGGAGATCTCGACCAGGCCGAGGGCGATCTGCGCATCGTCACTGCGCAAAGCGTCATGAACGAGCAGGAGACTGTTGACCGCGCTGCGCACCGAGTGGACCGACGGGGCGAGCCGCAGCGTGGTCTGCTCGGTCCGGAGCTTCTCGTACGCCGATCGCAGACAGGTGATCGCGACAGTCGCGCGGGCCTCGTGGTGGAACGCGAGGATCTCCTCGAGGCTCAGCCCGGGCCGGTACGGCAGGACCCGTACGCCGCTCGTCGGCAGCCCGACCTCGTCGAACGTCTCCCGCACCTCGGCCTCGTCGAGTACGTCGATGCTGATCGAGGTGACGTCGCGGCCCTCGCTCAGCAGTTGTACGAGGGCGCGCATCAGTGTGGCGCCGGTGTACTCGACGTGCGCCGCGGGGCGGTCGAGCAGGCCTTGCGCGGCGGCCATCTGGTACGGGACGACGCCGGTGAACAGCCACGCGTCGACACTGCCCGGCGCGTTCGCCATCACCTTCGGCGTATCGGTCTCCCGGCGGTATCGCAGCGGGACGATCTCGACCCCACGCAGTCCCTTCAGGATCCGGCTGGTGGAGGTGACCAGGTCCGACGGTCCCACCACCCCGATCGACGTCACCATGGCGGGGCCCCCTCCTTCATCGGCTCAGTCTCACCAGAACACCCCACCGCTGCAAGAACCCGCGCCGTCGTCGGCTACGTTCCAGTCATGGCTCGGGTTGATGAGTGGATCGACGAGGGTACGGCGAAGTGCCGCGAGGCACTGGTTGACCTGGACGCCCCATCGGCGCTCCCAGGCTGGAAACGGCGTCATGTGGCAGCCCATCTGTCCCTCAATGCCGAGGCCCTGGGCAACCTCGTCCACTGGGCCCGCACCGGCGAAGAACGCCCGATGTATCCGTCCGCCGAGGCCCGCAACGCCGACATAGAATCCGCCGCCCTCCGCCCCGCCCACGAACTCCGCTCCTGGTACGACGAGTCCGCCGCCGCCCTCGGGGCTGCCATGTCGGCCCTCACGCCCGACCAATGGCAGACGCCAGTCCGCACCGCCCAAGGCGCAACCATCCCCGCCACCCGAATCCCCTGGATGCGCTCCCGCGAAGTCCTCATCCACGCCGTAGACCTATCCACCGGCCTGACCTTCGCCGACCTCCCGACGGACTTCCTCGAAGCCCTCTGCAAAGACATCCGCACCCAACGCCCCGACGTCCCCAACGTCAACGGCCCCCTCCCCGACCTAGCCGCCTACCTAGCCGGCCGCCCCTACACAAACATCACCTCCAACGGTCACCCCGCCGCCCCACTCCCACCCTGGCTCTGATCGGTGAGTGAAGCCCGGTACTCGGGGGCTGGGAAGGGGTCGGCGAAGTACTGGGTTTCGTGGGTGACCTTGTTGTTGGTGAATTCCATGATGGAGACGGAGTGGGTTGGTGCGCCGTCGTAGGTGATGGTGCACTCGGTGATCCAGAGGTCGGCGGTGCCGAGGATGCGGCGGACGGTGAAGTGGCGGTCGGCGGGGTGGGTGTTGCGTTGGGCTGCGATGGTGGAGCGGCCGCGGAAGCGTTCGCCGGATTGGGGGTACTCGAGTACGGCGTCGTCCGCGTAGATCGCGTGTTCTGCGTCGATGTCGCCGCTCTCGGATGCACGCCAGTGGGCTTCGATGGCTGACTTCTTCGAGAGTGTCATCTACTTCAGGACCTTGTAGTGGAGGTGGGTTACGTCGCGGGTGGGGAGTTGGCGGACCTGTTCTAGTTCGACGAGGTTGGCGGGGAGGTTGTCGAAGAGGCGGCGGCCTTGGCCCAGGAGGACGGGGACGACGTGGAGTTCCAGTTCGTCCAGTTCGCCGGCGGCGAGGAGGGACTGGGCGGCGCCGGCTCCGTGGACCAGGACGTTGCGGTCGCCGGCGGCGGCGCGGGCTTGGGCGGCGCACTCGCCGACGTCGGTGACGAAGCGGGCGCTGCCGGGTGGTACGTCGTTCTCGTCGACGTGGTGGGTGAGGATGAAGATCGGCACGCCGTCGTGGTGGTCGCCGCCCCAGCGGCCCGCGTGTTCGAAGGTGCGGCGGCCGGCGATGACGGCGCCGGTTGCCTGGGCTTCGCCGTACACCTGGCCGCTCGGTCCGTCGGAGTTGCGGTCGTCGAGCCAGTTGAAGAGACGGAATCCACCGCGGCCCATCGGCTCTTCCATGCTGTCGTCCGGGCCGACGACGTACCCGTCGACGGACATGGTCATGTAGAGCACGATCATCTGATGCCTCCGAAGATGTGGTCTGGATCGTATGCCTGCTTGATGGCGAGCAGGCGCTCGTAGTTGGGCCCGTGGTACGCGGTCGGGTCGGTGAGGTCGGGGTCGGGGAAGTTGGGGTAGAGGCGGCCGGAGGCGTGCTGGTGGGCGATGGACCAGGAGCGTCGTACTGCGGTTTGGTCGGTGCCCGTGTGTTCGAGGAGGAAACGTTCGCCGCGGTGGGCGAAGGCGATGGCGTCGGCGGGGACGCGGTTGTAGGCGCCGCCCATCGGGGTGAAGCTCAGCTCACAGCCGGCGGCTAGTAGTTGGGCGATGGTGTCGCGGGGGAGCGGGGAGCTGAAGAACTCGGACTTGCTGTGGATGACGCTGTCGCCCGGGGTGTCTTCGTCGGAGAAGCTGCGTTTGAGGTCGGGCCAGCTGAGGCCGTTGCGGAGTTCGACCTCGCCGGTGAGGAGACCGGAGTCGAAGGGTGCGAGGGTTGCGCCGAAGACGCGCACCTCGTCGGCGGTCACGGCGAGGCTGGCGGTGATGGTGTCCGGGGCGTCGGGGGCCCAGGTCTGCCATGCGGCGATCACGTCGGCGGCGTGGGTGCGGGGCCAGGTGATGGTGAAGCGGGTGGCGGTCGGGGACGGTACGGCGGCGAACTCGAGCGACGTGACTACGCCGAACTGACCACCTCCGGCACCACGGAGTGCCCAGAACAGATCCGGCTCACGCCCCTGAGCACACTCCACAACCCGACCATCCGCGAGCACAACCGTCGCCCCGACGAGCCGATCGCAGGTCAACCCGTACCGCCGCCCCAGCAGGCCAAGTCCGCCGCCAAGCGTCAACCCAGCGATCCCGACCGTCGGCCCACATCCCGCCGGAATCGTCAGCCCGTGCTCGTGCAGCCCGCGATACACATCCGCCAACCGAGCCCCAGCCCCGATCGCCGCCAGCTGAGGCGCCGCAGGCGTCACCCGCCTGTCCCCGCGCGGAAGGTCCTCGCGCGGAAGGTCCCCGGGCGTGCGCGCCTCGGCTCGGCTGTCCCCGGGGCGGCTACGGGTCGGGCCTGGGGTGATCGCGTTCATTCCCGACAGCTCCAGCAGTAGGCCGGTGGTTGAGGAGTGGCCTGCGAAGCAGTGGCCTCCGCCTCGGAGGGCGAAGGGGAGGGCGTGGGTGCGGGCGTAGGCGAGGGCCTCGGCTACATCTGCAGGGGAGGTGCAGCGGGCGATGAGGGCCGGGCGGATGGCGCGGTAGTGCGGGAGGGCGGGACGACGGAGTACGTCGTACTGCGGGTGGTCAGGTGCGATCAGCTCCATGGGCCGACGGTAGACGGGTGCGGGATGTCTGGGCTTGAAGGAAACGGTCGTACCAGCCGGCCAGGAACGGGCGGTACGACGCGGAGTGGTCGTGGCCGCAGTCGCAGCGATCGGCCTTGTCCCCGAGAAGCTCCCGTGGAGTCACCCCGGTCAACCGCACACACTCCCGGGTCAGATGCGCATGATCCGCATACCCGGTCTCGGCCGCGAGATCCGCGAGACCGTTGCCGTAGCCGGCCTGAGCCAGCGC
Organism: Kribbella jiaozuonensis; assembly: GCF_005233875.1. Classification (GTDB taxonomy): domain Bacteria; phylum Actinomycetota; class Actinomycetes; order Propionibacteriales; family Kribbellaceae; genus Kribbella; species Kribbella jiaozuonensis. The sequence goes on along the minus strand of NZ_SZPZ01000004.1, from coordinate 743,495 downwards.
CAGATACCCCTGGAACCGCAACGTCCTCTGCAAGGTCTTCGGCCCGACCCCGGTCGCCGACAGACACCGGCGCCGCAGCTGACTCTCCGACAACGCGAGATCGTCGGCCAACGACGCGATCCCCGTCGGATCCCACGGCATCAGCCGGCGCACCAGCTCCGCGACCAGCGGATCCGGCCGCAGCCGCTGACGAGCCAGATACCGCTGCACGTCAAGCAACGCCGCAACCGGATCACCCGAAGCCACGACCGACCCGATCGCCACCGCCGCCGGACCCCACAGCTCAACCGCACAATCAACCAACTCATCAGCCGGTACGCCGAGCAGCGCCGTGCCCGCGCCCGGCATGAACCGCACCCCGACGATCGTCGTCCGCGGCGGGATCACCTGCACCTGAGCGTGCGTCAACGGCCCGACCAACCGCGGCACGCCGCCCACCGGGCAATGCAGCTCGACCCCACCCGTCGGCAGGTCGCGCTGCACATACGCGACAGATCCGGTCCGCTGGATCCAGACCGTACGAACGAGCCCCGACAGCTGCGGCAGCGGGTGGCTTTCGTCGTACGACTGGTCCATGCGCTACAACTCGATATGCGATCCGATGATGACGGTCCGGTCGCGCGGGAGACCGAAGTACTCCGCGGCGTCGGCCGTGATGTGTGACGTGGCAAGGAACAGTTGTTTGCGCCAGCCCGCCATCGTCGGTGCGTCGCCCCGGCGGAGCTCGATCTTCGACAGGAAGTACGACGCGTGCTCGAGATCGATCGGGCCCTCGGTGGCGTCCGGGTCCAGCAGGGCCAGAGCGCTCGGGACGTCCGACGACTCCATGTACCCGAACTTGATCGTGACGTGGGTGATCCCGTCGTCGCCGTACCCGAGATCGTTGACCATCACCCGCTGGTCCTCGGGGACGCGCGGCACCTCCGCGGTCTCGATCGCCACGATCACCACGTGCTCGTGTCGCACCTGGTTGTGCTCGACGTTCGCCCGCAGCGCGAGCGGGGTGCTGACGCCGCCGCGGTTCAGGAAGATCGCCGTACCGGGCACTGTGCGGATCGGCATGTCGCCGGAGCCGAGTTGGTTGATGAACTCCTGCAGCGAACCCTCGGCCCGCTCCCGCTCGGCCGTGACGACCTGGCGCCCGCGTTGCCACGTCGTCATGATCGTGAACGCCGTCAGCGCGATCAGCAGCGGCAGCCAGGCGCCGTGGATGAGCTTGGTCAGGTTGGCCCCGACGAACAGCAGGTCCACCGAGAGCAGTAACGCCGCGCCGATGCCGATCAGCCACCACGAGATGTTCCAGCGGTAGCGGGCGACGTAGAAGAACAGCGTGGTGGTGATCGTGATCGTGCCGGTGACCGCCATACCGAACGCGTACGCCAGCGCTGCCGAACTGCGGAACGCGAAGACCAGCGTCAGCACCGACACCAGCAGCAGCCAGTTGATCCACGGCACGTAGATCTGACCCACCGTGGTCGCCGACGTGTGCGCGACCCGCAGTCGCGGCAGGTAGCCGAGTTTCGCGGCCTGGGAGGCGACGGAGTACGCGCCGGTGATCACGGCCTGCGACGCGATCACGGTGGCCGCGGTCGCGAGGAGTACGAGCGGTAGCCGGCCCCAGTCCGGGATCAGCAGGAAGAACGGCCCGCTGATATTGGACTGGTCCTTGAGGATCAGCGCGCCCTGGCCCAGGTAGCTCAGCACACACGCGGGCAGTACGAGGAACAGCCAGCCGCGGGTGATCGCCTTCCGGCCGAAGTGCCCCATGTCGGCGTACAGCGCCTCGGCTCCGGTGACCGACAGCACGATCGCGGCCAGCGCGAAGAACGCGATGTGGAAATGTCCGGCGAGGAAGCTGATTGCGTACGTCGGCGACAGCGCCTTCAGGATCTCCGGATGCCCGGCGATCCCGCTGATCCCGCACGCACCGATGGCGGCGAACCAGAGGATCATGATCGGCCCGAACACCCGGCCGACCGCCTCGGTCCCACGCCGCTGGACCATGAACAGCACGATGATGATCACCGCGGTGATCGGTACGACGTACTCGCCCAGCGACGGCTCGACGAGTTTCAGGCCTTCGACCGCGGAGAGTACCGAGATGGCGGGCGTGATCATGCTGTCGCCGAAGAACAGCGACGCTCCGAACAGGCCGAGCCCGGCCAGTACGACGGCGCCCTTGCGTTCCGGGTGCCGACGGGCCCAGCCGCGCAGAATCGTGATCAGCGCCATCAGGCCGCCCTCGCCGTCGTTGTCGGCGCGCAGCGCGAGCAGGATGTACGTGACGGTGACGATGATCATCACCGACCAGAAGATCAGCGAGACCACACCGAACACGTTCGCGTCGCTGACCGGCACCGGGTGCGGGTCCTCGGGGTTGAACACGGTCTGGATCGTGTAGATCGGACTGGTCCCGATATCACCGAACACCACACCGAGTGCCCCGATGACCACCGCGAGTTTGACGGTGTCGTGGACATTCCGCTCATGGGTCGTGGCGCCGTCCTGCTGAATCGTCACGGCCCGGACGATACCCGCCCCAGGAGCTACCGGGGTGCATGTCGAGACAGTTAGAGCGACTCCGACGTACCTCACATGACACAGGAGATGACGCCGGAGCGGGTACTGCGGACCTACGTGACGCTGGTCGTGGTCTCGACGGATGCCTCGTCGATGATCTGGGGCATCAACACGCTGTTCCTGCTCGACGCGGGGCTGAGCATCGGCAAGGCCTTCGCCGCCAACGCGTTCTTCACCGCCGGGATGGTGCTGTTCGAGGTTCCAACCGGCGTCGTCGCGGACACGGTCGGCCGGCGTACGTCGTACCTCCTGGGCACCGCCACCCTGTTCGGGTCCACGCTGCTCTACCTGCTGTTGTGGCGGGCGCACGCGCCGTTCGTGCTGTGGGCGGTGGTGTCGGTGCTGCTCGGGCTCGGGTTCACGTTCTTCAGTGGCGCGACCGAGGCCTGGCTGGTGGACGGGCTGCACGCGACCGGGTACCGCGGGACGCTCGACGCGGCGTTCGCGAAGGGGCAGGTGGCGAGCGGGATCGCGATGATGGGCGGCTCGATCGGCGGCGGGTTCCTGGCCCAGGTGACGAATCTCGGCGCGCCGTACGTCGTCCGCGCGTTGTTGCTCGGGGCCACCTTCGTGGTGGCGTGGCGGGCGATGCGCGACCTCGGGTTCACGCCGAAGCCGCGGGTCTCGGTGCGCGGCGAGATGGGCGGGATCGTCCGGGCGTCGCTGCGGCACGGGTTGCTGAATCCGCCGGTGCGCTGGGTGATGCTAGCCGGTCCGTTCACCGCGGGTGTGAGCGTGTACGGGTTCTACGCCGCGCAGCCGTATCTGCTGCAGCTGTACGGGCACGCCGATTCGTACTGGATCGCGGGTCTGTCGGCCGGGATCGTGGCCGGTGCGCAGATCGCCGGCGGCGCGTCGGCGTCGTACGTCGCACGCATCTTCCGGGATCGGATCCTCATCTTGATCGGAGCGATCGCTATCTCCGCGGCCGTGGTCGCGTTGATCGGTCTGGTGACATCGTTCTGGGCCGCGCTCGTTCTGTTGATGGTGTGGGGCACGATGTTCGCCGCGATGACGCCGGTGCGGCAGGCGTACCTGAACAGCCACATCCCGTCGGAGCAGCGGGCGACGGTGCTGTCGTTCGACAACCTGCTCGGCTCGGCCGGTGGCGTCGTGATCCAGCCGGGGCTCGGCCGGTCCGCGGATCTATGGGGCTACGGGCAGACCTACCTGCTGGCGGCGGGTCTCCAATTGCTCGCGCTGCCGTTCCTCGGGTTGGCCCGCCGTAAAACCGTCGAGCTGACGCCCGACAAGCCTCTAGCCTTGCAGGCGTGACGGCTCGATTGATCATCCTGAACGGCGGTTCCAGCTCCGGGAAGACCGCGCTTGTGCGGGCTCTGCAGGAGGTGCTGGACGATCCGTGGCTGGGCTTCAGCGTGGACGACTTCGTCGATGCGCTACCGGCCAAGCTGGACGGGTCGCCGGACGGAATCGTGATCGGATCTGATGGCGAGGTGTCGGTCGGACCGGCGTTCCGCGAGTTGGAAGCCGGCTGGACCGCCGGGATCGTCGCGATGTGCCGGGCCGGCGGGCGTGTGCTCATGGACGACGTGTTCCTCGGTGGCCCGTCCTCGCAGCAGCGCTGGCGGAACGCGATCGGCGACCTCGAGACGCTCTGGGTCGGAGTTCACTGCGACCCTGCGATCGCAGCACAGCGGGAGGCGGGGCGCGGTGACCGGCCGACCGGCATGGCCGAGGGGCAGGCTCTGATCGTCCATGAGGGCATCACGTACGACGTGGAGGTCGACACGTCGCACGCGACGTCGATCGAGTGCGCGCGGACGATCGCGGACTACTTGAAGGCCTGATCGACGACGGCGAGCGCGCTGATGATGCGCTCGCGGTGTTCCGCGGCCACGACAGCGGGGTCATCGCCGGCGAAGATCCGGCGTACGGACTCCAGATGGACGACGCGGTAGGCGGCGACCGTGAGCGCGGCGGTCAGCTGAGGATCAGGTACGCCGGTGCGCTCCATCGCTCCCGCGATCGCCTGCTCGATCTGCTGCAATAGCTCCCGGGCGCGGTTCTGCAGCGCCCGGGACTCGGCGACGACCTCCCAGAAGCGGCGGAACCGGCCGCGGATCGTGGACAACGGGTTCCCCTCGTCGGCCAGCGCGACCAGGAGATCGGACACCGCCTTGACCGCGGACGTGCCAGCTAAGCGGTCGTTGATCGCGGCAACGACCAGGGCCTCCGCCTCGGGGTAGCGGTCGAAGAGCAGGTCCTCCTTGCGGGCGAAATGTGCGAACACCGTCGGCCGCGCGACATCCGCCGCCTCGGCGACCTCGGACACCGACACCTCGTCGAAGCCTCGCTCGAGGAAGAGTGCGGTCGCGACCTCCGAGATCCGGGTCCGGAGCTCGGCCTTCTTCCGCTCCCGGCGGCCCTGTTGGTTCACGGTTTAACCATACCGGATAAAAAGATGTACCGAGTATGAGTTCAGTTGCTAGGCTGTAGGTCATGCGATCAATCGGGGTGAACTACGACACCGGCCTGCAGTACGAAGGCCGCAGTACGCGCGACCGTTTCGATCCCGACGCGGTGCGCCATGAGATGGCGGTGATCGCCGACGAGCTGCACGCTCCCGCGGTGCGGGTGGTCGGCACGGAGCTCGACCGGCTGGTGGTGGCAGGCGAGGCGGCGCTGGCGGCCGGGCTGGATCTGTGGTTCTCGCCGATGCCGATGAACCTCAAGCCTGCCGAGTTCATCGCCTTCCTCACCGACTGCGCCGTGCAGGCCGAGGTACTGCGGCAGTCCGCGCGTGGCGAGGTCGTACTCGTGCTGGGATGCGAGCTGTCCGTGTTCTGCAAGGGATTCGTGCCGGGGGAGACCTCGGGTGAGCGGCTGGCTTTGATGGGCGATCCGGCGACCTGGACCGACCCGGCCAAGCTGATGGAGTTGCACGCCGGGCTCGAGCGGTGGGGTTCAGTGCAGGAGGAGCTGGCGAGCGCTGCGCGTAGTGTCTTCGGCGGCCGGATCACGTACGCGGCCGGTCTGTGGGAGGACGTGAACTGGGAGCTGTTCGACATCGTCAGCGTCGACGCGTATCGGGACGCGGCGAACGCGGCGACCTTCGCCGACGAGCTGGCGGCGCGGTCGAAGTGGGGCAAGCCCGTGGTCGCCACCGAGTTCGGCTGCTGCGCGTATGGCGGCGCGGCCGAGCGGGGCGGGAGTGGCTGGATGATCGTGGACCATAGCGTCACGCCGCCGGTCATCAACGGTTCGTACGAGCGGGACGAGGAGGAACAAGTGGAGTATCTGTTCGAGCTCGTCGAGGAATTCGACCGGATCGAACTCGCGGCGGCGTTCTGGTTCAGCTTCGCGGGCTTCGAGCTGCCGCACCGCGAGAACGATCCACAGCACGATCTCGACCTCTCGTCGTACGGGCTGGTGGCGGTCGGGGACGACGGGCAGTGGCGGCCGAAGAAGGTGTTCGGCAAGCTCGCGGAGCTGAACGCCGGCCGGAGCTGATGGACCGGCGGGTACATTTGACCGCGTGCTGACAGCGAAGGGTGCGGCGACGCGGGACCGGATCGTGGCGGCGGCTGCCGCTGAGATCCGCGAGCGTGGGATCAGTGCGGTGAAGCTGGACGACATCGGGCGGCGCAGCCGGACCGGGAAGAGCCAGCTGTTCCACTACTTCCCCGACGGCAAGGAGCAGCTGCTGCTCGCGGTCGCCGAACGCGAGGCCGAGCAGGTGCTCGAGGACCAGGAGCCACACCTCGGGCAGCTGACCAGCTGGGACGCGTGGGCCGAGTGGCGTGATGCCGTCGTGGAGAAGTACCGGCGGCAGGGCGTGCATTGCCCGCTCGGCGTACTGATCACCGAGATCGGGCGGCACACCCCGGCCGCGCAGGCGGTGACCGGGAGGCTGCTCGCGCAGTGGCAGCGCCGGCTCGAGAGCGGTATCGAGGAGATGAAGGCCGCGGGCGAGATCCGTGCCGACGTGGATCCCGCCCGCGCCGCGGCCGCGCTGATCGCCGCGATCCAAGGTGGCGTGGCGATCCTGATGTCGTCAGGCTCGTCGACCCACCTGGAGTACGCGCTCGACCTCTGCCTGGACTACCTCCAGTTGAGCACCGGCGGCCGGTAGCCCACCGGCTTGTCGGCCACCTTCGCCCCGGCGTTGACCAGCCAGCCCTGGTACTCCGGCGTGAACATCCGGTACACCGACTCCGGCGGTACGGCGCTGGCGTCGTCGAGCGCGGCACGCAGCTCGGCCGGCAACTCGAAGCTGAGTGCCTCGATGCTCGACTCGAGCTGCTCCGGCCGGCTCGCACCGACGATCGCGGACGCGACCCCCGGCTGGGTGGCCGCCCAGTTCACCGCGACCTGGGCCATCGTCACGCCGAGCTTGTCCGCTACGTGTTGGAGCGTCTTCAAGAGGTCCCAGTGCCGGTCTCCCCAGGTCCGCACGGGTGAGCCGTCGCCGGTGAGACGACCCTCACCGGCCACACCTCGAGCATCGTCACGCTGGTACTTCCCGGTGAGGAAGCCGCTTGCGAGCGGGCTCCACGCGGTGATGCCGAGCCCGAGTTGCTGCGCCATCGGGACGTGTTCGGTCTCGATCGTCCGCTCGGCCAACGAATACGGGAGTTGCAGGCTCACCATCGGGGTCAGCGAGTGAGCGTCGGCCAGCGTCTGCGCGCGAGCGGCGTACCAGGACGGTACGTCGGACAGTCCGGCGTACCGGATCTTGCCGGCGCGGGCGAGGTCGTCGAGCGTCCGCAGTACCTCGTCGATCGGGGTGATGCGGTCCCAGGTGTGCAGCAGGAACAGGTCGACGTAGTCGGTGCCGAGCCGGCGCAGGGACTCGTCGAGCGCGCGGATCAGGTGCTTGCGGCTGTTGCCGCCGGCGTTCGGGTCGCCGGCGTCGACGCTGTTCGTCGCCTTGGTGGTGAGCACCATCCGCTCCCGCACACCCGCCTCGGCGATCAGCCGGCCGAGGATCCGCTCGCTCTCACCGGCGGTGTAGAAGTCGGCGGTGTCGATGAAGTTGCCGCCGGCATCGATATAGGCGCGGAAGATGGCCCGCGCCTCGTCCTCGGTCTTGCCGTACGGCGCGTGGAAGCCCGCCTGGCCGAAGTTCATCGTGCCCAGTGCCAGCCGGCTGACCCGCAGCCCCGACCGCCCGAGCAGGTAATAGTCGTCAAGTGCCATGCCCCCAGCGTCGCTCGGCAAAAATGGACCGGCAAGTACAAACCATGCGAACCAGCCGAGTGCGTGAAAGGATTTGCCCGTGGCCCTTTCTGAACAGCAACGGATCGTGCTCGAGCGACTGGCGGAGCTGGTCGTACCGGCGGATGAGTTTCCGTCCGCGGCGGGCGGAGTGGTCGGGTTCGTCGAGCGGGTGCTGGCCGAGGACCGGCCGGACTGGCTGCCGCGGGTGGAGCGCGGGCTGGCGGTTGCTGAGGCTGCTGGGCTTGAGGGCGCCTTGGCGGACGCCGACGGTGCGTGGCTCGTTCGGCTGGTGGCGCAGGGGTACTACGCGGAGCCGGCGGCGTGGGGGATGGTCGGGTGGCAGACCGGCGACTTCGCGACGGAGCAGACCGAGTTGGCGATCACGCCGCGGTCGGAGTTGGCGGATCGGTACGACGCGATCGTGATCGGCTCGGGCGCCGGCGGGGGAGCGGCGGCGCAGGTGCTGGCGGAGTCGGGGCGGTCGGTGCTCGTGGTGGAGTTGGGTCGCTATCCGTCGACGGAGTCGCTCGCGCGCGATCACTTGCGGAATCCGCGGTCGGTCGCCGGACTGCCCGCGCTGACAGATCCGGATCCGGCAGGGCGGCCTCGGATCTCGGTGGTGGACGGTGTGCGGAGTCAGGTGCTGCCGCCCGATGGTGGGTGGGGCAACAACGCGTTCACGGTCGGCGGTGGGACGCGCGTGTACGGCGCGCAGGCGTGGCGGTTCGTGCCGCGGGACTTCCGGATGGCGACGACGTACGGCGTACCGGAGGGCAGCGCGCTTGCCGACTGGCCGATTTCGTACGACGACCTGGAGCCGTACTACTCGTTGGCCGAGCAGCGGTTCGGGGTGAGTGGTGGAGGGGTGGATCTGTGGCACGAGCCGCGGTCGATCCCGTTGCCGATGCCTCCGATGCCGCGGACCGGTCCGGCCGAGCTGTTGTCCGCGGCGGCGGAGCGGTTGGGCTGGGGGATCCTCGACGTACCGCTGCTGATCAACTCGGTCGACTACCAAGGACGCTCGGGCTGCGTGCGGTGCGGGCTGTGCGTCGGGTTCGCTTGTCCGGTCGACGCGAAGAACGGGACGCACAACACCGCGCTCCCGGCCGCGCTCGCGACCGGCAACTGCACGTTGGTCACCGAGACCACGGCCGAGCGGCTCGTCACCTCCGGCGGCCGCGTCACTGGCGTCGCGCTGGTCGCAAGCGATGGGTACGGCGGGATCTGGCGCCGGACCGTTTCCTGCGACGAGGTCGTCGTCGCCGCGGGTGCATCGGAGACGCCGCGGCTGCTGCTGAACAGCGCGCACGACGGCGAGCCTGATGGGATCGGGAACAACCAGGACCAGGTCGGGCGGCATCTGCATGCGCATGTGTACGCCGGTGCGGTCGGGCTGTTCGAGGACGAGGTGGTCGATCTCGTTGGGCCGGGCGCGTCGATCGCGACCTGCGACTTCCGGCACGGGAACGACGGGATCGTCGGCGGCGGGATGCTCGCGAACGAGTTCGTGCCGACGCCGGCCGCGACGTACGACTATCTGACCGGAGCTGGGTTGATCCCGCGGGCCGGGGCGGCGAGCAAGCAGGCGATGCGGCGAGAGGTACGACGGATGCTGCGCGTCGTCGGGCCGATCCAGGAGGTGTCGTCGGCCGAGTCGCGGGTCCGGGTGGATCCGTCGGTGGTCGACCGGTTCGGCAATCCGGTCGTGGTGACGAGTGGATCGATCCACCCGGAGGATGTCCGCGCCCACGGCTTCATGAGCGCGAAGGCCAAAGCGTGGCTGGAGGAGGCCGGCGCGATCCGGACGGCGGTCGGTGGCGTCGGCACGCTGGGCCGGGCAAGCAGCGGACAACATCAGGCCGGCTCGTGCCGCATGGGCACCGACCCAGCTCACTCGGTAACAGACCCCCAAGGCCGCATCTGGGGCCACGACAACCTCTGGATCGCCGACGCCTCCCTCCACGTCACCAACGGAGGCGTCAACCCGGTCCTAACCGTCCTCGCCAACTCCCTGCGAATCGCCGGCCAGATCGTAAAGTGAAGGTCAGCCCAGGACGCGGGAGATGCCTACGCCGCTGCGGGCGTCGCGGCCGTACTTCTCGATCTCGGCGGGGAGGTTGAGCCGCGCGATGCCGGTCTTGTTGCGGTCGTCGTCGGTGAGCAGGTCGGCGGGGATGATCCAGACGATCTCGAACTCGAGCCCGTCGGGGTCCTTGCCGTACAGCGACTTCGTCGTGCCGTGGTCCGAGGCGCCGACCAGCGCGTCGTGCTCGCTCAGCTTGGCGGCGAGGTCCTCGAGGTCGCCGAGGGTGTCGACCTCCCAGGCCAGGTGGTAGAGCCCGACCGTCGTCCGCCCGGCGCCGGACGAACCCGCCTGCGACCCGATCTGGAACAGCCCGAGGTCGTGGTCGTTGCTAGACCCCGGCGCCCGCAGGAACGCCGCGCCCGGAATCGTGTCACCGGTCTCGGTGTACCCGAAGCCGAGGACGTCTCGGTAGAACGCGACGCTGGCCGCAACGTCGCGCACATACAGGACCGCGTGGTTCAACCGGAAGATCGCCATGTACCGATGGTAGTTGAGAACTCAACTTGGGACTAGCGACGGCGCCGTGGCTTCTGCCGGCTTCTGTCCGGGATCTGCTTCTTCGGCTTGACCGTCTTGGTCTTGGGAGCCGGCCCACGAGTGCTGTTCATCGTCCGCCCCCGGACGATTCCGATGAAGTGCTCCACCAGCTCACTCGTCTCGTCAGCCTCCGCCCAGCTGAGCGCAACCTGCGACTCCGGTACGCCGGTCATCGGCCGGTACGTCAGATCCTTGCGATGATGCAACCGCGCCAGCGACTGCGGCACGACGAGCAACCCGGTGCCCATAGCAACCAACTCGACCGCGTCCCCGGTCCGCACCGGCCGCTCCTCGATCACCCGCCCCGGCGGCCGCTCCCAGTCCAGTACGTCGTCCTGCGCGTGCAGCATCAGCTCGTCCGACAGGTCGTCGACGGTGATCTCGTCAGCGGCCGTGACCAGGTGGTCCTTCGGCACCACGACGACGGTCTGCTCGACGTACAGCGGGATCGCGTGCAGCCCGGTCCGGTCGATCGGCAGCCGCAGGAGCACGGCGTCGGCCTCACCACGGCGTACGAGCTCCGGAGCGTCCGCTGCGCTGACCTGGATCAGCTCGAGCGGGACGCGAGGGAGGCGCTCGGCCCAGATCCGGACCCACTTGGCTGGGGTCACGCCGGGAACGTAGCCCAGCCGGAATCCGGTCACGTCGCCAGGTTACCGGGCGTTACGCTGCTCCCATGACGGCGCGCAAGACATCCCAGACCATGAAGCCCGCGACAGCGGCCAAGAAGCTCGGGGTGTACCTCGAGGCCACGCCCGCGGAGTTCCAGGACGGCGTTGTGTCGCGCGACGAGCTGAACGCACTGCAGACGGACCCGCCGGAGTGGCTGCAGGAGCTCAGGCGAACCGGCCCCCACCCACGCGCTGTGGTGGCGGCCAGACTCGGTGTCTCGATCAGCGGCCTGGCCCGTGCCGGCATCACCGAGGCGCTGACCACGGACGACATCGAGGCCATCCGCGACGAGAACCCGGACTGGCTGGAGCACGAACGCGCCACTCAGGCGGAGGTGCGTCGGCAAGAGGCCGAGCTCAAGAAGAAGGCACGCTCGTAACGATCGCCGTCAGCTGATCCGCACTCGTAGTCGGCGGAAACCCTTGCCCTTGCTTTCCATCTTGACGACCTCGAGCTGACCGATCAGCGCGGTGGAGGCGACGTGGGTGCCGCCGTCGGCTTGGGTGTCCAGGCCGGCTATGTCGACGATGCGAACGATCTCGATGTCGGGTGGGAGCAGGTTCGTCGCGGTGCGGATGATGTCGGGGATCGCGAACGCCTCGTCCCGCGGGAGGTTGCTGACCGTGATCCGTCGGTCGGTGCGGATCTCCGCGTTCACCGCCTCGGCGACGCGCTCCTTGAAGTCCGGCGGTACTTCGGCCAGGTCGAAGTCCATCCGCGCCGACAACGGCTCCATGTTCCCGCCCGTGACGAGCGCCCCGAAGTCACGGAACACCACGCCGGTCAGCACATGCAGCCCGGAGTGGGTCCGCATCAGCTGAGTACGCCGTTCGTCGTCCAGCGCCCCACGCACCGCCGTACCGACGCCAGGCACCGGGTCGCCGTCGTGCGGCACCAGATACAGGCCGTCACCGCGGACCGTCCCGACGATCCGCGTCCGTACGCCGCCCCACAGCAGCACGCCCTCGTCCGGCGGCTGCCCGCCGCCACCGGGATAGAACGCGGACCGGTCGAGCACGATCCCACGCTCCGGATCCACCCCGACGACCGTCGCATCCCACTCCCGCACCGACGCATCGTCCAGATCCAGCCGATGCGTATGCCCGTGCTGATTCCCCTCGCCGCTCATGGTCCCCGAATCTAGCTCAGTCCGATGTGACGAGCTCCGTGAATGCGTCCAGTGCCCGGCGGATGTTCTCCACCGAGTTCGCGTACGAGAAGCGCAGATGGTTCTCGCCGTACCCCCCGAACGACGTGCCTGGGAGACACGCGACGCCGGCCTCGTCGAGCAGGCGATCCGACAGCTCCGACGCAGACATGCCGAGCTCGCTGATGTTCGGGAACGCGTAGAACGCTCCGCCGGGCTCGACACACGACACACCTGGTACGGCGTTCAGCCCGGACACGATCACCTCGCGCCGTTCCCGGAACGCGGCCAGCATCCGGTCGACGTCGTCCCACGGACCTTCGAGCGCGGCGATCGCGGCGTACTGGCTGAAGGCCGACGTACAGGAGACCGAGTTGATCATCAGTCGCGTCACCGGCTCGACCAGCGGTTCCGGGAACACGCCGAAGCCCAACCGCCAACCCGTCATCGCGAACGTCTTCGACCAGCCGTCGAGCAGGATCGTCCGCTCGCGCATCCCGTCGACGTCCAGCACGCTGTGGTGCTCCCCGTCGTACCGCAAGGCCCAGTAGACCTCATCGCTGAGTACGACGAGATCGTGCTCGATCGCGATCTCGGCGATCGCCTGCAACTGCTCGGGTGTCGACGCGCTGCCGCAGGGGTTGTGCGGCGAGTTGAGAATCAGCAGCTTGGTCCGCTCGGTCACCAGCGACCGAAGCTCCTCGGGGTCGATGACGAACCCGTTCTCCTCCCGCAGCGGCACCGGCACCGCCTTCGCGCCGGCGAACGACGCGATCGACTCGTACATCGGGAAGCCGGGGTCCGGGAACAACACCTCGTCACCCTCCTCGCACAACGCGAGGATCGTGAAGAACATGATCGGCTTCGCGCCCGGCGTGATCAGCACCCGGTCCGGCGAGGTCCGCAGCCGGCCGGTCCGCTCGAGGAACTCCGTCACCGCGGTCCGCAGCTCCGGGATCCCGGGCGCCGGCACGTAGTGCGTGAAGCCCTTGTCCAGCGCCTGCTGCGCGGCGGCGATCACGTGCGCCGGGGTGTCGAAGTCGGGTTCACCGATCTCGAGGTGCACGATCTCGCGCCCCTGCGCCTCCAGCGCCTTCGCCTTGGCCAGCACCTCGAAGGCCGATTCGGTCCCGAGCCGTTCCATCCGCTGAGCAAGTTTCACGACACCAACTTTAATCTGCAACGATGAAGAACATGGCACGGGTAGCGGTGACAGGAAGCAGCGGCAAGCTCGGCCGCGCGGTGGTCGATCACCTCAACGACAACGGCTGGGACGTGGTCGCGCTCGACCAGGCTCCGCCGGCGCGCACCGACGTGACGTCGACCCGGCTCGATCTGACCGATTTCGGGCAGACGTACGAGGCGATCGCGGGGATCGACGACCGGCACGACGGCGTCGACGCGGTCGTGCATCTGGCCGCGATCCCCGCGCCGGGCCTGCGGCCGAACGCGGCGACGTTCCACAACAACATGACCGCGACGTACAACGTGTTCTCCGCGGCGCTGCGGGCCGGCGTCCGGAACATCGTCTGGGCGTCGAGCGAGACCGTGCTGGGCCTGCCGTTCGACGAGTTCCCGCCGTACGTGCCGGTGGACGAGGACTATCCGCCGCGGCCGAACAGCACGTACTCGCTGGTGAAGACGCTCGAGGAGGAGCTGGCCCGTCAGCTGTGCCGGTGGCACCCGGACCTCAAGCTGATCGGGCTGCGCTTCTCCAACGTCATGTACCCCGAGGACTACGCCCGCTTCCCGTCGTTCGACGCCGACGCCCAGGCCCGTAAGTGGAACCTCTGGGGTTACATCGACGCCCGCGACGGGGCACAGGCGGTCCGCAAGGCACTCGAGTACGACGTGACCGGGACCGATGTCTTCATCGTCGCGAACGCCGACACCGTGATGTCCCGGCCCAACGAGGAACTCCTCGCCGAGGTGTTCCCCGGCGTGGAGGTGAAGCGGCCGTTCGGGCCGAACGAGACGCTGCTGTCGATCGACAAGGCGCGGCGTCTGCTCGGCTACGAACCCGAGTTCTCCTGGCGAGGTCCGAACGGGAAGAGCGTGTCGGGGTCGTAATCGGCGCGTACTTCGGCCAGCCGCGCGAACGTGTCCGCCGGCCAGGACGCCTCGTACGATCCCGGCAGCGCGAACCCGCCCGCGAAGTTCACCGTGGTCTGCTGACTGATCCACGGCGAGAGCTTCGCGATCAGCCCGTCGACCGTTGCCGGAAGCACCTTTTCGAACAGGCTCGGATCCGGTACGCCGATCAGCGTCATCGTGCCCGCCCCGCCACGGCCGCCGACCGCACTGCCCTCGGGTACGTCGCGTGCCGTCGCGCCGCCGAGATGCCGGACCTCGACCGCGATCAACGGGAGCTGCTGCTCCGGACCGGCCGCCTCGAGGAAGGCCGCGATGAAGTCGGCATCGATCGCGTCGAGCATCATCCCGCGGTCCCACGACGGCGTCGGGTCCTTCGGGTCGTTGTGGATCAGCGGGATGTCGCTGGCCGGCATCTCGCCGAGCGCATCGATCAGCGTCGTACCGGCGTCCCGGATCGGCTGGAACAATTGCTTGCCCTCGGCCACATCACCGACGTACGCGAAACGCACGTTGAGCACGGTCTTGCCGCGCAGCGGTTCCGGGATGAAGTCGAGCGGCGGGAGGCGCAGGATCACGACCGACGAGTTCGCGTTCTCCGGCAACGTCCTGGTCCACTCGGTCCAGGTGTTCAGCACGGGAGCAATGTGCTCCGCGTCGAAGAACACCGAACCGCCGTACAGCGTGCTCAGCTCGACGAGCTCGAAGTCCATCGACGTGACGATGCCGAAGCCGCCCTTTCCGCCGCGCAATGCCCAGAACAGGTCTGCGTGCTCGTCGGCGTTGGCCGTGACGACCTCGCCGGCCGCGGTCACGACGCGGAATCCGCGCGCCCAGTCGGACGAGAAGCCGTAGGTCCGGGCCAGCGGGCCGAGTCCACCGCCGAGCGTGTACCCGATGCAGCCGACGACCTCGGATGCGCCCGCGATCGGCGCGAGTCCGTGCGGTGCGGCGGCGCTGATGACGTCGGCCCACACGGAGCCGGCGTTGATCTGCGCGATCCTGGTCTGCGGGTCGACCGTCACGCCCTTGAGCCGGGAGGTCGTCACCACGATCCCGTCCTGGATCGGGTTCGGTACGCCGTGCACCGTCGCCAGCACGCGAACCGGCGTACCGGTCTCGGCCGCCGCCCGGACCACAGCCACCGCGTCGTCCTCGGACGTCAGCCCGACAACCACATCAGGACTGTGTGTAACCGCGAGGTTGAATCCCGCGAGCTCTTCCGCGAAGCCGTCGTCCCCGCGCGCCAGCACAGGTCCCGCGACCGCTCCCCGCAGCCGGCCGATCAATTCATCCGACACGATG
Organism: Kribbella jiaozuonensis; assembly: GCF_005233875.1. GTDB lineage: Bacteria > Actinomycetota > Actinomycetes > Propionibacteriales > Kribbellaceae > Kribbella > Kribbella jiaozuonensis. The sequence goes on along the minus strand of NZ_SZPZ01000004.1, from coordinate 727,896 downwards.
CTTCCCCTCCGTCGACTGCCCGGAAGTCTTTCACCAGGCCGGGGTCAGGCTCGATCCGAGCCACAAACACGCCTGAACGGGGGGCCGACTCGACGGTAACGGCCATGGACTGAAAACCTGTGCCAGCAGAGGGCGATCCCTTCTGTACAAGCAGGGTGAGACACGGAGGCGGTCGATGTTCAAGCGTATCGCAGTAGTGAACCGGGGCGAGGCCGCGATGCGGCTGATCAACGCGGTCCGGGAAGTCAACGCCGAAGGCGGTGACCCGATCGAGACCGTGGCCTTGTTCACTGACGGCGAGCGGACCGCGACCTTCGTACGCGCGGCGGACATCACCTATCCGCTCGGCCCGGCGTCGGCCCGGCCGTACCTGGATCTCGCCGTTCTCGAACGGGCGCTGCGCGAGACCGGCGCCGACGCGGCCTGGGTCGGCTGGGGCTTTGTTGCCGAGGACCCCGCGTTCGCGGAGCTGTGCGACCGGATCGGCGTGACCTTCATCGGTCCGTCGGCCGAGGCGATGCGCAAGCTCGGCGACAAGATCGGCTCGAAGCTGATCGCCGAGGAGGTCGGCGTACCGGTTGCGCCGTGGAGCCGGGGCGCGGTCGAGTCGCTGGACGCTGCGCTGGAGGCGGCCGAGCAGATCGGCTACCCATTGATGCTCAAGGCAACAGCCGGCGGCGGTGGCCGCGGTATCCGGGTGGTCCGCTCAGCAGACGAGTTGTCCGACGCGTACGCGCGGACCAGTGACGAGGCTGCCCGTGCTTTCGGTAGCGGAGTTGTGTTCCTGGAGCGGCTTGTCACCGGCGCGCGGCACGTCGAGGTGCAGGTCATCGCAGACGGCCAGGGCACGGCGTGGGCGCTCGGCGTACGGGACTGCTCGGTGCAGCGCCGCAACCAGAAGGTGATCGAGGAGTCGGCGTCCCCGCTGTTGTCGGCCTCGCAGGTCGAGGATCTGAAGGCTTCCGCCGAGCGTCTGGCGCTCGCGGTCGGGTACAAGGGCGCCGCGACGGTCGAGTTCCTGTACCACCCGGGCGAGAAGTCGTTCGCGTTCCTCGAGGTGAACACGCGACTCCAGGTCGAGCACCCGATCACCGAGCTGACCACCGGGTTCGACCTGGTGAAGGCTCAGTTGCAGGTCGCTTCCGGCGGCCGGCTCGAGGGCGTCAAGCCGGTCGAGAGCGGTCACGCGGTCGAGGCCCGGTTGAACGCCGAGGACCCGGACCGCGACTTCGCGCCGTCGCCCGGGCGCATCGCCGTACTCGATCTGCCGGCCGGGCCCGGGATCCGCGTGGACACCGGGGTGAGCGCGGGCGACAGCATCCCCGCGGACTTCGACTCGATGATCGCGAAGATCATCGGGTACGGGCGGACCCGCGAGGAGGCGCTCGCCCGGCTGCGGCGGGCCATGCAGGCGACGACCGTGCTGATCGAGGGCGGCGCGACCAACAAGAGCTTCATCCTCGAGCTGCTCGACCAGCCCGAGGTGATCGACGGCAGCGCGGACACCGGCTGGATCGACCGGGTCCGCGGCGAGGGCAGGCTGATCTCGCACCGGCACTCCGGGATCGCGCTGGTCGCGGCGGCGATCGAGGGGTACGAGGACGCCGAGGCCGTCGAGCGGACCCGGCTGCTGGAGACCGCGCACGGCGGTCGCCCGCAGGTGCAGCACGAGGTCGGTCGCGCGATCGACCTGAAGCTGCGCGGCGCGAGCTACCGGGTGACGGTGGCGCGGATCGGCCCGGAGCGGTTCCGGGTCGGCGTGGGCAACGGCAACGGCCACCTGAAGATGGTGGACGCCGAGCTGGAGCGGCTGGACGACTACACGAGCCGCCTGGTCGTCGGCGGGCAGCGGTTCCGCCTGGTGACCGCGACGCACGGCCCGGTGCACCTGATCGAGGTCGACGGCGTGACGCACCGCGTCAGTCGCGACGAGGGCGGCGTACTGCGTTCGCCCGCGCCCGCGCTGGTAGTGGCGACGCCGGTGCAGACGGGTGCCGAGATCGAGGCCGGCGCGCCCGTACTCGTGCTCGAGAGCATGAAGATGGAGACGGTGCTGTACGCGCCGTTCAAGGCGACCGTGAAGGAGCTGCTGGTCTCGACCGGCAGTCAGGTGGAGACGGGTGCGCCGCTGCTCCGGCTGGAGCCGGTGGCGGACGAGTCCGGTGCGGAGGCGGTCGCTCCGACGACCAACGGCGTACAGCTGGATCTGCCGAACGGGACCGGGGAGAAGTCCGCGGCCGAGCGGGTTGAGCGTGGGCTCGATGATCTGCGGAGCATGCTGCTCGGGTTCGACATCGACCCGCAGGACGAGGGCGGCATGCTGGCCGACTACCTCGCGGCGCGGTCCGAGCTCGCCCATCAGCAGGCCGGGCCTCCGGTGGGGCCGGAGATCGAGCTGCTCAGCGTGTTCGCGGACTTCGCCGAACTGAGCCGGAACCGTCCGGCCGGCACGGACACGAGCATCGAGAACCGGGTGCACAGCCCGCGCGAGTACTTCTACACGTACCTGCAGAGCCTGGATCCGGACCGTGGCGGGTTGCCGGCCGAGTTCCAGGCCCGGCTGACGCGGGTGCTGAGCAACTACGGCGTGACCGGGCTGGAGCGGAGCCCTGAGCTGGAGGAGGCGGTCTTCCGGATCTTCCTGGCCCAGCTGCGCTCGAATCCCGACGTACTGCTGGTGACGTCCGTCCTGCAGCGGTGGATCGCCGAGCCGCTGCCGGAGTCGCCGCTCGACGAGTCCGTGCACGAGCTGCTGGACCGGCTGGTGCCTGCCACGCAGCTGCGGTTCCCGGTGGTCGGTGACCTGGCCCGGAGCGTTCGCTTCCGTTGGTTCGACCAACCACAGGTCGACGCCGAGCGGGCCTCGATCATCGCCGGCGTGAGCGACGAGGTCGCCGACCTCGCCGCGAATCCGGATGCGCCGGACCGGCAGCAGCGGATCGACGCGCTGGCCGCGATCCCGGAGCCGATCGTGCGGTTCCTCGCCCAGCGGCTGGAAGGCGGCTGGGGCGAGCGTGAGCCGATGCTGGAGGTGCTGGTACGGCGGCACTACCGCGAGTACGAGCTGCACGACCTGCGCGAGTTCGCCGTCGACGGCCGGCCGGTCGCGACCGCCGACTACTCGATCGACGACCGTCCGAGCCACCTCGTCACGACGGTCGGGACGGTTGCCGAGCTTGCCGACCGCGACAGCGCCCTGTCCCGCGTACTGACCGCGCAGGTCGACGCCCGTACAGCCGGCCACGAAGCCGTCGTCGAGCTGTACCTGTACGGCCCGGATTTGCCCGAGTCGCAGCAGGAGGCCTCCGACCTGTACCGCCGGATGGTCGCCGACCTCCCGGTCGCGCAGCGGGTACGGCGGATCTCGGTCGCCGTCGCGCCGGGACATGGCCGACCGGTCTCGTACTTCACGTACCGTCCGGCCGGCGGGTCGATGACCGAGGACGACAACGTCCGCGGCGTACATCCGATGGTCGGCCGCCGCCTGAACCTGTGGCGGCTGCGTGACTTCCGGATCACCCGCCTCGAAGCGCCCGAGGACGTTCTCCTCTATTACTGCGTCGCGCGGGACAACCCGGCCGACCGACGGCTCGTCGCGCTGGCCCAGGTCCGCCAGTTCGCCGTGGTCCGGGACGAAGACGGCCAGGTCACGTCGCTGCCGCACGCCGAGCGGGCGATCGCGAACTGCTTGGAAGCGATCCGCCGGGCTCGCTCCGCCCGTGGTGCGGCCGGCGCCAAGCTGGACATGAACCACGTCTGGGTGCAGATCTGGCCGGTGGTCGAGGCCCAGGTCGACGAGGTGACCGCGCTGCAGCGCAACATCGCCCCGATGACCGCGGGCGCCGGGATCGAGGAGGTCCTGGTCCAGGGCCAGGTCCCCGGCCCGGACGGTACGACGAACCCGGTCGCGGCCCGGTTCTACTACCAGCACGGCGCGGGTGTCGTCACGTCGATCGAGCAGCCGCCGACCGGACGGCTGCTGCCGCTGGACGACTACGCCCAGAAGGTGCAGCGGTCGCGGCGGCGCAACACGATCTACCCGTACGAGGTCAGCGGGATGGTCGCCGGTCAGGGCGGCTCGTTCGTCGAGCACGACCTCGACGACGCCGGCAACCTGGTCCCGGTCGAGCGCCCGAAGGGCCTGAACAAGGCCGGCATCATCGTCGGCATCGTCACGACGCCCAGCGAGCGCTACCCCGAGGGCGTCACCCGGGTCGCGATGAGCGGCGACCCGACGATGGCGCTCGGTGCGGTCGCGGAGGGGGAGTGCGCGCGGATCATCGCCGCGCTCGACCTGGCCGAGCGGATGCAGGTCCCGGTCGAGTGGTACTCGCTGTCGGCCGGCGCCCGGATCTCGATGGACTCCGGCACCGAGAACATGGACTGGGTCGCGAAGGCGCTGAAGCGGATCGTCGAGTTCACCCAGGACGGCGGCGAGATCAACGTCGTGGTCGCGGGGATCAACGTCGGCGCGCAGCCGTACTGGAACGCCGAGGCGACGATGCTCATGCACACCAAGGGCATCCTGGTGATGACGCCGGACAGCGCGATGGTGCTGACCGGCAAGCAGACGCTGGACTTCTCCGGCAGCGTGTCGGCCGAGGACAACTTCGGCATCGGCGGCTACGACCGGGTGATGGGCCCGAACGGCCAGGCGCAGTACTGGGCGCCCGACCTGAAGGCGGCCCGGGACGTGCTGATGACGCACTACGACCACACGTACGTCGTACCGGGGGAGCGCGGTCCGCGCCGGGCCGTCACGTCGGACCCGGTGGATCGCGACGTCACGCCGTACCCGCACGAGGTGGCCGGGAGCGATTTCAAGACGATCGGTGAGATTTTCTCGCCTGCGACCAACCCGGACCGGAAGAAGGCGTTCGACATCCGCACGCTGATGCGGGCCGTCACCGACCAGGACCACCCGGTGCTGGAGCGCTGGGCCGGGATGGCCGACGCCGACACCGCGGTCGTGCAGGACGCGCGGCTCGGCGGGTTCCCGGTCTGTCTGGTCGGGATCGAGTCGAAGTCGGTGCCGCGGCGGGGCTTCCCGCCCACCGACGGCCCGGACACCTACACCGCGGGCACGCTGTTCCCGCGGTCGTCGAAGAAGGTGGCGCGGGCGATCAACTCGGCCAGCGGCAACCGGCCGCTGGTCGTGCTGGCGAACCTGTCCGGCTTCGACGGATCACCGGACTCGATGCGGAACCTGCAGCTCGAGTACGGCGCCGAGATCGGCCGCGCGATCGTGAACTTCCGGGGACCGATCGTTTTCTGCGTCGTCTCGCGGTACCACGGCGGCGCGTTCGTGGTGTTCTCGAAGTCGCTGAATCCGTCAATGACCGTCCTCGCGGTGGAGGGATCGTTCGCCTCGGTGCTCGGCGGCGCGCCGGCCGCCGCGGTTGTCTTCGCGGGTGAGGTCGACGCGCGGACCGCCGCGGATCCGCGGGTCGCGACGCTGGCCGAACGGGTCGGCGAGGCGACCGGGGCGGAGCGGGCTGCGTTGGCCACCGAGCTTGCGGACGTGCGAACCGTCGTACGGGCGGAGAAGCTCGGCGAGGTCGCGACCGAGTTCGATCGGGTGCACAGTATCGAGCGGGCGCGCGACGTCGGATCGGTCGATGCGGTCATCACTGCAAGGGAATTGAGACCAAAGTTGATCGAGGCAATCAATTCCGGGGTACCCGCGGAGTGATCTCTCGCCTACTCTGTAGAGGTGGTGCGAACCGACAGGGGCGGTCGCGGTTGGGCTCGGTCGTTGATCTTGTTCATCGGCGTGAGCGTGTTGTCGGGCGCCCTGGCGGCGGGCCTCGCGGTCCCGTTCGCCGGATTCGCCGGGCAGGGTGCTGCTGACGTCGCAGCGACCGTCGAGAATCTGCCGGTCGAGTTCCAGACCGATCCGCTGGCCGTCCGCAGCCGCATCCTGGCGGCGGACGGCACGCTGATCGCCACGCTGTACGAGCAGAACCGGGTCCCGGTCCCGCTCGGCAGCGTGAGTCCGATCATGCGCAAGGCGATCGTCGCGATCGAGGACTCGCGCTTCTACGAGCACGGCGCGCTCGACCTGAAAGGCACGCTGCGGGCGATGGTGCGCAACCAGACCGGCGGCGAGGTGCAGCAGGGCGGGTCGAGCATCACCCAGCAGTTCGTGAAGATGAGCCTGGTCGAGAAGGCGCGGACGGCCTCCGACCGGGCGAAGGCCACCGAGGTCTCGTACCAGCGGAAGCTGACCGAGCTGCGGTACGCGATCGCGGTCGAGAGCCAGCTGTCCAAGGACGAGATCCTCGAGCGGTACCTGAACCTGGCGAACTTCGGCGACGGCTCGTACGGCGTCCAGGCCGCCGCGCAGCACTACTTCCGGACCACCGCCGAGAAACTCACGCTCCCGCAGGCGGCCCTGCTGGCCGGGCTGGTGAAGAACCCGACCGGGTACGACCCGACGAACGACCTGACCCGCTCGAAGGCGCGCCGCGACGTGGTGATCAAGCGGATGCTCGAACTCGGCGTGATCACGGTCCACCAGGCCAACCAGGCGCTGCGGACGCCGGTGATCGACCTGGCCACCGTCGAGCCGGTGCCGAACGGCTGCGCCAACTCGCGGTACCCGTTCTACTGCGACTACGTGGTCTCGAAGCTGCTGGCCAACCCGGCGCTCGGCGTGACCCCGAAGGACCGCGACCACTACCTGAAGACCGGCGGCCTGCTGATCCGGACCTCGATCGACCCGCAGATCCAGGCGGCCGCGCAGGCGTCGATCGACAAGCACAGCAAGCGCACCGACACGTCCGCGGCCGCGATCACGATCGTCGAGCCGGGCACCGGGCTGGTCAAGGCGATGGTGCAGAGCAAGCCGTACGGCAACGGGCGCAACCACACCAACTACAACTACAACGTCGAGAAGTCGTACGCCGGCGGGTTCGGCGGATTCCAGAACGGCTCGACGATGAAGGCGTTCACGATCGCGGCGGCGCTGTCGCGGGGCATCCCGATGGACTACCGGATCAACTCGCCGGAGCAGATCGACCTGCGGAACAAGAAGTTCAAGACCTGTACCGGGTACACGCGCGATCCGACGTACCAGCCGAGGAACTCGACGCACAGCGGTGACCTGACCATGGTCGAGGCGGCGCGGTTCTCCACCAACACCTACTTCCTGCAGCTGTCGCAGCGGACCGGGCTGTGCCCGATCGCGAAGATCGCGGCCAAGCTCGGGATGTACAACGGCCAGACCGGCGAGCCGCTCGACCAGGTGGCATCGATGACGCTGGGCGTCGGGTACGTGACACCGCTGATGCTGTCGAACGCGTACGCGACGTTCGCGGCGCGCGGGAAGTACTGCAAGCCGCTCGTCGTCACGTCGATCCGGGACAAGGCCGGCAAGCCGATCCCCGGGCCGGGCTTCGCCTGCAAGCAGGTGCTGCCGCGGGCGGTGGCGGACGGGGTCAACCGGGTCCTCAGCCAGGTGATGATGCCGGGCGGCACCGGCGGTCGCCTGCGCTTCGGCAGCCGCGACATGGCCGGCAAGACCGGCACGATCCAGCAGAACCTGGCGGTCTGGTTCGCCGGCTACACCCCGAACCTCGCCGCAGCGGCCGTCGTCGCGGACGCCAGCCTGCCGTACACGAACCTGATGTTCCACCACACGCTGAACGGCGTGGACATCGCCGACCCGACCGGCTCCGGCACGGCCGGCCCGCTCTGGGAAAGCGCCATGCAGGGCGCCATCCGCGGGTTCCCGGTCGAGCGCTTCGTGAATCCGCCGAAGCGGATGATCGGCAACCCGAACCCCAAGCCGCCCGACTCGAAGAAGCCGGGGACGAAACCGGCAAAGCCCAGGCCGAACACGTAGGCGCTTCAGTCGTGGTGGCAGACCTCGCCGTCGGCCTTGATCGAGGGCGGGACGTCGATGGACGGATTCCGGTCGAAGAAACCGAACGGTTTGAGCCAGAACGAGACGGTGTCGGCGGGCATCACCGGCCAGTCCTCGACCCGGGTGATGTGGTGGATGCCGAAGACGTACCAGAGCACGAGGTCGGTGTTCTCCAGTGACTCGTCGTCGGCGATCCAGCGGCTCATGCCGTCGTCGGTGCTGGACTGGGTCGGGTAGTCACCGCACGGCCAGCGTTCCTCGTCATGGTGGCGGGTGACCCAGAGCGTGTGCCCGATGACGGGTGCGCGCAGGAACTGCGGCGTACCCGGATCCATCAGCGGCGGGATCGACGCGCTCGGGACGAGTTTGTACGCCGGATGCGTACCGAGCGCGTTCACCCGGTTCGGGTTCGCCACCTTCCAGGATCGTTGGGTCGACCAATTGAAGTCCCGGCCGGCCTCGGACTCGGACCGGATCGGCGTCGCGTCGGTGACGACGGCCAGCCCGTACGGATTGCTCTCCGACACCGGCAGCGCACGCGAGTCCACCTCGTACGCCGTGTTGCCGTCGCCGTCCACGTCGAGGTCGAGCCGGGCGACCAGGAAGTGCTGGTGGAACGGCGCGTACGTCTGCTTGTCGACCACGGTCCCCGTCGCGGGCGCGGGACCGGCGTACGGCGTCGTCACCATCAGCCCGGTGGCCCGGACCTCGCACTCGATATTGCCGTCCTGGTAGAAGCGCCAGTAGACGAGGTACTCGTAGTTCGCGACCGTCACGTGGCACGACACGACCAGCCGGCGCATCCGGCGTACCTCCGCGCCGTTGGTGTGGTCCACGTGCTTCCACAGCACGGCGTTGTCCTCCTCGTGCAGGCAGATCGCGTTCTTGATCGTGTACGGCTCGCCGCGGGTGTCGTGCAGTACGGCGTCCAGGTACCGGATCTCGCCGAGGCAGTCGCAGCCCAGCTCGAGCGACGTGGTCATGAACCCGAGACCCCATTCGCCGATGTCGAACGCAGTACGCCGGTAGTGGTCGAACGACGCGTCGCGGTACGGGACCATCAGCTCGGCGAACGACATCCGGTAGGCGATGTCGCGGCCGCCGTACCCGACCTGGTAGATCACCGGGCCCTCGCGGTGGTTGAAACCGAGTCGCAGGTTCCAGTTCTGCCAGCGCAACTCGGCGCCGTCGAGCGTGAACGAGACGCCCTCGGGCTGACTGATCTCCAGCGGCTTCAGGTCGGTGCGCAGCGTCCCGGTCCAAGGTCCTGGGACGTACTCCGCGGTGACGTCCGGCTGGCCGTGATTGTGGTCGTCCTCGAGCTCGAGCAGCTCGAGGGTGTTCATGTCGACGACAACCTTGAGACCGGACACCGGATGCGCGTACGCATTGCTCTCCGGCGTCTCGCGGTACCAGATGTCACACCAGCCGAGCCTGCGGTCACGGTACTTCTCCGGCATCAGCGCCTTGCCGTACGTCCAGACCTCGATCAGGACCAGGGACAGGTCGGTGATGCCGCGCACGGCCAGCGCGGCGGCGACGTCCGGGTGCGCCCGCATCGCCGCGTCGACCTCGTAGTACTCGTCGGTGGTGAAGTTCGGCGTCACGCCGGGGACGTGCGTCCAGGAGACCACCCGGTCGCCGGTCAGGTCGACGACCGCCTCCCAGGTCTGGTTGTCGGCCCGGTTCCACAGCACGGCGAACGCGGTCCGCGGTACGGCGTCACCGGACCGCCAGGCTTTGACCGCCGCCTTGTCCGGCTCGAGCAGCTCGATGCCGGCGAACCGCCAGGACCCGCCGAGCTCCTCGTCCCGCCGCAGGATCGCGGCCGTCTGCCGGAACTCGTGCTCGTCCAGCGGCTCGAGTGGATGGGTCGCCATGCCTTCTCCTCGTCGGCTAGTCGACGTCCCGAGCCATCAGGTCGTCCCAGGTCTCCCGGCGGACGACGAGACGCGGGACGCCCTCGTTCGCGAGGACGACCGGGATCCGGCGGTTGCCGTTGTAGTTGTTCGCCATCGTGTAGCAGTACGCCCCGGTCGCCGGGATCGCGAGCAGATCCCCGACCGCCGGCTCGGACAGCGGTACGCCGTCGACCAGCACGTCACCGCTCTCACAGTGCCGCCCGACCACGGTCACGCTCTCCAGGCCGGGCCCGTCGAAGCGCCCGACGATACCGGCCTCGAACCGCTGCTCGAACAACGCGACCTCCAGGTTGTCGCCCATCCCGCCGTCGACGGCGACGAAGGTGATCGCGCCGCGTTTCACCGTGGTGACGCGGTAGATCGTGGTCGCCGCCGTACAGACCATGCTGCGTCCAGGTTCGATGATCAGCTGCGCGGATGCGGGGAGGTGCTGCTTCGCCGCGCCGATCAGAGCGTCCAGGTACGACGCCACACTCGGCGGCTTGTCCGCCCAGGTGTAGCGCGCCCCCAGCCCACCGCCCAGGTCGTAGATCTCGAACTCGCCGAGCCGCGCGATCGGCGCGACGGACTCCGCGAACGGCTCGACGTCGAGGATCTGCGAACCGACATGAACGTGCAGACCGCGCATTCGCAGCCGTGGGCTGTGCTCGATCCGCCGGATCAGCGCAGCCGCGTCCGCCGGGGCGAGACCGAACTTGGAGCCCGCGTGCCCGGTCAGCACATGTGCGTGGGTGTCCGCGGTCACGCCCGGGATGATCCGCACCAGCACGTCCTGCGGCCGCCCGGTCGCTTCCAGCCGGTCCACGTCATCGGCGTTGTCGACCACGACCAGGCCGATACCGTGCTCGACGGCCAGCGCGATCTCCTCGTCGCTCTTCGCGTTGCCGTGCAGCACGATCAGGCCCGGATCGACCCCGGCCTTGAGCGCGGTCAGGATCTCGCCGCCGCCCGCGACGTCGAGGCCGAGTCCTTCCTCGACCATGACCCGCTGGACCGCCGTACACGGGAACGCCTTCGACGCGAAGACGACGCGCGAGCCGGGCCGGCGGGCGGCGAGCTCGTCGCGGTACTCGCGGGCGCGGGCCCGGAGCGCCTGCTCGGCGACGACGAGGACCGGCGTACCGAACTCGGCGGCCAGGTCGTCCGCACGGCACCCGCCGACCACAACTGTGCCGTCACCATCGAGCCGGCTCCCGGATGGGAACAGCGAGAGCAGATCACTCATGATCGAGTGGTCAGTTCTCGCCGGCCTGCTCGGCCAGTTGTTCGGCCCGCCGGCGCGGGATCACCAGCACCGGGACAGGGGAGTGGCGCAGGATCTTGGTCGCCCGTGACCCCAGGAAGACGCGGGCGATCGGTCCGAGCTCGCTCGACCCGACCACCAGGACGTCGCCTGCCTCCCAGCCGATCTCGTCGATCGCCTCGGCCCACGTCGTACCGGACCCGACCACCGTCTCGACCGTGCGCGGGCGCTCGGGCAGCTCCTGCACCTGCGCGAGCGTGGCGCTCACCGTCTTGTCCAGCTCGGACCGCCATTCCTGCATCACCAGGTCCTCGGAGTCCGTGCCCAGCGTGGTCGTGTACGCGGGCCGGTTCCAGACCGCGAACGTTGCTATCCGCAACGATGCGTGGACGTCGGCGCTGACCGAGGCAGCGGCCAGGACCAGGTCCTCGGCGCTCTCGGTGCCGCCGAAGGCCGCGGTCACCCGGGACACCGTGCGGTCGGCCGGGCAGCGGAAGCCCCGGGTGGCCAGTGCGAGTGAGACATGCGAGCTGTGCAGCAGCCGGTCGGTGACACTGCCGAGCGCGATGTGGCCGAACACGCCGGCCGACGACGACCCGAGCACGATCAGCCGGGCGTCGTTCTGCTCGGCCAGCTCGAGCAGCCCGGCCGGCGCCGACCGCGCGCTGTGCCGGACGTACGTCGCCGGAACATCCCCGGGCAGAAAGCTCCGGGCCCGCTCCAGCGCCTGGTCGGCGCCCTGCGTCAGGAACTCCTGGTACTCCGCGTCCACCCGTGCCATCCCGGGCACCCACGGCGCGGGTACGACGCTGCACACGATCAGGTTGTCGCCCGCCGACCTGGCCAGCATGCCGGCCAGGTGCAGCGCTGCCTTGCCACGCTCGTCGGGGGCGTAGCCGACGATCATCGTCATGGCTGCGGTCCGTCCTCGTCGTGGATCAGCCCGACGTGCTCGTTCCGGCCGAGATGCGAGTGCTTGAAGCCGTAGACGAAGTACCAGATCAAGGCGACGGCCAGCCAGATCAGGAACACGTAGATCGTCACCGCGCGCAGGTCCTTGATGATCCACAGACAGCCCAGGATCGACAGGACCGGCGTGACCGGATAGCCCGGCACCTTGAAGCCACGTGGCAGTTCGGGATGCGTACGGCGCAGCACCATCACGCCGATCGACACGACCAGGAACGCGACCAGCGTGCCGATGCTGGTCATCTCGGCGAGGAAGTTGATCGGGATCAGCCCGGCCAGCAGCGCGATCAGCACCGCGACGATCAGCGTGTTCGGTACCGGGGTGTGCGTGCGCGGGTTCACCTTGTGGAACAGCTCGGGGATCATCCCGTCGCGCGCCATCGCGAACAGGATGCGGGTCTGGCCGTAGATGACGATCAGCGTGACGCTGAAGATCGAGATCACGGCGCCCGCGGCCAGGACCGTGGCCGGCCAGGACGATCCGGTCACCTTCTCCAGGATCGCGGACAGCCCGGCCTCCTGGTCCTTGAACTGGTCTGCCGGCTGGGCCGCGACCGCCACCAGCGTGACCACGATGTAGAGCCCGGTGACCGTGACGAGCGCGATCAGGATGGCCAGCGGCATCGTCCGCCGCGGGTTCTTGACCTCCTCACCCGCGGTCGAGACGGCGTCCAGACCGATGTAGGAGAAGAAGATGATGCCGGCGGCCGAGGTGATCCCGGTGATGCCGAACGGCGCGAAGTTCGACAGGTTGTCGGAGTTCCAGCCCTTCAGCCCGAGCACGATGAACAGGATCAGCACGCCGATCTTCAGGCACACCATCACCGCGTTGGTCTTGGCCGACTCGCTCGCGCCGCGGATCAGCAGCAGCGTGCAGAGCGCGACCAGGATGACCGCGGGCAGGTTGAACACGCCACCCTGTTCAGGCGCCTGGGACAGCTTGTCCGGCAGCGTGAATCCGAAGAGGTTGTCGAACAGTTCGTTCAGGTACTGCGACCAGCCGACCGCGACGGCCGCGGCCGACACGCCGTACTCCAGCAGCAGACACGCGGCCACGCCGATCGCGGGCAGCTCGCCCAGCGTCGCGTAGGCGTACGAGTACGACGAACCCGACACCGGGACCGCGCTGGCCAGCTCGGCGTAGCAGATCGCGGTCAGTCCGGCGACCACACCGGCGATCACGAACGACCAGATCACCGCCGGTCCGGCCACGGGGACGGCCTGCGCGAGAACGAAGAAGATACCGGTACCGATGGTGGCGCCGATACCGAACATGGAGAGCTGGAACAACCCGATCGATCGGACCAGCTCGCTCTGGCCGGAGTCGCTCCCGCTCTCCTGCGACATCTCCGGAACCGGCTTGCGGCGGAACAGCTGCCGCGCGGTCATCGCCATGCTGCCTCCCCTCGATGGAGGTGCCCGCAATTCCCCACCCTCTTCGGAGTGTGGCACCCGGCCGCCTGTGCTGGGAACAGGTCAGCCCGGCGTGGGCCGGCCACCCAGTAACGGCCGGCCGGGATCCCAACGAGTCCCGTCGCGTTCGTCCTGACGCTTGCGGGCGATCGCCGACACGGCCTCCAGCACAACGCGATTGGCCAGCGCAGCGGTGATGTCGGCGTGGTCGTACGGCGGGCTGACCTCGACCACGTCCATCCCGGCGACAGGCAGTTCGAGGCAGATCCGGCGTACGGCGTCCAGCAACTGGCGCGCGGTCAGACCGCCCGGCTCGGGCGTGCCGGTGCCGGGAGCGTGGCCGGGATCGCACACGTCGATGTCGACGGACAGGAACACGCCGTCGCACTCGTCGGTCGCGATCGTGAACGCCTCGGTCAGGCACTCGTCCAGCCCGCGGTGGACGATCTCGGTCATCTCGTAGGACCGCATGTTCTGTTCGGCCATCCAGTCGAGCGTGTCCGGCGGCGGCCAGTAACCGCGCAGACCGATCTGCAGGAACCGGTCACCGCGCAACGCACCGGACTCGATCAGCCGGCGCATCGGTTGCCCGTGACCCCACAACGACCCGAACTCGATGTCGCCGGTGTCGGCGTGCGCGTCGAAGTGCAGCATCGACACCCGGCCGTGGCCGAGCACGTTCGCGACCCCCTTCGCGTCCGGGAACGCGATCGAGTGGTCGCCGCCGAGCACGATCGGGATCGCGCCCGACCGGGTCACCTTCTCGACCGCTGCTTCGAGCGCGGGCAGGGCGACCTCGATGTCACCGGAGTACATCTCTACGTCACCGGCGTCGACCACGTTCAGGTCGACCAGGCCGTCGGTACGCAGCGCCAGGCTGGGCCGGGACCCGTCGTGGCCGAGGTAGTCGCGCATCCGGATCGCCATCGGGCCGAAGCGCGCCCCCGGGCGGTGCGACGTACCGCCGTCGAAGGGCGCGCCGAGGATGACCACTTGAGCATCCGCGTACGACGCCGGGTCGTCCAGGTCGCAGGCCGGGACGCCGAGGAAGGTGAAGTCCGGGCCGAACTGCTGACCGTAGCGGCTCATCTCCGGAGTCTGGCACCCCGGCCCTCGAGCGTCCAGGGCGGTCTAGAGCGGACGCAGGTTGCCGCCGGGGACCCAGGTGATGTGGCCGTCCTTGTCGCGGACCCGCCCGAGCCACTCGCCGTTGTCGCGGATCCACACGTCGAGCTTGCCGGTCGACCAGCTGGCTTGCTGGACGTCCTGGGCAGGCTCGACGTGGCGGATCGCGTCGGCCGGGCGTGGCCCGTGCGCGTCGTACTGCACGTCGAGATCGGAGGCTAGTTCGTAGGCTTTCTCCTCGTCGTCGAGACCTGTCGCACGCCACCCGTTGACCGCACCGTCCCAGACGCCGAACCCGTTGGATCCGTCGTCGGACGGGCGAACCGTGAACCGACCAAGCATGTTTTCAGATTACCGCTTGATCGAACATATGTTCTAGTCTTGATCCCGACGGGAGGTGTGTGAGATGGATCAGGTTCGGTAGCGGAAGATGATCCGGCCCCGGTTCAGGTCGTAGGGGCTGAGCTCGACCAGGACGTGGTCCTCGGGGAGGATCTTGATGTAGTTCTTCCGGATCTTCCCGCTGATGTGCGCCAGCACCTTGTGGCCGTTGGTGAGTTCGACCCGGAAGTTGGCGTTGCGGAGGCACTCGACGACCGTGCCTTCGACCTCGATGGCGCCTGCTTTCCTGGGCATGGTCAGGCCTTCCCGCTGATCAGTTCGAGACTGCCGCCGGTGCGTTCGGCGCCGATCTGTTCGAACAGGGCCAGCGCGGCCGTGTTGGTCTCGTCGACCTCCGTCGTGGCGGCCTCGAAACCGGCTTGATGCAGCCGGCTGAGCGCTTGGGTCAGCACGGCGCGGCCGATGCCGTGCCGCTGTTCGGCGGCCAGTACTGCGACCAGCCCGATCCGCGGGCGCCGGGTCCTGGTCGCGACGCGGACCAGTCCGACGTACCGCCCGTCCTTTGTCGCGACCGTGTACTTCGACGGGTCGAGCGGCCGCGTCCCGCCTTGCCATGGCAGCACCTCGGCGGGCATGGTCTGCCAGCCGACTGTCGCCTCGACCTCTGCACGGATCGCGCGGTCGAGTTCGCGCAGCTCGGTCTCGGTCGGAGCGGTCTCGATGACCACTCCTGACGGCGGGTCGGCCGGTGTGAGGTTTGTGGGTACGACGAACTCCGACTCGCGGCGCTCGCGGGTGAAGCCCGCGCGTTCCCACTTGGTTGTGAGGTCGTGGTCGGTCTCGTCGACCACGGTGTACAGCGGTGCCGACTGGTCAGCCAGCATCGCGGTGGCGAGCTGGTCGAAGACCGTGTCGCGCCAGGTATCGATGCTGAGAAAGGTCCTGCCGTCAAGCCGCCGTGAGGCGTGCCCACGGCCGACGACCAGGTCGTTCTCGATCGCGTGCCACTGGTTCTCGGCGACACGCGAGAGCGTCAAAGTGTTCATAGGTGTTTCCTTCCGGGAGCTTCTCGAGGCGCTCCCGACCGACACCTACGTCAGTCGCCCGCCCGTGACCACGAGGGGGTGAGCACCCGCTGCGCTACAGCGTTCATGGGGGCCTCACCTCCGGGTGTGATGTCACGGACCACGGCACGGTATCCAATCGCTCACCCGGCTGCCACTCATTTTGCGTGCTGTCGAACATATGTTCTAGTCTTGATTCCGACGGGAGGTGAGTGCGATGGGCTACAACAATCCGCCGATCAAGTGGTCGGAGCTG
Source organism: Kribbella jiaozuonensis (assembly GCF_005233875.1). Taxonomy (GTDB): domain Bacteria; phylum Actinomycetota; class Actinomycetes; order Propionibacteriales; family Kribbellaceae; genus Kribbella; species Kribbella jiaozuonensis. The sequence continues at coordinate 711,695 of NZ_SZPZ01000004.1, read as the reverse complement.
GAGCGCAAGCTGTCGGACCGCTCCCGCCCGGGCAGCCACGGCGGCCGGCCGGTGACGGGCGACGGCGGTGACAGCCCGGCGTGGTCGCAGCACCGCGGACCGTATGTCCCCGACGTCGTGCGACGCCCCGAGCACGCGGTGCCGTATGCCGAGCTCCACGCCCATTCGAACTTCTCCTTCCTGGACGGCGCCTCCCAGCCGGAGGACCTGGTCGAGGCCGCGGTCCGCCAAGGGCTGCATGCGCTGGCGCTGACCGATCACGACGGGTTCTACGGCGCGGCCCGGTTCGCCGAGGCCGCCGCGGCGTACTCGTTGCCGACTGTCTTCGGAGCCGAGCTGTCGCTGGGGCTGACCGGCCCGCAGAACGGCGTGGCCGATCCGGAGGGCAGTCACCTGCTGGTGCTGGCGGAGGGGCAGGACGGGTATCACACACTGGCCGGTGCGATCACCGAGGCGCAGTTGGCCGGAGGGGAGAAGGGGAAGCCGGTCTATGTGCTGGAGAAGCTGGCTGCTGTCGGCCGCGACCAGTGGGTGATCCTCACCGGCTGCCGTAAAGGCCTGGTCCGGCAGGCGCTGGAGCTCGGTGGGCATGCCGACGGTCCGGCCGCCGCGGCCCGTGAGCTCGACCGGTTGACCGCGTTGTTCGGTAAGGACCGCATGGTTGTCGAGCTGATCGACCACCATCTGCCCGCGGACACCACACGAAACCGGATCCTCGCCGAGCTGGCCGCCGACCGCGGTCTCCCGGTAGTTGCCACAAACAACGTTCATTACGCGGTCCCGGCCAAGCACAAGCTCGCCGCCGCGCTGGCCGCGGTGCGGGCCAGGCGCGACCTGGACTCGATGGACGGCTGGCTGCCACCGAGTGGGATGGCGTTCGTGCGCTCGGGAGAGGAGATGGCGGCCCGCTTCCGGCGGTACGACGGGGCCGTGGCGCGCTCGGTGACACTGGCCGACCAGCTCGCGTTCGACCTCGCGCGGGCGAAGCCGAAGCTGCCGCTGCGCGACGTACCTGATGGTCATGATCCGATGTCGTGGTTGCGGGAGCTGACCTTCGCCGGCGCCGCCAGCCGGTACGGGACTCGTGCGCAGCGGCCGGATGCCTATGAGCGGCTGGAGCGGGAGCTCGACGTCATCGAGGAGAAGGGCTTCCCGGGGTACTTCCTGATCGTCGAGGACATCGTCCGGTTCGCGCATGACAACGGGATCCTCTGCCAGGGCCGCGGCTCGGCGGCGAACTCGGCGGTCTGCTACGCGCTCGGGATCACCGCAGTCGACAGCATCCTCTACAACCTGCCGTTCGAGCGGTTCCTGGCCACCACCCGGGCCGAGGAGCCGGATATCGACGTCGACTTCGACTCCGGCCGGCGGGAGGAGGTGATCCAGCACGTCTACGAGAAGTACGGACGGCACAACGCCGCCCAGGTGGCGAATGTGATCTCCTACCGCCCGAAGTCCGCCGTCCGCGACATGGCGAAGGCACTGGGGTACTCCGTCGGTCAGCAGGACGCGTGGTCGAAGCAGGTGGACGGCTGGAGTCCGGAGGTCACCTCGACCGAGCACGACATCCCGCCGCAGGTGGTGTCGATGGCGACCGAGCTGCTGAAATTCCCGCGGCATCTCGGGATCCACTCCGGCGGGATGGTGCTGACCGAGCGTCCGGTCGGCGAGGTGGTGCCGATCGAGCATGCCCGGATGGAGAAACGGACCGTCCTGCAGTGGGACAAGGACGACTGCGCGTGGATGGGGCTGGTGAAGTTCGACCTGCTCGGGCTTGGCATGCTGGCCGCACTGCAGTACTGCCTGGACATGGTTCGCGAGCAGATCGGCGAGTCGTGGGAGCTGCACACGATCCCGCGGGAGGAGGCCGGCGTCTACGACCAGCTCTGCCGGGCCGACTCGGTCGGCGTGTTCCAGGTCGAGTCCCGCGCGCAGATGGCGACCCTGCCGCGACTGAAACCGCGACGCTTCTACGACCTGGTCACCGAGATCGCGCTGATCCGCCCCGGTCCGATCCAGGGCGGCGCCGTCCATCCGTACATCCGCCGCCGGACCGGGGAGGAGCCGATCACCTACCTGCACCCGAAGCTGCGACCGGTGCTGGAGCGGACCATGGGCGTGCCGCTGTTCCAGGAGCAGCTGATGCAGATGGCGATGGCGGTCGGCGAGATCGACGGCGACGAGGCCGACCTGCTCCGCCGCGCGATGGGGTCCAAACGCGGCATCGAGAAGATCTCGTCGCTGAAGGACAAGCTGTACGCCGGGATGGCCGGCAACGGGATCACCGGAGATTTGGCCGACGAGATCTACGAGAAGATCGAAGCGTTCGCGAACTTCGGGTTCGCCGAATCGCACTCGATCAGCTTCGCGTTGCTCGTCTACTCCAGCACCTGGTTGCGGCTGCACTACCCGGCCGCGTTCCTGGCCGCACTGCTGCGAGCCCAGCCGATGGGGTTCTATTCGCCGCAGTCCCTGGTGGCCGACGCCCGCCGCCACGGCGTCGAAGTACGCCGTCCGCACCTGCATCTCTCGGGTGTCGACGCGGGGCTCGAGCTGCTGGTCGACGGGCAGGAGCGCACCGGGCCGACCGGTTCGCCGGACTGTCTGGCGGACCCGCAGCCGTTGGTGGGTCCGTTCGACCCGAAGGCTCCGTTCGACAACACCGCGCATCGCCGGGACGGTGTGTTCGCGGTCCGGCTCGGGTTGTCCGAAGTACGCACGGTGGGGGAGAAGGGCGCGAAGCTGATCGTCGAGGAGCGGGAGCGGGGCGGGCCGTTCAGCGAGATGGCCGACCTGGTCCGGCGTACCGGGATCACCGCGGCTCAGGTCGAAGCGCTCGCGACGTCCGGCGCGTTCGACTGCTTCGGGCTCGACCGTCGGCAGGCGTTGTGGGAGGCAGGGCGCGCGGCCGAGGAGCGTCCTGGTCAGCTGGCCGGCATCACCGCGGCCGGTCCGCCGCCGACGTTGCCCGGGATGAGCGACATCGAGGCCGACATGGCCGACCTGTGGTCCACCTCGATCACCACCACCAGCCACCCGATGGAGCGCGTCCGCGAGCGACTCCGCGCCGAAGGCATCCTGTCCGCCGCCCAACTCCGCGAAGCGCCCGACGGCTCCCGCGTCCGGGTGGCCGGCGTCGTCACCCACCGCCAACGCCCCGCGACCGCCTCCGGCGTCACGTTCATGAACCTCGAGGACGAGACCGGCATGGCCAACATCGTCATCACCGTAGGCTGCTGGCACCACCACGCCGCCGTAGCCCGCAACGCCGCCGCCCTCATCATCCGAGGCCGGGTAGAACGCGCCGGCGAAGTAACCAACCTCTCCGCCGAACACCTAGAACGCCTCCCCCTAGCCGCCCGCACCAAATCCCGCGACTTCCGCTAAAGGACACCGCTCCGCGGCGACTGTCCTGTCGGCCGCTCCGCGGCGAGCCCGGATGTTCCCCCGGCGACCGAGCTCGCCGGGCGACTGGTTCCGCGGGGTCCGACACCGTTCGGGGTGGCTCATCATCTACAGCCGCCGGCGGCGCGCGAGTGTCGTCGGTGGATGGTGGGTAGGTTCGGGGAATGGGTGAGGGTGAGCGGGTGGCGCTTGGGTCGGGGTTTGGGCAGGTGGCGGGGGCTTATGCGGAGCATCGGCCGGATTATGCGCGGGCGGCGGTGGGGTGGGTGTTGGAGGTGGCGCCGGGCTCGCGGGTGCTTGATCTTGGGGCTGGGACGGGGAAGTTGACGGCGACGTTGGTTGAGATGGGGGTTGACGTTGTTGCCGTTGAACCCGATCCGGGGATGTTGGGGGAGTTGCGGCGGGGGTTGCCGGGGGTGCGTGCCTTAGCGGGGGGAGCTGAGGAGATACCGCTCGCGGATGGGGCGGTGGATGTCGTGGTGGCCGGGAACGCTATGCACTGGTTCGACATGGCGGTGGCGGGGCCGGAGATTGCCAGGGTGCTTGTGCCTGGTGGGGTTCTGGCGGGGCTGTGGAATGTTGTGGACGACCGGGTGGAATGGGTCGACGGGTTGGCGCGGGTGAGTGGGAGTGCGGCGATCGGTCCGCGTGATACGCCTGCGAGTTGGCGGGTGGAGGCGGCCGGCATGCACCTGCCGGAGGCGTGGTTCGGCGCGGCGGAGCAGGCTGAGTTTGCGCATGGGCAGCGGCGTACTGCGGACTCTCTTGTCGCTACCCTCGCCACCCGCGCGGGCATGTTGGTCATGCCAGACGACGAACGAGACGCCACGCTGACCCGCATCCGCGCCTACCTCGCGAGTCGGCCGGAGACCGCTCGCGGTGAGTTCACCCTGCCGATGTTGACCAGCGTTCTGCGGGTTCGGCGGGTGTGAGGTCAGGTGCGGGGGGAGCGGTTGAAGATTCGGCGGAGGCGGTTTAGGGCCTGGTCGGTGAAGAGGCCGGTGAGGGCGCCGGTTAGGACCAGGACGGCTACGCCGGCGCTGGAGGTGGATTCGTCGCCGATGCTGATCAGGCCGGTGTTGACGGCGATCACCGAGACGGAGGCGAGTAGGGCCGACCAGAGTGGACGCATGATGTACCACGCGACCTGGTGATTCGCGCCGGTCGTGCGGGCGAACGTCATGCTCTGCTGGATGACGCTGCCGACCGCGCCGGCTGCGGCGCCGACGATGAGCAGGCTCATGTTCAGCGTGATCGCGAAGTCGACCGGCCAGTGGGCGGATCGGCTTGCGACCTGGTGCGGGCCGACGGCCTCCTGGGCTGCGACCAGGTGTTCGGCCAGCCCGTAGGCCGCAACGAGACACGGCAGCGCGACGAGAGCCTGGGCGATGTTGATCGTGACGATCAGCCGACGGTGCGAGCGCCGTACGGTCCTGGTCCGCCTCCGGTGTGGTTCGAGTGTGTTGCTCATGACAGTTCCTCCCCTTATTCAGACGGAGGCATCGGCAACCCGCGGCGATACACCCAGCTGCGACGCCAGATATTCTCGGCGGACGGCGACTTGAGGGTGGTGGGTTACGTGTTCGGGTGTGTGGTGCATGCCGCGGGGGATCTGCGGATCGAGGAGCGCGGTACGACAGAGCCCGGGCCGGGGCAAGTTGCCGTGGGCATCGAGTACGGCGGGATCTGCGGCTCGGACCTGCACTACTACCACGACGGCGGCGTGGGGGACTTCCGGATCCGGGAGCCGCTCGTGCTGGGGCATGAGGTGGTGGGCCGGATCAGCGGCGGCGTGGACGGCCTGCCCGAAGGTACGCCGGTCGGGATCCATCCGGCGACGCCGTGCGGCAAGTGCCCCGAGTGTCTCAACGACCGGCGCAATATCTGTGCCTACAGCAACTACCTGGGCAGTGCGGCGAGGAACCCGCACATCCAAGGTGGTTTCGTCCAGCAACTGATCGTCCGAACCGACCAGGTGCGGGTCTTGCCGACAGGCCTCGACCTTCGTACTGCGGTGCTCGCCGAGCCGTTGTCGGTCGCGATCCACGCCGTCCGCCAGGCAGGCGACGTCGACGGCAAACGAGCGATGGTCACCGGCGCGGGACCGATCGGCCTCTTGGTGGTGGCCGCGCTACGACAGGCCGGCGCGGTCGAGGTGATCGTCACCGACCTGCACGAGACGCCGCTGGCCCTCGCGACTCAGGTCGGCGCAACGCAAACAATCCAGGTAGGCAACAACGACTGGCCAGACGAGATCGACATCGCGATCGAAGCGTCGGGTACGGCGCCCGGCCTGCGCACCTGTCTCGAGCGAGTACGCCGCGCCGGCACCGTCGTACAGGTCGGCACCCTGCCGCCCGGCGACACCCCATTCGCAGGCAATGTGCTGATGACGCGGGAGCTGACGCTACGGGGAGCGTTCCGGTTCGACCATGAGTTCGACACGGCGATCGCGCTGCTGGCCAATGGGTTGAACGTCGCGCCGATCGTCACGCACACGTTCCCGCTCGGCGATGCGGCCACCGCGTTCGACCTCGCAAGTGATCGCACGGTCGCGTCGAAGGTGCTGCTCGATCTCAGCGCCGATACACGTCGCTGAGGTTGCCCTCCGGGTCGACCGACTCGAGGATCGCGCCGGTGATGTCGGCGAGCTGGGAGATCTGCTCGGGGGTGAGTACGTCGATCACGTGCTGCCGGACGGTCGCGACATGCCCGGGCGCGGTCGCGCGGATCTTCTTCCAGCCATCGGCGGTCAGACGGGCGTTCGTCGCACGCGCGTCCTCGGGACAGGGGAACCGCTCGATCAGACCGCGATCCTCCAGACGCTTCACGACGTGTGACAGCCGGGGGAGTGTCGCGTTGGTTCGCTGCGCGAGCGCGGTCATCCGGAGCGTGCGCTTCGGCGCCTCGGACAGCATCGCCATCACGTAGTAGTCGTAGTGCGTCAGCTCCGCGTCCCGCCGGAGCTGGGAGTCGAGGACACCGGGCAGCAGCTCGAGTACGGCGGCCAGCCGCACCCACGCGGTCATCTCCGCGTCGTCCAGCCATCGAGTGCTCATCCCGACATTCTGGCAGCAAAAGGTTGTAGCTACAACTTTCCTGCGCTACCGTGATGGTTGAACGCACAACTAAAAGGAGCTTGAGCATGACGCACGTCAGCATCATCGGCAGCGGCAACATGGGGCAGGCGATCTCGTCGGTCGTCGCCAAGGGCGGCAACACCGTCGAGCTGTTCGACTCCACCGACAAGGACAAGCCGGTCACCGGCGACGTCGTGATCCTCGCGGTGCCGTACCCGGCGATCGACCAGGTCCTCGCCGACCGCGCCGACCAGTTGAGCGGCAAGGTCGTCGTCGACATCACCAATCCGCTGAACTTCGAGACGTTCGACTCGCTGGTCGTCGCGGCGGACGGTTCGGCGGCGGCCGAGCTGGCCGAGAGGTTGCCGGAGGCCAAGGTTCTGAAGGCTTTCAACACCACGTTCGCGGCGACGGTCGCGTCGGGTCAGGCGGGTCAGGTTCCGACCACGGTGCTGATCGCGGGTGATGACGCCGACGCCAAGGCGCAGTTCGCCGGGATCGTGTCCGACGGCGGTCTGAAGACGGTCGACGCGGGGTCGTTGAAGCGTGCGCGTGAGCTCGAGGCGCTCGGGTTCTTGCAGCTCACCCTCGCGGTCGGCGAGAAGGTCGAGTGGACCGGCGGCTTCGGCCTCGTCTGATCAAGAAGGCGCCTCCTCGAGACAGGGGAGGGGAGGCGTCGCGCAGTACTAACGCAGCAACGCGAGTCGTACGCCGAGGCCGATGAAGATCCCGCCCGTCGCCGTGTCGATCCGGCGGCGGGCGGTACGGCGGGAGCGCAGCCAGCCGCCGATCCGCCCGGACAGTAGCCCGACCGTCCCGTCGACAATGAACTCCAGCACGATCAGGATCGCCCCGAGCACCGCGAACTGCAGCCAGACCCGGCCGTGCTCCGGCACCACGAACTGCGGCAGGAACGCGATCGTGAACGTCACCATCTTCGGGTTCAGCAGATTCGTGGTCAGCCCGGTCAGACACGCCTTCCGCCCCGACATCGCGGCCCCGGCCGGCCCGTCATCGACGGCATCATTCCGGTGCCGGATCATCTGCACCCCGAGATAGATCAGGTACGCCGCACCAACAATCCGTACTGCGGTGAATGCGACCGGCACCGCCGCGAACAACGCAGCCAAACCAGCCGCCGCCACCGCAACATGCACCGCCTCGCTCGTCGCAACCCCGGCCGTCGCGAGCAACCCGGCCCGCGGTCCGCTGCGCATCCCGCACCCGAGGATGAACAACATGTCCGGCCCGGGCGTGATCATCGCGACGGTCGTCGTGAGGAGGAACGCGAGCAAGAGGTGCTGGTCGATCGGCATAACCCGATCGTCGCACGACCATCGGACACTTCTGACCGGATGCGGGCAAACGCTTACCCACATCGCACTAGCGATGGAACACTGGGTGACCATGGATGCGCCTCGAGTGATCAATGACAACGGTGCTTGGTGCTGGTTCCAGGACGAGCGGGCCTTGATCGATCCGGAGAACGGCGTGCTGGTCGTCGGTTCGATCGCCGCGCCGGAGGGTCCCGGTGGAGACGAGCGGGCCGGCAACGTCGAGCTGACCGTGGTCGAGCTGCGGTCGGGCTCGACCGAGGTCGTCGTGCTTCATGAGCGGTTCGAAGCGGACGATCACGACGTACCCGCGTTGTGGCGACGGCGGGACGGTCGGTGGCTGGCGGTGTACACGAAGCACAAGACCGATGACCTGACCCGCTGGCGGATCAGCGAGCCCGGCGATCCGCGCAAATGGGGACCGGAGCAGACGTTCGACTGGAGCGGGTTCACCGGCGGTCGCGGCGTCACGTACTCGAACCTGCATGAGCTCGACGGCCGCCTCTACTGCTTCGCCCGCGCGGTGAACGACGACCCGTGCGCCCTCGTGTCCGACGACGAGGGCGACACCTGGGAGTACGCCGGCAAGCTGTTCACCCGCCCGAAGGTCGGATACGTCAACGGCTACACGCGCTACGTCTCGACGCCCACGCGCGTCGACCTCATCACCACCGACCATCACCCGCGCGACTACAACAACTCGATCTATCACGGCTATCTCGAGGGCGGTGCGCTGCATCGGACCGACGGCACGGTCGTGGACCACACAGCGCTCGACGCCGATGCCCCGTCGCAGGTGGAGCTGACGAAGGTCCTCGCCGCGGACTCGGTCTGGGACGGCGAACCGATGACGCACTGCTGGACCGTCGACATCCGTCGCGGCCACGACGGCTCGCTCGCCGCGGTGATGCTCGCCCGCCACGACGTACCGGAGAAGCCGGAAGATGCGTTCGCGCGACAGCATCCGGTGCCGGATCACCGCTTCTTCTACGGGCGTCTCGCGCCCGGCGGCACGTGGCAGGTGCAGCAACTGGCGAAGGCCGGCCACGGTCTGCTGGTGCACGAGAACGACTACACCGGCCTGGTCGCGATCGACCCGTACGACCTCGACTCGCTCTACGTCTCGACACCGATCGACCCGCGCGACGGCGCCGCGCTGAAGCATCACGAGATCTTCCACGCCCAAGTCGAGGACGGCGGTACGACGTGGACGCCGGTGACCGAGAACTCCGCCGTCGACAACCTCCGCCCGATCGTCGCGCCCGGCGATCCCGGCCGGATCCCGCTGCTCTGGTTCCGCGGCGAGATGACCGCCTCGCAGCACTACACGTGTGAGGTCGTTCTCCTGGACCGCATGCGACAGAGATAGTAACAAGCGGTACTATCCCATCCATGAGCGTTCCGGTGCGGCGGTTGTGGGTGGCGGTGCTGGCTGGGTACCTCGCGTTCGGAGCCACGTTGCAGGCGCTGCCGTCGTACGTGCCGGAGAAGTTCGGCGGCGGGGCGCTGGCGAGCGGGACCGCGGTCGGGATCGCGTTCCTGGCGACGGCGTGCTGTCGGCCGTTCGCGGGCTGGCTGGCGGATGCGGGCTGGTCGCGCCCGGTCGTCGTGACCGGGGGAGTGCTGGCGGCGGTTGGGGGCCTTGGGCAACTGCTTGCGCCTGACCTGGCCCTCCTGCTGGTCGCGAGGCTGGTGATGGGCGCCGGTGAGGCGGCGCTGTTCTCCGGTGCGTTGCCGTGGGTGCTGTCGGGTACCCAAGCCGCGCGGCGTGGGCGATTGGCCGGCTGGTTCGGGTTGTCGATGTGGGGTGGGCTGGCCGCCGGCCCGGTGATCGCGACACTCGTCGGCGACCAAGTCTGGTGGGTGGTCGTCGGGCTGGCACTCGTGTCGGCGGCCCTCGTGCTGATGACCAGGTCCGACCCAGGTCAGATCGGGAGGCCGGGAGGTGAGCGACGCCGGCGCGAGTCCGTGCGCATCCGTCGGCCGTGGGGCCTCTTGCCGACCGGAGTGCGGTTGCCTGGGGCAACCATTGGGTTGGCTGCGTATTGCTACGGGACGGTGGCCGCTCTGCTGGTGTTGCGGTTGCGTGCCGGTGGGATCGGCGTCGACAACATCGTGCTCGCGGAGTTCGCGGCGGCGTTCCTGGTTGCGCGGTTCGCGGGCAGCCCGTTGGTCGATCGGTACGGCGGTCGCGCGGTGGCGGCCTCGACCGTCCCCCTCGCAATCATTGCGCTGGTGGGTCTCGCAGTGGCCGAGGGGCCGGTCGCCGCGGTCGTGTGTACTGCGTTGGCCGGGATCGGACTGGCGCTGGTCTATCCGGCCTGCATCTCGATGACGCTGGACCGGGTCCGTGGACTGCGGCCGGGCGTCTCGATGGGCGTGATGACGTCGTTCTGGGATCTCGGGGTGATGGCCGCAGGTCCGCTCGGAGGGCTGATCGCCCAGCAGGCCGGATACCAACAAGCGTTCCTCGTGGCGGCCGCAGCCGGCCTGGCGTGTGTCCTCGTGGCTCTCAGAGTGCCGACGCGAGCAACGTCTCCACGATCGCCCGAGCCTCCGCGCCGAGTCCCGGATCATGGTCGACCGCGCTGATCAGCGTGGCGCCTTCCAGTACGACGACGAGCTGCCGCGCCGTCCGCTCCGGATCGTGAGCTCCAGCACTCGTCAGCAATCGCTGGAAAAGGTTGCGATAGAAGGCGAGATGCTCTCGCGCGAGCCGCCGCGGCGCGCCGTCCTGACCACGGTCCTCGGTCGCGGCGTTCATCATCGCGCAGCCGCGGAACCCGGCTTCGGCGTACCAGCTTGCGACCAGGTCGAAGACGGCGAGGATCTGGTCGCGGCCGGGCGGGGCCTGCTCGACCGCTGCGTTGTGCCAGGCGCGGACCCGCCGGGTGCGGTCGGCAAGCACCGCTTCGACCAGCCCGTCCTTCGACCCGAAGTTCTTGTAGATGGTCAGCTTGGACGCGCCGGCGGCCTCGACGATCTCGTTGATCCCGGTCGCGTGGATCCCGCGCCGGCCGAACACGTCCGCCGCCGCCTTCAGGATCCGGGCCTTCGTCGCCTCCGGATCCAATCGTTCCCCAGCCTTGACCGGCATCGTCCAACCACCTCCGCGTCCCAGAGTACCGAGCTGGACCAAGATAAGAATGATCGGTACTATCAGCGGCATGTGGACAGCACCTGGATTCGAGCACGTGGCCGAGGCCTTCGACCGGAACTTCACCCAGCGCGGCGAGCTCGGCGCGGCATTCGCGGCGTACCACCGAGGTGAGTTGGTCGTCGATCTCTGGGGCGGGACTGCCGACCCGGAGACGGGCCGGGCCTGGGATCAGGACACGATCCACCTGATGTTCTCCGGCACCAAAGGCCTCACCAGCGCCTGCATCCTGTTGCTGGTGCAACGCGGTCAGCTCGAGCTGGAGGATCCGCTGACCCGCTACTGGCCCGAGTTCGGTGCCGAGGGCAAGGATCGGATCACGATCGCCGAGGTGTTGTCCCACCAGGCCCGCCTGCCCTGGGTCGAGGCCGGGTACGCCGACCTGCTCGACCACGACCTGATGGCAGCGCATCTCGCCGCGCAGGCGCCGGCGTCCGATCCGCGCGCCGGGTTCATGTACCACGCGGTGACCTGGGGCTGGCTGCTCGACGAGCTGGTACGGCGGGTCGACGGTCGCACCGTGGGACAGTTCTTCGCCGACGAGTTCGCCGTACCGCTGGAGCTCGAAGTGTGGATCGGCCTGCCCGAGGAACTGCATTGGCGCGTGGCGACGATGGTTGCGCCGGACGGTGTGCTCGTCGACGGGCCCTGGTCCGAGCTGAATCGGCCGAACCCGCTGTGGGTTCCGGGCTCGGAGAAGATCTGGAACAGCGAGGAGTACCGTAAAGCCGGGTTGGCGGCGGTCGGTGGCTACGCGACGGCGCGCGGGATGGCGAAGTTCTACGCGTCCTTACTAGGAGGCGGTGTGCTGTCGCCGGAGATCGTCGAGCTCGGTCGCCGGGAGATCCGGCGTGGCATCGAGCCGACGTGGGGCAGTCCGATGGTTTACGGCGGCGGGTTCGAGTTGCAGGACGATGCGTTCGGTCACCCCGGAGCCGGCGGCTCGCGGCACGGCGCTTGGCCGGGCCGCGAGACCGCCTACTCCTATCTGATGAACGAGGTCCGGGTCGGACCGGACGAACGCTCGCTCAGCCTGCTCGAAGCACTCAGCCGAGGTAGTCGCGCCACGGGCCGGTGATGGCCAGCGTGATACCCGGCGTCTGGATGTTGACGAACAGCACCTTGCCGTCCGCGGAGAACGTCGGGCCGGTGAACTCGGAGTCGTTCAGCATGTTCCGGGCGATCGCGTACGTCGGGCCGCCCGGCGTCGCGCTGAGGACGTGGCTCGCGGCGTTGCCGTCCTCGGCGAGGATCAGCGAACCCCACGGGGTGACGGTGACGTTGTCCGGGCCGTCGAAGTTGAGGTCCTGGTACTTCGAGTCCAGTGAGAGCGCGGCGGCGTTCTCCGGGAAGTACGTGACCAGCTGGATGGTCCTGTCGTCGTAGTTGTAGAACCAGACCATCCCGTCGTGCGGAACGGCGTCGGCCGGCAGGTCGGCCGTGCCGCCCTCGGCGAACGAGTTCACGACGTACACGCCCTTGCTGGTGCCGTAGACGCCCTCGAACTTCTTGCCGCGGGTGATCTGGCCGTCGGTGAACTGCTTGCGCACCGAGGTCGTCGCGCCGTCGCGGTCCGGCACCGGCACCCAGGTGGTGCGGAACGGACGGAGCAGCTGGGCCGAGGTCAGGTACGCGACATCCGGGATCGGCTTGCCGTCGTCACCGAGGATCGCCAGCGCCTCGAGCGTGCCGAAGTCCTTGTTCTGCAGGTCCTGCCAGCTGCGCGAGCTGAGCCGGTAGCCGCGCGGCGCCGACCAGCGGTAGAAGGTGCCGTTGGGGCCCGACGCGTCCTCGGACAGGTAGATGTGCGTGCGGTCCTCGTCGATCGCCAGCGCCTCGTGCGCGTAGCGGCCGAGTGCCTTCAGCGGCACCGGGTGGGCCGTCTTGCCGTCGGCCCAGACCTCGAAGACGTAGCCGTGGTCCTTCAGCCGGGTGGTGCCGTTGGCCTTGTTCTCGGTCTCCTCGCACGTCATCCAGGTGCCCCACGGCGTCGGGCCGCCGGCGCAGTTGGTGATCGTGCCGGAGATGCCGACCCATTCGCCGAGGTTCTTGCCGTCGCGGTCGACCGAGATGACCGTGCAGCCGCCGGCCGCGCCGACGCCGCTGTCGTAGACGGTGCCTTCGATCGGCGGTACGCCGAGCGGGTCCGCGGCACCGATCTCGTGGTTCTGGATCAGCGTGTAGGTGCCGTGCCGGCTGCCGTCGAAGACCGCGGTGCCGTCGTGCAGGGTCGGCGTCGGCTGACCGCTCTTCAGCTTGGTCTCGCCGGCCTTGGTGACCACCCGGTACTTGAACCCGGCAGGCAGCGCGAGCAGGCCCTTCGGGTCGTCGAGCAGCGGCGGGAAGGGCCGGTGCTGCGGGAACGGCGAGTGGCCGCCGTGCGAAGCGGGCGTGGCCTCGGCCAGGGTCGGTACGGCGCCGACTGCGGTGAAACCGACTCCGGCCGCGCCCACGGCGGCTCCACGGAGGACGGAACGACGATCGACAGACATGCAATGCTCCTTGGAGAGACTGTTCCCGAGTTGCCATGATCCTTCAGTGCGCCGGGTCACGCGCGGGAAACAGCACCTGAACAGCATTTGTCCGATATATCTGCAACGAATACAGCTGTCCCGCCGTCTACTGTGGGAGGTGATGGTGATGCGGACAGTGAGCGTCGCACTCGCGACAGCCTGCCTTTTGGTTGCTTGCGGCAATGACACCGGAACGGGAGAGACTCCTTCGATGACACCCAGTCCCACGAGCAGCAGCAGTAGTGGCAGCAGCAGTACACCGGCCGGCGGCCCTGTCGAGCAAGCCAAGGCTGACCTTAGTAAGCGGCTGGGGATCGATCCGGCGCAGGTGACCGTGGTCAGCTCGGAGGAGGTCACCTGGTCCGACGGCAGCCTCGGCTGCCCGGAGCCGGACATGCTCTACACCCAGGCACTGGTGCCTGGGAACCGGACGATCCTCGAGGTCGGCGGCACGCAGTACAACTATCACTCCGGCGCGGGCCGGGCGCCGTTCCTCTGTGAGCATCCGCGGTAGCTGTCGCGTTGGAAACTTTCCTGATGACCGGGTGTATCAATCGGCACCGAGGGTGACTCCGCACAAATGGGGGGATGCCTTCAAGTTGTTGCAGGGGGGAGGACAACGCGAGGGCGCGCAGAGGGGGAGGCTGAGGCGGTGCGGGAGAACCGGCGGTCAGGCCGGTGGGTCCCGCACCGCGTCAGTGCGTCACCTGACTGATCCGGCTGATCTAGCCGATTGACGTGGTCGCATCGCCGGCCCGCAGGACCGGACCGACACCCGGCTCGGACTGGGTCAGCGCGAAGGCGAGCAACGCGTCGGCGGCCTGTTTGGCGTTCTCGCCGGTGATCGACATCCGCCCGGCGATCAGGCCCGCCACGAGCGGCGTCGCGAACGACGTACCGCTCCAGCGCGCCATGCCGGCGAACGACCGCAGCTGGCCGGTGTTCGGCGGTTCGGTGCACAGGTAGTCGCCGGTGAGGAACGCGTTCACCAGATTCTCGCCCGGGGCATAGACGTCGACCCAGCTGCCGAAGTTGCTGAACGACGCCCGGTCCCGGCCGTTCTCCGCGAGTGCTCCGACGCCGACGGTCTCCGGGAACGCGGCCGGCCAGAAGTAGTCCCGGCTCGCTTCGTTACCGGCCGCGGCGACCAGCGTGAGGCCGTTGACGCGGTTCAGCCGGGTCTGGATGAACACGTCCAGCCCGAGCGCCGGCAGGTCGAACCGCGTCCGCGTGCCGGCCGACAGACTGATGATGTCCGGCGCGAGATCGAGTACGTCGTCCAGCGCCGCAGCGAGATCGAACTCCCAGATCGCGCCGGCCGAGGTGAAGTAGCTCTTCACCACGATCTCCACGTTGCGGGCGATCGCGCGCATCACACCGGCGATGAACGTGCCGTGCCCGGCGTACGGCCGGATCCGCCCCGAGCCGTCGAACGCGTCTTCCGGGTCACCGGTCACACCGTTCAGCCAGTACGCCGCCGGCGCGTCCGACCACCCGACGTCGAGTACGACGACCTTCACGCCGCGGCCGTCGGGGTTGTCCGCGGACGGGAACGGCTCCGGCAGCATCGGGTCCGGCGCGATCCCGGGCGGCACCTCCTCCGGTTCGGTGGCCGGACACGGGCTGACGCTGGGCGAGACATAGAACAAGTGCTCGGGCGTGACCACGCCGCGTCCGAGTCGCAGATCGGCGTACTTCAGGAATCGCTGGGTGACAGAGCGGTCCTCCGGCGCGTCACCCGGAACCTTCTCCGGCAGCAGCAGCCGGGTGACGCCGCCGATCCCACCCTCGGCCGGGCGTCCACCCTGGAACAGTTCGATCACCCGGGTGAGGTCCTCGTCCCGGACCAGGACGACTCCGGTGCGGTACAGATAGTCGGCCCCTTCCGGCCGCTTCTGCCAGTCCTCGGGATAGATCTCGACCTCGCGCCCGAACGCGGCCAGAATCAGTTCGATCTGGGCGACGTATTTTCGGTCGCCGGTTTGATCCGCCATTTCTTTCCTTCCCCCCTCGATCAATGAATGGCCGTTATCATTTCAGAATGCCGACGGCAGGGGGGAGTGCCGGGGCGGTAGAAAATCTGCTGCCCCTGGCTTTGTCGCGTCCGCACGACGCGATCGCCTCCGCGCGCACGGTGCTGGCCCGGGACCCGTTGGCGATCGATGCCTCGATCGCGCATCAGGCCTGGGGCATCAGTCTGCGGCAGCTCGGCGACATCCCGGCGGCGGTCCGCGAATTGCGTACCGCACTGCGGCTCGCGGAGCAGTCCGGACGGTCGGAGCGTGAGGCGGATGTCCTTGCCACATTGGGCGCAACGCTCGGTCGGGCCGGCCGGAGCCGCGAGGGTCTGGCCCGCCTCGATCGTGCGGTCGAGCTGAGTCGCGGCGCGTTGACGGGGCGCGTGCTGGTGCGGCGTGCCGACGTACTGCTGGTGCTCGGGCGGCATCGCGAGGCGCTGGACGATCTGCGGTTGGCGATCGCGCGGTTGCGGCGTTCGGGCGATCAGGTCTGGGAGGCGCGGTCGCGGAACTATCGCGGATTCATCCAGTTGGCGTTGGGTGGAACGAAGCGCGCGGATGCGGATTTTGCCGTTGCCGAGAAGTTGTACGCCGCAACCGGTCAGGAGTTCGAATACGCGGAAGCGCGACAGAATCGCGGATTGGTCGCGTACTCACGGGGAGATCTGCCGTCGGCGCTGCGCTACCTCGACGAAGCAGGGCGACGGTTCGCGGCGGTCGGTGTCGTCTGGCCGGACCTCGCGATCGACCGCTGCGGCGTCCTGCTTGCCGCCGGGCTCAGCGCCGAGGCGTTGGCCGAGATGGATCAGGCGATCGCGCAGATGGAAGCAGAAGGCGGTACGGCGACCAAGCGGGGCGAGCTGTGGTTCGCGGCGGCGACGGCCGCACTCGCGGCGGGTGATCCGCAGGCCGCGCAGGACCGCGCGGATCGGGCGCGGCGGTTGTTCTCCGCGCAGCACCGGGAGTGGTGGTCGGTGCGGTCGTCGATGGTCCAGTTGGAGGCGCGGTATCAGGCCGGAGAGCGAGGTGAGCCGTTGCTGCGGCGGGTGAGTGCGGCGGCTCGGCGGCTGGACGCGTTGGGTGCGTCCGAAGCGTCGGCGGCGCATCTGCTGGCCGGTCGACTCGCGTTGGCCGGTGGGCGGTCGCGGACCGCGGATCGTGAACTGGAGTTGGCCGGGCAGCACAGCAAGGACACGCCGCCGATGGCTCGGAGCGCGGCCTGGCTGGGGAAGGCGTTGCGCGCGGAGGCTCGAGCTGATGTGCGCGGGATGTTGTCGGCGTGTGGTCGCGGGCTCGATGCGCTGGACGAGCACCGGCTGACGATGGGCGCGACCGAGCTGCGTGCGTTGGCGACGGGTCAGGGTGCGGAGCTGGCGGAGCTGGCGCTGCGGGATGCGTTGCGGCGGGACGATCCGCGGCGACTGTTGGTGTGGGGCGAGCGGTGGCGGGCGACGGCGTTGGGTGTGCCGCCGGTCCGGCCGTCGGATGACGAGCAGTTGGGTGCTGATCTAGCTGCGCTGCGGGACGTTGTACGGCGGTTGGATGCGTCGCCGGATCCTTCGTTGGAGAAGGAACGTCGGCGGCTGGAGAAGGCTGTCCGGGATCGGGCGCTGCGGGCTCAGGGTGGTGCGCTGGGTAGCGCGGCGTCGCGGTTCGATGTTGATGCTCTGGTCGATGCGTTGGGCGAGACGGTGCTCGTCGAGCTGATCGAGGTCGACGGCGTACTGCACGCGGTGGTCGTGCGCGATGGGCGGATCACTCGGCATGAGGTCGGTCCGATGGCATCCGCTGCCGTCGAAGTCGAGCGATCACGGTTCCGCCTTCGCTGGCTGGCTCATGGCCGAGGGGCACGCGGGCAGGTACAACGAGGACCATCGCTGGACGTGCTGGGCGAGCGGTTGGGCGGTGCGATTCTCGGGTCCGCCGTTGAGCGGCTGGGGGATCGAGCCGTGGTGATGGTGCCGCCGAGTCGGTTGCAGGCGTTGCCCTGGGGTTTGATGCCGGCGTTGGCCGAGCGGCCGGTCAACGTGGTGCCGTCGGCGGCGACGTGGTTGCGGGCGCGACGGCTGCGTCCGCCGGCTGATCGACGCGTCGTACTGGTGCTCGGTCCGGGGTTGTCGGCCGGGCGGGCCGAGGTGATGCGGTTGGCCGAGAAGTACCCGGACGCGACCGTGCTCGCCAACGGTGACGCGACCGCGGAGAAGGTACTGCGTGAGCTCGACGGCGCGTGGATCGCGCACATCGCGGCGCACGGGACGTTCCGTGCGGACAGCCCGCTGTTCTCGTCGCTGCGGCTCGACGACGGGCCGCTGACCGTCTACGACTTCGAGCGGCTGCGCAGAGCGCCGTACCGGATGGTGTTGTCGAGTTGCGACTCCGGGCTGGCGAAGCCCGTCGGTGCTGATGAGCTGCTGGGGTTGAGCAGCAGTCTGATCCCGTTGGGGGCGGCGGGGATCCTGGCCAGCGTCGTACCGGTGAACGATCCGGCGACGGCGCCGTTGATGCTCGCGTTGCACGACAACCTGCAGGCCGGACAGTCGCTGGCGACCGCGTTCGCCGGTGCGCAGACCGAGGCGCGCGGCGATCCGGTGACGGTCGCCGCGGCGCGATCGTTCGTCGCCCTCGGCGCCTAGTGCCCAGATGTATCAGCGGTGGTCCGGACCGACTCTGTACTAGTGAGAGCGGTCCGGTGAGAGAGGGGGCGGCATGCGGGACGACCCGACAGTCGTCGACCTGGTCACCCGGGCCAGGGACGGCGAGAAGAGTGCCTGGGACGAGCTGGTGGAGCGCTACGCGCCACTGGTTTTCTCGGTCTGCCGGCGGTATCGGCTGGCACAGCCCGATATCGACGATGTCGGGCAGAGCGTCTGGTTGCGGTTGGTCGAGCATCTGCCCGGCCTGCGCGAACCGGCCGCGTTGCCGGGCTGGATCGCGACGACGACGCAGCGGGAGTGCTTCCGGCTGATCCGAGCCACCAGCCGGGTCGAGCCGATCGACCTGGCGGAGTCGCCCGAAGTACCCGAGCAGGCGATCGCCGAGGAAGAAGTGCTGCGGCACGAACGCCGGACGATCCTGCGGACCGCGTTCGCCGAGTTGTCCCGGCGGTGCCAGGTGCTGCTGGCGTTGCTGGTCCAGGACCCGCCCGCGCCGTACGACGAGATCAGCCGGCGACTGCATGTGCCGATCGGCAGTATCGGGCCGAACCGGGCCCGCTGTCTCACCAAGCTGCGGCAGACACCCGCGCTGGCGTTGCTGGCCGCGGACGGACCCGATGGTTTTGATCAAGGGACGAGGGGGTGAGAACCGTGATGAATCCGGAGTGGAACGACGACGAGAAGTTGATCGATGCCCTGCGGGACGCGCTGGCGTCTTCCGACGAGGTGCCGGCCGCGTTCGTCGACGCTGGTAAGGCCGCCTTTTCGTGGCGAACCATCGACGCCGAACTGGCCGCACTGACCTACGACTCGGCCTGGGATTCGCTGGACGCGCTGGCGATCCGGTCCGAGAGCGCGATCCTGCGGTCGCTCACGTTCGCCTCGGACGGCTGGACCGTCGAGCTCGAGCTGACGCCCGACGCCGTACTCGGTCAGCTGGATCCACCCGAAGCCGGAGTCGTCAGCGCCCGCGGTGAGAGCGGCAAGCTGGCCACCACGGATATCGACGATCTCGGCTTCTTCGTCCTCCACCCGCCGCCGAACGTTCCATACCGTTTGGTATGCACGACCACCTCGGGCACCACGATCCTTACCGGATGGATCACGCCATAAAGACCTGCGAGTCGTCCGCGAACGCCTTGAATTCAAGGGCATTCCCGGCCGGGTCGAGGAAGAACATCGTCCACTGCTCGCCGGTCTGACCCTGGAACCGGACGTACGGCTCGATGACGAACTCGGTCCCGGCCGCCTTCAACCGGTCCGCGAAAGCCTGGAACTGCTCGACGGTCAGAATCAGCCCGAAATGCGGCACTGGTACGTCGTGACCGTCGACGGGATTGTGGATCCGCTTCTGGCGCTCCGGCGCGACGTGCGTGACGAACTGGTGGCCGCGCAGGTTCCAGTCGATCCAGGTCTCGGAGCTGCGGCCCTGCTCGAGGCCGAGGACCTCTCCGTAGAAATGCCGCGCCGCGTCGAGGTCGTCGACCGGCATCGCCAGGTGGAAGCGGGGGATGGGGGAGTCGAGAACGGTCATGCAGTCATTCAAGCAGTCGTCTGGTGCCGCTGCTCGATCTCGACATGAGGACGAGATTGCCACAGCGCCCACTCCGCGCTGACGTCGCCCGCGGTACGCAGCAGCAGCGGAAGATGGTCGTGCAGCAGCGTGTCGACGGTGGTCTCGGCGGCATGGACGGTCACGTTCATCGCGGCCCGGACCGTGCCGGTGCCGTCGCGGACCGGTGCCGCGACCGAGCGGACGCCGGGCGCGAGCTCCTCGTCGGCCAGCGCCCATCCGCGGGCCCGGATCTCGGTCAGTTCGTCGCGCAACTGATCAGCCGTCCGGCCGATGTACGCCGGGAGGCCGGCGCGGCTCGGCAACGCGAGGACGTCGGCGAGCTGGGCGGGGGAGAGCGCCGAGAGCAGCACCTTGCCCTGTGAAGTCTGTGCGGCCGGGAACCGGGTGCCGATGTCGACGCGCAGCGCGATCAGCTTCGGCACCGAGACCCGGGCCACATAGACGATGTCCGAGCCGTCGAGTTGTGCCATCGACGACGATTCACCGGTCCGCGCGACGAGCGACTCGAGGTGCGGCTTCGCGATGTCCCACAGTCCGAGCGAACCGACGTACGCCATCCCGAGGGTGAGGACCTTCGGGGTGAGCTGGAACGCGCCGTCAGCGGAGCGGACGAAGCCGAGCTCTTCGAGCGTGAGCAGGAGGCGGCGCGCCGTCGGCCGGGCCAGGCCGGCCGCGGTCGCCACCTCGCTCAGGGACATGGTCCGGTGGCCGGCATCGAAACAGGTCAGCACATCCAGCCCGCGAGCCAGCGACTCGACGAAATCCGGTCCTGCACCACGCCCTGCCATGAGTTGATCCTCCGGTCCTCGGCTATCGCTCACCGAAGATGGTGCCACGAGCCTCGCGGGTCGAGTCGGACTTGTAGTCGGTGTACTGGTACGGGTTGTCGAGCACCTCGCCCTCCGGCAGCTCCGGATTCATCCCGCTCCGCCACGCCTCCTCGCCCAGCGCCTCGCGCAGGTACTCCACGGTCGACTCGACCTCGCGTCGTATGGCGGTCAGGTCGCAGCCGACGAGTTGGTGGTCGTACTTCACGACGCGACCGTCGACGATCACCGTGTGTACGTCGCCGCGTTGCGACTGGAACGCCACCTGGCCGTACGGGTTGATCAGCGGGAACGACACCGGCGACGAATCGTTCTTGATCAGGATGACGTCGGCCTTCTTACCCGGTTCGAGACTGCCGAGGTCGTCGCGACCGAGTGCCTTCGCGCCACCGCGGGTCGCCCAGTCGACGACATGCTCGGCGCGCAGATGGCTGTGGGTCACGGTCGCGCCCTTCATGTGCGCCTCGAGGTGTTCGCGCGCCCGGTCGGCGCCGAGCGTGGTCCGCATCGAGCTGAACAGGTCGCCGCTCCACCACACGCTGGTGTCCATCGACAGCGACACCGGGATGTTGTGCCGGCGTACCTGCCAGGTGGGCGGGTAGCCCTGGCCGGCGCTCTGCTCGGACTCGGTGGAGACCGAGATCGAGCCGCCGGTCGCGGCGATCCGCTGGTAGGAGTCGGTGGTCAGGGTGGCCGCGTGGACGTAGATGTTCTGCGGCGTCATGAACTCGTTCTCGTGCATCAGCTTGATGCCGTTGTCGTTGGTCGCCCCCCACACCCCCGCATGTGTGGTCACGCCGAGTCCGAGCTCCCGCGCCACCTCGAACGCGGCCCGCTCCGGAAACGCCGGATCGCCGGTCACGTCGAAGGCCAGCTGGAGACCGAGCTGCGAGTCGTCCCGCATCCGTTCCAGGAACGACCGCACCGCCGGGTCCGCGGTCCACTCCCACGGTCCGGCCTGAATGTTGCCATAGGCAAGAACAAACCGCCCGGGTACGGCGCGCAACGCGTCCGCGGCCGCCTCGGCATGGTCGACGCTCTGCAGCCCGTGCGACCAGTCGACGGTCGTGGTGACACCGGCCTCGAGCGACTCCCAGGCCGAGGTCAGGTTGCCGGCGTGGATGTCCTCCGGCCGGAACGTCTTGCCGTGCTCGAGGTAGTACCAGACGAAGTACTGCGTCAGGGTCCAGTCGGCGCCGTACGCGCGCATCGCGGTCTGCCACATGTGCCGATGGGTGTCGATCATCCCCGGCATCACGATCCCGCCGGACGCGTCGACCACCTGGGTGTTCTCGGGGACGTCGAGCGCCGGTCCGACGGCCGCGATCCGGTCGTCGACGATCAGGACATCGCCGTTGTCGACGATCGTGTGGGCGTCGTCCATGGTCAGCACGGTCCCGCCGCGCAGCAGGATCGGCCGGCCCGCCAGCGGCGTCTCGGCAATGGTCATGATTCCCCTCCAGCAGAGTGTCCGGACATACGTCCGTATGGCGGTCATCGGGGCGATGAGACTCACTATCTGAGCGCCGGTGCGGGGTGTCAAGGGTTCGGGTGGGTGGTTGACAGGCGCGGGAGGGCGGCTGAGACTGAAGTGGTCTAGCCGCGCGGACAAATGTCCGAAATGTTTCGGGAGGTCGTGTGACGGGTCCGCTCTCGGGACTGCTGGTGGCCGACTTCTCCCGGATCCTGGCCGGGCCGTACGCGACCATGCTGCTGGCCGACCTCGGGGCCGACGTGGTCAAGGTCGAGGCGCCCGGCGGTGACGACACCCGGTCCTGGCAGCCGCCGGTCCGCGACGGCATCTCGACGTACTACCTCGCGGTGAACCGGAACAAGCGATCGATCGCGCTCGACCTGAAGGATCCCGAGGATCTCGCGGCCGCGCAGGAGCTGGCGCGCCGGGCGGACGTGCTGGTGGAGAACTTCCGGCCCGGCGGACTGGCCCGGTTCGGGCTGGACTACGAGACCGTTGCCGAGGGCAATTCCAAGCTGATCTACGCCTCGATCAGCGGGTTCGGGTCCGGGCCGAAGGGCGCCGAGCTGCCCGGGTACGACCTGATCGTGCAGGCGATCTCCGGGCTGATGAGCCTGACCGGCGACCCGAAGGGCGAGCCGTTCCGGGCCGGGATCTCGGTCTTCGACGTGATGGCGGGACTGCATGCCACCATCGGCGTCCTGTCGGCGCTCAACGCGCGGCACGAGACCGGTCGCGGTCAGCATGTCGAGGTCAACCTGATGTCGTCGGCGCTGTCCGGCCTGGTCAACCAGTCGAGTGCGTACGTCGCGGGCGGCGTCGTACCGCTGCGGATGGGGAACAGCCATCCGAGCCTGTTCCCGTACGAGCCGCTGCCGTGTGCGGACGGGGAACTGATCATCACGGCCGGGAACAACGGGCAGTTCCGCAAGCTGGTCGAGGTTCTCGGAGTACCGGAGCTGGCCGACGATCCGCGGTTCGACCGGAACGAGAAGCGGACCGCGAACCGCGAGGACCTGCGGCCGCTGCTGATCGAGCGGTTGTCGACGCGGACGAAGCTGGAGTGGTTCCGGGACATCATCGCGGCCGGGGTGCCGTGCGGACCGATCAACACCGTCGACGGCGGCGTCGCGTTCGCGGAGGACATCGGGCTGGATCCGGTGGTGACGGTCGGCGGGATCCCGACCATCCGGAACCCGATCACCTTCACCGGCGACAAGGACGAGGCGGCGTCGTACCGGCTCCCGCCGCCGTCGCTGGACGAACACGGCGCCGAGCTGCGGAAATGGCTGGAGGCTGAGGCATGAGCGACGACCAGGTGGCTCCGCCGGCATTCCCGACCTCGCTCGGTACGTCGACCGCCGACGAGATCCGGCTGCTCGGACAGGACCTGACCGCGGACCTGATGGGGAAGGTCGGGTTCGGCGAGCTGGCGTTCTGGCTGGTGACGCTGCGCCGGCCGACACCGTCCGAGACCCGCGTGTTCGAGGCGGTGCTGGTCGCGCTGGCGGACCACGGGTTCACACCGACCGCGATCGCCGCGCGGGTTACCTACTTGTCGGCACCGGATTCCCTGCAGGGGGCGCTCGCCGCCGGACTGCTCGGTGGCGGATCCCGCTTCCTCGGCGTGACCGAGGACTGCGGGATGTTCCTCCACCAGGCATTGGCCGGCGGCGAGCCGCCGACAGACGAGGCCGGCTGGGATTCGCTCGCGCTCGAAGTCGTCGAGCAGTCCCGGGCCAACGGAACCTTCATCCCCGGCCTGGGACATCCGGTCCACAAGGTGCAGGACCCGCGAACGCCGGTACTCATCAACCTCGCCCGCGAGGAGGGCCTCGAAGGTCCGCATCTCAAGCTCTTCCAGGCGATCGGTCGCGTGCACGAGCAGGTCCTCGGCCGCAAGCTGCCGTTGAACGGCGCCGGGGTCTGCGGCGCAGCGCTCGCCGACCTCGGGTTGCCGGTCGAGTTGCTGCGCGGATTCGCCTTGCTGGCAAGGGCCGCCGGGCTCCTTGGGCAGCTGGCCGAGGAGCGTCGCCGGCCGATCGGCATGGACATCTACTCCACTGTCGACCGCAACGCCGTCTACGTCGATCCGGAAAGCTGAAGGAGACCATATGGCAACGGTCGCCGCGGTGATCGCCTCCACCCACCATCCGTTCTACTACCGCGCGAGCACCGCCACCGGCGCGGACCGGCCACCGTTCGCCGACGAGTGGGTGGCGAAGATCGAGGCGTTCCGCGAGACGCTGACGAAGGCCCGGCCGGACATCCTGGTGATGGTCGGCAGCGATCATTTCCACCAGTTGTGGCTGGACAACATGCCGCAGTTCCTGGTCGGCAAGGCGCCGTACTTCGACGCGAACTGGTACAACGAGGAACGCGAGTTCGGGCTGCCGCGGATGCGGCTGGCCGGGGACGAGCAGCTGGCGTCGCACATCCTGCGGAACGGGCTGGACGCCGGCTTTGATCTTGCCTTCAGCAACGAACTGCGGATCGACCACAGCATCACCTGCCCGATCATCACGCTGCGCCCGGACGCGGACCTGCCGATCGTGCCGATCTACACGAACATCTTCGCGCCGCCGCTGCCGCGGCCGGGCCGGTTCGTCGAGCTGGGCCGGACGATCCGGCAGCTGGTCGAGTCGTGGCCGATCGACAAGCGGGTGGCGATCATCGGCACCGGGCATCTGTCGCTCGAGCTCGGCGGGCCGCGGCAGTTCGGCGAGCACGGGCCGGATCCGGAGTTCGACCGGAAGGCCGTGGACTGGATCGCGAGCGGTGACCTCGACGGATGCCTGTCCGAGGTGACGCTGGACAGCTTGCACCAGCCGGGCAACGCGACGCACGGGTTCATGGACTTCATGTTGATGATGGGCGTCGCGGGTGCGGGCGCGAAGGCGGATCACGTCGATTCGCTCGACCTGTTCCACACCATGGAGGCGTACTTCACCTGGTATCCGAACGGGGTGCCGGCATGAGCAAGTACCTGCTGAACAAGTTCCTCTACACCGTCGATCGGGATCCTGAGCTGGTCGAGCGTTACCGCGAGGATGCCGCCGGGACGGTGAACTGGTGGGAGCAGGAGATGGCGAACCAGCTGCTGAACTGCGCGGTGGCGGAGAAGTCGACCTGGCTCGAGTTCACCGACGAGGAGCGGCGTGCGTTGCGGGAGCACGATCACGTCGCACTCTTCGGGCTGGGTGCGCATCCGTTCCTGACGCTGACGTTGTTCATCGCGATGTTCGAGCGTGATCACGGGCCGCTCGAATATCAGAAGGCGTACGGGCGGGCCTTGCAGGTGCACTCGTTGCCGTACCCCGACATCGCTACCTGAGGAGGGCGCGTGCGAGCCGCAGTACTGCACACTCATGGCGAGCCGCCGAAGCACGTCGAGCATCCGGATCCGGTTGCCGGGGAGGGCGTGTCGATCGTGCGCGTGACGGCCGCTCCGGTCGTGCCGCTGGATTTGCTTTGCGCTTCCGGTACGTCGTACTTCGGGCCGCCGGCGTTGCCGTACGTCCCTGGTGTGCAAGGCGTCGGCGTGGTCGAGCAGTCCGAGGTGGTGGCGCCGGGGACGCGGGTGTTCTTCGCGACGTCGGCCGGGATGGCTTCGGGCGACGGAAGCTTCGCGGAGCGGGCCGCCGTACCCGACGATGACCTGATTGCGTTGGACACACCGGTCGCGGATGCCGCGGTGGCCGCGATCGGGTTGTCGGGAGTGGCTGGGTGGATGGCGTTGACCTGGCGGGCGCAGCTGCAGCCGGGGGAGCAGGTGCTTGTGCTCGGTGGTGGTGGCGCGGTCGGGCAGGTAGCGGTCGGTGCGGCGCGGGTTCTCGGGGCGTCGCGTGTGGTGGCGGTCGCGCGGTCCGAGGCGGCGCGGGAGCGTGCGCGGGCGGCCGGTGCGGACGAGGTGGTTGCCGCGAGCACCGATGTGGACGAGCTGACGGGTCGGCTCGGCTCAGCGTCGTACGACGTGGTGGTTGATCCGGTGTTCGGTGTGGCGGCGACGGCTGCGGCGCGGGTGCTGGCTCCAGGTGGGCGGCTGGTCAATCTCGGTGGGTCGTCGGGGGACGAGGCGGTGTTCTCCTCGGCGGTACTGCGGAGCCGGACGGCGAGCGTGCTCGGCTACACGAACAACGCGCTGACGTCGGATCAGCGGCGGGATGCGTTGACCGCCGTACTGCAGCATGCGGCGTTCGGCGCGATCGCGGTGGCTCACGAGACGGTCACGCTCGACGAGGTCGCGGACGCGTGGAAGCGGCAGGCGACCGGCGATACCACCGGCCGCCTGGTGCTCACGATCACAGCAGCTGGGTGATCAGACCGTAGTCCTTCGCCTCCTCGGCGCTCAGGACGCGACCCGGGTCCAGGTCGTTGGCCACCTCGTCGGCTGATCGCCCGGTTGCGTCGGCGATCAGGTCCCGCAGGCGGGCGAGCTGCCGCTGGTGCTCGTCGGCGAATGCTGCGAGCCGGTCGGCCGTGCCGTCCGCCGTGACCTTGGGCGTCGACAGAACGAACACCGTGTGCCGATGGGCCTCGCGCTGCGCGGCGGCCGCGAGTACGGCGATCGCCGGACCGCGGACAGTGCCCCGGGCAACGACGTGGACCGGAGCGCTGATCAGGTCGATCGCGCCGACGAGTGCGAGCGCGGCGTCCAGCTCGGATTCCGCCGAGGACAGATGCAGCACGATCGGATCGTTGCTGCGGGCATCGAGCAGGAGCAGTTGCGCAGCCACGTGACTGGCCAGCAGCTCATCCAGCCGTCCGTCGACCAGGATCGTCCGCTGCGCAAGCAGCCGATCAGCCAGCTCCCGCTCGAGACTGATCGAGGTCGGCTCGTACCAGGACGGGAGGATGGGCTGGGGAGCTCCAGGGGCCGGAGCCGGCACCCCAGGCCTTTGCGGGACTCCTGGGCTCGGGATCTCCGGGCCGGGTGGCCAGGTTGCGGCGCGCTTCTCCAGGTACATGCTTTCCTCCGGTTGCTTCGTCCTCTCCACCTTGCGGCATGGCGGCCGACCGCAGAAGGGTCTTCCGCTGTCAGCAGACGAACGAGGCCACGGCACCGACCATGCGATCCCAGAACGCGGCCTGGTCCAGCGTGACCGCAATCTGTGCGTTGGGCGGGCGGCCGGTGTAGCCGTCCAGGTCGACGACGGTCGCGCCGGCGGTCCACTCGCCTTGGGTCTCGATGACGAGGTTTGCCTCGACGCAGCCGACGATCGCCGGGTCGATCACGCGCGCGACCGCGACCGGATCATGCAGTGGCGGCGACTCGAAGCCGAACAAGTCGCGGTACGTCGACGCGAAGTACGTCATCCACTCCCTGCAGACCCGCGCCAGCGGCGTCCCGATCTGCTCGAAGCGGGCGAGTACGTCGGCCGTCACCAGCGCCTGATGCGTCACGTTCAAACCGCACATCGTGAACGGCACCCCGGACCGTACGACGAGGTCCGCCGCCTCGGGGTCGACGTACGCGTTGGCCTCGGCGAGCGGGGCGATGTTGCCACGGTCGGTGGATCCGCCCATCCAGACGATCTCGGTGATGTTCGCCGCGAGCGCCGGCTCGTCCGAGAGCAGTCGCGCGATGTTCGTCAGCGCCCCGGTCGCGACGATCGTCGCCGGGGTTGTCCGCAGTACCTCGACCAGCAGCTCGTGCGCGGAGTACGGCGACTCCGGCACCGACGGCTCGTCGTCGAACAACGGCCCGTCGAGACCGGTCTGTCCGTGTACGTCGTCCGCGATACGCAAGCGTCGTACCAACGGCCGATCTGCGCCGCGCGCGACCGGGATGTCGGACACACCCGCGAGGGACAGGACCCGGCGAGCGTTCACCGTGCACTTGTCGACGGTCTGGTTGCCGGCCACCGTCGTCACCGCGACCAGGTCCACGGCCGGATCCGCCACCGCGAGGAGGATCGCCATCGCGTCGTCGTGGCCGGGATCGCAGTCGAGGATAAGACGTCTGACCATGCGCCAGGGTACGACGCTGGAGTTGTTGCTGTTTCCCGGGCGATTCAGGTCCTATGTTGGCTTCATGAGCGAGAAGGATCAGCCGCCGGCGCAGGACCAGTCCACGGCCGACCGCGGGCCGGGCTCCGGTCGGGACCAAGGCTCCGGTCAAGGCTCCGGGCAGGGCTCTGGTCAGGGCGACGGATCGCAGCGGCCTCCGCACAAGCCGTGGCGGACCGAGGGACTGCCGCCCGGGCACGGTGACGGCGACAAGCCGCGCCGCCCGAAATGGTGGAAGTGGGCCGCGTGGATCGTCGGCGGCTACCTCGTGCTGTTCCTGCTCACGACGATGCAGGACCAGCTGGCCGGCGGCGAGCAGACCATCGCGTACACCGACTTCACCGCGCAGGTGCAGAAGCAGAACGTCGCCGAGATCTTCGCCCGGGGTGACACCATCCAGGGCCGGCTGAAGGCGGCCGCGCCGGTGCCGGGCAAGACCGACCAGACCTTCACGAAGTTCACCACCGAGCGGCCGACGTTCGCGAACGACAACCTGTACGGCGACCTGCAGAAGGGCGGCGCCACGGTCCGGGCGACGCCGGTGGTCGCGCAGCGTGGTGTGCTGGTGAACCTGCTGATCTCGCTCGGCCCGTTCATCCTGATCGCGGCGTTCTACTGGTGGCTGTTCCGGCGGCAGCGGGCCGCGGGCGGGCTCGGCGGCGTCGGTGGGCTGTTCGGCGGCGGCGGTCAGCAGAAGAAGCCGGTCGACCCGAGCACGGTCCGGGTGACGTTCGCCGACGTCGCGGGGATCGACGAGGTCGAGGCCGAGATCGAGGAGGTCGTCGACTACCTCAAGGATCCGGACAAGTACCGGCGGCTCGGGGCACGCGCGCCGAAGGGCGTGCTGCTGGAGGGCGCGCCCGGTACCGGGAAGACGTTGCTGGCGCGGGCGACCGCGGGTGAGGCCGGCGTACCGTTCTTCTCCGCGAGCGCGTCGGAGTTCATCGAGATGATCGTGGGTGTCGGTGCGAGCCGGGTCCGGGAGCTGTTCGGTGAGGCGCGCAAGGTGGCGCCGGCGATCATCTTCATCGACGAGATCGACACCATCGGCCGCGCTCGCGGCGGTGCCCGCTCGATCGGCGGCCACGACGAGGGCGAGCAGACGCTGAACCAGATCCTCACCGAGATGGACGGCTTCTCCGGCACCGAGGGCGTCGTCACGCTCGCGGCCACGAACCGCGCCGACGTCCTGGACCCGGCGCTGCTGCGGCCCGGGCGGTTCGACCGGACGATCACCGTGAACGCGCCGGACCAGCCGGGCCGCGAGGCGATCCTGAAGGTGCACGCGCGTGGCAAGCCGCTCGCGTCGGACGCCGACCTGAACGCGCTGTCGAAGTCCACGCCGGGGATGACCGGCGCCGATCTCGCCAACCTGCTGAACGAGGCGGCGCTGGCGGCCGCACGGCAGGGCGAGTCGCAGATCACCCAGCGGGATCTCACCGACGCGCTCGAGAAGATCCAGCTCGGCGCGGCGCGGAACGTGGTCATGCCGGAGGAGGAGCGCCGGCGGACGGCGTACCACGAAGGCGGGCACGCGCTGCTCGGGATGATCCAGAAGGGCGCGGACCCGGTCCGCAAGGTGTCGATCATCCCGCGCGGCCGCGCGCTGGGCGTGACCCTGTCGACGCCGGATACCGACCGCTACGGGTACGACGTGGAGTACCTGCGCGGCCGGATCATCGGCGCACTCGGCGGGATGGCGGCCGAGCAGGAGGTCCTCGGGGTGGTCACGACCGGCGCCGAGAGCGACCTCGAGACGGCGACCCGGATCGCTCGCTCGATGGTCGGGCGATGGGGCATGTCCGACGCGATCGGGCCGGTGTCGATCCTTCCGTCCGAGGGCGACGCGCGTACGGCGGGTGTGTCGGACGAGTTGCTCAACACCGTCGACTCGGAGGTCCGCAGCCTGATCGAACAGTGCTACGCCGAGGCCCGCCGCCTGCTCCGCGACAACCGCCCGCGCCTCGACTCGATCGCCGAGCAACTCCTCCTGCACGAGACGCTCGACGAGGCGGACGCGTACGCCGCGGCGGGAATCCCGCACAACAACCGACCCGAGCTGACCCCGGAACCGCAGACGTCGGCCCGCGACGACACGGCTGGCTGACGTTCGCCGGAAGATAGTTTCCGAATGAATGGTGACGACGGGAACCGTTCACCTGCGCGTTCCCTGAGGACCACCTGAGAGGGATGGTTCGTTACCTGGGCGTTGACAGAGTCCGGCGCGGTTACGTGTGGCGCGTGTCTTGGGGGACCGCGAGTGCTCGGAGCGTTGACGGTTGCCCAGGTTCGGACGGCTGTTGCTGGGGATCGCTGTTGCGGCCCTGGCGATGGCCGGTGGAGTGCTGCCGGCGGCTGCGCATCCGTTCGGGGATCCGCAGACCGTGGACATCGCGGGTGACGGTGCGGTCGTTCATCTGCGCTGGAAGGTCGGCGGGCTCGACGACCTGACGTTGCTCGGGGTCGCGCTCGGTGTACTGCCGCGGGACCGGGTGATGATGGACGGCGCGGTGATCTACCAGCCGGCCGACGCCGTCGCGATGGGGCCGTCGCCGAAGCTGAGCGAGTACCTGCTCCGGCAGATCACGGTCGCCAGCCGGGGCAAGGAGTGCGCGGGGTCGGTGCAGCCCGCGGCTGATCTCGCGAAGGTCGGCGTGTCGATCGACTACACCTGCCCGGCTGCGGTGGGCGAGGTGTCGGTGACCGTGAAGACGCTGACGGATCTCAACCCGGCGTACAAGACGCTCGCCACCGGGCCGAACGGTGCGCGTGCGGTGTATGGCGACGGGAACGATCGGCACGACTGGACGCTGGGTGCTGTCGAGGAGTCGCATCTCGGGCGTAGCGCGGCTGTCCAGTTGGGAGCTGTTGTCGGTGCGGTTCTGCTGGTTGCCCTGGGTGTGTTCGGTGTACGGCGGCGCTCATGAGTCTTGCTGATCAGCTCGAGGGGTTCATTCATTCGCCGGGAGTCCCGCCGGTTGCGTTTCTGCTGGCGTTTGCGGCGGGGGCGGGACATGCGGTGATGCCGGGGCATGGGAAGAGCCTCGCGGCGGCGTATCTGGTGGGGAGCGCGGGCGGGTGCGGGATGCCGCCTGGCTGGGTGGGTCGGTTGCGGTCATGCACACGTTGTCGGTGCTCGTCATCGGGATTGCTTGGACGTTCTTGTCGTTGGCGAATGTTGTGCAGATGGAGCAGTTGACGACTGGGCTGCAACTGGTCGGTGGCTTGTTGGTAGTTGCTACGGGCATCTGGTTGTTCAGACGGCACAGGCACCAACGTGGACACGGTCATGGGCATGGACATGGGCATGAGGTGTCCCGGCCGGGGTTGTTCATGCTGGGGATCTCGGGTGGATTGACGCCGTCGCCCTCGGCGTTCCTCGTACTGGTGGCCGGGTTGTTCCTCGGCCGGGCCGGGTTCGCCCTGTTGCTCGTCATCACGTTCGGAATCGGTATGGCTGTCGTGCTGTTCGGCGTCGGGTTGCTGGCTGTTGCCGGCAGCAACGTCGTCGTCCGCGGCGGCCGCTCGCATCACCTCTTGTACGTCGCCACGCGTGTGGCACCACTGTTCGCCGCCGCCGGTATCACGCTGGCCGGCGTCGTCATGACCGCGTACGCCGCAACGCAGCTCGCGGCCCGCCTGTAAAAGGAGATCCCTGCCATGACGTTCCGATTCAGACGGTGGCGAGCCGCCGTGGCGATGCTCGCGGCCGCACTGGTCGCCGGCTCCGGCGCCGCGATCGTCTCGACGACATCAGGCGCGGAAGCTGCCGCCGCGGCGGAGTCGACCGGCGTGCCGACGCTGAACCTCCGCGACGGCCAGACCCTCGAAGGCACGACCGCTGTCACCGCCGAGCCGAGCGCCGAGAACGACTCGGTGGTCGCGCTGAAGGTCGACGGTCAGCAGGTCGACGCCGACAAGACCGCCGGTACGGCGCACTTCGCGTTCGACATGGGCGGGAACGGCACCGAGGCGCGGTACCACAACTACCTCACCGTCAACGGCCGCACCGACAAGGTCTTCTTCCCGGACATCGCCGGCGGTCAGAGCGGCAAGCTCGACCTGCCCGGCGAGTGGCTGCACACCGGCGTCAACACGGTCACCGTGCACGCCGGCGCGGCCTGGGTCGACACCACCAACACCGCCGCGGTCGGCTACGAGGTCCTGCCGTACGGCGAGGGCGGTCGCTGCCCGAACTACGACGACTTCCCGTTGAGCAGTATCAGCCTGAGCCTGCTCGGGATCGCGATCGACGGCGAGCAGAACGACTTCAGCTACAGCTTCGGCGACGGCACCTGCGGTACGGCGAAGCACCTGCTCGCCCAGGACCTGACCTTCGTCATCTCCGGCGAGCCCGGCAGTACGGCGGGACTCCGCAAGGACCTCGACACCACCCAGCTGAGCAACGGCGAACACACGATCGCCGCGACGACCACCTCCGGCGCGACCACGGTCGCGACCGTCCAGGTCAACAACGCTCCGGCCGGTGCCCCGAAGATCACCCCGGCCGACGGCATCGTCGTGAAGGGCGAGCAGCCGGTGATCGCCGCCGTACCGACCGGCAGCCGGTCCGGCGTCGAGTCGCTCGCGATCGACGGCAGCCCCGCGCAGAACGACGAGACCCTGGCTGCCGGTACGGCGACGTTCGGCGTGACCGTCGAGGCGGGGAACTCGGTCGAGGCGCGCTACCAGAACTACTTGCTTGTCAACGGCAACCGTGTCGATCTCGGTGGCGACTACGGCGTGAGCGGCGCGGAGACCGCAGCGGTCAAGTTCCCGCAGCGCTATCTGAAGCTCGGTGACAACACCGTTCAGGTGAGAACCGGCGACTACAACGGCACCTTGAACGGCGCGACTTGTGCCAACCATGACGACTTCAAGCTCAGCGCGCCCAGCCTCGTCGCCGCCGGCTCGGTCACCCGCGGTACGACGTACCTGCTGACGACGACCGGTTCGACCACCACGAGGACCGAGACGACCGACGCGATCCTTGCCCTGGGCGACGGTACGTGTGGCCCGAACAAGGAGGCCGAGTTCCACTTCACAGTTGCCGACGCGCCGACCACGAGGACCGTGGATACGCTCGGCAGTGGTGGCGACGCGCACCTGAAGCTGTTTGTCGGCGGCAACGGTTCGGACAACGGGTACGACAACAAGGTGCTGATCAACGGCATCCCGCTCGACCTCGGTGTCTGGGAGAAGGAGACCGCCGAGCTGACGTTCCCGAACGAGTGGCTCGTGCCGGGCGTCAACGTGCTCGAGTTCGTGGCCGGCAACGACCGGGGTAGCGCGAAGCCCGGTGGGTGTGACAACTACGACGACTTCACGATGCGGGACTTCGAGCTCACACCGAACGGCGCCAAGGCGACCCAGCTGAGCAAGGAGATTGCCGAGAGCAACGTCACGATCGGCTCGGCGACGTACCCGGTCGGTACGCCGGTGACCGTCTACATCGGCGACGGCACCTGCGGCAGCAGCCACAACGCCGAGCTGCGGAAGACGATCACCTTCGACGTCACCGCCCAGGACGGGTCGCCGCTGCCGGCGCTCGGCCGTCGCGCCGACGTCGACACGACCGCGATCGCGGACGGCGCGCACACGATCGAGGCGGTCGTCGCGGACAAGACCGCGACCCGTCACTTCACCGTCGACAACTCGGCACCGACGGTCGACAGCAGCGTCCCGGCCGAGGGCCAGCGGATCACGTCGACAATCGCGCTGATGGTGAACGTCGAGGACGCGACGGGGCTCGCTGGTACGCCGCTGATCACGCTCGACGGCGCCCCGGTGAAGCAGGGCGACCAGATCGGCCACGGTCTGCCCGCCGGCGCGCACACGATCGCGGTGACGGCCGCGGACACGCTGGGCAACACGGCCACTCGCCAGATCCATTTCACCAGCGCGAGCATCCCCGATGTACCCACCGATCTCGGTGCTTCAGTTGCCGGTGTCAACGAGCAGACCGCCACGCTGTCGGCGAAGATCCCCGGCGAAGCGGGTGTCCCGCTGACCGCGACCTTCACGAAGGCTGACGTGGTTACCCCGTCCCAGGGGTATCAGGGCGAGGCTGCCGACGTGCCGACCGCGCTCGACGTCGCGCACGACAAGGTCGTCGACGTGAACTCGCTCAAGCCGTTGGACGGGAAGACGGTCGACACGACGTCGAGCCGGGATGTGGTGTTCCAGCGGTACGACCTGAACGTGGCGAAGGACAGCACGCTGCGGTGGGAGGGGACGATCGACCCTAAGCGAGTTGTTGCGCTGAGGGCGTGGGACCCGATGGCGAAGAAGTGGGTCGTGCTGACCAGCGGGCGAGGTGCGGCTGGGCAGAGCGCTGTGCTGACGGCGCAGGTTGGCGCGCAGTACCGCGATGGTGGTGTCGTGCACGTGCTGGTGACGGGGGAGGACCCGTTCGCGGATGACCTGTCGCCGCGGGACGCCTCGGCGCAGAACGACAAGGATCACTTCGAGGACCCGGCGTCGTACGACTTCTCGATCGCGCACTTCACCGACACGCAGTACCTGACCGAGGGTGCGGCGGGCGGGACGTACGACGACTGGGACGGCGTCAAGGAGCCCAGCGACGTGATGACGGCCGAGGAGCAGGCGATCTGGGCCGCCGCGTACCGGAACGAGGTGCAGTGGATCGCGGACAACAGTGCCGGCCGCAAGATCCAGTACGCCGCGCACACCGGCGACGTGATCGAGAACGACTACTACGACCCGCTGGCGAAGAACCCGGACGGCTCGCTGCAGCGGCCGGGCCTCAACGAGGAGGTCGAGAAGGAGCTCGCGCTCGCGTCGTCGTACCAGGACATCCTCGACCAGAAGGGCGTCGTCAACCAGGTCATCGCCGGTAACCACGACAACCAGCTCGGCGCGGAGACCGGGCCGGCGTCCCGGTTCAGCAAGACCTTCAGCGCGGAGCGGTACCAGGAGGTCGCGAAGGGCTGGCCGGCCGGTTCGGAGTACCACGCCTGGGACGAGAAGGTGAACCCGGACGGATCGATCACGCCGGGCAAGGACAACCAGAACAACTACGTGCTGTTCTCGGCCGGCGGTCTGGACTTCGTCGCGGTCGGCCTGTCGTACGGCGTGACGCCGCAGGAAGCCAACTGGGCGGACTCGATCTTCAAGCGGTACAAGGACCGCAACGGGATCCTGCTGTCGCACGACTACCTGCGTCCCTCGACGAACCCGGACGGCCGCGACACCGGCTTCTCGGCACCGGACGGCTCGCCGCTGTACAAGCAGGTCGTCGAGAGCAACCCGAACGTGTTCCTGGTGCTGGCCGGTCACGAGCACGGTGTCGGCACCAACCTGAAGACGAAGGTCGGCGTGACGGTCGCGCACGACGTGGTCGAGTTGCTGGCGGACTACCAGTTCTACACGGTGCCCGCCGGTGAACTCTGGCCTGCGCTGGTCGATGCCGCGGGCAACATTGATGTGAACGGTGATGGTACGCCGGACCACAAGGCGACCGATCGGCTGCAGTTCGGGGCGAGCTTCCTTCGGCTGCTGCAGTTCGACGTCAAGCGCGCCGAGATGCACATCGACACGTACTCGCCGTTCCTGAACAACTTCGGGGCGACCGAGTACGACATCCGCCAGGACGGCAGCCAGACCAAGCCGCGGTACAACGGCGCCGAGGACAACCTCACGCTGCCGGTCGACCTGACCACGCGGAAGACCTCGTTCACCACCGACTCGCTGGCGGCCTATGTGCCGAACGGTGTGATCGGCACGGCCAGCGTCGTCGCCAACGGTACGGCGACGACGACGTGGAACGGCTTGGCGCCCGCGACGTCGTACGGCTGGGTCGTCACCGCGACGAGTGCGGACGACGGGATCGCGGTCGCGCAGCCGGCCGTGTTCCGGACGCGCAAGGGTCAGCCGGCACTGACCGCCCCGGCTGTTACCGCTCAATGGGGTACCGCGGCCAAGGTCGTCGTGAACGTTGCGGCGGGCAAGTTCCCGGTCACCGGGACGGTCGAGCTCCGTGAAGGCACGAAGGTGCGCGGTACGGCGCCGGTGACGAACGGGAAGGCGACGTTCACGCTGCCGGTCGGGCTCGCGGCGGGGGCGCACGCGCTGACCGCGTCGTACACCGGCAGCGACTCCTTCGAGCCGGCGCAGGCCACGGTCGGGGTGACCGTGAACCTGCCGCAGGCGTGGAACGCGAAGACGCTGTACAAGGCCGGCGCGAAGGTGTCCTACAAGGGCAAGCCGTACGAGGCGGCCTGGGCGAGCATCCTGCTGCCGCCGGGCGACGCGTACGGCGCCTGGCAGGAGCTCGCGATGACCGAAGACGGGACGACGCTGTGGACGCCGTCCCGCATCTTCGAGAAGGGTGACGTGGTGCTCTACAAGGACAAGCGCTACCAAGCCAAGTGGTGGACCCGGAACCAGGCTCCGGGCGACCAGTACGGCCCGTGGGCGCCTATCCGATAGTCACCGTCTGCTGCAGATCGTTGTAACCAGTGCTCGACTGCCAGGTTCCATTGTTGGCCAACTGCACCGCATACACGGCGTTGTAGGTCTCGGTGGAACCTGGCAGGTGGGCCTGGGACTGCAGCTTCGGGTCCGCGATGTTGAGCAGGACCTTGTACTTGCCCTTGGGCAGCTTCACGCTCCAGTTCAGGCTCACCGTCTGGCCGGCGCCCCAACGACGCGGGTCGGCCGGCACGTTCACCCGGTAGGTGTGCTTGGAGTTCTGGAACACCAGCTGCACCTGGCGCGGGTTGTACGGCGCCGCCCATCCGTCGTTCCGGATCTTCACGCCGACCTGGGCCTTGCCGTGCGACTGGCTCACCGTGGACTGGGTCAGCGCGAACCGGTAGCCGAGCTTCTGCTTCGCGATGTTGATGTTGTCGCCCCAGCTGGCCAGCACGTCCGGGTGGTACTCGATGTTCAGGAACGAGAAGTGCAGCGCGGCCATCTCGGCCGACGCCGACGGCCACTCCGACCGCGGCGCGTCGACGCCACAGGTCTCGCCGCCCTCCGGCACATAGTTGGTGTCCTGGGCAACGAAATCCTTGTCCAGCTGGATCGGGTCGCTCAGGTACGTCCCGAAGTCGTCCGGGCTCGCCAGGAAGCAGTCGTTGTGCTGCCCGATCCGCGCCACCGCCGAGCCGTTGTACGCCTGCTGGGCGGTCAGCCCACCTGCGGTCCCGGTCGGCACGCCGTACATCCGTTGCTTCATGTACGGCGTCCGCACCTGGACCATCTTGTCCTTCGGCAACGCCTGGAGCAGTGCGTCGATGACTGCCTTGCGGTCGGCCCAGTTCTGGTCCGAGACCTGGCTCGGGTCGGCCGGGTTCGAGAAGTAGTCGGTGTAGTAGCCCTCGCCCCAGAGGCCGACGAAGCCGGACTGGACGACCGCGATCATGTCGGCGTTCTTGCGCAGGATCGGTGTCAACTGCTTGATCTGCTTGACGACGCGGGCCACCGGCGCATCGCCGTACGGCGTGGGCGGCGGCCAGCCGTCACCGGGGAGCGCGTAGGCGAACCGGACGATCATCTTCACGCCGGCTGCGCGGGCGGTGTTGAAGTCGGCCTGCATCAGGTCGAGGTAGTGCTTGTCGATGACGTCCTGCTTGGAGAACTTCTCCAGGTAGAACAGCCGGAGGATCTGGGTGATGTGCTCCTGGGTGCGGAAGTTGCGCAGCTTGGTCACGTCGAGCGGGACGTAGCCGGAATTGTCGGCGTAGTAGTGCGTCTCGGCGTGGTGGTAGAAACCCCGCTCCTGGTTGGAAATCACCTCGTCCGAGGTCGTGTAGGTGACAGTGCTGGCAGGCGGAGCGTGGTGTGCCATCGCGGTCTGGGTCGGTAGCAGTAACCCAACCACCGCAAGGCTTGCGGCAAGCCGTCTCATGCGTGTGTCTCCTCGAGCTAGCTGACGGTGAGCGTGTGCAGGAGCGAGTTCATCCCGGTGCCTGCGTCCCAGGTGCCCTGGTTCGCGAGGTGGATGGAGTACTCGGGGCGGGTGGACAGGAGAGGATCCGGCAGGTTCAGCAGCAGGGAGTACGAACCTGCCGGAAGATTGGTGGGCAGCGTGAGCGTCTGCGAGACGGTCGTCGACGTATCGGCGGTCCAGCGGCGCGGGTCGGAGCTCATCGCGAGCTTGTAGATCGAGCCGGTCGACGTGTTGCGCAGTACCAGCTCGAGGTTGCGGGGGTTGAAGGGCGTCGCGTAGCCGTCGTTGTGGACGGTGAACGAGATCGGCAGGCTGCCGCCGACCGAGGCGGTGGCGGGGAAGGTGCCGGACTCGAGGCGGAAGCGGTAGCCGAGGTTCTTGCTGATGTCGGCGAGGCAGCCACCGGTGTTCGACGAGTTGAGGACGGTCGGCTCGTAGTCGGTGTTGATGAACGACCAGTGGAACTGCGCGAGCTCGCCGGTCGCGGTCGGGCAGCTGGAGCGCGGCGGGTTCGACCCGCAGGTCTCGCCGCCCATCGGGACGTACGTCGTGTCGGCCTGCAGGTACGGGTACTCGACCGACGTGTTCTCGTACGTGCCGAAGTCGTCGGGGCTGGCGAGAAAGCAGTCGTTGTGGTGACCGATCCGCGACAGGGCCGAGCCGTTGTAGGCGCTGCCCGGTTGTACGGCGGTCGTCGAGTACATGGTGCGCTTGAACTTCGGCGTGCGGAGCTGGATCATCCGGGTCGACGGGACGACGCTCAGCAGCTTGTCGGTGACGGCCTTGCGGTTGGCCCAGTCGGTCGAGGTGACGGTGCCGGCGTTGCCGAAGTTCTGCGTGTAGTACCACTCACCCCACGCGCCGATGAGACCTGCCTGGACGACGGCGATGACGTCCTTGCCGGAGTTCAGGTACGGCGCGAGCTGGTCGAGGTGGGCCAGGATCCGGTCCTTGGTGGTGTCGTCGCCGGCGGTCGAGGTCGTGTACGCGAAGCGGAGGACCATCTTCAGACCGGCCGCTCGCACGGTGTTGATCTGCTGCTGGAGCTGGTCGAGGGCGGCCTGGGCGATCGGGCCGTTCTTGTACTCGGCCAGGTAGAAGACGCACATCACGAGCGAGATGCCCTGACTGGTGCGGTAGCTCTGCAGGGTGCTCTGGGAGAAGTCGGCTTTGTCGCAGTCGCCGGTGTGGTGGTAGAAGCCGCGCTCGGGGTTCGCGAAGTTCTCGCTCGACGGCGTGTAGGTGATGGAACCACCGCCGGACGAATAGGTCTGCGTGAGCTTCGTGGAGGTCTCCAACGGGGACTCGACCTGGAAGATCAGGTCGGCATCGCCGGGGGTCGCGGTCTCGCCGAGGTCCGCTCGGTTCACCGTCCACTGGGCGACGTTGCTCGCGCTGGAGAACGTGACTGTGCGGACGAGCGTCCAGCTCCAGCCGGTGCCGGTGTGCTGGTAGAGGCTGCCGTTCTCGAGCAGGTAGTCGGCGCCGGTGCCGGCCTGTGCGTAGCCGGTCGAGGCGTTGCGGTCGGTGTCGACGTACACGCGGAGGAACTGCGGGGCGCCGGTGTAGGAGAAGCGGTAGGTGACGGTCGTGGCGGTGTTGGTCGCAGAGGTGCCACTGATCGTCGCCTGGGCGGGGGAGACCAGGAGGGCGGCGAGCAGCGCACCGATGACGAGTGCGCTGAGCAGACGGAACGGACGCATCATGATGCTTCCTCTCGCTGGGCGGGGCGATGGAATAATCATGGAGTCCAGGAAAATTATGTCAAGGTCTCAGGCCGGTCCTGATCGTCGCCTCCACCTCATCCAGCGCGAGCCGGACCGCACCCAGCGCGACCCCTTCGTCGGCAAACGCGGACACGCGGATCTCCGGCGTCCGCAGACACCACCGGTCCAACTCCCGCCGCAACGGCTCCACCATCACGTCAGCCGACCGCGAAAACCCACCCCCGATCACCACGAGCTGCGGATCCAGAGTCAGCACAAGAGCTGAAGCTCCGACAGCAAGATCCTGCACATACAAATGCACCGCCTGCACCGCAGACGCATCCCCACCCCGAGCCGCAAGAAACACGCGCTCGAACCCACCGGAGGTGGGGGAGGAGGTCGGGCCGGCGCCGGTCGGCCGAGCGGTGGTCTCGAGCCAGTTGGTGAGGTGTTCGGGGGCTCTTAGCCAGCCTGCGGCAGGGAGGGCGCCTATTTCGCCGGACCAGTTGGCGAAGCCTCGGTGGAGTTTGCCGTCGATGATCAGGCCGGCGCCGGTGCGGAGGCCGGCCAGGAGGAAGACGACGTCTTTGGCGTAGCGGGCGACTCCGCGCCAGGTTTCGGCGAGGGCGGCGAGTTTGCAGTCGTTCTCCACGCGGACGGGCCCCGGCACCAACCGGCGTACATGAGCGGTCAGGTCCACGCCGCTCCATTCCGGCAGGGAGTCCGACAGCATGACCTTGCCGGAGGCGTCGACGAGGCCGGTGGTGGCTACGCCGGTGGACCAGATCTGGCTCGCCTCGACGCCCGCTCCGGCCAGCGCCTTCGCCACGCAGCGGTCGAGTACGGCGAGCCGCTCGCGCCGGCCCGCCTCGGGGTCGACCGTGATGCGGGTCTGGTTGAGGACCTCGCCGTCGAGATCCGTGACCAGCGCGAGCGCCTTGTGTCCGCCGATGTCCACCCCGAGCAACCGCCCCGCCCCGGCGTTGAACCGGTACCGCCGCGCCGGTCGCCCGACCGACCCCAGCGCCGGCGCAACCTCGGCCAGCCACCCGCGGCCGAGCAAGTCGCGTGCAACATCCTCGGTCGACGCGCGCGACAGCCCCGTGCGCTTCGACAACTCGGTCAGGGTGAGCGGCTGATCGCCCCGCAACTCCCGCAGTACGGCGGATGCGTTGAGCTGACGCAACCGCGAGAGATCCCCGCCGACCGGCTCCTCACTCATCGCGGCTCCTCAGTTATCCAGGACTCCCGGATAACTATAAGCACTCCGACTGCGCACGGATCTCACCGTGTGAAAGGGCGCGCCGCACCCCTGTCCAGACCTCCTGACAACGTTGTACCGTCGTCTGCTGACGGTCGATCCGAAACGTTTTCGCCTCAGGAGGACCAGGTGTCCAACCCACTGAAGATCGCGACCCTCAGCTTCTGGCACGTGCATGCCGGCGACTATTCGAGGCAGGCCCAGGCGCACCCCGGGACGGACCTGGTGGCCGTCTGGGACGACGATGCCGACCGGGGCAAGTCCGCTGCCGAACAGTTCGGCGTCGAGTTCACCGGCGACCTCGACGCACTGCTCGCGCGCGACGACCTCGACGGCGTGGTGATCACGACGCCGACCGACGTGCACCGCGACGTGATGGTCAAGGCAGCCCAAGCCGGCAAGCACATCTTCACCGAGAAAGTGCTCGCTCCGACGGTCGCCGAGGCCGAGGAGATCGTTGCCGCGACGGACGCCGCCGGCGTGAAGCTGATCGTGTCGCTGCCGCGGCTCTACCACGGCTACACGCAGGCGATCAGCGAGGTCATCGACGACGGCACGCTCGGCACGATCACGTACGGCCGGGTCCGGCTCTCGCATGACGGCGCCATCCCGCGCGACGGTGTCGAGGGCTGGTTGCCGCAGCGGTTCTTCGAGCCGTCGACCGCGATCGGCGGCGCGCTGACCGACCTCGGCTGCCACCCGGTCTACCTGACCCAACTGTTCCTCGGCGCGCAGCCCGACACGGTCAGCGCGACGTACCGTTCGATCGCCGAACGCGGTCTGGAAGACAACGCTGTCGTGGTCGTCGGGTACCCGGACCAGAAGATCGGCGTGATCGAGGCCGGGTTCGCGAGCAACAACCCGTTCACGATCGAGCTGTTCGGTACGGACGGGACGCTCACGTACACCGATGCCGGCAACGTCCTGCTGGTCAACGGCGAGCAGGTGGACGTGCCGGAGCACGGTACGGACGCGTTCGCGCAGTGGGTCGATCACATCAACAACGGGACCCGCGCGGACGAGAACATCGCGCGCGCAGTCGAGTTGACCCGTTTGGTGGTGGCTGCGAACGAGGCCGCCAAGACCGGTAACGCCATCGCCTACAAGTGAGGAGAGTTCGATGCTCAAGGTTGGACTCATCGGCGCCGGCGGGATCGCTTCGGCGCACATCAAGGGTTACCGGGCGCACGCCGACAAGATCGGCGTGACAGCTGTCGCGGACGCTGTCGAGGAGACGGCGAAGAAGCGCGGCGAGGAGCTGGGCGCAACGCCGTACACCGATTATCGCGAGATGCTCGCCAACGAGGAGCTGGACGCGGTCGACATCTGTCTGCCGCACCACCTCCACCGCGGCGCGATCGTCGCGGCGGCCGAGGCGGGCAAGCACATCCTCTGCGAGAAGCCGCTGTGCCTGTCGGCCGAGGAAGCAGCCGATGTGCGCAAAGCGGTGGTCAAGAACGGCGTGACGCTGATGTGCGCGCACAACCAGCTGTTCATGCCGGCGGTCGCGAAGGCCAAGGAGTTGCTCGAGGCCGGCACGATCGGCACGGTCTACGAAGTACGGACGACCGACAGCTTCTACAACGACTTCGACCCGAGCTCGATGGGCTGGCGGGCGAGCAGCAAGACGAGCGGCGGTGGCGAGCTCATTGACACCGGGTACCACCCCACCTATCTGATGCTGCACCTCGCCGGCGGGCTGCCGGTCGAGGCGACCGCGATGCTCTCCACGCACCGGTTGAAGTTCATGGAGGGCGAGGACTCCGCGCAGGTCCTGATCAAGTTCGACAACGGGGTCGTCGGTCAGCTCGTGACCAGCTGGGCCTACCAGCCGGCCGCGTCCACCGAACGCTTCTCCGCCGTCGGCGAGCTCGGCTCACTGACCAGCGACGGTACGACGTTGTCCTACCGCCTCCGGTCCGGCGAGACCGAGACCTTCGACTTCGAGCCGGTCGACACGTTCATCGCCGAGGTCGGCCACTTCGCCGACTCCCTGCTCGGCAAGACCCGTCCGCTGCACACCGAGGAGGAAGGTATCGCCGTCCTCGGCATCCTGCTCGCGGCGTACGAAGGCTCACGCTCGAAGACGATCGCGCCCGTACTGAAGGTCTAAGCGAAGTAGAACCCCTCCGCCAGGTCCGCGAGCAGACCCGGGTGCGTGGGCTGCCATCCGAGCAGCTCACGCGTCCGGGCGGAGGACGTCGGACTGTTCATGCCGGCGAAGCGGGCGAGGAAACTGAGGTACTGCGGTGCCTCGTCCGCCGTCACCGAGCGGGCCTGAAGACCGAGACCCGCGCCGATGGCCTCGGCAATCGCCCGGAACTCGATGCCTTCGTCCTGGACGGCGTGCAGGCGGCTGCCCGCAGGTGCCGACTCGAGGGCCAAACGGTAGAGCCGCGCGGCGTCGAGGGTGTGCACGGACGGCCAGCGGTTCGACCCGTCACCGACGTACGCCGAGAAGCCGTTCTGCCGGGCGAATGCGATCAGCGAGGGCGCGAAGCCGTGGTGGTCGAGCCGGCTATGGGTGATCTGCGGTAGCCGGATGATCGAGGAGCGAACGCCCTTGGCCGCCAGTTCGATCACGAG
This sequence comes from Kribbella jiaozuonensis, assembly GCF_005233875.1. Classification (GTDB taxonomy): domain Bacteria; phylum Actinomycetota; class Actinomycetes; order Propionibacteriales; family Kribbellaceae; genus Kribbella; species Kribbella jiaozuonensis. Next base: position 668,179 of record NZ_SZPZ01000004.1, on the reverse strand, counting down.
GTTCTCCGCGTCGATGCGGTAGCCGCCGGACGGGTCGAAGTCGTCCTCGGTCCCGGTCCGGTCCTTGACGATGCCGGCGAGCATGCCGGTGCCCGACGTACTGACCAGCGGTTTGTCCGTGCCGGCAAGAGTGTCGCCGATCGCCTGTAGCGCGGCGAGATCGGACGCCGCCGCGCCGGCCATATCGCCCGCCTGCATGGCGTCGTGGCGGAACGCGAGGTGCACGACCCCGTCCGCGGCTGCGGCCCCTGCCTGCAGCCGATCGAGGTCGTCGAGGTCACCGCGGACGACCTCGGCGCCCCAGTCCGTCAGCCGTTTCGCCGACGCGTCGGAGCGGGCCAGGCCGAGGACCGAGTGGCCGTTGTGCAGGAGTTCCGGGACGAGCGCCGAACCGACGTGCCCGGATGCTCCGGTGATGAACACGCGCATGGGAGATTCCCTCCAAAGAGTGATGTCATTGACTGACATCACCATGCTACACACTCTGATGTCAGTCAATGACATCAGCTAGGATCGACCCATGGGACGGTGGGAACCGGATGCGGCCGGGCGGCTGCGTGAGGCGGCGATGGCGCTGTACGCCGAGCGCGGGTACGACGGCACGACCGTTGCCGATATCGCCGACCGGGCCGGCGTCACCGCGCGCACGTTCTTCCGGCACTTCGCCGACAAGCGCGAGGTGCTGTTCGCCGGATCCGAGCTCCTCGAGCAGCTGATGGTCAAGGCGCTGGCGGATGCGCCGGCGGACGCGACGCCGATGGAGGCGGTCGCGGCCGCCGTCCTCGCGTCGGCCGAGTTCTTCGACGACATCCGCCGGGAGTACTCGCGGCGCCGTCAGGGCGTGATCAACGCGACCCCCGAGCTGCGCGAGCGCGAGCTGATCAAGATGGCTGCGCTGACGACCGCGCTGACCAAGGGGTTGCTCGAGCGCGGGGTCGCTCCCGACGTCGCGCCGCTGGCGGCCGAGACCGGGGTCGCGGTGTTCCGGGTGTCGTTCGAGCGGTGGATCAACGACCCGGAGGGTGAGCCCATCGTGGACGTCATTCGGTCGACGTTGAAGACACTGTCCGGTCTGACTGCCTGACGCCTTCGTCCCAGGAGGCGACCGCGACGAGCGCGACACAGGTGGCCGCGATGAGGGCAAGGTCTGCGAGCGAGCCGACCAGCGGGGTCGCGAGCGGCAGGAGCAGCAGGATCACCACGCCGGCGAACGACGTACCGAGGTGGACGCGGGACGGCTCCGAGATGATTCGGTGCACGCCCCAGAGCAGCCCGACGAAGCAGGCGGCCGGGATGGCGACGGAGTAGCTCGCGGCGGTCGGGGAGATGTGCAGTTCGTGGCTGGTCTGCTCGACGACGACCTCCAGCCCGGCGCCGAGCGCGGCGAGCGACGCGAAGATCCCGTAGTGGCCGTAGCCCCAGCGGTACGAGCGATCCCGGCGCTCCTCGAGCCGCGGACCGGCCGGACGCAGGAAGTACAACCACCACAACGCGAACAGGATCACCAGACCGCAGGCGGCGACCGCGATCAGCTCGGCACTCACGTTGATCTCCTCGACAGCACGCCGTACTGCGTTGGACGCGGCCAGGACCGCTTCGCCGAGCAGGATGATCGTGAACAGCCCGTACCGCTCCGCGATGTGATGCGGGTGCCAGTGCGTCGCCCGCGGCCGCTCGGCCCACAGCGGCACGGACAGCTCGAGGATCGCGAGGGCGATGAACGCGACCAGCAGCACGGTGTCGGACGCGCCGGCGTCGGCCAGATACAGCCGCCCGAACCAGCCCAGCTGCAACACCCCGATGCCGAACGCGTAGCGGAACGCAGTACGTCGTGAGTCCGGATCCTCGATGCCCGCACGCAACCAGAGCGAGATCAGCCCGAGCCGCATGATCAGGTAGCCGATCGTGATCATCAGGTAGTCGCCGTGGTCCGCGGCCGCCGGGACGCCCGCGGCGAGCAGCAGCACGCCGGCCATCTGCACCATCGTCAGGATCCGGTATGTGACGTCGTCGGTGTCGTACGACGAGGCGAACCAGGTGAAGTTCATCCACGCCCACCAGATCGCGAAGAACACCTGCAGGAACGGCAGGACGCCGTCGCCGCCGTGGCCCTCGGCGATCGTGTGCGCGAACTGCTCGGTGACCGCGGCGACCGCGACCACGAAGGTCAGGTCGAACAGCAGCTCCAGCTGGCTGGAGACGCGGTTCGGCTCGTCGATCGGCCGCGCGGTCATCCGCACGCGGATCCGGACCGTGGCGTTCGGCACGGGGTGTCCCTTCGTCAGGTGTCACTCAGTGAGACAGGACACAAGCATCGGCTGTGACTGTCACAGGCGGGAGAGGTGCCCTGTCTTACCTGGTGACAGCCAAAGACAATCGAAGGGGTTCTGCGATGAAGATCGTCGTGATCGGCGGCACCGGCATGATCGGCACGAAGCTGGTGGCGAAGCTCACCGAGCACGGCCACGAGGCGGTGCCGGCGGCACCGAGCACCGGTGTCAACACGATCACCGGAGAGGGTCTGGCCGATGCGCTGAAGGGCGTCGACGTCGTCGTCGACGTGGCCAACTCGCCGTCGTTCGAGGCCGGGCCGGTGATGGAGTTCTTCAAGACCTCGACCAGCAACGTGCTGCAGGCCGAGGACGCGGCCGGCGTCCGGCACCACGTCGGGATCTCGATCGTCGGCACCGAGCGGATGCCGGAGAACGCCTACTTCGCCGCGAAGATCGCCCAGGAGGAGCTGATCAAGGCCTCCGGCCTGCCGTACTCGCTGGTGCACTCGACCCAGTTCTTCGAGTTCGTCGGGCCGACCGCGGACTCGGGCACCGGCGACGACGGCAAGGTGCACATCGCGCCGGTCGCGTGGGCGCCGATCGCCGGTGAGGACGTCGCGAAGAACCTCGGGAAGGTCGCGGTGGGGGAGCCGCTGAACGCGCGGATCGACATCGCCGGTCCGGACGAGTACCGGATGGACGAGTTCTTCCGGAAGGCGCTGGCGCAGCGCGGCGACGCCCGCGAGGTCGTCTCCGACCCGCACGCCCTGTACTTCGGCGCCGAGCTGAAGGAGCGCAGCCTGGTCCCCGTCGGCCCCGCCACCCTCGGCGAGCTGCACTACGACGAGTGGTACGCCGCGCAGGCCGGTCGATGACCATGGGCACGAACGACGAGTTGCAGGAGCTCGAGGTAGAGGTCGAGGCCGACATCGAGCTGGACGCGGCGGGCACAGCGTCCGAGGACGACGAGCTCGACTGGGCGCTCGATCCGTACGAGGCTCAGGCCGAGACCGCCGATCTGAACAGCCTGCACGGCGCGATCGAGGCGCTCGAAGGCGACGAACCACCGTATTCTCCGGCAGGGGAGTGACAGAAGGGTGTCGATGGAGCTCGACGATCTCGACGCGGCGGTCGCGGTCTTCAACGAGGTGCGGCCGCGCCTGATGGGGATCGCGTACCGGATGCTGGGTAGCCACACAGAGGCCGAGGACCTGGTCCAGGAGGTGTGGCTGCGCTGGCAGGCCGCGGACCGCAGTGCGGTCCAGAGCCCGGTGGCGTACCTGTCGACGGCGGTGACCAGGCTCGCGATCAACGCGAGCCAGTCCGCGCGTGCCCGGCGGGAGACCTACATCGGGCCGTGGCTGCCGGAGCCGGTCGACACCAGCGCTGATCCGTACCTCGGTGCCGAGCGCGGGGAGGCGCTGAGTTTCGCCGTCCTCCTCGTGCTCGAGCGGCTGTCACCCACCGAGCGGGCGGCGTACATCCTGCGTGAGGCGTTCGACTACCCGTACGACGAGCTGGCCACGATGCTGCAGTCGACCGAGCCGGCGGTGCGGCAGCTCGTCAGCCGGGCCCGGAAGCGGATCCGGGCGGAACGCCGTACCGAGGTCAGCGGGGGCCAGCAGAAGAAGTTGCTCTCGGCATTCGTCGAGGCGGCGCGGTCGGGTGATCTCGCGGTGCTGGAGCAGCTGCTCGCGAAGGACGCGATCAGCTACTCCGACGGCGGCGGGGCGGCGCGCGCGTCGAAGTTCCCGGTCGTCGGGCGGGATCGGGTGGCGAAGTACCACCGGGCGTTCCACGACCGCTTCTGGGTCGGCGTCACGGTGGAGTTCGGCCGGGCGAACGGTCGCGCGATCGCGATGCTGGAGCGCGACGGTGTGATGTTCGCGGTCTGCACTGTGATCGCGTCGGACGACGGCATCGACGAGGTGCTGTGGATGATGAACCCGGCCAAGATCACCCACGCCACCGCTGTCGCTTGAGCTGGAGGAGATGTGTTCAAGCGGGGCGATCATGCCGTCGTACACCGGTTCGCGACGGCGTGCCGGGCCGGCAGTGCGGGCGCGATCCGGAGCTTGCTGACGCCTGACGTGGTCGCGGTCAGCGACGGCGGCGGGCAGGTGTTCGCGGCGCCGGGACCGGTGCGGGGCATCGCGCAGGTCGCGGAGTCGGTGTGCAACGTGCTCGGCCTGCACCCGGACATAGCGCCGACCGTGGAGGCGGTCAACGGCCAGCCCGGTGTCGTACTGCGTGCCGCCGGCCGGGTCGTCGCCGTGGTGAGCCTGAAGGTGACGGGCGCGAAGGTCGCCGCGGTCTGGATCGTGCTGAACCCGGACAAGCTGCGGCACTGGGTGTGACCCTCTCTCCGGGGAATGAACACCCCCTGGTCTGGTGTTGACGTGTCAACCTAGACTTAACGGGTGAGCGGACAGGAGAGTGGAGACATGGCCGAGTTGGCCACGTTGGATTTCGGGCTGGATTCCTTCGGGGACATCCCGGTGGACGACAGCGGCGCGCCGGTCACGGACGCGGCGGCGATCCGGCAGGTCGTCGAGGAGGCGGTGCTGGCCGACCAGATCGGCGTGAACGCGATCGCCCTCGGTGAGCACCACCGGCCGGAGTACTCGATCTCCTCACCGGAGACGGTGCTGGCCGGTATCGCGACCAAGACGTCGAACCTCAAGCTCGGCTCCGGTGTCACCGTGCTGAGCTCGGACGACCCGGTGCGGGTGTTCCAGCGGTTCTCCACCGTCGACGCGCTGTCGAACGGTCGGGCCGAGGTGATCCTCGGGCGTGGGTCGTTCACCGAGTCGTTCCCGCTGTTCGGGTACGACCTGGCCGACTACGACAAGCTGTTCGAGGAGAAGCTGCAGCTGTTCGTGCAGCTGCTCGACGAGAAGCCGGTCACCTGGGAGGGCACGGTTCGCGCCGCGCTCGACAACGCCGATGTCTATCCGAAGACGGAGTCCGGGCGGCTGAAGACCTGGGTCGGGGTCGGTGGCTCGCCGCAGTCCGTCGTACGGACGGCGTACTACGGGTTGCCGTTGATGCTCGCGATCATCGGCGGGGCGCCGGACCGGTTCGCGCCGTACCTGGATCTGTACAAGCGGGCGGCCGAGCAGTTCGGGACCGTCGCGCATCCGGTCGGCATGCACTCGCCCGGGTTCGTCGCGGAAACGGACGAGCAGGCGAAGGAGATCTTCTACGCGCCGTACAAGGTGATGCGCGACCGGATCGGCGCGCTGCGCGGCTGGCCGCCGTTGAAGCGCGAGGAGTTCGAGTCCGAGGTACTGCACGGCTCGATGTACGTCGGGTCGCCGGAGACGGTGGCTCGCCGGATCGCCGACGCGGTGGGGACGCTCGGGGTTTCGCGGTTCGACCTGATCTACTCGGGTGGTCCGCTGCCGGTGAGCGCTCGGCTGAAGGCTGTCGAGCTGTACGGCACGAAGGTGATCCCGCTGGTGCGCGACATGCTGGCGGACTCGAAGTGACGACGATCGGGATCCTGGGAGCCGGGAAGGTCGGGACCGTCCTGGCCCGGCTCGCGGTCGCCGCTGGGTATCGCGTGCTGATCGCGGGGTCGGGTGACGTCTCGAAGATCGCGCTGATCGTGGAGGTCGTCACGCCGGGCGCCGTGGCCACGACTGCTGCCGAGGCCGCGGCCGAGGCCGATGTGGTGATCCTGGCGCTGCCGCTCGGGAAGTACCAGACGATCCCGGTCGACGCGCTGCGCGGGAAGCTCGTCATCGACGCGATGAACTATTGGTGGGAGGTCGACGGCATCCGCTCCGACCTGACCGACCCGCGGACCTCGTCGTCGGAGCTCGTGCAGGAGTTCCTGCCCGGGTCCCGTGTCGTGAAGGCCTTCAACCACATGGGTTACCACGACCTCGACGAAGGCGCCCGTCCGGCCGGATCGGCCGACCGCAAGGCGATCGCGGTCGCGGGTGAGGCCGCGGACGCGGCTGAGGCGGCGGCCATAGTCGACGCTCTCGGCTTCGACCCGGTCCTCGCCGGTCCGCTTGCCGAGGGCAAGAGCCTGGAGCCCGGCGCCGAGTCCTTCGGCGCCAACGTCGGCGCGGACGAACTCCGCGACATGCTGGCCCGCTACCCGGAAACCGTCAAAGGCCAAGAGGTAGCCCAAGCCCGGGCTGCCGCTTAGCTACACGGACACCCGGTCCACGTCGGCGCTGAGCCGGTCGGTTTGTTTGACCGACCGCTCGGCGCCGACGCCTGCGGCCACCACCGAGGCGATGCCGACCACCTGCAGGAGTCCCGGCGCCTGGCTGAGGAAGATCCAGCCGACCAGGAGTGCGAGCGCGGGCTCGAGGCTCATCAGGGTGCCGAACACCCCGGCGTCGAGCCTGCGGAGAGCCAGGTACTCGAGGCTGAACGGGATCACCGGGAGCAGCAGCGCCAGCCCGAAACCGATCGCGACCAGCTGCCACGTCATCACCGGGATCGTGCTCGGCCCGGCGACCGCGGTGGCGACGACGGCAGCCACCGGCAGCGATACGCCCATGCCTTGCAGACCGGTCACGTTCCCGCCGACGTGCTGGGTGAGGACGATGTACGCCGCCCAGCAGGCGGCCGCGCCGAGCGCGAACAGCACGCCGAGTCCGTCGACCGATCCGTGCCAGGGCTGAGTCAGCAGCATCACCCCGACGAACGCCAGCCCGGGCCAGATCAGCCGGCCGCGACTCCGCAGTACTGCGACTGTGAGCGGACCGAGGAACTCGAGCGCGCTCGCCGTACCGAGTGGCAGCCGAGCAGCGGCGGCCATGAAGAGGAGCGTCACGCCGGCGGTTGCGATGCCGAGACCGACCGCGGCCAGGAATGACTTGCGGTCGAACGAGCTGGGTCGCGGGCGGAACAGCACGAGCACGATCAAGCCGGCGCAGGCCAGCCGCAGCCAGGCAGCGCCCTCCGGGCCGACCCGGTCGAAGAGCCCGACGGAGGCGGCCAGTCCGAGCTGGACCATCGTCATCGACAGGACCGCGAACGCTACGCCGGTCTGCCTGTCTCGTGTGCGCATGCTTTCCAGTGAAGCTCGCGATTTTATTCGCGTCCACGTGTTAATCCTGGACAAATCGTTCATGATTCATGAATGGATGTACGGCGTCTCGAGCTGCTGCTCGCCCTGTCCCGATTGGGCTCGATGCAGGCCGTCTCGGCAACGCTCGGCGTCACCACGTCGACCGTCTCGCAACAGATCGCCGCGCTCGCCCGGGAGGTCGGTACGCCGCTGATCGAGCCCGACGGCCGCCGCGTCCGGCTTACCCCGGCGGGTCGGCGACTGGCCGGGCACGCGGTCGAGATCCTCGCGGCCCACGAGGCTGCGCGCGCCGACCTCGATCCGTCGGCCGAGCCGGCCGGGACGGTTCGCGTCGCGGCGTTCCATACGGTCATCCGGGACAGCCTGCTCCCCGTCGTACACCGGCTCGCCGCGGAGCACCCCGCCGTACGGCTCGAGATCCAGGAGCAGGAGCCACCCGAGGCGCTCGCGCTGTTGGAGCGGGACCAGGTCGACCTCGTGCTGAGCTACGACTACAACCTCGCGCCCGCCGCGGTCGATCCGGCGCTCGAATCCACTCCGCTCTGGGAGTCCACCTGGGGCCTCGCCGTACCGTCCCAGTCCCGCCGCACCAGCGGTACGTCGGCCGAAGTACTAGCCGCCTTCGCCGACAGCGACTGGATCGTGAACTCCCGCCACACCGCCGACGAGCACGTCGTCCGTACCCTGGCCGCCCTCGCCGGCTTCGAACCCCACATCACCCAACGCGCCGACACCCTCCAACTGGTCCAGGAAATGATCACCGCCGGCCTGGGCGTAGCCCTGATGCCCGCCGCCTACCCCAAAACCACCGGCATCTCCCTCCGCCGCCTCCGCACCCCCGAACCCCGGATGCGCGCCTACGCGCTCACCCGCCGGGGCCGCACCAACTGGTCCCCGCTGTCTCTCGTCCTCAAGCTGCTGCACTGACCCCGGATCACGCGCCGAAGAATTGGGCGACCATCTCGGCTCGGCTGGAGACGTCGAGTTTGGCGAAGATGCGGCGCATGTGGGTGGAGACTGTCCAGGGGCTGATCTCGAGTGAGCTGGCGATGGCGCGATTCGTGGCGCCGTCGGCGACCAGGCGGGCGATCTGGAGTTCGCGTGGGCTCAGGCTGTGGCGGGGAACCTGAGCCGAGACGACCAGCACGCAGCGCACGTTGTCGTGCTCGAGCATGACCGAGACCGTGCCGTCGCTGGTCGTCGTCTCCACGACGGTCAGTTCGACGTGATCGATCATCGCCCGGAGCGCGGCCACGATGCACTGCTGCAACTCCGCGTCGGCAGTCTCCTCCGAGGTGGTGCGGGGTGGGGGAGGGGAGTGCGCCAAGGTCGCGGACCCCCGGGTCGACGCAGGCGTAGCGGTAGCGGTCATCGTCCCTCCCCCTCGAGCTGCACCGGCAATTCGCCGCAACGAAACTGCCGGATCTCACCATGGTGATCCTTTCGCCGCAATACCGGTACCGGCTCGGCTCTAATAGGCCGGGTCAATGCCGACAGCAATGCCGCGGAGAGTTGTACTCCGGCCGCCCATCCGGCGATGTCCATCGCCTCATCCGGCCCGTGTGCGTTCCCCGCCGGCGGCCCGAATCCCAGCAACAGCGGGCGAATCCGCAACGCCCGCGCGAGGATGCCGACGGCCGGGATCGTGCCACCGGACCGGACGTCGACCGCCGGCCGGCCGACGATCGCGGTACACGCCTGATCGACCGCCCGCCGGACAAAGTCGTCCGGCAGTGTCTCGATCGCCGGCACGCCGCCGGTGAATCGGAGCCGGACGTGCGGCGCGAAGGATGCGAGCAGACGACGGGCACGCAGTACGACGTCTGCCGGGTCGGATCGTGGTGGCAGCCGGAGGTCCAGCGTCGCGACCGCGCGCGATGGCAGCGACGCACCGCCGGTGCCGGCGACGAGCTGCGTGACTCCGACCGATCCGCGCAGCGTGACCCGCTTGTCGAGACCGCGACCGACCGTGGCCCGGCCCGGTGCGGCTCGTTTGATGGAGTCGTCGGTTCTCGTCGTTGCGGTGGATCGGACGGCGATCGTGTCCGCGAAGAGTTCTGTCCGCAAGATGCGCAGCGCGTCGGCGAGGATGAGGCTCGGGTCGACGACGGCGCCGCCGAGTCGCCCCGCGTGTACCGCCGTACCGCCGGTGTCGACGGTGAGCGAGGCGGCGAGGCGGCCGCGCTGGCTGATCGTGACGGTCGGCGTTCCGTCGTCGTACCGCTCGGTGTCGGACACGATCACGGCCGTCGGCCGGAGTCCGCGGAGTTCGCCGATGACCTGGGCAAAGCCGGGGCTGCCGACCTCCTCGGCTCCCTCCGCGATCACGATGACCTCGGCGGGCAGTACGCCGGGCCACGCGTCCAGGGCGCACAGGTGCGCGAACAGCTGCCCCTTGTCGTCGTTGGCGCCGCGGGCGTAGATGACGCCGTCACGAATGACCGGGCGGAACGGGTGCGACGACCAGCCAGGGCCGGCCGGCTGTACGTCGTAGTGCCCGTAGATGACCACCTGCCTGGCGCCGGGCGCGGCCGGCCAGCGTGCGACGACGACGTCGCGTCCGTTGCGCGTCGGCCGCAGGTCCACCGTCGCGCCGCGAGCACGCTGCCAGGACGCGAGCCAGCGGGCGGCCCGGCGTACGTCGTCGGTGTGGCGCGGGTCCGCACTGACCGAGGGGATGGCAAGCCAGTCCAGCAGCTCGGTCAGACGTCGTGCTTGCCGCTGCTTGGCAGCGGCAAGCACCTGCGGAGAGATCATCGTTCAGTCACGGGCGGGTCCGGACGGGTACGCCGCCTTGGCCACCCCGATAGGTACCGGTGCCGCCGCGCCGCGGGTACATCGGCCCGCGGGCGCTCGGCGGCATCTGCGCCGGCGTACGTTCGCTGTACCGCGCGGCGACGCCGGACTGTCCGAGCTGCTCCCATGGCATGACCCGGTCGGTCCCGGAACGCCGGGCGAGGCTCATCGCCTGGGCCGACGTCAGCCATTCCTCGGACGGCTCGGCGATCTCCATCAGCAGCGCCTCGAACTGGCCGCGCCCGGTCTCCATCACGTGGTTGCCGGACAGCCACCGCAGTACGTCGCGGCCGTTGACCGCCATCCGTTGCCGCGGACTGCTCTGCAGGCGTACGTCGAAGTACCTGATCAGCACCTCGTCGACGACGTCCCACGCGTTCGCGGCGCCGAACAGATCCTTGACGTCCTCAGAGCCGAGGATCGCGAAGCATTCCTCGAGCAGTTGCATGACTTCGACCCGCAGTACGTTGAGGTGACCGTACGACGTGAACTTCAGGTTGTTGCGCAGATCGAGCCCGGCCCGGCGGACGACCGCGATCGACCCGAAGCTCGGGTCCAGCGCCCGTTCCCGGATCACATCGCTTATCCGCTTGTCGCGCCAGAACAGCGTGACCTGGTTGATGAAGTGCGAGAACAGCATGTGGAAGTCGGTGTTCGGCCGGCTCTGCCCGGCGCCGAGTCCGCGGCCGTAGCCGAGCACCCGCCGGTACGCCGCCAGCCGGTCCTTCGCGGTGTAGCGCAGTACGTCACGACGGTCGAACTGGTAGAGCCGGTACGCGCCCTCGCCGCCCGACAGCCGGATCGCGCCGCCCTCGAACAGCTGCTTCAACCGCTGCACGACCTTGAAGACGCCGATCTTCTCGTGCTGATAGATGTAGTACAGATCGCCGACCGCGACGACGCGCTCGGAGTTGACGTTCTCGTCGTACTCCGCGACACCCTGCGGAATCTTGACGTCGCCGAACTCCTGCGCCGCATCCGGCCCGACCCCGACCAACTCCGCCAGCCCCCGGTCCGGCGGCCGCGGCCCCGCCGCATCCGCCTCCCGAGCCGCCGTCACCAGATCGTCGAGCTGCTTGTTGATCTCCTCCGCCAACGCCGGATTGGAAACCAAACTCCCCGACAACCGCTCCGCCACCTGACTCCGCAGCGCCTGCATCCGATCCAGCAAGTCCTGATAATCCCGCTCGGAAAGCATGTCAGCTCCCTCCTCCGCGCGAACCTGGGGCCTTCTTGGCCGGCGCCTTCTTCGCAGCCTTCTTGGCCGCGGCCTTCTTCGCCGGCGGCACTGCCGGGGCCTTCTTGGCTGCGGCCTTCTTGGCCGGCGCCGCTGGAGCCGCTGGAGCCGGCTGGCTGCTCAGGACCAGGAACGGCGCCGGACCGACGCGCATCGCTGCCGCCTGCTGCGCCCGTTCCAGCGCGCGTCGTGCCTGGATCGCGCTGTACGTCAAGGCGTTCGCGCGGGCCTCGAGTTCCTTGATCCGCTGCCTGGTCTTGGCCCCGGCGCGCTCGGCGCGTTCCGCGGCGGCCTCTTCCTCGATGCGGTGTGTGTTCGCGGCATCGACCGACGTCAGGAGATCGCCGAGCTCGTCGCTTCCGAGCGTCTTCACGAGCTTGGCGAAGGTCGGCCAGTCCTGCCTGAGTTTCCGGGCCTGCTCCTGGACGTCGTCGTCGGCCAGAATCGCCCGGAACCGCGCCAGCGTCGAGTGCCCCACCTTGAACCCGTGGCATCCGCAACCACAGTCCTCGCAGTCGTCGTCACATTCGTCCAGGCAGTCCTCGTCGGGTTCGGGCTCGATCGGGTCGAGCGGGGACTGGGGGACGAACCGCTGGTTCGGCGGAATGTCGTCCCACGCGTCCGGTGCGCTGTCGGGATCCACGTCGTACGCCGGCCGCAGCCGTGGCCAGGTGGTGACGCTCGGGCCCTGGATGATCCGGCCGAGCTCGCCGTCGACGATCGCCATCGGCACCTCGCTGGCAGCCAGCAGGACTCCTCGGCCACCGGCGGTGTCGAGCAGTTGCTGCAGAGAGAGCGGCAACGCACCGCGCTGGAAGATTCCGCCGAGGTGGTCGTCGTCGGCACTGGCGCTGCCCTGGAGCGGCAGCACGAGAGTCGAGAGGTCGACCGGCTGCAGTCCGTCGGCGACGAAGGCCGGGACGTACGTCGGACGCAGGTGCAGACCCCGAACCTCGACTCGGACGAAATCCTGCCCCGAGAGCAGGGCATCGTTCTCGAACGGCATGACCGCGATGTCGAGGAGGACCACGCCGGAGAAGCGGCCGATCCGGATCGCCTTCGCGGTCAACCGCTCGATCAGCCCGCACAGGGTCGACACCGCGATCTTGACGCGGCCGGAGTACATGCCGGGCGGCAGCGGCGTACAGCAACCGAGCGGGATGCACGTGACCTTGCCGCGAGAACCGCAATGGCAACCGCCCGCACACCCCGAGCTTCCACATGGAATCAGCCGTCGGACGAGCTTGTCGCGAAGGGTGACGAGCAGGTCGATCGCAGTCGGCGTGAAGCTCGAGACCAGGCCGTCGCGGCCGGTGTCGCGGATGATGTTCGGCCCGTCCTCGGTGACGAACACGCGCAGCCACTGGGTCAGGTCGTCGAGCGTCAGCCCGGTGCCGCGGTCGAGGATCACGGTCTGCCGTTCAGCACCCGACACGAGCACGGAGTCCAGCACCGCCTCGAACTCGTCGACCTGTTCGGAGGCCGCCGCGAGCAACCTGCTGATCTGTACGAGGTCCGTGCCGAGGAACCCGCTACCGGCGCCGAGGGTGAAGTCCGTACGGCGCAACGCCCACGAGCGTTGGAGGTCGGTGACCAGCTCGACCAGAGTCCAGAAACTCGTCCGCTGCTTCTCCTCGTCCACCGTGTTGACGTGATCGTCGTCGAGCCCGAACCGATCGCGCAGCGCGCCGAGCTGACCTGGCACGCTGTCCGGGTCGACCTCGGCGACGGCGGCCGGCACCACGGGCGGCGCAGGCGGCGAGCCGCCGAACGGCGCCATAGGCTGCGCCACGACGCCGGGCTGCTTGCTGCCCATGCCCGGCAGGGCGCCGACGGATCCTGTGATCGTGTTCGGGCTGAAGCCGGTCAGCACTCCGAACGCCGAGTCGACCAAAGCGACGCGGGGACCGCCTTCGCGGCCGAATTCCAGGACTATGCGGCGGACCGAGTCTCGGACGAGGGTTCGGTAGGCCTCGCAGTCCTGGGGGTCGGCGTCGGTTCGGAGGGGTTGGAGGCTGTCGAGCATGCGGGTGATTTGTTCGTGGGCGGCTTTGGCGCGGAGGTAGAGGGAGGCCTGGCCGCCGGTGACGCCGCCGAGGTCGGCCTGGACCGCTACGCCGCGGGGGACGTACTTGGTGACGACGTGGTCCTCGAAGGTGGAGAGTTCGAAGGAGGCGCTGAGGGCGGCGGTGAAGGCTTTCGGGTCCTGGACGCGGGGGCGCCAGCCCAGGACGTCGCGGATGGCTGCGCTCACCACCGGGCCCTGGTCGCCGGTGCCGGAGGTGGTCGTCGGGCGGGCGACCGAGTCCGTGGTCATCAGCGGGAAGGCCTGGTCGACCTCGACGACCGGGAGTCCTGGCTGCAACTTGTCATTGGTCACGACGACCTCCTGGAGGTATTCGTCCCGGTCCCCGTGAGGGACGATCCGGTGACGAGCTCATGCCACGCGTCGCCGATCGCGAGACCGGCGGCGACGAGCGGTTCTTCACAGCGTTCGAGGCTCTGCTCGACGCCCGACCACCACGACGGCCAGGGACCACCCCGGCGTCTCGTAGAGCCGCGCAATCGCGAGACCGCCTCGTGGGCGCGCAGATCGCGCCAGTAGATGAGACTTGCTTCCCGTACCAACCGGTCGACCTCGGCCAGTTCGACGGCGGTCGGCTCCTTCTGGGCAGCGATCGCCTCGGCCAGCCGGCCCTGGATCTCGACGGTGAGCTGGGCGGCGTGTTCGGCCGATGCCAGGTCGCTCTCTTCCGGCTGGTCGTCGTTCGCGTTCAGGACCAGTTCGGCGACCGCGAGCCACAAAGCCCGTAGCGCCTGGTGCAACGCCGTACGGCGGTCTTCGATCGTCATCGCGGTCACCGCCTCGCCAGTTGCGCGTAGAAGTTGCGCATCAGGCGATCCGGCTCGGCGCGATGGTGGTCGAGCGCGGAACGTACGGCGCCGATCAGGAACCGCTCCGGGACGACACCGGGATCGACGCCCTTGGCGAGTCGTACGCCGGCCTCGTCGATCATCGCCTGGTGCCGCGGCTCGAAGAAGATCACCTCGCGCAACGACTTCCCGCCGAGTCCCTGGAACGGCGTGTAGCAGACGGCCTCGACGACGGCGGGGATCGCGGTCCGGGCGGTGGCGAGCAGCTTCGGCGGCATCGTCGACTCGCGCGGCGTCGGGTACAGCTGCGACCACGCGCGCCGGAACTCGGCGGCCCGCTCCGGGAACCCCATCCGGCGCAACAGCTCGCACGACAGGAACGTCCGCAGGTACGGCGTGGGATGCACCGACCGCGGCGAATAGCCGAAACTCTGCGCCGGCCCGCGCCCGATCACGTCCATCAACGACGACACGAACGCCTCGCCGCCGAGCAGACCGCCGACCATGTCGCCGAAGATCTCCCGGTTCCACCTGACCCAAATGTTGCTGATGGCAACAGGTACGCCGGCGTCGCGCAACCGCCGCCCGATCGACGACGGAATGGCCTGCTCGAGCTGCAACTCGTTCTGCAGGTTGTGCGACACCTCGTGCAGGATCGCGCCGATGGTCCACGGGTTGACGAGCCGGTGATACGGCAACTGCACAAGCGGAAACGGGTTGAGCTGCCGTCCGAGCCGGCGGAGCGGGATGCCCCGCCGGAACGTCGCCGGCGAGAATCCGGTCCGCATGTAGCAGAACGGCGGCGGAGCCGGAATGCTGCGCTCGTTGCCGAGGTGCATGAATACGTGCTGATAGCAATCAAGTGTGATCCGGTCGCAGGCGTCGAGCCATTCGCCGAACGCGCTCTGCCGTTGCCCGAACAGCTCGAAGTAGAAGTCCCACACGCGTTCGGTCGCGCGCACCAGGTCGTGGGCCTGTGACTTCAGGTCCAGAGCCAGGCCGACGCGATGCGGCGACGGGTTGGTCTGCGCGGCGTCGGTGGCGCGATCCAGCCGCTCGACGATCGTGTTGAGCGGTCCGCGCAACGTCGCCAGCAAAGCGTTGACCGCTTGCACGTGTCCTTCGCTGGGACGCGCGGGCTGGCCGCCGAACTCGTCGCGGCTGAAGTCGCGGAGCGCGGTCAGGTGCCGGCGGACGTTGAGCGCCTGTCCGGACAGGTACGCCGGAAGCACGTCACGCGCCGGTCGCGTCGACGCGATGGGCGTCGCGGCCGCCTCGCCTTCGAACCACGGGAATGACGGCAACCAGGACAACCAGGACGAGGTAGGGGGAGCCGGGGCCGGGGTAGGGGCAGGTGTGGAGGGCACAGGCGGCGGGGGAGTGATGCCGCTGAGTGAACTGATGCGGGCGCGGAAGGCGTCCATGTCGAAGTTCGGGTCGATCTTCCGCTTCGGTGGATCCGCGACCTCCTTGTGCCCGAGCACCGCGCTGACGTTCAACCCGAAGTGATCGATCAGCACCCGGCACAGCTGCGCGTACGCCGCCATCTGCACCTCGGGCCAGGTCGCGTCGGTACCGGTCGCCTCGGCCTCGATCCCGATCGAGTGGCTGTTGCCCCACGACGGATCCCGCACCGTCCCCGCGTGATTGCAGCGCCCGGCCGCGATCACGTACACCTTGCCGGACCGCGACAACCCGAAGTGCGACAACGGCCCGGTCAGATCCGGTCGCCCGTTGATCAGGGTGTCCAGCGACGGCATGTCGGCGGTCTTGTTCAGCGTCGCGGTGTGATGGCACACCACCGCGCGGACGTCGCTCATCTCGTCCCGGCCGCGGGTCTGCCAGCCGGGCACCTCGATGACCTCGAGGCTGGTCTTACGGGCGACGCCCGCGAGGTCCGTCAGGTACGGCATCGTCCCTCCCCACCACAGGTCAGCGTCGGGCCCGGCGGCGCCGGGTCGGCTGCGGCCGGCGCGTCCGCCGTACGCCGGAGGTCGCCGGGGTGCGGCTGCGACGGCGGTAGCGGCGGTCGAACGTGCTGACGGCGCGCATCGCGCGGTTGCGTTCGGGTGCCTGGCGGAACATCCGCCCGGCGATCCGCGTCATCGTCGAGATCGCGGTCTCCGGGGAGACGCTGCGGCCGGCGGCGGCCTGGTCCGCGAGGCTCTGCGCGGTCCGTTGCAGGATCACCGGCATCGCCATCACGTACTTGCGGGTGGCCGGGTTCCGACGCAGTCGCCGACCGAGGGCCGACGTACCGCGGATCAGGGCCGGCGCGTTGCGGGCCAGGACGCCCGCGGCGCGCGGGATCAGCTTGGAGGCGATCGGGACGAGCGCTCCGAGGAACGCCTCCGCCTCGGCCTCGCTGGAGGTCTGCGCGGCCTTCGCCGACAGGTGCGCCATCAGCTCGGCGTCCGGGTAGATCCGGCGGATCGGGTTCACGAAGTCCTCGTCCTCGTACTCCTCCTCGGCTTCGTCCTCCGTCTCCGCCTCGGCCTCGAACTCGAACTCGGCTTCGTACTCGCCGTCGCCTCCGCCGCTGAGCAGCCCGCCCAGGGCCTTGCCGATCCCGCCGATCGCACCGAGGAAGTCCTCGTCCTCGTCTTCGGCCTCGAACTCGAGTTCCTGCTCGTCCTCGGCCTCGACCTCAACTTCTTCCTCGAACTCGTCCTCGAGTTCGAACTCGCCCTGGATCTCGGGATAGCTACGGTTCAACGCGGATGCCATGGTCCTTGCCCCTCCAAGTCGGGTGTGCGATCAGCGCCGCGGCCGGCGCCCGGCGGTACTGGTCGGCCGTCCGGCGGGTACGGCGCCACGCGGCACCCGGACGTCGCTGACGACGCGGACCACGCGTGCCGGCCGTCCGCCCTTCGGCGGGATGCGCACCGGTGTGGTGATCCGCACCATCCCGGGACGCGGCCGCGGCACGCGTCCCGTGCCGACGGTCCGGCTGCGGACCGGCTGACGACGTACGGTCAGGCCTCGGCCCCGCCCGCTGCTGCGGTAGCTCGGACGCCCACGACGAGAGCCGGTACGGCGCCAGGTGCTGCTACCGCGACGACCGTGGTAGCGCCGGCGGCTGCGGCCGAGCCCGCGGGCGTGCCGCCGCAATACTGCTTGCCGGACACGACCGGGCATCAAGGCCTTGGTGGTCGCGGCGCCCATGACCTGGCCGAGCTCGACCGGACCGACCGGCTCACCGGCGGCGATCCGCCGGGCGATCGTCCGGGCCGCACCATCGGCGATCCCAGGAACCAGGCGTACGGCGGGCCGCGTGCTGCGGTTGCCGTGCAGCATCCGCGTGATCGTGGCCGCGCCGCGCAACAGGTGCGGCAGCAGGCGCTCGAGCTCACGCCGGTCCGACGGGTTGATGGCGGAGTACGCCGCCGCGCCGCCGAGGGCCTCTGCCTCGGACTCGGACTCGGTGGCCGCGGCCTGCGCCGCGAGGTACTCCGCGAAGGCCTGCGAGGGTGCGAGCGGAGCGGCGGCCATCTCTTCGAACTCGGCCTCGAACTCCTCCTCGTACTCACCCTCGAGCTGCGAGGTGACGGCTCGGGCGACGGCACCCGCGGCCGGCCCGCCGATGGCGGTCGCGACCAGCGGCCCGGCCGTCTTCGCCAGGGTCTTCAGGAACGGCGCGGCCTTGCGGAAGACGCCCTTCAGCCGCTTGAAGAACTCCTCGGCCTCTTCTTCGGCCTCGAGCTCGTCCTCGGCTTCGTCCTCGTACTCACCATCACCGCCGCCCCCGCCACCGCCGCCGAGCAGTCCGCCGGCGATCTTGGCGATCGGGCCGAGCAGACCGAGGAAGGCCTCATCCTCGGTCTCCTCCTCGCCCTCCTCTTCCCACTCGTACTCTTCCTCGCCGAGCAGTCCGCCGATGGCGTTCACGACGCCGCCGAGGCCGGGGAAGAAATCCTCGTCCTCGTACTCATCCTCGAGCTCGGACTCGCCTTCGAGCTCGTCCTCCCACTCGGCTTCGTCCTCGGACTCGTACTCGTCCTCCCACTCGGATTCGTACTCGTACTCGTCCTCGAGGTCCGTGGTCTGACGCGCCATGGTGGCCCTCCTCGCTCGGCCGGGACAGCTTGCGCTTCCATGGCAGCCCGAATCCGGCCGGCGGGTCAGTCACCTCTCGGGGTGACGCACATCCACGGTCCACCGACCGTGCGACCCGAACCGAAGTACCCCATCAGAGCGACAGGGCATGGAGGAGCTGGAGTGAGAGGTGGCCGTGGTCGAAGAGCGCAGCAAGCCGAGTGTCCTGGCGACTGGCCAACGTGTACGCGGGATGCGTGCGATAGCGGGCCGAGATGAGTGCGGTCACCTCCTGCGCGCGACGCGTCCAGGAGAGGGGTACGGCGGCCGGCCGCTCGATCTGCTCGACCACGTCGAAGCCGCTCGTCTCGAGGAGGTCGATGAGCTCGGACTGCGTCGGGAAATGGTTGCCGTCGGGAGGATCGGTGATGGGGCAGTCTGCGACCACGACGAGCAGTCCGAGTGATGCCCGCGGGGCGAGCACGCGGTGGATCTCCCGCAGTACGGCGGCTTTGTCCTCGACCGTGCACAGGACGCCGAGGCACCACGCGACATCGACCGAGTCGGTCCGCAACGGGATGCGCTGACCGTCGGCCGTCAGGACGGGCAGTCCGAACAGTTTGGACGCGGCCCGGCCCGCGGCGGGCATCGGCTCCAGCAGGATCGGTCGTACGCCGAAGCGCTTGGCCGCCCAGGCCGCGGGACCGCCGCTGCCCGCGCCGACGTCGAGCAGCCGATCGCCCGCAGACAGCTCGCAGGCCTCGGCCAGCCAGGCAAGCGCCGCCGGGCTGGCGCTGCCGCGGCAGGCTGCCGGAATCGCGTGCTCGTCACCCAGATCTTCGACGGCTTCCGCCGTCCATGCGGCGACGTCGTCGAACTCGGCGACCATCGCCGCTGCGGTCACGTCACTCGACCAGCTTGCCGTCGCTCGAGACGTGCCGCATCAGCTGCCGGAACTCATCCGGGATCGGCGGGATCTGCTCGGCCCGGATGTCACCCGGCCCGGACCATACGAAGTTCACCTGCAACGAGTCGTCGAGCTCGGGGTAGTCGGAGCGGTTGTGGCAGCCGCGCGTCTCCCGCCGTACCAGGGCCGCATCGAGCGTCGCCCGGGCCGCCATCGCTGACGCCTTCAGGTCGAACGCGTGCGCGAGGTCCTGGAAGCCGGCGATGTCCGGATGGACGCCGACCTGCGTGATCCGTTCGTCGAGCTCGGCCAGCTCCGCCAGCCCGGCGTTGAGCCCGTGCTCATCGCGTACGACGCCGGCCCGGGCGGTCATGGTGTCGCGCAGGGACCGCTGCAGGGCGCGGACGTTCTCCGGCCCGTCGTTCGCCAGCAGGTCGTCGATCTCGGCCCGGGCTTCGGCGACCGCGTCGGCGGAACGCAGTTGCGCCTGCCGGCCGATCGAGTACTTCGCGGCCTCTTCGGCCACGATCCGACCGAACACCAGCAGCTCGATCAGCGAGTTGCCGCCGAGCCGGTTCGCACCGTGCAGCCCGCTGGCCGCCTCGCCGATCGCCCAGAGCCCGTCGACGCCGGTGCCGTGGTCCTCGGGCCGGACCCAGACCCCGCCCATCGAGTAGTGCGCGGTCGGGGCGATCTCGATCGGCTGCTTGGTGATGTCGAGCATCTGCAGTTCGAGCAGCGTCTGGTAGACGCGCGGGAGCCGACGCATGATCGTCTCCCGGGGGAGGTGGGACACGTCCAGCCAGACGCCGCCGTTCGGGGTACCGCGGCCTTCCTTGATCTCGGTGTACTCCGCCAACGCGACGCGGTCTCGCGTCGACAGCTCCATCCGGTCCGCGTCGTACCGGGCCATGAACCGTTCACCGAGCGCATTGCGCAGTTGACCGCCCTCGCCGCGGGCTGCTTCGGACACGAGCGTGCCGGCGGCGTTCTCGGGCTCGATCAGCCCGGACGGGTGGAACTGGACGAGCTCGGGATCGCGGAGCTTCCCGCCCGCGTTGACCGCGAGCCGGAACGCGTCGCCGGTGTTCTCGTCGCGACGGGACGACGTACGGCGCCAGATCCGGGTGTGACCGCCGGCGGCCAGGATCACCGCGTCGGCGTGGATGACATAGCGCCGCCCGGTCGTCAGGTCGAACCCGTACGCCCCGAACACGGTGTTGTCCTTGACCAGGATCGACGTCACGTAGACCGTGTCCAGGATCGGTACGCCGAGCTGCACCGCGCGGTTGATCAACGTGCGCTGGATCTCGAGCCCGGTGTAGTCGCCCGCGAACGCAGTACGGCGGTAGGTGTGGGCGCCGAAGAACCGCTGCGAGATCCGGCCGTCCGCCTCGCGTGCGAACGGCATACCCCAGCGCTCCAGGTCCTCGATCCCGCGAGCGGCGCCTCTCGCGACGATCTCGACCGTGATCGGGTTCGCGAGCAGGTAGCTCTCCTGCAAGGTGTCGGCCGCGTGCTGCTGCCAGGTGTCCTCGGGGTCCATCGTGGCCAGCGCGGCGTTGATGCCGCCGGCCGCCAGCGACGTGTGCGCGTCGGACCGCGGGCGCTTGCCGAGGGCGAGAACCTCGACGCCCTGTTCCGCCAGCTCGATCGCGGCCCGGAGGCCGGCACCACCGGTTCCGATCACCAGAACCGACGTGGCGATCTGCTGTTCGGTGATGCTCATTGGTTCTCCCTCGCGTTCGGTGCTCTCACCAATCAGGACAACGCAGGGTGCCCGGTTGTGACTGTCTCGCCGGTCACAACCCGGGTGTCTGTTCGGTCTCTTCAGAGAGTCCAAACGAGAGGGAACCCATGAGCGAGAATCCGGTCGTCGTCCTGGTCCACGGCGCCTTCGCCGAATCCGCCAGCTGGAACGGCGTCATCGAGCGCCTGCAGGCGCAGTCGATCGAGGCCGTCGCGGCCCCGAACGCGCTGCGCAGCCTGGAGGGCGACGCGCAGTACGTCCGCGACGTGATCGCCGGCATCGGCAAGCCCGTCGTGCTGGTCGGCCATTCGTACGGCGGCATGGTGATCACCGAGGCCGCGGCGAACAACGACGCGGTCAAGGCACTGGTCTACGTCTGCGCGTTCGCACCCGAGCAGGGCGAGAGTGCGTTCGCGTTGTCCGCCAAGTTCCCGGGCAGCACGCTCGGTGACGCACTGAACGCCTACCCGGTCAGCACCGGCGGCAACGACCTGGCGATCCGTCCGGACGTGTTCCACCAGCAGTTCTGCGCCGACGTACCGGCAGACGTGGCTGCGCTGATGGCCGCGACGCAGCGCCCGGCCACCGAGGCCGCGCTGACCGCCAACCTGGCGACCGACGACCCGGCCTGGAAGTCGACACCGTCGTGGTTCGTGTTCAGCGACCAGGACCTGAACATCCCGGTCGCCCTGCACCGCTTCATGGCCGAGCGGGCCGGCGCGAAGGACACCCGCGAGATCGCCGGTGCCTCGCACGCCCTGAGCGTGTCGCAGCCCGAGGCGGTCACCGCCACGATCCTGGCGGCGGTGAACGCCTGAGACCACGGACCACGTACTCGACCACGAGCCTCCAGGGCGCGTAGGGGGACTGCCGGCGGCGACGCTGGGAGTACCCCCAGCGCGAGGAGTCCTCATCATGAGTACGGGATTGGACGAGTTCCTCCAGGCACGACCGCGGCTGTTCCGGATCGCGAACCGGATCGTGGGCAACCCGCACGAAGCGGAGGAGCTCGTCCAGGACGTCTGGGTGCGCTGGCAACGGACCGATCGTACGGTCGTTGCTGACCCGCAGGCGTTCCTGTCGACCACGGTGTCACGGCTCGCGATCAACGTCGTGCAGTCGGCCCGCCGCCGGCACGAGACGGCGGTGGCCTGGCTGCCGGACGAGCGGGCGGCCGGTGGCGTCGACCCGCATCAGTACGCCGAGACGCAGGAGGCGTACGCGATCGCCGTACACGTGATGAAGGAGCGGTTGTCGCCGGCCGAGCGAGCGACGTACGTACTGCGGGAAGGGTTCGACTGCCCGTACCGCCAGATCGGCGAGACACTCCGGATCGGCGCGCCGAACGCCCGGCAACTGGTGAAGCGGGCGCGTGATCGGATGGCAGATCTGGCGGTCTGACAGCAGTTCCGGTACGCGATGGTCCTGTACCCGTATCGCGGTTCGCCCTTAGCCTCTGCTGAGGGGGTGGGAGCGATGACCACGAGCGGTAACGAGCTGGAACTGCGAGGCCGCCGGCCGGAGTGCGCGCGCCTCGACCAGGTCGTGGCCGGCGTGCGCTCCGGTTCGGGCCAGGTGCTGGTCGTTCGTGGCGAGGCCGGGGTCGGCAAGTCTGCCCTGCTCGAGTACCTGGTCAGCCGCGCCGAGGGCTGTCGTGTCGTCCGGGCATCCGGTGTCGAGTCCGAGATGGAGTT
Organism: Kribbella jiaozuonensis; assembly: GCF_005233875.1. GTDB lineage: Bacteria > Actinomycetota > Actinomycetes > Propionibacteriales > Kribbellaceae > Kribbella > Kribbella jiaozuonensis. The sequence goes on along the minus strand of NZ_SZPZ01000004.1, from coordinate 645,557 downwards.
GCCGTTCGCCGGCCTGCACCAGCTGTGCCTGCCGCTGCTGGAGTTCCGCGACCGCCTGCCGGATCCACAACGGGACGCGCTGGGCGTGGCGTTCGGGTTGAGCGTCGGCGGACCGCCGGACCGGTTCCTGGTCGGTGCCGCGACGCTGAGTCTGTTGTCGGCGGCATCGGATCGGAGTCCGCTGCTGTGCGTGATCGACGATGCGCAATGGCTGGACCAGGCTTCGGGCCAGACCCTGACGTTCGTCGGGCGGCGGTTGTTCGCCGACCGGATCGGACTAGTCTTCTCGTTGCGCGAGCCGGTCACCGGACCGGAGTGGCGAGGCTTCCCCGAGCTGTCGGTGGGCGGTCTCGCTGACGAGTACGCCGGTTCGCTGCTCGACTCCGTCGTGCCCGGTCGGCTGGACGAGCACGTCCGCGGCCGGATAGTGGCCGAGACCCGCGGCAACCCGCTCGCCCTGCTGGAGCTGCCACGCGGCCTGACCGCGGCGCAGCTGGCCGGCGGTTTCGAGCGACCTGATGCCCGTCCGATCGCGAATCAGATCGAGCAGAACTTCGCCCGCCGGGTGCAGGCCCTGCCGGCGGACACCCAACGCCTGCTGCTGACCGCGGCCGCCGAGCCGGTCGGCGACGTACCGCTGCTGGTCCGCGCGCTCACGATCCTCGACGTGCCGATGGGTACGGCGGAGGCCGCGGAGACCGCCGGGTTGATCGATATCGGGGCGCGGGTCCGGTTCCGGCATCCGCTCGTCCGGTCGGCGACGTACCGCTCGGCTGATCCGGCCGATCGGCGCGCGGTCCATCAGGCCCTCGCCGAGGCGATCGACCCTGATCTCGATCCCGACCGGCGGGCCTGGCACCGGGCGCAGGGGGCCGACGGACCGGACGAGGACGTCGCCGCCGAGCTGGTCAGCTCGGCGGCCAGAGCACAACGACGAGGCGGCATGGCCGCCTCGTCCGCGTTCCTCCAGCGCGCAACGGAGCTGACCCCCGATCCAGCCACCCGCTCGATCCGCGCCCTCGCCGCGGCCCAGGTCAGCTTGGCGGCAGGTGCCTTCGAGACCGCGCTGGGCCTGCTGAGCACCGCGACACAAGGCCCGCTCAACGGCTTGCACCAGGCGCGGGTGAAGTTGGTCCGATCCCAGCTGACCTTCGCTTCCGGCCACAGCGTCGCGGCCCTGCCGTTGCTGCTCGAGGCGGCCCGTCGGCTGGAGCCGCTCGATCTCGGCCTTGCTCGCGACACGTACCTGGAGGCGATCGCGGCCGGGCAGTTCGCCGGCCGGTACGGCAGCGAGGCAGGAATCGCGTACATCAGCAGGCTCGCGCAGGCCGTGCCGCCGTCGGAGCCGCCGCGCAAGCGCGACCTGGTGTATCGCGCGGTGACGACGTTGTTCGCGGACGGCTATCCCGACGTGGTCGAGCCGGCCGGGGAGGCGATGCGCGCGTTCTCGGCGGAGAACGGGACGACCGACGCCGACGACCTGACCTGGATGTGGCTGGCTGCTCTCCTCGCCGTCAACCTCTGGGACGACGAGAACTGGGAGGTGCTCACCGCACGGCACCTGCGGATCGCCCGCGAGCTCGGCGATCTGAACCAGCTGCCGCTCGTCCTGCACCATCGGGTCATGCTCAGCCTGTTCTCCGGCGAACTGGCCGCCGCTGCGGCGCTGCTGGCCGAGGTCCGGACGATCCACGAGGCGACGGGGGTCGAGCTCGCCTCGTACGGCCAGCTCGCGCTCGCGGCCTGGCGGGGACGGCCGGATGCCGCGACGATGATCGCCGGCAGTCTGGAAGACTCGGCGGCGCGCGGCGAGGGCGGTGCGGTGTCGTTCGGGCATATGACGAAAGCCCTGCTGCGGATCGGCCAGTCGCAGTACGCGGAGGCTTTGGAGGCGGCCTTCGTCGCCACCGAGTATCCGGAGGAGCTGGGCCCGGCGAACTGGGTGCTGCCCGACCTGATCGAGGCAGCCGTCCGGGTCGGCCGGCCGGAGCGCGCGGCCGAAGGATACGAGCGTCTCCGTGAACAGGCGCTGGCGTGCGGGACGGACTGGGGTCTCGGAGTGCTGGCGCGGGCGACCGGTCTGCTGTCGACGGGCCAGGCCGCCGAGGCGGCGTACCAGGAGTCGATCGAGCGACTCGGCCGGACTCGGATGCGGATGGATCTCGCCCGGACACACCTCGTATACGGCGAATGGCTGCGGCGGGAAGGTCGTCGGCAGGATGCTCGCGGGCAGCTGCGAACGGCGTACAAGCTGTTCTCTGCGGCGGGTGCGGGAGCGTTCGCCGAGCGGGCCGGGCGGGAGCTGACCGCGACCGGCGAGGTGCTGGACGAACGTCGGGCGGACGGCAGTCCCGGCCGGGACTCGCTGACCGCACAGGAGGCACATATCGCGGAGCTGGCCGGCACGGGTCTCACGAATGCCGAGATCGGTGCGCAGATGTTCCTCAGCCAGCACACTGTGGAGTGGCATCTGCGCAAGGTCTTCGCCAAGCTGGGGATCACCTCGCGCAAACAGCTCCGCCCCTGAGCCCGTCACAATCGGGAGGCGCGGGTTGTCTTACCTGACAGAGAACTCTCTATGGATGCTATGGACGGAGATACGGTGCGCAGGATCCTGGTGGTGGGCGGCGGGTATGCCGGGTTCTACACGGCCTGGCGGCTGGAGAAGAAACTGCGGCGGGGTGAGGCCGAGGTGGTCCTGGTCGACCCGCGGCCGTACATGACGTACCAGCCGTTCCTGCCCGAGGTGGTCGCCGGTTCGGTCGAGGCCCGGCACGCGGCGGTGTCGCTGCGGCGCAACCTGAAGCGGACGAAGATCGTGTCCGGGATGGTCGTCAACATCGCGCATGCCGACCGCACGGTGACGATCCGGCCCGCGGACGGCGCCGACTTCACGATGACGTACGACGTGATCGCGGTGACCGCCGGTGCGGTGACGCGGACCTTCGACGTACCGGGTGTGGCCGATCGGGCGATCGGGATGAAGCACGTCGAGGAAGCGGTGGCGATCCGGGACCGGATGTTCACCGCGTTCGACGAGGCGGCCGGGCTGGAGCCCGGCAAGCAGCGGCGGAAGCTGCTGACGGTCACGTTCGTCGGCGGTGGGTTCTCCGGGGTCGAAGGGTTCGCGGAGCTGCTGTCGCTGGCGCGGGCGTTGCTGAAGAAGTACCCCGAGCTGACCGAGAGCGATCTCGCCTTCCACCTGGTCGAGGCGAGCGGCCGGATCCTGCCCGAGGTGAGCGACAAACCGGGCGAGTGGGTCGTGAACATGCTCGAGAAGCGCGGCGCGGTCGTGCATCTGAACACCACGATGGATTCGGCCGACGACGGACACGTGGTGCTGTCGGACGGGTCGGAGTTCGACTCGGAGCTGATCGTCTGGACGGCGGGCAACGCCGCGACCCGGCTGCTGCGCAACCACACCGACCTGCCGCACAACCAGCGCGGGATGGTCCAGGTGCGGGCGGACCTGCGGATCGGGACCGACGACGAGCTGATCGAGGACGCGTGGGCAGCCGGTGACGATGCCGCGGTTCCCGATCTCGCGTCGTCGACTCCGGGCGCGTACACGGTGCCGAACGCGCAGAACGCCGTACGGCAGGGGAAGCTGCTGGCGAAGAATCTGCTGCGGTCGTTGCGCGGGAAGGCGCCGAAGGCCTACGAGCACAACAGTCTCGGCGTGATCGCGACGCTCGGTCTCGGGTCCGGCATCTTCCAGTACAAGCGGCTCGTCATCAAGGGTCTGCTCGCCTGGCTGATGCACCGCGGGTACCACGTCCTCGCGGTCCCGACGTGGGACCGCAAGGTGCGGGTGCTGGCGATCTGGCTGGTGGCGTTCTTCTACGGTCGCGACATCGTCTCGCTGGCCTCGGTCCAGAGTCCGCGCGAGGCGTTCGAGTCCGAGGCCAAGGCGCGGGCGCTCAGCGCGAGCCGGCCGGGATGAGCAGGTCGGTCAGGCCGAACGTGTCGCCGGCGGCCGGCAGCATCGGCTGCCAGCCCGGCTCGAGGCTGAGGTAGCTGGCCGGGTCCGCGCGCAGCAGCCCGATCAGTACTTCGGCCACGATCCGCCCGCCGACCGGACCGAGCCGGTCGCCGTCGCCGAGGTACTCGGACTCCTTGAGGATGTAGAACCACAACGGCGTACCGCCAGGCCAGGTGTCTTCGGTCAGCGGCGGTACGCCGAGGAGCTTGGCCACCTCCTCGCCACTCGGCAGACCGGTCGTGTCACCCCGCAGCAGGTCCCGAACGGCCAGCGATCGGTACGCCGACTCGTCGACCGCGCCGGTGATCCGCTCCGGCAAGCCGATCAGGCTCGCGGCCAGCCGCCCGTCGAGCCGCTTCGCCCGCTGCGCCGGTGGACGGCCCGGTACGTCGAAGATCTGGGCGAGATCGAGCCGCCGATCGGCAGGCAGCGGGCCGAAGCCGACCAGATCCGGGAAGAGCGGCAGCTCGGGACCGCCCTCGACCAGGTGGTACGCGTGCCGGATCTGACCGTGCCCGTAGCGGTACGCCGCATCGGCGTACTCGAGCGGGATGAACGCGTTCATCGGCTCGGGGTTGAACCACTTGCCGCCGTCCTCGAGCACCTCGTCGACCAGTTCCGGCCCGACCAGTCGCGGCAGGAAGTCGTGCACGACGATCCACTGGTAGTGCCAGGTCAGCGCGATCCGCGCCTTGTCGAAGACGTCCTCCTCGGGCACGTCGTGCGCCCGCAGGTGATCGACGATCCGGTTGTGGGCGTGCAGCAACGCCACATGCAGACTCAAGGTGAAGATGTGTACGTCGTTGCGCGGATCCCCGATCAGCGCGATCCCCTGCGGGTTCCGCGGTACGTCGTACCCGTCGGGGCTGAGCAGGAACTTGGCCGGATCGTTCAGGTCGAACATGTACGGCGAGCCGATCGGCCCGTCGGCGTACAACATCTCGAGGTTGAGCCGCGGCGATCGCGAGTTCCGCAAGGCGTCGGTCTCGACGCCGCCCATCAGCGGCGACCGGTCCGCGGTGGTGTCGTGCGCGAGCAACTGCCCGAAGAACGGCCACCCCGCCGCCTGCTCCGCGTCGTCCCCGCCGGCGCCGAGATCCAGCGCGGCCGCGGCATCACAGATCCCGCCGTCGCTGCCGGCCCGCATCAACACGTGCGGATCCGTCCCCAGCGGCTCGAGTCTGGGAAACATCCGCCCGTACCGCGCCCCACCAGTCGGCCGGTCCACGCTGCGCGCCAAGCTCAGACAGTGGTCCCGCGTCGCCGGATGTGTAGTCATTCCCAACCTCCCGAAGATTCCGATCCACAGAGGAAGACAGCCCAAGCATGCCCCTTGTGACCGGGCGCGTCAGTTGATGCGGGTCAGACGACCGTCAGGGAGGATCCGGATGGTGGTTTTGCGGGCGCCGACCGTCAGGTCGACGAAGAACATGGCGCCGACGGTGCGGGTCTTGTAGCTGACCGTTTCGGCGGAATTGGCGGGGACGATGGCGGACAGGATGTTGGCGCTGGTCCCGTCGCGGCCGAACTTCACGACCGGCGCCGCCTCGCGGTGGAAGATGTCGGGGTAGTACCAGCCCTGCACCGGGTCCTGCTGGCCCTCGACCACCTTGATGCCGTCCTTCGGCGGCTGCTGCTGGTACGGGATCTGCAGCAGGTAGGTCTTGGACTTGTCGCCCGGCTTGGCGGCGATGGCCGTCGTGGGGGACTGGACCGTCACCTTCTGGCCAGGAGCCAGATGCCAGAGAGTCTCATAGCGTTGTGCGCCGACGACCGACTGCCCACGGTCCAGCGTGACGATCAGGTCAGGATCCTTCAGCACCAGTACGTCGCGCTTGCGGATCACGCCCGGCGCCGGGGAGTCGGCCAGCGAGTACGACTCCGCGGTCGGCGTGATCGACGCCTGGACCAGCTGCGTCTCCACCGACGTCATGTCCGCCGACGGGATCGTCATCACGTTGTGCGCCGCCGCGCTCTTCGACCACGCCTGCCACTTGTCGAGCTGGTAGCCGGAGTGCCCCGGATCGATCAGGACGTCGCGGCCGTGCGACGAGTAGGTGATCGACATGTGGTCGTCGTGACCGTGCAGCGTGCGGGCCACGCCGTACCGGATGCTGTACGTCGACTCCTGCGCGAACGGTCGCGTCTCGCCCCATCCGGTCCGGCCGAAGATGTACCCCGCGTCGTACACCGCGACGCGCTTCGGTGGCTTCGTCCCGCGTTTCCCGAGTGTGGCGACGTAGTCCAGCGCCGTCCCAGCCGCGCCGGTGGGCTTCTGCGCTACGGCGTCACCGACCTGCGCCAGCTCGCCCGTCGACTTGGTCGCGAGCGCCAGCCACTCCGACAGAGCGGCTCGTCGCTGGGAGATGACCGGGCCGGGGTTCGAGCCGCAGCGCTGCAAGACCGTGGTCGCCCGTCCCCACAACAGGTAGTTGAACATCGCGTACCCGACCGACTGCTCGTTCGTCGAGCCCTGGGTGTCGATCGCGGTGGTGATCGCCTCGGTCAGCCGGTTGACGGCGAGCGTCTTCAACTCCGGCCGCTTCAAGGTGCAGCCCACCCCGAACAGCGCGATGCTCTCGTCGGTCCCGTGGTTCGACGGTCCGCTCCAGTTCACGATCATGAACTGCGCATGGTCGACCAGCGCCTTGTCGAGCCAGGCGTACTGCGTGGGCAGCGTGCGGACGTGCATCCCGGTGAGCACGGCCTGGCGGGCGCACAGCAGCACGTTGGTGCGGTGCATCGTGGCCTCCCACGCGCCGACGTCGCCCTTCCACGAGTACGGGTTGTCCTGCACCCAGTCGTGGATGATCGCCATCGTGTGCGCCAGCACCTTGCGGTCACCGCGTTGCCCGGCCTCGATGCCCTGACCCAGCCAGCGCAGCGAATGCAGCCACATGTACCAGCTCGGCTTCTTGTACGGGTCCGAGCGCCAGTTGATGTCGCCGTTCCCGTTGCCGACCTTGTACGGCGGATCGTCGCCCCACGAGAACGTGTCGTTCATCAGCATCGACACCGGGACCTTCGCCTGGATACCGCTGTACCCGGAACACTCGTAGGTGCCGGTGTTGGCGACCGGTGTGGCCGGCGGGGGAGTGGCCGGGGTGTCGACGCCCGGCAGCGGCTCGTCGGTCGAATCCGGGATCGTGACCTTCGGGCTCGGCGTACTGGATTTCGGCTTGCTCGGGGTCGGCGAGCCGGTGGCGACGATCGGCGTACTGCGGTCGCGGGTGCCGGGCATCAGCACGAACACGGCACCGGCGAAGGCGACCCCGCAGACCAGGACGCAGGCAAGCGTCAGCGCGACGGTCGTGCTCAACCGCCTCTCGCGCTGCGGAGCCACCCAGTCCCCCTCCTGCCCGCCCTTACCCCTACAACGCTCGGACCCACCCGATTCGTTGCATCCGGCACCCTGGCCTAAGAATCGCACGCCGCGGAGGGCACGGGGATCGGCGTACGCCGGGGGAGGGCGGCGACGGCGGTGACGCATAGGCCGGCGATGCTCGCGGCTGCGGCCACGACGGTACAGGTGACGAAGCCGGTGGTGAGGTTGTGGGCGGTGCCGAGGAGCGGCCCGAACGTCGCTACGCCGATCGCCCCACCGATCTGGCGGGAGGTGTTGAAGGCGGCTGAGGCGGCGCCGTGGAGGTCGGGTTCGACCGCGGCGATGGACTGGGCGGTCATGGTCGGGACGAGCAGGCCGGAGCTGAAGCCGATCGGGACGAGGGCGAGGACCATCGGCCAGACCGCGGACGACGTACTGGCCCAGGCGAGCCCGAGTAGCGCGAGGGTGAGGACGGCTTGGCCGATGGCGAGTACGGCGGGGCGGCCGAGGCGGCGGGTGAGGGGCGCGGAACAGAGGTTGGCGATCGAGATCAGGCCGGTGAGCGGGAGGAACAGGAGGCCGGTGACGAGCGGGCTGAGTCCACGGCCCTGTTGGAGCAGCAGGCTCATCGTGAACAGCACGCCGTAGAAGGCGAAGTTGAGCAGGGTGCCCTGGGCCGCGGCAGCCGCGAACCCGCGATCGCCGTACAGCTTGAGCGGCAGCAGAGGTTTGCTGACGGAACGCTCGACGAGGACAAAGGCGACCAGCCCGGCGACGGTCAACGCGGCCGCTGCGAGTACCGCGGGATCGAGCCAGCCGCGGGTCGGCGCCTCGATCAGCGCGAACACCAGCCCGCCGATGAACGCCGTAGCCGTGCCCATCCCGGCCAGGTCCAGGCGACGAGCCCGGCGTACGACCGAGGGCATCGAGCGCAGTGCCCAGATCGCGGCGGGGATGCCGATCACGACGTTGACGGCGAAGACGGCTCGCCAGTTCGCGAGCGCGACGAGGCCGCCGCCGAGGAGTGGCCCGGCTGCCATCCCGGCGCCGCCGGCCGCGGCCCACCAGCTGACCAGCCGATGGCGGGAGTGTTCATCGGTTGCGGACGCGGTCGCCAGGACGAGCGCGCTCGGCAGCAGGAGAGCTGAGCCGGCGCCCTGGACGAGCCGGGCGAGGTTCAGCATCAGCATCGAGCCGGCCGCCGCGCAGACTGCCGAGGACGCGGTGAACACGACCAGCCCGGTCAGGAACGCTCGCTTCGCGCCGAGAGTGTCGGCGATCGCCCCGGCGCCGAGCATCAGCGCCGCGAACGACAGCGTGTAGGCGTTGAGCGACCACTCGAGCTCCGCGCGGGACGCGTGCAGGTGGGTGGCAAGCTGGGCGAGGGTGACGTTCACGATCGTGCTGTCGACGAAGACCATGAACGAGGCGATCAGGGCCAGCGCGACGACAGACCGACGGTGCTCGAAGGGCATGCCACCCACCCTACGTCGCTGTTCGACGCGCGTCGAACAATATCCAGCAGGCGGATCAGCGGCTAGCGTGCTCGCTGTGGACTTACACCTGGGTGGGAAGACGGCCGTCGTGACCGGCGCCGGGCGGGGGATCGGCCTGGCGATCACGCGCTCGCTGGTCGACGAAGGCGTGAAGGTGGTCGCGGGCTCGCGGACCATCGGCGGCGACCTCGAGTCGATGCCGGTCGAGGCCTTCGCCGTCGATCTCGGTACGGCGGACGGTCCGGGCCGGCTCGTCGACGAGGCGGTCGCGAGGGCCGGCGGGTTCGACATCCTGGTGAACAACGTCGGCAGCGTGCACCCGCGCCCGGCCGGGTTCGCCTCGGTCACCGACGACGACTGGCTCCAGACGCTCAACCTGGACCTGATGTCGGCGGTGCGTACGACGCGTGCCGCGTTGCCGGTGCTGATCGAGCGGTCCGGCGTGATCGTCACGGTCTGCTCGGTGAACGCGACGCTGCCCGACCCGCTGGTGATCGACTACAGCGCCGCCAAGGCCGCGTGCCTCAGCTTCTTCAAGTCGCTGTCGAAGGAACTCGGGCCGCAGGGCGTCCGGGTCAACACCGTCAGCCCCGGCCCGGTCGCGACCGATCTGTGGCTGGGCAAGGGCGGGGTCGCGGAGACTGTCGGCGGCGCTGTAGGTGCAGCACCGAAGGACGTCGCCGCGCAGGCTGCGAAGGACTCGGTCACCGGCCGCTTCACCCGCCCGGAGGAGGTCGCCGACCTGGTGGTGTTCCTGGCCAGCGACCGCGCCGGCAACCTCACCGGCGCCGACATCATCCTCGATGGGGGAATGACCCCGACGATCTGATCACTCCCTGAAACCAGGGTCAGGTTCGGCCACGTGGCAGGCTGCTTCGTGGTTCTCACCCAGGCGGCGGGGGAGCGGCGTCTCCACGTGACACCGGTCGATCGCCAACGGGCAGCGCCAACGGAAGCGGCAGCCCGGCGTCGGATCGATGACCTTCGGCGGCTCGCCGGTGTCACCCTCGATCCCCTCGGCGAGCGGCGCCCGCGGGTCCGGCACCGCACCGAGCAGCAGGTCCGTGTACGGGTGCTTCGGGTTCGCCAGCACCGATTCCGCCGGACCGGACTCGACGATGTGCCCGGCGTACATGATCATCAGCCGGTCCGCGACGTACCGCGCGCTCGCGATGTCGTGGGTGATGTAGAGGAACGAGACGCCTTCCGACCTGCGCAGTTCGGCCATCAGGTTCAGCAGGCCGATCCGGATCGACACGTCGAGCATCGACACCGGCTCGTCGGCCAGGATCAGCTTCGGCTTGTGCGCGAGCGCCTGGGCGAACCCGATTCGTTGCCTCTGGCCACCACTCAGCTCGTACGGGTACCGGTGCATGATGTCGCCGGCCGGCGTCAGCCCGACCGTCTCGATCACCCGCGCGGCCTCCTCCTCGCGCTGCGGCCGGCTGAACTCGGGCCGGTGCAGCTTGAGGCTGCGCAGGATGCCGTGCGACACCCGGAACGCCGGGTTCAGCGAGCTGAACGGGTCCTGGAACACCATCGGTACGTCGCCCCGGTAGGCCAGCTGGTCCTTGCGGGACTTGAACGTCGACATCGCTCGGCCCTGGTAGAAGATCTCACCACCGGTCGGCTTGTACACACCCGCGAGCAGCCGCGCGATCGTGCTCTTCCCGCTGCCGCTCTCACCGGCGAGCGCGACGATCTCCTGGTGCCCGATCGAGAAGTTCACGTCGTCGACGGCGTGCAGCATCTGCCGCGAGAACCCGCGGCCGACCTTGAAGTGCCGGGTCAGATCCTTGGCCTCGATGACCGGTGTGGCGGGCGCGTCGGTCTTGCGTGCTTCTGTGATGTCCACCGAAGTCATGACACCTCCCGGGCGATCTCGATCGACGGTGCGTGCAGTAGGCAACGAGATTGGACCGCGCCGACCTGGTAGAGCTCCGGGGCGATCTTCGGGCAGTCCTCGAACGCCTTCGGGCAGCGCGGCTGGAACCGGCAGCCCGGCGGCGGATCGGCCAGGTTGGGCGGGCTGCCGGGGATACCGGTCAGCGGCACCTTCGGGCCGCGGATCGACGGGAACGCGTCGAGCAGACCCTCGCTGTACGGGTGCTCAGGGTGGTCGAACACCGCGCGCGTCGCGCCGAACTCGACCACCTGACCGGCGTACATCACCACGAGTTTGTCGGAGAAGTGACTGACCAGCGACATGTCGTGGGTGACGAAGATGACCGCGAACCCGAGCTTGCGCTGCAGTTCCTTGATCTGCACCATCAGCGACCGCTGTGCGACCACGTCGAGCGCGGACGTCGGCTCGTCCATGATGATCAGGTCCGGTGTGAACAGCAGCGCCATCGCGATCATCGCCCGCTGCCGCATGCCGCCGCTCAACTGGTGCGGGTAGCTCTTCAGGTGGATCGGGTCGATGCCGACCAGCCGCAGTACCTCGGCCGGACGGTTGTCGTCGACCACCTCGTCGTGGGCCATGATCGTGTCGTGGAACTGCGCGCCGATGCTCTTCACCGGGTTCAGCGCGTTCATCGCGCTCTGCATCACCACGGAGAAGTCCCGCCAGCGCAGCGACGCGAGCTTCTTCTCGTTCATCGTGACCAGATTCTGCCCGAGGAACTTCACACTGCCGCCGGTGATCGCGGCCGGCGAGCTCAGCAGGTGCGCGATCGCGAACAGCAGCGTCGACTTCCCGCAGCCTGACTCGCCGACGACGCCGACGAACTCACCGGCCTGTACGTCGAGATCCACGTGGTCGACCGCGACGACCGGGTGTGCACCGGTGTCGTACTCGACGGTGAGATCACGGACCTCAAGAAGCTGATCGGGCACGTCGCCTCCGAACCGGCCGCAGCGCGGGATTGCTGATCTCGTCGAACGCATAGTTGAGCAGGGCAAAGGAAACACCGAGCAGGGCAACCGCCAGACCCGGCGACAGCGCCCACGCGGGCAGGCCGTTCACCAGGGCGCCCTGGTTCTGGGCCCAGTAGAGCATCGTGCCCCAGCTCAGCGAGTTGGGATCGCCGAGGCCGAGGAACTGCAGGCCGGCGGCGGTGAGCACGGAGTACAGCGCGGCGCCGAGGAAGTTCGCGACGATCAGCGAGGTCATCGTCGGCAGCACTTCGACCACGATGATGTACGACGACCGCTCGCCGCGGACCCGGGCCGACTCGAGGAAGTCCCGGTTCCGCAGCGACAACGCCTGCGCCCGCATCTGCCGAGCGCCGTACGACCAGCCGGTCAGGATCAGCACGATGATGATCACGGTCAGGTTGCCCTTACCGGCGTACGTCGCGAGCACGATGATCAGCGGGAACGTCGGCAGCACCAGGAAGATGTCGGTGAGCATCGACAGGCTGTCGTCGGCGAACCCGCCGAGGTACGCGGCCGAGACCCCGATCAGCACGGACAGGATCGTGGCGCCCGCACCGGCGACGACTGCGATGACGAGTGATTCGCGGGTGCTGTAGATGAGCTCGGCGTACACGTCCTGGCCGAGGCCCGTCGTACCGAGCCAGTGTTTGCCGGACGGCCCTTGCAGCGGAAGGTCGCCGATCGCGCGCGGATCGCCGTGCAGCCAGGGCACGAACAGATGCGGGAACGCGGCGAGCAGGACGAACAGGATCAGCAGACCGGCGCCGATCATCGCCTTGCGGTTGCGCATGATCGCGCGCAACAGCCCACCCCGCGGCCGGCGGGTGGAGGTGGTGGTAGTCGGCGCAGCGGCGCCGGTGACGATTGCGCTCATCGGCGTCCTCGCTGCGCTGCGGGCGCCGATGAGCGCGGGGCGCTGTGCTTGATGGTGATCTCGCTTCGCTCGTTCACGTCGGCTATCCCTTCGTCCGGGCTCGTGGGTCGAGGAGGAACACCGCGAAGTCACAGAGCAGGACGCAGATCAGCACGGCCAGCGTCACCAGCAGGAAGAGGGCCTGCAGCAACGGATAGTCGGTGCTCACGGTGGCGTTGTAGAACATGTAGCCGAGGCCGGGGTAGTTGAACACGTACTCGACCAGGATCGTGCCGGAGATGACGAAGCCGAGCGACATCGCGAAACCGGACAGGTTCGGCAGGAACGCGTTCCGGCCGGCGTAGCCGAACATGATCCGCCGGTTCGGGATGCCCTTGGCCCGCGCCATCCGGACGTAGTCCTCGGCCAGCGTCGTGATCATGTTGTTCCGCATGGTCAGGATCCAGCCGCCGACCGCGGTGATCAGGATCGTCGCGGCCGGCAGGATGCCGTGCTTGAGGACGCTCAGGATGAACTCCGCGTTGAACCCCGGCGTCAGTCCCTGGTCGTAGTTGAAGTCGTTGGGCAGGATCGCGTGGTCGCCGATCGCGAACAGCGAGATGAACAGCAGCGCGACCCAGAAGTACGGCAGCGCCGACGTGACGATGAAGACCGGCGGCACGACCCCGTCGATCAGCCCGCCTCGTCGCCAGCCGGAGATCGTGCCGATCAGCGTGCCGAGCGCGAACGCCAGGACGGTCGTGATGCCGACCAGCCCGAGCGTCCACGGCAGGGCACTGCCGATCAGCGTGGTCACCGGGACGCCGAGGCTGCTGCCGATCGACACGCCCCAGTGCCCGGTGACCATTGCCTTCAGATACTCGATGTACTGCAGCAGCAGGTTCTTGCCCGGGTCGAAGCCGAACTCGGCCAGGACGGTCTGCAACTGCTCCGGGCTCACGATGTTTCCACCCTTGCTGAACCGGTCCCGCAGCGCCTGTTCGGGGCTGCCGGGCATCATCCGCGGGATGAAGAAGTTCAGGGTCATCGCGGCCCAGAGCGTGAGCACGAAGAACCCGAGACGGCGTAGCAGGTACCTCACAAACAGCTCCTCGTGCTCACGCTGGACGTTACTTCTGGGCTACTTCCGGACTACTTCTGGGCCGACTTCGAGTACAGGTTGGCCAGCACCTGCCCGGCGTCCGGGATGTTGTACGGCGCCGGCTGGGCGTACGGGTTGTCCTGCGTCGGCCAGCCCTCGATGTCCTTGGTGTTGTACTGGTACCAGTCGACCGACTCGGTCGTCGGGATCAGCGGAACATCCTTGATCATGAACGACGAGATCTGCTTGATCAGCTTGACCTGCGTGTCCGGATCCGCGCTGGCGTACTGGTCGAACAGCTTGTCCACCTCAGGGTTGCTGTACCGCGAGTAGTTGCTGTTGGCCTGCTTGCCGATCGGCGCGGTGTTCTTCGAGTACAGCAGCTGGCGCAGCTCGTAGTACGGCGTCGGTCCGCCGGACAGGCTGGAGTAGGCCAGGTCGTAGTCACCGGTGTACAGCTTCTGGTTGTACGACTGCTGCTGCAGGTCCTGGACGCTCAGCTCGATGCCGACGGCCGCCAGGTTCTGCTTGACCACGGCCAGGGACGCGTCCCAGTCGGTGTAGCCGGTGACCGTGATGACGCTGAGCTTCAGCGGGTTGGACGCCGAGTAGCCCGCGCTCTGCAGCAGCTGCTTCGCCTTGTCGACGTTCGGCTTGTCGTAGCCGGCCGTGGTCAACGCGTCCTTGTCGAAGTACTTGTCGAACGTCGGCGTGACCACACCGGTCTGGTTCGCGGCCGGCTGGTAGCCGCTCTCACCGATCTTCGATACCTGCTCGCGGTCGATCGCGTACGCCAGTGCCTGCCGGACCGCCAGCTTGCTGGTCGCCGGGCGGGACGGGTCGTTGTTCGGCACGAGGGCCACGTTCGCGGTCGGCGGGAACCAGTAGTTGTTCTCCGGCGCCTTCGACTTGTAGAACTTGTCGATGTTCGGGATGTACTGACCGCCCCACTGCGCCTTGCCGCTGGCGAGGTCGAGGTTGGCCGGGTTGTTGTCCAGGTAGGCCGGGTACTGCACCTTCTGGATGTACGGCTTGCCCGGCTGCCAGTAGTTGGCGTTGGCGGCGTACGAGATGTTGTTCGGGGTGCAGGACTCGACCGTGTACGGGCCGGTGCCGACCGGCTTCGGGTCCGCCCAGGTGGCCGGCTTCGAGGCCGCCTCACCCGTCGACCAGATGTGCTTCGGCACGATGTCGACCTGGTTGGCGAAGTTGAAGAAGTACGGCTCGGCCGCACCCTTGAACTTCAGCGTGACCTTGTTGCCGGCCGCGGTGACGCTGGTCAGCCCGGCACCGGTCCACAGCGCGTAGATGTCCAGCGCCGGCTGCGCCTTCATCAGGTTGAACGTGTAGACCACGTCGTCCGCGCTGAACGGCTGCCCGTCGCTCCACTTCACGCCGTCGCGGATCGTGAAGACGATCGAGTCCTTCTTCGGCGACCAGGCGAAGTCGGTGGCCAGCATCGGCGTGGTGGCGCCGGCCTTCAGCACGTTGACGAAGGTCAGCGGCTCGTAGACGAAGCCGCCCGCGACTCCGTTGACCGATGGGTTGAACGGGTTGAACTGACACGGCCAGGTCTGTCCGCCGACGTTGGCGATGGTGACCGTGCCGCCCTTCTTGTACTGCCCGGTGCTGCCGCCGCTGCTCGTCGAGGACGACGGGTTGCCCGACGACGCCCCGCTCCCGATCGGCTTGTCACCGCCGCCGCATCCGGCGGTCAGTGCGCCGACCGCTATCGCGGCGACCGCGATGCGTGTGATGCCCCTCATCGTCTCTGCCTTTCGCTACTGGTAGTCCTGCTCATGCGAATGCTTCGGCACCGAGGACGACTCCTGCCGCCTCGACGCCAAGGGCGAGCGCCCCGATCAGCGGAGCGTCCGAAGGAAACCGGGCCACCGACAACTCCGGTGGGAACGGGACGGCAGCGTCGAGGGCGCGACGCAGACCGGCTTCGATCTGGTCCCAGGAACGAACCAGGCCGCCGCCGACGACGATCCGGACCGGATCGACCGCGATGGCCAGGTTGGCGAGGTGCATCGCCAGCTCCCGGACGAACTCGTCGGTGAGGACGGCGGCGTCCGGCTGGGTCCGCGCCATCGTGAAGACGTCAGCGGCCGTGACCGGCTGCCCGAGCCGGGCGGACCCGGTGGTCTCGAGTGCCTGACCGCTGACGACGTGTTCCAGGATCGTGCGCTCGTCGGTGCCGACGTACACATCGCCGGCCGAGCGCAAGTTGTAGCCGATCTCGCCGGACGCGCCGTGCGCGCCGGTGATCACGGTGCCGCCGGCAACGATCGCGATCGCGAGACCGGTGCCGAGATTCACGTACAGCCCGGGGTCGCAGTCGGCGAGCGCGCCCCAGCGCAGCTCGGCC
The DNA here is from genome assembly GCF_005233875.1 of Kribbella jiaozuonensis. Taxonomy (GTDB): domain Bacteria; phylum Actinomycetota; class Actinomycetes; order Propionibacteriales; family Kribbellaceae; genus Kribbella; species Kribbella jiaozuonensis. Next base: position 629,548 of record NZ_SZPZ01000004.1, on the reverse strand, counting down.
GCCGCGGCCGCCTTCACATCGGTTGCCAACCGCACGGGTACGCCGGGGAAGCCGTCCCGCACCAGTCGCCCGAACGGGAGGTCGTCCCAGCCCGGAAAAGTAGGAGCCAGCTCGACGCGGTCGTCGTACGGGATGCCGAGCGTGGCCGCACCGACGCCGGCGAGCTCCTGGCCCGGCGCGACCTCGGCGAGCAGTTCGTGTCCTGCGGACAGGCCGCGGGCCATGGCTTCGGCAGCGCCACCAGACTCGGCACGACTGTCGATGGTCCGCGTACCCAGACGGCGTCCGGACAGGTCGCTGACCGCCAGGGCGATCTTCGTCCCGCCGAAGTCGAGTCCGAGGACGACCGGCGTTGGAACCACAGGGGTGGCACCTCCTCGTGCCGACCAATAGAATCGATAGGAAACTAACTTAACAACCAACGGACCACAAGGCTTAACTCCGAGTTGGTGGCCGAGTTGTTAGCAGCGAGGGGGTCGACGTGACGGTTGTTGCGCCAGGCGCGTCCGCGGCACGCCCGCAGCTGATCCGCGAGATCAACGAAAAGGTGCTGCTCGATCACATCCGGCGATCCGGACCGATCTCGCGGACCGAGCTCGCCGGTCTGACCGGACTGTCGAAGCCGACCGTGTCCGCGGCCCTGGGCTCGCTGGAGCGGACCGGTCTGGTGCACGTGACCGGACAGCGCACCGGCGTACCCGGACCGGCGGCCAGCCTGTACGAGGTGCGGCCGGACGCGGGGTACGTGCTCGGGCTCGACGTCGGGCGGGAATACCTGCGCGGAGCGATCTCGGATCTCGCGGGCACCGTCCGCGCGCGGCTGAGCGTGCGGACCAAGGCCGGCGACGCGATGGCTCGGATCCAGGAGCTCGCCGACCTGAGCACGACCCTGGCTACCGAAACGGGTATCGACGTCACGCAACTGAGCCAGACCGTGCTCGGCAGCCCTGGTGTGTACGACCCGCGGCTCGACGCGTTGACGCTGACGGGACGCCTGTCCGGGTGGGACTCGCCGGCGACGCTGGCGGCGCTGCGCGACCGGTTCGGTACGTCGTTGATGATCGAGAACGACGTGGATGCGGCCGCGATCGCCGAGCGCGTGCACGGACACGGCCGGAACGTCGACAGCTTCGCCTTCGTTTCGGTCGGTACCGGAATCGGGATGGGCCTCGTGCTCGACGGGAAGCTGCGGCACGGTTCGCACGGGGTCGCGGGGGAGATCGGGTACCTGCCGTTCACCGAAGGCAGCGGTAGCGACCAGCGGGACGCCCGCAAGCGTGGCGGTTTCGATGCGTCGGCGTCGGCGGCGGCTGTGGTGCGCGCGGCGCGGCGGGCCGGCGTACGGGGGGCGTCGACAGCGGAGAAGGTGTTCGCAGCGGCTGCTCGTGGCGATGCTGTTGCCGCCGCGGTCGTTGCAGAGGAGGCACTGCTTGTGGCCAAAGCAGTGTGCACGGTGATCACTGTGGTGGATCCGGAGCTGGTCGTGCTGGGCGGCGGTATCGGACAGGCACCCGGCTTCCTCGAAGCCGTCTCCCAGCAACTTCACAGGATGGCTCCGGTGATGCCCGACGTGAAGGCCAGTGTTCTCGGCCGCGAGTCGGTGGTCGCCGGGTGCCTGGCCGCAGGTCTGGACCGGTCCTGGCAGATGCTCGTCGGCCGGGTCGGCGCTCAGGGCTGATTTCTCCAACTCTGGGTTGATCTCCGGGTTGAGATCGTGGCCGGATCGCTGACCGCGCGGGGTCGTGCTGCCTACGGTCGATCGGTGACCACGACGCTGACTGCGCTTCGTCATGCGCGGACCCATCACGCCCGGGCCTGGCGGTGGCTGCGACTCGTGGGTCCGGTCATCATCGGGCTGCAGGTGATCGCGTTGTGCCGGACCGAGCCGCGGCCCGGATTGTCCGGCCGGGGCTTGGTGATCCTGCTGGCAATAGTTGCCTTCGGCATCGGTGCGGGCGGTGCGTTCGTGACCAGGCGCGGGGGTCGGTGGTTGTCGATCCTGCTGTTGTTCGCGGCAAGCGTCGTACTGCTGCTGTTGCAGCCGTCCGGTCCGGGTGTGCTCGGTGTGTTCGTCGCGGTGGCGGTAATCGGTCGTCGGCTCGCGCCGCTGCCGGGGAGTCTGCTGGTGGGTGGGGCACTGGTGGCGCTGATCGTTGCCGGCCAGAACCGGTCGCCGCTGCCGGCGTTGATGACTGGTATTGCGATGGCGAGTTTCTACGCGGTGATGCGGCTGGCCGAACGGCTCAGCGCCACCAACGGTCAGGCCGAGGAATTGTTGATTGCGTTGGAGCACACGCGCGAGGCGGACGCTCGTGCGGCAGCTCTCGCGGAGCGGCAGCGGTTGGCGCGCGAGATGCACGACGTACTGGCGCATTCGTTGTCGGCGTTGGTGCTTCAGCTGGAAGGAGCGAGTGTGCTGGCTGCGTCCGACGAGCGGCTCGGGCCGGTGATCGAGCGGGCGCGGAGGCTGGCCGGGTCGGGGCTCGACGAGGCGCGGAATGCGATCACGACGCTGCGCGAGGGCGGGACGCTGCCGGGGCCGGGGGAGTTGCCGGCGTTGTCGGCGCGGTTCGAGCACGACACCGGTATCCGGTGTGAGCTGACTGTATGTGGCGATGCGCACCAGCTCGATGCGGATGCACAGCTCGCGGTCTATCGGGTGGCGCAGGAGTCGTTGACGAATATCGCCAAGCATGCGCCCGGGCAGGATCGAGTCTGCTTGCAGCTGAGCTACGAGCCCGGGGTGGTGCGGTTGGTCGTGGAGGACTACGGCGTTGGCGCACTCGCCGGCTCAGGAGGATACGGGCTGACGGGCATGCGGGAGCGGGCGGAGCTTGTCGGTGGTCGGCTCGACGCCGGTCCGACCTTGACTGGGTTCCGGGTCGAACTGGAGGTGCCGGCATGACGATCCGGGTGCTGAGCGTGGACGACCAGCGGATGGTCCGGGAAGGACTCGCGCTGGTGCTTGGGCTGCTGCCCGATGTGCAGGTGGTCGGGACCGCGTCGGGTGGTGAAGAGGCGGTGCGGATGGCGGGGGAGTTGCGGCCGGACGTCGTACTGATGGATCTGCGGATGCCGCGATGCGATGGCGTCGAGGCGACGCGACAGTTGCGGCAGCTGTACCCGGACGTGAAGGTCATCGCATTGACGACGTACGCCGATGACGAATCGGTCCTGTCCGCGTTGCGGGCCGGAGCGCGTGGTTATCTGACGAAGGACGCGCGGTCGGCCGAGATCCATGAGGCCTTGCTGCGGGTGCTGGACGACCGGGCCGCGATCGACCCGGCCGTCCAGCATCATCTCGTCGATGCCATCGCCGCGGCACCTCGTCCGGCGCAGGCGACGACTGCCGTCGACGATCTACTGACCCGGCGCGAGACCGAAGTACTGACGTTGATTGCCGCGGGCCTGTCGAACGGTGAGATCGCCGAGCGACTTGTGGTGAGCGAGGCAACGGTCAAGAGCCACGTGAACCACCTGCTGGCCAAGATCGGCGCCCGCGACCGGGCTCGCGCCGTCAGCTACGCGTATCAGCGTGGGCTGCTGCAGTAGCAGGAGGACGATGCTGGCGGGTTCGCGTCGGCTCCCAACGGAAGACCGCCAGCGACAGAAGCAGACCGCCAACGGACCAAGCGCACAGGACGAGGATGTCGTGGGGCGCAGGCGTCGTACGTTCCAGAGAGACGACAGTCGGGCGGACCGGGAGATACGAGGCAACCACGTTGAGCCAGTGCGCCTTCAGCGGCTCGCCTACCGTTCCCGACAGCAACAGGACGGGCAGATAGGTGAGGCCCAGGATCGGGAACGCACTGGTGACCGTAGGCACGAAACCGGTCACTGCAGTCGACGCCGACGCACACGCCAGCGCACCAAGGACGATGACGCCGAGCATCACCAGCGCGTGCCAGAACTGCAGCTCGGTCCCGAAGAACACCACGCTGACCAGTACTGCGAGAGCTCCCGCCAGCACGGCGACGATCACCGATGCGACGATCTGCGCGGTCAGGTAGCACCAAGCAGGCAGCGGTGTCGCGCGGTAGCGCTTCATCACGCCGGACTCGCGAACGGCGACCAGTCCGATGCCGTGGGTCGTCCAGGCAATCATCGTCGTACCTAGCACTGCGCATCCTGCTAGCCGAGCGGGTGGCACGTGTCCGTCGGACGAGTTGAGGAACAGCAGCAGCACCGGAAGGACCAGTCCGGTGCTCATGGCTCGTGGGGTCCGCAGGAGCAGCCGGATCTGGTGACCGAGCTGCCCGATGAGCAGTTGCAGATCAGACATGGACCGGCTCCTTCCCGGTGATGGCCAGGTAGACGTCTTCGAGGCTCGGCGGCCCGACTTCCAGTCCGGTCAGACCGACGCCGGACTGGTCGGCCCAAGAGATCAGCTCCGCGAGCACAGGCACGACCTGATCGGTCTGCAAGGCGAGCTCCTGCCCGGTGACGTGACGGGCCAGGTCCGGCGGCAGGGGTACGCCGGGCGGCAGCGGCAATCGCACGAAGCTGACGCCGCTGCTCGCCCGCATCGCCGTCGGTGTCATGTCGGCGACGAGCCGGCCCGCGGACAGGACCAGGACCCGGTCAGCCAGCTTGTCGGCTTCGTCGAGGTAGTGCGTGGTGAGCAGGATCGTCGTACCGGAGCCGTTGAGCCGCTCGATGCTTGCCCAGCACCGGCGCCGGGCTTCCGGGTCGAGTCCGGTGGTTGGCTCGTCGAGAAACAGCAGCTCGGGGTTCCCGATCATCGCCAAGCCGAGATCGACCCGGCGCTGCTGCCCGCCGGACAGCGTGCCGATCCGCACCTTGGCCTCGGCGGTCAGGTCGATCAGTTCGAGGACCTCGCGGATCGGCCGCGGGTTCGGGTAGAGCCGGGCGAACAGGGTCAGCAACTCCGCGACCGTCGGCTCGGTCTCGAGGCTGGTGGACTGCAGTACGAGCCCGATCCGGCTCCGCCACGCACGGCCGCCGCGTCGCGGGTCCTTGCCGAGCACACTGACCTGGCCGGTCGTGGCGTCGGCGAACCCTTCGAGGATCTCGAGCGTGGTCGTCTTGCCGGCGCCGTTCGGTCCGAGTACGGCGACCACCTGACCGGCCGGGATCTCGAAACTGATCCCGTCGACGGCCGCGAAGTCCCCGTAGTACTTCGTCAGTCTGTCGACGCTGATCGCGCTCACCTGCGCTCGCGATTCTTGAGCTCCATCACGATGTTCACTGCGCTCCAGAGCGCGATCGCGCCGCCGATGCCGATCAGCAGCGGGCGGTGGGTGCCGATACCGACACCGGCCAGGCCGATTCCGACGAGTGCGCGTACGTAGGCGTTGAGTCCGAGAAGTCGAAGCATGCGCCCAGCCTGGCCGTGGAGGGTCACTGTCCTCATCGGCGTAGCTGTTGATCTTGCCGACCGCAACCGGCGATGGATTACTCCATCGTTGGTTCGAGTTCCGGGCGTGGATCGTCCGGAATGGTCAGTAGGGTTCGAGCCATGATCGCTATGTACCCGAGTTTTGTGATGGACTGCCCCGACGCCGCGCGGCTCGCGCAGTTCTACGGCGAGGTGCTCGGCTGGAAGGTCGAGTCCCGCGACGGTTGGGCCGACATCAAGCCCGAGGACGGGAGCAACTGCATCTCGTTCCAGCAGGTCGAGAACTTCAAGGCGCCGTCGTGGCCGAGCCAGGACGGCCCGCAGCAGATGCATCTCGACGTGATGGTCCGCGACCTCGACGAAGCGGAGTCCGAGGTGGTGGCGATCGGCGCGACCAAGGCTGAACACCAGCCCGGTACGACGTTCCGGGTCTTCCTCGACCCGGCTGGGCATCCGTTCTGTTTGTGCGTCGCCTAATCTGAGGCCGTGACGAGTTGGCGGGATGAACGGCGACAGGCGGCGGTCGAGCATGCGGCCGCGCTGGAGCGTCGCAAGGCGTCGGAGACCGCGCAGGCTCGTCAGCTCCTCATCGATTTCATCGCGACGCTGAAGGAACGCGGCATCGAGCCGGAGCCGTTGCGTGCGCAGGTGGTCGGCTCGAACACGAGCTACCGGACCAACCTCACCGGCTGGTACCTGCGCCGCAACCGCTCGCTCGCAGTAGATGTCGACGGCAACTTCTACATCCTCGGCGTACCCGCGAGCCTCAAGGCCCGCGTCGCCGGCGTGCACGTCGTCCCGTCCGACCCGCCGCTCATCGTCGGTCAGGGCGCCCGTGACGGCGAGTCGCTGCCGCTGGCCGAGCTGCTACGCCTTCGGCTCGAATCCTAGGACGCTCGCGATCAACGCCGTACCGGGAGCGGTCCGGCCGCCCGGCCCGGGCAACGGTGCGACCTCGTCCATCGTCAGGGCCTCGCCGCACTCGGAGCAGGAGACCGTCGGGGTCGTCTGCTTGCCACACGTCGTGTGGGTGAACCGGATCGGCTGGCCGGCCGGGGGAGTCGCCCAGCGATCGCCCCAAGCGGTCAGCGCCATCAGGATCGGCACCAGCTCCTTCCCGGCCTCGGTCAGCTCGTAGCTGTACCGGACCGGGTTCTGCTGGTACGGCGTCCGCCGTACCAGGCCGCCGTCGACGAGCTTGGTCAGTCGGTCGGTCAGCAGGTTGCGGGAGATGCCGAGGTCGGTCACGAACTGGTCGAAGCGGTTCAGGCCCAGGTACAGGTCACGCAGGACCAGAGGGGTCCACCAGTCGCCGATCAGCTCCAGGGACTGGGCTAGTGAGCAGTGCATCGAGGCGAAGTTGGTGTTCCGCATGGCCCCGAGTGTAGTCAGTTGCGTCATTGAACTCACTAGCCCTAGGGTGATCCCATGGGCATTTACCACCAGATCGTGGCGCGGCAGGTCCGGAATGCGTTCGCGCAGATCAGCGCGGGCAACTGGGAGGCGATGGTGGCGGGGATGGCGCCCTCGTTCACGTACCGGTTCTACGGCGACCACGCGCTGGGCGGCGAGCGCCGTACCCATGACGCGCTGCGGGCCTGGTGGGAGCGCTGCTTCCGGCTGCTGCCGAACACCCGCTTCGAGGTGCAGGACGTGCTCGTCAACGGCTGGCCTTGGAACACCCGGGTCGCAACGGCCGTCACCGTCCACGTGGGCGTCGTGGACGGTTCGACGTACGAGAACGTTGTTCATCAGTTCCTGCGGATCCGGTGGGGGAAGATCACCGAGGTACGGACGCTCGAAGACACCGCCGTACTGGAGAAGACCCTCGACCGGCTGGCTGCTGCCGGGTACGCCGAGGCGCACGCGGCTCCGATCACCGGTTGAGCTCGGCCGGCTTGAGGCCCTTGAACGTCATGTAGAGGCCGATCGAAAGCTCCCAGAGGGCGACCGGGAGGGTGGCGACCGCGGACCCTACGGACAGCTGCTCGTTGTGTCCGAGGACGGTCAGGATGTTCGCGGTCAGCAGCAGCGGTGCACCGACGAGGCCCATGATCGGCATGAACCGCGGGACGCGGCGGGAGCGGTACATCAGCGTGCCGAGCAGGATCGCGCTGATCGCGGGCATGGTCCCGGCTCCGAACAGGAAGGACCAGTTGCGGACCTCGACGAGCGCCTGACCGACGATGCCGAGTGCGGTGGGGTCGGCGGTGCCGGCGAGATCCTGGCGCAGGTTGACGACGGCGACGAGGCTGACGACCCCGATCATGATCACGGCCGCCTCAATCGTCCGGGACGTGACGAAGCCGAGGGCCAGGGACTCCTTGTACCGCTTCATCACCGGGAACAGTGCGACGGCACTGCCGATGCCGGCCAGCGCGTTGACGAAGTCGAGCAGACAGCCGAACAGCACCCGGCTGTCCTGGCCGGCGCCGAGGATGTAGTTGTGATCGTGCAGCACCGGGCCGATCAGGAACAGCGCCGGGAACGAGGCGGCGAAGGTCACCAGGTAGAAGATCCCGGCGGCGCGGGCGTGGCCGCGGTCCGGATCGGCGGAGCTGACGGTGGTGCTCGGGGCAGGTGCGGTGATGGTCATAACGGTTTCCTTTGCGGTTGGTTGGTGTCGACCCGGTCGACCGAGAGCAGCGGCAGACCGAGGTCGCGGAGTCGCTGCAGCAGTCCGTGCAGGGCTGCCTGGTCGGCCACTCGGCCGTGGAGGACGGTGGTGCCGTCGGCGTGGGTGAGGGTCATTCCGTCGAACCACGCGGCCCACCGGGGATCGATTCGCCCTTCGAGGCGGATTTCGTACCAGGCTGATTCGTGGTCCATAGCCGCAAAGTAGGCGCGGGCCTGGTGAGCGCGCGTCACATCATGTGGTGATCTTCAGCGGGTGAGGAGCCCGAGCTGGTGAGCCCGCCGGATCGCCGCGCGCCGGTTGTTGACGCCGAGCTTGGTGTAGATGTGCTTGGTGTGCGTCCGCACGGTGTTGAGCGACACCACGAGCTCCCGTGCGATCGACGGGCCGTCGAGTTCGCTGGTGAGCAGCCGCAGTACGTCGAGCTCACGCTCGCTGAGCGGATCGATCAGGCTCTGCGGAGTGGTTACGTGCGTGGGTCGGCCGGCTGCGTCGAGAAGTCTTTGGGCGTAGGCAGACCGCTGTCGCTGCAGCATCGCGGTGCCGTCAGCGATGAACACCCGCACGTAACCCTCGGGTTCGGCCAGCGCCAGCGCACGTTCCAGCGGAGCGGGATCGCGGGCGGCGAGCGACTGAAGCACCAGGATCTCGATCAGGCTGCCGGTCCTGCCCTCTGCGGCTTCTCGTAGCTTGTCGAGGAGCGGTCCGGCGTCCTGGTGCTGAGCCATCATCAGCCGGGCCAACGTCACATGCTCGTACTCGTGGAGATAGGACAACTCGTCCGGCAGGCCTGCCGCCCATTCCTGCGCCGCAGCAAGCTCGCCGCGGGCGATCAGCAGTCGGGCGCGGACCGCGGTGAGTGGGCGGACGTTGGGGGAGAAGTCGCCGACGTACACCTTGATCGCCGCGTCCAGCAGTTCGAGGGCGCTGTCGAGATCGCCTTCGGCCTCGCGGATGCGGGCCATCGCGAGTCGCCAGCGGTACGGGTTCTGTGGGAGGTCGGACGCCAGCTCCTCGGCGCGGCGCAGGTAGTCGGTGGCCGCGTCGAGATCGTTCCGCTCCCAGGCGATCCGGCTCAGACCGACGTACATGTCGGAGGTTCCGCGGACACCGTGGCCGACTTCGAGCGCTCGTTCCAGCGTCGCCTGTGCCTGCCGCAGGTGGCCGAGGGTGATTTCGAGATCGGCCAGCGTGACGGAGCACCCGAGGACATCGGAGATGTGCCCGGCGCGTTCGAGGCCGGCCGTGGCGGCGGCGTACCCACGGTGGGCAGCCTCGATGTCTCCACCGGACCAGGAGGCAAGCGCGGACAATGCCGAGGCGGCCGAGGTGGTGAGGTCGTCGCCGGGTACGACGAGCCGGAGTGCGACGGCGGCGTGTTCGATGGTGCCGGTCGGCTTGCCCGCGATCAGATCGAGCGCGGCCCGGTAGGTCTCGATCCCGCTCGGCACGCGCTCGAGTTCCTCGCGATCCACGACGACGAGCGCGTCGGCCGGTCCGGCCAGCTGCCGTTCGATGTCCTGCAGCCGCTGCTCGACGCCAGTGAACTCGTTGCTGGCCATCAACGCCCCGACGAATCCGATCGCAAGCACGGGTCTGCGTCGTACGACGTCTTCGGGGATGTCGTCCAGCCAGCGCCGGATCGTGGCCTCCTGCCGCTCCCGCCGCAGCGCAGGGACCGCCAGCTCGACCAGGTCCGCGGCGCGGTCGACATCTCCTGCTGCGACGGCGTGGTGCACGGCGGCGACGGTGTCGCCGGCATCGTCGTACCACTGGGCGGCGCGGCGATGCAGCTCCGAGACGTCGCCGCGCTCGGCGAGCAGACGCGCCCGCAGTACGTCGGTGAAGAGGTGGTGATAGCGGTACCACTGGCGACGGTCGTCGAGCGGTACGACGAACAGGTTCTGGCGCTCGAGGGATTCGAGCATGGCTCGGCCACCGGGCTGCCCGGTGACGGCGTCGCACAGCGGGCCGGTCAACCGGTTGACGACACTGGTCTCGAGCAGGAACCGGCGTACCTGCTCCGGTTGGCGGTCGAGGACTTCGTCGACGAGGTAGTCGACGACGTACCGGTCGTCGCCCGCGAAGTCGTCGATGAACCCGCTCGCGTCGCTGCGACCGCGTAACGAGAGCGCGGCCAGTCCGAGCGCGGCGATCCAGCCTTCGGTGCGTTCCTCGAGCGTCGCGATCGCAGCGGCGTCGAGCCCCATCCCGGTGAAGTAGCTGTCCACCTCTTCCAGCGTGAAACGCAGATCGGCCGCACGTACTTCGACGAGCTCGCCGCGAGTCCGCAGGCGGGACAGGGGGAGCGCGGGGTCGGCGCGCGTGCTGATCAGCAGGTGGAGCTGAGGCGGGAGATGGTCGAGCAGGTACGTCATGCCACGGCTGATCTCCAGGCCGTCGGCGAGGTGGTAGTCGTCGAGGACGAGGTCGATCTCGCCGGGCAGAACGCTGAGTTCGTTCAGTACGCCGGTCAGGACCGTCTCGATCGGCGCAGGACCCGCCTGGAGTAGCGCGAGCGCGTCCTCGGCGATGCCCGGCGCGGCGCGATCCAGCGCGGTCAGAACGTAGGTCCAGAAGGTGACCGGGTCCTGATCGCTTTCCTCCAGCGAGACCCAGGCCGCGTCGTCGGCGGCCCAGGCCGAGACGAGTGTCGTCTTGCCGAATCCCGCCGGAGCGGCCACCAGCGTGAGCCCGGTGCCGTCCTTGCGCAGCAGGCGTTCGTCGAGCCGCGGCCGGTGCACCAGACCCGCGCGGCTCCGCGGGCGGTAGAGCTTGGTCTCGACCAGCGGTCCGGCCATCACACCCCCCACCCCGCACGACGTCGTTGGGATGAGAATAGGCCCGCGATTGCGGGCCCGGCCGGAAACTCGAATGCTTTTGTCGGTGGGGGCGGTTACGGTCGGTCGAGTGCTGACTCTGCTTCGCTACGGCGTACGTGTTGCACCTGGAAGCACCCTTCTGACGATGGGTCTGGCCGTCCTCGGCTCGCTGCTGGGGATGGCGGTCACCTTGCTGACCGGTCGGGTCGTCGGGGCGGTGCCGGGTGTGATCGACGGACGCCCCGGAGCGATGCCGCTCGAAGAGTTCAGCTGGCTGCTCGGTGGCTTGCTTGCCGTCTTCGTCATCGACAGCCTGACGCCGGCGCTGCAGCAGGTCGCCTCGCTGACGATGGACGCCGGCATGGTCCGCGCGATCGGCACCGGCATCACCGAGCCGCTGCTGCGCCCGCGTCGCGTGCAGCATTTGGAAGACGCCGAAGTCCTGGATGTGCAGGAACGCGCGAAAGGCAAGGGCGGATTCCACCTCGCCCAGGGCATGAGCCAAATGCCGTACTTGCTCGCCAGTCGGATCTCGCTGATCGGCTCGGCGGTGATCGTCGGCGCGATGTTCGAGTGGTGGGTCGCCGCGATGCTGGTCGCGGTGTCGCTGCTGCTGGAGTGGTACGGCGGTCGCCTCATCGAGCGTGAGATCGACGTCTGGTGGGGCAACACCGAGGAGCAGCGCCGCGCGAACTACGCGTTCAACCTGGGTATGCGCGATGCCCCGAAGGAGCTGCGTGTCTTCGGACTGCACAACTGGTTGGTGGAGCGGTACGTCCGCGAGTGGACGGCCGGCTACCGCGAGGTGTGGAGCCGTCGGGGCAAGAACGTGAAGTTCTCGATCCTGATCGGCGGCGTGCACCTGATCGCGAACAGCATCGCGATCCTCGCCGTCGGCCGCGCGGCATTGAACGGCTCGCTGCCGCTGACCCAGGTCGCGACCACACTGCCCGCGATCCTCGCCATCGGGCAGTCCAGCAACGGGTACGGCGTGGTGCAGGTCCGCCGCGGACTCTCGGCGTACCGCGCGATGCGGGACCTGCCGCAGACGATCGCCGAGCGGCACCCCGAGCCGGTCACGGAGGCGAAGCATCGGATCGAGACGATGCCGGCCCGCGAGATCCGCTTCGAGAACGTCAGCTTCCGCTACCCGGGGTCCGAGGTCGACGTACTGCGTGGCCTCGACCTCACGCTGCACGCGCACGAGGCGCTCGCGCTGGTCGGCATCAACGGCGCCGGGAAGTCCACGTTGGTGAAGCTGCTCGGCGGTGCCTACAAGCCGACGAGCGGGCGGATCCTCGTCGACGGTGTCGATCTCGCGGAGCTGGATCTGGCCGCTTGGCAGCGACGGGTCGCCGCGATCGTGCAGGACTTCCTGCGGTTCCCGCTCTCGGTCACGGACAACGTCGTGTTCGGCGCGGTCGAGCGTGCGGGGGATGAGCTGATATTGGCCAGGGTTGCCCGCGAGTCCGGGATCGACGCCGTCGTCCGCGGGCTGCCGAAGGGCTGGGACACCGTCCTGGACAAGACGTTCGACGGCGGCGTCGAGCTGTCCGGTGGTGAGTGGCAGCGGGTCGCGCTGGCGCGGGCGTTGTTCGCCGTCCATGCCGGCGCGGGTGTGCTGGTGCTGGACGAGCCGGCGGCGGCTCTCGACGTACGTGCGGAGGCCGAGTTGGTCGAGCGGTATCTCGAGCTGACCTCGGGCGTGGCGTCGCTGATCATCTCGCACCGGTTCTCGGTCGTGCGCAACGCCAACCGGATCTGTGTGCTGTCCGACGGACGCATCGTCGAGGACGGGACCCACGAGGAACTGCTGGCCAAGGACGGCGAGTACGCCGGGATGTTCCGGCTGCAGGCCGAGCGCTACGTCACCGGACCGGAGGCCGTCGATGCCTAAGACGTACCGCACCCTCTGGCTCTGGCTGAGTACGTCGTTCCGCGCCGCGCCGGGGCTGATGACGATCTCGGCCGTCCTCGTCGCGGCCCGCGCCATCACCGCACCGACCCAGACGTACGGCGTGAGCCGGCTCGTCGACGGGATCGCGTCGGACCAGTCGAGCACGATCGCCCTCGGCATCGGGATCATCATCGGCGGCCTCGCGGTCTCGTTCGTCGCGGACGGACTGGGCTGGCCGCTGCAGGACACCGCGCAGGAGCGGATGGCCGGTCGCGTGCACGCGGACCTGCTCGACGTGACGACCGGGATCCCCGGGCTGACGCATCACGAGCGGCCCGATGTCGCGGACCGGCTCGAGTTGGTGCGCGAGCGTGCGTGGCGGATGGGCGTCGGCGCCGAGGTGCTGCTGTGGGCGTTCGCCACGGTGACCAACACCGCGACCGTGTTGACGCTGCTCGGGTCGGTGCATCCGCTGCTGCTCGTTCTCCCGTTGCTCGGCTGCGCGCGCATCTGGTCGGCGTACCTGAGCAGCACGCGGCAGCAGAAGGCCTGGGAGGATTCGCTGCCGCAGGAGCGGCTGGTCGACCGGCTGATCGAGGTGGCGAAGGATCCGCGGACCGGTCTCGAGTTGCGGGTGTTCGGGCTCGGGAAGGTCTTGCTGGACAAGATCTTCGCGTTGCAGACCGAGCGGTTCGAGCGTCGCGTCGCGGCTGCCCGCTGGGGTGGCAAGGTCGACGGCTCGGTGCGGCTCGTGTTCGGTCTCGCGTACGCCGCGGCGATCGTGTGGGTGATCGCCCGCGCGCGGAACGGTCAGGCCACGGCGGGCGACGTCGTACTCGTGCTGCTGCTTGCGCCACAGGTCGATCAGATGACCGGCGGTATCGCGCAGAACGTGTACTGGGTCGGCGAGGTCGTGCGCAGCTTCAGCCGGTACGACTGGCTGCGTGAGTACGCGAAGCAGAACTCGTGGCGCTCGAGCGCGACGCCTGCGCCGGAGCGACTCACCTCGGGCATCGAGCTGCGGAACGTCGGATTCTCCTACCCTGGTTCGGAATCCGCGGTCCTCAGCGACATCAGCCTGACCCTGCCGGCCGGTGCGGCGGTCGCGCTGGTGGGGGAGAACGGCGCCGGTAAGACGACCCTGGTCAAGCTGCTCGCGCGGATGTACGACCCGACGACCGGAAGCATCCTGGTCGACGGCGTGGACCTGGCGACGATCCAGCCGGACGACTGGCGATCACAGCTCTCGGCCGGGTTCCAGGACTTCGTGAAGTTCGAGCTGACCGCGCGAGAGGTCGTCGCGATCGGCGATGTCGCGCGGGCCGGCGACGAGGACGCCGTACACACCGCGATCCTGCGCGGTGATGCGGAGTCGGTGATCGCCGGGTTGCCGCATGGGTTGGACACGCAGCTGGGCAAGAAGTTCACCGACGGCGTCGAGCTGTCCGGCGGGCAGTGGCAGCGGCTCGCGCTGGCCCGTGCGTTCATGCGCGAACGCCCGCTGCTGTTGCTGCTCGACGAGCCCACCGCAGCGCTCGACCCGGAGGCGGAACACCGGCTCTATGAGCAGTACGCCGAGGCCGCCAAGGTCGCCGCCTCCGAGACCGGCGGCATTACCGTTCTGGTCTCACACCGCTTCTCGACCGTACGGATGGCCGACCTGATCGTCGTCATGCACAACGGCCGGGTCGAAGAGTTCGGCACCCACCCCGACCTCCTCGCCGCCGGCGGCCGCTACGCCGAACTCTTCGAACTCCAGGCCCGCGCCTACCGCTGAGCCCGTCGGTCCGCGCGAGCAGTCAGCTCGTCCTCAGGCACCAGCACGAACATCTCCTGCCCGGGCGCGCACAACATCGTCACCGTGAACCTCACAGGCACGTCCGACCGATTGTTGCCGTCCTGGTAGTGGATGACGTCGCCGCCCGGCTCCCAGAACGACTCACCAGCCTTGATCACCCGCGGCGGCTCACCCTCGAGCTCGAACAGCATCTCGCCCTCGACGACGTACCCGAAGGCCGGCCCGGAGTGGCGGTGCGGCGGCGCGCCCGGGTCCCCGGCCGGATACTCGACCACCACGGTCATCACGTGGAAGCCTTCGGGAACGAACGGCGGCTCGACCTCCTGCAGCATCGTCAGCGCGGTCTGCCATGCGGTGGAGCGTTGTTCGGTCGTGTCGGTCATCGAAGCTCACCTTCCCGTTGGATGCGGTCTCCCTGGAAAGACCGACCAGCCAGGTCGGTTGTGACGGTCACACGCGATGCCGCTGTCCTGTCTCTGTGGGTATGAACCAGCACATCGGGACCATCGACAGTCTTCAGCAGCACCTGCAGTGGGCGATCGAGCTTGAGCACGCGACGCTTCCGCCGTACCTGTGTGCCTTGTACTCGTTGGACCCGGCGCGGAACCCGGATGCGGTCGAGTTGGTGAGCAGCGTGTTCGTCGAGGAGATGATTCACCTCTCGCTGGCGTCGAACCTGTTGAACGCCGTCGGTGGTGAGCCGCGGCTGGACTACCCGGGCATGCTGCCGGGGTACCCGCGCCGGTTGCCGCACGGCCAGGTCGAGCTGTCGCTGTTGCCGTTCGGGCCGGATGCGTTGGAGATGTTCCTGCGGCTGGAGAAGCCCGAGGCGCCGGGATCACCGGCGGAGAGCGACCACTACGAGACGATCGGGCAGTTCTACGACGCGATCGAGGAAGGTCTGCGGTACCTGTGCGAGACGCTCGGCGAGGACAAGGTCTTCTCCGGCGACCTCGCACGTCAGGTGACGGCGGGACCGTTCCATCACACCGGCGGCACCGTGCAACCCATCACCGATCTCAAGTCGGCGCTGGCCGCGCTGGAGGAGATCGTCGAGCAGGGGGAGGGGACCTCGCGCGGCGAGGTCTGGGACGGCGACCACGACATCTTCCACCCCGACCGCGACGAGGTCGCGCACTACTTCCGGTTCATGGAGCTGAAGCTCGGCAGGCGCTACCAGCGCGGCGACACCCCCGCGTCCGGTCCGACAGGTGAGCCGGTCGCGGTGGACCTGACCGGTGTGTCCCCGATGCAGCCGAACCCGCACCGGTCCGACAACGCGCAGATCCGCGCCGCGCAGGAGGAGTTCGACGACTCCTACTGCACGCTGCTGTACCTTCTGGAGCAGGCGTTCACCGGCGAGCCGACGCTGATCCGCGACTCCGTCCGCGCGATGTTCGCCCTCAAGGCCGAGGCCCTCAAACTCATGCAGCTGAGCGAGGACGACCACACCACGGCCGGCCCGACCTTCCAGTACGTGCCTCAGGACGCCCGCCGCTGAGAGACCGCTGAGAGGTTCGGCAACAAGATCTGCATTCAGTTCGCCATTTGTTTACCTTCGGTCTTCACCTGACCGTACATCGCTTTCTAATGTATTAACCATGGACACACCGCCCGCTGTCCGTGCCCGCGGAATCACCAAGTACTTCGGTGAGGTCGTCGCGCTCGACGGCGTCGACCTCGACGTCGCACCAGGCCAGATCCATGGAGTGGTCGGACCCAACGGGGCCGGCAAGACCACACTCCTCGGCCTGCTGCTCGGTCTCGCCGTCGCCGACCGCGGCACGCTCGAAATCCTCGGTACGCCGGTCGGCCGAGCCCTCGCCGTACCGGAAGGGGTCGCCGGCTTCGTCGACGGTCCCGGCCTGTACCCGTCGATGACCGCCAAACAGAACCTCGCCGCGCTGGCCGCGCTCCGCGGTGACGAGACGCAGACGATGAACATCGGCGAGGTCATCGCCCAGGTCGGCCTCACCGATGTGGCCGACGACCGCGTCCGCGGCTTCTCGCTCGGCATGCGCCAACGACTCGGTCTCGCCGCCGCCCTCCTCACCAAGCCCCGTCTGCTGATCCTCGACGAGCCCTCCAACGGCCTCGACCCAGCCGGCAAGAAGCATGTGTACGGCGTACTCACCCGCCTGGCCGCGAACGGCACGGCGGTCATGCTCTCCAGCCACCGGATGGACGACGTCGAGCAGCTCTGCTCCGACGTGACGATCCTGTCGACCGGACGGGTCGCGTTCTCCGGACCGATCAGCAAGCTGGCCTCTGAGGACAGCGAGCTCGAGTACCGCGTCGTCACGTCGAACCCGGCAGCCGCGCGCCGGCTCGCCCGCCAGACCAACGGCGTGCGGCTGCGCGACGACGAGACCGTCAAGGACGGCGTCGAGTTGCTGGTCATCTCCGCGACGATCCCGGCGCTGGACGAGTTCGTGAAGCAGCTCGTCCAGGACGACATCGCCGTACGCGAACTCGCGCCGGTCGTCTCGCCCCTCGAAGCCGCGTTCCTGGCCCTCACCGAGCAGCAGGAGAACAACTGATGACGGCCACCGCCGCCACCGTCGACGCGCCTGTCGCGCGCAAGGTCTCAGTAGTCCGCGGCTACCGCTTCGAGCTCGTCAAGCTGCTCTCGCAGTGGCGGGTCCGCGTTCTGATCATCGCGTGCTGGCTGGCCCCGGCGGCCTTCGTCGCCATCATCAGCCAGCAGGCCTCGCTCCCGGTCGACACGCTGTTCGGCCGGATGATGCACGCGACCGGATGGGCCGGGCCCCTTGTCCTGCTCGGCTTCTCGGGATCGTGGGCGCTGCCGCTGCTGACGTCGCTGATCGCCGGTGACGTGTTCGCGTCCGAGGACCGGCTCGGCACCTGGCGACACCTGCTGGTGGCGGTCCGTTCGCCGCGCCGCATCTTCGTCTCGAAAGCACTGTCCAGTCTGACCGTGATCCTCCTGCTGGTGATCGGGCTGGTCGTGTCCAGCACGACCAGTGGCCTGCTGGTGGTCGGCAACCGCGAGCTGATCGGTCTCGACGGGCACATGCTCTCGCCGGGGCACGCGGCCGGGGCGGTCCTCCTCGCCTGGCTGTGTGCACTCGCACCGACCCTCGCCCTCGCCGCGATCGGCCTGCTCGGCTCGGTCGCCCTCGGCCGCTCGCCGATGGGTCTGCTACTCCCGGCAGTGGTCGCCCTGGCGATGCAGATCGTCCAGCAGCTCCCGGTCCCGGTCGCCTTCCGCCTCGCTCTTCCCGGCTACGCCTTCATCAGCTGGAACGGCCTCTTCACCAGCCCGGCCCAGCTCGGACCCTTGCTGATCGGAGTCGCGGTCAGCCTGGTCTGGGCGATCGTCGCGACCGGCCTGGCGTACTTCCTCTTCGTACGGCGTGACTTCACCAACCCGACCCACGACGGCTCCGGCCGGCTGGCGGTGACGGCCGGCCTACTGCCCCTCGTCGGACTGCTCGTCGTCAGCACCGCGGTCATCGCTCCGGTGAGCGGCTTCGGTTCGGGCATCGACCAGGACAAGGTGCAGAAGGCCGTCGCGACCGAGTTCGCCCATCTCTACCGCCTGCAGACCAAGCAGCTCAATCGGGCCGATGTCACCGAGGAGCAGCTGCAGAGCGCGGCCGAGTGCACCAAGGGCGGCGACCAGGTCGCCGCGCAGGGGCCCGGCAACGACTGGCGGTGCGTCGTGAGCTGGCACATCCCGGGGGTGCAGGCCGCCGGCTCGGCGATCTACCAGCTCGACATCAACCCACTCGGTCGGTACGTGTCCGACGGGGACGGACCGAAAGAAGTGAATGGCTTCTTCCTGGTCCGGACCCCGTCGGGAGACGAACCGAACCCACTGTGGCAGTTCGACGGCAACATCGAACTGCTACCTGCCAAGTAAGACCAACCCGAAGGGATAGCTCCCATGCAGGTAACACGCCGCCGCAGGCGTGACGAAAAGGGCTCGTCGAGCCGCCTCCGGCGCAGAGTACCACTGGTAACAGCAGGCACTACGGCTGTTGCAGTGGCCCTCGCAGGCACCGCTGTGGCCTCGACAACCGGCTTCGGACACGAGCAGGTCGGCCAGGTCACCGACAAGGGCCAGGTCATCTCGTCCGACCAGTACATCAAGCCGATCGGCGACCGCCTCGTGCTCCAGGACGGCAAGATCATGTCGTCCACGGTGAGCCCGGACGGCACCCATCTGGCCGCAGGCGTGACCGACGGCGGAATGGCGCTGGCGATCGTCGACCTGAAGAACTGGAAGGTCCAGCAGTACATCGGCAACAACGCCGCCGCCGACCTCAAGATCCCCGGCAACGACATCGGCCAGGAAGGTCCGACGTACTCGCCGGACGGTAAGCAGGTCTGGCTGGGGCAGACCGACGGTTACCGGAAGTTCACCGTGAATTCGGACGGCACGTTGGCGAACCCGACGTTCGTGCCGATCGCGGCCGACGGCGCCAAGCACTCGCTGGCGGCTGCGGCGGTGTTCTCGGCGGACAGCTCCACCGTGTACTCCGCCGTGAACGGCCAGAACCGCGTCATCGCGATCGACGCCGCGACCGGTGCGATCAAGCAGAGCTGGGCGACCGGCAACGCTCCGCGCGGCATGGTCATGGTCGGCGACAAGCTGTACGTGAGCAACGAGGGTGGCCGGACCGCGAAGGCCGGCGACACGACGCTCGACTCGTACGGCACGCCGGTCGTCGCGAACCAGAACTCGATCACCACGACCGGTACGGTCAGCGTGATCGATCTGAAGAACCCGGCGGCCGCGGTGGCCAGCATCCCGGTGGGTCTGCACCCGACCGCGGTGTACGCCAAGAACGGCAACGTGTTCGTCGCGAACACCTCCAGCAACACCGTCTCGGTGATCAACACCCGCTGGGGCAAGGTCACCCAGACCATCGCCACCCAGCCGTGGCCGGAGGCCTCGGTCGGCTACGAGCCGAACGGCATCACGCTGACCGATGACGGTCACCTGCTGGTGTCGCTCGGCCGCGCCAACGCGGTCGCGGTGTACAAGTTCAAGAACGCGCTGGAGCCGGTCAGCTACGTCGGCCTGCTCCCGACCGACTACTTCCCGGCCGAGCTCGCCCAGGTCGGCAAGGACATCGTGGTGTCGAACACCCGCGGCATCGACGCCCGCCGTACCACCACCGCCGCCGGTCGCGGCACGCACGACACCACGTCGAGCCTGACCAAGTTCCGGCTGCCCGACGACCACGCCATCCAGAAGCAGTACACCGGTCAGGTCTTCGAGCAGAACGGCTGGACGAAGGGTTCGGCGCAGCTCGCGACCGACAAGGGCCACCGCAAGCCGGTCGCGGTTCCGGCCAAGCTCGGCGACCCGTCGACGATCAAGCACGTCTTCCTGCTGGTCAAGGAGAACCGCACCTACGACCAGGTGTACGGCGACATCCCGGAGGGCAACGGCGACCCGGCGCTCGCGCAGTACGGCGAGAACGTGACGCCGAACCAGCACGCGCTGGCCAAGCAGTTCGGGCTGTACGACAACACCTACGACGTCGGCACGAACTCCGCCGAGGGTCACAACTGGCTGATGCAGGCCGACAACCCGGAGTACACCGAGTCCTCGGCCGGTGAGTACCTGCGCAGCTACGACACCGAGAACGATGCCCTCGGCCACCAGAAGAGCGGCTTCATCTGGACCGGCGCGCAGGCGGCCGGCAAGACCGTCAAGGACTTCGGTGAGTTCCTGTCGATCGAGCAGAAGCCGGCCGGCGCGAGCTGGCAGAACCTGTACTGCGACACCAAGCAGATGCAGACCGGTGCCGACACCAAGTACCCGATCCAGGTCGGCTCGGCGATCCCGTCGCTGAACAAGGTCGCCGTCCAGGGCTTCCCGCAGTTCGACACCACGGTGCCGGACATCTACAAGGAACAGGTCTGGGAGAAGGACTTCAAGAAGAACGGTCCGGCCAACCTGAACATGTTCTGGTACTCCAACGACCACACCGGCGGGACCGCGAACGGCCCGGCGCAGGTGGCCGACAACGACCTGGCCGTCGGCCGGACCGTTGACGCGATCACCCACAGCAAGTACTGGAAGGACTCGGCGATCTTCATCGTCGAGGACGACTCGCAGGCCGGTCTCGACCACGTCGACGGGCACCGGGCGCCGATCCAGATCATCAGCCCGTACGCGCAGCACGGCGTCACGGACAGCCACTACTACACGCAGATCACGATGATGCGGACCATCGAGCAGATCCTCGGGATCCACCCGATGAACCAGAAGGACACCGCCGCCACCCCGATGTTCGGCGCGTTCACCAACAAGCCGAACAACGCACCGTTCACCGCGGTCCCGAACCGGACCTCGCTGACCGGCGGCGTGAACCCGCTGCCGACCTGTGGCGCCGACGTTCCGGCGGCGCAGAACCCGAACGTGGCACCGGTGCCGACGGCAACGGTCCCGGCCGGGATGCAGTCGATGGCGGCGACCTGGTCGGCGTGGAAGGACCAGCAGCGCACCACCGGTCCGAACGCGAAGGCCGACTTCGCGAACCCGTCCCAGATGAACCACTTCGACTGGTACGAGGCGCACAACTGGTCCACGCCGTACCCCGGCGAGACCAAGATCGTCGCGCCGAACGACGTACCGGGTGCGGTGATCCCGGCCAGCGAAAGTGACGGCTGAGACACCTTGATGGGGTAGAAACTCCCCATGACTGATGCGCGGGCGTCGGCCCGGATCGAGCAACCTGCTCATCCGGCCGACGTCCGCGCCGTCGGTTACGGCCCGGACGACGTGCCGGTGGTGCCGGCGAAGTACGCGGATCGGCCGCTGTACAAGGAAGACTCGGGTCGCGCGGAGCTGTGGAACCCGCGGCTGATGGACCCGCAGCCGTCCGCGGTGTACCTGGTCGACGAACGCTATCTGTACGTGACCGACGACGTCGGCCGGGTCGTCCACGCGGAAGGCTGGCTCGGCTGGCTGCCGAAGGACGAGAACGCCGACCGCCGCAACCTGGACGCCCAACTCGAGGCGGGCGAGGCGGACCGGCAGCCGACCGACGACGGCGGCCATGTGTTCGCGACGAAGTTCGAGGGACCGGGGGAGTCGATCAACCTGACCGCGCAGTCGCGTTCGCAGAACCGCGCCGTCAAGGGCAGCGAGAACTGGCGCCGGATGGAGGAGAGCTGGCAGGCGCTGCGTGCGTCGGGGATCCAGGTGCACGCGGCGATCGACCTGAAGCACCCGAACGGTACGTCGCGCCGCCCGTCCAGCCGGACGGTGATCGACCACCATGAGGGCAAACGATCACCCCGGCGTATCTTCAGGGAGACCAAACCCACGGCCCGGGGAGATCGATGACCGAGATCAGCGTGATCGACACGATCGCACGAGCCCTGGTCGCGGAGCTGCCGGCCGGATGGCGTGAGGTGACCGCGGTGTACCGCGGCACGACGTCGTACGCCGAACTGGACGCGACCGTGGACTCGGCCCAGCTGGATCCGCTGCCCGAAGGACTCGAGGACGACTTCGAGGAGTTGCGGCGGTCGATGTACCAGCCCGGCAAGGGCACCTGGCTGACGGCGACGATCAGTGTGACCGCCGACGGGCATTTCTCGACGGACTTCGACTACGACCATCAGCCGGCCTGGTCGATTCCTGTCGACGAAGGTATCTACGCGGCCGACCTGGCCGAGTTTCCCCGTGACGACGTACCGGGCTGGATGCGGCGTTAATTCGGTGGCAGGCGACCTCGGCCGCTGGTAACGTCGCCAGCCTGTCTTTTCGGGATCGAATCGAACCGGATGGATCTGCTCCGGGGCGGGACCCAGCTCACGATTCGAGGCTCTCTCGCATGGCCGCAGCCGAACTCGAGGCCGAACGCGCCTTCCTGACCACTGCCCAGCTCGCTCTCCACCGCATGTACGCCGAGGTCGTCGACCGCGACGTCCAGATCATCGGCGGCGAGGACAACGACGAACGCTTCACCAACGAGGCCAACCAGCGGGCCAAGGAGATGCGCACCCACGCACTCCTCGACCTGCCCGACGTACCGCTGTTCTTCGGCCGGCTCGACTACGAGCACGGCACCATCCCCGACCTCGACCAGATCTACATCGGCCGCCGGCATGTGCACGACGGCAGCGGCGTACCGCTGGTGATCGACTGGCGTGCACCGCTGTCGGTGCCGTTCTACCGCGCGACCCAGAGCGACCGGCAGCGGGTGCTGATGCGCCGTCGCTACGGGTTCTCGGACCACGCCGACCTGACCGGCTTCGAGGACGAGTCGCTGACAGCCGTGGCCGAGATTGACCAGGCGGATGCCTTCCTGCGGGCCGAGATCGAGCGGCCGCGCACCGGTCCGATGCGCGACATCGTCGCCACGATCCAGCCGGAGCAGGACGACCTGGTCCGCGCGCCGCTGCATCCGAGCGTCTGCGTCCAGGGCGCGCCCGGCACCGGCAAGACGGCGGTCGGTTTGCACCGGGTCGCGTACCTGCTCTACACCGAGCGCGAACGGCTCGGCCGCGGCGGCGTTGTGATCGTCGGCCCGAACCGCTCGTTCCTGTCGTACATCCGCAAGGTCCTGCCGGCGCTCGGCGAGGTCGACGTACGGCAGATCACCATCGACGAGCTGCTCACCCGGCCGACCGCGGCGATCGACGACGCCGAGCCCGAGCGGCTGAAGGGCGATGCCCGGATGGCCGACGTACTGCGGCGTGCGCTGTGGTCGTACGTCGGTACGCCGACCGAGGGAGTCCTTTACAGCAAGGGATCCCGGCGCTACCGGGTGCACGACTACGAGGTCGTCGACATCGTCTCGGACCTGCGCGAGTCGACCCGGTACGCGCCCGGCCGGAACGCACTCGCGCAGCGGATCGCGCACGTCGTACTGGTCCGGATGGAGGAGCGGGCCGAGTCGCCTGACGATCGAGTGCAGAACGCCGTTGCGCGCTCGAAGCCGGTGAAGGATGTGCTCGACTCGGTCTGGCCTCGCGTCGCACCCGAGCAGGTCCTGCACCGCCTCTTCTCGAACGCGGACTTCCTCGCCCAGGCTGCCCCCGCGCTGACCGACGAGGAGCGTACGGCGCTGTTGTGGGACAAGCCGGCGCGCTCGTGGAAGTCGGCGAAGTGGTCGTTCGCCGACACCGTCCTGCTCGACGAGCTCGAGGACCTGATCGAGCGGCGCACCGGATCGCTCGGTCATCTCGTCCTCGACGAGGCGCAGGACCTGTCCGCGATGCAGCTGCGGGCGCTCGGCCGGCGCTGCCGGACCGGTTCGGCCACGGTGCTCGGCGATCTCGCGCAGGCAACGACCGCCTGGGCGGCGGGACCGTGGGACCAGGTGCTCGGTCATCTCGGTAAGAGCGACGGTGTGGTCGCCGAGCTCGACCGTGGGTTCCGCGTGCCGGAGCAGATCATCAACTTCGCCGCGAAGCTGCTGCCCGAGATCGCCCCGACGCTGCGTACGCCGACCGGGGTCCGCACGGTCGCCGACGCGTTGAGTGTCGTCTCGGCCAGCCGGTCGACGCTCGCGGACGAGGTCATCGCCGCCTGCAAGGCCGCGCTGGCAGGCGAAGGTTCGGTCGCCCTCATCGCCGCGGACGATCAGGTGGCCGCGCTCAGGGATGCGATCGCCGCCGCGGGCCTCGAGGTCGCACTGATCGGCGAGACCGAGGACGAGATCGACACGGTCCGGCTCGTCTGCGTTCCGGCCACGCTCGCGAAGGGCCTCGAGTTCGACGCGGTCATCGTCGCCGAGCCCGCCCACATCGTCGCCGCCGAAGCCCGCGGCCTGCACCGCCTGTACGTCGTCCTCACCCGCGCCGTCAGCCGCCTCCAGATCGTCCACGCCGAGCCGCTGCCGGGCGCCCTGGGCTGATCCCCTCCCACAGCTATCGTGGCGCGATGAAGCTCTTCGTGGTGGTCGTGATCGTGCTGTTCGCGGCTGGACTCACCTGGGGCATCGTCGCGCTCGTACGCCGGCAGCGGTACATCGACTCGCTCCGGCAGCGTGGCTGGAACTTCGTCAACAGCCCGACGTTCGAGGCCGTCGCCCGACTGAACAATCCGCCGTTCGGGCTCGGTTTCGTTCGCAAGCCCGACGACCAGATCACCGGCCTGACCGCAGCCGGCCGGCCGTTCCAGGTGATCGAGTACAGCACGTCGCACTGGTCGGGCTGGGTCGGCATGGTGACGTTGTCGCGCCGGCTCCCCGAGCTGTGGATCACCGGCGGCGACACCCGGCCGCGGTACGGCGTCCTCGCGCACGCCGTACCTGCTCCGCCGCAGCTCGGTCCGGGGTGGCAGGTCGGTGCGCTCGAGCCGGACTTCGCCGCGGAGGTGATGAATCCACAGGTGTGTTCGCAGCTGGGCGCGATGGCCGCGGGTCTGCCGGGGCTGAACGCGAGCATCGACAGCGACCAGCTCGTGGTGCTGAACCCGCCGCGGCAGAAACCCGACCTGCTCGCCGCCTGGCTGGAGCAGCTCGGTGCCGTCGCGGCGGCGATCGACGCGGCGCCACTCGACCGCTGGATCCAGCCGGAGCCCCAGCCGCGACTGACGTTCTACCACCACCCCGATTGGTGGTGGATCGGTGTCGACGACAGCTTGCTGGAGTTCACTCCGGTCACGCGCAGCGGTCACGATCACATCACCAGCGAGGTCATCCGCGGCCGGGACGGCGACGGGCCGCCGTTCGTCGCGTTCACGCACCACTGGAAGACGACCCGCACCGAGTCGTACACCGACTCCGAGGGCCGCACGCAGACCCGGACGGTGACCGAGAACCACAGCGAGCCGATCCTCGGTTTCCAGCTGCCGATCCGGATGCCGCGCCTGCAGGTCGGGCGCAAGGGGTTCGGCGGCGGCATCAGCTTCGAGAGCGAGGCATTCAACCGGCAGTTCGCCGTACACGCGCAGGACACGAAGTTTGCGTACGACGTGATCCACCCGCGCCAGATGGAGTACCTGATGGCGAACCCGCCGGCCTCGTTCCGGATCGAGGAGGAGTGGGCCTGGTTCTCACCCGGCGAGCACAGCCAGCCCGCGATCGCGCACAGCTCGCAGTTCCTCCGCGGCTTCCTGGCCCGGGTCCCGCGCTTCGTCTGGCGGAACCTCGGTCTCCCGGATTCTCCGTACCCAGCCCCTGAGATAGAGCGCGTTTCCTAGCGGGAATGCGATTACCCTCGGCGCGGTTGCGTCTTTGGGTGTGGCTCCACGGATGAGCCACGAGTCTTGGGAGGCATCATCACTACGCATGCGGCCCTGCTACCGGTCGAGCGATCCTCGGCGGGTGCAGGTCAACATACCGGCCAACGAACCCTGGTCATCTTCGGCGCCAGCGGCGATCTGAGCTCGCGGTTGCTGCTGCCGGGTCTGGGCAGTCTGCTCGCCGGACCGCGCGCGACCAGCGTGCGGATCATCGGGACCGGCCGGTCACCGCTCGCCCCCGACGAATGGACGGGCCGGGTCCGGTCCGCGTTCGAGTCGCACGGCGAGATCGGCCAGGTCGCGGCGGACACGCTGGCGACGACGGAGTACGTCGCCGGTGACCCGACCGATGTCGAGCACCTGCGCGCGCTCCTGGAGCTTGCCGGGCCCGCCCCCGTCCTGTACTTCTCCCTGCCGCCGGCCGTGACGACCGCGATCGTGGAGAAGCTCCGCGAGCTCGAGCTGCCGGAAGGGACCGAGCTCGCCTTCGAGAAGCCGTTCGGGACCGACGCCGAGTCCGCGGCCGCGCTCAACCAGCTCGTCGGTTCGCTCGTGCCCGAGGAGAACGTGCACCGCGTCGACCACTTCCTCGGTCGCACCGCGGTCCTGAACCTGATCGGCCTGCGCTTCGCCAACCGCCTGTTCGAGCCGGTCTGGAACGCCGAGCACATCGAGAGCATCGAGATCGTGTACGACGAGACGCTCGGCCTCGAGGGACGGGCGCAGTACTACGACAACGCGGGCGCGCTGGTGGACATGATCCAGAGCCACCTGCTGCTCGTCCTCGCGCTGCTCGCGATGGACGCCCCGGCGACGATGGACGCAGTCGAGGTCCGCAGCGAGATGGCGCGTGCGCTCCGCAGTACCCACCTCTACCGTGGCTCCGCGATCGAGGCGGGCCGGCGTGCGCGGTACGCCGCGGGGATCGCTGACGATCGCGTGGTTCCGTCGTACGCCGATGAAGCGGGCGTCGACGCGGAGCGGGGGACCGAGACGCTGGCCGAGGTCACGGTCGAGGTCGACACGAACCGCTGGGCCGGTGTGCCGTTCACGCTGCGGTCGGGCAAGGCGCTCGGGGTCGCGCGCAAGGAGATCGTGGTCAAGTTCAAGCCGCTGCGCCACCTGCCCTCCGGGCTGAACGGCGCGCGCGACGGCGAGACGCTTCGCATCGGCCTGAACCCGGGCGAGCTGTCCCTGTCCGTCCCGGCGCTCGGCGTCGACGGCCCGTACACGATGGGCCAGGTCTTCCTCGACGCGACGCTGCCGTCGTCCTCGGTCCTGCCGTACGGCGAGGTGCTCAGCGGCATCCTCCGTGGCGACCCACTCCTCTCGGTGCGCGGTGACGTGGCCGAACGGTGCTGGGAGATCGTCGAGCCTGTTCTCGCCGCGTGGCGCGCCGGCGAAGTACCTCTCGACGAGTACGACGCGGGCTCGGCCGGACCGGCGACCTGGAAGTAATCCGAGCCGATATCGCACAGAATCTTGACACGGTTAAGTAAATAGAACCAATATCCTATCCGATTCGGTTCTCTCAGAGAGGTCACCGCCATGACCAGATCCGTTCGGAGCAGGAGGGTGCGGACCGTGCTTACCGGTCTCGTCGCCGCCGTACTGCTACCGGCAGGTTTGACGGCTACAACGTCCGCAGCAGCACCCGAGAGCACGCCCCCGGTCGCGCCCAAGACGGCTGCCCCGCAGCAGGCCGTCCAGGCTCCGGCGGTCGCGACCACCACCGTCCAGTCCGGCGGCCCGGCCGGCGATATCGCTCTGCACCCGTACATGGGGTGGAGCAGCTACAGCATGCAGGTGTACGACGGCGCCGGGAACTGGATCTCGGCGGACCAGTTGATCAAGCAGTCCGACGCGATGCACAAGAAGCTCCAGCCGTACGGGTACAAGAACATCAACATCGACGCCGGCTGGAACGACGGGATCGATGGTTACGGCCGGCCGGTGCCGAGCAAGAAGCTCTATCCGAACGGGCTGCAGGCGGTGATCGACCACATCCACGCCAACGGCCAGAAGGTCGGCCTGTACGCGATCCCCGGCATCGGCAAGGAGGTCATCGACGCCAACCTGCCGGTGTACGGCGCTCCCGAGTGCAAGACCGGTGACCTGCCGGTGCAGCCGCTGCAGAAGGCGGACTACTGGGGTATCGGCTACAAGATCGACTTCTCCAAGCCCTGCGCGCAGAAGTACATCGACTCGATCGCCGACCTGTTCGGCTCCTGGGGCCTGGACTTCCTGAAGTTCGACAGCGTCACGCCAGGCTCGGGGATCAGCGACCTGTCGCTCGACGCCCGGGGTGACGTGAAGGCGTGGTCCGCGGCGCTGGCCAAGCACAAGATCTGGCTCGAGCTGTCCTGGGCTCTCGACATCAACTATGCCAATACCTGGAAGCAGTACGCGAACGGGTGGCGGATCGAGTGGGACGTCGAGTGCTACTGCCCGGGCGTCGCGCTGACGCAGTGGCAGAACATCAACCGGTTGTTCCCGAAGCTGGCGGACTGGTGGCGCTACGCAGGACCGGGCGGCTGGAACGATCTCGACTCGCTCGACGTCGGCAACGGGCAGATGGACGGTCTCACGAAGGACGAACGCCGTACAGCGGCAACCTTGTGGGCGGTCTCGGCGGCGCCGATGTACGTCGGCAACGACATGACCCGACTGGACGACTACGGGCTGAGCCTGCTGACGAATCCTGAAGTGATTGCGGTCAACCAGGCCGGCCGCCCGGCGCAGCCGGTGTCGATGAAGACCAACAAGCAGGTCTGGTACTCGCTGAACCCGGACAGCAGCTACACCGTTGCCCTGTTCAACCTCGGCCAGACCGACTCCGACATGACGGTCAACTGGTCCGACCTCGGCCTGACCGGTCCGGCGAAGGTCCGCGACCTGTGGGCGCGCAAGGACCTGGGTCAGTTCGCGAACGGCTTCACCGGTAAGGACATCCCGATCCACGGCGTGCAGCTGCTGAAGGTCACGCCGCAGAAGGGTTCCACGATCCGCGTCAACGACGACGACCTGCGGGTCGGGTACGACGGCGCGTGGCAGCGCAACAACAACTACGAAGTACCTTCGGTGTCCGAGCCGCTGACCGTCACGGTCACCGACTCGTCGCAGGCGAAGACCGCGGACGTCGGTTCGCGGACGCAAGAGGTCAACAACGACGACTCGCAGATCGTCTACACCGGCACATGGCACCAGAGCACGGGTCGTGGTCTCGGTGACTACAAGGACGACGTGGCGTGGTCCGAGACCGACGGCGACTCGTTCTCGTACAGCTTCGTCGGCACCGGCGTCGACTACGTGACGGAGACCGACCCCGGACAGGGTGACGTCGACATCTACATTGACGGTCAGTTCAAGCAGACGGTGAGCACGTACCTGGATCCGTCGCAGGGACACAACAAACCGCAACAGGTCGTCTACAGCGTCTCCGATCTGCCGAACGGTTCGCACACGATCCGCGCGGTGAAGAAGTCCGGTCAGTTCATGCTGCTCGACAAGCTGAACATCCGGCAGGAGAGCCTGCTGAACCCGGACTCGGCGACGTTCGACAAGGGTTCTCCGGCCGACGTCAGCGTGCAGCTCGGTCGCGATCCGGGCGAGCTCGCCGGCATCTCGAAGGCCGGTGTGGATCTGGTCAAGGGGACCGACTACACGGTCGCCGGGAACGTGGTGACGATCAAGGCGGCGTACCTGGCGAAGCTGGCGGCGGGCACAGTTCCGCTGGACTTCAGGTTCCGGGGTGACTACCGCGACGACATCCACGCCACGACGGCGAACGGCGCGGCGGTCAACTTCGCCTTCACCGGCACGGGTGTCGCGTGGAGCACGGAGCTCGCTCCGGACCAGGGGAACGCCGACGTCTTCGTCGACGGCAAGCTGGTACGCCGGGTGAACCTGCACGGTGATGTCCGTCAGACCAACCAGCAGGTGTTCAACGCGACCGGCCTGAAGAACGGGCCGCACACGCTGCGCATTGTGAAGGTCGATGGCGACGTGCTGCGCAACGACACAATCAGCTACACGATCGCTAAATAGCTTTACCCGCAGCAGCGGGCGGTGGTCCTCTTGGACCGCCGCCCGCTGTCGTGTTGCTGGCGTCACAGCTTCTGACTGACTGATCAGTCAGTTACTTTGTTAGGCTTACCTGTGGGGGATCGAGCTGGCATCCCTGTCGAACGAGCGAGGTGCCGCCTTATGTCGTTGAGCGATATCACCACCGTCCCGCGCCGGCGAAGCCGCAAGCGCCGGGAAGACTCCAAGCTGGCCGACCACGTCGAGCGTCTCGGCGAGGAACACCCGCCGATTCCGCTCGAGAGCGTGGACTACACGATGAAGCGTCCGCGGCTGCTGGCCGAGCGCTTCGGGTCGGTGCTGGCCTACATGACCCGGGTCGAGCTCGAGGTCGAGCGGAACGTACTGGAGCTGAACATCCTGCTGCCGGACCCGCCCGAGGTCGACCGGCGGTTCTACGCGGACGTCTGGATGCCGCAGGAGACGCGGCACGGACTGATCCTGGACCAGATGCAGGAGCTGGCCGGGATCGAGGCGCACGAGCCGAACCTGACCGACGTCGACTTCAAGCTCAAGCTGCTCGGTGCGCTCGGCAAGATGCCCGGCGTACAGGACATCAGCCGGATGCTCTACTACCTGACCGGGCTGGCGACCGAGCGCTCCGCGGTGCTTGCCTACAACAAGCTTCACGCCGGACTGCTCGAGCTCGGCGAGCGAGCGATCGCCGCGACCGTGGTCGCGCCGATCAAGCGGCAGGAGCCGGGGCACTTCGCCTACTACCAGATGGCCGCGCAGGAACTCTGGGGACAACTCTCCGGCTGGCAGCGGTGGCTGACGCGCGCGTTGCGGAAGCGTACGTTCGATGTCGTGGGTGCTTACAACAAGCGGCAGCGGGCCGAGTTCGGTGACGTGATGGAAGCGCTGGAGATCAGCAAGGGCGGCGAGGGCGAGCTGCGCGACTACGCGCGCAAGGTCGGCCGCGCGGAGTACGAGCTGATGTTCGAGAACCGGCGCGGACTCCGGGTGCCGGACTACGTCTTCAAGTCCCTGCGGCGAGCCGCCGAGCTCGGCGCCGAGCGAAAGGGTGAGGCCTGGCCCGCCGAATCATGACGGCATCCGCGCACGCGCGTCACACCAAACGGCAGGTCATCGTCGAGACTGCCGAGCGGCTGTTCGCCGAGCACGGGTACGACGCGACGTCGACGGCCCGGATCGCGCACGAGGCCGGCGTACCGTCCGGCCTGGTGTTCTACCACTTCGCGACCAAGCTCGACCTGCTGCTCGCGATCGTGCAGGAACGCCCGACGCCGAGCGAGGTACTGCGGTCCGTCGCGCAGGGCCGCTCCGTACGGCTGCGGTTGCGGGCGGTCGTGGCGACGATGGCGGAGGAGTTGGAGCACGACCGGGCTGCCCGGACCATCGTGTTCCGGGAGGCGCAGGGGCATCCGGAGATCGCGGAGCGGGCGGCGGAGCTGTTCGCCGAGGCGACCGAGACCGTGGCCGACGTACTGGCCGGGGCCGATGATGTGGTCGCGGAGCCGGACCGGGTGCAGGCGGCGGCCGAGCTCGTGGTCAGCCGGGTCTTCCTGGACACGGTCGCGCTCGGTCAGGCTGACACGGCGGCCGAGCGGCACGAGGCGATGATCGATCTGGTCGCGGATTCGCTGACCACCCCTGGCGGGCGCGCCCAGCAGGACTGAGCGCGCCCCTTTCAGATAGTCAGGCCCAGGGGTCGAACGGGATCCCGGACGGCTTGGATGCGTTCAGCAGGTTGCGGAACCGGTCGTCCTTGTCGGTGATCTTGATCGTGGCCGAGCCGAAGTCGGCGTTCATCAGGATGTCGCGCAGCGATGTGCTCGGGTAGCCGTTCCAGCCGACCAGCGGCGGGTACCGCCAGTTGTGGTAGTGGTTCTCCGGCGGCTCGTCGTTGCTGTTGGCCAGGCGGAAGAAGTGCGTGCTCGCGCCGTCCTTGTGGTAGACGACCTTCGGGTGCGATCCGTCGAACCGGACCTGCGAGCGGGCGTAGGTGACCTGGCTCGAGTGCTGCGTCGTGGTCACGTACTCGACCTGGTTCGACGCCTGGTTGATCCAGGAGATCACGTGCTCCCAGTCGTGCCGGTGGCCGCCGAGGCTGCTGCCGGGCAACGCCTGGTCCTTCTCGAAGTAGCTGGCGTACACGACCGCGCACCAGCCGTTGTTGCACTTCTCGCGCGAGTAGGTCTGTGAGTTGTCGAGGTCGGACTGGTCGCGGCAGTTGCCGTTCACGGCGCCGGTCGGGTTGAGGCCGGGGTTGAGCGTGCCGTCGGCTCCGATGGCGGGGGTGGCGTAGCACCCGTCGCCGTCGTAGTCGTAGGCCGGCGAGAACGACTGCTCGTAGCCGTCGGCGTTCTGCGGGAGGCTCGGCGGCGGCGCGGCGAACGCGACGGCGGCCGAGGTGACGATCAGGGCGGCGGTTCCGAGGACCACGCCGAGCGTGCGGCGGGCGGACACTTTCATCGAAATGCTCCTTCAGAACTTAGTTCAGGGCGGAAAGGAACGGCACGAGGATGCCAGCCGTTATGCACGGGCGTATATACGTCACGTGCCTACAGGTTGACGGTCTGTGAACACCCGGAATTGGTGGCATGCCAGGTCTCGTATTGGTAGTGCAGAGTGGGGTCTGACACCTTGCCGGCTGGGGATGCTGAGGAGCGACGGCAGGTGGTTCCTGGGGAGGAACACCGTGCCTTTTGAGGAGAAGGCGGCGCCGCCGCCTGCGTTGCCAGACGGATCCATCCCGACCTACGGCGGTCACGGGCTGCCAGGGAGTGCCAACGGCGAGCCACCACTGTCGCCGTTCGGCTGGGGTCCGAGCCTGAACTACTTCGAGACCAAGAGCATCCGGAGCCGAGCACCTGTCGGCAGCGTGCTCCCGTTCATTGCCCTGCTCGTCCTGTACGGCGGGATCGTGTCCGCCCTGCTCACCGCACTGGCCGTCCGAGCCTGATCCGTCGACGCCGCCCCTCGCACACCTGGTTGCTCTTGGCATCATGCTGAGCACAGGGAGGTGCGATGCGGCTGGACGGAAAGGTTGCACTCGTCACCGGTGCGTCGGCGGGGATCGGCGCCGCGGTGGCGGAGCGGCTCGCAGTATCGGGCGCTCAGGTGGTGGTGCACGGACGCGACGCGGAGCGGACTGCCGCGGTCGCCGCGCGGGTCGGCGGCGTGCCGGTCCTGGGGGATCTTGCGGCTGCGGAGACGGCTGCTGAGGTAGCGGACGCTGCGCTGGCTGTGCATGGGCGGATCGACATCCTCGTCGCGAATGCCGGGCTCGGGTGGTCGGGGCCGTTCGTGGAGATGCGGGCCGAGGAGATCGACCAGTTGGTCGCGCTCGATCTGCTGGCGCCGCTGCAGTTGGTCAGGTGCTTGCTTCCGTCAATGGTCGAGCGGGGGAGCGGGCACGTCGCGCTGGTCGGCTCGATCGCCGGCCGTACGGCGGTCGCCGGTGAGGCCGTGTACGCCGCCACGAAAGCCGCCCTCGACGTCTTCGCCGAGAGCCTCCGGCTGGAGATTCGTGGTAGTGGTGTATCCGTGAGCCTGACCATCCCGGGCGTCGTCGACACCGGTTTCTTCAGCGCTCGCGGCCGGCCGTACGACCGCAAGCGCCCGCGTCCGCTGCCCGCCACCACCGTCGCGCAGGCGCTGGTCGATGGCATCGCCAACGACCGAGCCGAGATCTGGATCCCCGGCTGGCTTCGCGTCGCACCCGCCGTACGCGCGCTCGCTCCGGGGCTGTACCGGCGGCTCTCGGCCCGCTTCGGCGAACGGGTGATGCCACGGTGAAAGGCATCGTCGTACCGTCGGCCGACGCGTTCTTCCTGCATATCGAGCGGACCGGCGCCCCGCAGCACGTCGGCGGCGTCGTCGTCCTCGAACCCTCCGACCAGCGGCCGACGATCGACGAGGTCCGCAAGCTGGTCGCGGACGGGTTCGCGCAGTTGCCGCGGATGCATCAGCGACTCGGCAAGTCGTCGCGCTGGCGCCGGCCGCGCTGGGTCGAGGCCGACGAGGTCGACCTGGACTGGCACGTCGTCGAGCACCAGTCCACCGACGGGTACTCCGGCCTGCTGCGGTACGTCGCCGACCTGGCCGAGCAGCCGATGCCGAGGGACCGCCCGATGTGGCGGATCGCGATCGTCCGCGACATCGGCCCTGGTGGCGCCGACGGCCTGGTCGTCCTGGTCCACCATTCGATTGCTGACGGCATCGGAACTGTCCTGCAGGCCTTCAGCCTCTTCGAGCCCCCGACCAAGATCGAGCTGCCGTCCGGCGCCGCTCCGGGCCGGCTGACGCGCGCCGTCGCCACCACCATCGGTCTCGCCCAACTCGCAACGGACGGTACGGCGGCCAAGCTGCCACCCAGCTCCCTCCGCCGCGAATTCGACACCGCAGCGATCGAGCTCGACGTCGTACGCCGGGCCGCGTCGGCTCGCGGCGTACGCGTCACCGATCTCTTGATTGCCCTGCTCGCCG
Organism: Kribbella jiaozuonensis; assembly: GCF_005233875.1. Classification (GTDB taxonomy): domain Bacteria; phylum Actinomycetota; class Actinomycetes; order Propionibacteriales; family Kribbellaceae; genus Kribbella; species Kribbella jiaozuonensis. The sequence goes on along the minus strand of NZ_SZPZ01000004.1, from coordinate 595,320 downwards.
ACAGCGTGTACGCCGTCGCGCCCGGGCTCGCGCAGGCGGTGAACGGGTACCTGCGCTTCTCGGTGACCACGATGGTCCGGAGGCCTGACAGCGCGGCCGAGGGCAATGCGACGGCCGCGATCATGGTCGAGGTGCCGGTGGACGGGCGTCCGTTCGACGAGTTGCTGACCGAGGTGTCAGCGCGGACGAAGCGGCTGCAGCGGCCGACGCGGGCGCTGGCCTCGCGGTTCGTGCTGGCGACCGGACTGCGGATCGTGCCGGAGCCGTTCGCGCGGTGGTTCGCGCCAACGGTGTACGGGCAACGATTCCTGCACGCGGTGGTCTCGAACATGCCCGGCACGACCGAACAGATGTCGTTCGCTGGTGTGCCCCACGATCGGGTGTATCCGATCCTTCCGCTGGTGCCGGGTACGCCGCTCGCCGTGGGTGCGCTGAGCTGGACAGGCATCCTCGGGATCGGTCTCGCGACTGATCCACAGCTGATCGACGGTCCGGCCCTGGCCGCTCGCCTCAACCAGGCGTTGGTCCGGCTAAGGACCGGGCCACTCGAGGGCGAGGAACAGGCGAGCGCGTGATTCGGGGTCGTCCAGGCGATCGCCGTACAAGGCCCTGAGTCGCGCCATGCGGTATCGGACGGTCTGGGGGTGGATGCTCAGCTCGTGCGCGATCGCCTGCCGGTCGCCGAAATGCTTCAGCCAGCTGGCCAGGGTTTCCGCGAGCCGCTCGCGGGCTGCCTCGGTCTCACCGGCGAGCGGCGCGAGCATCTCCTCGCGCAACGCGGCGACCAGCGCCTCGTCCCGCCACACGATCAGCGCGTCGAGATGCTCGTCGGCGAAGACCGGGTCGTCGGTCAGTACGCCGGTGTTCCGCAGCCGGACTGCGATCCGGGCGATCTCCAGGCTGCGGGGGAGTTGGGCCAGCGCGACCGAATTGCCAACCACCGCACCCATTCCGGCGAGCTCGCGGCTCAACTGCAGCCGGCGACCCGGACCGGACGGTTCCGGAATGATCGCGCCGACCACGACCGCGTTGCGGCGAATGGGTAGTGCACCGGGCTCGAGCCGGGCGACCAGTGCACCGGCCGGCTCCTGGTCGCCGTCGCTGTAGATGACCACCGCGGCGGTCTCGGGGATCCGCCACGCGGCCTGCTGTGCGGCGGTCCGGATCGCTTCGGTGCCGGCACGGCCGGAGAGCAGCAGGTTGGCGAGATCCTCGCGGCGTCGTTCGCGCGCCATCGCGTCCTCGATCTGCTCCTGCAAATAGCCGTTGGCCGCGGAGAAAGACAGTTGGTTGACGAACACAAATACCGAGTCGGCCAAGGCGGCGAGGTTGTCCGGGGCGAAATCCAGCCGCAGCGCGGTGGCGGCGACATGCCGCCAGGCGACGCGGGCGCCGAGCTGAAAAGCTGTCAGCAATCGGGTGAGATCGTTGCCCTCCTGCAGTTGGCGTCGGCCGATCTCCTCGAACACCCGCCGTACCGTCTCGTCGCCGCGGTCGAGCGTGGTCTGCTCCGGGTTGATCAGGTTGGCGATCGACATGTCCAGCAGCCGATGCACGAACAGCTCGGCAGGCTTGACTACCGCGTCCCGGTCGGTGTCGAGGAAGGCGGCGTAGTCCGGCCAGTGCTCGGCCAGCCGGTCCCGCACCTCGGCCACCAGGGCAGGCAGTCCGTCGAGCAAAGCGTCCTCGAGCCGAGCACGGTCGAAGGTTGCGATGGTCATTGAAGACTCCTCTAGGGGAACCCATCGGGGCCAACTGTAATCCTGTGACAAATTCTGTCTCGTCGAATGTTCGTCAACGGGGCAGAGTTGGCACGAAACCGCTTCCCATCATGGAACTGTGCATCCAGACGGAGTGCAGAATGCCGCTTCCGACCGTGAACTGGGCAGAAAGGAACACACCGAGAACTTTCCTGTCGCACTGAAGCTCCTGCCCGCCGCGCACCGGGAGTCGCTGCACGCTGTCTACGGCTACGCGCGCACCGTCGACGAGCTCGGCGACAGTTACACCGGCGACCGTACGGCGGCCCTGCGTGCGTTCACGGTCGACCTCGACCGCATCTGGGCCGACGAAGAGCCGGACCATCCGGTACTGCGCCGACTGCGCCCGATCGTCCGGCAGCACGATCTATCGGCCGATCCCTTCCACCGCCTGATCCAGGCCAACTTGCAGGACCAGACGGTCACGCGGTACCAGACCTTCGAGGACCTGATCGGCTACTGCCGGCTCTCCGCCGATCCGGTCGGCCGAATGGTGCTCGGCGTCTTCGACGTCAACGATCCCGAGACCGAACGCCTGTCGGACCTGGTGTGTACGGCGTTGCAGCTCATCGAGCACTGGCAGGACGTCGCCGAGGATCGCCGGGCCGGGCGGATCTACCTGCCGCAGGCCGACCTCACGACGTACGGCGTGGCCGAGACCGATCTCGATCAGCGCCGGGCGACACAGCAACTGCGCGAGTTGATGATTTTCGAGACTGCGAGGGCCGCGAAGATGCTCGACGAAGGTGCAGCGATCGTTGGCCGGTTGCACGGCTGGGCCCGGATATCTGTGGCCGGGTTCGTGGCCGGCGGTCAGGCGACAATGCGGGCGTTGCGTCGTACCGGTGGCGATGTGCTTGCTCATCAGGCGACGCCGACGAAGGTGGACACTGTGCGGTTGATGGTCAAGGCGGTCGCGCGGTGACGGCGACGGTCGAGGAAGCGTACACAGCCTGCCTGGACATCACGCGCACCGAGGCGCGCAACTTCTACTACGGCATCCGGCTGCTGCCGCCGCCGAAGCGCAACGCCTTGTCGGCGCTGTACGCGTTGGCGCGGCGGATCGACGACATCGGCGACGGCGACCTTCCGTTGGAGGAGAAGCGCACCGCGCTTGCCGCAGTACGCAAGGATCTTGGCCGGCTGGGCGATATCCACGAGCCTGTGTACGTCGCGGTCGCGGACGCAGCGCGCCGATACCCGGTGCCGCTTGGTGCCTTCGAGGAGCTGGTCGCGGGTGTCGAGACCGACCTGACCGACGTACGCATCGGCGACTTCGACGAGCTGGTCGTGTACTGCCGGCGGGTCGCTGGTTCGGTCGGCCGGCTGTGCCTGTCGATCTTCGGCCCGACCGGCTCGTCCGATCTCGAGACCCTCGCCCTGTACGCCGACCAGCTCGGCATTGCCCTCCAGCAGACCAACATCCTCCGCGATATCCGCGAGGACCTGACCAACGACCGGGTCTATCTACCGGCCGACGAACTGGAACGCTTCGGCGTCCGGATCGAACTCGATGAGCACGGCAACCTCGACGATCCACAAGGCCGGTTGGCCGGCTACATCCGGTACGCCGCGGGCCGTGCGCAGGACTGGTACTCGCTCGGCTGGCGCCTGCTCCCGTACCTCGACTGGCGCAGCGGTGCGTCCTGCCGCGCGATGTCGGGCATCTACCACCACCTACTCCGCCGCATCGGCGCGAACCCTGTGCTCGTGTACAACCAGCGGTTGTCGTTGTCGGCGGGGGAGAAGGCACAGGTCGCGCTCGCCTCGCTGGCGGGAGCCCGCTCATGAGAAGGGTCGCCGTCGTCGGAGGTGGTCTGGCGGGGATCACCGCAGCGCTGCAGTTGGCCGATGCTGGGTGTGAAGTGGTGCTGTTGGAGGGACGGCCGAAGCTGGGCGGTCTGACCCATTCGTTCGAGCGGGACGGGCGCTGGATCGACAACGGCCAGCACGTATTTCTTCGCTGCTGTACGTCGTACCTCGGGCTGCTCGATCGGCTCGGAGTGCGGGATCAGGTACACCTGCAGCCGCGGCTCGACGTACCGGTGCGGAGTGGAAAGCGTGGTGGCGTCGGGCGGATCCGGCGCAACGGGATGCCGGCGCCGCTGCATCTCGGGCCGGCGCTGGCGACGTACCGCTGGCTGAGTGTGGCCGAGCGGGTCGCTGCCGTGCGGGGCGCCTTGGCGATGGGGCGGGTTGATCGGACCGCTGCGGAGACGGATGCGCAGTCGTTCGGCGGTTGGCTGGCGGCGCATGGGCAGGACGCGCGGACGATCGAGGCGCTGTGGGAGCTGATCGGCATTGCGACGCTGAATGCGCGTGCTGACGACGCGTCGCTCGCTGTTGCGGCGACGGTGTTCCAAGTCGGTTTGCTGGAGAGGAGTGATGCTGCGGATATCGGTTGGTCGTTGGTGCCGTTGCAGCAGTTGCACGGTGACGCGGCTGCTCGTGCACTGGTTGCTGCAGGTGTCGCGGTGCGGTTGCGGGCACGGGTCCGGGCTCTGGATGCGGTGGACGGTGCGTGGGCGATCGAAGGGGAGAGGTACGACGACGTCGTACTGGCGGTGCCGCCGGTGGAGGCCGCGAGCCTGCTGCCGGACGACGCGGTGGACCTGCCGGCCGGGTGGGCGGAGGCACTCGGCAGCTCTCCGATCGTCAACGCACACGTGGTGTTCGACCGCGTGGTGCTCGACGATCCGTTCGTTGCCGGCGTCGACAGTCCACTCCAGTGGGTCTTCGACCGGACCGTCCAGAGTGGAAGCAATTCGGCCGAGCAGTACCTCGCCGTCTCGTTGTCGGCGGCCGATGAGCTGATCGACACCCCGGTTGCCGAACTGCGCGACGTACTGGTGCCTGCCCTCCGGCGGCTGCTCCCCGCGGCCGCCGACGCGCGTGTGAAGGAGTTCTTCGTGACCCGAGAGCGACATGCCACCTTCCGGCCGGCCCCAGGCACCGGCCGTTTCCGCCCCGACGCGACCACCACCCGCCCCGGCCTGCACCTGGCCGGCGCCTGGACCGCCACCGGCTGGCCCGCCACCATGGAAGGCGCCGTCCGCAGCGGTGAAGCCGCCGCCGCCTCCGTCCTCGGCACCTCGCCGGCGGCATCGCCGTCAGTTGAGGATGTGGTCTCGTGACGGCTGTAGAGAGGATGCCTTCAGCAACTAATGTGCTGGATCTGCTGGCTCGTGGGCGTGAGCTGGTCGACCCGCAGCTGCGGCACGCGTTGGATCGACTCGACGAGCACACCCGGCTGGTCGCGACGTACCACTTCGGTTGGTGTGACGAACACGGACGACCGACCGGCGCCAACTCCGGCAAGGCGATCCGGCCAGGGCTGACCCTGCTCGTCGCCGAGGCGGTCTGCGGATCACCCGAACCGGCGGTTCCCGGCGGTGTTGCGGTGGAGCTGATCCACAACTTCTCGCTCATCCACGACGACCTGATGGACCGCGATACGCAACGCCGTCACCGGCGTACCGTCTGGGCGATCTGGGGCGACGCGACCGCGGTCCTGGTCGGGGATGCGCTTGCGTGTCTCGCGGACGAAGTACTTGCCGAGTGCAACTCGCCGTACGCCGTTCGCGCCGGTCACGCACTCGCCGTCGCCACTCGCGAGCTGATCCGCGGGCAGGTCCTCGACGTGGCGTTCGAGCGACGCGACTCGGTCAGCCTGCCGGAGTGCGTGGACATGGCGGCCGGCAAGACCAGTTCGTTGCTCGGGGCATCGGCCGAGCTCGGGGCGATCCTGGCCGGCGCCGACGCGGCGACGTGCGAGGCGTTCCGCACGTACGGCTGGGAGCTCGGGCTGGCGTTCCAGATCGTCGACGATCTGCTCGGCATCTGGGGTGCACCGGAGAAGACCGGCAAGCCCGTGTTCTCCGATCTGCGCGCGCACAAGAAGACGCTGCCTGTCGTGTGGTCCCTCGAGTACGGCGGTGCGCACGGGCGCGAGTTGGCCGCGTGGTTCACGGAGACGGCTGCACCGAGCGAGGACGACGTACGACGGGCCGCCGCACTCGTGGAGGACGCCGGCGGGCGGGAATGGGCGTTGGCCGAAGCCGATGAGCGGGTGCGTAAGGCCGGGAAGGCGCTCGACGCCGCGGGCATCGCGCCGGCCAATCGGGATCAGCTCGATCAGTTGGCCCAGTTCATCGCGGAGCGGCAGCTGTGACGGCGGAACAGGTGACCGACGCCGAACGGGCCGACGTACGCGTCGAGGAGTGTTTGGATGCGGCGGTGTCGTACCTCCGTTCGTTGCAGCATGACGACGGCTGGTGGAAGGGCGACCTGGCAACCAACGTGACGATGGACGCCGAGGACCTGATGCTGCGGCACTTCCTCGGCGTGGCGACTGCGCAGACGGATGCGGAGACGGCGCGGTGGATCCGGTCGCAGCAGCGTGAGGACGGTACGTGGGCGACGTTCCCGGGCGGGCCGGGTGAGCTGTCGACGACGGTGGAGTCGTGGGTCGCGTTGCGGATGGCGGGTGATGATCCGGGTGCGCCGCACATGGCCCGGGCTGCGTCGTTCATCCGTTCTAACGGCGGGGTCGAGAAGGCTCGGGTGTTCACGCACATCTGGCTGGCGCTGTTCGGATTGTGGTCGTGGGACGACTGTCCTGATCTGCCGCCGGAATTGATCTTCCTGCCGAGTCGGGTGCCGTTGAACATCTACAACTGGGCGTGCTGGGCGCGGCAGACGATCGTGCCGCTGACGATCGTGAGTGCGCATCGTCCGGTGCGGCCGGTGGCCTTCACTGTCGAAGGGCTGCGGGCTGGTAGGGCGGATGCTGCGCAGGCGGCGCCGTGGACACTCGAAGGGGCGTTCCAGCGGCTGGACGTCGTACTGAATGCGTACTCGCGATGGGGGCCGCGTGGGCCGTCGAAGGGTTTGCGGCGGTTGGCGATGCGCCGGGCGGTCGAGTGGATCGTGGCTCGGCAGGAGGCCGATGGCGGTTGGGGTGGGATCCAGCCGCCGTGGGTGTACTCGCTGATCGCGCTGGATCTGATGGGGTACGCGATCGACCATCCGGTGATGGCGGCGGGGTTGCGCGGGCTCGAAGGGTTCACGGTGCACACGGAGACCGCTGAGGGGCCGGCGCGGTGGTTGGAGGCTTGCCAGTCGCCGGTGTGGGACACGGGGCTGGCGGTCGGGGCGATGCTGGACGCCGGGGTCGAGCCGGATGACAAGACGGTGCTCAAGGCAACTGATTGGTTGCTCGCGGAGCAGATCGATGCGCCCGGGGACTGGCAGGTGCGGCGCCCCGGGTTGGTGTCGGGTGGGTGGGCGTTCGAGTTCGCGAACGACGGTTATCCGGATACCGACGACACGGCGGAGATCGTGCTGGCGTTGCGGCGGGTGGAGCATCCGGAGCCGGGTCGGTTGCGGAAGGCGTTGGACGATGCGGTCGAGTGGACGACCGGGATGCAGTCCGCGGACGGCGGGTGGGGTGCGTTCGATGCGGACAACACCGACACGACGCCGTTGAAGTTGCCGTTCTGCGATTTCGGCGCGGTGATCGATCCGCCGTCGGCCGATGTGACCGCGCATGTGGTCGAGATGCTGGCAGCCGAGGGGCGGACCGATTCTGCTGAGTGTCAGCGCGGGGTGCGGTGGTTGCTGGATTCCCAGGAGAAGGACGGGTCGTGGTTCGGGCGGTGGGGGACGAACCACGTTTACGGTACCGGTGCCGTCGTACCTGCGTTGATTGCTGTGGGGATGTCGGGGAACGATCCGGTGATCCGGCGGGCGGTGCGGTGGGTCGAGGAGCATCAGAACGCGGACGGCGGGTGGGGTGAGGACCTGCGCTCGTACGTCGATCCGTTGTGGATCGGGCGGGGTGACTCGACACCTTCGCAGACCGCGTGGGGGCTGTTGACGCTACTGGCTGCTGGTGAACGGGGTGACGCCGTACGACGCGGGGTCGGCTACCTGGTCGACACGCAACGCGCCGACGGCGGCTGGGACGAACACCGCTACACCGGCACGGGCTTCCCGGGCGACTTCTACATCGGCTACCACCTGTACCGCTTGGTCTTCCCGATCTGGGCCTTAGGCCGCTACCTCGGGAGAAACCGATGAGCCCGGTCGTCTACACCCCCTTGTACGCCGAGTGGCTGGCCCTCCGCGACAAACTCACCACCCCCGTCATCCGCACCGGCCGCTCCCGCGGCAAACCCACCCACGGCCCCACGCTCGTAGCCGGAGTAGCCGGCGCCTTGGTCGACGGCATCGCCCCCGGCGACGTAATCGTCGCAAGCGAGATCCGCCACGCCGGAAAGGTTGTGCAGAGTTTTGCAGCCGACCTGGTAGCGGGGGAGTTGCGGCGGCTGGGGCTGACCGTTCACGTCGGGCCGGTTGTTACGGCTGACCACGTGGTCGACTCAGCTGGTGAGCGAGCTGAGTTGGCGGCTACGGGGGCTATTGGGGTTGATACCGAGTCTGGGTTGTTGGTGGGGGATGACGGGCAGACCGTGGTTGTGCGGGTGGTGGTTGATACGCCGGGGGAGCCGCTTCGGCGGGTTGGGATGCCGGTGCGGGGTGCGCGGGGGCTTGCGCAGTTGCGGCGTACTGCGCCGGCTATTGATGCTTGGGCGCGGGCTGTTGGGGAGCGTCGGTTGCTGCTGGCGACGCCGCGGTCGTTCTGTGCGGGGGTTGAGCGGGCGATCGAGACCGTGGAGCGGGCGCTGGAGCGGTTCGGGGCGCCGGTTTATGTGCGGCGGCAGATCGTTCACAACCGGCATGTCGTCAGTGAGCTGGAAGGCAGAGGTGCGGTCTTCGTCGAAGAGCTGGATGCCGTCCCCGAAGGCAGCCTCGTCGTGCTCGCGGCGCACGGCGTCGCCCCAGCAGTACGTCGCCAGGCCGACGAGCGGCACCTGAGAGTCATCGACGCCACCTGCCCCCTCGTCGCCAAAGTCCACCACGAGGTACGCCGGTACGCCGCCCGCGACACCACCGTCGTACTCATCGGCCACCCCGACCACGAAGAAGTGATCGGCACGGTCGGTGAAGCCCCGGACCACGTCATCGTCGTCGCGAACCCCGCCGAAGCCGACACCGTCCAACTCCCCGACCCGGCCAGGGTCGGCTACGCCATGCAGACCACGCTCGCCGTCGAAGAAGCTGCCGAGACAGCCGCAGTACTGCGACGACGCTTCCCCACCCTGACCGGACCCAAGAGAGACGACATCTGCTACGCGACCAGCAACCGCCAGGCCGGCGTCCGCCAGATCGCCGCGCAGTCCGACCTGGTCATCGTGCTCGGATCCCAGAACTCCTCCAACTCGAAACGCCTCGCCGAAGTCGCCGAGGCCGCCGGCACCCGCGCAGTACTCGTCGACGACGCGAGCGAACTGGAGCTGGACCTGATCGCCGGTGCCGAGCGGATCGGCATCACCGCGGGCGCGTCGGCCCCGCCGGAGCTGGTCGACCACCTGATCCGCTGCTTGTCCGGGCTGGGCCCGGTGTCCGTCACCGAGAACGGGACGCTGACCGAGGACGTCCGCTTCGCGCTACCGAAAGAAGTGAGTCAGCCATGAGCATGCCGCTACGGCAGTCCATCCGCTTGGGCGGATACCTGATGAAGCAGAAGGTCCGGCGCCGGGAGAAGTTCCCGATCCTGCTCGAGCTCGAACCGCTGTACGCCTGCAACCTGAAATGCGCCGGTTGCGGCAAGATCCAGCAGACCCACGACTGGCTGAAGAAGCGCATGTCGGTCGAGCAGGCGGTCGCCGCGGTCGAGGAATGCGGTGCGCCGATGGTCTCGATCGCGGGCGGCGAACCCCTGATGCACAAGGAGATCGACGAGATCGTCCGGCAGTTGCTTGCCCGCGGCAAGATCGTGTTCCTGTGTACGAACGCCGTACTGATGCCGAAGCACCTGCACAAGTTCAAGCCGCACAAGAACTTCGCGTGGATGGTGCACATCGACGGGTTGCGTGAGCGGCACGACCAGTCGGTCTGCAAGGACGGCGTGTTCGACCAGGCCGTCGACGCGATCAGGCAGGCGCAGGCGGCCGGCTTCCGGGTGATGACCAACACCACGTTCTTCGACACCGACAGCCCGCAGGACGTCATCGACGTACTCGACTACCTGAACGACGAGCTGAAGGTCGACAACATGCAGATCTCGCCCGGGTTCGCGTACGAGAAGGCGCCGGACCAGGAGCACTGGCTCGGCCCGGAGGAGACCCGGCAGCTGTTCCGCAAGGCGTTCGGCGACGGCCGGCGGAAGAAGTGGCGGCTGAACCACTCGCCGCTGTTCCTGGACTTCCTCGAAGGCAAGGTCGACTTCAGCTGTACGGCGTGGGCGATCCCGCTGTACTCACTGAAGGGCTGGCAGCGCCCGTGCTACCTGATGGACGACGGGTACGTCGGGACGTACCAGGAGCTGATCGACGACACCGACTGGGACAGCTACGGCCGCGGCAAGGACCCGCGCTGCGCGAACTGCATGGCCCACTGCGGCTACGAACCGACCGCGGTCGTAGCGACGCTCGGCTCACTCCGCGAGTCGATCCGGGCGGCCGTCAGCTAGCGCGGGCCTCGCGGACGCTCAGGACGGTGAAGGCGGCGATCGCGAAGGCGGTGAGCGTGGCGGGGATGAAGAAGACGTGCGGGAGACCGATCGCCGCCACGCCGATCCCGCCGATCGTGCCGCCGATCGCCGAGCCGAGCGGGATCGCGCCGAGGAAGACGCCGGACGCAGTGCCGGCGCCTTCCGGGTACAGGTGCTGGGCGATGGAGACGCCCAGCGCGCCGACGCAGGCCCAGAGACCCGCGTTCAGCACCTGACCGAGGAACAGGCCGGCGACCGACGTACTGAGCGCGTAGGCGAGGTTGCCGGCCAGCCCGAGTACGGCGCCGACCGTCATTGCTCGCATCGGGCCGTAGCGGTCGGCCAGGCGCGCGACGACCGGGAGCAGGAGCAGTTCGAGCAGCGGCTGGATGCCGATCACCAGGCCGCGCACGGAGTCGGAGACGTGGAGCTGCTCGGCCATGTAGATCGGGAGGTAGCCGAACTTGATGGTGTCGCCGGTCATCGCCAGTACGCACACCGCGGTGAACACCAGCAACGGCATCATGTGCTCGATCCGCCGGCGCTCCACGGACGCGACTCTCGCCGGGTCGTCGTACCGCTCGACCCGCTGACGGCCGAGCGGGATGATCGCGCCGAACACGCAGGCCGCCGTCGCGACCAGCAAGGCCCGCAACCCGAACACCCCGCCGAACCAGCTGCCGAACACCGGCCCGAGGATCCAGCCCGTCGTGAAGGCCATCCGGATCGTCGCGATCACCCGGTTCTCAGCGCGGGTCGGATGGCGGCTGAGCTCGTCACGGCAGGCGGCGAACAGCTGCGCCATCGACCCGCCCGCGACGCTCAAGGCCAACGTACTGATGACGAACGGCATCCAGACCGCGTTCGCCGACGCCATCAGCAGCCAGCCGAGCGCTCCGACCACCGAGCAGATCCGGAACCACAGGAGCCGGTCGTGGCTGCGGTCCGACCAGCGGCCGACGATGAACCCGGCGATCGGGGAGGCCACGTTCGTCACGTAGTACAGCCCGGCGATGGGCAACGGCGTACCTAGGTCGCGGACCAGGAAGAGCGTCAGCTGCGGAGTGGCCGCCGACAGGCCGACGCCGGCAATCAGCAGCGAGAGGAATGCCGAACGGTAGAACCGCGACCGAAGCACAGTGCCCAGGGCCGACTCCGACCGGTCCAGCATCCACCCCTCCAACGGAAAGCGTCTGCCACGAACGATAGGCGTTATCCAGCGATCTTGCGTAACTGTGTCAGCCCTCGAACTACAGGCCGTTCACGGCAAGCCGCGCGGTCCGGTCGGCGAGGTCGGAGATCACCGAGTTGTCGAAGCCGAACAACGCCGAACGGGTCCGGTTCTCGAGCGGTGCGATCAGGTGCTCGGGCAGGTCTCGGGTGCCGGTGAGGATGCCGAGGACCGAGCCGACGGTCGCGCCGTTCGAGTCGGTGTCCCAGCCGCTCATCACCACCCGCCCGACACCGGTCAGGTAGTCGCCCTCCGACCAGAGCAGCGCGGCCGCGACGATCGCCGCGTTGTTGATCGTGTGGATCCACGAGTAGTGGCCGTACCGCTCCTGGATCATCCGGAGCGCGTCCTCCCACGACCCCTCAAATGCCAGCACGTCCCGGATCGCCTCGGCCAAGCGCGACTGCGGAGGTACGACGCCCAACGCCCGCTCGACCGCCTCACGCGGTGAAGCCGCCGTGAACGCCGCGGCCACCAGCGCCGCGGCCCACATCTCGCCGTAGATCCCGTTCCCGACATGCGACAACGCAGCGTCCTGGTACGAGAGCTGCGCGGCCGTCCAAGGATCGCCGGCGTGCACGTACCCGAAGACATCCCCACGGATCTGCGCGCCGATCCACTCCCGGTACGGATTACGACGCCGCGCCACCTCAGGACCCGTGAACCCGTCGACAAGATTCACGTACGCCGCCCGCTCCGCCGTGAACACCTGCCCGACCGGGAACAGCCGGAGCCACGCCGCGCCGACGTCCTCGGCCCGCAGCTGACTGCCGTGCGTCTCGAGCAGATGCAGCGCCAGGATCGGGTAGTCGATGTCGTCGTCCCGCGCCGAACCCTTGACGTTCCCGCGCGTGGTCTCCGGCCAGCACGACGTCAGCTCGAACCCGTCCGGCATCGGATCGAGCACCGGCACGTAGTCCCGCAGCGGATACGCGTCGGCGAGCGTCAGGTAGTCGCGGATCCGGGCCGACGTCCAGTAGTCACCCGACTCGACCGGCTTGCCCACGTTGCAGCCGGCGATCCGCCCGAGCCAGGCGGCGTGGATCTTGTCGGCAAGGTCGTCCACCTTCGATGCCTCAGGGATCGAGCCGAGCGTTTCCGAGATGTCCTCGAGCTCGTCCGGCTCGACGTACTTCCAGCCGGGCAACCTGGCCGCGAGCGACATCCGGTCGAGCAGGTCGAGCACCGCGACCCGGTCCGCCGGGTCGGTCCGGTTGGCTTCGCTCACCAACTCGTCGACGTCGTACCCCGTCTCCCGCCGCTGCCGCACCTCGGCGTACAGCAGATCGGTCGGCTGCATCGCGTCGTAGTGTCCACTCGAGTACCCAGGCCCAAGGTCCATGTGGCTAGGGTCTCAGCATGCAGCTGAAATCGATGCCCCGGGCCGCGTCGTGGACGCATGTCGACGTACGGGTCGGGTTCGAGGTGCTCTTCGTGGACGGTCACCGGCTGCGCGGCCGGACGTCGGCGCGCGAGGGGGAGTCGACCTGGTACGTCGGGTACGAGATCGACGTCGACGACGAGTGGCAGACGCGAACCGTGCGCGCGACGAATTCGACGGCGACGGGTGAGCGCGAGGTCGTGCTCGAACGGAGTACGAGCGGGTGGATCGTGGGCGGGGTGGCTCGGCCCGACCTCGACGGATGCGACGACGTGGACTTCGAGTCGTCGGCGGTCACGAACACGCTGCCGATCCATCGGCAGCCGTTCGTCCTCGGCGAGACGTTCGAGGTCCCGGCGGCGTTCGTCCAGGCCGACGACCTGAGCGTGATCCGGCTCGAGCAGCGCTACACACTGCTGCGCTCCGACGAGGACCGGCACGTCTTCCACTACGAGTCCTCGACGTTCGACTTCGTGTGCGAGCTGGTCTACGACGCTTCAGGACTGGTCCTCGACTACCCGGGCATCGCCGTGCGCGACCGCTAACCCCAGATCGCCTGGCTGATCGCGGCGCCGAGGAACACGCTGCCGAGTCCGGCGACGATGCTGGCGGCAACGTTGGCGACGGCAAGGAACCGCGCCCGGTCCTCGAACAGCCGGATCGTCTCGTAGGAGAAGGTCGAGTACGTCGTCAGCACCCCGCAGAACCCGGTGCCCGCGAACAGCTGGACGTCATGCGGCAGACCCGCCGACGCGCCCGCGAGGAATCCGAGGACGAGCGACCCGATCGCGTTGACGCTGAACGTCCCCCACGGGAACAGCGAGTCGTGCCGGCGCTGCACGGCACGGTCGGCGACGTACCGCAATGGCGCTCCGATCATCCCGCCGGCGATCACCAGCAGCAGCCGGATCATCGCGACCTCCAGCTGATCAGCGCGCGGGTCGCGGTCACCGTCGTACGGACTGCGAGCAGCGCGCCGACGATGGTCGCGGCGAGGTAGAGGAGCGCCTGGCCCGCGTGCCCGCGGGTCACGAGTTGCTGGATATCGAGCGCGTACGTCGAGAACGTGGTGAACCCGCCGAGCACACCGGTGCCGAGAAACGGGCGCACGAGTCGTTGCTGGGTCAGTACGTCGGTCACCAGCACCATGAGGATCCCGATCAGTCCGCAACCGACGATGTTGATCAGCAGCGTGCTCAACGGTCCCGGCCACGCGAGCCCGACAAGATACCGACCGGTCGCGCCGATCGCCCCGCCGACCGCGATGACGGTCAGCAGGACCGAGTCGTGCGTACGTCGCTGCCGACCGTCGATCCGCAGGTCGACGTCAGAGTCGACCGGCCCCTTGGGCAACGGGTTGAGGGGGTGGTGCTGCACAGAGGCCTCCTACCTGGACTGACCCCCCGGCGCACGCCGAGAGGTTCCTAGGTAGGGACTGTTGGCCGCCGAAGCGACGGTTCGGTCCGGCGAGCCCCACCACCGGTCAAACTCCGACCAGCATAACGGGTCCGCTCAGTGGTCGATCGGAGGTGTTCCCCAGGTGGACGGCGCGGCGCCCATCGCCACCGAGATGCGGCCGCCGTAGTTGACGAACGACTCCGGCAACCACGACTCGGCCCGCGCGTGGCCGTTCAGCTTGAGCGCCTGCACGTATTGGTTCGCATCTGACGTCGCCGGTGCCTCGACCGTCAGCCGTACGCCGTTGCTCCGCCGTACCTCGACCTTCGGAAACAGCGGACTGCCCACCAGCAGCTCGGCCCGCCCCTGCGTCTGCGGGAACAGCCCGATCGCCGCGAAGATGTACCAAGCCGACAGCGTGCCCAGATCGTCGTTCCCCGGAAGCCCCGATGGCCCGGTCCCGTACACGGTGTCGACGATCTCCCGGGTGGTCTCCTGCGTCTTCCACGGCGCACCGAGACCGTTGTACAACCACGGCGCGTGCAGCCCCGGCTCGTTGGTCGGGTCGTACCTCACCGGGCTCCCGCCTTTCACGGCCCAGTTGCCGTCGGCGTCGTGGAAGAACGTGTCGAGCCGCTGGACGGCGTTCCCGCCCATCAGAGCCGCCAGCCCGGACACATCTTGCGGGACCATCCAGGTGTACGTCGACGTCGTGCCCTGCGCGAACCCGACGTCCGTCGACGGACTGAACCCGTCCTGCCAGCTCCCGTCCGCCTTCCGCGCCCGCTGGTACCCGACCGCCGGGTCGAACGTGTTCTTCCACCAGTTGCCGCGGTCCTCGAGATCGGCGACGTCAGCCCCGAGCCGCTCGCCCCACTGTGCCAGCGAGAAGTCTGCGAGCGAGTTCTCCAGCGTCTCCGCGGCGCCGCCCCAGCAGTGGCAGGCGTCCTGCGGCGCGTAGTGCTTCGCGAGGTACGTGTCCAGCGCCGGCCGTTGCCCGGTGCATTGCCCTGGGCAACCACCATCGTTCTCGGCGTCGGCGTTCTGAACCCGGGCCTGGCGCACGAGCGAGTCGAACGCGCCACGGGTATCGAAGTTCCGCACCCCCATCGCAGCGAACGTCGCCAACGTCGGCGCGGCCGGATCACCGGTCATCACATGAGTGGCACCGTTGTTGTGCAGCCAGCGATCCCAGATCCCTTTGTTCTGCTGGGCGAACTGGTACATGGACTGAGCGAAGTCACCTGCGACATCGGGTTTGAGCAGCGCGAGCAGCTGGATGTGCGCGCGGTACTGATCCCAGCCCGAGAATGTCCCGTACTGCGCCTTCTGGCCCGGCGCGAGGCGATGGATCTTCTGGTCGGAGCCCAGATATCGCCCGTCCACGTCGTTGAACACGTTCGGCTGCAGCAGCGTGTGGTACAGCGCGGTGTAGAACGTGGTCCGCTGCGCATCGGTCCCGCCGGTCACGCGGATCGCGTTGAGCTCGCGCTGCCAGTCGGCGTACCCGTCGGCGGCGACCTTGCCGACGGGTACGTTCGGCCTGAGTTCGGCGCGCAGGTTCTGCTCGGCGCCCGCGAGGCTGACGTACGAGATGCCGAGCCGCATTCGGACCGCGGCGCCCGGCGCGAACGTCACGTACCCGCCGGATCCGCGACCGGCCCGGTCCGCGCCGGTGGCGTAGCCCTCGCCGCCAGTGGTGTGCGTGCTGCCCGGCTCCAGGGTGCTGTCCTTCCAGGTGCCGTTGGCAACGATCGGCTGGTCGAACGATGCGGTGAAGTACAACCGGTAGTAGGTCTTGCGGTTGTTCACGCCGCCGTTCGCCCGGCGACCGCAGAACGCGCCGGTCAGCACCGATCCGGTCACCTTGCGGTGGTCCGGGTCGATGGTGACCTCGGCGTCCTCGCTGCCGTTCAAGGAGTTCGACGTACGGAAGAGCAGGTTGGCGGCCTGGTCGCTCGGGAACGTGAACTCGCCGACGCCGGCCCGGGTCGTCACGGCCAGGTCGGTCTTGACGCCGGAGTCGAGCGTGACGGTGTAGCGGCCGGGGCGTGCGGTCTCGTTCTCGTGCTTGAAGTTCGTCGCGTACTTCGCGTCCGTGGTGTCGGCCGTCGGCGAGGAGTCGACCGCGCCGACGTACGGCATGATCGGTACGTCGCCCGCCGCGCCCGGGTTGCAGCCGGCGCCGCTGAGGTGCGTGAGGCTGAACCCGCGGACCCGCGTCGCGTCGTACTGGTATCCGTTCGCCGCCCCGGTGCTGGTCTGGTCGCCACGGGTGCTCGTCGGGCTCCACGAGATCATCCCGAACGGCCGCACCGCGCCCGGCCACGTCGTACCGTCCCGCGCGGAGCCGATCATCGGATCGACGTACGACGCCGGATCGAACGAGGCCTGTGCCGGTACGGCGGGAACCAGCAGCGCAACCGTGAGACCAACTGCGACCAAGCGCATGCGACAGCCTTCCGTGGGGCGGAGACGGAACGGGTGTCACGGTAGGGGCGTTTGGTTGCCAATGGCTGTTGTACGGACGAACACGAGTTGTGCGGTTCGGTCCTTCTCGATCCGGGTGGCGAGGGTCTTGACGGCGGGGGCGTGGCCGGCGGCCTTGACGCTGCGGGTGATCAGGGCGGACTGGGTGAGGTGGTCCTGGATCTCCGTGGTGAGGGTTCGGTCGAAGGCGGCGCCGGTGAGATTGCTGAGGGCAACGACTTCGTCGGCGGTCATCATGCCGGGCATGTCGTGGCCCTCGTGCGGGTTCGCGGTCGGCAGACCGGCCTGGGTGCGGAGCGCGGTGAGCGCTGCGAGCTCGGTCCGATGGGCGGGCGTCAACCCGGCGGCAAGTCGTCGTACTGCGGGGTTCGTCGAATGGGACGGCACGAGGTCGAGGAGGTGGAGGAACTGTTCATCCATCGGGATCATCAGCTCGAGCCAGGCGGCGTCGGTGGGGTTGAACGTGGACTGGATCGCGGGTGCAGGGGCCGGCCGGCTGGAGGCGGGCTCGGTGGATGGACTGCAGGCGGTCAGGGCCCCGGCGGCGACGCACGCGGTGAGGGCGCCGGTCAGATGCAGGAGGGTGCGGCGGATCGGCATGGAGGTGTCCCCAGGGATTGGCCTGCGGTGCCGGGGTCTGCCCACGCCCGGCACCGCAGGAGGTTTCAGGGGCGGCCGGGGAGGCGGTAGTTGTCGCCCAGGGCCTGGCCGCGGTCGGGCTTGTAGAGATCGAAACCCTTGGAATTGCACTGCAGACCACCGTTGATGCAGTGGCTCACCAGAGCTGCGAGTGTGGGCGGATCCCAGGCGTTGAAGAAGTCGTAGTGCCAGGAGTACCCGCGACCGCTGGCGAGCCGGATGCCGGTCAGGTCGCCGTCGGCGGGGAACGCGATCTTGAACTCCAGCATCGGCACCGGGTTCGGGTGCGAGGCGGGGCAGACGCCGTTGACCGGGTACGCCATGTGGCTCTTGTGGTCGGCGGAGTCGAGGTCGCGGCCGTTCCAGCAACTCGGTGCCTGGTAACGGATGTTGAGCTGGGTTCCGGCCGGACAGCTGGCCGGGAAGTCCCAGTTGTGGAAGCTGTCCCCGCACTCCCAGCCCTCGACGGCACCCGGTGCGGTCCGGAATGCGTCCTGCGTAGCCGTCGGGCTGCCGACCACGAACCGGAGCCCCGGCGGGAACGGCTGAACTTCTTGGTAGTTGAGGATTCCGGACTTGTAGTAGATGACCTGCGCCCAGGTCTGGACGACCGGCTGGTCGCCGCGGAACATCGTCGGCCACCAGTAGGCGGACAGATCATCGGGATTCAGGCAGGTCGTCGAGTAGGCGCCCGCGCCGTTCAGGCTGTCCAGCGTCGTGGCGGCGTTCGTCGTCGTGTTACCGACGAAGCTGTGTTCGTGGGAGGCGCCCGGCAGGTTCGGGAACACGATCGGGTCGTCGGGAGCGCGGTGATGGACGGTGCAGTTGACCTGGAACTCGTGGTGCGTGACCAGGTCGTCGGCCTGCGCGGCGGACCCGGTGAGGGCGGTCAGCAGGGCGGCGACGACGCCGGCGGCGGTGCCACCGGCGTACAGGATTCTCTTCTTTCTCGGGAACACGGAACTCCTCCGGGTCGGGGGGATTCCGCGGGGCGGTGGATCGGGCAGCCCGCGGGTGGACGAATCGCGGGAGAGCGCTCTCTGAAACACCTTGTTCCGGCCGTCCGACGGTGTCAACCCTCCGCCGGTTCCGGAACCGGCGGAGCGTGACGAGGCATTGACAAGCCGGGTGCGGGTCAGGAACATCGGTGCCGCGAGAGAGCGCTCTCTCATCTCTCCCGAAGGAGTTCCGCCCCGATGAAACTCTTCTCATTCACGGCTGTGAGTGCGGTCGGCCTGTTGTTGCTGGGCAGTCTCGTCCAGCCCGCGGCCGCGCACGAGACTGCCCAGCAACGGGCCCAGGCCGGAAGCCTGCTCTCGCAGGGCAAACCGGTGACAGCTTCGTCCAGTGAAGGCGCAGGTACGCCGGCCACAGCCGCCGTGGACGGTGATCCCGGCACGCGGTGGTCGAGCACGTTCGCCGATCCGCAGTGGTTGCAGGTGGACCTCGGTGCGACGGCCGCTATCGACCAGGTCGTGCTGCAGTGGGAAGCGGCATACGCGACCGGCTACCGGATCGAGGTGTCGGCCGACGGCACGCAGTGGACCCAGGTGTACAGCACCACCACCGGGCACGGCGGCACCGAGACGCTGCCGGTGAGCGGTTCCGGACGGTACGTCCGCTTCTACGGCACCCAGCGCGTCGGCGGGTACGGCTACTCGCTGTGGGAGTTCCAGGTCTACGGCACGCCCGGCACCGGCGGACCGCCGCAGGGCTCCGGCACCGTTCGCGTCGCCGGCAGTCAAGGGAACTGGCAGCTGCTGGTCAACAACGCGCCCTGGGTGGTCAAGGGTCTGACTTGGGGGCCACCGGCAACAGAAGCCGCGCAACGGCTGCCCGAGTTGAAGTCGATCGGCGTCAACACCGTTCGTACCTGGGGAACCGACGCGAGCTCCAAGCCTCTCTTCGACGCGGCGGCCGCGAACGGCATGCGGGTCGTCGCCGGCTACTGGCTCCAACCTGGTGGTGGACCCGGCAGCGGCGGTTGCGTCAACTACGTCACCGACACGAACTACAAGACCACGATGCTCGGCGAGATCCGGCGCTGGACGACGGAGTACAAGGACAACCAGGGCGTGCTGTTGTGGGACGTCGGCAACGAGTCCGTGCTCGGGCTGCAGAACTGCTACTCCGGTGCCGAGCTCGAGCAGCAGCGGATCGCTTACGCGACGTTCGTCAATGAGGGCGCCAAGGCGATCCACGCGATCGACCCGAACCATCCGGTCACATCGACGGACGCGTGGACCGGAGCGTGGCCGTACTTCAAGCAGTACGCACCGGACCTCGACCTGCTCGCGGTGAACTCGTACGGGCACGTCTGTCAGGTGAAGCAGGACTGGATCAGCGGCGGTTACACCAAGCCCTACATCCTCACCGAGAGCGGACCGGCCGGCGAGTGGGAGGTGCCGAACGACGCGAACGGCGTACCGAACCAGCCGACCGACCTGCAGAAGCGGGACGGTTACACCCAAGCCTGGAACTGCATCATCGGGCACACCGGCGTGGCGCTGGGCGCGACGCTGTTCCACTACGGCAGCGAGAACGACTTCGGCGCGGTCTGGTTCAACCTCACGCCCGGCAACGAGAAGAGCCCGGCCTGGTACGCCGTGCGACAGGCGTACGGCGGACCGTCCGGCGGGAACACCGCTCCGCTGATCAGCGCCATGACCCTGAGCCGGACGACCGACGTGCCGGCCGGCGGGACGATCACGGTCAACGTTGCGGTCAGCGATCCGGACGGCGACGCGCTCACGCACGAGTTCAAGGCCGGTGGGAAGTACATCGACGGAAGTGGGGCGCTGGTGACGACGCCGTCGAGCGGGAACGGGCCGTTCACGGTGACCGTGCCGCAGCGGCTCGGGGTGTGGAAGCTGTACGACTACGTCCGTGACGGTCATGGCAACGTGGGGATCGAGACCAGGTCGTTCCGCGTGGTCGCACCTCCGGTCAGCGGCACCAATGTGGCCCGCGGCAAGCCGGTGACCGCCTCGTCGTACCAGCAGGTCGGCGACGGAGCCCCGTACCCGCCGTCGAACGTGACCGATGGGAACGTGACGACGCGCTGGGCCAGCGACTGGTCGGATCCGCAGTGGGTGCAGGTGGATCTCGGACAGGTGACATCGTTCGACCGCATCCAGCTGGTCTGGGAGTCGGCGTACGCGCGGGCCTACCGGATCGAGGTGTCGGACGACGGGAACACCTGGCGGCAGCTCTACAGCACCGCTGACGGCAACGGCGATGTCGACGACCTCGGGGTGGCGGGTTCCGGGCGGTATGTCCGGTTGACCGGCACGCAACGCGGGACCGGGTTCGGCTATTCGCTGTACGAGTTCGGCGTGTACAAACAGTGAGAGTTGCCGAGAGATACGATCCGATGTCATGAGGAGCGGCGCATCCCGTCGTACGCCGACCTTGGAGGATGTCGCCAAGGCGGCCGGGGTTTCGCGGGCCACCGTGTCCCGGGTGGTCAACGGGATCACCTCGGTCGATCCCCGGATCCGAACCGTCGTCACGCGGGCGATCGAGGACACCGGGTACATCCCGAACGCCGCGGCCCGGACGCTGGTGAACCGGCGTTCGGGGACCGTGGCCCTGGTGATCTCGGGGTCCGACGGATCGGCCGACCAGATCTTCCGGGATCCGTTCTTCGGGCGGATCACCGGGGGAGTGGTCCGCCACCTCCGGTCCGGCGGGATGCACCCGACCCTGATGCTCGCCGACTCCGACCAGGCCCGGCGGGAGGCGGTCGACTTCGTCCGCCGGGGCAACGCGGACGGCGCGTTGCTGGTGTCGACGCACGCCGGGGACTCGTTGCCGCGGTTGTTCGTCGACGCAGGCATCCCGGCCGTCCTGTTCGCCCGGCCCGCGGTTCCGGTGCCGATCAGCTTCGTCGACCTGGACCATGAGGCCGGCGCGGCGCTGGCTGCGGACCGACTCGCCGACCTCGGATGCCGCCGGGTCGTGACGATCGCCGGTCCGGCCGACCTGCCGGCCGCGAACGACCGGCTGTCCGGGTTCCAGCGCGCGATGCAGCGGCGCGGGGTTCCGTACGTCGATGTTGTCCGCGGCAACTTCACCGCGGAGAGCGGCGAGCAGGCGATGACCGAGCTGCTCGACGCCGTACCGGATGCCGATGGCGTGTTCGCCGCGAACGACCTGATGGCCGTCGGTGCGCTCCGCGTGCTGCACGAACGTGGGCGGTCGGTGCCCGGCGACGTCGCGCTGATCGGCTTCGACGACAGCGAACCCGCGCAGATGGCCCGGCCGCGGCTGACCACGGTCGCCCAGCCCGTGGAGGAGATGGCCGCGCGGATGACCGACATCCTGCTGGGCCAGATCGCCACCCCGGCCGCGAAGTTGACCTCGGTCGTCTTCGACCCGGAACTGATCATCCGCGAATCCGCATAGAAGTTCCGGAACAGTTCCGGGAACGGCGGGCCCTTGACACTGCCGCGCTCAGCCGACGAGCCTCGAAGAGAGCGCTCTCTCAGTACCCGCCCCGACTGATTGGTCTCCTATGTCCCTGAAACCTTTGCGCTGTCTTGTCGCGCTACTCCTCGTTGCCGGCGGCATCGGCGCTGGTGACGCCGCTGCCGCCACGGCCGCCGCGTGTGGATCCACCAACGTCGCGTTGAACCGCCCCGCCACCGCGTCGTCCACCGAGAACGCGGGCCTGCCCGCCTCCGCCGCGGTCGACGGCAACTCCGGCACGCGCTGGGGCAGCGCGTTCGCCGATCCGCAGTGGCTGCAGGTCGATCTCGGTTCGAGCGTCGCGGTCTGCCAGGTCGGGCTCAGCTGGGAAGCGGCGTACGGCAAGGCGTTCCGGCTCGAGTTGTCCGACGACGCCAGCACCTGGCGGCAGGTCTACGCCACGACGACCGGCACCGGCGGCGTACAGAATCTCGACGTGACCGGGACCGGCCGGTACCTCCGGATCACCGGCACCCAACGCGGGACCGGGTACGGGTACTCGCTCTGGGAGGTCGCAGTGCACACGACGGACGGCGGCAGCGGACCGGTCGTCCCGCCCACCGACCCGGCGAACCCCGACCTCGGGCCGAACGTCTCCGTGTTCAGCCCGAGCACGCCCCAGGCCGACATGCAGAACAGGCTGAACCAGATCGCCGCCGAGATGCACACCAACCAGTTCGGCACCCAGCGGTACGCCGTGCTCTGGAAGCCAGGCACGTACACCGCGGACGTGAACCTCGGCTTCTACACCCAGGCCGCCGGCCTCGGTCTTTCACCCGACGACGTGAACCTCAACGGTCATGTCCGCGTCGAGGCGGACTGGCTGCAACAGGGCGACAACCCGAACAACAAGGGCAACGCGACCCAGAACTTCTGGCGGTCCGCGGAGAACCTCGCCGTCACCACGCCGCCCGGCCAGATCGAGCGCTGGGCCGTCTCGCAGGCAGCGCCGTACCGGCGGATGCACCTCAAGGGCGCGCCGGAGATCCAGCTCTGGAACGGCGGCGACGGCTGGGCCAGCGGCGGACTGTTCGCCGACACCAAGATCGACAACACCGTCGTCTCCGGCTCCCAGCAGCAATGGTTCTCCCGCAACTCCGAGTTCGGCGGCTGGAACGGCTCGGTCTGGAACATGGTGTTCACCGGCACCACCGGCGCGCCGCCACAGCACTTCCCGAACCCGTCCCACACGGTGATCGACCAGACGCCGAAGGTCCGGGAGAAGCCGTTCCTGTACGTCGATGCCGCCGGCAACTACAACGTCTTCGTCCCGGCGCTGCGGTCGAGCTCATCAGGGACCAGCTGGTCGCACGGAGCGCCGGCCGGAACGTCGATCAGCCTCGCGGACTTCTACGTCGTCAAGCCCGGCGCGTCCGTCGACACGATCAACGCCGCCCTCGACCAGGGCAAGCACCTGCTGTTCACGCCGGGCATCTACCACCTCAGCGACACCATCCGGGTGAACCGCGCGAACACCGTCGTACTCGGGCTCGGTCTGGCCACGCTGGTCCCGGACACCGGTCAGGCCGCGATCAGCGTCGCGGACGTCGACGGGGTGAAGCTCGCGGGTCTGCTCGTCGACGCCGGGCCGGTCAATTCACCGGTGCTGATCCAGGTCGGCCCGGCCGGCTCGACCGCGAGCCACGCCACGAACCCGACCTCGTTGCACGACGTGTACGTGCGGATCGGCGGCGCGCACGTCGGCAAGGCCACGGTCAGCCTGCAGGTCAACAGCAACGACGTGATCGGCGACCACCTCTGGCTGTGGCGCGGCGACCACGGCGACGGCGTCGGCTGGAACGTGAACACCGCGGCCAACGGACTCGTTGTCAACGGCAACAACGTGACGATGTACGGGCTGTTCGTCGAGCACTACCAGCAGTACGAGGTGCTCTGGAACGGCAACGGCGGTCGCACGTACTTCTTCCAGAACGAGTTCCCGTACGACGTCCCCGACCAGGCGTCGTGGTCGAGCGGCGGCGGGACACAGGGCTGGGCGGCGTACAAGGTCGCGAACAGCGTCACGACGCACGAGGCGTGGGGTGTCGGCAGCTATTGCTTCTTCAGCCCGAACACCTCGATCGTGGCGTCGCGATCGTTCGAGGTGCCGGACACCGCGGGCGTCCGCTTCCACGACCTGGTCTCGGTCTCGCTGGGCGGCGTCGGGACGATCTCCAACGTCATCAACAACACCGGCGGCACGGCCAACGCCGCCAACCAGCAGCGGTATCTGGTCAGCTACCCCTGACCGGATACAACGACAAGCCGCCCTCCAGCCGGTCAGGCTGGAGGGCGGCGCGGTGTCGAAGCGGTCCGTTGCTAGCCGTTCAGCGGGTCGGACTGCGGGGCGATGCGGAAGTACTGCGGGTCGGAGAAGGTCAGCGGGACCTTGCCCAGGCTCTTGATCACCGTGCTCGCACCGTTGGCGTGACCAACGGCGTACAGGTAACCGGACTTGGTGTCCCGGTCGATGCCGAGCAGCAGCGTGCCGTTTGTGCCGCACTTGGTGGCGATGAGCTGCTCGAAGCCCTGCCAGGTCGAGGAGCGCACCGTCTTACCGGTCGTCACGGCGTTGTACTTCGTCGGCCAGGTGACCGTCAGCAGCGTGCCGGCCCGGGTGTTGGCGATGAAGGTTTCCGAGGTGTCGGTGCGGTTGATCAGCGTCATCGACTTCACCGTGCTGAGCCCGCCGACACCGCCGGTGGAGCGCCAGCTGGTGCCGTCGGCGACCCAGCGGTTCATGACGCCGTTGGTCTGCTGGCCGTAGAGCGTCGTGCGGGCCGGGCTGCCGGCGTCCGCCGGCCGGTGGATCGACTGCTCGATGAACCGGTAGTTGGCCCAGCCGCCGCCGATCCGGAGGTTGTTGTGCGGGTAGTGCGGGTCGATCTGGCTCTCGCTGTCGACGACGAACGAGCTCGAGTACAGGGCGCCGCTCATCACGGTCAGCCCGGACCTCGACTCCTCGCCGCCCCCGAGCGGCCGGCCGACGACAGTGCTGATGTGCTGGACGCCGTTCGCCGGGAACACCCCGGCCGTGCCTCGGACCCCGCCGACGGTGATCGGTGCGGTGGCGTTGATCATCCGGCTGGTGAACGCGCCGTTGGCCGTCACCGACCCGAGCCGCAGCGCGCACGCAGCGGTGGTGGCCGTCGTACCTGATTGTGCGGTCGGCTTCGCCTGCGCCGACGATGCTGCGGCCGCGCCGAGCCCCAGAGCGAGCACTGCGGCCGAGGCCAGACCTACGGTCTTGCGAAACATCTGGATCGTCCTCCCCTCAGCGGAGGCGTCCTCGCCCCCGTCGTACCGCATTGGATTCCGGACGCTGCCGAAAAGTTCACCGCCGTGATGCAGGAATTCCCGGCGGTTGTGGTTCAACGGGGCGTGTGAAAGCTGCCGGGTGGCCGGGCCACCTGGTAGACACAAGACTCGGTACGGGCGGCGGACAGGGAAACAGCTTCGATGGTGATGGCATGGCGGTTCGGCGCCGTGAGCGTTGACGCCGTGATGGCTGTGATCCGTGACCCGTCGACGTTCGCGGACTGGATGGTCGCCGTACCGTCCGCGCTCCGTACCGGGCCGAGCTGGCCGGAGACCGGTTCGGTGGTGCAACGCGATACCGGCAAGGAGCTGCGCGGCCGGCACATGCAGAGCCGCGGCCTGGTCGTCGCGGTCGTCGATCGTTGGCGGCCCGACCGGGAGTTGATCCTCCGGCTGCGCAGCGGGCTCGGTGGTTGGGTCCAGATCTCCGTCAGGGTCCAGCCGCGTCCCGGCGGATCGCTGATCGAGGTGAGCGCCGAACCTCTGACCGCGTCAGCACGTCTCCGGTACGCCGGGCAGGGCCGCAACGCCGCCGAGCAACGCTGCGCCCTCGTCGCGGAACGCCTCATCGCGCTCGCGACACCGGACCCTGTCGACGAGTTCTAAGGGATCAGCACGATCCGCCCGAAGACTTCGCCGGCGTCGATCTTCCGATGAGCAAGGACGACGTCGTCCAGCGGCAGTTGCTCATGCACAACCAGCGGCAGCTCACCGCGAGCCGCGGCGGCGAACTGGTCAGCTCTGACCGTACGACGCTGCTCGACCGGCACGGTGTCGGCGCTGAAGGTCGAGAACGTCAGCGAATTGCGGAACGCCGCCATCAACGTCGTACCGAAGTCGGCGGGTGGTTGACCGCCGACGACACCGACGACCACGAGCCGCCCGTTCGGCTTCAGCTTGCCGAAGAACTTCGGCAGGTCCGGACCGGCGACGATGTCGATGATGACGTCGTACGCCGGGGGAGCGTCGCCCTCACCGGACCGGTCCAGAACATGTGTCGCGCCGAGCTTCCTCAGCTGTTCGCCGCGCTCGGCGGATGAGGTAGTGACCGCTACTGCGGACGCA
This sequence comes from Kribbella jiaozuonensis, assembly GCF_005233875.1. Classification (GTDB taxonomy): domain Bacteria; phylum Actinomycetota; class Actinomycetes; order Propionibacteriales; family Kribbellaceae; genus Kribbella; species Kribbella jiaozuonensis. The sequence goes on along the minus strand of NZ_SZPZ01000004.1, from coordinate 569,011 downwards.
TCGCCGCGGGCCGCTAGCTGCACAGTCAGGATGCCGATGCTGCCGGCGGCGCCGCGAACCAAGACGGATTCGCCGGGCTCGAAATGCGCGTGTGCCAAGGCGAAGTGGGCCACGACCCCCGAGCTGCCGAGCGTCACGGCGTCGACAGCGGACAGCTCGTCCGGCAGCGGTACGACGTCGTCGATGTCGGCTGTCGCGTGCTCGGCGTACCCGCCGCCGAGGCCAGTGAAGCCCCACACGCGCCGACCGATCCAGGACTCGTCGACGTCGTGGCCGACGGACACCACCGTGCCCGCGACCTCGGACCCGGGCACCAGCCCTTCGGTGAACCCCCAGCCGGCGAGGCTCCCGTTGCGGATCAGCGCGTCGACACCGCCGACACCGATCGCCTCCACTGCGATCAGCACCTCTGTTGGTCCGGGGTCGGGCTTGGGCAGGTCGACAACGCTCAGTCCGTCCGGCGCACCGAACGCCTTGATGATCACAGCCTTCATAGTCACCGAGGCTAAGTGGACGCAGGCGTCCGGTTAGCTAGAGTGAGAGTGATGACCGAGCAAATGACTCAGAAGCTGCGCGCCGATGCGGAGGACAATCGCGATCGGATTCTCGAGTCGGCCCGGGTGCTGTTCGCCGGTGAGGGGCTGGGCGTTCCGATGCGGGCGATCGCGCGGCATGCGGGGGTTGGACCTGCGACGTTGTATCGCCGGTTTCCGACCAAGCAGGCGTTGGCGGTCGAGGCGTTCGCCGAGCAGATGCGTGCGTGTCAGGCGATCGTGGACGAAGGGCTGGCTGATCCCGATCCGTGGCAGGGGTTCTGTTCGGTGATCGAGCGGATCTGCGAACTGCACCTGCAGAACCGTGGGTTCACCGATGCGTTCCTGGCGACGTACCCGGAGGCGGTCGATGTCGCGGAGAGCCGGGAGTTGACGCTGAGATCGGTCGCGACGTTGGCCCGGCGCGCGAAGGTGCGTGGGCGGCTGCGGAAGGACTTCGAGCTGGGCGATCTGATGATCATGCTGACCGCACACCGCGGCCTACATGTGTCGGATCCGGCAACCCGCAGTACGGCGTCGCGCCGGTTCGCATCCCTTGTGGTGCAGGCGTTCGCCGCCTGAGACGGTGGCTGTCCGGGATCAACGCTCCTTGACCACCTGGCGCAGCCGGTTCGTGGCTCGGAACTGGAGTTGTTTGATCGCCCCGTCGGTGCGGTCCATCGCCGCCGCTGTCTCGCTGATCGACAGGCCGGCGAAGAAGCGCAGTACCAGGCATTCACGCTGATCGTCGGGCAGGTGGGTGAGTGCGTCGCGCACCGTGGCCGTGCTCACGGACAGCAGCGCGGCCTGCTCCGGTCCGACGGCATCGTCGATCTGCGGATCGACCTCGTCGGTGACGATCGCCAGCCTGCTCCAGCCGGAGCGGTGGTGGTCGATCACGACGTTCCGGGCGATGGTGACGAGCCAGGCCGCGAAGTTCAGCTGCGCCCGCGGCCGGCGGGCGATCGCGCGGAAGGCGCGCAGGAACGTCTCGCTGGTCAGATCCTCGGCCGCGCTGCGGGACGAGGTCTTGCTGTAGGTGTACCGGTAGATCGATGGCAGGTACCGATCGTAGAGCTGCCCGAAGGCGGCGCCGTCACCCGCTTGCGCGAGCCGGATCAGCTCGTCCTCGTCATCGGAATCGTCGGCGTAGTCGGTGTATCTGTGGTTGGCAACCCTGTAGGCGGCCGTGCTTGCACCTGCGATGGCCATGCGCTTCCCAAGCCCCGTTCTCAGTCAGCTACGCGGTGAACATCACGAAAAGGTTACCGAACGTCGCGCACCGTGTCACTCCCCTTCCGGCCTGTCACGAGAACAAGTCCGGAAACACTTCGAGGATCGTTGAAACGTTGGTCGATGACCCCCGGCCGGGCTGACCATCGGGTAAGGACCGACTTCCTGCGTGACCGGGAGAAAAGGATGGCCATCGAACTGCGGTCTGCACTGGTGCCCGACCTGTCGATGCTGTCGGTGGCGCTGCAGGCGTTGCTCGGCGACGGCAAGGGGATACCGAAGCTGCTGCGGCTCAGGCTGCTCTCGGTGATGCACACGCCGGCCGGCCGGGCGGCGCTGCGGCCGATGCTCGCGCAGCCGGGGCAACGCCGGCAGATCCCGTCCTCGGTCGCGCCGTTGACGCCGGTCGGCGACCTGTCGATGGAGACCCAGATCGAGGCGCTGCGGTCCAACCACAACGACGGTCTGCGGGGCAATCTCGTCGAGATCTACGGCGACCGGATCCCACAGGTTTGGCGCGCGGCGGCGGAGCGACCGGCCCGGTGGTCGCGCGCTCTCGGTGACACGCTCGCGGACGTGTGGAGCGGTCCGGGTCGGGACGCCTGGTCGCGGTCGCGTACGGCGCTCGACAGCGAACTGCGCCGGCACGAGAGCCTGCTGGATCGGGGTGCGGCGCATACGTTGCTGAACACGCTCTCACCGCGGATCCGGTTCGACTGCGGCGGGTTCGAGCTGGACGGACGTGTGAAGGTGCCGGTGGGCGATCGGAAGATCGTGCTGGCGCCGATGATCTCCGCGCCGGATTCCGTGGTCGTCGAGAACAGCGATCCGGTCGCGGTTGTGGTCGGCTACCCGCTGCCCGGCGCGCTCGCGTCCTGGTCGCCGGCCGGTCTACCGGTCCGCGAGTCCGACGACGCGCTGGCAACCGTCATCGGTCACGTCCGCGCCGAGATCCTGCGCCGCCTGCCGGAGCCGATGAGCATGAGCCGGCTCGCCGCCGAGCTCAACTGCGCGCCGAGCACCGCGACCCACCACTGCAACACGCTGGAGTCCGCCGGCCTGGTCGAACGCATCCGCCAGGGCAAGAGCATCCTGGTACGCCGCACCACCCGAGGCTCCGCCCTCGTCGACCTCTTCACCTAACCCTTGCCCCAAGCAACCACCATGGAAGATATCCGCCTCAGACCGGCAACACCCGCCGACAACGAGTTCCTGTACGACCTGCACCACCGCACGCTCGGCGACGTGATCGAGGCGACCTGGGGCCCGTGGGACGACGACGTACAACGGATGTTCCACCAGGCGTGGTTCAAGCCGGAGACCGTCGAGATCGTCCTGGTAGGAGGACAGCGGGCCGGGATGATCCAGGCCGCACCGGCCGATGCCGCCACCTACTACGTGTCCCGGATCGAGATCGCGCCCGAGGTGCAGGGCCGCGGCGTGGGTACGGCGTTGTTGCGCCTGCTCGTCGATCGTGCGAGGTCGGCAGGCGCGTCCGCTGTGGAGTTGCACGTGTTGGAGCTCAACCGGGCGCGTGAGCTGTACGAGCGGCTCGGGTTCGTCGTGGTGGGCCAGGAATCGCCGAAGCTGCGGATGCGCCTGGGCTTGTGATTCAGTGCACTATGCATTTGACGCTCGCCACGTCGTACGACGCCTCTCCGGAGGAAGTGTTTGCGATGATCACCGATGTCACGTTCCAGGAGCAGGTGTTCGAGCGGCTGCGGGTGCCGTCGTACGACGTGGTGGTGGGGGATGCGGGTGACGACTTGAGGATGCGGTGTCACTGGCAGACGCAGGCGTTCGACGTGCCGGTGGTTGCCCGGCGGTTCGTCGGGAGCACGTTGGAGCTGGCGCAGGTGAAGGTGTGGCACCGGCCCGACGTCGACGGCGCGCGGGAGGCGGACGTCGACGGTGAGGTGACCGGGGTGCCGGTGAAGGTGACCGGCATGACCCGGATCGTGCCGGCCGGGCGGGGGACCAGCCAGGCGTTCGACCTGCAGGTGACGGCTTCGGTGCCGATGGTTGGCAAGGGCATCGAGCAGGTCGTGGGCGACGCCGTACGCGTCCGGTTGGAGAAGAAGTTCGAGGTCGCGCGAGCCTGGTTGTCGGGCTCGCTCTGACTCACGCGAAGGCCGAGTGCCCGGTGATCGAGCGGCCGACGATGAGGGTGTTCATCTCGCGGGTGCCCTCGTAGGAGTAGATGGCTTCGGCGTCGGCGACGAACCGGCCGACGTTGTGTTCGAGCAGGATCCCGTTGCCGCCGAGCAGCTCACGCGCGTAGCCGACGGTTTCGCGCATCCGCATCGTGCAGAACATCTTCGCGAGCGACGCGTGTTCGTCGTACGCCGCACCCGCATCCTGCAGCTGGGAAAGCCGCGCGCACAGCGTGGCGGACGCGGTCGTGTTGGCGAGCATCCGCACCAGCAGATCCTGCACGAGCTGGAACGACGCGATCGGCTTGCCGAACTGCTCGCGCTGCTGCGCATACGCCAGCGCATGCCGATACGCCCCGCGCGCACACCCGACCGACATCCACGCGACACCCGCCCGCGTCATCAACAACACCTTCGCGGTATCGCGGAACGAGTTCGCCTCCGCCAACCTGTTCTCCTCAGGCACGCATACGTCGTCCAGCGTGATCAGCGCGTTCTGTACGACGCGCAACGCCATCTTGTCCTCGAGCTTCGTCGTGGTGAACCCAGGTGTGTCCTTCTCCACCACGAAACCCTTCACCTGCCCGTCCTCGACATCCCGCGCCCAGATCACGGTGAGATCGGCAAACGTCGCGTTGCCGATCCACTTCTTCTGACCGTTCAGCACCCAGCTGTCGCCCTCGCGCCGGGCCGTCGTCTGCAGGCCGCGCGAAGCACCCGACCCGACCTCAGGCTCGGTGAGCCCGAACGCGCCGATCTTCTCGAGTCGCGCCATCGCCGGCAGCCACCGTTCCTTCTGCTCCTCCGATCCGCACAGGTAGATCGAGCCCATCGACAGCCCGCTGTGTACGCCGAAGAACGTCGCGATCGACGGGTCCGCCGTACTCAGCTCCATCGCGAGCAGGCCGTCGAGCAGGAAACTGCGACCGGGGCAGCCGTACCCGGAGTACGGCGTACCGACGATGCCCAGGTCCCGCAACGCCGGGACCAGCTCGAACGGGAAGGTGGCCCGGGTCCAGTGTTCGTTGATGATCGGCGCGACCTGCTTGTCGCCGAACTCGCGGACCGCGTGCAGGAGCTCGCGGTCGGCGTTGTCGAGCAGCAGTTCGAGGCCGTAGAAGTCGATCGGGTCGGTAGTCATAGCGTCCTCCTCAGGAAATTCGTGATGACGGGCACCAGCGTCGGCGCCTCGGTGACGAGCTCGACATGCCCGCCGGGATAGATGTGCAGCTCGGCCGCAGGGATCAGCCGGGCGAGGATGCGGCCGTTGACGACCGGGATGATCGGGTCGTCGTCTCCGGTGAGGACGAGCGTCGGCTGCCGGATCAGCCCGAGGAACGGCAGACTGGTCCAGCACGCCCCGGCCGCCAGTTGGTACATGTATCCACGCCACGAACCGGCTCGTACCTGCTCGCCGAAGACCTTCCGAATCGTGTCGGAGTGCTGCCGAGCGCTACCGCCGTACAAGTAGCCCGCCATGCCAGCCGCGTATCCCGGATCGCCGAAGCGCCGGGGCGTGATCATCTTCAGCAGCGTCGTCGGCCGGCCAGGCACCATGAGTACGCCGGTACCCGTGCTGACCAGCACCAGCCGCCGAACCCGCCGCCGATGCTGGAACGCGAGCTGCTGCGCGAGCGCGCCACCCCAGGACAGCCCGAGTACGTCGACCTCGCCGTACCCGAGCCGCGTCAGCATCCGGTCGACCATCCACGCGAGCATCGGAATGCTTGCCGGCAACACTCCCGTCGGCGAACCCCCGACACCCGGTACGTCGAACCGGATCACCGTGCCGTCGAGCTGGTCGACCACCGGCTGCAGTACCTCGAGCCCGGCGCCGATCCCGCAACACAGCACGAGCGGCGTACGACGTGCATCGCCGGGACGCACGTCGTACCGGATCCGATGCCCGGCAACTGTCAGCATCTCCACGTCAGGACTCCCGCACATAGCTGCCGGGCGCGTCCTCGAGCGGCGCAAGCCCGCCGCCGCCGAGCGCCTTGGGTGCGGCCTTCATCCGACCGCTCCGCGACCCGAGCCAGCCGATGTAGTCCGGCCACCACGATCCTTGCTCCGTCGTTGCTGTCCGCAACCACTCGTCGGAGTCCTCGGGATTCGAGTCGTTCACCTGATAGGTAGCCTTCGGATTCCCCGGCGGGTTGACCATCGACGCAATGTGACCCGCCGTCGACAACACGAACCGGCTCTCACCACCGAGCAGTTGCGTACTCCGATAACACGATTGCCACGGGCAAATATGATCCGAGATCCCGGCGATCACGTACGACGGCGTGGTCACCTTCGCCAGATCCACCGGCGAGCCCAGCATCGTCGCTGCCCCCGGCTCGGTGAGCGCATTCGTCATCGCCTGCTCGACGAACCCTCGATGCAGCCCAGCCGTCATCCGGGTGGTGTCCGCATTCCAGAACAGTACGTCGAAGGCCGCCGGCGGCCGACCCTGCAGGTAGTTGTTGACCCAATAGCTCCAGATCAGATCGGTCGGACGCAACCAGGCGAACACCTCCGCCAGCGCACGACCGTCCAGGAAGCCTTTGGATGCAGAGGATGCGATCGCGGCCGCAGCCATCCGCTCGTCCAGCGCGGCCGACGCGAGCCCGGCCCGGCTCTGGTCGAGGACCGATACCGCCAGCGTGAAGCCGGCGACCCGATCGAGCTCGCCGCGATCGGCGAGATGACCGAGCAGCATCGAGGCGAGGATCCCGCCGGAGCAGGTCGCGAACAGGTGCGTGCTGTCGGTCCTGGTGATCCGCCGTACGGCGTCCATCGCGTCGAGGATCGCCTGCCCGTAGGTGTCGATATCCCAGTCGCGGTGCCGGGCGTCCGGGTTCCGCCACGAGATCGTGAACACCTGCTGGCCTTGCCGGACGAAGTACTCGACCATGCTCCGGCCCGGTGCGAGGTCGACGACGTAGTACTTGTTGATCACGGGCGGGACGATCAGCAACGGAACCGTGCGGACCTTCTCGGTCTGCGGCGTGTACTGGATCAGCTCGAGGATCTCGTTGCGGAAGACAACGGACCCGGGCGTTGCCGCGACCGTCGTACCGACCTCGAAGGCGGTCGGCTCGACCATGCTCGGGACCCGCGGTGCGCTCGACAGGTCGCGGACGAGGTTCCGCGCCCCGGCGACGCTGCTGAGGCCGGCGGTGTCGATCAATGCCTTCCAGGCCGTCGGGTTCAGCGCCGGGTTGTTGCTTGGGGCAAGTGCTTCGACGAGGTTGTCGACCAGGAACGTCATTCGTTGCCGATCGCGCCAATCCAGCTCGGCATCGGCAGGCAGTGCGCCCGCAACCTCGGCGGCGGCCAGGTAGGCCTGGACGATCCGGCGCAGGACCGGGTTCTGCGTCCAGGCCGGGTCGGCGAACCGGCGGTCACGACGCGACGGCGTACGGTCGGAGTGGCCGATCGCGATCTGTCCCAGCTCCCCGGCCAGATCCGTCACCCTGTGTGCCATCGTCCGCGGCCGGGCAGCCAGACCGGCCGCCATCCGCGCCCACGCCGCGTTCGGCATGAACCGGCTGAGCGGACCGACCGCGGCACTGGTGAGCAGCAGGTCGAGCGGGGCGGCGAGCTCGTCAGCGGGCGTGCTCATCGCAGGACTCCTTCGGGTACGACGACGTCGCGGCGCTGGATCTTGCCGGTCGGGCCCTTGGGCAGCTCGTCGACGATCCAGACGGCCCGCGGATACTTGTAGGCGGCGATCCGGCCCTTGACGAAGTCGCGCAATTCCTCGGGCGTCGCCGACGTGCCGTCCTTGAGGGCGATGGCGGCGCCGATCTCCTCGCCGAGCGACGCGTGCGGGATGCCGACCACGGCCGCCTCGGCGACGGCCGGGTGCTCGTACAGCACCTCCTCGACCTCGCGCGGGTAGACGTTGTAGCCGCCGCGGATCAGCAGGTCCTTCTTCCGGTCGACGATGAAGAAGTAGCCGTCCTCGTCCTGCCGGGCCATGTCACCGGTGCTCAGCCAGCCGTCGGCGTCGATGGTCGCGGCGGTTTCGTCGGGCTTGTTCCAGTAGGACTTCATCACGTTGTGGCCACCGATCTGGATCTCGCCGATCTCACCAGGTTGCACCGGCGTCCGGTTCTCGTCGACGACCCGCATCCGCACGCCCTCGATCGGCGTACCGATCGAACCGGGCTTGCGGACCGCGTCCGGGTGGTTGAACGACGCGACCGGCGAGGTCTCGGACAGGCCGTAGCCCTCGAGGATGATGCAGCCGAACGCTTGCTCGAATCCACGCAGTACTTCGACCGGCAACGCGGCCCCACCGGACACGCAGGTGCGCAACGTGCTCACGTCGTACTCGTCCCGGTTTGGTACGCCGAGCATCGCGGCGTACATGGTCGGAACGCCTTCGAAGACGGTGACCTTGTCGCGCTGGATGACCTCGAGCGCCTTGGCGGGGGAGAAGCGGGGGATCAGGGTGAGGGTCGCGCCGTTGGCGATCGCGGAGTTGAGGCCACAGGTCAGCCCGAACACGTGGAACAGCGGCAGGCAGCCCATCACCACGTCGTCCGGGCCGACCTTGGTCAGCGTCCGGGCGGTGACGGCCTGGTTGGTGTTGAGTCCGGCGTGGGTCAGCTCGGCGCCCTTCGGCCGGCCGGTCGTGCCGGACGTGTACAGGATGACCGCGGTGTCGTCGCCGTCCCGGCTGACGAGCTCGGCCGGCTCCCGTTCACCGACCAGCGCGCGGAACTCCTGCGGTGCGATCGGGAGCAGTTGCGCATCGGCCGCCTTCGCTCCGGCCTCGGCCTCGGCGGCGACCTCGTGCCAACCGAAGAGCACGCGCGCCCCGGAGTCGGCCAGGTAGTACTCGACCTCGCGCCGCTTCAGCAACGGATTCATCGGTACGGCGACCCCGCCGGCCCGCAGGACGCCGAAGAAGACGATCGCGAACTCGGGGACGTTCGGCAGCATCAGTCCGACCCGGTCGCCGGGCTGTACGCCGTACTCGCGGAGCAGGGTCACCATGCGGGCAGCGGCGTCGTCGAGGTCGGTGTAGCGGAGGACGTCGTCGTCCAGCCGGATGGCGGGGTGGTCCGGGTACATGGCCGCGGACTCGGAGAGGTTCAGGCTGAGGTTCGTCATGGGTTGCTCCGGGGTGGGTGGCTCGGGCTGTGGTTCCACCATCCGGCCGGGCGCCGTTTTCACCGATGGGGCGGCGGCCAACGTCGGCGCGCTCGGACTGTGGCCGCGAACAACGGCGCTTATGCTCCGAAGATGAGTGGGCGCGCCGACGAACCCGAGATCGAGGACCTGATCGAGCGGTTGCGGGCGCGCGGCGGCGAGCTGATCGAGGCGATGGCGTCCTCGATCGAGACCGAGATCGAGTTCTACCGCACCGGGAGGCTGGTTCCGGCCGAGGCGTTGCGGGCGTCGTGCGGGGCGAACTTCGAGTTCATGCTCGAGTCGCTGATCGGGGACGGTTCGGATCCGGTGTCGGCGCGCGAGACCGGTCGGCTGCGGGCCGAGCAGGGTGCGCCGCTCGCCGACGTGATGGCGGCGTACCGGGTCGGCACCCGTTACCTCTGGGACGTCGTGCGCGCCGAGGCGGCCGCGGCGCGGATCACTGATCAGGTCCTGGTGCTGGCATCGAGCCGGTTGTGGCAGATGCAGTCGTCGTACACCGATGCCATGACGGACGCGTACCGCGATGTGCAGTCGCGGCGGCTGCTCGAGCAGGATCAGCAGCGCTCGGCGTTGGTCGAGGCGCTGCTCGAGGGCCGGATGCCTGGCGGCGGGACGGTCTGGGAGGCCGCCGAGTTGCTGCGGCTGCCGTACAAGGGGCCGTTCGTAGTTGTGGCGGCGGCGGTACCCGAGGTCGGTCGGCAGGCGCTGCCGGCGGCGGAAGAGCGGCTGCGGTCCGTGGGTCTCGCCTCTGCGTGGCGGTTGCTGCCCGAGCTACAGATCGGTGTCGTGTGCGTGCCGCCCGGGCGTCTCGCCGTACTAGTCGATTTCCTCAGCAAGTCGGCGACCGGCCGGGTCGGCGTGAGTCCGCCGTACGACGAACTCGACGCGACCGGGCAGGCCGTACGGTTCGCCCGCGTCGCGCTCGCGGGGTCGACGGCCGCGTCGGCGGTGACGTTGTTCGAGGAATCCCCGCTGACGATGGCGGCCGTCGCCGCACCGGATGTCATGCAGTACTTCGTGCGCAACGTCCTCGGCGGACTCGACGACCTCGCGCCCGACGACCGCGAGGTCCTGCTCGACACGCTGGCAGCCTGGTCCACCCACAACGGCTCGGCCACCGAGACAGGCGAGTTCCTCTACTGCCATCCCAACACGGTCCGCCACCGCCTGCACCGGATCGAGGAGCGCACCGGCCGCTCGCTCAACGATCCCCGCTCGGTGGCGGAACTCCTCCTCGCCCTCGAGGCCGCTCGCACGACGAGCTGAGCGGCTACTCGCGCCAGCCGGTGAGGTCGACGGACTTGGCGCTGTCGACGCGGAACGCGAGTTTGATCGTGGTCTCCTTGCCGGCGGGCAGGTCGAGTTTCCAGGTGATGACGCCGAGGTCGGTGGTCTCGGCCGGCTCGGGTTCGGCGCTGAGCGGCTTGACGGTGATCTCGTGGTCGCGTGCCACCGGCAACTGGTCGAGGACCGTGATCCGGGCGTTGCGCGGGGTGTGGTTCTCGACCTTGGTCTCGTACTCGACCTGACGCCGGCGCGTTGATCCCAGGGTCGCCTTGCTCGCTTCCCGGCGTACCAGCTTGCGCTCGACGCGGATGCGATCGTCGAGGCCGAGCGCGAGCTCGACATCTTCACCAGGTGCCCAGAGCGGGAGTGCGGCCGAGCCGACGAACTCGGCCTCGTGGAAGACGGAGGCCTTGCCGGCGGGGAGCGTGTGGGCCGACGAGTTCACCACGGTGGCGCGCAGATGTACGTCGGTCGACCGGACCGGTGCCGTGATGTAGTCCAGCTCGGCATCGAGGTCGATTGAGGCGATCGTCGCGCGGTGCGTGGCTCCGTCCGCGGGTACGGCGACGGGCCGGGGCGGGGTGTAGCTCGCGGCGGTCATGCCCTGCTCGACGGTCGCCTCGACGGCCTCGAAGGCTGCCTGCTCCTGGATCAAGCCCGCGGACTGCCTTCGGGACTTGAGGCGGTCTGGGCCGCCGGCCACTTGCATTCCGAGTGAGACAGGCGCGCCAGGGGCCGCCATCGGCATCGGCGGGTGGAAGCGGTCGAGGTACCACGGGTCGAGCTCGGGCACCTTCGCGGTGACAGTCGGCCTCGCTGTCGACAGGGTCAGGTCGCACTCCGGCCAGTCCTCGTCGCTGTGCTGGGTGATCAGGCCGTACCAGCTCAGCGTCAGGCGGTCGCCGGTAAGACGGACGTCGTACGAGCTGGTCCAGTTGGCAGCGGGTACGACGTACGAGAGCTCGATCTCCACCTCGGCCTCGGTCTCCAGCGCGAGCGCGATCGCGGCGGCGCGGCGATCGGGCGTGCGCTGTTGCACGATCGCGGCCAGGCGACGGTCCGCGGCAGCAAGGCGCTTCTCGGCTTCGCGACGTTGCGCGGCGAGCTCGCGACGCGTCGCCCGTACGGCGGACAACCGGTCGGTGAGCGACTCGGTGAATCCGCCCAGCTCGGCCCCTGCCTCGCCGGACGCCAGCGTGCGCGCGAAGCTGTTGCCGGCGCGCCGGGCCAACTGCGCGAGGAACGTGTCGAGCTGCTCCTGGACGTCATCGGCGTCGATGAGCTGCGTGACCTCGTCCTGGGCATCGAGTCGTGCCTGCTCCAACGCGGCGACGGTCTCGTCCGGCGCCTGCGGGTGATGCTGGATCGCCACGTCCACGCCGAGGACGGTCGCGGGTCCACGGCCGGCGACGCGGACCGAGTCCTCTTCCAGGGACAGCGGCAGGGGTTCGACGTACACGGTCTGATCCCCGGCGGGCACGGTGATCTGTCCGCGGCGCGTCACTCGTGCGCGACCCGGATAGACAGTGACAGCAACGATCGGCGCATCCACCACGAGTTGGTCCATGCCCCCGACAGTAGCCGCCGGACGGGACTACTTCCTCGGTGTCGAAGGCCAGGCGATGTCGTCGATCGCGAGCCACGGAGCAGCGGCGATCACGGCCGGCGTCGTACCGGCGAAGGCGGTGACCTCACGGTGGAGGTGGGACTGGTCGACGTACCCGCTCTCGGCAGCGACCGCGGCGACCGCTCGGCCCGCTGCCAGGAGGTGGGCGGCGTGGTCGAAGCGGACCAGTTGAGCGGCTCGCTTCGGGGTGATGCCGAGCTGGGACCGGAAGCGTGCCCAGAGCCGTTTGCGGCTCCAGCCGACCTCGCTCGCCAGACCGTCGACTCGCAGACGCCCGCGGCTGGCGAAGGTCCGCTGCCAGGTGTGCGCGACCTCCGCGTCGACCGACGCATCCAGCCGCCGGCCGAGGACCTCCACGACAATCGCGAACCGCTCGTCCCAGGACACGGCACCTCGCAACCTGTCCTCGAAATGCCCGGCTCCGCGGCCCCACACGTCCGCGAACGACGCGACCGTCCCGGTGAGCTCTGCCGATGGACCGAAGGCGCGAGCCGCCGCCACCGGCGACAACCGGACCTGCAGGCACTCGCCCAGCGTCCCGGCCGCGTGCACCTCGCCGGGGAGAAGCCCGACGAAGGCGCTGCCCTTCTCGGAGCGGCCGTGTGCGCCGTAGACGATGCCGTCGTCATCGCTGAGATCGACGATCAGCGTGACCGACGGATGCGCGACCATCGCGATATCCACGAACGCCGGCGCACGGTGCCGGAACCCGGCCATGCGCACCCCGGGCAGCCTGCCCGGCGAGCGTGGTACGGCGATCTCCACCTGCGCCCAGTCAGGTGGCGACACGGTCAAGCGCATGTATTCGATGCTAGGCCGTGAACTCCAGTACGAGCCTCGCCGCGAGTTCAGGAGCTTCGAGGGGAGTCACGTGCCCGATCCCGGGCAGCATCTCGATCCGCGCGCCCGGTACGACGGCGTACTCCTTGGCCGACGCCGGATCCCAGCGCGGATCGGCGGCGCCGAAGACGACCAGCAGCGGTACGTCGAGCTTGGCGAGCCGCTCGGGCACGCCACGCTCGGTGATGTATTCGCCGTTGCAACGCAGTACGTCGACGAAGTCGCGGTACGGCAGACCACGCAGGTCGGCGACCAGCTCGTTCGGGATATCCACCTCGGCGGCACAGATTGCGCTGATGCCCTTGCGGATGAGCTTGTCCGAACGCAGTGCCCAGGTCAGACGGCCGAGCGGCGGGCCGGTCAATGCGCGAATGATCGCCGGCTGCGGGAGGAGTACCTCGAGTCTCGGGCCGGTGCTGAGCAGAACCATGGACTTCACCAGTTCGGGCCGCTGCTCCGCGAGCGAGGTAGCGACGTACCCACCGCTGGAATGCCCGACGACGGTGAGCGGCCCGAGTTCGAGCGCGTCGATCATCGCTGCCACCCGCGCTGCCTGTGCAGGGATGTCGTACGACGTCACCGGGGCCGAATGACCCAGACCGGGCAGGTCGATCGTCACGACATGGTGGCGTTCGGCAAGAGCCGGAACCATCGGCGCCCAGCAGGCGCCGGACGCCCCGGAACCGTGGATCAGCAGCAGCGGAGCCGCTTCCGGCCGGCCGCTGTGGACCACATGCAGTCCCTGCGACTGCTTGACGGAGTTCTCACTCATGTCGATCACAATGCGCGTGTGGCGGCTTGTCGGTCTTGTACAAATGTCCGTACTCTGCGAGAGCGGCTAAGGAGAATCCAATGAACCAAGGCTTGCTGAACTCGTTGACAGAGGCCGAGCGTCTGCTCGTCGCGGAGACCGAGCGGGACGCGTTGAAGGGCCTGGACGAAGACGAACTGCTGGACCTCCACCAGCGTATCCGGCGCGCACGCACGAAGTACGTGAAGAACTACCGGCGCGGCGCCAGCGCTGCGGTGGCGGGCGTCGGCGGCCGCGGGATGTCGTATCCGCGCAACCAGCGGGACCGCGACAAGGCGGAGTTGTTCGAGTCGGTACTGGCGAAGGTCAGTCGTGAAGTCTCGGTCGTTGCCAACCGTGCCTCGATGCAGCTGCGCACCGAGCGGCTCGAAGCGGCGCGGGCGGCCAAGGCCGCCGCACCTGCCGTGCGTGCGACCGATGGCTCCAAGTCGGAAGCGGTCAGCCGGCCGCGGACGGCGAAGAAGACCACCGGCGGTCTGAAGAAGGACGCCTCGACGCGGGCGATGGGCGCCCGCCGGCAGGCGAAACGCGACTCTCGCTGAAGCTCACCCGAATCGGGGGATCACAATGCGCGTGCTACCAGGGTCTGCTGGTCCGGTGCGTCGACGGAGGTTCGCGAAGACACTGGTGATCGGCGCTGCGCTGGTCACGGTCGGTCTCGCGTACACAGTGCTGGTGCCGCGCAGCGCGACGGGTGCGGACGGTCCCCAGTCCGACCAGATCGAGGCCGGCCGGCGGCTGTTCGCGGTCGGCTGCTCCAGCTGTCACGGCCTGCACGCCGAGGGCGGCACCAACGGTAGCGGCCGGATCGCCGGACCTTCGCTGATCGGCGTCGGCGCGGCCGCGGTCGACTTCCAGGTCAGCACCGGACGGATGCCCGCTGCCCAGACCAAGGCGCAGATCCCGCAGAAGCCGCCCGTCTACACCGAGGAAGAGATCGCCCAGCTGGCGGCGTACGTCGCCTCGCTGGCCCCCGGGCCGGCGATCCCGTCGTCCGACGAGTACGACGTGAGCAAGGTGACGCAGGCGGATATCGTCCGCGGCGGCGAGCTCTTCCGGACGAACTGCACCGCCTGCCACAACTTCGCCGGCCGCGGCGGCGCGCTCCCGAACGGCCGCTACGCGCCGTCATTGATGGGGACGACGCCGCGCAACATGTACCAGGCGATGCTCACCGGCCCGCAGGAGATGCCGGTCTTCTCCGACAGCGTGATGCTCCCCGAGGACAAGCGCGCGATCATCGCCTACATCGTTGCCCTGCAGCAGGCGAACGACCCGGGCGGATTCGGCCTCGGGCGGCTCGGACCGGTCTCCGAGGGCCTGTGGGGCTGGTTGATCGGTATCGGTCTGCTCGTCGTGGTCGCGGTCTGGATCGGGGCCAAGGTGCCGCGGATCCGTCGCCGCGACTGAGCGTCGCCGCGGCTCCCCACCGGCGAACGAGGGTGTGTCGACCCCTGCCACAATCGGCACGAACCGGTTAGTCTCGATTTTCGAGGCACGTACGAGGAGTTGGGTTCCAAGGATTTCGGACAGAGCACGCCCGCCCAGGGGAGGGGTGACGCGCGTGACGAGCCCGGGGCTCGATCGAGAGCGCGATGCGTTCCGGCAGTCGGCGGACGGTAAGACTCCGCGACCGCCGCTCACACTTGTCACCCGCGAGCGGTTGCATTCGGCCCTTGATCTGGGCGTCGGTTCGCCGCTGACCATGGTGATCGCACCGGCCGGTACCGGCAAGACGGTCCTGCTCTCGGACTGGGTGACGCGCCGGCGACGCGCCGGGGAGCCGGTGGTGTGGGTGCCCGGGCAGGCGCCCGGCTCGCTGCAGGGATTCCTCGAGCGGGTGGCCGGCGCCGAGGATTCGCAGCTGCTCGACCCGATCGTCGTCGACGACGCCCATTTGTTGCCGGCGTCAACGGTCGCCGCGTTGGCCCGCGTCCTGCAGGAGGCGCCGCACGCGCTCCGGCTGTTGCTCGCCACCCGGTACGACCTGCCGCTGCCGATCTCCGAGCTCGAGATCCGAGGGATGGCGCTGACATTGCGCTCGCGGGATCTGCGCTTCAACGACGCCGAGGCAACCGAGCTCGTGCAGGCGCATGCCGGGAACGCGACCGCGGACGACATCTCGCTGGTCCAGGAGAAGACGGCCGGCTGGGCCGCTGCGCTCGTACTCGCTGCCCGCACGCTGCAGGCGTCCGGTGATGTCGTGTGGCCGCTCGCCAACCAGCGGCCGGTGCTCGACCTGCTGCTCGGCGAGACGCTGAACACGCTCGACGAGCGGGTCCTGGCGATGCTGCTGAGCACCTTCGCGACTACTTCGCTGACGGGTCAGCTGGCAGCTGTGCTGAGCGGTGACAGCGAGGCCGGCTCGATGCTCGAGGACCTGGCCGGTAGTGGTCTCCTGGTGACGGCGTACGCCGACGAGTCGGCGAGTAACCCTCTCTACCGATACCACCCACTCCTGGTCGAGCTGCTACGACGACGGATCGCGACGAGCGCCAAGGACCGGCAGTTCGTCGTCACCGCGCACCACCGCTCGGCCCTGTACTACGAGAGCCACGGCGCCAGCGAAGCGGCGTTGCGCAGCGCGTTGGATGCGGATGATGTCGAGCTGGTCGAGCGGATCCTGTTCGGCCACGGGCCGGCACTCCTTGCCGCGGGCGAGGCCGCGCTGGTCGAGGCCGCGTTCGACGCGCTCCCAGCTGGGTACGTCGGCCAGCATCCGCAGCTGTACGGCGTCCGCGGGCTGCTGCGACGAGTCACTGGCGACGTGGCCGGCGCCGTACAGGATGCGGCGTTGGCGGACGAGGTCGCGAGCGAATCGGCGCCGGACGCGCTGGCGGACGCCGTACTGCTGCGGTTGTGGGAGTCGCGCTACGGCTGGCATGACGTGCATGCGGCGATCGAGCGGGCCAGGTCGCTGTTGACGCGCGCTGTACTCGGTCCCGAGCGGTTGGCGTGGTTGCTGATCGAGCTCGCGGCCGCGGAGACCTGGGCGGACGAGCTGGACGCCGCGCTCAGCCATCTGGACGAGGCGCTCGTGACCGCGCGGATGGCGGGGCATCACCAGCTGATCGCCGGCGGTCTCGCCCACCGCGCGGTCGTGCAGCACGTCCGCGGCCAGATCCAGAGCGCGGCCCAATCTGCGCGAGCAGCCGTTGACGCCGGGGGAGAGCGCGGCCTCCCGCCGGAGTACGCCGTACGTGCGCAGGTCGTGCTGGGATTCGCGGCGGTCAGCGAGCTGGAGCTGGACACCGCGTGCGGCTACCTCCAACAGGTCGCGGATGCCGACGTGGCCGGATCCGACACCGTGGTCGCGGGGCTGCGTGCGATGCTGCGAGCGGTGCTGTTGGTCGAGCGAGGTCGGCTGGGGGAGGCGCTCACCGAACTCACCAGTGACCCGGTGGCCGCGGGTCCGTTGCCGACCTACCTCTCGCGGGACCTGGCGTTGCTGCGGTCCTGGCTGGCGACCTTGCTGGGCGACAAGATCACGGTCGACGCGCAGCTCACGGTGCTCGAGCGCACGGGCAATGCGACCGAGGCCGAGCTGATCCGGGCGATGACGTCGATGATCCAGGAGGACGTCCCGACCGCCTTGAAGCTGATCGAGGCAGGTCTCGAGCACCCCGACATCTACCCGCCGCTGGCGTCGGCCGCCGCCTCGTTCCGGACGGTTCTGCTGGACCGGACCGGCGACGACCCGGCCGCCGAGGCCGCGCTGGTCGACACCCTGAACCGCGTCACGCCGCAACGCATGCTGCACGTACTCACCTCGGCCGGCGACGAGCCCGCCTTCCTGGACCGCCTCCGCAGACACGCGACCGGTCCGAACCCGCACCCGTTCGCGGCGGCCGCGCTGGAGAAGCTGTCCGACTACCAGGCCGGATGGAGTCAGGCCGGCGGGATGACCCCGCTGGGACGGACCAGGCCGGACGCGAACACCCCGCCGCCGCGCCGCCTCGACGCGGTCGTGAACGGCGCCCGGATCCGGCTGACCGCCCGCGAGGCCGAGGTACTCGACCAGCTCGCGCTCGGCAGTTCGTACGCCGAAGTCGCCCAGGCCCTGTTCATCACCGAGAACACGGTCAAGACCCACCTGATCTCGCTCTACCGCAAGCTCGGGGTGGACAAGAGATCCGCGGCGCTGCGGACCGCTCGTTCCGTCGGGTTGTTGTAGCCGTGGATCACCCGGAGCGGGTGAATGCCCGTCCCGGCGGGGTCCTGGGGCGGTTCGCCGGCAAGGTCACCGGCCGGGTCATCGAAACGGTTCAACCGGATGTGGTGCTGTCCCATATCGACCTCGACGCCTTGCTCGACCGCGTCGACATCAACCGGGTGCTGAGCCGCGTCGACCTCGATGCCCTGATCGACCGGATCGATGTCGAGCGCTTGATGGACCGGGTGGATGTCGAACGGTTGCTCGAACGCGTCGATCTGGACCGTCTGCTCGAGCGGGTCGACGTCGAGAGCCTGGTCCGCCGGTCCGGTGTGCCGCAGATCGTGGTCGAGAGCCAGACCCGGCTGGCAGGCTCACTCGTCGACCTGGTTCGCCGGCAACTGGCCGGCCTGGACGCCATCCTCAACCGTGGCGTCAGCCGCCTGCTGCGCCGGGAACCCGCGCCGAGATCCCGAACGGTCACCGGTGAGTACGCCGGTGCCGTCAGCCGCGCGATCGCGACCACACTCGATATCCTGATCATTGCGACGACGTTCACCATCGGCCTGGCCGGCATCAACCTGCTGACCACCTCGTTCTGGGGCGTCGAGGTACGACATGCGCTCCCGGCAACGATCGCACTGGCGGTGTTCGCGTTCGGCTACGCGTTCGGGTTCCTCGCGGTCGCCGGCCGGACACCGGGCCAGGGCATCGTCGGCCTCCGGGTCATCCGCACCGACGGCGGCGCGATCCACCCGGGGCAGGCCCTGCGCTGGGTCATCGGCTTCCCGATCAGCGTCATACCGCTCGGACTGGGCTTCGTCCCGGTCGTGTTCCAGCGCGAGCATCGGGCCCTGCACGACCTGATCGCGGGCACCGTCATCGTCTACGACTGGGGCGACCGACCGGCCGAGCTGCCCGGCCCGTTGTCCGCGTTCCTGGCCCGGCACGAGGGGGGTTCACCCTAATCGGTGGAGGTCGGCGGCGGGCCCGGTTGATGGGATGAGGCCGTCCAGCGCGGCACAGGGACGCGCCTGCCATCGAGGAGTTCGCATGACCCATCTGGTGGTTCTCGGTCTGGACAGTCGTGAGGACGCCGAGCGCGTCGTCGCGCTGACCGACGATCTGGCGAAACAGCAGCTGCTGCAGCGGGAAGACGCGGCGTACGCCTACAAGGACGCCAAGGGCAAGGTCCGCATCCACCAGTCCGTCAACCTGACCGGGGCCGGCGCCGCGAGCGGCGCGCTGTGGGGAACGCTGATCGGACTCATCTTCCTGAACCCGCTGGCCGGCTTCGCCGTCGGTGCGGCCTCCGGAGCAGTCGCAGGCAAGCTCACCGATGTCGGTATCAACGACGACCTGATCAAGAAGGTCGGCCAGGAGCTGCAGGACGGCCACGCCGCCGTGTTCCTGCTGGCCCGGTCGGCCACCGTCGATCGCGTCGTCGACGCGCTCAAGCCGTTCAGCCCGACGATCATCCAGACGAACCTGACCAAGGAGCGCGAGGAAGAACTCGTCGAGGCGCTGCAAAGCTGATCCCGGTCCGGCCGAGGAGGTTTCGTGAACACGATCCCACGCGACTTCGATCCGATTCCTTCGACCCGGTACCAGGTTCGGGTCGCTGTCGTCCCGCTCAAGCAGGCCGCGGACGAGGCGGACGCGCTCGCCGTACCGGTCGCTGCTGGTGTCGAACCCCCGGAAGAGCTGGGGACCGACCTGGCCGGGCTGGAGTCCGCCGGTTTCACCGGCAAGCGCGGTCAAACGCTGGTTCTGCCGCGAGCCGACGGTCCCGTCCGCGTCGCGGTCGGGATCGGCGACCGCGGCGAGGCCGACGCCACGCTGGTCCGTGATCTGGCCGCGGAGTTCGCGCGCGCCGTTCCATGGCACAAGAAGCTCGCGGTCGAGGTCGCGTCCGAAGACTTCGGCGTCTCGGTGGCGGACTTCGCGCAGGCCGTGACCGAAGGTGTGCTGCTGGCACGCTGGCGGTACTTCGTCGGCCGCGACGCCGAGCAACCGACGCTGGAATCGCTGCTGATCGTTGCCTCTGACGACGACACCGCCGCGGCCGGTGTCGAACGCGGCCGGATCGTTGCGGCGGCCTGCAGTCTCGGCCGGGACCTGGCGAACTGCCCGGCGACGACGCTGTCCGCCGTACGGATGGCCGAGGTCGCGGCCGAGGTCGGTGGCGCCGCGGGCCTGGAGGTCGAGATCTTCGACAAGGAGCAGCTGATCGCGATGGGCTGCGGCGGGATCCTCGGCGTCAACCGGGGCAGCGTCGAGCCGCCCCGGATGGTCCGGCTGCGCTACCAGCCCGCCGATCCGACGGGCCGGATCGCCTTGATCGGCAAGGGCGTCATGTACGACTCGGGCGGTATCAGCCTCAAGCCGAGCGACGAGTCGCACGCCCAGATGAAGAACGACATGACCGGCGCGGCCGCCGTACTCGCATCGATGACGGCGCTGCGCGACCTCGGTTGTACGGCGGCTGTGACCGGATACCTGATGTGTACCGACAACATGCCGTCCGGGTCGGCGATGAAGCTCGGCGACGTACTGACGATGCGCAACGGCACCACGGTCGAGGTCCTCAACACCGACGCCGAAGGTCGGCTGGTGATGGCCGACGCGCTGGCGCTGGCGACCGAGGAACCGGTCGACGCGATCGTCGACATCGCGACACTGACCGGCGCGTGCCTGCGGACGTTCGGGGTCGAGATAGCGGGTGTGATGGGCAACAACTCCGGTGTGGTCGAGCAACTGCGGCGGGCGGGTGACTCGGTGGACGAGCCCGTGTGGGAGTTGCCGCTGCACCGGTCGTACCGTTCCCAGCTCGACTCGACGATCGCGGACCTCACCAACATGGGCGGCGTCAACGCCGGCTCGATCACCGCCGCCCTGTTCCTCGAGGAGTTCATCGACGGCAAACCCTGGGCCCACGTCGACATCGCCGGTACGGCGCAACTCCCGGCGCCGCGAACGTGGCGGAACAAGGGCGCGACCGGCTTCGGCACCAAGCTGCTGATCGAGTTCGCGCTCAGGTTCGCCCGGCCGACGGGCGGCGCGGCATGAACGCCAAGTCGGTCGTCCCGGACGAGCAGCCCGTCAAGAAGGGCGGTATGCAACGCGTCCTCGACGGGATCGAGCGGGTCGGCAACAAAGTCCCGCACCCGGCGCTGATCTTCCTCGCGCTGATCGTGATCGTCATCGTGCTGTCCCAGATCCTGTCCTGGGCCGGGACGAGCGTCACCACCGAGGTCGCGGAGCCGGCCACGGTCCAGGTCGCACCCGAGTACGAAGGCGGCTCCAGTGTCGCCGGCAACGACGCGCCACCCGCGCCGGCGATCCCGGACTACACGGTCAAGCACGAGACCATCACCGCCGAAAGTCTGCTGACCGGCGACGGTATCCGGTTCATCTTCACCACGGCCGTGCAGAACTTCAACGACTTCGGCGTGGTCGCGGTGATCCTGGTCGCGATGATCGGGGTCGGCGTGGCCGAGGAAGCGGGGCTGATCGCCGCGCTCATCCGGAAGATGGTGAAAGTCGCGCCCAAGGGGGCGATCACGTTCATCATCGTGCTGCTCGGCGGTATCTCGAGCGTCGCGTCAGATGCGGGTTATCTGGTCCTGATACCACTCGGCGCGGCGGCGTTCGCCTCCCTCGGGCGACATCCGCTGGCCGGCATCGCGGCGGCGTACGCCGGGGTCAGCGCGGCGTTCTTCGTGAACGTCCTGATCACTCCGGCCGACGGCATCATCACCGAGGTCACCAACGAGACGATCAAACTGGTCTCGCCCGACACCCACCTGAACGTCACCCACAACTTCTACTTCAGCATCGCCGCGACGCTGTTCTGCGCCGCGGTGATGACGGTGATCACCGAGCGCCTCCTCGAGCCGCGGCTCGGCAAGTACGACCCGTCCGAGGCGCCGGACGACGCGCCGGTCGACCACAAGCCCAGCGAGGAGGAGATGAAGCTGGAGTCCCGCGGGCTGCGCTGGTCGGTCTACTACCTGCTCGTCGCGGTCGCGATCGTGTCGGCACTGACGTTCATCCCGAACGCCCCGCTGCGCAACCCGGACACCGGCGAGATCTTCGGGTCCTCGCCGTTCATGAGCAGCCTGCTCTTCATCATCTCGATGTTGTTCCTGGCCGCCGGCCTCGGCTACGGCAAGGGCGCGAAGTCGCTGACCGGCAGTACGAACGTGATCAACGCGATCGTGAAGACGTTCAACGGCCTCGGCGGACTGATCTTCCTGATGCTGCTGATCGCGCAGTTCATTGCCTACTTCAACTACACGAACATGTCGACGCTGGCCGCGACCGGGCTGGCCGATCTACTCGAGCGTGCGGACATCGGGGCGTTGCCGCTGCTGATCGGCTTCATCCTGCTGGTCTTCATCATCGACCTGATCATGCCCGGTGTGATCCCGAAGTGGGCGATCCTGGCGCCGATCTTCATCCCGTTGTTCTACCGGCTCGGGATCGCGCCGCAGACCGTGATCGCGGCGTACCGCGTCGGGGACGGTCCGGCGAACGTGATCACGCCGCTGATGGTGTACCTGCCGTTCATCGTGCTGGTCTGCCAGCGGTACCGGAAGAAGGCCGGGATGGGCACGGTGGTGTCGATGATGCTGCCGTACACCGGGATCGTGCTGGTCGCGTGGACGCTGTTCTACATCGCCTGGTACCTGATCGGGATTCCCTGGGGTCCGTCCGCTCCGGTTCACCTCGGGTAGGCCCCGGCGATGGATGACGGCACACTCAGCCTGATCATCCTCGGGCTGGCCGTCGTCCTGTTCGTCTGGAACCGGCTGCCCGTCGATGTCGTCGCGGTGCTCGTCGCCCTGGCCTTGTGGGCGACGGGCGTGCTGGGCTTCACCGATGTCCTCGCGGGCTTCGGCGACCCGGTGGTGATCTTCATCGCCACGCTGTTCGTGGTGAGCGAAGGGGTCGACTCGACCGGCGTGACCGCGTGGGCCGGCCAGACCATCGTCCGGTACGCCGGAACCACGCGGACCCGCCTGTTGATCGCCGTGACCGCACTGTGCGCGGTGCTGTCCGCCCTGATCACGCTGAACGGGGCCGTCGCGGCACTGCTCCCGCTGGTGGTCATGCTGGCGATCCGGATCGGGCAGCCGCCGTCGCAGATGCTGATGCCGCTCACGTTCGCGGGCAGCGCCGGCTCGTTGCTGATGCTGACCGGAACACCGGTGAACATCATCGTGTCGGAGGCCGCGAGCGACGCCGGAGCGGGGCCGTTCCCGTTCTTCGCCTTCGCGGTCGTCGGCGTGCCGTTGGTGATCGGCACGATCGCGATCTCGGTGCTGCTCGGCCCCAAACTGCTGCCGGTCACGCGGCCCGCGCATCCGGCCGCCGACCTCGCCGTACATGCCGAGACGCTCGACGTTCACTACGCGCTGCAGGACGGCTTCTACCGGCTGCAGGTACGGGATCTGTCGCCGTTCCTCGGGCAGAGCGTGCGCGAGCTCGACCTCACGGCGTACCCCGGGGTGGCGATCGTCGGCGTACAGGACGGGCAGGGCCACAACCGGACGGACGCGGCGATCGACGCCGGGGACGTGCTGGTGGTGACAGGGCCGTCGGACAAGATCAGCAGTCTGGTTGTCGACAACCTGCTCGCGGTCAGCATGACACCGGTCGAAGATCTCCTGACCCGGGATTCGGGCGTGGTCGAGGCGGTGATCCCGCCGCGGTCGGCACTCGTCGGCGAGACGGTGTTCCCCGGGATGCACCGCGGGCACGACCTGGTGATCATCGCCGTCCAGCGGATGGGCAAGGACCGGGGCAATCGGCACACGCAGCTGGCCGAGGGCGACGCGCTCCTCGTGCACGGGCCGTGGGAGACCCTCGACGAGCTCAGCCGGGACCGGGACATCCTGCTCGTCGACTCGCCCGAGCTGGTCCGGCGGCAGGCGGTGCCGTGGGGACCGAAGGCATCGATCGCGGTTGCGATCCTCGCAGCGATGGTCGTGCTGCTGGCGACCGGCGCAGTACCGCCGGCGATGGCTGGTCTGCTGGCGGCAACGGCGATGGTGCTGACCCGGGTGGTCGGTCCGGCGCAGGCCTATCGAGCGATCTCCTGGCAGATCGTCGTTCTGATCGGTGCGCTGATCCCGTTGTCCGGCGCGATCCAGTCCAGTGGCGGCGCGGACCGGATCGCCGACCTGATCGTCGACGCGGTCGGGTCGGGCCGTCCGTACTTGCTGCTGCTGGCGCTCTTCGTGGTCACGGCCGCGCTGGGTCAGATGGTCAGCAATACGGCGACAGTGCTGATCGTGGCGCCGATCGCGGTCGCGGCGGCCGAGGGCACCGGGACCAACGTCAAGCCGGTGCTGATGCTGATCGCGGTCGCCGGTGCGGCCTCGCTGCTGACCCCGATCTCCACGCCCGCGAACATGATGATCATGAGTCCGGCGGGCTACCGGTTCGGGGACTACTGGAAGCTCGGCCTGGTCGTGATGGCGTGGTGGTTGCTGACGGCAATCATTATCGTTCCGCTCGTCTGGTCGTTCTGAGGTGGCCGTCGGCAGGTACGTCTCGACGGGCGGACTGCCCGATGCGTCGACCGTCGACGATCTGGTGCGGGTGACGTACGAGCTGTACCGCGATGTCACCGACGGGACGGTGTCGGACGTGTACCCGGCGCTGGCCCGGGTCGATCCGGATACGTTCGGGCTGTGCGTGGTTGCGACGAACGGGCGGCTGTTCGAGGCGGGTGACGCGCGGCGACCGTTCACGATCATGAGCGTCGCGAAGCCGTTCGTGTTCGCGCTGATGTGCCAGGCGGTCGGCGTCGATGCGATCCGCGAGCTGGTCGGCGTCAACGCGACCGGTCTGCCGTTCAACTCCGTGCAGGCGGTCGAACAGTCGACCGCGGGGCGGACCAACCCGATGGTGAATCCGGGCGCGATCGCGACGACCAGTCTGACGCCGGGTAGCTCGCTGGAGCATCGCTGGCAGTTCATCGTCGACGGTCTGTCCCGGTTCGCGGGTCGTGCGCTCGAGCTGGATCACGAGGTGCTGGAGTCGGCGCTGGCGACGAACCATCGCAACCGTGCGCTGGCGGCTCTCCTGCAGAGTGTCGGCGGCCTGGCCGGCGACGCTGCCGAGGCGACGGAGCTTTATACGCGGCAGAGCTGCTTGAGCGTTGCGGCGACGGACCTGGCGGTGATGGGGGCGACGCTGGCGGACGGCGGGGTTTGTCCGCTGACGCAGGAGCGGGTCGTCGATGCCGATGTCGCCCGGGTGACGCTGGTGGTGATGGCGATCGCAGGTCTGTACGAGACCTCGGGTGACTGGCTGCTCGATGTCGGCGTACCGGGGAAGAGCGGGATCGGTGGCGGCATCGTGACGGTCTCGCCCGGCAAGGGCGCCTTGGGCACATTCGGGCCGCGACTGGATCAGGCCGGGAACAGCGTGCAGGGTCAGCTTGCCGCGCAGTTCCTGGCTCGGCAGCTCGGCCTCGATCTGCTGGCCTCGCAGCCCGTTGAGCCTTTTACGGCGCGGCGAGCGTGAGAGTCGCGTTGGCCGAGGTACCTGCTCGTACGTAGGTCAGCTCGATCTTGTCGCCGACCTTGCGGGTCAGCGTGGCGACCACGATCTGCTCACTGCTGACGGCCTGCTGACCGTCGACCTTCGTGATCACGTCGCCGGCCTTCAGCCCGGCCTCCGCACCCGGCCCGGTCGCGGCGAGAACGAACAGACCGCTCGGCGAACCCGACGCCTGCGCAAGCGCCGGCGGGATCTCCTGGACCTGCAACCCGGTCGTCGGGTGCCCCGGCTTGCCGGTCTTGATCAGCTGGTCCGCGATCGGATTCGCGAGATCGATCGGGATCGCGAAGCCGAGACCGACACTTCCGCCACCGCTGACGCCCGAAGCGTTCGGCACCGTGGCGATCGCAGCGTTCACTCCGACGAGCTTGCCGGAGCAGTCGACCAGCGCACCTCCGCTGTTGCCGGGGTTGATGGCCGCGTCGGTCTGGATCGCGCCGATCAGGTGGTGCGTCACCGTGTCGCCCGGCACCGGCACGTACCGGTCGAGTGCGCTGACGATGCCCGACGTCACCGTGCTCGCCAGACCGAGTGGAGCGCCGAGCGCGACGACCGGCTGGCCGACCTGGAGATTTGCCGACGAGCCGAGGCCGATCACCGGATAGCCCTTCGCCTCGTCCGCTGCCTTCAGTACGGCGAGATCGGTGCTCGGATCGCGTCCGACGATCGTCGCCGCGGAGCTGTGACCGTCGCTGTACTGCACGGTGACGGACCCGCCTCCGACCGCCGACGAGATGACGTGGTCGTTGGTGAGGATGTAGCCGCCCTCCCGGAACACCTGTCCCGATCCCGTGCCGGCCGCACCGCTGCCGCTCGCCGAGATCGTCACGACCGAGGGCAGGACCTGGTTCGCGACCGGGATCGCCGCGCACATCGCCGTACTGGCCTGGCCGCTCGCGGGTGACGCGTTCGCCGTGTCGCCGCTGCGGCGGATGCTGACGATGATCAGCGTCGCGACGAGCGCGGCGACGATCACGCCTTCCACGATGGCGGTGATCAGCAGCCGGTTCGGGCCGCGCCTCTCCGCGGGCTGTTGCGATCCGCCGTCAGCCTGGGACATTGCCTACCTCCCTTGCCGAGAATAGGTACGGTCGGGATCCGGGAGGTCACCTGATCCGGGCGACTCCCGGTGGGTGACGGACCGGTCGAAGTACAGGTAGACGACGGCCGCCGCCACGAGCGGCATGGCCAGCGCGAACAGCAGCGACGACACCACGTTGATCAGCGTGGGCTGCCAGTCCGTCGCGAGCAGGAGGATGATCCCGGCGATCGGTCCGACCGAGAGGCCGAGCCCGACGATGATCGCGAGCGGCCCGGCGGTTCGCCACCAGCGACCCTTCACCAGCTGCCGGCTGCGTTTCAGCGCCGTACTCGCGGAGGCCTGTTCGGCCATCACGGCCGGTATTGCGAAGGCCCGGCTGACCGCGTAGTAGATGGCCAGCGGGATCGTCGCGACGATGATCGTCAGTACGGCGATGACGACGAAGTACCGCACTGCCACAGCGGTCAGTGGTCGGGCGCGGGCTCTCACGTCACGCCAGGTGAGGGCAGCGGTTGCCGGTTCGCCCCGGTCCAGGCGGTCGAGGGTCGAGGTGACGGCGGCCAGGAGTGCGACGTACGTCGCGGCGGTGAGGATCGTGATCGCGAGCGCGACCAGGGACGCCCAGAAGCCGGTCGCGGTCTCGGTCGGCGCGCCCAGATCGGTGGGCGAATCGCGCCGCGCCGCCTGAAGATCCGCAAGCAGAAGGGTGGCCAGACCCAGTACGACGAACGTCGCGGCGAACGCGCCGAACAGGCCAGGTCGTTGTCGGAGCAGTTGGAGCGCGGACACCACCGTCTGCCCCCAAGCGCGCCGCCTGCGAGCCGGCAACGGCTCGGCATCGGTCCAGCGGGTCCGGCTGGCGGCGAACCAGATCAGTGCGACCAGCGCGGCCAGGATCAGGGCGAGTAACCAGATCCGGTCGAGGGTCTCGCGGAGCAGGTTCGATGCGGTGCCGACCGCCGTACAGAAGACGCCGGTGCCGCTCGGTCCGAGCACCTTGCCGGCGGGTACGACGGTGCTGTCGTCGCGCCAGGTCGCCTCGGCATCCTGGATCGGCGCCACCCAGGAGGCCTTCTGGTTGGGCCCGGTCGGCCCGTCGAAGAACGACCGCTGCCGCTCGCCCCAGCGGCCCTCGAACGCCAGCCAGGGATACTCCTTCAGGTAGTCCGCACGCGCCATCGGCACGTAGTCGACGTTGGGCCGGAGCTCGGTCGCCGGCCTGGTCGTGTCGTCGCAGCCGAGACCCTCCGAGCCGCGACCGAGGTACAACCGCTGGCCGTACTTGTTGGCATGCGACCCGGCCGCCGGATAGACGACCGGATGCGTACCGTCGACGATCTCGAGCTTCGCGTCGCCCCACCGCGCCCGCTCGGCTCCACCGTGCTGGCTGAACCCGACCGCCGTCGGCTTGGTGGCCAGCGCGGCCTCCGGCGTCGCCGCGTCGAAGACGAGCTGAACGGACTCCCAGTCGCCTTCGTGGGTGTTGTTGTAGTCGTTGAAGATGTAGAAGAACCAATACTCCAGCGACAGCTTCCCGGGGTACGCCGGGTCGCCGGTCACGTGAGCGTAGACGGTCGCCGGATGCGTGCTGTTGATCTGCGCGGACCACTCGGCGTAGTCGCAGCCAGGCCGCAACGGGTCGCCGGGGAAGTCGAGGAAATGGCCCGGGTACCCGCGGCCGAGGTCCGTGGCCTCAGGCTGGGTCTTGACGAGATCGGGCGGCCGCCACGGACCGCGCAGCGCGACCTGCTGATCACCCAGTACGGCGTTGACGTCGGTGGGCTGGAACTGCTCGCCGTCGTCGCAGCGCGTACCGAGCTTCTGCAACCGGACGACGGGGGAGTAGCGCTCGGCGAGTGTCTGTGCGGCAGTGTCCTCGGGCGAGACCGCGGCGGCCGGCTGGGAGGCGCCGATGAACAGCCCGGCGAACAGCACGGTGGCAAGGGCGAGCACCAGCGGTCGGGTCCAGCGCACCGTCATGCGACCAGGGTGTGCATCCGCGGTTCCCGGCCGGGTCACCCGTTCCAGGTGAACCGCCGCCACACAACGATCGTCAGCAGCCCGACGACAACCGGCAGGAGCTGTACGGCGACCCGCCAGACGAGCAGTCCCGCCACGAGGTCGGTCGCCTCGATGGCACTGTGGTTGGACACGAAGGCCGCATACGTCGCGTCCATGATCCCGGCTCCCATCAACGGCAGACCGGTCAGCGGATAGACGACCATGAAGCTGCAGAACATGACCGGCACGGTCGAGCTGTCCAGCTTCACCCCCACGAACCCCAGGCACAGAACGAGAACACCCGCCTCGACCCCGACCAGCAGCAGCTGACTGAGAATCGCGAGCCACCCGCGCTCCTGCATCCGTCCCGCGCTGTGCGACTGGAACGAGACGAGTCGCTCCTCCCACACCACCGGACCCGCGCTGGCGGGCCGCACCCGCTGGATCAGTCGTCCGAGCAGCCGCCCGATCGTCGCCGCCGAGCGCTCCGCGCGCAGCGCATAGAGCAGGCCGACCAGCAGTACGGCGGCCGCCGCGCCGAAAATCAGGCCCGCCCAGGCGAACGGAGCGTAGAAACCACGCGCCGCCCAGAAGATCACGAAGCCCATCGCCGGCGCGGCGAGGCGGGCGATGTAGAAGATCGTCGTACTGAGCGTCAGGCCCGAGGCGGCGTCGGTGTTGTCGATCCGCCATGACCGCAGCATCGCGAGTCGCAGTACGACGTCGCCGGGAGAGGGCGCGATCGTGGCGA
The DNA here is from genome assembly GCF_005233875.1 of Kribbella jiaozuonensis. GTDB lineage: Bacteria > Actinomycetota > Actinomycetes > Propionibacteriales > Kribbellaceae > Kribbella > Kribbella jiaozuonensis. Next base: position 539,854 of record NZ_SZPZ01000004.1, on the reverse strand, counting down.
CGGAGGCCGCGGCGACATCACTGATCATCGCCTTCAGGTAGCTGAGGCCGGCGATCAGGAGCGCGAGCGGAGCGGCCAGGATCGCCCGGCGGATCAGGACCACGACCAGCAGGACCGCGATCTGCCACGCACTCAGATGGGTGAGGGCGTGGCCGACCTCGGCCCAGTCGACACCGCGGAGCAGGCGCAGCAGGAGCCAGGCCACCACGGCAATGAGCACGAGCCGGGCGAGCTGCACCACCGGCTTCGGAATCTTCCGCCGCGCGGCTCGAGGGGTCGGCATCGCCGGTGGAGAGGACTCGGCCACAACTCTCAGCCTGCTGACCGCACGAACAACCACCATCCCCCGATCCGGGGGAGCCGGGTTCGCCACCGCGGCAGCAGAGTCGAAGGGACGGCCGTGAAAGGGGCGTCCTATGGGCCACTACGTCATCCGGGTGAAGGGGACCTTGTCGCGCGACCTGACCGACGCGTTCCCGTCGATGACCGCTGATACCGAGCCCCCGCAGACCGTTCTCCACGGGTATCTCGACGACCAGGCGGCGCTCGCCGGCATCCTGAACCATCTGGACATGCTCGGCATCAGCATCGTCGAGGTCTTGCAGGTCCCGCCACCGGCGAACGGGCACTGAGAACGTGTGGCCTGTTGTCGGCGCGGTCCTGCCGCAGGCGATGGCGATCGCGCTGAGCCCCGTGCCGATGATCTGCATCGTGCTGGTGCTGCTGTCCGACCGGCCGGTTCGCGCCGGGCTGTCCTTCGCGGTCGGCTGGGTCACTGCGTTGGCGATCGCTGTCGGGCTCATCGCCTGGCTCACGGACACGGTCGCGGAAGGGCACGAGGAGTCCGCGCGTGACGGGATCGACGTGGTGCAGCTGGCGATCGGCGTACTGTTCGGTGTCCTTGCCGTTCGGTACTGGCGGAAGCGGCCGGAGCCCGGGACGAAGCCGCCGCGGCCGGCGATCGTCGACCGGATGGCGACGCTGTCCGCGCCCGGGCTCGTGCTCGCCGGGGCCGCGGCGGCGCTGGCGAACGTGAAGAACCTTCCACTCGTGCTGAGCGCCGGCAGCTTGCTGGGCGGCGCCGGTCTGTCGTCGGTCGAGCTCATCGCCTCGGTGGCGATCTTCGTCGTCGCGGCGTCGTTGACGGTGCTCGGTCCGCTGCTGGCCGTCGTACTCGTCGGACCGGACCGGTCGGTGCGGAGCCTGCGGTCGGTCGAGGCGTGGTTGCTGGCCAATCTGAACACGATCACCGTCGTACTGCTGGCCGTGCTGTCGACCGTTCTGATCGGCAAGGGCCTCGATCTGTTCCGGTGAGTGAGCGGCGCGCCGTTGGGAGGTTTCGGCGCAGGCCCGGTGGGAGACTGCGGGGAGGGGGCAACGCGGTCTCGAGGAGCGTGAAGCTGTGGGTCTCATCGAAGCGATACCTCTGGCGGCTGACGCCGACGTTCACGCCCCCTGGAACGGGCACGACACGCGGGTGCTGATCGTCGCCGTGATCGGGATCGGGATCATCGTCGCGCTGATCGTCGGGCTGAAGTTGCATGCGTTCCTCGCGCTCACCATCGGCGCCCTGTTCGTCGGGCTGGCCTCCGGTATCGGAGCCGGCGATGTCACGAAGTCGTACGAGAACGGCGTCGGCAGCGTCCTCGGGTACGTCGGTGTGCTGATAGCGCTCGGCGCCATGGTGGGGAAGTTGCTGGCGGACTCCGGTGGCGCCGATCAGGTCGTCGACACCCTGCTCCGCGGCAAACGTTCTGTGCTCCCGTGGAAGATGGCGCTGATCGCCGCGATCATCGGCATCCCGATGTTCTTCGAGATCGGTCTGGTGCTGCTGGTCCCCGTGGTCGTGCTGGCGATCCGGCGGACCGGTTCGCGGGCGATGTTGCTTGCCATCCCGGCGCTCGCCGGCCTGTCGGTGCTGCACGGGTTCATTCCGCCGCACCCGGGTCCGTTGGCGGCGATCGGCGTACTGCACGGGAACGTGGGCATCACGCTGGCGCTGGGTCTGCTGGTGGCCATCCCGGCGGTGGTCATCGCCGGGCCGCTGTTCGGCCAGGTGGCTGCTCGTTGGGTGCCGATCGGGGCGGCCGGTGCCGCGCTGGAGGTTTCGGGCGGGGCGCGGGACGGTGAGTCGGGCGGGTCCCCGGCAGGTCACGGCGGGGTCGAGGTCGCGACCGAGCAGACGCAGCAGACGGAGCAGACTCAGCAGACTCAGCAGACTCAGCAGACTCAGCGGACGAGGACGCCGAGCTTCACCTGGACGATCGTGACGGTGCTGAGCCCCGTCGTACTGATGCTGCTCAAGGCGGCGTCGGACGTGTGGATGAGCAAGGACAACGCGCTCTATCCGGTGCTGCAGTTCATCGGTGACCCGGTGTTCGCGCTGCTGTTCGCCGTACTGCTCGCGATGTACACGTTCGGTACGGCGATCGGCTTCGGCATCCCCGAACTGAGCAAGAAGATCGGGTCGAGCCTGATGCCGATCTCCGGGGTGATGCTGATCGTCGGCGCGGGCGGCGGGTTCAAGCAGGTCCTGGTCGACGGCGGGACGGGTACCGCGATCGCGAAGATCGCGATCGCCGCGAACCTGTCCGCACTCTTGCTCGGCTGGATCGTCGCAGTACTGATCCGGCTCGCGACCGGTTCGGCCACGGTCGCCACCGTGACGGCCGCCGGCATCGTCGCACCGCTGGCCGTCGGCGAGAACTCCACCCACATCGCCCTCATCGTGCTCGCCATCGGCGCCGGCTCGCTGTTCTTCTCGCACGTTAACGACGCCGGCTTCTGGCTGGTCAAGGAGTACTTCGGCATGACCGTTGGCGAGACCATCAAAACCTGGTCGGTGATGGAGACCCTGATCTCGGTCATCGGGCTGGCGATGACGTTGCTGCTGTCAACGTTCCTCTAGTCGGATTCCAGGCGAGGAGAGCGATGCAAGTGGCGTAGAGGGTGATCGCGGCACCGACGCCGGGGAGGACCGTCCAGAGTGCGGGCGTCGACGGCGCCAGGATGAACGTGAGTACGGCGAGGAGACACATGACGGCTGCGGTGACGTAGTACGCCCGGACGCCGAAGAGCTGGGCGAGCGGGATGAAGTGCAGTCCGACGCCGGCGCAGATGACCGGGGCGATGGCGTCGGTGTGGCCGGTGCCGCCGAGGATGCCGGAGACGATCCCGAGGCCGATCCACTCGACCCCGATGATCACGCCGAAGGCCCGGCCGGACAGGCGGCGCTCGATGTCAGGTACCGCGGGCAGCCTGGTCGTCCGCCATCGCCGCCAGGCGAACGCGGCGAGCCCGACGGAGACCAGGGCGGCCACGACCATGAGCGCGATCTGCGCACCTGTCGGCAGATGGCCTCCGGTTCCCCAGCCCAGCCAGCCGAGGGCGAAGAAACTCAGGATCGACACACCGAACGCGACCCCCTGCAACGCGGGACTGCGCTCTCCGGCTGGCTCCATCGACAGGTCTCCGTCTCACGTGGCGGGCTGGCCAGGTCCATGCTGCCGTAAAGATTCGGCCCTCGGTGCACGGAAGCGGCCGGGTTGGGCACATACTGGAGGTGCTATGGAGTCCTCACGCGCGACGACGCGTCGTCACCTGTCCACGAGTCCGTTCCAGCGCCGGGTGCCCGCCCCGATAGAGACGTTCGAGGTTGGCGACCGGGTGTCCCACGACAAGGAGGGCATCGGCCGGATCACCATTGTCGAGGGAACCGAAGCAGTAGTGGTCGACCTCGGCAAAGGCCGCCTCCTGCGAGTCCCCGCACCCTTCCACAAGCTCCACTCGCTCTAGCCGCGCCTTCGGCGCTCGGGCGGCGACGAATCCACTGGATTGGTCGCCGCCCGCAAACGTTTCGAAGGCACGCCGCGGATCAAGGCTCGCCTGGCGGCTCGGGCGTGGACTCGGACCGACGGGGGCACCTGCACGTCTCGGGGATGAGGGCCGCGCGGTCTGCACAATCGGCCTGTCAGCCCGGTTTTGTGGGGTATACCGCCAGGCGAACACTTCCACCCTAGGACCGTACGGACCGACAAGTACCGATTTGTCCCCGATTTACCCAGACTTGACCGCTAACCGGACAAGACCACTCCGCAATCAGCTCACCGGACGGGCGCGGTCGAGGGTGGACGGGGTCAGCGTCGGGTGGGCGCGCAGGTAGGCGATGAAGCCCTCGTGGTCGCGGTCGTTGCGGTGGGGGTCGGTGAAGCCGGTGAAGACCTGGGTGCCGTCGCCGCCGATCAGGGTGTAGGCGAGGGCGGCGACGCGGTAGTTGCGGGTCAGGTCGAGGGGCTTGCCATCGATGCGGACGGCACCGGGATCGACGCGCTGACCGATCGGCTTCGTCGTGTCGTAGGTGTAGCTCACGTTGTGCGACACCGCGAATGGCGCGAACTTCTCGGTCCCGTTGGCCTGCGCCACCCACTGCGCCTCGAAGGCGGCGTGGAGCTGTGTGCCGGGCAGCGTCACGGTCAGCACCGGATTGCCGTAGCCGAATGCGTTCCACGCCTCGCCGAACAGAACGGTGCCGTCGGCATCGGCCGGATTGGTGCCCTTGGCAAACAAAAGATCGCCGGTGAGTGCGTTCGACCCCGACACCGGCTTGACCGAGATCAGCGCGAGGTCGGCGCGTCCGCCGCGGTGCTGGTTCGCGTCCCAGTACGCGAAGTCCGCGGCCAGGTTGCCCATCGTCGATTCGCCCGACGCGTTCGGCGTACGCGTGAAGTCGCCGGTGACCTTGGCCAGCGGGGTGGCGAACCGCTTCGCGCCCTTCGCGGTCCAGTAGTCGGCGATGTACTGCAGCTCCTCGTCGACCGGTACGTCGCGCGTGTTGGCGTGGTTGGTCGACGTGGTGAGCTCACGGATGACGTGGCCGGTCCGCGGGTCGAGCTTCAGGTTGATCTCGTTGATCAGCGACCCGTGGTTGCCGGCCTCGACGACCGGACGCGGTACGCCGTTCGGGTCCGGCACCATCATGTTGAACCGGCAGTGCCAGTGGCCGGTGACGATCGCGGCGATGTCCGGCGAGGCCTGCGCGGCGAGCTGGAAGATCGGGCCGGACGGGTTCGTGCCGGCGTTGTAGTCGTTGCCCGCGACGCCACCATCGTGGATGTTGATGACGATCGCGTTGATACCGCGCTTCTTGAGCTGCGCGGCCAGTTTGTTGGCCTGACCCACGTCCGACAGCGACCGCAGTTCGGGCTGGTACGACGTAGACCCGGTCGGGGTGTCCATCACCGTGAGGTGGATGAAGGCGATCGGCAACTTGCGCCCACGGCCCGCGTCAACCCACTCGATGTTGTACGGCGGGACGATCGTCCGGCCGGAGTCCGCGTGCACGATGTTCGCGGTGTAGAAGCGGAAGTTCGCGCCGCGGAAGCGGTGACCGGTGGAGTCGACGAAGTTGTCGTCGCGCCCGTTCACCGGGTACGGCTTGCCGTGCTCCATGTGGTCGACGAGGAAGCTGACGGACTGGTCCAGCTCGTGGTTGCCGACCGTGCTGAACTGCAGCCCGAGCGCGTTGAGCGCCTCGACGGTCGGCTCGTTCGCGTGCGCGTCGACCTCGAACGGCCAGCCGGAGAAGTTGTCGCCGGACGAGAAGAAGATCGAGTTCGGCCGGCCCTCGCGCAGCCGCTTCAGATGCGTCGCCATGTACCCGGCGCCGCCGACGGTCACCTGGACACCGCCGGCGCCGGTGATCACGCTGCCCTGGCTGGGCGTGGTCGGCTGCAGATAGCCGTGCAGGTCGGTGATGTTGAGGAGCTGTACGTCGACGTACCCGGCAGTGGCGGCGTCGTCGAGTGCGTCCGGGGTGGCATACGCGAGGTCGCCGACCGCCGCGGCGGTGGCGACCGCTCCGGTGGTGGTGAGGAACGTCCGGCGGCGGATCCGTCTGTTCACTGCGAACCTACTTCCTGGGGGAGGGCGCTCGTGTGTGCGCAGTACTGGCGGTTTATTGCCTGTTTCCGACATTAATAGCCTCGCCGAGGGCAGGCGTCAACGCCTGACTGAACAATCGGCGAACGCGGGTCAGCGCTTGGGGGAGTCGAGGCTGCCGGCCGCCAGCGTCGGCAGCGGGCCACGCGACCGGGCGAGCAGCCGCTCGTCGACGGTGTCGAGCGCGAGCGAGCAGGCGCCGAGCGCGACACACAGTGCGCCCAACGAAGAAGCCTGCAGTTCCGGCACACGCGGGCACAGTCGATCCAGTTCGGCGGCGAGCGGTTCCATCAGTACGTCGGCCGACTGCGAGAACGCCCCGCCGAGCACCAGCAGCCGCGGATCAACGATCGAGATGGCCGTTGCGGCGGCGACCGCCATCGCCCGCGCATACTTCCGTACGGCGTTGACCGCGGCCCGATCGCCGTTCCGCGCGGCGGCGAAGGCACGCTCCGCCTTGTCCATCTCGGGAACGTCGGCCGGTACGGCGGCATGCAGGTGCTCGAGCGCCGCCTCCCACGCGACACCTCGCAGCGCCGACATGTCCGCCGCCGCGCCGTACGCACCCCGCCGCAACCGGCCCTCGAGCACCAGCGCCAACCCGGTACGACGGCCCGCGTGCAGGAACACCATGTCCGTCGCCCCGCGGCGTTGTTCGGCGAGGGCGGCGAGTTGGCTGTCGTTGTCGACGACAACGAGTCGTGCCGATCGGCCGAAGTACTCCGCGAGGTCGGTGCCGGCCCAGTCCGGGATCGCGTTCGCCCGGACGACGGTGCCGCCCGGGTCGACCAGCCCGGTGGTGCCGACGCCGATCGCCCACACCTCCGCGCCGGCCTCACGCGCGCAGGCGGCGACCACCTCATCAGCCGCCGCGAGCCGGTCGAGGCGCGGTGTCTCCGGAGTGACGGACTGCCGTTGGTTCGCGAGCGTCTGCCCGTTCAGGTCGGTGAGCACCCCACGAACGGAGTACGCCCCGATGTCGAGCCCCACGACGTACCCGGCGTCGGCACGGAACCGGTAGCTCCGAGCCGGCCGGCCGCGGCCCCGGATCGCTGGGCTCTCCTCGACCAGCCAGCGCCGGCCGACCAGACTCGACAGCACTTCTTCGACCGCGGTGCGTCCCAGTCCGCTCTGCTCGACGATCTGCGCGACCCGCACGTCACCGGCGGAGCGCACGGCCGCAAGGATGGCCCGCTCGTTCAGCTGCCGCAACCGGGTCTGGTCCCCGGCATCCGGCATCGTCGACCTCATGATCGCGCCAGCCTAGAACATCTGCCCCCTCAGCAGTCCACCAAATCAGGCCGAGTTGCTAGAGCCCTCGCAGTACTGCGCGGCCCAGAGGAGTGAGGGTGTGGTTGACGGAGTGCCCGAAGCGGGTCGTGGTGATCAGGCCGCTCTCCCGCAGCACCTTCGCGTGCTGGCTGATCGAGCCCGGTGAGACGCCGAGGCGATGGGCGAGCTCGCTGGTCGATGCGGCGCTCTCCAACCCCGCCAGGAACTTCGCGCGGGTCGGGCCGAGCAGCCGGACGAGTACGTCGAGGTCGCCGATCGACTCATCGACGGGCGCGTCGTCCGGCTGGATCGGGAGGACCAGGGTCGGCGGCAGATCGCCGTCGATGAACGTCACCGGGGCACCGAAGCAGAAGTACGACGGGACGATGAGCAGCCCGCGACCGTCGAGATCCAGCGCCTGATCGGTGAGGTAGTCGGCCTCGAGGATGGGATCGCGCCAGCGGATCGAGGTGTGCAGCCGGCTGAGCAGGCCCTCGACCCCGGCGCTCAGGAGCAGCGCCGTGAGCCGTTGCCGGGCCTGCTCGACCCCGGTCTGGACCGCGCTCCAGACCGGGCGTACGGCGGTGTGGTGGTACCGCTCCAGGGTTTGTACGACGGGATCGACGCGACCGCTGTCGTACACCTGCTCCGCCCACCGCGGCGTCGGCACTTCGGCGGGATACGTGCGGGCCAGGTCATCTCGTACGACGGCCTGCGGCACCCGCCGAATCGCATCGAACTGCTCGTCGACGTCCGTCGCCGGGCTGGTCGGGGTCAGGAAGTCGGCGAAGTTGCCCGACGCCGGTACGACGGAGTACGCCGCGCGCAGGATGTCCTGATGCTCGCTCAGCGCGCTTCGCCAGGCCCAGTAGCGGGCGGGGAGGTTGTGGTACTGCAGGCCGTTGATGCTCAGCACCGACTCCCACAACGGATGCGGTCCGCTCGCCACCCGTACGCGCGCCAGGTCCGCGCTGGTGAACCGGATCCGCAGCATGCCTCCCCCTCCTGCTCGCCTTCACCGTAGCGCCGGAAGGTGTCTACCGGAGCGATCGGAACGCTGCGCGAACCTCCTCGGTGAACAGTTGCGGCTCCTCCCAGGCGGCGAAGTGACCGCCGCGGGCCGGCTTGTTGTAGTAGGCAAGGGTCGGGTAGGCCAGCTGGACCCAGCTGCGCGGTGCCTGGAAGATCTCGCCCGGGAAGGCGCTGAACGCGACCGGCACGGTGACCGGCGGCGGTGTCCCGCCGCCCGCACGGGCCATCCCGCTCTCCCAATAGGCACGGGCGGCCGAGACACCGGTGCCCGTGAGCCAGTACAGCGTGACGTTGTCGAGGATGTGGTCGCGGGTCAGGTTGCCGGCGGCCAGTCCGCCCCGGAACGCCTTGGAGATCTTGTAGTAGCTGTCGGTGTCGTGGTCGAGCATCCAGGAGGCCAGCGCGACGGGCGAGTCGAGCAGTGCGTAGCCGATCGTCTGCGGGCGGTTGGACTGCTCGACGATGTAGCCGTTGCCGGTCCGGCCGAACTCGCCGACTGCCGCCGACGCCGCGATCTCCTCCGGAGTGGTCGCCGGGAACTGGGCGCCGCCGAGGGCCGGAACGAGCAGGTTCATATGGATGCCGAGCAGACCCGCGGGCGCGAGACGGCCCAGGTTGTCGGTGACCGCGGCCCCGACGTCGCCGCCCTGGGCGACGTACTTCGGGTAGCCGAGGCGGCGCATGAGCTCGTCCCACGCCCGCGCCGTCCGGGCCGTGTTCCAGCCGGTCTCGGTCGGCTGAGCGGAGAAGCCGAACCCGGGGACCGACGGCAGGACCAGGTGGAACGCGTCCGCGGCGCTACCGCCGTGAGCGGTCGGGTCGGTGAGCGGGCCGATCGTCTCGAGCAACTCGACGATCGAGCCGGGCCAGCCGTGGGTCATGATCAGCGGCAGCGCGTCGGCGTGCCGGGAGCGGACGTGGATGAAGTGGATGTCCACGCCGTCGATCTCGGTGGTGTACTGCGGCAGCTTGTTGAGCTTGGCCTCGAACTTGCGCCAGTCGTACCGGGTGTTCCAGTACTTCGCCAGCGCCTGGCTGGTCGCCAGTTGGACACCCTGCGAGCGGTCCGCGACGAGCTCCGCCGAGGGCCAGCGGGTCGCGGCGACGCGACGACGCAAGTCGTTGAGCTGGTCGCGCGAAGCGGTGAAGTGGAACGGCCGGATCGCTGTGGAGCCGGACGCTGCCGAGAGGGCAGCCGGAGCTGCTACGGCCTGGTCGCCCAGTGCCGAGACGGCAGGTACGGCGAGCCCTGCGGCGAGCCCGCCGTACAACACCGTGCGCCGGCTGGGCCTGGGGGACGCTGACGAAGACATTTTGATCCCTTTCACGAAGTAGCGGTTATACGTGAAAGGTTGCTCTGCCTCCGCCGGCGTCGCCCCAGTGGAAATCCCTGGTCTCAGGTTCTAGTCGATGACTGCCGGTGGCGCCTTCTCATCGGTCAGGTTGACCACCTCGCGCTTGCGCGGAAGCATCAGCGCCGGGATCAGCGTGATGACCACCAGCACCCAGGCGACCCAGTAGCTGTGTGCGAACGACGACGCGGCATCGGCCAGACCGCGCGCGATCACGGCCGGGTCCAGGTGCAGCGGGGCGATGCTCTCCGGACGGGTGTTGGACAGGATCGCTGCCTGCGTCTCGCGGAGCCCCTCGCCGAGCCCTGGGACATTCTCCGTACCGGGGATGATCGGCGAGTTGTTGAGCTGGTTGGTCAGGATCACCGACATCGTCGCGACACCACAGGACGAGGCGATCTGCTGGGTGATGTTGAGCAGTGTCGAGCCCCTTGCCACCTGGGCACCGCGCAGGGTCCGCAGGGCGGTGGTGAACAGCGGCATCATCGTGCCGCCCATGCCCAGACCCATCACGAACAGCATCGCGATCAGGATGCCGTATGGCGTGGTCTCGGTGATCTGCGTCAGACCGAACATGCCGATCACGATCAACCCGATCCCGAACGGCACGATCCGGCCGACCGGGACCTTGTCCACCAGCCGTCCGGCGATCGGCATCGTCACCATCGCACCGATGCCCTGCGGCGCGACCAGCAGACCGGCGTGCAGCGTGGACTCGCCGCGGATCTGCTGGAAGTACGTCGGGACCAGCAGCAGGCCGCCGAAGAAGGCGGCCGCGAACAGGAACATCGTGACGATCGAGACAGTGAGGTTGCGGTCGCGGAACAGCCTGAGGTCGAGCAGCGGATGCTCGGGCCGGAACGAGTGCCAGACGAAGGCGGCCATCAGCAGCACGCCGATCAGGATCGACACCCAGACCCGGGGTGCCCCGAAGTCACCGCCCTCGGCCGGCAGCGAGGAGATACCGAACAGGAACAGCGCCAGCCCGGGCGACATCAGCAGCACACCGACGAAGTCGAACGACTCCGACGGCTCCGCGTGGTCCTTGGCCAGGACGAACCGGGCGTAGATCAGCGCGATCACGCCGAGCGGCACGTTGATCAGGAAGATCCAGTGCCAGCTCGCCACCTGGATCAGCCAGCCGCCCAGGATCGGGCCGAGGATCGGGCCGAGCAGCATCGGCACGCCGAGGATCGCCATCAGCCGGCCCATCCGGCGCGGGCCGGCGGCCTGGGTCATGATCGTCATACCGAGCGGCATCAGCATGCCGCCGCCCAGACCCTGCAGGACCCGGAAGCCGATCAGCATGTTGATGCCGGTGGCGGTCGCACACAGGGCGGAGCCGGCGGTGAACAGGAAGATCGCGGTCATGTACAGCCGCTTGGTACCGAACCGGTTGGCGGCCCAGCCGGTCAGCGGGATCACGGTCGCGAGGGCGAGCGTGTACGCCGTGACCGTCCAGGCGACCGTGGAGTACGCGATCGGGTTGCTGGGCGTCCCGAACTCGTCCTGGAACGTCGGCAGCGCGACGTTGACCACGGTGATGTCGAGGATCGACATGATCGCCCCGAGCACCACGACACCGGCGATCTTCAGAACCGCGGCATCGATCTGATCGGGGTATTCGGCTTGCGTATCAGGCTGACTCACGGGTCCCCCCTTGGCTACGGGCACGTCACTCCCAGAGCCTACGCGCGGCCACCCCCCAAAAGTCAGGCACTTTCTCCGGCGTGACTCGCTGTCATCGTCCAACTGCCGAGCAGAGCCAGCGCTTCGGCCGACGGGGATGCGGGCTCGGGGGAGTACGCCGTGAGCGTGAGGCCGGCGTCCGCCGACAGTTCCATTGCCTCGAAATCGACGGTGACCACGCCGACGACCGGGTGCCGGAAGGCCTTGGTGCCGGTGCGATGCAGGCGGACGTTCTGATCGGCCCAGCGGGTACGGAAGTCCTCGCTGCGGGTGCTGAGCTCGCCGATCAGGTCGGTCAGATCCTTGTTGTACGGGTCCCGTCCGGCCTCGGTGCGCAGGATCGCGACATTGGTGTTCGCGGACAGATTCCAGTCCGGGTGGAAGTCGTGCGCCTTCGGGTCGAGGAACCCGAATCGCGCATGGTTCGGCGCCTGCCCGGGCGCGGCGGTCGGACTCTCGAAGACCGGTGCGAAGAGGGCGCGGCCGAGTGGGTTGGCGGCGAGGATGTCGAGGCGTCCGTTGCGGACGAGCGCGGGCGTGGCCGCCATCCCGTCGAGGATTCGCTGGACGGCCGGCCTGACCCGCCGGGCGGGTTCACGGCGCGGGGTGCGGTGGCCGGCGTTCGCAGTACGAGCAAGGTCGAACAGGTAGGTGCGTTCGGCCTCGTCGAGCTGGAGCGCGTCGGAGATCGAGTGCAGGACGGTCTCGGAGACGCCGGAGATGTTGCCCTTCTCGATCCGGGCGTAGTAGTCGACGCTGAGCCCGGCCAGCATCGCGACTTCCTCCCGGCGCAGCCCCGGCACCCGCCGGTTGCCGCCGTAGTACTGCAGCCCGGCCTGCTGCGGCGTGACCTTCCCGCGTCGGCTGACGAGGAAGTCACGCACCTGCTTCCGGTTCTCCGTGCTCACGCTTCCACCTTACGAACTCCGGCGCCGGCGAGAGGGGTTCTGTCAGTACCCCGTTCAACCCGACCTCCCGCACGTCGCCCGACAGGGGTTGTCTGGGCGGTGAGCAACTAGGAGGACTGGGATGAAGGAACGCACTCTTGGGGCCGACGGTCCCGTGGTGTCGGCGATCGGGCTCGGCTGTATGACGATGACCGGTGGGTACGGCGGTCGGCCGGATCGGGCCGAGATGGTCAAGCTTCTGCAGGCTGCGGTGGATCTGGGTGTCACGTTCTTCGACACCGCGGAGATCTACGGGCCGCACGCGAACGAGGAACTGGTGGGAGAGGCGTTGGCGCCGTACCTGGATCGGGTGACGGTGGCAACGAAGTTCGCCAACGCGATCGATCCGGTGGAGCGGAAGCCCATCGGGCGGATGCTGCGGCCCGACGAGGTCGCCAGCGCGGTGGAAGGGTCGTTGCGGCGGCTCGGGGTCGAGGCGATCGACCTGTACTACCAGCATCGCGTGAACCCGGCGTACCCGATCGAGGAGTTCGCGGGGGCGGTGAAGGAGCTGATCGAGGCCGGGAAGGTCAAGCGGTACGGGATGTCCGAGGCGGCGGCGAGCACGATCCGGCGGGCGCACGCCGTACAGCCGGTGACCGCGGTGCAGAGCGAGTACTCGCTGTGGTGGCGTCGGCCCGAGGAAGAGGTCCTGGCTGCGTGTGAGGAGCTGGGGATCGGGTTCGTGCCGTACAGCCCGCTCGGCAAGGGATTCCTGACCGGCACGGTCGGGACGACCTTTGACAAGGACAACGATCTGCGCGCGCGGATCCCGCGGTTCGGCGCCGACGCGTTGCAGCACAACGTTGCAATGGTTGAACTGGTGCAGTCCTTCGCAACAGCGAACGGCGTCACGCCCGCGCAGATCGCGCTCGCCTGGCTGTTGGCGCGCAAGCCGTGGATCGTGCCGATTCCGGGTACGACGAAGCTGCACCGGCTGGAGGAGAACCTTGCGGCCGCGGATGTCACGCTGTCCGCCGACGAGCTCGACCGGCTGACCGAGGCGTCGGCCCGGATCGAGATCGAGGGCGGCCGGTACCCGGATGAGCTGGAGGCCCAGACCAATCTGTAGGTCGTGGCCTACTGTGGTTCGTGACGGCCCCTTGAGCACCCGGTTGAGGAGGAACGATGTCGGACGAACCTTTCGAGACGTCGGAGAACGTGCATCGCGATCGGCGCGAGCACGGTGGCGGCGACTCGATCCACCCGGACCAGGACGAGCTGGACCGCCGGACCGAGGAGGAGCGGGTCGAGGCGGGCGTCGACGCGTACGACCCGGACGAGGTACCGCCGGCGACGGACGAACCGGTCCCGACCGACGTCACCCAGTCCGAGGTCTACGAAGAGGCCAAGGCCGAGCTGGACCGGGAGGAGTCCGAGGGCGAGATCTATCCGCTCACCGACCGGCACCCGTTCCCGCCGTCGCACTACGACCGCTCCTGACGGCGGCATGATCGCGCGGATGTGGCGAGGGTGGGTGCCCACCGAGAAGGCCGCGGAGTACGCCGAGATCGTCGAACGCACCGGCATGTCCGGCTACCGCCGTACGCCCGGGAACCAGGGCGCGCAGCTGCTGACCCGCGACCTCGGCGACGGCCGGACCGAGATCGTCACGCTCAGCTGGTGGACCGACCTCGACCACATCCGTGCCTTCGCCGGCGACGACATCACGCATGCGAAGTATTACCCCGAGGACGACGCCTACCTCCTCGACCGCGAACTGACCGTCACCCACTACGAAGTTCGCCCCGAGGACGACGCCTACCTCCTCGACCGCGAACTGACCGTCACCCACTACGAAGTTCGCCCCGAGGACAGCTGAAGGTCGCCACCAGGGTGGAGTCCTGGAACTCGACGACCTTGGAGATGCCGGTGGTGGTTGCGGTGAGTACTACGACGCCACTGGCCTGACCGTGGTGATGGACGACTGCGGCGGGCTGGCCGTTGGCGGTGGTGGGGATCAGCCGCCAATCGCCCGGCTTGCCGAACACGTGCGTTGTGAGCAGGTGGATGCACCTTGTCTTGCCGGCCTGCCAGTCGCGGAACGGGGTTGCCTCGAGCGTGGCGTCTGCTCGGAGTACTTGCTTCAGGAGGTTGGCGTCGGACCGCTCGAAGGCGGTGATGTAGCCGTCGAGGAGTGCGCGCGCCCGTTCGTCGGTCGGCTCGAGGAGGTCGTCAGGCTCGACGTCGTCGAGCGTGGAGCGGGCGCGCTGGAGTGCGCTCTTCACCGCTGCCGTGGTCGTGCCGAGGATCTCTGCGGTATCGGTCGCCGGGAAGGCGAGGACCTCGCGGAGGATGAGTACTGCGCGCTGGCGTGGCGGCAGCAGTTGGAGGCTGGCGATGAGTGCGAGCCGGACGGACTCACGCGCGACGACGACCGCGGCCGGGTCGTCGGAGCTGATCCAGCTGTCGGGGAGGGGTTCGAGCCACGAGACCTCGCCTGGTGCGGCGGGGAGTGGTGGGCGGTCGGGTCCGTCGTGCGGGCCCGCCAGACCTGACGGCAGCATCCGGCCGCGTCGGGTGTCCAGGGCGGTGAGGCAGATGTTGGTCGCGATCTTGTAGAGCCAGGAGCGGATAGACGCCCGGCCCTCGAACCCGGCGTACGAGCGCCAGGCGCGTAGATAGGTCTCCTGCACGAGGTCCTCGGCGTCGTGGGCGGAGCCGACCATCCGGTAGCAGAGCGCGAGCAGCTCCCGACGGTACCGCTCGGTGTCGGCGGCGAACTGCTCGTCCGAGCCCATACGTAATTCTCTCAAGGCAGCAGGGCCAGCTTTCCGACCGTCGTGCGGGCCTCGAGCTCCGCGAGCGCTTTCGGACCGTCGGCGAGGTCGTAGGTGGTGGGCCGGGTCGGGGACAGGACGCCGGCGGCGATGAGGGCTGCTAGCTCGCCGAAGATCTGCGGCGCGGTCTCGATGAGTACGCCGAGGTTGAAGCCGATCACGTGGACCTGGTGCTTGTACACGAGGTCCCAGTTGGTGATCGCCGCTTCGCCACCTGCAAGTCCCGTGACCACCACCCGACCGGTGACCCGCTTGGCTACGGCCAGGCTGGCTTCGAGGTTCCCGCCCGACTCCAGCACAAGATCGGCGCCGCCCGTCAGTGCTTGTATCTCGGCGACGAGCCCATCGCTCCGGGAGTCGAGCACGTAGTCGGCACCCACGGCTCGGACGACCTCGTGCTTACCCGGCGACGCGGTGCCGATGACGGTCGCGCCGTAGTGCTTCGCGATCTTCACCGCCGCCTGCCCGGTCGCCCCCGCCGCCGCGTGAATCACCACGGTCTCTCCGGCGGCCACCCGGCCGATCGTCAGCGCCGCCAACGCCGTAGGCCAGTTCACCACCATCCCCAACGCCTCCTGCGCCGACCAGCCCGGAGGCACCGGCACCGGCGCCGCCAACACCATGTACTCCGCAAACGCACCGTCGCCAACCCCCACGACCAGTTCCCCCAGCCGCGCCTCGCTCACCCCCGCCCCCACCGCAACTATCTCGCCCGCCGCCTCGAACCCAGCCACGTACGGCGGCTGCGGCCCACCCCCGAACACCCCATAACTCTTGGAGACATCAGCAAAGTTCACTCCGGCCGCCCCGACCCGAACCAACACCTCACCTGTTCCGGCCACCGGCACCTCCGCATCGGTCACCAGCCGCATCTCCCGAGGCCCACCCAACCCTGCCTGCACCAACGCCCGCATCCTCATCAACTCCTTCTCCCCGTCAATCCACCAGGTAGACCCCGCACACCCCCAAAAGGAATCGGTCACCCTGAGGTCTGGTTTGATGTGGGTTCCCGACGCCCCTGGGGAGAGCTGATGATTCGTCGTCTGGTTGTGCTGCTGGTTGGTTTGTCGATGGTGTGCGTGCCGACCGCGCAGGCGGCGCCGCCCGGCGACCGGGACGTGATCGTCCAGCTGTTCGAGTGGAACTGGAACAGTGTCGGGCGGGAGTGTGGTGCGGTCCTCGGCCCGAAGGGGTACGGCGCTGTGCAGGTCTCGCCGCCGCAGGAGCATGTGGTGTTGCCGGGGTCGGGGTATCCGTGGTGGCAGGATTATCAGCCGGTCAGCTACAAGCTCGACAACACCCGCCGCGGCACCCGCGCCGAGTTTGTTGCCATGGTCAACAGTTGTCACGCTGCCGGCGTCAAGGTGTACGTCGACTCCGTGATCAACCACATGACCGGCGGATCGTCGGGCGGCGTGGGCAGCGCGGGTTCGTCGTACACGCATTACGACTACCCGGGCATCTACCAGAACCAGGACTTCCACCACTGCGGCCGTAACGGGAACGACGACATCGTCAACTACAACGACCGGTACGAGGTGCAGAACTGCGAGCTCGTCGACCTGGCGGATCTCGCGACCGACACCGACTACGTGCGCGGGCGGATCGCGGCGTACCTGAACGATCTGTTGTCGATCGGCGTGGACGGGTTCCGGCTGGATGCGTCGAAGCACATGCCAGCCGCGGACATCGCGGCGATCAAGGCGAAGCTGTCGCGTCCGGCGTACCTCTATCAAGAGGTCATCTACGGCGCGGGCGAGCCGATCACCTCGGACGAGTACGTCGGCAACGGTGACGTGCTCGAGTTCCGCTACGGCAAGGATCTCGCGAAGATCTTCAACACCGAGCGACTCGCGTATCTGCACACGTTCGCCGAGCCGCTGCCCTCGGATCATGCGGTCGTGTTCACCGACAACCACGACACGCAGCGGGGGAGCGGCGTACTGACGTTCCGCGACAACGGCCGCTACGCGATGGCGAACGCGTTCATGCTGGCCTGGACGTACGGTACGCCGAAGGTCATGTCCAGCTACGAATTCAGCTCGAACGACGAGGGCCCGCCGTCGACGAGCACCGGGCAGACGGTCGACACGACCTGCTTCACGAACCGCTGGCGCTGCGAGCACGAGTGGCGCGTGATCGCGAACATGGTCGGCTTCCACAACACCGTTCGCGGGACTGCCGTCACCGAGTGGTGGGACAACGGCAACGACGCGATCGCCTTCGGCCGCGGCAACAAGGGGTACCTCGTCCTCAACGACGAGAGCTCCGCGCTGACCGGCCGCAGCTTCCACACCGACCTCCCGGCCGGCGTGTACTGCGACGTCTTCCACGGCGACTACACCCCCGGCCACTGCACCGGCCCGACGTACACCGTCGACTCAACCGGCTGGTTCCGCGCCGACATCGCCGCCACGGACGGGCTGGCCCTGCACGCCGCCGCCAAAGTCTCCTAAGGCGGCGGCGCGCCGTGGTCAGAGGATGCTGACCTGGATCGTGCCTCGTGCGAGCCCGCCGGTGGACACGCGGTCCTTGCCGGCCAGGGTGTTCACGGTGAGGTGGTCCGTCGGCTCCGCGTCCTTCAGTTGTACGTCGGCCCGCAGCCCGGACACCCGCACGTTGCCGTGCGAACCAGAGACCCGGACATGGTCCTTCCCAGCCGTCCCTGTCACGGTCACCGAGTCGATCGCCGAGTCGCCGCCGCGGGTGTTGAGCTGTGCGCCGAGGTCGACCGAGACCTTCTGGACATCGGTACGGCGCAGATCGCCGATCGTGACGCTGTCGGCGCCGCCGAGGGTGTTGACCGTGAGCCGCTCGACATCGTCGGTGTCCATCACGATGTTGCCCACGTCGCGCGTGAACCGCAGTCGCCGACCGTTGGCCGAGGCAACGAACTTCTCGGCGGCCGCCGCACCGTTGAACACCATCGTGTCCTGATCGCGCCCGCCTTCGATGACGTCGCTGCCGTCGCCCGGATCCCAGGTGAACGTGTCGCGGCCGGTTCCGAGCAGCGCGGTGTCGGCGCCGCGGTTCCCGTCGACGGAGTCGTTGCCGGCGCCGGTGCGGATCAGTTCGTTGCCGCTGCCACCGAACACGGTGTCGTTGCCGTTCCCCGTGTCGATGACCGTGGCCGGCTGCACCTCGGCGCCGTAGTCGATCCGTACGACGTCGTTGCCGCCCAGGCTGGTCACGTGGATCTGGCCGAAATCGGCCCGCTTGACGACGCGCTTCGCCGTACCGTCACCGAAGTCGACCTCGACCACCGACGTGTCCGCGGCCGGCACGCTGAGCGTGATGTTGTCGGCGTGGTTCGTGCCGGTGACGATCAACTGGCCGGTGTCGATCACGACACTGCCCGACGGCGACGCGGACGCCGGACCGGTAAGACTCACGGCGATGCCGGCCCCGACGGCCGCCACTGCGAGTCCACGCCGAAAACGCTTTGCCACTGTACCCATGATGCTTTCTCCCCTGTGGTTCACGAATGTATGGGCCCTACACGGGCGCCGACGCCGACCGGTTCACACTGAACCGAATTGGTGCGGTGCTCGTATGTACGGCAAACAAGGGGAAATCGGGCAATCGTGGGGGAGGCCAACGGTTCTATAGGGCGGCGATATAGCGGGACGTGATAGTCGCCCACGCAGTACCCGTGCGTTCGCGACGTGGGGGACCGGCCGGACCGAGGTTGTCCCAGCCGGTTTGTTCGAGGCGTACGACGGTGCCGTCGCCGCGCGGGCTGAACGTGATCTCGACCTCGGTCGCCTCGCTGCGGTCGAAGAAGAGATGCCAGAGGAATCGCAACCGTCCCGGCGGCTCCCACTCGAGGATCTCGCCCCAGAGGTGCTCCGCGCCGTCCGGCCCGGTCTCGACGATCCGCCCGCCGGACTGCGGTTCGAAGCTGATCGCCGCCGGATCACCACTGACGGTGTGACCGCTCGGCCACCAACTCGCACACTTACGCGTCCACACGTCAAACGCATGGGGGACCGACGCATCCACCTCGAACTCGACCACCAGCGGCTCGATCATCGCTCCTCCGAAGTGTTCTCGGCAACGATCCGGAACCGGGTTGCGGCCGACCCCCACACCTCGGCGAAGTACGCGCGAACAGCGTCCACGCCCTCCTCGCGCAGCTGATACACCCGTCGATTCCCATCCGGTACGTCGCTCACGAGCCCGGCGTCCTTCAGCAGCCGCAGGTGCCGCGACACGGCCGGCCTGCTGATCGGCAACTGCTCGGCGATCTGCCGGACCGACAGCGCGCCGCTGCCGAGGATCTCGACGATCGCCCGCCGGTTCGCATCGCCCAGCGCGTCGAGTGCGGGCGCAGCCTCACGCGGTTCCACTGGCAGACTCCCATCTCGGTAACTTGAGTGTTACGGTAACCGAAAGTGGACCAACAGGGGGAGTCATGGACGTACAAGGTTCGGGGACGGCGGCGGATCCGTGGGTGCTGACCACGCCGCCAGGCAGCTCGCAGTACCAGGTGTATCGCGACGAGACGGCTCTCGTCTGCCAGGTGGGTTCGACCAAGCTCAGCTACGACGTGCGCTGTATCGACGACCTGCACGCGATGCTGAAGGCGTACGGCGACTGGATGCCGCTCGGCAACGCCGACGAGCAGAAGCCGGCCGCACCGGGCACGGTCGAGGCCTGGGCGCGCTCGGAGGACAACCCGCTCGGCGGCTGGTACGGCCTCCGCAAGGGCTACCGCGGCCGCTTCGCCAACTACGTCCCACCTGTCCTCGAAGCCCTCGGCCTGGTCGAGCTCGAGCACAACCCCCGCAACAACCGGGTTCGCGCGCTCTAGCCGACGAGGCCTGTGGTCACCTCGTCGAGCGAATGCACGACGACGTCAGCCAGCGCGAGCGCGTCCTTCGCCGGCGGGTAGTTCGCATTCGGTACTGCGATCACCCGCAGCCCGGCCGCCGCCGCCGAGCGCAGTCCGTTGCTGGAGTCCTCGATCGCAACGACCCGGGACGCATCGACCCCAAGTCGCCGTACCACCTCGTTGTAGACCGCGGGGGAGGGCTTGCCCGCCTCGACCTCCTCGGTCGAGAGCGTGACGCGGAAGTGGTCAGTGAGCTGAGCGGCCTCCAGCACGGCGTCGATCAGCCGTCGAGGTGACGACGATGCGAGCCCCAACGGCCAATCGCGAGCGAGCCGCTGCACCGCCTCGACCGCGCCCGGCAACAGCGGCAGCTCCGACCGATACCGCGTCACCATCTCGTCGATCACGCTGGCCGCCACGTCCTCAGCTGGCCCGGGTACGCCGACCACATCGGTCAGGTACGCCGCCCACTCCGGCGTACTCATACCCTGCAAGGCTTCCGTGGCGTCCGCGGGCCAGTCCCGGCCTGCGGACGCCACGACACCTCGTCGTACGTCGTCCCACAGCGGCTCGGAGTCGATCAGGACTCCGTCGAGGTCGAAGACAACCGCATCAGTCATAACCTGATTTCTACGCGGGTCCCGCCCGGTTCGCCAGGATGATGCAGCCAAATCACGCCCGCGTCGTACTCGTACTCCGTGCTCACAGCTGTCGGCTCGGTTGGCACGCGCAGCGCGGTGGTGACCTGGACGCCACGCGGCGCCTCGCAGGTGAAGCTGATGCCGCCCTCGTCGGAGACCCAGTCCACGACCCGTCCGGCCGAGGCGAGCAGCGGCTGCGAGTCATAGCTGAGATCACGCAACCAAGTCAGTTGCCCCGGGCCCAGTTCCCGCCGCTGGACGATGCCCAGCCCCGGATCGAGCAGGTCAAGGTAGTTGCCCTCGACAACATGGTTCCCGTCCAGCACGGCCCCGATCAGGTACGGACCACGCCGCACCGACAACCAGTTCGTCGACTGCCACGTATGACCACCGGCCTCGGCCAGCTCGCGGATGGCCGCAACCAGCTCGGCGGCGCGTTCCGGCGACTCGGTGAACTCGGCCGGCCGGACCGGCAGGAAGCGGACCCGGCCCTTCCCGATCCACTGGATACCGTCCCGGTCCGCGCCGAGCGCCTCGGCCAGGTGGTCGGCGCAGGTCTCGTACCGACCCGTCCACCAGGATCGGATCTCGTGGTACGGATCCGCGCCGTCGCCGACGTACAAAAGACTGCCGCCGCGGTTCACCCACCCGGCCAGCGCGTAGTGGATGCTCGGCGCCAGCGGCTTCTGGAACTCGTAGCTCAGGACGAGTACGTCGACATCGTCCAGCGCATCCGGTGTGTCGATCACGTTCTCCAACTGCACCGGCGCGACCCGCTGCCCGTCGAACAGCGGCGGCAACGCGAGACCGTAGAAGTCCGAGAAGTGCAGCTGCTCCCGGCCCTCCAGCGCCAGCGCATCCTGCAGACCGTCGTAATGACCGCTCTCACCACCAGGCGACCAGCGCTGGAACATCGCGGTGTCCGACAGCGCGATCCCGATCCGCGGCCCCTCCTGATCCCACCGCACGTCCGGCTGGTCCAGATCGCGCAGGCTGTTCATCGCGATCAGGTAGCTCGTGGCCGTGTCCGGCGGGATGAGCTCTCGCTCGTCGGTCCCCTCGCGCAGGTACGGCCGGTTGAAGATCCGGTTCGGCCACGGCGCCACCTCGTACCGCGAGACGCCCGGGTGCAGCAGCGACGCGATCAGGGTGCGCTGGTAGTTCGCGAGGTAGTCCTCCCAGGTGCGGTCCGGGTGGTCCTCGATCGGGTCGTGCAGGAACCACATCCGCCGGTCGGTACCGCGGGTCAGATCCTGCGCGATGCCGTATTCCAGGTACGCCGTCTCGAAGGTGCGCTCGGCGACGACTCCGGCGTACACGTTCGGCGTGCGGGAGGTGCCGGTCCACACCTGGGCGATGGCGCCGTCGATCGAGGGGAGCGTCCGGAGGCGGGATTCGGGGCTGATGATCTGCCACTGCGTGTAGTTCAGCAGGCTGTGGGTCGGGACGTAGAAGTGCACGTCGCGGCCCTGCTGGAGGGCATCGTCGCGCAGTACGGACGTGACCCGGTCGAGGCTGCGGGACAGCAGATGCTGCTTGAGCTGCCCAGCGCGGAAGTGCGCTTCGGGACTGCTGTGCGGCGGCTGCCACGGCTCCTTGAAGAACGCCTGCCACTCGCGCTTGAACGACTCCGAGTACCCGGCCCGCGCCCAGAACTCGGGCTCCTCGAGGTGGATGCCTTCGACGCCGAGCTCGATGATCGGGCGGAGCTTCTGGACGAGGTACTCGGTGAAGCTGAATGTCGGGACCATGTACGGGATGTCGGTGCTGTGACCGTGCAGGATCGGCTTGCCGTCGCCCGTCGTCTGAGCGTCGGCCCAGTGATCCGTGCCGTCCCACCGCCCGTCCAGGTAGTCCTGGTACGTGCCCCACGAGATGCCGGTCATCAAGTGGACGCGGTACCCGGCCTCCCGCCACCGGGCGATGCGCTGCGCTGTCGTGTCGTTGAGGCCGTAGACCATGACGAAATCGGTGCGCAGGTCGATCGATTCGTCGTACGGCGCTTGCTCCTGAAAGCCGGTCGCTTCACGGTGCTTGTCCGTCATACCTCAACCCTTTCCCGTCCGGCACGCCGTACGCCAGCGTGCTGTCAGGAACCGGACACCACCTAGGTCTAGTTGAGGAGATCGGCCGCCTGGAGTTGTTGCCAGATCTCGGACTGGTCGACGACGGTGACGCCGAGCTTCTCGGCCTTGGTGAGTTTGGCGGCGCCGACGTCGGCGCCGGTGATGAGGAAGTCGGTGCTGGCCGAGACCGACGAGGCGATGGTCGCGCCGGCCTTCTCGCAGAGTCGCTGGAACGCCGGCCGCGCGACCTTCTCACCCGAGCGCGGATCACTGATCGAGCCGGTCACAACCACGGTCTTGCCCGCCAGCGGCGCACCCGCGGCAACGACCGGCGGCAGGTCTTCCTCGCGTACGTCGAGCGATACGCCGGCCTCCCGCAGCCGCTCGAGCTCCGGGCGCAGCCGGGTCAGATGCTCGATCAGCGAGGCCGCGACCTTCGGGCCGATGTCGTCCACCGCGACGAGCCCCTCCTCGCCCGCGTCGGCCACTGCCTCGAGCGAGCCGAAGCCCGCGCGGCACAGCCGGGCCGCCGTGCCCTCGGAGGCCATCGGGATCGCGAGGCCGATCATGGCCCGGCGGAGGCCGACCTGGCGGCTGGCGTCGATCGACTCGATCATCCGGGCCGCCGAGATCTCGCCGATCCGGTCGAACTCCAGCAGCCGCTCGGCGGTCAGGTGGTAGAAGTCCGACGGGTTCTCGAGGATCCCTGCCTCGGCCAGCCGCTCGATCCAGACCCCGCCGATCGCGTCGATGTCGGCCGCGGCGCGGGACGCCCAGTGGATCAGCCGCCGTACGGTCTGGGCCGGGCAGGAGACGTTCGTGCAGAACAGCTCGCGGCTGTTGCCCTGCTCGGTCAGCGGGAAGCCGCACGACGGGCAGACGACCGGAGGCACGATGTCCTGCTCCTCGCCGGTCCGCTTGGACGCGTCGAGTACGCCGGCCACGAACGGGATCACGTCGCCGGCCCGACGGACCAGGACCGTGTCGCCGATCTTGATGTCGCGGGCGCGGATCACCTCCTGGTTGGCCAGGGTTGCGCGCGTGACCGTCGTACCGCCGACGAAGACCGGCTCGAGCCAGGCCACCGGCGCGATCTTGCCGGTTTTCCCGACGTCCCAGACCACGTCGGCCAGGACGGTCGTTTTCTCCTCGGCGGCGAACTTGAAGGCCAGCGCGCCGCGGGGGGAGCTCGACCGGGTGCCCGCGGCGGCGAACGCGTCACGATCGGCCAACCGCAGTACGGCGCCGTCGAGGTCGTAGTCGAGCTCGTTGCGCTGCTGCTCGATCGTGGTGATGACCGCCTGCGCCGCGGCGGCGTCGTCGCAGTGCCGCATGTCGGCGACGGTGAATCCCATCGTCTGCAGCGCCTCTTCCAGATCGGCCTCGGCCTGGTCGCTGAGGAGATCGAAGGCGAGGAACTGCAGGCGCCGCTCGGCGACGGTCGCCGGGTCCTTGGCGCGCAGCGTGCCGGCGGCGGCGTTCCGAGGGTTGATCAGCGGTTTGTCGGGGTGGGCAGCGTTGTAGGCGGCGAAGGTCGAGCGCAGCATGACCGCTTCACCCCGCACCTCGACACGGTCCTGGACGTCGAGCTTGGCCGGGACTCCGTCGGTGAGCGCCCGCACCAGCGGCGTCACGTCGTCGCCGGTCGTCCCGTCGCCGCGAGTGACCGCTCGGGCCAGGCGGCCGTTCTCGTAGACGAGGGCGAGTGACAGCCCGTCCAGCTTCGGCATCACGACGACCGACTGGCCGGGGAAGCGGCTGAAGAACGCCTCGACCTGCTCGGGCCGGGTCGCCTTCTCCAGCGACAGCATCGGCCGCGAGTGCCGGACCGGGGCGTGCAGCACGGTCGGTGCGCCCACCTGCTCCAGCGGGTTCGGGTCCGGCGCGAGCTCCGGGTTGGCCTCGATCAGTGACCGTAGCTCGTCCTCGATCGCGTCGTACTCCGCGTCGGCCACCGTCGGCGAACCGCGGTAGTAGGCGTCCCGCAGTACGACGATCTGATCGGCAAGTTCCTGAATCCGCTCCCCAACGTCCACGGCCAGGACCCTACCGGGGCCTGCGGACAAACCGGCTCAGGCAGCCTCAGGCGGCCTCAGGCGGCATGGTCGAGCAGGGACCAGCGGGGGTCGTCGTTCGACCAGTGGTTGACCAGGGCGTCGACGGCGAGGCGGTGAACGGCCGGATCGAGTACGCCGTGATCGGTGGCGGCGTCGAGGACCTCGAGGTACGTGGCGACTGCTTCGATCGGGAGGGTCTTGGCGATCGGCGCGACCGAGGTGGCGACGTCGCGCATGTCGACCAGCGTGAAGGCGCCGACCAGGATCGCGCCCTCGGCCTGCAGTTCGTCCGCGAACGCCTCGAGCGCGCCGCCGGAGGAGACGGCGTCATCGACGAGCAGCACCCGACGGCCGGCGACGGCGGCACCGCGGACGCTCGGCTCATGGTCCTCGTGGCCGACGTACCCGGGCTTGCGTACGAACGCGAACGGGAGGCCCGCGGCGAGCGCGACGGCGGTCGCGAGCGGGATACCGCCGGTCTCGGCGCCGACGACGACCTCGACGCCCATGCGCCGGGCGAAATCCACAGCAGCGGCACCGAGGTCGGGCAGCAGCCGCGGGTCGCCGTACGCGTTCTCCACCGAGAGCGGGTGCAGCGGGAGGCGCTCCTTCATGTCCCAGTGCGCGACGCCGGGGCGGACCAGGCCGGGAACGGTGGCGAGCCGGGCAACGAGGTCCGTGCGCGGCTGCGGTACGGCGGTCAGACGAGCCAGGTCGGCCCGGTCGTTGAGTTGCACGCGGCGAGCGTTCGCCAGGGTTTTCCGGTTGGTGTTCATGCCATCGACGATCGCCCCTGCACCGCTCCCTTCGCGCCCGTTGCAATCCCTGGCCCCGTGACGTGCGCCCACGCACGTGCCGACGCATCGATGGCCGCACGCGGGCGGACCCGTGGTTTCCCCTGGCGTGACGCGTCCGCGAACGCCGAACAGTAGAGCCATCGGATCACCAACCAAGGAACGGAACCGAAATGACTACGATCCACTTCACCGAGACCACCACCTCGACGCCGGAGCAGTTCGTCGCCGCGCTCACCGACTTCGGTCCGGGCCGCGCGGAGATCTTCGCCAACAGCCACGACGACTACCTGAAGGTGCACGACCAGGGCCGCGGGTACGCCGATGTCACCGAGGGCTCGGGCGGCGTCTGGGAGCGCCTGCACTACGACTGGTCCGACCTGAACCACGTCGTACTGACGACCACCGACTCCAACACCTGGGGCGGCGCGTCCGGCCACACCTACACCTTCACCCGCCGGGCCGACGGCACGACCTCGATCGACGTCGTGATCGTCCGCGAAGGCAAGAACCTCAAGGGCCACCTGCTGGCCACCCTGTTCGCGCTCGGCGGCAAGAACGTCCTGCGCAAGGCCTTCGACAACACCGTCAAGGCCATCGAGAACCGCAACCTCACCACCACTGTTTCGGATGCATGACCGCAATGAAGAAGCTCAGGAACCTACTACTCGCAGTTCTCGGCGGAGCCCTGCTGCTCGCCGGTGCGACCACCGCACAAGCCACCAGCTCGGTCTCGAAACCGAAGCCGACCATCGTCCTGCTGCACGGCGCGTACGCCGACGGCTCCAGCTGGTCCCAGGTGATCACCCGGCTCCAGGGCGACGGCTACAACGTCGTGGCTCCCGCCGTACCGCTGCGGGGCATCGCGTCCGACACCTCGTACCTCGGCGGAGTACTCGCCGGGATCCCCGGCCCGAAGGTGCTCGTCGGGCACTCGTACAGCGGCGCGCTGGTCAGCGAGCTGGCCTCCACCCCGGACGTGAAGTCGCTCGTCTACGTGGCGGCGTTCATCCCCGAGGCGGGCGAGACGCTGGGTGCGCTGAACTCGCAGTTCCCCGGTAGCGAGCTGGGTCCGGTGACCTACACGATCAGCTACCCGGGTGGCGTCGACCTCGCGCTGAACCCGAAGACGGCCGGCCCGGTGCTGGCTGCCGACATCCCTGCTCGGGTCGGAGCCGCGGCGATCGCCGCCCAGCGTCCGATCGCGGCCGCCGCGTTCAGCGAGCCGGTCGAGAAGACAGCGCCCGCCGCGCTTCCGAAGTACGCGGTCGTCCCGACCGGTGACCACGCCATCGCGCCGGCCGCGGAACGGTTCATGGCCAAGCGCGCCGGAGCCTCGATCACCGAGATCGACGGCGCCTCCCACCTGGTGCTGGTCTCGCAGCCAGCCGCAGTCACCAAGGTGATCGAGCGAGCCGCCCGCTGATCGCTCATCGCACGAACCCCGGCCGGAGCAACGATGCTCCGGCCGGTTCGTCGTTTCAGGCTGTCAACAACCAGCGGTTGCCGTCAGGGTCGGACAATTCCACGTACTCCGCACCGGTCTCGCAGCGGGAGACGGGACCGAGGGCCGCGCCGCAGGCCTCGAGCTCGGCGCGGGCCGACTCGAGGTCGTCCACCGCGAGTACGCCGCAGGCCGAGCCCGGCGCGGCGGAGGTGAGCCCCTTGCCGATCAGGATCGAGCACGACGAGCCCGGTGGCGTCAGCTGAACAACCCGCAGTCCCGCGTCCACCGTTCTGTCGCCGTCGAGGCGGAAGCCCAGGGCACGATAGAAATGCCGGCTCCGGTCGACATCGGAAACGGGTACGACGACTGCTTCGAGTTTGCTGTCCACGAGGCCCATGGTGCGTTCCGCCGTACGGCGTCGCCCCCGTGGAACACACTGGTGTCCGTCAGCGAGCCAGCGCACCCCGAAGCTGCCGGCGGGACGTGATCCCGAGCTTCGAGAACGTCTTGCGCAGATGCCACTCGACCGTGCGCGGGCTGATGAACATCTGGGCCGCGATCTCCGGATTGGTCATCCCGTCGCGGGCCAGCCCGGCGATCTGCGCCTCCTGCGCGGTCAGGTCGTTGAGCGTGTCGGGACGGCGCTTGCGAACGGTCTCGCCGGTGGCGAGCAGCTCGTGCCGGGCGCGCTCGGCGAAGGATTCGAGGCCCATCTGGTCCAGCTGCTCGTGCGCGATCCGGAGCTGTTCGCGGGCGTCGACCCGTCGGCCTTCGCGCCGCAGCCATTCGCCGTACTGGAGGTGGGAACGGGCGAGCTCGATGCGGAGGTTCGTCCGGCCGAGGTGCTCGATCGATTTGACGTAGCCGCTCTCGTCGGAGGTGAGCAGGGCGCGGACGCGTGCCTCGATGCCGAGTCCCCAGTCCGTCGGGGTGGCGGTCGTCCGCTCGGTCAGCCAGGCGAGGGCGGTCTCGACCAGCTTGGTGTCACCGGTCCTGGAGGCGGCCTCGGCCAGCTCGCTGACGACGAGTACGTCGTACCCGAGGACGTCCTGCTCGAACACCTGCAGGGCGGCGTCCTTGGCGATGTCGTAGCGGCCGAGACTGTTGTGCAGGATGGCGTTCGTGAACGTCGCGAACGCGGCGACCCTGCCCTGGCTCTGATCGGTCGCCCGTTGGATCGCCGTGTCGATGAGCTTGCGCGCGGTCGTCTCGTTGCCGCGGTACGCCTCGAGGAACAGCCGGCCGGTGCCGACGCTCGGATTGCCGGTCGCGGCGGCGATGCCGGCGTCCTCCTCGACGAGACGGACCACGGTCTCCAGATCGCCGGTCGCGCACAGCATGTTGGCGCGGAAGTTGAGCGCGAACTGGAGCTGTACGAGCGCGCCGGTCGCGCGGGCGGTCCGCTCCTGGCGGGTCGCGAGCTCGAGCGCGGCCTCGTGGTCCCAGACCTCGATCGCGACGATACCGATACCGCGGTTGCCGGTGAGCCAGAACCAGTCGCCGACGTCCTCGGTGCCGACCTGCGCCGCGCGCGCACGGTCGAGAGCCGCGATCAGGTGGGGCGCGGCCGCCGCGTAGCCGCGCGTGTAGCGCAGCGCGAGGGCTTCGAGCAGAACGTCGATCGGCGACTCGGAGTCGGCAGGCACGGGAGGCGTCTCGGCTGCGGCGTAGGCGACGATGCCCGGCGCGTTCGGTCCGCTCGCCCAGATGGCGGCGGACATCGCTTCGAGGTAGGCGACCCGGGAGCGCTCGGGATCGAGCGGTTCGAGTTGTTTGGCCGCGGCGAGCAGACCGCTGGCGGCCTCGCGTGCGCGGCCCTGGTCGAAGGCGATCTCACCGCGCAGGTGCTCGGCCTCGGCCGTCCGGAGCGGGTCCGGGGGACCGGCGGTGACCGCGCGGAGCAGCTCCAGGGCCGAGTCGAGCGCGCCAGAGCTGCGCTTCGCCACCGCTGCAGCCAGCATCCGTTGGGCTCTGCTGCCTGGGTCGGGCGTCAGCTCCGCGGAGCGTTGGAGGAACACCGCGGCCGAGTAGAAGCCGCCGCGGCCCTGCGCCCGGTGCGCGGAACGTTCGAGCTCAGCCGCGACATCCTCGTCGGGCCTGACGGTCGCCTGGGCGCGGTGCCAGGCGCGGCGGTCCGGGTCGATCTCGGGATCGGTGACGTCGGCCAGGGCTCGGTGCACAGCCTGCCGGTCCTGCGCCGTCGCCGTCCGGTACGCCGCAGAGCGCACCAGCGGATGCCGAAACGCGATGTGCTGGCCGAACGTGATCAACCCGGCCTCGATCGCCGCCGCGGCCGGGTC
Source organism: Kribbella jiaozuonensis (assembly GCF_005233875.1). Classification (GTDB taxonomy): domain Bacteria; phylum Actinomycetota; class Actinomycetes; order Propionibacteriales; family Kribbellaceae; genus Kribbella; species Kribbella jiaozuonensis. The sequence goes on along the minus strand of NZ_SZPZ01000004.1, from coordinate 510,706 downwards.
GGCGCCCAGACCGAGTTGCTCGACGGCACGCCAGAGCAGGGTCGCGTCACCGAGCGGTTCGGCCGCTGCGACGAGCAGGAGCAGGCGGGTATCGGCGGGCAGTCCTTCAACCCGTCGTACGAAGCTGTCTTCGATCTGGGTCGCGAGCGTCGTACTGCGGAGGCCGTCGGCGAGCTCGGCCGCGGTCCAGGTGCGGGGGAGCTCGATCAGGGCGAGCGGGTTGCCCCGGGTCTCGGCGACGATGCGGTCGCGGACCCGCGGGTCGACCGGTCCGGGCAGGACCGAATCGAGCAAGGCCCGGGCGTCGGCGTCGTCCAGGCCGCGGATCTCCAGCTCGTTGAACCCGGTCAGCTCGTGGTCCACCCCGTCGCGGACGGCGAACACCATCACGACGGACTCCGCCTCGAGCCGCCGGGCTACGAACGCGAGGATTCGCGCGGACATCAGATCGAGCCACTGGGCGTCATCGATGACGCACAGCACGGGCCGATCGGATGCCGCGTCGGAGAGCAGGTTCAGTACGGCGAGGCCGATCAGGAACCGGTCCGGGGCCGGTCCGTCCTGCTGACCGAACGCGATCCCCAGTGCCTCGTGCTGCGGGCGCGCGAGCCGCTCCATCCGGTCGAGGAACGGGCGGCAGAGCTGGTAGAGGCCCGCGTAGGCGAGCTCCATCTCGGACTCGATCCCGACGATGCGCGCGACGATGCAGCTCTTGACGTTCGCCGTCAGCGCGTCGAGAAGCGCCGATTTGCCGGTGCCGGCCTCGCCGCGGAGTACCAGGGCCTCGCTGCGTCCCTGGCGTGCGGCCTCGAGCATCCGGTCCAGCACGGCGAGTTCGTGCTGCCGCCCCCGCAATTCACGCTCCGCCATTCGATCAGGTTTTCACCGGCAATGCCTCGAAGGCAAACGGTCAGGCAGCGGTGGTTCCGACGAGTACGACGGGACCGCGCGCGAGCCGCAGGACGTCGTACGACGAAGACTGGCCCGGACCGAGGACCGTGAGCGCGGCGCCGGCTGACTCGGAGAGGACAAGACTGTCCATCGAGCCGGGCGCGAACTCCCAGCGGACGTCGACGTCGGGGTACGCCATGCGCCAGATGATCACGGCGTCCTCGACCTGCACCGTGGGTTGCACGACCGTGAGACCGGTACCGCGGCGTCGGGCGGCGCGGAACGCGAAGCCGACCGCATCCGGCGACCCGTCGCCGACGACTACCCGGCCGGCCGACGTACCGATGGCGCCTTCGGCCGACAGCCCGATGACCGCGAGCGAGGCCGTCGTACGGCGGTTGAGGCGGCGGGCCAGCGCCCGTTCGAGGCGGCCGCGACCGTGGCCGAGCACTACCAGGGCCCGCTCCGACTCGCGGGCCACGCTGATGAGGGCCTGCGTCTGCCTGCCCGGGAAGGCGGTGGTGGTGATCCGGAGCGAGGGCGCGATGCGGCGGGCGCGGTGGGTGGCGTTGGTCAGGACCGCCTCGGCATCGTCCCGAGCGCGAAGATCCACCGCGGAGTTGGCCAGCGGGTCGAGCAGCTGCGGCGGCCACCGGAACGCGTACACGAGCTGCAGCTCGGATCCCCGCGCAGCGGCCTCAGCCGCAGCCCAGTCCGGCGCGTCGTGGTCGGGCCCGCCGACCAGCACGATGACCGGTCCGTCGTCCGGCCTTGCTTGGGCCTCGCGCACCGCGACGGCCTCGCGCCGCCCGCGGAAGAGCTTCATGGTGACCTCCTTGTTCCTGCCACCACCGTCTCGCCCACGGCGCACGCTCACACCAGTGACAATGACGGGCCTCGTCCCGGGCCTGGACCACCAGTGGGTTGCACGGGCGCGACTCTGCCTGTCCCGCGGCCAGTCTGGGGGACATGAACACCACCACGATTCCCGAGGTCCGGTTCCGTACTGTCGACGGCGTCCGGATCCGCTACGCCGACAGCGAGGGCTCCCACGAGCCAACGATCCTGCTGACCAGCCCCTGGCCGGAGAGCCTGTACGCCTTCGAGCGCATCTGGGCGACGCTGGCCGAGCGTTTTCGAGTGGTCGCCGTTGATCTGCCCGGGTTCGGCCAGTCCGAACGTCGCGACGACTTGCTGGCGCCGCGGGCCATGGGCGAATTCCTGAGCCGCCTCGTCGCCGAGTTCGAGCTGGGCCGGCCGTACATCGTTGCGCCCGACGTCGGTACGGCGGCCGCGTTGTTCGCTGCCGCGGACCATCCCGACCTGTTCGCGGGTGTCGTCGTCGGTGCCGGCGGGGTCGCCGTTCCGCTCGAGCTCGGCGAGCCGCTGCTGTCGTGGGTGGTCGACCCCGACTTCGACAAGTACCGGCACGTCGACCCGCATGCCGTCGTCAACGCGGCGATGAACGCCCACGCCGGCGGCGTACCGGACGAGATCCGGGCCGACTACCTGACGTCGTACGAGGGCGACCGGTTCGTCGAGTCGATGCGCTACGTACGCCGGTACCCCGAGCAGCTGCCCGAGTTGGCGGAGCTTCTCCCGACGATCACGACCCCGGTCACGATCGTCGGCGCTCGCAACGATCACGTCGTACCGCTCGCGAACGCCGAGTTTCTCGCGCAGCGGTTGCCGAACAACCACCTCGCCGTCCTCGACACCGGCCACTACGCCTGGGAGGAGTCACCAGCGGAGTACGCCGCACTGGTCCAGCAGACTGTTGACCGCCCTACCGGTTGGTGATCTGTTGCAGGGCCCAGGAGTTGCCGTCGGGGTCGCTGAAGAAGACGAAACGACCCCAGGGGAACTCCTGTACCTCCGACACCTCCACCCCACGCCCGGTCAGCTCGGCCCGCGCTGCGTCCACGTCGGGGACGACGATCTGCAGCCCGCGGACCGAGCCGGGCTCGGCCTGGTCCATCCCGCTGCCGAGGGCGATCGAGCAGGCCGAACCGGGCGGCGTGAGCTGCACGAACCGGAGTTCGTCCGTTACCTGGTGGTCATGGTCGGCAACGAATCCGATCTGCTCGGTGTAGAACGCCTTGGCCCGGTCCACATCCGAAACCGGCACCGACACCAACTCAAGCTTCCAGTCCATGCCCGGCAACCTACCGCCCCGCGCGTCAGAGTGCAGTCAGGTTGCGGATACCTGACGAGGTGCGCGTGGTCAGATGCTGGGCGTCACAGCCAAGGAGGACGACCATGCCCATGATCGACGTATACGCGACTGCCGGCACGTTTGCGGACAAGCATCAGTTGGCGAAGGATCTCGCCGCGACCCTGATGGGCATCGAAGAGGTTCCGGACATTCCGATGTTCCGGCAGAACACCGCCGGGTTCGTGCACGAGCTGCCGGCCGGCGATCTGTCGAACGTCGACGGCGAGTCGAACTACGTCCGCGTGCAGGTGCTGACGAACGCGGGCGCTCTGGACCGTGACAAGCAGCTCGCCGTGGTCAGCAGGTTCACGAGCATGATCGCGGACGCAGCCGGCGACCCGACGCTCACGGACCGCACCTGGGTATTGCTGACCGAGGCCGTGCCCGGCGGCTGGGGCCTGGGCGGTCACGCGAACACGAACGAGGAACTCGTCGCGGCAGCCCGCGAACAACTCAGCCGTTGAGGAAGCTCCCGACGTCGGCCGCGAACTCTGCGTGGTGCTGGAACAGGAAGCCATGGGCCGAGTCGGGATAGATCTTGAGCTGCGCGTGCGGGATGAGGCCCGCGAGCAGATAGGAGTAGTGCGGCAGGATCATCGGGTCACTGTTGCCGTTGGCAACGAACACCGGCAGCGTCAGGCAGCTGAGTCGCTGGAGCGCTGCGTGATCAGGGATGCCCCACGTGCAGACCGCGTCGTACTGCGCATTGCGGGTCTCCCAGCTGGTCGCGGTATCCCGGCCGTCGGTCCGACCGTAGACGCCCTGCAGCGTCTTCTTGCCGGCCGCGATGCTCGACGGGGAGCCGGCGAAGAAGACGCTCAAGTACTCTTCGGCACTCGTCTCACGCTTGCCGATGGCACCGATCACCTCGGGCGCCCAGCCGTGCATTCCGTCGGCGCCCTGCGGCGCTGACGACGCCAGCACGAGCCGCCGTACGATGGCGGGCCGGGTCAGCGCGATCTCCTGCGCGACGAAACTGCCGAGCGAGAACCCGAGCACATCGACCTGCTCGAACTCCATGGCCTCCAGGAACACGATCGCGTCCGACGCCATCTGCTCGACGGTGCGCGGCGTCGTACCGCTCGATCCGCCGACCCCGACGTTGTCGAACGTGACGACCCGCCGCCCCGAGGCGAGCGCATCGATCAACGCCGGGTCCCAGCTGTCGAGATTCCCCCGGAAGTGCTGCAGCAACACGAGCGGTACGCCGTCCCCGGCGCCGGCGTCGCGATATGCGTAGTCGATCCCGTTCGCGCCCGTGACCCGCAGGTTGGGCAGGCTTGAGTACGAGTTGTCCATAACCACATTCAGCTCTCCTGAACGACCCGGGTCCACCCCACAGCCCGGACTCGCCCGCAGCGCTGGCATCATCCTGGGAGGTCACGTGGAAGACAAGCTGGTTCATGAGCGGCCCCACCACCCGGTCGTGGTCGAGTTGGCGGCCAAGCGGGCGGAGAGTCTGCAACTGCGGATCGCCGACCAGATCACGGCGTTCGCCGGGTCGATGCGTTTCGTGTACGTGCACGTCGTACTGTTCGCTGTCTGGATGCTGGTCTTCGAGTCCAATCCGTGGCCGACGCTGACGCTGGCCGTCTCGCTCGAGGCGATCTTCTTGTCGACGTTCGTGATGATCGGGCAGAACCGGCAGGCTGCTTTCCAGCAGGCCAAAGCCGACCACGACTTCAGCGAGTCCGAGCTCGAGCTCAAGTCGAACACCCAGTTGACCCGCGAGATCCACACCCTCACGGTCGAGCTGCACCGTCGTCTGGTCGAGGAAGCGAAGCCGTAGCTGCTACTCGCGTTGGAGTTGGCGGAGGTTGGTTTTTGCGAGTTCGATCAGTTCGCCGCCGTTGCCGGAGAGGATTGTTCTGGTGGCGAAGAGGGTGAAGCCCTTGGCCTGTTCGAGGGTGATCTTCGGGGGGAGGGAGAGTTCTTCGCGGGCGGTGATGACGTCGACCAGGGCCGGCCCGTCGTGGTCGAAGGCGGCGCGGAGGGCCGGTTCGAGTTGGTCGGCGGTTTCGACGCGGGCGCCGTACAGGCCGGTGGCTTTCGCGATGCCGGCGAAGTCCGGGTCGTCGAGGTCGGTGGCGAACGTGACGATGCCGGCCGCCTTCATCTCGAGCTCGACGAACGACAGCGCGCCGTTGTTGAAGACCACGACCTTGACCGGGAGCCGTTGCTGGCGGAGCGTGAGCAGCTCGCCGAGCAGCATCGCCAGCCCGCCGTCGCCGGACAGGCTGATCACCTGACGGTCCGGGTACGCCGCCTGCGCACCGATCGCATGCGGCAGCGCGTTCGCCATCGAGCCGTGGTTGAACGAGCCGATCAGCCGGCGCCGACCGTTCATCGTCACGTAGCGTGCCGCCCAGATGCACGGCGTACCGACGTCCGCCGTGAAGACCGCGTCGTCCGACGCGAGCCGGTTGATGGTCGCGGCGACGTACTGCGGGTGCAGCGGCGACTCCTTCCGGCCCTGCTCGGCCAGCGAGTCCATCCGGCTCCGGGCGCGGCGATGATGAGCCGTCATCCGGTCGAGGTGATCCGAGTTGCTCTTTGACTTGATCAGCGGCAGCAGCGCGTCGACCGTGGCCGCGACGGTCCCGACCAGCGCCACGTCGACGTGGACCCGGCGGCCGATGTTCTCCCCGCGTACGTCGACCTGCACGACCGGCACGTCATCGGGGTAGAACGGGCGGTACGGGAAATCGGTGCCGAGCATCAGCAGCGCGTCGCAGTGCTCCATCGCCCGGTAGCCCGAGCTCCACCCGATCAGCCCGGTCATGCCGACGTCGTACGGATTGTCGTACTCGACGAACTCCTTGCCGCGGAAGGCATGCACCACCGGAGCCTTCAGCGCCTCCGCAAGCGCGATCAGCTGATCGTGCGCCCCGGCACAACCCGCCCCGGCCAGGATCGTGACGGCCTTCGCACCATTCAGTACGTCGGCCGCCGCGGCGAGCGGCTCGTCGGCCGGCCGGATGATCGACTTCGACGCGCGAATCTCGAGCGCCTTGGCGCCACGCTCCGCCTGAGCCAGGAAGATCTCACCCGGTACGACGACGACCGCGACCCCACGCCGTTCGAGCGCGGCACGCATGGCCATCGCCAGCGTGCGGGGCAGCTGCTCGGGCACGCTGACCAGCTCGGAGTACACACTGCACTGCCGGAACAGCTCCTCCGGACGGGTCTCCTGGAAGTAGCTCCCGCCGATCTCCTCACGCGGGATCTGCGCCGCGATGGCGAGCACGGCTACGCCGCTGCGATTCGCGTCGAACAGCCCGTTGATCAGATGCAGGTTCCCCGGCCCACAACTGCCGACACAGACAGCCAACTCACCCGTCAACGCGGCCTCACCGGCCGCCGCGAACGCAGCCGCCTCCTCATGCCGCACGTGCTGCCAGGCAACGGTACCGTCCCGCCGAAGCGCGTCGGTGAACCCGTTCAACGAATCCCCAGGAACCCCGAAAACCCGCCGCACCCCAGACTCCCGCAGCGTCCCCACCACAACATCCGCAACCGTCTCAGCCACAGCCCGCCTCCTCAGTTCGCTTGGAAACAACTTAGGAGAGCGGTCGCCCGGACACGACCCCGGCATGCCGAGGTCGAGCCACCAGCCTCTCGGCCGGTGGCTCGACCTCGGTCAGCTATGTGTCAGAGCTTGGCGCACTGGCCCGACTTCGGGCCCGACACATTGTTGGGTTGGCCTGCATTGGTTGGGGCGGGGTTGTTGCCGCTGCAGGACAGCGGGCCGCTGATGCGGTTGCCGGAGACGACGGTTGAGCCGGTGTTGTTCTGTAGCGACACCGGGCCCTTGATGGTTGACAGTCCGCATTCGCCGGCCGGGTTGCCGAGCCAGACCCGGGTCCGGCCGGAGACGCTGACCGGGCCGGACACCGTCGTACCGCAGATGAGGACGTTGCCTGCGCCGGATGCTGAGACCGGGCCGCGGAACTCGGATCCGGTGGCGTAGAGCCCGGCGCCGGAGGCGACGGATACCGGTCCGGAGACCGTGGCGCCGTCGAAGCAGGCGACGCCTGAGGAGACGGTCAGCGGGCCGCTGTGCGTGCCGCTGAGCATCGTCGTACAGGACGGGACGCCGGTTGCGACGAACGGCACGACCCAGGTCTGTGCCTGGCGGGTGTAGGTGACGGTGCCGTGGTAGGTCCCGTCGGCGGGGTAGGTGTGGCTCCCGCTGACGGTCATCAGGCTTCTGCCTTGGCGTTGACTTGCCAGGTAGTCGCGTCCGGCGACAGCGGCGGTCTCGGCGGCAGAGCCATCACCCCAGTCGATCGAGGCGGTGACCTCACCCGGCGGGATCGAGCCGGCGGCCAGACGTCCCAGCGGTGCGTTGGTGATGGTCCGGTCGACGCCGAAGCGGGTGATCGTGCCCATCGAGTCCGGCGTCCAGTTGACCTGGGCGATCGAGCCGTAGTTCACGTTCGCGAACGCCCACCGCGGTCCGGCGACGCTGAGCCGCTGGACGTACGAGTCGTAGTCCTGGGTCAGCACCTTGGGCGACCAGGCCTTCTCCAGGATCCCGGCCAGCCGCGGGAAGACCATGTATTCGTTGGTGGCCAGACCGCGCATCTGCTCGCCCCAGATGGGCGCCTCGATGCCGATGATGTCCTCCGCTTTCGGGCCGCCGTACGCCGGTTGGGCCCAGACGGAGCGGTACTTCTCGTACACCCACTCCGGGTCCCATCCGTACGCCTTGTCGAGCTCGGTCCGCGGCGTGCGGCCGGGCGAACCGTCGTACCCGAAGTCGAGGTACGCGTTCCACTCCGGGGTGGTGATGACCGGACGGTGCTGGTTGAACCACTCGGGCTTGATCAGCGGCGGACCGCCGCCGGTGTAGTCCGACCAGTAGTGGTTGATCGACGTCGAGCCCGGCGCGTAGCCCTCGAGGGCCGGGTTCCAGCCCATCATCTGCTTGCCGTTGTCGTTGACGATCTTCTCCATCTGGCCGATCCACCACTTGTAGTCCTCGTGGGGCATGCCGATGGCCTCGTCGCCGCCGATGTGGATGATCGGTCCGGGGGAGATCGCGGCGAGCTGTGCGATCGCGTCCCGCCAGAACGCGAGGGCGTGTTCGCTGGCCGGGTCGTTCGGGTTGGTGCAGAACCGGTCGGTCTGGGTCTGGCCCTGGCAGCCCATGACCGCGACGCCGCCGAGGGAGCGGACCGCGGCCGTGGCGTGGGCCGGGCCCTCCAGTTCGGGGACGATCTCGATGAAGCGGTCGGCGGCGTACTTCACCAGGCCCTTGAAGTCCTCCTGGGTGTAGAAGCCGGCGATACAAGCGGCTCCGTTGCAGCCGGTGCCGTCCAGGGCGGGGTAGCCCTTGATCTCGAGGCGCCAGGACTGGGAGTCGCTGAGGTGCAGGTGCAGCTTGTCACCCTTGAGCGCGGCCAGCTGGTCGATCATCGACCGGATCTCGGCGACGGTCATGAAGTTGCGCGCCGGGTCCAGCTGCAGGCCGCGGTGCTCGTACCGCGGGTAGTCCAGCACGGTGATCGGCTGGACCGTCCACGGGCCGGTGCCCTCGGTCTGCGCGTTGATTGCCGCTGGCAACAGCTGCCGCAGGCTGGCGAACCCGTTGAACAGGCCGTGCGCCTGGGGCGCGACGATCTTCGCGCCGCCGCTCGACACCGTGAGCGAGTACCCCTCGGCGGTCTTGTCGGCCGGCAGCCCGGCGACCGGGCCGGTGCTGAGCCCGATGTCAGCGGCGCTCGCAGAACCGGTCACGACCGGGAGTACGAATCCGGTGGCCGGTCGCAGGTAGCCGGCGAGTACCTCGGCCGTCGCGGTGAGCGCGCTGCTCGAAACGACGATCCGGGACTTGTTCGTGAGCTGCCACGGCTGACCGCTGCCGGGCGTCTGCTTCACCGGCACGGGGATGATCTGTCCCACCGTCGGCGGCGGCTTCGGACCGGACCAGAGCTCGAACTCATTGATGGTGTACCCGACGGTTGACGTCGTGGCGAGCGCCTGCATCCGGACACACGTGACCGGATCCTGGTGATCGATCACCTGGGAATCCTTGTCGGCCGGATTCACCACGTGGGCCACCGTCGTCCACGTCTGGCAGTCGGCGTCGGTGGACACCTGCAGCTCGTACTCCGACGGCTTGGCCGGCGAGGTCCACCGGGTGAACACCTCGTACACCGGCGACGGCGTTGCCAGCTTCACCTGGAACCAGTCCTGCGTCGGGTCGTAGCCGTTACCGACCGACGCGTAGTTCGACGTCCAGCCGTTGTGCACGAACACGTCGGTGGCGTTGGCCGGCGCGTACGTCAACGCCGGCGCGCTCGTGCGTTGGGACTTTGCCGAGGCGACAGCACCCGGCAGCAGTGAGAGGTTGACGCTTTCAGCTGACACAGAGGACCCAGCGGTTGTGGCGGGCGTGCCGGCAGAAACCTGTGGAACCAGGATCGCGGCGACAAGCCCACCGATGGCAAGAGCAGGGACAGCACGGAACGAAAATCTCACGTCACTCCTAACCGGGGCAGCGGCATCACGCGGACGTGGAGGGCGACCGTACGGTGATTTTCCGCCCCACCCACCGTGCGCGCAAGAAACTAACGGAGGGAACTTTTCGAACTTATCAGCGTTGGCAGCGGCGGGTGGGCGGCTGTAGCGTCCAAGTTCATGTCGACTGATAATCCGCGGTACGGGTTGCGGGGTCGGCAGGACGAGTGTTTGGTGCTGGACCGGCTGGTCGAGAGTGTGCGGTCGGGGCAGAGCCAGGTGCTGGTGGTTCGGGGGGATCCCGGTGCGGGGAAGTCGGCGTTGCTGGCCTACATCCGGCACGGTGCGGTCGGTTGCCGGGTGGCGCATGCGGTCGGGGTCGAGTATGAGATGGAGCTTCCCTACGCGGGGCTGCACCAGTTGTGTGCGCCGATGCTTCCGTTGCGGGAGCGGCTGCCCGAGCCGCAGCGGCTGGCGCTCGAGACGGCGTTCGGGCTTCGGGCGGAAACGCCTCCGGATCGGTTCGCCGTCGGTCTCGCAGTACTCGGGCTGTTGTCCGAGGCCGCGGAGGAACAGCCGCTGATCTGCGTCGTCGACGACGCGCAGTGGCTGGACGAGGCGTCGGCGCTGACCATCGCGTTCGTTGCCCGCCGGCTGTTGGCGGAGTCGGTCGGGCTGGTGTTCGCCGTACGGCGGTCCAGTGAGATGCGCGAACTGGCCGGGCTTCCGCAGGTGATCCTCAGCGGGCTCAAGGACCGGGACGCGCGCGGGCTGCTCGACGCGGCGTGGCCCGGGCGGCTGGACGACCAGGTGCGGGATCGCGTCATCGCCGAGTCGCGGGGCAATCCGCTCGCGCTGCTCGAGCTTCCGCGCGGTCTGAGCCCGGCCGAGCTCGCCGGCGGATTCGAGCTTCCGAACGCGTCGCCGCTGACGAATCAGCTCGAACGGAACTTCCTGCGACAGGTCGAGGCGCTCCCGGAGGAGACGCGGCTGTTCCTGCTGACGGCAGCCGCCGAGCCGGTGGGTGACGTCGCGTTGCTGTGGCGGGCGGCAGCCCTCCTCGGGCTGAGGATCGCGGCCGGGGTTCCCGCGCAGGAGGCCGGGCTGATCGAACTCGGCGCCTACGTTCGGTTCCGGCATCCGTTGGTGCGGTCCGCGGTCTACCGGACTGCGCCCACGGCCGACCGGCTGAGGGTGCATGCGGCGCTGGCCGAGGCGACCGACGCCGACCTCGATGCCGATCGGCGTGCCTGGCATCACGGCCACGCGGCGCCCGGCCTGGACGAGTCCGTCGCCGACGAGTTGGAGCGCTCGGCCGGACGCGCGCGGGCTCGCGGCGGGATCGCCGCTGCCGCCGCGTTCCTCCAGCGAGCGGCGGAGCTGACCCCGGATCCGGGCCGTCGTGGCCGGCGCGCGCTCGCCGCGGCCGAGGCCAAGGTCGGATCAGGCGCACTGGAGGGCGCGCAGCGGTTGCTGGCCATGGCCGAAGGGGCCCCGCTCGACGGCCTCGGGCGTGCGCAGTTGGCCCAGCTGCGGGCACAGATCATCTTCGCCGTACGCCGTGGTGTCGACGCGCCGCCGGCGTTGCTCGACGCGGCCGAGAAGCTCGCGCCGTACGACGTCGTGGCGGCCCGCGAGACCTACCTCGATGCGCTCGGAGCCACGGTCTACGTGGGCCGGATCTATCCCGAGGTCGGCCCACGAGAGGTCGCCGCCGCTGTTCGGAAGGCTCCTCCCGCCCAACGCGCGGACAGGCCGGCGGACCTTCTCCTCGACGGTCTGGCAACTCTGTACCTGGACGGCTACCTGGCCGGGATCAAGCCCCTTCGGCAGGCGATCGAAGCATTCCTGCAGGCGACTGGTGACGACGAGAACGACGTACTGCGGTGGTTCTGGCTGCCCTGGCTCGTTGCGGGCGACCTGTGGGACGACGCGAAATGGCACGATCTGTCCACCAAGGCGGTGCGGTTGTGCCGCGAGGCCGGTGCGCTCACCGCCCTGCCGCTGGCACTCGGGTACCGCGCGTTCGTGCATCTGAACTCCGGCGAGTTCGCGGCAGCATCCACCCTGCTCGCGGAAGGCGATGGGATCACCGCGGCGACCGGCGGTGCTGCCGTGCGCTATCCGGCGCTGATGCTCGAGGCCTGGCGCGGCGGCGATCCGGACGCGGTCATGGCGACCTTCGACAGCGAGCTCGCGGATGTGACCGAGCGAGGCGAGGGCCGGGGGATCAGTGGCAAGGGGTATGCGACCGCCGTACTGAACAACGCCACCGGTCACTACGATGCCGCGCTGGCCGAGGCCCGGGTGGCCTGCCAGTACAACGACATCGGCATCTACGGCCTCGCTCTGATCGAGCTGATCGAAGCGGGCACCCGCACCGGCGCGTACGACGAAGCCACGGACGCCCTGCACCGCCTGACGGAGCGGACGACGGCGGCCGGCACCGACTGGGCGCTCGGCGTACAGGCCTGGTCGCAGGCGATGCTCAGTGACGGCGAGACCGCCGACGCTCGCTACCAGGAGGCGATCGCGCGACTCGAGTGGACCCGCGTCGTCGTCTACCTCGCCCGGGCGCGGCTGTCGTACGGCGAGTGGCTGCGTCGGGAGGGGCGCCGTGTCGACGCACGTGAGCAGCTGCGCGCGGCGTACGACATCTTCAGCCGGATCGGCGCGCAGGCGTTCTCCGAGCGCGCCCGCCGAGAGCTGTCCGCGTCGGGCGAGACGGCACGCAAACGCGGCGAGGAACCGCATGGCGTGCTCACCCGGCAGGAGTCGCAGATCGCGCGGCTCGCGCGGGACGGCTTGTCCAACCCGGAGATCGGCGCCGAGCTCTACCTCAGCCGGCACACCGTGGAATGGCACCTGCGGAAGGTGTACGCGAAGCTCGAGATCAGCTCACGCAACCAGCTCGGCCACCTACCGATCAGCCGCCTCGAGTCAGCCTAGTCCTGGAGTGTGCTCAGCTGGGCCTCGAACCGGGTCATCGCATCGACATGCAGGAACGTCGCCCAACTCACCCGCGCAACTCCCAGCGAGGCCAGCTCGGCCGGAGACTGCCCTTGCGGCCAGCACGTGATGTTCACCGGGCCCTGGACCTCCGAAACGAAGGCAGCGAGTCCGTCCGACTCCCACGGACCGATCGGGTAGACGCAGTCGACGCCCGCGTCGAAGTAGGCCTTCGCGCGCCCGGTCGCTTCCGGTACCAGCTCTGCGTACGCCTCCGGTCCGGCGCCGGCCATGAACGGTGCGATGAACACGTCGATCCGGGCGTTGATGACGAGCGGGTAGTCGCGCGCCGCCGCGGCCTCGCGAATCGCGATCAGCCACTCAGCGTGTACGCCGGGGTCGCGCAGCCCACCGTCGCGATGATCGGTGTCCTCGAGATTGCAGCCGGCAGCACCTACTGCCAGCAGCGCCTCGACAATCTCGGCCGGCTCCATCCGATAGCCGCCCTCGGCATCCACTGACACCGGTACGTCGACCGCCCGCACGATCCGTGCCGCCGCGGCGAGCATCTCGTCGCCCGGCGCACCCTCGTGGTCCTCGTACCCGAGGGACGCAGCAACTCCGCCACTCGTGGTCGCGACGACCGGATAGCCGGCGGCGACCACAGCTCGCGCCGTGGCCGCATCCCAGGCGTTCGGTAGGAGCAACGGATTGCCCGGGCGATGGAGCGAGCGCAGTAGCTCGCATTGCTGCTGGAGTTCGGTCATGTCGCCTCGAGCCTCGACGTGGTGTCACAAACCGGAGGTCTGCCCTGTCAACGTCTCCAGAGGAGTTCCCAGAACAGACTGCAGGACTCGAGAATACTGAGGAGGCGGGGATGAGCACCACTGATCGCCGGGGCGGATCCGGCATTTCGCAGCGAGAGAGTCTGGAGATCGAGGCCGCGAACGCCTCCGGCACCACGCCGGTCGTGTTCGTGCACGGACTCTGGCTGCTGCCGAGCAGCTGGGACAACTGGGCGGAGTTGTTCAAGCGCGCCGGGTATGCGCCACTGACACCGGACTGGCCGGACGATCCGGCAACGGTCGAACAGGCGCGGACGAATCCGGAGATCTTCGCGAAGAAGACCCTGAAGCAGGTCGCCGACCACACCGCCGAAGTGATCCGCAAGCTCGACCAGAAGCCCGTCGTCATGGGGCACTCGACCGGCGGACTCGTGGCGCAGATGATCGCCGGCCGTGGACTCGCGGCGGCGACGGTCGCCATCGACCCGGGCGTCTTCCGCGGCGTGCTGCCGCTGCCACCGTCCGTGCTCAAGTCGAGCGGGCCGTTCCTGGTGAACCCGAAGTGGCGGGGCCGGAGCATCACGCTCAGCTTCGACCAGTTCAAGTACGCCTGGGCGAACGCCCTCGACGAGGACGAGGCACACCAACTCTACGACACGTACCACGTGGCGGCGTCCGGGATGGCGCTGGCGCAGATGGGCAGCGCCAACATCAACCCCCGGACCGAGGCACGGGTCGACACGATGAACCCCGACCGTGGTCCGTTGCTGATCCTCGACGGCGAGAAGGACCACACCGTTCCGTGGGCGATCGCCAACGCGTCGTACAAGCGGCAGAAGCGCAACCCGAGTGTCACCGAGATCAAGAAGATGCCGAACCGCGGGCACGCGCTGACCATCGACCACGGCTGGCAGGAGGTCGCCCAGACCGCCCTCGACTTCGCCACGCGCTACGCCCCGGCCAAGGCGAGCTGAACACGCCCGAAGCTCCGGCCGGTACGCCGGAGTGGGCGTAGCGTCCCTCGTGACGGATCCGCAGCAATCCCATCACGAGGGACACCGCCCATGCTGAGAATTCTTCCTGTACTGCTCGCTGCCACGATGCTGACCGCGGCCGTTGTGCCGGCGGAGGCGTCGACGACCGCCGCCTCCGATCCCGCGCGGGCCGAGCTCCGCGGCATCGTCGAGAACGTCGCCGGCGCCACCGGCAAGCGGTACGGCGTGAAGGACGACGCCGGTCATGTCATGGACACGGTGAAGATCATCCAGGACTCGACCGGTGGCTATCTCGCGGTCTCACACCACCTGGCGAGCGACGGCCACTTCCGGGTGAACCTCGCGACCTCGACGGATCTGCTCAACTGGCATTGGGTTCGCGAGCTGGCCGGCAGCAACACCGGCCCCGCGTCGCAGCCGACGATCATCCAGGCCTCGAACGGCGGGTTCGTCCTCGCGTGGGAGCAGGAACAGCCCGGCGGCGGCAACAACCACCTCGCCTTCCGGTACTTCGCCAATCGCGCGGATCTCCTGGCCGGCAACGTCAGCCGCTCGTACGACGCACCCCGCCGGCTCTCGTCGTGCGCGGAAGGCACCCCGAACATCTACAGCGTGACGTTGTCGCCCGACATCGATCACTCGACGATCGACCTCGGCGGCCACTACTGGTGGAACTGCGATCGCGACCGGCAGCAGCGCGGTACGCTCACCAACTTCAATTCGTGGTCCACGTCCGCCCAGCCGAACTTCGACAACGCCTTGCTCTACTGGGGTGTCAACGGCAACATCGGCGACCGCGACAACACCACGTTCCAGGGTTACAGCTTCGGGTTGATCGAAGGCCAGTACACCAAGGGCGACTTCGGCTCGTGGCGGACGTTCGTCTACGACTACCAGACCGGCAACGCGGACCGGACGACGATCCAGACCAACGGCGGCAGTACGGCGTTCGCCAACCCCACCATCACCAACCTCAAAGCGCCGAACGGCCAGCCGGCCTTCGTGGTGACGCTGTTCATCCCCAGCGAAGGCGCGGCGGCCGGTGAATCCGGCGAACTCATCTACTACAAGACCTACTGACTCCGAAGCAGTAGATGCAGCGCACTGTGGTTGGCGAGACCGCCCAGCGCGCCCAACGCCCGGAAGTTCAGCGTGACGTCGACAACCGTAGGGGAGTCGAAGCGGACCCGGATCGCGCCTTCCTGGCGATGCTCGCCGGTGAGGTCGTGTGGTGGCAGGTCCAGCTCGACGCCGGGCACCGGGTCGCTCTCGATGACGAGCTGCCCGGTGACGTAGCCGTCGTTGACGATCGTGACGTCGATCGGGTGCCAGTGCCCCGGAGCGACGGGCGCGACCCGGGTCGCGGTCCGGGCGACGTTGACGCGCGCCTCCGGGTTGATCGTGACGGAGATCGGGGCCTTGGTGTCGACCGGGCCGCAGCAGCCGGCGGGTTCGCCGTACATCAGTCCACCTCGGATTCGTCGCGGCGGGTCAGGTAGGTGGCCTGCGCGGCGTCGTACGCCTCGCGTGCCTCGGCCCGCTCGGTCTCGCGGATGAAACCGGACTTGGCGTTCCAGAGTGCGTCGACCGAGTCGTGGAGCCACTGCGCGCTCCGCCGGGAGGCACGGATCGGCTGCCCTGCGAACTCGACGAAGATCGGCTGGGTGTGCACGCTGCGCAGGATCCGCAACGCCACCCAGGACGAACGCTCCAGCGGTACGTCGAACTCGATCGCCTGCTCGTTGCCGTCAGCAACCAGCTCCTGCGACGCGACCGGCACACCGTTGACCAGTACCTCGACGAGCACGTTGCGGGTCCGGCCGATCCGCGAGCGTTCGAGATGCCAGCCGACCGGAGCGCTGTACGCCGGTTGACCCGCCGCGGGCAAGGCAGGCGCTTCCTCGGGCAGCCAGGCCGCGACGGTCGCGCTGACCCGGACCGGTCCTGCGGCGTCCGCGGTCTGCTCGCGGCTGGTGTCGCCGTCGATCGCGAAGTCGTAGACTGGCTCCGGCCGTCGCCGAAGTACGACGCCCGGTCCTTCAAGCCACCGAGCCATGATTCCAAGGCCTGCGGGCCTTGCGGCGGCTCGGGCAGCTGGACGTACGTGCGCCCGACGCCGGGGCCGTCGTCGTAGATGCAGGGGTAGTCGGTCTCGCCGAGCATCAGCGTCCGGTAGCCGACGTTCAGCAGGTGGTACCAGATGTTCAGCTCCGCGGCCGGATCGAACTCGGCGCCGCACTGGAAGTCGGCCGCACCGAGCGGTACGTCGACGATGATCTCGTTCGACCCGATCGACTGGAATTCCGGGATCACGTAGTTCGGCAGCTCGCTCGTGCCGACCGAGAGACCGAGCCCGCAGTGCGCGTATCCGACCATCGCGTTCTGCGCGTGACCCCAGCGCATCACCGGCAGGTTGTACGACGGCCAGTCCTCGATGATCTTCGTCCCGGGATAGTCCTGGTCGGTGAGCCCGAGCAGGATCACGTGACCCGAGTGGCTGGACGGGAAGCCCGACACCTCGAGGTCGTACCGCAGCAGGCTCTGTCCGTCATGATCGGTGTCCTGCGGATCCCAGTTCATCCCCTGGGCCTGCTGCATGGCCGGCCACTCCAGCTCCGCGCGTGGGCTGATCGACAGGCCGCTGAAGAACTGCTTCTGGTGGTAGTAGCACGGTCCCCAGGTGAGCACGCTGCCCATCCACAGGCCTTCGCCGCGGACATGCCGGATCATCGTCTCCGGCGTGACGCCCTCGGACGGCACGCTGTAGTGCGAACAGCCGCCGGCGTGGATGTGCGGGTCGCCCGAGTAGTAGCCGTGACGCGCCGGATCGGCCCACCGATCGAGCTCGATCGTCACCGCATCGTCGTCGGCCGTCAGCTCCACCTCGACCTTCACCTCGCGGTACTCCGGTCCGCGCCGCGCGGAGATCTCGTACTGACCGGCCGGGAGCGTGATCACCTCACCGGTCGCGCGATAAACGTGCTCATGGAAGAACATGTCCGGCGCGAGCCGCATCCCCTTCGACGGGTACGACCGCCGTTGCGAGTCGCGAACGGTGAGCGCCGCAACGCAGCTGCTGCCGTCGGGCTCGCGGATGTCGAACCGGATGTCGCGCGCCGGCAGACAGTCGAACTCGTACGACGCCTCGTACTGCCGAATCTCCGATCCCATCCGCCGCCACGCCTTCGCCATCGGCGGCCTGGTGTAGCTGTGCTCGGCCTCCTCGACGGCCAGGACGAATGCCAGCTCGCCCTTGTGGGTGCCGCCGTCGCGGCCGTACAGACTGATCACCTTGTACTCGACGTCAACGCCGGACACATCGGTCGGCCCGGCCAGCTTCACCTCCAGCCGGCTGCGCTCGATCCGCGGGACGATCGTCAACGTGTCCGGCATCGCGATGCGCGCGGCGTGGCTGTGGTAGTCGATGGTGCCGAGCACATGGTTCGACTGCGCGGCGAGCTCGCCGACCAGCCGATGTGGGTTCTCGATCCGGACCAGGAAGCTGCGCCAGCCGTGCTGGACCAGGCGCGGAGGGGCGGCGCCCGGCGTACTCATCGGCAGGCCTTGCTCGTCGATGCGGACATCGACCAGAACATACGGACGGAGCAGGTCCTCGACCGCGGTCGAGGACTGCGAACCTTCGGCCAGCTTGGCCAACTGACCGGCAACGTCGTCGGGTAGTGGTTCACCGATGTCGCGGAGTTTCTCAACTGCTCTCGTCGCAGAAGCGTGCAGCGGTTGGAACACGGGGCCTCCTCGGGGTGCACCGGCCTCCGAGCTTAACGGCCCGACGACGAGTGGCCGGAATCATTTTCTCCGGCCACCCGTGCGATGGATCAGGTCTTGGTCATCTCGAGCGGCGCGACGTCCTGTGTGCCGCGGGCCATCGCGAAGTACCCGTCGAGACTGTCGGCCCGGTGGCGCTCGGGGATGGCGCCGAGCATGACGGTGGTGTCGAGGACGTGGTCGTGGTACGAGAAGTCGCCGGTGCGGGCACCTCCGGCGCTGTGTCAGGTGCCGGGCACCTACGACCGTCGCTTCCCGGACCTCGCGGTCCAGCGCTTGATGACGGCGGTCGTTCCCACTCGGAGCTGACGGATCGCGTACGTGATGTGGACAACCCGCGATTGACGCGCCTCGAAGGCGTCCGTACCCTCACAACCGTAGTGACGGCGCAAGGAAGCCGATGAGACTTCGGCACGGTCGCGCCACTGTGAGCCGCTCGCCTCGTGCGAGCGGTGAGTCAGATACTTCACCGTCACGACGCTCCATTGGATGAGGGACGCACGATCCCCTAGAAGGAGGCTCTCCTCGTGAGCAATCTGTCTGCTCCTACCTCGGTGTCCACGCCGGTCGTCGTACCGGTCTCGCGGGCTGTGATGTGGCTGGTCGGTACGGCGATCGTCGCGTTCGCGATCTACTACTTCGTCGGTGTCGACCAGGGCGCGTACTCGATCTTCGGCAAGGACACGCACATCCACGAGTTCGTGCACGACGCGCGCCACTTCCTCGGCTTCCCCTGTCACTGAGCTCTGACTACTCACTGACATGGAAAGAAAACTCATCCTGCGCGGCGCACTCGCCGGCGCAGCGGCCGGGCTGATCGCGTTCGCCTTCGCGCGGATCTTCGCCGAGCCCCAGATCCAGGCCGCCATCGACTACGAGAGCGGCCGCGACGCTGCCCAGCACGCGCTGGACGAGGCCGCCGGGCTGCCGGTCGAACACGGCGGCCACGACATCTTCAGCCGGACCCTGCAGGCCAACATCGGCATCGGTGTCGGCGTCATCCTGTTCGGTGTCGCGATGGGTGCGCTGTTCGCGGTCGCGTACGCTATCTGCCTCGGCCGGGTCGGCAAGCTGCGCCCGCGCAACCTGGCGATGCTGGTCGCGCTCGGC
Source organism: Kribbella jiaozuonensis (assembly GCF_005233875.1). GTDB lineage: Bacteria > Actinomycetota > Actinomycetes > Propionibacteriales > Kribbellaceae > Kribbella > Kribbella jiaozuonensis. The sequence continues at coordinate 491,510 of NZ_SZPZ01000004.1, read as the reverse complement.
GGGTTCCTCGGGGTCTACCTCGTGCCGTTCCTGAAGTACCCGGCCAACCCGCCGGCGATCGGGCACGAGGACACGATCCTCGACCGCAGCAATCTGTACCTCGCGATGGTGGCCTGCTCGATCGTGCTGCTGATCGGAGCCGTCCTGCTCGGCAAGCGCCTGCAGCCACGCTTCGGCAACTGGAACGCGACGCTGCTCGCGATCGCGGCGTACGTCGTGATCATCGGCGTACTGATGGCGGTGCTGCCGTCGGTGGGACAGCTGGCGGCGAACGTCGAGGAGTACGGCCGGCACGCGACCGAGACACCGTTGCCGCTGACCGATGACAAGGGCAACATCGTCTTCCCGGGCTTCGACGCGGACACGCTGTACAGGTTCCGGCTGTACTCCGTTGCCGCCCAGGTGCTGCTGTGGAGTGCCATCGGCCTGATCTTCGGTCCGCTCGCGGAGCGCCTGCTCCAGCCGCGCACGGCCCGCACCGAGCAGGCGGAGCCGGTCCGCAACGCATGACGTACGAGCAGGTCGTTGCCCTCGGCCCGTTCTTCGCGCACGAGCAACACCCCTCGGGTACGGCGGCAGTCGCACCCTGGCGAATCATGTCGGAGCTGCTCGACGATCCCGCCGTACTCGAGGACCGGGTGATGACCACCCGCGCCTATCTCGCCGCCGCGGGCGGTCAGGACCCCGAAGCCGTCGAGGTCCGGGTCGCCGCGTCGATCACCCACCTGGGCATGGTCGCGCGCCTCATCTCACCCGCCTTCGCCACGTCGGTCCTGGGCGACGGGGTCCCGCCCCTCGACCTCGAAAGCATCCACTGGCAACCGGTCCTGGGTGGAGCCTTCCCGCTGTCGCTAGCTCCGCCGAGCACCTCACGCGACCTGACGATCGAGCTCTTCGAAGGCCCGATCGCAGCGCTCCACCAGGCGACCCAACCGTTCGCCGTGTCCGACCACATCCTCCGGGGCAATGTGGCCTCGGCTATCAACGGCACCTTCGTCGCCCTCACCAATGCGGCACCCGAGCTGGCAGTCCGAGCCAAAGAAACGGCCGCCCACCTCCTCGCGCACCCATCCCTGCGCGACACCCACACCACGAACGGCACCTTCCGCCGCCGCAGCTGCTGCCTCATCTACCGAGCCGCCCCCGACCATCAGGGTGCCCTCTGCGGCGACTGCGTCCTATCCGGCTGAAGCCGGCCACAGCGCTCTGAGCGCGTCCGGGGTATCCGCCACGGCTTCGGGGCCGAGCAGCGCGAGCTGCTGGATGTAGCCGACCAGAATCGCGATCGTCACGGTCGCCAATGATTCCGCGGACGGACCGGCCGGCAACGCCTCGGTCCGCTGGTACTGCGCAACGACCCCAGCCAGCTCGGACCGCAGCCCGGTGAGCAGCTCCTCGAACGCCGCCCCGATCCGGGGATCGCGCAGCGCCTCGGTCCAGGCCTGTACGCCGATCCCGGCCAGCCCGTTCTCCCGGTGTTTCTCCTGGATGGTTTCGACCGCCGCAGCGAGCGCAGCGCCGAACGATCCGTCGGCGCGTTCCGCCGTGACGGCACGGAGCATCGCGCCGATCTGCCGCATGTTGTCCTCGACGATCGCGACCACCACCTCGTCCTTGCCGGCGAAGTACCGGTAGACGGCACCGGAGGACAGGCCCGCCTCGGCGAACAGGTCCTGCATGGAGGTGGCGTGGAACCCGTTGCGCGCGAAGGCGCGGCGGGCGGCGTCGAGGATGTACTCCCGCCTGGCGTCGCGATACCTCTCGGAAGTCCTCGGCATGAGCAGAGTATAGTCGAAAGAGAACGATCGTTGTCGTTTAGTGAGAGCATCTAACACAATCCGAAAGGCGCAGAAGTGCCCAAGAATCCGCTCGTTCACCACCCGCCGTGGCGCCAGCTGCTGATCCTGTCGGTGGTCGCCCCGCTGATCGTCGGGCTCGCGGTGCTCGCCTTCACCTGGCCGGCATCCCGGACCGAGGCCCGCAGCCTGCCGGTCGGTGTGGTGGGCACCGGAGTGGCCGCACAGAAGGCGGCCGAAGGCCTGACCAGCACGCAGCCGGGCGCCTTCGACCTGCATCTCTACGCCAGCGACGCCGAGGCGCGGTCGGCCATCGCGCACCGCGAGGTCTACGGCGCTTTCGAGGTGAGCAGCCGTCACATCACCTTTCTGACCGCAAGCGCGGCCAGCCCGGCCGTCGCCCAGTTGCTGACCTCGGCCGCGGGGGCGATGGCCGGGCAGCTGTCGTCGACCAGCCGCCCGACGGCTTCGGTGGTTCAGGACGTGGTTCCGACGTCGAGCGAGGATCCGCGCGGCTCGACCTTCGCCGCCGCGATGACACCGCTGGTTCTCGGCGGAGTCATCCTCGCCGTGATGGTCGCCGTCCTGGTCGGCTTCAGGCCGGCGCTCAGAGAGATCGTCGCTCTGGCCGTGGTCTCGTGCCTGGCCGGCGCGAGTGTGCATCTGGTGGCGCAGGACTACATCGGCGCCTTACCGGGGAACCGGATCGGCACCTGGGCCTCGCTGTCGCTGATGCTGTTCGCGATCAGCAGCTTTGTCGCCGGCATGGCCGCGCTGCTCGGACCGGGTGGTGTCGCGGTCGGCGCCATCCTGATGATCTTCGTCGGCAACCCGTTCGCCGGAGTGACATCGGCGCCTGAGCTGATGCCGTCCGTGATCGGCCAGTTGGGGCAGCTGATGCCGCCGGGCGCCGGTGCGAATCTGCTCCGCAGCTCGGCGTACTTCGATGGACACGGCGCGGCGCAGCACGCCGTCGTACTCGGCGTCTGGAGCGTCGTCGGTATCGCCGCGATCTTCGAAGGTCATCGCCGAGTGGCGCACCGTCACAATGCCCGGCACAGCAACGACCTCCTCGCGGAGAGCCCGTTCTACGAGGCGATGAGCGATGTCACAGCCGAGAGCGGTGTCCGGACCTAGAGGCGAGTGGGGCGACATCGGAGTCGTCCTTCGTACGGAACAGGACAGATTCATGAGCAGTCTCATCTCCAGTGCAGCCTCACGGGCGCGAACGCGGCTCGTGGCGATGCTCGCGATACCAGTCGTCATCGCGAGCCTGACTCCCTCGCTGAGCGCCGACGCGGCCCAGAGCGGGCACGCGCCGAGGCCGACCATCGTGCTGGTGCACGGTGCGTGGGCGGACGCGTCGAGCTGGGCGAGCGTCATCGACCGGCTGCAGGACGACGGGTACACAGTGCGGGCGATCCCGAACCCGTTGCGTTCGCTCCCGGGCGACGCCGCCTCGGTGCGGGCGTTCCTCCAGACGTTGTCAGGCCCGGTCGTCCTCGTCGGTCACTCGTACGGCGGTGCCGTCATCACCAACGCGGCCACCGGCCTGCCGAACATCAAGGCGCTCGTCTACGTCAACGCGTTCGCGCTCGACGAGGGCGAGACGGCGCTCCAGGCCGCAGGAGCCGACTCCGCGCTGTCGAACCCGGATCCGACGCAGGTGTTCGACTTCGTACCGGCCGGTCCGCCGACGCCGACCACTGACCTCTACCTGAAGCGGTCGACCGTGTTCACGTCGTTCGCGACCGGCTTGAACGCCGAGGAGAAGGCGATGGTCTACGCGACCCAGCGACCGGGTGCGTTCGGCGGCCTGGCCGACAAGTCCGGTACGCCGGCCTGGAAGACGATCCCGTCCTGGTACCTGATCGGCACCGGCGACAAGATCATCCCGCCGAGCGTCCAGCGGGCGATGGCCAAGCGGGCCGGCTCGAAGGTCACGGAGTTCGACGAAGGCCACCTCGGCCTGATGAGCGACCCCAAGACGACCACGCGCGTCATCGAGCAGGCCGCCCGCTAGGTGAGAACTGTGACCAAGTTGACTGCCGAGTCGACCCGGAGCCCGATCCGCAGACGCTCGTCGCGGATCGGGCTCCGCCAGTTCGTCGAGGCGTTCGCCGCCGAGCATCCGCCGTTGCTGCTGGATTCGGCCGACCTGACGATCAAGGACCCCACTGGCGTACGGCGTCGCTTCGGCGCTGTGTTCAACTACCTGACCCGGGTCGAGTTCGAGGTCGAGCGGAACGTGCTGGAGCTACGGGCATTGATGCCTGACGCAACGGAAACCGACAAGTTCTTCTACGAGGACGTCTGGTCGCCGCAGGAGCTGCAGCACGGCGTACTGCTCGACGCCGTCCAGCACCGGATCGGGATGACGCCGGCGCCGACCGAGCTGTCGCGGGTCGGCGTCCCGATCCGGCTGGCCGGGCTGCTCTCCCATCTGCCCGGCATGCTCGGCGTGATCCGCCTGCTCTACTACCTGACCGGCGCGGCCACCGAGCGGTCCGCGGTGATCGCGTACTCGCGGCTGGTGGACGGTCTGCGGACGATGGGGGAGCACGCGATCGCGTCCACGGTCGTCGTACCGATCAGGCGGCAGGAGCCGGGCCACTTCGCGTTCTACCGCATGTCTGCCGAGTCGCTGGTCCGGGACGAAGGACTCAGCGACTGGCAGCTCCACCTGGCGCGGATCCTGCGCCGGCGGTCGTTCGAGCTCGTCGGCGTCAACAATCGCCGCCAGCGCGCAGCCTTCGGTGACGTCGCGCGGGCACTCCACTTCGACCGGGATCTCGAGGAGGTCGTACGGCAGGTGAGCCTGGTCGAGCGGGAGCTGCTCTGGGCACAGCACCAGGGGATGAAGGTCCCCGGCTACATCCTCGCTGCCCTGCAGGAAGCGATCGAGCTGAGCAAGGCTCGCGGCCGGATCGGCTAGGCCGAGTTCGTCGTACTTGGTGGCAACACCGTGCGGATCTCGCGGCGGGAGTTGATCCCGAGCTTCTGGAACACCGTCCGCAGGTGCCAGTCGATCGTGTGCGGGCTGAGGAAGAGCTCGGCGCCGATCTCCGGATTGGTCATCCCGGAGGCGGCCAGTTGGGCGATCTGCGCTTCTTGTGGGGTCAGCGCCGGCAGGGATTCGACGCGGGTCGCCCGGACCCGCCCGCCGACGCCGTCTAACGCGAGGCCGGCCCGTTGCGCGAAGGCCTCGGCTCCCATCCGGTTGAACAGCTCGTGGGCGGCGTCCAGTTGCACCCGCGCATCGACGGGCCGGTTTCGGTTGGACAGCCATTCGCCGTACAAGAGCCGGGCGCGTGCGCGCATCACCCGGACCTCGGTCTGGTCGAGGCGGTCGATCGCCTCCTGGTACGACGGTTCGGCGGCGACCCCGTCCGTCACCACGGCACGCATACAAGCCAACGTGCCCAGCGCCCACGCCGTACCGCTGGGCTGGGTCAACTCGATCAGCCGCTGGATCGCGTCGGTCGCGCTCGCTCGGCGGTCGGTGCGTACGGCGGCCTCGATCAGCTCGAGCAACGACCAGGTCGACAGCCCCAGCTCCTGCGGATGCTCACAGCCCTTCTCGGCCGCGGCGTACGCCTCCTCGAAGCGTCCCAGGCCGTTGTACAGAACGGCGGCCGCCCATTGGGTTGCCGTCAGCACTTTGCCTTCGCCGCGCAGAGCTCTCGCCTGCGTGACGGCCTCGATCGCGCCCCGGGTCGCCGCCTCCCGACCACGCCAGGGCTCGATGACGAGAGCGCCGTACTGCGCAAGGAACCGGCTGCCCGTCGCCGCGCCGATCGTCATCGCTTCGGCGGCCAGCGAATCCGCGCCGGCGATGTCGCCCGCGAACACGCGGTTCGACAGCCGCAGCAGCAGCGCCGACGGAAGCACGGAGAGCGCTCCGGCCTCGCGGGCGAAGTCGACCAAGCGGGCCGACAGAACGCTCCAGCTGTCGAACTCCCAGGCGTCGTGCGCCATCCGGGAGGCGAGCGGCAACCAGCCCAGCCCTTCCCGCGGAGTGATGCTCTCGTTCTCGAAGGCGACCAGTGCCTGCTTCAACAGCGGTACGCCGGCGGAGTACCCACGGGCGACCACCGCGGCGACACCGTTCAACAGCAGGTCGGTGCGCCCCGGAGCCGGCGTGGGCGGCGTGATCAGTACGGCCTCGGCGATGTCTTCGACCCCACCGCTCTCTATCCGGCCGGCGGTCAGAGCCGCGTACATCGCGTCGCGATAGGTCTCGTGGGCAACCCTCACGTCGACCGGCTCGAGACGTTTCGCCGCGTCGAGCAGCAGCGGCAGCGCCGCGCTGGGACTCCTGGAGGCGAACGAGATCCGTCCGCGCAGCAGCTCGGAATGTGCCAGCTCGAGCTCACCGAGACGGCTGCGTTCGGCCGCGTCCAGCAACTCGAGCGCGGTGTCGAACGCACCGGCTTGGTACTTCGCTTGCGCCGCCGCGAACGCCCTTGCACCGCGGCGATCCGGATCCGGAGTCAGCTCGGCGGCCCGTGCCAGGAAGGCTGCCGCCGCCGCGATCCCACCACGGGCCTGGGCCCGGTCGGCGGACTGCTCCAACTCCGCGGCGACGTCCTCATCGGGACCGACCGCCGCATGCGCGAGATGCCAGGCGCGACGGTCGGGATCGGAACGTGGGTCGGTCGCGTCGGCCAGTGCTTGGTGTGCCTTCCGGCGGTTCGTCAGCGGAGCGCGGTAGTACACGGCCGACCGGACGAGCGGATGGCGGAACCGGACGCGAGCGCCGATGGTGATCAGCCCGGCCGCCTCAGCGGGTGACGCGGCCGCGAGGAGACCGATGCCTGATCCCTCGGCTGCACGCCACAGCAACATCACGTCGCCGACGGGCTCGGCGGCGGCGATGAGGAGCAGGCGCTGAGTCATTTCGGGGAGCGACTCGAGCCGGCGCAGGAAGCCTTCCTCGAGCTGGCTCGCGAGCGACCCGCGGTCCTGGTCGCCGAAGCCGGCCGGGATCTCGCCGGTGGTGAGACCGCGCGGCAACTCCAGGATGGCCAGCGGATTGCCGTGCGTCTCTGCGACGATCTGGTCGCGGACCTGCTCGTCGACGCGTCCCGGCGTGACCGAATCCAGCAGGGCTCGCGCGTCGCGGTCGTTCAGTCCGAGGATCGGGAGCTCGCGCAGTCCGGAGAGGTCGTTCTCGTCCGTTCCGCGGGTACCGAAGAACAGCCCGACCTGTTCCGCGAGCAGACGCCGGGCGACGAAGGCAATGGTCTGTGCGGAGGCTCGATCCAGCCATTGCGCGTCATCGACGAGGCAGAGGAGCGGCTTCTCCTCGGCGACGGCGGCGAGCAGGCTGAGCACGGCGAGGCCGACGAGGAAGCGGTCCGGCGGCGTACCGGAGCTCAGGCCGAAGGCCGTCCGCAGCGCGTCACGCTGCGGTTCCGGAAGCTCATCGGCTCGATCCAGGAACGGCGAGCAGAGCTGATGCAGCCCGCCGAACGCCAGCTCCATCTCGGACTCGACTCCCGCGGCTCGTACGATCCGGCAGTCGATCGCATGCGACGCAACGTAGTCCAGCAGCGCGGTCTTGCCGATACCGGCATCGCCGCGAAGAACCAGGACGGCGCTTCGCCCGGCGCGCAGCGCTGCGATCTGCTGATCCAGCTCCGAACATTCACTCCGCCGGCCGTAAAGGACCTGGCGCGGATCCACAAGCACCGCGGTCACCCGACCTTCCACTGCCCAGTCAGTGAGCCTATCCGCGCTCGATGAGCAGGTGCAATCAAGCGACCAGATCGGCGGTCAGGAGCTCTTCGAATCCGGTCAGATCACCGGCTCGTGCTGCGTCGAGGAACGCGTGCACGAAGTGCTGGTGTGACTCTGTGCTGACGATCGTCGGCTTGTCGGTCGCGATCCGTCGCCGCGCCCGGCAGACCAGCTGCCTGCTGTTCGCCGTACCGAGGTGGAGGAACTCCGCGACCTGTCCGTACGAGTAGTCGAAAGCCTCACGAAGTACGAACGCCGCACGTTCCCTGGGGGACAGGCTCTGAAGGACCAGGAGTACTGCGTGTTCGACGGCGTCGCTCTGCTCGGCTGTGGTCGCCGGGTCCTCGCCGTCGTCGATGCGCTCGGCCGCCGCAGACGTCATCGGGGTCTCGTGGCGACGCCGGGCGGACTGGCAGACGTTGATCGCGAGCCGTGTGGTCATCGTCGCCAGGAGTGCCTGCGGATTCTCGACGACCGTACGGTCCGTGCGCTGCCAGCGCAGCCAGGTCTCCTGCACCAGGTCCTCGGCGTCGCTCGCGCTGGAGAGGAAGCGGTACGCGATCGCCAGCAGTCGCGGACGGACTTCCAGAAAGGTTGCGACCGCCTCGTCCAGGTCGCCGCTGTCTCCGTCATACCGCTGCTCCGACACTGTGGCGTTCACGGTTCCGGCTCCTCTCCGGCTCGTCGTGCGCTTGGATCCACGATCCGGCCGGAGGCTCCGTGGTCGCGCCGCTGAAGGACGTGGGCAGCTACGTAGTCGCGAACACCACGTATGCGTGGGGCCCACCACGTGGTTGCCCTCTGCAACGTGCGGATGCCGCGTCACCCGGGACGGTGACGCGGCATCGAAGGGTCGGTTCAGTTGGTGCCGAGCGCTTTGCGGAGGATGTGGATCGCCTGCTCGACGGCACCCGTGGTGGCGGCGGTTTCACGCAGCGGGTTCACCATCATGAAGTCGTGCAGGATGCCGTTGTAGCGGACGAAGGTCGTCCGTACGCCGGCCTCGAGCAGCTTGCGTCCGTACGCCTCGCCCTCGTCCCGGAGTACGTCGTTCTCGTCGACGATCAGGAATGCCTCCGGCAGCCCGGACAGTTGCTCCGTCGTCGCCCGCAGCGGAGACGCGGTGATCTCCGAGCGCTTGGACTCGTCCGGCAGGTAGCAGTCCCAGAACCACGCCATTCCCTTGGCGCTGAGGAACGGGCCGTCGGCGAACTCGAGGTAGCTGTCCGTGTCCTGTCCGGCATCGGTGACCGGGTAGTACATCGACTGGTGGACGAACGTGACGTCGCCCCGCTCCTTGGCCATCAGCGTCAGCACGGTCGTCATGTTCCCGCCGACGGAATCGCCCGCGACTGCAAGCCGTGATGCGTCCAGGCCCTCGGTCGCTCCGTGTTGCGTGATCCACTGCGCGGTCGCGTAGCCCTGCTCGATCGCGACCGGGTACTGCGCCTCGGGCGACCGGTCGTACTCCACGAAGACGATGGCCGCGTTCGCGCCGACCGCCAGTTCGCGCACGAGCCGGTCATGGGTGCCGGCGTTGCCCAGCACCCAGCCGCCGCCGTGCATGTACAGCACGGTCGGCAGCGAGCCGGTCGCGTCGACGGGTTTGACGATCCGGACCTGGACGTCGCCGACCTCGGCCGGGACGGTGATCCACTTCTCGCTGACGTCGAGTTTGGCGATCGGGGCCGCCTGGACGTCGTCGAGGACCTTGCGGGCGCCGGCCGGTCCGAGCTCGTACAGGAACGGCGGCTTCGCCGTTGCGTCTGCGAACTCCTGGGCCGCCGGCTCGAGGAAATGCTTGCTCATGGAGATGCGTCCTTCCGGTGTCTGGGCGCCAACGGGTCGCCTGCTTCGAAGTCCGGGTAGCGGCGCAGTTCGTGACATCACGTCACACCGGTCGCACTTCTGCGGTCATAGGTTGTGAAGCAGATAGGGGAGCGCGATGAGTTCCACGCCGCAACACCGTGCCGAGCTGTTCGTCATGATGCAGCTGCGGCGACTGAGCTTCGGCCACAATCCGCTGCGCCGAAGGGTCGACCGGATCGAGGCAGCGTTCTTGCTGGTCGCGGTCGTGGTCGCCCTGCTGGTGATCCCCGCAGCAGCAGCCCTCGGTACGACGCTGCACGATCACGCCGCGGAGTCCGCGGCCGAGGAACGTGCGAGCGTCCACCAGGTCCACGCGCGAACGCTCGAGAGCACGGCCAACGCCGTACCGTCCACCTTGGGCCTCAGCACCACGTCGGTTCGGGTCAAGTGGCAGGACTCAGCAGGCACGTCTCACGAAGGAAAGACAGACGTCTTGCTCGGTACTGCGGTGAACGCCGACGTGCTGATCTGGATCGACCAGGCGGGGCGCCCCACCCACCTCCAGCGACAGCGCGGCCCTCGGGACCGCGATCGCATTGACCTTCCCACTGATCGCCTGGCCGGCCATCTTCGCCGCGTTCCGCCTCGCCCGCCGCCCACTCGACCGCCACCGCGCCGACGAATGGGCCCGCGAATGGCGACGGGTCGCACCCCGCTGGACCGGCCGCCAGTCCTAGCCGACGACCTCGTCGCGTCGACCGAGGAGGTCGAGATGAAGCCCACCAACCGCTGGCAGCAGCGAGGTGCCTGCACTGCCGAGGATCCCGAGCTGTTCTTCCCACTCGGTACGACGGGACCGGCACTGCAGCAGATCGAGTCCGCGAAGGAGGTCTGCCGCCGCTGCGAGGTAGCCGACACCTGCCTCGACTGGGCGCTGCGCACCGGCCAGGACGCCGGCATCTGGGGCGGCCTCGACGAACTCGAACGCCGCGCGCTGAGACGCAACAGGTCCCGCGCCCGCCAGGAACAGTCGCCTTAAGTTTTGCGAACGAAATAGCGGTGATAACGGCATCCTTACCGTGCTCGGAAAATCCTCTCGGGGATCGCGGAAAGTCCTACTGTCAAAGGCGTTCCAGTGATTCCCTGCGTGAGGAGAATTTCCATGCCCATTCAGTCTGCCCGGTTGCTGGCGCCTGCTTTCGCCGCCGTTGCGGTGGCGTCATTGCTGGCCGCCGCGCCCGCGAACGCCGCAGTGGACGGACGGTCCGGCGGCGACGTGGTCGTCGGTCACGTGTTCGAGACGACGAACGCGACCGCCGGCAACGCGGTCCAGGTCTTCGATCGGCTGCGTGACGGCCGGTTGCGCGTCGGTGCCACGGTCGCGACCGGTGGTCGCGGGCTCGGTGCGTCGCTTGCTTCGCAGTACGGACTGGTGCGCGACGGCAACCTGCTGTTCGCAGTGAACGGCGGCGACGACACGGTGTCGACACTCGCCATCACCGACCGGGGTCTCGTACGCCGCGATGTCGCACCCAGCGGCGGCGACCTGCCGGTCAGCGTCACCGTCCGCCACGGGGTCGTGTACGTCCTGAACCAGAACAGCGAAACCATCAGCGGCCTCCGGGTCAGCCACGACGGGCGCCTGCAGCCGTTGCCGCACTCCACCAGGTCGCTCAGCAAGTCCGGCGCGACCCCGACGGCGGCCGCACAGGTCTCGTTCACTCCCGACGGCCGGAGCCTGGTCGTCACGCACAAGGGTGACCAGACGATCGACACGTTCGCCGTGCACAACGGGTACGCCGGGTCGGCCACGCCGCATCACTCTGCCGGCGTCACGCCGTACGGATTCGACTTCGACCGTCGTGGCGATGCGATCGTCTCCGAAGCCGGCCCGTCAGCGGTCTCGTCGTACTCCGTGCACGGCAACCAGGTGCGGACGATCAGCGCTTCGGTCGCTGACCAGCAGGCCGCGGCGTGCTGGCTCGTCGTCACCCGCGACTACGCCTTCACGGTCAACGCGGCGAGCGCCTCGATCTCGTCGTACCGCATCAGTTCCGACGGGCGGCTGCACCTGCTGGCGTCGGTAGCGGCTCCGACCAGCGCCGGCGGATCCGACGCGGCGCTCAGCCCCGACGGCCAGTTCCTGTACGTGCGCCTGTCGAACGGCTCGGTCGCGTCGTACGCCGTCCACCACGACGGCACGCTGACGAAGCAGCAGGACATCGGCGGCGCGACGACCGCCGGGACGGCAGGCCTCGCCACCAGCGGCATTGTGCATTGATGCGCGGATCTGCATCATAGGAGCCACTATTGCGCAGAGGAACGGGATGGTGGTCTGCTGTGGCCGGGACGTGGGAGTTTGTTGTCTGCGACGCGCTCGTGAAGGTGCACGCGGTGCGGGACCCACGTCCCGTGGGCGAGGGGACGAGGTTCCAGGCGTTCCTCGGCGAGCCGGCGTCGTTCCAGCTTGCGTACCGGCCGCCGCTCGAGCCGACGTTCCGCGACCCCAGCCCGCTCCAGGTGCGGGTCGAAGGTACGGCGGCTGACCTGGTCGCGGTGTCGTGCGTGGAGCTCGTGCCCTGCTCGTTCGTCGCTCTCCCCGGACACGACGACGGCTACGAGTTCGACGAGCCCGGCCTGTATCCGGACCTGCTCCGCCCGATCCCGAACGGCGAGGTTCCGGTCCGGTTCGGCGCCTGGGGTGCGTTGTGGTTCGACGTCACCACGACCGATCCGGCGCGGACCGGCGTACATGAACTCACGATCGTGATGAGCTCGTCCGACGGCCGCGAGCTGCATCGCGCGTCGGTCAGTGTCGAGCTCACCCCGATCGAGCTGCCGCCGCTCGACATCGTGTCGAGCCATTGGATGCACCTCGACGCGCTCGCGGATCACTACGGCCTCGAGGTGTTCAGCGAAGAGCATTGGAACGTCGTCGAGCGGTTCATGGCATCCGCGGCAGAGATGGGCGCGACGTCGCTGCTCGCGCCGGTGTGGACGCCGCCGCTCGACACCGCGGTCGGTTCGTACCGGACCGTGGTGCAGCTCGTCGACATCACGGAGACCGGCGACGGGTACGAGTTCGGCTTCGACCGGCTGCGACGCTGGCTCGAGCTCTGCCGGCGTACGGGGATCACCGGCGTCGAGGTCGCACATCTCTTCACCCAATGGGGAGCAAAGGCCACACCGGGCATCATCGTGAACCGGGAGCGCGCCTTCGGCTGGGACGTTCCCGCGACCGACGGTCGGTACCGGACGCTGATGGAAGCGCTGCTGCCGGCGCTGCAGGCCGTGCTTGACGAGGAGTGGGACCGCGACCACGTCGTCTTCCACATCTCGGACGAGCCGTCGGGCGAAGACGGGCTCGCGACGTACCTCGCCGCGAAGGCCGTCGTCGCCGATCTGCTGAAGGGCTGGACGGTCGTGGACGCCCTGAGCGAGCACTCGTTCTACACCTCTGGGGCCGTCGCGGTGCCCGTCGTCGCGACCGACCATGTCGAGCCGTTCCTCGCCGAGCGGCCGGAGCGCCTGTGGGTCTACTACTGCGTCTCGCAGGATCGCGACGTCGCCAACCGGTTCATCGGGATGCCCTCGGCGCGCAACCGTGCGCTCGGACACCAGCTGTTCGCGTCCGGTGTGGACGGCTTCCTGCACTGGGGATTCAACTTCTGGTACACCTGGCACGCGATCCGGCGGGTCGACCCGTTCGCGGACACCTCGGCCGGCGGCGCCTTCCCGTCCGGTGACGCTTTCGCGGTCTACCCAGGCCCGGACGGTACGCCGTGGCCGTCGATCCGCCACCGCGTCTTCGCGCAGGCGATGTGGGACCACCGCGCGCTGCAGGCGATCCGCGCGGCCCACGGCGGTACGGCGGCGCTGGACGTGATCGACCCCGATCGCACGCTGCGGTTCGACCGCCCGGTGCTCGACCCGGAGCACTACTACGAATCCCGCCGCCGGATGACCACCGCATTGACCACGACTGCAGGTTAACCAAATGTGACGAGTTGATGCCTTACTGTGACACCCAGGGCATCAACTCAACGGGGGTCACAAGGAGGCAGTCGTGGAATCACCCAGTCCTGCGGCTCGGATCGGTGCGGAATTTCTCGGGACATTCTGGCTGGTGTTCGGCGGCTGCGGTGCCGCCGTGCTGGCCGGTGTCGTGCTCAACCCGGACAAGGTTTCTGTCGGTATCGGCTATCTCGGCGTGGCGTTGGCCTTCGGCCTGACCGTGCTGACCATGGCGTACGCCGTCGGCCATGTCTCCGGCGGTCATTTCAACCCGGCGGTGACGATCGGCCTCGCGGTCGCGAAGCGGATCGAGTGGAAATGGGTGCCGACGTACATCGTCACCCAGATTGTCGCGGCCAGCGCGGCCGGCGCCATTCTGCTGGCCGTTGCCAGTGGCAAGGATGGTTTCAGTGCGCACGACAGCGGATTCGCGAGCAACGGCTACGGTGACCGTTCGCCGGGTGGTTACTCGCTGCTGGCCTGCGCGATTGTCGAGATCGTCCTGACGGCTTTCTTCCTGTACGTGATCCTCGGCGCCACCGACGACCGGGCGCCGAAGGGATTCGCCCCGATCGCGATCGGACTCTCGCTGACGCTGATCCACCTGGTCGGCATCCCGGTGACGAACACGTCGGTCAACCCGGCGCGCTCGCTCGGCGTCGCATGGTTCGCGGGCGGCGACGCACTCTCCCAGGTCTGGCTGTTCATCGTCGCGCCGATCGTCGGCGCGGCAATCGCGGGCGTCAGCTACGCCGGGATCACCGCGGCCCGCGGACTCAAGATCGACGAGGGCGTCGCCAACAACCCGTAACGGCGCCGACCACCTGCTCCGCGCCTCGATGAAGGGGCGGAGCAGGTGGGACTCTGTGTCGGTGAGTCCTCAGACGACGGCTGCAGACTGGGCCGCGCAGCAGGTGGCGGCAGTCCGCGACGACCCGTCCGGCCGGCTCGCCCTGATGCAGCGCTGCTACTACGGCCCGTACGGCAAGGCACCGCAGCATCTGCCCTACCGACGAGCCGCGGCGGCCGCGATGCGGTGGGAGTTGAGTCGCGGTGTGCTGCAGCCGCCGACCAGCGACCAGCCCGGCAGTCCGTGGTGGCGTGCGGTCAACGAGCGGGTACTCCGGGACGGATGCGAGGCCGTCGCGCTGAGCGGGGACCTGCCCGGAACGCCTTCGTCGCGGACGGTCGGCTTCTGGTTGTCGTTCGCGGAGTACCCGACCGCTCGGGCCTGGTGGCGGGCGCACAACGGCAGCGTGATCGCGGGGTACGTCGAACATCGCCAGCTGGCTGAGGCGGAGACGGCCGCCGAGCGCTTTTTCATGAACGTCGTACTCTGCCGCGTCCTCTACGCGCACGCCCTCGTCGCGGCACCTCGGCTCGCACTGGGCTGGCTTCGCCCGCTCGCTCCACTCCTCGGCGACCCGAGGCTCGGGATGACCGGGATCTTCTTCCAGCTGTCCCGCGTGCTGCCGGACGAATACCCCCTTCGGGACGACGTGCGCTTCTACCTCGGTGAAGAGCTGGGACTTGGCCGGCTCCTCGACTACGGCGTGATCGTCCCGCGCCTGCAACAGCTCTACGAATGGTCCGCGCACGAGCTGGCGGAACCGGGTCTCCTCGACTGCATCACCGACGGCGCCTTGACCTATGCGTGGGCGCTCGACGACCGCGAGGTCTGGCGGCCGCCGGCGTCCGTCGTACTCCGACTCGCTCATCGGCTACTGCCGGTCAGACCACATCCGGGCACAGGCTCGGGCGGCCGACGGTTACCTCGACCCGGCGGTTGAGCGACCGGCCGTCCGCGGTCAGGTTCGATCGCATCGGCCTGGTCGGGCCGAGGGTCTGGACGGTGATGACGAACTGCCCGCGCGGCCGGGAGGCGGCCGGGATCCGCGCGACCTGGCGCTGCATCTCGTCGGCGAGCGCCTTGGTGACGGCTTCCGCACGCCGCTGCCCGAGAGCGCCGAACCGGGCCGGCTCACCGAGTTCGTCCTCGTGCCCGACGATCGTGACGTTCAGGCAGTCGAGATTCCCCATCGGCCCGTCGCGGAGCAGATCCTTCGCGAGCTGCACGATCACCCGCCGGTGCGCGGCGGTGAGGGAGGCGCCGCCGAAGGCGAACCGGGTCAGCAGCCGCGCGCCCGCCGGCGGCGGGACCGGATCGAAGAAGTCGCCCTCGTCCTCGAACTCGCGGTCCGCACCCCAGGACCGGCCGTGCACGACCCGGATCCGCAGTCGCGGCGTGGGCGCCTCGTACTCGAACTCGTCCTCGTACTCAGCTTCGTACTCGAGGTCGTGTGATCTGGCCATCGCCGGACCCCTCTCCGCCGTTCCGATCTGGCCTCACCGTAGGGCGGCCGCCGCGCCCGGGGGAGCCGCGTACCGGGGCGACACTCGATCGGGGTAGCGAGAACATGCGGCTCGCCAGAGGTTGGCAAGCGCTTGCCGACTTGGCATAGGGTGAGTAGGAGTTGAACAGCTGCCGAGTATCGAGGAGTACGGGTGACTTCCACGCACGCTGTCAGGTTCGCCGCCGTTGGGCTCGACCACGCGCACATCTTCGGTCAGGTCGCAGGCCTGATCCGGGCCGGCGCGGAGTTCGTCGGGATGGCGACCGACGATCCGTCCGCCGCGATCGCGACCCGGCTCCGCGAGCAGTACCCGGACGTTCCGGTGGCCGAGAGTCCGGAGGAGCTGCTCGGGCGGGACGGGATCGACCTGATCGTGACCGCCGCCGTACCGGATCGACGGGCATCGATCGCCATCACCGCGTTGCGGGCCGGCAAGGACGTCGTGACCGACAAGCCCGGCTGCGTGAGTCTCGAGGAGCTGGAGGAGATCAAGAAGGCGGTCGACCAGAGCGGGCGGTTCTGGTCGGTGACGTTCTCCGAGCGGTTCGAGGTGCCCAGCGTGATGAAGGCGGGCGAGCTGGTCCGCGAGGGCAAGATCGGGACCGTCGTACAGACCATCGGCATCGGCCCGCACCGGATCGGCGACCGCGGCCACCTCGGCGGCGGCGCCGGTCGGCCGGACTGGTTCTACGACAAGAGCCGGTACGGCGGAATCCTGACCGATATCGCCTCGCACCAGATCGACCAGTTCCTCTGGTTCACCGGCGCGCGGACGGCCGAGGTCGTCGCGAGCACGGTCGGGAACTTCGCCAACCCGGACGAGCCGGGCCTGCAGGACTTCGGCGAGATCCTGCTCCGCAGCGAGAACGCCCAGGGCTACATCAGGGTCGACTGGTACACGCCGGACGGTCTGGGGACCTGGGGCGACGGTCGCCTGATGATCCTCGGCACCGACGGCTACATCGAGCTCCGCAAGTACGTCGACATCGCGGGCCGCGACGGCGGCGATCACCTGTTCCTGGTCAACCAGGAGGGTACGCAGTACATCGACTGCTCGAAGGTCCAGACGACGTACTACGCCGACCTCGTGCGCGACGTGCAGGAGCGGACCACCTCGGCCGCGCCGCAGGAGCACACGTTCGAGACCATGCGCCTGGCCCTGAAGGCCCAGCAGCAGGCAACTCTCCGAGGCGCGGCGAAGTAGCTCTAGGTCTGCTTCGCCGGGGTCAGTGCGCCCTGGGCCCGCAGGCTCAAGTAGCAGAGGCCGGCGAGCGGGACCGGTGCCCAGAACTGGAGGAGTCGCCAGGAGAGTACGGCGAGCAGCGCGGCCTGCCCGTCGACGCCGAAGCCGATGAGTGACGAGACCGCGATGCCCTCGACGACGCCGATGCCGCCGGGGGTGAGCGGTACGACGGCGGCCAGGTTCGCGGCGCAGTACGCGATCAGCACCGCGATCGGGTGGACCCGCTCACCGTAGGCGGCGAGGAAGGTCCAGAGGACGGCGGCGTCGAGGAGCCAGTTCAGCGTTGCCCAGCTGAGGAACGCCTTGCGTACTTCGGGATCCGCGACGACATCGCGCAGCCGGCGCGCGACGGTCGAGATCCACGGTCGGACCCGCTGGGGGAGCCGGCCGAGGATCGCCCGCAGCAGCCGGGCGGCGAGGTGTTCGATGCTGGAAGCCCCGCGGTCGGCGAGGAAGGCGCAGACCAGCACGCCCAACCCGACCAGGAACATGATCAGGTACGCCGTGCTTGCCTCGCGCAGGAACACCGCCGGGATCGACGTCAGCCAGGCAAGCAGGACCAGCGCGAGCGGGGAACCGATCGCCTCCGCGGTGACGGTCGCCGTCACGTTCGTGGGCTGCGCACCGCCCATGACGAGCAGCCGGAAGCGCAGCGCTGTCGCCGTCGCGGCGCCGCCGGGTACGACGTGGCTGACGCCGTACCCGGTGAGGTCGGATCGCAGGATCCAGAAGAACGGGAGGTGGTCCTTGCCGAGGAGGGCGCGGCTGAAGAGCGAGTAGCAGACCAGGCTGGACGCTTCGAGCACGACCGCGAGGACCAGCCAGGCCGGGTTGAGCTCCGACACGCGGTGCAGCGACTCTCGCGCCAGGGCGAGCTTCGGGAGTACGACGTACTCGACGACGGCGAACAGGATGACCAACGACACCGCGGACCACAACCGGCGGTACCAGGCCGGCCGGGTCCGGGTCTTGTCCTTCGACGGCACGGTCCCAGTGTGCCGGTGCCCTCACCGGCGCAGTTCACAGCACCCGGACTTCAGGTGACGGTGATGATCGTTCTGCCGCGTTCGGTGAAGGCCTCGGGGGCTTCGGCGAGTGGGCGGACGGTGGTGACGACGGGGACCAGCCGGCCCTCGCGAAGCCGGGCGGCGAGTTGGTTGAGTTGTTCGCGGTTGGGCTCGACGACGAAGAAGATCGCGCGGCCGCCTGTGGGGTGGACGGTCGGCGGATCGGGGATGGTGACGAGCGTGCCGCCGGCGCGTACCAACGCCGTGGAGCGATCGCGGATCTCACCGCCGATCACGTCGAAGACGACGTCGACCTCGCCGGCGTCCTCCAAGCGCTCGCTGTCCAGGTCGAGGAACTCGTGCACGCCCACCTGGGCGGCTGCGGCGCGGTCGGCGGCTCGACCCGTGCCGATGATGTGGGCGCCGGTCTCGCGAGCCAGTTGCGCGACGATGGAACCGACGGCGCCGGCGACTCCGTGGACGAGGATGGATTGGCCCGCCTGCAGATGCGCGTGGTCGAACAGGCCCTGCCAAGCCGTCAGCCCGGAGATCGGTAGCGCGGCTGCCGCGATGTCGTCGACATCGGTCGGCAGCGGGGCCAGGTTGCGAGCCTCGACAGCGACGTACTCGGCGAGGGTGCCGTTGCGGGTCCAGTCCGCCAGCCCGAAGACCCGTTGGCCGACCGTGATCCCGGTCGTGCCGTAGCCGAGCTCGGCGACCACGCCCGACAGTTCGTGGCCGGGGATCGTCGGCGTGCGGTCGCGTCCGGCGCGGTCGGTCCACGTCCCCGGCCAGTCCAGCTCGCCGCGTGTGAAGCCGGCTGCGTGCACCTGCACGATGACGTCGTTCTCGGAGGCGTGCGGGTACGGCAGCTCGGTCAGCGACAGTCCGCCGACTCCGGCCGCGCGGTCCCCGGCTGTGATGGCACGCATGGATGGTCCTCTCCGGTGTGGTCGGTGGCCCACGTTCATCATGTCGGATTGGACCAACGATGGGGGCCTTTTCCGCCATACCGTCGAAGCATGATCACTACGTCTGACCTCGCGATTCCGGCCACGGCTGCCTCGTCGGCGGCGTTGGAGGTGGCCTCGAGCTACCTGACCCCCGCCTTGCTGAGCCACTCGCGACGCGTTTACCTCTGGGCGGCTGCTTTCGGCGAGCAGGAAGGCATTCAGTACGACGCTGAGCTGTTGTTCGCCGCCGCGATGTTCCACGACATCGCGCTCGCACCGGAGTTCGACAGCCACACCGTTTCGTTCGAGGAGGCCGGCGGCCATGTCGCGCGCGTCTTCGCCGCCGGAGCCGGCTGGCCGGGTGAGCGCCGCGAACGCCTCGGCGAGGTGATCGTCCGGCACATGGTGCCCGACACGGATGTGACCGTCGATCCCGAAGGTCATCTGATCTCGCGGGCGGCCGCGCTGGACATCGTGGGTAAGGACGTCGACGCCTTGAGTAGCGCGTTCCGCGCCGAAGTACTCCGGGACTTCCCGAGGCTCGGGCTCACCGACGAGTTCCTCGCCTGCTTCCAGGCCCAGGCCGACCGCAAGACCAACAGCTCCGCCGCGCGCGCGATCCGGTCCGGTCTGGCCGATCGGATCACCGTGAACCCACTCGACATCCAGTAGTTGGAGGACTCAATGGAACTCGGTCTCGCGCTGCCCACTGCCGGGCCGCAGACCTCGCCCGAGACGATCGTCAAGGTCGCGAAGGAGGCGGAACGCCTTGGCTACAACGCCTTGTGGACGTTCGAACGCCTGCTTCGGCCACTCGACAAGGTCGTGCTGTGGACGGGTGGTGAGCCCCAAATGCTGCCGGAGTTCTACGGCTCGACGTACGAACCGCTCGAGACGCTGAGCTACGTCGCCGCCGTGACCGAGCGGATCAAGCTGGGTACGGCGATCATGGTCGCGCCGCTGCATGTGCCGGTGATGCTGGCCCGCCGGTTCGCCACGCTGGACAGGATCAGCGGCGGGCGGGTCATCGCCGGTCTGGGGCAGGGCTGGCAGGAGAACGAATTCGAGACCGCGAACGTGTCGAGCAATCGCAGAGGCGCCCGTACGGAAGAAGTCATCATGGCGATGCGCGCCGCGTGGGGACCGGATCCGGTCGAGCACGAAGGCGAGTTCTACCGGATCGCGCCGTCGCAGGTGAACCCGAAGCCGATCCAGGCGCGCATCCCGGTACTGCTGGCTGCGAATGCGCCGGCTGCCGTCAAGCGCGCCGGGCGGATCGCGGACGGCCTGATCCCGATCACCTCGTCGGCGCAGGAACTGCGCGGCATCGTGTCCACGCTCCATGCCGCCGCGCGGGAAGCGGGTCGTGATCCCGGGGACCTCATGGTCGTCAATCAAGCGCCCTGGCCGACCCCGATCACCCGCGACCCGATCGGCGACGGCCGCCCGTTCCTCGGCGGATCCCCGAAGCAGATCGCCGAGGACCTGCTCGCCGCCCGCGAGGCCGGTGCGACTCAGGTCTATCTCGCCGGCGGCCAGGGCCTCGGCCTCGACGAAGGCTTGCAGGCTTCCGACGTAGACGAATGGCTCGAGCTCCTCGGCGAAGTCATCGAGGCGGCTCGGCAGGTTGGGGCGGTTACGCCTTGAGTTCGGGCTTGGGCAGGAGGAAGTAGCCCAGGAGCATCCCGAGGAGGCAGGGGAGGCCGTGGTTGTCGCTGACGGCGGTGTCGACCACGGCCAGGACGGGGACGGCGTACGCCGCGATGCGCAGCTGTAGCGGCGGCGTAACGCCGTACCTGCTGGGAGCCATCAGGATCAGGATGGCCAGGCCGCCGATCAGGCCGGCCACGCACATCGAGTTGCCGGCGCCGACCGGGTTGAGCCACAGGTAGCTCATCAGCTGCCCGAACCAGCCGCAGACGAAGTACAGGATCGCCCACCGCCAGCGACCGAACGCGCGCTCGGCGATCGTGCCGAACACCGCGAGCAGGATCAGGTTCGAGACCAGGCCGGAAGCCCAGCCGTCCTGGAAGAACATGCCCGTGAGCAGGCGGTACCACTGGCCGTTGTCGATGTGCGTCGGGTCACGGACGACGGCGTCGTACAGCGGCCGATGCGCCAGTTGCGCGATCCCGCACCCCAGTGTCACGAGGAACACGGCCGCCGTCAGGAGGGGCCTGCGTGGTCCGAAAGCGAGCGCTGCGAGCGGGTTACGAGCCGCGGTATCAGTGGTCACACCGGAAACTTAACGTTTCGGGGCCGCCGTACCTGAGTCGTTTGTCACCCTGTGCTCGGTCATTTGTCACGACGAGGCCCTTGGTCCACCGGTTACCGTGTTTGGGTCGCGGGTACGGGGGTCAGGGTGTTTGTTGCGAAGCGGTACAGATTGGGTTCCTCTCTCGGCCGAGGCGGCATGGGAGAGGTTTTTCGCGGTACGGATGAGCAGCTGCGGCGCGAGGTCGCCGTCAAGTTGCTGCTGCGGTCCGACCGCGATCCACGCGCCGCCGAACGGTTCCACCGCGAGGCGCGTGCTGCCGCGCGCCTGAACGACGCCCATGTCGTCGCTGTGTACGACTTCGGTCAGCACGACGACGGGTTCTTCCTGGTGATGGAGCTGGTCGAGGGCGGATCGGTCGCCGACGAGCTCGAGGAGCACGGTCCGCTGCCGAAGGACCGCGCGATCGAGATCATCGAGCAGAGCGCGGCCGGTCTGGCCGCCGCGCATCGCGAAGACGTCGTCCACCGGGACGTGAAGCCGAGCAACCTGCTGATCTCGACCGACGGGACGATCAAGGTCGCCGACTTCGGCATCGCCCACCTTCCGGGAGAAGGTGCGAGCACGCTGACCGGGACGGGCCAGATCATCGGTAGCGCGCAGTACCTCGCGCCCGAGCGAGCGCAGGGTGGGCAGGCCGGCAAACCGGCCGATGTCTACGCGCTGGGTTGTGTGCTCTACCAACTGGTCACCGGTCGCCCGCCGTTCACGGGCGAACATCCGACCTCGATCCTGTACCAGCACGTCGACGCCGATCCGGCTCCGCCGAGCCTCGAACGGCCCGAGCTCGCCGGCGCGTTCGAGGCAGTTCTACTGCAGATGCTCGCCAAGGATCCGGCCGACCGTCCGACCGCGGCCGAGATCGAGGCCGGCGCCCTGAGTGCCAGTACGCCGGTAGCGGCCACCGCCCCGATCCCCGCCACTGCCGCCGTACCGCTCGCTGTCACCGAGCCCGTGAACACCCGCCCGGCGACGACACAGGCCCAGCGGGATCGACGGATGACGTGGATAGCGGCCGGGATCGCCCTCCTCGCGACGGCCGGCGCCGTACTGGCCGTGGTCCTGCTCAACAACAACGGGACGACGCCGCCCCCGACGACCGACGTCGGTCCACAACCGGGCGCGACCAGCAGTACGCCGACGTCGCAGCCGACCACATCGTCGTCCACGACTGCCCCGAGCCAATCCGCTTCGAGTCAGCCGACCAAGTCCGCGCCGACTCCATCTACCTCTCTATCACCGACCCCCACACCGAGCGCGACCCCGACCACCACGCCCTCGACCAGCCCGACACCTTCCCAATCGCCGCCGTCGAGCACGCCGACGCCGAGCGCTCCCAGCCGGAGTACGCCGTCAACCTCGTCCTCGCCGACGCCGTCCAACACCCCGTCGAGCGCACCGCCGTCGAACACTCCTTCGCCAAGCGCCGCCGGCTTGTGAGCTAGAGGCGTACGACGTACTTCCCGGCACCTCGGCCTTCGGCCAGGGCTTGTTGCGCGTCGGCTGCCGCTGCGAGTCCGTCGATCGTGGTGAATTCGAGCGTGAGCTGTCCGTCGGCGACGAGCTCGAGTACCTCGCGCAACGCGTTGCCGATGATCTCGGGTGCACGGATCGACATGGCGCTCATGCTGAACCCGCCGATCGATGCATTGCCCGCGAATAGCCGTCCGGGTGGCAGGTTCTCCAGCGGTGCGCCGCCCGCGTTCCCGAAGAGGACGACTCGACCACCCGCGGCGAGCATGTCGAGGTCGGACTCCACCTGCTCTGTGCCCTGGGAATCGAGGATCACGTCGACACCGCGGCCCCCGGTGAGGTCGCGGACGCGCTCGGCCAGATCAGCCCCGCGGGTGAGTACGACGTCGTACCCACCCTTCTCCGCCGCGGCCACGCGCGTGGGACTGCCGACGATTCCGATCAGCGTCTTCGCGCCGCCGCGTCGGGCCCAGGCCGCGACCGCCTGCCCGACGCCACCCGCTGCGGACTGCATGAGGAGCGTGTCGCCGGCGCGCAGCCGCCCGGACTGCTGGACCAGTAGCGCCGCGGTCGTAAAGGTGCCGGGGGCAACGGCTGCCTGCTCGAACGACACACCGTCGGGGATCGGCACCGCCAGCTCGGCGCGGACCCGGACGACGTCGGCCAGCCCGCCCGACCGGGTGAACGCGGCAACCGGCGTACCGACGGCTGGTCCCGCGACGCCGGCGCCGAGCTCTCGCACCGTGCCGGCTGCCTCCAGGCCCGGGACGAACGGCCAGGAGCTCGCGTACGCCGGATCGCCGCGACGTGCCATCACGTCGATGAAGTTGATCCCGGCGGCCTTCACGTCGATGGTCAGCTCACCCGGTCCGGGCAGCGGTGTGTCGATCTCGGTGACGCGGGTGGAGCTGGTGTCGGGGGCCGGCTGTTCGAAGGTCAGGGCATACATGCTGCGATCCTCTCAATGTTCGTCAGACATCGAACATCTTTGCACGCTGCCGGCCGAGCAAGTTCTCGCTACCCTCGGAAGGTGGGGCAGCGGGTCGGGTACTGCGTAGCGCCGGATGCGGTGCGGCTGGCGTATGCGGTCCATGGGAGCGGGCCGCCGATCGTCAGAGTCATCACCTGGATGAGCCATCTGGAGTTCGACTGGGAGAGCCCGGTCTGGCGGCACTGGCTCGATGCGCTCGGGGACGGTCACACCCTCATCCGGTACGACGAACGCGGCTGCGGGCTCTCGGATCATGAGGTCGACGAGATCTCGCTCGAGGCCTGGGTCGCGGACCTCGAGACCGTGGTCGAGGCCTCGGGTGTCGACCGGTTCGCGCTGCTCGGGATCTCGACCGGAGTGGCCGTCGCGGTCGCGTACGCGGCGCGTCATCCCGAGCGGCTCACCCATCTCGTCCTGTACGGCGGCTACGCCCGCGGCCGGAACCTTCGCGGCGCGGAGGAACGTAGACTGCAGGACGCGCTGGTCGCCGCGATCGCCGCCGGCTGGACCAACCCCGACCCCACGTTCCGGCACCTGTTCAGCATGCTGTTCCTCCCGGCCGGCACGCCCGAGCAGATGGGCTGGTACGACGACCTGCAGCGTCACACGACCTCGGCGGCGACCGCGGTCCGCCTGTACAACGCGCGCGGTCCGCTCAACGTGGTCGACCTCGCGGCGCAGGTGAAGACGAAGACGCTCGTCGTACACGCAGCCGGCGACCGAGTCGTGCCGCTGGACGAGGGGCGGTTGCTCGCCACCTTGATACCCGATGCGCAGCTCGTCCAGCTGGACTCGGCGAACCACATCCTGCTGTCGGACGAACCCGCGTGGACCAAGTTCGTCTCCGAGCTGCGCGCCTTCCTGGACACGAAGAACGTGACCGCCCGGCCCGGAATCGAGGAGCTCAGCCGGCGGGAGCTGGACGTCCTCGAGCTCGTCTCGGCCGGACTGACGAACGAGGCGATCGCCGAGCGGCTGAGCCTCAGCGTCCGCACGGTGGAGCGTCACCTGACGAACACGTACGCCAAGCTGAACGTCTCCGGCAAGGCGGGACGCGCGGCTGCGGCGGCCAGATACTCCGAGGCGCGGCGTTCCTGATCGCTGCGTGTTGACCGCCAGAAAGCCTGCTCTGCAATGCGTGCTGGCTCCGATGCCGGCAACTCCTCCTGCCGCCTACCTTCACGAAATAGGCACAGTTCTCAGGAGGCATGCGATGGAGCACATGGTCATTTCGGACAAGCCGGTTCTCGCGGAGCCGACAGCGACGTACGACGTACGCGGCGGGGGAGGTGTCCGCCTGCACGCCGGGGAGTGGGGTAACCGCGCAGGCCGCCCAGTTCTGTTCATTCACGGCTGGTCGGCCAGCCACGTCTGCTGGGGGCGCCAGCTCGGCGGGCGGCTCGCCGACGACTTTCGGCTGGTGGCGTTCGACAATCGCGGGCACGGCATGTCGGAGAAGCCGTTGGGCGCGGACAGCTATCGCGACCCGCAGTTGTGGGCCGACGACCTGGCCGCCGTCATCGATCAATTGGGCCTCGACCGGCCGGTGCTGGTCGCCTGGTCGTACGGCGGGTTCATCGTCTCCGACTACATCCGTGCGTACGGCGAGGATCGGATCGGCGCCATCAACCTGGTCGGGGCCGCGGTGATGATGAAGCCGCCGACGTTCGACAACATCGGACCGGGCTTCCTCGGGAACGCGCCGCAGGCCAGCCAGCCCGATCTCGCCACGAACATCGCCGCCATCCGGCACTTCCTCGACGTCTGCACCGCCGAGCCGCTCGATCCCGACGACTGGACCGCGGCCCTGGCCTGGAACATGGTCGTTCCGCCCGAGGTCCGAGGCGCGTTGATCTCCCGCGAGATCGACAGCGACGACGTCCTGACGAGGCTGTCGGTCCCGGTGCTGGTGACCCACGGCCGCTCGGACACCATCGTGCTGCCCTCGATGGCCGAACACGTCCTCGACGTCTGCAAGACCGCCAGGCCGTCCTGGTACGACGGCATCGGCCATGTCCCGTTCGTCGAGGCGCAACCCCGCTTCGACCGCGAGCTCGCCGATCTCGCCGCGGAGCTCGTCTAGAACAGTTATCGCACTAATGGTTAGTGGTGATGCGCTAGCCTGGTCGGAACGACGTTCTGATGGAGGTCTCGTTGAAAGACTTCGGCGATATCGATCCGCTGGAGCTGGAGAACCAGGTGTGCTTCGCGCTGGCCGTGGCCTCGCGCACGGTGATCGCGGTGTACCGGCCGCTGCTCGAGCCGATGGGGCTGACGCACCCGCAGTACCTGGTGATGCTGGCGTTGTGGCAGCACGCTCCGCTGTCGGTCAAGGAGCTCAGCAAGCTGCTGCAGTTGGAGCCTGCGACCTTGTCCCCGCTGCTCAAGCGGCTGGAGGCGAGCGGGTACGTCGAGCGACCGCGCGCACGCACCGACGAGCGGTCGCTCGCGGTCACGCTGACGCCGGCGGGCTGGCGGCTGCGCAACGAGGCCGAGAAGATCCCCGCGGCGATCGTCAGCCGGCTGGGCATGGAGGTGTCCGAGCTCCAGCATCTCCACCAGGAGTTGACCAAGGTGATCGCGGCCGCGAAAGAGGCCAACGCCACATAGTTTGTGCACTAATCGTTCGTGTACGATGGTAGACGTGAAGCGCCGCAGAACACCGAAACCCATGAAGATCGAGACCGTTCAGCGTTGGGTCGCCTCGGTCATCCTGTTCCACGTCGGCAGCGTCCCCGCGATCACACTGGCCGTCTACAGCATCGGTGTCGCCGAGAAGGAGTACGGACGAGGCGTCGGCCTGTGGCTGATGTCCGGCGTGATCGGAGTCCTCACCGCGGCCGGCATCCTCGCCATCTTCCAGCGCTCGCTGAAATCCCTCTGGCTGATCGTCGGCCTCCTGCCGACCGTCGTCACCGGCTTCTATATCCTCTGAGGCTGATGGCCGGCGCACCGTTCTCCCGCGACGCGATCAGCGCAGCCTTGGGCGTGCCGCTGAGCGACGTCCGCGTGCTCGACACCTTCGCTGCTTCGGCGGCCGAGGTCGCCCGGGTGGGGGTGCGTAGGTCGGACGGCTCCTCGTCGACCGTCATCGCGAAGCATGCGACAGGTGACGGGCTTGCGGCCGCTCGGCGCGAGATCCGGTTCTACGAGCAGCTTGCGCCGCGCTGGGATCACCCGGCGCCGCGCCTGCTCGGTGCTACGGACGACGGCGACTCGATCCTCCTGCTGACCGAGGACCTGGACGCCTCGGGCTATCACGTCGTCGGCGCGGACGTGTCCGAAGCCCAGCTGCACGGCGCGATCGACGTACTGGCCGCTTTCCATCGTGAGTTCTGGAACGAGGTCCCGACTGTCGAGCTCGAGCCGTCGGTGACCAGTACGGCGCAGGCCTGGCCACGTGAGGTGATCACCCGGAGCGCGGCGGCCGTCCGCGCGGAAGCGAAGCTGTTCTTCGATGCAGAGCCCGAACTCGGGGATCGCTCGACCCTCATCGAGATCGTCGACGGTTGGGAGAACCAGTTCCGTCGGAGGGTCGGCGACGGCCGCGCGCTCACCCTGATCCACGGCGACTTCCACTTCCTCGGCAACGTGTTCTTCACCGGAGCCGACCCGCGGCCCAAGGTGATCGACTGGTCCGAACTCAAGCCTGGCCTAGGCCCCCACGACCTCGCCTACAGCCTGGCCGTGATCCCCGCAGCCGATCGCCTCCCCCTGCTCCGCCGCTACTGGGAAGCCCTGGCAGTCGACGACTACAGCTGGGACCTGTGCGAGTGGGACTTCCGCTTCTCGGTCCTCAGCAACCTCTTCCAGTCGATCTTCCAGCACAGCACCCACTGGTACCGCGTCTCCCTCGCCGCCATCGACTCGGTCAACGCCCGCTCAACCTTGACCACCCACTCCTTTGATCAACTGTAGGAAGGCGGGATCGTTGCGGATCGGGTCGAGATCGGGGTCGGTTGTTGCGGTGGTGCGGAACTCCTCCGACATCGTGACAGCCTGGCGGAGATGGGCGAGCGCGTCGTCGGTGCGGCCGCTCTGACTCTCGCAGCAGGCGAGGTTGAAGAACAGCATCGGGTACTGCGGGGATTCCTCGACCACGGTACGGAGCCGGTCGGCGACCTCGTCGTACCTGCCTGCTTCGTAGAGCGGGAAGAGCGGTGCCCAGAGCTCCCAGCCGCGGGCGTCGTAGGCCTGGCCCGGTGTGCCTTCCAGCGCGATGATCGTCGTACCTGCCTGCTTGGCGGTGGCCTTGCGCTTGGTCCGGGGAGGCGCGAAGACGAGGGTTCCGGTCGGTGCGTCAACCTGGTCGCCGTCGATCTCGAACTCGGCGTGGCCCTGCAGGACGAGGAAAAGCTCCTGGTCAGCGGTCGGATCGCCCTCGTCGTGCTCGTTGATGACCGGGTCGCCCGCGGCATGACCGGTCCAGGCGGTCACACCGAACGCCGAGACGCCCAGCTGGTGCCGGATCGGCCGGTAGTGACAGCCGGCGTCGTCGAATTCTTCGATCGCGTCCAGATGAGTCACGCGGTAGGCAGCCATGGGTTCGTCCGTCCCTTCGTGAGCTACGGATGCGGCCAGCGTAGGAGCTATTGCGGACGTTCTGCGTCCGTTTGAGCTCGGGCTCTGGAACGAGTCCGGTTGATGGGGTGTCCTGGGAGGTGGGGATTCGGGACGAGCCGTGGAGTTGAGCGTGGTCACGAACGAGATTGTCGTGGGGGCGGATGCCGCGTGGCGGCGGGCCGGGGCGGTCGACTGGGCGCTGCAGGAGGCGGTGCTGCGGCGGATGCCGCTGCGGGCGGTGCATCTCGTGGACGAGAGACGGCGGCATGCGGATGTGGCGCCGGTGACGATCGACGGGCAGGTGATCATCCCGGACCCGGTCCCTGGGGTCGACCAGCGGGTCCTCGACGAGCTCTCGTCGTACGTCGCGGCGGCCGATCCCGAGCTGGATCTGGGGACCGACGTGCTTGTGGGCACTCCGAGTCGGCGCCTGGCCGAGCTGAGTGGAGAGGTTGAGCTGACGGTGGTCGGCCGGCGCGGCGCGGGCAAGTTCGCACGGTTGTTGATCGGGACGACGTCGGAATATGTCGCGTACCACGGTGAGGGGCCTGTTGTTGTCGTTCCGGCCGGGTGGCAAGCACGCGCGCAGGCTCCGATTGTCGTGGGCGTGGACGCACACGAGCAGAACGACGCCGCGCTGGACTTCGCGTTCGAGATGGCGGAGCTGCACCACGCGCCGTTGCGGATGGTCCATGCCGGCGAAACGATGGACGGTCTCGTCGACGAGAGGCAGGCCAAGCACCCCGACGTCCACGTGGAACGGAGACTGGTCGAAGGGCACCCCGTCGAGGCCCTGCTCGACGCCGCCGAGTCGCCCGCCGCCCAGCTCCTCGTGATCGGCGGCCACCACCACCGAGCGCGCACGTTGATGCTCGGCTCCGTCGCGCGCGGCGTACTCCACCACGCAACCACCCCGGTCGCAGTCGTCCACGAACGCAGCTGATCGCGATGGTCCAATCGAGTACGCCGTACCTCGTGGTCGAAGCCGGATCGCACGAGGGGCACCGGATCGACCTCACCGGTGCGCGCCTGACGGTCGGCCGGCTGCCGGACTGCGACGTGCAGTTCGAGGACCCGTACCTGAGCCGCACGCACGCGGCTTTGTGGCAGCGGGCCGGTGCGGACTACGTCGAGGATCTCGGCTCGGCCGGCGGCACCTTCGTGAACGGGGAAGCCGTCACGATGCCGCGCCGGCTGTACCCGGGGGACCGGGTCAGGCTGGCCGACCTGCAACTTCGCTACAGCGCAGGCGAGGCAGCGCCGACCGCGGTCCGGTACGACATCGGCGATCAGCGGGCACAAACGATCAACAACGTCGGGCGGGACCAGTACGTCCAGCACGTCATCCAGCAGCGGGAGAACTTCTTCCGCGAGATCGCCGCGACCAGGACGAAGGCCCGCGGGCTGATCTGGGTCGGGGTGCTGGTGTTCGTGGTCGGACTCGGCATCGCCGTCGTCGGTTGGTACAAGTACTTCGGTCAGATCATGAACTTCTCGTCCGCCTCGATGCCCACCATGGACGACTTCAGCGGCTTCCTGGTCTTCGCGGTGGGCGGTCTGGTGAACCTGGTCGGCGTACTGCTGATCATCGCCGGGATCGTCCTACACATCGTCGCCACCGCACGCCGCCGCCGGGTCGATCGGGACCTACCGCCACCCCAGCAGATGAGATGAATCGCGATGACCTTCAACATCGGTAACCAGAACGCCGGCAACATCAACAACGTCGGCCGCGATCAGCACATCACCGGCGGGCAGACCGGCATGGTGGTCACGCCGGAGCAGGCCTGGCAGGCGTACGCCGAACTGCGGGCCGGCGTCCGGGCGACCCGGCTCGACCCGGCAACGTCCGTTGCGGCGGAGAAGGAACTTGGCGACGTCGAGTCCGGGCTGCGTCAGCTGGAGCCGGACCGCGCCCGGATCGCACCACGGCTCGAGCGTCTGACCCGCATCCTCCTCGCTGCGGGCTCACTGGCCTCGGCCGGCTCGGCGCTCGTCGCGCCGATCCGCATCCTCGCGCAGTTCCTCGGAGCCCTCGGGGCGCCGATCCTCGGTCTTCTGCCGATCCTGGCCTGAGCACTACAAGACTGTTGCAGCCAGGCATGTCTGCCTTGACATCGAAGGTGCGCGTGCTGCTATGGAACCATGAGCGACACTCAGGCCGAGGGTGAGAAGAAGCGGGGCTGGCGGCCCTCACCCAAACAGATCGGCGCCGCCGTCGTCATGGTGCTGGCAGTGGTCTTCGCCCTGCAGAACCAGGACGAAACCAACATCACCCTGTTCTTCTGGAACATCAGGTCGCCTTTGTGGCTCACCATGCTCATCCTGCTGATCCTCGGCGTCGGCGCCGGCTGGCTGGTCCAGAAGCGTCGCGACTGACCTGTCAGGCCTTGGTCAGGCCTTGGTCAGGGCGTCGGTCAGTGCATTGATAGCGGACAGCCCGGCAGCGGTGGCAGGGCTGAGGTTGTGGCGGTCGGCGATGCTCTCGGGGGAGTAGTAGCTGACCCGGGTCACTCCCGCGTCGTCCCAGATCAGGACCTTCAGCGGAAGGTCCAGACCGGCCAGCGGTGCGGCCGCCATCACCGGAGTACCGGCCGCCGGGTTACCGAAGATGATCAGCACGGTGTCGCGGAGTGACAGTCCGGCGGTCTGAGCTGCGGCCGCCTGATCGATGATCGCGAACACCATCACGCCCTTGGCATCGAGAAGCCCCCGGAATCGCGCCGCCACCTCAGCCACGGAGCCTGCGGCCGTCTTCGTCACCGCGCCGTCCGGCGATATCTCAGTCGTCGTCATATTCGTATTCTTCCTCGCCCGGGCTGAGGTAACGTCCGAGCTATGTCCACCGAACATCCCAGGTATGGGTTACTGGGGCGGCACGCAGAGTGCCGGCAGGTGGATCAGCTGCTGAACAACCTGCGATCCGGTCAGAGTCAGGTCCTGGTCGTGCGCGGCGAGCCCGGCATCGGAAAGTCGGCGTTGCTCGGGTACGCGCTCCGCACCGCGTCGGGTTTCCGGCTGGCCCGAGCGGCGGGCGTGGAGTACGAGACCGAGCTCGCCTATGCGGGTCTGCATCAGCTCTGTGCGCCCATGCTTCCGTTGAAGGCGCGACTGCCCGAGCCGCAACGGGATGCACTCGACGCGGCCTTCGGGCTGAGCGCGCACGGACCGGCGGACCGCTTCGTCGTCGGGCTCGCCGTACTCGCTCTCCTCGCGGAGGCCGCGGAAGAACAGCCGCTGCTGTGCGTGATCGACGACGCTCAGTGGCTGGACACGGAATCGCTGGTGACGATCGCGTTCGTTGCGCGCCGGTTGCTGGCCGAGTCGGTCGGGCTGGTCTTCGCCGTACGTCAGCCGAGTCAGGTGCGGGAGCTGGCCGGGCTTCCCGAGCTGGTGCTCGGCGGACTCAGGCACAACGACGCCCGCGCGCTCCTGGACGCGGCCTGGCCCGGACGCCTCGACGAGCAGGTCCGGGATCGGGTCATCGCGAGTCTCGCGGCAATCCGCTCGCGATCCTCGAGCTTCCTCGGGTCCTGAACCCGGCAGAGCTTGCCGGCGGCTATCAACTCGCGGACGCGGCGCCGCTGGCGACGCAGATCGAGCAGAGCTTCCTGCGACAGTTCGAGGCCCTTCCGGCCGACACCCGACAGCTCGTGCTGACGGCGGCGGCCGAGCCGATGGGAGACGTCGCACTGCTGTGGCGGTCGGCGACTCTCCTGGGCCTCGGATCCGATGCCGCCGCGGCTGCGCAGCAGGAGGGACTGATCGATCTTCGCGCCCACGTCCGGTTCCGTCATCCGTTGGTGCGCTCAGCGATCTACCGGTCCGCGTCCGCAACGGACCGGCTTGCTGTGCACAATGCGCTGGCCAGCGCGATCGACGCCGTACTCGAACCCGATCGGCACGCCTGGCATCGCGGCCAGGCGACGTTGTGGCCGGACGAGTCCGTGGCCGATCAGCTGGAGCAGTCCGCCGTACGGGCCGAGGCTCGGGGCGGCATAGCCGCTGCTGCTGCGTTTCTCGAGCGAGCTGCCGAGCTGACCCCGGACCCGCGCCGTCGTGGCCGGCGAACTCTTGCGGCCGCGCGGGCGAAGTTCGAGTCGGGCGCGCTCGACGCCGCGACCGCGCTGCTGGCTTTGGCAGCGGGTTGCCCGATGGACGATCTCGGTCGCGCGATGGTCGCTCGACTCCAGGCGCAGATCGTGTTCGTGCTCAATCGTGGCGCCAGTGCGCCGGCCCCGTTGCTCGCCGCGGCCGACCTGCTCGCTCCGCTTGACGTCGAGACGGCGCGCGACACCTACCTGGAGGCGCTCGGCGCTACGATCTACGCCGGTCGCCTGCATGGCCCGGTCGGCTCGCGTGAAGTAGCCGTTGCTGCGCGGACCGCTCTGTCGGCCGGGACCGACTTACGTCCGACTGATCTTCTTCTCGATGGGCTGGCGACCCGGTTCACGGACGGCTATGTGGCCGGCGTCGCGCCGCTGCGGCAGGCCCTGGATGCCTTCGCCGGCGCCGACGAGAACGTCGTACTGCGGTGGTTCTGGCTGCCCTGGCTGGTTGCGGGCGATCTGTGGGACGACCGGAAATGGCACGACCTGGCCTCGCAGGCGGTCCGGTTGTGCCGGGAGTCCGGTGCGCTCTCGCTGCTACCGCTCGCACTCGGTTACCGCGCCGTCGTCCATCTGCACAGCGGCGAGTTCGCGGCGGCGTCGGCGCTGATGGAGGAGGGCAACGCGATCTCCACGGCGACGGGTGGCGCGGCCGTGAACTACCCGCCGATGTTGCTGGCCGCATGGCGCGGCGTTGCTCCGCTGGAGTTTGCCGACCGGTTCCGTGCCGATGTCGAGGACACGACCGAGCGCGGCGAGGCCCGATGGATCGGTGGCATGGGCTACGTGAGCGCCATCCTGCACAACGCTCTCGGGCGGTACGACGTCGCGCTGTCGGCGGCCCGGAAGGCCTGTGAGTTCGACGACCTGGGCCTCTACGGCTTCGCCCAGGTCGAACTGGTCGAAGCGGCCTGGCGAAGCGGCGCACAGGAGGAGGCTGCCGCTGCCCTGCGACAGGTCCGGGAACGAACCGCCGCCGCCGGCACGAACTGGGCGCTCGGCGTGCAGGCCTGGTCGCGCGCACTCCTGAGCGACGACCCCGAAGCCCTCTACCGGGAGGCGATCGAGCGCCTCGAGCAGACACGCATCACCGTCCACCTAGGCCGCGCACGGCTCTTGTACGGCGAATGGTTGCGCCGCGACGCCCGACGCAAGGACGCCCGCGTGCAACTCCAGGCCGCACACGACCTGTTCACCCAGATCGGAGCCGAGGCGTACGCCGAACGCGCCCGCCGCGAGGTGCTCGCCGCCGGCGGCTCGGCCCGCAGCCGCACCGAGCACAGCCGCCTACTCACCAGCCAGGAATCCCAGATCGCCCGGCTCGCCCGGGACGGCCTCTCCAACCCCGAGATCGGAGCCGAGCTCTACATCAGCCGGCACACCGTCGACTGGCACCTGCGGAAGATCTACCTGAAGCTCGACATCACCTCCCGCAAACAACTGGGCCACCTGCCCCTGAGCCGCCTCGAATCCGCCTAGTCCTGGACCGTGATCGTGATCGGCTCCTGACCGGTCAGATCGAGGTCGAGGATGTGATTGCCGTACCGGACACTGTGCTGGCCGGACTGCGCTGGGTGGATGGTGGCGTGGGCGAGGCGGCCGTCTGTCCAGGTGATGTCGACGGTGAGGCCGGCGCGCGCCCGGAGGCCGTGGACGGAGCCGTTCGGCCAGCTGGTCGGGAGGGCCGGGAGTAGCTCGAGTTCGGTGGGGTCGGATTGGACCAGGAGCTCGGCCACCGCGGCGGTGCCGCCTGCGTTGCCGTCGAACGAGTAGATGTTCTGGGCGGCTCCGGCGACGCCGCCGACCGAGTAGCTCAGCAGGTTGGCCTCGCTGGCGTCGGCCACCAGGCTGATGAGGTGGACGAGCGCCTGGTCGCCTTGCAGGAGGCGGGCGTAGAACAGGGCGAAGTTGGCCTCGACCCATTCGGTCTGCTCCCAGCCGTCCGCGCTCTGCCGTCGCTCGATCGTGACCTCGGCGGCGCGGGCGAGCTCCGGAGTACTGCGCGGCGTGATCTGGCGTTCGGGGTACAGCGCGCAGAGGTGGGAGGTGTGTCGATGGGCCGGGTCGGCCTCCTCGAAGTCGTGCAGCCACTCCTGCAGCTGACCGTGGCGGCCGACGCGGTACGGCGTCATCCGCGTGAGAGCCGCCGTGATCCGCTGCTGCAGCTCGGCGTCTACACCCAGTACCTCCGCGGCGGCACTGCAGTCGCGCAGGATCGCAGTGGCGAAGACCGTGTCCACAGTGTTGCCCATGGCAACGGAGCAGCGGGATCCGTCGGGGGCGACGTACCAGTTCTCGGGTGATTCGGAGGGGCCGCCGACGAGGTTGCCGGTGGCCGGGTCCTCGGTCAGGTACGCGAGCTGGAAGAGCGCGGCGTCCCGCAGGACGGGATAGGCGACGTCACGCAGGAAGGCAAGGTCTCCGCCGTACTCGTAGTGTTCCCAGAGGTGGGTGGCGAGCCACGCGCCGCCGGTGACGTTGAGGCCCCAGCCCAGCGCGGTGCCCGGTGCGGAGTAGCCCCAGGCGTCGGTGACCGTGTGCGCGACCCAGCCGGGGGTGTCGTACATCTGCGTCGCAGTCGAACGGCCGCTGGCACCGAGTCGCTCGAGGAAGCTGAAGAGGGGAGTGTGGCACTCGGCGAGGTTGGTGGATTCGGCGGCCCAGTAGTTCTGCTGGGTGTTGATGTCGAGGTGGAAGTCGTTGCTCCACGAGGCGCTGCTCGCCAGACCGTCGTTCCACAATCCCTGCAGTGCCAGCGGAAGCGGCGAGTCGGCGCGCGACCCGGCCACGGTGAGGTAGCGGCCGTACTGGAAGTACAGCGCCAGCAGCCCGTCGTCCCGCTCTCCCGAAGCCAGCCCTTCCCGCCGCCGATCCGTCGGTACGTCGTCCCGCTCGCCGCCCAGGTCCAGCGACACCCGCCGCATCAGACCCGAGTGGTCGTCCACATGCGCGGCGCGGACCTCGTCGTACCCAGCCTCGACCGCCGCAACCAACAGCTCCGACACCTGCCGCACGGGATCGGCGCTGTCCCAGTCGGTGCCAACGGCAACGAACAGTACGGCGGAGTCCGCGCCGACGACCTCACACCTGCCCTCGGTGAGCGTCGTCGTCCCGCCGCTCGCCTCGACGTGCCCGCGGACCTCGACCAGAGCTCCCGTCGAGCCGTCGCTGTGCAACGACTCGACGGCCTTGCCGCTGAACGCGATCCCGGTCCCGGTCGTCCCCGGGAAGACCGATCCGTCGAGCCGCGCCGTGAAGCTGATCGCTCCGGGCCGGCTCGCCGTCAGCTGTACGGCGATGATGCCGTGCGGATGCGACGCGAGGACCTCCCGGGTGAAGCGGACCTCGTCGGCCTCGTAGCTGACCGATGCCAGCCCCGTGTCGAGGTCGAGCGCTCGCCGGTAGTTGGTCACCGACCCGTGGTCGAAGGTCAGGGACAAGTAGGGAAGCGGCAGGTTCGTGCCGAAGGAGGCCCGGGTGCCCAGCAGGTGCTCGCCTGCCAGCTGCTGGGCCTGGGCGTACTCACCCGCGAAGAGCAACTTCCGGACGTTCGGCAGTTGCTCCCGGGCGGTCGGACTCAGGTCGGCGGTCCACGGCGACGGTCCGCCGGACCACACCGTCGACTCGGACAGGTCGATCCGCTCGGCCGGTGCCCCGCCGTACACCATGCCGCCGAGGCGGCCGTTGCCGACGGGCAGCGCCTCGAACCAGCGCTCGCCGGGCCGGTCGTACCAGAGGGTGCCGGCGGGGACGACCTGGGAACGCGGTCCGGCCGCGGGTGATGCGATCAGCATGGGTTGTCTACTTGCCTTCCGCGAGCATCGTGCGGCTCTGGTCCTGCATCTTCGGGAAGATGCTTTCATCTGCCTTGTTGGTGAAGTATGCCTCGAACTGCGGCGTCATCGCGTTGGTCAGGGCAGCGCCGTTGTTGTAGACCGGGCACGGGACGAGCTCGCCACTGGCGAGGTAGTTGTTGAACACCGAGAAGTCCGTACCCTTCGCGGTCTGCTGGTCGGTGAGCGCCTTCATCGAGGCCGCGATCGACGGGAAGAAGGACGCGTTGTACTTCGACGCGGTGGTCTGGCACTCCTCGCTCTCCTGGTACGAGACCCATTTCCAGGTCTGGTCCGGGTGCTTCGAGCCGGCCCAGAGGTTGTTGCCGTTGGCATTGGTCATCAGCGCCCGCTTGCCGTCGGCGCCGGCCGGCAGTGGCGCCGTACCGACCTTGGTGCCCTTCAGCCCGGCGTACGTCGCGGCCTCCCAGGTGCCGCCGACGACCATCGCGACCTTCCCGGACCCGACCTGCTGGCTGTTCGCGGTGGTGAACTGGTTGAGCTTCGGCGTGAAGCCGTCGTTGGCGAGCGTGCGGACGAGCTTGACCGACTGCACGACCTTCGGGTCGTTGTAGTTGAAGACCGTCGCCCACTGCGACTTGTCGGGGATGTTGATGCCGTCGTTCGGCAGCAGCCAGCCCCACGCGTTCTGGCCGAACGGGTCGCCGGTGGACTCCAGGTTGCCGAGGCCGTAGGTCTTGACGGTCGCCGGGTTGAAGCCCGGCTGGTCACCACGCTTGCCGGCGGCATCGACAGTCAGATGCTTGATCATCTTCCAGAACGTGCCGCCGTCCCCGGAGGTCCAGTTGAGGGCGGCAACGTCCTTGTCGGTGTAGCCGGCCTTCGCGAGCAGGTCCTTGTTGTAGTACAGGGCTCCGGTGGCCCAGTCCATCGGCAGCGCGTACTGCTTGCCGTCCTTGTACTTCCAGCCCTCGGTCCCGATCGCGTACTTCCCGAGGTCGACGTTGTCCTTCTTGAGGTAGTCGTCGAGCGCGAGCAGTTGCCCCTGCCCGGCGTACGACTGGAGGAACGTCACGCTGTTCATGAACGCGTCCGGCGCGTCGCCGGAGACGAAGCCGGAGGTCAGCTTGGTGAAGTAGTCGCTGACGTTGTAGTTGGTGATCTTCACCTTGATGTCCGGGTTGGCCTTCTCGAACGCCGGGACGCATTGCTGGTAGGCGATCGCCTGGTCGGGCGACCAGGTCCACCAGTTGACGGTGGTGCTGCCGCTCGCGTCGCCGGAGTCCCCGCCGTTCGAGCAGCCGGCGACGGCGGTGAGTACGGCGGCGGTGAGCGTGATGACCTTGGTGAGGCGTGAGGTTTTCACCGTTTCCCCTTTCGGAAGGTGATGAGGCCGGCTACCGGAGTCCGGTGAAGCCGATCGAGTCGACGATGCGCCGGCCGAAGAGCGTGAAGAGTGCGAGCATCGGGAACGCGGCGACGAGGGTGGCCGCCATCAGGCCGGCGAAGTCCGGCTGGGTCTGCGGTGAGGCCTGCTGGAAGACGCCGAGGGCAACGGTCAGCGGCCGGACGTCGGAGTTGCCGGCGATCATCAGCGGCCAGAAGTAGTCGTTCCAGGCGTTGATGAAGGTCAGCAGGGCGAGGGTGGTGATCGGCCCCTGGCTCATCGGGACCGTGATCCGGAACAGCAACCGGAACCGGCCGAGGCCGTCGATCAGCGCGGCGTCCTCGATCTCGGTCGGCAGCCCGAGCATGAACTGACGCAGGAAGAAGATGCTGAACGCCGAGAACAATGCGCCGGGCAGGATCAGACCGGCGAAGGTGTTGGTCAGGCCGAGGTCGTGGATCAGCACGAAGTTCGGCAGCAGGGTCATGATGCCGGGGATCATCAGCGCGCTGAGGAAGACGCCGAAGACCACGTCCCGGCCCCGCCAGCGCAACCGCGAGAACGCGTACGCCGCGAGCAGCGAACAGAACACCACCAGAACGGTGAGTGCGGTGGCGTAGATGACCGAGTTCCGCAGATATAGGCCGAGTTGGATGGTGGCGCCGGATCCGCCCTCGGCGACCGCCTGCTCACGGCTGGCGAGTCCGAGCACCCGCTCGAACGGCCCGAGCGTGACGTCGACCGGCAGCAGTGACGACGGGTGGTCGAGCAGCGCGAAGTTGTTGGACAGCGCCGTACGGACGATCCAGTAGAAGGGAAAGAGCGTGACGACCAGGAACAGCACCAGGTAGATCCAGGCAACGGTCCGGCCCAGGGATAGCTTCACGGTGGGCGCCTCAGTTCGTGTCGGACTCGTTGGCGCGCAGCAGCCGCAACTGCACGAAGGTGATCGCCAGCAGCAGCACGAACAGCGCCATCGACATGGTCAGCGCGTAGCCGAAGTCGAACTCGCTGAACCCCTTGGCGTAGATGTAGAGCGGCAGCACCTTCGACGCGTCGGCCGGCCCGCCTTTCGTGGTGACGGCCACGAGGTCGAAGACCTGGAACGAGCTGATCACGGTCAGTACGGCGACCATCGCCATGATCGGCCGCAGCAGCGGCAGCGTCAGGTACCGGAACATCCGCGGCTCGCTGGCGCCGTCGATCCGGCCGGCCTCGTAGATCTGCGGCGCGATCGTCTGCAGCCCGGCGAAGATCAGGATCGCGTTGTAGCCCATCGATTTCCAGACGCCGATGAACGCCAGCGTCGGGATCACCCAGCCCTGCGATCCGAGGAACAGGATCTCGTGGCCGGTGATCGCCTTGACCACGACGTTGACGATGCCGAGGCCCGGATCAAGCATCCACTGCCAGATCAGCGCCGCGACGACGCCGGACACCAGGAACGGCAGCAGCACGAGTCCGCGGATCACCGCCGAGCGGGTCAGCCGGTGCATGATCACCGCGGTCGCCAGCGACACGGCGAGACCGATGACGACGGAGAGTACGACGTACTCCGCGGTGACGGCGAGCGACTTCCAGAACACGGCGTCGGTCAGCAATCGACGGTAATTGTCCAGACCGGTCCAGGTCGGCGGCGTCAGGATGCGGAATCTCGTGAAGCTCAGGTAAATGCCACGCAATACCGGTACGGCGGCAAACGTGATGAAACCGGCGGCGGCCGGGAGAATGAGCACGAGGGCGAGTTTCCAGTCGGACCGATGGGCCGGTCCGGCGGCTCGTTGTGCGCGCAGGCGTGCGCCGGCGGCGACTGTCACCACAATGGGCTCCTTCGCGGAACAAATGCGGCGAGTCGCGGTTCGGAATGATCACCTGCGAATGCGGCGCGACTCGCGGAATTAACCTTGCCGACATTCAGTCATGGCGGCCCGCGGAGGTGCAACGACGCATCCCGGATCGGAAGTATTCGTCCGGCGAATAGGACCCTAGTCCGGGATCGGCAGCGTGCCGGCCGGCCGGTCCGCCGCCAGTACGAGGTCGACGAACGCCTGCGTGGCGCGGCTCAGCGGCCGTTCCGCGTGCCACCACAGGCCGACGTCGCGGTACAGGTGATGGCTGCTTACCTCGCGGACCTCGAGCCCGTCGGTACGCACCATCGCGGCCGCGAGACTGTTGACCAGCCCGATGCCGTGACCGGCCCGCACCATCGCCGCGAGCGTCGTCGGCTGGTGCGAGACGATCCCCGCGGCGGGCACGATCCGGCTGGCCTGCATGGCGGACCAGGCCTCGTAGCCGAGGCTGGGATCGCCGAGCGGATCGCCGATCGTGATCACCGGATGCGCCGCGACATCGTCGAGGCCGATCGAGTCGTGGTCCAGGACGGGATGCCCGGGTGGCGCCAGGACGACAAACGGTTCGCGCCAGATACCGCGGTGGATCAGGGCATGGTCGGCGGGCTCAGGACGGAGCGGACGCAGTGCGACGGCGGCGCGGCGGTCCGACAACCAGTCGTCGATCACCTGGACGTCCCCGTCGAGTACGGCGATCTCCAGCAGCGGGTTCGCCGTACGCAACTGCATCAGCAGGTCCGGCAGGAACTCCGAGCTGGCACTGGCGAAACTGGCGACGGCCAGCTTGCCGGTGAACGAGCCCGCCGTCGAGCGCATGTCGGAGACGGTGTCGTCCATCGCGGTGACGATCAGCCGGGCGCGGGGGAGCAGCCGCTGCCCGTCGTCGGTCAGGGTCAACGGCCGCATCCGGCGCTCGATCAGGACGCAGTCCAGCGCCCGCTCGAGACTGGCCACGCGAGCCGAGACCCGCGGCTGGGACAGATGCATCCGGGCCGCCGCGCGGGCGAATCCGCCGGAGTCGACGACCTCGATCCAGGTCCGGAGCCAGGACAATTCGACGTCCATCACGGTTGCCTCCTTCCGCAGCTCGGGCCGGTTTTCTCCGGACGGTACCAGTCGGCCGCCGCGGGTCCGCGGCCATCGGTATTCGTCGTACGAAAGGTCTGTATTCGTACATCGTCGTTGTTCCGGGCCGGTCCGGCGTGCCTGAAT
This sequence comes from Kribbella jiaozuonensis, assembly GCF_005233875.1. Classification (GTDB taxonomy): domain Bacteria; phylum Actinomycetota; class Actinomycetes; order Propionibacteriales; family Kribbellaceae; genus Kribbella; species Kribbella jiaozuonensis. The sequence continues at coordinate 450,938 of NZ_SZPZ01000004.1, read as the reverse complement.
GGCAGAGCCGAATCAGCCTGGAACGGAAGGGCCCGCGAGTGGAACTCGAGATGCCGCAGGAGGCGCTGGGGCTGTTGTCGCCGGCGCGGCACGATCTTCGACCGGGCGACGAGGGCAACGTGATCGTCTCGGTCGAGACGTATGCGCTCGCCGTACCGCTCGCACAACCGCTGGCGGACTCGACCGCGGCGCTCACGTCGTGGACCGTCCCGGTGGTCGAGATCCGGACCGCCGACGGTCGCGTCGGCACCGGCATCTCCGGGGTCCACACCGGTTCGGAGATGTTGTGCCACGTCGTCGACCGGTACTACGCACCAGCGCTCGTCGGCGCATCGTCGGAGGACATCCTCGGGACCTGGAAGCGCCTGTACTGGTTGCCGACGCACTGGATCGGCCGTGCCGGCGTCGTGCATATGGCGCTGTCGATGGTCGACATCGCGCTCTGGGACCTGGCCGCGCAGCGCGCGGGTGTGCCGTTGTGGCGGCTGCTCGGCGGTTCCGCCGACCCGATCGAGACGTACAACACCGACGGTGGCTGGCTGAACCTGAGCGTCGCCGAGGTGGTCCGCGACCTCGGTTCGCTGATCGACCGCGGCTGGCGACGGGTGAAGATCAAGGTCGGTACGCCGGACTGGCGCGAGGACGCGTCCCGGGTCCGCGCCGTACGGAAGGCGGTCGGATCCGATATCACCGTGATGGCAGACGCCAACCAGCGTTGGGATCTCGCCACCGCGCAGCGGATGCTCCCGGTGCTCGCCGAGGCCGGGATGGACTGGATCGAGGAGCCGGTGCATGCCGACGACCTCGGCGCTCATCGCCGTCTGCAGGCCGTCGGGACGGTCGACGTTGCCGCGGGGGAGAGCCTGTACTCGTACCACGCATTCACCGGCCTGATCGAGGCCGACGCCGTCCGCGTGGTCCAGCCTGACGTGACCCGGCTGGCCGGCGTGACCGAGTGGTTGCAAGTCGCTCAGCATGCGGGAGCACGTGGGCTGCGGCTGGTCCCGCATGCCGGCGACATGATGCAGGTGCATCAGCATCTCGCCGGCGTCGTACTCAGTGAGAGTCCGCCGTTGCTGGAGTTCATTCCGTGGACGCAGGACGTGTTCGAGTCGCGCAGTGTGGTGAACGACGGGTTCGCCGAGCGGCCGCAGACGCCGGGTGCGTCGACCGCGGTACGCAAGGAGGCGCGGGAGAAATGGCAGTTGCGCGGTGTCGGCGGCCGGACCTCCGATGACTGAGGTACAGGTCGGCCGCACGGACCTGTTCGTGCCGCGGATCGGACTCGGAACCGCTGCCCTGGGCAACTTTCAGCAGGCGATCAGCGACTCCGATGCGATCACCGTGGTCGATTGCGCGCTCGACAGCAGGATCCGCTACCTCGACACGGCTCCGCTGTACGGGCACGGCCTCGCCGAGCAGCGGGTCGGTCGCGCGGTGGCGAAGGTCGACCGGGACCGGCTGGTGATCTCGACCAAGGTCGGTCGGCTGCTCCGCGCGGACGCGCCGCGCGACGAGACGCAGTACCACGACGGCGTGCCGTTCTACCTCGACGTACCGCCGGTCGGTCCGGTGTGGGACTACAGCTACGACGGCATCCGGCGTTCGGTCGAGGAGAGCCTGGAGCGGACCGGGCTCGACCGGTTCGACGTACTGCTCATGCACGACCCCGACGATCACCTCAGCGAGGCGGCCACGACCGGGTACGCCGCGCTGCGCGATCTGCGCTCGGCTGGGCTGGTGCGTGCGATCGGTGCGGGCATGAACCACTCGGCGCCACTCGCCGCGCTGGTTCGCGCGTGCGACCTCGACGTGGTCCTGCTCGCCGGCCGGTACACGCTGCTCGACCAGTCTTCGCTGGCCGACCTGATGCCGGCCTGCGAGGAGCGTGAGGTCTCGGTCGTGATCGGCGGCGTGTTCAACAGCGGCATCCTGGTCGATCCGTTGCCCGGGGCATCGTTCGACTACGTCCCGGCACGGGATGAGGTCGTCGCGAAGGCGGTCGCGATCCGGGACCTCTGCCGGAAGTACGACGTACCGCTGGCCGCGGCCGCGCTGCAGTTCCCGCTCGCACATCCGCGGGTCAGCACGGTGCTGATCGGTGCGCGGACCGTCAACGAACTCGACGCCGACCTGACGCTGCTGGACGTGGAGATCCCGCGCGCGTTGTGGACCGACCTGTGGAACGCCGGCCTGATCGACTGAGGGAGCGAACATGCGAGTCGACGCACATCACCATTTCTGGGATCCCGCGCGGTACAGCTACCCGTGGATGGTCGGCGACGTGATGGATCCGGTCCGGCGGGCGTTCACTCCCGACGACCTGCGCGACGTGCTGGTTGCTGCCGGCATCGATCGCACAGTGCTCGTCCAGACATTGTCCGACCTCGACGAGACGCGGGAGTTCCTGCGGCTGGACGCGGACTTCGTGGCCGGTGTCGTCGGGTGGGTCGACCTGACCTCACCGAAGGTCGGCGACGACCTGGATGAGCTGCTCGCCGGTCCCGGGCGGCTGATCGGGATCCGGCACCAGGTCCACGACGAGCCGGATGCCGACTGGTTGCTGCGGGACGACGTACGACGTGGTCTGACCACTGTGCAGGATCGCGGGCTGGCGTACGACGTACTCGTCCGCGCGCGGGAGCTGCCCGCTGCGATTGCCACCGCGCATGCGTTCCCGGACCTGCAGTTCGTGCTCGATCACATCGCGAAGCCGCGGATCGTGGATGGCGTCGATGCCGCGTGGAGCGAGTTGATGCCCGGTCTGGCCGCGGCACCGAATGTCGCCGTGAAGCTGTCGGGCATCGTGACCGAGGCCGACTGGAGCCGGTGGACGGCCGACGATCTGCGCCCGTTCGTGGAGCACGTCGTCGAGTGGTTCGACACAGACCGGGTGTTGTTCGGGTCGGACTGGCCGGTCTGCCTCCTGGCCGGCTCGTACGGCGAGGTGCTGGCCGGCCTGCAGGCTGCGCTGCCGGAGCTCAGCGCGGCCGAGCAGGAGCTGGTGTACGGCGGGAACGCCGAGCGCGTCTACTCGCTCTAGTTGCGCCCGGTCGACAACAGCCGAAGATCGCGGGCGCGCTGCACGGCGGTCGAACGGTCGGTCACGCCGAGCTTGGTGTAGATGTGCCGGATGTGCGTGTTCACGGTGTTCAGCGAGACCGACAGCTTGCCGGCGATCTCCGGACGGGTCAGGTTGGTCGGCAGGTAACGCAGTACGCGCAGCTCCGTCCGGCTGAGGGTATCGACCAGCCCGACCGGATCGACCGAGGTTGCGTCGATGATCTCGGTCATCAGCGCGGCGTGCGTCGCACTGTGCGACGGGAGGCCGGTGAGCAGCGATGCGGAACCGGTCATCAGGAACGGGAGGATGATGCGATCCGGCTCGGCATGATGCAGGGCGCGCTCGGTCGCGGCGCGGGCTGCCTTGTCGTCGCCCAGCGCCCGGCTCGCGTGCGCGTCGAGCAGATAGGCCTCGATCAAGCTGAGTCGCGGATTGCGAGATGCCGAGCCGTCCAGCACAGGACGGAGCTCGGCTCGTGCCGCGTCCGGCTCGTCTTCAGCGAGACGAAGTACGGCGATGGCGTTGCGGATCTCCGCGGTCGCAACGAGCCGCTCGTCGACGGCGGCGAGCGTCGCCCGGGCCTTGTCGAGCTGGCCGAGGCGGACTCGCAGCTCGATCATCCACCCGAGGACCCGAGCGGTCAGAGCATGCCTGCCGGTCATGCGCACCTCGGTCGCAGCCATCAGCGCGGCCAACGCCTCCTCATACCGACCCCGGCCCGCAGACAACGTCGCCGCAGCCAGGTGCAGGAGCAACTGGGTGCCTGGCTCACCACCCGCGGGTACGGCGTCCCGCGCCCGGGCGAGCCATTCCGCAGCCTGGTCGAACTCGCCGGTCCAGCTGAGCGTGCCGGCCAGGGTGATGTACGCGGGCGCGATCACAGGCTCTGACGCCCAGCCGTGCCGGGTCGCCAGCTCGACGGCATCGTTGCAGTACTGGCGGACTCTGGTCAGCGAGTCCCGGGTCGCGGCGAAGCCGAGGTGCGCGAGGCAGGCGACCTCGAGGTACGGACGCCCGATCTCACGGGCTGCCTCGGCGCCTTCCAGCAGATACTTCTCGCTCTCGGACAGCCGTAGTGACCAGGCGGCGGAGACGCCGAGATTGAGTAGCGCTGTGGCGCGTGCATCGTTGCTCAGCACAACGTCCGCGGTCGACGTGGTGGTTGCTGACGGCAACGCCTCGACGCGCTCGATGACGCCGTCGAAGTTGCCGCGCAGCCGGGCCGCCAGCAGATCGAGCGCGGCGATCGTCGTACGGACGCGATGCCGGCGATCCTCGGGAGCCTTGGTCAGGTCCGCGCGCGCGACCGCGAGATGAGCGACGGCCTCGTCCGGACGGCCGCGGTTGAGCTCGGCGACCGCGTGCGCAAGCGCCAGACCGCGGACTCCCGCGCCGCTCGGGAACGAGCGCAGCAGCGCGGCGACGGTCGCGGCCTGGCCGTCGAGTGTCAGGCCGAGCGCATGATCGGTGAGGAGCTGGGCCGCTTCGGTCCAGTCCCCGGCCGCCTGCAGATGCCGGGTCGACTCCGCGACATCGCCATGCTCCTCGAACCAGCCGGCCGCGACCCGATGCAGCTGATGTACGTCGTCCGTACGCCGCAACTCCAGCCGCAGCAGGTCCCGGAACAGGTTGTGATACCGGAACCAGGTCCGCTCATGATCGAGCGACACGACGAACGCGTTGGCGTCCTCGAGCGCGAGCAGGATCCGCTCGGAGCCTCGGGTGCCGGTCAGCAGCTCGGCCAGCTCGCCGTTGACCCGGTCCAGCACCGAGGTGCGGAGCAGCAGACGCTGTACCTCGGCCGGCTGATTGTCCAGCATCTCCGCCAGCAGGTACTCCGCGACGGTCCGGTCGGTGCCGGAGAACTCCGCGACGAACCGCTCGGGATCCGGATGCCCGGCCAGCGACAGGATCGCCAATCGCAGGCCGGCAGCCCAGCCCTCGGTCCGCTTCCGCAGTACGGCGAGAGACCGGTCCGTCAGCGTGATCCCGGCGGTCGCGAGCAGCTCGCGGGTCTCCGCCTCGGTGAACGGCAGGTCGGTGCCACGAATCTCGGCCAGCTCATCGAGCAGTCGCAGTCGTTGCAGCCGCAACGTCGACAGACCGCGGGTGGCCACGATCGCGTGGACACCCGTCGGTAGCGTCCTCAGCAGTGTCGTCAGCTGACCGATCGCCTCGGGCGAGCTGAGTTCGTGCAGATCATCGATGATCAGCACGAACTCGCCGTCAACGGCGGCCAGCTCGGCCTTGACGGCCTCCGGCCCGTTGAAGCCGGGTGCGGTCGGGGGCGGCTCCGAACTCCCGGTCGCGCGGCGAACGGCGTCGAGCAAGGCGAGCCAGAACAGCTGCGCGTCGTACTGGTCCGGACGGATCGACAGGTACGCCGTCGGTCGGCCGCTGTGCTCGGACCAGCTCCGCAGCAGCGAGGTCTTCCCGGTGCCGGCCGGCGCGGACACGATCGTGACCTGCTTCTTCGTGGCGCGGTCGAGCGCGGCGATCAGGTCGTGGCGGTGGATCAGACCTTGTGGAGCTGCGCCAGTTCGTCCGGGCACCCGGTCAGCGTAACCCCTGGAAATCACCGGATCCTGGCGACGCCGCTACGCGGTCCGCTCGCGAGGCTGGAACGACCAAGCCCGGAGGGAGATCAGCAATGTCCATCCCCGACACCGCGCCGGCGTTCCCGGAGTACGTTCCGGTGCCCGAGGCGGCACTCGGTCCAGAGCTGAACGCGGACGGTTATTACGTCGGACGCGTGCAGGGCAACCTGTTCTGGGTCACCGACGGCACCTATCAGTCCGCGTTCCTCGCGACACCCGACGGGGTGGTGCTTTTCGACGCACCGCCGACGATCGGCAACAACCTCCGCCGGGCCGTCGACGAGATCACCGCGGCCGAGAACCTGCCGAACACGGTGACGCACCTGGTGTACTCGCACCACCACGCCGACCATGCGGGGGCGTCGTACCTGTTCGGAGATGTGGTCCGGATCGGTCACGCGGAGACCCGGCGGCTGCTGCAGCGGGACAACGACCGGGCCCGGCCGGTGCCTGAGGTGACGTTCGAGGAGAACTACACGCTCGAGGTCGGCGGCTCGCGGGCCGAGCTCGCGTACCACGGGCCGAACCACTCGCCGGACAACATCTACATCCACTTCCCGGACCACGACACGATGATGCTGATCGACGTCGTGAACGTCGGCTGGGTACCGATCTACAACCTGAACCTCAGCGAGGACGTCCCCGGATACCTGGAGGCTCCCGACCGCGCGCAGGAGTACTCGTGGACGAACTACATCGGCGGTCACCTCGGCCGGCTCGGCACCCGTGACGACGTCGGACTGCATCAGCGCTACATCGCCGACATCGTGGACAGCTCACACGCCGCCCTCGGCTCGGTCGATCCGACGCCGTACTTCGCCAGGTACGGCGCGAACGCGTGGGCCGGTGTCGCCGGGTACCTCGACGCCGTCACCGATGCGGCCGCGGCGCCGGTCATCGCGAAGTACACCGGCGTTCTCGGGGCTGCCGACGTACCCGCGCTGACGACGACCACGACGTTCTCGATCCTGCAGTCGATCCGGCTCGATCTCGGCGGCGGATCGCAGGTGCACCCATGAGCGCGCGGGTGGCGATCGTCGTCGGCGCAGGCGGGGAGCTCGGCCGGGAGACGGCCGCGAAGCTGGCCGGGGCGGGCTTCACCGTCGTCGGAGTCGACCGGAATGCCGAGGCACTGAAGGAGTTGCCCGACGGCATCGAGTCGCGGGCCGCCGACACGACCGATCCCGCTGCGGCGAAGAGCATCGTCGACCAGATCGCAACCGAGGTCGGCCCGCCCGAGGTGCTCGTGAACACGCTCGGCACCTACCACCTGGGTGACGCGCTGGCCGCAACGCCGGACGACCTTCAGCTGATGCTGGACGTCAACGCGGGCGCCGCGCTCTGGCTCACGCAGGCAGTCGTGCCGTATCTGCGCGAGCGCGGGGGAGGGTCGATCGTGCACGTCGCGGCCCGACCTGGTCTCGAGCCGGCCGCGGGGATGACGACGTACGCCGTGAGCAAGGCGGCTCTGGTCCAGCTGGTCCGGGTGCTCGATCTCGAGCTGCGGCCGCTGGGGATTCGCGTGAACGCGGTCGCGCCGGCGCTGCTCGACACGGACAAGACCCGGCCGTACCTGCCGCCGGAAGTACTCGCCCATGCGGTGAAACCTGCGGCCGTGGCCGAGGTCATCGCGTTCCTGGTCAGTGATGCCGCCGCGGTCGTGAGCGGCGCGATCGTGCCGACGTACGGCGCCTGAGTTTGTGTAAGGACTGTCATGACGAATCGTCGTACCTTCCTCGCCGGTGGGGCCGCGCTGGCCGCGCTCCCGATGCTCGGCGAACTGCCTGCCAGCGCGGACACGCTGCCGGACTACGCACCGATCCCGCCGTCCGCGCTCGGCCCGGCGGTGAATGCGCAGGGCTACTTCGTCGGCCGGGTGCAGAAGAACCTGTACTGGGTCACGGACAGCACGTACCAGGCGGCGTTCCTGACGACGAAGGACGGGGTGGTCCTGTTCGACGCGCCGCCGTCGATCGGTCAGAACCTGCAGCGGGCGATCAACGAGATCGCGGCGGCGAACGGCGTACCGAACAAGGTGACGCACATCGTCTACTCGCACCATCACGCCGACCACCTCGGTGCGTCGTCGCTGTTCGGCAAGCACGTGACCCGGATCGGGCACACCGAGAACAAGAGATTGCTTGCCCGGGACAACGACCCGACGCGGCCGGTGCCGGACGTCACCTTCGAGAGTCGCAAGACGCTGCGGGTCGGCGGCGAGCGGATCGAGCTGGCGTACCACGGGACCAACCACACGCCGGACAACATCTACATCCACTTCCCGGACCACGACACGCTGATGCTCGTCGACGTCAACCTGCCCGGGTGGGTGCCGTTCGACTTCTTCAACATCAACGAGGACGTGCCCGGCTCGATGGCGGCGCCCGGCAAGGCCCTGTCGTATCCGTGGAAGCACTACATCGGCGGTCACATGGGCCGGCTCGGGACCCGGCAGGACATGGTCGTGTACCGGCAGTACATCGACGACATCGTCGCGAACGTGAAGCTGGCCCTGGCCAACGTCGACCCGACGCCGTACTTCGCGAAGTACGGGAACAACGCCTGGGCGGCGGTGAAGGAGTACCAGGCCGCGCAGGTGAAGTACGCGTCCGACCCGGTGATCAAGAAGTACCTCGGGGTCCTCGCCGCGGCCGACGTCTACACGGCGACCACGACGTTCCTGATCCTCGAATCGGTCCGCCTCGACCTCGGAGTGGGCTCCCAGATCCATCCCTGACGGGCACCGGATCATCGTCGGTTCGCGTGGCGGTCATTTCGGCGTTGCCTGGCGGATGCCGTGGAGTGTTTGGTTTCCGACATGACTGACGCCGCAATGACCGCCATCACCAGGAGGGGCCTGCTGGCCGCAGCCGGCACCGGCACGATCGTCGCGCTGGCCCCGGTGAGCTTCGCCGCAGCCGCGACCGGTACCAAGACCCAGGTGGTGGAAGGGCATATCGCACCCGGGCCGACCGACTTCGTGTACCTGCCGGTCAATGTCCCGCGAGGTGTGCAGCAGATCTCGGTGAGCTACAGCTACTCCAAGCCGGCGGTTCCCGCGGGTACGCCGGGCAACTCCTGCGACATCGGGATCTTCGACGCGCGCGGTTTCGACTTCGACGGGTCCGGCTTCCGCGGCTGGTCCGGTGGTTTCCGCACCGAGTTCAGCATCAGCCGGACCGAAGCGACCCCGGGATACCTGCCCGGCGACGTGATGCCGGGGACGTGGCACATCGTCCTCGGCCCGTACCAGGTCGCCCCGCCGGGTCTGGACTACCACGTCGAGATCACGCTCACGTACGGCGAGCCCGGGCCGCGCTACGTCCCGGCGTACCCGCCGACCCGGGCGAAGGGACGCGGCCGGGACTGGTACCGCGGCGACTGCCACCTGCACACCGTGTACTCCGACGGCCGCAACCTGCCTGCCGACGTCGCCGCGGGCGCCCGTGCGGCCGGCCTGGACTTCATCGTGTCGACCGATCACAACACCAACGCCTCGCACGGCTCATGGGGGCCGTACGCCGGCGATGACCTGCTGATCGTCACGGGGGAGGAGGTCACGACCCGCAACGGCCATTGGCTCGCTCTCGGTACCCGTCCGGGTCAGTGGGTGGATTGGCGGTTCCGGGCTCGCGACGGTGTCTTCGACCGGATCCAGCAGCAGGTTCATCGGGTCGGCGGGCTGTGCGTCTCGGCGCATATGTACTGCCCGTGGATCGCCAGCGAGTGGAAGTTCGGGTTCGAGGGACTCGACGCGACCGAGGTGTGGACCGGCCCGTGGGGTTGGGACGACGACGCCGCGGTGTCCACCTGGGCGAACCTGCTGGCTGCGGCGGTGCGGGAGAAGAAGCGGTGGCTACCCGCGATGGGCAACAGCGACGCGCACAACCCCGGCAACGTGATCGGCCTGCCGCACAACGTCGTACTCGCTGATGACCTGACCAAGGACGCGATCCTGGCGGGTATCCGGGCCGGGCGGTCGTGGATCGCCGAGTCCGCGCAGGTCGACCTCGAGTTCACGGCGACCTCGGCGTACGGGCGCAAGGCTGGGATCGGTGAGCGGCTGTCGGCGCAACCCAACGAGCAGATCACGGTCAGCGCGCGGGTCAGCGGCGTACCGAACGGCACTGTGCGGATCCTGACCGATGAAGGGCAGATGCTGCAGAGCAGCCTCGACAGCACCGGAGCCGGCACGGTGACCTGGCTGACCACGCCGTTGTCGGCCGCGTTCGTCCGCGCGGAGGTTCGTCACCCGCTTGCGGACGGGACGGCCGGTCATACGTCGATGGACCCGGGCCTGACCTTCGGGGCGATGGCGGCACTGACCAACCCGATCTTCCTCGGCAAGAGCTAGGTCTAGGCTCTGGTGTGTTCTCAGTTGTCGGGAAGACACCAGCGGAGGTCTCGGTGAAGCTCGGGCTGCACTACTGGACGTACTCCGATCCGGCCGACACGGCCGGGATCGCGCCGACCCTGGCCGAGACGGCCCGGATCGCCGAGGACGCCGGGTTCCACCGGTTCACCGTGATGGACCACTACTTCCAGATGGAGCATCGCGGCGACGCCGAGGAGCCCATGCTGGAGGGGTACACCACGCTCGGCTATGTAGCCGCTCGAACCGAGCGGCTACAGCTGGGCCTGCTGGTCACCGGTGTGATGTACCGCTATCCCGGTCTGCTCGCGAAGATCGTGACCACGCTGGACGTGCTGTCTGGTGGTCGCGCGTTCCTTGGTATCGGCGCGTCTTGGTACGAGCGGGAGCAGCGTGCTCTCGGCGTACCGGTGGTGCCGATGGGTGAGCGTTTCGAGCGGCTCGAGGAGAGCCTGCAGATCTGTCAGCAGATGTGGAGCGACAACAACGGGCCGTACGACGGCCGCCACTACCAGCTGGCGGAGACGCTGTGCGTGCCTGCGCCGATCTCGTCTCCGCGACCGCAGATCATGGTCGGCGGCGGAGGCGAGAAGAAGACGCTGCTGCTGGTCGCGCGGTACGCCGACGCGTGCAACCTGTTCGCGGTCAGCCCTGAGGATGTGGCGCACAAGCTCGACGTACTGCGTGCACACTGTGACGCCGAGGGCCGCGACTACGACAGCATCACCAAGACCGCTGTGTACACCGATCGCGCGCTCGAGGACCCGGACGCCTTCCTCGCCGCCGCCGAACAGTACGCGCAGCTCGGCATCACCGAGTTGCAGTTCATGCCGGACCGCAACCCGGTCGAGTTCGCCACTCGCCTGGCCGACGAGGTGATCCCGCGCCTCGCCTAGTGGTCAGGCCGGCTGGGTGATGACGATCTTGCCGAAGCCGCCGCCGTCGACGTAGTACTGGAAGGCGGCCGGGGTCTCCTCGAAGGGGAAGACCCGGTCGATGACCGGGCGCAGGCCGGACGCGGCGATGGCCTTGTTCATCGCCTCGAAGTGCGCCCGGTGTCCGAGCGCGATCGGCCGAAGCGTGACGGACGAGGTGAACAGCAGGCGGGCGTCGACCGGGTCGGCGCCGCCCAGCGATCCGACGAAGGCGATCTCGCCGCCGGTGGCCGTGGCGCGCAGCGACTCGTTCAAGGTCCCGGCCACGTCGACGACGTGATCGACGCCGCGCCCGTCCGTCAGCTCGCGCACCTGCTTGGACCAGTCCGGCGTGTCCCTGTGATTGATGACTGCGTCCGCACCGAGCTCGGTGAGTCGGGCTGCCTTCTCGTCACTGCCGGCCGTCGCGATCACCCGCGCGCCGAGCAACTTGGCCAGCTGCAAGGCGAACAGCGACACCCCGCCGGACCCCAACGTCAGGACGGATTCGCCAGGCACCAAGCCCTGACCGCCCACCAAAGCATTCCACGCCGTCACCGCCACACACGGCAGCGTCGCCGCCTCCTCGAACGTGAGGTCCCCAGGAATCGGCAGCACCCCGTCCTGATCGAGTACGGCGTACTCCGTCAGCAGACCGTCGAGCGAACCCCCGAGCTGATCCGCGCGGGCAAGGTCGAACCGCCCGTCGAACCAGCGCGGGAACACTACCCCCATCACCCGGTCCCCGACCTGGAACCGGTCGACCTCGGCACCTACTGCGACGACCTCGCCGGCTCCGTCGGACGCGGCGATGATGTCGTCGGCGACCGGGAGCGGGTAGCGGCCACGCAGAATATTCAGCTCCCGAGCGCTGAGCGAGTTGGCCCGGATCCGGATCAGCACCTCAGTCGGACCAGGCTCCGGCACTGGGTGTTCACGCAGCCGCAGGCTCTCGAGGCCGCCGCCGTACTGGATGTGATAACTCTTCATCGTTTGCACGGCTCAACACTGTCCTCGTCACCTGCCACCCTCAATTCCCTCTCAGGAATCGTTGAGGTCGGCGTACGGCTGGAGTTCTCTGAGCAGGGCGGCCTTGGGGTGGGCTCCGACGATGGACTTGGCGAGTTCGCCGTTCACGTAGACGTTGATGGTCGGGATGCTGATCACGCCGTAGAACGCCGGTGTGGTGGGGTTCTCGTCGATGTTCAGCTTGACGAAGGTCAGCTTGTCGCCGTGTTCGGCGGCCAGGGCCTCGAGGACGGGAGTGACCTGCCGGCAGGGGCCACACCACTCGGCCCAGAAGTCGACGACGACCGGTTTGTCGCTGTCCATGATCATCGTGCCGAACTCGCTGTCGGTGACGTTGTGCATGACGTTTCCTCCGATGGTGGATCAGCCGAAGCTGAAGGTGAAGGCGGAGATGCCGGGGCTGTAGGTCAGGGTCATGGTCTTGCGTTCCTGAGCGGGCTTGTCGACCAGCTGGTAGGCATTCGGTGTGCCCGAGACCTTGATGGTTCTGTCGGGTTCGCCGGGGATGGAGACCGTGACCGTGCCCTGGCCGGACAGCACGTGGTAGACCTTCGCGGCGTTGTAGTTGAGGCGTGCCTTGGACCCGGTGGTGGAGGTGACGCTCTGCGTGCCGACCTTCCAGTTGCCGCCGAGGCTGTAGGTGTCGTCGGACTGGGCGGAATTGAGGCCGAAGGCAACTGTCTTGCCAGGGGTCAGCTTGCCGGTGCCGCGCAGGTTGGCCGAGCGCGAGTAGGCGAGGTACGTCTCCGGCGTCGTCCCTGCACCGCCGATCGAGGGCGCTTTCACCGTGCCGTCGACCGGAGCCGGCAGTTGTACTTCGGGATTCGCGTCCTTGAGCAGCTGCCGGATCTGGTCCTCGGTCTGCCCGTATCCGCCCTCGCCGAACTTGATCGAGCGAACGGTGCCGCCGGCATCGACCAGGTACTTCGCCGGCCAGTACTGGTTGCGGTACTGCGTCCAGGTCGCCAGATTGTTGTCCTGGCCAACGGGATACGCGATGCCCTCCTTGCGGATCGCGGACTCCAGGTTCCCGGCGCTCTTCTCGAACGCGAACTCAGGCGAGTGGATGCCGACGATCTCGAGACCGAGGGAGCGATAGGCCTTGTCCCAGGCGAGCAGGTGCGGAGTGGCGCGCTGGCAGTTGATGCACGAGTACGCCCAGAAGTCGACCAGGACGACCTTGCCCTTGAGCCCGCCGATGCTCGCCGGCTTGCCGCCCGGGGTGTTGAACCACTTCTGCGTGCCGGTGAACTCGGGCGCCGCTCCGCAGGAGGCGAGCTCCGCGGCACCAGGCGTGCATTTGGCCAGGTCCTGCCCGCCCTGCCCGAGGGCCGGTGCAAGGACACCTTGGACCGTCTTGTTCTCGGCAACCTTCTTCTCCAGGCCGCTGGTGTAGCTGGGCAGTGAGCGCTGGATGACATCGGTGATGTTGAACGCGAGTGCGATCGCGAGCAGGATCATCACGATCCCGCCGCCGATCCGGAAGCCGCGGGCGTGGTCGCGGTACGCCTTCACGCGTTGCGAGATCCGTGACCCCGCCGACGCGAAGATCAGCAGCGGCAGCGCCGCACCCAACGCGAACGAGACGGTCAGTACGACGGTGCGCCAGCCGACATTGCCGGTCGCGCCGGCGACGGTGATCGCGGCGAGGACCGGGCCGGCGCACGGGACGTACAAGGTGCCGAGACCGAGACCGAGCACGAACGCGCCGTTGTTGTTCCGGTTGATCTTCGGCAGCCGGTAGAACGGCTTCTCGATCCAGTGGCCGAGCGCGGGGAAGATCAGGCCGAGCCCGACCAGGGTCAGGATCGTGAGTCCGCCCCAGCGGAGGAAGTCGTCCGGCAGTCCGAGCGCCGACAGGATCACCGATCCGGTCAGCGTGAACAGGCTGAAGCTCACCACGATGCCCGCGATGATCTTCAGCGGCCGGAAGTCTCGGGCCTTCTTCACAGCGGGCTCGTCCAGGAGGACACCGCCGCCCGCAGACGCGGTCTTGCGGGCCGGCTCGGTCTTACCGGCGGTGCCGGCGAAGAAGATGATCGGAAGCATCGGCAGCACGCAGGGAGAGACCCCGGTGATCAGGCCGCCGACCAAGCCGATGAAGGCCAGTGTGATCATCGGGAACGCTCCAATGCTCGGTGATTGACAAGACATCAGCACTTCGTTCCTGCACCCCGTCCGGATGGCTCTCGGACGGAAGTTCTCGCCGCCACCCATCCGCACGCCATCCAGCCCCGAAGACCGTTCGACTGCGGTTGTGCTCAACGCCGTACGGACAGGGAAGGGGCAGTCATGAGTGACGCAACACGTCGCGGATTTCTGGTTTTCGCGGGGGCGGGTACGGCGGCGGCCGTCGGGGCCGTCGCAGTACCGAAGATCTTCAGCGACGAAGCCGGGGATGCAGGGTCGCAGCTGGCGGCTGAGGATCTCACCGGCGCCGATTCGTTCGTGGTGCATGTCAAGGACGTGAAGAGCGGCCGGCTGGCGATCATGGTCGGCGAGCGCGAGGTCCTGGTCACCGATCGTGAACTCGCCGCACGCCTCGCCGGCGTGACGACGGCCTGAGAAGGGGAGAGTCATGTCTTCGCATCGTGAAGCGCCGGAGATCTCGAAGGACCCGGTCGCGGACAACACCGATGTCTACGCGTTCGTGTCGCCGGACAAGCCGGACACCGTCACGATCATCGCCAACTTCATCCCGTTCCAGAACCCGTACGGCGGGCCGAACTTCTACGAGTTCGGCGACGACGTGCTGTACCAGCTGCACATCTCCAACAGCGGAACCGGTCAGGCCGACATCAGCTACCAGTTCCGTTTCCACGCCGAGATCCGGAACAAGAAGACGTTCCTGTACAACACCGGTCCGATCTCCTCGATCAAGGACCCGAACTGGAACCGCCCTCAGTTCTACTCGGTCACCCGCGTCGACCACGGTCGCTCGCGGATCCTGGCCCGCAACCTGGCCGCGCCGCCGGTCAACGTCGGCATCCGCAGTACGCCGAACTACGCCAAGCTAGCCGGTCAGGCGATCCACACGATCGGGACCAACCGGAAGGTGTTCGCCGGCCAGCGCGCCGACGGGTTCTTCGCCGACCTCGGCAGCATCTTCGACCTCGGCACGCTGCGACCGTTCCAGATGGCGCACCTGATCCCGTCGGCCGCGGCGATGGGCGTGAACGGGCTGCAAGGCTCGAACGTCCACACGATCGCGCTCCAGGTCCCGATCAGCGATCTGACCCGCGACGGCCGGCGGCCCAAGGACGTCCTGGACGCGAAATCCGTGATCGGCGTCTATGCGAGCGCGAGCCGTCAGCAGTCCAAGATCCTGGACGGCGGCGTCCCGGTCTGGCACGGCCCGTACAAGCAGGTGTCGCGGCTGGGCAACCCGCTGTTCAACGAGGTCATCGTGCCGATGGCCGAGAAGGACAAGTGGAACAGCCTGCCCCCGTCGGGGGACAAGCGGTTCGCCGGGTACGTGACGAAGCCGGAGCTCGCCGGGCTGCTTCCGGTGCTGTACCCCGGGGTGTTCCCGCGGCTCGCGGCGTACAAGAAACCGCGTGCGGACCTGGCTGCGATCCTGCTGACCGGCATCCCGAAGGGTGTGGTGCCCGGGTTCCAGAACTACACCGGGCCGGTGCAGGCGGACATGCTGCGGCTGAACGTCGCCGTACCGCCGGCCAAGTCGCCGAACCCGCTCGGACTGGTCGCGGGCGACGCGGCCGGGTTCCCGAACGGACGGCGGGTCTTCGACGACGTCGTCACGGTCGAACTGCGCGCCGTGGCCGGTCTCACGATCCCGCTCGTCGACCCTGCCTTCACGCCGGACGACGCCGCCGGTGCGATCAAGGACGGTACGTCGAACACCAACTCCGACTACCTCAAGTGGTTCCCCTACCTCGGCACTCCGGCCGGAGGCTACTCCTCCAAGCCCGGCATGCCCGCGGTCTCATGAGCAGGCCGCTGACCAACGCCGAGGAGAACCCGCACGCCGGCAAGGGTTCCTCGGTGCTGCTCGACATCGGCGACGGGGTCGGCGCGATCGTTCTCACGCTGCCCGCCGACCTCGAGGACGCCGAGATCGAACGCCGCCCGGCCGGCGAGCACCACCCCGGGCACACGCATTTTCCTCACATAGCGGTCGTTCCGCGTGCGACACCTGACGGTACGACGAACTACTCCGCGGTCTTCTTCGATGTACCGGAAGGTCGCTACAACCTGCACGTCATTCCGGACGGTCCGGCCCGCCTCAGCGTCGAAGTCATCGGGGGCGAGGTCACCGAGGCGACCTGGCCGTCCTGAGTCACTCGCCGAAGAGCATCTGGTCGTCGCCCGGACGGAGGACGTGCCGGAAGTAGACGGGGTCGGCGAACGTCGACGGCACCCTGCCGAGTCCTTTGATGACGGTAGCGGTGCCGTTGGCGTGACCAACGGCGTACAGGTAGCCGGAATGGGTGTCCTTGTCGATGCCGAGCAGCAGGGTTCCGTACACGCCGCACTTGCTGATGATCAGCGCCTCGAAGCCCTGCCAGGTCGAGTCGCGGACCTTCTTCACAACCGGCTTCAGCGGCGAGGTCCGGGGGATCCGGATCGTGTAGAGCGCGCCGCCGCGGGTGTTCGCGAGGAAGGTGTCGTACGTCGCGGTCTGGCTGATCAGCGCCATCGTCTTCACCGCCGCGAAACCGGTCGCCGTCTGCTTGTTACCCCAGTTCCCGTCCCACCGCGTGATCGTGCCGTTGCTGCGCAGCGAGTACTGCGTGGTGAACACGGGCGGATCGGGATAGTTCCAGTACCTCGTCGTGTCGGTGAAGGTCGCGTCACCCCAGCCGCCGCCGACCCTGCTGAGGTAGACCCGGGACCGGTCGACCTCGTTGTTCTCGGTCAGGTAGTACGCGCTGGCGTACATCGTCGAGCCGATCACCACATTGCCCCAGTACAACCCGCCGGTGCCGGTGATGTCCGGATCGTTCGCAAAGGTCCCGCTCAGCCGCACCTGACCGTCAGGGTAGATGTCCGGGTAGCTACGCATCAGCAGCACCGTCGGCGGCGAGGTGGCGGTCACGCGCAGGGACGGGTGGTCACCGCCCGGCGTGACAGAGCCGACCAACAGTTGGCAGGCTCCCGCGTCGGCACCCGTCGTCCCCGCGTCCGCGACTCCTGGAGCGATCCCTGTCAGCAGAAGTGCAGTCGCTGCCGCAGCACTCAATCGACCGTACATGGCCAGCCCCTCAGGTCGCCGTACGAAGTAAGCCTTCTGCCTACCTCGATACCAACGGGTGCCGGAAAGTTGTGAAGGGCTGTGGCAGGGTGTCTCGCGTGCCTGACGAAGCCAAGCAATCCCATTCGGGCGAGCCGCGGCTGCCGGCCGCAATCGGAGTGATCGTGGCCATCGGGCTGTACGCCGTGCTGCCCAGCACGCTGCAGATCGGCCCGCGGTTCGTGATCCCGGCGCTGGAGCTGCTGTTGTTCATCCCGCTGGTCCTGGCCAACCCGCGCCGGATGAGCAAGGAGAACCGGTTGCTGCGGCGGTTGTCGATCGGCCTCGTGCTGCTGATCGCGTTGTCCAACACGACCGCGTTGGTGCTGCTGATCCGATCGCTGGTGACGGGCCAGGCGACCGCGGGCGCACAGTTGCTGGCAGCCGCGGGACAGGTGTGGCTGACGAACGTGCTCGTCTTCGCGCTCGCCTATTGGGAACTCGATCGGGGCGGACCCGTCACCCGCTTCCGGGTCGAGAGACCGGGACTGCCCGATGCCGATTTCCGCTTCCCGCAGGACGAGGACCACGACGCGATCAGCGAAGTGGCGCAGCGGTCGTCGGCCAAGTCCGGCTGGGCTCCCGGGTTCATCGACTACCTGTACGTCTCCGTCACCAACTCCTCGGCCTTCAGCCCCACCGACACCATGCCGCTGTCGGTTCGGGCCAAGCTGTTGATGGCCGTCGAATCGGTCTCGGCGCTGATGGTGTCGATCCTGGTCGTCTCGTTCGCGATCGGGCTGCTCGGCTCATGAGCGGCGGATTCAGCCGGAGATCAGGCCGCGGTTGGTCAGGGTCTGGGTGAGAGTGCCGTTGCTCTGGGCTTCGACGAGCTCGAGGGCCAGGGCGCGGAGCTTCAGGTTGCCGTCCTGAGAGCCGCGTTTGAGCACGGTGAAGGCGGTGTCGGCGGAGAGATCGTAGCGATGCATGAGGATCCCTTGCGCTTGCCCGATCACGGTCCGGTTGGCGAGCGCCGACTGCAGCTGGGACACGAGCTGCGTGCTGTCGTTGTACAGCTGCACGTTGTCGAAGGCGGCACCGGCGTGCAGCGCGAGCAGCAGGACGAGGTCGTACGACGTGCCGCCGAACGCGTTCGGCTTGCCGGAGAACAGGCTGAACGTCGCGACATCGTCGTTCGCCGCCGGCAGCGGCAGGAACAGGCAGCTGCGGTACCCGGCGTTGATCCCGGCCGCCGCGAACTCCGGCCAGCGGTAGTCCACGGCCAGGTCGGCGATCCGGCGCGGCTCGCCGTACATCAGCGTGTCGTAGACCGGACCGCTCTTCGTGGTCAGCTCGGCGTCCAGCGCCGCCCGAGGCGGTTCCGAGATCGGGTCCGTGGTCCGGTGATACCTCGCCACGATCTCCGGCTGACCATTCGCGAGGACTGTGAGCGACGACTCGTCACAGTCCGGAACGGTCTGCACCATCCGCCGGACGAACCGGGACAGCGTCGTACTGACATCGTCGTCCTCGACCAGTCGACTGATCTCGGCCAACTCCTGGGCCAGCTCCAGAATCCCCTCCGCCATGCGGCCATACTCTCACCGCGTCAGCAGTTCACCACCGCCACCTGGGGCTGGGTCCGCAGACCGGCCCGGAGCGGGATACACATCGGCTTGCCGCTGACCGGGTGCGGGACGACCTTCGACTCGACCCCGAACACGTCGCGGATGATCTCGCAGGTGAACACATCCTCCGGCGTGCCCTCGGTGACGAGCTTGCCGGACTTCATCACGAACACGTGGTCGGCGTACTCCGCGGCCATGTTGAAGTCGTGCAGCACCATCGCCACCGTCTTGCCCTGCTCCTGGTTCAGCTGGTGCAGCAGGTCGAGTACTTCGAGCTGATAAGCCACATCCAGGTACGTCGTGGGCTCGTCGAGGAGGATCAGATCCGTACCCTGCGCGAGGCACAGCGCGATCCACACCCGCTGCCGCTGACCACCCGAGAGCTGATCCACGTGCTGGTGCCGCAGCTCCGCCGTACGCGTCACCGCCATCGCCCACTCGACGGCTTCCTTGTCGGCCGCACTGGGCACCTTGAGCGAGACCCGGTGCGGGTGCCGTCCGAACCAGACCAGATCCTCGACCGAGATCGACTCGGGCGCGACCAGGACCTGCGGCAGGATCGCGAGCAGCCGGGCCACCTCCTTGGTCGACGTGTCCTGGATCGACTTGCCGTCCAGGATCACGCTTCCCTTGGACGGCGGGAGCAGCCGGGCCAGCGCCCGCAGCGCCGTACTCTTGCCCGAACCGTTCGGCCCGATCAGCACGCTGACCTTCCCGTCGGGAATGGTGAGCGTCAGATCCTTGGCGATGACGTGCTGGTCATAGGCGAGCTGGACGCCCTGTGCCTGCAGTCGCATGATGGGTCTCCTACTTTCCGGTCTTCACGAGCAGGTACAGGAAGTACGGACCGCCGATGACCGCGGTCACCAGGCCGGCCGGGATCTCGAGTGGCGGCGCGAGACCGCGGCCGAGCATGTCGGCGAACAGCATCAGCAGTACGCCGAACAGCGCGGCCGACGGCAGCGACGCGAGGTGCCGGCCGCCGAAGACGCGGCGGGCCATGTGCGGCGCGATCAACCCGATGAACCCGATGGTCCCGGACACTGCGACGGCCGACGAGGCAAGTGCGACCGCGAACAGCAGCAGTAGCCGCCGGGTCTTCTCGACCGGCTCGCCGAGTCCGGCGGCCAGGTCGTCGCCGAGTCCGAGTACGTCGAGCTTCCGGGCCCAGATCAGCACCAACGGCACCAGCACCACGACCCACGGGAGAATCTCGTACACCGAGCTCATCGACCGGCCGAACAGACTGCCGGTCAGCCAGATCAGCGCCGCACTGACATCGAGCGGATTCCGAACCAGCAGGAACCGGATGCCCGCCTCGAACGCCGCGCTCACCGCGACACCGACAAGCGCTATCCGTACCGGCGTCGCGCCACGCCGGTACGCCAGCAGGTACACCAGCGCCGCGGCGAGCAGCCCACCGAGGAAGGCCGCCGGTACGACGGCCAGCACCGGAACGCCCGGGATCGCGAGCAGCAACAGCATGCCCGCGAACCCGGCACCCTTGGTCACACCAACGACATCGGGAGCGGCCAGCGGGTTACGGATGACGCCCTGCATCACCCCACCGGAGACAGCCAGCGCGATGCCGACCAGCCAGGCGAGAATCACTCGCGGCAACTCGAAGTCGACCACGATCTGCGCGGCCTGATCGCTGGTGTTGCCGGTGAGGGCGTTGAACACGTCGTGCATCGACACGTCGGTGGCGCCGACGCTGAGGCTGTAGAAGCTGAGCACGACGGCCAGCACGCCGAGCGATCCCATCAGGACATGCGGATACCGCTGGGCCAGCGTCGTCCGCCGGACGTGCTGCGCGACGATCGCAGTACTCACGATGAAGTCACCTTCTGTCGACGGGCCAAGTACACGAAGATCGGTGCACCGATGAGTGCGGTCACCACGCCGGCCGGGACCTCGTACGGCGGTTTGACGTAGCGGGACAGGATGTCGGCGTACAGGACGAGGACACTCCCGGCGGCCGCGCACAGGGGGAGCAGCACGGTGTAGTTGGAGCCGGCCAGCCGTCGGATGATGTGCGGCACGATCAGGCCGATGAACGCGACCGGACCGGCAACGGAGACGGCCGAACCGCACAGCACCACGACGAACGCCGAACCGAGCAGGCGGGTCCGTTCGACGTTCTGACCGAGGCCGCGCGCCATGTCGTCGCCGAGAGCGAGCAGGTTGAGCGAGCGGGACATCGAGAACGCGCCGACCAGCCCGATGGCGAGCCAGGGGAGCAGGTTGCGGATGTCGCCCCAGCCGGCGAAGTTCACGCCGCCGACGAGCCAGAACAGCACGCTGTCCGCGGAGTTCTCGTCGAAGATGATCAGCACCTGGGTGAGCGAGATCAGCAGACTGCTCGCCGTGACGCCGGCCAGGGCCAACCGGACCGGACTCACCCGCCCGCGCCCTGACCCTGCCAGCAGCATCACCGACACGCCTGCCACGGCGGCGCCGCCGAACGCCAGGAGAATCGTGGGCGCGCCGGACAGCGACGGTACGACGGTCACCGCGAGCACCACCACGAACACCGCACCTGCGTTGACGCCCATGATCTCCGGCGCCGCCAGCGGGTTGGCGGCAACCGCCTGCATCAGCGCGCCCGCGACCGCCAGTGCGGCACCGACCAGCAAGCCCAGCACGACTCGCGGCATCCGGATCGACTGGAGGATCAACTCGTCCGAATCATCGGCCTTGAAGATTGCTCCGGGCAACCGCGACAGCGAGATGTGCTGACTGCCGATCGACAGACCCCAGACGACGCCGATCACCAGCAGGGCCAGCAGGACCAGGGCCACCCAGGTGACCCGCTGCTTGCTGGTGACGATCTTCGGGCGCCGGTGGTCGGTGGGTAGAGGCGCGACCTCTGTCTGGACCATGTCAGCTCCCGTAGAGGTTCTTGACCGCTTCCTGGGCGATCATCTCCGAGGCGACCAGACCGCGCGAGCGGGACCAGACGTTCTGGTCGACCTTGTACGTCGCGTTGTCCTTGACCGCCGGAATCTGCTTCCAGAGTGGACTTTTCTCCCACGTGTCGGCCAGGGTGTCGCCGTTCTGACCGGCGATGAACATGATGTCGGGCTTGGTGCTGACCACGGTCTCCAGCGTGAGCGAGACCGTCGCGTCGCCGCTGTCGTCGGCCAGCGGGGACTTGATCCCGAGCAGGGCCAGTACGCCGGGGGTGTAGGCCTTCGGCGGGAACCCGGTGAACTCCTTGTCGGACGACACCGCGAACAACGCCTTGCGCGTCTCACCGGACTTCGCCTTGGCCTTCAGATCGGTCAGGATCTTGTCGTGCTCGGCCAGCCGGGTCTTCATCTGGTCGCACTTGTTCAAGGCGATCGCGGTCGACATCTCGCTGTCGAGCACCTGCTGGTAGTTGCCGTTCAGGCTGGCGTAGGCCACGGTCGGAGCGATCTTCGACAGCTGGGCGTAGATCGCCTTGTGCCGGCCGCTGTCGGCCAGGATCAGGTCCGGTTTGAGCGCGGTCAGCACCTGGATGTTCGGGGTCGCGCGTAGACCGACCGACTTGTAGTTGCCGACCTTCTCCTTCAGACCGGGGATGATCCGTTCCGGCTTGTCGTCGTCGGCGACCCCGACCGGTGCCATCCCGACCGCGACCAGCGCGTCGACGAACGAGAACTCGAGCGCGACGACCCGCTTCGGGTCGCCGGTGACAGTCGTCGTACCGAGGTCGTGCTTGATCGTCCTGGTCGTCTTGCCGCACTGCTCGAGATTGACGTCCGAACTGATCCCCTGTGCGGCCGCGGCCCGGTTGGCGTTCGGTGCGCCGCCGGTGGCCGGCGACCCGGACGTGTTGCACCCGGCCAGGCCGACCGCCGCGACGGTCAAGGTGAGGAGGGCGATCGACCGCCGCAGCCTCGAAGCGGTGTTGGACATGGCAATCACTCCTGGTGTCGAAGATGCGTTACAGGGGTGGGGCGGTGAATCTCGGGCCGGGACCGCAGCAGTCCGGCGAAGAAGTCCCGGACGGCCGGGAGGATCAATGAGCCGCGGTGGGCGACTCCGGGGACCAGCTCGAACCGGACATCGATGCCCTGGGCAAGGAAGTCGCGCTCGAGTGTGCGCAGGCGTTCGATCCGGGTGCTGCCGGTCTTCTCGACGCCGTCCATCCAGTTAGCCTCGCCGGGGTTGTCGATCTCCCAGGTCTCGACGTCGTTGTCGCCGACAACCATCAGGATCGGCACCCGGCGCAGGGACTCTAGGTCGACGGCACGGCCGAAGCGCTGCTCGAGATCCTTCGTACCGAGCCACCACGGCAGGCTGTCGTCGAGTTGGGTGATCCGGCCGGGAGCGCCGATCGAGACTCCGGCGAGCCGATCGGGATGCAGATAGAGGAAGCGGTGCGCGAACTGGCCGCCGCCGGAGAAGCCGTGCAGATAAAAGACATCCGGGTCGACCGGGTACCGGCGGCTGACTTCGTCGACCATCGCGAGCAACGCCTGGTCGTACCGGATGCCTTGGTACTCGATGAACTTGAAGTTGTGCAGATCCTCCGGATCGATGATCCCGGCCGGGAAGAGCGGCGCGAGTACGACGACCTGGTGCTCGTCGGCGAACTCCGCCATGTGGTCGCGGTACAACGACGCGTTGCGCTCGGTGCCGTGCTGCATGACGAGCAGCGGGGCCCGGTCGGTGCGCAGGTTCTCCGGCACGTAGAGGCAGTAGCCGAGTCGCTGGTCGTACTGCGAGGCGAAGATCGGCGTCTTGCCGCACGCGAAGTGGGCGGAGGTCCCCGCGATCATGGGCGCACCTCGTTGTACAGGTTGAACGGGACGAGTTCGTACTTGTTCTCGCACGGCGGTCCCGCGGCCACGTAGTACTCGCCGGTGGTGAGGTCGACGCAGCTGGACAAGGTTGTGGACCATTGCTCGACGGCGGGAAGACGCTCGTCCGGGTGCGCGCAGAGCGAGTCCGGGTGGCCGAGGTGGTCCGACATCGCTGTGTGGACGGTGTTCCGGACGTCGTCGGGCGTGGTCGCTTCGGCGGCCTTCACCAGCCCGCGGCGGGCGCGCGGTACGCGGATCAGCGAGTCGGGTGAGATCAGCCGGCCGGAGCTGCCGACCTCCCGTGGGCTGAGCACCTGGTAATGGTTGCCGTGCACAAGCAGTCCGTTCTCGCCGTACTCCCAGCCGTGGCCGCCCGGCGTGGTCTCGATGTCGATCGAGAAGCCGTCCCGGTGGGTGAGGAGCGCGTTGCTCGGGATGTGGGCGGTGGTCGAGGTGAGGATCTTGACCGCGTCGGCGATGTTCGCCGCGTCGAGGACCGCGCGGCGGATGAACGTCTGCGGCATCCCGGCCGAGTCGTCGAACCGTCCGCCCAGCCCGTTCGCGTTCAGTGCGAGGCCGGCGGAGTTCGCGCCGTGGCGGCCGATCTGCCCGGCCTCGACCTGCATGATCAGCGTCGGCTTCGGCGGCTGCACGACGCGGAGGATCACGACGGTGCCGCGGACCGCTTCGCGCCAGTCCCAGTTCTGGCCGGCGTACACGTGGCCGTCGCCCGCGGCGCCGTCGATCAGGGAGAACGACGTACAGCCGTCGGCGGGGGAGTCCGGGAACCAGTTGTCGTAGATGATCTCGCCGCGGCAGTTCAGGGCGAGGACCTCCGGCAGCGTGACACCGGCGCCTTCGGCGATCCCGGCCATCTCGGCCAGCAACTCGGGGTGGTCCCGCTCGACGAGGCGCTGCCACGGACGGGTGTGATCGAGCGCCTGGTCCCAGGTCAGACCGGCCTGGTACGCGAAGGCCTCCCGGTAGTAGGCGATCGCGTCGGCGATCAGCTCCGCCGCGGCAGTCCCGTACTGCCGGCCGCGTTCCAGGGCCGACGGGCTGGCTATCTCGATGACTCGGAGACTCGGCACACGCTCTCCTCGGGTGAACAGTCTTGGTCAGGAAGGGAACATTGACGCAATACTGTAACGACTATTACGGTCTGTCCAGACCTTACGGACAACCGACCTGCAATCCAGGTGAGGAGCCCACCCGATGACCACCCCATCGCTGGACCTGATCGTGTACGGCGGAACCGTCTGGACAGCCGATCCGAACCGCCCGCTCGCGTCCGCCTTCGCCGTCGCGGGGGACCGGATCGTCCAAGTCGGCGAGGACGCCGAGATCCTGTCCCTGGCGGGCGAGGGCACCGAGGTGCTCGACCTGGCCGGGCGGATGGTGTGCCCGGGGTTCAACGATGCGCATACGCATTTCGAGAACGCCGTCGACTGGCACTTCCAGGTCGCGCTGACCGACGTCAACGACCAGGCCCGGCTCGAGGAACGCGTAGCGGCCACGGCCGCGCGACTGACGCCTGGGGTGTGGATCACCGGGGGAGACCTCGGGGACTTCGCGTCCACTCGCGAGGACGAGGTCACGCTGCTCGAGCCGGATCTGGCCGCGATTGATGCGCTGACGCCGGACAATCCGCTGCTGATCCGCCGGGCAGATCACCAGTACTTTGCCAATTCGAAGGCGCTGGGGGTCGCGAACATTGACCGCGGTACGCCGGATCCGCGTGGCGGCAGGTTCGGCCGGGATGCGGGGGGAGAGCTCACCGGGATGCTGTACGGGCAGGCCGGCGAGTTCGTGCACCGACTGGTTACGCCGATGTCGCTCGAGCAGAAGCTGATTGGTGCTCGTGGGGTGATGGCGCGATTGAACGCGGTCGGGATCACCTCGATCCATGACATCGCGCGGCTGCCGTCGGTGACCGAGGAGACGATCCCGCCGGTGTTTCTCGAGCGGAGTTTCTCGAACGCGCAGATCTTCCAGACGCTTGCGGACCGCGGCGAGCTGTCGGTGCGGGTTTATGCGTTCCTCCCGCTCGACACGCATGATCGGTTGGCTGGTCACGGCGTTACACCGAAGACGGGGGACGATTGGCTGCGGTTCGGGGCGCTCAAGATCTTCGTCGACAGCGGTGCGATGTTGCCGCCGTTCGATCCCGCTGATGCGCCGGGCACCGGGCTGACCGACGGCTGGTCGTACCGCTTCGTCGGGGAGGAACGGTTGGCCGAGCTGGTGCTGGCGGGGGATGCGGCTGGATTCGACATCGGCGTACATGTGCAGGGTGATCGTGGGTGCCGGATCGCGATCGACGCGTTCGAGCGGGCGGCGCTGTTGAACGGACCGCGGGACCGGCGGCATCGGCTCATCCATGCGTGGCATCTAGCGGCCGGTGATTTCGCGCGCGCCGGCAAGCTGGGGCTGGTCGCCGACGTGACGTCGGACCAGCTTCTGCTCTACTCCACGAACCTCGACGCGGCGCTCGGCGCCGCCCGCTCGGCGAATGCGTTCGCCTGGCGCCGGATGATCGACAGCGACATCACAGTCAACCTCGTCTCGGACCTCCCCGGCGCGTTCAACAAGTCCCACGTCGCCGAGATCGATCCGCTCCGCAACATGTACGCCGCCATCACCCGCACCGCCTGCGATGCGGCGGACGGCGAGCCGTTCCACCCCGACCAGGCAATCACCATCGACGAGGCCCTCCTCGCCTACACCGCCAACCCCGCTTACTCCTCCCACGAGGAGGACGTAAAGGGCACCATCACCCCCGGCAAACTGGCCGACTTCATAATCCTCACCGAAAACATCCGCACCGGCCCCCCAGAAGTCCTACTCCGCGCCCGCGTCGACCGCACGTACCTCGCAGGCCGCCTCGTCCACACAGCCGACTGACGTCGGCGAGGTGGAGCGGGACAGCGGGGGAGTGGCCCCAAGCTCCCGCTCCGCGCCCGTGCCGCGCGCGAGAGTTACGCGGAGCGGCGGCCCCGAGGTCCTACTCCGCGCGCGCCGAGCGCACCTACCTCGGCGGCCGCCAGATCCACCCCATCAACCCTCGGAGGCCGCCAGGTCCACCCCACCAACTGAAGGCGGGGTACGACGGTTAGCGGGCGAGGGCTGTTATGTCGGTGGAGGCTACTACTTCTACCAGGAGGCGTTCGTTGGAGTCGGCGTGTTCTTGGACGAGGCGGGCGGCTTCGGGGGTGTCGCGGTGTAGGAAGGCCTCGAGGATGGCGCGGTGTTCGGCGAGGGCCTCGGCGGGGCGGTGGGTGGACTCCTGGTAGGTGGTCTCCAGGATCGACAGTGCGAAGCGCATCTCGACCGCGATGCCGGCGAAGAAGTCGTCGACGCGGGTGCTGCCGATCAGGCCGACCACGGCCTGGTGGAACTCCAGATCCCGCTGCACGATCGCCTGGGCCTGGCCCGAGTCGGTTGCCTCGGCGAGCCGATCGAAAGCCTCGCTCAGCTGCCGCAGTTGTGCATCGGTGAGCGTGGCCGCCCGCGCGGCGGCGCTGCCCTCCAGCGTCGTCCGGACGCGGTACAGGTCGCGGATGTCCTCCTCGGTGAACAGCACGACCCGGGAGCCCTTGTGCCGGTAGTGCCGCACGATCCGCTCCCGCGCCAGGATGCCGAGCGCGTCCCGGATCGTACGGCGGGAGACGTCGAACTGGGCCGACAGCCCTTCCTCCCGCAGCTGCTCGCCCGGCTTCAGCCGGCCGTCCATGATCGTCTCGCGCAGCAGCGTCGCGACTTCCTCGGCCGTCGTCCCGCGATTCAGCGCCGAGACCCGTCCCTCGACCGGCATGCGGCCCCCTCTCTCACCCTGCGTGAAGCTCCCAGCGCACTCTATCGCGCTCTGCGACCATGGTAGCATTGGTGCATTGTTCACCAATCCTGTGGGGTGTAATGAGCATTCTCGAGTCCAGTTCGCCCGTGGAGCAGTGGAACCAGGCGAGCATCGCTGAAATCCTCGCCCAGGAGTTCGGTCTCCGGGCAGTCGCACAGTCCCCGTTGGGCGGCGAGGTCGATCAGAACGTGGCCGTCGATCTCTCCGACGGATCCCGTGTCGTCGTCAAGGTCTCGGCGCCGGGAGCCGATGCCGACGAGATCCGCTGGCGGCATTCACTGCAGGCGCTCGCCGCCGGCGCCCTGGAACCGGTGGAAGTCACGACCGCGATCGCCGCGCGCAACGGAGACACCGCCGTCCCGATCGACCGCGACGGATCGCGCCGGATCGTCACGGTCCAGCGATGGCTGCCCGGCCGGACCTTGTCCGAGTTGAACAGCCATTCCCCCCAACTCCTCGGCGAACTCGGCCGGACCGCCGCCCGGATGGTCCAGGCGCTCGCGCCGGCCCCCGCGATGCCCGGGGCAACAACTCAATTCTGGGACATTCTGCGATCTGCGCAGGCGATTGCCGAAGGCATCGACGCGATCGACGACCCGACGCGGCAGGGGCAGGTACGACGGATCGTCGGTTGGTTCGACCAAGCGATCGACAGCCACGGCGCCGGGCTGCCCAGGTCCGTCGTCCACCAGGACCTCAACGACTTCAACGTCCTCGCCCGCCCTGACGCGAACGGCCGCCACCACATACACGCCGTACTGGACTTCGCCGACGCGCTGCACACCGCGCGGATCGGCGAGCTGGCCGTCGCGGTCGCCTACTCCATGCTGCGCAAGCCGAATCCGCTCACCGCCGCAGCAGCCGTGATCCGCGGGTACGCCGCCGAGCTGGACCTCACCGAGGACGAACTCGCCGTGCTGTACCCGCTCGCCGCCGCCAGGCTGTGCGTCAACGCCGTCACCTGGACCAAGCGGTGCGCAGAGACCGGCACGTCGTACGGCCACGAGCGGATGAAGTACACCTGGCCGGCGATCGCCCTCCTCGCGACCACCCCGCCGGAAGTCGGCGAACTCGTGGTTCGCGAGGCCGCCGGTGCCGCGATCGAACCGGCGCGGCCGCTACCAGCCGCCGGCGCCCGCCTGGCCGTGCCCGGCCTCGACCTCGCGCCGTTCGAGCCCGCGCACGAAGACGCGACCGGCGACCACCACGCCCGACTGGGCCATCACCTGCAGGCCGATGTTGGCACCGTCGCACGGCGAACCACGCAGTCCGGTGAGACGGCAACGCTCAGGCTCGGCGTGGAGATTGCGTCGCCGAAGCCGTTCGAGGTCGTCGCCCCGCGGGCGGCCATGGTCGAGGAGTGCGGCACGGCGTACCTGATCCTGCGGCACGAGGGCCCGGAGACCATCTGGTCCCGCTGGACCGGGCTCGACTCATCACTGTCGACGGGCAACTCGGCGGACGCAGGTGACCCGATCGGTGTCGCACAGTCCACCCTCCGCGTGGCGGTCTTCCGTTCCCTCGAGACAGCTCGCGCGGGCAGGCAGTCGATCCCACCCTCCGAGGCCGCCGCGTGGGCGATCGTCTCACCCGACCCGTCCGAGTTCCTCGGACTGGACGCCCCGCCCAACGCCACCGACTGGACCGCCGACAAGGTCCTCGCAACCAGAAACGTCCGGTTCGCCCGGTCGCAACGCTCGTACTACGACCGGCCGATGCAGCTCGTCGGCGGCCGCGGCGCCTGGCTGTACGACGAATTCGGCCGCGGCTACCTCGACGTGATGAACAACGTCAGCCACGTCGGCCACACCAATCCCCGCGTCGTCGAGGCCGCGACCGCACAACTGCGGCAGCTCAACACGAACAGCCGGTTCCTCTACCGAGGCATCGCCGAGTACGCCGAACGCCTGACCGCGCTCCTGCCCGATCCCCTCGAGGTCGTCTTCCTCGTCTGCAGCGGCAGCGAGGCCAACGACCTGGCGGTCCGGATCGCACGCACCGTCACCGGACGCTCCGACGTACTCGTGGTCGACGGCGCCTACCACGGCAACACCTCCGTCCTCACCGGCCTCAGCCCGAACCGCTACAAAGGCCCCGGCGGCACCGGCCCCGATCCGACCACCCACGAGGTGCAGCAACCCAACCGCTACCGCGGCCCCTTCGGGTACGACGATCCCGACGCGGGCAGCAAGTACGCCGCCGACGTCCAGCGGCAAGTCGATCGACTCAGCCAACGAGGTACGCCGCCGGCCGCCTTCATCGCGGAATCGGCGATGGGCACGGCGGGCAGCATCTTCTACCCCGACGGCTATCTCGCAAAGGCCCACGCCGCAGCCCGGGCGGCCGGCGCACTCTGCATCGCCGACGAGGTCCAGGTCGGCTTCGGCCGGTTCGGCGACGTGTTCTGGGGATTCGAGAGCCAGGGCGTTGTCCCGGACATCGTCACGATGGGCAAGCCGATCGGCAACGGGCATCCGATGGCGGCCGTGGTCACCACCCGGGAGATCGCCGACGCCTTCGACACCGGCATGCGGTACTTCAACACCTTCGGCGGCAATCCGGTCTCCTGCGCGATCGGGACCGCCGTACTCGACGAGATCGCCGAGCAAGGCCTGCAGGCGCACGCGGCCGGGACCGGGCGGGTGCTCAAGGACCGGCTCGACGAGCTCGCCGGCCGGCACGCACTGATCGGCGACGTACGCGCCCACGGCATGTACCTCGGTATCGAGCTCGTCCGTGATCGGGCCGGCAAGGAACCTGCGCCGCAGGAGGCGCTGCTGATCAGCGAGCTGATGAAGGACGAGGGAATGCTGGTCTATCCGACCGGCGCGGCCGAGAACGTGCTGAAGATCAAGCCGCCGCTCGCGTTCACGCCGGCCGACGCCGAACTGTTCACCGAGGTTCTGGACGAGGTACTGACCCGGGACTGGTGAGCGGGCGGGGCCGCCCTGACATCAGGTCAGGGCGGCCATCACGTGCTTGATGCGGGTGTAGTCCTCGAGGCCGTACACGGACAGGTCCTTGCCGTGGCCCGAGGACTTGAAGCCGCCGTGGGGCATCTCGGCCACCAGAGGGATGTGGGTGTTGATCCACACACAGCCGAAGTCGAGCGCCGCCGACAGACGGAGTGCGCGGCCCACGTCCTTGGTCCACACCGAGGATGCGAGGCCGTACTCGACGCCGTTCGCGGACCGCAGCGCCTCGTCCTCGTCCTCGAACGTCTGCACGGTGATGACCGGCCCGAAGATCTCGTGCTGCGACAGCCAGTCGTCCTGGCGCAGACCACCGATGACCGTCGGAGCCACGTAGTACCCGGTGTCGCCCTGACGCTCGCCGCCGGTCACGACCGAGCCGTGCGCCGGGACGCGGGAGATGGCGTCGAGCACGCGCTCCAACTGGACCGCATTGTTGACCGGCGGCACCCAGGCGTCCTGATCGTCGGGGGAGCGACCCGCGGTCGTCGTAGCCTGCCCGGTGCATGCCTTCAGCGCGGCGATGAAGTCTGCGGCGGCCGGTGCCTGCACCAGCACCCGGGTGGCCGCGGTGCAGTCCTGGCCGGCGTTGAAGTAGCCGGCCATCGCGATGCATTCGGCTGCGGCCTCGAGGTCGGCGTCGGCGAAGACGATCACCGGCGCCTTGCCGCCGAGCTCGAGGTGGGTGCGCTTGAGACGCTCGCCCGCGCTCGCGGCGACGGCCCGTCCGGCGGCGACCGATCCGGTCACCGACACCATCTGCGGGGCCGGGTGCGCGACCAGCGCGGCGCCGGTGTCCCGATCGCCGGTGACCACGTTGAACACGCCCGGCGGCAGATGCTTCGCAGCGAGCTCGGCCAGCATCACCGTCGTGACGGGCGTGGTGTCGCTGGGCTTGAGTACGACGGTGTTCCCGGCCGCGACCGCGGGCACGAACTTCCAGATCGCCATCATCATCGGGTAGTTCCACGGCGTGACCTGTCCGACCACGCCGATCGGCTCACGCCGCAGCCACGAGGTATGACCCTCCATGTACTCGCCGGCCGAGCGGCCTTCGAGCAGACGCGCGGCGCCGGCGAAGAAGCGGATCTGGTCGACCATCGGCGGGATCTCTTCGGCCTTGGTGATGTGACCGGGTTTGCCGGTGTTGCGGCCCTCCGCCGCGATCAGGTCGTCCGCGGCCCGTTCGACCTCGTCGGCGAAGTCGAGCAGTGCCTTCTGACGGGCCGACGGCGTACTGCGTCGCCAGTCGGCGAATGCGGACGATGCGGCGCCGTACGCCGTTTCGACGTCTGCCTCGGTCGAGTTCGGCGCCGTGCCGTACTGCTCGCCGGTCGACGGGTCGATGATCGGCATCGTCTCGCCGTGGACGGAGTCGACGAGCTCTCCGTTGATGAAGTTCTGGACGGTCGTCACAGCTTTACCACCCTTCGGTCAGTACGCGGTCGAGTGCGTCCGCGAAGAAATCGGCATCGGTGATCGTCACGCCCAGCGGCGGCTTGATCTTCAGTACACACAGGCGATCCGACGTCGGCTGCATGATCACGCCGAGCTCGCGCATCCGCTCGCAGATCGCGGCGGTCTCCGCCGCCGCGGGCTCCAGCGTGATGCGATCGCGGACGAGCTCGACGCCGACGTACAGCCCCATCCCGTGGACGGCGCCGATGATCGGATGGCGGTCGGCGAGCTCGAGCAGCCGCATCCGCAGATGGTCGCCGACCACGCGCGCGTTCTCCTGCAGTTGTTCGTCGCGGAGTACGTCGAGAACCGTCGTACCGGCCACGCAACTGACCGGACTGCCGCCGGCCGACGAGAAGAAGTACCCCTGGCTGCGGTAGCCCGCGGCGATCGCGGCCGTCGTGATCACCGCGCCGAGCGGATGCCCGTTGCCCATCGCCTTCGCCACCGTGACGATATCCGGTACGACGCCTTGTTGCTCGAAGCCCCAGAAGTGGTTGCCCAGACGGCCGTATCCGACCTGGACCTCGTCGGCGATGCACAGCCCGCCGGCCCGCCGTACTGCGGCATAGACGGCCTGCAGGTAGCCGTCGGGGAGAGCCATGCCGCCGGCGTTGCCGTAGAACGACTCGGACAGGAACGCGGCCGGCGGAGGGCTCAGTTTGTTGATGTAGGCAACGGCATCCTCGGCGTATCGGTAGGCGTCGGGCCCGCGGTACTGCCCTCGATAGGCGTTCGGCGCGGCGACCGTGTGGACCCAGGACGGCCGGGAATGCAGGGCGTTGGGATTGTCGGCGACCGAGGTCGAGATGGCGTCGGTTGCGTCGGACCAGCCGTGATATGCCTCCCGTACGGCGATGACGTCACGCCGGCCGGTGTTCGCCCAGGCGAGCCGAAGCGCGAGGTCGTCGGCCTCGGTGCCGCTGTTGACCAGGAACACGGCGTCCAGTGGTTCGGGCAGGAGCTCGGACAGACGCTCGGAGAACTCGACGACCGCGCGGTAGTGGAAACGCGAGTTGGTATTGAGCAGCCGCCACTGCTGCTCGACCGCGGCCGCGAGGCGCGGGTGACCGTGGCCGAGGATCGACACGTTGTTGACCATGTCGAGGTACGAACGGCCCTCGGTGTCGAACAGGTGGTTCCGCCAGCCACGCTCGATCTGCGGCGGCTCCCGGAAGTAGTGCTCCTGAACCGGCGCGAACGCAGACTCACGGCGTTCCAGCAGGTGATCGACGGTCGGGGGAGTGGCGACCGCATCGATGAGACCGGTCGGGTCCGGACACGACCCGGCCCAGGCGTCGGCCAGACTGGCCTGAATGAAGAACGGTGGCCGGGTCTCGAGGTCAGTCAGCTGCACCCGCAGCGCCGCTCCAGGTGTGAGTTGCCCGAGTGCGTCACCGGTCTCGAGCGCACCTTCGGCATCAACGGACGCACCGCTGAGCCACAGGGTCACCCCATCCCGACCTTTGAGTGCGACGGCATCATCGTGCCGCTGGATGACCCCGGCCCAGGGCGCACGCAGCTCCAGCTCTTGCACGGCAAACACCTCGACACCGAGACCGACAGATGCCGGCGCCTCGAACGAGTTCAGCCGAGTCCGCGTCAGCCGCGGCTGAAGGAACGGCACCGCGACAGCCGCCGATTCGTCCCGCTTGGCCACGGCTTCCTCCGCCTCGTCCAGCAGGAAGCCACCGTCGTGCAGGTCGACGCTCGTCGTCGACAGGTCCAGTTGCGCCGGAACTACGGGCTCGTCGCCGATCCACAGCAGGGCCGAGCCGTCGATCGTCCGACCCTCGTTCCGCGGCCGCACCGACGCGCGGATCAGCTCGGTCAGGACCTCGAGCGGAACCGACGTCGCCTGCTCGAAGATGGCCCACTCGCGCGCGAGGTTCTCCGACGCGTACCGGTTGTCGCGGTCGACCTGCGTCTGCTGCTGACCACTCACCATCAGCGCGGCGGCCCGTAGTACGACGAGTGGGCCGAGCGCCGCGAGTTCGTCGTCGGAGATCGGCCGGATCCGGTCGTACGCGACGATTGCCGGCAGCATCGTCGAGAGATCGGGGGAGTGGTACAGCAGCGACGTACACGTCACAGCGAGCTCGGCGATCGACCAGCTCTCGGTCAGGTCGCCGAAGTCGATCACCCCGACCGGCCGGCGGCGACCGTCGGCGTCGACGGTCGCGATCACGTTGTCGTCGGTCAGGTCGCCGTGGATCACCTGCAGCGGCAGGTTCCCGGCGTACGGCGCGAGCGCCTTCGCGGCGGTCGAGGCCGCGGCGCGGGCGGCGTCGGGTCCGCCGGGCACGGTCACGAAATCGGCGAGCCGGGTCACCACCTCGGCCGCGTTCC
This sequence comes from Kribbella jiaozuonensis, assembly GCF_005233875.1. Taxonomy (GTDB): domain Bacteria; phylum Actinomycetota; class Actinomycetes; order Propionibacteriales; family Kribbellaceae; genus Kribbella; species Kribbella jiaozuonensis. Next base: position 416,712 of record NZ_SZPZ01000004.1, on the reverse strand, counting down.
GCAGATCCCACTGGAGCGAGCGGGCCGGGACCTCGCCGCCGAGTCCGGCCAGCGCACGCGACGTACGCGCGGCGAGATCGCCCAGGGCGGCGACGATCTCGGGCGCGAGGTACGCGCTGTCGCTCAGAACATCTCCGGCCACGAAGGTCACCAGCCGCGCGTACGTCGGCCGGCCGCCGAACGCGATCGGCTGCACCGTCGAGCCATCCGGCCCCGGCACCGCCCCCGGCACCTGGATGTCAGCCTCGTGCCGGGCGACGTGGGCGGCCGCGAGGTCCTGTGCCGCCAGGTCCTCGCGGGTGAACGCGGCGTTGGACACCTTCAGGACGTACTGCGCATCGGCCGCGGAGACCAGGAAGTTCGCATCCTGCTGGCTGCCGAGCTCGGTGGCCTCGCCCTCGATGCCGTACGTCGCCCGCACGTACTCAGCCGCCTGCGCCACGGTGATCTCGGGCGCGGGGAGGGCTGCTTGTTCGAAGAAGTTGAAGGTCTGGGTCATGCGCGTTCCTCCGCGATCGAGTTGCCGCCGTCGACGACGATGCACTGGCCGGTGAGATAGGACGACGACGGCGAACACAGATAGGCAATGAGGCCGGCGACCTCGTCCGGCGTACCGCTCCGGCCGACCGGCGTCCGCAACCCCTGCCGGTGCTCGTCCGGCGTCTGCGAGTCGGTGGCGATCCACCCCGGAGCTACGGCGTTCACCGTCACCCCGGCGGCCGCGGAGTCGAGCGCGAGTCCGCGGACCAGCCCGACCACGCCGGCCTTCGCAGCGGAGTATGCGATCTCGCCGCGCATGCTCATCACCGGTCCGGTGAGGCTGGCGACCATCACCAGGCGGCCGGCGCCGGACTCCTCGAGCGCCGGCATGACGGCGCGCGCGAACAGGAAGGCCGCGTCCAGGTTGCGGGACAGGCTCGCTCGCCAGGTCTCCAACGACAGCTGCCCGACCGCCCCCGATTCCGGCTCCGGACGGGTGGTCGACGTCATCCCCGCACAGTTGACGGCGATGTCGAGCCGGCCGAACCGCGACTTGGCGGCTCGGGCCAGTTCCACGGTGGTGCCTGCCTGGGTCAGATCACCCGGGATGGCAAGGGTGCCGGCCGGCAGCTCGGCCGCGCGTTGGTGGACCCGGTCTCCGGCCGCAGAGATGACGAGTGAAGCACCGCGGGCGCTCAGCGCTCTGGCCACCGCGAAGCCGATGCCACGCGGTCCGCCGACCCCGGTCACCACCGCAGCCCGGCCCGCCAGATCGAGGTCGCCCACGCATAGCCACCTTCCGAAGATTGGTGACCAATCTAGCAGCTACGTAATTGGTGAGCAATCCTGGTTAGTGCTCAGAAACCCAGCCTCCGGCGCAGCCCTGTGAGTCGTTGGGAGGCATCCACCGAGCGCTCGGCCGCCAGGGTCGCGACGCCCTGGGCGAGAACGTCCCCGACGACGATCGAGGTCAGCGGTTCGCCGGTCAGGCCGGTGGGGGTCGTCGGCGAGTGGAGCGTGACCGTGACCGCGCGGGAGAGCTTGCTGTCCGGGTCCTCGGTCACCAGGATGGTCGCGGCGCCGACGTCGCGCGCGCGATCGACCAGGACCTCGACCTCGATGACCGAGCGGCCCGGCGCGAACAGGACGACGACGTCACCGGGCCCGATCGCGAGCAGATCATCGGCGAGCCGGAAGCCCCCGGCGTGCAGCGGAGTCACCCGGAGTCCGACCCGCCGCAGGACCAGGGCCAGATGATCCGCGGCCACGAACGAGGCACCGAAGCCGTAGGTGAGCGTGTGCCTCGCATCGAGCAGTAGGTGTACGGCGTGCTGATACGTGTCGAGCTCGAACGTCGGCTGCATCAGCTCGAGCCGCTCGAGTGACTCCGCCAGCACCTGCTGCCAGACGCTCTCCAGATCCCCGCCGGTCGACTCGACCCGCTTGCGGGCGCGCACCACCGGCCGGTTCGCCTGCGTGAACGGCGCCGCGATCTTCGCCTTCAGCTCGGCCAGGCCCGAGTACCCGAGCGCCTGGACGGTACGGATGACCGTCGCGTTGCTGGTCTTGGTCTCGGCGCCGAGGTCGGCTGCCGACAGGAACAGCAGCTCCTCGGGCGTCCGCTCGGCCAGCGACCGGCTGACGGCCCGGGCAGCCGGCGAGAAACCCTCCCAGCGCTCGCGGATCCGCGTCCGCAGTTCGGTGATCACGTCGTCCTTGGTCGCGGCGGTGACGGCGTTGGTGGAAGCATCGCGGGGCTCATCCATGTAATGGATGGTACGAGCCCACCCGCCGTGCGGTGATCAGGACGTTACGGTCGTGGTGCGAAATGTCTCGGCGAGGACGTCCAGCGCGTCGTCGATCAGTTCGTCGGAGATGCTCAACGGCGGGAGGAAACGCAGTACGTTCCCGTCGGTCCCGCAGGTCAGGACGATCACTCCGGCCCGGTGCGCCGCGGCGGCGACGGCCCGGGTCAGTACGGCGTCTGGTTGCGTGGTGCCCGGGACAACGAGTTCGACGGCGAGCATCGCCCCGCGGCCCCGGACGTCCCCGATCCTGGGGTCGCTCCTGGCCAGGTCCTCCAGCCGGCTCTTCATTCGTTGCTCGATCTGCCGGGCCCGCTCGACCAGCCCGTCGGCCTCGATCGTCTCGATGGCGGCCAGCGCGGCGACGCAGGCGAGCGGGTTGCCGCCGTAGGTCCCGCCGAGACCGCCCACGTGCGGCGCATCCATGATCTCCGCCCGCCCGGTCACCGCCGAGAGCGGCAGACCGCCGGCAATCCCCTTCGCCGTCGCGATCAGATCCGGTACGACGCCTTCGTGCTCGCAGGCGAACAGGTCGCCGGTGCGAGCGAAGCCGGTCTGTACTTCGTCGGCCACGAAGACCACGCCGGACTCGCGGCACCACGCGGCCAGCGTGCTCAGGAACCCGGGTGCCGGCTCGACGAATCCGCCCTCACCCTGGATCGGCTCGATCACCATCGCCGCGAGGTTCGTCGCACCAACCTGTACCGAGATGAGCTCGATCGCCCGGCGCGCGGCTTCCGCACCGTCGAGTCCGCCGTCGCGGAACGGATACGACAACGGAGCGCGATAGACCTCGGGCGCGAACGGTCCGAAGCCGTTCTTGTACGGCATGTTCTTCGCGGTCATCGCCATCGTCAGGTTCGTCCGGCCGTGGTAGGCGTGGTCGAACACCACGACCGCCGGTCGCCCGGTGAACGAGCGCGCGATCTTGACCGCGTTCTCGACCGCCTCGGCGCCGGAGTTGAACAACGCGGTGCGCTTGGCATGATCGCCCGGGGTCAGGCGATTGAGCGCCTCCGCGACCGCGACGTACGACTCGTACGGCGTGATCATGAAGCAGGTGTGGGTGAAGTCGGCCACCTGGGCCTGTACGGCGGCGACCACCCGCGGCGCGCTGTTCCCGACCGTCGTCACCGCGATCCCGGAACCGAGATCGATCAAGTGGTTGCCGTCAGCATCGACCACGATGCCGCCGCCGGCCCGGACCGCGAACACCGGCAGGGTGGTCCCGACGCCGCCCGCGACTGCCGCTGCCTTCCGGTCCATCAGCGCTTGCGACGCGGGCCCGGGGATCGCGGTCACCAGTCGTCGTCGTTGCTCGACACCCGCGGCAGTCTCGGCGATGGTCATGGGTCCTCCTCGGCTCGACCATCGCCAGTGTGAGACGCCGTAGCTATGCTGTCCAATACTCGTTATCGGCAGAATCCATGCCTAGGAGGCATATGCAGCTCCGGCATGTCCGCTACTTCGTGGCGACCGCGGAAGCTGGCAGTGTGAGCGCGGCCGCGCTCGCGGTCCACGTCGCGCAGCCCGCCCTGTCCCGGCAGCTGCGGCAGCTGGAGCACGACCTCGGCGTCGCGCTGTTCGACCGCGGCGCCGGACGGCTCACGCTCAACCGGACCGGGCGTGCGCTGCTGCCGACCGCGAAGGACCTGCTCGCCGCGGCCGATGACCTCAAGGCCGCCGCGGCGTTCCACGCGCAAGGCCGCCTGGACCGGATCACCGTGGCGGCGCCGACCGTGACGCTCACCGATGTCGTCTCGCCGTTCGTTGCGACGATGGCTCCTGACGATCCGCTCCTCGACGTCCGTCCCGCCGACGGGTCGACCACGACCGAGATGCTGCGGTCCGGCGCGGATCTGGCGATCGGGATCCAGCGCGCGCAGGCGCCGTACGCGTCGCGACCGCTCGCGGTGCTCCCGGTCTGGGCGTACGTCCCGGCGGACGATCCGTGGTCGTCGCGTGGGCGGGTGGAGCTGGCCGAGGTGCTCGAGCGGCACGTCATCGGTCTGCCGCCGACGTACACGGCGCGAGAAGCCCTCGACTCTGCGGTGGCTGCCGCCGGTGCCGGGATCGCACACTTCACCGAAGCTGCGAACGGCACCATCGCACAGGCCTTGGCCGCAGCCGGTCGCGGTGTCGCCGTGGTCTCCGACGACGCCCGCTTCGACCTCGTCCCTCTCGCGATCAGCACCGGCACCGGCACCGGCGTCCTCAGCATCAACCTCGTCGCGGGCTGGGACTCCCGCACCGTCGCGGCCGCCGAGCTCGAGTCCCTCGCCGACCGCCTCGCGACCTGGGTGCTACGTCGCTACCCGCAGGAGTAGCGGAGCAAGGCGGTCGGCGATCAGGAGATAGCCCTCGGGACCGGGGTGGACGTCGTCGGCGTACAGGGCGCGGGCCTCATCCGCGGTGAGGAGGTCGCGGCCGTCGATGACCTCGACGGCCGGGTCGTTGCGGGCGCCCAGCTCGACGAGCCTGCGTACGTCGTCCAGCGTCAGGCCGACCGCGTTCGGTGTGCCTTCGCGGTTGGGGGCCGGGAGCGGAGTGATTACGGCGAGCGGCGTCTCCGGGTGCCCCTGGCGGACGGTTGCAACGAAGGCCTCGACCTGGCCGGGCAAGGTGCGCCCGTTGAAGGTCTCGCCGCCGTGGATGTTGATCCCGAGGCACAACGAGATGAGGTCGGCCGGGAGATCGCGGATCGTACGGGCCGCGACCGGATCGAGGTGACACTCACCACCGAAACCGAGATTGACGCCGTCCCAGCCGTGGCGCCGGGCGACGACGGCGGGCCACGTCTCCGACGGCCCGTACGCACCGCTGCATTGGGTGATGGAACTGCCGTACGTGATCCATCGCGGTCCGGTCGGCGCGAGTTCCTCGGCTGCGCCGTCGAAGCGAGGCTCTCGGATCGCGATCGCGCCGGCCTGCGGAAGCCAGATCTCCACCTCCGCCTCGCGGCCGGGGAGATCGACGGTCAGCTGCTGCTCGCCGTCGCCGACCTCACAGCGACGGTGCAGTACGCCGTTGAGCAGTACGTCGACGGGCGCGATCCGGTTGTAGATCCCGAGGGCTGCCCGGATGTCCAGTTGCACCGAGGTTGCCGCCGTATGCCAGGCTCCGCGGACGCCTGCCGGGGTGGCGGCTCGTGCCCAGAGGTGGTCACCCTGGCGATGTGGGCGTCCGGTCCACTCCGTCAGCCGGAAGTCCTGACCGCGCGGGTCGAGCCGCCAGAACGTCGTCCAACCATCCGCGTCGGGCTCGTGGTGCCGGAAGCCGGTCCAGGTCATACGCGCGCTCCCCGGATGCCCCGCAACGACCGGGCGGCGGGCTGAGCGGCATCGGACGAGAGGCGGGCGACGGCGCGTGCACCGAGGCTGGCCTCGACGTGGGCGAGCATTACCGAGGTCGCGGTGCCGGAGTCGCCGGCCGCGATCGCGTCGACCAGCTCGAGGTGCTCGGTGTGGGTGCGGTCCAGATCCGCCTCGGTCCGGCCGGTCTCCAGGGCGAGCCTGCGGTAGCGGTCGGCCTTGTCCCAGAGCGAGTCGAGCGTTTGGACCAGTACCTGGTTGTGCGAGGCCGAGTAGATCGCGACATGGAACCTGCGGTGCGTCAGCAGCTCCGCCGTACCAGGATCGGTGCGCAACGGCAGCAGTTCGTGGGCCGTCTCCCGGATCAGCGCGAGGTCATCGCGGGTACGGCGTTCTGCCGCCAGCCCGGCCGCCAACGGGTCGAGGGACCGGCGGATCTCGATCAGGTCCCGCGCCTCCTCGACAGTCAGCCTCGTGACGCGTGCGTCCCGGTGGGCGTCCAGCTCGACCAGTCCCTCGGTCATCAGCCGCCGGAGCGCTTCACGCAACGGCGTCGTGCTGATCCCGAGCTCGTGGGCCAGCGAGGCCTGGGGGATGACGGCGCCCGGCGTGAGATCACCCCGGAGCACCCGCTCCCGCACCAGCTCGTAGGCCACTTCGGCCTTCGTCAACGCGGTCTCCTTCGAGAAGTTATAGCAACCGATGCGTCGAGAATACCTTGAGATCAAGCCTTGAGACGATAGGAGGTGCGGTCTTGACGTGAGTCGTTATAACGACTGACACTCCTCATCATGAGAACCTTCCGCCTCGGAGTACTGACCGGTGACGGCATCGGGCCGGAGATCGTGCCCGCCGCCGTCGAGGTGATTGACGCAGCAGTCGCCGCCACCGACACCGCAGCGGTCGAGTGGGTGCCGCTGCCGGTCGGCGCGGCCGCGATCGAGTCCCACGGCGACGCGCTCCCGGAGGTGACGGTCGAGACGCTCCGCGGGCTCGACGGCTGGCTGCTCGGTCCGCACGACAGCGCCGCGTACCCGGAGGAACATCGGCGGAAGCTCAACCCGAGCGGCTATCTGCGCAAGCACTTCGACCTGTTCGCGAACATCAGGCCGGCGAAGGCCTTCGACGGTACGCCGGCGCTCGTGCCCGGGATGGACCTGGTCGTCGCCCGGGAGAACACCGAAGGCTTCTACACCGATCGCAGTACCTACCGCGGCACCGGCGAGTTCATGCCGACCGCGGACGTGGCGATCGCGATGGGGATCTTCACCCGGCCGGCGATCGAGCGGATCGCGCGGCAGGCCTGTGAGCTGGCCCTCCGCCGGCGCCGGCACCTGACGATCGTGCACAAGGCGAACGTGCTGCGGACCACGACCGGGTTCTTCCTGGAGATCTGCCGCGAGATCGCTGCCGACTACCCGCAGCTCGAGGTCGACGACTTCCACATCGACGCGATGACGGTGCACCTGGTCCGGCGCGGCGCGGACTTCGATGTGCTGGTCACCGAGAACATGTTCGGCGACATCCTGTCCGACCTGACCGGTGAGCTGGCGGGCTCGCTCGGGATTGCGCCGTCCATCAACGCGTCGCACGACCGGGCGATGGCCCAGGCGGCGCACGGGTCGGCGCCGGACATCGCCGGGCGCGGTCTGGCCAACCCGACCGCGATGATCGCCTCCGGCGCGATGCTCCTGGACTGGCTCGGCCTCCCGGAGGTCGCCGAACGCATCGACCTCGGCCTGCGCGAGACGGTTGCCCAAGGCATCCGTACGGCGGACCTCGGCGGCACCGCGAGTACGACGGAGTTCACCGCCGCCGTGATCAAGGGACTTGCATGAAGCTGCAGCCCCTGAAGGGCATTGCACCCGACCATCTGCCCAGGACGCTACGCATTCTGCTGGAGAACGCACTCCGGCACGGGACGGCTGCCGACGCCCTGCGGGAGTGGAAGCCCGGCGCGACCGGCGAGCTGGAGGTCTACCCCTCGCGGGTGTTCCTGCACGACACGAACGGCGTACCCGTGCTGGTCGACCTGGCCGCGATGCGGGACGCCATGGTTGCCCGCGGCAAGGAGCCGCGGCTGGTCGATCCGGTGATCCCGGCCGAGCTGGTCGTGGACCACTCGGTGATCGCGGACGTGTACGGCCGGCCGGACGCACTGCGCGTGAACGTCGACCGCGAGTACGAGCGGAACGCCGAGCGCTACCGGTTCCTGCGCTGGGGCCAGCAGACGTTCGAGCGGCTCAAGGTCGTACCGCCGGGGTCCGGGATCATGCATCAGATCAACCTCGAACACCTGGCCCGGGTGGTCGAGGAGCGGGACGGATGGGTATTCCCGGATCTCTGCCTGGGCACGGATTCGCACACCACGATGGTCAACGGTCTCGGCGTGCTCGGCTGGGGGATCGGCGGTATCGAGGCCGAGGCCGCGATGCTCGGCCAGTCGGTGTCGATGATCCTGCCGCCGGTCGTCGGCGTACGGCTCAGCGGCGCTCTCGAGGCCGGGACGACGGCGACAGATCTGGTCCTCACGATCACCGAGACGCTGCGTGCGCACGGTGTCGTTGGCAAGCTGGTCGAGTTCACCGGCCCCGCGCTGGCCGGGCTCGCGGTGCCGGACCGCGCGACGATCGCCAACATGAGCCCGGAGTTCGGCTCCACCGCGGCGTACTTCCCGATCGACGACCGCAGCCTCGACTACCTCCGCTTCACCAATCGCCCAGCGGAGAAGGTCGCCCTGGTCGAGTCGTACGCCCGCGAGCAAGGCCTCTGGCACGACCCATCGGCCGACCTCTTATATGACGAGTACGTCGACATCGACCTGTCCGCCGTCGTCCCGACGATCGCCGGCCCCCGCCGCCCCAACCAGCGGGTCCCGCTCTCGACCGCGAAGCAGGCCGTCGAAGGCGAACTCCCACCCGGACCCCGCACGACCGACTCACCCGGGCACGGAGCGGTCGTCGTTGCCGCGATCACGTCCTGCACGAACACGTCCAACCCGGCGGTCATGGTCGCGGCCGGGCTGGTGGCGAAGAACGCGGTCGAGCGAGGGCTGGTGAGCAAGCCCTGGGTGAAGACGACGCTGTCGCCGGGATCGCGGGTGGTGATGGACTACCTCGGCGCGGCCGGCCTCACGCCGCATCTGGAGAAGCTGGGGTTCCATCTGACCGGGTTCGGTTGTATGACGTGCATCGGCGCGTCCGGCGAGCTGGCCGTCGACGCCAAGGACCTGACGGTGGCCGCGGTGCTCTCCGGCAACCGGAACTTCGAGGGCCGGATCCAGCCCGACGTACGGCTGAACTACCTCGCCTCGCCGCCGCTCGTGGTCGCGTACGCGATCGCCGGCCGGATGGACATCGACCTCCTCGCCGAGCCCCTCGACGGAGATGTCTACCTCAAAGACATCTGGCCGCAGCCGGCCGAGATCGAGGCGGTTCTCGCGCAGGTGCTCAAGCCCGAGCTCTTCGACCACGCGTACGACGACCTGTTCGCCGGCGACAACCGCTGGCAGACGCTGGACGCGCCGGCGGGGGAGACCTTCGAGTGGGGCGATTCGACGTACCTGCAGCAACCCAACTACTTCGATGTCCAGCCAACCGATCTGACCGGTGCCCGCGCACTCCTACGGCTCGGTGACTCCGTCACGACGGACCACATCTCACCGGCCGGCGCGATCCCGCGGGACAGCGTGGCCGGCCGATACCTGACCGGTCTCGGGGTGACCGAGCTGAACACCTACGCGTCCCGTCGTGGCAACCACCAGGTGATGGTCCGTGGTGCCTTCGGCAACCTCCGGCTCCGCAACCAGCTCGTCGACACCGAGGGACCGGTTACCCGAGGACCGGACGGCGAGCCGGCCCCGATCTACGACGCCGCGATGGCCTACCGCGCGGCCGGCGTACCGCTGGTCGTTGTCGCCGGCAAGGAGTACGGCACCGGCTCGTCTCGCGACTGGGCCGCGAAGGGCCCGGCACTGCTCGGAGTACGCGCGGTCCTCGCGCAGTCCTTCGAACGGATCCACCGGTCCAACCTCGTCGGGCTCGGCATCCTGCCGCTCGAGTTCCTGCCCGGGGAGGGCGACGATCTCACCGGCGAGGAACCCATCGACATCGAACTCCACGACGACGGCCTGGCCACCGCCCGGTCCGCGGGCCGGACCTACCGCCTGCGGATCCGCCTGGACACGCCGCGCGAACACGACTACTACCGCCACGGCGGCGTCCTGCCGTACGTCCTGCATCGCCTCAGCGAAGGGCAACCCCAGTGATCGCCTCGATCAATCCAGCCACCGGCGAGCAGCTCGCCGGCTACGAACCCTACGACTCCGACCGGGTCGACCGGCTGCTCGGCGCCGCAGCGGTTGCCCAGAGCAACTGGCAGCACACCGAGGTCGGCGAACGCGCCGAACTGCTCCGGACGATCGCGAGCACGCTGCGCGCCCGCAAGTCCGAGCTCGCCGCCCTGATCACCACCGAGATGGGCAAACCGCTGACCGAAGCGATGGCAGAGATCGAGAAGTGTGCGGTCACCTGCGAGTACTACGCCACCCACGCGGAAGGCTTCCTCGCCGCGCAGGCGGTCACCAGGGAAGGCCGGATCGAGTACGAGCCGCTCGGCGTCGTCCTCGCCGTGATGCCGTGGAACTTCCCGTTCTGGCAGTTCTTCCGCTTCGCGGCACCCGCCGTCGCGGCCGGGAACGGCGCGATCCTCAAACACGCGAACACCGTGCCGCGTTGCGCGCTGGCCATCGAGTCGGTGCTCGCGGACGCCGGCATGCCGGCCGGACTGATCGGCGTCGTACTGGTCGAGACCGAACAGGTCGCCGGCCTGATCGCGGACGACCGGATCGCAGCCGTGACATTCACCGGCTCGACCGAGGTCGGCCGGATCATCGCCGCACAAGCCGGTCAGGCCTTGAAGAAGCAGGTCCTCGAGCTCGGCGGATCCGACCCGTTCATCGTGCTCGCCGACGCCGACCTCGAAGCGGCTGCCACCGCGGCCGTCACGAGCCGGTTCATCAACGCCGGGCAGAGCTGCGTCAACGCCAAGCGGATGATCGTCGAGGCGTCGGTCGCCGATCGGTTCGTCACGCTGTTCTGTGCAGCACTCGATCGACTCGTGATGGGTGATCCGCTGGACCGCGCGACGTCGCTCGGCCCGCTGGCGCGCGACGGTCTGCGCGACACGCTCGACGATCAAGTACGTCGTACCGTCGACGCCGGAGCGAGTCTCCTGCGCGGTGGGGAAGCGGTGGAGCCCGGCTTCTACTACCGGCCGACGGTGCTGGATCACGTGCAACCGGGGATGGCCGCGTTCGACGAGGAGACGTTCGGACCGGTCGCTGCGATCGTCCGCGCCCGCGACGCCGACGAGGCGATCGAGCTGGCCAACCGGACCGAGTTCGGTCTGGGCTCGTCGTTGTGGACGGCGCAGGAACGGGCCGCCGAGCTGGTCGGGCGGATCGACGCCGGTGCGGTGTTCGTCAACGCGATCGTCGCGTCGGATCCGCGGTTGCCGTTCGGCGGGATCAAGCAGTCCGGGTACGGCCGCGAGCTCGGCGCGGACGGGATGCGCGAGTTCATGAACGTGAAGACCGTGTGGTCCGCGGATCCCGCCCCGCGATTGGTGATCCGGCCCGACGACGTTGAGGTGTTCGACCGCGGCAGCGGCGTACGCACGGTTCCGTACGTCGGCGCGTGGAACAGTGCCTCGAACAAGATCACCACCGGTACGACGATCTTTGCCGTCGGCACCGAGATCCCGATGCACTCGCACAACGTCGAGGAGTCGGTGCTGGTCTTCTCCGGCCAGGCCACCGCGGTGATCGACGGTGAACGGGTCGACCTGGAGGCCGGTGACGCGACCTGGGTGCCGGCCGGCGTACCGCATCAGTTCATCAACCGCGGCGCCGGCGAGCTGACCATCTACTGGGTGTACGGCGGCCGCGAGGTGACCCGCACGATGACCGCCACCGGGGTGACTGTGGCACATCTCTCGGCCTCCGACCGCGGAGCCGTTGCGGCCGCTGGATCGTAACGAATAGACTTATGTAACAGGTGATGCAGATTAACTGAGGTTACGCAATCCTCAGTTCGGGAAGGCTCACCTCACTGCGGAAGGACATCCTCGAAATGACCGCAGAAGTTGCGGAAACCCCTGAGATCCACCACTCCCATCGCGATGTCACCGGCGGCTGGCTGCGGCCCGCGACGTTCGGTGTGATGGATGGTCTGGTCTCGAACTTCGCCCTCGTCGCCGGTGTGGTCGGCGGCGGTGCGACCGGCAAGGTCGTGATCATGACCGGACTGGCCGGCCTGGTCGCCGGTGCCTGCTCGATGGCCTCCGGCGAGTTCACCTCGGTCTCGTCCCAGACCGAGCTGATGCAGGCCGAGATCGCGGTCGAGAAACGCGAGCTCGAGATCCATCCGGTAGAAGAGGAGCGCGAGCTCGCGCTGATGTACGAAGCCAAGGGCCTGCGCCCCGAGCTCGCCGCCGAGGTCGCCCGTGAGTTGACCGTCAACCCCGCGGTCGCGCTCGACGTCCACGTCCGCGAGGAGCTCGGCGTCGACCCCAACGACCTGCCCTCGCCCTGGGTGGCGGCGGGTTCGTCGTTCGCGGCCTTCGCGGTCGGCGCGCTGATCCCGCTCGTCCCGTTCCTCTTCGGCGCCGGCAGTGTGCTGCCTGCGCTCCTGCTGAGCGCACTCGGCCTCGTCATCACCGGCGGCATCGTCGGCAAGATCACCGGTCGTCCCTTCTGGTACGGCGGCGGCCGCCAACTGCTGCTCGGTGGGCTGTCGGCCGCGGTCACCTTCGCGATCGGCCTGGCCGTCGGCACAGGATTGTCATGAACCTCCTCGTCACGGCCCTGGTGAAGCAGGTGCCCAAGGGCGACCACAGCGGACGCCTCGACGCCGACGGACGGCTCGAACGGGCCGGTGCGATCACCGAGATGAACCCGTGGTGCCGTCGGGCCGTGGCCCAGGCGGTCCGGCTCGCGGGGGAGACGGGTGGTCGCAGTACGGCGATCACCATGGGTCCGCCCGCCGCTGTCGACGTACTGCGGGAAGCTCTGGGCTGGGGTGTCGACGACGCAGTACATCTGTCGGATCCCGCGCTGGCCGGGTCGGACTGCCTGGTCACCGCACGCGCGCTCGCCTCGACGATCGCGGTGCTGGACGAGCCACCCGACCTGATCCTGGTCGGCTCGAGCTCGGTCGACGGCAGCACCGGAGCTGTCGGCGCGATGCTTGCCGAGCTCCTCGGCCTCCCCTTCACCGGTCCCGTCCTCACCCTGGAGGCTGAGGGCGGGCGGCTGCGCACCACAGTCCAGTACGACTCCGGCACCGAGTCTGTTCTTATTGATCTCCCGGCCGTGGTCGCCGTGGCCGAGCGGTCCTGCCCGCCGGCCAAGGTCCCGGCCGAGTCCTGGCCGTCGGCCGACACCGTTCGGCGAGTCAGCACGACCGACCTCGCCGCCGGCGCCTGGGGTCTGCCCGGCAGCCCGACCAAGGTCGCCCAGGTCCACCCGGCCCCGCTGACCCGGGACCCGGTGATCTTCCGGGGTCGACCCGAAACGCAGGTGAGCCGGGCCATCACCGAGCTGATCGCCCGGGGCTGCTTCGACGCACCCGTCGCTCTGTCGGCCGAACCTGTGCCGACCCCGCAACGGCACGGCCCGGACGTTGTCGCCTTGGTTGGCCCTGGGCCTGCTGCCGGGACGCGGGCGCTGCTGGGAACTGCCGCCGCGCTCGCCGCGGAGGCCGGCGGTGCCGTCGTCGCGGTGCGTACAGAACAGAGCAGTGCCGACCTCGCGCAGTGGGGCGCCGACGAGGTCATTACGTTGAGCGGCGACGAACCGCGACCCGTGGCACACGCATTGGCACGGTGGATCCGCGAGTGGGAGCCGTGGGCCGTGCTCGGCGCGGCCCTGCCGTGGGACCGCGAAGTACTTGCCCGGCTGGCGGTCGTGTTCGGCGCCGGGCTGATGTCCGACTTGGTGAGCCTGACTGCGAAGGACGGTCGCTTGGCCGGTCTGAAGCCGTCCGGCGGCGGCACGCTGGCGGAGATCGTCAGTCACGGCACACCCCAGATCGCGACCCTGCGGACGGGACTCCTGCCACTCCGTACGCCGCGCGCCGGCCGGCAACTCACCGAGCATGTCCTGGCCGTCGCGACGGATCCCGCCATCGCCCGTGCCGAACGTCGTACCGGTGACGACGGCGACGCCCTGGATCGTGCTGAAGTGGTGATCGGGGTCGGCCGCGGCGTACCGCCGGACAAGTACAACGAGCTCGAGGCGATGCGTCTCCTGCTCGGTGCCGAGCTCGGTGCCACCCGGAAGGTCACCGACGAGGGCTGGCTCCCGCATGGTCGTCAGATCGGCATCACCGGCCGCAGCGTCGCACCCCGAATGTATGTCGCGGTCGGTCTGTCCGGGAACCTGAACCACCTGGCCGGTGCGAGCCGCGCCGGGACCGTACTGGCGATCAACACCGATCCGGCCGCCGAGGTCTTCGCGCACTGCGATGTCGGCCTGGTCGCGGACTGGCAGGAGGTGATGCCGTTCCTCGTCGACGGGCTGCGAAGTCGTGTCAGCCGATAACCTGTCCGGCATGGCGACCCGACGTACCAAGGCCAAGAGCCCCGAGAGCTGGCTGCTGCTCATCTACAAGGTTCCCAGCGAGTCCTCGCGGGCCCGGGTGGCGGTGTGGCGGGAGCTGAAGCGACTCGGCGGGTTCTACGTGCAGCAGGCCGTGTGCGTGCTGCCGGACCGCGACGACCTGCGGACCGGCATGGAGAAGGTGCGCGAGCGGGTCACCGAGCTCGGCGGCTCGAGCGTGTTCCTGACCCTGACCGAGGTCGACGACGACGCCCGCGAGCAGTTCGTCGAGGGCTTCCGGACCCAGTCGGCCAAGGAGTACGCCGAGATCGTCGAGGAGTGCGAGACGAAGTTCGTCAAGGAGATCGAGTTCGAGCGGTTCCGGGAGAACTACACGTTCGAGGAGGCCGAGGAGATCCGTCAGGACCTGGAGAAGCTCCGCCGCTGGCTGACCAAGGTCGAGGACCGCGACTGGATGGATGCCGACGGCAAGGACCTCGCCCGGTCCAAGGTCGCGGACTGCGAACGCCTGCTCGAGGAGTTCGAAGCAGACGTCTACGAACGCACCGAAGGCACCGTCTGAGTCAGCGGCCGCGGGACTTCGGCTTTGCGCCGCCCTTGGTGCGCTGGTGGCCGAGGACGGTCTCGTCCGCCAGCGGGTAGCCGTTGAGTTCCTCGCGGAGCTGGTTCATCCGCTCGGTGTTCTCGAGCGCCCGGCCACGGTCGCGTGCGGCCACGGCGATCGTCAGCGCCTCGAGCAGGATCAGCACCACGGCCTGGCTGGTGAACGCTCCCGGCCGGCTCATCCGCGCGGACAGGACGACCTCGACCTCGTCGCGTAGTGCCTCGCCGAGCGTGTCGGTCAGCAGGATCACCGGTACGCCGGCCCCCGCGCAGTGATCGATGATCGTGCGCGTCTCGCGGTTCACCCGGTTGTGCGCCATCACGATCACGACGTCATCCGGCCCGAGCAGCAGGATCCGGTCGGCCAGCCGGTAGCCGGTCTCGGTCGCCGTACGCGCCCGGTGCCCGATCCGGGTCAGATGGGTGGCGATGTACTCCGACACGCCGTCCAGGCCCGCGAACCCGCAGACGACGGTCTCGTGGGCGGCGTCGACGAGCTCCACGGCGCGCCGGAACGCCGCCGTGTCGATGGTCTGCTCGGCCATCATCAGGTGCTCGATGTGATCGCGGAGGGTTGCGCGCAGGACGGTCTCCGGGCCGTCGCCGAGGGTCTCGAGACTCGCGCTCAGCCGGTTGGCCGGCGAGAGCAGCGTCTGCAGGTGGCCCTGTAGCGAACGCTTCAGCCCGGGCAGACCGTCGTACCCGAGGGCTTTGGCGGTGCGGACGATGCTGGCGTCGCTGGTACCCGTTGCCCGGCCGAGCTCCTCGGCGGAGGAGAACGCGGCCTCCTGCGGATGCGCGGACAGGTACTCGGCGACCCTGCGTTCGGTCGCGGTCAGATCCCCCAGTCGCGTCGCGACGCGCTCCTGCAGGGTCGGTGGCTTGGCCTCCGCTGTGGTCATGACATCCCTCCCGTCCGATTCGCTCCCGGCAGATCTTTTCATCAGCGAATCCGTTGACAGCGATTGTAGCAATCACTACCGTCAGGTGAATATTCGTAGTGGACACAACGGCCCAGTGCAGGGAGCTCTCCGTGATCGACACTATCGACCTTTCGGCGGCGGATCCGCGGGAACGTGGCCGTCAGTACGGCGAAGCGGCGCGTGAGCAGATCGCTGCCTCGGTGGCTTTCTATGCCGAGTCGATCGCCCACAAGACCGGACTCGCGTGGTCCGACGTACTCGACCGCGCCGCCGTCTGGGTGCCGATCATGGCGGGCTACCTCCCGGACATCGTGCCCGAACTGCGCGGGATCGCCGACGGGTCGGGCCGGAGCTTCGCGGAGATCGTCGCGCTGAACAGCCGCGGCGAACTGACCCGCGGCAACCCGTTCGAGTCCAAGGACGACGACGAGGGCTGTACGTCGTTCGCCGTACTGCCGCAGGCCAACGCGCTCGGCCACACCTGGGCCGGACAGAACTGGGACCTGTGGGACGGTGTCGCCGAAACCCTCGTGGTCCTGCGGATCGCGCAGCCCGGCAAGCCCACGATCATCTGCCACGTCGAGGCCGGCCAGGTCGGCCGGCACGGCGCCAACTCGGCCGGGATCGCCCTGAACGCGAACGGACTCGGCGCCGGCTTCGGCGGCGGGCCCGGTGTCCCGGGTGCTCTCGTCCGCCGCAAGGTCCTGGAGAGCTGGGACTTCCACGACGCGCTCAAGGCGGTCTTCGACGCCCGCCAGAGCCTGTCCAGCAATCTGTTGCTCACCCACCGGGACGGTTTCGCCATCGACGTCGAGACCACCCCCGGCCGGCACGGCTGGATGTACCCGACGGACGGGTTGCTGGTTCACGGCAACCACTTCCAGGCGTTCGTCCCGCCGCAGATCGAGAACACCTACCGCCCGTTCTCGGTCGACTCGCTCTACCGTGTGCCGCGCGTCGAGACGGGCCTGCACCGGCTCCGCCGCGACGGCAGCACCGACGAAGCGGTCAGCACCATCGTGCGCACCACGATGAGCGACCACTTCGGACACCCCGATGCCGTCTGCCAGCACGTCGACCCGCGCCGGCACGAGCTCGACCGCTACGCCACCATCGCCTCCAGCCTGGTCGACCTGACCACCGGTAGCTACCGGCTCACCCCGGGCCTGCCCTGTGCGAACAGCTACCAGCAGGCGCCCTGGAACCTGTACGACGGTCCCGGTCCCGACGACCGTCCCGACGTACCCGGCCCGGCCCACGCCCTCGCCGGGCAGCGATGACCCCGCCACGCATCCTTAGTCTCAAGGAGCAAGTGCCATGTCTTACTCCGCCACCCGGGTACGGCGTGCTGTCGCCGTACTCGCCCTGACCGTCGCCGCAGGTGCCTTGGCTGCCTGCGGCAACTCCTCCTCGTCAGTGTCACCGGCCGCGGGGGCGGCGCCGAATGCTGACCGTGCCGCCGCCGCGCCCGGCGTCGGCCCCGGTGTGAACCTGGACGAGTGCGGCAAACCGACCCGCACCATCAAGCACGATCTCGGCACCACGACGATCACCGGCAACCCGACCAAGGTGGTGGCGCTGGAGTACTCCTTCGTCGACGCCCTGGTCGCGGTCGGGATGTCTCCGATCGGTGTTGCCGATGACAACGAGCCGAAGCGGATCATCCCCGCGCTGCGGGAGAAGGTCAGCGCCTACAAGTCGGTCGGCCTGCGGGCGACGCCGAACATCCAGGTGATCACCGCGCTGAAGCCGGACCTGATCATCGCCGACAGCGGCCGGCACAAGGCGATCTACGCGCAGCTGTCGAAGATCGCGCCGACGATCGCCTACGCCAGCCTGAACGGCAACTACCAGCAGGTGCTGGACAGTGAGATGTCGACCGCGATCGCGCTGAACAAGTGCGACCAGATGAAGCAGCGGCTGACCGAGCACGCCAAGACGATGTCGGACCTGAAGGCCGAGGCGACCGCGAACGAGAGCCGCAAGGCGCTGTTCGTCCGGGCGTCCGAGAAGGGCTTCACCGGGTTCCCGCCGAAGGCCTACACGCCGGGCGTGCTGTCCGCGATCGGCATTCCGTCGGCGTTGCCGGACAGTGGCAGCGACGCGTCGGTCTCGCTGACGCTGGAGACGCTCGTCGGCACCAAGCCGGACATCATGTTCATCGCTCCGAACGACGGACCGACCCTGCGCGACACCTGGGCGAAGAGCCAGCTGTGGAAGCAGTTGCCGGCGGTGAAGAACAACGCGACGTACGACGTCGACCCGAACGAGTGGTCGCGGTCGCGTGGCCTGATCGCCTCCGAAGTGGTCGCCAAGGAAGCCGTCAAACTCCTCTACGGGAAGTGACATGGCGCTGTCCGTGGGCACTGTGCCCAAACAACCTGTCGAGGACGCCGCTCACAAGCGTCCGAAGATCGTCACGAGCAAGCAGCGGGTCTTCTGGGCGACGCTGGTGCTGCTCGCGCTGGTCTTGGCCGGCGTGCTGTGGAGCTTGTCGATCGGAAGTCAGCACATCCCGTTGTCGCGGGTGCCTGGTGCGATCTTCCGGGCGGATACGCCGGACCAGCTGATCATCCAGTCGATCCGGTTGCCGCGGGTGGTGCTGGCGCTCTGCGTCGGCGCCGCCCTGGCGGTGGCCGGTGCGCTGATGCAGGCCGTGGCTGCGAACCCGTTGGCCGCGCCGGAGATCATGGGGGTGAACGCCGGCGCAGCCTTCGTGGTCGTGCTGGCGATCACCGTCCTGCCGTCGTTGTCCGGCGCACCGACGATCCTGCTGTCGTTCGGCGGAGCCGCCGCGGCCGGAGTGTCGGTGATGCTGCTGGCCGGTTCGGGGCGTGGGCGGGTCAGTCCGATCCGGCTCGCCCTGGCCGGTGTGACCGCGAGCAGCCTGCTGATCTCGCTGACGCAGGTGTTGATCATCTTCAACGAGAACTCGGCCGACAGCGTTCTGTTCTGGCTGGTCGGCGGGGTGAACTTCGCGGGCTGGCCCGATGTCCGCAACCTGCTGCCGTGGCTGATCCTCGGTCTGCTGGGCGCGTTCGCGATGGCGCGGCCGCTGAACCTGCTGGCGCTGGGCGACGACATGGCCCGCGGGCTGGGCCAGAACATCGAACGGACCCGGCTGCTCGGGTCGACGCTGGTCATCGTCCTGTGTGGCGCTGCCGTGTCGGTGGCCGGTCCGGTGGCGTTCATCGGGTTGATCGTGCCGCACATCATGCGGCGGGTGGTCGGCTCCAGCTACACGGTCCTGCTACCGCTGTGTGCGGTGGGCGGCGCCGTCCTCGTGCTGTACGCCGACATCGTGTCGCGCTACGTCAAACCGCCGTACGAAGTCCCCGCCGGCGTGGTGACGGCACTCATCGGTGCACCGATCTTCGTGTACCTGGCCCGCAGGCAGAAGGTGACCTCATGACCAGCACAGCGATCATTGCGCAGGGCGTCCGACGTACGACGCTGGCCCAGCGCCATCCGGGCGTGTTGATGGGCTCGCTGGGCGTCCTGGCCGTCGTCCTGTCGTTCTACAGCCTGAGCGTCGGCGCGACCGACGTCTCGATGGGCGATGTCTTCAAGGCGATCGTTGGTGACACCAGCGACCAGGCCGCTCAGATTGTGGTGCAGTTCCAGCTGCCCCGGGTGTTGCTGGCGTGGCTGGTCGGCATCGCGCTCGCCGTGTCCGGTGGAGTGATGCAGGGCGTCATCCGCAACCCGCTCGCGGCTCCGGACGTCGTCGGCGTCACCAAGGGCGCGGGTTTCGCCGGAATGCTCCTGCTGCTGGCGATACCCAGCATCCCCGTGGTGGCCGTAGTACCGGCGGCGTTCGTCGGCGGTCTCATCGCGGCGGCGTTGGTGTACCTGCTGGCGTACCGGCGAGGTGCTACTCCGGTGCGGATCGCGCTGGTCGGCATCGCGGTATCGGCGGCGTTCGAGGCCGGCATCCGGTTCCTGCTCGTCCGCAATCCGCTGGACGTGAGTGCGGCGCTGATCTGGCTGACCGGCAGCCTGTTCGGCCGGACGATGAGCTCGGTCCTGGAGATCCTGCCCTGGGTCGCCGTACTCGTTCCACTGATCATCGTCTGGGCCCGCAAACTCGACGTGCTCGGCCTCGGCGACGACCTCGCCGCTGGACTGGGGGAACCGGTTGAACGGACGCGGCGGACCCTGCTGCTGTTCGCGGTCGCGCTGGCCTCGGCGGCGGTCGCGGTGTCCGGCACGATCGGATTCGTCGGGCTGATCGCCCCGCACATGGCCCGCCGCGTCTTCGGCGGCCGGCACCTCGCGCTGCTTCCGGCGGCCGGCCTGTTCGGCGTGCTGCTGATGCTGTTCGCGGACATGCTCGGCCGCGGTATCGCGCCCCCACTGGAAGTCCCGGCCGGCCTGATCACCGCGGTCGTCGGCGGCCCGTACTTCCTCTACCTGCTCGTGAAGACCGGAAAGTAGGACCTCCTCATGCGTCTGCAGGCACAAGGCGTCCAGCTCGCCTACGACCAGCGCGTCGTCGCTCAGGATCTGACCCTGACCATCCCGGACGGGAAGGTCTCGGTGCTGATCGGCCCGAACGGCTCCGGCAAGAGCACGGCATTGCGGGCCCTGGCCCGGCTGCTTCCACCGGCCAAGGGGAGCGTGATCCTGGACGGCAAGTCGATCCAGGACACCCCGACCAAGGAGGTCGCGAGACTGCTCGCGATCCTGCCGCAGGTCCTTGTCACCCCGGAGTCGATCTCGGTCGAGGACCTGGTCTGGTTCGGCCGCCATCCGCACCGTACGTCGCTGAAGACCCCGAGCTCGGTGGACAAGGAAGCCGTCGAGTGGGCCATGGAGGTGACCTCCACCGCTGAACTCCGTCATCAGCATGTCGATCAGCTCTCCGGTGGTCAGCGGCAGCGGGTGTGGATCGCGCTGTGCCTTGCCCAAGGCACCGACCTGATCCTGCTGGACGAGCCGACCACCTACCTGGATGTCGCGTACCAGCTCGAGGTCCTCGACCTGCTCCACAAGCTCAACCAGGAGCAGGGCAAGACCGTCGCCATGGTGCTGCACGACTTCAACATGGCGGCTGAGTACGCCGACCACGTGTTCGTGATGAAGTCCGGCACGCTGATCACCGAAGGTACGCCGGAGGACGTGTTCACCTGCGAGATCATCCGCGACGTGTTCGGGGTGGAGTCGAAGGTCGTGCCGCATCCCGTCAGCGGCAAGCCGATGTGTATCCCGTTGCGCGCCGGTCTCCGGGCCAAGTTGTCAGTGGCAACCGGATGAGCGCGACGTTGAGCCCGGCGGAGGTTGCCGAACGGTCCGAGCTTGTCGCACCGAAGCTGCGTGCGCATCTGCCGCCGACACCCTTCGTCCGGTTCGGTGCGTTCAGCGACGAGCTGGGTGCGGAGGTGCTGGTGAAGTGCGAGCATCTCCAGCGCACCGGCTCGTTCAAAGCACGCGGTTCGATGGCAAAGATCCTCACGCTCACCGATGCCCAGCGGCACGCGGGCGTGGTGACCGCCTCGACCGGCAATCACGGCCTCGGGGTCGGCAACGCGCTGGCGACCCTGGGCGGGCACGGCATCGTCTACCTGCCGGAGAACGCGTCGCCGAGCAAGGTCGCCGCGCTCCGCCGGGTCGGTCTCGAAATACGGGCTGAAGGCAACGATTCCGGCGTACTCGAACCCAAGGCGCGGGCGTACGCCGCCGAGCACGACCTGGTCTACGTTCCGCCGTACAACGACCCCGATGTCATTGCCGGGCAGGGCACGGTCGCCGTGGAGATCCTCGAGCAGCTGGACGGGATGACACTCGACGCGGTCGTGGTCGCCGTCGGCGGCGGGGGACTGATCAGCGGCGTCGCATCGGTGTTGAAGAAACACCTGCCGGGCATCCGCGTGTACGGCGCTCAGCCCGCGCTCGACGATGCGATGTCGGCGTCTGTGCGGGCCGGCGAGATCGTCCAGGTCGATGCCGCGGAGACGCTCTCGGACGGTACGGCGGGCAGCGTCGAGCCGGGCAGCATCACGTTCGACCTGTGCCGGCAGCTCGTCGACGACTGGGTGGTCGTCGGGGAGGACGCGATCGGGAGCGCGCTCGCGATGGTCATCGATACCGAGCATCAGCTGATCGAGGGGTCGGCGGCGTTGGCGTTCGCGGCCGCGCGGGAACGACGGACCGAATTGGCGGGCAAGCGCGTCGCGGTGGTGTCGTGCGGCGCGAACATCTCCGCGGCGACACTGGCGTCTGTAGTGAAAACAACAGACTGACGAAATCCTGTAGTGTCTGCTACAGTGTCGGTATCAACCCAACCTTGTGCATCGGAGGTCCGACTCGTGACTGGTTACCGTGAGCTTGCCGAGGTGGTGCTCGGTCTTCTGCCTGCTGACGTTCAGTTCGGCGACATCCGGGTGGTCCGGCGTACGCACGAGCAGGTCCTGGTGGAGCTCGACGGTCCCGGTGAGGTGAACTACGACGACTCGCTCGGACTCGGACTGCGGGTCCTGATCGGCGGTCAGTGGGGGTTCGCCGCCACGCACCGGCTCGACCCGCAGGGTCTCGACGCCGTTGTCGGCCAGGCGGTCGGCCAGGCGCGGGCCGCCGGTGGCGGCCGGGTCGTGCTGGGCGAACCGGTGACGACGCGGGACACCTGGTCGTCGCCGATGGTCGTCGACCCGTTCACGGTTCCGCTGTCGACCAAGCTCGACCTGCTGTCGGCGACGGTGAAGGAGGCGTCGACGGCCGGGCCGCTGGTCCAGCAGATCGAAGCCTCCGTGGACTTCTACCGCGACGAGAAGGTGTTCGCGAACACCGAGGGCGCGATGATCGAGCAGACGCTGACCGAGAGCGGCGGCGGCCTGATGGTCAACGCCGGCGACGGGAACGACGTACAACGCCGATCGTTCCCGCAGGGAGTGCCACGGCAGATCCGCGGCCAGCGCGGAGACTTCGCGACGGCAGGCTTCGAGCATGTCTTGTCGCTCGGCCTGCCGGAGAACGCGGCCCGGGTCGCGTCCGAGGCGGTCGCGCTGCTGTCCGCACCGCAGTGTCCGGACGAGATCACCACGCTGGTTGCTGGCAGCAACCAACTCGCGATGGTGCTGCACGAGTGTGCGGGCCACCCGATGGAGGCGGACCGCGCGCTCGGGACCGAGGCGAGTCTGGCCGGTGGCACCTACGCGACGCCCGAGCGACGCGGCAACTTCCGGTGGGGTACGCCGATCGTCTCGGCGTACGCGGACGCGACAATCCCCGGCGCACTCGGCTCGTTCAAGTACGACGACGAGGGGACGCCGGCGCAGCGGACCCAGTTGGTGAAGGACGGCATCTTCACCGGCTACATGTCCAGTCGCGAGTACGCCGGCGCTCTTGGCGGCCAGTCGACGGGTCAGGCTCGCGCGGACGGGTGGCAGCGACTGCCGCTGGTGCGGATGACGAACATCTGCCTGGAGCCGGGGGAGTCGTCGCTCGACGAGATGATCGCCGGTACCAAGCGCGGCATCTTGGTCGACACCAACCGCGGGTTCTCGATCGACGACCAGCGGATGAACTTCCGCTTCCAGACGGAGATCGGCTGGGAGATCCGCGACGGCAAGGTCGGGCGGATGCTGAAGAACTGTACGTACCAGAGCGATACCCCGACCTTCTGGGGGAGTCTCGACGCCCTCGGCGGACCGGACGAGTGGAGGGTGCACGGCGTCCCGTCGTGCAACAAGGGTGAGCCGCTGCAGGTCGCCCACGTGGGCCACGGCACCGTGCCGGGCCGTTTCCAGAATGTGCAGGTGGGACGATGAAGAACAGGACAAAGGAGACAGACCCCGCCTCGCTTCGCTCGGCGGGGGTAAAAGAAGCGGACGTCCGTCGGGCGCTGGAGATTCTCGGCGACGGCGCGCGGCTCGACATCCTCGGCGAGCATGCAGATCTCCTGCGGTACGCCGAGTCCGCGATCACCGCTCAGCACAGCGAACGCCGGCTCCGGGTCCGCGTCCGCGTCGACCGGAACGGCCGATCGGTCGCCGGATCGCTGGAGACGCTGGACCCCGACGCGGTCCGCTCCCTCGCGGACCGCCTGAACGCAGCCATCTCCGACCTCCCACCCATCCCGTCCGAGGCAACCCCAGACGCCGTACACGACGGCGGTGATCACTCGGTGGCGACGCCCGTCATCCCGGCGGCTGCGTCGGTGCTCGAATCGGATCCGGCCGTCCGGCACCGCTGGTTCACGACCGTGCGCGACGGCCTGGACTCGTCGGCCACGCTCGGCGGCGCCATCCGGTACGACGTCCTCGATCGGGTCGTTGCCGATGCCAACGGCCTGTTCCGCGCCGAGACGTTGACCAAGGCATCGATCCAGGCGATCGCCAAACAGGACGGCCGGTCCGTGAGCGTCAGGCTGATGCACCGCGACGCCGACCAGCTCCCGATCGAGGAGATCCCCGACCGGCTGCGCGCCGCCCTTCGGCCGCTGCCGACGATCGACGCCCGGCACGGCACCTGCCGGGTGCTGCTCAAGCCACAAGCCGCCAACGCGCTGATCGCCACCTACGGCTACGCGGTCCTCGGCGCGAACGCGTATGCGACCGGGCGGTCGGTCGTCTCCGGCCGGCTCGGCGAGAAGGTCGCCAGTGACCTGGTGACCCTCGTCGACGACGGCTGCGACCCGGACGGGCTGCCCAGCGGATTCGATGCTGAAGGCAACGTTCGGCGGCGGACACCGCTGCTCGAGAAGGGCGTGCTCGTCGGGCTGGTGTCGGACCGTCGCCGGGCCGGCGTCACGGGCGGAGTGCCGACCGGTCACGCCGTACCGGACGGATGGCGGTTCGGGGGAGATCCCGTCCCGTCGCATCTGCTGCTCGACGCGGGTACGTCGAGTGAGGACGAACTGCTGGCCGAGACCGGCAGCGGCCTGGTGGTGAACCGGCTCGACTACCTGCGGGTGCTGCATCCGAAGGAGACGCTCGTCACCGGTACGACGCGAGACGCGACGTACTGGGCCGAGGACGGCGAGCTGGTCGGCTGGCATCCGCAGCTGCGGTTCACGTTCCGGATGGACGACGTGATGAACGCGATCATCGGCATCGGATCGACCCGCGAGCGCTGCGACCAGACGTTCATGGAGAGCGTTGTCGTGCCGTCTCTGTTGGTCGAGGCCGGGCCGCTCGTCCTCCCCTGATCCAGCAGTGCCCCGCGTACGTGCTCAAGCCGCGGGGCGCTGCTGTTCCACCTGCGCGGACGAAGGAGTTGCCGTGGACGTGACGCCGGAACGGACCCCGAGCATGGTCGCCGATCCGCCGGCGGTCGACACCCCGACGGTTTCACAGTCGCTACTCGAGACGTACGGCGTCACCGCGCGCCTGACCGAGTTGCGGAGTGAACGCGACCGGAACTTCCTGGCCGGTACGGACCTGGTGGTGAAGGTCTCCAACTCGGGCGACGACGCCGGCCAGATCGCGATGGAGTGCGCCGCGATGCAGCACGTGGAGGCAGTCGCTCCGGACCTCCCGATACCCCGGCTCCTGCCCACGACCGCCGGCGAACCGATCGCCACCCTCGAAGCCGCTGATGGGCGCGTCCATCAGGTTCGCGTCATCACGGTCCTGCCCGGTGCGGACGCGGATCTGACCGCACTTCCGTCGTGGTTCGCGGCTGAGTTCGGGACGGTCTGTGCGGAGTTCGCCCGGGCGCTCCAGGGGTTCGGCCACCCGGCGGCGTACCGCAAGCTCGACTGGGATCCCCGGCTGGTCGTCGATCTGGGCGGATACGTCGAGAGTGTGCCGGACGAAAGCCGTCGGACGCAGTTGCGTGACCTGCTCGAACGGTTCGCCGGGCTCGAGGACGCGACCCGTGGGTTGCCGGCATCGGTGTTGCACGGGGACCTGACGCTGAGCAACGTCCTGATCGGGGACGGACGGATCACCGGCGTGATCGACTTCGGGGACATGCACCACACCGCCAGGGTCTGCGACCTCGCGATCAGCCTGACGTCGTTGCTGCGCGAGTCCGACGATCTCTGGGGTGACGCCCGGCAGTTCCTGGACGCGTACCAGCGCGTCCTGCCGCTCGACCCCGCGGAGGTCGAGCTGATCGGCGAGTTGGTGCTGGCGCGCTCGGCCGCGAGCATCCTGATCTCGGCCTGGCGGGCGCCGCTGTACCCGGACAACGAGGAGTACCTGACCAGCCTCGTCACCGGTAGCTGGCGGATCCTGGACGAGTGGGCGGCGCTGACCGACCTCGCCGACCGTTTCCATCATCTCTGCGGTACGTCGCGCGTCACGACCGTGGCCGACCCCACGCTGCTGCCGCGACGGCGCGCAGCCCTCGGTGGTGATCTCTCGCCGCTGTTCTACCGGGAGCCTCTGCAGGTCGTGCGGGCGGCCGGGGCCTGGGTGTCCACGGCCGACGGGCGGCGGTATCTCGATGCCTACAACAACGTTCCGGTCGTCGGCCACGCGCATCCGGCCGTCGTACAAGCGATCTCACGACAGGCCGCGATACTCAATCTGAACTCGCGCTACCTGCATCCACATGCTGTCGAGCTCGCCGAGCGACTCGTCACGACGATGCCGGACGGACTGGACACCTGCGTGTTCGTCAACTCGGGCAGTGAGGCGAACGACCTCGCCTGGCGGATGGCTCGCATCGCGACCGGCCGGTCGGGAGTGCTCGTCGCAGACCTCGCGTACCACGGGGTCAGCGAGGCCACGGCTGCCTGGTCGACGAACACCTACCCATCGTCTGCGCGACCTACGCACGTGGGGATCTTCGAGGCACCGCGGCTGTCCGCGGACGGTGAGCAGCCAACCGGCGCAGATGCGCGCGAGCGGGTGCGCGCCGGGTACGACGAGCTGCGCCTGGCCGGGCATGAGGTCGCGTTGCTCGCGGTCGACAGTGTGTTCAGCAGTGCGGGGATCCTGACGCCCGGCGACGACTTCATGCGCGGGTTGCAGGACGAAGTACGAGAAGCCGGCGGGTTGTTCCTGGCGGACGAGGTGCAGGCCGGGTTCGGGCGTGGTGGCCGGAATCTGTGGCGGTTCCTCGACTTCGGGCTGACGCCGGACTTCGTCACGCTGGGCAAGCCGATGGGTAACGGGCATCCGGTCGCGGCGCTGATCACGCGCCGGGAGATCGCGGAGCGCTTCGCGGCGGTCGACGAGTTCTTCAGCACGTTCGCCGGCAATCCGGTGTCGTGCGTCGCGGCGCTCACGGTGCTCGATGTGATCGAGGAGCGGGGCTTGGTTGCGCGGTCGGGTGAGATCGGCGACTTACTGCGCGCCGGGCTGGCCGAGCTGGGTACTCCGGCGCGTGGGCAGGGACTGATCGTGGGGGTGGAGTTGCCGGATGCTCCGGACTTCGCCGAGCGGTTGCGGGAGTACGGCGTACTCGTCGGCACGACCGGACCGGGTGGGGGAGTGCTGAAGATCCGGCCGCCGCTGATCTGGTCTGCTACCGAGGTCGAGTACTTCATTGCGGCGTTCCAGAAAGCGAGAGACCGATGGACCTGATCAGCGTGACCGACTATCACACCGCGGGCGAGCCGTTCCGGATCGTGACGGCGGGAGTGCCTGAGATTCCTGGCGTGAGCGTGCTGGATCGGCGGTCGTACGCGCAGCAGTCGGCCGAGGTCGACGCCGTACGGCAACTGCTGGTCAACGAGCCGCGTGGCCACGCCGACATGTACGGCGGATTCCTGGTGCCGGCCGATGACGACGGGGCGGACCTCGGGGTTCTGTTCTGGCACAAGGACGGCTACTCCACGGCTTGCGGACACGGCACGATCGCGCTCGGCGCCTGGGCGGTGCGTACCGGGCAGGTGGAGGCCGCGGCGGACGGCGACACGGACGTCGTCATCGACGTACCTTCCGGCCGGGTCGTCGCACGGGTCACGTGTGCGGGCGGCGAGGTGCAGCAGGTGGCGTTCCAGAACATCCCGTCGTACGTCGTGGCGCGCGACGTCGAGGTGAAGACCAGCCGGGGTGAGGTGCACGTCGACATCAGCTACGGAGGCGCCCTGTACGCCTTCGTCCCGGCGCGATCGCTCGGCCTTGCCGTGGCACCCGAGCACACCGCCGACCTGATCAGCATCGGGCGCGAGATCAAGTGGGCCTTGAACGACACCGAGTGGGCCCGCCATCCCAGCGACAGCCGCCTCGACGGCATCTACGGCACGATCTTGTACGACGATCTCGGCGACGATGCGGACGGTCCGCACCAGCGCAACGTCACGATCTTCGCGGACGGCGAGCTCGATCGCTCGCCCTGCGGATCGGGTACGTCCGCGCGGATCGCCCTGCTGGCCGCGGACGGCCGGCTGCCGATCGGGCGAACGCTGCGGCACGAATCGATCGTCGGTACGACGTTCCTGGGCCGGGTGCTCGAACAGGTCCAGGCGGACGGGCATGACGCGGTGATCACCGAGGTGGCCGGTATGGCCTACGAGACCGGCCGTGCCACCTTCACGCTGGACCCCAGCGATCCGCTCGGCACCGGGTTCGTGCTGCGATGAAGGGACTCGCGATCGTTGGCGGCGGCAACATCTGCGCTGCCCTCCTGTCCGGGCTGCTCGACGGCGATACCCCGCTCGTCGATCGGGACCAGATCTCTGTGGTCGAGCAGCTGCCCGACAGAGCGGCGTACCTGCGCGAGCGCTTCGGCGTCTCGACCCCCGAGCTGGCCGAGGCCGTCCGAGCGTCAGACACCGTGGTCCTCATGGTGAAGCCGTACCACATCGAGGACCTGCTGCCCCGGCTCGCCGAGCACCTGACGCCCGACCACCTCGTCATCTCGGTCATCGGCGGCGTCAGCACGGCGCGCGTCGAGAGCGACCTGCCGAAGACACCCGTCGTACGCGCGATGCCGAATACGGCAGCCTCGGTCGGCCAAGCCATCACCGCGATCAGCGCAGGCGCATACGCCGAGGACACACACTTGGACCGCGCCGAATCCCTCCTCCGAGCAGTCGGCAAGGTCGTCCGCGTCCCCGAAACGCAGCTGAACGCAATCACAGCCTTCTCCGGCAGCGGCCCGGCGTTCTTCTTCTACTTCGCCGAGGCGCTGATCGACGCCGGCGTACTCCTCGGACTGCCCCGCGCGTTGTCCGAGGAGATGGTGATCCAGACGGCAGTCGGTGCCGCGGCCATGCTCCGCGACTCGGGCGACGACCCGGTGCACCTACGCGCGGCCGTGAGCAGTCCGGGCGGCACCACCATCACCGCCATCCGCGAACTCGAGAAGGCCGGTGTCCGCGGCGCCGTCATGGCCGCGACCGAAGCCGGCCGCGACCGAACCAACCAGATCAGCGAGCAGGCCGACCGGACAGGTCGGTGAATCGAGGACTCCCATGACTGACACCGCGACCGTCTACCAACGCGGCAAGACCCCGATCTTCGCGTCCCGGATCGATCCGCGGCTGCACTACTGCCTCTACGTTCCACGCCGGCTGACCGGCGACGAGCGCGTGCCGCTGGTCGTGATCCAGCACGGTACGGCGCGGTCCGCGACCAACTACCGCGACCAGTCGGCGGACTTCGCCGAGGAGTACGGCGTCGTCGTACTGACGCCGATCTTCCCGGCCGGGCTGGTCGATCCGGCCGACCTGCACAACTTCAAGTTCATCGAGTACCAGGGGATCCGCTTCGACCGGATGCTGCTGGCGATCGTGGACGAGGTGGCGGAGCGGTTCCCGGTCGCGGCCGAGCGGTTCTACCTGCACGGCTTCTCCGGCGGCGGGCAGTTCGCCCACCGGTTCCTCTACCTGCATCCGGACCGTCTGGCCGCTGCATCGATCGGCGCACCCGGCCGGATCACCCAACTGGACGACAGCCTGCCGTGGTGGCTCGGTACGAAGGGTTTCGAGGAGCGGTTCGGTCAGTCGATCGACTTCGACGCGCTCCGCCGGGTCCCGATCCAGCTCGTCGTCGGCTCCGAGGACATCGAGACCTGGGAGATCATGAACCGCGGCGAGTCGAACTGGATGGACGGCGCCGAACTCACCGGCACCACCCGGATCGAGCGGCTCCGCACCTTGGAGCAGAACTACCGCTCCCACGGCCTCGACATCACCTTCGACCTCGTCGACGGCGTCGCTCACTCCGGCCGCAGGATCCTCCCGACCGTCGAGCGCTTCTTCGCCACCCAACTGAAGAACGCCATCGGCAGCTGATCGACGGACAGTACGTGGGTGTTCATCGGGTTCTCCGGTGGCTGAGCAGGACGCCGGCGCCGAGGAGGAGTGGTACGGCGATGGCGACCGTCAGTGCGCCGGTGGTGTCGAGGTTCTGGCGTGGGGCGACGGTGACGTGTACCGCCGGGCCGGCGACGAGGGCGCCGTTCCGGGGGATGAGTACGACGTAGACCGCGAAGTGGCCCGGGTTGACAGCCTGGAACTCCCAGTCGAGCTGGGTCTCGCCGCCGGCCGGTACGGGTTGGGCGACGTCCTGGGTCCAGTCCTCGAGGTCGACGTACACGCCGTCGAGGCTGACGACGTTGAGGTGGGCGATGGCCGCGCCGGGGCTGTTGACGACCGATTCGACGGTGAGGGTTTGGCCCAGCCGTGCGGTGAGTTCGTCGTGGTTCATGGTCACGGTGGGGTTCGCGAGCAGGACTGTCGCGAGCAGATTGAGGATGTTCATCGCGAGCCTGCTGTCAGTCGGACGAGTCGTGGGGCGAAGCCGATCAGAGCGGCGAGCACGACAATGGCGATCACCGTCGGCGCGACGAGGTAGCTGAGATCGTGCGTCCAGCTGCGGCGGTTGACGATGATCGGCGACATGTAATGCAGAGCTGATCCGATCGGGTTGATCCGGGTCAGTGCCTGGCCGAATCCGGTCTTCGGCAACGCGGGAAGCTGGGTCGGGGCGAACAGCACGAGGAGCAGGAGGAGGCCGCCGGCGAGGCTGGCCTTGTTCGAGTTGGACCAGGCGCTGAAGAGCAGGCCGATACCGCCGAGCCCGATCGCGACCAGCGTCCCGACGGTGAGGGCGAGAACGGTGGCCGACCCGGCGCCGCCGAGGACCCACAGGTAAGGGAGTGTGACGATCAGGCAGGCGAGCCACATGGTCGACGCGGCCATGAGTTTGCCGAGCACGATCGCCCGCCGGGAGGCCGGGGTCAGGAGGAGGCTTTCCAGGGTTCCGCGTTCGCGTTCGCCGCTGATCGCGTCCGCGTTGACCACGACGGTGAGCAGGACCCCGACGGCCAGGGCGACCTGGACCGTGAGGTTCACCGCCTCCCGCCGTTCGAGGAAGTTCATCGCCCGGTTGGTCGCGGCCAGGTACGTCATCGCGCTGAGCAGCACACTGAACCCGAACGCCAGGACCGGACCGCGTCCCCCGATCCAGAGGTCCCGGCTCTCGCGTTCGGCGACCACGTGCCAGGCCGTCATGACTGGCCGCCGGGGTTCTCGGTCAGCGCGAGGAACGTCGTCCTCAGGCTGCCCGTACCGGCGACGACCTCGTCGATCGGGCCGCTGGCGCGGAGCTGTCCGTGGTCGAGGATGATCACGGCGCCACAGACTTCCTCGACCTCGGTCAGCGTGTGCGTCGACAGCACCACAGTCGCGCCGCGGCGGCCCGCGATATCGCTGATCGTCGCAAGGATCTCCCGTTGACCGGCCGGATCCAGGCCGAGTGTCGGTTCGTCGAGGAACACGACGACCGGATCGTTGACCAAAGCCCTGGCGATCCCCAGCCGTTGGCGCATCCCACGGCTGTACGTCGAGATCCGGCTGTTGCCGCGATCCGCGAGACCGACCTCGCCCAGCAATCGCTCGGCCACCGTGCGTGCGTCAGTACGGTTCCGGCCGAAGAGTCGCGCGGCATACTGCAGGTACTCCGAGCCGGTCTGACGAGCGGGATAGCCCGCGCTCTCCGGCAGTACGCCGATCCGCTGCCGGATCCGATCCGGCCGATCGCCTGATGTGCCGGCGACCGTGAAGGTGCCCGAGCTGGGCTCGAGGATCGTCGTCAGCAGGCGGATCGTGGTCGTCTTCCCGGCGCCGTTCGGCCCGAGCAGGCCGATCACCTCGCCCGGCTCGGCGCTGAAGGCGAGCGCATCGACGGCGATGCGTGCGCCGTACCGCTTGGTGAGGTCGATCGCCTCGATGGCAGCCATGGGCCGACGGTAGGTCCGGCCGGCTGAACCCTCGCTGAACCCTCGCTGAACCGCTGCATTCAGCCGGGATTCAGCCAGAATGAAGGAGGATCGCCTGGAGGTGGGTGATGCGGGCACTCGTAGTCGAGGACGAGCCGCGGCTGGCGGCCGGGTTGCGCAGCGGCCTGGAGGCCGAGGGGTACGCGGTCGACGTCGCGCTGACCGGCACGGACGGGCTGTGGCTCGCCCGCGAGCATCCGTACGGCGTCGTGCTGCTGGACCTGATGCTGCCCGGGATCGATGGGCTGACGATCTGCCGGACGCTCCGCGCCGAGCAGGTCTGGACGCCGATCTTGATGCTGACGGCAAGGAACGCGGACACCGACCAGGTCCGTGCCCTCGACAACGGCGCCGACGACTACCTGACCAAACCGTTCTCGTACGCCGTACTGATCGCCCGGCTGCGAGCCTTGGTACGACGCGGCGCCGCCGAACGGCCGTGTGTCATCGAGGCGGGAGAGCTGCGGCTGGATCCCGCGGCGAGGACGGCCTGGCTCGGCGCCGACGTACTGGCGCTGACCGCGCGTGAGTTGTCGTTGCTGGAGTTCCTGATCCGCCGACGCGGGCAGGTGGTGTCGAAGCGGACGATCCTCGCCGAGCTCTGGGACGACGACTTCGACGGCGACCCGAACATCGTCGAGGTGTATGTCCGACGCCTGCGCCGGAAGCTCGGCGACGGCTCCATCACCACCCTGCGAGGATCGGGGTACCGCCTCGAGGAGCAGCCGTGCGTGCGCGGGTGACAGTGGCCGCGGTCCTCGTGGTCGGTCTGGCCCTGGTCGGGGGTGCCTTGATACTCGTCGCGCTGCTCGGTTCTGTGCTCACAGATCAGGTCTGCCAAGACGCCCGCGACCGCGCGGCTCAACTGGCCGTGGCCGGTGGAGGCTCGTCGTCATCCACCAGCGAGATCGTCCAGGTGACAGATCGGTCCGGCCGCCTCGTGGGCGGCGGCACACCTCTGGCGTCGCCGGGTTCGCAGTGTGTCTCCGTCGAGCCGCCCGGCCACGGCGAAGACTTCGTGTTCGCGGCGGCGAAGGCCTCGAGCGGCGACGAGGTCGTGGTTGGCCGTCCGCTGGTGGACGTGCTCGACTCGACCCGGTTCGTCCGCCGCGTGCTGGTGATCGGCGTACCGCTGATGATGTTGGTCGTCGGCGCCGTGACCTGGGTCGTGACCGGTCGCATGCTCGCGCCCGTGACGGCGATCCGGCGCGAGGTCGACGAGATCTCCGCGACCGAGCTGCACCGTCGCGTCCCGGCCACTCGCCGGGACGAGATCGGCCGGCTCGGCGCCACGATGAACCGGATGCTCGACCGGCTCCAGACCACCCACGAGGCTCAGCAGCGCTTCGTCTCCGACGCGGCGCACGAGCTGCGGTCGCCGATCGCCACGATCCGCCAGCACGCCGAGGTAGCGGCGGCACATCCCGAGCGAACAACACCGGAAGAGCTGGCGGAAACGGTTCTGGCCGAGGACGTGCGCATGCAGCAACTCGTCGACGACCTGCTTCTGCTGGCCAGCTCAGGCGAGCAGCCCGCCGTTCTGCCGCACACACCGGTCGATCTGGACGACCTGCTCATCACCGAAGCTCGTCGATTGCGCTCGGCGACTGGACTCGCGGTGGTGACGTCCGGCGTGTCGGGCGGCCAGGTCCTCGGTGACGAGTCGGCGCTGACCCGGATGATCCGCAACCTCACCGGCAACGCGGCCCGCCACGCCCGGTCCGAGATCAGGCTGGGCCTGGCCGAGGCCGGCGATACCGTCGTACTCACGGTCGCCGACGACGGACCGGGCATCCCGCCGTCCGAGCGCGCCCGGGTGTTCGACCGGTTCGTTCGCCTGGACGGCGCGCGCGGTCGCGAAACCGGTGGAGCCGGTCTCGGCCTGGCCATCGTTGCCGAGATCGTCCGACGCCACCGCGGCACGGTCACGATCGCCGGAACCTCGACGTTGACGGTCCGCCTGCCGAGCGCCGCGCCCTCGTAGGACTCCGTTGCTTAAAGCAACAGTCTGGTGCTGGATGAGACGGCGCTGAGAGAGCCGTGTGTGGGCTGGGATCGCGAGCTAGCTTGGGGGAGTGCGCACCGGTCGGGGTGGATTCCGGTTGCTGGCGAGGTTGTTCGGCGTCAGTGCGATGGCTGGTGCGCTGGTCGCCGGGCTGGTGGTACCGCTAGCAGGGTTGACAGGGTTCGGCAGCGAGGAGGTGGTGGACTCGCTGCGCGGGTTGCCGCAGCAGCTGACCGCACAGCCGCCGGATGTGCGGACGCGGATCCTGGCCGACGACGGCAGCCTGATCGCGACCCTGTACGACGAGAACCGGGTGCCGGTCGGGTTGGACAAGATCGCGCCGAGCATGCGGCAGGCGATCGTCGCGATCGAAGACTCGCGGTTCTACCAGCACGGCGCGCTCGACCTGCAGGGCACGCTGCGGGCGATGATCCGCAACCACGCCGACGGCACGCAGCAGGGCGGCTCGAGCATCACCCAGCAGTACGTGAAGCTCACCCTGCTGGAGAACGCGCGTACGCCGGCCGAGCAGCGTGCGGCGACCGCGCCGACGTACCAGCGCAAGCTGACCGAGCTCCGGTACGCGATCGCTGTCGAGCAGCAGTTCTCCAAGGACGAGATCCTCGACAAGTACCTGAATCTGGCCAACTTCGGCGACGGGACGTACGGCGTCCAGTCGGCCGCCCAGCACTACTTCGGCGTCAACGCCTCCCAACTCACGCTGCCGGAGGCGGCGATGCTGGCCGGCATCGTGAAGAACCCGAGCGGCTACGACCCGGTGAGCAACCCGATGCCGGCCAAGGACCGTCGCGACACCGTGATCGCGCGGATGCTCCAGCTCGGCGTGATCTCGGTCGCCGAGGCGAACACGGCGATGCGAACGCCAGTGATCGACCTGTCGCAGGTGCGCACCGTGCCGAACGGCTGCGCCAACTCGCCGTACCCCTTCTACTGCGAGTACGTCCTGTCCAAGCTGCTGCAGAATCCGGCGCTCGGCGACACCGTCCAGGAGCGCGACCGCGACCTGAAGACCGGCGGCCTGACGATCCGGACCTCGCTGGACCCGCGGATCCAGGCGGCCGCGCAGCGCTCGGTCGACGAGCACACCAAGCCGACCGACAACACGATCGCCGCGATCACCGTGGTACAGCCGGGGACCGGGCTGGTCGAGGCGATGGTGCAGAGCAAGCCGTACGGCGAGGGCCGCGACGAGACGGCGTACAACTACAACGTCGAGAAGTCCTACGCCGGCGGGTACGGCGGGTTCCAGAACGGCTCGACGATGAAGGCGTTCACGATCGCCGCCGCGATCCAGCAGGGCATCCCGATCGACTACAAGATCAATTCGCCCCAGCAGATCGACCTGAGCGGCGTCCGCTTCCGGACCTGCGACGGCTCCACCCGGGACCTGAACTACCAGCCGCAGAACTCGACCCGGAGCGGTGACTTCACCATGGTCGACGCGGCCCGGTACTCCGTGAACACGTACTTCCTGCAACTTTCCGAGAAGACCGGACTGTGCGCACCTGCGACGATCGCAGCCAAGCTCGGGATGTACAACGCGCAGACGCTGAAGCCGCTGGACCAGGTGGTGTCGTTCACGCTCGGAGTCGGCTACGTGACTCCACTGATGCTCTCCGATGCGTACGCGACCTTCGCCGCCCGCGGTGTCTACTGCCAGCCGCTGCTGGTCACGTCCATCACCGATCAGGCCGGAAAGGCGATCGCGACGCCGGCCGAGTCCTGCAAGCAGGTTCTCCAACCGTGGGTCGCCGATGGTGTGAACCGGGTGCTGAGCGCGGTCATGCAGCCGGGCGGCACCGGCGGCAACCTGTCCTTCGGCAACTGGGACCTGGCCGGCAAGACCGGCACCATCAACAACAACCTCGCCGTCTGGTTCTCCGGTTACACCCCGAACCTCGCCGCGGCGGCCGTGGTCGCCGACGCGACCCCGCCGTACACGAACCTGATGTTCGGCCACCAACTGAACGGCCAGGACATCGCCGACCCGACGGGCTCCGGTACGGCGGGACCGCTATGGGAGTCCGCCATGCGCGAGGCCTTGCAGGGGTTGCCCGTCGAGCGCTTCGTCGCCCCACCCAGCCGGGTCCTCGGCAGCCTGCCGGGCTGACGCGGTCAGGCGTGCGTCTTCACTCATCCGGGATCAGCACGCGGAAGGCCGTGGGGGAGGAGGACGCGAGGACGAGACGGCTCCCGCAGGCTTCGGCAAGGTTGCGGGCCAGAGCAAGACCGATGCCGGCTCCGCGATCGGTCGGCCCGCGGGTGCCGCGGGCGAAGATGTCCGCGGGGTCGGCGGGCATCGTGCCTTCGTCTTCGACGTCGATTGCGGTTGTGTCGAGTACGTCGTGGGCGGTGACCCGGACAGTGCCGCGGCCGTGGGTCCGGGCGTTGTCGAGGAGGACGTCGAGGATCTGGCGGCAGTTGGCGAGGGGGAGGAACCGGTGACCGACCGGATCCTCCACGCTGAACACGATCCGCCGACCGCGCTCGGCGAGCATGCCGTGCCAGCGGTGTTCGATCTCGGCGAAGAGCGCATCCAGCGTGCCGAGTGGGCCGCGGGGTTCTTTGGCCGGCAGTTGGGACAGTTCGAGGACGTCCTGGACGGTGCGCTGAAGCTCGCCGGTCTGCAGAAACGCTTCGTCGACGGCGACCCGAGGATCAGCGGCCGGGTCGGTCTGCGCTGCCTCCAAGGTCAGACGCAGGCCCGCCAGCGGCGTTCGCAGTTGATGCGCGGCGTCCGCCGCGAAGTTCCGGGCGTGATCCAGCACATGGGCCAGCCGTTCGACCATGGTGTTCTGGGCGTTGGCCAGCGCGTCGACCTCCGCGATCCCGCTCGGCTCGGCCCGCGCGGACAGGTCGCCCGCCGCGACCCGGTCCGCGATCCGGGCCAACGACTCGAGCGGGGCACTCAAACGCTTCGCCTGCCAGGTCGCGACGGCGACGCCGATCGCGAGGGCCACGAGGGCACCCCCGAGCACGGCCAGCCAGGCGAGTAGCACCCTGGCCCAGACGGCGTTGATCGGTGACGAGGCCCGGACCACGCCGATGACCCGTTCCGACGACGCGACCGGTACGGCGACGACCAAGGAGCTACCCGACTCGGCCTGGACCACCTTCCCGGCCAGCCCGGCCCGTGTCGGATCGTCGGCCACCTGAGGACCGGTGCCTGCTCGCAACCTGAGGGAACTGTCGTAGACGGCCAGCTGCCCGTCAGTGCTCGGCGCCGGAAGCTCGACCGGGTCGTTGCCGGTGAAGTCCGGCCCGACCTGGATGGCGGCGGCCAGCGCTGCGCGTTCGAGCTCGGTGCGTTCGTCGGAGAAGAACGAGATGCGGATGCCGATCGCCAACGGCACGGCGACGAGGATCAGTGAGACGAGAGCCGCCGCAAGGGCGACCCTGCTGACACGACGCCGCATGAAGCCATCATGACGGCAGATCAGGTGCGCTGCCGGAAGGTTTTGCCGTCCTCTAACCTCCGTCGGGCCGGCTGGTTACCCGGCCGTTTCTAGCGTCGACTCAATGAAGAACTGGTCCGTACTCACCATCTCCCTGACGACTGTGGTCCTGCTGTCGGCCTGTAGCGGAGGCGGCTCGTCCGGCTCGGCTGCGAGTCCGACCGAGACTTCTGACGCGCCGTCGGCGCCTGCGACCTCTGCGCCGTCGTCGAAGCCGGCGACGACCCAGCCGCCCAAGCCGGTCGAGACGGAGTCGAACCCGCCGGGCGACATCCCGGACAACCAGGCGTTCGTCACGTTCCGCGGAACGACCTTCACCGTGAAGGTTCCGGAGGGCTGGGCGCGCAGCGCGTCCGGTACGACGACCTCGTTCACCGACAAGCTGAACCGGATCGAGGTGATGCCGTCGACCGCGGCCGCCGCACCGACGGCGCAGTCCGCGACGGCCACGGTGGTCCCGACGCTCCGCAGTACCGTCCCGCGGTTCGCTCTGGGCAAGGTCAGCGAGATCACCCGGCCGGCGGGGAAGGTCGTGCTGATCACCTATCAGGGTGACTCGGCCCAGGACCCGGTCACCGGCAAGGTGATCCGCGACGCCTTCGAGCGCTATCTGTTCTCTCAAGGCGGCAAACAGCTGGCGCTGACGCTGGTCGGTCCGGTGAACGCGGACAACGTCGACCCGTGGAAGATCGTCTCCGACTCCGTCCGGTGGCTCTGATGGCCGACGACGTGCTGTGGTGCCGCGACCTGTACCGCTTCTACCGATCCGGTGACGAAGAGACGCTGGCGCTGCGCGGAGTCAGCCTGAGCGTCGCCCGCGGCGAGGTCGTGGCCGTGGTCGGTCCGTCCGGCTCGGGCAAGTCGACGCTGCTGGCCTGTTTGGCGGGTCTGGACGAGCCCGACGGTGGTGCCGTGACGCTTTCCGGGGAACGCATCAGCCATCGGCCCGAGGCGGAGCGGGCGAGGGTCCGGAGCCGGCGACTCGGCGTCGTACTGCAGTCCGGGAACCTGATCACCCACCTGTCCGTGAGCGCCAACATCCGGCTGGTCCAGAAGGGTACGGAGCTGCAGACACCCGATCAGCTTCTCGAGCAGGTCGGTCTCCGCGCTCGGGCAGCGGCCCTGCCGCGGGAGCTGTCCGGCGGCGAGCTCGCCCGCGCCGGACTTGCTGTGGCCCTGAGCAACAACCCGGACGTTCTGCTGGCGGACGAGCCGACCGGCGAACTCGACGGTCAGACCGAGCAGCTGGTGCTGGACCTGATCCGTGCTCGGGCGTACGACGGACGCGGCGTACTGCTCGTCACACACAGCGCCGCGGTGACCGAGATCGCCGATCGAGTGATCGCACTGTCCGACGGGAGGGTCGCCGCATGACGCTGGTTCGATGCGCGGATGCGTCGCGGACGTTTGGGCGTGGCGATCAGGCGGTCGTGGCAGTCCACGGGTGCACGTGCGAGGTCGAGGACGGCGCGCGAGTCGCAATCATGGGGTCGTCCGGCTCGGGCAAGTCGACGCTGCTGCATCTGATGGCGGGGCTCGAGCTGCCGACCGGAGGAGCTGTTACCTGGCCGGATCTCGGTGACAGTCCGGTCGAGCGCTCGCGTGACATCGCCGTCGTGTTCCAAGGCCCGAGTCTGCTCCCGGCGCTGACCGTGGCGGAGAACGTCGCGCTTGCCGCCGTACTGACCGGGACCGACGAGGCCGAGGCCGGCGAGCGCGCGGTCGTCGCGATGGAGTCCGTCGGCGTCGCTGGGTTGGCTGATCAGCTTGCGGACACGCTGTCCGGCGGGCAGTCGCAACGAGTGGCGATCGCACGGGCATTGGCTCTGCGGCCGCGGCTGCTGCTCGCCGATGAGCCGACCGGTCAGCTCGATGCCGAGACCGGTGGGCACGTTCTCGACGTACTGATCGCTGCGGCGGAAGAGAGCGGCGCGGCCCTGGTCGTGACGACGCACGATGCGGCGGTCGCCCGGCGGCTCGCCGAGCACTGGCAGATGAACGACGGACGTCTCGTCGTACCGACTCGGGAAGGTGTCGCCTGATGGCACTGTGGTTGCGTGGCTTGATCCGATGGCGGGCCTGGCGGCTGCTGGCCACGGCTGCGGGGGTCGGACTGTCCGTGGCGCTGATCGCCGCGATCGGCGCGTTTCTGACCGCGTCGAAGGCGAGTATGACCAGCCGTGCCGTGGCGACGGTCGCCGTGGACTGGCAGATCGAGGTGCAGGCGGGAGGCGATCCGGGCGCCGCGCTGACTGCCGCCCAGCAGACGCCGGGGATCGCGACCGCGGTACCTGTCGAGTTCGGTCGTACGACCGGCTTCACGGCGACGATCGCGGGATCGACACAGACCACCGGGCCGGGCGTCGTACTGGGGATTCCGAAGAACTATCGCTCGTCGTTCCCGGGCGAGGTCCGGCAGCTGACCGGGCAGTCGGAGGGTGTACTGCTCGCCCAGCAGACCGCTGCGAACCTGCACGCATCGCCGGGGGACACCATCTCGGTCGGTAGGCCAGGTCTGCCGCCGGTGCAGGTCAGGGTCGACGGGGTGATCGACCTGCCGCAGGCCGATTCGCTGTTCCAGAAGGTCGGCGC
Source organism: Kribbella jiaozuonensis (assembly GCF_005233875.1). GTDB lineage: Bacteria > Actinomycetota > Actinomycetes > Propionibacteriales > Kribbellaceae > Kribbella > Kribbella jiaozuonensis. The sequence continues at coordinate 376,778 of NZ_SZPZ01000004.1, read as the reverse complement.
GCCACCGCAGTCCCAGCCGTCCGCTCCGCCGGACAACGTGCTGCTGCTTGCGACCGATCGGTTCAGCCAGCTGATGGGGCCGATCGCCAACGTCGATCCGCAGGCACTCACCACGCAGATCCACGCGAAACGTAACGCGATCCTGCCGCCCGACCCGGCGTCGGCGTACACCACGGTCGTTGGTGCGGCCCACAATCTGGAGGCGGCGTCGGCCGGGTCGGCTGTGGTGGGGAACAATCTCGCGGCCGCGCTTGATGCGGCCCGGAGCGATGCGGCGTACGCGCAGATCCTGTTCCTCTGCCTCGGGCTGCCGGGCGCGGTGCTCGCTGCCTTGCTCACGGCCGCGGTCGCGGGATCGGGCGCCGTACGGCGTCGGCGGGAGCAGGCGCTGTTGCGCGTGCGCGGATTCGGGATCCGGCGGGTGGTCGGACTGGCCGCGCTGGAGGCGGCGCTGGTCGGTGTCTTGGGCGGTGTGCTTGGAGTGGTTGCCGCGGGCATCGTCGGGCGGGCTGCGTTCGGTAGCGCTTCGTTCGGCGGCGGGACCCGGGCGACGGTGATCTGGTTCGGGATCGCGTTCGTCGTGGGGCTCGTGATCGCGGGGCTGACGGTGCTGCTGCCGACGGTGCGGGATCTGCGGAGCAGCAGCGTTGTCGCGGCACGGCGGCAGGTGGAGCGGGTGCGAAGTCCGTTGTGGATGCGGCTCGGGCTTGATCTGATCTGCCTGGCTGTCTCGCTGCTGGTGTTCCGTGCGTCGAGTAGCAACAACTACTCGTTGGTGCTGGCGCCCGAGGGCGTTCCGACGATCTCGGTGTCGTACTGGGCGTTCTTCGGCCCGGCGCTGCTGTGGATCGGCGGGGCATTGTTGCTCTGGCGTCTCACCGCGCTGGCGCTGGCTCACGGACGCGGCGTACTCACGGTGTTGGTGCGGCCAATGACCGGTCGGTTGGCGCGGACCACAGCGGCGAGCATGTCGCGGCAACGTACGCCGCTGGTGCGTTCCGTCGTACTGCTTGCGCTGGCGATCTCATTCGCGGCGTCCACGGCGACCTTCAACGCGACGTACCGGCAGCAGGCAGAGGTGGATGCGCTGTTGTCCAACGGTGCGGATGTGACCGTGACGGAGTCGCCCGGCGTGATCGTCGGCCCGGCTGCGGGCGGTGCGCTGGCCGCCGTACCGGGCGTTCGGCGGGTCGAGCCGTTGCAACACCGTCTGGCGTACGTCGGCTCCGACCTGCAGGACTTCTACGGTGTCCGGCCCGGCACGATCGCCGACGCGACCGCCTTGCAGGACGCGTACTTCGTCGGCGGTACGGCGCACGGCCTGATGGCGAAGCTGGCGAGTCAGCCTGACTCGATTCTCGTCAGCGACGAAACCGTGAAGGACTTCCAGCTCGCGCCCGGTGATCTGATTCGCCTGCGGCTGCAGGACAGTCGGACGAAGACCTTCCGAACGATCCCGTTCCACTACGCGGGCATCGTGAAGGAGTTTCCGACGGCACCACGCGACAGCTTCTTCGTCGCGAACGCGGACTACGTTGCCAAGGCGACCGGCAGCGACGCGATCGGTGCGTTCCTGCTGGACACCGGCGGCAAGAACCAGCCGGCCGTCGCAGCTGCCGTCCGGAAGCAGTTGGGGGACTCGGCGAAGGTCACCGATCTGACCCAGAGCAGGTCGCAGGTCGGATCGAGCCTGACCTCGGTCGACCTGGCCGGCCTGACCCGGTTCGAGCTCGCCTTCGCCGTACTGATCGCAGCCGGCGCCGGCGGTCTGGTGCTTGCGCTCGGCCTCGCCGAACGTCGCCGTACCTTTGCGATCGCCGCTGTGCTCGGGGCTCGGCGTGGGCAACTGCGCGGGCTGGTGCTGAGCGAGGCGCTGGCGGTGACACTCGGCGGGGTGATCGGCGGTGCGGTGGTGGCATGGGCGCTGGGAGCGATGCTGATCAAGGTGCTGACCGGCGTGTTCGATCCACCGCCCTCCACGGCGGCGGTGCCTTGGACCTACCTGGCAGCAACCTTGATCGTTGCCGTCGTCGCCATCGCAGTCGGAGCCCTTGCCAGTGCACAAGGTTCGACCCGACCGGCCGTCGAGGAGTTGCGGCAGTTGTGACTCAGCCGGCTCTCAGTCGACCGCGCCTACCGTCGCAAGCGTGAAGGCCGGGCGAACCGTGGTTGTGGTCGAGGACGACGAGGCCATCGGCCGGCTGCTCGACCGTGCGCTCACCAGCAACGGCTATCAGACGTTCTGGTCGCGCACCGGGCGGGCCGGCCTGGCACTCGCGCGCCGGGAGCAGGCCGAGGTTGTCCTCCTGGACCTCGGCCTGCCCGACGCCGACGGCGTCGATCTCGCCCGGCGCCTCCGGTCGGACCTGCCGAGCCTGTTGCTGGTGATGCTGACCGCCCGGGGCGAGGAGATCGACATCGTGTCCGGCCTCGACGCCGGGGCCGACGACTACCTGGTCAAACCGTTCAGCCTCACCGTGCTGCTCGCGAGGCTGCGCGCGCACCTGCGCAGCCGGCCGACTCCCCAGCACGACGGTCCGGTGGTGATCGCTGACCTCACCGTCGACACCGCAGCGCGACGCTGCAGGCTCGGAACGAACGAGCTGGTACTCCGGCCCAAGGAGTACGAGCTGCTCGAAACCCTTGCCCTCAACGCGGGTACGGCGGTGTCGCGCGAAGACTTGATGGCCACCGTCTGGGACGAGAACTGGTTCGGATCGACGAAGACGCTCGACGTGACGATCGCCTCACTCCGCCGCCAGCTGGAGGCGGCCGCGACCCGCACCGGCACGCCGCCGGAGCGTGTTCCGAGCGTCGTGACACTCCGCGGCCACGGGTACCGCCTGGACCCGCCGGCCGTCGACTGAGTCTGCTCAGCTGCCTCTCAGCAGCCGGTTCCTAGGGTCGAACGACATCCCTACTTTGGATCCGGAGCCGTACCGATGAATCCGTTGGACCCGAACAGCCTCCTGACCCATCTCGGTCCACTCGCCGTCTTGCTGGTGATGTTCGCCGAGACCGGTCTGCTGATCGGCATCGTGCTGCCCGGAGACTCGCTGCTGTTCACCGCCGGCCTGCTCACGACCACCGCCGTACACCTGTCGCTGACGTGGACCCTCGTCCTGGCGCCGATCGGAGCCTTGGCCGGGGCGCAGGTCGGGTACCTGATCGGACGGCGGGCCGGGCCGTCGCTCGTGGACCGCCCGGACCGCCCGCGGCTGTCCCAGGCCGCCGCGCGGGCTAGGCATCAGCTCGAGAAGTACGGCGTGGGCCGTGCCGTGGTCCTTGCTCGCTTCATCCCCGCCGTGCGGACCGTGATGAACCCGCTGGCCGGCGCGCTGCGGGTGGACGCGAAGGTCTTCACCCGCTGGCAGATCGTCGGCGGCGTCGTCTGGACGATCGGTCTCGTGCTGGCCGGCCACGCTCTCGGCAGCAGGATCCCGAACATCGACAAGTACCTGCTCCCGATCATCGCGCTGATCGTCGTGATCTCACTGATCCCGATCGGAATCGAACTACTCAAGCACCGCCGCCGCGCCGCCTGACGGCTTGATCACGTGTACTTCAGGAAACGGCCTCAGCCGCCGTCGGAGTCGATGCGGTAGCCGAGGCCGCGGACGGTCTCGATGGCGTGGCGGTCGAACGGCGCGTCGAGCTTGAGGCGTAGATACCGGATATAGACCTCGACGACGTTGGGGTCACCATCGAACGCCGGATCCCAGACGTTCTCGAGGATCTCGGTCTTGCTGACGGTCTCGCCGCGGTGGCGCATCAGGTAGGCGAGGAGACCGTACTCGCGGCGGGTCAGGGTGACTTCCTGGCCCATGCGTTCGACCCGGCGGCGGACAGGGTCGAGGGTGAGGTCGCCGGCGGTCAGCACGACCGGGCGCTCGGGGGCGCCGCGGCGGATCAGGGCGCGGAGGCGGGCGACGAGGATCAGGAAGCTGAAGGGCTTGGTGAGATAGTCGTCGGCGCCGAGATCGAACGCGTCGGTCTGGTCGTACTCGCCGTCCTTCGCGGTCAGCATCAGGACAGGGGTCCAGACACCGCGTTCGCGGATCTGCTCGAGGACTTTGTAGCCGTTGAGCTTGGGCAACATGATGTCGAGCACGATCACGTCGTACGCGTGCTCGGTCGCGGCCCAGACCGCGTCCTCGCCGTTGTGGACCACCTCGACGACGAAGCCGTCCTCGGTCAGACCGTGACGCACGGTCTCGGCCAGGGGGATCTCGTCCTCGACAATCAGTACCCGCATGTTCCCAGTGTCCGATCCTCTGGCTGAGAGCAACCTGAGACGACACTCACGGCAACGGAAGCGTGACGGTCGCGGTGGTGCCGCCGGCGGGCGCCGCGGTCAGGGTGACCGTGCCGTCGTGTGCCTTGATGATCTCCTCGACGATGGACAGGCCGAGGCCGGAGCCTCCGCTGGAGCGGGCCCGGCTGGCATCGAGGCGGACGAAGCGCTCGAACACGCGGCGGCGGTCGGCCTCCGGGATGCCGTCGCCGTCGTCCTCGATCGTGAGCACTGCCCGACCGTCCTGCTCGGTGGTGCTGAGCCGCACAGTCGTGTGCGCGGCGAGAGCGGCGTTCTCGACCAGGTTGCGGATCAGCTGGCTGAGCCGGAGCGGGTCGCCGTGGACGCGGACCGGATGGACGTCGGCCAGCACCTTGAGTCGGTCGTTGCTGCGCAGTCGCAGTACTTCGGTGTCGACCAGGTCGTCCAGATCGACCTCGGCCCGCTGCATCGGCAGGGCTGCATCGTCGGCCTTGGCGAGGAGTAGCAGGTTCTCCACCAGTCGCCGCATCCGCTCGGCCTCGCCACGCATCAACCGATGCAGGTCCTCCCACGCCTGGCCGCGCGCAGACGGCGCGATCACGTCCAGACCCGCGGCGACCGTCGACAGCGGGGACCTGAGCTCGTGACTCGCATCCGCGACGAACCGCCGCTGAGTGGCCTGGCCCGCCTGCAGACGGTCGAGCATCTCGTTCATCGTGGCGGCCAACCGGGCGATCTCGTCATCGGTCGGCGGGACCGGGACCCGCTCGGTCAGATCGCTCGACTCGATGCCCTGCACCCGCCTGCGGATCCGCTCGACCGGTCCGAGGGCCCTTCCGGTCAGCATCCAGCTCGCAGCGCCGACCACCAGCAGGAGCACGGGGAAGCCGACCGCGAGGTACTTCGTCACCGTGGCCACCGTGTCGCGCTGGGTCTGGATCGACGACGCGACGACAACGGTGTATGTCTGGCCGCCGTACTCGACGCCGCGTGCAACGACCAGATAGTCGTGATCGTCGTCGAGCAGCGGCATCTCACCGACCTCGGCGCGCTGGATCGTGTCAGCGGTGGGCCGCAGCTGGGTCAGCGCGGTGGTCTCCGCCCGCGCCGACGATGCCGCGACGATCCGCCCGGAGGAATCCAGGACCTGGATGATCTGGGTCGCCCGCGTGGTCTTGGCCAGATCCGTGCTGAGCGCGGTGACGCCCTCTTCTGCGACCTGACTGGAAACGTCGGCTGCTCGCCCGTCCGCGGCATCGGACACCGTCGTGATCAGCGCCCGCTGCAACAGCAGGAGGAGTACGGCGGCGCCCAACGCCATCGCGATCGCCACGACGACCACCGCGGCAGCGGTCGACCTGCTCCGCACGCTGGCGCGGCGCAGTCGTGAGATGGCGTTGCGTATCGGGGACAAGTCGAACCCTCCTTCCCGACCATCGTGCCAGGCGGCAGCTACCGCAGGCTGGCGAACACGTCGTCGAGCGGAGTACCAGGCGTGCGGCCGTGTTCGACGTACCACTCGTGGCCGAGCATCAGACGGAACAGCCACCGCGGGAGTTTGAGCAGCAACGAGAGCGTACGGGCGCCGTCGTCAGAGCTGGCCTGACTGGCGTGTGCCTCGAACGAGTGCCGTTTCTGGGCGGCGTACGCGCGTACGTCGACCCGGTGTGTGATCGCCGTACCGGGGGAGTAGGCGTGGTCGTAGTCCGCCGCGCTGACGGCCGGGAGTACGCCGGGGATGGTTGTCACGATCCGGATCAGCCGGCGGATCAGGCGCCGGTCGATTGTTGCCTCAAGCACCAACGGCGTGCCGGCCCGGGCCGCGGCGTACGTCCCGACCGTGTGCACCTGCCGGTGGTCCGGGTGTCCGTACCCACCCGCCGGATCGTAGATCGTCAGCGCATCGGCCCGTTCCTCCCGCAGCAGCTCGATCAGCGGCGCCGCCGCGTCCTCGACCGCGAGCGTGCTGAACCCGTCGGCGGCCGCCGGCCAGCCCGAATCCTTGAACCCGAACCGCACCACCCGCGCACACCCCAGCGCCGCCGCGGATCGATCCAGCTCGTCCCGTCGGTACGCCGCAAGCCGTCCTGCACTCCGGTACGACGAAGCCGCCGCGCCGGCCTCACCGTCGGTGGCGACCGCGAGCACGACGCGATGCCCTTCGGCGGCGAGCCGCGCCAACGTGCCACCCATCAGCAGAGCCTCGTCATCCGGGTGCGCATGAAAAGCCACGAGGGTGAAACGCCGGGCCATTGACCGAGCATCGCATGCGGATCGCTTGCGGGCTAATTGCTCTCAGCACCCTCTCAGTGCCGGGAATCCAGGCTTGCTCTGGTGAGAACGAGTAGATCCAGGCTGGTGACCTCCATCCTGAGCGTTTCGTTGACGGCAGCGCTCGTGGTGTTCCTGCCACGCGCAGTCGGTGCGACCTGGAGCGAGGTCGGAGCACTCCTCGTCCAGGTCTCGCCCGCATCCTTGGTGCTGCTGACGGTCGTGTGGATCGCGGGCCTGTGGGCGCATTCCTTCGTCCTGGCGGCATCGCTGCCCGGCCTGACGAAACGCCGCGGCCTCACACTCAGTCTTACCGGCAGCGCGGTGGCGAACGTTCTCCCACTGGGTGGCGCGGCCGGCACCGCGCTGAACTTCGCTATGGTTCGCCGCTGGGGGTTCAGCTCGGGCCGCTTCGGCAGTTTCCTCGCGGTCACCACCCTCCTCAATGTCGTGTCCAAGCTCGGCGTGATCGCGCTCGCGCTCGGACTGGTGCCGATCCTGCACAGTGCCTCCGCATTCGGCTCGGCGAGTCTGTTCCTCTTGCCCGTTCCGGTCGCTGTGGCCGCAGGTATCGGCATCCTCGCCGACGAGCGGGTGGCTGTTGCCGTCGGCAACGCACTCGACAAGGTCATCGGCAAGCTCCGGCCGACGCGACTGCGGGAGCAGCTCCCCGGGCTGAGGCGCCTGGTCCTGAATGTGATGCGGACCGGATGGCGGCCGATGACAGCCGGGATGATCGCCTACCTTGCCCTTCAACTGGCGCTGCTCTGGCTGTGCTTCCAGGTCCTGCAGGTCCAGGTCGGCCTGCCGGTGCTGTTCACCGTTCTGGCGGTGGAGCGCCTGCTGACAATGGTGCCGATCACGCCCGGCAGCGCGGGTGTCGTCGAGGTCGGTACGACGGCGGCCCTGGTCGCGCTCGGCACCGACCCGGCCGGCGCCGCGGCCGGTCTGCTGCTGTTCCGCGGATTCACCTATCTGATGGAGATCCCGGTCGGCGGCGTACTACTTGCCGTCTGGTCCTGGTTGCATCGCCGGACCTCATCGGATCCGCGGCTGGAAGCGGTGGCCGGGTGAGGATCGCGCTCGTCAGTGATTGCTACCTGCCACGACTCGGCGGTATCGAGCTCCAGGTCCACGATCTCGCCGTACAGCTGATGCGGGCCGGACACGACGTCACGGTCTTCACGATCACCGACGGTCCGTCGTCCGCCGGGGACGTCCCGGTCGTGCGCCTGCCTGCGATGGCCGGCGTACCGTTCCCGTCGGCGATCGACCGGCTGCGGTCCGCGCTGGCGACCTTCGATGTCGTCCACTGCCACTCATCGTTGGTGTCACCACTGGCCTGGCGAGCCGCACGACTCGTCGACAACGCACTCGTCACACTGCATTCGTTGCCGAGCCCGTCGACGCCCTGGCCGGTCGAACGCATAGCCCGGTACGTCGGCGACGCGCAATGGACCGCCGTGAGCGAGGCGGTTGCGGCCGTACTCCGGAAGCTCCTGCCCGCCCGGCACATCGGCGTACTGCACAACGGGATCGATCCGGGGTTGTGGCGTCCGGGGACTCGCGAGGACCATCCGCTGACGATCGTGAGCACGATGCGGCTCACACGTCGCAAGCGCCCGATGGCGTTTCTCAGCATTCTCGAGGAGATCCGCGCGGCGGTGCCGTCCGCTATCCGGCTGCGCGCGGTCATTGTCGGAGACGGACCCCAAGGAGGTGCAGTGGCTGCTGCGGCGCGCCGCGTCGGCCCTTGGGTCGACCTGGCGGGACGCCTTACCCGGTTCGAGATTCAGCAGCTGTACGCGTCTGCGGACGTCTATCTCGCGCCCGCGGAGCTGGAGTCGTTCGGCGTCGCAGCCCTCGAGGCACGCTGCGCCGGGCTGCCCGTCGTCGCGATGGCCTCCGGTGGTGTCGGAGAGTTCATCCGACCGGGTATCGAGGGATTCCTGGTGAACAGCGACGCCGAAATGGTGACGACCGTCGCGGATCTGCTGACCGACGATGCGCTGAGGTCCCGGATCCAGGACTTCAACCGGGGCACCGAGCCGGCAATGACCTGGGAGCACGTCCTCGCACAGCATCTTGCCGCGTACCGAGCTCAGCACGCTCTCAGTGCGCAGTACCTAGCGTCGACATCATGACCCTTGACGAACCCAGCACTCATTCGTTGTCCGGATGGGGCCGGACGGTTCACCGCGCCTCGCGGGTACGGCGACCGACCCTCGATGGCGGTCTGGTCGACGCGGTCCTGGCGGAGCCGAGGATCACGGTGCGCGGAGCCGGCAAGAGCTACGGTGACGCGGCGCTGCCGGGCGACGGGATCGTCCTCGACACGACCTCGCTCGATCGGATCATCTCCTTCGACCAAGGCAACGGCGTCATCGTGGTCGAGGCCGGTGCGGTACTGAAGGACCTGATCGACCAGACCCTCCCGTTGGGCTGGAAACTCCCGGTGGTGCCCGGCACGGAACGCATCACGGTCGGCGGTGCGATCGCGAGCGACGTACACGGGAAGAACCATCCGGGCGCCGGATCCTTCGGCCAGCATGTGCTGTGGCTGGCGTTGCTGCGGTCGGACGGCACGATCGTCCAGCTGTCGGCCGGGCAGGATCCGGACGGGTTCTGGGCGACGATCGGTGGGATGGGGCTGACCGGGGTCGTCCTGAGAGCGGCGATCCAGCTGCAGCGCGTCGACACCGGTTGGGTGATCCGGAACCGGCTGCGGACCAACTCGCTCGACGAGACCCTGGAAGCGATGCAGGCGTTGGCGGCACGCCAGGAGCTGGATCCGGATCGGCACGCGATCGCCTGGCTGGACGTGCATGCGCAGGGCGGCGGGCTCGGGCGCGGAATCGTCGACGAGTTCTACACCGCCTCGACTCTTGATCTCCCAGGCTCGGTTGCTCCGTTCCCTGAGGCACGCGTGGTAGCAACGCGTACGAGGCAGTCCTTGCCGGGGCCAGGTCTGATGTCGAGGGCAACGATCGCCGCTGCGTCGGCCGCTCGCTGGCATCTGAGCCGATCCAGCAACTCACATCTGGTGCCGTTGCGTACGGCGCTCTGCCCGCTGGACCGGGCGGACGCGTGGCCGGCCGCGTTCGGGCGCGGGGGACTGGTTCAGTACCAGTTCGCCGTACCACTTGAGGAGCTCGGCGCAGTGCGAGGAGTGCTTGCGTTCCTGGGGACCCGCGGTATGACGCCTGCCCTTACCACGTTGAAGAACTTCGGGTTCGGGACTGCCGGGCCGCTGTCGTTCCCGATCCCGGGATGGACGCTCGCGGTCGACCTCCCCGGACGGTGGCTGCATCGTCCGGACACCTTGCGGCCGGTCGACAAGATGGTCGCCGGTGCCGGCGGCCGGATCTATCTCGCGAAGGACGCCGTCACCGATCCGGAGCTGATCCCGGTGATGTATCCGCGGCTGCCGACGTGGCGGCTCACGCAGCGCCGGCTGGATCCAGCCAGACGCTGGACGTCCGGACTCGCCGAACGATTGGACCTGCTGTCATGAGTCCCGGTACTGCGCTGCTCGTCGGCGGATCGTCCGAGATCGGTATGGCGGTGCTGCTCCCGCTGCTCGGACCGGCGCCCCGGCAGGTGATCCTCGCCGGCCGGCCGAGTGGTGAGCTGTGGTGGAACGCCGAGCGGCTCCGCGATGCCGGGTACTCCGTGTCAACCACGCAGTACGACGCGGGGCTGAACGTCGAGGAGATCGACGGGATGCTCGAGCACGCCTGCGCCGAGCATCCGCTGGAGCTTGCGATCGTGGCGGTGGGATCGATGTCGTCGACGTCGTTCGCCGACGGGGTTGTGGTCAACGGGTTCGGAGTCTCGCTGCTGTTGCGTGCCTTGGTTCACCGCAAGCCTGAACAGATCGTGCTGTTGTCATCGGCGGCCGCGGTCCGTCCGCGCCAGTCGATCGCGGCGTACTCGCTGGGGAAGCAGTTGGCCGACTCGACGGCGGTTCTGCTTTCGCGGCAGGCGGCGGACACAGGCGTACGGGTGCTCGTCGTACGTCCGGGATTCGTGCAGACGAGGATGACCGCGGACCTGAAGAAGCCTCCGTTCGCGACGAGCCCGGACCGGGTCGGCCGGCGCGTGGCCGCTGCGGTGGAGGCGCGGAAGTCGATTGTGTGGGTGCCGGGCGTGATGGGTCTGGTGGTGCGCGTGCTCAACCTGGTCCCGCGCAGGCTTCTCCCGGAGGCTTGGCGATGAGGCGCCGGCGCCGGATACGTAAGCGGTGGATCGCGTTGGCCTGCTGCCTGGTGCTGGTCGTGCCGGCGGTGTCGTACGTCCGGGCCTTGCTGTACCCGGGCAACGCGACCTTCGCGGTCCGAACAGTCGAGTGGTTCCGCGACCACGGCGGCGGAAAGCTGATCGACGCCGTCGAGACGTGGAGATACTCGCGTCAGCAACCACCCGCGACCGGAGCACCGGCCGACACCACGCCACGTGGTGTTGCACCCAGGCCGACCATCGGACGACCGACAGCCACCGGGTTGCCGACCGTTCAGTTGCTGCCTCGTACGAAGCGGCTGCCGCTGGAAGGAACGTGGGCCGTCGCACGCCAGTCGAGCACCGGTAAACCGTTGCTATGGACAACCTGGTTCCGAGCCGATCCCAGTCATCTACCGGTATCGGCCGCCGCCGCGTTGCTGCCACGGGGCTCCTACCACCTCAACCTGATGCCGGGAACCCGTGAGCCGGTGGTCGGCATGGCATCCCACGACGGGTACTCCGTCCCCGCTGCGAACCGCTCGGCGCTGGTCGCGACCTTCAACGCCGGCTTCAAGATGAACGACTCGCATGGCGGCTGGTGGACCACAGCATCGGCAGCGGTGCCACTGGTCGACGGCCGCGCATCGGTCGTCATCCTCCGCGATGGATCCGCGCTGATCGGCACCTGGAACCGCACAGTGCGGATGTCGCACGACGTCGTCGCGGTCCGGCAGAACCTCGACCAGGTCATCGTCGACGACCGGATCGTCAACGGGCTGACCACCAACGCGAACGGCCGCTGGGGGACCGTCCGCAGCCAGTTCCAGTACACCTGGCGGTCCGGCCTCGGAACGGATGCCCACGGCAACTTGATCTATGTCGCAGGCAACAAGCTGACGCTGGCGACCCTGGCCGACGCGATGCATCAGGCCGGCATCGTGCAGGGAATGGAGCTCGACATCCACTCCGCGATGGTGAGCTTCGACATCGAGCGGCCCGGCCCGAACGGCACTGTCAGCGGCGAACGGCTGCTCAACTCGATGAACTCGCCGACGAACCGCTACCTGGTCGACGACCAGCGCGACTTCTTCTACGTGACCGCGAAATGACCGGCCTGACGACAGTCACCGCCCGGGAGGCGCCGGCGCGGGCGCTGCTGCGGTTGAGCCGGCCGCAGCAATGGCACAAGGCGGCGATGCTCTTCGCGGCCCCGGCGGCGGCAGGAGCGCTCGAATCGCCCCTCGTCGTACTCCGAGCCGCTGTCGCGGCCATCGGATTCATCCTCCTAGCGGTCGCGATCTATGCCTTCAACGACATCCGCGATGCACCGGACGACCGCCGCCATCCGCGCAAGCAACTCCGCCCGGTCGCATCCGGCACCCTCAGCCCCAGGCTCGCCGCAGCGTTCGGCGTGGTCGCTGCGCTGTCCGGTCTGGCGATCGCCAGCAGCCTCGGCATCGCGACCTTCGCTCTCGCCATGGCCTACCTCATCGCCCAGGTCATGTACGTCCTCGGCCTCAAACACGTCGCCGTGATCGACCTCGTCATCGTCGCCCTCGGCTTCGTACTGCGCGCCGCAGCCGGCGGGACGGCGACCGGGCTGCCGGTGTCGCACTGGTTCTTGCTGGTCTCACTCTTCGGCGCGATGTTCCTGGTCACCGGCAAACGCAAGGCCGAGCACGCGTCGGCCGGCAACGCGGTCAGTCGGCCGGTGCTGGCGGCGTACCCCACCTCGTGGCTGGACCAGGTCATGACGGTGGCTCTGCTCGGTACGGCGCTGTCGTACGGCATGTGGGCCTTCCAGTACCTCGGCCACGACGTCTACCGCGAACTCCTCGCCGTCTCGTTCCTCCCGTTCTTCACCGGCCTGCTCCGCTACGCCCTGCTCGTCTCCACCGGCCGCGGCGAGCAGCCCGAGCACGAACTCTTCCGCGACCCGGTCCTCCTGGTCGCCGGTCTCACCTGGGCCTCGATGGTCGGCATCGGCCTGTACTTCGCCTAGCACGCACGATGGCCCCGCACCGGAGTGCGGGGCCATCGTGCCGGGGAGGGGTTACCGGCTCTTCTGCCGGACGTCGATCGCGAGGCTGATGCTGAATGCCACCAGGACCAGCGCTCCGCCGATCAGCGTCAGTGCGGTGTCGCTCAGGGCGCCGCTCAGCATGGCGGCCACCATCACGGCCAGGGTGATGACGACCGCGACCGCGATCTTCCAGTCGTCACCGATGATGAAGTCGTACCAGAACTGGCCGAAAGACTTGAGGAACTTCACTTCTTCACCTCCACGGCGATGTCGCCGGCCACGGCCGGGGTTGGTGCGGCCGGCTTGCGCAGCGCGGTCACGAAGATCCGGCTGAGCAGCAGCCAGGCAGCCAGCAGGACCAGGATCATCAGGTCGTGACCCGGCCAGTTCAGGCTCTCGCGGCCGTCGCGGAAGATGCCGATCCCTTCGATCGCCCAGTACGTCCCGAAGGACGCGAGCAGCAGGCCGACGCCGTACTTGAGCAGGTTCTCGTTGATCATCGACAGCGGCCGGCGCAGCGCGACGGCGATACCGAGCACGATGACCACCGCGGCAGCCGCGCCGATGCTGGCCGCCGGGATGTTGTTCGCGTTCAGGCCGAAGGTCAGCACGATGAACACGACCTCCATCCCCTCCAGGAACACGCCCTTGAACGAGACCATGAACGCGAACAGATCCAGACCCTGCTTCGCCTCACCGGCCGCCTTGGCCGCCTCCACCTCCTCGCGGTAGATCGCGTCCTCGTCGTGCACCGCTTTGCGCCCGGACGATCGCAGGATCGCCTTGCGCAGCCATTGCAGACCGAAGATCAGCAACAGCCCGCCGATGGCGAGTTGCAGTGCCGACTCCGGCAGCCAGTTCGCCAGCGCGTAGCCGGCGGCCAGCGTGACCACCGCGAGCGCACCGAGCGCTGCGAAGGTGCCGACCAGCGCCGAGCGCCAGCTCCGGGTGTAGCCCATCGCCATCACGATCGTGGTGGCTTCCACCATCTCCACGAAACACGCGACGAACGTCGCGATGATCAGACCCCACGTTGCCGCGTCCATCTCTCACTTCCCTCAGGCAGATGAAACATATGCTGCACGTAACGATAGTTACGCAGCACCGTGGGTGTCAATCGGTGGGGTGGTGAGGCGGCTCAGCCCAGGGTCGTCAGCAGGGCCTGGACTGCCTGCTTCTCGGCGGCCGGATTCTTGGTTTCGCGGACCGAGGTGAACAGCGCGTCGTTCTGGCTGTCGATGTAGTCCCAGGCCTTGCCGTCGAGGGGTTTGAGCTTGCTCTCGTCGTCGTCCCAGGCCTTCTCGTAGGCGTCGACGGCGGTGTTCAGGCCGGCCTGGTCACCCTTGGTGAGGTCCGTATTCATGCTGGTGATCAGGGTGCGGAACTGTGCGACATCGGTCTTGGGGAAGTGTGCAGTTGCCTCCGCGGCGGTCAGGTGGACGTTCTTCTCGGCCGGGTTCGGACCTTCACCCTCAGCGGCCGCGTTCGCGTGCGGTTGGGCGGATGCCCAGTTCAGCAGGATGCCGGCGGCGACGGTCGCAGCGACCATGACGCCGAGGAGCGGCCATTCGCGGCGGGGCCGGTGGTACTTCGGGGTGCGGTCCCGGTGGCCTTCGATGACGTCGGCCCGCGTGATCGTGAGGTAGACGACGGTCGCGAGGATCGCGGCCAGGAAGATCAGGCTGGTGACGAGGGTGCCGAGGCCGAGACCCTGATCAGGCGTCTTGGGGGAGGCGAGCCAGTCGCCCAGGTTCGCGCCGAGCGGCCGGGTCAGGATGTAGGCCAGCCAGAACGCCAGGACCGGGTTCGCGCCGATCCGCCAGCAGGCGACGATGATCGCGATCAGGGCCAGCGGGAGCAGGACGGACACGCCCGGGCTCCAACCGGTCAGCTCGAGCGTCCAGTCGCCGGCCGCCGTACCGAGTGCGAAGGTGACGAGGACGGCGAGCCAGTAGAAGCCCTCGCGTGGGCGAGTGACGATGCTGTGGATCGAGAGCGTGCGCTCGCGGGTCCACCAGATGCCGAACACGACGGCGAGCGCCACGGTGAAGACCGAAGTGCTGATCCACAGCGGTACGCCGAGTTGGTCGGTCAGGATGTCGGTGTAGAGGGTGCCGGTGACGCTCACCACGACGACGGTGAGCCAGTACGCCGCCGGCCGATACCTGGAGGTGCTGATCTGCCAGATCAGGACTGCTGCGAAGACGACGGTGAAGATGATCGCGGTGGCGACGAGTCCGACACCGAGTTGCATGTTGATCCAGTCGGCGAAACTCTCGCCGACGGTGGTGCAGAGGATTTTGATCAGCCAGAACCAGATGGTGACCTCGGGCACCTTGTTCAGCAGCACCCGAGCTGCAGCTGGACGGGACGCGGTAGTGGTTGTCATGCCGGCCACCCTTGCGCGCGGGACCTGCACGCAACCTGACTGCTGCGATCAGGCCCGCGGGAAGCGGACCTCGACGTGTCCACGGCCGTCCGCGATCGCCCGTACGCCGAGACCGGTTGCGGCGGCGATCCGGCGTACGACGGCCAGTCCGAGCCCGTGGCCGCCCGCAGTGCTTCGACCGGGGGCGAAGATGCTGTCGAGCTCGTCGGGCTGGAAACCGGGTCCGTCGTCGAGGACGTGAACGAAGACGTTGTCACCGGCGGTCTCGGCCACCAGCCAGACGCTGGTTCGCGCGTGGCGGGCGGCGTTGTCCAGCAGCGGCGCGAGGACGGACGTCACCACGTCGGCGGGGACGGCCAGGTCGACAAAGGTCGGAGCGTGGATCTGGACGTCGCGGCCCTCGGAGACCTTGCGCAGAGCTGTCGTCAGCCGGCAGCTCGCCTCGCGGTGGGGCCGTAAGCGTGCGGCGTCCAGGATCGCGGTGACGGCCGTGCTGAGCCGATCCGTTTCGGTGAGCACGAGCTGCGGGTCGACGTCGGTTCCGGCGAGCTCCGCGAGCTGTGCCTCGCCGCGGAGTACGGACATCGGCGTACGGAGTTCGTGGGCGATCTCGTCGGTGAGGCGTCGTTCGTCGGCGATGCTGTCTGCGACGCGATCGAGGAGCCGGTCGAACGTGTGCGCCAGCTTGCCGAACTCGTCGCGGCCGTGCCCGAGCCCGAACCGGCGGTCCGGGTCGTGGTCGCCCCATTCGTCGGCCAGCGCCGACATCTGCTGGACGACACGCAGGGCACGGCTGACGCCGACGTACGCGATGATGCCGGCGAGCGCGACGACGAGCGCGCCGAGGATCAGCGACATCGTCAGGCTGCGCTGTTCGGACCTCTCGTACGGCGCGAGGTCCACCATCACGACGACGGTGACCTGATGCGCCTGCACCGGCAGCGGCTCGGCGTACAGGAGGTAGTGGCCGGTCGTCAGGAATCGGCTTCGATCGGGCTTGCTGAGCTGCTCGACCTCGTCGGCGATCGCAGGGTGGAGTACGCCGTCGACGAGGCGCCCGTCGGCGTACACCCAGGCGAGGGTGTCGAAGGCATCGCCGGTGCCCTCGACCAGGCGGACCTTCCCGGCCACGACCTCGACGGTGCCGGCGACGGCCTCGGCCCGGGTTCGGGCCAGCATGCGGGTGTCCGCTTCGGACGCGCGGGTCGCCAGGACGTGGTTGAGGATGACGAGTACGGCGACCACCAGCGTCGCGGTCAGCACCGCGAGCGAGACGATCCGGGCGCGGAAGCCGGTCAGTCCCATCGGTACCCGACGCCGCGGACGGTCGCGACCCGGCCGGCGATGCCGAGCCGATCGAGTTTCACGCGGAGTCGTCGCAGGTAGGAGTCCAGTGTGTTCTCGCTGACGTACGCCCCGTGCGGCCAGCCGGCGGCGACGAGGGCATGGCGGCGTACCACCTCGCCGGGGACCGAGATGAGTCGGCCGAGCAGACGAAACTCGGTCGGCGTGAGTGCCTCGCCGGCCGCGCCCCGGCGTACCTGATGGCTGGTGGGGTCGAGTACGACCTCGTCCACGGTGACGGCGACCGTCGTACGGCGGAGGAGCGCGCGGACCCGGACCAGGAGTTCGGGGATGTCGAACGGCTTGGTGAGATAGTCGTCGGCGCCCGCCTCGAAGCCGCTGACCTTGTGGTGCATCCCACCCAGCGCGGTGAGCATGAGGACCGGGGCATCGAGGCCGTGCGCACGTAATGCCAGGCAGACGTCGCGGCCGTCGGCGTCCGGGAGGGCGAGGTCGAGGATGACGAGCTGGGGTGGCGGCTCGAGTCTTGCCAGGAGATCGGAACCGTTGGCGGCGGCAACTATCGAGTGACCGTCGCCTTCCAGGGCTCGCCTCAGGACGCCGCGCAACGCGCGGTCGTCCTCACAGACGGCGACCCTGGCCATAATTCAGTGCGGTCGCGATGAGACAGAGCCAGGTGAGCGCGATCAACCATCCGGCGAGGACGTCGGTTGCCCAGTGATATCCGAGGTAGACACGACTCAGTCCCATCGCCAGGCTCATCACGGTCGCCACGGCAACGGCGACGAGCTTGGTTGCCCGACGTACCTCCGTGCACCAGACAAGTCCTGCGAGCAGGAAGAAGAACACGGTCGAGCTCAACGTGTGACCGGAGGGAAACGAGAACCCGGTGTCGATCGGCCCCAGCACGAACGCAGCGCCCGGCCGGTGCCGTCCGATGAGCAGTTTGAGTCCGTAGGTGAGCGCTCCGGCACCGCCCATACCGACAACGAGCAGGAGCACCGGCTGCCATCGTCTCGTGCGGAGCCATAGGATGCCGGCGGCTATTGCTGTCAGCAACAACAAGACCGGCACATTGCCGACGAAGGAGATGCCCTGGGCAACACGGGTCAGGTCGGCGGTGCGGTGGGCAACGAAATCCGTCGTCAGCCGAGGATCGAACGCCGCGAGGTGGTCGCCCTCCGCAGCCGCGTCGGCGAGCCACGCGAACCCGCTTACCCCGAGCACCACGAGGAGCAGCCCGACCACAGCCCGCGTGGTCAGTACCTGCCCGTGTTCGTCCCGCATGTGATCCAGTGTCGAGGTCGCCCGCTGAGAACCCGCTGAGCGAGTTTGACGTCAGAGGTCGGCGTGCTTGGTGCCGTGGCAGGATGTCTGCGTGAAGCTTTCGATGCGGATCATCATGGCGCTGGCCGCGCTGCAAGGGCACCCGATTCGATTCTCGACGGTCGCGGCTCCGGACAAGGACCCCGACAGCGTCGCGCTCGACATCGGACCGGGTCCGCAGATCGGCCGGGTGCGGGGTCTCCGGTCGGACAAGGGCATCGCGTACTCCGGGGATCTCCGGATGGACGTCCTGGTACCGCAGGGGAGCGGTCCGTTCCCGCTGGTGCTGTACCTGCCCGGCGGCGGGTTCGTGTCGGCCCGCCGGATGATGGCCGGCAAGCAGCGCCGGTACGTCGCCGGGGCCGGCTTCGTGGTGGCGAGTATCGACTACCGTACGACGACCGTCGGCGCGACCTACCGCGACGGCTTGGCCGATGTCGCTGCCGCGTTGGCTTTCCTGCGTGATCACGCCTCGCAGTACGCGATCGACCCGGACCATGTCGCGGTCTGGGGCGAGTCGGCCGGCGGCTACCTGGCGTCGATGGCCGGCACCGCCCCGGACAACCGGATCGACGCCGTCGTCGACTTCTTCGGCGCCTCGAACCTGGCCGCGATCGCCGACGGCTTCGAGGGCGACATCGTCGCGGCGACAACCGGACCCGATTCCCCGATCACGGCGTACGTCGTGGGCCCCGGCGGACTCGCCGTCGGCGAGATGCACGAGGCCGACCCGACATCCCGGGTGACCCCGACCACGCCACCTTTCCTCATCTTCCACGGCGACGACGACCGCATCATCCCGCCCGCGCAGACCGCCCACCTGCACCAGGCCCTACGCCAAGCCGGAGTCCCCACCACCCGCTACGTCATCACCGGCGCCGGCCACGGCGACCTGTCCGACGACCCCGCCCCCTGGACAACCACCCAACTGATGGACCTCGTAACAACCTTTCTCCACGACCAGCTCAGCTGAGCGCGGCCGGGGATTCGGCCTGGGGGATGAGGAGATGGGGCGTGCCCGAGCCGTCCGCGGGGACGGACCAGATGTCGGAGTCGGCGGGTCCGTGTGGGACGGCGTACCCGATGGTGTTGGGGTCCAGCCAGGCTGCTTGATCGTCGATGCTGCGGGTTTCGGCCAGTGGGGTTCTGGTGCCTGAGGCGAGGTCGAGGACGGTCAGTCGCCAGCCCTTTGCCGGGTTGTCGTCGATCGCGGATTTGAAGGCGATGCGCTTGCCGTCGGGGGACAGGGACGGGCATTCCACGTTGCGGGCGATGGTGCGCACCGACTTGGCCGCGATGTCGCCTTCGACCAGATAGCGGCGGCCGGCGGTGGACATCGTGGCGTAGAAGTGGTTGTCGTCGGCGGCGAACGTGATTCCCCAGAAGTTGAGGTCGGGCGCGGTGTAGGGGTGTCCGTCGACGGTGACCGACAGGAACTCCAGCGAGTCGATCATGTCCTCGGTGCTGAGGTCGATCAGCCCGGAGCGGGTCGAGAATCGCCCGTGGTTGTACGAATCGCCCGCAACGAACACCGTCCACGCCACCAGGCGACCGTCGCCGGAGACCCGGGTCCGGTTCGGTACGCCGACCAGCGGAATCGCCTTCTGCACGTTGAGGTTCTCGTCGAGGATCGCGATCTGGAAAGTGGCCAGCGCGCCGTCCTGCCGCAGGCACGTGCCGGTGCCGCCCGCTGCATAGACCCGCAGGCAGTTCAGCGCGGACACCGAGCGCGGCCCGCCCGGGTTGTCCTTGGCAACAAACGCCAGATGACCCTTGCTGTCCGGTGCGGTACTGCGGAACATGATCCGCGGGCCGGCAAGGCTCAGCGCGTCGGCAGCTGCGACGGGCGTCGGCTGGCGCGCGACGGCGTACACGCCGTACCCGATCGCCAGGGTCGCCAGCACGAGCGCCCCGACCAGCGCGAGGACGATCTGCCGCCTCATGCCGGCTGCTCCGCGTCGGCCGCGATCCTGCGCAGGAGTAAGGCAACCACGATGACGGCGACCGCGGCGATCGCAGCCGCGATCCGGATCGCGCCGGTTGGACCCCAGGTCGTCCAGGCGAGCCCGAAGAGCACCGAAGAGACGAGGTAGGACAAGGCCTGTCCCGTCTGGATCAGCGCGATCCCAGTCGTACGGACGCCGCTCGGCAGCACCGGCCCAGCCAGCGCGATCAGCACCCCGTCCGTCGATGCATAGAACAGGCCGTACAGGCCCAGTACGACGATCAGCAGCGGCCAGCCGCCGAGCGGTCCGAACAGCAGCACATACACCAGCATCAGCGCGAGGTAGCCGCCGATCACCACCTTCTGCCGGCCGATCTTGTCGGCGAGCACGCCCAGCGGCGTGGCCAGCACCAGATAGGACAGGTTGGTGCCCACGGCAAGCAACGGGAACCAGCCGATGCTCAGCTCCTCGCGCCGTTGCAGCAGCAGATAGACGAAGCCGTCGCCGATGGTCACCATCCCGGCGAGGCATGCGGCCAGCACCAGCCGACGTACCGGCGCGATCCGCAGCAGGCCGCGCAACGCCGAGGGTGTGACCGTGGCTTTGGGCGGCTGTTCGTCGCGGTGGTCCCGCACGAACAGAACGAGCACGAGTACGCCGAACGCGGCGATACAGAAGCTGGCGACGAACACCGCGTCGTACGCCTGCGCGGTGCCGGCCAGGATGGCGAGCGCGACGAGCGGCCCCGCGAATGCTCCGATCGTGTCCATCATCCGGTGTACGCCGAAGGCGCGGCCGTACAACCGCGGTGGTGTGGACAGCGTGATCAGTGCGTCGCGCGGCGCCGTCCGCAGGCCCTTGCCGGTTCGGTCGATGGCGATCACCGCTCCGATCGCACCGACGGCGTTGCCCGCGGCAAGCAGTCCGAGCTTGGCCACGGCCGACAGCCCGTAGCCGAGGCCGGCGATGAACTTGCGCCGGCTGGCCCGGTCGGCGACGTACCCGCCGACGAGCCGCAACAGCGCGGTCGCGCCGGTGTAAGTGCCGTCGACCACGCCGTACACGGTGGGGCTGAGGTGGAGGCCGATCATCAGGTACACCGGCAGCACCGCGGTCACCATCTCCGAGGAGATGTCCGTGATCAGGCTGACGGCGCCGAGCGCGAAGACGTTGCCGCTGACGAGGAAGAGGGCGCGACGGCGCGAGGTCGTCGCGGCGTGCGGACGGTCGATCGAGGACAGGTACACGAGAGTCACCTCCGGGCGCGGACTCGCGGCCACACCGAAGCGTGGCCGCGAGCAGGGACGACTTAGTTCCACACGTTGGTGATCGCTGCGGCCGAGTTCAGGTGCGTCAGCCCGTAGGCACTCTCGATGGTGCTCAGGACGTTGTAGTGGTTGATCTGGTTGGAGAAGGTGCCGACCTGCGTGTGTGCGCCGACGAACGCGGTGAAGATGTGGTTCGACGAGCCGCCGTTGTCCTCGTCGAAGGTGATGACGAGCAGGCTGTTGTGGGTCTTCGCCCACGTCGCGTACGCCGTCAGGTTGTTCTTCAGCCAGGTGTCACCCGTGCCGACCGAGCAGTCGTGCATGTCGCTGCACATGTTCGGCGTCACGAACGAGACGGTCGGCAGGCTCGCGTAGTTGGCCGAGCTCGGGAAGTCGGCGTACCGCAGGTTGTTCGCCGACGGCACGTTGCTGAAGTTGACCCAGCTGTTGTGCTTGCGCTGGTACTGGCCGCTCGAGCAGCCGGTGTAGCCGACCGACGGCATGCTCTCGGAGTAGCCCTTGAAGGTCTTGCCGGCGTCGATCAGCTGCTTGCCCAGGTTGCTGCCGCTGTACGTGTGCGGGCAGCTGTCGCTGGTCAGGCCTTGCGTCGACCCGGAGAAGATCGCCGCGTAGTTGGGTTGGCTGGGGTGGGTGACGCCGTACGCCTGGGTGAACTTCGCACCCTGGCCCGCCAGGCTGTTGAACGTCGGGGCGCTGGAGCTCCCGCTGATCTGCGAGTACGCGTGGTTCTCGAACATCACCAGCACGATGTGGTCGAACACCGGCACACCCGCCGCCGCTTGCGCGGGCGACGAGTGGCCGTTCACGACCACCACCGAGGCGACGACGGCCGCCGCCGCCACAACCGCAGCCGCGATGCGTTTCCGTATCACGATTCCTCCTCACAGGATTGGCCGACCCTGACGCCACCGCCAGAGCCTGACCAATCGTGAGATCCGCCAACCGCGCCGACCCCAACACTGCGAGCACCCCACATGTGCGCAAGGTAAACAACCGGCCGTCACTCTCAGAAACCCTCTGACCGCGCAACGACACGACCGGACGGGTTCGTCAGGTCGCCTCGACCTGTGCGGGGGTCCGGATCAGCCATACGCCGAGCCAGACCATGGCCAGGCCGAGGGCGATGCCCCAGGGCGGTAGGAGGGCCTGGAAGCCGAGGAGGCCGCCGATGATGATGGCTGCGCTCATCATGCGGGGGAAGACCCCGGCGCGGAGGCTCGCGATGCCGAACAGGGCCCAGCCGATGGCGAACAACAGGTAGCTGGAGATGGCGCCGATGACGATCATGCCGCCTGGATCGAGTTCGAGGACCTGGGGGGCGTGATCGACGATGTAGGTGACGTAGAACGACTCGAACCACAGATCGCCGCCGAGCCACATGGTGCCGACCACGGCCGCGATCATGCCGATCAGGCCGAGGCGGCCGGCCTTGTGCGCCTGCCGTGCGTACGCCGCGACCGCGACGAGCACGAGCAGGCAGAAAGCGACGAAGTACACGACGCCGCTGATCCGGTAGACGAGGTTGGTCGACGTTCCGACGTGATCGTCGACATCGACGATGGGCAGGATCGCCAGTTCGACGACGATCATCAGGAGGCCGGCAGCCACTGCGAGCGGGCCGGCCAGCCGGGCGAGGGCCGAGTGTGAGTAGTTCGGTTCGGTGGTCGTGGTGGGTCGTGCCAATCCGGTCATGCTGGGCAACCTTTCAACGAGTGGGGACCGGTGGGACGGGCGGTTGGTCAGTCGGCGATCACCGCCTTCAGTACGTCGACCTTCGCGGCGGACCGGGCCGGGCCGATGGCGGCGAGTACGCCGGCGACGGCAGCGAGGACGACGTACAACGTGACCTGCAGGCCGGGCACCGAGATCGACTTGATGCCCTCGTCCGCGAGCGCCTGCGAGAGCCCGAGGCCCAGGCCGATGCCGAGGGCGGCTCCGGCCAGTGCGCCGATCAGCGAGATGACCACAGACTCCCAGCGGACCATCGCCCGTACCTGAGCCCGCGTCATGCCGATGGCGCGGAGCAGGCCGAGCTCGCGGGTGCGCTCGTACACCGACAGCACCAGCGTGTTGACGATGCCCAGCAGCGCGATGACGACCGCCAGCAACAGCATCACGGTGACGAAGGTGAGCAGTTGGTCGATGAACCCGCTCGCCTCCTTCTCGAACCCCTTCCGGTCCAGCACCTTGGCGTCGGGGTGCCCGGCCAGCGCGTCCGTGATGGCACGCTGCACGGTTCCCTTGTCGGCTCCGTCCGCGAGCGTGACCAGCCCGGAAGCGGTCAGTTGCCGGCCGGCCGCCGCGGTCTGTGCGGCGATGCTGATGACGTAGTCGTCGCTGATCCAGCCCTTGCTGTCGTAGATGCCGACGACGTGGAAGTTCCGTTTGCCCGTCTGCGCGAACTCGCTGGGAATGACGCTGCCGAGCTTCCATCCGTGGGTCGTGGCGGCGGTCTTGGCGACCACGACGCCGTCCGTGCCGAGCGCGGAGACCGATCCGGACGACAACCGCAGGTTCAGGCCTGCTGCCGCGGTCGCCGGGTCGATGGCCGAGTAGCTGGAGTCCGTGCCGTTGAACCGGGCCTGGCCGAAGCCGCTGGCCGAGACCGCGTTGACCCCGGAGACGCCCTGGACGACCTTGATCACCTCGGGGCTGAAGCCCGGGCCCTGCTTGCTCGAGGGCGTCACGAACAGCTCGGCGTTCGTCGAGTCTCCGACGATGTCGGTGAACGAGGCCTTCAGCGACGACGCGAACACGCCCATGCTGACGACCAGCGTCAGGCCGACCATCAGCGCGGCCGCGGTCGACGACGTACGGCGTGGGTTGCGCATCGCGTTCTGCCTGGCCAGCTCGCCCGGCAGGCCCCGCAGCCGCAGCGGTACGCCGATCAGCGAGGCGAGCGGGCGGGCCGCGGCCGGCAGCAGCATCAGGACACCGGTGATGATGGCCAGCAGGCTGGGGCCGAACAGTTTCATGCTGAGATCGCCGTACAGGGTCGTGAACAGACCGGCCAGGCCGAGTCCGGTGACGACGATGCCGGCGATGACACGCTTGCCCGACGGGTTGCCGGACCCCGGAACGGCCTCGCGCAGTGCCTCGACCGGCAGGACCTTCGTGGCCCGGTACGCCGGTACGAGCGCGGCGACGACGGTCACCAGCGTGCCCACCAGCAGGGAGACCACGATGGTGCGCGGCTGGACCTGCATCGACGTACTCGGCAGCGAGAAGCCGACCGCGTCCATGAGCAGATTGAGGCCCTTGGCAACCAACAGGCCGAGAGCGATTCCGACCGCAGAGGCCAGCAGGCCCAGCAGGAACGCCTCGACGATCAGGCTCTGGTTCACCTGGCGCCGGGTGGCGCCGATCGCCCGCAGCAATGCGATCTCGCGGGACCGCTGGGTGATCGTCATCGTGAACGTGTTCCAGATGATGAAGGCGCCGACGAACAACGCGATCCCGGCGAAGACCAGGAACAGGATTCCGACGAACCTGAGATCCTTGTTCACCGCATCCGCGGACTCCTTCACCACGGTCGCGCCGGTGACGGCTTCGGCGCCGTTCGGCAGGACGGCGTTGATCCGTTGTACGAGCTCGGTGGGCTGTACGCCGTTGTCCGCGCTCACGTTGATCGCGTCGAAGAACCCGGGTACGCCGAGGACCCGCTGCGCGGTGGCGGAGTCGAAGTACGCGCCGGTGGTCCCGCCGAGGTTCTTCTCCTTGCCGAAACCGACGGTCCCGACCACGGTGAAGTCCTGCGCCGGGCCCTGGAACAGCACCTTGATGGTGGATCCGACCGCGATGTGGTGCTCCTCGGCGCTGGTGGCGTCGATCGCGACCTGACGTGGTCCGGTCGGCGCGTTGCCGCTCAGGAGCTTGACGTCACCGCGCAGCGCGGGGTCGGCCGCCATGCTGTAGCCCATCGTCGGAGCACCGCCGCTGGTCAGTACGGCCCGGCCGGCGTTGTCGGTCAGCAGCGCGTAGCCGCTGACGGCACCTTCAGCGGCACGTACGCCGTCAACCGTGCGTACGCCGTTGACGACGGCGGCCGGAATCGGGGCCCTGCTGGTGCTGATGCCTTCCGACTGGCTGTAGGCGGCCTCGGTCCGCACGACTGCCGACGTACCGGCGGAGACCTTGCCGAAGAGCTGGTCGAACGCCACGTGCATCGTGTCGGTCAGCACGAGCGTGCCGGCCAGGAACGCGACGCCCAACGCGATCGACGCGATCGTCAGGACGAGCCGGACCTTGTGTGCGAGCATCCCTCGCAGAGTTGCGGTGAACATGGTCACGCTCCCAGGTGCTTCATGAAGTCCAGTACGGCGTCAGCGGTCGGCTCGAACATCTCGTCGACGACGTGGCCGTCGGCCAGGAACAGCACCCGGTCGGCGTAGCTGGCCGCGGTCGGGTCGTGGGTGACCATGACGACCGTCTGGCCGAGTTCCTGGACTGCTGTGCGCAGGAAGGTGAGTAACTCGGTGCCGGCGGCTGAATCCAAGGCGCCGGTGGGCTCGTCGGCGAAGACGATCTGCGGACGCGAGGCCAGGGCGCGAGCCGCGGCCACCCGTTGCTGTTGTCCACCGGACAGTTCGGTCGGGCGATGCGACAGCCGGTCGGCCAGCCCGAGCTTGTCGACGATCGACTGCACCCAGGCGTCGTCGGGCTTGCGGCCGGCGATGCGGATCGGCAGCACGATGTTCTCCGCTGCGGTCATCGTCGGCAGCAGGTTGAACGACTGGAAGATGAACCCGATCTGATCGCGACGCAGCAGCGTGAGCGCCTTGTCGTTGAGCGAGCTGATCCGGGTGTCGCCGAGGAACACCTCACCCGACGTCGGCCGGTCGAGGCCCGCGAGCATGTGCAGCAGCGTCGACTTGCCTGACCCGGACGGGCCCATGATCGCGGTGAACTGACCGGCCTGCAGGGCAACGTGAACGTCTTTGAGCGCGGTGACGGTCGCGTCCCCGGATCCGTAGAACTTACTGACGCCTTCCGCGCGGGCGGCGGATGTGGTCGGAGCGATTGTGGTGGCAGACATAGGTGAGACCCCCTGTGCTGGAGTGGCCTCCCCGGAACGAGCGGCCGTGCTACCAGCAAAGGCGTTTCAGCTGCTCGCTCCCACCGCGCTGGGCGCACGTCGGCCGGGGGCTGACCGCAGCGGTGCAGCGGGCGATCGTGCGGGTAACCCACCCCGCAGGGTTCGGGTACTCCCATCCCGGCAGCCGGAGGGGCAGACTGCAGAGGTGAGGGTGAGGGGGCGATGGCTGACGGGCCGTGAACGCTTCGTCGGCCTGCTGGTGCTCGGCGGGCTCGTGGTGTTCGTGGTGCTGGTGTACGTCGTCATCGTGCTCGGCGGCGGAGTTCTGATCGGCCGCACGTCCTCGCCCCACATTGGGCTCTCGGTGCTCGCCACGGCCGTGGTGGCGCTGGCGTTCGGGCGCGTGCAGTCACGCCTCGAGAGCGTGATGTCGCGGCTGGTGCACGGGGGACGGCAGTCGCCGTACGAGGTGCTGAAGCGGTTCTCGCCGGCTGTGACCGGTAGCCGGGACGACCTGCCGGTGCGGATGGCCGAGATCCTCGCCGATGGCACGGGTGCGCAGTCGGCGCAGGTGTGGCTGATGGTCGACGGGACATTGAGGCTCGCTGCGACGTGGCCGCCTGACAGTTCGGTCGGCGTGGGTGGCCGACGTGAGCTCGCGGTACGGCAGGCGGGTGAGCTGCTCGGCGTCCTCGCCGTACAGGAGCACGAGAACGTGCCGCTCACCCCGGTCGAGGAGCGGCTGTTCGCCGGTCTCGCGAACCAGGCCGGGCTGGTGCTGCGAGGCACTCGGCTGCGGGCCGAACTCGTGCACCGGATCGCGGAGTTGTCCACCTTGGCGGCCGAACTGCGAAGGTCCCGGCAACGAGTTGTCGATGCACAGGACGCCGAACGCCGCCGGCTGGAGCGGGACATCCACGACGGCGCGCAACAGCATCTGGTCGCCCTCGCGGTGAACCTGAGCCTCGCGCGTACCCTGGCCGGCCGGGCCCCCGAACGGGCGGACCGGCTCGTCCAGGCGCAATGTCGAGCAGCGACCGTCACGATCGAGACGATCGCGAATCTGTCCCGCGGCATCTACCCGAACCTGCTCGTCGACGAAGGTTTGGAGGCAGCGCTCCGTACGGCGATCGCCGACAGCCCACTCCCGGTGGAGTTCGTCGTGGCCGAGCTCGGCCGCTACCCGGCCGGCGTCGAGGCGGCGGCGTACTTCTGTGCGCTGGAGGCCTTGCAGAACGCCGCGAAACACTCGGCAGCGAAGGCGATTCAGCTCTGCCTGACCGGCGGCCCTCGCCTGCTCGAGGTGACCGTCCAGGACGACGGTTCCGGGTTCGATCCCGAGGCAACAGGTGCGGGCGCGGGCCTGGTCAACATGCGTGATCGGGTCGAGTCGGCCGGCGGAACCCTGACGATCGCGACCACACCGTCGCGCGGCACGCTGGTCGCCGCGAGCCTGCCAGGCCCGCTCCGGCCCGGGGACTGACATGTACGCGCGGGCGGCATGGGTACTGGTGACGATCACCGCGCTGTTGGCCGGGGCAGATATCTGGGTGACCTCCCGCTACCGGCCGTTGCTGTCCGAGGAAGCGGTAGCCGTGCACGGCGTCCCGTTCGTCAGCATCGCGGTCATCGGCTGCGCGACGATGGGAGCCCTGATCGTGGCTCGTTGGGCCCGGCATCCGATCGGCTGGCTGCTGTGCCTGATCGGCTTCTCGTCCTCGATCTCCTTGCTGGCCGAGGCCTACAGCGTCTGGGTGGTCACAGCGGACGGGCCGGGGTCGCGGAGCCTGGGTGGGGTTGCCGGTTGGGTTGCGTCCCTGCTCGGCGGGCAGCTGTCGCTGGCCGCGTTGGGCGTTGTGTTCCTCGTTGCGCCGGACGGCCATTTCCTGTCCCGCCGTTGGCGCGCGGCAGCGGTCGTCGTCCTGGTCGGATACGGCGCGTACGCCGGGATGCTGCTCACCCTGTCGCCGACGGAGTACGACATCGACGATCACAACCTCGGTCCGGTCGGCAGTCTGTTGTCCGTGGTCGGTCTGCCGTTCATCTCCGGCGGCCTGATCGCCGCCATGGTGTCCACGGTCCTGCGCCTGCGCCGCAGCCAGGGGGAGCAACGGCAGCAAGTGCGGTTGATCGCCGTGTCGGCAGCGCTCATCGCCTTGAGCTTCGTCTACCTGATCGTCGTGCAGACGATCAACGGCGGGCACCAGACCTGGCTCGCGACGCTTCCGCTGTACATCTCCTATCCGTGCCTGCCCCTGCTGCTCGCCGTCGCCGTACTGCGGTATCGCCTGTTCGACCTCGACCTGATCATCAACCGCGCCGTAGTCCTTGCCTTGGGCACCATTTTCGCCGGGATCGGGTACGCCGGCCTGGTGCTGGCCGTCTCGGGCCTGGTGAACCTGCGGACGAGCGGATTCTGGGTGTCCCTACTGGCGACCGCGCTGGTCGCGCTCGCGTTCCAGCCGCTCCGTGGGTGGGTGGTTCGGTTGGCCAATCGGCTCGCCTATGGGGTGCGGGCGCAGCCGTACGAAGCGCTGTCCGACTTCAGTCGTCGCCTGGCCGAGACCCCTTCGCCGACCTCGCTGTTGCCCGCGGTCGCGGAAGCAGCCGGGCGTGCGGTGTCCGCGCGGTCATCGACCGTCGTCCTCCAGGTGCCCGGAGCGGACTGGATCTCCAAGTCCTGGCCTGCTGAATCCGACGAATCCCCGGAGTGGGAGGTGCCAGTCCGGTACGGCGGCGAGACTCTCGGCAGCATCGGCGTCATCATGCCGAAGGGACGTCCGCTCCGACCCACGGACGAACAACTGCTCCGCGATCTGGCGGACCAAACCGCGGTGGCGTTTCGCAATGCTGCGATGGAGTCTGAGCTGGCTGCACACGTGGCCGCTCTGGATGTCACCACCGGTGCGCTCGCCGAGTCACGGAGACGACTGGTTGCCGCGGACGATGCCACCCGACAGCGGTTGGAGTCCGCGATCGCTCGCGACGTACTGTCCCATCTCGCGCCGATGCCGGAGCGCCTCAGCAGCCTCCGTGTAGCCGGATCGAGCGTCGCAGCGTCGGTCGAGCTCGAGCGGCTCGTCACCTCGACGAACACCGCGCTCGAATCCTTGCGTGAGTTGACCCATGGCGTCTTTCCCGGTCAGCTGTCGCGGTCCGGTCTGTCCCGCGCGCTGCGGTCACACCTGGCCCGGACCGGCGCTGTCGCCGTACTGCGGGTCGAGCCGTCGGCGGATCGGCGGTTCCCAGCCGGGGTCGAAGCGGCGGCCTATTTCTGTTGTGTTGAAGCACTCCGGTCGGCATCCACCGGGGCCCGGATCGATCTGGCGGTCGTGGCGGAGGAGCTCGTCGTCCGAGTGCATGGAGTAGCCCGCGGGGAGATCGACGTACAGGCCATCGTCGATCGGATCGAGGCGGTCGGCGGAACGCCGTACCTGGATGATCCGTTGCTGGTGTCGGTCAGCATCCCGGTCTAGCCGCGGTCCAGGTGGCGACGAGTTGCTCGGGGCCGAAGCCGGCCTTGGCGAGGTACGTGGCTGCCCCGCAGCCGGACAGCTCGAACTCGTCCGGGGGAGAGGTCGAGAGCAGTACGACGACCGGCGCGTCCGCGTCGACGGTGATCCGCCGGCAGGCCTCGATCCCGTCGATGCCCGGCAGGCGTACGTCCATCAGCACCAGGTCCGGGCGGAGCCGGCCGATGGCTTGCAGCGACTCCTCACCCGATGCGCTCGCCGCGACAACGACGAAGCCGTCGGTCTCCGACACGACGGCTGCGATGGCCCGGCGAAAGGGCTCTTGGTCGTCGACGACCAGGACACGTACAGCGACCACAGACCTGCCTCCTTGTGGTCAGGGTGCGGTATCGAGGTGCCGACGCGGCATGGGGCTGACCGCTCGGCTGTGGTGCGGTTGCCCGTACTATCTGGTGGCTTCGAGGAACGCCAGG
Organism: Kribbella jiaozuonensis; assembly: GCF_005233875.1. Taxonomy (GTDB): domain Bacteria; phylum Actinomycetota; class Actinomycetes; order Propionibacteriales; family Kribbellaceae; genus Kribbella; species Kribbella jiaozuonensis. Next base: position 346,751 of record NZ_SZPZ01000004.1, on the reverse strand, counting down.
ACGGCCATCACCCGGCGGTTCACGTCGGCCTCGTCTGCCAGGCCGAGCTTCTGAAAGACCGCGCTGACATGTTTCTCGACGGCGCGCTCGCTCATGAACAGGGCCTTCGAGGTGGCCGCATTACTGCGGCCGGCCGCCATCTCCTGGAGCACCTCTCGTTCTCGCCCGGTGAGCCGGAGGAGTGGCGACTGCTCGTCCTTGATCTTCCGCGCGAGCAGTCCCTCGACGACCGTGGGGTCGAGCACCGAGCCGCCCCGCGCCACGTCGTACAAGGCCCGGACCAGGTCGTCGAGCTGGGACACTCGCTCCTTCAACAGGTATCCGAGCCCCGCGACACCGTCCGACAGCAGGTCAAAGGCGTAGTCCTCCTCGACGTACTGCGACAGCACGACGACTCCGGTGGACGGATGCTCGGCCCGGATCCGTTTCGCCGCGTCGATCCCTTCGGTGGTGAACGTCGGAGGCATCCGGATGTCGGTGAGGACGGCATCGGGCCGGTGCTCGGCAACCGCCCTGATCAGAGCGGCGGGATCGCCAACTGTCTCGACCAGATCGATCTCAGCGGCCTCGGCGAGAAGGGCCGATATCCCTTCCCGCACCAAGAAGTTGTCATCCGCGAACACCAGCCGCAACACCATCCGGCCACTCTAACGTCGGGACCGACTGTCGCCGGGTCTGCAACTTACTGCGCTCCGGCGGCATCTAGCAGGTGTCCAAAGGGGGGACATCGTGACACTTCTTCACACCATCAAAGACCGTCGACCGATTCGTACTGCTCTTGCAGTGCTTGCAGTAGCCGCAGTACCGGTGGGCGCGGTCGCTGTGCCGGCGGCGGCCGACGGTGATCGGCATCAGGGCACGATCGGCCTCGTGTCGGTCGGAGCTGGTGGAGGTGGTGGCAACGCCGGCTTGTTCCCTGGGACCGAGAAGGGCGTGGGAGTGTCGGCTGACGGGCGGTACGTCGTCTTCTCGTCGTACGCGACCGATCTCGTCGCCAACGACACCAACGGTCAACGGGATGTCTTCGTCCGCGACACCAAGACCGGCCGTACGACGCTTGCATCGGTCGGGGTCGGCGGGATCCAGGGAAACCAGGAGAGCAGCCAAGGTTCGATCTCGGCTGACGGGCGGTTCGTCGCCTTCAACTCCGACGCTTCGAACCTGCTGCCCGGTGACACCAACAACAGCCCGGATGTCTTCGTTCGCGATCTGCGGACCGGACGTACGACGCTGGTCTCCGTCGGCCGCAGCGGCCAGGCGGACCAAGGCGCGCACCAGCCGGAGATCTCGGCCGATGGTCTGCATGTGGTGTTCACGTCGGCATCGACGAACCTGGTCGCCGGCGATACGAACCAGACCGCAGATGTCTTCGTACGGGACCTCGACCGCGCTCGGACCGAACGCGTTTCGCTGACCGCCGGCGGGCTGCAGTCGACCCATTCGTCGAGTGATCCCGCGATCTCGGCGAACGGCCGCTCCGTCGCCTTCGCTTCCAATACCGAGGTCGCCGTACGGGACCGCGATACGAACAGGACCCGCGTGGTTTCGCGCGGTGTCACGGTCGATCCGCGGTCGGATTCTCTCGAGTCCGGGAAGCCGTCGATCTCGAACGACGGACGGTTCGTGGTCTTCACAGTCATCGGATGGCTGCCGGGAATGGATCCGGTTCCGAACGTCTGGCTTCGCGACCTCCGCACCGATCGACTCGAGCTGGTTTCCGTCGACCACCTGGGCCAGCCGGCACTGGCGATCGGCGCCGGCTTCCGGACCGATATCTCTGCAGACGGGCGGTATGTGACCTACGGGTCGACAGCTCGCCTGACTCGCACCGACGAAGGGGAGATCAGCGACGTGTTCCGGCTCGACCGGAGGACCAGGTCGCTCCTCTGGATCACCTCCGGCCAGGATCAGACGCAGGTGAACGGCCGCAACGGCAGCCACGGCCCGGCGATCTCCGACGACGGACAGCACGTGGCGTTCGACTCTGACGCGACGACGCTGGCGCCCGGTGGTGGCACCTCCGGATACGACACGTATCTCTGGAGCTCCGCACACATCAGGTGAAGAATGCTTCGAGGTAGTCGGGGGGTGTGGTGATGACGACGGTTGAGATCGGGCACGCCGACCTCGGGCCGAAGGCTGCGTTCAATCTCGGGGTCCTGTGTGAGGATCGGGACGATTTCGTCGGGGCGGAGCGGGCCTATCAGCTCGCGATCGACTCCGGGCACGCGGACCACGCCCCGATGGCGGCGGTCAACCTCGGGGTACTCCGTGAGGGCCGGGGCGATTTCGCCGGCGCCGAGCAGGCGCTGCAGGTGGCGATCGACTCCGGCCACGCGGACCTGGCCCCGATGGCCGCCGTCAACCTCGGCGTACTGCGTGACGATCCCGACGGCGCGGAGCGCGCCTACCAGGTGGCGATCGACTCCGGCCACGTCGACCAGGCCCCGAGAGCCGCGGTCAACCTCGGCGTACTCCGCGTGCGCCGGGGCGACTGCGTTGGCGCGGAGCGCGCCTATCGGCTGGCGATCGAGTCCGGACACGCTGACATGGCGCCGATGGCAGCGATCAACCTCGCGGTGCTCTGCGAGGGAAGGGGTGATCTCGCCGGCGCGGAGCTGGCGTACCAGGTGGCGATCGACTCCGACCACGCCGACCTGGCTCCGAAGGCGGCGGTCAATCTCGGCGTACTCCGTGAGGGCCGGGGCGATTTCGACGGCGCGGAGCTGGCGTACCAGGTGGTGATCGACTCCGGGCACGCTGACCAGGCTCCACAGGCGGCGGTGAATCTCGGGGTGCTGCGTCACGGTCGGGCGGACTTTGCCGGCGCGGAGTCGGCCTTCCTGTTGGTGATCGAGTCGGGGCACGCTGACATGGCGCCGAAGGCTGCCTTCAATCTCGGGGTGCTTCGTCAGGACCAGGGCGATCTCGACGGTGCGGAGTCGGCGTACCAGCTCGCCATCGACTCCGGGCATCCCTTGGCCGCCGCCTGTGCACGAGAGGCGATGACGCAGCGGCGCGGCTGATGCGATTTACGGCAGCACGCTCTAGCCTCGACAGGGATATGCCCGACCGGCCCGTACGACGCCCTGACCTGCGTGCCGACTGCACGCAGTGTGTCGGCCTGTGCTGTGTGGCGCTCGCGATGACAGCGTCCGCCGACTTCGCCATCGACAAGCCGGCCGGCCAACCGTGCCCGAACCTGAAACACGACTTCCGCTGCGGTATCCACGCGCGGCTGCGCGACGGCGGCTTCCCGGGCTGCACCGTGTACGACTGCTTCGGCGCCGGTCAGAAGGTCACGCAGATCACCTTCGGCGGCCGTGACTGGCGGCAGGCGGCGGACTCCGGCGCGCAGATGTTCGAAGTGTTCTCAGTAGTGCGGCTGCTGCACGAGCTGCTCTGGTACCTGATCGAGGCCCTCGAGCTGGCGCCTTCGCTTCACGGTCCGCTCAGGCGTGCGACCGACGACACCGAACAGCTGGCTCTCGGCAGCCCGGAGTCGCTGACGGCGCTCGACGTCCTCGCCCACCGCTCACGGATCAACGACCTGCTGCTCCGGACCAGCGAGCTCGTCCGGGCCGGCGTCTCGGCCACCCCGCTGAACCGACGCGGCGCGGATCTCATGGGTGCGGACCTGGCCGGCGCCGACCTGCGGGGCGCGGACCTGCGCAGCTCCTACCTGATCGGCGCTGACCTGCGACGCGCCGACCTCACCTCCGCCGATCTCATCGGCGCCGACCTGCGGGACACCGACGTACGCGGCGCACACCTCGCGCGGAGCATCTTCCTGACCCAGATGCAGGTCAACGCGACCCGCGGCGACGCCGGCACGACGCTCCCGGACCGGCTGATCCGCCCACCGCACTGGTCCTAGCCGCCCGTCCCGGCCGCTGACCGCATCCGGGCATCGGATGTTTATCGGTATACGAGTGGGCCAGAATTGGATGGCGTCCGCAACCATCCGCGGTGACAACCTGACGAAGAGGGCTGAGTGATGCTTGATCCCGTCGTAGACAAAGGGCAGCTGACCGAGACCGACCGCTTCATCTTCGAGTCGTGGGGTTACTTCCTGATCCCCAACGTCTTGACCAAGGACGAGGCCGCAGAGGCGTACGACGTGTCGCAGCGTCTGCACGAGAGCCGCGACCGCGAGTTCGGGCAGATCGGCCGGACGTACGAGAGCGAGCCGGTGCTCGAGCGGCTGATCGATCATCCTGACGTCCTTCCGAAGGTGCAGGGGCTGCTCGGCGACCGATTCGTCCTGCAGGCAGGCTGGAACACCATGCAACCGGCGCACGCGGGGAACGGCGGTTGGCACCAGGACGGCTCGTCCGCGTTCGACTTCAAGGACCTGGGCTACCCGGTTCCGTTGATCCAGCTGCGCGTGTCGTACCTGCTCACCGATCAGACCGTGCCCGGCATGGGCAACATGGAACTGATCCCCGGCAGCCACCGCTCGCGGGTCCCGCTGCCCGATTCCATCCGGAAGAACAAGGGCGACATCGCGATCGGCCACGTCATCTGCGCCGAGGCGGGCTCCGCCCTGGTGTTCCACAACGGCGTCTGGCACCGGACCTTCCGCCACGACGGCGACTACGACCGATTCACCACCCACTACGTCTACAGCCCGCCGTGGGTCCGCCCGGCCGACCGCCTCAGCAACGACCCCGAGTTCCTCGACCGCACCACGCCGCTGCGGCGCGCCCTGATGGGTGAGTTCGCTCGGCCCGACGCGCCGTTCGGCGCCAACTACGACCCCCTGCCGATCTGACTCAAGAAGTCGACGATGGCTTCGGCCGTGGGTTCGGGTTCTTGTTCGGCGGGGTAGTGGCCGGACTGCTCCAGGACGAGGCCCGTGACCTGTGTCGACAGCGTGCGGAGGCCGTCCGCGACGGCGGTACCCATCGCGTAGCGGCCTCCGAGCGCCAGCACGGGTGTGTGGATCGGCTTCGCCTGGAGTCGTCGTACGTCGGTGATGTCGTCGGGGCGGGCTCGGTAGTAGCCGAGCCCGGCCTCCAGGGCGTCGGCCGTCGTGTAGGCGTCGATGTAGGAGCGGAGCGTGTCCGGGTCCAGTCCGGCCGGGCCGGCGCTCTGGCGGAGGAAGGTTCCGTAGTACGCATCCTCTCGTCCCGGGACGAGCTGCTCGGCGAGGCCGGGGGTGCGGTTGAACGGTCCGTGCCAGGTCGGGTAATAGTCGGCGCCAGGTGCCGGGATGTCGACGTCGATCCCGGGGAGGATCTCCTCCTCGATCACGAGCGCGTTCACCGCCTGGGGCATGGCAGCGGCCAGGAGAAGGGCGACCGTGCCGCCCCAGTCGTGGCCGACCAGGGAGAAGCGGGTCAGCCCGCGGTTGCTGAGCTCGTCGATGAGGTGGTCGGCGAGGTCGCTCTTCCGGAAGCCGGTCGCGCTCCCCACCGGCGTACCGAGCCCCGGCAGCGCGACCGGAACCGGCGCGAAACCACTCCCACTCAGGAGCGGCAGCAGACTGTCCCAGTGCCTCTCTGTGACCGGCCACCCGTGAAGCAGCACGACCGGCCAACCGTTCGAAGCCGTCATCCTCACCACATCCTTGTCGAGGCGATGCAACCAACTTTGCACCCATAGGCGTGTCTAACCCGGTACCGAGGACGGGGAGGACAGATGAGTGACAGGGACGCCGCATTCGAGGCGTACTTCGCTGCACGGTCGGACGCCATGCGTGGCACGGCGTACCTGCTGTGCGGCGACTGGCATCGAGCGGAGGACCTGGTCCAGCAGACGTTCACGAAGATCTATCTGGTGTGGCGCCGGATCCAGCGGCACGAGGCGATGGACAGCTACACCAGGCAGACGCTCGTACGCACGTTCCTGTCCGAGCGACGCCGGGGGTGGTTCCGGCACGAGTCGGTCGGGTCCGCGGAGACCGATCGGGCGTCGCCGTCCTCCGGCCTTGCCGACGAACGGCTCGTGTTGCTGGAGGCGCTCGCGAAGGTGCCGCCGAGGCAACGCGCCGTCCTCGTCCTGCGGTACTGGGAGGACCAGTCCGTCGAGCAGACGGCGGCATTGCTCGATTGCTCGGCAGGAAATGTGAAGAGCCAGGCCGCGCGCGGGCTGGCGACGCTGCGCGGTCTGCTGGAAGAGGAGAAGGTTCGATGAACGAAGACGATCTCAGCGAGGCGCTGCACGACGTGATGGTGCGGAGCAGCCCGCCGCCGTCGATGGATCCTGCGCATGCTCTCGATCAGGCCCGCCGGGCGCGCAAGCGACGTACGGCGGTACTGGCCGCGGCCGCCGTCGCCACGTTGGTTGTTGGCATCGGGGCCGGTCCCGCACTGGTCGCGCACCACACGGGTGGCCGGTCGACGGGCCAGATGGTGGCCGGCGTCCCCAGTACGTCGCCGTCAGTGCCGACGCCGCGCGCGACCTCCACCCTGCTGCCGAAGGCGCCGACGACGCGGAAGTCCGGTGACCCGTGGCCGGAGGGCCAGGTGGACCGGACGGCGAGCGCGGGTCCGCGCGCCGATCGGGCGGTGACGTTGATGCAGGACCTCAGCTCGTCCGTGCCGGCGGGCTTCAGCACGCCGGATGTGAAGTACCCGGACGGACGCGCGATGAGATGGCCGCAGGCGCAGTACGCGTCGAACGACGGGGAGCAGGACTACTGGGAGTACCAGGCCATCATCCCGGTCCAGAAGGACAACCGGCTCGGCCAGTTGCTGGTGCAGGCGACCACACCCACCGGGAAACCGGCGACGACTCCGTGCAAGCTGGCGGGGGAGTTCTGGGGTGGGTCCGGTACCTGCACTGTGATGGACATCGGCGGCAAGAAGGTCGGTGTGGTGACCGCCAAGGGCCACCACAGCTACGACCAGTGGGCTGCTTACCGCTACGACGACGGCACCGTCGTGGTCCTCGCCCAGTCCAGGAAGACCGACCGCGAGGGCCGATCGCCACTGACGCAACCGGTCTTCACCACCCGCCAACTGGCCGAGCTGGCGATGTCGCCGAAGTTCAAGATCAGCACCTGATCAGGGGGCAGCGACGCCCTGAAGGCCGACTAGTCCGCCCGGGGTGACGCCGCACCTCGGCGCCGGAGGCATCGTGAGGAGCCTAGGACTCGGGTGCGGCCGCGGTCGCGTGATCAAAGGAGAGACCCGTGGGATCTGACATGAAGGCTCCCGTCGCCCTGTACATCGCCGCGTACACCGATGCGGCGGCGGCGCGCGTCGATTGGGACACGATCAAGCAAGCCGCTTCGGACGATCTGATCAAGGTCGACGGGCTGGTCCTCATCAGCCGCGGCGCCGACGGCAAGATCATGGTCGACGACGACTTCCACACGGCCCGGAAGGGCGCTGCCTGGGGTGCAGTCGGCGGTGCGGTCATCGGCCTGATCTTCCCACCGAGCCTGCTGGCCGGTGCGGCGGTCGGTGCGGGAGCGGGTCTCGGCATCGGTGGTCTGAAGTCCCACCGGGAGAAGGCGGCGATCAAGGCCGACGTCGAGGACTCCTTGCCGGCGAACAGCTCGGGCATCGTGGCGCTGTTCGAGGAAACCTGGGTCACCGACGTCGACAAGGCGCTGTCGCACGCGGAGAAGGTGACCAAGCACGAGGTCGACGCGGACAGTGCGACCGAGGTCAAGAACGCGGCCAAGTAGTCCGGGCTGACCCGGGAAGCCCCAGCTCGACCGGACGTGCTCCGGGATCCGCACGCCGGCCGAGCTGTCGACCCGGGTGGTCAGACGTCCGGGATGGCCTCGATCCGGTTCGAGGCGATGGCCTTGGCGAAATCGGCGAAGTCCTGGTCGTTCTGGGCCGCATAGCGTTCGGAGAAGTCAGTGATCGACTTGTCGAAGCCGTCGTCGTCGCCGAGGTACGCCGAGATCGACACCGGGTCGCCGGTTCGTGCGTGTGCACGGGCCAGCGTCCACCCGCACGTGCGGCCGTACCAGGCCAGCGCCGCAGGTGGCATCAGCTCCACCAGCGCCGAGCCCTTCATGTCGCGCAGTTGGCGCCAGTAGAAGTAGCGGTCGGCCTGAACCCCTTTGGACCAGCCCAGGAAGATGTCGCTGTTGGCCTGCATCATTCGCTGGCCCTGGACCACCCGCTCGCCCGATTGCTTGAACGCGCTCTTGCGCAAGGTTCCTTCGAGCACCGACCTGGTGGCTTCCTTCACCTGGAGGAACAGTGGATCGCCGGCGTCACGGCCCTGCAGGAGGACGATGAACGCGCGCGTTCCGACACTGCCGACACCGACGACCTTCCGGGCCCAGTCGACGACCTCGAAGCGCTGCAGCAGCTGGCGGAGGTCGAGCCGGAGGGTGGAACGGTAGTCCCGGAACAGACCGAAGACGGTTTGCTCGAGTTCTCCCGGCTCAACGCCGTACGTCGTGTGCAGGTCGCGCACGGGGACGATCACCGGCGGGACACTGACGATCCGGTAGCGGCCGTCGACCTCTTCGCCGAGCTTGGACAGGGCCTGGTCGCTGGTCCGGGAGTGCGTCTTCAGTGCGTTCTTCTCGAACCGCTTCTGGGCCTGTTTCGCCTGCTTCGGCGTCAGCCCGCTGATGCCGTCCTCCTCGCGATTGCCCTTGCGCTTGCCCTTCTTGGAACCCTTGCCGTTGCCGTCGGCCCCGGACAGGAACGCGGCCATCGACTGCTTGATCTGGTCCTCGGCAAGGTGGGCGTACCACACGTCGAGAGTCTTGAGGCCGGCGAACTCGGCCATCGACTCCCGGTAGGAGGTGACACAGGCCTTCGTGATCGCACGAGCGTCCGACTCCGAGCAGCCGTTGTTCTGGGCCGCGACCATGAGACTCGCGGCCAGCCGCTTGACGTCGTACTCGAACGGGCCCGGAAGGGTCTCGTCGAAGTCGTTGATGTCGAACACCAGATTTCGTTCCGGCGAGGCGAACGCGCCGAAGTTCGACAGGTGGGCGTCCCCGCACAGCTGGACCTGGAGACCGGAGGTGGGCGTGTCGGCCAGGTCGGCGGCCATGATCCTGGCGGCACCGCGATAGAAGGTGAACGGCGAGGCCATCATCCGGCCGTGCCGGACCGGAACCAGGTCCGCGTCCCGCCGGAGATTCTGCTCCTCGATGAGTGCTACCGGGTCCGGCCGGTCCGAGGCGGGCTTCCACCCGGCGTGACTGTCCGGCATCGCGCGGGTGCGAGCCTGCACGCCGCGTGCGCTCCGCTCGTCCAGAGTCAGATGTTCAACTGTCGTCGACATGATCGGCCGCCCTTCTCTTCCCACCCCTGGGTTGCGTGTACTCAGCCGACGATTCACCAGCACCCTGACCGCCGCATCATCCCTGCTGAACGATCACCGGGCCTTCTTCAGCGTCGGCTGCCGTGCTCGTCACACGGAGGGGTGACGTGGAGCCCGACCAGCTTGAGCGAGGCATCGATCTGGTCGATGGTTCGCACCATGGCGGTCGGCTGCAGCCTGCCGACCCCGTCGCCGTGCGGATGGTCGAAGAAGACGAGCAGGAACAGCAAGAGCGTGATGACCATCGTCACGCTGCCCATCAGCAGGCCCTGCGTCACCGCGCCCTCGGCCGGGTCGGCGAAGAACAGCAGGTACCCGAAGATCACCACGGAGATGACCGACAGGACCAGCCACACCGGCGCCGGGATGATCCCCTCCGCCCCGTGCACGCGGTCGATGCGGGCCTGTTCCCGTGCGGCGGTCTGGTCCATCCAGCGGTCGTACGCCGACTGCTCGACCGGCGTCCGCGGGGCGACGGCCGAGATCGTCCGGTACATCTCGACACCCCACGGATTGACGGAGTTCCCGAGCGTGCCGGTGTCCAGCGCATCCCACTCGACCCCGGCCACGGACCGTGCGTAGCAGATCAGCTCGCCGGTGAGCTCGGTCCTGGCCGGCAGGAACTGGGCCGTTTGGACCTGTTGCGCCACGATCGTCGCCTCGGTCTCGGCGCCGGTTCGTGACTGGTCGTACGAGCTGAACGACAGGAAGATGATGAAACCGAGCAGCACGGAGAATCCGGTGGCGAGCACACCGAAGACTCCCGAGGCGCGGTCACCATCGCTGAAGTGGCCGCCCTGCGGCGCCCGCCTGCGCACGAGGAGCATCGCCGTGACGGTGACGGCGGTCGCGAGGACACTGACCAGAGCAGCCCAGACGAGGTTCATCCGCGCCTCCTCGCCTGTGGCCAGGCTCGATCGTCGCTGCCGCCGGCGCACGGAACCTCACCCCCGGCGGATGAACCGACCGATCGGGACGTACGGCGACAGCGAGTAGCCGGGACTCATCCTCCCGGGGTGAGGTGCCTGCCGGGTGGCGAGAGTCAGCATCCAGGTGCGAGCCGTCGCCGACTCCGGCGGTCGGCCGACGCAGCGAGAGGAGATACAGAGATGGCTGCGAAAAAGGTCGGGGCGGCCATGACCGGCGTCGTGGTGTTCGCCGGTGCGGTGCTGATGGTGATCGGACTGGTCAACGTCTTCGAGGGGCTTGTCGCGCTGTTCTCCGACGAGCGTCTGGTGGTCACGCCGAGCAAGCTCGTCCTCGTGGACGTGACCGGCTGGGGATGGATCCTGCTGATCTTCGGACTGCTGTTGATGCCCGTCGGCGCCGGTCTGATCGCGGCGCGGACGTGGGCCAGGATCACGGCGATCCTGCTCGTCAGCCTGCACGCCGTGGTACAGATCCTCTGGCTCGGTGCCTACCCGGTCTGGTCGGTGCTGATGATCGTGCTGGACGTCGTCGTGCTGTACGCCCTGACTGCCCGGTGGTCCGACGTACGCGACCAGCTCGGAGGGATCGACGAAGCACCATGGACCAGAGACGAGGAAGCTCAGCTCACCACCGCCGATCGGCGCAGGCCTCCGCACTGATCCGGATCAGCGCAGGTCGCTATTGAGGTGGTGATGTGGGGAGCGTCGTGACCGAGGTCCGGGACCCGGGCTGTCCTCTGCTTGTTCGAGCCTGACGTAACGACGTCCGAGCGGCCCGGCCGAGATTCCGTGCAGTACGACGCTCAGCAGCACGGTGAGAGCGACGGCGGCGACGGCGCGTTCCACCACCTCGTTCTCGCCGAGTTCTTCGATCGCCAGCAAAGCGAAGACGACGGATGCCAGACCACGAGGCCCGAACCATCCGACGAAGAGGACGGTCTGGCTGTCCAAACCCTTCCCCAGCAGCGCCAGGGCGACCGGAACCATGCGGACCGCGGTCAGGCTCAGTACGGCGTACGCGAGGAGCGGCACGTCGAAGTTGTGGACGAAGAAGGGCACCAGCGCGGCGCCGAACAGGAACCAGACCGCGAACGCCAGGATCTCGCCGACGAGTTCCGGCAACTCGATGACGTTGTCCGCGTCGATGACGTCCTCGTCGAGTCCCGCCCGGAAGGCGATGCCGGCCACGAACGCCGCGATGAAGCCGTTGCCGCTCAAGGCGACGGCCAGGGCGAAGCTGCTGAGCGCGCCGGCGAACGTGCCGAGCCGTCCCGCGCCGGTGCTGACCCAGTCGCGGCGGGAACCGTAGGTCAGGAGCCTGCCGCTTCCGAGCCCGACCACTACGCCGACGCCGAGGCCGATCGCTAGCTCGAGTAGCGCCCCGCTCCCGTCTGTGGAGGCGTCGCCCTCCTGCGCAGTACCGAGTTGTCCCGCGGCAACCGCGAGCGTGAACGTGACGATCGGTGTCACGATGCCGTCGTTGAGTCCGCTCTCCACGTTCAGTGCGCGACGCAGCCGCATGGGTATCCGTTGGTCGTTGACGACCTGGGCGCTGAGCGCCGCGTCGGTCGGAGCCAGCGTGGCGCCGACGAAGCCCGCGAGGGCCCAGGTGAAGTCGTCGAAGAGCCAGGCCGCCAGGAGTGAGCCGATAATCACCGAGAGCGGAAGTCCGATGCCGAGCAGACGCACGGGCAGGTTGATGTCCCGTTTCAGTCCGGAGAGGTTGACTCTGGAGGCGTCCGAGAACAACAGCATCGCAAGGGTCAGCTCGGCCAGCAGATGGACCGATGGGGCCTCGACGTGCACCTTGAGGGGTCCCCAGTCCGGGTTGCCCAGCACGAAGCCGGCAGCGGTGAAAACCAGCGGACCGGTGATGTTGGCCCGGGCCAGGAGGTCCGAGGTCACCGCCCAGGCCAGGACGAGCAGCGCGAGCACTGCGAACGTGGCTTCGGTCACCGCGCCGCCTCCGTCGTGTATCGGACTGCCTGCACCGTGACATCGCGTTCGGGGGAGCACCTCATCCCGGCTGTGGGATGTAGTGGCGGTGGAGGCCGCACAGGATGGGTTCCATGAGGCGGCGGGTTGCGGCGGTTGTGGCGCTGGTGGTGGGGGCGGCGACGCTCGTGCTCGGCGTGGTGAATTCTGTGAATCAGTTCCCGCGTGGGCTCGGTGTGCTGGCCTGTGTGGTGATCGCTGCGGTGGCGGCCTGGTACGGCGCGTTGCGACGGGGGATAGCGCGCCTGGCCGGTTTGTACGTGGCCGGTGTGGCGCTCGCCGGTGTGGTGATCTTCATCGTCGTGGGTGGGAAGTTCGGCGTGGACCTGCTGGTCCTGGTGGGGCTCCTGGTCACTCTGGCCGCGACTCGCGCCGCCTTTACGTCGCATGTGGATCTGCCGCCTGCAACAGCACCGCAGCATGCAGTGCTGTTCTACAACCCGAAATCGGGCGGCGGAAAGGCGGAACGGTTCGCCTTGGCCAAGGAAGCGCGCGACCGCGGTATCGAGCCGATCGAGCTGAAGCTCGGTGACGATCTCGAAACCCTCGTCCGCGGAGCGGTCGCGCGCGGCGCCGACGGGCTCGCGATGGCCGGCGGGGACGGCTCGCAGGCGATCGTTGCCTCGGTCGCCGCTGAACTCTCGCTGCCGTACGCCTGCGTTCCGGCCGGCACCCGCAACCACTTCGCGCTCGATCTCGGAGTCGACCGGGACGACGTGGTCGGCGCGCTGGACGCCTTCGTCGACGGCGGTGAGCGATTGGTCGACCTCGCCGAGGTCAACGGCCGCGTGTTCGTGAACAACGTGTCACTTGGCCTGTACGCCGAAGCGGTCCAACGCAGCGGCTATCGCGATGCCAAGATGCGGACCATCCTCGACACGGTGCCCGATGCGCTGGGCGAGAGTGGCAGCGATCTCGACATGCGCTGGACCGGTCCGGGCGGTCACGATCATCGCGGCGGTGCCGCCGTACTCGTGTCCAACAACCGCTACCGCCTCGGTCGCGCGATCGGATCCGGCACGCGTCCGCGTATCGATGACGGTCTGCTCGGTATCACCGTCCTGGGGGCGCCCGCGGACGGCGATCAACGCCGCCTTCAGCGTCCGTGGCGGGAGTGGACCGCCCCGACGTTCGAGGTGGAGGCCGATCGCCCGCTGCCGGCCGGCGTCGACGGAGAGGCGCTCGTCCTCGACGCGCCGCTGCGGTTCGTGATCCGGCCGGGAGTTCTTCGCGTCCGGATCGCCCACCAGCACCCGGGTTCATCGCCGTCGGCGACCGTTCCCGAGGGGCTGCGCGCCGGGCTCGTCCAGCTGGTGCACATCGTCCTGGGCCGGGACCGGGAACACGTGGCGACGGGGACCGCTGGGTGACCGCCTCGCCGCGTCGTCTGGCTCGTTACGACCGTGCGCTGTACCGGTCGGTGGCGAGGCTGTCCACGCCGGTTCTGGACGAGCCGCTGCGGCGGGTGTCGGACTTCGCCGACTTCTCCAAGCCATGGTTCCTGATTGCCGGTGTACTCACCCTGGTCGGCGGCCCACGGGGTCGGCGGGCTGCGGCCGCAGGGGTCGCGGCGATCGGGGCCGCGTCCCTGGTGGTGAACCAGCCGATGAAGAAGGCGGCACGTGTACGTCGTCGGCCCAACCGCGTACGCCTCGGCGTACCCGTGCAGCGGTGGGTGCGGATGCCCGCCTCGGGGTCGTTTCCGTCCGGGCACTCGGCGTCCGCTGCTGCCTTCGCCGTTGCGGTCGGAGAGGTCCTGCCCGCGCTTCGACCGATCCTGCGGGTCGCAGCGTCGGTCGTCGCGTTCTCTCGGGTCTATACGGGCGTGCACTACCCGAGTGACGTCCTGGTCGGGGCGACCGTCGGAGCGCTGTTCGGGAAATTGGCCGGCCGGCTGGCCCTTCAGGCGGAACACAAGGAGCAGACGTCATGACAGTTCAACCCACGCAGGGCGGTGCGCACGCGGTGGACGCCGGCCGGTTGTGGGCCGGAGGCGCGGCCACGGCCGTCGTTGCCGGCTTGATCGCGGTGGTCGGCATCCTGGTCGCTCGCGGCGTCTTCGACGTACCTGTCCTCGCACCCGAAGGCGAGGGCACCTGGGGAGACGCGGACACACCGCAGTACGCGCTGTGGTGCGCGCTCGCGGCGTTGCTGGCCACCGGGCTCATGCACCTGTTGGTGATCTCCACGCCCCGGCCGCTGCGGTTCTTCGGGTGGATCATCGCTCTGGCGACGCTCGCCGCGGCCTTCGCGCCGTTCGTCACCAACGGCTCGACGTCGTCGAAGGTTGCGACCGCGGTGATCAACCTCGCGGTCGGGATCGCCATCGGCACGTTGGTGAGCGGTGCGGCGCGGTCGGCGATGCGGACCCGCCGTACCGGTCCGGGTTACCCGCAGGTCCGCTATTGATCGGTGCTGTCCGGTCGGTGCCGGAGCGCCCAGGCCTCGGCCGCCCGCAATGCCCGCTCGGTCGATTCCCCGACCAGCTCGGTGGCCTCGAAGATGCCGACCGGATCGGACCCGTCGAACCGGTCGCTACGACGAAGGAGTTCGGCGAGGCTGGAGTCGACGCCGCTGAGGTACAACCGGCCGCCGACGGCCTCCACGGCGACGGCGTAGTCGTCCACGACCTTGACGAACGTCGCGCCGACGGCGGTCCGGCCGCGCAGCCGCAGTACGACGGCCGGTGCCTCGGCGCCGCCCGGGTCGGGCAGCTTGACCCGCAGAGTGCGTGCGCCGGCGTACAGCAGGCTCCCGTAGACGTCGAGGACGGTCGCCTGATGGCTGGGCAGGTTCGAAGGAGCCGGGTGCTCGGTCCACCGGCCGTCGCCGGCGGACCTCAGCAGCACGACCTTCAGGTCCATGGCTTCCTGGTTGAGCTGCAGCAGCAGCGAGAGTGACACGCCGATACCTACCGCGGCCGAGACCGGCAGGAACAGGGTCGCGCAGAACGTCGTGATCACCGCGATCTGAGAGGTCGGGCCGGTACGCAGAATCGTTGCCACCTCGCGCGGTTTCAGCGACTTCACCGCCGCGTAGATGAGGATGGCGGCCAGCGTGGGCATGGCGACGAGTCCGATCACGCCCGAGCAGGCGACGAGGATCACCACCATCCACAGCCCGGAAAGGATCGCCGCCCACCTGGTGCGGCCGCCGACGGTCCGGTTCAGGGCAGTCTGACCGACCGACCCGCCCACCGGTTGACCGCGGAAGAAGCCGGCCGCGAGGTTGCCGATGCCTTGGGCAACGAAGTCGCGGTTCGCCTTCGAGGCGGTCCCGTCCAGGTTCGGGGCGGCGTCGGCGACACCGCTGCCCTGCACCAGGACGATCGCCGCGACGGCCAAGGCCCCGGTGACCAAGGGAAACGACAGCTGGCCGAAGTCCGGCAACTGCGGCAGCGGAATGCCGCGGGGGATCTGGCCAGTGTCCTTGACGAGCGCCACGTCGCCGGCGCCGGCGACGGCCAGGCCAACCGTTGGGATGACCAACGCAACCAAGGCGCTTACCGCCGAGAGCCGGGTACGGGACAGGCCGATGAGGATTCCGAGCGCGCCGAGCCCCGCGAGCAGGGAGGGGATGTCGATCCGGGTGGGATGGATGGCGACGTCCACCGCCTTGGCGAGGGCGATCTGCCCGGAGGCCTCCGCGCCGGTCAGTCCGGGCAGCTGGCTGAGGACGATGTTCACCGAGATCCCGGTGAGGAAGCCGGTCATGACCGAGTGCGAGACGAAGCGGGTGTAGCGCCCGAGTCGTGCGATCCCGGCCAGGATCATCACCAGGCCGGCGATGATCGTCAACAGCAGCAGGGCTTGCGGCCGGTCCGCCGCATCGACGCCCTCCAGGGCCGATCCGGCGGCGAGGGCCCCGGCCGTGGTCGTCGTGACCACCATCAGCTGACTGCTCGTCGCCAGCCCGCCGGCGACCGGACCGGCGAAGCTCGCGTACAGCCCGTGGATCGGGTTCACCCCGATCAAAGCCGCCGACGCCATCCCGTTGGGGACACTGCTGATCGCGCCCGGTAGACCCGCGATCACGTCGGCCCGCAGACTCCGTCGCTCCGGCCGGACCGACCGCAGCCACCGCAGTACCGGACGAGCGCTCACGCGATGACCACTCACGCCGTCTCCCTCCGCGTCCGGGGTCTCCTCACCCGGGATCGGCTGCGAGCCTAGGTCCGAATCCGCGCTGATATCTCACCCCGGTCGGACGATGTGGCGGCCGGGATCCGCGGGCATCGTGGTGAGCAACGACGAGGGAGGCCGAGCACGATGACGTACGGCGATATGGACGAGCGGCACGACGTGTCGAGCGGTGCGGTGGGCGGGATCGCGTTCGCCGCGAGCATCATGGTCATGGTCGGTGCGTTCTCGATGGTCGCGGGCATGGCCGCGATCCTCGACGACGACTACCTGGTCGTCTCCCGGCGCTACGCGTTCGACCTCGACACCGTCGCGTGGGGATGGATCCACCTGGTGCTGGGCCTCGCGGTCGTGGTGGTCGGATTCGGCCTCTTCATGAACAAGGGCTGGGCCGGCGTGGTCGCGATCGTCGTCGCCGGGTTGACCGCGCTCGACTACTTCTTCTTCATCCCGTACCAGCCGGTGTGGTCGATCGTGGTGATCGCGCTCTGCGTGTGGGTCATCTGGGCCGTGACCCAGGGCCGCGCAGAACGCCGTACCTGAACCCCACGCGGCCTCCCTATCCGACTTGCTCGGTGGCGACCTCGGTGGGTGGGAGGTCTGCTGCTGCTGCTTCTTCTTCGGCGGGCGGGGCGTCCTCGGGGAGCTGGTCACCGGAGATGAGGCCGCCGAGCCAGCGGGTGGACGGGTCGGCGTCCAGCAGTAGCGCCTTGACCAGGAGCGAGAGCGGGATAGCCAGTACGGCGCCCAGCGGGCCGAGGATCCAGGCCCAGAAGACCAGGGACAGGAACGTGAGCGTCGTCGACAACCCGACCGCCTCGCCGACGACTTTCGGCTGGATGATCGACTGGATGATGAAGTTGATGACGCTGTAGGCGATGATCACCCACAGCAGCGTGGCCCAGCCCTGGTCGAGCAGTCCGAGCAGCGCGGGCGGGATGACGCCGATGAAGAACCCGACGTTCGGGATGTAGTTGGTGATGAAGGCCAGCAGCCCCCACAGCCAGGGCAGCGGGATGTCCAGCAGGTAGAGGACGCCGACGTCGAAGATGGCGACGATCAGTCCGAAGACCGTCGACACGACCAGATAGCGCGTCGTACCGCGGGCGAAGCCGGTCAGGGCCGAGCTGATGTCCGGCCTGATCCGGGCCGCCTCACGCAGGCGCTCCGAGAAGGCACTCGCGTCGAGGCCCATGAAGAACAGCACGATGATGATGAAACCGAGGTTCGAGACGACCCCGAGGAGTCCGGACAGCCAGCCTTGCAGCACGTCGAAGAACTTGCCGAGGTCGACCTTCTGCAGGGCGGCCTGGATCTGCTCGTCGCCTATGCCACGGTCCGCGAGCCAGCCACGGACATCGTCGACCAGATCGGCGAACCTCTCCTGGTACGTCGGGAGCAGCGTCGCCAGCTTGGCGACGGAGAGGGCCAGCGCGGCCGCCATACCCAGCAGGAAGGCGTTCACCACCACGAGCGCGATCAGCGAGGCGATCCAGACCTTCAGTCCTTGCCTGACAAGCAGCCGGCGCAGGGGACTCACGGCGATCGTCAGGATGAGCGCGAGGAACACGGGTCCGGCGATGTCCGCGAAGCCGCGCAGGCCGGCGGCCGTCAGGATGGCGGCCGCCGTGCCGAGGAGTACGACGACCCCGCGCGGCAGAGTTGATGGCGACGGGACGTCGGGGGGCTGCGTGGAGTCTGCGGACATCGTCGCACCCTCCCTCCCGACCCTTCGTGGCTTCGAAAGTCGCTCAGATCGGCCTGGCGGGCATCACCCGCCCGGGATGATCCTCGACGTCGTCCGCCAAGGGTGACGCGCAGCCGCTCCGTGCGGCCCTACTGTCGACGCGCACTCGACGTCCGTCGGGGAACGAGCAAGAGGGTGACCACAGATGACCGACCATCGCGCGCTCGAGTCGATCCGCCAGTGACGGCCGGATAGCCGTGTCCACGCCGCTGGTCCGTACCGGCGATCTCGGCCGGATCGCGGCCACCTACGTCACCTCGGTCCTGGCCCTGGCGCTCGCCGCGGCCGTGCTGCCGGGCCTGCGGTTCTCGTCGTTCCCGCAACTGCTCGCCGCGGCCGCGGCCGCGTTGCTGGTCGGCGCGCTGGTCCGCCCGCTGCTCGTCGTCGCGAGTGCGGCGATCGGATGGCTCGCGGTACTGCTGCTGGCAATAGTCGGCCAGGCCGTGATCCTCGCTGCGGCGCTGTCGCTTATCCCGGGCGTCGAGGCGGACTCGTTCTGGGTCGTGCTGATCGCGGCATGGATCGCCGCGGCCGCGACGACGATCGTCGCCTGGCTCTGCACCTCCGGTACGCCGGAAGCCTTTACCGCGGCGCTTGTCCGCCGAACCAGGCGGCGGCGGACAACGGTCGACGATCCCGAGGTTCCTGGCGTGATCTTCGTTCAGCTGGACGGCGTGCCGTTCCCCGTACTGCGCTGGCAATTGCTGGCCGCCACTCTGCCCACTGTCGGGCGCTGGATCCGTGATGGCGGCTACCGCCTGGTGGAGTGGACGCCGGTGCTGCCGCCGACCACGCCGGCCAGTCAACTGGGGATCCTGCACGGCCGCATCGACGGCGTGCCCGCTTTCCGTTGGTACGACCGGGCGCTCGGGCGGGTCTTGGTCGCCAACCGGGCCGCCGACGCCGCCGAGATCGAGCGCCGCGCGTCCGACGGTCGAGGTCTCCTGGCCGACGGCGGTGTGAGTATCTCGAACCTCTTCAGCGGTGACGCCGAGAGATCGGTGCTGACGATGAGCAAGCTCGAGATCAGCCGTGGCTCGGCCGACACCCGTCGTCGGGTCGCCTGGTATCTGGCCAGGCCGGACGGGTTCGCGGGCAGTCTGTTCGGGGCGATCGCAGAGATCGGCCGGGAGCGGTTCGAGGCCCGGCGGCAACGACGGCGCGACGTACGTCCGCGGGGACACCGTGGCTGGCTCTTCGCCGGCATGCGGGCGGTGACGAACGTCGTACTGCGGGATCTCAACACCGCACTGGTGGCCGAGGAGATGATCCGCGGCACGCGGTCCGTGTACGTCGACTATGTCGACTACGACGAGGTGGCTCATCACGCCGGCGCCCTGCGGCCGGAGTCGCTGGCCGCGCTCGACCGGCTCGATCACGTCCTCGCGTGCCTGGAGGCGGTTGCCGAGGCCGCGCCGCGCCCGTACCGGCTGGTCGTCCTGTCCGACCACGGCCAGTCCCAGGGCGCGATCTTCGCCGACCGATTCGGAGTCGATCTCGCTGCAGTCTGCTCGCAGCTGACCGCGGCACGCGTCGAAGCGGTCGAGCAGCCGGTCGAGGGCTGGGGGCGCCTGAACGGTCTGCTCGCCGACCTCGCCGGCGGCGATACCGGCACGGGACGGGTCGCCCACAACGCCGCCGGCCGGGTGCAGCGCCGGTCCGCACCGCCGGCAGTCACCAGCAATTCGGACCTGGTCGTCCTGGGGTCGGGCAACCTCGGCCTGGTGTACGCCGCCGAGGAGCAGCGGCTGACGCTGGAGGAGCTCACCAGTCGCTGGCCGGCCCTCATCCCGGGGTTGGTGAACCACGATGGGATCACCTTCGTCGCGGTGATGAGCGACGAGCACGGACCGCTGGTCGTCGGACCTTCGGGTGTCCACCGGCTGGCCGACTCGAAGGTGACAGGCGACGACCCGCTGGCGGCCTTCGGGCCGTTGATCCCGGCGGACCTGCTGAGAGCGGTGTCGATGCCTGAGGCACCTGACCTGTACGTCAACAGCTCGGTCGACCACGACACCGGCGAGGTCTCCGCGTTCGAGGGACTGGTCGGCAGCCACGGTGGACTGGGCGGCTGGCAGGGCCGGGCGTTGCTCCTCGCCCCGCCCGACCTGGTGATCCCGGACCAGCCGATCCGTGGCGCCGACGAGCTCCATCGCGTGCTCGTCGGGTACCTCGAACAACACGGACAACGTAGCGGGATTCACCCGGGGAGCATGAGCAACCCGGGAGGTCAGGAGGCCACACTCGACCGAGGGGTGTCACGATGACCGACCACACAGCCGGGAAATGGTTCCTGCGACCGGACGAGCGCGGCAATCCCGGTACGGACATCGACCGGGTCGGGGACGTGGACGGATCCTGGGTCGACGGCAACCTGGTCCGGCCGCTGATCCACGGTGCGACGTACTTCCGCCGGCTGTACGAGGAGCTGTGCGCGCTGCACGCCGGCGACCGGGTCTATTTCACCGACTGGCGTGGTGACGCGGACGAGAAGCTGCTGCCCGAGGGCCCGACGATCGGCACTGTGCTCGCCGATCTGGCCCGGTCGGGGATCGAGATCAGGGCACTGCTGTGGCGATCCCACTCCGACCATCTGCAGTTCAATGCGCGGGAGAACCGGCGCCTGGGGACGAAGCTCAACGAGGCGGGCGCCGAGGTACTGCTCGACCAGCGCGTCCGGCGGCTGGCGTCGCATCACCAGAAGCTGTTCGTGATCCGGCGCAAGGGCTGGCCGGAGCTGGACGTCGCGTTCGTCGGCGGTATCGACCTGTCCCACCAGCGCCGTGACGACGGCGAGCACCTGGGCGATCCTCAGCAGGCACCGATGGACCGCAGGTACGGCGACCAGACCCCGTGGCACGACGCGGCGCTCGAGATCCGCGGACCGGTCGTCGGTGATCTTCTCCGGACCTTCGTCGAGCGCTGGGACGACGGCCACCCGCTCGACCGCCGGACGCCGTACCGGATGGTCGTGCAACGGATGGCCCGGATGCCGCGCCATCCGAAGTCGCTGCCGGAGTCGTTTCCGGATCCGCCGCCGGCCGGGCCGCACGCCGTACAGGTGTTGCGAACGTATGCCCACAAGCGTCCTGGCTATCCGTTCGCGCCGCTGGGGGAGCGGAGCATCGCGCGGGCGTACCTGAAGGCGTTCGGCAATGCGCGGAAGCTGATCTATCTGGAGGACCAGTATCTGTGGTCGGAGCTGATCGCGGAGGGGATCCACGACGCCCTCGAGCGGTGGCCCGGGTTGCACGTGATCATCGTCGTACCGCGGTACCCCGATGCCGACGGGCCACTGAGTGGCCCGCCGGCCCGCTTCGGCCAACTGCGCGCCGTACGGATGTTGCGGGGGACCGCGCCCGAGCGGGTCGCGATCTACAACCTGGAGAACCGCGCGGGCGCTCCGATCTACGTGCACGCGAAGATCTGCGTCGTCGACGACGTGTGGTTCACCTGCGGATCGGACAACTTCAACCGGCGGTCCTGGACCTGCGACAGCGAACTCACCTGCGCCGTTCTGGACGGGACCCTCGAAGACCGCGATCTGGTTGCCGAGGGCACCCGTCGGCTGGCCCGGGAGCTGCGGCTGGAGGTGTGGTCGGAGCACCTCGGTATGCCGCGTGACCGCCTGGCCAAGCTCGACCTCGAGACGGGCTTCGGGCTGTGGCAACAGACCGCGGCGGACCTGGATGCCTGGTACGCCGCCGGCCGAACAGGTGAGCGGCCACCGGGGCAGATCCGTCCGCACCACACGCAACCGATCAGCCGTTTCCAGGCTTTCTGGGCGGAACCGTTGTACCGGCTCGTCTACGACCCCGACGGCAGGCCTCGCCGGATGCGTCGGCGTGGGGAGTTCTGACATGAGTGTCGAGGTCGTGTTCTGGAGTGTGGTCCTCGCGCGCTTCGCGCTGCCGCTGCTGATCCCGATGTTCCCGTTGCCGGCCATCATCGCCTGCCTGCTGCTCGACGGTGTCGACCAGACGATCTTCCAGACGTTCGGATTCGACCCGCCGTTCTACCAGAGCTACGACAAGGCGATGGACGTCTTCTACCTGTCCATCGCCTACCTGGCGAGCCTGCGGAACTGGACCCATCCGGGGGCGGTCAAGATCAGCCGCTTCCTGTTCTTCTTCCGGCAGATCGGCGTCGTCGCGTTCGAGGCCACCGGTATCCGGCTGCTGCTGTTGCTGTTCCCGAACACGTTCGAATACTTCTTCATCGCGTACGAATCGGTGCGGACCCGGCGGAATCCGCTGCGGTACACCTTCAAGTTCTGGGTGATCGTCGCCGCTGCGATCTGGATCTTCGTCAAACTGCCGCAGGAGTACTGGATCCACATCGCCAAGCTCGACCTGAC
Source organism: Kribbella jiaozuonensis (assembly GCF_005233875.1). Lineage (GTDB taxonomy): Bacteria > Actinomycetota > Actinomycetes > Propionibacteriales > Kribbellaceae > Kribbella > Kribbella jiaozuonensis. Next base: position 324,332 of record NZ_SZPZ01000004.1, on the reverse strand, counting down.
CGACACGATCCGGGACGTCTCATGGTTCCTGCCGACCCTCGTCGTCGCGATCCTCGTGCTGCTCGCGGTGCTGTACTTCTTCGTGCGTCCGCGGCTGAGTCCGGCCGACTGGTCGTGGAGGTTCCGTGCCGATCCGTTGCCGGAGGGTATCGACGAGGCGTCCGAGCGCGCCGCGTACCAGGCCGCGCACCGGAAGGTCTTCGACCTGACGACGTTGGAGAAGATCTTCCTGATCGGCCTGATCAGCGTGATCTACGGCCAGGTGCTGCCTGGCGTCGACGCCAGCGGCGTCCAGATGTTCCTCGGGATCGCGGTCTTCGTGGTGATCAACGCCGCGATCGGGTTGTGGGCGGCCAGGCGCGGCTACTCGTGGAACTCCGCGGCGGTCTCGTTCGGGATCGTCTTCGCGGTGAACGTCGTACTGGTGCTGCTCGCCGACGTGCTGCTGTCGAGGGGACCGGGCCAACTGCACCTGGTGGACGCGCTCTTCTTCATCTTCCTGTTCAGCATTCTCGCGACGCTCTACGACCGGTACCGCCCGATCGCCGACTATCGCGTCGCCCACCCCGACCGCGCGGCGGCCGGCGGCGATCGTGCCGGTTGAGCTCATCCCGCCGGGGTGATGACGCCGCCGGGAGGTCGCGGCATCGTGGCGACGAACGGGAAACGACGTTGGAGGGTGGAGAGACATGCCGGAGGCAGAGGTTCACGGACCCATCGACTACATACTCATCGAGTTCACCGGCAACAGGCTCACGGGTCGAGCCTCGGAGGAGCTCGTGAACCTGGTCGAACGCGGCATCGTTCAGGTCTACGACGTGATGGTGGTCGGCAAGGACGCCAACGGCTCCGTCTACTGGGTGGACCTCGCCGAAGGCACCGGTCAGGCCGGCGGCTTCGCGGATCTCGCCGGTGCCCGCTCCGGGATCCTGGCCGAGGACGACCTGCTCGAGGTGGCCGACGCGATGCAGCCGGGAACACTCGCAGCGCTGATCGTCTACGAAAACACCTGGGCGATCCCGTTCGTTGCCGCGGCGCTCGAGTCCGGCGGCACGCTGATCGGTGGCGGGCGCATCCCCGCTCAGGACGTGATGGAAGTGCTCGACGCGCTGGAATCCCTGGAAGCGACGACCTAAGGAGCCTGAGATGCCAGGACTGTTGCGAGGAATAGCGAGAACCGCCGCCGTCGCGGGGACCGCGACCGCCGTCCACGGCCGGATACAGCGCAGGCAGGACGCCAAGTTCGCCCAGCGCGACGCCGAGACCGCGGCCAAACGCGACGAGGCCTACGCGGAGCAAACCGCGCCGCCGCCCGCGCCGGTAGCTGCGGCGCCGGTTGCGCCGCCGCCGTCGGCCACCTCCGACCGGTTGGACCAGCTCAAGACGCTGGGTGAACTGAAGCAGTCGGGGGTTCTCACCGACGCCGAGTTCGAGGCACAGAAAGCCAAGATCCTCGCAGGCTGAGGGACGCCATGAGCGACGAGGCGAGCGGGGTCCCCGCCGGTACGAAGGCCAACCCACGGCTCGCCCTGCTGCTCGCGATGGCGATGTTCGTGCTGGTCGTCGACACGTCGCTGATGAACGTCTCGATCTCCTCGGTGGTCCGCGATCTCGACACGACGGTGAGCGGCGTACAGTCCGCGATCGCGCTCGAGGCCCTGGTCTCGGCGGCGTTCATCCTGATCGGGAGCAAGGTCGGCGATCTGATCGGGCGCAAGCGCGCCTACCTGCTGGGACTGCTCGGCTACGCGATCGGGGCCAGCGCGATGGCACTGGCCCAGAGCCTGACCGCGATCATCATCTTCTGGGCCTTGGTGGGTGGCATCGGAGCGTCGCTACTGCTGCCTGCGATGCAGTCGCTGATCCACGGCAACTTCGAAGGAGCGGAGCAGACGAAGGCGTACGCCTTGGTGGGGGCCTCGGCTGCGATGGCTGCCGCGGTCGGTCCGCTGCTCGGAGGTTTCATCACCACCTACCTGTCCTGGCGGGTGGGGTTCCTGCTCGAGGTCGCGGTGATCGTGGTCGTTGTCTCCGGCCAAGGACTCGTCCACGACGTGCCGTACACGGGCTCGCGGCGAGTGGACGTCGTCGGAGCGATCCTGTCCGTGCTCGGCATGGGTGGCATCGTCCTGAGCATCCTGGTCTGGCAGGAAGGCGGCGAGTACGTCGGCCTGATCCTGGCCATCGGCCTGGTCGCACTCGGCTCGTTCATCTACTGGCTGGTGCGACGCAAGCGCCGGGGTGAGCCGACGCTCATCGATCCCGCTCTGTTCAGCTCCGCCGTCTACCGGCTCGGCATCTCCCAGCAGATGCTCCAGCAGATCGCGCTGGGCGGCAGCATGATAGCCCTGCCGATCTACCTGCAGATGGTGCTCGAGTACAACTCGATGGAGGCAGGCCTCAGCCTGGCGCCGCTCTCGCTCAGCATGTTCGGCGCGGCGATCATCGCCGAGAAGAAGGCCGGTGGACGACGCCCGGGCAAGATCGTCAGGTGGGGTTTCGCGCTCGTGACCGCCGGTCTCGTGATCCTGATCCCGATCGTGCCCCGGGCCGACTCCGGCTGGGCCCTGGTCGCGCCGCTGATCGTCGTGGGAACCGGGCTCGGCCTCCTGGTATCGCAACTGAACAACTACACCCTGGGACCGATCTCCGAGGAACGTGTCAGCGAGGCGGCCGGCGTGAACTCGGCGGCGGGCTCGTTCGGCCTGTCTTTCGGACTGGCCTTCGCCGGCGCCATCATGCTGGCGACGTTGTCCTTCACCTTCACCAACAAGGCGGAGGCGAGCACCGTCCTGCAGCCGGCCCAGCAGGAACAGGTCGCCACGGCGCTGGAACACGACGCGGAAGTGATGACCAACACCGGGCTCGAGGAACAGCTCGCCAAGCAACCGCAGGACGTTCGCGACGAGATCATCCGGATCAACACCGACGCCAGACCGCTCGCCCTGCAAGTGGCGCTCGGCATCCCGATCCTCGCCGCTCTGGCCGGGTTGGTGAACTCCTTCCGGATGGTGCGCCTGGAGGACCCGCCCGTCATTCCCCCCGCTGACTGAGATTGTGCTGGACGGCGCCGATGAGGGTCCGCGCGACCAGGCCGACCATGACGAGATCACCGAGCATCTGCACGGTGACGACCGCGCGCGCCGCCGCCGACACGGCCGTGATGTCGCCGAAGCCGACGGTCGCGAAGACGGTCACGGTGTAGTACGCCGCATCCAGCCGGCTCAACGGCTCGGAGAAGTTCGCCGGTTGGGCACGCGCCATCAGGACGTACGTCGTACTGAAGATCGCGAGGAACAAGGGCACTGACGTCGCCAACGCACCGATCGCCCTGATCCGCGGGTAGGGGGACCGGGAGATGTCGAGGATCTGCCGGGCCAGCAGCAGCCCCACGACGGCAAGCCCGCCGACCAGGGCGACGACGGCGAAGGTGCCGTCGATACGCATCGGCAGGACGAAGTAGCCGGCGACGATCACCACGGACACGCCCAGGGAACGCAGCAGCGACATCGTGGCAAGGCGGCGCCGGGTCCGCTTGGGGAGCTGGTGGTAGTCGACGTCGGCGGCTTTCACAGTTCCAGTCAAGCCCCGAAACGGCGCCGCTGGTTCATCCGGCGGGGGTGATGCCGCTCTGCTCGCCGCAGGGTTGGGTGGAACTCTGGCGGACCAGAGCCAGATCACGTGACTCGATCACGACCGGAGGGGTGGGGAGCATGAGTGCACGGAACGCGACGGCGGCCTCACCCACACCGTTACGAGCCGCACCCGCCACGAGATCAGCTCGCGCCGGCACTGGATCTGTGTCCACCGTCCGCCGTCTCGCTCCGGCCGACCGGGCCCGACTGGGACTTGCCGCGCGCGTGGTGCTGCCGCCGCGCGAGCAGGCGAAGTTGGTGCTGCCCCCGGACCGTCCGGATCCGGTCGCACTGTTCGAGGAGCAGGCCCGATCCCGCGTTCCCGAGCTCGTCCCGGTGCGGCATGGCCGGATGATGGTTTCACCCTTCGCGTTCTTCCGGGGCAATGCCCTCGGGATGGCGACCGACCTTGCCGCGGCGCCCGTCTCCGGCCTCCGGGTGCAACTGTGCGGGGACGCCCACCTCTCGAACTTCGGAGTCTTCGGATCGCCCGAACGACGGCTGCTGTTCGACATCAACGACTTCGACGAGACGATCGCCGGGCCGTGGGAATGGGACGTCAAACGCCTCGCGGCGAGCATCGCGGTGGCGGGCCGGGACAACGGCTTCTCACGCAAGGAGCGGCGCAGGTGCGTCCTCGAGACGGTACGGCGCTATCGCGACGCGAGCGCCGAGTTCGGGACCATGCGAGCCCTGGACGTCTGGTACGCCCGCGCCGACATCGACGAGGTCGAGCAGACCATGCGTAACAAGCTGACCTCGAGCCGCCGCAAGAACATCGATCAGGCCCTGCTCAAGGCACGCGGCAGCGGAAGCCTCAAGGCCTTCACAAAGCTCTGCGAGATGACCGACGACGGCGTCCGGATCAAGGCCGAGCCGCCGTTGGTCGTCCCGATCGCCGATCTGCTGCCCGAGGCGGGCCGGCAAGAGCTCGAGACCGGGATCAAAGCCCTGCTGGACCAGTACCGCAGGTCGCTGCCGCACGAACTGCGGACGTTGCTCGACCAGTTCGAGGTCGTCGACCTGGCCCGCAAGGTGGTCGGAGTGGGCAGCGTCGGCACGCGTTGCTGGATCGTGCTGCTGCGCGGCCGCGACGACGGCGATCCGCTCTTCCTGCAACTCAAGGAGGCCGGTCCGTCGGTCCTGAAGACGAAGGTCCCGGCTGCGTTCCGGCATCGATCGGCACCCCGCAACGAGGGGGAGCGCGTGGTGGTTGGGCAACGGCTGATGCAGGCGGGCAGTGACATCTTCCTCGGCTGGCAGCGGGTCGACGGTATCGACGGACAGACCCGCGACTTCTACGTCCGGCAGTTGCGGGACATGAAGGGTTCGGCCGCGGTGGAGAAGCTGGACCCGTCCGGCATGACGATGTACGGCCAGCTGTGCGGCTGGACCCTGGCCAGGGCGCATGCCCGGTCCGGCGACCGCATCGCGCTGACGACGTACCTGAACAGCGACGACGCGTTCCCCGAGGCGATGGTCGAGTACGCCGAGGCGTACGCCGACCAGAACGAACGCGACTACCAGGTGTTCCTGGCCGCCATCAAGAGCGGCCGCCTGGAAGCTGAAACCGGCTTATAGTCGGATGCTCTAACAGGCAAAAGGGATTAATGACTGTTAGAGTGAGACCCGGAGGTGGTTCCGGGTGGTGTACCGGCCCGAGTTGATCGGTGGGCAGTTGGCGGTTGATCTCGTGAACACCGTGGCGTGGCGGCTCGATCCCGCGCGGACGGTCGATCGGTTCGACGATCTGTCGAATGTGGAGCACTGGCTGCTCGCTGCGGGCGTGAGCGCCGATCAGGCGGTGGTGACGCGGCGGCTGCGCGACGACCTGGTGGCCGCGCGAGACATCGCGTACGGCGTACTCGCGCCCCTCGCCGTGGGAGACCGGCCCGACCCGGCTGCGGTCGACGCGCTGCACGACCTCATCGCCGGAGTCGTCCGGGTGGCATCCGTCGAGGTGAGCCCGTTCCGATGGCGGGCCGATCAGCCGGGAGACACCGTCCGGCTGGCGGTGTGGCGGCTGTTCGAGGACGAGGATCTGGGCCGGCTGCGTCAGTGCGGGGATGACGGTTGCGGCTGGCTGTTCCTGGACCGGAGCAAGAACGGTTCGCGCCGGTGGTGCAGCTCGGCCGACTGCGGCAACCGGGCCCGCGCGCGACGGCATTACCAGCGCGCCCGGGACGGGACGACCGCATGAGGTCGCCTGCGCGGCAGTCGTTCACGCGCGGGCTTCGCCTCGGCATCGGGCCGGGGCTCGCGACCGCCGTACTGGCGCTGAACTTCGGCGCGGAGGCGCGGGCGCGAGGCTGGGGGACCGCCGTACCGGTGGCGTTCTCCGCGTTCGCGTTCAGCGGCTCGGCGCAGTTCACGTTGCTCAGTTCGTTGTCGGGGGCAACGGTGCTGGCGGCGGTCGTCGCGGCGATGGTGATCAACGTGCGATACCTGGTGATGAGCGTGGCGATCGCGCCGAGCCTGCGCGGAAGCCGATGGGCGCGGATGCTGCAGGCGCAAGCGATCGTCGACGCATCGTTCCTGGCCGCGCACGAGGAGGACGGCCGGTACGACGTCTGGCGGATGATCGGGGTCAGCGTGCCGCAATGGATCTGCTGGACCGCAGGGACCGCGGTCGGTGCGCTGGCCGCTCCGTCGGCGGATCTGATGCACGAACTCGGGCTCGACGTGGCGTTCCCGGCGTTCTTCGTCATCCTGCTGATCGACGAGGTACGCCGATCCCGCCGCGCCCTCGTCGCGTGTCTGCTCGGCGGGATGATCTCCGCCGGACTGCTGTTCGTCACCGGTCCCAGCTACGCGCTGCTCGGCGCAGCCGCGGCAACTCTGATCGGACTACGACGAAAGGAGCATCATGAAGCTGTATCTGTGCGTACTGATGGTCAGCGTCGCTAACTGGTTCATGAAGGCCGCAGGTCCGTTGGTACTCGGGAAGCGCGACCTCCCGCCGACCGTGGTCCGAGTCACCCAGCTGACCGCACCGGCGCTACTCGCCGGCCTGATAGTCACCGACCTCGGCGGCCGCACCCTCGACTGGACCCAACTGATCGGCGTCGCCGTCGCCGGCGCCCTCAACCTCACCCGCATCCCAATGCTGCCCGCAGCCGCCGCAGGCGTCGCCACCACAGCCCTCGTCCGCCTCGCGCTGACCTAGAACCCAGTCGGCGCGTCGTTCTTGCGTTCGTTGAACGAGCGTTCTCCGTGGACGGCCAGTTCGGCGAGGACGGCTGCCGGATCGCCTTGCTCGACGAGGTCGAGCAGGGTGCGGTGGCGGGCGACGTGTTCGTTGAGGTCTTCGTAGTAGTGCTCGCGGGTGTAGAGGTTGCGGGCCATGCAGAGCAGGAGCTGTTGCTGGACCGACGCGTAGGCGTCTTCCAGCCGGCGATGGCCGGCCAGTGCGACGAGCGCCGCGTGGAAGCGGTAGCCGGCCTGGACCAGACTGCCGCGGTCTTCGGCGGCTGCGCATTGCTCCATCTCCGCCAGCGCGTCCCGGGCGTGCGCGAGCCGGTCGGGGTAGCGGACAGGTACGCCGAGCTCCATCGCGAGCCGCTCGAGAGCGGTGCGGAGGGTGAGGATCTCGAACACGTCCTGGTCGGTCAGCGTCGCCACCGCCGAGCCACGACGCGGCCGGGTGACGATGAGACCTTCCTGCTCGAGGACGCGCAAGGCCTCTCGCAGGGGAGGGCGGCTGATGCCCAGTTGCTCGGTCAGCCGGTCCTCGATCAGTCGCTCGCCCTCGGCCAGTTCACCGGCCAGGATCATCCGGCGGATGGCGTCGACCGCGAGCTGGACCAAGCTCGGCGACCGCAGCTGCTGCTCTGTCATAACTCATTCTCACCTTAGATCTTGTCAGCGTCGACTAACTATTGTAGACAATAGTTCATAGACGCAGTCCTCGTAACCAGGCTGGTGAACTGGAGGCGTTCCGTGGCCGATGAGATCGATCGTTCGCTGCCGGTGGCCTTCGTCGGCCTCGGCAACCTGGGGCGTCCGATGGCCCAGACCCTGGTCCGCGACGGCTGGCGGGTGAAGGCCCACGACCGGGATCCTGCCCGGGCCGAAGGGCTTGACGTCGTGGCCGCGCCGGCGGAGCTGGCGGAGTGCGGGGTGATCGCGCTGGCGGTGCCGGATGACGACGCGGTGGACGGGTTGGTGAGTGAGCTGACCCCGCTCCTGGCGCCGGGCTCGGTCTTTCTGGTCCACAGCACGATCCTCCCGGCGACGGCGAAACGCCTGGCCCACAAGGCGGAATCGGCCGGACTGGCGCTGCTCGACGTACCTGTAAGTGGGGGAGCGGAGCGAGCGCAGACCGGGACGCTGACGGTGATGGCCGGCGGGCGGAGCGACGTAATCGAGCGGGTTCGGCCGGTTCTCGACTCGGTCGCGGAGACCGTCCTGCATGTGGGGCCGGCCGGTGCGGGTGCGGTGGTGAAGCTCGCCAACCAGTTGATGATGTTCGCCGCACTCGCCGGCGTCCAGGAAGCGCTGGAGCTCGCCGCGGCGTACGACGTACCCGAGCAGACCGTGCTGGACGCGGTGTCGACGAGCACGGGCGAGTCGTGGATCACCCGGAACTGGGGCTTCTTCGACCGGGTCGCCGCGGCGTACGACGAGGCCGGTACGCCGGTCCGCGATCGCCCGTGGAGCAAGGACCTGTGGGACATCGTCGTCGCCGCGCGCGACTGCGACGTACGGGTTCCGGTCGCCGGTCTGCTCGCCCAGCAGCTCGCCGAGCGGGTCGAGGCACACGCCCGGAAGGGGACTGCTTCGTGAAGAGCTCCCGCACCGGCCGAGAAGGCCTGACCGCCTACCTGTTCCTGAGCCCTTGGCTGATCGGGATCCTGCTGCTGACGCTCGGCCCGATGCTGTACTCCGCCTACCTCGCGTTCACCAGCTATGACCTGCTGAGCCCGCCGCGATGGATCGGCCTCGACAACTTCCACCGCATGTTCACCGCCGACCCGCGCTACCTGTCATCGGTGCGCGTGACCTTGGTGTACGTCGTTGTGTCGGTGCCGCTGCTGCTGATCGTGTCGATGGCGCTCGCCCTCCTGCTGAACAAGGGGATCCGGTTCCTCTCCGGCTATCGCGCACTGTTCTATCTGCCGTCGCTGATGGGTGCGAGTGTCGCGATCGCGGTTCTGTGGCGGCAGATCTTCGGCGGCACCGGACTGGTCAATCAGGTGCTCGCGCTGTTCGGCATCAATCACGGCAGTTGGGTCGGCAGCCCGGGTACGGCGTTGTGGACGATCGTGACGCTCAACCTGTGGGCGTTCGGCGCGACGATGATCATCTTCCTCGCCGGGCTGCGACAGGTGCCGGCCGAGCTGCACGAGGCGGCGGCGGTCGACGGCGCCGGACCGGTCCGCCGGTTCTTCAGTGTCACGCTGCCGTTGATGACGCCGCTGATCTTCTTCAACCTGCTGCTGGACACGGTGCACGCGTTCCAGGCGTTCACCGGGGCGTTCGTGGTGAGTCGCGGATCGGGTGGGCCGGCCGACTCCACGCTGTTCTACACGCTGTACCTGTACCAGCAGGGATTCGCCGAGCTGAAGATGGGCTACGCCTCCGCCATGGCCTGGGCCCTGGTGATCGTGCTGGCCGCCTTCACCGGCTTCCTGTTCCTGACCGCCAAACGCTGGGTCTACTACGGAGACGAACGATGACGACCGTGTCGATCACCGCGCGGCCGTGGCTCGGCCGGCGCCGCACCCGCAATCCGCTGGTCATCGGGATCGTCCGGCATGCGGTGCTCATCGCCGTACTGGTGGTGATGCTTTATCCGGTGGTGTGGATGGTCGCGGCGTCGTTCCGCCCGACGGCCGAGGTGATGAACAGCCTCGGTCTGCTGAGCCGCCACTACACGTTGGACAACTACCGGCACGGGTGGAGCGCGGGGCAGCTCGACTTCTCGCGGTACTTCCTGAACTCGATCGCGATCACCGCGCTGTCGATCGCCGGGAATCTGTTCTCCTGCTCGTTGACCGCCTACGCGTTCGCCCGGCTGGAGTTTCCGTTCAAGCGGATGTTGTTCGGGCTGCTGCTCGGCACGATGTTGTTGCCGTACCACGTGACGCTCGTGCCGCAGTACATCTTGTTCAACCAGTTGGCGTGGATGAACACCTACCTGCCGCTGGTGGTGCCGAAATGGCTCGGCACCGAGGCGTTCTTCATCTTCTTGATGGTCCAGTTCATCCGCACGCTGCCGCGGGAGCTCGACGATGCCGCCCGGATCGACGGGTGCGGGCACTGGCGCACGTTCCTGCGGATCATCATGCCGCTGGCCCTCCCGGCGCTGGGCACCACGGCGCTGTTCACCTTCATCAACACCTGGAACGACTTCCTCGGTCCGTTGCTGTACCTGAACCGCCCCGAGCTGTGGACGGTTTCGCTCGGTCTGAACTCCTTCCTGGACGTGACCGGAGAGTCGGCGTACGGCTCACTGTTCGCCATGTCCACCCTCGCGCTGGCACCGATCGTCGGCTTCTTCCTGGGCGCCCAGAAGCTGCTGATCGAAGGCGTCGCGACCACCGGCCTCAAATAATCCCCTGGAGATCCTGATGAGAAAGCGATTCGGTACGACGGCACTCGCCTGCGCCGCGCTGCTGGTGGTTGCCGGGTGCAACGGCACCTCGGTGACCAACGACAGTGCCGGCGGCGGTGACGGCCAGGACGGCAAAGGCGACGTCACCGGCAAACTGCAGCTGACCTTCTGGGGTGGAGCGGCGCGGGCTGCGAAGACGAACGCGGTCACCGACCTGTTCGTCAAGGCGCACCCCGGCGTCACCATCGACCGGCAGAACGCGGACTTCGGCAACTACTTCAACAAGCTGAACATCCAGGCGTCGAGCCACACCCTGCCGTGCGTGATGCAACTGCAGGGCCGCCAGCTCAACGACTACACCAAGCGCAAGGTGCTGCTGCCGCTGGATCCGATGATCGCGTCCGGTGCGATCAAGGTCGACGACATCCCGAAGGAGGTCGTCGACACCGGCCGCGGCCCGGACGGCAAGCTCTACTTCCTCCCGTACGGCGCGGCGTACGACGCGGTCGGCGTGAACGAGACGCTCGCGGAGCAGACCGGGGTCGGCCTGCCGCCGGACGGCTATACGTGGGCGCAGTACGCGGACTGGATGACGCGGGCGTCTGCCAAGCTCCCGAAGGGGACCTTCGCGGCCGGGTCGCGCGGAGGGCTGCCGAATTACTTCATCGCGTATCAACTTGCTAATGGCAAGCAGTTGTTCACCGACGACGGCAAGCTCAACTTCACCAAGGAGTCGCTGGTCGAGTACTGGACGATGTGGGAGAAGCTGCGCAAGTCGGGCGTCACCATGAGCGCCGACGCGCAGGCCGACGAGCCGGAGGGCGCCGAGCAGGGCTTCATTGCTCAGGGCAAGCTGATGACCGACAGCATTCCCGGCAACGCGCTGACGCCCGCGTCCGCGACCCTGGCGACCAAGCCGGGCGGCCAGAAGCTGACCACGCTGCCGATGCCGTCCGGTCCGTCCGGTGGTGGCAACGCGATGTTCACCTCGGGCTTCGCGATCCCGACGAACTGCGACAACGTGCCGACGGCGGCCGCCTTCATCGACTTCTTCACCAACGATCTCGAGGCCGGCAAGCTGTTCAAGTCCGACAACGGCGCTGCCACGAACCAGAAGGTGCTGCAGGCCCAGATCGACGATCCGCAGCTGCCGGCGCTGAAGAAGCACGAACTCGAGCTGTACCAGCAGATCGTGGCGAAGAAGCCGCCGACGATCCTGTACCCGCCCGGCTACCAGGCGACCTTCGAGTCCACCTTCACCCGCTCGTACGAGGAGATCGCGTTCGGGAAGAAGACGGTGGAGCAGGCGGCCGACTCGTTCTTCACCGAGGCGAACGCGGGGTTGGGCGGCTGATGACGGAACCGGCGGGGGCTCTGGACGGGCTGCGGGTGCTGGACCTCACCCAGGTGATGGCGGGGCCGTTCTGCACCATGCTGCTGGCCGACCTGGGCGCGGACGTGATCAAGATCGAGAACCCGCGCGCAGGTGACCAGACGCGACGGTCCTGGGGGTACGCCGTTCACGGCGAGGACAGCCGCGCGTTCCTCGCCCTCAACCGGAACAAGCGCAGCGTCTGCCTGGACCTGAAACAGCCCGACGACCTGGCCGCGTTCCTCCGGCTGGCCGAGACTGCCGACATCGTGGTGGAGAACTTCCGCCCCGGCGTGACCAAGCGGCTCGGCGTCGACTACGACACCCTCGCGGCCCGCAACCCGGGGCTGATCTACGCCAGCGTCTCCGGGTTCGGACAGACCGGCCCGTACGCCGATCGGCCGGGGTACGACCTGATCGCGCAGGCGATGTCCGGAGTGATGAGCATTACCGGCACCCCGGGCGGCACACCCGTGAAGAGCGGGCTGCCCGTCGGCGACCTCGGTGCCGGCATGTTCTGCGCTCTCGGCATCGTCGCCGCTGTCCACGCCAGGACGAGGACCGGAGAGGGGCAGTACGTCGAGACGTCGTTGTTCGAGGCGGCGCTGGCGATGTCGGTGTGGGAGTCCACCGAGTACTGGGCGACCGGCCAGGTCCCGCAGGCGCTGGGCTCGGCCAATCGGATGTCGGCGCCGTACCAGGCGCTCCGGACCAAGGACGGGTACCTGACGCTGGGCGCGAACAATGAGCGCCTGTGGCAACGACTGTGCGCGGTCCTGGAGGTCACCGAGTTGCTCACGGATCCACGCTTCGTGACGAACCCCGACCGGATGGCGAACCGTGACGAGTTGGCCGCCGTACTGGAGACCAGGCTGGCGACCGGGACGACCGATGAGTGGGTGGCTCTGTTGCTGGACGCCGGCGTGCCGGCCGGTCCGATCCAGGACTACCGGCAGGTGCTGGACGAGGATCCGCATGTCAAGGCTCGCGGCATGGTCCAGGAGGTCGATCACCCGGTCGAGGGACGGGTCCGGGTCCTGGGGTCGCCGGTACGGCTGAGCCGGACGCCGGCGCGGATCCGGCGGCATCCACCTCTGCTCGGTGAGCACACCGAGGAGGTCCTCGGCGAATGAGTTCTGTGGAGCTCGAACGCGACGGGCCGATCCTGCGAGCGACACTGTCCAACCCGGGCCGGCGGAACGCGATCACCTGGCCGATGTACGACGCCCTGGAACAGCTTGAGCCGACCGTCGCGGGGGATCGCGGCATCCGCGTCGTCGTACTGCGGGGCGCCGGTGGCGAGGCGTTCGCGGCCGGCACCGACATCCGTCAGTTCACGGAGTTCACCATCGGCGCGCAAGGTGTCGACTACGAGCACCGGGTCGGTCGCGTGCTGGCGTCGTTGCTGCGGATCCGGGTGCCGGTCGTCGCTGTCGTTGAAGGACCTGCGGTCGGGGCCGGCTTGGCGCTGGCCGCGTGCAGTGACCTCGTCGTCGCAACTCCGGATGCGGTCTTCGGCGCGCCCGTGGCACGGACGCTGGGAAACACGCTGCCGCCGGTCGTACTGGCGCGACTGTTCCAGCGGCTCGGGGCCGGGCGGACGATGGCGATGGTGCTCTCCGCACGGTTGCTCTCGGCAACAGAGGCGGCGGCGGCCGGTCTGGTCAGTGACGTCGTCGAACGGGCACCGCTGGACGAGCACGTCGATGAGTTACTCGCGAGGATTTGCGCCAATGCGCCGCTCACGTTGGAGTCGTTGAAGGAGATCGAGCGGCGCGTGCTGCGGGACGGTGCTGACGCTGCGGCGGACGACGTACTGGCGGCGGTGTATGGCAGTCACGACTTCCGGGCTGGTGTCGCGGCGTTCCTCAGACATGAACGAATCGAATGGGAGGGTCGATGACGGTGATGGACGCGCACCACCACTTCTGGCGGGTGGATGCGCAGGACCAACCGTGGCGTGACGATCGGCATGGGGCTATCGCGCGCGATTACACCCCGGACGATCTTGCTGCAGAGCTCGCCGAGGCCGGGGTGGAGCAGACGGTCCTGATCCAGTCGGTGGACGAGCCGGCGGAGAACGACCGGTTGATGCGGTACGCGGCTGAGGCGTCGTACGTGGGAGCCGTGGTCGGATGGTTGCCATTGGCTGACCCTGCCGCGGCTCGAGCCGAGTTGGAGCGCAGCGGAAGCGGCGTCCACGGTGTGCGATGCCTGGTCGGGCGGGAGCCACTCGATTGGCTGAACAAGCCAGACTCGGTGGCGTTGTTCACCGAGCTCGCCGAGGCCGGGCTGAGCTGGGACGTCGTACCGGTGACTGCTCAGCAGACGGACGCCGTCGTGGCGTTGGCGCAGGCTGTGCCGGAGTTGCGGATCGTCGTCGATCACCTGGGCCGGCCGCCGATCGACTCCGATGGATGGGAGCCGTGGGCAACGCAGCTCGGTCGGCTCGCCGCCTGCCCGCAGATCGGTCTCAAAGTGTCGCTCGGGATCGATCTGCTCACTGCCCTGCCCGGATGGCCGGACGAGCTGGATCGCTATCTGACGTGGGCGGTCGAGTGCTTCGGCCCGGATCGCCTGATGCTCGCGAGCAACTGGCCCGTGGTCTTGCTGCGGGCGTCGTACCAGGACGCCTGGTCGGCGCTGCGCTCGGCAGTAGAACACCTGCTGCCGTCCCCGGATGAACTCGCGGCCGTGCTCGGAGGCACAGCCGCTCGCTACTACCGAACGAAAGGTCGATCATGACAGTGAGCCCTGAATCCGCCGATGCCAACGATCTGTCCAGCCTGTACAAGTACCTGCGGGTGGTGGACGTAGCCGACGCACTCGACGGCATCGGGTACTTCGACGTCGGGCTGATGTCGCCCGAGGTCCGGCCGCTGTGGCTCGGGATGAAGTTCTGGGGACGGGCCGCGACGATCCGCGCCGTACCGTCCAACCGGCCGATGTGGAAGCTGGACTCGACCCAGGACATCGTCGAGGCACACCGGATCTGGTTCGAGGAGACCGGCAACGTGCGGCTGCCCGGCGACCTGGAGCCCGGACACGTCGTGGTGATGGACGCGGGTGGCGGCAAGGAGGTCGGGTTCTGGGGCTCGGAGAACGGGATGGGCGCGGTGCAGGCCGGTGCCGCCGGCATCGTCACCGACGGGTACTGCCGTGACACCGCCGAGATCGTTGCCCAACGCACCCCGATCTGCTCCCGCGCCCGCGGCCGCACGATCATCCCGGGCCGGATCAAGGTGGTCGAGACGCAGACCACCGTCGCGTGCGGCGGCACCCAGGTGAACCCCGGCGACATGATCGGCTGCGACGACGACGGCGTCATCGTCGTACCGGCCGAGGTCGCCGACGAGGTCGCGGTTCACGCCCGGGCCATCCTGCTCGCCGACATGCGCGCCCGCCGCAAACACTACGAAGCACTCGGCATCAAACCGGACACCTCAGTCGACCACGAAGCAGTCGAGGCCTACTACGCAACGGTTTAGCCGGCGGTTGTTGCGTGGTGCTTGGCCATCTCGCTCAGTACGACGTCGACCGCGGTCGGTTGGATGCCGAGGATGGAGGTGGTCGGCGAGGCGTCGAGGATGGTCGGCCGATCGAGGAGATACCTCATCTCGGACAGTTCGGCCACGATCGAATCCTGTCGGCCGAGTTGTTCCAGCTCGGCCGCGGATAGCTCGCTCAGTCGCGGGGCAGGTACGTCGGCAGCCTCGGCGAGCCGGATCGCCAACGCCCTGGCGGAGTCGTCCGACGTGGACGGCACCAGCCAGGGTCGGCCCCAAGAGTGGTCCGAGCGAGCGGCCGCGATCAGCGTACGTGCTGCGTCCTCCGTGTAGGACCAACTGTGCGGTGCATCCAGGTCGCCCGGGAACGCAGCGGGTTCGCCTGCGAGGACGCGCGCTCCGATCATCAACGTGAAGGGCGAGACGGCGCCGGCGCCGAGGAAGTCGCTGGCTCGGACTTCTGTGACCCGAACGCGTCCAGCTTCGTGCGCTGCCAGCGCGTCTTCCCACATCCGGGCGCGGACCTTGCCCTTCACGCTCGTCGGCGCAAGCGGGAGATCTGCTGACAACGGTCCCTCGACAGCGCCGTACGCATAGATGTTGCCGAGCATCACGTAGTCGGCGCCAGATCGTTGAGCCGCCGCCAGATTCGCGGCGGCCAGCGGTGGGAACAGTGCCGGCCACTTGTCGTACGGCGGCATCGCGCAATTGAAGATGGTCTGCACACCGGCCGCGTGCTCGGTCAGCGCGGCCGCGTCGTTCGCGTCGGCGGGCACCCGTTCGATCCGCGGGTGCGCCGGCCCGCTACCTCGGCGGGACAACAGTCGGACCTCATCTCCGCCGTCTGCCAGTTGACGCGCGACGGCCGCCCCGGTGGCGCCGGCGCCAAGGACGAGATAGGTGGTCATGGCTCTCCTTCGTCTGACATCTCCTGCGCCCGGCCTCGGGCGCTGAGTCGATCTTCGGAGCGAGAGCGCGGCTACGATAGTGGCTCGAATGCCACGTGTCAGGAGAATCGGGCCATGCATCGCGTCGCTGTTGTCGCAGTACCGCCGGTGACCACCTTCGACCTGTCGATCCCGGACCTCGTGCTGGGTGCGGTGATGATCGACGGCCGGCCGGGGTACGACGTACAGATCTGCACGGCGCAGCCCGGGGCGGTCGCGTCGCAGGGCCGGGTCGAGGTGATGGTTGCGCAGGGCCTCGAAGCGATCGACGAGGCGGACTCGGTGTTCGTCACCGGCACGTCGGCTCGAGACGACATCGACCCCCGCATCCTGGCGGCGCTCCGTCGGGCGCATGCCGCCGGCAAGCGGGTGGTCTCGATCTGCACCGGCGCGTTCGTCCTCGCCGAAGCGGGTCTGCTGGACAACAGGCCGGCGACGACGCACTGGGACAGGTCGGACGAGTTTCGCGCGCGGTTCCCTCTGGTCGAGCTGAGACCGGACGTGCTGTATGTCGACGACGGCGACGTACTGAGCTCTGCTGGGCTGACTGCGGGCATCGATCTGTGTGTCCATCTCGTCCGGCGGGATTACGGAGCTGCCGCGGCGAATACCGTTGCTCGTCTCGTGGTCGCTGCACCGGTTCGCCTTGGCGGGCAGGCGCAGTTCATCGAGTCACCGCTGCCGAGCGAGACCGATACCTCCCTTGCCACGACGCGGGAGTGGGCGTTGCAGAGGTTGAGCCGCCCGCTGACCCGCGCGGACCTGGCCGACCACGCCGGCGTCAGCGTCCGGACCCTGGCGCGACAGTTCCACGCCGAGACCGGTGTGAGTCCGTTGCAATGGCTGCTCCACCATCGTGTGGTCCGAGCACGCGAACTTCTCGAAACCACCGACCTGCCGATGGACCAGGTCGCCCAGCTGAGCGGCCTTGCAACCTCCGACTCGTTACGCCAACACCTGACGCGCCGCACCGGCCTCAGCCCATCCGCCTACCGCGCAACCTTCAAACCCCCATCCCCGGAGCAACTGAGGTGACGAGTTGGTCGCGCGCTGCTGCGGGAGTTCGTCCGCGTGTCGATCATCAGGGGAGGGGGCGGCCGCCGGTGGCGCCGATGCGTTCGCCGGTGATGTAGGTGGAGTCGTCGGAGGCGAGGAAGACGTAGAGGGGTGCGAGTTCGGCGGGCTGGCCGGCTCGGCCGAGTGGGGTGTCGGCGCCGAAGTCGCCGACCTTGTCGGCGGGCATCGTCGCGGGGATGAGCGGCGTCCAGATCGGCCCGGGTGCGACGGCGTTCACCCGGATGCCCTTCCGAGCCAGTTCTTGAGCCAGTCCCTTGGTGAAGTTGAGGATCGCCGCTTTGCTGGTGGCATAGTCGAGCAGGTTCGGCGACGGCTCGTACGCCTGGATCGAGGTCGTGTTGACGATCGCCGATCCCGCCGAAAGGTGCGGGAGCGCGGCTTTGCACAGCCAGAACATCGCGTAGACGTTGGTCTTCAGCACCCGGTCGAACTGCTCGGTGGAGATCTCCGCGATCCCTTCCTGCGACATCTGGTACGCCGCGTTGTTGACCAGGATGTCGATCCCGCCGAGCTCCTGCACGCACTCGTCGACGAGCCGCCGGCAGTGCTGCTCGTCCTGGATATCGCCGGCCAGCGCGGCCGCCGTACGCCCGGACTCACGGACGAGGCGGCAGGTCTCGCGCGCGTCCTGTTCCTCGGTTTCGAGGTGCGAGATCATCACGTCCGCGCCCTCACGCGCGAACGCCAGAGCAACCGCGCGTCCGATTCCCGAGTCGCCGCCGGTGATCAACGCTCGCTTGCCGGTCAGCTTCCCGCTGCCGCGATAGGTCCGCTCGCCGTAGTCCGGCTCCGGGTTCATCGCCCCGCTGCGCCCGGGATGCTCTTGAGTCTGTGGCTCCTGTTCTTCCGGCCCGGCGTACCTGGTTGTCGGATCGCTGCTCATCATCTGCCCTTCGTCGTCGCGTGCTCTCGCGGTACCCGCTGCCTGCGCCCCGCACGCCCGTCCCAGGCGAGTGCCCTGCATAGATGGCCATCGGGCCGGACTCGGGATCGATCGCCACAACGACGAGACCGATCGCGCGGCCGGTCGGCGGATCGAGTGCCCGACGCTGGCCCTGGTGCCGCCAGGTCGAAGGACACGGCATCAAGTCCGGCCACCACATGGCAGAGCAGGCGCCGGAAGAGCTGGCCAACAGCTTGTCCGCGTTCCTTCGAGGCTAGTAGCCGGGCAGGAAGAGGCACACGAGGTGACCGTGGGGATCGCGGATGACGCGCACGCCGTCGGGTTGTGGCTGATGTGACTCGACGGTCGCGCCGAGCTTGACGGCGCGCTCGACCTCGCGATCCAGGTCGTCGACCTGGACGTCGAGATGTGCCTGCATCTGCTGGACGCCTGGGTGCTGCGGCCAGACCGGTGGAACGTGGTCAGACTCAAGCTGGAAGCTCAGCCCCGGCCTCTCGTGCTCAGGGTGACGCAGCCGGACCCATCCCGGCTCCCGGCTCATCTCCACCCAGCCCAGCAGCTCACGATAGAAGTCGGCCAACGCGGGCGGATCGGGGGTTCCCAGGACAGTGGCGGCAAGTTGTGCAGTCATCAGTCGCCCTCGATTGCTGGGTATTGCTGGTCGCGGAGGAGGCGGGCCAGGTGGGCGGCGTTCGCGGCGGCGGTCTTGGTGGTGAGGCCGGTGGTGTCGGGCTTCGGACCGGCGTCGTTGTAGTCGACCGAGCCCATCGCCTCTCCCACCCAGTACGTCGCCCCCGCGGCCGGGATCGTGAACCCGACGTCGTTCAACGCCTGCAACACCTCTGCGGTGACGTGATGAGCGCCGTCTTCGTTGCCCACGACACCGACCACGGCGACCTTCCCGTACACCAAGGGCCGGCCCTGCTCGTCCTTCTCGGACAGCTCGGCGTCCAACCGCTCCAGGACCATCTTGCACACGCTCGCCGGCTGCCCCATCCAGATCGGGGTCGCGATGATCAAGATGTCCGAGGCAAGCACCTTCGCCCGCAGCGCCGGCCATTCGTCGCCGTCGCCCTCGTCGACACTGACCCCGAACCGGACATCATGGTCGGCCACCCGGGCCAGCTCGCCGTCGACGTCATGGTCGGCCAGGGCGGTGAGCAACTCACGCCCGATCAGCTCCGAACTCGACTTCGCCGGTGACTTCTTCAGCGAACAACTCAGCACCAACGCCCGCAACGTTGCCATCCGCAATCTCCCTTCCACGCTTCCGAATCACCCGGTTGCCATCGAGAGACGGTCGGAAACCGTCGGCCGGGCAACTGCTCAGTTGTCGGGCTTGGCCAGTGAGGTTGTCGCCGGGCCGTCGAGGACGGAGCCGTCGGGTGTGAAGCGGGAGCCGTGGCAGTTGCAGTCCCAGGTGGTGTCGCCTTGGTTCCAGCGCAAGGGGCACCCGAGGTGGGTGCAGACGGGTACGACGGTGTGCAGGCGACCGTCGTGATCGCAGTACGCGCCGACTGTCTTGCCGTCGAGGTCGTACAGGCCGCCTTCGCCGACCTCGACGTGATCGAGCCCGCGGCCGAGGATCCGGCTGAGGTGCCCGGTGGCGAACTCCTTGCCGACCTTGAGATTGTCCTTGACGAGTTCCGCGACTGCGCGTGCGTCGCCGATGCGCCTGGCGTCGTACAGCTCGCTCCAGGGATTGTCGCGGCCGAGAATGGTGTCGCGCAAGATGCCGGCGGCAACGGTTCCGTTGGTGAGGCCCCATTTGTTCATGCCGGTCGCGATCAGGATCGGCGAGCCGGGCGCCCTGCCGACGTACGGGAGCAGATCCGGGCTGCTGTAATCCTGGGCCGACCAGCGATAGTCGGGCTGCGCATCGGTGTTCCAGAGCGATCCGACCCAGTCGATGAGACTCCGGTACGCCGCGTCCGTGTCCTGCTCGGCGCCGGTTTCGTGGCCGGCGCCGACCACGATGAGTCCGTTGGGTCCACCGCCTGGCCACGGTCGTGTAGAGCGCACGGGTGCGTCGGCGGAGATAGTCATGGTGGCCGGTGCCTCGACTGGTAGCCGTACGGCGATCCCGTGTGACTGGTTCGGTCTGGTGCGGGCGAAGTACCCGCCCACGGTGCCGATCGGCAGCAGCGTGGCGACCACGACGTGTGCTGCGCTGACTCGTGGCCCGACCGCGGTCAGCGCCTCGACACGGCCGTCGCTGGCATCGAGTTCGGTGACTCGGCTGTGCTCGTGAATCCGCCCTCCTGCCTCGACGAAGGCGCGGGCGAGCCCGGCGAGGTAGCGGAGCGGGTGGAGCATGACTTGGTCGTCGAAGCGCACAGCGGAGGTGCCCTGTTCCGGAAGTCCCGTCTCGTCAGGTTCTGCGAGCTGTGCAGGAAGACCGAGATCCCACGCGACATCTGCTTCGCGCTGCAGATTGCTTGCTGAGTAGACGAACGACGGGCCTCTGGTCAGCTCACATTCGATACCGAGCCGGTCAACCAGCAGTGCGATCTGGTCGACCGCGCCCTGGTTGGCCGAGGCGTACTGCTCGGCCTTGTGGCGTCCGTGCCGGTCGACCAGATTTGCATAGATGGCGCCGTGCTGCGAGGTGACCTTGCCTGTGGTGTTGCCGCTGGTTCGAGCGCCGATCCGCGCGGCCTCGAGCAGTACGACGTCGGTCCCCTCCTGCTGCAGGTACAGCGCGGTCGTCAGTCCGATCACGCCGCCACCGACGACGAGAACGTCGCAGTGCTGGTCGCCGGCGATTGCGCCGTACTCCGGAATCGTCGCAGTCGCCTGCCAGACCGAGCGGTTCGTCGTCATCATCACTCGCCTCCGGCCGGTGCCGCCCCCGCACAGACGCTGTCTGCGCTCGATCCGGGTACCCACGTCTCATCCGCCTATGCGTCTGAGGGTTGGCTTAGGAACGGGAGGTAACAGGATGGCGTGACCAACACCAAGTCCGCCGTTCCGCCGCCCGACGCCGGGCGGCTCTGCGCGTTGTTCTCCAGCACCGTTGCAGGAACTGTGGGACTCGAGGAAGAGTTGCTGGTGGTACGTCGCGGGAGCTGGTTACCCGCGGATGCCGGCGCGGTGGTTGCGGGAGTGGGGGACCCTCGGGTCAAGCGTGAGCTGCCGGCCTGCCAGCTGGAGATCGCGACGTCCGTTCACGCTGACGTGGCTGAGGCGGTCGAGGAGCTGCGTAGGTGCCGGCAACTCGTGGCCGACGAGTGCGGCTCGGACGTGGCCGCGATCGCGGCGCCGGTTCACCCCCTCGTCGACGGACCCGTTGAGTTGTCGTGCACCGAACGGGCAGCGAGGCTCGCGGAGCGGTATCGCGAGGTGGTGGGGCGGCAGTTGGTCTCCTCGCTGCAGGTGCACCTGGCGTTCGGTGACGCTGATTGCACGCTGGGTGTTTACCACGCGCTGCGGGATCGACTGCCGGAGTTGGCTGCGCTCGCTGCGACCTCGCCGTTCGCTGCGGGACGGGATACCGGGCTCTGCTCGGTGCGCCCGGTGATCGCCTCACAGCTGCCTCGACAGGGTGTTCCGCCGATCATCGCCTCGTGGGAGCAGTACGCCGATGACCTGTCCTGGGCTGTCCGGGGAGGTGCCGTGGCTGACGCGTCGGAGTGGTGGTGGGAGCTGCGACCGCACATCCGCTACGGCACGCTGGAGCTGCGGGTTCTCGACGTACAGGCAACCGTGGAACGGACCAGCGCTGTCGCCCGGTTCGTACACGCGCTCGCCGCGGCGCTTGCCGACCTGCATCGCCTAGGCGCTCTTCAGCCGCCCGCGCCGACCTGGAGGATCGCGGAGAACCGCTGGTCCGCCCTCCGCGACGGCGTCGGAGGAGAGCTCCTCGATCTACGAACGGGTGTGTCTCGATCGACTCGGAGCTGCCTTCACGACCTCGTCGACATCGCCGAGCCGTACGCGAGTGGCGGCCTGGACGACGTACGTGCGATGGTCGAACACCCTGTCGTGGATGAACTCCGAGCCCTCGGCCCAGACCGCGTCGTTCCGTGGCTCGCGACGGCTTTCACCGCCTGAGGTCGCAGTCAGCTCGCTCGGGTTCGTTGCGGGATGGTGTGAGTGCCGTCGCAGAACGGAGGGATGGCGGTGCGTCCGCAGCGGCAGAGCGCGATGGTACGGCGTGCGGCCGCCATCGCATCGCCGTTCTCGTCCAGCAGCTCGAAGTCTCCGCGCACCAGGATCGGGCCGTCCGGGTAGAAGCGGAGCTGTGCCGCACTGTCGTCCTGCATGGTCATGGACCGCAGGTACCCAGTCCTGTAACGGTTTCCTGGTCGGGTACCGGGTCGCGGTCAATGCGTCGAGGAGACACACATGCAACTACCACCACCGCGTGGGCCGCTCAGTACCTGGTTGAACAACCGGCTCACGGGTGTACAGCGGCCCACCGAGATCTCGCGACCCCGTCAGCCGTTCGCGGACGAGGATCTGCAACTTGCACTCTGGATCGCGTACGAGCTGCAGTACCGCGGCTTCGACGATGTCGAACCCGACGCGCAGTGGGACCCGGTGATCATTGCGGCCCGCACCGAGTGGGAGCGCCCGTGGATCGACTGGCTGGAAGCCAATTGCCGGGTTGATCCGACCGACGAGCCGGTCGCGGAGCAGCTCCGCGCGATGATCGACGCCGATGACGGGCCGCGGCTGGCGCCGTACCTGCGTCGACACGCCACGCGAGAGCAGTTTCGCGAGTTCGTTCTGCAGCGGTCGGTCTACCAGCTCAAGGAGGCCGACCCGCACAGCTTCGGCATCCCACGTCTCGACGGCGCTGCGAAGGCGGCACTGGTCGAGATCGAGTCCGACGAGTACGGCGGCGGTCGGCCGGAGCGGATGCATTCCGAGCTGTTCCGTACGACGATGCGCTGGCTAGGCCTCGACGACAGCTACGGCCGCTACGTCGCAGAGGTGCCGGCTGTCACGCTGGCCGTGTCGAACGTGATGTCGCTGTTCGCGATTCACCGCCGGTGGACCGGCTCCCTCATCGGTCACCTGGCCGCGCTCGAGATGACGTCCACGCTGCCCAACCGCCAGTACGCCGCCGGCGCCGCCAGACTCGGCGCCTCGGACGACCAGGCGCAGTACTTCACTGAGCACGTCGAAGCGGACGCCGTGCATGAGCAGATCGCGGCCCACGACCTCTGCGGCAGCTACGTGCAGCAGCATCCCGATGCGATCGGCGACGTCCTGTTCGGCGCCCGCTGCTCACTCGTCGTCGACAACCGCTTTGCCGAACATCTCCTGACCGAATGGGCGGCATCACCCCACTACCTCCGCGCGAGCGCGACCGCCACAGGATGAGTCGCGGTATGGGTTCGTGAAGGTCGGTGGCGCGGCAAGGTCAGCCGTTGGACTTCTCGTCCAGCGCTGCTCGTGATCGCGCCACCTCGTCGCTGTCAGGGGTGACCGATTCGTCCTGCTGGTCGAGCTTGCGCCGGTAGAAGTCGTAGGCGGCCTGCTTGCTCATGCCCAAGGCGCTGCCGACCTGGCTCCAGCTGGAGCCCTCCTCGCGGGCCTGGCGCATCAGGTGCCACCGGGCAGCCGTCAGCAGCTCCACCACGCGCCTGCTTGCCCGCAGCGCCTCCAGCCCGGTGACGCCCGGCAGATCCGCCAGTGCGTTCACCAGCACCGCGACCGGACGGCCTGCTGCTTGCTCCTGCTCGATCCCGCGCTCATAGGACTCCCGCTGATCGCTGACCCGCAACACGTCGAGCAGCTCTTCCAGGCCCCTGGTATCCGCACCGTCGGGAGCCTGTCTCATGTCACCACTCACAGCGTCAAGGTAGCTTGACACCGGGTCAGCGTCAAGCTAGCTTGACTTTATGGGCATCATCGTTCCACCTCCCGGCACGACTCGCGCAGGCCTCACCGCCGAGAAGTCGCCGTCGCCAGCCCGGAGGGACCCGAGGTGACCATGATCGATCTGACCAGCGGCGCCGCGGCCGAACGGTTCGCCCAGCTCGCGCTCGACCTGCACGATTCCGACGGGATGGAAGAGACCGTCGACGCCGTCGTGGAGTTCGCCTTGCAGGCGCTGGACTGCTCCCATGCCGGCGTTGCGCTCGTTGTCAGTGGCAGGCAGTTGCAGGTTCCTGCGGTCACTGACCCGGTGGTCGCCGAGATCTACGCGTTGCAGGTCGGCGGCGGCCAGGGCCCGTTGGCGGAGTCGATGCGTGAGCACTCGATCGTCCTGGTCCGCGACACCGCCTCGGACGACCGCTGGCCGGAATGGGCCGGCAAAGTCCTCGAGCTCGGTGTGCGCAGCGTTCTGGACATGCCACTGACCACCGCGGCCGGCACGGTCGGGGTGCTGGGGCTGTACAGCACCCGGCTGGATGCCTTCGGTCCTGACGAAGAGGCGATCGCGCACATCCTCGCCCGGCACGCCTCGGTCGCTGTCGCCAGCGCCCGGCAGGAGGACAACCTCGCCCAGGCAGTCGACGCCCGCAAACTCGTGGGCCAGGCAATGGGCATCCTGATGGAGCGCTACAACCTCGACGGCGACCGGGCCTTCGCCATACTGCGGCGCTACTCCCAGGACACCAACACGAAGTTGCACGCCGTCGCGCTCCAACTGATCGAGACCCGCAAGCTACCCGACTGATCATCCGGCCCCCCACAGGCGACGCCTCACGGCGCATCGGCTTGGGAACCTGTTCGGTATGAGACGGTGGGTTGTCGGCGTGGTGATGGGCGCGATCGTACTCACGGTCAGCTCATGTGGCTCGAAGTTGCCTGAGGCATCTTCTAGCGCGGCGGACCGGTTCTATCACGCAATCGAAGTGCACGACGCCGCAGCGGCCTGCGGGTTGTTGGCGCCACAGACCCGCCACGAGGTGGAACAGTCGGCGCAGACGTCGTGTTCTGCGGCGATCCTCGACGAGGACATCCCCGCGGCGGGCACGGTGGTCGAACTGCGGAAGTACGGCACTCAGGCGTACGCGCGGATGAACGGGGACACTGCCTTCCTCGCCGAGTTCGGCGACGGCTGGAAGATCGTCGCCGCGGCTTGTATCCGGCACGATCAAATGCCTTATGACTGCAAGGTCAAGGGGTGAACGGCCGATGCGCGTGATGTTCATCGTCTACCTGGCCGTCGTCCTCGTCGGATTGGCGTATTTCCTCACCCTGGGGGTGATCAACCGATGACCCGAGCGCGTGGCTTCGTGCGCGACAACTCCCTCAGCCTGGTCTTCGGACTGCTGTTCCTGGGTGCCTTGGTCGGGCAGGCCTTCGCCGGCCTCGCGGAGTTCAACAACGGCCAGGTCGCCGACGGACTGGCGACGATTACGTTCGGCCGGTACGTCACCTCCGCAGACTTCGCCGTCGACGTCACCGAGAACTGGCAGAGCGAGTACCTGCAGTTCCTGCTCTACATCGTCCTGACCGTCTGGCTGGTACAACGCGGTTCGCCAGAGTCCAAGCCGCTCGATGAGGCCGGCCGGGAATCCGACGAGGACCAGAAGGTCGGTGCGTACGCCGGACCCGACTCACCGCGCTGGGCGAGGGCCGGCGGCTTGCGGACCAGAATCTATTCCTCGTCACTCGGTCTCGTGATGGGATCGATCTTCCTAGCCTGCTGGCTGGTGCAGTCGGTCGCGGGCTGGTCGGCGTTCAACGAGCAGCGGCTGAAGCAGCTTCAGGATCCGCAATCGTGGCTGTCCTACGTCGGCTCGGCCGACTTCTGGAGTCGCAGCCTGCAGAACTGGCAGTCGGAGTTGCTTGCCGTCGGATCGATGGCGGTCTTCAGCATCTACTTACGTCAACGGGGATCGCCTGAAAGCAAGCCGGTCGGCGCCTCACACGAGGCGACCGGCATCGAGGGCTGACGAGCCGGTTTGTGGCTTGGGCACCGGTGGGGTCGCTGCGGTACATCACCTCAGCGATTCGGGGCTACAAGAGGAACGGAACCATGGAAATCATCGGAGTCATCGTGGCCGGCATCATCATCGGCCTACTCGGAAAGTTCGTCGCTCCGGGCAACAAGGACAACATCCCGATCTGGCTGACCATCCTGTGCGGAATCGGCGGGGTAATCATCGGATGGTTCGTCTACACCGCGTTCGGCGGTAACGGCAGCCCAGGCGTAGACTGGGTCCGCTGGCTCGTGGCCATCGTGATCGCAGCCATTCTGGTCGTCATCGCATCCACAGTGACCGGCCGGAACGCGTCCGCGCGACGCTGAACCCAAACCTGGCGCCGCTCGAGCCACACTGAACGGCTCGAGCGGCGCCAGGCGGGTCTTCCAGATGCCGTGCCCGCAGGAGGTTTCGATGCCGTCAACGGACGTCATGATCCTCGGTCAAGATGCGGTCGTAGGCGGCGCGACGGACGGGATCGCGCAGCGTCGTGTAGGCGGTGAGGATTTCCCGCAGGCGCTGGTCGGCGTCCGGTCCCGGCGAGAGAGTGTCGGTGTGTTGACGGATGAGTGCACGGAAGGCGTGATCGAGGTCCTCGTCCGAGGCTTCAGCGGTTACGCCGAGCACGTCGTACGGATCTAGGTCTGGCCGCTGGGTGACAGGCTGGGTCATGGGTGCTCACCGCCTCTGACCGCTGAAGCAGGGTCGTCGGGTTCGGGGTGGTGCGGCGGCCCGCCTGGTGAAGAGGTGTGACATGGCGGGCGGCCGCACCACAGGTCAGGACTTGTCTCGAGTGACGGCTGGGTTCACCTCCTCTCACACGAGAAACCGAGGTTCGTCAGCTGTTCCGGTGCCGCGGGGGACCGCGAGCACGGCCATCAGTTCGCTTCGGCAGCACCGGCCGGAGCGCACGTTTCCCCTGCCGTGCCCGGCGCGACCGTGGCCACGCCGAGTGTCCACCGCCGGGTGGGCAGGGCTTGTCGAGCGGTGGTTCGGACGGTGATTCCCAGCTGGCGGCGATCAGGGCATCGAACTCGGCCCGGAGCAGCTCGTCATCGGCGAGCGCCAGGTCGAGGAAGGCCTCGTCGAGTTGCTGTGTGTCCAGCTGCTGTGTGTCCACCGTCATCGATCTCACCCCATCGACAACAACGTGCCCTGGCGCCGGCGCCTGGTCAGGCGTTGATCTCCTTGCGATCGCTGTCGGTGCTCGCGATCGAGATCTTGCGCGGCTTGGCTCGCTCGGCGATCGGGATCCTCAGTGTGAGTACGCCGGCGTCGTAGCGGGCCTCGATCCGCTCGGCGTCCAGCGTGTCCCCGAGGAACAGTTGCCGCGAGAACACCCCGAGCGGGCGCTCGGCAACCTGCATCTCCACATCGTCACCGAGCTCGAGCGGCCTGCGCTCGGCCTTGACGGTAAGCACGTTGCGTTCCACGTCCAGTTCGATCGCGTCCGGTGCGACACCGGGAAGATCGAAGGAAACGACGTACTGATCGCCTTGCCGGTAGGCGTCCATCGGCATCGCGGTCGGACGCGACCACGTGCCCGGCGTCTGGCTCCCGAACACCTGCTGGGCGAGCCGGTCGAACTCCCGGAACGGGTCTGTGCGCATCAACATCGTCTGCACCTCCTGTGGCATCGAGTCCTGTGGTGTCAATACGCACCTCCGGTATAACATGTCATCCAAACGATGACAAGCGTGGATGTCATCCAATCGCTGACACCGAATGATGAGGTGGGGGAGTGGCCGCTGACGACCAGATGGACGATGCGGCGACTCCGGTCGCGGCCGCACTTGCCGCGGTGGAGCGGATGGTTCAGCACCTCACGCCCAAGGCCGAGGGAGGGTACGCCGTCAACTCGGCGAGCGTTCTCACGGCGTTGGCCGACCTGCGGGGCGTCCAGGAGCGGCTCGCGGCCTGGGAGCCGATCCTGATCGGTGCTGCCCGTGACCAGGGTGTCAGCTGGGCAGATCTCGCCCCCGCGCTCGGCGTTGCCAGCCGGCAGGCGGCCGAGCGCCGCTATCTGCGACTCAACCCGCACAGCGCCGACCAGCCGGACATGACCGGCGAGGAGCGGGTGCAGGCGGCGCGGGACCGCCGCGCAGGCGAACGGGCGGTCACTCGATGGGCGCGGGACAACGCGGCCCAGCTGCGCCGGCTCGCCGCGCAGATCACCGCGCTCGACGACCTCGACACCGATGCCCAGGAAAGCGTCGACCGCCTTCTGCACGCACTCGGCGACGACGACAGCTCAGCTTTGCTCGCGCCGTTGGCCGAGGCCGGAGCGCAACTCGAGAACAGCAACCCCACGCTGGCCGGGCAGGTCACCGACATCAACACCACCACCGACCAACTCCGCGACCGACACAAAACCAGACCACAGGACCCGGCGCCATAAGGTCGGGGCGCCATCAGGTCGGGGCGCAGCTCGTGGGGCGGGCTTCGCGCCGGACCCAGTCCCGGCCGCCAGGTCGAGACCCGGCTTACGAGCTTGGCTGCACTCGGCCTGGCCGTGTGCCGTCCGGCGCGAAGCGCTCTACTGCGGCGGTTCTACGTACCGCCGCGCGATCGTCAGAGGTCTGCTTCCTTCTGGACCTTCTGCTGGAGTTTGTCCTTGGGCAGGCCGGACGTCCCCTTGATGTCGGCGTTGCTCGCCTGCTGCGCGAGTTGCTCGCGGGTGATGTCGCCGGGTTGTTCGCCGAGGTGTTGCTTGCGGCTGGCAGCGAAGGCTTCGCCGAGCTCGGTACGGCGTTCGTCCGACAAGTTGGACCGCATTCCGGGCAGGACCTTGGTCTCTTCCTCTTCGACGTGATGTGACACCGCGTCGATCAGGTTCTGCAGCGCCTTGTCGAACGCGGGCGACGTCGGATCGGTCTCGGCGAGCTTCGCGAGCAGCTGGTCGGCCTCGATGTGCTCCTGCTGGCTGTGCGAGACCTCTTCCTTCTCGCCGGCTTCGGCCGCGGCGACCGGATAGACCTCGGCTTCCTCGGCCCGGCTGTGGGCGGTGAGCAGGGTAGTCAGCACCGGCAGCAAGTTCGGGCGCTTCTCCGGATTCTCCTGGAGTTCGTCGAACAGCCGCTCCACCTCGCGGTGGTCCTGCATGATCAGATCAACAACGTCGCCGGGCATCTCATCGTCCTCTCGCACTGTGTGGTGCACTGCCAGTACCCGACTCGCATGCACTGCTACGAAAGAGATTCGCGTGTTTGGCAGCGGGTACCGGTCGGCTGATCTCCTTGGTGGTACGGCAGTGTGCCATTTCGGTAAGTCCTTGTTGCGAGGCAGAAATGCTGCGCCCGCCGGCCTTGACCAGGCCATCCCCACCTTTGGTGCCGCCGTTGTCGTACGGCGTAGGAGGCGCGGCGCCTCGTGACGTCAGTCAATTGCTCCTGGAAGGAGCCGTCACATGTCGCATACGACGAATCAACGGATGAATGCAGAGAGCCCACCAGCAGATGGTGTGGCCGAGACCGCCCGGGACCAAGCCGGGCAGCTGAAGGAGACGTCGGCCGACGCCGCTCGCGAGGTCGCGGGGACGGTCAAGGAGAAGGTGTCGGACGTGACATCGGACGTCCGTTCCGAGACCCGGCGGCTGGCGAGCCAGACTCGACAGGAACTTGCCGGGCAGGCGAGTCAGCAGAAGGACCGTGCCGCCACCGGCCTCCGTTCGGTGAGCGACGAGCTGCGCGGTATGGCCGAGCACGGGCAATCCGGTCTGGGTGCTCAACTCGCACGCCAGGGCGCCGACTTCACCGATCAGGCCGCGGATTTCCTGCAGCAGCACGAACCCGCCGACCTGCTGGACGAGGTCCGTGGGTACGCGCGCCGCAAGCCGGGCACGTTCCTGCTGATCGCGGCGGCTGCCGGTGTCGTCGCCGGACGCCTGACCCGTGCCCTGGCATCGGGTGGCACCGACGCCCCGAAGAATTCTGTGACGCCGGCCAATACCGGACTGCCCAGCGGCAACGGTCTGGCTGAGGCAGGCGCAGACGATTACCTGGTCCCGCCGCCCGCGGCGCCGATGGCTACGCCGGTCACGCCTCCGCGCGCGCCGGGTTCGGAGTGGTGAGATGACATTGGACGGATCACCACCCGGTAGCAGTCCGCAGCGGCTGTCGATGGACGAGTCGGTCGGTCAGCTCGTTTCCCAACTGACCACCGATCTGGGCCAACTGACCCGCCAGGAGCTCGCGCTGGCCAAGGCGGAACTCCAGACGGAGGCGAAAAAGGCCGGCAAGGGCGCCGGGATGCTCGGCGGCGCGGCGTTCGCCGGCTGGATGGTCGCTCTTTTCCTTTCCTTGACGGTGATGTGGGCTCTCGACGAGGCCATGGATCTGATCTGGGCGGCGTTGATCGTCGCGGTCGTGTGGGCCGTCGTGGCCGTCGTACTCGCGATGTCGGGACGCAAGGAACTGCAGGAAGTAAGCCCGAAACCCGACCAGACGGTCGAATCACTCAAGGAGGACGCGAAATGGCTGAAGACCCGGAAGAGCTGAAGCGCAACATCGAGCAGACCCGCCGCGAGGTGGGCCGCGATGTCGACGCCTTGACAGAGAAGGTCAGCCCGGGTCGCGTGGTCGGCCGGCGGGTCGACCGGGCCCGCGGCGGCGTCCGTCGGTTGAAGGAGCACGTGATGGGTTCGGCCGAGTCGATGGGCGGATCCGTGAGCGATACGGCGGGTTCGGCTGTGTCGACCGTGCAGGACGCCGGTAGCAAGGTCGGTGACGCTGTCGGTTCAGCGCCGGAGATGGCTCGGTCGCGGACGCGTGGTACGCCGCTGGCAGCCGGCTTGATCGCCTTCGCGGCGGGATGGGTGGTCGCCGCGGCGGTGCCTGCGTCGACGCGGGAGCGCGAGCTCGCCCAGGACACCAAGGACAAGGCGATGGAAGCCGCAGGTCCGGTGCGGGAGCAGGCCGCGCAGGTGGCCCAGGACCTGAAGGACAACCTCCAGGAGCCGGCGCAAGAGGCGGTCGAGAACGTCAAGCAGTCCGCGTCCGAGGCGGCCACGGATGTGGCGGACGAGGGTCGTTCGGCGGCTCAGCAGGTGGCGGAAGGCGCGAAGGATTCGGCGGACAACGTCCGGCAGGCCGGTTCCTCGAGCTGATGAACGGCGAACGACGACCGGACGTTCCGGGAGTGGATGCGGAGAAGCCGACACAGATCCCGGCATCCGGTTGGTGGCAGGTGATCCGGCGGGCCTGGGCCGAGGCCAAGGCCGACCAGGTTCCGTTGCTCGCGGCCGGGGTCGCGTTCTTCGGCTTCCTCTCGCTGTTTCCTGCCGTCGTCGCCGGTGTGCTGGCCTACGGACTGGTTGCGGATCCGGCCCGGATCCGCAACCAGGTCGAGGATCTGACGGCCGCCATGCCGGCGTCAGGGCGCGAGCTGCTGCTCCAGCAGCTCGACGCTCTGACGTCGGCGCCGCGGCAGGGGCTGGGGATCGGCGTCGCGATCGCCGTGATCGCCGCTGTGTGGAGCGCATCAGGAGGCGTCGGATACCTGCTGACCGCCGTCAACCTCGCCTACGACGAGGAAGAGACGCGCGGGTTCGTCCGCCGCAAGCTGCTGGCATTGGGTATGACGCTGGGCGCGATCGTCTTCGTCCTGCTCGCGATCGCGTTGTTCACGGCGGGCGCCGCGATCGGGGACCACGTCGCACCACCGGTCCGGATCCTGCTAGTGGTGGTACGGCTGGTGCTCGCCGTCGTACTGATCTCGGTGGCGCTTGCCGTCACCTACCGGCTCGGGCCGGACCGCGATGCGCCACGCATCCGCTGGGTCTCCATCGGCGCCGTCGTCGCCACCATCATCTGGCTGATTGCGTCGATCGGTTTCTCGGTCTATGTCGCGACGTTCGGCAATTACGCCAAGACGTACGGCAGCCTGGCGGCAGTGGTGGTCCTGATGTTGTGGCTGTGGCTGACCGCGTACGCCGTACTGCTCGGAGCCGAGGTCAACGCCGAGGCCGAGCAACAGACGGCGCGGGACACCACGAAAGGCGAGCCCCGCCCTCTCGGCAGCCGAAACGCCGTCAAGGCGGACACGCTCCCGAAATAGTCCGCCTGCGAGGTCACTCAGGGGCTGCGGGCCCGCCTACCCGAGATGTCGTTTCGAGCGAGGATTTGATGGTGTCGAGGACGCGTCGAAGTTCTTCGTCGGTGTTCTGGTCCGCGGGGTGGGCGGTGTCGAGGCGGACGGTCAGTTTCGAGGTGCCGTCGGCAACGAAGTCGACGTCCAGCTCGCCGTGGTAGTCGCTTTCGTCGGGTGATCCCCAGCGGAGGCTGCGATTCTCCTCGACGACCTCGATCCAGGCGTCGCTGTGCACCTCGCGTCCTGACGGCACCTCGGCCGTCACTTCGACGTCTTCGTGCACCGCCTGCTTGGGACGCCGCGCTTCCAGTCCCTGCGCTTCGTCGGGAACAGGGTGGGTCCGGTGTACGTCGCGCAGTCGCGGCAGGTACTCGGGCAGGTTGCCGAGATCGGACAGATAGTCGAAAAGGATGTTCGGCGCGACATCCACCGTCGTCCATGCCTCATGGTGTGCCATCGGTACTCCCGCTGTTCGTGGTCCCGTCGGAGAATCGCGCGTGTATTCCCGGACGGTGTCCCGGTCCTGCTGGGCGCAAACGCCCCTTATAGTGCTGGAAGGTCGTGTGTCGCCCGTACCCCAGGCGACTCGCCCGGCGCTTCGTCGAGCGAGTTTCGGCCCGGGATGGTGGATGTCGTGACGGACCGCAGAGGCCAAGTGGCGCCCACGGGACACGGAACGGTGTTCGCGGTCGGGCGGGTCGCGGCACTGCTGGGGATTCCCGCGGTGACCTTACGTAGCTGGGAGCGCCGCTACCAGGTAGGTCCTGCGCAGCGCTCGCCTGGGCAGCATCGCCGCTACACCCGCGCGGATGTCGAGCGACTGCAGCGGATGCGGAATCTCATCGCGGCGGGGACACCGGCCCGTGAGGCCGCGCTGTTGTCCGCGACCGCCGGCGGCGCCGATGACGACGTCGCGGAGGTGTGGACCGAGCTCGAGGCTCGCTCCCTCGTGGAGCTGGCATCTACAGCGCGCCTGCAGTCGTTGGCCGAGGAGCTCCAGACCTGCTTGACGCAACGAGGTCTGTCATCGGCCTGGGACCAGGTGATCCGTCCGGCACTGCGAATGCTGGAGGCCCGATACGTGGCGGCCGGCGATTGCATCGACATCGAGCTCGTCCTGACCCAGGCGGTCTCGGACGCCGTCGACCGCCATACCGACCTGCTCCGGCCACCGGCCGCGGATGCGCAACATCCAGTCCTCTTGGTCTGCTGTCCAGGAGAGCGGCATTGCCTGCCGCTGAAGATGTTGCGGGGAGTCCTGCTCGGTCTGGCCATCCCGACGGTCTTTCTCGGTCCTGGTCTGCCGGCCGGCGCAGCCACCGCCGCAATCGCCCGCATCACCCCCTCGATCGTCGTGTTGTGGGCTTTGATCCGGCGTCGCGAATCGATGGAGTTTTATCGCACCATCGCGGGTAGGGGAGTCGTGATGTGCGCGGCGGGTCCTGGCTGGCCGCATACTCCTGATCCGGTGCGGAGCCTGGACGGTGCGGTCAAGCGGATCAGCGGCCTGTGGCTCACGGCAGAAGATCTGTCATCAGCTGTTGGGATGACAGGACGCCAGGTATAGATTTGCCGTGTCGGATGCACAAGTTCATCCGAGCGCGGGTTGTTACTGCTGCCCTAGACCCGGTGGCACTCCAGACAGTCATCACGGAGTGTTCTCAGAGAGTCGGGCCCATGCACAGCACCGCGTCATCCGCGCGTTACCTCTCCCTGCCCACGACGCCCGTCGACGGCTCGTTCGATGCCATGGCTGTGGACTCGGATCGGATCCGAGCCGGGGGATTGGCGTACGCCGCCGGGTTCGCGCGGCTCGCCATGGATCTCCAGGATGCCGGCGGCCTCGAAGAGACCGTCGCGCTCGTCGTCCAGCTGGCTCCGCGGGTCATACCGTGTGATCTCGCCGGGGTGATGCTTCGCAAGCGTGGCGGCCGGCTGACCCCGGCTGTGCCGATCGATCCGCGCAGCGCGGCTGCCTTTCAGTTGGAGGCCGACTGCGGCGAGGGTCCGAGCGCTTGGCTGAACGCCGAGCGCTGCAGCGTGGTGGTCAGCGATACGCTCGACGATCAGCGGTGGCCGCGATGGGGGCCGTCGGCGGCCCGGCTCGGCGTGCGCAGCCTGCTCGGCATCCGGCTGCGGACCGGCCAGGCCGATCTCGGTTTGCTGAACTTGTGTTCGGTACTGCCCGGCCGGTTCGCCGACGCGGACAAAGAGGCGGCGAATCTCCTGGCCTGCCACGCGTCCGTTGCGATCGCCGCAGCACGCGAAGCGGCGATGCTCGCGCTGGCCATCGACGCGCGCACTGTCATCGGGCAGGCGCAGGGAATGTTGATGGAGCGGCTCGGACTGGATGCCGCGCAGTCGTTCGCGGTGCTGCGACGCTATTCCCAGGACAGCAATGTCAGGCTGCATGAGGTCGCGTCCACATTCATCAAAACCCGCCAACTGCCATCCCGCGCCGGTCGCGCGAGATCCAAGCCTGTCTGACGGCAACTGACAGGTGGCAATCGCCGAGCGGGCGGTCGTCCTGGGGCAATCGAGGCGTCCCTGAAACTTGTGCAGGGTCCGTTTGCGGGTGTCCGGCTCGGGTACCGAATCGCGAGAGCATCTGTCCCTGAGGGGGCCGGACAGCTGTCATCTCGATCGTTGCCCCGGACCCGGCAGCAGCCCAATCAGCAGACTGCGGCCGGGAGGTGAGTGCGTTGCCGGCGGACAGTCAGGGTGTGCCCTGGAACGGCCGATATATCGTTGCTAGCGGCAACTTGCTCGCCGACTTCCGGGCGAACGCGGCCGCCGAGGCGCACGGACGCCTGCAGACCGCGCGGCTGTACAACATGACCGATGACCCGGTGTGAAGGCGATGCTGCAGTTCAACCTCGCCCGCGACACGGTCCATCAGAAGCAATGGCTGAAGGCGATCGAAGAGCTCGAGGCCGACGGGCTGGAAGGGCCGATCGTGCCTGACGCGCTGTTCGACGAGGAAGACCAGGAGGACAACCACACGATCTGGCGTCTGCCGGACGGCACGGATGGCAAGAAGGGCGGCTGGACCCAGGGGGACGACCCCCTGGACTACCTGGCCGATCCCGAACCGCTGGGCGGCCCGGGAACCGCGCCTGCTCCCGACCCTGCGCTGTTCGGAACGTACTCCGCCGTTCAGGACCTGAAGGGGACCGTCAAAGGCAAGGCGCAGGCTGCAGCCAAGAAGAAGTCCTCCAAGTAGCCGGAGGATCTCATCGTCACGACGAAGCTCTGGGAGCATCATGCAGATCGCCATCACCGGCGCCAGCGGAAGCGTGGGCAGCGCCTTGATCCGGCGCCTGCAAGCGGCCGGCGAACACGACATCGTCGCGGTGGCACGCCGAACTCCCGACTACGCCGTGATGGATGGACCGAGGTGGGTGTCGATCGATCTGTCGGTCCCCGACAGCGGACACCTTCTCCGTCTGGCGGTCAGTGGTGCCGATGCGGTGGTGCATCTGGCGTGGGGATTCCAGCCCTCGCATCAGGTCGAGTACCTGGAGGCCGTCGGGGTCGGTGGGACGCAACGGGTCCTGGACGCCTGCGCCGCGATGGACGTCGGCCAGATCGTTCACATGTCGTCCGTAGGCGCCTATTCACCCAAACGCGACATGTCCCCGGTGGACGAGCGCTGGCCGGTGAACGG
This sequence comes from Kribbella jiaozuonensis, assembly GCF_005233875.1. GTDB lineage: Bacteria > Actinomycetota > Actinomycetes > Propionibacteriales > Kribbellaceae > Kribbella > Kribbella jiaozuonensis. The sequence continues at coordinate 288,692 of NZ_SZPZ01000004.1, read as the reverse complement.
GGTGCCGAGCTCGTCGTACAGCAGGCACAAGGTCGCGGCCGAGAGACTGCTGGATTCCTTCGAGCAGACTGTCGATGGTACGGCGGTTGCCCGGTTGCGGCCTGGGATCATCGGCCAGCGTTCCGCGGGGAGCGCACTGCTGCGGTACGCCCTGCCGGCGCTGCTGCCTGCCAAGGCTGTCAACGCAGTACCGGTGCTGCCGATGCCGGCTGGGTTGTCGATTGCGATGGTGCATGCAGACGACGTTGCGGATGCGATCGTTCGTGTCCTGCAGCAGCGCGCGGTCGGAGCATTCAACCTGGCGGCGGCGATGCCGATCAGCGCGGCGATGATCGCCGACGCTCTCGGCGCCCGTTGGCTGGACACCCCGATCTGGCTGGTCCGGGCATTGATGCGGGCCACCTGGCAGGCACGGCTCCAGCCGGTGGCTCCGGGCTGGCTGGATCTGGGGTGCGCCGCGCCTGCCCTGGACAGCACTCGAGCGAGGCAGGAGCTCGGCTGGTCGCCGGCGATCGATTCGATCACGGTCCTGCGCGAGACTCTCGACGGAATGGGGCACGCCGCAGCCGGCTCCACCGCAGTACTACGCCGGCGTACCGTGCTGGGCGAATTGTCCGACCTCGTAGGCCGTGGTCTGGTCAGTCATCGGCGCCTGCCATGAACGTGGCGACGAGAGGCCTGTCCGACGCTGCCGACTGGCTGGCGAGCGCACCTCGGCCCGGGGTATCGGACGTGTGTTCCGGGCCATCACCCGACTGCGGTAGGCCCCCACATTTCATCCGCGGGGTATGACGTTGTCGATCCGATTGGAGTAACGATGAATGACCGTTTGAAGGCCTTGGCCGATGCCGGGGTTTCGATTTGGCTGGATGACCTGTCCCGAGAACTCCTGGAGTCCGGCGAACTGGCGAAGCTCATGGAGGAGGATTCGGTGGTCGGCGTCACGACAAATCCGACCATCTTCGCGAAGGCCATCGCCGACGGTGAGCGCTACAACAAGCAGCTCCGCGAGCTCGTCTCGACGGGTGAGTCGGTCGAGAAGGTGGTCTTCGCACTCACCACCGCGGACGTGCGCGATGCGTGTGACCTGCTCGCACCGCTGGCGACGGGCAACTCAGCAGACGGTCGGGTCTCGATCGAGGTCGAACCTACGCTGGCCAACGACACGGCCGGCACCATCGAGTCTGCTGAAGCACTGTGGGCGGCCGTCGACCGGCCGAACGTGCTGGTAAAGATCCCCGCCACCAAGGAGGGGCTGCCTGCGATCACCGCCGCCATTGCCCAGGGCATCAGCGTCAACGTCACTTTGATCTTCGGCGAGCAGCGCTATCGCGAGGTCATGGACGCCTACCTCACCGGCCTCGAACAAGCCGGCTCCAACGGCCTCGACCTCGGGCAGATCCAGTCCGTTGCGTCGTTCTTCGTCAGCCGAATCGACACCGAGGTCGACGCCCGGCTCGAGGCTGTCGGGACCAGCGCTGCTCTCGAGCTGAAGGGACACGCAGCCTTGGCCAATGCCCGGCTGGGCTATGCGGCGTACGAAGAAGTGATCGCGACTGAGCGCTGGAAGCGGCTGGCGCAGGCAGGCGCACACAAGCAGCGTCCGCTGTGGGCATCCACCGGGGTGAAGTCGAAGGAGTATCCCGACACGATGTACGTCACCGAGCTGGTCGTGGCCGGCACGGTGAACACCATGCCGCGGGCGACCATGGAGGCTTTCGCCGACCACGGCGTGGTCGAGGGCGACCGCGTGACCGGCCGAGCCGGCACGGCCAGGAGCACACTCGAGCAGATCACCGCGGCCGGCATCGACTTCGAGGACGTCCTGAAGACCGTCGAGCACGAAGGCGTCGACAAGTTCAAGAAATCCTGGATCGAACTCACCGAGACAGTCACCCAGCAGATGGCCGAAGCAAAGACCCGGCCGGAGAACTCCAGCCGCTAGGCGTGATCCGTACGACGGGTGCGGTTCCGGTGCTACTGGTCTGAACACCGGAACCTCGACTGCCTGAGCGCGCGCGATCAGGCACCCGTACCGACCCTGTGCCCCAGCTGAACCCCATAGCCTGGTTGGTCGGAGTCGGAGCGGGTACCGGTCGACATGAAAGCATTGACTTGGCAGGGCAAACGCAAGATCGAGTACTCCGATGTGCCGGACCCGGTGATTCAGGAGCCGACCGACGCGATCGTCGAGATCACCTCCTCCGGGATCTGCGGGTCGGACCTGCACCTGTACGAGGTGATGGGCCCGTATCTGCAGGCCGGCGACGTGCTGGGGCACGAACCGATGGGCATCGTGGTCGAGACCGGTGCAGAGGTGACCAACCTGAAGGCGGGGGACCGGGTGGTCGTTCCGTTCGGGATCGCGTGCGGCAATTGCTTCATGTGCAACCGCGGCCTCCAGTCCCAGTGTGAGACCACTCAAGTGCGCAAAGAGGGCATGGGTGCGGCATTGTTCGGCTACACGCGGCTGTACGGGCAGGTTCCGGGTGGCCAGGCGGAGTACCTGCGGGTTCCGCAGGCGCAGTACGGCCCGATCGTCGTACCGGCAGGACCGGCCGATGATCGCTTCGTGCTCTTGTCGGACGTGCTGCCGACGGCCTGGCAGGCAGTCGAGTACGCCGCGGTGCCGGACGGCGGGACGTTGGCCGTGATCGGACTGGGCCCGATCGGTGACATGGCCGCGAGGATCGGTCTGCACCGCGGTTACCGGGTGATCGGCATCGATCTGGTTCCCGAGCGGATCAGCCGGGCCCAGGCGCGCGGGGTCGAGGTCGTCGGGTACTCCGATGAAGCCGCCGATCAGGTGCGGGAGCTGACGAACGGGCGTGGCCCGGACTCGGTGATCGATGCCGTCGGGATGGAGGCACACGGGTCTCCGAAGGCGCAGGTCGCCCATACGCTTGTCGGGCTGCTGCCCAGCGGTGTAGCGGAGAAGATGATGGAGACGGTCGGCGTGGACCGGCTGGCGGCGTTCTACCTGGCGATTGAGATGGTTCGGCGCGGTGGCACGATCTCGTTGAGCGGCGTGTACGGCGGAGCCGCCGATCCGCTGCCGATGCTGACGATGTTCGACAAGCAGATCCAGCTGCGGATGGGGCAGGGCAATGTGCGTCGCTGGGTGGACGACATCCTGCCGCTGCTGATCGACGAGGATCCGCTCGGCGTCGACAACTTCGCCACCCACCGGATGCCGCTGTCCGAAGGCCCGGCGGCGTACGAGATGTTCCAGAAGAAGCAGGACGGGGTCGTAAAGGTGCTGCTGACGCCGTGACCCGCGTCGTCGTGGTGACCGGAGCCTCGAGCGGCATCGGGCTGGCAACGGCCCGCGCGTTCGCTCGTCAGGGGGACCACCTGGTGCTGGCGGCGCGCTCGGCGGACAGCCTCGCCGTCGCCGAACGGCTCTGTACTGCCGACGGTGGCAGGGTCTTGGCAGTTCCGACGGATGTGGCGGACGCCAAGCAGGTCGACGAGTTGCTAGCGGCAGCCGAGCGCCGCTTCGGGCGCGTCGACGTCGTCGTACACGCGGCTGCAGTCCTCGCGTACGGACGATTCGAGGACGTTCCCGGCGACATCTTCGACCAGGTGCTCACCGTCAACGTCCAGGGCACTGCGAACGTCGGGCGCTCGGCATTGCGTGGGTTCCGTCGCCACCACGGCGGCACGCTGATCGTCGTCGGCTCCTTGCTCGGGAGGATCGCGACGCCGTACCTCAGTTCGTACGTCACCAGCAAGTGGGCGATCCACGGCCTCACGCGCTGCTGGCAGATCGAGGCCCGATCCCAGCCCGGCGTCGAGGTCGCGCTGGTCTGGCCAGGCTCGGTCGACACTCCGGCCTACTCGCAGGCCGCGAACTACGCGGGTCATGTCGGCCGGCCACCGCCGCCGATCGATCGGCCGGAGAAGGTCGCACAGCGCATCGTGCGGCTGGCCGACCGGCCGTCGCGCTCGGCATCTGTTGGACCGGCCAATCACCTGACGGTGTTCGGGTTCCGCCGCCTACCTGCGGTGTTCGACGTCCTGGTGACTCCGCTGATGAAGGCGGGTGGTCTGTCTCGCGACGAGGTCGGCCCGCATCCCGGCAACGTGATGAAGCCCTCGCCGGCAGGCGACGCCGAGCACGGTCGTTGGGGCCGCCATTGGCTCCGGCCAGTTGCCGGTACGGCGGTGGCGGCCGGGATCGTTGCCGTCGCTTGGAATCGCCTGCGCGGTTAGCGGGAGTGGGAGAGGGCGGCGCGGGCCGCGTTGGAGCCGCAGGCGCCGTGTACGCCGCCGCCGGGATGAGCTGAGGCCGAGGCGAGATACAGCGACTTGATGGCGGTCTCGGCGCGGCCGAGGCCGGGCATCGGGCGGAGTACGAGTTCCTGTCGCAGGCCGGACGTCCCGCCGTTGACGGCGCCGCCGACGAGGTTGGCGTCGCGTCGTTCGAGCTCCAGCGGGGTGAGGATCCGGCGTGCGGTGATCGTGTCGGTGAAGCCTGGGGCATAGGCCTCGACGCGCGCCTGGATCCGGTCGGCCATTGCCTCGGCGTCGGCAGCATCCCATCGCCCGGTGAGCTCGCCGCCGGCGTCAGCCCGGATGCGCTGCGGGACGTGGGTGTAGGCCCAGGCGGCCTCCGTTCCGGCCGGGGAACGGCTCGGGTCGGCGGTGGTCATCTGTCCCATCAACAGGAACGGCCGGTCCGGGATCAATCCGGCGGCCAGCTGATCGGACCATCGGCGCAGATCGTCGACCGAGTCGGCGAGGTGTGCGGTGCCAGGAGCCAGGGCCGGCGTATCCCGCCAGGGGATCGGTGAGCTGAGGGCCCAGTCGACCTTGACGGTGGCGGGGTCCCACTTGAAGAACCGCAGCCGCTGCAGCACGTGGTACGGCAGGTCCTGCCGGGGAATCAGGTGACAGTAGAGAGCGGGTGCCGACACGTCCGCGAGTACAGCCCGGCCGGCGTCGTACTGCGTGCCGTCGACGGTCCGTACTCCGACCGCTCGCCGATCCTTGATGACGATCCGGTCGACCTCGGCGTTGCACACGATCGTGCCGCCGCGGTCCGTGAAGCGGTCGGCCAGTGCCTGTGACAGCCGTCCGGCGCCGCCGCGGGGTACGGGATAGCCGTGCTGCTGGGCGATCATCACCAGCAGCCAGCCCATCAGCCCCGAGCCCATCGCGGTGGGAGCGATGTCCGCGTGCTGCGAATTGGTTGCCATCAGCAACTTCGCGGCCTCGCCCGCGAATCGTCGATCACCTACGGAGCGAACCGGGCCGAGCAGAAGCTGTAGCCGTCTCAGTCCGCGCGGTCCCAGCAGATGTCGGAGCAGGTCGATACCTGCACGGACGGGCGGGAACGGCGCGAGCAAGGCGTCGGTGACTGCCGGGCCGACACGCTCCCAGTCGGCGTACAGATCCAGCCAAGCCTGCCCGTCTCCTGCGGCCCGCGCATCGAGCGCGGCGGCGGTGTCGGCGGGATCGGGGTGGACGAGTGCCCAACCGCCGGAACGCAACGGATTGCCGACCGGAGATGGCGCGTTGGACCACTCCAGACCGTAGGCGCCGAGATTCAGGTTCCGGATGGTGGGCGAAACCGCCGCCAGCGGGTAGAACGAGCTGAAGGTGTCGTGCACGAACGAGGGATCGAGGTCCCTCGAACTGCGGACCGCGCCGCCGATCGCGTCGTTTGCCTCCAGCAGTACGACGTCCCAGCCGGCGTCGACCAGCAGATTCGCTGCCACCAGCCCGTTCGGACCGGCCCCGACGACAACCGCATCGCTCCCGGGTCCAGCGCCTTCTCGAGGTCCTGACGCGGCGTCCACAGGCCGGCGCTCAGTTGCCCTTGGCAAAGGTCGCGTTGAGATCCTCGGCGATCTTCCGCAGTTTGACGTTGCCGTCCTGGGAGAGCCGGGTGAGGAACGCGAAGGCGCGCTGATCGGTGAGTTTGTAGCGCTCCATCACGATGCCGACGGCCTGGCCGATCGTGGTCCGGGTCCGAACGGCTTCCTGGAGGCTCTGGATCTCCCGCGCGTAGTCGATCACCGCGGCGGACTGGTGCGCGAACAGCTGGCCCAGGGCGCCGAAGTCGGCGAAGGAGCCGACGTTTCGGGAATAGAGGTTGAGTGCGCCCTGCGACTTGGGCGCATCGAACAGCTGGATGCCGGCCTGTGCCCGGACGCCGGCCGCCACCGCCACCGCCGCATAGCGGACGAATCGTGTGTCTGTTGCCATGTCGGGTGAGGCGACGTGCACAGCGTTGGTAGCGGCTGCGTAGCAGGGACCTTCCTGCAACTCGTACTGCGCCGCATCCAGACCCAACAGCATGTCGTCGGTCGGCGCCGCAGTCTCCAGCCTGCCGTCGGCGTGCCGCACGGTGATGCTTGCGTAGTCGACATCGGGCAGCACTTCGACCGCTGCTGCGGTGATCCGACTCAGGGTATGGTCAAGATCACCCGGAGTCAGCGATTTCGAGAGCCGGAGTGCTGTTTCGATCAAGCGTTGCTCGTCCACGCTCGCTCGGTACCCTCTTCGGCGCCGGAGGATGCCCGTGGGTACAGATTGAACATGAGCGAGAACGTGTGGGTTGTGCGGGCTTCGGTCGCGGATGTGTTCGCGGTCCTCGGCGATGGATCGTCGTACGCGGGGTGGGTGGTCGGCGCGGCGCGCGTCCGGTCGGTCGATGACGGGTTCCCGGCGGTCGGGACGAGTCTTCACCACTCGGTCGGTGTCTGGCCGTTCCTGCTGAACGACGTGACCACGGTCGAGGAGTTCGAGCCGGACCACCGGTTGGTGATCAAGGTGCGGGCCTGGCCGGCCGGCGCCGGCCGGGTGGAGTTCGTTGCCACCGCCCGCCCCGACGGCTGCCTGCTGGTGATGCGCGAGCAGGCCGTCGAGGGCCCGGCGAACGTGTTGCCGGGCGCGGCGATCGACCCCGTCCTCCACTGGCGCAACTCCGAGACACTGCGCCGCCTGGCCTACCTGGCCGAATCGCGCGCTGAACTGCACCAGACCCGTTCCGCCGACACGTACCCGACCGACGGTGTCCGTGCGCCGATGAACTGATCGACCGCCGACCGTTCCTCAACGGTCGGCGGTGGATCTGAGCAGGTGCACCGGCAGGATTCCGTCGATGACGGCTGTGGCGACGGTACCGAGTTGCTGGTGGTTTCGGCGGGCGTAGGTGCGCAACAGTCTGAAGGCCTCGTCGACGTCGATCTGGGCTCGCTCGGACAGGACGCCTTTGGCTTGTTCGAGCAGGACGCGGCTGTTCAGGGCGGACTGAAGTTGCTCGGACAGGACTTCGGCCTGCCGAAGGGTCCGTTCGTGCAGCAGTCCGACGGTGGCGATGTCGGACAGCGCCTGGCCGAGGTCGACATCGGAGTCGCTGAGGGTGGCGCGCTCGATACAGAACAGATTGAGTACGCCGAGGATCTGGCCACGCAGCCGGAGCGGAATGGCGTGCGTCGAGCGATAACCGGCCGCCATGGTCGCGGCGTGGAATCGCGGCCAGCGCTCGGCGACCTCGGCAAGGTCGATGTTGACGATCCGCTTTCCGGTGGAGAAGCAGTCCAGGCAGGGACCTTCGTCGTTCTGCAGGACGAACAGTTCCACCAGTCTGGCCTCGTCCGTTGTCGAGGCCATCACGTGCAGGACGCTGCGCTGGTCGGCCAGGATCAGGCCGGCCGCATCGGCCTGCAGGAGTTCGACGCTGCGCTCGCACAGAGTCTGGAGGAGGTCGAGGACGTCGAAATCGTCGACGAGAGTGTCCGCGAGTTCCACGAACACCTCTGTGAGTCGCTGCTCCCTGCTCATGAGGTGCTCCCTTTCCGGACCGGTTGGTTGGTGCGATGTGTCGGTCCTGGTCTTATTCATGATGGTCGCCGTCGGGATAGAAGGTCACCTGCCGGTCGACCACGTCTTGTGCGAGCTCGACCAGTCGGCGTTCCTCGGCGTACGCGCGGGCCCGTAGCAGCAACAGCGCGTCATTCATCGAGACCGATGCCTGGACGGTGATCATGCCGGTGGCCTGGTGGATCTCGCGGTGTCCGTCGGCCGCTTCGGCCAGCTGCGGATGGAGTTCGCCGGGTGACGTCGCGTGCTGCAGATCCAGCAGGATGGTTGTCGCCGCGGCGGCGTAATCGAGGGCTTCGGCGAGTTGCAGGCTGTCCAGCGGGCCGGGTGTGTCGCGGTACAGGTCGAGGACGCCGAGTCGGATCGCGCCGATCTGAAGCGGGAACGCGAAGATCGCGGAGATACCGGCCCGGGCCGCGGCGGGGGTGAATCCTGGCCATCGCGCCGCTGCCTGGGTCAGATCGGGTTGCAGGACCGGGCGCCGATCGTGGAACGCGTTCAGGCAGGGGCCTTCGCCAAGGGTCTGCTGCAGGTTCTCGACCACGTTGGCCGCGTCGTCACTGGCGGCAAGGATGCCGCCGTGACCGGTCGAAGTCATCAAGGCGACGCCGGCGCCGGTGACCGGGACTGCTTTGGTCGCCGACTCGCACAGCCTGTCCCACACGGTGCTGCCGTTCGGCCCGGGTGGATCCGGGTGGTCGACGGCGAGAAGCTCCAGCAGGATCTGCCGTACGCGCAGCGACGCCATAGATTCACACCCGTCCTCGGCGTTCAAGGCTGTCGTCGGCCGGACGCGGGTCGGCAGCCTCGAGATCTCTCAGGCCGGACGTCAGCAGCGCAGCCACCGCGGGGAACGACAAGCCGAGCAGCTCAGCGACATCGTCGACGCTGTGATCGCCGCACTGCACCAGGGCGATCGCGGCGCGTTGCTGCCGAGCTGTCTCGTTCAGCCGGGCCATGCGTTCCAGAGCCGACCCCGGCTGGGGTCGGTCCGTCTCCGGCCGGTCCCGGCTGCAGTACAGATACGTCTGCCGGGCGAGCTCGCGGCGCAGGCTCCCTGTCGGGACCGCGACGGTACGGGTGGGATCTGCGCAAGCCCGGGCCACTACCTCGACGACCACCGCCTCCGCACGAACCGGATCTGCTGCCGCCGCGCGGGCCACATGGAGCAAAGCCGGGCCGTGACCGTCACAGATCGCGGTGATCGCCCGGCTGTCCCCGCGGGCAGCCGCTTGCAACAGAGTGTGTGACTCGATGGTGGATGCGTTGCTCGGCGCCGAGCCCCGGGTTCGGCGAAGCCGCGACCTGAGTGTTCCAGACATTGAAGACCCCAATTCGTCAGCGCTCCATGAGCGCCGCCGGGTCCGGGGCAGCGACTGGTCGTTACAAGACGGTACCCGTCTCGATCTGCCGACAGTACCGATCCCGTGGAGGCACTTCGGAGCCGACGCGCCCCCGGATGGGTGGACAAGCGCACAAAATGACGTCGCGGGCGTTGTGCGGTTCCGGATCGGGGTTCATCGGCGTACATTCGAACTGAGCGCGCCGCAGGTTGCGGCGCTGGTTGGCTGCCCTGGACCCGGCGGTCCCCGCCGTGATGGATTGTGTTGGGGGCTGGGTCCATGTGTTCTGATCGCCGTACCGGCGTCAGTCGATCAAGGTGTCGCACGCCTGCTCAGCACGGACGTCCTCCCATCCCCGCTCCGCGATGCCGGCGGCCGCATCCGTTGATGACGGATCCACTGCCTGGGGACGCTGGGAGCGGCGCCCCTGCCGGGTACGGCACCCTCCTGCCGTATCCGGCGAGGCGGTACCTCGATCGATGACGGCCGCAGGTCGCCGAGGGGCAGGTTACCGGCGCTTGAGTTCGAGGACGGGGATGGTGCGGATGCCGGCGGTCTGGCGCTCGTACTCGGCGAAGCCTGGGTAGCGCTGGGCCTGGACGGCGTAGATGCGGTCGTGGTCGGGGCCGGTGATCTCGCGGACGGTGACGTCGTACGTCTCGGTGCCGCGCTCGATCGTGGCGTTGCCGGCGGCAACGAGGTTGACGTACCACTCCGGGTTGGTCGCCGCCCCGCCCTTGGTCGCGAAGATGTAGATGCTGTCCGGGTCGTCCTCGTTCGCGAGGTACATCGTCGGGGTGACGTACTCGCGTCCGCTCTTGCGGCCGCGGTGGTGCAGCAGGAGCATCGGGGCGCCTTCGAATGGCCCGCCGACGCGGCCCTCGTTTGCGCGGAACTCGGTGATGGTCTGGTCGTTCCAGTCGCTCATGTGGCACTCCTGCCGGGGTAGATGAGGTACGCCGAAAGCAGGCGGCCGGCCCGGTCCAGTGCCGTGGCGCCTTCGTCGAGGATGGCGTGGTAGGCCTGGAAAACGTGGGGTACGCCGGGGGTGATGTCGAGCGTGACCTCGACGTCGGCGGCCGCGGCTTCGCGGGCAAGGCGGACGGCGTCGTCGAGGAGGACCTCGTGGGATCCGGCCTGGATGACCAGCGGCGGCAGGCCGGAGAGGTCCGCGAAGATCGGGCTGATCAGGCCGAGCGCGGGATCCTGCCCGGCGGTGTAGTCGGGGATCCGGGCCTGGAGCGCGTCCGGGCTCATCAGCGGGTCGGCGTCGCGCTTGGTCTTCATGGTCGCACCGGCCAGCGTCAGGTCGACGTATGGCGACATCACGTACGCCGCGGCCGGCAACGGGATCCCGTGGTCGCGAGCGTTGACCATGGTTGCGATCACCAGACCGCCGCCCGCGGATTCGCCGGCGAGCACGATGTCGGCCGGCGCGATCCCGCGCTCCAGGAGACCTCGGTACGCCGCCAACGCGTCGTCGACTGCCGCCGGGTAGGGGTGTTCGGGGGCGAGGCGGTAGTCGACGGAGATCGCCGATGCCTCGGTCCGGCGGCCGATCTGCGAGGCGAGGTCCGCGGAGAGCGCGGCGTCGCCCATCACGTACACGCCGCCGTGGAAGTACAGGACCGTGTGCCGAGGCTCGATCCCGTCGACGGTGACTTCGGCCGTCGGCACCCCGCCGATTTCGCCGGCTGTCACGGTCAGGTCGGCAGGCAGCGGTTGTGCCGACAGCAGTGCCTTGAGTTGGGCCCGCTGTTCCTCCAGCCCGATGTCGGCCGGAAATGCACCCTGCCGCAGGATGGCGTCCAGGGTCGAGCGCTGCTCGGTAGTCACCGACGATCTCCCTTCACCCATGAAACCACCGCAAGTCTCACTAACGGCTACCTCCTCCGGCATCGCCGGATTCCGGTGATTCGCCCGGCCGGCGTGACCCGGCCGACCTTCTACAACAGGTACCGAAGTCCGCTCGAGCTCCTACTGACCGTGGCTGACTGACGGAAAACTGAGCAAGCAGGACCTCGTCGACGCCGTCGTCGCCTGCGCACCATCGTGGTGGCGTTGAGGAGGTCAGTGGCGACTGAGGCGTTGGAGGACTTCGAAGACGCCGGCGATGTCGCGGCGTTCGTAGCCGAGGGCTCGGGCGAGGGTCAGGATCTCGTCGGCACTGGTTGCTGTTGGCAACGGTACTGCGAGCGTGCGTCCGGTCTCGAGGGCGAGCACCAGGTCCTTCTGCATCAGGCGGATGTCGAACCAGGCTTCGTCCGGAAGGTCGAGCAATAGCGGTTCGCGGGCCTGGAGCATCGGGGAGCCGATCGGGCTGGCGGTCATCACCCGGAGAGCGAGTTCACGGTCGACCCCGGACCGCTCGGCGAGCAGCAGCCCTTCGGCCATCGCCAGGACCTGCACGGCGAGGCTGATGTTGATCCCGAGCTTCAGCGCGAGCCCCTGACCATTGCCGCCGATGTACGTCGGTCGGCCGAGCTCGCCCAGGACCGCCTCGACCCGGTGGTACGCCGTCTCGTCGCCGCCGACCATGATCGTGAGCGTGCCGGCCCGCACCTGCGGGACACTGCCCGACACCGGTGCGTCCAGGAACTCGGCGCCCGCCGCCAGGACGCGGTCCGCCACCTCACGGCTGGCCTGCGGGCTGACCGTGCTCATGTCGATCCAGACCTGGCCGCCGGACAGGGCGGGAGTGATGCTGTCGGCAACGAGCTGTAAGGCCGCGTCGTCCGGGATGGAGGTGATCAGGACGTCCGCGGTCTTCGCGAGCTGATCGGCGCCGTCGACCCATCGCAGTCCGGCTGCGATCAGTTCCTCGGCTCGCGCACGCGTCCGGCTCGTGCCGTGGACCTCGTAGCCGGCCCCGAGCAGACGCGCCGCCATCGCGCCGCCCATGTGGCCGAGGCCGACGAACCCGATGACGGGACGGTCGCTCGCCGTACTCACCGGCCTGCCCCGATCGTGGTCAGATCGTCGGCGTCGAGCTCGAGTCCGGCCGCGGCGAGGACGCCGTCGACCTGCTCCGGCCGGCGCGCGCCGACGATCGCTCCGTCGACGGCCGGATTGCGCAGCGTCCAGGCCACGGCGACAGCGCCCGGCGTCACGTCGTGGCGGGCGGCAACGGTCTTCAGCCGCTCGACCAGCTGGAGGTTCTCGGACAGCCGCGGTTCGCGGAAGCGTTCGTCGTTGCGGCGCCAGTCGTCGCTGGGCAGCTGCGCGATCCGCTCGCGGGTCATGGCGCCGGTCAGCAGGCCGGATGCCATCGGCGAGTACGCGATCACGCCGATGCCGTGCTCGTCGGCGTACGGCAACTCGGCCTCGATCTCGCGGTCGATCAGCGAGTACGGCGGTTGCAGGGTCTCGACCGGCGCGATGTCCTGGATCTGTTGCAGTTGCGGGATGTCGAAGTTCGAGACGCCGATGTGGCGTACGACGCCCGCGTCCTTCAGCTCGAGCACGGCCGACCAGCCTTCTTCGAGGTCGTGCTCCGGGATCGGCCAGTGGAGCTGGTACAGGTCGATCGCGTCCACCCCGAGCCGTTTCAGACTCCCTTCCGCCTCGCGCAGGATCGAATCGCGTTTCAGGCTGTGGACGACGGTCCGGTACCGGCCTTCGAGCAGCGAGGCCTTGGTGAACACGTACGGGCGTTCGTGCTCGGGCAGCCCGGCGACCGCGCGCCCGACGACCTCTTCCGACCGTCCGAAGCCGTACGCCGCGGCAGTGTCGATCCAGTTGACTCCGCCCTCGAGCGCCCGGTGGATCGCGGCGATCGAGTCGTCGTCGGCCTGCGGGCCCCACCCGAACTCCCAGCCTCCGCCGCCGATCGCCCAGGCTCCGAACCCGATCCGGCTGATCTCCATCCCGGTGTCACCCAGCGAAACGGCCTTGATACCCGCGTCTTTCATCGTCTCCACTCTTCCCGTCGACTGCATGCTGTCCCCAGCATCGCCAACCGGAGCAGGGTGAGACGTCCTTGCCAGCCGTCCTTGTATCCCCCTGGTAGCGGGAACATCGGTTGGACGCTGGCCGGGGCGATCGACTCCCGCCCGGCACGGGATGCTGGGGAAATGAAGCCTGAGCGACGCCGGCGTCTGATGCGAGTGAGGACGCTACTGGCTATCGGACTCGGACTCGCCTGGATGATCCTGCTGCTGGTCGCCGTTCGTCACCCTGCGTTCCGCGTCGCGGCCGCCGCACTCCTGGTCGCGATCGCCGGCTCTGCGGCTCTGGACGGCGCAATGGCGCTACGGCGGTCGGTACGGAATCGGCGGCCCGGCGCAGCGTTCCAGCCGACCGGTCCGCCGATCGAGGAGATCGCTGCGGCGCTTCGGCAACTTCTGTGGGACCACGACGAACTGCTGCGGGCGTCCGAGCGGGACAGGTCTGCAGGGCGACTGCGATGGCTGGAGAAGCGGATCGGCGACCGCGCCGTACAGGCGGCGCGAGCGATCGAGGTGCGGCATCCGAACCGGCCGGCGGGCGGTTACAGCAGGCCGCAACTGCGTCGGCTGTTGCATGAGCTGACCAATGCCGGTCTGGTGCTTCCCAGCTCGGTCGTGCTGCTTGCGCCCGACAACCGGCCCTGAGGGAGGCGCTGCTGTTGCCTGCCGTTGTGCGGTCAGGACGGCGATGGGACGCTCGACAGGTGGTGAGCCTCGGATGGGTCCGGCTCCGCGGGTCGTTGCTGCTGCGGTGCGTGGCCGCGTTGGCAGCCGGAGCTCTTGCCTTCTGGCTGGCCGCTGTCGTGTGTACAGCGGCCCGGGATCACGTGCCCGCGGTGGTTGTCGGCGTACTCCTGCTGATCGTTGTCTTCGGCATCGCTCGGCTCGGCGGGATCACGTACGCGCTCCCGGTCGGCGTCGCCGTGATCCTGGCCTTCGACTGGTACCTGCTGCCGCCGTTGCGCACGCTGGACGCGGCCACCGTCCTGCTGCTGGTGCTGTTCCTCGTGATGTCGGTGATCGTCGCCGCGGTGACCGCCGAGGCCGGTCGCCGCTCGGTCGAGGCCGAGAGGGCCCGTGGCGATCTCGCCGACACCCAGGCCGCGCTGCGCCGGCTGGCTCTGCTCGTCGCGGCCGGCGAACCGCCCGCAACCGTGTTCGGGGCCGTCACGCAGGAGGTGGCGCGGCATTTCGGTGGTGACACGGCCCGGATGATCCGCTTCGAGCCCGACGGTACGGCGACGTTGGTCGCCAGCGACGGGACGACCGGGCCGCATGTGCGGATCGGTGGCCCGTGGGAGGGCTATCCGCCGACCGGCCTGACCGCGACGGTACAGCGCACCGGACAGGCCGCTCGGGTCGACGACTACGCCTCGGTCCCGGGCGGTGAACCCTATCTGCGCGAAGGCCTGCGTGCGGCGGTGGCGATGCCGGTCCACGTCGACGGGCGGGTGTGGGGGCTGATCGCTCTCGGCTCGAGGCATGGGCCGTTGCCGGCCGGTGCCGAGGACCGGTTGACGGACTTCACCAACCTGGTCGCGATGGCGGTGGCGAACGCGCAGAGCCGCGCGGACGTGATGACATCGAGGGCTCGGCTGGTGACGGCGTCGGACGAGGCCCGCCGCCGGATCGAGCGGAACCTTCACGACGGCGCCCAGCAGCGGCTGGTGTCGCTGGCCCTCGGTCTGCGGTCGGCAGCGACCGGCTTCACCGGGTCGGAGGAGACCCGGGCCGAGATCGAGCAGATCGCGATGGGGCTCGTCGAGGTGATCGACGAACTGCGCGAGCTCTCCCGCGGGATCCACCCGGCGATCCTGTCCGAGTCCGGACTGGGCCCGGCGCTCCGGGCGCTGGCCCGGAGGTCGACCGTCGAGGTCAAGCTCGAGGCCCGGATCGAGGGCCGGCTTCCGGAGCCCGTTGAGGTGGCGGCGTACTACGTCGTCTCGGAGATGCTCGCCAACGCGGCCAAATACGCGCAGGCGACCGCTGTCCACGTGCGCGCCGAGATGTCGGACGGCCAACTCCTCCTCGTCGTACAGGACGACGGCATCGGCGGCGCCGATCCGGCCCGCGGCTCAGGGCTGGTCGGACTCAAGGACCGCCTCGACGCCCTCGGCGGCTCGTTCACCGTCGACAGCCCGCCGGGCGCCGGTACGAAAGCTGTCTGCGAGCTCCCGATCAGCAGCTGAGTTCCTGCTAGCGGGAACGCGACGATTCCCACCACCGTGCTCCTCAGTTGGGTGCTCACCGCGACGACAGCACCGCCCACGCCGCGCGATGCTCCAATTGTGCGATCACTGCGTAGTACCCAGGAGCTCAAGGAGCGCTTCGAGACGGAGGCGGTCCCGCTACGCCCTCGCCTGTACGTCGCCGCGCTGCGGCTGACTGGGAACCCCGCCGACGCCGAGGACCTGCTGCAGGAGACGTTCCTGCGCGCGTACCGGGGCTTCGCGGGATTCGAGCCCGGAACCAACCTGCGCGGGTGGCTCTTCCGGATCCTGCGCAACGTCTTCATCACCAGCTACCGCAAGCGCCGCAACGAGCCCATCACCGTCTCCGACCAGTGGTACGAGACGACCGGCCGCGTCCTGCACACTGTCGCCGCCTCGGCCGAAGCCACCGTCATCGACGCGATCCCGGACCAAGGCCTGCAAACGGCGCTGGCGTCGCTCCCGGACCGCTACCGGCGCGTCGTCCTGCTCTTCGATGTCGGGGGTTTCAGCTACCAGGAGATCGCCGACATGGTCGGGATTCCCAGGGGAACCGTGATGTCCCGGATCCACCGCGGCCGGCGGGCTCTGCGGGCGGACCTGGAGCGAGCCTCGTGATCGCGATTCTGCGCGAGGCCTGGCACACCGCCGTACCGGAAGACGGCGATCGGCACGGTCCGTTGCAGCCGTTGATGCTTGTGCTCACGGTGGTCACCGGCTTGGTCGACGCGTTCAGCTATCTGTCGCTGGGACACGTCTTCGTGGCGAACATGACCGGGAATGTCGTGTTCGGCGGCTTCGCGATCGCCGGAGTAGCTGGGTTCTCCCTGCTGGCCACCGTTGTCGCGCTGGTGGCGTTCGCCGGGGGAGCCCTGCTCTGCGGGCGCATGATTCGTCACGGCGTGGCCCATCGGGCCGGCGTGCTGTACCGCGCCGTCGGTGTGGAGGTCCTTCTCGTCGGCGCGGCGTTCGTCGTGGTCGCGGTGCTCGGAGCTGGCAGCACCCGCTATCCGCTGCTCGTGCTGCTCGGGCTCGGGTTGGGCGTACAGAACGCCGTGGCGCGGTGGCTGGCGGTACCTGATCTCACCACTACCGTGCTCACCCTGACCGTCACAGGTATTGCGGCTGATAGCCGCGCGGCGGGTGGACCCGGGTCGAGGGCCGGTCGACGCCTGCTGTCCGCGGCAGCCATGCTCGTCGGCGGCCTGGTCGGAGCGCTGATGCAGCGAGCGGGCTGGCATGCGGTGCCACTCCTGGTTGCCACCGTGCTGCTCGCAACGGTCTGCCTCACGGCCCGTCGGCTCGCCTCGTCCAGCGCACCCTGGACTCGTAGCCCGTGACGGCTCCATCCGACATACTCTGTGCCATGGCGACCCGGCCGTCACCACAGCAGAGCGACGATGATGCTGCTCGCACACGTGTGCTGCTGGCCGAGGACGACGTACTCCTGCGTGAAGGGCTCGCCCGGCTACTGCAGCAGGCCGGCTTCGAGGTGGTCGGGCAGACCGGTGACAGCGCGTGGATCCTTCCGCTGGTGCGTGACGAGCAGCCGGATCTGGTCGTGCTGGACATCCGGATGCCTCCGACCAGCACGAACGAGGGCCTGGACGCGGCGCGCCAGATCCGCACCGAGTTCCCTGGTATCGCCATTCTGGTGCTGTCGGCCCATACCGAGGTCGAGCACGCGATGGAGCTGCTGGCGACCGGTGAACGGGTCGGGTACCTGCTGAAGACGCGGATCACGGATGTCGACGAGTTCATCCAGACGCTGGAGCGGATCGTCAGGGGCGGTTCGGTGATCGACCCCGCGCTGGTGCAGGAGCTTGTCAGTACGCGACGCCGCAACGATCCGCTCGGGGGACTGAGCGAGCGCGAGCAGGAAGTCCTCGCGTTGATGGCCGAGGGCCGGTCGAACGCCGGCATCGCCCGGCGGCTGTGGGTGACCGAGGGCACGGTGGAGAAGCACGTCCGGCACATCATGGCGAAGTTGAGCCTGCCGGCGACCGACGACGACCACCGGCGGGTGCTCGCCGTGGTCGCGTACCTCGAGGCCCGCTGAGCGCAGGTCAGGCCGTGAGGCCGAGCACGGTGCGGATCGCCGGGACGGACAGCCTGGTCTTGGGCAGGAAACCGGCCACCGGACTGGCCGAGATGCGGTCTGCGTAGTCCTCCTCGGCGTGCGTGGAGACCAGGATCACCGTGGCCGGTGCCAGCTCGGTCTCGCCGGTCAACCGGCGTACGACGTCGAAGCCGCTCTCCTTGCCGAGGTCGATGTCGACCAGGGTGACATCCGGCCCGAGCTCCCGGGCGAGGCGGACCGCCTCGTCGCCGTTCGAGGCCACGGCCACCACGTGCATGCCCTCGCGCTCCAGTAGACCGCGTGCAGCCGACAGGAAATGAGGGCTGTCATCGACGATCAAGCAGCGCAACTCCATGGCTCCAGGATGCCGAACCGCCGAGCGCCCAACAATCCGGCTAGCTGGAAGCCTGGGCGGGTCCGATCTTCCGGCTGGCCGGTACGGCGGATTGCCGCTCGCTGTGACGAAATCCGGTCGCTGCGTCGGCACCGTGGGAGGTGGCAGAAAACCGCGGAGTCATGGAGAGGTACTGGTCGTGAGGTTCGGATCGATGCTGAGGGCAACGGCAGTGCTGCTCTCCCTGCTGGGACACGCGATCGGACCGCAGTGGGGGATCACCCACGTGGCCGCGGTCACACACCATGATCCGGCGCCTGCCGAATCACCCGCGGAGCGTGCGGGGGAGCGGCTCGACGCGATGTCACCCGCTGACCGCGACCGGGTGGAGGCGACGATGGCGGCCGCCGATGCCGACGAACGGCCGTACGTCGTCAAGGTGGTGGCGGCTGGGCACAATGCCGGCGAGGTTGCGTCGTTCGCGCAGCTGATCCGTGGCAAGAAGCCTCATTGGCTGCACACCCACCTCGATCTCCTCGATCCCGACGGATCCGGTTGGGTCGACTACCGATCTGCTCCCGTGCAACAGCCCGACGACACGAGCTGTGGGCCGATGACCATCCTGATGGCGCGCGCGATGGCCGACCCGCTGTACGCGCTGTACCTGACGACCGGCGACAGCACGGTCCGCGCCGACGCGGCCGCGGGGCAGTTCCAGGCCCGGCTGACCGCCGAGGAACACCGCATCCACGCCGAGACCAACCGCTTCTGGCCGCAGCGCCTCGGCTCGACACCGCTCGGAATGAGCAACGAGCTGAATCGGTACGCCGACGCACTCGGAACCCACTACCGGCCACGCCTGGCCAACCGTTCGGCACTCGCGGACGCAGCCGATGCCGCAGGCAACGGTCATCCCGTACCCGTGCTGATCGGCGACTGGATCCCACACCACTACATCCTGCTGATCGGCCGCGTCGGCGCGGACCTCCTCTACTACGAGCCCGGCTACGCAACCGTCGGCAGCCTCAACGAACAGAACTTCCTCCACGGCAAACTCGACGTCATCGGATTCCACCGCATCTACGCGGTGGTCACCCCTTCGTAAGCCCTCCGATCGCGGACAGATATGCGGCGCTCGGCTTCATGGCCGGATCTCTCCGTGGCCGGCGCCCGTCCGTCGCAACGCGTCGGCGATCTCGATGAGGTCGGTCGCATCCAGGTCCACGTCCGGCGCCGAGATCCAGCCGTCGACCTGGCGTGGATGCCGGGCGCCGACGATCGCCGCGGTGACACCCGGGCGCGACAGGCACCACGCGATGGCGATGCTCGCGACGCTGGTCCGATGGCGGTTCGCGATCGGACGGAGCGCGTCCACCAACGCGAGGTTGCGCATCAGGTTCCGCCCGAGGAAGTCGGCCGATCCGGACCGCCAGTCGTCGAACGGCAGAGTCGCGGCGCGTTCGGCCGTGAACGCGCCGGAGAGCAGCCCCGACTGCATCGGGCTGTAGACGATCACGCCGGTGCCGTTCGAGTGACACCAGTCAAGCTCTGCAGCGGCGTCGCGATTGATCAGCGAGTACGGCGGCTGCAGCGCATCGACCGGTGCGATCCTCTCGGCCCTCTCGAGCTGCTTGGTGTCGTGGTTGGACAGCCCGATCGCGCGAACCTTCCCCGCAGCCTTCAGC
Organism: Kribbella jiaozuonensis; assembly: GCF_005233875.1. GTDB lineage: Bacteria > Actinomycetota > Actinomycetes > Propionibacteriales > Kribbellaceae > Kribbella > Kribbella jiaozuonensis. The sequence goes on along the minus strand of NZ_SZPZ01000004.1, from coordinate 269,260 downwards.
TGCGCCAGGACCTCCCAATACTCCTCGATCGGTTCGGGCGCAGGCCAGTGCATCTGGTAGAGATCGATCCGCTCTGTGCGCAGCCGGCGCAGCGAGCCCTCCACCTCGCGCCGGATCGAGGCCGCGTGACCGCTGCGACGCGGTTCGACGCCGCGGTCGGCCCGGTCCCAGACCAGGCCGCATTTGGTGAAGACGTACGGCCGGTCGGCCTCGCCGTACGGCTTGACGGCGCGGGCCACGAGTTCTTCGGAGTGCCCGAGCCCGTACACAGCCGCCGTGTCGATCCAGTTCACCCCGGCTTCGATCGCGCGCCGGATCGCGTCGATCGAAGCACGGTCGTCCTGCGTGCCCCACCCGTACGCCCACTCGCCGCCGCCGATCGCCCAGGCGCCGAAGCCGACCCGGGTGATGTCCATTCCCGTCGTGCCGAACGGCACGGTGCGCAAACTCATGACCCAACTGTGTGGGCGACTCCGACGATTATTCCAACAGGGAAATGTGATCCACCGGATTCATCGCAGCGATTAATCACCCGGCCAGCTGACGACCATGCCCGGGATCGATCGCGCGTGAACGCCTGTGTCCTATTTCCGGCATAGATGAGCCGTCATCTGTCTCATTCCTGCATCTGGACAGTCGGCTGAGTTTGATACCGACACACTGGCGGACACGAAACCGCGCGATCCTGTGAGGCATCCGATGACGACGAACAAACACGACACAACTGAACAGCTCGCGATCGACGAACGCGAGCCCGGTCGGCTGGGCGGCGTACTGGGCCTCATCGAGCGCCTCGGCAACAAGCTGCCCAACCCGTTCCTGCTCTTCGTCGGCCTGCTGCTGTTGATCGCGGTGGCGTCGACGATCGTCGCGGCGTTCCATGTGACAGTCAGCGTCCCGGGAGTGAAGGACGTCGTGCCGATCCGGGCCGCGCTCTCACCGGACGGCCTGGTTGCGCTGATGCAGGGCGTGATCGACAACTTCGTGTCGTTCCCCGCGTTGGGTCCGGTGCTGGTCGTGGTCCTCGGCGTCGGTGTCGCACAGGGCACCGGCGCGCTCGAAGCCGCCGTACGGCTGGTGTTCGCGCGGGTGCCGCGCAGTGCGGTGCCGTACGTCGTGGCGCTGGTCGCCTGCCAGGGACATGTGATGTCCGACGCTTCGTTCCTGGTCATCCCGCCGCTCGCCGCACTCGTCTTCATGGCAGTCGGGCGGCATCCACTCGCCGGCCTGATCGGTGCCTACGCCTGTACGGCGACGGGGTACGGCGGCGGGCTGCTGATGGGGACGCTCGACGCGTCGCTGGCCGGCATCACGCAGAAGGCTGCCTCGCTACTCCCGGCCGGACACGACTTCCATGGCAACATCGCGATGAACTACTACTTCGGGGTCGCCGCCGGCCTGATCCTGCCGATCGTCGGCGGCCTGCTGATCGACAAGGTGCTGGAGCCGAAGCTCGGTCCTTGGCAGGGCACGCAGGCAGAGACCGAAGGCGTGCGGGTGAGTCGCGAGGAGAAGCGCGCCGTTCTGATCGCTGCCGGTGCGGTGGCGGTCTTCGGAGTACTGCTCACGGTCGCGTGGTTGGTGCCCGGTTCGCCGTTGCAGGGTGAGGGCGGCACGCTCGTCCCGTCGCCGCTACTGTCGAATCTCGTGATCGCGATCTCGCTGTCGTTCCTGATCTTCGGTCTGGTGTACGCGCGGGTGCTGCCGGTCCAGCGGGACAAGCGCCAGGTCGGCAAGCTGATGGAACAGGCGATCCGTGAGATGGCCGGCTTCATCGTGCTGATCTTCATCGTGTCGCAGACCCTCGCGGTGCTGGCCTACTCGAACCTCGGCGTGCTGATGGCCGTCAAGCTGGCCGATTCCGCGCAGAGCGTCGGACTGCGTGGTTTCGGCGTGCTGGTCTTCCTGGTCGTGCTGTCGTCCCTGCTGAACCTGGTCATCACCTCCGGGAGCGGGCTCTGGTCGCTGGAGTCGACGGTGATGGTGCCTGCGCTGATGCTGCTCGGGTTGTCACCGGCGATGATCCAGGCCGCGCACCGGATCGGCGACTCGGTGACGCAGGCGATCTCGCCGATGCACATCTTCTTGTACCTCGTGCTCACGATGGCGCGGCGCTACGAGCCGAACCTGAAGCTCGGGACGCTGGTGGCGAGGCTGGTGCCGTTCGCTCCCGCGTTCGCCGTCGTCTGGATCGCGATCCTCGCCCTGTTCTACTTCCTCGGCCTGCCGCCCGGTCCTGGACAATCGGTCTTCCTGCCCTGATCAGCGAAGCTCGAGGGCCCATGGGTCGACCGGAGTCGCTCGGACCCAGCGGCCGGTGGCGTCCAGGACGCGCCCGTACAACTTGGCCTGCCGGAGCACCATCTGCCGGTCGACCACCCGGATGTGCGGGAACTCGCTGGTCAGCCGGGAGACCAGCGGATGGAGATCGGACGCGGAGTGCAGGCCGACCGTGAGCAGCATGTTGGCCGGTCCCGCGACCGCCGCACAGGTACGGGTCTCGGCCCAGTCGACCAACGCGCGGCCGGTCTTCTCGAGCAGGTGATCCGGCATCTCCAGCCAGAGCACCGCTGCCGCGTGCCAACCGGCCAGCGGCCGGGCGAGGTCGCACCGGAAGTCGACGTCGCCGGTCGCGACCAGCCTGGCCAGCCGGCGTTGGACCGTGCGTGAGGATGCGCCGACCAGCTCGCCCAGCTCGGGGTACGTCGCGCGCCCGTCGACCGACAACGCCGAGAAGAGCCGTCGGTCGATGTCGTCCATCGGCCTGGTCGACTCGGCCGGGCCGGTGGCCGGTGTCAGGGCCGACACCGCGGATCGGGGTAGCACGCGGAGGCGCCAGCGGCGGGACGCGTCGAAGACACGGGTGGCCATGTGCGTCCGGATCTTGCGTACGCCCGGCAGCCGCGGAAGGTCCGCGAGCAGGTAGTCGGCCAACGGCGGCAGGGACGCCGACACGGCGATCACCCAGAGGTCGTAGCTGCCCGCGATGTGTTGGAGCGTGATGAGGTGGCCGGCTTGCCCGAGTGCGTCGGCCACCTCGAGGGTCGCGCCCGCCTCACAGTCGAGCTCGAGGAACGCCATCGTCATCGTGTGCAGTTGCCGCTGGCCGAGCGCGACCGTCGACCACGCCTCGCCGGCGGAGTTCAGCCGGGCCCATCGCCGCGCGACCGTGACCGGGTCGACGCCGAGCACGTCGCCGAGCTGGGCCCAGCTGGCCCTGGGGCTGATCTGCAGGGCGTCGATCAGTCCGAGGTCCGCCTCGGACAGCAGCGATGCCGATCCAGTGTCGGAATCCTGCGATCGATCAAGGCCTTGTGTCCCAATGCGGCGACTTTCCATGTCCGGGAGCTTACTTCCGGATACTTGCGGTGCCAATGAGACTGCCGGACCGAACGTCGGCCGGCCGGAGAGGACGGTTCCATGGAGTCGCGACCCGCTGCGGTTGCCGAGTGCGATCTGCTGCTGACCGGAGGGCGGGTGATCGACGCGGAGACCGGACGCGACGAGATCGCCGACGTCGCAATCACCGGCGGCACGATCGTCGCGGTCGGTGGTTCCTCACCTCGCGCCGACGTGACCATCGATGTGGGCGGGCGTGTCGTGACCGCGGGATTCATCGATCTGCACAGCCACGCGCAGAACATCCCGTCGCTCCGGTTGCAGGCACTCGACGGCGTCACCACGGCGCTGGAATTGGAGTCCGGCGCCGGTGATGTCGCCCGATCGCTGGCCCGCGCGGGCGACGAGGGCCGCCCGATCAACTTTGGGTACTCCGCATCGTGGGCTCAGGCGCGCATGGACGTCCTGGACGGATCGAGTCCGGACGGCGGCTTCCTCGACTTCACCAACGGCCTGGCCGGCGCCAACTGGCAGAAGCCGGCCGAAGCCTCTGAGCTGGACAAGATCGTCGGCCGGCTGGAAGAGCAGTTGTCTGCGGGCGCCATCGGAATCGGTGTGCTCGTCGGGTACGCCCCCCAGACCGGGCGCAACGAGTACCTCCGGGTGGCGTCCCTCGCCGCGCGATACGGCGTACCGACGTACACGCATGCCCGGTTCAAGAATCCCGAGGATCCCGAGTCGGCGCTCGAAGGTGTGGCCGAGGTCGTTGCCGCGGCCGCCGGAACCGGCGCGCACATGCACTTGTGTCATGTGAACTCCACGTCGCTCCGGGCCATCGACGAGGTCGCCGAGTTGATCGACGGCGCCCGGCAGCGTGGGCTGGATGTCACGACCGAGGCCTATCCCTACGGCGCGGGGATGACGGCCGTCGGGGTGCCGTTCCTGCACCCGGACCGACTCCCGCGACTGGGGATCGAGCCGTCGAACCTGAGCATCGTCGCGACGGGGGAGCGGCCCAAGGACGCGGCCCGGCTGCTGCAGATCCGGCAGGAGACGCCAGGCGCGCTCGTGATCATCCACTACCTCGACGAAGACAAGGAGGAGGACGTGTCTCTGATCCGCCGCGCTTTGCTGATGCGCGACACCGCCGTCGCGTCCGACGCGATTCCGTTCACGACACCGGCCGGACTGGTGGTCGAAGGCGATCGGGCGTTACCGCCGGATGCATCGTCCCATCCGCGCACCGCCGGAACGTTCGCCCGCTTCCTCCGTACGACGGTGCGCGAGAGCGGCGCGCTCTCGCTCGCGGAGGCGCTCCGGCGGTGTTCGTTGCTTCCGGCAAACATCTTGACCGAGGCTGTCCCCGCGATGGCACGCAAGGGCCGGGTGCAGGTCGGCGCCGACGCCGACCTCGTGGTGTTCGATCCCGAGTTGGTGAGCGATCGATCGACGTACGCCGCATCGCAGACCAGCTCGACCGGCTTCGACCACGTATTAGTGGCCGGCCGAGCGGTCGTTCGCGACGGCAACGTGGTCACCACCGCGCTCCCCGGCGAGGCTGTTGTGCGAGGTGCCCGATGACCGCGGAATTGGTAGGGCTCAACGAGATCCGCGCGGCCGCGGACCGGATCGCCGGTGTTGCCGTCCGTACGCCGATCGTCGACCTCCCGCATCCCGAGGAGCCTAAGCTCGTACTGCGTTGCAAGGCCGAATCGCTGCAGCCGACCGGAGCGTTCAAGCTCCGCGGCGCCTACAACATGATCGCCCAGGTCATGGACCGCGCGCGTACAAACGGCATCGTCGCGCAGTCCTCGGGCAACCACGCGCGGGCGGTCGCCTGGCTGGCCCGCCGATTCGATCTGCGCGCGGTGATCGTGATGCCGGACGCGGCACCCGCCCACAAGGTCGCCGCGGTCCGGGCGCTCGGCGTCGAGGTTGAGTTGGTGCCGCCGGCCGAACGTGACACCCGGCCGCTGGAGCTCGCTGCGAAGGGATACGTCCACGTTCCGCCGTACGACGATCCACGTGTTATCGCAGGGCAGGGGACGGTCGGGCTGGAGTTGCTCGAGCAGGTGCCCGAGCTCGAGAGCATCGTGGTTCCGGTCTCCGGTGGCGGTCTTGTCGCCGGAATGGCGACGGCGATCAAGGCGTTGCGTCCGGAGGTCCGGGTGATCGGGGTGGAACCCGAGCTGGCCGCGGATGCGGCGCAGAGCCTGTGGCTCGGGCAACGGATCACGTGGGAGCCTCGCCGTACCTATCGCACGGTGGCCGACGGTCTGCGTACGAATGTGCTCGGCGTTCATCCGTGGGAGCACATCCGCCGCTACGTGGACGAGATCGTCACCGTCACCGACGAGCAGATCCTCGCCGCCGTACGGTATTTGGCGATCGAGGGCCGGCTTGTCGCCGAACCGGCCGGTGCCGCGGCGGTGGCCGCGTGGCTGAACGACAAGGTGCCCGTCGGGCCGGGCGCCGCTGCCATCGTGTCCGGCGGATCGATCGATCCGAAGCTGCTTGCATCGGTGCTCGAGTCATGAGCGGCATCGAGGCACACCCCTACAGCGATGCCGTGGTCGCGGGCGGATTGGTATTCGTGTCGGGCTCGCTGCCACTGCGGCCCGACGGCGTTGTCGTCGGTGGCCGGGCCGAGGCGCTGACGGAGGCCATGGAGACGGTACGGCGCCGGCTCGCGACCGTGAACGCCCGGGTCGAGGACGTCGTCAAGGCGACGTACTACCTGACCGACATCACCTTGCGGGACGAGGCCAACGCGCAGTTCTGCGAGGTGTGGTCCGAGCCCCGCCCGGCGCGGACCGTGGTCGAGGTGGCCGAGCTGCCGTACGGCTCGGTCGTCGAAATCGACATCGTCGCACTGGCCCCCTGACCACTACTAGCGCGCTCGTGGACGTGTGTAGCCGGAGGCTTGCGCGGTGTGGTGGGCGGTGCCAGGCTGAGTCGTACGCCGTCGACGGCGGGAGCGGACTGCACCGGGGGGACATCGGTGCCGGCCGTACTGCGGGCGGCACCAGGGGGATCGCATGGGGAACAGACATCACGAGCCGGGTGGGCGGGCGGAAGACCGGCGTCGTCAGTTCGAGGACTCGCGCGGGTTGGACGGCAGACGCGAGCTCCCGCTCGACGACGAGCCTGCAGCTGACGAGTCTTCCGCTGACGAGGCGGCGGATGAGTCGGACGACGATGAGCTCGATCCGGACGAGGTGTCTTCACCCGCCGAGTGCGAGGCGGACGATCAGCAGTAGGTATTTGTAGGGGGGGCGTCCAGATGAAGGGTCCGATCGAGCTTCAGGAGCGTGGGGCGGGGAAGGCGGCAAAAGAGGGAGCCAACGGTGAGCAGCCTGTTCAGCGGAAGATCTTCCTCCGGGAGGCGGCGTTTCTCGACGCACGGGGACTGAGCCGCGAGGCGAAACCACTCGCGATCGCCGAAGAGCGGACGACAGCTCAGTCGTACGGTCACGCGATGCGCGAGCGTGCAACGCTCCTTGCGGCAGCACCGCCGTCGCCCGACCTGGTGTGGCGTCCGTTGGGGCCAAGTGGGATCCCGAACGGGCAGACGTACGGCACAGGTCCCGGAAGCGCCGTCACAGTAGCTGGACGGATATCGGCGATCGCTGTCGATCCCAGCGACTCGCGCCGGCTCCTGATCGGTAGCGCTGCGGGCGGTATCTGGCAGTCGCGCGACGGTGGCGCGAACTGGACGCCACGTACTGACGACCAGCCGACGCTGTCGATCGGCGCGCTGGCCTTCGACCCGTCCGACGGATCCACGGTCTACGCGGGAACCGGCGAGGGGAACTCGGAGTACTTCCATCTCGGCCAGGGAATTCTGGTGTCGCACGACGGCGGTGCGAGCTGGACGCAGATCGCCGAGCAGGTGTTCGCGGAGGTCGGCTTCTACCGGCTCGTCGTGGACCCGGCGGGCGGTGGGCGGTTGCTCGTCGCGACTACCGGCGGCGCGGCCGAGTCCCCGGACGGCGGTGCGACCTGGTCGTTGCTGCACCGGGGAATGACCTGGGATGTCTCGTTGGCCAAGCACCATTCGGGAGTGGAGGAGATTCTGCTCGCAGCGCCGGACGGTCTCTTCGCTGCTAAGAACGGCGGCGCCTTCAACAAGGTGGATCTACCGGGCCTTCCCGCACTCGACACACGCTCGGAGCGGATGGCCGTCGCGCACGTGCCCTCGGATCCTGGGCAGGCGTTCGTCTTCGCCGCGACGCACGGCCGCGCCCGGCTGTGGCATCGGCAGGGCCGGAACGCGCCCTGGGAAAGCGTCGATCTCCCGTCGTTCCGGCTCGGGCAGCTTGTGGACAACGTCCTCAGCGTGGATCAGGCCTTCTACGACTGGTACCTCGCGATCGCGGAGGCCGACACCATCTACCTAGGCGCGAAGGAGCTCGTGAAGGGGGTACGCACCAACGACGAGTGGAAGTGGAGTGACATCTCCACCCGGATCGGTCACGGAGACTCGATCCACCCGGACCAGCACACGATGGCCTTCGATCCCACGGATCCGGACGTCATCTACGCCGGCTGCGACGGCGGGATCTTCCGCAGTCCGGATCGCGGTACGTCGTGGACCTCGCTGAACGCGGGTCTCGCGATCAGCGAGGTCGAGTACCTTGCCCAGCGCCCGGACGACGCCACTTGGTTGCTGGCCGGGCTGCAGGACAACGGGACGATCCGCCGGGAGGGACCCGACGAGTGGTCGCAGGTGGGCCTGGGCGATGGCGGGGACTGCGCTACCGATCTGTCGGCGCCCGACGTCTGCTATCACTCGTACTTCCACATGTACCTGGAGCGCTCGCGGCATCGCGGGGATGCGGACAGCTGGGAGAACGTGACGCCCCCCGATGCCGATACGCCGCTGCAGCTGTTCTATCCGCCGGTCGAGGTGAACGGTTCGGTCGTGGTCAAGGCCGGGCACACCGTTCATCTGTCGAGGGACGCCGGCGACACCTGGTCGGACGTGGATCTGGCCGGCGGTCAGCGATCCATCGCCTCGGCGCTCGCGATCCCGGATCAGGACACGGTTCTGGTCGCCACGATCCAGGGGGACGTGTTCCGCATCCAGTTCGACAACGCGAAATGGAGCGAGGCCGACATGCTCCTTCGGCCGAGGAGCGGCTGGATCAGCGACCTGTTGGTCGATCCGCAGAACGCGAACCGGTACTGGGCGACGTTCTCGAACCCGGGCGCGGTGTTCCGCTCCGACGACGCAGGCGCCACGTGGACGGACGTGACCGCGGATCTGCCCGCCATTCCGGTGAACGCTGTCGTCTGCCATCCGACGGAGAACGATCGGGTGTGGGTCGCTTGTGACGTCGGAGTGTTCGAGTCACGTGACGCCGGCGGCAGTTGGGCGGTGTACGGAACAGGGCTGCCGAACTGTCTGGCGGTGGACCTTGTCTTCCACGAAGGTGAGCAGCTCCTTCGCGTCGGAACTCGTAGCCGCGGCGTGTGGGAGCTGGCGACCCAGGTCGGTCCTGAGATGCCTTTGAAGGAGAGGGGATTGTGATGAAGCAATCGCGTCCGGCGGTCCGACCCCGGTTCTGGTGGCAGGCCGGTTTCTCCGTTGCAGCACTGGTGCTCGCCCTCGTGACGGTGATCAGCCGCGAATGGATCGAACTCCTCACCGGCTGGGACCCCGACAACGGCAGCGGAACCCTGGAATGGGTGATAGTCGCCGTCCTCGGCGTCATCGCTATCGCCCTCGGCGCGGCCGCCCGCCACGAATGGCAGCGGGCCACGGCAACGAGTGGTTGACGGTGTCCATGGCCGCCGAGCGCACAGAAACGCTGCAGGAACTCATCACGGAGACCGGTCACTCGGAGGACCATCGGATCGGGGAGTTCGCGGGGCTTGCGGCCGCCGTACAGCGGGTTCGGCATGACGCCGGGGTCAGCAACACGACGCTCGTCACGCGGTCGACGGCCCTGTTGGTGCTGATGCTGCTCGATCCGAAGATCAACGCTGCTCTGGAGGTCGGCGGAGTACGGCAGTCGGAACTGTTCAAGGCGCTGTCACTGACGAGCGTTCCGGAAAGCACGGCGTCCGGGCCGGCAGGCCTTCATGACGAGTTCGAGCGGGCGATGCGGAGGTATCTGGCCGATCGTCCGCCTCAGCCCCCGATCGATCTGCAGGACATTGCCACCGCGATCATCCGCGACGGCCGCGACCAGCCCGGCGGGCTCTTGCCGGAGCGGCTGAAGGAGCTCGACTACGCGATCGTCCTTGCGGACATCGACCGCTTTCCTCCGAGTACGAGCGAGAGCCGGGCCGAGCGGCCTCCGTTGTCCGAGTCGCTGCAGGCGGTTGCGAGAGAGTTGTCGTCCACGCCGGACACCCTGTCCTCGTTCACCATCGTCCGGGCGATCGCGCAGCGGCACCCGGAGTACGCCGACCATCGCCTCGGCGCCGCGGTCCTCACACCCGTGCCCGGCGCGACCCGACTCACCTGGCCGGAGTGGGCAGAGAATGTTGCCAATGGCTACGATCGCGGCGCGCTCGCACAGTCCGCGCACGGCGTACTCGACGGGCGGCTGTTCCTGATCGGACTCGCGCTTGCCGACCCCACGTTGCACCAGGCCATGGCGGCGGCCGGCGTGTGGACACCACTCCTGCTCGAGATCGACGAGGTGGCGGCTCCGGTCGGCTCGGCGTTGTCGACGGTGCTGCGCGAGATCCAGTTCGGGTACGGGTACCGGAACGACCAGGCGAGCGGGGACGACCAACTCGGCATCCAGGGTGAGGTGAATGCGGTCTGCGCGGTGATCACCGATCCCGTCGTGAAGCCGCCACTCGCCGTCGGCCTGTTCGGCGAATGGGGCAGCGGCAAGAGCTTCTTCATGGACAAGATGCGCCAGCGGGTCGCGGAACTCACCACGCCGTCGACTGCCGGCAGCCAGGACCCCAAACCGCTCAACGTGATCCAGATCAGGTTCAACGCCTGGCATTACTCGGACTCGAGTCTCTGGTCGAGTCTGGCCATCGAGATCTTCGAGCGTCTCGTGGATCCTGAACCGATCGACGAGACGGAGCGCGCTCAGTGGGTACTGCGCAAGGGTGATCCGATGCAGACCGAGCGCAGGGATCTGCTGTCCCAGCTCGAGACCTATCGTGGGGCGAAGGCCGCGCTCGATGCCGAGCGCGTACACCTGACCACCGAGCGCGCAGCGCTGGCCAGGCGCCGCGACCAGGCGACCCAGCAGCGGATGCAGAGCGTTCAGAAAGCGAGGTTCACCGACGTCGCGGGTGCGCTGGCGGAGGACACGACCGTACGCCGGGCCCTCGACCGAGTCGCGACGGAGCTCAAGGTCAAGCCGGCGGTCAGCGAACTGCAGGGTCTCGCAGCCGAGCTCCGGACCACAAGCGGGTACCTGCCGACGGTCTGGCGACTGGTCCGGCACAAGACCTGGACCGTTGCGCTGGCGGCGACGTTCTTCGTTCTTGCCCTCGCCACCGCTGCGTTGATAGTGCGGCCAAGCGTGTCGTGGCTGGGATCGCTCGTGACCGGGGCCGGTTCCGTCGCCGCGATCGTCGTTGCCGTGGTCGGCTGGATCCGGCCCGCGGCCCGGCAGGTGAACCGCGCCTTGAAGGTGATCGAGTCAGCTATTCACGCCAGCGCTGAGGTTGAGGCGAAGCTCCGGTCTCGGCGCGAGCGCGAGGAGCGGATCCTCGACGTGACCCTGACCGCGAAGGATCACGAGATCGCGCAAGCGACCCAGGCGATCGCTGCCCTCGACGAGAAGATCGCTGCCAGCGAAGCCGCGGCGGAGGCGCTGACCGTCGGCCGCAGGCTGTACGACTTTCTCGCCGATCGTGCCGCCGGTTATCAGAAGCACCAAGGTGTGGTCGGCATGCTGCACCGCGACTTCCGGCTGCTGGACGCTCAGTTGCTCGCGTACCGGACGCAGGCGACGCAGACGCCCGGCTGGCCGGCCGCCGATCGGGTGGTCCTCTACATCGACGACCTCGACCGATGCGCACCGAGCAAGGTGCTGGAGGTCCTCGAAGCTGTTCACCTGCTCCTCGCACTCGAACTGTTCGTCGTGGTGGTCGGCGTCGACCCGCGCTGGCTGGAGCGAAGCCTGCGTCACCAGTACCGAGAGCTCGTCACCACGGGCGAGCCGGGCACCGATCCGTACCTGCGGGCGATGCCGATCGAGTACCTCGAGAAGATCTTCCAGATACCGCTGACCCTGCCGGCCATGGAGCCCACGGGGTACGCGCGGCTCATCGCCAGCCTCGCACCGACGACGGCAGTTCCGACGCTGACATCTCCCGGCGACGCACAGCTCGGAACGACCCGACGTGCCACGTCCGGCGAGTCTCCCGGCGGCGATCGCGCGCCGACCCGTGCTCCGTTGGACGTCCAGCCCGGATCGGCGGCAGCAGGTTTGCACGGCCAGCAGATCGACCTGACGCCGGGTGAGGTCACATTCGCTCAGCAGCTCGGCCCGCTGGTGGACAGCCCACGAGCAGCGAAACGATTGATCAACACGTACCGCCTGATCAGGGCCACCCAGCACGTGGGCTCACGCTCGCGATTTCTCGGAGTCAATCGGCAGCCGGGGGAGTACCAGGTGGTTCTGACTCTGCTCGCCGTGGCCGCCGGGTATCCGACGATGGTCGACCGTGTCCTGGTGGCTCTGCAGGACGACGCAGGCAAGCACGGCATCCACCTCTGGCCGGACTTCGTTGCCGCACTTGCGCCGTCGACCGCGGCGAGCCCGACAGGGAGACTCGTCCCGTCGGATCTCGATCTGCCGAACGATCCGGAGCGGATCGACTCAGCGGTCTGGGCGAACATGCATCGCTCGCTGGCCGCCTGCCTGCCCGCCACCCAGCTGACTCAACTCGAGCCCTATCAGCGCTGGGGCCGCATCGTTGCCCGGTTCAGTTTCACGCTGTAGTCCGACGGTCTTGGTCAGGTGAAGGGGTCGCGGTCGGCTTCGGCGCGGACGGCGTGCAGGGCCTTGCGGAGGTCGGCGATGCTGACCGAACCGAGTGCCAGGCGTAGGGCGTGCGGCACGGTCGGTGTGGTTGCGAACGGCTCGGCGGTGGAGACCGCGACTCGGCGTGCGGCCAGAGCTGCGACGATCCGGTCCGGGCGTGCGTCCGGGGCCAGAGGCAACCAAACGAAGTACGACGAGGGATGCCCGACGTACGGCAGCCCGGCGAGGATCTCCGCGGCGACGGACTGCCGCCGACGGGCGTCGTTGCGCTTCTCCACTTCGAGACGGTCGACGGTGCCGTCATCCAGCCACCTGCCGGCGATCGTTGCCGTCAGCGCCGGGGTGTTCCACGTTGTTGCCCGGATGACACGCTCCAGCGTCGGCACGAGCATCGCGGGCGCGGCGATGAAGCCGATCCGCAAGCCGGTTGCGACGCTCTTCGACAGGCCTGACACGTAGACGGTGATGTCGGGCGCAAGCATCGCCAGCGGTGGTGGGGCGTGTTCGACCAGGTACGCGTACGACGCGTCCTCGATGATCGAGACGCCGTACCGGCTCGCGATCGAGACGAGCCGCGCGCGCTGGGGTTCGTCGTACACCCAGCCGAGCGGGTTGTGCAGGGTCGGCATCGTGTAGACGGCGCGGACCCGGCGGCGCCGGCACAGCTCTTCGAGCGCGTCGAGATCCGGCCCGGCCGCGGTGGCCGGCAGTGGTGCCAACTCAAGTCTGAGCGTCCGTGCGAGCACGATGAAGCCGGGATAGGTGAGGGCGTCGACCGCGATCACATCGCCCGGTTCGAACAGGGCCATCGCCGTGACCGCGAGACCCTGCTGGGCGCCGTTGACAATTAGGACCCTTTCGCGGCCGACGTCGAGTCCCCGGCGGCGCAGGTGGCGGGCGACCGCGTCACGGTCCTGCGCCCTCCCGCGATGTGGTTGATAGCGCAGGAGCGCATCGAGGTCGCCGGCTCCGGCGAGATCCCGCAACGCCTGGCGCAGCAGATCGGCCTGGCCGGGAACCGACGGCGAGTTGAAGCTCAGATCGATGGCGTCGACGGCCACGGCCCGTTGATCGATCTCCTCGCCGGACACGGCGGCGAGATCGCGGACGAACGTACCCCGGCCCTGCTCGGAGCTGACCAGGCCCATCGCTTCGAGTTCGGCGTACACGCGTGAGGCGGTGACGATGGCGATTCCCTCGTCGGCTGCGAGCCGGCGATGCGTGGGTAGCCGGTGACCGGCCGGCCATCGTCCGCTCCGGATCTGCGCAGCCAGCGAGTCGACCACGGCCTTGTACGTCGGGATCCGCATCGCAGCATTGTATGCAGGACAATTCTTCCACTGTCATGGACCGGCCGCCCTAGGGTGCGAGTATGCACACAGCGATCCTCACGTTCGACGGCTACAACGAACTCGACAGCCTCATCGCCCTCGGAATCCTCAACCGCGTCAGCGCACCTGGCTGGCGGGTGTCGATCGCAGGCCCGACGCCGCGACTGCGGTCGATGAACGGCGTCGTCATCGACGCCATGATCGATCTCGAGGAGGCCTGCGATGCCGACGCGGTCATCGTCGGCAGTGGCAAGAAGACCAGAGAGGTGGTCGAGAACCCCGCCATCATGGAGACCTTGGCCCGGCTCGACCCGACCCGTCAGCTGTTGGCTGCCCAGTGTTCCGGCGCGTTGGTCCTGGCCAAGCTCGGGCATCTGCGCGACGTACCCGCCTGCACCGATCTGGTGACCAAGCCCTGGGTCGTCGCGGCGGGTGTCGACGTACTCGATCAGCCGTTCTTTGCGCGCGGCAATCTCGCCACGGCCGGCGGCTGCCTGGCCTCGACGTACCTCGCCACCTGGACAATCGCCCGGCTCCACAGCCTCGAAGCCGCCAAGGACGCCATGCACTATGTCGCGCCCGTCGGCGAGAAGGACGAGTACGTCGACCGGGCGCTGCGCAACGTGACGCCTTACCTCGAACCTGTCGGCGCGCTCCAGAAGTAAGAGCCTATGACTGGTCGTTGCGGCTGAAGAGCTGGAGGAAGAACAGGAAGACGTTGAGGATGTCGAGGAAGATCGAGGCGGCCAGCAGGGGTGCCGAGGCGAGGTCGGTGGACCGGCGGAGGCGCTGGAAGTCGAAGGCGGTCAGGCCGGCGAAGATGACCAGGCCGACGATCGAGTAGATGAGCGCTCCGCCTGGGATCTGGACGAAGATCAGCACGATGCCGAAGAGGATCAGTCCGATCAGAGCCCACGAGCCGACACGCGCGATGCCCGACAGGTCACGCCGGGTGGCGTAGCCGGCCGCGCCGAAGCCGACGATGAACAGGGCCGTCGCTCCACCGGCTTGCCAGAGCGCGCTCGGGTCGATGCTGGCGTAGTACGCGAGGGTCGGCGCGGTCGCGAGGCCCATCAGCAGGCCGAACGCGGCGAGCAGTCCGACGGCCCGGCCGGTCGACTTCCGGACGGCGAACTGCATGCCGATCAGTACTCCGAAGGCGGCGATGAACGCGATGATGCCGATGCCGCCGTGCAGGTCGCGGCCCAGGTACGCCCCGAGCGCGAACAGCCCGGTGGTCATCGCGACGTACTGCATGGTCTGCGCGAACAGCGTGTGTTCCTGATCCCGATCGCTGACGCCGCTCCGGGGGTATGCCATTGACTCGTCCATGTCTCCCACGATCCGACGAAGCCGTACGCATGGCACCAGGGAGACTCCCTGGTCATCAGCCGTCAGGCCACCCCAGTGAACCGGCCGGGCCGTTCCGGTCCGAACGATCGAGATTGAATTCATGGGCCAGTGGTAAATACCATCACGCGACCCGCGCGGCAGCGGGCCAGGGCGACTGGTGGCGCTGTCGTCGATTCCCGGTATTTACCAGTGATCACCGCCTAAATTGGTTTATGTCGGGTCAATTCGAAAAGTTTGGTGGAGCTCTTGCAGTTCACTCTCGTGGCATTCATGCTCGTCCAGGATCCGGCTTCCGCCCCATCCTTGCCGCGAAGGAGACCGAAGACATGTCACGTCAGCGAACGACCATCTTCCTCGCCACCGCCGCGACGATCGCCTCGATGGTGAGCGGCGCCTCTGCTGCCGTCGGATCGACCGATCGGGCCGACCGCGGGTCAGGTAAGTGCGGCGTACTGTTCGACGACTTCCAGTACACGTCCGCCACCGACCCAGCGCTCGCCGACCACGGCTGGAATGCGCGGAGTGAAATGGGTGGCCCAGGTGTGCCGGGTACCGCGTGGCCGGCGAGCAACGTCTCCTTCGTCACCACCGGTGGCCAGAAGGCAGCTCAGCTCCGGGCAACGACGGACGGTACGGTCCCCGGCACCACCAACGCCGAACTCCGCCGGACCACCATGAACCTGCGGAACGGCACCTACGCCACCCGCGTCCGGTACGCCGACACCCCGGCCACCGGGACGGACGGCGACCACATCAATGAGACCGCGTTCGCCATCGGCCCGACGAAATTCGACTACGACCCGATCTACAGCGAGCTCGACTTCACCGAGTACCTGCCGAACGGAGGCTGGGGAGAGACGGGCCCGGTCAACTTCCAGACGAGCTGGCACACCTTCCGAGAGGACCCGTGGGACGCGCGAACCGCGGAGAGCCGCCAGGACAGGTCGCTGAACGGCTGGCACACCTACGTCACGCAGGTCGGCAACGGCCACGCCAGGTACTACATCGACGGCAAGCTCACTGCCGACCACACGGTCGACCAGGACGGCAACACCGTCCTGCCTCGCCAGGACATGAGCATGAACTGGAACCTGTGGTTCATCGATCTGGACGGGCACCAGGGCACGGCGACAAGTGAGTACCGCGAGCAGGTCGATTGGGCTTACTACGCCAAGAACGATACCGTCTCGCCCGCACAGGCCGACGCCCGCGTGGAGAAGTACCGCAAGCACGACACCACCTACCAGGACTCGTTGAGCAACACCGGGAGCTGCGAGAACTACCAGCCGCCGGAACACTGAGCTCCGGCGTAACATATGGACCCTCCGGCATACCAAGGATGGGTCCTCGTGGCAGGCAGCCTGCGGAAACGAGATCGGGCGCGTGAGCACCTGCTCGGGCTGGTCGAGACGCGAGCGGTCGGCCAGCCGATTCCCTCCGAGCGCCAGCTGTCTGCCGAACTCGAGATCTCCCGACCCACCCTTCGAGCAGTGGTCGACGACCTGGTTCGCGATGGCTGGCTGGTCCGCGAGCACGGCCGCGGCATGTTCGTCGGTAGCCCCAAGGTGGCCCAACAGATCAGCGGCACCCACGGAGCGACGTACCCGACCGGATCCGGCAACTGGACCAGCAGGGTCCTCAGCCACGGCACGATCCAAGCCGGCACGTTGATCGGCAGCAGACTCCGCGTCACCCCGACCACCGCCGTACTGCGGATCGCCAGGCAACGCTTCGTCAACGGCGACCCGATCTGCCTGGAGACCATCCACGTACTGCAGGAGCTCGTCCCCGAGTTCGACGTACGAGCGATCGAGCAGAACTCGTTCTACGCGATGCTCGAGGAGCAGTACGGCGTGATCCCGACCGACGCCGAACAGACCCAAGGCGCAGCAGCCGCCGACGCCACCGAGTCGGCCCTGCTCGGCCTCGCCCTGGAAGCTCCGATCCTCATCCTGGAGCGAACCACCCGCGACCAGCACGGCCGCAGATTCGAATTCACCCGCGCCGCCTACCGCGGCGACCGCTACCAGATCAAGACGCACCTGACTCTTTCCCAACCACCAGCCGAGTCTGCATAAGCGGAATGCAAGGAGGAATTGTGGGACGTGTCGGTCGTCGCCGCGGTTACCTGTTGATGGTTTGTGCGTTGGTGCTTGGGTTGTCGACGGGCATGACGGCGAATGCTGCGCCAGGACGGATGTCGTTCTCGCCCGGCGCATCGGGGGCGGGGGATCCTTACTTCCCGGACATGGGTAATGGCGGCTACGACGTCAGCCACTACGACATCAGGCTGGCGTTCAACCCCAAGACCAAGGCGATCAGCGCGACGACGACGATTCTCGCGAAGGCCACGCAGAATCTGTCCCGCTTCGATCTGGATTTCCAGGGGCCGTTGAAGATCACCAAGCTCTCGGTCGACGGGCGGGCTGCGGCCTTCACCCGTCGCGGTGCTCAGGAGTTGGTGATCACGCCGCGACAAGGTCTGTGGCGAGGAAGCGCGTTCGTTGTCTCCGTGACGTATGCCGGTGTCCCGCAGAAGATCGATGACCCGGCGCTGGGCCTCTCTGGCTGGGTCGCCACCAAGGACGGCGCGGTCGCGCTCAACCAGCCGATCGGTGCCGCGACCTACTACCCGGTGAACGACACCACCGACGACAAGGCGACGTACAGCCAGACCATCACGGTGCCGACCGGGCTGACCGTGCTGGCCAACGGTGAGCCCGGACCCACCACCAAGCACGGCGGCTACACCACGTTCCGCTGGCACATGAGCCAGCCGATGGCCAGCGAGCTGGCGATGATCGCGATCGGGAAGTACAACGTCACTCGCGCTGTGACGGCCACCGGCATTCCGAACATCACCGCCATCGGCAGGTCGGTCGATACCAAGCCCGGCCAGGGCAGAGTGTTCAACCGGACCACGGCGCAGATCGTCCAGTGGGAGGCGTCGATGTACGGGCGCTACCCGTTCAGCTCGACCGGCGGCATCATCGCCGATGTCGGCGTCGACTATGCCCTGGAGACCCAGAGCCGACCGGTGTACGACCAGCGCACGAGCGAAGTCGACGGTGACCTGCTCGCCCACGAGCTCGGCCACCAGTGGTTCGGTGACAGCCTCACTCCGGTGCACTGGTCGGACATCTGGCTGAACGAGGGCTTCGCCACCTATTCGGAGTGGCTCTACCAGGAGAAGTTCAACGGCATCCCGGTGCAGCAGAGCTTCGCGGAGACCTACGCCGACGAGAAGGACTGGAGCGGCAAGGTCGCCGACCCCGGACGGGATCACATCTTCGACGACCTCGTCTACAACCGCGGCGCGATGACATTGCAGGCGCTACGCCTGAAGATCGGCGACCGCGCCTTCTTCCAGGTGCTGCGGCAGTGGCCGACGACGCACCGGTACGGCAACGTCTCGACGCAGACCTTCATCCGGTTCGTCGAGCGATTGACCCACCGCGACCTCGGCGCGTTCTTCCACACCTGGCTCTACCGGCCGGGCAAGCCGACGCTCTGAAGCCTTGCGCTCGGACGGTTCGATCCCGTCTATTAACAGATGGGGTTGCTGGGGGGCGGGCTCGAACGACACGACAGCACGTTTCTTCAGCTGTAGTTCGATCTTCGAGGGAGGGGTTCAATGCGCAAGTACGTCATGCGTGCCGCCATCGCGGCAGCGAGCGTCACCGGGTTGCTATGGGTCGCAGCCGGAACGGGTACCGCGACCAGCGGTCAAGAGCGGCAGTACGTCGTTCTCTACGCCCAGGGCGGATCTGCCGCGGCCGCGCACGCCGCGATCGCGGCTGCCGGCGGCACGGTACTCGACGAGAATACGGCGATCGGAGTCGCCACCGTCACCACCAAGAGCGACGCTTTCCCGGCTGCCGCCCGTGGCTCGTCCGCGATCGTGGGGGTCGCACGAAGTACGGTCATCGGCCACGCACCGGACGACCGTCTGGCCAATAACAACACGAGCTTCAAGCGCGACGCAGCGCAGGCTGACCTGCTGGGTGCGCGCGCGGGTCGCGCGACGTCGAAGGCCGCCGACAAGGACAAGAAGAAGCAGGAGCCGCTGGCCGGGCTGCAATGGGACATGCAGCAGATCGGCGCGACCGCCGACGGTTCACAGCGCTATGAGCAGGGCAAGGGCGTGCGCGTCGGCATCATCGACACCGGCGTCGACGGCAGCCATCCCGACATCACCGCCAACTTCGACAAGGCCCTGAGCCGGAACTTCACGACCGACATCCCGGTCGACGCCAACGGCACGACGGTCGACGGACCGTGCGAGCACCCGAGCTGTGTCGATCCTGTCGACGAGGACGACAACGGTCACGGTACGCACGTCGCTTCCGAGATCGCGTCGCCGGTCAACAAGCTCGGGATCGCGGGCGTCGCGCCCAAGGCGACGATCGTCAACCTGCGGGCCGGCCAGGATGCGGGCTTCTTCTTCCTGCAGCCCACGGTCGACGCGCTGACCTACGCGGGCGATCACGGCATCGACGTCGTGAACATGAGCTTCTACGTCGATCCGTGGCTGTTCAACTGCACCAACAACCCGGCTGACCCGCCGGAGTTCCAGGCCGAGCAGGCAACTGTCATCCAGGCGATGCAGCGGGCCCTCGACTACGCCTATGCCCATGGCGTCACGCTGGTCGCAGCGGCGGGCAACGGCGCGACCGACTACACCAAGACGATCGTGGACTCGTCGAGCCCGGACTTCCCCAGCGTGCCCGGTGAGGCGCCGTACACGCGGACGATCCCGACTTCGTGCATCTCGATGCCGTCCGAGGGTAACCATGTGCTCTCGGTGACCAGCACCGGCATCTCCACGCGCAAGGCCTACTACTCCGACTACGGCAACGGGTACGCCGACCTGTCCGCGCCGGGCGGGGACGTGTACGACACCGCGGACCAGAAGCGCGACATCACGAAGGCCATCCTCGCGGCGTACCCGAAGCACCTCGCCGTGGAGCGCGGTCAGCTCAATCCCGACGGGACGCCGAACACACCCAGCGTCGTTCAGAGCTGCAACAAGGGCGTCTGCGGCTACTACCAGTACCTGCAGGGCACGTCGATGGCGTCACCGCACGCGGCCGGCGTCGCGGTGCTGGCAGTCGGCCGGCTGGGCGTCAAGGACCACGTCAACGGCGGCAAGAAGGCTTCGCCGGCGGCCGTCGAGCAGCTACTGCGCGGAACGGCGACCGACCACGCTTGCCCGACCCCTCCGCTGTTCACCTACACCCGGCAGGTCCTGCAGGCCGACGGGACCTTCCTGACCGTGACAACCAACCACCTGTGCGAAGGCACGACGGCGAACAACGGCTTCTACGGCGACGGCATCGTCAACGCAAAGAAGGTCGCAAAGGGCTGACCTGACCCAGCGACGAGGCGCGCCGGTTGGTGGCGCGCCTCGTCGTTGGACCTTCAGTCGAACATGGTGCGGCCCAGCCACTCGTCGGCGTCCTGTACGCCGGGTAGGGCGAAGAAGTAGCCGCCGCCGAACGGGGAGATGTAGTCGACCAGGGGTTCGTCGATGAGCAGTGTCTGTACGGCGACGAACTGGCGGTCGAGGTCGGCGTTGAAGCAGATGAAGATCATGCCCAGGTCGAGCTGGCCGTTGGGCTCGACGCCGGCGCTGTAGTTGAAGCCGCGGCGCAGCATCCGCCGGTCGTCGGCGGTGCCGTCGTGGGGGTTCGCGAGGCGGGTGTGGGCGGTCAGCGGGACGGTGTTGCCGTGCG
Organism: Kribbella jiaozuonensis; assembly: GCF_005233875.1. Lineage (GTDB taxonomy): Bacteria > Actinomycetota > Actinomycetes > Propionibacteriales > Kribbellaceae > Kribbella > Kribbella jiaozuonensis. The sequence goes on along the minus strand of NZ_SZPZ01000004.1, from coordinate 248,530 downwards.
CATCCCGGTAGTAGCTGGGGAGTTGGAGCTCCTCCTGGCCGGCTACGCGTTCGCCCGGGCGGCCGGACAGCGGTGCGCCGGTGTCGCGGTCGCGGCCGAAGATCCGTTGCTGCTCGTTGATCGAGATCCGGTCCCAGAACTCCACGAACATCCGGATCAGCCGGACCACGTGGTACGAACCGCCGGTCACCCAGTTCGGTTCGTCGCCGCCGGGCTTGGTCCACACCAGCCGGTCGAGCAGGTCGGGGCGGTCGAGGAACTCCAGGTTCGCCGTACCGTCCTTGAAGCCGAACAGGTTGCGGGGTGTGCCGGTCGGGCGTGGTGGGCTCGTGAAGCCCTCCTGCTGCCAGAGCACCTGGAGGTCGGCGCGGGTGGCGCGCATCAGGATCCGTAGCGCGTGCAGCACGGTGTCGCGGTGATCGGCGCAGATCTGCAGCAGCAGGTCACCGTCGCAGCGGTCGGGGTCGAGCGCGTCGTTCGGGAACTCGTCCATCGCGCGCAGCCGGGCCGGTTTGACGCCGGCGAGGCCGAACCTGTCGTCGAACAAGCTCGCGCCGACGCTGACCGTGACGGTGAGACCGTCGGGCACGGTGCCCGGGCCGAGTACGCCGTTCTCGTACGGCGTCGACACCAGACCGTCGTCGCTGCCGCGTCCGGTCGGTACGTCGCCGCCCGTCAGATACCGGATGGTTGAGGTCAGCGTCTGGAACATCCGCTGCAACGCGGGTCGGTCGGCCGCGGTCACGAGAAACGCGACAACAATCGCCGCCTGCTGCGCAGGCTCGAGAATGCCGGCCTGATGCACGCCCTCAAACGCCCGACCGCTCGGTGCAGCGGAGACATCGGGCACGGCCGGGGTGGCCGGGGTGTGGTTAGTCATGGGTGATGGGCCCTCGGTCGGTGGTGGCGTTGCGGGGGTCGACGATGGCCGCGGCGTGTGAGAGGAGCTCGACGCTGTGCTGGACCGCTGCGTTGACCGCGGCCCGCTGCCGGACCGACAGCGCCGCCAGTCCAACCCAGCCGTCGTCGTGGTGGTGGCTGCGGACCAGCTGCTGGGTGAGCCGGAGCTGCTCGTCGGTCTGGTCCAGGTACGGGTTCTGCTTGCGCAGGATCGGCCGCAGCGGGTCCAGCGCCTGCCATACCCCGGTGAGGTTCGCGTCCACGGTCGCCAACTCGGTCTGGCTGCCGGCGTCACCGATCCCGTTCAGATCCCACTGCAGCGCGTCCTCGAGGATCTCGTGAGCCCGCCGGCCCATGTCGATCGGCGTGATCGCGTTCGGCAGCGCCAGCTCATCGGTGAAGCGCTCGATCGCCTCGACCAGCGCATCGACGTAGGGCACGATCGTCGCCGTCGGGCGGTTGTGCCACAGCATCGCCTCGACCTTGCGGAAGCCGGCGAAGTCCGCGTCCGCGAGCCGGTCGGGGGCAACGCCACGCGGCGGGTCGGCGTTGATGTCGTCACCGGTCTCGTCGTACGCGCGGTAGGCGCCGCCGAGCGTCTCGTACGTGAGGTGGGCGGCCAGCCAGTCGCGCCGGGCCTTCGCCGCATCGCCGTCCCGCAAGGCATCGCGGAGCTGTTCGGCCTGGTGGGTGAGCGTGGGGAGCTGCGCGGTGATCCAGGCGACGTACGAGTTGATCGGGATCCGCAGGTCGAGCCCGGTCACGGGGATGATCCCGTGTACGTCGTACGGCAACGGGTCACCGGTGACGACGACCGGCCGGCTGTACTTGATCGTGTAGTCGGTGATGCAGACCCAGCGGTACGTTCCGGGCGGGACCGATGCCGTCACCGCACGGCTGACGCCGCGGCCGAAGTGCTCGACCTCGAGGTAGATCCGCTCGGTCGCGGGATCCTCCAGGTAGACCTCCGCGCCGGCGCCCTCGTTGTTGACGAACACGAAGTCGTACCGGCCGGCCGGTCCGCCGAGCCAGTCGTCGATGCCGTAGGGCGAACCAACGACCAGAACTATGGGCTGCGGCCGGATCGACGGCAATGATTGGGCGGCCGCCGAGGCCGTGCTGCTGCTCACCCGGCCCACGCTGGGCGGCGGTTGTGAACGGATCCGATGCTGCCCACGACGCGCCGGTGAACAGCGGGTGACCTGCCGGGCAGGGCGAGCTCACGGACTCCCTGAGTCTTCAGGGAATGTTCACGACACGATGCTCGCGAGGTCCGGACCTTTCGACGTTGACTTTGTGGGTATCCCCGCCACGAGAGGCTAGGTAGCAAACCCATGTCTGACAACGATTCGGCACCCGCGGACGGCACCAAGGCGACCCCGGAGCGCAACCGGATCAGCCGGCGCCGGCTGATGCAGACCGCGGGCGCCGCCGGCGCCGCAGTCGCCGCCGGGGGGCTGTCGAGCGTTCCGGCCCAGGCCGCGCCGAACGCGGCCGCGACGGCCGACAGCAAGACCGGCTCGAACCCGGCGCAGCACTCGCGTCGCACCGGCACGATCAAGGACCTGAAGCACGTCGTGATCGTGATGCAGGAGAACCGTTCGTTCGACCACTACTTCGGCACCCTCGACCTGGCCGGCGCCCGCGGCTTCGGTGACAAGCAGGTGCTGACCTGGCAGAACGGCCAGACGATCTACTACGACCCGAACAGCCGCGCCGAGGGCTACCTGCTGCCGTACCACGCGGACAGCCTGAAGTACAACGCGCAGAACACCAGCGCGCGCAACCGGTACTTCATGGAAGCCGACGTGCCGTGGCACCACGCGATCGCCAAGGCCTACACCATCGGCGACCACTACTTCTGCTCGCTGGACACCAGCACCAGCCCGAACCGCATCATGATGTGGGCCGGCACCAACGACGCGGCCGGCACGCAGGGCGGTCCGGTCATCAACAACAACGGCGACTACGGCTACGCCTACAAGTTCAAGACGTACCCGGAGACGCTGCAGGACGCCGGTGTCACCTGGCAGATCTACGTCAACAACGACACCGACGACGACTTCCTGGGCGACTACACGGACAACACCGTGCGTTCGTTCACGGCGTTCGACCCGAAGAACGCCACCCCGGAGAACACCCTGCCCCGTCAGGGCCTGCTTGCCCGCGGCAACGTCGTGTACGCCCACACCACGCAGCCCGCCGGCATCAAGAACGACACCTCGAACGTCGACTACGTACTGCGGGACTTCATCGCCGACTGCGCGTCGGGTGACATCCCCGAGGTGTCCTGGATCGTCGCGCCCGCGGCGTGGACCGAGCACCCGACGTACGCCCCGAACAACGGCGCGGTCTACACCGACCGGGTGATCCAGGCGGTGCACGAGAATCCCGAGTTGTGGGAGTCGACGCTGATCATCCTGAACTACGACGAGCCCGACCATGCGAACCGGATCGGTGAAGGCGGCTTCTTCGACCACGTCGTACCGCCGATCCCTGAGGTCGGCACCACCGGCGAGCGTGCGCCCGGGATCAAGCCCGGCTTCGGCGGCCGGGTGCCGTTCGTACTGGTCTCGCCGTGGACCCGTGGCGGCTTCGTGAACTCCGAGGTCTTCGACCACACCTCGACGATCCAGCTGATCGAGGAGTGGACCAAGAGCCTCGGCCGGCCGGCCGTCTGCGAGAACATCAACGCCTGGCGGCGTGGCGTCTCGGGCAACCTGCTCTCGGCGATCGACTTCGGCAACTTCGACACGTCGTTCCCGAAGCTGCCGAAGCCGGCCGACCTGCTGAAGTCGGTGGTTGTCGACGCGAGCCTGCCGCCCGTGCCGCAGCCGGCCGTCGGTGCGCAGGTCCTGCCGACCCAGCCGATCACCGGCAAGGCGAAGCGGAGCCCGCTGTCGTTCCAGCCCAACGGCGTCGTCGTCGAGAACCCCGCGACCGGGACCGCGACCGCGACCTTCACCGTCGAAGGCGGCCCGAACGGCAAGGCGGTCAGCCTGGTCGGACTGGCCGACAAATACGTGCCCGCCCTCGTCGGCGCCGAGCCGCTCGGCATCGGTCAGGACGCGCTGCCCCTGACGGCCGGCAACCACGCGCCGAAGTCGTACACCTGGGACACCAAGACGACGAACGGCAAGTACGCGTTCACGTTCTACGGCCCCGACCACTTCATCCGGTCCTTCGCCGGCACCGTCGTCCCCTCCAGCGACCAGACCTCGGCCCAGCCGCGGGTCGACGTCCGGCTGGTCAAGGCACGCGGGCGGTCGGCCGCGACGGTCGAGTTCACCCTGTCCGCCGTCGGCCGCAAGTCAGTGACCTACACGCTGACCGCGAACGACTTCGCCGGGAAGAAGACGACCATCCAGGTCCCCGCCGGCAAGCACAGCGTCATCACCTGGCCGACCGTGGACGGCTACTACGACGTCGTCATCACCGCGAAGGAGTCCGCAGACTTCAACCAGCGGTACGCCGGACGCGCCGCCGAGAAGTGATCCTTTGAGCTGATCGCAGACTGTGCCCGGCTCGCGGGCACAGTCTGCGTCGCGGTCAATCGTCGGTCGGGAAGCTTGGAGGCGCCTGCAGATCGTGGGCGCGGAACAGGACAGCATGCTCGACGCCCATGGCCTTACCGCTCATCGCCGCAAACATCGGGATGAATTCGGCCGGGGCCGGGTGCCAGGGGAGCGCGGCCAAGTACGCCGCGTGTGCCTCGAGCGACGCGACGCCCTTACGGAGTGGTTCACCGGTCACGTCGACGCCGTGGGTCGCGGCGCCGGCGAGGCCGGGTGTGAGGTACCAGCGAGGCGAGTGCGGCTCGAGCTGCTCGTCGTCGATCTGCTCCGGGAACACCCAGCGGTTACCTGCGTCCCGGATCGCGTCGAGCGTCGCCAGCCCGGCGGCCCGGTGATCGGCTTGGTCGAACCCCATCGGCGTCTCGACGTCGTAGCCGACACCCAGCACAACATCGGGCTTGAACCGTCGGATCTCCCGGCAGATGTCGCGACGCAGATCGAGCCCGTAGACGAGCACACCATCCGGATGCTCGAGAACCGTCAGGTGCGTGACACCCACGACGTCACACGCAGCCTGCTGCTCCGCAAGCCGCAACCGAGCCGTCTCCTCCGGCGGATTCGGCATCCCCGCCTCGCCGCGCGTAAGCAGCAGATACCCAACCTCGATCCCACGCGCAGTCCACCGAGCAACAGCAGCAGAACTGCCGTACTCCATATCGTCCGGGTGCGCGACAACACACAACACCCGCTCAAAGGACTCCTCAGGCAACACCGGCAAGGTCATGCAAGCATCCTTACACCCCGCCGACTCCTTCTGGTGAGGCGGTCTCTAGTGGTACCTGGTCGGCCGGGATGACGCCGAGTTGGGTGGTTTGGCGTGGCAGGACGGCGTCGAAGAACCAGTCGGTGGCGGTGCGGACGCGGTTGCCGGGCATCGACAGCAGGTGGTAGCCGCGGGTGACGACCTTCGCGGGGAGGCCGGCCAACGGTACGTGCAGCGGGTTGGCGGCTGCCTGGGTGCCGCCGAGGTCGACGACGAAGCCGAGGTCTTCGTGGCGGTAAGGCTGCGGGATTCCGGTCCCGAAGCTTGCCGCGATGTTGTCGGCGGCCTGTTTGCCTTGCCGCTGGGCGTGCTGGGCGGTCATCGGCGTGACCTCACCGGGCCGGGTCAGGTCCGGTACGGCGGCCGCGTCACCGCACGCGAACACCTCAGGATGCCCGGGCACCTGGAGGTACTCATCCACGACCAGCCGACCCTTGTCGGTCTTCAAGCCGAGCCCGTCCACCACCGGATCGGGCCGTACGCCGACGCACCAGATCAGTGACTGCGTCGGGACGAAGCTCTTGTCGGTCAGCCGTACGCCGTCCTCGACCGCCTCCTCGATCGAGACACCCATCCGTACGTCGACGCCGCGCTCGCGCAGCACCTTGTCCGCCGTACGCGAGAGGCGTTCGTCGAGCTCCGGCAGAACCCGGTCGGCGACGTCGAGCAGCATCCAGCGGATGCGCTGATCACTCAGGCGCGGGTGACGCTTGCGCAGCAGTTCGGTGTAGAGGACGGCATGCGCGGCGACCTCGGTGCCGGTGTATCCGGCGCCGACGACCACGAACGTACACAGGGCGTCGCGGGTCGGCCGGTCGTCGGTCGCGTCGGCCAGCTCGAGCTGTTCGGTCAGGTGGTCGCGGAGGAAGATCGCCTCGGGTATCCCGCGGAATCCGTGCGCGTGCTCGGCGATTCCCGGCACGGGGAGGAGCTTGTTGACGCTGCCGGCGGCGATGACGAGCCGGTCGTACGACAGCTCGCCGCGCGCGCCGGTCGGTTCGGCGTACCGGACGGTCCGCATATCGAGGTCGAGCCCGTCGACCTCACCGAGCACGAGCCGCACGCCGGGCAGCGTTTCGGCGAGCGACACGGTGATCCGGCGGGGTTCGATGATTCCGGTGGCGACCTCCGGCAGCAGTGGAATGTAGAGGAAGTAGTCGGTCGGATTCACCAGGATGATCTCGGCGCGGTCCTTGGCGAGTCTGCGCAGCCGGCGCGCGGCATGAAATCCCGCGAACCCGGCACCCACGATGACAATCCTCGGCCTGTCCATGCGCCACCAGTACCAGCTACACCGACGTGCCAAACCCGCGAACATCGCCGGGCACGGATCACCGGCTGCTCTTTCGGGATCTGACCCATCCGCGGCGTGGAGCGCTCCGAATACCGGTCATTGAATCCTCGCGAGGAGATGGTCCGCAGTGCCGGAATTCGAAGATCTCACGCAGCCAACGGTCGCCTCTGTCGGTGAGGCCTGATGCAGGGCTGGAAACCGATCTGGCGCTGGCTCACCGCAAGTGTCGTTTTCGCCGTCCTCGTGGCGGTCGCGGTCGTTGTGTTCGGCCCGAACGGCAGCGGACAAACCGCCGCCGCACCGCCGGCGAAGACGGCAAGGCCAACCCAGCCATCGGCGGCGCCGACCGATGATGATGCCTTGGTCAACCGAATGCTCGATCAGCTCCGGGCCGGGAAACCCGTCGAGCCACAGTTCGCGGCCGGGGACAACCCCGCGGCGGGTGTGCCGATCGAGGCGATCAAGGCCAGGCCGGGGGAGCAGTTGCGGCTGGGGCGGTTGGAGATCCCGCGGTTGAAGGTCGACCAGCCGTTGAACAACGGCGTCGACGAGGCCGCGCTGGTGCAAGGCGTGGGTCATTGGCCGGGGACCCCGTTGCCGGGCAGTCCGGGCAACAGCGTGATCAGCGGGCATCGCAGTACGCACGAGAAGCCGTTCCTGTACCTGGACCGGCTGCGCCCCGGCGATCCGATCATCGCGACGGTCGGCGCGACGCGGACGACGTACAAGGTCGCCAAGGTCGTAATCGTGCCGCAGGCGCAGTACGTGAAGTTCGTGCTGAAGCAGCCCACCAGACCAGGCGAGAAGGACATCACCTTGTTCGCCTGTAACCCCATCACCGCGCACTACCAACGCATCGTCGTTCAGGCGACGGCTGCTTGAGGAGGAGAGTCATGGGTTTCAGTAAGATTTTCGGGGGCCGTCCGGTCCTCGAGTTCGCCGATGAGCACAGCCGGCGGAGCTTTCTGCGCAACGCGGCGCTGGTCGGCGTCGGTGTGACGTACGTCGCCACCCGTCCCGGCGATCCGGTTGCTTTCGGCAACGCTGATCGCGGCTTCGGGACCGAGGTCGCCAAGAGTGACCTCGACATCCTGAACTACGCGTTGACGCTGGAGTATCTGGAGTCGGCGTTCTACACGATGGGTCTGAAGGCGAAGCTGCTGAAAGGCCGCGAGCTCGAGCTGGTGGATCCGATCCAGCAGCACGAGGCCAACCACGTCACGGCGGTGAAGACCACGATCCAGGATCTGGGCGGCAAGCCGGTGGCGGCGCCGAAGGTGAAGTTCCCGGCCGGCACGTTCTCCAGCCCGGCGGCGTTCCTGAAGACCGCGGGCACGTTCGAGGAGCTCGGCGTGAAGGCGTATCACGGTCAGGTGCCGCTGGTGAAGGACGGTCACATCCTGGCTGCGGCGGCGTCGATCGCCGGGGTCGAGTCCCGGCATGCGGCGATCATTGCCCAGATCTCCGGCGGGAACCCGTTCCCGGCGCCGATCGAGGCCCATCTCGGGATGGCGCCGGTGCTCAAGGCCGCCATGCCGTTCATCGCGTAACAGGAGGAGAGTTGATGACTGACACCGTTCGTGATCTGATCCACGGCAACGCCTCCATGGTGGCGCCCGGTGCCGCACTCGGCGCCTTGAGCCATGGGTTCGAGCTGGCCAGTGCGAAGGACTTCAACAGTGACGTCGAGGTCTTGAACTATGCGCTGACACTGGAGTACCTGGAGGCCGAGTTCTACCGTCAGGGCAACTCGGCAGGACTGCTGAAGGGCACCGAGAAGAAGTACCTGATGCAGATCGGCGCCGATGAGGCGTCGCACGTCGCGACCGTTACCGCGACGATCCAGAAGCTCGGAGGTACGCCGGTCGGCGCGCCCGCGGTCGACTTCGGCGGCGCGTTCGAGAGCCGGAAGAGCTACCTGACCACGTCGCACATCTTCGAGAACAAAGGCGTGGGCGCGTATCTGGGCGCGGCCGGGTTCGTGAAGGACAAGATGATCCTGCAGGCCGCAGCCGGCATCTTCGGCGTCGAGGCCCGGCACGCCGCCGTCGTCGGCAACCTGCTCGGGCTGAAGGCCGAGGGTGGCGTCTACATGGGCTCGACCGAGGTCGGCATCCCGAAGGCCGACGTACTGAAGGCAGTCGCTCCGTTCCTGCAGGACCCGGCCAAGGTCGTCGCCGCGATCACCCTCTGACGCAACAACATCAACGGCCCGGCCGCCCTGGGGGCGACCGGGCCGTTGTGGAACTCTCACCCTGCCGGCCAGGCCGGATTGGGGTAGGTCAGGCCGATGTCGTAGGCGAAGATGACGGCCTGGACTCGGTCGCGGGCGCCGACCTTGGCGAGTACGCGGCCGACGTGGGTCTTCACCGTGGATTCGGACAGGTGGAGGCGTTCGGCGATCTCTGGGTTGGTCCAGCCGTGGGCGATCGCGAGCAGGATCTCGCGTTCGCGTTCGGTCAGGGTCTCGAGTTTCGCGTCGCCGTCTTCACGGGTGGCGCGGGGGAGATGCTGGGCGTAGGCGTCCAGGAGCCTGCGGGTCAGACCGGGCGAGATGATCGCGTCGCCGGCCGCGACCGCGCGAATGCCGCCGAGCAGTTCCTCCGGCCGCGCGTCCTTCAGCAGGAACCCGCTTGCCCCGGCGCGGAGTGCCGCGTGGGCGTACTCGTCGAGGTCGAACGTGGTCAGTACGAGCACCCGCGATCGGTTGCCGCTGGCCACGATGCGGCGGGTGGCCTCGATTCCGTCCATGCCGGGCATCCGGATGTCCATCAGCACGACATCGGGGTGCAGCTCGGCAGTCCGGCGTACGGCTTCGGAGCCGCTGCCTGCCTCGCCCGCGACCTGCGTTTCCGGCACGGACTCGAGCAGGATCCGGAGACCGAGCCGGTGCAGTGGCTGGTCGTCGACGATCAGCACGGTGGTCATGGTGTCCTCTCGGGGGCGAGCTCGAGTTCGGTCTGTACGGTCCAGCCGCCGTCACGGGTGCGCCCGGTGCGCACAGTGCCGCCGTACAGGGCCGCGCGTTCGCGCATTCCGATGAGGCCTTGGCCGTCTCCAGAAGCAGATGCCGGTTCGAAGCCGGCTGATGGTCCGGTGTCTTCGACCTGGATCCGCAGCCGCTGGCGTACTACCTCAACTGACACGCGGGCGTCAGTCTCAGGCCCCGCGTATTTGAGCGCATTGGTCAGCGCCTCCTGAATGATCCGGTACGTCGCGAGCTGCAGACCTCGATCGGCCGGGAGGTCGCCCGCGGTCCGGTAGCTCACGCTCGGACCCGCTGCTCGGATCCGATCGCACAACCCGTCGATGTCGGCGATCCCAGGCTGTGGGCTGAGGTCCGGCAGGGCGGCGTCGTCCCGCAGCGCGCCGAGCGTACGCCGCAGATCGTTCAACGCCTCCCGCCCCGTCTCGCCGATGAGCGTGAGGGCCTGGGCGGAGCGATCGGGATTGACTCGTACGGCGTACGCGCCGCCGTCCGCGAGTCGGATCATCACCGAGAGGTTGTGCCCGAGGATGTCGTGCATCTCGCGCGCGACCCGAGCGCGCTCACCCGCGACCGCCAGCATGCTGCGCTGGTCGCGCTCGATCTCGAGCTGCGCGGCGCGATCGCGCAGGGCGGCGAGTTGCGAGCGCCTGATCCGGACGACCAACCCCAGCGCGACCGCGGCCGTGCTGGCGCAGACCAGGAAGAACGCCACCTCCGCAACGGACACGACGGCAGAGATTCGTACGACGGCCAGCGTCAGTACGCCGACCATGATCGCGCACGCCCACAGTAGACGACGGAGCGAGCTGTGGAGAGTGAGGCTGTAGAGCGCGATCAACAACGCAACATCCGCGCGAAGAAAGACCAGCAACGACCACTGCACAGTGAAGACCGCCGCCGTGAGAACGAACGCCGTCATCGGTGCGCGGCGGCGGAAGAAGAGCGGGAGTATCAGTCCCGCCTGCAGGGCCAGCATTGTCCCGACAGATACCTGGTTGAACACCCCGGCGAGTTCGCGTGGGCCGTCGTCGCGCAGCAGATCCGGCAGGCAGAACAACAAGAAGGCGCCGACGACAACCAGGGTGTCGACGGCCCACGGTCGGGCGCGGTCTGCGCGGCGCAGCCGCCGTCCGATCCGGCCGAGGCGGAGCACCAACGGGTGCTGCCACAGCGGATCCGGATCGGCGGCGGTCTGCGGACCTTTCGGGCGCGCCGCGCCGTCGTCAGTCACCGTTCCCATCTGTCCATTGTTACTGCCGGTCGCGAGCGTGGATCAGGCGTCGCTGCGGGACAGGCGCCAGGCCGCGCCGGCCAGGGCCAGCGCCGTCCATCCGGCGAAGACCAGAAAGCCGATCCCGGGCGAGAGGGTGTGTGGTGCCTGATGCAACGAATACATCGACTGACCCGCCTCGCTGGGCAGGAACTGCTGGATGGCGTGGCGCCAGGAGACCGGCAGCAACGAGACCAGTCCGGGCAGGAGCATCAGCGCCCCGACCAGGGCCGAGATGGCTCCGGCGACGGATCGCAGCATCGCACCGAGAGCCACGCCGATCACGCCGACGAGACCGAGGTACACCGTCGCGCCGAGCAGACTCCGAACCACGCCGGTACTGGAGATCGTCAGCGCGGCGGGAGTGCTGCTGAGGATCCCGCTGTCGATCAGGAACGTGACGAAAGCCCCGACAAGGGCGATCGCCAGCGCGACGACGCCGTACACGGACGCCTTCGACCACAACACCGGGAGCCGGCGCGGTACGGCGGCAAGCGTCGAGCGGATCTGTCCCGTCGAGTACTCGCCCGCACTGACGAGCACTCCCAGCACGCCGAGGGCCAACTGCGACAGGGCGACCCCGAAGAGCGACAGGCTCAGCGTCGTGGCGTCGGCGAAGTCCGGGTCGAGCTGCCGGCCGGAGTTGACGCTGGAGCGGTAGCGCAGTGCCGCGATGATGCCAAAGGCAACCAAGAACAGCAGGCCGAGACCCAGCGTGATCCAGGTCGACCTCAGCGACCACAGCTTGGTGGATTCGGACCGGAGCACCCGACGGCCGGTGACGCGGTACCGCGGTTTCGGTGCGGCTGCTGATCCGCCGCTCGCGGGGCGAGGTTCGGTGATGACGGTCATGCTGCACGCTCCGCGAGTTCGGTGGTGCCGTGGTAGACGACGTCGTCGCGCGTCAGGTCCATGAACGCGGCCTCCAGCGAAACCTGGATCGTCGTCAGCTCGTACAGCGCGATGCCGTGTTCGGCTGCCGTGGTCCCGATCGCCCGAGCCGAGAGACCGGTGACCTCCAGCTCTTCGGAGCCGGCCTGGCCGACAACCTCGACGCCTGGTGCGGCGAGTGCGTCACGCAGTCCGGCCGGATCCGCGGTTGCCACCCGGACGGCGTCGCCGCCGGCCTGTCGTACCAGATCTTCGACGCTGGTATCGGCGAGCAGCCGGCCGCGGCCGACGATGATCAACCGGTCCGCGACCAGGGCCATCTCACTCATCAGGTGGGACGAGACGAACACGGTCCGGCCCTCCGCGGCGAGGCCGATCAGCAGGTTGCGGATCCACAGCACGCCCTCCGGATCCAGCCCGTTCACCGGTTCGTCGAGCATCACGGTCGCCGGATCGCCGAGCAGCGCGGCAGCGATTCCGAGCCGTTGCCCCATACCGAGCGAGAACTGGCCGGCGCGCTTCTTCGCCACGGACTGCAGGCCGGTCAACTCGATCACCTCGTCGACGCGGCGCCGGGGAATGCCGTGGGTCTGCGCCTGGGCCAGCAGGTGGTTGTACGCCGATCGGCCCGGGTGGATGGACTTCGCCTCCAGCAGGGCACCGACCTCCTGAAGCGGGGCAGTGTGTTCGCGGTACCGCTTTCCGTTGACCGTGACCGAGCCGCTGGTCGGCGCGTCCAGCCCGATGATCATCCGCATCGTCGTCGACTTGCCCGCACCGTTCGGCCCGAGGAACCCCGTGACGGAACCGGGCCGGACGGTGAATTCCAGCCCGTCGACCGCCGTCGTCTCGCCGTACCGTTTGGTGAGCTGCCTTGCCTCGATCATCGCGTCGCCCTCGACTCCCTGGACCGGACCTCCCGGCCTCGTCACCCAACCTAGGAATCGCCCGCCCGGGATCCGTGGTACCGCGGCCTGATCTTCCGACGACGGGTAGTACCGCGGTACTACGAGCCGCCTGTTGACAGGTGCGTTATATCGCCGGACGATATAGCGTGTCGCGTAATAGTGGGGGAGCGCATGGAAGCTCTGGGTAGATTCGCCGAGCCGAGTGTCCTGATTCTGACGAGCCTTGCGGGTGGGGAGAAGCACGGCTACGCCCTGATCAAGGACATCGAGGAGCTCGCCGACACGGTCGTCGGGCCGGGCACGCTGTACGCCGCGCTGAGTCGGCTGCAGGAGCGCGGGCTGATCGAGGCCTTGCCGGCCGAGGACCGGCGCCGGCCGTACCGGATCACCGCTGCGGGGGCGGAGGCGCTCCGGGAGTACTTGCAGCAGGCCCGTCAGATCAGCAGGGTCGGGCTCAAGCGACTGCAGGCGTGGGCATGAAGCGCCTGTTGCGGTTGTATCCGGCGAGCTGGCGGCGTGAATACGGCGACGAGCTCGCCCAGCTGCTCGAAGACCTCGGCCCGCTGAGTCTGCATCGTCGAATCGGCGTGATGGTCGACCTGGTGCGCGGCGCTACGGATGCCCATTTCAGGGCGCTCCCAGCTGTCGGCGCTGTACTGCGGCGGGCGGTCCTCGTCGCGTCGATCGTCTGGGCCGCGTTGAGCATCGAGATCGTGCTGTCGAACGTGGTCTTCCCGACCGGGGACAACGACGGGGCGTCGGTACTGATCAGCTATCTGGCCGTCTTCGTTGCGCTCACGGCAGTCGGCGTACTGACCGGCCGGCTCGCCGGACACTGGCGGATCGTCGCGCTGGCCGGAGGGTGCGCGGGCGCGCTCGTCGGCGTGCTGACGATCGGCACGTACGCCGTGATCGACAACCTCTTCCTCGATGTCATCAGCCGGCAGCAACCGAAGATCGACGGCCTGGCGAGCAGCGGCTTCACCTCGATGCGGACCTACATCAATCTCAGCCTCCTCCTGGCCGGTGCGCTCCTGTCGACGTTCCTCGGCTTCGCCGGCGCCGGCCTCGCCGTACTCGGCAGCCACCTCCGCCGGGCCGGATCACGCCGGCAGATCCTCGCATGACGCTGCGGCGCCTGGTCGTCGTTATCGCCGTGGTCGAGGTGGTTCTGGCCGCGGCAGGTTCGCTGACTGATCGGGCGGCATTGCGGGGGAGTGGTGCGTTCGCCCTCATCGGAGTCGCGCTGGCCCAGGCCCTGTGCGTGCTCTTGGTCACCCCATTCTCGACCCGCTCAGCGACGATCCGGATCGGAGCCGGGATCGGACTGGTTGCCGGAGGCATGTACGGCGCAGAGGTGGTCGCGGAGTACCTCAGCCCGACGGTCACCGATGCGAGCGTCGTCATCGGCTGGATCATCGTGATCGGGCTCGTCGCCGCCGCCGTACTCGCCTCGGCCGCGGCTTCGCTCCGCGAACGATCACTGCGGGCCGGCATCACGGCGGCCGTCTACGCGATGGTCTTCGAGTACCTCACCTGGTATCCGGTAGTGCTCCTGAGCTACTACGCATTCAGAACAAGCCCGGCAACAGACCGGGTCTGGCGTGCAGAAGGCACGTACGACGACTTCGCCCGCAGCGGGATGACTGACATCCGCGCCTTCGTCATCCAGGATTTCTGGGGCGCCGGAACCTTCCATCTACTGGCCGGCCTCGTCATCGCCGCCGTCTTCGGCACCATCGCGGCGACCCTTCCACTGCTTCTGCCTAAACCGGCTCCGGGAGGGTGAAGCCGATGGACGAGCCTCCGCCGTCGCGGCCGTGTGCGAAGACCTGGCCGCCGTGGCTGTGCACGATCTCTTCGACGATGGCCAGACCGAGTCCGGAGCCGGGCTCGGTGCGTACTTCGACGGCACGGTAGAAGCGGTCGAAGATGCGGTCGAGGTCCGCTGCGGCGATTCCGCGTCCGCGATCGTGAACAGTCAAGCCCGTGCCTTTGACCTCGATCTCGACCGCTCCGTCGCTGTACTTGATGGCGTTGTCCACCAGGTTGCTGATCGCCCGGTCCAGTTGCCGCGGGCGCCCGACAACATCCTGTGCCGCCGAGTCATCGACCAGGATCGCGCGGCCGGATCGGCGACTCATCCGGGTCGCCACGGTGCGGGCGAGGTCGCCGAGGGACAGGGGTTCGGCCGGCTCGGTGGCGGCCAGGTCGCTGGCGAGGTCGACGAGTTCGCCGAGGAGTGCAGACAGCTCGTCGATGTCTTCCAGTACGTCGTTCACGACCTCTCGTCGCTCGCCTTCGGGCAGCCGTTCGATCTTGCGAAGCAGTTCGACGTTGCTGCGCAGACTCGTCAGCGGCGTACGCATCTCATGTCCTGCGTCGGAGACGAGCCTGCGTTGTTTCTCCTGGGATTTGCGCACCGCCTCGATCATGGTCGCGAAACTGGCGGTGAGGCCGCGGACCTCGCCGGTTCCGCCGACCTCCATCGGCGAGGTGAGATCGAGCGTGGTGGCGATGTTCTCGGTGGCGTCGCGGAGTCGCACGATGGGCCGGGCGAGCCTGGTGGCAATGGCCCAGCCGAGCCCGGCAGTCAGCAGCATCGCCGCGCCGATGAGCGCCAGCAGTTGCCAGCGCAGACGTGAGAGCAGTGCGTTCGACTCTGACAGGCTCCGCGCGATCTGCAGAGTGCCGCCGTCGTGCCACGGGGTTGCGAGCACCCGGTAGGGCTGGTTCTGGACCGAGATGGTTCGGAGTACGACGGTGCCGGCAGTCAGCTGGAGGTCGGACGCGACGGTCGGCAACGCGACGCCGCCCTCGATGCAGGACGTGACCGCGCCGTCCGTGCCGATGATCTGCGCGGCGGACGCCGGCTGGAACGAGCCCGCGGGCGGACAGTCGCGGCTATCGGGACCGTCTCCGCCGTGCGGTCGGCCGCGCTCGCCGTCGACCGTGTTGGTCGCCTCGGCCCGGCTGCGCAGGTTGTCGTCGATCGACGAGTGGATCTGCGACGACGTCGTCAGGTACGCCGACGCGCCCGCGAACGCGCCGACGCCGAGCGCGACGGCGGCGAGGATGAGTGCGATCCGCCAGCGAAGCGTCATCGCATCACGAAGCCGACCCCGCGCACGGTCTGGATCAGCCGGGCTTCGCCCTCGGCCTCGAGCTTGCTGCGCAGGTACCCGACGTACACGTCGAGTGAGCGTGAGGAGGTCTTGAAGTCGTACCCCCAGATCCGTTCGTACAGCGTCTCGCGCGGCAGCACGGCACCCGCGTTCCACACCAGCAATTCGAGCAGGTCGAACTCGGTCTTGGTGAGATCGAGCTGCCGGCCGCCTCGCGAGGCAAGTCGCGAGCGCGGGTCGAGCCGGAGGTCTTCGTACTCGAGGATTTCCTTCGCGCCGGACACGCTGGTGCGGCGCAGCAAGGCACGGACCCGGGCGAGCAGCTCCACGCTCGCGTACGGCTTGGCCAGGTAGTCATCCGCGCCGGCGTCCAGGCCGGCAACCCGGTCGTCGACCTCGTGCCTGGCGGTCAGCATGAGGATCGGGAGCTCGGCGTACAGGGAACGCAGGGTCCGGCAGGCGATCAGCCCGTCCATCTCCGGCATCATCACGTCGAGGATCGTCAGGTCCGGGATCGCCTTCGCGCACGCGGTCACGGCTTCGATCCCGGTCGTCGCCTCGGTCACGTCGTACCCCTCGAGCCGCAGTGTCCGCTCGAGCGACTGGCGTACGCCGCGGTCGTCCTCGGCGATCAGGATCCGCCGGCCGGAGGGGCCTGTCATGTGCCAAGCGTACGGACGAAGGCCCGTTGAGGGTCGAATCTTGCACAGTTCTTGCAGTTGGTTGCTGCCGTCCTTACAGCCCGCCACCAGAGTCGATCTCATCGACTCGCGGCCGAACGGCCTCGGGGGACTCCCGGACGAAGGAGCAATTCATGTATCCGTTGCGCAAGATGGTCGCAGGGTCCGCGCTCGCCGCGGCAGCCGTGGCGGGGGGCGTCATCGGCGCAACCATGTTCGGTGCCGCGAACGCCGCGACCCCATCGCCCAGCTCGTCAACGACCGCCGAAGCCGGCGGTCGCGGCGACCACGGCAATGAGACCGCCCTCACCGGCGACAACCTCGCCAAAGCCACCGCCGCGGCCAAGGCGGCCGTCCCCGGCGCGACCGTCGACCGGGCCGAGACGGACGCCGACGGCGCGAAGTACGAAGTACACATGACGAAGACGGACGGCAGCCACGTCACGGTCAAACTCGACGCCAGCTTCAAGGTCACCGGAACGGAGACCGGCGGACCCGGCGGGGGCGGCCACGGCGGTGGCGGTGGACCTCACCAGGCGAACGGCATCACCGAGACCCCGCTGACCGGCGACAACCTCGCCAAGGCAACCGCCGCCGCCAAGGCCGCGGTCCCCGGCGCCACCGTCGAGGAGGCGACCACAGATGCGGACGGAGCCAAGTACGAAGTCCACCTGAAGAAGGCCGACGGGTCCGAGGTCACCGTCAAACTCGACACCAACTTCAAAGCCACAACCACCGTCAACGGCCGAGGCTGACCCAGCTGGGCCGCGAATCTGAAGGGGATCCATCTCAGTTGTCTGGGTGATGTACGACGGCGACCGGGCTGTGCGAGTGGTACAGCAGACTGCGAGCCACCGACCCCATCCGCAGTTCGGAGAACGCTGTCCGGCCGACGCCGCCGACCACGAGGAGATCCGCGTCCTTCGACTCCCGGGCCAGGACCGGGACGGGGTGGTCGATGATGCCGCGATGCTCGACGTGGATCTCCGGGTACTTCGATGTCCAGCCGTCGAGAGTCTGGACCAGTAGTTCGTCGGCGGTGTCGGTCCAGGGCTGCCGGTGGGAGTCGATCCAAGAGTCGGGGTCCTCGCGTACTTCGATCGCATGGACGCCGTGGATGTCGGCGCCGGTCAGGTCCGCCAACTCGAAGGCGAAGTGGAGCGCGTCCTGCCCTTCCACCGATCCGTCGATGCCGACGACGATCCGGCCGCGAGTCGGGGCAGCCGGGTCCCAGGTGTCGGGGACGACGATCAGCGGGACCTGGGTGGCGAGCGCCGTACACACCTGGGACGTGGACCCGAGCACGAGCTCGGCGAAGCCGCCCATGCCGCGGCGGCCGACGACCAGGGCCTGGGAGTGTTCGGACAGCTCGAGCAGGACCTGCGCCGGGTGTCCCTGGCGAACCTCGAGCGACGCGGCGGCGAAGCCGATGCGGTGCAGTTCCTCGATGGCCTCGTGGAGCACCTGGCTGCCGTCGACCGGAAGGGCCGGCGGCTGCCGTTGATCGTCCATCACGTGCACGGCGTGCAGCGGCGCGTGGTGCAGCGCGGCGTACGACGCTGCCCAGGTGAGGGCGATGACCCCGTCGCGGGATCCGTCGATCCCAACCAGTACAGGCAATGTGATGGACATGCGAACCTCCCGGACTCGCTTCCAGTCAAGCCGCGCCCTCGCGGCGTAGGCAGGGCCGAAGGTCCTTAAGAACAGAGCGGTTCGGCTCCCGCGAGTGAGGTGAGAAGGGCTCTGACGATCGCGGCCGCTGGATCGCACGATCGAGGTGTCGGAATCGAGTGAAAGGACGACACCATGACCACCACGACGCGCCGGCAGCACATGCCGGCTCCAGCGCTGGAGCCCGACGGTGATCGGCACCCGACCATCACCACGGCCGCCGGGCGTGCGCTCGGCGTACTGCGGATCGCGTTCGGCCTCACGTTCTTGTGGGCCTTCGTCGACAAGCTGTTCGGCCTCGGCTACGCCACCCCGTCCGGCAAGGGCTGGATCGACGGCGGCGACCCGACGGCCGGATTCCTGGGCAAGGGGACGAGCGGCCCGCTGGCCGACTTCTACCAGTCGCTGGTCGGTGACTGGTGGGTCAGCCCACTGTTCATGATCGGGCTCGCCGGCATCGGTCTGGCTCTGACCCTCGGCATCGGCATGCGGATCGCGGCAGTCGGCGGCGCCCTCATGTACCTGCTGATGTGGTCGGCCAACCTGCCGCCGGCGAACAACCCGGTGCTGGACGAGCACATCCTCGGCGCCATCACGCTGATCGTCCTTGCGCTCGTTGCCGCTGGCAACGTGTGGGGGTTCGGCAGGTGGTGGACCGGTCTCGCGTTCGTGCGCAAGTACCCGTGGCTGAGTTGAGGATGAGTGAGATGACGACCGAACCGGTCGTGGTGGTCGAAGTCGACGGTAGCGCGGAGGACCTCCGCGTGGTGGATTACGCCGCTGCCGAAGCGCTGCGGGCCGGGGCCGAGCTGGTGCTCGTCGCGCCGTACTCCGCGCACAGTTCGTTCTCTCCGATGACGCCGGGCTACCCGCCGAAGTCACCGGCCGAGCTGGCGGACGCGGCCGTGCGCGCCGCGGTGGCGCATGTGCGGCACCGCGACGGGTACGGCGTCCAACTGGCCGGGATCACCGAGGAGGGTTCCCGGCTGCGGGTTCTCGCGCACGTGGCGCGGAAGGCCCGGATGCTGGTGATCGGGCGGTCCCGCAGCCGTGGCCCGCAACGGGTGGTGCAGACCCAGGCCAACCTCACCCTGGTGGTCCGGGCCGGCTGCCCGGTGGTCGTCGTACCGCTCTCGTGGAAGCCGACGTTGCTGGACCGGAAGGTTGCCGTCGGCATCGATGGTACGGCGTTGTCCGCGGAGGCGCTGGAGTTCGCGTTCGGCATCGCCGCGAGCCGGGAGGCCGACCTGATCGCCGTTCATGCCGGCGTGCCGGCCGAGCCGGCGTTCTCCGACGAGGACCCGGAATGCTCGTGGATCAGCCGCGCCGACCACATCTTGTCGGAGAACCTCGCGCCGTGGACGAGCCGGTTTCCTCAGGTGCGGGTCACGCGTTTCCTCAGCGGCAGGCAGCCGGCCGCGGCGCTGGTGCACGAGAGCGGCGACGTCGGCCTGGTCGTGGTCGGCGCGCACGGCGGCGCGTTGCCGATCGATCCGGTGACGCGGCGCGCGATGGCCGCGATGACCTGCCCGGTCGCGATCGTCCCGCACCGGGTGACCAAGGCGGCGCGGGCGGGTCGTCGTACCGACGTGATGATCGGAGGAGACTCATGACTGACAACGCGAGTGCCCTGATCGTGTATGAGTCGATGTTCGGCAACACCGAGCGAATCGCGCGAGCGATCCGGGACGGGCTGCGGCAGTACGTCGCGGCCGAGACCGTCCCGGTGAACCGGGCGCCGACTGTGCTGCCTGCGGACGTGCGGTTGCTGGTCGTCGGGGGACCGACGCATGCGTTCTCGATGAGCCGGCTGTCCACCCGGCAGGAGGCGCTGAAGCAGGGTGATGTGGTGACGCCGATCGAGGTGGGCATCCGCGAGTGGCTGGACGTCCTGCACCCGCCGACCGGATCCGGTCCGCGGGTGGCGACGTTCGACACCCGGATCGCGAAGGTACGGCGGTTGCCGGGTTCGGCGGCGCGGTCGGCGGCGAACGTGTTGCGCCGGATGGGATTCGGCCGGCTGACCACGTCGGAGAGCTTCTTCGTGAGCGAGACGACCGGCCCGATCCGCGACGTCGAGCTCGAGCGCGCACAGAACTGGGGCACCAAGCTTGGGCGGCTGCTGACCGGCTCCGCCAAGGTCGCCTGAGGGGACGATCTGGACATGTGCCCAAAGGTCCCGACGATCCGGGGACCGAGGTCCCTGGCGCGTAGCGTGGGGGAGCGGGACGCTGGACGGGGGAGCCGGCCGGGTGGGTACGGCGTGGAGCCGAGGGAGACGGTCATGACGATCAAGGTGTTCCTGCTGGACGATCACGAGATCGTCCGGCTGGGTCTGCACCAGCTGCTCGATGCGGAGCCTGACATCGAGGTGGTCGGTGACGCGTCGACCGCGGCGGAGGCGATCGCGCGGATCCCCGCCGTACGCCCGGACGTCGCCGTACTCGATGTGCGGCTGCCTGATGGCGACGGGATCACCGTCTGCCGCGAGGTTCGCTCGCAGATGGACGAGCCGCCGACCTGCCTGATGCTGACGTCGTTCTCCGACGACGAGGCGTTGTTCACCGCGATCATGGCCGGTGCGGCCGGCTATCTGCTGAAGCAGATCCACGGCCAGGCCCTGGTCGACGCCGTACGCCGTCTTGCCGCGGGCGAGTCGCTCCTGGACCCCGCGATGACCGTCAAGGTCCTGGACCGCCTCCGTCACCCGGCTGAGGCCGAGGACCCGCGGTACGCGTCCTTGACCGAGCAAGAACGCCGCATCCTCGCCGAGATCGCCGAGGGCAAGACCAATCGGCAGATCGCGCAGTCGCTCTATCTCGCCGAGAAGACCGTGAAGAACTACGTTTCGTCCCTGCTCCGCAAGCTCAACCTCGAGCGCCGCACCGAGGCCGCCGTCTTCGCCATCGAGCACACGAAGAAGCACCCGCAGAGCTAGCGGCGTCTCAGCCCGGGAAGTGGCCGGCCGGGGTTCGGCCTCATGCCGGATGTTCGATCGCCGGAGGTGGGATGACGGCCACCGGGCACGGCGCCTGGTGCAACATGGTCTGGCTCACCGAGCCGAGCAGCAGTCCGGCGAACCCGCCGCGACCACGCGAGCCGACGACCAGGAGTTGGGCGTCGGCAGCCCACTCGAGGAGCAGCTCCGACGGATGACCGGTCAGCTCGACGAGGTCCGCGTCATCGGCGTACGTCCGAAGCCCGGCCAGGAGATCGTGATCGTCGTCCTCATTCTCGTCGAGGACGGCGACGATCCGGGCCGCGAGCTGATGCCGGTGCGCGTGGTCGAGCCCGAACTCGACTGCGGCGCCCGCGGCCCGCGAGCCGTCGTACCCGATCACCACCTCGTTGCCGGCGAGCGAGTCGTCGGTGGGCCGTACGACGACAACCGGGCAGCGCGCGTTCGCGGACAACTCGATGCCCGCGGAGCTGACTATCAACCCGAGCAGCCGCCCGGTGACCCGGCTGCCGATCACCACCAGCTCGGCATCCGCGGACTCGGCCAGCAGAACAGCGGACGGGAAGCCGTCCACCTGCTTCCCGGTCATAGGCACCGCCGGGTCGAACGCCCGCGCCAGTTCGACGGCGTCCGCGATGATCCGATCAGCCTGCGCGCGAAGCCCGGGCGCGAGGTCACTGGGGCCGAGCGGTACTCGGAACTCCGCCCACACAAAGGCATGTACCAGCTGCAGATCCGCTCCTCGGGCGGCGGCCTCGATCGCGCCCCACCGGATTGCGTTCTCACAGTCCGGCCGGCCATCGATTCCGACGACAACTCGTTTCCCGGTCATGCAGGCCTCCTCCGCCGGTGGGTTGGTGCCTGGTCCTCAGTATCGCGGTCCGGCGTCTTCGAGGGCTTGCTCTGTGTTGGCTGCTACCTGGGCGAGGGAGCGGAGCATGATGATGGTCTGGGCGACTTCCTCGTACGAGTTCGGCGGGTGGACGGTGCGGTAGAGGTCGTCGCGGAGGACTTCGCGACGGTCGATCAGCACGGTCATTTGGACCGCAAGGCGTGGGTCGCGGTCGCTGAGCACAGGCAGGATGTGGTCGCGATAGACGGCGATCGTGTGCAGCGCCTCGGCGAGGCGTTGTTCCTCGAGGAACCAGTCGTTGGCGACGCTGATTTCGGCGAGGCGGTCGAGTTGGGCTTCCCAGCTGTCGATCGTGAGCTGCAATGACGTGGTCATGACTGCTCCTTGGGGAGGAAGTCGGCGACCGGCCGGCGGGCGGTGCCGCTGTGCGGTTGGCTGGTGCCGAAGCGGATGATCATGTGGGCGTGACCGTGCCGCTGGGTGAGGTGCTGCACCTTGCGGCGCAGGTCCTCGAACTCGAGCGGCTGGTTCAGGAACGACGCGCTCACTCCAGCCCGGGTCGCGGTCAGCAGCACGCGTTCGAGTGCGGCTCCGGCGGTGACCTGATCGGTGGGCTCGTCGAAGTTGGTGGACAGTACGGCGAGCGCCGGATGCGCCTCGAACGTCTGCTCCGTCCGCGAGCGGTCGGCGGGCCGGGTGCCCAGGTCACGAACGGCTGCCGGGTAGCTGGTGGATCGTGGGCCGAGGGCAGAACTGGGTACGCCGTCGGCAGTGCGCTCGCCGCCGACCCAGTGGGCACGCTCGGCCCGGCGGTGCCAGTCACCGATCTCACGCAGATCGCTCTCGAGGACCAGGTCGAGGACGCCGCGGACCTCGTCCTCAGCGAGCCAGTTGAGGTCGGCGCCGTCGGCGTACGCCGCTTGCATCAACTCCACGCGGAGGTGCTCGGGGAGCGGTGTGGCGTCGGACGGATGCCGATCGGTGTGGCGGTGCGGGATGTGTGCGGCCAGGTCGGACAGCTCGTCGTTCCGGGCGGCCGTGGGCTCGAGGACGATGCGGGCCAGCAGATCGGGTTCGTCCGGGTACGGCGCCAGCCCGAACCAGGTGCCGTACCCGAGACGCTCTGCGGCGCAGCGGAGGTTGAACGTCGCCGCGCCGGCAGCGATCCGCATCGCCCGACCGGTCGGGTCTTCAGCGGGCAGCGTCCGGGAACCGTCCACGTAGACGTCGATCACGTGACCTTCGACCTCGAACCGCCACGGCTGGGTGTTGTGCATGCTCGGTGCGGCGACGGCCGCCGCGAGCAAGATGTCGACGTCCTCTTTGGGCAGCTGCGCGGACACGGGGGGCTCCTCCCACTGGTTCTCCTACTTCAGCTTCGCCGGTAGGAGGTGGGTGGCGCTGCGGTCAAGAGTCCCGATCTGTTGGGCCTTTCGGCCGTCAGTTGTCGGCGATCGGCGCGCTCAGTTCGACGACGGTGCCGTGCGGATCGTTGTCCCTGATCTGCACACTGCCGCCGAGGGCCTGCGCGCGTTCGGTGAGATTGCGCAGGCCGCTGTTGCGCTTCCGCGGCCCGATTCCGATCCCGTCGTCCGAGATCCGTGCGATCACCTGGGTGCCGTCCACCCTGACCTCGACCGTGGCCGCGGACGCTTCGGCGTGGCGGACGACGTTCGACAGCGACTCCCGGATGGCGGCGAGGATCTGCGGTCGTACGGACGCCGGCACCACGGTGTCGATCGGTCCGGTGCAGATCAGCTGGGGCCGGAAGCCGAGCGGTTCGGCGTACTCCGCGACGAGTGCCTGCACGTCGCCGCGCAGCGAGCTGGACTCGGCGGTCTGCTGCAGTTCGAAGATCGCGGCCCGGAGGTCGTGGATGGTGGTGTCGATGTCGTCGACCGCGCGACTGATGCGTTGCTGGTGCTCGGGCTTCACCAGGCGATGCATGCCCTGTAGTTGCAGGCCGGTCGCGAACAGCCGCTGGATCACCAGGTCGTGCAGGTCCCGGGCGATCCGGTCGCGGTCCTCGAGGACGGCGAGCATGTCGCGGTCGCGTTGAGCCTGGGCGCGTTCCATCGCGAGGGTGGCCTGGCCGGCGAACATCCGGACCAGGTCGGCGCCGTCGGCGACGCGGGTGCTCGAACCCTGCTGCATCGCGACGGCGAGAACTCCGGCGGTGCCTGGAGTGCCGGCCGGTAAGGGAGCCAGCGTCGTGCGGGCCAGGGCCGCGCCCTCGGGGAATTCGGTCAGTCCGCCTCCGTCGTTCAGCAGCTGGGCCAGGTCGTCGATCACGATCTGTTCGCCGGTGGCCGAGATGACGCGGCTCAGAACGGGTAGGTCGGCAGGGATCCGCCGGCCGACGTACTGCGTGAACTCTGCCGGCCCATCGACGGCGCGCACGACCAACTCGTCGCCGTCCGCGAGCAGGACCGACGCCACCTGGGCGCCGGACACCTCGCGCGAGCGTTTTGTGATCAGCTGGAGCGCCTGGTCGATGTCGAACTCGCCGAGCATCAGCTGGGTGATCTCGGCGGTGACCTCGTGCCAGCGTCGGCGTTGCTCGGTATCGGCGTACAGGCGGGCGTTGTCGATCACGACTCCGGCCGCGGCGGCGAGAGCGGTGACGGTGCGTTCGTCGTCCTCGGTGAAGTCGGCGCCGCTGGTCTTCTCGGTCAGGTAGAGGTTGCCGTACGCGTGTTCGCGGGTGCGGATCGGGACGCCGAGGAAGCTCTTCATCGGCGGGTGGTTGGCCGGGAAGCCGTACGACCTGGGATGCTCGGCCAGGTCGTGCAGCCGGATCGGTTCCGGGTGCTCGATCAGCAGGCCGAGGATGCCGTGGCCCTCGGGGTACGGCCCGATGGCGGCGATCTCCGCATCGGTGACGCCGTGGGTGATGAAGCGGACCAGTCGCTTGCCGTCCGGCCCGACGACGCCGAGTGCGCCGTACCGGGCGCCGGCCAGTTCGCAGGCGGCGGTGACGATGCGGTCGAGGGTGCTGTTCAGGTCGAGATCCGCGCCGATGCCGACGACCGCGTCGAGCAGAGCTCGCAGGCGCTCCTGGTAGTCCATGATGTCGTCGACCCGGCTGAGGAGCTCCTGCAACAGGGCATCAAGCCGCACCCGGGACAACCCGGCGTACTCCAGTGCGCCCTCGTCCCAGCTTCCCCGCCCAGAGCCGGCCACGCGATCAGCGTACGTACGGTAACGGGGGATGTGAACTAGCCCGATCGGGGTCGCTGACCCCACGGCACCAGTCTGCGCCCATGGACCGACTCGATTCCGAGCCGAACGAGCTGAGGGTCGTCCATCGGCAACCAGGAGTGCAACGGCAGCCTCTGGCGCAGTTCGGCGGTCTCCTCGGCCGTGACGACCGACAGGTGCCCGATGGCCGTGACCGTCCAGCCGTTGTGACGCTCCAGATCGACGTCGTCCGCCTCGAAGGCCACCACATCACCCCGCTCGGCGGCGCGGAACTTGTCACCCTTCCCTGTGCTGAACACGATCGTGTCATCGTCCACGACGAAGTTCACCAACCTGATCGCCGGCAGGCCGGCGTACGTGTAGACCAGCCGTCCCAACGGAACCGACCCGAGCAACCGCACACAGTCCACCGGCCTGAGAATCTCCAGCCGCGAACGGTCGAAAAGCCGTGCTGTGCTCATGGCGCCCTCCTGAAGTGTCCTTACGTCCACGGTCGGCCGACAGCGAGCGCGGCAGTAGGGCCGAAAGTCCTCAATTAAACGCTGCAACGCCGATGGGGTTCGTCCACCGTCTTGTCCTTTGTGGGCTGCAGGGATTTGATGAGGTGATCCCGATCGGAGGTACGGGGAATCAGTCCTCGTGCGCCGTCGGGACGGGGGTGGGACCATGTCGACTCGTTGGTCGAAGGTAGCGATTTTTCTCGCAGTGATGTTGGTGGCAGTCGCAGTTCCGACATCAGCCCAAGCTACTTTTCCTGGCCGGAACGGGTTGATCGCGTTCACGGCAGGCACAGACGCCGGCAGCCAACTGTTCACCGTGCGCCCCGACGGCACCGGGCTTCGGCAGATCACGCATGTGGACGGTGACGCCGTCAACGTCGACTGGGCGCCGGACGGCGGCCGCATCGTCTTCTCCATCGGCGGCGAAGACTCGGTCCGGATTGCCGTCGCCCGACCGGACGGAACTCGGCTCCGTGTGCTGCCACAGCCCGCGGGCGTCTTCGACGACCAGCCGTCGTTCTCGCCCGATGGACGCACCATCTACTTCGAGCGGTTCACCGCCGCGACCAACGACGACGCGATCTGGCGCATGTCGAGCGACGGCAGTCATCAGCGCCGGGTGCTCGGCCCGTTCCCCAACGGTTTCGTGACCGATCCGAACGTGTCGCCGGATGGTAAGACCCTCAGTTTCCAGGGCTTCGACGGTTCGGTGACAGGTCCGCCGCCCAACCTGGAGCCGGCCCAAGGCCTGTTCACGGCCGATGTCGACGGTCGTCACATCAGGCAGATTCGTCCATATACGGCCGATGAGACGATCAAGGCGGACTGGGCCCCCAGCGGTCGTCGGATCGCGGCGACCGAGAACGCGAACCACTTCCATCCCGAAGACTCAGCGAACATCGTGACGATGCGCCCGGATGGCTCGGCTGTTCGAGAAGTCACTCATTTCCACGACGGCCAGACGAATGCGTACCTCGGATCGTATTCGCCCGACGGCCAGTGGATCGTTTTCAGACTAGAGATCGGCGGCCTGTTCGGCCTCTACCGCATGCACCCCGACGGAAGTCACCGAAAGGCGATCCTGAAACCGTCGGCATTCCGACCATCCCTCATCGACTGGGGTCCCTCGCACTAGTTCCCTATTCCAGACCGTAAGCTCGAATGGCGTTGCCGCGAGCAAGCATTTCGACGTAGCGACGGGCGTCGGTCGCGCCGATCAGATCGTCGGACAGCCATTCGTCGAGGATCCGGCCGACGGCCCGGCGCCAGAGCCAGGATCCGCACGCGTACAGCTCGGGCAGGCCGAATGCGTCCGAGGCGTAGAGCAGCTTGTGCATCGGCGCCATCTCCAGCGACTCCCGCACCAGCGTTTCGCTGGACGGCCCGGTGTGGCTGACTGCGCAACTGGTGTCCAGCCAAACGTGCGGGAAGAGCTGCGCGAGAATCCCGGCCTGACGGATGTACGGGTAGCAGTGCAGCAGCATCAGCTGAGCTCCCGTCGTACGTGTCGCGTGCGCGAATCCGGTGAGGTGGGACGGATCGCAGCGGTGCAGCACGACGTCCGGGTCGCCGTACCCGACGTGCAACTGGATCGGCTTGCGGAATTCCACCGCCCGCCACAACAAATGCCGCAGCAGCACCGGGTCCGCGAGACGCGGCGGCGAGCCGGCCTCGATTTCCGTCAGCCAGCGGCCCGAGGCCGCGGTTACCTGAGCCGGTTCGGGTGGAGCCGGGTCGAAGTCGAGACCGTACCGGTAGGCGATGATCGATTTGACGCCAACAGCGTTTGTGGCGGCCGCCTCGAGCGCGTCGTCGAAGGCGCTGGCGAAGCGGGCGGCAGTACAGCCCGGCGTGATCGACTCGGCGAGCGTTTCCAGGCGCACGATCTCGTCGGTAGCCGCGCCGGTCAGGGTCGCCATCTCGTCCGGTGTCGTGATCGTCGAAGCCCGGAAACCGGTGTCGAGCAGGTACCGCTCGGTTCCGCTCGAAGCCAGTAGCCGCGCGCTGACTTCCGTGCCTCCCAGCTCGCCGCGGCGCCGCAGATACTCCTCCGCGGTGCAATGCCGCGGCAGGTCGAGCAACGGCGCGCACACCGAGCGCACCGTGATTCCGAACGGGTTGTCGAACACCGACGTACCCGGCGGGGCAGGCCAATCCGATTCGGTGGCCAGCAGCTCCACCTCCGCATCGGTCGCGGTGCCGGTCTGTACGCCGTGGCAGTGGTGGTCGATCAGCGGCAGTTGGAAGGCCAGCTCGGCGACACTTTCACCAGTCCGCACAACCGGGATCGCTCCTTGATCGGTCATGCGGACCACGCGAACCGCAACCGGTCGGCTACTGAGGACGGATCCTGTCCTTCGAAGGCGGTCGCCTCGTGCCGCCGTACGGCGAGAAGCGCGGATAGCAGATCTGGGCCGAGTATGTGTTTGGCCTGGGCGGAACCCTGGAGCGCGTCCAGCGCCGCGGTCTGATCGGTAGGCAGTGTCCCGTGCTGCGCGTCGGCCGGATGGGTGGTGACCTCGGCCGGCAGCGGGGTCCTGCGCCGCAATCCGTCCACGATCAGGCCGAGCACGACCGCGGTCGCGAGGTACGGGTTGGCGGACGGGTCGATGCATTTGACCTCGAGGTTGGCACTGCCTGCCTCGACCGCGCACAGGCGTACTGCGGCCTCGCGGTTCTCCAGACCCCAGCAGGCAAACGCGCCCGCCCAGTGCCCGGGAAGCAGCCGCTGACCCGACAACACGGACCCGGCGAGTACGCCGACCACGCCGGGGAGCCCGGCGAGGATGCCGCCGATCGCCGACTCACCCTCCACGGTCAGCCCGTGCGGTCCAGGCCCACCGGACAGTACCGGCGTACCGTCGCGATCGAGCGAGACATGGACGTGAGCCCCGTTGCCGCTGCCACCTGCGAACGGCACCGGCGAGAACGACGCGGCAAGCCCTGCGCGTCGCGCCGCGCGGCCGATCACGATGCGCGCCAGTACGACCATGTCGGCCGCGGCGATCGGATCGGCGGGGGAGAAGGAGATTTCGTACTGGTTGTCGCCATACTCGGCATGGCACTGCACGACGTCGAGCCCGGCGGTTCGGCAGTCGTCGAGCAATCGCAGGAGGAAGTCCTCCCGGTCGAGTCCTGCGATCAGGCCGTAGCAGTTCCATGGGCGTTCGGTCAGCGCCGCGCCATCGGCGGCGGTGAGTACGAACTCGACCTCGCAGCCGACGGTCGCGGTTAGGCCGAGTGACGCCAGCTCGCCCACGGTCTCCCGCAGCCGCCCGCGTGTGCACAGCGTCGAGGGCGAGCCGGACTGTTCATAGAACTCCGCCGGCGCCCAGGCCAGCCCGCCGCCGAGGACACGCAGCGCGCGCAGGTCGGGACGCAGCCGCTGGTCACCGACCACACCCAGCTCCGGCGTGAACGCAATGCCGTTGTCAATGCAGAAGACATGCCAGCTCGGCGCCACCCCCAGCCCAGCCCGGTGCGCCTCCACGACCTTCTCGCGCGGCACGAACTTCGCACGAAGCACGCCACCGGGATCAACGGCGGTCACCGCGAGCACGCTCACCGCGGCCCGGGCAAGATCCGCGTCGAGCTCAACGAGCTCATGGTCGCCAAGGACGGAAAGAAGATGCGAGTCCATACAAGAGACCGTCTCACCTCACCCGCCGCTTGACCTCGTACGAGACGGCCCCGCGTGTCTAGGGGCGCGGACCGAAGTCGTACCGCTCTGCGGCGGGCCAGTGTCCCAGCCCACCGACAGGCCGGCGAACAGGATCAAGCCATCACGTCCATGTCGGGTAGGCCGGTGCTGCCCGCCCGGCGACGCCGTCCTGGCGGACAGACCCTTCCAAGCCGCATCGCATCCGTTCGCCTGCTTCCTCGCCCGCGCAGTACCGCTGCCCCAGCGCCAGCGAACGGTGCCACCAAGAGAAGCACCAACGAGATCCCAGACCCACTGCCAGCCTGGCGGATCAGTAGGTCGAACAGCTCCGTCGTCGAGGCGTCGATCGACCGGCTCGCAGTAACGAAACGGGTCGGGGACCAAATCGGGCACTCCTGTTGTTATATGCAGTGACGGCGCAGCCAGCGACGTCGGGAAGGGAGAAATCGTGTCGCACGACTACCGGAAGACGCCGGAGGCGGTCAGTCGCCTCACCGACAGTCAGTTCCGGGTGACGCAGAAGGACGGGACGGAGCCCGCGTTCCGAAACCAGTACTGGGACAACCACGAGGCCGGGATCTATGTGGACGTGGTGTCCGGGCAGCCGCTGTTCTCGTCGATCGACAAGTACGACAGCGGTACCGGGTGGCCGAGCTTCACCAAGCCGATTGAGGTGGACGCAGTTCGCACGAAGAGCGACAGGACGCTGTGGATGACCCGAACCGAGGTGCGGTCCTCGGGCGCCGACAGTCACCTCGGTCACGTCTTCGACGACGGCCCCACTGCAGCAGGCGGCCAGCGGTACTGCATGAATTCCGCCGCCCTACGCTTCATCCCGGTAGCGGATCTGGAGCGTGAGGGGTACGGCGAGTACCGGGCACTGTTCGACACGTCCACTGACACCAAGGCCGCAGAGGAGAACGCATCATGACCAGTGGAATCCATGACACCGGGCAGGTCACCCGCAGTCCCGGCACCGAGACGGCGGTCCTCGCCGGCGGGTGCTTCTGGGGTGTGGAGGATCTGATCCGGCGGCAGCCAGGCGTCCTCCAGACGCGCGTCGGATACACCGGCGGTCAGAACGATCACGCGACGTACCGCAACCACCCCGGGCACGCGGAAGCCGTCGAGATCGTCTTCGACCCGACGCAGACGACGTATCGGGACGTCTTGTCGTTCTTCTTCCAGATCCACGACCCGTCGACACTTGACCGTCAGGGCAACGACATCGGCACCAGCTACCGGTCGGCGATCTTCCCGCTCTCCCCGGAGCAGGAGCAGGTCGCGCGCGACACCATCGCCGACGTCGACGCGTCAGGCCTGTGGCCAGGCAAGGCCGTCACCACGATCGAGCCCGCAGCCCCGTTCTGGGAGGCCGAGCCAGAGCACCAGGACTACCTGCTCAACTACCCGGCCGGCTACACGTGCCACTTCGTACGCCCCAACTGGGTGCTACCACGGCGCGCGACCGCCTGATACAAACGCGAGTATGTGCCCGCCGCAGACGCGACGGGCACATACTCAGCAGGCAGTCACGACGACCACATCGGCCACATCTTCGAGGTAGAGGTCGGCCCATTGGGCGACCGTGTGGATGAGTTGTGTGTCCGAGGCCGGATACGCACCTTAACCACACGCCTCGAACTCGGCTCTGGTGAGGCGTATCGGACACCGTGACAACAGATTGATCCCGGCCGAGGACCCGCAGCGGTTCGCGGGCCTCGCGATGCAGATGACCGCGACGATGAACGAGGCCTACCCCTGCGCGATTCTGTGGGGCTTCGGGGAGGCGACGATCCCGGCCGATGCCCGGCCGGC
Organism: Kribbella jiaozuonensis; assembly: GCF_005233875.1. Classification (GTDB taxonomy): domain Bacteria; phylum Actinomycetota; class Actinomycetes; order Propionibacteriales; family Kribbellaceae; genus Kribbella; species Kribbella jiaozuonensis. The sequence goes on along the minus strand of NZ_SZPZ01000004.1, from coordinate 217,472 downwards.
GGCATTCGATGCCATTCGGCACATCATGAGTCTCGGTCTGTCCAGTTGCGATCGGCGGCTTGGATGGTCAGTGCGACGTATCCATGACGACACGCCGCTCGATGTCGTCGACGGGATGAGCGGCGCGGAGGGTACGTTCACGATCTGCTCGTTCTGGCTGGTGTCCGCGCTGGTCGAGATCGGCGACCTGGGCGAGGCTACGGCGCTGTGCGAGAAGCTGCTGTCGTATGCGAGCCCGCTCGGTCTGTACGCCGAGGAGATCGATCCGCTCACTGGACGCCAGCTCGGGAACTTCCCGCATGGGTTCACCCATCTGGCCATGATCAACGCCATCACCCACATCATCCGAGCCGAGGAGGCAGCCGGTACGTTCATCCCTCCCCGGCAGCGGTTCTGGGGTCATGCTGCCTGGTTCACGTAGTCGGGCAGCGACCAGCGGGGATCGTCATCGGTCAAGTGGTTGACCAGGGCGTTGACCGCGATCTGGTGGAGCTTGGGCTCGAGAATCCCGGCCTTGGTCGCCGCGTCGAGGACCTCGAGGTACGTCGCAACGGACTCGATCGTGAGACCGGCGCCGAACTCCGCGAAGGTCTCGTTGGCGATCTCGGCCGCGATGGCGTCGAGGTCGTGCGGCTCAACAGCAATACTGGATGGCGCGACGATTTCTAGGGGCTCGGGATCATCCAGCGATCGGGTGCGGGGACCAGTCGGTCGCCCATCGGACTTCCGTTGAGCATGGGGGTTCGAGGGGCGTGAGCGGGGCCGTGTAGCCGCCGCGACCAGTGTCGGCCGGTCCGGGCGCTGGCCCACTCGCAGAGGCGGGGGCCGGTTGACGTGGGTGGTCAGGGGGTCTGTGAAAATGTGGGTGCCCGGCGTGTCCGCCTCTTCGAGGGATTTCCGCAGCGCGTGGCACACCGTGCACCTTGACCAGGAGACAGCGCATCGATGCGATCACCGCAAGTCGAGGTGGCTACGGAGTCTGCCTGGCGTTACTTGATCGGGCATGTCGTGCTGCGATGGCTTTTCGTGGCCATGTTGATGTCGGGCTTTGCCCTGTCGTTGAGCTGGCCGCAGATGGGCCTCTTCCTGACTCAGGAGCTGCATCTGTCGGTGCGGGCCGCCGGGCTGTACTACGTGACGAACCTGGCTGCCCCGGTCGCCGGATTCCTCGTCGGTGCGCTCTCGGATCGATTCGACAAGCCGATCCCGCTCGCCGTGGGAGGTTCGCTGCTTGCTGCCGCGGGCTGGACCGTGATTGCGGTGTGGGAGCAGCCGTGGGTGCCGTACGTGGTGAACGTCGCGGTCCTCAGTCTGGCCGGGACCTCTGGTGGACTGCTGTTCACCGTGGCCCGTGGCTATCTGGAGCGGCATCCGACACCGTCGCGGTACGGTGTTCTCGCGCTGTTGCGGATCAGCCAGGCGGTCGGCTGGATCACCGGGCCGGCGCTCGGTGCGTGGCTCGCCACAATGGCCGGGCTGCGGGAGACGCTGCTGGCCACGGCCGCGTTGTCGGCCGTCGGGGTGGTTCCTGTGGTCCTGGCCGGTCGGCACCTGCCCTCGCAGCGTATGAAGCCGCGTTCGGATGCGACTGCTGTGGCAGCTCGAGAAGCCGAGCCGGCCGTGCCGCGAGGCCGGTTCGCGTTGTTGGCGATGTTCACGGCGGTCGGTGTGCTGGTGATGTCGGGTGAGTCGATCAAACTGTCGTTCCTCTCGATCTACATGGCCGAGACCCTGCGCGTGAGCGCGTTCGCCCGTGGTGCGGTCATCTCGTTGCAGCCGCTGCTGGAGGTCGTCTTCATGGCTACGTTGGCGCGGCTGGCCGGGCGGTTCGGCGCGCTGAGGGTGTTCGCGCTCGGCATCGTGGCAGCGTTCGGGGCCTACCTGTCCTACGCCGTCGCGCAGAACCTCGTCGCGATCGCGATCGGCCAGGTGTTCATGTCGGTCGCCGTCGCGGCGACGGGCGCGTTGGGCGTTGCGATCGCTCAAGACCTCGTGCCCGAACGGCTCGCCACCGCGACGAACACGTTCAGCAGTTCGGTGATGGTCTCCGGAGCGCTCGGCGGTCTCTACACAGGCATTGCGGGTGACAGCCTGGGTATCCCGCGTCTATTCGTGCTGCCGGCCGCGGCCGCTGTAGTAGCCGCGGTGCTGTACGGCGCGATGGTGTTCGCCCGGCGCGGGCCTTGGGGCCGTGGTCTGCGGCACTGACTTGGAGGGCTACATCGTCGGGGTGGCTATACGGGCCGGGCTCCAAGTCAGTTGAAAATCTGACCTACACGTTTCGGTGCCATCAGTCAGGCTCGCTCCCGTGGTGAGGGTCCGGGCTGGGGATAGGGACTCTCGGCGGCACGCGCTCGATGCGGGTCCAGCCCTTCCAGCCCCGTTCCTCCATGATCGCGAGTAGCCGCGCTGCTTCGGGCGCGGACTCGAGCATGACCGCATCCAAGAGTTCGATGAGTTGATCGTCGAACGGTTCGTCGCCCAGCTGACCGGCCTCGGCGGCGCGGAGGTACGGGCGTTCGAGGATGTCGGCGATCTCGACGAGCAAGGCATCGTCACCCTGGTTGTCGACGGCTTCGCTCACCAGGCTGTAGAGCTTCTGCGCATCGGGATCCTCAAGCTGCTGGTGCTTGGCGGCGATCACGGCATCGATCACATCGGGCACTTGCGCGGCGATCATGATCCACGCGTCGCGCTCCATCTCGAGGTAGCGCTCGCTGACGCCGTGACCGCGCAGCCGGTCCAGGTAATCCACGACGCTCTGCGGGAGTGCCAGCTGCTCGCCGACCGCCAGCCTGGCGAGCCGGCGGCGGCTGGCCTGCAATCGCCGGATCTCCGCACGCAGCTCCCTGTCGATCTCGTGTACGCCGTCCGCGAACTCCTGAGGCGCGGCATCGAGGAGTTCCTGTACCCGGGCCAGCGGCACGCCGGCGTCGGCCAGGGTGTGGATCCGGATCAGCCGTACGACGGCACCCGAGTCGTACGACCGGTACCCGGACCGGTCGCGCGCAGGCTCCGGCAGCAGCCCGATCTGGTGATAGTGCCGCACGGCCCGCACCGTCACACCGGCGTACGTCGCCAGCTGGCTGATGGTGAGCATGGGCCCAAGCCTGCCTCAGGCGGACTTCCGGCGATAGGCGACCATCGCCAGCAGGTACGCCGCGACAAGTACGCCGACGCACCAGGCCAGCGCAGTCCAGATGTCGTTGCCGACCGGTTGCTGAGCGAACAGTGCACGGATCGTGTTGACGATCGATGTGACCGGCTGGTGCTCGGCGAACCACCGCACCGGGCCGGGCATGGTCTGCGTGGGCACGAACGCCGAGCTCACGAACGGCAGAAAGATGAGCGGGTAGGCGAACGCGCCCGCGCTCTCGACCGATCCCGCGGTGAGCCCGGGGATCACGGCGAGCCAGGTCAACGCCAGCGTCGACAGGAGCAGGATGCCGGTTACCGCGAGCCAAGCCTGTACGCCGGCGCTCGAGCGGAAGCCCATGAGCAGAGCGACGCCGACGACGATCACCAGCGCGATCAGGTTGGCGACCATGGAGGTGACGACGTGGGCCCACAGTAGGCCGGACCGGGCGATCGGCATGGACTGGAAGCGCTCGAGGATCCCGCTCTTCAGGTCCATGAAGAGGCGGAACGCGGTGTAGGAGATGCCGGAAGCGATCGTGATGAGCAGGATGCCGGGCAGCATGAAGTTGATGTACTTCGTCCCGGTGGAGATCGCCCCGCCGAACACGTAGACGAACATCAGCATCAGCGCGACCGGGGTGAGCACAGTCGTGATGATGGTGTCGAGGCTGCGGGTGATGTGCCGCAGGGTCCGCACCGTCAGGGCGGTGGTGTCGGTGAAGAAGTACGTGCTCATCGACGGTCTCCGATGATGGCCAGGAAGATCTCCTCGAGCGTCGGCTGCTTCTCGACGTACTCGACCTGCGCGGGTGGGAAGAGCTGTTTGAGCTCGGCGAGCGTGCCGTTGGCGATGATCCGGCCCTGGTGCAGGACCGCGATCTGGTCGGCCAGTTGCTCGGCCTCGTCGAGGTACTGCGTGGTGAGCAGGACCGTCGTACCGGAGCCGGCGAGCTCCTTGACTGTCTGCCACACCTCGATGCGAGCCTCCGGGTCGAGCCCGGCGGTCGGCTCGTCCAGGAAGATCACCGGCGAATCCCCGATCAGGCTCATCGCGATGTCCAAGCGGCGGCGCATGCCACCGGAGTACGTCGACACCCTGCGCGTGGCCGCCTCGGTCAGCGAGAAACGATCCAGCAGGCCGTCCGCGATCACGACCGGGTCGTCGAGGTGCCGCAGCTTGGCCACAAGCACGAGGTTCTCCCGGCCGCTGAGGATCTCGTCGACAGCGGCGAACTGTCCGGTCAGGCTGATTGAACCGCGCACCTGCGCGGCCTGCGTGGCGATGTCGAAGTCGTTGACCATCGCGGACCCCGCGTCGGCCTTCAGGAGTGTGGCGAGGATCTTGATAGTGGTGGTCTTGCCCGCGCCGTTGGACCCGAGCAACGCGAAGATGCTGCCACGCGACACTTCGAAGTCCACGCCACGCAGAACCTCCAGCTTCCCGTACGACTTCTCCAGGCACCGCACCCGGATCGCCGGACCGACGCTCTGCCGGCTCTTCTCGATCAACGTCGTCATCACCTGTCTCCTTTGTGGAGCCGTTCCCGTCAGCTGGGAGAAGCGGCCTGCCACACAGGATGCAGGGCTGACGCCGCGTCAAGGTCAAGTCGCGCGGCAGGCCCGCCTGAAGCTGTAACCCGACGCCGCCCAGGGATTCCTGTTCCAGCAGCACTCGGAATTCGCTCACGATGTCGATGCTTTCCTCACCGAATGACGCGGACAAGGTGTCTCAGGTCGTGAGTGAGGCTCGGCCCGAGTTCGAGGACGTGCCGATCCGGGATTTTGCGCCGTCGCTCGTCGAGCGGGACGCCAAGCAGCGGTTGCGGGAGCCCTGAGTGACGCCGACGGAGAGGGAGGCGGCTGGTGTCGATGAGCGCGGAAGGGCCGCTGCAGGAGGCAGGTGCGGCGTTGCGGCAGGCGGTTGAGGTACTCCGTCACCGTCCTTCCCACGATGTGGCCGCCAAGATGCTGGTCGCGGAGTTTCATGAGCTGCGGAGCCTGATGTCGAGCGCGACTCTGCTGATGCGCTCGTTCGGGGTGTCCGACTTCGCCGAGGTGATGCACGCGCAGGCCGAGGGCGATCGTGCGAACCGGCTGGCCGAAGCTGAGGCCGGGCTGAAGGCGGCCTCGACCATCTGGGCGAGTGTGGATTCAGCGCACATCCCGTAGGCCGTACCCGGAAGGACGTCGGCCATGACCATCCCCAACACTCAGCACCGCGCCGTCGACGGAGTTCGGATCAGGTACGCCGACAGCGGCGGACCGCACCGGACGACGGTGCTGCTGACGAACCCGTTTCACCACGCCGGTCACGCTGATCAACGGCCGCCACGACCGCGTCGTACCGCTGTCCAACGCGGAGTTCCTCGATGCCCGCCTCCCCAACAGCCGCCTAGTGGCGGTCGACTCCGGCCACTTCATCTGGGAGGAAGCCCCGGACCAATACGCCGCGACAATCGTCGAGGCGATCACGTCGAAGGACTGAACAGCTCGATCTCGATGCCGTCGGGAGAGTTGCACAGGGACGCCGGAGACGTATTTGCCGTGCTATCGGCCCGGAAGGGAACGGGGGAGGCCGAAGGGTTGGAGGGTGTCGTTCTCGAATCGGGTCATGGCCGTGATGTGGTCGCGGTTGAGGGTGAGGACGTAGAGGCCAGTTCCGTGGCGGGTGCCGTTCGGGGCCCGGAGGTAGGCGCCGAAGGCCGGTTGGCCGTTGGCGCGGGTTGGGATCAGGTCGAATCTGCGACCGGCGCCGAAGAGGGTGGCGCAGAACTGGCGGACGACTTCGCGGCCTTGGTACTCGAAGGGGAGAGGCGGCATGGACATGAAGACGTCGTCGGTGAGGAGCGCGACGAGGGCGTCGATGTCGGCGGTCTCCCAGGCCTGGACGAAGCTCGTGACGAGGGCGTTCTCGGCGGGTGAGTCTGCGGCTGGAGGGGGTTCCTGGTCGGCTCGTCGGCTCTGTACGCCGGCGCGTGCTCGTTTGAGGGCGCTCTTGACCGATTCGACGGTGGTGTCGAGCATTTCGGCGACTTCGTTCGCGTGAAAGCCGAGGACGTCGCGCAGGATCAGTACGGCGATCTGGCGGGGTGGGAGGAGCTGCAGCGCGGTGACGAAGGCGAGTGAGATCGATTCGGTCTGTTCGTAGCGGGCCTCGGGTCCGAGCGGTACGTGCATCGCGTCTTCGAGGAGTACGTCGGGGAACGGCTCGAGCCAGACGACTTCGCCGAGCCGGGTGGGTTCGGGCGGCTCGACGCCGGGAATGTCCCAGGCCTTCGCAGGCCGGCGGCCGGCTGAGCGCAGCGTACTGAGGCATCTGTTCGTGGCAATTCGGTACAGCCAGGTGCGGATCGACGCGCGGCCGTCGTACCCTCCGAGGCCGCGCCAGGCGGACAGCATGGTGTCCTGAAGTGCGTCCTCGGCGTCGTGGAACGATCCGAGCATCCGGTAGCAGTGCACCTGCAATTCGCGGCGGTGCGGCTCGGACAGCGCCCGGAACGCCTCGGCGTCTCCGGCCCGCGCTCGGCTGATCAGGTCAGCTCCCATCAACTCCACCTTCCTATCACCTGTGTAGACGTCGGCCGAAGGCCGAAAGGGGCGGTGGAGGAGCGCCTCCTTTGTGTACGTCGTGGCGTCAGTCCCAGTGGTAGTCGACAACACTGACAGAAGGAGCACTGCCATGGGAAAGCTGATCGTCAGCGAGAACATCTCGATCGACGGAGTGATCGAGGATCCGACCGGCGAGGACGACGGCGGGCGTGGCAACTGGTTTGCGCGGATCGGAGACACGACCCGCGGTGTATGGGCCGAAGTCGAGCTGAACGAGGCGCTCGGAGCTGAGGCCCTGCTGATGGGGCGCCGCAGTTACGAGTGGTTTCTGGCGCGTGGCTGGGCGACGTCGCGTGCCGGTGCGTGGGCCGACAGGTTGCGGACCCTGCCGAAGTACGTCGTGTCGTCGTCAGCCCTCGAAGGTCCGGATTGGGGCAACGTGACCGTCCTGAAGGGCGACGTACCGGAGGAGGTCGCGAAGTTGAAGGAACAGATCGACGGCGACATCGTCCTGTACGGCAGCGGTCGACTCGTGCACACGCTGTGGGAGCACAACCTGGTGAACGAGCTGCGGCTGATGACCTACCCGGTCGTGGTCGGCACCGGCTCGCGACTCTTCACCGACACCAGCGACGCCACGGATCTACGCCTGATCAACACCCGACCCGTCGGCGAGGACCTCGCCCTCCACATCTATCGGCCCATCCTCTGACGCAGCCGCCCGGCCGTGCCCGCTCTGAGCGCGTCACGGCCGGGCCGTGAACCCCGACTGGACCAGCGTCGATCACATCTGTTCGTGGGCTGAGGCTGCCGGTACGGTCGACTGGAGGGGCTTGGAGGGGGGAGCGGTATGGCGCAATTGGCTCCGGTGGATCTTGGTGGGGGACTGGTCATATACGTCGAGACGACGGACAGCGCGGTGGTTGCGGGGGAATCGCGGATCGTTCCGGCGGGTGCGGAGGACGCGGCGGAGCGGGCCATCGAGATCGGCAACCGGCTTGCGGGGTCGGTGGCCATGCTGTCGAAGCGGATCATCGACAGTTTCCGGGCGCTCGAGCCCGAGGACCGGCCCGTCGGCGCAGAAGTGGAATTCGCCCTTGACGTCTCCCTGGAAGGCAATGTCTACATCGTGAAGGGAACCGGCAAGGGCTGCGTGACCATCCGTTCGCAGTGGCGGCTGGGCGAGAACGATGACGAGCCTCGCTGATGTAGTTGATGCGACTTGCCGGATAGTGAGTTCTGACGGTCGGACGGCTGGGAGTGGCTTCGCAGTTCTGCCCGAAGGCTGGGTCCTGACGTGTCATCACGTCATTCGGGGGCTGCCGGCCATTTACGTGACGCCGCAGGGGACCACGCAGCCAATGCCGGTCGTCTACGACGCCGCCCGGTCGAACCCGGAGGCCGATATCGCCGTGCTAAAGGTGCCTGGCCTCGACCAGGCACCAGTGCAACTAGGCGAACTTCGCGTCAACGTCGACGCCGCCGGTGTCGGTTTCCGGCCGAGTGAACTTGCGGCTCAACCGCGGGGCCGGGTGTTCGCAGGGCGCCTCACACTCGGCCAGGAGCTGCAGCTGCCCGTTCCACCGTTGCCCTCGGCGCTGGCGGCGCTACCTGAGGCGGAGCGCCCGCCCTGGATGCAGGATCAGACGCAGTACCACGGGGGAACCGTCGCGAACTTGGCTGTCTCCGGTGGGCTCGAACAGGGCGTCAGCGGAGGTCCCGTCTTCGATGTCGACGCCCGGCGAGTGGTCGGGCTGTTCCGCGCCATCGAGGGATCGGACCAGGCGTACGTATTGCCGCTTGATCTGCTCGGCGCCACCTGGCCTGACCTTCTCAAGACCAACCGTTCGCAGGTCACTGACACAGCCGTCGACGCTCTGCGCGACAACTACGGCATCGGGCTGGTGCGCGAAGGAGCGAGGCCGCAACGTCCGCAACCCTGGCGCGACTTCGAACCGCTGCTCGCGATGCACCGCCGGTTCGCCGGCCGCGCCGACGAGCTTGCGCGGCTCGACAGCGTCCTTGGCGATTCGCGCGGCACCTACGTGCTGGTCACAGGCAAATCTGGCTACGGCAAGACCGCCCTACTGGCCCATTGGGCCCTGCGCCTCCGCAATCAGGGCGAGACGGTGGTGGTTCATTTCATATCGTCGCGGATCGACGGTGCCCTCACCGCACGCGACGTACTGGGAAGCCTGTCCCGGCAACTGATGGCAGTGCATCGACTCGGCGGCGAGATGCCTGCGCTGGACGTCGACCTACGGCACTTGGTCGCGGATCTGCTCTGCTTTCAGCCGGCAGAAGCGACGAATGTCGTCGTGGTTGTCGACGCCCTCGATGAGGCAATCGGAACGTGGAAGCCGGAGGGCCTCTGGCCCGGCTCGTTGCCCGACCACGTGTACGTTGCCTTGTCCGCCAGGGAGATTGCCGACACAGACTGGGTCAGCCGGCTGTCGCTCGACCCTGGCACAACCGCGGTCATACCCCTCGATCGCCTGAGCCGGCAGGAGATCGCCGAGCTCGTCGAGAGCGCGGTGGGCGAGGACGACCAGCTGGTGGAGCGCGTCGCGACCCTGACCGGTGGCGACCCGTTCTTCGTCCACGACCTTGTCGAGGACATCGTGCACGAGGGTGTCTCGGCGCTCGATCGGCTGGCCGGCCAGTCGATCGACCACCTCCAGTACCTCCGCGAATGGTGGAACGAGGCGCGCGCGAACAATCCCGGAGCAGGTTTCGCGGATCTCATGGGGACGCTCGCCGTCGCCCGGGCGCCGCTGCGTCGAGCCGAGCTCGCGCGGATCTCACCCGACGACGCTCTCGTCGGTGCGGATCTGCCAATCCTTATCGACAGCGCGCGGCGGTACATCGAGGGGACCGACGCCGACGGCTATCGGCTGGCCCACAATCGGATCGAGGAATTCGTCCGTACGACGATGGCTGACGCGATCGGGACCTACCGGCACCGGCTCAGCGAGTTCTGCGTCCGCGAGCCCGACGCAGCGAGCAGTGATCACGAGCGGCAGTACGGCTTGGAGCACGCCCTCCATCACTTGCTCGACGAGGGACGGGTCGATGACGCCTACGCGCTCCTTTCTGCCCGGTGGATCGCGCGCCACTTCCGCGAGACCGGCTCCTACCGGATGCTGGTGGACCAGTTCGGCGACCTCGCCGCCGGCCTGACCTCGGCTGACGCCGCCGCTGACCGACGATCGCTGGCGTTCCCCCTGGTCGCGGCCAGGGAGACCGTGCGCGATCTCATCGCGGCGCTGCCGAGCGACTTGCTGGTGGCGTGGACGCACCTTGGCGGAGCTCGCCAGGTACTTGCGATCTGTGAAGCGCTTGGCGACTACCGTGGACAGACGGCCGAGCCGTTGATCGCCGCCGCCGGTGCTCTCCTGGACGTTCCTGACCCACTCTTCCGGCCGGATGCCGTGCTGTTGCTGAGTCGGGCGATCGCGATGCTGCCGAGGGTCCGAACGAGCGCCTGGATGCTGGAGCGGCTGGACGAACTCGTGGTGGTGCTGGGGAAGACGACCGCCGACGAGGCGGCTGCCTTGATCGATCAGCTTGCCTCGGTCGCCGACGCGATGCCGAACGCGACCCGCCATGTGCTCAGCCTGGCGTCCGCGGCCGCGGCTGCAGCAGCGGTCCAGGATGCGGCGCGCGCCGGGGAGTTGCTGTCGACGGTCAGGCGCGAGGCCGAGTCGCTGTATCCGGAGGGCGACGCCATACTCGCTCGGCTTGTCGTGCTTCCGGCGATCGGTCTGGTCGAACCGGACGCGTTCGAGCCCGCCGTTCGCGCTGGGCTCGCGTCGATCCAAGCGGAACCGTCGTCATCGGTCGAGGACGACCTCCTTGGCCGATGGCTACGCAGCTGGCATTCCGTGGACACCTGGGCACGGGACATCCTGCTCGATGCCGGACCGCAAGGACTCGCCTCGTTGGCTGCGGCTGGGGACGCTGGCGCAATCGCCGTGCTCGCCACGAGGATTGGGGAGGGGGAGCTGGAGGCCAAACGAGCCGTGATCGACGTCGCGCCCGAGCTGTACCGCGTCGGCATCCCGCTTGCCAAGCAAGCTGTGACAAGCGCCTTGGAACCTGCTGGCCTATGGCAGGTGGCGGTCGGATACGCGTCCATAGGTCAATGGGATGCCGCGCTTGCCGCCGCGTCAGATCAGCTCGACGGTGGCCTGGCACTGGAACTCGCGCAGCACGTTCGAGAGCGCAATACCGCGGCACTGCTCGTCGCCGCCGCGGGCAGGCTGAAGGACGAGGAGCAAGCTGAGCTGGCCGCCTCCATCGCACGACAGTTGGCGGCTGTTGACCCTGATGCTGCCAACGGCTATTTACGCACCGCTCTGCACGGGTATCTGGCCACTCTGCCCGAAGGTGACGCGGACCTTGTCGTCCGACTTGCCGCGATCGCCCACGCTGATCAAGGCGAAGACGGGGACGCCGAGTGGCTAGCGGACCGAGTTGTCTGGCCTTCCAACGAGCTGAACACCTACGCCGACATGATCGCGACCTCCTTGGACCGACCCGATGCCCCACTTGTTCGTTGGGCCGCAGCGGTGCGGGAGCGCCTTGACAGCTGGAGCGACGAGACGTTCCGAAGCGAGGCGGTCAGCGCCGCGGTGAGTTGCGCGAACCTGCTGTCGGAGAAGGCGCCAGACGCAGCTCGAGAGTTGTGCCGTGCTGCCGAGATCGCTCTTCCGGTGACAGCCGATGCCGCCGACTTGGCGTCCGTTGGCGTCACATGGTCGGCGTTGGACCAGACCGAGGGGGAGCGCGTTCTTGACCTGGCGGCCGAACGAGTCGCCGCGACGCCCAGGGCGGTCCCCGGGTACCTCAGGGCGCTCGAGCGGCTGCCGTCACCGCAGGCGGAGGAACGCGTAAGAGCCGTTGGCGCCCTTGTGACGGAGGACGCCGACGATCACAAGGCGACGTTCGTGGCCAGGGCGGCCTGGGCTGCCTCGCTTGCCAGATTCGACTCCACGGCAGCGGCGGAAGAGATCTGGCAACTGATCGCCGTACTGCCGGAGACGGCTGAGCGATCCGACGAATCGTCGGAGGGGATTCAGCAGTTCGTGCAGTTGCTCCGTGACTTGACGGGCGGCTCGTCGTCCGAGCTGCCGGACCTTGCGCAGTCAGCCGCGGAAGCGGTGGCGGCGCTCGCGAAGGCGGAGCATCCGCGGGCCCACGAGGATGCCCGCGCACTCATCGAGGTAGCCCACGCGCAGACGAGACCGGACGTACGCCGAGATGCCGCACTCGCGGTGTGGCGAGGCCTCGCCGGATCAGCTTCGGCGAGTGCCGATCTTGCTTCGTGGCCGCCCTCGGTGATGGATGAGCCAGAGCGTAAGAAGGTCGTCGATGTCCTTTCCGACGCCGGCCGCTGGGACGTAGCCGAAACGCTGGCGGCGGACCTCACAGACTCCGGGAGTGCGCTCGAGGAAATCGAGAGCGCACGATCTGCGGCCGCGAGTCCGACCACTGTGCTTGAGCGCACCTTGCTCGAAACCGCTGACAGCTCACTCAAGGGCCTCACGGGCTGGGCCATCCAGATGGCTCACAGCGACGAGTGCGAAGAGGCTCTTGCCCAGTTGCTTGCTGCCGTCACTGATCCCGACTTCCAGGAACCGCGCTTGAGGGTGCTCGGCGACTTCGCTCCCTGCGCCGTACCGCTCCTGCTTGCCACGAGAGGCACGGTCGCCCTCGACAAAATGGTCGACGCTTTCGCCGAGCTCGACGACCGCCTCCGGGAGGCAGCCGCACTCTCCGCCGCCAACTGATTCCGTGTGCGGGTAGTCGGCAGCAATTTGGTTGTTGCAGGCAACCTGTCCCAGAACCACAAGAGCGGCACCGGAGTGCCGCTTGGTTGGGGTGAAGCGAGTGTTTCAGTGTCCGAGGCCGGACACGCACCTTAACCACACGCCTCGATCTCGACGCGGATCCCGTCAGTAGAGCACCGTGATCGTTGATCTTGCAGGAGAGCGCGTGGCGGTGCGTGGTCGGGGATATCGCTGCATTTACTTAACTGCGGCGATGGGCACATGTTAGGTGCTTACAGGCCGACGCTGCGCGATGAGATCGCCCGGCACGTGCGAGACGAGCGCTCAGCGTTGACGCGCGGGATGCCTCGGGTCACCGATCTGCCAGTGTCTACGGCCAGTTCCGGCGCGGAATCCTGTCTGTGCATGGCCTGTACTCGGTGAAAGCCTGCTGAGTCTGCAGCCAAACGCTGCCGGTGTCGATGTCGCCGGCTCGGACGTTTACCTCGGGGGATGTGCCGTCGAAAGTTCCCCGCCATCAACGAACAACCGTCCGATAGCTCGGCAGATGACTGAAGATGACACCGGCAGTTGGGAGCTGACTGTGTTCGGTCGCGTCGGCCGTGGGAACCTGGACGCCACCGCCGATGGGTTCAATCCTGCCCGCCTGATCGGGCGCGCGTTCTTTGCGGAGCTCACGAGGGCGGATCTGGCGGAGACGGTGGAGGTGTGGCTGCGGCAGCCGTTGGTCAGTACGAATCCGGCGCCACGAAGCCACGCCCGACGTGGTGCGCGCGGTCGCGCGGGTTCTCGGTGTCGCGCCGGAGTTGTTCGCGCTCGGTCGTCCGGCTCGGCACCTCGGACGCACATTTCCGAAGCTTGCGCTCGACGCGCGCGAAGGATCGTACGAAGGTGGCGGCACATGCCGAGCAGCTCAGGGAGCTCACTAATGCTTTGGAGAAGCGAGTCGTCCACGCTTGAAACCGGGGCGACACAAACAGATTGGTTCGGGGGACTGGCTCTGATCCGGCGGCTGGTCGCGGACGGTGTTCCGCAGCGGAAGGTTGCGCGGGAACTGGGTGTCGGGCGGTCGACGGTGGCGCGTGCTGTGCCGTCGGACGGCCGCCGAAGTACGAGCAGGCGGCGGTGCCGACGTCGTTCATGCCGTCCGAACCGGCGGTGCGGCAGTTGCTTGCCAAGACAGCCGACATGCCGACGACGATGATCGCTGAGCGGGTTGGTTGGGCGGGATCGACCAGCTGGTTCCGGGACAACGTCCGCCGGGTGCGGCCCGCCGTGCACTTCCGGTTCATGGTCGGGCGGCCGGCCGAGTGCCAAGGGTTCGATCACGCAGCGCATGCCGGCGAACTCTGCTGGAGCTCGTCGCACCTGGCGGAGCTGCTCGGGCAACCTGACAAGCGGCCCCCGTCTCTACATGGTGCGCTGACAGTGCCAGGACATGCGCTCTGGACCGACGGATGACTGAGCTGCGTGCGTTGCTGAGCAAGGGGCTGCGGCCCGGCGTGTACCGCTGGCGTTCCGACCTGAGCATTGATCAGGTGCGCCGCGACGTGACGGCCGCCGGCTGGAACTTCGTCCTGCTCGACACGACCGGCGTACACGACAAGCCCGGCTTCCTCGACGTCTGTGCGACGGCCTTCCACCTGCCGCGCTGGTTCGGACGGAACTGGGATGCCCTGGCCGACTCCCTCAGCGACAGGTCGACCGGTGAGCGCGAGCTGGTCCTGTGGGAAGGCTGGCGGGAGCTGCTTGACCACGACCACGACGCGGTCGGCACGGCGCTGCAGATCTTCGCAGAGGACGCCAACGAATCGGGCCGGCTCCGCGTGTTCCTCCGCGAGGCGAAGGACGTACCGGACCTCGTGAGCGAAGTGCCGGTCGTCTAGGCCGTACGAAACCACCTGATCTGGTGATTCGCGCGCGACTGCTCGGCTCCTACAGTCGGGATTGATTTCCTCACCGCCGAGGTATGGCCGAGTACTCCATCCTGTGGCAGGCAAGGTCGGCGGACACCCGCAGCAGGGAGGAACGGGCATGATCAAAGACCTGATCGATCTCGTCAAGCAGGACCATCGGGAGGTTGCGCGGCTGTTCGACCAGCTTGACCGGTACCGGCACCGCCGGCCAATGCTGCGCCCAGTGTTGTCCACCCTGCTGGTCGCGCACGACCGCGCCGAGGAGGACGTGGTCTACCCGCGGGCACGCGACGCCGGTGGTGCGGCGGGGGTCGGCTGTAGACAGCGCGAACACCTCCGCACCGAAGACCTGCTGGTCAGGCTGGGACGCGCCGACCCCGACGACGCGGTCTTCGACAGCATCCTGACCGACCTCGCCGACAGGGCCGACCACCACTTCCGGCGCGAGGAGACCGAGGTCCTGCCCGCCCTGCGCGATCGGCTCGCCGAGGATCAGCTGGTTGAGCTCGCGGAGCCGTTCATCCGTAGCCGGGAGCACCACTTCGGCGAACGCCCGGGCGAGCGCCGGCCGACCGATCTGCGCCGGCAAGCCGCCAACATCGGCCTGGCCGACGTTGCAGACCTGGCGGACAACGACCTGGCAGACCTCCTGCGCAAACTCGCCGACGAGTGAGTCAGCCCAGGAGCACGTCTCCAGGGGCAACGGTGTGCGACTACGCATTCGGGGGATGCTTGCCCGCCGTACAGATGGAACCGTTCGCGAAGAGGCCACCTATCCGGCAAAGCCCTGACCGTCGAGGTCGCCAAGGATACGTGAGTGGGCTCCGCGGACGCAGCCACTCGCGACGGCGGAGGTGAGCAGGCGGTCATGAGCTAGGTCGGAACGGAGCTGAGATGACAGCCGCGGCGCAACGCGTCACATGTCCGAAGTGCCAGCGCTGCAACGATGTCCCGCCGGCGGGAAAGGGCGCACCGCGCTGCGCCGGCTGCCGGCTACCGCTGCCATGGGTTGTGGACGCAGGCGACGGCGACTTCGGTCAGCTTGCCGACACCGCCACCGTGCCGGTACTGGTGGACCTCTGGGTGCCCTGGTGCTCACCTTGGCGTTTCGTCAACTCGGTGCTCGAGAGGTTGGCGATCGAGAAGGCCGGTGAGCTGAAGCTGGTGAAAGTCAACGCCGGCGAGGCGCCCGCAGTGTCGCGACGGTTCGACACCCAGGCGAATTCCACCTTGATTCTGTTGAGCGGCGGGCAGGTGGTCGGGCGGCACGCCGGCGCCGCGCCGGCCGCCGTACTGAGGCATTGGCTGGAGGATGCACTGACCGGCTAGGTGGCTCGTGAACAGGCGGTGGACCCGCACCTGGCACTGATCCGTCCGGTTGCATCACGCACGCCGGAGGGTTGCGAGGGGCTGCGACTCCTTTGACAAGGAGCAGTTCCTGGAGCGCGTGCGGCACGAGTTCCGCTACAGCAAAAGGCCGAAGATGCGGAAGGCGTCTGCCCAATGCGCTGTCTGCGGATTCTTCACCTTAGGGTCGATGACCTTGATGGTGCGAGCAAGCGCGACGCTCAGCCCTCCCACGACTTCGGGCAACCGGGATTCGGCTTCATCGCTGAGAGTCACGTCGAGCGGTGGCCATTTCGCCAGCTGCGCCAAGATCGGCTGCATTTCGATGTCCTCGTCGATCTCGCGGAACAGGTGAATACTCTCCTGCAAACCCTTGGTGACAGGCAGGTCGCGCGGTTGGAGGATGTCTCGGCCGTTCGCCTTCGCCGTGCCTTGTCCGATCAGCAAGAGGTCGTGGAGTTTGTCGCTGACGAAGTCGCTGTAGCGCTTGAGGTCGTCCTTGTCGACGTCCAGACCCGCTGCGGCGCGGAAGAAGCGCTCGAACCTGTGCACAGCCATGACTGTCATGCCGTCTCCTCTTGGTGCGGGTGCTCGACCACCGGACAGTGCGTCGAAGGGACGCCAACCTTTGCCATGCTGCCGTGCCGAGACGTCCGCGTCACCACGCAAACGTGTAGAACAAGCGCCCGATGATCAGCCTTTGCGATCGTCTGAGGGAGCCGCTGTTCCGAGCGCACCGACCACCTCGGCGAGCAGGCTGCGCGTTTGTGGCAGTCGTCATGGCACGACCGCCGAATGCGCCTTCTCGGATGGTGTCTTTCGCCAGGTAGCCCACAGAGTGGCGACGCCCAGCAGCGACACCAGGGCGAGGAAACCGATGGACAGCACTGTGAACACGTGCACCTGCTCAGAGGTGGGCGTCGGTAGATAACCCATGGACAGGAGCCGGTACTGCCACGGCGTACCGGTGAGCACGTACGTGAGTGCGAGCGCGATGCTGTGCGTGTCGTCCCACAATGCGTGCAGCACCGAGACCCACAGATACATGAGCAGTACCACACGACTGAAGCAGAACCGACCGCCGCGCGCCTCCCGGAACAGCACTCCACCGAGGATGGCCGTCCACAGCCCGTGTCCGAACGGCGCGAGTACGCTCCGGATCAGCTCGGTCTCGACAAGAGCAGGCAACGACAGCCCTTTGACGGTCAGCAACGCGTTGAACGCGTACCCGGCCGACTCGAACGCTGCGAACCCGAAGCCGACCGCAGCCCCGAGCACGAAGCCGTCCCTGCCATGGCGCCGCGCCATGTGGCGGGTGACGAAGATGAGCCCGCCGAGCTTTGCAGCCTCCTCGATCAGGCCGACGCCGAGGAACAGCCACGCGGAGGGCTCCAGCAGGTAGGTCTCCAGCAAGGCTGCCGACAACACCCCCAGCAGTCCGCCGACCACGAAGGCTTTGACGATGAGCTCGGCCGTGAGGTGCTCGTCCCGCCACCTTTCGAACGACCAGGCGACGAATGTGACGGGGATGAGGAAACTGCCGAGCAGGATCAGCGTGGGTACCAGGTTGGCGTTGGCAGTCAGCAGCGTGACGACGAGGCAGGCGAGCCACAGTGTGAAGCCACCGCCGAAGATCTGAGCCCACTCACGACGGCTGCGTCGATGTGCCGATCTGCCGGCTGTGACGGCGGCCATGTCGGTTCACGTCTTCCCGCGCATCCGGTCGCGGACATCGTCCACGAGGAACGCGAGCCCGATGGCGAGGAGCCAGACGTCCTTGGCGATCGGGATGCCCTGATCGGTCGGGCGGAGACTGCCTTGCTGCCGCAGACCTGGGGTACGCAGGTACAGGCCGAGGAGGGTGCCGGAGAACGCGGTCAGGCCGGCGCCGACGATTGCGGGCGGTACCACCGGGACGAGTAGCGCCGTACCGAGTGCGATCTCTCCCGCCGACAGGGCTGCGACAAACCATCGCGGATCGAGCCGACGGAGGGCGGGGTACGCACCGGTGGCGAAGCCGTGGGTCTGATTGGCTGCCGCCTCGTCAGCGCGGAGCTTGACCAGGCCGGAATTGAGGATGAAGGCGCCCGCGGCGACGCGTAGCGGCACCTCCCAGGCCTTCAGTTGCAGATCCACGGTTTGCCTCCTGTCTCGGCGTGCCTCTGGTCAGGCCGGACTGCTGATGGCGGGCTGACGGTCCGCGCTGCCCTGGGTGACGCCGTTCTGCACGGCATTCTCCTGACCGGCGCCACTCTGGGTGATCTGGAGCCTGCGTGGCTTCGTCTGCTCGGCAACCGGAACGACGCGCTGTTCAAGTGCTCCGGCAGGAGAACCGACGACACGGTTCCGAGTCTCGCCAAAGAGACTGATGCCGTCATCCCGGAATCTTGTAGTCCACTGCTCCTGGGCGCCACGTGGACGGCAAACTCGCCTGCCGGGACGTGCGGTAGTCTGCGGTTGATGCAGTAGGTATCCGTGCCGAAGTACCTATGCTCCAGCGATCAGGAGCCCGACCGCCGGCTGTTCGCCGGTAGAACACGTGTCGTACCGTCCCAGCGGGATGCGTTCTTCCTATGCCTGATCGGCCTGTCTACAGTATCGGGGCCCTTGTTCGGATGCTCGGCATCCCGGCGGCGACGCTGCGGACGTGGGAGGACCGGTACGGCATCGTAGTGCCCGAGCGGAGCCCGGGCGGCCACCGTCTGTACTCGCGGTTGCAGGTCGAGCAGTTGCGCTTCGTCGGCGACCGATTAGCGGACGGAATGGCCGCCAGCGACGCATATCGCCTGCTGCAGAGCCGCCTGTCCAGCGGCGTACCGTTGGAGCCTGCCAGGATTCCGGGCGGAGACGGGCTGCTCATCATGCTGGCCGAACAGGATCCGTTCGCCGCCGACTTCTCCGACTACTTCTTGCGGATGGAGGGGTACGGCGTCACGCTTGTCTCCACAGCCGAGCGGGCCTTGGCCGAATCCGTACGGAGGACTCCGGATCTCGTACTGATCGATCTGCTGATCTCCGGCGCGCAGGGTCTGCGGCTTTGTGCCCAGATGAGACAGCAGTTCGATGTTCCGGTGCTGGCGATCTCGACACTCGATCTTCGGGACGACGCGCTGGAGGCGGGCGCGGCCGCTTTCCTGAAGAAACCGCTGGAGCCGCTGCGACTGGTGTCGGTCGTCCGGGATCTGCTGGGGCAGAGCGCCTACCTGCGGTCGGATTCCGTTGCGGAAGCCAGCCCATGAACGACCGAATGACCTCGGGATCGGATCTGCTCGATGTCGTCCTCGGCGGCGGACTGCCCCGCGACGCGATCATCCTGGTGATGGGCGCCCCCGGTGCCGGCAAGACGATATTCGCGCAGCAATGGGTCTTCGCCAACGCCACCCCTGAAGGGTCGGCGCTGTACCTGTCCACGGTCTCCGAGCCACTGGAGAAGATCCTCCGGTACGGTCAGACGCTGTCGTTCTTCGATCCGGGTGCAGTCGGGCACAGCGTGTGGTACGAGGATCTCGGGGGAGTACTCCGCGACCGCGGCCTGCCGGGAGTTCTCGAGCGCGTGCGCGAGCTCATCCGGGTCAGGCGGCCTGCGATGATCGTGATCGACAGTTTCAAGGCGATGCATCCTTACGCCGGCCGGAGTGGTGCCTTTCGCCCGTTCCTCCATGACCTCGCCGGCATGCTGAGCGCCTTTCCGGCGACGTCGCTGTGGGTGGGGGAGTATCAGGAGGACGAGATCCAGCGCTCTCCCGAATTCGCTGTGGCCGACGCGATCATCGCCCTGAAGAGCGTTCATTCCGCCGAACGCACATCCCGGTCTCTGCAGGTACACAAGCTCAGGGGCGGCGGCTTCCTGGCGGGGACGCATTCCTACCGCCTGTCGGAGGACGGCATCACGGTCTATCCCCGACTCGCGGACCCGGCGGATGCGAGGGACTACGAACTCCACGGTGAGCGTGTTCCGTCCGGCATCCGGGCGCTCGACGACATGCTCGACGAAGGCTACTGGTCGGGGGCGTCGACCCTGGTGGCCGGACCTACCGGTATCGGGAAGACCCTGATGGGATTGCATTTCATCTTCCACGCCGTCAACCAGGGCGACGGCGCGATCATCGCGACGATGCAAGAGGATCCGTCCCAGCTGGAGCGAACGGCGTCGCAGTTCGGCTGGTCCGTGAAGTCCGACAACCTGACACTCATGTACCGCAGCCCTGTCGACCTCAACGTGGACCAGTGGGTGTACGAGCTTCTCGACATGATCGAGACGACGGGTGCCAGCAGGGTTCTCCTGGACAGCCTCGCGGACCTGCAGGCTGCAGCACCCGATAAGACGCGCTTCAGGGAGTACCTCTACTCGTTGCTGCACAGGTCGTCGCGTCAGGGTACGAGCCTGATGATGACCTATGAGCTCCCTGAGCTCTTCGGGGTATCCAAACTCTCGGACGTGGCCGCGTCGCACATGGCCGACAACGTCGTTCTGCTGCAATACAAAGGGGCCACCGGAGAGATGTCGCGCACGCTCACGGTGCTCAAGACGCGGGCCACCGACCATCGGTCCGGAGTGAGGGACTTCCAGATCACCGCAGACGGGATCGTGCTTGTGCCCGCGCAGACCGCTGAGTGACTTTGGGGCTGGCCAGAGTGCTAGGCACGCGTAGTTGCCTTCGGCACTTCCTCGACAACCCTAGCGGGTCGTCAGCTATCGGAGAGACTCTCCAGGTACAACGACGCGCTCAATGAGTGATAGGGAAAGGCTCCCATGTACACGCAAAAGCCTCCGGATGGTCGGCTTCGCGGTCGGGTGGGAGAGCTCAAGTCGGTTGGCAGCCTTCTCGACTCGGTGGCGACCGGGTGCGGCGCAATCCTGCTGGTGGACGGTGCGCCGGGCATCGGCAAGACCCGGCTTCTCGACGCGGCCGAGGAGCGGGCAACTCACCATGGTTTCAGCCTCGCGAGCGCTCATGCTGATGAGTTGCCGCGGCCGTCGCCGCTGGCGCCGTTGTTTTCCGGACTGGACCTCGAGCCACCAGGCGATCGACCTGTCCGGGCATCCGCCACCCAGGGGCACATGCTCGCGTGTCTCGAAAAGTTGGCGGTTCACACCGGGAAGCTCGCCGCTCGGAGTCCGGTATTCATCACGTTGGACGATGTTCAGTGGGCCGACGCGACGACCATCATGGCGTTGCGAGAGTTACCCACCTGGCTTGCGGAGTACCCCGTCGCCTGGGTGCTGGTCCGTCGGACCGGGACGCAGCAACCCTGGACAGACTGGTTGTTCAGTGAATGGGCGCACCTGGGAGCATCCCGGATCGCACTCGGACCGCTGGCGGACGATGCCGTGGTCGACGTCATCGGGGACCTGTTGACCGCGCGGCCGGACAACGATCTACTCGCCATGGCTCGCGGTGCGGCGGGGAATCCGCTCCTTGTGAGAACCCTCCTGGACGGACTGCGCGACGAGGGCGGCGTCGCCATCGCCGGCGGCCGGGCACGACTGCTGTCCGAACAGCTACCAGCGCAGGTGCGAGGTGTTGTCCATGACTGGGTCATGCGTCTGAGCCCCCGGGCGCGCCAACTCCTCGACGTCGCGGCGTTCTTGGATCGGTTGTTCGGCGTTGACGACCTCGCTGACCTCCTCGGCTGGTCGAAGGAGCAAGTACGGCCGCCGATTCACGAGATCGTCGCAGCCGACCTGCTCACCACCGTCGAGAAAGATGTATTCGCCTTCCACCACGATCTGGTCCGGCAGTCGGTGGCTGATGGCGTTCCGGTGGCTGTGAGTGGCGCCCTGCGTGGTCAGGTAGCCAGGACACGTCGAGTGTGCACGGCCCTGGCTGCGCCCCGGGGACTCGGCCTGTGTAGCGGCGCTGCAGCCACCGAGGCATGGGACGCCCTGACCGGTGCGGAGCGGACCGTGGCAGAGCTGGTGGCCCAAGGGCTGACCAACCGTGAGGTAGCCGCGCGGATCTTCCTCTCGCCGCACACCGTGTCCTTCCACCTGCGCAAGGTGTACCGCAAGCTCGGCGTCCGAAGTCGCGTGGATCTGACGCGCGCGGCGGTCCACCGCGAACACGATCGACGATCGGGCGCTGACCGCACGGCCGACGCGCTGATGTAATGGGACGGCCGACGCGGTTCGACGTCCCGAGTACGGCGACTTCCAGCATGCCGCACAGACCCTTACACGGCCGGGAGACGGAGTTCCGCCGCCTGAGTGAATCCGTCGTCGCGGCTGCGGCCGGCCATGCGGGTGTCGTCATCGTTGAGGGTACGGCGGGCCTGGGCAAGAGCCGGCTGGTGCTGGAGGCGGCGACCTGGGCACGGCACGTCGGGATCGCCGTAGCCCCCGGCGTCGCCGACGAGGTGCATCGCGCATCGCCGCTGGCACCGTTGCTCGAGGCGATGCGTGGCAGCAGTCCACCGATCATCAGTGATGCGAGGTTCGATCCCGCGCACGTACTCGACTTCGGTGCCTTATGGCTCATCGACCAGCTCGAGAGTGCGCTCAGGAGGACGACCACCCGTCAGCCTGTCCTGATCACGCTGGACGACATGCAGTGGTCGGACTCCCTCACGGTGGTCGCCGTCAGGGCCCTGGCCGAACGTCTGGCGAACAGCCCGATCATGTGGCTACTCAGCCTGCGTCGCTGGCCGTCCGTGCCGACGTTGGACACGTTGATATCCGACCTGGTCGCGGCCGGGGCTGTCCAGCTCCAGTTGGCGCCCCTGCCGTCGGCGGCTGTAGCGGGGGTGGCCGGTGATCTGCTGGGTGCAGTGCCGGATACCACGCTGCTGGAACTGCTGGACAAGTGCGCCGGCAACCCATCCATGGTCGTGGATCTACTCTCGGCGCTCGCCGAAGACGACGAGCTCATCATCGACGCGGCGTCCGCCCGGCTTCTGCCCTCCCGGGAACAGCGGCTCCGCGGATGGCTCATGCAGGTGGGTCCGCTGACCCGGCAACTACTGAGCGTTGCATCGATTTTCGGCCGGACATTCGACGTACCGCCCGTCGCGCGTGTTATGCACTGCAAGGTTGCTGAGTTGTTGCTGTCGATCCAGGAGGCGCTCGGGGTAGGTCTGCTCGTGGAGGAAGGCGCGCAGTTGAGCTTCCAGCACGCCCTCATCCGCGAGGCGGTCTATTGTGCGCTCCCGCAGGGTGCACGAAAGCGCCTGCACCGGGAGGCTGCTGATGCATTACTCGCCACCGGCGGTTCGATGTCCGAGGCGGCAACCCATGTGATCACAGGAGCCGAGCCCGGAGATGCCCATGCTGTCGGATTGCTGGTCCGTGCCTCCGACGAGGTCTCGGCCGATGCTCCCGGCACAGCTGGGGACCTGCGGCTGCGGGCTGTCGACCTGATGCCGGCCGCCGATATCAACCGCCCACAACGTGTCGTGGAGGCCATCGGGCTGCTCCTCCGGGCAGGACGGAGCGCAGATGCCCAAACGCTCGCCGAGGTCGCCTTCCAGGGTGACCTGCCAGTCGAAGTCGAGGCGAGGCTTCGCTGCCAACTCGCCGATTCGCTCGGGATGGCCGGTTATTCGGCCTCAGCGTTGCACCACACCACGACCGCGCTCGGCCTCCCGGGCGTCGACGACCTGACGCGAGCCCTGCTGTTCGCCGCAGCCTCGAAGGCGCATCTGTTGGCCGGCGACGCCACCGCGGCGCTGCGGGCAGGCGAACAGGCGATCACGGTCGGCAGGACGCCGGTTCGCGTTGGCCGGGCTCTGCTGACGATGGGTGCGGCCGAGCGGGTGCGCGGCCGCTTGACGAGATCGCTCGAACTGGTCGATCAAGCTGTCGACGTGATGGGCTCCGATACGGCGGAGGCGCATTGTCCTGAAACCTGTTGGACGCGGGGGCGCACGCTGATGGCGCTCGATCGCTTCGAGGAGGCACAGGCTGCCTTCGATGCCGGGAACCGATCGGGGGGCGCGCCCGGCATGGACGTGTTCGGCTACACCTGCCGTGCGATGCTCCAGCTGCATCGGGGCCGGCTGGACGATGCCGTTGCCGAAGGCACTGCGGGCCTGATCCGAGCCGAGGAGCTGGACTCATGGACGCAGGTGCCCGAGTTGTGCGCCGTAATCGCGGAGGCTTACGCCTATCGCGGTGAGTTCGGGCCGGGGCGCCGCCAGTTGCGACGTGGGATCAGTGTGGTAGGTGAGCCAAGGAGTGTCGGGGCCCAGCGGTTGGCATGGGCGACGGCAGTGCTCGACGACACGGCCGGCGAGGACCCTTCGCGTGTGCTCGCAGATCTGGCCTCGGCATGTGATCAGCTGCCGGACGGCCTGCAAGTGCTCGCGTTCGATCCCATGGCAGGACCGTTCCTGGTAGGGCTGGCAATGCGAGCGAACGACGCGGAGCGGGCGGGTGTGGCCGCCGAGGCGACGGAGCGCCTCGGCCACATCAACACCGGCGTGATCTCCTTCGACGCGGCGGCTACTCAGGCCGGCGGCCTGCTCGACGATGACGTCGACCGTCTGGTAGAGGCTGCGCGGGCGTTCGAAGTGAGTCCTCGGCCTCTGGCCCGGGCGCGTGCCGCTGAGGATGCCGCACGCGCCCTGCAGCAGCGAAGTCGGTGGGCGGAGGCCGTCGAGGAGCTCGCAATGGCACTTGCCGAGTACGACGGCGTCGGCGCGGTCGCGCTAGCTCAGCGCGCCCGAGAGCGCCTGGCCGAGGCGGTCACAGCCGGACGAGTGCCGGTAGTCGGGCAGCCCGCCTTCGGCTGGGCGAGCATGACGGCGGCCGAGCTGCGAGTCGCGCGACTAGCTGCGACCGGACTCACCAACCGTGCCATCGCGGACGAGCTCAACGTGTCCCCCCACACGGTGGAGTCACACCTACGGCACGTGTTTCGCAAGCTCGACATCCGGTCCCGGGTCGAACTGACCCGCCTCGTCCTGACCCGCGAACCGTCGATCGATGGGTGATCGCGCTCTACGCAGTCGCGGGATGCCGCGGGCCGAGGTGCTCGCGAAGATGAGATGACCCTCAGGCAGGAGTAGAGCTATGGAGCGGCAGGCTGTCGGACAAGAACTAGCCCCTTTGCTGATCGAGTTGGTAGATCTCGCACTCACCGCGAAGCAGGCACATTGGAATGTCAGTGGCATGTGGTTCAGGCAACTCCACACGCAGCTCGACGTACTCGCCGATGACCTCAGGCTTTGGTCCGACGACGTCGCCGAGCGCCTGACGACGATCGGAGTCGCCGCCGATGCGAGGGTTGAGACGGTTGCGGCGAGAACGCCTTTTGCCAGCTTCCCGAGCGGCTCGATTGACAGTACGAAAGTGGCGTCGCTCATCGTCGAGAGGCTGGAGAAGGTCGTCGAGAACAACCAGACCAGGATCGCGAAGCTCGGCGTGGTCGACCTGGTCACCCAGGAACTGGTCATAGGGATCACCGGCGGGCTGCAGAAGCAGGAATGGATGTTCGCCGCCGAGCAACCCGGCCGGCCGGCCTAGAACTGCCCGGATCGAGCACCGACTTTCTCGGCCTCCGCATCCAGGCGACCCCGTCCTCGTCGACATCGGCGCCCAGCACCACCTCGTGGCGGAAGCGCCCCCACGAACGGGTCCGGCGACGCAACCATCCCGTCCTCCTTGTCAGCCTCCGACGGGGGACGACCCCGCGCATCCCGGTTCTGCGCAGTCCTGGGCACGGGTGCGTCTGAGTTGATCGCAGGTACGCCGTCGCCGGCCGCCGGGAGCAGAAACCACCTGAATCAGGGATGTGTCGTGGGCGTCGTGGCGAAAGGGTGGCGGCGCCGACCCCGTCAGAAGGGACCTGTCATGACCACGCCTCAGCAGACGCCTGCCCTCATCCGCGGTCAGAGCATCGCTTCCTTCACCAGCTACGCCGAGGCCCAGCGCGCGGTGGACTACCTGTCGGACAACGGCTTCCCGGTCGAGAACATCACCATCGTCGGCTCCGACCTGAAACAGGTCGAGCGGGTCCTCGGCCGAATGACGAAATGGAAGGCAGCACTGGCCGGTGCAGGCTCCGGCGCCTGGTTCGGTGCGCTGGTCGGCCTGTTGCTGTCATTGTTCGCCGACAGCGGCACCGGCGTTGTGGTGATCCTGCTCTGGGGGTTGTTCTACGGGGCGATCTTCGGGGCGGTCCTTGGATTCGTCGCGCATCTGTTCACCTTCGGTCAGCGTGATTTCTCCACCTCCGGGATCACCGTGGCGAGCCGGTACGAGCTCTACTGCGTGCGGGAGCACGCAGCTCGTGCCGCCGAGATGCTGAACCAGATGCCCACCCGTGGCGCCGAGTGATCGGCTGGAGCGGCCGGCAGCCCGAACCACATGTTCTGGGGATGTGCTTCCTGCCCCAGGAAGCCAGGTTGGGTTTGTCCGTGACAAAACAGACGAAGGCCCGGAGCACACAGGAGGAAGACCATGGCGAAGGCCGTCGGCATCGACCTGGGCACGACCAACTCAGTGATCGCGGCGATGGAGGGCGGCCAGCCAACGGTCGTACCGAACGCCGAGGGAGCCCGGACCACGCCGTCCGTGGTGGCGTTCACGGACGCCGGTGAACGGCTGGTCGGCCAGTTGGCGCGCCGTCAGTCCGTACTCAACCCCAAGGGCACGATCACCTCGGCGAAACGATTCATCGGGCGGAGGTTCGAGGAGGTCTCCTCAGAGCTCTCCGCCGTCTCGTACGACGTCGTCGCCGGGCCGGACGGGGCAGTGAGATTCGAGATCCGGGACAGACTGCACGCACCGGAGGAGATCTCCGCCCTGATCCTGCGCAAACTCGTCGAAGACGCCGGGAAGTTCCTCGGCGAGAAGGTCACCGAGGCCGTCATCACCGTGCCGGCGTACTTCAACGACGCCCAACGTCAGGCGACCAAAGACGCGGGGCGCATCGCGGGCCTCGAGGTGCTGCGGATCATCAACGAGCCGACAGCCGCAGCGCTGGCCTACGGGATGGACAAGCTCGAGAACGAGACAATCCTGGTGTTCGATCTCGGTGGGGGTACCTTCGACGTCAGCGTGCTCACCGTCGGCGACGGAGTTGTCGAGGTCCAGGCCACCGCCGGTGACCCGCATCTGGGCGGCGACGACTTCGACCGCCGGGTGGTCGACAAACTCGCCGACGACTTCCAGCGTGAGGTCGGGGTCGACCTGCGGCAGGACCCGCAGGCCTTGCAACGATTGTTCGAGGCCGCCGAGAAGGCCAAGGTCGAGCTCTCGTCGGTCACCCAGACGACGATCAATCTGCCGTTCATCACCGCGAACGCCCAAGGACCGCAACATCTCAACACCACGCTGATGCGGTCCACCTTTGAGCAGTTGACCGCAGACCTGGTCGATCGGTGCCTGGGGCCGGTCGAGCAGGCGATGGCCGACGCCAAGATGACGGCGAACGACATCGACGAGGTGATCCTGGTCGGCGGTTCGACCCGGATTCCGGCGGTCCAGGCCCTGGTTCGTCGGCTCACCGGCGGCAAGGACCCGAACATGACGGTGAATCCGGACGAGGTGGTCGCCATCGGTGCCGCCGTGCAGGCCGCGATCATCAAAGGTGAGGTCAAGGACGTGCTGCTGCTCGACGTTACCCCGCTGTCGCTGGGGCTGGAGACGATGGGCGGGGTGATGACGAAGGTGATCGAGCGCAACACGACCATCCCGGCCCGCCGGAGCGAAATCTTCAGTACCGCCGAGGACAATCAGACCGCGGTGGACGTGGTGGTCCTGCAAGGCGAGCGGGAGTTGGCTGCGGACAACCGGGTGCTGGCTCGCTTCCGCCTGGAGAACATCCGCCCGGCACCGCGCGGCGTACCGCAGATCGAGGTCACCTTCGATATCGATGCCAACGGCATCCTGCACGTGGCCGCCAAGGACAAGGACACCGGCGCGGAGCAGAAGGTCACGATCAGCGAGACCTCCAACCTGGACCAGTCCGAGGTCGAACGGATGGTCGCGGACGCCGAGGCGCACCGCAGCGATGACAGCCGGCTGCGTGAACTGGTCGATGCGCGCAATGCGCTGGACTCGGCCGCGTACCAGGTGGACAAGGCGCTCGCCGACCGCGGCGATGCGGTGGCCGAGCACGACCGAGCCCGGGCCGAGATGCTGGTCGGCGACGCCCGCGAGGCGCTCCAGGACCAGGAAACGCCACTGGAACGGCTGCGTTCGCTGACAGGTGAGCTTCAGCAACTCGGCCAGGCTCTGAGCTCGAGCACGGCGCCGCAGGGCTCCAGTGATACGCCGCCGGCGGACGATGGCGACGAGGACGTCATCGATGCCGAGTTCTCGACGAGCTGATCCGAATGGCCGATCAGGAGACCGATACCGGTGCGGCGCCGTCACGAGTCGACGAGGCCCTGGAGGAGGCACGCGAGCAGGCCGCCGAGATGGAAGACAGATGGCGGCGCACAGCGGCCGAGCTGGACAACTTCCGGAAGCGGGTAGCGCGGGAATCCGGACAGCAGCGGGACACCGAACGCGCCCTGGTCGCCGCCAGTTGGCTGCCGGTCGTCGACAACCTGGAGTTGGCGCTGGAGCACGCCGACGCCGGCGACGAGGCGATTCTCGAAGGTATCCGGGCCGTCCGGGACCAGGCCCTCGCAGTACTGTCCGGACTCGGCTACCCCCAGGCCGACGACAGCGGGAAACCCTTCGACCCGGCGCTGCACGAGGCAGTCGGCACGACGCCCAGCCCTGAGGTACCGGCCGGCACGATCGTGCACGTCGTCCGGCCGCGGTACGGCGACGGGAAACGGGTGCTTCGTCCGGCCGGCGTGGTCGTCGCCGCGGAGGAGGGCTGATGCCCAGCCCGGACTTCTACGCGACCCTCGGGGTCTCGCGGGACGCAAGCGCCGACGAGATCCAGAAGTCCTACCGTCGGCTCGCTCGCAAGTACCACCCGGACGTGAACAAGGACCCCGACGCGGAGGAACGGTTCAAGCAGGTCTCCGAGGCTTACGACGTACTGTCGGATCCCCAACAGCGCAAGCGGTACGACGCGTTCGGTGACGACTTCCGCCGGGTGCCTCCCGACGTCGACCCCGACACCTACGCCCGGTCCCGCGCCGGTGCCGGCCGGCCCGGGGGCGGCGGCCGGGCCCGGGACGGTACCTGGGATACCGGAGGGACGCAGTTCGATGCCGAGGGCATCGATCTGGACGACCTGCTCGGCGGGGTGTTCGGCGGCCGGACCCGGCGCGGCTGGGGCCGGATTCCGGGCTCGGACCAGGAGGTCGAGCTGGAGCTGACCGTCGAGGAGGCCTACCGCGGCGGCAACCGGAAACTGACCGTGCACGGTCCTACCGGTGCGGACCGGACCATCGACGTCAAGATCCCGGCCGGCGTGGTGAACGGTCAGCGGATCCGGCTCGGCGCGCAGGGCGGCCAGGGCACCGGTGGCGCACCCGCCGGAGACCTGTACCTGGTGGTCCGGATCGCAAGCCATCCGCGGTACCGGGTCTCTGGTCGTGACCTCACCGTCGACCTGCCGCTCGCTGTGTGGGAGGGGGCTCTGGGTGCCTCGGTGTCGATCGAGACTCCTGGTGGTGAGGCGACGGTGAAGGTGCCGAAGGCCAGCTCGAGCGGACGCAGGCTCCGGCTCAAAGGCCGCGGTCTTCCGAACCCCCGTGGAACGCCGGGTGACCTGTACGCCGAGGTCAGATTGATGGTTCCCCCGAGGCTCACCCGCGAGGAGAGGCGCCTGTTCGAGGAATTGGCCGGGACGTCGAAGTTCGACCCGAGGAGGCGGTCATGAGCCACCAGTTGACCAGGCCCAGCCGGTTCGCGCTGGAGAACTTCGCGCGGGTGACCGGCGCACATCCCGAACTGCTGAGGCGGTTCGTCGCCCTGGGGTTGCTCGAGGCAACGACCGACGGCACCGGTGAGTTGTGGTTCGGGCCGTCGCAGCTGAGCCGGGTGGCCCGGATCCAGCGACTCCGGGCCGGGCTCGACCTGAACTATGCGGCGCTGGGCCTGGTGATGGACCTGCTGGATCGCATCGCCGTGCTGGAAGCAGAGCGCAGACGTTTCGTCGGAAGAGGAGCCAGGACATGGATATGAACCGCCTCACGCAGAAGTCGCAGGAGGCTCTGCACGACGCTCAGACGAAAGCCCTGCGGTTCGGGCACAGTCAGATCGACGGCGAGCACTTGCTGCTGGCGCTGCTGGAGCAATCAGACGGTCTGACCCCGAGGCTGTTGGCCCAGGCCGGTGCGGATCCGGACGAGCTGCGGGACAGATTGGAACAGGAGCTGAGCCGGCGTCCCAAGGTCAGCGGTCCCGGCGCGGAGCCCGGCCAGGTGTTGATCACCCAGAGGTTGTCGCGGCTTCTCGACGCCGCGGATCGGGAGGCCAAGCGGCTCAAGGACGAGTACGTCTCGATCGAGCACCTCGTGATCGCGTTGCTGGACGAGGGCCGGCAGAGCGCGTCCGGGCGGCTGCTCGCCGAGCAGGGGTTGACCCGGGACGGCTTCCTCTCGGCGCTGACCGCCGTACGGGGGAACCAACGGGTCACCTCGGCGATGCCGGAAGCGTCGTACGAGGCGTTGGAGAAATACGGCCGGGACCTGGTCAAGGACGCGTCGGAGGGCCGGTTGGACCCGGTCATCGGCCGGGACAACGAGATCCGCCGCGTTGTGCAGATTCTGTCCCGCAAGACCAAGAACAACCCCGTGCTGATCGGCGACCCGGGCGTCGGCAAGACCGCGATCGTCGAGGGTCTCGCGCAACGAATCGCCAACGGCGACGTACCGGAGGGGTTGCGGGACCGGACCGTGTTCGCGCTGGACATGGCTTCACTGGTTGCCGGGGCCAAGTACCGCGGGGAGTTCGAGGAACGGTTCAAGGCCGTGCTCAACGAGGTGAAGGCGGCGGAGGGCCGGATCTTGTTGTTCGTCGACGAGTTGCACACGGTGGTGGGTGCGGGCGCGACCGAGGGCGCGATGGATGCGGGCAACATGCTGAAGCCGATGCTGGCCCGCGGTGAGTTGCACATGATCGGCGCGACCACGCTGGACGAGTACCGGATGCACGTCGAGAAGGACGCGGCACTGGAACGCCGGTTCCAGCCGGTGGTCGTCGACGAGCCGACGGTCGAGGACGCGATTTCGATCCTGCGCGGCTTGCGTGAGCGGCTGGAGGTCTTCCACGGCGTGAAGATCCAGGACGCAGCGATGGTCGCAGCCGTCGTACTGAGCCACCGGTACATCTCCGACCGGTTCCTGCCGGACAAGGCGATCGACCTGGTGGACGAGGCGTGCGCGATGCTGCGGACCGAGATCGACTCGATGCCGGCCGAGCTGGATGAGCTGACCAGGCGGGTACGCCGGCTGGAGATCGAGGAGGCCGCGCTGGCCAAGGAGGAGGACGCCGCCAGTCGGCAGCGGCTGGACGAACTGCGAAAGGAACTGGCCGATGTACGAGCCGAGGCTGACGCGATGCACGCGCAGTGGGAGGCGGAACGGCAGGCGTTGCGCAAGGTCCAGACGCTGCGGCAGGAGATGGAGCAGGTCCGGCAGGAGGCCGAGCAGGCCGAGCGCGACTACGACCTGAACCGGGCAGCGGAACTGCGGCACGGCCGGCTACCGGAGCTCGAACGTCAGCTCGCGGCCGAGGAGGAGCGATTGGCGAAGAAGCAGCACGGCAACCGGCTGTTACGCGAGGTCGTGACCGAGGAAGAGATCGCTTCGATCGTGTCGCGGTGGACGGGCATCCCGGTCAGCCGCCTGCAGGAGGGCGAACGGGAGAAGCTGCTGCGGCTGGACGAGGTGCTGCACGAGCGGCTGGTCGGGCAGGACGAGGCGGTCCAGTTGGTGGCGGATGCGATCGTCCGGGCCCGCTCGGGGATCAAGGACCCGCGCCGGCCGATCGGCTCGTTCATCTTCCTGGGCCCGACCGGGGTGGGAAAGACCGAGCTGGCCAAGACGCTGGCGGCGGCGCTGTTCGACACCGAGGAGAACATCGTCCGGATCGATATGAGCGAGTACCAGGAGCGGCACACGGTCAGCCGGCTGATGGGAGCGCCGCCCGGATACGTCGGCTACGAGGAGGGCGGCCAGTTGACCGAGGCCGTCCGGCGCAAGCCGTACTCCGTGGTCCTGTTCGACGAGATCGAGAAGGCACACCCGGACGTCTTCAACACGTTGCTGCAGATCCTCGACGACGGCCGGCTGACGGACGCCCAAGGCCGGACCGTGGACATGCGCAACACCGTGATCATCATGACCTCGAACATCGGGTCGGCGTACCTGCTGGACGGAGTGACCGCGGACGGGCAGGTCAAGGAGGACGCGCGGGATGCCGTGATGGACGAGCTGCGACGGCAGTTCCGGCCTGAGTTCCTCAACCG
This sequence comes from Kribbella jiaozuonensis, assembly GCF_005233875.1. Taxonomy (GTDB): domain Bacteria; phylum Actinomycetota; class Actinomycetes; order Propionibacteriales; family Kribbellaceae; genus Kribbella; species Kribbella jiaozuonensis. Next base: position 185,408 of record NZ_SZPZ01000004.1, on the reverse strand, counting down.
GGTGGACGAGATCGTGCTGTTCAAGCCACTCACGATGGCCGAGATCGAACGCATCGTGGACCTGATGTTCGACGACCTGCGGACCCGGCTGGCGGATCGCCGGATGACGCTCGAGGTCGCGCCGGACGCGGCCCGGCACATCGCCGCGCAGGGCTTCGACCCGGTGTACGGCGCCCGCCCGCTGCGGCGGTTCATCGCGCGCGAGGTGGAGACCAGGATCGGTCGCGCCTTGCTGGGCGGCAACGTGCTGGACGGGGCGGTGATCCGGGTGACCGTCCAGGACGGCGACATCGTCGTCACGCACGAGAACCCCGTGGAGGCGGTGGCATGAAGGTCGTGACCTGTCCGAATTGTCAGCGCCGCAACCGGGTGCCCGCTGCGGCGGAAGGCGCCCCCCGCTGCGGCAACTGCCAGCGGCCGCTGCCTTGGATCGTCGATGCCGGCGACAACGATTTCGCCGAGATCGTGGAGCAGGCAAGCCTGCCAGTGTTGGTCGATCTCTGGGCTCCCTGGTGTGGACCCTGCCGCATGGTCAGTCCCGTGCTCGAGCAGCTAGCCACGGAGAAGGCGGGCCAGCTCAAGCTGGTCAAAGTCAACGCCGACGAGGCTCCGGGGCTGTCCCAGCGCTTCGAGGTGAGATCCATTCCTACCCTGATGGTGTTCCGGCACGGCCAGGTTGTCGCCACGCAGATCGGTGCCGCCCAGGCGTCGGTCCTGCGGCCATGGCTGGAAGGCGCACTGGCCAAGGAGCCGGCCCCGTGACCAGCGTGCCCGGACGGTCCCTATGAAGGAAACGCCCGACCTGTACGGCGCTTACCCCCGGCTGGAGGACTATCAGCTGGCCGAGCTCACGCCGCTCGGCGAGCGGCGCACGACCAGTGCGGGCGAAGTGCTGCAGCAGGCGGGGGAGTCCTCGGACGAATTCATCGTCGTACTCGACGGGACAGTCGCCATCGTGCAGGACACGACTGAGCCGGAACGGGTCATCGCCGTCCACGGGCCGCGCCGGTTCCTCGGCGAGATCGGCATGCTGACCGGACAGCAGTTCTTCCTCAGCGCGGTCGCGCAGGAGCCGGGCGAAGTGCTCGCCGTACCGCCCGAGCAGTTGAGGGAGCTGGTATCGCGAGATCCGCGGCTGGCCGATCTCATCCTGCGGGCGTTCCTGATCCGCCGGTCGCTCCAGCTGACCCTTGGCGCCGGCTTCGCGATCATCGGGTCCCGGTTCTCGGCCGACACCCGTCGGCTGCGCGATTTCGCGGCGCGCAACCGGCTGCCACATCACTGGATCGACCTGGAGAACGACGCGGAGGCCGAGCGCCTGCTGCGCGAACTCGGTCTCGGCCGCGACGATACCCCGGTGGTGATCTGGCGGGGCCAGGTGCTGCGGAACCCGGACAACGAACGACTGGCCACCGCCGTGGGTCTGCGCACTGCGATGCCGGTGCGGTCGGTGTGCGACCTGATCGTGGTCGGCGCAGGTCCGGCCGGTCTGGCGGCCGCGGTGTACGGCGCCTCAGAAGGACTGGCCACTGTGGTCCTGGACTCCGTGGCCACCGGCGGCCAGGCGGGCACTTCGTCAAGGATCGAGAACTACCTGGGTTTCCCGGCGGGCGTCAGTGGCGCGGAACTGGCCGACCTCGCCGAGATCCAGGCGAGGCGTTTCGGTGCCGAATTCATAGTGCCTGCCACCGCCGTGGCGCTCCTGGAGCGGGATGGGCACCACGTAGTACAGCTTGAGGACGAAGCGCGCATCAGTAGCCGTGCAGTGCTGATCGCGTCCGGCGTCCGCTACCGAAAACTTGATCTGCCAGGACTGGATGACGTCACTTCGACCAGCGTGTACTACGCGGCGACCGAACTCGAGGCGAACCTGTGCCGGCACGATCCGGTGGTCGTCGTCGGAGGCGGCAACTCTGCCGGGCAGGCTGCGGTGTTCCTCGCCCAGCACGCTGCCCAAGTGGTTCTGGTTGTCCGGAGCAACGAACTCGGGCAGGACATGTCCCGCTACCTGGCCGACCGGATCGAGCGGACCGAGAGGATCGCCGTACTCGTGCACAGCGAGGTGCGTGCGGCCAGCGGTGACCGGATGCTCGACGAGGTCGTGGTGGAGGACTTGAAGACGGGGCAGCGCCACGTCGAACCCGCCAAGGCCTTGTTCGTCTTCATCGGTAGCCTCCCGCACGTGCGCTGGCTCAGCGACCAGATCGCGCTGGACGATCGTGGCTTCGTCCGCACCGGAAGCCAGCTGCCAGGTAGGAGGCAGGTGCTCGAGACCAGTAGGACGGGGGTCTTCGCCGCCGGCGACGTCCGGAGCGGGGCGGTACGACGAGTGGCTGCAGCCGTGGGGGAGGGCGCCCTCGCCGTGCGGATGGTGCACGAGCATCTTGGCCGCTACTCGTAGTTCGTGGCCGGAAGCAACAGAAGCGCCGAGGCCTGTTGGGCTCCGGCCGATCCGCGTCAGGAGTCGGCGGACTGCTCGCGGGCGAGGCGTTCGCGGCGGTCCTGTTCGCGCTTGGAGTACGCGGCCGCGCGAATCGACTCGTCCGACTCCAGACCGGAGCCGAGGCCACCGCCGACAGTGGCGGCAGACGCGACGAACCACGCCAGGACGAACAGGTCGCCAGGCCCGACCGGAGCGTTGACCGAGCTGCCGACCAGATCGGGGTCGAGGATGAAGTAGGCCCACGCCAGGTTCACGACGTACAGGGCGACATAGCAGATGAGCACGCCCACCGTCAGGGTCAGCAGCGTCGAGGCGTTGTAGAGGCGTGACCTTTCCCGCGCCGACGGGGAGTCGTCGTCGGGCCGGTCCCACAGCTCTCCGTCGATCACGAGCCACCCGACGACGAGGGCGATCGAGGCGACGGTTGCGACGACCAGCCGCCACCACGACAGCGAACTGGCCAGCAGCCAGACCGTGGAGTTGATCGTGGCCACGGCGCTGGTTGCCAGGGCTGCCACGAGCGCTGACTTCAGGCCGGGAACCAACAGCCACGGCCGGTTGGCGAGCACCATGCCTGAGAGCAGGCGCCAGCGGCCGCGCATGCGGGAAAGAGCCACCTGGTGCTCCTCCCGCGTGTTCGGGTCCGCCATGCCGGTGAGCAGCGAGCGCACCGCCCGACGAGCACGGGAGTGCATTCGAAGCCCGCCCAATGCGGGCAGTGACAGCACCGCCGCCTGTCGTTCCGGGTCGGCCTCGACCAGCAGGTGCCGGCCCTCACTGTCGTGCAGGGGCAGCTCCGTCAGACCGATCACCAGGTCCCAGTGTTGCCGGCGAGCGTGGTCCTGCAGCCGTGCCACCGCGATGTCGACCGCCTCGGAGCCTGTGGTGAACGGTTCACTCAGCACGGTGATCTGCCAGGCGTTGCGGCCGTCGAGCGGCCTCAGGTCGGTCAGACGTCGGGCGATCACAGTCGGCGCGGCAGGATCAGCCACGAGTCCGACGCGGATGGATTCCATGAACGTTCAGTACCCAGTCGTGCAACGACTACCCGATCAGGGGATGTTGGGTCCGGCGGTCGTGGTGGCCCACGAGATGGTGCAGGCGATCCAGTGACGGACCGAGCTGGAAACTCAGTCGGCGTTGACCTAACCGCAGGCGGGTCGCCGCCCGAATGGCGTCTCGTCGATGAGTGGAGAACCACCTGTTCTGGGGATGTGTGTCATCCCCTGCTGGACAAGATTTGTAAGGAACAGCAGCAGGACCCATAACAGCAGGAGGCCGAGCATGCTGGATCCTCATCTGACCCTGGTCAGGCCGGTCCGGCCACGTACACCCGAAGGGTGCGAGGAGTGCCTCAAGCTGAACTCGCCCTGGGTGCACCTGCGGCTCTGTCTGAGCTGCGGTCACGTCGGCTGCTGTGACTCGTCGCCGCTGAAGCACGCGCGCGCCCACGCGGCGTACGACGGACACCCGATCGTCCAGTCGTTCGAACCGGGTGAGAACTGGCGCTGGTGCTACTTCGACGAAGTCTTCGTATGACGGACCGAACTCTCGGCTCGGACGAACCCGGACGAGCACTGCGGAAGGATCACCGATGGCAACGATCACAACGACACGGCACGACGACGAGATCCAGCAGGAAGTTCTCGCCGAACTGGCGTGGGACGCCCAGGTCCAGCCCAACGAGATCGGCGTCGCGGTACAGAACGGCATCGTGACACTGACAGGCTGGGTGGATTCCTTCATCAAGAAGTGGGCCGCCGAGCAGGCCGCCCACCGGGTGCGCGGAGTCGTTGCGGTGGCGAATGATCTCGAGATCCGGTTGCCGACCTCTGAGGAGAGGACCGACGCTGATATCGCTGCCGCGGCCGTGCGCGCCCTGGAATGGGACGCGATGGTGCCGATGCGGAATCTCGAGGTGACCGTCTCGAAGGGATGGGTCACGCTGGGCGGAGAACTCGAGTGGCAGTTTCAGAAAAGTGACGCCGAGCGGGTCGTTCGCCGGCTGGCGGGAGTCCGCGGGGTCAGCAACCTGATCGAGGTCAAGCCGCGGATCAAGCCCGCACCGGATGTGTTGAAGCGCAGGATCGAGGACGCGCTGGTGCGGAGTGCCGAGACGGATGCCAACCGGATCTCAGTCGTGGTCGACCGCGGCAAGGTGACCTTGGAGGGGACCGTGCGGTCCTGGGCGGAGAAGGAGGAGGCGGAACGCGCAGCCTGGTCCGCACCAGGTGTCACCTCGGTCGACAACCGCATCGTCGTGCGACTTCCTTGACCAGAACATTCAGCTGGTGCACGACCAAGCTCGCCGACACCGGAACCACCCACTCATCCCGCTGAGGATCGGCTCATGTTCAACCACCGTCAGGACCTTCAGTTCACCACGGTTCCCGAGCACGCGGACGCCTTGTTCGCCCGTCGTCTGGAGGACGTGCTCGGAGGCCAGTACGACGAGATCGGCGTCGCGATGCACTACATGTTCCAGTCTTGGGACATGCATGTCCAGGGCAAGTATCGCGACCTGGTCTTCGGCCTCGGCTCCGAACAGGTCGCCAACGTCGAGATGCTGGCCACGATGATCGCGCAGTTGCTGGAGCATGCTCCAGCAAGTGTTCTCGACACTGCGGTCCGGCTCGACCCGACGGTCGCCGCGGTGATCGCCGGCACCGACCTTCAGCAGGCGATCGCAACCGGTGCCGGTCCTCAGGCTGCGGACAACCCGTGGAAAGTGGCCTCCAGCACCGTCAGCAGAAACCTTGCCGCCGACTTCCAGACCAATGCTGCCGCCGAACTGAACCGCCGGATGCAGCTCTCGCGGCTGTATCGGATGACTGACGACGCCAACATCCGGTACCTGCTCTCCTTCTTGCTGGCACGAGCCGCGGCCAATGAGCGGTTGTGCCGATCCGTCTCTGCAGAATTGAAGGAAGGAGCGTCGGCCCAAGCCATCGAAAGCTGACGGCGGGCGGGAGGTGGGTGTGCGTCAGTGACGGCAACTCGACAGAGTCTGCGGTGATGGAGGAAAGGGCCGGGTCGCGTCTCAACCGCGAAGACACTGAGCGGCTGCTTGCCGGAGGCAGCTTCTTCTGGATCGACCTGCATCGACCGTCGGCCGAGGACTTCACGATCCTGCGCGACGTCTTCCGGTTCCACCCACTGGCGCTCGAGGACAGCGAACAGTTCGATCAGCGGCCGAAGATCGAAGAGTACGACGACTTCGTCTTCCTGGTCCTGTACGGCGCGGTGCCGGACGACGGCCGCCTCGTCGAGGTGCACTGCTTCTACTCCGAGCGTTTCCTCGTCACCATCCACCGTGACACGATTCCGGCCGTGTCCGCCGTACGGCGCAGATACGAGGCCGGTACCAGGTCCGCCGAGGATCCCATCTGGCTCACCCATCGATTCGTCGATGCCCTGGTCGACAGCTTCATCGCCATCCTCGCAGGCTTCGACGACCGCATCGAGGACATCGAGGACCGAGCTTCGACCCCGCTGCGATGCTTGGTGCCGAACACCAGATACAGCGGCTGGCCGCTGCCAGGGACGACCTTGAACTGCAGTTGGAACGTGAATCCGGCCCGGCGCAGGGCAGATCGATATGCGTTCAGCCACGTTTGCCATCGATCGCTGGGTCTGTCTCCCTGGCTGGCCTCTTGCCAGAATCGACGGCCGCCGAAGACTGCGTCGAACTGGTCCGGATCTTCTGACTCACGGCGGTTGAACCAGTTCGGACCGAAGGTGACGACAACCTCGCTCGACGGGTTGCGGGCGATTTGCGCGATTACGGGGTTCAGCGGAACGTTGACGTTGCCCCAACTGTCGAAGACGGCGAGGATCGGGTGCTCCCAGGCCCCGGTTTCGCCGAGGAGCTGGAGAGTGAGCGCGGCTGCCTCGCCGCGGCGCAGTACGACGGTCACAGGCAGCGCCGCTAGGTCGCCGAACCGCGCGGTCAGCTCGCCCTGCAGATGCTCAAATCGGGCCTTGTCCTTCTCGACGAAGATCAGCTTCACCCGGTCGCGAGTCAGCAGCATTCGATCGGCGGCCCGATGGTGCAGCAACCGGTCGAGGACGAATACTGGCGAACCTTCCTCGCCTCGGAGGTAGCGGCCGGGGCCGGCAAAGGCGTCGACATATGTGACTCGTGGACGACGGTAGCCCTCGGCTGTGGGTTGCAACATCTTCGGCCACCAGGCGTCGAGGTATCGCTTGTACAGGCGATGCTTGGCAGCGGTCGCCGGTTCAAGTTTCCACAGAACACCCGCCATGTCGCACCGTTCCCTTGTGCGCACGTGAATGCAATTACGCTACGTCAACGAGCTCGACTCCGCGCATCGTGCCGTCGTGTCTCGCGCATGATCGGGAGCGCGTGGAAGCCCAGAATCTCGAGAGCGCGATGCACGACATCTGCTGATCCCGGTTGAGACGGAACGTCGGTTTGGCTCAGGTTGGCGTGGCGAAAGATGGCGTCCGGGTGGCCGCAGAAGGTGACGCTTTTCGCACATTTGTAGCTCTGGGTGCGGCACGTTTCTACACCGGCGCCGAGGGGTCGCTCCTCAAGTGCAAGAAGTGTGACGGCGTTCTGCCCTGCCGCGATCGCTGATTCAGCGTATGTCGCACGCCGTTTAGCCGCTTGTTGTGGCACGCGATGAGTGCCACAACGCTTCCAACAGGCTTGCCTGCCAGGTGCGAGCGCAGCTCGCTGGAGCCAGCACGACGAGATCGAGCAGTGTCGTTCGGTCAGGTGCTGTACGGACGAGAAGTGGAACGCGCGCGACAGCCTCCACACTGCAGCGATGCCGGAACCGTAGCAGCCCAGTCGCACTCTGCCGTCGCGAACTCTTCCGCTCGTCACGCTCTGTGAGATACCGTCAGCAGCTCGCTTGGGGGAGTGAGTTTCTGGGGGCAGGATGAACGATCAACCGATGCCGACACTGAGTTGGGACAGTCTCCGGCCGTATGTGACGGTGGTGGTGCTGCAGTGCCTTTCGACGGACCCGGTTGCGGCCTTCGGTGAGCTGGAGGCATACCTGGCGACGCCAGGCCGTCGACAGGGTCGCCAGACGGTGGACATCGTCGCGATGTCCCGGAGTTCGGAGGCTGCAGAAGGTCTAGTCGCTCAATACGGCGTTGACCAGCTTGGCGGCTTCGTTCGGCGAACTCAGCGGAAGCCGTCGTGGGATGGGTCAGGCGCAGGCTTCCTGGACGTGGCGCATGATCTGACAGTCGTCCTGCGGCGCGGTCAGCTGGTCGCTGTGCGCGCCGACGGGATTGTCGAGGAGCGGTTGCAACGTCGGCTCGGCCAGGAGCCGCAGCTGCCGTTCCAGCGGTTGGAGCCAGGCGTGCTGGAGAACGCGTTGCTTCAGGGCGAAGCAAAGAACCTGTGGCTTCGCGGCACTCACCGGCGGAGCAAGCTGCGTCCCGACGTGAAGAACCTTGGGGGTGGGTCGCTCGAGGACGTGGTGAGTCCTTGGGAGGATTCGTCGTTCGCGATGGGCTCGGCGAAGGCCGCGCTGTTGGATGATCCGGGGCGTGTGGTGCTGCGAGGTGTGGTTGGAACGACGCCACGCCGGTCATCGGTGTGGTTCAAGGGTTCCGCAGACTTCCCCGAGTTCGTGACGGCCGTACTGGAGCTACTGGCCCTGCTGGAACAGGAGATCGCCACCGGGTCGGCACAGCCTCGTGCGCTGCGAGTGTTCGCTCGGCAGGTGACGGACCTGAGCGGTGTCAGCGGGGCCTACGATATTTCGGTTGTGGATCCGGAGTTTCTCAGCGGAATCATCGCCGACGAGGTGTTCGATGCCGCAGACCTCCTCTCCGACGCCACGCTGATCGTCCATGGCGGTCCGACCGCCGACTTCAAGCTCGAGGTCGGCCTCCATGGCTCCACCGGAGGCAAACTGGCTGCGACAGTCAACCAGACGAACGGCAAGTACACCCTCACCGTTGGGCACGATGCGATCACGCAGCCGACCGACTCGGGCGCTGTGGCCGAGGTGTGTGGGGCGTTGCAGTATCCGCGGCTGCTCAGCATCTACTACAAGTCCGGGCACGCGTACGTCGACGGCGAACTGTGGACGACCCGGATTCCCAGGGATCCTTTCCCGAACTGGGACTTCCAGGACTTCTCCGGCTACCGCATCAAGCAGGAGAAGCCCGCCACGAAGTCTCCCCAGCAAATCCACCAACTGACCGGTGAGGCCGGGGACTCGTTGTTCCACTGGGTTGTCCAGCACTACCAGGACGGGTGGCTGACCTGCGACGACGGCTCGGGCGAGGTGGCGGACTTCGTCCACGTATCGAGTTCTGGCGTGCTGACCTTCATCCACGTCAAAGGTGCGGAGAACGACTCCCCGCACCGCGGAGTGTCTGCCGCGGCGTACGAGGTTGTCACCAGTCAAGCCGAGAAGAACCTGCTCTGGTTTGCTGACCTCGAATCTCTCCGGGCCCGGCTCGACAACCCGCCGGTGGCGAAGCCGGCCACATGGATCCATGGCGCGAAGGCTCCTGATCGGCTCGAGTTCCTGGACGCGTTCGACAGCCGCTCGGCTTCCGATCCGCTCCGTGTCGTCATCGTCCAGCCCCATGTGAGCGAAGCGACGTACAACCGCCTGCGAGTGGCTCCGCTCCCGACCCAACCGAACGACGACCTCATGCGGCTGTTCCGTCTGGAGAATCTCCTCCGCATGACCCGCACATCGGCGGTTGGGGCCAACGCAGACCTGACAGTCATCAGCAGCAAGACCTAGGTGTGCATCGTCCGAACGGGAACGACCGATACTCCCCGCCGGCACCGCACCGGAGTGAGAACATGGCTCGATGATCCAAGCTCAGGCTTGAAGTCGAGCGGCGGGTACTACTGCAGGCTCGACGGTGTTCGTTCGGGGCGGCCGGGGCATGGGCGACCAGCCCGCCTCGGGTGGGGTCACTCTTGTGTCGGGCAAACGGCAATCGCACGAGCATCAGCTGAGGCAGCGTCCCACTGGCCCCGGACGCCAAGCGTTGAACCCGACAAGTAGGAATCGGACCGCCTCCGGACCCCGGAGGGTGCGCGCCCCGGACTCTCGCCTTCACGTCCAGGAGGCAGTATGGGGCATTCCAGGCGGGTGCTCATCGAGAGCCGTGGGCCAGGCCTGCGCGGCCGTGTCGCTCGACCTGACAGACAGACCCGTCACCTCGCCGAGACCGGCGACGGTGCTGCGCGACGAATGAGCCGATCAGTGCTGACTGCCAGAGCTGAAGCCGGACGGTCAGCATCAGGCTCGGGGCTAGCGCGTTCGATCTCACTCCTGCAGCGGCGCATCGCGGCCCTCGCGGACGATGTCCTCAACCCGCTCGGCGTTCTCGTTCGTACCGATCTCGAGGACCGTGACTGCCTTCGCTTCCGGAAATTCTGATGGCCTGAGTTCCTGCAACGCCGCCCCTCAGATCTGCATGCTCTGCCGTGTCTTGATTGTCTTGCCTGTGGCCAGCGTCGCCTCGATGGAGACCGCACGGCCTGTCTTCCACACGTCCGATGCGGCGCTGACCCCTTCGCGGATCATCTCTATGGGGGCAAACCAGCTCTGCGAGGCGCCCGCTTCGATCCGGTGGGGGAACGTGGGACCGATGGCCTCGCCGATCGGCACGAAGCCGACGCCAGACTCGTGTTTTAGTCCAAACTTCGTCACGGTCATCGGCGCCCGGCCGTGGTTCACCACCTCGATGCCGATGATCTCCGGACCGTTGTAGCCCTGACGTCGCATCTGCTTGACGGGGAACGGAGCACCGTTCTTGCCGATCGGGCCGACCATCGCTGTCCCTGTCCCCGGCCCGACGATGATGCCGTGCATCATCGTCGCCCGTGGCCGCGCCGTCGACCAGAACCAGGTCGCGATCTGCCAGACGCACGAGACGAGGGCGATCACGAAGCCCAAGATCGCGATGATGAGCGTTACGACGTCCATGATGTTCCTTCTACTGCGCAGCGCAATGGTGCGGGTTCGACGCATCGGTGTGGCAGCTGGTTCCGATCGATAGGCACAGCAAAGCGCTCACCTCCCCGGCTAGGTGAAGCCGCGCTCCCTGCCCGAGGTCAAGCAGTTCGCCGGAGGCATCTGCGAGGGCCGCTCAGTTCTCGACGGTTCGCAAACCGGACAGGCGCATCAGGCTCTCCTACTCGTTCCTGTTGCGCTGATTTCAGTAGTGGCTAGCCCATCAAGACGTCAGCCCGTCGGTGTAGGCGATGACCGCGTCAGCGTACTCGTCCTCGTTGAGCGTGGCGCAAGCCGCAGGTCGGTCTCCCGATGCGCTGGAGCTGGCCTTCAGCGCAGCGACGCATTCTGCGATGACGGCCGGATCGGTGGATGGTGCAACGGTCTTGACCGGCGTAGCAGTCGGGTACTCGGTCGGCTTGGCGTCTCCCAATGACAGGAGCACCGGCTCGCTCAGTTTGTCTCGGGTGTACCTCACCTCGCCACGCGCGGATACCTCGATGGAGTAGAACTCTTCGCCTCCAGGTACTCCGGTGACTGTGAACGGGAGCGTGCATCGATAGGGCCACGGCGCACCCTCATCATTCGGATTGACGAGCAGCTCCGAGACCCTGGCCGCGCGCACGGTACCCATTGCCAGGACCTCGCCCGTTCCGTTCCTCGTCGTGACCTGTGCGCCGTTCGCGATGTCCTCGTAGCCAGCATCTGGAGTGCAAGGATTGCCGATCTGTGTGACCGTGCTGGTGTCGGTCGAGATGGCTGCGCTCAGCGTGATCGTCCGGTGATCGTGAACGCCGGACTTGATGCCGGAGCTTCGGCCTGATGGTTACCGCAGCCGGACAGCAGCCAAACGGCAGCGACCGCGGCGACGGTTGCAATTGCTCGCATAGTCCCCCTCGCTTCGGTCATCGCTGTTTGGTGGCTGGGTGTTGCATCCGTTCATGACTGCTGCTCCGAGTCGGCGTGCCGTTCCCAGACGGTGCCCGGCTCCCAGCCCGACCGGTCCCACTGTCGATCCATGGGGCGGTTGGGTTGGGCTGTCGGGTACCTCGATGACCCCGGCGTTCTGCACCAACTCTTCGAGGCCGGCGGATTGGTCTCGGCGGCGATCTGAGCAGTCGGTCTGAGACTGCGGACTGCCTGGTCAGACTGCTGCCAGAGCCGACGGTTCGTCCCTGTGCGTAAGCCTCTCGTAGACTCGAAATGTTGCTGCAGGCAAATTCCTGCTCCGTCACAGCTCCGTGAGACGCTGACAAGCACTGGTCACGGTTGATCATCGACGAAGGATGAAACTGCAGGTCAGGAGGCAGATAAGCCTGTCCCAATCGGGATGGCCGCCAGGGTAAAGAGATCTACACCATCTTCCAGGACAGCTCGGAATCTGGCTCCTGTCGTTGGTCGGGTTGGTCCGGAGGCGGAGTTGCATGATCGTGCATCTCGGTGGTCTCCGACTGGTCAGAGGTTGATGGTCCAGTTGTCGTCCGGGCCGATGAGGACGTTGCGATCCGGGCCGAGTTCGACGGTCAGGTTGTGGAGTGGGAAGTTGGCGGCGGCTGTCCATTGGGCTTGGACGCGTTCTAGGTCGTCCCACAGGCGGCGTGGACCAGTTTGATGGATGGTCTTGGTTTCGCTGTCGGCGCGTGCCCAGGAGCCGTCGTCTGCTAGGAGCCACAGGAGTTGGCTGCCGTCGTCGCGGGTCGCGGAGCGGTTCTCGATGTCCGGGGTGTCGAGTTCGTACAGGCAACGCAGCTGCCAGTCGTCCCAGAGGTCGGGTAGTGGGCCTGCTAGTTGGCGGGTCTCGTCGCCTGGTTGGTCGCGGGCGGCGTTGAAGACGTGGTCTAGGCGGGCTGGGTAGTCGGTTTCGTGGCGGGTGCGCATGAAGGTGGCTGGGTCTGGTTGGACGTGTCCGCGGGTGATGCCATCAGTGTGTTTCTCGGCGTCGATGAGGAGTGAGGTGCCGGTGATGGTGGTGACGATCTTGCCGCCGGGGCGGAGAGCCTCGAGCCAGGTGGGTGGGATGGGGCGGACGGAGACGGTTGCGATGATCCGGTCGTAGTCGGTGTCGGGTAGCGAGCCGGTGGCGTCGGCGACCTCGAGGTGTGGTGTTCGGCCGAAGTTGGCGAGGCGCTCGCGGGCGATGTCGACGAGGTAGGGGTCTACGTCGATGCTGGTGACCTGTTTGTCGTCGAGCAGATGTGCGAGGAGGGCGGCGGAGTAGCCGGAGCCGGTGCCGACGTCGAGCACGCGGTCGTGCTCGTGCGGGTCGAGTAGGTGGAGCATACGCACGATCAAGCCGGGCAGGGTCGAGGACGACGTCGGGAGACCCATCGGACGATCGGAGAGGTCGGCACCGTCTGCGTGGAGTGAGCCGACGCGGGTCACCAGCGTCTCGTCGGCGTAGACCTCGGCCCATGGTTGGTCCGGCTGTGGCGATCGGAGTCCCCAGGCGAATGGGTAGCTGTCGGGGATCGGCTCCCACCACCTCGGCACCAGTTGGTGCCGAGGTGTGGAGCTGACCGAGTCGTGCCACTCCGGTCCGGCCGGGGTTACCTCGTCGGCGAGCTTGCGAGCGGCTTCGGTCCAGTCAGTCACGGAGACAATCGTCCTTTTCTTGGAGGGCATCGGCCATTGCCTCGATGATCGGTACGCCGGCCTTGACCGCGAGCCAGTGCCATTGGCCGTTCGGGTTCACTTCGAAGAACACCCAGCGGCCGTCTGGGGTCACGGCGAAGTCGAGTGCTCCGAAGTACAGGCCTAGTTCGTCCATCAGCAGCCGGACGCCCTTCTCGACATCAACCGGGAGCTCGATCGGACCGTAGGTGAGGGAGGGATAGTCCGTTCTCCAGTCCAGTCTGGCAGCCTCGCTTCCGGCGTGGATCGCGACGGGGAACATCCGGTTCCCCATCACAGTCAGGCGTACTTCGCAGTGCTTGGGCACGCGTTCTTGGAACAGATGTGCGGTGCCGGTGACGCTCGTGTCGATCTGGTCGGCGTGGAGCACTGTGGTCGGCAGGTAGCGATGACGCCGTTCCGCGGTGAGTACACCACCACTGAGGCCCTTGTAGATGACCTCGTCGGTGCCGATGAACTCACGGGCGTAGTCGGGATCCGATGTGATGATCGTCCGCGGTACGTCGAGGCCGGCGCGGGCTGCCACAGCGAGCTGAACCGGTTTGTAGTTGGCGGCCGAGTCCTTGGCCGGATGATTGATCCATCGCACCGGAAGCGATCCCAGGACGCCGAGGACTCCGACGCGCGCCTCGGATACTGCGAACGCTCGTGCCTCGTCCGGCCAGCGGCTCGGCACACTGAACTCGGCGGGCCGTCGCCACCACACGGCGCTGATGGCCTCGAGGTCGACCGACCGATGAGCGGTCAGTTGCCCCTCCCAGCCGTGCGCTCCGAGGGTGGCGGCTATCTGGGACGACTGAGGGAAGTCGGATGTGTCGTAGCGGACGACCGGCGCATTCCGTCTGGTCAGTTCGTCGATGACGGCGTCGGCGGTGAGGTCGTCACGGCCGGTCAGCACCAAGACGGTGCCCATCGTCAGTAATTGTCAGTCGAATTGTCCGATCCGGGGCGCTGGCCGTCGGGGATCGGCGTCTCGGTGTTCGTTTCCGGCAGAGCTGCGGCGATGGCGTGGTAAGGGTTGCCGGTCGCGGACACGTTCAGCTGAAGGTTGGCGCTGTAGGTCATCGGCAGCTCCATCGGCGCCATATCTGGCCCCGACGCGAGGTGACGGACACCGAACGGAACTGCGCTGATCTCGTTGCTCATGATGGATCTCCATTTCTGGTGATGGTTTGGAGCGGCCGGCCCAGGACGGACTCGCTATCTCGTCCCGCGCCGGCCGGCTTTTGGGGTGCGACGGCAACGACTCGCTGACATCGCAGGTGCCGGCCCGGTAGGCCGTGGATTCGAAGGTTGATGACGTGCGCGTACTGCGCTGCGAGTGCTGTCGGGGCGATGTGCTCCTCGATCAAGTACTCGTCCAGCCACAGCTGCACGCGCCAGAGTTCCTGCTCAGTCATCCCTCAGGCCGGCCGGCGTCGAGCCACCGCACGACGGTGGAGCCGTTGTGGCCGTGTACTGCGAGCAGGGCGTCGAGGCCGTAGTCCCAAACGACCGTGGTGGCCCACTTGCCGCGCCATCGCAGCGCGACGGTTCCGTCCGACCACTCGACGCCCTCTGCGACGTCCCCGGTGCCGCTGACTCCGCTGACATCAATCGCGCGGCGGAGTACGAACCGGCGTGGGTCCGCGGTGTGGCTGGTCGACGAGTCGAGCTGTGCATCGACTTCCATTGGAGTTCCCCTTCGAGGTCCTTGATCCCCATCAAAGGACGCTCGACTGCGGAACGTAAGGAAGAAGGTGCTACCTGTCGCTGAACGTGAACCGGAAATTTCCGGGCGGAACGCTGTCGGCCGGTGACTCGCCGTACATATCGTTGGGCTGTGGAGGGAAACCAGGCCCTGAAGGCGCGTATGGCGGAGGTCGGCCTGACCCAGGCCGAGTTGGCTGAGGCGGTCAACGCTGATCTTCGGCGCGCGGGCTACGGGGGCACCGTCAGCGATCGAACGGTGCGGAACTGGTTGACTGGGAAGACACGGTGGCCACATCACCGCCAGCGCGATGCGCTCTCCGCAGTCTTCGGTTGTCCGATCACGGATCTCGGCTTCGTCGCTCCGGCCGAGCCGGGGCCTGTCCCGCGGCGGCGGTTCATCGGTACGTCCGCGGCGACAGTCATGGTCGCTGCTGGGGCGTCGACGCAGCGCGCTGTCCAGTCCCGAGTCGGTGCTGGTGATGTCGAGCGGCTGCTCTCCAAATTCGCGTTGATCGTCGCGAGCGATCATCAGTACGGCGGAAAGCTCACCATCGAGACCCAGGCGTCCGCGCTAGCCGGTGAAGCTCTTGCACTGCAGGCGCGGGGGACTGCGAGTCAGCGCATCCGTAGCGCGCTTTATGGCTGCGCAGCCTCATTCACGTCAAGTGCGATGTGGGCTGCCATCGACGGTCGGCGATTCGATACCGCGCAACGACACTTCGATCGCGCAGCAGGCCTGGCCACGATGTCAGGTGATCCGGCGATCCAGTTCAGGATCTGGTCCCACGCCGGCAGCCTTTACCGCCACATGGCCAGGCCGGTCGACGCGTTGGCTGCCAATGACGTCGCGCGTCGGTTGCCGATTGCGAGGCGAGATCCGATGTTCGCGTCGCTCGGCCACGCGAGACATGCCGCGATCCTGGGGCAGACCGGCGACCAGCGCGCCGTACGTCAGGCCGTTGGCCATGCCGAAGACGCCTTGGCCAGATCCGAGCCCAGCGATGATCGGCCGCTCTGGCTGAACGCCTTCTACGACCAGGCAGAGTTGGAGAATCTCGCGCTGGCAGGCTACTTGGCGCTCGGCGACTACGAGGTGGCCGAGGGCCACGCACATCGAAGCCTCGCTCTTCTGCGGCCCGGTATGCGGCGTACGCGATCGATAACCACCGCGCGGCTCGCCAAGGCACAGCTCGGCCAAGGCGACCTCGAGGAAGCAGTCGCGACCGCGATGACGATCCCGCTCGAGCCGACCGGCCTGCATCCACGCATCAACTCGATGCTTCGAGACTTCAGCAGCACACTGCAGATCGCTGCACCATCGAGCGACCCGGCAACCGCCTGGGATCAATACGCACACGACTCATTGAGGACGCTTCTGTGACCCCTGACGGTATTGCGTTGCGCCATTCCACCGTGATCGACGACGTGTGGAGCACGATGATCGAGGTGTACGCCGACGTGCGCGCTGATCAACTGCATCTGCCGCACTACTCGGTCGAGCGATTCGGCGAACAGCTTGCGCGGCACGCATCCGATCCCGGATGGGAAGTTGTCATCGGCTACGACGCGGACGAGCCCGTGGGGTTTGCGTACGCGAACACGCTCACACCCGACGACCGCTGGTGGCGCCGGATGACCACGCCGCTTCCCGACGGATGCACCGAAACGTCGACCGTCGCGTTGAAAGAGATCATGCTGCGCAAGCCGTGGCGAGGTCAGGGGATCGCCCTACTGATCCACGACGAACTTCTCCGCGATCGCCCCGAGGAGCAGGTCTCGTTGCTCGTCAACGCGCTCAACGGCGACGGGAAGGTCAAGGCGCTGTACGAGTCGTGGGGTTACGAGCCGATCAGCACGCAGCAGCCGTCGGTGGACGGCCCGGTTTTGACCGCCATGCTCCGCCGGACTCAGCCTGCGGCCGGAGGCGTTGAGTAGCGTTGAGAAGCATTGACTACTGTGTGTAGCTCATGCGTTGAGCAGGCATGGAGAAGCCAGATGTGGACGGTGTGGGTGAGGATCCGCAGATTCGGGTGAGCCTGCCGGGCAGGTCCCCGGTGCTGTATCCGCAAGCTGCTCGTGTGTTGCGCCGGATCGTTCTCCGACTGGCCCGGTCGAAGCGCAGGAGGGCATCTTGAGCGGCGACGAGTGGGCGACGCTGGACGAACTGCTTGGTCTCGAGGCACTGGCAGCCTGTCCGACTAGTCAGGTCGGGATCGGACGGTTGGCCTTCTATGGACGTTGCTCGACTGAAGACAACCAGGATCCGCGGACCTCGCTGGCGTGGCAGATGGGGGAGGCAAGTCGCTTCGTTGAGCCGCTCGGCGGCGAGATCGTGGAGCAGTTCTTCGACATCGGGCAGTCTCGGTCGTTGCCGTGGGAGCGTCGCGGTGAGGCCGGCAGGTTGCTGCAGGAGTTGAAGAACCCGCAGCGTGGCTGGGATGGGCTGGTCGTGGGCGAGGCGACCCGTTGCTGGTACAGCAATCAGTTCAGCTTGACCTGGCCGAAGTTCCATCGGTACGGCGTCGCGCTGTGGATCCCGAGTCTCGGTGGGCGGTTCGATCCCGAGAACACGGTGCACGACATGGCGATGACGATCACGGGCGGCTTGTCGAAGTCGGAACGGCAACATGTACAGCGCCGGGTTCGGGCCGCGATGGCGGCGCAGGTCGTGATGGACGGGCGGTACCAAGGCGGTCGAGCGCCGTACGGATATGTGGTCGTTGACGCAGGCCCCCATCCGAATCCGCGGAAGGCTCAGGAGGGTTATCGGCTTCGGGCGCTGGCTGTCGACGAGGAGGCGGCGGCAGTTGTCGAGCGAATCTTTGAGCTCTATCTCGGTGGGTTGGGGCTGAAATCAGTCGCCGAGACGCTCAACCGCGAAGGTGTTCCCTGCCCGTCTGCCCATACTCCTCAGCAGAACCGGCATCGGAGGGGCGATGGCTGGCAGCACAGCACCGTGAAGGCGATCCTCGAGAATCCGCGGTACACGGGGTTCGCTATCTACGGCCGGTGGCGGAAGGTCGAGGAGTTGCTGGATCCCGACGATGTCGCGGCGGGACATGTTGTGCGGTTCCGGCGTTCGCCGCAGTCGAAGATCGTACGGTCGCGCGAGCCGGCGCACCCCGCGATCGTGTCCGTCGACGTCTTCACGCGGGTTCAGTTGGAGATCCGTGCTCGTCGAGGTGCGGATATGGCGGCCCGGGCGTCCCAGCCCCGGACGCGGGTCGGGCCGAAGTCGGCGTACCTCTTCAGAGGAGCGATTTGCTGTGAGACGTGCGGGCGCAAGATGGAGGGCGCTCGGCGCAAGCATGGGGTGTTCTACAGGTGTGCCGCGAGGACGCTGGTCCCGGGATCGAGCGCAGCCTTAGGCCATCCGCCGACCGTCTACGTCCGCGAGGATCAACTCTCCCGCGGCGTGAATGAATGGATCGCAGGTCTCTTCAGCCCCGACAATCTTGATGAGACTGTTGCAGTCCTCGTCGGCGCCCAGGACGTCGAGGATCCTGCGGAGGCGACCGAGCGAGTCTTCCGGGAACGGATCGCTGCGGCGGAAGCGAACATGAACAGACTGCAACGGGCTTTGGAGGCTGGTTGGGATCCCGAGACCCTGACGAACCAGTACAACGCGGCCGTGGCCGAGAAGAAGGCTGCTCTGGCCGGCCTTGAGGCGCTTGAGCCTGCCGAGCGTCTGAGTCCTGCTGACATCCGCGGCATGGTTGAAGAGCTGGGCGCAATGAAGACGGTGCTGGATCAGGCCGGTCGAGCGGATCTGGCCGAGCTGTACGGCGCCTTGGCGCTGGAAGTGTCCTATAACCACAAAACGCGGGTGGCTGATGTCTCCATCAGTCCAACCCCGCGTGTGGTTAGCATGCGTGTCCGAGGGGGGACTTGAACCCCCACGCCCCGTAAAGGGCACTAGCACCTCAAGCTAGCGCGTCTGCCTATTCCGCCACCCGGACGAGTGGTCTGCACCGGGGTGCGGTGCTGACCGGAGAACAGTAGCAAACTCCAGGGGTGGAATTCACATCGGGCGGGTGGGGGTGGTGACGGAGTGTTGGGGGCGGGGTAGTTTCGGGTTCAAGGAGAAGGGTGGGGTGGGATGACGGAGATCGAGCTGGGTGCGATCGAGGCTGAGCGGGACCGGATCCGGAGTGCTTATCTGAAGCCGGGTGGGGTCAGTTCGGCGCGTGGGTTGCATCACACCGCGTTGTTGTGTGCGGACGTCGAGCGGACCGTCAAGTTCTACCAGGACGTGCTCGGGTTCCCGCTGACCGAGATGGTCGGGAACCGGGACTACGAGGGCTCGACGCACTTCTTCTTCGACATCGGGAACGGGAACCTGCTGGCGTTCTTCGACTTCCCGGGGCTGGATCTCGGGCCGTACGCCGAGGTGCTGGGCGGGCTGCACCACATGGCGATCTCGGTCGAGCCGGAGCGCTGGGGGCAGCTCAAGGAGAGCCTGACCGCGCACGGCGTCGAGTTCCAGGAGGAGAGCGGTACGTCGATCTACTTCCGCGACCCCGACGGGGCGCGGATCGAACTGATCTCGGATCCGCTCGGGGAGATGTACGGGCTGAAGGTCCTCTGAACCGGCTGAGCCGCTGAGCCGTTGACCAGGCGATGGGTCGGCGGGATCCTCGTCTCGGGGTGAGACCGGCGTCGGGCTGGGTCTTGGGGTGGTGGGGCGGCGATGGGGCAGCGAAGTCCGTTGGTGACGTTGGCGGCGACGGCCGTCGGGCTGGTCGCGTTCATGGTGGTCAACAGCACCCAGACCGGCAATCCAACCCAGGCGAGCAACCCGGCACCAACAGTGACGCCGGTGGGAACAGTCACCCCCTCCGCGACCCCGCAGACGCCGAGCAAGCCTGCCACGACAGCGCCGGCCAAACCACCCGCGGTCTACGCGGGCCGGACCAACGAACGCGAGGCCTCGCTGGCGATCGCGACGAAGGGCGAGCGAGCCGCGGCGTACGTCTGTGACGGCCGGAGCCTCGAAGCCTGGCTGACCGGCACCTACCGCAACGGTCGGCTCGTACTGCGTTCCAAGACCGGCGAGCGCCTGACCGCCGCCGTCGCCGGCAACACCGCCAGCGGCGCCTTCACGCTCAGTGGTCGCACGCTGCGGTTCGCGATCGCGAAAGCCGGCCCACCCGCCGGCCTGTACCGCGCACGGAACTCCACCAGCACCATCGGCTGGATCGTCCTGCCCGACGGCAAGCAGGTCGGCGTCGACAACGACGGTACGCCGGCCCCCGCCCCGCCCCTCGACACCACCACCCGTGCCGCGACGGTGAACGGCGTACCCGTGACAGCCCAAGCAGTCAGCGGAGATGAGGCGTTCTGATGAGCACCGCACAGGTCCAACACGCGACCAGGATCGCGGTACCGCTCGCGGTCGGCACTGCCGTCGCCGTAGCGCTCGGTGTCTACGGCCGCCTCCACGACCCGGCCGGCGTCGCGATCAACCTGGCCGGCTTCTCCAGCTTCCAATCGGTGAAGACCTGGCTCGCGACCGTCGCTCTCCTCTTCGGGATCGTGCAGCTGATCTCGGCCATGTCGCTCTACGGCCGCCTGCCCACCCGCCCGTGGGTCGCGCCGCTGCACCGCTGGTCCGGCCGCATCGCCGTGGCGTTCACCCTCCCGGTGGTCGCGCACTGTCTCTACGCACTCGGCTTCGAGTACGGCGAACCGCGCATCCTGATCCACTCCCTGCTGGGCTGCTTCTTCTACGGCGCGTTCGTCGCGAAGATGCTGACCCTCAGCCGAACCGACGCCCCCAAATGGCTCCTGCCCGTCGTCGGCGGGGCCGTGTTCACGGCGCTGGTCGGCCTGTGGCTGACCTCGTCGCTCTGGTTCTTCACAACGTTCGGAGTGATCCGATGACACAGCAACCTGGCCGCCGGACGGTCCTGGCCGTCGCGATCGGAGCGACCGCCGCCGGCTGCTCGAAGTACGGCGAACCGAAGAACCCACCATCGCAGACGGCACCCGCGAACGCCGTACTCGGGAAGACCGACGAGATCCCGGTCGGCGAAGGGAAGATCTTCGACCAGAACCAGGTCGTCGTCACGCAACCGGTCAAAGGCACGTTCAAGGCGTTCAGCTCGACCTGCACGCACCAGGGCTGCCAGGTCACGACTGTTGCCAACGGCACCATCGACTGCCCCTGCCACGGCAGCAAGTACTCCGTGAAGGACGGCTCGGTCGTCGCCGGGCCCGCGCCGCGACCGCTCCCGCCGAAACAGATCACCGTCTCCGGGGACTCGATCACGCTGGTCTGACCGACCTCGGGATGCCATCACCGGGGCGGTGAGAGAGGATGGTCGGCATGACGACCTCCAGCGACCGTACGTCGTACACGCCCGATGCCGAGGTGGTGGAGCTCTGCAGTGAACTGATCCGGATCGACACCACGAACTACGGGAACGGCAAGAGCAACGGGGAGCGGGTCGCGGCCGAGTACGTCGCCTCGAAGCTGGACGAGGTCGGCATCGAGTCGACGATCTACGAGTCGGAGCCGGGGCGCGCGACACTGGTCGCCCACTGGGACGGCGAGGACCAGAATGCGGACCCGTTGCTCGTGCACGGGCACCTGGACGTCGTACCGGCGGACCCGAAGGACTGGAAGGTCGACCCGTTCTCCGGCGAGATCTTCGACGGCTGCGTGTGGGGTCGCGGCGCGGTCGACATGAAGGACTTCGACGCGATGGTGCTGTCGGTCGTCCGGGCTCGTCAGCGCGCGGGCGTGAAGCCGCGGCGGCCGGTCCGCCTTGTGTTCACCGCCGATGAAGAAGCCGGCGGTGTGTACGGCGCGCAGTGGCTGATCAACAACCACCCGGACACCGTCGCCGACTGCACTGAGGGCATCGGCGAGGTCGGCGGCTTCTCGATCACGGTCAAGGACGACCTGCGCCTGTACCTGATCGAGACGGCCGAGAAGGGTATGAACTGGATGCGGCTCAAGGCCCGGGGTACGGCGGGCCACGGGTCGATGGTGAACAACGACAACGCCGTCACCAACCTGGTCGAGGCGGTGACCCGGATCGGCGGGCACGAGTGGCCGCTGCGGGTCACGCCGACGGTGCGGGAGTTCCTGAAGACGCTCGAGGACGTGCTCGGGACCGAGCTGGACCCCGATGACATGACGGCGACGCTGGCGAAGCTGGGCAGCTTCAGCCGGATGTTCGGCGCGACGATCCGCAACACCTCGAACCCGACGATGCTGAACGCCGGTTACAAGGTGAACGTGATCCCCGGCGACGCCGAGGCGCACATCGACGGACGGTTCCTGCCCGGGTACGAGGACGAGTTCTTCGCGACGATCGACGAGCTGCTCGGCGACAAGGTGCAGCGCGAGACCGTCGTACAGGACATCGCGTTGGAGACCGAGTTCAGCGGCGGGCTGGTCGAGGCGATGAAGGCGTGCCTGGCGGCCGAGGACCCGCAGAGCCGGACCGCGCCGCTGCTGATGTCGGGTGGTACGGACGCGAAGTCGTGGAGCCGGCTCGGGGTGCGGTGCTTCGGTTTCGTACCGCTGCAGCTGCCGCCGGACCTGGACTTCATGGGCATGTTCCACGGCATCGACGAGCGGGTCCCGACGTCGGCTCTCGAGTTCGGCTCGCGGGTGCTGGACCGGTTCCTGGACCAGGCCTGAGCTCGCGCCGGCGGCCTGAGAAGCTAGGAACGTGATCGCAGACAACGCCAACGACGAGCTCGCCCGGCTCCGCAGCAGCATCGACAACATCGACGCCGCGCTGATCCACCTGCTGGCCGAGCGCTTCAAGTGCACCCAGCAGGTCGGTGCCCTCAAGGCCAGCACCGGAATGCCGCCGGCCGACAAGTCCCGCGAACAGGCTCAGGTCGCCCGGCTCCGCGCGCTCGCGGCCGAGTCCGGTCTCGACCCGGTCTTCGCCGAGAAGTTCCTCGCCTTCGTCATCGCCGAGGTCATCCACCACCACGAACGCCTCGCCGAGACCCGCGCCGCGGACTAGCCGGTCTGAGTGATCGTCGGTACGGCGAGCAGCCCGGAGTTGAGGTAGTCGGCCGCGTGCTCGATGTGCTGGAGGTCGAAGCGGTGACCGAACTCCGCGGTGACGTCTTCCGCTGCCCTGAGAAGGTGCTGGTCGGCGGACAACGCGTTGGCGGCCGTGTTGTGTACGACGATGCGTAGATCGTTGGCACCCGGTCGCGCGGCGTCGGTGATGTCGACGCGGTACGGCGGGGCCCAGACGGTGCCGCAGCGGGTGTCGTTGAGGTAGATCTCGGCGGCAACGCCTACCGGCGGGGTGATCAGGGCGCGGTAGGAGTTGGGTGGGAGGTAGGGCTCACTGTCGGCGTCGACCGGTGTGCCGGGGCCGAGGTCGAGGAAGAGTCGGCCGTCGGTGTCTGGTAAGTGAAGGTCGGTCTGGTAGGTCGCGGAGCCGGAGTAGGTCGCGAGTTCCGGGGTGTCTTCCCAGCGGTGGGGGATGGTGACCGGACGGATGTTGTTGTCAAAGGCAACCGACCATTCGCCCAGAGCTGCTTCGACAACATCGGACGGCTCGGCTGTTGCAGAGGTGGTCGTCTTGGTGAGGACCGCTGACTCGTAGGGATGCAGGGTGAGGGAGCGGGTGACGTCGTTCGAGGTCCAGCGTTCCATCGGCTCGTCGAAGGTGAGGGTTCGGGCTTCGGGGCCGGTGTTGGCGACGAAGTAGATGTCGCCGTCGTCGAGGCGGCGGTGGACCACGCCGACGTCCTGCTGCGGGGTGAATGGCGCCGGCGGGAGGTGCTCGGCGAGCGTGGCGATGTCGGTGACGACCGTGCCGCCAGCCGCGCGGACCGCGTCGAGCCAGCGCGTGGTCTCCGCGGGCGTGGTGGTTCCGTCCGGTACGACGACCAGCGGGACGTCGGCGGGATCGACGACCGAGACGGCGTCGTCATCGATCAGGTCGTAGTCGAGTCCCGCCTCGCGGATCGTGCGGGGGATGCTTTCCGGGATCAGTCGGCGGGCGACGCGGTACAGGTTGTTCGGCTCGCTCAGGCCCGTCTCGGCGTACGCGTCGGAGGCCGGGATGTAGATCTTGACCGGGCGGACCGGCGTACCTTGCTGGAGGAGCCAGGACAGGCGGTGGAGGGACGCGAACAGATCCGTTGCCAGCGGCCACCATGGGTTGCGGTCGTCGAGGGCGCCGGCCGCGTAGAAGATCCAGCCGAGGCCGGGGCCGTTGGACGGTGAGTACGGCCAGCCGTGGCCGATGAGCTGGTTGACGCCGGACAGGAAATGCTCGTGCGCCTCGCCCTGGAGATCGAGCGGCGTCGCGCGGAACGACGGCGAGTGCACCCAGGTCCACACCTCCGCCGACACCACCGACCGGCCGTAGATGTTGGCAGCCGACGACGCCCACCGTGTCTCCGGGATCCGCGTCCACCCCCAGCCCTCGCCTTCGAAGATGTCCGCGAACCGGTAGCTGCTCATCGTCGCCGGCGGCTCGCCGTAGCTCTGGATGCGGAACGGTACGCCGTACCCGGCCGCCCACTGCTGGAACACCTTCAGGAAGTTGTCCTCGTACAGCTCCGACAACGTCCGCCCGAAGTCGATCCGCAGTTGCCGCGACTCATCGGTGTCGACGAGCAGCTCGTACAGCCGCGGCCGCAGCTCGTACCCCCGGCGCTTGGCGAACTCGTCGAAGATCCCCGGCGTCCAGTCCGCGCCGTACACCTCGAGGCTGTCGCAGAACACCGACCCGAGCAGCTCAGGCGTCGCCGCCTGCAGCAACGGCTCCGCGACGCGGCGAATGTGCTCCGAGGCCGCGGTCGCCGAGTAATGGTCGAGCGTGTGCCCCTCGGCGCCCGCAGCCGTCCGCTTCACCTGCTGCCCGGTGACCCGCGACGTGGCGATCAGCACCTCACGCGGCTGACCACCGGCCGGGACGTGGATGATCCCGTCGCGCACCGGCACCTCGACGTACGACGACCCGTCGCCCACGAAGGCTGCGACGAACTCATCTCCCGGCCAGGCCTCGACCACAGGTACGTCGTACGCCGCGCCGCCGATCCCGCGCCGATCCCAGCGCAGCTGCCGCGCGGCGTGCTCGGGCCCGATGTGGCCGCCGCCGTACGACCAGCCGCTGCCCAGCGTCACGTCGAACCGCAGCCCCAACGAGTGCGCCGTCCGAGCCGCATGCCCGACCAGCTCGAGCAGCTCGGGCGAACCGAACGGTGCCGTCACCGGACCCATCGGATAGACGAACGCGACCTCGACCCCGCCGAGTCCGGCCGCTGCCATCGCGTGCAGCTCCCGGTCCAGCTCGTCCCGCGTGGCCGACGGACCGAACCACCACCAGCGCATCATCGGCCGCCCCTCGGGCGGCGGGTTCCGGAACTGTCGTCGTACGTCGTCGACGGTCGCCATACCCTTCACCCCACAGCGGAGGCGACCCGCGGTCAACGACGATGACCACTACCGGTCAGATTTGCTCACGCCTGACGTCAGCAGGTACTGCCCGACGGCGTACGTCGACATCGTCAGCGCGCCGCGTCCCGGGAAGTCCCGCCCGGACATCCGCAGCGCGATCAACGCATCCGAGACCAGGAACAGCGCCCCGCCGAGACCGCTCCGCGAGTTGTGCCAGCGCGACGCGACCGCAGTTGCCGTGAGCAACAACGCGTACGCCGCCACCGGCACCCGCTGGCCACCGAGCCCGGGAGACAGCACCGCGATCAAGGCAGCCCACAACGCCGCGAACGCCGCGAGCACCCGCCACGACCGCTGCGCCGGATTGGCGAGGAACACCGCGAGGTAGCACGCATGTGCCGCCGCGAACGCCGCCATTCCGGCGAGCTGCGCATCGGTCTCCAGCAGCAGATCACCGGCGGCCGACGCGAGCAGCGCCGCCTGGATCAGCGGCGGCGCGTCCTGCGTGCGCGACCACTGCCAGAGCAACGGCATCAGCGTCGCCTTGCTGGCCTGTTTGAGGATGTTGACGTCGAGGGCAACAGCCGCGACCTGCACGACCGTCGCACCCCAGAACCCCGCCAACACCCGTCGCCCGCGCGCCAACCGCCCCAGGTTCATGCGTCCGAGTCTGCCTGCTCCTGGCCGGCGACTCACCGGTGTTCACGACAAGTTCAATGTCGCGCGCAATTGGGGGAGGTGTTTGATCAGGGCGCGCGGCGGGGTTGGCGTGGTGACGATGGAGAGGGTGAGGCGGTAGGTGAAGGGGGAGGCGGCGAGGTGTTCGCCGGGGCGGAGTTCCGCGGCGAGGGCGCTGCGCGGGACCAGGGCCAGGTGAGAGCGGCGGCGGGCGATGGCGACCGTCGTGCTGAGCGTGACGCCGCGGCGGGGGATTGCGCCGAGGGCGGCGAGGCGGGCGTGGATCTCCTCGGTGCCGCGATCATAGGTGGAGAACACGATCGGGCGGTCGTTCAGCGGCTGACGGCCGCGGCCCGGTGGTCGGGCTCCGGGCGGGATGAACAGGACGAGGTCGTCGCGACCGACGCGGCGGGCGACGGCGCCGCGGGGGAGGGTCATCTGCTCGGCGATCGCGATGAACGCGGCGTCCATCGTGCCTTCGGCGACGCGTTCGACCAGGAACTGGCCGTGGTCGACCTGCTGCTGGATCTCGAGGTCGGGCAGGTCCGAGTCAAGGACCGGGAACAGGATCGGGGCGAGGCTGGCGAACGTGCCGATCACGAGCTGCTGACCCACGGAAGCCGCGCGGGTGGCGTCGTACACCTCCTCGAGGTGGCGGAGGATGTGGTCGGCGCGGCGGCTGAGCTCGGCGCCGGCTGGTGTGGGGCGCGCGCCTCGGGTATCGCGCTCGAAGAGCTTGGTGCCGCAGAGGCGTTCGAGGCGGGCCAGGCGTTGTGATGCCGAGGGTTGCGAGATGCGGAGCTCGCGAGCGGCTGTGCCGACTGCGCCGGTGCGGGTGACGGCCTGGACCAGCCGTAGGTCCTCGACCGAGGGTAATGAGGCCATAGGTTCAGCCTATGGCAAGCAGTCAACGATCAGCGGCTACCTGCGGAGTGGTGGAAAGCCAAGAATCAAGGGTGTGAAGGCGAGATTCGAGGCGTTGGCGTTGCTGGCCGGCAGCGGTACGGCGGACTTCGCGATGCGGATCACGCAGGTCGCGTTGCCGTTGGTGATCCTGCGGGAGACCGGGTCCGTTGCGGCGACGGGGTTGGTCGGCGGCGCGTCCGGCATACCTGTGCTGTTGTCGCCTTGGTGGGCGCGGAAGGCGCGGCAGTGGGTGGACTCCGGGCCGCGGCTGGCCCTGGTCGCGCTGGTGACCGCGATCGCGTTGGCGTCGGTCCCGGCGGCGGCCGGACTTGGGTTGCTGACGCCGGAGTTGTTGGTGTTCAGCGGTTTGCTGCTGGGCTGCGGTACTGCGCTGGCGGATCCGGGCCGGTCCGCGTTGCTGGCCGACACGGGGGATCGGTGGGGTCCAGATCGCGCGGTCCTGCTGCTCACCTGGCAGGACGGCCTTCGCCGGGTCGGCATGCTGATCGGACCGACGGTCGGTGCGCTGGCGGTGTCGGCCGGGTTCACGAACCGGCTGCTGTGGATCGAGGCGGTGGCAGTCGTCGGCGCCGGGCTGCTGGCCTGCACAGTGCCCGCCCAGCGAGTGGTTGTTAGAACAGTTGAGGTCCCCTCCATTCGGGGCAGCCTCAAGGGTCGTCCAGAGGTGCTGTACGGCTGGCTGATCCGTGGGACCGGGTGCGTGACCTGGTTTGCGTTCACGTTGGGTTTGTCAGTGCTGGGAGAGCAACGCGGCCGGCCGGGCATCTACCTCGCCGCCGGTATGACGGGGTACGGCGTGGGCTCGCTGATCGGGACCGCGATCTCACTGGCCGTCGTACGCCGGATCCCGCCGGTCGCCTGCGCCGCGATCGCCTGGTCCTGGAGCGGACTGTGCTGGATCGCGATGGGTTTGTGGTCGACCCCGGCGGTGGTCGCCGTCGCGGGCGCGTTCTCCGGCGTGACCGTGGTGGTCGGTATCGCGGCCATCTCGGTCATCATCACCAGGTCGTCGGCCGGGGCAGAGCGACGTACGTTGCTGAGCGGGCAGGCGGTGGTCGTCAGCGCGAGCAGTTCGGCGGGGTTGCTGATCGGCGGACCGATCATCGCGACGGTCGGCGCGCAGGTGACGCTGGTCGGTGCTGGGACGCTGACGGCGTTAATCGCTGGACTCGTGCTGCTGCGGTGTCAGACTGCACTACATGCCAGGGATCGCGATCACCACGTTGGCCGAGCGGCCTGAGTACCTCGAGCGGATGTACGAGTTCGCCGACACCTGGCCCAAGTTCATGTTCAACGACCCGATCGGCAACGCGCTGATGGGCCAGGTCGCGGCGAACTTCCCTGACCAGTGCCTGGTCGCGACCGAGGACGGCGAACCGGTCGCGCACGGCCGGAGCATCCCGTTCGTCTATCCGGACGAGAACCGCACGAAGCTCCCGGCCGACGGCTGGGACCGGGTCCTGCAGTGGGGCTTCGCCGACAAGCGCAACGGCCGCGAGCCGAACGTATCGAGCGCTCTCGAGATCCTGATCCGCCCGTCGCATCAGGGCCGCGGCCTGTCCCACGCGATGCTCGACGCGATGCGCCAAGCCGTGAAAGCCAAGGGCCACACCACCCTCTACGCCCCGGTCCGCCCGAACGGCAAGGCCGACCCGCACCAGTCGATGACGGAGTACATCGAGCAACTGCGGCCGGACGGTCTACCGGTTGATCCCTGGCTGCGCGTCCACGTCAAAGCCGGCGGCAAGATCATCCAGGTCGCACCACGGTCGATGGTCATCACCGGAACACTCGACGAGTGGCGCGACTGGACCGGCCTCCCGTTCGACACCACCGGCGA
The DNA here is from genome assembly GCF_005233875.1 of Kribbella jiaozuonensis. Classification (GTDB taxonomy): domain Bacteria; phylum Actinomycetota; class Actinomycetes; order Propionibacteriales; family Kribbellaceae; genus Kribbella; species Kribbella jiaozuonensis. The sequence goes on along the minus strand of NZ_SZPZ01000004.1, from coordinate 156,834 downwards.
CGTCGTCGTACCCAAGGCGCTCGTCCCCGTCCACGTGGATGTCCGCCACAACCACGCCGTGTACGTCGAACCGAACGTCTGGGTCCAGCACGACCTCTAACGCGCGAGGCGGCTGAGGAGAGCCGAGGCGGCGCAGATGCCGGCGATGGCCGCGACGATGAGGACGCCGAAGTCGAGCCAGTAGTTGGTCGGTTGGCCGATGAGGAGACCGCGGAGTGCGCTCACCTCGTAGGTCAGGGGATTGGCGTGGCTCAGCACCTTCAGCCAGCCGGGCATGATCGCGATCGGATACAGCGCGCTGGACGCGAAGAACAGCGGCATCGTGATTGCCTGGCCGATGCCCATCAGCCGATCGCGGCGCAGTACCAGACCGGCGATCGTCATCGAGAGGCACGAGAAGAACGCTGCACCGAGTACGACGACCACGAGCACCGCGAGCAGCTTCAGCGGGTTCCAGGTCAGGCTGACGCCGAGCAGCGCGGCGACGATGATCACGACGATCGCCTGCGAGATGGTGCGGACGCCGGCCGCGAACGCCTTACCTGCAACGAGTGCGGAGCGCGGGCTGGGCGTGACGAGGAGCTTGGTGAGGATGCCGGCGTCGCGTTCCCAGATGATCTGGATGCCGTAGAAGATCGCGACGAACAGCGCGGACTGGGCGATGATGCCCGGCGCGAGGTAGTCGAGGTACGGGACGTTGCCGGTCGGGATCGCGCGGATCCGGCTGAAGGTCTGGCCGAAGATCACCAGCCAGAGGATCGGCTGGATCGCGCGGGTGATGAGCTCGGTCCGGTCGTGCCGCAGCTTCTGCAGCTCGACCAGGCAGAACGTGCCGATCCGCGAGAGCAGCCGGAGCGCCGCTCGCGGCCTCGACTCAACCCATGCGCTGGGCGGTGCGACGGGTGCCACGGACATCGCGCAGGCCTCCCTTCTCCGAAGCCGCGAGGCTTTCGCCGGTGTGGTGCCGGAACACGTCCTCGAGGCTCGCCTCGGGACCCAGTTCGGCCTTGAGATCGGTCGGTGTGCCGACGGCGCGCAGCCGGCCGAGATGCATCAGAGCAACCCGGTCGCAGAGGACGTCGGCCTCTTCCATGTAGTGCGTGGTCAGCAGCACGGTCATCCCGTACTTGTCCTGCATGTCCTGCACCCGCGCCCACACCGAGTCCCGCGCGACCGGGTCAAGCCCGACCGTCGGCTCGTCGAGCACGAGCAGCGCGGGCCGGTTGACCAGCGCCTGCGCGAGCTCGAGCCGCCGTACCATGCCGCCGGAGTACGTCGACGCGAGTCGATCCGCTGCATCCGTCAGATCAACGATCTCGAGTACTTCGGCCACGCGGGCCGCCCGTTCACGCCGCGGTACGTCGAACAAGCGCGCGAACCAGGACACGTTCTCGCGACCGGACAGCGCGCCTTCGATCGACAACTGCTGCGGGACGTAGCCGAGCAGGCGGCGTACCGACATCGCGTCCGTACGCACGTCGAGGCCGAAGACCCGGACCGTGCCGGACTGCGGCGGATACAGCGTGTTGAGCACCCGGAGCGTCGTCGTCTTGCCGGCGCCGTTCGGCCCGAGCAGACCGAAGCACTCGCCGGGGGAGACGGTCAGGTCGAGGCTGTCGACCGCGAGATGGTCGCCGAACTTGTGACTCAGCCCGATGATCTCGGCGGCCGGCGCCGGCTGTGCTGCGGTATCCGCACTCATACGCGCTCCTTCACGTCCTGCTCGGATGGGGTGAGCCGTTCGGCGAGTACGCCGAGAATCGGCAAGGCGGCCCGCAATGCGTCACGGTCGGCGGGTCCGAGTCCGTCGAGGGCTTCGTTGACGAGCGCGGCGCGGCGGTCGCGCCAGGCCTCGACCTGCTCGCGGGCCGGCTCGGTCAGCGTCAGGCGGGCGATCCGGCGGTCGCTCTCGTCCGACGTACGCAGCAGCATGCCGCGCTCGGTGAGCTGACCGACGAGGGTCGACACGGTGTTCGGAACCAGGCCGAGCTCGGCGGCCGCCTCGGCGACGGAGATGCCCGGGTTGCGCCGTACGAGCCGGATCAGCTCTGCCTGCGAGCCGGTCAGCGTGCTCAGCGCCAACGGTCGGCCCGCGGATCGGCGGAGGCGGCGGCGCACCAATCCGATCGCGGCGAGCAGGTCCTCGGCGAGAGTCTCGGTCACGGTTCCGAGAATACCTCTGTCGCAGAGATATTTCATCGGGAGAACCCCAACTAATCGGGGTACCTGGCCGGACCTGGCCCGCGCACGATCGAGGCATGAGCACAACAGAGAGCAACAAAACCGTCGTCAAGGACTTCATCGACGGACTGTTCACCAAAGGGGACCTCGGCGCTGTGGATACCCACCTGGCCGAGGACTTCATCAACCACGACCCGCCGTTCGGGGTCACGCCGGACCGGGAGGGGATGCGGGACGCGGGGAAGATGATGCGGGCCGCGTTCCCGGACTGGCACAGCGATACGCACGCGCTGATCGCGGAGGGGGATGTTGTCGTCGAGCGGTTCACGGCCGGCGGGACGCAGCGGGGTGAGGTGCTGGGGGTGCCGCCGAGCGGGAAGGCGGTCAGCCTGCCGGGGATCAACATCTGGCGGCTGCGGGACGGGCTGATCGTCGAACGCTGGGGGCTGCTCGATGACCTCGGGTTCCTGCGGCAACTCGGCGTAGCATCCTGATTATGGGGGCGGGGGATCGCCTTGAGGTGCTGATCCAGCGTTGTTATGCGGGGCTGGGTGCCGATGAGTTGCGGTCCGAGGTGCTCGGGCGGCTGCGTGGTGTGCTGTCAGTCGACGCGACGTTCTTCGCGACGGTTGATCCGGCGACGGTGTTGTTCACGTCGGCGATGGTCGACGAGCCGCTCGGGGCGGTCACGGAGCAGTTCATCGCGAACGAGTTCGGGCAGGACGACGTGAACAAGTTCGCCGTACTGGCCGGCGGCCGGGATCCGGTCCGGTCGCTGGGCCAGGCGACGAAGGGCGACTGGGGGAGCAGCCCGCGGTACGCCGAGGTGATGCGCCCCCTCGGCCTCGGCGACGAACTCCGCGCCGCCCTGATGTCGAACGGCCGCTGCTGGGGCGTCCTCTGCCTCCACCGCGAAACCGCCGAATCCGGCTTCGCCGACCAAGAGATCCAACTGGTACGCCGCCTCGCACCCCACCTGGGCGAGGGCCTCCGCCTGGGGCTCCGATGGAGCCCCGCGGAGGTGGCACCGGAGCCGGACCTCGGCACCGGGCAGGGCTCGGCCGCAGAACGCGGGCTGACGTCAGCCGCGCGGCCTCGGTCCGCGGTCGGTCCTGGAGTGGTGGTGCTCGACCGGATGCTGCGGATGCATTCGCTGACGGCTGAGGCGGAGTACTGGATCTCGGAGCTGGGGGCGGTGGAGCGGTTGCCGGTGGCTGTGTTGTCGGTGGCTGGTCGGATGCAGCTCGGCGGGGTGACCGCGCGGGTGAAGGTGAGGACTCGCGGTGGGGAGTGGTTGGCGCTGCAGGCCTCGCGGCTGGGGGACGACGGGCAGATCGTGGTGGTGATGGAGCCGGTGTCACCGGCTCAGCTGGGGTCCTTGCTGCTCGATCTGCACGGGCTCACGCCGGCTCAGCAGCGGGTCACCGAGTTGCTGTTGCGCGGCTACTCCACGCGGCAGATCGTCGAGCGGTTGTGTCTGTCACCCCACACCGTGCAGGAGCACGTGCGGGCGTCGTTCGACAAGGTCGGCGTCGGGAGCCGACGGGAACTGGTGAGTGCGTGGCTCAGAGGGTCCGCATCACACGGATGATGCGGCGGCGGAGCCAGACGCGGCGGGTGCCGTCGGGATAGCGGCGCAGACGGGCCAGCTCCCACCCGCCGTACTCCGCGTGCTCGGTGAGCAACCTGCGCACCGCACCGCGGGACTCCGTCCTGGACACCTCGAACTGCTGCAGCTCGTATTCGGCCATCCGCACCTCCTGCCACATTCAACAATGCAGCCTGAACAACAACAACCTCAAGAAACATCCTCCAACGCCGCCGAAATCGCGGGCGGCAGGGTGAGCTCCTCTACTCCCAGCACCGACTTCAATTGCAACGCAGTCCGGGCTCCGACGATGGCCGCCGACACGCCGGGCCGGTCCCGCACCCAGGTCAGCGCGACCTCGAGCGGGGTCCAGCCGAGCCCGTCCGCTGCCCGGGCAACCGCTTCCACGATGCCCGAAGACCGCGCGTCGAGGTAGGGGTCGACGAATCTGGACAGATGCTGAGACGCCGCCCGCGAGTCCGCCGGGATGCCCGTGCGGTACTTCCCGGTCAACACGCCGCGGCCGAGCGGGGACCACGCCAGTACGCCGATCCCGAGCCCGGCGGCGGCGCGGAGCGCGTCCACCTCGGCGTCCCGGGCGAGCAGCGAGTACTCCACCTGGTTCGACACCGGGACCGCGCGGCCCGGCCACGCCTGCTGCCAGGTGACGGCCCGGGCGGACTTCCAGCCCGCGTAGTTCGAGATCCCGACGTACCGCACCTTGCCGGAGCTGACCGCGTGATCGAGCGCGGAGAGCGTCTCCTCCAGCGGGACGTCGTCGGACCAGGTGTGCAGCTGCCAGAGGTCGATGTGGTCGACGTTCATCCGACGCAGCGAGCCCTCCAGATCGCGCAGCAGGGCGCCGCGGGAGGTGTCGGTGATCCGCTCGCCCCGGCGGACGCTGAACCCGGCCTTGGTCGCGATCACCAGGTCGTCACGGTCGACCACGTCGCCGAGCAGCGACCCGATCAGCAGCTCGCTGTCACCGTCGCCGTACGCCGCGGCCGTGTCGATCAGCGTCCCGCCCGCGGAGACGAACGCCGCCAGCTGCTCGCGCGCCTCATGCTCGTCGGTGTCCCGGCCCCACGACATCGTGCCCAGGCCTAGCCTGCTCACCGCCAGTCCACTGTGACCGAGATAGCGCTGCTGCATGACCCGAGCCTATTGCGGGCCACCGACAACCTCTCGCTAGGCTCGCCAGTCATGCGACTCGGACTCAACATCGGCTTCGTGTACGGCGGCGACGATCACCTGGACCACCTGAGGCTGGTGAAGGAGGCCGAGGCACTCGGTTTCGCGGTCACCTGGGCCGCGGAGGCGTACGGCTCGGACGCGGCGACCCTGCTCAGCTGGATCGCCGCCCAGACCACCACGATCGACGTCGGCGCGGCCGTTTTCCAGATCCCGGCCCGGACGCCGGCCATGACCGCGATGACCGCGGCCACCCTGGACCGGCTGTCGAACGGCCGGTTCCGGCTGGGTCTCGGCGTGTCCGGACCGCAGGTTTCGGAGGGGTGGCACGGCGTCCGGTTCTCTCAGCCTCTGCTCAGGACGCGTGAGTACGTTGACATCGTGAACGCGGCTCTCCGGCGGGAGACCGTCGCGTACGAGGGGAAGTACTTCACGTTGCCGCTGCCCGACGGACCGGGCAAGGCGCTGAAACTGACGGTGCGGCCGATCCGCGACCATGTGCCGGTGTACCTGGCGGCGGTCGGTCCGAAGAACCTCGAGCTGGCCGGCGAGATCGCCGACGGCTGGCTCGGCATCCTGAACGATCCTGCCTATCTGGGAGAGCAGTTGACGCACATCAAGGCGGGCCGCCGAAGGAGTTCGGCAGAGCCCCGTCAGCAGGACCTCGACGGCTTCGACGTCGTGGTCACGACCCCGCTGATGACGGGTGACGACATCCAGGCCGCGGCCGACCCGGTCCGTGGGTACGCCGCGTTGTACATCGGCGGCATGGGCAGCCGGGAGAAGAACTTCTACAACGCGCTCGCGGTCCGGATGGGGTACGCCGAGGAGGCCAAGCAGATCCAGGACCTGTACCTGGACAGGAAGCACCGCGAGGCGATGGCCGCCGTACCGTTCGGGTTCCTGGACTCGATCTCGCTGCTCGGTTCGAAGGAGCGGATGGCGGACAAGCTCACGGCGTACGCCGAGGCCGGGGCGACGACTGTCGCGCTGACGCCGTTCGCGTCGACGGTCGAGCAGCGGATCGCCGACCTGCACACCGCCGCGGAGGCGCTGGAGCTGGCCGGGGTCGCTGGCTGATGACGATCTGGGACTCCATCATCCTCGGCATCGTCGAGGGCCTGACCGAATTCCTCCCGGTCTCCAGCACCGGGCACCTGACCATCGTGTCGAAGATGCTCGGACTGAAGATCGACGACCCGTCGATCACCGGCTTCACCGCGGTGATCCAGGTCGGCGCGATCGCCGCCGTCGTCCTGTACTTCTGGAAGGACATCTCCCGGATCGCGGTCGCGTGGGTGCGTGGGCTGGCCAAGCCCGAACACCGCGGCGAGTTCGACCACCGGATGGGCTGGTACGTCATCGTCGGCTCGGTCCCGATCGTGATCGTCGGCTTCCTCGCCCGCGACCTGATCTCAGGTCCCCTGCGCAGCCTGTGGTGGGTGGCCGCGGCCCTGATCGGCTGGTCCATCGTCATGGTCGCCGCCGAACGCCTCGGCACAAAGGAACGGCCGCTCACCCGCATCACGTTCGTGGACGCGTTGGTCATGGGCCTGGTCCAATGCCTCGCGCTGATCCCCGGAATCTCCCGCTCCGGCGCCACCATCTCCGCCGGCCTCTTCCGCGGCCTGGACCGGGTCGCCGCCACCCGCATCTCTTTCCTGCTAGGCATCCCGGCCCTGGTCGGCGCTGGCGTCTACGAACTAAAAGACGCCCTCCACGGCAACGTCGGCGCGGTTCCCCTGCTGGTCGGCACAGTCGTCAGCTTCATCGTCGCCTACGCCTCAATCGCCTGGCTCCTCCGCTTCGTAGCCAAACACACAATCGAGGTCTTCGCCTTCTACCGGGTCTTGCTCGGCATCGTCCTGGTAATCCTCCTGGCCACCAGCACCATCACAGCTACTTAAGCTGTACTGCGGACTTCGCGGGAGTCGGCGACATCTGACGAGGTGTCGCCGGCCCTGCTGTTTATCTGAGGCACGCCCCTCGGTCCGATATGCCGGCTGCCGGTGCATCCGACGGCTCGTTCCCCCGAGCAGCCCACAGCACAAGCCCACCAACGCGAGCGCGCCCCGGCGCATGCCTGCCCGGCGACACGAGCAGCCGAAGGTGCGGCGCCCGCCGCGCCACGCGAGCGGTCCACGCCACGGGTTCGTGGCCGCGGGTTCACCCCCCGGGGAGCGGGTCGCCTCGATGGCGCGAGTAGGCCGCATCGCGAGGCGGTCGCACCGCGCGGCAGCGCGAGATCGCGAGCGGCAGCTCGCAAACCCCGGCGATAGCCGGAAAAGGATGCTCCGGGCGATGAGCCCGGGGGTGGGTGGCGCGCGTAGCGGGCGCGCCGAGGAGCGGGGCGACGAGAGGCGGCCGCGGAGCACGTCGGTGGCGCGCGAGCACGCGGGGGATTACAGCCAGCCGACCTTGCGGAAGAAGCGGTACATGGTGGAGCAGACGACGGCCATCAGGAGGAGGACGCCGTAGTAGCCGAAGTGCCAGCGGAGTTCTGGCATGTTGTCGAAGTTCATGCCGTAGATGCCCGCCAGCATCGTGGGGACCGCAGCGATCGCGACCCACGCGGAGATCTTGCGCATGTCGTCGTTCTGCTGGACCGAGACCCGGGCGAGGTGTGCGTTCAGCGCCGACTGGAGCAGGGTGTCGATCGACTCGGTCTGGTCGGAGACCCGGCTGAGATGGTCGGCGACGTCGCGGAAGAACGGGCTCGCCTTCGGCCCGAGCCCGGCGACCCCGTGCGCGAACTCCTCCATCGGCTCCCGCAGCGGATCGATCGCCCGCCGCATCTCGAGCACCTCGCGCTTCAGGCGGTAGATCCGCTCCGCGTCGCTCGTCCGCTCGGGGGAGAACACCGAGCTCTCGATCTCGTCGACGTCGATCTCGACCTGTTCGGCGACGGTCTCGTACTGGTCCACGATCGCGTCGCAGATCGCCCACAGTACGGCGGCCGGCCCATGCCCGAGCATCTGGGCGCGCTCCTCGAGTTCGTGCCGCGTGGTGGCGAGCTCACCGCCTTCCCCGTGCCGCACCGTCACGACGTACCGCTGCCCGATGAACGCGGTCACCTGCCCGGTCTCGACCGCGTCGCCCTCGTCGACGTACCAGAGCGTCCGCAGTACGACGAGGATCATGTCGCCGAACCGCTCGACCTTCGGCCGCTGGTGGATCTGCAGCGCGTCCTCGACGGCCAGATCGTGCAGGTCGAACAGCCGTTGGACCCGCTCCATCTCGGCGTCCGACGGGTCGTGCAGCCCGATCCACCCGAACGATTCGTGGTCGTCGTCGATGGCCTGGGCAACGGTCTCGGGGTCCTTGGGCAGGTCCCGCCGTTCCCCCTCGGCGTACACCCCGCAGTCGACGATCACAGCACCCATCATGGCACTCCGACTTGTCGGACCGGATAACGTGCACACCATGCCCACGGTGATTCTGGTCCGCCACGGTCGTAGTGCTGCGAACACATCCGGCACGCTGGCTGGTCGTACTCCCGGTGTGAAGCTGGACGAGACCGGCGTCAAACAGGCCGAGGCGGTCGCGCAGCGACTGGCCGACCTGCCGCTGGCCGCGATCGTCACCTCACCCCTCGAGCGGTGCAAGCAGACCGCGGCCGCGATCGCCAAGCAGTACGCCGAACACCACCCCGACCAGCACCCCGCGTTGCGTCCGGCAACCGACCGCCGACTGACCGAGTGCGGGTACGGCGACTGGACCGGCAAGAAGATCGCGACCCTGGCCAAGGACCCGCTGTGGGCCGTCGTCCAGCAGCACCCATCCGCGGTCACGTTCCCGAACGGCGAGTCGATGCGGGCGATGCAGCAGCGCGCGGTCGACGCGATCCGGGCGCACGACGCGGCGCTTGCGAACAGCCATGGCAACAACGCGATCTGGGTCGCGGTCTCGCACGGCGACGTGATCAAGGCGATCGTGGCGGACGCACTCGGCCAGCACCTGGACACGTTCCAGCGGATCGTCGTCGACACCGCCTCGACCACGATCATCACCTACACCGCGACCCGGCCGTTCCTGGTCCGCCTGAACGACTCCGGCAGCGAGTTGGCGTCGCTGGTCCCTAAGCCGACAGCGAAAGGCAAGCCCAAGAAGCAGTCCTCGGACGCGGTCGTCGGCGGACGGTAATAGGGTCTAGATATGGCGCGAGTGGTACATACCTACGACGACCCCGAGCGGTTCGTCGCCGGCACCGTGGGGGAGCCCGGTGCGAGGACGTTCTTCCTGCAGGCCCGGGCCGGGCAACGGCTGACGTCGGTCGCGTGTGAGAAGGAACAGGTGATGGCGCTCGCGGAGCGGCTCGACGTGATGCTCGACGAGGTCGCCCGGCGGTTCGACCGCGACCCGGTGACGCTGACCTCGGCGGACGACACCGCGCCGCTGGAGCAGCCGATCGAGGAGGAGTTCCGGGCCGGCACGATGACGCTGGCCTGGGAGGCCGACGCCGAGCGCGTGGTGATCGAGGTGTTCGCGGTCGTCACCGGTGAGCAGGCCGACCTCGAGGAGACCGACCCGGTCGCCGCCGCGATGGAGTCCGACGACGCCGAGGTGTTCATCGTCCGGATCACGGAGGAGCAGGCCAGGGCCTTCGCCCGGCGTGCCGTCGCGCTGGTCGCGTCCGGTCGCCCGAGCTGCCCGTTCTGCGGCCGGCCGATCGACGCCGACGGCCACATCTGCCCCCGGGCCAACGGCTACCGCAGGCATCTGCCGGAATGACGATCGATCCGGAGCTCCTCGCTCTCGGCGAACTGTCGTTGCACGGTCGCCTCGTCGCGGCGTCGAACGGCACGTACCAGGGCTCGGTCAGCCTCAACGGCGAGACCGCGACCGTGGTCTACAAACCGGTCGAGGGCGAGCGGCCGCTGTGGGACTTCCCCGACGGCACGCTGGCCCAGCGCGAGTTCGCGGCGTACGTCGTCTCCGAGGCGCTCGGCTGGTCCGTGGTGCCGCCGACCTTGTTGCGGGACGGGCCACTCGGCGTGGGCATGGTCCAGCTCTGGATCGACGAGGCCGAGCTCGGGCCGGGGGAGACCGAGCTGGTCGACATCGTGCCGCAAGGTCGCGTGCCGAAGGGCTGGGTCGGCGTACTCGAGGCGCTCGACGGCCGCCACAACCCGGTCACGCTCGTGCACGCGGACAACGAGGCGCTGAAGCGGATGGCCGTATTCGATGCCGTGGTCAACAATGCCGACCGCAAGGGCGGCCACGTGCTGAACCCGGGCGACGGCCGGGTGTACGGCGTGGACCACGGCGTCACGTTCAACGCCGACGACAAGCTCCGCACGGTGCTGTGGGGCTGGGCCGGCGATTCGATCCCGGCCGACCTGCTGGACGACGTACGCCGGTTGGCCGATCAGCTCGCTGGTGGCTTCGGGCAACAATTGTGCGAGCTGATCACCACGGTCGAGCTGACCGCGACCCGCGAGCGCTGCGCGACGCTACTGAAGACCGGCACCTTCCCGTACCCGAGCGACGACTGGCCCGCGATTCCCTGGCCCGCGTTCTAGACCGTCGGCTCGACGCTCACGTTGCCGATCCGGCCGAGGTCGTCGAAGGACGCGAGGACGACGCTGCCGTTCGGCGCCGTACCGCGGATCGCGTCCGGGCCTTCGTCGTACTGCAGGCCGAAGTGCTGGAAGTACCCGCGGACGACCTGCCGATGGTCGGACGGGAACACACTTACCGCCGTCATCAGCAGCCGCGGCGTCGCGATCGCGTCGAACCCGGCCAGCGGCAGCTGCTCGTCCGCGACATGCAGGTACACGTGCCCGAGACCCTCGTTGATCGCGGTCGACCAGACCCCACGACCACCGAGTACGGCGCCTGCGGTGATCGCGAGCGTGATCGCGGCCTGCGCCGGTTGCGGGAACCCGCTCAGGTCCAGGCTGCCGGTGGTGAACTCGTCGATCCCGTGCCTGCCGCCGAACTGCCGGATCGCCTCGGTCGGCGCGACTGCCGGCGCGTCCGGGCCGAAGCCCGGGTTCGCCCAGCCCCACAGCCAGGTGTTGTCCTGGTGCGAGAAGCTGCCGAGCAACGAGACGCCGCCGAGCGCGGTCCGGTCGCCGGTGAGCGTCCGCGCGTCGAGGTCGGCGTGCAACGAGCCAGGGCCGACCACCTCGTTGAAGAGGTCCTGTTGCTGGATCGCGGCCGCGGCGATCCAGCCGCCGTACGCCTGGAAGTCGGAACTGAAGTCAGCGCTCATCGCTGGCGACGCTAGCGGGACCAGGGGGCCAGCCGATGGACGGACCACGGATTGGAACCGTGTCGCGTCATTGAAAATCGGACTGGCATAAGCTCCGACACATGCAGGCGTGGACGAAACCAGACATCCCGGTCGTACCCGGGCCGGCCCGGCGGCTGCGCCTCTACGACACCGCTTCCCGCGGCCTGGTCGAGGTGCCGCCGACCGACAGCGCCACCGCGCGGATGTACGTGTGCGGCATCACGCCGTACGACGCGACGCATATGGGCCACGCGGCGACGTACGTCACGTTCGACCTGATCAACCGCCTGTGGCGGGACAGCGGGTACGACGTCCACTACACGCAGAACATCACTGACGTCGACGATCCGCTGCTCGAGCGGGCGACGGCGACCGGGGTCGAGTGGACCGACCTGGCGGCGCAGGAGATCCAGCTGTTCCGCGACGACATGACCGCGCTGCGGGTGATCCCGCCGCAGAACTACATCGGCGTGGTCGAGTCGATCGACCTGGTCTCGGACGCGGTCGAGGACCTGCGCCGGGCCGGCGCGGTGTACTCCGTCGACGGCGACCTGTACTTCGCGGTGAAGACCGACCCGCTGTTCGGCGGCGTGTCGAACTACGACCGCGAGACGATGACCGAGCTGTTCGCGGAGCGCGGCGGCGATCCGGACCGCGAGGGCAAGCAGGACCCGCTGGACAGCCTGCTGTGGCGGCACGAGCGGCCGGGGGAGCCCGCGTGGGACTCGGCCCTCGGACGCGGCCGGCCGGGGTGGCACGTGGAGTGCTCGGCGATCGCGCTGAAGTACCTCGGGATGACGTTCGACGTCCAGGGCGGCGGGACCGACCTGATCTTCCCGCACCACGAGATGTCGGCCAGCGGTGCGCAGGTCGCGACCGGCGAGCACCCGTTCGCCCGGGCGTACGTGCACCAGGCGATGGTCGGGCTCGACGGCGAGAAGATGTCGAAGTCCAAGGGCAACCTGGTGCTGGTGTCGAAGGAGCGGCTGGCGGGCGCGGATCCGATGGCGATCCGGCTGGCGCTGCTCACCCACCACTACCGCACGGACTGGTTCTGGATGGCGTCGGACCTGACCGACGCGCAGGCCCGACTGGATGTCTGGCGCGGTGCGATCGGTCGCGGTTCCGGGCCGGACGGTGCTGCCGCGGTCGACGCTCTACGGGCGGCACTGACGAACGACCTGGACACCGTGGCCGCACTGGCCGCGGTGGACGCCTGGGCGGAGAGCGAGGGCGACGATCACGAGGCGCCTGCTCTCATCGCCCAGGCAGTGGATGCCTTACTGGGCGTGAAGCTGTAGAAGAACAGGCCGTCAGCCGGTGACGGCCTGGTGGGTCTTCACCGGGGTCGGAACCGGCGCGGCCGGCGGGGTGTCGAGCTGCGGCGGGGCCGGGTTCGCCGGCTTGGGGGTCGGCTTGGGCTTCGGCTTCGTGGCCGGCTTGGCGCAGGTGGCCGAGGCCAGGTTGATGACCTCGGCGCCGCCGCCGAGGTTGATGCTCAGGCCGGTGATCGTGAACGAGCCGTCCGAGTGCTTGCCCTGGCTGTTGACGCTGATGGCCGCCAGCGGGTTCGACGGCAGCGACGCGCCCTGCTTGGTGCTGGGGAGCTTCAAGGTCTGACCGAGTAGCGTCACCGCGCCGAGGTCGACGCCGCCGGAGTCACCCGAGCAGTAGACGTTCAGCGAGTCGATGGCCAGCAGCGAACTCGGCGGGTTGAGCAGCAGGTTGCACAGGTCGGGGAGGTTCTTGACCGGCAGGTCCTTCGTGCTCAGCTGCGGCAGCGGCAGACCCAGGTCGGGCAGCGCGATATCCGGCAGCGGCAGGTCGTCCGCGCCGGTCTTCGGCAGGCTCGCACACTGCTGCTTCAGCTCCGGCGGGATCTGCACCTGGCTGAGGATGTCCGGACCGACCACGATGTCGAACAGCTCGACCGAGGCCGAGTCGTTGCCCGCGGTCGCCGTACCGGCGCGGACCGAGATCAGCGGGTTCTTCGGGAGCTCCAGCGCGGAGGTCGTCTGCCGCTTGCCGTCGAGCGATTCGGCGTACGGCGTCTTCGCGATCGGCACCTGGCCCTCCGCGCTCACGGCGTACGCCGACGAGGGCCGGGCCGCGGCGTTGCCGGCCGGCGCACTGGCGACCAGGCTGAACGTCACGACGCCTGCCACGGCCGCGGCCGTGAGAATCGTCGGAGCCAACTGTCGTCGCATCGGAATCTCCTTATTTGCTGTCGATCAGGACGAGCGTCCCGAGCGGAACCTTCTGCAGATCGGCGAGGGCGGTCTTCGGCACCCGGACGCAACCGGCACTGATCGCCGCCCCGAACACGTGGGGATTCGGCCAGCCGTGGATCGCGACCGTACCAGGCCCGCCACCGAACGTGTCCAAGGTGGGACTGTGCGCACCCAACGGGAGCACGATCGGCGACGCCGACCGCTTGTGGTCGATGATCGAGCCGAGCAGGAACGTCCGGCCGGGCGGCGTCGGCGTCTTCTTCGCGCCGACCCCGGCCTTCCAGGTGCCCAGGCTCTTGTTCTTGTCGAACAGCTCGATCGTCCGTGAGCTGGTGTGCACGCGGATCAGGTACGACGAGAAGGCCCGGTCGAGGTCCTCGTCCTGGAGCCAGCCCGTCGAGCGGTTCGGCTTGGAGGGGAGCAGCACCCGGACCCAGCCGTCGGTCTGCTCGACCACCGGCAGCCAGGTCGGACCGAACTGGGTCGGGCCGACCTTGCCGAACGCGTCGGCGTCCGGTGCCGTGAACAGCGCGGCCTCGGCGCGGGGGTGAACGACGAGCCCGCTGGTCCCGGTGAACGGCTGCGTGTCGAGCGGTGCGGTCGCGATCGTGGTGGCGGTCGTCGAGGCCGTCAGCGTGGTGAGGTCGACGGTGACGTGCTTCGTCTTGTTGCCGAAGATGCCGACCGCGGCGACGATGCCGAGCAGCAGGAGCACGGCAAGGGCAGGGATCGAAGTACCGCCCCGCTCGTTGCGCATCTCGTTACTCCCCGTGCTCCCGGTGACGGCGCGCCGTCACCCCCCAGTTATCCGGACGAGAATAAACCCATTAGTAACAACGCGCCATGCCCACCCGGGTTACGTGGTCAGGTAGTGCGCGGCGATCTCGTCACTCGTCGTCAACCAGACGTCGCTCTGCGCGGCAATGTACTCCAGCGCGAGGTTCAGGTACTTCGCCCGGAACGGCTGCCCGATCACGAACGGATGCAGCGCGAGCGCCATCACCCGGCCGCCCTCTTCGCGCAGTACGTCGTACTGGTCCTTCACCATCTGCAGGAAGTCGGGGCCGGACAGGCCGCGGAGGAACAGCCCGAGGTCGTTGAGCTCGAGCGTGTACGGGACGCTGAGCATGCCGGGGACGTTCAAGCGGTACGGCTGGTCGTCGTTGGTCCAGTCGAGGACGTACTGGTAGCCGAGTTCGCCGAGCAGCTCCGGGGTGTTGTGGGTCTCGGTCAGCGCCGGCCCCATCCAGCCCTTCGGACGCTTGCCGGTGGCGGTCTCGATCGTCGTCGTGATGTCGGTGAGGATGCGGCGTTCCTCGTCGGGCTCGTAGCCGGTGTGCAGGATCGAGTTGGTCTGGCCGTGGGCGAGCCACGCCCAGTCGCGTTCGACGCCGGCCTTGATGATCTGCGGGTTGTGCTCGGCAACCATCGAGTTGACCAGAGCGCTCGCGCGGACGCCGTGCCGGTCGAGGATGTCGATGGTGCGCCAGATGCCGACGCGGGAGCCGTACTCGCGCCAGCCCTGGTTCAGCGCGTCGGGTTTGACGTCGAGCGGCCAGATGCTGGTGGAGGGTTCGTCGGGCAGGAAGTGTTCGATGTTGAGCCCGACGTAGAAGGCCACACGCTTGCCGTCGGGCCATTCGAGGGCGGGTCGTTCGGTGATCGGGCTGTAGTCGTAGAGCGTCATACGAGGACGGTAAAGTCTGACATGAGTGTCAGGTTCAAGTCCTGGAGGCGACGTGCGGATCGGGGAGCTCGCGGAGCGGGCCGGCGTGAGTGTCCGGTCGCTTCGGTACTACGAGCGCAGGGCCTGCTCGTGTCGGAGCGAACCACCGGCGGCCAGCGTGAGTACGCCGAACGAGCCGTCGACCGCGTCATCTTGATCCAGGAGCTGTTCGCGGCCGGCCTGCACAGCAAGAAGATCGCCGAGCTGCTGCCGTGTATGCGGGACCCGGACGGCGGCCCGAACGAGAGGGCCACACCCGAACTCGTCACCGAACTCACCGCCGAACGGGACCGCATCGACCAGATGATCGCGGACCTCACGACGTCCCGCGCCGTACTCGACGACGTCATCACCACCGCAACGCGGGAGATGCCTGCTTAGTCGCTCGGGTGGTTCTTGTTGCGCCGCCTGAGGTACCGCTCGAACTCCGCCGCGATCGCCTCGCCGGTGGCTTCCGGCAGGTCGGCGGTGTCGCGCTGCTCCTCGAGCGACTGCACGTACTCCGCGACCTCGGGGTCCTCTTCGCTGAGCTCGTCCGCTCCGCGCTGCCAGGCGCGGGCCAGCTCCGGCAGCTCGCCCTCCGGGATGGCCAGGTCGAGCAGCGCCTCGATCTTGCCGAGCAGGGCGAGTGAGGCCTTCGGGCACGGCGTGCCGGCGATGTAGTGCGGGATCGCGGACCAGATCGAGACCGACGGAACGCCGAGCGTGGTGCAGAGATCGGCGAACACACCGGTGATGCCGGTCGGACCTTCGTACGTCGACGCCTCGAGGCTCCACGACGCCGTCAGCTCCGGGTC
Organism: Kribbella jiaozuonensis; assembly: GCF_005233875.1. GTDB lineage: Bacteria > Actinomycetota > Actinomycetes > Propionibacteriales > Kribbellaceae > Kribbella > Kribbella jiaozuonensis. Next base: position 140,882 of record NZ_SZPZ01000004.1, on the reverse strand, counting down.
CGACGACGTTGCCGAGACCGGGATCGGCCGGGTGTGCGGCGAGTCCGCGAGCAGCGCGCCGAGCACGACGACGATCTGCGCGTTCGACTCGTCGACGATCTCCAGCAGCTCGCGGGAGAACGCCCGCCAGCGCATGTTCGGCTCGATCCCGCGGATCAGCAGCACGTCGCGGCCGGTGTCGTCGGGCCGGGCCAGGTAGATCCGGGTCGTCGGCCAGGTCAGCCGCCGTACGCCGTCCTCGTCGAGGCCGACCTGGGGACGGTTCACCTGGAAGTCGTAGTAGTCCTCGGGGTCGATCGCCGTGACGAGCTCCGCGTCCCACTCGTCCACGAGATGGTCGACCGCTCCGGTGGCCGCCTCGGCCGCGTCGTTCCAGCCCTCGAACGCGGCGATCACGACCGGGTCCCTCAGGTTCGCGAGGTCAACCACTCGCAGGCCCCCTGTCGTCTCTGTAGGCAATCCGGCGGGAAACCGGACTGCCAGCCTACGTGTTCCGGCCCGGCCGTGTGCCCGGTTTCACGCGCAGCGGAACGTGTCGGTGAGACCCGAAATGTCCGGACCTGACGTGACCAGGGAGAATGGGCACGAGCTGATCGGTGGAGACGGCCATCGACGACGTGTGAGGAGCGGTAGTTGCCGGCCCTGCAAGCGGTGCTGTGGGACATGGACGGGACGTTGGTCGACTCCGAGAAGGTCTGGGCGGAGGTGCAGCTGGAGCTGCTGGCCGAGCTCGGCGCGACCTGGACGATCGAGGACTGCATGTCGCTGATCGGCAGCGACCTGCGCGACGCCGTCCAGGTCTGGATGGCGCGCATCCCGGCCGGTGTGATCACCGCCGAGGAGCTGGCCGACCGGATGTTCTCCGAGGTGATCGAGGCGCTCCGCAAGGACGTCACGTTCCAGCCCGGTGCGCTCGAGCTGCTGCAGGCGTTGCGCAAGGAAGACGTGCCGTGCGCGTTGGTCTCGGCGTCGTACCGGCAGATGATCGACGCCGTACTCCTGCACCTGCCGCCGGATCCGTTCGACGTGATCGTCGCCGGTGACGAGGTGACGCTGGGCAAGCCGAACCCGGAGCCGTACCTGACCGCCGCCGCCAAGCTCGGCGTCGACCCGGCCAACTGCGTGGTGATCGAGGACTCGATGACCGGCACCCAGGCCGGTACGGCGGCCGGCGCGTACGTCGTCGCCGTACCGCAGTGGATCACGATCCCCGAAGCGTCCCGCCGGCTCGTGGTCAAGTCGCTCGAACCGCTCACCCCGGAGTCCCTGCGCGCTCTGCTCCATTGACCGGCTACCGTCACTTGGTGCCCTCGGGGGCGTTGTTCGGGTAATGGCTGGGGAGAGTGAGACGGTGAGCAAGTGGGTGCGCCGCATGTCGGCGGCCGTGGCAGTGGGCGCCCTGGGGGTGTCCCTGGCTGCCTGCGGTCAGCCGGACGACAATGCGCCGCACCCGGGGGAGTCGTCGCCGAAGCTGATGCTGCTGAAGGTGGCGACCACCGACCCGATCTCGTCGCTCGACCCGGCCGGGTCGTACGACGTCGGCTCGCGCACCGTCCAGGCGAACCTGTACCAGACGCTGCTGACGATCCTGCCCGACAGGCCGACGCCGGTGCCGGACGCCGCGGACTGCCAGTTCGACTCGCCGACGACGTACACCTGCAGCCTGAAGGAACACCTGACCTTCCCGAACGGGCACGAGTTGACCTCGTCGGACGTGAAGTTCAGCTTCGACCGGATGATCCGGCTGAAGACGCCCGGGGGAGCGGCGCACCTGTTCTCGTCGGTCAAGTCCGTGAGTACTCCGGACGACCTGACCGCGGTGTTCAACCTGACCACCCCCGATGCGCGCCTGCCGTACCTGCTGACCATCACCGCCGCGTCGATCGTCGACGAGCAGTCGTACCCGGCGAACCAGCTGCTCGACACGAAGGCGATCGGCAGCGGGCCGTACCAGCTGGCGGCGTACAAGCCGGGTGCTGAGGTCAGGCTCGCCAAGTTCGCGGCGTACAAGGGTCCGCGAGCGGCGCAGAACGACGGCGTGACGATCAGCGTGATGAAGGACTCGACCGCGCTCTACCAGGCCGTCACGAACGGCAAGGCGGACGTCGCGTACCACGGGTTCGGGCCGAGCCTGCTGGACAAGTTGCGCAAGTCCGACCAGGTGCAGGTGGTCGAGGCGAACTCCGCGGAGATCCGGTTCTTCGCCTTCCAGATGAAGTCGCTGCTGGCCCGCAAGCCGGCCATCCGGCAAGCGGTCGCCCAGCTGATCGATCGCCCGTCGATCGCGAAGAAGGCGTACGGCGACCACGTGTCGCCGCTGTACTCCGTCGTGCCGCCCGGGTTCGGCGGTCAGACGGACGCGTTCAAGACCGAGTACAAGCAACCGAGCAAGACGGCGGCCGCGGCGATCCTCAAGGCCGCGAACATCGCCGCGCCGGTCCCGCTGACGGTCGGCTGGACGCCGACGCAGTTCGGCACCGGCGCGAAGGCCGAAGTACTCGAGCTGAAGCGTCAGCTGGAGGCGTCGGGGTTGTTCCGGGTGACCCTGCGGAGCGCGGAGTGGCCGCAGTTCCAGCAGGCGGCGAAGGCCGGGGCGTACGACCTGTACCAGTTCGGGTGGATCCCGGAGTACCCGGACGCCGACGACTACCTCGCGCCGTTCGTCACCGACGTACCGTTCCAGAACGGGTACCGCTCGGCCGCGGCCACGAAGCTGCTGCAGCAGCAACGGACCGAGCAGAACGGGCTGAAGCGCGACGAACTGATCGGTCAGCTACAGACCGTGATCGCGCGAGAGGTGCCGGTGATCCCGAGCTGGCGGGGCCGGGTCGCCGTGGTGGCCCGCAACGACATCGAGAACGTCCAGCCGGCCATCGACGCGCTGTCGTTCCTCTACCTGTCCGGATTACGGCGCTGAAAACCGCCGAATACCGCCCTGATCACGGCACTGACACAAAAATGCCATGGCAGTAACGGTTGGCGAGGTCCCGGCGACCGAGGGTGCGACACCGTGGTTTACTGCGGAACGTCCACGATACGGGACGATTTCCTGACGATCACGATCGGGCAACGCAGCACTTTCCGCGTTTGACTCCGCGCTGTAATGGCGGCAGGTTAAGGCCGCAGCCATACGGGATTTCGTTCCTGTTCAAACCGAACCAGGCAGGGGTACCCATCGCGTGAGCGCGCCACTCGAGGTCGAGCCCGGAGCATCGTCGGCCCAGCCGGACGCCATCCTCGAGGGCGTCGGCAAGATCGAGGGCCGGTCGCTCTGGCAGATCTCCTGGATGCGGCTGAAGCGCGACAAGATCGCGATCGCCGGCGGCATCTTCGTGGTCTTCCTGATGCTGGTCGCGATCTTCGCGCCGCTGCTGTGCAAGCTCGTCGGGGTGACCCCGAACGACTTCCACCAGGACCTCGTCGACGCCTCCCTGCAGACCCCGATCGGCAAGCTCGGCGGGATCAGCTGGGACCACCCGTTCGGCGTTGAGCCGGTGAACGGCCGCGACATCTTCGCCCGGATCGTCTACGGCGCCCGGATCTCGCTGCTGATCGCGTTCCTGGCGACGCTGCTGTCGGTGGTCATCGGCGTTGTGATGGGCATCATCGCCGGGTACTTCGGCGGCTGGGTCGACACACTGATCAGCCGCTTGATGGACATCTTCCTGGCCTTCCCGCTGGTGCTGTTCGCGCTGGCGCTGGTCGGCGCCATCCCGGACTCGGTCCTCGGGCTGACGGGTGACCCGCTGCGGGTCGCGCTGATCGTCTTCATCATCGGCTTCTTCAGCTGGCCCTACATCGGCCGGATCATCCGCGGGCAGACGCTGTCGCTGCGGGAGCGGGAGTTCGTCGACGCGGCGCGCAGCCTCGGCGCGCGCCGCCCGTACATCCTGTTCACCGAACTCCTGCCGAACCTGATCGCCCCGATCCTGGTCTACGCCACGCTGCTGATCCCGACCAACGTCCTCTTCGAGGCCGGCCTGTCGTACCTGGGTGTGGGTGTCCGCCCGCCGACGGCCAGCTGGGGCGACATGCTGTCGATCGCCGCGAAGTGGTACCAGGTCGACCCGATGTACATGGTTCCGCCCGGCCTGTCGATCTTCATCACGGTGCTGGCCTTCAACCTGTTCGGCGACGGACTGCGTGACGCGTTGGACCCGCGGTCGCGATAGGACTTCTCTCCAACCAGGGAGCCTGGGCTCTCACGAAAAAAGGGGTGCAACAAGAGATGAGATGGAATCGCATCACGACGGCGACCGCCGTCAGTGCGGCCGTCGCCTTGAGCCTGGTGGCTTGTGGGGGACCCAAGGCCACGCCCGGAGGGTCCGGGAGCGCTGGGGCCTCGGCCAAGCCGGAGTTCAACGCGGCCGTCGGCAAGGTGTACAACCCGAGCGACAAGAAGGGTGGCACGCTGCGGATGGCGATCACCCAGAACTGGGACTCGACCGACCCGGGTGACACCTACTACGGCCTGTCCTGGAACCTGGTTCGCAACTATGTCCGGCCGCTGATGACGTTCGCGGCGAAGCCGGGCGCCGAGGGTGCCAAGCCGGTGCCCGACCTCGCCGAGGCCGCGGGCGTGCCGAGCGACGGCGCGAAGACCTGGACCTACAAGATCCGCAAGGGCGTGAAGTTCGAGGACGGCACCGAGGTCACCTCGGCCGACGTCAAGTACGCCGTCGCCCGGTCGCTGGACAAGACCACGCTGCCGAACGGCCCGACGTACTTCAACGACTTCCTGCTGGACATCCCCAAGGGCTACAGCGTCTACAAGGACCCGAGCCTGTCCGGGGTGGCGAAGGCGATCACGACGCCCGACCCGAACACGATCGTGTTCCACCTGAACAAGCCGTTCTCGAGCTTCGACTACTTCGCGCAGCTGCCGTCGACGGCCCCGGTGCCGAAGGCGAAGGACACCGGTGCGAAGTACAAGGAGCACCCGGTCTCGACCGGCCCGTACAAGTTCGAGAGCTACAACGCGAACACCGGCCTGAGCCTGATCCGCAACGACCAGTACGACGCGTCGACCGACCCCGACTCGGGCCGTAAGGCGCTGCCGGACAAGATCACCGTCGCGTTCAACGTCGAGGGCACCGACATCGACAACCGGCTGCTGGCCGGCGACCTCGACGTCGACATCGCCGGTACCGGCGTGCAGCCGGAGACCCAGGCGAAGATCCTGGCCGACCCGAACCTGAAGGCGCACGCCGACAACGTGCCGGCGCCGCGGCTGAACTTCACCGTTCTGAACAGCCAGGTCGCTCCGCTGGACAACGTGAACTGCCGCAAGGCCGTTCTGTACGCCGCCGACCACGAGGGCTACCAGCGTGCGTACGGTGGTCCGATCGGTGGCGACATCGCGACGAACCTGATGCCGCCGGGCGTGACCGGGTCCGAGAAGTTCGACGACTACGGCTTCGAGACCGACAAGAACGGCAACGTCGACAAGGCCAAGCAGGCCCTGCAGGCGTGCGGCCAGCCGAACGGCTTCGCGATGAACATCGCGTACCGCGCCGACCGGGCCAAGGAGAAGGCGGTCGCCGAGACGCTGCAGCAGTCGCTGAAGCGGGTCGGTATCAACCTGACCACCAAGCCGTACCCGACCGGTGACTACACCAAGCTGTACGCCGGCAAGCCGGACTTCGCGAAGGCGAACAAGCTCGGCCTGATCGTCTACAGCTGGGGCGCGGACTGGAACGACGGCTTCGGCTTCCTGAGCCAGATCGTCGACAGCCGGGTCATCCGGGACACCGGTGGTAACACCAACCTGGGTATCCGCATCCCCGAGGTCGACAAGCTGATCGACCAGGCGATGTCCACCACCGACGAGACCGCCCGTAACAAGTTGTGGGTCGACGTCGACAAGAAGGTCATGGAGCAGGCGGCGGCGCTGCCGGGCATCTGGGCCAAGGGCCTGCTGTACCGCCCGGACACGGTGTCCAACGTCTTCACCAACGACGGTCAGAACATGTACGACTACGCCGCGATCGGTGTCGCGCAGAAGTAGTTGCTCTGACCAACCATCATTTCGCCAGCAGAGGTAGGTGAAGGCTGATGGTGGCCGGTGATCAGCGATGATCACCGGCCACCACGCCGCGCACGGTGCTCGCATATCTGATCCGCCGGGTGATCGGGGCAGTGGTCCTGCTCTTCATCGTCACGGCCGTCACGTTCTCGATCTTCTTCCTGGTTCCGAAGCTCGGCGGCGCGACCGCCGACGACCTGGCCTCGCGTTACGTCGGCAAGAGCGTCGGCAAGGAGCAGATCCACGAGACCGCGGTGCGGCTCGGCTTCACCGATCCGCTCTACGTGCAGTACGGCCGGTTCGTCAAAGGCCTGGTCGTCGGGTCTGACTACAACTACGGTCCGGCCACCGAGCACTGCCCGGCGCCGTGCTTCGGCTACTCGTTCCTGACCCAGACGCCGGTCTGGCCGGACCTGGTCGCGCGAATACCGGTCACCGCCTCGCTGGCGGGTGGTGCGGCGTTCATCTGGCTGATCACCGGGGTCGGCACCGGCATCATCTCGGCACTGAGACGTGGCTCGGTCCTGGACCGATCACTGATGACGGTGGCACTCGCCGGTGTGTCACTGCCGATCTTCTTCACCGGCCTGCTGTCGCTGTCGATCTTCAGTTACGGCCTCGGCTGGACCGTCCAGGGCGGTACCAACCCGATGGACGAGACCAATCCACTGTGGTGGGCCTACGACCTGATCCTGCCGTGGGTCACGCTCGCGTTCCTGTACGCCGCGGCGTACGCGCGACTCACCCGGGCCGGCATGCTCGAGACGATGAACGAGGACTTCGTCCGGACCGCCCGGGCCAAGGGCCTGACCGAGCGGGACGTGGTGATCAAGCACGGCCTGCGGTCCGCGCTGACGCCGATCCTGACGATCTTCGGTCTGGACCTGGGCCTGTTGCTCGGCGGCGCGATCCTGACCGAGACCACGTTCTCGCTCCCCGGCCTCGGCCAGTACGCCGTCATCGCCCTGCAGGCCAACGACCTGCCGAAGGTGCTCGGCGTGACGCTGATCGCGGCGTTCTTCATCGTGGTCGCGAACCTGGTCGTTGACCTCCTGTACGCCGTTGTCGACCCGAGGGTGCGGATCTCGTGACCGAGCCGAACGAAGCGGTACAAGACGCGGTACAAGACTCGGTCCAGCGGGTGGAGCGCGGCGAGGCGTTCCTCGACGTACGCGACCTCAAGGTGCACTTCCCGACCGACGACGGTCTGGTCAAGTCGGTGGACGGGATCTCGTTCAAGCTGGAGCGGGGCAGGACCCTCGGCATCGTGGGGGAGTCCGGCTCCGGCAAGAGCGTGACGAGCCTGTCGATCATGGGCCTGCACCCGCCGGGTGTGGCCAGGATCAGCGGTCAGATCTTCCTGGACGGACAGGACCTGGTCTCGGCCAGCCGCGAAGAGGTCCGGTTGCTGCGCGGCAAGCGGATGGCGATGATCTTCCAGGACCCGCTGTCGGCGATGCACCCCTTCTACACGGTCGGCCACCAGATCGTCGAGGCGTACCGGGTGCACAACCAGGTCAGCAAGCAGGTCGCGCGGAAGCACGCGATCGAGATGCTCGACCGGGTCGGCATCCCGCAGCCCGACCGGCGCGTCGACGCGTACCCGCACCAGTTCTCCGGCGGTATGCGGCAGCGCGCGATGATCGCGATGGCGCTGTCGTGTGACCCGGACCTGCTGATCGCCGACGAGCCGACCACGGCCCTCGACGTCACCGTGCAGGCGCAGATCCTGGACCTGATCCGGGACCTGCAGCGCGAGTTCAACTCGGCCGTCATCATCATCACCCACGACCTCGGCGTGGTCGCGGAGCTGGCCGACGACATCCAGGTGATGTACGCCGGTCGCGCGGCCGAGTACGGCACGGCCGAGGAGATCTTCGACGAGCCGCAGCACCCGTACACCTGGGGTCTGCTCGGCTCGATGCCGCGGATCGACCGGGAGCGCAGCGAGCGGCTGATCCCGATCAAGGGCACGCCGCCGAGCCTGATCAACGTCCCGACGGGCTGTGCGTTCAACCCGCGCTGCAACTACGCGCACCTGAACGGCGGCGCAAGCGAGACCGACCGGCCGGAGCTGCTCGACACCGGCAACGGCCACATGGTCGCCTGCCACCTCTCCCCGCAGAACCGCCAGCAGGCGTGGGAGACCGACATCAAGCCGAAGCTGTGAACGGGACGACTGTGACCACTACTGACGCCGAATCCACTCCAGCCGTACCGAAGATCGGCGAGGAGATCCTCTCGGTCACCAGCCTCGTCAAGCACTTCCCGATCCGCAAGGGCGTCCTGCAGCGCCAGGTCGGGGCGGTCCAGGCGGTCGACGGTCTGACCTTCAGCGTTACCCGCGGCGAGACGTTGTCGCTGGTGGGCGAGTCCGGCTGTGGCAAGACCACCACCGGCCGGCTGCTGACCCGGCTGCTCGAGCCGACGTCCGGCGAGATCATCTTCGAGGGCCGCGACATCAGCCACCTGCGCGAGGGGCAGATGCGTCCGCTGCGCCGCGACGTACAGATGATCTTCCAGGACCCGTACGGTTCGCTGAACCCGCGGCACACGGTCGGCAAGATCGTCGGCGCGCCGTTCAAGCTGCAGAACGTGAAGACCGAGCACGGCGTGAAGAAGGCCGTGCAGGAGCTGCTCGAGCTGGTCGGTCTGAGCCCGGAGCACTACAACCGGTACCCGCACGAGTTCTCCGGCGGTCAGCGCCAGCGCATCGGCATCGCCCGGACGCTCGCGCTGCGGCCGAAGCTGATCGTCGCGGACGAGCCGGTGTCGGCGCTGGACGTGTCGATCCAGGCCCAGGTGGTGAACCTGCTCGAGGACCTGCAGGAAGAGTTCGATCTGACGTACGTGATGATCGCGCACGACCTGTCCGTCGTACGGCATGTGTCGGACCGGGTCGCGGTCATGTACCTCGGCAAGATCGTCGAGCTCGCCGACCGGGTCGACCTGTACGAGAAGCCGATGCACCCGTACACGGTCGCGCTGCTCTCGGCGGTCCCGGTGCCGGACACCAAGCGGAAGGCCAAGCAGGAGCGGATCCGGCTGCAGGGCGACGTCCCTTCGCCGATCAATCCGCCGCCGGCCTGCCGGTTCCACACCCGCTGCTGGAAGGCCCAGGACATCTGCAAGTCCGTCGAGCCGCCGCTGGTCGAGCTGGCCCCCGGCCACCAGACCGCGTGCCACTTCCCGGAGAACCAGCCCACGGACAAGCCTGCCGCGCAGGTCGATCAGTAGACGTCGTAGATCGACGCACCGGTCGGCATCGCGAACGGCAGAATCCGCGGTGCCGTCGTGCTGAAGGTGTACGTCGAGAACTCCGGCGCCACGACTGTGTGCGCGCCGGTCTCGGCGTTGATCGTGAGCAGGTCCACGACATCCGAGCGCACTCCGGCGGCCGTGAAGGTCGTGTTGTCGAGCCACTGACCGAACAGGAACTTCGCATACGTGCCGGGCAACCGGCCGACGGTCCGGGTGGTCACACCGAACAGTTGGAGGTCGGACCAGACGGGCTGATCGCCCATGCGGGCGTCGGCGGGCTGGGTCACGAGGTAACGGGCGTCGGGTGACAGGAACGCCTGCTGCCCGGTGAAGGTGGTCCTGGTTCCACTGGTGAGGGTCGGGCCGACCCTCAGTGTGTGGCCCATGATCGGTTGCACGAGCGGTTGCTGGTAGACGAGTTGGCCCGCAGTCACGGTCCGGACCGCGTTCGGGGCTACGTTGGCGATCAGGTCGCCTCTGTTGGTCCCGAGGTTCCAGCGGTAGAGGCCTTTGAGCGTGCCGAAGTACGCGGTGTTGCCGTCGAGCGCGACGATCGTCGGACTGAACGCGAGGCTGACGTTGGGCGGGATCGCGTTGCCGATCGGGGTCCGGACGAGCTCGCGCTGCTCGGCGACGTCGTACACCACCGATTCGGCGTGGTCGTTGAAACCTTCGACCCAGGCGACCAGGTTGCCGCGGTGGTCCGCCGTCAGGCTCCACGCGCCTTTGCCGGTCGCGCGGTCGGCGACGTGGATGTTGTTGCCTTCATCAAGGAAGACGAAGCCGGCGTCGGTCTGTACGAAGGCGTTGATCCGGGTGGACTGCGTCGTGATCACGTCGGCGCCGTAATGAATCTTGTTGCCGACCGCAAATGTTGCCGCCCGGCGCTCGACGTAGGGAGCCGGCCGGACCGGTTGGGGGCGCCGGGAGCGGATCAGGGTTGCGCCGCCGACGGCAACCGCCGCGGTGGCGACGGCGCCGCCGAGGACGGTCAGGGCGCGGCGGCGGGAGATCTGACGATTGCCTGCCGCAACAATGCCGTCCAGGTCCAGCGGCGGTGGTTCGAGGTTGTCGGCGCGCTCGGTGAGGGTGTCCCGGAGTAGGTTCGTCATTCCGTCATTCCTGCCTTCAACACCACGTCGGACCGGAGCTTCTTGAGTGCGTCGGAGACCTGGCTCTTGACGGTCCCGACGCTGCAGCCGAGCACCTCGGCGGTCTGGGTCTCGGTGAGGTCCTCGTAGTACCGCAGTACCAACGCCGCTCGTTGTCGCGGTGGGAGCTTCTGTATTTCGTGCCACAGCCAGACGCGGGCGGTCACGTCATCGGGGTCGGTCGGCCGGTCAGGTACGTCGTCGTTGGGGAGCTCAGCCCGCCAGGACTTACGGCGCCACCAGCCGATCGCGGTCGTGGTGATGACGCGGCGGGTGTAGGCCTCGGCGTTGTTCGGGTCGCGGAGGCGGTGCCAGCCGACGTACGTCTTGACCAGGGCCTCCTGGACGAGATCCTCGGCCAGGCCGCGGTCTCCGGCCAGCAGGTAGGCGTACCGATAGAGCGCGCCGTGCCGGCTGGTCGCGAAGTCGGCGAAGCTCATCTGGTTCCCCTCGGGTCGATCTACCCTCCCTGACGTGGGGACGCCGTCAAAGGGTTGGGTGTTGCGGCGAGAAGGGTTCGGGCGATCAGGGTGTGACCGGCCGCGTTCGGGTGGTCCCCGTCGGAGGCGAGCAGGCTGGTGATGTCGGTGCTGTCCTCGAACGGGGTGTAGATGTCGACGTACGTCGCGTCGTCCGCCTGGGCCGCGGCGGCGATCGCGGCGTTGGTGCGGACGGTGAGCTGGTCGCTGGCGATCCGGCCGCTCGGGGTGTACTGGCGTTTGGCGACGTCGCCGTCCTTGAAGACGTTCCAGTACCCGGTCATCAGGATCGTGGTCGGCAGGTTGGCGCGCAGGACGTGGATCCGGTCGAGGATCTTGCCGAGGTTGACCTGGAGCTGCTCGAACTCGTCCGACACGCAGTCGCCGGTGCACTGGCCGCTGGTGACGTCGTCGTGGTGGTCGCCGAAGTCGTTCGCCCCGATGGTGATCAGTACGACGTTCGCCGCGGCGGTGGCCTGCTCGGCGGGGGAGTTGCGCTGGTTGAGCAGTTGCAGCAGACCGTTCGAGTCGAGGCCGGCGACGCCGAGGTTGTTGACGAGCACGGGTACGTCGGAGCGGTCGTGGAGCAGGTCGCCGTACATCTGGGGGAACGCTGCGCAGTTGCAGTTGTGGCCGGACGTGACCGAGTCGCCGAGGGCGACGACCCGGACCTGACCGGCAGCCTGCGGCTGCGGCCGGAGGACCTCGCTGATCGTGTCGGCGCTGCTGATCGCGGTGACGATCAGGAGAACGACCAGACCGATCGCGAGTCGTCGGAGTGTCTGGATCACGCCGGTTTCGTGTGCCTCGTTTCGTGACGCGGGCCCGCCGGGAGCGCGAGTTGGTTCGCGAGCCAAGGATAGGCCGTCGCGAACGCCGGAGCGGCGAACTGCCACACGTGCGTGCCGGGCGAGATCTCGACCCGGGACCAGATGCCGACCTTCGCCGCGGCGGTGGACAGCTCTTCCGACTCGTGCTGGTGCCGCAGCTCCTCGGTGCTGGTGAGGAAGAGACCGTTGACGTTCGTGTACTTGCCATGGGCACGCATCACGAGCAGCGCCTCGTTGGCCTTCTCGAGCGCCACGTTGCCGCCGTACAGGTCGTGCAGGCTGGCGGCCGGCGTGCTGGTGTACGGCGCGAGGTCGCCGGAGATGTCGATGAAGTGGTCGAAGACGTCCGGGTGCTCGACGACGAGGTCGAGGGAACAGGTGCCGCCCATCGAGAACCCGGCGACGGCCCACTGCCGCGGGTCGTGCGAGGCGCCGAACATCTTCTCGATGAAATGCGGGATGTCCTGGTCGAGGTGGTCGGCGGAGTTGCCCCGCGGCCCGTTCACACACTCGGTGTCGTTGTCGAACCGCGAGGTCGCGTCCGCGAAGACCAGGATCGGGGCGTATCCGTGATGCCGGTGCGCGTACGCGTCGGACACCTGCACGGCGTTCCCGAGCCGCACCCAGTCACCCGGCCCACCCCGCTCCCCGCCGATCAACTCGACGACAGGCAACGCCGGCCGCCGCTCCCCGCGGAACCAGATCGGCGGCAGGTAAACCAGCTCCTGCCGATGCTTGAAATGGCTGTACGTCGCCGGGATGTTCACCGCGACCAACCGCCCCACCGGCGGCAGCTTCGTCGTACCCGCCGTGTGGGCGAGACCCGACATCGACACCTGCCCCGGCAATGGTGTGTCGGTCCAGTCGTTCACCGCCGAGTCGATCGTCGGGTAATACCCGACGAACCGGTTGATCTGGTTCGCACACACCAACCCCGCGAGCGCCACCGCAACCACCGCCGTACCCCGCCGCCACCACCCCGCAGTCCGCCACCCGACCGCGAGCACGATCACCCCTGCCAGCCCCACCCCGAACCACAACCACACCGAGAACGGCAACGGATCCGTCACCCCCGCCAACTTGGCCCCCGGGTACGCCGCCACCAGCGTCAGCAACCCCGCCCCAACCCCCACCAACGGCACCACCCGCCCCCGCCACCGCCGATCCCGCCACCCCACAGCCGCCACCAACACCCCCGCCGCAACCACCTCAAGCCCCGCCGGAAACCATCCCCCAAGCAGCGAAACGCTCATCCAACCCCTCCAGAAACCGAGTTGATCCACAGGCGAGACGCCGAACAACAGCACCCGGTTGGCATGTTCCGTTGAGTGATCAGGAGATTACCGTGTGTCGCAGCTCATAAGCCGGGGATCGTCGTTCGACAATGTCGAACGGCGGGCGTTGTCACGTCTGGTTATCGCTCCTAGATTCCAGCCAGCCGTGGTCGTCACGGCGGGGAAGGGAGGTTCGGTATGGCTACGACCGAAGCGGTCAAAGCGAAAACCCTTCTGGGGGAGTGTTCCGCGGAATTCGCGGGCACGTTCATCCTGATCCTGTTCGGCGTCGGGGTGGTGGCGCAGGTGGTGGCCGGCGGGATCGGTGACCACGACTCGATCGCCTGGGCCTGGGGTATCGGCGTGACACTGGGCATCTACGTTGCGGGCCGGATGACCGGCGCGCATCTGAACCCGGCGGTGACGGTCGCCCTCGCGGCGTTCCGCGGCTTCAGCTGGCGGAAGGTACTGCCGTACGCGCTGTCGCAGTTCCTCGGGGCGTTCGTGGCGGCTCTGGTGGTCCGCTGGAACTACACCGAGGCACTGCACAAGGTCGACCCCGGTCTGACCATCAAGACCCAGGGCGTGTTCTCCACGCTCCCCGGCAACGGCAGCCTGGACCTCGGCGTCCACATGTGGGGCGGCTTCCGCGACCAGATCATCGGTACGGCGATCCTGATGATGGTGATCCTGGCCATCACCGACCTGCGCAACACCGCCCCGGCGGCCAACCTGGCGCCGTTCATCGTCGGCCTGCTGGTGGTCGGTATCGGCATGGCCTGGGGCACCAACGCGGGGTACGCGATCAACCCCGCCCGTGACTTCGGGCCGCGGGTAGCGTCGTTGATCACGGGGTACGGCGGAGCGTTGAAGGATCAGTTCGGGGACCTGTATTTCTGGGTGCCGATCGTGGCCCCGATCCTCGGCGCGCTGCTCGGTGCGTTCCTGTACGACCTGCTGGTCGGACGGAACCTGCCGATCGCGGACGAGGACGAGGAACCGGGCCGCATCCCGGAGGAGAACACGAGCGCATGACACCACCCCTGTGTGAGGAGAGGACTTTCCATGGCTGACTTCGTCGGTGCCGTCGACCAGGGCACCACGAGCACCCGATTCATGATCTTCGACCACTCCGGCAACGCGGTGGGTATCCACCAGCTGGAGCACGAGCAGATCCTGCCGCAGGCGGGGTGGGTGGAGCACAACCCGCTGGAGATCTGGGAGCGGACCAGCTCGGTGATCCGGACCGCGCTCAACGCCAACAACCTGCACGCGAGCGACCTGGCCGCGCTCGGCATCACCAACCAGCGCGAGACCGCGGTGGTGTGGAACCGCAAGACCGGTCGTCCGTACTACAACGCGATCGTCTGGCAGGACACCCGGACCGACCGGATCGCCTCCGCGCTGGAGCGCGAGGGCAAGGGTGACGTGATCCGGCAGAAGGCCGGTCTGCCGCCGGCGACGTACTTCTCGGCCGGCAAGGTGCAGTGGATCCTGGAGAACGTCGACGGTGTCCGCGAGGCCGCCGAGGCCGGTGACGCCGTGTTCGGCAACACCGACACCTACCTGCTGTGGAACCTCACCGGCGGCACCGAGGGCGGCGTCCACATCACCGATGTGACGAACGCCAGCCGGACGATGCTGATGAACCTCGAGACGCTCGACTGGGACGACGAGCTGATCAGCTTCTTCAACATCCCGCGGCAGATGCTGCCGGAGATCCGTCCGTCGTCGGACCCGAACATGTACGGCGAGACGCTCGCGAACGGCCCGGTGGGCGGCGTCGTGGCGCTGACCGGTGACCTCGGCGACCAGCAGGCGGCGACCGTCGGTCAGGTCTGCTTCAACCCGGGCGAGGCGAAGAACACCTACGGCACCGGTAACTTCATGCTGCTGAACACCGGCACCGAGCTGGTCCGGTCGAAGGCCGGCCTGCTGAGCACGATGTGCTACAAGTTCGGCGACGAGGCGCCGGTCTACGCGCTGGAGGGTTCCATCGCCGTCACCGGGTCGGCCGTGCAGTGGCTGCGCGACCAGCTCGGCATCATCTCCGGCGCCAGTGAGATCGAGACGCTGGCCCGGACCGTCGAGGACAACGGCGGCGTGTACTTCGTGCCCGCGTTCTCGGGCCTGTTCGCGCCGTACTGGCGGTCCGACGCACGCGGGGCGATCGTCGGGCTGTCGCGGTTCAACACCAACGCTCACCTGGCGCGCGCAACACTGGAAGCGATCTGCTACCAGAGCAAGGACGTCACCGACGCGATGGAGAAGGACTCGGGCGTGACGCTCGACGTACTGAAGGTCGACGGCGGTGTGACGGCCAACGAGCTGGCCATGCAGATGCAGGCCGACATCCTCGGCGTACCGGTGAGCAAGCCGGTCGTCGCGGAGACCACGGCGCTCGGTGCGGCGTACGCGGCCGGTCTCGCGGTCGGGTTCTGGAAGACCAAGGAAGAGCTCGTCCAGAACTGGAACGAGGACAAGCGGTGGACGCCGCAGTGGGACGACGACCAGCGTGCCAAGGGGTACGCGGGCTGGCAGAAGGCGGTCCAGCGGACCCTCGACTGGGTCGACGTCGACTGATCGAGCACGAGTAACTGCAATCGGAAGGAACAGCACAGTGGGCGTAGTGGCTCTGTCACCGCAAGCGAGGGCCGACGCGATCGACGCGATGGCCGACGGACGCGAACTGGACGTCCTGGTGATCGGTGGCGGGGTGGTCGGCACCGGGTCGGCGCTCGACGCCGCGACCCGGGGTCTGACCACCGGACTGCTGGAGGCCCGCGACTTCGCGAGCGGCACCTCCAGCCGGTCCAGCAAGCTGATCCACGGTGGCCTGCGCTACCTGGAGATGCTCGACTTCCGACTGGTGCACGAGGCGTTGCAGGAGCGCGGTCTGCTCCTGCAACGCCTGGCACCGCACCTGGTCAAGCCGGTGCCGTTCCTGTACCCGCTCCAGCACCGCTGGTGGGAGCGGTTCTACGCCGGCTCCGGCGTCGCGCTGTACGACGGTATGGCGGTCAGCTCGGGGTACGGCGCCGGCCTGCCGATCCACCGGCACCTGACCCGCCGCGGCGCGATGCGGCTGGTCCCGTCGCTGAAGAAGTCAGCGTTGATCGGCGCGTTGCAGTACTACGACGCCCAGGTCGACGACGCCCGTCACACGATGGAGCTCGCGCGCACGGCAGCGTCGTACGGCGCGCACGTCGCGAACCGGGTGAAGGTGACCGGTTTCCTGCGCCAGGGCGAGCGAGTCACCGGCGTGCAGGCGAAGGACCTGGAGAGCGGGCGCGAGTTCGAGGTCCGGGCGAAGCAGGTCGTGAATGCGACCGGCGTCTGGACCGATGACACGCAGGCGATGGTGGGGGAGCGCGGGCAGTACCACGTCCGCGCGTCGAAGGGGATCCACCTCGTCGTACCGAAGGACCGGATCCAGTCCAGCACCGGGATGATCCTGCGGACCGAGAAGTCCGTGCTGTTCATCATCCCGTGGGGCCGGCACTGGCTGATCGGGACGACGGACACGGACTGGCATCTCGACAAGGCGCATCCGGCCGCGACGAGCAAGGACATCGAGTACCTGCTCGACCACGTGAACGCCGTACTCACGACGCCGCTGACCCGTGAGGACGTCGAGGGCGTGTACGCCGGGCTGCGGCCGCTGCTCGCCGGTGAGTCGGAGAGTACGTCGAAGCTGTCCCGTGAACACGTGGTCGCGCACGCCGCGCCCGGCCTGGTGGTTGTTGCCGGGGGCAAGTACACGACGTACCGGGTGATGGCCAAGGACGCGATCGACGCGGCCGCGGCCGCGCTCGACGGACGGGTGCCGAAGAGCGTCACCAAGAACATCCCGCTGGTCGGCGCCGACGGGTACCACGCGCTGTGGAACCAGCGGCACCTGATCGCGCAGCGCTCCGGTCTGCACGTGGCCCGGATCGAGCACCTGCTGAACCGGTACGGCGCGCTGGTCGACGAGGTACTCAAGCTGGTCGAGGAGGACCCGTCGCTGGGCGAGCAGTTGCCCGGCACGCAGGACTATCTGAAGGCCGAGATCGTGTACGGCGCGAAGGCCGAGGGTGCTCGTCACCTCGACGACATCCTGGCCCGGCGGACCCGGATCTCGATCGAGGCCTGGGACCGTGGAGTCGGCGCCGCCGAGGCAGCGGCCCGGCTGGTCGCCCCGATCCTCGGCTGGGACGAGGCGACGATCGAGCGCGAGGTCTCGTTCTACACCAAGCGCGTCCAGTCCGAACGCGACTCCCAGGACCAGCCCGACGACGAGTCCGCCGACAAGGTCCGCCTCGAGGCTCCCGACATCGTCTCGCCGGCCTGACGGACCGCCCCGGGGACTAGAGCTCCTGGTCCTCGGGGCGGATCCAGTTGAAGGTGCGCTGGACAGCGGCCTGCCAGTTCGCGTACTCCGTCTTGCGGCGGGCCGGATCCATGTGCGGCATCCACTGGCCGGCGCGGTGCCAGTTGCTGCGGAGTCCTTCCAGGTCCGGCCAGTACCCGACGGCCAGCCCCGCGGCGTACGCGGCGCCGAGTGAAACCGTCTCGGTCACCATCGGGCGTACGACGCGAACGTCGAGCAGATCGGCGAGGAACTGCATCAGCAGGTTGTTCGCGGTCATCCCGCCGTCGACCTTGAGCGCGGTCAGCGCGATACCGGAGTCGGCGTTCATCGCGTCGACGACCTCGAGCGTCTGGAAACCGGTCGCTTCGAGGACCGCCCGCGCAAGATGCCCCTTCGTGATGTAGCCGGTCAACCCGGCGATCACCCCGCGCGCCTCACTCCGCCAATGCGGTGCGAACAGGCCGGAGAACGCCGGCACGATGTACGCGCCGCCGTTGTCCTCAACGGTCCGCGCCAGCGTCTCGATCTCGGCCGCAGTGTGGATCATCCCGAGCCCGTCCCGGAACCACTGCACCAGCGACCCGGTCACCGCCATCGAGCCTTCCAGCGCGTACGACGCCGGGTGGTCACCGATCTGGTACGCGACCGTGGTCAGCATCCCGTGCTTCGACCGGACGATCTCCTGCCCGGTGTGCAGCAACAGGAACGATCCCGTGCCGTACGTGCACTTCGCCTCACCGGCGCTGAAGCAGGTCTGCCCGAACAGTGCAGCCTGCTGATCACCGAGCGCCGCGCCGATCCGGACTCCGGGCAGTACTTCGGTCGCCGTCGCGAACACCCCGGACGACGGCCGGATCTCCGGCAGGATCGCGCGCGGTACGTCGAACGCCTCGAGCAGCCGGTCGTCCCATTCGAGCGTCTCGATGTTCATCAGCATCGTGCGGCTCGCGTTGGTCACATCGGTGGCGTGCAGTCCGCCGTTCGCGCCGCCGGTGAAGTTCCAGATCAGCCAGCTCTCCATCGTCCCGAAGCGGATCTCGCCGCGCTCGGCGCGCTGCCGCAGCCCGGGCGTGTGGTCGAGCATCCACTTGATCCGTGGCGCCGAGAAGTACGTCGTCAACGGGAGACCGCACAGCTCCGCGAAGCGGTCCGCGCCTTCGGTGCCGGAGAGCTCGGTGACGAGCCGGTCCGTCCGGGTGTCCTGCCAGGTCACCGCGTGGCCGATCGGCTGGCCGGTCAGCCGGTCCCACAGCAGGCTGGTCTCGCGCTGGTTCGCGATGCCGATGGCAACGACCTGGGACGGCGAGGCGCCGATCTGCTTGATCGCTGCGGGCACCACGCGGGTGACGTTGTTCCAGATCTCGCCGGCGTCGTGCTCGACCCAACCCGGCCGGGGGAAGAGCTGATGGTGCTCACGCTGCGCCACCGACACCAACCGCCCGCGCCGATCGAACAGGATGCACCGGGTCGAGTTCGTCCCCTGATCCACCGCAGCCACATACTGCTCAGCCATCAATCCACCCCCCGATCATGCTCATGCTTCCGCCCGTAGGTCGCGGGCGATGGCCTCCGCGGTGGCGCGGACCATCGTGACCAGGTCGGCGCGGTGCCGCAGACGGCTGTCGCAGATGCGTTCCACCCGGCCGGCCAGGCCGACCGCGCCGACGACCAGGCCGCCGAGTCCGCGGATCGGCGCGGCGATACTCGCGAGCTCGACGGTGTATTCCTCGAACTCGCTGGCCCAGCCCCGCGCGCGGACTGCCGCGAGCTCCTCGGCCAGCCGGGCCGGATCGGTGATGGTCCGGGTCGTGAACGCCTCGAGTTTCCGCGGCCGGGAGGCGCCGCTGGCGTCGTACGCGAGAACCGCTTTGCCCAGTGCGGTCGCATGCGGCGGCAGCGTCGTACCGACGTCCAGATCCTGGTCGCTGTCGTCGGGCCGGAAGACATGGTGAACGACGACGACCTTGCCCTCGACCAGGCGGCCGACGCGAACGACCTCGCCGCTGCGGGACGCGAGTGAGTCGGCCCAGTTGATGGCGCGGCTGCGGAGCTCGTTCGGGTCGAGGTAGCTCTCGCCGAGCCGGCCGAACGCGTCGCTGAGGTGGTAATGCGCGCCGCTGTGGTCCTGCTCGACGAAGCCGACCTGGTGCAGAGTGCGGAGGATCCCGTGCACGGTCGTCTTCGCCAGCCCGAGTGCGTTGCCCAGGTCGGCGACCCCGAGCCCGTCAGGCGCGGCGGCGAGGAGTCGCAGCACCGCCGCGGCCCGCTCGATCGACTGCACAGTCCCCGGCACAACGGCAGATTACCTGTGAATCACTGGTATGGCTTCACCTCAGGAGTTCACTGCAGTACTCACTCTGAAGCGATTGCTCGCAACACATTCAGACGTGCAGCACGGCGTGACGGCCAAACAGCAGCGAGTACGCCGAACAGCATCGCCGCCGCCACCGCTGCCACCAGCTGCAGCACCGGGATATCGCGGACATTGAGCCCGTTGTCGACCATCGCGGACTGGATCGCGGCCGCGACGCCGACACCGAGCGCCAGTCCCAGCAGCGATCCGAACATCGTGATCGCGATCGATTCGACCCGCAGCATCCGGCTCAGCTGCGGCGCGTCCATCCCGACCGCCCGGAGCAGGCCGATCTCGCGGGTGCGCTCGACCACACCGAGTCCGAGCGTGTTCACAATGCCGAGCAACGCGATCAGGACCGCGAGCACGAGCAGGAACCCGACAGCGGCGAGTACGCCGTTCACCGGCTCGCGCGCGGCGGCGGCGTACGCCTGCTGGTCGCGGACCTGCATCGACGGGTAGTCCGTGGCCAGATTGCCGAGAATATCGGCCCGGACCTGGCCGACTTGGTTGCCGTCAGCAACTTCGACGTACAGGAGGTTGTCGCTGGTCGTGCCGCCGATGGTCTGGTACGTCGGCAGCGAGACGATCACCGCGTTGAGCTGCCGGTTCGGCCCGAGGATCCCGCCGACGGTGAGCTTGTGGGTGCCGGCCGCGGTGGCCAGCTCGAAGGTCTTGCCGACGGTGACGCCGAGCGTTGTCGCGAGGTTCCGGGGGAGGAGGGCCTGGCCGGAGCCGAGCGCGGCCGCGGAGCCGGAGTCGAACGTGGTGGTGATCGGGCCGTCGAGCGTGCCGTCGCTGACCCCGGTCACCTGGACGTTGGTCTTTCCGACCTTGCCGGTCTCCGTCCGGACCCGGTGGACGGACCGGACGCCGGTGACCTTCTCCGTCCGGTCGCCGACCTGGGTGCTGAACGCGGGCGTGCCGTCGGTGGTGATGAGGATCTGCGAGGTGCCGAGTGCGTCGGCGATGTTCTGGTTGATCGAGGCTTTCGCCGAGGCGGCGATCACCATCAGGCCGCAGATCAGCGAGACCGAGATCATCAGCGCCGACGCGGTGGCCGACGTACGGCGGGGGTTCCGCTCGGCGTTACGGCGGCCGAGGGTGACCGGCGCCTTACGGCCGAACGGGTACATCAGCCCGCGGACGACGTACCGGCTGAGGAGCGGACTGAGCATCACGATGCCGATGACGGCGGTGCCGGCCCCGAGAACGATGAGTACGACGCCCGGCAGGCCGCCGGCGTTCAGGCCGATCGCGTACAGCAGGACGGCCATCAGCAGCACGAAGGCGCCGATCAGGATGCGTACGAGCAGCGAGCGTTCCGCGACGGTGACGTCGTCGCGCATCGCGGCGATCGGCGGGAGCTTCCCGGCCCGGCGCGCAGCCGGCGCCGCCGCGGCGACCGTGACGCCGATGCCGATGATGTAGCAGGCGATGATCGTTGTCGGGGTGACCTGGAGCGAGGCGGTCGGGATGCGGAGGTCGAGCGTCTCGTACGTGAATCTGATCGCGACGGCCACGCCGATACCGATCAACAGGCCCAGCGTGGAGCCGAGGAAGCCGATGACGGCGCTCTCGACCACGATCGAGCTGGTGACCTGACCGCGGGACGCGCCGATCGCCCGCAGCATCGCGAGCTCGCGGGACCGTTGCGCGACGACCATCGCGAACGTGTTGACGATCAGGAACGTGCCGACGAACAACGCGAGGCAGGCGAACAGCACGAGCACGGTGCTGAAGCCGCCGAAGGTGGTGTCGAGATCGTGCTGGCCGTCGGCCGAGACCTGCTTCGCGGTCCGGACCTTTACGGAGTCGCCGATGGTCGTGGAGATCGCCTTGCTGACGGTGTCGGCGTCCGAGCCTGGCTTGAGTGCGACGGTGATCGACGTCCAGCCCGCCTTGCCCAGCAGCAGGCGCTGAGCCGTCGCACCGTCGAAGCTGACCAGCGGCGCACCGGCCGCGGCGCCCGCAACAGCTGGAGTGGTCGTCCCGGTGAGGGTCGCGCTGAGAGCCTGGGTGGGCGTGACGATCCTGACCTGGTCACCGATCCCGTAGCCTGCGCGGCTCGCGGTCGACTCGTCGAGCGCCAGCTGGCTGCCACCGAACGGTGGAGTGCCGTCGACCAGCTTGAACGGCGCGGTCGCGGCATCGCGAGGCCAGGCGGCTCCGAAGCTGGTCAGCCCGTAGTTCTCGATCTTCTTGCCGTCCGGGCCGAGGATCTCGACATCGCTGACCATCAGCTGCGGGATCGCGCTCGCCACCCCGGGGACGGCGGCGACGCGGTCCGCGACCTCGGACTGGAACGTCGCGGGGCGGTCCGTGCCGGTCTCGATCGGGGACGACGGCGTGACGGTGATATCCGCCGTACTCACCGCGAAGTTCTTCTTCAGGGCGTGCGAGAGGGTGTCGGTGAAGACCATCGCACCGCCGGCGAACGCGACGCCGAGCGTGACGGCGAGGGTGCACAGGACGAACCGGAGCCGGTGCGCGAGGACCGAGCGGAGGCCGAGCTTGAACATCAGCCCGCCACGTGTTCGGCAGGCAGCGTCGTTTCGAGCTTCTTCATGGTGTCGAGCACGGACTCGGCGGTCGGGTCGAGCAGCTCGGACTGCAGCGTGCCGTCGGCCAGGAAGAGCACACGATCGGCGTACGACGCGGCGGTCGGGTCGTGCGTGACCATGACAACGGTCTGGCCGAAGTCGCGGACGGAGCGATGGAGGAAGTCGAGAACGTCCGCGGAGGAGCGGGAGTCGAGGTTGCCGGTCGGCTCGTCGGCGAACACCACATCCGGGCGGGAGACGAGCGCGCGGGCGCAGGCGACCCGCTGCTGCTGGCCGCCGGACAGCTCGGACGGCTTGTGGCTCAGCCGGTCGGTGAGGCCGATCGCGTCGATGACCGTGGTCAGCCACTCCTGGTCGGGTTTCCGTCCGGCCAGGTCGAGCGGGAGCGTGATGTTCTCGAGCGCGGTCAGGGTCGGCACCAGGTTGAACGCCTGGAAGACGAAGCCGATCCGGTCCCGGCGCAGGTGGGTCAGCTGCTTCTCGGGCAGCGCGGTCAGGTCGACCTCACCGAGGAACACCTTGCCGTCCGACGGCTGGTCCAGCCCGGCGAGACAGTGCAGCAGCGTCGACTTCCCGGAGCCGGACGGCCCCATGATCGCGGTGAACCGGCCCTTCCCGAAGTCCGCACTCACGTCGGCCAGCGCGTCCACCCGCGTCTGGCCCCCGCCGTACACCTTCCACACCCCGACCGCCCGAACGGCAATCTCATTCATCAATCGGGTCGCAGCTTCGTCCGTCGTTGACAGCGGAGAAGCAGCGACTCCCTCCCTCCGAGGTGGTCGCAGAATTTGTCGGCGGTCGCTGATTGGCTACCAAGCGTGTCTCGCTTTCGCTTGGATCCCACACCTGCGCAGGTTACTGGCTTACTCGGTCACTGCGCGCACGCGCGGTATGTGTGGAACCTCGCCACCGAGCAGTGGTCGATGAGAAAGCCCGGCCAGCGAGGGATTCCTGGGTACGCCGAGCAAGCCAGGCAATTGACCGCGGCGAGGGCTGCATTCGGCTGGCTGAGGGCTGGCTCGCAGATCGTCCAACAGCAAGCGTTGCGGGATTTCGAGCAAGCTCGCAGGAATTACATTGCCGGCACCCACGGCCGTCCGACCTGGCGTCGGATGGGACAGCACGAAGGTTTCCGCGTGGCCGGACCGCAGGCGCAGCGGGTCGAACGAATCAACCGCAAGTGGGCACGAGTCTTGGTCCCGAAGCTCGGCTGGGTCCGGTTCCGGGTCAGCCGCAGCGTGCCGGCGGCGAAGTCGTACCGGATCACCTGTGATCGCGTCGGTCGGTGGCACATCGCGTTCGCCGTCGTGCCTGCATCGATTCCGGCACCCGGAACGGGGAAGGTTGTCGGGATCGATCGCGGCATTTCGGTCTCCGTGGCGCTCTCGACAGGTGAGTTGCTCCACTGCCCGGGGATCCGCGACTCCGAGCACGACCGGCTGGTCATTCTTCAACGACGCCTGGCCAGAGCACGTCGCGGCTCGAAGCGCAGGCAGCGGGTCAAGAGCGCTATCGCGAAGATGTATGCCCGATCCGTCGATCGCCGGAGGGACTGGATAGAGAAGGTATCGACGGACATTGCACGTCGCTTCGACCTGATCCGGGTCGAGAACCTGCGGATCCCACAGATGGCGCGGCGACCGCGCCCGATACCGGATCCTGCCCTGCCTGGTGGCTACCTGCCGAACCGGCGTCGCAACAAGGCAGCGCTGAACCGTGCCATCCTCGCCAGCGGCTGGGGGCTTCTGGTGCGGCGGCTCGAGGACAAAGCTCCAACCAGAGTCGAGCGGGTTCATCCCGCCTATACGAGTCAGACATGTTCGCGCTGCGGCCACCGCGCACCGGAGAATCGTGAGAGCCAAGCGTTCCGGTGCCGGTGCTGCGGACATCGCAACCATGCTGATGTGAATGCAGCGATCAACATCGCCGCCGGACGGGCGGTCAGAGCACGCAGAGACAGGTCAACGCGGATGTCAGTGAAGCGTGAACCTCAACTCACTACTTCTGTGTAGACGGGTTGGAATCCCCGCCGTACGGCGGGGAGGACGTCAAGCGACGAACCGTATCGAAGGGTTCATCCCTGTCGGGTGGAGGGGATCAGCCGTCGACCGTGATCAGGTCGATGCCGGCCGACTCGGCGGCGACCTCTTCGACCGAGCGGGTCGGAAGGGGCGGGGGTGTGCCGCCCCAGGCGGGGCAGATCGCTTTGTGGTCGCACCAGTCGCAGAGCGGGCCCGGGCTCGGCCGCCAGTCGCCGGAGTCGAGGGCGCGGGTGATCGCGACCCAGAGGGCCGAGACCTTGCGCTCGCAGGCGCGGAGGTCGGCCTCGTCGGGGATGTAGCGGACGATCTCGCCGTTGCCCAGGTAGACCAGTTGGAGCATGGCCGGCACGACACCGCGCAGCTTCCACAGCACCAGCGCGTAGAACTTCATCTGGAACAGGGCCTTGGCCTCGAAGAACTCCGACGGCGAGCGACCGGTCTTGTAGTCGACGACCCGGATCTCACCCGTCGGCGCGACGTCGAGACGGTCGACGTACCCGCGCAGTACGAGACCTGAGTCCAGCGCGGTCTCGACGTACAGCTCGCGCTCGGCGGGCTCCAGGGCGTTGGGGTCTTCGAGCGTGAAGTACTTCCCGAGCAGTTGGTGCGCCTCGGCCAGCCACTTCGCCAGCTCTTCACCGTCCGCATCCTCGGCGAACAGCTCGGCGACCTCCGGCTCCTCCTCGAGGATCCGTTGCCACTGCGGCTCGAGCAGCTCCGCAGCCTGCTCCAACGTCCGCTGCCCGCGCGGCAGGTCGAACAGTCGCTCAAGGACCGCATGCACGACGGTGCCGCGCACCGCGGCGGCCGACGGCTTCTCCGGCAACCGGTCGACGACACGGAACCGGTACTTCAGCGGGCAGCTCATGAAGTCCGCGGCTCGGGACGGCGACAACGCCCCGCGCGGATGCACATGTGGATCGACTGCAGCTGCAACGCTCATACCGAAACCCTAGGCACAACCACCGACACTTCGCGCGCACCCCACTCCGCCCTGTGGAAAACCCAGCAAACTCCCAGCCGCCTTTCGGCCGACCATCGGCCGGACGCGCCACCCTGGACGTATGAACCGCCACCCACCGCCGAACCACGACCGCGGCCTGTCGTACGACCTCGCCACCCTCCACCGCCGCCGCTTCCTGGGGCTGGTCGCAGGCGCCGGCCTGATCGCGGTCGCGGGCTGCTCGTCACCTTCGACCACCTCGACCAGTGTCGATGAGATTCCGCAGGAGACCGGCGGTCCGTTCCCCGGCGACGGCTCCAACGGGCCGAACGTGCTCAACCAGTCCGGCATCGTCCGAAGCGACATCACCAAGTCCTTCGGCACAGCCTCCGGTCAGGCGAACGGCGTACCGCTCTCCGTCGAGCTCACCGTCCTCGACGCCGGCAAGAACAGTCCGCTCGAAGGCGCCGCGATCTACCTCTGGCACTGCGACGCTCAAGGCCGCTACTCGCTGTACTCCGACGGCGCGGCCGACGAGAACTACCTCCGCGGCGTCCAGGCCGCCGATGCCGCCGGCAAGGTCACGTTCACCACGGTCTTCCCCGCCGCGTACCAAGGCCGTTGGCCGCACATCCACTTCGAGGTCTACTCGAGCCTCGACGACGCGACCAAGGCCGGCCGGATCACGCGCACCTCGCAGCTCGCGCTCCCGAAGGACGCCTGCAGCACGGTCTACGGCACCGACGGGTACCACGGAAGCGCGCAGAACCTGAGCCGGACGTCGCTGGAGAACGACAACGTGTTCGGCGACGACGACGGCGTACATCAGCTGGCGGCGGTGACGGGAGATGTCGATCAGGGATACATCGCGACTCTCACGGTGGGTGTGTAGCACGGAGTTACCGACGGCAAAGTAGGTTTGGCTTGATGCCAGACTCGCGTGATCCCCAGAACCCCGCCCAGCAGGCCGGTCCACCACCGCCCGGCACCTGGGTGCTCGGTCGTATCCGCGGGATCCGGCTGACGATGCGATTCACGTGGCTGCCGGTCGCGATGCTGCTCGCGGTCGGGTTCGCCGCGATCATCGGTCAGCAGTTCCCCGAACTGGGCGGCTGGCGGTACGCGGCGGCGTTCGCGTTCGTGGTCGCGTTCACGCTGTCGATCCTGGTCCACGAGCTGGCGCACGCGCTGATGGCACTGCGGTTCGGCATCGGCGTCTCCGAGATCAACCTCGGCTTCTTCGCCGCCGGCACGCATATCGAGGGCGAGCGGAAGTCGCCGCTCGAGGAGTTCGCCGTTTCGGTGGTCGGCCCAATCGCATCGCTGGTCGTCGGCGGGCTCGCGTACCTCGGGTCCCGGGCGTTCGACGAGGGTGTCGGGTACGTCGCGCTGTGGGAACTGGGCATCGCCAACCTGATCGTCGGCGTCACCAACCTGCTGCCCGGCCTGCCGCTGGACGGCGGCTGGGTACTGCGGGCGATCGTCTGGAAGTTCACCGGCAACATGCACACCGGCACCATCGTCGCCGCGTGGGCCGGCCGGCTGCTCGCGATCTCGGTGCTGGCCGTGCCGGTGCTGCTCGAGGAGATCTGGGGTTGGCAGCCGTCGATGATCGATTTCATCATCGCGCTGCTCGTCGGCTTCTTCCTCTGGACCGGCTCGACCGCGTCCCTGATGCAGGCCCGGCTCCGGCGCAAGCTGCCCAGCCTCCAGGTCCGCACACTGGCCCGCCGCGCCGTCGCCGTACATTCCGGTACGCCGATCTCCGAAGCGGTCCGGCTCGCGGGTCAGACCCAGGCCGGAGCGGTCGTGGTGATCGACGGCGAGGGCAAACCGCACGCGCTGGTGTCGGAGAACGCGGTCGCCGCCGTCGCCCCGAACCAGCGGCCGTGGACCACGGTGAGCGAGGTTTCGACCGCCATCGGCGCGGGCCACATCATCGGCGTCAACGACACCGGCGAGGAGATCCTTGCCACGTTGCGCGAGCATCCGGCCTCGGAGTACCTCGTCCTCGACGCGAGCGGCGCGGTGTACGGCGTACTCGCGACCGCGGACGTGGAACGCGCCTTCCGCTCGCGCTGATTACTCGGTTGTCGTGACCGAAAGTTAAGGTGAGCGCCTTATGGCTGACTTGCGTGACTTTCCCGACCAGGCGTTCTCCGGGGTCCATCACGGACCGCTGCAGGAGGGCGAGTGGATCACTCTGCAGGACTCGAAGGGCCGCCGGCACTCGGTCAACCTGGAGCGCGGGAAGATCTTCCACACGACCAAGGGCGGGATCGCTCACGACGAGCTGATCGACGGCCCGGACGCGGTCGTGATCAGGTCCAAGGGCGGTGTCGAGTACCTCGCGCTGCGCCCGCTGATGGCCGACTACTCGGTGTCGATGCCGCGCGGAGCGGCGGTGATCTACCCGAAGGACACCGCGCAGATCGTGACGATGGCCGACATCTTCCCGGGCGCCAAGGTGGTCGAGGCGGGCGCCGGCTCCGGCGCGCTGACCACGGCGCTGCTGCGGGCGGTCGGGATCCACGGCCAGGTGATCTCGTTCGAGCGCCGGGAGGACTTCGCCGAGGTCGCGCGGAAGAACGTCACCGGCTTCTTCGGCGGCGAGCACCCGGCCTGGCGGCTCGAGGTGGGCGACCTGGTCGAGAAGCTGAACGAGCAGAACGTGGACCGCGTCGTGCTCGACATGCTGGCGCCGTGGGAATGCGTTGACGCGGTTGCTGAGGCGCTTTCACCCGGTGGGGTGTTCTGTGCCTATGTGGCCACCACGACGCAGCTGAGCCGCTTTGTGGAGACGCTGAGGGCACACGGCGAGTTCACTGAGCCGCGCGCGTGGGAGTCACTCGTGCGAGACTGGCATGTAGAAGGCCTTGCCGTTCGACCGGGCCACCGGATGCAAGGTCACACCGCCTTCCTGGTCACAGCACGAAGGATGGCGCACGGGGTGCAGGCACCCCGGAAGAAGCGACGCCCCGCGCCTGGCGCGTACGGCGACGATTACCTCGGGCCTCGTCGCGAAGAGGCCCGGGCGGAATCAACCGACGACATGCCGAAGGCAACTGGTTCATCCGCAACCGACACGTGATGGGATTCAGCTTGCCCGGCGAGGTTTTCTGGGTAAGGTCCATAGGGTCGAGCCCCACATGGTGAGGTGATGATCGTGGCTGGAGACGAGAGTCCTACCGCGGCAGAACTGCGTAACCAGGTCCGGTACCTGGAAGCCGAAGTCGCGGCGTTGCGACGGCGGCTGCTCGAGCACCCGGCAGACAGCCGGTCGCTCGAGAGCAGGCTGTCCGAAACACAGGCCTCCTTGGCGAGTGTCACCGCTCAGAACGAGCGGCTGGCCGACACGCTGCGGGAGGCGCGAGAGAAGATCATCGCCCTGAAGGAGGAGGTCGACCGGCTGGCGCAACCGCCGTCCGGATTCGGCACCTTCCTCGGACGCAATGAAGACGACACGCTGGACGTGTTCACCGGTGGCCGGAAACTCCGGGTCGCGGCGAGCCCGTCGGTGGACCTGGACGCGCTCCGGCTCGGCCAGGAACTGATGCTGAACGAAGCACTCAACGTGGTCGAGGCCTGCGAGTTCGAGGTCGTCGGCGACGTGGTGATGCTGAAGGAGCTGCTCGCCGACGGCGAGCGGGCGCTGGTCATCGCGCAGGCGGACGAGGAGCGGGTGGTGCGGCTCGCGTCGCCGCTGCTCGACGTGCCGCTGCGGGCCGGCGACTCGCTGCTGCTCGAGGCGCGCTCCGGGTATGTGTACGAGAAGATCCCGAAGTCCGAGGTCGAGGAGCTGATCCTCGAAGAGGTCCCGGACATCGACTACACCCAGATCGGCGGCCTGACCGGCCAGATCGAGCAGATCCGGGACGCGGTCGAGCTGCCGTACCTGCACAAGGACCTGTTCCTCGAGCACGAGCTCAAGCCGCCGAAGGGCGTGCTGCTCTACGGCCCGCCCGGCTGCGGCAAGACGCTGATCGCCAAGGCGGTGGCGAACTCACTGGCCAAGAAGGTCGCCGAGCGGACCGGGACGGAAGGACAGAAGTCGTTCTTCCTGAACATCAAGGGTCCCGAGCTGCTGAACAAGTACGTCGGTGAGACCGAGCGGCACATCCGCCTGGTCTTCCAGCGGGCCCGGGAGAAGGCCTCCGAGGGTATGCCGGTGATCGTGTTCTTCGACGAGATGGACTCGCTGTTCCGCACCCGCGGATCCGGGGTTTCGTCCGACGTGGAGAACACCATCGTTCCGCAGCTGCTGAGCGAGATCGACGGTGTCGAGGGCCTGGAGAACGTCCTGGTCATCGGTGCCTCCAACCGCGAGGACATGATCGACCCCGCGATCCTGCGGCCCGGCCGGCTGGACGTGAAGATCAAGATCGAGCGCCCCGACGCGGAGGCGGCGCGGGACATCTTCTCGAAGTACCTGACCAGTGGGCTGCCGTTGCACGTCGACGACCTCGGCGAGTTCGGCGGCGACCGGCAGGCGTGCGTGGACGGCATGATCCAGCGCACGGTCGAGCGGATGTACACCGAGGCCGACGAGAACCGTTTCCTCGAGGTCACCTACGCCAACGGTGACAAGGAGGTCCTGTACTTCAAGGACTTCAACTCGGGCGCGATGATCCAGAACATCGTCGACCGGGCGAAGAAGATGGCGATCAAGGCATTCCTCGACGAGAACCAGAAGGGCCTGCGGGTGCAGCACCTGCTGCAGGCCTGCGTGGACGAGTTCAAGGAGAACGAGGACCTGCCGAACACCACCAACCCGGACGACTGGGCCCGCATCTCCGGCAAGAAGGGCGAGCGGATCGTCTACATCCGTACGCTCATCTCCGGCAAGCAGGGCACCGAGCCCGGACGGTCGATCGACACCGCGACCAACACCGGTCAGTACCTGTAAGGCAACCTGTAAGACACCGCGAACCGCCCCTGGACCATGTGTCCAGGGGCGGTTCGTTTGTCGCGGGGGGTAGGCATAACACCCGGTGCGATCGGGGGGTTTCCCTGATTGGTACGGCGGTCTTCCGGCCTTAGCTTGCTGTTATGGCGACGGATGAGGTGCGGAAGGACCTGCGGGCCGCGGTGGCGGCACGGCAGGAACTGGGGCCGGAGTACGAGAACGAGATCATCGACAGCTTCCTGGAGAAGCTCGATGCCCGGGATGTCCAGCGACGCGTCGGTTCGCTGCCCGAGCCGGCCCCGCGACGGCATCCCAGCCGCGAGACCGACCCCGGCGGCCTGGCGCTGGCGATCGTGTCGATCGTCGCGGCCATCCCGATCACCGCGATCGCGGCCGGCATGATCGGGCCTTTCGGCGTACTGATCGCCTGGATCGGACTGGTCAGCATCAACTTCGCCCGGACGATGTCCCGCCGTATGCGCTAGATCGGGAGCTGGTGCCCCTTCGCGTCGAAGGCGCGGACCTCGGTCTTGAGCTTCTGACCGACGGTGAACTTCCCGTTCGCCTGGACCTCGATGTAGGCGAAGCCGTCGCTCACGACACCGCTGGTCCACGGACCGGTCTTCCCGTTCAGTACGTACCGCGCCTCGACCTGGGCGACATCTGGGTGGGCCCGGTAGAGCCGCCACGATTGCAGCGTGGTGAGGTCGTTGGTGAAGTCGCCGTCCGTGGTGCCGAGCGCCACCAATGCGCGCTGCTGGGTGGGTTGGGTTCGCCAGGCTTTGTCGTCGACCCGCCCGACCGCTCCGATCGCGCCGAGCTTGCCGCTCGGCGGCGTCCGCGTCATGCAGTACCGGTACCCGAGCTTCGCGGTGGACGGAGCTCCTCCGCCCCCCGGCTTGCGATGGCCGTTGATCACCGGCGGCTGCGTAGTCGCCTTGTTCGTGTCCAGGGCCACTGCCACCAGCGCGGTGCTGTCTTTGGTGATACCCCGGACATGACGGCTCCAGACGAGCTGGGCCGGACCCGGCTCGTCCGGGAACTGGCAGTCGGCGACGATCTTGGCCACGTCGGCCTGCGGGACCGGGCCGAGATCGACGCCCACCTTTGCCTCGGGCGAGACGGTCGACGTACCGGC
Organism: Kribbella jiaozuonensis; assembly: GCF_005233875.1. GTDB lineage: Bacteria > Actinomycetota > Actinomycetes > Propionibacteriales > Kribbellaceae > Kribbella > Kribbella jiaozuonensis. Next base: position 109,562 of record NZ_SZPZ01000004.1, on the reverse strand, counting down.
CGCTCCTGTGTCGTCGGGTGACTTCTGGGTGACGACCAGCGTTCCGGCCACGACAGCGGCGACGGCTCCGACGGCGACAGCCGGTGCGATCCACCGCCGGCCAGGGCGGTGGTCGCCGGGCCGGGTCCTGTCCATCACCTGATTGCGGAGTCGGGACCGCTCGGCGGCGCTCAACGGCGGAACCCGCGGTGGTTCGAGTTGGGTGTTCATGAGAGCTCCTCGTTGAGGGCGACCCGGGTCAACAGGTCGGGGAAGCGGCGGCGGGTGCGGTGGAGCCGGGCCTTGACGGTCCCGACCGGTACGCCGAGCGCGTCCGCGGCCTCGGCTGTAGTGAGTCCGGACCAGACGACGAGCTCGAGGGTCTCGCGCTCGTGCCGGGGGAGTTCGGCCACCGCGCGACGGATCGCCGACATCTGGCGTTCGTCGTCCAGACGGCGGGCGACGTCGGGTGCATGGTCGTCGTCGGGTGCAGGGTCAGGCAGGCGGGTGAGCACGTTGCGCAGCCTGGCCGCCGTACGAGCCAGCGCCCGGCATTCGTTGCCCGCCACGACGAGCAGCCAGCCGCGGGCGCTCGACGCCGTCAGCGGACCGGGTGGGTTTCGCTGGAAGCGTCTCCAGGTGCTGAGGAACGTCGACTGGACCACATCGTCGGCGGTGCTCCAGGACGCGGTACGCCGGAACGCGAACGCCCGTACGTCGTCCGCGTACCGGTCGAACAGCTCGCCGAGCGCGAAATGGTCCCCGACGCGCAATCGCTCCCACAGCTCCGTGTCGTCAGTCAGGGTGGTCTTCACACCCTCTAATGACCGGACAGCCGGCGGATGGTTGCATCAGAGCCGATTCAGGATGTCCTGCAGACCATTCGTCACGTCGTCCGGCAGGTCGAGGAGCAGGCCGCGGTGGACGCCGTACCAGGGGGAGAGGCGGGCCCAGTCCTCGGCGCGTTCTACCTGGTCAGAGGTGGGTTCGTACACCTCGATCAGACCGGTCCTGAGTGCTTCTGGAGCGCCGTTGAGGGGCCAGCAGAGGTCCAGCGCGGGGTCGCCGATGACGGCGTCCGTCCAGTCGATGATGCCGGTGATCTGACCGTCGGCCATGAGGACGTGGTCCGGACCCAGATCGCAATGGATCAAGGAGGTCCGGACGTTGGCCACGCGGTCGAGCAGGTCCAGGGCGCGGCCGCGCCTTTCAGAAGGCAGCAGCGGCACTACCTGGGTCTTGCACTCCTTCAGGAACACCGCCTTCTCGGCATCGGCCGTGGCCGCGTCCAGCGCACCACGCGCGACCGCTTCGACCGGATCCACAGCGTGCAGGGCCTTGAGGAAGGCGCCCAGCTCGCGGCCCGTCGCCGTACCGCCGTCGGTGAAAGGTGAGCCGGGCAGCATCAGGTGCCGTACGCCGTTGTCCGTCAGCTCAGGCACCGGGACGGGCAGGGGCAGCTGCGGGGCGAGCCAGGGGAGGAGCGTGGCTTCAGCGAGCAGCCTGGGGCGCACCTCGGGCCGCCGTGGGGAGCGGTGGATCCACCGACCGTCGATCCAGGCGTCGCTGTCCCAGCCCTGGTCGATGGTCGCCAGACTCCGGACGAAGTCCCCGAGCAGACCCACCGCGTCCGGCATGAACGACCACGACGGATCGTCGAGCTTGGCGACGAGCTCGGCGGGGGACATCCAGGCGCCCCACTCGACCTCTTCCGGCTGGTGCCGCACCGGGCCGTCCCAGACGCACGTGTACAGGTACGCGTGGTAGTGCGTGTGGTCGTCGGCGTAGTCGCCCTCCGGCAACCGCGTCAGCTCGACGCCCGAGATCCCGAGCTCCTCCTCCAGCTCCCGTACGACGGCGTGGAACGGGTCCTCACCGGCCGCGACGACCCCGCCGGCAGAGAAGTCGTACCGGCTCGGGTACAGGTCCTTGATCGGCGTACGGCGGTGCACGTAGATGTCACCGGCCGTATTCCGGACGACTACTCCGGTGGCGGAATGGCGCAGGTTGTCGCGCCGCATCACCGACCGTGGCGCGGAACCGGTGACATGGTTGTCCTGGTCCAGGATCGCCACCAATTCGTCCACGGGCGCAGTCTCACATGTAACCCTGTGGACACAGCAACCCCTTTAGTCGCCGGTACCGCGTAGGCTCGTTCGCATGAGTGTTCGGCGGATCATGGGTACCGAGACCGAGTTCGGGATCTCGGTGCCGGGCCAGCCCGGGGCCAACCCGATGCTGACCTCGAGCCAGGTGGTGAACGGCTACGCGCAGACGCAGCCGCTCGCGCGCAAGACGCGATGGGACTTCGACGAGGAGCACCCGTTACGCGACGCGCGAGGATTCGACCTCAGCCGGGAGGTGGCGGACTCCAGCCAGCTCACCGACGAGGAGACCGGCCTGGCGAACGTGATCCTCACCAACGGCGCCCGGCTGTACGTCGACCACGCCCACCCGGAGTACTCCGCTCCGGAGACCACCAACCCGCGGGACGCGGTGGTCTGGGACAAGGCCGGCGAGCTGGTGATCATGGAGGGCGCGCGGCAGGCCCGGCTGATCCCCGGCGCCCCGCAGCTGAACCTCTACAAGAACAACACCGACAACAAGGGCGCATCGTACGGCTCGCACGAGAACTACCTGATGCGCCGGTCCACGCCGTTCGCGTCGATCGTGCGGCACCTGACGCCGTTCTTCGTCAGCCGTCAGGTGGTCACCGGCGCCGGCCGGGTCGGCATCGGCCAGGACGGCGCGGCGCACGGGTTCCAGATCAGCCAGCGGGCCGACTACTTCGAGGTCGAGGTCGGCCTGGAAACGACGCTGAAGCGCCCGATCATCAACACCCGCGACGAGCCGCACGCGAATCCGGACCGGTACCGCCGGCTGCACGTGATCATCGGCGACGCGAACCTGTCCGAGATCTCGACGTACCTCAAGGTCGGTACGACGTCGCTCGTGCTCGCGATGATCGAGGACGGCTGGCTGACCGACGACCTCGGCGTCGACCGGCCGGTCTCCGCGCTGCACGAGGTCAGCCACGACCCGTCCTGCACGCATTTGCTGACGCTGAAGGACGGCCGCAAGATCACCGCCGTCCAGCTGCAGGCGGAGTACCTGGAGCAGGCCCGCAAGTACGTCGAGGACAAGTACGGCGACGACGCGGACCGGCAGACCAAGGACATCCTGCACCGCTGGGAGCAGATCCTCGACCAGCTCGCGATCGACCCGATGAAGCTGTCCGACCAGCTCGACTGGGTCGCGAAGTACAAACTGCTCCAGCAGTACCGCGACCGCGACGGTCTCGAGTGGGACGACCCGAAGCTGCACCTGATCGACCTGCAGTACGCCGATCTCCGTCCGGACAAGGGCCTGTATTACAGGTTGGTGAAATCGAACCGGATGCAGCGGATCGTCACCGACGAGGAGATCCGGATGGCGGTGGCGCACCCGCCGACCGACACCCGCGCGTACTTCCGCGGCCGCTGCATGCAGCAGTACGCGCCGCAGGTCGCGGCCGCCTCCTGGGACTCGGTGATCTTCGATCTGCCCGGTAAGGAGTCACTGCAACGGATCCCGACGCTGGACCCGCTGCGGGGTACGAAAGCGCACGTCGGCGCACTTCTTGACCAATGCGACACCGCCAGTGACCTGGTTCGCACCATTACTGGGGGCGCCGCCGGGTAGGGTCGCTATAGGAGGGTCGGTTGGGCGGCCTTCCCAGCGGTTCTAGGAGGTGTTTGGCCATGGCGAAAGACGGCGGGCAGCAGCACAAGCAGCCCAAGCGTTCGTCGACCGAGGAAGAGGTCGAGCAGGTCGAGGCGTCGGAGGACGTCCAGGAGCGCAAAGAGCGACTCGACGAGGATGTCGACTCGATCCTGGACGAGATCGACGAGGTCCTCGAGGAGAACGCCGAGGAGTTCGTCCGCGGATTCGTGCAAAAGGGTGGGGAGTGAACCGCTCGATGACTTCTGATGCCTCCGGCCGGTTGCCGGAAGCCTTCCTGACCCCAGGTGGCTCGTCGTTCATGGACTTCCTGGCCGGGCACGCGCCCGACCTGTTGCCGGGACGACGGGCCCTGGGTTCGGGTGACCTGTCCAGTGAGGTCCCGCACGGTACGACGATCGTCGCGGCCACCTTCCCCGGTGGCGTGATCATGGCCGGCGACCGGCGGGCCACGATGGGCAACATCATCGCCCAGCGTGACATCGAGAAGGTGTTCCCGGCCGACGAGTACTCGGCGGTCGCGTTCGCCGGTTCGGCCGGTTTCGGGATCGAGATGGTCCGGTTGTTCCAGGTCGAGCTGGAGCACTACGAGAAGCTCGAGGGCGCGACGCTCAGCCTCGACGGCAAGGCCAACCGGCTCAGCGCGCTGATCCGGGGCAACCTGCCGATGGCGATGCAGGGCCTGACCGTGGTGCCGCTGTTCGCGGGGTACGACCAGGACATCAAGGGCGGCCGGATCTTCTCCTACGACCCGACCGGCGGGCGGTACGAGGAGACCCACTTCTACAGCGTCGGCTCGGGCTCGTTGTTCGCCCGCGGCGCGCTGAAGAAGCTGTACCGCGAGGACCTGTCCGAGACCGACTGCGTGACGGTGATGATCCAGTCGCTGATCGACGCGGCCGACGACGACTCGGCGACCGGCGGCCCGGACATGCTCCGGCGGATCTTCCCGGTGGTCGGCGTGGTCACCGCGGACGGTTACCGGCGGCTGCCCGAGGACGAGGTGGCGGCGCTCGTCGACGCGGCCTGGAGCCAACGGCACCGGCGTCCTGACGGCCCGGCCGCGACGTCCCTGACCTGACCCCCGCCCTTCGACTGATAAGAGGACGACACCTTCGATGAGCGTTCCGTTCTACGTCTCGCCCGAGCAGCTGATGCGGGACCGGGCCGACTTCGCCCGGAAGGGCATCGCCAAGGGCCGCAGCGCGATCGCGCTGCAATATGCCGACGGCATCCTGTTCGTGGCCGAGAACCGCTCGCCCGCGCTGCACAAGGTGGCCGAGATCTACGACCGGATGGCGTTCGCCGCCGTCGGCCGGTACAACGAGTTCGAGAACCTGCGGATCGCCGGCGTGCGGCTGGCCGACATGCGCGGGTACTCCTACGACCGGCGCGACGTCACCGGCCGGGCGCTGGCCAACGCGTACGCGCAGACACTCGGCGCGATCTTCTCCTCCGGCGGTGAGAAGCCGCTCGAGGTCGAGATCCTGGTCGCCGAGATCGGCGCCGCTCCGTCCGACGACCAGGTCTACCGGCTCACGTACGACGGCTCCATCGCCGACGTGCAGGGGTACGCCGTGATGGGCGGCCCGGCCGACCAGGTCGCGGACTACATCGGCGAGCACTACTCCGAGGGCATCTCGCTCGCGGGCGCGCTCCGGCTCGCGGTCGACGCGCTCGGCCACGACGGCACCGAGGTCCGGCAGCTGACGCCGGACCAGCTCGAGGTCGCGGTCCTGGACCGGACCCGGACCCAGGTGCGCAAGTTCAAGCGGATCTCCGAGGAGACGCTGGCCCGGATCCTGTCCGAGTCGCGTCCTGCGGAGGAGCCCACCGCGCCGGCCGACACCGACGCCGCCGACAAGGACGACAGCGCGGAGACGACTGCGTCGGCCGATGACTCCCCGGTCGCCCCGCCGGCGGATGACGCACCGATCGCTCCGCCGGAAGATCCTGACGACAACCGTCCCCTGTGACGGACCAGCACGAGACCTCAGCCGTCACCGACAACGTGGCGGCTGAGTCGTCTCGGCCCGCCGATCCGGTTCCGTGGGAGCTGCTGGAGGAGGAGCCGGGTTTCCAGCGCTTCCTGACCGTGCGGCTGCGGCGGTACCGGATGCCCGACGGCCGTGAGGTCGAGTGGGACGTCCTCGGCCCCGAGGCCGGGATCGCGTCCGGGATCACCGTGCTGCCACTGACGCCGGAGGGCCGGATCGTGACGATCCGGATGTTCCGCGCCGGCCCCGACTCCGTGGTGACGAACCTGCCGGGCGGCCTGGTGGAGCCCGGCGAAGAGGTGGCCGTCGCCGGCGCGCGGGAGCTCGAGGAGGAGACCGGCTACACCTGCGAGACGCTCGACGTCGTCGGCTGGCAGTGGTCCGGGGCGTCCTCGACCTTCCGCAAGTACGTCGCGATCGCGCGCGGCTGCCGCCCGGACGGCAAACAACAGCTCGACGAGGCCGAGGACTGCGTCCCGGTCGAGCTGACCGTGGACGCGTTCCGTGCCGAGCTGCGCACTCCGGGTGCGATGACCGGAATTGATGCCGCCTATCTCGCGTTGGACCACGCAGGCTTGCTTTAGAAAATCTGCGGAGGAAACGATATGAGCGACTGGAACACGAACGTCATCACCGAGTTCCGGGAGAACGAAGGCAAGGTCGGCGGCAACTTCGAAGGCGCCCCGATGGTGCTTCTGCACCACATCGGCCGCCGGAGCGGACAGGAGTTCATCGCTCCGACGATGTACCTGGCCGACGAGACCGACCCGGCCGTCATCTACGTGTTCGCCAGCAAGGGCGGCGCGCCCACGAACCCGGACTGGTACCGCAACCTGGTCTCCGCCGGTGAGGGCGTCGTCGAGGTCGGCACCGAGACGTACAAGGTGTCCGTCGACGATGTGACCGGCGCGGACCGCGACCGCATCTACGCCGAGCAGGCGCGACGCTACCCAGGCTTCGCCGAGTACGAGGTTCGCACGGCGGGCATTCGTACGATCCCGGTCCTCAAGCTCACCCGGGTGTCTTGACGGGTAGGTCCGCGCGCTGAGTGGATAGGGCTGTGACCCCTGACCCTCAGCAGACCAGCACCCGTCCGGACGGATTCGACCTCGGTAACAGGGTCGGTCTGGTGCACGGACCGACCACCGATCCCGATGCCGAGCGGCTCGTCCGCGACACCCTGACCCGCGCCGGCGTGACCACGATCGTCGACGGCGAGGCCGCAGTGACCGTCCATCTCGGCGGCACCGGCCTCGACGTCGAACCGGCCGCCGGTCTGCCGGCCGAGGGGTACGTCGTTGCCGTCGGTGACCACCAGATCGTCCTCGACGGCGTCGACATCCGAGGCACGTACTACGCGGCCCTGACCCTCGACCAGCTTGTCGAGGGCAACCACGTCGACGGCGTCGAGATCCGCGACTGGCCGACCCTGCCGTACCGCGGCTCGATCGAGGGCTTCTACGGCACCCCGTGGTCGCACGCGGACCGCCTCGACCACCTGGACTACCTCGGCGCGCACAAGCTGAACACTTACCAGTACGCGCCGAAGGACGACGTGTACCACCGCGAGCAGTGGCGTGACCCGTACCCGGCCGACAAGCTGGCCGAGCTCGGCGAGCTGATCGAGCGGGCCCAGCGCAACAAGGTCGACTTCACCTTCGCGCTGTCGCCCGGCCTGTCGATCGCGTACACCTCCGACGACGACTTCCAGGCACTGATCGCGAAGTTCGAGGCGCTGTACGCGCTCGGCGTACGGGTGTTCAACGTGCCGCTCGACGACATCGAGTACGAGAAGTGGCACGCCGACGAGGACGCCTCGAAGTACGGCTCAGGTGGTGGCGCGGCCGGTGCGGCGCAGGCCGATCTGTGCAACCGCGTCCAGCGCGAGTGGATCGCGACCAAGCCGGACGTGGCTCCACTGCAGATGGTCCCGACCGAGTACTACGACGTCGAGGAGACTCCGTACAAGCAGGCCCTGCGCGAGCAGCTCGATCCCGCCGTGATCGTGCACTGGACGGGTACTGCGGTCGTTCCGGAGCAGATCACGAGCGCACAAGCGGCCGCGGCGAAGGCGGTGTTCGGGCACGACATCCTGATCTGGGACAACTACCCGGTCAACGACTACGCGCACGGCCGGATCCTGCTGGCGCCGTACACAGGTCGCGAGCCCGGCCTCGCCGAGCACGTCGTCGGCGTCATCTCGAACCCGATGAACCAGGCCGCGGCCAGCAAGCTCGCGCTGTACTCGTTCGCCGAGTTCGGCTGGAAGCCCGCGACGTACGACGCCGACGCCTCCTGGCACCGCGCGATCGCCGAGCGCGCCGGGGGAGACGCGGCCACGATCGCGGCGCTGGAGGTGTTCGCGGACCTGACGACGTACGACGGGAAGCTGCACCTGACCAATGCGCCGGTGCTGGCGTCGAAGCTCGCGGCCTTCAAGGCGACCTGGGACGGCGGCGACCTGGCCGGGGCGATCGCCGAGCTCGAGCCGTACCTCGAGGCCATCGAGAACGCGTCCGCCCAGATCCGCAGCGGGGTCAGCGACCCGGAGTTCGAGGCCGAGACCGACTCGTGGCTGGACGCGTCGTTCTACTGGGGTGGGGCGCTGCGGCAGGCGCTGCGCGTGTTCGAGGCGCAGGCGGAGGGCAACGAGTCGGACGTGGCGACCGCCCGCGACGAGATCGAGCACCTGATCACGCAGGCCAACGAGATCCGCGACGTCCGCCTTCCGCACAGCAAGGTCCCGCTCAGGATCGGTGACGGGGTGGCCGACGCATTCGTAGCCCAGGCCACGGGGTCGGTATCCTGAGGACGGACCGCGACTGGCGCTGAGGTGGACCACCACCGGGGAACGGTCTGCCATCCGGCTTCGCCGCGCGCCTGGGCACCTTCGACGTCAGAGGAGTGCGCCAGATGACAGCTGAGTTGATGATCGGGACCGACCTCGCCGCCGAGATGGTGGCCAAGGCGGCAGAGCGGGCCGCTGCCGTGCAGGAGAAGTACGGCGTGCAGCCGTGCCTGGCGACTGTGCTCGTAGGCGACGACCCGGCCTCGGCGACGTACGTCCGGATGAAGCAGAACCGGTCGAAGAAGGCCGGGATCGCCTCGCGGAGCGTCGTACTGCCGGCCGAGACCACGACCGAGGAGCTGGTCGCGGAGATCCGGAAGCTGTCCGAGGACCCGGAGGTGCACGGGATCCTGCTCCAGCACCCGGTGCCGGCGCAGATCGACGAGCGGGCCGCGTTCGAGGCGATCGACCCGGGTAAGGACGTCGACGGCGTGACGATGCTGTCGTTCGCGGCGATGGCGTTCGGCGATCCCGGGTTCCGCTCGGCGACGCCCGGCGGGATCATGCGGCTGCTCGCGGAGTACGACGTACCGCTCGAGGGCGCGCACGCCGTGGTGATCGGCCGCAGCCCGATCCTCGGCAAGCCGGCCGGGATGTTGCTGCTGGCATCGAACGCGACGGTGACCTACGCGCACTCGCGGACCCGGGACCTGCCCGAGCTGGTCCGGACCGCGGACGTCGTGATCGCCGCGGTCGGCAAGGCGAACTTCGTCCGCGGCGACTGGCTGAAGCCGGGCGCGGTCGTGGTCGACGCCGGCTACAACGAGGGCAACGTCGGCGACGTGCATTTCGAGGAGGCGGCCGAGGTGGCTCGCCTGATCACCCCGGTCCCGGGCGGCGTCGGGCCGATGACGATCGCGCTGCTGCTCGAGCAGACGGTCGACGCCGCCGAGGCACAGTTGGGTTAGCAGTCGGTTAGCGGTCGCACCCGCCGTCCTTGTCCGGCCGCGAGTGCGGCCGGGCCAGGTCGTCGATGCCCTTGTAGGCGTACGGATCGGTCCCGGCGACCATCACGATGTCGCGATAATCGTGCTTGCCGACATGTATGCCGTCCGGCACGGTCTGCCAGGGGAGCAGCGACTCGGCGCTCATGTAGTGGTTCGCGAGTGCTCGCCGGAGTCCGTGCCGGCCGGTGTTCGGCAGGGACCGGTGCAGCAGGTACCCGTTGAAGATCACTGCCGAGCCCGCCGGTACCTCGACCGGGATCGCGTCGTCGTCGGAGTACGGGAAGTCGAACGCCTCGACCGTGCAGTCGAAGCGGAGGTCGTCCTGCTCGCGATCGGGATAGAGCACGCCGCGCCGGTGCGAGCCCGGCAACACCCACAGGCAGCCGTTCTCGACGGTGGCGTCGTCGAGCGCGATCCAGGCCGCGGTCAGCGAGCGGTCCCTGGTCGGGATGAAGAACTCGTCCTGGTGCCACGCCTGGCCCGGCTTGCCTTCGGGCTTGATGAACAGCATCGACTGCATCGCCTTGACGTTAGGCCCGATGACGGCCGTGAGCGTCTCGACCACCCGCGGCGCGTGCAGCGCCGCACGAGCCGCGTCGGACACCTTGTGCGGGTGGTGGATGCAGAGGAACCGGCGCAGGACATCGTCGGTGGATTCCGGAGCCGGAGCGCCTTCGACGGCGCCGAGCTCGCCCCGGCACAGTTGCTCGGCGGTGAGATGGAGCTCGCTGACTTGTTCGGCGGGCAGGGCCTGGTCGAGTACGACGAAACCGTCTCGCCGGAAGGACTCGACCAACTCGTCGTTGACCTCGGTGAAATGCATCTAGTCACCGTGACAGAGCACGCTGAGCCGGCCAATGTCGTGGGCAAGCGCTTTACTATCTGTTCGTGACATCGCGAGCACCGGCGGTCAGCGTGAACTCCCTGGTGCAGATCGCCGACTACGCACCCGGCGCGACGTACGGACCGCGCCGGCTGCCGAACTTCGAGCTGCTCTGGATCCTCCATGGGTCGGCCATCTGGCGGACCGACGTGTACGACGCCGGCGTCCTGCAGGCGACTGTCGAGCACGAGTTGCGCCCGGGGACGGTCGCGCTTGCGAGGCGTGGGAATCGGGACGCCTATATCTGGGACTGCGATGGCCACTCGCGGCACGCGTACGTGCACTTCCAGATCGACGACTTCGGCGACCTCGGCGATCCGGCGAGGTGGCCTTGGGTGCGGTCCAGGTCCGATCCGGGCCTGCTCGACGAACTGTGCAGCTACTTGCTGGACAGCACGGCTGACCGGGGCCACAGCGATCGGCTGGTGGCGACGATGCTGGAGGTCTTCGTCAGCGCTCCGGTCGGCCGGCAACGTGCGGAGCTGCCGGATGCCGTCCAGCGCCTCGTCGACCATGTCGCCGCGGTATGGGCGACTGGTCCCCGGATCGTCTCCGTCCCGGAGTTGGCCGCCGCGGCGAACCTGTCCGCCGGCCACCTGCACCGGCTGTTCCGGGAGCGCTACGGCTGCGGACCGGCGTACGCCCTAGATCTGATCCGGCTCGCCCGCGCCGCCACCGCTCTCCAGCGCACCAACGCCACCATCGGGGAGATCGCCTCCGACTGCGGCTACAGCAACCCGTACCACTTCTCGCGTCGCTTCGCCCTCGCGTACGGCGACCCGCCGGGAAGCTTCCGCCGCCGTCGCCAGCTGTCCGATCCACTCGCCCCGGTACGCGAGGCGGGGCTGCTGCCGATCGCCCGCCGGCTCCTCGAGGCCGCCCGGAACGGCTGACCCACGTGCACGATCCGAGACGGCTGTCCACTCCTTGATTACTCTGGCCTAGGGTTGGGGAGACAAACACCGAGGAGGCAAGCACGTGGCGGTACGGGCGATCCGGGGTGCCACCCAGCTGGACGTGGACGAGCGCGAGCACTTGCTCGAGCGGTCCGCGGAGCTGGTGAAGGCGGTCCTGGAGGCGAACGATCTGGAGAACGAGGATCTGATCAGCATCCTGTTCACCGTCACGTCGGACCTGCGTTCGGAGTTCCCGGCGGTCGCGGGGCGGCAGATCGGGCTGACCGACGTACCGCTGATGTGCATGCAGGAGATCCCGGTGCCGCACGCGCTGCCGCGGGTGGTCCGGCTGATGGTCCACACCGAGACCTCACGCTCCCGCGACAAGATCCAGCACGTCTACCTCCACGGCGCCGTCGCGCTCCGCCCAGACCTGACCGGCGCCCAGTGACCGAACTACGGGGTCCTGTTCGCATCGTCGGCACCGGATTGATCGGTACGTCGATCGGCCTCGCGCTCGCCCGGCTAGGTGTCGTCGTGGAGCTCGTCGACGGGAACCCGGACAACGCGCTGATGGCCGAGCGGATCGGGGCCGGCTCGCGGCTGGTCCAGATCGAGCCGCAGCTGGTCGTGGTCGCCGTACCGCCTGACCATGTCGGCGCAGTAGTCGCGGAGCAGCTTCAGCAGACCGACGCGGTGGTGACGGACGCGGCCAGCGTGAAGTCCAAGCCGCTCGCCGACGCCCGCAGGCTGACCGGCGACCTCAGTCGGTACGTCGGCAGCCACCCGATGGCCGGCTCCGAGCGCAACGGGCCGCTCGCCGGCCGCGCCGACCTGTTCGACGGCGCCACCTGGGCAATCACGCCGCACGAGACCAGCAACCCCGAAGCAGTCGACCTCGTACGTCGGCTCGCCGAGGCCGCCGGCGCCCGTACCGTCGAGATGTCCGTCGAGGACCACGACCTCGGCGTCGCTCGCGTGTCCCACCTGCCGCACCTGATGTCGGCGCTCGCTGCCGGCACGCTGGCCGACGCACCGTCGTCCCACCTCGAGCTGTCCGGTCAGGGCGTCCGGGACGTCACCCGGATCGCGGCCGGCGACCCGACGCTGTGGACCCAGATCGTGTCCGCGAACTCGGGTGCGCTGACCGGCCTGCTGGAGCAGATCCGCGGCGAGCTCGACCGCCTCCTCGTTGCCCTGGGCAAGGAAGAGGCCGGCGACGAGCTGACCGCGATCCTCGGCCAGGGCGTCTCCGGCGCGGTCCGCGTACCGGGCAAGCACGGTACGCCGCACATCGACCTGGTCACGGTCCTGGTCACGATCCCGGACCGCCCCGGCCAGCTGGCCAAGTTGTTCGCCGATGCGGCCGAGTCCGGCGCCAACGTCGAGGACCTCCGCATCGACCACAGCCCCGGCCGCCCGGTCGGTGAGGTCGAGCTCGCCGTCAAACCGGCCTCCGTCGACCAGCTCGTCGACGTCCTGACCGACCGCGGCTGGGTGGTCCACCGCTAGTTCTGTCCCCGTCCGAAGGTAATCTTCGGGGCATGATCATCGCTGTGGACGGCCCGAGCGGCTCCGGTAAATCGAGCACCGCCCGCGGAGTGGCCACCCGGCTCGGACTGCGGTTCCTCGACACCGGGGCGACGTACCGGGCGGTGACCTGGTCGGCGGTCGAGCACGGGCTGGATCTGGACGACACCGCCGCGGTCGCGCAGCGCGCCCGGGACCTGCGGCTGGAGATCAGCACCGACCCCGGCCACCAGTTCGTCATCGCCGACGGGGCCGACGTCACCACCGCGATCCGGGAGCCGCGGATCAGCGAGGTGGTCTCGAAGATCGCCACCAACCTCGACGTTCGCAAGGAGCTGATCCGGCGGCAGCGGGCGATCATCGACAACGCCCAGCCGAGCGGCGGGATCGTGGTCGAGGGCCGCGACATCGCCACCGTGGTCGCCACCGACGCCGAGCTGAAGGTGCTGCTGACCGCCGACCAGGAGGCCCGGATGGCCCGCCGCGGCGCCGAGGTCAGCTCGTTGACCGCGGAGCAGCTGCGGGACCAGATCATCCGGCGCGACGCCGACGACTCGACCGTGTCGGAGTTCCAGGTCGCCTCGGACGGCGCCGTCACCATCGATTCGACGTACATGACCCTCGAGGAGGTCATCGACGTGATCAGCCGACTGGCAAAGGAGACTGTCCCTCAAGGCCAGGACAGATGACGGCGGAAGTCACCGGGCACAAGGACCTGCCCCGCACCGATGATCTGCCGCCGTTGCCGTACCGCTTGGCGTTGCCGATGCGGAAGATCGCGAAGCCGTACTTCCTGCGCAAGTACAACCTGACCATCCACCACGAGGACCGGTTCCCGCTGACCGGTCCGCTGCTGATGGCGCCGAACCACCTGAGCCTGCTGGACGCGCCGCTGCTCGGAGCCGTCGCGCCGCGGATGCTGCACCAGCTCGGCAAGATCGAGGTCTTCGGCGGTCTCCAGGGCACGTTCCTGCGCCGGATCGGCCAGATCCCGGTCGACAGGTCGTCGTACGACATGCTCGCGGTCCGGAAGTCGATCCAGGTACTGCGGGACGGCCGGGTACTGAACATCTACCCCGAAGGCACCCGCGGACCGGGCGATTTCAGCCGGATCAAGGTCGGCGTGGCCTATCTGGCGATGGTCACCGGCGCCCCGATCCTGCCCGTGGCGCTGATGGGGACGCGGCTGCCGTTGGGTAGCGTGGAGGGTCACCCACCAGCCGGGAGCCGGGTCGACGTCGTGTACGGCGAGCCGTTCACGATTGAGCGCGTACCCTTTCCTAGGAGACATTCCGACGTACAGGCGGTTGCCGACCACATCGGCGACGTGCTGCGCGCCCATGTGAAGGCGGCCGTCGAAGAAACCGGCCACCCTCTTCCGGGCTGGCGAGACGAGAAGGACCCTGATGACTGACCTGCCCACCGAAGTACCGACGCACGACCGTGAGGACACGGGGCCACTCCCGGTGCTTGCGATCGTCGGGCGGCCGAACGTGGGCAAGTCCACGCTGGTCAACCGCATCATCGGCCGCCGCGAGGCGGTCGTCGAGGACACCCCGGGCGTGACCCGGGACCGCGTGTCGTACGACGCCAACTGGGCCGGCCGTGAGTTCACGGTCGTCGACACCGGCGGCTGGGACCCGGACGCGGTCGGCATGGCCGCGCTGGTCGCGGCCCAGGCCGAGGTCGCGATCAACGCGGCCGACGCGGTGCTGTTCGTGGTCGACGCGGTCGTCGGCATCACCGACGCCGACGAGGCAGTCGTCCGGGTACTGCGGAAGTCCGGCAAGCCGGTCGTCCTCGCCGCGAACAAGGTCGACGACCAGCGCGTCGAGTCCGAGGCGATGAACCTGTGGAGCCTGGGCATCGGCGAGCCGTTCCCGGTCTCCGCGATGCACGGCCGTGGCACGGGCGACATGCTGGACGCCGTACTCGCGGCTCTGCCCGAGGCGCCGCCCGAGCGTGACGGCGAGCTGGCCGGGCCGCGACGGGTCGCGATCGTCGGCAAGCCGAACGTCGGCAAGTCCTCCCTGCTGAACAAGGTCGCCAAGGAGGACCGGGTCGTCGTCAGCGACGTCGCCGGGACGACGGTCGACCCGGTGGACGAGCTGATCACGCTCGGCGGCAAGGAGTGGCGGTTCATCGACACCGCCGGCATCCGGCGCAAGGTGAAGAACTCCCAGGGCCACGAGTACTACGCCTCGCTGCGGACCAACGCGGCGATCGAGCGGGCCGAGGTGGTCGTGGTCGTCATCGACGCCTCGCAGTCGATCACCGAGCAGGACCTGCGGATCATGAACGCGGTCGAGGAAGCCGGCAAGGCGCTGGTGATCGCGTACAACAAGTGGGACCTGATGGACGAGGAGCGCCGCTACTACCTGGAGCGCGAGATCGACCGGGACCTGGTGCAGTTCCGCTGGGCGCCGCGGGTGAACATCAGCGCGCTCACCGGCTGGCACATGGAGAAGCTCGTGCCGGCGATCGAGGCCGCGCTCGAGGGCTGGCAGACCCGCGTCCCGACCGGTCAGCTGAACGCGTTCCTGGGCCGGATGGTTGCCGCCCACCCGCACCCGGTCCGCTCCGGGAAGCAGCCGAAGATCCTGTTCGGCACGCAGGCCACGACCATGCCGCCGACGTTCGCGATCTTCACCTCCGGCCAGATCGAGGCGTCCTACCAGCGCTTCATCGAACGCCGCCTGCGCGAGGACTTCGGCTTCGTCGGCAGCCCGGTGCACGTGCAGATCCGGGCCCGCCAGAAGAACAAGAAGCGCTGACCCGCCCTGGTCAGGACCAGGGCGGCGAATGCTGTAAGGTAAAGCCCGCTCACCTCAACGGGGAGTATCGGGCTGTGGCGCAGTTTGGTAGCGCACCGGTCTGGGGGACCGGGGGTCGCAGGTTCAAGTCCTGTCAGCCCGACAGACGAAGAGGGGCACCGACACTGTCGGTGCCCTTCTTGTCGTCAGCGGACCTCTGCGAGTTCCTTCTCCTCGGGCTTGCCGGGGACGTTCAGCGACTCGCCCTCGATGTCGACCCTCGGGGTGATCCGGTCCAGCCACTTCGGGAACCACCAGGCGCGGTCGCCGAGCAGGCTGAGGATCGCGGGGACCAGCGTCATCCGGACCACGAAGGCGTCGATGAGTACGCCGATGGTGAGGCCGAAGCCGATCGCCTTGATGATCGGGTCCTCGACCAGGATGAACCCGGCGAAGACCGAGGCCATGATCAGGGCGGCGGCGGTGACGACCCGGGCGCCGTGGCCGAGGCCCTGGATCGTGGCGTCGTTCGCGTGCCGGCCGTGGACGAACTCCTCCCGGACCCGGGACACGATGAACACCTCGTAGTCCATCGCGAGCCCGAACAGGATGCCCATCATGATGATCGGCAGGAAGCTCACCAGCGGACCGGGGGAGTCGATCCCGACCAGCTTCGCCAGGTGCCCCTGCTGGAACACCGCGACCGTGATCCCGAACGTCGCCCCGATCGTCAGAACGAACCCGAGCGTCGCCTTCAACGGCACCAGGATCGACCGGAACGCCAGCAGCAACAGCAGGAACGACAACCCGATCACCACGAACAGGTACGTCGGCAGCGCGTCGGACAGCTTGTTCGACACGTCGACCCCGACCGCGGTGTTCCCGGTCACGGAGATATCGGCGCCACCGGTGGCGAGCGGCTTGATTGCCGAGCGCAGGTTCTTCACCAGGTCAGCGGTCTGCTCGCTCGCCGGTCCGCTCTTCGGGATCACCTGCAGCAACCGCGTCGTACCGTCCTGACTTGCCGCGGCCGGCTGTGCGGCGACGACGTCCGGAAGGCCCTGGGCTTTGCCCAACACCTGCTGTGCCAGCGCGTTCGAGGTCGCCGGGTCGTTGCTCTGCACAACAACCACCAGCGGCCCGTTCGCGCCCGGACCGAAGGCCGCCGCGGTCATGTCGTACGCGACCCGCTGGTTCGTACCGGCTGCCGCCGACGCGCCGTCCGGCAGCGCGAGCTGCATATCCTTCACCGGGATCGCCAGGAAGCCGAGCCCGATGATGCCGACAGCAACGATCGGCACCCGCAGCCGCGTCACCAGCCGGCCCCAGCGGAAACCGAACCCCTCCTTGTGCGCAGCCGCGGTCGGCGACTTCCGCAGCTTCCGCGGCAGCACCCGGTTCCCGACGAAGCCCAGCAATGCCGGCAGCAAAGTCAACGCGACCAGTACTGCGGTGAGCACCGTCGCCGCAGCGGCAAGACCCATGGCAGTCAGGAACGGCACCCCGACCACCGACAACCCGGCCAGCGCGATCACCACGGTCGCACCGGCGAACAACACCGCCGACCCGGCCGTCGCGGTCGCCCGCGCAACGGACTCCTCCGGATCCATTCCTTCGGCCAGCTGCGACCGGTGCCGCGAGCTGATGAACAGCGAGTAGTCGATCCCCACCGCGAGCCCGAGCATCAACGCCAGGATCGGCGCCGTGGACGACACATCGGTGAACGCCGTCACGATGAACAACCCGGCCATCCCGGCCAGTACGCCGAGCAACGCCGTCACCAGCGTCATACCCGCGGCAACCAGCGACCCGAACGTGACGACGAGTACGACGGCCGCGACCGCGACGCCGATCACCTCGGTCGCACCGATCTCCGGTACCCCGGCCTTGATCTGACCGCCCGGGACGACCTTGAGATCACCCGAGCTCAGTCCGCTCAGTCCGTCGTACCCGTCGACGCTCTCCTTCGACAGCTCGTCGGCCGGCTTGTCGAACTGGACGCTGATCAATCCCGTCGTACCGTCCGGGCTGATCGCCTTGCTGGTGAACGGGTCGACCGCACCGATCACCTCGGGCACCTTGGCGACCTTGGCAACCGTCACGCCGACCGCGGCCTTCACGGTCGGGTCGGCCAGCGTCTTGCCGTCCGGCGCCTTCACCACGACCGTGGACGACGCGCCGCTCGCGGCCGGCAGCTCCTGCTTGAGTGCATCGAGCGCGCGCTGCGACTCGGTGCCCGGGATCGAGAACGTGTTCGCGGTCTTGCCGCCCAGCGTCAGCGCGCCGACACCCAGCAGGACGAGGAACAGCGCCCACACGGCGGCCACGAGCCGCCTGCGCTGGTAGGAGAACCGGCCGAGCCGGTACAGCAGATTGGCCATCGGGAACAGCATCCGTTCGGGTCGGTACGGCGTACGGGCAGGGGTGATGGTCCGCCCGGCGGGCGGAGGGCGGCGGGTTCAGGTCTCAGGCGCGGCGGAGGAGTCTCCGCAGGGCGATGTCGCAGAGTCGTCGGAGGTCGTCGTCGGTGCGCTCGACGGAGTGCCGGCACTCGCCGAGCAGACCGTTGATCGCGAACTTCGCCAGGTCGTGCTCGATCGGGTCGTCGGACCCGGCCATGTACTCGGTCAGCTGCATGCCGTCGGTGACCAGCTGCCCGACCTCGGGCATCTCCTCGATCACCGGGAGGATGTCCTGCAACACGTCGACGACCCCGCGGTGGGTGACGGCGAGATCGATGAAGCTCTGGATGGCGAGTTCCTGGGCGTCGGCCCGGGACAGCTCGGCCGCGGCCTTCACGAGCTCGGCCACATCGGCGGCCGCGGGCTCGAGGACGGCCGCGAGCACAGCCGGCTTGCCGCTGAAGTGGTAGAGCACCGTCGCCTTCGAGCAGCCGGCCGCGGTCGCGATGTCCTGCAACGACGTCGCGTTGTAGCCGCGGGCCTGGAACAGGTGCATCGCCTGCCGGACGATCTCGCGCCTGGTCCGCTCCCGCGCCGGGGTGGTGACTGCCATGTCAGCATCTTGCCTGACCGATCGGCCAGTTTTCAACCGATCGGTCAGGTTTGTGGTCCGGTTCACGCGCTGGTCCGGATTTGATTGCGGTGTAATCCTGTAATCCAGGAGGCGTGACGATGGCTGAAGAGATTGCTGGGGACGATGTCCTGGACGCCTACTCCCGAGTGGTCTCGGGGGTGGCCGAACACCTGATCCCGCGGGTCGCGAGCCTGCGGATCCACAGCCGGCGCGGCGACTCGTCCGGCTCCGGGGTGGTGCTGACCGGCGACGGTCACCTGCTCACGAACGCGCACGTGGTCGGCGACGGCTCGGAGGCTTCCGCGGAGTTCGCCGACGGTACGACGGCACAGGCCCGCGTCGTCGGCGTCGACCGGCTGTCCGACCTCGCCGTACTGCGGGCCGACCGCGAGATCCCCGATCCGCCGGAGTACGGCGACGCGGACCATCTGAAGGTCGGGAACCTGGTGGTTGCCGTGGGCAACCCCCTCGGCCTGGCCGGGAGTGTGACCGCCGGCGTGGTGAGCGCGCTCGGCCGGTCGTTGCCGGTCAGTAGCGGCTCGGCGCAACGGATCATCGAGGACGTCATCCAGACCGATGCTGCCTTGAACCCGGGCAACTCCGGGGGAGCGCTGGCCGACGGCAACGGCCGCGTGATCGGCATCAACACCGCCGTCGCCGGGATCGGCCTCGGCCTCGCCGTCCCGATCAACCCGACGACCCGCCGGATCATCTACTCGCTACTGCACGACGGTCGCGTACGGCGCGCGTACCTCGGCCTGGTGACGACGCCCGCACCGCTTCGCCCGTCATTGGCGGAACGGTTCGACCAGCGGGCGGCGCTCCGGGTCGTCGAGGTCATCCCCGCGAGCCCGGCCGCCGCCGCGGGCCTCCGCCAGGGAGACCTGGTGCTCGCGGTGAACGGCGTACCGCTCCGGGACGCTCAGTCGCTGCAGCGGCAGCTGTTCGAGGACGCGATCGCCCGACGTACGGAGATCACCGCGATCCGCAACAACGCGCTGGTCGACGTGATCGCGTACCCGGCCGAGCTCACTGATCGGTGAGGTCGGCCCGGAGGAGTACGCAGGTGCCGGGTTTCAACGGGGCGCCCGGAAAGATGAAGTCCCGGGTGACCTCGGTGAACCTGAACCTCTTGTTGAGGTCGAGGATCGCGCCGTTCGCCTGATTGACGAACGAGTAGACGGCGTCGGCGCGCTCCGCGGTCCAGCGGATGCGATCCCGCATCAGCAGTTCGCCGATCCCGTGTCGTCGCCAGTCCGGCGAGACGATCAGGCCGATCAGGTAGTACCCGGTCGGAGCGGTCGTCGGCGGGTCGTCGGGCTTGAGCTCATGGCGGATCACCCCGCCGTACCCGACGACCTCGTCACCGACGACCGCGACGGAGATGTACTTGTCCGGGTCGGCGAGGTCGGCCACCAGCCGTTCGCGCCGCTCGGCCGCGGACCCGTGGGTCCGCGACACGATCAGCTCGGCACACGCGTCCAGGTCACGCAGCTCTCCTGGACGGACCTGTACGTCGACGGTCTGCCGGGCGACACCCGGCTGGTACTCGGCGAACCCACTCACCAGCCGCGCTCGCGCCACTCTGCGAGGTGCGGGCGCTCGGTCCCGAGGGTGGTGTCGGAGCCGTGGCCCGGGTAGACCCACGTCTCGTCGGGGAGCTCGTTGAACAGCTTGGTCTCGACGTCGTTGATCAGCGACGTGAACCGCTCCGCATCGCCCTGGGTGTTCCCGACACCTCCGGGGAACAGCGAGTCGCCGGTGAACAGGTGCGGCGCGCCGTCCGGGTCGTCGTACACCAGGGCGATCGAGCCGGGCGTGTGGCCGACGAGGTGGATCACGCGCAGGGTGCACTGGCCGACGGCGATGTGGTCGCCGTCGTCGACGAGCTGGTCGGTCGGGACCGGGATGCCCTCGGCGTCGTACCGGCCGGCGACTGTGGTGGCACCGGTGCGGGCGACGACCTCGGCCAGCGCCTCCCAGTGGTCCTTGTGCTGATGCGTGGTGATCACGCGCGCGAGGCCGCCGTCGCCGATCAGCTGCAGCAGCGTGTCCGCCTCGTTCGCGGCGTCGATCAGGACCTGCTCGTCGGTCTGGCGGCAACGCAGCAGGTAGGCGTTGTTGTCCATCGGCCCGACGGCGACCTTGGTGATCATCAACTGGGCCAGCTCGTGGGTCTGGGCCGGTCCGCCGACCTTGACGTTCCCGTGGTACTCGGGCATGCGACTTCTCCCTGGATGTCGGTGATAGAGCGATCCTTGCACTGTTCGCGGCCGGGTGCGCGAACCACCCTCGGCGATCGAATATACTTTCGAAACGCCCCGCGAACGGAGCACTGCATCCGGCGGCGGAAGTTTTTGTCGGTGGGCCTCGTTAGCATGACGGGGCATGCCCCGGATACCCTCGAGAACGGCTGAGAGTGAGCTTGTGTCTGACCGTCTGATCGTGCGCGGAGCGCGTGAGCACAACCTGAAGGACGTCTCGGTCGACCTGCCGCGGGACGCCATGATCGTCTTCACCGGACTGTCCGGGTCCGGCAAGTCCAGCCTGGCCTTCGACACGATCTTCGCCGAGGGCCAGCGACGCTACGTCGAGTCCCTCTCGGCGTATGCGCGCCAGTTCCTGGGGCAGATGGACAAACCCGACGTCGACTTCATCGAGGGGCTGTCGCCGGCCGTCTCGATCGACCAGAAGTCCACCTCGCGCAACCCGCGCTCGACCGTCGGCACGATCACCGAGGTCTACGACTACCTCCGGCTGCTGTTCGCCCGCGCCGGGCGGCCGCACTGCCCGGAGTGTGGCGAGCCGATCGCGCGGCAGACGCCGCAGCAGATCGTCGACCGGGTGCTCGAGCTCGACGAGGGCACCCGGTTCCAGGTGCTCGCCCCGGTCGTCCGCGGCCGCAAGGGGGAGTACCTCGATCTCTTCCGCCAGCTGAGCGGTCAGGGTCTGTCCCGGGCGCGGGTCGACGGTGAGACGATCCAGCTCACCGATCCGCCGAAGCTCGACAAGCAGAAGAAGCACGACATCGACGTGGTCGTCGACCGGCTCGCGGTGAAGAGGTCGGCCAAGCAGCGTCTCACCGACTCGGTCGAGACCGCGCTCGGGCTGGCCAGCGGCCTGCTGGTGCTCGACTTCGTCGACCTGCCGGAGGACGACCCGCACCGCGAGCGCCGCTTCTCCGAGAAGCTCGCCTGCCCGAACGATCACCCGCTCGCCATCGACGAGCTCGAGCCGCGGTCGTTCTCGTTCAACTCGCCGTACGGCGCCTGCCCGGTCTGCACCGGGCTGGGCACGCGGATGGAGGTCGACCCGGAGCTGCTGGTGCCGGATCCGTCCAAGTCGCTGGACGAGGGCGCGATCCAGCCGTGGGCCGGGCAGAACGTCTCGCAGTACTTCGAGCGGTTGCTCGACGCGCTGGCGAAGGACCTGAAGTTCAAGACCAGCACGCCGTTCGGCGAGCTGCCGGCGAAGGCGAAGAAGGCGCTGCTCACCGGCCACGACAAGCAGGTCCACGTCTCGTACCAGAACCGCTACGGCCGCGAGCGGTCGTACTACACCAGCTTCGAAGGCGTGATCCCGTACGTCGAGCGCCGGCACGCGGAGGCGTCCAGCGACACCGGCCGGGAGCGCTTCGAGGAGTACATGCGCGAGGTGCCGTGCCTGGCCTGCAACGGCGCGCGGCTGAAGCCGATCTCGCTGGCGGTCACCCTCGGCGGGAAGAACATCGCCGAGATCAGCGCGATGTCGATCGACGAGGTGCACGGCTTCCTGGCACAGATGGAGCTGTCGCCGCGGGAGAAGCAGATCGCCGAGCGGGTGGTCAAGGAGATCGGTGAGCGGCTGCGGTTCCTGCTCGACGTCGGCCTGGACTACCTCGCGCTGAGCCGGCCGGCGGGTTCGCTGTCCGGTGGTGAGGCGCAGCGGATCAGGCTCGCGACGCAGATCGGTTCGGGTCTGGTCGGCGTGCTGTACGTGCTCGACGAGCCGTCGATCGGTCTCCATCAGCGGGACAACCGGCGGTTGATCGAGACGCTGGTCCGGCTGAAGGAGCTGGGCAACACACTGATCGTCGTCGAGCACGACGAGGACACCATCGACCACGCCGACTGGGTCGTCGACATCGGCCCGGGCGCCGGTGAGCACGGCGGTCAGGTCGTCGTGTCCGGCACGGTCGAGGACCTGCGCAACCACCCGGACTCGATCACCGGTGCGTACGTGTCCGGTCGGCGGGAGATCCCGATCCCCGCCGTACGGCGACCGCTGACCGAGGGCCGTGAGCTGACGGTGTACGGCGCCCGCCAGAACAACCTGAAGGACATCGACGTCACGATCCCGCTCGGGGTGTTCGTCGCGGTCACGGGTGTGTCGGGGTCGGGCAAGTCGACGCTGGTCAACGACATCCTGTACACGTCGCTGGCGCGGCAGATCTACGGCGCTCGCGCGGTGCCGGGCCGGCACACGAAGATCTCCGGGATGGAGCTGGTCGACAAGGTCATCCACGTCGACCAGTCGCCGATCGGCCGGACGCCGCGGTCCAACCCGGCGACGTACACCGGCGTGTGGGACCACATCCGCAAGCTGTTCGCGGAGACACCGGAGGCGAAGGTCCGCGGGTACCAGCAGGGCCGGTTCTCGTTCAACGTCAAGGGCGGCCGGTGCGAGGCCTGCTCGGGTGACGGCACGCTGAAGATCGAGATGAACTTCCTGCCGGACGTCTACGTCCCGTGCGAGGTGTGCCACGGGGCGCGGTACAACCGCGAGACGCTCGAGGTCCACTACAAGAGCAAGACGGTCGCGGACGTGCTGGACATGCCGATCGAGGAGGCGGCGGAGTTCTTCGCCGCGATCCCGGCGATCTCCCGGCACCTGAAGACGCTGGTCGAGGTCGGCCTCGGGTATGTGCGGCTCGGTCAGCCGGCGCCGACGCTGTCCGGTGGTGAGGCGCAGCGGGTGAAGCTGGCGTCCGAGCTGCAGCGGCGTTCGACCGGCCGGACGGTCTACGTGCTGGACGAGCCGACGACCGGTCTCCACTTCGAGGACATCCGCAAGCTGCTCGGCGTACTGAGCGGCCTGGTCGACAAGGGCAACTCGGTGCTGGTCATCGAGCACAACCTCGACGTGATCAAGACCGCCGACTGGCTGATCGACCTCGGTCCGGACGGCGGTCGCCGCGGCGGCACGCTGATCGCGGAAGGTACGCCGGAGGAGGTCGCGGCGAACCCGGCGTCGTACACCGGGCAGTTCCTGGCCGAGATCCTCGAGGGCCGGGCGGCGAAGCCGAGTGCCCGGAAGCAGCCAGAGAAGACGGTCGCGGTGAAGAAGGCCACCGCGAAGAAGACGGTGGCCAAGAAGGCCGTCGCCAAGAAAGCAGCGGTGAAGAAGGCCGCGCCGGCCAAGAAGACGGCGACGAGGAAGCGGGTTGCCGGCTAACTCGTCAGCGGCGGAAGAGTTGCTGGACGAGGTGGCGAACCCAGGTACGGCGCGGGGACGGCAGTAGCGCCGCCGGCAGCATGACTGTCGGCGGCTCGGCCAGCGTGACCGGCACCTGGACCATCCGGTCGCCCTGCAGCCAGAACACGTCCGGACTGCACTGGTCGGGCGCGTCGCGGTAGGTGTCCGCGACGAACCTCGCCAGCTCGTCCGCCGTCTCCTGGCCGGCATCCGCGGGGCAGAACACGACCGTGCTCAACCGCGGTACGCCGAGCAGTACCCCCAGGCCGAGAGACGACTGCGGCAGCAGATTCTCCCGGTCGACGACTGCCATCGACACGAGCGGATCGTTCTCCCGGCTCAGCACCGAGAACCCGTTGTGCTCGACCGGCCGCAGGTCGGAGATCTGCTCCAGCGTGAGCTGCACCGGCGACGGCACGGCCGGATCACCGAGCCCGAGCATCGATCGCCGTACGACGGTCAGCCGCCGCAGCTCCGTGCCGGTGCCGATGAAGACCACGACCTCGAAGTGGTCCCCGAACGGGATCAGCGCGTCGGCCACCGGGCCCGCCGTACGGGCGGACCACCCGCGCTGGACGAGCAGCGCCCGCTGCCGTTCCGCGACGTCGCCGAAGCGGTGCTCCTCGGTGGCGAGCTCACCCTCGGCGACGACGGCCCGCAGCCAGGCCTCGATCTGCTCGGCCCAGCGGTGCTGGGGCAGCTGATTGCACCGATCGATGATCTCGCTCAGCCCGACCACCGCGGACATCTGTAGGGCACCGCGGCCCCAGCCGACCTCGACCGTGCGCTCGGCGGTGTCGACGACGCAGCCCGGCATCCACATCGGTGCGAGGTCCGCGATCGCCCTCAGCACGGTCGAGTCGTTCGTCGTTCCTGTCATCCCATGGCCTTCCCCACGCCCAAAGTCTGTCAGGCACCCGGTCGACCCGTGCCCGGGCGGGTGGCGGCGCCCATCGGATTGGCAGCTGATTCACAGCAAACCTTCAAACTGCAGTTCAATCCTGGAGGCGTTGAACCGTTCTGCTCATCCGGTCGTTTGACCCGGTATATAGCGTTCAACTACTTCGACCAGCAGGCTCTTGGAGGTCCAGATTCATGAGCGATGACACGATGGCACCAACCACCCCGCAGCAGACCGGACCCGTGCCCAACGCACCGGCGGACGGTCTGCGCGACCGGAGGACGGTGCTCCGCTGCGCGGCGATGGCCGCGCTGGTGGGTGCCAGCGCCCCGATCCTCGCGGCCTGCGGCAGCAGCGACGACACGTCCGGCAGCGGCGCCTCGACGCCGTCGGCCACCGGTTCCAGCTCCGCGCCCGCTCCTAGCTCGAGTGCGCCGTCATCGAGTGCGCCGTCGTCCAGCGCTCCGGCCAGCGGGGGGACGGTCCTTGGCCCGGTCTCCGACGTACCGGTCGGCGGCGGGAAGGTGTTCACCGACGCCAAGGTCGTGGTGACCCAGCCGACCGCGGGTCAGTACAAGGGCTTCTCGGCGGTCTGCACGCACCAGGGCAACATCGTCGGCTCGGTCGAGGGCGGGCAGATCGTCTGCCCGTTCCACAACAGTCACTTCAAGATCACCGACGGCAGCGTGGCCAGCGGGCCGGCGCAGTCGCCGCTGCCCGCGGTGAACGTCGCGGTCGAGGGCAGCAACATCGTTCAGTCCGCCTGACATGCGAAAGGGCCCGGCCGTGCGGCCGGGCCCTTCGTACGAGGGTCAGGACTGGGCCGGGTCGGCCTTCCCGACGTACAGCAGCTTGTTGGGGGAGGCGTCGCCCGGGTCGCCGACCTTGTCCGGCGTCGAGTTGCCGACCAGCGCCGTCGCGACGTCGGCCGGCGTGGCGTCGGGGTGGTCAGCCAGGTAGAGCGCGATTCCACCGGCAACGTGCGGCGTGGCCATCGACGTACCGCTCATCTTCGCGGTCGCGTCCGGGTCGGTGATGCCGACCGAGGTGATGTCGACCCCGGGCGCGAACAGATCCACGCACTTGCCGAAGTTCGAGAACGATGCGCGCTGGTCCTGGTCGTCGGTCGCGCCGACCGTGATCGCCGAGGGCTCCCGGGCCGGCGAGCTCTGGCAGGCGTCCGCGCTGTCGTTGCCGGCAGCAACTGCATAGGTGATACCGGCACCGACCGAGGCCTTCACCGCCGCGTCCAGCGCCTCGTCCGCGCCGCCGCCCAGGCTCATGTTCGCCACCGCGGGCTTCTTGGCGTTCTTGGTTACCCAGTCGATCCCGGCGACCACGGACTCGGTCGAGCCGGACCCCTTGCAGTCGAGAACCCGGACCGCGATCACCTTCGCGCCCTTGGCCAGGCCGTACGTCGTACCGGCGATGGTGCCGGCCACGTGGCTGCCGTGGCCCATGCAGTCGACGCCGTTCTGGCCGTCGCCCACGGTGTCGGTGCCGACCGACGCGCGGTCGCCGAAGTCCTTGTGCTTGGCGTAGATGCCGGTGTCGATCACGTAGACGTTCACGTTGTCGGCGGTGGTCGACGCGTCGTACTTCTTGTCCAGCGGCAGATCACGCTGGTCGGCCCGGTCCAAACCCCACGGCGGATTGTCCTGGCTGACGGTGATTTTCTGGTTCTGCTGGACGAACGCGACCCGCGAGTCACCGGCGAGCTTCTTCGCCTGGTCCTCACTCATACTCGCGGAGAAGCCCTTGATCGAGGCGTCGTACTGGTCCTTGACCTTGACGTCGTAGCTCGTCGCCAGGCTCTGTGTGGTGACCCGGGTCTGGGCCTGCGACCGCTGACCGTTGAGTACGACGATGTAGCTGCCGGGGATGGCACTCGAACTGCCGGCGCCGCGGATGGTCACCGGCGCCTGCTGGGATGCGTTGCTGCCGGCTGCTGTTGCGACGATGCCGGTGACCGCGAGCGCTGAAGCCGCGATCGCGCCGAGGACGGCGCGCGGCCTGCTCAGGGATGGGGACATGGGCGGAACTCCCTCGAGTCAGCGCAAGGCCTTGTTGCCTCACGCAAAGGTCCTGCACATCTACCCTGGGTCACACGCTAGAGACGACGCTCATCCCAACCGGGGGTCAAACCGGCCTTATGGGTGAACCCGCAACACGACCGCAACGTTCACTGCGTTTGCCGCGCCTGATGGTTGGCGTACTTGCGGGCTGCGAACACGTAGGCCTCGTCGAGCAATGGGATCAGGGGTTCGAGGTCGACCGGGTTCACGATCGCCGCCCAATACTGAGAGGCGTAGAACGGGTGCGGCATGAGGGTGTTCCGGGCTGTGTAGTCGTGGCCGGAGTCGAGCACCCAGTCGGCGTCCCGTTCCGTCGGCACGGGTCCGAAGAGCGAGGTGTACGTCGTCTTCGTCAGCCCGATGTTGACCCGCCACGCGCCGGGCTCGTCCAGCCGGGACACCTTCTCGTAGTGGTCGCCGGTGACAATGGTGGCGAAGGGCTGCTGCCGCTCCGGTGGCAGGTCGGCAGCCGGGTCGTAGAGGTAGAACAGATCGTCCTGGGCTTCGAGTACCCGGACACCGTCGTACGCGCGGATCGTCCGATCCAGTTCTTCGATCGTCATACCTTCAAGTCTGTCATTGAAGTCGCAGTAGAGACTTCGCTGGAATTCCGGATTTGTCGGCGTACCGAACTAGGGTGGTTGGGTGGCTGATCCGTCCTCGTACCGTCCCGCTCCGGGATCGATCCCCGACTCACCCGGCGTCTACCGTTTCAGCGACTCCGCCGGGCGGGTCATCTACGTCGGCAAGGCGAAGAACCTGCGGGCCCGGTTGTCGTCGTACTTCCAGGACCTGGTGACCCTGCACCCCCGGACGCAGGCGATGGTGACGACGGCCTCGAAGGTCGAGTGGACCGTGGTCGCCAGCGAGGTCGAATCGCTGCAGCTGGAGTACTCCTGGATCAAGGAGTACGACCCGCGTTTCAACGTGAAGTACCGCGACGACAAGTCGTACCCGTGGCTGGCCATCACCCTCAACGAGGACTACCCGCGGGTGATGGTCGGCCGCGGCCAGAAGAAGAAGGGCGTGAAGTACTTCGGTCCGTACAGCCACGCCTGGGCGATCCGCGAGACCGTCGACCTGCTGCTGCGGGTTTTTCCGATGCGTTCGTGCAGCAAGGGCGTCTTCAACCGGCACCGCCAGATCGGCCGGCCCTGCCTGCTCGGGTACATCGGCAAGTGCTCCGCACCCTGCACCGGTCAGGTGACGCAGGAGGAGCACCGCCAGATCGTCGACGACTTCGCCGCGTTCCTGTCCGGCCAGACCGCGACGTACGTGCGCCGGCTGGAGAAGGAGATGAAGGCCGCGGCGGCCGAGCTGGAGTACGAGCGGGCCGCGAAGATCCGCGACGACCTGGCCGCGCTGGAGAAGGCGCTGGCCAAGAACGCGGTCGTTCTCGGCGACGGCACCGACACCGACGTGATCGCGTTGAGCGAGGACCCGCTCGAGGTCGCCGTACAGATCTTCTACGTCCGCGGCGGCCGGATCCGCGGTGAGCGAGGCTGGATCGCCGACAAGGCGGACGGTACGGCGACGACGGGCGATCTCGTCTCGCGCTTCATCCAGCAGATGTACGCCGACGACTCGGTCGACGCGATCCCGCGCGAGATCCTGGTCCCGACGATGCCCGAGGACGCCGACGCGCTGACCGAGTGGCTCGAGGGGATCCGCGGCGCGCGGGTGTCGATCCGGGTCCCGCAGCGCGGCGACAAGAAGGCGCTGATGGAGACCGTCGAGCGGAACGCGCTGCAGACGCTGACCATGCACAAGACCAAGCGGGCCAGCGATCTGACCACCCGCAACCAGGCGCTCGAGGAGATCCAGGCCGGGCTCGACCTGCCCGAGGCGCCGCTGCGACTGGAGTGCTACGACGTCTCGAACCTGCAGGGCACCGAAGTAGTCGCCTCGATGGTCGTCTTCGAGGACGGACTGCCCCGCAAGAGCGAGTACCGGCGGTTCGTGATCAAGGGCGTCGACGGGCAGAACGACGTCGCCTCGATCGCCGAGGTCCTGACCCGCCGCTTCAAGCGCCTCCTCGACGAGCGCGCGGCCCTGGCAGAGGACGACGACCCGTCGGCGGCCCTCATCGATCCCGAGACCGGCCGAGCGAAGAAGTTCTCCTACGCGCCGGGGCTCGTCGTGGTCGACGGCGGTCCGCCTCAGGTCGCGGCAGCCCGCCAGGCGCTGGACGAGCTCGGCCTGGGCGACATCCCGATCTGCGGTCTGGCCAAGCGGCTCGAGGAGGTCTGGCTCCCCGACGAAGAGGACCCGGTCATCTTCTCCCGTACGTCGGAAGGCCTGTACCTGCTGCAGCGCCTGCGCGACGAGGCGCACCGGTTCGCGATCACGCACCACCGCAGCCGCCGGTCGAAGTCGATGGTCGAGAGCACGCTCGACGAGGTCCCGGGGCTGGGCGAGGTGCGGCGCAAGACCTTGCTCCGGCACTTCGGGTCGCTGAAGAAGCTGCGCGCGGCGACGATCGACGAGGTCGCGGATCTCCCCGGTTTCGGGCCGCGGCTCGCCGAGTCCGTCGTACTGGCGGTTAACGCTGCCGCAACGAAGGCGGAAACCGGCCGGGCACCGTCGGTCAACACGGCCACGGGCGAGATACTGGGCGACGACATCCCGGCGCCGGCCGGGGCGCCTGACGGGGACCCAGGGAGAACTGAGAACTGATGGACGATACGGGCGGCAACCTCATCATCGTGTCCGGCATGTCCGGCGCGGGACGAAGCTCCGTCGCCGACGTACTGGAAGACCTCGGCTGGTTCGTCGTCGACAACCTGCCGCCGATGTTCCTGACCACGCTCGTCGAGCAGGTCATCGGCACCGGCGCGGCGCCGCGGCTCGCCGTTGTGGTCGACGTCCGGACAGGCCTGTTCTTCGAGGAACTGAGCTCGGCCATCCACGACCTGCGGCTGAAGGGGTACCGCCCGCTGACGCTGTTCCTGGAGGCCTCTGACGACGTGATCGTGCGCCGGCAGGAGAGCGTCCGCCGGCCGCACCCGCTGCAGGGCGAGGGCCGGCTGCTGGACGGGATCCAACGTGAGCGCGAGCTGCTCGGCGACATCCGGGCCGGCGCGGATCTGGTCATCGACACCTCGAGCCTGAACATCCACCAGCTCGCCGCGAAGATCGTGAACGCGTTCGGCGACGAGGAGAACGCCGAGCTCCGGGCGACGGTGGTGTCGTTCGGGTTCAAGTACGGCATCCCGGTGGACGCCGACGTGGTCGCCGACATGCGCTTCATCCCGAATCCGTACTGGCAGCCGGATCTGCGCCCGATGACCGGGCAGGACAAGCCTGTGTCAGACTTCGTGCTCGGCCATCCGCTGGCCCAGCAGTTCCTGCAGAACTACGTGGACGTGCTGGACACCCTGCGGACCGGCTACCTGAACGAGGGCAAGCGCTTCGTCACCGTCGCGATCGGCTGCACCGGGGGAAAGCACCGCAGCGTCGCAATGGCCGAGGAGATCGCCCGCAGGCTGCGCGAGAAGGGGTCACCGACATTGGTCGTCCATCGGGATCTGGGGCGTGAGTGACGCGATCTCCTAAGGTCGTAGCACTGGGTGGGGGACACGGCTTGGCCGCCTCTCTTTCCGCACTTCGCCACGTCACCGACCAGTTGACCGCGGTCGTAACAGTTGCCGACAACGGCGGCTCGTCCGGGCGGTTGCGCCAGGAGCTCGGCGTACTGCCTCCGGGTGACCTGCGGATGGCGCTGGCCGCGTTGTGCCGCGACGACGAGTGGGGCCGCACGTGGGCCGACGTACTGCAGCACCGCTTCCGCAGCAACGGTGAGCTGCACGACCATGCCGTCGGCAACCTGTTGATCGTCGCGTTGTGGGAGCTGCTCGGCGAAGCGGTCGACGGGCTCGACTGGGTCGCGCGGTTGCTCGGTGCACAAGGTCGGGTTCTGCCGATGTCCGCCGTACCGCTGGACATCACAGCGCGGGTGCTCGGGCTCGATCCCGCGCATCCCGAGGCGATCACCGAGATCCGTGGTCAGGCCGAGGTGGCGACGACCGAGGGACACGTGGTCGACGTAGCGCTCGATCCGGCCGACCCGCCTGCCTGCCCCGAGGCGCTCGTCGCCATCGCCGAGGCCGACTGGGTCGTGGTCGGCCCGGGCTCGTGGTTCACGTCCGTCATCCCGAACCTGCTGGTCCCCGAGCTGTCCCGCGCCCTCGAGCAGACCGGCGCCCGCCGGCTCCTCACGCTCAACCTGGGGGAGCAGAAGGGCGAGACCGACGGCTTCTCACCCGAGACGCACCTCGAGGTCCTGGCCGCGCACGCGCCGGACCTGCGCATCGACGTCGTCCTCGCCGACACCGGTCACGTGCCCGACCCCGAGTCACTCCGCCGTACTGCGGAATCCCTCGGGGCCGAGCTGGTGATCGCCGATATCGCCGACGACGTCCGGGATCTTCACCACGCTCCGGACAAGCTGGCGAAGGTCTACCGGGAGATCTTCGCGTAGCTTCAGTCGAAATCGGCGTCGATGGACTTCTTCTGGGCATAGACCTGCTTGCCCTGCGCGTCGTACCCGCGGATCAGGACGGTCTTGATGCCGGAGTTCCCGCCGGTCAGGCCCCAGATGTAGTAGCCGTTCGAGATCAGCGCGCGGGTCGGGCCGGTCGGCAGATCGACGACAAGCTGGGC
Source organism: Kribbella jiaozuonensis (assembly GCF_005233875.1). Lineage (GTDB taxonomy): Bacteria > Actinomycetota > Actinomycetes > Propionibacteriales > Kribbellaceae > Kribbella > Kribbella jiaozuonensis. The sequence continues at coordinate 77,881 of NZ_SZPZ01000004.1, read as the reverse complement.
GACACCCTCCGGCACCATGCCGAACACACCTTTGTCCGCGAACTTCCCGTCGGCCTGCACCGCCGCCCGGGAGTAGTCGTACGGGCCCTTGGCGGTTGCCGTCAGCATGTGGCACCACGCGTAGACGCGCTTGTCCGGCGAGACCAGGACGGCCGTGAGCTTGTTCCCGGTCCCGGTCTTCAGCGCGACCTGCCAGTCCTTCGTGACCGGGCCGGCTGCCTTGATCACGCCGTCGTCGGTGTTCACCCCGCCCTGACCCAGGTCCTTGAAGTAGATGTCGTCGACGCCGCGGCACCGTGTGGTGATCTGGTCGTCGGTCAGCGGACTGACCGGTGGCGGGGGAGCGAGCGGCTTCCCGGTCTCCGGGTCCTTGGTGAGTACGACGACCGGCGTGATCGGCGTTGCGGTCTTCACTGTCACCGACGGGTCGACTGTCCGCGCCGGCGCCGTGAATGGCTTGGGCGTCTGGTCGTACACCTTCTTGCCGTTGGTGTCGAAGCCCCGGATCCGATTCAGGATGATGAGGTTGCTGTGCTTGCCTGGATGCCCGAGCGTCGCGTAGCCGTCCGCTCCGACCAGGGCCTCGCGAGGACTGCTCTCCCCGGCGATGTCCAGCAGCACGCGGGCCACGCCAGGCACCGGAACGCGGAATCCGTCCTGCGGGGTCAAGGGATTGCGGTACTGGTTCCGGGCCGCGAAGTTCGCCGGGCTGGTGCGCGAGATGCTGTCAGGCCTGGTCGGACTGGTCATGGTGCACGTCGACACGATCGATCGGTCCGGCGAGAGAAGCAGGGTGTTCAGCACGGACTGATCGCCGCTCTTCACGAGGACCGTCCACCGGTCGTTGATCGGACCTGCCGCGTCGGAGGTCCGGTGCTCGGCCTGGGCGCGGCGGGCGAAGGCCTGGTCGTACCGCCCGCAACGGGTCAGCACCTCGGCATCGGACAACGGGCTGACCGGCGGTGCCGGTACGACCGTCCTGCCGGTCTCGTTGTCGACGATGCGGCCGGTCTTCACGTCGACCGTGATGGTCTGGCCCATCGGCGTACCGGCCGGCCCCTGGCTCATCGGGCGGGTCGCGGACCAGGTGGCGATACCGCCGATGATCGCGGCCGTGGTGAGGACCGCGGTAGCCGCCGTCGCGATCCGGGTTCGGCGGACCGACCGCCGGGCGCGGACCAGCAGGCCGTCGACGTCGGTGTGCAGCGGCCGGTCGGTGTCGTCGGCGGCGGTCGCCAGCAGGTGTTCGATGTCGTTGTTCACCGGGCGCTCCTTTCGGTCTGGTCGAGAAGCTCGCGGAGGCGGGTGAGGGCACGGGAGGTCTGGCTCTTCACGCCGCCGACGCCGATACCGAGGACGGCGGCGGTCTGTTCGAGGCTGAGGTCGCCGTAATGCCGCAGTACGACGCAGGCCCGCTGGCTCGGCGGGAGCGCGGCCAGGGCCTCGACGACGAGCATCCGGTCGTCGACGGTGCGCACCGGATCGGCGAGTACGTCGGTGAGGTCCTCGTCGGTGTCGACGAACCGCTCGCGTCGCCACGGTTTGCGGGACTGGTCGAACACCGAGGTGACCAGGCACTGGTGGGCGTAGCTGTTGAGGCCCTGCGTGCGGTCGATCCGGTTCCAGCGGCGGTAGACCTTGACCAGTGCGTCCTGCGCGGCGTCCTCGGCGCGGTGCCAGTCGCCGCACATCAGGTACGCCGTACGTCGCAGCCGCCGGATCATCGCTGCGGCGAACTCGGTGAACTCGGCTTCATCCGATGCCTTCATGCGCCTCCTCTCACAATGTCGCCGAGGTAACGCGATCAGGCAGTCGGAAGGTTGCAGCGGCCGTAACCGCGCGGGCCGACAGGCGTTGGTGGTCCAAGGGTCTTTGACATGGGTGGGAGGATGGCCTTCATGGCGATGACAGCACAGGTGAAGTCCGAGCTGACCAGTATTCAGGTGACGAAACCGTGTTGCCGCAAGGCCGAGGTCTCGTCGATCCTGCGGTTCGCGGGCGGGCTGCACCTGGTGTCCGGACGGATCGTCGTGGAGGCCGAGCTGGACAGCGGCGCCGCGGCCCGGCGGCTGCGCAAGGACATCGCCGAGATCTTCGGGCACCCGTCGGACGTGGTGGTGATCTCCCCGTCCGGCATCCGCAAGCAGACGAAGTACGTCGTCCGCGTGGTCCGCGACGGTGACGCGCTGGCGCGGCAGACCGGGCTGGTCGACAACCGTGGCCGGCCGGTGCGCGGTCTTCCGCCGGCGGTCGTGTCGGGTGCTTCGTGTGACGCCGTTGCGGCTTGGCGCGGTGCGTTCCTCGCGCACGGCTCGCTGACCGAGCCCGGCCGTTCGTCGTCGCTCGAGGTGACCTGCCCCGGCCCGGAGGCGGCGCTGGCGCTGGTCGGTGCGGCCCGACGGCTCGGCATCGGTTCGAAGGCCCGCGAGGTGCGGAACGTCGACCGCGTGGTGATCCGCGACGGTGACGCGATCGGCGCACTGCTGACCCGGCTCGGCGCGCACGAGTCCGTGCTCGCGTGGGAGGAGCGCCGGATGCGGCGCGAGGTCCGCGCGACCGCGAACCGGCTGGCGAACTTCGACGACGCGAACCTGCGCCGGTCCGCCCGCGCTGCGGTGGCGGCGGGCGCGCGGGTCGAGCGCGCGCTGGAGATCCTCGGCGACGACGTACCGGACCATCTGCAGGTCGCGGGCAAGCTCCGCCTCGAGCACAAGCAGGCCAGCCTCGAAGAGCTCGGCCAGCTGCACGAGCCGGCCCTCACCAAGGACGCCGTAGCCGGCCGCATCCGCCGCCTGCTCGCGATGGCCGACAAGCGCGCCGCCGACCTGGGCGTCCCCAACACCGAGGCCAACCTGACCCCGGAGATGCTCGACCCGGCCTGATCTTTACGTCACCAGCTGGTCAACTGGTATTCAACACACTGCCCCGGAAGGTTTCCGGGGCAGTTGTGCGTCAGGGTGGTCTGCTCGGGAGGCTACCCGCGGGTCATGGTGGTCTGATGTGGACGCTACCAGTTGGCCAGGTGGGCTGTTGGGCTAATGTTCGGGCTGTAGGGCAGTGCTCGAACGCCAGATCTGAGGAGACGCAGTCCCGTGACCGTACGCGTAGGTATCAACGGCTTCGGCCGGATCGGCCGTAACTTCTTCCGCGCCGTGCAGGCGTCCGGTGCCGACATCGAGGTCGTCGCCGTCAACGACTTGACCGACAACCAGACCCTCGCTCACCTGCTGAAGTACGACTCGATCCTGGGCCGCTTCCCCGGCGAGGTCTCCGCGACCGACGACGACATCACCGTCAGCGGCAAGAGCTTCAAGGCGTTCGCCGAGCGCGACCCGGCCAACCTGAAGTGGTCCGACGTGGGCGCCGACGTGGTGATCGAGTCGACCGGCTTCTTCACCGACGCCACCAAGGCCAAGACCCACGCCGACAACGGCGCCAAGAAGGTCATCATCTCCGCCCCGGCGAAGAACGAGGACCTGACCGTCGTGATGGGCGTGAACCACGAGCTGTACGACGCCGAGAAGCACACCGTGATCTCGAACGCGTCCTGCACCACGAACTGCATCGCCCCGCTGGCCAAGGTTCTGAACGACGCGTTCACGATCGAGAAGGGTCTGATGACCACGATCCACGCGTACACCCAGGACCAGAACCTGCAGGACGGCCCGCACAAGGACCTGCGCCGCGCCCGCGCCGCCGCGCTGAACATCGTGCCGACCTCGACCGGCGCCGCGAAGGCGATCGGCCTGGTGCTGCCGGAGCTCAAGGGCAAGCTGGACGGTTACGCGCTGCGCGTCCCGGTGCCGACCGGCTCGGCCACCGACCTGACCGTCACCGTCGGCCGCGAGGTCACCGTCGACGAGGTCAAGGAGGCCTACAAGGCCGCCGCGGCCGAGGGCTCGCTGAAGGGGTACCTGACCTACACCGAGGACGAGATCGTCTCCACCGACATCGTCACCGACCCGGCCTCCTGCATCTTCGACGCCGGCCTGACCAAGGTGATCGGCAACCAGGTCAAGGTCGTCGGCTGGTACGACAACGAGTGGGGCTACTCCAACCGCCTCGTCGACCTGGTCAAGCACGTCGGCGCCTCGCTCTGACGCAGGCCTGAACCTTCACACATCGCAGCCTGCGTCCGGCCGACCTGGTGTCTCCCGGACGCGGGCTCATCCCTGATCTCGAGGAAGCTGAACCGTGAAGACCATCGAAGACCTCGGCGACCTGGCGGGCCAGCGGGTGCTGGTCCGGTCGGACCTGAACGTGCCGATCAAGGACGAGGTGATCGGCGACGACGGCCGCATCCGCGCCTCGCTGCCGACCCTGATCAAGCTGGCCAAGGCCGGCGCGAAGGTGATCGTCACCGCGCACCTCGGCCGTCCGAAGGGCGAGCCGAACCCGGCGTACACGTTGGGCCCGGTGGCCAAGCGGCTCGAGGAGCTGCTGCAGCCCGAGGGCATCACCGTGCACTTCGCGACCGACGTCACCGGCGAGAGCGCGCAGGAGGCCGTCCAGGAGCTGGACGAGGGCGAGGTCCTGCTGCTCGAGAACGTGCGCTGCGACCCGCGCGAGGAGAGCAAGGACGAGGCCCAGCGCGGCGAGCTGGCCGATGAGCTCGCAGCCCTGGCCGACGTTTTCGTCAGCGACGGCTTCGGCGTCGTCCACCGCAAGCAGGCCAGCGTGTACGACGTCGCCCGCAAGCTCCCGCACGCGGCCGGCGGGCTCGTGCTCGCCGAGGTCGAGGTGCTGAAGAAGCTGACCGAGGACCCGGCCCGTCCGTACGTCGTCGTACTCGGCGGCGCGAAGGTGTCGGACAAGCTCGCGGTGATCGACAACCTGCTGGCCAAGGCCGACAAGCTGCTGATCGGCGGCGGCATGGTCTTCACGTTCCTGAAGGCGCAGGGCCACGAGGTCGGCAAGAGCCTGCTCGAGGAAGACCAGCTGGACGTCGTCCGCGGGTACCTGAAGGAGGCCGGCGACAAGATCGTGCTGCCGACCGACATCGTGGTCGCGCCCGAGTTCAAGGCCGACTCGCCGGCCACCGTGGTCGCGGCCGACGCGATCCCGGCCGACCAGCTCGGCCTCGACATCGGCCCGGACTCCGGTAAGGCGTTCGCCGCCGAGATCGCCGGCGCGAGGACCGTGTTCTGGAACGGCCCGATGGGTGTCTTCGAGATGGCGCCGTTCGCCGGCGGAACGAAGGCCGTCGCGCAGGCGTTGACCGAGGTGGACGGGCTGAGCGTCGTCGGTGGCGGTGACTCCGCGGCCGCCGTACGGCAGCTAGGCTTCGCCGACGAGCAGTTCGGGCACATCTCCACCGGTGGTGGGGCGTCGCTCGAATACCTGGAGGGCAAGGAGCTCCCGGGGCTCGCCGTACTGGAAGAGGACTGACCCACATGGCTGACACCACAGCTGCCCGGACGCCGTTGATGGCGGGCAACTGGAAGATGAACCTCAACCACGTCGAGGCCGTGCACCTGCTGCAGAAGCTGTCGTGGACGCTGCAGGACAAGAAGCACGACTTCGAGCGGGTCGAGGTGGCCGTGCTACCGCCGTTCACCGACATCCGCAGCGTGCAGACGCTGGTCGACGGCGACCGGATGAAGATCAAGTACGGCGCCCAGGACGTGTCCACGCACGACGCCGGCGCGTACACCGGCGAGATCTCCGCCGCGATGCTGAGCAAGTTGGGCTGCACGTACGTGCTCACCGGCCACTCCGAGCGCCGGCAGTACCACCACGAGTCCGACGAGCTGGTCAACGCGAAGACCGCCAAGGCGCTCGAGGCCGGGCTGATCCCGATCGTGTGTGTCGGCGAGGGCCTGGAGGTCCGCAAGGCCGACGGGCACGTCGACCACTGCCTCGGCCAGGTCGACGCCGCACTCGCCGGGCTGAAGCAGGACGACGTCCGCAAGCTCGTCATCGCCTACGAGCCGGTCTGGGCGATCGGCACCGGCGAGGTGGCGACGCCGGAGGACGCGCAGGAGGTCATCGCCGCGATCCGTGGCCGGCTGGAGGAGTCGATCTCACCCTCGGTCGCCGACTCGGTACGGATTCTTTACGGTGGATCGGTGAAGATGGCCAGTGCAGGTGGCATCATGGCCCAACCGGATGTCGACGGCTGCCTGGTCGGAGGTGCGAGCCTTCAGGTGGACGAGTTCGCCGGCATCTGCCGTTACCTGGACCTTCAGTTAGGCTACTCCTCGTGATTCTCGCTTTCTCGATCGTTGTGATCGTCTGCAGCCTGTTCCTCACGCTGCTCGTACTGCTGCACAAAGGCCGCGGTGGCGGCCTCTCGGACCTGTTCGGTGGCGGTGTGTCGTCCAGCCTGGGCGGCTCGTCGGTCGCGGAGCGGAACCTGGACCGGATCACGATCGGTGTCGGTCTGATCTGGTTCGCCAGCATCGTCGCGGTCGGCCTGCTCTACAAGCTCGGCTGAGGGGTCGGTTCCCGTGGCTGGTGGTGGCAGTGCGATTCGTGGCAGCCGGGTCGGTGCCGGGCCGATGGGCGAGGCGGAGCGCGGCGACACCGCGCCCCGGCAGCGCATCGTCTTCTTCTGTGCGAACGGGCACGAGACCGCGACCTGGTTCGCGGTCGAGGCGTCGATCCCGGAGGAGTGGGACTGTCCGCGGTGCGGTCTTCCGACCAGCACCGATGTGAACAACCCGCCCCCGCCGCCGAAGATCGAGCCCTACAAGACGCACCTGGCCTATGTGAAGGAGCGCCGCTCCGAGCAGGAGGCCCAGGAGATCCTGGACGAGGCGCTCGAGAAGCTGCGCGCCCGTCGTGCTCGCGGCGAGGTCATCTTCTAGACGTACGTCGTTTCAGCCCGGACCGAGGATCGGTCCGGGCTGTGGCGTTGTGTGAGTGGATCGATGCACCGCGCTAAGGTCTGCGGCATGACGTCGATCGCGCCGCTGCGCTGGACCCCGCCGCCCGCTCCGCCGGTGCGGCACCCGAAGAACGTCGACGTGGACGTGGTCGCGCTGCCCGGCGCCGGTCCCGAGGACACGCTGATCGACGACGACGGCAGCGTGCTCACCGGCCTGTACGACGGCCGCATCCTGCGCGTCAGCGCGGACGGGAAGACCATCAGCACCCTCGCCGACACCGGCGGCCGGCCGCTCGGCCTCGAATGGCTGCCCGACGGCAAGGTGCTGATCTGCGACGCGAACCGCGGCCTGCTGACGCTCGACAAGGACAACCGGATCGCGACCCTGCTGGCCGAGATCGACGGCCGCCCGATGCGGTTCTGCAACAACGCGGACGTCACCGAGGACGGCACGATCTACTTCACCGACTCCTCGACCCGGTTCGGCATCGACGAGTGGATGGCCGACCTGCTGGAGCATTCCTCGACCGGCAGCGTGTACCGCCGTACCCCGGACGGTGAGCTGACCCGCCTGGCGACCGGCCGCGCCTTCCCGAACGGCGTGGCGCTCAGCAGCGATCGCCAGAGTCTCTTCTGGGCCGAGACGGCGACGTACGGCCTCTACAAGCTGGACCTGACGACCGAGGGCGCCGAGCCCGTGCAGATCGCGTCGGTCCCGGGCCTGCCGGACAACATCGCGCGCGGGTCGGACGGGCTGATCTGGGTCGCGGTCGGCTCGCCGCGCAACGCCGTACTCGACTTCCTGCTGCCGAAGCCGCCGGTCCTGCGCAAGATCGTCTGGGCGCTCCCGGATGCGTTGAAGCCGAAGGCCGCGGACATCATCGAGATCCAGGCGTACGACGAGACCGGCGCGCTGGTCCACGATCTGCGTGCGAAGCACCCCGGCTTCCACATGCCGACCGGGGTCCGCGAGCGCGACGGGAAGGTCTGGCTGGGCAGCATCGGCACCAGCTCGCTGGCCACGTTCCCGACGCCTTAGTGTGGCGGTCATGCGTTTCGGAATCGCGATCCTGCCGGAGTACCGCTGGCAGGACGCCGCGCGGCGGTGGCGGCAGGCGGAAGAGTACGGCTTCGACCACGCGTGGATCTACGACCACCTGACCTGGAGCGGTCTCCAGGACTCACCGTGGTACGGGACGACGCCGACCCTGACGGCGGCCGCGACGGTCACCTCGACGATCAAGCTCGGGACGTTCGTGACGTCGCCGAACTTCCGGCATCCGTTGGCGCTGACCCGCGACATCCTCGCGATCGACGACGTCTCCGACGGTCGCTTCATCTGCGGGATCGGCGCCGGCGGCAGCCTGGACGCGACCATCCAGGGCGGCCCGGACCTCACTCCGCGGCAGCGGCAGGACCGGTACGAGGAGTTCGTGAAACTCCTGGACACCCTGCTGACGACCGACGGCGTCGACTTCAAGGGCGAGTACTACGAGACACGCAACGGCCGCACGCTGCCCGGCTGCATCCAGCAACCGCGGGTCCCGTTCGTCCTGGCCGGCAACGGCCCGCGCTCGGTCCGCTTCGCCGCCCAGCACGGCGACGGCTGGATGACGACCGGCGGCGACAGGACGAGCCTCGACACCTGGTTCGCCTCCCTGGCCGACCTCAGCCACCGCCTCGACGACCACCTCGAAGGCCGCCACCTCGACCGCTACCTGTCGATGGACAGCGCGCAGTACGCCGTCTCGAGCCCGGCCGCCTTCGAGGAGATCGCGACCCGAGCAGCCGCTCTCGGCTTCACCGACCTCATCACCCACTGGCCGCGGGCAGAGGGCGTCTACGAAGGCTCCGAGGACGTGCTCGAGCAGATCGCGACCGAGGTCATTCCTCGTCTGCGTTAGTCCGGCGGACCCACGCGGGAACGACGTACCAGAAGACGGCGAACAGCAGCAGCACGACGGCGTCCACAATGATCGCGACCGGGCGGGAGAGGACGACGTCCGCGGCGAGCAGGACGCCGCCGGCGATGGCCACGACCAGGAAGAGCATGCCGGCGATGGTCATCCGGTTGGCGATCGGGAGCATCCGGTCGCGGAGCTTCTGCCGGTAGATGATGCGGTGGAACGACACCGGCGCGAGGAACAGGCCGACGGCCAGCGCGGACGCGATCAGCGTGACGGCGTACACGTCGTGGGTGAAGCTGTCGGCGTCCTGGAAACGGTTCTGGAAGGCAATGCTGAGCAGGAACGCGAACAGGATCTGCGTTCCGGTCTGCGCCAGGCGGAGTTCCTGGAGCAGTTCGTTCCATTGCCGGTCGAGCCGTTCACCGGGGTCCTCGTCCGGTCGGCTGTACGGCGGGCTGTCGGTCACAGTCCTATTAGACCGGGAAAGGCGGAAGGGCCGCACACCATTCGGTGTACGGCCCTTCTACTGGTTCAAGAAAGGGTGATCCGACTGCTCAGATCGCGCGGATGTTCTCCGCCTGCAGCCCCTTCTGGCCCTGGGTGATCTCGAACTCGACCCGCTGGTTCTCGTCCAGCGAGCGGAAGCCCGACATCTGGATGGCCGAGTAGTGCGCGAACACGTCCGCGCCACCGTCATCCGGGGTGATGAAGCCGAAGCCCTTGTCAGCGTTGAACCACTTGACAGTACCGACAGCCATTTGTCTATCTCCTCGATGGCTTATAACAATCCGTGAACCACACCTCATGGATCACGCGTCGCCGAAAGGCCCCAGACGACAGACCGGCCATGCAGCACAGCAAAGTCAGGGAGTCCAAAACTGCAACGCCATAACTGTAGCCGTTCTGCGGCCTGATGGTAGGGGTGACCACAAACACGTGTCGCTGATTGTCAGGGGCCGTTACGCTACGTGGTCGGTCCTGTGCGGGGTTCCAGGAGCCGCTCCGGAACCCCAAATCCCGCGCCGACCTGCTGGTTCGCAGCGGGCGGCGGGTGCGGGACGATGGCAACGAAGGACAATTGCCCGGCACGCCGGGTAGCGGGCGCATTTTTCTGATCGTTCGTCCCGGCGTGTCGCGCGGGCATGTGCAGTACTGCGAGGAGGAGGCGACCGTGATCGTGACAGTGACCCGCAGCGGGGGATTCGCCGGGCTGACCAAGCACGGCGAGTTGGACACCAGCGGTGAACCCGACGCTGCCGAGCTCGAGGACGCGGTCCGCGCGCTCGGCGCCAAGGACCTGGGTTCCGGCCGGCCGCAGCCGGACCGGTACGTGTACCGGCTGGCGGTGCGTGACGCCCAGGACCAGGACGCCACGCAGCACACCGTGGCCGAGCAGGATGTGGACGCCACCACTGCCTGGCTGCTCGACCGGATCCTCCGCAGTTAGCGCCAGTCGATCTCCGGCGCCCGGTAGAAGTTGACCCCGAGCACCTCCCAGCGCGGACCCTGCTCGGCCAGCCGGTCGCGGTACGCCGTCCAGTCGAGCGCGGACTCCTGCGACCAGCCGAGCTCGGCGATGCCCGGCAACCGTGGGAAGACCAGGTACTCGATCTTGCTCACGTCGTCGACGGTCTCGGTCCACAGTGGCGCCTCGACGCCGATGATCGCACTCGCCGGCACACCTGGGACCAGCGTGGCCGGGTTCCAGCTGTAGGACTGCTCCACGCTGACCAGTCCGGCCCAGTCGAGGCCCAGCTCCGTGCTGGCGTCGTACTTCATATCCAGGTAGGCCCGGTTGGCGGGGGAGAGCACCAGCGACGCGCCCTGCTCCACCGCCTTCTGCGCCAGCACCTGGGCCTTGGGGTCCTCGGTACCCCAGTACTGCACGACGGTGTCGGCCGGCAGCGGTCCGTCAGCGATCTCGTGCCACCCCATCACCCGCTTGCCGTTCTTGACGACCAGCTCGGTCGCCTTGGCCACGAACGTCAGGTAGTCGGTGTGCTCGGTCGAGTGCGCCTCGTCCCCGCCGAGGTGCAGGAGCTCGCCGGGTGTCTGCTCGGCCACCTCGCGGAACACGTCGTCCAGGAACGCGTACGTGACGTCCTTGTCGATCGCGAACGAGCTGAAGCCCACCTCGGTCTCGGTGTACAGCTCCGGCGCCTGGTCGCCCTTGTTCAGTTCGGCGTACGACGCCAGCGCGGCGTTCGTGTGGCCAGGTGTGTCGATCTCCGGGACGACGGTGATGTAGTGCTCCGCGGCGTACTGGACGAGGTCGGCGTACTCCGCCTTGCTGTACGAGCCGCCTTCGCCGCCGCCGACCTGCAGGCTGCCGCCGTGCGCGGTGAGGTTCGGCCAGGAGTCCACCTGGATCCGCCAGCCCTGGTCGTCGGACAGGTGCAGGTGCAGGCGGTTGATCTTGTAGAGCGAGAGCAGGTCGATGACGCGCTTGACCTGGTCGACGGTGAAGAAGTGCCGGGAGACGTCGAGCATCATCCCGCGGTACTCGTACCGCGGGGAGTCGGAGATCGTCGTACCGGCGATCTCCCACGGGCCGTCCTGCTGGCTGTCTGCCTCGGCCTTGGCGGGCAGGAGCTGGCGAAGCGTGGTGACGCCGCGGAACAGGCCCTCGGCGGTGGCTGCGGTGATCGTGACGCCGGACGCGTCCGCGCGGAGTTCGTAGCCTTCAGCCCCCAACGACTCCGGGCCGTTGACGGACAGCGTGATCGTGCCGGTCCCGTCCCGCACCGGCAGGTCGTACCCGGTGGAGCGCCGGAGCTGCGCCGCGAACCGGTCGGCGATCAGCTGGGCTGAGGGGTCGTCGAGGCCGATCGTGGCGTCGGCCGCCAGCAGGAACGTCTCATCGGCCAGCGCCTGCTGGGCCGTGGGCTGCGGAATCATGATCGAAAGTGTTGGCGTCCCCACATTATTCGTCAAGTCCCTTCAAAACTTCTTGGCAAGAGCCGTCGCCTGCGCCAGATAGCCCCCGCCGAACAGCACCACGTGGACCAGCAACGGATGCAGCTGATGCAGCCTGATCCGATCCCGCCAGCCGTCCGCGAGCGGGTGCACCTCGTCGTACGCCCGCAGCACCCGCTCGAGCTTCGGCAACCCGAAGAGGCCGAGCATCGCGAGGTCGGTCTCCCGGTGTCCGCCATGCGCGGCCGGGTCGATCAGATGTACTCCGGCCGCCGTCCACAGCACGTTGCCCGACCACAGGTCGCCGTGGATCCGCGACGGTCCGTCGGACACGTCGTCGTACACACCCGCTTCCAGCCGGCCGCAGAGCCGCTCGAAGACGTCCAGGTGGACGCCTGCAGCCCGCAGATACGGCCGCAGCCGCAGGTTGGCGTAGAACTCGCCCCACGACGTCATCGGCTCGGCTGCGTGCGGTAGCGCGATCGTGCCGATGTAGCCGTCGCCGTTCCACCGATCCGGCGGTACGCCGTAGTGCCGCGCGCCGGCGTCGTGGGTAACTGCCAGCCGTCGACCGAAGTCCTCGGCCAAGGCATCGGTCGGCGGGGTCGTCTGCAGCATTGTCGTCGTCAGCTGCGTGGGGGAGACGTCGAGCGGCTCGGCCACCGGCACGCCGCCCGGTACGGCGAGCCAGCGCAGGCCCGCTGCTTCGACGGCGAAGAAGCGTGGTGGCGCGTCAGGCCAGCTCTTCACAAACCCTGCGGTCATGGTCGGACTCTTCCATCAACGGCCGCCGGCGGGCCAGCCACGGCTCGCACAGCATCACGAGCGCTGCGATCGCGGTCAGCAGGCCACCGGCGAGCGCGACACTGCGGACCGTCGTGTGGTCGATCAGCGCGCCGCCGACGAACGCACCGGCGGCGATGCCGACGTTGAACGCCGAGCTGGCTCCGGCCGACGCGATGTCGGTGCTGCCGGGAGCGATCTGCAGCGTCCGGCTCTGCACCGCTACCGCGAGCCCGCTGAACGACAGCCCGATCAGCGCGATCAGCGCGACCGTCGCCACCTTCAGCTCTCCGAGAGCGAACACCCCGATCAACCCGACGGTCAGGACGCCGTACGGGATGACGACCGCACCCCACGGGTACCGATCGAGCACCCGGCCGGCGATGAGCGTGCCGGCGAATCCGCCCGCGCCGCTGGCCAGCAGCATCGGACCGAGCGCGTCGGACGAGAAGCCGGTGATGTCCAGCAGGAACGGCGTGACGTAGGTGTTGAACGTCAGGAAGCCGGTGACTCCGATCGAGGCGGCGACGAGCAGCACGACGTACCCGCGGAGGTCCGGGGCGCTGCCGCGACGCGACGGACTGTCCTGGACCTCGGTGCGCGGCAGCAGCGTCACGACCCCGATGCAGGCAACCGCGCCGAGCACGGCCATCACCACGAACGGGACCCGCCAGCCGGCCTGCTCGCCGAGCCACGTGCCGAACGGGATCCCGAGGATCGGCGCCAACGCCGTCCCGATCGCGAGTCGCGCGACCACCCGGCCGCGGAGCTCCGGCGGGAACAGGCTGGTCGCGATCGGCGGCGCGATCGACCAGAACAGCGCCTGCGAGATCGCGATCACCAGCCGCCCACCGAACAGCACCTCGTACGTCGGGGCCGCGGCCGAGAGCGCCGTGGCGACCGTGAGGACGGCGAGCGTGCCGCCGAGCACCAGCCGGCGGGGGAGATGGGTGGTCAGCCGGGCCAGCGGGATGGAGGCGAGCACGACGACGGCGGCGTACCCGGTGACGAGGAGGCCGATCTGGGAGCGCGACCGGCCGAGATCGTCGGCCATCACGGTCAGCAGCCCGATCGGCAGCACCTCGATGGTGACGAAGGAGAACGTCGAGACGCCGAGGAACACCAGTGCGGCGGTGGCTCGGCGGGACGAGAGGGGCATGAGGTCACCTGATCCCGGTAAAAGGTGTGATGCTGGTAGCTTCTCATCCATGACCGACAGTTCTCATGCGGAATTTCGCATCGTGGGCGGCCATCCTGCCCTCGATCTGGTGAACACGGTCACTCCGCGGCTGCGAGACGGCGCTGCGGAGCACGATTACCTCACCTCGCCGGCCGAATTGCTCGACTGGAGTCGCCGGATCGGGCTGATCGACCTGCGCGATCACAGCGCGATCGAGGGCACCTGGCGCTCGGCCCCGGAGCTGGCCGCGAAGGCACTCGGTGCGACGTTGGAGATCCGCGAGGCGACGTACGACGTGCTCGCGCCGCGTGCAGCTGGTGCCGTCGTCGCGATAGACGGAGTCAAGCGCAGCCAGGGATCCGCCTTCGAGCGCTTGATGTTGCGCTGGTCCGCGGCCGCTGCCCGCTCGATGCTGATCCCCGGCGCGGACCGGGAGCGCGGCGTCGCGGAGCTGGTCGTCGGTACGTCGCCGGCGCAGCTCATCCCGGACCGCCTGGTGGTCGCGGCGGTCGAGCTGGTGCGGACGGTCGAGCTGCGGCAGTTGCGCGCCTGTCCGGTCGACGACGGCGGCTGCGGCTGGCTGTTCCTGGACCGCAGCCGGAACGGTTCCCGCCGTTGGTGCGCGATGGAGGACTGCGGGACGCGGGCGAAGATCCGCAAGCTGGGGGAGCGCCGCCGCGCTACCGCCGTACCGCAGTCTTAGTGGTAGCGAGAGCGAACCTTCACTGTCAGCGATCGGCTCACTGGTCGAGAACGCGTGTCGAAAGGTGCGAATTGTCCCCTCGACCTGTCATCGTAGGCGGCCGGGCCTTCCGACCAGAGGGACCTGGCCGGGCCTGCCCCGTACCGGGAAGCAGGCTGACGCAACAGATTGTGGAGGACAGATGACGCAGGTGGCAGAGCAGCCGGGCAGTACTGCCGGGCGGCTCGGCTCGGTGGTGCTGGATTGCCCGGACCCGCTCGAGCTCGCCCAGTTCTACTCGGCGCTGCTGGGGCTGGACATCGACGAGAACGGTGACGACGACTGGCGGAGCCTGACCGGCCCCGGCTCGTCGCTCGGGTTCTCGACGCTGGCCTTCCGGCGCTCGGAGCAGTACGTGCCGGCCACCTGGCCCGGCACCGACGCGCAAGATCTCCATCTCGACCTCATCGTCGAGGACCTCTCGAGCGGTCACGCGACCGTGGTCGCCCTCGGCGCCGAGCCGCTCGACCCCCTGGACCCGCCGCCCGCGGAGAACGCGCGTGGCTGGCGGATCTACGCCGACCCGGCGGGCCACCCGTTCCGGATCTGCCTCGAATAACCCGTCGAAGGCCCGCCCCAGCCGGCGGGCCTTCGCATGTTCAGGACCAGGCGCTGCTACCCGTGAACGGGAAGTGGCGCCTCTCGTCGTACTTCGGCCGCGGCTGGTAGCTGTTCACCCCCGGCTCGCCGCGCAGATGGAAGGCGCTCGGGTACGGCGTCTCCGCGTCGGTGATCCGCGTCGACGTCGGGATGTAGCGGATCGTCAGCCCGCAGCGCCGGTTCGGCGACGTGTTCGCGTTGCTGCCGTGAACGATGTTCGGGTGGTGGACCTCGACGTCGCCGGGCGCCAGCACCATGTCGACCGCCTGGGCCTCGTCGACCTCGACCGCGATCTCCTTGCCGAGCACACTCTCGACGTCGGTGTTGTCGCGCATCCCCTCCACCCCGGACAGGTGGCTCCCCGGGATGACCCGTACGCATCCGTTCTCCGGCGTCGAGTGGTCGACGGCCAGCCAGAGCGTCACGACCTCCATCGGATCGAGCGGCCAGAACGCCGCGTCCTGGTGCCACAGCACGGGCTGTCCGGAGTACGGCGGCTTGGAGATGTAGTGGGAGGCGAACAGCGCGATGTCCGGCCCGACGAACTGCTGGGCGATGTCGACGAGCCGGTCGTCGCTGACCAACCGCACCCAGAACGGGTCGTCGCGCAGATACACATGCCCGAGTTGCTCGGGCCGTACGTCGGGATGCCGGGCCTGCAGCCATTCGACATGATCGTTCACTTCCTTGATCAGCTCTTGGTCGATGACGTCGCGGAAGATGACGTAGCCGTCTGTTTCGAACATGTCTCCAGCGTGCGGTCCGGGCGAACCGGCGTACTAGCAATGGTCTGACGAGAATTTGTACTGTGTTGACGTGAGTCAGGTACTGCGGTTCGAGGCGCACGCGTTCGGGCGGCCGTACCACGCGGCGCGGGTGCGGATCCCGGCCCGCTCCCGCGACACCGAACTGCACACCCACGCGGACTTCCACGAGTTCATGGGCGTCGTGTCGGGCAGCGGCGAACACCTGCTGACCACCGGCGTCGAGCAGCTCCGCCCGGGTGACGTGGTCCTGGTCCGGCCGAGCGACCGGCACGCGGTCCGCGGCTCGACGCCCGACGGACTCGAGTTCGTCAACGTCGCCTTCCCGAGCTCGATCTGGCAAGGCTTCCTCGACCTGACCCGGACCGTGACGTGGTCGTCCCGCGGCCCGATCACGTTCCACCAACCGGCCGCGATCGCCGTCTTCGAACAGGCTTTGACCCGCTTCCAGGACAACCCGAGCTCCTACGACCTGGTCCGCTTCTGGATCGACCTGATGGAACTCCTCGCACCGGTCGACACCGCAGCCCCCGGCGTGCCGGACTGGCTGGCGCGAGCATGTACTGCGATGCGCGCCGAGCAGAACCTCCGCGGCGGTGTACCCCGGCTGCTCGAACTCGCCGGCGTCAGCCCCGCCCACCTGTCCCGCTCGATGCGCACTTCGTACGGCGTGACGCCGACCGCCTTCGTCACCGACCTCCGCCTCGAACACGCCGCATCCTTGCTGGCGGCAACCAACACCTCGATCGCCGCGATCGCCACCCGCTGCGGCTTCACCAGCCAGTCGTACTTCACCCGCACGTTCACCGCGGCGCACGACCTCCCGCCCCGCGACTTCCGCCGCCGCTCGCAGCGCGCGTTCGTGCCCTAGAGCGATTCCAGGTACGCGACGACGTCCGCCTGCTGACCCCAGTTCGCCCAGCCGAGTACGTCGGCGCCGAACCGCGGATCGGTCAACGTCAGATCCGCGCCGTGCTCGACGAGGAATCGCAGCGAATCCAGCTCGCCGGTCCCGGCCGCCACATGCGCGGCGGTGGCCCCGCTCTTGGTTCGCTCGCTGATGCCGAAGCCCAGGCCGGCCAACTGAGGCACGACCTCCCACCGCCGCGCCGCCGCTGCCTCGGCGAGCAGCGCCGGGCGCTCGGCCGGTGTGACCTCGCCGGCGAGGGCGTCCGCGAACGGGTCCTCGGCACGTACTCCGCGGTAGAAGTCGCGGACCGTGCCGACCTCGGCGCCGTGGTGGATGAGCTCATCGAGGATGTGCAGGGCGAACGAGCTGCCCGCGTGCTCGGCGTACGGTCCCGCGACCTCGCCCATCGGCCGGGCGAGGTCCTCGGGGCTGAGTGCGGCGAGGCGTCCACGCCAGACGGCGTACGCGTGATCCAGGGCGGCCAGAGCGTCAGCCGCGGATGCCGGTACAGGCGGCTGGCCGTCCTCGGCAAGAGGCTGGTGACCGAACCAGGTGGCGGTGCGATCCTCCTGGAGGATGTCGACGATGTGGGTGATCCGCCACGCCAGCGTGGTGAACGGCGCCGGCTCCGGAGCGAACGGGCTCCCGTCGGCGACGTACCCGGTCTCGGTCTTCCGGATCGACCAGCAGCCCTCGAACGGCTCCCAGAGGTATTCGTCGTCGGTCAGGCCCTCCACCCGGTCCCGCAGCCGCTGCCAAGCGAAGTCGGACAGGTCGAGGAGATCTTGCGAAAGCGTCGTCATGTGGCCACCGTAGGACGACCTGCGGACAGGATCGGTCCGCAGGTCGGGTAAGAATAGAAATTGATGGATACCGCAGCCCGGCTACTCCGCCTGCTGTCCCTGCTCCAGTCGCGCCCGCAATGGGACGGCGCCGAGCTGGCGGACAGGCTCGCCGTCACGCCCCGGACCGTACGGCGGGATGTCACCCGGCTGAGGTCCCTCGGGTACCCGGTCGAGGCCGAGGCCGGGATCGGCGGCGGGTACCGACTCGGTCCGGGCGGCCGGCTTCCGCCGCTGCTGCTGGAGGACGAGGAGGCCGTCGCGATCGCGGTCGGCCTGCGCGTCGCGACGACCACCACCGTGTCGGGCGTCGAGGAGGCCGCGATCTCGGCACTGGCCAAACTCCATCAGGTCCTGCCCGCGCGGCTCCAGGAGCGGGTCGCGGCCATCGGCGCGCACACCACCCAACTGCCACAGGGCGAGCTGCCACAGGTCGACGGCGAGGTGCTGGTCACCCTGGCTGCGGGCTGCCGTCATATCGAAGGGATCCGGTTCCGCTACCGCACTCACGACGGCAGCGAGTCCGAGCGCAGTGTCGAGCCGCTGCAGATCGTGCACACCGGGCGCCGCTGGTACCTCGTCGCGCGCGACCGCGATCGCCAGGCCTGGCGTACCTTCCGCGTCGACCGCATCACCGAGCCTGTCCTGACCGGCTCCCGCTACCGGTTCGAGGACCCGCCGGACCCGGTCGCACTAGTTGCCGAAGGCACCGGAGTCGCGCCGTGGGACATCGTCGGCCGGGTCCGCGTCCACGCCGATGCCGCCACGGTCGCCCGGATGATTCCGCCGAGCCAGGGCGTGGTCGATCCCATCGACGCGAACACCTGCGAGGTCCGCTTCGCGGCCAACGAGCTAGGACCCCTCGTCTCCGGGGTCATCCGCCTCTACTGGCCGTTCGAGATCCTCGACCCACCCGAACTCCGCGCGGCCGTCCACCGCCACGCCCGCAGGTTGCTGGACTCCTAGCTATCCGCCAGCGCCTTCCGGATCCGCTTCTCCGAGATCGGGTACGGCGTACCGAGCGTCTGCGCGAACAGGCTGATCCGCAGCTCCTCGAGCATCCATCGCACCTCGAGCAGCTCCGGGCTCGGGTACTTGCCGGTCGGCACCGCGCGCAGGCGCTTCTCGTACTCGTCGGTGAGCGTCTGGACGATGGCCATCCCGGAGCGGTCGCGCGCAGCGTTGGCGCTGAGCTTGTCCAGGCGCTGCTCCATCCCGCGCAGGTACCGCACCAGGTCCGGGAGCCGCTTGGCGCCGGTCTCGGTGATGAAGCCCGGATGGACCAGCCGTTCGAGCTGACCACGAACGTCGGACAACGCCACGATCAGCGCGGGGCTCGACGCCCGGGAGATCTGCTTGTCCACGGTCCGCGCATGCCCGAGCACCTGCTCGACCTGCTGCAGGATCGTCAGCACGGTGTCCGCGAGGTCCGACCGTACGGCGTCACGCAGGATCGCGAACGCCGTGAGGTTCCACGCCGGACCGCCCGCGGCCGTCATCAGCTGATCGACCGCCGCGCCGATCGCATCGTCGAGCAACTCGCCGACGTTGCGATGCGGACCCGCCATCAGCGTCATCTTCTGCTGATTGCTCAGGTGGCGCTGTACGACGTCGATCACCGACGGCATCGTCAGCAGCAGGAGTCGACGGGTGCCGGCCCACATTGCGGCGGCCTGATCGCGCTCGGTCTCCTGCAGGCGAATCGCGACAGTCTTGCCCTCATCGACGAGCGCGGGGTAGCCGGCGACCGTCAGGCCGTTGCGGCGTTCGGAGAAGCTGCGCGGCAGGTCGCCGAAGGTCCAGTCCGTCAGGCCGGACTTCTCCAGTCCGCTGACCGCCTTCGACGCGACCTGCGAGATCGCAGCCGTCGTCTTCGGCTTCAGCTTCTCCTTCAGCTTGGCAAGGTCCTTGCTCTCAGCAACAGTCTTGCGCTTGTCGTCCTCGACCCGGAAGGTCATCCGCAGGTGCTCCGGCACGCGGCTCCAGTCCCAGTCGCTCGGCTCGATCACGACACCGCGCAGCTCCCGCAGCGCGCGAGCCATCGCATCGGTCAGCGGTCCGGACGCCGGGTCGAGCTCGGGAAGGATCTGCCGGGCGTGGTCCGGTGCCGGCACGATGTTGCGCCGGATCGCCTTCGGCAAGGACTTGATCAGGGTGGTGACCAGCTCCTCGCGGAAGCCGGGCACGCTCCACTCGAACCCGTCTGCCGTGACTTGGTTCAGCACGAGCAGCGGGATGTGGACTGTCACACCGTCGGCGTCCGTACCCGGCTCGAACGCGTAGGTCAGGTCGAAGGTCATCCCGTTCTGCATCCAGTGCAGCGGGAACTCCTCCTCCCGGACCTCGGCGCCCTCGCGGACGACGAGCGACCGCTCGAAGTCCAGCAGGTCGTGGTCGCGTTGCCGGGCGGTCTTCCACCAGGTGTCGAAGTGCCGTCCGGTGACAACCTCCGGGCCGATCCGCTCGTCGTAGAACGCGAACAGCGTCTCGTCGTCGACCAGCAGGTCGCGCCGCCGGGTCCGCTCCTCGAGCTCCTCGACTTCCTCGATCAGCTTGCGGTTCTCGTGGAAGAACTTGTGGTGCGTGTCCCAGTCGCCCTCGACCAGCGCGTGCCGGATGAACAGCTCGCGCGACACCTCCGGGTCGACCTTGCCGTAGTTCACCTTCCGGCGCGCGACGATCGGTACGCCGTACAGCGTGACCTTCTCGTACGCCATCACGGCGCCGGCTTTGCGTTCCCAGTGCGGCTCGGAGTACGACCGCTTGATCAGGTGCGGAGCGAGATCCTCGGCCCACTCGGGCTCGATCTTCGCGTTCACCCGGGCCCAGAGGCGCGAGGTCTCGACGAGCTCGGCGGCCATCACGAACTGCGGTGGCTTCTTGAACAGGCCGGAGCCGGGGAAGATCGCGAACTTGGTGCCGCGGGCACCGAGGTACTGGTGCTGGTTGGCCGGGTCCTTCATGCCGAGGTGGCTGAGCAGGCCGGACATCAGCGAGATGTGCACGCTCTGCGGGTCGGCCGGCTCACCGCTGTTGAGCTTGACGCCGATCTGGGACGCGACCTGGCGGAGCTGCGCGTAGATGTCCTGCCACTCGCGGACGCGGAGATAGTTCAGGTACTCGCTGCGGCACATCCGGCGGAACTGGTTGCCGGACAGCTCCTTCTGCTGCTTCTTCAGGTAGCCCCAGAGATTCAGGTACCCGAGGAAGTCGCTGTTCGGGTCGCGGAACCTGGCGTGGGACTGGGTGGCCTGCGCCTCGGCGTCGGTTGGACGCTCGCGCGGGTCCTGGATCGAGAGCGCGGCCGCGATGACCATCACCTCGCGGACGCAGGCGTGTTTGTCGGCCTCGACGATCATCCGGGCCAGCCGCGGGTCGAGCGGGATCTGCGCGAGCTGGCGGCCGATCGGGGTGAGCCGGCCGCCCTTCGGGGTGTCGATCGCGCCGAGCTCGGTGAGGAGCTGCAGGCCGTCGGCGATGCTGCGCTTGTCCGGCTCGTCGATGAACGGGAACGCGGCGATGTCGCCGAGGCCGATCGCGGTCATCTGCAGGATGACGGACGCGAGGTTGGTGCGGAGGATCTCGGGGTCGGTGAACTCCGGGCGGTTGGTGAAGTCCTCTTCGGAGTACAGGCGGATGGCGATGCCGTCACTGGTGCGGCCGCTGCGGCCCTTGCGCTGGTTGGCGCTGGCCTGCGAGACCGGTTCGATCGGCAGGTGCTGGACCTTGGTGCGGTGGCTGTAGCGCGAGATGCGCGCCGTACCGGGGTCGATGACGTACTTGATGCCGGGGACGGTCAGCGAGGTTTCGGCGACGTTGGTCGCGAGCACGATCCGGCGGTTCGAGTGGGACTGGAAGACGCGATGCTGCTCGGCGTTCGAGAGCCTGGCGTAGAGCGGCAGGATCTCCGTCGTACGCCGTTCGCCGCGGAACTTGTCGTTGAGCGCGTCGGCGGTGTCGCGGATCTCCCGCTCGCCGCTGAGGAACACCAGGATGTCGCCGTCCGCCTCGTACTCGAGCTCGTCGACGGCGTCGAGGATCGCCTGGGTCTGGTCGCGGTCGATCGTGCTCGGGTCCTCGGGGTCGTTGACCGGGCGGTACCGCACCTCGACCGGGTAGGTCCGGCCGGACACCTCGACGATCGGCGCCGGGTTGCCCTGCGCGTCGGCGAAATGCGCGGCGAACCGCTCCGGGTCGATGGTCGCCGACGTGATGATGACCTTGAGGTCGGGACGGCGGGGGAGGAGCCGCTTGAGGTAGCCGAGGATGAAGTCGATGTTGAGGCTGCGCTCGTGCGCCTCGTCGATGATGAGGGTGTCGTAGCGGGTGAGGTCGCGGTCGCGCTGGAGTTCGTTGAGCAGGATCCCGTCGGTCATCAGCTTGACCAGCGAGTGCTCGCTGACCTTGTCGGTGAACCGCACGGCAAAACCGATCGTCTCGCCGAGCTCGGTTCCGAGCTCCTCGGCAATCCGCTCGGCGACTGTGCGCGCGGCGAGCCGGCGGGGCTGGGTGTGACCGATCATGCCGTGGATGCCGCGACCCAGCTCGAGACAGATCTTCGGGATCTGGGTCGTCTTCCCCGACCCGGTCTCACCCGCGACCACCACGACCTGGTTGTCCCGGATCGCCGCCGCAATCTCATCCTTCAGCTGACTGACCGGCAACTCTTCCGGGTAGGTAATCTCCGGCACGGCATTTCGCCGCACCTCGACCCTGCGCTCAGCCTGCTCGATGGCGCCGATCACACCCTGCAGCGCCTGCTCCCGCTTACGGGCTTCCTTCGTGGTCCGAACCCGCTCCAACCGCTTCCCAAGATGCTCGCGGTCGTAAGCCGTGAGGTCATCCAGCCGCGCAACAACCTCCGCCAAACTCACCCCGTCTTCGGTGGAGGAGGCGCTGGACCCGCCGCCGCTGCGGCGGCGGGCGGAGGCGTCTGCGCCGGACGGGGCGGTGCCGGACGGCGACCCAGGAGTCGCGCCGGGGATGGGGCCTCTCCGGCCCTGGGCGCCGCGTCGGCGGCGGCGGTTGGGCTGGGGGTCGGAGGGGGCTGGGGATGGACTCGGGGACTCGGTCCGGGCATCAGGCATAACCAGTCCAGTTTAGGCGGCCGGGCCCAGCGCCTCATCCGGATTACGGGAGGTGGGTTGCGAGGGTCTTCAGGGCTGCTACCTGGTCGGGGATCGGGGTGTTGATCAGGTTGAGATCCCAGTCGACCCGGGTGATGCCTTCATCCGCAGCCCGCCGCAGGTCGTCGAGGATCGTGTCGGGGGTGAACCCGACCGGACCCTGCAGCATCGGATGCGGTTTCATCGGCCCGGCGCGGAGGATGATCGGCCCGGAACCACCCGCCTCGTGGTACCACCTGATCGCCGCGCACGTGGACTCCCAATCACGATGCGCCAGCGTGAGCCCGTCCGCGATCCGAGCAGCCCGCTCGATCGCCGGCCGCGCCACACCACCGCCGTACAGCGTCAACGGCACCACCGGCTTGGGCCCGAGCGTCGCCATCGGCACGGTGTAGTGCGCACCGCTGAACGACACCGGATCAGGCCCCCAGCAAGCCCGCAGTACGGCGACCGACTCCTCGAACGCCGCAACCCGCCCACGCTCCGGCACGCCCGCAGCGACGAACTCCTCAGACAACCAGCCAAGTGCGATCCCCAGATCCATCCGCCCGCCGGAGAGCTGATCGATCGTCGCCACCCGCCGCGCCAGCACCACCGGCTGCTGGAACAACGGCACGAGTACGGCGGTGTGCAACCGCACCCGCTCCGTCCGCGCCGCGACGTACGTCAGCGTCTCCAACGCGTCGTACGCCGACTGCCGCGGCAACCCGGCGTGGTTCACCCAATCCGGCGCCGCCGGCACCAGCAGCCGCTCGAAGACCGACACCGCCGCGAATCCGAGCTCGTCAGCGGCCGTCGCGATCTCGACCACCGCGTCCGGCCCGCGCAGCCCGACCACCGGCAGCCCGACGCCAACCTCCGGATATGACATCCACGGTTCCTTCCGCTCCAGGGCACCCCGAAGGCGCCCGTTCACCCGTGGGTCGGAGCGGGGACCGGAACCTTGCGGTCAGTCGTGCGGCGAAGGCACCTTGACCGCGAGAACCGGAACCGGCGACTCGAGCAGCACCCGCTGAGCGGTGCTGCCGAGGATCAGCTTGCCGACGGGGGAGCGGCGCCGCAGACCGAGCACGATCAGCCCGACGTCCTCAGCGGCGGCCGCTTTCAGCAGCGCGCCGGCCACGTCGCCTTCGGTGACGGCCTGCTGGATCGTCACCTCGACACCGTGCGCACGCAGCTTCGCCTCGGCGGCGGCCAACTCGTCGGCGTTGGCGTAGCGCGCGTCGATATAGGAGTCGCCGCGGCTGGTGTTCAGGAGCAGGACCGACGCGCCGCGCAGCTCGGCCTCGGTCGCCGCGGCGGTCAGCGCCGCCTCACCTTCGGGCGATGGTACGTATCCGACGAGAATCTTCACGGCACCCACTCTCCCATCAATCGCCGTCGCCGAAGGTCAGGCGGTTAAGGTCAAGCGCATGGTTGAACTGCAGGTGGTCCTCCCGGACGAGTCGGCAGCGATGCCGCCCGAGCGACTCGTCGAGCTGGCCGTGGCCGCCGAAGAGCTCGGCTACGGTACGGCGTGGTTGCCCGATCATCTGCTTCCGCCGCGCGAGTTCGGCTCGACGTACGGCGGTGTGTACGAGCCGCTCGTGACGATCGGGTACCTCGCGGCGCGCACGACCCGGATCCGGTTCGGTACGTCTGTGCTGGTGCTGCCGATGCGGAGCGCGTTCGTTGTCGCCAAGCAGGCCGCGACACTGCATCGGTTGTCGGGCGAACGCGTCGTACTCGGGCTCGGTGCGGGTTGGGCTCGCGAGGAGTTTGCCGCGGTCGGCGTCCCGTTCGAGGAGCGTGGACGGCGTACGGACTCGTCCCTCGAGATCATTCGCGACCTGTTCGAGGGGCGCGATCGCGGTGGCGTGTTCGAGCCGAGGCTGCGCGCGCCGTTGCCGATCATGGTCGGCGGTACGACAACGCCGGCGCTGCGGCGGGCGGCCCGGTTCGGCGATGAATGGCAGGGGCTCGGGCTGGACGGCGCCGGGTTCAGCGCGGCGGTCGCGCGGCTGCGGTCCTTCGGCGAGCGGACGGTGAAGGTCGGCACCCGGCTCGACTGGTCCGGCGGCGATCCGTCACCAGTCGTTGCAATGGCCCATGAGCTTGTCGAAGCCGGGGCCGAGACAGTCGCGGTGTCGTTCGGGGACGAGCGGGACGCGTTCGAGCGGATGACGCGGTTCTACGGCCTGTTCACGGCGGGCTGAGTTTGCTGCGGAGGACCTTGCCGGTGGCGTTGCGCGGGAACTCGTCGAGGATGACGATCTGGCGCGGGGTCTTGTAGCGCGCCAGGTTCGCCTTCACGTGCGCGATCAGCTCGTCCTCGGTCGCGGGCTCCCGCAGTACGACGTAGGCGACCAGCCGCTGACCGAAGTCGTCGTCGGGTACGCCGGCGACGACTGCCTCGGCGACCGCGGGATGTGCGGCGAGGCATCCCTCGACCTCGACCGGGTACACGTTCTCGCCGCCGGAGACGATCATGTCGTCCTCACGCCCGTCGACGAACAGCCGGCCGGCGCTGTCGAGATGACCGAGATCGCCGGTGCTCATCCGCCCGTCGACCACGGTCTTGCTCGAACCGTCGGAGTAGCCGCCGAACACCAGCCCGCCGCCCGCGAAGATCCGTCCGGTCGTGCCGGTCGGCACCACCTGGTCCTGCTCGTCGAGGATCCGGATCGAGCTGCCAAGACACGGACGACCGACAGTCCCGGGCGCGTCGAGCAGGTCGGCGGAGTTCGCGATCGTGGCGATACCGACCTCGCTCGACCCGTACGCGTCACACAGCACCGGCCCGAACCGCTCGATGAACCGCTCAGCCAGCGGCACACCAAGCTGCGACGCCCCGGAGATCACCGCCCGCAAAGAACGCAGGTCGTACTCCGCGATCGCCGTCGGCCCGAGCTCCAGCAACCGCCGCAACATCACCGGTACGGCGACCACCGCACCGGCCCGCGTCTTCTCAACATCCGCCAGCAACGTCGCCGCGTCGAACTTCGGCCGCAACACCAACGGCGCCCCGAGGAACAACGCCAGCATCGACGTCAGCAGCCCGAGCCCATGGAACAACGGCGGCCCGATGATCACAGGCTCACCAGACCGCACCCCGAACCGACTGAGCGCACTGGCCGTCAACCCAGCCAACCCCACCGCAGTAGGCACCCGGGGCGCCGCCTTTGGTGCCCCGGTAGTCCCTGAGGTGAGGATAGTGATGTGTCCCGCAGTTGAAGGCGCGGCGGCGCCCACCGCCCGGCTGTCAGCCAGCTCGTCCAGCGTCGCCACCCCACTCCCGCCCGAGGTCGAGAGGATCGCGGTGACGCCGGCCGGCGGCGTGAACTCTTCGTCGTGGACCAGCAGGTCTGGCCGGTGCCGCTCCAGGACCGCCTCCAGCTGAGGCGCAGCGAACTCCGTGTTCACGAACAGGACGTCCGCACCGATCCGGGACGCCGCCAGTGTCGCTTCGAGGAAGCCGATGTGATTCCGGCAGAGCACCGCGACCTTGCTACCGGCAACGATGTCGTACTGCGCGTGCATGCCCGCGGCAATCCGCTCACAGCGGCGATCCAGCTCGGCGTACGTCAGCTGACTGTCGCCCGAGATGACCGCCGCCCGATCCGGCCACCGGATCGCCGCGATCACCCCCAGCGCCGCCATCGACTGACCCCAGGTCCGCAGCGCACGCTCGATCCGCACCAACTGCGCCGGCCCCGCCGACCGCCACACGCCCGACCTGACGAGCGCCAGAGAGACCTCACCGACCTCGGCCGCACCCTGCATCAACCACTCGGGCGGCCGGATCGGACCGATCGGCCGGATCGTCCTCATCGCTTCTTCCCGCCTCCGGTACGCCGGAAATACTGCTCCAACAACCGGTCCGTCGGCACCCGCAACAAGTTGCCCACGGCATCAGCCGGCCGGACGAACGGCGGCGTGATGTTGTGCGGCCGCTCGGCCACCGCCGTACACACCTGATCGGCAGCCTGCTCCGGCGTCAGCCCCGGCATCTTGTTCAGCAGCGGCGTCGGTTCACTCATCCGCGTATGCACCAGCCCCATGTAGACGGTCGACGTAGTCACCCCGTCCCCACGAACCTCCTGCGCTACACACCGCAGCCACACATCAAACGCACTCTTCGACGCGAGGTACGCCGACCACCGCGCCATCGGCGGCGTCCGCACCCCGGCCGTCGACACGTTCACGATGTGCCCGGACCGACGCTCGCGCATCGACGGAAGCAGTTCGAGCACGAGTTTCGCCGGGCCGAGGTAGTTGATCGCGTTGGTCCGCTCGATGTCGTGGAACCGCTGGTACGTGTCGGCAACCGACCGCCGGATCGACTTGCCTGCGTTGCTCACCAGTACGTCGACCCGCCCGTGCTCGGCCAGCACCGTCCGCACGAGCACCTCGACCGCGCCCGGATCGGCAAGGTTCGCCGGATGCACGTACGCCGACCCGCCACCCGCCCGGATCTCGTCCGCGACAACCTGCAGCTGCTCCTCGGTCCGCGCCACCAGCAACACCGTCGCCCCGGCCGCCGCCAGCCGTCGCGCGGTCGCCTCGCCGATCCCGTAGGACGAACCGGTCACCAGGATTACCTTGTCGCGCACGGCCGCGGTCAACCGCTCGTCCGAGATCCGGGTCCGCCCGTTGGTCAGCGCAACAAGCAACGGCCAGCCGAACGGTCGCTTCCCAGTCATGCCGCCGACATTACCCGCTGGTAGCCATGCGCGGGAGCCCCTAGCTGACTCTTTGCAACCAGTCCCTGACCAGCACGCCGAGCAACTCCGGCTGCTCGATCTGCAGGTTGTGCCCGGCGATGTCGAGCACGGCGAACGTCGCGCGCGGGTAGTGGGGGAGCAGCTCGTACCAGTCCTCGTACCCGGTGACCGCGTCCTGCCGCCCACACAACACCAAGGTCGGTCGCGTGTAGATCGGACCGCTCTCCGGAGCCGTCGACAGCGCCCAGTTCTCCTGGATCCGATCCATCGCCGCCAGGTCCGCGACGGCCAGACCGGGCGCGACGTCGGCGCGATAGGCAGCCAGCGCGGCGGCGGTCTGCACGACCGCGAGCTCGGTGAAGTCCTCACCATCGCTCAGCGATTCGAGCACGCCCGGCTCGGTTCGCAGTACGACGTGCTCGGGCACCTTCCGGTCCTTGTGCCAGAGCGTGCCGGTCGGACAGATCAGGCCCATGCCCAGGATCTGCTCGGGGCGCTCGGCGACGAGACCGCGGGAGAGGTACCCGCCGTACGACTCGCCCATCAGCAGGAACGGCTCGTCGCCGATCTGCTCGTCGATGAACTCCCGCACCGCCGCCATGATTCCGTCGGAGCTGTCGATGTCACCGGCCGGGCTCTGCCCCATCGCGGGCAGGTCGGGATAGATCCGGCGGTATCCGGTCAGTTGGCTGAAGATCGGTTCGAGGCAGCCGGTCATCAGCCGGTGGTCCGGAGTCCAGCCGTGCAACGCCAGAACCGGAACGCCGTCGCCGAAGGCCACATGGTGCAGAGTCATGAAAGACGTTTTAGCAATCGCTGCCGACAGTTCTAGAGTCGCCCCATGGCCCGTCGCTCAGCACTGCCCCCGATTCCCGACTTCGCCGTACTCCGTTCCCGCCTCGACCGTGCCCGCGAGGCGGCGGCCGGCACCGGCCTGGTGATCGCGCCGGGCTCGGATCTGCGCTACCTGATCGGTCAGCCGGGCGGCTCGTTCGAGCGGCTCACCGCGCTGCTGATCCCCGCGGACGGCACCCCGGCACTCGTCGTACCGAAGCTCGAAGCACCCGGGTTCGTCGGCCTGGAGGACCTCGGAGTCGACGTCATCACGTGGGTGGACGGAGTTGATCCGTACAACCTCGCCGCCGAGCGCATGAGTGCCCCGGAGCGGGTTGCGGTCAGCGACTTCACGCCGGCGCTCCATGTGCTGGCGATCCGCGACGCGTTGCCGAAGGCCGAGCAGGTGCTGGCCGGGCCGATCGTCCGGGAGCTTCGGATGCGCAAGGACGCGGCCGAGATCGAGGCCCTGCGGAAGGCGGGCGCGGCGATCGATCGCGTGCACGCCCAAGTGGGCGAGTGGTTGCGTGCTGGGCGGACCGAGGCGGAGGTCGGCGCCGATATCGCCGCCGCGATCGTCGAGGAGGGCCACACCGAGGCGGACTTCGTGATCGTCGCGAGCGGTCCGAACGGCGCCAGCCCGCACCACGCGCTGTCCGAGCGAGTCATCGAGGCGGGCGACGTGGTGGTCGTCGACATCGGCGGACCCGTTGCCGAGGGCTACAACTCGGACTCGACCCGCACGTACGCCGTCGGCACGCCGCGGGACGCCGATGTCGCCGCGACGTACGCCGTACTGCAGGAAGCCCAGCAGGCTGCGGTCGATGCGGTTCGGCCGGGCGCGACAGCGGAGTCGATCGACGCGGCGGCGCGGGACGTGATCGCTGCTGCCGGATTCGGTGAGTACTTCATCCACCGGACCGGGCACGGGATCGGGCTGGATGTGCACGAGGAGCCGTACATCGTGGCGGGCAACGACCTGCCGCTCGAGGCGGGGATGGCGTTCAGCGTCGAGCCGGGTATCTACCAGCCGGGCCGGTGGGGTGCGCGGATCGAGGACATCGTCGTGGTCACCGCGGACGGTGGCGAGTCGATGAACAACCAGCCGCACGACCTCGTGGTGGTCTGAGGTTCAGCCTGCCCGGAAGGTCTTGCGGTAGGCCAGCGGCGAGACGCCGAGCTCGGAGCGAAGGTGGTGGCGCAGCGACGCGGCGGTCCCGAGACCTGCCTCGTGGGCGACACGGTCGACAGACAGATCGGTCGTCTCCAGCAGGTTGCAGGCGTGCCGCACGCGTTGCTGCAGCAGCCAGGTGCCGGGTGACTGGCCGGTTTCAGCCTTGAAGCGTCGGCTGAACGTACGCACGCTCATCTGCGCGTTGGCTGCCATCGCCCCCAGGCTGATGTCCTCGCTGAGTCGTGCGAGCGCCCACGCCCGCGTCGGCGACGTACCTTCGGTGCCTTCTGCCGGGATGGCGTGCTCGATGAACTGCGACTGCCCGCCGTCCCGCCACGGCGGTACGACGCAGTGCCGGGCGGCCCGGTTCGCGACCTCGCTGCCGAAGTCGCGGCGGATCAGGTGCAGGCAGAGGTCCACGCCCGCGGCGAGCCCGGCCGAGGTGAGGATGTCGCCGTCGTCGATGAACAGCTTGTCCTCGTCGAGCTGCACCCGCGGGTAGACGCTGCGGAACAACTCGGCCCGCTCCCAGTGCGTCGTCGCGGGCCGGCCGTCCAGGTAGCCCGCCGCGCCGAGCACGAAGGCGCCCGTACAGATCGAGGCGATCCGGGTGCCCGGGCGGATCGTCGCCAGCGCGGCGGCCAGGTCGTCGGGCAGTGTGCCGTCGTACCGCGGCTGGTGGATGTAGGTGCCGGGGACGATCACCGTGTCTGCTTCGGCCAGCGCCTCGGGTCCGTAGTCGGGGACGAGGTTGAACCCGGCTCCCGCGCGGACGGGGCCGCCGAGGCCGCAGATGCGGACGTCGTACAACTGGGTGCCATCGGCCTTGGTCGCAGCGCCCAGGACTGTCGGCGGGATGGTCAGGTCGAACCCGACCACCGGCTCCAGG
The DNA here is from genome assembly GCF_005233875.1 of Kribbella jiaozuonensis. Classification (GTDB taxonomy): domain Bacteria; phylum Actinomycetota; class Actinomycetes; order Propionibacteriales; family Kribbellaceae; genus Kribbella; species Kribbella jiaozuonensis. The sequence continues at coordinate 47,682 of NZ_SZPZ01000004.1, read as the reverse complement.
GCGAGGACGGCGACCACGTGCGGACCTACCGAGGTCAGGTGACGAGGACTCATGGCCGTATCTTGACACATGTTGTCCATCTGGCCACTAGTTCGATGGCAGTCGAACCCGCACCCTTGATCGGGTGACGCAGATTCTCGAGACGAAGAAGACGCCGCGGGTGCATCTTGCCTGGGCAGTCGCCGTGGTGGGGTTCGTGACCTTGATCGGTGCGGCCGGGTTCCGCTCGGTGCCCAGCGTGCTGCTCGATCCGCTGCACGAGGAGTTCGGGTGGTCGCACGCGACCATCTCCTCGGCAGTGTCGATCAACCTGCTGCTGTACGGCGGCATCTCGCCGTTCGCCGCCGCGCTGATGGATCGACTCGGTCTGCGCAAGGTCGTCAGCGGCGCGCTGGTACTGATCGCGCTGGGCAGCGGTCTGACTGTCTTCATGACGTCGTCGTGGCAGCTGCTGCTCTGCTGGGGTCTGCTGGTCGGCGTAGGCACCGGATCGATGTCGATGACGTTCGTGGCGACGATCACCGGGCGCTGGTTTGTCCACCGCCGCGGACTGGTCACCGGGATCCTCACGGCGGCCGGTGCGACCGGCCAGCTCATCTTCCTGCCGCTGATCGCGACCCTGGCAGCGCACCACGGCTGGCGGGTGCCCGCGCTGGTGGCAGCCGGTGCTGCGTTGGCCGTCGTACCGCTGGTGCTGCTGTTCCTGCGCGACTACCCGAGCGACGTCGGGCTCAGGGCGTACGGCGCTCCGGAGGGCAGCACTGCAGGACAGCGGGTCGAGACGACTGGAAGCAGTGCCGTGCGAGCGGTACGTGCACTGGGGATGGCTGTACGGCGGCCCGCGTTCTGGCTGCTCGCCGGAGGGTTCGCGATCTGTGGCGCGTCGACGAACGGTCTGGTCGGCACGCACTTCGTGACGGCCGCGCACGACCACGGCATGCCTGCGACGACCGCTGCGTCGTTGCTGGCGCTGGTGGGCTTGTTCGACGTGGGCGGGACGATCTTCTCGGGCTATCTGACCGACCGCTGGGACCCGCGGTTCCTGCTGATCGCCTACTACTCGCTGCGTGGACTGTCGCTGCTGGTACTGCCGTCGCTGCTCGGGCCGACCGCCGCACCGAGCACCTGGGTCTTCATCATCTTCTACGGACTGGACTGGGTGGCGACGGTGCCGCCGACCGTGGCGCTGTGCCGGGAGTGGTTCGGACAGGACGGGCCGATCGTGTTCGGCTGGGTGTTCGCGTCGCACCAGGTCGGGGCTGCGCTGGCGGCGACCGGTGCCGGTTGGATCCGGGACGCGCAGGGAAGCTACAACCTCGCCTGGTACCTGGCCGGCGGACTGTGCGCGGCGGCCGCGCTGATGTCAGCGAGCATCGGACGGCGACTCGTTACTGCATGACCCTGTCCGCTAGCCTCGATTTAAGTTGAGGTTGGAGGGATGGGCGATGGACATCGAGCCTGGTGAGCTGACGGTCGGGCAGCTGTCGGAACGCAGCGGCGTTGCGATCTCTGCGCTGCACTTCTACGAGCGCCAGGGCTTGATCCTGAGCCGCCGTACGTCGGGGAACCAGCGCCGGTACAAGCGGGACACGTTGCGCCGGGTGGCGCTGGTCCGGATCGCCCAGCGGGTCGGCGTACCGCTCGCGGAGGTCGCCGCAATCCTCAAGCTGCTGCCGGAGAACCGGACGCCGACGCGGGCCGACTGGGAGCGCATCTCGGAGTGCTGGCAGGCGGAGCTCGATCGTCGGATCCTGCATCTCGAGCAGCTCCGGGACGACTTCAAGGACTGCGTCGGCTGCGGCTGCCTGTCGCTCGATCGCTGCGCCTTGGCCAACCCGTACGACGCGTTGGCCGCGAAGGGGCCGGGACCGCGCCGCCTGATGGACAACGAGGGCGAGCCGTGTCATCCGGGGAAGTGCGCCTGACGTTATCCACAGCTCCGGGGTCGGGCTCAGCGGGCTGGGGGTGGGGGCGTCTAGGGTTCGAGCATGGCTGAGACCGATGGACCGCTTGCTCTGACCGACGACCGCGCGAAGGTCGCCGGCGATGTGATTCGTGCGATCGCCGGTGATGACGCTCGGCTGCGCGCGGATCAGGAGACCGCGGTGGCGGCGCTGTGCGAGCCGGCTGCGCGGGTGCTCGTCGTGCAGGCGACCGGATGGGGCAAGTCAGCCGTGTATTGGGCGGCGACCGCGATCAGACGATCGGAGGGCGCCGGTCCGACGCTGGTGGTCTCGCCGCTGCTGTCGTTGATGCGTGATCAGGTCGCGGCCGCGAGCCGGGCAGGGTTGCGCGCGGCGACGCTGAACTCGAACAACATCGACGCATGGTCAGGTATCGAGCAGGACCTGCGGTCGGGCGCGATCGACGTGCTGCTGGTTTCGCCGGAGCGGCTGGCCAACCCGGGGTTCGGGCGGCGGGTGCTCGATGGGCTGGCTGGGCAGGTCGGCCTGCTGGTGATCGACGAGGCGCACGCGGTGTCGGACTGGGGGCACGACTTCCGGCCGGACTATCGGAGGGTGTCCGACGTACTGCAGCAGCTCAACCCGAAGACTCCCGTGCTTGCGACGACAGCCACGGCCAACTCGCGGGTGACTGACGACGTGGCGAAGCAGCTGGGGGAGTCGACCCTTGTACTGCGTGGGCCGCTGGCGCGGGCGAGTCTTCAACTCGCGGTGGTGGACAAGCTGTCGCCGCTGGATCGGTTTGCCTGGGTCGTGGATCAGCTGCCGAAGTTGCCGGGGTCCGGGATCGTGTACGCGTTGACCGTCGCGGATGCGCAGCGGCTGGCATCGGTGGTTCAAGAGGTGCACGGTCGAGATGTGCCGGTCGCGGCGTACACGGGTCAGTTGGAGGCGGGGGAGCGGGAGGGCCTCGAGGACGCGTTGCGGGCGAACCAGCTGAAGGCGTTGATCGCGACCTCGGCGTTGGGGATGGGGTACGACAAGCCGGACCTTGGGTTCGTGGTGCACGTGGGGTCACCGCCCTCGCCGGTGTCGTACTACCAGCAGGTCGGTCGTGCAGGGCGCGGGATCGACCATGCTGTGGTTGCCTTGCTGCCGTCCGATGCTGATTCGGGTGTGTGGGACTACTTCGCGACGGCGACGATTCCGGTGCCGGAGAACGTGCAGCGGCTGCTCCGGGCGTTGGAGGGGTACGGTCCGGACGAGCCGGCAACCGCGCCGGCGCTCGAGGCGGAGACCGGTCTGCGGCGTACTCGCGTCGAGTTGATGTTGAAGCAGCTGGCTGTGGACGGAGCGGTCGACCGAGTCGAGCGAGGCTGGGTGCGGACCGGGGCGGACTGGAGCTTCGACGCCGAGCACTACGACGGGATCGTGTCCGTACGGCGCCGCGAGGCGGACATCATGCGCGCCTACACGCGCGGTGATCGTTGCTTGATGCAACTTCTCCAGGAGTCGCTGGACGACCCGTCGGCGGAGCCGTGCGGGCGGTGCTCGGTGTGCCTGAGGGAGTTGCCGCCACCGCTGGAGTCGCGGCCCGATCCGGAGACGGTGGCGACAATCGTCCGGTTGCTGCGCGGCGAGGTCCACGTGCTGGAGCCGCGGAAGATGTGGCCGGGCGGTGCGTTCGGAGCCCGCGGGAAGATCCCGCCCGCGCTGTCGGCCGAGCCCGGCCGCATCATCGTGTACGCCGACGCACCGGAGTGGCGTGAAGTGGTTCAGGGTGCATTCGGCGGATCGCCGTTGCCTGACGCGGTGGAGACGCTGAAGTCCGGTGCGGTCGCGGCGCTGTCACGCTGGCGCGGGTCGTGGTCGGCGCGCCCGGATGTCGTCGTGCCGCTGGCCGCTGGAGGTTATGGCGAGCTCACGTCCGCGATCGCCGATCATGTGGCCGGCGTCGGCCGGCTGGACCGGGCCGAGCTGACGATCGACCGGACCGGCTACACCGACGACCTGTCCTCGGCGGAGGAAGCCAGAGTCTGGCGCGACGGTGTCCAGGTCGACCAGGCCACCGCTCAAGCCATCACAGCCCGGACGGTCCTCCTGCTGGTCGACTCCACCTCATCCCAGTGGCCGGTGACCGTAGCCGCGGCCAAACTTCGAGAGGCCGGCGCGGCCGCGGTCCTGCCTCTCGTCATCCACAAACGCCCTTGATCAACGGACGGGGGCGAGTTCCAAGAAGGACTTCAGGTCGGAGATGACTGCCGGCCAGCCGTCCTGAATCATGGTTCGCAGCACGCTGTCGGGCTCGAAGCCGCTGTGGACGACGGTCAGCTTCACCTTGTCGTCCACCGGCTCCAGCTCGAACGTCGCGGTCGACAGCGGCTCGCGGCTGATCTGCTCGTACACGTCGGCCGGCAGTTCGACGGCCTTGGCGAACTCCGGCGTGATGTGGTGCCAGGCATACGACAACCGGGTGTACGGCGTGTGCTCGAGCACGACCTGCCCCGGGCCGGTCATCGAGACGTCGCCCATGTGCCAGACCATCTCGGAGCCGGGCTTCCAGTCGGTCTCGTGGGACAGGTTCCAGTACTGCGCGGTGAACTTCGGCTCGGTCAGCGCCTGCCAGAGCCGCTCCGGCGTGGTCTTGATGTAGGTCGTGTAGACGAAGTCGTTGTCGCTCATGGGTTCGGCCTCCAAAGCCGTCTTGAGATCGGCGAACAGCTGCGCCCGCCGTCGGTCGTACTGGGTGATCCAGCGGTCGGCGATCGCGTTGATCGGCTCGGCGTTGAGGTAGTGGAGCTTCTCGCGCCCGCGCCACATCGTGGTGACGAGGTTCGCGGTCTCCAGGATCGCGAGGTGCTTGCTGACCGACTGCCGCGCCATCTCCAGTCCGGCGCAGAGCTCGCGCAGGGTCTGGCCGTTACGGGCGTTGAGCATGTCGAGCAGCTGCCGCCGGCTCGGGTCGGCCAGCGCACGGAACACCTCGTCGTCCATTCCGCCTCCCGATTGATCATGCAGCCGTCTGGCTGCGTGACAAAGATAGGCAGCCGAATGGCTGCATGTCAAGGGAACTCGATTGACGCAGCAGTGAGGATGGATGGGTGGACATCACGAGCCTGGGCTACCGCACCGACCTGTTGCTGCTGGAGCTGGGCGGAAGCATCTTCCGCGACACCGGCGAGTACGTCGTCGTGCGGACGCCGGCCAATCCCGGCTTCTGGTGGGGGAACTTCCTGCTGTACCGCACGCCGTTCGCGCCGGACGACGCCAAGATCCGCGTCGACGACTTCCGCCGTGAGTTCCCGGACGCGGAACATGTTGCCCTCGGCATCGACAGCGTGGACGGCGAGATCGGCGCCGAGGACGAGGTGAAGGCCGCCGGTCTCACGATCGACCGGAGCGTGGTGATGACCGCCGACCGGGTCGTCCCGCCGCCGCGGCCGAACACCGAGTCGACGTACCGGTTCCTGGACAGCGACGACGACTGGGCGCAGCTGTTCAACCTGAGCCTCGCCACCGCGGACATGACGGTCGACGCCGCGTACGAGGACTTCACCCGGCGCAAGCAGGCGACGCAGCGTGAGCTGGTCGCTGCCGGCCACGGGAAGTGGTTCGGTGCGTTCGAGGGTGATCGGCTGCAGAGCTCGATGGGGTTGATGTTCGACGGCAAGGGCGTTGCGCGGTTCCAGACCGTGCAGACGTCGCCCGAGGACCGCGGTCGTGGTCTGGCCGGAACGCTCGTCCACCACGTGTCGACGTACGGGCTGACCGAGGGCGGTGCGCGGACGCTGGTGATGGTCGCGGATCCGGACTACCTCGCGGTCCGCATCTATCGCTCGGTCGGATTCGAGGACACCGAGACCCAGCTCCAGTTCGCCCGGCCGCCTGCGTGACGGCGGCAGCTCCGTGACAGATGCCGGCTCCGTGACAGAGTAGGACGCATGACTGACGGACGTGGAGTCGTGCTGGTCACCGGTGGGAGTCGCGGAATCGGCGCGGCTGCGTCAGTTGCCCTCGCAGCCGACGGCTGGGACGTCGGCGTCAACTACCGAACGCAGGCCGACGAGGCCGCCCGGGTCGTGAAGGCGTGCGAGGAGCTCGGCCGGCGCGCGATGGCCGTACAGGCCGATGTCGTCGAGGCGGATCAGATCGAGCGACTCTTCGACACCGTGACCGCCGAGCTCGGTCCGATCGGTGCGGTGATCAACAACGCCGGCGTCGTGTCGCCCGGCGGCCGCGTCGCGGAGTACGACGCTGAGCGCCTCGACCGGGTGTTCCGGATCAACTCGATCAGCGCGTTCCTCGTCGCGGGCGCGGCGGTCCGTCGGATGTCCACGGCGTACGGCGGCGCCGGGGGAGTGATCGTCAACGTCTCGTCCCGCGCAGCGATGCTCGGATCGGCCGGCGAGTACGTCGACTACGCCGCGAGCAAGGCCGCGGTCGACGCTCTGACGACCGGCCTGGGCAACGAGGTCGCGAAGGAAGGCATTCGCGTGCTGGGCGTGCGTCCCGGCCTGATCGAGACCGACATCCATGAGGCGGGGCGGTTGGATCGACTCGGTGCGACACCTCCGCTGGCCCGTCCCGGCAAGGCGGAGGAGGTCGCGGAGGTGATCGCGTTCCTCGCCTCGGAGCGCTCGTCGTATATGACCGGAACGACGGTCGACGTCTCCGGCGGCCGGTGAGCCATGGGGCTCCGGCCGGTTGACTTGGCGCGCCGGGCCGGGGTGTCGACGCAGCTCGTCCGCAACTACGAGGCAGCCGGGATCCTGCCACCGGCGCCGCGGTCCGACACCGGGTACCGGCAGTACGGACCGGAGCATGTGTCGGCGCTGCTCACGTATCGCGCGCTCGCACCCGGCTTCGGTGCGGAGACCGCGACCGAGATCATGCGCGCAGTCCACGACGGCGACGAACCGCATGCCTACAGATTGGTCGACGCAGCCCACGCCGCGCTGCACGAGCAGCGACTCGCGACCGACGCCGCGAGTGAGGCCCTCGCCGCGCTGGCTGCCGAGAACGTGGACGAACTCACCGGTCCGTCCCTGCTCGTCGGAGAACTGGCGCACCGCCTCGGCATCCGTACCTCGGCGCTCCGGGTCTGGGAGGCGGCCGGTCTGCTGGCGCCCGCGCGAGAGCCTGGCACCAAGTACCGCAGATACGGCCCCGAGCAGGTTCGCGATGCACGGATCATCCACATGCTCCGCCAAGGCCGGTACTACTTCGAGCAGATCAAGCCGGTCCTCGACGGCTTACGGAGGACCGGCAGTACCGACGCCCTGCGGACCGCGATCGCCGAGCGCCGAGCAGCCCACGACCGCCAAACCAAGGCGATGCTGTCCGGCACTGCGCTGCTGCATCAACTGATCAATCAGGGACAGCCAGCCGGGTCGGCGCCGACCGTCCCCGCACCGTGATCTGCTCGGTGGTCCGCCACTGATCGGCCTCCGCCGGCGCTGACTGCTCGACCGCGGCCATCGAGGCGATCAACCGGCCCGGCGCAGCCTTCGCCAGCTCGCTCAGCCGCGCTGCCTCGTTCACCGGATCGCCGATCACGGTGTACTCGTGCCGCCGTACGTCGCCGACCGTGCCGGCGACCACGATCCCGGCCGTCACGCCGATCCCGGCGATTGCCTCCGGCAACTCCTCGTCCAGCCGACGGGCCAGCTCGCGCCCGGCGCACAACGCGCTGCCGGCCGGATCCGCCAGCTCGGCCGGCGCCCCGAAGATCGCCAGCGCCGCATCGCCGGCGAACTTGTTCACGAACCCGCCCTGCCGGTCCACCTCGTCGACCACGATCGCGAAGAACCGGTTGAGCAGCTGCACGACCTCGGTCGGCGCGCGGTTCATCGCCAGCTCGGTCGACCCGACCAGGTCGACGAACAGCACCGCGACGTACCGCTCCTCGCCGCCGAGCCGGTCGCTACTGAGCGCCTCCTGGACGACCCCGGGTCCGACGTACCGGCCGAAGACGTCGCGGATCCGCTCGCGATCCCGCAGGCCTTCGGCCATCCGGTTGAACCCGGCCTGCAGCGAACCCAGCTCGGTGCCGTCGAAGACCGGGATGCTCACGTCGAGCCGCCCTTCACCGATCAGACTCAACGCGTCCCGCACCGACCGGACCGGGGCCACGACCGACTTCGCCGACAGCATCGTCAGCAGCCAGCCGTTGCCGAGCGCCACGATGCCCAAGGCAAGGATCACGACCGACAACCGGGTCGAGGTGACATCGCCCTCGATCAGCGCGAGTACGGCGGCCAGCATCAGCCCGGCCACCGGTACGGCGGAGCCGACCGCCCAGAAGAACACCGTCCGCGCCTTCAAGCCAGCTGCGAGCAGCCGTCGCGGCGGCGACGAGTCGGCCAGCGCTCGCGCCGCGACCGGGCGGAGCGCGAACTCGGTCAGCAGGTACGACACCGAGCAGGTGATGATCGCACCGTCGATGACCGTGAGGGCGACGCGGAGCGCATTCTCCGGCTGCATGATCACTGTCATCACGGTGAAGATCACCGCGGCGACCAGCCAGAGCAGCACCTCGATGAGCGTGAGCCGCAGCGGCAGCTGCAACGTGGCGATCTGCTCCCGGCGCGTGGCCGGTCGCTCAAGCTCCACCCAGCGCGTCACTCGACGGGTCAGCCGCATGCTCCAGACGCATCCGACCGCGATCGCGAGGACGAAGTACGCCGGGATGATGATCGCGTCGGCGAGCTGGAGCCGATCGATCAGCGACGGGCCGGGCAGCACGTAGACCGCGAGGACGAACACGACCAGGGCCCCGATCAGGTTGGTGCCGATCGAGAACGTGGTCATCAGGATCTGCAGGCGGACCCGCAGCCGCCGCGTGCTCTGGTCGGCCGGGCCGAGCAGCCAGGATCCGAACGGGCGCCTTTTCAGCACCAGATCCGGACTTCCCTGGGTCATCATGGTCACAGTCTGCTAGGTGGCACCCCCATTCTTGCAACTGGTGTCAGGACCGAACCATGGTTTTGGCACGTTGGTGCGGCTGGCTCAGATCGGACGACCGATCGGGCCGGGACCTGGGTACTGTTCCCCGGACGCCTCACTCGGGGAGCTTCCGTGACGCACGATCGCCACTCCTACGCCGAGCCTGCCCTGGTTCGGACCACCCATCTCGAGCTCGACCTCGCGCTCGACTTCGACGAGAAGGTGCTGGCCGGTTCGGCCACGCACACTCTCGCCTGGACCGACACAGAGTCGCACAGCGGGGACCGCCTCGTCCTGGACACCCGAGACCTCACCGTCCTGGGGGTCGAGGGGCAGACGGCCGACGGCTGGGAGCCGCTCGAGTACAGCCTCGCCATGCCCGACAAGGAGCTCGGCGCCGCGCTGACGATCCGGACGTCGAAGCATCCGCGGGTCAAGGTGAGCTACCGGACCGCGCCGACCGCGACCGGACTGCAGTGGCTCGAGCCGGCGATGACGGCCGGCGGCGTCATGCCGTTCATGTTCAGCCAGTCGCAGGCGATCCACGCCCGCAGCTGGGTGCCGGTGCAGGACACCCCGAGCGTGCGGTTCAGCTACGCGGCGCACGTGACCGCGCCGCCGGAGCTGATGGTGCTGATGAGTGCCGACAACGGTACGACGTCACGCCGGACCGGCTCGTACGACGTGGTGATGCCCGAGCCGATCCCGTCGTACCTGCTGGCGATCGCGGCGGGTGACCTGGTGTTCGAGCCGCTCGGTGAGCGGTCCGGGGTGTGGGCGGAGCCGGCCACGGTGCGGCAGGCGGCGACCGAGTTCTCCGACACCGAAGAGATGATGCGGGTCACCGAGGAGCTGTTCGGCCCGTACCGCTGGGGCCGGTACGACCTGCTCGTGCTGCCGCCCTCGTTCCCGTACGGCGGGATGGAGAACCCGCGGATGACGTTCGCGACGCCGACCGTGGTGATCGGGGACAAGTCGCTGGTCAGCGTGATCGCACACGAGCTCGCGCACAGCTGGTCGGGCAACCTGGTCACGCAGGACAGCTGGGACGACATCTGGCTCAACGAGGGTTTCACGTCGTACGTCGAGAACCGGATCGTCGAGGCTGTCTACGGGACCGAGTTCGCGCTGATGGAGACCGCGATCAAGCAGCACGCGACCGTGGTGAAGCTGGACCCGCTGACGCCGGCCGAGCTCGCTGTCGAGCTGCCGGGTCTGCACCACCGCTCGGAGTACCACGGGAAGACGTCGACCGGGCCGCTCAAGGGCTCGTGGTTCCTTTCCTGGCTGGAGGAGCGGTTCTCGCGCGAGGTGTTCGATCCGTTCCTGCGCGGATACTTCGACCGGTTCGCGTTCCGCAGCATCAACACCGACAACTTCGTCGAGCACCTGCGGGAGCACCTGCTCTCGGAGCACCCGGATGTGGTGACGGACGACGAGCTCGCGGCCTGGCTGTACGAGCCGGGCATCCCGGCGTTCGCGGCGCGCGCGGTGTCGCCGCGGTTCCAGGTGGTGGACGAGGCCCGGGACCTGTGGCTGAAGACGGGTGAGCTGCCGCACGGCGCCGGGCAGTGGACGACGCAGGAGTGGCTGCGCTTCCTCGACGCGGCGCCCGACGTACTGAGCCCGTTGCTGTTGCAGCAGCTGGATCGTGCGTTCGGTCTGACCGGGACGGCGAACGGCGAGATCGCGCGTCGCTGGTACCAGATCGTCGCTGCGAGCAGCTACGAGGCGGCATACGCGGAGATGGCCGAGTTCCTCACCAAGGTCGGCCGCATGAAGCTTGTTCTCCCGGTCTACCAAGCCTTGGCCGGCACCGACCGGGCGTTCGCCGCTGAAGTCTTTGCGAAGGCCCGTCCGGGTTACCACCCGATCACAACCGCAGCCGTCCAGAGGATCCTCGGCCAGTAGTCAGAGGTCCAGCTTGCGGCGATTGACCTCGTACCCGGGTCGATAGCCGAGGTGGGTGTTGGTTCGGCGCATGGGCGTGTTGGTGTCGACGGTGTCGGTGAGCAGGCCGTCGAGGTCGGGGAAGTCGTGCCTGGTCTGGTGGATCTGCGCGGCCTTCATCCACAGGGCGAGGCCGCGGCCGCGGTGGGCTGGGAGTACTGCGGTGCCGTAGTGCTGCCCGTCGCCCTTCCCGTCGCCCGGTACGACGAGCTCGGTGAAGCCGACGATCTGGCCGGTCTCATCCAAGGCCGCGACGACGGAGAGACGGTCGCCGCGTTGGGCGATCACCTGCGCGGCGTGCCGCGTCCGCTCGACGTCCCACACATCCGCGCCGATCGAGATCGACCCGGTGGGCGCATCGTCCATCCCGGTGCGCGCGTCGGTGAACGTCTGCACCAGGTCATCCGGTACGACGCCCTCCCAGGAGATCAACCGGTACCCGGGAACCGCCGGTACGTCGGGAATCGACTCGGACAGGTCGAGCCGCGTATAGATCAGCGTGAGCCCGATCTCGAAGCCGTGATGCTGGAGGAACTGGTCACCGACCGACCCGACGTTCACATCGACGAGCAGCGTCCGTACGTCGTGGTCACGCGCCCCGGCGACGACCGCGTCGAGCAGCTGCGACCCGATCCCGCGGCGGCGCTCGGCCGGATGCACGGTCAGCTCGAGCTCACCCAGCTGCGAGTAGTTGTTCCGGCTGTCGAGCCGGAGGAACGCCGAACCGACCGGCGTACCGTCGTCCTCCGCGGCCAGCCAGGCGATCCGGCGGCTGGTCGGCCGATAGTCGGGATCCGTCAGGGGAATCAATCGAATGCTCAAGCCGCCAACCTAACCCGCTGCCGGGATCACGTGCCGCCGGTCGGTTGATCGGCTACCGTGGCGCGCAGGCTGAACGGGGAGAGGCGAACGGGGAGAGGAGCCCACGGGTGGAGCAACTGGACGGCGAGGCCGGGCGAGACAACGTCGTACGCACGATCGGTGCCGATCACATTGCTCTGCGCGAGCAAGTGCTGGCGGAACTGCGCCGGCGGATCATCGACGGCGACTACAGCCAGGGTGAGCGGCTGACCGAAACCCGCCTCGCGGACGACTTCGGTGTGTCGCGGAATCCGGTGCGTGAGGCGCTGCGCGTGGTCGAGGCCGAAGGCTTCGTCCACATCCTGCCGCGCCGCGGCGCCGTCGTCGCGACCCTGGACGAGACCGCGGTCCGCGACCTGTTCGCCGTACGGGAGCAGCTCGAAACGCTCGCCGCCGGCCTCGCGGCAGAACGCGCGACGGCCGAGGGGATCGCCACGTTGCGCCGGCTGATCGACGACGCGAGCAAGGCGACCGAGGCCGAGGACTTCGACCGGGTCGCCGAGCTCAACAGCGCGTTCCACCGGGCCGTGATCGAGGTCAGCGAGAACCGCTGGCTGCACTCGATCTCGTCCGCGATGTACTACCACGTCCACTGGGTGTTCCGCGTCGGCGCCGCCCAACGCGCACCGCACTCGTCCGAGGAGCACGTCCGCCTGGTCGACGCCATCGAGGCCGGCGATGCGGAAGCCGCCACCACGGCCGCCCGCCTGCACGTGGAGGCGGCCGCGAAGGCAGCGTTCGGTCAGCGCCCGACCGCGTAACCCTGCATCCCGCGCGGGTTCGCCGCTGCGGCGAGCACCCCGTCGGCTTCCTTCCGTACGGCGCAGAGCCGGCCGAGGCTCCACGCATCCGAGTCGGTGACGACGTGCCCACGCCGTACCAGCTCGTCACGGATGTCCTTGCCGACCCGCGTCTCCATCACCAGGCCGCCCGGCTCGGTGGCGCGCGGGTAGAACGACGACGGGAAGCCCGTGGTGTGCCAGGCCGGCGCGTCGATGGCCTCCTGCAGATCCATGCCGGCGCCGAGGTGCCGGAGCAGGAACAGCAACTGCCACTGGTCCTGCTGGTCACCACCCGGTGATCCACAGGCCATCAGCGGGTCGCCGTCGCGGAGTACGAGGGTCGGCGTAAGCGTGGTGCGCGGCCGCTTGCCCGGTGCGAGGGAGGCCGGCAGGCCCTCCTCCAGCCAGAACATCTGCGCCCGGCTGCCGAGGCAGAACCCGAGCTCCGGGATCGTCGGCGAGGACTGCAGCCAGCCACCGCTCGGCGTCGCGGAGATCATGTTGCCCCACTTGTCGATCACGTCGACGTGGCAGGTGTCACCGCGTGTCACGCCACCGGACGACACCGTCGGCTCGCCGGTGGTCGCATCACCAGTTTCGTTGCCCACGGCAAACGATGGGAGTCGCGGCTCGCGGCCGTCCGGGCGTCCGGGCCGCAGGTCGAGCGACGCGTCCGACCCGATCAGCTTCGCCCGCTCAGCGGCGTACTCCGGGGAGAGGAGCGTGTCGAGCGGTACGTCGGCGCCGTCGCCGTACCAGGCCTCGCGGTCTGCGTACGACAGCTTCATCACCTCGACCGTCGTGTGCACACCCTCGGCGCTGTCCAGGTCGACCTCGCCGAGGGCGGAGAGTACGGCCAGGGACTGCAACAGGCCCGGCCCCTGGCCCCACGGACCTGTCTTCGCGACCGTGTACCCGTTCCAGTCGTACGTCGCCGGGTCCTCCCACGTCGCCTCGAACGCGGCCAGGTCATCGCCCGTGATCAGCCCGGCGTGATCCTCACCGCTCGAGTCGCGGTGCGGCAGCCGGGAGAACTTGTCGATCGCCTCCGCGACGAATCCTTCCCGCCACGCCTTGCGGGCCTGCTCGATCTGCGCCTGCCGGTCCGCGCCGGCCGCCTCGCCTTCGACGACGAGCTTCTCGAGCGTCGCGGCGTACCCCTCGTTGCTGAACCGTCCGGTCACCGGCCGACCGTCCTTGAGCCAGAGCGCGGCCGACGTCTGCCAGTGGTTCTCGAACAAGTCCTGCACAGTGCTGATCGTGTCGGCGACCCGCGGCACCAGCGGATGACCGTTGCGCGCGTACTCGATGGCCGACTCCAGTACGACGCGCAGCGGCAGGGTGCCGTGATCGCGCAGGAGGAGCAGCCAGGCGTCGACCGCGCCGGGAACCGTGGCCGCCAGCGGACCTGAGCCGGGGACCAGTGTGAGGCCGAGCGAGCGGTAGTGCTCGATCGTCGCGCCGGCCGGAGCGACACCTTGGCCGCACAGCACGCGCGGGGCGGGGTCGTCGGCGGTCGCGATGATCGCCGGCACCTCACCACCGGGCCCGTTGAGGTGCGGCTCGACCACGTGCAACACGAACCCGGCCGCGGCGCCCGCGTCGAACGCGTTCCCGCCGAGCTCGAGGATCCGCATGGCCGACTGCGACGCCAGCCAGTGCGTGGACGAAACCATCCCGAACGTGCCGCGCAGCGTGGGCCGGGTGGTGAACGTCATCGGGCAACTCCTTCTGTTGGTCGTACGTCAGGTCGTACGTCGGGTCCGGTGCCGTCGTCGTTGACGAGGTGACAGGCCACTTGGTGTCCACCTTCTCCGATCGTGCGTGTCTCCGGCACGACTGTCCGGCATTTGTCCACGGCGACGGGGCATCTGGTGTGGAAGCGGCACCCGGGCGGCGGGTCGATCGCCGACGGCAGGTCGTCGCCGAGCAGAACGGGCTGTCGGGCCCGCTGCTCGGCCGGATCGGGTACGGGCGCCGCGGACAGCAGCGCCTGCGTGTACGGGTGGGCCGGCTTGCCGAAGATGCGGGCACGCGGCCCTTGTTCGACGAGTTGGCCTAGGTACATCACCGCGACCTCGTCCGCGAGGTACTCGACCGCGGACAGGTCGTGTGTGATGAACAGACAGGCGAACCCGAGGTCACGCTGCAGGTCGGCCAGCAGATTGAGTACTGCGGCCTGCACCGACACGTCCAACGCGCTCGTCGGCTCGTCTGCGACTAATAGTCGCGGCTCGGAGATCAGTGCGCGGGCAATGCTGACCCGCTGCCGCTGACCACCCGACAACTCGTGCGGTGCGCGCTGGGCGACCTCAGGCCGCAGTCCGACGCGGCGCAGTGCCTCGTGAACCTTGGTCGGGATCTCCTTGCGACGCATCAGCCGCAGCGGCTCACCCACGATGTCGCCGACGGTGAACCGAGGGTCGAGCGAGCCGGCCGGGTCCTGGAAGACGATCGAGACATCACGCCGATGCGGGCGGAGCTGACGGCGGGACAGATGCGTGATGTCGGCGCCTGCAAGCCTGACCGTCCCACCGGTCGGTTCGAGGAGCCTGACAATGCACCGGCCGACTGTGGACTTACCTGAGCCGCTCTCACCGACCAGTGCAACGACAGAGCCTTGCGGGATCCGCAGTGTGACTCCATCGACCGCACGGACCGGGCCGAAGTGCATGACGAGGTCCTCCACCTCCAGGGCGAGTTCCATCAGACCTCCACGGCTTCTCGGACCGGATGCCAGCACGCGACCCGATGTACGCCGGCGGTGAGCTCAGGCTGTGACGCCGTACAGGAATCGTCGGCCCGGGGACAGCGGTCGGCGAACGTACAGGCGTCGGGCTGCTCGGACAGGACCGGCACCAGACCGGGGATCTCGCTGAGCCGATGCGTCTCGGCATGACGTCCGGCGGCGGGCGACGCACCGAGCAAACCGACCGTGTACGGGTGCTGCGGCCTAGCGAAGATCTCGTGCACCTCCGCCGTCTCGACCACGCGTCCGGCGTACATCACCGCGACCCGGTCGGCGAGGTCCGCGACGACGCCGAGGTCGTGCGTGATGAGGACGATGCTGGTACCGAGGCGTTCGCGCAGTCCCCGCAGTACGTCGAGGATGCCGGCCTGGATGGTGACGTCGAGCGCGGTCGTGGGCTCGTCGGCGATCAGGACCTTCGGATCGCAGGCGACTGCCATCGCGATCATCACCCGCTGGCGCATCCCGCCGGAGAGCTGGTGCGGGTAGTCGCTGATACGGCGTTCCGCGGACGGGATGCCGACGAGCTTGAGCAGCTCGATGGCGCGGGCCTGGGCGGCTTGGCGGGTGACGCCGACGTGCGTGCGCAGCACCTCGCTGATCTGGTGGCCGACCGTGAAGACCGGGTTCAGCGAGGTCATCGGCTCCTGGAAGATGTATGCGACCTCGCGGCCGCGGATCGAGCGGAGCGTGCGCTTGTCGGCGCCGATCAACTCGGTGCCGTCGAGCTGGACCGAGCCGTTGACGGTCGCGGTGCGGGGGAGGAGGCCGGCGATGCTCATCGCGGTGACGCTCTTGCCGCAGCCGGATTCACCGACCACGGCGAGGACCTCACCGTCGCCGACCTCGAAGCTGACGTTGTCGACCGCGGACAGCCGGCCGTCCTCGGTCCGGAACGTGACGGAGAGATCTTTGACTGCGAGGACAGGTGTCATCGGCGGCTCGCCTTCGGGTCGAGGGCGTCGCGGAGGCTGTCGCCGACGATGTTGAACGCCAGCGTCAGCAGCATGATCGCGACGCCGGGCATCACCGCGGCCCAGGGCGCCCGGGACGCGAACTGTTGCGCGTCGGCCAGCATCGTGCCGAGGCTCGGTGCCGGCGGCTGGATGCCGAGGCCGAGGAACGACAGCACGGCCTCGCCGAGGATCGCGGCCGGGATGCCGACGGTCGCCTGGACGATGACCGCCGAGCCCGCGTTCGGCAGGATGTGTCGGCCGAGCACCCAGGCGTCGCTTGCGCCCTCGACGATCGCCGCGGCGACGAAGTCGAGCGACTTCAGCCGCAGCGTGTCCGAGCGGACGATCCGGATCATGCCGGGGATCTGCGCGATACCGATCGCGATCGCCGCGTTGCCGAGGCTCGCTCCGCGGATCGCGGCCAGGCCGACCGCGAGGATCAGGAACGGGAACGCCAGCACGAGGTCCGTGAGCCGCGAGATGAGTGCGTCGACCGCGCGGAAGTAGCCCGCGATCAGCCCGAGCGGTACGCCGATCACCAGCGAGAACGCGACCGCGAGGATCCCGACGTGCAACGACGCCCGCAGGCCGAACATGATCCGCGAGAGGACGTCCCGGCCGAGGTCGTCGGTGCCGAGCAGATACCCGGCCGTCCCCGGCGGGGCGAACGCGTTGCTCAGGTGCGTCTGGGTGGGGTCGTGCGGTGCGAGCACGTTCGCGAACACCGCAAGGACGACTCCGATCGCGAGTACTGCGAGGCCGGTCAGCGCGAGCGGGTTGCGGAAGACCCGGCGTACCACGCGGCGGCTGTTGCTGCGCGGCGGAGCGATCGCTTCGGCGACGGCCATCACGCTTCACCTCGCACACGGATCCGCGGATCGATGACGGAGTACAGAAGATCGACGAGCAGGTTGATCACGATGTACGCGGTCGCGGTGACGAGGACAACAGCCTGAATGACCGGGTAGTCGCGTTGGAAGACGGCGTCGACGGTCAGCTTGCCGAAGCCGGGAAGCGCGAAGATCCGCTCGGTCACGACGGCACCGGAGATCAGCGCGCCGAGTTGGAGGCCGACGATCGTGACGACGACGATGAGGCTGTTGCGTAGGGCATGCTTTCCGATCACTGCCTTGGGCGGGAGACCCTTGGCCTCCGCCGTACGGATGTAGTCGGCGCTCAGCGCGTCGAGCATCGATGATCTGGTCTGGCGCATGATGACCGCGGCCAGGCCGGTGCCGAGGATGACCGCGGGCAGGATCAGGTGATGCAGGTTGTCGATCGGGTTGGTGAAGAACGGGACGAAGCCGGAGGCGGGAAAGAGGCCGAGGGCAACGGACAGGTACAGGATCGCCATCAACCCGAGCCAGAAGTGCGGGACCGACAAGCCCAGCAACGCAAGGCCGTTCGCGGCCCACTCGGCCGGCCCACCGCGCCGTACGGCGGCCACAACGCCCGCGCCGACGCCGATGACGCCGGCGATCAGGATCGCGAGCACCGACAGCTCGATGGTCACCGGCAACGCACTGAAGATCATCGACCGCACCGGCGCACCCGTCCGGATCGATTGCCCCAGATCGCCGCGCGCGGCGTGGCTGACGAACTGCCAGAACTGCACCAGCCACGACTGATCCAGCCCGTACTGCTGCCGGATCGCCCGCAACGACTCCGGATCCCGATCCTCGCCGGCCAGGGCCAGCGCCGGGTCGCCCGGCAACGCCCGTACTCCGACGAACACCACGATCGTCGCGAGTACGAGCGTCACCACGCTCTGCCACAGCCGGTTGAGGAGATACCGCCTCACTTGGCGAACCCCGCGAAGGCTGTGCGGATCACGCCGTCCGGGTAGACCTGGATGCCGAGCAGCTTCTTGGAGACACCGGTCAGGTTGCGCTGGCGGTACATGTAGATGATCGGTTCGTCCTGCTGGAGCTTGGTGACGACATCGCCATACAGCTTGACGCGTTGCGCCTGGTCGGTGGACTGACGGGCGTCGGTGAGGAGCTTGTCGAGGTCCGGGCTGCTGTAGCCGGAGACGTTCTGGCTGCCGGTGGTGCCGACGAAGTTGAAGATGTTCGCGTCGGGGTCGACCCGGCCGGACCATCCGAGCTGCAGCAGCTCGAAGTCACCACGGTCCTGCTGGTCAAGCAGCGCGGCGTACTCGACCGGCTTGATCACCAGGTCGAATCCACCCTCCTTCACCATGCCCTGCAACGCCTGCGCGAGCCGCAGGCTGTCCGGGTTGTTCGACGTCACCATCTCGACCTTGTACGGCGTCTTGACGCCCGCGTCGGCCAGCAACTGCTTCGCCTTGGCCGGATCGTGCGCCGGGCAGACCTGCGCCGTGTCCGACGTGAACTCGCTCTTGGGTGAGATCGGCGAGCAGGCAACCGTGTTCAGACCGCCGAACAACGACTTCACCAGTGCCTCGCGGTCGATCGACAAGGCCAATGCCTGCCGCACTCGCGGGTCCTTGGCGAGCGGAGTACCGAGCGACTTGAGCGGATTGCCGACGCCGCTCGAGTTGCCGATGTTGATCGTCAGGCCCTGATACCCGAGCGACTGTGATTGCAGCACGCTCACGGTGTCGTCCTTCTGCAGCGACGGGGTGTCCTGCGTGGACAGCGAGTCCGCGACCTGCGCGTCGCCGGACTTCAGGTTCGCCGAGCGGATGCTGGAATCGGTGATGATCCGGTACTCGATCGCGTCGAGGTGCACCTTCGCGGCGTCGTAGTACTGCGGGTCCTTCACGACCTTGATCGAGTTCTGCGCGACGCGGCTGGCGAACTTGAACGGGCCGACGCAGACCGGCGCGTTGGAGAAGTTCGCGCCGAGCTTCGCGACGGCGGCGGGGCTGAGGACCATGCCGGCCCGGTCGGCGAGCGCGGCCGTCAGCGGGGCGAACGGCTTCGACAGCTTGATGACGACGGTCTTCGGGTCCGGCGTCTCGATCGAGGTGATCGGGCCGAGCTCACTCTTGCGCGCGGATCCGGCGAGCGTGAGGTCGCGGTTCAACGAGATCTTCACCGCGTTCGAGTCGAGCGTGCCGCCGTCGGCGAACTTGACGCCCTGCTTCAACGGGATCGTCAGGCTGAGACCGTCGGCCGAGATCGTCGGGAGCGCGGTCGCGAGCTGCGGCACGATCTTCGCGTCCGAGCCGAGGTCGTACAGCTTCTCGCACATCGTGTGGAAGACGTACCGCGAATAGAGGCTGCGGGACAGCGTCGGGTCGAGCTTGTCCGGGTCGGCGGACAGGGCAACGGTCAGCGTCCCGCCCTGCTTGACCTGCGCGGCGTCGGCCGGCTCACCGAAGACGTCCTGCCCGGCCGGCGCCTGGGTGCCGCTGCTGTCGCTGCTGCTGTTGCCGGCGGGTTCGACCGGGGAGCAGGCCGTGCCGACCAGGGCCAGCGCGATGACGGCAGCGCCGATCCCGGCCACTTTCCGGCGGCGGTTACTCAAGGTGAAGCGGTTCAGCGAGAGCGGAAGTCGACGAGTCATCGCGGGCTCCTGAGTAGGCGGTTCCGTCGACTGTTTCATGTATACAAGGTGGGTGCGCAAGTGATTCGGCGAGTTTGACTGAACCTTTTACGACCGCTCGCCGTACTCGCAGTGGAACGTTCAGCGCCGACGACCGCAGGGGTCGCCGGAGGCTGGAGCGCGGCCTCCGGCGACCCGATTTCAGACGGTGACGGGGTACGTGAGGTCCCCGGCGGGCACGGCGTGGCTCCCGAGTGCGAGTGCCATCAGATTCGGCCCGTCGTACTGCGGGTGATGGACGCCGAACTCGGTGGCCTGCCGGAATCCGAACCGCGGGTAGTACGTCTCGTGACCGAGAACGACGACGGTCTCCTCGCCGCGATCACGCGCTGTGGCCAGCGCGGCCCGCACGGCCGCACCGCCGGCACCTTGCTTCTGGTACTGCGTCAGCACGGCGACCGGTCCGAGCGAGAGGACCGGCTTGTCGCCGATGTGGCAGCGGGTGAGGAGCGCGTAGGCGACCGGCTCGTCGTCGGTCGTGGTCGCGACGATCATGAAGCCGGGGAGCCAGGCGACCGGGTCGGCGCGATGGGCGTCGAGGAAGTCGACCTCGTACTGGCGGCCGAACGCCTGCCGGGTGATGTCGCGGATCAGTTCGAGGTCGGACGGTGTCTCGACGCGGGTGTTCCAGGTGATGGACAACGGTGGTCCCTTTCGAAGGAGGTTGGGTGTGGTTGAGTGACCGGGCGCGCGGCAACCCGGAATCGCGCGGTCATCAACCCCACCTCCTTCGAAGTCGCGGTCACCTTAGCCGGAAGGGCCGCTGGATCGCACCGGATTTATCACTCGGCATTGACCTCTCGGCTCTTACCACTCGGCGAGGAGCGGATCCTTCGACGGCGGGGCGACCGGGGTCCAGTTGCCGTCGACCAGCCGGTACGGATGCCACCGGCCGACGCGGTCGAGGCGGAGCTGGGTGTCGCCGCCGAGCGTGAGTTGGTTGGCCGTGGCGGTGATGGTGAGCTCGTCGTCGGCGGCGAGTAGCTCCGCACGCGCCCGGTTGAGGTCGGCGGGGTTGGGTGTCCAGGTGTGTTCGAGCACTTCGAGGCCGGGCGCTCCGCCGTACTGCCAGGCTTGGATGCCGAGGGCAAGGTCTCTGCTCGTTGCCTCGGTCAACGGTGTGATCAGCTCCGGGAAGTCGGTCGCCAGGCGGATGGCGTCCTGCCACTCGTCCAAGGTTGCCGGGGTCGGGCGTCCGTGGAGGAGTGCGCTCAGAAGCGCTCGCGCCCGGCGGGCCGCGTCGAGGACCAGGAGTGGGAGGACGGCCGGTCCCAGACCGTCGGGTGGCTCGATCCCTGTCACCGCCAGGTCGTCGAGGCTGACCTTGTCCGGCAGATCCGGAGGCTCGGGCAGCTCGCCAGGCGCGGCACCGAAGACGTCTGCCACGAGGACGCCAGCACCAGCCTCAGCCCCATGCCCGGCCCCAGCACTAGCACCAGCACTAGCACCAGCCCCAGCCCCAGCACCGGCCCCAGCACTAGCACCAGCACTAGCACCAGCCCCAGCCCCAGCCCCAGCCCCAGCACCAGCCTCAGCACCATGCCCGGCCCCAGCACCAGCCCGATGCCCGGCCCCAGCACCGTGCCCGGCCGCAGCGCCGGCCCCACCGCCGGAGGCGCCGCTGGCCCCAGCTCCGGTTGGCCTCGCGGTCGACAGGTGGAGCTCGGCGAGGACGGACTCACGGGTGCGGCCGCGGAGGAGCAAGAGAACGAACGGGTCGGCGTCGAGCAGCCACGCGACCTGATAGCAAAGAGCGGCGCCGTGCTGGCACGGCAGCTCCCACGCGTCGCACGTACAACTCGGGTCGAGATCGCCGATGCCCGGCAAGAGCGTGACTCCCGCATCGGCCGCGGCCTCGACCAGATCGTGCGGCATCTCGCCGTCCAGCAATGCGGCGATGTGGCCGGACCGCGCCGCGACCTGCTCGCTGAACCGACGCCAGTCGTCGACGCTCAACTCGTCGACGTGGACGACGGACTCGTAGGTGTCCTCGGGCGAGTACACCGTGGCCGCGATCCGGCCCGGGCTGATCGTGATGGTCCCGACCTGCCCAGAGTTCGCGTACTGACGACCCTTGCGCAGCTGACCGGCGTCGAGCGACGTGTCCTCCATCGCCTGCACCCACGCCTGCGCCCACCACGACCGCCCGCGCGTACTCCGCCGCTGCCGTGCGAACGCCGGGAACCCTTGTACGTCGTTCATCGCAGGCCTCCCCGCAGCTCGACGAGATCGGCAAGCTCCGCATCGGACAGCTCCGTCAACGCGGCCTCGCCACCACTGAGGACGGCTTCGGCCAGCTCGCGTTTCGCGGCGAGCATCGCGGCGATCCGGTCCTCGATGGTGCCTTCGGCAATCAATCGGTGAACCTGCACCGGCCGGGTCTGCCCGATCCGGTACGCCCGGTCGGTCGCCTGATCCTCGACGGCCGGATTCCACCAACGGTCGTAGTGCACGACATGATCGGCGCGGGTCAGGTTCAGACCCGTGCCGGCGGCTTTCAGCGAGAGCAGGAAGACCGTGACCTCACCCGCCTGGAATCGATCCACCATCGCCTCGCGCTGCGCGACCGGCGTACCGCCGTGGAGAAGCTGGGTCTGGATGCCGCGTTCGTCGAGGTGTCGCTCGAGCAGCCGCGCCATGGCGACGTACTGCGTGAAGACGAGGACTGCGCCGTCCTCAGCGACGATGGTCTCGAGCAGCTCGTCGAGGAGCTCGAGCTTGCCGGAGCGGCCGCTGAGCCGGGCGGTGTCGCTTTCCTTCAGGTACTGCGCCGGGTGGTTGCAGATCTGCTTCAGGCCGGTCAGCAATTTGACAATCAGGCCGCGACGCGCCATCTGGTTGCTGGCGCGGACCTCGGTCATCTGCTCGCGGACAGTTGCCTCGTACAACACAACCTGCTCGCGGGTGAGCGAGACCGCCTGGTCGGTCTCGGTCTTCGGTGGGAGCTCGGGCGCGATGCCCGGGTCCGATTTCTTGCGTCTCAGCAGGAACGGCCGGACCAGCTTCGCGAGCCGGGCGGCGACCTCCTCGTCCTTGTCGGCCTCGATCGGGGCTGCCCATTGGTTGCGGAAGGTGCCGAGTCGTCCGAGCAGGCCGGGCGTGGTCCAGTCGAGGATTGCCCATAGCTCGGAGAGGTTGTTCTCGACGGGTGTGCCGGTCAGGGCGACTCGCGCTTGTCCCGGCACGGTGCGCAGCGCCTTCGCCGTACCGGAGGACGGGTTCTTCACGTGCTGCGCCTCGTCGGCAACCACCAGACCCCAGCGGTGGTCGGCGAGTCGTGCGGCGTCGCGGCGGAGTGTGCCGTACGTCGTCAGGACGAAGCCGTCCCGCGCGTCGTCGAGGGAACGTGAGGTGCCGTGGAATCGCCGTACCGGAGTGCCGGGGGCGAATCGCTGGACCTCGCGCTCCCAGTTGCCGAGGAGCGATGCCGGGCAGACGACGAGGGTCGGGCCGGCTGTGTCGGGGGACTGCTGGCGGTGGAGGTGGAGCGAGATGAGCGTGATCGTCTTGCCGAGGCCCATGTCGTCGGCGAGGCACCCGCCGAGGCCGAGCGCGGTCATCCTTGCTAGCCAGCGCAGGCCGCGCAGTTGGTAGTCGCGCAGTGTGGCTTGGAGTCCGGCCGGTGCCTCGATGGGCTCGTCGGCGCGGTCGGGGTCGGCGATGCGGGCGCGGAGGTCCTCCAGCCACTTGGTCGAGGTGACGGCGATCTGGCGGCCGTCGATCTCGGCGGTACCGGTGAGCGCGACACCGAGGGCGTCGATCGGGGTGACTGGTTTGAGGATGCGTTCGCGGGCTTTGCGGGCGAGCTCGGGATCGATCAGCATCCACTGGTCGCGCAGGCGAACCACCGGACGGGTGGCTTCGGCGAGCTGGTCGAGCTCGGCCTCGGTCAGCGGGTCGTCTCCGACCGCAACCTGCCAGCTGAAGTCGAGCGTCTTGTCACCGCCGAAGAACCCGGGGAGATCGCTCGGTGGTCCGTCCGCGGAGGTGATCGCCGCCCGGGCCGTGAGCTGGCGCCCTAGACTGCGCGGCCAGTGCAGATCCACTCCCGCCGCCGTCAACCGCTGCGCCGACCCGGCGAGCAGCTCGGCCACCTCTTCGTCCGACAGTTCCATACGGTTTGGTACGGCGGAGTCCAACAACCGCTGGAGCGCAGGCCAGACTCGCGCGGCGCGACGGATCGCGAGCGTCGCGTCAATCCGTGCCCGCGGACCGAAGCCGGCGACGTCCTCGGCCCAGACGTCGTCCGCATCCCGCACCAACGTCGGATCCTTCAGGCTGTGCAGCTGGACGACTGCGCTGAACGCGAGCGAATCAGCCAACTCGATCCGCAGCGAGATCCGCACCCCGCTGTCGAGCCCCGCAGAAACCTCATCCGCCCAACCCCGCAACCGATCCACCCGCTGCGGCGCGGCTGCGGTGAACAGGTTGTTCTGATGCGCCTTACCAGCAGCCGGCGACCGAGGCATCCCATCAGCAACCGCATCAAGAAACTCCCGCACCAACTCCTCCGCCACCGGCAACCGCACCCCACCGGCCGAGACCGGAGAAGCAGACGGGGTTGCGAGGGGGAGGGCTCGGGCTGAGGGTGGCATCGACTCGGCGAGGGTGAGGATTCGGGTGACGTCGGCGGTGTCGAGTGGGCCGACTCGCCAGGCGTCGTGGCCGGTGGGGGAGACGCCTGGGAGGAGCTTGCCGCGGGCAACCAGCTGGAGCGCGACCAGCGACGCCGCGCCCCAGAACGCCGCCGACGGATGAGCCCCCGCCGCCCGCCGCATCCGCCCGAGCACAGGAACCGCATCCGCAACCGAGAACTCGATCGCCCGCACCGACCGCAGCTCGGCGCTTGCCCCCGCCCGCAGCCCGGCGCTCGTACCCGCCGGCAGCCCGGAGCTCGTGCCCGACCGGGTCATCGTCTCGCCGTCGGCTGGCTGCGCGGCGGCGTCGGCGAGGAGCAGCTGCAGCTCGACCTGGTTGCCTACGCCTAGCGGGAGTTCACCCCCGGTGGGGTTCCAGAAGGCTATTCGGCTTGTGCGTGGGGGATCTGCTGGTTGGAAGACCACCGCGTATCCGGCCAGCTCTTGCCCCGTGTCCAGCAAACCGACAACCTCCTTGGCGACTCATCCAACAGATCAGACCGGGACAGTCTCTCCTGGCTGTTCAAACTGCGTGCGGTACAGCTCCTCGTACCGCCCGCCGGCCGCCAGCAACTCGGCATGCCGACCGCGCTCAACGATCCGCCCGGACTCGATCACAAGGATCTGGTCCGCCGCCCGGATCGTCGACAGCCGGTGCGCGATCACCACCGCCGTACGACCAGCGAGCGCCTCCGTCAGCGCGGCCTGCACCGCTGCCTCGTTCGTCGAGTCCAATGCCGCGGTCGCCTCGTCGAGGATCACGACCCGTGGCTGTGCGAGCAGCAGCCGCGCGATCGTCAACCGCTGCCGCTCGCCGCCCGACAACCGATACCCACGCTCACCGACAACCGTGTCGAGCTGATCAGGCAACGACCGGATCAGCTCACCCAACCGAGCCCGCTCCAGCGAATCCCAGAGATCCTGCTCCGACGCCTCGGGCCGCGCGAGCAGCAGGTTCTCCCGGATCGACTCGTGGAAGAGATGACCGTCCTGCGTCACCATCCCGAGCGTCGCCCGCAACGACTCCGCCGACACATCCCGTACGTCGGCGCCGGCAAGCTTCACCGAACCCGAATCCACGTCGTACAACCGCGGAATCAGCTGCGCGATCGTCGACTTCCCCGCACCGGACGACCCGACCAGCGCGACCATCTGCCCCGGCTCGGCCCGGAACGAGACGTCGTGCAGCACCTCGACCCCACCGCGCGTGTCGAGTTTCGCCACCTCTTCAAGCGACGCGAGCGAAACCTTGTCCGCCGACGGATACGCAAAACTCACACCGGCGAACTCCACCGCCACAGGCCCCTCAGGAACCCGGCCGGCGTCCGGCTTGTCCTTGATCAGCGGCTCGAGATCCAGTACTTCGAAGACCCGCTCGAAGCTCACCAGCGCCGTCATCACCTCGAGCCGCGCACTCGCCAGCGCGGTCAACGGCGCATACAACCGCGTCAGCAGCAACGCCATCGACACAACCGCACCCGCGTCGAGCTGATCCCGCAGCGCATAGAACCCACCCAGCCCATAGACAACAGCCAGCGCAAGCGCAGACACCAACGTCAACGCCGTCACGAAGATCCACTGCACCATCGCCGTCCGTACGCCGATGTCCCGCACGCGCCGCGCCCGGATCGCGAACTCCAGCGACTCCCGCGCCGGCCGCCCGAACAACTTCACCAACGTCGCACCCGGCGCCGAGAACCGCTCGGTCATCTGCGTGCTCATCGTTGCGTTGTAGTTCGCCGCCTCGCGCTCGAGCGACGCCAGCCGATGCCCGACCCGCCGCGCCGGAATGACGAAGACCGGTAGGATCACCAGCGCGAGCAGAGTGATCTGCCACGACTCGCGGAGCATCACGACAAGTGTGAGCACGAGCATCACCAGGTTGCCGACCACGCCGGACAACGTGTCGCTGAACGCACGCTGCGCCCCGATCACGTCGTTGTTCAGCCGGGAGACCAGCGCGCCCGTCCTGGTCCGGGTGAAGAACGCGATCGGCATCCGCTGGATGTGGTCGAACACCGCCGTCCGCAGATCGAGGATCAACCCCTCGCCGATCTGCGCCGACAACCACCGCGTCAGCATGCTCAGCCCGGCCTCCGCGATCGCGATCACCGCGATCAGCACCGCGAACCGCAGTACGACGCTGAACGCCTTCCCGCCGACGATCGCGTTGACCACCTCGCCGGCCAGCACCGGAGTCGCGACCGCGAGCACCGCCGATCCGACGCTCATCACGAGGAACCAGATCAGCTGGGTGCGGTGCGGCTGCGCGAACGCGAGGATCCGCCGCAGGGTCGCCTTGGAGAAGGGACGTTTCTCGTCCTGCGCGTGCATCGCGTGGTACAGCGAGTTCCACGCGGTCATTTCCATACTCACAGCGAGCTCCGCAGGTTCGATCGATCAGGGACCGTCGATGATGCCGTGCGCCACCGACAAAACCCGACGCTAGAACCTCGACAAAGGTCGAGGTCAACGGCCTACGCGGAACCGCGGGAGAAATGTAGTTGTGAGTGAGTACTCACTCAGTTACCTTGGTTCCGTGACACCACGAGCGACGCCACTGCCACCCGAGGAGCGACGCGCGGCCATCGTCAAGGCTGCGCTGCCGCTGCTGGAGGAGTTCGGGGCCGAGGTCAGCACCAAGCAGATCGCCGAGGCGGCCGGGATCGCCGAGGGGACGATCTTCCGGGCGTTCGGCAGCAAGGACGCATTGATCGAGGCCGCGATGGCGACCGTGTTCGACACGTCCGACATGGTCCGGGCACTCGAGCAGGTCGACCGTTCATTACCGCTGCGGGAGCGCACGATCGCGGCGGTCGAGATCGGCCAGAAGCGGTTGCGCGGCGTGTTCAAACTGCTGTTCGCGCTGCGGATCCGCCGGCCACCGGAGTTCAAACACGCCACGCCGATGGACGAGGCCCGGCGGCAGCGGCTGTCCGACCTGGCCAACGAGGCCTTCGCGGACCTGCTCCGGCCGGACGCGGACCAGTTGCGGGTCCCACCCGAAGAGGTGGTCCGGATGATCGGGCTGCTGACCTTCTCCGCCACCCACCCAATGATTTCCGCCGGCCACGTGCTGACCGCCGAAGAGATCGTCGACTTCGCCTTCGACGGTCTCCGCAAGCGCGGGACAGATCAGCCGCCGGCCGCGGACGGCATCGTCGAGTACGCGCTCGGCGGCGCCAACCATCACGACTCTGGGGATATTTGATGCTGATTCGCGTCTTGCGTACGCACCTGCGTCCGTACGCGGGGAACCTGTCCTTGGTGGTGGTCCTGCAGTTGGTCGGGACGATCGCCTCCCTCTACCTGCCCACTCTCAACGCCGACATCATCGACAACGGCGTGGCGAAGGGCGACACCGGCTACATCATGAGCACCGGCGGCTGGATGCTCGCGGTCAGCCTGGTGCAGATCCTCTGCACGATCACGGCGGTGTACTTCGGTGCGAAAACGGCCGCCCTGTTCGGTCGCGACGTACGGGCGGCCGTCTTCCACCGGGTCGGTGAGTTCTCCGCCCGCGAGGTGAACCAGTTCGGCGCGCCGACGCTGATCTCGCGGAGCACCAACGACGTACAGCAGATCCAGATGCTGGTCGTGATGACCACGACGATGCTGGTCGCGGCGCCGATCACGATGATCGGCGGCGTGATCATGGCGGTCCGCCAGGACGTCGGCCTGTCCTGGCTGGTGGCCGTCGCCGTACCGCTGCTGGCCGCCTGCGTCGGGTTCATCGCGAGCCGGATGGTCCCGCAGTTCCGGAAGATGCAGAAGAACATCGACGGGGTGAACCGGGTACTGCGCGAGCAGATCACCGGCATCCGGGTGGTCCGGGCGTTCGTCCGCGAACCGCACGAGGTCGAGCGCTTCGGCGAGGCCAACCAGAACCTGACCGACACCGCGATCAAGGCCGGCCGGCTGATGGCGCTGATCTTCCCGACCGTGATGCTGATCCTGAACCTGTCGAGCGTGGCGGTGCTGTGGTTCGGCGCCTCCCGGATCGAGGACGGGACGATGCAGGTCGGCGCGCTGACCGCGTTCCTGAGCTACCTGATCCAGATCCTGTTCTCGGTGATGATGGGCGTGTTCGTGATGATCATGGTGCCGCGCGCATCGGTCTGCGCGGACCGGATCCAGGAGGTACTCGAGACGGACTCGTCGGTGCGGCCGCCGGTCACGCCGATCAGGTCCTTCACGGGTCGCGGGCAGCTCGTGTTCGAGCATGCATCCTTCAAGTACCCGGGTGCGGCCGCGCCGGTGCTGCACGACATCAACCTCGTCGCCTCACCGGGGCAGACGACAGCGATCATCGGCAGTACGGGCGCAGGCAAGACGACGCTGCTCTCGCTGGTGCCGCGGTTGTTCGACGCCACCGAGGGGCGGGTGCTCGTCGACGGCATCGACGTACGGGAGATCGAGCCGGAGGCGCTGTGGGAGCGGATCGGCCTGGTGCCGCAGCGTCCGTACCTGTTCTCCGGGACGGTCGCCAGCAACCTGCGGTACGGCAATCCGGAAGCGACCGACGAGGAGCTCTGGGAGGCGCTGGAGATTGCCCAGGGCAAGGACTTCGTCGAGGCGATGGCCGAAGGGCTGGAAGCGCCGATCGCGCAGGGCGGCACGAACGTGTCCGGTGGTCAGCGGCAGCGGCTCGCGATCGCGCGGGCGCTGGTCCGCAAGCCGGAGATCTACCTGTTCGACGACTCGTTCTCGGCGCTTGACCTGTCGACCGACGCTCGATTACGGGCGGCGCTGCGGCCGGTCACCCGAGATGCCTGTGTGGTGGTCGTCGCGCAGCGCGTGTCGACGATCATCGACGCCGACCAGATCGTGGTGATCGAGGACGGCGCGATCGTCGGCCGAGGTACGCATAACGAGTTGCTCGAGACGTGTTCGACGTACGTCGAGATCGTCGAGTCGCAGCGTTCCGCGGAGGAGGCGGCATGAGCGAGGAACAGAAGCCGTCCCCGAACGGACAAGCTCCGGAGGGACAGTCCCCGAACGGACAAGCGCCGAAGGCTGTCAAGGCGACTGAACGGCCGACGACCGGTCGCGGGTTCGGTCCGCCCGGAGGTATTCCGGGCGACAAGTCCATGAACTTCCTGCCGTCGGCGAAGCGGTTGCTCGGGCGGCTGCGCCCGCACCGGATGCAGGTGTCCGGTGTGATCCTGCTGGCGATCTGCAGCGTGGGTCTGTCGGTGCTCGGCCCGAAGATCCTCGGCCGCGCGACCGACATCATCTTCGCCGGCGCCATCGGCAAGCAGTTGCCGAGCGGTCTGACCAAGGCGCAGGTGATCGAGCAGACCCGGGCCTCCGGCAACGGCCGGCTCGCGGACCTGCTGCAGGGGATCGACCTGGTCCCGGGTGTCGGCATCGACTTCGATGCCCTGCGCAACGTACTGCTGCTGGTCCTGGCGCTGTACGCCGGCGCGTTCTTCCTCTCCTGGGCCCAGGGCTACATCCTGAACGGCGTCGTCCAGCGGACGATCCTGTCGCTGCGCAAGGACGTCGAGGACAAGCTGAACAGGCTGCCGCTGAGCTACTTCGACGGTGCGCCGCGCGGTGAGCTGCTCAGCCGGGTGACGAACGACATCGACAACATCTCCACGAGCCTGCAGCAGACGCTGAGCCAGCTGCTCACCTCGCTGTTGACGGTGATCGGCGTGATCACGCTGATGTTCGTGATCTCTCCGGTGCTGGCGTTGATCGCGCTCGTGACGATCCCGATCACGATGGTCCTGACCGCGGCGATCGCGAAGCGCTCCCAGGTCCGGTTCATCGCCCAGTGGCGTCACACCGGTGCGCTGAACGGGCAGATCGAGGAGGCCTTCACCGGGCACGAGCTGGTCAAGGTCTTCGGCCGGCAGAAGGAGATCGAGACCGAGTTCGCGAAGAAGAACGACGAGCTGTACCAGGCGGCGTTCGGGGCGCAGTTCATCTCCGGGCTGATCATGCCGGTGATGATGTTCATCGGGAACCTGAACTACGTGGTGATCGCGGTCCTCGGCGGTCTGCGGGTCGCGTCCGGCACGATGTCGCTGGGCGACGTGCAGGCGTTCATCCAGTACTCGCGGCAGTTCACCCAGCCGCTGACCCAGGTCGCCTCGATGGCGAACCTGTTGCAGTCGGGTGTGGCGTCCGCGGAGCGGGTGTTCGAAGTACTGGACGCGCAGGAGCAGATCCCGGACGACGCGACGCCGGAGAAGGTCACCGATTCGCGTGGACGGGTCGAGTTCGAGCACGTGTCGTTCTCGTACGACCCGGACAAGCCGCTGATCACCGACCTGAGCCTGGTCGCGGAGCCCGGGCAGACGGTCGCGATCGTCGGCCCGACCGGCGCCGGCAAGACGACGCTGGTCAACCTGATCATGCGGTTCTACGAGCTGAACGGCGGCAAGATCACGCTCGACGGTGTCGACATCACCGAGCTGACCAGGCACGACCTGCGCTCGCGGATCGGGATGGTGCTGCAGGACACCTGGCTGTTCGGCGGCACGATCCGCGACAACCTCCTGTACGGCAACCTGGACGCGAGCGAGGAGGACATGCTCGCGGCTGCGAAGGCGACGTACGTCGACCGCTTCGTGCACAGCCTGCCGGACGGGTACGACACGGTGATCGACGAGGAAGGCAGCAACGTCAGCGCCGGTGAGAAGCAGTTGCTCACCATCGCCCGCGCGTTCCTGGCCGACCCGCAGTTGCTCATCCTGGACGAGGCCACCAGCTCGGTCGACACCCGCACGGAGGTCCTGGTCCAACGCGCCATGGCCGCCCTGCGCTCCGACCGGACCAGCTTCGTCATCGCCCACCGCCTCTCCACCATCCGCGACGCCGACCTGATCCTGGTCATGGAGAACGGCGCAATCGTCGAACAGGGCAACCACAACGAACTCCTCACCCTCGACGGCGCCTACGCCCGCCTCTACAACGCCCAGTTCAGCGGCGCCGTAGTAGACATCGACGAAGAGGCAGCAGCCCTGGCCGCCCCGGCCGCGGCCCCGGCAGGCCGCCCGATGGCCCGCTAACCCCCCAACAGGACGGGGACGCGAACCGGCGTCCCCGTCCTGCGTTCAGCCCTGTGGATAACTTCCGCGGCGCAACCGCGAACTATGCGGTACTTGAGTCATGCCCACGAGCGCCGACCACGCCCGAGAACGCAGCACCCGAGCTGCGGTACGAGTCGCGACAAAGCTGAAGATCTCTGAGGCCGCAGACAAGATGACGCTGCGAGACGCCTATCTCGTCGCGTACGAGTTTCCAGCGCCGCTGATGGTCAGAGTCGCCGACGACATGCTTGCCGACCTTCGGGCTGACGTCGCGGAGCGTCGTGCTGACCGGATCGTCGCCCTCGGTCGCGACGGACATCACCTTGCGCTGGCGATGGCGCGGCTGGACGGGCAGTTCTTCCGCCGGCACGCGTCGAATCTGGTGCTGTCACGCGCGCTCGTCGAGAACGCGTTGCAGGACCTGGAGCATCATCAGGGGCTCCGGTTTCCGCAGGTTGACGGCTTCCGCCGGGTGGCGCCCCGCGTGGATCCTGCTGACACGGTCGGTGGGTTTCGCCTGTTGACCGATTACCTACAGGCGAACCGCGTCCCTGTCGGCCGGCCGGACAGTCGAGTGACTGTGTTCGACACGAGCTTCAAGGGCACGGTGCAGGAGTTGCTTTCGGCGGTCTACCCGGAGACGACCTTCAGCGGGCGGTACGCGTTCCTCGGCGAATCGCCGTACGACCCGCATCCCGGGAGCAAGAAGGGATACGAGGTTCACCTCTCCGCCTCGGAGACTCGGCAGGGACGGCCGTTCTACGAGTTGCCGGCCGATGAGTCGAAGACGTTCGCACATCAGCTTGCGTTGAACAGTATCGAGGAGATGCTCGACGGGCCGATGTCGAGTCCGGTGCGGATCGGTGGTCGCAGGCCTGAGCAGTCCGGTCAGCGTCACCATCCGATACTCCTGGAGGGTTTGAGTGGAGGACGGGTGTCGCCGCGGTTGCGGGATCTGCGGGTCCGCGAGGGCGTCAAGGTGGTGAATCTGATGGCGGTGGCGGACCTGGCCCGGGATGTCGCCGTACTGCGTGATGCCGGGGGCAACTATCGGTCGTGGCTGGACGATTGGGCCACCCGGTTTCGGAGCGAGGTCCGCGCCTGGATCGGCGACCGGTCGCCGGATCCTCGGCTCGCGGAGTTCCTCGACTCGTTCGTGCACCGGGGCGACAAGCAGCAGGCTGACGCGCTGCAGAAGACGCTGGATCGCGGACAGGTGCCGGAGCGGGACCGGGAGGCGATCTGGGCTGCGTACGAGCGGTGCGGGAGCGACGGCGACAAACGGGTGTTCGTGGAGAATGTGTTCAATTCCATGCGGATCAGCGGAGGTGGCGATGGGTGGCGGGGACGTGGATCCCGAGGACGAGTGGACGGCGATCGCCGGGACGAGCGTGAGCTTTGAGGAGTTCGAGGAGCTTGCTGGTCCGCTGGTACAGGGTGGGCCGCCGCCGGCCGTCGGCGTGCCCGCGATTGCTCGGGCGCCGATGATCATCGATAGCGATATCGGTGGGGATCCTGATGACACCGTGGCGTTGGTTGTTGCTGCGCGCTTGGTGCCTGAGCTGCGGCTCGTGGTCACGAGCGACGAGTACGGCGGGGAGCGGGCTCGGTTTGCGCGGTATCTGCTGGATCTCGTGGGGCGGACGGATGTTCGGGTGGTGGCGGGATCCGATCTGGGGAACAGCCGGATGTGGGTGGTGGACGGGCTGTGTCCGGGAGAGGTGCCGCGGCAGGGGACTGACGTGGTGGGGGCGGTGAGTGAGCTTTGTGAGGCGACGGACGGGCGGATCCGGTGGGTGGGAATCGGGCCGTTGTCCAACCTCGCCACGCTTCAGGCAGAGCGGCCTGAGCTGGTCTCGCAGCTTGCCGTGACGCAGATGGGTGGGGCGATCAACTACCGGGATCCGTCGCGGGCGGAACACAACTTCCGGGTGGATCCGGACGCAGCGATCCGGATGGTGCCGGCCCTCGAGCCGTGGTTGCCGACGTTCGTGGTGTCCGACGTGACCTTCAACCCGGCAATGGAGATCACCAGGGATTCCCCGCTCTACAAGCGCTGGGCACAACCCGACGCCCGCCCGTTCGAGTGGGTGCTCCGGGAACACTGCGATCGCTGGATGGCGAAGTACCCGGGCACGATGCAGCACGACGCGTTGGCGTTGGCTGCCGCGATGCTCTGGCCCGGCGTCCGATTCGTCCGCGAGCGGGTCGCGCTCGACTCGATCGCGCGAATGACCCGAAGCGACGATGGAACCGAGATAGTCATGTCAGTGTCCGCCGACTACTCCGCGTTCATGTCCTGGCTGGACATCGCCTTCAGTTAACCGCGTCGGTGATCAATTGCCGGAACGTCTTAGGGGCCGAGAACATTGGCATGTGGTCGGCGGCGGGTAGGGCGGTCAGGGTGGTGTTGGGGGCTTGGGTGGCGAGGCGGTGGCCCCAGAGTTGGGTGCCTTTGAAGTCTTGGGCGCCGATGAGGACCGAGATCGGGATCGTGAGTTCGGGGAAGCGGTGCTTCACCGGGGGATCGAGTTCGACGCCGTGGTGGACGGGCATGGTGAGGACTCGGGAGTTGGCGATTGCCAGGCCGACCAGTAGGCGGTGGTCGGCTTCCGGGACGACCGGGCACCAGCCGTGGACGTCGTGGTCGGCGGCTGCGGGGATGCCGTCGGATTCGAGGAGCTCGGCCAGGCGGGCGAAATGGGCGCGCATCACCTCGCGGGCTGCTTCCTCCTCCGGTGTCGGGTCGGGGAACTCGCCGAAGGATCCGCCGGCGACGACTACCCGCGAGACCCGGTCCGGGTGGCGGTGCGCGAAGCCGAGGGCGCGGCGGCCGCCGTCGGAGACGCCGATCAGGACGGCCCGTCGTACGCCGGCCGCATCCATGACCGCGGCCAGGTCGGCGATCTCGTCGTACGGCGCATCCGTCGTCGACGACAGGCCGTTGTCGCGGTAGTCCCACGTCGTTACGCGGTGGGTCTCGGCGAGCCAATCGATCGTCGAGGACCACATGCGGACGTCGGCGAGTCCGCCGTTCAGGAGTACGACGTCGGGACCCTCACCGTGCTGCTCGAAGTACAGGTAACCGTCGGGGACGTTCACGAAGGACATGCGGGCAGTCTGCTGAATCGCGGACCGCCCGCATATCGGGAATTCTCCCTACCCCGCGCGGTTCAGCCGTCGTACGGCGAGTTCGGCCAGCAGGGCGGCGCCGTCGGGGAGGATCGAGTCGTCGAAGTCGGCCAAGGGGGAGTGGTTGTCGGCGGCGGCGTCCGGGTCGGCGGAGCGGCAGGCGCTGAGGTTGAGGTAGACGCCGGGGATCTCCTCGAGGATGTAGGAGAAGTCCTCCGCGCCGCAGCGTGGGTTGGCGCGTTCGCGGAAGCGGTCGGCGCCGAAGAGGTCGACGATCGTCTCGCGGGCGAACTCGTACTCCGCGGCGTTGTTGACCGTCACCGGATAGCCGACGACGTACTCGACCTCGGCCTTCAACCCGTGCGCAGCCGCCATCGACTCGACGAGTTGCGCCGACACCAGTTGCACCTTGGCGCGGCTCTCGGCGGAGAACGTCCGGACCGTCGCGTCGAAGAACGCATCATCCGGGATGATGTTCTCCTTCGTCCCGCCCGCGATCCGCCCGACCGTGAGCACGACCGGGTCGAACACGTCGAACTGCCGCGTGATCATCGTCTGCAGCGCCCCGACGATCTCGCACAGCACCGGGATCGGGTCCTTCCCGCGGTACGGCGTCGACCCGTGCGTACCCGCACCGACCACCCGCACATGCAGCTGATCCGCCGCCGCCATGAACGAGCCCGGCTTGCTGCTCCACATTCCCAACGGCTGCGACGCCGACCCGACGTGCAGCCCGTACGCCGCGTCCGCCCGCCGGCCGGCCGCGTCGAGCACCCCTTCGCGGATCATGATCGGCGCCCCGCCCGACGTCTCCTCACCGGGCTGGAACATGAACACCACATCGCCCGGCAGCTCAGCCTGCAAAGCAGACAACAC
Organism: Kribbella jiaozuonensis; assembly: GCF_005233875.1. Classification (GTDB taxonomy): domain Bacteria; phylum Actinomycetota; class Actinomycetes; order Propionibacteriales; family Kribbellaceae; genus Kribbella; species Kribbella jiaozuonensis. The sequence goes on along the minus strand of NZ_SZPZ01000004.1, from coordinate 12,313 downwards.
CTTCGCGGCACCGACCAGCCCCGCGACGTGCAGGTCGTGGCCACAGGCATGCATCATCCCCGGATGCTGCGAGGCATAAGGCACGTCGGTCCGCTCGGTCACCGGCAACGCATCCATATCGCCCCGCAACAGCACGACCGGACCAGGCCCGCCACCGCCCCGCAGTACGGCGGTCACCGACGACAGCTCCTTGCCGAGCGTGATCTCCAACGGCAACCCGGCCAGCGCATCCAGGATCAGCTGCTGCGACTTCGGCAGCTCGAGGTCGAACTCCGGCACCTGATGCAACGCCCGCCGCAACGTGACGATCTCGTCCCGGAACGTCTCGGCAAGCTCACGCGTGCGGCTCATGCCTTCGGTCCCAGGTCGAGCGCAGACATCACCCGTTGCGCGCTACCACCGAGCTCGAGCAGCTCGACGAGATCGAGCCACCGCTCCGGATCCTTGATCTCCTGCGGGATCCGCGCGTCGTACGTCCCGACCGGCGCGTCCTTCGCGACCGCGACCACCTTCGGCGCGACGTCCAGATAGTCGCTGTCCGCGAGGATCTTCTTCTTCACCCCAGGCGCCATTGGCGTACCCGGGTCGGCTGCGGCAGCGCGGATCGCGTCGAGATCGCCGTACGCCGTGACCAGCGCGGCGGCCGTCTTCTCGCCGATCCCCTTCACGCCGGGCAGACCGTCGGACGCGTCCCCGCGCAGCGTGGCGAAGTCCGCGTACCGCTGAGCGGGGATCTCGTACTTCGCCAGCAGCGCCCTCTCGTCGTACACCTCGGCCCGGCCGACGCCGCGCGCAGCCGTGTACACGATCCGGATCCCGCGGCTGTCGTCGATCAGCTGGAACAGGTCACGGTCGCCGGTCACCACGTCGACGGGCATCGTCGCCTGGTGCGACAGCGTGCCGATCACATCGTCGGCCTCGTGGTCGGGCGCGCCGACGATCGCGATGCCGATGGCCTCGAGGCACTCGCGGATGTACGGCACCTGGACCTCGAGCCGGTCCGGCACGTCCTCGACCTGCTCGCCCTTCGGCGTCACGAACTCGACCCGCTGCGCCTTGTACGACGGAATCAGCGCGACCCGCCAGGACGGCCGCCAGTTGTCGTCCCAGCACGCGACCAGATGGGTCGGCCGGTGGTTCTCGGCGAGTCGGGCGATGAAGTCGAGCAGCCCGCGGATCGCGTTGGTCGGCGTGCCGTCGGCGGCCTTCATAGTGTCCGGCACGCCGAAGAACGCACGGAAGTAGAGCGACGCGGTGTCGAGCAGCATCAAGCGCTGGGGTGTCTCAGCCATAGGGCGATGCTTTCATGCCGGGGCGTCGCGGCAGTAGGGTCTCCAGGATGGAGGACCTGGACCGCAAGATCGTCGGGCTGCTCGCGTCCGACGGCAGGATGAGTTTCACCGACCTGGGCAAGGCGACCGGCCTGTCCACGTCGGCGGTGCATCAGCGGGTGAAACGCCTCGAGCAGCGCGGCATCATCCAGGGGTACGCCGCGACCGTCGACCACACCGCGCTCGACCTGCCGTTGACCGCGCTGATCTCGATCCGGCCGATCGATCCCTCCCAGCCGGACGACTCGCCCGAGCGGCTCCGTGAGGTCCGCGAGATCGAGTCCTGCTACTCGGTCGCCGGCGACTCCAGCTACATCCTCGTCGTCCGGGTCGCCTCGCCGGGTGCGCTGGAGAACCTGCTGGCCGTGATCCGTGCGCGGGCCAACGTCTCCACCACGACAACCATCGTCCTGAGCACGCCGTACGAGCGCCGGCCGCCCGCCCTGTGAGGGCGCTGCTGTCGGACCTGTTCAGCACGCTGATCCCCGGCGGCGAAGCGGAGCGGGCCCTGGTCAACGAACGGATGGGCGCTGCCCTCGGCGTCGACGCGCTCGCATTCCAGCAGGAGTTCGACGCGGCGTCGTACGAACGCTTCATCGGCGCGTACGGCGATCTGCCGAACACGCTCCGGGTGATCGCCGAACGCTGCGGCGGCAGCCCGACCGACGAACAGGTGCAGGAGGCAACGAGTCTCCGGCGCGCTCTCGCCCAGCGCCTGCTCAATGCGGCGCCTGCGACAACGCTGAGCACGCTGGCCAGGTTCAAGGCGGCCGGCTGGCGGATAGGTCTGGTCAGCAACATCACCGCCGAAACCCAGCTCCAATGGCTGGCCAGCCCACTTGCGCCGTACTTCGACGCAACCGCCTTCTCCGCCGAGGTCGGCGCGGCCAAGCCCGAGCCGGCCATCTACGTCACGGCCTGCAACGCGCTGGGCGTCGATCCGACCGAGTGCATCTATGTTGGCGACGGCAACGACAACGAACTCCCTGCCGCCGCCTCACTCGGGATGCACGCCGTCCGCACCCTCGAGCACGCCAACTCCGCGCCCCACTGGCCCGGCCCGACGATCAAGTCCTTCGCCGAGCTGAGCGAGCTGGCAGTCGCCCAGTAGACGCCTCCGGTGCCACCCCCTGCATTGGTGGCACCGAAGACGGGATCAGGTGAGGTCGAGGAACTTCTGCGCCTCGGCGGCCGCGCGTGACTCCGCGGCCCGCTGCTCGGCCTCGGCGAGCGTCGTGCCGGCGTGCTGGTTCCACCACTGCTGGCCCTCGGCGGGCAGCGTGTCGATCGGGTCGTAGTACTCGTAGGTGCGGTTCAGCGCCTCCGGGTCCTGCTGCTCGATGCCGGTGCGGTAGTTCTTCTTCCAGTACGAGATGCCGCGGACCTCGTCGTACTCCGACAACTGGTGCACCCACCGCTTGCCGACGTACGGGACGTCGCAGACGATGCGCGGGGTGGCGAAGCCGGGCAGGTACCCGAGGATGCCGTGCTGCAGGTGCTGTGCGTCGCGCACCGACACCCGCCAGTGCTCCGAGAACGGGATCATGTCGCACATGTAGAAGTAGTACGGCGTGATGTTCGCGCCGTCGAGCAGCGCGAAGCAGAGATCGAGCAGCTGGTGCACCGAGTCGTTGACCCCGCGCATCAGCACGCCCTGGTTGCGCACGTCGCGCAGGCCGGCCTCGAGCATCGCCTTCGACGCCTCGGCAACCAGCGGCGTCACGGACTGCGCCGCGTTCACGTGCGTGTGCATCGCGATCATCACGCCTCGGTTGCGCGCCACCGACGCAACGCGTTCTACGCCGGCCAGAACGTCGGACGACAGCCAGTGCTGCGGCATGCCCATCAGCGCCTTGGTCGCGAGCCGGATGTCGCGGATGTTCTCGATCTCCAGCAGGCTCATCAGGAACGCCTCGAGCCGCGGCCACGGCATGTTCGCCACATCGCCGCCGGACACGACGACGTCGCGGACGCCCGGCGTACGGCGCAGGTAGTCGAGCATGTTGTCGAGCCGGGTCTGCGGCTTCGCGACGAACTTGAGTTTGTCGATCACCGGCGTCGAGTTCCCGACCAGGTCCATGCGGGTGCAGTGACCGCAGTACTGCGGGCACGTCGGCAGGATCTCCGCAAGGACCTTGGTCGGGTACCGGTGGGTCAACCCCTCCGTGGCCCACATCTCGTGCTCGTGCAACGAGTCCCGGGTTGCGTGCGGGTGCGACGGCCAGTCGGCGCGACGGTCGCTGAACACCGGCAGCATGTAGCGGCGGACCGGGTCCGCGTAGAAGGCCTCCGTGTAGTCGGGCGCTCCGGAAGGCACGATCGTGTTGAGCATCTGCGGCGGGAGCAGCATCGACATCGTCGCGCGCTCGGCCTGGTCCCGGGTCAGGTCGTCGTAGAACCGGTCCTCGAGCAGGTCGCCCATCACGTCGCGCAACTGCTTCACGTTCTTCACACAGTGCGACCGCTGCCACTGCACCGAGCGCCACTCCTCGGCCGTGACGTCCTTCCAGCCGGGCAGCCGGGTCCAGTCCGGCTCCAAAAGCTCGGCCCGCCGGTACGCGTACGGCTGGCCGTCGCCGGGCTCGGGACGAGCCAGCTCCGGGGTGATCAGATCGGTCACGGGTGCCTCCGCGGCGGTTCAGGGTGATGCGGTCTCATGTGAGGATAGCGATAGAACTTCCCTCAGATCCAACAGTACGCCGCAAGAATTCTCGTCAAGGCGTGATCTGAGTAGTATTTTGCCTGACCGTTACGAGGAGGACCTGTGTCATCGAGCCCGGTAGGACTGCACCGTGTACTCGCGCCGTCGGGCGTGTTGCCGCAGGCGGCGGAGAGGCTCGACGCACGTGCTGAGATCTGGCCCGACGAGGTTCGGATCGCGGTCGAGCGGCTCAACCTGGACGCCGCGTCGTACCGCCAGCTGGCCGAGGCGCACGACGGTGACGGTACGGCGATCCGCCGGGCGGTCCTGGACATCGTCAAGGCCCGCGGCAAGATGCAGAACCCGGTCACCGGCTCCGGCGGGATGCTCGTCGGCGTGGTCGACGAGGCCGGCCCGGACTCGCCGCTCGGCGTACGGAAGGGTGACCGGGTCGCGACCCTGGTCTCGCTGACGCTGACCCCGCTGCAGATCACCGACGAGCTGAAGGACTGGGACGGGAAGAGCGAGCAGGTCCCGGCGCAGGGTCACGCGATCCTGTTCGCGCGGTCGATCGTCGCGAAGCTGCCCGACGACCTGAAGCCGGAGCTGTCGCTGGCCGTCATGGACGTCTGCGGGGCACCCGCGCTGACCGCTCGCGTGGTCCGTTCGTATGTCGACAAAGGCATAAAGCCTGTCGTGTCAGTAATTGGCGGCGCAGGTAAATCCGGGTCGCTGTCGCTGGCCGCGGCGCGCTCGGCCGGAGCCGCCCGGTCGATCGGGATCGTGCCGTTCCAGGCCGAGCAGGACAAGCTGACCGAGGCCGGGATCGCCGATGTTGTCGCGCTGGCCGACGCCCGCGATCCGGTGGCGCTCAGCAAGGCTGTCGAGGAGGCCGGGGGACCGGTGGACATCACCGTCGTCTGCGTCGACGTACCGGGCTGCGAGCACGGCGCCGTACTGTCGACCGCCGCCGGCGGCACGGTGATCTTCTTCTCGATGGCGACGTCGTTCTCGGCCGCTGCGCTCGGCGCGGAGGGGCTGGCTGCGGATGTGACGATGCTGGTCGGGAACGGGTACGTGCCGGGGCACGCGGACTTCGCGTTGGAGCTGTTGCGTGCCGAGCCGGGTGTCCGTGGTCTGTTCGAGAGCAGGCTGGCGGAGGATTAGTTCGTGCGCACACTTCTGACGAACGGCTCCGTCTACTCGCCCGCCGACCCCCACGCCACCGCGATCGCCTTCGACGACGGGATGGTGACGTGGCTGGGTGACGACACCGGCGCGAGCTCGTACGCCGATGGCGCGGACGAGGTGATCGACCTCGGCGGCAAGCTGGTCACACCCGCGTTCGTCGACGCTCACGTCCACACCGCACAGACTGGTGCCCTGCTCACCGGCCTCGATCTCGCCGGTACGACGTCGTTGACCGAGGCGCTGGATCGCCTGGCTGCCTTCGTCGCCGACCTGCCTGCGCATGCGGTGATCGACGGCGCCGGCTGGGACGAGACCAAGTGGCCGGAAGGCCGGCCGCCGACAGCCGAGGAGCTCGATCGCGCAGGTGGCGGACGGCGAATCTACCTGTCCCGCGTCGACGGTCACTCCGGAGTGATCTCGTCGGCCCTGTTCTCGGTCGCGACGGGTTCCGGTTTTGACAGCACTGGGCGAGTGGAGCGAGATGCTCACCACGCGGTGCGGGACGCGTTGAGCGCGCTGATCGGACCGGACCAGCGTCGGCTGGACATCCGGGCCGCCTTGCAGCACATGGCAAGCAAGGGCATCGGCGCGTTCCACGAGATGGCCGCCCCGCACATCGGTCCGCTCTGGGAGCTGCCGCTGGTGCGGGAGATTGCTGAGGAACTGGGGCTCTCGGCAACCCTCTACTGGGGTGAGCCCGGCGTCTTCGAGCACATCGGCACGTACGGCCTCGCCGGCCTGGCCGGTGACCTCAACGCGGACGGCGCTCTCGGCTCGCGGACGGCCGCGCTGAAGACGCCGTACGCCGATCGCGCCGACCACCGCGGTCACGCGTACCTGACGGCTGATCAGATCGCCGAGCACGTGATCGCGTGCACCGAGCGCAACGTCCAGGCCGGCTTCCACTGCATCGGCGACCAGGCGCTCGACAACATCGCCCGCGGCTTCGAGCTCGCGGCCGAGAAGGTCGGCATCCAGGCCCTCGTCGCAGCACGGCACCGGCTCGAGCACGTCGAAATGGTCGACGAGGCAACGATCGCCACGCTTGCCCGCTGCGGCGTCGTAGCCAGCGTGCAGCCTATGTTCGACGGACTGTGGGGCGGCCCGGACGGCATGTACGCCGAGCGCGTCGGCGACCGCTGGCAGGGCATGAACCCGTTCGGTTCGCTGGCCCGCGCAGGCGTCGTACTGGCGTTCGGATCGGATGCGCCGGTGACGGAGCTCGGCGGTTGGGAGGCCGTCCGTGCGGCCGCGTTCCACCACGAGAAGTCCGAGCGGATCACCGTGCGCGCCGCGTTCCAGGCGCACACGCGGGGCGGTTGGCGGGCCGCGGGGATCGACGATGCCGGCGTACTCGCGCCGAGCACGGCAGCGACGTACGCGATCTGGGAGACGGACGCGGACCTCGTCGTACAGACCCCGGACGAGCGGGTCGCCGCCTGGTCGACGGATCCGCGCGCCGGCGTGCCGGTGCTGCCGGATCTGAGTGAAGGTACGCCGAGTTGCTTGCGGACCGCTGTCGGCGGCCGCGTGATCTACGAAGCCGAGGGATGGTCGTCACAGTGAAGAAGCTCGACCTTGATCCGGTCACCGTCCGGAAGGCGCGCAGTCTGGCCCGCAAGGCCGGCAAGCCGATCGTCAACCTCGCCCAGCAGCACACCACCGTGTCGGTCGAGCGTGCGGTACTGCGGCTTGCCGGGCTGACCGGTGCCGACACAGAGGGCATCCCGTGGGTCAACCGCCTCGCCGACACCGTCCGCGCCGACGTCGGGCTCGAGCACGGGCTCGCGCTGCCGGTGTGGGATGCGCTGATCCGTGGCGAGGCCGAGGACCTGGCCGTGCTGGCGCAGAAGGCAGCGTCTGGCTCGGTGACGTTCCGGATGCCCGAGGGACGCGACGCCGTACGGGCCCGGACTGCAGCGCGGAAGGCGGCCGCCGCGGGGATGAAGCGGATCGACGGTAGGCGTCGGGAGCGGGACCGGCTGATCAAGCGGCACGGCGACCCGAAGCAGCGGCCGTGGATCTACCTGATCGTTGCCACCGGTGACATTTACGAGGACATCCCGCAGGCGCAGGCGGCCGCGCGGGAGGGTGCGGACATCATCGCGGTGATCCGGTCGACCGGCCAGTCGCTGCTCGACTACGTGCCCGAGGGCGCGACCCGCGAGGGCTTCGCCGGAACGTATGCCACCCAGGAGAACTTCCGGCTGATGCGGGCCGCGCTGGACGAGTCCTCGCGTGAGTTGGGCCGGTACGTCCGGCTGACCAACTACGCGTCCGGGCTGTGCATGCCGGAGATCGCGACGCTGGCCGGGCTCGAGCGGCTCGACATGATGCTGAACGACTCGATGTACGGGATCCTGTTCCGCGATATCAACCCGATCCGGACCTTCGTCGACCAGCGGTTCAGCCGGCAGATCCACGCCCGCGCCGGGATCATCATCAACACCGGCGAGGACAACTACCTGACCACGGCCGATGCGGTCGAGGCCGCGCACACGGTGACGGTCTCGCAGCTGCTGAACGAGTACTTCGCCAAGGAAGCGGGCCTGGAGGACTGGCAGCTGGGTCTCGGGCACGCGTTCGAGATCAACCCGGACCTGCCGGACTCGTTCCGGATGGAGCTGGCGCACGCGATGCTGGCGCGGCAGCTGTTCCCGAACGCGCCGCTCAAGTGGATGCCGCCGACCCGGCACATGACCGGCGATGTGTTCCGCGGGTACCTGCTGGACGGATTCTTCAATCTGGTCGGCGCGATGACCGGGCAAGGGATCCTGCTGGTCGGGATGATGACCGAGGCGGTCGTCACGCCGTGGATCTCCGACCGGGACCTGGCGCTGCAGAACGTCCGCTACGTGTTGGGTGCCGCGGGCAACCTTCACGAGGACTTCCGGCCGGAGCCGAACGGGTTCATCGCCCAGCGCGCGCGGCAGGTGCTGGGGGAGTCGGTGGAGCTGCTGGAGGAGATCGTCGACGACGGTCTGCTGAACGCGATCGGCGACGGCACATTCGGGTTGATGAAGCGTCCCCAGGATGCCGGTCGCGGTCTGGACGGGGTCGCGAAGAAGTCGGCGGAGTACTACAACCCGGCGATCGAGCTGCTCGAGGAGGGCTCCCGATGAGCATCATCCGGCCGTACGGCGACACCACCGGGGACGGGATGGTGCAGCTGTCGTTCACGCTCCCGGTCCCGCACGACAAGCGGGCCGAGGGTGCCGCGGTCCAGCTGGCCAACAAGATGGGCATGGATCCGGCCCTGGTCGTGCATTCGAAGCCGATCGGCCCGGACTTCACGTTCTTCGTGGTCTACGGCCCGGTGAACCACCTGGTCGACACCTCGAAGGTCGAGGTGATCGAGCGCGACTACCCGCTGCTGTCGCCGAAGGAGGTCAACCTCGCGATCCGCAAGGGCCTGCGCCGCCGGCTGACGGTGGTCGGCGCCTGTATCGGTACCGACGCGCACACGGTCGGTATCGACGCGATCCTCAACATCAAGGGGTTCGCCGGCGAGAAGGGCCTGGAGTACTACCGCGAGCTGAAGGTCGTGAACCTCGGCGCGCAGGTCGCCGTACCCGAGCTGGTACGCCGCGCGAAGGCCGACAAGGCCGACGCGATCCTCGTCTCCCAGGTGGTGACGCAGCGCGAGGCGCACGTGCTCAACACCAAGGAGATGTCCGCCGCCTTCCGGGAGGCGTACGCCGAGGACGCCCGTCCGGTATTAGTTGCTGGCGGCCCCCGTTTCACCGAGCAGATGGCCGGCGAGCTCGGGGTCGACCGGGTCTTCGGCCGCGGTACGACGCCGGGCGAAGTGGCCAGCTACCTGGTCGATGCCCTGGTGACGAAGAAGGTTCCAGCGAAGAGGAGCGCATAGGTGTCGAAGGCAACCATCGGGCTGACCGCCACGCATCGTCGGTATGTTCCCTACAGCCACGCCCACTACGCCGGGAACCTGGTCGACGGCGCGTACGTGCTGGCGCTGTTCGGTGACGTCGCGACCGAGGTGTGCATCCAGTCCGACGGCGACGAGGGCCTGTTCGCGTCGTACTCCGACGTGCAGTTCCTGCAGCCGCTGCGGGCCGGCGACGTTGTGGAGGTGAAGGCAACGATCACCCGGGTCGGGAACCGCAGCCGCGACCTCGAGTTCAGCGCGTACGTCGTCTGCCGCGGCCGGCCGGACAAGTCCGAATCGGCCGCCGAAGTACTGGCCGAACCGCTTGTGATCACACGCGCAAAGGGAACCGTCGTCGTACCGGTTGGGTGACGATTGGTTGCCCAGGGTAACGATCACGTGGAGTGCCGAGACCGCTCTGTAACGTGACCCGGATGAAGGTTCCTCGTTTTCCCTTGCAGGACAGGCGATAGTGTTACAACGGGCTCAAGGAGCCGGGGGAGAGGTTGACACCGTCGCCGCCAGCGAGCATCGTTTTGGGAGTCGTCATATCCCGTTTGTTCAACGGTCACAAGAAGTTCGGCCACCGATGATCCCGCGACGCTGACCAGGTCAGAGCCAGGCTTGAGTCGACGGGGGCTGAGATTGCCGGTGGTTAGCCCCCCGCGGGGCAGAGGTGGAAGAGGCTCGGCGGCCAGTAGACAACAGCCGGACGGTTCGCAGCCAGCGCATCGTCGGTTGGTCCGAAGGCACGCTGGGCCTCTTTCCTCTATTTACCGACCGTGAACCCGAGGCTTTCTCAGCTTCGTCGCACTCTGCTGACACCCCTTCACTTTCCGCATTCGGTGCCCAATGGCTACTGACCGGATACATTCGCGTGCCCCGAACGTTGTACGGTCGTGCGACCGGTATCGGCCGGGATGTGAGGACAAAGGGGTACGGCGTGGACCGATTGAAGGCTCTGGGGCGGGTCCTGCCGAGAGTGGTGGTGGCGGTCGCCGCCGGCGCACTGCTCGGCTTCGCGTTCGAACCGCATGATCACCCTTGGCTGACGATCGTCGCCGTACCGCTGCTGCTGGCCGCGCTGGACGGCATCTCGATGAAGGTCGGCTTCCTCGTCGGCGCCGGATTCGGCATCACCTACTACCTGGTCCTGGTGCCGTGGCTGAGCGTGATCGGCGGCGATGCGGCGATCGCCCTCGCCGTACTCGAGGGGCTGTTCTATGCGGTCTTCGGGTTGTTCGCGACGCAGGTGCTCAAGCTTCGGCTGTGGATGTTGTGGATCCCGGCCCTGTGGGTGGCGACCGAGTTCGCGACGGCGTCGGTGCCGTTCGGCGGCTTCCCGTGGGGGCGGCTCGCGTGGGCCTTCTCCGATGCGTCGCTGGGCAAGCTCGCGGCGTACGTCGGCATCCCGGGGCTGAGCTTCGTCGTCGCGTTCGTCGGTGTTCTCGTGTACGCCGTACTCCGTCGCGCCAGCGGGCTGCGGTTGCGGGCCGTGGCGCTGGTCGCAGGGCTGGCGATCGTGTTCGGGAGCTCGCTGATCCACCTGTCGATCGAGGGCGACGGCAAGACCGTCAAGGCCGCGATGGTGCAGGGGAACGTGCCCGGCAAGGGGCTGGAGTTCCTGGGGCGCGCTCGTACGGTCACGAAGAACCACATGAACGCGACGCTCGACCTGGAGAAGCGGGTCCAGGCCGGTACGGAGATGAAGCCGGATCTGGTGATCTGGCCGGAGAACTCGACCGACATCGACCCGTACAAGGACGACGAGACCCGGGCGGACATCGAGGAGGCCGTGCACGCGGTCGGCGTACCGATCCTTGTTGGTGCCGTGACCGAGGGGCCTGGTCCGAACGAGCGGCAGACGACGGGCATCGTGTGGGATCCGGTCACCGGGCCGGGGCAGCGGTACGCGAAGCGGCACCCGGTGCCGTTCGGTGAGTACATCCCGTTCCGCAACCAGCTGCTGCCGTACATCAAGCGGCTCGAGATGATCGGCGCGCAGACCGTGCCGGGCGTCGGGCCCGGGGTGATGCCGATCAACGGGGTCACGTACGGCGACGTGATCTGCTTCGAGCTCGCGTACGACAACGTGATCCAGGATGTGGTGAAGGGCGGCGCGCAGGTCCTGATCGTGCAGACCAACAACGCGACGTACGGCGGGACCGGTCAGCCCGAGCAGCAGTTCGCGATCACCCGCATGCGCGCGATCGAGACCGGCCGAACCGTGCTGATCGCGTCGACGAGCGGGATCTCCGGCGTGATCCGCCCGGACGGAACGGTCGAGCACAAGTCGGGTCAGTTCGTGTCGGACGTGTACGTCGCGACCGTGCCGATCCGGGACGGTCAGACGCTGGCGACCACGCTGGGTGGCTGGCCGCAGTGGATCATCACCGGCCTCGGTCTGCTCGGGCTGGTTCTGGCGCTGGTGAACCGTCGCCGCCGCCGTGGCGGCGACCAGGAACCCCCACCCGCCCCTGATTCCACCCGGACTCGCGAGAAGGTCCCGGCCTGACCTGTAACACTGGGGTGAGTCGCTCGGAGGGTTGAGACATGCCTTGGTTCATCGCGCTGGCACTGCTGGTGGTGCCGATCCTGGAGATCTACGTGATCATCCAGATCGGCCAGGTCATCGGCGGCTGGCCGACAGTCGCGCTCCTGCTGGTCGAGAGCGCCCTCGGGGCTTGGATCATCAAGCGTGAGGGGCGGCGCGCGTGGAACGCCCTGCAGTCGGCCTTCCAGACCGGGAAGATGCCCGGGCGGGAGCTGTCCGACGCGGCGCTGATCCTGGTCGGCGGCACGCTGCTGCTGACGCCTGGCTTCGTCACGGACATCTTCGGCTTCTTCTTCGTACTCCCGTTCACGCGACCGCTGGCCCGGCGAGCGATGTCGTCCTTCTTCAACCGCCGAATCACCACCCAACTCGGCGGCGCCGGCCTCGGCGGCTTCATCCCAGGCGCGGGCGGCGGGCCCACCCCGCCTCGACCGTCGTCCTCCGACGACGTCATCCAGGGCGAGGTCATCGACCCGGACAAGAAGTAGTCCGGCGCGGGGAATCCCCCGCGGGCTACGCAGGTGCTTCCTTCGTCGCTCCGCTCCTCAACGCGCCTGCTTCGCGCGCTCCCACCCACCCATGAGGTGTATCGAGGTTGTTGGACAGGTGCTCTGGAGCGAGGAGGATCTGTTTATGACCGAGAAGCGTCGGCGGTTTAGTGCGCAGTTTCGGGCAGAGGCTGTGCAGTTGGTGGTTCAGTCGGACCG
>NZ_SZPZ01000003.1:676488-1308315 GCF_005233875.1 Kribbella jiaozuonensis | reverse complement strand
CGGCCGGACACCACCGGACACAACACGAGAGCCCCTGGTCTGCGTTTCCGCAGGTCAGGGGCTCTTTTCTCGCGTGTGGCGGGTGCAGGGTTCGAACCTGCGTAGGCATACGCCGACAGATTTACAGTCTGCTCCCTTTGGCCGCTCGGGCAACCCGCCAGGGTGCTGCCGGTTCGTGAACCGGCGTGGGAGACGATACAACAGGTAGTGGCCCTGACAGCAAATCGGAAAGGATGTGCCCATGGCTTCGGAGTCCTCCTTCGACATCGTGAACAAGGTGGACCGTCAGGAGGTGGACAACGCCGTGAACCAGGCGGCGAAGGAGATCAGCCAGCGGTTCGACTTCAAGAACGTGGACGCCGGGATCAAGTGGTCCGGCGAGGCGATCGACATGCAGGCGAACACCGAGGAGCGGGTGAGCGCCGTACTGGATGTGTTCAAGGACAAGCTGGTCAAGCGGCAGATCTCGCTCAAGGGGCTGGACGCGGACGAGCCGAAGCTGTCCGGGAAGATCTACAAGATCACCGCGACGATCGACGCCGGCATCACCCAGGAGAACGCGAAGAAGCTCTCCAAGCTGATCCGCGACGAGGGCCCGAAGGGCGTGAAGGCGCAGATCCAGGGCGAGGAGCTCCGCGTCTCCAGCAAGAGCCGCGACGACCTCCAGGCGGTGCAGGCCCTGATCAAGGGCCAGGAGCTCGACTTCGCGGTGCAGTTCGTCAACTACCGCTGACCCGGACGCCCGGTAATCGGCTCGCTCCGAGGGCGGTTGCCGGGCATGCTGGCGGGCGTGGGTGAGACGTTGCTGCGGAAGTGGTTACTGGCGGACTTCGGGCTCGAGGTGGTCGAGCTCACACCGGTCGTGTACGGCGCTGACGTCGCCGCGCAGGTGTGGAAGGCCGCTACGGCGACCAACACGTACGCCGTGAAGTGGAGCGCCGCCGGGACCAATACCGGCCATCAGGTGGCGGCGTTCCTGGCGGACAGCGGCCTGCCCGGCGTACCGGAGCTGATCCGGACCACGGAGGGCGGGCTGTGGTCCGTCCACGCAAAGAAGCGGCTGACGATCACGCCGTGGATCGACGGGGTCCGTGCGGCGCAGAGCGGGCTGACGGACGAGCAGTGGTCGGAGTACGGCGTACTCATCCGGCGGGTGCATGATTCGGAACCCCCGCACCGGCTGCGGGACGCGTTGCCGAAGCACAGCCACATCGACGTACGGATGCCGGCCATCGCGCAGGAGGTCGACAAGCGCCTCGAGACACCCGACGGGGAGGTCGAGGAGGAGCTGGCGGCGGTGTGGAAGCAGTACGACGACGTCATCGCCGACCTGCGCACCAACCGCCCGCCGGCGCCGTCCGGCCCGCGGGTGATCTGCCATGGCGACCCGCACCTCGGCAACGTACTGGTCGACGAGCACCTCCACCTCATCGACTGGGACGACGTCATCTTCGCGCCCCGCGAGCAGGACCTGATGTTCATGCTCGGCGGCATGGGCGACGTCGGCCCCACCACCTCCACCCAGCGCGAGGCCTTCCTCGCCGGCTACGGTCCCCACACCCTCGACGATGACGCCATCCATTACTACCGCCACGTCAGAGCCTTCGAGGACGTCATCAGCTGGTCCCACCAAGCCATCACCGGACCGGACGAGTCCTACGCGCTGACCGTGGTCAAGGGCATCCTCAACCACGGCCTGGCTGCGTTGGCGGTCAGTGCCGAGCGCTGATCCAGCCGACGACCTGCGTGCCCAGTGCATCGCCGTCCACCATCGAGTGACGGAAGTGCAGCCCTGAGACGATCCGAGCTTCTCGTACGTCGGCCCTCACCGCGGACAGGTTCGGATAGACGCGCGTGGTGCCGGTGACCAGGCTGGACATCGACAGGCGCACGTGTGAGGTGTGGAAGAACGCCTGCAACGCACCTGCCACTCCAGCGGTGAAGCAGGCATGGCCGGAGGGGTACTCCGGGTGATTGACGTTCAGCAGCGACTGCCAGCCCGGATCGGCGTGCGTACGCGGGTTGCCGTCCGTGTTGGCGCGCTGGATCGCGTGGACCGGCCGCCACGACAGGTAGTGGAACTTGGCGTCCCAGCAGGCGATCACCGAGTCACCGGCCGACACATGCACCAGGGCGAGCATCCGCGCAGCCGCAGCCATTGAGAGGTGCCGGTCAGCCGCCAACTGCAGCAGCGCCCGACTCCACTGTTGTGCGGTCTGCTCCGACCAGAACATCGCGGTCTCGGTCTGCTTCGCCGTACGGGTTGTACTGTCCGCCCGGCCGAGCGAAGCGACCTCAGCCACGTCCCGTGCGTACCGCTTGCTCGTCAGCGCATCCGGCCCGTCCGGACGGAACTGCGCCCGATACCGCAGCGCCAGCGGCCGGACCTGCGTCAGCACAATATCCGCCGGCGGAGTAGGCAGCGTCGGCTCCCACACCCCCGGCCCCGGCGTCCGCTGCACATAGGGCACGGTGTTGCCCAGCCCATCCCCCGCACGCCACGCCAGTACGGCGGCCGCCACCGACCGCCCCAGAACCACCCCGCGATCCTTCGCCGACCCAGACGGCACCCGCGCCAGATAGTCGGCGTACGTCGAATCCAACCCAGCTGCATTAGGCACGCGAGCCCGCAGTACGTCGTACGCCGCTGTAGCAACCGCCGCCGCAGGAGACGCCCGATGATCCGGCCGTACGGCGAACTTGAACGGCCGACCGTACCCGAGCCCAGCCACGGTATCCGCGATCGCAACGTGCACGATCCCGAGCAACACCTCCGAGCTGGCCGGCGGACGCCCGGCCACGATCGCCTGCGTCGCGTACCGACTCCAATCCAGCACCGGCGCGGCATCGCTCACACCGGCCGTACTCGGCGGCGGCGACAATCCGACCCCGGTCAGAACCAACGATCCAGTCAGCAGCAACGCAAGCCGGCGAGTCAGCAGTTTCACGGTCGTTCCTTCCCGAGAACGGGCGGCGCGATGCCGCCCCCCATCCACCGTCGCCGCGCCGGGTCCGCGCGTGCCATACGCAGTTCGACGTATTGCCCGGTAGCGGATCGGGCCTAGGCTGAATTCAGGGGGAGGGCAGTCATGGAGCAATTGACCGTCACCGAACGCGATCTGCGCCGCATGCTCGACGTCGTCGATCACCAGCGATGGGACAGCGCCGGCCAGGAGTTCCCGCGGGACGTACTTCGCGCGCTCCACGAGCTGATCCCCGCCGACGACGTCACGTTCCAGGTGAGCCGGCCGCACGACCGCGTCTTCGTCGGTCTGGAGGAGCTGACCAGCGTGCCTCCGGGGCTGGACGACGACTGCGACGAGCTGTTCTGGCAGTTGTTCTGGCGGCACAAGACGTGCAGCCGGCCCCAGCGGACCGGTGACCACGAAAGCGTCTGGATGACGTCCGACTACCTGTCCATGCGTCAACTGGTGAACAGCGAGGCGGGCCTGTGGGACCGGATGAACGGAGTACGCAGCGAGATCGTGGTGCCACTCCCGGAGCACGACGGCGAGGACCGCCGGATGCTCCTGTTCCGGACCACCGGGCCCGGTTTCTCCGAGCGTGAGCGGTTGATGCTTCAGCTGCTCCGGCCGCACCTGGTCGAGATCCGTCGCGATCTGGAGCGCCGCCGCGCCGGCATCCCCGAGCTGACCAGCCGCCAGTGGGAGTTGCTACGCCTGGTCGCCGCCGGGCACACCAACACGCAGATCGCCCGTCGGCTGTTCGTTGCCGAGGGCACCGTTCGCAAGCACCTGGAGAACATCTACGAGCGCCTCGGCGTGAACAGCCGAACCGCGGCCGTCGCTACGGCGTTCCCGGTCGCCGTCTCGGCCTAGGCGTGCCGCATCCAGACGTTCGGTTCGACGTACGTCCCGAGGTCGGCCTCGCGGTCGATGGTCAAAGTCGTCAGGCCCGCCGGAATCGTGTAGGTGCCGGTCGACGGGAACAGCATCTTGGTCCACTTCTCCCAGTCCGCGACCGTGCCGGTCATCGTCTGGGAGGCGGGGGCCGGTGCCAGCAAGGTGGCGCCCAGGCGGACGTGCGTGCGCAGCCACGGGTCCAGCGGGAGGCCGTCGTCACGAGTCCAGTGCATGAAGGTCTCGATCGGAGTGAGTGGATAGCTCGACTTCAGGGTCGGGCGGACGGGCGCGATCACCTGGCCGAGCCCCCGGGCGATCGCCCGCTCGCGGACGGCGGTGATGACACGGCCCGCGTGGCCCTGGCCCTGTTCGTCGGAGCGTACGGCGGCCGCCATCAGCACGAACGTGTTCGGTACGACGCCCTGCTCGTACGACGTCACCGACCGCGCCAGCGAGTCCGTGAACCCGCCGGGCAGATCGCCGACCGTCCCGTCCCACGCGATCGGCACACCCCAGCAGCCCCCGATCAGCCGCTCGTCCGACACCAGGTAGAACTCCCAGTCCGGGAAGTACTGCACCCGCCGATCCCGGTACGGCGTGACGCCTTCGTCGTGGAAGATGAACTCCGGCCACTCCTCGACGAAGCGCCGCTCGGCCTCTTCGTCGTACTGCGGGCCGTCGGCGGCCGGGATCAGTTCATACATGCTCGGAACGCTAGCCCGCTGCTCCGACCCCGGCTACCGCATTACGCACCCCGCGCGGCGATGCGCCGAGCTCCCGGCGACAGGTCTTGTTGAACGCCTGCAGGTCGGGGACTCCGACCGAGGCGGCCACCGCGGGGATGGACAGCGTGGACGAGACCAGGAGGTGGCGAGCTCGGTTCATCCGGCGGGTGCGGATGTAGGCGATCACCGTCTGACCGGTCTCCTGCTGGAAGAGACGGGTGAGGTGGTTGTGCGAGACGCCGGCCAGCCGGGCCAGCGCGGGCACGGTCAGGGGTTGGGCGAGGTTCGCCTCGATGTAGGCGATGGCTGCGGCGACAGCCGGGTGTCCGGTCTCGGTTGTGGCCGGCGTGAGTTCGGCGATGCGCCAGAGAGCGGTCCAGACCTCGGCGGTGGTACGGCCGGAGCCGGACGGGGAGGACTCGATGGCGGACCGCAGCAGCGTGGAGAGCAAAGGCGCGATCGCGGTGGCGTCCTGCACGGCGGGGACGTGTGACGGCGAGCCGGACGCACGCGGCCGGAAGTGTGCGTAGAGGTGTTCCGAACGGCCCAGGTAGTCGAACTGCACCGAGGCACCGGCAGGTGTGATCGAGACATAGCCAGGAGCCACGGTGTAGGCGGTCCCGTCCAGCGTGAGCTCGGCTGTGTAGTTGTACAGGTGCAGCTGCCAGAGGTCCGGCAGGCGGAAGACGTCCCTGCGCTTGCGCACGCCGTGGATCCCCGCACCGACGTTCAGCACCTCGGGCGGAGTTGCCAGCTGCAGTTCGATCATGGTGAGAAATTACCACTAGTGGTGATCACAGCCCACGCGAGACAACGCTGTCCAAACTTACGCTGGAGGAGTAGTAACCACTATCCACCAGGGAGTCTTGATGCCCCATCCGCATCGCAAGCACCTGCTCACCTCGGTACAGATGGCGCATTTCGTGGCCACCGGCGCGCTCCGGATGGATGCCGTCGTACCGGACGACATGAACCAGCAGGCGATCGAGGTCCTGAAGAACGGCATCCCGGGGGTTCCGTACGGCACCCCGTTGTCGGAGGCGTTCGCGGACAGCGAGTTCGTCGAGCGACTGGTCCAGTTGCCCGAGGTCGCCGGCGCCATCCACAGCCTGGTTGGTCCCGAGCCGACCGTCGATCACCACGCCGTCCACATCCGCAAGGCGCACGAGGGCGAGGCGCAGAACCTGCACGGTGACGCGATCATCGACGTCCGCACCGACGCGTTCGACGTACAACTCATGTACTACCCGCAGGACGTGACGCTCGAGATGGGCGGCACGCTCAGCGTTCCCGGCAGCCACCTGCGCCGGACCAACGAGTCCGACACCGGCCGCTACCAGAACCTGCTCGGCCAGACCCGTCTGGTCTGCCCGGCCGGCACCGTCCAGTTCCTGCACCACGGGATCTGGCACGGCGGTCGCAAGAACGACAGCGACCTGGACCGCTACATGTTCAAGATCCGGTTCAACCCGACCGTCCGGCAGGTCCGGCTCTGGAACACCGACGACCTGTACGACGACGCTGTCGCGGCCGAGCTCGAGCAGAACTTCCCGTGGTACGAGAACGCGACCGGGCGGCTGGAGCGGTACAACCGCATCCTGCTGTGGCGCGCGATCAGCGGCGACGACACGTACGACCCGAACTACTGGGTCACGCGCGTCTCGAACCGGCCGCAGCGTGTCGTGACGGACCGCGCCAACAACCCGCACGCCAAGGTCAAGAGGGAGATGGTATGACCGCCACAGCAGAGACCCCGGTCCAGACTGGTCTGCGCCAGCAGGTGCTGGTGCTCTACCTGGCCTCCTCCGCGCTGGACGCGCGCGTGGTCGGCTGGTCGACGTACGACGGCACGGGCGAGACGCACCCCACCACGGGTGACAGCGACGAGCCGCCGTACACGACCGGACTGGACGCGCTCAAGGACGGCTGGCGGCTGTTCCAGGCGTCGCAGCTGAACCCGCCGTACCCGGGTCACGAGTACGACGTGTCGTTCCTCAAGCACGAGTTCTTCTTCGAGAAGCTCGTCTAGGTCTAGACAGGCAGGATGCACACCGGCTTCGGCCAGCTGACCGGCTCACCCGCAGCGGTCAGCTTGCCGTCGTCGATGCTGAACGTCGCGATCTGGTCCGAGCGCTCGTTCGCGGCGTACAGCGTCTGTCCGTCGTTGCTGAAGGCAAGGTGTCGCGGCCAGTCGCCGCCGGAGCCGATGGTCTGTACCAGCTCGACGGACAGACCATCGGCCGCCGTCGCGAACACCGCGATCGTGTTGTCGCCGCGGTTCGAGCCGTAGAGGAACCGGCCGTCGGCGGAGATCAGCAGCTCGGCCGGGTAGTTCTCGCCCGGCGAGTCGGCGGGCCGGGTCGAGACGGTCTGCACCGTCTGCAGCTTCCCGTCCGCGTAGCTGCAGACGGTCAGCGTCGAGTCGAGTTCGTTGATCACGTACGCCGCGCCCGCCGTCGGGTGGAACACCATGTGCCGCGGCCCGGCGCCGGGGTGGATGTGGAGCTGGTCGACCTCCTCCAGCTGCCCGTCCTCGGTCAGTGTGGACGTGTAGACCGTGTCGGAGCCGAGGTCGATGTCGAACACGTACGCACCGGCCGGGTCGAACGCGATCTGGTGCGCGTGCGGCCCTTCCTGGCGGTCGGCGTTCGGTCCGGTGCCGGAGCGCTGGATGAAGTACGCCGTCTCGCCGAGCGAGCCGTCCTCGTTGATCGGGTGTACGGCGACCGAGCCCGATGTGTAGTTGGCCGAGAGCACGAACCGGCCGGACGGGTCGATGTCCACGTGACACGGGTGTACGCCGCCGGTCGGCTGCTGGTTGAGCAGCTCGAGCCCGCCGTCCGGCTGGATGGCGAACGCCGCGATCCGGCCGTTGTCCTCCTCGTCGGTCGAGTAGAGGAACCGCCCGTCCGCGGACCTGACCAGGAACGACGGATCGGCGATCGTCGCCACCGTCGCGATCCCGTCCAGCGGCCCGAACGCGATCCCGTCCCCACCGCCGGCCTGACTGGTGTAGCTCCCGACATAGATCCGCTCAGAAGTCATGAGCCCTACCCTGCCAGGTCATCGGGCGACGGGCACTCCCCTGTCCAAACCGTAGAGCGCCGAGCCCCAGCCGAGGTCGGGGACCAGCACCTGCCATCCCAACCGTCGGTACAGCCGCGGTGCCGGACGGTCATCGGAGTACGTCGTCAGCAACGCCTTCTCATGCGGCAGACCCGACATCAATGCCGTCATCAGCGCGGTGCCGAGACCGTTGCGCTGGGCATCGGGGTGGACGGCGAGCTCGACCACCTCGAAGTGCCCGCCGATCCACTCGTCGGCCAGCTCAGCAGACACAGCCTCGGCGATCCGGTCCGGCCACCACTGCCCGCGCCGCCCGGTGAACCCGTAGGCGAATCCCACCACGCGACCGTCCAGCCGTGCGGCGACCAATCTGAAGTCCTCGCGGTCAGCGTGGGTCGGGAGCTGCTCAGTCGCGAACCGGTCGGCGTCCGCGGGCTCCTCGCCGTACGATCCGAAGGCCGCGACGAAGATCTCACCGAGCTCCGGGCCGATGGCAAGCGCTGCATCTCGGTCGAGGGTGTCGATCACCTCGCCTAGCCCAAGGCGCATGGATACCACGGCGTTCCTGCAGCGGATCGGGGTCGGCGAGTACGACGGGCCGCCGCGGCTGGAGGCGTTGACGCGACTGCACGAAGCGTTCGTGGATCGGGTGCCGTACGAGTCGATTCAGTACCAGCTGACGCCGGGCGGCCCGCTGGAGCCGGAGGACGTGGTGAAGCGGATGATCGCGCGTGAGGCCGGCGGGTACTGCTTCCAGATGAACGGGTCGTTCGCGCTGCTGCTCACGGAGCTCGGTTATCGCGTGCAGATGCACCGCGGCGGCGTACAGACGGCCAACCGCCCAGGCGGCGTCGACGCCAGTCACATGGTCCTCACCGTCACCGGGCTGCTTGAAGATCCCGACCGCGTCTGGCTGGTCGACGTGGGCCTCGGCGACGGCCTACGTCACCCGATGCCACTCGAAGTCGGCGAGGTCCGCCAGCACCCGTTCACCCTGCGCCTCCGCCCATCAGACCTGACCAACGGCTGGCGCCTCGACCACGATCCCCGCGCGAACCTCATCGGCATGGACTTCGAGTCGGCATCCGTCGGCCTCGACGCGTTCACCGCCCAGCACGCCCGTCTGTCGACGGATCCCACGTCCCCGTTCGTCCGACTCGCCTCCGCCTTCCGCCGTACGCCGAAGTCCGTCGTCGTACTCCGCTCCATCGGCCTGAGCGAAACCTCCGCCGACCGAGTGGACAACACCCTCCTCGAAACGCCGGCCGACTACTTCACCGCACTCGCCGACGTCTTCCACCTCCCCCTCCCCCACTACACACAATCCGACCGCGCCCAACTCTGGCGCCGAGTGTGGTCCCAGTACGAAGACTTCCTCGCACGGACTACTCCGTCGTGACGGACAGCACCGCATCCTCACCGTCGTAGGCCTTCAGGTTCGCGTCGTACATCACGCCGCCGGGCTCGTCCGACCAGCCTGCTCCGCCCGAGCCGTCAAGGTGGAAGTCGTAGCAGTCGAGCGGGTTGTCCTGCCTGCACGACAGCATGTGCACAGCACCGTTCGTGACGGTGAAGTCGAAGGGCAGGTTGCCGATGGTGATCTTCGCGGACCGGTGCAGCAGGACCTCGCAGTGGCCGTCGCGGCAGGCCTCGTAGTTCGTACCGTCGGCCGGTTGATAGATCGGCAGCTTGGTGGGCGGCGGGGTCGTGCGCCGGGGCGACGCGGTCGCGATCGCGATCGGCGTACGGAATCGCGTGGGTGTTGGAGTGCCGATCGTGCGGATCGCCACGACAGCTGTGTCACCTTCGTGGAACGTCACCTCGAGAGCGGGCTCGGCACCTGTGAAGCCGCCCAAAGGGGCGGGACCGCCGATACCTGACACGTGCAGGAAGCCGCCGCCACCGCGTTCGTCGAAGGAGCCTTCGGCGACGGTGAAGGTGAACAGCACGGTGTAGACGGCGATCACGGCGGAGCCGCGGATCAGCACCTCGCAGTTGCCGTCGGCACAGGCCTTGTAGTTCTGCCCGTCCTTCGCCGCAGGAGCAATCGCCGGGGTGGAGGTCCGCGCCACCGGCGTCGCCGGAACGGACTCGACCTGCACTGGTGTCGGGCGGCTCGCGGACGTGCCCGAACTTCCGCATCCCACCAGGGCCCCCAGCGCCAACAGAACTACCAGAAGTCGCGCGCTCACCCGCCGAAGGTTAGCCGGTCAGGTGGCCAGGGCGAACAGGATGCTGGGGAGGACTGAGACTACGGCGGTGAGGGCGGCGAAGAGGGAGATCATGGCGACGGCGGGGGTTTCGATGTCTACCGAGAACGGGTCGTCGGCGGGGAGGCGGAAGAGTTCGGCGATCCAGCGGAGGTAGACGGCCAGGCCGATCATCACGTTGAGGGCCATCACGATCGCCAGCCAGCCGAGGTGTGCGTCGATGACGGCCTGGAAGGCGGCGAACTTGGTGAACAGGCCCGCGAGACCCGGCGGCAAACCGGCCAGGACAACCAGGAAGAAGATCAGCGCCGCGGCGAGACCGGGCTCGGAGCGGACCATGCCGCGGTAGTCGGTCAGCAGCCCGCCGGGGCGGTGGCGCTGGACGACGGCGACCGCCCCGAACGCGCCGAGCGTGACCACGACGTACGCCGCCAAGTACCCGACGACCGCCTGCGCATCGCCGACCGCCAACGGCGCGAGCAGGAAGCCGACCTGGCCGATCGACGACCACGCGAGGAGCCGGACCGCCTCGACCTGACGCAGCGCGGCGAGGTTGCCGACCGTCATCGTCAGCGCCGCGAGGATCGCGATCACCGTGCGCAGATGCGAGCCGTCCGGCGCGATCCCGGCCGTCACCAGCACGAGCAGCCCGGCGACCCCGGCCGACTTCGAGACGACGGCGAGGAACGTGGTGACCTCGATCGGCGCCCCGACGTACGTGTCCGGCAACCAGGCGTGGAACGGCACCGCCGCGATCTTGAACGCGAACCCGACGATCACGAACAGCCCGGCCGCGAACGCCACCCGCCCGAGGTCAGGGTCGAGACCGGTCAGCCGGTTCGCGATCGTGGTCAGGTACAGCGAGCCGGTCACGCCGTACAGATAAGACACTCCGAAGAGCATCACTGCAGTCGACAGCACCGACACCAGGAACGCCTTCATCGCGCCCTCGGAGCCGCGCCGGTCCCGCCGCAGTCCGACCATCGCGAAGCTCGGCAGCGACACCACCTCGAGCGCGATCACCAGCGTCGCGAGATCCCGCGCGCCGGCCAGCACGGTCGCGCCGGTCAGCGCGCTCAGCAGCAGGAAGTGGTACTCCCCGATCGGAACATCCGAGGCCAACAGCCGGTACGTCGACAAGCCCACCACACCGAGCCCGCCGACCAGCAGCACCGCCCACAACCCGGCCGTCAACGGCTCGAACACGAAGCTGCACTCCGCCGGCCCCTCGACCGCCGGCCGGCAGAAGGCAGGCTTGAACCCGCCCCGCTGCGCCCATACGAACACGAGCCCGAACAGCAGCACCGCACTCGTCAGCAGCGTGACGACGGTATGCCGCAGCTCAGCCGACGCACTCTTCCAGAAGCTGTCGATCAGCAGCACCGCAACCGCACCGATCGCCAGCACCAGCGGTACGGCGATCGCCTGCCAATCGGTCCACGTCAGCGTCATAGGAACGTCCACTGGTTGAGCAACGTGAAGGGCCACAGACCGAGGAACACCGTGAGCACGACCAACGGCGCGAACGTCACGAACTCGATCCGGCTCAGGTCGACGGCGAACGCGGCCGGCGGATTCTCGGCGGGATCACCCTGGCACAGCTCGCGGATCAGCCGGAGGAAGTACGCGGCGGTCAGTACGGTGCCCAGCCCGGCGATCACCATCAGCACGATGAAAGTAGCCCGCGGCAACCAATCGGCCGGGTGATACGCACCGAGCAGGACCAGCATCTCGCCCCAGAACCCAGCCAGCCCGGGCAACCCGAGCGACGCGAGGCAGGCGTAGGTGAGCAGCCCGCTGATCCGCGGCAACCGCGCGTACAGCGCCCGGCCGATCGCGCGCAGGTCGCTGGTGTCGTGCCGGTCCTTGATCGCCCCGGCCAGGAAGAACAGCAGGCCGGTGATGATGCCGTGGGCAAGGTTCGCGTACAGCGCGCCGTTCAGTCCCTCCGGCGACATCGTCGCGATGCCGAGCCCGATGAAGCCCATGTGCCCGACGCTCGAGTACGCGATCAGCCGCTTCACATCGGTCTGCGCCAGGCAGGCCAACGATCCGGCGATGATGGCGACAACCGAGAACCCGGCCAGGTACGGCGCGATGGTGGCCGTCGCGTCAGGCAGGACCGGCAACAGGATCCGGATCATCCCGTAGCTGCCCAGCTTCAGCAGTACGCCGGCCAGCAGCACCGAGCCGACCGTCGGCGCCTTGGCATGGGCGTCGGGCAACCAGATGTGCAACGGCCACAGCGGCATCTTCACCGCGAGCCCGACGGCGATCAGGATCGCGGCGGCCAGCGGAACGCCGTGCCCGCCCTTGACCGGATGCTGCCCGAGGAACACCAGGTCGAACGTGCCCGCGTGCCGATGGATGAGCAGGAAGCCCAACAGCATCAGCGCCGAGCCGAACACCGTCATCAAGATGAACGTGGTCGCCGCGCGCCGACGCCCGGCCCGGTCGTGGTCGTCACCCCAGATGTCGATCACGAGCCACATCGGGATGAGGACGATCTCGAAGAAGACGAAGAACAGCACGAGGTCGGAGGCGGAGAAGGTGCCGATCACGCCGGTCTCGATCACGAGCAGCAACGCGATCAGCGAGCGGGTCCGACCGATGCGTGGGGTGATCTTCAGCGAGTAAACGCAGCAGAGGAAGACGAGCAGCGTCGTCAACGCGATCAGCGGGATCGAGATCGTGTCGACGGCGAGGTGGAAGCGCACATCGAGCGACGGGATCCATGGCGTGTTGATGTCGACGTACGGCGTCAGCTTGCCGGGCACCGTCCTTGGCAGCGGGCCGAAGACGGCTTCAGCTGTACACGGGCAGTGCGGCCGCCGCATGTCCCACCACAGGACGATCGACGCGACCAGCAGGACCCCGGACACGATCGTCCCGACGAGCGCCGCGATGCGATCGGCAGTCACCACGGGCAGCGCCCACAGCACCACAGCGGTCAGCGTCGGTACCGCGATCAGGGCGATCAGCAACGAGTCCCTCACGAGCCGATCACCCCCGCCAGGATCGCGAGCGCGACTGCACCGATCACGGCCGCGGTCAGGTACGTCTGCACGTTCCCCGTCTGCAGCTTCCGGAACCCCTGCGAAGCCAGCACGCCGGCGCGTCCGGTCGCCCGTACGTAAGCGCCGATGACATCCCGATCGTTGCCGACCGCGAGCTTTGCCAGCCATTGCACCGGTACGACGAAGAGCCGCTGGTACGCCGGATCCACGCCGTACTCGCGCTCCAGCACGACCGGTCGCGGATCAGCGCCCCGATGCCAGAGCGAGTACGCCGCGAGGCCGCCGAGCAATGCGAGCACGGTCGTGATGGCGGCGATCGCCCAGTTGAGGTGCACGCCGTCCGTGTAGCCCAGCCCGATCGCGCCGACGGCCAGCAGCACCATCGGCGTGAGCATCACCCACGAACCGTCGCGCAGCTTGTTCGCGTCCGGCTCGTCGAGATCCGCCATCGGGTCATCGCCTTCGAACGCGCCGACCGCGCCCGCGAGGGCCGGAGTACGGAAGAACACCCACAGCCACAGGCGGACGCAGTAGAACGCAGTCATCGCCGCGGTCAGGCAAACCGACACGAGCACAATCCAGCCCACCGTCGAACCGTCCCGGGCCTGCTCCCAGGCGGCTTCGACCACCGAGTCCTTCGAGAAGAAGCCTGCGAACCCAGGTACGCCGGCCAGCGCGGCGAGCCCGATCGTCATCGTCACGAACGTCACCCGCAACTGCTTCCGCGAAGCGCCGCGGCGGGTGTAACGGCGCAGTACGACGAACGCCGCGCTGCCGACCTGATGCAGGAGCACGCCGGCGCAGAGGAAGAGCAGACCCTTGAACGCCGCGTGCGTCAGCAGGTGGAAGAGCGCCGCGCGGCGACCGTCGTGCGTACCGAGCGACAGCCCGGCGAACATGATCGCCAACTGGCTCACGGTCGACCAGGCGAGCACCCGCTTCACTTCCACCGCCGCCATCGCGCAGGACGCTGCGAACAGCATCGTCACGCAGGCAACGACGGCCAGCACCGTCAGCGTGGTCTGGGCCTCGACGAAGACGTTGTACAGCCGGGCGATCAGGAAGACACCAGCGGCAACCATCGTCGCCGCGTGGATCAGGGCACTGACCGGGCTCGGGCCGGGCATCGCGTCGGGGAGCCAGGTCTGCAGCGGGACCTGCGCGGACTTGCCGATGACGCCGACCAGCAGCAGGATCGTGCCGATCGTCAACGTGTGCGGCTCGATCGGGCTGGTGCCGAGCTCGGAGATCCGGAAGCTGTGGTACCCGACGCCCAGCACGAAGATCCCGAACAGAAACCCGACGTCGCCGAGCCGGGTCATCAGGAACGCCTTCATCGCACCGGCCCGCGCGTCGCGGCGCTCCCAGTAGTGACCGATCAGCAGGTACGAGCAGGCGCCCATCACCTCCCAACCGATCAGCAGGAGGAACAGGTTGTCCGAGATCACCACCGTCACCATCGCCGCGGTGAACAGCGTGACGAGAGCCGTGTACGACGCGATGCGCTCGCGGACGTACCCGATCGAGTAGATCTGGACGCAGGCGGACACGACCCCGACGACGGCGAGCATGAGTACGGTCAGGCCGTCGGTGCGGAACTCGTACGAGAACCAGAAGTCCTCGCCGATCATGGCTCCGCCGGCCATGGTCTGCTGCGGGTCAACGCCGTACAGGAGGGCCGCGGCCAGCACGACGAGGAGCGAGAAGCCGACGCCGACCACCCGCCAGGCGGTGGCGATCACGTGGCTCGCTCCTCTTCCACCACTTGTTCTGCCAGGTCACGTGCGGCATCTGCGTCGACGTGGCCCTGGCCGCGGAACAGCAGCAGCACGATCGCCAGCCCGAGACCGATCTCGGCCGCGGCCAGCGTGATCACGAAGACCGCCAGCGTCTGACCGGTGGCCTCGTTGATCCGCCACGCGTCGAACGCGACCAGGTTGAGGTTGACCGCGTTCAGCATCAGCTCGAACGACATCAGCAGGGTGATCAGGTTGCGGCGCGCGAGAACGCCGTACACCCCGATGCAGAACAGCGCGACGGCCAGCAGCAGCGGGAGGATCAACGGCACGTCAGTCCTCCTTCTTCCGCTGGGACAGGGCGATCGCGCCGATCAGCGCGGCCAGCAGGAGAACCGAGAGAACTTCGAACGGCAGCACCCAGGTCTTGAAGACCTGCGTACCCACGGCCTGTGCGGATCCGTCCGCGACCGGCTTGATCTTCTCGTTGCCAAAGGCAAGAACCACGCCGGTGCCGAGGAGTACCGCGAGCACACCGGCGACGACGGCGGCGAACGGACTGCGGCCGGTGGTCAGGCTGGGCAGCGGGTTGGTCGGCGCTTTGGTCAACATCAGGGAGAACAGCACGAGTACGACGATCGCGCCGACGTACACCAGGATCTGCACCAGCGCGACGAACTCGGCATGCAGTACGCCGAAGCAGCCGGCGATCGCGCCGAGCGCAACGACCAGCCAGAGCGCGGCGTGCACGATCCGCTGGGACGTCACAACCAGGACGGAGGCGATGAGGGCCACCGCGCCCGCAACGCTGAAGAGGAATGTCGTCACGCCTCGTCCTCGGTCGCCGGGCCGGGGTCGATGGGTTGTGGTGCGGGGACGGTCCACATCCAGTCGCGGAGGCGGTCCTTCTCGTGGGTCAGGTTGCGCAGGTCGGTCTCGGCGTACTCGAACTCCGGCGACCAGAACAACGCGTCGAACGGGCAGGCCTCGATGCAGATCCCGCAGTACATGCAGAGGCTGAAGTCGATCGCGAACCGGTCCAGCACGTTCCGGCTGCGCTCGCGCGCCTGCTCACCGACCGACGGCGCGGTCTCGGTGTGCGAGTCGATGTAGATGCACCAGCTCGGGCACTCGCGGGCGCACAGCATGCAGGAGGTGCAGTTCTCCTCCATCAACGCGATCACGCCACGGCTGCGCGGCGGCAGCTCCGGCAGCACATCCGGATATTGCTCGGTGACGGACCGACGGGCCAGCGTCTTCGCGGTGACCTTCAGCCCTTCGACGAGCCCCTTACCAGGCACCCCCACGCTCCACCTCCCGTCTCCTTAGCAGGACATTAGCTGATCTGCCGCCTTTACAGCTCGCGTTCGAGGCGGGCGGCCACCTGGCGGTAGCGGCTGACAGGTATCAGGTGAACGCCGTCGAAGGCGCCTGAGTCACGGATCTTGAGGATTTGCTCGCAGGCATGGTCGACGCCGGCGTCGCGGTCCCGCTCCACTGCCTCGATCAGTTCGTCCGGGATGGTGAGCTGGGGAAGCGCGGCGAGGTTGTGGGCCATCTTCGCGGAGGCGAGCACCATCACGCCGGCGTACACCGGGATGTCGAGCTCGACCGACTCGCGCCAGCGGAGCAGTTCGTCGAGGTCGTAGCTGACCTGCACGTACAGGAAGTCAGCCTCGGCCTTCCAGCTCGGGACCTTCGCCAGGCGGGTGGCGGCGCCGACCTGGAACGGGTTGCAGCCCGGGTACGACGTCTCGCGCGCCTGCTCGATCATCCGGCGTACCGTCAGCTGGCTGGTCCGGGCGCCTTCGGCCGGGTCGTCACCGTGGACGAACAGGAACTGCTCCACGCCGTACGCCGCGGCTGTCAGCAGGTCCCGCCGGAAGCCGAGCAGATTCCGGTCCCGCGAGTTGAGGCAGGCGATACCCCGCGCCCCCATCAGCTGCACCTCGTTGGCCACCGCCACACTCGACACGGTCGCCCGCCCGATGTGGTTGTCCGGTATCAAGAACCCGTCCGCAATCGGACTCATCACCCCAATCTGATGCCGAACCCGCTTCAGATCAGGCCGAGTAGGCGGCTCCACCTCACAAATCAACTCAAATCCCCGCACGGGTGGACCCTACAGAACGCCGAAGGTGCGCGGGCTACTGCAGGCGGGTGCGGAGGAAGTTTTGTTCGGCTTCGTTGGGGGTTAGGGAGAGGGCGCGGTTGTACGCCTGGTGGGCCTCGGTCGTGCGGGCGAGTTGGGTGAGGAGGTCGGCGCGGATCGCGTGGAAGAGGTAGTAAGTGTCGAGCGGGAGCGCGTCGACCAGCGTCAGCGCGGCAGACGGACCTTCGACCTCGGCTACCGCGACCGCGCGGTTGAGGGCGATCACGGGGGACGGCTCAACCGTCAGCAGGTGGTCGTAGAGGTGGATTATCTGGCGCCAGTCGGTGGAGTCGGGGGTGGGGGCGTCGGCGTGGACGGCGTTGATGGCTGCTTGGAGTTGGTACGGGCCGGGGTGGTTGCGGCGGAGGCAGTGGCGGACCAGGGTCTGGCCCTCGGTGATCAGCTCGCGGTCCCACAGGGCCCGGTTCTGGTCGGGTAGGCGGATCAGGGCGCCGTCCGGACCGACCCGCGCGGGGCGGCGGGAGTGTTGGAGGAGCATCAGGGCGAGTAGGCCGACGGCCTCGGGTTCGTCGGGCATGAGTTCGACGAGGAGGCGGCCCAGGCGGATCGCCTCGAGTGCGAGCTCGTCGCGGACCAGCGACTCGCCGGACGACGCGGCGTACCCCTCGTTGAAGATCAGATAGACGACGGCGAGTACGCCGCGCACCCGCTCCGGCAGATCCGCCTCGTACGGGACGCGGTACGGGATGCCCGCCGCGCGGATCTTCGCCTTCGCGCGGACCAGCCGTTGCGCCATCGTCGGCTCAGGAACCAGGAACGCATGCGCGATCTCGGTCGTGGTGAGGCCGCCGAGCATGCGGAGCGTGAGCGCGACACGGACATTCAGCGCGAGGGCGGGGTGGCAGCAGGTGAAGATCAGCCGGAGCCGGTCGTCGTACACAGCGCCCACCTCCTCCGGCTCGCCCTCGGCATGCAGCAGCGCCGCCTCGGCCTGTTTGTCGGGCCGCGCCGACTCCCGCCGCAGCCGATCGATCGCCCGGTTCCGCGCGGTCGTGATGATCCACCCCGCAGGACTCGGCGGTACGCCGCTCTCCGGCCACTTCTCCACCGCCGTCGCAAACGCGTCCTGTACGGCGTCCTCGGCAATTTCCAGATCCCCGAACACCCGCGCCAACACAGCAACCGCCCGCCCGTGCTCAGCGCGGAAGATTGCCGCAAGGTCAGGCGTCACGACTGAAATGGTCTGACTTCTACGGACAGATTGCGCAACACCTTGGCGAGGCGGCGAGCCCAGTGGAGAGCGGCGTCGAGATCTTCGACCTGAATAACCGTGAAGCCGCCCAGATGCTCCTTGCCCTCGGTGAACGGGCCGTCCGTGATCAGCACCTCGTCACCCTGGGCCTTCAGCATGGTCGCGGTCTCCGGCGGGTGCAGCCCCGCGGCGAACACCCAGACCCCGGCCGACTGCATCTCCTCGTTCAACGCCTGGAGGTCACGCAGGATCGGATCCAGCACCTCAGGCTCGGGAATCACGCCGTCCGGCTGGTAGATGCTGAGCAGGTACTGGTTCATCACAACCTCCTAGTCACTCTGTACCACCTACACGAACCCCATCACCCCAGATCGACAGGTAGCACCACAGTGACTTCCAGACCACCGCCGAGGCGGGGTACGGCGGTTACCGTGCCAGCGTGCGCCTCCGCTACCGAGCGGACGATGGACAACCCCAAGCCGGCACCTCGACCGCTGACCAGCCGTTCGGCACCGAGCCGGTAAAACGGCTTGAAGAGACTCTCGACCTCGTACGGCGGGATCTCCGGCCCGGTGTTCGTCACCACAACCTGCACCTCGTCACCGACCGTCTTGCTGATCACGCGGACCCAGCCGTCGGGGGTGTTGTGGCGGATGCCGTTCTCGACGAGGTTGTGGACCAGCCGCTCGAGCAGGAGCGCGTCCCCGCGGGTCGGCGCCTCCCCCGGCCCGCGCTCAACCTCCACCCCAGCCGCCAAGGCCTCACCCGCCAACTGACTACAGACGTGAGTCACGACGTCGGCGAGGTTCACCGGATACACGGTCGTCAGCTGCTTCTCCGAGTCCGCCAGGATCAGCAGCCCCTCGATCAGCTGCTCATGCCGGGCGTTGATCGTGAGCAGGCTCTCGCCCAGTTCCTTCACATCGGCAGACGCAGTACGTCGATGCATCGCGACCTCGACCAGCGCCCGCCCGAGCGTCAACGGCGTACGCAACTCGTGCGACGCGTTGGCGACGAACCGCCGCTGGCCGTCGAACGAATGGTCCAGCCGCTCGACCATCGTGTCGAAGGCATCAGCCAGGTTCTTCACCTCGTCATCGGGCCCCTGCAACGCGATCCGCTCATGCAGAGCCGCAGGTGAAGCCGAGATCCGCCGAGCGGTGTCAGTGACCCGATGCAGCGGCGCCAGCACCCGCCCGGCCACCAGCCACCCGAACCCAGCCGCCAACCCACCGACAACGACCAGCGCAACGCTCCCCTGGATCAGCAACGACTCGATCGCCGCCTGCCGCACCTGCTCCCGCTGCTCGTTCATCACACGCTCGGCGTCCGAGCCGGTCAGCAGCGCACCGTCCTTGTTCAGCACGTACGCCTGGTCAGGAGGCGGCGGCTTGGTCGTAGCACCGGTCGTCGGACTCAGATAAGTCCCCTTCACGATCACCTGATACTTCTGCCCCAGGTTCGCCGTGAACAGCGCATACGTCACCCCCAGCAGCACGACACCGGCGACCATGAACAGACCGCCGTACAGCAACGTCAGCCGGCCCCGCAGCGTCAGCCGCCTCATGGGATGCGGTACCCGACGCCGGTAACGGTCTCGACCAGCCCCGGCTCGCCCAGTTTGCGGCGCAGCTTGAGGATCGTCAGCCGCACCGCCCCGGTGAACGGGTCCACGTGCTCGTCCCATGCTTTCTCCAGCAGTTGTTCGGCCGACACGGTCGCGCCGTCGGCCCGCAGCAGCTCCGCGAGTACGGCGAACTCCTTCTTCGACACCGGCACGTACCGGCCGTCGCGGAACACCTCGTGCCGCGCCGGATCGAGCGTCACCCCGGCACGTCGCAGTACGGGCGGATCGGCCGGACGACTCCGCCGCCCCAGCGCGAGCACCCGGGCAGCCAGCTCAGCGAACGCGAACGGCTTGGTCAGGTAGTCGTCCGCACCGAGCCCCAGCCCCTCGACCCGGTCAGTGACCGCAGCGGCAGCCGTCAGCATCAGCACCCGGGTGTCCGACCCGGACTGCACCAACTGCCGGCACACCTCGTCGCCATGCACGACCGGGATGTCGCGATCGAGCACGAGTACGTCGTACGCGTTCACCGACAGCCGTTCGAGCGCAGCGCCGCCGTCACCGGCCACGTCGACCGCATGTGACTCGTCACGCAGCCACTCCGCGATCGCTGCCGCCAGCAACGGTTCGTCCTCGACCACCAGAACCCGCACGCCCCCATGATCCCCGACGCCCGTGTTTCCCCCGCGTTAGCGGACTCGGAAACCACGGGGAAACGGCGTACGGCGAAGGCTTCGGGGAAACGAGAGGAGCGCACCGATGCGCAAGACCATCCTGGCCGCCACCGCGCTGGCAGCCGCCGTTCTCATCACCGGTTGTGGCGCCGACAAGCCCGACACCCAGGTCGCGTCCGGCTCCGGGAGCGCCGGGGCGACTGCACCGAGCAGTGCGCCGGCCAGCCTCAGTCAGGACGAGATGGCGGTCAAGTTCACCCAGTGCCTGCGGGAGAACGGCCTGAACGTCCCGGACCCGGAGCCGGGCAAGGGGCCGATGCTCAAGTTCGACAAGAACTCCGGCGTCACCCAGGAGCAGGTCCAGAAGGCGATGGAGGCGTGCAGCCAGTACAACCCGCAGGCGCAGGGCAGCGCGAACCCGCAGCAGGCGGAGAACGGCCGCAAGTACGCCGAGTGCATGCGGAAGAACGGTGTCGAGAAGTTCCCGGACCCGAAGCCGGACCAGCCCGGCATCATGATCGGCCCGGGCGTCGCCGACGACCCCGACTTCCAGAAGGCGCAGGGCGCCTGCCAGAGCATCCTGGCGGCACGCTGATGCGCAAAGCACTGACGGCTGTGGTCGTCCTGGCCGCCGGGGGCGCCGCGAGCGCGTTCCTGGTCAGCCGGGGCGACACCAGCCAGGCAACGAACCCATCCGCGCAGGCTTTGCCGGTCAACACCACCAAGGTCACGCAGCAGACGTTGAAGGACACCGAGACCCAGGACGGCCAACTCGGCTTCGGTACGACGTCCTCCGCGGTCAGCCGGGTCGCCGGCACCGTGACCGCCGTACCGGACAGCGGGCGTGAGCTGGTTCGCGGGAACACGATCTACAGCATCGACAACAAGCCCACGATCCTGCTGTACGGCGCGCTCCCGGCGTACCGCAGGTTGTCGATCGGGGCCGAGGGCAACGATGTACTGCAGCTCGAGCAGAATCTGAAGGCGATGGGGTACACGGGTTTCACCGTGGACGACGAGTACACCGACGCCACTGCCGCAGCGGTTGAGGAGTGGCAGGACGATCTCGGGCTGGACGAGACCGGGGTGGTCGAGCTCGGCAGTGTGCTGTTCGCGCCCGGTCATATCCGGGTGGACAGCGTGCAGGGTCAGGAGGGTACGCCGCTAGGTCCGAACCAGCCGGTGCTCAATTACACCGGCACGACTCGGGCCGTCACGGTCCAGCTAGATGCAGCGGACCAGCGGCTCGCGACGCTCAACGCGGCCGTGACGGTGGCGCTTCCGGACGGCAAGACCGTGCCGGGCCGGATCGAGAAGGTGTCGACGGTGATCATCCCGGCGGAGAGCCCGGACAAGGACCCGGAGACGAAGGTCGAGGTGATCGTTGCCATCGCCAACCAGAAGGCAGTGGCCAGTTGGTCGTCGGCGGCAACCGATGTGACCTTTACCGCCTCGGAGCGGAAGAACGTGCTGACCGTCCCGGTCGCGGCGCTGGTTGCGCTGCGCGAAGGCGGGTTCGGTGTCGAGGTCACGGACGGTACGACGTCGCGGTACGTGCCGGTGAAAACCGGGCTGTTCGCGAGTGGTCAGGTCGAGGTCAGCGGCGCCGGGATCAAGGCCGGCACGACAGTCGGGATCCCGAAGTGATCGAGTTGAGCGAGGTGACCAAGGTGTACCCGGGCGGCGTCAACGCGCTCGGCGGAGTCAGCTTGCGGATCGAGGCCGGCGAGCTGGTCGCGATCGTCGGGCCGTCGGGCTCCGGGAAGTCGACGATGCTCAACGTGTTGGGCACGCTCGACCGGCCGACCTCCGGGACTGTGCGGATCGACTCTTATGACGTGGCGCGGTTGTCCGACGCGGGGCTGTCGGCGTTGCGGGCGACACGGATCGGATTCGTGTTCCAGCAGTTCCATTTGTCCGCGGGCGTGCGCGCCTTGGACAACGTGGCCGACGGATTGCTGTACTCCGGTCTGCGTCTGTCGGTACGGCGGAAGCGGGCGGCGGCGGCCCTCGAACGTGTTGGGTTGGGGCATCGGCTGGAGCACGAGCCCCAGGAGCTGTCGGGTGGCGAGCGGCAGCGGGTCGCGGTGGCGCGGGCAGTCGCAGGCGAACCCGCCGTACTGCTGGCCGACGAGCCGACCGGGGCACTCGACTCGGCGTCGGGCGCCGGCGTCATGCAGTTGCTCCGGGACCTGCACGCCGCGGGCACGACTGTCGTCGTCATCACCCACGACCGGGACATCGCAGCCTCGCTGCCCCGCCAGGTCCGCATGCGGGACGGCGTCATCGTCGAGGAGGTGCGATCATGAGAGGCGAACTCAAACCAGCATCCTTGAAGCTAAGAGATGTGGTGCGAGTCGGCGCGGTTGGTCTACGCACCCGACCGACCCGCGCGTTCCTGTCGGCCTTGGGGATTGCGATCGGCATCGCCGCAATGGTGTCCGTCGTCGGGATCTCGTCGTCCTCGCGGGCGGAGCTCGATGGGCAACTCGATGCGCTGGGCACCAATCTGTTGACAGTTGCCCCAGGCACTCGATTGACCGGCGAGCAGGCGCAACTCCCGTTGACCGCCGAAGCCATGGTCCGCCGGATCGCCCCGGTTCGCGCCGAGTCCGCAGTCGGCAAGGTCGACGACACGTCCGTCTACCGGACCAACAAGATCCCGGACGTCGAGACCAACGGCATCATCGCGTACGCCGCCCGCACCAACCTGCTCGACACCATCGGCGCGACGGTCCGCAGCGGCAAGTGGATCGACGCGGCAACCGGCTCGTACCCGGCGACCGTGCTCGGCGCGAGCGCCGCCGATCGGCTCGGCATCACCAAGGCCGGGCAGGACACGCAGGTCCTGATCGGCAATGTCTGGTTCACCGTCCTCGGCATCCTCGAACCGGCCGCGCTCGCACCCGAGCTGGACAGCGCCGCCCTGATGGGTTGGCCGGCGGCGAGCAAGCTGTCGTTCGACGGACACCCGACCACGATCTACATGCGATCGGACGACGCCCAGGTGCCGGCGGTCCGATCGGTGCTCGGGGCAACGGCCAACCCGGAGGCGCCGAACGAGGTCGAGGTCTCGCGGCCGTCCGACGCGCTCGCCGCGAAACAGGCTGCCGGGCAGGCATTCACCGGTCTGCTGCTCGGACTCGGCGCGGTCGCACTCCTGGTCGGCGGCGTCGGTGTCGCGAACATCATGGTGATCTCGGTGCTCGAACGCCGTGCGGAGATCGGCCTCCGCCGGTCGCTCGGCGCGACCCGCGGTCGGATCCGCACGCAGTTCCTCACGGAGTCGCTGCTGCTCTCCGCGCTCGGCGGAATCGGCGGCGCGGTTCTCGGATCCGCAGTCACGGCGGCGTACGCGTCGTACCAGAGCTGGCTGACGGTGATCCCGGTCTGGGCACTCGCCGGAGGAGTCGTCGCCACGCTCGTCATCGGTGGGCTCGCCGGTCTCTACCCGGCTATCCGGGCCGCCCGACTCTCCCCGACGGAAGCACTCAGAACAGGATGACGCCGATGCCGGTGAGCGCGAGCTGGAACAGCGCCACCGGCACCAGGCCCTGCCACGCGAGCTTCTGCAGTTGGTCGGCGCGCATGCGCGGGAACGACACCCGCACCCAGATCACCACGACCGAGACCACACCGACCTTCAGCAGCGTCCAGATCCAGCCGATCGATTCCGGTCCGGGGCCACTCCAGCCGCCGAGGAACAGCACCGTTGTGAGCCCCGCGAGTACGACGATCCCGGCGTACTCCGCGAGCAGAAACATCGCGAAGCGGAGGCCGGTGTACTCCGTGTACGGGCCGAAGATCACCTCGGAGTCCGCGACCGGCATGTCGAACGGCGGCCGCTGCAGCTCGGCCAGACCGGCGATGAAGAACACGACCATGCCGGGCAGCTGCCAGAGCAGCCACCACGGGTTCCACGCGTGCCCGATCTCGGTCAGGCTCAGCGAACCGGCCGCGACGGCGACACTCGCCGCGGACAGGACGAACGGCAGCTCGTAGCTCATCAGCTGCGCCGCGACCCGGAGTCCGCCGAGGAGGCTGTACTTGTTGCCGCTGCCCCAGCCCGCCATCAGCGAGCCGAGGACGCCGATGCTCATCACCGCGAGTACGAAGAACAGGCCGGCGTCGAGATCGGCGCCGACGATGCCCGGCGCCAGCGGGATCGCGGCGAGCGCGGCGAGGTACGGCAGGATCGCGACGATCGGGGCCCATTCGAAGACCCGCTTGTCCGCGGCCGCCGGGACGACGCTCTCCTTCTGGACGAACTTCACCCCGTCCGCGACCAGCTGCGCCCAGCCGTGGAACCCACCGGCGTACATCGGGCCGAGCCGTGACTGCATGTGCGCCATCACCTTGTGCTCGGCCTGACCGACCAGCAACGGCGCCACCAGGAAGGCGACCAGGACGCCCACCACCCGCACCACGAACTCCAGCATGACCGTCAGCCTAGTGGTTCCGGCTTGACCTCAACCAACGTTGAGGTCAAAGGGTGGGGCACATGAGAATCCTTGTCACCGGAGCCACCGGCCGCGTAGGCCGCCACGTTGTCGACGGACTGCGCGCCGCCGGCGTCACCGTCCGAGCCCTCGTCCGTACGCCGGAGCTCGCCGGCTTCCCGCCCGAGGTCGAGTTGATCCAGGGCGATATCACCGACGCAGACGCCGTACGCCGGGCCTCGGCCGACGTGGATGCCGCGTTCTTGCTGTGGCCGTCGTTCAGCGCGGACGGGGCCGGGGAGATCGTCCCGGCGTTGCCTTCGCGGGTGGTGTATTTGTCCTCGCTCAATGCCGCCGAGGGTGGGGTCTGGGGTGATGTCGAGCGGCTGCTGCGCGATGCGGGCAAGGCGTGGACGTTCCTGCGGCCGAGCGGGTTCGCGGTCAACGCGCAGTCGTGGGCCGAGGACTTCCGTTCGGGTGACACGCTCCGGCTTCCGTACCCGGAGGCGTCGCGGTCGATGATCCACGAGCGCGACATCGCGGCGGTCGCCGTACTCAGCTTCGTCAACCCCGGCCACGTCGGCCAGATCTACGAGCTCACCGGCCCTGAGGCGCTGACGCAGGCGGAGCAGGTGGCGACGATCGGTCGTGCAGTCGGCAAGGACCTGCACGTCGTACCCCTGACCGAGGACGCCGCCCGCCAGGCCATGCTCGACCAAGGCGCCGACCCGGCCCTGGCCGCGAGCGCGGTCAGCTACTGGGCCTCACTCGTCGACAACCCCGAACCCGTCACCACCACCGTCACCGAACTAACCGGCCGCCCCGCCCTCACCTTCACCGAATGGGCCCACGAACACGCCGACGAATTCCGCATCCTCTCCACCCCCGAGGTCGCCCACGGGTACGCCGACGCACTGTCATCCGGCCGCCTCGACACAGCCCTGACCTTCCTCGCCCCCGACATCATCCGCACCGCCCCACTCGAATCCACAACCGAACTCAAAGGCGTCGCAGCAATCCTCGAAAACATCCGCCGCCTCAACGCAGACGTCGAATACCTCGCCGTCGAAACGCTAGGCCCCCTCCTCCACGACAACCACTTCGCCATCCGCTTCACCTTCACCCAACGCAACACCCAAACCGGCGCCCGTTCCCAAACCACCAAACTCTCCCTCTGCACAGTTGAGTCCGGCCAGATCACCCGCGAGGAGGTCTTCTACAACACGCCCGCGCCGTCCTGATATCATGTGATACCGATTGGGAGGTGACGCCATGACTGATGTCCTCATTCGCGACGTACCCGACGACGTACTCGCCGTGATCGACAACCGAGCAGCAGGTCTAGGACTGTCCAGGAGTGAGTATCTGCGCCGGCAACTCAGCCAGGAGGCTGCGCGCTCACAGGTGGTCGTGACTGTCGCCGACCTGGAGCGGTTGGCGGAACTGACCCGCGACGTCGAGGATCCTGACGTCATGGAGCAGGCCTGGTCATGACGCCGTCCGTCGACTCCCGGCGCTGGCTGATCGACAAGTCGGCCGTGGTGCGGCTGAACACGACTCCTGACAGGGAGGAATGGGCCAACCGCATCAACCGGGGACTGGTACACATCACCACCGTCACCTTGCTCGAACTCGGTTTCTCGGCGCGGTCCGCGGACGAGCATCGATTGTTCTTGCATCAGCCATCCATCGCCGCCATGCCACTGGAGAACGCTACCCCCGCGATTGAGCGTCGCGCCGTCGTCATACAGTCGCAGCTCGCATCCGCCGGGCAGCACCGAGCGCCTTCGGTGGCAGACTTGCTGATCGCTGCAACCGCAGAGCAGACCGGCTTTGTTCTTCTCCATCTGGACAAGGACTTCGAACTCATCGCCGACCTCACCGGGCAGCCGACAGAGCGACTCGCTCAGGCCTGAGGTAGCGGGAGTTGAAGCCAGCCGCCTACGTCGTGGCGGCCGGCGGTCAGGGCTGCGGTGCGGGCGCCTTGGTTGGCGGAGTGGATGGTGCCGATGAAGATGCGGGTGGGGTCGGGGAGGGCCTGGGCGAGGAGGGTGCTCAGGTGGGGGCCGTAGCTGTGGCCGCGGTATTTCTTGGCGAGGATCAGTTCGCGGACGACGTACGCCGGGAGGCCGAGGGCGTCGTCGGGCTTGATGATGGCGGCGGCGTACCCGGCCCAGTCGTCGTTCACCGTGATGTCGAAGAGCAGACCGTCGTCGGCGGACTCCTGGAGATCATCCAGGTCCTGGATGGCGGCTTCTTCGGTGTGGTGCGGGTGGGCGGTGTCGACGTCCTCGTACGCGCGGCGCGCCTCGTCGTAGTGTTCGACGCTCTTCGCCGGGCGGAGGGCGAGGCCGGGCGGTACGTCGTGTGGTTGCAGCTCGCTGATCGGTGCGCCGAGGAAGCGGCGGTCGGGGACGGTGCCGTCGACGCCGGCGTCCGCGCTCCAGAGGCGAAGGTAGAGCGGGTTGTGGACGCCGTAGTACTCGAGCGCTGCGGCGGCCAGTGCTTGGAGGTCGCGCGGTTCGGGTGAGCGGCTCATCGGGGTGGCGTCGACGAACGGTTTCGCGAGGTTCATGTTCTCGAAGCGGATGCTGAACATCACTTCGAGGTCGTTGCCTACGGCAACCCAACGGTTGAGCATCTGCTCGGGCGACTTGCCGGGGGCGAGGCGCTTCGCGCGGTAGGTGGCGACCTGCAGATCCTCGGCCAGCAGGATGTCGAGCGCCGCATGCTCTTCGGTGAGGATGGCCAGGCGGCGCGCGTCGTCGTCAACCCACGTGCGGGTCAACGGATGCTGCCGCTCGAGCGTGTACCGAGCCAACAACTCAGCCGAAGGAATCACGACGACTCGCCCGGCGACTCATCCCCCGACCGACCACCAGCCTCCTCGCCGGGGGCTGGGTCCGCGGCAGGTGCAGGGGCGGGTGCGTTGGGTGGTGGTGCGGATTGGCGGCGGGTGCGGCGTTCGGCTCCTGCGCCTCCGCCTGCACCTGCGGCCCCGCCCGCGCGGCGGGGGCGGGCGGGGGTGGCGGCGGCTTGGGCTGCTGCCAGTGGGTCTGGGTCGGGGGAGCCTGGTGGGCGGGGGCCCCAGGTTTCCGCGTCGGGGACGCCGGGTGGGAGGGTGCGGCGGCGACTCGGCGCGCCGACGGGAGCGTGGTCGGACTCGCCGGGCTCCTTCGCACCGGGCCAGGGCTTGGCTACCCGGGACGCCAGCACGAACTCCTTGCGCAGCGGGTGGCCCTCGAACTCGTCCGGCAGGAGCAGCGTGATCAGGTTCGGATGCCCCTCGAAGCTGATCCCGAACATCTCGAACGTTTCGCGCTCATGCCAGTTCGCCCCGGCGTACACCTCGGACAGCGTCGGCAGCACCGCCTTGTCCCGGGGCACCAGCGTCCGGACCAGCACGTGGTCGACATGCGACCCACCCCAGAAGTCCGCGAGATGCGACACCACCCGGAACCCGTCCGTGAGCTCATCCGAAGCGCTCAGGAAATCGAAGAACGTGAGCCCGACGGCATCCCGTAGTACCTCATGCGCCGCCACCCACGACTCCGCCGGTACGTCGATCGCCGTCGGGCCGAAGCTGTCCGTCGACGTCGCTGTGATGCCGGCACTCGTCAGCGCCTCCAGTGCGTCGGCGCTCAAGGCTGCACCAATCCGCGGGTCAGCGCGGCGGCGGACGGCTCGTCGTACCGATCGGCAAGCGCCTCGCCCGCGATCTTCTCCTGCAGTTTGAGGATCCCCTGCAGCAACGCCTCCGGCCGCGGCGGGCAGCCGGGCACGTACACGTCGACCGGGATGATCTGGTCGACGCCCTTGGTCACGCAGTACGAATCCCAGTACGGACCGCCCGAGTTCGAGCAGGAGCCGAACGAGATCACGTACTTCGGTTCGGGCATCTGGTCGTACAGCCGCTTGATCGCCGGCGCCATCTTGTCCGTGACGGTGCCCGACACCACCATCAGGTCGGCCTGCCGCGGACCGGGCGCGAACGGGATCACGCCGAGCCGGATGAAGTCGTGCCGGCCCATCGACGCGGCGATGAACTCGATCGCGCAGCAGGCCAGCCCGAAGTTGAACACCCAGAGCGAGTACTTACGCCCCCAGTTCAGCAGGTACCGGACCGGCTCCGGCGCGAGCCTCGCCAGCGCGCCGACTGCCGGTCGCACCGTCGGCATCCCCAGCTCGGTCATGCGCTCAGCCTAGTCCGACAATCTCCTCCGCGAGGACCTCCGGGTATTCGAGCGGCGCGTAGTGGCCGACACCGTCGACGTACCGCACCCGGACGTCGCTGAAGAAGTCGTCCACCCGATCGGACCACGCCCGCGGGAACAACGGGTCGAACTCCGGCCACAGCACCACCGTCGGTACGGCGATCCGGTCGTACAACGGCGGCGCCGTCTCAGCCGCAGACACCGCGACCGCCCCAGCCCCCGCCCGGTACCACTGGATCGACGCCGTGAACGCGCCCGGCTGCGAATACGCCTCCACCAGGTGGTCGAGCTCCGGCTCGAACCCCGGCCCGGACCAGTGCGTCCAGAAATGGTTCAGGTACGAGCGGACCGCCTCCGGCTTCCCGTCGATCAGCTCCTCGATCACCGGCAGCCGATGGAACGACTGGTACCAGAACTCCGCCTGCGCGTGCTCGGAGAACACCCGCTTCCCGATCCCCGGCAGCGGCGGCGCGATCACCAGGCCCTCGATCAGCTCGGGCTGCGAACGCGCGATCGCCTGGGCGATCCGGCTGCCGATGTCGTATCCAACGAGCACCGGCCGATCCAGCCCGAGCTCCTCGATCAGCGCCAGCACGCTTCGCCCCTGCGCGGCGGCTGCGTACTGCGCCGGGTCGGTGTCGGTCGCGTCCGACTCACCGAACCCGCGCAGATCCGGTACGACGACCTCGGTACCGCGCTCGACCAGCAACGGCCTGAGCCGTCTGTAGTCCGTGTGGTCCCCGGGCCAACCGTGCAGCAGCACGACCGCGGGCCCTTCACCCTCCCGTTCGTACGCCAGCCTGAACCCGTCGACCTCTGCGCTGAGCTCCATGGGTTCATTGTTGACCACCCGACCGGCCGGGCTTACCGTGATTGAACAGGACTGAACAGGTCCACTCCGGTGGGGAGACACCATGGCTGATCAGCTCGAGGTGCAGCAGACCCGGGCGCTCTCGGTGGAGAGCAACGGGCTGAACGTGATCGCCGACGCGGACCGGAAGGGCCGTCCCAGCCAGCTGTTCTGGCCGTGGTTCGGCGCGAACGTCTCCGTCCTGGGGCTGAGCTACGGCGCGTTCGCGCTCGGGTTCGGGATCTCGTTCTGGCAGGCGGTGATCGCCGGCGTGATCGGGGTGGTGTTCTCGTTCCTGCTCTGCGGGTTGATCGCACTGGCCGGTAAGCGCGGATCGGCGCCGACGATGGTGCTCAGCCGCGCCGCGTTCGGTGTCCGGGGCAACAAGCTTCCGTCGCTCGTCTCGTGGTTGCTGACCGTCGGCTGGGAGACCGTGCTGACGATCCTCGCGACGCTCGCGACGGCGACCGTGTTCGAGCGGCTCGGCTGGGGCGGCGGCAATGTCACCAAGGTGATCGCGCTGGTCGTCGTCGGTCTGCTGACGGTCGCTTGCGGCGTACTCGGATTCGACCTGATCATGCGCGCGCAGACGGTCATCACGATTGTCACCGGCGTACTCACCGTCGTTTACATGATCCTGGTCGCCGACCAGATCCACTGGAGCACGGTGTCCGCGCTGCCGAGCGGTTCTGCGCAGGCGGTGATCGGCGCACTGGTGTTCCTGATGACGGGCTTCGGGCTCGGCTGGGTGAACGCGGCCGCGGACTACTCGCGGTACCTCCCCCGCCGGGCGTCGAGTCGCGGCGTGGTCGGCTGGACGACGTTCGGCGGTTCGGTGGCTCCCGTCGTACTGCTGATCTTCGGTCTGCTGCTCGCGGGTTCGTCCCCGGACCTGAGCAAGGCGATCGGCGCCGACCCGATCGGCGCGCTCGCGGAGGCGTTGCCGACGTGGTTCCTGGTGCCGTTCGTGATCGTCGCGGTGCTCGGTCTGGTCGGCGGCGCCGTACTCGACATCTACTCGTCCGGGCTCGCGCTGCTGTCGCTCGGCCTGCCGGTCAAGCGGTACGTCGCGGCGTTCATCGACGGTGTCGTGATGATCGGCGGGACGATCTACGTCGTCTTCTACGGCGGCGACTTCCTCGGGCAGTTCCAGGGGTTCCTGATCACGCTCGGCGTACCGATCGCGGCCTGGTGCGGGATCATGCTCGCCGACATCGCGGCCCGGCAGCGGAACTACGCCGAGGACGACCTGTACCGGGCGAACGGGCGGTACGGCGACGTGCAGTGGTTGCCCGTGGCCACGATGCTCGTTGCCACCGGCATCGGCTGGGGACTCGTCACGAACACGCTGGCGTCGTGGCTGACCTGGCAGGGCTACCTGCTCGGGCCGTTCGCCCTCGGCGGCAAGGACGGCGCGTGGGCGTACGCGAACCTCGGCGTACTGGTGGCGCTGGTGATCGGGTTCCTCGTGCAGTGGTTCGGCCGCGGGGCCGCCGTACGCCGGCAGGAGGCGGCTGCCTGATGGTGCTGGCACTGATCGATTTGCAGCGGATCTTCGCGGATCCGAAGTCCGGCTGGGCGACGCCGGGGTTCGAGCGGGTGATCGAGCCGACGAAGCAGCTGATCTCGATCTTCGGGGCGGATGTCGTCTTCACGCGGTTCGTGGCGCCGGAGAAGCCGAGCGGTGCGTGGGTGCCGTACTACGAGGAGTTTCCATTTGCGTTGCAGCCGCCGGATGCTGACGACTATCAGCTCGTCGACGAGTTCAAGGGCGCTCCAACTCTGGACAAGACGACCTTTGGTGCCTGGGGTCCTGCGCTCGCGGCGCGGGCGGATGGGCGGCTGGTGCTGGGCGGGGTGACGACGGACTGCTGCGTGATCAGTACGGCGCTGGCCG
The DNA here is from genome assembly GCF_005233875.1 of Kribbella jiaozuonensis. Taxonomy (GTDB): domain Bacteria; phylum Actinomycetota; class Actinomycetes; order Propionibacteriales; family Kribbellaceae; genus Kribbella; species Kribbella jiaozuonensis. Next base: position 1,276,692 of record NZ_SZPZ01000003.1, on the reverse strand, counting down.
CGGTCGACGCCGGCGTACAGGTCCAAGTGGTCGAAGAGGCGTGCGCGGGATCGACCGACGAGAACCACCACAAGGCGCTCGACATCATGCGTCTCTATGCACCGATGATCGAGATCGTGAGCGTGGAGCAGTTGCGGTGATGCGCCGGATCTCCCTGAAACACGAACGGGTCGCGCGGGTCCTCGCGCGGGAGATCAGGTCCGGCGTCGTACGGCGAGGCGCGCAACTGCCGGGCGAGGTGGAACTGGCTCGCCGATTCTCGGTCAGCCGGAACACGGTCCGGGCGGCACTCGCGGTGCTGGCCGAGGACGAGCTGATCGCGACGCATACCGGCAAGGGGTCGTATGTGCTGTTCGACGGGCGACCGCTGGACGGGCGGTTGGGGTGGACGCACGCGCTGTCGGCGCAGGGCGTCGAGACCCGGATGCGAACGGTCCGGATCGAACGCGAGGACGATCCGGGGCTGGCGTCGCGGCTCGGCCTCGAGTCGGCGGAGGTGGTGGTGATCGAGCGGGTCCGACAGCTGACGGACGGTACGGCGATCTCGCTCGAACGCAGCCGGATCCCGGCGCTGGACTCCCTCCGCGATCTGCCCGAACGCGGTCTGTACAACGACTCGATCAGCGTCACACTCAACCGTGCCGGCCTCTACCTCGACCACTGCGAACAACGCCTCCGCGGCCGCCCACTCACCCCCGTCGAAGCCGGTCACCTGAACCGCCCCGACAACACCTGGTTCCTCCACACCACCCGCACCAGCTGGACCGCCGACGACCGCTTCGCCGAACACGCCGACGAACTCCTGGACCCAGAACACTACGAACTGAGCCTGTCCTACCGCAGCTGACCTCCCGCGCGTGTTCCCCCGCCTGCTCCGCAGGCGCTTTCTTCGTCGCTCCACTCCTCAGCGCACCCACTCCACACGCACCCCACCCACCCCCGGCTCAGCGCCGTGCATCCCCTTCCGGCTATCGCCGGACCGTGCCGGCTGCCGCCGGGTGCTTCCGGCTTATCGCCGGGAGTGGCCGGCTGCCGCCGGAGTGTTCGGCTCATCGCCGGGAGTGCCGGCTGCCGCCGGAGTGGCCGGCTATCGCCGGGTTTCCGGCTTATCGCCGGGTCTGCGGGCTGCCGCCCGTACCCGTGCGCGCTGCCGCGCGGTGACCGCCTCGGGGTGCGGCCTGACCGTAGACGGTCGAGCGACTTGTGGACCCGTTGGCCTGCGCGCCACCGGTCTCGGCCACCTGCGTCGATGTACTCCGGCAGGGCGACGCGTCCGGGTTGAGGGCCGCCGCTGCGGGTCCACTTCACCGACGACGAGCACGCCCCGCCACGGTGCGGTCGCTCCGAGCGCAGCGAGGAACTCCGGCGGCAGCCGGCAACTCGGCGATAAGCCGCACACCCGGCGATAAGCCGGCAACTCCGGCGACAGCCGGCACGTCCGGCGATAGCCGGAAGGGGATGCACGGCGCTGAGCCGGGGGTGGGCGGGTGCGTGCGGAGCGGGTGCGCTGAGGAGCAGCGCGACGAAGAAAGCATCCGCGTAGCACGCGGGGTAGGCGGTCCCGGCGTACCTAAGGCGTTAGTTGCCTCTGGCATAGGGAGTTGTGCGGATGTGGGCCGCCTCCTCAGGGGCGCACTGTCTTCTCATCGACAGGAGCTCGGAGGAGATCATGTTCATGTACTCGACCGACGCGGTGCGGGCCGAGATCAAGTACCGGCAGGAACGCATCCGGCACGACTTCCAGCGTCCGTTCTGGTTCCAGCGCAAGCAGAAGCAGCAGCCGCCCGCGCCCTGTGCGCCCGAGCTGCGTGCCCGTCCGGCGATGTGACCGCCAGGTCACCGCCCCAGGCCCCCTCCCCACAGGCGCGGGGCGCCCCCCCCCGCCGGCCCCCCCCCCCCCCGCCCCCGCCCCGCCCCCCCCCCCCCCCCCCCCCCCCCCCCCCGCCCCGCCCCCCCCCCCCCCCCCCCCCCGCCGCCGTCTTCCAGGGCATCTCCCAACAGCCCGCAGGCCCGCGGACCCCGCCGTTTTCGAGCGCCTTAGGCACCTCCTAGGACCCCCTAAGAACACCTAAGGCAGAGCGGCCCCCGGGGATAGGGAGGAGTTCCGATGTGCGGGCCTACCTCAGACGAGCAGATTGGTACCTGTCAGCAAGGAGCTGGCACCGAAAGACGGAGGAAGACATGTACACGAACGAATCGGTCAAGGCAGAGGTCGCGTACCGCAGGGAGCGTCTCAGCCGTGACTTCCGGCAGCACCGGAACACCGGGGCCCGCCGGACCATCAGCCAGCTGTTCGGCCGGAAAGCCTGAAGGGAGGGAAACAATGTTCAACACTCCTCTGAGCCAGGACACGATCAAGGCGGAGACCGCGTACCGCCTCGAGCGGACCAAGCGTGACTTCGGGAACGTGACCCGCAAGCAGCGCCCGGCGAAGGGTTCGCAGCCCGAGCCGCGGCACTCGCGCCGGGCCCTCCGACCCACCACGGCCCGATGACCGCCCCAGCCGCCGTCCCTGATCACGCGATCAGGGACGGCGCTCTTTTTCCCGCAAAGTCTCACGCTGACAGCAGAACCGGGGCTCCGCGGACGGGATACCGTCGATTTGTGTCGGCTCCAGGGGCGAAGATGGACGACGTGCCCTGGAACTCGACACCTCTCGTCGGCCGCTCGACCGAGATGGCTGCCCTGCTGAGCGCCGTGGACGACGCGAAAACGCGTCGCGCCGGCGCCGTACTGCTGTCCGGTGATGCCGGCGTCGGCAAGACCCGGATGCTGGACGAGGTGGCAACCGGTGCGCACGAGCGCGGTTTCGGCGTACTCGTCGGACACTGCACCGACTTCGGCGACGCCGGCCTGCCGTACCAGCCGTTCTCCGAGATCTTCGGCCGCCTCGCCGGCGACCGCCCCGACCTCGTCGAGAGTGTGCTGGCCAACTTCCCCGCGATCAGCCGGCTGCTCCCCGCTCACCGTCTGCTCAGCGCGCAGCCCGTGCCGCAAGAGGGTCAGCTCGACCGCGCCGCGCTGTTCGATGCCGTGCTCGGAGCGTTCACCGCGCTCGCCACCAGCGAGCCGATCCTGGTGATCATCGAGGACGCCCACTGGGCCGACGACTCGACCCGGGACCTGATCGGTTTCCTCATCACCCGACTGACCTCGCAGCGCCTGGCCCTGGTCGTGTCGTACCGCAGCGACGACCTGCACCGCCGCCATCCGCTCCGCCGGCCGATCGCCGAGTGGTCCCGCAACCCTCGGGTACGCCGGGTGAACCTGCTCCCCCTCGACGCCGACGAGTCCCGCACGCTGCTCCACTCGTTGCTCGCCGAGCCGCTGTCCGCGGTCGAGGAGCGTCGCATCCTCGAGCGCGCCGGCGGGAACGCATTCTTCACCGAGGAGCTGGCCGCCGCGGCCTCGATGGGTGACGGCGACACTGTGCCGCCCGATCTCGCCGATCTGCTGCTGGTCCGCCTCGACCCGCTGTCGGACGACGCGCGCCAGGTCGCCCGCGTGATCGCGGTCGCCGGCCGCCGCGTCCCGCACGATCTCCTCACGGCGGTCGCGAAGCTGCCGGATCGCGAGCTCGACGACGCGCTGCGCGAGCTGATCGACGCGCACATCATCGACGTACCGACCAACGATCGGTACTACTTCCGCCACGCCCTGCTGGCCGAGGCCGTGTACGACGATCTGCTGCCGGGCGAGCGTGTCCGCGAGCACGCGGCGTACGTGCAAGCCCTGGAAGACAAGACAGTCGCGGGTACGGCGGCTGAGCTGGCGGGGCATGCCACGCGGTCGCACGACCTGGCCACTGCGTTCGAGGCTCGCGTCCGGGCCGGGCAGGAAGCGCTGTCCGTCGCCGCGCCGCAGGAGGCGTTGAAGCACTACGAGATGGCCCTCGAGCTGTTCCCGAACGCAGCGCCGACAAGCACGGTCGACAAGACCTGGCTGATCGTCGACACCGCGATGGCGGCCACGCTGTCCTCGCAGCACCTGCGCGCGCTCAAGCTGCTCCGGAAGGCGCTGGCCGATCTGCCGCCGGACGCACCGAAGCTGCAGCGGGCCGAGCTGCTCCTGCCGCTGGCCGATATCGCGCTGATCATCGACCAGGACAAGGAGGCCAGCGAGGCGATCTCGCAGGCGCTCAAGCTGGTCCACGACGATCCGTCCAGTGCGTTCAAGGCGCAGGTCGCGTCGCTCTACGCCCGGGTGTCCGACGCGCTCGGTCGTCCGATGGAGGCAGAGCGCTGGGCGCATCGCGCGCTCGAGATCGCCCGCGAGGCCGGTCAGGAGTCCGCAGCCAGCGACGCCGGGATCACGCTCGCTCAGCTCCGCCGCCGGGCCGGCGATCCGGAGACGGCGGCCAAGCAGTTGGAGGAGGCCGCCGTACGGGCGCAGCTCACCGGCGATCCCGCTGCCGAGGTGCGAAGCCGGTTCTTGCTCGGGTCGACGCACTACGAGCAGGGCGACCTGCTGAACGCGAAGGCCGCGTTGTCGTTCGCAGCCAAGCGAGCGGGTGAGCTCGGACGGCAATGGGCCGTGTACGGGTTCGACGCGCGGCGGATGCTGGCGTTGACCCAGTTCATGCTCGGCGAGTGGGACGAGGCGGCCGCGACGGCGCAGACTGATTCGATGACGCCGGCGGCGGCTGCGGCGGCGCTGCGGGCGGTGGAGTTCTCGGTGCGGAGCGGGCGTGGTGATACCGCGGTCGCCGAGGAGTTCGAGATGTCCCGGAAGTGGTGGGACCTCGACATCATGCTGCCGATCATCGGGCTCCAGCCGGCCGTCGACGCGTACCGGCAGCTGGATCAGCCGGCCGAGGCGGAGAAGCTGATCACCGACGTGTCAGCGCTGTGCGCCGATGTGTTCCAGACGGAGTGGTTCCTGGGGCGGATCCGGTTCGCGACGCTCGGGCTGCAGCTGCTGTGCCACCGCGCCGTCGGTGAGCCGTCGGCGGCCGCGGAGCTGGTCTCGCGCGGCGCGGAGCTGGTCGCGGCCGGGCAGGCGACCGCTGAGAAGGGCATGCCGCCGGGACGGTTGATGGGCGTCGAAGGACTCGCCTGGCTTGCGCGGCTGGAGTCGGAGTGGGATCGGCTGCGGTGGCTGGCCGGAGTGGACGCGCCGACGCCGGAGGAGCATGTCGCCGCCTGGGAGCGGACGACGGACGCCTTCGGGTACGGGTATGTCTTCGAGCAGGCGTGGTCGCGGGTCCGCTTGTCCGCAGCGCTGCGGGCCGCGGGCCGGGTCGCCGAGGCGAATGAGCAGACAGCGATGGCCGCCGAGGTCGGTCGTGAACTGGGGTCGAAGCCGCTGCTCGACGAGACCGGTGGCGGCGAGACCGCCGGCGCCAGTGCGCTGACGTCGCGGGAGACCGAAGTACTGCGGTTGCTTGCGGAGGGACGCACCAACCGGCAGCTGGCGCGCGAGCTGTACATCAGCGAGAAGACGGTCAGCGTGCACGTCTCGAACATCCTCGCGAAGCTCGGCGTCCGCTCGCGGACCGAGGCGGCGGCCGTGGCGCGCCGGGACGGACTGCTCGACGCCGATTAGCCGTGCTGGCGGCGGCGATTGGGCTCGGGGTGGGCGTGCCGTGCACGAGCCCGGGCCAGGTCGTCGGCCGTGACCGGCGGAGTCATGCGGATCGGGCGGTTGAGATCGGTGATGTCGTCGAAGACTTTACGGGCGTGCCGCATTCGCGCCGCCGCCACCAGCACCAGACCTGCAGCAGCGAGTGCAATCACTACCCACAGTTGCCACGACATAGCCTCACCGTCCGGTATTCGCCCCGTTCCCCCGTGTAATCACGATAGCCCTGAACTGACCACTTGGCGACAGTCCGTACGCATACCGTTAAGACGCGCATTTGAAACTCATGTTTGTTGCCCAGCGCAATCACAAACGGTGACCAGGCAACTAGGCTTGACGTCTGGTCAGAGATTACTGTGAGTAGTCAGAATCCGGGTCAGATTCTGGCCCAGGGTTTTCCGAATCGTTGCTTCCGGCAAACCCCGGCGGACCAGCGCGTCGGTGACCAGGGGCATGCCGCCCGGCCCTTCTAGGCCGGGAACGTAGAGCTCGGCGTCCAGGCCCTGGATGACGACGGGCCGGTCGCAGGCGGGGATCTTCTCGCCGAAGACCTCGGCGACGAAGTCGCTGCCCAGGCCGACATGATCCTCGCCGGCGACGTCGAGGATGTGGACGATGTGGTCGGCGAGGTGGTCGACCGTCGGCTTCTCCTCGGTGGTGAGGAAGCCAGCGAAGAAGTTCACGCAGACCACGCCGCCGGTCGCGGCGATCCCGCGGAGCTGCTCGTCGGTCAGGTTGCGGTGGTGGTCGCGCAGCGCGAACGCGCTCGAGTGCGACGCGACTACCGGCTTGGTCGCCAGCTCGAGGATGTGCTCGACCCCGGCGCGGCCGACGTGGGATACGTCGATCAGTACGCCGAGCTCCTCGAGCAATCCAACCGCCTCGACGCCGGCATGCGTCAACCGCCCGCCGGTTGCGTCCTCGCCGGAACCGTCACCCAGCGCGCTGCGACCGAAATGCGTGAACGAGACCATCCGTACGCCGAGCCGGTGCAGCGTCTGCAGGAGTTCGACGTCGGTGTCGATCTGCGGGCAGCCTTCGAGCGCGAGTACCAGCGCGATCTTGCCCGCGGCCGTGGTGGCCTCGATGTCGCCAGGCGCCGTACACAACGCGACCTCGTCGGAGTTCGCCGCCGCGATCCGGTGTGCAGCCTCGATCATCCGCAGCGTCTCGCGGAGCGCGCCCTCGGGCAGGAACTCCGAGTCGATGAACACCGGCAGCACCTGTACGTCGATCCCGCCGTCGCGCAACTGCGGGATCCAGCGCTCCCGGAAGTACGTCGACCAGACGTCCTTGGGCCGTCTTGCCACCAGCATCAAGAGGTCGTTGTGCCCATCGGCCACGATTGCGTCACGGTGCAGATCCATCGCGCCAGAATATGCTCGGCGGGTGAAGGTGCTTTCTGCTGAGGATGTACTCCGCCTGGTTCCGATGAGTACGGCGGTCGACGCGGTGCGGGACGCGTTCCGCGAGCTGGCGGCCGGGAACTTCGTGCTGCCACCGCGGCAGATCTTCGGCGACGGGACGGTGCTCGTGATGTCGGCGTACCACACGCCGACCGGGACCGCGGTCGTCAAGAAGATCGGGATCGCGCTCGACCAGGTACCGGCGATCCGCGCCACCGTGATCTGGACCGGCAACGGCGAACAACTGGTCGCCGACGGCAGCTCGATCACCACCCTGCGCACCGGCGCAGTCGTCGGCGTCGCAACCGATCTACTGGCTCAAGCCGGCGCCACCCGCCTCACCCTGATCGGCACCGGCGCCCAAGCCGCAGACCAGGTCCGCGCAGTTCTCGCCGTGCGACCCATCACTCAGATCACCATCACCGGCCGATCGGCTGACCGCGCAACGGCCCTCGCCGACCAGTTGGCGACCGAATTCCCCGAGGCGAAGTTCACCCCAAGCACCAGCGTCGAAGAGTCAATCGCCGACACCGACATCATCTGCTGCGCAACGTCCTCCACCACCCCACTCTTCGACGCCGACGCCCTCCCCACCACGGTCCACGTCAACGCCATCGGCGCCTTCCGCCCCACCATGCGAGAACTCCCCCGCAACCTCCTCACCACCGCATCCACAGTCGTAGTCGACCAACGCGAAGCCGCCCTCGAGGAGTCCGGCGAGGTAATCGACGCAATCAACTCCGGAGCCCTCGCCGAAACCGACCTCGTCGAACTCGGCCCCGCGCTCTCCAACCCACCAACGCGAGAAGGCCGCACAGTCTTCAAATCCGTAGGTGTGGGCGCCCAAGACTGGGCAATCGCCGCCGCCCTCGCGAACAGCTAGACCGACTAGGTCCAGCGGATGACGCCCTTGCGGTAGGCGTAGAGGAGGCCTACCGCTACGAAGGCCAGGAAGATGAACATCTCGATGAGAGTGGCGTAGCCGAGGGTGCTGAAAACTGTGGCCCAGGGGAAGAGGTAGATCGCGTCTACGGCGAAGATCACGTAGAGGTAGGCGAACAGGTAGTAGCGGATGTGGACCTGGGCCCAGCCCTCGCCGACCGGGTCTACGCCGGACTCGTAGGTCTTGAGTTTGCCCTCGGTCGGGTAGGTGACCGTCAGCGCCTTGTTCAGCGCGAACGCGCCGAGCAGCCCGACCAGGCCGAGCGCGACCACCGCGGCGATGACGCCATAGCTGTCCGACACAGGCAGCAGCTTAGTTCGTGCAGAGCAGGAGCGAGTCGATCGAAACGTACGGGCCGTACCCGGACCGGATGTCCGCGACCTGCAGCCGCAACCGCGTCACGCCGGAGATGTCGTAGTTCAGCCAGGTCTCGGTCTCCTGTTGCATCCGGATCGACGTCATCGCCGTCGTCCCGTTGTGCAGCGACACCCGCACGAGACCATCGGTCAGATTGCCGAGCCAGTTCCGCACGTACCGGCACCCCGTCGAGTCCACTTCGCCCCAGACATACCCGCCCTGGTTCGCCAGCAGATCCGCCTCGGCCCGCCGCGGCCCTTCGTTCGGCGGTACGACGGTGAACTGCGGCTGCCCCGCTCCGCCCGCGGCGACCAGCCCTTTCTTGAACATCCCGCGCCACACGTAGTGCTTGAAGCTGATCATCGGCGACACCACCGCGGCGTACGGCGCCTGTGCACCGACCGCGATCCGGTACGTCCGGATCGACCCGGGCTGGACCGTGGTGATCGTCACGCTGCTGCCGGACGAGTACCCGTGCGCGACCTCCTGCCACCGCTTCAACGACGGGATCCATTGATGCAGCGGGATCCGCGTCCCCGCCGTGGGCGCCGGCGTCAGCGTCCCGACCACCGTGATCACACCCTTGGTCGCGTCCGTCGTCCGGATGCTCGCGATCTTCGCAGTCCGAACCTGCGCCGCGACGGCCGCGGACGCCGTACTGCCGAGACTCAGCGCGCTGTCCGCCGGGGCGATCGGGGCCGCGCAACCGGCCAGCAGCAACGTCAGCAGTCCGACCAGCACACGACGCATGAAACAGCTCCTCGAAGTCACAGCTTGATGACGACACCCTGCCGGTTCTCACTTCGGATCGCAAGCGAGCCGCTGCGGAGTGTGACACTGGAAGGTTTCGTCCGTACCTGACCCAACGACCCGTTAAGACCGCGTCCCAGGCTGTGGACCACCGGGGCTTCCGCATGGTTCTGTTCTAAGGGCGAACTAATATTGGGGTTATCGCCCTGACGGGGGGATCGGCCTGTTGCCCACAAGGCGGCCGGACGACCCAAGCTTCGACTTGGAGATGAAAAGAACAGTGACCATCGAGGTCAAGCAGCTCGACCGCGTGGTGATCCGCTTCGCCGGCGATTCCGGTGACGGGATGCAGCTCACGGGGGACAGGTTCACCGCAGAAACAGCTTCGTTCGGCAATGACCTGTCGACGTTGCCCAACTTCCCAGCCGAGATCCGGGCACCAGCCGGAACCCTGCCGGGAGTGTCGTCCTTCCAGCTCCACTTCGCCGACCACGACATCCTCACGCCTGGCGACGCGCCCGACGTGCTGATCGCGATGAACCCGGCGGCCCTGAAGGCGAACCTCAAGGACGTCCCTCGCGGCGCCACGCTGATCGTCGACACCGCGGACTTCACCGCCCGCAACCTGAAGCGGATCGGGTACGACGAGAACCCGCTGGAGACCGGCGAGCTCGACGCCTACCACGTGGTCCCGCTCAACCTGACCGGTATGACGGTGGAGTCGGTCAAGGAGTTCGGCCTGACCCGCAAGGACGCGTCCCGGGCGAAGAACATGTACGCCCTCGGCCTGGTGTCCTGGCTGTTCCAGCGGCCGGTCGAGTCGACGATCACGTTCCTCCAGACCAAGTTCGCGGGCAAACCGGACATCCGGGACGCGAACATCGCCGCCTTCCGCGCGGGCTACAACTTCGGCGAGACCGCCGAGGAGTTCTCGGTCCGGTACGAAGTGAAGCCGGCCAGCATGGCCACCGGCACCTACCGGAACATCTCCGGCAACCTCGCGCTGGCGTACGGCCTGGTGGCGGGCGCCCAGCGCGCCGGCCTGCCGCTGGTCCTCGGCGCGTATCCGATCACCCCGGCCTCCGACGTACTGCACGAGCTGTCCAAGCTCAAGCGGTTCAACGTCACCACGATCCAGGCCGAGGACGAGATCGCCGGTGTCGGCGCGGCGCTCGGTGCGTCGTTCGGCGGCGCGCTCGGTGTGACCACGTCGTCCGGTCCGGGGATCAGCCTGAAGTCCGAGACGATCGGTCTCGGCGTGATGCTCGAGCTGCCGCTGGTCGTCTGCGACATCCAGCGCGCCGGCCCGTCGACCGGTATGCCGACCAAGACCGAGCAGGCCGACCTGTTGCAGGTGATGTTCGGCCGCAACGGCGAGGCCCCGCTGCCCGTCCTCGCGGCCCAGTCCCCCGCGGACTGCTTCGCGATCGCGGTCGAGGCGGCCCGGATCGCGATCACCTACCGCACGCCGGTGATCGTGCTGTCCGACGGCTATCTGGCGAACGGTTCCGAGCCGTGGAAGATCCCGGCTGTCGCCGACCTTCCGACGATCGAGCCGAACTTCACCCTCGAGCCGAACGCGACCAACGACAAGGGCGAGCCCACCTACCTCCCCTACCTGCGCGACCCGGAGACCCTGGCCCGTGCCTGGGCCGTCCCGGGTACGGCGGGTCTGGACCACCGGATCGGTGGTCTGGAGAAGGAGGACAAGACCGGCAACATCTCCTACGACCCGGCCAACCACGACCTGATGATCCGCACCCGCCAGGCCAAGGTGGACGCGGTCGCCCGGTCGATCCCGCCGATCGAGGTCGACGACCCCGACGGTACGGCGAAGGTCCTGGTGCTCGGATGGGGTTCGACGTACGGCCCGATCGGCGCCGGCGTCCGCCGGGTCCGCGCGGTCGGCGGAAAGATCGCGCAGGCGCACCTGCGGCACCTGAACCCGTTCCCGTCGAACCTCGGCGATCTGATCCGCAGCTACGACAAGGTCCTGGTCCCCGAGATGAACCTCGGCCAGCTCGCGATGCTGCTGCGGGCGAAGTACCTGGTCGACGTCGTCTCCTACGCGCAGGTTCGCGGTATGCCGCTGGGCGCCGCGGAGCTTGCCGAGGTGATCGGCAACCTGGTCGAGGAGACCGCCGGCATCGACGACGACGCCCGTCACCTCGGTTCGGCCGCCGCCGGACTGACGCACGGCGAGGCGCTGCGCACCGAGCCGAACGGCCGTACCAACGGTCAGCCCAACGGTCAGTCCAACGGCCAACTGCACGAGTCGGAGGGAGCACGATGAGCACGGTCGACCTCGGCCTGCCGAGTCTGCCCGGTGGCCTGCGTGGCGTACCGGCCGCGACCGAGCCGCAGAACCGCAAGGAGTACGTGTCGGACCAGGAGGTCCGCTGGTGCCCGGGTTGCGGCGACTACGCCGTACTCGCGGCCTTCCAGGGGTTCCTGCCCGAGCTCGGGATCAAGCGCGAGAACGTCGCGATGGTGTCCGGGATCGGTTGTTCCTCACGGTTCCCGTACTACCTGTCGACGTACGGCATGCACTCGATCCACGGGCGCGCGCCGGCGATCGCGACCGGGCTGGCGGTGTCGCGTCCGGACCTCAGCGTGTGGGTCGTCACCGGTGACGGCGACGCGCTGTCGATCGGCGGCAACCACCTGATCCACACACTGCGCCGCAACGTGAACATGAAGATCCTGCTGTTCAACAACCGGATCTACGGCCTGACCAAGGGCCAGTACTCGCCGACCTCGGAGCCGGGCAAGGTGACGAAGTCGACGCCGATGGGCTCGGTCGACAACCCGTTCAACCCGGTCTCGCTGGCGCTCGGCGCGGAGGCGACGTTCGTGGCCCGGACGGTCGACTCCGACCGCAAGCACCTCACCTCGGTGCTGCGCGCCGCCGCCGAGCACCGCGGTACGGCCTTCGTCGAGATCTACCAGAACTGCCCGATCTTCAACGACAACGCGTTCGAGGCGTTCAAGGACCCGGAGACCCGGGACGACGCGATCATCCCGCTGGTTCACGGCGAGCCGATCCGCTTCGGCAAGGACGGGCATCTCGGGGTGGTGCGTGACGGGTTCGCGTCTCTCGCCGTACGCGAGGTTGCGGACCTGCCCGGCGGCGAGGCGGATCTCGTCATCCACGACGCGCACACGGACGATCCGGCGTACGCGTTCGCGCTGTCGCGGCTGACCGATGCGGGCGTGCTGCACCAGGCCCCGATCGGCGTGTTCCGCTCGGTCGAGCGTCCGGCGTACGACGACCTGGTCCGTCAGCAGATCGCCACCGCCCAGGAGGCACAGGGCACCGGCGACCTGCAGGCCCTCGTCACCGGCGCCGACACCTGGACGATCAGCTAGCGAGGAACTCCCGGACGACTTTCTGGAAGCCGTCCGGGTCTTCCACCCACGGGTAGTGCCCGACACCGTCGAGCACTACCCGTTCTGCGTTGGGCAGCGCGTCCAGCAGGCTGTCGGTGACGTACGGCGGCCGCAGGTCTTCAGCGCCGTGCACCAGGAGCGTCGGTACGACGGCCCGCGCGCAGGCCGCGGCCCGATCCGGCAGGGCGTGCAGCTCCGCCCGTAAGGCCTCTGCACACACCGGATTCGGCTCGAACCAGGGCGTGTTCAACTTCCTCGACCAGTCGACGGCCGTCTCCCGATCGGCGATGTTCACGGAGATCTGGGCGATCCAGGGATCGTCCTCCGGAGTCTCGGCCAGCAACGCAGCACGCCTCGCGCGGTAGTCGGCCGGCGGACCGTCGAGGCCGACCGACGACACCAGCACCAACCGCTCGACGGCGTGTGGATGCGCTTGGGCATATTCCAAGGCGAGCGCAGCTCCCCACGAATGTCCGATGACGATGCACGGGTCGGGGCCGGCGACCGTGGCCAGGTCGGCGACGTACCGGTCGAGGGTGTACGGGCCGCGGCGGTCGGATCGGCCGCATCCTCGTTGGTCCCACCTATGCAAGGTGAACCCGGGGAGCGACAGGTGGTGGAACACGTCCCACCATCCCGGACCGCCATGCACCAGAACGACGCGCGGGCCGTCGCCGGTGACGTCGGTCCAGATCCGGCAGCCGTCATCCGTTGTCAGCATGGCGTCAGTCGTCGAGGGACGCGTAGATAGCAGCTCTGAGTTCGCGGCGGATCGGGTAGCTGGCGGAGGGGCGGAGTTGGGTGAGGAAGACGACGACGAGTTCGTCGGCCGGGGAGACGAAGAACGCGGTCGAGGCCTTGCCACCCCAGAAGAACTCGCCAGGGGTCCCGATGGTCTGCGCGACGGTCGGATCGAGCAACACCCCGAAGCCGAGCCCGAAGCCCTGCCCAGCCCGCTTCGTCTCACCGCCGAAGTCTGCGAACGCGGCGAGATCCTGACCCCCAGGCAGGTGGTTCATCGTCATGAACCGCAGCGTCCGCGACCCGATGATCCGTGTCCCGTCGAGCGAACCGCCGCCCGCGAGCATCCGGGTGAAGCGCAGGTAGTCGCCCGCGGTGGAGACCAGCCCGGCCACCCCGGACAGGTAGGTCCGTTGCTGGGTGTAGGCGCTGGTCAGTGGATCGTCGAGCAGCGTGAAGCCGCCATCGTCGTACCCGTAGGCCGCGGCGAACCGGGACAGGCTTGCCTCGGGCACCGAGAAGCCGGTGTCCGTCATGCCGAGCGGATCGAAGATCCGGGTCTTCAGATACTCATCGAGCGGTACGCCGCCGAGCACCTCGCACAGCCGGCCGACGAGATCGGTGGAGATCCCGTAGATCCAGCGGGTGCCAGGATCGGCCCGCAGCGGCAGCTCGGCCAGTAGGGCCGGCAGCTCGGCGAGCGTCAGGTCCGACGTCCGGGTCAGCCCGGCGTCCTGGTACAGCAGGCTGACCGGATGACTCCCGTTCGAGGCGGCGAGGCCGGAGGTGTGCATGAGCAGGTCCCGCACGGTCATGTCGCGGATCGACTCGCGGACCGAGCCGTCCGTGTACACCTTCGGCCGGCCGAGCTCCGGCAGGTACTTCACCACCGGGTCGTCGAGCTGGAAGCGGCCCTCCTCGTAGAGCTGCATCAGCCCGAGGCTCACGATCGGCTTGGTCATCGAGTAGATCCGGAAGATCGTGTCCGCGGTCATCGGACGGTCGCGCTCGACGTCACGACGCCCGTACATGTCGAACAACACGACCTCGTCGCGATGGGCGACCACCGTGACCGTGCCGGGGAACCGGCCGTCGTCGACGTACCGCCGGACCAGCGCCGTCACGTTCCGCACCGCGACCTCCTGTAATGATCGCTTCAGAGAATTCAATCTCTGTCGCAAAGACTACAACAGGTCGAGCAGCTCCGGCAGACTCTGTCCCACGGACCGATCCAGATGCCGCGCCGCCAACCCGGCGGCCCGCGCGCCGAGCACATCCAGCTCGAGGTTGTCGCCGATCATCAACGTCTCCCCCGGCTCGACTCCCAACGCCTCACACGTGGACAGGTAGGTCAGCGGATCCGGCTTGCTGACCCCGAGCTCTTCGGACGTGCGCACCACGTCGATCAGGTCCGCCAGGCCGATCGCTGCCAGCTTCGCGTTCTGCTGCACCGGGTTCCCGTTGGTCAGCACACCGATCCGCAAACCGTTGCCCCGAGCAACTTCCAGCGCGGGCCGTGCGTCCGGGAACGCCGTCCAGCTGCTCTTGTACTGGGTCAGATACCCGTCGAACACCTGGTCCAGCTCCGCATCCGTCACCGGCACCGACAGCCCGAGGACCGGCAGGAACGCACGCAGCCGCTCGCGACGCTGTTCGTGGTGAGTCAGCTCGCCCGCCAGGTATCGCGGGTACACCCCGTCCTCGATCACGAACCACTGCGCGATCAGCTCGTCCGTCGGCGCGATCCCGAGCCCCGTCACCCAACCGCGAACGGCCTGTTGAGCGGACCCGGTGTGATCGAACAGCGTGTCATCGAGATCGAAGATCACCGCCTTCACGCGCGGACCACCGAGTCGCGGTTGAGTTCGCGGTGGTTGGCGTAGCCGGAGAGGGCGAGGGTCAGGTCCAGCTCGGCGAGGAAGCACCGGAGTACATGCTCGACGCCGGCCTGGCCGGCTAGGGCGAGGCCGTAGAGGAGGGGGCGGCCTAGCAGGACTGCCTTGGCGCCCAGGGCGAGCGCCTTCGCGGCGTCGGAGCCGGTGCGTACGCCGGAGTCGAACAGGACTGTGAGTTGTTCGCCGACCGCGTCCGCGATCGCGGGCAGCGCGTCCAGCGACGCGACGGCGCCGTCGACCTGGCGGCCGCCGTGGTTCGAGACGACGATGCCGTCGACGCCGTGTTCGGCCGCGAGCTTGGCGTCCTCGACCGCGGTGATGCCCTTGAGGACGATCGGGCCGTCCCAGTTGTCGCGCAGGAACGACAGGTCGTCCCAGGCCAGCCCGACGTTCGGGAAGATCTGCGCCCAGAGCATCACCGCCGCGCCGGGATCCTCCTCGATCGGCTTCGCGAGCTTCGACCGGAAGACCGGGTCGCTGAAGTAGTTCGCGAGCCCCTCCCCCTTCAGGAACGGGAGGAACCCGCGATCCAGATCGGCCGGTCGCCACCCGATCGTCCCGGTGTCGAGCGTGACGACGAGTACGCCGTACCCGGCCGCCTTGGCGCGCTGGAGAAAGCTGAGGCAGACGTCGCGGTCGGTCGGGTAGTACAGCTGGAACCACTTGTTGGCGGCTTCGATCTGCTCGATCGCGTGGCTCGCCTGGGTCGAGTGCGTGTACGTCAGGCCGAGGGTGTCGGCGGCCCGAGCGGTGGCCAGTTCGCCGTCGGGATGCGCGAGGGTCTGGACACCGATCGGTGCGACCAGGACCGGCGCGGGCATCGCCGTACCGAGGATGGTGCAGGACAGGTCACGGTCGGTGCTGCCGCGGAGCATCCGCGGCGCCAGACGCCAGCGGTCGAACGCCGCCTGGTTGGCCCGCGCGGTCGCGCCGCCGCCCGCGCTCGGCACGATGTACCCCATCGCCTCCAGCGGGAGCTTCCCGGCCGCCTGCGACTCCAGCCGGGCCAGGTCGGTCGTGATCTTCGGCGTCGTCCCCTGCAACATCCCCTGCAGGTAGATCTGCAACTGGTAGTCCCCGAAGTTGGCCATGCCGGATGCTTTCACGCCCACCGCGGGACCTCAACAACACCATCCCAACCAGTGCGAGGAGCCCGCACAGCCAGGCGAACCAGTCGCCCCAGGCGGTGTAGAGCGTGTGATCGATCCCCGGTCGGAGCTCGCCGATCAGGACGGCCGGGCCGTTTGCGGGGGCGGTGGTTTCGGCGACGATGCGGCCGTTGGCGTCGGTCAGGGTCAGGCGGCCCTGGCTGCCGTCACGGGCGATCGGGATGCCGTTCTCGATACCGCGGAGCAACGCCATCCGGCTGTGCAGCCAGCCGTCGTCGACGAAGTCGAGCGCGGGGACGAGCAGGAGCGAGGTGTCGAGTTCGCCGTACTGCCGAGCCAGCGCGGGGAAGTCCAGGTCCTTGCAGATCATCAGACCCCAGGTGTCGTACGTCGCCAACCGGTCGCCGGGCGTGTAGGGCTCGATGCCCGGGATCAGGTGGTGCTTGTCGTACGACGTCGGCGCGGCGCCGTCGGGGTGGAACATCAGGGCGCGGTTGTGGTCCCCGTCGCCGAGCACCGTGAGACCGACGACGAGCTCGATCTTGTTGCTCGTGGCAATCGTTTGGAACTGCTGCGAGAGCTGTGGCAGATCGGTCGTCCGAACATCGACAATCTTCTCCGGCAGCAGCACGATCTTCGCACCGGCTCGGGCAGCCGCGCCGATCATCGGAAGGTAGCGATCGACAATCGCCGGCCCTGCAGCGTCGGGCCAGCCCGCGTCGTCGGCTCCTTGCGCTGACAGCACAGCGATCTTGACGGGCTCGCTCTGCGGCGTCCCGTGCAGCCGCACAACGCCGTACACACAGGTGCTAGCGGCAACCATCGCGAGCACGCCGACCAGCAGGAGCTTGCGCGCGGCAATCACCGCAGCCGGGAACAGCAGCAGAAAGCTGAGCCCCCACGGCCCGGCCAACGACACGATCTGGTTGATCGGGGCAACCTCTACCTGCGTGTACGCGAGACTCGTGAACGCTCCGTGTGGCGAGACGCTCGCAATCAGATAATCAAGCCCCGCCCACAAAGCCGGAGCCACAAACGCCGCGACCACCGGATGCCCGCGCACCACAAGTCCCCTGAAGAACAACACGGTGCCCGCAAACACCCCCGCTAGCAGAAGCAGGAATGCCAACACCACAACAGGCAACTCGAGATCACTCAGCAAATACCGCGCCAGGTTGGACAGCCCGAGAAGCCACCCCACAAACGCAGTCAGCCACGCCGCTCCGGGTCGAAGGCGGGGAGCGACCAGAAACACGGGAACGGGAGCGAGCCAGGTCAGCGCAGGCACGGTGTGCAGGCCGGACCCGAAGTACAGCAGCACACCTGTCGCGAGGGCCGCTGCCAGCGCGACCCATCTAGATACGTAGTTCATCGATCATCCTTTCGCCCAGGCGGAGGCAGAGGGCGCGGAAGGATTGCTCCGGCATGCCGATGCGGTCGCCGTGGTGGAGTTGGATCAGGCCGTGGAGCAGGGCGGCGAACATCAGGCTGGTTTCCCAGATGTCCGTGTCGGCGCGGAACAGTTGCTGGTCGACGCCGGCGGTGATCGCGTCGGCGACGAGGTTGAGCGTGGGTGACTTGCGGGCCCGGAAGTCCGCGGGGAACTTCCGCGCCTGGTCACGCCGCTCGGTGAACATGTAGTCGTAGAGCCGGGGATGCTCGAGCGCGAAGTCGACGTGATCGATCAGCATCTCCCGCAGCAGTTCATCCGCCGCAGTAGGACGCTCCGCCGACTCCCACCGGCGGACCAGCTCGACGAACGCCGCGTCGGCGATCGCGTTCAGAAGCGTCTCCCGGTCCGGGAAGTACTGGTAGATCGCCATCGGTGTGATCCCGACCGCGGCCGCCACCTTCCGCATCGACACCCCGGCCGCGCCGTGCTCGGTCAGCAGGTACGTCGCCGCGGCGGTGATCCGGTCCTTGGTCGTCACGTCGTTCATAGCGACCATTAAATACACATTCCCTATACGCCGTATAGGGAGAATGACCCTGGTCGAACCCTGAGCCATGACATCCGTCAGCGCCGGAACCGGACGGATCGCATCCGTACGACCGCCCCACGGACCTCAGAGTGATGAGCATGACGATTACCGCGCCCCAGCAAACGAGTGTGAAGCGAGCCCTGCCCGCCCTTGGCCTGTTCTTCCTGTCGCCCCTGGTCGCGGAGTTCCTGCTCGGGAACATCCCGATCACCGCGCTGTTCGCTCTGATCGGCCTGGCCCCGCTGTACGGCGGCGGCGCGGTCCTGATCCGGGAGGTCGTGCGGCGGCGCGGGTGGGGTTATCCGAGCGTGGTGATCCTCGCCCTCGCGTACGGAGTCCTCGAGGAAGGCATCACCACCCAGTCACTGTTCAACCCGAACTACGCCGGCCAGCGACTCCTCGACCCCGGCCACATCGGCTTCCTCGGGATGGGTGCGCCGTGGACGGTGTTCGTGCTCGGGCTGCACACGATCTGGAGCATCACGGTGCCGATCGTCGTGGTCGAGTCGATGTCACGACGACGCCGCGAACCATGGCTCGGCAAGGTCGGCTTCAGCGTGTACGCCGCATTGTTCGTCGTCGGCATCATCGCCACGACCGCCATCCAGCTCGGCACGGACTCCTTCGTCGCATCCCCGGCCCAGTTCGCCGGCGTCGTGATCGCGATCGTCGTCCTGGTCTTCGTCGCGGCCCGGGTCGGCCGGCGGCCCCAGCGTCGTACGACCGGCACAGTGCCACCGGCCTGGGTGTTCGCGATCGCGGCGCTGGCGTTGAGCTCGGCCTGGATGGTGACGAGTGACCTGGTGAAGAACGCCTGGCTGGCCGCGGCCGTCATGCTCCTCATCGACGCCGTGGCGGCGACCGTGCTGGTGTACTGCTCGCGCCGGACCGGCTGGACCCAGATGCACGCGCTGGCCGTGGCAGGCGGCGCCATGCTCACCTACGCGTGGCACGCCTTCCCGGAAGCCCCCATTTTCGATGCCCCGCGGACAGCCGATCTGATCGGGAACGCGGTCTTCGCCCTCCTCGCGGTGGCCCTGCTGATCTCTGCGACAATCAGGTGTGACAAGTTCGGTGACTCCTGACACACGCGGTACTGCGCGGCATGTCAGCCTGGCGTTGTTCGCGCTGGCGACCGGTGGTTTCGCGATCGGGACCACCGAGTTCGTCTCGATGGGGCTGCTGCCGCAGATCGCGGACGGCGTGCACGTGTCGATCCCGACGGCCGGCCACGTCATCTCGGCGTACGCGCTGGGTGTCGTGGTCGGTGCTCCGGTGATCGCGGCGCTCGGCGCGCGGACCGGGCGAAAGCGGTTGCTGCTTGGCCTGGTGGCAGTGTTCGTGGTCGGCAACGTGTTGTCGGCTGTTGCCTCGAGCTACGAGTTCCTGATGGCGGCGCGGTTCCTGTCCGGGCTGCCGCACGGCGCGTTCTTCGGGATCGGCGCTGTTGTCGGGGCGTCGATGGTGGCGCCCGAGCGACGTGCACGGGCGGTGTCGATGACGATGGTCGGGTTGCCGATCGCGAACATCATCGGCGTACCGCTGACGACGTTGCTGGGACAGCGGCTCGGGTGGCAGGTGCCGTTCCTGGCGGTCGGAGCGTTGGGCCTGCTGACGCTGGTCGCGGTGTGGTTCTGGGTAGCGCCGCAGCCGGTCGGCAGCGACGTGAACATCCGCAGCGAGCTGAGCGCTCTGGCGCGGCCACAGGTGTGGATGGCTCTGCTGGTCGGGATGGTCGGCTTCGGCGGGATGTTCGCGACGTACTCCTACATCACCCCGACGATGACGGAACTGGCCGGGTTCTCGGAGTCCGCGGTGACGATCGTGCTGGCCGTGTACGGCGTGGGCATGACGGTCGGGACGGTCGTCGGCGGCCGGCTCGCCGACAGGTCGCTGATGGGCAGCGTGTACGGCGGGCTCGTCGCGGTAGCCGTCGTACTGGGGGCGTTCGGCTGGCTCGCACAGACGCGGACCGGGGCGCTGGTCGCGGTCTTCGCGATGGGGTGCTCGGCGAGCATCCTCGTGCCGGCGCTGCAGACCCGCTTGATGGACGTTGCCCACGAGGGCCAGTCGCTGGCCGCGTCGCTCAACCACTCGACGCTGAACATCGCCAACGCACTGGGCGCCTGGCTCGGCGGCGTCGTACTCGCGGCCGGCTACGGCTACGAATGGCCGAGCCGGCTGGGTTCCGCACTCGCCGTCGCGGGCCTGCTTCTGGCTCTGATTTCCGGCCTGATAGAACGTCGAGGGACAAATCAGGTGCTTGCCTGACCTCCTCGTCACCGCCCACTTGGTTGAATCGGGGTATGGCGACAATGACCCTGAGCGCGGCCGATCAGGTACGGCGGCGTGGGCTGCGGCAGATGCGGTCGGTGGCGTTGGCGCTGCTGGTGCTCGCCGCGGTGATCTACGTGGCGACGCTGCACCACGGCGGCGGCTGGGCGTACCTGAACGCGGCATCCGAGGCGGCGATGGTGGGCGCGCTGGCCGACTGGTTCGCGGTGACGGCGCTGTTCCGGCACCCGCTCGGGCTGCCGATCCCGCACACCGCGATCGTGCCGACCCGGAAGGACAGCCTGGCCGAGAGCCTGGAGCAGTTCGTCACCGAGAACTTCCTGTCCGAGGAAGTCGTCGGGGAGAAGATGCGTACGGCGGAGGTGAGCCGGCGGGCCGGTGAGTGGCTTGCGGACGGCAACCACGCCGAGCGGATCGTGGCGGAGGGCGCCCGGACGATCGGGGCGGCGTTGCCGAGGCTCGGCGACGAGGATGTGGCCGCGTTCGTGCGGGGGTCGTTGCTGCCGCGGTTCGTGAAGGAGCCGCTGAGCCCGATCGCGGGGCACTTCGTGCAGTCGGTGGTCGAGGACGGCGCGCATCACGCACTGTTCGACCTGCTGATGGTCGAGGCGTACGACTGGCTGGCGAATAACCGGGAGCTGCTCGCGGACGTGGTCGGTCCGCGGGCGCCGCGCTGGTCGCCGCAGTGGGTGGACCGGCTGGTGATCGACCGGATCCACCGCGAGGCGCTGGCGTGGCTGGCCGACGTACGCGACAACCAGGCGCACCCGGCGCGGCGGGCTGTCGACCGGCTGCTTGCGCAACTGGCCGACGATCTGCAGCACGACCCGGAGACGATGGAACGGTTCGAGGCGTGGAAGGCGCGGATGCTCACGCATCCCGACATGGGCTCGAGTCTGACCGCGGTCTGGGACGCGATGCGGACCGCGCTGATCGACTCGATCAACGACCCGGACAGCACGCTGCGAGCCCGCGCGGTGAAGGCGCTACAGGACCTCGGCCACCGGCTCCAGAACGACGAAGGGCTCCGCACGAGGGTCGACACCCGCGCATCCGAGGCCGTCGGGTACGTCGTACGCACGTACGGCACCGAGATCGTCTCCGTCATCTCCGACACCATCGAACGCTGGGACGGCCGCGAGGCCTCCGCCCGCATCGAGCTCCACGTCGGACGGGACCTACAGTTCATCCGCATCAACGGCACCGTCGTCGGCGCCCTCGTCGGCCTCATCATCCACACGGTGAGCCAGCTCCTCTGACGGCTAGATGCCGCAGTTGGGGGCGCTCCAGGAGTTTGTGGTGCGGATGTCTACGTGGGTGTGGTCGTTGTGGTCGGGGTAGCCCGGGCCGAAGATGCCGCCGAAGCCGTGGTTGCGGGCTTCCTTTGCCATTGTGCAGAAGGAGTGGACGCCGGTGAGGTCGGCGGAGCGGCCGTACAGGTGCTGGCTGTTGCTCGCGCCGCCGACCGAGTTGTTGCACGGGATGCTGCGGAAGCCGCTCGAGATGTTGAGGGCCTGGTCGCCGAGTGCGTGACGAAGCGCCTCGAGCTGCCACATCGTCTGCAGCGCGTTCGCCTTGGTCGCCGCCTCCGACAACGGCCCGCCGTCGTACCCGGACCCACCGCAGCCGTCATCCAGCTCGGCGTACGTGAAATGGATCGGCGTGCAGTCGTCGTCCTGCAGCGCGTAGATCTTGCTGAACGTCGCCGGCCCGGCGACCCCGTCCGCACCCAGCCCGTACGCCGACTGGAAGCGCTGCACCGCCGCCTTCGTGGCCGGCCCGAAATCACCGTCGGTCGCGAGATGACCGCCGTACCCGGGATAGCCGGCGACCCGGATCTGCAACTGCCGCACGTCCTCGCCGTTCATCCCCTGGCTGAGCGTGCGGCCCCAGGTATAGCAACCGTCCGCGTGCGCGACCGTCGTGGCCACGACCTGCGACGCGGTCAGGGTTGCGGCAAACAGCAGCAGTACGGCGAACAGTCGCGGGAACGTGATGGACATCGGACACCTCCGGGGCGGGGAAGGAACCTGTCGCACCCCAGCATTCCGGCACAATCCGTCGATTGGCCAGTACTCAGCGAAACTTTCCGACCACCAGCTGTTCATCTTCCTGAACCACAAGGGCTGGATGATGATCGCGGCAACTGTCCACCGATACGGCTACGGGGTTGACGATGAAGGGCTTCGCACGGCCTAAGAACCTGGAGGCGTTCGCGCGGCTCTGCGCATTGGCCGAGGGTCAGCACGGCCTGGTCGCGATCGCCCAACTGCACGACCAGGTGACCGACCAGGTCCTCGCGCAATGGCAGGACGCCGAGATCGTCGAACCCGTCATCGACGGCGTGATCCGGGTCCGGGCCGGGGCGAGCCACGCACATCAAACGCTGTACGCGACCTGGCTCCTGGCCGACGCCACCCCTGCCTGGGAACGACCCCTGACCACCCTGGTCGTGTCGCACCGATCCGCAGCCGAGCTGTACGGCGCCGGCAGCGTCAGCGCAGACGGGATCGAGTTCTCCGGCCGAGCCCGGAAGGACCTACCCAACGGCGTCACGGTGCATCCGCGCTCGGTCCGTGAGGACGAGTGCACTGTGATCGAAGGCCTTCCGGTCACCGGCCCGGCGCGCACCCTGGCCGACCTCTCCGACGGCCAAGGCCTCGACCTTTCCGACCTCGGCCGGCTGGCTCGGTCCTTCATCAGCCAGGGCTGGACGACGTCCGACCGCCTCGGCACCGAGCTCACCGAGCAGTTCGCCGATCAGGCGTACGACGGGCCCGCCTGGCTCCAGGCCGCGCTCGACGCCGCCGCGAAGGGCTGACTGGCATGCGCCACCTCGATGTGCGCGAGTTTCGTCGCGCCTTCCGCACCTGGGCTGCGCTC
Organism: Kribbella jiaozuonensis; assembly: GCF_005233875.1. GTDB lineage: Bacteria > Actinomycetota > Actinomycetes > Propionibacteriales > Kribbellaceae > Kribbella > Kribbella jiaozuonensis. Next base: position 1,253,361 of record NZ_SZPZ01000003.1, on the reverse strand, counting down.
ACCAAGCACCTCGACGACATCAGTACGCCGCGATTCTCGGCCGACCGCGCGAAGCGCCAACTGATCGCCGGTGACCTCATCAGCCTGCTGAACCAGGACGGCGACACCTGGGAGGCGACCGGTTCGAACCCGCTCGCGGCGTACGCCGAAAGCTGGCCCGCGACGGCCGGCGGCGACATCGATCCGGTGTACGAGATGGCGCGGACGGCGAACGATCTCGACATCTACAACAGCGCCTTCGACGCCGACGAGTACGTCGACAAGGTCCGCGACGCCATCCTCGCGGTCGCCCCGGAGGGCCGCGCGCCCCTCGACGGCGGCGTCGGTCTCGGCGGACTGGTCCGCTACACGACCCGGGACGTGAAGGTCGCGGGCAGCGGACATGCCGTCTTCACCGTCGACGTACACCCGGTCGACGACACCCGCGGCCCACTCGGCGTACGGCGTGACGGGGACAGCTTCTCGATCGAGATCGACGTGAAGCTGCCGACGATGATCCAGCGGACGAGCGAGTCCGAGCGCGCGCGGCGGTCGCTCGTCGGCGTACAACTCCCTGGTCTGCAGCCGATCACGCCGCTGCTGCGGCCGGTCGCGGATCTCGCGGCCGACAAGATGGCGGCGCTCGCCTGCCAGCCCGGCGTCGGCGACGGCATCCTCGCTCCCCGCTTCAAGGACATCGCCGACCTGTACTACATCGCGCAGACCTGCCCGGTGGACGGCGACAAGCTGCGGAACGCGTTGGCCGAGAACTGGCACTGGCGCGAGGCTGGTCGCAGCGGACCGCCGTACCCGTATCGGTTCTACGGGCAGGCGCCGGCTCAGGACGGCGAGACCGAAATCCTTTGGCACCAGGGGTTCGAGCAGCTGCGGTCGCGGATCGCGCAGCTTAAGGACTACCCGGAGTTCGGGGAGATGGTCGGCACGATCACCACGTTCCTGGACGGCGCCGCGGATCAGTCGAACGGCGTGTGGGATCCGGCGCGTGGACAGTGGCGGCCGTCGGTCCGGAGCGAGGTCTCGTCGGCGATGAGTCACGCGCTCAGCCCGGGGACTGCTGACAAGGAACCCATCGTTCCGATGCAGAAACACCTGTTCGTGTTCGACGTCGACCAGACGATCAGCAAACACGACACCCTCGCCACGCTGGCCGAGCTCGCCGGGCGGCTGCCCGAGGTCAACGCAGTACACGCCCCGGACTACGAGACGTCGATCCGCGCGAAGATCGCCGTACTGCGTGGTGTCGACGCCTCGCTGGTCCGCCAGGTCGCGGAGACCGTCGAGCTGAGCGAAGGCGTCGAGGATCTGATCCGCGACCTGAAGGCGGCAGGCCACGAGGTCGCAATCGCGAGCGGCGGGTTCGACACGATCGTCGGGCCGCTCGCGGAACGTCTCGGCGTCGAGCGGTACGCCGCGGGCACGCTCGGGATCGAGGACGGCGTACTGACGGGTGAGGTCAGCGGACTCGTCGACGGACCCGGCAAGGTCACCGCGATCCGTCGGTGGAACGAGGAGCTCGGGATCCCGCGCGAACGCACGGTCGCGATCGGGGACGGCAGCAACGACGTCGACATGTTCGAAGCCGTCGGCTTCGCGGCGGGCTACCAGCCAGGAGCTGCGGCAGCCGCGGCCTCACACACGATCCTCCGCGACATGGGCTACCTCAACCGGGTCGCTCACCTCCCGCTCCCGGACCGCCTCAACGCCGCAGCCAGAGCGCGCCGGGGCGGTTCGGAGCGCGTCAGTTAGACCCAACTGTGCAGGTCGGCGGCGTCCTTGGTGAACTGCTCCGGTGAGTCGTCAGCGACGAACTCCAACAGCGCGTTGATCTCGCGAGGCTCGACGGCAAGGCGGTCGAGGACCGGGCGCCACAAGGACTCGCGGGCCGCGAGCGGCAGCCGATTGTTGGACGGCCACCATGAGAACACGTGCACCGTGCTCAGCCACGGCATCAACGCCTCGAGCTGCTGAAGGCACTGCGCGTCGTCCAGGTCGACCGGCGGCTGCCAGTACGTCTTGAGGTTCGGCGCGCCGACGTCGAGCAGCAGCGTGATCGTCGAGTCGACCTCGTCGGTGAGCGTGTTGCGGTGGAACTCCATCGCGATCTCGATCCCAGCACCGGCAGCCATATCGGCCAGCTCGCCCAGCCCGCGAGTCACCGCCATCCGGTCGCCGACGCCGGCTTCCGCCGTACCGACGTTGCCGGCCCAGACCCGGATCCGGGGTGCGCCGAGCGCCTCGGCGGTGGCGACCGCGGAGCGCATCTCCTCCCGATCGACGTTGCCGGCCCGAAGATACGAGCCGTACGCCGCGACCTGCAGGCCGTGCACCTCGGTCAGGTTCCGCACCCGTTTGGCGTTGACGAGATTGCCGAGCGGGACATGCACGTCACCGCCCCACTCGATCGCCGCAAGCCCGGACTTCGCCGCCACCTCCACCACCTGGTCGACCGGCAACTGCCGAAACGTCACCGAGACCAGACCGGTCCTCACACCCACGCGTGCCTCCTGGTGTTCACCCTTCCATCCAACCCCATCACACCAACGGACTCACGCCCCACATCACCCGATCGACGGTCCGCCTCGCTTCGCGTCGTGGGTTCGGAGATCGTTCAGACGGCTGGTGGCGATGTCGATCGGAGCAGCCACCACATCGGCACCAGCCGCGGCGGCGGCCCCTGCGGCGGCACGCGCCTGGGACGGCCCATGGGGCAACTTCTGCGCCGCCTCCTGCGCTGCGACGGTGACCGAATGCGCGATGTAGTCCTCCGCCCGCCCCTTCAGCAACGGGTGGAACCCGTTCGTCCTGTCGTCGGACGCCACCAGCTCAGCCGCCAGTCTCCCGGCCGCCGTGTCCCGCAGCGCCGGATCCGGCCCGCCCTGCTCCTGGTACCTGGTGTCCAGATGTGCCACGAACCGCTCCGCCTCCGGCCCATGACCGTCGCCGTGGGCCAGAGCGATGACATCGCCATGCGCTCGCGTAGCCGTCCGCTCGATCGCGTCCTGCACCCGCAGCCGGGCCAGGACGCGATCCTCCGGGCTCAGCTCGGTCGCCCCGAGCGCCGTTCGGGTCGCGTCGTCGACCAACGCGTCGAGCAGTTCCTGTCGGGGCGACATCGGTTACCTCCTGTGGTTGGGGCAGGTCGCCGGACAGACTAACGGCCCTCCGTCTCACGTCATGAGCAAAGTAGTTGGATGCGACTGTCGCGCGGGCTTACGCTGACGCCGTGCCGGAACAGCGAAGAGGATTCACCTACGGGTTCACCGCCTACCTGATCTGGGGTCTCTTCCCGCTGTACTGGAAACTTCTCGACCACTCCGGCGCGATCGAACTGCTCGCCCACCGCATCCTCTGGTCGCTGGTCACGATCGTGATCCTGGTCGCCGTACTGCGGAAGTTCGCCGGGGTGAAGGCGCTACTCGCGGAGCCACGCCGGCGCTGGCCGTTGATCGCGGCGGCGTTCCTGATCTCGGTGAACTGGGGCACGTACATCTGGGCCGTCGGCCACGGCCACGTCGTGGAGACCTCGCTCGGGTACTTCATCACGCCGCTGTTCACCGTCCTGCTCGGCGTCTTCGTACTGAAGGAACAGCTCCGGCCGATGCAGTGGACCGCGCTGGGGATCGCCTTCGTGGCCGTCCTCGGCCTGGCGATCGAGAACGGCAAGCCGCCGTGGGTCGCGATCATCCTGACGTTCTCGTTCGGGTGCTACGGCCTGGCGAAGAAGCAGGCCGGCGCCGGCGCGATCGAGGGCATGGCTGTCGAGTCCGGCACCGTTGCTCCGCTCGCGCTGATAGCGATCGCCGTACTCGGACTGCAGGGCCACGCGACGGTCACGCACCACGGGACGGCGTACCTCGTGCTGGTGTTGCTGACCGGCCCGATCACCGCCGTACCGCTGCTGCTCTTCGGGGCCGCGGCCACCCGGATCTCGATGACCACTCTGGGGCTGCTGAACTACATCGCGCCGATCATGCAGTTCATCTGCGGCCTGCTGATCTTCCACGAGCAGATGACGCCGATGCGCTGGGCCGGCTTCGGCCTGGTCTGGGTCGCACTGGCCCTGTTCACCTTCGACAGCATGCACAGCCGCCGCCGCACTCTCGCCCTCGAACGCGCCGCGGTCACCGCTTCCGCAATCTGACGCCCAGCGGTCGCGGCGCGCTTGACGACAGCTATTCAGGACATTTAGTATCCAGGTTATGAAGATGAACGAGGGCGTCGAGTGGGCGATGCACAGCTGCGTGAATCTCAGCTGGGCGTCGGGCGAGGCGGTCACCGCCAAGCGGCTCGCAGCCTTCTACAACTTGCCGACGGCGTACCTGAACAAACAGCTCCAGGCACTCACCCGGGCCGGCATCCTCACCTCGGTCTCCGGGCCGAAGGGCGGCTTCCAGTTGGCCCGCGATCCGCGCAACATCAGCCTGCTCGACATCGTCGTCGCGATCGACGGGCCGGATGACGCGTTCCGCTGCATGGAGATCCTCAAGGAGGGTCCGGGCGCCGACGCGCGGGCCGACTACACGAAGATCTGCGTGATCTCACAGGCGATGCACGGCGCCGAACTGACGTACCGCCGCGAGCTGGCCGGCAAGTCGATCGCCGACATCGCGGCCGAGGTCGTCCGCCTCAACCCGGCCGCTCCGGACAACACCCGAAATCGCTTCGCCAACCTCAGGTCCTGAACCCAGGACTTAATCCTGGACATCAAACATCTCGAATACCAAGGAGATCCTGCCATGACCGTTCTGATCCGCGCCAACGAGGCCGAAGTACTTGCTGCGAGCGGTGTCACGCTGCTGGCCGACGTGACCGAGACCGAGGGGCATCTGACCAGCCACCGTTCGGTTTTCCAGGCCGGCAAGGAAGGCGCTCCCCCGCATCTGCACCGTGAGGCTGCGGAACTGTTCTTCGTACTGAAGGGATCGCTCCGCGTGCTCCTCGGCGAGGAACTCGTCACGCTCGAGCAGGGCGACTTCCTGCTCGTCCCACCGAACACCCCGCACGCCTTCGAGGCCGCGGGCGACGAGCCCGCCGAGGTCCTGTTCGTCCTCACCCAGGCCAAGCCCCGCTTCGGCTACTACCGCCTGCTCGAAGGCGCGTACCGCGGCGACACCGACTGGGCCGAGGTCGCGAAGACCAGCGACCTGTACGACAACCACTACATCGAAAGCCCCACCTGGCAGGGTCGGCTCATGGACTGAGCCGGGTAGGGGCACCTGGGGCAGATGACGCACGAGTGGTTCCTGACGCCGGGTGAGCGGGGCAATCCGGCCACCGACATCGATGCCGACGGAGCCTGGACCGAGGGGAATCTCGTCCGGCCGCTGGTGCACGGCGCGACGTACTTCCAGCATCTGTACGACGAACTGTGCGCCCTGCGGCCGGGTGATCGCGTCTACTTCACCGACTGGCGCGGCGATCCGGACGAGGTCCTGTACGACGGCGGCCCGTCCATCGGCGAGGTGCTCTGCGACCTGGCCCGGTCCGGAGTGGAGGTCCGCGCGCTGTTGTGGCGCTCGCATTCCGATCGCCTCAGCTTCAACGCCCAGCAAAACCAGCACCTCGGCACCGAGTTGAACGAGGCCGGCGGTGAGGTCCTGCTCGACCAACGCGTACGCCGGCTCGCCTCGCACCACCAGAAGCTCTTCGTCATCAGGCACCACGACGATCCGGCCGCCGATGTCGCGTTCGTCGGCGGCATCGACCTGTGCCACGGCCGCCGCGACGACAAACGCCACCAGGGCGATCCGCAGACCGCGCCGATGGATCCGCGGTACGGCGACCGCGCGCCATGGCACGACCTGACGCTCGAGGTCCGCGGACCGGTGGTTGGCGATCTGCTCAGGTGCTTCGTGGAACGGTGGGACGATCCACACCCGCTGGACCGGCGTACGCCGTACCGGATGCTGGTGCAGCGGCTGGCCCGGATGCCGCGGCGTCCGGGCAACCTGCCGGAGGCGTTCCCGGACCCGCCGCCGGCCGGACCGCATGCCGTCCAGGTACTGCGGACGTACGCACACAAGCATCCCGGATTCCCGTTCGCGCCGGATGGCGAGCGCAGCATCGCGCGCGCCTATTTGAAGGCGTTCGGGCGCGCGCAGAGGCTGATCTACGTCGAGGACCAGTACCTCTGGTCGGACGCGGTGACCGAAGGACTGCACGCGGCCCTACAGCGGTCGCCGGACCTGCGCATCATCGCCGTCGTACCGCGGTACCCGGACCAGGACGGCCGGGTCAGCGGACCACCCGCGCGGCACGCCCAACTGGACGCACTCCGCCGGCTCGACTCCGACCGGGTCGCCATCTACGACCTCGAGAACGAGAACGGCGTACCGATCTATGTCCACGCCAAGGTCTGCATCGTCGACGACAGGTGGATGACCTGCGGCTCCGACAACTTCAACCGCCGCTCCTGGACCAACGACAGCGAACTGACCTGCGCAATCGACTCCCCCGAACTCGCCCGCTCCCTCCGCCACGAACTGTGGTCCGAGCACCTCTGCACCGAGTCCCCCGACCTCGATCCCCACACCGGCTTCGCGCAGTGGAAGTCCGTCGCCGCCAGCCTTGACCAGTGGTACGCCGGAAACCGGCAGGGCCCGCGCCCTCAGGGCCGCATCCGCGCCCATCACCCACAGCCCCTGACCCGCACCCAGTCGCTCTGGGCCCCCTGGCTGGCCCGCCACCTCTACGACCCCGACGCCCGCCCACGGGCCGCACGCCGGCAGAACTCCTTCTAGGAGCCTGTGAGGTGTGACACGAGGCGTCACAGTCTCGGGTGCTGCGGGGTCGTATGTATGAGGAGGGCCGAATCATGCATGGTCCCTGGAGCAATCTGCGAGCGCGAGTCTTTCCTGACCACTGGTCGCTGCTGTTCGGCCAGATCGCCTTCTACAGCTTCGTTGTGGTGACGCTCACCGGCCTCGTGCTGATGGTGCCGTACGAACCGTCGGTCCAACACGTTGTGTACGACGGCCCGTACACACCGCTGCACGGCGTACAGATGTCGCAGGCCCTCGATTCGACGATGTCGATCAGCTTCGAGATGCGCGGTGGCCTGCTGATCCGGCAGATGCACCACTGGGGCGCGCTGATCATGGTGGCGGCGATCCTGCTACACCTGTTGCGGCTGTTCTTCACCGCCGGGTTCCGCCGGCCGCGGCGACTGAACTGGGTGGTCGTCTTCGGGCTGCTGATCATCACGCTGGGCGCCTGCCTCACCGGTACGTCGCTCCCGGACGACATGGCCTCCGGCACGAGCCTCGCCGTACTCGACGGCGTGCTGCAGGCGACCCCGTTCGTGGGTACTCAACTGTCCGCGCTGCTGTTCGGAGGAGACTTCCCCGGCGACGTGATCACGCGGTTCTACCCGCTGCACGTCATCGTCCTACCCGCACTGCTCTTTGCGCTCTTCATCGTCAGCGGGCTTCTCGCGTTGAGGAACAAGCCGGCGCAGTTCGCCGGCCCCGGGCGAACCGAGGACAACGTGGTGGGAAGTCCGGCGGCTGTCGCCGTGGTCAAGGGCGCGGGCCTGTTCTGCTTCGTCACCGGAGTGGTGAGCCTGATGGCCGCGCTGGCGACTATCAACCCGGTGTGGCTGTTCGGTCCGGCCGATCCAGCGAACACGTCGGCCGGAGTCGGTCCCGCGTGGTACCTGGCCTTCCTCGACGGAGCGCTGCGGCTGGCACCGGGATGGGAGGTCGTGTGGTGGGGCAGGACCATCAGCTTCGCCATCCTGCTCCCGGTTGCGATCTGCACGCTGTTCCTCGCGCTCGTCGGGATCTACCCGTTCATCGAGGAGCGAGTGACCCGCGACCGACGGGAGCACAACCTGCTCGAACGCCCCCGCAGCAACCCGATCCGCACCGGCATCGGTGTGGCCGGAGTCGTTTTCTACGGCGTCCTCTGGGCCGCGGCCGGCGCCGACACGATGGCCGTCCAGTTCCACCTGTCGGTGAACGCGCTGATCCACCTGTTCCAGGCGTTGCTGATCCTCGGCCCGCCGATCGCCTTCACCATCACCCGTCGCATCTGCCTGGGCCTGCAGCAGCAGGACGCGGAGGTCGTCAAACACGGCATCGAGACCGGCCAGATCACCCGCACCCCGGACGGCGGGTACGTCGAGAAGCACCGCCCGATCACCGCCTACCGGCGTTTCCACCTCACCCGAAGGTGACTCGCGTCAGACGGAGCGGGTGGCTACCAGGTCGCAGAGGGTGTCGAGGGCTTCCCGGCCGGGGCCTTCGGGGAGCGTGCTGAGGAGCTTGCGGGCGTCGGCGGCACGGCGGCGTACGTCGTCCTCGGCCTGCTGGAAGGACGGGTGGGAGCGGAGCAGGTCCAGCGTCTCGGACAACCGCTCGTCGTCGGAGAGGTCGGAGTCCAGCAGATCCAGCAGCCGGGCGTCCCTCGGATCCGTGGGATCTGCCTGGGCGCGGAAGATCAGGACCGGGAGCGTCGGCACGCCTTCACGGAGATCCGTGCCAGGCGTCTTGCCGGACTGGTCGAACTCGGAGGCGATGTCGAGCAGGTCGTCGGCGAGCTGGAAGGCGACGCCGATCTCCTCGCCGAACGCCCGCAGCGACTCCTGCACTTCCTCCGACGCACCGGCGTACCGGGCGCCGAAGAGGGCGGACGTCGCGATCAGCGAACCGGTCTTGTCGGCGACCACCGACAGGTAGTGCTTCAACGGGTCCTGGCCTTCGCCGACACCCATCGTCTCGCGGATCTGCCCCTCGACCAGCCGGCCGAAGGTGCGGGCCTGGATCCGGACCGCTTCCGGCCCGAGGTCCGCGACCAGGTCCGACGCGCGGGCGAACAGCCAGTCGCCGGACAGGATCGCGACCGAGTTGTCCCAGCGCGCGTTCGCGGTGGACGAGCCGCGCCGCAGCGCCGCCTCGTCCATCACGTCGTCGTGGTGCAGCGTCGCGACGTGCGTGAGCTCGACGACGACCGCCGCCTTCACCACCTCGTCGGACGCGACATCAGCGCCGAACTCGGCGCCGAGCAGCACCAGCAGCGGCCGGAACCGCTTGCCACCGGCAAGCATCACGTGCTGGGCGGCCGCGGTGACGAACGGCGCCTCGGACTGGGTCGCGTCGAGCAAGGCCTGCTCGACCCGTTCCAGCCCAGCACGAACCCGGGACTCGAGCGCCGCGTCGGCGAACTCGAATCCCAGGCTCTCGGCCGGCAGCGGGGTCGGACTCAACGGATGAACTCACCAGCTCGGGCCGCCAGGTCGAGGACCGGTCCGGGAACCAGACCGAGAACCACCGTGGCGGCGAGACCCAGCGCAACGGCCGACGTGGTCTGCCAGCCGGGCAGCGCCACGTCCGGCGCGTCGGCCGGCAGGTCGGAGAAGAACATCAGCACGATCACGCGGACGTAGAAGAACGCGGCCACCAGGCTCGACAGTACGGCGACGACGACCAGCGGCCACGCGCCGCCGGTCCAGGCCGCGCTGAAGACCGCCCACTTGCCGGTGAAGCCCGCGGTCAGCGGGATACCGGCGAAGGACAGCAGGAAGAACGCGAAGATGCCGGCCAGCAGCGGCGACTTCTTGCCCAGGCCCGCCCAGCGGGACAGATGGGTCGCCTCGCCCCCGGCGTCGCGCACCAGCGTGACGACGGCGAACGCGCCGATGGTCGGGAAGCCGTACGAGACCAGGTAGAACAGCACCGCCTGGGTCGACGTGATCCCGTTGTGTACGCCGCTGCCCGCCTGCGCGAGGCCGACGAACGCGGTCAGCAGGAAGCCTGCGTGCGCGATCGACGAGTACGCCAGCATCCGCTTCACGTCGGTCTGGGTGATCGCGACGATCGAACCGATGACCATGGTGAGGATCGCGACGATCCACATCATCGGCGCCCAGTCCCAGCGCGTGCCGCCGAGGGCGACGTAGAAGACCCGCATCAGACCGACGAACGCGGCGATCTTGGTGCAGGCCGCCATGAAGCCGGTGACCGGCGTCGGGGCGCCCTGGTACACGTCCGGGGTCCAGGAGTGGAACGGTACGCCGCCGACCTTGAACAGCAGGCCGACACCCACCAGGCCGGTCCCGGCCAGCAGGATCGTGTCGCCACCGGTCTGGGTGGACAGCGCGTCCGCGATCCCGCCGAGCGACATGGTGCCGGCGTACCCGTAGAGCAGCGCGATGCCGAACAGCAGGAACGCCGACGAGAACGCACCGAGCAGGAAGTACTTCATCGCGGCTTCCTGCGAGATCAGCCGGCGACGACGCGCCAGGCCGCAGAGCAGGTACAGCGGCAGCGAGAAGACCTCGAGCGCGACGAACAGCACCAGCAGGTCGTTCGACGCGGCGAACAGCATCATGCCGCCGACCGCGAACAGGGTCAGCGGGAAGATCTCGGTGTGCTCGATCCGGGCCGCCGTACCCTCCCGCTCGGCCTCGGAACCCGGTACGGCGGCCGCCTGGCCGGCGAACGCGGACAGGCCGCCGTCGATCGACCGCTCGGCGAACAGCAGCACGCTGATCAGCGTCAGCGCCAGCAGGATCAGCCAGGTGAACAGCGCGGGGCCGTCCACCGAGATCGCACCCTGCGCGGCGATCAGTTCCTTGTTGTCGTTCATCAGGATGCCGGTCAGGACCCCCGACACGACCACGGCGACCACCGTGATCGACAGCTGCACCAGGTGCCGCAAGGACCGGGGCAGGAACGCCTCGACCAGGACGCCGACGCACGCCGCACCGAAGACGACGAGCAGCGGAGCCAGCTCGTTGTACTCGATCTTCGGCGCCGTGAAGTCCGCCAGCGGCAGCAACATCGCGCTCACTTCTGTCCCTCCGTCACGGGGATCTGCGGTGCCTTGTCGGTCACGCCGACCCGCTGCATGGTCGATTCGACCGCGGGCTTGATGATGTCGACCACGGGCTTGGGGTAGATACCGAAGCCGATGATCAGGATCACCAGCGGCGCGATCGCGAGCACCTCACGCGGGTTCAGGTCCTTCAGTTTCTCGATCCCGTCGCGGACCGGACCGGTCATCGTGCGTTGGTACATCAGCAGGATGTACAGCGCGGCCAGCACGATACCGAGTACGGCGATCACCGCGATCACCTTGTGCCGGCTGAACGTCCCGGCCAGCACCATGAACTCGGAGATGAACGGCGACAGACCGGGCAGCGCGAGGCTGGACAGGCCGGCGAACAGGAACGTGCCGGCCAGCACCGGTGCCACCTTCTCGACCCCGCCGTAGTCGGCGATCCGCGCGGACCCGCGCCGGGAGATCAGGTATCCGGCGACGAGGAACAGCGCCGCGGTGGAGAGACCGTGGTTGAACATGTACAGCGTCGACCCGGTCAGGCCCTGCGACGTCAGCGCGAAGATACCCATCACGATGAAGCCGAAGTGCGAGATCGAGGTGTACGCGATCAGCCGCTTGATGTCGGTCTGCCCGATCGCCAGCAGCGCGCCGTACAGCACCGAGATCAGCGCGAGCACCAGCACGACCGGGGTGGCCCACTGGGACGCGTTCGGGAACAGGCCCAGGCAGAACCGGATCATCCCGAAGGTGCCGATCTTGTCCAGGATGCCGACCAGCAGCACCGACGTACCCGGCGTCGCCTCACCGGCCGCGTCCGGCAGCCAGGTGTGGAACGGCACCATCGGCGCCTTGACCGCGAACGCGAACATGAAGCCGAGGAACAGCCAGCGCTCGGTGTTCTGGCTCATGTCCAGCTTCACCATGTCGGACAGCAGGTACGACGGGGCGCCGTGCTTGGCCGAGACGACGTACAGGCCGACGACCGAGGCCAGCATGAGCAGACCGCCGAGCAGCGAGTACAGCAGGAACTTCACCGCGGCGTACGAACGCTGCGGACCGCCGAAGCCGCCGATCAGGAAGTACATCGGGATCAGCGTGGCCTCGAACAGCACGTAGAAGAGGAACACGTCGGTCGCGGCGAACACGCCGATCGACAGTGCCTCCAGGCCGAGGATCCAGGCGAAGAAGGACTTCTCCGACCAGCGGCCGTTCTGTGCGTCGTTCCAAGACGCGATGATCACGATCGGCGACAGCAGCGCGGTCAGCACCACCAGCACCACGCCGACACCGTCGAGGCCGAGCGCGTAGTGCGCGCCGAAGGCCTTGATCCAGGTGTACGTCTCGGCGTAGTCGTCGGCGCCGTTGCGGTGGTAGCCGATCGCAACGATCACGGTCAGCACCAGCGTGACGAGCGAGAACCCGAGCGCGATCTGCTTGGCCAGCAGGCCTTTCGCCTTGGGCACCAGCATCGTCGCGACGGCCCCGACGAATGGCAGGAGCAGTAACAGGGTCAGCCAACCGATGTTCACGACAACCTCACCGCGAGGAGGGCGACGACCACGAATGCGGCGCCGAAGACCATGCTGAGTGCGTACGAACGGACGAAGCCCGTCTGGAACCGGCGGAGCCGGCCGGACAGTCCGCCGAAGAGTGCGGCCAGGCCGTTGACCAGGCCGTCGACGCCCCGGTTGTCGAGCCAGACCAGGGTCCGGGTCAGGTACTGGCCCGGGCGCATGAAGAGGGCCTCGTTCAGTGCGTCGCCGTACAGGTCACGGCGCGCGAACGTGGTGATCGGCGAGCCGGCCGGCGCCTCGCGCGGGATGTCCCGGCGGTACATCAGCACCGAGATCGCGATGCCGACGGCAACGACCGCGAGCGTGATGATCGTCATCACGGTCGCACTCAGCCGAGCGTGCTCCTCCTCGTGACCGACGACCGGGGTCAGCCAGTCGACGATCCAGTGGCCGGCGAAGTACAGCGCACCGCCGCCGAGGGAGAGCGCGGCCAGGATGATCAGCGGCCACGTCATCACCTTGGGCGACTCGTGCGGGTGCACGTCGTCGTCCCAGCGCTTCTTGCCGAAGAACGTCATCATCATCACCCGCGTCATGTAGAACGCGGTGATACCGGCGCCGAGCAGCGCACAGAGACCGATCACGATGTTGTCCGCGAACGCGGCCTCGATGATCTTGTCCTTGCTGAAGAAGCCGGCGAACGGCGGGATGCCGAGGATCGCCAGGTAGCCGAAGCCGAACGTCACGAAGGTGACCTTCATCGCCGTCCGCAGGGCTCCGTAGTGGCGCATGTTCACGTCGTCGTTCATGCCGTGCATAACCGATCCGGCGCCGAGGAACATGTTGGCCTTGAAGAAGCCGTGGGTGAGCAGGTGGAAGATCGCGAACACGTACCCGGCCGGGCCGAGGCCGGCGGCCAGCATCATGTAGCCGATCTGGCTCATCGTCGAACCGGCCAGCGCCTTCTTGATGTCGTCCTTGGCGCAACCGATGATCGCGCCGGCGAGCGCGGTGACCGTACCGACGATCACCACCGCGGTCGAGGCGGCGTCGGACTGCTCGAAGATCGCGTGCGAGCGGACCACCAGGTAGACGCCCGCGGTGACCATGGTCGCCGCGTGGATCAGCGCCGACACCGGGGTCGGGCCTTCCATCGCGTCCAGCAGCCAGGACTGCAGCGGCACCTGCGCGGACTTACCGCAGGCGGCCAGCAGCAGCATCAGGCCGAGCAGTGTGGCCCAGGTCTTCGACAGGTGCTCGGCGCCGGCGTTCACGGTGCCGAAGGCCGAGGAGCCGAACAGCGCCCACATGCTCATCACCGCGAGCGAGAGGCCGATGTCACCGACCCGGTTCACCACGAACGCCTTCTTCGCGGCGACCGCTGCCGTCGTCTTGTACTGCCAGAAGCCGATCAGAAGGTACGACGCCAGACCGACGCCCTCCCAGCCGACGAAGACCAGCAGGTAGTCGGCGGCCAGCACCAGCAGCAGCATCGAGGCGATGAACAGGTTCAGGTACCCGAAGAACCGCCGCCGGCGCTCGTCGTGCTCCATGTAGCCGATCGAGTAGATGTGGATCAGCGAACCCACACCGGTGATCAGCAGCACGAACAGGATCGACAGCGGGTCGATCAGCAGGGTGAAGTCGACCGTGATGTGGCCGACCGAGAACCACTCGAACAGCTTGACCGTCTCGGACCGCTCGCCGTCGGGCTTGCCGCGCATCTGGAAGAACAGCACGACGCCGAAGGCGAAGGAGATCAGCGGCGCCAGCGTGCCCAGCAGGTGACCCCATGCGTTGGTGGCCTTGCCACCGAGCAACAGGATCGCCGCGGACACCGCCGGTACCGCGACCAGCAGCCACGTCAGCTCATGACTCATCGGTGCTTACCTCAGTACTTGAGCAGGTTGGCGTCGTCGACCGAGGCCGAGCGACGGGTGCGGAAGATGGCCATGATGATCGCCAGCCCGATCACGACCTCGGCCGCGGCCACCACCATCACGAAGAAGGCGGCGATCTGACCGTCGAGGTTGCCGTGCTGGCGGGCGAAGCTGACGAACGCGAGGTTGGTCGCGTTCAGCATCAGTTCGACGCACATGAAGACGACGATCGCGTTCCGGCGTACCAGCACGCCCAGTGCGCCGATGCTGAAAAGAATCGCCGCAAGCACGATGTACGGCTCGGTGCTCACTTGTCGTCCTCCTCTGCCGGGTACTCGCCTTCGCTGATTTCCCGGACCGTCTCGATCTCTTCGCGCTCCTCGGTTTCGGGGAACACGGTGCCACGTGCCTGGAGCACGCGCGAAACCGAGGTCGGTGCGATCGACCCGTCGGGCAGCAGCGCCGGCGTGTCGACGGCGTTGTGCCGGGCCAGTACGCCGGGGGTCGGCAGCGGACCAGGGTGGATGCCCTGCTCGGCGTACTTGCGGATCCGCTCCTCGGCGTGGTCACGCTGGGTGCGCTTCTTGGTCAGCCGCTCGCGGTGGGCCAGCATCATGGCGCCCATCGCCGCGGTGATCAGCAGCGCCGAGGTGACCTCGAACGCCCAGACGTACTTGCCGAACAACAGCGCCGCGATCGCCTTCGGGTTCCCGTCCGGCTGCGCGTCGGCCAGCCCGGTCGGGTGCCCGAACGTCGCGTTGCCGACGGCGGCGACCAGCAGTACGCCGAACGCGATGAACGCGATCCCGGCCAGCAGCCGCTGACCGCGGATCGTCTCCACCAGCGAGTCCGAGGCGTCGACGCCGACCAGCATCAGCACGAACAGGAACAGCATCAGGATCGCGCCGGTGTAGACGATGATCTGTACTGCGAACAGGAACGGCGCGTCCTGGGCGGCGTACTGCACCGCGAGGCAGATCATCACGGTCGCCAGCAGCAGCGCCGAGTGCACCGCCTTGCGGACCAGCACCATGCCGATCGCGGCCAGGATCATCACCGGGGCCAGCAGCCAGAACGCGACCTGCGGGCCGGTCACCAGGGTGATCACTTCGCGTCACTCCCCTCGGCCGGTACGGCGGCACCGGTCAGACCGAGGTAGTAGTCCTTCTCGGTCGCGCCGAGCTGCATCTCGTGCGGCGGCTCCTGCATACCCGGCAGCAGCGGCGCCAGCAGGTCCTTCTTCTCGTAGATGAGGGACTCGCGGCTGGTGTCGGCCAGCTCGTACTCGTTGGTCATCGTGAGCGCCCGGGTCGGGCAGGCCTCGATGCACAGACCGCAGAGGATGCAGCGCAGGTAGTTGATCTGGTAGACGCGCCCGTACCGCTCACCCGGCGACATCCGGCCGCCCTCGGTGTTGTCGGCACCCTCGACGTAGATCGCGTCCGCGGGGCATGCCCACGCGCACAGCTCACAGCCGATGCACTTCTCCAGCCCGTCCGGCCAGCGGTTCAGCTGGTGCCGGCCGTGGAAGCGCGGTGCGGTCGGCTTCTTCTCGAACGGGTACTCCTCGGTGAACACCTTCCGGAACATCGTCCGGAAGGTGACGCCGAACCCGGCTACCGGGTCCCAGAGGGACTCTTTGACACTAGCCACGGGAGGCTGCCCCCGATTTCGTCTCGGACTGTTGAGTGGTGATCGGTGGTGGAACCGGGAAGCCACCGGCGAAGGCGTCGAATTCCTTGCCGTCGGCAACCTCAGGCTTGTCCTCGTCCTTCGGCTTCTGCGGGACGAACATGCTGATGACCGCGATCACCAGCACCACGGCGGCCGCGACCAGCAGCGTCGTCCGGCTGAAGTTGGTCTCCCGGCCGACCGCGCGGACGGTGGCGACCAGCAGGATCCAGGCCAGCGAGATCGGGATCAGGATCTTCCAGCCGAGCTTCATGAACTGGTCGTAGCGCAGCCGCGGCAGCGTTCCGCGCAGCCAGATGTAGAAGAAGATGAAGGCCATCAGCTTGCCCATGAACCACAGCACCGGCCAGTAGCCGGAGTTCGCGCCGTCCCAGATCGAGATCGGCCACGGTGCCCGCCAGCCGCCCAGGAACAGCGTGGTGGCCAGCGCGGACACGGTCGCCATGTTGATGTACTCGGCCAGGAAGAACATCGCGTACTTGATCGAGGAGTACTCGGTCAGGAAGCCGGCCACCAGCTCGCCCTCGGCCTCGGGCAGGTCGAACGGCGCCCGGTTCGTCTCGCCGACCATCGAGATCACGTAGATCACGAACGACGGGAACAACAGGAACGCGTACCACCCGGGCAGCGGGATCGCCGTCCCGAACCAGTGCACGGTCTGGTGCGACTGCGCGGCCACGATCTCCGAGGTGGACATCGAACCGGCGAACAGGAACACGGTCACCAGGGCCAGCCCCATGCCGACCTCGTACGAGATCATCTGCGCGCTCGAGCGCAGACCGCCGAGCAGCGAGTACGTCGAGTTCGACGACCAGCCGCCGAGCACGATGCCGTAGATGCCGATCGAGGCGACCGCCATCACGTACAGCGCCGAGACCGGCAGGTCGGTCAGCTGCAGCCGGGTGTAGGTGTCGGTCCAGGGAATCCGCACCGTCGGCCCGAACGGGATCACCGCGAAGGTGAGGAAGGCCGGTACGGCGACGATCGCGGGCGCGAGCACGAAGACGAACCGGTCGACGCCCTTCGGCATCAGGTCTTCCTTCAGCATCAGCTTGACGCCGTCGGCCAGCGACTGCAGCAGACCCTGCGGGCCGTGCACGTTCGGGCCGATCCGCTGCTGCATCCGGGCCACGACCCGGCGCTCCCACCAGATGTTGAACAGCGTCAACACCACCAGGAAGACGAAGATGAAGAGGACCTTGATCAGGATCACCCACCAGGGGTCGTGACCGACCCCCGCATCCGGCACGGCGAGTGGGATGGTCATGCGTTCCCTCCGGCGATCGTCACGATCGAGCCATGGTCTGCGTGCAGTGACCGGCGGACGTGGGAGTCGGCCGAGTTGGTCGGCAGCCAGACCACGTTGTCGGTCATCGGGGTGATCACGACCGGCAGCCGGATCGACCCGGCGTCGGTGCTCACCACCAGCTCGTCCCCGTCGGCGACACCGACCCGGCGTGCGGTGGTGAGCGAGATCCGGGCGACCGGCGTACGCGCGGTCGCGGTCAGGTGCGGCTCACCGTCGCAGGCCCGGCTGTCGTCGATCAGCATCCGCCAGGTCGCGAGGCGGGTGGAGTCGAACGCGCCGAGCGCCGGAGCGGCCTGGTACGTCGGCTCCTGCGCACGGTCGCCGTCCCAGCGGCCGAGCTCGTCGAACTCGCGCTTCGCGCCGTCCGGCGTGCTGAACCCGATCGAGCGGCCCATCTCCTGCGACAGCGCGGCCAGCGCGCGGACGTCCGGCATCGCGGTCGGCACCTTGAGCACGACCGGGAACGACCGCTCGCGGCCCTCCCAGTTCACGAAGGTGCCGGACTTCTCCACCGGCGGTACGACCGGGAAGACCACGTCGGCGTACTCGGTCACCTGGGAGTTGCGGACCTCGAAGCTGACCACGAACGGCGCCGCCTCGAGCGCGGCCAGCGCCGCGGCCGGGTCGGGCAGGTCGTCGATCTCGACACCCGCGACGACCAGCGCCTGCAGCGATCCGGCGTTGGCGAGGATCTCCGTCAGGTCCTTGCCGGTCTCGGCCGGCAGGTGCTCCACGTCCCAGGCGGCCTGCAGGTCGACCCGCGCCTGCGGGTCGGTCACCAGGCGGCCACCGGGCAGCAGACCCGGCAGGCAGCCGGCCTCGAGCGCGCTCCGGTCACCCGCACGGCGCGGGATCCAGGCCAGCTGCGCACCCGTGTCGAGCGCCAGCCGCAGCGCGGCCGAGTACCCGCCCGGGACGCTCGCCAGCCGCTCGCCGACGACGATGATCGAGTCCGTACCGAGCGCGGCCCGGGCAGGTGCGCCGGCCTCACCGGCGTTACCGAGATCCCCGAGTACGGCGGCCTCGGTACCGGGCGATGTCAGTACGGCGACGCCGTCCAGCTTCTCGATGCCGCGCGAGCGGTGCGCCGCGACCGTGAACACCTTGGTCCCGTGCGTCCGGACGCCCTTGCGGACCCGGAGGAAGACCGACGCTGCCTCTTCCTCGGGCTCGAACCCAGCGAACAGCACGGTGCCGGCGTTCTCCAGATCGGTGAACGTCGTACCCAGACCCGTGCCGGCCACCGCGGCGGCGAGGAAGTCCGCCTCCTCCGCGGAGTGCGGCCGGGCCCGGAAGTCGATGTCGTTGCTGCCCAGGGCGACCCGCGCGAACTTCGAGTACGCGTAGGCGTCCTCGAGGGTCAGCCGGCCACCGGTCAGCACCGCCGCGTTGCCGCGGGCCGCGTTCAGCTTCTCGGCCGCGAAAGAGAGTGCCTCCGGCCAGGACGCCGGCCGCAGCTCGCCGTCCTCGCGGATCATCGGGTGGGTCAGCCGGTCGCCGGTGGTCGCGTACTGGAACGCGAACCGGTCCTTGTCGGAGATCCACTCCTCGTTGACCTGCGGGTCGTCGCCGGCCAGCCGGCGCATCACCTTGCCGCGCCGGTAGTCGATCCGGATCGCCGCACCGGACGCGTCGTGCTCGGCCACCGACGGCACCGACACCAGGTCGAACGGCCGCGAGCGGAAGCGGTACGCCGCACTGGTCAGCGCACCGACCGGGCAGATCTGGATCGTGTTGCCGGAGAAGTAGCTCTCGAAGGGCTCCTTCTCGTAGATACCGACCTGCTGCAGCGCGCCGCGCTCGATCAGCGCGATGAACGGGTCACCGGCGATCTGCTCGGAGAACCGGGTGCAGCGCGCGCAGAGGATGCAGCGCTCGCGGTCCAGCAGGACCTCGGCCGAGATGTTGATCGGCTTCGGGTAGGTCCGCTTGACCCCGTGCGACTCGTGGAACCGGGACTCGCCGCCGCCGTTGGACATCGCCTGGTTCTGCAGCGGGCACTCGCCGCCCTTGTCGCAGACCGGGCAGTCCAGCGGGTGGTTGATCAGCAGGAACTCCATGTTCCCGTGCTGTGCCTTGTCGGCCACCGGCGAGCTCACCTGGGTGCGGATCACCATGCCGTCGGCAACCGTCAGCGTGCAGGACGCCTGCGGCTTCGGCATACCGCGGCCGTTCCCCGCGTCGGTGACCTCGACCAGACACTGCCGGCAGGCGCCGACCGGGTCGAGCAGCGGGTGGTCGCAGAACCGCGGGATCTGGATGCCGATCTGCTCGGCGGCCCGGATCGCCAGGCTGTTCTTCGGAACCTTGACCTCGATGTCGTCGATGGTCACGGTGACCAGGTCGGTCCGCTCCACCTCCGACCCGGCCGGCGGGTTCGCTTGGATCGTCATGCGCTAGCTCCAGCGGTCGCGAAGACAGTGCTTGCCATCGGGTCGAACGGGCAGCCGCCGTTCTCGAAGTGCGCCAGGTACTCGTCCTTGAAGTGCTGGATCGAGCTGGTGATCGGAGCGGTCGCACCGTCGGCCAGCGCGCAGAACGAGCGGCCGGTGATGTTCTCGCACAGATCGAGCAGCGTGACCAGGTCTTCCTCGGTGCCGTTACCTGCTTCGAGGCGCTCGAGGATCTGCACCAGCCACCACGTGCCCTCACGGCAGGGCGTGCACTTGCCGCAGGACTCGTGCTTGTAGAACTCGGTCCACCGCAGTACGGCGCGGACCGCGCAGACCGAGTCGTCGAAGATCTGCAGGGCCTTGGTGCCCAGCATCGACCCGACCGACCCGACGCCCTCGTAGTCCAGCGGTACGTCGAGGTGCTCGGCCGTCAGCAGCGGCGTGGACGAACCACCCGGCGTCCAGAACTTCAGCGTGTGGCCCTCGCGGACGCCGCCGGCGAGGTCGATCAGCTCGCGCAGCGTGATCCCCATCGGGGCTTCGTACTGGCCCGGGCGGACGACGTGCCCGGACAGCGAGTACAGCGTCATGCCCTTGGACTTCTCGGTGCCCATCGAGCCGAACCAGTCCGCGCCGTTCTTGATGATGGCGGGAACCGACGCGATCGACTCGACGTTGTTGATAACAGTGGGGCAGCCGTACAGGCCCGCGACCGCGGGGAACGGAGGGCGCAGACGAGGTTGACCGCGACGTCCTTCGAGCGAGTCCAGCAGCGCCGTCTCCTCGCCGCAGATGTAGGCGCCGGCGCCGGCGTGCACGACCACGTCGAGGTCGTAGCCGGTACCGAGGATGTTCTGGCCGATGAAGCCGGCGTCCTTGGCCTCCTGCACGGCCTGCTGCAGCCGGCGGATCACGTGCAGCACTTCACCGCGCACGTAGATGAACGCGACCGACGCGCGGATCGCGTACGACGCGATGATGACGCCCTCGACCAGCGTGTGCGGCGAGGCCATCATCAGCGGGATGTCCTTGCAGGTGCCCGGCTCGGACTCGTCCGCGTTCACCACCAGGTACTTCGGCTTCGGGTTGTCCTGCGGGATGAACGACCACTTCATCCCGGTCGGGAAGCCCGCGCCGCCGCGGCCGCGCAGACCGGAGTCCTTGACGGCGGTGACGACATCGGCCGGCTGCATCCCGAGCGCCGTACGGAGGGCGTCGTACCCGCCGGAGCGCTGGTACGACGACAGCTGCCAGGACCTGATCTGGTCCCAGTTGTCGGACAGCACCGGGGTCAGCGTGTCAGTCATGGTCAGCCCTCCTTCTGGGTGTCGGCGTTGGCGGAGCCGCCGGGGGCGGTCCAGTTGCGTTCGCGGGCCAGCCGGAGACCGGCCAGCGACGCCTTACCGCCGGTCGGGCCCTCGTCGGCGCGACCGTCGGAGAAGCCGGCCAGCACCCGCTCGGCCTCGCGCCAGGTGCAGATCGTGGCGCCACGCGGCGACTTGACCTCGTTGCCCTCGCGCAGGTCGTCGACCAGCTGGGTGGCGGTCTCCGGCGTCATGTCGTCGAAGAACTCCCAGTTGACCGTCATCACCGGCGCATAGTCGCAGGCCGCGTTGCACTCGATGTGCTCGAGGGTGATCTTGCCGTCCTCGGTGGTCTCGTCGTTGCCGACGTCGAGGTGCTGCTTGAGCCGGTCGAAGATCAGGTCGCCGCCCATCACCGCGCACAGCGTGTTCGTGCAGACGCCGACGTGGTAGTCGCCGACCGGACGGCGCTTGTACATCGTGTAGAAGGTCGCCACCGCCGACACCTCGGCACCGGTCAGCCCGAGCAGGTCGGCGCAGATCTCGATGCCTTCCGGGGTGACCCGGCCCTCGACCGACTGCACCAGGTGCAGCATCGGCAGCAGCGCCGACTGGGCCTGCGGGTACCGCGCCATGATCTCGCGCATCTCCGCGATCGTGGCGTCGGTGATCTTCGAGTCACCGGTGCTGTACGGCACCGGCTTGTCGGTAGCAGTCGCGTGGTTCTCGGCCATTTAGCGGTCCACTCCACCCATCACCGGGTCAAGGCTGGCGACGGCGACGATCACGTCGGCGACCTGGCCGCCCTCGCACATGATCGGCATCGCCTGCAGGTTTGCGAAGGACGGGTCACGGAAGTGCACCCGGTACGGCTTGGTGCCGCCGTCGGAGACGACGTGCGCGCCGAGCTCACCGCGCGGCGACTCGATCGCCACGTAGGCCTGGCCGGCCGGCACCCGGAAGCCCTCGGTGACCAGCTTGAAGTGATGGATCAGCGCTTCCATCGACTCGCCCATGATGTGCTTGATGTGGTCGAGGGAGTTGCCCATCCCGTCGGCGCCGACGGCCAGCTGGCTCGGCCAGCCGATCTTCTTGTCGGCCACCATCACCGGCTGGCCTTCCATCTTCTCCAGCCGGTCGGCGCACTGCTCGACGATCTTCAGCGACTCGTGCATCTCCTGCAGCCGGACCCGGAACCGTCCGTACGAGTCCGAGCTGTCCCAGGTCGGTACGTCGAAGTCGTAGGTCTCGTAACCGCAGTACGGCTGGGTCTTGCGCAGGTCCAGCGCGTAACCGGTCGAACGCACCGTCGGGCCGGAGATGCCGAGCGCCATGCAGCCGGCCAGATCCAGGTAGCCGACGTTCTGCAGCCGCGCCTTGAAGATCGGGTTGGCGTTGCAGAGCTCGGCGTACTCCTTGAGGTGCTTGTTCATCCAGGTGATGTACTCGCGGATCTTGTCCAGCGCACCCGGCGGCAGGTCCTGCGCGACACCGCCCGGGCGGATGAACGCGTGGTTCATCCGCAGGCCGGTGATCAGCTCGAACAGGTCGAGGGTCTTCTCGCGCTCGCGGAAGCCGATCGTCATCACGGTCAGCGCGCCGATCTCCATACCGCCGGTGGCGATACAGACCAGGTGGCTGCTGATCCGGTTGAGCTCCATCAGGAGCACCCGCATCACGTTCGCCTTGTCCGGGATGTCGTCCTCGATCCCGAGCAGCTTCTCGACCGCGAGGCAGTACGCCGCCTCGTTGTAGAACGGCGACAGGTAGTCCATCCGGGTGACGAACGTGACGCCCTGCACCCAGGAGCGGAACTCCATGTTCTTCTCGATACCGGTGTGCAGGTAGCCGATGCCGCAGCGGGCCTCGGTCACCGACTCGCCCTCGAGCTCGAGGATCAGCCGGAGCACGCCGTGCGTGGACGGGTGCTGCGGGCCCATGTTGACGACGACGTGCTCTTCCGGCTCGTCACCGAGACCGGAGACGACCGAGTCCCAGTCCTGACCGGTGACGGTGAAGACCTTGCCCTCGGTGGTGTCCCGGGTCGTCGCGTACGGATCTGTTGTGGTCATTAGTTGTACGACCTCCGCGTGTCGGGCGGTGGGATGACAGCGCCCTTGTACTCGACGTCGATACCGCCGAGCGGGTAGTCCTTGCGCTGCGGGTGGCCCGGCCAGTCGTCGGGCATCTGGATCCGGGTCAGCGCCGGGTGTCCGTCGAAGACGATGCCGAAGAAGTCCCAGGTCTCGCGCTCGTGCCAGTCGTTGGCCGGGTAGACCGAGACGATCGACGGGATGTGCGGGTCCGCGTCGGGCGCCGACACCTCCAGCCGGATCCGGCGGTTGTGGGTGATCGACAGGAAGTGGTAGACGGCGTGCAGCTCGCGGCCGGTCTCCTCGGGGTAGTGCACCCCGCTGACACCGGAGCAGAACTCGAACCGCAGCGCCTCGTCGTCGCGCAGGTGCTGGCAGACATCGACCAGGTGCTCACGCTTGATGTGCAGGGTCAGCTCGTTGCGGTCGACCACGACCTTCTCGATCGCGCCGTCACCGACCAGGCCTTCGAGGCGGTCGACGGCGCCGTCGAACCAGGAGCCGTACGGCTTCGGCGTACTGCCGGGCAACGCGATCTGGCGCTTGAGCCGGCCGAAGCCGGAGGTGTCACCGGTACCGCGGACACCGAACATGCCCTCGCGCTGCTCGATGACCTCGGCCTGCGGCGTCTGCGCGTCACTGGCGGCCGACGTCGCCGGCAGGTTCTCGGGTTGCGTGTCGCTCACCGGAGCAAGCCCTTCATCTCGATCGTCGGCGCGGCGACCAGGGCCGCGGCCTCCTGCTCGGACTGCAGCGCCTTCTTGTGCGCGCCGAGCTTCATGTGCTGGATCTGGTCGTGGATCTTCAGGAACGCGTCCAGCAGCATCTCCGGCCGCGGCGGGCAGCCGGGCAGGTACATGTCGACCGGTACGACGTGGTCGACGCCCTGGACGACCGCGTAGTTGTTGAACATGCCGCCCGACGACGCGCACACGCCCATCGCCAGCACCCACTTCGGGCCGGGCATCTGGTCGTAGATCTGGCGCAGTACCGGAGCCATCTTCTGGCTCACCCGGCCGGCCACGATCATCAGGTCGGCCTGCCGCGGCGACGCCCGGAAGACCTCCATGCCGAACCGGGCCGCGTCGTACCGCGGCGCGCCGGTCGTCATCATCTCGATCGCGCAGCAGGCCAGCCCGAAGGTTGCCGGCCACAACGACGCCTTACGCATATAACCCAGCAGGCCCTCGACCGTGCTCAGCAGTACGCCGGCCGGAAGCTGTTCTTCAAGACCCATGTCAGTCCCACTCCAGTCCGCCACGACGCCACACGTACGAGTACGCGATGAAGACGGTGACGATGAAAATGACCATCTCGACCAGCCCGAACAGTGCCATCTGGTCGAAGGCCACCGCCCACGGGTAGAGGAAGACGATCTCGATGTCGAACACGATGAACAGCATCGCGGTGATGTAGTACTTCACCGGGAAGCGCCCACCACCGACCGGCTGTGGGGTCGGCTCGATGCCGCACTCGTAGGAGTCCAGCTTGGCCCGGTTGTAGCGCTTCGGGCCGACCAGCGCGCTCACGGTGATGCTGCCTGCGACGAAGAGCGCCGCGAGCACACCAAGAGCGAGAATCGGTGTGTAGGGGTGCATCGCTGGGTGCTCCCTCCTTCAGCCGGTTGATTCTGTCGATCGGGTCAGCCCGGGATTACCAGGACTGTGTTATCAGTAGCGCTGTGGCTCAGCTCACTCGCCCCGCCGGTTACGCGGCCGGTGCGAGCTTCGTGAGACCGTTGATGATCTTGTCCATCACGTCCCCGTCCCGCGGGTCGGTGAGGTTCGCGAGCAACTTCAAGGTGAACTTCATCAGCGTGGTGCGCGGCAGACCGTACTTCGTGCACAGCCGCATCACCTCCGGATTTCCGATCAGCTTCACGAAGATCCGGCCGAGCGTGTAGTAGCCGCCGTACTCCTGCTTCAGCGCCTTCGGGTACGCCGTCAGCGCGCGCTCCCGCTGGTTCGGCTGCCGGCGCAGCGCCTGGGCGGCGACCTCGGCGGCGAACGCCCCGGACTCCATCGCGTACGGGATGCCCTCGCCGTTGAACGGGTTGACCATGCCGCCGGCGTCGCCGAGCAGCATCAGGCCGCGGGTGTAGTGCGGCTGCCGGTTGAAGCCCATCGGCAGGGCAGCGCCGCGGATCGGGATGGTCTGGAACTCGTCGCGGAACTGCCACTCCTCGGGCGTGTTCTTCAGCCACGCCTTCAGCAGGTCGGCGTAGTCGACCTTGCCGAACGCGTCCGAGGTGTTCAGGATGCCGAGGCCGACGTTGACCGTGCCGTCGCCCATCCCGAAGATCCAGCCGTACCCCGGCAGCAGCACCTTCCCGCCGGGCTGCTTCGGGTCGTCGGCCCACAGCTCGAGCCAGGACTCGAGGTAGTCGTCGTTGGTCCGCGGGCTGGTGAAGTACGTCCGGACCGCGACACCCATCGGCCGGTCGTCGCGCTTGTGGATGCCCATCGAGACGCTGAGCCGGGACGAGTTGCCGTCGGCCGCCATCACCAGTGGCGCCCGGAACTCGAGGTCGGCACCGGCCCGGCGGCCGTTGTCGTCGACCGGCTTCGCGGTGACGCCGACGATGAAGCCGCGGTCGTCGAGGATCGGGGCGCCGACGTTGGTCCGCTCGCGCAACCGCGCCCCGGCCTTCACGGCCTGCCGGGCGAGCATGTCGTCGAAGTCCATCCGGTTGCGGGTCAGGCCGTAGTTCGGGTGGCTGGCCAGATCCGGCCAGTCGAGCTGCAACTGGTGCCCGGCGCCCTGGATCCGCAGACCGTAGTTGCGGATCCAGCCGGCCTCTTCGGAGATGTCGATGCCCATGTTGATCAGCTGCTTGGTGCCGCGCGGGGTCAGCCCGTCACCGCACACCTTCTCGCGCGGGAACGCGGTCTTCTCCAGCAGCAGCACGTCGAGTCCGGCGTTCGCCAGGTGGTACGCCGCCGCTGATCCGGCGGGCCCGGCACCGACGACGATCACATCGGCGGTCTCCACCTGCTGCGCGCTCGGCACGCTCTGGCTCATCTCGATTCCTGGCCTGGCTGAGGGGGCTGGTGCGCTCGTGAATCGCTTCACGAGCACTCGTCACTTGACAGTCTAGGACTGCCTGACGCGGACACGAAACTCGCCCCAACCCCCTTGCTGGCAAGCAAATTACGCATAATTTCCGTTGCGTAATTAAACAGGCTTCACTCCCCGGTGGATGGCGACCAGGCCGCCGGTCAGGTTGCGCCACTGGACGTGGGTCCAGCCCGCCTCCTGGATGGTCCGGGCCAGCGGCTCCTGCGGGAGCCACGCGCGGGTCGACTCGGCCAGGTACTCGTACGCCTCGGGGTTGCTCGAGACCACCTTCGCGACCGCCGGTACGGCGCGCATCATGTACTCCAGGTACACGACCCGGAACGGCTTCCAGGTCGGATGCGACTGCTCGAGTACGACGAGGCGCCCGCCGGGACGGGTCACCCGGAGCATCTCCTTCAGCGCGACCGAAACGTCGTTCACGTTCCGTAGCGCCCACGAGATCGTCACCACGTCGAAGGTGTCGTCGGCGAACGGGAGCCGGAGCGCGTCGCCGGCGATCAGGTCGAGCTCGGGGTGGCGGCGCTTGCCGACCCGGAGCATGCCGACCGAGAAGTCGCAGGACACCACCTCGGCGCCGGCCTCGCGCAGTTTGATGCTGGACGCACCGGTCCCGGCCGCCAGGTCGAGGATCTTCATCCCCTTCCGCGGCGCGATCTCCTTGAAGGTCTCCGGTCGCCAGTAGTGCTTCTCCAGACCCATCGTCGCGACCGCGTTGGTCCGGTCGTACCCCTCGGCCACGTTGTCGAACATGGCCGCCACGGCATGCGGTTCTTTGCTCAGGTCTGCGCGCGTCACCTGTCTAGTTCATCACGGGTGAGGCGGTGCGCTGTCCGGCAGGCATACGCTTGCATCTCGTGAGTACATCTCTTGGGAGCCGTCCGGCCGCCGCAACCCGGGGCCGCAGCACGCGCGAGGAGTGGTCCCGTGAGTTTGTCTGAGCCGGTTCGCGACCAGGCTCCGCGCCTGGTGATCCGCAGCCAGGTGGTCGACGACGTGTCCGCGCAACTGCTGGACCATCTGCCCGCCGAAGGGGGACTCGCCTGGGTCCGGCGGGGCGACGGCCAGGTCGGCTGGGGCGTCGCCGCCCGGCTCGACGTTGCCGGTGGCAACCGCTTCCAGGACGCGATGCGCTGGTGGCAGGAGATCACGGCGGCGGCAGTGGTCCGCGACGATGTCGGCGTACCAGGGTCGGGACTGGTCTGCTTCGGATCGTTCGGCTTCACCGACGAGGACCCGAGTGTTCTGGTCGTCCCGGAAGTCATCGTCGGCCGTCGTGCCGGGACGACCTGGGTGACGACGGTGTCGCCGGCGAGTTCGTTGCCCGCGCCTCCTGAGCTGGTCAAGCACGAGCCGTCGCCGGTGTACGACGTGACGTTCGCGGACGGCGCCCGTACCGGGACCGCGTGGTCGAGCATCGTCGCCGAGGCGGTACGCCGGATCACCGCCGGCGAGCTGGACAAGGTGGTGCTCGCGCGCGACCTGATCGCGATCGCGGAGCAGCCGATCGATCTGCGCTGGCCGCTGCACCGGCTCGCGACGTCGTACCCGAACTGCTGGACGTTCTCCGTCGACGGTCTGATCGGCGCGACTCCGGAGCTGCTGGTGCGGCGGGAGAAGGGCCTGATCACGTCGCGTGTGCTGGCGGGGACGATTCGCCGTACGGGCGATGACGCGCACGATCTGGCGTTGGCCGCGTCGCTGGCGCGGTCGTCGAAGGACCTCGAGGAGCACGAGTACGCCGTACGCTCCGTGGCCGAGGCGCTCGAACCGCACTGCAAGTCGATGAACGTGCCGGAGACGCCGTTCGTCCTCCACCTGCCGAACGTGATGCACCTCGCGACCGACGTCGCCGGCGTCGCGAACAACGGCGCGTCTGCTCTCGGTCTCGCCGCCGCGCTCCATCCGTCGGCGGCGATCTGCGGTACGCCGACGCCCGTCGCGCGCGACCTGATCGGCGAGATCGAGGGCATGCAACGCGGCCGCTTCAGCGGCCCGGTCGGCTGGATGGACGCATCCGGCGACGGCGAATGGTGCATAGCCCTCCGCTGCGGCCAGGCCGACCCCGAAAACCCCCGCCGCATGCGCCTGTTCGCCGGCGCCGGCATAGTCGCCGGCTCCAACCCCAACGCCGAACTAGCCGAAACCAACGCCAAACTAGTCCCCATGCGAGACGCCCTAGGCGACTAGGCAAGCCCCCGCGTACAACCGCCCGCCGACGGTGGCTCGTGTGGTCCGGCAGACCGGATGCCAGGCTCGGGAAAGTGCCGAGCACCCGCATGCGTTCACCCAGCCCATCAGTACGTACGGCTTGAACCAACTGCCTCAACCGACCGTGGAAGTAGGTGCACGGTCGGCTGAGGATGTGTTCGGGGGCGAACTAAGCTGGCTGGGGCGAGCGCCTGAGTGGTTCCGGTGAACGACGCATTGGGAGACTGACAAGTGAAGTTGACGAAGTTCGCGCATGCTTGTGTTCGGTTGGAGAAGGACGGGAAGGTTCTGCTGATCGATCCCGGATCGTTCAGTGAGGATGCGGCGTTCGAGAAGGCTGACGCGATCCTCGTCACGCACGAGCATCAGGACCACCTCGACGTCGACCGTGTCGCCGCGCTCGACGTGCCCGTCTACACCAACGCCGGCGTCGCCGCGCAGCTCACCGCGCTGGGTGAGCGGGTGCACGTGGTCGAGGGCGGGCAGTCGTTCGACGCCGCCGGTTTCTCGGTGAGTGCCTACGGCAAGGACCACGCGGTGATCCTCCCCGAGTGGGGCGTACCGTGCGAGAACATCGGCTTCCTCGTCGACGACGCCGTCTACCACCCGGGCGACTCGTTCACCCAGCCCGACCGCGCCGTACACACCAACCTCGTGCCGATCTCCGGCCCGTGGTTCGCGCTGCCGCCGGCCGTCGAGTACGCGCGGTCGATCAAGGCCCAGCAGACCATCGGCATCCACGACGCGCTGCTCAGCCCGATCGGTCAGAGCATGTTCTCGCGCTTCCTGAACGCCGACGACCGCCCCTACCTCGGCCTCGCCCCGGGCGAATCCACCGAGCTCAGCTGAAACCTCCGCAGATCCACCACAGTCTCGAACCCGAGCTGCTGGTACACGCGATGTGAGTGCGGATTGCCGAGGTCTGTCCGCAAACAGACCTCGGCCGCCCGCAGGTTGTCCACAAGCTGCCCGGTCAACGCACTCCCGTACCCCCGCCGCCTGTACTCCGGCGGCGTGTAGATCGGCCCCAACCGCACAACCCCGCCCCGCACCGGCCGATGCCCCGCCATCGCCACTACAACCCCGCCGTCCTCGAGGACCCACAATCGCGCGCCGTCGATCAACCGCCGCACCTGATCCCTGACCGCGAATCGACGGGCTGCGGCCGCACTCACCCCGTCGATCGTGGGACGTACCAACGGACGCGGCATCGTCCAACCGCGGAGCTGGTCCTCTTCAGCGATCATCGCGTCCAACCACTCCGCGCACAGCTCAACCTCGTCGGACCCGGCCAGCCGCGCCCGCCCCGAGCTCACCGGCACCTTCAATTCGCCCAGCCGATACAGCCGTACGCCGCCCCGCTCCTCAACCTGCTTGCCCACAGCAACAGCCCACGCCTCGGCAAAGGCCCCGGCAACCTCACCTTCCCCCTCGACCGCCGACGACTCCGGCGCCACCTCAAGCAACCGCGCAACCAACTCCCCCACCCCGACGACCGCACCGAGCCGAATCCCCCGCGGCTCCCGCGCCACCGCGAACCCGCCATCCGCCGCCTCGACCAGCACACCTCCGGCGTCCAGCTCCTCCAGCAGTACGACGTGCCGGACCGGCTCAATCGAACGCATAACCAACCAGGTCCCGCACACCCCGGAACCCAATGGCCGCATAGATCCGGTTCGACGTCGGATTCGCAAGATCCGTGAACAAACACACCTCATCACCGGCACCGCGCAACCGCCGACTCACCTCCGCCGTCAGCGCACTCGCATACCCCCGACCGCGGTACTCCGGTGGCGTGTACACCGGACCGATTCGCGCCGCACCGAACACCGGCTCCTGGTGACCAACGACACTGACGATCCGCCCGCCGTCCTCCCACACCCACACGCGATCCCGCTCGATCCGCTGCCCGATCCAGCGCCGATCCGCCGCCTCGCCCTCACTCGGATGCCCGGACTCGGCGCGGAAACCCGAGAACATCAGCCCGACCACATCCAGATCGTCCACCGTCGCGAGACGCGGCGCACCATCCGCCTTCTGCTCGACGAAGTCACCGAGCTGATGCAGCCGAGCCCGCTCCGTCTCACGAAACGCCCGTCCGGTGCGTACGGCGTACTCCTCCGCGAACAACCGCGCCGAGTCCTCCGGCCCGACCACCCCGATCGCCCGCGGCGAGGCCTCAGCCAGTACGTCGACCACCACCGGCACGAGCTCCACCGGGAGATCAGCAAGGTTGATGCCGCGCAACGTCGTACTCAGCACCACGCCGACCACCTCGTCGCCATCGTGCACCGAGACGAACACTGGCGGCTCGGGATCGTCCATGATGCCGTGGACGCGGTCCACGATATTGGTCAGGATCGTCGAATTTCGGACCGGATCGCCTTGCAGAAAAGGGAATACGAGCTCCTTGAACGCGGCCGGATCGCTGGTGGTGCGGACGATCATGCTGAGAACGCCATTTCGACGAAGTCGGCGACCGGGCGGTATCCCGCGCGCTGGTAGATCGAGTTGGACGTCGGATCGGCGAGGTTCGTGTAGAGGCAGGCCTGATTGCCGGCGGAGAGGAGATCGGCAGACACGTGACTGGTCAGAGCGCCGGCGTACCCGTGCCGCCGGTGCTCGGGCGGCGTGTACACCGGCCCGACGCGGCAGACGCCGAAGACCGGCAGGTGATGAGCGACCATGCTCACCGGTTCCTCGTCGGCCGTCCAGAGCCACAGCCGCCGTTCACGCAGGTGCAGCCTGGACCAGTCCAGGTAGTTCCCCCCGATCTCCTGCGCGAACCCGTCCGCTCCCCACGCGGCCACCATTTCGACATCAGCCGCGGTCATGAGGCGTGGCCGACCGTCCGCCGGCAGCGGCGACAAGGTGTCCAGCTTGTGCAGACGTGCGGCCCTGACCTCGGTCGCCCTGCGCCCGCGCCGCGCACACCACCGATCGGCGAAGCGGGCGGCGACAACACGATCGCCCGCCACCCCTGGCGCGTGCGGCAGCACTTCGAGCAAGGCGTCCGCGACGATCTCGGCGTACTCCGGCCGCAGCGCACCGAGGTACACCAGACGGCCTGGCGCTCGCATCGCAGCGCCTACGACTGCGTCGTCGGGTCCGTCGTGCACGGAGACGAAGTACGCCGGGTCCGACCGTGGACTGTCGGCGTGTTCTTGCACGCTGGTCAGGATGATCAGGTGCCGGACCGGATCACGTTGCAGGAAAGGGAATGCGAGATCCCGGTACGCCAACGTGTCCGACGTGAGCTGCGCTCTCACGTACTGAACTCGACATCGATGAAGTCGGCCACGGGTCGGTAGCCGGCCTCGTGGTAGATCTTGTTGGAGGTCGGGTTGGCCAGGTCCGTGTACAGGCAGGCCTGGTTGCCGTCGGCAAGGATTAGCGCGGAGACATGGCTGGTGAGCCCACCGGCGTACCCGTGGCGTCGGCGCCCCGGCGGCGTGTAGACCGGACCGACGCGGCAGACGCCGAAGAGCGGGAGGTGGTAGCCGACCATGCTCACCGCCTCGCCGTCGACCTCCCACATCCACATCGTCCCCTCCGCCAGGCGAGCGACGGCCCACTCGTGGTGGCCGGTCGACAGCTCTTCCGCGAAACCGTCCTTGCCCCAGGCGGCGACCAGGTCGATGTCGTCGGGGCGCATCGGGCGCGGCGTACCTCCGTCGGCCGAGAGCGGCGTGAAGTCGATCAGCTTGTGCAGCCGGGTGCCGCGCGTCTCCGTCAGGTTTCCGCCGCGCCGCTCGACCCACCGCTCCGCGAACCGGCGCGCGGCAGGCTTGTCGCCCGCGACGCCGGAGAGTTCGGCGAGTACGTCGGCGTACGCGTCGGCGATCGGCTCGGCGAGGTCCTCGTGGAGGGCGCCGAGGTACACACCGCGGCCCGGCGTACGCATCGCGACGCCGATCACGTCCGGGTCGTGCACGGAGACGAAGTACGACGGCTCCGACTCGGCGCGCGCCGTACCGTTCGCGCGCTCGTGGACGTTGCTCATGATGATCGTGTGCAGCACCGGATCCTGTTGCAGGAAAGGGAACACGGTCTGCTCGAACGCCTGCGGATCGCTCGTCACCCGGACATCCATGGCCCGGATCGTACGCCTGGGGACGCGTGCGGGTCGTCCGGATTTACACTGCGAACATGTCCACCACGCGGTTGTTGCTGCTCGGCGTCGTGCGGATCTTCCAGCCGGCGTACGGGTACCAGTTGCGGCGCGAGCTGATGACGTGGAACGTGCAGGCGTGGGCGAACATCAACCCCGGCTCGATCTACACCGGCCTGCGGACGCTCGCCAAGCACGGCTACCTGCTCGAACTGGAGCAGGACGGGGCGCATCGGCCCGGGCGTACGTCGTACAAGCTCACGTCGGACGGCGAAACGGAGTACTTCTCGCTCCTCCGCGGCATGCTGTGGACCGTCGACGGCTTCCACCCCGACAAGATGCAGGCCGCGCTGGCCTTCCTGTGGTCCCTGCGTCGCGACGAGGTCCTGGTCGCCCTCGAGGCACGAATCACCCAGCTCGAGGCCTGGCTCAAGTCCCAACCCTTCTCCGAACGCCAGATCCTCGAGGACCCCGGCACCCCCAACCACGTCGTCGAGATGTTCCGCATCACCACCGCCCGCGACAACGGCGAACTCGACTGGACCCGCCAGTTCCACACCCGGATAAAATCCGGCGCCTACGCCTTCGCCGGCGAACCCGCCGACTGGGCCCCCACCCCCGGCATGATCACCCACTGGGGCGAAATCCCCGACCCACCCACCACGTGAATCGCCCGACCGCCCTCAGCTAATCAACATTGACTAGTCAAAGTTGATTAGTCACACTGGCCGCATGATGATCGAAGCGCGTGGGCTGGTGCGGACCTTCAAGACCAAGCGGGGTCCGGTGCAAGCCGTGCAAGGTGTTGACCTGGATGTGGCCGACGGGGAGATCGTCGGGTTTCTCGGGCCGAACGGGGCCGGCAAGACCACGACCATGCGGATGCTGGCGACCCTGATCAAGCCGACCAGCGGGAGCGCGACCGTGGCCGGCTGCGACCTCGCGAAGGACCCGGTGGGCGTACGACGCGGTATCGGCTACGTCCCCCAGAGTGGGTCCACCCTCCCCGAGGCGATCGCCGGTGACGAGGTCGTCGATCACGCGCGGCTGTACGGCGTACCGAAAGCGAAGGCATCCGCCGACGGCCAGCGGTTGTTCGAGGAGTTCGACCTGCCCGGCCTCTGGCGCCGGCAGTGCAAGACGCTCTCCGGCGGCCAGCGCCGGCGGCTGGACATCGTGATGGGCCTGATCCACGACCCGAAGCTGATCTTCCTCGACGAGCCGACGACCGGCCTCGACCCGCAGGCCCGCGCGAACCTCTGGGAGCACATCCGCGGCCTCCGTGACCGCGGCGCGACGATCTTCCTCACCACGCACTACCTGGACGAGGCGGACGCGCTCTGCGACCGGATCCTGGTCATCGACCACGGCAAGATCGTTGCCGCCGGCACCCCGGAGAACCTCAAGCAGCAGGTCTCCGGCGACGCGGTCCGGCTGAGTCTCGCCGACACCGCCCAGGCTCCGACCGTGATGAAGATCGTCCGCGAGCTCGACGGCGCGGTCGAGGTCGAGACCGACGCCGACGTGGTCGGTTTCCGCATCCAGCGCGGCGGTTCGGTGCTCCCCGGCCTGCTCCGCTCGATCGATGCCCAGGGCATCGAGTTGCACGGGGTCGAGGTACACCGCCCGACCCTCGACGACGTGTTCCTGACCATGACCGGCCGCTCGCTCCGCGACGAGCACACCCCCGCCCCCACCGACGAGAAGGAAGAGGCCGTCGCATGACCGTCCTCCGTGAAACGTGGATCGTGTTCCACCGGCAGATGCGGCTGTCGCTGCGCAATCCGATGTGGTCGATCCTGATGCTCAGCCAGCCGCTGATGTACCTGTTCCTGTTCGGCCCGCTGCTCAAGCCGCTCACCGCGCAGATCAGTCAGGGCCAGGCCACGAACGCGTACCAGGTGTTCATCCCCGGTCTGATCGTCCAGCTCGGCATGTTCGGCGCGATGTTCGTCGGCTTCGGGCTGATCGCGGAGTACCGCGCCGGCGTGATCGAGGCCGACCGCGTCACCCCGGCATCCCGGATGGCCCTGATGGCAGGCCGCGTACTGCGTGACGTCGTCGTACTCGTAGTCCAGTCCATCCTCCTGCTCCTCGCCGCGCTCCCACTCGGCCTGCGTGCGCCGTGGGGCGGCGTACTGCTCTCACTCGTGATCGTCGCCCTCCTCGGCGCAACGTTCGCCTCCCTGTCGTACTCCGTCGCACTCATCACCAAGAGCGAGGACGCGCTGGCCCCGCTGCTCAACGGCATCGCCATGCCGTTGCTGCTGCTGTCCGGCATCCTGCTGCCGATGCAGATCGGTCCGACCTGGCTGCAGCGGCTGTCCGACGTCAGTCCGCTGAAGCACGTCGTGAACGGCGTCCGCGCCCTGTTCCGCGGCGACATCAGCAGCTCGGCGTCGCTGTGGGGCCTGTTCTGGGTCGTACTGCTCACAGTGATCGGCCTGACGGTCGGAGCGCGCACTTTCCGTAAGGAGTCCGCCTGACGCTAGGCGCTGTTCACGTAGAGGTCGCTCAGACCTACTAGCGTTTCGCGTATGCGTTCGCCGATGGTCCGTGGGCTGGTCGGCTCTGTCGTCGTTGCTCTGGCCAGTCTGGTGACCTCGGTGGTGCCCCAGTCCTCGTGGGTTGCCAGTCTGCCGATCACCGGCGATCTTCGTCACTCGCTGATCGGCCGGATGATCGGCCTCACGTTCATGGTCGCCGGGCTCGGGCTGATGGCCTGGGCCTGGCTGACCGTGGGCCGGCGGGTCATGGCCGGCGAACGGTTCCAGCTGCTCCGCATGACGGCGTACTGGAGCGCTCCGCTCCTGCTGACCCCGCCGCTGTTCAGCCGCGACGCCTGGAGCTATGCCGCCCAGGGCGCGCTGGTCGCCAAGGGCTACAACCCGTACGACGTAGGCCCCGGCGTACTGTCCGGCCACATCATCGAAGCGGTCGACCCGATGTGGATGCAGACACCTGCGCCGTACGGTCCGCTGCCGCTCGCGTACGGCGGACTGGTCGCCCACGTCACCATGAACCCGTACACGCTGATGCTGGCCCACCGCCTCCTCGCCGTACTGGGCATAGTGCTCATCGCCTGGGCCGTACCGCGTCTGGCGAGCGCCTGCCGTGTCGACCCGGCCTTCGCGACCTGGCTGGTCGTGCTGAACCCGATGCTGATCACCCACGGCATCGGCGCAGCACACAACGACGTACTGATGATCGGACTGGCCTGCAGCGCCTTCGCAGTAGCGCTGACTGGCAAGTGGGGTACGGCGGCTGTCATAGCGGGCGCGGCCGCAGCGGTGAAGTTGCCGGGCGGCCTAGTAGTGATCGCTATCGCCGCAGTGATGAGCCCGCTGGCCGGACGGCTGCTCCGGTTCGCCAGTCTGGTGATTGCTGGGGCTGTGTCGGTACTGACGCTGTTCACGATCGGCGCGCTGACCGGTGTGGGCTCTGGGTGGTTCGGTGCGCTGGATGTGCCCGGGCTGGTCCGGTCGCCGTTCTCCATCGCCAATCTGATCGGCATGGCTGCGTCCGGCGTACTCGGCTGGCTAGGTGAGGACACTGCGGCCGCACAGGCGCTGCAGATCGTCCGACTCGTCGGAATGGTCGCTGCGCTCGGGCTGATCGCAGTACTGAGTCTTCGGTCGTCGATCCACTACGCGGCGCGGGCTGTTGGCATCGCACTGCTCGCAGTGGTCGTGCTGGGGCCTAGTGCGCACGACTGGTACTTCCTGTGGTGCCTGCCGTTCCTGGCCGTGGCGCGGCCCGGCCGGAAGCTGACGACGATCATCACGGCGGTCAGCCTGATCTTCACGATCGCAGCGCCGCTGAACTCGTCACTGCGCGGCGCGACGATCCCGATCCTGACCACGACGGCGCTGGTGGTCGCCGTAGCGTTGACGCTGCTCAATCACCTCCGCACGCTGCATCCGGAGCGGACGCCGGCGAAGGTGCCTGTTACAGCCGCTTGATCGCGGCCACCATCGCCTCACCCAGCGGACGGTGGTCGTCGCGCGAGACCTTCACCTCGACGACGTCCATGCCGGCGACGGTCGGCGCGAGCGCAGTACGCAGTTGGTCGACCGTCTCGACGCTCACGTACGGCGTACCCGTCGCGGCGCACAATGCGCCCAGGTCCACGTTGTGCGGAGTGCCGAAGACGCGCTCGAAGTGCGTGGCGTGCGTCGGATCGCCCTGCTCCAGCGTCGAGAAGATCCCGCCGCCGTTGTCGTTGACGACCACGATCCGCAGGTCGGGGCGGGCCTCGTCCGGGCCGATGACAAGCCCGTTGCTGTCGTGCAGGAACGCGAGGTCGCCGATCAGCGCGTACGTCGGGCCCGCGTTCGCCAGCGCGGCGCCGACGGCAGTCGAGATCGTGCCGTCGATACCGGCGAGACCGCGGTTGGCGATCGTGCGGATCGGAACGACCGGGGCGAGATCGAGGTCGCGGATCGGGTTCGAGGACGCGACGACGAGCATTCCGTCGGCGCCAACGGCCTCGCCGACGAGCGCTGCGACGCGCGGGCCGCTCAGGCCGTCCGCCAGTACCTTGTCGATCTCCGGACGCGCTACTTGATCAGCGTGCTGCCACCGCTCGAGCCAGTCGGTCGTGTCGGCGCCGGTGACCTCGAGCCCGGTGACAACGGACCTCGCGCGCCGAGCCGGGTCCGGCCAGAGGCCGGTCGGCGAGACCACGATCATCTCGACCTCCGGCCGGGCCAGCAGCTTCGAGATCGGCCGCGACAACGTCGGGTGGCCGAAGACCAACACGCGCTCGATCTCCGCGCCCAGAGAGCTTGCCTGCAGCAACAACCGGTACGCGGAGATCACCGCCGAGCCGGTCCGCGCCCGGCTCGAGGGCTCTGCGAACAACGGCCATCGCCCGGCCTCTGCGGCGAGCCGGGCCGCCTGTGAGGCCCCATCACCTGCAACCACTACAGTCCGAGGCCCCGGAGACACAGCAGCCGGGCGACCACTCGCCGCATGCACTGCAGTCCACGGCCCAGTGCTGCGCCCGCTCAACGCCTCTGGCCACTCAGGTCCGTCGGTGGGCACCAGGGGCTCCGAGAGCGGGCAGTTGAGCTGCACCGGCCCTGGGTCGGCGGAGCGGGCGCCTGTCGCGTTGGCTACTGCCCGCGCGACCTGGGATCGCCAGTACGCCACCTGCCCGATCTCACGGACCGGCGTACCCATCTCGTGGAACAGCCGGACCGCAGAGCCGAACACCTTGATCTGGTCGGTCGTCTGGTTCGCACCGCTACCTCGGAGCGCAGGTGGGCGGTCCGCGCTCAGTACGATCAGCGGGAGCCCGCTGTGCGATGCCTCGAGTACGGCGGGGTGCAGGTTCGCCACCGCAGTACCGGACGTGGTGACCACCGGCACGGGCAGACCGCTGCCGCGCATGAGGCCGATGGCCAGGAAGCCCGCCGTACGCTCGTCGATCCGCACGTGCAGCCTGAGCCGCCCGCTGCGGTCCGCCTCCGCGAACGCCAACGCCAGGGGCGCGCTCCGGGACCCTGGCGAGACCACCGCTTCCCGTACGCCGTTGCGGATCAGCTCATCGACCACCACAGTCGCAAAAGCCGTGGACGGGTTCATCCCGCGCTCCTCACTCGCATCAGGCGTTCTTCCCACACTTTCGTCCGCTCCGCGTCGGCGCGGGCCGCATCCAGGAGGTGTGCGTCCGGCACAACACGCTTCACCGGAAGGAATCCGTCGACTGCAACTAGTGGCTCGGTAACTAGTTCGGATGTGAACATCGAGACCGTCGCCAGACCACACGCGTAAGGAAGCTCGGGCAAGGCCGCCGCCAACGCCACCCCTGCGGCGATCCCCACCGAGGTCTCCAACGCCGACGACACCACCACCGGCAGTCCGATCTGCTCGGCAATGTCCAGGCACGCCCGGACGCCACCGATCGGCTGCACCTTCAGTACGGCGATGTCCGCGGCGTCGAGCTTCTTCACCAGCAAGGGATCCTCAGCCCGCCGGATCGACTCGTCCGCGGCCACGGGTACGTCGGTACGCCGCCGTACCTCAGCCAGCTCCTCCACGGTCGCGGACGGCTGCTCGACGTACTCGAGGTCGAAACGCCGCAACTCCTTGAGGCTCAGCACGGCCTGGTCGACGGACCACGCACCGTTCGCATCGATCCGTAGTCGCCCATTGCCGATCGCGTCCCGTACCGCTTCTACGCGAGCGATGTCGTCGGCCAGCGTCTGGCCCGGCTCGGCGACCTTCACCTTCGCCGTACTGCAGCCGCTTGCCCTCACGATCTCCGCGGCTTTCTCGGGGCCGATCGCAGGCACGGTGCAGTTGACGGGGACGCGGTCGCGCACCGGCGCCGGCCAACCCTGCTCGGCGGCCTCATGGGCCGCGCGTAACCAGGAGACGGACGTCGCGTCGTCGTAGTCCAGGAACGGACTCCACTCCGCCCAGCCGGCCGGCCCTTCGAACACCATGCCCTCGCGGACCGTGATGCCACGGAACTTGTTCTTCAGCCCGATCGAGTACGTGATCACCGCACGCCCTCCAGCAACCCCTGCCGATCAACCTTGCCCGAGGCAAGCATCGGCAACGCGTCCAGCCCGATCACGTCCTGCGGAGCCCATGCCCGAGGCAACGTTTCACTCACCCAGTCCCGCAGCTCTTCGCGCCGGGCGCCCGAACCAACTACGAAGGCGACCACGCGCGTCCCCCACTCCGCATCCGGAACTCCCAGGACAACAGCGTCCTTCACCGACGGATGTTCGAGCAGGCGTGCCTGCACCGTGGTCAGCGTGACGTTCACTCCACCGGAGATCACCACATCATCGACCCGGCCAACGATTCGCAGTCGCCCATCCACCAGCTCACCGCGGTCCTGCGTCCGGAACCACCCGTCCTTCAGCACCTCAGCCGTCAACTCCGGCCGCAACCGGTACCCGGAGAACAGCGTGCTCCCCTTGATCAGGATCCGCTGATCGTCATCGAGCGAGATCGACGTCCCGTCCAGCGGCACCCCGGCGTACACACAACCGCTCCCGGTCTCGGTCATCCCGTACGCCGGAATCGCCGTGACGCCCGCCTCCGCCGCCTTCAGCTTCAACGGCTCCGGGGTCGACGCCCCGCCGATGATGATCGCGTCGAACGACCGCAGCGCATCCGCATCCGTCTCCAGGTACCGCGCCAACTGCGTCGGCACCATCGCCGTGTACCGGCGCGTGCCCGTCATCGCGGCAGCGCTCTCGGTGAAGCTCTCGCCGAGCATCACCGGCGTCGTACCCGCGACCAGCGATCGCGTGAGGATCTGCAACCCGCCCACGAAGTACGGCTTCATCGGCAGCAACCACTGCCCCGGCCCGCCGAGGCGGTCGTGGGTCGCGTGCGCGGACGCGATCAGCGCTTCCCGGGACAGCAGCACTCCCTTCGGCTCACCGGAGGAACCCGATGTGGTCAGCACCACAGCGCATCCGTCCTCCAGCGGCCGCTCCGGCGCCGCAGCCTGCTCGACCCGGGCCGCCCCGGCCGCATCGTCCGGCAGCGGCGCGAACGGCGTACCGCTGCCGTCCAGCACACCGGCAAGCGCCGCCAACACCTCATCCGGCGTCCCCGGAACCAGCCGCAACCTAGCCATAACAACCCGAGCGTACGGCCCTCCGCCCGGACGTCCGCTCACGGCTCGGCCATCCGCCGACCGGCCCGCTTCCCGCGTTCGGACTCGCGGCTGACAGAATCGATGGTCATGGCCACCCCTGCCCAGTGGATCGAAGGCGCCCGCCCCCGCACCTTGCCCGCCGCGATCTCCCCTGTCCTCGTCGGAACCGGCGCGGCCGCGTACGTGGACGGCTTCGTCTGGTGGAAGGCGCTGCTGGCCCTCGGCGTCGCGCTGGCACTGCAGATCGGTGTCAACTACGCCAACGACTACAGCGACGGCATCCGCGGCACCGACGAGAACCGCGTCGGCCCGCTGCGGCTGGTCGGCTCCAAGGTCGCCTCTCCCGGCCAGGTCAAAACCGCCGCCTTCACCTGCTTCGGCATCGGCGCCGCGCTAGGCATCGTCCTCGCCGCGACCACCACCTGGTGGCTCCTGGTCGCCGGCGCCGCCTCTCTCCTCGGCGCGTGGTTCTACACCGGCGGCAAACGCCCGTACGGCTACCGCGCGCTCGGCGAGGTCAGCGTCTTCCTCTTCTTCGGCCTGGTCGCCGTCCTCGGTACGACGTACGCCCAAGCCGAAACCATCACCTGGCCCGCGGTTGCAGGCGCCGTCTCGGTCGGCTCGATCGCGTGCGCCCTCCTGGTAGCCAACAACCTGCGCGACATCCCCACCGACTCCGTCACCGGCAAACGCACCCTCGCCGTGGTTCTCGGCGCACCGCGCTCCCGCCAGTTGTACGCCGCCCTCGTAATTCTGGCCTTCGTCCTAGCCGCCGTCTCCGTCATCGCCACCCCCTGGACCCTCCTCGCCTTCATCGCCGCACCCCTCGCAATCAAGTCGATCCGGGTCGTCCTGAGCGACGCGGTCGGCCCCGCCCTCATCCCAGTCCTCAAGGGCACCGGCCAAACCGAACTCCTGTACGCCGTGGGCCTAGCCGTCGGCCTCGCACTCGGCGGATAAGACTCCATCCCACCGCACGAACTGTGCTGACGGCTGACTGCGACCAGCCCACGCGTGCTACGCAGCCGCTCCCTTCGTCGCTCCGCTCCTCAGCGCACCTGCTTCGCCCGCTCCCACCCGCCCCCCGGCTTATCGCCGGTATCTCTCTTCCGGCTATCGCCGGGATCTGCAGGCTGCCGCCTGCGAGTGGCGAGCTGCCGCTCGCGGCGACTACGCCCAACCACGCGCACCCCCGCAGCCGCTTCCTTCGTCGCTCCCCTCCTCAGCGCGTCTGCTACGCACGCTCACTCGCCCCTGCTTTGCGGCTGGTATCCACCAACTGCTGTCCGACCGGCCACGACGGCGTCGAGCGCGCCAGCTCGCTGCGACTGCCTCGCCGACGCCCGCGGCCGACCGGACTGTGCCGACAGCGCCTCCGGCCCGCCGGCGCGGCCGCGAGCGCGCGTAGCAGACGCGTTCGAGGTGCGCGGCGAGGACGGCGACCGTCTGCGGAGCATGCGGGGCCAACCACGGTCACCACTCGCCGCAGTCGAACCAGCGAGCAGGCGGCAGCCGCCACCCACCGGGGACAGCCGGCAGGTCCGGCGATAAGCCGGGCGGATGGGAGCACGCCTGGGCGGTTACAGCTCGCCGCAGTCGCACCAGCGAGCAGGCGGCCCGCGCGGCACTCACCGCGAGCGGAGCGAGCGCACCGCGGCGGCAGCCGCCACTCGCCGGCGGCAGCCGGCAACGTCCGGCGATAGCCGGAAAGGGATGCACGGCGCTGAGCCGGGGGTGGGTGGGGGCGCGCGGAGCAGGTGTGCTGAGGAGCGGAGCGACGAAGGAAGCGCCTGCGTAGCCCGCGGGGGCTACTCCGGTTCGGTCCAGTTGCCGGTTCGGGCGAAGGTTTCCAGGGTGGTGGTGTATGGCGTGATGTCGATTCCGCTGGTGCGCAGCCAGGCGTCGTCGTAGTACGTGTTGCCGTAGCGTTCGCCGCTGTCGCACAGGAGTGTCACGATGCTGCCGCGCGCCCCCGTACGACGCATTTCGGCGGCCAACCGCAGCGATCCCCACAGGTTCGTCCCAGTCGACCCGCCAACGAGTCGACCAGTGACCCGCGAGCAGAACCGCATCGCAGCAATCGAGGCCGCATCAGGCACCGAGATCATCCGGTCGACGACGCCCAGCACGAATGACGGTTCGACCCGCGGTCGGCCGATGCCTTCGATGCGCGAAGGGCGGCCGGTGGAGAACTCGTGGTCGCCGGCTTCGAAGGCGGGGAAGAACGCGGAGTTCTCCGGGTCGACCACCGCTACCGACGTGTCGTACCGCTGGTAGCGCACGTACCGCCCGATGGTCGCCGAAGTACCGCCGGTCCCGGCGCCGACCACGACCCAGGTCGGGATCGGGTGTTGTTCGAGGGACAGCTGCCCGAAGATCGACTCGGCGATGTTGTTGTTGCCGCGCCAGTCGGTCGCACGCTCGGCGTACGTGAACTGGTCCATATAGTGCCCGCCGGTCTCCTCGGCCAGGCGCTTGGCCTCGCCGTAGATCTGGCCGGAGCGTTCGACGAAGTGGCAGCGGCCGCCGTAGAACTCGATCAGCTCGACCTTCTCGGGGCTGGTCGAGCGCGGCATCACCGCGACGAACGGGAGCCCGAGCAGCCGCGCGAAGTACGCCTCGCTGACGGCCGTGGACCCGCTGGACGCCTCGATGACCGTGGTGCCTTCGTGGATCCAGCCGTTGCAGAGGGCGTACAGGAACAGGGACCGGGCGAGCCGGTGCTTGAGCGAGCCGGTGGGATGTACGGACTCGTCCTTGAGGTACAGGTCTACGCCGGTACCTTCCGGCATCGGGAACACGTGCAGATGGGTGTCCGCGCTGCGGTTCGCGTCGGCGTCCACGATCCGGATCGCCTCGGACACCCAGGCGCGTGCCTTGTCGTCCCGCCGGTCGACCTCGCGGCACACCCTGTCAGCCTCACTCATGCGGGCCAGGCTAGGACCTACGGAGCGATTTGAGTATTCCTACGCTCGGTGACCGGCGCCCGAACGCGACAGGATCAAGCACATGATCCCCCTCGGAGCGGTCGAGTTCTCCCCCGGCGACGTCGCGCTGATCCTCGCGGTACTCACGCTCGGCGCCACCGCCCTCGCCCTCCCCGCAACCCTCACCTTCGCCTGGGTCGGCCACCGCCGGGCCAAGGATCACCCCGGCTGGGCAGCCTTCACATATTGGCTGACAGGTACGGCGATCTGCCTCGCCACGACCGCGCTCGCAGCGGGCCAGGGCCTCGGCTGGTGGTCGGTACCCCTCGGCTGGCTCCCGACCCTGCTGCTGGCCCTGGCGCTCAAACCTCGATCAGACCCACGGGCGAGCTAAGTTGGGGGTCCATGACGACCGGGAAGCAGGGGGAGCGATGAGCGAGAACGGCGATCGGCCGACGCGGCAGCGGGTGACGTTGACCGATATCAGTTCGCGGGCGTGGGAGCACCCGGCGGACCGCGGTGCGCTGGTGGCCCTGCGGCAGTTGAAGGGCTTCGACTACTTGCTGCGCAAGATGTCGGGGATGATCAACGAGCGCGCGTTCCGGCTGCAGTTCCTCGGCGGGGCGATCCGGGTGGACGAGCGGCAGTTCCCGACCGTGCACCGGCTCTACACCGAGGCCGCCGCCACCCTGGACGTCCGCCAGCTCCCCGAGCTGTACGTCACCAACAGCCCGATCTGGAACGCGATGACGATCGGCATGGACAAGCCGTTCATCGTCGTGAACAGCGCGCTGATCCAAGGCATGGACGAGGAGGAGCTGCGGTTCGTCCTCGGT
Source organism: Kribbella jiaozuonensis (assembly GCF_005233875.1). Classification (GTDB taxonomy): domain Bacteria; phylum Actinomycetota; class Actinomycetes; order Propionibacteriales; family Kribbellaceae; genus Kribbella; species Kribbella jiaozuonensis. The sequence goes on along the minus strand of NZ_SZPZ01000003.1, from coordinate 1,209,607 downwards.
CACGAGCTCGGGCACGCGCAGAGCGGCCACGCTCTGTACCAGTCGCTCCTGCTCTGGCTGATGCGTCTCACCGGCGCATTGAACTGGATGCCGATCGGCGCTCTCGGCCTCCGCGCGATCGTCGCCGCCCTGCACGAGTGGTCCCGCAAGGCCGAGCTGTCGGGTGACCGCGCCGGTCTGCTCGCGGCCCAGGACCCGGCGGTCGCGCTGCGCGTCCAGATGAAGCTCGCCAGCGGCGGCCAGCTCGGTGAGCTCGACACGACGACGTTCCTTGCGCAGGGTACGGAGTACGAGAGTGCCGGCGACCTGCGCGACAGCGTGCTGAAACTGCTGCTGCTCGAGGCGCAGTCGCACCCGATGGCCGTGATCCGCGCGCACGAACTGCGCCGCTGGGTCGACGAGGGCGAGTACACGACGATCGTCTCCGGCGACTACCCGAAGCGCCAGGACGATGCGAACGCGTCGATCTCGCAGGAGGCGAAGAACGCCGCGAAGTCGTACACCGACGCGTTCAACCGCTCGCAGGACCCGCTGGCCAAGCTGCTCCGCGACCTCGGCGACGGCCTCGGCGGCGTCCGCGACTGGGTCTCCTCGCGGTTCCCACCCCGAAACTGACTGGTCTCCGCTCCGGGCCGACTGCGATCCTGTCCGCGTGATCGACATACAGGCCATCGGCCCGGACGACTGGAAGTCCTGGAGCGAGCTCCGGCTCGCCGCGCTCGAGGAGGCGCCGTCCGCCTTCGGTTCGCAACTCGCGGACTGGGTGGACGCCCCCGAGGAACGCTGGCGCGAGCGCCTCAGCGCGCCCGGCGCCTACCAGGTGATCGCCACGATCGACGGTACGCCGGCGGGCATGGCCGGCGGATTCCCCGACGATGACCATGCCGAGCTGGTATCGATGTGGGTCGCCCCCGCCGGTCGCGGCAAAGGCGTCGGCAACGCGCTGATGACCGCCGTCGAGGACTGGGCCCGCGGCATCGGCGCCACCGTCCTCAAGCTGTCCGTTGTCCCCGGCAACGATCCCGCGCACAACCTCTACCTCCGCCACGGGTACGTCGACACCGACGAGCCCGGCGACCTGATGGCCGACGGCGTCACCCGCGAACTCGTGATGCTGAAACACCTGTAGAACAAGACGAAGGGCCTGCTTCCCCCCTCCCGGGAAGCAGGCCCTTCGAGCATCAACAGCACTCAGCCCATGTGGACCGGGCTCTGGCCGTCGTTGGCCAGATCCTTGTGCTTGATCGACAGGCCGACCAGCGTGATCAACGCGGCGCCCAGCGCAAGGAACGCGGACCACACGAACGCGCGGGTGAACCCGTGCGTCGTAGCAAGTGCAGTGAACTGCCCCTGCAACTGCTTGATCTGGGCCGGCGACTGCCCGGACTCGGCCGCCTTCTGCAGGCCCGGGGCCAGCTCGGCGAACTTGTCCTTGATCGCGCTGGTGGAGATCGTGCCCAGCAGCGCCAGGCCGACCGCACCACCGATCTGCTGGACCGTGTTCAGCACCGCCGATCCGACCCCCGAGTCCTCCGCGGCGACCCCGCTGACCGCGGTCAGCGTGAGCGGTACGAAGATCAGGCCCATACCGAACGAGAGCACCAGGATGTACGGCAGCAGGTGCGTCCAGTACGTCGAGTCGACCTGGAGCCGGCTGAACCCGAACATGCCGGCCGCCACGAACACGCCACCGGTACCCGCGATCCACCGCGGGTCGATCCGTGCCACCAGCGTCGACGCGACCTGGGCCGCGAGCACGATGCCGACACTGAACGGCAGGAACGAGATACCGGTCTTCAGCGCGCTGTAGCCCATGATGCTCTGCACGAAGATGCCCAGGAAGTAGAACATCGAGAACATCGCCGCACCGACGATCAGCATCACGAAGAAGCTGACCCCACGGGTCCGGTTCGCGAGGATCCGGAACGGCATCAGCGCGTGCTTCGACCGGGACTCGATCACGAGGAAGATCCCGATCAGCGCCAGGCCGCCGAAGATGTACGTCAGCGTCAGCGCGTCACCCCACCCGTTGGTCGCGGCGTGCGTCAGGCCGTAGACCAGCGAGGTCAGACCCAGCGTGCCGGTGATCGCACCGGGCAGGTCGAACTTGCCGGTCTGCCGCTCGGACTCACCCAGGAACCGGAAGGCCAGTACGGCGACCAGCAGGCCGATCGGCGTGTTGATGAAGAACGTCCAGCGCCAGGACGCCTCGGTCAGCGCGCCACCCAGGATCAGACCGACGGCAGCGCCGGCCCCGGACATCGCGGCGTACACGCCCATTGCCCGGTTGCGCTCCTTGCCGGCCGGGAACGTCGTGGTGATCAGTGCGAGCGCGTTCGGCGAGGCCGCCGCGGCCGCGAGACCCTGCAGGATCCGGCTGATCAGCAGCACGGTCTCGCTCTGCGCGATACCGCCGACGAACGACGCCAGGCCGAACAGGACGACACCGAACACGAAGACCTTGCGGCGACCGAGGATGTCACCGATCCGGCCGCCGAGCAGCAGCAGACCACCGAAGGCCAGCGCGTACGCGTTGACGACCCACGGCAGCGACGCGTCGCTGAAGCCGAGCGCGCCCTTGATGTGCGGCAGCGCGATGTTGACGATGGTGCCGTCCAGCACGACCATCAGCTGCGCCATGCAGATCAGCGCGAGCGCGATACCGAGATTGCGGTGACCGTGGCCGGTGGACCCACCGACCGCGTCGGTCGGCCTGCCTTCCGGCGGATCGGCCTTGATGACTTCTTCGGACATAGGAATTTCCCCTCTTGGGCAGACTGTCTTGCTACGTCGCGGACCGGCCCCTCACCGGTCAGCTCACCTGCGACCCCCGCGCCGCAGGCAGGATCACGTTGTCGATCACTCGGAGGATCAGCTCGTCGGTCGGCTCGACGCCGAGGATGTAGGCGTGGTGGATGATCACCGCGGGCAACGTCACCGACAGCAGGTCGACGTCGACGTCCGGTGCGATCTCGCCGCGCTCGACGGCACGCTCGTACACCTTGTTGGTCAGGGCCTGCCGCGGCGCCAGGAAGCGCTCACGGAAAGCCTGCTGCAGCTCGGCGTCGCGATGCAGCGCGGTCAGCAGACCGGCGATCACCGACATCGGAAGCTCGTCGGTGAAACCACCCGCACCGCACGCCATCGAGATCAGGTCGCCGCGCAGGCTGCCGGTGTCGACCTCCTCCGGCATCGGGCACCCCTTGGCCCGGCTGATCGCGTCCACGACCAGCTCGGCCTTGGTGGACCAGCGTCGGTACAGCGTCGCCTTGCTGGCCTTGGCCGCCGTCGCGACCGCGTCCATCGTCAGCCGGTCGTAGCCGAGGTCGGCCACCACCGCGACGGTCGCGTCGAGGATCTCGTCCTCACGACCGCCTTCGACCCGAGGCCGCTGCCGTACGCCTGCGTTGTCCACCTTCATCACCCTGCGTAGCTACAAGAACACCGATAGAACGAAACTGTTTCGTTTCATCCATCACTCTACGACTCATGTGAAGGAATGCACAAAGGATTTTGCGGAGATTACGCCAGTGGCATAAGTCACTCTCCGTACCAGTTGATCACTGGTACGGCGTGGTCACGCGGAAGCGACGGTCAGTCGTCGTCTTCGGCGGTGCGGGCCTGCTCGAGGCGCTGCGAGATGTTCGCGGCCCGGGTCTCGATCTTGCCGGCCAGCCGTTCGCGGGCGGCGCGCAGTACGAAGATCGAGAGGATCGACGACAGGATCAGGGCGACGAGGAGCAGCGGGAAGATCGTCAGCCAGTTGTTCAGTGCGAACCAGAGCACGGCGAAGCAGACGGCGAACAGGGCCGCCCGCAGGCCGGTGTAGATGGCGAACTCCTTCATCTCAGACCCCAGCGTAGGAGTGCAGGCCGGAGACCAACAGGTTCACGCCGACGAAGTTGAAGATGAAGACGAACCAGCCGACGATCGCGATCGTCGCGGCCCGGCGGCCACGCCAGCCGGCGGTCGCGCGGGCGTGCAGGTACGCGGCGTACACGACCCAGGTGACGAGCGACCAGACCTCCTTGGGGTCCCAGCCCCAGTACCGGCCCCAGGCGTGCTCGGCCCAGATCGGACCGGCCACGAGTACGCCGAACGTCCACAGCGGGAAGGCGAACGCGAGCACCTTGTACGCCGTACCGTCCATCGCCTCGGCGCTCGGGAGGCGGCGCAGCGATGCGGACATCGTGCCGCCGGCGAGGGCCTTGCGCTCGGCGCGGGCCTTCACGAGGTACAGGACGGAGACGAGGCCGCCGACGGTGAACGCACCGCCGGAGATCGCGGCGGAGGAGACGTGGATGACGAGCCAGTACGAGTGCAGGGCCGGGACGAGCGGGCCGGCCGGGGTGTAGAGCGCGAGGGAGGCGAGGCCGAGTACGGCGGCGATCACGAAGGTGACGCCGAGGCCGAGCCACTGCAGCTTGTACTTCTGCACGAAGATCAGGTAGACGATCGCCACGGCGAGCGATGCGGTGATGGAGAACTCGTACATGTTCCCCCACGGCACCCGCCCCGCCGCCAAACCGCGCGTCACCACACCACCCAGGTGCAACACAAACCCAAGCCAAGTCAGCAACAACCCAATCCGACTAGCCGCATCCAACCGCTCGGAAGACGCGGCGCCTTCGGCGCCGGAGATGGAAGAGCCGGCCGAGGCGGATCCGCCTTCGGCGACGCCGGCCGAGCCGACAGCGGCGGACGCCGCGGAGGCGGTCGCGCCGGAGGCGACGAGCTGTGCCTTGGCTTCTTCCTGCTCCGCAGGAGCTTGTGCCACGGAGGCGCGGCCCAGGGCCCACTCCATGGCGTGGGAGATGAGGGCCAGGACGTAGATCACCGTGGCGGTCGGGATCAGCAGGTTGGAGACTTGTGCGTAGGTCTCCGGGCTCATGGCTGCTCCTCGGTGCTCGAGCTGGCTGGTTTGAGGCTCTTGGTAATTGCGTGGATCTCGTCGCCGAGGCCGCGTTCGGGGCCGCGGTCCAGACCGGCAACCTCGACAACGGTACGCCCGTCCTCGTCCCGGACGCGCACCCAGGTACGCCGCGGATGCACGAACAGCGACCCCATCAGCCCGAGGATCGCCAGCAGGATGCCCGCCAGCGCGAGATCCGTGCCAGGCGTGTGGCTGACCTGCAGCTTCACCCACCGGCTGTATCCGTCGAACGTGATCGACCCGGCCTTGTCCGGCAGCGCGACGCTCTGCCCGGGCGCGAGCTGGAACCGCCACTTGTCGCCGTTCTGCTCGAACTGCGTCAGCTTGGTCTTGTCCAGCTGGTACACCGACTCCGGCTTCCCGGTCTCCGGCTGCGGCCGGCCGTAATACCCGGTCATCACCAGCTGTGGGTTCAGGTCGTCGGGGAAGACCGACACCGGACCGTCCTGGCCGATCACCGCGGTCGGCAGGAAGAACCCTTCGAAGCCCAGCGTCATCGGCCGCGCGTCCGGAGCCTTGATCACGCCGAACGACGAGAAGTTCGAGTCCTGCGGCAGGAACGGCGCCGGCCCGGAGAACGCCACGTTCCCCTGCCCGTCCTTGACCGTCACCCGCGGCGCGTACCCGTGCCCGAGCAGGAAGACGCTGCTGCCGTCCAGCTTCAGCGGATGGTTGACCTGCAGGTCGTACGACTTCTCCGGCGCATCCGGCGTCTCCTGGTACGCGAGCTGCGCGTTGAACTCCCGCGCCGCACCCTTCTGCGGCCCGTCCTCCTGGAACTTCACCTCGAAGTTCTTGACGGTCAGCGAGAACGGCGGCAGATCGTCGTCGCCGCTGAACGCGCGGCCCGGCGTGAAATCGTCGTACTGCGCGACCGTGTTCGAGAACCCGTTGCCCACGACAACCAACACCGTGCCGCGGTAACCGAACAGCGAACCCCACGCGACACCGACCAGCGCAAGGATCAGCGAGAAGTGGAAGAGCAGGTTGCCCGCCTCGCGCAGATAACCACGCTCCGCCCCGACGGCACCGTCGTACGCCTGCACCCGGAACCGGCGCTTCCGCAGCTCACGGGTCGCAGCCTCGAGTACGTCGTCATCGGCGTCGACCTCGAACCGTTCGTACCCGGGCAGCCGGTTCAGGTTCCGCGGCGGCTTCGGCGGCCGGGCCCGCAGCCCCTTCGCATAAACGGAAAGCCGCGGGACGACACAGCCGATCAGCGAGATGAACAGCAGCAGGTAGATCGCCGAGAACCACGCCGACTTGTAGACGTCGAACAGCCCGAGCTTGTCGTACAGCGGCCCGAGCGTCTTGTGCGCCGCAAGGAAGTCCGAGACCTTGATCGGGTCGATCGGCGTCTGCGGGACGAGCGATCCGGGCACCGCGCCGAGCGCGAGCAGGAACAGCAGCACCAGCGCCGTCTTCATCGACGTCAGCTGCCGCCAGGTCCACCGCAACCAGCCGACCAGTCCCATCGCCGGCGGGCCGGACGGCTCCTCCGGTCCGGACGCGGCCGCGATGCGGTCCTTGACCTCTGTCATCTCAGACCGCCGATCCGAAGTTGGCGACCCACTGCCGCAGGTCCGCGGTCATCGCATCCCACACTCCCGTCAGCAGCAGCAGTCCCACCGCGATCATCAGTACGCCGCCGATCCGGATCACCAGCAGTTGGTGCTTGCGGACCCACGCCACCGCGCCCAGCATCCGCCGGAACGCCAATGCCGCGACGATGAACGGAATGCCCAGCCCGAGGCTGAACACCAGCGCCAGCGCCGCACCCCGCCCGGTGCTGCCCTCGGTGGTGGCCAGCGTCATCACGGTCCCGAGCGTCGGACCGATACACGGAGTCCACCCGAATCCGAACAGTACGCCGAGCAGCGGCGCCGCCGCGATCCCGACCGCCGGAACCCGGTGCACCCGCAGGTCCCGCTGCATGAACCCGAACCCGCCGAGGAAGATGATGCCGAGCACAACGGTCAGCGCGCCGAGCACCCGGGTGATCGCGGTCTGGTGATCGATCAGCAGATCACCGGCCTTCCCGAACACCACTCCGGTCAGGATGAACACAGCCGAGAACCCGGCCACGAACAACGCCGTACCGGCCAGCATCCGGCCGCGCTTGGCCGAATCCAGCTCGGCCGCGGACAGACCGGTGACGTAGGAGAGGTAGCCGGGCAGCAGCGGTACGACGCACGGCGAGAAGAACGAGATCGCGCCGGCGAGCACCGCGATCGGCAGTGCTACCAGCATCGACCCCGTCATCGAGTCGGCGAACCACTGTCCCATCAGCTCAACCGGCGTCCTTGACCATGCCGAGCAGAGTTTGCTTCGTCACTTCACCGACCACCCGCCCGGCGACCTTGCCGGTCTTGTCGATCACCAGTGTGGTCGGGATCGCCGCCGACGAGATCTGTCCGCGGAACCGCAGCAGGCCCTTGCCGTCGGGGTCGTAGAGGTTCGGGTACGGAACGTCGAACTCCTGCACGAACTTCTTCGCCTGGGCCTGATCGAGGTCGCGCGTGTTCAACCCGATGAACTGCACCGACGGGCCGAGCTCCTTCGAGGCCGCGACCAGGTCAGGCGCTTCCTTGCGGCACGGCGGGCACCACGAGCCCCAGACATTCAGCACGACGACCTTGCCGATCTGCTCGGACAGGGTCCAGGTCTTCCCATCGAGCGTCTTCCCGGTGAGCTCCGGCGCAGGCTTCCGGTCCGCGGCCGCGAACAGCGACACGTTGCCGTTGCCGCTGACGAAACCCGACTGGCCCTGCCGGTTCTGCGAAGCCTGCTGACCCGAGCTGCACCCCGCGACGAGGAGCAAGCCGGCCACCGCGATCGCCGTACGACGGAACATCACGCGCCGCCGACGAACTTCTTCGAGGGCTTGACCGGCAACAGATCCTTGGCCGGCTCGGAGTACCCGACGGAGACGATCTGGTCACCGTGGAAGGTGAACGAGGTCAGGCTGGCCAGGCTGCACTGCCGCTTGCGCGGGTCGTGGAACATCCGCCGGCCCTCGATCGCGGACCGGACGATCCAGATCGGCAGCTGGTGCGACACGATCAGCGCCTCGTGCCCGGCGGCCTTCTCCCGGGCGGTCTCGATCGCGTCCCGCATCCGCCGGACGATCTGCTGGTACGGCTCGCCCCAGGACGGCTTCCACGGGTTCCGGAGCAGCCACCAGGCGCTCGGGTTCTTGAGCGCGCCGTCGCCGACGCCGAACTTCTTGCCCTCGAACAGGTTCGCCGCCTCGATCACCCGCTCGTCGATGTCGGGCGTGAGCCCGAACACCTTCGCGATCGGCTCCATCGTCTCCTGGGCCCGCTCCAGCGGCGAGCTGACCAGGTGCACGATGTCGCGGCCCTTGACGTGCTCGGCCACCCGCTCGGCCATCGCGCGGCCGAGCTCGGACAGGTGGAAGTCGGGGATCCGGCCGTAGAGCACGCCGGTCGGGTTGTACACCTCGCCGTGACGCATCAGGTGCACGACCGTCGTTTCGGTCACCGCCTGTCCCTTCAGTTCTGTACGCCGGCTGCCGCGCGGGCCGCCGGAGCGAGGGCGTTCTCCAACTCGGCCAGCGCATCGTCGTCGATGGCACTGCTCACGAACCACGCCTCGAAGGCGCTCGGCGGCAGGTAGACGCCGGCGTCCAGCATGGCATGGAAGAACGCCGTGAACCTTGGCAGCACCTGGGCGTTCGCACCGGCGAAGTCCCGGATCTCGGCAGGTCCCTCCGAGGACTCCACGAAGAAGACGCTGAAGAGGTTCCCGGCCGCCTGGATGACGTGCGGCACACCTTCCTTGTCCAGCGCGGTCGAGACCAGACGCTGGATCGTGAGCGACGTCTCGTCGATCTTGGCGTAGACCTCGTCGGTCGCCAGCCGCAGCGTGGTCAGACCGGCCGTGGTCGCGATCGGGTTCCCAGACAGGGTGCCGGCTTGGTAGACCGAGCCCTCGGGTGCCAGGTGGGCCATCACATCGGCCCGGCCGCCGAACGCCGCGGCCGGGAAGCCGCCGCCCATCACCTTGCCGAACGTCATCAGATCGGGCTGTACGCCGTCCACGCCGTACCAACCCGAGCGGGTGATCCGGAAGCCGGTCATCACCTCGTCGGAGATGAACAGCGCGCCGTTGTCGCGGCAGGCCTGCGCCAGGAACGCGTTGAAGTTGTCGCGCGGCGGGACGACGCCCATGTTGCCCGGCGACGCCTCGGTGATCACGGCCGCGATCTGATCGCCGTACTCCGCGAACGCAGCCGTGACTGCTGCCTGGTCGTTGTAGGGCAGGACGATCGTGTCGGCCGTGGTCGCCTCGGTGACGCCCGGCGTACCGGGGATGCCCAGCGTGATGACGCCGGAACCGGCCTGGGCCAGCAGTGCGTCCACATGTCCGTGGTAGCAGCCGGCGAACTTGATGATCTTGGCGCGCCCGGTGAACCCGCGGGCCAGGCGGAGCGCGGACATCGTGGCCTCGGTCCCGGACGACACCAGCCGGACCTTGTCCACCGGCGTCCGGGCGACGATCTCCTCACCGAGCAGTACCTCGGTCTCGGTCGGCGTCCCGTACGACGTACCCCGGGCGACCGCGGCCTGGACGGCGGCGATCACTTCCGGGTGCGCGTGTCCGAGCAGCAGCGGGCCCCAGGAGGAGACCAGGTCGAGGTAGCGATTGCCGTCGACGTCGGTCATGTGACATCCGTCACCAGATGCCATGAAGCGCGGTACGCCGCCGACGGCGCGGAACGCACGTACGGGAGAGTTGACCCCGCCCGGGGTGACTGCGGATGCTCTGTCGAAGAGCTCGGCGGACTGTTCTGTGTGTGCGGGCACGGCGGCCATTCTCCCCGACCGGCCACGCGGGCCGATGGGCAGGGCGGTCCGAATTACAGCGGTGGATCGTGCGCAGGGGGTTCACAGGCGCTTTGTTACGCGCCAGTATGGGTACCCGGTAACCGCACGTACACGGTCTCGTCCGGCGCGTAACCCACGCAACGGGGCGGACGTTAGACCTATTACGACGGCAACCGAGAAAGACACATAGACAGTCCGCAGCGTGGGGCCGGGCTGGTCGATGAGTCACGGAGGGGAATCATCGATGGCGAAGGGCAAGCGCCGCGCCACGGGTAGCGGCTGGCGTCAGGTGGCGCCACTGATCCCGTTGGCGCTGTTCGCGAGCGCATTCACCGTCAGTGCCACGGATGATCCGGCGGTCGCCACGGCGTCGCTGGAGCAAGGTCTGTCCGGAGGTAACTCGGTCGTCGTTCCGAAGCAGCCGATCTCCCAGCCGGCCAACGTGCCGCAGCCGGGTGTGGTCGGCCCGGGCGTCGACCCTGGCGAACAACCGACCCAGGTGGTCTCGGGCCTGTCGAAGAACGGCATCCCGAACGCCGCCCTGAAGGCGTACTCCCGGGCACAGCAGGTGCTGGCCCAGGCCGACCCGTCCTGCCATCTGCCCTGGACGCTGGTGGCCGCGATCGGCCGGGTCGAGTCCAACCACGGCCGCTTCGGCGGCAACGCGCTGAACTCGCAGGGCGTCGCCGTACCGGGCATCTACGGCCCGCGGCTGGACGGCTCGTCCGGCATGGCCCGGATCTCCGACACCGACGCCGGTGCGTTCGACGGCGACGGGGCGTTCGACCGCGCGGTCGGCCCGATGCAGTTCATCCCCGGCACCTGGCGAGCCATGGGAGTGGACGGCGACGGCGACGGCGTGCGGAACCCGCAGGACATCGACGACGCGGCGATGTCGACCGCGGTGTACCTGTGCTCCGGCAAGACCGACCTGTCCAAGGCCTCCGACGTCAACGCGGCCGTACTGCGCTACAACCACTCCCAGCAGTACGTCGACCTCGTGGTCAGCATCGCCAAGGCGTACGCCGGCGGCAGCTGGATCGCGGTCGGCAACGGGACCTCCGGTGACGACGTGGACGACGCCGGCCAGCAGATCAGCGGCGGCGACATCAACGCGCCGTCGGACAAGAACCTGCCGAAGACGATCGACCTCCCGACCCCGCCGCCGACGGTGATCACCACGCCGACCGACGAGCGGGACGGGACCCGGCCGACGGTCATTCCGACCCAGCGCCCGACGTCGAAGCCGACACCTGGCAAGCCGACCTCGAAGCCGACCCCGGGCAAGCCGACCCCGACCAAGCCGACGTCGAAGCCGACCACTCCGACCACCACGACGCCGCCCGGTGTCGCGACGCTGACGACCGCGGTCGGTCTGATCGTCGGCACGGTCGGTTCCACGGTGGGCGAGCTGCAGACGGCCACGACGTACTGCCAGTCCGAGATGGCGAAGGTGACGATCACCAAGCCGACCCAGGACCAGCTGCAGAAGTGCGTGACCGCCTACCAGACCGGTGGGGCGAAGGCGGTCGACCAGGTCATCCGCAACCTGCTGTCCCTGCTGGGACTGCTGGGCGTTCTCGGTGGAGGCATCCTCGGGAGCTGATCCCCCACAGACCGGCGCACCTGCCCCCACCCCTCCCTAGGTGCGCCCCTGGCGACGCCACGGAGCACATCCCCCCGGCTCCGTGGCGTCGCCCCTTTTTAACGATCAGAACTGCTAACGATCAGATTTCTACCAGGCCCGGTCGATCGTCTGGCTGATGCTGTTACCGATGAGATCCGTCGCCGTCACCCGAATGCTCGGGTTGGCACCAGCCGGCAGCTTCGCCCGGACGGTGCCGAGTCCGCGCACCGACAGCTTCTGCCAGGTCTTCCCGTCATAGGAGATCTCCGCGGTCGTGCGGAAGAGGCCCACTCCACGCACACCCGGCTGATAAGCCGGAGTCAGCTCGAGCCACCCATCGGTGTGTTTGTAGTCGACCTGCACCAGCGGCAGCACAGCCCGGCTCTTCGTCGGCACTGACAGGAAGTGCCACGTCGTGTGCGTCGCGGTAGACGTGGTCGCCCAGCTGTTCGACCCACGCTTCTGGTCCAGCGTCAGGTCGTACCAGGCCGCACGCGCCGGCACCGCCCACTGCGCCACCGACCAGTCCGCGCTGCCGAGCTCCACGCCGTTGCTGCTGAGCTTCATGCTCGTCACATCGCCGCGATCACCCCAGCCGAACACACTCCGGTCGCCGCTCACGTACTGCGGAATCGCGATCCGCAACGCATTCTCGAACCGCGCCGGCGGCCAACCCTGCGCCACGTCACCGGCGGAGTCCGACAACCCCGGTACGGCGGGACGCATCAGCGACTCCCACCAGCCCCGCGTGACCTGCTCCCCCGGCCGGTAGCTGCGCGGGATCGTCGACTCGTACCCGCTCTCGTTCCACTCCCCAGCCGAGGTCGTCTCGTCCCAGGTCACGCCCTTGAGGTCGGTGACCAGGTAGTCGGTCCGGCTCACCGGCCCGGTCACTGCTCGCGTCGACGTCAGCCCAGTGCTGATCCCGGGCAGGTGCGCGATCCGCTGGTCGGTGTGCAGGAACCACGCGTCGTTGCGCTGGAAGTTCGTGGTCACCACGGCCGGGCGCAGCTTCGCCACGTCGTAGGTCAGCGGTCCCTTCACCGTCGACGGTCCGATCGCGACGTCGTACCGGTAGGTGCTGTCGAGGACGCCGCTCAGCTTGAGCGATACCGGTCCCTTCGCGAGGGCGGCCAGCAGTTGCTTGCCCTGTACGGAGCGCAGGAGGTAGAGCGGGACGCCTTGCTCGGTCCCGGTCGACCAGTAGCCGGGCGCCTCGTTGTAAACGAAGACCACCTTCGCGCCGGCTGCCTTCGCCGCCTGCACCTGCGCGACGATGTCGTCGGGTGAGATCCAGCGGATCAGCGCGATCTTGTCCTTGGCGCCGGTCAGCTCCGCCGGCGTACCGTCGCCGCCGTCGTACAGCGGGAGGTTCTCGTTGCCGACGTACACGGTCCGGTAGGAGCCCTCGCCGGGCGTCGGCAGCCGGCCCGCACCGGGTACGTCGACGGTCAGCTGCGGCTGGGCGAGATCCCAGCGCTGCACGACCTGGAAGGTGCCGTTGGCAACCTTTCCGAAGTCCTGCACGTAGATGCCATTGGCAACCTTGCCGTCGAAGGCCCAGCCGGAGACGGCATCCCGGTCGCCGACCTTGCGGTGCCAGGCGATGCCGATGCTCTGCGCGTCGGCCGGTCGCGGCGTCTTGATCGTCACCTTGTGCGCAGTCCGGGCGTCGAACGTGAAGGTACGGTCGGTGCCGATCCACTCGTCCGGATCGCCGAGCAACGTGATCGAGTTGGCCCAGTCCGCCTCGTCGCCACCCACCGCGTAAGCCATCACGCTGTATCGGCCGGTCGGTACGTCGAGGGTGCGGCTGCCGTTCTCGTCGAAGGCGATCGCGTTGACGTCACCGGTGTCCTGGTTCCACAGCTGCACGCCGCTCGCGCCGGCCGCGGTGGTCGCGGGCTTGCCGTCGCGCCCGATCGCCTTCACGGTCACCTGGTTCAACCGACCACCGGCGGCGAACCCGAGTCCGGTCCGGACGACGCTGCTTCCGCTGCGGGCGGTCAGGACGCCCGCGTAGTTGGCGGGCTTGGTCTTCGCCAGGTTGAGCGTCACGGCCGCGGACGCCGTACCACCGGCGGGGATGGTCAGTCGGGCTGGGCTCACCGTCAGCCCGGCCTCCACCCCCGCCGGAGACTTCGCGTCGACCGACAGGGTGAGGGTCACCGAGCGGTTCGAGTTGTTGCGGTAGGCAACCTTCCGGGTGACCGGTGCCGGTGCGGTCGGGCCGGTCCAGGACAGGTCGCCGAAGAACAGGTTGGCAGTGTCCGGGAGGACCTTCGGGTCGAGCGCGTTCGGGATGTCGATCAGGCCGAGGCCTTGCTGGTCGGTCCGGGCGCCGGCCGATGGGACGGCGGTCGAGGCCAGCGCGGCCTTCAGTTGCGGGCCGGTCCAGTCGGGGTGGCGCTGAGCGAGGATCGCGGCGGCGCCGGCGACGTGCGGCGTTGCCATCGACGTACCGCTGAGCGCGGTGTAGTACTGGCCGAGGATGTGCCCCTGCGCGGTACCGGCGGCCCGGGCGGCCACGATCTCCACACCGGGAGCAGTCACCTCGGGCTTGAGTGCGCCGTCGCCGATGCGCGGGCCGCGGCTGGAGAAGTTGGCCAGCTTGTTGTCGGCGTCGACCGCGCCGACGGTCAGCGCCTCGGACGCTGCACCCGGCGATCCGACGGTCTGCTCGGCGCCGGCGTTGCCGGCCGCGATCACGAAGAGCGCGCCGCTCGACTTCGACAGCCGGTCGACGGCCTCGCTCATCGGGTCGGTGCCGTCCGACGGCAGGCCGCCGAGGCTCATGCTGACGACCTTCGCGCCCTGCTGGACGGCCCACTCCATACCGGCGATCGCCTCGGAGTCGTAGCCGCCGCCGCTGTTGTCGAGCACCTTGCCGATCAGCAGCCCCGCGCCGGGCGCCACGCCCTTCCGCTTGCCGTCGGACGCAGTACCGAGGCCGGCGACGATCGAGGCGGTGTGGGTGCCGTGGCCGTGCAGGTCCTGGACCGCCTCGTCAGGGACGAAGCTCTCCGAGGCGACGACCTGCTTGGCGAGATCGGGGTGGCCGGCGTCGTACCCGGTGTCGAGGACGGCGACCTTGACGCCGTGGCCGTCGTACCCCTGCTTCCAGGCCGTCGGGGCACCTATCTGCTTGTCCGACAAGTCGTCGGTGGCGTGCGTGCGGCCGTCGAGCCAGATCTTCGTGACCTGGCTGGTCTTGAAGGTCGTCGGGCCGCTGATGCCGTCCCAGAACGCCTTCGCGTCGGACTTCTGCACGGTGACCGCCGAGCTGCCGACGCTGGTGAGCGTACGGCGGAGTGTCGCGGCCGCCGGCGTACTAGGGGCGCTGCGCAGGGTGGCCGGCGCGGTCAGGAGGAGGGGTAGGCGATCGCTGCTCGCGTCGTCGTACCCCTGCGCAGCGAGTTCGGTGAGGTTGAAGAGGCGCTTGTCCAGGCGGCCCGCGGTGAGCAGCGGATAGGCCTCGGACGGGATCAGGCTGAGCTCGCCGTCGAACGTGCCGAAGTAGTACGGCTCGTCGTCGGTCAGCCGGGCGGACACCTGCCCGTTGGCGCTCGTGGTCAGCTCGGCGACATCGCCGGTGACGAGCGTGATCCGCTTGACCGACGCGCCGGGCGTCGGGTTGACGGCACCTGCAGGCTGGGCGGCGCCGGGTTGCGCGGCGTGCGCCGGGGTGGTCGTCAGCAGCAGGGAACTGACGACCACCGCGGCGAGCAGACCGGACGCGGACCGGGACGATCGGCCAACTGACTTCGAGTACCGCACAGGCGGACACCTCCCGATGCCCCGACCCACGCGAGGCCATCATCGGGAGCCTGTCAGTTGCCTTCGGCCCCGGTCCACCGGTCCGTCTGACGTACACCCGCCATGACCGGTACCGGTCAGGCGAACCGCTTCGCCACGTTCTCGACGCGCTCCAGCAGATCCAGGTCGTACGCCACGCCGGGGATGTAGAAGATCACGTAGTCGGCGCCGGCCTCGAGCGAGGCCTCGACCTTGTTCGCGATCTCGTCCTCGGTGGTGATCAGGTTGTCCCGGTCGAACTTCTCCCGGTTCATCGGGCCGAGCGCCTTCTCGGTCGCCTTCTGCGGGTCGTCGCCCTTGTCGATCGGGAACACGTTGAGCCCGGTCGACTTGATGATCTCGTCGTAGTCGCGACCGATCTTGCGGCAGTGCTCCCGGAGGATGTCGCACTTCTCCTTGATCACCTCGGGGTTGCCGCCGCCGATGTTCGCGGCGTCGCCGTACTGCGCGACCAGCTTCAGCGTGACCTTCGGGCCGCCGCCGCCGATCCAGAAGCTCGGGTGCGGCTTGCGGACGCCCTTCGGCTCGTTGATCGGCGCGTCGACCGAGTAGTACTTGCCGTTGTAGACCGGCTTGTCCTCGGTCCACATCTTGTAGATGATCTCGGTCGCCTCGCGGAACGCGGCCATCCGCTGCGGGATGTCGGTCCACTCGTAGCCGTACGCCTTCCACTCGTGCTCGTACCAGCCCGCGCCGATACCGGCGTACAGGCGGCCGTGGCTGGCGACGTCGACGGTGGAGGCGATCTTCGCGTAGAGCGCCGGGTTGCGGTAGCCGTTGCAGCCGACCATCTGGCCGATGTTCACCCGCTTGGTGTCACGGGCCAGCGCCGCGGTCGCGCTCCAGCACTCGAACGTGGTGTTGTCACTCGGCTCGGGCACCGTGTGGAAGTGGTCGAACAGCCAGATCGAGTCCCAGGACTGCTCGTCGGCGCGCTTGGCGACGTCAGTCATCGCCTCCCACTGCTCGATCGGATCGGCGATCTGGGCCAGATCCATCTTCCAGCCCTGCGGGACGAATACCCCGAAACGTGTAGTCATGCCGCCATCCTTTCCGGGGATGGCGGCATCGGTCCATGAATACGAGTACTGAATTTGCACTCAATCGGACCACTACAGCTTCTTAATTCACCTCGCGCTCAGGACGCCCGCTCCGATTCCGGAGTCGGTGCGGTGCACCGCCCGGGCAGCGAGGATCGCGTTCAGCGCGATCGGCGCCAGCCGGCCACCGAACTCCTGCCGGGTCAGCGCGGCCACACCGGCAGCAGTCGGCGCAGCTGCCGACGTACCGAAGAACCGGCAAGCACCTTGCACGGTGGTCGGACAGGTGCCCGATCCGAAGCCGCCGGCTCCACTCACCGAGACACCGTCAGCGGCGGCCCAGTACGGCGCCGGGAAGCTCCGCGACGAACCGGGGACGCCCTTGCACGGACCCGGCTTCCCGCCCGGGCAGCGCGTGGTGGTGACGATCTGGGTCGGACCGGCCGCGCTGTACGGCTCGAGCGCGATGGTCTTCGGGTCGACCGACAGGCTGGCGTTCACCGCACCGGCGCTGGTCGCGAAGCCCAGGTAGTTCGAGTCCGGGTTCATCGACCCGGCCCGCTCCGGCGGGTCGATCGTCTGTACGCCGGCCGACAGTGCACGCCAGCGCAGATCGAGGATCGGCGCCTTGCGGGCGGTCGAGGTGCCCTGGACGTCGACGACGAGCTTGACGGGCTGCGCCACACCGGTCGTGTTCTCGTAGATGAACTGCTCGATGGTGTCGCCGACCCCGTTCGCCTGGACCGCGTTGCTGGCCGCGAGGCACGTCGTACCGGAGGCGTCCATCAGATACAGGTTGAGGTCGGTGAATCCACCCTGACCGGCGGTCGGGTAGACCGCACGCGGCTCGCTCCACTGCAGCGTCGGCATGAACGCGGCGCCGGGCAGCAGGTTGAGGTCGTACGACGTGTCCGCGCCGCGGAGCTTCACCACGTTGTCGGGAGCGTTCGGGCAGCCGTTGAACGGTCCGGTGACCCCGTCGGGGCCCTTGCCGGTGCCGACCGCGGTCACCCGCGGCGCGTGCCGGTTGCCGAGGTTGCCGGCCGAGGAGCTGATCCAGATCCCGTGCTTGGCCAGGCTCTCCGCCGTCGCGGCGCCGATGCCCTGCTGGAACGCCGGCTCGTCGTCGAGCGCGATGTCTTCGGCGATCATCGTCACGCCCGCGTTGGCCAGCGTGTGGAACGCCTCGACGTACTGCGCGGTCGTGTCCTGCGTACTGGCATAGGCCAGCTTCGCGTCCGGCGCCATGTCGTGGATGATCTCCAGCATCGCGGTGCCTTCGTCGTCCTCGTACGACGCTGCTTGCTGCAGCACCTGCACGTCCGGCGGCAACTCACCCGCGGCGACGGCGTCGGCCAGGTGGTCGACGTCGCCGGAGATCGCGCCGACCTTCTGCCCGCGTCCGGTCAGCCCGCGCGCCTGGGCCTTGTCGGCCTTGTGGAGCTGGACTCCTTCGGCGGTGATCGGGCCGGCGTCGACGGCCGGACGGAGCGACGGGCGCAGGGCGGTGACCCAGCCGAGGCCGGCGAGCGCGTCGAGCTTGTCGTACGGCACCGAGGCGGAGACGAGTCCGGTGTTCGGCAGGTCCGCACCCGGTACGGCCTTGAAGTCGGCCGAGTTCTTCAGCACCGAGACCCCGAGCCTGGACAGGTCGCCTTCCTGCGCCGCAGTCACCGGCGCCGCGGCGTACACCTGCACGCCGATCCGGCCGCCGTCCGTCACGCCGAGCGCGCGAGCCTGCGGGCCGGCGGCCTTCGCCTTGGCCGACGCACCGGCCTTGGCGAGCGCCGCACTCTGCCGCAGCATCGTCGGAATCTTGGCCGAGCCTGCCGGTTCCTGTGATGACGCCGCCGTCGCGGGTGACACCACCGCAACCACAGCCATCGGAACGACCAGCGCCACGCTGCTCAGCACATACCGGAGCTTCATGGAGTCCCCTCCCCCTCGTCGCCGGGACCACAGTCACCCACCCACCAACCAACTGTCCAGACTTCGCGTCCCACCCGAACGGACGCAAGGGAGAACTCTCATCGACAGATTCGAGCAGTTGTTCGCGACTGCCACGCGTGGAGCGTGAGAGCGCTCTAGTTTCGGAACCGGTGAGGTATTGACCGGTGGGGTGGGAGGGCTGAGAGTCGGGCCGAACGCGGGTGTGAGGCTCGCGCTGAGGTGGGGAGCGGCCATGCGTGGTTTGCGGCGGATTGCTGTAGTGGCGGCGGCGGCACTGGTCGCGGGACTGCTGGTGTCCAGCCCGGCGGTGGCCGATGACCCGACGCCGATCACCTTGGCGGCGTTCGAAGGGGGCGAGCCGTTCGCCTACCCGCCGAACGCGGGCATCTTCACCTGGGGCAGCGACGCCGACGACCCGCCCACGATGGAGCTCCAGACCCGCGCGGACGCCCCCGCCGGTGAGAAGGTCCTGCACGGGACCTACAACATCAGCGGGTATGGCGGCTTCAGCCACGACATCACGTACGACGTGAACCCGGCCGACTGGTCGGCGTACAAGGGGATCCGGTTCTGGTGGTACGGGCAGAACACCGCACCGCTCCCGCCCGGCTCCGGCAAGCGGATCTTCTTCGAGATCAAGGACGGCGGCGCGAACGCCGAGGCCTCCGAGCTGTGGAACACCAGCTTCACCGACGACTGGCAGGGCTGGCACCAGGTCGAGATCCCGTTCAGCGAACTGCAGTACCGCGGCGACTACCAACCGGTCGGCGGCATCGACCAGATCCTGAACCTGACCCACATGTGGGGCTACGCGTTCACGATGCCGGTCGGCTCGCCCGGCGAGTTCGCGATCGACCAGGTCGAGGTGTACGGCAAGGCCGACCCGGCGCTGAAGGCGAGCGTCATCACGGACGCCGGCGTCTACCCGGTCAAGGAGGGCGCCACCGCGCAGGTGAAGGTCTCCGTCGCCACCACCGACAGCTCGCCGCTCGAAGCACCGGTCACCGTCGACTACAAGACCGGCACCGGCAGCGCCTCAGCCGCCGACTACACACCCGTCGCCGGCACGATCACCTTCCCGGCCGGTACGGCGTCCGGCACCAGCCAGACCGTCGCGGTGACAACGAAGAAGGACCACACCGCCGAGCCCGCCGAGACCATCCCGCTCGAGCTCACGGTCACCGGCGCGAAAGCACCTGCTAACCCGGTCGTCGTCATCAACGCCCACGACCTCCCGTACCTCAACTCGAAGCTCCCGATCAAGAAGCGCGTCGACGACCTGCTTGCCCGGATGACGACGGCCGAGAAGGTCGGCCAGATGACCCAGGCCGAACGCAACGCATTGCGCTCCCGCACGGACATCGCGTCGTACAACCTCGGCTCGCTGCTCTCCGGTGGCGGCTCGGTCCCGACCCCGAACACCCCGGCCGCGTGGGCCGCGATGATCGACAACTTCCAGCTGAACGCGCAGGCGACCCGGCTCCAGATCCCCTTGATCTACGGGGTCGACGCGGTTCACGGCCACAACAACGTGGTCGGGGCAACGATCTTGCCGCACAACATCGCGATCGGCGCGACCCGCGATCCGGCGCTGGCGCAGAAGGCCGGCGAGGTGACCGCGACCGAGGTCCGCGCGACCGGCATCCCGTGGGACTTCGCGCCGTGCCTCTGCGTGGTCCGCGACGACCGCTGGGGCCGTGCGTACGAAGGATTCGGTGAGGATCCCGCGCTCGTGCAGTCGATGGAGACGGTCATCACCGGCCTGCAGGGCAAGGCCGACGGCAGTCAGCTCAAGCAGAACAACCACGTGCTCGCGACCGCGAAGCACTTCGTCGGCGACGGCGGTACGACGTACGGCAGCTCGACGACGGGCTCGTACAAGATCGACCAGGGCATCACGCAGGTCACCCGGCAGCAGCTGGAGACGTTGCACCTGGCACCGTTCAAGACCGCGGTGGATCTCGGCGTCGGCACCGTGATGCCGTCGTACTCGAGTATGTCGATCGACGGCGCCCCGCCGGTGAAGATGCACGGGAACGGCGAGCTGATCAACGGCGTACTCAAGCAGCGGATGGGTTTCGACGGCTTCGTGATCAGCGACTGGCAGGCGATCGACCAGCTGCCGGGCGACTACGCGAGCGACATCCGTACGTCGATCAACGCCGGCCTCGACATGATCATGGTGCCGACGAACTACCAGGGCTTCACCCAGGGCCTGACCGACGAGATCGCCGCCGGCCGGATCCCGATGACCCGGATCGACGACGCGGTACGACGGATCCTGACCGAGAAGTTCAAGCTCGGCCTCTTCGAGCACCCGTACGCCGACACGTCGAACATCGCCTCGATCGGATCGGCCGCCCATCGCGCGGTCGGCCGCCAGGCCGCGGCGGAATCCCAGGTATTGCTGAAGAACGACGGCAGCCTCCTGCCGTTGAACGCCGGCCAGAAGGTTTATGTTGCCGGTAGCAACGCCAATGACCTGGGCAACCAGATGGGCGGCTGGAGCATCACCTGGCAAGGCGGTTCGGGCGCGACGACCACCGGTACGACGATCCTCGACGGGATCAAGCAGGTGGTGCCGACGGCAACGTTCAGCGCGGACGCCTCCGCTCCGCTGGAGGGTCATGACGTCGGCGTGGTCGTGGTCGGCGAACGCCCGTACGCCGAGGGAATCGGTGACGTGGGCAACGGTCACGACCTGCAGCTCACGGCCGCGGACAAGGCCGCGGTGGACAAGGTCTGCGGTGCGATGAAGTGCGTCGTGCTGGTCGTGTCCGGGCGCCCGCAGGTGATCGCGGACCAGCTCAGCAAGATCAACGCCGTGGTCGCATCCTGGTTGCCTGGCACCGAGGGCGCGGGTGTTGCCGACGTACTGTTCGGGAAGGTTCCGTTCAGCGGTCGCCTGCCGGTCAGCTGGCCGCGGACCGAGGACCAGCAGCCGTTGAACGTCGGCGACGCGTCGTACGACCCGCAGTACCCGTTCGGTTGGGGTCTCACGACGCAGGCAGCGGCCCGACAGTCGTTGACCGAGGCACGCAACAGCCTGCTGCGCAAGCATGATGCCTATGCGGTATCGGCCGGCGTCGCGGCGAGCATCGCGCTCGGCGTCAGGGACTGGTCGGGGCCGCAGGCAACCATCGCGCTGGCCGCGGCCGCACAGTCCGCCAAGCTCCTCGAGCGCACCAAGGCCGACACCTTCGCCGAGGACGACGCTGTTGTCGGAGTCAGCCGATGGATCGCCCAGAACCACATCGGCCAGAACCTGAACGAACCCGCGTCCAAGCTCATCTCGGACGCAGATCACGCCCTCCTCAGCGGGCAGCTCAACACTGCGGTCAGCAAACTGATCGCGGCGTCGAAGCTCCCGCAGTAAGTGATGGCCGGGGCGGTGACCCCTCATCCGCCCCGGCCATCACGACCCCGTCCCCGTGGGTCAGCGGGTCACCTTCGCCGCCGCCTGCCGGGCCAGCTTGTCGAAGTTCGGCGCGGGCACGCCCGGACCCATCTCGCTGAACGCGAGGACCGAGACGTTGCGGCCCTTCAGCGTCACGGCGTACGGGAAGCCACCGGCCTCGCTGCCCGGGTCGTTCGGCTTCGGGTAGTCGTACCAGCGGATCACCTGGGTGAGATCGCCGGACGCGCCCTTCACGACCCGGTTCTCGGTGATCTTGCGCGCATGCGTCGGCGCCGGCTTGCTGTACGTGCAGCTCTTCAGCGTCGCGATGATCGAGTTGTACGCCGCCTTCGCGGCCGCCGCATTCGCGTACTGGCTGACGTACTGCGCGCCGTACGCGTCCATCTCGTCGGTGAACCCGCGCGCCATCCGCGCCGAGACGTGCTTGCCCTCGGTCGACGCGGGACCGCAGTACGTCCGCGGCAGGATTCCCCTGTCAACCTGCCGGAACCAGTTGCGTCGCGCGTCCGCCTTCTTCACCTCGCCCACGGTCAGCAGCTGCGAACGGCTCAACGCCGTCGTCGCAGCCGTGCTCGACGTCGCGGCATCCGCGCCGCCCATCCCCAGCACGCCGATCCCGGCCGCCATCGCGCCTACCGCTGCACCGGCCGCGAGCATCCCCCGCAGCTTGCCCCCAGCAACCTTCATCTCTCGTCCCCTCGTTGGTCGGTTGTGCACGAGTAGACGACGGGTCCGGCGGAAAAGTTGGTTCCGGTCTAGACAGAAGTTCGGCTGCGTAAGCGGCGGAGCATGCGGGCGTCCTCGAAGCCGACGGTGCGGGCGGCTGTTTCGATCGTGGTCCCGTGGCCGATGAGGTGTTCGGCGCGCTCGAGGCGGAGGAGTTGCTGGTAGCGGAGCGGGGTGAGGCCGGTCGCGGTGGTGAAGATGCGGGTCAGCGTGCGCTCGCTGACGCCGACCTGGCCGGCGAGATCGGAGAGCAGGAGGCGATCGGCGTACCGGGCGTCGATGACGTCCTGGATGCGGTGGGCCAGATCGCTGAGATGACCGCGGTGGCGGAGCATGGCCGACTCCTGCAGTTCATCGCCGTTGCGGCGGGCGTAGACGACCATCTCGCGCGCGACGCGGGCGGCCGCCTCCGCGCCGTGGGCGACCGCGACCAGGTGCAGGGTGAGGTCGATACCGCTGGCAATGCCGGCGGACGTGATGACGCGGTCGTCCTCGACGTACAGCACATCGCGGACGATCGCAGCCCGCGGGTAGCGGGCGGCCAACTCGTCCGTCAGATCGTGATGGGTCGTGAATCGCCGGCCGTCGAGCAGACCGCTCGCACCGAGCGCATCGGCGCCCGAGCAGACACTCGCAACCGTGCCGCCGCCCGCATGGTGATCGCGTAGGCGTTGGCGGGTCCCCTGGCCGATCGGCGGGACCGGCGACAACCGTGGCGATCGCCATCCAGGCACGACGATCAGGTCGCCGGGTCCCACCTCCGGCCAGTCCAACTCTGCGCGTAACGGCACGCCCTGCGCGGTCATGACCTCTTCGGATTCGGCGACGTAACTGACCTCGTAGGAGTACCCGAGGTCGTTCGCCGTCGTGAACACCTGCGCCGGCCCGGCGAGATCCAGCAGGTGCACCTTGGGCACCAGCACGAAGACCACCCGGGTGGGACGCATCCGGTCAGGATGTCACGGGTACGGCGGCGAGCTCGTCGAGTGTCCGGATCGTGGCGAACCGGCCGGCCAGCACGTACTCCGTCCGCTCGGCGACCTGCTCCGCCGTCAGGGTCCGGTGATCGGCGAGGATCTCCTCGACCGACGCCTCCTCGCGGATCGACCAGTGCGCCAGCGCCATCGTCGCGGTCGCCTCGGTCACGAACACGACGTCGTACCCGAGGTCGGACCCGACCCGGGCGGTCGTCTCGCAGCACTGCTCCGTACGGATGCCGCTGACAACGATCTCGGAGACGCCGTGCTGGGTCAGCAACTGCTGCAGATTCGTTGTGGTGAAGGCGTTGTGGGACGTCTTGCTGATTATCGGCTCGCCGGGCAACGGTTCGAGACCGTCGATGAGCCGGACGTAGCCGTTGGCCGGGTCGAACGCGCCACCGGTTCCGGGCTCGGTGTGCAGGACCCAGACGACAAGGTCACCCTTGTCCCGGGCCGCGTGCACCAGCCGGTTCACCCGGTCGGCGATGTCCGGGTGATTGACGAGTTGCCAGTTCGCGCGGGTCCGGAAGGATTCCTGGACGTCGATCACGATCAGTGCGGTTCGGCTCATGCGGACATGATCGCCCGCGGACGACGGAGGAGAGAAGGCTCGATCGGGGCCCGGACCGGACCGATCTGGTCATCACAGTAAGCAGGGTGAAGAGATCGGACGAATTCACACCCATCCGAACTGTTCCAAACACCGGTCTGGCGTGCTTATCGTGCCAAGGTCTGCTTCTACAACGATTGAGGGGATTGCGATGCCCGATCACCTGCCCCGCCGCCAGGTCCTCCGGACCGCCGGCGCACTGGGCCTCGGTGCCGCCGCCGCGGGCGCTCTCACCAGCACCGCGGAAGCCAGTACCCAGACCAAGTCCGCCGCCGGCACGACGGATAAGTTGAGCGCCATGGGCGAACACCACGGCAAGCTCGAGATCCGCAAGGACCCGTTCGGCACCACCCCGGACGGCCAGGGTGTGGACGTGTACACGTTCACCAACGGCCGGGTGACGATCTCGATGCTCACCTGGGGCGCGACCATCCAGCGGGTCGAGACGCCGGACCGCCGTGGCCGGACCACGAACATCAGCCTCGGCTTCGACAACCTGCCGGACTACGCGGCGCTCAGCCCGTACTTCGGTGCCACCATCGGCCGCTACGGCAACCGGATCGCCAAGGGCAGGTTCACGCTCGACGGGACGACCTACCAGATCCCGATCAACAACGGCGAGAACGCGTTGCACGGCGGCACGATCGGCTTCGACAAGAAGGTCTGGAAGGCCAAGGTCGTCAGGTCCGACAAGGCCGTCGGCGTCGCGTTCACCTACGTCAGCCCGGACGGCGAGATGGGCTTCCCCGGTGAGCTCACCAGCACCGTCACGTACACGCTGGACAAGCGCGACAACCTCCGGATCGACTACCACGCGACCGTCGCGGGCAAGCCGACCATCGTCAACCTGACCAACCACGTGTACTTCAACCTGCTCGGCGAGGGCAACGGCACCATCTACGACCACGTGCTCGAGCTGAACGCCGCGAAGTACACCCCGGTCGACGTGAACCTGATCCCGACCGGCGAGATCGCCCCGGTGGCCGGTACGCCGTTCGACTTCAACCGGCCGACCGCGATCGGTGCCCGCCTGCGCGGCGACCACCAGCAGCTGATCTTCGGCCGCGGCTACGACCACAACTTCGTCATCGCCGGTCAGCCGGACAGCAACGGCCTGCGCCTCGCCGGCCGCTTCACCGAGCCCGAGCACGGCCGCACGATCGAGGTCCACACCGACCAGCCCGGCGTCCAGTTCTACAGCGGCAACTTCCTCGACGGCACTTTCCTCGGCATCGGCAACAAGGCCTACCGCCAGGGCGACGCCTTTGCCTTCGAGACCCAGCACTTCCCCGACTCCCCCAACCACCCCAACTTCCCGTCGACCGTCCTCCGCCCCGGCGAGACCTACAAGAGCACCACGATCTACAGCTTCGGCACCAAGTAGGACCCGCGAGGTGCAGGACGTCGTCCTGCACCTCGCCATTGCCTGCACCGGCCAACGGGCGCACGCTGGCGGGTAGAGGGTGGGTGACGGGTTGTGGCGAGGGCGGCGCCGGCGATCGAACCGGCCCGCGGACCGGGGCCGTGGGCGCTGTGGGCGACGGTCGTGGCCGGTTTCGGCACGCTGGTCGTCTCGGTCGCCCTCGCGATGGCTGGAGACGAGCTGGTCCGGCCGGGTCTGCAGGCATTGCTCTTCAACTGGATCACCGTCCCGTACCTGATCAGCGGCACCCTCGCCTGGTGGCGACGGCCGGCCAGCCGGCTCGGTCCGCTGATGATCGCCACCGGGTTCGTCATGGCGCTGACCGCGCTGCAGTGGTCGACCGTGCCCGTACTGCTCTCCATCGGTCATCTGCTCGACCTGCTGCCGGCGGCGATGTTCCTTCATGTGTTCCTCGCGTATCCGACCGGACGGGTGGTCGGACGCCGCCGCCAGATCGTCGTCATCGCCGGTTACACGACGACCGTCGTACTGCAGCTCGCGAAGATCCTGCTCGGGATCAATCCGGACAGCCTCTTCACCGTCACGACGCGGCCGGCGCTGGCCGGCCGGATCGAGCAGGTCCAGCTGATCACGATGAGCGCCCTGCTGCTCGTCGGCGCCGCCCTTCTCCTGGTACGGCGACCGTCCGCGAGTCCGGTCCGTCGACGCCCGGTGGCGTTGCTCGTGGACAGCTTCGGGCTGGCGCTGATCATGCTCGCGATCCTGTTCATCGGCGGTCTGCGTGGCTGGCCGCAGATCGAAACGGTCCGGCACGTGACGTTCGCCGTACTCGGGCTCGCGCCGGTCGTGTTCCTGCTCGGACTGCTCGACGCCCGACTCGCCCGTACCGATGTCGGCGCACTGCTGATGGACCTGCGCGCCGACCCGGCCGGTGACCTGCGCGTGCCGCTGGCGCGAGCCCTGCACGATCCCTCGTTGACCCTTGCCTTCTGGCTGCCGAAGTACGGCAGCTGGGCGGACTCGGACGGACATGCCGTCACGCTGTCCGGTGGAGCCGACGGATCCGACGGACGAGCGACGCGGGTGATCTATCGCGACCAGGAGCCCGTCGTCGCTCTCGAGTTCGACCGGTCGCTCGAGGACGAGCACGAGTTGCTGGACGCCGTCGCCGCGGCGGCCGGCATCGCCTTGGAGAACAGCCGTCTGCAGGCGGAACTCCGCGCCCGGCTGCACGAGCTGCAAGGCTCCCGTGCGCGGGTCATCGATGCCGAGCAGCAGGAGCGGAAACGGCTCGAACGCAATCTGCACGACGGAGCCCAGCAGCGCCTGGTCGCGCTGGCCCTGGAGATCGGGCTGATCGCCGGCCGGTCCGCGGACGACGCCGACACCAAGGCGCGGCTGATGCAGGCCAAGCAGCAGGTCACCGCCTCGCTGGACGAACTCCGTGATGTTGCCCGCGGCATCCATCCTGCGGTCCTGACCGGGCACGGTCTTGCCGTCGCGCTGGAGTCCCTGATCGCGCAGGCCGCCGTCCCGGTGACGCTCAAGGTCACTGCCGAAGGAAGGCTGCCCGAGCACGTCGAGGTCGCGGCGTACTACGTGGTCAGCGAGAGCCTCACGAACATCGCCAAGCACGCCCACGCGAGTACTGCGTCCGTCCAGGTCACCCGTTCCGCCGGCCGGCTCGTCGTCGAGGTGGTCGACGACGGCGTCGGTGGAGCGGACACCGAACGCGGGTCGGGTCTGCGCGGTCTCGCCGACCGGGTCGAGGCGATCGGCGGGCGGCTCCGGATCTGGAGTCCCGCCGGCGGCGGCACCCGGCTCGAGGCGGAGATCCCATGCGCGTAGCCATTGCCGAGGACAGCGTGCTGCTGCGCGAGGGGCTCACCCGGATCCTCGGCGAGGCCGGCCTGGACGTGGTCGCGGCGTACGACAATGCCGACGACCTGCTCCAGTACGTCCGCGGCTTCCCGCCGGAGGTCGCGATCCTCGACATCCGGTTGCCACCGACCCACAACGACGAAGGGATGCGCGCCGCGCTGCAGATCCGCGAGCGGCAACCCGGAGTCGGAGTACTCGTGCTGTCGCAGTACCTCGAACTCGGTCTGGCCATGCAGCTGCTGTCCGAATCGGCCGAAGGCGTCGGCTACCTGCTGAAGGACCGGATCAGCGACGTCGAGGACTTCACCGGCGCCGTACGACGGGTTGCCGCCGGTGGCTCGGCCATCGATCCGAAGATCGTCTCCACCTTGCTGCAACGGCGGCGCAGCGACGATTCTCTGGCCGTGCTGACCCCGCGCGAACGTCAGGTACTGGAGCTGATGGCGACCGGTGCCTCCAACCAGGGCATCGCCGACGACCTGGTCGTCACGTTGCGGGCCGCGGAGAAGTACGTCTCCGGCATCTTCACCAAGCTCGGCATCCCGTCCACGCGGAGCGAGTCCCGCCGGGTGCTCGCCGTACTGCTGTACCTGCGCGCCTGACGGCACACCAGAAACCCGAACCCCATCTCCACCGGTTGCCCGGTCTGCCGAACACGTCTGCCTCCACGAGTCTCGAAGGAGACCACTGGAGGCGCTGTGAAGACCCGAATCATCCAGAACCAGCCCGACGACGACGGCAACCTGCCGCCCGCCCGCGCCGCGGAACCACCCGGCAACCACCTGTCCGCAAGGAGATCCGTCATGTCGTTCGTCCGCAACCACCCGGTCATCAGCTTCTTCGTCCTCGCCTACGCACTCACCTGGGCGACCCTCCCGTTCGGCAGTTTCTTCGCCCCGGGCGCGCTGCTCGCCGCACTCGTCATCGCGTTTGTGAACGACGGTCTCGCCGGCCTCCGGGCCATCGGCGCCCGGCTCATCCGCTGGCGGGTCCGCTGGGTCTGGTACGTCGTCGCGATCGCCGTACCGCTCGCCGTCCACTTCGTGACGATCGGGATCAACCAGGCGATGGGCGCACCGTCGCCCAGCTCCGGGCAGTTCGCGCCGTGGTACGGACTCGCGCTCGTCATCGGCATGAACATGGTCGACCCGATGGGTGGACCGTTCAGCGAGGAACCGAGCTTCCGCGGGTTCGCCCAGTCGAAGCTGCAGACGACCCGTACGCCGCTCGCCGCGACCGCGCTGATGGCCGTCGCGATCGCCGGCTGGCATCTGCCGCTGTTCCTGATCTCGTCGTACGGGCTCCAGCCCTACGAGGCCGTGACCACGGTCGCCGTCACCTTCTGGTACGGGTGGCTGTTCAACCACGCAGCCGGCAGCGTGCTGATCACGCTGATCGCCCACGCCACCGAAGGCAGCATCAACACCAGCGACCTCTGGCCCGCCGGCCCCGACCTGTCCCGCGAGACCTGGCTGTACGTCGTCGTCTGGTCCGCCGTCGCCATCACCTTGCTCATCGGCAGTCGCCGCTTCTGGACCCGCCCTGCCCCATCCGCCGCCACCTCCTCCACCCCGACATCGGAGCGTGTCTCATGACCACCGCACCGCTCGCCCCCGCACCACCAGTACGTCGATCCTGGAGCGGCTGGCGCACCCTGCTCGTCGTCGTCGGTGGCATGTTCGCGATGGTCAGCGTCATCCTGTTCGCCATCGGCGGCGTCGGCCTGTGGGCCCAGCACCAGCGCGACGGCAACGGATACTTCACCGCGGGCCCGGAGCGCCTCACCACGACGTCGTACGCGCTGTCGGCTCCGTCGCTCGACATCGGCGGCGCCGGACCGGACGCCCTCTACACCGACGATTTCCTCGGTGACATCCGGATCGACTTCGAGTCGAAGACGCCGGGTACGGCGGTGTTCGTCGGCATCGGTCGGGCGGCCGACGTCGCGGCGTACCTGAACGGTGTCGGTCACGACGAGGCCGCGGACTTCGAGGTCGATCCCTTCAAGCTCTCCACCACGTCCCGGGCCGGAGACGAGCCGTCCGCCGCTCCCGCCACCCAGTCCTTCTGGGTCGCCTCCGCAACCGGCACCGGACCCAGCACGCTGACCTGGAACACCAGTGGTGGCGACTGGTCCGTCGTGATCATGAACGCCGACGGCTCGCGCAACGTCGCCGTCGACCTGAGCGTCGGCGGCACGCTGCCCGCCGTCGAGGGCATCACGGTCGGCGCGCTCGTCGGCGCCGTCGTACTGCTGATCATCGGGACCGCCGTCATCGTCGCGGCGGTGGCAACCCGGCGCGACGCGCTGGGACAACAAGCAAGGGTTACCTAACTTGCCTAGGGTTGAGGCCATGGTGCTGCAGATTCCGTTCGAGGATGCGTTCCGGTTCGATCCGTCGCCGACGTTCGCGGAGCTCCGGGAGAACGAGCCGGTGGCCCGGGTTCGGACGCTGGCGGGTGCCGAGGTGTGGCTGGTGACGCGGTACGACGACGTGAAGCTCGTGCTCGCGGATCCGCGGTTCTCGCGGGCCGCCGTGGTGAAGCAAGGGGCGCCGCGGGTCGCGCTGGCCAAGCCGATGCCGAACAGCCTGACCACGACCGACCCGCCGGAGCACACTCGGCTGCGAAGGTTGGTGGTGCCAACGTTCGCGCACCGGAAGATCGAGCGGACCCGGCCGTGGGTGGCGGAGCTGTCGGCGCAGCTGGCCGAGGACGTCGCCCGCGCCGGGGACGGTGCGGACATCCGGCAGCTGGTGGCGTTGCCGTTACCGATCCAGGTGATCTGCCAGCTGCTCGGCGTACCGTATGCGGATCGCGCGCAGTTCCGGGAGTGGACCGAGCTCGGGTACAGCATGAAGATGGCCGAGAAGGACCTGGTCGAGGACGCGATGACCAACCTCACGGCGTACATCGAGGACCTGGTCACGAAGAAGCTGGCGAACACGGACCAGCCGGCCGAGGACCTGCTCGACGAACTCGTGCGGGCGCGCGAAGAGGGCGATCGGCTCAGTCAGGAAGAGCTGATCGCGTTCGGGGTGAATCTGCTGGTCGCCGGTCACGAGACGTCGGCGAACCAGATCTCGAGCTGCGTCGCCACGTTGCTGCGCTGGCCGGAGAACTGGGCCCGGCTGGTCGAGGAGCCCGAGCTCGTACCCACCGCGATCGAGGAGCTGCTGCGGTTCAACCGGTTCAGCGAGGTCGGTCAGCTCCGGGTCGCGGTCGAGGACCTCGAGCTGCACGGCGTACAGATCAAGGCCGGCGAGGGCGTGATGGCCGCGCTCAACTCGGCCAACCGCGACCCGCGGGCGTACAACGCTCCGGACGAGCTGCGGGTCGATCGGCAGGACAACAAGCACATGTCGTTCGGCTTCGGGCCGCACTTCTGCCTCGGCGCACAGCTGGCCCGGATCGAGCTGCAGGAGTCGCTGCTGGCGCTGGTACGCCGGTTCCCGCGGATGAGCCTCGCGAAGCCGGCCGAAGAGCTCGAGTGGCGTCGCGTGCTGGTGAGCGGTCTCGCAGAACTGCCGGTGAACCTGGGAGGTCCACCGGCAGCTGGATGACTCAGTTCTGCGAGGCGAACACGACCCCGTGCTCGGTCTCGTACTGCTCGATGAAGCGTGCGGCCATCGGCTCGCTGCAGTTGACCGCGGTGGCGAGGTTCCTGGCCGAACGCTCATGACCCGCAGGCCAATCGGCCAGCATGTTCCACGCGCGCATGCGCTTCTTCTCCAGGTCGGTCGGCTCGGCCGGTTCTTCCTCGACCGGCTTGCTGACGACGACCGGCTCGACCTTCGGCGTGGTGATCAGTGCCGGCGGCTCCGGGTCCGTCGGCCCGGCGAACGGCGACGGCGGCTTGGGCTTCTCCACCGTCGGCTCGGCCTTCGGCTGCGGCGCGAACGGCTTGAGCTTGCCGGAGGCACCGTTCGTGCTGCCGTTGACGACGTGCTGCGGTTCGCCGGCGTCCTCGACCACGACCGCCTCGGCGACCGACTCGTCGCCCTCCGGCGGCTGGTCGACGATCGCCATCAGCTCGCCGGTCCAGGCGTCCTCGTCGCGCAGCGACACACCGCTGTTGTCCACTCGTCGCGGCTGCCCGCCCTCGAGCACCCAGACAGCGGCCGGTACGGCCGGACCCTCCTCGGGCTCCGGCGGCGGCGAGATCGCCTTGGTCAGCTTGCTGGTGATGACCTCGTAGTTGATCCGCTCCTCGAGCATCCCGGCCAGCCGGTCGGGGTCGTACGTCGTCTCGGCGATCTTCGCCAGCCGCTCGTCCTGGTGCTCGGAGCGGATGTACTCCGCTACCGTGCCGGCGATCGCCTCGCGACGACTCCGGTTGCGGATCTGGTGCTGGGCCGCCCGCAGGCTCTCGTACAGGCCGTAGCCGTGCTCGATCGCCAGCGAACGCGCCAGCCAGGTGACCCGCGGCTCGCGGGCCCACTGCACGACGCCGTACACCGGGCCGGTCTCACGCATCTGCCCGGCGCGGCGCAGTGCGTCGCGGCGACGGGCCGAGCTGTGGATCAGCCAGAGCACGTAGGCGAACGCGGACAGGCCGCCGAAGCCGAAGGCGAGGAAGCGCTCCTCCGGCCGCCAGTGGCCGACCACGTTGAACACGACCGCGACGAGCGCCGCGAAGAACGACATCGCGCGGTAGGCGTAGGCCTGCTCACCCTTACGCCGGCGGAGGTCTGCGAGCGCTGCGGTGGCGACGCCACCGAGCTCGAGCACCGCGACCGCGGGCGTGACGAGGATGATCTTGAGCAACGGCGAGAAGCCGTCGCTCGGCCAGGGGATGTGGGTCACGCCGGCCCAGACCTGGCCGACCAGCGCCGCGGCAGCCGCGGTCGCGTAAAAGGCGTAGGCAACCTTGTCCGCACCGGTAAGGGGTACGTTGACCAGTTCGCCAGTACTGGTGCTGCTGGTGTTCTCCTGCAAGACGTGCACTCCTGACCGGTTTGGGCTCTCCGGCAGTTCGTCGGGTGGGTGGAACGGCGGCCCCCATATAGCGCGCTGCACGAGGCTACCGGTTTCCGGCCCCGGAAGGGGAGGCGAATCCGGAAACGTCTCGAACCTCCCCACAACCTCGCTCATTCAAACGACTCATATCCTCGCACCCATGGTCCCGACCGCGCGATCCCTCCCCGACCCCGAGGCGCTCGCCGCACACCTCGCGGAACGCTACGGACTCGAATTCACCGGCGCCGTCCTGCTCCGCTCGCTGGTCAACGACGTGTACGAGCTCACTGGTGGCGACGGTGCGCGGTACGTCCTCAAGCTCTACCGGTACGACGGTCGTCATCCCGACGAGATCCGTTGGGAGACAGGGCTTTCGGCACATCTGCGGTCGGCCGGCGTACTCGTTCCGTCCGTCGTTCCGCTGCTCGACGAAGACACCGTCGGGTTGCTCGATACCCCGGAAGGACCCCGCGCGTTCACCCTCTCGACGTACGTCGAGGGCCGCAAGCCGGAGCAGCCGTTCACCGACGAGTTGTACGCCGCCTTCGGTGTCCAACTCGCCGCATTCCACAATGCCGCCGGCAACTACACGTCGCCGTACTTCCGTCGGCCGGCCGACGTCGTCCACCGGCTCGACGAACCGCTCGAGCAGATTCTCGCTGTGGATAACTCGGAGGAAAACCTGCTCCGGTCGCTGGCGGATGCTGTACGGAACAACCTCGCGCAGTACTCAAAGGCAGGAACCTGCCACGGCGACGTCACGATGGACAATGTCTTGTTGACCGAGCAGGGACTTCTGCTGCTCGATTTCGATCTCGCGGCGGTCGGTCCGCCGGCCGCGGATTTCACCGGCGTCGCGACGACGCCGCACTGGGACGCATTCAAGGCCGGGTACGGCGGGATCAGCGCGGAGGACGAAGCGGCGATCCCCTACCTGCAGGTTGTCGGGAGCATCTTCAACCTGCGCTTCCACCTCGTCGACAAACCACGGTTCCGCGGTACGGAGTCGCGGGACGAAGGGTGGGCGGCGGCCGAGCTCGACGGGCTGCGCGCGGCGGCCGGCGTGCTGCTCTGAGTTCACAGCAAGGTGCCAGGGAACGCGAAGCTGGGTTGAAAACTCGCGGCACATGCTGGATGCATGAGGGTTGCGGCGCGGTCGTTGAGTGTGCGGGTCGCGGCGGCGATGGTGGCGTTGGTTGCGGTGGTGAGTCTCGTGATCGGCGCGCTGACGACCGCCGCGATCAGCTCGTACCTGACCAGGCAGCTCGACGGGAAGGTGGCTGCGACCCAGGGGCGGGCGATCAACGCGCTGGTCAAGGGCAGCGGACCGCCGCCGGACGCGCCGCACGGGCAGGACGCAGGCACCGTGACCGTCTACGTCACACCGTCCGGGGCCGAGGGCAACGTGATCACCTCGGACGGCACACTCACCGCTCTCGGTGACCCGGCGGTCGGCATGCTCGACGACCTGACCGCCGGCCAGAACGGCACGGTCGACCTGCCGAACCTCGGTGAGTACCGGGTGCACGCATCCAGCGTCGGCGCGGTCACGGTGATCACCGGGCTCCCGACGAAGGACATCCAGAACACCATCAACAGCCTGATCGGCTGGGAGGTGCTCTTCGGCGGCATCGGCGTACTGACCGCGGGCGGTGTCTGCGTGTTCGTCGTACGGCGTCAACTGCGACCGCTGCGCCGGGTCGCGCAGACGGCTCGCGAGGTGGCCGGTCTGCCGCTCGACACCGGGGAGATCGGGGTGACGGCTCGCGTACCCGACCAACTCACCGACGAACACACCGAGGTCGGCCAGGTGGCGGTCGCCCTCAACACGCTGCTCGGTCATATGGAGAACGCCCTCGACGCACGGCACCGCAGCGAGCAGCAGGTCCGGCAGTTCGTTGCCGATGCATCCCACGAGCTCCGTACGCCGCTGACGACGATCCACGGCTACGCACAGCTGAGCCTCCGCCAACGCGATCCCGAGCTCTACGGGCACGCCATGGGAAAGGTCATGGTCGAGACCACTCGCATGGCGTCGTTGGTCGAGGATCTCCTGCTGCTCGCCCGTCTGGACGCCGGTCGCCCGCTCGACCGTCGCCCGGTCGACCTGTCCCGGCTCGCCCGCGACTCGGTCACCGATGCCCAGATCGTTGCCCCTAGCCACCATTGGGAGCTGGAGCTGCCACCCGACCCGATCGTGATCATCGGCGATGAGCAGCGCCTGCATCAGGTCGTCACGAACCTGCTCACCAACGCCCGCCGCCACACCCCGGCCGGTACGACGGTCACCGTCGCGGCCAAGCTCGCCGACGACTCCGCCGTACTCACGATCCACGACGACGGGCCCGGCATCCCTGCGGACCTGCTGCCGAATGTCTTCCAGCGCTTCACCCGAGCTGACACGGCGCGCACCAGCACCACCGGTGGCACCGGCCTCGGCCTCTCACTGGCCCAATCCATCACCCATGCGCACAACGGCACCCTGACCCTCAGCTCAACCCCGGGCAACACCAGCTTCACGCTGGCCCTGCCTACCTAGAGCTGGGCGGTCGGGCTGCCTACTCCGCGGAGGAGGGTGTCGACGAGCAGCGTCGCGAGGGCGTCGGTGTCGTCGGGGTCGTCGTCGCGGCGGTTCTGGCAGACCTCGTGGAGGAGGGCGTAGTAGATGCGGCGGGCCCAGATCGGGTCGACGTCGGCTCGTAGTACGCCGGCTTGTTTCAGGCGCTCGAACAGGCGGTCGCAGGAGGCGACGACGCCGGACATCAGCTCGTCGCTCTCGCTGCTGGCGGCCAGAGCCGTGTTCATCGAGAAGCCCCAGGACAGCTTGACTCGGAGGGCGTTCGCGGTCGCCTGGTAGAGGGCGACCATCGGCGGCGCGGTCTCGAACCGGGCCTCGTCGACAGCACTCGCGAGCTGCTGTGACGCCCAGGTCTTCATCGCCGTCACGAGCGCCTCGCGGGTGGCGAACCGGCGATGCACGGTCGTCCGGGCGACGCCGGCCGCGGCGGCGATCTCCTCCATCGAGGCGGACGGATTGCGGTTCAGGACTCGCTCGGCCGCCTCGAGGATCGTCCGCACGGTCCGCTCGGCGTCTGCGCGCATGGCAAAAGTGT
This sequence comes from Kribbella jiaozuonensis, assembly GCF_005233875.1. GTDB lineage: Bacteria > Actinomycetota > Actinomycetes > Propionibacteriales > Kribbellaceae > Kribbella > Kribbella jiaozuonensis. The sequence goes on along the minus strand of NZ_SZPZ01000003.1, from coordinate 1,174,320 downwards.
ACCTGGAAGTCACCTCTGCTCAACTACTTGCGACACTTGTGTTGCAAGTAGTACGTTTTCAGGGTCAGTACCGATGCAACTAAGGATGGTCATGGATCTTCAGTTGAAGGACAAGAACGCGCTCGTCACCGGTGCCAGCCGCGGGATCGGCCTGGCCGTCGTCGAACAGCTCGTCGCGGAGGGCGTGCGCGTCGTCGCGGTCGCCCGCACCAGTACGCCGGAGCTGCGCGACACCGGCGCCTTCGTCGTACCGGCGGATCTCGCGACCGCGGACGGGCCGGAGCAGGCCGTGGCCGCGGCTCTTGCCGAGGTCGGCGAACTCGATCTACTCGTGAACAACGTCGGCGGTGGCGACGGCGAGCTGGCCAGCGGGTTCCAGGCGATCGACGACGACACTTGGCGCGAACTGTTCGACGTGAACTACTTCGCCACCGTCCGTACGACGCGGGCCGCGCTCCCGAGCCTGCTCCGCCAGGGCGGCGCGATCGTCAACGTCTCGTCGAACTCGGCACGGGTCCCGTCCGGCGGCCCAGCGCCGTACACAACCGCGAAGGCGGCTTTGACCGCACTCGGGAAGGCACTCGCGGAGGAGTTCGGCCCACAAGGCGTGCGCGTGAACACCGTCTCCCCCGGCCCCGTGCGGACAGCCCTCTGGACCGACCCCGACAAGTACGGCGGCCAGCTAGCCCGCACCCTCGGCGTCCCCCACGAGGCCCTACTGGAAGGCCTCCCCCAACAAATCGGCATGCTCACCGGCCGCCTGATCGAGCCAGCCGAGGTAGCCGCCCTCGTCGTTCAACTCTGCTCACCCCTAGCCGCAAGCATCGTCGGCGCCGACTACCTGATCGACGGCGGCAGCGTAAAAACCGCCTGAGCTCAGGTCGCCGCGAGTGCCTTGGTCGCTTGTGCGGCGAGGCCGGTGGCGCGGTTGTCGTCGGAGAGGCCGTCGGCTATCAGTACGGCGTAGCGGAGGCGGAGGGTATCGCCGACGGGGAACGGGAGTTCTTCGGAGAAGAACGGGGCGGGGCAGACGGCGGCGAAGTCTTCCGAGCGGACGAACCATTCCGGTGGGTGGCGGACGTTGTCGCCGGCGTCGGCGATGATGATCGTCGACGCCGTGTCGGTCTCGTCCTGGCGGGCGGTGAAGCCCATCCACGGTGCGCGCTGACCGCGGAGCTCGTCGCGGCCCTTGCCTTGCGGGGCGAGGATCGTGCCGTTGGTGAACGCACGCGGTCCGCGCCAGAACAACCCGCCGTACCCTGCGTTCGGCCGGCCGGCTGTGGTCGGGCTGCCGATCTGGATGTTGTCGCCGGACACGTTGGTCATCGCGGTCTCGTAGACCAGCACCCAGCCGTCGTCCGCGAGTCGCGTGGTGATCGTGCGTGTCTCGTCGACGACGTGCTTGCCGCCCTCGGTGTGCCAGGAGAGGTGGTGCGCGAACCTAACCTCGTCATCGGACACGTCCAGCGCGTCGACCCGGTCGTGATCCTGCGACCCGTTGTTGCCGAGCGGCTTGTACCCGTTCTCCTTGGTGTACGTCGGTCCGCCCCAGAAGTTGTCGTGCCCGAAATGCGGCAACGACCACGACATCCCCTTGTGCCACAGGTGATCCCACGGCCGGTACACGCTGATCAGGTCGCCGGTCAGCGTGCGCATCGGGTGGAAGTACGGACGCGGCGACTCGTACTGCGAATCGTCCGCGTTGTAGACGTAGGTGAACAGCTCGCCGCCGCCCGCCGTCACCTGGATCGATTGGTTGACAGCGTGATTGCAGCCGAGATTCATGAGTTCTCCCGCGGTGGTTGCTTTGTCCATGGCGCCCCGAGCTCGCTGAACAACGCCAACTCGTCCGAGGCCCGGTCGATCCAGTTCTCGACATTGAGAACGACCGGCCGGCGCTCAAGTCCTTCGCCTTCCCACTGCACGAACTCGTCCGGGATCTCCGTCGGGTCCGCCGCCGTCCGCACAGCTTCGACCACGCGAGTGAACCCACCCGTCGCAGCCAGCGGCACATACAGCGGTACGGCGGGATCCGCCCGATGCGCGAGCAGATTCTCCAGAAGATCCGCCCGTCCGTACTTCGTCCCACCGAGCCGGTCCGACGCATACTCCAGTACGGCGTTCCCCTCGGACCCGTGCACGATCACGGCCGGCTCGAGATGCTCGACCGCGCACAACGTGACCGCGATCAAGATCGTCGTACCGCGGCTCGTCACGATCCGGACCGTCGACGTGTCGTCGGACTCGATCGGATTCGCGCGGTACAACTCCGTCTCGACCGACCGTACGTCGTCCACGCCGGTCGACCCGTCCAACAGCAAGGCCGCCGCGGTCGCATGCGCCAGCGGATTCGTCACCGCACCGTCGACGACATCGACACCGTCGAGCCGTCGCTTGCCGGCCCAGCGCGCCCGGCCGAAGTACTTCGCCGTCCGCACCCACTTCCCGACCGCACTGATCCCGCGGATCTCACCCAACTGCCCGTCCGCGACTATCCTCCCGAGCGTGAGAGTCGCCTCGGACGCCTGCGCCTGGAAACCGACCTGACACGCCCGCCCGGTCTCGTCCACAAGCTTCGTCAGCTGCTCGAACTCGGCCAGCGATGCGGTCGGCGGCTTCTCCAGCAGTACGTCGGCGCCCGCGCGCATCGCCAGCTCCGCCAGCGGGACGTGCGTCTGGATCGGCGTGCTGATGATCACGACATCAACTTCAGTTGCCGCGAGCAACTGTTCCAGACTGTCGAAGGCGCGCACGCCCTCGACCGGACGGGGATCGGCGACCCCGACCAGTTCGGCCCGGCCGGCCTCGGCCAGCCGGGCCACGTTACGAACATGGGAGGCGCCGTGGCCGTGGACTCCCGCCACGGCCACGCGCGGCCTCGTCATCGACACTACTTGAGTCCTCCGCTGATCTCGTCCAGCATCGCCTTGGCCGCCTTGTCCGGCGCCTGCCGGCCGAAGAGTACGTCGGTCGTGTACCGCTGGACGATCTTCTCCGCGGCACCTCCGCCGACCGGCGGCGCCGGCGACGGGTCGCCGAGCTCCTTGGCGATGTCCTGGATGAACTTCGCGGACGTCGCGTCGGCCGGCTGCAGCTTCGGCGTCACCGCGGCGCGGATCTCGGTGTTCGGCGGTACGCCGCGCTCGGCCAGCAGGACGTTGCCCGCGGCGCTGTTGTTCGCCAGGTAGTTGACGAAGTCCGACGCCTCCTTCTGGTGCTTCGACCGCGACGAGATCGACCAGAACATCGAGCCCTTGTAGTACGAGCCGTTGTCAGTGGCCTTGCCGTCGGCGCTCGGGATCCGCAGCAGCTTCAGGTTCTGACCGGACGCCTTGCTGAAGGCCAGCAGCTGGTTGCTCCAGGTGAAGCTCATCGCCAGCTTGCCGGTCGCCATCGCGGACTGGTCGAGCGCCGCGTTCATGTCCTGCGAGGTCAGCTCCGCGGGCGGGATCGCCTTGCTGTCCCGCAACTTCAGCACGTAGTTGAAGAAGTCGGTCGCCTTCTCCGGCGAGACGCCGAGCTTGCCGTCCTTGGTCCAGAGCGATTCGCCGTTCTGCCGCGCCCACAGGTTCAGGCCGGCCTCGTTCTGCCCGAGGGTGCCGGTGCCCCAGCCCTTGCCGTTCAGCTTCGAGGAGATCTCGGCGGAGATCCGGGCGTAGTCGTCCCACGTCCACTTGCTGTCGTCGGGCAGCGCCACCCCGGCGGCCTTGAAGACGGCCGGGTTCGCGATCACCGCGAACGAGTTGATCCCGGCGTTCAGTCCGTACAGGCCGCCGTCGAACTCGCCGGCGCTCAACGTGTCCGGCTCGAACTTGCCGGTGTCCAGGCCCTCTGCCTTCTTCAGGTCGAGCAGTGCGCCGCGATCGGCGTACTCACGCAGGTACTTCTCGTCCATCTGGATGATGTCCGGGGCGTCGTTCGCCGCGACCGTGGTGGCGAGCTTGTCCCAGTAGCCGGACCATTCGCCGAACTCACCCTTGATCGTGACGTTCGGGTGGTCCTTCTGGTACGCGTCGATCACCTGCTGGGTGAGCTTGGTCCGGGTGTCCGACCCCCACCAGGTGAACCGGAGTGTGACCTTGCCGCCGGCGTCGTCGGACGATCCGCCCGGACCGCCGGAGTCGCCGCCGCAGGCGCTTGCCGCCAGCAACGTGGTGGCCAGGGCCAGGGCCGTTGCCACGCGTGGGATGTGCAGCCTCATGATGTGGACCTTTCAGGGGGAGCTACTACTTGATGCCGGTGGTCGCGATGCCCTTGATCAGGAACCGCTGGCCGAACAGGAAGGCGAGGAAGACCGGGACGAGGGAGACGACCGACATCGCGAACATCGATCCCCAGGAGCTGCTGGAGGTCGAGTCGACGAAGCCCCGCAACGCGACCGGGACGGTGTACATGTGCGGGTCGGTCAGGTAGATCAGCTGGCTGAAGAAGTCGTTCCAGGTCCAGATGAACGTGAAGATCGTCGTGGTGGCCAGCGCCGGGACCATCAGCGGCAGGATCACCCGCAGGAAGATGCTGCCCCGGCCGCAGCCGTCGATCCGGGCGGCCTCGTCCAGCTCGCGCGGGATGCCGCGGATGAACTGCACCATCAGGAACACGAAGAACGCGTCCGTCGCCAGCAGCTTCGGCACGATCAGCGGGAGGAACGTGTTGATCCAGCCTGCGTGCGAGAACAGGATGTACTGCGGCACGATCACCACGTGGATCGGCAGCATGATGCTCAGCAACATGATCGCGAACCAGAACTTCTTGCCCACGAACTCGAGCCGGGCGAACGCGTACGCCGCCATCGAGCAGGACACCAGGTTGCCGAGGATCGAGCCGAGCACCACCACCGCCGAGTTCAGCAGGTAGCGGGTGAACGGCTCGGTCAGCGCGTTCCAGCCGACCCGGTAGTTGTCGATCCGCAGGTCCTTCACCAGGATCCCCGGATCGCGGAAGATCTCGTTGCCCGGCCGCAGTGAACTGACCACCATCCAGATCACCGGGTAGAGCATCACCACTGCGGATGCCGCGAGTACGACGTGGATCACCAGCGGCCGGACCCGCGCCCAGGTGATGACGCCGGCCCGTCGGGTGGCGACCGTGGTGCGGAGCGTTTCAGTCGTCATAGAACACCCAGTACTTCGAGAGGAGGAAGTTCGCCGCGGTGAAGATCCCGATGATCACGAGCAGGAACCAGGCCATCGCGGACGCGTAGCCCATGTCGAAGTTCCCGAAGCCCCGGTCGTAGAGGTACAGCGTGAAGAACATCGTCGAGTCCGACGGCCCGCCGCTGCCCCCGGAGACGACGAACGCCTGCGTGAACGCCTGGAACGCGTGGATGATCTGCAGCACCAGGTTGAAGAAGATGATCGGCGTCAGCAGCGGCAGCGTGATGCTGAAGAACCTGCGCAGCGTCCCGGCGCCGTCGACGGACGCGGCCTCGTAGTACATCGACGGGATCTGTCTCAGCCCGGCCAGGAAGATCACCATCGGCGAGCCGAATGTCCACACGTTGAGTACGACGAGCGTGCCGAGCGCCGTACTCGGATCGGAGATCCAGCCCTTGCCCTCGATCCCGATCACGTCGAGCAGCTGGTTGAGCAGGCCGGTCGTGCCGAACACCTGCCGCCAGAGGATCGCGATCGCGACACTCGAGCCGAGCAGCGACGGCAGGTAGAAGATCGAGCGGTAGAACGCCATCCCGCGGACACCACGGTCGAGTACGACGGCCAGCAGCAGGGCGATCGCCAGCTGCAGCGGGACCGACACGAACACGTAGGTGAACGTCACCCGGAGTGAATTGTGCAGCCGCTGATCGGACAGCATCCGGGCGAAATTGTCCAGGCCGATCCACTTCGGAGCCTGGATCAGGTTGTAGTCCGTGAAGGACAGGTACAGCGAGGCCAGCATCGGGCCGATCGTGATCAGGAAAAGGCCCAGCAACCACGGTGCCAGGAAGAGGTACCCAGCCAGGTTGTCCTTCTTCTGACCTGCGGTTTTCTTCCCCCGGAGGCTGCCGAGCTCACCCAGCGCACTCATAGTCGTTTACCTCCGGAAACCGATGGAAAGCGCTTGCCTTGGCCGGTCAAACTAGTACGAGAAACCGGTTTATGCAAGAGTTCGCAGACGTCCGGACTGACCGGATCCGGCCGGTCTGCGAGGTATTGACAGGACAAAGTTCCGGGGCGACAGTTCTGAGCATTTGGCAACCGCTTACCGCCCAGGAGATGCCGATGCTGCGACGTACCTTTCTCACCGGTTCGCTGACCACCGTTGCGGTCGGCGCACTGCATCCGACCGCGGCGCGTGCTGAGGTAGCAGCTGTGGACGAGGACTTCCTGACCCTGCTGACCAACGCCAACCAGACCCAGATCCCGCTGGTGCTCGCGAACTACCAGAACGCCGGCGACAGCATCCGCACCGTGGCGCGGAAAGCCAGGCGACTGATCTCCGGGTATGTGTGGGGCAGGTCGTCGTACCACCACGACACCTCCCTGCTCGAGCCGCTGGGTTGGCTGGTCGAACAGCTGGCGGCGCGGCAGCACGATGACGGCCTGTACGACGTCGGCAACCTGCACTCGCCGCCGGACAGCTCGTTCGCGATCCAGGACGTGTGCGTGCTGTACGCGTTCCTCGACGCGGATGACTCGGCGGAGACGTCGCCGCTGCGTACGACGCTCGCTTCCGTGATTCGCAAGGCAGCGCCTGCTCTCGCTGCCGGCGGCGTACACACGCCGAACCACCGGTGGGAGGTCTCGGCGGCACTCGCCCGCGCACACCACCTCTTCCCGGACCGGCGGTACACGGCGCGGATCGACGACTGGCTCGATGAAGGCATCGACGCGACACCGGACGGGATCTACAGCGAACGCAGCTCGACGTACGCCGCCGAGGTGACGAACCCCTGTCTGCTGACGATCGCGTGGTTGCGCGACAAGCCAGCCCTGGTGGACTACGTACGTCGGAACCTCCAGGCGACGCTGTATTTCCTGGAGCCGAACGGCGAGGTCGACACGACGGCCTCCCGACGCCAGGACCAGAAGGGACTGCGCGAGGTGTGGTGGTACCTGACGCAGTACCGCGAGCTCGCCTTGCACACTGGTGACGGCCGCTTCACGACTGTTGCCAAGAGCATCGAATCGCGGGGCACGGGTGAGCTCGGCGACTTCCTGGCCGAGGTACTCGAGCGACCCGCGCTTGCAGCTGTTCTCCCCGCCGCTCGGGCGGTGCCGACCGACTTCGTCCAGCACTTCCCGTCGCAAGCGTCTGCTCGGGTACGCCGTGGTGCGCGGACCGCGACGGTGTTCGGCGGGACCGACTTCCACGACATCCCGATGATCTCGTCGGGGTTGTCGACCAACCCGACGTTCTTCAAGCTGCGCAACGGTGCCGCGATTCTGGACTCGGTCCGGTTGTCGCCGCAGTTCTTCAGCACCGGGCATTTCCGCAGCGACGGGCTGCAGGTGTCGGGGAAGACATTCAAGCTGTCGTCCGAGGTGAAGGTGCCGTATCACCTCCCGCTTCCGAAGCGCTACCGCCGGGCGGACGGGCGCTACGCGCTGACGCCGGACGGCCGTTTCTACGCCTCGATGGACTTCGGCCACCGCCCCAAGCAGTACCGGACGCTGCGGACGGAGATCGCTGTGACGGAGGTTTCGGACGGCTTCGACCTGACGTTCGACTTCGCCGGCGACGAGACGGCGTACGCCATCGAGCTCTGCTTCCGGCCGGGCGGGACGCTGGCCGGCGTCGACGCGTTGGATGCCTCGGGCAACTACCAGCTTGTCTCGGGCACGGGGAGCTACACGGTCGGTGCGGACCGGATCGAGTTCGGCCCCGGGAACGGTGCCGCGCGGGTGGCGATGGATCCGGGCGAGCGGTACACGTACCTCGGCGGCAGCCTCACCCCGGACGGTCTGCGCGTCTATCTGACCGGCCGGATCCCGGGTCGGCAGGTGCTCAAGCTGAGGACGTCGTAGCTGTCTGCTGATCCGTATTATCATTGGCGTTTGACTTGACCGGTCTGGGCGGTCGAGCTATTGTCGGGCGATGCCACAGAAGGCGACCCGGCTGACCCAGCGCGACATCGCGCGGCTGGCGAATGTCAGCCAGACGACGGTCTCACTGGTGCTGAACAATCGCAGTGACGCGACCGCCCGGATCCCGGCCGAGACCCGGGACCGGGTGCTCAAGGTGATCCGCGAGACCGGGTACCAGGCGGATCCGCTGGCCCGGCGGATGCTCAAGCAGCGCAACCAGATCCTCGGCGTGTTCACCTACGAGTCGGTCTTCCCGAGCACGAGCGGCGACTTCTACTACCCGTTCCTGGCCGGTATCGAGGACCGCGCCGAGCGCCTCGGGTGGGACCTGCTGCTGTTCACCAGCGCCCCGGTCGCGGACGGCCATCGCCGGATCTTCCACGAGAACAACCGCCTCCGCATCGCCGACGGCTGCCTGCTCCTCGGCCGCGAGGTCCCCTCCGACGAGCTCGCCCGCCTGATCGCCGAGGACTACCCCTTCGTCTCCGTCGGCCGCCGCGACGACGCCGGCGCCCCCGTCCCGTCCGTGGGCGCCGACTACACCACCGCAACCCACACCATCGTCACCAAAGCCATCGCCCTGGGCCACCGCCACGTCGCATACGCCGGCCCCGCCGCCTCCCCCGCCCCCATCCCCGAATCCTCAGCCGACCGCCTCCACGGCTTCCACCAAGCCGCCGGCCGCAAGTCCCTCGTCCTCCCGACCGCTCCTGCGGGCTCGGCTGACGGCTGGGCGGCGCGGCTGCTTGATGTGTTGCTGGATCGGAAGATCACCGCGGTGTTTGTCGAGGAGCGGGCGGATGCTGTCTCGCTGGTGGCTGCGGCAACCGCGCGCGGGATCGACGTACCCGGGGATCTTTCCGTGGTCGCGCTGGGTGACTCGACTCGTCCGGTGGCGAGTGACGTGGACTTCAGCGGGTTTCACGTGCCGCGGCGGGCAATGGGCGTGCGGGCGGTCGAACTGCTCGAGGCGATCCTCAGCGGCACCGCGACCTCGCAGCAGATCTTGCTCCCGTGTGAGCTGACCGAAGGAACCACTCTCACTCCACCCAAAGGTGTCTGAATGCATACAGAGGTACTTGTGGTCGGCGGCGGGCTCGGCGGCGTCGCGGCCGCCCTGGCCGCGCTGCGTGCCGGTCGATCGGTCGTACTGACCGAGGAGTTCGACTGGCTCGGCGGGCAGTTGACCAGCCAGGCCGTCCCGCCGGACGAGCACAGCTGGGTCGAGCAGTTCGGCGTGACAGCGTCGTACCGCGCTCTCCGCGACGGCATCCGCGAGTACTACCGCCGGCACTACCCGCTGACCGCGGCCTCCCGCGCGACCCCGCAGCTGAACCCGGGCGCCGGCTACGTGTCCAAGCTCTGCCACGAGCCGCGGGTCGCACTCGCCGTACTGGAGGCCATGCTCGCGCCGTACCGCGCGAGCCGCCGCCTGCGCGTGCTCCAGCCGTACCGTCCGGTCGCGGCCGAGACAGACGGCGATCGCGTCACCGCGGTGACCGTGCAGCACCGCGAGTCCGACGAGCAGGTCACGGTCACAGCGCCGTACATCCTCGACGCGACCGAGACCGGGGAACTGCTGCCGCTGACCGGGACGGAGTACGTGACCGGGTTCGAGTCGCAGCGCGAGACCGGCGAGCCGAGCGCGCCGGCAGAGGCGCAGCCGATGAACATGCAGGCGGTCTCGTACTGCTTCGCGGTCGATCACGTCGACGGGGACCAGGTCGGCGACAAGCCGGCCAACTACGCCTTCTGGCGGAACTACCAGCCGTCGTTCTGGGGCGACCGCTTGCTGTCGTGGACCGCGCCGAACCCGCGGACGCTGGAGACATCGCATCGCTCCTTCACGCCGAACCCCGACGACGATCCGCTTGCGGTCGTTGCCGATCAGCGGCTGACCGGCGGGGACACCAACCTCTGGACGTTCCGCCGGATCGCGGCGCGCAGGCACTTCGTCCCGGGGGCGTACGAGAGCGACATCTGCCTGGTGAACTGGCCGATGATCGACTACTTCGAGGGCGCGGTCATCGACGTACCGGACGCTTCGAAGCATCTGGCCGCGGCGCGTGAGCTGTCGCAGTCCGTCTTCTACTGGCTGCAGACCGAGGCGCCTCGGCCCGACGGCGGGTCCGGCTTCCCCGGGTTGCGGTTGCGCGGGGATCTGCTCGGGTCCGCGGACGGGTTGGCCCAGGCGCCGTACATCCGGGAATCGCGGCGGATCAAGGCGGAGTACACGATCGTCGAGCAGGACCTCTCGGTCGCGGTGCGCGGCGACCGAGGCGCGGTCGAGTACGACGACACGGTCGGCGTGGGGATGTATCGGATCGATCTGCATCCGTCGACCGGCGGCGACAATTACATCGATGTCGCGAGCAGCCCGTTCCGGATCCCGCTCGGTGCGCTCATTCCGGAGCGGGTCGAGAATCTGCTTCCCGCCAACAAGAACCTCGGTACGACGCACATCACGAACGGCTGCTACCGGCTCCATCCGGTCGAGTGGAACATCGGCGAGTCCGCGGGCGCGCTCGCGGCGTTCTGCCTGGATCGAGGCGTGGCTCCGCGAGCGGTCCGCAGTACGCCGGCTCTGCTCGCGGAGTACCAGGCCCGTCTTGTCGCCGACGGTGTCGAGCTGAGCTGGCCGGAGGTGGCGGGCTACTAAAATGACGGGGTGAGCTTCCACGCTGCTGCCTTCATCGCCACCAGCCTCGACGGCTACATAGCCCGCCCCGACGGCTCCATCGACTGGCTCACCACCCGAGCCGAACAGGCCGGCGAGACCGGGTACGACGAGTTCATGTCCTCGATCGACACCGTCGTACTCGGTCGCAACACCTACGAACTGGCCCTGACGTACGACCTGTGGCCGTACGAAGGCAAGCAGGTAGAGGTCCTCAGCTCAACCCTCGACCCGAACGCCGACGACCGCATCCTGGTCCACCGCACCCTGGAAGCCCTGGTAGAAACCCTCACCGACCGAGGCGCCCAACGCATCTACACCGACGGCGCCCGAACCATCCAAACATTCCTGACGGCCGGCCTCCTCAACGAACTGACCATCACCACCGCCCCCGTCCTCCTAGGCACCGGCATCCCCCTCTTCGGCCCCCTCCCCACCGAAATCCCCCTAACCCACAACGCCACCCGCACCCTAAAGGCCGGCTTCACCCAATCGGATTACACAATCCAGCACTGAGATCGACGATCGAGCAAGCACCACCGATCCGCGAGGAGACCCGCATGGCCGTCACCAACGACACCAAGCATCAGCGGGCGATTGGTGCCGTGCTCGATCAATTCGGACAGCGAGGCATCTACTTGGCAGTCCGTACAGTCAGTGGCTCGTACCGGCTGCACACTGCGGGGCAGAAGATCAGGATCCGAGTGTTCGGCCGGTTCAGCGGCGACTGGCAAACAGACGACTGGCGGCGAGATGTCAGCGACCAGACCTATGACGTCGTCGTGCTCGTCGACTTCACCAACCCAGCACCAGTGTTGTTCATCGTTCCCGGACAAGAGTGGCGCGACGGACTCGAGGCACGCGCGGTTCGGGACCGAGACAGCAAACACCAGGCGATCACCCTGGATCGTGTTGCTCAGTGGCTGTATCGCTGGGATGTCCTCGACTCCGTCGCCGGCTAGAGCGCTGTCACTCGACTGTGTCGGCTGGCACAGCTTGCCATCTGTTGCTACCAATGGCTTGCGACTGTGGACAACTCCACCGCCTGTGGATAGTCAGCCAACTCGAAATCCCTTGAAAGTAAGGGGTTCTGGGTTGGGAAACTGTCGGAGGGCTTGTCTAGGCTTGTCGGCATGGAGGTCCTCGGCGAACGGCCCGTCTGGTCGATGAGCGACAGCGAGAAGCTGTCTGCTCTCGACGCGGTCGTCGCGGAGAAGGCTCGCTTGGAGACTCTCGAGCTCCACCTCATCGCAGCCATCGACCAGTCCAGCTACGCGACCGAGGTCGGCGCCGGAGACACCGCTCGCCTCCTGACGCATCGATACCGCACCGACGCCACCGAAGCCCGGCGTCAGGTCCGCATCGCCACCGACCTGCCCAAGTACTCCGCCACCACCGCAGCTCTCCCTGACCCCAGCACGCCCTTTGCCAACCCGGCCACCGCACATCCGGCCGAGGTTGACGACCCGAACGAGGCTGTGGACGAGGTGCGGGACGGAGGTACTCCGGGGTGGCGCGTCTCGCCTGCCCAGGCGGCCGCGATCGTCTCCGTCCTGAACCAGGTCCCCGCGACGGTCCCGGCCGAAGACCTGGAGTTCGCCGAACAGCGCCTCATCGACCTGGCCGCCACCCACACCCCGACCGAGCTGCGCCGCGCCGGCCGCAAGATCCGCGACATCCTCGACCCCGACGGCCCCGAACCGGACGAGAAGGCGGCGTACGAGCGGGAATCCCTGGCGCTGAAGACCGTCGACCGCGGTGTCACGTTCCGTGGCTACCTCGCCAACGAGAACGCCGAGCTGTTCCGCACCCTCATCCACGCCCACGCCAAGCCCCACAAAACCCTCGACGGCCAACAAGACCCCCGCCCCCGCGACAAACGCCAAGCCGACGCCCTAACCACCATCCTCAACACAGCCGGCACCCCCACCACCGCAGCTACAACCGTCGCCACAGCAGCTGCCACGAGGTCACGAGCGACCACCTCGCCTGAGCACGTTGGCGATGACCTAGTCGCCAGCACGGCGGATGAGGCGGACATCGGCACCGCGAACGATGCGGCTGCCGAGATCGGCTTCGTACCCGGCCACGGGCCGAAGCCGCACATCAGCATCACCATCGACTACAACGACCTCGCCGCCGCGATAGCGAACGCCACCGGGGACATGACCTTCGGCGACGACCTGTCCGCCGCGACCGTACGCCGCCTCGCCTGCGACGCGCAGATCCTCCCCATCGTCCTCGGCTCCAAGTCACAGCCCCTCGACGTCGGCACGACCCAGCGCCTAGTAACCCGCCCCATGCGCCGCGCCCTCAACGCCCGCGACAAAGGCTGCGTCATCTGCCACGCCCCACCCATCCAATGCGAAGCCCACCACATCATCTCCTGGCTCGACGGCGGCCCCACCGCCGTCAACAACCTCGCCCTGCTCTGCAAACGCCACCACCTCGACCTCCACTCTGGCCACTGGAACATCCGCATCCTCAACGGCGTCGTCCACGTCACCAACCCCACCTGGACAAATCCCACCCTCACCCCACCTAACAAATACAAACCCCCGGCCGCCGACATCGTTCACCAGCCCTCAACACCAGCGTTCAGTCCATGGGCCGAGGGTGACCCCCTCACGCCCACAACCGAGCCACAGACGCCGGCCAACCCACCACAACTCACGCCCTTCAACCCATGGGAGGACGACGAACCAACCGCGCCCCGGACAAGCTCCACCCAGCTCCGACCCGCCAAGATCGCAGAACCGACGCACCTCGCCCCGCGGACCAACGACGACCCGGTCACCCACACAACCGAATCACCGCCGACACCTGCCCGCACCGCAGCAGCACCCACCCCGTTCGACCCGTGGGGCGACAACGAACCCGCCGCATGAACGCGTCTCCTGCTCGCCCCTCGACAAGAGCACCGGTGCCCCCTCACTCGCCCGAGCCGGGTCGTCTGCCAGGCACGCGTCCGAGTCAGCCCCACGCCGCACGCGCCTCGCCGTCCAGCGCAGGCCAAGCACGTGTCACGCCGATCTCACGCGTACGGAGGTCGCCATCTCCAGCACTCGTTGATCCGATCGAGGTCGGCTTGGAGGCGGCAGGAGTCTCGCCGAGGCAGGTTGCGTACGACGATGTGCAGGATCGCCTGGACCTCGAGCATCGGCGGGCAGCACTCCCAGATCCCACATCCCGTGTAGCGCGGGTCGTACAGGCGATGCGCCGGGTCCCGGACGAACCGCTCCCAGTGCTGGATCGCCTCCAGCACCTGCCCAGGCTGCAGGCGGGTGTTCTCCAGCCGAGCTAAGACGAGCCGACCGTGTGGGGACAGGCCGGGAAGGTTCGAGATTCGGGAGATCGTGGTGTGACCGTTGGTCTTCGTCATCCGCAGTCGCGCAGCAGACTCCGCGCGAACTTGAGCCGGGTGCTTACGCGGCATCGGCCTTTCGGTAGCTCAACATCCAGCCATGGTTTCACGGACGGGAAACGTTGGCTCGCAGTTTTTGGATGCGGCTGATGCGACCGACTGCCGACCAGTTCGCCACCAGGTTCGCAGCACGTGGGCGGCAGACCGACGATGGCGATTGAGTCACAGCAGTCATGGCTCATTCACAGCCGCCGTCATCTCGGTCGACGTATCCGGTGCGCCCGCCAAGTAGTCGATCGCGCGGCAGCGCGCAACCCCGGCGATAGCCGGCACGTCCGGCGGTAGCCGGAAAGGATGCACCGGCGATGAGCCGGGGGGTGGGTGTGGGCGCGCGTAGCAGGTGTGTCGAGGGGCGGAGCGACGAGGAACGCCTGCGTAGCGTGCGGGGGCCGACTTACCTCAGGAGGTGGGCTGCTGCTTCGGTGGCCCAGTAGGTGAGGATTGTGTCGGCGCCGGCTCGGCGGATTGAGGTTAGGGTTTCCAGGATGGCGGCTTCGCGGTTGATCCAGCCGTTGGCGGCGGCGGCTTCTACCATGGCGTATTCGCCGGAGATGTTGTACGCGGCAACGGGGACGTTCACGTGGTCGCGGACCTGGCGGATGATGTCGAGGTAGGCCAGGGCGGGCTTGACCATGACGATGTCGGCGCCCTCGGCGATGTCGAGGTCGACCTCGCGGATGGCGTCGCGGGCGTTGGCGTTGTCCTGCTGGTACGTCTTCCGGTCGCCGGTGAGCGACGAGTCGACCGCCTCGCGGAACGGGCCGAAGAAGGCCGACGCGTACTTCACGGCGTACGCGAGGATCACCGTGTCGATGAAGCCGGCCTTGTCCAGAGCAGCGCGGACCACGCCGACCTGGCCGTCCATCATCCCGGACGGGCCGACAACATGCGCGCCCGCCGAAGCCTGCGCGACGCCCATCTCGGCATAGATCGAGAGCGTCGCGTCGTTGTCGACCCGGCCTTCGGAGTCGAGTACGCCGCAGTGCCCGTGCGACGTGAACTCGTCGAGACACAGGTCCGACATCACCAGCAGCGAGTCACCGGCCTCGGCCACCGCGTCGGCGATCGCCACGTTCAGAATCCCGTTGGGATCCAGCGCACCGGACCCGACCTCGTCCTTCACCGAAGGTACGCCGAACAGCATCACCCCGCCGAGCCCGAGAGACGCCGCCTCAGCGACCGCCTTCCGCGCCGTGTCCCGGGTGTGCTGTACGACGCCCGGCATCGACCGGATCGGGATCGGCTCCCGAGCGTCCTCCCGGATGAACATCGGCAGGATCAACTGTCGCGGCTCGATGGTCGTCTCCGCGACCAGTCGACGTACCGCCGCCGACGACCGAAGCCGCCGCGGCCTGACCTCCGGGAAACCACCAGGCATGGAACTCAGCTCTTCCGACGAGATCCCGAGCGACGCTCGGACGGACGGGTGACCGGCTCACCGGCCTCCACCATGGTGTCACGCCGGTCCGCACCGAACCGGGCGAGGGCGTCGGCCAGCTCCTCGACCGACGGCGTCTCGGCCATCGCGTCGACGCGCAGGCCGTGCTCCTCGGCTGTCTTCAGCGTGGCCGGGCCGATCACCGCGATCACCGTCGACGCGTGCGGCTTGCCGGCGATACCGACCAGGTTCCGCACCGTCGAGGACGAGGTGAAGACGACCGCGTCGAACTTGCCCGACTTGATCGCCTCGCGGGTCGGCGCGGGCGGCGGGGCGGCGCGCACGGTCCGGTACGCCGTGACGTCGTCGACCTCCCAGCCGAGATCGGTGAGCCCGGCAACGAGTGTCTCGGTGGCGATGTCCGCGCGCGGCAGGAAGACCCGGTTGATCGGGTCGAGCACCTCGTCGAACGGCGGCCAGTCCTCGACCAGCCCGGCAGCCGACTGCTCACCGGACGGGACCAGGTCCGGACGGATGCCCCAGGCACCGATCGCCTCGGCGGTCTTGTCGCCGACCGCCGCGATCTTCAGCCCGGAGAACGCCCGCGCGTCCAGCCCGTAGTCGTCGAACTTCTCCCGGACCGCCTTCACCGCGTTGACCGAGGTGAACGCGACCCACTCGTAGCGTCCCTCGACCAGACCGCGGATCGCCTTGTCCATCTGCTGCGGGTTGCGCGGCGGCTCCACCGAGATCGTCGGGACCTCTTCCGGCGTCGCGCCGTACCGCCGCAGCCGGTCCATCAGCGGACCGGCCTGGTCCTTGGTCCGCGGGACCAGGATCCGCCAGCCGAACAGCGGCTTGGTCTCGAACCAGGACAGCGCCTCGCGCTGCTCGACCACCGCGCCGACCACGATGACGGCCTCGCCGGTCACCTTGGAAGCCCGCAGGTCCGCGACGATCGACTCCAGCGTCCCGACCACGCTGGTCTGCGCGGTCGTCGTACCGCCGACGGTCAGCGCGACCGGGGTTGCGGCGTCGAAGCCGCCCTCGACCAGGGCCGCGACGGTGTCCTTCAAAGTCTCGACAGCGTTCAGCAGGACCAGCGTCTGCTTCGGCTGCAGCCGGCTCAGGTCGAGCTTGTTCTCGGCCAGGTCGACGACGGTGACCTCGCGGTCGCCCTTCATCGTCAGCGGGATCCCGGCGTACGTCGGGACCGCGCTCACCTCGCTCACGCCCGGGACGACGTTGAACGCGATCCCCGCCTTCTTGCACGCGGCGGCCTCCTCGGCGCCGCTGGAGAAGGTGAACGGGTCGCCGGTCAGCAGGCGTACGACGTTCGCCGCGGTCTTGGCCGTCTTCACCACGAGCCGCGCCCGGGCCGCGATCCGCAGCGCCCGGCTGCCCTCGGCGCCGGAGCCGTCGACGACCTCGACGCCCGCCTTGCAATAGGTCAGGAACGCGTCGTGTTCGGGGCCTTCGACAACGACCGCGTCGGCGTTGGCGAGCACGTCACGGCCGGCCAGCGTCAGCAGTGCGGGGTCACCGGGGCCGACGCCGACGAATGTCACGTGGCCGAGTGGTCTGGTCTGCTTGACGGTACTGGTCGCAGCCTTCTGAGGTGCCGCGGTGGCCGCTGTCTTCGCGCTCACGTCTGCCTTCGCCCTCGTCGTTTTCCTGCTCGTCTTGTGGGCCGTCTTGTGGGCCGCCGTCGTAGTGCCCTGTGCCGGTGTCATGTTCGCTCCAGCAGTTCGTTCGCCAGCGCCTTGCCGAGAGACACCGGGTCGTCCACCGGCCCGTTCGCGGAGAGCCGTCGTACGCCGTCCTCCTGGCCGAGCGCGCCCCGCAGCCACAGCTCCGGGCCGTCCTCACCCTCGACCACCTCGGCCAGCGCGCCGACCGGAGCCGTGCACCCTGCCTCGAGCGTGGCCAGCAGTTGCCGTTCCGCCGTCACCGCTGCGCGGGTGGCCGGGTCCTCGAGGTGCGCCAGGGCGGCCAGCACCTCGGCGTTGTCGGACCGGCACTCGATGGCCAGCGCGCCCTGCCCCGGCGCGGGCAGCATCTGGATCGGGTCCAGCGTCTCGGTGACCTCGGCGAGCCGTCCGAGCCGGGACACCCCGGCGCGCGCAACGATCACCGCGTCTACCTTGCCGTCGGCAACCAACGCGATCCGGGTGTCCACGTTGCCGCGGACCCCGGTGCACTCGATGCCCAGGCCGAGCGCGTCGATCTGCGCGACGCGACGTGCGGCCCCGGTGCCGATGATCGCGCCGCGCGGCAGCTCGCCGAGCGTCAGACCGTCGCGGGCGACGAGTACGTCGCGCGGGTCCTCGCGGAGCGGGATGGCGCCGAGCACCAGTCCGTCGACCGGCGCGGTCGGGAGGTCCTTGAGAGAGTGCACCGCGATGTCGATCTCATTGGCCAGCAAGGCGTCGCGCAGTGCGCTGACGAAGATGCCGGTGCCGCCGATCTGCTCGACCGGGGCACGGTTGACGTCACCGGTGGTCGTGATCAGCACGAGCTCGACCTCGTGGCCGAGCTTGCGCAGCTCATCCGCGACGAGGGTCGACTGCGCGGTCGCGAGCGCGGAGCGGCGGGTACCGAGCCGGATCATGCTTGCTCACCTCCACCGTGCCGGGCGTCCGCGGGGGTCTTGCTGGTCTCCTCGGGCGACTTGACCGCAGTCACGGCGTCGACCGTTGCCTGATCGAGCGCGAACAGCTCGCGCAACGCGTCGGCGTACGTCGGTCCGCCGGGGTCTCCCCCGAGCTCCTTCACCCGGACCGTCGGGTTGTGCAGCAACTTGTCGACGACGCGACGGATGGTCCGCCCGACCTCGTGCCGCTGCTGCTCGTCGAGGCCGGGCAGGCGGCGGTCCAGCCGCGCCAGCTCGGAATCGACCAGCTCGGTCGCCATCGTCCGCAGTGCAACCACGGTCGGCGCCACCGATGCGGCCCGCCGGGTCGCCTCGAACGCACCGGTCTCCTCGCCGACGATCCGCCGTACCTCGTCGATGTCGGCCTCGCTGCCGCCCGCCGTACCAGCGAGGTCAGCCAGCGTGACCAGCGTGACGCCGGGGATCCGCGCCGCCTCGGGTGCGACGTCCCGCGGCAGGGCGACATCGAGTACGCCGAGCGGTCGCCCGTCCGTCGCGTTCCGGATCATCTCTTCGGTCAGTACGACGCCTCGCGCGCCGGTGCACGACACGATCAGGTCGGCCTCGCGCAGCGCATCCGGTACGTCGGCCAGCGGGATCGCCGTACCGCCGATCCGGTCGGTCAGCGCGACCGCGCGGTCATAGTTGCGGTTGGCAATGGTCACGCTCTTCGCGCCGCCGTTGAGCAGCGTCTGGGCGGCCAGCGAGGCCATCGAACCGGCGCCGACGACCAGTGCCCGGCGGCCTTCGAACCCGCCGACCGCTTCGAGCCCGGCCGAGACGACCGAGCGTCCGGCGGAGTCGATCCCGGTCTCGGTGCGGGCCCGCTTACCGACCCGCAACGCGTGCTGCAGCAGGGCATTCAGGTCGGTGCCGACGGTCTCCAGGTCCTGGCCGACGCGCAGCGTCTCCTTCACCTGGCCGAGGATCTGGCTCTCGCCGACGATCATCGAGTCCAGCCCGACCGCGACCTGGAACAGGTGCGCGACCGAGCCCTCCTCGAAGTGCACGTAGAGGTGCTCGGCCAGATCCAGCAGCGGTACGCCGGTGACGTCGGACAGGATCGCGGTGACCTCGTCCATCCCCGCGTGGAACCGGTCGACGGTCGCGTAGACCTCGGTCCGGTTGCAGGTGGCAAGTACTGCGGACTCGGCAACGGCGGGCGTGTGCTTGACGGCCAGGGCCAGCTTGGTCGCCGCGTCCGCGTCGAGCGCGACCCGCTCGAGGACGTTGATGTCAGCGGAACGATGACTGATGCCGACGACCAGGTAACTCATGCGCCGACACCCCCGACACTCGGGAGATCCGTCAGACCGTTCATCGCTGGTAGCTCGGGCACCTGGGGGAGCGCCGCCTCTCCGGACTTTCGTTGTTCGTGGTACGCCAGGATCTGCAACTCGATCGAGAGGTCCACCTTGCGGATGTCGACGCCGTCGGGCACGGACAGCACCACGGGCGCGAAGTTCAGGATGCTGGTCACGCCGGCGGCGACCAGCCGGTCGCAGACCTCCTGGGCCGGACCGGCGGGGGTGGTGATCACGCCGATCGAGACCCGGTCGCGCTCGACGATGTCCTCGAGCTCGGCGAAGTCGCGGACCTCCATGTCGCCGATCCGCTCGCCGACCAGCTTCGGGTCGGCGTCGAGCAGGGCGACGATCCGGAAGCCACGGGTGCCGAAGCCGGAGTAGTTCGCCAGCGCGTGGCCGAGGTTTCCGATCCCGACGATGACCACGGCCCAGTCCTGGGTGACGCCGATCTCGCGGGCGATCTGGTAGCGCAGGTACTCGACGTCGTACCCGACGCCGCGGGTGCCGTACGACCCCAGGTAGGACAGGTCCTTGCGGAGCTTGGCCGAGTTCACGCCGGCCGCGGTCGCCAGATCCTCGCTCGACGCGGTCGCGATGCCACTGTCCGAGAGCGCGGTCAGGGCCCGCAGGTAGACCGGCAAGCGCGCGACAGTCGCCTCGGGGATGCCGCGTTCGGTTCTCGTCGGCGGGCCGGGGCGACGGCTGCTGGCACGCGTCACAATTCTCCTGGGAGCGGTTGGTTCACCGCGGTCTGACGGCCGGCGGCGGTTCTTACTCTAGGAGCTTGTGAACGTGAGAACAAAATCGGCGATGGGTGACCTGCAAGACACGCCTAGGTTGTCAAGGCCTTCCTGAGTCTTGCCGGGTCCACCCGCCAGAAGTCGTGCTGCTTCCCGTCCACGAACGTGACCGGGATCTGTTCGCCGTACTGCGTGAACAGCTGGTCATCCTGCGTGATGTCGACCTCGGTCCACTCCACGCCGAGCTCACCGCAGACCGCGCGGATGATCTCCCGGGCGTCGTCGCAGAGATGACAACCCGGCTTCCCGTACATAACGACCTTGCTCATCGATCCCGCAACCGTCCCTTGGCGACCTTGCCCGTGACCGAGTGCGGCAACTGGTCCACGACCTCGATCTCCACCGGCGACTTGAACCGCGCGAGCCGGCCGTCGGCGTACTCACGGACCGCCGCGACATCCACCGTGGTGTCGGCATTCGGTACGACGAACGCCTTCACCGCCTCGCCCGTCTCCTCGGACGGCATACCGATGACAGCTGCCTCCCATACGCCGGGAGCACCGACCAGCACCTCTTCGACCTCGCTCGGGAAGACGTTGAAGCCGGACACGATGATCAGCTCGCGCAGCCGATCGACCAGGAACAGGTCGCCGTCCGAATCCAGGAACCCGACATCGCCGGTCCGGTACCAGCCTTCGGCATCGGGCCCGTCCACACCGTCCGGCCAGTAGCCGGAGAACAGGTTGCCGCCGCGGATCAGGATCTCGCCGGGGTCGTCACCCTCGACGTCCTCGCCCTGCTCGTCGGCGATCCGGAGCTCGACGTTCGGCAGCGGGCGGCCGACCGAACCGGGCTTCGGCTCGGATTCGCCCAGGGTCGTGGTGACACCCGGGGACGCCTCGGTCAGGCCGTACCCCTGGTGGACGAAGTGGCCGCTCACCTGCTCGAAACGATCCGCGAGCGTGCGGTCGAGCGTCGACGCGCCGGTCAGCACGACCTTGACCGACCGGAGTGCCTCGCGCAGATCGGCTCGGCCCAGGAGGGTGTGCAGCGCCGGCGGGGCGAGCGGCAGCCGCGTCACGCCGTACTTGCCGACCAGGTCGAGCGTCTCCTCCGGGTCGAACCGCTGCTCGATGATCAGCGCGGCGCCGGTCGCGACGGCCCAGCCGAGGACGGCGTTCAGCCCGAACGCGTGGAACATCGGCAGCACCCCGAGGACCACGTCCTCGGGGCCCATCCGGTCCTCTCCGAGCTCGGTGAGGTTCTGCACATTCGCGGAAAGTGCCCGATGGGTGAGCATCGCGGCACGCGGATCCCCACTGGTTCCGGACGTGTAGAGCAGGACCGCGAGCGCCTCGGGATCGATCGGCGGCGGTAACGGAGCGTCACCTTCGAGCTGGCCCGGCGCCACCGTCCGGACACCCTCGATCCGGTCCGCGAGGCCCGGTCCGGCGACCGCCAACCGAGCTCCGGAGTGTGCCGCGACGGTCGCGATCTCAGGCTTGGTGAGCCCGGTGTTCAGCGGTACGGCGACCAGCCCGGCCCGGAGAATGCCCAGGTAGGACGTGACGAAGTCGATGCTGTTGGCAACCAGGAGCAGGACCCGGTACCCGGGCACGAGGCCGGCCGCGGCAAGCCCCTGCGCGGTCCGGTCGACGGCCTCGTCGACCTCGCCCCAGGTCAGCCGCCGGTCCCCGTCGACCAGCGCGGGACGCTCGCCGTGCCGTTGCGCTGTGTCACGAAGAATGTCCGCGAAATTCACGTTCACCAGGTGAGTCTGTCACGCCCGGGGGTGGCACCAACTTTCAACCGGCTTGCGCAGAACGGTTGCAGCAGAGCGTGACCACCGATATACAGGTGACTTCGCGGGCGCGCTTCTGTCGAACCTCACACTGCAGAAACCCGGCCGCGCGGGGAACCTCATGCGCGATGCACCACCATCCCCGACAGCAGGCTGCTCCGACCTACGGACGCAGTCCGCTGGCGCATTCGTGACGACCAGACCGGACGGAAGGCGGCACGCCTCAGGCTGTTGACAGTGTGCGTTCGAGCGGTAACGCTCTGTCCTGTCCCAGCCACTGTGGCCATTCGCGGATGTGTCAGAAGACGTGTCAGTTGAACGGGGAGAAAACTTGACCACGCCGGAGCCAAGCCCGGACGGGATGAGACGTGCAGAGCTCGTCGATCGCGCCCAGGCCGGGGACGTCGGTGCCTTCGGTGAGCTGTACGACGAGTACTCGCTCACCGTCTATCGCTACATCTATGCG
Source organism: Kribbella jiaozuonensis (assembly GCF_005233875.1). GTDB lineage: Bacteria > Actinomycetota > Actinomycetes > Propionibacteriales > Kribbellaceae > Kribbella > Kribbella jiaozuonensis. The sequence continues at coordinate 1,151,850 of NZ_SZPZ01000003.1, read as the reverse complement.
CGGGTGTCCTCGTCGGCACTCGCAGAGGACCTGACCAGCGAGACCTTCGTCCGGGCGCTGCGCGCGCTGGACTCGTTCCGCTGGCAGGGCCGGGACTTCGGCGCCTGGCTGGTGACGATCGCCCGGAACCTGATCACCGACCACTACAAGTCCGGCCGGGTCCGGCTGGAAGTGGTCACCGACGAGATCGAGACCCACGACCGGCAGACCGAGGGTCCGGAGATCGATGTGCTCGCCGCCGCCACCGCAGAGGTCCTGCGGGACGCGGTCGCGGGCCTGCCCGACGAGCAGCGCGACTGCCTGACGATGCGGTTCTTCGCCGGCCTGTCGATCGCGGAAACGGCCAAGGCGCTCGAGAAATCGGAGGGCGCCGTCAAGCAACTGCAACTGAGGGCCGTGAGGCACTTGGCGAAGGTTATCCCCAAGGACTTGAGGTGAGGCGGATGACAACGAATGTCTTTCGTAACCCGTCAGCGAGTTTCCTCGTTCCTCTTCATGAGGACCTGTCGGTAACCCCGACTGGCCATTGAGGAGAACGAACATCATGAGTGACCTACACAGGGCTCGAGCGCGCGCGGAGTCATTCGCGCACGCCGTCGATCACGGGCCCCGTCACTCCGCGCGACTGAGCGAAGACCCCGAGTTGCTGGAAGCTGTGGAGCTGGTCGGACGGCTGAGGACCGCCGGCGCAGTTGCACCGCGACCGGAGTTCAGCGCCGAGTTGCGGCACCGTCTGCTGGAGCAGGCGGCGGCGCGCGCGGCGACCACTGCGACTCCGACGATGGTGCGCAGCGCACCGGACAGCTCGGACGACCCGCCGGGTCGCGAGGACGTTGGCGCGTCCGTGACAGATATCCGCCGCCGACAGGGCCGGAGGATCCGGCTCGTGGCCAGTACCGCCGCGCTCGTGCTGCTCGGAGGTGGCATCGGTTCTGCCGCCGCCGCCCAGCAGGCGATGCCCGGCGACACCTTGTACGGAATGAAGCGCAGCATCGAGAACGTGTCGACCAATGTGAGCGTCGGGGACGACTCACGCGGCCGGCGCGACCTCGAGCACGCGATGACCCGATTGTCCGTTGTCCGCGAGCTCGCCGACAACGGCGGTTCGGTGGGCACGATCAACGCGACCCTGGACGACTTCTCGGCGCAGTCCCGCAAGGGCGTGTCCCGATTGGTCGCGTCGTACCAGCAGGACGGCGACGAGAGTTCGATCAGCGCGATCACGGCCTTCATCACCAGCGCCCGCCAGGCTCTTGTGGGGCTCGCGCCCAAACTCCCGCCGGAGTCGCTGAAGTCCGGAGTGGAGGCGCTGGCGACGATCGAGCAGCTGGCGCAGCACACGTCGGCAGCCTGCCCGAAGTGCGCGGCACCGAAGTCGGCCAACACCGGCGGCGGCACCAACACCAGCAAGCCGAACCGGACGACGCCCGGTAACGGCGAGCCGAGTGATCCGGTCAAGCCGGGGACGAGCACCAAGGCGTCCTCGACGATCCCGACACCCGGTGCGTCGACCACGCTCCAGCCGAGCACGGCGCCGACCCAGCTGCCGAACACCACGATCGTCGAGTCCACGGCTCCGCCGCCGACGGTCCTGAAGACGCCACCCAAGCCGTCGTCGTCAAACTCGCCGATTGCGACGCCCACGGTGCTGCCTTCTACGCTCACCCCGACCACGCCGTCCTGGCCGTGGCCGTTCCCGACGACTCCCCTGATCGATCTTCCGGGGATCATCCAGACCCTGCTTCCGCCCTGGAAGTAGGACCCTGGAGGTAAGACGCAGAGAAGCCCGGCACACCGATCGTGTGCCGGGCTTCTTGCTGTGTCCGGTGGGTTCAGAAGAAGACGCTGCGGCGTTGCATCAGCAGGGTGTAGAGGGTCTGCTGGATGGTTTCGCGGACCTGGTCGGTGACGTTGAAGACCAGCATCGGGTCGTCCGGGGCGCCGTCGGGGAAGTCGTCGGTGCGGATCGGCTCGCCGAACTCGATCAGCCACTTCGACGGCAGCGGGATCAGGCCGAGCGGCCCGAGCAGCGGGAAGAACGGCGTGATCGGGATGTACGGGACGCCGAGCAGCCGCGCCAGCGAGGCGATGTTGCCGACCAGCGGATAGATCTCCTCGGCCCCGACGATCGAGCACGGGACGATCGGTACGCCGGTCCGCATCGCGGCGCTGACGAACCCGCCCCGCCCGAAGCGCTGCAGCTTGTACCGCTCGGCGAACGGCTTGCCGAGACCCTTGAACCCTTCGGGCCAGACCCCGACCAGGTTGCCCTGGCGGAGCAGCCGCTCGGCGTCGTCGTTGTTCGCCAGGGTCGCGCCGCCCTTGCGGGACAGCTCGCCGACGAACGGCGTCTGGAACACCAGGTCCGCCGCCAGCGTGCGCAGCGGCCGGCCGGTGTGGTCGTTGACGACGACCTGGGTCACGAGTCCGTCGATCGGCATGGTGCCCGAGTGGTTCGCGACGATCAGCGCACTGCCGTCGGTCGGAATGTTCTCGATGCCCCGCACCTCGACGCGAAACCATTTCTCCACCATCGGGCGCAGCATCGGCAGCAGCACCTGGTCGGTCAGATCGGAGTCGTACCCGAACTCGTCGAGCTCGTAGTCACCGCTCAGCCGCCGCCGCAGGAACGCCAGCCACTCGGCGACCCGGCGCTCGCCGTCCTCCCCGAACAGCTCCCGCACCATCCGCTCGAGCCGCCCGAAGTCGAGCCCGCTCAGGTCCAGCCCCGACAGATCGGGCCTATCCACATCCGGCACGATCCCCAGAGCCTCAGCGCCCGCCTCATCCGGCCCCGCCGCGCTCCGCGGGTCAACCGCCCGTCCACGCCCGGCGGCCTTCCCGTCGGCGGACTGGTCGGTTCCGGCGCGGTTGTTCTTCTTCTTGTTCGGCCCCGCGAGCGCACGAGCGGCGGCGGAGGGCGTCGTACGGCGTCCGCTCCCGCGGCCGGGCCGGCCGCCGGAGCCGATCGGGATCACGTCCGCGTCAGCCACGCAACGCTCCCAGCCCAGCGCCGAGCACGCCCGCGACCCGCGTCATCGCGCCGACCCCGAGCGAGGTCCGGAAATCGTCGAACGCCTCCGCGGTCGTGTACTTCGGCTCGAACCCGAACTCGGTCCGCATCCGGGTCGTGTCCACACCGCGCCCATAAGTAAGAAAGGTGATCTGGTCAGGCGAGAAGTCCGCCAGCCGCGCCCGCCGGACGGCGGCAGCCGTGCTGGACGCGGTGAACGACGGCAGCCGCAGCGTCGGCCGGCCGAGCCGGCGGATCGCCTGGGACAACGAGAGCATGCCGTCACCGGCCAGGTTGAAGGTCCCGGGAAGATCGTTGACGGTCGCGCGCAGGATCGCCTCGACGCCGTCGTCCTCGTGCAGGAACTGCAGGCGCGCGTCGTACCCGAAAACAGTCGGCACGACCGGCAGCGCGAAGTACCGCGTCATCGGGGAATCGGTCTTGGGGCCGATCCAGTTCGCCATCCGGAGCGTGGTGACGCAGACGTCGGGGCGGCGACGGGCGAAGCCGCGCACGTACCCCTCGACCTCGACCGCGTCCTTGCTCAGTCCGTGGTGATGGATCGCGCGTGGCGCCATCTCCTCGGTGAACATGGCCGGATCACGCGGGCCGGCGCCGTACACGGTGGTGGAGGACTTGACCACCAGTTTGGCCACGCCGGACGCCTTCTGGCAGGCGGCGAGCAGCTGCATGGTGCCGATGACGTTGATCTCCTTCATCGACGAACGACCACCGGCGCTACCCGGGGTCGCCACGACGCCCGTATGGACGACCGTATCCACGCCTTCGGCCGCGATCACCTTCGCGATCACGGGATTGCGGATGTCTGCCCGGACGAACCGGACCCGCCCGAGCTCGGCCCGTGGCGGGACCACATCGACCCCGAGCACGGTGCCGATCGCCGGGTCATCGGCCAGCCTTCGGGCACAGCGAGCACCGGCGTCCCGCGAGACGCCGGTAACCATCACTACCTGTGCCACGAGCTACCCCCAGCCGGACCGGGCGCGGCGGAACAGTACCTGCCGGCTACTTGCCGAGCTTGCGGCGCTGCACCCGCGTCTTCTTCAGCAGCTTGCGGTGCTTCTTCTTCGCCATACGCTTGCGGCGCTTCTTGATTACGGAACCCACGTCTGACCATCCAAACTCAAAGAGAACGTCGGCAAAGCTTACCCGTAGGTCACTGTCCCGACCTAAAGCAGCCTCCTCGACTAAACTTGACATGACCTGGGGAGGCCGTTTTGAGGGCTCGGTACGACGGTTTGGCGGACTGGTACGAAGAGCGGTTCGTGGAGGGTTCGGAGCCACATCAGCCCGGCGTCCTGGAGCTGCTCGGCCCCGGTTCAGGACCGTGTCTCGACATCGGCTGCGGCACCGGGCGGAACTTCGAATCGATCCGGGCCAGCGGACGCAGCGTCGTCGGGCTGGACTTCTCGAAGGACCAGCTGAGCCTGGCCCGGACCCGAACCGACGGACCCCTGGTGCACGGCGATGCCGCCGTGCTTCCGTTCGCCGACGCGTCCTTCGACACCGCGATCACGATGTGGATCTCGACGGACGTCGACGACTTCGGCGCGGTCCTGCTCGAGGCGGCGCGGGTGCTGCGCCCGGGCGGCGTGCTGGTGGCGTACGGCGTGCACCCCTGCTTCAACGGACCGCACGTTGTGTACGAGGAGGACGGCCGCCGGACCGCCCACCCGACCTACCGGCAGTCCGGCTGGCACGACGAGTCGCCGTGGTGGAGCGCGGAAGGTATCCGTCGCCGGATCGGTATGCGCCATATGCCCCTGGCGGAGTATCTGAACGCGATCGTCGAGTCCGGTCTGACGGTCGAGCGCTTCGAGGAGCCGACCGGCCCCGACATCCCGCACGCGTTGGCGTTCCGCGCGCGTCGTACCAACTAGGCGGCTTTGCGGACCGTGACCTCGGCGACCGGCTTGGTGAGGACTGCCAGGTGTGGGGTCGCGGTGGTCTTGGTGGTGCTCGCGTAGGCGGCGGGGGTGAAGGCGACGGCGGCCAGGCCCAGGGTGGCGATGGTGCCTACGGCAACTGTTTTGACGATTCGGATCGGCATCGGGAGCCTCCTTCTGGTTGGTAGTTCCATCCTGGTCGCGCGGGCTGCGACGGTCCTGGAAGGAACCTGGCAGCCTGCTGGGAATGGCGCAGTACGGTGGGCGTATGGCGTACGTCGTCTTTGTCGGTGGACTCGTGGTGGTGCTCGCGGGGCTGACCTGGTTCGCCTCGTGGGCGAAGCGGCGGGGTCGCGGGTCCGGGGTGGCCGGCGCGTTGGCGGCGTACGAGGAGGCGTATCGGACGACCGCGCACCAGTCACACCACGAGCTGCGCCAGCAGGCTGATCGCAAGTCCGAGAGTGGCTCCCCGGACGATCTTTAACGCAAGAAGTCGGCGACCGGGCCAAGTGTGAGCAGGCCGCTGCCGCCTGCGTGCTCTTCTGCGGCAGTGCCCAGAGCGGTCTGCGCTTTCTCCAACAGTTGGGCGTCGCCTGATTGCCTGGCCGCGTGAGCAGTTAGTGCCCAGTAGGTCTCGAGTAACAGCCCGGGCGGCGGGTTCGGCGATCCCTTCACCCACGGGGCATGCGGGCCGTAGTCAGCCTCGGGGATCGGCTCGCCATGGCGGATCGCGTGCGCGGCCAATGCCAGCGGGAGAAGGCCTTCGCTCAGCCCTGGCATGCCGGCGCCGTCCAGCAGAGCAGCGGCTGCGCGGTAGGACTCGGGGGTGTCAGCGCGGAGGGCGGCATACCAGCGGGTGAAGACCTCGACGAGCGGGAGCTCGTGGCGGGCGGCCAACGCGTCGGCGGCTGCGGCGTGTTCGTCGGCGGCTGTGTGGTCGGCTCGTGCGCACGCGGACTGGAGCCGGATCAGGTGGCCCAGAACCTCATAGGTAAAGAGGTTGTGGCGTTGCGAGAGGGTGACGAGCTCGGCGCCGATCGCGTCGCGGGCTGGAGCGAGACCGGCTCGGTAGCAGGTCTGCATGAAGACGCCGTTGAGCGTGAAGGCCAGCAGCGCTGGGTCGTCGAGACCGCGCGCGAGTCCCTCGGCCTCGAGCGCTGCCTCGTGAGGTCGTGATGAGCGGGAGCCACGTGATTCCAGTGCGATGGTCGCGAGCAGGCGGGCGCGGATGCTCGGGTGGTGCTGCGTCGGTAGAACCCGTTCGGCCGCAGCCACGATCGCCGCGGCCTGCGTCTCGTCGTCGGAGCGCGTCCAGATGGCAGGTACGTCGTACGCGCCGATCACTCGCGCCGTCAGATCGGGATCACCCAACTCCTCGGCAGCCGTGATGGCAGCGAGGCGATGTCCACGCGCGGCCTCCAAGCCGCCACCACCGGTGACCGCGAGGTTGCGGAGTAGTCCGACGGTCGACTCGATCCGGGCGCGTGTCCCGCCGACCACGCGGTCGTACGCCGCGGCCGTCTCCGCCCAGACACTGTCGGCCGGCGTGAGATGCGCGGCTTGGTTGAGGATGTCGGTCTCCAACCGGCTGAGCGCCGGGCCGGGATCAACACCGAGCTGACCGACCAGAGTCTCCCGGGCGCGACGCAGTACGGCGAGAGCGTCGCCCTGCCGCTCGCTCCGGTACAAGGCCAGCGCGAGCAACCGCCAGGCGTCCTCACGCCACGGATGCTCAGTCACATGTGCGTCCAGGTCCGGCACTGCCTCCGCTGCGAGCCCCAACGCCAGCCGCGCCTCCCCGACCCGCTCCACGGCCCGCAGCCGCAACTCGTTCAACCGCGAGCGCCCGGCCAGCGCCCACCCTTCATCCGCAAACTCCGCGTACGCCGGACCCCGCCACAACGCCAACCCCGCAAGCAGTCCCGGCAGCAACTCCCCAGGCGGCAACGACGCCCCCACCGCCGCCTCGAACCGCCACGCATCCACAGCCTCGGTCCGCAACGCATAACCAGGCCCCTCGGTCACCAGCAACCGAGCCGGCTCCCTCGGCGCCCGCTCCGGCTCGATCGCCCGCCGCAACGCGGCCACAAACGTCCGCAACGCACTCAACGCCCCCGCCGGCGGATCCACCCACAGGTCATCCACCAGCACGCCCGCCGGCACAACCCGCCCTCGCGCCACGATCAATCGAGCCAACACCGCCCGATGCCGAGGCCCCTTCAAATCAACCGGCTCCCCGTCCCAGGCCTCGACCGGCCCAAGCACCCCGAACTCCACCCAGCCACCGTAGCGTGCTCATCGAACGCTCATCGGCATCCAGCAGGCTGATCGGCGTGAACGAATTCGACTACCACCGCATCCACGCGAACGGCGTGACACTCAACGTCGCCGTCACCGGGTCCGGCACTCCGGTTGTCCTGCTCCACGGGTTCCCACAGACGCATCTGATGTGGCGGAAGGTCGCTCGTGAGTTGGCGGGTGAGCACACGGTGATCTGTCCCGATCTGCGCGGGTATGGCGAGAGTGACAAGCCGGACGGGGACTACTCGAAGCGGACGATGGCGGCGGATGTTGTCGCGGTGGCTCGGGAGTTGGGGTACTCGCGGTTTGCGTTGGTGGGGCATGACCGGGGGGCCTTGGTCGCGTTTCGGGCTGGGCTCGATCATCCGGACGTGGTGTCGCACCTGATGTGCTTGGACGTGTTGCCCACGCTCGACATGTGGGAGGTGATGCACGGTACGAGTGCGGCGGTCGGGTTCCACCTGTATCTGATGGCGCAGCCGGCCGGGCTGCCGGAGCGGATGATCGCGGCGGCGTCCGACGACTTCTTCGGGTACTTCCTGGATCTCTGGGTGAAGGATCCCGCGGCGATCCCGCCCGAGGTGCGGTCCGTCTACCTGGAGGCGTCGCGGCGGGCGGTGCCGTCGATCGTTGCGGACTACCGTGCTTCGGCGACGATCGACGTCACGCACGATTCGGAAGATCTTGCTCAGGGCAACAAGCTGCGGATGCCGGTGACGGTGATCCAGCAGGACTGGGGCGCGGCGCTCGGCTTCGACGCGGCCGCGCGCTGGAAGGCCTGGACGATCGACCTCCACCACCAGACCACGACCGCCGGCCACTTCATGGCCGAGGAAGCACCGGACGAGATCAGTACTGCGATCCGCGCACTCCTCAAGCGGTGAGGTACGCCGTCGACTCGGCCAGCGCACCGAGAGCCTGATCCAACGACGTACTGACCAGGTGGCCGTCGCGCTTCACCGGCGCACCTCCGACGAGGACCGTTTCCACGTTGCCGGGATGCGCTGCGGTCACCACCGTCGCGACCGGATCGTGCAGCCCGCCGACCAGGTTGATGTCCGTACTGCGCAACAGGATCACATCAGCCTTGTTGCCAATAGCAAGCGAACCGACCTCGGCCAACCCGAGTGCACGAGCACCACCGAGCGTGGCCAGCTGCAGCATCTCTGCGGCGGAGAACGCCTTGTAGCCAAGGGCAAGCACCTCGTGCATCGCGCGGAATATATCACCGCCGGAGGTGGTCACAACATCGATCCCGAGGCTGAAATCAACCCCGGCGGCGCGGAGTCGACCTGCCAGCGGCTGCCCCATCTCCATCCGCGCCTCGACTGTCGGCGTGATCGAGACGGCCGCGCCGGTCTCGGCGATCACCTTCAACTCGGAGTCGGGCAGATTGTTCCCGTGCACGTACAGGGTGTTCGGCCGAGCCAGGCCGGCGTCGCGTAGTTGCGTGATCGGATCCGGCGTCTGCGAACTGCTGCTGATATGCACCACAACCGGCACGCCCAGCGAGTCCGCGAGCTCCCAGTCCGCCTGGACAGCCTCGAACGGCACGAACGAAGGCCCGATCGCGGCGACCGCAAGACCAAGGCGGTCGGACTGCCGCGCCATGATCCGCCGCATCTCCGCCGGATTGACAGCGCCACCGCCGAGCGGCGAGGGACCGTACCCGAAGACCGCCCGGATCCCGCTACGCTCCAACGCATCCAGAGCCGCGTCGGCATGCTCGGGCGTCCGCTGGACATGTGAGTAGTCCTGAACCGTCGTGATTCCGGCGTTCAAACACTCCAATGCACCGACAAGGTTGCCTGCCGCAACATCTTCGGCGCGGAACCGGGAACCATAAGCGCCGAGCACCCGCTCGAAGTACGTCCCGAGATCGTCGTCGACCGTGGTCCCGCGCAACGCGGTCTGCCACAGATGCCGATGCGTGTCCACGAACCCCGGCAGCACGATCCGCTCGCTCGCGTCGATCACCTCGGCATCCACGTCCAGCTCGGGCCCGACCGCGGCGATCCGCCCGTCCTCGATCAGTACGTCGGCCCCCCGGCGTACGACCACCTCCGGGAAGGTGTCGATCACGGTCCCACCCTTGAGCAACAGCCTCACAAACATCTCCCTCAGTAGAAAGCTTTCTTAAAAGCTATCACCAAAGGGATTTAGACTGTCAACCGTGAACGACGACCCGGTGGACCAGCTGATCGCTTCGTGGCAGCAGGAGTTGCCCGAGGTCCTGCACCCGACCAGCGAGCTCGCGAAACGGATCATGGTGCTGGCAGCGGAGCTGAGCGAGTCGACCCGGCAGATCCTCCGCGACCTCGGCCTGACCACCGCGGAGTACGACGTGATCGTGTCCCTGCGTCGCGGCGGTACGCCGTACCGGCAGAAGCCGTCCGACCTGAGCCGGAATCTCCTCCTGTCCTCCGGCGGCACCAGCAACGTCACCAACCAGCTCGTACGCCGGGGCCTCGTCACCCGCGAGCCGGATCCGGACGACGGCCGCGGCACGCAGATCCGCCTCACCCCCGAGGGGATCAGCTTGGCGGAGCAGGCGGTGAAGGCGAGCTCGGCCGCGCACCACGAGCTCTGGGCCGATCTGCCGGACGAGACCGTCGCTCAGGCCGCGAAGGCGCTCCGGGCGCTGTTCAGAGCATGACGAAGGGGCCGGTCCAATGGATCCGGCCCCTTCGACTCTCGTTGTTATCCGGCTTGGAAGAAGGCGCCTTTGAGGTAGTCGTGCACGGCGTCCTCCGACACCCGGAACGAACGACCTACCCGCACCGCGGGCAGCTCTCCGGAGTGCACCAAGCGGTACACAGTCATCTTGGACACGCGCATGGCCGTGGCGACTTCCGCCACGGTCAGGAACTTCACCTCGGCGAGCGGCTGCTCACCACCGGACTTCTTTGATGCCATTGCGCACCGCACTTCCAGCACGGATCGTGCGCCGGCTTCCCCTCCGGCACCTCCGTCCGTGCATGCAACGAGCGTAGTGGCTGTTGGTACGAATGGGAAAGAGGGGGACTCCTGTGACTCAGTAGGTTGTATCAAGACCTAACAAAGGGAAGCTCGCGTCGCGTGTCGCCTTGATCGAGCGGTCGAGCCAGGTGTTGGGGTTGTAGCCGGTCGACCAGTCGACGTACTTCGCGTCCTGCCCGTCGGTCATCCGCATCGGCGCGACCCGGCCGAACCGGATCTGGATCTCCTCGCGCCACCCCTCCGGCACCGGCGTCAGCGGGTCGATCGGGTCGCCCGCGACGATCGCGAGCAGGTGCGTCCAGGCTCGCGGTACGACGTCGATGATCGCGTACCCACCGCCGCCGGTAGCGACCCACTTCCCGCCCGCCACCTCATGGGCAAGGTCGTGCAAGGCCACGTACGCCGCCCGCTGTCCGTCGATGGTCTTCGTCAAGTGAGCCAGCGGATCCTCGACGTGCGAGTCGCACCCGTGCTGCGTGACCAGCACGCTCGGCCGGAACGCCTTCACCACGTCCGGCACGATCGCGTGGAACGCCCGCAACCAGCCCGCATCGCCGGTCCCCGGCGGCAGCGCGACGTTGACCGCCGTACCCTCCGCGCCTGGCCCGCCGGTCTCGCCGGGACTGCCCGTCCCCGGGAACAGCGTGGTCGGCGACTCGTGCAGGCTGACGGTCAACACCCGCGGATCGTCGTAGAAGACGGCCTGTACGCCGTCCCCGTGGTGCACGTCGACGTCGACGTACGCGACCCGCTCGGCGCCGTGGTCGAGCAGCCACTGGATCGCGATCGCCGGGTCGTTGTACACGCAGAAACCGCTGGCCTGGTTGGGCATTGCGTGATGCAGACCGCCGGCGATGTTCGCGGCGTGCAGCACGTCGCCCTCCCACACCGCCCGCGCCGCCTCGACCGAAGCGCCGACGATCTGCGCCGAGACCTCGTGCATCCGCGGGAAGCAGTAGGTGTCGGACGTGCCGAGCCCGTGGATCGGATCCGCCTCGTCGGGGTGGTCCCCGGCGTTCTTCACCGCGGCGACGTACTCCGGGGTGTGCACGGTCTCGAGCAACGCATCGTCCGCCGTCGGCGCGGGCACGACCTTCAGTTGATCGAGTACGCCGAGCGCCCGCGCCAGCTTGATCGTCAGCTCGACCCGGATCGGACTCATCGGGTGCCCCCGGCCGAAGTCGTACGCCGTCAATCCGTCGTCGAAGACCAGCAACGCCTCACCACTCATGCCCCGACGATAACCGTCAGGCCTTGGGCATGGGTTTCCCGAATCTTCTGTTCAGGCGGAAAGCGCCGCCGCCGGCATGAAAGACGGTCATCACGGCGGCGCCCAGCAGCCCGGCGATCGCGGCCGGCCAGGGATGAGCCGCGACGTGGGCCGGGACGATCAGCGCGCCGGCGATCACGAACGCGACGAGGCCGCCGACCGCGTTCCTGATCGGGGAGTTGCCGGTGAGATTCGGATACTCGCGGGCGCTGATGCCCTGCACGAAATGCGGCATGCCGTTGAAGGTCATCAGCCCGGCCAGGAACGTCAGCAGAATCGCCTGGATCATCGAAACTCCTCATTCGGTCTACATGTGTTGACTGAACCGTAGACCGGCACACCTCGCTGAGTCAACATGCGTAGACTGAACTCCATGGCGACCAGGGTGGAACAGCGGCAGGCGACCGAGGCGCGGATCCTCACCGCCGCGCGGCAACTGTTCGGCGAGCACGGCTTCGATCGGACGACGATCCGCGCGATCGCGACCGAGGCCGGCAGCGACCCCGGCCTGGTGATGCGGTACTTCGGGTCCAAGGAGAAGCTGTTCGCGCAGGCAGCCGCGATCCCCGCAGACGGACCGATCGAAGGCACGCCGGAGCAGATCGCCGAGCTACTGACCGCCGCGCTGACCGAGAAGCTGACCGACGAGCCCGCGGCCTCGCTAGCTGCTCTCCGCGCGATGTTCAGTCATCCCGAGGCGGCCGAAGAGGTGCGGGCGGCGATGACCTCGCAGCAGCGGCAGATCGCGGCGCAGTTGCCCGGGGACGACGCCGTACTGCGGTCCGGGGTGATCGGGGCGTTGACGCTCGGGCTGGTGATCAGTCGGCACCTGGTCCGGCTGGACGGGCTGGATGCGTCGCCGGAGGAATTGATGGCTGTCGTCGGGCCGTTCATCGAGGAGCTGACGACCGGAACCTGAGGCAAGAGCGACGAGCCGGCGCAACACCCCTCCCTGGTTGCGCCGGCTCGTCGGTGGTCCAACAGTCGATTCATCGGCAGCGGACTGCAAAGCGTTACAGAATTTGCAGGTTCCTGCAGATCTACGCCTGAGCAAGCGCTCGAATGGGCCCTTTTCGCGCCGTTTTCGGTGTGCTTCGACTGCGGACAGTGAGATTCGGACTTGCGGGGGCCGCGGAGCAGGCCGCACAGTACCTCCCGTGAGGCAAATGAAACCCAACCGGCGGCAGATCTTCACAGTCGGAGCGGCAGCCGCCGTCTCTGCGGCCGTCTCTACCGAAATCGCATCCGCCACCACGGCGTCCACCTCTGCCGATACGATCGACGGCTTCGCGGCCGCCACCACCACGACCACCGGCCCGTACGGTTCGGGCGTGCTCGGCTCCTGGGCGAACGGTACGCGCGCCATCTCGACCACCGCACAGATCCACCGCGTCCTCGACACCGACGGCGTCTACATGTTCGGCGACAGCATCTCGGTCCAGGACGGGAAGTCGCTCGCGACCCGGCTGCTGGGTCGCGACGGCAGCCAGATGGCCGTCAACAACTGGTCCAGCCGGCCCACCTCCGGCGCCGTTGACGCGCTGCAGCAGTGGGCAGCGGCGTACGGCCTGCCGCGACGGGTCCTGATGGCGAGCGGGTCGAACGACATCTTCGACCCGCCGAAGTTCGCCGCCCAGCTCGACCGGGCGATGAGCATCGTCGGCCGCAACCGGATCGTGTACTGGGTCAACATCCAGGCCGTCCGCAAGAGCGTCGGCGCGACGATTCAGCTCGCGGACCAGCGCAACAGCTCCTGGCTGAACATGCAGATGTACGACGCGCAGGAGAAGTACTCGAACCTGCGCATCATCCGCTGGGCCGAGTGGCTCTGGGTCAAGCCGTACCGATTGCTGAACTACCTGCGCGACGGCGTGCACCCGTCGGTGCCGTTGGGTCAGGACGCCCGCAACGAATTGATCGTCCAGTCGCTGACCGCGCGATGAGGTACGCTCGATCCGTGAACACGAACTTGCAGCTGTGGTGGGCCGCCTAGGGCGGTCCACCCGGCGTGTTCGCACGCAGCCACCAAGGCCGCCTCTCCGAGGCGGCCTTTTTCGTTGCCCTCGGTGGGGCCCACACACCGAAAGGCAACGATCATGACCGCACTGTCCGGCATCACCCCGTCCGGCCGGCTGACGCTCGGCAACCACCTCGGCGCGCTGCGCCGGTTCACCGACCCGGACGGCTTCTACTTCGTCGCGAACCTGCACGCGATGACGACCAAGCACGACCCCCGAAGACTCGCCGCGCTCACCCGCGAGTTCGCGACGCTGATGCTCGCGGCCGGCGTACCCGAGGGCACGGTCTTCATCCAGTCCGACGTCCCCACGCACGCCCAGCTCGCGTACCTGCTCGAGTGCACGTCGTACGTCGGTGAGCTGTCGCGGATGATCCAGTACAAGGAGAAGGGCAACCGCCCGATGACCCGGGCGTCGCTGTTCACGTACCCGTGCCTGATGGCCGCGGACATCCTGCTGTACGGCGCGGAGCGGGTCCCGGTCGGCGGAGACCAGGACCAGCATGTCGAGCTCGCCCGCGACATCGCGATCCGCTTCAACCGCGAGTACGGCGAGACGTTCGTCGTACCGCAGCTGAACAAGGCGGCGCTGGCGACCCGGGTCAAGGACCTGGCCAACCCGACCGCGAAGATGAGCAAGTCCGCGGCCGACGACGCGATCGGCACGATCCGGCTGCTCGACCCGCCGGACGTGATCCGCCGGCAGATCATGCGCGCGGTGACGGACTCCGAGAACGAGGTCCGGCACGACGAGGCGAACAAGCCGGGCGTCACCAACCTGCTGGACATCCTGGCAGCGTGCACCGACGGCGACCCGGTCGAGCTGGCGAAGTCGTACGCGACGTACGGCGCTCTCAAGCAGGATGTGGCGGATGCCGTTCTCGCGGTGATCGACCCGCTGCAGAAGGAGTACGCGCGGCTGACGACCGACCCGGGAGCGATCGACCAGCTGCTCGCGCAGGGCCGGGACCGGGCGCTCGACGCGAGCACTCCCCGACTCCAGGCAGCGACGCGAGCCATGGGTTTGGCAGGATCGGCACCATGAAGCTCCGTGCCGCCACCTTCAACATCCGCAACTCCTCCGCACCGGACGGCGACAACGCCTGGCCGGTACGGCGGAAGGCGGCGGTGGCGGCGATCGAGCACCTGGACGCGGACGTGGTCGGGCTGCAGGAAGTGCTGCCCGACCAGCTCGAGTACCTGCGCTGGCGGTTCCCGAAGTACGAGATCGTCGGCGCCGGCCGGGACGACGGGATGAGCGCGGGTGAGCATTCCGTCGTCCTGGTCCGGCCCGGCGACTGGCGGATCGAGCGGCACGAGACCCGCTGGCTGTCCGACGATCCGGGTACGCCGGGATCCGTCGGCTGGGACGCGGACCTGACCCGGATCGCGACGCTGGTCTGGCTGCGGCACCGCAACGGTACGACGGTCGGCGTCGTCAACACGCACTACGACCACGCCGGCGAGGTCGCGCAACTGCAGTCGTCGCGGCTGATCGCCCGCTGGATCAGCGGATCGCTGCCGTGGATCGTGATGGGCGACCTCAACGCCACGCCTGACTCTCCGCCGGTGAAGTCGCTCGTGGAGTCCGGCCTGTCCCTCGCCGTACCGCTCGAAGCCGGGGGCAGCTGGCACAACTTCACCGGCACTGAGGACGACGACCGCATCGACCACATCCTCGTCACACCGACGTGGACGGTGACCGACGCGGCCGTCTCGCACTACCGCCCGGACGGGCGCGTACCCAGCGACCACTGGCCCGTGGTCGCGACACTAGATCTTCTGTAGCACTTCCTCGCGGAGACGCTCCAACGCATCGAAACGCCGGTTGCCGTCGCCGAGGAACGCGTCCGGCACGAGCAGCTCGTCGATCCCGGCCGCCGGGTACTGCGCGACCACGTCGAGCACCTCCTGCGCCGATCCCATGATCACGTGCGCGCCGCGACTCTCGAGCCTTTCCTTCCGCTCCGCCGCCTCGGCATCACCCGGTACGACGACCTCCAGGAACGTCTGCGCCGACCGCCTGATGCTCTGCGGATCCCGCCCGACTCGCTCACAGTGCTGCGCGAAAACCACTCCCTTCTGCGCCGCTAGGTCCGGTCGGCCCCAGTGGTTCCACTCGTCGGCGTACTTCGCAACGATGCCCAGGGCAACCTTCTCCCCCGACGCGCCGATCAGGATCGGGAGCTGCGCCGGCTTCGGCTCACACGGCGCATCGGTGAGCTGGTAATACTTCCCGTCGAACGTCGTCCGCTCCTGCGTCAGCAGGCCCTTGATCACCTGACAGGCTTCCTCGAACCGCTTCAGCCGCGGACCGATCGCCGGCAGCTCGATCCCGTACACCTCGTGTTCGTTGACCTGCCACCCCGCGCCGATCCCGAGCACGAACCGTCCGTTCGCGATCTGGTCGATCGTCGCGGCCGCGTTGGCGACCACCGCCGGGTGCCGGTACGTATTGCCGAGCACCATCGAGCCCACCCGCACCCGCGAGGTGCGTGCGGCGATGCCGGCCAGCAGCGCGAGAGCCTCGTTGACCGGGACGGTCAGGTCGTCGCTGTTCTGCATGAAGTGATCAGCTATCCAAACGCCGTGCCAGCCGGTGCGCTCGGCGTACTCGGCACCTTCGAGTACGCCGTTCCAGGTCCGGGAGGCTGCGGGCCACAGAGAGAAGTCCATGCGGTCATCCTGCCTCTTGGGCCGCGAGGACTGCGTCTCCGTTCTGTTCTGCCCACTCTGTGAGCATCCGGATCGGGCCCATCAGCGTGCGGCCGAGGGCGGTCAGCTCGTACTCGACGCGCGGCGGGACGCCGCCGTGATCGGTGCGCGTGACCAGGCCGTTCGTCTGCAGGCGCCGGAGCGTCTGGGTGAGCACCTTCTTCGAGATGCCGCCGATGAGATCGATCAGCTCCGAGTGGCGTCGGGCGTGATCGTTGAGTCCCCAGAGGACGACGACCGTCCACTTGTCCGCGATCACCTCGACCGCCAGGCGGGCAGGGCAATCGGCCAGGAAGATGTCACCGGGTTCCACTCCGTACACAGCGCTCAGGGTACCCAGAGGTTCCCACGGGGCTGGCTAGCGTCGACGTCATGATTCCCGAATCCAGCTACCGGCTCTTCGAGGAGCCGAAGGACGTCACGATCATCACCATCGATCCGGACGGGTCGCCACAGGCCTCACTGGTGTGGGTCGAGCGCGACGGCGACGACATCCTGATCGGTCTCCAGGCGCCACACCGCAAGACCCGCAACCTGTTCCGCGATCCGCGGGTGACGCTGCTGATCCAGGACGACCAGGTCAGCGCGCGCGGCATCACGCAGTACCTCGTTGTGCGAGGCACCGTGAAGCTCGACGGGCCTGGGATCCCGGACGAGTACAAGGCGTTGATGGATCGCGAGACCCAGCGCTACCTCGGCCTGCCGGAGTTCCCCTTCGGCGAAGGGATCTGGGACACCGGCGTGGTCGCCCGGGTGAGCGTCGAGCGGATCGCCGGCGAAGGACCGTGGAGCGTCAGATGACGATGTGCCAGCGGAGCAGGAAGGCGCCGATCGACAGCACCAGGTACAGCAGGACGAGCGCGGCGCCGATGCCCGGGCGCGGGCGGTGGCGGCGTACGGGCGTGTCCGCGGCCTGAGCCCGGATCGCCTCCATGACGGCGCCGACCTCGGCGGTGCGGTCCTTGGGGATGCCGTTGATCTCGTTCTCGTCCTGGCCGCGGGTGAGGACGACGTTGTCGTCGCCGACCTCGATCGAGTCGACGTCCTGCCAGGCCAGGCTGCGGATCAGCATGCTGGTGCGGGCCTTCAGCGCGGTCTCGGTCAGCTCGACCCGGTACAGCACGACGCCGCCGGCGACGCGGACGACCGACGCGCCGATGATCGTCAGCAGGCCGACCGCGAGCATGTCGCGGGCGCCCATCCAGAGCCACGAGTTCAGCCCCGGGACGACGATGAACGGCAGGATGAACAGCGCCCAGGCCCACCACGGCGCCGGATCCAGCGGCACACGCCACGGCAACTGGGGCACATCAGCTCGCTGCGCGACCTCGTGTTGCTGCTGCGCAGGCGCGGTGTCCGGCTCGACCGAACCATTTCCCATGGGCGGGACCATAGCGACTCAACCCTTGAACAAGGAAGGAACTGCGGCGCACAACCATAACGCCAGCAGTGCGAGAGGTGTTATTCGGCAGGTGTTATTCGGCGGCCAGGTCGCGGGAACGGTTGCGTGCGGCCTCGATCGCCGAGAGGAACGCGGCGCGGACCTTGTGGTCCTCCAGCTCGCGTACGGCGGCGGCCGTCGTACCGCCCGGAGAGGTGACGCGCTCCCGCAGTACGGTCGGGTGCTCGCCGGTCTCGCGGAGCAGCTTCGCCGAACCGACAACGGTCTGGATGACGAGGTCGGTCGCCGTACCGCGTGGGAGGCCCATGTGGACACCGGCCTCGATCATCGACTCGACCACGAAGAAGATGTACGCCGGACCCGAGCCGGAGATCGCGGTCACCGCGTCCTGCTGCTTCTCGGGCACGCGTACGACGCGACCGGTCGCGGCCAGCAGGCTCTCGGCCAGCTCGAGGTGGCTCTCGTCGCAGTGCGCGCCGCGGGAGATCGCGGCCATGCCCTCGTCGACCAGGGCCGGCGTGTTCGGCATGACGCGTACGACGGCGACGCCTTCGGGCAGGCGGGACTCGACGAACTTGGTGGTGATACCGGCCGCCAGCGAGATCACGGTCTGGGACGGCTGCACCGCGGGGGCGATCTCGGCGAGCAGATCCGGCATGTCCTGCGGCTTCACCACCAGGACCAGCGTCTCCGCCTGCTTCGCCGCGTCCAGGTTGGAGACGACGTCAACGCCGTACCGCTCCCGCAGCTCGGCGGCGCGCTCCTCCCGGCGCTCGGTGATCAGGAGGTCCTCCGGTCGCCGCCCGGCTCGAATCAGCCCGGACAGCAACGTCTCCCCCATCACTCCGGCCCCGAGAACGGCCACCTTTGCACTCATGGTGCACAGGTTACTGCTGAGCGCTGCGGCTACTTCTTGCTGATCAAGGAGCGGGCGAAGAACTGCAGGTTCGCGGGGCGCTCGGCGAGGCGGCGGACGAGGTAGCCGTACCAGTCCTCGCCGTACGGGATGTAGATCCGCATGGTGTGGCCGAGGCCGGCCAGGCGGAGCTGCTCCTCGGGGCGGATGCCGAAGAGCATCTGGTACTCGAAGCTGCCCGGCCGGCGGTTCGCGCGCTCCGCGAGCGCACCGGCGATCGCGATCAGCCGCGGGTCGTGCGAGGCGATCATCGGGTAGCCGGCGCCGTTCATCAGGACCTTCATCGCCCGGACGTACGCCTTGTCGACCTGACGCTTCTCCTGGAACGCGACCGACTCCGGCTCCTTGTACGCACCCTTGCAGAGGCGGACACGGGACCCGGCGTGCGCGAGGTCGCGGCAGTCGGCCTCGGTACGGCGGAGATACGCCTGGAGGACCGCGCCGGTCTCGGGGAAGTCCTGCCGCAGCTCGCGCAGGATGCCGAGCGTGGAATCGGTGGTGGTGTGGTCCTCCATGTCGAGGGTCACCGTCGTACCGGCGTTGCGGGCCGCGAGGCAGATGGTCCGGGCGTTCTCGAGCGCGATCTTCTCGCCGTCGCCCGGGAGCGCCTGGCCGACCGCGGACAGCTTGACCGAGACCTCGGCGTTCTTGGTGAGGCCGGCAGCGGCGAGCTTCTTCAGCAGGTCGAGGTACGCGTCGGCGGTGGCCTGCGCGGCGGCCAGGTCGGTGACGTCCTCACCGAGGTGGTCGAGGGTGACGTTCAGCCCGTTGCTGACCAGCTTCTCGGTGGCCAGCACGGCCTCCGGAGCGGTCTCGCCGGCGACGAACCGCGCCACGATGCCACTGGACACCGGGAGCGACGACACCGCTTTCTTGATCTGGGGGCTGCGGGACATGCCCAGCAGGACTCGCCGAAGCACTACGTGTTCCTCCTCATCAACCCACCCATCTGCCAGTGGTGTCAGCAGGTTACGCGCCTGAACCTGGCGCTCCCTAATCATGTGGCGGGGGCCACACCAGCGAGCCCACTGGTTCGATGGTCGCACCCCTGGTTGGGAGAGGATGCGGTCATGCCCATCTTCAAGCGTCGACGCCGGAACGCCGCGGAGGCCGACCCGATCGGCGCGTTCTGGTCCTGGTGGTCCGCGTCCGGCGCCACGGCCGTGGCGGACGCGATCGCCCGCCAGCAGCCGACCGACGTGAACGTGGAGCTGAACGAGCGGATCTCGCGGATCAACCCCGACCTGGAGTGGGAGCTGGGCCCTGGGCTGCACGCGTCGCACGTGCTGATCGTCACCGCGGCGGGGAACCCGGCCCAGCGGGCGGTCGCCCGGCGCTGGCTGCGGGCCGCACCGCCGTCCGACCAGATCTGGGAGTACGCCGATCTGCGCCGGCCGGGGCCCGCGGTGACGATCCAGTTCGACGGGCTGCCTCCCGTTGCGACGGATGAGTCGGTGGTGTCGATCGAGCCCGATACGGCTTCGGTGCATGTCGGCGTACATCATCCGGTGTTTGCGTCGTTGTCGGTCGATGCTCAGCGGCGGGTGACGTTCCTGATCCTGGATCTGGTGCTGGGCGAGGAGATGGTGGAGACGTGGGTGGGGGCGATCGACACGTTGCCTGCGCCGCCGGATGACGCCGTACCGATTGATTCTTTGCTGCCTGCGGTGGCTGGGTTTGCTGCGGAGCACACGCTGGAGGACGGGAGTCCGGCGTGGAAGATGCTCGAGGGTACGCGTGATGGGCAGCGGGTGATCGCGACCGCGGAGTACCCGTTGCGGTCGATCCGGCGGCCGCATCTGGATACGCATGTGGCGGTGGCGATCCACTATCCGGTGGTGCGGGAGGACGGGCTGCCGGAGTCGGAGATGCTGGACGAGCTGCGAGCCTTCGAAGACCACCTCACCGATCGGCTGGGCGGCTCGGGCAACCTGCTCGCCCACGAGACGTCGGCCGGCACCCGCATCCTGCACTACTACACCGACGGCACCACCCCCGCCGACGCCCAACTCCAAGCCGCCACCACCGGCTGGCCCCACGGCAAGGTAACTCTGACTGTGGAGCCGGACCCGGCGTGGCACAACGTCGCGCATCTGTCGGGCTGAGACCAGCCCATCGCGGGGCTACGGGCGGCTCCTTCGTCGCCGTCCTACGCGCCGCCCCACCCACCCCCGGGCTCATCGCCCGGAGCATCCCTTCCGGCTATCGCCGGACCTGCGGGCTACCGCCCACACCCGTGCGCGCTACCGCGCGATCGACCGCCCCGTGGTCCGGCTGGTTCGCGTACTCGTCGGGCTGGCTGCAGTCGGCCCATCGCGGGGCTACGCGCGCCTCGTTCCTCGCCGTGCTCCGCGCCGCACCCGCCCACCCCCGGGCTCATCGCCCGGAGCATCCCTTCCGGCTGCCGCCGGGACCTTCCGGATGCCGCCGGGACCTTCTGGCTATCGCCGGGGACTTCCGGCTATCGCCGGATCTGCGGGCTACCGCCCGCACCGGTGCGCGCTGCCGCGCGATCGACCGCCTCGTGGTGCGGCTGGACCATTCTCGTCGAGGCGACTGTGAGGGCGGGGCGCCTGAACTCCTTGATGAGCGGACCAGCCGTGCCAGGTGGTTGTGGACCGCCGTTCAACACGAGGTGCGGACGCCGACGCCTACCTTGGTTCGATGCGGAGGGTTGTCGGTTTGGCCTTGCTGTTGACGATTGCGTCGGTGTCCGGGCCGTTGCCGTACTTCTTGTAGTACGCCGCGTCGAGTTGGTCGTCGACTGTGCCGTCAGCGATGTAGGTGACGTCGCGAGTCGTGCCGTCCCACGAGATCGCGCCCTCGTGGTGGTGGAGCACGCCCTTGTACCAAGCGCCTTCAGCACCGCGAACCGAGCGGACGTAGAGGCTCCCGTCGACGACGACGTGCCACACGATCGTGAGTGTTCGCAGCGATCCGTCCTGCCGACGCCCGGCGACGCGGATCTCATCGATCCGGTCCAAGGCGTCCAGTTCTTCCGCAGTCCAAGTACTCATCAATCCCTCTCCTTCGACCGGACAACCCAGACCCTGCCAGTACCCATAACGTGCCCGCTACAGCACGGGCTGACCACACTCCGCTTCACCGAGCACGAGCCCCGCGATGGGCCGGCCGCAGCCACCTCAACAGATACGTACCGGCCGGACCACGGGGCGGTCGCTCGCGCGGCAGCGTGCACGAGTGCGGGCGGTAGCCCGCTGATCCGGCGATAGCCGGAAAGGATGCTCCGGGCGATGAGCCCGGGGGTGGGTGGGTGCGGCGCGGAGCACGGCGAGGGACGAGCCGCGCGTAGCACCGCGTTGGGCTGATCCCCGTTGGGCTGATCCCCGGTTGGGTGCAACCTGGAGGTTCTGGGGTTCCGTCTTGAGGGGGAGATGGAGAGTGGAGGGGCCGATGGCGGAGCGGGATCGGGAGTTTGTCGAGTTTGTCGAGGGGGCTAGCGCTTCCTTGCGGCGGACGGCGTTTCTGGTGGTGGGGGATCGGCATCGGGCCGATGACGTCGTTCAGGACGCGCTCTACAAGCTGTACCTTGCCTGGCCGAAAGTGCGGCGGGTGGGGAATCCGCTCGCTTACGCCCGTCGGATGGTGGTCAATGCCGCGCATGACGGTGGGCGGCGGCCGTGGCGGCGGGAGGTTGCGATCGGCGACGTACCGGATCGGGTCGATCGCGAGGATTTCGCGGCGGGGTATGCCGACCGGGACGAAGTACTCGAGGCGTTGCGATCGCTCGGGCCGCGGCAGCGGGCCTGCGTCGTACTGCGGTACTACGAGGACCTATCCGTCGAGCAGACCGCGGAGATCCTCGGCTGTACGGCGGGAACTGTGAAAAGCCAGGCGGCACGTGGTCTCGACACTCTCCGACGAGCCATCGACCGGCGGCGGACGAGCCGGGCGCTGTGAAGGAGAACGAGATGGAAGACGTACGTGAGGTCAGCGCCGAGCTCCACCGGCTTGCCGAGTCGGAGCCGCTGGACCCCTTCGACACGACACAGGTACTACGACGTGGACAGCGCGGCCGGCGTCGCCGGAAGCTCATCGGCGTGGGTGGAACGGTTGTCGGCGTCGCCGCGATCGCCGTCGCCGCGAGCCTGTTGCCCAACCTGAACTCCGCGGACTCGACGCCGGGCGTCGCGGAGCACAAGCCGCAGAACCCGCAGTTCGATCCGGTTCCCGGCGTACCGAGCGGTGAGGCCGGCGCCGACCAGCGGATCACGAAGGAAGAGGCCACCCGCCGCTGCGCCCTGCGGAACCCGGACGAGAAGCGGCCGCTCCAGGGCAGCGGCCCGGGGATCCGGTCCGGGCACTTGATGTTGTACGACATCAAGACCGGCGAGAAGTTCGCGCAGTGCATCGTCCCCGGCGGGGACAGGCCCAAGCCGGCAGTGGTCGCGGCAGCGGCGAAGGACCCGCTGCCGGCCAGCACCGCGGACAAGCTGCGGAACTGCTCGGTGCTCGCCTGGATCGACGTCACCGACTGGCAGGTGGTGGCACTGGACCAGTCGAAGGCGTACCAGGAGGCGGATCTGGTCGCGATCTCTCCTTCGGGCCACAAGGTCGTCGAGTGCGAACTGTCGGAGAAGGAGGGACTCCCGGGCCAGCTCGCTGCCAACACGACGTTCGCCACCCTGACAAATCTCACCGGAAGCGACCCCGTGCTCGATCCGTCCGACAAGTCGGTACGAGCGGACATGTACGCCGCCGGCGGTGGCGGCGGGGGCTGCACGAACGGGATCTGCACGACGTACGGCATGAGCGGCTGGGGCCGGGTCAAGTCGACGGCCGCCGTCACGGTCCGGCTGCGGATCGGATCCGGACCGGTGTATCAGGTCCCGGTCGGCCAGGGCGGCTGGTTCGCGTTCACCTGGACCACCAAGGCGAAGTACAAGATCCACGACCAGCCGAAGGTCGCGGCCTACGACAAGAACGGGAAGGTCGTCAAAGTCTTCGAATCGTGATCAACCAAGGGGATCCGGCTGGAGTCTCACCCATCGCAAGGGGTTGATTGCGAAGGGGGAGATATGAGGAAACTGCACAAGATCGTGACGATGGTGGCGGCGGCGGCCGGGATGGTCGCCGCTGCCACGACAACAGCGACCGCGTCCACAACAGCAACAGCGAGCCCGACGGCGGGGTGTGCGCTGAACCTCGGTTCGGTGACGGCCGGTGGGGACCAGACGATGCAGCGGGTGACCGGGGTGACGCCGCCGACGGCGGGGGCGAAGAGCGTCGTACCCGGTCTGTACGCCGATGGCGCGGTGCGGATGAGCGCGTCGTTCGTCAACGAGCCGACAGCGGCCGGCACCTCGCGGTACGGGCGGGTCGTGCTCGGGGACGCGATGTACCAGCACTGGATCACGCTCGACAAGAGCGGCAAGGTGACGGAGTCGCAGCTGGCCCGGATCGGCGGCGGGTGGAGCAAGTTCATCGACCACGAGACGTCCACGTTCAACGACGATCCGACCCACCCGCGGACCTACGAGTACGGACTGCGGTCGGACGGCGTGCTGTTCCGCTGGGTCGTCGGCGACACCGGCGTCTGGAAGGCGTACGGATCGGCGCCGGGATTCGCGTCGGTCAAGTCGATGACGCTGATCAGCAAGGCCGCGGCGTACGACACGTTCCTCGCGAACACCCGGGGCGGCGCGCTGTACACCATCCACATCCCGGTCAACACCGCGATGAAGCCGGTCGTCACCAAGGTCCGCGCCGGCACGTGGCAGGGATTCGAGACGCTGGTCGCGGGCGGCTGCGGCAACTACGGAACCGTTGTCGTAGGCATCGACAAGGAAACGAAGTCGGCGTACCTCTACACGTTCGGCCACGCGAACGGAACGAAGACGTCGATCACCGGCCACGGCAAGATCCCCGGCACCTTCGCCGACCCGACCTACTTCCGCTTCGCACCACCCGTCAAGTCCGACTGGCTCTTCGGCGAGTGAGCTAAGCGGTACGCCGTTTGAGGGTGGCGGCGCCCAGGCCGAGGGCTGCGAGGACGAATGCGACCACGACCAGGGCGTCGCTGCCGGTGCCGGTGGTGAGGCCGTTGCCGTTGGCAACTCCGATGACGGCGTCGACGGCGTAGGACAGCGGCAGTACGTCGCTGACCGCGCGCAGGACCGTGGGCAACTGGTCGCGCGGGACGAGCAGACCGCACAGCAGGATCTGCGGGATCATTACCGCCGGCATCATCTGCACGGCCTGGAACTCGGTCGCCGCGAACGCGCTGGCGAACAACCCTAGGGCAGCCCCGAGTACGCCGTCTAGCACAGCGACCACGCCCAACTGCCACGCATCGCCCTGGATGTTCAGATCCAAGAGATACAAGGCGATCGAGACGACCACGAGCGCTTGTACGACGGCGATCAGCGCGAACGCGAGCGCGTACCCGAGCAGGAAGTCGAGTTTCGCCATCGGCATCGTGAACAACCGCGACAGCGTCCCGCTCGACCGCTCGCGCAGCGTCGCGACCGACGTCACCACGAACATGATGATCGCCGGGAACACCGCCAACAACGGTCCGCCGATCCGGTCGAACGTCCCCGGCGAGTCATGGAACATCCACCACATCAGACTAACCAGCAACGCCGGCAGCACGATCAGCATCGCCACCGTCCGGTGATCCCGCCGCAGCTGAGCCAACACCCGAGCCGCAACCGCAAACGTCACCCGCGGAGTCATCGCGCACCTGCCTTCCGGTCGATCAGGGTGAGGAACGCCTGCTCGATGTCTTCGGTACCGACCGAGTCGAGCAGCGCCCGAGGAGTGTCGTCGGCCAACAGATCGCCGTCCCGCATCAGCAGCAAGCGGTCGCAGCGCGAGGCCTCGTCCATCACGTGACTCGAGACGAGCAGCGTCGCGCCGTCGTCGGCCAGCTTGTGGAACAGCTCCCAGAGATCACGACGCAGCACAGGGTCGAGCCCGACCGTTGGTTCGTCCAACACCAATAACTCAGGGCTGCCGAGGAGCGCGGCGGCCAGGGATGCGCGCGAGCGTTGACCACCGGAGAGCCGGTCGACGCGGGCGTTGGCGTGACTCGTCAGGTCGACCGCCTCGATCACCCGCTCCACGTCGGACGACGCGACGCCGAGCACCGCGGCGAAGAAGCGGAGGTTCTCCGCGACGGTCAGATCGCCGTACACACTGGGCTCCTGGGTCACGTAGCCGATCCGGCCGCGCAGCTTCGGCGCACCGGCCGGCAGCCCGAGCACCGACACATCGCCGGTCACGCGAGCCTGCAGGCCGACGATCGCGCGGATCAGCGTCGTCTTGCCACAACCGGACGGCCCGAGCAGCCCGGTCACCGATCCGGCCCGGAGGTCGAACCCGACCCCGTGCAGCACCTCCCGGTCGCCGCGCACGACGACGACCTCACGGCAACTCACCGCGTTTTTCACCATGTGATGAATTTAGCGGGTACGACGATCCGTGGCAACAGCCTGTGACCTGTCAGATAACGGCGTACCCCGTGGCGGCACTCAATGTGTCCAACGACGGGTCGCCGTAGCGCTGACGCAGCATGCCAAAAGCACGAACCTTGTCCGGCCCGAACCGCGCGACCTCCGCGGCGTACGTGTCACCGGTCAGGAACACCGGCGGCGTGCGCTTGCTGTGGAACTTGTCCGCGTACAGGACCAGCCCCTCCTCCGGCGTCCGCGGCAGGTAGTCGTCGACCGGGATCGGCAGCGCCTGCCGCACCACGTCGTCCCGGGTGATCCCGACCCCGGTGTGGCACGACGCGAAGCGGCAGATCTCGACCGGAAACCCCAACGAGGCAAGCAATTCATGTCCGAGAACGCCGTGCCGGACGTAGGCGGAAGACTCGAGCCGATAGACCCCGATGTCATGCAGCAACGCACCGGCGCGGACGAGATCGGTGTCCACAGCGCGCCCGGCGAAGAACTGCTCCGCCACCGAGCAAACCAGCTGGCAGTGCTCGAAGACGACCTCGAACGCGGCCGGCGTCGGCGCATAGTCCCGATGGAGAGAGCGGATCTCGGCGTCGGTCGGGATCTGCATCAGCCGGTCAGATACTGCTGGAGAACGGGCGCCAGCCGATCGATGAGCACACCGACGTCGACCGACGCGACCGGCTCGAGCCCGACCAGGTAGCGAACGACCGCTACCCCGACCAACTGCGTGGCGACGAGAGAGACCCGCAACTGCGCGTCGGGCACGTCGAGCATCTGCGAGACCGGCTGGACGATCATCTGGGTGATGCCTTCCCGCATCATCCGGGCCACCTCGTCGCTGCTGACGACGCTGCGGAACAGCGCCTTCATCCGCTGCTGTCCCTCCGGCGACTCCCAGACCCCGAGGAACGCGGTCGCGATCCGCCGGCCGGTCTCCTCACGCGGTCCGCCGACGATGTTCGCGGCGATCAGGCGCGGGTCGACCGGGATCGCCATCGCCTCGATGAACAGCTCTTCCTTGCTGTCGAAGTAGTGGTGCACCAACGCCGCGTCGACCTCGGCCTGCCGCGCGACCGCGCGGATCGAAGTGGCCGCGAATCCCTTGTCCGCAAAGGATTCCCGGGCCGCTTGCAGGATCTCTCCCCGCGTGTCCGGTCCGCCGGGGCGGCGTCCCGGCGTACGTCGGGAAGCGGTCACGGCGTCAGCTCCGAGATCTCACCTTCCGGGGTGACCGCGAACGACGTACGCCGCGACGTACTCCGGACGAAGTGCTTGCGGGTGAACTCGAGCGACTCGACCAGGTCGACCTCACGCTCGGACCGGCTGGTCGCGCGACGGGTGTTGATCTCGATGATGATGTGCCCGCGGAAGTCCTGGTTCGCCAGCGTGCCCAGCAGATCCGCCGCACGCTGCGTCCCGCGGCCCGGCACCAGGTGCTCGTCCTTCGCGGACCCGGTCCCGTCGGTGAGGTGGACGTGGGTGAGGCTCGTGCCCATCGTCGAGGCCAACTCGACGCAGTCCTGCTCGGCCGTCGAAGCGTGCGACAGGTCGAGGGTGGTGTGCGCGTAGGACTGCTCGGTCGGGTCCCAGCTCGGCGCGTACGCCTGCAGGTCACGACCGGGCGCGCGCCACGGGTACATGTTCTCCACCGCGAGCGTCACGCCGGTCTCGGCCTCGAGCCGGGCGATCCCCTCGACGAACCCGCGGGCATAGTCGCGCTGCCAACGGAACGGCGGGTGTACGACGACCACGTCCGCGCCGAGCTCCTTCGCGGCCTCGGCACTGCGCTCGAGCTTGCTCCACGGGTCGGTCCCCCAGACCCGCTGCATGATCAGCAGCGTCGGCGCGTGCAGCGCCAGCACCGGGAGCTGGTGGTAGTCGACGAGTCGCTTGATCGCGTCGATCTGGGTGCTGAGCGGATCGATCCCGATCATCACCTCGACACCGTCGTACCCGAGCCGGGCGGCGAGCTCGAAGCCGCTCGCGGTCGACTCGGGGTAGACGGAGGCTGTGGACAGACCGATCTTCGCGGTTGTGCGGGGGTTCATTGGTTCACCGGGGTTGCAGCTGGTCGAGCCGGGACAAGATGACGCCCTCGCGGAGCGCCCATGGGCAGACCTCGAGCGCGGTCAGGTCGAACAGGTCCATCACGGCGTCCGCCACCAGCGCGCCCGCGACCAGCTGCGACGCGCGGCCGGCCGACACCCCGGGCAACGCGGCCCGCTCGGCGGCCGTCATCTTGGTCAACTTCGGGATCCATTCGCTCAGGTCGTCGCGGTTCAGCGTGCGCGCGACATAGGGCCCGTCGGCGGACGGCGCCGCTCCGGCGATCCGGGCCAGGGAGCGGAACGTCTTGCTCGTCGCGACCGACCGCTGGGGCCGGCCGGCTCGCAGCACCGGACCTGCGACGGCAGCCATCTCCAGCCGGATCCGTCTGCGCAGCTCGCGGACCTGGTCCTTGTCCGGCGGGTCGGCAGCAAGCGCCTCGCGGGTCAAACGGCCGGCGCCGAGCTGGACGGAGACCGCCACGGTCGGCTGCTCGTCGGATCCGGCCGCGATCTCCAGCGACCCGCCGCCGATGTCGAACACCGCCAGGCGGCCGGACGACCAGCCGAACCAACGCCGTACGGCGAGGAACGTCAGCCGGGCCTCGTCGTCGCCACTGAGCACCTCGAGGTCGACGCCGGTCTCGGACCGGACCCGGTCGAGCACCTTCTCGCCGTTCGGGGCCTCGCGCAGAGCGGACGTCGCGAACGCGAGCAGCGACTCGCACCCCTTGTCCTCGGCCAGCTGCACCGCATCCTTGGTGAACGCGATCAGCCCGTCGGCGCCGGACTGGTCGATCTTCCCGGCTTCGTCGAGGTGCTCGGCCAGCCGCAGCTCGGTCTTGTGCGAGTACGCCGGAAGCGGCGCGGCACCGCGATGTGCGTCCACCACGAGCAGGTGGACGGTGTTTGATCCCACGTCGAGTACGCCGAGCCGCATTCCCCCACGCTACTGGACGGACGAGGTAACGGCGGGTCGGGAGTCGGGGTTCACGCTTAGGACGCGAAGGCGCGTACGCTTTCTGAGTGCCTGAGGTTTCTCTCGATTTCCCCCGTGCCTGGGTCGAGTTCATCGACCCCGACGACTCCGACCAGGTGTTCCGCTGCGACCTGACCTGGCTGACGTCCAACTGGACCTGCATCTTCGGCGGTGGCTGCCAGGGGATCTACAAGGGCCGGCCGAACGACGGCTGCTGCACGCTCGGCGCGCACTTCTCCGACTCCGACGACGAGAAGCGCGTGAAGAAGTGGGTCAAGGAGCTCGGCAAGGAGGACTGGCAGTTCCGCAAGGAAGGCCGGGCCAACGGCTGGGTCGAGACCGACGACGAGGGTGAGCGCAAGACCCGCGTCTGGGACGGCGCGTGCATCTTCCTGAACCGTCCGGGTTTCGAAGGCGGCGCGGGTTGTGCACTGCACGGTCTGGCGCTGAAGCGTGACATCCACTTCGTCGAGACCAAGCCCGACGTGTGCTGGCAGTTGCCGATCCGGCGGACCTTCCGCGAGGTCGAGCGGCCGGACGGTACGACGTACACCGAGGTCGGCATCGCCGAGTACGACCGGCGCGGCTGGGGCCCGGGCGGGCACGACCTCGACTGGTACTGCACCGGTAACACCGAGGCGCACATCGGCGTCGAGGCGGTCTTCGAGTCGAGCAAGGTCGAACTGCAGACGCTGATGGGCCACAAGGCGTACGACGTACTCGCCGAGATGTGCCGTCAGCACCTGGAGGCAGCGCGACCGCTGCTGCCGCACCCGGCGTCTAAGTAGTGGTGATCTTGCCGGCGTCGACGAGCCAGTCGATGCCGGCCAGCGCGGCCTCGACGGCGGAGTAACGCGGTCGGAAGCCGAGCAGGCGCTCAGCCTTCGCCATCGAGCAGTTGGGGCTGTGCAGGACGTGGTCCCAGGTCGCTTGGCCGTCCGGCTTCGGCAGCCGGTCCTGCAGCTGCCCGATCGGCAGGAAGCCGAGCCGCGCTTTCTGACCGAACCGCGTGGCGACGGCCTCGGCGTACCCGCGAAGGGTCACCGCGTCGCTCGCCACCGCGTGGAAACTCTCGCCGATCGCGGTGGACCGGCTGGCGATCGCCGCGAGGAACACCCCGGCCACGTCGTCGGCGTGCACGGGGTTGAGGGTTTCGAGGCCGAGGTTCGGGAGCAGTACGTCGGCGCCCTGGGCAAGCTTGTCGTAAACGCCGAGATCGAAGTTGCCGGCCGGGTTGACCGGCGTCCAGCCGGGGCCGCAGATGTGACCGGGGTGGACGATCGTGACCGGCAGTCCGTCGCGGCGCGCCTTGCCGAGCAGGTAGGTCTCGATCGCGGCCTTCTGTACGCCGTAGTCGCCGAACGGCCTCCGCGGCGTGTCCTCGCGGGTCGGGACGACCATGCTCGGCCCGTGCACCCAGATCGTGCCGCAGTGCAGGAGGTGCTGGATCCTTCCCTGCACCGCCTCGGCGAGCTGCCGTGCGCTGTCCTCGGTGAAGCAGATCAGATCGATCACCACGTCAGGGCTCAGCTCGACGACCCGCTGTCCGAAGGTCCCCGCAGCGTCCTCCGCCGCCCGGTCCACCTGGACCAGCTCGACCTGCTGCCACGCTCCGTCCGACTGGTACGGCGTACGTTCGCCGCGACTGAGCACCGTGACCTGATGACCGAGGCGAACCAGCGCCGGGACCAGGTACGTGCCGATATGACCGGTGCCTCCGATAACGACCGTGCGCATGGTTCAGAGCCTAACGACACACCCGGTGGCGGCAACTGTCGGTGGGTGAGGACACAATGACTGGCATGCGTCTGGATCATCTGTCGTACGCGTGCGGGCCCGAGGGGTGCCGTGCGACCGTCGAGCGGTTGTCCACGCTGCTCGGAGCGGAGTTCGTCGACGGTGGGGTGCACCCGCGCTTCGGCACGGTGAACCACATCCTCCCGTTGGAGAACGATCGCTACATCGAGGTGGTCGACGTACTCGACCACCCGGCTTCCGACAAGGCTCCGTTCGGTCAGGCGGTGCGGGCTCGTAAAGAGCTCGGCGGCGGCTGGCTGGGCTGGGTGGTTGCCGTCCGCGACATGGAGCGGATGGAGCAGCGCCTCGGCCGGCAGGCGGTGCCCGGCAACCGGCACCGGCCCGACGGGGTGAACCTGACCTGGCGGCAGATCGGCGTCAAGGGTCTGATCGCCGACCCGCAACTGCCGTTCTTCATCCACTGGGACGACCTCGACGAGCACCCGTCGGTCGGCGGCAAGGGCGTCAAGCTGACCGCGCTCGAGATCGCCGGCGACCCGGTCCGCGTCACGGACTGGATCGGCCACCCGGCCGACCACCTGCTGAACGACCTCGACGTCGCCTGGGTCGGCCCCAACGGTCAGCCCGGTCTCAACGCTGCCCTGTTCGACACCCCGAACGGGATCGTCCGCATTTAGTGGATGTTCTCGAGGTCGGCCAGTGAGGTCTCGAGGTGGCCGAGCATGCGTTGGAGGTGCGGGACGGTGCGGCGGTCGCCGATCAGGCCGAAGTGGAGCTGGTGGTCGTAGCTGGTGACGCTGATGTTCAGCGCCTGACCGTTGAGCACGATGCTGGCCGGATACATCCCGAGCAGCCGCGAACGGTTCCAGTACAGCGGACTCTCGGTAGGGCCCGGCACGTTCGAGATCACCACGTTGTACGGCGGCGTCGTGCGGCCCGCCACCCCTGGGAGTACTGCGGCCGGGCCGGCCACGCCGAAGCCGAGCGCGCCGACGATGAGGTTCTGCAACGGGCTGAGCTCGGACAGGACGCCCTTGCCGTGCGCGGTCGAGGCCATGATCCGGCGGATGCGGCGTTCAGGATCGACCTGGTCGGTGGCGAGGTCCGCGATCAGCGTCGCGAGCGAGTTACCACCGCCGGGTGCGCCGTCGCGGTCGCGCAGTGAGACCGGGACCATGGCCGTCAACGCCTTGTCCGGCAGGGCGTTCAGCTCGAGCAGATAGTTGCGCAAGGCCCCTGAACACATCGCCAGCAGTACGTCGTTCAACGTCGCGCCGGTGATCGCCCGTACCTTCTCCAACCGCTCGATCGGCCAGGACTGCGCCGCGAACCGCCGCGCCCCGGTCACCGGCTGGTTGAAGATCGTCTTCGGCGCCTGGAACGGCATCGTCGAGTGCACCAGTTCCTTGAGCCCGACAGGCGTCAGCCCAGCAAGATCCGCCAACAGCCGCCCGGCCCCGCCAACCGCGTGCGCGGTCTTCACGGGCACGCGCCCCACAGCCGCCAGCAGCTCCGCCGCGGTCGGCATCCCACCACCTCCCGCCCCGGCTTCGCCTTCAACTCCACCCGGCAGGGCGAAGGTGGCGGGCATGTTGGTTCTGGTGGGATCGGTGGTGAGGGTGTCCTGCATCCAGCGGAGGGCGGTGACGCCGTCGATCATCGAATGGTGGATCTTGCTGTAGAGGGCGAAGCGGCGGCCCTCGACGCCTTCGATCAGGTGCATCTCCCACAGCGGACGGTGACGGTCGAGCAGCGTGCCGTGCAGACGGCTGGTCAGCTCGAACAGCTCGCGGAACCGCCCGGGACGCGGCAACGCCGACAGCCGGACGTGGTACTCGAGGTCGATCTCGTCGTCCTGCTCCCAGGACCAGTACCCGAGGTCGACCGGCCGGTTCCGGACCCGCCGCGCGAACAGCGGATTCACCGCCGGCGCCGCGACCATCTCGTGGTACAGCCGGGAGACGAAATCCCGCGAGCTCTCGGGAAAAACATGATCCCGCCCGGCCCCCTCCGAGAGCTCGAACAACATCAGCCCACCCACATGCATCGGCTGCTCCCGGGTCTCCCCACCCAAGAACATCGCATCCAGCGGCCCTACCGCGGTCATGCGTCCTCCGCTCCCCGACCCGGCCCTCTGACGTTTCATCGTTGCCAGATAAGGCCGGGTCGTCTACCCCTGCTAACAGGGCTAACGGAGATTTTGTTATCCCCTCAGCTATCGAGGGGGCGGTAGTTGACGCCGATCCGCTCGATCCGGGCCAGGTGCGGGCGGAGGCGGCCGAGGAACTCGTCGTACGAGACCTTCTCCGAGCCCCAGGCGCGCTCGGCGAACGCGGACAGCCGCGGCAGCAGCATGTAGCCGACCTGCTCCGGACCCTCCATGTACTCGGTCCAGATCTGGCACTGGGTGCCGACGATCAACCGCTTCTCGTCGTCGGTCAGCGACTCCGGGACCACCTCGAAGTCGTACACCTTCTCCAGCGGGATGAAGTTGCCGATGGCAAGCGGTTCGGTGGCCGGGTCGCCCTGGTAGTAGTCGAAGTACACCGACTCGCACGGCGCCATCACGGTCTCGTGGCCGGCCTTGACCGCGATCTCGCCGCGCTCGGCACTGCGCCACGCCATGATCACGGCGTCGTCAGGGCAGTCGGTGTCGACCATCTCGTCCCAGCCGACCAGCCGCCGGCCCTGCTCGGCCAGCACCTCCGCGACCTGCGCGGTGAACCAGCCCTGCAGCTGCCCGGGCTCGTCCAGCCCCAGCTCGGCCTGCCGCTTCTGCGCCGCCTCCGACTCGCCCCACTGCACCGACGGGCACTCGTCACCACCGAGGTGCACGTACGGCGAGGGGAAGATGTCCAGCACCTCACGCAGCACGGTCTTCACGAACTCGACCGTCGCGTCGTTGACGTTCAGCACGTCCTCGCTGATGCCCCAGTACTGGCGGACCGTCAGCTGCTGGTCCGGGTGGTTCCCGAGCTCCGGGTACGCCGCGATCGCGGCCTGCATGTGCCCCGGCAGGTCGATCTCCGGTACGACGGTGATCCCGCGGTCCGCGGCGTACGCGACGATCTCGCGGAGGTCGTCCTTGGTGTAGAACCCGCCGTGCCGCTGGCCGTCGTACTCGAACTCCTTCTGGCCGCGGGTCATCTTGCCGACCATGGTCTCGGCCCGCCATGCGCCGACCTCGGTCAGCCGCGGGTAGGCCTCGATCTCGACCCGCCAGCCCTGGTCGTCGGTGAGGTGGAAGTGCAGCACGTTCAGCCGGTGCAGCGCGAGCACGTCGATGACCTTCAGGACGAAGTCCTTCGGCATGAAGTGCCGGGCGACGTCGAGCATCATCCCGCGCCAGGCGAACCGCGGCGCGTCCGCGATCCGCGCCAGCGGGACGGCGACCTTGCCGAACTCGTCGGTCGGCTCGGCGGCCTCGATCAACTGCGCGTACGTCGTCTCCGCGTGCCGGAGCGCGTCCTCGGAGCCGGCCGTCAGCCGGGCGCCGTCGAGGCCGACGTCGATGCGGTACTCGTTCGGTTCGAGGTTCTCGACCACGTCCCGGACGGCCTCCCCGAGCGGATCGGCGGTGATCCACCGGCCCTCGTCGACGGTGAGTTCTCGCGGGGCAGGGACGATCGCGATATCGGACATTCCGAACTCCCAGGGAGTGGATCGATTTATGTCGGGACCGATCATATAAGCAGCTTCCCTGTCAGGTTCATGAGAGGGTTTGCCCGTGACCAGCGAGCAGCAGCGGACGACACTACGGGTGCTGGTCGCCAGCAACGCGCTCGGCGGAGTCGCCACCGCCAGCGGCTTCGCAGTAGCCGCCCTCCTCGCCGAGAACGTCTCCGGCTCCACCTCGTTGGCCGGTCTGGTCGCGACCTCCACCACGCTGGGCGCCGCCGCCCTCGCCGTACCTCTGGCAGGACTCGCTCGCTCCCACGGTCGAAGGGTCTCGCTGAGCCTCGGCTATCTGATCGCCTTCGTCGGCGCCGTACTCACGATCGCCGCTGCCCAGATCGGCTCGCTCGCCCTCCTCCTCGCCGCCGGCTGCCTCTTCGGCAGCGGCTCCGCCTCCAACCTGCAGTCGCGGTACGCCGCCACAGACGCCGCCGAGCCCAGCCGCGTCGCCCGGTCACTCGGACTGGTCGTCTGGGCCACCACGATCGGCGTGATCGTCGGCCCGAACCTGACCGGCGTCGGCGGCTCGGTCGGGTCGTCGCTCGGCATCCTGGCTCTGGCCGGGCCGTACGTCTTCTCGGTCGTCGCCTTCGGCCTCAGCGCGGCCACGGTCTGGGTCGGAATGCGCAGTCAGGTACGGCCGACGAGGGTGGAGCGCCAGCCGCTCGCGCAGACCTTTCGCCAGGTGATCGCCATCCCGCATGCTCGGTTGGGGCTGCTGGCCATCGCAACTGCGCACGCGGTGATGGTCGGGGTCATGTCGATGACGTCGGTCCACCTGCGGCACCACGGCGCGTCCCTGACCATCGTCGGGTTCGTCATCAGCGGTCACGTCGCCGGCATGTACGCACTGTCCCCGGTGACCGGCTGGATGGCGGACCGGCTCGGTCGCATCCCCACGATCGGCATCGGCCTCGGAGTACTCGCGGTTGCGATGACGCTGGCAGCTGTCGCGCCGGACGATGCGCATGCGCTCACCGGGCTCGCTCTGTTCACGCTGGGTCTCGGTTGGTCGGCCTGTCTGGTCGCCGGGTCGACTCTGCTGTCCCGGTCCGTCCCGGACGGCATCCGCACCTCAGCTCAGGGCCTGTCCGACCTCACCATGGGTGTCCTGGCTTCCCTTTCGGGCACCGCTGCCGGACCGGTCCTCGCCTATCTCGGCTTCCACTGGCTGGCGGTCTTCTGCGGGCTGCTCCTGATCCCGGCCGCGCTGACCGCCGCGCTAACCAAGCAGCAGATGCAGCGTGCGTGAGCCCGGCCGGAAGCCGAAGCTCTGGTAGAGCGCCCGCGCCTGCGGGTAGCCGTCGTCACCTCGCGGACAGACGACGGCTTTGGTGCCGCCTGCTTCTCGCAATGCGTGCAATGCGGCCAGATTGACCGCCGCACCCAGCCCACGCCGTCGGTACGCCGGAGCACACCCGACGGGCTCGACCAGTCCGACCTGGTGTTGCTCGTCCAGCCAGATCAGCGCCGAGGCAACGAACTCGCCTGCCTCGTTCTCGACCACCCAGTCCAGCTCGGGACGGTAGGGCCAGGTCGACATCACCTCGGCCATGTCCTCGTCGGTCACGTTCGACGGCCCCAGGTCGGACCAGGCGGCCCGGTGTACGGCGCCCCGCTTCGCTACCTCGTCCTGCCGTACGTGCCGCAGCGTGAATCCTTCAGGCACGACTGGTTCGGTCAGTGCGTCCAGCGAGATCCAGTGGTGAGTGAAGTACGGCGCATCGTCGTCACGCCGGAAGCCGGCCGACTCCAGCGCGGTCAACAGGTGCTTCTCGGTCTCCAGTACGCCGACGGCCAACTTCGGCCCGTCCGCTGTCGTCTGGAACCACTCGACGACGGTAGCGGCGAGCTCCGGCCGGTCCGGGTCCACGGTCATCAGCAGATGGCTCGGCTGCGCCAGCCAAGCCCAGGCCACCACGTCGTCGCCGTCACGCCAGACCGCCGTACGCCAACTGTCGGCCGACCGACGGGCGTTCACGCTGCGCTCCCAGGCGACGTCCCCGAGGTGCAGCCGGGACGCCGGGCTCCAGGTCCGCTGGACGAGCTCCTGCATGTCACTGAGGCCGTCACGGCCGGCGTACTCGGTCATCTGCACGGAGCGCAGCATCGCAGTGCCTGCGGGCCGACTCAACTGCATTAGGCTCGAACGTCGTGAGCATCGCAGAAGGTGGGATCCCGAGTCCCAACATCTGGCACCACCCGAAGGTGTACGAGATCGAGAACCGCGCGGTGGACCCGGACGGCGTGATCGAGCCGGCGATGCGGGCAATCCGGGACTGGGCCGGCGCGACGGTGCTCGACATCGGCTGCGGTACCGGATTCCATCTGCCGAAGTTCGCCGCGACGGCCGCGCGAGTGATCGGCGTGGAGCCGCATGGCGCGTTGGCCGACGCCGCCCGTCGACGTACGCAGACGTTGCCGAACGTCGAAGTACGCCAGGGTACGGCGCAGCGGTTGCCGGTGCCGGACTCGTCGATCGACGTGATGCATGCGCGCTGGGCGTACTTCTTCGGGCCGGGCTGCGAACCCGGGCTGGTCGAGCTGGACCGGGTGATGCGCCACGGCGGGACGGCGTTCGTGATCGACAACGACGGCAGCCGGTCGACGTTCGGCGGCTGGTTCAGTACGTCGTACCCGATGATCAAGCCGGCCGAGGTGGAGCGGTTCTGGACCGACCGCGGATGGCACCGGACGCCGCTGGACATGGGTTGGCGGTTCGAATCACGCAAGGACTTCGAGTCCGTCGTGAAGATCGAGTTCACACCGAAGGACGCCAAGCGGATCATCGACTCGCACGTGGGGTCCGAGGTCGACTACGCGATCAACCTCTGGAGCAGGACCTTCTAGGTCCTGTCGGGTTACCAGACAGGGCCTAACGACACTCTGTGATCTGCAGGCCGACCCGCTGTACTCATAGGGTTGACGGACAATGGACGGTCTGCTGCTCGAACGCGTACCGGGGCTGCCGGCGCGGCTCCGGATCGACGTAGGTGAGCAGCGCGCGGTTGTCGTACCGCAGGCCACCGACCGTCGACGGCTGGCCGACGTACTGACCGGACTGGAGGACCCGCCGCCCGGTGCGGTCGTACTGAAGGGCGGACCGGTCCGGCTGGTACCAGCGGAGGGCGGGCTGCTCCCCCACCTGACCGTCCTCGGCAACGTCCTGCACGGCCACCGCACCACGCATCAGGTGACCAAACAGGCCGCCCGCGACGAGAGCCTGGTCAAGGTGATCGGCTGTGGTCTCGAAGACGTCCAGGACCGCTACCCGCACGAGATCACCCCAGGCCGACGCCGACTCGCCGGTGTAGCCCGGGCACTCGGCGCGTATCCGCGAGCGATCGTCCTGGAGGACGCGACCGGCCTGCCTACTTGGGGATCGCTTCTGTCGATCCGCCCCAACCCCGACCTCGCCTCGGTCGCCTTGCTGCTCATCACGACCAGCACGACACGCACTACCGGGTTCGACGATGCCGAGTAGCCGCAGAGCGTTCCTCGGCGCCGTAGGAGCCCTCCTGCTGACCGGATGTTCGAGTGACGTGCTGGGGCTGCGCCGTGCCGTCAGGGTGGCCGTCAGCTGGAGCGGACAGGAGCTGCGCGCGTTCCACAAGGTCCTCGACGGTCTGGGCACGCTGGACTACCCGGTCGAGGTCGTACCGCTCGGCGACGACATCTCGACCGCCTTCGGTGCCCGGTCCACGCGCCGGCCGGACATCGTCATGCTCCCGCAGCCAGGTCTGGTCCCACGTCATCTCGGCGACCTCGAGCCGATGCCCGACGACCTCGCCCCGCTCGGACAAGCCCGGCTGTGGAAGGACCTCCTGACCCACAACGGGACGACGTACGGCGTGCCGTTCAAGACCGCACACAAGTCGGCGGTCTGGTATCGACCGTCGGTGTTCGAACAGGCCGGCGTACAACCGCCTCGGCTGTGGTCGGACTGGCTGTCACTGAACCGCACGCTGACACAGGCGGGCATCACACCGTTGTCGCTGGCCGCGGGTGACGGCTGGGTGCTCACCGACTTCCTGGAGAACGTCCTGCTCGGTATTGCGCCCAGCGTCTACGTTGGCCTCGCAGCAGCGACCGATCCGCGCCCGTCGCAGCAGCCGCAGTTCGCAGCTGCACTCCGGTTGCTGGGGTCCATGTGGTCGGCGACTGGAGTGCTCGCGGGCGGAGTGAAGGAGTCACTCGTCCAGCAGTTCCCGGATGCGCTGATCGAGGTGTTCGGCCATCGCAGAGCGGCCATGGTGCTGGCATCCGACTTCGCGGAGCCGGTAGTCCGCTCGTTTGCCGCAGATCCGAATGACATCGGCCTCTTCACGTTCCCACCGATGGGTCCAGGAGCTGCAGCACCTGTGGTGGTCGGTGGCGACGTGATGGTGTTGCCCAAGCCGACCAGGGACGACGCACGCGATCTGGTACGCCGCCTGTCCGCACCGACCGCCGCGGACCCCTGGATCAAGGAGGGCGGGTTCCTGGTCGACGGACGGGTCTCCGGGTACACCCCAGAGCTCACCCGGCTGGCTGTCCAGCTCACCAAGCCCGGTGAGCAACTGCAGTTCGACCTGTCCGACCAGCTCGGTCGGCTCGGTGACATCAATGGCCTGTGGCGGGTGCTGACCGACTTCCTGATCCAGGTCGGCGGTCGCGGCGCTGACGCCGTACCAGGGGCTGTGGACGCCGCGATCGACGCGATGCGCAAGGTGGAGGAGAGCTGATGGGGCTGCAGACCAACGGCTTGTCCCTGGAGATCGTCGGACGCGAGATCACCGGTCGCCCGGTCCCCGGCAAACCACGTCGGCCGGCCGGGCCGTACCTGCTGGGGCTGCCGGCGTTGCTGCTCAGCTGTCTGCTGCTGGTGCCGATCGGAGTGACCGTGGTGGCGGCGTTCCGGACGCCGGGCGGGTTCGGGTTCGGCAACTTCGCGGTGATGACCGACCAGGGCGCATTGCGTGCCGTCGGCAACAGTCTGCTCTGGGTGCTGGTTGCCTTCGGGATCGTCGTGGTCGGATTCTTCCTTGCCCTGTTGAGTTATCGGCTGCCTGCGGTGACGACATTCCTGCAGCCCGCGCTGGTCATTCCGTTCGCCGTGTCGGTGCTGGTGTCCGGTGCGACGTTCCGGCTGCTGTTCGACCCGACGCCGGAGCGTGGAACGGTCACGGCGGTCTGGACGCGACTCTTCGGGTCGAGTCCAGTGTGGCTCGGACCGGGACTGTTCTGGCTCGTGCTGGTGTCCGCGTTCGGCTGGACCTGGCTGGGGTACGTCGTCTCGCTGTTCCGCGCCGGTCTGGACGCGATACCGGACGACGTGACCAGAACCCTCACTGCAGAAGGCGTCCGGGGCTGGCGGCGACTGCGTGCGTTGGAGATCCCGCTGCTGCGGCCGATCGCCGGAGTGGTCACGCTGACGGTGGTGATCGCAGCAGTGCGGGTGTTCGACCTCGTGCTGATCGTCGTACCAGGGTCGATGCAACGGTCCGCCGACGTACTCGGGCTGAACTGGTGGCGAGCGACGACCAGTGGTGACGACACCGGCCGTACGGCGGCACTCGGCGTCGTACTGTTCGCGATCGTCGCGGCGGTCGGGTTGATCGGCGTACGCGGACTGCGCCGGCGGCGATGGGCGATGCCGGTGACCGTGGTACGACCGGACCCGTCACTGGGGCGGCCGAAGCCTCGACGTTCGGTACGGCGGTTCGGCTGGCTGATCGGGCTCGCTGTCGCGCTGGTGTGGATCTTCCCGGCCGTAGTACTCGTCATCACCGCGCTGCACTCGCCGGAAGAAGCAGGCGTGCGTGGCTGGTGGTCTGCGTCGGGACTCGGCTTCTCGTCCTTCGCTGCCGCGGCGAATGTCGGATTGTTTCGAGCTCTCCTGTCCACGCTGATCATCGCAAGTGCTGCCACGGCCGTGCTGCTTGTGATCGCGGTACCGACGGCCTATCTGGTCGCGTGGGGCGGTCTGCCGATGCGCGTGGGCCGGACTGTCATGGCGGTGTTCGTAGTACTCGCGGTGACACCAGTGCAGATGTACGCCGCTCCCCTGCGCGATGCGATCGACGCCGCCGGCCTGGCCGGCTCCCGGATCGCACTCGCACTGGTGCACGCGGCTGCAGGTCTTCCGTTTGCTGTGCTGCTACTGCGGTCTGCGTTTGCCTCTGCTCCACCTGCGCTGGTGTCCGAGGCGTTGCAGGGCCCGGTGCGGCAGAGCGCCGTACTGGCGACTGTGCAGCGGACGTACCGTCCCGCACTGATTGCCGTTGCGGTGTTGGAGTTTGCACTGGTGTGGAACGACTTCATCGTCGGGTTCCTGATCAGCGGA
This sequence comes from Kribbella jiaozuonensis, assembly GCF_005233875.1. Taxonomy (GTDB): domain Bacteria; phylum Actinomycetota; class Actinomycetes; order Propionibacteriales; family Kribbellaceae; genus Kribbella; species Kribbella jiaozuonensis. The sequence goes on along the minus strand of NZ_SZPZ01000003.1, from coordinate 1,111,118 downwards.
CCGGGTACGACGCCGTTGTCGCTGGTGCTGTGGGGTGAGGCGCGCCAGTTCTCGGCATCGAGCGGACCGGTCGCCGCCGCGGCTGTGGTCGCGTCGATCGTGCCCGCGGTTCTGATGCTGACGTTCTGGCGGACCGTCGTACGCGGGCTGACGACAGGCAGTCGGCCATGAGCGAGGAGGAAGAGAAGGCGGCGGAGAAGCAGGAGTCGCCGTACCAGTCGCGCGGATTCCGCTTCGTCATCGGCACAGTGGCGTCCGCGCTGCTCACCGGGCTGGCGTCGGAGATGCTCAACCAGAGCCTCGACAGCGGCGGCTGGGTGCAGTTGATCGGTCTCGGGGTGACCGTGCTGCTCGGAGCGATCACGATCATCCAGTACGGTCCGGCGATCCGACGCTCCTGGCAGCACAGCGGCGACAGCGCTCCGGAACTGCAGGCGACCGCGGAGGAGGCCGAGCAGTGGATGATCGCGCTCGGCTCCCACGGCGGCGGTATGGCGGCCGCCGAGTGGTACGCCTTGCACGAGGAGTGGCTCCGTGAACTGCTGATGGCGGAGAAGCCGCACGTCGACACCATCGACGACTTCGCCCGCATCTGCGACGCCCTCGAGGCCTGGTACGTACGACGTGCGGATCCGGACTCCCTACTCCAGCTCAGCGATCTGCTGAATGCTGCGGCCGAGGTGTGCGGTCGCCGTGATCTCGCTGAGCTCGCGGCGGCGCGCGCGGCAACGGCGTACCGGATGTTGGGCGACCTGGACACGGCCAGCACCCGGCTGGGCATCTCCGACAACATCGCGACCCACACCCGGACCGCGGCAGCGATGACGATGCGACGGCAGGTCGAGCGAGCACTGCTGTCACTGGCTCGCGCGGACCGCTCGCCTGCGGGCAACGACCGTGATGAGGCGGTCCTCAACGCACGCGACCGGCTGGACGAGGCACGGCTCAAACGGCCCGGTCCGGACCTCGCGGCCGACGTGGCGATCGCCATCAACCTCGCCGTCGTACACCTCTACCAGCAGGACGCCGAAGGCGCGCTCGACCACCTGCGGCCCGCCGTCGCCCGAGCAACAGCCGCAAGCGACCTGAGCGGCCAGGCACACGCGCTCGAGCTGATGGGTGTGGCCGCGTGGATGCAAGGCAACAAGCACGAGGCCGTCAGTCGCTGGGACCACGCCGCCCATCTGTACGCCGAGATCGACGAGGTCGAAGGTCACGCCCGCTGCCTGCAACACCTCGGCTCGGCAGAGGTCGCCGCCGGTCACCTGACCGACGCTCTCGAACTCCTCGAGCAGAGCGCGATGCTGCGAAGGACCGAGAGCGAGATCCTCACCAAGTACCTCGACGCCGCCCGCCAGACCGCGGACCTGCCGGTCGTCGCGGACGATGCACCGCACCGCACAGTCGGCTGGTTGGGGCGGGTCCTCCGGACGGTGAAGGGATTTGTCCGACCGTCCGTCTAGGTTGGTGCCATGGCGAAGGCGGCGACACAGGCGAAGGGCAAGTCGGCATACGCGTGCTCTGAGTGCGGATGGACGTCGGCGCGCTGGATCGGGCGGTGTGGCGAGTGCCAGGCCTGGGGCACGGTCGCCGAAGTCGGTGCGCCGAAGGCCGCGCGGATCACCGCGGGTCCCGTGTCGTCGCCCGCGATGCCGATCGCCAAAGTCTCCGCGATCGAGGCCGAGTCGCGTCCGACCGGTATCGGCGAGCTCGACCGCGTGCTCGGCGGCGGCGTCGTCCCGGGCGCGGTGATCCTGCTGGCCGGTGAGCCCGGTGTCGGCAAGTCCACTCTGCTGCTGGAGGTCGCGGCGCAATCGGCACGCGGCGGCCAACGGACTCTCTACGTCTCCGGCGAAGAGTCGGCTGCCCAGGTGCGGCTGCGCGCCGGCCGTACGGACGCGCTCGTCGACGAACTGTTCCTCGCCGCGGAGACCGACCTGTCCGCGGTCGTCGGGCAGATCGACGCGGTGGAGCCGTCGTTCCTGGTGATCGACTCGGTGCAGACGATGGCGCATCCCGAGGTCGACGGCGCTCCGGGTGGAGTGACGCAGGTCCGCGAGGTGACCGGTGCGCTGGTCCGGCTCGCGAAGGAGCGGCACATCGCGGTTGTGCTGGTCGGCCACGTCACCAAGGACGGCGCGATCGCCGGTCCGCGGATGCTCGAGCACCTGGTCGACGTCGTGCTCGCGTTCGACGGCGACCGGCACTCCGGGTTCCGGATGGTGCGCGCGACGAAGAACCGCTTCGGCCCGTCCGACGAGGTCGGCTGCTTCGACATGGTCGACACCGGGATCGTCGAGGTGACGGACCCGACCGGCCTGTTCGTGTCCGAGCACGCCGAGCCCGTCGCCGGGACGTGCGTGACGGTGATGATGGAGGGCCGGCGGCCGCTGCTGGCCGAAGTACAAGCGTTGGTCGGACCGTCCGCCGCACCACAGCCGCGCCGGACCACGTCCGGGTTGGAGTCGTCGCGAGTCGCAATGGTCCTCGCCGTACTCGGGAATCGCGCCGGACTGAAGCTGACCGACAAAGAGGTGTACGTCGCGACTGTCGGCGGCGTGAAGATCACCGAGCCGGTCGCGGACCTGTCCGTCGCGATCGCGGTCGCGTCCTCGGTGATGGACAAGCCGATCTACCCCGGGCTGATCGCGATCGGCGAGGTCGGCCTGGCCGGCGAGGTCCGGCGCGTCGGCGGTCTGGAGAAGCGGCTCGCGGAGGCGGCCCGGCTCGGGTTCACCAAGGCGATCGTCCCGGCCGACATCCCGAACCGGAGCAAGGACCTCAAGCCGATGGACATCCAGAAGAAGTACGGCCTGCGCACGTTCGCGGCTCCGGATCTGCCCTCCGCACTGATGGCCGCGGGTCTCGCCTGACGGCTGTGTTCCCCGCCACAGGGTGGACAGGGGGATCAACAGACCCGCAATCGGGAACGTACCCTGGGGGCGCCCCCACGCCGGGTTCGTCGTCGGACCTGGATAGCCCCCCGGATGACTGCAGGAGCACCTGATGACCGGATCAAGAGTTGTCGCGCTCGGCCACTACCAGCCGGAACGGGTGCTCACCAACGACGAGCTCGCCACCATGGTCGAGACCAACGACGAGTGGATCCAGAGCCGGGTCGGAATCCGTGAGCGCCGGATCGCAGCCCCGGACGAGTCCGTCGACGAGATGGCCTGGCGCGCCGCCGACAAGGCGATCGCGAACGCCGGCCTGGACATCGCCGAGATCGACTACGTGGTCGTCGCAACGTGTACCGCGATCGACCGCTCGCCGAACATCGCTGCCCGCGTCGCCGCCCGGCTCGGCCTCGGCAACCCGGCCGCGATCGACCTGAACACCGCCTGCTCCGGGTTCGCGTACGCACTGGCCACCGCCGACCAGGCGATCCGGGCCGGCGCCGCGTCGAAGGCCGTGGTGATCGGCGTCGAGAAGCTCAGCGACTGGACCGACTGGACCGACCGCACCACCTGCGTACTGATCGGCGACGGCGCGGGTGCTGCCGTCGTGGTCGCCGACGAGGACCCCGGGATCAGCCCGGTGGTCTGGGGCTCGGTGCCGGAGATGTCCGACGCGGTCCGGATCGAAGGCCGCGAGGGCCCGTTCCAGCAGGAGGGCCTGAGCGTCTTCCGCTGGGCCACCACGCAGCTCCCCGAGATCGCGCAGCAGGTCTGCGAGAAGGCCGGGCTGAAGCCGGAGGAGCTCGGCGGCGTCGTCCTGCACCAGGCGAACCTGCGCATCATCGAGCCGCTCGCGAAGCGGCTCGGCGCGACCAACGCCGTGGTCGCCAAGGACGTCGTGGAGTCCGGCAACACCTCGGCCGCGAGCATCCCGATCGCGTTGTCGAAACTGGTCGAGAAGCGCGAGATCCCGTCCGGCGCGCCGGTGCTGCTGTTCGGATTCGGCGGCGGTCTGTCGTACGCCGGTCAGGTCATCCGCTGCCCCTGACGCGACAAGCGTCGTACGCCGGTTGCGCGTGATCACGCGGGAAACGAGTACTGCACGGTCCGGATGCACGGGCGGGTGCACGCGCAACCGCAACTGCGGACCGCGTCACACCGCGTGCGTCCGGCCGAGCGGCAGATATCCGCACAACTGCGTCCGCGTAACCGCATAGACTCAGGTTCCGTGGCACCGAACACGGACAAGAACAGCACCGGCGCCCGCCTGCGCGCGACGCTCGCGGCGGTCGCGCCCGGCACCGAACTGCGCGAAGGCCTGGAACGGATCCTGCGCGGCCGGACCGGCGCACTGATCGTGCTCGGTCACGACAAGGCCGTCGACGCGATCTCCACCGGCGGCTTCGAGATCGACGTCGAGTTCACCGCGACCGGACTGCGCGAGCTCAGCAAGATGGACGGCGCGATCGTCCTCGACCGCGAGGCGACCCGGCTGATCCAGGCCGCCGTACACCTGATGCCGGATCCGTCGATCGTCACCCAGGAGACCGGCACCCGGCACCGGACCGCCGACCGGGTCGCGCGGCAGACCGGGTTCCCGGTGATCTCGGTCTCGCAGTCGATGCACATCATCGCGCTGTACGTCGACGACCAGCGGTACGTGCTCGAGGACTCCGGCGCGATCCTGTCCCGCGCGAACCAGGCCCTCGCCACCCTCGAGCGGTACAAGCTGCGCCTCGACGAGGTGTCCGGCACGCTGTCCGCGCTCGAGATCGAGGACCTGGTCACGGTCCGGGACGTGGCCGCCGTCGCGCAACGGCTGGAGATGGTCCGCCGGATCGCCACCGAGATCGACGGGTACGTCGTCGAGCTCGGCACCGACGGCCGCCTGCTCACCCTCCAGCTGAACGAGCTCGTCGCCGGTGTCGCCGGCGAACGCGAGCTGGTCGTCCGCGACTACCTCCCGCCGGCCACGGGTCGCCGGGCCAAGACGGCGGACGACGTACTGCTCGAGCTGGACGCGGTCAGCCCGACCGACCTGCTCGACATCGGCCAGGTCGCCCGCGCCCTGCAGCTCGGCGGCGCCGAGCAGCTCGACGCCGCGGTCACCCCGCGCGGGTACCGGCTGCTGGCCAAGGTGCCGCGGCTTCCGGGTGCCGTGATCGACCGGCTGATCGACCACTTCGGCCACCTGCAGAAGTTGCTCGCGGCAAGCATCGACGACCTGCAGACGGTCGAGGGCGTCGGCGAGAACCGCGCCCGCACGGTCCGCGAAGGCCTGTCCCGGCTGGCCGAGTCCAGCATCCTGGAACGCTACGTCTGACCACCCGTAGTCACCTGGCGCCTCCGGTTCGTGAAAGAACCGGAGGCGTCTTGCATTTCTGCCCGCTCAGGCGAATACTCCACATGGAACATTTGGCGCGGAACAATCCGACTGGAGGATCATGGCCGACCTCACCCCGCTGGCGATCTCGGTGCTGGCGCTGCTCGAGGAGAAGCCGATGCACGCCTACGAGATGTACCAACTGCTCGTCAGCCGGCACAACCACCGGATCGTCAAGGTCCGGCCCGGCTCGCTGTACCACACGGTCGAGCGGCTGGCCGGGCAGGAGTACGTGCGTGCGACCGGCACCGAGCGGGCCGGCAACCGGCCCGAGCGGACGACGTACGAGATCACCCCGGCCGGCAGCGAGGCGCTGGTCCGCCGGGTCGAGAGCGGGATCGAGACCTTCGCCTACGAGTACCCGGTCTTCCCGGTGTTCCTGGCCGAGGCGCACAACCTCGACGCCGAGGACGCCGTACTGCGGTTCCGCCGCCGGATCGAGGATCTGGACTTCTGGCTGGCCGACGTGGACAAGGCTGTGGCCGGCGCACAGGCCCGGAACGTGCCCGAGCCGTACTGGCTGGCCGCCGGCTACATCCGCGCGCAGGTCAGGGCGGAACGCGACTGGCTCACCACCACCATCGAACGTATCGAGAGCAAGGACCTGGAATGGCAACCCGACAAGACGCAGTGAGGCCCGAGGTGCGGCCGTGGCCCGCACTGTGGGCACTGGTGCTCGGCTTCTTCATGATCCTGGTCGACTCGACCATCGTCTCGGTCGCGACGCCCGCGATCCTCGAGGACCTCGGGTCGGACGTCGGCACCGTGGTCTGGGTGACGAGCGCCTACCTGCTGGCGTACGCCGTACCGCTGCTGATCACCGGACGCCTCGGTGACCGGATCGGACCGAAGAAGCTCTACCTGGCCGGACTGGCGTTGTTCACGCTCGCGTCGGTCTGGTGCGGGCTCACCAACTCGATCGAGATGCTGATCGTGGCCCGGGTCTTCCAGGGTCTCGGCGCCTCGATGATGACTCCGCAGACGATGGCCGTCATCACCCGCATCTTCCCACCGGACCAGCGCGGCCGGGCGATGAGCCTGTGGGGCGCGACCGCCGGCGTGGCGACGCTGGTCGGCCCGATCCTCGGCGGTGTGCTCGTCGACGGGCTCGGCTGGCAGTGGATCTTCTTCATCAACGCCCCGGTCGGCGTGGTCGGCTTCTTCCTGGCGCTGCGACTGGTGCCGGACCTCCCGACGCACGAGCACAAGTTCGACCTGATCGGTGTCGTGCTGAGCGCGCTCGGGTTGTTCCTGCTGGTCTTCGGTATCCAGGAGGGGCAGAAGTACAACTGGGGCCAGATCAAGGGCCCGATCACGGTCTGGGGTCTGATCATCTCCGGGATCGTCGTACTGGCGATCTTCGTCGTCTGGCAGTCCCGTAACCGCGGCGAGCCGTTGCTGCCGCTGGGTCTGTTCAAGGACCGGAACTTCTCACTGGCGAACGTCGCGATCACCACGGTCGGCTTCGCGATCACCGCGATGGCGTTCCCGCTGATGCTGTACGCGCAGGCGGTCCGCGGTCTGTCGCCGACCAGGTCGGCCTTGCTGCTGGTGCCGATGGCGGTCATCTCCGGTGCGCTGGCGCCGTTCGTCGGCCGGCTGGTCGACCGGACGCCGCCGCGGTTCATCGCCGGCTTCGGCCTGCTGTGCTGCTCGGTGTCGATGTTCTGGATGAGCCAGGTGATCGAGCCGGACGTGGCGATCTGGGAACTGCTGCTGCCGATCGCGCTGCTTGGTGTGGCCAACGGCTTCATGTGGGCGCCGATCGGCACCACCGCCACGCGGAACCTGCCGATGCATCAGGCCGGCGCCGGTGCTGGTGTTTACAACACGACCCGTCAGGTCGGCGCGGTGCTGGGCAGTGCGAGCATCGCCGTACTGATGGAGTCGCGGCTGGCGCACAACCTACCGGCTATGCCGGGTGGTGCCGCGGCTGAAGGTTTTGCGGGCGGCAAGCTGCCGGAGGCGGTGCGGCAGGGGTTCAGTGACTCGATGGCGCAGTCGCTGCTGTTGCCGGCCGCAGTACTGCTGATCGGACTGGTTGCGGCACTGCTGTTCGTGGCGCCGTCGCACCTGCAGAAGAAGCCGGACGCCGCGACGCAGCCGGCCGAAGCTGCCTGATCAGACGACCTGGAAGGCTTGTGCGCTCGACAGGTGGCCGTCGTACTCGGCCTTGACGACGTACGTTCCGGGCTTGGCGACCGGTTGACCCGGTAGACAGCCAGGCCCGGAACGGTGTCCGTTCCACGGCACCGTGACGGCCGCCTGCTTGCCCTTGGCAACAACCAGCGTGGCGGTCTGGATCACCTTGCTGCATTGGCTGGTGCTCCAGATCAGGTCGTTGCCCGACGTCACGGTCACGGTCAGCTTGTCGTTGCTGATCGTTGCCTTGCACCCGTCGTCGACCGGGGCCAGCTGGACGACGAAGTTCAGCACCGAGCCGGAGACGATCTTCCGGTTCCCCGGCAGTGCGTCGATGCGTACGTCGGAACCCGTGCAGGCGAGGTCCGCGGGCGGTGTGGTCTTCGTCGGCTTCGGAGTCGGCGTCCGGGACGGCGTCGTACTCGACGAGGTGCTCGGGGCCGAGGCCGGCGGTGCGCCGGACGGGTTCGGCTGCGGGTCGGTCGCGGCGGTGTTCTGCGCGTCGCCGTCCCCGGAGAAGAGCCGGGAGATCAGAAAGACCAGCACGACTACGACCGCGAGCACCAGTCCCCGGCGGAACCAGTACACGCTGGCGGGCAGGTGCCCGACCGGACGGAGCAGGCTGCTCATGAAGCGCACTCTAATATCGGCACTGTGCTGGACCACTCAGGCTCGCCGCTGTGCTGTTGGCCGCGACTCCGTCGCGGCGGGTCATGGGGCTGTGCCTCCCGGCCTTCCCTCGTCGCTCCGGTCGCTTCGCTCCCTCCGCTCCTCAGTCCAGGCCGGGAGGCCCCATGACCGGGGCCACTGCTCTCCACGAGCCAGTCCTGCGTTGGTACGACGCGAACGCTCGCGTGCTGCCGTGGCGGGAGCCGGGTGCCGGGGCGTGGGCGGTGATGGTGAGTGAGTTCATGCTGCAGCAGACGCCGGTGAATCGGGTGCTGCCGGCGTACCGGAGCTGGTTGGAGCGGTGGCCCAAGCCGGTGGACCTGGCCGCAGCGGCCCCTGGTGAGGCTGTGAGGGCCTGGGACCGGCTCGGGTACCCCAGGCGCGCTCTGCGGCTGCACGCGGCGGCTCAGGCGATTGTGGAGCGCCACGGCGGCGAAGTACCGGACGACCACGCCGCACTGCTCGCACTGCCCGGCGTAGGCACCTACACCGCCGCCGCGATCGCATCGTTCGCCTTCGGCCGGCGTCATGCCGTCGTCGACACCAACGTCCGCCGGGTCCTCGCCCGCGCGCTGACCGGCGTCGCCCAGCCGACCATCTCCCCCACCGCGGCAGACCAGCGCCTAGCCGCCGAGGCTCTCCCCGCTGACGAGGCAACAGCCGCCCGCTGGGCCGTCGCCTCGATGGAGCTCGGCGCCCTCATCTGCACCGCCCGTACGCCGAACTGCGCCGACTGCCCGATCCGCGCGCAGTGCGCCTGGGTCTGCGCCGGCAGTCCGCCGTACGACGGCCCGCCGCGCCGCGGCCAGACCTACGAGGGCACCGACCGGCAGGCCCGCGGCCGCCTGCTCGCCGTACTGCGTGCCGCGTCGACGCCGGTGTCCAAGGACAAGCTCGACGCGTCGTGGCCGGACGCCGTCCAACGCGAACGCGCGCTGGACGGATTAGTTGCCGACGGCCTCGTAGAACCGCTGGCCCGCAAGCGTTACCGGCTCCCCGAATAGCAAGAGGCCGGCTCGACGACTCGAGCCGGCCTCTTCGATCCTGCTTCAGTTCTTCTTGCCGGCGGCTTCTTCTTCGTCGTCGGCGAGCAGGTCGAGCGGCATCGCCGGGCTGCCGGACAGCGTCGCCAGCATCTGGCGGACGTTGGTCAGCTGCGCGTTGATGCTGTCGCGACGCTGGGTCGCGGCGGCGAGCTCACGCTCGGACTCGGCGCGGATCCGCTCGGACTTGTCCTTCGCGGCGGCGACGATCTCCTGGGCCTGCCGGTTGGCGTCGGCCAGCTGCTGCTGCGACAACCGCTCGGCCTCGGAACGCGACCGGTCGGCCTCCCGCTGCACCTGGGCAGCGCGGTCGGTGACGGCGGCCAGCTGCTGCTCGGCCAGCGCGGTGCGGGCAGCGAACTCCTGCTCGACCTTGCCCCGGCGCTCGGCCAGGGTGGTCTCGAAGGCAGCCGCGGCCTGAGCGGACTTGGCCCGCTCCTGCTCGTACAGCGCCTGGGCCTCGCTGCGGCGCGCGGTGGCGTCGCGCTCGGCCTCGTCGCGCATGTCGTCGGCCTGGGTCCGGGCCTCTTCGAGGATCCGGGCGGCCTCGGCGTCGACCTCGCTCTTCCAGTCCAGGGAGTACTGCTCGGCCTCCTTGCGGACCTTCTTCGCGTGCGACTCACCGTCGGCGACGATCGCCTCCGCGTCGGTGCGGGCGCGGGTCACCAGGTCACGGGCCTCGTCATCGGCCAGCGACAGGATCTTCGCGACGCGCTCACCGAACTCGGTGAAGGTCGGCGTGCGGTCCTTGGAGTCCTCCTGGGCGGAGATGACGGCCGCTTCCGCTGCGTCCGTGCGGGACTGCAGCTCCTGTACATGACGCTGCAGCTGCTCGGACTGCTGCTGCAGCGCAGTCAGAGAGGTGGTCAGCTCACGGATGTGCTGGTCCACCTGGGCAGGCTCGTAGCCACGCAGAACGGTACGGAACGGGGTTGGGCTTTCACTGCTCATGTTTTCCGATGCTCACTTCGATGGGTGGGTGGATCACACATTGTCACTGACAAGGATCTGACTGTCACGTCCTCATCCTGATTCCCCCGTGGAACCCTCACTGGAGGACATTCCACCACCTGGGCGGAACCCCGGTACAGCGAGTGCCTCGATCACACCCGAAAGCTGGGTGAGCTCCTTGGTGATCTCATCACGGCGCTGGTTCAACGCCGCGACCCTCGCCTCGGCTTCGGCGAGAAGTTTTCGTGCCTGTGCCCGAAGACTATCGGCGTGGTCGCGCGCCTGGGCCTCGAGTTGCTGGGCTTCGCCCCGCGACCTGCGGATCAGCTCGTGCGACTGGCGCTGTGCCTCGGCCAGGTCGTTGGCCGCGCGCTCGCGCAGATGCTGGGTTGCGGCCTCTGCCTCGGCCTCGCGGCGGTTGGCCCGCTCGATGATCTCGCGGGCGTCGTTCGCGGCCGCGCCCTTGAGCCGGTCGGCCCGGGCCTGCGCCTGGGCGGTGACCTTCTCGGCCTCCTGCTTGGCGGCGGCCAGCGTCGCCTCGGCCTGCTCGCCGGCGGAGTACAGCGTGGTCTCGGCGAGCGCGGTCAGCTCGGCGTTCTCCTTGGCGATCGCGTCCTGGGTCTGCTTGAGGCGGCTGGTCGAGCGGCCGACGACGCGGCGCAGGTGCGCCCGCTTCTGCCGCATCAGCTCGGTGGCGTCGCTGGCGGCCGCGTCACGGATCGACTGCGCCTCGGTCTCCGCGGCGCCGATCAGGTCGTCGACGGTCTTCTTGCTCCACAGCGTCTGCTTCTCGGCCTCGGCCATCGCCGCCTCGGCGACCTTGTTCGCGTCCTCGACGATCCGCTGCGCCTCGCCCGACGCCGTCCGGCGGTCGGCCTCGATCGAGTCGACGACGAGCTTGGCCTGGGCCCTCGCGTCGGCCATCAGCCGCTCGTTGCCGGCCTCGGCCTCGGCCTTGCGCTCGGCGATCTCGGCGACGGCCTCGGCCCGCAGCTTGTCGATCTCCAGCGAGATCGCGGCCAGCTTGGCCCGCTCGGTCTCCTCGAGCTCCGCCGTACGGCGTTCCAGCTCGGTCCGGTTCTCGCCGCGCAGCCGCTCGATCTCGGCATGGGCCTCGCCGATCTCGCGACGGGACTTCTCCCGGGCCACCTCGACCTCGCGCTCGACCGCGGCCCGCAGGTCGCCGGCCTCGGACTCGGCCCGGGCGATCAGGGCGGCCTCGTTGCGCGCGGCGGCCTGCGACACCAGCGCGGCCTGCTCACCGGCGTCGGAGACCAGCTGCTGCGCTTCCTTGCCGGCCCGCTCGACGGTGGACTGCGCCGACTCGCGGGCCAGCTGGGCCTCTTCGAGCAGCTCGTCGGCCTCTTCCTTGACGCGAGCCGCTTCGCTCTCGGCGGCGGCGATCCGGCGCTGTGCCGCGGCCTGCGACTCGGCCCGCAGCTGGTCGGCGCTCGCCTGGCTCTCGAGCTGCAGCTTCTCGGCCGCGGCCTCCGACTCCGCCCGGCGCTTCGCGACCTCGTCGGCGACGGCGGCGCGGAGCTGCTCGGCGGCAGACTCCGACTCGGTCTTCAGCCGCTCCGCGATCGCGGTGGCCTCGGAACGGACCCGCTCGGCCTCCGCGTTCGCATCGGCGGTCAGCTTGTCGGCCGCGGCGGCAGCATCCCGCCGGACCCGATCGGAGTCGGCGGTGGACTCGGCCCGCAGCCGGTCGGCGGCTTCCTCTGCCTCGGAGCGGACCCGCTCGGCCTCGGCCTCGGAATCGGTACGGAGTTGTTCTGCGGCCCGCTCGGCGTCGTTCAGGACCCGCTGGGCGGCCGTCATCGCGTCGGTCCGGAGCTTGCGGGCGGCGGCCTCGGCCTCGGCCTTCAGGCGCTCGTTCTCGGCGCGGATCCGGCCGGCCTCGTCGCGGGCCAGGTCGTTCTCGTGCTCGGCCTGCTCGCGCAACGTGTCCGCGATCCGCTGGGCCCGCTCGAGTACGCCGCCGGCCTGCCGCACGCCAAAGGAACCGGTGTCAGCGACCGGTTCCTGGGTCAGGGGCAGACGCGGAGCGTCCATGCGACGAGATGATTCCATCCCCGGCCCCCTTTCCGACAGTCCGGGTCCGAACAGCGTGCTCACAGGGTTAACAACGCGGTAGACAGGCGGTAGGTAACTGCTTCATCAGCAGTTGCGCGATCTTCCCATCGATACGTTGGCGGGCGCGACCCACTCCTGTATCGAAGTGGTCACGCTCCGCAGGACGATACGACCAATCAGTAGCATCCGCGCAAATCGAGCGTGTCGCCGGACATGCAGAAGGCCCCGCCGGAGCGGGGCCTTCTGGGTTCGCCGTGGTTACGAGTCCTGCACTCCGGACGCCGGACCGGTGCCGCCGCCGGCGGTCAGGTCGGTCAGCTCCAGGTCGGACGCCGAGGACTTCTCGTTGCCCTTGAAGGTGAAGAACTCGGTCACGCCGTCGTCGTTGACCTTGCCCTCGGGGATCGCGTCGACCAGGACGATCTGGCCGGGACGCAGCTCCCCGAACAGGATCTTCTCGGCCAGCACGTCCTCGATGTCACGCTGCAAGGCGCGACGCAACGGACGGGCACCCAGCACCGGGTCGAAGCCACGCTCGGCGGCCAGCTTCTTCGCCGCCGGGGTGAGCTCGATCCCCATGTCCTTGTCCTTCAGCCGCTGCTCGATCTGGGCGACCATCAGGTCCACGATCCGGACGATGTCCTCCATCGTGTGCTGGTGGAAGACCACGATCTCGTCGACACGGTTCAGGAACTCGGGCCGGAAGTGCTGCTTGAGCTCCTCGGTGACCTTCGCCTTCATCTTCTCGTACGAGCCGCCGACATCGTTGGCCTGGGAGAAGCCGAGGCTCACCGACTTGGCGATGTCCTTGGTACCCAGGTTCGTGGTCATGATGATGACGGTGTTCTTGAAGTCGACCACGCGGCCCTGGGCATCGGTCAGACGACCCTCGTCCAGGATCTGCAGCAACGAGTTGAAGATGTCCGGATGGGCCTTCTCCACCTCGTCGAACAGCACCACGGAGAACGGCTTGCGGCGGACCTTCTCGGTCAGCTGGCCACCCTCTTCGTAGCCGACGTAACCCGGAGGCGAGCCGAACAGCCGCGAGGCCGTGTGCTTCTCCGAGTACTCCGACATGTCGAGGCTGATCAGCGCGTTCTCGTCGCCGAACAGGAACTCGGTCAGCGCCTTCGACAGCTCGGTCTTACCGACACCGGACGGGCCGGCGAAGATGAACGAGCCGCTCGGGCGACGCGGGTCCTTCAGGCCGGCGCGAGTACGCCGGATGGAGCGGGACAGCGCCTTGACCGCGTCCTCCTGGCCGATGTAGCGCTTGTGGAGTTCCTTCTCCATGTCGAGCAGCCGGGAGGACTCCTCCTCGGTCAGCTTGAACACGGGGATGCCCGTCGCGGTGCTGAGCACCTCGGCGATCAGCTCCTCGTCGACCTCGGCGACGACATCCATGTCGCCGGCCTTCCACTGCTTCTCCCGCTCGGACTTCGCGTTGATGAGCTTCTTCTCGTCGTCGCGCAGCCGCGCGGCGCGCTCGAAGTCCTGCGCGTCGATCGCCGACTCCTTCTCCCGACGAACGGTCGCGATCTTCTCGTCGAACTCGCGCAGGTCCGGCGGAGCCGTCATCCGGCGGATCCGCAACCGGGCCCCGGCCTCGTCGATCAGGTCGATCGCCTTGTCCGGCAGGAACCGGTCCGAGATGTACCGGTCGGCCATCTGCGCGGCGTTGACCAGCGCGGCATCGGTGATCGTCACCCGGTGGTGCGCCTCGTACCGGTCGCGGAGGCCCTTGAGGATCTCGATCGTGTGAGCGATCGAGGGCTCGGCCACCTGGATCGGCTGGAACCGGCGCTCCAGCGCGGCGTCCTTCTCGACGTACTTGCGGTACTCGTCGAGGGTGGTCGCGCCGATGGTCTGCAGCTCACCACGGGCCAGCATCGGCTTCAGGATGCTCGCGGCGTCGATCGCGCCCTCGGCCGCACCGGCCCCGACGAGGGTGTGGATCTCGTCGATGAACAGCACGATGTCGCCGCGGGTGCGGATCTCCTTGAGCACCTTCTTCAGGCGTTCCTCGAAGTCACCGCGGTAGCGCGAACCGGCTACCAGGGCACCCAGGTCGAGGGAGTAGATCTGCTTGTCCTTCAGCGTCTCCGGGACGTCACCACGGACGATCTGCTGGGCCAGACCTTCCACGATGGCGGTCTTGCCGACACCCGGCTCACCGATCAGGACAGGGTTGTTCTTGGTCCGCCGGGACAGCACCTGCATGACCCGCTCGATCTCCATCTCGCGCCCGATCACCGGGTCGAGCTTCGCCTCACGAGCGGACTGGGTGTAGTTCCGGCCGAACTGGTCGAGCACCAGGGAGCTGCTCGGCGCACCCTCGGTGGGCGCACCGGCTGTCGAGGTCTCCTTGCCCTGGTAACCGCTCAGCAGCTGGATGACCTGCTGCCGGACCTTGTTCAGGTCCGCACCGAGCTTGACCAGGACCTGCGCTGCGACACCCTCACCCTCGCGGATGAGGCCGAGCAGGATGTGCTCGGTGCCGATGTAGTTGTGGCCCAGTTGCAGGGCCTCGCGCAGGGAGAGCTCCAGCACCTTCTTGGCGCGGGGGGTGAACGGGATGTGCCCGCTCGGGGCCTGCTGCCCCTGGCCGATGATCTCCTCGACCTGGGAACGAACGGCCTCGAGCGAGATACCCAGGCTCTCGAGAGCCTTGGCGGCGACCCCTTCACCCTCGTGGATCAGGCCGAGCAGGATGTGCTCGGTCCCGATGTAGTTGTGGCTGAGCATCCTGGCCTCTTCCTGAGCCAGGACGACTACCCGACGGGCGCGGTCCGTAAATCGTTCAAACATCGCCAAAGCGCTCCTTGCCTCAGAGGAGTCGGACGTGCCGTGTTGGCCGACCCCCGTACATGCATGCTAGTCCCCGGCGCCGACAGGCTCGCTCTCGGCGAACATCCGATCACGCTTCCATCGACTGCCCGGGTGGCATCACAAGGGAACAACCGCACTGATCACCAGCGTGTTCCCACTCCGACCCGATCAGACAGCGTGTTCGCCACCAGCGAATTTCCCCAACTACCTGTCCGGTCAGTCACCAGATCCGACACGCCGTGTCCCACTCTGTGAAACAACCGGAATGCGGACGGTCCCGGCATCCCAATGAAGGGAGCCGGGACCGGCGGTCGAAAAGTTACTTGGCTTCGTTGTACGCCGCGCGCACCTCGGCGGAGATCCGGCCTCGCTCGCTGACCTCGTAGCCGTTCTCCTTGGCCCAGGCCCGGATGTCGGCTGAGTCCGACGCCGAGCGGCCCCGGCCCCGCGTCCGGCCCGCGCCGCCGCGGCGGCCGGAGACCCGGCGCCCCGAGCCGACATAAGCGGCCAGTGCGTCCCGCAGTTTTGCGGCGTTCTTCTTGGACAGGTCGATCTCGTACGTCGTTCCGTCCAGCCCGAAGGTGACGGTCTCGTCGGCCTTACCGCCGTCGAGATCGTCCTCGAGAACCACCTGAACCCTTTGCGCCATCGATGACAACCTTTCCGCGCCCGCCATCGGGCACAATCCCCCTGCCGAATTGTTAGCACCTGATTTGTACCGCACAAACCGGGTTCGTGTCATTCATCGACGCCGCACAGCCATCGTAACTTTGAGTATTCATCCCACTCGTAAGCGGCTGGACCGGAATGCATTCGACCCCGGATTTGCGGAACCAGTCCGTTGTGCTATGCAACGATCTGACGGGGGATTCGGACCGTCATTCCGGCCGGAGCAACGGGAAGAGAATGGTCTCCCGGATACCGGTCCCGGTGAGAAGCATCACCAACCGGTCCAGGCCCATCCCCATGCCACCCGCCGGCGGCATCCCGAATTCCATCGCGCGGAGGAAGTCCTCGTCCAGCTCCATTGCCTCGGGGTCACCGGCCGCGGCCTGCAACGACTGTGCCACCAGGCGATCGCGCTGGATCACCGGGTCGTTCAGCTCGGAGTACGCGACCCCGAGCTCGACGCCGTTGACGAACAGGTCCCAGGCCTCGACCAGGCCCGGAATTTCGCGGTGCGGCTTGGCCAACGGCCGTGCCGACTCCGGATAGTCGCGGACAAAGGTGGGCTGGATCAGCGTGTGCTCGCACAGCTTCTCGAACAAGTCGACGGCGATCTCACCGACATTCCGGCCCGGCTGCAGCTCGACGTCGTGCTGCTCGGCCAACTTGGTCAGAGTGGCCAGGTCGGTGGTCACGTCGACACTCTCGCCGACCGCTTCGGAGAGCAGCCCGAAAAGCGTCGCGTGCCGGAACGGCTGCTCGACGTCGATGGTCGAACCGTCGCGCGCAGTGATCGTCGTACGACCGATCGCACGGCCCGCGTTCCGGATCAGCTCCTGGATGAGTTCGGCCATCGAGTCGTAATCGCCGTACGCCTGATAGGCCTCGATCATCGAGAATTCCGCCGAGTGGGTGGAGTCCAGCCCCTCGTTGCGGAACGTGCGGCCGATCTCGTAGACCCGGTCGACGCCGCCGATCATCGCCCGCTTCAGGTCGAGCTCGAGCGCGATCCGCAGCTTCATCTCCTGGTCGAACGCGTTCAGGTGCGTGCTGAACGGACGGGCCGCGGCGCCGCCGTTGGTCAGCTGCAGCACCGGCGTCTCGACCTCGACGAAGCCGTGCTCGTCGTACGTCGCGCGCAGCGCCTTCAGCACGGCTGCCTTCGCGCGGACCATCTCGCGGGCCTCGGGCCGGACGATCAGGTCGACGTACCGCATCCGGACGCGGGCCTCTTCGCTGAGCGGCTTGTGTTCGTTCGGTAGCGGGCGCAGGGTCTTGGCGGCCAGCTGCCACCCGGTCACCTGCACCGACAGCTCGCCGCGCCGGCTGGTGATCACCTCGCCCTGAACGGCCAGCAGGTCGCCGATGTCGACGAGCTGCTTGAACCGGGCCAGCCCCTCCTCGCCCAGGTCGGCCAGCGACAGCATCACCTGCAGCTCGGTCCCGTCGCCCTCCCGGAGCCGGACGAAGCACAGCTTGCCGGTGTTGCGCAGGAAGATCACCCGGCCGACCACGGCGACCTGCTCGCCGGTCCGGGTGTCGGGCTCCAGGTCCTGGCTGTCGTACTTCGCCCGCAGGTCCTTCAGCAGGTGCGTCCGCGGCACCGAGATCGGGTACGGCGGGACGCCTTCGGCCAGTAGCCGGTCACGCTTCTCCCGGCGAACCCGCATCTGCTCGGGCAGGTCGTCCTGCCCGTTGTCGGGGTTCACCGGGTCCACGTGCGTATCAGTCATGGCTTAAGGCTAGTGACTGACCACCTCCAGCTCCGAATCCTTTGTTCCGTGCTTGATCCTCAGGACCAGCGCTCCGACGACCACGGACGCCACCGCACACGCCACCCCGCCGGTCACGAACGTCCCGCGCGGACCGAGCAGCGCACCGGCCAGACCGCCCAGCAGCATCGCGAGGATGCTGAACGAGCGGACCGTCCCGTTCAGGGCCGCGAGCACCCGGCCGCGGACCGACTCGGACGACCGCATCACCACCAGCGCGCTGGTGGCCGCGTTCAGCAGGCCGCTGCCGATGCCGATCGTGGTGGCCCCGATCATCAGCGTCACGAAGTTCCCGGCCAGGCCCATCAGCACACTCGATCCGCCGATCGCCGCCATCCCGGCGACCACCGCCAGGGACCGGGCCCGGTCATCACGCAGCCGGCCGCTGTACCAGGCGCCGAGGATCGCACCGGCGCCGGTGGCCGCGCCCGCCGCGCCGTACAGGCCGGGGCCGAGGCCGAGTTCGCCGGTGATCAGGAAGACCTCCACGACATTCACAGCCTCGCCGGCGAGGACGAACACCCAGAGCGCCGGCACCAGGATCCGCAGTATGTCGTCGCCGAAGATGGCCCGCAACCCCGCAGACACTCCCCCACGCTCGTGCGGAGCGGTCGGCTCCGGCCGACGGCGAGTCCGAACCAGTTGGGCGACAAGGACCAGGACGAGGAAGGTTCCGGCGTCGACGAGAAGAGCGCCCCGGGTCCCGGCCGCTCCGACCAGCACACCACCGGCCGCCGAACCCGCCAGCGTCGCAACACCGATCAGGGCTTGGCTCGTACCAGTGGTCCGGCCGACGAGCTCCTCGCCGACGATCCGCGGGATCAGCGCTCCCCACGCAGGACCGGCAACGGCCTGTCCTACTTGAAGAACGCAGACCAGAAGCAGGGTGTTGACCAGGTCGTGCACGAAGGCGAGACCGACGCCCGCGGCGACCTGCAGCAGGCCCGACCAGACCAGGACCGTACGCGAATCGAACCCGTCCACGATCCGCCCGGCGAACGGGATCATCGCGACGGTCGGTACGGCGAACGCGAGCAGGAGGGCGGTGATCGCGGCCGGGCCGTGGCCGTCGGACACGCGCAGCATCAACGCGATCAGGGCGATCGAGTCACCTGCATAGGAGAGCGCACGGGCGGGCAGCACCAGGCGGATGTCGCGGTGCGACCAGATCGAAGTCTGAAGGGTTTGCTTCATAGATATGAAGTTAATGCTTCACATCTGCCGTCGTCAACAGGTAGGGTGACGATCGTGGCGAAGCAGAAACGGGTGGAGATCTCGGACCCGCGGGCGATCCGGGCACTCGCTCACCCGGCGCGGCAGCTGATCATCGACGAGCTCTACAGCGGCCGGGTGCTGACCGCGACGGAGTGTGCCGAGCTGGCCGGGCTGACCCCGTCGGCGACCAGCTATCACCTGCGCGCCTTGGAACGCTGGGGTCTGATCGAGCGGGCCGAGAGCTCCGAGGACGGCCGCGAGCGCCCGTGGCGGGCGCTGGGCACTGGACTGAAGATCGCCTCGCAGTCCGAGGGTGCGGGCCGGTTGGCGACCCAGGCGATGATGCGGGGTTACGTCGACCGGCTGATCGAGCAGTTCGAGGAGCTGCCGGCCGACGACCCGTGGGAGGAGCTCAGCTCGCTCAGTCGCAGCAGGCTGTGGCTGACCCACGACGAGGCGACCGAGCTCGCCAACGAGGTCACGGCGCTGATCGACAAGTACCGCAAGGGCAGGAGTGCGACCGAGCGTCCGGCCGGCACCCGGACGGTGAGCACGTTGGTGGCCATCGTGCCCACCGGGAAGCCGCCCGAACAGAGCTGAACCGTTAGCTACACAACCACGTATCCAGGAGTACCTTCGAAGTAGAGGTACTTGTGATGCAGTCCTGGGTCCTATGGGTGATCGTCGCCGCCGTCCTCGGCACGGCTGAGTTGATGGCTGCGACTTTCGACCTGCTCCTGCTCGCCCTCGCTGCGCTGGCCGCGGGCGCGATCGCCGGGATCGGACTCGGCATCGGCTTCCAGGTGCTCGCCTTCGCAGTCACCGCCGCCACGCTGGCCGTTCTGGTCCGGCCGGTGGCGCGTCGGCACCTGACCGGACACCCCCATCTGCGCACCGGGGTGGCCGCCCTGATCGGACGAGAGGCCGTGGTGCTCGCTCCGTGCGATCGGGACGCGGGCCGCGTCCGGATCGGCGGCGAGGAGTGGAGCGCCCGTTCGTACGACCCCCACCTGCACATCCCCGCGGGCACCCGGGTCGACGTTTTCGCCATCGAGGGGGCCACCGCCCTCGTCCATCCTCAGGAGGAGCCATGGCCGAACTGATCATCGGAATCGTCGTCGCACTGCTCGCGGTCGTGCTGGTACTGCGGACCGTCCGCATCGTCCCGCAGGCCAGGGCGAGCAACGTCGAGCGCCTCGGCCGGTACCTGCGCACGCTGGAGCCCGGGCTGAACATCGTGATCCCGTTCATCGACCGGCCCCGGCAACTGATCGACCTGCGCGAGCAGGTGGTCTCGTTCCAGCCGAACTCCGTCATCACCGAGGACAACCTGGTCGTCCACATCGACACGGTGCTGTACTTCCAGGTCACCGATCCGCGCGCGGCGGCGTACGAGATCCAGAACTACATCCAGGCGATCGAGCAGCTGACCGTGACCACGCTGCGGAACGTGATCGGCGCGCTGGACCTGGAGAAGACGCTGACGTCGCGCGAGCACATCAACTCGATCCTCCGCGGGGTCCTCGACGAGGCGTCGGGCAAGTGGGGCATCCGGGTCAACCGGGTCGAGCTCAAGGCGATCGAGCCGCCGGCGTCGATCAAGGAGTCGATGGAGAAGCAGATGCGGGCCGAGCGGGAGAAGCGGGCCGCAATCCTGAACGCCGAGGGCCAGCGCCAGTCCCGGATCCTGACGGCCGAGGGTGACCGGCAGGCCGCGATCCTCCGCGCCGAGGGTCAGGCGAAGGCGATCGACACCGTGTTCGACGCGATCCACCGCAACGACCCGGACCCGAAGCTGCTCGCGTACCAGTACCTGCAGATGCTGCCCGAACTCGCCAAGGGACCCGGCAACACGTTCTGGGTCATCCCGTCCGAGGTCACCACGGCGTTGCAGAACGTCACCAAGGCCTTCAGCGGTGACACGACGCCCGCCACCCCGTCGATCCCGCCGATCCCCTCGATCCCGCCGATTCCGCCGATTCCGCCGATCCCGTCGGGGAACGGGCACAACCCTGAAATTCCCCGGACATAGTTGCCCCGTCACCAAATCGGTTGTCCCTCGATGTCACTATGGGTGCATGGGGGAACCTCTGTTGCTCGCGCAGGCGATCGCCATCCCGACCGGAGTGGCAGTCCTCGCGTACCTGGTGGTCGGACTCGTCATCGGCGTCGAGAGCATGGGGGTGCCGCTGCCGGGTGAGACCACCCTGGTAGCGGCCGCGCTGCTCGCCTCGCAGCACCATCTGCGGATCGAGTTCGTGATCCTGGCGGCGGCCGCCGGTGCGATCATCGGCGACTCGATCGGGTACTTCGTCGGCCGCAAGGCGGGACGCCGGCTGTTCGAACGGCTCGGCCGCCGGTTCCACCACTTCTCCGAGGACCGGATCGTCCGCGCCGAGAAGTACTTCCACAAGTACGGCGTCTGGACGGTGTTCTTCGGCCGGTTCGTCGCGCTGCTGCGGATCTTCGCGGGCCCGATGGCCGGCATGCTGCGGATGCACTACCCGCGCTTCCTGGCCGCCAACGCCGCCGGCGGTATCGCCTGGTCGGCGACGATCGGCATCGTCGCCTACAAGATCGGTGACAACGCCGACAAGATCTTCGGCCGGGTATCGCTGTGGGCGCTGGTCGGGATCGCGGTCGTCGTGGTCGCGTTCTACGTCGTCCACAAGGTCCGCAAGCGGCGCAAGCACACCGACGTACCGGCGCCGACGCCGGCCGAGTCAGCGGACGTGTAGCTGCAGGCCGGCCGTGGTGATGCCCTGCATCGGACGGCCGAACATCATCGCGCCCGGGATCACGAACCGATAGACGAAGTCGCCCGGTTGCCCGGCCTTGAACGCCAGCGCGGTCTGGCCCTGCCGCATCGCCATCGCCTTGAGGTTCGCCCAGGTGCGGGTCTGTCGGTTCCAGGCCTGCAGCATCACGGTCGTGTTCATGGCCGGCTTGACCGTCGCCGAGATCGTCACCATCGACCCGGCCTTCTTCGCCGTGTCCCCACCGGCGAACCCGGCCGACGCCACCCGGACGACACTCTTCGTGTACGCCGGTCTGCTCGTCGACGTCCCGGTGATCATGCCCGCCTTCGAGTACACCGGCACGGTGATCTTGTACGGCCGGCTCCCACCGGTCGGTACGGCGATGTCGTAGTACCCACCGCCCGTCGTCGTACCGCGTGCCGCCGGGGTCCACCGGGCGCCCGGAGTGACCTGGGTCAGCACCACCACCGGTACGCCGGCCGGTGTCGCCCGCTGGCTCGTGCACGGGCTCTCGAGCTCGCAGCCGGCGGTACGCAGGATGACGCGGCCGCGGACCCGGATCGGCACGCTGAACTGGGCCAGCGGCGGCACCGCGCCGCTGATCGAGCTGGTCAGACCGAGGACCTGTCCGCCGATCTGCGTGCTCCACTCGTTCCCCGTGCGGAGCTGGAAGACGTACGGCGGCTTGATGCTCTTGATCACCTGCCGGTTCGACGTCGTCGCCGGGCCGATCACCTTCAGCATCTGGCCGGGCCGACCGATCATCGGCACGTACCGCTGCGTCTTCTTGCCCTTGATGTCGAGCGGGTCGTTCGGGGTGAAGTCCTGGGGCGCGACCGGCACCGACCACCTAATCAGCACACCGCGGCCCTGCGGAGCCACCGCGGCCGCGCTCGGCCGCACCGGCCCGTCGGTGTCGAACACCGGCGACTTGGTGAGCTTGCTGGTCACGCCGCCCTGCGACGTGCCGGTCGCCACCGCGACCTTGTAGTTCCCGTCCGGCGGGAACGCCGAGGTCGGAATCTCCCAGCGGTTCGGGTCACCGGCCGGGATGTACTTCACGTACGACGGGCTCTCGCTGAGCACACCCTCGATCGTGATCCGGTTCGGCTGGCCGGCGTCCTTCCAGGTCACCAGTACCGCTGCCCGCCCGTTGGGCGCCCAGGCGACCGCCACATCGCTCGGCGCCGGATCCGAGGCGCAGGCGGTCAGCAAGGTCGCACCGACGACCACTGCCAGCGCCACGGCAAACACCCGCCGCACCCGTACCACCTCGTCTCAGGCTGCCTCACAACCGAACCTCGTGAACCATACCCAGTCAGGAGTACCGGATTCCCATCGCCGTTGCCGGATCGGTATCACGCTCCTACCGTGAGAGGAGCCACAGAGGGGGGAACCACGATGGCATTCATCGACACACCGAAGGAACCGGAGTTCTTCGAGGCGAACCGTGCGCCGGCCGGGCACGTGCCGAACTTCGTCCAGACGTTCGCGGCCCGGCCTGCCGTGTACGACGCGTGGAAGCAGCTGAACGGCGCGATCAAGGAGTCCATGGACCTGCGCCGCTACGAGCTGGCCACGCTGGCTGCCGCGACCGCGCTGAAGTCGAGCTACTGCAGCCTCGCGCACGGACAGGTACTGGCCGACAAGTTCTACACCGCCGAAGAGGTGGCGGCCCTCGTCGACGAGCCGCCGAACAACCCGGTCGACCAGGCCGTGATGGCCTTCGCCCGGAAGGTCGCACTGGGAGCCGACACCGTCACCCAGGCCGACGTCGACGGACTGAAAGCGGTCGGTCTGACCGACGCCGACGTGCTCGACGTCGCGCTGGCCGCCGCGGCGCGGGCGTTCTTCTCCAAGACCCTGGACGCCACCGGTACGCAGCCCGACTCGGCGTTCAACGACCTGCCCGAAACCCTCCGTACGGCGCTGACCGTCGGCCGCCCGATCTACTCGGGGTGATTGTCCGTCCCGCCGCCGAGGTGGAACTTCGTGCTGACGCCGTTGTACATCAGGTGCGTGATCAGGCCCTGTGAGGCGTGCGGCAGGTTGTGGCAGTGGTCCATCCAGATGCCCGGGTTGTTCGCGACGAAGGCCACCTCGTAGGACTCCTTGTCCTCGACGTTGAGGGAGTCCGTCCACCACGGGCTCCCGGTCGCCTTCACCCCGTTCCGGCTGAGTACGACGAGGTGGTGGCCGTGCAGGTGCATCGGATGGACCTGCCCCGAGGTGTTCTTGATCGTCATCCGGACGACATCGCCCTCGTCCACCACGAACATCGGCACGTCCGGGTACTGCTGCCCGTTGATCGTCCACCACCGCAGCCCGGGCTTGCCGTCGAAGAAGCCGATCCGCCGGCCGATGTCGTACCGGAACACCCGCGTCGCTTTCGCCGGGTCGAAGCCGATCGCCTTCGGTGACCCGTACGTCAGCAGATCGACCCGGTCCGTCGGCTCCGTCCCGGTCGGGGCATCGCCGTCCCCGATCACCAGCGTCGTCGGTCCACCGCCGAGCCCGATCCGCACCGGCTTGTCCGTACGGAGCTCCAGATCGACCCGCCCGCCGGCCGTCACGAGCACCTTCTTCCCACTCACCTCGGTCGGCGCGTTCACGTCGGTCCCGTCGACCGCGACCACCTTGTACGACGTCCCGTCGACCCAGATCGACATCGGTCCGTTGTCGGTGTTGATCACCCGCACGCGAGCCGTCGGACCCGGTGCCTTCACCCGGCGTTCGCCGTACTCGCCGTTGACCGTGCGGATCTTGTCGTAGGTGTGCACGGCGGCGATCACGTCACCGGGTGCGGGCTGGACGATCAGTACGCCGTACAAGCCCTTCTGGACCTGCTCGTGCGCGATCTGGTGCGAGTGGTACCAGTACGTGCCGACGTCCTTCGCCACGAAGCGGTACACGTACGACTGCCCCGGCTGGACCGCGTCCTGCGTGACGCCCGCGACACCGTCCTCGGCGTTCGGTACGTCGACGCCGTGCCAATGCAGGGTGACGCCGTCGGGCAGGTTGTCGTTGTGCAGCGTGACCTGGATCAGATCGCCTTGTTTTGCGACGATCCGGGGCCCCGGCGAGGTGTGGTTCAGCGTGTAACCGTCGAACGAACCGCGGCCGGGGATGTCGAAGTGCTCCTTGCGCGCGACCAGATCCACCGCGACATCGGGTTTCTGATCGGGCGGCCCGGTGAGCTCGCTGACGTCGACGCCGTGGTGCTCATGCTCCGACGCCGACCCGCCGCCGTAGTCGGCGTACCCCATCGACATCGGCGACAGGTCGTTCGGGACCAGGCTCCGCGCCCAGAAGAACACGATCGGCGTCAGTACGACGATCGTCGCGAGCAGCCCGACCAGCACCCGGCGAGGCGGCAGCCGCAGCTTCACGGCCACCGCCTGTCAGTTGCCAAAGGCATCTAAGCGGTCGCCTCGGTGGACGGAGCCGCTGCCGTGGCCGGTGCACCGGCGGCTCGCCGGGCGGCCATACCTGCCACCGCCAGCAGTGCCAGCGCGTTGGCCCCGTGCAGCGCGCCGATCACCGGCGCGGCGAAGGCCGCGAAGGCGAAGGCGATCTGCAGCGCGACCAGACCGAACACGTACAACGCCCATTTGACGCCGCCGTCGACCTTCGCGAAGAACGAGACGATCAGCAGCAGGATCGCGAGCAGTGGGATGATCATCGACCCGACGATCCCGTGCAGGCTGTGACCCCAGTTGCCGTCGTAGTTCTTGTCGATCACCAGACCGCCGTCGACATCCTTCAGCGCGGTGAACCAGGCGACCGCGATGGCCATCGCCTGAACCAGAACGCCGATCGATATCAGACCTGCGAGTACCCGATACGTAGCTCTCATGGTTTCCCCCCAATATGGCTGTCCTCATGGTGATGCAGATCACCTCAAGGGCACAAGAGGGTAAAACCTCAGCCGTGGTTGCGGGCGTACGCCTGGTACAGACCGTGCAGCGTCAGCAACGGTTCGTCGCGGACCGGCGTCGTCAGCTGGTCGATCAGGAGCGGAGCCAGCGCGCCGGTGAGCACGACGGGACTCTCCGCGTTCAGAGACTGCTCGGTCCGGATCCGTGCGACCAGGCCGTCGACGAGTGCGGCGAAGCCGTTGATCGCACCGGATTGCAGGGCTTCGACGGTGTTCTTCGCGACCACCGACCGCGGCCGGACCAGCTCGACCCGGCGCAACTGCGCGGCCGCGTACCCGAGCGCGTCGGTCGCGGTTTCGATGCCTGGGGCAATCACTCCGCCGATGAAGGCGCCGGCCGGGTTCACCACGTCGATCGTGATCGCCGTACCGACATCGACGATCAGGCAGGGCGCGCCGTACTTGTGCACCGCGGCGAGCGCGTTCGCGATCCGGTCGGTGCCGACCTCGCGCGGGTTGTCGACGAGCACCGGTAGCCCGGTCTTCACACCCGGCTCGACCACGACGCTCGGCACGTCCTGGTAGTACCGCGAGACGACGTCCCGCAACTCATGCAGCACATGCGGTACGGCGGAACACACCGCGATCCCGGACACCGGCGACTCGCCGGCGAGCAGGCCCTGCAGCAGCACGGCCCATTCGTCCGCCGTACGCCGGGGGTCCGTACCGACCCACCAATGCCGCTTGACCGTGCCTTCGAACACCAGGCCGACCAGCGTCCTGGTGTTCTCGACGGCGACGGCGAGCAACATGTCAGCCTTCTCGCAGGTCCAGCGCGATGTCCAGCACCGGCGCCGAGTGCGTCAGCGCGCCGACCGCGAGGAAGTCGACGCCGGTCTCGGCAACCGCGCGGGCCTTGTCCAGGGTCAGTCCGCCGGAGGCCTCGAGCCGCGCCCGGCCGCCGACCTTCTCGACCGCTTCGCGCAGCTGCGGGACGTCCATGTTGTCGAGCAGGATCAGCTCGGCGCCGGACTCGACCGCGATCAGCGCGTCGTCGACCGAGTCGACCTCGACCTCGATCGAGATGTCCGGGTACGCCTTGCGCACGAGCCGGTACGCCTCCGCGACCCCGCCGGCGGCGATCACGTGGTTGTCCTTGATCAGCGCGGCGTCGGACAGGCCCATCCGATGATTCTTGCCGCCACCGCAGCGGACGGCGTACTTCTCCAAGGACCGCAGCAGCGGCATGGTCTTGCGGGTGTCGCGGATGACCGCGCCGGTGCCCGCGACCGCGTCCACCCAGCGCCGGGTCAGCGTGGCGACACCGCTGAGGTGGCACAGCAGGTTCAGCGTGGTGCGTTCGGCGGTGAGCAGCTGCCGGGTCTTGCCGCGGACCGTCATCAGGACGCCGCCGGCCTGCACGGACGCGCCATCACGCACGGAGTGCTCGATCTCGAGCTCGTCCGGGGCGGCGACCAGTCGCAGTACGAGCTCCGCGATCTCCAGACCGGCGACCACGCCGTCGGTGCGCGCGACCAGCTCGGCAACCGAGATCTGGTCCGGGTCGACGGTGGCCGTGGTGGTCACGTCGACGCCCCCGGCCAGGTCCTCTTCGATGGTTGCCTGCACGAGGTCAACGACCCAATCCCGGTCGACTGTCTCATCCATGCCGGTGATTCTCCTCGGAAACGTGGGGAACGAACGTGGCCTGGGGCACAGCCCGCTCGGCCACGGCAGGCAGCGTCAGGTCCAGACTGCCGGACCAGTGCAGATCATCCCGATCCGGGTGGTCCTCGCGCCAGTGCGCGCCACGGCTTTCTTCCCGGGCGGTCGCGGCGGCCAGCAGCGCGGACGCCACCGTGACCAGGTTCGTCGCCTCCCATCCCGGCGTACCCGGCTCGTCGGCCGGCTGCTCGATCAGCTTGCCGATCACCGCACCTGCCTCGGACAGACCGGTCGCACTCCGGATCACGCCGGCGCCGACGGTCATCGCCCGCTGCAGCTCGGGTACGACGTCCGCGTCGACGAGGCCCGGCGTACGGACGTCGACGACCGGCTCACGCCGTTCGGGCAGACCGTTTGCGAGGTGCGCGGAGATCCGGCGGGCGAACACGAGCCCTTCGAGCAAGGAGTTGGAGGCGAGCCGGTTGGCGCCGTGTACGCCGGTGCAGGCCACCTCACCGCATGCGTACAGGCCGGGCACCGAGGTCTGACCGTTGAGGTCGGTCCACACGCCGCCGGACGAGTAATGGCAGGCCGGTGCGACCGGGATCAGCTCACGCACCGGGTCGATACCGTGCGACCGGCAGGACGCCAGGATCGTCGGGAACCGCACCCGCCACTTCTCGTCGCCGAAGTGCCGGGCGTCCAGGTAGACGTGATCCTTGCCGGTGGCAATCATCTGGCGCATGATCGCCTTCGCCACGATGTCCCGCGGTGCGAGGTCGGCCAGCTCGTGCTGGCCCTGCATGAACCGTTTGCCGGTGTCGTCGACCAGGAATGCGCCCTCGCCGCGGACCGCCTCGGACACCAACGGTTGCTGGCCTTTCGCGCTCTTACCGAGCCAGAGCACGGTCGGGTGGAACTGGATGAACTCCAGGTCCCGCACCTTCGCCCCGGCCCGCAACGCCAGCGCCATTCCGTCACCGGTCGACACGCTCGGGTTGGTCGTTGCCGCGTACAACTGTCCGAGACCGCCGGAGGCGAGGATCACGGCCCGGGCGCGGATCGCCCCGACGCCGTCCAGTTGGCCCTCACCCATCACGTGCAGCGTCACGCCGGCGACCCCGCCGTCCTCGGCGGTGAGCAGGTCGAGGACGAGCGCGTGCTCGATCAGCCGGATGTCCTTGGCCCGCTTGACCGCGGCGACCAGGGCCCGCTCGATCTCCGCGCCGGTCGCGTCGCCACCGGCGTGCGCGATCCGGTTGCGGTGGTGCCCGCCCTCGCGGCCCAGCGAGATCTCGCCGTCGGCCATGGTGTCGAAGCGTGCGCCGAGCTCGATCAGGTCACGAACCGCATCGGGGCCTTCGGTGACGAGCACACGGACGGCCTCGGGGTCACTGAGCCCGGCGCCTGCGACCAGCGTGTCCTGCAGATGTTCCTCGGGCGAGTCCTCCGGGTCGAGCGCGGCGGCAACGCCACCCTGCGCCCACTGCGTGGAGCCGGACGCGACAACGTCCTTGGTCACCACCAGCACGGTGCCCAGCTCACGGGCCTTCAGCGCAGCGGACAGCCCGGCAACCCCCGAGCCGATCACCACCACGTCGACAGAGTCGGTCCAGCCGGGCTCAGCCGCGGCCAGCCGTTGCGGCACGGCGGGAATCGTCATCCGGCGACCGTATCAACGGATTTCATCGCAGGGTGATGGAAATGTTGTCAATGAGACGGGTCAGACCCACACGCGCGGCGATCAGCATCCGGGCCTCGCCGGGGCCGATGACCGGGCCCAGATCCGGCGCACGGAGGGCCAGATAGTCGATCTTCACCGATGGAACTGCCTCCAGCTCGGCCTGGGCCGCGGCCATCACCGCGTCCGGGCCGTTCATCCCAGCCTTCGCGCCGGCGCTCAGCGCGCGGTACAGCACCAGCGCCTCGTCACGCTCGGTCTCGCTCAGGTAGCGGTTGCGTGAGGACATCGCGAGACCGTCCGGCTCACGTACGGTCGGCACCGGCACGATGTCGACGTCCATGTCCAGGTCGCAGACCATCTCGCGGATCAGCGTGAGCTGCTGGTAGTCCTTCTCGCCGTACAGCGCAAGATCGGGTGCGGTCAGGTGCAGCAGCTTCGACACCACGGTCAGTACGCCGGAGAAGTGCCCGGGCCGGAACACCCCTTCGAGCTCGTCCGCCAACGGGCCCGGATGCACGGTGATCGACGGCTCGTTCGGGTACAGCTCGTCGCGCGACGGGTTGAAGACCAGGTCGACACCCTCGTTCTTGGCGATCGCCAGGTCGCTGGCCAGCGTCCGCGGGTACCGGTCGAAGTCCTCCGACGGCCCGAACTGCAACGGGTTCACGAAGATCGTCAGCACCACGCTGCCGTCCGGTCCGACCCGCTCGCGGGCCTCGGCCAGCAACGCCGCATGGCCTTCGTGCAGGGCCCCCATCGTCATCACAACCGCCCGGGGCCGGATCGCGGCCGCTGCTCGCAGTTCGGCCTTGGTCTGGGTGAGTCTCATCCCGGTGTCTCCCCTGTCCGATCCTGCCCTGGGACTCCTGCCCGGTGCCCGTCCAGCACCTCGATGAACCGGCGGCCCGTCCCCGCGTCCAGCCGCCCGTCCGCCACCACCATCTCCACCGTCGCGCGGGCCAGCTCGGCGTACGTCGTCGCCGTCCGGTCCCGCAGTCCCTGTAGTGCTGCTAGATGTGCTGCCACCGTGTCGACATCGCCGCGGGCGATCGGCCCGGTGAGCGCATGATGACCGGATCGCAGCGTGTTGTCGAGGGTTGCGGCCAGCAACGGCTGCAGTGTCGCCACCGGATCCGCCACGCCGGCCTCCCGCAGTACGGCGATCGCCTGGGAGACCAACGTGGTCAGGTGGTTCGCACCGTGCACGAGACCGGCGTGGTACTTCGCCCGCTGCTCGTCGGCCACCCACTGGACCTGTGCGCCGAGCGACTTCACCAGCCGCTCCACAACCGAACGAGCTGCGTCTGGCGCGGTCGCGGTGAACATGACGTCGTCCAGCGGCACCAGGCCGCCCGGAAAGGTCATCGAGGGATGCAGCGCGACCGGTGTCGCAGCCAGTCCCTTGAACGGGCTCAACCCGTGCGCGCCGGACAGGTGCACGACGTACTGCGCACTCGTCAACGGCAGCGTCTGCGCCACGTCCCGGATCAGATCGTCAGGTACTGCGACCAGTACGACGTCAGCGAGTGCCGTGACCTCATCGGCGGGCAGCACCGGTACTGCGGGCAGAAGGCGGGCAGCGCGGTCCCGGGACGCGTCCGAACGCGCGGTGACTCCCACCAACCGATGTCCGGCTGCCGCCAAGGCTGCTCCCACGGCGGTCCCGGCCCGGCCGGCTCCGATCAAGCCGATCCGTTCCATCACTCACTCTCTTCTCGTTCCAGTCCCACGGCGGGGTACCAGACGATCTACTTGTCAGGGTAGGTGATGAGAGCATGTGCGGGTGAGTGATGCGTGGGCAGAGCGGAGTGGATTGACCGCGATTCTGATCACAGTTCCCGAGTTGGCGGCGTACACGGACCGCTGGCGTGCGGTGTCCCGGTCGAGTGCGCGGCCACAGGTGCCGTTGACCGAGCTGATCCCACCGCATGTGACCGTGCTGGTTCCGTGGGTCGCGGAGCCCACTGACGCCGACGTCGCTCGGCTACGGTCTGCTGTCTCGTCCGTGCAGCCGTTTGGTCTCAGCTTCCCGACAGCCGGTCAGTTTCCGAACGGCACGGCCTGGCTGAAGCCGGAGCCGTTCGACACCGTGCGTTCCCTGCTCCAGAGCGTGTTCGCAGCCTTCCCGGAGTGCCCGCCGTACGGCGGTGAGTTCCCGGACGCGCAGCCGCACCTGACCATCTCGTCGTCCACGGAGGGCGGTCCGGCCGTGGTCGCCGAGGCGCAGGCCGCTCTGGCCGCGACGCCGGCCCCGACAGTGCAGCTGACCGAGCTGGGCTTGTGGCGCGAGGACGCGGACGGGGCGTGGCACCAGTTCGGCGCCGTACCGCTCGGATGACCTTCCGAGACGCCTGGCAGCAGGCGCTGTACGGCGCCGACGGCTTCTACCGCCGCCAGCGCCCGTCCGAGCACTTCCGTACGTCGGTGCACGCGTCCCCGCTCTTCGGACAGGCCATCGCCCGACTGGCGCACCTTCTCGAGCTGTCTACGGTCGCCGACATCGGCGCCGGCCGTGGGGAACTCGGCAAGGTGCTGCGAGCTGAAGGTCTATCGGTTGTGGATATCGAGCTGGACGACGAACTCCCCGACCGTCTGACCGGGCTGGTGATCGCGAACGAGTGGCTCGACAACATCCCGTGTGAGGTCGTCGAGTGGGACGACGACGGTGTTCCGCACTACCTGTCGGCAGACCTCACATCCGGACATGTTGTCGAGGGCAACGATCTCGACTGGCTCCGGCAGTGGTGGCCCGGCGAGCCCGGTGACCGCGCCGAGGTCGGCATCACCCGCGACACCGCCTGGCAGGACGTGGTTCGGCGGTTGACCGACGGCAGCGTCGCGATCGCCATCGACTACGGCCACGTGCGCGACAGCAGGCCGCCGTACGGAGCCCTGACCGGCTTCCGCAACGGCCGCGAGTGTGACCCGACACCGGACGGCACCTGCGACATCACCGCCCACGTAGCCCTGGACTCCCTCGGCGGCACGATCCTCAGCCAGCGTGACGCGCTGAAAGCCCTGGGCGTCAGCGCAACCAGACCACCCCTCGACCTCGCGCAGACAGAGCCGATGCGCTACCTGTCCGAGCTGTCCTCGGCCGGTGAAGCCGCCGAGCTGCTCGAATCCACCGGCCTTGGCGGGTTCGGCTGGGTCTGGACCGCGAGAGGCGCCGACACCGTACGTCGTGCCTCGCGCGCCCTGTCCGCCTGAGCCTGCACGAGCGCCGCAGCCTCAGCCTGGTCGCGGTGCAACGCGATGGCATCGGTCGGGCCGAGCGGGGTGTCCACATGCACATTGGCCAGCCCCAGCCGCCGCTGCAGCGGTCCCTGCTCCATCCGTACCGACTGCGTCTTGTGGTGCAGCACGATCGACGTACGGCGACTCACCCAGCCCCGCGTGGTGACCATCACCTGATCGTCGACGCCGTACGACAGATAGCGCCAGCCGATCGGCCGGAGCCGCTTGGCCCGCACTGGTGCCATGTGCATCTGGATGCCGGCCAGGTCGAACCCAGGCAGCACCTGGGAGAGCACATAGGCGACCTCGCTGCGCTCACCGACCGGTAGCAGCTGGGCGCCCTCGCGCTCGTTGTCCCCGTCCTCCTTCTGACCGGCCACACCGGCGATGTCCAGCTCGACCCGGGACCAGCCGATCAACCGCCAGATCAGTGGCTCGGTGATCAGCAGACCCTGCACCCGCCCCGGCGGGATCGTCTGCCGCTGTACGTCGAACAGCCCGCGCTTGGTCCGCAGACCGTGGCGGGTCTCGGACAGCGTGAACCCGTGGTTGCCGACGACCTGCTTCCAGATCGGCTGCACGACACCGAGCAGCAGCGGCAGACCGGCGAACAGACCGATGTGGAAGTTCAGCACCATGGTCGCGACGATCAACCAGATCAGTGCGCCGGCACTACCGACGACTGTGGACGACAGCAGGGTCGCACCGAGCAGGCGGCTGGTCGGAACCGTCAGCAGCGGCGGAGCCTCGGCCTCGGCCTGCTGCTCGCTCTCCTGCTGCTCGGCGGCCTGCTGACCTTTTGCGCGGACCAGCAGCGTCGTACGGAGGTTCTGCGCCTCGTCGTACCTGAAGTAGCTCAGCTTGCCGTCGCTCTTACCGCCACCGGCCACGTCCATCCGCAGCTCGGCCATACCGAACAGACGGGCCACGAACGGCTGCGCGACGTCGATCGCCTGGATCCGGTCGAACCGGATGATCCTGGTACGCCGGAACAGGAACCCGCTGTCCACGCGGATCGCATCGCCCGTCAGCTGCCACTTGGTGAACCACCAGGACAATGTGCCGAGCAGGATGCCGCCGACGAGGACGGCGGCCAGTCCGATGCCGGCGAATGTCAGGTTCTGCCGCAGGCCCTCGTTGTTGACCAAGGCGACGGCGGCGACGACGAAGTACCCCCAGCCTTTGACGAACGGGGTCAAGGGGTGCAGCCGCTGCCCCACCAGCTCGGGAGTCTGTGTGGTCACAGGCCCCACGCCTGCGCCTGGCCGAGGGCCGACAGCCGGTCACGCAGCCGGCCGGCCTCATCCGGGTGCAGTCCCGGGATCTTGGCGTCGGTGGCCGGCGTGGCCGTGTGCAGCTCGACCGTGGCCATCCCGTACGCGCGCTCCAGCGGCCCGGCCGTCACGTCGACGAACTGCATCCGGCCGTACGGTACGACGACCAGCTCGCGGAACATGATCCCGTGGCTGACCAGCAGCTCGTCCTCGCGCTCGGCGTACTTCCAGGACCGCTGGTTGCGGCCGATCAGGATCCACGCCCAGCCGAGTACCAGCGCGATCACGACCACCGCGAGTACGCCGTACAGCCAGCCGAGCGTCAGTCCGAGCACGAGCAGGGCCACGATCGCGGCCAGCCCAGCCACGATCGACGCGTTCAGCCGGCGCAGCGTGGCCAGCTTGGGCGACACCGGCGTCCAGCTGACATCCGAGGGTGCGAAGAGGTCATCCACGTACCCAGCCTGTCACGATAGGGGGCATGAGTACCGAAAGAGTCGTTGGAGTCGGGGCTGGGGCCGCCGGATTCGACCCTGCTTACGAGCGTGGTGGAGCCGGATCGGACCTGCCGACCACCGACATGGTGCTCAACATCGGTCCGCAGCACCCGGCGACCCACGGCGTACTGCGGCTGCGACTGACGCTGGACGGCGAGCGGATCGTCAGCTGCGAGCCGATCATCGGCTACATGCACCGCGGCGCGGAGAAGCTGTTCGAGGTCCGCGACTACCGGCAGATCATCGTGCTGGCGAACCGGCACGACTGGCTGTCGGCGTTCGCGAACGAGCTCGGCGTGGTGATCGCGGTCGAGCGGATGATGGGCCTCGAGGTACCGGACCGGGCGGTCTGGCTGCGGACCCTGCTGGCCGAGCTGAACCGGGTGCTGAACCACCTGATGTTCCTCGGCTCGTACCCGCTGGAGCTCGGCGCGATCACGCCGGTGTTCTACGCGTTCCGCGAGCGCGAGACGATCCAGGCGGTGATGGAGGAGCTGTCCGGCGGCCGGATGCACTACATGTTCAACCGGGTCGGCGGGCTGAAGGAGGACCTCCCGTACGGCTGGCTCGGTCGCGCGGCCGCAGCGTCCGCCGCGGTCCGCAAGCGGCTGCCCGATATCGAGGACATCATCCTCGGCAACGAGATCTTCCGCGCCCGCACGATCGGCGTCGGCAAGCTCGCTCCCGAACTCATCGCGCAGTACGGCGTCTCCGGCCCGATCGCCCGCGCTTCCGGCGTGGACGCGGACCTCCGCCGCGACGAGCCCTACCTCGCGTACGGCGACCTGCAGGACGTACTCCGCGTGGTGACACGGCCCGACGGCGACTGCTACGCCCGCTTCTCGGTCCTCCTCGAGCAGGTGAAGGTCTCGCTCGACCTGGTCGACGCCTGCCTCGACAAGCTCTCCACGATGCCGGCCGGACCGGTGAACGTCCGGCTGCCGAAGATCCTCAAGGTCCCCGAGGGCCAGACGTACGCGTGGACCGAGAGCCCGCTCGGCATCAACGGCTACTACCTGGTCTCGCGCGGCGACAAGACGCCCTGGCGGCTCAAACTCCGCTCGGCCAGCTTCAACAACATCTCCGCGCTGCCGGCCTTGCTGCCCGGCACGATGATCCCGGACATGATCGCGATCCTCGGCAGCATGTTCTTCGTCGTCGGCGACATCGACAAGTAGCAGGTCAGAACTCGCGCCCGGCCACCGGCGGGCGGTGTGCGCCGGCGATCAGCTGCACGAGCGCTGCCACCGGCAGCGGCTTTCCCGGATCGGCATGCCCGGCGGCCCGCTGCTTCGCCGTACTCGCCTTCGACAGGTACGGCGTCACGTACGCCGCCGTCTCCGGCTCGAACCGCCAGCTCTCGCTCAGCGGGCCGACATCGACCACGTCGTACCCGAGGGTCTGGATCAGCGCTGTGGCTGCCGCCTTCGCGTCCGCGTCGTCGCCGGCGATCGGCAGCGCGCTGCGATCGGTGGCGTCGGCGGGCCGGGCGAGCGTGACGATGTTGCGGGCGCTGATGTTGTTGAACGCCTTCACGGTGTGGGCCTCGGGCAAGTGTTCCTGGAGCAGCTGGGCGGTTGTTACCACCTCGCGGTCGAGCCGATCGATCCGGCCGTCGCGATGCGGGTAGTAGTTCATCGTGTCCAGCACGACCTTGCCCGCGAACGGTTCGACCGGCAGGTCGGCGTACCGGCCAAGGGGGATGGTCACGAGGACCCAGTCGCCGGCTCGTACGGCCTCCTCGACAGTGCCGGCCTGGACGCCGAGGTCGCGGACCTTGTCGGCCAGGCTCTCCGGGCCGCGGGAGTTCGCCATCACCACGTCGATGCCCGCGTCGACCGCGAGCCATGCGACCACGGACCCGATGTTGCCGCTGCCGATGATTCCGAGTGTCGACATCGATAACCCTTAGCTGAGCAGTTCCTGGAGCGGTTCGCGGATGCCGTCGGCGACGGCGAAGACGCCGCGGGACTCCGGCGCGTGGTCGGTGCCGTCGAGGTCCAGGACCGTGACGCCGGCCTCGCGGCAGATCGCCACGCCGGCCATCGTGTCCCAGGGCTTGTTGGAGAACATGATCAGGGCGTCGAAGTACCCGTTCGCGGTCCAGGTGAGCGCGGTCGCGGCTGTACCGATCATCCGCAGGCGTTGGGCGCGCGGGTAGAGGCGCTGGGTCAGGGCGAGGCGGTCGGCGTTCACCGCTTCGGCGTTCGGGCCGACGGCATAGTCGCCTACGGCAACCAATGCGTCGCTCAGGTCGGTGCACTCGCTGCCCCGGATCGTCTTCCCGTTGCAGGTGGCGCCCAGGCCTTCGGCGGCGGCGTACGTCGTACCGAGGGCGGGGTGGTCGATCACACCCGCGACGGCCCGTCCTTCGTGGATGAGACCGAGCGAGATCGCCCACAGCGGTACGCCGTGGATGAAGTTGACCGTACCGTCGACCGGGTCGAGCACCCAGCGGGTCCCGTCGGTCGCACCGCCCTCCTCCTCGCCGAGCACCCCGATCTCCGGCGTCTCCCGCTCGAGGAACGCCCGCACCTCCCGCTCAACGGCGAAGTCCACCTCGGAGGCCATGTCCCGATCCCCCTTGGACGTCAACTCCCCCACCGCCCGCGTCTGCGTCACCACCCGCCCACGCCCAACAGCAGCCTCAGCAACCTTCAGCAACTTGGCAAAGTCCACACCAAGAACCTACGCGATACCCGTCTCCCGCCGACGACGGCGCCAGGCCGCGGCTGCCGCCACCCCACCGATTGCCAGGGCGCCTACGGCTGCTGCCTGGCCGATCTTGATTGGGCAGCCGCTGGCGCAGTCGGGGATTGCGTAGGGCTGGCCGGGGTTCAGTTCGTGGGTTTCGTCGGCTGATACGTACGCCTCGGTGGCCGGGAAGGGGAAGCCCTCGGGGTTCAGGAGGCGGTACCAGTAGAGGTCGTCCCACGCCTTGCGGCGGCAGGTGACGTTTACCGAGGGTGACTCGTACGGCGTCGGACCGAGTTGACCGATCGGCAGATGGTCCTCGTTGTAGACCGTGACATGGCCGTTCGGATCGTTCATCGTCACAGCCGGGTAGTTCGCATCCAGCCCCATTACCGCAGTATGGGCCTCGGCTCAGGAGGCGGCCAGACCTCGGAGCTTCAGGTCCACGACCGTCGGCGCGTCGGCCTGCGAGTGCTTGTCGCCGGCGGCAACGACCGTGGCGACCTCTTCGTCGATCTTGTCGAGGCGCTGGTCGATCTTGTCCAGCCGGCGCTGCATCAGGTCGACGAACTCCGCGTTCTCGACCACCCGGGCGCTGGTGATCCGCGAGTACTCCTGCGCGACCTGCGCACGCTCGTCGGAGTGGGCCAGCCGCTCGACCAGCAACTGATGGCGGAACAGGACGGCGCCGGCGATCGCGACCAGAGCCGCACCGACCGCGGCGGCCCGGAGAATCCAGGCATTCTGCGAGAACAGCGCGACACTCACGCCCAGGCAGACAACGATCAGAGATGCGTTGGCAACGGTGAGAACGGTGGTCCTGGTTCGACGGCGGCTACCCCTTGACCCCATGGACCGACATGTTAGGGGGTCTCGTCGGGGTCCTCGGGAATGCGACACGCGCGTTCGAGCAACAATCCGGCCGTGACGACCAGCACAGAGATCACCGCCGCCGCAGCGGCCATGATCACACGGTTACGAGGGCCCGAAGAGCCCATCGCCTGCAGGAAGCTTAACGCGAACCCTGCGTAAACACCGGCACATAACGCGCCGACGAAGGCACTCGCCTTCCCGATCATCAACAGGAACACCGCGCGGGACGGCTCGACCCGCTCTCGGCGTACCTGGATCCGCTGGTGGGTGTTGCGGGCCGCCGCGAACAGCAACGCGGCCAGGAACGCCCAGGCGACCAGCGTCAGCCACGACACCGCCGGAGCGACTCCACCACCGGCCTCGATCGCCTTCACCATCGTGACGCCGATCGCGACCCCGAGTACGGCGATCGCGACCAGCAGCCGGCGTGACGTCGGCCGCACCGAGCCCGGACGTGGCGGCTGCTGCTTGTCCCGGGGTGCCTGCCCCGGCTCGGTACCGCCGGACACCACTACTGCAGCTCGATGTCGAGCTTGGTCACGCCGTCGGTCCCGACCTTGGCCAGCAGCTCAGAGACCGGGCCGTGGCCCGGGAGGACGGCGTCCCGCTCGATGTCGAGCCAGGGCGCAAGCACGAACGCACGCTCGTGCGCCCGCGGGTGCGGGATCGTCAGCTCCTCGGTCTCGATCGTCTTCTGCCCGTAGGTGATCAGGTCGACGTCGAGGGTCCGCGGCGCGCCCGGCACGCTGCGCTCCCGGCCGAACGCCTGCTCGATCGCCTGCGCCCGCTCGAGCAGTAGGTCGACGTTCAGCGTGGTGTCGGCGAGCAGGACGATGTTCAGGTACGGGCCGGACTCGTCCGGACCGCCGATCGGCTGGGTCTCGTACACCGGTGAGACCTCGACCACCACGACGTCCGGGGTGTCCCGCAGCGCATCGACCGCGCCCTGCAGGTTCGCCTCACGGTCGCCGAGGTTGCTGCCGAGCGACAGGATCAGCTGGCGGATCGGCTTCAGACCACCGCTCAGGGTGTCCGCGTCGATGACGTGGGGACTAGGGGTCTCAGTCACGAGGATTCTCCGGCTCTGCGCTGCACGGTCAGGACAACGTCGTCGAACGGCACCGAGATCGGCGCCGAGGGTTTGTGGATGGTGACCGCCGTCGCTGTCACCCGCTTGTCGGCGAGGCAGAGATCGGCGATGCGCTGGGCGAGGGTCTCGATCAGGTCTACCGGGTCGGTCTCGATCGCGGCGTGCACCTGCTCGGCCACCACCCCGTAGTTCACGGTGTCGGCCAGGTCGTCGGAGGCCGCCGCGGCCCGGGTGTCCAGCTCCAGCCGGACATCCACGACGAACTCCTGTCCGTCGGCCCGCTCGTGCTCGAACACCCCGTGGCGCCCGAAACCGCGGATGCCCCGGATCTCGATCACATCAGGAGGAATCACAACGGGACCGCTCATTCCGCCTCCTCCTGTCGGCCCCCAGACGACGACAGTACCGGGGAGGCATGGTGGATCCACAACCGCCAGCCGCTAGAAGTTCGACGGAAAACGTTCGTGGCGAGCGCCTTGCCACCGGCGAAGCCGTCCTCGGGGGCACCCTCACCCGAGGACAGGACATTCTCCGTACACGTGACGTATGCCACGTCTTCATCTACCCGGACCTGCACATCGGTCAGGAAGAACTGGATGTACGGCGTGTTCGCGAAGATCATCGCCCAGGCCCGCATCATCTCGGCGTACCCGGAGATCGCCGCGTTGCCGGGGTGGATGCAGACCGGATCCGGCTCCGGCAGCCAGACGGCCGCCATCAGGTCCAGGTCGCCGGCCTCGAACGCGTTGTAGAACGCGGTGTTCGCATTCAGTACGACGTCCTCGACGGTGGCACCGCGTGCACCATCGCCACCGGTGCCCTGCCGCGGTCCGTCCGTCATACCGTTCCCCATCTCTTCGCCACCCGGACCGCGTCCGCGTTCGGCGCCACCGCGTGCGCCCGGACACACCAGGCACCAGCTGCGGCGGCCAGGGCGGTCACGGCCACGCTCGCATCGTCTCGTCGTACGGCCGGTCTGGGTTCGCCGGTCTGCTCGTCGGCGAGCAGCCTACCGAGGAACGTCTTCCGGGACGCACCGATGAGCAACGGTCTTTCCAGTACGGCGAATTCCCGCAACCGGCGAAGGATCTCCCAGTTGTGGTTCGCGTTCTTCGCGAAACCGAGCCCGGGGTCGAGCGCGACCCGGTTCAGATCGATGCCGGCCTGCCGCAGTACGTCGAGCCGCTCGCCCAGTTCGACGATGACCTCGGCGACCACATCGTCGTACTCGGCCCGGTTCTGCATGTCGATCGAGTGCCCGCGCCAGTGCATGCACAGGTACGGCGTCTTGCGCTCGGCGACGAGCGCCAGCATGTCCGGATCGGCCTGCCCGCCGGAGACGTCGTTGATCATCGTGGCGCCGGCGTCGAGCATCAGCTCCGCGACCCCGGCCCGCATCGTGTCGACGGAGATGATCGCGCCTTCGGCCGCGAGCGTCTCGATCACCGGGAGGACGCGACGGATCTCTTCCTCCGGCGACGGCCGGACAGCACCCGGCCGGGTCGACTCGCCGCCGACGTCCAGCAGGTCGGCGCCCTCGGCCAGCAACTCGCGCCCGTGCTTGATCGCCGCGGCCGGCTCGAACCACTCGCCCCCGTCCGAGAACGAGTCCGGCGTCACGTTCACAACGCCCATGACCAGACACCGGTCGACGACCGGCAACCCGTCCACGTGAACCCGCGATCCGTTTCCCACCCACACACCGTAGTAGGCGCATCCCCCAGTCCAGCAACCAGCCGCACATTTCTGCCGGCAGCAGCTCG
This sequence comes from Kribbella jiaozuonensis, assembly GCF_005233875.1. Lineage (GTDB taxonomy): Bacteria > Actinomycetota > Actinomycetes > Propionibacteriales > Kribbellaceae > Kribbella > Kribbella jiaozuonensis. Next base: position 1,071,062 of record NZ_SZPZ01000003.1, on the reverse strand, counting down.
GCTGGGCTCAGTTGGCGAGGATCAGGCGGGACTGGGTGGACTGCAGAACCTCGGCGATGGGCTGCGAGTACGACTCGTTGGTCTGGCCTGACTTCTCCAGGCACTGGCCGTTGAGCAGGGCCGCGCCGCTGGTGATGCCCTGCGCATAGTTGCCGGTCATGTTTGCGCCGCCGGAGTCGCCCGCCTCCACGCAGGCGGTGTGCTGGAACAGGCCGCGGACGATCCGGTTGTTGCCGTAGTTCACCGTGACGTTCTTCGCGACGATCCGCCCGCAGGTCCAGCCGGTGCTCTTCCCCGACTTGCACAGCGTCGATCCGACGGTGGCGTCCGCGAGCCCCTTGACCGCGACGTTGCCGGCGCCCCAGCCCTCGACGTACCCCTGCTGGTCCCAGCCCTCGATCACGCCGACCGAGCCGAAGTCGTTGCCCGGGAAGCTCGAGGTGTACGTGTTGCCGAGGATGTATCCGTTCCGGGAGAACGACGGCTTGCCCGCCGTGCAGTGGCCCGCGGTCAGGAAGATCCGGTTGCCCTTGCGGGTCCGGGCGTTGAAGCCGAGCGAGCAGACGTACCCGGTGTTCTTGTCGACCTGTACGCCGCCGCGCAGGCTGAAGTCGTCCGCGGTCGGGCGGATCGTCCCCACCACCTGGCGGACCGTCACCCGCTCGCCGTTCGCCACGGCGCGGGACAGGAACCGGTTGGTGATCGAGTCGTGTGCACCCTTCGGCACCGAGACGACCACGGTCCCCGAGACGGGATCGACGTACCACGAGCGCACCTTGCCGGCGCTGGACGTCATGGCCAGCTTGTTCAGTTCGCCCTGTACGGCGTTCAGCTGGCGGGCGGTGAAGCGGACCAGGCGCGGGATCGCACCGATCTGGCGGACCAGCTGCGCGGTCGCGAGATCGGACACGGCGACGATCAGCTCGCCGTTGTCGTAATAGCTGCCCACCACACCCGAGTCGGACCCGAGCTGCGACTCCAGGGTCTCCGCGACCAGCGGATCCTCGGTCTGCTTCTGGGTGGTCTTCTGCGGGGTCTTGGTCCGCGTGTCCGCGGTGGCCCAGTTGGCCGCGACCAGCCCGCCGGCCGTCAGGACGACGACCCCGGCCAATGCGGCGCCGACCCGGAAACGCCCCGACATCCTGTCCTCCTCACACCGGCACTCTGGTCCCCGTTGGCCGAGTGCCACTACGGAAAGTAAACGCTCAGCGACAGAATGTCCATAGTGCCGGACTCCTAAACTCCAACGAAGTCAGGGGTCCCGGGGCTACGGCTCAGCCGACGATCAGGCTCATCGCCTCCGCGCGGGTGACCGGGTTGCGCAACTGGCCGCGGACCGCGGAGGTGATCGTCTTCGCGCCCGGTTTCCGGACACCTCGCATGGTCATGCACAGGTGTTCGCACTCGATCACCACGATCACGCCGCGCGGTTCGAGGATCTCGACCAGCGATTCGGCGACCTGAGTGGTCAGCCGTTCCTGGATCTGCGGTCGTTTCGCGTACACGTCGACCAGTCGGGCCAGCTTCGACAGTCCGGTGATGCGGCCGTCCCGGCTCGGGATGTACCCGACGTGCGCGACGCCGGTGAACGGGACCAGGTGGTGCTCACACAGACTCCAGACCTCGATGTCCTTCACCAGCACCATCTCATCGTGCTCCAGCGCGAACGTGGTCGTCAGCACGTCCTCGGCGGTCTGACCGAGGCCCGCGGTGATCTCGGCGTACGAGCGGGCCACCCGGTCCGGGGTGTCCCGCAGCCCTTCGCGGTCCGGGTCCTCCCCGATCGCGAACAGCAGCTCCCGTACGGCGCGTGCCGCCCGCTCGTGGTCGAAATTCGGTGAGGTCATCCGGCCACTGTAAACAGCAGCGCCGCCACCCGATGGGTGGCGGCGCTCGAGTTGTTGCTACTGCTTGTTCGGCGGGGTCGGCCCGCTGCCGTAGTCCGTCGGCCGGATGGCCTCGTCCGGACCGACCGAGCCGCCCGGCAGTACGTCGTGCAGCGAACCGTTCTGCTCGGCGCGGCCGTTGCTGCCGGTCGGCATCACCGGCGGCTGGTCCGACGGCACCCGGGTGGACGAGCCGGTCCAGGCCGGCCGCCGCTCCCGCATGATCACCGGCTCGAAGATCCGCGCGATCTGGTGCTTGTCCAGCGTCTCCTTCTCGAGCAGCTCCTCGACCAGGTGGTCCAGGACCGCGCGGTTCTCGACCAGGATGTCGAAGGCCTCCTGGTGCGCGTTCAGGATCAGCTTGCCGACCTCCTCGTCGACCGCGGCCGCGATCTCCTCGGAGTAGTTCCGCTGGCTGCCGAAGTCACGGCCGAGGAACGGCTCGCTGCTGTCCTGGCCGAACTTGATCGCGCCCAGCCGCTCGGTCATGCCGTACTGCGTGACCATCGCCCGGGCCAGCGCCGACGCCTTCTCGATGTCGTTGCTCGCGCCGGTGGTCGGGTCGTGGAAGACCATCTCCTCGGCCGCGCGGCCACCGAGCATGTAGGCCAGCTTGTCCAGCATCTCCGACCGGGTGGTCGAGTACTTGTCCTCGTCCGGCATCACCATCGTGTAGCCGAGCGCGCGGCCACGCGGCAGGATCGTCACCTTCTGCACCGGGTCGGAGTGCGGCAGGGCCGCGGCGACCAGCGCGTGTCCACCTTCGTGGTACGCGGTGAGCACCTTCTCCTTGTCCGACATCAGGCGGGTACGGCGCTGCGGGCCGGCGATCACGCGGTCGATCGCCTCGTCCAGCGCGCGGTTGTCGATGACCTGCGCGTTCGACCGGGCGGTCAGCAGGGCCGCCTCGTTCAGCACGTTGGCCAGGTCGGCGCCGGTCATACCCGGAGTACGGCGGGCGACCGCGGTCAGGTCGACGTCCGGCGCCATCGGCTTGCCGCGGGAGTGGACCTTGAGGATCTGCGTCCGACCGGGCAGGTCCGGCGCGTCGACGGCGATCTGCCGGTCGAACCGGCCCGGGCGCAGCAGCGCCGGGTCGAGCACGTCGGGCCGGTTGGTGGCCGCGATCAGGATCACACCGCCGCGGACGTCGAAGCCGTCCATCTCGACCAGCAGCTGGTTCAGCGTCTGCTCGCGCTCGTCGTGACCACCGCCGAGGCCCGCACCACGGTGCCGGCCGACGGCGTCGATCTCGTCGATGAACACGATCGCCGGGGCGTTCGTCTTGGCCTGCTCGAACAGGTCGCGGACCCGGGAGGCACCGACACCGACGAACATCTCGACGAAGTCCGAACCGGAGATCGAGTAGAACGGCACACCCGCCTCGCCGGCGACCGCGCGGGCCAGCAGCGTCTTACCGGTACCGGGCTGGCCGTAGAGCAGCACGCCCTTCGGGATCTTCGCGCCGACCGCCTGGAACTTCCCGGGCTCCTGCAGGAACTCCTTGATCTCGCCGAGCTCCTCGACCGCCTCGTCACAGCCCGCGACGTCGGCGAACGTGGTCTTCGGGGTGTCCTTGGTGATCAGCTTGGCCTTCGACTTGGCGAAGCTCATCACCCGCGAGCCGCCGCCCTGCATCGAGTTCATCAAGAAGATGAAGACCACCGCGATCAGCAGGAACGGGATCAGCGTGGAGAACACCTGGCCGATGAAGCTCGGCTTCGGGTTCTCGACGTCGTACCGCTCGATCTTGCCGTCCTGGAACAGGGACTGCAGGTCGGTGCCCAGCGTCTCGGCCTGGCCGTCGACCCAGTGCGCCCGGAGCTTGGTGCCGTCGGTCTTCTCGACCCGGATCTCCTGGTCGGGGTCGATCAGCGTCACCGACTTGATCGTCTTGTCGCTCGACGACTTGGCCTGCTGGATCAGCTGGACGACCTGGCCGGTGGCTTCGGTCTTGTACCCGGTCGAGCCGGTCAGGAGCTGCCCGATCACCAGAACGCCCAGGAAGGCGACGACGATCCAGAACAGGGGTCCGCGGAAGATGCGCTTCACGTCCATGATCGGGGCCTAGGCCCCGTCCCTCCTAGCTCGGCAGGCCCGGATGTGGCGGGCTTGTGACGGTAATACCAGTCCAAGTGTCTCGTGTCGCACAAGACAACACAGCACGAGGGTCACCAAAGGACAGTACGACCCGTTGTACAGGCCGTCACCAAGTCTGCCTTGTGGGAGCCGGTCAGGAGTAGACGTGCGGGGCCAGCGTGGCCACACAGCGCAGGTTCCGGTACTTCTCGGCGTAGTCCAGACCGTAGCCGACGACGAACTCGTCCGGCAGCTCCAGGCCGACGTACTTGACCGGGACCCGCATCTTGGCGGCGTCCGGCTTCACGAACGCGGTGCACAGCTCGAGCGAGGCGGGTTTGCGTGACTCCAGGTTGCTGACCAGCCAGCTCAGCGTGAGCCCGGTGTCGATGATGTCCTCGACGATCAGCACGTGCCGGTTGGTGATGTCGGTGTCGAGGTCCTTCTGGATCCGCACCACACCCGACGACTTGGTGCCCGAGCCGTACGACGAGATGGCCATCCAGTCCATCTCCACGTGCCGGCTGAACGACCTGGCCAGGTCGGCCATCACCATCACCGCGCCACGCAGGACCCCGACCAGCAACAGGTCCTTGCCCTCGTAGTCGGCCTCGATCCGCGCTGCCAGCTCCCGCAGCTTCGCGAGGATCTGGTCCTCGGTGTAATGGATCTTGGTCAGGTCCTTCTCGATGTCCGCCGCATCCACAGCCGTCAGCCTGTCACATCCGGGCCGAGGATGATGAATCCGCCCTTGCGGATCGCGCGGATGCCCTGTGGTAGGTCGATCCAGCGCTGGCCGCGCCAGTCGGTCACCAACGCGTCGACCGCGGCGACGTGCCCCGCGGTCAGGTCCGTGGCCCGGCAACCGGCTTCCAGCGCGGCCTGCCGCAGTACCCGCGTCCGGATCGCAGTGGGCTCATCGGTCAGTACGCCGACGTCCGCGCGCACCTCGCCCTCGGCACGGCTCAGTGCGGTCTCGGCAACGTCCGCAGCGAGTAGGTCGAGCGCATCGGCGTCCGCCCGGAGCAGTCCCGCCGTACGGGCCAGCGCCTCGACCACGCCGGGCCCCAGCGCCTCCTCCAGCACCGGCAGCACCTCGTGCCGCACCCGCACCCGCGTGTACTGCGGGTCGTCGTTGTGCGGGTCATGCCACGGCCGGAGCCCCGAGGCGATGCACGCCGCCGCGGTTGTGGCCCGCGGTACCTCCAGGAACGGCCTGCGCAGCCGGCCGACCGCCGGAGCCATCCCCGCCAGGGACCGCCCGCCGGAGCCACGTCCCAGCCCCAGTAGGACAGTCTCGGCCTGATCGTCACGAGTGTGAGCCAGCAGTACGACGTCCGCTGCCAACTCGTCCGCCGCGTCCCGCAGAGCGTCGTACCGCGCAGCCCTAGCCGCTGCCTCCGGACCGCCGTCGCTGCCGACCTCCACCGCACGTACCTGGACAGGGTCGAGCCCTAACGTCCGGCACTGCTCAGCCGCGGTCGCGGCAACGTGGGCGGAGTCCGGCTGTAGGCCGTGGTCGACGATGACCGCTCCGGCGCGCAGGCCGAGCTTGGGCGCCTCGAAGGCGGTCGCAGCCGCAAGAGCGAGTGAATCCGTGCCGCCGGAGCAGGCGACCAGCACCGTGGTCCCCTGCGGCAGCTCGGCCAACGTCGCCCGGACGGCCTCCCGGGCGCGAGCTATGGCCGGGTGCAGCTTCCCTCGTCTGCGCTCGACCAACTCCTCCACGGCTGACTCAGCCGTGGAGTCGGGCGACCCAGGCATCGGGGTTCGCGATCTCGTTCTTGGTCGGCAGCGTGTTCGGGCCGGTCCAGACCCGGTTGAAGCCCTCCATACCGACCTGGTCGACCACGCGGCGTACGAACGCCGCACCGTCCTTGTACTGCCGCAGCTTCGCGTCCAGCCCGAGCAGCCGCTTCAGCAGCTGGTCCACCGGATTGCCGCTCTGCCGGCGGGACGTGAACTTGGACCGGATGTGCTCGACGGTCGGAATGACCGACGGGCCGACCCCGTCCATCACGAAGTCCGCATGGCCCTCCAGCAACGACATGACCGCGGTCAGCCGGTCCAGCACCGCACGCTGCTCCGGCGACTGCATCAGGTCCACCAGGCTCAGCTCGGCCTCACCACGCACCGACCGTCCCAGCCGCTGCACAGCCTCCCGGAACATCGCGGCGTACGCCGACGCGTCCAGCTCGGCCTGGTCCAGGAACAGGGCGATCTCGGACCGCAGGTGGTCCCGCAGCCACGGCACGGCGGTGAACTGCACCCGGTGCGTCTCCTCGTGCAGACACACCCACAGCCGGAAGTCCCGCGGTACGACGTCGAGCTCGGTCTCCACGTGCATGACGTTGGGTGCCACGAGCAGCAGCCGACCGGTCAGGTGAGGCCGATCCGGGTCCGGCTGGGCCGGGTAGAACGGATCGAACTGGCCGAGCACCCGGGAGGACAGGAACGCCAGCAGCGCACCGGCCTCGATCCCCGTCACCCGTGAGCCGACCGCAGAGGACAGACCGGTCGTCCGGTCCGCCTTCTCGCGCAGCTTGTCCGCCAGCGGCTGCAGCACGGTCCGGAAGCCGTCCGCGTTCGCCTGCACCCAGCCGGGCCGGTCCACGATGACCACCGGAGCGGTGGCCGACGTGGCCTGCAGCCCGGTGAACTCGCGTACGTGCCCCTCGGACTCGGCCGCGAACTGCCGCAGCTCCGCGACCACCTGGTCCGCCTCCGCGCGGCTGACCGCCGGGCCGGGGCGCAACAACTTCCGCGCCACACCGGTCGCCAGCTGCCAGTCGACCATCTCGGTCGTGGTCTCGCCTTCAGCCGTACTCATACAACGACCCTAGTGCTATGTCCCAACATGTGGGGCTGATCAGCAGCCGCAGTTGGCCAAGGCAGCCGTGGTCCGGTCGAGGGCCGCGCGGGCGTCGAGGGTCTTCGGGACCGGGACGCTGTCGCTGGCGACAGCGAACACCAGGAGCGTGCCGGAGCGGTCGCGGGCGTACCCAGCGAGGCTATGGACACCGGTCAGCGTGCCGGTCTTGGCATGGACCAGTCCGGTCCCCGTGCCGGTCCCGGCGGTGGTGAACCGCTCCCTGAGGCTTCCGTTGAAGCCCGCGATCGGGAGTCCGCTCAGGAGATGCCGCAGCTCCGGGTGGTCCTTGGAGATCGCCACCCGGACCGCACCGGCGAGCAGGTCGAGCGGAACCTTGTTCGCCCGGGTCAGACCGCTGCCGTCGTAGATGCGGGCCTTGCTGACATCCAGACCGAGTTTGGTGAGCGTGGCGCGCACACCCTTGACGCCACCGACGTACGAACCGCCGTTGCCCGTCGCGATGCCGACCTGCCGCAGCAGCACCTCGGCACCGTCGTTGTCGCTGTGCTGGTTGATGTACTCGACGATCTGCCCGAGCGTCGGCGACTTCACCTGCGCCAGCGGCGCCACCTTGGCCTGAGCTGTCGCGGCCTTGACGGTCGGCGCCACCGTGATCCCGTACGTACCCAGCAACTTCGAGAACGACGTGGCTGCGGCCTGGGCCGGCAAGGTCGCCCGCTTGGCCATACCTGGTGAGATGCGGCCCTCGTTCACCCACAGCGCCGTCGTCGGCGCGGCAATCCCCTCCGGGATGTAGTTGGCTTCCCAGTTCGCATTGGCCGCCGGACCGGTGAACAGCGACGCGTCGTACCCGAGGGTGACCCGCGTGACGCCTTGCGCCTTCAACGCCTTCGCAGTACTCGCCGCGAGCGTCTGCAGCGTTGCGCGCGTCGGGTAGTCGGTTGCCTGCTTCACCGCGAGCAGCGGGTCGCCACCGCCGACCAGGACGATCGAGCCCTTGCCCGCGCTCACGACCTTGGTGGCGAAGGTGTGGTCCGGCCCCAGCGTCGCCAGCGCCGAGACCGTGGTCAGGAGCTTCAGAGTCGAGGCAGGCGTGTACGGCGTCGCCGCCCCGACCGAGAACACCGGCTTGCCGCGGGAGGCGTCGTACACATAGACACCGTGGTGCGAGCCGAGTGACGGGTCCTTGAGGACGGCAGCGAGCGCCTTGCCGACTCCGGCCGCCGTCGGGGCGACGCCCTCGGTGGTCGCGGGTGCCAGAACGGGCGGTGCCTGCTGTGTGGTCCGGACTGATCCGGGTACGGCGCCTGCACTGCTCACCAGGCCGGCGCCCATGCTGGTGCACAGCGCCGTAGTGAGCAGCGTGACGAATGCCGCACGGGCAGGTCGTGCCACCTGGCTGCTCCTGTCATTCGGTCGGTCGGAACCGTGACAGTATCTGCCGTATGGAGTTCGACGTCTTCATCGAGATCCCCAAGGGCACCCGCAACAAGTACGAGCTCGACCACAAGACCGGTCGGCTCCGACTGGACCGGACGCTGTTCACGGCCACCCAGTATCCGTCCGACTACGGGTTCATCGAGGACACCCTCGGTCAGGACGGCGACCCGCTGGACGCACTCGTCCTGCTCACCGAGCCGACGTTCCCCGGCTGCCTGATCAAGGCCCGGGCGATCGGCATGTTCCGGATGACCGACGAGAAGGGCCCGGACGACAAGGTGCTCTGCGTCCCGGCCGGTGACCCGCGCCAGGAGCACCTGCGCGACATCCACCACGTGCCGGAGTTCGACCGGCTCGAGATCCAGCACTTCTTCGAGGTCTACAAGGACCTCGAACCCGGCAAGTCGGTCGAGGGCGCCACCTGGGTCGGCCGCTCCGACGCCGAGGCCGAGATCACCGCCTCCTTCCAGCGTCTGAAGACCGAAGGTCACTAATCGCCTGACAGGCGGCGGAGCAGGCCCAGCAGGGTTTTGCGCTCCGCTGCCGTCAACGGCTCCAGCAGGTCCGCCTCGGCGGCGAGGATGAGCTCGTCCATCGCGTCCAGCTGCTTCTCGCCGTCCGGGGTGATGGCAACGATCTTGCGGCGCCGGTCGGCCGGGTCGACCCGCCGCGCCAGCAACTTCAGCTCCTCGAGCTCGTCGAGCAGCGTGACCAGATCGCTGCGGTCGAAGCCGATGCGGTCGGCAAGCGTCGCCTGAGCAGCCTCGCCGTCGTCGGCCAGGCTCGCGAGCACGTGATAGTGCTGCGTCCGGACACCGGCCTCGGTCATGTGCTGCCGGACCAACCGCTGGGCATGCTGACTCGACCGCCCCAGCGCCCACAGCACCCGGTCGGCCAGCCGATGCGTCGGCCCTTTCTTCACCCCCCAACTCTATTGGCATCGCTCACCCCTGGGGTTATCGTGGGAGTCTCCTATTATTTCTGGCTCCCACGATATGGAGATCCCACAATGCGCGCAGTGCGCTTCTACCGTCACGGCGGCCCCGAAGTCCTCCAGCTCGAGGAGGTCGACGTACCCGAACCCGGCACCGGCCAGGTCCTGATCAAGGCCGAGGCGATCGGTGCGAACGCGATCGACGCCGTACTCCGCCGCGGCGGCTCGCCTTGGGACCGTCCGCTCCCCGGCACCCTCACCGGCGACGTCGTCGGCCGGATCGTCAAGCTCGGCGCCGACACCCCGCCCGGCGTGGCCGTCGGCCAGCGCGTCTCGGCGCTCACCGTGGACGCCTTCGCCGACTACACCGTCGCCGATGCCGGGTTCCTCGCGTCGATCCCCGACGATGCCGACGCGGGCGAGGCCTCGATGATGTCGCTGACCGCCCCGCTCGCACTCCGAGTCCTCGAGTCAGGTCACGTCCCGGCCGGCGGCACGGTCCTGATCCAGTCCGCCGCGGGCACCATCGGCCACCTCGCCACCCAGCTGGCCCGGTTCTACGACCCGAAGACGATCATCGGTACGGCGTCCTCCGCGAAGAAGCTCGACTTCATCCGCGACCTCGGCGCCGAGCCGGTCGACCTCACCGATCCCGACTGGCCGGCCAAGGTCCGCGCCCTCGCCCCGGACGGCGTCGACACCGTCCTCGACGCGGTCGGCGGCATGGTCTTCGACCAGGGCCTCGAACTGGTGAAGCCCCTCGGCAGGATGGTCTCGTACGGCGCCATCACCACCGAAGTCCCGGCCGTCCCGGTGCTCGGTCTCCAGCTCCGGACCCTCACCGGCGTCTCCCTGTACGGCTGGCAGCAGGCCCGCCCCGACGAGGCCCGCGCCGACATCGCCGAGGTCATCCGCCGCTGGCAGTCCGGCGACCTCCGCCCGGTCGTCCACGCCACCCACCCACTCACCGACGTGGCCCGGATCCACGAAACCCTCGACGCCCGCGAGAACCTCGGCCGCCTCATCGCCATCCCGTGAAACCATGACCAAGTGGAGCTTCGGCAGATGCGGTACTTCGTGGGCGTTGCCGAGGAACTCCATTTCGGTAAAGCAGCCGAACGCCTCTACATCTCCACCCCGACCCTGAGCCAGCAGATCAAGCAGCTCGAACGCGAGGTCGGTACGACCCTGCTGATCCGGCACAGCCGCGGCGTCGAGCTCACCCCGGCCGGCCAGGTCTTCCTGGCCCGCGCCCGCGAAACCATCCAGGCGGCCGGCCTGGCGCTGAAGGACACGCGCCGGGCCGCCGGCCTGGACGAACCGGTCCTGCGACTCGGGCTGCTGAACGGCATCCCCGGCTGGCTCCCCGCCGCCCTCGAACAGCTCGCCACCGAACGCTTCCCGAACAGCACGGTCACGCTCGAGGCCGGCACCACCACCGATCAGCTCCGGATGCTGACCGCCGGCGAGATCGACCTCGGCCTGGTCCGTACGCCGATAACGTTGCCCTCAGCAATCACTTCCGAACACCTCGCCGCCGAGGAGCTCGGCGTACTGCTGACTGCGACCCACCCGCTGGCCGCCCGTCCGGTGCTGACCCTCGACGATCTGACCGACCTCGAGCTGATCTGGATCCCGCGCGCGGCGGCGCCGGAGTTCCACGACGATCTGCTCCGCCGGCTCGGCCCCGGCGTACGGCTGAGCGATATCAGCATGAGCCACTCGCAGCTCCGCTCGGCGCTGCTCGTCCGGAGGTCCGCCATCAGCCTCGGATCCCGTCGCGCCGCCACGCCGGACGTCGTCTGGCGACCCATCGAAGGCAGCCCGCTGATCGCCCGGTACGCCGCTGTTTGGCGCACCGATTCGCGCAACCCGGTGCTCCAGGCGATGACCGTTGGCCCCGGACTAACGATCGTTAGCCAACAAGTCGTGGTCGACTGACTCGTCCGGTGGTTGGCTCGAAACGTCAACCACCGAAGGAGATTCAGTGCAGGAACACGTAGTGATCGTCGGCGGCAGCTCCGGCATGGGCCACGCTCTCGCCGCTGAGCTCGTTGCCCAAGGCAGCGAAGTCACGATCGCGGGCCGCTCACCCGGCAAGCTCGAGGCAGTACGCCGGGAGCTCGGCGTACACACCGTTGCCATGGACCTCGGAATCGAGCGCGATATCGAACGACTCTTCGCCACCACCGGCAAGGTGAACCACGTCGTCACGACCGCCGCGGATGTCGGCGGCGCCTACCAGCCGATCAGCGAGTACGACGTCGACGCGGCCCGCTCCGCGGTCGACTCCAAGCTGCTCGGACCGTTGCTGCTCGCCAAGCACGGCGCGTCGGTACTCGAGCCCGGCGGCTCGATCGTGTTCACCTCAGGGATCGCGGCGTACCGGCCCGGACCGCGCGCATCGTTGCTCGCGGCACTCAACGGCGCACTTGCTTCATTGGCCGCGGCGCTCGCGGTCGAGCTCGCGCCGATCCGGGTCAACGTGGTGTCCCCCGGCTGGGTCGACACCCCGATCTGGCAGGACGTCGCCGGCGACGCGGCGCCCGCCACCTTGGCCGCGATGGCGGACCGCCTCCCGGTCGGCCGCATCGGCCGGACCCAGGACATCGCGGCCGCCATCATCGCCCTGCTGCGCAATGGTTTCATCACCGGCACCGTTCTTCACGCCGACGGCGGACACCGGCTGGTCTAGGGAGTAAGTGGTCAGGGACGGCCGAAGAAGTTCGGCGGGATCCAGTAGTAGACGCTGTCGATCTGCACCGGCTTCCCGGTCCGCGGCGCGTGGATCATCTGCCCGTTGCCGAGGTACATGGCGACGTGGTGGATGGTCCCCGGGTCGCTCGGGTTCGTCGCCCAGAAGATCAGGTCACCCGGCCGCAGCTCGTCCTCGTCGATGTGCTGGATCTGCTCGTACTGCGCGACGCTGTAGTGCGGGAGCTGGACACCGGCCCGCTCCCAGGCGCCCTGGGTCAGACCGGAGCAGTCCCAGCGCGACGGCCCGGTCGCGCCCCACAGGTACATGTCGCCGAGCTGCCTCAGCGCGAAGTTGATCGCGTCCCGCGCGCTGCCGCCCGAGCTGTGCCCGCCACCATTGCCGCCACCGCCGTTGTTGTCGTTGCTCGGCTTCGGCTTGTGGTGCTTCGGCGGCTTCTTGCCGTGGTTCTGCTTCTGCTCTTCCTTCTCCTGCCGGGCCTCCTCGGCTGCTTCCCGGGCTCGTTCGGCGGCCTCGGCGCGGCGTTCCGCGGCCTCGCGGGCGGCGATCCGGCGCTTCAGCTCGGCGGCCTTCTTCGCGGCGAGAGCGGCGGCTCGTTGTCGCGCAAGCTCCTCGAGTCCCCGCTGCCGCTGGGCAGCCACCTTCACCGACGTGTTCTGCAGTACGGCGAGCTGCGCGATCGACTTCGTGCGCTGCACCCCGATCGCTGTCACGGCCGCGGACTGAGCGGCCTCCGCGTCCTCGGCGGCCTTCTTCGCCTTCGCCGCCTCGTCGGTCGCCTTCTTCACCTTCACGACCGCCTGGTCGGCCTGCACCTTGAACAGGTTGGTCATCACCTGGGTCGCCGAGAACCGCAGGTACGAACCCTGCATCGCGGCGGACACCGAGCGCGCCGCGCCTGCAGAGTCGAGCAGATCCTGCGGACCGTTCGCGGTGAACAGCGGCGCGATCTTCGCCACGTCGCCACCGCCCTGGTACGACGCGGCGGCGAACCGGCCGATCTGCGCCCGCTGGGTGGCGAGCGTCTTCTCCGCCTCGGTCGCCCGGGCCGCGGCGGCAGCCGCCTCGGCCTTGGCCTGCTGGAGCCGGTAGACGGCGCCGTTGTACGCCTCGTCGGCGATGCCGGACTCGATACCGAGCTGCTCGAGCCGCGCGTTCGCCGCGGCCAGCTGGCGCTCGATGGTCGCGACCTGGGCGGCCTTGGAGGCTGCGGCCTGCTTGGCCCGTTCGACCGCGGCCTTGGACGGGATCACCGGCGGCTTCGGCTTGGCAGCCTCGGCCGCAAGGGGCTGGATGACCATCGTGCCGGCCAGACAGATCGCGAGCACCCCGGAGAGCAGTGCCCTACCGGTCTTCCCAGTGCTCCCGACCCGCCCGCCGGACGTGGCCCTGAGGGGCGTCCGCATCGGGATCGTTCCTTCCGCCGGTCACGAACCCCTTCCCCAGGGTTCGTGAACTTTTGGTCCTCCTGGACCACATACGTGACACTAGTTGCCTACAGCCCCATTGGGAACAGCTTTCACACAAGTAACTTTGTTTCACCCGTGTGTCGACTTGACAAACTACAAGCTTGTAATTCCGCGAAGACGCAGGTCGGCGCGCAAAAACGCCCTCCGCCGAAGCCGGAGGGCGTTTTGTGACGCGTCAGGTGTTCAGCGGAGGGCGAACGAGGCGACCACCGGGAGGTGATCCGAGGCCGGCGTGACCGGTACGGCGGCCTTCACCGCGCGCAGGCCCGCGCTGTGCAGCTGGAAGTCGATCCGCTTGGTCGGGTTGCCTGCCTCGATCGTGTAGCCCGGGCCGACGCCGACCTCGGTCCAGGTGTCGTCGTACACCGCGGTCAGGGTCTTGATCTCCGGCGCTTCCGGCGTCGCGTTCAGGTCGCCGACGAGCAGCGTCGGGGTCTTCGACTTACCGAGCAGCTCGACCACCTTCTGCGCCTGCTCCAGCCGCTCGGCGTTGTTGTTGCTGGTCAGGTGCGTGTTCGCGAACCGTAGGTCGGCCCCACGAACCTTGATCTTCGCGACCGCGAGACCGCGCTGCTCGCCGGTCGGGTACAGCGGCAGCAGCGTGTTCTTGAAGTCCTTGATCGGGTACTTCGACAGGATCGCGGTCCCATACTGGCGCCGCGGCTCGCCCGGGCTCACCGGCGGGAGGTCGAGGTTGGCGGCGTACGCGTAGTGCATCTTGAGCCGTGCGGCGAACCAGGCCGGCTGGTCCACCCAGTTGCTGCGCACGTCCCAGTGCCGGTCGACCTCCTGGAGCCCGATCACGTCGGCCCCGGACTGCTCGATCAGTACGGCGATCCGCTCGAGATCGAGGACCCCGTCGATCCCCGCGCCGTGATGGATGTTGTAGGTCATCACCGTCAGCGGCCGCTCCGGCCGTGCGGCGTCAGGATTGGCAGCGGCAACGGTCGGCACCGCGATCAGGAACCCCACCAGGACCGTTAGCAATTTACGCATGCGCTCATACTTCCGGAAAACCGGCGACACTCGCACAACGAGCGAGTGTCGCCGGTCTGAACGGTCAGTGCACCAGGCGACCAACGGCGCCCTTCGCGCCTGAAGCCCAGCAGCCGGCGTGGGAGCCGTGGCCGGCGCATTCGACGCTGTCGAAGCTGCCGTAGTAGAACTGCTTCCAGCTGCGCCCGCCGTCGAAGCTCACATCGCTCCCGGACGGTCCGACCGCGACCACGGTCGACGGCGACCACGGTACGAAGTGCGAGCCGCTGCGGTACCCCTTCGGCGCCTTGTCCGCGGGCACGAGCTTCCAGGTGCGGCCGCCGTCGTACGTAATCGAGGCCGCCTTCACCGCCTCGTCCGGCTTCTCGAAGTCACCGCCGACCGCGACGCCGAACAACGGGTTCCGGAACGCGAGGCTGAAGATGCCGGCGGCCATGCCGCTGGCCATCGGCGAGTCCGAGACCCGCCAGTGCCGGCCGCCGTCGCTCGTCCGGAACACCCGCGGCCGGTCGCCGCCACCGGTCGCGAACCACGCAGTACGGCCAGGCCCGGCGACCAGACAGGTCCCGCTCGCCGCGAACGCGAACTCGCCGGGCAGCGCGGCCGGCATCCCGGCGTTCGACTGCACCTTCCACGACTTGCCGCCGTCCGACGTCGCCGCGATCCGGAACTTCCCGTCGACCGGGTCGCTCATCGCGAGCCCGTGCTTGTCGTCGTTGAACGCAAAGCAGTCGTAGAACGCGTTCGGGTCGGTGTTCCGGAACGTCTCGGTCCAGGACTTGCCGCCGTCGGCGGTGCGGTAGACCCGGGAGTCCTCGCCTGTCCCGATCGACAACGCGACAGCGCGCTTCGCGTCGAACGCCTCCACATCGCGGAACTGCAGCGCCGACGCACCGGCCGGGCTGACGTTCTGCCAGTGCCTCCCGCCGTCGACGGTTCGCAGTACCGTCCCCTCGGTCCCACCCACCCAGGCGACGTCCTTGCTGACCGCCGCCAGCCCGCGGAACTGCGCCGTACTTCCGGTCGGCGTCAGCTCCCAGCGGTACGACGGCCCGCCGTGCGCCTGGGCGGGGATGACCTGAGACATCAACAGCAAACCTCCTGCCGCCAAAGCGGCCACACGCAGGATTCTCATGCGCGGCAATCTAACCGCCGTTCATGTCAGCTTGAAGGACTGCGCTGCACTTCCGTTGCAGGTGAGTTGGACGAGTTGGGTGCTGTCGGCCGTGGAACCGCCCGGGACCGTCAGGCATTTGTTGCTGAAGCGGCTGACGAAGTGGAAGTAGCCGCTGCCTTCGGACACGGCTTGCCATTGCTGGTTGTTCCCGTTGCTGTACGTCCACAACTGCAGGCCGGCGTTGTCCGCGGCAGACACCCCGGTTACATCGATCACCTTCGTCGCATCGTTGCGGTTGTTGACCCGCGTGAACCCACCGGACGTCGGCTGGAACTGGAACTGCTGTGCCTGCGTGCCGTTGCAGGTGTACTGCTGGATGACCGTCCCGTTCGCAACCCCGGCCGCGCGCGCGTCGACGCACTTCCCGTTGCCCTTGTTGGCGACCTGGTACCACGCGGTCGGCGACGGCTGGTCGACCGGCGGCGTCGTACCGCCACCACCGAGCCACTTCAGCGCGTCCATCATGAACTGGTTCTGCGCCGGGCTGTCGAAGGTCGACGAGAGCCGGGTGTTGGTCTCGTAGTTCATCGCGTTGTGGCCGAAGTTCGCGTAGATCATCTTGTAGTTCTTGTTGGTCCAGATGATCGGGTAGTAGCCGGAGTACCAGGTCTGGTTGGGATCGGTGCCGACCGGGAAGCTGGACGGGTCGATCGACGCCAGGATCTGGATGTCGGGGTTGTTCCGCAGGTCGATCTGCCAGCTGTACCACTCGCTCACCGACGAGCGGAACGTCGCGCCGGTGTTGACCAGCGCGGGGTGCGAACGGTTCTCGGCCTTCAGCGTGACCGCGGTCGGTCCCCAGGTGTTCGAGACGAACCGGCCGGTGCCGAGCAGCGTGTTGTTGAACCACGGCCAGCCGCCGCTCGCGTCGTTGTACGCCGACACGTGGAAGCCGAAGAACGCGCCGCCGTTGTCCATGTAGTTCTTGAACCCGTTGCGCTGCGCATCGGTGTGCGGCGAGTCGTCGAGGAACATGACGACCTGGTACTGCGATGCGCTCAGGTTGTTGAGCTGGTCCCAGTTGTTGGTCGAGGTGTACGAGAACCCGTTCTGCGCACCGAACTGCGGGAAGCGTTGATTCGCTTCCTTCTCGAAGTCGATGTGCGCGGCGTCGTAGGTGCCGCTGTAGAACGCGAGCACGTTGAAGGTCGCCTCGACCTTGGCAACCGCGGTCGAGGTGAGCCCGCTGATCAGCAGCACCAGAGCGAGCAGGAATGCGGGCAGGCGAAATCGATCGGAAAGCATGGGGGCGGACCTTTCCGTCAGAACCTTATGAAATTTCAGGACTTAAATTAACTCCCGATCAAAGCCCTGTCCAGAGTTCATCGCCTGACTGCCCAGAACGCTGAGCAACTGCAGCTTCTCCGCGCTCTCGCTGCCCGGTTCCGCGGTGAACACGATCAGCGTCTGCTGCCCGTCCCGGTTGTCGATCAGCTCGCAGTACAGCTCGAGGTCGCCGACCGCCGGGTGCCGGAACCGCTTGGTCTGACTGTGCGCGACGACGACCTCGTGCGCATCCCAGATCTCGACGAACTCCGGACTCAGCTTCTGCAGGGCCTTCACCAGTGACGCGGCGTACGACTTGGGCCCGTCGATCGTGGCGGTCGTGCGCAGCATCGAGACGAGCAGCTTGCTGTGGGTGGTCAGCTCGGGGTCCGCGTAGAGCGCCCGGGTCTCCGGATGCACGAACCAGCGGTAGACCTCGCTGCGCTCCATACCCTGGAAATTGGTCAGCTCACCGGCGAACGCGACGTGCGCCGGTGTCTGCGCGAGCACCTCGCCACACCGGTTCAGCAGCATCGCGGGGGTGTCGTGCAGCCGGTCGAGGATCCGCAGCATGCCGGGGTCGACGTGGCAGGCTCGCGTCGTCCGCGGCGGCGTACCGTGGCCGGCCAGCAGGAACAGGTGGTCGCGCTCCTCGAGTGTCAGCCGGAGCGCGCGGGCGATCGCGCCGAGCATGTCGACCGACGGCTGCGGGCCGCGTCCGCCCTCGAGCCGGCTGTAGTAGTCGGCGGACATCGACGCCAGCGCGGCGACCTCCTCGCGACGGAGACCGGGGGTACGGCGCCTGCGCCCGCGGGGCATGCCCACGTCTTCGGGTTGCAGGGCCTCCCGGCGTTTGCGCAGGAAGTCGGACAGCTCGGCGTACTCCATACGTCCAGTGTCCACGGCGTACGGGCGTTATCCACTGCTTGCGGAGCAGTGGCTGAGCGCGGCCTGGTTGCCATCGGCATCCGGTCGCAGGCTGGAGCCATGAAAACAACCGGGAACACGATCTTCATGACCGGCGGTACGTCGGGTATCGGCCTCGAGCTCGCCCGCAGGTTCCGCGACCTCGGCAACACCGTGATCGTCAGCGGCCGCCGCAAGGACCTGCTCGACACGATCGCCGCCGAGGACGGGATCGAGGGCATCTACCTCGACGTCGCCGATCCCGCCTCGATCACGGCCGCGTTCGAGCAGGTGACGAGCACCTACGACGTCAACGTGCTGGTCACGATGGCCGGCATCATGCAGATCGAGGACCTTCGCGATCCGGGTCACCTGCCGACCGCGGAGCAGACGATCGACATCAACCTGCTCGGCACGATCCGGGCGATCGCGACCTTCACGCCGTACCTGCTGCAGCAGACCGATCCGGTGATCCTGACCGTTTCCTCCGGTCTCGCCTCGGTGCCGTTGACGATCACGCCGACGTACAGCGCGACCAAGGCCGCGATCCACAGCTACACCCAGAGCCTGCGGATCCAGCTCGCGGACACCGGCATCCAGGTGATCGAGCTGGTCCCGCCGGCTGTGCAGACCACGCTGATGAACCAGGAGAACGACGAGCGCGCGATGCCTCTCGACGAGTACCTCGACGAGGCGATGAGCATCCTCCAGCACCAGCCCGACACCGACGAGGTCCTGGTGGACCGGGTCCGCTTCCTCCGCCACGCCGAACGCGAGAACCGCTACGACGACGTGGTCGGCGTCCTGAACTCAGTCCACTAACGCCTGCTCGATCCGCTCGACCTTCGCGGTGAGCTGGCCGGTGTACCCGGGCCGGATGTCGGCCTTCAGAACCAGACTGACCCGGGGCGAGACGGCGGCGACCGCGTCGACGGCCTGTTTCACGACGGCCATCACCTCGTCCCACTCGCCCTCGATGTTCGTGAACATCGCGTTGGTCTCGTTGGGAAGACCGGAGGCGCGGACGACGCGGATGGCTTCGGCCACCGCCTCGCTCACACCTCCGGTCTCGTCACCGGCCGACGGGCTGATGCTGAATGCGACGATCATGCATCCAGGATGTCAGGCTCCTCAGCAGCGCGGCGCTCGGCTCCCGAAGTGGTGAGCAGCGCCTTCTCCTTGATGAACAAAACGGCGACCAGCGCGAGGATCGCGAACGGCACCGACATCATGAACAGATCCGCGGTGGCGTCGCCATACGCGTTCTCGACGACCGTCCGCACCTGCTCCGGCAGATCCTTGATGTTCGGTACGGCGCTACCGCCGCCGGACGAGCCGCCGCCCGGGTTCAGCGTCTCGGTCACCTTGTTCGCCAGGATCGCGCCGAGCACGCTGACGCCGATCGTGCCGCCCATGCTGCGGAAGAAGCTCACCGCCGACGTGGCGGCGCCCAACTCCCGGGCCGGTACGTCGTTCTGCGCGGCCAGCACCAGGTTCTGCATGACCAGGCCGATGCCGACACCGAGCACGAGCATGAACGACCACAGCATGTACTTCGACGTGTTCGCGTCGATCGTGCCGAACAGCGCCAGCCCGATCGGCAGCAGCACGCTGCCGATGACCAGGTAGATCTTCCACCGGCCGTACTTCGTGATCAGTCCACCGGCGATCGTCGACGCGACCATCATGCCGATGATCAGTGGCAGGCTCATCAGACCGGCCTTGGTCGGCGAGTAGCCCTGCGCGATCTGGAAGTACTGCGCGAGGAACACCGAACCGCCGAACATCGACACACCGACCAGCGCGCTGGCGATGATCGACAGCGTCACCGTGCGGTTGCGGAACAGGTCCATCGGGATGATCGGCTCGGGGTGCCGCCGCTCGACCAGCACCGCGGCCACGAGGACCACCAACGCGGCCCCGACCAGCCCGAAGCTCCAGCCGGAGACCCAGTCGAACTTGTTGCCGGCGAACGAGGACCAGACCAGCAACGTACTCACGCCGCCCATGATCAGGACCGCGCCCCACCAGTCGATCTTCACTTCTCGTCGTACCGTCGGCAGCTTCAACGTCCGCTGCAGCAGGATGATCGCCGCGAGCACGAACGGGACGCCGACCAGGAAGCAGGCGCGCCAGCCGAGCGGCGAGTCGACCAGGAAGCCGCCGAGCAACGGTCCGCCGACGGTCGCCGACGCGAAGATCGCGCCGAAGATGCCGGAGTACCGGCCGAGCTCACGCGGCGGGATGATCGCCGCCATCACGATCTGCACGAGAGCGATCAGACCGCCGCCGCCCAGACCCTGCAGGACCCGGCTGCCGAGCAGTACCTCGATGTTCGGCGCGAAGCCCGCGACCAGCGAACCGACGACGAAGAAACTCAGCGACAGCTGGACGAGCAGCTTGTTGTTGTAGAGGTCGGCCAGCTTGCCCCACAACGGCACCGTGGCCGTCATCGTCAGCAGCTCGAGCGTGACGACCCAGGTGTAGGAGGATTGGCTCGCGCCCAGGTCGTGGATGATCCGCGGCAACGCGGTCGACACGATCGTGCCGGCCAGGATGGCCACGAACAGCCCCATCATCAGACCGGACATGGCTTGCACGGTCTGCCGCGGGGTGAGTGCAACAGCGGCGGTGACCTCATCCGCCGCCGGTTCCGGCGTGGATGAAGACGTCGTCGTCATGAGATACCTCTCTGGTCGAAGGCAGGATCGATGCCTTGGGCAAGTAGTTGGAAGCCTTCGCGGACGAGCTCGAGGACCGGCCGGCCAGGCGCGGCCTTGTGCAGCTCCATCGCCACCCGGCAGGCGGCGCCGGCGGCGCTGACGATCAGCGCCGGGCGGGTGGAGCCGGCCGGTTCGCCCATCCGTTCCGCGAGGGCGGCGGTGAGTTGCCGCTCGTCGTCGATACTCGACAGCATCAGCTGGTACAGCAGGGTCGGGGAGCTCATGATCAGCTCACCCCGGCGGGACAGTTCGCCGTCGTTCTCCAGGTCGCGCAGGACGTCCTGGACGGCGTACCACATCGTGGTCAGCGGCGATTCCTCGGCGGGCGCGGTCCGCATCCGTTCCAGCGCCCGCTCGAGGTGCTCGGGATTGCGCCCGAGGATCGCGTGCTCCTTGTGCGGGAAGTAGTTGAAGAAGGTCCGCACCGAGACGTCGGCCGCCTCGGCGATCTCCTCGACCGTGACGTGGTCCGGCCCCTTCTCCAACGCCAGCCGCAACGCGGCGTCGGCGAGCGCGGCGCGTGTCTGCAGCTTCTTGCGCTCGCGCAACCCACCCTCAGCCCCCATGACAACGAGGGTAAGAAAAACTTGCAGTCAGTGCAAACTATTAATGCTGCAACTTTGCACAGCTGCAGATATCAGCCCTGACGGCGGACGAACTGAGGCAGCTGCAGGATGTTGTGCGGGTACGGGAGCGGGCGGTCGGCGGCCTCGGTCAGCCGGTCCATCTGCTCGTCGGTGAGGCTCCAGCCGGTTGCGCCGAGGTTGTCGGCGAGCTGCTCCGGAGTGCGGGCGCCGATGATCGGCGCGGTCAGACCCGGCCGCTGCACGACCCAGCGGAGCGCGACCTGAGCCGGAGTACGGCGTACTTCGTCTGCTACCGCTCGCACCGCGTCCAGGACGCGCCAGGTCCGGTCGTTGTCGTGGGCGTCCCAGTCGGCCTGGTTGCTGCGGCTGCCCTCGGGCGGACCGCCGGCGTCCTTGCTGTACTTCCCGGACAGCCAGCCGCCGGCCAGCGGACTCCAGGCGATCACGCCGGCGCCTTCGGCGAGGCAGACCGGGATCAGGTCGAGCTCGGCGTCGCGGTCGAGCAGGTTGTAGAGCGGCTGCAGGCAGACGTACGGCTCCCAGCCGTGCCCGCGGCTGAGGTCGATCGCCTTCTGCAACTGCCAGCCGGTCAGGTTGCTCGCGCCGATGAAGCGGACCTTCCCGCTGGTCACCAGCGCATCGAGAGTGCTGAGCGTCTCCTCGAGCGGGGTCGCGTCGTCGAAGACGTGGATCTGGTAGAGGTCGATGAAGTCGGTCTGCAGCCGTCGGAGACTGTCCTCGACTCCGGCGAGGATGTGCTTCCGCCCGGCACCGCGAACGGGCTGTCCGGGGCCGGCTTCGCCGTACACCTTGGTGGCGATGACCAGGTCGTCGCGGTTCTGTTTCTTCAGCCAGCTGCCGATGATCTCCTCGGAGGAGCCGGCGGAGTAGGTGTCGGCGGTGTCGATCATCGTGCCGCCGGCGGCGACGTACTCGTCTATGATCCGGTGGGCGGTGGATTCGTCCGTCTCACTGCCGAACGTCATCGTGCCGAGGCACAGCTCGGTGACCTGCAGGCCGGTCCGGCCGAGGAAGCGCTTGTCCATGCCGGTCAACGTACCTGGCCCTGCCATCCGATAAAATCTATATAAGCCTCTGACGCAGACTTCCTGTGTTCGGAGGCTTTTGTGTATGCCGACACTTCTCTACAAGGCCGCGGGCGACATCCGCGGCGACGACATCCTCCCCCTGAACCAACTCCGTGAGCGCTATCCCGACCTGTACGAACGCCACGCCGAGAAGTACGCCGACCGCCCGCAGGCGCTGAGCCGTCCGATCCCGCTCCTCGACTGCACCTGGACCGATGTCGTCTTCCTGTCACCGGTCCATCCGGCGCCGATCTTCGACGCGCTCCGCGAGTCCGGCCGGATCGGCCCCGGCTCGCTCCCCTACTGGACCATCGACGCCGACCTGCTCGACCCGCGCCAGACCTGCATCCTGCTCAAACGGCACGACCCGCTGTTCCGGCCACAACCGGCCGAGGACTACATCCCTTACAGCGCGGAGACCGTGGCCACTCTGTCCACGCCGTCAGCCAAGGCCCTCGACCGACTCCGCACTCTCAACACAACCGAACCCCTGCTCCCCTGGGCCGACATCCCGCATGTCCTGCATCGCGGGCCGATCCCGGTCAGCCTGTTCCGCGACGCCCACGGCCGAGCGGTGCGAACCTAGGCACCCAGGCAGGTACGGCCTGGCGGTACTCCTCGTACCGCCGGCCGTACTGCTCCTGCAGGATCGGCTCCTCGTAGCCCTTCACGAACGCGGCCATCACGGCCCACGCGATCACGCCGTACACAACGACTCGCCAGTCGAGGAAGACGAGCGCCTGGCCGAAGATCGCGGTGACGACGCCGACGTACATCGGGTTGCGGACGAAGCGATACTCGCCGCCGACCACCAACTCCTCGGTCGGCGCGACCGGCGCCGGCGTCCCGCGACCTTCCCGGACGAACCGCACGAACGCCCGCAGTACGACGAACGCCCCGATCGCCACCACGACGAATCCCGGCCAGAACCGCGGCGCCGCCCAGCCGCTCACCCACCACGGGATCACGCCGCCGACCATGCACGGCGCAGCGAAGAAGAACACCGTGCTTCCGAGCGCCGCCCTAATCACGGCCGACTCTTTCGATCACACGCTCGGCCAACTCGCAGAACGTCTCGAGCTCGGCCGGACTCAGGTCGGCGAACCAGTCGTCGATCGCCGCGACGTCGCCCGCGTCCCGCTCCCGCCAGTACGCCGAACTGTGATTAGTTGCTGATAGCAACTTGCGACGCTTGTCGGCAGGATCCGGCTCGACCGCCAGCAACTCCTTGCGCTGCAGGGCCGCGACGATCTGCGCGACATTCTGATGCGTGCTCCCCAGCGCGGCCGCGGCCTCCGCGAGCGACGGCTTCCCCATCGCCTTCACGGCGGTGATCAGCGCGGCCTGCTGCGTGGTCAATCCGTCCGCCCGCAGTCGCTCGTCCATCTCGTAGCGCAGCTTCTGCGCCAGCACCAACGTCGTCCGGAACGCCCGCACCGACGGCGCCAGCTCCGAACCCGCCCCGATCCCGAACAGCTTCTTGCTCCTGGAGGACATAGGCAATATATTACCTACCAACATCGAAGGGGGCAACCGTGATCTGCTTACTGCCGCACTGCGCCTACCTGTCCGAGACCTCCCGGATGCTCGAGCTCCACCGGGCCCTCACCGCACTCGGCATCGAGGTCCGGGTCGCCACCCACGGCGGTCCGCACGAGCGCCTGCTGACCGAAGCCGGGATCGAGTACGACGTCATCGGTCCCGGACTGTCCGCCACCCGCGCCGCCGCCTTCGTCGGTTCGGCCGTCGGCCTCGGCGATCCCCGGCAGAGCATGTACGACGACGCCGAGATCCGGACGTACATCGCGGCCGAGGCGGAGTACTTCCGCGCTCACGGGATCACGGTCGCCGTCACGGGATTCACGCTGACCACGTTGCTGTCGTCGCGGCTGACCGGCGTACGCGTGATCACCGAACACGCCGGGAGCTTCGTGCCGCCGGTCTTCGAGCGTCGCCTGCTCCCGGCGCCGACCCACCCGGTCGATCCGCGGTTGAAGCACGCACCGGACTGGCTGGCCCGGTTCCTGATCAACAGGTCGCCCAACCGGATCACGGCGTACTGCGGTGGCTTCAACCGCGTCGCGTCCGAGCTCGGCGTCGAGCAGATCCCAAGCCTGGCAGCGCTCCTGCTCGGCGATCTCTCGTTGGTGCCCGAGGTTCCGGAAGTGCTGGGGATCTCGGCCGCCGACCTGGCTGCATGGACTCCCGGCAAGGGCTATCGAGCCGGCGCACGACTCCGCGCGGTCGGGCCACTGTTCGCCCAACTCAACCTGCCGATGCCGGCCAGGGTGCAGTCGTTCCTCGATCGCCCCGGCCCGACCATCTACCTCGCCATGACGTCGACGCCGCCCGCGCAGGTCCGTACGGCGATCGCCGAGCTGAGCCGCCTCGACGTACGAATCCTCGTCGCCGGCACCATCCACGACCTCGGCGACCTGGCCACCGACCGCATCCTCATCGACGGCGTCCTCCCCAGCCACCTAGTCATGCCACAGGTCGACCTCGCCGTCACCACCGGCGGCCAGGGCAGCGTCCAGACGGCCATGGCCAGCGGTACGCCGCTCCTCGGCATCCCCTTGCACATCGAGCAGGACCTCAACATCGTCCTGGTCGAACGCCTCGGCGCCGCCCGCCGCGCGAGCACCCTCACCGAGCTCGCCACCCAGATGCTCGACACCGAGACCCATCACGAAGCCGCCGAACGAATCCAGAAGCTGTACGCCGCCGCCAACGGCCCGGCCGACGCCGCCGAAGCCATCGCCGAGCAGCTCTGACAAGGCTCACCGAGCGAGATACCGCCGTACGTCGTCGGCGACCTGCGCCCGGCTGTCCAGCTCGTATTTGCGCAGGATCGTGCTGAGGTGGGACTTCACCGTATTCAGGCTGATGCCGAGCTCGGTGGCGAGCTGGTCGTTGTCGTAGCCCTCGACCAGCAGGAGTGCGACGCCCTGCTGCGCGCGGGTCAGACTGGTGAAGCGTCGCTCCGGGCCTTCGTCGACGTCCAGCATCATCTCGATCAGCTCGGACTGCGTCTGCTCCGCGGTCAGGATCAACTCGGCCAGACGATCCCTGACCGCATCCGCCATCACTCCGGCGTCCAGCGCATCGCCCGCGATCGTGCGCAGTGACGCGATCCGGTTGGAGAGGTACTCCATGACGTGGTCGGAGGTGAGCACGTTCGGGGTGTCCTCGCCGGCCGGGAGCAGCCGCAGTGCTTGACGGTCCTCGTCCTCACGGCCCAGCACCCGGGCGACCATCTCGGCCAGCCATTCGAACGCCCGTACCGCGTTGTCGTCGTAGCTGTCCGGCGCGTAGCTCTGCATCGACACCATGCCGACCAGCTCGCCCGTCTGGCGGAACAATGGCACGGTGACGGCGTCGGCCGACTGCTTGCTCGTGTCGCCGCACGGCACACCCGCATTCAGCACGTCGCCGTTGTCGTACGCGAACCGATAGGTCTGGCGATGCTTGATCAACCAAGCCGTCTGGCCGTTCGGACCGTACGTGTGCGTGGCCGGATCGTCGAACTTGCCGCTGTCGTACCCGTACGGGAAGCGCACCCGGTTCGAGCCCTGCAGGAAGCCGATGTAGAAGGTGTCGACGCGGGCGAGCTTGCACGCCACGCCGCGGACGTAGTCGTACAGCCCGTGATGATCGGTCCGGTCCAGCGCCTGGATCTTGTGGAACGCCTCGCGCAGGATGATCGCGGTTTCCGCGTCGATCCGGAGCGAGCTCATGTCCTCCCCCTCCAGCGGCCGGAATCACCAGTATCCCCCAGCTTCCTCGGCCGGGGGCGCGGATCGCGGCGGCGCGGTCGTAACCTGCGCGTCTCGTTCGGTCATGCGGCTGAAACATGCGCTTCCTACTTTGAGAGTCCACGACAGCCGCGCGAGGCGGTGAGCCGATGTACGAGCACGTCGACCCGTTCATCGGGTCCGGCGCCACCGATCTGCCAACGCCTCAGGGTCTGGCGGCGACCTGGTGGTGGCCAAAACCCCAGGTCGGCAACACCCACCCGGGTGCCATGCACCCGTTCGGGATGGTGTCGGCCTGCCCGTACTCCGGCGCCTACCCGACCGGATACGGGCAGTACGACTTCAACACCGAGGGCGTGCCCGACCTGTTGTACGACCGCCCGGTCGCCTCCGGCTTCACGCACTTCCAGCAATCCGGCACCGGCGCCATCCGCAAGTACTACAACTACTTCCGGGTCACGCCGATGCTCGGACCGCTCGACGACCTGGGCACCACCTGGGACCTGCTCGAGGAGGTGGCCGAGCCCGGCTACTACGCGGCGACGCTGAGCTCGGGGGTGCACTGCGAGGTCACGGTCGGCCCAAAGTCGGCCGTCCACCAGTACACGTTCCCGGCGGATGACGCCGCCCGGATCGTCATCGACGCCTCGACCGGCGGCCTGGCCATCCCGCACAGCCGGACCGTGCCGCTGAAGGCCCACCTGGCGATGCTGGAGCCGGGCGTGGCCCAGGGCGAGATCCATGTCGAGGGGGTGCCGCTCGCCGTACACCTGGAGGTCGACGCCCCCGGCTGGCGGCAGCTGCTGTGGTACGACCGGCGCCTGATGCCCGGCGGTACCCGCCTCGACTTCGACTACATCCGGCCGACCACACTGCGGCCGTTCGGGCTGATGTTCATGGGTCCCTCGCGGGCCGAGCAGACCGTCGAGGTGCGGCTGGGTTTCTCGCTGCGCGGGTGCGAGAAGGCCCGCGAGAACCTGCACGCGGACGTCGGCCGTACCCAGGTCACGTTCGACGGGCGGCGGGACGAGACGGCAGCCACCTGGCGCGACCACCTCGGCAAGGTGACGATCAAGGCCGAGTCCGACGAGCAGGCAACGGTTTTCGGTACGGCGCTCTACCACTCGCTGGTCAAGCCGTGCTTCGCCCCGGACGAGAGCCCGTCGTGGACGACCGAGGGTCCCTACGCGTTCGACATCTGCACGATGTGGGACATCTACCGCACCCAACTGCCGCTGATGAACACCTTGTTCCCACAGCGTTCCGTAGAGCTGGCCGGGGCGCTGCTGTCGATCTGCGAGCAGGAGGGCAATCTGCCGATCGGCTACCGGATGGCCAAGGGTGCCGACCGGTTCTCCCGGCAGGGCAGCGCCCTCGCCCACACCTTCTTCGCCGACCTGTGCCAGCTGGATCTTCCCGGTATCGACTGGGACTGGGCCATGGTGCACCTGGAGATGGACCTGCGCCGGACGTACGGCGAGGACTACCTGGTGCACGGTGTGGCGCATCCGATCAGCCACACGCTCGATCTGGCGTACGCCTACCACTGCACCGCGGCGATCGCCCGCAAGGTACGCGACCGGACGCTGGCGCAGCAGATGGGCGACCTCGCCCAGGGCTGGCAGGCGGCGTACGACCCGGACACCGGCCTGCTGCGCGACTCAACGTTCTACGAGGGCGGCCGGTGGAACTACTCCTTCCGTCTGCTGCACGACATGCGCGCCCGGATCGCGCTCGCCGGCGGCGATGCGGCATTCGTGGGGCTGCTCGACCGCTTCTTCGGGTACAACGCCGGTCCGGTCACCCAGCCGGGGGTGGCGCCGAGCGTGGCCGAGATGAACGTCGGGTACGGCCTGAGCCGGTTCGAGGGATTGAACAACGAGCCTGACTACGAGGCGCCGTGGTCCTACCACTACGCCGGACGGCCGGACCGGACCGCCGAGGTGGTGCATGCCGCGGTCGCCAACCAGTTCGGCACCGGCCGGGGCGGGCTGCCAGGGAACGACGACTCCGGCGGGCTGTCCGCCTGGTACGTGTGGGCGACGCTCGGGCTGTTCCCGGTGGCCGGGCAGAACCTGTTCCTGCTGAGCGCGCCGGCCGTGGCGGAGTCCACCAGCCGGCTGCCGGACGGCGAACTGTCGATCACCACCACAGGATTCGAACCGGTCGAGGCGGGCGGACCGGTCTCCTACGTCCAGTCCGTCGCGGTGGACGGCAAGACCCTCGAACGCCCCTGGATCTCCGGCCGGGAACTACGGCACATCCGCAACCTGCACATCGAGCTCGGCCCGCAGCCGTCCCGCTGGGGCTCCCGGATCCGGCCACCATCAACATCCGACCCGCTGCACACCACTGGAGGTGGGCATGAACATCGCTGACAACACACTCGTTCCGTCCACACCCAACCGGCGGCTGGTCATCGTGGTCCGCGCCGACCCGGTGATCTGCGGGCACTCCGGTGAGGCGCGGTGCCTCGCGGAGGTGGCGCTCACCCGCGGGTTCGACGACGTACGGATCGTCACCTGGCCGCTGGATGCGCTGGAGGCGGCCGGGCTGCCGCTGAAACCACTCGACCGCGTGCTGCCGTACAGCCCGGGCATCACGGTCGAGCGGCCTTCGCCGGTTGGCGACTACCGGGTGCCGGACGGGCGCTATCTGTCCGGGCTGATCGGGCGGCTGATCGAGCTGTTCAGCGACGGAGTGCCGACGGTGGCGATGTCGCTGTACCTGAGCCCACACACGATCGCCGTACAAGAGGCCGTCCAGGTGGCGCGCCTGGTCGGGCCCGCACAGGTCGTCACAGTGGCTGAGGCGGTCGGCTCCGACATCACCAACGTGGTGCGCGACTGCGTGTCCAGCGGCAGGTTCGGGGCGGCCGCGCACATCCTGTCGGTCTACCTCGCGGCCGACCACTGCGTGGCGGTGTCGGAGTACACCAAGGACCTGATCGTGGCCTCGGCCGCGACCCTCGACGACATGCACGGTACGACGTTCGCGCAGCGGTGCCGTGAGCGGATCGCCATCTCCTACCCGGCCGTCGACTCCTGGACCTACCTGTCGCTCACCGACGACAGGATCGCCGAAACCCTTACCCGACGGGGCCTTTCGAGGGACGGGTACGTGCTGTTCCTGTCCCGGATCGCGTCGGCGAAGGGCATCGACGACCTGATCGACGCGTACGCCGGCTCACGGTCGGCCGAGCGGATGCCGCTGGTCCTGGCCGGGCGCGGTCCGCACGAAGCTGCGGTAGTGGCGCGGGTGGCGGCCTTGGGCTTGGGCGAGCGGGTGCGGGTGCTGACCGACGTGGACGACGCGGAGAAGCCGGCGCTGATGGCGGGGAGCGCGGCGTTCGTGCTGCCGACCCGCGAGCAGCCGGAGTTCGTGGAGACGTTCGGGATCGCGCTGGTCGAGAAGGCCCTCGCCGGCGGCGGGCCGATCATCACCTGCGCGACGGGCGGCGTACCCGAGGCCGTCGGCGATACGGCTCTGCTGGTGCCGCAGCACGACCCGGCCACGCTGCGGACCGTGCTCGACGAGGTCGTGTGCGACTGGACCCACGAGCAGCGGGCGGCGGCCGAGCGGCGCGCACGGGCGTACGCGTTGCAGTTCGACCGGGTCGCGGTGTTCGACCGCCTCTTCGCCCGCGCCGCGGCGCCCGCCGTCGCCTGAGTTCGGGCTGCGGGGTGATCTCGTTCACTCCTGTGGATATACATAGCATTCCTATGTATATTTGTCAGTGTGATTGCTACGGATCTGACTCGGCTCGGCGAGGATGTCGTCGTCGCGTCGTCGCGACTGACCCGGATGGCGACCCGGGACGTGAACACGCTGCCGCATGCCGCGATGCGCGTGCTCGGCCGGCTGGACGAGCTGGGCCAGGCCCGGATCAGTGAGCTGGCCAAGGCCGACCGGTGCTCCCAGCCGACGATGTCCAATCTCGTCCAACGCCTGGAGGAGCAGGGCTCGGTCCGCCGCGCGGCCGACCCGGCCGACTCCCGCGCCAGCCTGATCAGCCTCACCGATGCCGGCCTCGCCGAACTGAACAGCGCCCGGCGGCAGGCCGGGGTCGCCCTGGCCTCCCGGCTTCACCAACTCTCCGCGACGGACCTCACCACACTGCAGGCCGCGGTCGCCGTCATCCACAAACTCCTCACCCTCGAACCTCTGGAGGACACGCCCCGGTGAGCAACTCATCGTTCCTGAAGCAGCCCAAGTCCGTCTGGGCGGTCGCGTTCGCCTGCGTGATCGCATTCATGGGCATCGGCCTGGTGGACCCGATCCTCAAGCCGATCGCCGAGCAGTTGCACGCGAGCCCGTCCCAGGTCTCGCTGCTGTTCACCAGTTACATGGCGGTCATCGGTGTCGCGATGCTGATCACCGGCGCGGTCTCGAGCCGGATCGGCGCCAAGCGCACCCTGCTGATCGGCCTGGCCATCATCGTCGTCTTCAGCGCGCTGGCCGGCGCGTCCAACAGCATCGGCATGATCGTCGCCTTCCGGGCCGGCTGGGGCCTCGGTAACGCGCTCTTCATCGCGACCGCCCTCGCCACGATCGTGAACTCGGCCGCCGGTTCGGTCGCCGAGGCGATCATCCTGTACGAGGCCGCCCTCGGGGTCGGCATCGCGGCCGGCCCGCTCGTCGGCGGTGAGCTCGGCACGATCTCCTGGCGCGGCCCGTTCTTCGGCGTCGCCGTACTGATGACGATCGCGCTCGCCGCGACCGCATTCCTGCTACCCGCCTCGCCGCCGGAAGCCCGCCGTACGTCGATCCTCGAGCCGCTGAAGGCATTACGGCACCGGTCGCTGGCGACTGTGGCGATCACCGCACTGCTGTACAACTTCGGCTTCTTCACGCTGCTCGCGTTCACCCCGTTCCCGCTGGCGATGTCGGCGCGGCAGATCGGCCTGATCTTCTTCGGCTGGGGTCTATGTCTCGCGTTCACCTCGGTGTTCGTGGCGCCGCGACTGCAGCGCCGGTTCGGCACGCTGCCGGTCGCGATGACCGTGCTGCTGCTGTTCAGCGCGGACCTTGCAGTGATGGGCCTGTTCGCCCACCACAAGGCGGTCCTGGCGATCGGCGTGGTCGTGGCCGGGCTGTTCCTCGGCATCAACAACACCCTGATCACCGAGGCCGTCATGTCAGCGGCTCCGGTCGAGCGCGGCACGGCCTCCGCGGCCTACTCCTTCGTCCGCTTCTCCGGCGGCGCCGTCGCACCATGGCTGGCCGGCAAGCTCGGCGAGGAATTCAACATCCAACTCCCCTTCTACGTAGGCGCAATCGCCGTCCTCCTCGCCGTCGGCGTCCTGGCCTCCGGCTGGAAGCCCCTCTCCCACCTACGAGTCCCCACCAACCACTCCGAGACCGAAGCCGAAGCCCTCACCGTCGCCGACGCCTGACCGACCATACCAAACCGTATGGTATGGTCTGCGTGTGGTGACGCGGACTGAGTGGTTGGATGCTGGGCTCGATTTGTTGGCGACCGAGGGGGCGCCGGCGATCACCATCGAGCGGTTGACGGATCAGCTCGGGGTGACCAAGGGGTCGTATTACCACCACTTCGGGAGTGCCGCCGGGTTCAAGACGGCGCTCATGGAGTACTTCGAGGCGCAGTACACCACCCGGTTGATCGACGCCATCCAGCAGGAGAACGCCAAGCCGCGGGCGAAGTTGGAGCATTTGTTGCGGTTGGTGCTGGCGGATCCGGACAGTGCGGCGTTGGAGATTGCTGTGCGGGCGTGGGCTTTGCAGGATCCCGACGTGCGGGCGGCGCAGGAGCGGGTGGACGAGGCGCGGACGGCGTACCTGAAGGAGCTGTGTCGTGGGCTGGGGGCCGACGTTGACGCAGATCGGTTCGCGCAGTTGCTGTATCTGATTCTGATCGGGGCCGAGCAGGTCTTGCCGCCGATCGAGCGGGCGAATCTGCGCGAGATCTACGACCTCACTCTCCGCCTGATCGATTAGAGGGAGCGAACGATGCCGACCACACTGCACGAGCTCGACGACCTGATCCCGGTCATGGACGAGATCGACGTGAAGACCGCGCGGGGCGACGTGACGCTGCGGGAGTTCATCGCGGGCGCGCTGAGCCACAGCCCGTTGTGGGTCAAGGGATTGTTCGCCATCCGGATCGCGGTCGCGACGGTACTGCGCCTCGAGACGGCAACCGTGCCCGACTCGCGGCGAATTCGGCCGGAGACCGTCAGCTTCACGCCGGGCGAGAAGGACGCGTTCTTCACGGTCGTGCGCGGCGAAGAGGACCACTATCTGCTGCTGAGGATCTCGGACAACCACCTGATCGGGTATCTCGCGTTCTTCACCGACAACGAGCGCCCGGCCACGTTCAAGGTGGTCACCCTCGTGCAGTTCCTGCGGCCGGCGGGTCGGTTCTACTACAACTTGATCCGCCCGTTCCACCACCTCGTCCTGCTCAGTATGTGCCGAGCCGGCGAGACGTCGCGCGATAAGCAGTGAGCGCTGCCGCCGTACCGACAACCACCAGGGCCGACGCGAAGATCAACCCAAGCAGCCGCCACGGAATCGCCAACGCTGCAAGGCCGTAAGGACCCGCCGCAATCCCGGCCATCGCGGCCGCGGCAACCAAACCTCCAAGCAGTACGCCGACCACCACAACCGTCGCGGACTCCACCACAGCGATCGCAACAACCTGCCCACGCGTCAATCCGGCCATCCGCCCCAGCGCGAACTCGCGCCGCCGATCAGCCGTCGACATCACGACCGCATTGACCACCGCGACGGCCGTGAAGACCCCCGCCAACCCCATCAGCGCAGCGAACAGGCCCGAGTTGCTCCGCTGCTGCGCCTCACCGCGCGCCTCCGCCCACTCCTCCACGGTCTGACCGTCCATCGTCGCGCCGGGCGCGAGCTTGACCAACGTCTCGGTCCGCCCACCCGCCGGCAGCAGGCTCCGCGGGATGAAGAAGTTCTCGCTGACATTCAGCGTCTCCGGCATGATCGCAACGACCTTCACCGCGACCACCCTGTTGCCGAGAGCAACCTTCAGGATCGACCCGAGTTTGTACCCCTCCACCGCCATCCCGGGCCCGATCGCGATCGTTCGCCCGGTCAGCCGATCCAGCGAACCCTTCCGCGGCCGCAGCTTGTGCGTCTGCTGGTACGCCGCCGCATCGATCCCGATCGCCTCGGAGTACACCGTGTTCTTCCCACGCGTGACGACGATCGGTACGGCGGTCTGCGTCGACGCCGCCACGATCCCCGGCCCCGGCGCAACCGCATGATCAACGACAACGTCCGCCGTGATCAGCCGTTCCTGCTCCACCCCGACCGCCTTCGCCAGCGAGCCGAACGTCCCCCACAATCCGACGACCAGCCCGACCAGCACGATCAAGGGCGCCGCCGTCGCCGCGCTTCGCCGTACCGCGTGCAGCACGCCGGCCCGCGCGAGATCCGCGATCAAGTTGCCCCGGACAACGACCGCGGGGACCCGACCGACGAGCGGTACGACGACCGGACTCAGCTGGCTCAACGCGACCGACCCGCTGATCATCACGACCAGCCCGATCATCAACCCCGCAACGAGATCGCGCGCCGCCTGCGCCGCGATCACCAGCACCACCGTGCCGAACGTGGCCGACAGCCCCCAGAACCATCGCCAGCCAGTCATCACCCGCCGCGCAGCCGATCCCTCCACGACCGCCTCCAGCGCGTTGATCCGCGACGCCCGCCAGGCAGCGGCGAGTACGCCGGCCAGCGCCGTACTGACGCCGACGATCATCGCCGCCCACACCGCACCCTGATCCCACGGCGCCTCGAACCAGCTCGGCAACATCCCCAGCCGTACGAGCAGCCACGACTGAGCCCACGTCGCCAGCACTCCGAGCGGCAGACCGACCACGCTGCCCACCAGCCCGAGCAGTCCGGCCTCGGTGACCACCATCAAGCACAGATAGCCCCGTTGCGCACCCACCAGTCGCAGCAACCCGAACTCCCGCCGCCGCTGCACCGTCACGAACCCGAACGTCGTACTGACGATGAACACGCTCAGGAACACGGCCAGCATGACCGACATCCCCAGCAGTGTCGCGGCCCCGACGTACCCCTCCCGCACCTCGGCCCGCTGGTACGCCGACAGTCCTGCCGGCAGCACGGGCCGATCCGTCGCAGCCAGCATCTGCAACCCGGACTGGACCAGCCCAACCCCTAGTGCAACAGCAACCACCGCACCGGCGAACAGCTGCCACCTGGTCCGCAGCGCCCCGACAGACAACCTCAGCATGCCCCCAGCCAACCTTCTGCCACAGCCGGAGACCCTGGCCTGAACACCCGGCTACAGGTAGCCCCTGCGCTACCTCAGCACCTGCACCAGCGCAGCCACGTCCTGCTGGTCGATCTCACGCGCACCTATCAGCGCCTGCATCAGCAAGCCATCCAGTGCTGCCACCAGCAGCCGCGCCTTCTGCGGATCCGCAGTGAACGTCCGCGCGATCTCGGTCAACGGCTCCAACCACGCGCCGGCCGTCTCGCGGAGCTCCGGTCGGCGCGCGGCGTACAGGTACAGCTCGTAGAGCGCCAGCGTCCGGCCACGCCGCCGTACAACGCTGTGCTCGATCAACCGCGCCAGTTCGTCGGCCGGGCGTGCGCCCAGCTCGCTGCCCCGACCGTGCAGCTCGACGGCGAGATCGTCCGCGGCCGAGCGGAGTGCGGCGACGAGGAGATCGTCCAGCGTCGGGAAGTGGTATGTGATCGAAGCGACCGAGACATCGGCCGCAGCGGCCACCGCACGATGGCTCACACCTGCGACTCCGTCGCGTTCAATGACGGTCAGCGTCGCGCGCAGCAGCTCGTTCCGCCGCTGCTCACCGCGCAGCCGTCGGCCGTCCACAACCCTCCTGACCTGCACGAACAGCAAACTATCAGGACGTCTGTACGGATTGTTTTTGGTGCCCGGAATCGCGAGATCGACCGGTTTTCCCGTCTTAGGCTCGGATTTCGTGGCCAACGATTTCAGTACTGCGATGCGGCGCGCGTTGAAGCGTGCGGACGACGGCAAGACCCTCGACCCGGCGGAGGCGGAGGTGCTGCTCGGCGCGAGCGGCGACGCGCTGACCGCACTGATGGCGACCGCGGCCCGCGTTCGCGACCAGGGCCTGGCCGACGCCGGCCGGCCCGGCATCGTCACGTACTCGAAGAAGGTCTTCATCCCGCTGACCCGGCTGTGCCGGGATCGCTGCCACTACTGCACGTTCGCGACGACGCCCGGTCGCGTGCACGCGCCGTACCTGTCGCCGGACGAGGTGCTGGAGATCGCGCGGCAGGGAGGGGCCCTGGGCTGCAAGGAGGCGCTCTTCACGCTGGGCGATGCGCCCGAGGACCGGTGGGACGCGGCACGGCAGTGGCTGGAGGAGGCCGGGTACGACAGCACGCTGGACTACGTGCGGGCGATGGCGATCCGGGTCCTCGAGGAGACCGGTCTGCTGCCCCACCTGAACCCGGGCGTGATGTCGTGGCAGGACCTGCAGCGGTTGAAGCCGGTCGCGCCGAGCATGGGGATGATGCTGGAGACCACCTCGCGGCGGCTGTTCGAGGAGAAGGGGCAGCCGCACTTCGGGTCGCCGGACAAGGACCCCGCGATCCGGCTGCGGGTGCTGGAGGATGCGGGTCGGTCGAACGTGCCGTTCACGACCGGACTGCTGATCGGGATCGGCGAGACGCTGCCCGAGCGGGCGGACTCGATCTTCGCGCTGCGCAAGGTTGCGCGGCAGTACAACGGGATCCAGGAAGTCATCATCCAGGGGTTCCGGGTGAAGCCGGACACGGCGATGCGCAACGACGCCGACGTACCGCTGGACGAGTGGCTGGCCGCGATCGCGGTCACGCGGATCGTGCTCGGGCCGCGGGTGCGGGTGCAGGCGCCGCCGAACCTGGTTGACCTGGCTGAGTGCCGCGCTTTGCTCGACGCCGGCGTGGATGACTTCGGCGGGGTGTCGCCACTGACTCCGGACCACGTGAACCCGGAGCGGCCGTGGCCCCAGATCGACGACCTGGCGAAGGTTACGGCGGACGCGGGCTTCGTACTGCGTGAGCGGCTCACGGCGCATCCGGAGTACCTGCGTGAGCCGTGGTTGGACCCGCGGCTGATCTCGCACGTCGAGGCATTGGTCGACCCGGCCACCGGCCTGGCCAACGAGGACGCCAAGCCCGTCGGCCTGCCCTGGCAGGAGCCGGACGGCGGCTGGGACAGCGTCGGCCGCACCGACCTCCACACGGCGATCGACACCGAGGGCCGCCGCACGGAGACCCGCTCGGACTTCGACGCGGCGTACGGCGACTGGGACGTACTGCGCGAGGACGTCGCAGCCCGGCGAGCCGCAGAAGCAGCGGCCGCTGAAGCAGCCGCGGCAGGCGCGGCAGGCGCGGCAGGCGCGGCAGGCGTGGGCGGCGTGGGCGGCGTGGGCGGCGTGGGCGGCGTGGCCGGGACATCGGCCGGCGGGCCGACCGCTCCCGACGCCAGCTCCCCCGAGCGGATCTCGGCCGACGTGAAGGCGGCCTTGGCCGCCGCTGAGCGTGACCCGGCCGGGCTCTCCGACGCCCAGGCGCTGACGTTGATGACCGTGACCGGGCCTGCGCTCGACGAGCTTGCGCAGATCGCCGACAACTTGCGTAAGGCAACGGTCGGCGACGACGTCACCTATGTGGTGAACCGGAACATCAACTTCACCAACGTCTGCTACACCGGCTGCCGGTTCTGCGCGTTCGCCCAGCGCCGCACCGATGCCGACGCCTACTCCCTCTCGATGGACGAGGTCGGCCAGCGCGCCGAGGAGGCCTGGGTCATCGGCGCGACCGAGGTCTGCATGCAGGGCGGCATCCACCCGGACCTCCCGGGTACGGCGTACGCCGATCTCGTCCGCGCGGTCAAGGATCGCGTGCCGGAGATGCACGTCCACGCGTACTCCCCGATGGAGATCGTGAACGGCTCGGTCCGCACCGGTCTGTCGATCGAGGAGTTCCTGATCTCGGTGAAGGAGGCCGGCCTGGACAGCATCCCCGGTACCGCCGCCGAGATCCTCGACGACGACGTGCGCTGGATCCTCACCAAGGGAAAGTTGCCCACGGCAAGCTGGATCGAGGTGATCAGTACGGCGCACAAGGTCGGCCTGCCGTCCAGCTCGACGATGATGTACGGCCATGTCGACGCACCGCACCACTGGGTCCAGCACCTGCGCACGATCGCCGCCGTCCAGGATCAGACGGGTGGGTTCACCGAGTTCGTCCTGCTGCCGTTCATCCACCAGAACTCGCCGATCTACCTGGCCGGGGTCGCGCGCCCGGGTCCGACGTACGACGAGAACCGCGCGGTACACGCGATGGCGCGGATCATGCTGCACGGGCGGATCGACAACATCCAGTGCTCGTGGGTGAAGCTCGGCGTCGACGGCTGCGTCGCCGTACTGAACGGCGGCGTCAACGACATCGGCGGCACGCTGATGGAGGAGACCATCAGCCGGATGGCCGGCTCCAAGCACGGCAGCCGCAAGTCGATCGCCGAACTCACCGCAATGGCGACCGCTGCCGGGCGCCCGGCCCGGCAGCGCACCACGACGTACGGCGAGGTCCCGGCCCGCCCGTCTCTCGAGCTCGCCTGATCACGTCACCGGGTCGAGGTCGACGGCGCGTGAACGCCGCTTGGCCCCGACCCGGTGACCAACGGTGACGAGGACGAAGCCCGCGGCGTAGATCCCCGCGGTGACACCGAGGTAGCCGAGCGGCAACGTCTCCGGGTCGGCCGGGAAGGCCTGATGGCTGTCGCCGACCCACGCCCTCAGCAGGTAGAGCGTCTGGAACGTGAAGCAGTAGGCGAAGATCGCGATGTACGCGACGTACGCGGACAGGCGGTTCCGCAGGAAGAATCCGAGCGGAAAGGCGAACAGAACGGTGGCGATGGCAATCATCGGAGTCCCCTCCTCGAGTAGCTGACTCCTTCACGGTCGCCTTCTCGGTGGGTGTACCGCATCGGTGCTGTCGCCGGATCTTGCCTGTGGACAGCCGCTACGTGCTGGCACTGGTGCGCGGGCGGCCGTCCGCGGTCATCATGTGGATGTGCCCCGGCGTCGGCGTTCGGTCGCTGCCGCGACGGTCCTGTTCGTCGCGGCCGCCGTCGTACGCGCGGTGCTCGCCTACGGCCCGTGGTCGATCGGGCAGCCGGCCGACTGGCCGATCACGACCGCGCTGCTGCTCCCTGCCTTGCTGCTGGGTTGGCTGGTCGTCGTACGTGCTCCGGCGAGTCCGATCGGCCCGGCTTTGGCGCTGACCGCGACCGTCCCCGCGCTCGTCTTCACCGTCGAGGACTGGGGCTCGTCGGCGCGGACCTCGAGTCCGTGGCCGGGGGCATCCGTTGTCGACAAGGTCGCGGTCGGCGCCTGGCCGTGGCTCTTCCTCGGGTTTGTCACGTTGGTCCTGCTGTTCCCCGATGGCCTGCTCCCCGGTCGGCTGTGGCGATGGATCTGGGCGGCGATGCCGGTTTCGGCGGCGCTGGTGAACTTCGTCGTCTCCCGCGAGGACGCCGTGCGAACCGGCACCACGCCAGCGCACGCAGTCCTGATCGTCATCGCCTTCGCTGCCTTCCTGGCCACGTTGCTCGCGGCCGCGTCCAGCCTCGTTGTGCGCTATCGACGTGGCGATCCGCTCACCCGGCAGCGGCTGCGCTGGCTGATGGCCGCGGCCGTCGCCGTACCGATCCTGCTGGGTCTGAGCTGGTTGGCGACCGCACTGGGCGCGCCCGGCAGCTTGGCGTACACCTGGTTCCTGATCGCGATGCTGGTGCTGGTCCCGGGCGCGATCACGGTCGCGATCCTGCGCCACGACCTGTTCGACATAGATCGGCTGCTCGGCGCGACCGTGAGCTGGCTCGTCACGACGCTGATCTCGGCGGGCGTGTTCGCAGCGGTGGTCGTCGTGACCGGCGGGTTCTTCCCCGACCGGGTCGGCGTTACGACGGCCGCCTTTGTGACCGCGCTGGTCCTGCTTCCTGTCTACCACTGGATCCATCGCACAGTGGGCCGGTTGGTCGATCCGGATCGCACGGTCGCGCTGGCCCGGATCCGCGACTTCGTACGGCGAGTGCGCGACGGCGAGGCCGAGCCGGAACAGATCGAGGCCGTACTGCGCTCCGCCCTCGACGACCCCGGCCTGCAGGTCCTGCTGCGACGACCCGGCTCCGAGCTCGAACCGCCCGCCGGCGCGATCCCGTTGCAGACCGGCGATTCCGTGGTCGGTGCCCTGGTCCTCGGTACGACGTCTGCGCGTCGAGTCCGGCGCGCTCGGGAAGCAGTCGTCGAAGCGCGCCTGCCGATCGAGGTGAGTCGACTGCAGCTCGAGCTCCGGGAGGCACTGACTGAGGTTCGGACCAGTCGAGCTCGATTGATGGACGAGGTGAACGCTGAGCGGCATCGCCTGGAGCGTGACTTGCACGACGGCGCCCAGCAGCAGTTGATCGCGATCGGGATGCGGCTACGGTCCGTGCAGTACCAGCTCGAGCCCGGCCTACCGGCGTACCGCGAGCTCGATGAGGTAGTCGAGACGCTGGAGGAGACCGTCGCGGAGCTGCGGCGGATCGCGCACGGGGTGCGGCCGAGTCGGCTCGATGACGGTCTCGCGGTGGCGCTGCGACACCTGGTCGCGGACAGCACGCTGCCGGTCGACCTCGTCGTACCTGAGCTGGAGGTCGGCGAGGGCGCCGCCACAACCGTCTACTTCACTGTCGGTGAGGCGATCGCCAACGCGCTCAAGCACGCGCGGGCGACCCGGATCTCGATCTCGGTCGGGCTGTCGGATCAGGTACTGCGCGCGGTGGTGCGCGACGACGGTGTGGGCGGGGCGAAGGAAGGGTTCGGGCTGACGTCATTGCGAGACCGAGTCGCCTCGGTTGGCGGAGAGTTCACCGTGGACAGTCCGCCCGGCGCCGGAACCTCGATCACGGTGGAGATCCCATGCGCATCGTGATCGGCGAGGATTCCGCCTTGTTTCGTGAGGGTTTGAGCCGCCTGCTCACCGAGAACGGCCACGACGTGGTCGGTACGGCGGACGCCGCGGACGAACTGGTCGACGTGGTGCGCGCGGTCGATCCCGATCTGACCATCATCGACGTACGGATGCCGCCGACGATGACCGACGACGGCGCACGGGCGGCCGTGATCCTGCGGGCGGAGTCGCCGGCGCGGCCGATCCTCATGCTGTCGCAGCACATCGAGACGCGTCACGTGGTCGGGCTGGTCGGCACCGGCGGGTTCGGCTATCTGCTGAAGGATCGGGTACTCCGCGTCGGGGACTTCCTCGACGCGATGCGCCGGGTGGTGGACGGCGGCTCCGCGCTCGACCCTGCGATTGTCGCCGCGCTGGTGACGCCGACGCGTATCGACGATCCGGTGGCCGCGTTGTCGGCGCGAGAGCGTGAGGTGCTCGCGCTGGTGGCTGAAGGGCGCTCGAACAGTGCGATCGCCGCGCACCTCGTCCTCGCCGAGCGGACGGTCGAGAGCCATATGCGCAGCATCTTCCAGAAGCTCCGCATCGACGAGGCGCCGGACACCCACCGCCGCGTGCTCGCCGTCCTCACCCAGCTGCGTCGGTGAGTGTCTTGACGAGTGGTTAGTTGTTGCAGAAGGCAACATCTGCACGGAAAGTGAGGGAAGTTTCACTGAGCGTTGCCTACTTCAAAGGCAATGCAAATGTTTGAACCGGATGATTCCCGGTAGTAGCAGGCCCGTGACAACGTTCTCTTGTCGGCGACGGACGGGTCGCCGGCACCGGGTCCAGGTGGTTCCCGACGAACTCCCGTCCGCGACCGGACTGTACCTCCCCTGCCGGCCTCGGAATGAGCTTCGGGCCCACCCTCCTTCGGGCCACTTGCCCTCTCGGGGCAACAGCAGGACGCCGGCCGTGCCGGTCGGGCGTTGGTCGCCAGTGAGGTGGCGACCAACGTCCGGCACGGTCGGCGTTTCTATGTGGAGACTTCCTCGCCGTACTGGTGCTGCTGGGGACCAGTACAGCGAGGAAGTTCCATTCCCGGGAGCTTTCTAGTAGGGGTAGGTGTCGTCGCGCCGGGTCGGGTCCAGGTCCCAGAGGGAGAACTCGACCACCTTGTGCGATTCCTCGCCGCCGCCCGGGATCAGCCCGAACGACTCGTACTCCTTCGAGCCCAGCCCGTCCAGGTAGCAGAGCAGCTCGAACGCCGACTGCGCATCCTCGATGTCGTCGATCACTTCGTCGTTCTGCGCCTCGTCCGCGCGGCTCCGCACGTACTGCACGAAGGCCTCCGGGTCGGTCACCACGTAGTCGTAGCGCGCCTGGTAGCTGAGCCGGACGCCGTCCTCGGGCAGCAGCGGCTCCCCGAGCTCCTCGAGGTCGTCCAGACCACCGCCCTCGACGATCTCCCGGTAGTCCGCCGGATCGTCGAAGTCGTCCGGCCCCAGGGGCAGGTCGTCCAGCTCGTCGGGGTCGTACGAGTCGATCCCGAGGAAGATGTCGCCCCAGCCTCGTTCGTGGACAGCGTCCGCGAGCGCCCGGGCCTGGACCCGGACGTTCTCGATCGCGCCGGTGGCCCGCAGGTCGTGCAGGTCCAGAGCATCGGCTTGCTCAAGCAGTACCCGGGCGAGTTCGCGGGCGGCCTCGGCAGCCGACGCGGGTTCGATCGACTCACTCATGCTGCGACGGTACAACCATCGGCACCTCCACTGCTGAGCCCGGTACTCCGAACGCGTCGACGAGCTCCACCGCCGCGGGCCGGAGGGCCGCGCACAATTCGTTCACCAGCGCGGTGATCGCCTTCGAACGCCCCGCCGACAGCCGCCCGTGCTCGAGGTACCACGCGCGCTCTGCCTCGATCGTTGCCAGCGCATGCAGGTCGTACAGGTCATGC
Source organism: Kribbella jiaozuonensis (assembly GCF_005233875.1). Taxonomy (GTDB): domain Bacteria; phylum Actinomycetota; class Actinomycetes; order Propionibacteriales; family Kribbellaceae; genus Kribbella; species Kribbella jiaozuonensis. The sequence goes on along the minus strand of NZ_SZPZ01000003.1, from coordinate 1,029,315 downwards.
AGCCGCGGCCGGAGCTCCTCCGGCGCATCCTGCACCGCCGCCTGGAACGCCTCCAGGACGACGCGGTCGACATGCGCCCGCCCGGCCGCGATCACGTGGTCCTGGCACCGGTTGAACACGTCGAACGGCTCATCTCCCGCATCGATCCCGGCCTTCAAGCGCCGCGCCACCCCGGACAACATGTGCTCCTCGCGGAACCGCAACAGACCCGAGTGGTACGCATCGTCCCGCAACCCCGCATCCGGATCCGCCGCATCACTCCGATTCGGTACGACGTCCCGCAGCCGCTCGATCACCGGTCGCAGCGCAGCCTTCTCGACCGCGATCTCCACCGCCTGCGCCGCGACGAACCGCGCCGTGCTGAGTGGGTCGAGCTTGCCGAACGACTCGCGGTAGTCCGTCAGCAAACCCTTCGCCACAAGCTGCAGCAGGACGGTGTTGTCACCCTCGAAGGTGGTGAACACATCGGTGTCGGCCTTCAACGTGGCCAGCCGGTTCTCCGCCAGGTATCCGGCGCCACCACATGCCTCGCGGCACATCTGGATGGTCTCGGTCGCGTGCCATGTCCCGAGAGCCTTCGTCCCGGCCGCCTGCGCCTCCAGCGCTCGCCGGTCGTGCTCGTCGCGATCGTCGTTGAACACCCGTGCGAACTGCTCGACCAGCTCGGCCTGAGCGAAGTGCAACGCGTACGTCCGGGCGAGCAACGGCAACAGTCGCCGCTGGTGCATCCGGTAGTCGAGCAGGACCGTCTCCTCGGCACTGCCCGGAGCGCCGAACTGACGCCGCTGATCGCCGTACCTGATCGCGATCGTCAGTGCCACCTTGCTCGCGTTGATCGCCGCACCGCCCACGGACACGCGTCCCTGTACGAGCGTCCCGAGCATGGTGAAGAATCGCCGGTCCGGGTTCTCGATCGCGCTCGTGTAGTTGCCGTCGGCATCAACCTGGGCATAGCGGTTCAGCAGGGCATCGCGCGGCACCCGGACCTGGTCGAACACGATCCGCCCGTTGTCGACGCCGTTCAGCCCGAGCTTGGGTCCGCAGTCCGACAGCGTCACGCCCGGCAGCGCCGTACCGTCCTCGGCCCGGATCGGCACCAGCAGGCAGTGCACGCCATGTCTCTCACCACCAACGACAAGCTGCGCGAACACCGCCGCCATCCGCCCATGCCGCGCCGCGTTACCTATGTAATCCTTCCGCGCCTCCTCCGTCGGTGTGTGAACGACGAACTCTCCCGTCGCTTCGTCGTACGTCGCCGTCGTGCCGAGCGCCTGCACGTTCGACCCGTGGCCGGTCTCCGTCATCGCGAAGCAACCGAGCAACCGCCCGCTGACCGCATCCGCCAGGTAGCGCTCGTGGTGCTTCTCCGTCCCGAGATGCAGGATCGCGCCGGCGAACAGCCCGAACTGCACTCCCGCCTTCACCATCACCGACAGGTCACCGAAGGCAAGCGTCTCGAACCCCGCGATGAACCCGCCGAGATCACCCTCACCGCCGTACTCCTTCGGATACCCACGTGCAGGCAGCCCGTCCGCAGCCGACTCCAGCAACAGCTCGAGCACCTTGTCGCGATACTCGTCCCGCGGCAACCGCACCGCCAGATCCGCCAATTCCGCGTGCGCGGCCAACCGCCCCCGCACAACATCCCGCGCCGCCTTGTGCGGCCCGTCCAAGTAGTCCCGCATCCCCGATGTCATCCCCAAACGATAGGTCGGGAACCTCCGGAGTCGAGGAAAGGCGAACCGCGTCGCACCGTTCGTGAAACCGTCCATGGCGTGCGGTTACCTGATCACCGTGTCGCGCTATCGCATGTATCCGACGTCGGCGCAGGCAGCCGGCCTGCTGCTTCACTGCGCTCATGCGCGATACATCTGGAACCTGGCAAACGAGCAATGGTCGATGTGGCGGCGAGATCTGGGGCCGACGCCGAGATTCGTGGAACAGACTCGGCAACTGGCCGAAGCGCGCGGAGCTTTCGACTGGCTGCGCGCAGGTTCGTCGACCGTTCAGCAGCAGGCGTTGCGCGACTTCGACCAGGCGTGCCGGAACTACTTTGCCGGCACCCATGGCCGACCCACCTGGCGGACGGCCGGGCGCCATGAAGGGTTTCGCATCGTCGGGCCGCAGGCCGGCCGCGTCGAACAGCTGAGCGGCAAGGCGGCACGCGTTCTGATCCCGAAGGTCGGCTGGGTCCGCTTCCGGCTCAGCCGGTCGCTTCCGAGGGCCAAGTCATACCGGATCAATCGTGACCGAGCGGGACGTTGGCACATTGCGTTCGCCGCCGTTCCACCCACGATCCCACCGCCGAATACAGGCGCCGTCGTCGGAGTGGACCGAGGCGTGACCGTGTCCGCGGCGCTGTCAACCGGAGAACTCCTGAGCTGTCCCAAGCTTTCGACATCCGAGAGCCGCCACCTGACGCACCTCCAGCGCCGGCTTGCCCGAGCCGAACCGGGCTCGAACCGCAGGAGACGTGTACGAACAGCGATTGCGAAGCTGCACGCCCGGGCCACGGACCGGCGGAAAGACTGGGTCGAGAAGCTCTCGACCCAGCTCGCGCGCCGTTTCGATGTCATCCGCGTCGAGGATCTCAAAGTCGCGCAACTGACGCGGCGGCCACGTCCGAAACCAGATCCGCTGAGGCGCGGGGTCTTCTTGCCGAACAAGCGCCGAGCCAAGGCAGGTCTGAACCGAGAGATCCTGGCCAGCGCCTGGGGACTGCTGGTCCGGCGCCTTGAGGACAAAGCCGGCGGTCGAGTCGAGAAGGTCAACCCCGCCTACACCAGCCAAACGTGTTCCCGCTGCGGCCACTGCACACCCGAGAACCGCGAGAGCCAAGCGTTTCGGTGCACGTCGTGCGGCCACCGCGATCACGCCGACATCAATGCAGCTGTCAACATCGCCGCCGGACGGGCGGTCAGTGCACGTCGAGAGAGCGAAGGAGTGCTCTCTGCGAAGCGTGAACCATCGCTCGGCTCCCTGAGGTAGCCCGGCGAACATCCTCGGCGCCCGCGGCGAGGAGGACGTCAATGTGGAAAATCTGGCATCAATCCGCAGGTGCGGCAGTATGCTGTCTACCGTGCCGAACTTGCGGGTAAGTGAGGCAGCCGCGCTTCTGGGGGTCAGTGACGACACGGTTCGTCGCTGGATCGATCAGGGGCGGTTGCCGTCGAAGCAGGAGAACGGCCGGATGGCCGTTGACGGGCAAGCGCTCGCCGCGTTCGCCCAGAAGATGGCCGACTCCCCGGAGCCCGGCCACACGACCGCCGCCTCGGCGCGCAACCGGATGCGGGGGATCGTCACCCGCGTGCTGAAGGACGGCGTGATGGCCCAGGTCGAGATGCAGGCCGGGCCGTTCCGCGTCGTGTCGCTGATGAGTCGTGAGGCCGCGGACGAGCTCGGGCTGGAGCCTGGCGTGGTGGCCGTCGCGTCGATCAAGTCCACTCATGTCGTCGTAGAGATACCGGAGGCCTGATGTTCCGTCGTACCGCGCTCGCCGCCCTTGCCACAGTCGCCGCGCTCACCATGGCCGGCTGCGGCGACGACAGCCCGGCCGCGTCGTCCTCGCCTTCGAGCAGTTCGAGCAGCAGCAGTACGCCGGCCGTGTCCGGCACCATCAACGTGTTCGCCGCCGCCTCGCTGACCGGGACGTTCACCCAGCTGGGCAAGGACTTCGAGGCCGCGAACCCGGGCACGAAGGTGACCTTCAACTTCGCCGGCAGCTCCGCGCTCGCCAAGCAGATCAACGAGGGTGCGCCCGCGGACGTATTCGCTTCGGCGGCGCCGAAGAACATGGACGACGTGAAGGACAAGGGCACCGCGACGAACTTCGTCAGCAACACGCTCGAGATCGCCGTACCGAAGGGGAACCCGGGCAAGATCACCGGACTCAAGGACTTCGGCGACAAGAACAAGAAGATCGCGCTGTGCGCCGTCCAGGTCCCCTGTGGCGCGGCGGCCGACAAGGTGTTCAAGGCAACGGGTATCACCCCGCAGCCGGACAGCCTCGAGCAGGACGTGAAGGCCGCACTGACCAAGGTCGGGCTCGGCGAGGTCGACGCCGCGCTGGTCTACAAGACCGACGTACTGTCCGCGAAGGACAAGGTCGAGGGCATCGAGTTTCCTGAAGCGAGCAAGGCCGTCAACGAGTACCCGATCGCCACGCTGACCAAGGCTCCGAACGCGGCCGGCGCCCAGGCGTTCGTCGACCACGTTCTGTCCGACAAGGGCAAGGCAGTCCTGAGCGCAGCGGGCTTCTCCGCACCGTGAGTCGTCGTGGCAGGAGTACGAGCGGGCGCCTGCCCCTCGTGCTCCTGCTGCCTGCTCTGATCGGGCTCGCGTTCCTGCTGATCCCGCTGATTGGCCTGCTCGCGAAGGCGCCTTGGTCGACGCTGCCGGCCAAGCTGCACAGTGCGGACGTCTGGCAGGCGCTGAGGTTGTCGCTGGTGTGCGCTACGTCTGCCACTGCGGTCTGTCTGGTGCTGGGCGTTCCGTTGGCGTGGTTGCTGGCGCGGGGTGGACTGCCGGGGCGTAGCGTGATCCGCGCGTTTGTGACGGTGCCTCTGGTGCTGCCGCCGGTGGTTGGTGGGGTTGCGCTGCTGCTGGTGCTCGGGCGGCGCGGTCTGGTCGGCCAGTACCTCGACTCGTGGTTCGGGATCTCCTTGCCGTTCACAACTGCCGGCGTGATCGTCGCGGAGGCCTTTGTGGCTATGCCGTTCCTGGTGATCTCCGTGGAGGGTGCGCTGCGTGCGGCCGACCCGCGGTACGAGGAGGCCGCCGCGACTCTCGGTGCAGGACGCTGGACTACGTTCCGCCGAGTCACGCTGCCGTCCATCGCTCCTGGGATCGTTGCGGGGACTGTGCTGTGCTGGGCGCGCGCACTGGGCGAGTTCGGCGCCACCATCACGTTTGCAGGCAACTTCCCTGGCCGTACGACGACTATGCCGCTGGCGGTGTATCTGGCATTGGAGACCGATCCGGATGTGGCCGTCGTACTGAGTCTGGTGCTGCTGTTGGTCTCCGTCGTCGTACTGGCGTCTCTGCGCGAGCGCTGGATCAGTGGGCTGCAATGACTCTGTACGCCGACCTGCAGGTGACGCGTGGTGCGTTCGCGTTGTCGCTGGACCTGACTGTCGAGCCGGGCGAGGTGGTCGCACTCCTCGGCCCGAACGGCGCCGGCAAGACCACCGCGCTCCGGGCGATCGCCGGACTGCTCGCGCTGGACGGCGGACGTATCGCCCTGGACTCCTCGGTCTGGGACGAGCCGCCGCGCACCTTCCGCTCACCCGACCGCCGGCCGATCGGCGTGGTCTTCCAGGACTACCTCCTCTTCAACCACCTCAGCTGCCTGGAGAACGTTGCGTTCGGCCTCCGAGCACGTGGAGTGGAGAAACAGACCGCCCGCTCAGAGGCCGCCCGCTGGCTGGAGACCGTCGGGCTGTCGGAGTACGCCCGCACGAGGCCCCGCGCTCTGTCCGGCGGCCAGGCCCAACGCGTAGCCCTGGCCCGCGCACTGGCCACAGACCCCGAGCTACTGCTCCTGGACGAACCGCTCGCCGCCCTCGACGCCAGCACCACCCTCCACGTCCGAGCCGAACTAGGCCAACACCTCCACCGCTTCGAGGGCCGCACCCTGCTCGTCACACACGACCCTCTCGACGCCATGGTCCTGGCCGACCGCCTGGTCATCATCGAAAACGGCCAGGTAGTCCAAGAAGGCAAACCCACCGAGGTAGCCCACCGCCCCCGCACCAACTACGTAGCCCAACTAGTAGGCCTGAACCTCTACCGAGGCACCGCCACCAACACCACCGTCACCCTCCCCGAAGGCGCCACCATCACCCTCGCCGAACCAGCCACGGGCCCGGTCCACGTCGCCTTCCCACCGACCGCAGTCAGCCTGTACCCGACCGCGCCAGGCGGCAGCCCCCGCAACACCTGGCCCGCAGTAGTAACCGGCATAGAACAACACGCCCACACCGTCCGCGTCCGCCTCAACGCCTCCCCCACCGGCCCAGCCGACCTGCTGGCCGACATAACCCCCGCAGCCGTAGCCGACCTCCACCTCTCCCCCGGCCAAACCCTCCAAGCCACCCTCAAGGCAACCGAGGTCCACACCTATCCGGTGTAGTCCCACGAGGGAGGTCCGAGGAGGTTACGGGCCGTGATGGGGTTGTCGTGGATTGACATGTTGTTACGGGGGGATTCGCGCTCAGGATGCGCAGTACGGTAACGAAGAGTGTTTAGTTACTCACTTGTAGTGTGTGGGTTCTTCACACGAGAGTGATGACATCGTGCACTACGCCGAGCCCTACGGCGGCGCCCAAGATGTGGCGGGGCGCCACGAAAGGGGGTCGGACAGTCATGCATGAGAGTTACGAGTTCTACTGCCTTGCGGATCGGCGGTTCTACGAGACGCCGGCCAATCGTGGTGCTCAGCATCCGGATTTTGCCATCGCCAACAGGGCGGTTCCGGACGGATGGCGGCATGTGCCGGGTGAGCAGTGGATGCACTACGCCCCCGAGGGCCTCCGTCTGCCCAAGCAGGGCTGGAAGATCCACGTGTCGGCACGGTTGCAGGATGTGCAGCGGACGCTCGAGGCGGTGTGGGAGTACTGCGTCCCGCGCGGCATCGCGTTCAAGTTCCTGCGTAACGAAGCCGTCCTGGTGATAGTCAACTCGAAGGCTGCTCCCCGCGGGTCGAGCGGCAAGCTGGTGACGATCTACCCGACCGACGACGCGCAACTCGAGCTCGTGCTCAAGGAGCTCAACGAGATCCTCGCCGGCGTCGAGGGCCCCTATATCCTGAGCGATCTGCGCTACGCGCAAGGTCCGCTCTTCGTCCGGTACGGCGCATTCGTCAGCCGGCACTGCCTCTCCCCGACCGGCGAACGCGTTCTCGCCATCGAAGATGCCCAGGGCAACCTTGTCCCGGACCACCGCGGCCCGACCTTCGTCACCCCGCCGTGGATCCCGCTGCCGGACTTCCTCCAGCCGCACCTCGACGCGCGCAACGCGGTCACTACCAACGACATCGCGTACTCGGTCGACGGCGTCATCCAGTTCTCCAACGGCGGCGGGGTGTACGTCGGCCACCACAACGAGACGGGCGCCGTCGTCGTACTCAAGGAAGGTCGTCCGTACGCCGGTCTCGACATGGCCGGACGGGACGCGGTCGCGCGGATCGCCCACGAGCGCGACATCCTCGAGCAACTCGACGGCCTCGACGCCGTACCGAAGACGCACGACTACCTGCAGCTGGGCGAGCATCACTTCCTCGTGCAGGAGCACATCGACTCGGTGTCGCTGCAACGCGAGCTGGTACGGCGGTATCCGCTGACCCACCCGGATGCGACCGAGGCGGACAAGGCGGAGTACGCCGAATGGGCGACCGCGATGATCGCCAAGGTCGGCCAGGCCGTCGGTCAGCTGCACGAGCGCGGTGTCGTGTTCTGCGACCTGCACCCGGACAACCTGCTGCTCGACGCCGACGGCAAGCTGACCCTGATCGACTTCGAGGTCGCGACCAAGGTCGAGGACCAGGCCCGTTCGACGCTGGCCCATCCCGGGTACGCCGCTCCTCAGGACCGGCAAGGCATCGACGTCGACCGGTACGCACTGGCCTGTATCGCGCTCGGGGTTTATGCGCCGCAGGCAACAATCCTACTCAATCTCCATCCCGGCAAGGCGTTCCAGCTCGCCGACATGATCGCCGACACCTTCCCGGTGCCGCGCGCCACGCTCGACGACGCCGTCAAGACCATCGTCGGCCCGGGCAAGACGCACGACCCGGCGATGGTCGACCTGGCGCTGCCAGGCGAGGCCGAGTGGACCGACGTACGCGACGCGCTCACCAAAGCCATCGTCGCCAGCGCGACACCCGAACGCACCGACCGGCTGTTCCCCGGCGACATCGCGCAGTTCCGCGACGGCGGCGGCATCGACCTCGCGACCGGCGCGGCCGGCGTGCTCTACGCGCTGAGCAAGACCGGCGCCCGGTTCCCGCAGTACGACGAATGGCTGCGCAAGCGCGCCATCGACACCGCCACCGGACCGGGCCTCTACGACGGTCTGCATGGCGTCGCGCATGTCCTCGACGACCTCGGTTATCGGCAGGACGCGCTCGACCTGGTCGACCGTACGCTCGCCGACGACTGGAGCTCCCGCGAGCTCGGCCTGCACTCCGGCCTGGCCGGCATCGGTCTCAACCTCCTGTACTTCGACACCGAGCCGACGCTCCGCGCCAAGGCCGTCCGTGTGCTCGATCTGGTTGCCGATCGGCTGCAGGTCGACGTACCGGAGATCAGCGGCGGGCAGCACGCGCGGGCCGGGCTGATGTACGGATCCTCCGGGCCGGCGTTGCTGTTCCTCAACGCGTTCGAGCAGCTCGGCGACACCGGTCTGCTGGACCTCGCCGAGATCGCGATCCGGCAGGACCTCAAGCGGACCGTGCTCACCGATGACGGGATGCGTCAGGTCAACCAGGGCTGGCGGACCCTGCCGTACCTCGAAGAAGGCTCGGCCGGCGTCGCGCTCGTCCTCGAGCGGTACCTGCGCCACCGTCCGTCCGAAGAGCTCGCGGCCACGCTCAGCGAGCTGAAGCGAGTGACGCACTGCGATTACTACGTCCAGCCCGGCCTGTTCATGGGTCGCGCCGGCCTGCTCCTCACCGCCGCAGCACTCGGCGAGGACCAGGCGACGGTCGACGACCTCGTGCACGGTCTCGGCTGGCACGCGATGCCGTTCGAAGGCGGCCTCGCGTACCCGGGCAACCAGCTGCTCCGTCTCTCGATGGACCTGGCGACCGGATCGGCCGGCGTACTGCTGGCCCTGGGTGCGGCGCTGCACGACGCGCCGGTCGCCCTCCCGTTCCTCGGACCTCCCCAGTGGTCCGAGTCCATGTCCCGACGATCTACACCGAAGGAGGTGTAAACACATGGCACTTCTCGACCTTCAGGGTCTGGAGACCCCGGGCTACGGCCACGGCGGCCACCACCACGGCGGCTCCACGCTGACCGTGCTGGGCTGCGCTTCGCAGACCCCGAGCAACCTGAGCCTGCTGCTCTGCCACTGATACGGCACCTGTTATGCCAGGTAGTGAGGCCCTGGGTGGGCGGCACGTCCACCCAGGGCCGACCTGCATTCAGGACCCCGGATCGACCCGGTGACCGACTCGCCTCGGTCGCCGGGCGGCTTCTTGTAGCTCGGCGAGCCGGTGCTCGTTGTGTTGGTGGGGGACGGAAGGAGAGTGAGGTGATCGATTCCGTGCAGACTTATCCATGCGCCGAGCGCCTGTCGCTCGTGGAGCAGGTGCACGGTTGTACCGTCGCGGACCCGTACCGCTGGCTCGAGGACTCCTCGACCGCGGAGACCGAACGGTGGTCGCGGGACCAGGACGACCTGTGGCTGACGTACGCCGGCACGCTGACCAGCCGGTTCCGCTGGAAGAACCGGGTCCGGCAGCTGTCCGATGTCGGCAGCGTGTCCACACCCGTCTGGCGCGGTGGCCGCTGCTTCACGCTGCGCCGCGAAGCGGGCGGGCATCCCATCCTCTTCGTCGACGAGACTCCGCTGCTCGATCCGAAGCAGCTCGACCCGACCGGACTCACCACGCTCGACGCGTGGCAGCCGTCACCGGATGGCACCAAGCTCGCGTACCAACTCTCCCGCGGCGGCGACGAACGCTCGACGCTCAACGTGCTCGACACAGCCACCGGTGAGCTGATCGACGGCCCGCTCGACGGCTGCCGCTACTCCCCCGTCGCCTGGCTCCCGGACGGCAGCGCCTTCTACTACGTGCGCTTCCGTCAGGTACGACGCCATCGCCTCGGCGACCCCGACGACACCACGATCCTGGACCGCGAGGCGTCGTACGGGCTCGAGCTCAGCGCCGACGGCCGCTGGCTGACGATCTGTACGACGACCGACCTGTGGTTCGCAGACCTGACGACCGACGAGCCGCCCGCACACCTCCCGCAAGACACGACGACGATCATGTCGGTCGGCCCCGACAACCGCCTGTACGTCGTCACCGCGAGCGGGATCGGCATCGGCGACCCGGCCCAGCCGACGCTCTGGCGCGAGTACATCCAGCCGGAAGGACCGCTGACCGGGCTCGCGATCCTCGACGACGTCGTACTGGTTGCCACGGCCAGCCAGATCGCCGTGCACGACCGCGAGACCGGCGCCCGCCAGAGCGCGATCGACCTGCCCGGCTTCGGCTCCGTCGGATCCCTGACCAGCGACGGCAATCGAGCCTGGTTCACCTACACCGACAGCGTGACGCCGCCGACCGTCTACTGCTACGACGCGACCACGGGCCGCATGACCGGCACAGCGAGCGGTGGCCAGCGAGCTGAAACGCAGAGGCTGAGCTACACGTCGCCCGATGGCGCAGACCTCGAGCTGCACGTGATCGGCAACCAAGGCGGACCGACGATCCTCTACGGGTACGGCGGCTTCGGGCAGACGCTGACGCCGACGTACTCAGCCTTCGCGCTCGCCTGGGTCGAAGCCGGCGGCGCCTTCGTCACCGCAACCATCCGCGGCGACGCGCCACACCGCGAGTCAACGAAGCAGCAGACGATCGACGACTTCATCGCCGCCGCCGAGTACCTGATAGCCGAAGGCTGGACGACCGCCGACCAGCTCGCGATCTGCGGTGAGTCCAACGGCGGTCTGCTCGTCGCCGCCGCCATCACCCAACGACCCGAGCTGTTCGCCGCCGCGGTCTCCTCGGCGCCGCTGACCGACATGATCCGCTACGAGCTCTCGGGTCTCGGCGAGCGCTGGACATCGGAGTACGGCTCCGTCAAGGACCCGGACGAGTTCAAGGTCCTGGCGAGCTACTCGCCGTACCACCGCGTCACCGACGGCGTGAAGTATCCGGCCGTGCTGCTGACGGCGTTCGGGAACGACACTCGCGTGGATCCCTTGCACGCAAGGAAGATGTGCGCTGCACTTCAGCACGCGACCGCAAGCCAACGACCCGTGCTGCTGAGATTCGAGCCGGACGCAGGCCACGTCACCGGTGGCATCAACCTCGCCGCGGACATGCTCGCCTTCCTCGCCGACCAGACAGGCCTGGACCGATGATCACCTTCGGCGAGGTGGCGAAACGTGGTCGCGGCTGGCTGCCGTTGATCGGTCTCAACGCGTTGATCGGCAGCGGCGTGACGCTCGCGCTGCCGACCGTCCTCGGCCGTTCGGTCGACGCGATCGCGGCCGGCCACGGGTATACCCGCTGGCTGATCATTGCGGCCGCGCTGATCGGGCTGGGGATCGCGGCGAGCATCGTCGACGCGTTCGCCGGCGCGGCCTGTGTCGCCGAGACCACGGCCTGGCTGCGTCATCGTCTCGTCCGGCACGTCGTCCGCGGCGGCCCCGCTGGTACGCGCGACTTCGAGACCGGCGACCTGGTCACCCGGGTCTCGGCCAACGCCACCGACGCCGCCCAGGCCGGACCGGCCGCGGTGACCGCCATCGCCGCGATCGCGCCGCCGCTCGGAAGTCTCGTGCTCCTCGCGATCATCGACCCGTGGCTCGCAGCCGCGTTCTTCGGCGGCGTACTGCTCGTGATCCTCGTCCTGTGGACGTTCGCCAAGCGGACCGCGGACGTCAGCCTCAACTACCAAGAGACCCAGGGCCGCATCGCCGCGCTGCTGTCCGAGTCGCTCACCGGCATCCGCACGATCACCGCCGCCGGTACGACGGAACGCGAGGAGCGCCGCATCCTCGGCCTCCTCCCCGAGCTCCACCGCAACGGCGCCGTCACCTGGCGGATCCTCGCCCGCTCCGGCGCACAGGCCGCAGTCGTCGGCCCGCTCGTACTCGTCGCCGTCCTCGCGGTCGGCGGTCTGCAACTCGTCTCCGGCCACATCACCGCCGGCGAACTCTTCGCCGCCTCGCAGTACGCCGTCCTCGGCGCCGGCCTCGGCAACCTGACCGGCGTCCTCGGCGAGCTCGCCCGCGCGAAGGCCGGGGTCAGCCGGTCCGCAGAGGTGATCGCGATCGAGACCGTCGCCCACGGCACGCTGCCGGTCCCGGCCGGGCCGGGGCAGCTCAGCTTCGACGGCGTCAGCGTGATCGCCGACGGGAATGTCCTGCTGGACAACGTGAATCTCGACCTTCCGGGCGGTCTCACCGTCGCGGTCGTCGGCCCGAGCGGTGCCGGCAAGTCCGTCCTCGCGGCGATCGCGGCAAGGCTGCGGGACCCGTCGACGGGACAGGTGTCGCTGGACGGCGTACCGCTGCAGGCCATCAGCCGGCATGAGCTGCGGAGCGCGGTCGGCTGCGCGTTCGAGCGCCCGCAGCTGGTCGGAAGGACGGTCGGCGAGGCGATCGATCCGCATGCGATCAGCCCGATCCGCGCTCTCGCCGCAGCCCGCGCCACCCACGCCCACGACTTCGTCAGCCGCCTGCCCAACGGGTACCTCACTTCATTGCGCAAGGCACCGATGTCCGGCGGAGAACGCCAGCGTCTCGGCCTCGCCCGCGCGTGGTCCGCCCGGCGCCTCCTGGTGCTCGACGACGCCACGTCGAGCCTAGACACGGCCACCGAGCGCCAGATCACCCGGACCCTGACCGAGGACCGGCACCACCGCACCCGCCTGATCGTCACCCACCGTCCCGCGACCGCGGCGCGCGCCGACCTGGTCATCTGGCTCGACCACGGCCAGATCCGCGCCATCGCCCCACATGCCGACCTCTGGCACGACACCTCTTATCGAGCTGTCTTCGGATGAAGCGGGAGCTGTCGTACGGCGCTGCCGCGCTGCGGAAACGAGCCACGGTCAAGCTGATCGCGTGGTCGGTTCCGGAGATCCTGCCGACGGCGGTGTACGGCATCGCGGTGGCGCGGGCGACGGACAGCTTTCTCGCCGGCCACGCGTGGCAAGGGATCGCGTGGCTCGGTGGTTTGGTCGCAACAGCGGGCCTGGGCGCCGCCGGGGCGCGGCAGGTCTATGGGCGGCTCGGCGAGCTGGTCGAGCCCCTTCGCGACGATCTGGTACGACGGGTTGTCCGCGGCGCGCTCCGCTCGGGGGACGACGCCGCCGTCTCGCGACTGAACCGGCAGGTGGAGATCGTCCGCGACACGTTCGCCGGGTTGGTCCTGGTACTGCGAAGCTTCGCGGTCACGCTGTTCGGCGTGCTGACCGGGCTGTTGTCGCTCGCGCCGCTCGTTGCGGCGTTCGTCGTACCACCCTTCCTCGTCGGGTTCGCGTTATCGCTTGCGGTGTTGGGGATGGCTGCCGATCGGGTCCGCGCGTCGTTGACGGCTGACGAGGAGCTGGCAGCGTCGGCCGGCATGGTGTTCAGCGGCGTACGCGATGTCACCGCCGCCGGGACCGAGGAGTACGCCGAATGGTTGGTCGGCCAACCGATCGAGGCGCATGCGGCAGCCGAGCGTGCGTTGGCGAAGGTCGCGGCCCTGCGGACGTTGTGCTTCGCGGTCGGCGGATGGTTGCCGCTGCTCATCCTGCTTGCGACCGGGCCGTGGCTGGTCGGGCGCGGTGTCAGCACCGGCACGTTGCTCGGTGGGCTCACGTACGTGCTGATCGGCCTGCAGCCTGCACTGAACACAGTCATGAACGCGCTCGGCGACAGCGGTCTGCGGTACGTCATCACACTCGGCCGGATCCTCGACACGTCGACGCTGGTTGAGCAGCAGCGGCCGATCGACGCGCTCCGGGGCTATCAAGTGCGGCTGCAGAGCCTCACGTTCGCCTACGGGCCGAAGGCCGAGCCAGTCCTCGACAAGCTCGAGCTGACGATCCCCGAGGGCGAGCACCTCGCCGTGGTCGGGCCCAGCGGTATCGGGAAGTCGACGCTGGCCGGTTTGGTCTGCGGCATGCTCACCCCGACGACCGGCCGGCTACTCCTCGGCGGGGCACCACCGACAGAGGTCACCACCGAACAACTCGCGAAGACCCGGGTGCTGATCCCGCAGGAGGCGTACGTCTTCAGCGGCAGCGTGCACGACAACCTCACCTACCTGTTGCCCGGTGCAACAAAGCGGCAGGTCGCACAAGCCGTCGAGGCCGTCGGCGCCACCCAACTGATCGGCCGACTCTCGGAGATCAAACCCGGCGAGTTGTCCGCCGGCGAGAAGCAGCTGATCGCACTCGTCCGTGCGTACCTGTCACCCGCTCCGCTCGTGGTGCTCGACGAAGCGACCTGCTTCCTCGATCCGGAGGCCGAGCGGCAAGCCGAACAGGCGTTTGCCCAGCGCAACGGCACGCTCATCGTCATCGCCCACCGGATCAGCTCCGCCCTGCGCGCCCGCCGCATCCTCGTCCTCGACGGCAACAAGGCCGCGCTGGGCACGCACGCCAGTCTGATGCGCACGTCCCGTCTCTACCGCGACCTACACGGCAGCTGGACACCCAGCGCTCAGATCCAGCCGGCGTCCTGAGCCTTCCGGATCGCCTCGATCCGGCTGCGAGAACCAGTCTTGGCGAGGATCCGGGACAGGTAGTTCCGCACGGTCCCCGCGCTCAAGCTGAGCGTACGCGCGACCTCCTGCGCGGTCGCTCCCGTAGTGACCTGACGCAGTACTTCGCACTCGCGATCGGTGAGCGGATTGTCGCCCGCCTTCAACGCAGCCACAGCGAGACGTACGTCGACGACCGGCAGGCCTTTCGCCACGTCGCGCACGGCCTGCACCAACTGGTCGGTCGTCGCGTCGGTCGCGATCAACCCGATCCGTGGCGCCTGCTTCACCAGCGCCAGGCTGGTGGCCGCGATCGCCTCGTGGTCGATCAGCACCAGCACGCCGCGACCGGCGAGTTTGCGGCAGAGCTCCTCGATCCGGATCCGGCCGGGCAGCTGTGGATCGAGCAGGAACACGTCCGGGCGCCGACCGGCCACCTGGAGGACGTCCTCCGAGCGGTCCAGCTCGGCCACCACGTCCAGGTCGTTCTCTCTTGCCAGCACCGCGGCCAGTGCACCACGCACCAACGTGCCGCGATGGCCGAGAGCCACTCGGATCACGCCTACAGCCCCCATCACATCCGTCGCCTCATCCGCCGGCCCCACGCCCCCGACCCGAAAACCAACTGCCGGGACGGCGGGGCCCGTGCTTCGATCAACGAGTGAACTCGCCCGATGACACGCACGAATCAACGGTTTGTCCCGGCTGCCGCGCCGTACTTCCATCGTCGCGGTGGCCCGAGACCCCGAAGTACAACGCCTCGCCCGAGTGCGCCGAGGTCGCGGGTGAGCTGCTCGGCTTCGAGGTCGAGAACGCCGCCCGGCTCGGGTACCTGCACCAGCTCAGGATCGACGCGTACGGCGGACAGCACGTCAGCCCGGACGCCCCGCGGATCGGGCCGGTGTTCGCGCTGAACGGTCTCTACATGTTCCTGGAGCGCGGCTCGGGCAACCTCGACGTACGGACGGCGCACGGCATCATGGCGAACTCGTACGACGACTGGCCGCGGCTCGTCCCGCCGGACCGGGTCGGCGAGCTGACGGCGTACGACGTACTGATCGCCGGCGGCGTGGACGAGGTTGAGTCGGCCCTGCTCAAGTGGGCTCGGCAGGTCTGGGAGTCCTGGCCTGACGACATCCGGGAAACAATCCGCGAATTGACCGTGGAACTGGTCCCGGAACGCTATTTCCGGCGCTAATAAACCGATCGGTTCCGCGACAGTGGCGATGGGCGTGTCGAGCCGGAAACCGTTCTGTTGTTGGGGTTTCGGTACGTCAGAGGGTGGAAAAAGTTCGGGGCAGATCCGGATCTGCACTTGCGTTTCGGGGAAACCTCCCCGAGGATAACTCAGGTCGCGTCGTTACCGTGGCGTGATCATTCGGACGCTGTCCTGTGACCTGCTGTGGGATGTGTCCGGATTGCCCCTCCCCCTGCACGAGGGCCTGGTGTGCCCCACCATGCCCGAGCTCACAAGGAGCGCTTTCTGATGTCCAAGGCCCGACATGCGCGCGCCCGGCGAAGTACTCGCCGGGTGGCTCGAACCCTCTCCATCGCCGGTCTGGGAGCCGGTATCACCGCCGCCGGCGCCGGCGCGGCGTTCGCGACCGATTACCAGGTCAAAGCCGGCGACACCCTCTCCGAGATCGCCCAGGCCAACGGCGCCGACTGGCACGAGCTGGCCCGGATCAACAACCTGAAGGACCCGAACCTCATCCTCATCGGGCAGACCCTCACCCTGGACGGCGCGAAGAAGTCCACCTCGGCGCCGCGGGTCGTGAAGAAGTCCGAGACCCGGAAGTCCGAGTCGAAGAAGTCGACGACCAAGAAGGCCGACCGCGACGTCCGCTCGAGCCGGTCCGAGGACCGCCCGAAGGCGAGCAGCGGCAAGGCGAACCTGAGCGGCGCCTGGGCCAAGGTCGCCAACTGCGAGTCCAGCGGCAACCCCCGCGCCGTGAATCCTGCCGGCTACTACGGGTTGTTCCAGTTCGACCTGCAGACCTGGCGCAGCGTCGGCGGCTCCGGCAACCCGGCGAAGGCCTCCGCGGCCGAGCAGCTGATGCGCGCGAAGAAGCTCTACGCGCAGCGCGGCGCCTCCCCGTGGCCCGTCTGCGGCAAGTACCTCCGCTGACCCTGCAACTGACCCGGCACTGCCGCTGGGTAGGTGACGGTAGACCGTCCTCCCGCCACCTGCCCAGCACACCTGGACCGCTTCCCGCTCATCGTGGCGGGTAGGCGCAAACTCATCCGTGATCGCGATGAGCGGGAAGCACCAGAATCGTCAGTTGCGGGTGATGACCAGCATCTCGTTGGCGCCGACCTGGAACTCGTAGGGCACCTTGCGGATCTGGGTCGTCACGCCCTCGAGGGAGTTGAGCACCTCGGGCAACCAGGGGATCGGATCGCCGGCTCCCTGTTGTACCAGCGGGAAGATCCGGACCTCGGAGTTGCTGACCCGGATCAACTCGCGCAGAGCAGCCTCGTGCCACGCGCGGTCGTACTTGTCCGACCAGGTGAAGAGCAGGTGCGAGCAGAGCACCAGCTCGAAGCGACGGTCGCCGAAGGGCAGGTCCGGCAGGCCGGCGGCGACGTACCGCTCCGGCGCCGCCATCACGTCCTGCAGGAACCGGTCGGCGGCCTCGATCCGGTACTGGTCCTTCCGCTCCGGGGATCCGTACCAGTGCCAGACGAAACTCCCCTGGTGCTCGTCGACGATTCCCGACGTCGCCGGCAGGCTCTTCCGGACGCTGTCGACGAGTTCGGGGGTCTCCAGCTCGTACGCCGGGTCGGCGGCGATCGCGTCGACGCCACGCTCGGCGGCCTCCGCGGTGAAGCTCGCGCCGCCGGCGCAGCAGTCGAGGATGGAGTCCGGGAGTTCCTTCAGGTCGAACATCGCTTCGTACTCGGCGTACGAGCGCGAGGTCACCAGCACGGGTCTACCTTTCGACGGTTGTCTTCCGACGCAACCGGCGATCGAGAGTGGTCGCCCCGGCCGCCAGAGCCAGGAAGAGTACCGCCACCAGCAGACAGTT
Organism: Kribbella jiaozuonensis; assembly: GCF_005233875.1. Taxonomy (GTDB): domain Bacteria; phylum Actinomycetota; class Actinomycetes; order Propionibacteriales; family Kribbellaceae; genus Kribbella; species Kribbella jiaozuonensis. The sequence goes on along the minus strand of NZ_SZPZ01000003.1, from coordinate 1,011,855 downwards.
CAGCAACACCTTTCCGTACCCGTGCTCGTCGACGTTCACGAACGGGTACGGATAGAACCCGACGAACGCGCCGCGGACCAGCGTGAACACCAGCCACAGCAGCGGGTACACGACGGACCAGCCGACGATCCGCCAGTCGGTGAGGCCGCGCGGCCCGAAGAGCAGCCAACCCAGTACGCCGACGACCGGCGCGACGGTGTGCAGCAGGAAGTTCGCGACCTGCGCCCAGCCGTGGAAGTCGGCGTCACGCGCGAGCACCGCGTGGTACACGATCCCGGTCACCGCGATGCACAGCACGCCGTTCAGCCGCAGGGTCTTGAACAGCTCCCCGCCCGACCGATCCGGCTGCAACGCGAGCACCAGCGCCGTACCGCCGAGCAGCAGGTTCGACTGGATCGTGAAGTACGCGAACACGTTGAACACGCGCTCCGGGTTGTCCGGGAAGAATCCCTCGTGCCCGCTCGCCGTCACGAAGAGTTGTACGACGAGCCCGCACACCACCACCGCCGCGGTCACCGCAGCCCAGATCCGCCCTACCGTCGTCATGCAGGAAATGTACGACGAGTAACCGCGCGGACCGGGGAGGTCAGACCGACTGCTTCTCGCGGTCGCGCTCGAACGAGTAGCTGAACGACACGATCGCGTCGATCACGAGCACGAGCGTCCACGTCCCGGCCGGCGCGAGCACCGCGTCGTACCCGCGACCCGAGAGCAGGCCGAGTCCGATCATGATGCCGACACCGACGACGTACGCGAGCAGGTGCCGGAACCAGCCGGCCCGCTCGCGGCGAGCCCGCTCGGGGCCGCGCTTCGGCGGCTTCACCGGACGCGGCGCACCGCCGAGGTAGTGCGCGGCCCACCCGTCCGCCCACTTCAGCGTCTGGTGACCGAAGCCGACGCTGACGCCGATGAAGATCGCGGCCAGGGAATGCTTGAACGCCGGCTCGGCGCCGCGGTGGATGTCGATCACGCTCGCGACCAGCATGACCACGTCGACCAGTGGTACGCCGGCCAGCAGAACCATCCCGGCCTTCGGCAGCTTGAGCAGGTACCGCGTGACCAGGCCTGCGGCGAGCAGCACCCAGAACCCGATCTCACACCCGGCGATCACAGCGACCAGCACGTCGTTCACCCTCCCGAGGTTTTTCAGCACGACTGTGTTGTAAAACGACACTAACACGACTGTGCTAAAAAGGACCACATGCCGAAGATCGTCGACCACGACGCCCGCCGCGAGGAGATCGCCGAGGCGCTGTGGCGGGTCGTCCGTCGGGACGGGATCCGGGCCGCATCGGTCCGGACCATCGCCACCGAGGCGGGCTGGTCGGCCGGCGCGGTCCGCTACTACTTTCCGGACCAGGACGGTTTGCTCAGCTTCGCGATGGACCTGGTCTCCCGCCGGGTGACCGAGCGGATCAGCGCGATCGAGCCCAAGGGCGGCAGTGTGCAGACCGTCGTACTGCGCTATCTCGACGAGGTGCTGCCGCTGGACGCCGAGCGCCGCGCCGAGTTCGATGTCTGGCTCGCGTTCATGGCGCAGGCCCGGGCCGAATCGGATGCCGGCACCCTGCAGGAACACGTCGACACCGTGCACAACGGACTGCGCCAACTGTGCGACTCGCTGCTGCATTCGCTCGCCGACGCCGGCGTGCTCAAGGACGGTCTCGATCTGCGTCGCGAGGTCGAGCTGCTGCATGCTCTGCTCGACGGCCTCGCGTTGCACGCCGCGATCCAGCCGGACCGCACGACGCCGGCCCGGCTACGACAGCTGATGCGCCGCCACTTGGACTCACTGATGACCGAAAAGCCCTGACAAAACTGGGGTTTTCGGAGAAGAATCGCCGCGACCGGTTCAAAACCTTGCGCCACGTGGCACGATCACCGCATGGAGTCCGAGGGGGTGATCGTCGTCAGTGGAATCATGGCGGCGGGGAAGTCGTCGGTGTCCCAGATGCTGGCCGAAAGATTCCAGTACGGCGTGCATCTGCGGGGGGATGTTTTCCGGCGGATGATCGTCAGCGGACAGGCCTCGATGGCCGACGACGTACTCGAAGCGCAGCGTCAGCTTCAGCTCCGCTACCGGCTCGCCTGTATGGCCGCCGACGAGTACGCGAAGGCGGGTTTCACCGTCGTACTGCAGGACGTCGTGATCGGTGAACTGCTGCGCGAGTTCCTCGACGGCATCCGGACCCGCCCGCGCTATCTCGTCGTACTGACACCGCGGCCCGAGGTCATCTCCGGCCGGCTCGGTGGCGCGCATCATCTGGTCGACGAGCTCGACTACGAGCTGCACGCGTTCAGTCCGCGGCGTGGGTTGTGGCTGGACAACTCCGACCTGTCGGTCGGCGAGACGGTCGACGCGATCCTCGGCCGGCTCGACGAGGCCGTCTTCGACTGATGGCGGGTCTCCTTACCCAAGGGTAGTTTGAGTGGATGACCGTACGGCGGACCTCGTGCAACCTGTGTGAAGCGATCTGCGGCGTGCTCGTCACCGTCGAGAACGGGCGGGTCACCGACATCCGCGGCGACGAATCGGACCCGCTGTCCCACGGTCACATCTGCCCGAAGGCGGTCGCGCTTCGTGACCTCCAGGAGGACCCCGACCGGTTGACCACGCCGGTACGGCGGACGCCCGACGGCTGGCAGGAGATCGGGTGGGACGCGGCGTACGAGCTCGTGGTCGACAAGTTCACCGGGATCCAGAAGGAGCACGGACGCAACTCGATCGGCGTCTACCTCGGCAACCCGAACGTGCACAGTCTCGGCGCGCTCACGCACATGCCGACGATGGTCAGGCAGCTGCGGACCCGGAACAAGTTCAGCGCGACGTCGATCGACCAGCTGCCGCACATGCTGTCGTCGTACCTGCTGTACGGGCATCAGTTGATGGTCGCGGTGCCGGACATCGACAGGACGTCGTACCTGCTGATGCTCGGTGCGAATCCGATGGCGTCGAACGGCAGCATGATGACGGCGCCCGGGTTCGGGCGGCGGCTGAAGGACGTGCGGAAGCGCGGCGGGAAGGTCGTCGTCATCGATCCGCGGCGGACCGAGACGGCGGCGGTCGCCGACGAGCACCAGTTCGTCCGGCCGGGGACCGACGCGGCGTTCCTGCTCGCGCTGATCCATGAGGTGATCTCGCTGGGCGCCGCGCGTCCCGCGGAGTACGTCGACGGGCTGGAGACGGTCGAGGCCGTGGTCGAGGCATGGACGCCGGAGCGGGCGGCGGGGATCACCGGCATCCCGGCGGAGGTGATCCGGCGGGTCGCTCGTGAGTTCGCCGAGGCTGACCGGGCTGCTTGCTACGGGCGGGTCGGGGTGTCGACGCAGCAGTTCGGGGCGATCTGCCAATGGGCGATCCAGGTGCTGAACATCATCACCGGCAACCTGGATCGGCCGGGCGGGACGATGTTCCCGCGGCCGGCGGTGAACGCACTCCTCGGACTCGGACGCGGTCATATCGGGGTGTGGAAGAGCCGCGTGCGCGGGCTGCCGGAGTTCGGCGGCGAGCTGCCGGTGTCGACGATGGCCGAGGAGATCCTGACGCCGGGCGACGGCCAGATCCGGGCCATGATGACGGTGGCCGGGAACCCGGTGCTGTCGACGCCGAGCGGTCGGAAGCTGGACGAGGCGCTCGAGTCGCTGGAGTTCATGGTCGCGATCGATCCGTACATCAACGAGACCACTCGGCACGCGGACGTGATCCTGCCGCCGGCGCCGCCGCTCGAGCGGGACCACTACGACGTGATCTTCCACCAGCTCGCCGTACGCAACACCGCGCGCTGGAACGACGCAGTACTGCCCAAGCCCGCGGACGCCCGGCACGACTGGGAGATCTTCCGCGACCTCGGGCTGGCGTTCGTACGGCGTACGTCGTGGAGCCGTCGGCGGGTCGAGGTGACCGCTCGACTGCGGGTGTCGCCGCGCAGGATCGTGGACGCCGGACTGCGGATCGGGCCGTACCGGCTGTCGGTGGCGAAGCTGCGGAAGTCGCCCGGCGGGATCGATCTCGGACCGTTGCAGCCGGCGCTCCCGGGCGCGCTGCATCACAAGTCGAAGCGGATCGATCTGGCGCAGCGGATGATTCTGGACGACCTGCCCCGGCTGGATTCGCTCAACGAGCTGGACGGCCAACTCCTGCTGATCGGTCGGCGGCACCTTCGCAACAACAACTCGTGGATGCACAACTCGGCGCGGTTGGTGAAGGGCAAGCCCCGGCACCAGCTCCTGATGAATCCCGACGACCTCGCCGAACGCGAGCTCACCGACGGCCAGTTCGTCACGGTCACCTCCGCGGCCGGCTCGATCTCCGTGGAAGTTGCCTCTAGCAACGACATCATGCCCGGCGTGGTCAGCCTCCCGCACGGCTTCGGTCACAACCGTCCCGGCGCCCGCCTCACCATCGCGAATCAGGTGCTGGGGCAGAGCGCGAACGATGTGACCGACGCCGGCTACACCGACGCCGTGGCCGGTACCGCCGCGGTGAACGGAGTACCGGTCACGGTGACAGCTTCCTAAGTCGGCGGCGCTGAGCTGTCGCGGATGATCAGCAACGGCGTCGAGTACAGATGGGCCTGGGGTTGGGCGCCGGAGATCAGGGCCAGCAATCGCTGGGTGACTTCCGCGCCGTACCCGACGATGTTGTGGCTGAGCGCCGTGAGTGTGGGATGGGTGATCCGGCACAGCGCCGAGTCGTCCCAGGCCACCAGCGTGATGTCGTCGGGCACGCGCAGGCCGAGGCCCTGGATGACGGCCAGGCCGGCCACTGCCATCAGGTCGTTGTCGTAGATGATCGCGGTCGGGCGCGGACTGCCGGTGACGACATCACGCGTGGCAGCGGCGCCTTGGGCGGCGGAGTAGTCGGTGTGGTGGATGCGGGTCTCGACCGACAATCGCCGGGTGGCCAGCTCGAACGCCTGGTCGCGGATCCAGACATCGCCGTACTCCGGTGGCCCCGCGACCCGCGCGATCACCCGATGCCCGAGCGACGCGACGTGATCCAGCGCTGCGTTCATTGCCGCCGTACCGTCCGTCCAGACGCACGGCATCCCGTCCGCGAGCGCCGGATCCCCGACCAGCACGGCCGGCAGACCGAGCTTCCGCAGTACCGGAAGGCGGGGATCGGCGACGCGGAGGTCGACGACGATCACCCCGTCGACCCGGCGCTCGGCCGCCCACTTCCGGTACGTCGCCAACTCCTCGTCGAGATCGGCCACCACCTGCAGGGCCAACGCGTACGACTTCTCCGCGAGGACCGACTCGACGCCGCCGACGAAGCCCATGAAGTACGGCTCCTCGATCAAGGTCTGCGCCGACCTCGCGAGCACCAGCCCGAACGTCTCGCTGCGCGCGGCGGACAACTGGCGGGCAGCCCGGTTGGGCACCCACTCCAGCTCCGCGGCGACCTGCAGCACACGTGCACGGGTGGCCTCCGACACCCCGGGCTGGTTGTTCAGGGCGTACGAGACGGCGCCTTGGGAGACACCACAGCGACGGGCGATCTCCTTGATGGTCACACGGGACACAACGCTTCACTCCTCACGGGCGGCCGGACCGCTGACGGTCGGTCCGGAATCCTTCAGTGTGCGCCTGACCTGAACACCCTGTCATCACTTGAGCACACAAAGTGACCGTTTGATCAAACTCGGGAATCCGAGAGAAATGCCCCAGGTGACCGCCCAGTGGTTGGGCGGAGGGTGGTGCCGCCCGGGCTCGGTGGGATACCGTTGCCGTCGTTACTTAACCGGTTCGGCTTATCAGTCGGTGCAAACCCCAGGGCAGCGGGTGACGCGCCGCCGACAAGGAGAAACCAATGGTCGCAGTGGACCACCTGTCCCTCCAGTTGTACACGGTCCGGGGCAAGCTCGAAGAGGACTTCGACGGCACTCTGGCACGCATCGCGGAGATCGGCTACACCAAGGTCGAGCCCTTCGGTGTGACCGCCTTCGCGGACCGTCTGGCCGACGCGCTGCCCAAGCACGGACTCTCGGCCCCCACCACGCACGCCGGCCTGCTGCGGGACGAGGCCGGCCCGATCTACGCCGCCGCGAAGCGCCTCGGCATCGGCACGGTGATCGACCCGCACACCGACCCCGCCCGCTGGCAGAACGCGGACGACATCAAGGTCATCGCCGACGGGCTGAACAAGGCCGCGATCGAGGCCGCCGACCACGGCATCACGGTCGGCTACCACAACCACCAGTTCGAGCTCGAGTCGAAGATCGGCGGCGCGCACGGGCTGGAGATCCTGGTCGACAACCTGTCCGACGACGTGATCCTCGAGGTCGACACGTACTGGGCCGCGGTCGGCGGTGCCGACGTACCGGCGCTGCTCGGCAAGTTCGGTGACCGGGTCAAGGCGATCCACGTCAAGGACGGCGACGGCACGCTGAACAACAAGGCCCAGGTCGCGGTCGGCGACGGCGTCATCGCGGTCCGGGAGATCCTCGCGGCAGCGCCTGCTGCTCTGCGGGTCGTCGAACTTGACGACTTCACCGGCGAGATCTTCGACGCGGTCGAGGGCAGCTACACGTTCCTGACCGGAGAGGGTGCGCCTGCATGACAGCAGTCGGAGTAGGTGTGATCGGCGCCGGAGTCATCTCCGACGCCTACATCAAGAGCATGCAGAGCTTCCCGGACCTGAAGGTCGTCGCGATCGGCGACCTGCGGCCGGAAGCGGCCGCGGAGAAGGCCAAGGAGTACGGGATCGAGGCCCACGGCGGTCCCGAGGTCGTGCTGAACAACGCCGACGTCGAGATCGTGGTCAACCTGACCATCCCGATCGCGCACGTCGAGGTGGCCCTGGCCGCGGTTGCCGCAGGCAAGCATGTCTGGAGCGAGAAGCCGTTCTCGCTGGACCAGGACAGCGGGCTCAAGCTGCTGGCCACGGCACAGGACGCGGGCGTGCGGCTGGGCTGCGCACCCGACACCATCCTGGGCCCGGGTCTGCAGGAGTCCCGTCGCATCATCGAGCGCGGTGACATCGGTACGCCGTTGACCGCGCTGACGCTGATGCAGTCCCCCGGCCCGGAGTCCTGGCACCCGAACCCGGCGTTCCTGTTCTCCGACGGCGCGGGTCCGCTGTGGGACATCGGCCCGTACTACCTGACCACGCTGGTCCAGCTGTTCGGTCCGGTCGCCGCGGTCGCGGGGATCGGGTCGAAGTCGAAGGAGAAGCGCACGATCGGCTCCGGTCCGCTGGCGGGGACCGATTTCGACGTGACCGTGCCGACGCATGTCAGCGCGATCGCGAAGTTCGAGTCGGGTCAGTCGTCGCAGAGCATCTTCAGCTTCGACTCGCCGCTGTCGCGGGCCGGGTTCGTCGAGATCACCGGCTCGGACGCGACGCTCGCCGTACCGGACCCGAACGGGTTCGACGGTGAGATCAAGATCCGTCGCCGCGGTGCCGACGACTGGGAGACCATCGCCGAGACCAAGGCGGTGGCCCAGCGCGGTACCGGTGTGCTGGAGATGGCGCGGGCGATCCGGGCCGGCCGGCCGCACCGGGCGACCGGGGCGCTGGCGTTCCACATCGTCGACGTGATGGCCTCCATCACCGATTCGATCGACACCGGCGCGTTCGTCGACGTGAACAGCACGGTCGAGGTCGCGCCGATCCTGCCGGACGACTGGGACGTGACCGCAGCAACGCTATGACCAGCATCCTTCTCGATCCCCGGCGGACCGTCGTGTTCGCCGGGGACTCGGTCACCGACTGCGGCCGCCGTACCGACCCGGACGGGTTGGGTGACGGCTATGTCCGCAACCTGTACGACGACCTCTCCGACCGATACCGCGAACACCGGCCGAAGATCGTCAATGCCGGCATCAGTGGCAACCGGGCGGCCGATCTGGCCGGCCGGTGGTCGACCGATGTGCTGGCCCACGACCCGTCGCTGGTGTCGATCCTGATCGGGATCAACGACACCTGGCGGCGGTACGACGAGAACGACCCGACGACGGCGGAGTCCTTCGAGGCGTCGTACCGGGCGCTGCTCGATCCGCTGGACTGTCCGGTGGTCCTGATGGAGCCGTTCCTGCTGCCGGTGAAGGACGGGCAGGACGCGTGGCGCGAGGACCTGGACCCGAAGCTCGAGGTGGTCCGCAAGCTGGCCGTCGAGTACGGCGCGATCCTGGTGCCGACCGATCTCGAGCTGACCAAGCAGGCCGCCTCCGTCGGCCCCGGAACGCTCGCCGGAGACGGCGTGCACCCGAGCCCGGCGGGCCACCGTGCCCTCGCCGATCTGTGGCGACGGTACGTCCTGGACGACTGACGTCCACCGCTCCGCACTCATCGGTGCGGCGCGGATTTACTAAACCGGTTCATCCCCTGGAGCCCGACTGTGACATCGCTGAAGACCCTTGACCTGACCACCGGCGGCGGCGCCGCCTGGACCGTCCGCGCCGTCGAGGGTCCGGCGCCCGCCGACCTGATCGACCGGCCGGTGGCCGCGACCGTTCCGGGCGAGGTGCACACCGACCTGCTCGCGGCGGGCGAGATCCCGGACCCGTTCGACGGCGACAACGAGTCGAAGCTGCACTGGATCGGGCGGACCCGGTGGAGCTACCGGACCACGTTCAGCTGGGCCGCGGACGGCAACGACCGGCAGGAGCTGGTGGCCGACGGGCTCGACACGGTCGCGACCGTCACGCTGAACGGGCAGGAGATCGGCCGGACCGCGAACCAGCACCGTTCGTACCGGTTCGACATCACCGCCGTGCTGGTTGCCGGGGACAACGAGCTGGTGATCGAGTTCGAGGGTCCGGTCGCGGCGGCCGAGGCGGAGCGGGCGAAGGTCGGCAGCTGGCCGCACACCAACCTGCACCCGTACAACGAGCTGCGGAAGATGGCCTCGAACTTCGGCTGGGACTGGGGACCGGACGTCGCGACCGCGGGCATCTGGCGGCCGATCCGTGTGGAGTCCTGGTCCGGCGTGCGTATCGACTCGGTCCGTCCGCTGGCCGGGGCCGACGGTGTGCTGAACACCTTCGTCTCGCTGGCCTGGACGGACACCGCCTCGGAGTACGCCACCGTCACCGTCGAGGTCGGCGGTACGACGCAGTCCGCGAGCGTCAAGCCCGGGTGGGACACCGTTGCCGTCACCAACACGGTCCCCGAGGCGGACCTCTGGTGGCCGCGCGGGCACGGCGAGCAGCCGTTGTACGACGTGGTCGTCAAGCTCGGCGACGAGGAGTGGACCGGGCGGGTCGGCTTCCGGGACATCACCGTGAACGTTGCCCCGGACAACGACGGTACGCCGTTCGTCCTGTCCGTCAACGGCAAACCGATCTACGTCCGCGGCGCGAACTGGATCCCGGACGACGCGTTCGTCACCCGGTTGAACGCGGACACGTACCGGACCAGCATCCAGGACGCCGTCGACGCCGGCATGAACCTGCTGCGCGTCTGGGGCGGCGGGATCTACGAGAGCGACGACTTCTACGACGTCTGCGACGAGCTGGGAATCCTTGTCTGGCAGGACTTCCTGTTCGCGTGTGCGGCGTACTCCGAGGAGGAGCCGCTGCGGAGTGAGGTCGAGGCCGAGGCGCGACAGGCGGTCACCCGGCTGAGCAAGCACGCCAGCCTCGCGGTCTGGAACGGCAACAACGAGAACATCTGGGGGTACGTCGAGTGGAGCTGGCGGGTCCCGCTGGCCGGCCGGCCGTGGGGCGCCGGGTACTACCTCGACCTGCTGCCGAAGATCGTCGCCGAGCTCGACCCGCGGACGCCATACTCGGCCGGTAGCCCGTACTCGTTCGACCAGTTCATCCACCCGAACGACGAGCGGCACGGGACGATGCACATCTGGGACGTGTGGAACCAGGTGGACTACACGACGTACCGCAAGTACAAGCCGCGGTTCGTGTCGGAGTTCGGCTTCCAGGGGCCGCCGGCCTGGTCGACGCTCACCTCGGTGGTGCACGACGCGCCGCTCGACCCGTACGGCGAGCAGATGCTCGTGCACCAGAAGGCATTCGAGGGCAACCTCAAGCTGGAGCGTGGACTGGGTGAGCATCTGCCGGTATGGAAGGACATCGACGACTGGCACTGGACCACGCAGCTGAACCAGGCGCGGGCCGTTGCCTACGGCATCGAGCACTTCCGCTCGCTCTTCCCGCTGAACACCGGCGCTGTGGTCTGGCAGCTGAACGACAACTGGCCCGTGGTCTCCTGGGCAGCCGTCGACGGGCACGGGATCCGCAAGCCTCTGTGGTTCGCGCTGAAGCGGGTGTACGCCGATCGCCTGCTGACCGTGCAACCGCGGGAGGACGAGCTGGTCGTTGCCGCACACAACGACACCGACAACGCCTGGTCCACCGAGGTGACGGTGACCCGGCGGTCGACCGCCCGCGACGGTGAGGTCCTGGCCCGCGAGACGTTCACGCTCGAGGTGCCGGCGCGGTCCGCAGTCAGCAACGCGTTGCCTTCCTCTGTTGCCGTCGCATCCAACCCGGCCGGCGAGTATCTGGAAGTGCGCGGGGCAGATGGCGCGTCCACCTTCTGGTACTTCGTGGAGGACACGTCCTTGGAGCTGGCCCCGGACGCCTTCACCACCGAGGCGACCTCAACCCCGGACGGGTACGACGTGACCGTCGTCGCGACCGCGCTCGCCAAGGATCTGGCCTTCTTCCCGGACCGGCTGGACCCGGCGGCCCGGGTGGACTCGTGCCTGATCACGCTCTCGGCCGGCGAGAGCCACACCTTCCACGTCACCGGTGCGAAGGCGCCCGAGTGGATCGGCGTACCGGTGCTGCGGTCGGCGAACGATCTGGTGAACTGATTTACGTCGAGACCTTGACTAAAGGCGGGACGGGACCGCTACTTGAGGGTGAAACCTCATGGTCCCGCCCCACCTTGGAGGTCTTGCGGTCATGCGCTCTCTCGCCATCGTTCTGCTGAGTTTCGCTTCTCTGCTGGTCGCTCCGGCCACCGCATCCGCGGCATTGCCGGCCTGTCAGCACTTCTACACCGGACCGATCCCCGACCGGCCGATCTCCGGCGGTCACGGCAACGGGACCACCGCACCGCCGTACGACGTGAGCGGCCGGCTGCCCGCGCCGGGTGGGATCAGCGGCGGTCTCGGCGCGGACGGGAAGGTGACGTTCACGTTCAACCGGGTGGCCGGCGCTAAGGCGTACCGCGCGTTCCGGAACGGGCAGGCGCTGCAGTGGATCAGCGACTGGGGTCAGCCGACGCTGCAGGTGACGGACGCGAGCCCGTGCGACGGCGCGCATTACCAGGTGTACGCGATGTCGGCCGAGGACACCTCGGCGTCGTCGATCGGCCAGATCAGTACGTCGTACCGGCTGGACTCGTCGAACCACCTGGCGTCGTACCGGATGCCGGTCGGGACCACGCTGAACTACCGGGTGTCGGCGTACAACGACGTCGCCCAGACGGCGCTCGGCTACAACGCCGGCACCGGGATCTGCGCGGTGGACGCCCGCATCATCCCCTGGGGAACTCGCCTGTACGTCCCCGGCTACGGCCATTGCTACGCGGCCGACATCGGCAGCTGGATCAAGGACGACATCGTCGACGTGTGGTTCCCGCCTGGCCCGGACGCGAACAACTGGGGCATCCAGCGACTCTCGCTGACCGTAGAGTGAGGGCATGACCTGGGGGAAGTATGTCGCTGTCGTTGGCCTGCTGTTCGCGCTTGTTGCTTGCAGCAACAGCAGACCGGTGGCGACACCCCAGACCCGGGCGCCCTCAGTGCCTGTGCGTACGGCGAAGCCGGTGCGGCCGACGGTCGTACCGGTGCAGGCCAAGCCGGGTGCATCCGGCAACGTGAAGCTGATGCCGGTCCTCGACCACGGGCCGCGGGACAGGAAGCAGATCGCGCTGACCTTCGACGCCGACCTGACTGCGTTGATGCGCAGGCGGTTGGTGTCCGGCACGGTGAAGTCGTACTACAACAAGGCACTGATCGACGAGCTCCGTGCGCTGCATGTTCCGGCAACCATGTTCCTGACCGGGATGTGGATGGAGCAGTATCCCGGCATCACCCGCCAGCTCGCCAACGACCCGTTGTTCGAGCTGGGCACGCACACCTACGATCACCGCGGTTTCACCAAGCACTGCTACACGCTGGGGACGGTTCCCCGCGACCAGATGCTCGCGGATGTACGACGCGCCATCACCGAGCTGGATCAGCTGGATCCCCACGCCACCAGGTGGTTCCGCTTCCCCGGCGGCTGCTACGACGCCACCGCCCTCCACGAGCTCGCCCCAGCCGGCGTAACCGCCGTCGGCCTCGACGTCCCCGGCGCCGACGGCTTCGCCAAGTCACCCCAGCCGATCATCAAACAGGTCCTCGACCACGTACAGAACGGCTCCATCGTCGTCCTCCACATGCACGGCGGCGACAACGCGCCCTACACTGCCCAGGCCGTAGGCCCGATCGTCCACGGACTCCGAGCCCGCGGCTACCAACTGGTCACCGTCACCCAACTCGTCAGTCGACGTTGACTGCGACGTACTTCAGGTCCAGGTATTCGTCGATTCCTACGGTGCCGCCTTCGCGACCGAGGCCGGACTGTTTAACGCCGCCGAAGGGGGCGGCCGGGTTGGAGACGATGCCTTGGTTGAGGCCGATCATGCCTGCTTCCAGGCGTTCGGAGACTCGGAGCGCGCGGCTCAGGTCCTTGGTGAACAGGTAGGAGACCAGGCCGAACTCCGTGTCGTTCGCCATCCGTACGGCCTCGTCCTCGGTCTCGAACGCGGTCAGCGGTGCGACCGGTCCGAAGATCTCCTCCTTCTGCAGCCGGGCGCTCACCGGTACGTCGGCCAGCACTGTCGGCTGGAAGAAGTATCCGTTGCCCTCGGCAACTGAACCACCGGTCAACGTGCGGGCTCCCTGGGCGATCGCGTCGGCGACCAGGTCGGCCACCTTGTCGCGCTGCTTGCCGTCGATCAGCGGACCGACTTCGACGCCTTCTTCCGTACCGCGGCCGACGTTGAGCGCTGCCATCCGCTCGGTCAGGCGGGACGAGAACTCATCCATTACCGACGAGTGCACGTAGATCCGGTTGGCCGACGTACAGGCCTCGCCGCCGTTGCGCATCTTGGCCAGCATCGCGCCGTTGACCGCCTTGTCCAGATCGGCGTCCTCGAACACCAGCAGCGGCGCGTTCCCGCCGAGCTCCATGCTGGTCCGCAGTACCTGGTCGGCGGCTTGCTCGATCAGCTTGCGGCCGACCGGGGTCGATCCGGTGAAGGAGAGCTTGCGGGCGCGGCCGTCGCGGATCAGCGGCTCCATCACACCGCCCGCATCGTGGGTGGTGACCACGTTCAGCACACCCGCCGGCAGACCTGCCTCGGTCATCAGCTCGGCCAGCTTGAGCATCGAGAGCGGCGTCTGGGCGGCCGGCTTGATCACCATCGTGCAGCCGGCGGCGACGGCCGGTCCGATCTTGCGCGCGCCCATCGCGGCCGGGAAGTTCCACGGCGTGATCAGCAGGCACGGCCCGACCGGTTGGCGCATCAGCAGGAACCGCCCTGAGCCGTTCGGCGCGACCTGGTATCCGCCCTCGATCCGAACCGCTTCTTCGGCGAACCAGCGGAAGAACTCAGCTGCGTAAGCGATCTCGCCCTTGGACTCGGCGACCGGCTTGCCCATCTCCAGCGTCATCAGCAGCGCGAGGTCGTCGGCCCGCTCAGTCATCAACTCATAGGTACGGCGCAGGATCTCGCCGCGCTCGCGTGGTGGTGTAGCGGCCCACTCCGCTTGGGCGGCAACCGCTGCGTCGAGCGCCGCCTTGCCGTCGGCCGGACTGGCATCCGCCACGTCGCAGAGCGTCGTACCGGTGGCCGGGTCCTCGACGGCGAGAGTCTTGCCGCCCTCGGCCGCCACCCACTTGCCTCCGATGAACAGCTCGGTCGGACACCCCTCGACGACTTCCCGCTCCGATGACATGGCCCCGCCTCTCGTCTGGGTTGGCAGTACCCAGACTAGGCCGTGGCTATCAGCGGAGGCGTGTGCCTCGGGACCGTACGGACGATGCGAGTCAGGCCGGCCGCGACGGTGCGGAGGATCGCCGAGCGGATGATTCCGTCGAAGGCCAGTGGGACGAGCATGACCTCGTCCGCCGTCGTACTCGCGACCAGTGCGCCCAGTCCGGCTGCCACGGTCGCGCGTGAGCCGACGATGTGGCCCGGGTCGTCCAGCAGTCGTTCTGCGCGTCCACGCTCCCGCCCGGTCAGCGGCGGTTCCAGCAACGCCATCAGCTCGCCGGACGTGACCCGTGGTCCAGCCGCGGCCAGTCGGGTCTTCACCCGGACGTACTCCGCGAATCGGGCAAAGGCCTCCTCCTCGGAGTCGGCTGCCACAACGCCGACCGTTACGGCCAGGTACGGCCGTACCTTCGGTCCGGTCGGCTCGAAGTGATCCCGGTACGCCGCGACCGCAGCCGGCGTCACCGAAGCCGCAGTGTGGTGCGACAGGAAGAGCGGCAGCCCACGCACGGCGGCGGTCATCGCAGTACCGGCGTGATCGGCCAGCACGAAGACCGGTGGCGGCAGACCGGCCAGGGACAGCCGTACGTCGCCGACCGGCGCCCGGCCCGGCGTACCGTCGCGCAGGAACCCGCACAGCTCGTCCAGCCGCTGCGGGAACGAGTCACGTGCGCCACCGGCGAGTGCAGCCGCAGTACTCGGTGCGACGCTGCGTTGCTCCCCCACACCCAGGTCGATCCGGCTCGGGTACGCCGCTGCGAGTGCAGCGAACTGTTCCGCGACGACCAGCGGCTGGTGGGTGGTCAGTAGGAGTCCGCCGGCGCCCAGGCGGATCCGGTCGGTCCGCGCGGCGAGAACCGCCGCGAGCACGGCCGGTGCTGCGCCGCCGACACCTCGAACACCGTGCTGCTCTCCGAGCCAGAACCGACGGTATCCGAGGTCATCGGCGGCCAGTGCCACCTCCGCGGTCTCCCGGAGCGCGGCCGCAGCCGACTGACCGGGCAGCTGCGGTACAACGTCCAGCACAGAGTGGGCCGAGACGGGTAGTCCGGGAGCGACAGTGGTGAGCACGGGCCCACGGTGACAGCGCGGGACCTGTTCACGCATGGGGATTCGGCACCCAAGTTCCGGCCGCCGTGCCCCCATCCTCGGGCCCCTGTCGGCGGTCCGAAAATGGGTGGTGACAGCCCTTGTCGGGCCCGGTCCCGCGCAGGCATCGTTCCGGGCGTGCCGCCGGCCTTCCACCAAAGGCCGGGCGGCCCGGTCCGCTGCCGCGGGGTGCTCTACCCCCCAGTCGTCACCCCGCGGCAGACACCGATCGACACTCAGCTACACCGACCCGGAACGGACAGGAATATGGGGGCTGAGTACCCATGCCCGGGTACTGTCCCCGATGGCAGCCTGAGCCCGTGCTCAACTCAGCGACCGCGGGAAAAGCCCGGATCAGCCAGCGAAAGACCTGGTGGTCCGCGGGCGTCCGGCCGCACGAGTTGACCCACTCCGCGCCGGCCTGGGCCGAGTACGTGGAGCGCAGTACCTCTCTCCCACCGAGCGCGCCTGTCGCCGGTCGAGACCCTGCAGGGACCGGTGTCATTGGCGGCTACACGTCAGGTGGAGCGGCCACGACAACGGATGGGTCCGGCACGGACTGGCGGCAGGCGCTCATGCGTTGCCTGGAACCGCTCCTGGACTCGGCTCGCCGGGACCTGGCGGCGGCCGGGCACACCGGCGTACTCGCCGAGCAGTTCCTGCAGCGGCTGGGCCTCCGCCTGGTCAAGCTGGCCGCCCGCACGCTGGTCCTGGAGCTCGCCCGGGCCCGGGACCGCGGCGAGCTGGCCGGCGACACCCCTGCCGAGAGGTTCCTCGACTTCACCCACCGGCTGGTCGGAGGGAGCGAGCTGGCGGAGTTCCTGGCCGCGTACCCGGTGCTGGCCAGGGTCCTGGGCGAGTCGTGCCGTCAGGGCGTCGAGGGTCACCTCGAGCTGCTGGCACGACTCGCCGAGGACCGTGCGTCACTCGTCACCGGACTGCTGGACGGCCGCGACCCAGGGTCGCTGACCTCGATCGACCCCGGCGGCGACCCGCACCGGGGCGGCCGGTGCACCGCGATCCTCACCTTCGCCGACGGCCGGCGGCTGGTCTACAAGCCCCGCTCGCTGGAGCTCCACCAGCACTTCAACGCCTTTGTGGACTGGACGAACGCCAAGACCGCGCTGGACATCCGCACGGTCCGCCTGCTGCCTCGGGACGGCTACGGCTGGCTGGAGTACGTCGTCCACGAGCCCTGCGACGACTTCGCCGGTGTACGGCGGTTCTACCAGCGGCAAGGTGCCCTGCTGGCGTTGCTGTACGTGCTGGACGGCACCGACATGCACTTCGAGAACCTCATCGCCGCGGGCGACCAGCCGGTGCTGGTCGATGTCGAGACGCTCTTCCACCCCAGCCGCCTGCCGGTGACCGGTTTGACCCACGACCCGGCGTACAGCTCGTTGCTCGGCTCGGTGTACCGCACCGCGCTGCTTCCGTTGCTCGTGTCGGGTGAGTACGGCGTTTCGGACGTGTCCGGGCTGGGCGGCGACGCCGGCTCGACGGCGTCGACGAGCGTGGTCGACTGGGCCGATGCCGGGCTGGACTCGATGCATCTCGTCCGGCGTCCCGGACAGCCGCAGAGCGCGGCCAACCGGCCGATGCTGGACGGAGCGACGATCGAGCCCCGTGAGCACGAGATCGCTGTCCTCACAGGGTTTCGGGCCGCGTATGAGGCGATCGCCCGACACCGTGACGAGTTCCTCGGACCTGAGGGTCTGCTGGCGCAGTGTGCCGCGGACCAACTCCGGTTCGTACCGCGCAGCACCAGCCTGTACACCAGTCTGCTGGACGAGTCGACCCATCCGGACGCACTGCGTGACGCGGCCGGCCGGAGTCAGCTGCTCGACCTGCTGTGGGATGCGGACGAGTCACTGCACGCGATCGTCCCGCACGAGCTGGCCGACCTGTGGGCAGGCGACGTACCGCTGTTCACCGCTCGCCCCGACAGCACGGACGTGTGGGCGTCGGACGGCACGCAGGTCGCCGATGTCCTCGCAACTACAGGGCTTTCGGCGGTAGAGGCGAAGATCGCAGGCCTCAGCGACGTCGACGAGCATCGGCAGGCCTGGCTGATCTCCGCGTGCCTCGCGACCCGTCCGGAGCCGATCAAGCACGTCAGTACGAGGATCCGGCAACATCTGGGCACGACCGAGGCAGACCCCGACCAACTGCTTGCCGCAGCCACCGACATCGCCGACGAGATCGTCGCGCAGGTGATCGGTGAGACCGGTGGCGCGGCCAACTGGCTCGGCCTGGAGTTGCTCGACGATCACCACTGGGCCGTGCGTTCCATGGGCGCGGGCCTGTCCAACGGCTACACCGGTACGGCGCTCTTCCTCGCACAGGTCGGTGTGATCACCGGAGCCGACAGGTACTGCGAGCTGGCGCGCGACGCGATCCGTCCGATCCCCCAGCTGCTCGAAGCGCTGGCGGGTGACCTCGAGTCCGCCCAACTGGTCGGAGCGGGGTTCCACGGGCTCGGTGGCATCAGCTACGGCCTCGACCGTCTGCGCACACTCCTCGGCGACTCCGGCCTGAGCACCTGGTTGGCCGGCTCGCTCGAGCTCAGTGAGCAGTTGGTGCCGGATGCCACCGAGTTCCCGTCGTACGTCGAAGGTGCGGCCGGCGGACTGGCCGCGATGCAAGCAATCACAGGACTTCCGGCCGCCGACCGACTGGCCGAGCGGTACGCGGATCACCTGGTCACCACAGTCGAGAGCGGCCTCCGTGGCCGAGTAGCAGCGGAACACGGCTTCGCTCGCGGCTTCCAGGGAATCGCATGGGCCCTCGGGCAGTACGGCGCACCTGGTGACAGGTACCTGGACGCCGCCCGGACAGCAGCCGACCTGGACCGGCGGAACGCACCCGCCGGCCACGGCTGGTGTTCGGGCGACGCCGGGACAGCGCTGGCCCGGTCGGCGGCCGGAGTACCAGCGGATCTCGACAGCTACCTGAGGACCGCGGCACAACGTCCGGTGCTCGCCGATCTGAGTCTGTGCCACGGCGAGCTCGGCGCGGTGGAGTCACTGATGTGGCTCGCCGCACGTGAGTACCCAACTGCAGAGGCGGTACGGCGACGTCGTGCCGGGTTGGTGCTCGCGGCAGTACAGCAGTACGGACCGCAGTGTGGAACACCACGAGCCGTACCGTCTCCAGGCCTGCTGACCGGTCTGGCAGGGATCGGGTACGGAGTGCTCCGCCTTGCGTTCCCCCAACGGGTTCCGTCCGTGTTGCTGCTCGAACCAACCGCCGGGTCGAGGTGTGGCACAGCACCAGAGCCCACACAGTGACAAGGGGAACGACATGACCGCCCAGCACCACGATGTTCAGCCCAGCACCACGGCCGATACACAGTCCGCCGCTCCGGAACACACCGACCCGCTCGGTCCGATCACGTTGCCGATGCGGCACAAGGTCGGCCTGCGGGCGATGGCCCTGGTCGGAACCGTCGGCATGAGCGCATTGGCGGCCGCCGTAGTTGCGGCCCCCGACGGCCGCCCGTTCGGCACGATCTAGGTTCGACGACCTGCTGGCACCCACCAGCGAACGTTTGACCGAGGGTCCGGTACAACCGGCCCTCGGTCAAGCTATCTGCGGTGACAGCAATTCGTCGTTACAGTTGGCAATCGTGCAGACCCGTTCGCCTACCGTCGTCGGCAGAGCCCGGGAGATCGAGAGCCACCACCGCCTGCTGGCCGACGCCGGTGACGGTCGAGGTGGTGCGATCTTCCTGGTCGGCGAGCCCGGTATCGGAAAGAGCCGGCTTGCCGCGACGGCCACCACCGAGGCCCTCGACGCGGGTATGACGACACTGCGCGGACGGGTCGGGGCGATCGGCACGATGGTTGCCTTCCGCCCGTTCACCGAGGCGCTGCTGTCGCTCATCCGGCGTGGTGAGATGCCCGCGACCGAGGTGCTCGGGCCGTACCAGCAGGTGCTCGGCCGGCTCGTTCCGGACTGGGACGACGGTACGGCGCACGACACCGCTGCGTCACCGGTCGTACTCGGAGAAGCAGTACTGCGACTGCTGACCCTGGTCGGCCGGGAGCACGGGTGCTTACTCGTCCTCGAGGACCTGCACGGTTCCGACCCGGAGACGCTGGCCGTGATCGAGTACATGCTCGACAACCTGGACAACCAGCCGATCGCGCTCGTGGCGACGATGCGGTCCGAGACCTGCGCGGCGTACGAGCTGGCGCGATTGTCGGCGCAGCGCGGTACCGCTGAACTGATCGAGCTGCAACCGCTGCGGCGGACGGAGGTTGCCGAGCTCGCCGCGGGTTGCCTGGAGGTTCCGGTCGACGGCGTGCCGGAGCAGCTGGCGGACCAGTTGTGGAACGACAGCGCCGGAGTCCCCTTCATCGTCGAAGAGCTGCTGCAGGAGGCGAACCGCAGCGGACAACTCGTGTCCGGGCCGGACGGCAGCGTGCAGGTGGTCGACGACCTGCACACGAACGTCCCGGCGGCGGTGGTGCGCAGTATCAGCAGCCGTACCGCGCAGCTCGGGCAGCAGTCGCGGGACATCCTCGTGCTCGCCGCTGTGATCGGGCACCGGTTCCCGCTGAGCGTCGTCCGCGAGGCGACCGGGACGGACGAACGTCAACTGCTGGCCACGCTCCGGGCCGGCGTCGCCGCCCAGTTGGTCGGTCCGGACGAGCCGGCGCCCGACTGGTACGCGTTCCGGCATCCGCTCACCGCCGAATCGCTGCTCGCCGGCCTGACGCCGACCGAACGGTCGAACCTGGCCAGTCGCTGCGCCGACGCGGTCGAGGAACTGCATCCCGGTCTGCCGGGCGAGTGGTGCCCGATGGTCGCCGAGCTCGCCGACACCGGTGGCGACAGCATCCGAGCCGGGCGGCTGTTCGCGCTGGCCGGGCGCCGGTCGTTCGACGACGGCTCGACCGGGTCGGCGGCCAACCTGCTCGAGCGGGCGAACACCCTGCTGATCGCCGATCCCGATATCAGCCACCGGGCCGACGTGCTCGGCTCGCTGCTGCTCGCGCTGAGCGAGACCGGCGGCTACGAACACATCGCCACGCACGCCGCGACCGTCGACGAGCTGGCGGACCGCAACCTCGACAGCCGCAAGGTCGCCGCACTGCACGTCCAGCTCGCCAACGCCGAGATGATGGCCGGTCGCTGGTCGGCCGCGCTGGCGCATGTCGCGACCGCCCGCACCTTGCTCGGCAGCGATGCCGGCGACGCCGACCTCGCCCCGGTCGACGCGATCGCGGCCAACCTCGAGCTGGCGCGCACGAGCCCGGGCCGGCTCAAGACCGCGACCGAACTGGCCCTCCGCGCGGCCGCGGCGGCCGAACGCGCGGAGCTGCCCGAGGTGGCCTGCGAGTCCCTGCAACTGCTGGGGATCCTGGCCCGCGAGCACGACCTCGACCGGTCGGTGGACTACTTCCATCGGGCCCGGCAGATCGCCGAGGCCCAAGGGATGACGCACCAGCGAGTCGCCTCGCACTTCTTCCAGGCGGGCACCATCTGCCTCGCGAACGGCAGCATCCTCGAGCTCGAGCAGGCCCGGCAGCAGGCGTTGCGGATCGGCGCCATCCAGTTGATGTACGAGATGGACG
This sequence comes from Kribbella jiaozuonensis, assembly GCF_005233875.1. Classification (GTDB taxonomy): domain Bacteria; phylum Actinomycetota; class Actinomycetes; order Propionibacteriales; family Kribbellaceae; genus Kribbella; species Kribbella jiaozuonensis. The sequence goes on along the minus strand of NZ_SZPZ01000003.1, from coordinate 991,227 downwards.
GCATCCTCGGTCAGCAGGCGATCCTGCGGTCCGAGTACGCCCGGGCCGCGGAGATCATCGCCGAGTGCCTGGAGGTCACCCGGCGGCTACGGATGGGGCGGGCCGCGACCTACTTCCTGGCGATCAAGGCGATGCTGGAGGCGCACCAGGGCCATCGGGCCGCGATGGAAGCAGCGCTGGCCGAGGTCGCGAACTGGGGTGGCGAGCGAGCGTCGTACGAACTGCCGTACTCCTACGGGCTGGCCCGGGCGTTCTGTGCGTTGCTCGAGGAGAACCGCGAGCTGGCCGACTCCGACCTGGCGCAGGCGCTCGCTTACGACGCGCAGAACCCGACCACCCTCCACCTGACCGGCAAGAACGGTCTGGCGCTGCTGCTCGGCGTACTGTCCGGTCGCAACGGCTGGGCGCACTTCGAGGCGGTGACCGCGACCGCGGCGAGCGGGATGCGGTGGAACAGGCAGTTCGTCCAGTTCGCAGAGGCTGTACTGCTCGGCCGGGACGGCAAGGTCGAAGCAGCCAACGCCAAGGTGCAGGAGGCGACGGAGACCGCGGCGCTGTTCCCGCTGGCGCGGAACCTCGGTCTGCGTCTGGTTGCCGAGCCTGCCTACGCCGACGGCTGGGGTGATCCGGTCGGCTGGTTGCGGCTGGCCGAGGACTACTTCCACACCGCGGGAATCCCCGCCGTGGCGAGTGCTTGTCGCGGTCTGATGCGGCAGCTCGGCGCGACGGTCTCCCAGCGGCGGAACGGATCGGAGCTGGTTCCGGCGCACCTGCGGCAGCTCGGCATCACCACCCGGGAGTTCGAGGTCTGCCAGCTGCTGGTGGACCGGATCGGGAACAAGTCGATCGCCTCCCGGCTGCACATCTCGCCGCGGACCGTGGAGAAGCACGTGGCGAGTCTGATGACCAAGACCCAGCAACCGGACCGGGAGGCACTGAGCAGTTTCGCCCGCACCGCCCTCCAGGGCTGAGCCTGGAGCCGACCCGATTCCGGGCAGCGATGCGTGTGCTGGAACATCTGGCACCCGTTGGGTGATAGTTGTCGACTCACGCATCGGTTTCCGCCAACCGACGCGGCCAGTGGACAGTATTTACGAACGCTCGCTATCTATACTGTGCGAGTGGCAGGCAAGGGGTCGGACATGAGCAAGGGAACGGTCGGCGGCGGCGGTACGACGATGCTGCGGCGGATCAATGTCGCCTCGGTCCTGGATGCGGTCCGACGATCCGCGCCGGCACCGTTGCGCGTCGCTGAGCTGGTCGAGCGGACCGGTCTGGCCAGACCGACGGTCGCGCAGGCCGTCGACGAGCTGCTCGACGCCGGCTGGCTGCAGCAGCACGGCCCCGACTCCGCGGACCGGTCGCTCGGCCGGCCGGCCATCCGCGTCTCGCTCCGCGGCCGCGCCGCGCCGGTTCTGGGCCTCGATGTCGGCCCGCACCGCGTGACCGTCGGCGTCTCCGACCTGGCCGGCCGCAAGCTGTCCTTGGTACGGCGCTCCGGGCCGGGCTGGACCGCCCAGGAGCTGCTCGGCGTCATCGGCGAGGTGATCACCGAGGCGCTCGCAGAGGCTGAGGTACCGGCCGAGGACGTCGCTGCTGCGGTCGCAGCGAGCCCTGGCATCGTCGACGAGCACACCGGCCGGGTCCAGCTGGTCCCCAGCGTGCCGGGCTGGTCTGCGATCGATCTGATCAAGCACGTGCGCGGTCTGCTCGACTGCCCGGTCATGCTGGACAACGACGCCAATCTGGCCGCGTTGGCGATCGCAGCCGCGCGAGGTGGCACCGGCACGCTGCTGGCCGTCCAGTGGGGCGAGCGACTCGGTGCCGGCATCGTCATCGACGGCCGGCTGCACCGCGGTACCGGAGCGGCCGGTGAGATCGGCTTCATCGCCACCGGTCCGGATGACGTGATCAACCCGGAGGACAGCCGCGGACCGCTGGAGCGGGCGGTTGGCTCGGAGGCCATTGCAGCGCTCGGTCGACAGGCCGCGCTGGACCACCCGGAGTCGCGTCTGGCTGAGCTGGGCGGTGACCAGCTCGACACGGCGGACGTGTTCGCCGCAGCGGCGGACCGCGATCCGGTCGCGCAGGCCGTCGTACAGCAGGTCGCGCGGTCGTTCGCACGCGCTCTGGCGCCGTCCATCCTGGTGCTGGACCCGACGGCCGTGGTGATCGGTGGCGGTGTCGCGCGCGCCGGCGCCGTACTGCTGGACGCCATCTCCGACCAGCTGCGGCTCCTGACGCTCAACCACCCCAAGCTGGAGCTGTCCGCCCTGGCTGAGGACGCTGTGGTCACCGGTGCAATGCGCATGGCACTGGACGAGGTGTGGCAACGCAAGCTCCCCACCCCCGCCATGACCAGCACTACCTAGGCCGGGGCGACCGCAGTACGGCGGTGGCGATTGCGTCTGGGCGGTCGAGGTGGACCAGGTGGGCGGAGTCGGGTAGGACCTCGACTGTGCCGCCGAGTTTGTCGGCCAGGCGGCGTTGGCCTGCCAGCCAGCGGGTGGCGGTGAAGCGGGAGCTGCCGCCGGTGGCGACCAGCACTGTGGTCGGCGCGAGTGCGCCGACCGGTCCGGCGACCAGCTTCTGTACTTCGGCCGCCAGCTCCCAGCTGCCCGCGAGCTCGTCCCAGAACAGCAGCCACGACGTGTCCGCGCCGTACCTGCTCCTTGCCGTTGCCTTCGACAACAGGTCGTGGTTCGCCATGCTGCCGACGCGGACGCTCAGCCGGCGCATTCCCGTACCGATGACGCTCGGTAGTCCGATCCGCCCGAGGAACCGCGCGACCGCGCGCACCGCCCGGTCACCACGCGTGCCCGGGTAGAACACGCGCCATCCGGTCTCCGAGGTCAGGCTGGTGTCGACCAGCACCAACCTGGTCACCTCCAGCGGCCGGGTCAGCGCCCACCGCAGTACTGCGAGCCCTCCGATCGAATGCCCGACCAGTCCGATCTCCGCATCCGGCGGTACGTCGGCAGCCGCGCGCAAAGCGTCCACGTCCGACGTGATCGGCGTACGCCACGGATCGATCACGCGGACGTCCTCGTCCGGCAACAGCTCGACGACCCGGGCGAACTCCTCCGGAGTCTCGGCCAGGCCGGGCACAACGATCCAGATCACGGTCATCGAGAGAAAGCTTGCCTCAGACCTGGTAGCAAAGTCCCCAACATTAAGCAGAACAGCACGGTAGAGGCGCGTTGCAGGATGCCCGGTGCGGCGACCTCCTGGCCGCTCAGCGTCTCGTACGCGACCACCGACCCCAGCCAGACCTGAGTGACCAGGACTCCACCGGCGAGTACGGCGACCAGTCGGCTCAACCAACTGCGTGCGCGCCGCAGGAGCAAGATCGCGAAGACGGCCATGGCGATCGTCCCTACGCCGGCGATCGTCGACGTCGCCTCGTGCAGCACCAACGCCGCACCGGCCTGGCCGTTCACCTCGTCCGCACGGCAGGCAGCGCCGGCCGACGGGGCGCAGTCCATCGGCGAGAACGAGTCGAACATCGTGCCGACGGCGAAGACGGCAGTACTGATCAGCAACCCGGCCAGCTCACGACTTCGGCGGGCGAGCACGACCGCGAGCAGTGTCAGGACACTGCTGGACAGGTCCATCGCCCGTGCGTACGGACTGGTTGCCTGGTCGCGTGCGCCGAGCTCACTCAGGAAGGACCTGTGGACGTCCAGCGGGAAGCCGGCCGCCGCCTCCAGCAGCAGGCTGCAGTACAGCACGGCGGCAGCCGCCAGCAGGTTGCGGACCAGGCGGTACGGGACGGCGTCCATGCTCGTCAGCGTGGCATGACAACCAAAGTATTGGCTGTGGCGTCAGGGGTAGGGTCGAGGTAGTGCTAGGTCGACCGAAGTCTCAGCGAACTAATGGGATGATCGGCTGGTGCGGTCGGAACAAGCAGTAGTCATACCGGTGTGGCAGCACCGAGCCGCGGTCTGGGTAGGCCGCGTCGTCGTGCTCGCCTCGGTGTGGTCGTTCGTTGCCATTCCGCTGCACATCGGAGCGCCGATCCTCGTCAAGCACGTGGACATGGCCTTCGACTTCGTCGGCATCCCGGCCGGTCACACGATCTTCTCGGCCGTCTACCTCGCGGTCGTCGGCAGCGCATTGCTGCGCGGTAAGCGAGCCGCGCTGCTCTGGGTGCTATGGGTCTTCGAGGCGCTGTGGCTCCTCGGCCTGACCGCCTACATCGCCTTCAGCACGGTCCGGCTCAGCAGCCCCGGGGGCAGCGAATGGCTGTCCGACCTCGACCGCACCACGGTGCAGGATCTCGAGTGGGCCATCGTCCAATGGGTCGTCGTGGCCGCGCTGATCGTGCTGTTGTGGAAGATCCGGGGCGCCTTCCCGGCCCGCCTCGCCCCCGGCACGCGCCGGCTCGCAGTCGGCGCGCTGGTCTTCGGCATGCTGATCTCGATCGCGGTCAGCATCACGTTGACCCAGATCTTCCCGCGGACGCTGAGCGGTCAGCGACAGAAGATCGGCTGGGCGATCGTCGCCGCCCTCGGCCAGTCCCGTAGCAAGCTCGGCGGTCACGAGGGGCACGGCTGGGTCGGGCTGACCGTCGGCGCGATCTCCGCGGCCTCGCTGGTGATCGCGTTCTGGATCTTCCTCCGCTCGGTCCAACGCGTCCGGTACCTGACCCAGCCCGAGGAGCTCGAAGTACGCCGGCTCCTGCTGCTGCACGGCGAACGGGACTCCCTCGGGTACTTCGCCACCCGCCGCGACAAGGCGGTCGTGTTCGCGCCGGACAACAACGCCGCGATCGCCTATCGAGTGGTCAACGGCGTCAGCCTGGCCAGCGGTGATCCACTGGGCGATCCGGTCGCCTGGCCGGCCGCGATCCAGCGCTGGCTCGTCGAAGCGCGCACGTACGGCTGGTCCCCCGCAGTCCTGTCCGCGAGCGAGGAAGCAGCCCAGGCGTACGTCGACGCGGGTCTGCGTGCGTTGTCGATGGGCGACGAGGCGATCATCGACGTCGCGGACTTCACGCTCGAAGGCCGGACGATGCGCCCGGTGCGGCAGGCGGTGACGCGCGTACAGCGGGCCGGGTACCACGCGGAGGTTGTCCGGCACGGGGACCTGTCGCCGGAAACGTTGGCGCAGTACGTGCATCTGGCCGAGCGATGGCGGGGCGCGCGGACCGAGCGTGGGTTCTCGATGGCGCTCGGGCGGCTCGGCGATCCGGCCGACGCGCGCTGTGTGATGGTCATCGCGCGCGATGCGGACGGCGTCGTACGCGGGCTGTTGTCGTTCGTCCCGTGGGGCGTGCGGGGTGTGTCGCTGGACCTGATGCGGCGCGATCCGGAGTCCGCGAACGGGTTGATGGAGTTCATGGTCACCTCGCTGATCGAGGCGTCCGGCGATCTCGGCATCCACCGGATCTCGCTGAATTTCGCGATGTTCCGCGAGATCTTCAGCGACGCCGAGCGGGTCGGCGCCGGTCCGGTACTGCGCCTGACCAACGCGCTGCTCACCGCGGCCTCGCGCTTCTGGCAGCTGGAGAGTCTGTACCAGTCGAACGAGAAATACCTGCCCCGCTGGTCGCCGCGGCTGATGTGCTACTCGCGCGGTGCATCGCTAGCCCAGGTCGTGCTGGCGGCCGGTACGGCGGAGGGCTTCCTGCCCGCGCCGCGGCCGTGGACCCGCGTCGACACGGTCGAGACGGCTGAGCGGCACGCGATCATGGCGGCGGACGGGCGCGCGTTCGCGTCCGCCGTACGCGGGCAGGAAGAGGAACTGCTGCGGCCCGCGTTGCCGGAGCGCAAGCTGACCGAGCAGGAGCAGATCCGGCGGGCGAAGCTGACCGAGCTCGTTGCCGCAGGCATCGATCCGTACCCGGTGAGCGTGCCGCGGACCGAGACGCTCGAGCGGGTACGGGAGCTGTACCCGAACCTGCCGCCGGATCATCACACCGATCACCTGGTGTCGGTGACCGGCCGGGTGATGCGGATGCGGAACCACGGCGGGCTGTCGTTCGCGCAGTTACAGGACGGGTTGACGCAGCTGCAGGTGATGTTCACGGCCGAGGCGTGCGGCGACGTACCGCTGGAGCAATGGCGGCGACTTGTCGACATCGGCGACCACGTCAGCGTGACCGGCGAGGTGGTGACGAGCCGGCGCGGCGAGCTGTCGATCGCCGCGACGTCGTGGGTGATGGCGGCGAAGTGCCTGCATCCGTTGCCGGACAAGCGGAAGGGGTTCACCGATCCCGAGGCGCGGGTGCGGCAGCGGCACATCGACCTGGTGATGAACCCGGACTCGCTGCGGATGATGCAGCAGCGCAGTGCCGCCGTACGGGCGATGCGCAACGGTTTCGAGACGCGCGGGTTCATCGAGGTCGAGACGCCGATGCTGCAGGCGGTGCACGGCGGCGCGAACGCACGGCCGTTCGTCACGCATATCAATGCCTACGACACCGAACTGTTCCTCCGGATCGCGCCGGAGCTGTTCCTGAAGCGGCTCAGCGTCGGCGGGATGGGCAAGATCTTCGAGCTGAACCGGAACTTCCGCAACGAGGGCGCGGACGCGACCCACAACCCGGAGTTCACCTCGGTCGAGGCCTACCAGCCGTACGCCGACTACCACGTCATGCGCGAGCTGACCCGTGAGCTGCTGATCGAGGCCGCGACCGCGGTCTTCGGCAAGCCCGTCGTACGCCGGGCCGACGGCGAGATCGATATCTCCGGCGAGTGGCCGGTCGTCACGGTCCACGACGCCGTCGGCCAGGCGGCCGGCACGGAGATCGATCCGAACACCCCGGTCGAGCGGCTGCGGGAGATCTGCGCGGAGCACGGCCTACACACGACCTTCGAGATGTCGGCCGGTGAACTGGTGCTCGAGCTGTACGACGAACTCGTCGAGCCGAACACCACGTTCCCGACGTTCTACACCGACTTCCCGCTGGAGACCTCGCCGCTGACCCGCAACCACCGCTCCGATCCGCGGCTCGCCGAGCGCTGGGACCTGGTTGCCTTCGGCGCCGAGATCGGTACGGCGTACTCCGAACTGGTCGACCCGGTCGAGCAACGCCGGCGCCTGACCGAGCAGTCGCTGAAGGCCGCCGCGGGCGATCCCGAGGCGATGTCGCTGGACGAGGACTTCCTGTCCGCGCTCGAGTACGCGATGCCGCCGACCGGCGGTCTCGGCATCGGCGTCGACCGGGTGATGATGATGCTGACGGGTCAGAACATTCGAAGCACGCTAGCGTTTCCGTTCGTCAGGCCCAGCGTTAGGGACTGACGGGTACTCTTGCTGCTTCAGGGGTGAGGACCTGGGGGGTAGGGGATGAGGCGCTGGGCTGCGCTCTGTGTCGGGGTGTGCTTGCTGGCGGGTTGTGGCGGTAAGGCGGGTCCCTCGCCGACCGCACCATCCGTCGCGAGCAGTGCTGTGCCTGCGCCGGCGTCATCCGTTCCGACAGCGGGCCCGCTCGGCTCGGCGGCGTACCAGGCCGAACTGACCCGGATCGACCAGGTGCTGGCCGGCCCGGCGTCGCGACTGACGCGGGTCCGCACGGCCGAGGGGCTCAGCGACGCCATGAACACGCTGGCTGACTCGCTGAACACGATCTCGGTGCGGCTGGCTGCGATCACCGTGACTTCGCGCCTGACCGCCGTACACGGGCTGTTGCAGGTGCGGATCGGTGTGGCGGCCACTCAACTGACGGGCTTGTCGGCGGAGACCGAGGACGATGCGCGGTGCGGCGGAGTCGCATACACGTCACAGAAGGTGCAGCGCCAACTGCGCACCGATCTGAGTGCCGCACTCGTCCAGCTACAACGCCTCAAGCTGACATTCGGCAAGACGCTGCCCGACCCCGGTCGTGCGCCAGAACAAGTGCGCCCGGACAACGGCGACGTCCTGGTACGGCGAGGCCCGAACGGAACGGGACAGCTCAGGATCACCAACGGTACGGCGAAGGACGTCGCCGTCTCGATCGTCACCGACGGCAAGCCGCCCGGCACCCCGCAGGTGATGGTGTACATCCAGGCGACCAAGACCGCCACCGTGAAGCAGATCGGCGGCGCCTACCACCTCTACTTCAAGAGCGGCACGGACTGGGACCCGGACAATCGCAAGTTCCGCGCCGACTGCGCCTTCAAGAAGTTCGACCAGACCTTCGGCAAGAACCAGGGCTGGCAGGTCAACCTCAAGCCGATGCGCAATGGCAACGCCGACACCACCGAGGTCGAGGCGTACTAGAGCCCGAGCTTGTCCAGGAGAGAGCCGAGGAGGCCGCCCAGGCCGCCATCAGGGCGGTCGGGGTCGTCCGGGGTGGTGGGCGGTGCGGTCGGGGTGCTGCTGGTCGGGGGCGGCTCGGTGGGAGTCGAGGTGGTGGGGCGGCTACTGGGGGTGCTTGTCGGGCCGCCGGTCGGTGCAGTGGTTGGCGCAGTGGGCGGAACGGTCGGCGGGCGCTCGGTGACCGCAGTGGTCGGGCCGGTCGACTCGACGACCTGCGGGGTCGGAGTACCCGTGGTGATCAAGGGATAGCCCGTGGTGGTGAGACCGGTCGGCACCTGGATCTCGCCCGGCTTGGTTGCTGTCGGCAATGACGTCGGTACGGCGCTCGGCGTCGTACCGACCGTCGGCGACGCGGTCCGCGGGATCGCCGGGAGGTTCTGCGTCGGCCGGCCGGGCTCCAGGCCGGCGACCGGGCTGGCCGGCTGCGGTCCGCCGCTGCGGTACCCGAGATAGGCCAGCACGAGGCAGCCGAGCAGCAGTACGCCGGCGCCGGCGGCGGCCTGACGGCGTCGCCGCGGATTCTGCCAGGGCGGGCGGCGGGAAGCCGTGGCAGAGATCGGTCTCACAAGTCCGGGAGATTATCGGCCCAAGAGTCGATTCAAACAGCCCTTGGAAGAAATTGAACGAAAGAACTTCATATTCCAGTAATTCCGAACCGTCTACGCGACCGTAGGAATGCAGCGCGTTAGCTGATCGCTCAGGTCAACGCCTGCAGACCGATGACCGACAACAGCCGGAGCTTCTCGGCGGCGTCGGTGTTCGGCGCGGCGGTGTACACGACCATGCGCAGATCGTTGCCCGGGACGGCGAGCACGTCGCAGTCGATCGTGAACGCTCCCACCGCGGGATGCCGGATGATCTTCCGCTCGGACCGGTGGAAGCCGACAACCGGCTCGTCCCACAGCCGCGCGAAGTCGTCATGCCGGGCGCGGAGCTCGTCGATCAGCGCCCGGAGGTCGGTGTCGTGCGGGTACCGCGCGAGCGATGCGCGCAGATCCGTCACCATCGCGATCCGGAAGTCCCGCTGTTGCTCCGGCGTCTGTACGACGCGATCGCCCGGTGCCACGAAATGCCGGTAGATGATGTTGCGGTCCCGCCCGCGCCATTCGGACGGATCGCCGATCATCGCGGCGAACAACGGGTTCCAGGTGATGATCGTCCAGGCGGCATCGCACACGCACAGCGGCGCACCGTCGAGCTGATCCACGATCCGCTGCACACCCGGCGGGATGTACGCCGACAGCCGGCCGGGCGACGGCTCCACCTCGCCTGCCAGCACGAACAGATGGTTGCGCTCGGCATCGGACAACCGGAGCGCCCGGGCCAGCGCGGTCAGCACCTGCGCGGACGGCGAGTCCGACCGGCCCTGCTCGAGCCGGACGATGTAGTCGACCGACAGCCCGGCGAGCTGGGCCAGCTCCTCGCGCCGCAGCCCCGGCGCGCGGCGGTTTCCACCGGCCGGCAGCCCGACCTGCTCCGGCGTCACCCGGTCGCGCCAGGCATGCAGCGTCCTTCCGAGCTCAGCCATGCCCCCAGTATTCCGCGCCGGGGCCGGAACAGCCTGGTACTGCCGTTCCCTAGGACATCGCGGGTACTACCTGCTCGACAGGCGCGACGGGAGGGTGAAGCCATGACTACGACACTCATCACCGGCGCGAACAGAGGCCTCGGATACGAAACGGCCCGGCAGCTGATCGCGGCCGGACACACTGTCTACCTCGGCGCCCGCGACCCCGAACGCGGCAAGCAGGCCGCCGCGGACCTCGGCGCGCAGTACCTGGAGTTGGACGTCACCAGCGACGAGTCCGTCGACGCGGCCGCGCAGCAGCTGGATTCACTCGACGTACTGATCAACAACGCCGGCATCCCAGGGCCGCGCAAGGAGATCCGGGATCTGACCGCCGACGACTTCCGTCTGGTTTTCGAGTTGAACGTGTACGGGCCGGTGCGGATGATCCGCCGGTTCCTGCCGTTGCTGGAGCGCAGCGACAACCCGGTGATCGTGAACGTCTCCAGCGGCCTCGGCTCGATCGCCACCGCCGTCGATCCGGACGTGATCAGCACGGTGCCCGTCTGGGTGCCGGCCCCGGCGTACGGCGCCTCGAAGGCAGCGCTCAACATGCTGACGGTGCAGTACGCGCGACAGCTGCCGAACCTGCGGATCAACACCGTCGACCCGGGCTACACCGCGACGGACTTCAACGGCCACAGCGGTTACCAGACCGTCGAGGAGGGCGCGGAGATCATCGCCCGGCTCGCGCAGATCGACCAGTCCGGGCCGACCGCGGAGTACCTGAGCCTGCACGGGACCGTCCCGTGGTGATCAGCACTCGATGACGTTGACGGCGAGGCCGCCGCGGGACGTCTCCTTGTACTTGACCTTCATGTCGGCGCCGGTCTCGCGCATGGTCTTGATGACCTTGTCGAGCGTGACCACGTGGACGCCGTCGCCGTGCATCGCCATCCGGGCCGCGTTGATCGCCTTCACCGACGCCATCGCGTTCCGCTCGATGCACGGGATCTGCACCAGGCCGCCGACCGGGTCGCAGGTCAGGCCGAGGTTGTGCTCCATCGCGATCTCGGCGGCGTTCTCGACCTGTTGCGGCGTACCGCCGAGAACCTCGCACAGACCGGCGGCGGCCATCGAGCAGGCGGATCCGACCTCGCCCTGGCAGCCGACCTCGGCGCCGGAGATCGACGCGTTCTCCTTGTAGAGCACGCCGATCGCCCCGGCGGTCAGCAGGAACCGGACAACGCCGTCCTCGGTCGCACCGGGCACGAAGCGGCGGTAGTAGTGCAGCACGGCGGGAATGATGCCTGCGGCACCGTTCGTCGGCGCGGTGACGATCCGGCCGCCGGACGCGTTCTGTTCGTTGACCGCGAGCGCGAACAGGTTCACCCAGTCCATCACCTTCAGCGGGTCCACCGACCACGGGTCGCCGCTCAGCTTGCGGTGCAGCGAGTGCGCCCGGCGCGGCACCTTCAGGCCGCCCGGCAGGATGCCCTCGGTCTCACAGCCCTCGCGCACGCAGTCCTGCATGACCTGCCAGATGTGCAACAGCCCGGACCGGATCTCGTCCTCGGTCCGCCAAGCCAGCTCGTTCGCGAGCATCACCTCGCTGATCGACAGCTGCGACTCGCGACACCGGTCGAGCAGCTCCGCGCCGGTGGTGAACGGGTACTTCAGCGGGGTGGTGTCCAGGACGATCCGGTCGCCCGCGGCGGCGTTCTCGTCGACGACGAATCCGCCGCCGACCGAGTAGTACGTGCGCTCGCGCAGTACTGCGCCTTGCGTATCGCGGGCGACGAAGGTCATCCCGTTCGGGTGGTACGGGAGGGCCTTGCGGCGGTGCATGATCAGGTCGGTGTTCTCGTCGAACGCGATCTCGTGGTCGCCGGCCAGCACGATCCGGCCGCGCTCGCGGATCGTCTCGACCCTGGCGTCGACCGAGTGCGTGACGACGGTCTCGGGGTCGGCGCCCTCCAGGCCGAGCAGGACGGCCTTGTTGCTGCCGTGACCGTGCCCGGTCGCGCCGAGCGAACCGAACAGCTCGGCGTGGACGGTCGTAGTCGCAGCCAGCAGGCCGTCCGCGGCCAGGCCGAGTGCGAAGGTGCGGGCGGCGCGCATCGGTCCCACGGTGTGGGAGCTCGACGGGCCGATCCCGATACTGAACAGGTCGAAGACGCTGATCGCCATCGTGTGGAGGTTCCTTCCGGTCGCCGTTGACCGTTTGGTGTCCTCCCCGCTCTGTTGGACCCGACGTCCTCCAGAGATGCCTCGCCCGTGCGGTGAAGGTGCCTGAGAGATTCTTGGGGAGAGTTGCTCCTACGGCGCCCGGGTCCAGAGTTCGTCTCCCTGGCCCGGGACTCTCCCGCACGGGTTCATGCGGCTGTTGAGTTCACTGACGCTGTGGACGGTACGGCGGTCCCTTGGCCGCAGTCAATCCGGCCCCTGAATCCGTGACCAGGGTCGCGCGGGGCTCGTCCCTGATGCCGTCAGCAAGCGATTGCCGAAGGATCGTCGGTATGAAGTTCACACGACGCGCCCTGGCCGGCGCCGTAGTACTCGCGGTCGCCGCGGCCGGGCTGACGACGACCGCCTCTGCCAGTCCCAGCCGAGTGCACTGGGCCGATTGCAAACCAGAAGGGCACGACGATCCCGCTCTGGTGAAGGGCTCGCAGTGCGCGACGCTCCGACTGCCCGTCGATTGGCGGAAACCGGGCGGACCGACCTTCGACCTCGCCATCGCCCGACGTACTGCGAAGGGCTCGCGGGTCGGAGTGCTCGTGTTCGGGCCGGGTGGACCGGGCGACTCCGGGGTCGACCGGATCAAGACCGGCATGACGCGATTCAGCGCGAACCTCCAGGACCGCTTCGACATCGTCAGCTTCGACCCGCGCGGCGTGGCCCGCAGCAACCCGGTGCAGTGCTCGGCTGCACTACTCGCCAAGCAGCCGTCGCCGATCATCAGCAGCAAGGCGGAGTTCACGGCGACGATCAGCTACAACCAGCAGCTCGCAACGGATTGCCGCGAGCACACCGGTCCGCTGTACGACCACATCGACACCTGGCAGACGGTGCGCGACCTCGACGCCGTACGCCGGGCGCTCGGCGAGTCCACGATCTCGTTCCACGGCAGCTCCTACGGGACGCTGCTCGGAGCGCAGTACGCCGAGACGTACCCGAACCGGGTGCGCGCGATGGTGGTGGAGAGCGTGATCGACCATGGCTCCCCGACGACGAAGAGCTTCCTCGACGTCCAGGCGTCCGCGGCGCAGGACTCGTTCGACGAGTTCGTGAAGTGGTGCTCGGCGGAGTCTTCCTGTGCACTGCACGGGCAGGACGTCCATGCGGTGTGGGCCGGACTGCTGGCTCGGTCGAGTGATCCGTTCAAGCTGAGCTTCCAGGTGTTTCGGATGCTCTACGACCCGGAGTGGTCCGCACTGGCGCAGACGCTGAAGGACCTTGAAACGCCAACAGCTGCCGCCGTCCCGAGCGGGCTCGCGCAGTACCCGCTGGCGGTGTTCTGTCAGGACTGGAACCTTCCGGTGAAGGACTACCGCGAGTACGCCGCACACCTGCAGCGGCTGGCCCGGAACAACCAGGACATGCGCTACCCGGGTCAGCTGATGGCGGTGTCGATCTGTCTCGGTGCGCCGAAGGCGAACAACCCGCAGCACGTGCTGAGCGTCCATCGGCTCAAGACGCCGGTGCTGCTCGCCAACGCGATCCACGACCCCGCTACGCCGTACCGCATGGCGCAGAGCGTGCAGCGTCAGCTCGGCCGGTCCGGCGTGCTGCTCACGTACGAAGGCTGGGGACACGGGAGCTACAACTCGAGCCCGTGCATGCAAACGACGATCGACGACTACCTGATCGCGCGTGCGGTACCCAAGCGCGGCAGCAGCTGCGCCGCCGTACCACCGGTCGGCTGAAAGCTCAGACCGGTACGCCGGTCACTTCGAGGACGCGGTCGAGCTGGTCCCCGCGGACCAGCCGGCCCGTCATCAGCCGGAGCTCGCTGCAGGCCGTCTCCAGTGCCTGCGCCTGGGTCCGGCAGTTGTCGACGAACCAGAACGGATCGTCGGGCTGCGGATCGTCGGCGTCGTCGATGTCGGCGTACCAGTGCCGGCTGCCGTAGTGCACTACTCGCACCCGTAGATTCATGATGACTACTCCCCGTACCCAGGGATCCTGGGTCCCCCCGGGCCCAGTCGGGGCCGCCTCGGCCTGGCGCGTGGAACGCGGCCCCCCACTAGCCACGCGCCCGGCCGAGTTCGACCCTCCCCCGCTCTGTACATCGTGCTGGGCGGGAGAGTGTTACCGCTTGTGACGGCTAATTTTGAGCGATCGCTTGATTACTTCAGGTGTGACTTGGTCCACTGCTCCAGGCCGTCGGTGGTGATCGGCAGGTCCTCGGTCAGGATCTCCAGCCGGTCCGGGTGGACGACGACGTTGTCCTCGATCCGGATGCCAATGCCACGCAGCTCCGGCGGCACGGTCTCGTCGTTCGGGTGGAAGTACAGCCCCGGCTCGACCGCAAGCGCCATCCCGGCCTCGATCGTGCCGGCGAAGTACGCCTCCGGACGGGACGCGTCGCAGTCGTGGACGTCGAGGCCGATGTAGTGACCGGTCCCGCAGACGATGTAGCGGCGATGCTGCTGCCCGTCCGGGCCGAGCAGCTCGTCGATCGACGCCTCGAGCAGACCCCAGTCCCGCAGCCCTTCGGCCAGCACCCGCAAAGCCTCGTACTGGAAGGCGCGGTACGGCGCTCCGACCTTGACCGCGTCGAGTGAGGCGAGCTGGGCCTTGTGCACCAGGTCGTGCACCTGCCGCTGCGCCGCGGTGTACTCACCGGTGGCCGGGAACGTCCGGGTCACGTCAGCGGTGTACAGCGTGCGGGTCTCGACGCCCGCGTCCAGCAGGATCACGTCGCCCTCGTTCACCGCGCCGTCGTTGCGGACCCAGTGCAGCACCGGCGCATGCTTGCCAGCGGCAACGATCGAGGCGTACCCGACGCCGTTGCCCGCGGTCCGCGCGCGCCGGTCGAAGGTGCCCTGCAGCCAGCGCTCGCCGCCACCACGGATCGCCTCGGGAAGCTCGCTCGCGACGTCGCCGAACGCGAGCACGCTGGCCGCGACCGCCTCACGCAGCTGGTCGAGCTCCCAGTCGTCCTTGATCCGGCGCAGCTCGGCGAGCGTCTGCCGCAGCGCGTTGCCGTCGGTCGGCGACGTCCGTACCAACGCGTCCAGCATCGGCTCGACGCCAGGCACCGACAGCATGAACGGGACCGCGCCACGCACCGCGGCGGGCAGCTCCTCGAGCGGGCGGCACGCGATCTGCAGCGCGTCCGACCAGTCCTTGAGCCCCGGCACCGGGCCGATCCACAGCTCACCGTCGCGCGCGTTCGCGAAGAAGTCCGCCTCGCCCGGGCCGGCCGTCTCGCGCAGGTACAGCGTGGCGTCGCCGTCTCCGGAGATGACCAGTACGGCGCCCTCGGCCTGGCAACCGGTCAGCCAGACGAAGTCGCTGTCGGCCCGGAACAGGTAGTCGGTGTCGTTCGACCGGACCGGTGCGCGGCCGGCCGCGATCGCGATCCGCCGACCCGGCAGCGCCGCGGCGAGCTTCCGCCGGTGCTCGGCGGCCGCCTCGGCGAGCCCTTCCGGCACCGCTACCGAGCGGTCCACCGGCCCCCAGCCCCGTGAGATGAAGTCCCGGAACCCCTTGGCGTCGATGGGGCGGTACGACTTCGGCGTCTCTTCGGTCCGGGCGTCATCGGTCATGACTGTGCTCCCCTTTGCAGCTGACGGTTTGACTCATCAACTCAGGTTCACACCGGCGCGCGCAAGCCCTTATCTCGGAACGCCGCGAGGATCCCCGCCTCGGAGTCGAGCAGGTACTGATGCAGGTCGGCCGCGGCCTCGTCGTACTTGCGGGCCTCGAGCAGCTCGAACAGCCTGCGGTTGCGCTCGATGTACGGCTCGTGCAGCTCGCGCGGGGTCGCGATCACGTGGAACAGGAGCCGCAACTCCGCGAGCAGCCGGCCGGTCATCGCATCCATCCGGGAGCTGTCGGCCAGACCGATCAGGTGCTCGTGGAAACGCATGTTCGCCGTACCGACGGCCGGCCAGCGGTCCGCGCGGGCGGCGGCCTCGGCAGCCTCGACGTCGTCCTGCAGCGGCTCGAGGCGGCCCGCGGGCAGCTCCGGGTCGCGGTCGGCGAGTCCGCGGACGACGTCCACCTCCAGGACGCGACGCAGCCGGTACAGGTCGATGACGTCGCGCTCGTCCAGCTCGGGGACGAACACTCCGCGGTGCAGCTTGTAGACCAGCAGGCCTTCGTGGGTCAGCAGCCGGAACGCCTCGCGCAGCGTGTTCCGGCTGACCTCCAGGACCTCGGTCAGCTCGATCTCGGAGAGTTGGGCGCCGGGCGGCAGCGCGCCTTCGGTGATACTACGGCGAAGGATGTCGGCGGCCCGCTCCGCGGAGCTGCTCCGATCCAGTCGCGAGACGTCGGCGGCGACGGTGCGCAGCCACGCCTGCCGTTCGGTCTCGGCCCCACCCGTACTCATCTCCGCATCATCCCGCACCGGAGCGGCGAGGAAAAGTAGAACAAGCCTCTTGCAGGATTGTTGAACAATCTCTAGGCTCGGGCGAGGGAGGTGGCCGCATGGACCTCAACGCGGACATGGGTGAAGGATTTGGTTCCTGGTCGATGGGTGACGACTCGGCCCTGCTCGAGGTTGTCACCAGCGCGAACGTGGCCTGCGGATTCCACGCCGGCGATCCGTCGATCATGCGGCGGGTGACGGCCGAGGCGGTCGAGCGCGGGGTCGCGATCGGAGCCCACGTCGGGTACGCCGACAAGCCGGGCTTCGGGCGGCGGTTCCTGGACATCGAGCCGGCCGCGTTGCGCGACGAGGTCGTTTATCAGATCGGCGCGCTGGACGCGTTCGCGCGGATCGCGGGCGACCGGGTGCGGTACGTGAAGCCGCACGGCGCGCTCTACAACACGATCGGCCACCACGTGGAGCAGGCGACGGCGGTGGTCGCCGCGGTCGCGGAGTACGACAAGACGCTTCCCGTGCTCGGTCTTCCGGGCTCGGTGTGGTTGCGGCTCGCGGCGGAGGCCGGTCTGACCGCGGTGCACGAGGCCTTCGCGGATCGTGCGTACACCCCGTCCGGCACCCTGGTGTCGCGGCGCGAGGCCGGATCCGTGCTGCATGACGCGTCAGAGATCGCGGCCCGCTGTATTGCGATGGCTACCGGCCGACCGATCCAGGACAGCTCCGGCGGATCGTTGGTCCTCGACCCGACCTCGATCTGCGTGCACGGTGACACCCCGGGCGCCGTCGATATCGCTCGGCGCGTGCGTGGCGCGTTGGAGGGAGCGGGCGTCACCCTGCGCCCGTTCACCGGCTGATGCGCATCCTCCCGGCGGGCGACCGGGCGCTGCTGGTCGAGCTCGACGATCTCGACCAAGTGCTCGGGTACTACGCCGCGCTGACCGCGGATGCACCGGCGGACGTCGTCGACATCGTCCCGGCGGCCCGTACCGTGCTGGTCACCACAACCGGCGATCTCGCCACGTTGTCGCGGACCCTGCGCGACGTAACTCCCTCCCCGGACAGCCGGACAACCGGCGACCTCATCGAGATCCCGGTCGTCTACGACGGGGCAGACCTGGGCGACGTCGCCGACCTCCTCGGCTGCACGGCGGACGACGTGATCGGCCGCCATACCGCCGACGAGTGGACGGTCGCCTTCTGCGGCTTCGCCCCGGGCTTCGGCTACCTGACCTCGACCGGCGGCTGGGACATCCCTCGCCGGTCATCGCCGCGGACGAAGGTCCCCGCCGGAGCGGTTGCGTTGGCAGGTGAGTTCAGCGGTGTGTACCCGCGCGAGTCTCCGGGCGGCTGGCAGTTGATCGGCCGGACGTCGGTGCGGATCTTCGACCAGAGGCGCGACCCGGCCGCGCTGTTCCATCCGGGCCGTCGGGTCCGGTTCGTCGACGCGGGCCGTGGATGACCAGCCTGACCGTCCTCGAACCGGGGCCGTTGGCAACAATCCAGGACCGCGGACGAGCCGGGCAGGCGGCACTCGGCGTACC
Source organism: Kribbella jiaozuonensis (assembly GCF_005233875.1). Lineage (GTDB taxonomy): Bacteria > Actinomycetota > Actinomycetes > Propionibacteriales > Kribbellaceae > Kribbella > Kribbella jiaozuonensis. The sequence goes on along the minus strand of NZ_SZPZ01000003.1, from coordinate 973,370 downwards.
GGCGTCGGGCGCTTGCGACCGGTCGTCGTACGAGCTGGCCAATCGGTTGGTCGGCAATCCTGCCGGAGCGGCGGCCATCGAGGTGACGTTCGGCGGCCTGGTGATGCTCGCGGATGCGGACCTCGTCGTGGCCATCACCGGAGCTCCTTGCGCTGGCGTGCCTTTGAACGCTCCCGCCGTGCTGCGAGCCGGTGAGCTCTTGCGCTTCGGCCCACCGCCCAGCGGCCTGCGCACCTACCTCGCCGTGCGCGGCGGGATCGACGTACCGCCGGTCCTCGGGTCGCGCTCCACCGACCTCCTGTCCGTCCTAGGACCTGCGCCCTTGACGGCCGACCAGACGCTACCGGTCGGACGTTCCTCTGAACCGATGCCCGGCGTCGACCTGGCTCCCGTCGCACACCCGACCGGCGGGAAGGTCACGCTCCGAGTGACCCCGGGACCTCGCCGGGACTGGTTCACCGACGAGGGCTGGCAGTCCCTGGTCTCCCAGACCTACCAGGTCAGCAGCAACAGCAACCGCGTCGGCGTACGCCTCGACGGCTCTCCGTTGGAACGCGCCCGCACCGGCGAACTCTCCAGCGAAGGCATGGCCCGCGGCGCCATCCAGATCCCACCGTCCGGCACGCCGGTCATCTTCCTGGCCGACCATCCAGTCACCGGCGGCTACCCGGTCATCGCGTACGTGGCCGAGTCAGATCTGGACGCCTGTGCACAGGTACGACCGGGCCAGCAGCTGGGGTTCACGTCGCACGGAAGCGGCGTAGGTACTCCGTCGGCGTGATGCTGAGGTGTCTGGCGAAGGCTCGGCGTAGGGTCTCGTCGCTGCCGAGGCCGCTGAGACGGGCTGCTTTGGTGATGCTGTGGCCGTCGAGCAGGAGTTGCTGGGCGCGGTCGAGTCGGACGCGCTCCACCCAGCGGCTTGGCGTGGTCTGGAACTCGCTCTGGAACAGGCGGGTCAGATGCCGGGGACTAACGGCCGCCGACGCCGCCAGGTTGGGCAGGGTGTGGTCGCCCGCGGGATCGGCCGCGACGGCTTCGGTCACAGCCCGGAGGGGATCGCTGCGTGCCGGCGGCGTGTCCAAGGCGGTCGAGAACTGGGACTGCCCGCCCGGGCGTTGCATGAAGACCACCAGCTCCCGGGCAACTGTCCGCGCGACGTCGGCGCCGTGGTCAGCCTCGACGAGTGCGAGCGCGAGGTCGATACCGGCGCTGATGCCGGCCGAGGTCACGTAGCGCCCGTCGGTGATGTGCAGCGCATCGGGCTCGACCTTGACGTTCGGGTACTGCCGCGCCATCGGTGCCGCGTGCCGCCAATGGGTCGTCGCGCGCCGCCCGTCGAGCAGGCCGAGTCCCGCGAGCACGAACGCGCCACTGCAGACCGACGCCACCCGGTCAGCCCTGTCCGCAAGCATCCGCGTCAGGTCGGCAACCTCTGTCGGCACGCCCTCGACCAGGTGATCGGCGCCAGCCACCACCACCGTGTCGACCGCCCCGACCTCCGCAGCCGCGGCCAGCCCCGCGAGCACGACGCCCGACGCCGTGGTCACCTGCCCGTTCGACGCGGACACCAGCACCGTGTCGTATCGGCGGCGGTCCTGAGCCCGGTTCGCTTGATGCAATACCTCCAGTGGGCCGCTCACGTCGAGGAGCGTGACGCCGTCGTACACCACGAACGCGACCCGGTGTGTCCGAATCTGTGGTTGATGCGGCGAATTGGACATGGCATCAGCGTAACCCGCACCCCGAACCTGTAGTCATGATCGAAACCATCGCCGGGATCCGGATCCCCGACAGCGCCCTGGCCCGCGAGGCCACCGAGCTCGTCCGCGACGTGGCGTCGCCGCTGCTGTTCGACCACTCGCGCCGGGTCTTCCTGTTCGGCGCTCTCCGCGGCCAGGACCTCGAGTACGACGCCGAGCTGCTGTACGTCGGCGCGATGTTCCACGACCTCGGTCTGACCGAGCGGTACCGCCGTATCGATCAGCGCTTCGAGATCGACGGCGCCGACGAGGCCAGGCGTTTCCTCCAGCAGCACGGCATCATCGGCGAGAGCGCCGACCTGGTCTGGACCGCGATCGCGCTACACACCACGCCGGAGATCCCGCTGCACCTGCCCGCGGAGGTCGCGCTCGTCACCCGCGGTGTCGAACTCGACGTACTCGGCATCGGGTACGACACCATCACCGACGAGCAGCGCGCCGCCGTCACCGCCGCCCACCCGCGTCCGGACTTCAAGAACCGGATCCTCGAGGCGTTCACGGAGGGAATCCAGGACCGGCCCGCGACGACGTTCGGCAACGTCAAGTCCGACGTTCTCGAACACTTCCTGCCCGGCTTCCACCACACCGACTTCGTCGACGTCATCAAGAACTCTGCGTGGCCCGAGTAGGGCCTTGCTTGTGAGGGCGGCGGGGAGCGGCAAAGATGTGCGGTATGACGGAGAGTTCCGCGGTCCCGGGCATCGACAGTTCTGTCCCTCCGAGCGGCACCGGCTGTGTCGAGTGCCTGGCCGCCGACGGCTGGTGGTTCCACCTCCGCCGCTGCGCGCAGTGCGGCCACATCGGCTGCTGCGACTCCTCCCCCGAGCAGCACGCCTCCCGCCACGCGGCCGAGAGCGGTCATCAGATCGTCCGCAGCTTCGAGCCGGGCGAGGACTGGTTCTGGCACTACGGCGAGTCCGAGTACTACAACGGCCCCGAGCTGGCCCCGCCGGCCGCCCACCCCGAGACCCAACCGGTCCCCGGCGGCAATGTCCCCACCGGTTGGCAGGGCAAGCTCCACCGCTGAGGACGCCGTGACCGACCTCTCCGCCGATGTCGTCATCGGCGACTTCACCGTGCCGTTCGTCGTCTCGCGCCCGTACCTGAATTTCCGGATCAGCGGCGGTGACTACGAGTACAAGACCTGCTTGAACGTGATCGTGAACGGCCGGATCGTCCGCAGCGAGACCGGCCGCGGCACCGAGCTGTTGCACCCGGCATCCTTCGACCTGACCGACTGGCTCGGCAAGGAAGCGCAGCTGGAAATCGTAGACGAACCGGACGGCAACCTCCGCGTGAGCGACATCGTCCTGAGCTCGACACGCTCCGTCGTCGTGCCGGTGATGCCACCGCTGTACGCCGAAGCGCTCCGCCCGCAGCTCCACTTCACCGCCCGGCAATGGGCGATGCAGCGGCTGAACCCGGTCGAGCGTGAGGAGGGCTGGCTCAACGACCTCAACGGGCTGGTCTTCTACGACGGCGAGTACCACCTGTTCGCCCAGCGCTGGAACAAGTGCTGGATCCATGCCGTCAGCAACGATCTGGTGCACTGGACTGAGCTTGCACCGGCGTTCTTCGAGGAGTCTCTCGACACCGGCGTGCAGTCGGGCAGCTGTGTGATCGACGTCGACAACACCTCGGGCCTCGCCGAGCCGGGCGCGGGGCCGGCGATGGTCGCCTTCTGGTCGCGCAACGACAACCGGTCGCAATGCGTCTCGTACAGCCTGGATCGCGGACGGACCTGGACGCACTACGTCGGCAACCCGATCATGGACCTGCCCGAGCGTGATCCGATGGTGTTCCGCGATCACCGGCGCGCGCAGTGGGTGATGGTGCTGTACGGCGACGACCGCTATCAGCTGCTGCGCTCCGACGACCTGCTGCACTGGGAGTCGCTGGACAGCTCGATCTCGGACAGCTTCGAGTGCCCGGACTTCTTCGAGCTCGGGGTGGCCGGCTCGGACGAGTCGCGATGGGTCCTCGTGCGTGGGGACGGCCGGTATTCGATCGGGAGTTTCGACGGACGGACCTTCGTCGAGGAGACCGCACAGTTGCAGGTAGATGGCGGGCCGCATTTCTACGCAACCCAGAGCTGGGCGGCCGGTCCTCGCCGGGTTCAGGTCGCGTGGATGCGCGGCGGCCGCTACCCGAACATGCCGTTCAACCAACAGGTGAGCATCCCCTGCGACCTCTCGTTGCACCGCACGGCCGACGGCCTGCGGATGTACCGCACGCCGGTGCCCGAGCTCGAGAGCCTGGCGCGAAGCCGACACACCTGGCCCGCCCGAACCCTCTCCCCGGCAGACACCGCCTCGATCGCATCGTCGGGCTCGGTCCGCTCGCGGACGGACACCGGGGCGCCCTGGAGCAGCCCGTGGCGGATCGGGACGGCGTGGCCGTTGCTTCGGATCACCTGCGACGTCGCCCTCGCGCCGGACGGCGAGCTGGCGCTGGACATCTGCGGTACGCGGGTCACGGTGACCTCGGGCGGCATCGCCGTACTCGATGCCGAGCAGCCGACGATCACCGCGGTTCGCAAGCTCGACATCCTCGTCGACACGACATCGATCGAGGTGTTCGCGAACGACGGCGAGGCGTCGTTGACCGCCTGCGTGCAGCCGGGTCACTACGAGCTGACGCTCACCCCGTCCGAAGCCGACTGCACCCTCGGCGAGCTCGAAGTCGTCGAGCTCGCCTCAATCTGGGTCTAGAGCACGAAGCCGGTCGGGAACGGGTCGTCGGGGTCCAGTAGGTAGTTGGCGGTGCCGGTGATCCAGGCTCGGCCGGTGACGGTGGGGACGACGGCGGGGTGCGGGCCGACGGTGGTTTCCTCGATCAGGCGGCCTGTGAAGCGGGTGCCGATGAAGGACTCGTTGACGAAGTCGGTGTTGAGCGGGAGCTCGCCGCGGGCGTGGAGCTGGGCCATGCGGGCCGACGTACCGGTGCCGCAGGGTGAGCGGTCGAACCAGCCGGGGTGGATCGCCATCGCGTTCCGGGAGTGCGCGCCGTCTTCGCCCGGTGCGGTGAACTGGACGTGCTTGCAGCCGTTGATCCCCGGGTCGAGCGGATGGACCGGTCGGTCCGTGGCGTTGATCGCGTCCATGATGTCCAGACCGGCCTTCAGGATGCGGTCCTTCTCGGCGCGGTCGAACGGGATCCCGAGCTGCTCGAGCGGCAGGATCGCGTAGAAGTTCCCGCCGTACGCCAGGTCGTAGGTGACCTTGCCCAGCCCGGGCACGTCGACCGAAGCGTCCAAGGCGTGCGAGTACGACGGGACGTTCCGCAGCGTCACGTGCTCCGCGCGACCGTTGCTCACAGCAACGTCTACGACGACGAGGCCGGCAGGGGTGTCCAGGCGGACCTGCGTGACCGGCTCGGTCACCTCGACCATGCCGGACTCGACCAGCACGGTCGCGACACCGATCGTGCCGTGGCCGCACATCGGCAGCAGGCCGGAGACCTCGATGTACAGCACGCCCCAGTCCGCATCGGAACGCGTCGGCGGCTGCAGGATCGCTCCGCTCATCGCGGCGTGACCGCGCGGTTCGTTCATCAGGAACAACCGCAGGTCGTCCAGGTGCTTGATGAAGTACTCGCGCTTCTCGGCCATCGTCGCACCCGGGACGACGCCGACCCCGCCGGTGACGACGCGGGTCGGCATGCCCTCGGTGTGCGAATCGATCGCGCTGATCGTCCGGACGGATCTCATCGCAGGGATTCCACGGCTTTCTTCATGTCCTGCTCCAGTTGCGCAACGTGCTCGGGGACGAGCGGTCCGCGCGGCGGCCGGCACGGTCCGCCGTACCGACCGACGTAGTCCATGCCGTACTTGATCGCCTGGACGAACTCGGGCCGCGAGTCCCAGCGGAACGCGGCGACCAGCGGCTCGTACAGCGCGCGGGCCTCTTCCAGCTTGCCCTCCAGGGCCAAGTCGTACAAACGGACCGACTCCTTCGGAAACACGTTCGGGAAGCCGGCGAACCAGCCGGTCGCACCCATCAGCAGCGCCTCGAGGGTCAGGTCGTCGGCGCCCGCGATCACGGCCAGGTCCGGCGCGAGCTCGCCGATCTCCAGGACCCGGCGGACGTCACCGGAGAACTCCTTCACCGCGACGATGTTCTCGATGCCGGCGATCTCGGCGAGCAGATCCGGGGTCAGGTCGACCTTGGTGTCGAGCGGGTTGTTGTAGACCATCACCGGCAGGCCGGCCTTCGCGACCTCGGTGAAGTGGTTGATCACCTCGCCACGGTTCGCGCGGTACATGGTCGGCGGCAGGCACAGTACGCCGTCCGCACCGTCCTCGGCGGCCTTCTCAGCCCATGCGCGTGCCTGGTGGGAGCCGACGCCGTGTACGCCGACGACCACGATGCCGTCGTCACCGACCGCCTCGATCGCCGTCTTCGCCACAGCGCGGCGCTCGTCGTCGGTCAGCGACGAATACTCACCGAGGGACCCGTTCGGCCCGACGCCGCGGCAGCCGTTGTCCACCAGCCAGCGGCAGTGCTCGGCGTACTTGTCCAGGTCCGGCCGCAATCCCGCCGGCGCCGACGCGTCCTCGGCGTACGGCAATGCGGTCGCAACGATCACGCCGTCCAGTTTCTCGCTCATGTTGTCTCCTCAGCTTGGGCAAGATCGCGCAGCCTCACTGGTACGGCGATCGGTCGTTTCATGCTTGCTTTCGGTACGTCGCCGGGCGCGGCCAGCAATGCGGCGACGGTGCGCGAACACACCCGCCCCTGACACATCCCCAACCCCGCGCGACTGCTGAGCCTCATTGCCCGGCTGTCATCAAGACCACGCTCCCCCGCGACGGTCTCGAGCTCTCCCCGCGTAACTTCCTCACACCGGCAGACGATGGTGTCCGCATCACTCCAGCTCTTCCACCCATCCCGCACGGGATACGCCTTAGCCAAAGCCGCCGCAAACCGCCGCCCCCGAACAACCGCAGCACGGTCCGAAGGAGCATCTGCTGAATCACCTGAAGAGAGGGCGTGTTGGGCTGCGGCTGTTCCGGCCAAGGTGCCTTCGGCTGTGGATAGGGCGGCGCCGCCGATGCCGGTTAGTTCGCCGGCGGCGTAGATGCCGGGGGTGGTGGTTTGCTGGCGGTCGTCTACGGCGACGGCTGGGCCGCCGTCGGGGCCGGTGGTGAGGTTGCAGCGGGCCGCGACTGCCAGCTCCAGGTTGGCGGTGAAGCCGAAGCCTACGCAGACGGCGTCGACCTCGACACGGCGTTCGCTGCCAGGCACCGGGCGCCAGGTGGAGTCGAGACGCGCGATCGTGACGGCTTCGACGTGACACGTCCCGTGGGCAGCGATCACGGTCCAGCCGTGACGGAGCGGCACTCGATGCCGGGCGAGCAGCGCGCCGTACCCGACAGCCTCCCGAAGCTTGCTTGGGGCAACCAATGGGTCGGTGGCCCAGCCCTTGCGGACCGTGGTGAGCGAGTTGGCTTCGAGTAGCGCAACCACGTCCGCGCCGACGCCGAGGAGGGATTCGGCTACCGGAAGCAGGAACGGCCCAGTGCCCGCGACGAGCACACGCTTCCCGATCGCGATCCTTTGTCCCTTGGCCAGCGCCTGGGCCGCGCCGGCGGTGTACACCCCCGGCAGATCCCAACCAGGGAAGGGAAGCACGCGATCGTACGCACCGGTCGCCAGCACCACAGCCTTCGCATCGATCGGGAACGGCTGTCGCCCAGCAGCATCCGCCGGACCTCGTTGCGCCCAGAGCCGAGCCACTGGCAGCTTCTGGCGCTCATCGACGCGGTCCTCGATCGCCCAGATCGAAGTCTCCGGCAAGTAAGTGATCCGCGGGTGCCCACCGAGCACCTCCCGCTGGGCCGCAAACGCCTTCCACTCATGCTGAATGCGATCCGGCCGCCGCGCCGCGAACTCTGCAGGCAATTGCCGGTTGTACTGCCCGCCAATCCCCCGTCCGTTGTCGACCAGCAGCACCTCGGCGCCGGCATCAGCAGCAGCAACCGCGGCCGCAACCCCCGCCGGCCCAGCACCTACAACCACAACCTCGGCGGACATCGCCGAATGCACAACAGTCTCGGACATCGGCGGCTGCACACCAGCCGACGTAGCGGGCAGGACCGCGCCGTCCTGCGTGGTGATCGCGTCGCCGGTCGCAATCGTCCGTTGGCACGCCCGCACATCGGCAAGACCGTTGACCGTCACCAGACAGTCCTGACACGCCCCGATACCGCAGAAGGTCCCGCGAGGACGACTGTGGACGCGAGTCGTCCGCCACGTATCGCGACCGTTCGCCAGCAGTACGGCGGCCACCGTCTGACCCGCATGAGCCGTCACCGGATGCCCGTCGACCGTGACGTCCACAGCGGACGGCACACCGACCGCTGCCGGATCGCCCGCCCGGGGTCGAAGATAAGCGCTCATGATGCGATCACCGCCGGGCGGTCGACGCGGAATGGCGCTGGATCGAGATGTGGCGCAAGCCCGAGGAACAACTCAGTAATCAGCCGGCCTGTCGACGGCGCGAGCCCAATACCGGCGCCTTCATGACCGGTCGCATGCCACAGCCCGAGCACCCGCGGATCCGCACCGATAACCGGCAGATGATCCGGAGCGTACGGACGGAAGCCGCCGTACGCCCGCATCACCGGCACATCGCCGAGGAACGGGAACAGCCCGACCGCCTTCCGCGCGAGCTCCCGCAGCACCCGCACCCGGACCGCCTCGTCGAACCCGATCCGCTCCCGGCTCGACCCGATCAGCACCGTCCCGGCGCGCGTCGACTCGACCACCGACGACGTCTGCAGTTCGGCGTCGCCGCTCCCGACCGCACCGACGTAATCCGCGTCGTACACCTTGTGGCGCACGGACTCCGGCAGCGGTGCGGTCACCAGAATCATGCCGCGCCGCGGCAGCACCTCGATCGGCGCACCCGCCGCCGCACCGAAGGCACCGGCCCACGGTCCGCACGCGTTGAGCACTGCCCCACAAGCGATATCGCCGTCCGAGGTATCCACACCCACCACACGACCACGCGACTGCCGCAACCCCAGCGCGGTCACCCCCGATCGCACCTCACCACCGCGTTCGCGAACGGCCGCCAGCAAAGCCGTCGCCGCCAGCACCGGCTGCACCTGCGCGTCGTCCGGGTAATGCACCCCGATCGTCACTCGGGGCGTGATGAGTGGCTCGAGCTCGAAAACCTCAGCAGGGGTGATCACCTGCGCCGCGACCCCGGCCTCCTGCTGCTTGGCCGCGAAGGCGGTCAACGGCTCCGGATCCCCGGTCGCCACCACCACACCGCCCTTGGCTTCCCACTCGATATCCGCGACTCGCTCAGGCAGGCGGCCGCGCACGACATCCCACTCCGCACGCGAGGCGATCGCCAGGTCGAGCTCCGGCCCCGGCTCCTTGTCCGAGATCAGCACGTTGCCCTCGCCAGACGCCGTCGTCCCCGCGGCCGGGCCGTCGCGGTCGATGACCAGCACCCGCACGCCGGCCGCCGACAACGCCTCCGCGCAGGCCGCCCCGACCATGCCCGCACCGACCACCACCACATCGGGTGTCGCGGACCGGTGCATGACGGCTCTCCTCGATGACGTTCGCTAAAATGAACGATATCGAGAGTACGCGCGGTTCCGACGACCGGTCAATGTACTCAACCGGACCTCTCCCGGACTTCTCCCGGAACTATCCCGGCAAATGCGGCCCACCGGCCGCCGTCGGGTACACATCCGGCGGGTATTCGAGCAGCAGCACCGACCGCACCGGACCGTCGACAGCCTCATAGCCGTGCGCTCCGGCTGCCCGGAAGGCGAGGTAGTCGCCAGGCCCCAGTTCCTCGGTCTGCCCATGTGTACTGACACGTAGCCGACCAGCCAGGACGATGTGGTGCTCGGTCCCCGGATGTCCGTCGGAGTGCTGGACCGCATCCGGCCGGATCTCCTGGTTGTAGATCTCGAACAGCCCGCCCGGGTGCTCGAGCCGCCGCAGCATCCGCAGATCGATCGCCTCACCGGACAGTACGTCGACGTCCGCGGACCGCACCAGGACCAGGTCCGACGCCGGCGACTCGGCCAGCAGAGCCGACACCGGCACGCCGAGAGCGTTCGACAAACTGAACACTGTCTCGATCGTCGGGTTGCCCGCACCGGACTCGAGCTGGGACAGCGTGCCCTTCGCGATCCCGGACCGCCGGGCCAGTTCGGACAGCGAGATGCCCTGCTCGTCCCGCCGCGCCCGCAGGTTGGTCCCGAGCAGCTTTCCCGCACCCATCGCCGTCACAGCCCGGAGCATGCCACATCGAGGCGGTAACTTCGGATCCGTTGCGCGCATCAACCTCACTGAGAGGACTGGTGACCCACATGAAGCTCCTGCGTGCCCTCCCGGCGCTCGCACTCCCATTCACCCTCCTGACCAGCCCGGCCAATGCGGCACCGACCGCGACCGCCTGCACGATGGACCTCGGCTCCATCACCAGCCAGGGCGTCGTCCAGTACCGGACCGTCACGGCGACCCAGCCCGCGACGGTCTCATCGGTCCAGCGGCAGGTGACCGTCTTCAGCCCGGGTCAGGCCAGGCTGAGCACGATCTGGAACTGGAGCAGCAACCTGCCGTCGCTGGCTCGCAATCAGTTCTACGGCCTCAGCAACGGGACTGTGCACCGCTGGGTCATCAACAGCTTCGGCTGGACGCCTACCGGGCAGACAGGCGGCTTCAGCGCCGTGAAGACGTGGGCGCTGCTCGGCCAGTCCACGACGTACGACACGTTCCTGGCCACCACCCGCGGTGGGGCGCTGTACACGATCCGCCTGCCACTGACGAAGGTGATGACCCCGGTGGTCAAGCAGGTCCGTTCGGGGACTTGGGGAGCTTTCGACTACCTGGTCGCCCAGCGCTGCGGACAGGTGAGCACACTGCTCATCGGCGTGGACAAAGACGCCGGTACTGCGTACCTGTACGCGATGAGCCACGCCAACGGACCGTCGACGGTCATCCAGTCGCTCGGCAAGTTGCCCGGCACCTACACCGACCCGATCTACTTCCTCCGGACCCACGGCACCGATCTGCGCGGGGACTGATCAGGGAATGATCCCCTGCCGGCGCAGCTCGGCGAAGATGCCGTAGAACATCTGCTCGGTCTCGACGTAGTCGTGGAACCCGGCCCGCCGGGACTTCGACGAGTCGGCGAAGAAGTCGTAGTCCCATCCGAAGACGAAGTCCGCGAACGGCCACGACGACACCTCTGCGAAGGACGTCGTGGCCAGTCCGTGTGTGGCCTGCATCTCCTTCCACAGCGGCTCTTTGTCGGCCATCACGTCCTGCAACGACATCTGCAGCGGAGGCGCCGCTTCGAGTCCGAACCACGCCGCCAGCCGGGGCCACAACTCGTTCCACCGGAACAGGTCGCCGTTCGTGATGTTGAACGCCTGGTTGGCCGCCGCGGGCGAGGTCGCCGCCCAGACCGTTGCCTTGGCCAGCAAACCCGCATCGGTCAGCTCGAGCAGCGCGTCGTACGCGCCAGGCTTGCCCGGGAAGCGCAGCGGTACGCCGAGCTCCTTGGAGATCGACGCATACACAGCGATCGCGACCGCGAGGTTCATGGGATTGCCCAACGCTGCGCCACCGACGACGGACGGTCGCAGCGCCGACCAGGTCCACGCCTTACCTTGCTGCCGCTCCTCGAGGAACCGCTGCTGGTCGACGTTGAACTCCGGCGGCAGGTGCGGCGGATCGTCCTCGCGGGCCGGCGTCTTGAACGGACCGAGATGTGCGCCGTACACCTTGTAGCCCTGCATCAGGCTCACGTGCCGTAGCCCGTGCGCGACCGGCTCGATCGCGTCCACGACGTTCACCAGCATCGCGAGATTCGGCGCGACCAGCTCGGCCCAGGTCGGCCGGTCCTGGTAGGCGACGTAGAACACGTGCGTCACGTCGGAGAGCCCCGAGAGCTTGGTCCGGGTGTCTTCCGGATCGAGCAGATCGACCGCGACGTGGCGGACGCGACCGGGTACATCGACGCCGCCGCGACGCGACAGGCCGATCACCCGCCAGTCCGGCAGCGACGCCAGATGTTCGACCAGATTCGTCCCGATGACACCCCGGGCACCGACTACCAACGCGACGTTCTCCATGACCACAGCCTTGCTGACCTGCGCGGATAAAACCAAGGCATAGTTTTCACCGAAGCCATAAGCTCAGATCATGGCAACGCTCAGGCAGCTCGAGTACTTCGTCACCGTCGTCGACGAGACCTCCTTCACCAAGGCCGCCGAGCTCCTGCACGTCACCCAGCCGGCGCTCTCGCACCAGATCCGCACGCTCGAACGCTCAGCCGGCGGACCGCTGCTCGAGCGGCTCCCCCGCACAGTTCGCCTCACCCCGACCGGCCGCGCCATGCTCCCGCACGCACGGGCCGCATTGGCCGACGCCGAGCGCGCCCGCTGCGCCGCCCGCCAGGCCGCAGGCCTCGAGGTCGGCGAACTGCAGATCGCCACGCTCTACTCCATGACTCTGGGCGTGCTGCCCGCGGCACTCCGCCGCTGGCGACTGACGCATCCCGACGTCGGCATCCGCCTCTTCGAGCACCGCCATACCGACGAGCTGGTCGAGGCGATGAACGCAGGCGAGGCCGACCTCGCCGTCGGCCCTGAACCCAGCAACTGGCCAGGCGTCACCCGCACGCTCGGCTCCGAAGAGCTGGTCGTCGTGGTCGCGTCCGACGATCCAGCTGCAACCGGAGACACCGTCAAGCTCCAGGACCTCGCCGACCGGGCATGGGTGCACTACGCGCCCGGCCACGGACTCGCGGACGTGCTCGACCACGCGTGCGCGCAGGCCGGGTTCGAGCCGCGCATCGCCGTGCGCACGGAGCAGACCGCTGCCGCACCAGCACTCGCCGCGGCCGGTCTCGGCCCGGCCCTGGTCCCCGACAACATCGGCCTGCCGAGTGGCAGTCACATCCTCCATCTCGATCCACCGGTCTTGCGCACGCTCACGGCGTACACGCGCGGTGAGCCCGACCCGCTGGCCGCAGCGTTCATCGAGGTCCTCGTTTGGGGTGATGACGCCGCGGGCACGCGGAGGTGATGGCTGAGGAAGAGTCGGACGCAACAGTCCTGATAGCCGGTACGGCGAACCTGGCGATAGCGATCGCCAAGATCGTCGCCGGTCTGCTGTCCGGATCCACCGCGCTGCTCGCCGAGGCAGCGCACTCCGTCGCGGACACGCTCAACCAGGTGTTCCTGCTGGCCGCGCTGCACCGCAGTCGCAAGCCGGCCGATGCCCGGCATCCGTTCGGCTACGGCATGGAGCGGTACTTCTGGTCACTGCTCGCCGCGGTCGGCATCCTGGTCCTCGGCGCCGGCTTCTCGATCACCGAGGGTCTGCGCTCGATCTTCGCGCCCTCACCGATCGCCGCCCTGGCAGTGATCTATTTAGTGCTGGGGATCTCGTTCCTGTTCGAGGGGAGCTCCTGGCTCCGGGCGGTGTTCCAGCTCCGCCGGGAGGCGCGCGAAGCCGACGTACCGTTCCTCAAGCATCTGCGGAGCGCCGAGCCTGCTGTGAAGACAGTGGCCTTCGAGGACTCGGCCGCACTGATCGGACTGCTCATCGCAGCGGCCGGTGTGACGTTGTCCGTCGTCACCGGCGAGCACATCTGGGACGGTGCCGCGTCGATCGCCATCGGCCTGCTGCTGATCGTGGTCGCGTTCACGCTCGGCCGGGACAACAAGACCATGCTGATCGGACGGGCGCTACCGGCCGACACCCAGCGCGAACTACGCGAGCTGATCGCGAGCACGCCAGGCATCGACGAAGTACTCGAGCTGCTCACCCTGCAGCTGGCGCCGGACCAGGTCCTGGTCGTTGCGACCGTCGACCTGGACGACTCCGACACCACCGGCGCTGCCGTCGAGCAGCTCGCCGAGAAGGTCGACGTACGAGTGCGGGAGGCGTTCCCGATGGTGCGGCACCTCTATCTGGACCCGACACCCGCGGAGGGCCGCGTCAGCGCTGGTCGTGACCCCAGTTCGCGACGATGACAGCGATCGGCGGCAGTACGGCGGCTACTGCGCTCATCCCGATCGCGACCGGGATCGAGAACAGCCGGACCACGAACCACGCCAGGCCGATGAGCGCGAGGCAGCTGCCCATCAGCCAGTAGTAGGCCTTCCGGTTGTCCCACCGGCGCGCCATGTCAGACCGCCAGCGACAGCTTCCCGAGGGCGTCGACCAGCGGCGAGAGCTCGGGCAGCTCGGAGGCGTTCTTCAGGGCAGACGTCAGTACGGCGTCGTGCGTCGGCTGCGCCTGGTCGAGCAGCTCGCGGCCGGCCTCGGTGACCTCGGTGTAGATGCCACGCCGGTCCGTCGGGCACAGGTACCGCTCCAGCAGCTTGCGGTCCTCGAGCCGGTTCACCAGCCGGGTAGTAGCGGACTGGCTGAGCACTACTGCGTTGGACAGCTGGTTCATCCGCAGGTGGTAGTCGTCCTGCCGCGCCAGCACGTCCAGCACGCTGTACTCGCTCACGGACAGGCCGTGCTGCTTCTGCAGCGCGCGCTCCAGCTCGTCCTCGATCCGGGCATGCAGAGCTGCCAGGGTGCGCCACCCCTGCGCCCGCGCCTCCGCGGCGTCATCCGGTAGTCCCACGACACCTCCACTTGAACTTCACGCTTGCGTGCGCAATCATAGCGCTTGTGCAATAGTCCGCGTATGCAACTATCGCGCACGCCGGTAACAGTCACAAGACTACATTCGAGGAGAGTCCGCGTCATGCCCGCAGCCCTGCTGGCCCTCGCTATCGGTGCCTTTGGAATCGGCACCACCGAGTTCGTGATCATGGGTCTGCTGCCCGAGGTCGCGACCGACTTCGGCGTCAGCATCCCGTCGGCCGGCCTGCTGATCTCCGGCTATGCGCTCGGGGTCGTGGTCGGCGCGCCGCTGCTCACCGCGATCGGCTCGAAGGTCTCCCGCAAGACCGTGCTGATCGCGCTGATGGGTGTCTTCATCGCCGGCAACCTGGTGTCCGCGCTCGCTCCGTCGTACGGCGTTCTGATGACCGGGCGGATCATTGCAGCGCTGTCCCACGGAGCGTTCTTCGGAGTCGGATCGGTCGTCGCGGCGTCGCTCGTACCGAAGGCCAAGCAGGCCAGTGCGATCGCGCTGATGTTCACGGGGCTCACCGTGGCCAACGTGCTCGGCGTACCGGGCGGGACTGCGCTCGGACAGCACTTCGGCTGGCGGTCGACGTTCTGGGCCGTCACTGCGCTCGGCGTAGTCGGGTTGCTCGGCATCGTGTTCCTCGTACCGCGACAGGGCACGGCGGAGGGACCGGGGCTGCGGACCGAGCTGGCTGTGTTCAAGAACGTGCAGGTGTGGCTGGCGCTGGCTATGACTGCGCTGGGGTTCGCTGGAGTCTTCGCGTCCTTCACCTACATCGCACCGATGATGACTGACGTCGCTGGCTTCTCTGCGGGCGCTGTGACCTGGCTGCTGGTGCTGTTCGGCGCTGGGCTCGTCGTCGGCAACCTCCTGGGCGGCAAGGCAGCAGACCGGTCGCTGATGCCGAGTCTCTACCTGATCCTGGCCCTACTGGCCGCAGTGCTGGTCGCCTTCGTGTTCACTGCCCACGCCAAGCTGCCGTCCGCCGTGACGATCGCACTCTTCGGCGCAGCGGGCTTCGCGACCGTCGCTCCGCTGCAGAAGCGCGTGATGGACAAGGCGAAGGGCGCTCCGGCGCTGGCGTCCGCGGCCAACATCGCTGCGTTCAACTTGGGTAACGCAGCCGGCGCGTACCTCGGCGGACTCACCATCGAGCACGGCCTCGGCTACACCGCACCCAACTGGGTCGGCGCGGCTCTCGCGGTGTCCGGTCTGCTCGTCGCTCTCGTCACCGGCCTACTCGACCGCAAGGACGTTGCGCAGCCAGGTGAAGGCAGCGGCCTGCATCGCCCGGTCGAACTTGTGGGGCCCGTCGAAGAACTGACCGACGTACGACGCTGAGGACCCGGCGGCGGCGTACTGCGCCGAGATCCGCTCGTGTGCTGCCTCCTCGCCGTCCAACGGGAACAGCTCGTCCTGCCGGTTGTAGTGCACCAGGAGCGGTGCCGGGGCCTGGCAGGCGGCGACATCGGACCAGTCGATCTGCGGCGGGAACATCCGGGGCATCAGCATCCAGGTGTGGGTCACGACGTTCTGGTCGAGCAACGAGTTGTAGGTGCCCATCATCCCGATCACGACGGCAGCGGTCAGCTCACTGCTCGTTGCCCGCAGCAACGCGGAGCGGCAACCGCCTCCGGACAGTCCGATGCTGGCCGTCCGGTCAGTGGTGTCGTCCCGACCGCGCAGGTAGTCGAGGGCGATGCGGTCCTCCCGCGCGACGACGGCGGCAAACGTCGTACCGAGCAGGGTGCAGTACTTCTCGACCAGGTGCTCGTGCCGGCCGGCCGCAGCGTTGTACGCGGCGGCGTCTCCGTCGACGGCATCCTCTCGGACCTGCGGTGGCATCTCCGTCAGCGGGAAGCGGCGGCTGCCCCAGCAGAACGCGTCCGGCACCAGCACGACGTACCCCTGTGCCGCCAGGTCGTTCGCGTAGGCGCGGCCCTCGTAGTACTGGTCTCGCAGCGCCCGCACCTCGGCCGCAGGCTCCTCGTCGGTGTCGGCGATCTTCTCGCGGCCGTAGTACTTGAAGCCGTCATGACCGTGCAGAGCGAGTACGCCGGGCAGCGGGCCGGTGGCGTCCGCCGGTTTCAGCACCCGCGCACGAGTCCGCGCGCCGAAGCCGACGGAGTACGAGATCTCCTCGCCGACCAGCCCGTCCGCCGTCCAACGCCGCTCGACCCGAACGTCCGACGGGCCGTCATCGTCTCCGGCGGTCGCCACCATCCGCCGTACGATCTCGCGGACCTGATCCGCGGCCGGGCGCGCAGATTCCCGCACAGCGGGCGCAATCGCGTGGTCGATCCAGTCGCTGTAGACACCCAAGTGTGAGGAGCTCATCCCCGCAGACTGTCACGACCCCTGACGACGATAGAACGCACTGACCGCATGGAAAGACTTCTTCGGGATCCAGTGGTACGGCGAGGCCGGATCGCCGTCGTGCATCCGCAGGACCTTGCACAGGCTGAAGGCGGCCATGTCCTCGTCGTGGGGAAGGTCGTGCGGGCGGTGTGGGGCGTCCGGTGAGATGAAGGTGTACGGCGATGCCCCGAGGAAGCCCTCGTCGGTGAACACACCCAGCATGTTGGCCAGGTGGTCCGCCTGCTCCTGCTCGTTCCGGACGTACTGCGGCGGGATGACCGGGACGTCGCCGCTGTAGTCGACGATGTCCCACCCCATCCCGCCCAGCTCGGCCGCACCGGTGAAGGTGCAGCAGCCGAACTCCAGGATCAGGATCGGCTTGCCCCACCGGCGGAACCGCGCCAGCTCCTTCGTGTGGTCGGCGCGGTTCGCGTGGTACGAGTAGTAGTCCAGCCCGACGATGTCGAAGATCGACCAGTCGACCTGCTCGAGATCCGACGCGGCGCCGTACGTGATCCTTCCGTGGAAGTTGCTGCGAGCAACCTTCACCATCCGGGCGGTGAACGCGCGGAACTTCCGCTGCAGCTCGGCCATGTCGAACTCGCCCTTGGTCAGGTACTCGACCCGCTCGTAGAAGTTCGCTCCCGGCACGATCCCCGGCGTGAACAGCATGAACTCGCACCCGACGACGAGGATCACCTCCTGGCCGTGCCGTCGCCGCAACCGCTCGGCCTCGACCGCGACCTTGCGCAGCTTCTCCAGCTCCGCCGCCTGCGGCTCGTCGAACGACCGCGGCTGGATCGACACGGTCAGCCCCTCCTCGAGCGCCGCGGTCGCGGTGTCGATCAGGCGCCGTACGTCGCTGCCGTAGATGCTGACCCAGTTCGCGTGCAGCCGGTGCCGGATGGCGTGGATCTCGCCGCGCATCGTGCTGTTCCGCCAGCGCGCCCGGCTGTCCTCCTCGGCGGGACCGCCGCCGGTGTCGTACGCGACGCCTCTGAGGGCGAGTTTGGGACTGGCCGCGGCGGCGGTCGTGGTGATGCCCGCGGTGGTGATCAGCCCGAGGGCGGCGGCGCGGCGGAGGAACTGGGCCCGGTTGATTGCGCTCATGGTTTCGAGTCTTCGCCGGTACGCCGCTCAGGTCGTCGTACCGAGGTCGCCTGCTGCCTGACTTTGGATGGTGAAACAGTGTGCTCGGATCTGACACACTGTTTTAGTGCGAGAAGCGGATCGGCGGTCGGTGCTGGGATCGGTGTGGCTGCGGGACGAGCCGGAGCCGACCCGGGCGCGGCTGAGCCGCGACGACATCGTGAAGACAGCGATCCGGGTGCTGGACCGGGAGGGCCTGGACAAGTTCTCGATGCGGGTGATGGCGGCCGAGCTGGATGCGGCCGCGACGTCGGCGCTGTACTGGCGGGTCGCGACGAAGGACGACCTGCTCGAGCTGGTGGTCGACGAGATCTTCGCGGACGCGCTCGTGCCGGCGCCCGAGCGGGGAGACTGGCGCGATCACGTGACGGTTGTCGTGCAGGCGGCGTACGACGCGCTGTGGGAGCACCCTTGGGCGGCGCGGTTGCTCGCGTCCCACGGCGGGCTCGGGCCGAACTACAACGCACTCATCGATCGGGTGGAGTCAGTGCTGGACGCGGCCGGCTTCAAGGGGACGCATCTGGACTCCGCGGTGTCCGCGATCTTCCACTACCTGGTCGGCTCCGCGGTCACCGACTCGGCCTGGCTCTCCGTCGTACGACGCAGTGGCCTGAACGACGCGCGCTGGGCCACCGAGTCGGCGGGCCGGATGGGCGTCGACGCGACCCATCTCGCGGCGTACCTCAACCGCAAGAGCCACTCCGGCCCCGAAGCCCGCTTCGCCTCCGGACTCCGGGTCATCCTGGTCGGCCTGAGGCCGCGACAGCTGTCCTAGGACTTCTTCTTCGGCTTGAGCGACTGCGCGTACGCGACGCTTACCGCGAAATGCTTGCGGAGCTGTTCGGTGTCGGCGAGGAGCCCGTCGGGGACGGCGACGTACTCCTTCTGCACCACGCCGTGCGCGACGTTGAGCGCCGCGTCGTACCTGGTCAGGAACGCCTCGCGCTCGGCCGTGGGCAGGCGCAGCGCGAGGACGCCGTTGTCAGCCGGAGCTTTGGCCATGCCGCCACCGTAGGACGTGTTCACAGATCAGCGAAGACGGAAGCCGGGTTTTCGAAGGCGTCGGCGACGAAGCGGAGGAAGGCGGCTGCGGTGCCGCCGTCGCAGACGCGGTGGTCGAAGACGAGGGACAGTTGGGTCAGCTTGCGGATGGCGAGTTCGCCGTCCACCACCCACGGGCGGTCGATGATCCGGCCGACGCCGAGGATCGCGACCTGCGGGTGGTTGATGATCGCCGCGCTGCCGTCGACGCCGAAGCTGCCGTAGTTGTTCAGCGTGAACGTCCCGGAGGTCAGCTCGTGTTGGGTCAGCTTTCCTTCTCGTGCGGAGTCGGTCAGGCGGCGGATCTCGGTGTCCAGGCCGCGGGTGGTCATGGTGTGGGCGTTGGCGACGGCCGGCACGACGAGACCGCGGTCCGTCTGGGCGGCGAGGCCGAGGTTCACGCCGTCGTACTGGACGAGTTCTTCGCGCTCGGTGTCGACGTAGCCGTTGAGCTCGGGGTATTTGAGCAGGCCGGCGACTGTGAAGCGTGCCATCAGCGCGAGGAGGCCGGGGCCGGAGTCTGTTGCTGTGCGCAACGATGCGCGGAGGTCGATGAGGGCGGTCGCGTCGACGTCCACCCAGGTGGTGGCTTCGGGGATCTCGGCTCGGCTGCGGGTGAGCGTGGCGACGACAGCCTTGCGGAAGCCGCTCATCGGCGTACGCCGCAACTCCGGCAGACCCGTTCGCCTCGGGGTCGGCTGGGTCTGTTGTGCAGCCGGGGCCGGCTGGGTCTGTTGTACGGCGGGGGCCGGCTCGAGTTGGGTGCGGCGGGCGATGGCCAGCTCGACGTCACGACGGACGATCAGCCCGTCCGGGCCGGATCCGTCCAGCGTACGCAGATCCACCTCGGCATCCCGCGCCAACCGACGAACGAGCGGCGAGACCACGAGCGGCACCCGCTTCTCGCTCGCAACCGGCACCCGCCTTTCGTCTGCGGCCGGTGGCAGTCCTCTCCCGTATGACCGTGGCTTGCGACGGCGCCCGGCGCCCGAGACGTCGGTTGTGCCGTAGCCAACGAGTACGTTCCCGGACCCGGCGCGTTCTTCCTCGCGGTACGCCTCGCCCGCGGGATCGCCGACCGTGATCAGCGGCTTGCCGACCGGGATCGTCGTACCGGGCTCGCCGTGGAGTTCCTCGATAACACCGGCGTACGGCGAGGGCAGCTCGACGATCGACTTCGCCGTCTCGACCTCCGCGACCGGGGTGTCGACGACGACCACGTCACCGACCTTCACCAGCCAGCGAACGATCTCCGCCTCGGTCAGCCCTTCACCGAGGTCAGGAAGAAGGAACGTGTTCACGAGTCCTCCCACTGCAGGTCGTCCACCGCGTCCAGGATCCGGTCGACGCTCGGCAGCTGGTACTTCTCCAGCTTCGGTGGCGGGAACGGGATGTCGAACGCGGTCACCCGTCGCACCGGCGCCGCCAGCGAGTGGAAGCACTTCTCGGTGACCCGGGCAACGATCTCCGACGACACACTCGCGAACCCGCTCGCCTCGGCAACGACGACCGCGCGGCCGGTACGCCGTACCGCCGCGCACACCGTCTCGTCGTCGAACGGCACCACCGAGCGCAGATCCACCACGGTCAGCTGCCGCCCTTCCGCCGCCGCAACCTCGGCCGCTTCGAGCGCGACCGGCAACGCGGGGCCGTAGGCAATCAACGTCGCGTCGGCGCCTTCACGCCGTACGACGGCCGTGCCGATGCCGGGCTGGTCCTCGGTGAGGTCGACCTCTTCCTTGGCCCAGTAGAGCTTCTTCGGTTCCATGAACACAACCGGATCGGGGAACTCGATTGCCTTACGCAACAACCCGTACGCGTCCGCGACCGTTGCCGGAGTCACCACGGTCAGCCCCGGTGTGTGCGCGAAATAGCTCTCGGACGAGTCGCTGTGGTGCTCGACGCCGCCGATGCCGCCGCCGTACGGGATCCGGATGACCATCGGCAGCTGGACGCGGCCGCGGGTCCGGTTGCGCATCTTGGCGACGTGCGAGACGACCTGCTCGAACGCCGGGTACCCGAACGCGTCGAACTGCATCTCGACGACCGGGCGCATCCCGTTCATCGCCATGCCGACCGCCATACCGACGATGCCGGCCTCGGCCAATGGGGTGTCGAAGCAACGATTCTCGCCGAACTCCGCGGTTAGTCCGTCGGTGATCCGGAAGACGCCACCGAGCGCGCCGACGTCCTCGCCGAACATCACCACGCTGTCGTCCGCGTGCATCGCGTCCCGCAATGCCTGGTTGAGCGCCTGGGCCATCGAGATCTTCGTGTGCGTCATGGCGTCAGGCCTCCTCTCGCGCCAGTTCGTCGCGCAGGAACGCGGCCTGCTCGCGCAGCTGCTGCGTCTCCTCGGCGTACAGGTGCTTGAACAGCTCCGCCGGATCCACCTCGGGCTCCGGCATCAGACCGTCGCGCAACTGCTGAGCGACCTGGACGGCCTGACCCTCCGCCCGCTGCCGTACGTCGTCGTCCAGCCAGCCCTGCTGCTCGAGGTACGTCGTGAGCCGCTGGATCGGGTCGCGGTCCAGCCACGGCGTGACCTCGTCATCCTGGCGGTAGCGCGTCGCGTCGTCGGCGTTGGTGTGCGCCTGGACGCGGTACGTGTGCGCCTCGATCAGCTGCGGTCCTTCGCCTGCGCGGGCCTTCTCCACAGCCTGCCCGAGGACGGCGAGGAGGCCGGCGAGATCGTTGCCGTCGGCCCGTTCGCCCGGTACGCCGTACCCGATGCCCTTGTGGGCAAGGGATGGCGCGGCGCTCTGCTTGGCGAGCGGGACCGAGATCGCGTACGCGTTGTTCTGGACGAAGAACACGACCGGCGCGTGGAACACGGCCGCGAAGTTCAGCGCCTCGTGGAAGTCGCCCTCGCTCGTACCACCGTCGCCGACGAGCGCCATCACCACCGTGTCCTCGCCCTTCAGCCGGGCCGCGTGCGCGACGCCGACCGCGTGCGGCAGCTGGGTCGCGAGCGGGGTCGACTGCGGCGCCACCATGCGCGCGTACGGGTCGTAGCCCGAGTGCCAGTCGCCGCGGAGCAGCGTCAGCGTCTCGATCGGGTCGACGCCGCGGCTCACGATCGAGACCGAGTCGCGGTACGTCGGGAACAGCCAGTCGCCCTCTTTGAGGACCATCGTCGCTGCGACCTGACAGGCTTCCTGCCCGTGCGAGGACGGGTAGACCGCAAGCCGGCCCTGGCGGACGAGCGCACTCGCCTGGTCGTTGAAGCGGCGGCCGCGGATCAACTCTGTGTAGCCGTCGAGCAGGGCTTCCCTGGTGGGGAGGTCATACGACGGATGTTCGTGCGGTACGCCGTGCTGATCGATCAGACAGACGGGTTCCGCGGAGGGGAGCAGGTGCTCCGTGACGGTGGTCATTGACCCTCCAGCGCAGGAGACGGACGGTAGCCACATCGTCGTACCTCCTGGCCAAGTGGATCTATAGCTGGGAGAATTGAGAGACGTTTGGCCTACGCCCCGGCTGAGGAGGTCGCACAATGTCCGACGAGGTGATGGTCCACCGG
Source organism: Kribbella jiaozuonensis (assembly GCF_005233875.1). Lineage (GTDB taxonomy): Bacteria > Actinomycetota > Actinomycetes > Propionibacteriales > Kribbellaceae > Kribbella > Kribbella jiaozuonensis. The sequence goes on along the minus strand of NZ_SZPZ01000003.1, from coordinate 950,903 downwards.
GCCGGTCCTGGACAGATTGTCGTCGCTCCCGCGCTCGACGAGATCGATCGGCAGATCATCGAGGCTCTCGGGCGGGACGGACGGCTGTCTATTCGCGCTCTCGCGGACGAGGTGCACATCTCGCGGGCGAACGCCTATGCGCGGGTCGAGCGGCTCACGAACACCGGGGTGATCACCGGCTTCACGGTGACGGTCGACCCGCTGCGGCTCGGGCTGGCGACGTCGGCGTACGTCACCCTCAGTCTCCGCCAAAGCTCGTGGCGAACCCTCCGGAAACAACTCCAGGCAATCCCGGAAATCAAACACATGGCCCTCGTCGGCGGCGACTTCGACGCCATCCTGTTGGTCCGAGCCGCCGACAACGAAGGCCTACGCCGCCTGGTCCTAGAAAAACTCCAAGCCATCCCCGAAGTCCTAGCCACCCGCACCGCCCTCATCTTCGAAGACGTAGGCACGCTGTAGCCGCACGCTTAGCAGCCGCAGGAGCGGCGCAGGATTAGTTGTGTGGGGAGGGTCAGGGCCTCGATGGATTGCTCGCCTTCGATTAGGCGGCGGACTGCTTCTTGGGCGACGAGTTCTAGGGGCTGGCGGACGACGGTTAGTGGGGGCCAGGTGTATTCGGTTTCGGGGGTGCCGTCGAAGGCGACTACGGCTATGTCTTCGGGGACGTGGAGGCCGGACTCGTGGAGGGCTCTTAGGACGCCGATAGCTTGGAGGTCTGAGCTGGCGAAGATGGCGGTCGGGCGAGGGACGGTCTCGAGTAGGCGGTGGGCCGCCGCGTAGCCGCCTTCTCGGGAGAATGCCGCGCGGGCGATCGGGCCGCGGGGAAGGCCGGCTGACTCGAGCGCATCCTGCCAGCCGAGTTCTCGTTCGGGGTGGCCGGTGCCGCCGATTACCAGGCCTATGACCTGGTGGCCGTGGCTGATCAAGTGCTCGACGCCTTGGCGGGCGCCTTCGCGGTAGGTGGGGCGGACGGAGCTGACCGTTGGGAGCACGCGGTTGATTGCGATCGCGGGCACCTCGGCGTCGGTCAGGTCCGGGTCCTCGTGGGGTGCGACCAGCAACAGGCCGCTGACCTGGCGCACCAACAGCTCCGCGATCTTCGCGCGTTCGGTGGCCGGATCGCCGTCGGTGCTGGTTTGCAGTACGACGTAGCCGCGCGACGCCGCCTCCCGGTCGATCGCCTTCGCCAGCTCCGCGAACAACGGGTTCCCACCATCCGGCGTGATCAGCCCGAACGTCCGCGTCGTACCCATCCGCAACGCCCGCGCCGTCGCATTCGGCCGATACCCGAGGACCCGGATCGCCTCCAGCACCCGCTCGCGAGTCTCCGGCGCGACCTTGCGCGGCCCCTCGTTCACCACGTAGCTGACCACGGCCGTGCTGACCCCGGCGTACTCCGCCACGTCGTTGCGCGTCACCGGTTCCTTCGGCATGCAGTGATGGTACGACGGTTGACCGCCCCGGAAAGCGATTGCTAGCGTGTGTCATCTACACGAGTAGAAGGAGATCGTCGTGGCCAGACGCTATGCCGTCGCCGGGACCGGATCGCGGGCGCAGTCGTACATCCGCGCGATGTTCCAGGCACACCCCGAGGAAGCCCAGCTCGTCGCCCTGCTCGACCCGAACCCGGGCCGGCTCGCGTTCCACCAGCGGCTCGTCACGGAGCTCGGTGGGGCGGAGCTCCCGCAGTACGGCGCTGACGACCTGGAGCGGATGGTCAAGGAGCAGTCCGTCGACCGCGTCGTGGTGACCAGCCCCGACTACACACACGCATCGGTCGTGTCGCAGCTGCTGCGCGCCGGCGCGGACGTGATCGTGGAGAAGCCGCTGACGATCAACGCGGAGGGGACCCGCCAGATCGTCGACGCGATGAACGAGTCGGGCAAGTCCGTCGTCGTCACGTTCAACTACCGCTACTCGCCGCGGAACAGCGCGCTCCGGCAGGTGATCGCGGACGGCGAGATCGGCAAGATCACCAGCGTCGAGTTCCAGTGGGTGCTCGACACGCGGCACGGCGCCGACTACTTCCGCCGCTGGCACCGCGAGAAGCTGAACTCCGGCGGCCTGCTGATCCACAAGGCGTCTCACCACTTCGACCTGGTGAACTGGTGGATCGCCTCCTCGCCGACACGGGTGTTCGCATCCGGTGGACTGTCCTTCTACGGCGACGAGAACGCGACCGCTCGGGGCCTCGGGCAACGACCGGCGCGCGGCACGATCGATGGCTCGGCCAACGATCCGTGGTTGCTTGACTTGCGCAACGATGAGACGAACCGGCAGTTGTACTACGAGAGCGAGAAGTACGACGGGTACCTGCGCGACCAGGACGTCTTCGGTCCGGGGATCACGATCGAGGACAACATGTCCGTGATCGCGGAGTACGCGAACGGTGCGCGAATGAGCTACTCGCTCAACGCGCACTCACCGTGGGAGGGGTACCGCGTATCGGTCAACGGCACTCTCGGCCGTGCTGAACTGGAAGTTGTCGAGCGTGCCGCGGTGGTCGACGACCAGATCGATCCGAGCTACCCGTCCGATCGCGTGATCGCCGGTGACGTCCGGACGAACGGTGAGCGACTGGTCCTACAGAAGCACTGGGCCACCGCGGTCGAGGTGGAGATCCCCCGCGGCGAAGGCGGCCACGGCGGCGGCGACCGCCTCCTCTACACCGACCTCTTCGTAGGCCCGACCAACGACCCGCTGGCGCGGGCCGCCGACGTCAACGACGGCGTCCGAGCCGTTGCTGTAGGCATCGCCGCCAACCAGTCCCTCGCCACCGGCCAACCGGTCACGGTCGCCGACCTGAACCTAGGCGGTTGGTCCACCTAGCCCTGTGGACGTCTACCAGGCGGCAGGCAGACCTGGGCGGTGGGTGCCGAACGTCCATTCGTAGCCTTCGGGGTCGGCGACGCGGCAGCGGTAGTTGCCCCACTCCGACAACTCAGGGGTCCAGACGGACTCGGCGCCGGCGGCGGTCGCAGTCGCATACACCGCGTCGACCTCGTCCTGCGTGTCGAACGCGACGTACATCCCGTGGCCGACCGTGTCGCCCTTGCGCACCGGTCGGTCGTACGCCGCCTCGTCGGTGAAGAGCGTGAATGCGACCCCGCCGTACCGCATCTCGGCGTGCATGATGCCGCCCTTGTCGTCCGGGATCTCCATGGTGGTTTCGAACCCGTAGGCCTTCTCCAGCCAGCGCAGTGCGGCGGGGGCGTCGCGGTAACCGAAGTACGCGTGGAATGTCGCTGTGTTGGTCATACCTCCAGCATCGACGGGGTAGCGGACAGGAACCGTCCGCTACCCCACTCGATTACTTCCGGAACTGGCCCGGGCCGAGGACCGACCAGCCTTTCGCAGTCGGCGTCTTGATCGAGCTGATCGGCATCGAGAACGTGTGCACCAACCGGTTCGGCCGGCTGATTGCCCAGAACGTCGGGTGCCGCGGGTCCGAGCGGTCCCACGCGATGCCCTGCCCCTGTACGTCGGGCAGGTTGACCGTCGCGATCCAGCGCAGCTCCGAGCCCGCCGTCGGCAGTTCCATCACGTACGCCTCGCCGAGGTCGTGACCGGTCAGCCAGAGCCGGCCGTCCGGACCCCACGAGCCGCCCGAGTTCGACATCGGCTTGAAGCGGTCCAGGATCTGCTTCGGGATCGTGTACGACGCGAGCGGCTCGAACTTGTCGTTGAGCTTCACGATCTGGGTGTTGTACGTCTGGCCGTACGGCTCGCCGGTCTGGTCCGACACGTCGTCGTAGTTGGCGAACCCGGCCCACCACGCGCCGTCGTGCCGGTCCAGCCAGGTGAGCGAGCCACGGTAGATGCCGAACGAGTACGAGTCGATGTGCCGCATCGTCTTGGTGTCGAACACCTCGATCGAACTCTCCATCGGCCAGTCCGAGTAGTTCGAGTGGACGGCGTACAGCTTGTTGCCGAGGACCATTCCGCTGTCCATGTGGATGAACGGGCCATCCTCGTCGCCGGCGAACTGCAGCAGCGGTTCACCGGTACGGCGGTCGTGCTTGGTGATCGTGGTGTTGTTGACCGCGTAGAAGTACTTCGCGTCGACGGCGACGGCCTGGTTCGCGTCGAATGCGGCGTACGACTTCAGCGGGGTGGCGTCGTACGTCGGCGGCTCGGCGACGGCCGCCGTACCATACTGTTTGGTATGGATCTGGTCGGCCGGGAGCGCGGCCGAGGCGGGCGGGAGCGCGACGGCGGCCAGGATTGTCGTCGCGACGATGAGGGCGGGGAGCTTTCGCATTCACAACCTCCGAGGGGATGGATCCTGCTCCACGACCCTCGTTTCACCGTTGGAACGCCGCGTGAATCTGATGCGTCAGGCAGCTTGCCGTCGGGCTGTTCGTTGGCGGCGGAACCAGATCGCGAGCGCGATACAGGGCACCACGAGCCCGCCGATGCCCAGTACGAGGAAGTCCCACTCGGCGCTGATGTGGTCGACCAGCCAGCCGAAGTTCTGCCCGAAGAACCCGGTCAGGAAGGTCAATGGCAGGAAGACCGTGGCCAGCTTGGTGAGCTGTTCCATCGACGCGTTCTGCCGGACGCTGATCTTGGTCTGCTCGACGCCGATCACCGCCATGTTCGCCTCCAGGACGGTCGCGAGGAGATCGCGCTGAGCGGCGACTTCCTCGTTCACTAGGACGAGATGGTCGTGGACGTCGCGGAAGTACGGCAGGAGCGCGGTGTCGCGGGAGCCCCGTTCGATCGTCGCGAGTACGGCGAGCAGCGGGTGGACGGCCCGGTAGAAGTCGGTGACCTCACGACGGAGGAAGTAGATCTGCTCGGTCGGCGCGACGGAGCCGGCGAAGACGGTCTGCTCGACGCGCTCGATGTCGCGTTCGAGTTCGGCGACGACGGGACCGTAGCTGTCCACGACCTGGTCGAGGATCGCCCAGAGGACCGAGCTCGTGCCGCACTCCAGGAGTTCGGGGCGTTGCTCGAGGCGGATCCGTGCTCCGTGCAGATCGCTGGCGACACCTTGACGGACGGTGATCACGAACGACGGCCCGACGAAGACGCTCACCTCGCCGAAGTCGACCTCCTTGCGCTCGTCGTCGTACCGGGCGGTCCGGAGGATGACGAGCTCCACGTCACCGGCGTACGGCTCGACCTTGGGCCGGAGATGGAAGGTCTGCGCGTCCTCGACGGCCAGCTCGTGCAGGCCGAAGCTCTCCCTCGCCTGGGCGAGTTCCTCGGCGGTGGGCTCGTACATGCCCAGCCAGACGAACCCACCCTGCTGGCAGTGGGCAGCAGCATCCTCGACCGACATCGCCTCGACGTGCTGGCGGCGTCCGTCCCGGTAGTAAGCGCAGTCGATGATCATGGTGACCTCCTCCCCCGATCGTCGTACTCGACGCCGATAGGAAATAGGGTTGGCCGGGAAAGCGGTGGTGAACATCCGTGAGGAGAAACCGTGGGACAACCGGTCGTACTGATGCCAGGCCCGATGCATCCCGCCGTCGCCGAGGGTCTCGGTGACCACTGCGAGCTGATCCGGCTCTGGGAGGAGAGCGACCCGGACGCCGTACTCGCGGCCCGGCGGGACGAGATCGTTGCCGTCGCCACCGGTGGTACGACGATCGACGGTCCGTTCCTCGACGGGCTTCCCGCCGTACGGCTGGTTGCGAGCTTCGGCGTCGGGTACGACCGGATCGACGCGAGTGCCGCAGCTGCACGTGGGGTCGTGGTCACGAATACGCCTGGGGTGCTGGATGACGAGGTTGCCGACACAGCGCTCGGTCTGTTGCTGATGACGGTCCGCGAGCTGGGGCGGGCCGAGCAATACCTCCGCGAAGGCAAGTGGGCTGACGGTCGCCCGTATCCGTTGACGCCGGCAACGTTGCACGGTCGCCGGATGGGCATCCTCGGCCTCGGCCGCATCGGCCAGGCCATCGCCGACCGCGTCCAGCCCTTCGGCGTATCCGTTGCCTACCACAACCGTCACCCGAAGGGCGTCGACTATCCGTACTACGCGTCGCTGACCGAAATGGCCGCCGACGTAGACATCCTGATGATCGTCATCCCCGGCGGCGACAGCACACGCCACCTGGTCGACGCCTCGGTCCTCAAGGCGCTGGGCGCCGACGGCATCCTCATCAACGTAGCCCGCGGCACAGTCGTCGACGAACAGGCTCTGGTCGACGCCCTCCGCACCAACACGATCCTGTACGCCGGCCTAGACGTGTTCGAACACGAGCCCAAGGTCCACCCCGACCTCCTCACCCTCCCCAACGCCGTCCTCCTCCCCCACGTAGGCTCCGCCACCATCCCCACCCGCACCGCCATGGCCAACCTCGTAGTCGACAACATCCGCCACTGGCTCTCGGACGGCACCCCCCTCACCCCCGTCCCCGAATCCACCGACCTGGTCAACTGACTGGGGTTCACCCCCGCGTGCTACGCAGCCGCTCTCCTCGTCGCTCCGCTCCTCACCGCGGCCGCTCCGCACGCACCCACCCGCCCCCCCGGCTCATCGCCGGTGCATCCCGTCCGGCTATCGCCGGACGTGGGGGCTACCGCCCGCAAGTGCGCGCTTATCGCGCGGTGACTACAGGGCCAGCGCCCGTCGGCCAAGCCACGCGGCGGCGAGGCTTGTGCCTAGCTGACCGCTGCAGCGTGGACCGGGTCGCCAGCGCGGTGGGCGATCAAGCCACATCTGCGAGCCGCGCCAGCCGACGTCGTGACGTGGGATCAGCGCGGGTCCTATGATGCGGAGCTGCTGCTATGCCCCTGAATGTGCGACGACCCAGCTCCCGCAGACGCGCCGGGACTCGGCAGCTTGAGGAGTTGCACACCAGCGAAGGCTGAAGAAGTCGGTGGCTCGGATCGATGAACGCTTCCTTGCGAGTCCTTTGAGCCCCGGCCTTGGAGCCAACGCTGAAGGTTTCGCCCATGGGCGCATTTCGCGCCCGTATGCATCGATGTGTTGCCAATGTCCCTGCTCCGTCATGCGTGCTCGTCAGTTCTCCAGCGCCTGCCGGAGAGCTTCGGGGTTTGCACCGCAGACATTGCCTGGCGCGCAGCCGCCGCTGGGAACAAAAGCCAGCACGGTTACGGATTGGCGATGGGCCGCTAGGAGAATCCGGGCGACCCAGCGTCCATCCTGGTCTGGTTCGATGGGCTCAGAGACGAACCATTGAGTCCTACCTCCCGAGACCCGGAGTATCGCGATCGCGAGCAGGTAGCCGTCTGCTCGGGAAGATTTGTACGTCCCGCGCATTTCTATCTGCCAGGCTCCGCCGTGTTCAGAGAACGAAACCGTATCCACACTGATACGGTCTCTGCCCGATTGGGATTCGCCTCCCGCTGCACTAGCAGCTACTCCAATGACAGCAACAGCAATAGTTGCGCAGGAACCAATGAGGGCGACCAGAATTGTCTGCCAGCGCTCAACGCGCCCAACGGCGTGGGTGATGCGGCGGCGACTTCCAGCCAGCCTTCCCGGCTGGCGAATCTGCGTGTCGTTCGTCATCGCCGGGCCCCCAATTGACTGTGTGGCGATGTGTCGCTTCTGATGCTAAGGACTGCTCCTAGCCGCCGCATGAGTCGGATCGAAGAACTTCCTGAGGATTCCTGACACGCCGTCGCCTCGCCGATCAAGCAGGCGGCCGACCATCGTCCAAGTACCCGCAACGACACCGGCTTGACCGCGCGGCTGCGCTTGTCGATGGCTTCTGGGAATCAAGTCGCACCGCAAGCCACGCGCACAATCTGCGAAGAAGCGATACCCAACCGCCTAGCCGCCAAATTGGCCGTCGGCAGCGGCATCATGAGAGGTAGGCGGTTTCCCTGCGTCCCCTGGCCGCTCGATTGTCCGGCCATCTTGCGCGAGGCGTTACTACAGCTTCCGCTCGGGGCGTAGGACTGCGGTGGTTACGCGGGTCAGGAGCCAGTCGTTTGAGCGGGGTAGGGACCAGCCGAAGATGTCTCGGGTGCGGAGTGGCCAAGGTGTCGCGGCATGTCGGTTACACGAACGTCTCGCATTTCATCAAGGAGTTCCGTACGCGCTACGGGATGACACCGGGCACGTACTTCAGCGAGCTCAACCACCGCGACGAGGTGCACTGACCCGATCCCGGCGGGATTGCGTCATTGCCCGGCAGGATCGCGGTACTGCGGGACGCCCGCGTCGGGTGTGCTGATCCACGGAAGCAACCGGCTCGCAGGGAAGGCGAACACACCATGCCCACCATCACGACCACCGACGGCGTCGAGATCTTCTACAAGGACTGGGGTACCGGCCGGCCGATCGTCTTCAGCCACGGCTGGCCGCTGTCGGCCGACGACTGGGACGCCCAACTGATGTTCTTCCTCGCGAACGGCTACCGGGTGATCGCCCACGACCGCCGCGGTCACGGCCGCTCCGAGCAGGTCGGCGACGGCCACGACATGGACCACTACGCCGACGACCTCGCCGCTCTGACCGCACACCTCGATCTGCACGACGCCGTCCACATCGGGCATTCAGCCGGTGGCGGCGAGGTGGCTCGCTATGCCAGTCGCCACGGCGAGGGCAGGGTCGCGAAAGTCGTGCTGACCAGCGCGGTCACGCCGTACGTGATGGCCGCGGAGGGCCGGCCGGACGGGCTGCCCAAGGGCGTCTTTGACGACTTCCAGGCGCAACTGGCCGGGCACCGCTCCGAGTTCTTCCGCGCGGTGGCGTCGGGGCCGTTCTACGGCTTCAACCGGCCTGACGCCGAGCCGTCCGAGGCCGTCATCCAGAACTGGTGGCGGCAGGCGATGACGGGCGCGGCGAAGGCGGAGTACGACGAGATCGCCGCGTTCTGCGAGGACTTCACCGAGGACCTGAAGAAGATCAGCGTGCCGGTGCTGGTGCTGCACGGTGAGGACGACCAGGTCGTCAATCCTGCCACCACCGCGCCGCGGGCGGCCGAGCTCGTCGCGAACGGCACACTCAAGACGTACACCGGCTACCCGCACGGGATGCCGACCACCCACGCGGACGTCATCAACGCCGACTTGCTGGCCTTCATCCAGGGCTAGCGGGTGAGGGGGACCTCCTCGGTCAGGTGGGAGAGCTTCGACGGGTTGCGGACCGAGTAGAGGCCGGTGATCTGGCCGTGGTCGATCCTCAGGGCGGTGACGGTGTCGATCTCGCCGTCGAAGCGGAGGATCAGGGCCGGTTGGCCGTTGATCTGGGTGAGTTCCAGGGTGGCTTCGGTCAGGTGGTCCACGGCGGCGGCGAGGAGGCGGGCCACCTTGTCGGCGCCGACGACCGGGCGCTGGACGGCCTGGACCACGCCGCCACCGTCGCCGAGGAAGACGACGTCGGGGGCGAGGATGTCGACCAGGCTTTGGAGGTCACCGGTCTCGATGGCTCGTTGGAAGGCGGCCAGGGCCTTGCGGGTCTCGGTGGGGCTGACCGGGCCGGCCGGGCGGCGCGCGGCCACATGAGAGCGGGCTCGGTGGGCTATCTGGCGGACGGCGTCCGGTTTCTTGTCGACGGCCTCGGCGATCTCGTCGTACTCGAGGCCGAAGACCTCGCGGAGGACGAAGACGGCGCGCTCGGTGGGCTTGAGCGTTTCGAGGACCAGCAGCATTGCCATCGAGACGCTGTCGGCGAGCTCCACGTCATCGGCGACATCGGGGGCGGTGAGGAGCGGCTCGGGCAGCCACGGGCCGACGTACGACTCCTTGCGGCGGCCGAGGGTGCGGAGGCGCTGGAGGGCCTGGCGGCTGGCGATGCGGACCAGGTACGCGCGCTGGTCCAGGACCGTGTCGAGGTCGACGCCGACCCAACGCAGCCAGGTCTCCTGGAGAACGTCCTCGGCGTCTGCGGCCGAGCCGAGGAGCTCGTAGGCGACCGTGAACAGGAGGTTGCGATGGGCAACGAAAGCCTCGGTGGCTTTGTCGGTACCGGTCATGGCTGGACTCCTAGTGCGCGCGGGTATCGCCATCAGATGCCGCTCACCGGACTTCTGTGACACAAAGTCCGGTATGGCGCTCGTCACGTCCTGGGATCGTCACGGCGGCCGGGCCGGCGGCATCTCGTGGTCATCCAGTAGATCTCATGAATGAGGACGATGATGACCGAACCCCGTATCGACGTGATGCAGAACGAGCTCGGAGCGAAGCTGGCCAAGCGGCTGTTCGCGGTACACAACCTGCTTCAGCAGACCGGCCTGCCGCACGCGACGCAGAACCTGGTGATGCTCCGGGCCAGCCAGATCAACGGCTGCGGGCACTGCATCGACATTCACGCCAAGGAGGCCGCGGCCGAGGGCGAGACCACGACCCGCCTCAACCTGGTCGCCGGGTGGCGGCACTCGACGGTCTTCACCGAGGAGGAGCAGGCCGCGCTGGCGCTCACCGAGGAGGCGACCCGGCTCGCCGACGCCTCCGAGGGTGTCACCGACGAGACCTGGGCCCGGGCCGCGAAGTACTACGACGACAACCAGCTGATCGCGCTGGTGACGCTGATCGCGATGATCAACGCCACCAACCGGATGGCCGTGACGTTCAACCAGGCCGGCGGCTCCTACGAGCCAGGCCTGATGTCAGCTGCCATCAACGGCTAGGTCCCAGATCCGCTCGGTCTGCCAGGCGTATTCCCAGGCCTGGATGTCGGGTGGTTCGATGCCGAGGCCGGTGAGGATGGCGCAGACCTGTTCGCGGTGGTGGTTGGCGTGGTTGATCGCCTGGGCGATGAAGATGCCGACCCGGGTGCCGCGGGTGTTGTTGTCGACGATGATCACGCGTTCGACGTCGATCGGCTGGGTCAGGAACACCTCCCACAGCGCGCCGGCCTCGGCGTTCCAGCCCGCGAGGGTCTCGAGGTCGGTCGCGGGGTCGCTGTCGACGTAGTCGAGCGGCCGGTCCACGATCCGGCGCAGGTAGCCGCCGTCGCACCGGACGATGTGGTCGAGGGTCGCGAGAATGCCGCCGAACGTGCCGACGCCGGTGATCTCCAGCTGCTCGGCCGTGAGTTTCTGGTCCGCGCAGAACCGGATCAGGCTCCCGGTCGCCCAGTTGTTGTGCCGGATGGGGTCGTACAGCAGGTCGTTGAGTCCCATGCGGGCCAAGCTAGCCGCGCCGGCCCCGCCCGGGGTACTGGATTTCACCCCGGGCGCGGCGCGGGCCGTCAGCTGCTGGCGGCGATGTTCACCATCCAGTTGACGCCGAACTTGTCGGTCACCATGCCGAACTCGTCGCCCCACATCTGCTTCTCCAGCGGGACCGTCACCTTGCCGCCGTCGGCGGACAGCTTCTCGTAATACCCGCGCAGCTCGTCGCCGTCACCGCTCAGGCTGATCGAGATGTTGTCGCCCGGGTTGTACGGCATGCCCTGCGGGGTGTCGGCCGCCATCAGCGTGAACCCGCTCGGAGTCTCGAGCTGGGCGTGCATCAGCAGGTCGTCGTCCTCGGGGCCGTGGCCCGAACCGAACTCCTTGAAGGTGTTCTGGGCCACCTCACCGCCGAAGACTCCCTGGTAGAACTCCATCGCCGGACGGGCTTCGCTCTTGAATTGAATGTACGGATTGAGCCGGGATGCCATCGAATCTTTCCTTCCCCCAACGGCCGGACCCTCTGGTACGGCGCTCATGCCCGCACAGTAAACCCGGCCGCCGACAGTCCGCGACCCTTCGAACCCGGCCATCCGGTTAAGGTCTCGGCATGATCCTGCGACACATCACCATCGATGCCGGCAACCCCTACGAGCTCGCGCAATTCTGGAGTACTGTCACCGGCTGGCCGGTCGCCGACGGGGACGTGCCGGGCGACGACGAGGTGCTGGTGGTGGCGCCCGCGCCGGTCCCCGGGCTGCTGTTCATCGCAGTACCGGAAGGCAAGACCGTGAAGAACCGCGTGCACCTCGACTGGGGCCCGACCGAGCGCACCCGCAACGAAGAGGTCGAACGCATCCTCTCCCTTGGCGGCACGATCCACGAGGACCACCGGATGCCCGACGGCCGCGGCTGGGTCACCATGAGGGACCCCGAGGGCAACGAATTCTGTGTGGAGCGGAGCGAGGCGGAACGCGCCGGCTGACTCCATCCGGTCTAGCCAGAAACCTATGCGTGGGTCGGATCTTCAGGGATGCTTAGGGAATGAAGTGGTGGTGGCGGAGGAAGAAGAAGCAGGCTGCCGAGGACGGGGAACCTCGGCGGCGCGGCCTGCGGCGGGACGAGGTCAAGGACCTGCGGGCTCGTCTGACGGGTGAGGGGTACACGCTGAAGCACTGACCGCTCGATGCAACCAATCGGGTGGTCTGAGGCGTTTAGTAAGTGGGGGGCCGGGGGGATGCACCAGGTTCGGGGCGCGCCGCGACATGTCGCGGCGCGGAGACGACGACTCAAGCTGGGGGGTGTCGGCACGCTGAAACAGGCCCAAAACCATCCGCAGCACGAGCGTGTATCGATACTCCGGGCGTTCCTCGGGTCAGTCGCCTCGATCTTCGTCACCCTGGTGGTACTGGCGGTCCTCGCCGGCGCGCTCGTCGTACTCGAGCCGCGGACCACCGATGCCGACACCACGGCCGACGGCACCGGCTCGTACAGCGTGCCGACGAAAGGCCCCGGCCTGTACGGCTCGGGCACGCTGGGCCCGTGGCAGGACCTGATCCGGCGGATCTCGCCCGAGGACCAGATCCGCGACACGCTCACGTTCGACGGCATCTTCCTGTTCGGCGACAGCATCGCCGTACAGGACAGCGCGGCCCTCGAACGCCGGCTCGCGGACAGCACCGGCGACTCGATCGCCTTCCACGACTGGTCCGGTCAGCCGGCCTCGGCTGCGGTCGACGCACTCGAGGAGTGGTCGCGTGACTACGGTCTGCCCCGGCGGATCGTGATGGCAGTCGGTACGAACGACATCTTCGACCCGCCCGCGTTCGCCGCCCAGGTCGAGCGCGCGATGAAGATCGCCGGGCCGGATCGGACCGTGTACTGGGTGAACGTGTACGTCAGCCGCACGAAGCAGCCGGCCGCCGTACGGGACGCGGATCTCGCGAACAGCGCCTGGGTCAACCAGGAGCTCAACGAGGCGGCAGCCGTCCACCCGAACCTGCGGATCATCGACTGGTCCTCGTTCCTCACCTCCCGGCCGAACGGGCCCACGCCGTACCTGCGCGACGGCGTGCACACCAGCGAGCCGCTCGGCGGCAGCGCCCGCAACGAACTGATCGCCGAAGCGATCAAGAGCGGGCCGTAGGACAACCTCCGGATCTCCCTCCGCGTCCGCAGTACGGGAGGGACGAGCCATGTCACGCACCAGCATCCGAGGTTGGTCGACCTCAGCCGCCATCATCGTGGTCCTGACCGCGTTCCTCCTGGCGCTCCTGCACTTCGACGCCCCGGCCGCACATGCGAAGACGACCACTTCTGCCATCAGCACAGGAAGCTACGGATCCGGCACGCTCGGTTCCTGGCAGGGGAACAACCGCGTCATCTCCAGCAGCGCCCACGTCCGCCACGTCGTCTCGACGAACGGCGTCGTGCTGTTCGGCGACAGCATCGCCGTACAGGACGGCGAAGCACTCGGCCGGCTTCTCGGACAACAGCTGGGTACGACGTTCGCGGAGTACAGCTGGTCCGGCCAGCCGACCTCGGCCGCCGTCGACGCGATGGCCTCCTGGGCGCATACGTACGGCCTGCCGAAGCGGATCGTGATGGCGGTCGGGTCGAACGACATCTTCGATCCGCCCGCGTTCGCCGGGCAGGTCGAGCGCGCACTCCGGATCGCCGGCCCGGGCCGGACCGTGTACTGGGTCAACGTCCAGGTCTCCCGCACCGACGAGCCGCCGTCTGTCCAGGTCGCCGATCAACGCAACAGCGAATGGATCGATCTCCAACTGGAGCAGGCGGTCTCACATCACCCGAATCTGCGGATCGTGCCGTGGGCCGAATTCCTTGCCGCGCGTCCCGACCGGATCCACACCGACCTGCGTGACGGCCGGCACACCACCGTGCCGGCCGGTCAGAACGCGCGGAATGCCCTGATTCTGCAGGCGATCCGGCGCGGCTGACACTGCCCTTCCGGGCAACGCCGAACCGGAGTGGCCGATCCGACGCAACTTTTTACCCCCCTCAAAACATCTATTAGACAGAGGATGCCGACCGCAACCTTTGACGGTCCGCCGAACGTTTCCTGAGTACGCCGCCACACACACCCTGACCATTTTTCCCGGGGAGCGCCCTACCCGAATTCAGGTCTAGGCCAGAAGAGGCATGCGTGAAGCATGTGGGGAGGACCAACGATGCCCGCGAGACATCTGCGCACGTCCAGAACGACGCTCCGGCTGATGATCCCGTTGCTGGTCAGCGCCGCCGTACTGGCCGCCGTACTGGTGATCCCGTGGGGCGGCTCCGAGCCGGAGGCGGCCCCGGACCCGACCGTGAGTCACACCCCCGAACCGCCGACCGCACCGCCGACCCCGGCGAAACAGAACACCTACACGTGCCCGGCATACAGCGGGATCGACCACACGAACCCGGTCGCGAACCTGTACCAGGACAAGTTCACCTGGGGTACGACGCCGCCGACGAAGGTCGGTGACGGCAAGGGGAACATCAACTGGCGGATCAACCCGGACAAGAACCCGAGCTGGTACATGTGGCTGCACTCACTTCGTTGGCTGGGGCAAGGAATCGAGGCCGGCGCGCGCGGCGACAAGCGTGCGCTGCAGCGGGTCAGCAACATCGCGCGCGACTGGGTCAACGACAACCCGTACTCGTGGAAGTCCGACGTCGGCGCGTACGAGTCGACGATGCACCGCACCAACGTGCTGATCTGCCTGCGGCAGGCGGTGCTGTCCGGGTTGCATGTGGTCAAGCTCCCGCTGACGTACACGTGGCTGGACGATGCGCTGATGGAGCACGCGTGGTTCCTGCAGAAGAACTACAGCGGCGACTGGAACCACGGTACCGACGAGAGCCTGGCGCTGTTCGGGATCGGCTGCACGCTGCAGCGGAACGATCTGAAGAAGATCGCGTCCGATCGGCTGACGAGTGCGATCAAGACCTCGATCGACACGCAGGGGTCCACGAACGAGCAGTCGACGGCGTACGCGCAGTTCAACTACACGCTCTGGGGACGGGCGATCGACGTACTGCGGAAGTGCGGGGTCGATCCGGGTACGACGATCATCGCGCGGCGCCGGGAACTGGCGAAATGGCTCGCGCTCGCGACGAACTCGCTCGGGAACCTGCCGCAGCTGGGCGACTCCGAGGTCGTGCGGACGTCACCCGTTCCCGGGACCGTTCTCGAGTACGCCGGGACGCTCGGCAAGCAGGGGATCCGGCCGACGCAGCGGATCGGGATCTTCGACGCCGGGTACATCTTCGGGCGGACCGGGTGGGGCGAGAAGCGGCCGTTCACGCAGGAGTCGACGTACAGCATCCGGTTCGGGCCGTCGCAGAAGCTGCACGGGCACAACGACCACACCTCCGTCACGTACACGTCGCACGGGCGGGACATCCTGATCGACGGCGGGCATGCCGGGTACAAGGTGGACGACTGGCGGTTCTGGGCGAAGAGCCAGTTCGCGCACAACGAGCTGACGGTGAAGTCGGCGACCGGGCACCCGGAGACCAAGCTGACGCGGTCGTCGATCGGCGCGACGTCCGAGTTCTACGAGCTGCACGACTCGCTCGGCGCCGGCCTCGACCGGACCCGCGGCGTACTCGTGCTGAAGGATCCGGACCTGATGGTGGTGCTGGACCGCGGGACGTCTGCTTCGGATCAGGATTACTCGACGCTCTGGCACCTGCCGTCGGATCAGAAGGTGGTTGTCAGCAGCAACGACCGCGCGGTGGCGGTCAAGCCGGGCGATCGGGTGAAGACGACGCTGCTGCAGATCCCGTTCCAGCAGCAGACGACGCCGATCGAGGTGGTCTCCGGTTCGCAGGATCCGATCCAGGGGTGGCACTACGCGACGATCGACAAGCGGGTTGCGGCGCCGGTGGTGAAGTTCAACCGGGCCGGGCATGACGCGACCATCTTGTCGGTGATCGCGCCGACCCGCACCAATGCCGTGGTCAGCTACACCACTTCGCAGCAGGGGTCCCGCATGCTGGTCAACCTGAAGGTGGACGGGGTGACCACGGTCATCGCCGTCTCCGCAGACGGGACCCTGCAGCGGATCAAGTAGTGCTCTTGGGCTTCCAGTCGCTGGGCGGGTCCTCGCCGACCCGCCCGTCGACGGCCTCGCGGATGAGGTCGGCGTGGCCGGTGTGGCGGCCGTACTCCTCGATCAGGTCGCAGACCAGGCGGCGGAGGCTCGCGTGCTGCCCGTCCGGCCAGCTGATGTCGGCCGGCTGGTCGAGTCCGCCGTCCGCGATGGCCGTGGCCAACGTCTGGCGGGAACGCTCAACGGCGCCGTCCCACAGGGCATACAGCTCTTCCGGGGTGTTGTCGACAGCGGAGTCGAACTCCCAGTCGTTGTCGTCGCGCCAGCCGTTCTGCACCCACGGCCCGTCCATCGGCAGCCCGCGGAACTTCACGTTGAACATGTAGTCCTCGTTCGCCGCGAGATGCTTCATCAACCCGCCGAGCGTGATCGACGAGGCGCCGATCCGCGTGTTCAGCCCGTCGGCATCCAGGTCGTCCACCTTGTACCGGAAGGTCGCACGCAACCGATCCAACGCGCCGACCAGATGCTCGGCATCGGTCCCCGCGATCGGCGGTTCCCACCACGGCGAAACCCACTCATTCTCAGCCATGGCAGCACCGTAAACCCCATTCCGGACGCTCCCCTTCCGGAACTAATCAGCAAGGTTTCGGCGGACGACGACGTTGTGCATCGCCCGGGTGCGGTTCTCGGCGTACGGCGTGAAGCCGGCGTCGAGGAAGGTGGTCAGGACGCCGCGGCCCGGGTCGGCGGGCATGGTCTTGACCGGGTAGGCCTCGATCAGGCGGGCGCCTTCCGTGCGGGCGTATTCGACGGCTGCTTCGATCATCGGCCACGTCAGGCCGCGGCGGCGGTAGCCGGCCTTGACGAAGAGGCAGTTGATCGCCCAGATCGAGTCGTCGTCCGGGTCGTCGATCGGCAGGACGCGTGAGTGGACGATCGCGTGGTACTCCGGCCGCGGCGCCACTGCACACCAGGCGGCCGGGCGCTGGTCGACGTACCCGATGAGGCCTACGGGCATGCCTGCTTGGACGAAGCGCTCGAGGGCGGCGCGGTTCTTCTCGTTGCCGGCGAACTCGCGAGGGGGCAAGCGGCGCGCCATGCACCAGCATCCGCGCGTGCCGCCGCTGGGTCCGAAGAGCTCGACCAGGTCGTCCCATCGCTCCTGGTCAACGGGGTGGACCTCCATCGACGCATTCAACCACGGGAATCCGGTCGCGCTCGCTGGTCGGCCGTGGAAGGGTCGGGCACCATGGGCGCCTCGGACCTGACCGACTTCCTTCGCGGGTGGGGCCTTGACGCGCTTGACGTCGTACCCCTTCTCGGCGGCGAAAAGAACCGCAGCTGGCTGGTCGACGGCGCCTTTGTTGCCCGGAGCTACAGCTCCAGTACTGCTGCCGAGGTGGAGTATGAGCTGGCTGCGACCGAGTTCCTCGCGCGTCGCGGATTCCCAACGCCTGCTCCGATCGCGGCCGACGACGGATCTCTGTGGGGTTGGATCGACGACCGCCCCGCAGCGCTCTTCGCGTACGCCGCCGGCACACATCCGACCGACCTGATCGACGGCTACTTCTCACCCGACCTGCAACTCGGCCGCGCCGCCGCAGCACTCGCTGCCCAGCTGCACACCCTGACCGCAGACCAAACCTTCCCCGGCCAACGGACCACGCGACTCGATCCCCTCGAGCGCATCCAGCGCTTCCTCCGCTCGCCGTACGCCGATCTCCCCGTCCTTCGAGATGCGACCCATCACCTGACTGTCCTGCAGGAGAAGATCGCGGCCGTCTACGCCAACCCAGCCGGCCTCCGCCAAGGCCTGGTCCACAACGACATCAGCGCCGTCAACCTCCTCCTCGACCAGACCGGCGACATCACCGCCCTCATCGACTTCGACGACTGCATGACGTCCTTCCAGCTCTACGACCTGGGCCGCATCGCCGAAACCTGGGCCCGCACCCCCGACCACCACGCCGACCCCACCCGCATCCACCAACTCATCGACGCGTACGCCGCAACCCGCCCCCTCACCACCCGCGAATCCGACCTCGCCCTCGACTTCATCGCCACCTACACCGCCGCCACCGGAGCCGATTACCTCACCAACCTGCCCCACGTAGATAGCCCCACCGACAGCTACTCGATGCTCTTCTTCCTCGACCTGATCGGAGAGCAGTGAGGCCGAACGGCCGGATGGAGTGCGTTGGGTGAGGTGGATCCGCGAGTCAGAATTGATGGATGGACGACCCGCGTGCTCAGCTGGAGCGTGAGCGGCAAAGGACGATCGAGCGCCTGGCGAGCCTGACCGAGGACTTCGACAAGGTCGTGGCTGCGTCGCGCGACAGCAACGCCGACGACGAGCACGATCCTGAGGGTTCGACGATTGCGTTCGAGCGTTCCCAGCTCGGCGCGCTCGCTGAGCAGGCCCAGAGGACACTGACGGAGATCGATGCCGCCCTGGCACGCGTTGCGACCGGAACCTACGCAACGTGTGAGCGCTGCGGCCGATCGATCTCGGCAGAGCGGCTTCAAGCGCGTCCGGTGGTCCGCACCTGCATCGACTGTGCGTCGGGCAGGTGACACCACAACCTGCACCACGGGCAGCGGAAAGAGTGAACCCCCAGCCTCAGAGTGACCTCTGACCTGGGGGTCTGGTGGAGCCGCCTGTCGGAATCGAACCGACGACCTTCTCATTACGAGTGAGACGCTCTGCCGACTGAGCTAAGGCGGCGGGTGCCGAGGCAAGAGTGTAGCGGGAGTGGGGGGAGGATTCCGAATCGGTTCCGGCGCGGAGGGGTGGGGCTGTGGGGTGGATCACCCGGGTGGGGAACCGGGGTGGGGCGGCGTACGTCGGACGGGCGACGGAATAAGCGGCGGAATAAATGCTGTAGGAAATGCGTTGACGTCCCACAGCGGGATGGGTCAGACTATTCCCCGCAAGGACCAGAACCTGAGGAGAGATCGTGACCGGCGCAAGCACCCTGACAAAGACCTGGCGGCGTGGCCGCATGGTTTTGTCGGCATGTGCGCGGCCCGGCACCGACAACACCTTCGAATACCACCGGCTCAGCATCGAGCCGGGCCCGTGGGCGGGCGGTTCGCCTGGGTAGTCTCCGACTGGGGAGACCTCCAGGAGCCGTCTGAGCCGGGTGCCGGCAGCAGGCGGCTCTTTTCTTTTGCCCGGAATCCGGGTCAGCTACGCATGCAATCAATTCGGTATTCACGGATACCGGCACGAACAATTGACAACTGAATTCATGAATTACCAGCTGTAGGCCAGCGGCAAGGCCACCTCATTTGGGTTGAGGAGATCGGAGGTTCGAGTCCTCCCAGCTGGACCAGGCGCCCGCAGGATGCTTGCTACCGGCCGAGCGGGCGCCGCAAGCGTGCCCTGTGACGGAAATCCGCAGTACATCCGGCGCAGGGCACCGGACGCCCGTGGCTCAACCGGAGAGAGCACCGGCCTACGAAGCCGGGGGGTGCAGGTTCGAATCCTGCCGGGCGTGCTGTGTCCGAAGCAGAAGCGGGCGATGCACCGGGACGTGGCCCCGGAGAAAGCGGGTTCGAGCCCCGCCGGACACCCTGAGTGAACATCTGTTGACCCGACACCGACATCACCGACCCGGCGCGGCCCGGTCGGGCACACTGGAAGGGAGGAGGAACCACATGAGCGGTGTGATCGTTCTGAACGCCTCGTACGAGCAGTTGCACGTCGTGTCGATCCCGCACGCCATCCGGATGCTCGTCCGCGAGGTCGCCGTCGTCGAGGAAGCCCACGACGGCGCCAGCATCGGACCGTTCCCCCTCCCCCGCGTCCTGCGTCTGGTCCGCTACGTCGTGATGAAGTGGCGGTACGCATCGGGACGGCTGCAGTACACCCGCGCCGGCGTACTCAAGCGCGACAAGTACCTCTGCGCGTACTGCGGTAAGCCCGGCGCCAGCACCATGGACCACGTGGTCCCACGATCACGGGGCGGACGCGGCGAGTGGCTGAACGCCGTCGCCGCGCACTCCGAGTGCAACGAGAAGAAGGGCTCGCGAACACCGGAAGAGGCCGGCATGCCACTGCTGTGGCAGCCCTGGATCCCTTCCCGTGCCGAGTTAGCGCTCTGACGCAACACCCATCCGGTGTCGCGGCGGCGCGCGATGCCAGGTGGGCGACGGTGACCCACCCTCGGTTCTGACCCGAGGCCCCGCAGGTTCGAGCCCTGCCCTGGCAGCTGCATGCCGTCGAACAAGGAGGGGAATCGTGGAGTTTCCGATCGAGTTGAGTGGGGCCAAGAACTCCACACTGATGTGGGCGCACGAGCACGAGGTAGGCGCGCGGGCCCTGCAGCAGCTGCGCAACATTGCCGCACTGCCGTGGGTGCACGGGGTTCGCGTCATGCCGGACGTGCACCTCGGCAAGGGCGCGACCGTCGGGTCCGTGATCGCGATGTACCAGGCCGTGTCGCCGTCCGCGGTCGGGGTCGACATCGGGTGCGGGATGGAAGGTGTCCTGACCTCGCTGACGGCTTCGGATCTGCCGGACGACCTGTCGCGTATCCGTTCCCGGATCGAGGCCGCCGTACCTGTGGGCTTCCGGGCTCACAAGGACACGGTCGGCGTACGTCGGCTGGGCCTGGACCCGCGCCCGTGGGACCGGCTGTGGGGTGCGTTCACGAGCCTGCACGACGGGGTGCAGGACCGCGAGCGCAAGGCCAAGCAGCAGATGGGATCGCTTGGCGGCGGCAACCACTTCATCGAGGTCTGCCTCGACGACGAGGACCGCGTCTGGCTGATGCTGCACTCCGGCAGCCGCAACATCGGCAAGGAGCTCGCGGAGCGACACATCCGGATCGCCCGGGAGCTGCCGCACAACGCGGACCTTCCGGACCGTGATCTGGCCGTGTTCCTGTCCGGTACGCCGGAGATGGACTCGTACCGTCGCGACCTCACCTGGGCCCAGGAGTACGCCGCCCGCAACCGCGCGGTGATGCTCGCACTGGTGATGCAGGCGGTGCGCGACTCGTTCGCCGTCGAGGTGCAGTTCGAGCAGCCGATCTCGTGCCACCACAACTACGTGGCCGAGGAGCACATCGACGGACTCGACCTGCTCGTCACCCGCAAGGGTGCGATCCGCGCAGGGCTCGGGGACCTCGGGCTGATCCCGGGGTCGATGGGCACCGGCTCGTACGTCGTTCGCGGACTCGGCTCGCAACGCTCGTTCTACTCGGCCTCTCACGGGGCAGGCCGCCGGATGAGCCGCAACGAGGCCAAGCGCCGCTACACGGTCGACGACCTGGTCGCCCAGACCAGCGGCGTCGAGTCCCGCAAGGACGCCGGGGTGATCGACGAGATCCCCGCCGCCTACAAGGACATCGACTCGGTCATCGCCGCTCAGGCCGACCTGGTCGAAGTAGTAGCCCACCTCAAGCAGGTCATCTGCGTGAAGGGCTGAACAACAACAAATGAGAGGAGGACCGGCTATGGCCGACCTCAGGAACAGGAAGCGGGTGCCCGGCGGTAGGACCGGTGCTCCGGTGAAGCAGGGGCATGCGTTGCGGCGGGTTCAGCTCGCCTGCGGGCATGTCCAGCGTGATCGGATCGCGCACGCGGGTGATCACGTGTGGTGTGAGGCCGACTGCTCCGACTGGATCCGCGTCGTTTCCGTCGAAGAGTAGTCACTCGGTTACGCCGCCCGTCGTCGTCAGGGGAGACGGCGGGCGGCTGATCAAACTCACCAGAACTCATCGCAACTTTCTCCACCGGCTGACCATCGTGGCGGTTGTACAGGTCTGTCACCGCCGGCCGGGGGGCCGCGGGCGAGTGGGTGGGGAAATGCATGATCAGAGGGTTACTGGTGCTCGGGCTCGTTACTGCGGGCCTTGCCGGCACCACCGGTGTCGCGACGGCTCAGACCGGGCCGGGGATCGCGATCGCCGCGGATCTACCGGAGCCTGAGGCGGCGCAGTTCGTGCCAGGGGCAACGAACGTGGTCCCGGCGACCGCGGTGGCCGCGAAGAGCGCCCAGGCGATCACCACGGCGGCAGGTGGCACCTACACCTGCCCGGGTTTCAGCACGGTCGACGACGCAACACCGCTGTCGTCCGTGATGCAGGACACCTATACCTGGGGCGGGTTCAAGCCGTACAAGGTTGGCGACGGCAAGGGAAACATCAACTGGAAGCTGAACCCGTACGGCAATCCCAGCTGGTACATGTGGTTCCACTCGCTTCGTTGGCTGGGCCAAGGAATCACGGCCGCCAGCCAGGGCGACACCGCCGCGATCGACCACGTGACGACGATCGTCCACGACTGGGTCCGCGACAATCCGTACTCCTGGAAGGGTGACGTCGGCGCCTGGGAGTCGACGATGCATCGCACCAACGTGATCATTTGCACCCGGCAAGCAGTCCTCGCCGGGCTGAACGTGACCACGCTGCCGACGCAGTACGCCTGGCTCGACGCGGCGCTGCTCGACCACGCGAAGTTCCTGGTCAACAACTGGAGCGGCGCCTGGAACCACGGCACCGACGAGAGCATCGCGCTGTTCGGCGTCGGCTGCACGCTCGACCGCACCGACTACATGACGCTCGCCCAGCAGCGCCTCAACGCCGGCATCACGACCTCGATCGATGCCGAGGGTTCGACCAACGAACAGTCGACCGCCTACGCGCAGTTCAACTACTCCCTGTGGGGCCGAGCCGTCGACGTACTGCGAGCCTGCGGCGCCGACCCCGGTACGACGATCACCGCGCGCCGCACGCTCCTGGCCAACTGGCTCGCCCTGGCAACGAACTCACTCGGCAACCTGCACCAGATCGGCGACTCCGAGGTCGTCCGTACGGCGCCCGTCGCCGGCACCCCGCTCGAGTACGCCGGCTCGCAAGGCGCCACCGGGGTCGCCCCGACCGACCGCGTCGGCATGTTCTCCGCGGGCTACGTCTTCGGCCGCTCCGGATGGGGCAACTTCGCGGGCCAGTCGTCGTACAGCATCAGGTACGGGCCGACACGGCAGCTGCACGGTCACAGCGACCACACGTCGCTCACCTACACCGCCCGCGGGCGGGACATCCTGATCGACGGCGGCCACGCCGGGTACCAGAACGACGTCTGGCGGACCTGGGCGAAGAGCCCGTTCGCCAGCAGCGCGATGACTACGCCGCTCTCGGCCGACACGCTGCCCGCGACCAAGCTGACCAGGTCCCAGGTGAAGCCGGGCGCCGACTTCTTCGAGTTCTCCGACGTACCCGGGCCCGGCATCAGCCGCGTCCGCGCCGTACTGGTGCTGAACAACCCGGACCTGATCGTCACGCTCGACCGTGCGTCGTCGAAGACCGCGCAGCAGTTCCAGACCCTGTGGCACCTGCCCGCGGACCAGAAGGCGACCGTGTACTCGCGGACGACCGCCCTGGCATCGAAGGCGGGCGAGGACACCCGGACGATCCTGTTCCAGGTCCCGTACCGGCAGGCACTGCCGCCCGGCGCGATCCTGCTCAAGCAGGCGCAGACCAAGCCGATCCAGGGCTGGACCTACCCGAACATCAACACCCGGCTGTCGGCGCCGACCCTGATGTTCGCCCGCTCCGGCACCACGGCGTCGATCCTGTCGTTCATCGCACCGGTCAAGGCCACCGGCGCCGTCACGTACGCGACCCGCTGGTCCGGTACGACGTACGTCGTCGACCTGACCGTGGCCGGCGTACGCACGTCGATCGGCATCACCGCGGGCGGCTCAATCTCCCGCCTCAGCTGACTGAGCCAGCACCGGGTCGAAGTGGACGGACAATGAAACCGCCGCTTCGGCCCGGCTGGCGAGGATGCGGAGGCGTACGTCGGCAGGCGCGATCGGCTCGGGCAACGTGAGCAGCCGGCGATACCCGATCGTCGTGCCGCGAGCGATCTCCGCCCACGAACCGTCGATCAGCGCGTCGACCGCGAACTCCTCAACCTGCTGCCCAGCCTCGATGTTCTCGCGCAGGTCCAGCACGTTGATCGTTGCCGGCAGCACCAGATCGGTCCCGTAGTACTCCCGAATGGCCGCACCGAACTCCAAGAGCGCAGCCACATCCGGGTCAGCGAACCGTCCACGCCGGTCCGGCGGGATGTTCAGCAGCAGTACGGCGTTGCGCCCAACCGACTTGCGGTAAATGTCCAGTAGCTCAGGCAACGACTTCACCGCCGCATCCTCGGACGCGTGGTAGAACCAGCCCGGCCGGATCGACACATCGACCTCTGCCGGGTACCACCGCAACTCGTCGGCCTGCGCCAGCTCATCGGGTCCGGCAACGGAAGGCGCCGTCTGCTCGGCCACCATCTGACCGGCGGCGAACGGTACGACGCTCCACTCGGTCTCGCGCGCGAACCCGTCCTCGTTCCCGACCCACCGCACATCCGGGCCGCCGATCGCGATCGTGGCGTCGGGCGCCAGCCGCCGGATCAGATCGAACCAGGCGTCGTAGTCGTACGCCTGCGCGCTGCTGGTCGGATTCGCGCCATCGAGCCAGACCTCGGCGATCGGCCCGTACGACGTCAGCAACTCGTGCAATTGCTGCAAGTAGAACCGGTTGTAGTCGTCGACCGTGTACGTGAACTCGCCGATGACCGACTCGACCGCTGGGCTGCCGTTGCCGTAATACCCGCCGGGCGCCTTCTCCTGATAGAGATCCGCGGGCGACAGGTAGATCCCGAAGCCAAGACCGGCAGCCTTGCACGCCTCTGACAGCTCGGCCACGACATCACCGGTATACGGGCTCGCGGCAACGGTATGCGGGAGGTACTTGCTCGGCCACAGACAGAAGCCGTCGTGGTGCTTGGCCGTCAGAATCACACTCTTGAACCCCGCGGCCACGAGGGTCTCGACCCACTGAGCGCAGTCCAGGTCCGACGGGTCGAACACCGCCGGATCGTCCACGCCGGTCCCCCACTCGAGATCCGTGAACGTATTCGGCCCGAAATGCACGAACGCCGTCAGCTCCTGCCGCTGCCACGCCACCTGCCTCGCCGACGGACGGATCTCGGACGGATCGATCACCGCAGTACCTTCCCGGGGTTGAGCAGGTTGTCCGGGTCGAAGGCGTGCTTGATCCGCCGGTGCAGCTCGAGTCCGACCGGCCCGAGCTCGGTCTCCAGCCAACGCGCCTTCAACGTGCCGATGCCGTGTTCGCCGGTGATCGTACCGCCGAGGCGGAGACCCAGCTCCATCACGGCGCCGAACGCTTCCAGCGCGCGCTCCTCGGCAGCCGGATCGTTGCGGTCGAAGACCACGGTCGGGTGCATGTTCCCGTCGCCTACGTGCCCTGGGCAACAGATCAGCACCTGGTACTTGTCGCCCATCTCGGCGATGCCACGCAGCAACGCAACCAGCTGCGAACGCGGTACGGACACATCGTCGATCAGTGTGGTCCCGAGTGGCTCCAGCGCGGAGTTGACCAGCCGCCGCGCCTCGAGCAGCATCCGCGACTCCTCGACGTCCGACGCCTCCGCGACCTCGATCGCGCCGTGCTCTACGCAGATCGCCGCGATGCGCGCAACGTCGTCGGCCGCACGAGGCCCGCGATCGGACTGGGCGAGCAGCATCGAGCCGACATCACCCGGAAGACCCATGTCGCGGTAGTCCTGGATCGCCCGCACCGTCGGTTGGTCGAGGAACTCCAGCAACGACGGCCGCAGTCCCGATGCCATCACCGCCGCGGCAGCCGCGATCCCGTCCTCGATCGAGCGGAACGTCGCAGCCGCCGTCAGCGCGGCCTCAGGCGCCGGACGCAACGACAGCGTCGCCTCCGTGACCACGCCCAACGTGCCTTCGGAGCCGACGATCAATCGGGTCAGGTCGTACCCGGCGACGCCCTTCGCCGCCCGGCGACCGGTGCGAACGACCTCGCCCGACGCGAGCACGACCTCCAGACCGCGCACGAAGTCCGACGTCACGCCGTACTTCACACAGCACAAGCCGCCCGCGTTGGTCGCGATGTTGCCGCCGATCGTGGACATCTCCCACGACGACGGATCCGGCGGGTAGAACAGTTCCCTCTCCAGCACGGCCCGGGAGAGATCCGCGTTCACCACCCCCGGCTGGACCACGGCGACCTGGTCCTCGACCGAGACCTCGAGGATCTGGTTCATCCGCGCGGTCGACAGCAGCAAGCAGCCGTCGATCGCGTTGGCCGCCCCCGACAACCCGGTCCGCGCGCCCTGCGTGACAACCGGTACGCCGAAGTCCCGAGCGGCCTGCAGGACCTCGACAACCTCGGCGGTCGAGGTCGGCCGTGCCAGCACCCGCGGTACGCCGGCCGGCGAGAACGTCGCGTGGTCGTGCCGATGGCTGTCCAGCACATCGGGGTCATCGACGACGGCCGCGTCGCCCAACGCGGATCGGAGCCGGGTTACGAGCGCATCGGTCATGCCTCATCCTGTTCGGCGAGCAGCCGCAGGATCAACTCCGCTCGCCGGACACGCTCCCGCCCGAGGGCTTCCGCCGTACCGGCGAGGTGCGCTCCGACCGGGTAGATGTTCGGCGCGTTGCGCAGGCCCATCTTCAAGTAAACAGGCGCGGCGACGCGGACGATCTCCGGTACGTCGTAGAAGCGGACGTGGCCGCCCTGGTCGTCGGGGACCTCGATGTACATGTCGATCGGGACCGTCGTCACCGAGCGGATCTCCGCGAGCACCGGCACCGGCAGGTCCGTCGACACGTTCAGGCTGGTTGCGCCGAGTCGCTCGTACAGCCGGGCAGTCGGTGCGTTCGGCAACGGCATCAGCACCGACGTCTTCAGCACCAGATCCGCGGGCAGCTCGCCCTCGATCTTCAACGCGCCGAGCAGCTCCAGTACGCCGATGTCGCCGACCAGCAGACTCCGTACGCCGAGCTCGACCGCACGGAACGCGTCACACAACGACGCCGCGACCTGATCGTTGCCCCGAGCAACACCGCCGACCGCGGCCGAGACCTTCGCCTGACCACCGATGTCCCACGCGCCGCGCGGCCCGAGGAACAGACACACCTCCACACCCGCGGAGGCGCCGAGCGAGAGCATCTCCTCGATCTCGCCGTCGGTCAGCATCATCACGCCGCTGCCCTGCGAGACCCGGTCGATCGTGATGCCGCGCGACTTGGCCTCCTCCAGCACCGCAGTCATCACCCGCGGCCCCTCGCAGGAGGGGATCTCGACCTTGTACGGCGATCCGTCGGGGAACGTCCTGGTCGAGCTGTCTCCCGGTCCGAAGCCGCGATCGGCAAGCAGGGCACGTGCTTCGCGAAGGTTCATCACTCGCTCCAAGGTCCGAGGCTCCCGGCCGACGTCAGATCGCGCGCCGTACCGGTGATCTCCAGGTCGAAACGCTCGGCCGCCTCGTTCAGCAGCGCCGGCGTCACCATCAGCTCGTGCGGAGACAGTGTGTCCTTGATCCGGGCCAGCCGCAGCTCGGACCAGTGCCGTCGCCCGCACATCGTCACGGCCGCGAGTACGGCGGCCTCGTCGTCCTCCATCACCATCGGCAGCCGCGAACGCCGCGCACCTCCGGCGCCGGACGTCAGCGCGTTCACGTAGCTGGCGCGGAGGTCAATCTGTTCCAGCAGCCGCGCCGGGATGACATCGGCCAGGCCGAGCCCGGACGCGTTCCCGTGCGATGCCGGCGACAGGGAGTGCACGCTGATCGTGGCAATCGAGGGCGACTCGAACTCCGGGATCCCGTGCACCCAGCACCGGCCGATCACGTTGGTGTCCATCCCGGCGCCGGACTTGTCCTTGCCCAGCTCATCGATCACCAGTACGTCGAGCTCGTCGAACGGCAGCCGCCCGAGCATGCTCGACGCCCTTTGCAGCAAGGCGTTCTCGGCCGCGCCGGCGATCCCGTCGGACTCGACGAACTCGACCGATGCGGTCTCGTCGAGCGAGTTCTCCAGGATCGCGAGGCCGCCGAGGATCTTGCCCTGTGCAACGACCATCCGGGCCGCGGCCTCAATGTTGCCGCCCAGCGACGGGATGCCGCCGGCGTGCAACGACGCGGCACCGCGATGGTTGCCGAGGCCGATGGCGAGGACCTTCGCGATCCCGCTCTCGATCTGCCCGTGGAAGTCGGTGTGCGGTTTGACCCGGTTCACCATGAGTACGCCGTCAGCCTTCGCGGCGATCGCGTCGTGGTGGATCTCGGTGCCGTCGTCGAGCGTGCCGACGACCACGGTCTCCATCGTCGCTTCGATCGGGCAGCCGATGGACTCGGGCGTGACGCCGAGCCCTTCGAGCATCTCGCGTTGCCCGTCCGCGGTCGCGCCACCGTGCGACCCCATCGCCGGGATCACGAACGGCGCCGCGCCGACATCCTTCAGCCAGTCGACGGCGGCCTTCACCACCGGCACGAGATCGCGGATGCCCCGGCTGCCCGCAGTCACCGCGATCCGGGCGTCGGGCAGGATCCGATCCCGGAGCGGTTCGAGCGCGGCACGTGCTTCGGCGTACGGATCGGCCGAGGTCTGCACGTCCGACAGGATCCGCCTGATCGGCGTCACCTGTGGGAGGGTGCCGGACGGCCGGAGCCCGCGGACGGCCTCGAAGGGTCCCCAGCTCATCAGTGACTCTGCCGTCCGACCGCTGACCCGGTGCGGCCGACCAGGAAGTCCAGGTCGCAGCCCTGGTTGGCCTGGGTCACGTGGTCGACGTACAGGCGAGCCCAACCGCGGTCCGTCTGCGGAGCGGGTGGCTGCCAGTCGGCGCGGCGCTTCTCGAGCTCCTCGTCCGACACGTCGAGATGCAGCCGGCGGGCCGCGACGTCGAGCTCGATCCAGTCACCGGTCCGTACGAGCGCCAGCGGTCCACCAACAGCCGCCTCAGGCGTGACATGCAGTACGACGGTGCCGTACGCCGTACCGCTCATGCGCGCGTCGGAGATGCGCACCATGTCGTCGACGCCGATCTCCGCGAGCTTGCGCGGGATCGTCATGTTGCCGACCTCGGGCATCCCCGGATAGCCGCGCGGACCCGAGTTCTGCAGGACGAGCACTGTGTCCTCGTCGACATCGAGATCGGGGTCCTCGACCGCCTTGTCGTACTCCTCGATGCTGCTGAACACCAGCGCCTTCCCGCGGTGCTGCATGAACCTCTCGGACGCCGCGGACTGCTTGATCACAGCGCCGTCGGGCGCCAGGTTCCCCTTCAGTACGGCGGTCCCCGCGCCGCTGCCGAGAGGGTCGCCGACCGGACGGATGACGGCGACGGGCGGCGCACCCTCCTGCCCGCTCCAGTCGGTCCGCTGCGCCTGTGCGACGTTCTCGCCCATGGTCTTGCCGGTGACCGTGATCGCGTCCGCCTTGAGCAGCGGCAGGATCTCCTTCATCACCGCGGGCAGGCCGCCGGCGTAGTAGAAGTCCTCCATCAGGTACTTGCCCGACGGCTGCAGGTCGACCAGCCACGGTACGCCGCGGGCCCACTCGTCCATGTCGTCCAGCGTGAGCTCGACGCCGACCCGGCCCGCGATCGCGAGCAGGTGGATGACAGCGTTGGTCGAACCACCGATCGCCGCGTTGGCCCGGACCGCGTTGGCGAACGCGTCGCGGGTCAGGATGTCGCTCGGCTTGAGGTCCTCCTCGACCATCTTCACGATCCGCTGGCCGGCCTGCTGCGCGATCGAGTACCGCCGCGAGTCCACGGCCGGGATCGCCGCCGAGCCGGTCAGCTGCAGACCGAGCGCCTCGGCCATACAGGCCATGGTCGACGCCGTCCCCATCGTCATGCAGTGCCCGTTGCTGCGGGACATGCCGGACTCGGCCGCCGCGAAGTCCTCCTCGGTCATCCGGCCTGCGTTGCGGTCCTGCGTGAACCGCCACACCGCCGTACCCGAGCCGATGTCGCAACCGCGGAATTTACCGTTCAACATCGGACCGCCGGTCACGACGACCGTCGGCAGGTCGACGCTGGCAGCGCCCATGATCGAGCCCGGCGTGGTCTTGTCGCAGCCGGTCAGCAGTACGACGCCGTCGATCGGGTTGCCGCGCAGCGACTCCTCGACGTCCATGCTGAGCAGGTTGCGGAACAGCATCGCGGTCGGGCGCAGCAGCGTCTCGCCGAGCGACATGACCGGGAACTCCAACGGGAACCCGCCGGCCTGCCAGACACCGCGCTTGACCGACTCGGCGAGCCGGCGCAGGTGCGCGTTGCAGGGCGTGAGCTCGGACCAGGTGTTGCAGATACCGATCACCGGGCGGCCGTCGAACACCTCGTCGGTGAAGCCCTGCGCCTTCATCCAGGAGCGGTGGATGAAGCCGTTGCGGCCCTTCTCACCGAACCAGTGGTCGAAACTCCGCCGTCCGATCGGCGCATCCGGCTCGTCAACAGTCGGTTCGTCACTCATCGCGTCACCTCGTCTGTGGTCACGGTCCCGTTCACCCGGCGGCTGATACCGGCCGGGTTCGAGTCCTTCAGTACGTCGGGCAGCACCGCATCGGGAGCGTCCTGGTACGCGACCGGACGCTGGAACCGCCGCGCCGCCGTCACGCCGACGCTGGTATGGATCGAGCCGACCGTCGACGGGAACGGGCCGCCGTGGTGCTGTGCCCAGGACACGGCAACGCCGGTCGGCCAGCCGTTCCACAGCACGCGTCCGGCGCGGGCGGTCAGGAGCGGGAGGAGTTCGCGGGCCAGGTCGGCGTCCGCGTCCTCCGCGTGAAGAGTCGCGGTGAGGTTGCCCTCGAATGCTTCGACAGCCTGCTTGAGCTGGTCGATGCCGTCGTACTCGACGACGATCGAAACGGGGCCGAAGCATTCTTCGAGGATCTCGTCGCGGCGGGCGAGCAGCTCGGTGACCGTGGTCTGCAACAGGGTTGCGGCACCGGCGGACCAGACTCGGACGCCATCGACCTTCTCGAGGCGGTCGAGGCCGGAGCTGAAGCCGTCCTTGATGCGATCGTTGAGCATCGGCGCATCGGCGACTCCGCCGACTGCCTCGACGAGCTGCTCCTGCAGGCCGTGGCCGGTCGGCAGGAAGAGCAGGCCGGGCTTGGTGCAGAACTGTCCGACGCCGAGCGTGAACGAACCGACGTACCCGCCGGCGATGTCCTTGCCACGGGCATCGATCGCCGCTTGGGTGACGAAAACCGGGTTGAGGCTGCCGAGTTCGCCGTAGAAGGGGATCGGCTCGGGGCGGGTGACCGCGATCTCGTGCAGCGCCTTGCCGGCCGGGACCGAGCCGGTGAAGCCGGCTGCGGTGATGCGCGGGTCCTTCAGCGCGGTGACGCCGACGTCGAAGCCGGCGATCAGGCCGAACGTTCCGTCCGGGGCGCCGGCGGTCTTGAGCGCCTCGATCATCACCTCGGCGGTCCGCGCGGACAGCTCCGGGTGGCCGGGGTGCGCCTTGACGATGACCGGGCAGCCGGCCGCCAGTGCGGAGGCGGTGTCGCCGCCGCAGACGCTGAACGCGAAGGGGAAGTTGCTGGCGGCAAATACCAGGACCGGGCCGAGCGGCACGAGTACGCGCCGCAGGTCGGGCCGCGGTACGGGCTTGGCCTGCGCGTCGGCCGTGTCGATGATGACTTCCAGCAGCGAGCCTTCTTCAAGGACGTCCGCGAACATCCGCAGCTGGCCGGTGCTGCGGGCAACCTCGCCGGTCAACCGGGCCTGAGGCAACGAACTCTCGCGCATCGCGATCGGGACCAGCTCGTCGGACGCGGCGTCGAGTGCATCGGCCACCGCCCGGATCCAGCCCGCGCGGACGGCAGGCTCGGAGGCGCCGAACGCGGGAGCCGCCGCGGAAGCCGCAGCCAGTGCCTGCTCGAGCTCGGCCGGCGTGGTGTCCTGCGTCATCGGGTTCCCTCCAGGTTGTCGGTGGCGAGGAACGCGAACGGTTCCCGGCCTACGGCCACGGTATTCGTGAGGGTGCCGACCTCGTCGATCGTGATCGTGATGACATCGCCCTCGGCGAGCGCGAAGTCCAGCTCGGGAACGATGCCGGTCCCGGTCGCGAGGATCACGCCGTCGGGGAAGTCGTTCGGCAGGAACAGTACGTCGATCAGGTCCTGGAGATCCCGCACCAGCTTCGCCGTCGACGTGGTGTCCGCGAACACCTCCGCGCCGTCACGCTCGATCACCAACCGGATGTCGAGGTTCTTCGGATCGGAAACCTCCCACACCGGGCGGATCCCCGACGCGAGCGCGCAGCCGCCCGCGAACAGCTTCGCCTGCGGTACGTACAGCGGGTTGACGCCCTCGATCGAGCGCGAGCTCATGTCGTTGCAGACCGTGAACCCGACGATCTGACCGTGGCTGTTGGCAACCACCGCGAGCTCCGGCTCCGGTACGTCGTGACCGGAGTCGGACCGGATCCCGACCGGCTCGCCGTCCACCACGACCCGCCAGGCCGGCGCCTTCTGGAACAGCTCGGGCCGGTCGGCGCTGTAGACCTTGTCGTAGACCGACTGCTCGGTGCTTTCCTCCATCCGGGCGCCGCGCGACCGCTCGTACGTCACACCCGCGCACCAGACCTCACCACGGCCGTCGAGCGGCGGCAGGAACTTCAGCCCCTCGACCGGCTCGCCCTCCCCCAGCTTCCCGACCGCGCCCTGCAGGTCCTCGAGCGGGAGTTGCAGCAGCTCCGCGAACGTGTTGATGCCGGGAAGCGATGCCACCGTGTCTCCGGTGCGCACACCAGGGATCGGGCGACCGTCGATCGGGGACAGATAACGGACCAAGTGCATTGACAGGCCTTTCACATCGACGTACCGAGCAGACCACGGGTGATCTGGAAACCGACATTGCCGGAGGCAACTGCTTTGGGGACGAGCCGGCGGCTGGCGACCGCGGCGATGGTGTCGAGCCCGATCCGCGCCTGCTCGGCCGCGTCACCGGTGGCGACCGCGTCCAGGTCGTCTCCGTACGTCGCGACCGTCTCCGGGTCGTTGCTGAACTCAACGACCGGTACGAACCGCTGCGCCGACAAGGTGCCGCCGGCAACATGCGCGAGGACCTGCTGGACACCGGTCGCGCCGAAGCCGGTCGCGGTCTCCATCCAGTCCGTCCCCGGCATCCGCATCACGTGCCAACCCGGCGCCGCGAGCCGCTGCCCGTGCGCGACAGTCGGCCCGACCGGATCCGCCGACCCGAACGCCGCAGTACGGAACCCGTCATGCGCAAGCAGAGCACCACGCGACGACAGTACGACGGAACCGCCCGAGCCCACGATCTCGCGGCCGATCAACGCGAACGCCTCGGCAGTCGCATCCGAGAACGAACCTCGCGCTTCTAGGCCGACGGTAAGCGCACCGAGGTCCCCGCGCTCGTCAGCCGGAGCGGTGAGGTCGAAGCTGCTGAACCAGTCCTTCACCTTCTCGCCGACTGCATCGAGACCGCCATCCGCCTGGATGCTCGCCCAGCCGAAGCGGGACGGGTCGGCGCCGGCCTCGACGAGTCGCGAGCGGAAGTAGTCGTTGTGGGTCTTCTCGCAGCCGTGTTCGAGCAGCAGCGCCATCCGGGTGTTCGGATGCAGCAGATAGCCGAGCATGATCCGCGCGAACGTCTCCTCGGACGCGCCACCACTGCTGCCACAGCCCTCGGTGTGCGGGAGAGCGACCATCCGGGTGACGGCGTTCCCGGCCCATTTCTCCAGCTCCGCCTGGGCTGCGATGCGTAGCGCGATCTGGCCGGAGCAAAGGCTGGTCGGAAGGATCAGGCCGACCGCCTCGGGCACCAACCTGTCGTCGACCCGTAGTAGCTCCGTGGAGGTCTTTGCGTCCGACGTCAGCCCGGTGTGCGGCAGGCCGTCGAGCGGGGCGTCGCGATCCTCGGCCGGGAGGTCGGTCAGCTTGCGGCTCATCCGGCCGTCGGTGGTGATCGAGATCCCCTCGACCGGGCCGACCTGCTTCCAGTTCCGCCAGATCGACACCTGGCTGTGGCCGGCCCGCTCGCCCGCGCTCTTCTCCCCGGAGGCGACCCGGATCGTGAGGCCGAACGTGTCCGCGGTCAGGTCCGCCATCGGCGTACCGGTCAGATACTTGCCTGCGTCAACGTCCATCTCGGCATGCAACCGCTCGTACCGGGCGCTGGTCGTGACGAACTTGAGCGTGGGCACGAACGGGAAGTTGGTGATCGAGCCGTTGCCGGTGGTGAAGAAGATCAGGTTGCAGCCGCTGCCGATCTGACCGGCCACCGATTCCAGGTCGTTACCCGGGCTGTCCATGAAGATGTAGCCGTTGCCGGGCAGCGGTTCGCCGTACTCGATGACGTGGTCGAGGCGGACCTCGCGCGGAAGCTTGCGCGCGGCACCGATCGACTTCAGCACGATGTTGTACAGCCCGCGGTACACGTTGCCGCCGGACGGGTTTCCCTCGGCGGTGTGGCCGTGCCAGCCGACGCGTTCCTTGAACGACTTGATCGTGGCGAGGAACTTCTTCGCGGTCGCGAGGTCGCGGACGTTCTTCAGTACGTACGGCTCGGCGCCGATCAGCTCGTCGGTCTCCGCGAGCACCGCGGTACCTCCGTGCCGGATCAGCTCAGCGCTGACCTGACCGGCGAGCGGGTTCGCCGAGATGCCGGAGAACGCGTCCGAGCCGCCGCACTGCAACGCGATCTTCAGATCCGCCAGCGGGACCTCCTCGCGCTGCTGCGCGTCGACGACCGGCAGCCACGGCTCGATCAGCGCGCCCGCGATCGTCAGGTCGTGCTCGAAACCGGCCTTCCGGGTGAAGAACGCGTGCGGGACCTTGATCGACGGGTAGCCGTGCTCGGCCATGAAATCCTTGATCGCCCGGCCCGAGACGACGTCGCCCTCGGTGTCGACGATCAGGACGGCGCCGACGTTCGGGTTCAGCGTGAAGCCGGCCAGCGTGGCGAGCAGGAAGTGCAGGTTGTTCGGTACGTCGTCCTCGCCGCCCTCGGTGTGCGCGACCGGTACGACGCCGTCGCCGGCCGCCGCGCCGTCGAAGCGCCGCGCGAGCTCGGTGACGAACCCGCTGCTGCGCGAACTGGTCGCCATCAGTACGACGTGGTTGCGCGTGCCGGCCGGGCCAAGTTCGCGGGGGTAGCCGAGGAACGTGCCGGGCTGCTCGACGCTGGTCACCTGGGCACCGAAGCTGAGCGCGGACTCGTCCAGCTCGTACGGGTCGAGGGGCTCGTTGGTCGCGGACGGCTCTGCCGGCAGGCCCTCGACGCCGCGGGCGGTGACGGCGGCGAGGCTGGTCGGCGTACACACATAGTCACCGGGGACCAGGTCGCGGGAGGCGCGGGCGAACGCGGTGTTCCACGAGGTCAGCGCGTCACCGGTGCCGGTCGGGGTGACCACGAAGCGGTGGCCTTCGAGCACGGTGTGTGGCAGCGTCACCGTCGTACCGTCCAACTCGACCTCGGTACCGGCCTCCAGCCGCCGGGAGGCGATCGCGACGTTGTCCCCGGGCTCGGGCAGAACGCCGACCTCTTCGAACCTCACCATTCGTTCGCGCCTTCCCATAGCTTGCTCTGGGCGGAATCGTGCATGATGCATGATTACCAGTGTTACCCTGCCGAAACCTGACCGGTGGGGTCAAGGGCGCGACCAGATTCCGGAGACAGCTGATGGCTGACGCGTTGGGGCCGATGGAGGCGCAGGTGGACCGGCGGGTCCTACGGCGGCAGATGCTCGCCGACGACGTCTACGAGGCCATCAAGACGATGCTGATGGACCACGTCATCAGACCCGGGGCGCGGATCTCGATCGACGGGTTGGCGCGCGAGTTCCAGGTGTCGTCGACGCCGGTCCGGGAGGCGCTGGCCCGACTGGAGTCGGAGGGCCTGGCGGTCAAGGAGCCACTGAAGGGCTACCGAGCGACGCCGCTGCTGACGCTGGACGAGTTCGACGACCTGTACCGCTTCCGCCTCCTCCTCGAACCGTGGGCCGCGCGGCGCGCCGCCGAACTGATCTCTCCGTCGGGGATCGAACGGCTTCGCTCGGAACTGGCAAACGCAGTCGAGCCAACATCAATCGACTACGCCGGCTACAAGTCCCTCACCGCCCACGACAACCGCTTCCACACGCTGATCACGTCGTTATCGGGGAGCGAACAGGTCCGCCTCGCCTTCGAACGCACCCACTGCCACCTACACATCTTCCGCCTGCACTACAACCGCGACATCGGCCCCGAGGTCCTGACCGAACACCGGATGCTGGTCGAGGCAATCACGTCCGGCGACCCGGCCGGCGCAGAGGCGGCCATGACCCAACACATCGAAAACTCGATGACGCTACGACTGCGCCGCATCTACGAATGACGCGACGGCCGTTCCCGCTGGCGGTACCGCCGGAGCTGACGGCGTACATCCTGGACTTCCACTGGGACCTCGACCTCCTGCACGCCCTCGACCTGCCGGTGATTGAGCTGCCGGTCACCGACCTGGCCCATCATCTCGACCTGCCGTTCTGGGCGTACGCCGACCGCCCGTTCCAACTCACGCCCCACCAGGTGGCGGCGGCTCCGGTCACGTACCGCGACCAGTACGAACGCACTCTGGCCGCCGATCTAAGCCATCCGCTGGACGTCGTACGCCGACCCGACGACCGGCTCACGATCCTGGACGGGGTGCATCGACTCCTACACGCCGAACTCGAGCACCGAACCGTCGTCGCCGCACGAGTCCTCCCCTGGACCAACCTGGACCGAATCGCCGCCCGCGACTGAAGAGGCCCCGTGCGAGGGTCGGCTGCGGGGGCACGCGGCGGCTGGTCACCCCCGCGTGCGAGCGCGTCGGCTACTTCGTGATGACCAGGGCGTCCCCGACCGGGCGTTCGCCGGTGGCGTCTGATGGGGTGTTCAGTACTTTGCCGTTGGCAACCATTGTGGTGGAGCCGCCGCCGTCGAGGTTGATGGCTTCGGTTAGGTGGAAGGACTTGGCTACCGCGGCAGCTTCGGAGATCGACAGCCCGAGGCTGTTCACGTTGCGGCCGTCGGCGGTGATCAGGACTGTGCGGCCGTGGTCGTCTACGCCGGCGATCGTGCGCGGGTTTCGTTTGTGGACCCAGCCGTAGTAGAAGCTCGGCGTGTCCTGCACCATCCCGTCCGCGGCCGCGGTGGCAAACACCCGCCCGTTGCGGACCAACTCCGGTCCCCCGTTGACGATCGTCGTACGGCGGGACAGCGACACCGGACGCCCGCGATCATCGAGCAGCGTCGAGCGGATCGACAGCGGGCGACCGACCTTAGCCGCAGCCAGCAGCGGCCCCACGAGGTTGCCGATCGCCTGCACAGTCCGCCCGCCTTCAGGGATCGCCCCGCCGCGGGTCGTCGTACGGATCGCGGTGACGATCCCCCGCCGATCGAGCAGCACCTCAGCACCCGGTCCGCTCGGCGTGCTTACGCCGTACGACTCGTCGAACGCGATCAGCTCGTCCGCGTCGGTGCAGGTGGTGTCGTGCATCGGCTTCGCGGTCGGCAGGTCGTCCGCCGTACCGCCGCAGTTGCGGATCAACCCCGGCACCCGGTTCAGTCCGTCCAGCGGCAACGACGCCCCAACGCCCCGAACGGACCCACGCCAAGTGAACCGGTCGACAGACGTGCCACGCGGACCGAGCACAAGCGCCGGCCGCCCATTGGTCGCCTCGCTCACCAGCCGCCCGTCGTACACCCCAACACCGGCCGCATCGCCAGGCGCTCCAGACTTCGGGTCGAGCACAAAGAACCCGGCGTTGACCGCAGCCGTCGCGCCGGTCAGCGTCGCGAGCGTGGTGGTCGTCTCGCGCTGCTCGATATCCGAGCCGTACGTCGCATCGAGCGTGCCGCGGAACTTCTTCGGGTCGATCGTCAGCACCTGTACGTGCCAAGGACCGGTCGAGCCGGCGATGTCGTCGGGCTCGCCGTCCCACCCGGTGTAGATGCTCGATCCGCTGAGCCCGGCCGCGATCACCTTGGTACGCAGGGCATCGGCGTCGACCTTGTTCGCGAACAGCCCGAGCCGAACGCGGTACCCGAGGTTGCCCCCACCCGCGTCAGCGAGCCGCGGCGTCGGCACATCCTCGACGCGCGGCTCGAGGCCCGCGGCGCGGAGCTTGTCGGCGGCCTTGTTCGCGCCGGCCTGGTCGGAGATCGCGGCCGCGGGCGCGTCCGGATCGGGTGAGGAGGAGGGGATCGCGATCTCGACGGTCCAGCCGGCTTTGGCGTCGGTCTGGCCGCGGACGATCGTCGTCAGCGTGACACCCGGCTGCTGCGTGCGGGAGTCGCGGGTTTCGGTGAGGTTGTCCGGGCCGAGCGGAAGATGCTGCGTCGGCGGGGTGGCGACAGCAGTCGTGCCACCAAGGGTCAGGGAGATGCAGAGGGCGGACAGGCCCAGACGTCGCAGGGTCATAGGACGTTCCTACGTTCCGCCCTCCGCTGTCGCAACCTGAGCGGAGCGTCGTGTTCTTGAACAACAAACGTCACTCCAACGGCGCACCGCCGTACGAGACCTCGTTCCCGTCCGGGTCGAAGAACGTCGCATGCCGTACGCCGTTCTCGTACGTCTCCCGTGCTGCGGGCACAAGACCGCGCTCGGCGATCCCCCGCAGCACTCCCTCGAAGTCCTCGACGAACAACGTGTGCTGCGCATGCCCCGCATGCTCCGGCACCACCTCGATGTACAGGAACTGATGCTCGCCGAGCTCCCACACCGCCTCAACATCATTAGGCAGAAAACTCGGCGGCCCACCGAACAACTGCTCGTACCACGCAACCGCGATCCCGTAGTCCCTGACAGAAACCCCTGCAAACAGATCCAAAGCCATACCGGATCGTAGCCGCGCCGCGAGCGGCGGAGCCTGCCGGCACATCTGCGCGTCGAATAGATTTGCTGCCGTTGCAGGAACCGACCGTGAGGACGAACCATGTCGCCGCATGAGGTCATCGGGGAGTTCGCCCTCGGGCTGGTGGTCAACGCCGTCAGCAGGGGCGCCGGCATGCTGGCCGCGCTCCTGCCTGTCGGCGAGCCGGTCAGCGAACAGACCTGGTCACGGGGTGCGGTGAACCTCACCGTACAGGCCGAACTCGAGGACCACGACCTCTCGCCTGAGCTGCTGACCCGGATCGGCGACTTCCTGCGCCAGTCTCCCGAGGCACAGCACCTCGCCGAGGCCGCACTCCTGGTCACGCTGATGCGAGGCGACACGGAGTCGATCCAGAGCAAGTTCCGGGCCGAGGTTCGAGCCGCCCTGATCCTGACGATCGCCCCGCACCCGAATGACATGCCGGCGGTCGCAGGAGCGATCACCGCAGGTCTGCTGGCGGCCGCGCGAGGTCTGTACGGCAACGCCAAGAGCCGATTCAGCCGAGGTACCGGAGACGGAGCCAAGTCCTACCTCGAACAAGCCGCCAACCGGGAGCTACTCGCGCAAGCACTGCAGTCGAAGTTGAACCTGGTCGACTTCGCCGCGTTCGTCGGTTCGTACCGCAACCTCGTACAGCAGAAGACCGAGATCCTCACGCTGGCACAACTCGACCAGCAGCGGTCGATCCGGCTGCAGGACGTCTATGTCGCACCTGATCTGCAGGCGATCGACGGCGGCTGGGACTCGGTCGCAAACTCTGACCGCCTTGATCTACGGGACGTGTTCGAGTTGTCGGCGCGGACCGTCGTCCTCGGGGATCCAGGGGCCGGCAAGTCGACCCTGATCCAGCACCTGATGCACGAGACCAGCAGTGCAACGGAACAGAACGCACGGGTCCCGTTCCTGGTGGAGCTCCGCCGGTACAACGACGCCAAGACGCGGGATCCGCGCCGGATCCTCGATCACATCGAGAGCTGCATGGCGGAGGACTACCAGCTGGTCCCGCCGCCCGGTTGCATCGAGTGGCTCCTCATCAGTGGGCGGGCCGTCGTCATGTTCGACGGTCTGGACGAGGTGGTCAACGGGACGTCCCGGGCAGCCGTCAAGGACTCGGTCCTGGCCTTCGCGAGTCTCTATGCCGCAACACCCATGGTGGTCACCTCGCGTTCGGTCGGCTACGACATCGCCTCGTTGTCGAGGACGGACTTCACCCATTTCAGGATCCTGCCGTTCTCCGACGATCAGATCCGGCGGTACTGCGAGTCGTGGTTCCGGATCGACGCGCGTCTTACTTCGCAGGTGCTGGAGCAGCGGGTGAACTCGTTCGTCGCAGAGTCCGAGGAGCACGCCCCGGACCTGCGCGCGAACCCGCTGATGCTGAGTCTGCTCTGCGCGATCTACATGGGCGAGAGATCGATCCCGGAGAATCGACCGGAACTGTACGAGAAGTGTGCTGCCCTGTTGTTCGATCGCTGGGACGCGCTGCGCCGCATCGACACTCCGCCGGCGTTCAAGGCCGACGCCAAGATCGCGCTCTGTGAGATCGCCCTGTGGATCTATCAGAGCGCGGAGCGCCAGCAAGGTGTCACCGAGGCAGCGCTGGTACAGAGGCTGACCAGGTTCTGGCAGGAGCAGCGCCTTCCGGATGTCCTCGCCGCCCGCGAGGCCGCGCAGGAGCTGGTCTCGCTGTGGCGTGGCCGAGCCTGGCTGATCACCGACCTGTCTTCCGGACCGACCAGTCAGCCGATCTTCGCATTCACCCATCGAACCTTCCTCGAGTACTTCGCCGCGGTGGAGCTGGTTCGCAGGGCCGGCGGCCCCAAGGAACTGCTCGCCAAGCTCGCCCCTCACCTGGAGATCGCCGAGTGGGAGGTCATCGGTGAGGTATCGGTCGCGGTCCTCGACAGCTTTCAGCATCGCGGGGCCGAGCGGTTCGTTCTGGAGCTGTGCCGCCGGGCGGGCCAGTCCACGCAGAAACGCCGCTACATGCTGACGGCGTTCGCCCTCCGTCTCCGCGAGTTCGGGCTGCTCACCCCAAGAGCGGTCGAACGGCTCACGTCACAGGTACTCCGAACCTATCTCCAGTCACAGAATCCCGGCCGGGACTACCGCGAGATCCGGGCCTTCTCGATCCGCTGGTCCTACTGGGAGGACCGTGATCTGCCCGCATCCAGCGAGGATCTGCCGGGAGCGCTCAAGGAATCCCTCGGCAAGGTCGCCGGCGACCCGCAGAGCCCGGACGACATCTCTCCGTTCCATGGAGAACTCCTGCTGCTGAATCTGGTCTCGCAGTTCCCCGATGCGATGCGGGTGGTCGAACAGCTCATCGAGGAGCTCTGGGAGCTGATCAACAAGCCCGATGTTCAGCGCGGGCCGTCGTACCGCCTGTTCGCCTGCCTACCGGCCCTGGTTCGCCTCGCGGGTCGGCCGACTGAGGACGTCGTCGCACAGACCCAGGATCTGATCAGCAAGCTGCATGCCCAGGACGCCACGGAATCGCTCTATGACAGCGGGCCATTGACCGTACTGGCGGCGGTCGCGCGCGGCATGACAGTCGGCGACGACGTGCTCGACGAACTGCCATGGCAGTTGTTCGTCGCCCGCGACTCCATCCTGGTGTCGAACTTCGTGAACCTCGACACCGTGCCGAGGCTTCAACCGCTGCTCGACGGAAGCCCGACGGCGGACTGGATCGAGGCGCGCCTCAGGGCGTTCAGCCTCCGCTTCATCGCTGCCGTCGAAGACCTGTCGGCCAGCCGAATCGAGGTCTGGATCAATTCCTCTGATCTGGTACCGATCGAGCGGATCTTCGAACGGCTGGTCAACGAAACCGTGCCTGCGGCTCCGGAGATTGCGACTGCTTACTGGCTGCTGGCCACCTTGATGTCTCAGGCGAACGAGGTACGGCTGAACGACGCGCTACCGATCTGGCTCGGCGAGATGTTCGCTCGCCTCCCTTCCGAGTTCAGGCGGCTGCTTGTTACCACTTACCGCCGGCGTCCGGCACAACCCGGGCACCTACCGGACGAAATCGTCCGTCTCTCGGAGAGTCCGCCTCAACTGGTGGAACTGGACTAGGGCCGATCTCGCCCCAGTCCAGTTCACATCACCTTGCCCGTCAGACCGGGGCGTCGCCGTGGTCGGGGATTTCTAGTTGTGCGCCGCCTTGGAGGGCGGATTGGTGGGCGATGATGCCGGGGAGGGTGTAGCGGGCCGAGACCCAGGCGTTGATGGGTGGGAGGGTCTTGTCGGCTACCGCGCGGACGAAGTCGTCGGCGAGGAAGTGGTGGGAGCCCTCGTGGCCGTTGTGCATGCCGTCGAACTCCTTCGGCAGGCGGCTGCGGTCGTGGACCGGGGAGAGGCCGGAGCGGAACGCGTCGCGCAGCGCGGGGTCGACGTTCGCCAGGTCGGCGTCGTCGAGGTTGCTGCTCGGCTTGGTCTCCATCAGGTGGGAGACGTCCTCGACGCCTTCTTTGTTCTGCCACAGGGTCGTGGTGGCGAGCTGCTCGAAGCTGCCCTCGGTGCCGAACACGCGCAGCCGCGACTCGCGGATGTGCGACGGGTACCCGACGCGGCGCATCTCGTTGGTCCGCATGATGCCGCCGTCGGCCAGCTTGAAGAGGGCGGTCGCGTTCGAGAAGTCGTTGTTGAACTGGCTGACGTCCTTGTCGAAGACGCCGTCACCGCGGTCGTCCTTGACGCCGATCGCGGACACGTGCGTGGCGTGCTGACCGGTCACCGAGAGAACGTTGCCGACGGCATGCGTCGGGTAGAGCAGCGGCGGGAACGACGCGGTCTTCTTCCAGTCGTCGCCGCCGGAGTACTGGTACGCCGCGTAGAAGCCGAGGTCCATGTCGTGGACGTAGTCGCCCTCGGAGTAGAACACCCGCCCGAACGCACCCTCGGCGAGCTTCTGCCGGCAGTACACCG
Organism: Kribbella jiaozuonensis; assembly: GCF_005233875.1. Taxonomy (GTDB): domain Bacteria; phylum Actinomycetota; class Actinomycetes; order Propionibacteriales; family Kribbellaceae; genus Kribbella; species Kribbella jiaozuonensis. The sequence continues at coordinate 908,140 of NZ_SZPZ01000003.1, read as the reverse complement.
ACGACGGGTAGTAGAAGCTGGTCTCACCCATCATGTATGTCAGGCCGGTCTCCTTGACCAGCTCGATGATGCGCGCGATCTGGTCCGCCTCGATCGCCATCGGGACCGTCGAGTACACGTGCTTGCCGGCCTCGAGCGCCTTGATCGCCATCTCCCCGTGCAGCCAGCGCTGGGTGAAGATCGCGACCGCGTCCAGGTCCGACTCGAGCATCTCCTCGAACGACGCGTGCGTGACTGCGATGCCCTGTTCGGCGGCCATCTCCGCGGTCCGCTCCGGGATCACGTCGGTCAGCCGCACCTCGGACACATCCGGGTGCGCGGACCACAACCGCAGGAACGAAGGAGCAAACTGTCCGGCGCCAACCACGCCGATGCTGATTCCCATGCGAGACAGGCAATCACACATTTATGTTCTATGGAAGAACAAATTCAGACGTTGGAACGTGTGAGAGTCAGCACGCCGCCTCCGGCGTCGGGGGTGGGTGGGCGACGTTGGAACGTGTGAACCCAAGCACGTTGGAACCCTCAGAGCAGGAGGTGGGGGTTGTCGGTGGTGACGCCGTCTACGCCTAGGGCGGTGGCTTGGGCGAGGGTGGCTGGGTCGGGGACGGGCCAGGCGGTGACCGAGAGGCCGGCGGCGTGTAGCTCGGCGACGCCGGCAGGGGTCAGGCCGGTGATGCCGCAGAGGGACCAGGTGGCTCGGGCCTCGCGGGTCCGGGTGATGACTTCAGCGATGTCCGGCGTACGGCCGAAGATGTGGCCGGTGGTGGCGTCGGGGTAGGAGTCGCGGACGGCCAGGAGGATTTCTGGGTGGAAGGACGTGACCAGGGTCCGGGCGGCGAGGGACGGGTTCGACTTGAGGGATTGAGCGAGGAGCGGTACGGCGGCCTCGGACTTGACCTCCGCCTGGATACGCACATCGACGGCCTCGATCACCTCGGACCACGTCGGGATCTGCTCGTCGAGGCCCGCGTCCAGCGTCCGGAGCTCGGCGAGGGTCAGCGACGCGACCTCGCCCGATCCGGAGGTGGTCCGGTCGACGGTGGCATCGTGCATGATGACGAGCTCGCCGTCGGCGCTCACCCGCAGGTCGAGCTCGATCTCGTCGCAGCCGTCGGCGACCGCGCGGCGGAACGATCGCAGCGTGTTCTCCGGCTCGGTCCCCAACGCACCACGATGCCCGGTGATGATCACAGCGCGCCCTTTCTCGCGAAGACCACATCCAGCAGCAGTACCGCGGCGATCCCGCCGACGAGCAGCCCGAGCCGGTGCAGGCCGGCATCGGTCGCGGGGCCGGCGAAGACGATGGCGATCGCGGCGGCGGCGAGGTTCGCCCCGACGTACTGCGACGTACGGAACAGCCCCGCCGCCGCGCCCGCGACCTCAGGTGGCGCAGCCCGGTAGACGGCCAACTGGTTGCCGAGTCCGTTGAAGCCGTTCGGTACGCCGAGGACCGCGCTGATCACCACGAGTACGACGATCGGCGTACCGCTGTGAACTCCGAAGGCCAGCGCGGCGCCCCCGACCAGCAGCCCGGCCGAACCGATCATCAGCAGCAACCGGTCTCCGTGGCGGCGGGCGAGCTTCGTGGCGATCGCGACGGTGATCGCACCAAGTGTCGCGATCGGGAGGACCACCAGACCGACCTTCGTCGGATCGAGGCCACGGGCTTGCTCGAGCCAGCCGGGCAGTCCGTAGAAGATCGCGTAGAAGGCGACGTACGTCAGCATCGTGCGGAGGTAGCCGAGGGACAGCGGCGCACTGCGGGCAAGCAGGCGTACGTCGACGAACGGCGTCGTGGAGCGCCGTTCCCAGAGGATGAACAGCACAGCCAGCGGGATCGCTGCGCCGAGCAACCACCAGTTCGGGTTGGTCGACAGCGAGAGCAGGACCAGCATGAGCGCGGTCATCGCCAGCGTGAAGAGCGCCAGCCCGCCGAGGTCGATCTCCCGCCAGAGCTTGCGGTCGTCATCCGCTGGTCGGGGCGGGTCCTTGGGGACGAGCCGGAGTACGGCGATGCCCGCGACGGCGGCGACCGGGAGATTGACGAGGAAGATCGCCTGCCAGTCGAACGTGCCGACGAGCAGACCGCCGACGCTCGGGCCCAACGCCGCTGAGGTCTGCGCGAAGACGGACAACAGCCCGAGCGCACCCACTGCAGAGGCCTTACGACGGTCGGCGATCCGCCGGATCATCGCGACGCCCGAGGGGAACTGCGCGCCGGTCCCGATCCCGAGCAGGACCCGCGCGGCGATCAGCCAGCCGAGGCTCGGCGACAACGGAGCCAACGCCGACACGACCGCCACGAGCGCGAGCCCGGCAAGAAAGACTCGCCGGGCACCGATCAGATCAGCCAGTCGCCCGGCGGTCGGCGCCGAGACCGCTGTCGCGAGGTACAGCCCCGAGACCAGCCACTGTGTCTCGGTCCCCGCGTGGAAGTCCGCGCCGATCGCGACCAGCGCGACGGCGATCATCGAGGAGTTCAACGGCTGCAACAACGTGCCCAGCCCGACGGAGGCGGCGTACCGCGCCGGCAGCCCTCCCGCCTGGACGACCTCCTGTTCCTCGGCGACCTTCGTCACTCGACGACCTCCGAGAGTTGGTCCATCAGGCGAGCGGCCAGGTGGAGGAGTTCTCGTTCGGTGGGCGTGAGGGTGGTGTCCATTGCCTTCGCGAGGAAGGTGTCCCGCCGGCGGCGGTCCTCGCGAACCAGCGTGGCGCCGGCCGGCGTGATCTCCAGAAGGACCTGACGGCGATCGGCGGGATTATCAGCACGGCTGATGAATCCGCTCGCTACCAAGTCTGTGGTGGCGCGCATCATGGTCTGCGGGGTGACGCGCTCGGCGGCGGCCAGGTCCGCGTTCGTCATCGAACCTTCGCGCTCCAACCAGCCCAGCACGTTGAACTGCGAATAGCTGAGCTCACCCTCGGGCCGCTCCTGACGCAGTCGGCGGACCAGCCGGAACAGGCTGGTGCGGATCTCGTGCGCGGCAACATCCGAAGAACTCATACCATCAGCATAGCTGATGATCTACACTAACCCCACAGGATCCTTTCCGGACAGGAACGCTGCCACCGCCTCGGCTGCGATCGAGCCGGCGCGGTGAGCGGTCTGCCGGGTTGCGCCGGCCAGGTGTGGCGTCATGACGATGTTCGGCGCCGTCAGCAGCCGCGAACCCGCTGGCAGCGGCTCGGCTGGGAACACGTCGAATGCCGCCGCCCCGAGCTGCCCCGACTCCAGCGCATCCACCGTTGCGTCGTAGTCGAGCAGCCCGCCACGCGCGGTGTTCACCAGTACGGCGCCTCGCGGCATCGACGCGAGCTGCTCCGCACCGATCATTCCGCGGGTCTGATCAGTCAGCCGCGCGTGCAGACTCACCACGTCGGACCGCCGCAGCAGCTCGTCGAGCTCCACCAGCTCGATGCCTTCCGGGGGGTCATCGACGTACGGATCGGCGACCAGGACATGAGCGCCGAAGGCAAGCATCACCCGCGCGACCCGTTGCCCGATCGCGCCATAACCGACCAGCCCGACGGTGGATCCGTCCAGCTCGCCGCCGCACTCGTCGTACGCGTAGAGGTCGGAGCGCCACTCCCCCTGCTCCAGCGTCCGCTGCAGTCGCGGAAGGTTGCGCAGGGCACCCATCATCAACGCGACCGCATGCTCCGCGGCCGCCACCGCGTTGCGTCCTGGCGTGGATGCGACCGCGATCCCCCGTTCAGCCGCCGCGGCAACGTTCACGTTCACAGGCCCGCCACGACAGACGACCAGGTACCGCAGGTCGGGCGCGGCATCGAGTACCCGCTCCGTGAACGGTCCCATCTGCGTGACCGCGAGTTCGACCCCGGCCAGCACCTCGATCAGCTGGTCCTCGACATCGCTGGCCTCGTCCACCTCGGCGACCCGCCCGTACGGCGTCAGCGGCCACGGCAGCGTGATCTCGCTGAACTCGAACACGACGTCAGGGATCGTGCTGAGCGACGCCGCGAGCAGCTCGTTGCGTACGAAGTGGTCGCCGGCGAGCAGCGTCTTGACGGTTCTCATCGATCTCCTGTGAACGTGGGTGCTGGGTCGGACCAGCGCGGGCGGGCCGCCTCGATCCGGCGCAGGTAGTGGGCGTATCCCTCGGCGTAGAACGTGGCGCGCGCCGGATCCGGGTCGACCTGGCGGGTCTCGGCGATCCAGTCCGCTCCGGCGCTGTCCGGGTCGACGGCCCGTCGCGCGCAGATCACTGCACCGCGCGCGGCGACCTGTTCGGCCTCGGCGGTGTGCAGCGGCGCGTTCAGTACGTCGGCGAGGATCTGGGTCCACTCGCTGCTCCGGGCGCCACCGCCGCAGACCGTCACGCGACCGGTCCACCCGGCGGCCTCGAGGCAGTGGCGAGCGGCGTACGCGATCCCTTCGCAGGTCGCGCGAACGAGGTCGGCCGTCGTCGTAGACAGCGAGATGCCGTCGATCGTGCCGCGGGCGCGGGTGTCGACGAACGGCGCGCGCTCACCGGCCTCCGACAGATAAGGCAGGACAGTCACGCCGGCCGCACCGGGCGAGCTCTCGGCGAGAAGGCCCGGCAGCTGAGCAGTACCGACCCCGACGAGTGCGAGGACACGGTCGAGGGCCGCTGTGCCCACCATGGCGGGCATCGCGCGCAGCCAGACACCTGGAGTCCAGGTACCGAGGAACAGGCCGGCGGGCTCGCCGTCGACGGGCAGTTCACGGGTGACGACCTGGCACGCCAACGTTGTACCGACAGTCAGGAGCGCGTCGCCAGGCTCGGTCACACCAGCGCCCGCCGCCGCGGCCGGAAGGTCGTACGGCCCGGCAGACACCCTGGTCCCGCGAGCCATCCCGGTCGAGTCGTCCCGCAACTCGCCAACCGGCCCCGCACCGGCAACCGGCGCCAGCAGCCGACGCAACCCCGACAACCCCGTGGCCGCCAGCGCCTCATCGTCGTACTCCCCGGTCCTGGGATCAAGGAACGGCGCCGACGCATCCGACACATCCGTCGCCCGTACGCCGGTCAGCGCCTGCATCACCACGTCCTTGCAGTACGCCGCCGTACCCGCCCGCTCGATCACCCCAGGTTCTTCCGCCAGTACTGCGGCCAGCAGCGGCCCCGACGCACCGGGGAACATCCGATTGCCCGACCGCCGGAACACCCGCTCGGCCACACCACTACCGGTCCACTCATCGAGGATCGGGCTCGACCGCGCGTCCAGCCACGAGATCGCCGGGCGGACCGGCGTACCCGCATCGTCGACCAGCCAGAGGCCGTCGCCCTGCGCGGTGATCGCCAACACCCCCGGCCGGCTTCCGACCGCGCCGGCCAGCTCCTGCACAACCTCGTTGACCGAGGCAACTATTTCGAGCGCCTCGTGCTCAAACCGGCCAGGACTGCGGTGCAGCAACCGGGTCGGCCGGGATGCCTCTGCCAGCGGGCGGCCGTCGGCGTCGAAGGCGACCGCCTTGGTCACGGTGGTGCCGACGTCTACTCCGACGTCCATGAGCCCCCTCCTAGAGTTTGGCTACCTCCACGGTGGCGCCGTGGTCGCGCAGCGGTTCGATCAGGTCCTGCGGGGTCTTCTCGTCGACGATCACGACGTCGAAGTCGGTCAGCGGCGCGAGCCGATGCAGGGCGGTGCGCTGCAGCTTGGCGTGGTCGACCAGCAGCACCTTGGTCCTTGCCGAGCGCAACATCGCCCGCTTCACCAGGACGATCTCCTCCTCCTGGTGGAACGCGTGCGTCGGCGACACCGCGGAGACGGAGCAGAACAGCAGATCGGTGTGCAGCGCCTCGACGGCCTCGGCGCACGGCATCCCGCCGAACGAGTCGTGGGTCGCGGAGTAGATCCCGCCGAGTGCGAGCAGCGTGATGTCGCGGAGCTGGGACAGCCGGGTGATCGCGGGCAGGAAGTTCGTTGCCACGGTCAACGGTGTGATGTCCTCGATCAGGTCGATCAGGGCCAGCGCGCTGGTCGAGTCGTCGAGCATCACCGACATCCCCGGCTCGATCATCGCCCGCGCGTGCCGGGCGATCGCGGCCTTCTCCGCGTGCGCGGTGTTCAGCCGGTACGCGACGTTGCTCTCGAACACGCTGGTCGGCTGCGCGCTCACGCCACCGCGGTACTTGCGGACCACACCCTGCCGCTCGAGTTCGTCCAGGTCGCGGTGCACCGTCATCACGCTCACCCCGAACGCCTCGACCAGATCGTTGGCCGAGACCGAGCCGTGCTTCACGACGTACGCCGCGATCTCGGCCTGCCGGCGTGCCGGCCGGCTCAGTTCGGTGGTGTCGCCATCGATGTCCGATGTCATTCCCGGGTCTCCATTCGCGCAGGCTCGATCACAGGTGGAACGTTGTACGCCTCGAGACCCACTGTGCCGTCCTGCCACCGGAAACGCACCAGCGCCGCGGGACCGAGCGCAGGTAGCAGTCTGCGGTAGTCGTTCAGTCGCAGTCCGAGCGCCCTGCAGACGAGCAGCCGGATGAGCGTGTTGTGCGCGACGACAAGGACCCGCTGCCCCTCGTGCCGCTCGGCGATCTCGGCGAAGACCTCGTGCACCCGATCAGCAGCATCGGCCGGATGCTCACCGCCCGGGAAGTGGTCGAGCACCGGGTCCAGCACGAACGCCTTCGCCACCGCCGGCGGCAGTTCGCTGAACATCTTCCCCTCGGCCGACCCGAAGTCGACCTCGCGCAGCCGCGCATCCACGGTCGGCTCCAGGTCCAGGGTCTCGGCGATCGGTCCGATCGTTTGCCGAGCTCGCAGCATGGGCGAACACCACAGCGCGTCCGGCGCGTAGTCCAGCGCCCAGTCCTTCAACTGCTGTGCCTGCTGTACGCCGACCTCGTCGATCGGGAGGTCCGTCGAACCGGTGTACCGGTTGCCGTGATGCCATTCGGTGCGGCCGTGGCGGGCCAGGACGATCGTCGTTCTCATCCGCGATACCCCCGACGGTCGAGCTCCGCGACAAATCCGCCGTACAAGTCGTCAAGTCGTTGGTCGCCTGGTTCGAGGACGCGATCCACACGGACCATGCGTCGCGCGGTGCCGATGAGGTCGGTCCCACCTGACGCAGCGAGGACAGCCATGCCGTACGCCGGGTCCGGTACGGCCGGAAGCTCGACCGGTACGCCGAGCACGTCGGCCCGGAGCTGGTTCCAGTAGCCGCTCCGCGTGGCGCCACCGGTCAGCGAGACCGACCGCACCGGGTCCGCGCCGAGCGTCTCGAGATGCTCGAACGCGAGCCGCTCGATAAACGCGACCCCTTGCAGTACGGCGGCGTACGTGTGCAGGTCGTCGGGGGTACTGCCCAGCGTGAAGCGCTCGGCCTGCTGCGCGACGAAGGGGAACCGCTCGCCGGTCTTGGTCAGCGGATACGTGACCGCGTCGATCGGTCCTTGAGCGCGCGCGGCGCGGTCGAGAGCGTCGAGGTCGGCGGCGGGAAGAAGCTCGGTGAGTACGCCGGCACCCGTGCTGGACGCGCCGCCGGGGAGCCAGCCGCCGTCGGGATGACGATGGCTGTAGACCGCGCCGGTGGGGTCGACGAGCAGGTCGTCGCTGACGCCTTTGAGGACGAGCGTCGTACCGAGGACCGAGTTCCACGCGCCTGGGCTGAGAGCACCAGCGGCGATCTGGGCCGCGCAGCCGTCGGTCATACCGGCGTGGACGGGGACGCCGGCGGGAGTGCGGCCGAGCTCGACGCCAGGTCGGACAACCGCGGGGAACGCGGACAGCGGGAGGCCGAGCTTGTCGAAGGCCTCGGCCGGCCAGGTCTCGGCGAGGAGGTCGTAGCCGGTCTTGAGGGCGTGGCTGGTGTCGGTGGCGACCGGATGACCGACGAGGTGGGCCGCGACGAAATCGGCGCTGTGGACGACCCGGCGGTCGGCGAGATCGTGACCGTCCGCGACGAGCTCGAGGATCTTCGGCAGAGCCCAGGTGGGTTGCATGCTCGTGGCCCAGCGGTCCGGGTCGGCGTCCACGATGTGATCGCGACGGGCGGCCGCGCGCGCGTCGTCGTACATCAGTGCTGGGGTGACGGGTCGGCCGGCGCGGTCGGTGAGGAGGAAGGTGCCGGAGGTCGAGCAGATCGCGATGCCGTCGACATCGGCCGTCCCGACCTCGGCCAGGACTGCGTCGACGGCGCTGAGCCAGGACTGCGGATCCTGCTCGTGGCGGACGCCGTCCCGATGGCTGGTGAGCGGACGGGTCGCACCCGCGAGCACGTGGCCCTTGGCATCGGCCAGCACGGCGCGCACACTTTGCGTGCCGAGATCGAGACCGATCCAGCCCACGAAGCCTCCCAGGTGAGTGTTATCTAGATTGATAACATAACACCAGAAGGCGATAAGAACGCGCCAGCCTGGTGGCCGAACGCGGACACAACACGGCCCCCGCAGCCGGTCGGGATGCGGGAGCCGGAGTTGACGATCAGGAGTGCATCAGCACCAGAGCCGGGTCGACTGTCGCCAGCTCGACGCGGCCGGCGTCGACGGCGCCGTACGCGCCGATCGGGCCGCTGCTGCGGCGGCCACTGCGGTTGGTCCAGAACCCCCAGCCGGCCGGGGCGTCGGGCCAGGCCGGGTCGGGCTCCCAGCCCATCGGCGGACGCCAGCTGTCACTCGGCGGCTCAGGCCAGTCGGGTGGAGCGTTGAACTTGTGCACGAGCGGTCCCTCCGGATTCCCCAGCGATCCGCTGATTCGCGAACTGCCTGACAGATCAACGAGCTGGCGCGCCGAATGTCACGGATAAATCTTCGTAAAGTTTCATCCGGCACACGGCCACCTATCTCACCACCAGAACCCGACCCCGGCAACCGCTCTCTCACTGGCCGGACTGCACGTGCATCCTCACCGGCATCAGTTGCCTCCTCCACAGCCGGCCCCCAGGTTGTCCACAGCAACCGTCCACATATCCACAGCTAGACACCGTTATCCACAGGTGTTTCTGTGGATACACAGCGTGAGGGGATCAGGCGGCGACGGCCTCGCTGATCCGGGCCGGGAGGGTGCCGGCGGCAACTGCCTGGTCGAGGGCGGCGAGCTGGGAGCAGGCGAGGGCGATCGCTTCGGCCTGGGTGTGGCAGCCGTCGGCGTACCAGTAGGGATCGTCCGGCTGGCGATCATCGGCGTCGTCGATGTCGGCGTACCAGCAGTCGTGCCGGTAGTGCACGACCCGCACCTTGAGCTTCATGTGCGGTGAGACGCCGGATCCCGGCAAGAGGTTCCTGCCGGACCCTTTCGACGCAGGTCGAAAGGGTCCTGAACCCGGAACCCGGCGTTTTGACGTCTCGTCGCAACCACCGTCAGCACGACCAACGACGAGGGAGTCAGCGATGGCCTGGGGAGAGAAGAAGCAGCCGAGAGCAGTGCGGAACGCTGCGAAGGCGGTCGACAACGCCTACCAGCGGCTTGAGGACACGGCGGAGAACGGCCGCCAGATGCGGCAGGCGATGCGCGGGACGAGCCAGATCCACCAGACGATCCGTTCCGGCAATGCTGCCGACCGCGGCGCCAAGCGGAACCTGAAGAACGCCGAGAAGGCGTACGACAAGGCTGTCCAGAAGGCGGCCGAGAAGGCCGCGAAGAAGAACCGCGGAAGGTAGTCCGGCGCGGTGGCGGACCATTTGATCCTTGTTTGAAGGGTTTACAACGATGGTAAATCCGTCGTACGACTGTTCATCCAGGGAGATGGTCCGCCACAGCCCGGAAGGTGTTCGTCATGAGGTTCGTCCGCCCCGTCCTCAGCGTCCTGCTCGCCGTACTCCTGACCGGCTCGGTCGGGGCCAACGCTCCCGCCGTCGAGAGGAATGTGGTGTCCTCGCAGACCTTCCGGAACCCGGTGAACCCGTCCGCGGATCCGTCGCTGATGTTCTACAACGGCAAGTACTACGTCGCGACCACCCGCGGCGACCGGATCGGGATCTGGTCGTCCCCCAGTCTCGCCACGCTGCTCGTCCGACCGGAGCAGGTGGTGTGGCGGGACTCGGACACGACCCGCAACACGCAGATGTGGGCACCGGCGTTCCGTCACGTCGGCGGCCGTTGGTACATCTACTACACGGCCTCGGACGGTGTGGACGCCAACCACCGGATGTACGTCCTCGAGTCGGCCGGCGACGACCCGCTCGGCCCGTACGCGTTCAAGGCGAAGATCGCCGACTTCGGCGAGTACGCGATCGACGGCGAACCGATCACGGTCAACGGCCAGCAGTACTTCGTCTGGACCGGCCCCGGCCGCGGTCAGGGCGGACCGGCGCAGCTGTACATCGTCCGGATGAGCAACCCGTGGACGTCTACCGGTGACCGGGTCGCGATCCCCGCGGACGGCGGCTGCTCGGAGGTTCGAGAAGGGCCGACACCGCTCTACGGCGCGACGCGCACGTTCCTGACCTACTCGACCTGTGACACCGGCAAGCCGGACTACCAGCTGTGGATGAAGAGCATCGCGAACGGCGCCGACCCGATGGTCGCGTCCAACTGGGTGCAGCACGCCGGCCCGATCTTCTCCCGCAACGACGAGACCGGCGTCTGGGGTCCCGGGCACCATTCGTTCTTCAAGTCGCCGGACGGGACCGAGGACTGGATCGCGTACCACGGCAAGAACACCAGCACCTACACGTATTCGTTCCGCACGACCCGCGTCCAGAAGATCACCTGGAACGCCGACGGCACGCCCAGCCTCGGCCGACCGCTTGCCGCAGGCGCCACACAGAACCTGCCATCGGGTGACCCCGGCTCGTCGAACTACTGGATCAACGACACCGACAGCACGGTCGAGTACGCCGGGAACTGGAGCTCGGGATCCGGCTGCGGCAACCAATGCTTCTGGGGCAACGACCACTGGAGCGGCGAGACCAACGCGACCGCCACCATCCACTTCACCGGCACCCGGGCCGCGCTCCTCAGCGTGGCCGACACCGGCAACGGGATCGCCGCGATCTCCGTCGACGGCGGTCCCGAGCAACGCATCGACTACTACAGCTCGATCCGCGTCGGCGAGCAGCTGATGTACATCACCCCGACGCTCGCCGCCGGTGCCCACACCCTGAAGGTGCGAGTCACCGGCGACAAGAACCCGGCCTCAACCAGCGCGGTCATCAGCCTCGACCGCATCGAGGTCTACTGATCAGTGGAACTTCTTGACGACGGTCTTTCCGTTGATCAGCAGGAAGCTGCCGTCGTCGCGGACCTGGGCGACGGTGCCCGGCCGCCGGGTGTCGTACTGCCAGGTCTCGTCGTTGGACACGTTGTAGGTGGACAAAGTGCCGTCCGCTCGCATGACGGCCCACCCCTTCGGCAGACCGCTCTTGCCGGTGGTCCACAGCACGGTCTTGCCGTTCTTCAGTAGCACCAGACTGCCGCTGTCCAGCATCTGAACCGTGTACGCGTGCGAAACCGAGTACAGGATCACTTCCCGCCCGGGGCCGACGCTCGGCGCGTTGAGGATGACGCCGGGGGTCAGCGTGCCGATCACCATGTGCCGGTTCCACACGGCCTTGCCGCGGGTGTTGTACGTCGCCAGCAGCCCGGTGTTCGGCAGCACCAGCTTGGCACCGGCGCTGGCCGCTCCGATCGCCAGCAGCTGGGTCCGGCCCCAGATGATGCGCAGCATCCCGTCCTGGCCCATCACCAGAACCGCTCCCGGCCGGTAGGTCTCGGTCTGCCACAGCGGCTGCTTGTCGCCACGCTGCAGCAGCGTGACGACCCCGCTGCGCTGCATGGTCAGCGTGAAGACACCGCTCTTCGACTTGATCGACTGCAGGGCCATCAGCTTCTGACCCGGCAGCAACGTGTCCGACACCGCAGCCGGCTGTGCCTCAGCCGCAGTACTCCCCAGGACAGCCATCCCGCCGGTCAACGACGTGACAGCCAGTATTCCAGCCCACAACCTTCGCAGCATTCCACTCCCCTTTGTCCTCTGGAGCGGTCATCCTTTCAGGCCGGAGGCGAAACCGCGTATGACATAGCGTTGCAGGAAGAGGAAAAGCAGCAGGATCGGGAGGGCGGCGAGGATCAGGCCGGCGGCGACCAGGCCGTAGTTCGACGTGTACTGGTTGACGAAGGCGAACACCCGCACCGGCACGGTCTCGTGGCCGGAGCCGCCGAGGTAGAGCAACGGGGTGAAGAAGTCGTTCCAGATCTGTACGGCGTTCAGGATCAGAACCGTCCCGGTGATCGGCCGGAGCAGCGGGAAGATCACGTGCGCGAACGCCTGGAGATGTGATGCGCCGTCGATCAGCGCGGCGTTCGTGTAGTCCGCCGGGAGCGACCGGATGAAACCCGTGTACAGGAAGACCGTGAACGGCAGCTGGATCCCTGTGTAGAAAAGGATCATGCCCTGGTACGTCCCGAGCAGACCCAGGTTGTCGACGAGTTGGTACAGCGGGATCATCCCCAGCTGGAACGGCAGGATGATGCCGACCAGGAACAGAATGTAGAGGCTGTAGCTCAGGCGCGTCGCCGTACGGGCCAGGAAGTACGCCGCCAGCGAGCCCAACGCGATCAGCAGCAGCACGCTGACGACGGTGATCAGCGAGCTGTTCAGCAAGGCCGAGCTGAGCCCCGCCGACCGCCAGGCCTCACCGAAGCTCCCGACACTCGGTGGGTCCGGCAACGACAACGGCCGGTTCGCGATCTGCTGGGGATCCTTGAACGCGAGCGTGACCAGCACGTACACCGGGAACAGGAACCCGATCGCGACCGCGATCATCACCAGCTCCAGCAGGAACGTGCGCGGGCGATACTTCATGCCGCCGTCTCCCTCGACCTCAGGTACCCGATCTGCAGGAACGACACGGCCGCGACGAAGATCGCCAGCACCAGTGCGACCGCGGTGCTGTAGCCGAACTTCCCGAACACGAACGCCTGCTTGTACAACACCGTCGACAACGTGTCCGTCGCGTACCCCGGGCCGCCGTTCGTCATCGCGATGATCTGCGTGAACAACGTCAACCCGCCCACCGTCGACAGCATCACGTTGATAGTCACGGCCGGCGCCAGCAGCGGCCAGGTGATGTGGCGGAAGCGGGCGATCGTACCGGCGCCGTCGACCATCGCGGACTCGTGCAGCTCGGCCGGCACGCCTTCGAGCCCGGCCAGGAAGATCACCATCGAGTACCCCGCGCACTGCCAGATTACCGTGAACGCGACCGACCACAACGCCAGCGACGGATTCCCCAGCCAGTCCTGCCGCAATCCACCGAGCCCGACCGCTCCGAGCGCAGCGTTCAGTCCGGCGTCCGGAGCCGGGTTGTACACGAACTTCCACAGGAACGACACCATCACCGGACTCACCACGACCGGCGCGAAGAACACCAGCCGCAACGCCATCCGGCTCTTGATGTTGGTGTGTACGCCGAGCGCCAGCAGCAAGCCGATCGCGTTCTGCACGACGACAATCGCGACCGTCAGCAGCAACGTGTTCCGCAACGCGCCGAGCGCCTGGCTGTCATGCGCGAGCTGTTTGAAGTTGTCGATCCCGACGAACGTCTTGGCGTTCCCGATCCCGGACCAGTCCGTGAACGCCGATCCCGCCCCCGCGATGCTCGGGTACAAGACGACCACGGCGTACACGAGGATCGCCGGGACCGCGAACCACCACGGCGGGGCAATACGTACTCTCATGCCTTTTTCCGGTAGGCCTCGTCCATCTTCTTCAGGGCGGCGTCGACGGTTGTCTTGCCGCCGAGCAGCTCCTGGACGACGGCGAAGTGGGTGGGTTGGACCTCGGCGTTCGGCCAGCGCTGGTCCATGAACGGGACGGCCTTGTTCGCCTTCAGCGCGGGCAGGAACAGGGTCAGCGCCGGGTCGACCTTCGCGTCGCCGTACAGCGGGACGCAGGAGACGGCCTCGGCCCAGGTGTTCAGGTTCTCCTGCTGGCCGCAGTAGTCGAGGAAGGACTTGGCCTGGTCGGACTTCTTGCTCTTCGCGCTGACCGCGATCCCGACCACCACGCCGGCCGGAATCCAGTTGTCAGCGGCAACATCCGTCGCCGGGAACGGGAACATCGACAGGTCGTCCGGCGTCTGCGAGGCAGCCCGGAACGCCGACAGTACGGCGGAGACCTGGACCGCCATCGCGGCCTTGCCGGTGGCAACCATCGAGGTGGCCTGCTCGTACGTCGTACCGTTCGGGTTGTCGTTGAAGAAGCCCTTCTTCTGCAACTCGAGGTACTTGTTCATCGCGTCGACCCAGCCGGAGTCCGCGAACGAGGCCTGGCCGGCGAGCATCTTGTCGTCGAAGTCGGGGGTCTTGGCATACACCGTGCCCGGCACCAGCGCGTACGGGATCAGCTGGGTGATCCACGGGGTCTGCGCGCCGAGTGCGATCGGGACGATGCCCTTCGCCTTGAGCTTCTCGCAGACCGACAGCAGCTCCGACCAGGTGGTCGGCGGCTCGACACCGGCGGTCGCGAACGCCTTCTTGTTGTAGATCGCGCCGAGCATGCTGGATCCGGGCGAGTAGATGTACGTCTTGCCGTCGCTCTGGAACGCGCCCTTGAAGCCGTCCGGGATCTTCTGCGTCCAGGACTGGCTGCTGAGGTCGGCGAGCAGTCCGGCCTTGGCCAGCTGGGCCATCGACATCGCGCTGCCGTTGCCGGGATACACGACGTGTACGTCGGGTGCGTTGCCGCCGCCGAGCTGGGTGCGGAGCGCGGTCTGCACCTGGTCGGCCGGCGCGAACGACAGGTTGAAGTCGAAGCCGGAGTGTGACGACTTGTACGCGTCGAGCACCTTCCGCAGGCCGGCCTCCTGGTCGCCGACGCCGATCACCTTGAGCGTGCCGCCGGACGACGACGAGCCGCTGCCGCCCCCGCACGCTGCGAGCGTCCCGACCGCCGCGGCGCCGCCCATCAACTGGAGGAGCCGCCGTCGACTGACGGACTGATCGAGTGCCATGGGTCCTCCTGTGCGCCGACATATCGGCGAAGTCTGTGAAGTAACCGCAGGATCGTGTTACTTTCGTCACCGGGACGCTACGTATGGCCTGGAAGGGTGTCAAGTCCTCGTTGAAAGGATTCAGTAGGACCGGTGTGAAAAGGTCTCCGCCGGGGTTTTGGGCTCGTGCCCGCCTCTCCTGAGAAGATGGCGCCGTGCCCGTGACCGCCTCCCCACGTCCGGCCGGTACGCCGTACCTCGTGCTGCTGCCCGGCGGTCCCGCCACGCCCACGCGCTCTCCCCGTGGACCGGTGCAAGCGTGAGACGAGTTCTCCTGGCCGGCCTGCTCCTGCTGGCCCTGGCGCTCGGCGTCGGCGGTGGCTACTACACCGGCGACCGCGTCGACACCCCGGAACCGACCGCCTCCGGCACCGCCGGCCCGTTGGGCACCGTGTCGGAGTCCCCGTCACCGACCCCGACCGAGCCGTCTCTCCCGGTGAAGACCCCGATCCCCAGCAACCTCGACCCGCTCGAACCAGGCCTCCAGTACATCGGCCATACCTTCACCGTCACACCACAGGACGAGCCCTCGGTACAGCTCTCGGTCGACACGCCGCAGGGCTGGAAGATCACCAGGGACCCGAAGCGGCCCCAAGAGGTGAAGTACCTGAACGACCAGAGGGAGCGGGGCGTTCGGATCGAGGCGGTCGAGCCGGTCGACACGACCCCCGCGGCCGCGATGGCCCAGCTCATCGTCGACCTGAAGAAGAGCCAGGCCCCGGAGAACGACGTACGGATCGTCAGTCAGACCAACGCCACGATCACCGGCGAGAACGGCGATTCCCGCCCGGTGGCGACGCTGATCTACACCTTTATCCCGGGCCAGACGCTCCGCTACGTGATCGTGCGCTGGATCGCGATCGACGGCCAGCTGACCAACGTCGAGATGAGTATCACCGGCATCCCCCAGGACGCCGCGGCCCTGGACGAGGTTCTACAGCACGCCTCGACGTCGGTGCACGAGGTCGGCTGAGGGCTTTCACGGAATTGTTACCTCGGGGCATGCAACCTGAGACTGTACTCAGGTGTCTTCTTTTGAGTAGGGATCTGGGGAAGGTGGGGGCGTGAAGAGCACGATGTCGCGGCGCGCGCTGCTCGGCGCCGGCCTGCTCACGCTGGCCGGGGTCGGTGGCGCCGGCGGGTACGGCGTCGGCCTGTTCCTCACCGACGAGCCCAGCCTGGCCGGTACCGCGGCCCCGCTTCCGATGGCGGGTACCCCGGATCCGTCCGGTACGCCGTCCACACCGGCCCCGCCGCCGAAGCAGATCGTCCCGGACGACACCAAGGCTCTGGACAAGGACCAGCTGGAGTACCGGATCCGTGAGTTCACCGCGACCAACGTCGTCCGGTCCGACGTCCGCCTCAAGGTGCCGCGGAACTGGGGTTTCACGCAGCCGGATCCGCCGAAGATCGGCCGCTACACCGATCCGACCAGCAAGCGCTGGATCCGGATCGAGGCCGGGTTCACCATCCGCCGGCCACCCGCCGAGTCGATGGCGCAGAGGCTGACGGATCTCGCGACGGTGCCGGCCGCCCAGATGCTGTCGATCAAGTCCCAGACCGTGGATCCGGACACCCAAGAAGCGACGCTGGTCTACACGTACGTGCCGGAGAACTCTCTTCGCTACGTGATCATCCGGTGGGTGGCCAACCACGAAGGCCTGTGCACGTTCGAGATCGCCGTCACCGGACTCCCTCAGGACCGGGACGCGATGGAGGACATCCTCGACCACGCGGCGAACTCGGCCACGCGCGACGA
This sequence comes from Kribbella jiaozuonensis, assembly GCF_005233875.1. Classification (GTDB taxonomy): domain Bacteria; phylum Actinomycetota; class Actinomycetes; order Propionibacteriales; family Kribbellaceae; genus Kribbella; species Kribbella jiaozuonensis. The sequence goes on along the minus strand of NZ_SZPZ01000003.1, from coordinate 891,442 downwards.
CACTCCGATCGGCCCGTCCTAGCCCTCGAGCAGTCCGGCGAGTGACTTGTGGCCGGTGGTGGTGAGGTCGACGGCTCGTTGGTTCGGGCGGCGGCGGAGCCAGTTGTTGTTGAGGAGGCTGTCTACTACGGACGCGCCCAGCTGGCCCGACAGGTGGTGGCGTTGTTCGCTCCAGTCGACGCAGAACCTCAGGAGTTGGCGCCGGGACGGCTGGTGGTCCAGGTCGACACCCAACCCGCCGAACAGTTCGACAGCGTGAGGGCCTAGTGCATACGGGCCGTCCGGGAGTTGTGCGGCCAACGGGTCGTCCGTACGGCGGTCTGCGCCGACGCCGCCGTCGGTGCGGGTCAGGGCCTCCCGGCGTACCAGACCGTCCAGCAGAGCGACGCCGAGGCGACCGGCGAGGTGGTCGTAGCAGGTGCGGGCTTCGCGGAGCGCTGCGGCGCGGGTGCTCTGGCGGAGTGACTTGATGGGTTGGGGTTTGGCTATCCGGGCCAGGGCTTCTACGGCCGCGGCCACCTCTGGTCCGGACAGTTTGTAGTACCGGTGTCGCCCGGAGCGCTCCACTGCGACCAGGCCGCCGTCCAGCAGTTTGCGCAGGTGGCCGCTGACGGTCTGTGGTGAGACACCGGCTTCTGAAGCGAGCAGGGAGGCCGGCAGAGCGCGGCCGTCCGCCAGTGCCATCAGGACTTTCGCCCGCGCGGGCTCGGCCATCAGGCCGGCGGCGCGAGCCACATCGGCGTCTCCACTCATGTAATCCATGCTCACACCGTCATACTTCGACGCAACCCGAAGTGTTTCGGTGCGAACGTGGAACGCATGCTTCTCGCGTTGCTGTGTATCGGAATCTTCCTGGTCCAGCTCGACGTGACCGTGGTCAACGTGGCGCTGCCGACGATCCGGACCGGCCTTGATACCGGCGCGGCCGGGCAGCAGTGGGTCGTGAGCGGCTACATGATCGCGCTGGCTGGGCTCCTGCTCGTCTGCGGCGCACTGGGCGATCGCATCGGCCACCGCCGTACTGTGCTCGCCGGACTCACGGTTTTCGGCTGCGCGTCCTTGGTGTGCGGCATAGCGCCGAACATAGAGCTCGTGGTCGCAGCACGCGCACTCCAGGGCGTCGGCGCTGCGCTGCTCTTGCCGAGCACGCTGGCCGTCATCACCGATCAGTACGTCGACAGCGCCGCAAGGGCCCGTGCCGTTGGGATCTGGGCCGGTGCGGGTGCTCTGGCGTTGGTCGCCGGACCGGTCCTCGGCGGCGTACTGGTCAATGCATTCGGCTGGCGTGCGGTGTTCCTGATCAACTTGCCGATCATCGCGTTGGTGCTGCCAATGGCTTGGCGGATGGTGCCACGACGCCGGATTGCTCACCGCCAGACACACGTCCGGCTGCACATCGGTGCTGCGTTCGTCGGAGCCAACGTGGTCTCCGGTCTGATGAATCTGGTTGGTCTAGGCACGCTGCTCGCTCTGACCCTTTATTTACAAGAGCATCTGGACCAATCCGCGCTCCGTGCCGGCTTGGAACTGCTGCCGGTTCTGCTGCCACTGGCCGTCCTCGGTCCGGTCTCAGGTCGCATCACAGCTCGGTACGGCTCCAGGCTGCCGATGTCGTTCGGCCTTGCTCTCGGGGCTATCGGCTCGTTCTGCCTGCTGGCTGTCCGCTCGGACAGCCGTTACGGCGCAGTCATTCCCGTAGAGATCGGCCTGGGCATAGGCATGGGTCTGCTGACCGCCGCGGTAGTGCACGCGGCCATCGCAGCACTACCGCCGGACCGCGCCGGTCTGGCCAGCGGCGTCAACAACACTGCGCGGCAAGCGGTCGGCGCAGCGGGCGTAGCCGGCTACAGCGCGGTGCTCAGCCACTCCGCGAGCTTCACCGCAGGTCTGCACACCCTTGCCTGGGTAGGCGGCGTCCTGTGGGTAGTTGCGCTCGGCATCACTTGGCTGACGGTCGACTAGTCGGCCGGCCAGATGGTGCGGAAGATCGTGGAGCGCAGCCGGTAGAACCTACGACGAGCAGACTGCATCAGCGCCGGCGACGGCCGCAGCCGTTCGGTCGGAAAACGCATGGGGACTTCCTCAGCGCTAGTACTTCACCGAATCGGCGATCTCGGCAGCACGGGCGGCATCTGGCGTGATCACCTGGACGAGCATCGAGCCGCCGTCCCCGCGATCGACGACCCGTTCGAACAGGACCATATCGGCCCCGGCGCATCCACTGGAAATCCGGTCCGTGGTCGGCCGGTCATTGAACGTGCCCGGGTAGGTCGGGCCCGGCTTGCACCCGAGCGCCTTGTTGTCGGGCAGGGCGAGCTTCGAGCCCGCCAGGCCGATGAACACGCCCGGCGTGTTCGGCGACCAGTCGGCGTCCCGGCTGACCCGGAAAGCGGGCGACCCGGCCTTGCTGCCCGGCGCCAGCCAGTTCGTCTGGGCGATCGACTTCGCCCAGGCCCGGGGCAGCGTCACCTGGAACTGTCCCTGCGAGACCACGATCGCCTTGCGACTGGACAGGTACCACTGGCCGGCGTACCCGGCGCCGCCGCCGACCACCAGCGCGAGTAGTGCGGCGACGACCCAGCGGCCGCGCTTCCGTTTCCGCTTGGGCGTCGGGGCAGGCTCCGTGGCCTCTTCTGGTACGGCGGGAGCGTCGACCGCGACCGTCTCCGTGTCCGCCGGTTCCGACGGCTCGGCGAGCTTCACGATCGTCGGCTGGTTCTCGTCGCTCAACGCGGTCTTCGCACCCAGGTGATCCGTGTCGACGGCAATCACTTCGCGGATCGACAGCGGGAAGTCGTGCGTGGTCTCGTCCAGCCCGCCCACAAGCTCCCGCGTGAACGACTGCACGTCCGGCCAGCGCTTCTCCCGGTCCGGGTCCAGCGCGCGGACGATCGCGGCGTCGACCTGCTCCGGCAGCTCGAACCCGAGCGAGCTCGGCGGCGGCGCCACCTCGACCCGGCTGGCCGCGCCCAGCCCGTCGACCTGGTGCGGCGATCGGCCGGTGAGAGCGGCGTACGCGACCGCGCCCAGCGAGTACTGGTCGGCACGCTGGTCCAGCCGCTCACCCAGCGCCTGCTCGGGAGCGACGTACGACGGGGTGCCGCCGGGCATCGTGATCCTCGACACCTCGTCGAGCGACTTGCCCAGGCCGAGGTCGGACAGGACCGCCCGCTCGCCGTCGTCCGTACTGCGGAACAGGACGTTCGCCGGTTTCACGTCCCGGTGCAGCAGACCGCGCCGGTGCAGGGCCTGCAGGCCGCGACCGACCTGGACCACCACGTCGACGGCCTCGGCCAGCGGCAGGGGGTTCTTCTTCAACCGATCGGCCAGCGTGCCGCGATCGGCGTACGTCAGCACCAGGAAAGGGCGGCCGTCCTCCAGCTCGCCGACGTCGTGCACCTGGACGACGTGCTCGGACTCGACCCGGCGCAGGAACCGGCCCTCCTCGAGGAACCGGTGCCGGACCGAGTCGTCATGGCCCCAGTTGTCCGCGAGCACCTTGATCGCGACTTCGGCATCCAGTTGCTCATCGTGAGCAAGCCATACCGTAGCGAAACCGCCTGAGCCCAGGCGTCGGCGCACGACGTAACGCCCGAGTCTGGTTGGGACCCCCATACAGGGCATTATGGAGTACTGGAGTGTCCCGTGCCGGGGCCGATCGAGAGCAAAGGCGCAGATGAGCGAGAGCACCAGCCCGACCGACGACCTCGCAACCCTCGCGGAGCAGGCGCAGGCGGGTGACAAGAACGCGATGGACGATCTGCTACGGCAGGTCTACCCCCGCGTCCTGCGGATCTGCCGCAGCGTCCTGCCGTACTCCGCCGACGCCGAGGACGCCGCTCAGGAAGCGCTGCTGAACATCGCCACCAAGATCAACACGTACTCCGGCCGCAGCAGCTTCTCCACCTGGGTCCACTCCGTCGCGGCCAACTCCGCCCGCTCGACGTACCGCAAGCTGAAGCGCAGCGCCCAGGCCGCGCACAACCCCGAGCAGATGGAGAAGCCGGACCCGCGGACCACCAGCGTGATCGCCGGCACCCGCCTGGACCTCCTGGAGGCGCTGGAGACGCTGGAGCGCGACCGTCCCCAGATGGTCACTCCCCTGGTGCTCCGCGACGTCTACGGCCTGTCGTACGAGGAGATCGCGGCCGAGGTCGGCGCACCGCTGGGCACGGTCAAGTCCCGGATCCACGATGCCCGCGAGGTCGTCCGGCCGCTCTTGCGCCCCAAGGACTGACCTGCCCCAGACATACCCTCCGGGTTATGTCCGCCCGGGGGTTATTGCACAACGGTGACTACCTCAAGCTGCTGACCGGCCAGACGATCAGCTCCATCGGCTCCGCGATGAGCTCGTTCGTCTTCGTGCTGCTCGGCCTGGCCATCACCGGGTCCCCTGTTCAAGCCGGCCTGATCGGTGCGGCGAGTGCGCTCGGATCGACCCTGATGTCGCTCCCCGGCGGCGCGCTGGCGGATCGCTGGAACCGGCGCCGGATCCTGATCGGGTACAGCCTGTTCGGGACCGTGCTGTACGGATCGGTCGCCGTGGCCGGGTGGCTCGACGTACTGACGCTGCCGCACCTGATCGCCGTCAGCCTGCTCAGCGGTGCGGGCTACGTCCTGTTCGTCCCGGCCGAGGCCGGTGCGCTGCGGCAGATCGTCGACCCCGACGACATCGGGACCGCCCTCGCCGCCAGCCACGGCCGGCAGAACCTGGCGGCGCTGATCGGAGCACCGCTCGGCGGCGTGCTCTACTCTGTCGGCCGCGTCATCCCGGTGGCCGTCGACGCGATCTCGTACCTCGTGATGACGGTCATGCTGTCGACGATCCGGCACCCGCTGCCGGCGGCCAAGCCCGACGGCGACAAGCACGAGCCGATGCTGAAGGCGATCCGTTCCGGGCTGACGTGGATACTCCGCCAGCCCGCGTTGCGCACGATCGCCACGGTCGCGACCATCCTCAACTTCGCCGCGAACGGCACGGTCATCGTGCTCATTCTGAGCATGCAGCAGCGTGGCGTACCGACGCCGGTGATCGGGTTGCTGGAGACCGGCCTGGGGGTGGGTGGCCTGCTGGGAGCGATCGCCGCACCGAAACTGCTCGCGAGGTTCAGCACCGGCAGGATCACGATCGCGTCCACCTGGATCACCAGCATCACCTTCGGCGCGACCGCGTTCACCACGCACGCCGCAGTGCTGATCGTGCTGCCGTCGTTCGCGATGTTCCTGCTGCCTGCACTGAACTCGGGCCTCTTCGGCTACCAGATGCTGATCACCCCGGACAACCTGCAAGGCCGCGCGCAGAGCGCGGTGATGTTCCTGGCGAGCAGCACCAACCCGCTCGCACCGCTGCTCGGCGGATTGATGCTCGAAGGCTCCGGCTCGCGGACAGCGCTGCTGGTGTTCGGCGTCTTGCTCGTGCTCAGCGCCGTACTGCTCACCCTGAGTCGTCCGATCCGGTCGATCCCGTTGCTGTCGGAGGTGTCGGGTACGACGGCGGGTTGATCGGGGCTCCCGTAATGGGCGGGCGTGTGCTCAGATGGGGACATGAAGAAGCTCATCAACGACCCAGGTGATGTTGTGAGTGAAGCGCTGCGGGGGATGGCGGCAGCGCATCCGGATCGGTTGCGGGTGGATCTGGAGAACCGGATCGTCTACCGCAAGGACGCGCCGAGGCCGGGCAAGGTGGGGCTCATCTCCGGTGGCGGGTCAGGGCACGAGCCGATGCACGGCGGTTTCGTCGGGCTCGGGATGCTGGACGCAGCCTGCGCGGGCGAGGTGTTCACCTCCCCGGTGCCGGACCAGATGATGGCAGCGACGAAGGCGGTCGACGCGGGCGCCGGCGTACTGCACATCGTGAAGAACTACACCGGCGACGTGATGAACTTCGAGATGGCGGCCGAGCTCGCCGCGGCCGACGCCGGCACCGAGGTGCTGTCGGTCGTGACGAACGACGACGTCGCCGTCCAGGACAGCCTCTACACGGCCGGTCGCCGCGGTGTCGGGGTGACCGTGCTGCTGGAGAAGATCGTCGGTGCGGCCGCTGAGGAAGGCCAGCCGCTGGCCCAGGTCGCGGACCTCGCCCGCCGGGTGAACGACAACGGTCGCAGCATGGGTATGGCACTGACGTCGTGCACGGTCCCGGCCGCGGGCAAGCCGACGTTCGACCTGGCCGACAACGAGATGGAGGTCGGCATCGGCATCCACGGCGAGCCCGGCCGGCAACGGTTGCCGCTGGCACCCGCCAAGGACATCGCGGCGATGCTGGTCGATCCGGTGGTCTCCGATCTGCCTTATCAGCAAGGCGATTCGGTGATTGCCTTCGTCAACGGTATGGGCGGTACGCCGTTGATCGAGCTGTACATCATGTACAACGAGGTGGCCCAGCTGCTCGACCGCGCCGGCATCACGATCGCCCGCAACCTCGTCGGCAACTACATCACCTCGCTGGAGATGGCCGGCTGCTCGGTCACGCTGTTGAAGGTGGACGACGAACTGGTACGTCTCTGGGACGCGCCGGTGAACACCCCCGGCCTACGCTGGGGCGCGTGAGCATGGGAGTCGATTCCTTCGTCAACTGGTTGCGGGATGCCGCGGGCGTGCTGCACGAGAACGCGGCGTACCTGACCGAGCTGGACTCGGCGATCGGGGACGCGGATCACGGCGCCAACATGGATCGCGGGTTCCAGGCGATCGTGGCGGTGCTCGACGAGACGTCGTTCGAGAGCGCCGACGAGCTGTTGAAGAAGGCCGGGATGACGCTGGTCAGCAAGGTCGGCGGGGCGAGCGGGCCGCTGTACGGCACGTTCTTCCTGCGGTTCGGGACCGCGCTGGCCGGCGTCGCGCCGATCACCGCCGAGGCGGTCGGCAAGGCGCTGCATGCGGGTGTCGAGGGTGTACTTACCCGCGGCAAGGCCGAGCTCGGCGACAAGACGATGTACGACGCCTGGGCGCCGGCACTGGAGGCGTACGACGCTGCCGTGGCGGGTGGATCGGACGTCGGTCCGGCGCTGACCGCGGCGGCCGAGGCTGCGGCGAAGGGGCGGGATGCGACGGTTCCGCTGGTCGCGCGGAAAGGGCGGGCGAGCTATCTGGGTGAGCGGAGTGCCGGTCATCAGGATCCCGGGGCGACCAGCACGACGCTGATTCTGGAGTCTGCGGCCCGAACGCTCGCATGATCGGGATCGTGGTGGTGTCGCACAGCCGGGCGCTGGCCGATGCGGCGGTCGGGCTCGCGTCGGAGATGGTTGCCGAGGACAAGCGTCCGGTGATCGCGGTCGCGGCCGGGTTGGACGCGACGACGTTCGGGACCGACGCGATGGCGGTGTCGGAGGCGCTCGCTGCTGCGGACAGCCCGGATGGGGTGCTGGTGCTGCTCGATCTCGGCAGTGCGGTGCTGAGCGCGGAGATGGCGCTCGAGTTCGTGGATCCGTCCGTCGCTGATCACGTCCGTCTGAGCAGTGCGCCTCTGGTTGAGGGTTTGGTCGCCGCGGTGGTGACCGCCTCAACCGGCGCATCGCTCGACGCGGTGGTCACCGAGGCCGAACGCGGTTTAGTCGGCAAACAGGACCATCTCGGCGACACTCCAACTGTTGAGGCGGAGCCGGTTGTGGAGCCTGACCGGTCGCTGGAGATTGTCGTCAGCAACGAGCACGGCCTGCACGCGCGGCCGGCCGCTCGGCTGGTCGGGCTGGTGAACGGCTTCGATGCGGCGGTCACCTTGACCAACCTGGACACCGGCAAAGGGCCGGTGGATGCGGGCAGTTTGAGCATGGTCGCGACGCTGATCGCCCAGCAAGGTCATCGAGTATGCGTGGGGGCCAGCGGTCGGCAGGCATCCGAGGCCCTGGAAGCGATCGAGACGCTCGCCGCTGCAGGCTTCGGCGACGAACCCGCGCCCGATGTACGGTCTTCCACGGCGGGTGGGTCTGGTTTGGATGTGGCGATCGGGCCTGCGGTGTTGGTGGGCTCGGGCGTGGACGTGAGTGGTTATGTTGCCGGAGACAACGAACTTGGACGGCTCGAGCAGGCCCTGGAAACCGCCGGTGAGCAACTGCGGGTGTTGCGCGACACGACCCCCGAGCACGGCGACATCTTCGTGGCTCACCTGGCGCTGCTCGGTGATCGGAAGGTGCTCGACGATGTGCGTGCCTCGATCGCCGGCGGTGCGTCGGCGCCGGCCGCGTGGCAGCAGGTGTACGACGACCTCGCGGCGACCTTCGAAGGACTCGACGACGCGTACCAGCGTGAACGAGCGCAGGACGTCCGCGCTGTGCGGGATCGAGTGCTGCGGGTTCTGGTCGGAGCGTCCGAGGATGCACCGGCGGACGGCATCCTCGTAGTACCCGAGCTGGATGCTGCGACTGCGGCGACGCTTGATGCGACGCGGATCGCAGGGATCGCGGTGCGGGCGGCTGGTACGACCGGCCACGGGGTGATCGTGGCGCGGTCCCGTGGGATCCCGCTCATCACCGGGATCGGCGATGTCGACGTGCGGCCGGGTGCGACGATCGCGTTCGACGCACGGACCGGGACCTTCGAGGTTGCGCCGGACGAGGAGCACGTGCGGGCGACGATCGCCGAGCGGCAGGTAGAGCGCGATCGAGCAGTCGCCCAGGCGGACGAGCACGCGATCACCCGCGACGGCAGGACCATCGACGTACTCGTGAACGTCGGCGTCGTCCAGGACGCAGTCGACGCACGAGGCGCCGACGGATCAGGGCTGGTACGGACCGAGGTGCTCTTCGGCGACCGTCGTACTGCGCCGACCGTCGACGAGCAGGTCGAGGCGTTCCGCGCGATCGCACAAGCCCTTGGAAACAAGCCGATCACCATCCGCACGTGGGACATCGGCGGCGACAAGCCCCTTCCGTTCCTCCCGCAGGCCAAGGAGGCGAACCCGTTCCTCGGCGAGCGCGGCCTCCGCGTCTTCCGCCGTCGCCCGGAGCTTCTGCGCGACCAACTCGAAGCCATCCGTCGAGTAGCAGCCGAGACGCCGGTCCACGTGATGTTCCCGATGGTCACGACCGCCGACGAGGTCGCCTGGGCACTGGACGAGCTCGGCCCGCGGGACGGACTCGAGGTCGGCATCATGGTCGAGGTACCGGCCGCAGCGCTGCGCGTCGCCACCCTCGCCAAGGATCTCGACTTCGTCAGTATCGGCACCAACGACCTGACGCAGTACACGACGGCCGCCGACCGCACCAACACCGCGGTCGCCTCGCTGGCCGACGGTCTGGACCCCGCCGTACTCCAACTCATCGACCACGTCGTCCGCAACGCCGGTGTCCGCGTCGCGGTCTGCGGCGACCTGGCCAGCGACCCACAAGCCGCAGTACTGCTCGCGGCCCTCGGCGTCACCGAGCTCAGCGCGGTCGGTCCGCAGGTGCCACTCGTCAAAGCACGACTGCGGCAGTCCGACCTCAGTCAGGTCGACACTGCCGCAGTGCTCAGAGCCAGAGACGCAGATCAGGTGCGCGGCCTGCTGTAGTAGCGCAGTTCGACCAGGTTGAAGCCGGAGGTGCGCTCTGGCTTGGCGGGCAGGGTGTAGGACTCGCCGGGCTCCAGGTACGTCACGTCAGGGTGTTCGAGGTCCAGGTCGACCACGAGGGCCGGGTATGCGCCGGTGCGCCAGGTGTAGGACTCGCCGGCCTCGGGCGTCACGTGCTGAACGCGTACGTCGTCCTCGTCGACAACCACCTTCACCGGGAGCTCACCGGCCTGCTCGAAGCCGGACTCGGCCGGGACGCCGGCGACAGCGAAGCGCGGGTCGCCGCTGGCTTCCTCGCCCAGGTCGAGGACCTCGATCAACCGGTTGAGGTACAGCGCGTCGCCGTCGTTGGTGAGCATGTGCACCGGGGACACCGGGCGGTACACGGACCCGCCGACGGTTTCACTCAGCTGCCGCGCCGGACTGCCGTCCAGCCAGTCCATGTGGCACGGGGACGTCGACAGGCACAGTACGACATACGGGTTGTGGTGCAGGTGCCAGCCCTGCGCCTCACCGGGCTGCAGCGACACCTCCCACACGCGGACGCGCGAGTTCTTCAGCAGCACGCGGGTCCCGATCTCACCCAGTACGACCTCGCTGCCGTCCGGTGCGGTGACAGTGGTGCCTGCAGTCATGCCGTCTCCTCTATCGGTCGTTCCATCGCGACACCGGCGAGCACGGTGCCGTCGGGCATCGGTAGCTGGGCAGCCTCTACCTCGGTGAAGCCAAAAGCCTTGTAGAGCGGTACTCCGGGCAGCGTCGACATCAGCGCCAACCTGGTGAACCCCTCCGCGCGCGCTGCGTCCGTACACGCGGTCAGGATCGCTCTCCCGAGTCCACGCCGCGTCCAGTCCGCACGGACGAACATGGCGCGGATGCGGGCCGGCTCGGTCGCGGGGTCGAGCAGGCGCTCGTCGGCTCCCGCAGTACTCGCGTTGAACAGCTTGTTCCGCCGGCTCCATCCACCGCAGGCGACGATCTGGCCGTCAGCCTCGTGCACGTAGTAGGTGCCGTCGTCGATCAGCGCGGTATCCAGCGTGGTGATGTGCTCGGCTGCGCTCGCGGTCTCCTGCGCGTCGTAGTACGCCGGGAACACGTCCAGCACCGAGGCCCGGGCCAAGGCGGCAATAGCAGCCCCGTCCGCCGGCACAGCCAACCGCAGTACAGGATCCACGCGCACAGGCTAGTTCACCCCGAACGCCGCTTCTTGGCCCAGGTTCGGTACGTGGAGAACATCCGGACGCCGGTGATCAAGAAAACCAGGGACAACATCAGGAGCGAGGTATGCGTCGCGATCATCACGCCCGAGAACACCACTCCGACCGCGAGGTCCTTCGCCAGCCGCACGATCAGTTCCCGGTCGGCCGGCTCGGGCTCCGCCTCGAACCGCGGCGTGCGGACCGCGACCGTCGGCCGGCGCACCAGCGGACGTCTCTTGGCGGCAGGTTGACGTTTGACCACCGGCCGTTTGGCAGCTGGGACCGGCGAGGCGGTCATGCGGCCGATCCGGGCCAGGTGCTCCACCCCGACAGGCGTGAGCTCGTAGTCGGCCGGGCCGATGTCCTGTGGGCGGCGGACGACGTGCGCGGTGCCGATCAGCTCGTCCAGCGCAGCCTGGACCTGGTGGTCGGTGGCGCCGGTGCGGCTGACGAGCTCGACGCGGCTCAGCGGCCGACCCTCCAGGTGTCTGAGCACCAGCCGCTCGACGCCCGGGTCCGTCACTTCCGCCTGCGCATACTGCGGAACGGCCAGAGGAAGACACAGATGGCGATGATCGTGTAGAGCACCGCCGTCGGGAGGCTCGCGTGACCGCGCCAGATGTTGAGGCCGATGATCCCGACAACCAAGAGCACCGGCACCAACAGCACGGCAACCGTTCCCCAGTTCGGCCCCTTCGCCCCGGGCGGCAGCGTGATCGGCTCAGCCAGCTCGGGCACCGGCAGGCCCTCGAAGATCGGGTCCAGCTCCTGGCGGGTCTTGGCGGTGAGCAGGAGGTCCGTACGACGTCCCAGCTCGCCCCTGTCGATCCGCCCGACGGCGTACTGGTTCGCCAACGCCTCCGAGCAGACCGACCGGTCGTCGTCGGACAGCCACAGGTCCCGAGGGTCGGCCGGCGTGGTCTGTCGAGGGTGGATCGTGTCGGCGACGGTCGCCGCGAACAGCTTCCCCATCATCTTCAACGGCGACTCGACCAGCTCCTCGACCACTCGCAGCCGACCGGATCCGGCCGCGGTGATCTCGTAGTCGGCCGGTCCGGCATCCTGCGGGCGCCGTACGACGTACGTCCCCGCGACCAGGTCGTCCAACGCAGCCTGGACCCGGTGATCGCCGACGCCGGTACGGCGTGACAGCTCCGCCCGGCTCAACGGTGCGAACTGCAGATGCTCGAGAAGCGCGTGCTCCAGCGCCGGTTCATCCCCCACAGGGGTTATTTTCGCAGCTCCAGGCGGTCAGTCGAATGTCAAAAGCAGCAATCCGCCCGAGTACGTCGGCTGCAGCACCGCCTCCACCCGGACGTACTGCGCCCGCACCGGCGTGAACGTCGTGGTGTTGACCCGATCGACTGCAACGTCGTACGGCGTGGTGTTGTCGACCTCCCGCCACGTGTCCCCGTCCAGCCACTGCACACGCCAGGACTGCGGCACCCGGCACTGGCCGGAGCCGGTGTCGTCGTACCAGTACGCGGAGACCCTTGACACCTCGATAGCGTCTCGCAGGTCGTACGAGATCCACTCCGTCGTCCCGCGACGATCCCACCAGGTGAAGCGCGGAATCGACGTGTCAGCAGAGGATTCCGGCACCCGCCCCGAGTCAGGAGCTTCGAGGGAGTCACCGTCGTTGACATGCGACGCCGTGATCCGCGTCCGGTAGCTCCACTCCTTGCCGTGCGGTGACACCTGCGGGAACGACGTGACCCGCAGCCGCGCCGCACCCATCGGAATCAGCGTCACCGTCTCCACAGGTTCTGATGACTGCGCCGGACTCGGCTGCAGCAGCCCGACCACGTCCTCGGTGTCCGTCTCCCACTGCGGGAGCCGCCGCGCCTGCGTGGTCAGCGCGAGCGGCACTCCCTCGGTAGTAAAGGGATTCGCGCCGGCGTCCCGTCGTACGACGTCGAAGCGCGCACCTGCGACCAGGCCGTAGTTCCACGGTGACTCCGGATAGACAGAGAGCTCCGGCCATTCATCAGTTCCACCGATGCGCTCGTACTGCTCGTCGATCTGCAGCGAGTACGTCAACGGGCCGCGGTCCACAGACACCGAGTGCTGGTTGTCGTCCCAGACCCGAGTGCTCGTCCGCATCGGCAGCACCAGCTCCACGCGATCGCCGGGGTGCCAATTGCGGTCCACCTTGAGCCAGTCGCCGCTGACATGCACCGGCTGGCCGTTCACCTTCACTGACACGTCGCGAGCCCAGCCGGGACGCCTTAAATACAAGGGGAATCGCGCCGCTCCCTGGACGGTGAAGGAGATCGTGTCGGAGAACGGGTACTCCGTGTCCTGCACGATGCTCACGGTCTCGCCAGCAGCACCCACGCGAGCAGTCACCTTGCTGGCGGCGTACATCGACGCGGCCAGACCGTTGTCCGTGGTCGCCAGCCAGAGCTCCTGCGCGTAGTACGGCCAGCCCATGCCGTAGTTGTGCGGACAGCACCGGTACTGGTGTACGCCGTACTTGTAGGCCTGCATCGGGAACGGGTTCTGGAACTGCCCATGCTTCGGCTGGTCATCCAGCTGCACGCTGTTGGCACAGGTGATGTAGTGCATCACCTGTTGCTGCGGGTCGTACGACGCCGGCAGCGAGTTGAAAGCCAACTCCTCACACCGATCCGTCCAGGCCCTGTCACCGGTGAAGCGGGTGAGGAGCTCGCAGCTGTGCATCAGCTCGACGATCCCGCACGTCTCGAACCCCTGCCGCGGATCACCGAACCCAGGCCGCGAGTTCTCGTCCCCGGCGAACCCACCGCCCGGGAACTGCCCGTACAGCCCCATCACCGTCGCATAGTTCCGGTACGTCGCCGCGCGGTGCTTCTCCTCCCCGGACAGCAGCCAGTACTGCAGCGGCTCCCGGAACCCCTGCGCCAGGTTGACGTTGTGCCACGTCGGGATGCCGTCGACGTAGTCCGCCGACCCACTGTGCATCTTGGTCACCAGGTCGAGCAGCCACTCGTCCCCGGTGCGGTTGTAGAGCCAGTACGCACTGTCGATGTTGTCGCCCCAGCGGAACGCACCCCACGACCGGTTGAACACCTCCGGCGGCTGCGTGTTCTGGAACCCCAGGTAGTTCGTCATGAACGGAATGACCCGCTCGTCACCGGAGTACTCGTACCAGGACCGGAACGCAGCCAGCAGCGGCATCCCCGGCCAGAAGTCCGGCCCGCTCTCCAGCGAGGTCCGGAGCCGCTCCGGACCGAACCAGCCGTCGGCCGCCTGGGTCCCCAGGATGCCTTCCATCCACCGCTGCGTCCTGGTCAGCACGCCGGTGTTGCCGGTGACGTAGCCGAGGTCGCCGAACCCGCGGAGCCAGTACGGCAGCTCCTCCCACGCTCCCTGCGCCGGATCGACCCAGCCGTTCGTCTCGTAGACCAGGAAGTCCGAGATCTCGTCGTACCGGCCGCAGAGTCCGTCGACCTGAAGCTCCAACTGCTGCGCGAGCCAGCCGCGCGGCTCGATCGCGCCGGGCGGGAGCTTCTGGAACGGCACCGGCCGGAGCGGCGCGCGCTGCGGGACATAGTGTCCGCCACGACCGGCGGGTGGTCCGGACGGTTGGACAGCGTCGGCGTGGGCCGGATCGAGGGCGGTCACGATGGCCGCCGCTGCGAGAGAGACACCAAGGAAGTCACGTCGGGGCATTCCTTCTGGGGTGGGTTCGGGCATGGCGATACGCCTTTCGGGTGACGGGGGCGGACATCACACCGACGGAAAGACCGCACACGTTTTCCGTCGTTGACAACGTAGGACTGCCAACGGCCTTGGTCAAGATCAAAGCGCAGGTCAGCAACGCTGTGACGAGCTGCTGATAGGCTCCCGCCGGAGAACGGAAGGAAACGCGATGAAGAGGCCAGGCGTGCGGATCACCGACGTTGCCGCGCTGGCCGGCGTGTCCGCCGGCACGGCCTCGAAGGCGCTGAACAACACCGGCCAGCTGAGCCAGGAGACGAGAGATCGGGTACGACGGGCCGCCGCGCAGCTCAGGTTCACGCCGGACGCCCGGGGCCGCGCGCTCTCGTCCGGCCGGACGTACACCGTCGCTCTGCTGACCACGGACAGCTCGGGCCGTTTCAGCATCCCAATCATGCGCGGTGTCGAGGACGTACTCAGCGCAGGCGAGCTGGCGACCGTCCTGTGCGACACCCGCGACGATCCGCTACGCGAGCAGAGCTACCTGCGCGCACTGGTCGCGCGTGGGGTCGACGGCATCGTCGTGACCGGCCGGCGGACCGAGCCGCGGCCGCCGATCGACGTACCGCTGCCTGTCGTCTACGCGCTAGCCGCCTCGACCAATCCGGCGGACGCCTCGGTCATCGTCGACGACGCAGCCGGCGCCGCCGCCACAATCACCCACCTGCAGGGTCTGGGCCGCACTCGGATCGCCCACATCACCGGCCCGGCTCACCACCGATCAGCCGCCGAGCGCGTCGATGCCGTTGCCGCAGCCCTCTGCACCGAGCCGCTGTTCGGCGAGTGGACCGAACGCTGGGGTCGCCAAGCCACAGACCTGGTACTGCGCCAGGATCCGGACGCAATCACGTGTGGCAGCGACCAGATCGCCCGCGGCGTCTGCGACCGCCTCCGCGAGCTCGGCCGCTCAGTGCCCGACGAGATCGCCGTGACCGGCTACGACAACTGGCCGGTGATGGCCCTGGCCAGCAGGCCGCCACTCACGACCGTCGACCTCCGCCTCGAGGACCTAGGGCGCCGCGCAGCCTCCCTGCTGCTGGAAGCGATCGCAGGCACGCCACACCACGGCGTACTCGAACTCCCGGCCCAGCTGGTCACACGCGAGTCGACGCTAGGACCCTGACCGCCGGCGTTCCTCCCGGGCCGGACGCGACGCCCATCGGTACGCGTAGAACGTCCACGCCAGCGCCGGCAGTCCGAAGATGGCCGCAGCGATCTCCCGGCCGAACACCATGAACAGCAGCCCGGTCAGCACGAACGGCACCGCCAGCCAAGCGGCCGCGGCGAACCCGGCCCACCGCCACTTCCCCGGCTTCCGCTCCGGCGGCTTGTACAACGAGGGCGCCGGCAACCCGGCAAAGATCGGCTGGAGGTCGCCATGCGTCACCGCGTCGTTCAGCAGATCGACCCGGCGATGCAGCTCCAACTCGTCCAGCCGCCCGACCGCGAACTGCTCCGCCAGCTCATCGGTGGCGATCCGGCGTTCCTCGTCCGTCAGCCGGATCTGAGCCATCCGCCGCCGAGCCGCCGCAGCCCGAGCCTCCTGGCCGGCCGCAGCCGCCAGGCCCATCAGCTCCCCCGGCTTCACCGGCCGCCGCTCTGCCATCCATCACCTCACTCGTCCCCACCGAGTGTGCCAGACGACCGGAGGAGCACCAGGGGCTCAGTTCAGGACGGACGGCAGCGTGGCCGTCCACGCCGTACGCAGTTCTGCCAGCGGGACCTCGAACTGGTCCTGTACGTCGAGGGTGTCGCCGGTGATCACGCCGATCTTGGCGTGCGGGAAGCGGCGGGCGGTGCACATGTCGGTGAACCGCACCTCCTCGGTCCGCGGTACGGCGACCACCGCGCGGCCGGCCGACTCCGCGAACAGGAACAGGAACGGGTCGAGCCCGTCCGGCGCCCACACCCGCGCACCGACACCGCCGCGCAGCGCGGACTCGACCAGCGCCTGTGCGACACCGCCGTCGCTGACGTCGTGCGCGGCGTCGATCAGCCCGTCGCGCGACGCGTTGATCAGGATGTCGGCCAGCTGCTTCTCGGCCTCGAGGTCGACCGCCGGCGGGCGTCCGCCGAGGTGACCGTGGATGACGTTCGCCCACTCCGAGCCGGACAGCTCCTCCTCGGTCTCACCGAGCAGGTACAGCTGGTGACCCTCCATCTCGGCCGTGAACCCGATCGGCGTACGGCGGGTGACGTCGTCGATCACACCGAGCACACCGACCACCGGGGTCGGCAGGATCGGTGTCTCGCCGGTCTGGTTGTAGAACGACACGTTGCCGCCGGTGACCGGGATGCCGAGCTCGATGCAGCCGTCGACCAGACCCCGGATCGCCTCGGTGAACTGCCACATCACGCCCGAGTCCTCCGGCGAGCCGAAGTTCAGGCAGTCCGTCACCGCTGCCGGCCGGGCACCTGTGGTGGCCACGTTCCGGTAGGACTCGGCCAGCGCCAGTTTCGCACCGGTGTACGGGTCGAGCTTGGCGAACCGTCCGTTGCAGTCGGTCGAGACCGCGACACCCAGGCCGCTGGTCTCGTCGACCCGGATCATCCCGCTGTCCTCGGGCTGCGAGAGCACCGAGTTGCCGAGCACGTACCGGTCGTACTGGTCCGTCACCCACGACTTGTCACAGAGGTTCGGCGAGGCGACCAACCGCAGCAGGGTGTCCCGCAGCTCCGCGCCACTGCTTGCCCGAGGCAACTTCTCGGCGCCGTCGGCCTGCAACGCGTCCTGCCAGTCCGGCCGCGCGTACGGGCGGTTGTAGACCGGCCCCTCGTGCGCGACGGTCTCCGGCAGTACGTCGACGACCCGCTCGCCGTGCCAGTCGATCTCCAGCCGGCCGGTGTCGGTCACCTCACCGATCACATCGGCCTGCACGTCCCACTTCGCGCAGATCTTCAGGAACTCTTCGACGTTCTCCGGGGTGACACAGGCCATCATCCGTTCCTGCGACTCACTCATCAGGATCTCTTCGGGCGACAGCGACGCGTCCCGCAACGGCACCTTGTCCAGCGAGACCCGCATGCCGCCGTCGCCCGCGCTGGCGAGCTCCGAGGTCGCACAGGACAGGCCACCGCCGCCGAGGTCCTGGATGCCCTCGACCACGTTCGCGGCGAAGAGCTCGAGCGTGCACTCGATCAGCAGCTTCTCCATGAACGGGTCGCCGACCTGGACCGCCGGCCGCTTGGTCGGACCACCCTCGGCGAACGTCTCCGAAGCCAGCACCGACACGCCGCCGATCCCGTCACCGCCGGTCTTGGCGCCGTACAGGATCATCTGGTTGCCGACGCCGGTCGCGTTCGCGAGGTGCAGGTCCTCGTGCCGCATCACACCGATGCAGAGCGCGTTCACCAGCGGGTTGCCCAGGTACGTCGGGTCGAAGACGACCTCGCCGCCGATGTTCGGCAGGCCGAGGCTGTTGCCGTAGCCGCCGACGCCGGAGACGATGCCCGGCAGCACCCGCTTGGTGTCCGGAGCGTCCAGCGGGCCGAAGCGCAGCGGGTCCATCACCGCGACCGGACGGGCACCCATCGCGATGATGTCGCGGACGATGCCGCCGACGCCGGTCGCGGCACCCTGGTACGGCTCGACGTACGACGGGTGGTTGTGCGACTCGACCTTGAACGTGACGGCGTACCCCTCGCCGATGTCGATCACGCCGGCGTTCTCACCGATACCGGCCAGCATCTTCCCGGTCGGCGTCTCCTGCGGGATCTCGCCGAACCGCTTCAGGTGCACCTTGGACGACTTGTACGAGCAGTGCTCGCTCCACATCACCGAGTACATCGCCAGCTCACAGCTGGTCGGACGCCGGTCCAGGATGTCCCGGATCCGCTGGTACTCGTCCGGCTTCAGTCCGAGCTCAGCCCACGGCTGCTCGACCTCAGGCGTGTTGGTGGCATTGCTGACGGTGTCGGTGGACACGTTAGGACTCCTGCACTAGGTGGGACTCAGGTGAAACGGTAGCGGGCTGCCGGGAAGCCATGAGATGAGCCACCAGCAGTGGGAGGGCGAAGCCGATCATGATCGCGGGCAGTGCGACCCCGGCGTCGTTCAACAGCATGCCGACGAGACCGCACGTCGACATGGCCAGCAGCGTGGGCCGGACCATCGGCAGGCTGCGGTAGAACTCGCGGTAGGACTCCGAGGGCACCCGGTCCGGCAGGACTGTCGCCAGCATGCAGAGGATGACTCCGACGAGCATCCCCCAGCCGGCCGGTCCGCTGAAGAACTGGACTGCCATCTGAAGCTTGCGGATGAGTACGTCGCTGACGTCGCCGTCGAGCAGCCGCGCGACGAACGTGCCGAAGTGGCTGCGCTGCTCGGGCGGACGCAGGTAGTCGAGGAAGGCAACCAACGACACCGCCAGCACGCCGGCAACGCCCACACCGATCAGTGCGCGCAGCGAGATGGTGCCCTTCCAGGTGAGCCAGGCCATCAGCAGCACGGCCGGCGTCAGCGCGATGATGCCGCCGAAGTCGGTACCCCAGCCCGGCTTGCCGTCCACGACGATCGCAGCACCGCCGATGACCAGTACTGCGAGTGCAGCCTGCACTCTGCTCTTGTCGATCAGCTTCTGCGCGGCCCAGCCGGCCGTGATCAGCGCACCGACCGCCAGCGTGGCGAAGGTCGAGTTGCCGAAGCCATAGAACCGCCCGCCGATAACGGGCCCGTCGGCGAACATGCTGCCGACCTGCATCGGCGTACCGAGCACTCCGTCGATCAACAGGAGCAGGTACGCCGCCAACGCGAGCCCGAGGTACGCGTACCGCTTCAGGAACACCTGCGCCAGGACTGCGGACAAAGCGCTGATGCCGATCGTCACGGCGTACAAGGAGAATCCGGGCGACGGCCACCGCCACCAGAGCGTCGCCTGCGCCAGGAAGACAGCGATGAAGAACCCGCCCTGCATGAGCAGCGTGAACACCGCAGTACGACGGGACGCCGGGCTGCGCCTGATCAAGAACCACACCAGGGCGAGCACCTCGGCGCCGACGATCGTCAACGCCACCACGAACAGCACCGGCCGTGGTTGCTCGAACCGCTGGTTGGCGTCGAGGCGGTCCTCGATCACTGCTTCTGCATTGGTGTGCAGGCCGCCGGTGAAGTGGATCTCCGCGCCGTCGAGCGGACCTGCCTTCTCGGACCCGGCTGGGTCGACCGGCTTGGCCTCCCCACGCAGGACGGTGGCGGTGATGTCGGTCAGCTGGATCATGCCGGGGCGGCGGGTCGAGTCGCTGGTCAGCCAGCGCGGACCGTTGTCCGGAGGGAGATGCATCGCCACCAGCGTCTGCTGGTGTGCGTCGGCGGTCTCCTGGCCGACTCCGACGAGCAGCACCCAGCCACCTGCAGCTCTGGCTTGCGTCACCAGGTCTGCTACGTGCTTGCGTGCTTCGTCGCGTCCTTCGCGGAGCGGCATGGCGCCGGCATCGACGATCGCGTCGCCACACGCAGTACTGGCCAGCTTGGCGGCGTCGAAGTCGGGGCTCCAGTTGGCGACGGTGCCGTTGGGCTTCGCTACGGCGATCGCTGCGCCTGGGCCGAAGCCGCAGACCCGGTCGCGGCTGATGCCCAGGCGGCCGATGGGAGCGCCGGTGTGGTGCTCGGCCTGGCGGTCGACGTACGACTGCCAGCCGGCGATCTTGCCGTCGGTCACCGCGGGCAGGTCACCACACGGCTGGTCCGGAACGTTGCCCCAGGCACGCGTACCGGCGCTGATCGTCAACCACCCGTCGACCGGACAGGTGTGCGGCCCGGCCGTCTTCACCGAGATCGACCCCACATGCGACTGATTCACCAAGGCGGTCAGCTCCGGCGAAGCCTGTACGTCACTCCAGCTCAGCCCGGGTACGCCGATCACCACGACCTTCGCCATCAGGTCGGTGGGTTGTGCAGCCGCCGTACCAGTGCCGGCCAGGACGACCGCCGCCGCTAGTAAGAGGGTGCGGGCCAGGAGCGACCGCACCCCTGTCAGGCTCATCAGGAGGCGACGACGGCCTTCAGCACCGAGGTGAAGAAGCCCAGGCCGTCCGTGGTCGGGCCGGTGAGTGTCTCGACGCAGTGCTCGGGGTGCGGCATCAGGCCGACCACGTTGCCGCGCTCGTTGGTGATCCCGGCGATGTCGCGGTACGAGCCGTTCGGGTTCTCGTCCAGGTAGCGGGCGACGACGCGGCCCTCGCCCTCCAGCCGGTCCAGCGTCGCCTCGTCCGCGACGAACGAACCGTCCTGGTTCTTCAGCACGATGGTGATCTCGTGGTTGGCGTCGTAGTCGCTGGTCCAGGCGGTGCGGTTGTTCTCGATCCGCAGCGGCTGGTCCTTGCAGATGAACTTGCGGTGGTGGTTCTTGATCAGCGCACCGGGCAGCAGGTGCGACTCGCACAGCACCTGGAAGCCGTTGCAGATCCCCAGCACCGGCAGGCCCTCACCGGCCTTCTTGATGATGGTCTCCATCACCGGGGCGAACCGGGAGATCGCGCCGGCGCGCAGGTAGTCGCCGTACGAGAAGCCGCCGGGCAGGACGACCGCGTCCACGCCGTGCAGGTCCGCGTCACCGTGCCAGAGCGCGACCGCCTCGGCACCGGCCACCGCGGCCGCCCGCCGGGCGTCCGCGTCGTCCAGCGAACCCGGGAAGGTGACGACCCCGATCTTCACTGTCCGTTCTCCACGTGCAGCGTGTAGTCCTCGATCACCGGATTGGCCAGCAGGGTGTCCGCGGCCTTGCGGATCTCGGCGACCCGCTCCTCCGTCGCCTCACCGTCCAGGGTGATCTCGAAGCGCTTTCCCTGCCGGACGTCGGCCACGCCGTCGAAGCCGAGCCGGCCGAACGCGCCGTGCACCGCCTTGCCCTGCGGGTCGAGAATCTCGGGCTTGAGCATGACGTCGACGACAACGCGAGCCACTGACTACTCCAGGTTCGTTCCGGGGTGACGCCTGAATCCTACCGAGCGAGCACCAGAATGCCGCATCCGAGACTATTCACTCAGTACATACACGCAGTGTATAGTCACCGATATGGCCACCGCAGAGCTCGTATTAGGGCTACTGTCCGCCGGCCCGGCCCACGGGTACGACGTGAAGCGCGGCCATGACGCGTGGTTCCCCGACAGCCGACCGTTGGCCTTCGGCCAGGTGTACACGACGCTGGGTCGACTGGAGCGCGACGGCCTGGTCGAGGTGGTCGACAAGACATCCGGCGGAGGCCCCGACCGGACCGTCTACGCGCTCACCAGCAAGGGCCGCGACCACCTGGCCGACTGGCTCACCGACCCGGTCCCGCCGGCCTGGGGCAGCGCCGACGAGGTACTACGGAAGCTCGTGGCAGCCATCCGCACCGGCGGGGACGCGGCCGGCTTCCTTGCCCGTCAGCGCGCCAGTCACCTGCGCCGGATCCGCGAGCTGCGCGAGACGCCCGCCGACGACGACCCGACCTCACCACTGGTCCGCGAGTACATCGTGGCCCATCTCGACGCCGACCTGCGCTGGCTGGACAGCGCCTTGGACCGCATCTCAGAGCAAAGGGGGGCTCACAGATGAGTGGACAACCAGTGCTGGAGCTGGAGGGCGTCGAGTACTCGTACCGGCGGAACACTGCGCTCCGCGGCGTGAGTCTGAAGCTCAAACCAGGTGAGGTAGTCGCGGTCACCGGCGCCAGCGGCTGCGGCAAGTCCACATTGCTGCACTGTGCGGCTGGCATCCTCACGCCCGACGCGGGTGTGGTCCGGGTGGACGGTCAGGACCTGGCCACGCTGCCGGAGGAGCAGCGCGCGGCACTCCGGCGTACGAAGGTCGGCATCGTGCTGCAGTTCGGGCAGCTGGTGCCGGATCTGCCACTGATCGACAACGTGGCGCTGCCACTCCTCCTGGACGGCCACGAGCGCGGCGAGGCCCACGTGGCCGCACGGCACTGGCTGGACCAGGTGGGGATCGCCGACGACGCCGACGCGGTTCCGTCCGAGTTATCCGGCGGCCAGACGCAGCGTGCCGCGTTGGCGCGCGCGCTGGTCACCGGGCCGTCCGTCGTACTCGCTGACGAGCCGACCGGCAGCCTGGACAGCCGCGCCGGGCAGGAGCTGCTCGACGTACTGCTGCAGGCCGCCCGGTACCGCGGCGCCGCGCTGCTGATGGTGACGCACGACAACGTCGTCGCCTCCTCGGCGGACCGTGAGATCAGGTTGCGCGACGGCCTGATCCAGCACGAGGTGTCGCTCGGATGACACTCGAGACGCTGGTGCAGCTGTCCCGCTCGCGGACGCTGGCCGACCACAGCCGGGTCAAGCTGGCCACTGCGACCCTGGCACTCAGCGGCTCCCTACTACTTGGCGCGTTGCGCATCGCGCGCCTGGGCAAGGGCCCGCTGAGCGAAGACATCTACAGCAACTACGTCGCCGAGCCCGGCCTCCGCTCCGGACTGATCGCGATCCTCATCATCCTCGCCGTACTCACCGGAGGCCTCGCAGTCCAGGCCCTGCGCCTGGGTACGGCGGCACGCGAACGGCGACTGGACGCGCTCCGACTGGCAGGTGCGTCCCGCAAGCAGCTGCGCCAGCTGACCGTGACCGATGCAGCTATCGCGGGCCTGGTCGGCGGACTGCTCGCCGGACCGGCGTACCTGCTGCTCAGCCTGCTGTTCGGCGCACTCCCCCGGATGGCCCGGATCCTGCCTGGCGCGGAGGTGCTGGACGCAGCTCTGTGGATCCCCGTTGTGATCGCGATGACGGCAGCTGGTGCGGTGATCGGCAGTCTGTTGCACCGGGACGGTCCTGTGCCATCCACGCCGGAGACCGCGGCGCAGCGTCGTACGGGCATCATCGCCGGGCCGGTGCTGATCGTGATCGGTCTGGCGACCTCGCGGTACTTGGGCTACATCGCGTCGACGATCGCGCTCGCAGGGATCGCACTGCTCTTCCTGAGCATGTCGGCGTTGTGGATCCGCGCCGTCGGGCTGCGGCTGCAGCGGTCGAGTGATCCGGCGTACATGCTGACCGGCCTCCGGCTGGTCACCGACTCGCGCCCGGCGTCTCGCATCTGCATGCTGCTGGGCTGTTGCGGCTTCCTCGTCGGCACCATGGCCAACGCGATCGCCGGAGTCCACGCCGTGAACGACCGGGGTGGCAATGCCGCGTTCTACACCACTGGTTTCGGGCTGACGATCGCCGGACTCGCCCTGGTCGCGCTGACCGCGATGGCTGCCCTGATCGTCGGTGTCGCGGACCAGCTGGTCGACCATCGTCGCCAGTTCGCCAGCCTGACCGCACTGGGCGTGGACCTGGCGTTCCTGCGCCGGGTGATCCGCCGCCAGTTGACTGCGGTCGCCGCACCCGCGCTTGCGACCGGTCTGCTGCTCGGCACCCTGATCGGCCTCGGTCGCGTGGTCGGCGGCGCGGTCGATCCATTCGAGCCAGGCACGCTGCTGATCGCGGCGGCCCTGACGGCCGGCGGCTGGCTGCTCGGCCATCTCGGCGGCACGGCCGCCGGTTACCTCCTTCGCAACCAACTCCGGGACGCACTGGATCCCGAGAATCTGAGGGCCGCATGAGCACGACCCCTTTAGCGGTCCGGCCTGCGCTGCTGTTGGGCCTGCCGAACCGCATCACCCTGGTCCGGACTTTGATCGCGATGACGGTCGCCACCTTCGCGTTCCGTACCGGCGACCTGGCCTGGCTGGTGCTCGGGTACTTCTCGTACTGGTTCGGCGACAGTCTCGACGGCTGGGTGGCCCGCAAGCGGAACGAGGAGTCGCTGTCCGGCGCGGTGTTCGACATCGTCTGCGACCGGGCCTGCTCGTTCCTGCTCGCGGCCGCGTTCATGGCGACGTACCCGGAGACGATCGGCCCGCTGGCGATCTACTTGGCGCAGTTCGGCGTACTCGACACGATGCTGACGTTCTCGTTCCTGCTCTGGCCGTGGATGCTCAGCCCGAACTACTTCTACAAGGTCGACCGGCCGATCTTCCTCTGGAACTGGTCCAAGCCCGCCAAGGCACTGAACACCGGCGCCGTGGTGGTCTCGCTGGTCGTGGCCGGCCACACCGGCGCGCAGTGGCTGCCGTACGTCGTCGCGATCGCGGCGCTCGCGGTCAAGGTGGTGTCGTCGTACCGCCTGATCATGATCCTCTGCGGCCGCTGGCTCGCCGCCCCGGGAAACCCGCGATGAGGGGGTGGACCCTGGTCTACCCCCGAAGGTGGGCCTGAGATGCGTGGGAATGGCCGCAATGGCGCATAGCCTCGGAGTCATGTGGGTGTGGCAACTGGTACTCGCGGTGGGCTTCGGCATCGGGTCCGCCGTCGTACCGGTGATGAATGCCGAGGCGTACGTCCTCGCCGTCGGTGCCACCCATGCCCTGAACCCGGTCGTCGCCGCGGCCGGGATCTCCGTCGGCCAGACCATCGGCAAGGTCGCCATGTTCCTGGCCGTCCGGTACCGCCCCGGCTACGCGGCCCGCAAGACCAAGGAACCCAAGCCGGTCAACCTGGACACCCGCCGGGGCCGCTTCATCCAGTGGAACCGCGACGTCACCAAACGCCTCCTGGACGCGATGAGCGACAGCCGCTGGGGCATCCCGGTGACGCTGCTGAGCGCCTTCGTCGGCGTCCCACCGCTGTACGGCGTGGCGCTGATCGGCGGCGCCTCGCGGATGCGGACCGTGGTCTTCACCCTGTCGGTGCTGGCCGGCCGCGGCGCCCGCTTCATCCTGCTCGCCCTGGGTGTCAGCGCCTTCTAAGCGTCGAACTTACGGCCGGTCAGCTGCTCGTAGGCGTTGATGTACGCCGCCCTGGTCCGCTCGATCACCTCGTCGGACAGCGGCGGCGGCGCCTCCCCCGACGTACGGTCCCAGCCGGACTCGAACTGCAGCCAGTCGCGGACGATCTGCTTGTCGTACGACGGCTGCTGCTTGCCCGGGGACCACTGGTCGGCCGGCCAGAAGCGGCTCGAGTCCGGGGTGAGCACCTCGTCGGCGAGCACCAGCGTCCCGTCCGCGCGGGCGCCGAACTCGAACTTCGTGTCCGCCAGGATGATCCCGCGATCCTCGGCCATCGACCGCGCCCACGCGTAGATCTCCAGGGTGGTGTCCCGCAGCGTCGACGCGGTGTCCGCGCCGACGGTTGCCACCACCGCGTCGTACGAGACGTTCTCGTCGTGTTCGCCGAGCTCGGCCTTGGTCGCCGGGGTGAAGATCGGGTCGTCCAGCCGGGAGCCCTCGACCAGTCCGTCCGGCAGCGGGATGCCGCAGACGGCGCCGGTGGCGTTGTAGTCGAGCAGGCCGGTGCCGCTGAGGTATCCGCGCGCCACGCACTCGACCGGGTAGATCGCCAGCTTCTCGCACACCACCGCGCGGCCCGCGACCTCGGCCGGCACATCGGTGGAGATGATGTGGTTCGGCACGTCCAGCTGCTCGAACCACCACAGGCTCATCGCGGTGAGCACCTTCCCCTTGTCGGGGATCAGCGACTCCAGGATCCAGTCGAACGCGCTCATCCGGTCGCTCGCCACCATCAGCAGATCGCCGGACTCCAGCTCGTACAGGTCCCGGACCTTGCCGGAGTGGATGTGCTTCGCGCCGGGGATCTCCGGCGCCTGCGGCGTAGTGATCACGCCGCGAGCCTACTTGCGGGCACGCAGCGCCATCACCTTGCCCCCTAGGGCGAACAGCCCGTCGCGGAGCCCGCACACCACCGGATTCTCGACCTGCGCGAGCCGGCCGAGACCCCGCGACCGCTTGACCAGCTTGGTCGTCGCGGGTCGCCGTTCGGCGTCGTACGCCGTCAACGCCTGACTGAGCTCGCTCGCCTGCAGGTGCCGCGCCAGCGCACCGGCGTCCTCGATCGCGGAGCACGCGCCGCGGCCGAGGTTCGGCGTCATCGCGTGGGCTGCGTCGCCGAGCAGGACGATCCGGCCCTGGACGAACGGGACCAACGGCAGCGTCAGGTCGTAGATGTCGTTCTGCAGCACCTTCTCGCTGCCGGCGATCAGCCTCGGGATCGGATCGTGCCAGCTCTTGAACACGGTCGGCTCGCTCGCCGCGTCGGCCGGCTGGTTCGCCGTCCCGTACCAGTAGTACCGCCCGTCGATCAGCCGCGCGAACCCGAACAGTTGCCCACGGCCCCAGGTCTCCCCACCGCCGTCGTCCAGCTCCACATCCGCGATCCCGCGGTACGCCGAGAACCCGGAGTACCGCGGGCCCTTGTACTGCGGGTACAACGCTCCCCGCACCACGCTCCGGATCCCGTCCGCGGCGACCACGAGATCGGCGTGAAGCTCACCGTTGACCGTGACGCCGTCCGCGTCCTGGGTGACGGTCCGTACTTCGTATCCGGTCCGAACTGTGACGGCCGGACCGAACTCGGCCGTGATCAGGTCGTGCAACTGCGCCCGGTGGATCATCACCGGCAGCTCGACGCCGAGCTCGGCCGCACTGACGACCCAGCGGCCGTCGGGCCTGCGCATGCCGGCCGGCTTCGACTGCACCGACGCCTTCTCGACGCCCTTCACCCCGAGCTCCTCGAGCACGGCGACCGCCGACGGCCAGACCGAGATGCCGGCCCCCACCTCGCCCAGCTCGGGAGCACGCTCCAGCACTGTGACCTGCCAGCCGCACCGTTGCAGCGCGACAGCAGCCGTAACCCCTCCGATACCCGCTCCGACCACGATCGCCGTACTCATGAACTGGACTCTACATCTGTAGAGTTTGGTTGGGAAGTGCGAGACTGACCGGCGTGACGAAGCAGGTTCCGCGAGGTGCGGATCGCCAGGACGCCATCGCCGACGCCGCGATCCATCTGGTCGCGACGCGCGGTTTGCGCGGGCTGACCCACCGCGCGGTCGACACCGAGGCCGGCCTGCCGCCGGGATCGACGTCGTACTACTTGCGCACCCGGAACGCTCTGCTCACCGCATGCGTGAGCCGGATGCTCACCCGGGACGTGAGCGCGATGCCACCGGCCGGCGCGGATCCGGTCGAACTGTTGGTCGGGATGACGGCAGGGATGGCGCGCGATCGCCCGGACGATCTGGTCGCGCGGTACGAGCTGTCGTTGGAGGCGAGTCGTCAGCCCGAACTGCGGGCGGCGATCACCGAGGGCGGGCTGCAACTGCGCGCGATGCTCGCGCAGTTGCTCGACGGGCTCGGCATACCCGAGCCGGAGGCGGCGGCGTGGCCGGTGGCCGCGATGATGGACGGGTTGATGTACGACCGCGTCGCGGGCGCGGGCGCAACGCTCTCACCAGAAGCGTTCGAGGCCGCCGTACGGCGTTCTGTCGTGGCGCTGATCGCAGGGCTCACAGGCGATCGGTGATCGTGACGAAGGTGAAGTAGCAGACGCCGACCAGCATGCCGACGTGGCCGAGGACGGACAGGCCCGCGCCGGAACCCCACGCATCACTCTGCGTGTCCTCGGAATGCTTGCCTCCACTCGGCAACCAACGGGCCAGAAGCAACAGTCCGATGACGGTCAGCAACCACCACCCGGCCAGCATCACGAACGCGATCTCCCGCCGACCGGTGACCAGGGCAACGACCCAGCCGAGCAGCGTGATCACACCCACGACGGTGTGCAACCGCAGCAGGGCAGCAGAAAACCCGTGCCGGCCGGCGCCGTGAGCGGTGCCGTCCACCACCGTTCCACCGAGCCGGACGCGCGTGATCAGGACGACGACCGCGCCGAGCGCGGTCAGGAACCAGGTGACGTTCGACCATTCCACGCCCCCATCCCTACCCCACCCCGTGGGCCGGTGAACCATTCCGCGTGTCGTCTTACAGCTTGACGATCGTCCAGAAACAACGCCCGGCGGGCCGAGTGTCCGCTCATGACCCGCCGGGCTGCCTACTTCAAGTCAGGTTCACCCGTTCTGCGTCGTCCCCTGCCCCTGCTGGGTTCCCTGCCCTGGAAGCGTTCCCTGACCCTGCTGGGTTCCCTGGCCCTGACCGGTGGTCCCCTGCCCTTGACCCTGGCCGGGGACTGTGCCTTGCCCGGTTCCCTGACCGTTGCCCTGTCCCTGGAATCCGCGGCCGACGCCACCACCCGGCCCACCGAACTGGTTCTGCTGGGTGCTCGTCCCGTCCCACGAGTGCCCGACAGCCATCCCACCAAGGAAAGCCAGCACCGCAAGCACAGACCCGGCCCCGGCGAGCACCACGTTGCTGGGCCGCTTCATACTTGGAGCTGCCTCCGCTGCAGGTGCAGGCGCGGTCGGCGGCTGCGGTGCGGTCGGCGGCTGTGGTGCGGTGCCGGCCTGGGCCGCTCGGGCGGCTTGCCACTGGGCTTCTTGGGGTTGCGTCATCTTCATGCTCCTGTTCCGGTGGAGAGGTCGTACACGGTGGTGCTGCCGACGGTCTGCGCAGTGAAGTTCTCCGAGACCCAGGTCGAGATCTCGTTCGAGGTCCCGCCACGGCCGCCGAAGCCGCCACCCATTCCGCCACCACCGATGAAGTAGTGGATCTTGCCCTGGGCAACCAGTTGCTTGAACTCGGCCAGCGACGGCGCCGGGTCGGTCCCGTTGAACCCGCCGATCGCCATGATCGGCTCGCCGGACGCAATCTGCAGCGGCGCGGCACCGTTCGCGGTCACCGAGGCGGCGGCCCAGGTGTACCCCTTCGCGCCCTGCTGCAGCAGCGTCACCAGCTCACTCGAGACTCCACTGGTCCCGCCACCCCCGAGGAACCCACCACCAGGCATTCCACCCCCGGTAGTAGTCCCAGGCTGCCCCGTCGTACCAGTCCCGGTCTGTCCGGGCGGAGTACCCATCCGCCCGCCCGCAAAGCCACCACGTCCGCCGCCCATACCGCCCATCCCGCCGGGACCAGCAGTCGGAATCGCTCCCGCATGCGCCGTACTGATGGTGTCCAACGAGTACGCCGTAGGCCCCGCCAGCGCGCTGAACGCCAACACCGCCGCAGCCGCGATCCCGGCGCGTCGAGCCGCCGTCCGATGCAACTTGAGCTCCGGCAGCAGCAGCACCAACCCGGCCGCTAGCACACCGGTGATCAGCACCACCCACCGCAGCCACGGGTGCCAGGTCGGAGTCCCGTTCAGCAACGCGAAGCTCCAGCCGGCCGTCAGCAACGCCCCACCCGCAAGAGTTGCCCGCGGCAACCACTCGGCCCGGCGGCGCCACAGGATCGACATCGCGGCACCGATCACCGCACCGAAGGCCGGCGCCAGCGCGATCATGTAGTACGGGTGGATGATGCCCTGCATGTAGCTGAACACCGGCCCGGTGACCACGAGCCATCCGCCCCACAGCAACGCGAAAGCGCGGGTCTTGTTCGTCCTCGGCGCCTTGCCCGCAGCGACGATCAGTACGACGGTCGCGAGCAGCGCAGCCGGCATCAGCCAGGAGATCTGCGACCCGAACTCACCACCGAACAGCCGCTGCAGACCCGTCGCGCCACCCCAGCCGGGGTTGCCGATACCGCCGCCGACAGAACCGGTCTCATTACCGCTCAACCGGCCAAGCCCGTTGTACCCGAGCGTCAGCTCGAGAATGCTGTTGTCCGATGACCCGCCGATGTACGGCCGCGCCGAAGCGGGCAGCAGTTCGACGATCGCGACCCACCACCCGGCACTCACGATCAGCGAGACCGTCGCCAGCACGAGGTGGATCAGCCGCTTCCCGAGCGCCGGCTTCCCGGCCACCAGGTACGCCAGCCCGAACGCCGGCAGGATCAGGAACGCCTGCAGCATCTTCGTCAGGAACCCGAACCCGACCAGCGCACCGGCCAGGATCATCCACCGGGCCGAGTGCTTCACCGAGTCGATCGCCCGCGTCACGGCCCACGCACCCGCGCAGAGCAGCAGGATCAGCAGCGCATCCGGGTTGTTGAACCGGAACATCAGCACCGCGACCGGCGTGACCGCGAGGATCGCGCCGGCCAGCAGCCCGGCGTTCGCGGAGAACCACCGCCGCACCGACACGTACACGAACCCGACGCTCGCGACCCCCATCAGCGCCTGCGGCACCAGCATGCTCCAGCTGTTGAAGCCGAAGATCCGCGCGGACAACCCCATCACCCACAGCGACCCGGGGGTCTTGTCCACGGTGATGAAGCTCGACGAGTCGAACGACCCGAAGAACCAGGCCTTCCAGCTCGTCGACCCGGCCTGCACGGCGGCCGCGTAGTACTCGTTGGCATAGCCGTTCTTGGACAGTCCCCACAGGTACGCGATCGCGGTCAGCACCAGCAGCCCGCCGTACAGGACCTTGTCCCGGCCCAGCGTGTACTGCGTACTGATCGCCCGCGGCCGCGTCGCCTCGACGGGGTCGGTCAGGGTTGTCATCAATTGCTCCGGGTCTGGTCGAGAACCGCAGGGGGTTCGAAGGCGGGCAAGGTAGGCGCGTCGTCGTCGAACACCCACGTCTGGAAGAGGCTGAACCGGACCACGGTGGCGGCCAGGTTCGCGATGGTCAGCACGGTGATCTCCACCGCTTGGTGCGGAGCGGCGATTGCCGTGTGCAACAGCCAGAGCGACGCCGCGGTCAAGCTCCACCCGATGCCGAAGGCAACCAGGCCGCGCAGCTGATGCCGCCAACGGCCTTCCACGCCGCGTACGCCGAAGGTGATCCGGCGGTTGAGCGTGGTGTTGCCGACCGCCGTGATCAGCAGCGACAGCAGGTTCGCCGCCTGGGCCGGCATGCCCTGGCGCAGCACGAGATAGAGCAGCGCGTACGCCGCGGTACTCAGCACGCCGACCGCGCAGAAGCGCAGTACCCGGGCCGCCATCGCCGTACGAGGATCGAGGATCCGCGGGCGGCCGTACTTCTGCCGGACCGGCTCGAGGTCGACGCGGCTGCGCATCAGTCGAGCGATCCCCCGCAGATCCTCGCCGACCGTCTTCGCGATCGCGACCCGGGAGTCGAGGTCGTCGACCCAGTCCACCGGTACTTCGTGGATCCGCAGCCCGGCCTTCTCGGCCAGCACCAGCAGCTCGGTGTCGAAGAACCAGCTGGTGTCCTCGACCAGCGGCAGCAGCTCGTGCGCGACGTCGGCACGGATCGCCTTGAACCCGCACTGGGCGTCCGAGAAATGCGCACTCAATGTTGCCCGCAGCAACAGATTGTACGAGCGCGAGATGAACTCACGCTTCGGCCGCCGGACCACCCGCGAGCTCTTCGCCAACCGGGTGCCGATGGCAACATCACTGTGCCCGGCCAGCAGCGGCGCCACCAGCGGGAGCATGGCGTTCAGGTTGGTGGACAGGTCGACGTCCATGTACGCGAGCACCTCGGCGGTACTCGCGGACCAGACCTGCTTCAGCGCGCGGCCGCGGCCGGACTGCTCGAGCCGGACGATCCGGACCCCGGGCAGCTCGCTCGCGAGCAGCATGCCGATCTCATATGTCGCGTCCGTACTTCCGTTGTCCGCGATGCAGACCTCGGCCGGGAACGGGAAAGCGGTGTCGAGGAACTCCCGCAACCGTCTGATATTCGGTCCGAGGTCGTTTTCCTCGTTCTTGACGGGCACGACGATCTCGACCCGAGGATGACCTGGAATCTGCATGTCACCGATGCTGTCCGGCGAACCTGTGGCAGCCCCTGCGTGTGGCTGGCAGTTTCCTGGCAGTTACCGAGTGCGACGCAACCAGAGCAGTCCGAGTACCGGCAGCACCACCGGCACGAACCCGTAGCCCTGCCCGAAGTGCGACCACACGGTCGCATCCGGGAAGTCGTCCGGGGCGGCGTAGCTGAACGCACCGATCGCGAGTACGCCGATCAGCTCGATCGCGATCGCTGTCGTGGCGACCTTGCGGGACACGTTCGTTGCCTTGGCCAACGCGAACGTCGCCGCGCAGTAGATGATCGCGGCAACGGCCGACAACACGTAGGCGATCGGGGCGTCGCTGAACTTCGTCGCGATCTGTACGCCGGCGCGGGCGGTCGCGGCCAGCGCGAACACGCCGTACACCGCGATCAGGATCCGGCCCGGGCCGTGCTTGGTCGCTGCGGGATCGGTCATGTCAGGCCGTCCACACGTCGTACAGCCGGAGCTCGAGGATCGGGATCACGACGCAGGCGATGGCCAGCGCGCCGGCGCCCCAGCGGCTGCTCTCGGCCAGCGCCCAGAACGCCCCGATCGGCAGGATGATCAGCGAGCCGATCAGGTAGCCGATGAAGAACGGCCCGGACACGTCCCGGTCGGTCCCGCTCAGCTGCACGATGCCGACCACCAGTTGCGCCACCAGCGCGACCTCGATCACCCCGAGCATGCCGAGCAATGTCCAATTGATCCGCTTGTCGCGCGCCGCGAGGACGACGGCGAACACCGCCGCGGCGAGCGACAGCGCAACCAGGAACCAGGTGAGCGGTGCGAACACGGGTTAGAGGATGTCACCCGGGGTGTAGGCGGCGGCCTCCGGGTAGCGCTTCGCCAGGTCGTCGATCTTCGCGACGACCGCTCCGACCTGGGCGACGGCCGCGCCGGTGAACGTCAGCGGCTCGCCGACGATGCCGACGATCTGCTCCTCGGTGAGGCCGAGCCGGCCGTCGGCGCCGAGGCGGTGGAACAGGTCGTTGCCGGCCAGACCCTTGCGCAGGTCGAGGGCGGTCGCGACCGCGTGCTCCTTGATCACCTCGTGCGCGGTCTCCCGGCCGACGCCGTTCTTCACCGCGGCCATCAGCACCTTGGTCGTGGTCAGGAACGGCAGGTACCGCTCGAGCTCACGCGACACGACGGCCGGGTACACCCCGAACTCGTCCAGGACGGTCAGGAACGTCTCGAACAGCCCGTCCAGCGCGAAGAACGCGTCCGGCAGCGCGACCCGCCGTACGACGGAGCAGAAGACGTCGCCCTCGTTCCACTGGTTGCCGGCCAGCTCGCCCGCCATCGACGCGTATCCGCGGAGGATGACGGCGAGGCCGTTGACCCGCTCGCACGACCGGGTGTTCATCTTGTGCGGCATCGCCGAGGAGCCGACCTGGCCCTCCTTAAAGCCTTCGGTGACCAGCTCGTGCCCGGCCATCAGCCGGATCGTCGTCGCCAGGCTGGACGGCCCGGCGGCCAGCTGCACCAGCGCGGAGACGACCTCGTAGTCGAGCGACCGTGGGTACACCTGGCCGACGCTGGTCAGCGTGTGGCTGAAGCCCAGGTGCTGCGCGATCGTGGTCTCCAGCGTGGCCAGCTTGATCTCGTCGCCGCCGAACAGGTCGAGCATGTCCTGCGACGTACCGACCGGGCCCTTGATGCCGCGCAGTGGATACCGCTCGATCAGCTCCTCGATCCGCGCGATCGCGACCAGCAGCTCGTCCGCGGCCGAGGCGAACCGCTTGCCCAGTGTGGTCGCCTGCGCGGCGACGTTGTGGGAGCGGCCGGTCATCACCAGCGCCGCGTGCTCGGCCGCCTTCTGACCGAGCTGTACGGCGGTGGCCACCGCGCGGTCGCGGACCAGCTCGAGGCCGGCGCGGATCTGGAGCTGCTCCACGTTCTCGGTCAGGTCACGACTCGTCATCCCCTTGTGGATGTGTTCGTGCCCGGCGAGCGCGCTGAACTCCTCGATCCGCGCCTTCACGTCGTGCCGCGTGACCCGCTCCCGGGCCGCGATCGATGCCAGGTCGACCTGGTCGATCACCCGCTCGTAGTCCTCGACGACCCCGTCCGGAACCTCGACCCCGAGCTCCTTCTGGGCCCTCAGCACCGCGACCCAGAGCTTCCGCTCGAGCACGATCTTGTGCTCCGGTGACCACAGCTCCGCCATCGACAGACTGGCGTAGCGCGCGGCGAGAACGTTGGGGATCAGGGGCTTGGTCACGAGCCCCATTCTCCCAGACGGCTACTACTTGACGGTCACCAGACCACAGAGCTTGGCGCCGGACAGGGTGCACACCTGGTACGAACCGGCGGCGAGCCCCTTCGGCAGGGCCAGCGTGTACGGCCCGGCGCCGGTGTACTGCGGGATCGCGATCCCGGACTCACCCGGGTTCACCTTCATCGAGTACGGCGTGGACGCGTCGCCGGGCACCTTGGCCACCAGCGTGTAGAGCGGCACGTCCGGCTTGGCCGCCGACGCGAGCGTGAAGGTCACGTGCCGGACCTGCTTGTCCGGGAACGACGCGACGACCTGGCCACCGGCGACCAGTGCCTTCGCCGAGGTCAGCGTGAGCGGACCGGCCTTCTCGACGGGCGCCGGGTTCGGCTGGACGGACACCTCGGGCGGCGCGATCATGTTCGTCGGGACCGGGCTGTCGGCTACCGGCGCGTCGTGCGCCGGCCGGAGCGTGGGGACGACCGCGACGGCGCCGACCACGACGGCCGCACCGAGCACGGTCAGGCCGGCGGTCAGGCGGCGCTTGCGGGAACGGGCCGCGGTCAGGACGGAGTCGAAGTCACCGGCGGAATCGGCAGCCTTGCGGTCCGCCAGGGCCTGCAGGTCCTCTTGCAGATCAGGCATGGTCGTCACTCCTCAACAGCAATGAATCGGACAGGGCGTCCCGGGCGCGGGACAGGCGCGATTTGACCGTGCCTTCCGCGATCCCGAGCGTGTCCGCCACCTGAGCCACGCTCAGGTCACAGACGTAATGGAGGACGACGACCTGCCGGGTCGGCATCGGCAGGCCGGCGAGAGCCTGCTCGAGATCACCGGCGTACCTGTCGGCGGGGTCCGGGACGTGTTCCGCCGGCAGCCGGTGGAACAGCTGCGTGAACCGGTTCCCGTCACGGTGCCGGTTCGCGGCAAGCCGGACGGCGACCAGGCGCACCCAGGCCTCCGGAGAGTCGTACCGCGAGACCTTCTGCCACCGGGGCACCAGCCGGACGAACGCCTCCTGGACGATGTCTTCCGCCTCGGCCCGCGACCCGGTGAGCAACGAGATCACCCCGACCAGCCGTGGCTGGTGCGCGCGGTAGAACTCCCGCAGCCCCTCCGTCTCCATAACCACCTACACCCCCGACCCATCGATCCGGTTCCCTCGAGCGTATGACTTTCTCACAGGCCGGGGGTGGAGAGGAGTCGTCAGAGCGTGATCTCGCCGCGTTCGGCCTTGAGGGCGATGTCGGTGCGGTGCTGGGAGCCCTTGATGCGGATCTGGCCGACGGCGGCGTACGCGCGTTGGCGGGCCTCGGCGAGGTCCTTGCCGACCGCACTGACCGCCAGTACGCGGCCGCCGGACGTGACGAGCTCCTCGCCGTCGAGCGCCGTACCGGCGTGGAAGACGCGGACGTCGTCGCTCTCGGCCTGCTCGACGCCGGCGATCGGGTCGCCCTTGCGCGGGCTGGACGGGTACTTCTTCGCGGCGACGACCACCGCGACCGATGCGGCATCGCGCCAGCTCAGGTCGCCCTGGTCGGCCAGCTTGCCGGTGGCGGCTGCGAGCAGGAGACCGCCGAGCGGGGTCTTCAGCATCGGCAGCAGCGCCTGCGTCTCCGGGTCGCCGAAGCGGCAGTTGAACTCGATCACGCGGACACCACGTGAGGTCAGCGCGAGACCGGCGTACAGCAGACCGCTGAACGGCGTACCGCGGTGGCGGAGCTCGTCGATGGTCGGCTGCAGGACCTTCTCGGTGATCTCGGCAACCAGGTCATCCGGTGCCCAGGGCAACGGTGTGTACGCGCCCATGCCGCCG
Source organism: Kribbella jiaozuonensis (assembly GCF_005233875.1). Lineage (GTDB taxonomy): Bacteria > Actinomycetota > Actinomycetes > Propionibacteriales > Kribbellaceae > Kribbella > Kribbella jiaozuonensis. Next base: position 855,504 of record NZ_SZPZ01000003.1, on the reverse strand, counting down.
GTGTTGGGGCCTTCGTCGTTGTCAGCGAGGCGCTTGAAGTCCTGCGCCGGCTGCATCGGCAGCACCGTGGTGCCGTCGGTGATCGCGAACAGCGAGACCTCGGGGCCGTCCAGGAACTCCTCGATCAGCACCTGCCCACACTGCGCCGCGTGCGCGAGCGCCTCCTCGCGGTCCGAGGTGACCACAACCCCCTTGCCCGCGGCGAGCCCGTCGTCCTTCACGACGTACGGCGGACCGAACGCGTCGATCGCGGTCGCAGCCTCCTCCGGCGTCGTGCACACGTACGCACGCCCGGTCGGCACGCTCGCGGCAGCCATCACGTCCTTCGCGAACGCCTTCGAGCCCTCGATCTGTGCGGCTTCCCCGGACGGACCGAACACCGCGAACCCGGCCTCCCGCAGCGGGTCGGCCAGCCCGGCGACGAGCGGCGCCTCCGGTCCGACCACGACCAGGTCCGCCTCGATCTCCTGTGCCAGCGCGAGGACAGCGTCGTGGTCCTCGATCTCCACCGACCGGCAAACGATCGTTTGCCCGTCGTGCGCGGGCCGCAGCGCCGCGATCCCCGGATTCCCCGGAGCCGCCACCACCTGCTCGACCTCGGGGTCCTGCGTCAACGCCCAGGCCAGTGCATGCTCACGCCCACCGGACCCGATCACCAAAACCTTCACGGGCGATCAGCCTAGCGTGTACTCCGGACTGGTCCGACCCGCGCAGCGTCAGTAGTGCCAGTAGTAGCGGCCGTCGGCGTTCCAGGTGAGGGGGACGGTGGTGTGGTTGGTGAAGGCCATGCCCAGGCGGCGGGCCAGTTCGACTGTGCGGGTCAGTTGAAGGGCGTACGGGTGCTGGTTGTCGTCCCACCACTGTTCGTACTGGGTGATGCAGGTCTGGGACTTGTAGTAAGGGTTGCTGCAGGGGTGGGGCGGAAGCCACTTCTGTAGGTGGCGGAAGTTGACTGTGGTGGAGCCGTTGGGGGGCTTGATGGTGCCGGTGGCGTCGAGGCAGTAGCCGGTGGTGGGGATGGTCCATCGGACATAGTGCTGGCGGCCGCCCGCCGACGGGATCGGCTTCAGGTTGTTGCAGTTGGCGTCGCCCAGCTTCTCGCTGGTGACGCGTTGGATCTGGGTCAGTGGGCGGCCGGCGCCGTCGTTGTAGCCGTCCAGGAGGACCCAGTCGCCGTCGTGGATGAAGTGCTCGGCGGACTTCGGCGGCCAACTCTTGGGATCGCCCCAGGAGATGTCGGACTCGGTGGCGCTGAGCGGCGTCCAGGCCCATTGGCCGGCGGCCGTCCCGCCGGCGTAGTACTGCCCGGCCGACTTCTCGAACATCAACGAGTACTGCGCATAGTTCTCGGCCGGCGCTGCCACGGCGACAGCCGACGTCAGGACCGCCGCCAGGCCGGCCAACACAGCGAGCCGAGTGATCACAGAGTGCGACAATAGTGCACCTTGAGTTCCTGTTCCGTGCAGCCGGAGCGGTCTAGGCTCTCGATCACGAGTCCGACCCCGCAGAGGAGCTGTGATGCCAGAGCCTGTGACCCAGACGCTCGACGTGCCCGGAGCCACGCTGACGTACGACGTTCGCGGCGACCTGGCGAACCGCCCGGTGCTGCTGATGATCGGCTCGCCGATGGGCGCCAGCGGATTCCCGACCCTGGCCTCGCAGTTCGCCGACCGCACTGTCGTCACGTATGACCCGCGCGGCGTCGAGCGGAGCGTCCGCACCGGTGAGATCACCGAGCTGTCCCCGGACGATCACGCCGCCGATCTCGCCGCGATCATCGAGCACCTCGACGCCGGCCCGGTCGACATCTTCGCCAGCAGCGGCGGCGCGGTGAACGCACTGGCCCTGACCGCGAAGCGCCCTGACCTGATCAACACTCTGGTCGCCCACGAGCCGCCGCTGGCCGCGATCCTCCCCGACAGTGAGAACGCCCTGGCCGTGGTCGCCGACATGTACGCGACGTACCAGCGCGACGGCATGGGCGCCGGCATGGCGAAGTTCATCGCCTTCGTCGGGTACGACGGCGAGGTCCCCGCCGACTACACGCAGCAGCCGGCGCCGGATCCGGCCATGTTCGGCCTACCGACCGAGGACGACGGCTCCCGCAACGACGCGCTGCTCGGGCAGAACCTTCGCGGCTGTACGTCGTACCAGCCGGACTTCGACGCGCTGGCCAAGGCGAAGGAGCGGATCGTCATCGGTGTCGGCGAGGAGTCGGGCAATCAGATGGCGGCCCGCGGCGGCAAGGCTGCGGCGGAGCGGCTCGGGCTCGAGCCGGTCACGTTTCCCAGCGGGCACGGTGGCTTCCTCGGCAACGAGTACGGCCAGCCGGGCAAGCCGGAGGAGTTCGCCACCACCCTGCGCCAGATTCTCGACTGACGATCTGGTTAGCTGGAAGGTATGACTGAGAAGCCAGAGATCGACTTTCCGGAGGGTCCGCCCCCGGCGGATCTCGAGATCACCGACATCACCGTTGGCGACGGCGACGAGGCGAAGGCCGGTTCGCGGGTCAATGTGCACTACGTGGGCGTGGCCCACTCCACCGGCGAGGAGTTCGACGCGTCGTACAACCGCGGTGCCCCGCTGGCGTTCCAGCTCGGCGTCGGCCAGGTCATCCAGGGCTGGGACACCGGCGTCCAGGGCATGAAGGTCGGCGGCCGGCGCAAGCTGGTCATCCCGCCGCACCTGGGGTACGGCGACCGTGGCGCCGGCAACGCGATCAAGCCGGGCGAGACCCTGATCTTCGTCGTGGACCTCGTCAGCGTCAGCTGAACCGAGCGCTGTCCGGAACCCCCGCATCTCCGTCACAATGACGGAGATCGCGGGGGTTCTTCGCGTAGTTGTACTCATCCGCCTCGCCCAGCGGCCCGATTGACTGGGAGGCATGACGACGATGGCTGTGACCACGGTCCGCGCGACGCGGGCGAACTGGCTGCGGTACGCCGCCCTGGCCGCGAAGGTGCTGCTGTTCGCATTGTTGCTCTCGGCCCTGATCTGGCCGGATCTCAGCGGGATCAAGGGCAAGGCGTCGACCGCCCGCCTGGTCGTGTACCCGATCGGCGCGATGGTGCTCCCGCTGTGGTGGTGGGCCTACGGGCGCACGCGCAGCAAACTCCACCGCACGTTCCCGTGGCAGGCGGACCTGTTGATGACGCTGCCGTGGTTGATCGACCTGATCGGCAACCGGCTCAACCTGTTCGACACGGTCAACTGGTGGGACGACGCGATGCACTTCATCCTGTGGGGCTTCCTCACCGCCGGCGTGCTGCTCGCGTTCGCACCGCGCGGCCTGTCCCGAGGTCTCACCGCCTTCGTGGCCCTCGGTTTCGGCGCCACGGCTGCGGTTGTGTGGGAGCTGGGCGAGTACGTCGCCTTCGTCCGCAACTCCCCCGAACTACAGACGGCTTACACCGACACCCTCGGCGACCTGGCCCTCGGCACGCTGGGCGCACTTCTCGCCGGACTGATCGTCTATCAGCTGCGTCAATCACCCTCTACTTCCAACGTATAGCGGCACAGGGGACTTGCCGCAAGCCCCGGTTCGGCTCGCAGAATGGTGGGCTGATCAGCTCGTCGGAGCTCGGGGAACGGAGATTGGCCAGTGCGTTTTGTGTTGGCAACGTGGGGATCACGCGGCGATGTGGAGCCGTTGGCAGGACTTGCGGTAGCGCTACAAGAGCTCGGTGCGGAGGCAACGGTCTGCGCGCCGCCGGACGATGATTTCGAGGCACTGCTCGAGCGGGCCGGCGTACCGATGGAGCCGCTGGGGCCGTCGGTGAAGTCGGTGGTCGCGGCGCCGAAACCACCGTCGGGGCACGCGGCGTTCGTATTGGCACCGCGGCTGGTCGCCGCGCGGTTCGAGACGCTCGGCCGGGTGGCGCAGGGCGCCGAGGCGGTGGTGGCGACCGGTCTGATGCCGGCCGGTGCGCGGGACGTCGCCGACAAGCTCGGCATCCGGTACGTGCTCGCGGCCTTCCATCTGGGCGGCATCCCGTCGCAGCATTCCTCGCCGGGAGCACGCCCGGGTACGCCGTCGCCGGAAGGGGTGACCGATCGACGCGTGTTGTGGCAGCAGGACGCCGAGCGCGTGAACGCCTTGTACGGCCCTTCCCTCAACAGCCACCGCGCCGAGATCGGCTTGCCGCCGGTGGAGAACGTTCGGGACTACGTGTTCACCGAGCGCCCCTGGCTCGCCGCGGATCCGCTGCTGTGCCCGTCGAAGGGCATGACCGACCTCGACGTCGTACAGACGGGCGCATGGCTGCTGCGTGACGACCGTCCGCTGGCTGATGAGCTGGAGGCGTTTCTTGAGGCCGGCGAGCCACCGGTGTACGTCGGGTTCGGGAGCATGGCCGCGCATGCGCCGAAGGACATCGCCCGGACGGCCATCGAGGCGTGCCGCGCACACGGTCGCCGTGTACTGCTCAGCCGCGGCTGGGCCGAGCTGGATCTTGCCGATGAGGGCAAGGATTGCTTCGTGGTCGGGGAGGTCAACCAGCAGGCGTTGTTCCCGAGGGTCGCGGCGATCGTGCATCACGGCGGCGCCGGGACCACGACAACCGCTGCCCGATCCGGTACGCCGCAGGTCGTCGTACCGCTGATCGCGGATCAGCCGTACTGGGCGTCCCGGGTTGCCGCGCTCGGGATCGGGGCCGCGCACGAACGCGCGACGCCTACGGTCGACTCGCTGACTGCTGCGCTGGAGATCGCCTTGAGCCCGGAAACGCGGGCGCAGGCGGTGAAGGTCGGCGGGGAGATCAAGACCGACGGAGCTCTGGTAGCCGGACGGCTTCTGATCGGCGGCTAGTCGACCTGCCGGTGGAGGGCGTCCAGAAGATGTGAGATGACGGTCTCCGGTGAGCGGGTCCAGTCCGTGGTGAGCACGTGATGGACCCGCCAACCGGTGGTGGTCAACGCACTCGGGTGTGTGGTGAGGCGCTCGAGGAGTGTGTCGGAAGCGACGCGGTCAGGTGTGTCCACGAGTACCGCGAGGCGGTGGCCGGCGTCCTCGGGGAGCTTGAGTGCGAGATCGCAGCGGAACACGGACTCGCCGACAGCGGTGTCCACCTCCACGCCACGGGCTTCGAGCGCGGCGGCGAGCTGCTCGATGACGGCGCTCGGTCGCGCTGACGCCGGCGTCTTGACGGCGTACGGCGTGAGGGCGGCCTTCGCCGCGGGGTGGTCGCCTCGGGAGACGGCGGTCGCGTACGCGAGGAAGCGGCGGAGGGTGTTGGCGCCGTCGTTGTAGGTGTTGGTGATGGCCTCGGGCTCGATACTGCTGACAATCACCATGTGTTCTCGGGCACGGCTGAAGATGACGTTCAGACGTTTCTCGCCGCCGGAGGTGTTGATCGGGCCGAAGTTCATCAGCATCCGGCCGTCCGGGCCGGTGCCGTAGCAGACGCTCATCAGGATGATGTCGCGCTCGTCGCCCTGCACGTTCTCCAGGTTCTTCACGAACAGGCCGGCGTCCTGTTCGCCGTGCGTGCGGATCTGCTCCGCCTCGTACAGCGCCGCGAACTCCGGATCCGCCTCGGCCAGCTCGTCCAGCGCCCGCTCGATCTCCCCCTGCTGGGCCTCGGAGAAGGCGACGATGCCCAGACTCTTCCCGGTCTGCCGGATCAGCGTCTCGCGCACCAAGGCAGCGATCCAGCGCGCCTCGGCGGGGTTGGTACGGCGGGTGTAGACGCCGTCGACGAGCCGCACCGCCGTGATGCTTCCTGCCAGCATGCTGTCGCAGACCTCGGACACCATCGGCGAATCCGACCGCACCGTCCATGGTGGCGCTGCATGTGGCGGCAGTCGATCGGGGACGGTGGCGAGCTTGCCCTGGTAGAACGCCGAGTTGCTGAACGAGATCAGCGCCTCGGAACGGCTGCGGTAGTGCCACGTGAGCATCGTCGATGCGAGGCGTAGTGCGCTGATCGAGAGGAAGCTGTCTTCGGTGAGCGCGATCCCGACCTGCTCGGCCGTCTCGTCCTCGGCTATCTCTTCGTCTGGTGTGCGGACGCGGAAGTACTGCGTCGGCGGCAGCTGCATCTGGTCGCCGACGACGATCACCTGCGGCGCGCGGTGCAGCGCCGGGATCGCTTCCTCGACCGGGATCTGGCTGGCCTCGTCGTACACGACGACGTCGAATGAAGTTGTCAACGGCAACGTTTCTGAGACCGAGGACGGGCTCATCAGCCAGACCGGCCGCAGCACCGAGACGACCTCGCCGGGTGCGCCGGAGGCGAGGTCGCGGATCGAGCGGTACCGCATGACCTTGCCGAACTCGTGTTCCAGCTCGCGCCGGCCGGTCGCGAAGGTCTTCTTCCGTTCACGGTCCTCGGGCGACATCCCGGTGACGCTCTGCTCGGAGTGCGCGACCTCGGCGAGGAAGCGGCGGCGGACCTGGGCGGTGACGACCTGGGCGTTGAGCTCGGTCAGGTCGTCGTACGCCATGCTCAGTTCGCCGACGATCGCGTCGACTCGGGCGGAGGAGAGCTGGAGGGGTGCGGCGGCGCGGGCGCGTTCCCATTCGGCGGCGCAGACGGCGTACTCGAGCTGGTCGGGTGTGGCGTCGAGTTGGCGGAGGGCGGTGAGCACGGCGGGCGGGGCGGTGGCGAGGTCACGCAGCTTGGGGCCGACTGCGCGTACGACGGGGCTCTCGGCGATGAGCCGGTCGGCGAGGTCGCGGAGGCCGTCGACCGTCAACATGTCCCAGTGGTCGGCGAGCAGGTCTTGAGTTGGTTCTTCGGCTTCGTCGAGGGCGTCGGCCAGGCGGGAGAGCTGCGCGGGCGCGCCGTCACGCAGTACGAACTCCCAGTCGGGCACGGCCTTGCGGGCGGCGGCGAGCTGCTCGATCAGCTCACGCGGGTCGTCGACACCCCAGTCACGCCGCGTCTGCTCGACGTGCTGTTGGACGGCGGCCGATGCGGAGTGCGCTGCGACCAGATCCGTGAGGGTGTCGGTGACGGATGGTTGCACGGCACGGTTCGTCGCGTCGAAGCGGGAGCGGACCAGGTTCTTCACCCGCCGCCAATCCCCACTCAGAAACGAGAGAACCCCGCCTTCCTTGCCCTGAGCAACCTTCAGAGCCGCCCGGGCGTCCGCCGGCGCCAGCGGCTCACTCCACCCACCAGCCTCCTTCCAAGCCGCCCCCTCAGCCACCACCAACCGCTGCCGCTCACCCCCAGCAGCCCCCAACTCCCGAGCAACACCAGACCGAGGCACAATCGCCTCCACCCGATCCACCCCCACCAACGGCCCCACCACCCGCCCCAGCCAACCAAGCCCCCGAACCTCCCGCACGTCCGCGTCCGCACCACCCACGTGTGCACCCCGCGCGGCACGCCCCCCGCTTCCCGCGTGTGCACCTCCCGGGTCGCCCGTCTCCGCAGCAGGCGCCGGCGCAGCTGGCTTATCCATCGCTGCCAACGCAGTTGCTACCGCGTCCCAGCGGGTGCGGATGGCGCGGGCGGGGAGGGTGATGTCTATGTCGTTCCAGTGTTTGGTGGCGATGAAGGCGAGTGAGCTGCGGGCGAGTACACCGCCGGTGGACGGATCCGCCGAGGCCAACTCGCGGGCGACCTCGCGCACCTCGTCACGCGCGGCCCACCACTCCGCGACGCTCGGAACCACCGCACCCACGGAGGATGCCGGCCCAGCGGCGTCCTCGGCGGGAGACCACGCGTGTTCGCGCAGCTCGGCCAGGCGGTTGATGAGGGTTCGGAGCGGTGGGGCGCCCGTGGTCAGCTGGTGTTCGAAGGACTCGACCGTGGAGAGGAGGCGGTCGACGCGAGCGACCAACTCGGCCCGGCGCGTCACCAACGCATCGAAGTCGTCCTCCGCGGACAGCCAATTCTCATACGTCTCCCGCAACCCATGGACGAACGCCTTCTTGTCCGCCTGCGAGTCATGGATCAGCGCACACAACCCATCCAGTCGCCGGCTCGCCAACCGCGCATGCACCACATCCAGCGCTGCCCGCTTCTGACAAACGAACAGCACCCGCTTCCCGCGAGCCACAAAGTCCGCGATCAGGTTAGTGATCGTCTGCGACTTCCCCGTCCCCGGCGGCCCCTGGATCACAAAACTCTCACCCCGCCGAGCCCGAGCGATCGCCGCCACCTGCGACCCATCAGCAGGTACGACGAGATGCCGATCAGCAGGCGCCAGCTCCGGCGGCGTACTCCCGATCGGTCGCGGCCGATCCGAGAACAGCTGCTCGAACGACGCCGCCGACTCCCCACTCGTCAGCAAATCGTCGTAGTCCCGCACCAACCCCAACGTCCGATAGTTGAAGTTCGCCAGCGAAACCGCGCACAGATCAACATCCCACGAGTACGGCCCACCCTCGGTGTCCAACGAATACACGTCAGTCTCGAGCGCCCGCGCAGGCCGAGGCGCCTCCCCCAGCGCGATCCCCAACGGCAACGTCTGCTCAGCAATCTGCGTCCGATAGATCTGCACACCCAACGGCTGATAGTCCGTACGCCGATACGAATACGGGTACTGCTTCCCACCGAACCCCGTCGCCACATTCCCGCGCCGCCGCCGGTTGTACGTCCGCAATCGGGTCATCGCCCGCTGCCGCACAAGATCGATCCGCGGCTTCTCCCGCAGATGCAACTGCAGCCCCGGCTCCGTCGCCTGGATCTCCTTCGCCAGCCGCTCGTGCAACTCCCGCAGCGCACCCGGTGACGACAGATCGACCGTCTCCGGCAACGAGATCCCGTACAGGACCCGCAAGCTATGCCGCAGCGTCGGATTGACCTCCGCGATCGGATCAGTCACCCGCAACGTGTACGAGTCCCGCACCCCGCGCTTCCGCGTCAACTCCACCTTCGCGAGCACCAACGGCGACGCGATCCGGGTATCCCGATCGTTCTTCAGGTCGTGCCACCGCAGGAACGCCGGCACCAGCCGCAGCTGATCCTGCCCGTAGTCGGCCCGGTCCCGACGAGCCGTCGAGATCAGCTTGTCCAAGGTGTTCGCGGCGTACGGCGCCTCGTCGTACCGGATCCATTTCCCCAGCGGCTGCGCCTTCTTCAGCAGGTCGGCCGCGAGCTCGTCCCGCCAGGTGAACAGCTGCTCCGAGCGGATCGTCCGTACGTCGAGCATCAGCGGCACCGACACCTCGGTCAGGTTCAACGTCTGCGCGGTCGGCCGGAAGTTGATCAGCCGATTGCGCCGCGACAGGTCGAACAACCTGTCCCGCAACGCTCCGAGCACCGCCGTACGCCGATCCGCCGCGCCCCGCACGATCGCCTCGACGTCGAAGTCCAGCGGCTGGTCGCGGTAGTTCTCGAGCTGCTCGATCAACGAGTGCAGGTCCTGCGCGCGCCGGTGCCGATCCGGCTCGACCATCTGCGCGGCGACCGAGACGATCACCGGATGCAGATCCGGATCGAGCCTGTACAAGTTGCCTCGGGCATCGATCAGCGTGGCGACGTCCGCGGTCCGGGACAGGTCGAGACCGCAGCCGAGCGCGAGCAGCAACTGCCCGAGGCTGAAGATGTCGGTGAGCTGGTCGTGGTGACCGACCACGTGCTCCCAGCTCTGCCAGCCGGCCACCAGCGTCGGCGCCGTGATCGCCTCCGGCACCGGCTCGGGGACGACCGTCTTGTCCTGACCACCGCTCTCGCCCAGGTCCAACGAGGACTGCCGGTGCGCGACGACCTCGACAGCCGTCGGTCGCGATCCCTGCCGCGCATCGACTTCACGCACAGCCAGCGACGGCCGGCCCGCGTCCGCGGGCGCGAAGCCGAGCCGGTTCTGCTCGTCGACGACGATCCGATCCAGACCGCGCAGCGGCGCAACCAGCCCGCGCTCATGCACCGCGGCCGTCTCGTGGAACAACGGCAGCACCGCGGCCAGCAACGCGTCGTTGCCCAGCCCGCCCTGGGAGACGGCCAGCGCAACGAGATCCTCAGCGCTCATCCGACCACCTCCGAAGCCTGCACAAACCTCGCCCGTTGCTTGTCGCTCCATCCCAGCTCGTCGTCCGCTACGTCGACGTACCCCGGCAACCCTGACCGCCGGGCCACGGCCAGCGACGCGATCAGTCCGGCATCGCCGACATCCGGGTCGGCGGTCGCGAGATCGAGCAGCAGGTAACACAGGTACCGCGTGGTCGCCGCCGCCAGCGGTCTCGGTCGCGGCATCGGCGCCCCATCCACCGGACGCACTGTCAACGGCTCGTCGAACCGCACAGTTCCCCCTGGCTCGCCAGGAACGTCCACAAAGCCGGCCGCCGCCGTGGCAACCGCATCGGTCCGCAGTCCCTCGGTCTGCGCGATCACGGCAGCAAAGTCCCGACTCAGCTCACGCAACACCACAGCATCGAGCAGGTCCGGCGCATCCACGTCGAGCGGCCCGGTGACCAGCTCCTCGACGTACTCGCCGTCGACCCAGTTCTTCAACGCCCAGGCTCGCCCGACAGCCTCAGGATGCGTGGTCCCACGGCTCCCCGAGCGCAGATCCAGCGACTCCGCCTGCCGCAGGTACGCCGCGGGGTCCGCCGTACTCAAGCCCGTCTCCAGCTTCAACAGCGCGCGGATCGTCGTCTGAAGCTCACCGCAAGCCGTCAGCGCACCCCGGTCCGCGAACAGCTCGGTCGCCAACGACCACCGCCGATGCGTCTCGAGGTACTGCGAAGGTGTCCGCGCGTCACCGGCCGCCGCGTCGAGCAGCCTGTCAACCGCGAGGTACCCACCGTCCTCGGCCTCCCACAACAGCCGATGCGCGAGCTCGTGCCCGATCACCGCGGTCAACTCGTCCTCATCCAGCCGATCGAGCAACGGCCCCTGGAAGAGGATGACCGGCTTCGCCTGGTGGATGTACGCCGCGTTGGGCTCACCACTCACCTGGAAGTACACGACCTCCGCCGCCACCCCGAGCGCCTCGGCCGCGCGTCGCCCCGCCCGGTGTACGACGGGATGCGCGTCCTCCTCCAGCCGGTACGCATTCCGCAACAGCACGTCGCCGAGATCGCCCTCCGGCTCACCGTGCAACGCCGTCCAGGCGCGCTCATCCACCCGGCGAACAACCGCCAGGACAGCCCGGTGATACCCAAGGACGGACAACATGTGGGTCACCCTAGCCAGCCCCACCGACTATTCAACGACGTTCGTTGGACCGACCCAGTAACCACAGCAGATAAGGCGCCCCGACGAGCGCGGTCAGCGCACCCACCGGAATCTCCACCGGCGGCAGTAACGTCCGAGCCGCCAGATCAGCAGCCACCAGCACCACAGCGCCCGTCAACGCCGACCCGAGCAGCGGCAGTTGCGGCGTACGAGTGATCCGGCGAGCAAGCTGCGGAGCGGTCAATGCGACAAACCCGATCGGCCCGGCAGCTCCGGTCGCAGTAGCAGCGAGGACGACTCCGAGGACGGTCAGCCCGAGGCGAGTCCGCTGCACACGTACGCCGAGCCCGGCCGCGGTGTCATCGTCGAAGCCCAGCGGACGCACCGCCCGACCGGCCCAGACCAGTGCGGGCAGGCATACCGCGAGTACGACGGCCAGCGGACCGGCCTGCTCCCAGCCGCGCCCGTTGAGACTCCCGGTGAGCCATAGCTTCAGCTGCTCGGCGGCCTCGAGCTGACTGTCAGTGAGATAGAGCTGCACGATGGCTGACAGTGCAACGCCGATGCCGACTCCAATCAGCACGAACCGGTTGGCGTGCATCCCACGCCGCCACGCGAGCACGTAAACGATCGCCGCAGCCATCAGACCTCCCGCGACCGAGACGAACGGCATCGCACCCGGCGACCGCACCACTCCACTCGCCAAAGCGAGCACGGTCGCCGCAGCTGCGCCATGCCCGACGCCGATCACGTCCGGACTGGCCAGCGGGTTGCGCGTCACTGTCTGGATCAGTGCACCAGCCACCCCGAGCGCACCACCGACCAACGCCCCGAGCACGACCCGCGGCACCCGCAACTCGTTGACGACCAGGTCATACCGTCCGCCGCTGTGCACAGTCCGCCACACCTCACCAGGCGAGATGAACGTCTGCCCGACACACACCGCGACAAGCATCACCACAACGAGCAGCACTAGGAGAACCACAGCGACCACAGCCGAACGCCGATGCAGCAGAAACGACAGGTGGGGTCGAGGTCGCAGCACAGCGACCCCACCGGGCAGAGTGCTCACGCGCCGGCCACCTTCCGGCGTACGAGGAACACCAGCACCGGTACGCCGACCAGAGCCGTCATGACTCCCGCCGGAACCTCCGCCGGAGCGCGGACGACCCGCCCGGCGACATCCGCGGCCAGCAGCAACGCAGCTCCGAGGCAGGCAGACAACGGGAGCATTTGCCGGTGGCCGCTCGGGACCAGACGACGAGCCAGATGCGGCACGGCCAGCCCCACAAACGCGATCGGACCGGCAGCCGCAACTGCCGCGGCCGTCAGCAGAGTCGCACCCAGCGCGGCACATCCACGCACGACCTGCACCCGATGCCCCAGCGCCCGCGCGGTGTCATCGCCCAGCTCAAGCGCATCCAGACCACGCGCGCAGAGCAGCACAAGCAGAGCCCCGACCACGAGGAACGGCAGCATCCGTCCCACAGTCCCCGCATCGCGCCCGCTCAACGCCCCCACCTGCCAGAACCGAAACTGGTCGAGCGTGGCCGAGCTGGACGTAAGTACGACGGTCGTAGCCCCGGCAGCCATCGCCGACAGCGCAGTACCGGCCAGCGCGAGCTTCACCGGCGACGCACCACCCCGCCCCCGCACCGAGATCGCGTACACGAGACACGCAGCGACAACGGCACCCACAAACGCGAACCAGACATACCCGCTGAACCCGTTGGCCAGCCCGAAAGCGATCGCGAACACCACGCCGGCCGCCGCGCCCTGACTCAATCCGAGAATCCCCGGATCAGCCAGCGGGTTACGCGTCACCGCCTGCAACGCCGCCCCGGCAAGTCCCAGTGCAGCACCCGCAGTCAGCCCGACCTCGGTCCGGGGAATCCGCAGCGACCGAACAACCAGTGCGTCCCGGCTGCCGCCACCATGGAAGAGCGCATCGACCACGGCGGACAGCGGCACCGGCCGAGTCCCAACAGCAAGGCTGAGTACTGCGACTCCGGCCACCAGCACCACCGCTACCAGCGGCCAGGCGACGCGTGACCTCACTTGCCGAGGTGCTCGGCGAGCTGTTGTACGACGAGACGCGCAGCGGCCGGCCCCGCGTTTAGGTACCAGGGATCGTCGTCGACCTTGACCGCATGATCCGCCTTGACCGCCTTCATCGACTGCCACAACGGTCCGGCCAGCACACTCGCCGCATCGGTCTTGGCCGCGTCTCCCTGGACCGAGTAGAAGATCCAGTCGCCGTCAGCGATGTCGATGCTCTCCGCGCCGACATCCTCCGAGATCGCCCGGAACTGCTGCGACTCCGGGCGCCCCAACCCCATGTCGACAGCGATCGAACCGGTGAACGACGAGACGCCGAACATCCGGGTCCGGTCGGGCGTGAACCGCACCATCGAGATGGTGGTCCCGCTGAAGCCCTTGCCGCGCGCGGCGGCATCCGTCGCGATGCTGTCGACCAACTGCTTCGCCGCCTGCCCCTTGCCGACGGCGTCGCCGACCAGCAACAGGTCGCGCTTCCAGTTGATGCCGTTGCCGGCCGTCACCACGGTCGGCGCGATCTTCGCCAGCTTCGGGTAGAGCTCGCCGAGCGAGTCGTTGGCGAGGATCAGGTCAGGCTTCGCGGCAGCAAGCGTCTCCAGGTTCGGAGCCTGCCGCGTTCCCGCGTCGGTCATCGCCGCGAGCTTCGCCTTGTACTGCGGGAACGCCGTCCCCAGGTACGTCGGCACCAGCCCGGCGTTCGTGGCCCGCGTGGTCGCGGTCGGCACGATGCCCAGCGAGAGCAGGTCGTCGAGCTGCCCGGTGCTCAGTACGGCGATGCGCGTCGGCGCGGCCTTGAGCGTCGTACTGCCCTTGAAGTGTTTGACGGTCCGCGGGAAGACGCCGTCCTTCGCGACATCGGAGCCCATGCCGTCGGCCAGCGCACTCGGCGCAGCGGTCGGCCCGTCGTCGGAACCCTTGGACGTGCCCAGCACAGGGTTGCGGGTCCCGCCGGTCTCGCCCGCGGCCGACGAACAGCCGGCCAGCAGCCCGCCGATGAGGGCAAGGGTCAGTACAGCCTTCAGCTTGGACACTCTGGCTCCTGGGTCAGCGGTCGATGGGGCGGCAGACGCCGTTGGCCGCCGCGGAAGCCGCCAACGCCTGCGCGGCGGTGCTGCCGGCCGGTTGCTCGGCGCGGTCGGTCCGGCTCGTGTGGCGGCCGATCGGTACGACCATCGGCGTACCGGCGACCGGGTCGGGAATGACCTTGACGGCCAGCCCGAACACGTCCTGTACGACGTCCTCGGTGATCACCTCCGCCGGGTTGCCCTCAGCAACGATCGCGCCGTCCTTCATCGCGATCAGGTGGTCGCCGAACCGGCAGGCCTGGTTGAGGTCGTGCAGCACGAGCACGATCGTGCGGTCGTCGGACTTGTTCAGATCGACGAGCAGATCGAGTACCTCGAACTGGTGCGTCAGATCGAGGAACGTCGTCGGCTCGTCCAGCAGCAGGATGTCGGTCTCCTGCGCCAGCGCCATCGCGATCCACACCCGCTGCCGCTGACCACCGGACAGCTCGTCGATCGGCCGGTCCGCGATCGACAGTACGTCGGTCGACGTCATCGCCTCCGCAACCGCCTCGTCGTCCGACTTCGACCACTGCCGGATCCACCGCGTCCGCGGGTACCGGCCACGCCCGACCAGGTCCGCAACCGTGATCCCCTCCGGTGCGGTCGGCGACTGCGGCAGCAGACCCAGCTTGGTCGCGACCTCGCGCGTCGGGATCTGCTGGATGCTCTTGCCGTCCAGCAGCACCGTCCCGCGCGACGGCTTCAGCAGCCGCGCCAGCGTCTTCAGCAGCGTCGACTTGCCGCATGCGTTGGCGCCGACGATGACCGTGATCTTCCCGGTCGGGATCCGTACCGACAGGTCGTGGATGATCTCCCGCTGGTCGTACCCGACGGCAAGGCCATCGGCAGCCAAGCTGTGTTCCACAACGTTCTCCATCTCTCAGCCACCACTTCCGACACTGTTGGCCCGGGCCAGCAAGAACATCAGGTACGGCGCACCCACCACACCGGTCACGACGCCGACCGGCAGCTGCGTGTCCCCGAACGCGTGCTGTGCAATCAGATCCGACAACCCCACCACCAGCGCCCCGAGCAACCCGGACGCGATCATCGCCGGCCCCGGCGACCGGGTCAGCCGCCGCGCGATCGGCGGCGCGACGAACGCCACGAACCCGATCGGCCCCGCCGCAGCAGTCGCCACGGCAGCCAGCAGTACGGCGATCACGATCAGCCCGAGCCGCGACACCTCCACCCGCAGCCCCAGCCCGTACGCCGTCTCGTCGCCCAGCTGCAGGATCCGCAGCTGATGCACGAGGAACACCATGAACGGCAAGAGCACGACGAACGTGATCGCCAGCGACCGTACGTTCGACCAGTCCCGGCCGTTCAAGCTCCCGGTCAGCCAGATCAGCGCCTGCTGAGCGATCTCCACCCGCGCCTTCGTCAACAGGTACGACGTGATGCTGGTCGCGATCGCGCCGATCCCGATACCGATCAGGATCAACCGGTAACTCGACACCCCGTGCCGCCAGGCCAGCACGTACATCAGGAACGCGGTCAGCACCGCACCGACGATCGCGAACGCCGACACGGCGACCCCGGTCAGGCCGAGCGTCACGATCGCGAAGACCGCGAACGCGCTCGCGCCGTACGTCACGCCGATGATGTCCGGGCTGGCCAGCGGGTTCCGGGCGATGCTCTGGAAGATCGCGCCGGACAGGCCCAGCGCCGTACCGACGAGCAGGCCGGTGAGTGCCCTGGGCAACCGAAGGGTGTTGACGATGAACTCGGTCGCATGGTCGCCGCCGCCGAACAGCGTCTTCACCACGTCAATCACCGGGATCTTGAAGTCACCCAGCGACAACGAGACGCAGAAGGTCGCGAACACCACGACCGCCAGCCCGACAATGACGACCAGCGAACGGCTCTGCCGGGCGGCGCGCGCCCGGGCAATGACCTGAACTGCCTCGGCCGTCACAGGTCCGCCAGCTTCCGCCGTCGCACCAGGATGATGAAGAAGGGCGCGCCGAGGACCGCGGTCACGATCCCGACCTGCAGTTCACCGGGCAGCGCGACGACCCGGCCGATCACGTCCGAACCGAGCAGCAGGATCGGCGCCAGCAGCATCGAGTACGGCAGGATCCATCGGTAGTCCGGACCGGTCACCAGCCGCGCCACGTGCGGGATGGTCAACCCGATGAAGCCGATCGGGCCGGCCGCCGCGGTCGCTGCGCCACACAGCAGTACGACGACCACCGCGACGAACAGCCGGGCCAGACCGACCCGCTGACCGAGCGACTTCGCTACGTCGTCCCCCAGCGACATCGCGTTCAGCACCCGCCCGCAGAACAGCGACAGCCCGATCCCGACCAGGATGAACGGCGCCACCTGCGCCGCCACATCCGAACCGCGACCGGCGAACGAGCCGACCGACCAGAACCGGAACTGGTCGAACGTGTCGACATCACCGATCAGCAGAGCCGTCGTCAGCGAACCGAGCATCGCGGTCAGCGCCGCACCCGCAAGCGCGAGCTTCACCGGCGTAGCGCCCTCCCGCCCGAGCGACCCGAGGAAGTACACGGCCACCGACGCCGCCGCCGCGCCGGCGAACGCGAGCCAGACGTACGCCGTCAGCGTGCTCAGCCCGAACCAGTAGATGCCCCCGACAACGAACAGCGCGGCGCCGCCGTTCACGCCGAGGATGCCCGGATCTGCCAGCGGGTTGCGGGTCACGCCCTGCATCAACGCACCCGACAGCCCGAGCGCGGCGCCGACCATTAGGCCGATCAGCGTCCGCGGCACCCGCAACGACCGCACGATCACGTGGTCGGTGTTCGACTCGTTGTAGTGGCGCAGGGCATCGATCACTGTGGACAGCGGGATCTGCTTCGACCCGATCGCGATGCTGAGCAGCATCACCAGGATCAGCAGCACGACGCAGCCGATCAGACCGAGGACAAGCGTGGTCCGCCGGGCCCGGCGTCGAGGACGCGCGGGAGCGGCTGCCAGGTCGGGGTCGGCGGAAGCGACAGCACTAGGCGGGGGCATTGGACTTTCGGGATCCTCTTAGGTAAGGCTAACCTCTAGACGCCTCACCATAACCCGGCCGCCCTCGGGTCCGCACCCTGCGTCTCCCCTGCGAAGTTTATGGAGAAACCACAGTATGACGACTGTGCTCGAGCGACCGATCGAGTTCGACTCGCTCCTGGCCACCGTGGCGGCCGTCGATGACCTGAGCCCGCACCTGCGCCGCGTGACGTTCGTCGCACCGCGGATCGCGGCGGCGGTGACAGCCGGACCGGACCAGCGGATCAAGGTCCTGCTCGCCCCGCCTAACGGCACCGCGATCAAGCTGCCGTCCGGCCCCGAGTGGTACGCCGATTGGTGCGCGCAGCCGGTCGACGAGCGTTTCATCATGCGGACGTACACCGTGCGCGCACTCCGCCCGGAGGTCGCCGAGCTCGACGTCGAGTTCGTCCTGCACGGGGTCAATGGGCCGGCGTCGGCGTGGGTCAGCGAGGCTCAGGTCGGCGACGCGATCGGTCTGCTGTTGCCGTTCGCGGTCGACACCACGAGCATCAAGGGCCTGCTGCACTCCGGCGTCGACTATGTGCCGCCCGCGAGCAGCGTGCGCCGGATCCTGGTCGCGGACGAGACCGCGCTTCCGGCGGTGGCGGGCATCCTCGAGGAGCTGCCGACCGACGTACATGCCACCGTCTTCATCGCCGTACCGGATGCTGCTGACGTGCGGCCGCTGCCCGGGAATGCGGACGTCACCTGGGTCACCGACGGATCGTTGCTCGAGGCACTCAAATCGGCGGAGCTGCCGTTCGACCCGGACTACGCCTGGGTCGCCGGCGAGTCCTCGATGATCAAGGCGGTCCGCCGCCACCTGGTCAACGTCGTCGGGATGCCGAAGGCCGCGATCTCGTTCCAGGGCTACTGGAAGCGCGGCGAAGCGCACTGCTGAGGATCCGGGAAGGCTGAAGGGCAGAGTTTCAGCCCTCCCGGAGGTCTTCAACTAGGACGGGTTCTCCGCGTGGGTCAATGTCTCCCACGCGACGAACAGGTTGTTCGAACCCGCCGGGCGGCGGGACTCGGTCAGCGCCTGGGTGTTCGACATCGCGATCCCGAGCCGGGTGTGCAGCGCGTTGTAACCGACCTCGGTGATCGGGCCGAGGCCGCGGTTCACCGTGCCTCCGCACAGCCAGGACGGCACCGGCTCGAGGTTGCGCTCCCAGCGGGACTGGAACCCGAGCGCCTGGCGGAGCCGTTCACCGAACTCCGGGTACATGTCGATGCCCTGGATCCGGGCGGTCTCCAGCACATGTGAGATCGACGAGATGCCGTAGCCGGTGTGGGTGAAGTCGCGGCAGGTCTCCTGAGTCAAGCCTGTCACGAACGTCCCCTGGCCCTGCCAGTAGCTGACGATCTTGTCGCGGGTGTTGAGGTTCTGGCTCGGCACCGTCTTCGGCAGCGCACCGTCGGACTCCAGATACACGTACGCCGGAACCCGCAGCCGGTAGAGCGAGATCGCCTTGTCGTAGATGGTCTTGTCCTCGAGGAACACGCCGATGCCCTGGAGGGCCTCGGTCATACTCAACTCCCAGTTCCCGTTGGAGTTCGAGCCGTTGATCATCTCCGGCACGTAGACGTTGCGCAGCATGGTTGCGAACCGGCCCGAGTTCGGCCAGTTCCCGTACAGGTACTTGATGATCTCCGCGGCCTTCGGCCACGAGGACGCGGACCAGGCTGTCTGCAGCGGCGCGTTGCTGTTGGTGTGGTCCTGGATGGTCGCCGACCACGCATCCATCAGCTGGATCGACTTCTGCGCGTACGCGGTGTTGCCGGTCAGGTACCAGAGCAGGGCGTCGGTGTACGCCGCGATGGCGTCCTCGCGCTCGTTCGTGCAGCCGAGGTTCGGGTTCGAGTACGGGCCGCACTCCACGACCGCACGCGGCGTGGGCGTCCGGGACAGCGAACCGTACGCGCTGTTCTTCGCCTGGTTGAACGCGTTCGTCCAGGGCTGCGCGCCGGCCTGCACCTTGGCCTTCACGAAGTCGAGCTGCGCCCGACTCACGCCAACACCGGGATGCGTGAACGTAGCCGGCGCATCTACCTTCGCCGGAGCGTTCGAGGCGGCAACAGCCGGGCTACTGAGCGTCCCGGCAACCAACGCAGCACAGGCTGCAGCCAGAACCAGAGGTTTCTTTCTCATGGGCGGTGTCCTGTCTTTCGGGGCGGTGGACACGTGCGCTTCCCCCACTAGCGCAGGGTCTTTGCGAAAGTGTTGACGACGTCAAGTAATGGCGTCAACACCCCAGCCCGAACGGAACAGGCGGCCGGGTTTTCCCAGGTCAGCGGAACAAAGTGAGAGTTTGTCCCATCGTCAGTGACCCAGCTGGCTGGTGATCTTCTCGACCACGATGCTCGTCGCGTACCGCGTTGTACCGGCCGGCTCGACGTCGGTCCAGCTGCCGGTGTACTTCGTCGCGACCGCCTGCTCGAGCGCCAACTCCGGGTCCGGCACCAGGTCGTCGATCCGGCCCCGCAGTTCGACGTAGTACGTCGGCCGGGCCGGGTCGACGACGACCAGCGAGATCGCCGGATTCCGCTGCAGGTTGCGCAGCTTCTGCCGTCCGTCCACCAGGCTGATGCGTACCCGCTCGCCGTCCCAGAGGAACCACAGCGGCGTCACCTGCGGTTCGCCGCGCCGACCGATCGTCCCGACCATCGCGATCGCCTTCGAGGACAGCAGGTCATGAAACTCGGCAGGAATCTCCACCCCGCCGAGAATAGGCTCAGCTGAGGGCAAGCTCGCCCGCGCGCACGCCGGCGGCGTCCAGCAACGCCGCGGCCGTGACGCCGCCGATGCCGCCGAGCGGCTGGGCGCGGACGACGGCCCGCGCGCTCGCGCCGTCGAAGACCATCGTGAGCTGGATCGCCAGCGTCGACGGATCCTCGGCGCCGGCCTTCACCAGCTCGCGGTGGAAGAAGTCGGTCAGCTGCTGCTTGAAGTGCCGCGCCACCACCGACCCAGGGTGCTCCGGGTTCTTCAGCTCCACCGCGGTACTCACATAGGGGCAGCCAAGGTAGTTGCCGGAAGCAACCAGCTCGTCCTGGCGCTCGAATACGGTCAGGATCCGCTCCCGCGGCGACCGGTCGTCCTCGGCGCCCGGATGCAGCAGCGCCTGGTACGCCGGGCCGCGGCTGGCCAGGCTCTCCGCGATCAACTCGTCCTTCGACCGGAACAGCTGGTACATCGACTTCTTCGACACCCCGGCCGCCTTGCAGAGCGCGTCCACTCCAATGTTGACGCCGTCGCGGTAGAAGAGTTCCCCCGCGGCGTCCAGCAGTCGCTCACGGGGTGTCGCCGAAGTGCTCATGGAACGAGGGTACCGGTTGGATTTGAAAACGGAAACCGATCGGTTTACTGTGTTCGAAACAGATCGGTTTCCTCCAAGGGAGTTTTCAGATGACCACACTCGATGGCGCCGTCGTCCTCGTCACCGGCGGCCAGCGCGGTATCGGCAAGGCGATCGTCGACGACCTGCTGAGCCGCGGCGCGGCCAAGGTCTACGCCACCGCCCGTACTCCGAAGCCGAGCACCGATCCGCGCGTCGTACCGCTGCCGCTCGAGATCACCGACCAGGCCTCGATCGACGCCCTGGCCGAGGCTGCTCCGGACGTCACGATCCTGATCAACAACGCCGGCGCCAGCTCGCCGGACACCTACCTGGACAGCTCGATCGAGGACGTCCGCGCCGTCTTCGACGCGAACTTCTTCGGACCGCTGCAGCTGACCCGGGCCTTCGTCCCGATCATCGAGCGCAACGGCGGCGGCCACATCCTGAACGCCCACTCGGCCCTGTCCTGGGTCGCCCGGCACGGCGCGTACTCCGCGACCAAGGCAGCGTTCTGGCTGCAGACCAACGCGATCCGGGTCGAGCTGCTCAACCGCGGCATCGGCGTCACCGGCCTGCACATGGGGTACGTCGACACCGACATGACGACCCAGGTCACCGCGCCGAAGTCGCGCCCCGAGGACATCGCCAAGCAGGCCCTCGACGGCATCGAGTCCGGCGCCCACGAGGTCCTCGCCGACGACACCGCCCGCGGCGCCAAGGCCGCGATCTCCGGCGACCTGACCGCGCTGTACCCCGAGCTAGTCGGCTGAGACGTAGACGTCGCGATCGCGGGTGTACTCCATCGCACCCGCGATCCCGTCGGCGACGTCCGCACCGAGTTCGCGCTCGACGACATGCAGCGCAAGATCGATCCCGCAGGTGATTCCGCCGGCGGTGATCAGTGTGCCGTCGTCGACCACCCGGTTGGTCTTGAGGTCAGCGCCGAATGTCTCCAGCTCCGCCCACGCGCCGCGGTTCGTCGTGGCCGGGCGACCCTTCACCAGCCCGGCCTCGGCGAGCAGCATCGAGCCGGTGCACACCGAGCCGATCCACTGCAGCGACGGCGCCAGCTCGGCGATCCGGGCCGTCATCACACCTCGCCGAGCCTCCGCCCACGAGCCCTTGTCCGCGCGGTTCATCCACCCACCGCCCGGGACGAACAGGGCATCCGGCTGCCCCAGGCCCTCTGGTGCCTTGAACTGCAGGCCGTGCAGCCCGGTCACCTCGGCCGGCCCGTCCAGCCCGACGAGCGCCAGCTCGAACTCGGGCCGCCGGGCCGCGTGACTCCAGACCTCGAACGGTCCCATCACGTCCATCTCGTCCACACCGTCGAACACCAGGATCTCGATTCGCATACCTCCACCCAACCGGGACGGGTCGAAGGCAGCCAGTGGCCACAAAGCCCATGTTCGCAAGGATCTGGCCAGCCGTCTCAGACCAGTACGTCGGTGGCCTTGTGCTTGCGGTCGACGCCCTCGACGAAGATCACCACGCCGTCGGAGTTCTCGGTCCGCAGCGGCAGGATCTCGAGGTAGTCCGGCGACTCGTACCAGTCCCGCAGATGGTCGCAGTCGGGGAACTCGATCACGATCGGCGCCCCCTCCCACTCGCCCTCGATCTGCTCGGGCTTCGCGCCGTGCACGAGGAAGTGACCGTCGTACGGCGCGAGCGTCTCGTCGATCCGCTCGAGGTACTCGACGATGTCGGCGCCCATCCGGACGTTGCGCAGGTAGGCGATCGCGTAGGCCTTCATTCTCTGTGTCATGGCTCCAGCCTTGACCACGGGGAGAATTCGCACGATTACCTCAGACGTCATCCGGACGGCTTGGTCTGCTCCCGACGTACCGTAGATGCCATGTCAGTCACAGGGGGACCGCCTTCCACCCATGCGGAGGAGGTGGAGGACGAGCGGCTCGGGCCGTACCGGTTGATCCGGCGGCTCGGCCAGGGCGGCATGGGAGTCGTCTACCTCGCCGAAGGCCCTGAGCACCAGGAGGTCGCGGTCAAGGTACTGCGACCGCACGTCGCCCACGACCCGATCGCACGGGCCCGCTTGCAGCGCGAAGCGACCACACTGCAGAAGGTGGACCACCCCGGTGTGGCCGGCATCCTCGACCACGACCTGGAGGCCGACCGGCCGTACCTGGTGACCCGGTTCGTTCCGGGCCGGCCGCTGGACGAGCAGGTGGACGAGCGCGGCCCGCTGACCCCACGCAAGTGGCTGCCGCTGGCCGGCTGCCTGGCCGAGTCGCTGCAGGCGATCCACGCGGTCGGCGTGATCCACCGCGACCTGAAGCCCGGCAACGTGATGATGTTCAACGGCAAACCGGTGATGATCGACTTCGGCATCGCGCAAGCCGCCGACGACCTCCGGCTCACCCAGACCGGCCTGGTGATCGGTACGCCGGGATACCTTGCGCCCGAGCTCATCGAGGGCGAGATGGTGTCGCAGTCCGCGGACTGGTGGGGCTGGGCCGCCACCGTGGCGTTTGCCGCGACCGGACGCAGGCCTTTCGGCAAGGGACCGTTCGAGGCCGTGCTGGCGCGCGTGCACTCCGGTCACGCCGACCTGGAGGGGCTGGACCCGCGACTGAAGCCCCTGCTCGCCGCGGCGCTCTCACCGAGCAAGGCCGACCGGCCGACTCAGGACGAGATCATGGACGGTCTGACCCGGTACTCCGAGGGCCGCGACGCGCTCGCACCGCGCGAGACGCCGACCGTGGCCGCCGTACCGCCGACTCGGCTCGTGACCAAGGTCATGCCGACGGAGGAAGAACCTGACGGCCCGACTCCGACTGAGGTCGCAGGGCTGGTGCCGCCGGTCATCCCGCCGCTGTCGGCGTTCACGCCGATCCGGGACAAGATCCGGGACGCGGCTGCTGCCAAGAAGCAGGTCGCCGAGGTCCCACAGCACCCCGCGACCTACAGCCCGGCTCCCAACGCGGCTGCTCCGGCCGGGATGCCGCTGCCGTACCAGAGCGGTCCGCCGGCGCCGTACTCACAGCCTTACCCGCAGCCGTACCAGCAGGCCGGTCCGCCGGCTCCCGTGCAGCCTGCCCAACCTGCGCAGCCCACCAAAGCCCCGCCGACCGGTCGACGTACTGCGGTCGTCGTCGGCTTCATGGTCGCGCTGACCGGACTGATCGCGCTGACCCCGGTGATCGGCTCAGCCGTCGCCGTCATCCTGCTCGTGCTCGCACGGACCGTCGACCGCTCGAGTACGGCGTTGATGCGGCGCCGTCAGGTCCGCGGACGGTCCGGCAAGTCGGACGGCGTCGTCGCTGCGGCCGCCAGCCCGCTGCAACTGGTGATGGCTTTCCTGATCACGCTGCCGTGCCTGATCCTGCCGCTGATGTCGGCGGTTGTTGTCGGCGGCATCGTCACCGCGGTCGCCGCCACGACGTACGACCTGAACTGGCAGCCGTTGTCGGCCGTCGGTTTCGGCAGCGCCGCGCTGACTGCGCTCTTCTTCTCGTGGTGGGGCCCCGGCGGCAGTTCGCTGCGTCGAGGCGCCCACATCACGGCGCGCAACACGTTCCGCGCGCACTGGCTGTCCGCGCTGATCGCCGTCGTACTGCTGGCGATCGGTGGCATCACGTTCTACAAGGCCACGCAGGGCGCGGGCGCGGACTGGGCTCGCAATCCGATCGAGACACCGAACATCGAGCGGCCGACCCTCGGCGACCTGCGCAACGCGCCGTTCATCCGGGACCTCCCCATCATCGGTAACTGACGACGGGGAGGCCGGACGTCCTTCTTACAGCTGGACGATCTGGCTGCGCTCCGGGCCGACGCCGATGGCGGAAATGCGCGCGCCGCTGAGCGACTCGACCGCGCGGACGTAGGACTGCGCTTCCTTCGGCAGGTCCTCGAACGTGCGGCAGCCGGTGATGTCGTCGGACCAGCCGTCGAACTCCTCGTAGACCGGGACCGAGTGGTGGAAGTCGGTCTGGGTCATCGGCATCTCGTCGTACCGGACGCCGTTCACGTCGTACGCGACGCAGACCGGGATCTTCTCGCGGCCGGTCAGGGTGTCGAGCTTGGTGAGCACGAAGTCCGAGACGCCGTTCACGCGGGCGGCGTACCGGGCGATGACCGAGTCGTACCAGCCGCAGCGGCGCGGGCGGCCGGTCGTCGTACCGAACTCGAAGCCCTGCTGTCGGAGCCACTCGCCGTCGGCGTCCAGCAGCTCGGTCGGGAACGGGCCTTCGCCGACACGGGTCGTGTAGGCCTTCACGACGGCCATCACGCGGTCGATCCGGGTCGGCGGGATGCCTGTGCCGGTGCAGGCGCCCGCGGAGATCGCGTTCGACGAGGTGACGAACGGGTACGTGCCGTGATCGACGTCGAGCAGCGTTGCCTGACCGGCCTCCATCAGCACCGTCTTGCCGTCGTCGAGGGCCTTGTTCAGCAGGAGGCTGGTGTCCGCGACCATCGGCCGCAGGCGGTCGGCGTACGCGAGCAGCTCGTCCAGCACCTCGCGGATCTCGACCGCGCGCCGGTTGTACACCTTCACCAGCAGCTGGTTCTTCTGCTCCAGCGCACCGGTGACCTTCTGCTCGAGGATCTTCTCGTCGTACAGGTCCTGGATCCGGATGCCGACCCGGTTCATCTTGTCGGCGTACGTCGGACCGATACCGCGGCCCGTGGTCCCGATCTTCCGGCTGCCGAGGAACCGCTCGGTGACCTTGTCGAGAGTCCGGTTGTACGGCGGGATGACGTGCGCGCTCGCACTGACCACGAGTCGCGACGTGTCCACCCCGCGCGCCTGCAGCGCGTCGAGCTCCTCGAACAGCACGCTGAGGTCGACCACGACCCCGTTGCCGATCACCGGGGTCACACCCGGTGTGAGGATGCCGCTCGGGAGCAGGTGCAGCGCGTACTTCTCGGATCCGATCACGACCGTGTGGCCGGCGTTGTTACCGCCGTTGAACTTCACCACGTAGTCGATGACCTCGCCCGTGTTGCCGAGCAGATCGGTCGCCTTGCCTTTGCCCTCATCGCCCCACTGGGCGCCGACGAGCACGATTGCGGGCATCTCAGCCCTCCTCTTCACGCACCAACTTCACACCCCGTGGCGGTCGGTGCTGGAAACGGTGAAGCCCGGAGACGTTCACCAGACATTCATCCGGCAACGCATCCAGGCTCTTGCGACCAAAGCTTACCGGAACCGGGCGCAGCCGTTTCGGGCCTGTCCATAACCCTTAATCGAGCGTTTCAAGTAGTTGTTTCATCAAGCGATGGGTTGCCATTTAGCGTGATCGCGTGCACACTCTTAGTCAGCGGCCCGCCGAAACTGCCGCAGGGGACGGTTCCGGCGGGCCGCTTCCTCATTTACTGGGCCTGGGTCGCCAGCCACTCGTTGATCCGCCGCTCGGCCTCCTCGCGGGAGACGTCCTCGACCCGGGTCATGATCGCCCAGCGATGCCCGAACGGGTCGATCACGGTGCCGAAGCGGTCACCGGTCAGGAAGGTCTGCACCTCTTCGACGGATTTCGCGCCGGCCTCGATCGCCTTCGCGTACGTCGCGTCCACGTCCGGCACGTAGTGCACCAGCGAGGAATGCACCCACTCGCCGGTCGGCGCCCGCAGGCCGATCTCCGGCATCGCGTCGCTCAGCTGCAGCATCGAGTTGCCGAACTTCAGCTCCGCGTGCGCAACCCGCCCGTCCGGCAGGTCCTGCCGGCTGATCACCTCCGCCCCGAACACCGACCGGTAGAACTCGATCGCCTTCGGCCCGTCCGGGACGGCGAGGTACGGGGTCAGCGAGTGATAACCGTCGGGGGTGGGGTTTACCGTGTTCGTCGTCATGCCTCCAGTGAAGTCGCCGGGGGCCGTAGCGGTCTTGTAAGAAAGCGACAGCCAGCCTTGACCCAGCCAGCGGACAGCGAGCGAGGCATCCTGCACCCACGGGAGCAGGCCCGGCACCGTTCGCTGCACCGCCTCGCACCCGGCCCGGACGCCGGCCGGTTCGTGGAGTGGTACTGGATCGTCGAGTGGGATCTGGACGAGCCGTACACGGCCGAGGTGCTGCCGTTCCCGAGCGTGAACGTGACGTTCGAGCAGCCGGGCGGCGCGTTCGTGAACGGGGTCTGCACGCGCAAGTTCGAACGCGAACTGGTCGGCCGCGGCCGGGCGTTCGGCGTTAAGTTCTGGGCCGGCGGGTTCGGCGCGATCACGGGGCTCGATGTGGGTTCCCTCTGCGACCTCGTGCTGCCGTTGACAGATGTCTTCCCCGATGGCGACCGTCTCGCCGACCTGATATTCGCGGCCGAGTCCGACGGACGCCGCCGCGCGGTGTTCGAGGCGTTCCTGCACGACCACCTCGCACCGCCGGACCCGTCGTACGAACTGGTCCGGGAGATCGTCGCCACGATGGCGGCCGACCGCTCGGTGGCCCGCGTCGACGAGATCACCGAGCGCTTCGACGTACCGATCCGCACTCTGCAACGACTCTTCCGCCGGTACGTCGGCGTCGGCCCGAAATGGGTCCTACGGCGCTACCGGCTGCACGACGGCGCCGAACTGCTGGCCCAGGGCGAAGTGACCGAGCTGGCGGAGCTGTCCGCATCCCTCGGCTACTTCGACCAGGCCCACTTCTCGAAGGAGTTCAAACAGCAGATCGGCCTGACGCCTTTGGAGTACGCCACCCGAGCCGCCGCCGAACGCCAGATCACCTATCGCTGAGCTTCACCGTCACCGCCATCATCGTTGCCATCACGGCAGCAGCCAGCGCGACCACGAAGCCGTACTGCGCGGTGTGTCCGTCGACGACCCAGCCGGCGAAGGCGGAGCCCAGTGCGATACCTGCTGCGCCGCCTGAGTTCAGCCAGGTGAAGGCCTGAGTCAGGATCGCAGGGTGGACGGTCGACTCGGCCAGCACCGCGGACAGGGTCTGGAACGGCGCAATCGCCAAGCCAGGAAGGGCTAACGCGAAAGCTGCGACGAGTGGGGTGTGCGCGGCGAGCAGAGGTACACAGCTGACCGTCAGCCAGACGAAGGCGATGACGAACTGAGTCTCCGGAGCAGTCCGCCAGCGGCGTGCGCCGTACACGAGTCCGGCGAACAGACTCACCATGCTGGTGATGCTGTAGAGCGGTCCGGCGAGGCCCGGCGTACCTCTCGAGACTGCGAAGGCCGTGACGGAGACCTGCATGCTGCCGAAGAACAGTCCGATGCCGATGTTCGTGCCGACGAGGCCGGCGAATCGCTTGTGCAGTAGGTGTTTCGCGCTGACGTGTTCTCCGGCCACGGTCGGCGGTGGCGCCGTACGGCGCTGCATCGCTAGCAGGAAGCCGCCGGCCAGTAGGAGGCTCGTCGCGAGGATCGAACCTGCAGCCGGGCTGGTCGACGAGCTGACGATGCCGACCAGCCCTGGACCGACCATGAACGCGATGCCGACGCTCAACGCCTCCAGCGCGAATGCCGACGAGAGCAGTGTGGTGTCGCGGAGCGCGTACGACCACCGGGCCGCCGTCTGCGCACTCACCTGCGGAAGTGATCCGCCGGCGAGGACACCGGCTACAACGAGCGACCAGAGCGGCGTGTCGGAGACGGTGAGGCTGATGAGCAGAGCCATCGCCGTCGCGTGGGCGAGGAGCGTGACCGGCAACATCCGGGTCTGACCGAAACGGTCGATCAGCCGCGCGACCTGCGGTCCGGCGACCGCTTCGGCCACGGCGAATCCGCCGGTGACGCTTCCTGCTGCGGCGTACGAGCCGGTCGATCCGTGGACCAGCCAGACGATGCCGAGGCCGGTCATTGCGATCCCGATCCTTGCCGGGGCCGCTGCGAGGTAGAACTTCCACGCGCCAGGAGTACGCAGTACCGCTGCGTAAGTGGGCGCGCCGATCCGTCCGGTGAGAGCCGGCACGGTGTGACCTTCCGCTGCCCGGAGGGGCGGGGACCCGACCGTGGGCGTCCAGCTTCGCCGGTCTGTCCGTCCGCCTAGAACCGTCCATGTTCGGCAAGAAGCGGGGACGCTCGCCACCTGCCGGCACTGTCAACGGGCATTCGTTCTTGATTCAGGTTGACCGGAACATCGTACCGTCCACGAGCACCGGCACGCTCGTACTCGCGTCCACCTCGGCCGCGATCGCGACATCCTCCGGATACCCGTACTGCGTCAGCTCGCGCCCGCCGGCGCATTCGTGCAAGAGCTCCGGCAGTTCGCCGGCAACCGCGTCGTACGCCGCAACCGCCGCGCGCGCCTCCGGGGACAGGTCGTCCCGGTCGAGCGCGCTCAGGAACCCGCCGGCTCCCCACAGATCCTCGACAGCCGGCCGGAGCGACCCGTCCTTCCACCGCTCCCCTGCTGCGATCGCGACAACTCGTTTGTCCTGCTCCCTGACCCAGTCCGCCGCTGCTCGGCGGTTACGCAACGACACAGCGATCACCGTCGCGCCACCGTCACTGAGCTGCTTCGCGATCGTCGATCCGTTCGGCGACGGCAGCACCAACCTGCGGACGCCCTCCGCCCGCCGGATCGTCGCCGGCGACAAACTCACGTCACCCGGCCCGGCCTCGGACCGCCCGACCGCCAGCTTCGCGCCCCACCGCTCGGCATAAGCAACAGCCGTCTCGTCCCGCCACCGATAGGGATAGACGTCGATCCCGAGATCGACCGCCACTGTCACCGCGGTCGTGAACGACAACACGTCCACCACAGCGACGATGTCCCCGGCAACGACCTCGGCACCGACCGGACCCCAGTCGAACCCGACGCCGAACCCGGCCTGCTCATAAGGGCTGGTCACCCGGCAGATCATCCCGCCGAGCAACCAACCCGACAACCAGGTTTCAGCTCAGGGCGTCGGCAGCAGCCGGCGACGAGTCGCGCAGGAACGTGGCGCAGCGCTCCGCCTCGTCCTTCTCGTCGATGAGCGCAGCCGCCTTGCCCAGCGCCGCCAGTGCGCGCAGGAACCCGCGGTTCGGCTCGTGCTCCCACGGCACAGGTCCGTGGCCCTTCCAGCCGTTGCGCCGGAGCAGGTCCAGTGCACGGTGGTATCCGGTGCGCGCGTACGCGTAACCCTCGATGGTCCGGCCGTCCGCCAAGGCACCCTCGGCAAGCACGGCCCAGGCCAGCGACGACGTCGGGTACTTGGCCGCGACGTCGGCCGGAGCGACCCCGTCGGCGAGTTCCGCCGCGGCCGGGTCGACCGGTAGTAGTGTCTCGGGTGGGCCTGAGAGCAGATTGTTCAATTCCATAAGCACATCTTCGCCGATCACGCAGCCGTACCGGCACGTGACCGTCTGACGAAATCCGTTGACCGTTCACCCACCGGCCACGGATGCTTGAGACCCTGCGTCAAACCGCCGTGGTTCCCAGCTACGGCCGGAAGGAGGCACCGGATGAGCGTCATAGTCCTGAACGCGTCGTACGAACCGCTGCACACCGTCTCGATCCAGCACGCCATCCGGATGCTGGTGCGGGAGGTCGCAGTGGTGGAAGAGGCGCACGGAGAGCGAACTATCGGCCCTTTCCCGGTCCCTCGCGTCCTGCGCCTGGTCCGGTACGTCGTCACGCACTGGCGCTACGCAGCCGGCCGGATGAAGTACAGCAAGCACGGTGTCCTCCGCCGGGACAAGTTCCGCTGCGCGTACTGCGGTCTCGAGAACGCCGACACCATGGACCATGTCCAACCCAGATCCAGGGGCGGCCGCACCGAGTGGCTGAATGCCGTGGCCGCCCATGCCTCGTGCAACGAGCGGAAAGGCAACCGCACTCCGTCCGAGGCCGACATGCCGCTCCTTTGGCAACCCTGGGTTCCAACCCGCGCCGAGCTCGTCATAGACAGATGACGAGCTTTTTTCATGCCCGTGGAGATCACCACCGTCGCTGATCGCCCCGGGCTCGCGAACGCGGAGATCGACGTACGCGGCTGGCCCGAGTTCATGCGCCACAACCGCGTATCCGAGGCGTACTTCGGCCAGGTCCCTTCGACGTTCCCTGCAACCTGCCTGATCGCCACTGTGGACGACTGCGTCGTTGCCGACGCCCACGCCGTCCAGTTGGCCCGTCGCTCGGACTTCCCGCCCGGCGGATGGGAGCAGGCCGTCGTCTGGGCCTTCACCGACGTACGCCGCGGCGTACGACCTGACACGGCCTGCGCCCTCAACATCAGCGTCGCGCACGACTGGCAGAACCAGGGCATCGCGGCACTCATGCTGGCTGCCCTTCGGGAGGCGGCCGCTGATGCCGGGCTAGAGGTCCTGGATGCCCCGGTGCGGCCGACGCACAAGCACCTGGACCCTCGGACCTCAATGGCCGAGTACGTCGCCAGGACGCGCGCTGACGGCCTGCCATGCGATCCGTGGCTGCGCACCCACGTCCGCGCCGGAGGGGAGATCGCCGGCGTCGCGCCCGCGTCCTGGGTGATCGCAGGGTCGCTGGCCGAGTGGCGTTCGTGGACCGGGCTTCCGTTCGATCGCAGCGGTCCGGTCGAGGTCGCGGGTGGCCTCGACCCCGTGGACTGCGATGTTGCCGCCGACCGGGCCGTTTACGTCGAGCCCAACGTTTGGGTGCGACACAAGTTCTCCACAGCTTGAAAATCATCGGTCCGGGCGAGGTTGGATCGCGGCAAGTTCTAGGGCATGAATCCTCAACTTGCTGTGATGGCGTCGATCCGTGGTGGCGTGTTCACCCGGGCCGACGCGCGTGCCTGTGGTTACCCCGACGCTGACATCGACACCCTGCTGGCCACCGGCGGCTGGCGCCGGATCCGGCGCGGGACGTACGCCGCCCAACGCTCGCTCATGCTCGTCACCGACGAGGTCCTCCACCTGCGGAAGCTGTACCGCGTCCTCCGCGCCGGCGGCCCCAACCTCTACGCGAGCCATCAATCCGCTGCGGCCCTACATGCCTTACCTGTCTGGGGTCTCGACCTGACCCGTGTCCACGTGACAGCGCCCGACGGGCGATCCGGTCGAATACGCGGCGGCGTCCATCGCCACATCCGCGATCCGGTCGGCACCGGCCTCCAACTGTGGAACGGGTTGCGCATGTCCTCACCCGCCCGCGCGATCGCCGAGGTGGCTGCTACCGCACCACCTGTTCCGGCGGTCGTGCTCGCCGACGCCGCCATGTACGCCGGTCTCGTCAGCAAGCGCACGCTCAAACACGCGGTCTCCTCGCTCGACCACGGCAACAAGCGTGCGCTCGCGGTCCTGGATCACCTCACCGGCGCGGCCTCGATCGCCGAGTCCCGTCTCCGCCTGATCCTCGCCACCGCAGGTCTGCCCACACCTAGCCCAACACCACCCCCGGAAGCCGACGACCCGGACTTCCCCGCCGAAGGGCTCTGGTTCCCGGACGACCGCACAGTCGTCGAATTCGAGGCCCGTTTCCCCTTCTGGTGCGAGGAATTCGAGCCCTCGGTCGAAGAACCGCTCCCCGAGCCACCCGCAGCCGATCCCGATGGACCGCAACCAGTCGAGCACTGCCGGATCTCCTGGACAGACCTCGACGACCCACCGACCGTGGCCGACCGCATCCGAACCACGTTCACCCGAGCAGCCCGCCGCACCGGCATCCGCCACTTCGACCTCGCCCGAGCCCGGATGTGACAGAAGGGCTCACCGCCGCGCTGTCCACGCGGTGGCGAGCCCTTCGAAGAGATCCCTTTTGAGGAGGACCCCAGATGATGTCAGCCGTTCAGCGACGTGCCCGTCGAGCGGAGGCTTTCGCAGGCCTCGCCGACGCGGTTCGCCATACCCTCTTCGCCCGTCTTGCCCCAGGCGCGCGGGTCGTAGGCCTTCTTGTTGCCGACCTCGCCGTCCACCTTCAGCACGCCGTCGTAGTTCTTGAACATGTGCGCGGCCACCGGCCGGGTGAACGCGTACTGCGTGTCGGTGTCGACGTTCATCTTGATGACACCGTGGTCGACCGCGGCCCGGATCTCCTCCAGCGTCGAGCCGGAGCCACCGTGGAACACCAGGTCGAACGGGCGCTCCTTGCCGACCTTGGCGCCGACCTGCTCCTGGATCTCGGCGAGGATCTCCGGGCGCAGCTTGACCGCACCGGGCTTGTAGACGCCGTGCACGTTGCCGAAGGTCAGCGCGGTCAGGTAGCGGCCGTTCTCACCGGTGCCGAGCGCCTCGACCGTGGCCAGGCCGTCCTCGACGGTGGTGTAGAGCTTCTCGTTGATCTCGTTGGCGACACCGTCCTCCTCGCCGCCGACGACACCGACCTCGATCTCCAGGACGATCTTCGCCGCGGCCGTCTTGGCCAGCAGCTCCTTGGCGATCTCCAGGTTCTCGGTCAGCGGCACCGCCGAGCCGTCCCACATGTGCGACTGGAACAGCGGGTTCTCGCCGCGCGCGACGCGCTCGGCGGAGATCTCCAGCAGCGGCCGGACGAAGCCCTCGAGCTTGTCCTTCGGGCAGTGGTCGGTGTGCAGCGCGATGTTCACCGGGTAGTTCTTGGCGACCTCGTGCGCGTACGCCGCCAGCGCGACCGCACCGGTCACCATGTTCTTCACGGTCGGACCGGACAGGTACTCCGCACCGCCGGTGGAGACCTGGATGATGCCGTCCGAGCCCGCCTCGGCGAAACCGCGGATCGCGGCGTTCAGCGTCTGCGAGGAGCTGACGTTGATGGCCGGGTAGGCGAAGCGGTTCTGCTTGGCCTTGTCCAGCATCTGGGCGTAGACCTCAGGGGTTGCAATAGGCATGTCTCGCGGTACTCCTCACAACACAGTTCTTGTGGGTTCGGCTCCAGTATTGCCGCCCGGCACTTCGTCGTGACCAGCGGCCTGCCTGCCGGGCCGGCCCGGTGGCCGGGGAGCGATCGGCAGGGATGTAGACCAGTTGATGAACAGGACCGATCCAGTTCGTTGCGTCCGGATGTCCTCCGGGAGCAGACGTCGCTCCCGGGACGGTCAGGCGGACCCGGTTCGCGGGCCGCGGGGGGTGAGGGCCATGTGCAGCCGGTAGCGGTCGGCGCGGTAGGCCGACCAGGACAGCTCGACGACCTTGCGGCCGGCGAACGTGGTGCGTTCGAGGACCAGCAGGGGTGCCCGCCTGGCCACGCCGAGCACCCGGGCGACATGACCGTCGGCGTTGTCCGCCCGGACGGTCTGCTCACCGGAGGTGACGACGACGTCGTACTCACTGGCAAAGACGTCGTAGAGGGTGCCGAGCTCGCGGCCGAGCAGGCCGGGGAAGAGCGCGGACGGGTAATAGCCGACCTCGTAGGCCATCGGCGACGCGTCGGCCGTGCGGAGCCGCTCGACCCGGATCACCTTGGTGCCCTTGGCGACCCGCAGGCCCTTGGCGGTCTCGTCGGAGGCCTCGATCTCGCTGGCCGACAGCACCACGGTCCCGGGCTCGAGGCCACGGGCCCGCATCTCCCGGGAGAACGAGGTCAGGTGCAGCTGGGAGTCGACCTGGGGGCCGGTGACGAAGGTGCCCTTGCCGTGCACCCGCTCCAGCGCACCGGACTCGACCAGGTCGCTGATCGCCTGCCGGACGGTCACCCGGGAGACGTTCAGCTTGTCCACCAGGGCCCGCTCGGACGGGATCGGGTCGCCGGGATGCAGCTCGACATCGATCAGCCGTTCCAGCACCGATCGGACCTGGGCCCGCTTCGTCGCCACCATGGAATCTCGATCCTCCAGACCTGGGCGGATCTCGGGGGTGCCCCGGGACGCCGCTCACTGCTATCGTGCGCAGCATACCTGTTAAGACCAGATAGGACCAGTGATCCCAGTGGTGTCTGTCCCCGCCAACGAAACCCAGATGGCGCGCGAGATCGCCGAACAGCCGGCCGCGCTCGCGGCGACGTTCGAGCATGTTCTGCCGCTGCGGCACGACATCACCAGGCTGGCCGCCGGACGCCGGAACGTGATCTTCGTGGCCCGCGGATCGTCGGACAACGCGGGGGTCTACGGCCGCTACCTGACCGAGATCCACGCCGGGCGGCAGGCGTCCCTGGCAGCTCCGTCGGTGGCCACGCTGTACGGCGCGAACCTCGACCTCTCGAACTCGCTGGTCGTCGCGGTCAGCCAGTCCGGTGCGACCCAGGAGATCGTCGACACGGCGGAGTGGGCGAAGCGGAACGGCGCCGCGATCGTCGGCATCACGAACGACGGCAACAGCCCGCTGGCGTCGACAGCCGACGTCGCCCTGATCACGCAGGCCGGCAAGGAGCTCGCCGTACCGGCCACCAAGACCTACACGACGCAGCTGGCCGCGATCACGGTTGCCGTGGACGCGCTCGCGCAGCGGCCGGGGACGCTCGACGCGGACATCGCTCGGGTGCCGGACGCGGCGGCCAAGATGCTGTCGGGGTCGGTCGAGGCTGCGGCGGACCTGCTCGCCGGCGCGCACGACGTGCTCGCCAGCGGCCGGGGCCTGACCTTCGGCACCACGCTCGAGGTTGCGCTGAAGCTCGAGGAGACCTGTCTGCAGCCGGTGCGCGGACTCTCGTACGCCGACCTGAAGCACGGCCCGATCGCCGTCGTCGACGCCGACCTCGTCACGATCCTGGTCGCCGCGGGCGACGGCCCCGCGCTCCCCGGTATGACCGAGCTGGCCGGCCTTGTCCGCGAGAAGGGCAGCAAGATCCTGGGCATCGGCGGCGACCCCACGTTCGGTTCGCGCTGCGACGTGAACCTTGCCGGCCCCGACCTCCCTGAGACTCTCGCCCCGCTCGCCCTCGTCATCCCTGCCCAGCGAGCCATCGAACTGCTGGCCCGCAAGCTCGGTCTGGACCCGGACGCTCCCCGGGGCCTCCGCAAGGTCACCCAGACGGACTGAATCCGTGCCGCTGCTCGTCGATCCGGCCCTACCTGATGGAACGCTGCGAGGTGCCAGTCAGCCGCGGCTGACGGCGTACGACGGATTGGTCCTGCGGCCGTGGCAGCAGGACGACGCGGGCGTCGTGCTGACGGCGTTCGCCTGTCCTGACATCCAGCGGTGGCACGTCCGCCGGCTCGACACACTCGAGGAAGCAGCTGTGTGGGTCGGGCAGTGGGCCGGCCGCTGGGAGACCGAGACGGCAGCGAGCTGGGCGGTGGTCGATGGCGACGACGATCGGCCGCTGGGACAGGTTGGCCTGCGCAACATCTCGCTAGCCGAGGGGTCGGCCAGCCTGTCGTACTGGGTGACCCCTGGCGCTCGGGGCCGGTCGATCGCCCCGAGATCGGTCGAGGCATTGTCGGCCTGGGCGTTCGAGCTGATCGGCTTCAACCGGCTGAGCATCCAGCACTCCAGCGCCAACACCGCGTCCTGCCGAGTCGCCGAGCGCACCGGATATAGAGCCGAGGGCACGCTGCGGCAGGCGATCAAGCACGCCGATGGCTGGCACGACTGGCACCTCCACGGCCGCCTGCGTACCGACGAATAACTCCGCCCATCAAAGTGCTCACTCGGTGAGCACTTTGGCTGGAATCGTGGTGGTCATCAACCGGGAAGTTCCCAGGAAAGGACCAGCACGATGATGCGAGGATTCGCCACCGTCAGCTTCTACGCCGCGGATGTGAAGGCGGCACGCGCCTGGTACGAGAAGCTGCTCGGCATCGAGGCGTATTACGCCGTGCCGACTGCCGAGGACCCGGCGTACGTCGAGTTCCGGTTCGGCGACTTCCAGTGCGAGCTGGGGATCATCGATGCGAAGTACGCCTCGCACCAGGTCGCGTCCGGCCCCGCCGGCGCCGTCATTCACTGGCACGTCGACGACCTGGAGGCCGAGCTCAAGCACCTCCTCGACCACGGCGCCACCCTCCAGGAGCCGATCACCGAACGCGGCAACAACACCGGCTTCCGCACGGCGTCCGTCGTGGACCCGTTCGGCAACCTCATCGGCATCATGAACAACCCGCACTACCTGGAGATCTTCGAAGGCTTGAAGGCCTGACGCGTCTAGAAGTTGCCGCGGTGGGTCAGGGCGGTGGTGATCTGGGCGGCGGCTTGCTGGAGATGTGGGAGGGCTTCGGTGCGGAGTGAGGTCGGGGTCGAGCGGGACGCATGGGCGGAGACGTTGAGGGCGGCGATGATGCGGCCGCGGGAGTTGTAGATCGGGGCAGCGATCGAGCGGAGGCCCTGCTCGAGCTCCTGGTCGACCAGCGCGTAGCCGTCCGCGCGGGCTTGGGCGATCGTCGTACGCAGGTCGTTCGGGGACGTGACCGTGCGATGGGTCAGCGCTTCGGCGTGCAAGGTCTCGAGGTACGACGTGAGCTCGTCCTCCGGCAGGCCCGCGAGCAGGACGCGGCCCATGGAGGTCGGGTACGCCGGGAGGCGGGCGCCGACGCCGAGGGCGACCGTCATGATGCGGCTCGTGGGGACGCGGGCGACGTACACGATGTCCGGAAGGTCGAGCGTGGCGATCGAGCAGGATTCGCGGGTCTTGGCGCTGAGCTCCTCCATGAACGGGCCGGCTAGTTCGCCGAGATCCAGCGAGGAGAGGTAGGCCCAGCCGAGGGCGAGTACGCGCGGGGTGAGCGAAAAGCGGCGGTGGTCACTGCGGACGTACCCGAGCTCCTCCAGCGTGAGCAGGATCCGCCGGGCGGTCGCGGGGGTAATGCCGACTGCTCGTGCGACCTCGCTGAGTGTGAGCGACGGCGCGTCGGCGGAGAAGGCGCGGATCACCGCGAGCCCGCGCTCCAGGCCTTGCAGGAACGTGCCTGTAGACGCGTCACTCGCCATCGGCTAGCCTACTTTTCGTTGAAAGAAGAACTATTCGCTGAGCGAAATTCTATCGGAGCTGCCGATGCCGCGTCCAGCTGATCCGGGACGAGCGGAGTCCCAGGCCGGGTTCGTGCACACGTTCCTGCCGGGGCGGGTGGTGTTCGGAGCGGGCGCGCTCGATCAGGTCGCCGGCGAGGTCGAGGGTCTCGGGGTACGGCGGGCGCTGGTCGTGGCGACGAAGTCCGCGCGAGATGCGGCGGACGTGGTCGAGGTGGAGCTGGGCGATCGGTTCGCGGGGCGGATCGACGGGGTTGCCCAGCATGTGCCGACCGCGGTCGCGGAGAACGCCCGGGCCAAGGCGCGGGAGGTCGACGTGGACGGGGTTATCGCGATCGGCGGCGGCTCGGCGATCGGGCTCGCGAAGGCGGTCGCGCTTACCGGCGACGTGATGATTGTTGCGGTGCCGACGACGTACGCGGGATCTGAGATGACGCCGGTGTGGGGCGAGACTGCGGGCGGGAGCAAGACGACCGGCACGGATCTGCGGGTGCTGCCACGGGTTGTCGTGTACGACCCGGTGTTGAGTCAGCACCTGCCGAAGAAGGTCACCGCCGCCAGTGTCGCTAACGCGATCGCGCACTGTGTCGAGGCTGTTTGGACGCCGAGGGCTGATCCGATCACCGAGGTCACCGCGGTCGAAGGTCTCCGCGCGCTCGCCGACGGCCTGCGGCAAGCGATGCTGGAACCCACCGACTTAGATGCCCGAGGCAACCTTCTGTACGGCGCCTGCCTGGCCGGATCGGCGATGGCGACGGCCGGGACCGGACTGCATCACAAGCTCTGCCATCTGCTCGGCGGCACCTACAACCTCCCCCACGCGGAGACCCACGCGGCGATCCTGCCCCAGGTCGCCCGCGTCAACGCTCCCGCGGTCCCGCAATCAGCAGCCCGCCTCGAAGCCGCACTGACCACAACCCACGCGACCACAGGAAACGCCGGCACGTCGAGCACGAGCACCGCGGAAGGCAGCAGCGCGGCGACTACAGCGAGTACCGCGGTCGCCGGAGCGGGCGAGCTGGCGAGCGGGTTGTTCGATCTGTTCACCGCTGCGGACGTGCCGACGAACCTGCGGGAGCTCGGGCTTGCCGAGGAGCAGGTGGAAGAGGCTGTGAAGGCGTTCAAGCCCACCGACAACCCGATTCCCGTGACCGAGGACCTGGTGCGCGAGATCCTCACCCGCGCCTGGGCCGGTACGCGACCTTGATGAGCGAGGAGACCGATGGATCTGCAAGGCGATGACCTGACCGAAGCGGTCGTGGCCAGCTTCGACGGCAGCGCGAGTGACCGCTACAAGGACGTGATGAGCGCCCTCGTGCGCCACCTGCACGCGTTCGCGCGGGAGGTGGAACTGACCGAGGACGAGTACTTCACCGCGATCGACTTCCTCACCCGGACCGGTCAGATCTCCACCGGTACGCGGCAGGAGTTCGTACTGCTGGCCGACGTACTCGGGCTGTCGATGCTCACCGTCGGACTCGGCAACCGTAAACCGCCGGAAGCCACGCAATCCACCGTCTTCGGCCCGTTCTTCGTCGAGGGATCGCCCGAGGCACAGCTCGGCGACGACATCGCGAACGGCGCCCCGGGACAGCCGTGCCTGGTGAGCGGCAGGGTCCTGAACACCAAGGGCGAGCCGATCGCCGGCGCGCTCGTCGAGACCTGGCAGGCAGACGAGGACGGGTTCTACGACGTACAGAAGGACCTCGACGGCCCACAGAACCGGGCGCATCTGACAACCGATGCTGAGGGCAACTACCGGTTCTGGGCAGTCAAGCCAGTCGCGTACCCGATCCCCGACGACGGCCCGGTCGGCGAGCTGCTCCGCGCCGGTGGCCGCGGTCCGATGCGACCCGCGCATATCCACTTCATGGTCACCGCACCCGGATACGCCCGCCTGATCACGCATGTCTTCGCGGCCGGGGACGAGTACCTCGACACGGATGCGGTCTTCGGAGTCAAGCAGTCGCTGATCGCCGATTTCACCGAACATCATGACGACGGAAAGACGTACTTCTCCGTCAACTACGACCTGGTGCTGGCCACCGAAGAGGAGACGCAAGCGTGATCACGACAGACGTTCTCATCGTCGGCAGCGGCCCCGCCGGCGGCGCCGCCTCGCTCTTCCTGTCCACGTACGGCGTCGACAACATCGTCCTGACCCGGTACGGCTGGACCGCGAACACGCCCCGCGCGCACATCACCAACCAGCGCACGATCGAACTCATGCGCGACATGGGCATCGAGGACCAGATCGTCGACAACGGCACCGCCCACGAGTTGATGGGGCAGACAGCGTTCTGCACCAGCCTCGCGGGCGAGGAGATCGGCCGGATCCGTACGTGGGGCACGCATCCGCGCCGGCTCGCCGACTACACCGAGGCGAGCCCGTGTCTGCCGTGCGACCTCCCGCAGACGCTCTTCGAGCCGATCCTCGTCAGTACGGCGGCCAGCCGCGGCGCCCAGCTCCGCTTCAGCACGGAGTACCTCTCGCTCGAGCAGGACGACGACGGCGTCACCGCGACGGTCCGCGACCGGCTCAGCGACACGACGTACCAGATCCGGGCGAAGTACCTGATCGGCGCGGACGGCGGGCGCAGCAAGGTTGCCCAGGACATCGATCTGCCGATGGCCGGTGCGATGGACATCGAGGGCTCGATGAACATCGTCTTCGAGGCCGACCTGAGCCGGTACGTCGCTCATCGCCCGAGCGTCCTGTACTGGGTCCTCCAGCCGGGCGCGCAGATCGGCGGAATCGGCGCCGGCCTGGTCCGCATGGTCCGTCCGTGGAACGAATGGCTGATCGTCTGGGGCTACGACATCTCCCAGCCCGCGCCGGTGGTCGACGAGGCGATGGCGACCGAGATCGTGCACAACCTGGTCGGCGACGACACCATCGACGTGAAGCTGAAGAGTACGTCGGTCTGGAGCGTCAACCACATGTACGCCGAGAAGACCTCCAAGGGCCGCGTGTTCTGTATGGGCGACGCGATCCACCGCCACCCGCCGAGCAACGGACTCGGCTCGAACACGTCGATCCAGGACGCGTACAACCTGGCGTGGAAGCTTGCCCTTGTCCTGAAGGGACAAGCCGCACCCGAACTGCTCCAGACGTACGACGTCGAGCGCGCCCCGATCGCCAAGCAGATCGTTGACCGTGCCAACAAGAGCCGCAACCAGTTCGGCCAGATCTTCCGTGCGCTCGGCATGACCCCGGATGCACCGGCCGGACGGACGATCGAGTCCCGCAAGGACGACACGCCCGAGGGCGCCACCCAGCGCGAGGAACTGCGGCAGGCGATCGAGCTCAAGGACTACGAGTTCAACGCCCACGGTGTCGAGCTCGGCCAGCGGTACAAGTCATCCGCCGTGATCGAGGACGGTACGCCGGAGCCGCCGTACGAGCGGGATCACGAGCTGTACTACCACCCGACGACCTGGCCGGGCGCCCGGATCCCGCACTGCTGGCTGACCCGCGGCACCGACACTGTGAGCACGCTGGACGTGGTCGGAAAGGGCCGGTTCACGTTGCTCACCGGCATCGGCGGCGAGGCGTGGGTGAAGGCGGCGCAGTCCGTGTCCGAGCACCTCGGCGTACCGATCGAGCCGTACGTGATCGGGCCCGGTCGTGAGCTGGACGACCTGTACGGCGACTGGGCGCGGGTGCGTGAGATCCCGGACGAAGGCTGTCTGCTCGTTCGTCCGGACGCGCACATCGCCTACCGCTCGTTCGAACAGCCCGACGACCCGACCGATGCGCTGCAGCAGGCAATCAGCGCCTTGCTAGGCCGCGGATGACGTTTCGGCGCGGAGGAGCTGGTCGAGGATCGCCGAGATCTCCGCGGTCTCGGCGTCCAGCAGGGTGATCAGCGCGACGCGAGAGGTCTCCGTGCGCGCTTCCAGAGCCGCCGCGCTCAAGGCGCGCACGGTCCCCAACTCATGTATCAGTTCGTCCCACAGAGCGTTCATCAACAAACCCCCATGATTCCCGTCGCAAACCCAGTACGACATGCTTGATGCACGCCGAGCCCCCCGAGTTGGGGCTGACTTTGTGTCGAGAAGGCCTCACTTCTGTCAGCAGGTACAACGCGGCACCCCGGGCGCACGTTACGGATGTGTCAAGAATTTCCAGCTGTGCGGCGGGACGACGACCGCATCCTCGACCGGGAACTCCGCGTCGGAGTCCGACACGTTGAGCAGCAGCAGCACCGATTCGTCGCCGTGCCGGGCCCGCAGGGCGATCGTCTGATTGGTCACGTGCTCGACCGTGGTCCGGGCGTGGGTGAGCCAGGGATGACGCCGTCGCAGACCGATCAGGTCCTGGTGCAGGCGGTACGTCGGCCAGCCGTACGACGCGAGCCCTTCGGGTGTGTCCGGGAACGCAGGCCGGATGGCATCGTCACCGCCGACGCGATCCTCCTTCAGACCACGGAACGCCTGCTCGTCCCCGTAATAGACGCTCGGCACACCGGCGACCGTGAACAGGATCGCCAAAGCGTGCCCGAGATGCCGCTCGTCCTCGAGGCGGGTCGCGAGCCGCGTCACGTCGTGATTCCCGACGAACGTCTGCGGGACGAAGGTGTCCAGCAGCGCGTTGTGCCGCCCGAGCGCGTACGACAGCTCGAAGAAGTTGCCGTCGTTGAGTGAGCTCCAGATCGCCTTCCACAGTTCGTACTGCGTCACCGAGTCGAGCCCGCTCTTCTCGACGTACCCCGCGTAGTCCCCGTGGATCACCTCGCCGAAGTACCACGCGTCCCGGTCGCGCGGCAGCACGTTGCGCCAGAACTCGGGCGGGACGGCGTACGCCGCGTCGAGGCGCCAGGCGTCGACCCCGCGATCCAGCCAATGACGCAGTACGTCGCCGACGTACTGCGCGACGGCGGGGTTGCTGTGGTCGAGCGCGATCAGGTGCTCGTGGCCCTCGAAAGTACCGCCGTCGGCTCGGAACCACTCCGGGTGGACGAACGAGCGGGCCACATGGTTGAAGACGCCGTCGAGAGCGATGCGCAGACCGCGGTCGTGTGCCTTGGCGACCAGGCGGTCGAAGTCGGCGTCGTCGCCCAGGCGAGGGTCGATCCGGAAGTGATCGATCGTGTCGTAGCCGTGCGTCTCGGAAGCGAAGACGGGACCGAGCAGCAGACCGTTGCACCCCAGCTCGATCGCGTAGTCGAGCCAGTTCTCCAAGTGGGCCAGCCGATGCGCGGGTTGGTCGGCGGTGAAGCCGAGCGGGTAGATCTGCCACCAGATCGCGTGGTCAGCCCACATGTCTTCTCCTCAACAGCAAAGTCGGAACGATCGCGATCAGACAGCCGATCACAGTGTCGATGAGCCGGTAGCCGACGGTCGACAGCTCCGGCGTACGGCCGAGGTCCATCAGCAGGACGACCAGCGGGGTCATGACGGTGGCATAAGCAGCGTAGTTGCGTTCCTTCAGCAACGGTCGCAGCCCGGCGAGAATGCTGACGACCACGACGATCGCCCACGACGGCTGCGCCCACAGGATCAGCAGCCCACCGATCAGTACGCCAACGCAGGTCCCCGCACAGCGTTGTGTTGCCCGGAGCAACGATCCACCACGCCGGCGTACGCCGATCACCACCGCGAGCGCCGCGGTGACCAACTGAGTCGGGACGACCGGCGTGTCTCGCGACCAGTGGATGAGGTGGACGCTCATAGTAAGCTGAGCTTAGCATTCTTAAGCGTCACCAGCGGAAGGATAGTAAGTGGAAGCGTATGACACCGCCGTTGCGCTCAGGCGGACCAGCACCCGGCTGGCGCTGCGGCTGCGGGCTGAGCGGACAGGTGACGGGCTCGGGAGTACGGGCGTTGCCGTGCTGGGACAGCTACACCGGCGGGGAGCGCTGACCGCGAGCGAGATCGCGGCCGCCGAGCGAGTACAGCCGCAGTCGTTGACCCGAGTGCTCGCAAGCCTCGAGGAGCAGGGGCTGATCGCGCGGGAACAGGACACGCAGGACCGCCGCCGGCACACGATCGAGCTGACCGACGACGGGCGGCGTCTGCTCCGCGAACACATGAAGAGCTCGGACGACTGGCTCGCCGAAGCCATCGAGACCCGGCTCAACCCGACCGAGCGCGCCGTACTCCAACTGGCGGCGGGGATCCTGGATCAGCTGCTCGACGGCTGACCGAAGGTGTGACGGCGGATCCACGCGTGCATGGCGATCGCGGCAGCTGCGCTTGCGTTGATCGACCGGGTCGAGCCGAACTGCGCGATCGACAGGACCGCTGAGCAGATCGCGTGCGCATCCTCCGTCAGCCCAGGACCTTCCTGACCGAAGAGCAGAAT
Organism: Kribbella jiaozuonensis; assembly: GCF_005233875.1. Lineage (GTDB taxonomy): Bacteria > Actinomycetota > Actinomycetes > Propionibacteriales > Kribbellaceae > Kribbella > Kribbella jiaozuonensis. Next base: position 811,970 of record NZ_SZPZ01000003.1, on the reverse strand, counting down.
GCAGCCGCGAGGCAGGTCGTAGGTCTCCAGCGGGACCGAGCCGGGCAGGTTGTCGATACCGATGACCGGCAGACTGTGTGATGCGGCGTACGACGCCAGGTCGGCCAGCGTCGGCTGGTGGCGGACGTGTTGGTAGCGATCGGTGACCATCGCGCCGCGGCGGTTCCACTTCCGGTTGCCGACGATGTGGACCTCCGCCGCGAGGAAAGCGTTCGCTGTCCGGACCACCGAGCCGATGTTCAGGTCGTGCTGCCAGTTCTCGATCGCGACGTGGAACGGGTTCCGCTGCCGGTCCAGGTCCTCGACGATCGCCTCGAGCTTCCAGTACCGGTACTTGTCGACGACATTGCGCCGATCACCCTCGGCCAGCAGCTCCGGATCCAGCCGCGGGTCGTCCGGCAGATCGCCCACCCACGGCCCGACGCCGACCTCGCTCGGCCCGACCATGTCCGCGCCCCGGAGGTCGCTGCTCAGCTCATGCACAGGTGGGGACGCTACCCTGTCCGCGTGCTTCCTCTTGTCGCGATGCTGATGCCCAACTGGATGGACCCGGAGTACCTCCTGAACTGGATGGGTAACTGGGCCCTCTGGGGCACGCTGATTGTGGTGTTCATCGAGTGCGGGGTGTTGTTCCCGATCCTGCCCGGTGACTCACTGCTGTTCGCCGTCGGCCTGTTCATCGCGCGCGGCACGATCGACGTACCGCTGTGGCTGGCCTGCGTACTGCTGACCGCCTCCGCGTTCCTCGGCAACGTCTCCGGCTACTACATCGGCAGATTCCTGGGCACGTCGCTGTTCCGCAACCCGAACGCCCGGTTCCTGAAACCGAAGTACATCGAGCAAACGCACGATTTCTTCGAGCGGTACGGTCCGCGCGCGCTGGTGATGGCGCGCTTCGTGCCGATCGTCCGCACGTTCATCACGATCGTCGCCGGCGCCGGGCGGATGGACCCGCGCAAGTTCTTCCTCTGGACCGGTGTGGGCGCGATCATCTGGGCGCCCGGCATCACCCTGCTCGGTCACGCCCTCGGCAACGTCCAGTTCATCCACGACCACCTCGAGTCGGCCCTGATCCTGCTGGTGCTGGTCTCGCTGATCCCGATGGTCGTCGAGTACCTCCTCGCCAGGCGCCGCAACCGCAACAGCGCCCCGGCCGACGCACCGAAGCACGCCGCACCGAAGCATCCGGTGACCAACAACCACGCCGATTGAGTCAGTGGCCGAACGGGAAATGCGGGTCTGACCAGACGAAGTCGGTGCTGAGCAGGGACAGGTCGGCGATCTCGACCGGGCCGTTCAGGAGCGGGCCGACCACCTGACCGGAGCCGAGTGAGCATGCCACCCGGATCCGGTCTGCCGCCTGGTACCAGACCAGCGCCCCCCGTGGCGCCGCCCCTTCACGGAGCAGGTCGTGGTGATTGAGCCAACCAACCGCGTCGGCCGCATCGTGCCAACCGCTGTCGTGCGCATAGCCGAACGCCATCCGCTGGAACTTCAGCGGCCAGTCCTTCCAGGCCGCCGATCCGAGACGTTCCAGCTGCCAGTTCAGCGCCGCCTCGTTGTCCCGCGGGTTTGACACCCGCGGGACGTTCGGGCGCTCCACGGCAACCTCCCCCCAGGCCATAGGTTCTCTCCCCCGATTCCCCGAAAACCTCGGCCTGCGTGCCGCGGCATGGTGAAATCCTGTCCGAGCCGGATACAGCCGCCGTACATTCGGCTCAGCCGGCCGCAACCCCGGTTTCAGACCCGGCGAGCAGCCGGCGGCAGGTAGTCGCCGCGGCGTCGTTGCCCGCTTGCTGCCACACGCGTGCGGCGCGTTCGAGGGTACGGCGGGCGTTGTCGAGACTGCCCGTCGAGAGGTACAGCTCGCCGAGGTGCTGCGCCGCCTGGCCTTCGACACTGCGATCGCCCAGCCGGTGACCGACGTCGATCGCGTCCAGCAGCGTCTTCCGGGCCGCGGCGACCTCGCCGCGTTCCATCAACGCCTGCCCGAGAAGGGCCCGGGTGTACGCCGCGCAGTGGTCGTCACCCATCCCGTCGAAGATCGCCAGCGCCTTACGCAGCTGACGTACCGCCTCGTCGTGCCGCCCCTGGTTCACGCGGAGCGCCGCGATCCGGCGTCGTACCTTGGCCTCGCGGTGCGCGTCGGCCCGGCGTACTGCGATCAGAAATGCCTGCGCCAGAAGGCGTCGCGCGGTGTCGAGGTCGCCGCGGACCAGGTACACGTTCGCCGCCGCGGTCCGCGCCAGCGCCTCGGCGTTCGCGTTGCCGTCCTCGACGAAGGCCTCGATCGCCTTCTCGTACTGCGCAAGCCCCTCGTCGCGCTGCCCGCGTTCCCGCAGCCAGGTGCCGAGTCCGACGGCCGCCACGCCCTCGCCGAGCCGGTCGCCCACCTCGGCGAACACCTCCGCGGCCGCGTCGAAGTGCCGGCGCGCGGTGTCCCAGTCGTCCTGGTACACGGCGAGCTGGCCGAGGTTGCGATGCATGATCGCTTCGCCGTGCCGATCGCCACACTCGATCGCGCTCAGCAAACCCTGCTGGTGCGAACCGTTCCAGTCGTCGAAGCCGGCCCGCAGATCGAGATACGGACCCCACGCCGCCGCGATCCGCCACGCGTGGTCGTGCAACCCGTTCTGCGCCGCGGCCCGGATCGCCGGCACGAACGTACTGCGCTCACTGTCCAGCCACGCGATCGCATCGGCCTCGGTGAACGGCGACGGGTCCGGCGCCGTCAACGGCCCGGTGTGCTCGAGAACGCCGAAGTACTCGAAGGACAAGGCCTCGTTGGCGCGACGGATCTTGTTCAGGATCGCCTCGACCACGGTCTCGACGTCGCGAACCGCCTGCGCCTTCTGCTCGTCGTCACCGACGCCGAGCGCGTGCAGCCGCAGCAGATCGTGGACGCGATAACGCGCCGTACCGCGGTGGTCGACCGAGCTGATCCGGACCAGGTTGACCTCGATCAGCCGGTCCAGACTCCGCCGTACCGCGGCCGGCGACGCGACCGCCTCCAACGCACGGGCGGAGAAGACACCGACCGCGAAGTGGCCGATCAGCCGGTACAACCGAGCCTCTTCCGGGCTGAGCGCGTCGTAGCTCAGGTCCGCACTGGTTCGTACGGCGAGCTCGCCGATGCTCAGCTCGTCCAGCCGCGACGTCTCGTCCCGCAACCGCCGCGCAAGCTCCCGCGCGCTCAGATCGGGCCGCTGCGCCAGCCGACTGCCGACGATCCGGATCGCAAGCGGCAGGTTCGCACACGCGGTCAGGATCTCCTCGGCTTCCGGCGACGACGCGTCGATCCGCCCGGACCCAGCGACCGAAGACAGCAGTACGGCGGCCTCCCGGTCGTCGAACGTGTCGAGCGGCATGCTGTCCGCCCCAGCCAGATCCATCAGCCGGTTGCGACTCGTCACGACAACCGCCGACGCACCGGTACCGGGCATCAGCGGCGTCACCTGACCAGCCGCGGCCACGTCGTCGAGGATGATCAGCACCCGGCGACTCGCCAGCTCGGACCGCAGCATCGCGGACCGCCGCTCCGGGTCCGTCGGGATCGCGAAGTCCGGCAGGTTCAGGCTCAGCAGCAGATCGGTCAGCGCGGCGGCCGGATCGCGCGGCTGCGTCGCGCCGTGCATGTCCAGATAGATCTGCCCGTCCGGGAAGTACTCCCGGACCAGATGGCCTAGCCGAACGGCCAGTGAAGTCTTCCCGGTTCCGGGCGCTCCGGAGATGACCGCGATCGGCGGCCGCACCGGGTCACGACCACAGACCAGATCCCGGAGCTGCTCCAGGTGCCCCTGTCGCCCGCTGAAGTCAGCCAGGTCGAGCGGGAGCTGGCTCGGCGGCCGGACCGGGTCGGTCAGCTCAGGCGCGGCCATCGGTCCGGGCTGTGCGGCCGGGCCGGGGCGTTCCGCCGTACGGTCCGCGGGGATGCCTGGGTTCGGCCAGTTGGCCGAGCGGCCGTTCTCGGCCCGCGCACCAGCGGCCTCCAGCTCCGGCCCCGGCTTGATGTCGAGCTCGTCCGCGAGCGTCTGCACTGCCTTCTGGTACGCCGCCCGCGCCTCACCGACCCGGCCGGCCGCGACCAGTGCGTCGACCAGGCGCCGCCAGAGCTGCTCGTCGTACGGGTCGTCGGTGAGGCGGGCGCTGAGCAGTACAGCCGCACCGCTCGCGTCACCGTGCTCGAGCCGCAGGTCCAAGAGGTTGTCGACCAGGCCGCGGTGCTGCGCCTCCAGGCGCGCGATCGAGCCCTCCCAAGCCGCGGGCATCGGCAGGTCGTCGAGCGGACGGCCGCGCCAGAGCGAGTACGCACGGGACAGGACCTGCATCGCCTGGCGTCCGTCGCCGGCATCCCGGAGGTGGCCGCCCTCGGCCAGCAGCGACTCGAACAAGCTGGCGTCGAGCTCGTCGACACCCACCTCGATGCTGTAGCCCGCCGCGGAGGTGTCGATGGGTGCGGGCAGCCCGGCGTCCTGCAGCACGCCACGCAGCGCGCGGACATAGGTCCGGATGTTCGCGGTGGCCGACCGGGGCGGACTGCTCTCCCAGAGCGCGTCAGCGATCAGATCGGTGGATACGAACCGGTTCGGGTGCAGCAGCAGAGTCGCCAGCAGCTGGCGCGGTTTGGCGGCCTTCAGCGGCTGGCCCTGGACGTGGACGAGCCGCAGAGGTCCGAGGATCCCGTACCTCAGACTGTCCACTCGTCCGACCTCTCCACTCTTGAACCGGCCTATCGTGTCATCCGGTCGCACCATGCGGAACCCCGATGTACGCCGGATGTATCTCACTGCGGCACTGTTGACTCAGGTACCGGGGGGAGGGCAGACCCGGTGTGGCGACTTGACCGCCGTCACTCCGGGTCTGGCACTGGGAGAGAGTCCGGGGTCGGGGGTCCTGGGCTACGGGGAACCGGTGCCTACTGGCCACCGGTGAATGGCGGCTGACCGTCCTGCGGTGCGGGGGAACCCGCAGGCGGCCCGCCCACCGGTGGCTCTCCCTGTCCCTGGAACGGCGGCTGCCCAGGCTGACCAGGCTGCTGGCCCGGCTGCTGGTAGCCGCCCGGGATCGGCTGCGGCGGCGCCTGGTAGTTGCCCTGGTCACCCGGCATCTGCGGGTGGATCTGCCCCGACGACGGCGCGCCCGGCTGCATCTGCGGCGGCGCCTGCTCACCGGCGACCGACCCGATCGTGCCGAACGACACCTGCGGTACGGCGCGGACCTGCTCGTCCTTGACCTCGAAGTACCCGGCCTTCTCGAACTTGAAGGCGCCGGCGATCAGGTTCGACGGGAACGCCTCGATCCGGGTGTTGTAGTCGCCGACGTTCGCGTTGTAGAACCGGCGACCGGCCGCGATCCGGTCCTCGGTGTCGGTCAGCTCGCGCTGCAGACCGAGGAAGTTCTGGTTCGACTGCAGCTGCGGGTACGCCTCGACCGAGATCATCATCTGACGCAGCGCGCCGGACAGCTGACCCTCCGCGGCGGCCCGCTGCTCCGGGGTCGCGCCTTGCACGTTCACCGCCTGGGTACGCAGCCGGGCGACCTCCTCGAACACGTGCCGCTCGTGCGCGGCGTACGCCCGGACGGTCTCGACCAGGTTCGGGATCAGGTCGTACCGGCGGTGCAGCTCGACGTCGATCTGCCGCCAGGACTCCTGGATCAGGTTCCGTTGCTTGACGAACCGGTTGTACGACGTGATCAGCATGATCGCCAGAATGACGATCACCGCGACGATCACGATGATGACCCAAACCATGACGAGCTCCCGAGTGTTGGCAGTGCTGACTGCGACTCTACGGGTAGGCAGGTCCGATGGGTGGTTACTGAACGCGGGGGTCGATCCCGGCGTAGTCGCGCCAGACGTACGGCGGGACGTTCTTGATCACCTGCTGGAGCAGCCCGAGGCGGCTCATCAGCTGGTTCGGGTCGTGGTCGCCCTTGGCCCAGCCGACCAGCGAGTTCCCCTCGGTGCGCCAGCCGATCTCACCGCGGGCGAGCAGCAGCTCCATCATCCGCGGCGTGACCACCGCGTGCCCGAACCGCTCGTCGTCGGCCTTGACCCGGAACGCCCGGTTGAACTGCTCGCTCTCGAACTGGATGTCGCGGAAGCCGAACGCATTCGCCACCGCGCCGCCGAAGATCCCCTCGTGCGTCACCTCGAGATGCGGCAGCGCGCCCGGCAGCTGCATCACGACCACCCCGAAGCGGTGCGTCGTGGTTCGCCGCTGGCCCCGGCCGTTGGTCGTGTGGGTCTGGTAGCTGTAGTCGAAGGCAACCATCGGGCGCCCGTTGAACGGGCCGGACAGCACGTTCCTGACATACCAGTTGTCGCCGGTCTGGAACGGCGTACCCATCCACTGGCCGGCCAGCGAGGGGTTGGATGGCACGTACGACCAGCCCTGCTGCGCGGCCAGGCCGGTGAACTGCTCGCGGCGCTTCTTCGCCCGGTAGTAGTTGAAGTAGGCAAGACCGACGCCGATCACCACGGCTACCGCGACGAGCAGGATGGTGCTGCCCTGCATCAGTTCAGCCCCAGGTCCTCGAGCCCGAACACGGACCGGTACTCCAGGCCTTCCGCCTCGACGCGCTCCTGCGCGCCGGTCGCCCGGTCCACGATCACCGCGACGGCCACTACTTCAGCGCCCGCCTCATGCAGCGCCTCGACCGCGGTGAGCACCGAACCGCCGGTCGTCGACGTGTCCTCAACCGCGAGCACCCGCCGGCCCTTGACGTCAGGTCCTTCGATCCGCCGCTGCAGACCGTGCGTCTTCTCTGCTTTCCGTACGACGAAGGCGTCGAGCGTGCGGCCCTGCTGCGCCGCGGCGTGCAGCATCGACATCGCGACCGGGTCGGCGCCCAGCGTGAGCCCGCCGACGGCGTCGTACTCCAGGTCCTTGGTCAGCTCGAGCATCGCCGGGCCGATCAGCGGCGCGGCGGCCGCGTCCAGCGTGATGCGGCGCAGGTCGACGTAGTAGTCGGCTTCCTTCCCCGACGCCAGCGTCACGCGACCGTGCACGATCGCCTTGCTTTTGACCTGCTCCAGCAGTCCGTCCCGGTCGTAGCTCATGAGCGTTGAGCTTAGAACACGGTCGAGTTCACGATTTCTTCTGCACCTTGACCAGGTGGCCGAAGGCAACCGAGCGGTCCGGGGAGTGGAACAGGTCCTGGCAGGTGGTGAGCGTGATGATCGAGGTGGTCGGGGCGTCGCGCTTGCCGGGGACCGGGTCGAGGACCCAGGTGTCGGTCGGTTTGACGGTCAGGTCGCGGGGCGAGCCGTCGAGCTCGTACGTGTAAACAGCGTCCTGCGTCTCGACGATGACCTGGTCACCCTTCCGCAGGTCGAGCAGCTTGCGGAACGGCGAACCGTGCGTGACGCGGTGCCCGGCGATCGCGAAGTTGCCCGGCTGACCGGGCAGCTGGGTCTGTGGATAGTGCCCGATCCCGCGCGCGAGGTCGTCGGCGTCGACGCCTTCGACGACCGGCTTCTCCCAGTCGGCTCCGAACCGCGGGATCCTGAGCAGCACGAACGGCTTCCCGGTCGACGGCTTCACAGCTTCCGGCGCTTTCCACTGGTTCCGCAGCGAGTCCTCCGCCTTACCCATCTGCGCGTTCGAGCTGATCCCCGTACCGAAGTACTGCCAGCCGACCCACCCGAGCAACCCGACGCCCACCACCAGGAACACGATTCCGAGTCCCCTGACTACTCCCCGCATGCGGACAAGTATGCAGTTCGACTGCAAAGGCTGTGTACGACGTGTCGATGGACGGGGATGGTTGCCCCGGACGACGATGTGGGCATGAAGGCGCTCGTGAAGGCCGAGGCGAAGCCCGGTCTGTGGTTGCAGGATGTTCCGGAGCCGAAGATCGAGGCCGACGAGGTCCTGATCAAGGTGCTCCGCACCGGGTTGTGCGGCACCGACCTGCACATCCAGAACTGGGACCCCTGGGCGCAGAAGAACGTGCCGGTGCCGATGGTCACCGGGCACGAGTTCTGCGGCGAGGTGGTCGAGGTCGGCGTCGGCGTCCGTGACGTCGCGGTCGGCGACCTGGTCAGCGGCGAGGGCCACCTGGTCTGCGGCCGCTGCCGCAACTGCCGCGCCGGCCGCCGCCACCTCTGCATCAAGACCCGCGGGCTCGGCGTCCACGTGCCGGGCGCGTTCGCGGAGTACGTCGCGCTGCCCGCGATGAACGCGTGGGTGCACAAGGACCCGGTCGACCTCGACGTCGCCGCGATCTTCGACCCGTTCGGCAACGCCGTACACACTGCTCTTTCGTTCCCACTGGTCGGCGAGGACGTGCTGATCACCGGCGCCGGCCCGATCGGGGTCATGGCCGCCGCGGTCGCGCTGCACGCCGGGGCGCGGAACGTGGTGATCACGGACCTCTCGGAGTACCGCCTCGACCTGGCCCGCAAGATCGGCGTCACCCGCGCGGTGAACGTCGGCGAGGAGACGATCGCGGAGGCGCAGCAGAGCCTCGGGATGCGTGAGGGCTTCGACGTCGGGATGGAGATGTCCGGGCAGCCGGCCGCGCTGCGGGACATGCTCGCGAACATGACGCACGGCGGGAAGATCGCGATGCTCGGCCTGCCGTCGGACGAGATCGCGATCGACTGGGGCACGGTCGTGCTCAACATGCTGACGATCAAGGGCATCTACGGCCGGGAGATGTTCGAGACCTGGTACTCGATGTCGGTGATGCTCGAACGCGGCCTCGACCTGACGCCGGTGATCACCCACCGGTTCGGGTACGGCGATTTCGAGCGCGCGTTCGACGTCGCACGGCAGGGGCAGTGCGGCAAGGTGATCATGGACTGGACGCAGGAAACTCTGGAGGAGAAGCACTGATGTTCGGACGGATGCGGGACGACCTGACGGCGACCATCGGCGAGATCCGGGACGCCGGGCTGTACAAGTCCGAGCGGGTGATCACCTCACCGCAGCAGTCACTGATCTCAGTTGCTTCGGGCAACGAAGTACTGAACTTCTGTGCGAACAACTACCTCGGGCTGTCCGACCACCCGGACGTTGTCGCGGCAGCCAAGGAAGCGCTGGACCGGTGGGGGTTCGGACTGTCCTCGGTGCGGTTCATCTGCGGCACCCAGCAGATCCACAAGGACCTGGAAGGTGCCCTGAGCAACTTCCTCGGGACTGAGGACACCATCCTCTACAGCTCCTGCTTCGACGCGAACGGCGGCCTCTTCGAGACCCTGCTCGGCGCCGAGGACGCGATCATCTCCGACGAGCTCAACCACGCCAGCATCATCGACGGCGTACGACTGTCGAAGGCCAAGCGCTACCGGTACAAGAACCGTGAAATGGCCGACCTCGAGGCCCAGCTCAAGGACGCCGCCGACGCGCGGTACCGGCTGATCGCGACCGACGGCGTGTTCTCGATGGACGGGTACGTCGCCCCGCTCGACGAGATCTGCGACCTGGCCGAGCGGTACGACGCTCTCGTCATGGTCGACGACTCGCACGCGGTCGGCTTCGTCGGGTCGGACGGTGCCGGTACGCCGTCGCTGTTCGGCGTGAAGGACCGCGTCGACATCGTCACCGGCACGCTGGGCAAGGCGCTCGGCGGCGCGTCCGGCGGTTACGTCTCCGCGCGCCGCGAGATCGTCGAGCTCCTCCGGCAGCGCTCCCGCCCGTACCTGTTCTCGAACTCCCTGGCCCCGTCCGTCACCGCCGCGTCCCTGAAGGCCCTCGAGCTCATCGGCACGTCGAGCGCCCTCCGCGACAAGCTCGCCGCCAACACCAAGCTCTTCCGCACCATGATGACCGAGGCCGGCTTCGACGTCCTCCCCGGCGACCACCCCATCTCCCCCGTCATGATCGGCGATGCCGCTGAAGCCGGCCGGCTGGCCGACAAGCTCCTCGACCTCGGCGTCTACGTCATCGGCTTCTCCTACCCGGTCGTCCCCCAGGGCAAGGCCCGGATCCGTGTCCAGCTCTCCGCCGCCCACTCCACCCAGGACGTAGAAACCGCTATCGCCGCCTTCATCGAGGCCCGGGCGGCGCTGGCGGGGTAGTCGTCGTCGGACGCGGTTGTCCGAGGGCTTGTTCGAGCCGCGCAGCAACCGCGTCCAGGTCCCGCGGCATCGAGATCGCTGTCGCGGAGGCCAGCAGGTTCTCGATGTCGCTCCGGGCTGCCCGGATGGCGTCCCGGAGGGTGCGGGCGCGGGTGCCGGCGGCTTCGTCCGGAGCCGACTGTTCGAGGACGGTCAGCTTGTCCTCGGCGGCAACGACCCGGCTCGACTCGACGTTCCAGGCGCCGGCGGCCTGCGCGGGGGAAGGCTGCCGGCGGAGCTCCGGGATCAGCCCGCGGGCGAACCACGCCACCTCGTCCTCACCGGACGCGAGGTCGTCGCGCCAGGCCTGGCGACGGCGCGACCTGACCAGCAGCGGAATCCCCACGGCGAGCGCGACGACGATCGCCGCCAGCACCCACCACAGCCAGGTAGGTGCCCCGCCCGTCTCGGCCGACGTCGGTTGGGTCGAGGACGTGGTCGCCGACGAGGGCGCGGCCGACGCCGTCCGGGTCGCCGTGGTGGTCTCGGTCCGCGTGGCCCGGGTCGTCTCGGTGGCCCTGGTCGTCTCGGTCTTCGTCGCCCTGGTCGTCTCGGTCTCGGTCGCCCTGGTGGTCTCGGTCTCGGTCCGCGTCGTCCTGGTCGTTTCCGGCTGTGGGGGCTCGGATGCCGAGGTGGCGGCCGGCTTCTGCGAGCGTTCCGGCGTACGGGTCGCGCTCGGAACCGTCGCTGTCACGGACGGCAGCGCTGCGGGCGTGCGCGTAGAAGAGCCCGACGGTCGCTCGCCAGACCCTCCGCAGGAGACGAGGAGGAGCGCCGCCAGCACCAGGCCAACCGCTCGCATCATCAGTGGACCCCTCCCGCTCGATGGCGCGCAGTTCGTGCTCTCCCGACGAAGATCGCACCTGCGAGGGTGGCCCGACTCATCCCGCTGGGGCGATATTCGGACGGTCAACTGCTCGACTTGTCGGTCCGCACGGGCAGGATGTGGTCATGTCGGTTCTGAGTGCGAGGGCGGTCAACCGGGCGACGCTGGCCAGGCAATTGCTCCTGGAGCGGGCGGACGTCCCGGCGGTTGACGTGGTGGCACGTCTGGCCGGGATGCAGGGGCAGGAGCCCAAGCATCCCTATGTCGGGTTGTGGACCCGGATCGACGAGTTCGCGGAAGCCCAGCTGGATCAGGCCGTCGCGGCGCGGGAGGTGGTGCGGGCGACGATGTTCCGGGGGACATTGCATCTGGTGACCGCCACCGACTATCTGCGGTTCCGGACCACAGTCAGCCCGGTGCTCGAGGCTGGGTTGCGGGTGCTCGGGGATCGAGGTGCCGGGTTGGAGCCGGAGAAGGTGGTGGGCGCGGCGGAGAAGTTGCTGGCGAAGGAGCCGCTCACCTTCACGGAGGTGCGGGACGCATTGCAGGAGCAGTTCCCGGAGGTGAACGAGCGGGCGCTCGGGTTCTGCACGCGGATGCTCGTGCCGCTGGTGATGTATCCGGCGGATGTGCGGTGGTCCTGGACGGCAAATTCGCGGTTCACGCCGGCCGAGGAGTGGATCGGGAAGAAACTGCACAAGCGCGCCGAGCCTGGCGAATTGGTGACGCGATACCTGCAGGCTTTCGGACCGGCCACGCCGGCGGACTTCCAGACCTGGTCCGGGTTGCAGAAGGCCAAGCCGTTGTTCGACGAGCTCGAGCTGGAGACGTTCACGGACGAGGCCGGCAAGACGTTGTACGACGTACCGGACGGACCGCGTCCCGATGAGGACACTCCGGCGCCGGTGCGATTCCTGCCGGAGTTCGACAACGTGCTGCTCTCGCACGCGAAACGGGAGCGGATCATCGCGGACGAGCACAAACCGCACGTCTTCACGAAGAACCTTCGCGTCAAGGCGACGTACACCGTCGACGGCGTCGTTGCCGGGCTGTGGACGACCGAGAAGAAGCGTGGTGTGGCCACTCTCACGCTCACCCCGTTCGGCAAGACGTTGAAGAAAACGCAGGCCGAGCTGGAGCGCGAGGGCAGCGCATTGCTCCGTTTCCTGGAGCCGGATGCAAAGACCCATCAAGTGGTTACTGCCGGTTAATGAGGTTGTTGTCACACGTCGGATGACTGGGCCAGAAACCCTTTGCCGGGTGGAATGGGCAGATGAGCACAGTCCCCTCCATCACTCTGGACAACGGCGTCGAGATCCCGCAGCTGGGCCTGGGGGTCTGGCAGGTCGAGGAAGCGATCGTCGCCGACGTGGTCACCTCGGCGTTCGAGACCGGCTACCGGCACATCGACACCGCCGCGGCGTACCAGAACGAAGCCGGTGTCGGGCGAGCCATCGCCGCGTCCGGCCTGCCCCGTGACGAACTGTTCATCACCACCAAGCTGCAGAACAGCGACCAGGGCTACGACTCGACGCTGGCGGCGTTCGACAAGAGCATCGACCAGCTCGGCCTGGAGTACGTCGACCTGTACCTGATCCACTGGCAGTGCCTGAAGCGGGACAAGTACGTCGACACCTGGAAGGCGTTCGAGCAGCTGTACGCCGACAAGCGGATCCGCGCGATCGGCGTCTCGAACTTCCACGAGCCCGCGCTGCGGCGGATCTTCGAGGAGACCACGATCCGCCCGGCGGTGAACCAGATCGAGCTGCACCCGGCGCTGCCGCAGGACGAGCTGCGCGCGTTCAACGCCGAGAACGACATCGTCACCGAGGCGTGGAGCCCGCTGGCATCCGGCGAGCTGATCGACAACGCCGAGCTGAAGAAGATCGGTGCGAAGTACGGCAAGTCGGCCGCCCAGGTGATGATCCGCTGGCACCTGCAGCTCGGCAACGTGGTGATCCCGAAGTCCAAGACGGCGAGCCGGATCAAGGAGAACTTCGAGGTCTTCGACTTCCGCCTCAACAACGACGACATGGCAACGATCGCCGACCTCGAGACCGGCGTCCGCACCGGCGGCGACCCGGACGTCTTCGGCTAAACCATTTCGAGGAAGCGCGCGAGGACGGGCGAACGGTTGTCCGGCGACCAGGCGACGGAGAGTGGCCAGGGCGGTAGGTCGTCGGACAACTCTCGGTAGACGACCGAGTCCGGGTTCGACGGCGGGGTCGGGCTGATCAGCAGCGAGACGCCGAGCCCGGCCGCGACGAGCGACACGATCGTCTGTACGTCGGCCGCCTCCTGCTCGATCCGTGGCGTGAACCCGGCCGCCCGTCAGAAGCCGAGGATCGTGTCGTGTACTGCGGGTCCACTCGGCCGCGAGTAGAACACGAACGGCTCCTCCGCGAGGTCCGTCAGCCGCAGCCGCTTGCGTCGGGTGAGCCGATGCCGCGCCGGCAACACCGCCTCCAACTGGTCCTCGGCAACCACCCGGGACACCAGCCCCGGCGCCAGCCGCACCACCGTCCCGCTCTTGCCGCCGGTTGATCCCGCCGATGCGGGCACGGTCGGCCGCAGCAGCCCGACATCGATCCGGCCGTCGCGCAAGGCCTCGGTCTGCCGGAGCGTGGTCATCGACTCCAGGTCGAGCACGACGTCCGGATACGCCTGCCGGAACGCGCCGAGGATCTGCGGCAGCGGCTCGAACGTCGCCGATTGCACGAACCGCAGCCGCAACGATCCGAGCTCACCACGCTGCGTCCGCTGCGCAGCCCGTACTGCCTCGTCGGACCGTCGCAACAGGTCCTGCGCCTCGGCCAGGAACGTCTCGCCCGCGGCCGTCATGACGAAGCGCTTCTTCACCCGGGCGAACAGTTCCACGCCGAGGTCGCGCTCGAGCGCCGCGATCTGCCGGCTGAGCGACGGCTGGGTCAGGTGCAGCCGCGTCGCCGCGCGTCCGACGTTCATCTCCTCGGCCACCACCACGAACGACCTGAGCTGCCGTAGTTCCATAACCCAATCATGCACCAGGCACATCAACTCCACGCAGAACTTTCATTGGACGTATCAATGCCCGGGTTCCTACTGTCGAAGAGTCGAAAGGAACCACCGTGCAATACGTACCGTTCTCCGTGATCAAGTCGATCCACGAACAGACCCACTCCGCCAGGCCGGACGCACCGATCCGGCCATATGTCCCCCGACGCCACCCGATCCGCGACGCCTACCGGCGCTGGCGGGAGCGTCGTACCCCGGCTCCGCAGCCCGTCGAGCTGACCCTCGTCGCATCCACCGTCGGCGCATGCGAAGCTGAGGTTCGTGATCGAGGTACGACGCCTGCGGGTGTTGCGAGCGCTTGCTGACCACGGGACCGTGACCGCGGCGGCCGAGGTGCTGCATCTGACGCCCTCGGCCGTCTCGCAGCAACTGGCAGCCCTGGAGTCCGAGGTCGGCCAGGAACTGCTCGAACGCCGCGGCCGCCGGGTGGCGATCACCTCCGCCGGCCGCCTGCTCCTCGAACACACCGACATCATCCTGACCGAGGTCGAACGCGCCGAGGACGCGATGCGCCTGCACGCGAACGGCGCCAACGGCGAGGTCCGCATCGTTGCCTTCGCCACCGCGATCACCCTGCTCGTCGCGCCGGCCCTCCCCCGGTTGCGCGAGACCACTCCCGGCCTCGATCTCGTCGTCCGCGATGCCGAGGGCCACCAAGGCATCACCCATCTCCTCGACGGCGACGCCGACCTCGCGATCGCCGTCGAGCACCGCGGTTCACCCCGCCCCGACGACCGCCGGCTGGTCCGGATCCCCTTGTACGCCGAGCCTTTCGTCGCCGTACTGCCGCCGACACATCCGGCCGCCGATCAGCACACGATCGAGCTCGCGATGCTGGCGAACGACGACTGGGTAATGACCGCGCCGGGCAACCCGATCCGCGACGTCGTCGTACTCGCCTGCGAACAGGCCGGATTCCAGCCGCGGATCGTCCACCAGTCCGACGATTTCCGTGCCGTCGCCGCACTGGTCGCGGCCGGCGGCGGGGTCTCGCTCGTCCCCCGCCTCGCCGTACCGGAGCCGACGCTCGCGCTGATCCGCCCGCTCCCCGACCCCGTGCCGACCCGCCGCGTGTACGCCGCCGTCCGTGCGAGCCGCGCCGATCACCCGCTCATCACCGCCACCCTCGACGTCCTGACCGAGGTCGCGGAGAAGCTGTAGTTCCGCTCAGCCGCGGCGGCGGCCGTCCAGGCCCACGGTCGAGACGCGTGCGATCAGCGCTCGCGGGATGAAACGGGTCCCGGCGACGATCAGCTTGTAGCGGCGGCTCGGGATCGAGATCGGCTTGCCGCGCATCAGGTCCTTCCAGGCCGCGTCGACCAGATCGGTCGCGTCCAGCCACATGAACGACGGGATCAGCGACTTGTCCATCCCCATCCGCTCGTGGAACTCGGTGTGCACGAACCCCGGGCACAGCGCCATCACCGCGACGCCCTTCGCGTGCAGCTCGAGCGCGAGGCCGGCCGAGAAGTTCGTCACCCAGGCCTTGTGCGCGCTGTAGACGTTGCGCTGCAGGAATCCGGCCACCGACGACACGTTGATCACCGCACCCGAGCCCCGCTCGATCATCGGCAACACCGCCGCGTGCGTGAGCCGCAGTACGACGCGAACGAGCAGATCCAGCTGCTTCTCCTCGACGTCGACCGGGTTGGCCCAGAACGGCTTCTTCTGACCGAAGCCGGCGTTGTTCACCAGCACCTCGATCGGACCGGTACGGAACCGCTCCTCGACCCGGGCCAGATCGTCGGCGTCGGTCAGGTCCGCAGCCAGCACCTCGCACTCGACACCGTGCAGCCGGGTGACGTCGGCGGCGACCTCCTTGAGCTTGGCCTCGTCCCGCGACACCAGCACCAGGTCGTAGCCCTCCAGCGCCAGCTTGTCCGCGAACGCACGGCCGATCCCGGTCGCCGGCCCGGTGATGAGCGCAGTCGCCACGTTCAATCCTCCCGTCGGTGACGCCCCCAGTGTGTCACTACCCTGGCCAGATGCGGTCTGACGTCGACACCTGGATCCTCGACCTCGACAACACGCTGTATCCGGCCGGCTCTGCACTGGCCGAGCAACTCACGCACGGCATCCTCTCGGCCGTCGCGGGCTTCTACGGCACCGACCTGACCGGCGCCCGGCGGATCCAGGCCGAGCTGGTCGCGCAGTACGGCACCTCGTTGCGCGGCGCCATGGTCACGCGCAACATCGACCCGCACGAGTTCCTCGGGTTCGAGCGCCGGATCGACTACACGGTGCTGACCCCGGATCCCGCCCTCGCCGCGGCGCTCGCGGCATTGCCCGGACGGCGCTTCGTCTACACGAACGGCTCCGTCTACCACGCTGAGCAGGCGCTGGGCCGGCTCGGGCTGACGACCCATTTCGACGGCGTTTTCGACATCCTCGCGGGCGATCTGATCCCCAAACCGTACGCCGAGAGCCTCGACGCGTTCCTGACCCGGTTCGCGATCGACCCGGCGCGGGCGGCGATGATCGACGACCTCGAGGTGAACCTCGCCCTTCCGCACGAACGCGGTATGACGACGGCGCTGATCACGCACGAGCCGTCCGCCGACGGGACGCCGTACCAGCAGATCGCGCCGAAACGCTGGCAGGTCCAGGACCTGCCAGCGTTTCTCGGCTACTTGTCGGGTCAGTGAGTCGTGACGCGGTAGACGCCACCACCGACGGTTCCGGCGTACAGCCACTGCCCGTCCGGTGACGTGATCAGGCTCGCCACGTCCAGGTTGGGCAGTCCGTCGGAGATGTTGTGCCAGCTGCGCCCACCGTCGCGGCTGTTCAGTACACCCCGGCCGCCGACCGGGAGTCCGGCGTCGGAGCTGTCACCGTCGGCCGCGAAGAGTTGGCCGTCGGCGCCGTACGTCAGCGCGGTGATGTTCAGCCGGAACCCGGAGGTCGAGGCCGCCTTCACCGTCCGGCCACCGTCCCGGCTGTCGAACAGCCCGCTCCCGCCGAGGACCAGGTGGTCGAGGTTGCGAGGGTCGAGCACCATGACCGACACCGGCACGGCGGAGAGCCGCTGGACCGACTGCCCTTGGTCGTCCGAGCGGTACAACCCGTCCGGTCCGCCGAGCCAGAGGTGGTCCGGGTTGCGCGGATCGGCGGCGATCGCGGTGACGCCGATGGGCAGGTTGTTCTTCCGCCAGGTCTTGCCGCCGTCACGGCTGACGACCACGCCCGGGCTGAGGACATCGTCGACCGCGGCATAGATGTAGTCGCGGTTCGCCGGGTCGACGACGATCTGGTAGACCCGCGCATCGGCGAGCACGTTCAGCTTGACCGTCCACGTCCTGCCACCGTCGGTCGACTCCTCGATCGTCGGACGCCCCTGCGCCTTCGACACCGCCCGGAACAGCCGGTGCGGATCGGCTGGATCGGTCGTCAGCGCCGTGATCCGGTTCCCCAGCAGGATGTCGCTGCCGTTGAGTCCCCAGTCGTAGCCGGCCGGGTCGGGAACCCGCTGCACCGGCAGTGCGGTCGTGAAGGTGGAGAACGTCGTACCGGCGACAAGGGTGGGCTTGCCGGATGCGTCCTGGCCGACGGCCAGCGCGTGTACGTCGGCGCTGGTCAGACCGACGCGGTGGTACGTCGCACCGGAGTCGTCGGTGAGGTACACCCCGCTGCCCGCGGCCGAGACCACCAACTGCTTGCTGTTCGGCGGCGAGGAGATCCGGACGAGGTCCCCATGGACCGGGCTCGGCATCGTGGTCCACTGCGCTCCCTCACCCCGGTCGACGAAGATCTCGTCCGACGCCGCGGCGTACACATCGCCGTTGACCACCTGCACCGAGGAGAAGGCGTCCGCGTCCGGCGCCGCCGGACCGGGTTGCCAGCTCGCACCGTGGTCACGGGACAGATAGAGACGACGCGGAGTACGGGCTACGAGGAGGTTCGCGTCTCCGGCAACGCTCACCACGAACTGGTCGTCCTCGGGTGACGTGAACAGTTCCTGCCGCGGCTCCGGCGTACCGTCGACGTTCCGGATCACGTAGAGCTTCAGACCGTCGCCGAAGTACAGGTCGTGGCCGATCAGGCTGACCTGCTGCAGGTGCTCCCCCGGGCTGGGGTAGTTCGTCCACGTCTGACCGCGGTCGGTGCTGACGTAGATGCTGTTGCCGAACGTCGGTACGACGAGGACCCGCCCGGTCGGGTCGATGGACAGATCGCTCGGACTCACGTCCGGGAAGGGCAGCGTGGTCCACGTGTCGCCGGCGTCGTGGCTGACCAGGATCTTGCCCTGGTACGTCGGGTCCGGTCCGCCCTCGACCGCGAGGTACACGGTGTCCGGCCGGGTCGGGTCGGTCGCCATCCCGAGGTCCACACCGCCACCGATCGGCAGATTGCGCAGCTCACGCCAGGTGGTGCCGCCGTCATCGGTCCGGAAGACGCCCGGCCGTGACGAGAGGTACGGCTGGGCGAACATCCGCCCAGCCTTCGAGGTATACCCGATCTTCTCCGCGCCCTGACTGACCGGACCGACGGACTGCCACCCGTCCGGACCGGACCCGTGCGCGGTGCCCAGCTCTTCGTACGACGTCTGTCCGTCGAGCCACGCGCCCGATGGGGTCCGAGCGACCGCAGACACCTGGTACGCACCGGCCGGCCCGGCAGGTACGGAGTACTTCCACCAGCCTGTGTGGTCGAACGTCGCGGTACCGGTGATCGCGTGGTGCGAGCCGGGCGCGGTCACGGACACCCGCGGCGCCGCGGTCAGTGCGGCGTCGGAGTGGATGTAGACGGAGGCACCCGAGATGGTCGGGTCCGGGTTGGCGTGCAGGTCGAGCGGCCGCACGGCCAGGAGCCAGGGGACGGACAGTTCTGGAGACCCGCTGACCGAGGCACGCAGCCACCCACTCCAGTCCGCAACACCGGACGGACGGGCGCCGGCCACTGTGACGCGCACCGTCACCTTCTTCCCCGGGCTGAGCCGGGCGGAGCTCGGAGTGACAGAGACCGTCGCCGGAGTACCAGTGGCCGACTTCGCATCGAGGTGCAGCGTCCTGGTCGTGGACGACACGTTGGTCAGTGTGACCGTGGTCGTGGAATGCAGCGTGTGGCTACTGAGGTCCGCGGCACCCAGGCTCAGGGAGCGCCTGCTCGCCAGGACTGCCAGCTGATCGGCGCTTGCCACATCGAGGCGACCCGATCCCTGGGTGACAGCGTCCAACGTTGCCGAGAGCCGGTCAGCTCCGCCGGTCAGCGCTGCCGTGACCTGGTCGGCGGTCCAGTCGGGGTGAGCCTGCCGGACCAGCGCGGCGGCGCCGGCGACGTGCGGAGCGGCCATGCTGGTGCCGCTGTCCTCGGCGTACTGGCCGCCGGGCCACGTGGACCGGATCTCGACTCCCGGCGCGACCAGATCCGGCTTGATCGCGTAACTGCCGGCCGCCGGGCCGTGCGAGCTGAACTCGGCGATCTGGTCGGTCGCGTCGGCGCCACCGATGTGCACCCGGACCGGGCCTTGCGTGAGCCACTGGGAGAGGTCCGCGGCGTCGGTCCCGTTCATCACGGTGGCTACCAGCGAGGCCTTGCCGGGGTCCGACGTACCGGCGGTGAAGGCCGGGATCAGAAGGTGGCCTGCGCCGCCCTTGTAGTAGTTGGGAGTCCGCAGCAGGACTGCCTTTGCCCCGTGCTGCTCGGCGGTCGCGAGGATGTCACCGAGCATCTCGCTGTTGTACGCGACCAGGACGGCCTTGCCGGTCGCATCGATCGAGTCGTAGTCGCCGGGAGCGCCGTTGACCGCGTCGACGACCTCCAGGTCCTCACCGCCGGCCGGCGGGTTCGCCGACAACCCGACCCGCTGGACGTCGAGGGTGCGCTTGACCGGCGCGGTGACGGCGACGGTCGGTACGTCGATACCGGTGATGCTCGCGCCGACCGCGAGGACGTCGGGCGCCTCCGCCGGCGAACCGACGGTGCCCTCGCCCGGACCTGCATTGCCCGCGGCCGCGACCACGACGACTCCGTCGTGGACAGCGTTCTCGGCGGCCTGCTCGAGCGGGTCGTCGGGTGCCGGATCGCCGGACAGGCTCAGATTCACGACGGTCGCGCGGAACGGGTTGCCGGCGGCAACCGCGGCCTCGAATCCGGCGATGACCGCGGACTCGTAGCCGTTGCCGTCCGCACCGAGCACCTTGTACGCCGTCAAGGTCGCGCCCGGCGCAACACCGGTCCGGCCGTCGGCCTGCGGACTGCGGCCCGCGACGATCCCGGCGACGTGGGTGCCGTGTCCGTTGTCGTCCATCGGGTCGGCATCGTTGTTCACGAAGTCGTAGCCGGCGGCAACCTTGTGACCCTTGCCGAACCCGCCGCCGAGATCGGGATGGGTGTAGTCGATACCGGTGTCCACGATCGCGATCGTCTGGCCGGCGCCGGTGACCGCCGTACCCTTCCGGTCCTTGGTCTGCCACACCTCGGGCGCCTTGATCTGCGCCAGTGCGGCGTCACCGCTGGAGTGCACCTGCTGGTCCGGATAGACCGCGGTCACGCCGGGAAGGGTGCGGAGCCGGGCGACACCCGCCGCGTCTGTCGTGACCGCGACGGCGTTGAGGAGTTGGGTGAACTCGCGGGTGACGGTGGCGTGGATGCCGGCGGTGGCGACGGCCTGCCGGAAGCTCGCATGTGCGGCCTGGACCGCCGCCTGCTCCGGGACCGGCCGGCCGGCGAACTGGACGATCACCCGCGTGCTGGGCGTAGGAGGGGTTGATGTGGGCTGGTTGGCGACGGCCGGTGTGGCGGCGAGGACGAGCGTCAGCGGCGTCGCCAACGCCAGCGCCCCTCGGAGGACACGTCTCGGTACAGGATGCATGGGGGCACTCCCGATGGAGGACGGAAATCGATCTATGGCGGATGCAGTGTGCTCACCGCGCGCGGCGCGCTGCCAGGGGTTCGGGCGGCACGATGAAGCCAATGTCCTTGACCGGCCATCGAGAAATTCGCTGCGCCGCGACCGCTTCCGCGGAGTACTCTCGCGACGATGTCCAGTGAGCCAGTTGACGAAGGCAAGCTCGCCGCCGTCGGCGTTGCCGCCCTGGACGAGCAGCTCTACCGGCAGTTGCTGACCGCTCCGGGCTCCACCTTGGCCGAGCTGACGAGCGGGACCGGTATCGGCGCGACCCGCGCGCGGCAGGCGATCTCGCGGCTCGAGCGGTGCGGACTGGTGAGCCGGAGACCCGGCGTACCGGCGAGGTTCATCCCGGCGCCGCCGGATGTCGCGGTCGGATCGCTGATCGCCCGCCGCCAGGACGAACTCGAGCGGGCCAGGCTGGAAGCGGAGAGTCTGCTCGCGGACTTCCACCAGGGCACGCGCTACGAGCACACGTCGCAGGTCGTCGAGCTGATCACCGGCCAGTCGACGATCAGCCAGCGCGCCGCCCAGCTGATGAGCGGCGCCGAGCAGGAAGTCGTGTTGTTCGACAAGCCGCCGTACGTCGGCGCCAAGGACAACCCGGACGAGATGGACGCGCTGGCCCGCGGTGTGCGCTGGCGGGCGATCTACTCCACCGAGTCACTGACCGAGCCGGGCCAGCTCGCCAGGATGACTGCCTTCCGCGACGCGGGCGAGCAAGCCCGGCTCTCGCCGGTGGTGCCGACCAAGCTGGTCATCGTCGACCGGCGTCTCGCGCTGTTGCCGTTGGGGGTCGACGGCGCGGACGTGGCGCAGACCGCCGTACTCGTCCATCCCAGTTCCCTGCTCTCGCTGCTCGTCACGCATTTCGACGGCATGTGGGAGCGGAGCATCCCGTTCGACCAGCACCTCAACGGCGGCAAGCCGCCGGCGAAGTCCGAGCAGCGGGTGCTACAACTGCTGTCGGCCGGGCTGAAGGACGAGGCGATCGCCCGGCAGCTGGGGATCAGCCTCCGGACCACGCGACGGTGGATCGCACACGTGATGGCCGACCGCGGCGTCACCACACGGTTCCAGCTCGGCCTCGTCGTGGCGCGCGAACTCACCTCCTGACGTCTGATGAATCGGTCGGCTCGTCGCGGGTGGTCGACGCTTTGTGGCGGATGTGACCACGATTGGTCTGAGGACTTACGCTTCGGGGAGGAGGTGACGAATGGCTGCCACGGACAAGGCGCTGGCCGGTCTGCGTCAGATGATCGCGTCGGGCGAGCTCGGGCCGCGGGCGAAGTTCCCGCCGGAGCCTGAGCTGTGCGACCACCTGGGGGTGTCCCGCAGCTCGTTGCGCGAGGCGGTGCGGTCGCTGGCCGCGCTCGGCGTGATCGAGTCCCGGCACGGATCCGGCACGTACGTCTCGGCGCTCGACCCGGCCTCGATCATCAGCCGGTTCTCGCTGTCGGTCGAGCTGATCCCGCTCGAGGGCCTGCTCGAACTGCTCGAGGTACGCCGAGTCCTCGAGTCGCACGCCACAGCCGCGGCGGCCGCACGCCAGGACCCGGGCCTCGCCGCGCAACTGAGCTCTATCCTCGATCGGCTCGAGGCGATCACTGACCCGGTGGAGATCCAGCACCTGGATGCCGAGTTCCACGGCGCGATCTGCTCGGCCGGCGGCAACCCGACCGTCACCGCGCTCACCGACGTGATCCGCGGCCGCGGCGGCCACTACCGGATCTTCGAGCCCGGCGCCGACTTCGACGCGATCAAGCAGACCAGCGACCGCGGCCACCGCGCCATCCTCGACGCCATCGTCACCCGCGATCCTGCGGCCGCCGAGACCGCCGCCTCCGCCCACATCGCCCAGACCGAGCTCTGGCTCCGCGCCCTCCGCCCGGAACCCCAGCCCGACCTGCCATGAGGTTCGCTTTACGCCCCGCCGCGCCGGATGACGTCGAGGACCTCGTTGAGATCCGGGCCGTCGTCATGCGCCCGGACCTGGAGCGCCTCGGCCGGTACGACGCGCATCGCGTCCGGCAACGACTGCGCGACGGATTCTCGCCCGAGCACACCCAGATCATCGAGGTCGGCGGCGAGCTGGCCGGCTCGATCGCCGTCCGGCCGGCCGAGGACCGCCGATGGCTGGAGCACTTCTATCTGGCTCCGCAGCACCAGGGACAGGGCCTCGGCACCCAGGTACTGCAGACCGTTCTGGGCAGCATTGACGGGACCGTCTGGCTGAACGTTCTGCAGGGCAGTCCGGCCCGCAAGTTGTACGAGCGCCACGGCTTCGTCGTGGACAGCGAGGACCCGGTCGACGTCTTCATGGTCCGGAAATTTCTCTGACCTGTCGAGATCTTGCGCAAGGATGGTCGAGTGCATAACCTCCAGACAATTCGTCCGGAGGGGATCCGCCAATGTCCCGTTCACGCTTGCTCACGGTCGCCTGTGCGACCGCACTCCTCGGAGCAGTCCTCACATCTCAGTCAGCCGCCGCGCATGCAGCGCCGCGGACAACCCGGGCCGGGCTCGATCCCGCCTTGGTCGCCGGCCGCGGCGCCGACGTACCGTTCGTCGAGCAGGAGGCGGAGAACGCCGTCTACACCGGCGAGAAGATCGGCCCCGGGCGAGACGCGTACACGCTCCCGGCCGAGGCCTCCGGTCGGACCGCCGTACGGCTCCAGCCCAAGCAGTACGTCGAGTTCACGCTGACCCGTGCGGCCAACGCGCTGACGTTGCGGTACAGCATCCCGGACGCGCCGGGTGGCGGCGGGATCACCGCGCCGCTGGACGTCTCGGTCAACGGGAAGCACAAGCAGACGATGACACTGACGTCGCAGTACGCCTGGCTGTACGGGATGTATCCGTTCTCGAACGACCCGAACGTGGACCCGATCCCGGGCTGGTGGAAGCCCGAACCGGACCCGGTCGCGAAGCCGTTCCGGCCGAACCACTTCTACGACGAGCAGCGGGTGATGCTCGACCGGACGTACCAGGCCGGCTCGCGGGTCCGGTTCGCCGTACCTCGGGCGACCGCGGCGGCGTGGACCGTGCTCGACGTCGCGGACTTCGAGCTGGTGAAGGCGCCGCTCCGGCAACCCGCTCGCTCTTTGGATGTGCGGCTGTTCGGCGCTGACCCGACCGGGCGACATGACGCCGCACCCGCGATCGAGCACACGATCGCAGCCGCTAAGAAGCTCGGCTGGTCGGTGTTCATCCCGGCCGGGACGTTCCAGGTCAACCGGCACATCGTCGTCGACAAGGTGACGGTCCGCGGCGCGGGCAACTGGTGGACGATCATCAAGGGCAAGGTCCTCCCGCTCGCCGAGCCCGCGCCGGACAAGTCCGTGCACAGCGCGCCCGGCTTCTACGGCAAGTACGCCGCCGACGGCGGGAGCACCGGCGTACATCTGTCGGACTTCGCGATCGAGAGCGATGTCCGCGAACGCATCGACACCGACCAGGTGAACGGGATCGGCGGCGCGATCGGCGGCGGCTCGACGATCGAGAACCTGTACCTGCACCACACCAAGGTCGGCATCTGGCTCGACGGCCCGATGGACGGGCTGCTGATCCGCAACAACATCGTCACCGATGCCGTTGCCGACGGCATGAACCTGCACCTTGGTGTCTCCAACGTTCGGGCGACCAACAACTTCGTCCGCAACAGCGGTGACGACGGGCTGGCGATGTGGTCGGAGTCGAACGCCGACGGCCTGGTGAACCACAACAACGTGTACGACCACAACACCGTGCAGACGCCGGTGCTCGCGAACGACATCGCGATCTACGGCGGTCGCGACAACGCGGTCACCGACAACCTGGTCGCGGACCCGATCCGCGAGGGCAGCACGCTGCATGCCGGTTCACGGTTCAACGCGACGCCGTTCGAGGGCAAGCTGACGTTCGCCCGCAACACCACGGTCCGCGGCGGTCCGCGGGATCTGAACTGGGACATCGGGCTCGGTGCGATCTGGCTGTACGCGTTGCAGTCGACGATGTCCGGGACGATCGAGATCACCGACAGCTCGTTCCTGGACTCGACATACAACGCGATGATGTTCGTCGTCGACTGGCCGGTGAAGGACGACTACGGGATCACGAACGTCGCCGTCCGCAACATCAAGGTCGATGGCACCGGGACCAACGTGGTGAACGCCCGGGTCGGCGGGTGGGCGACGTTCGAGAACGTCGACGCACGCAACGTCGGCGCGCCGTTCGTCAACAACTGCGGGACGTTCCACTTCAACGGCCCGCCGGAGTTCGAGGTCCGGGACCTGGGTGGCAACGACGGCGGCTGGACCGGCGCGACGTGGTGCGAGGACCGCCCCGCCGTCGTACCGCCCCCGCCGCCGTCACCTTGGAACTAGACCTCGACCGTCTGCGTCGGCGCCTCTTCCTGAACCTTTGCAGGCCGGCTGGTTTGCCGGAATGCGAGCATCAGGACGATGGCGCCGACCAGGACGATGCCGGCACCGACGAGGGCCGCGGTGTGCATGGCGTGGATGAACGCGTCGTTCGCGGCCTTCACCAGCTCCGGGCGGCCGAGCGTGGCCGCGACGTGCCGGGTCGCCTCGGCCGACGTACCGGCTTCATCGGGTAGGCCGACGAGCGACGGCGCGATCCGATGCTGGTACGTCGAGGAGACGATCGTGCCGAGGATGGCGACCCCGAGCACGCTGGCCGACCTGGCGAAGGACGTTGTTGACGGCCGATCCGGCCCCCATGCGATCCAGCGGGAGCGTCGCCAGTACTGCGGTGGTCGTCGGGGCTGTGGTCATGCCGATGGACAGGCCGACGAGTGCGCCGACGACACCGACCCAGACGAGCGAGGTGTCGACGTCGTAGAGCAGGTTCATCGAGGAGCTGGCTGCGAGCACGAGGACCGCCGTACCGGAGACCTTGGCCACGCCGAACCGGGCCGCCAGCCGGGAGCCCAGCTGCGAGCCGACGATGACGCCGCTTGCTGCAGGCAACGACATCAGACCTGCTGACAGCGCGCTCATGCCGCGGGCGCCCTGCAAGTAGAAGGCGAGGTAGAAGCTCTGGCCGGTCAGCAGGAGGAACACGACCGCCAGCGTGAAGTTGCCGGCCGCGAACCGGCGGTTGCGGAACAGGCGCGGGTCGAAGCTCGGCTCGCGTTCCCGCCACTCGGAGACGATGAATCCGGCGAGCAGGACGAGGCCGGCCGCGATACTCACCCAGACCTGCCAGCGGTCCCAGCCGCCCTGGTGACCGCCTTCGATCAGCCCGTACGAGAGGCCGAGCAGACCGAGGGTGGACAGGCCGAGGCCGAGCGGGTCGAGCCGGCGACGCTGCGGGCTGCGCGGGTTCGGCAGGACGAGCGCGGCGCCGATCAGGCCGAACGCGACGATCGGCAGGTTGATGGTGAAGACCGAACCCCACCAGAAGTGGTCGATCAGCAGACCGCCGAGCACCGGTCCGACGGCGACGCCGACACCGGCCGACGACCCCCAGATCGCGATCGCGCCGGCCCGGCGCTCCGCCGGGAAGGTCCAGCCGATGATCGCCATCGACGGCGGCATGATCAGCGCGCCGCCGAGGCCCATCAAGGCGCGGGCGAGGATGAGGGACACGGGATCGCCGGCCCAGGCGGCCCAGGCGGATGCACCGCCGAAGATCAGCAGACCGAGCATCAGGATGGTCCGGTGGCCGTAGCGGTCACCGAGCGCACCGGCCAGGAACAGCGCGGTGGCGAAGAGCAGCGAATAGATGCCGACGGCCCACTGCAGCTGGCCGGGCGTGGCGCCGAGGCCGTCGACGGGGTCGGCCAGGCGTTCGAGAGCGATACCGAGAACGGTCGAGTCGATCCAGATCAGGACGGCCGAGACGACCAGGATGGCGAGAATGCGGCGTTGGCGCCGCTCAGGGATGAGGTCGATCGAGGACACGAAGTCTCCTATAATTGTCAGGACCCTGACGAGATCTCGATCATCCTCGATTGACAGGAACCTGTCAATCTCCTTTTCGTGTCCTCTCCCGGACCCGGGCAGAATGGGGAGCATGGACTCCTACGCCGACGACGGCTGCGTGACGTTCCTCGTCCGGCATGCGTGGCTGAGCATGCGCTCCGTGCTCGCCGAGGCGCTCGCCGAGCACGGGCTGTCGGTGCAGCAGTACGGGACGCTGCTCTGCGTGCGGAAGGATCCGGGCCTGACCATCGCCGACGTCGGCCGCGTGGTCGGTACGACGCGGCAGTCGGCCAACGAGCTGATCACCGGGATGGAGCGGGCCGGCCTGGTCGAACGCAGGCCGAACCCGAAGGACCGCCGTACCCAGCAGGTCCACCTGACCGACGCCGGAGCCCGGCGACTCGACGAGGCGACCCCGGCGATCCGCAAGGTCGAGGACGAGCTCGAGGCGTCGTTCACCGCAGCCGACCGCTCGGTCGCGCGCGCCTGGCTTGCGCACATGGTCACGGCCGTCGAGGGTTGAGCAATGCGCGCACACGCTGAGCGGTTGGACGGACTGGGTACGACGATCTTCGCCGAAATGTCCGCGCTCGCGGTGGCGACGGGATCGGTCAACCTGGGTCAAGGGTTCCCGGATCGCGACGGGCCGGACTCGTTGCTCGAGGACGCGATCGCGGCGATCCGCGCGGGGGCGAACCAGTATCCGCCGGCTCGCGGCGTACCGGCGTTGCGGCAGGCGATTGCGGACCATCAGAAGCGGTTCTACGACCTGTCATACGACCCGGATACGCAGGTCCTAGTCACCACCGGCGCTACCGAGGCGGTCGCGGCTGCGCTGCTCGCGTTCGTGGAGCCGGGCGATGAGGTGATCGCGCTCGAGCCGTACTACGACTCGTACGCCGCCGGGATCGCCTTCGCCGGCGGGCGGCGCGTCCCGGTGACGCTGCGGGCACCGTCGTACCGGCTGGATCTGGATGAACTGCGGGCCGCGGTCACGCCGCGGACGAAGGTCCTGCTGATCAACTCGCCGCACAACCCGACCGGCACCGTGCTGACCGATGACGAGCTCCAGGGGATTCGGGATGTCGCCGTCGAGCACGACCTGGTCGTCATCACCGACGAGGTCTACGAACACCTGGTGTACGACGGGCTCCAGCACCTGCCGCTGGCGTCGTACGACGGGATGGCGGACCGGACCGTCTCGATCAGCAGCGCCGGCAAGACCTTCGCCGTCACCGGCTGGAAGATCGGCTGGGTCACCGGCTCGGCCGAGGTCGTCACCGCCGTGACCACCGCCAAGCAGTTCCTCACCTTCACCTCCGGCGCCCCGTTCCAGCCCGCCGTCGCCAACGCCCTTGCCCTAGGCAACGACTACTTCGACACCCTCCGCGCCGACCTCCAGTCCCGCCGCGACCTCCTCGCCAACGGCCTCACCGACCTCGGCTTCGAGGTCCACCGCCCCGCCGGCACCTACTTCATCACCACCGACATCCGCCCCCTCGGCCACACCGACGGCATCACCTTCTGCCGCCAACTCCCCGAAAAAACCGGCGTAGTAGCCATCCCCCACCAAGTGTTCTACGACAACACCGAGATCGGCCGCCCCCTGGTCCGCTGGGCCTTCTGCAAACAACCCGAAGTCCTCCAAGAAGCCCTCAACCGCCTCCAGAAACTCTGAGCCGACAGATCTCAGCGGTGGAACCAGAGTTTGGTGGGGCGTTGGAGCATGAGGGTTAGGAGGGTTAGGTGGATTGCGAGGCCGAGGATGCTGGCGGGGAGGGCCATGGCGCCGCCGGCTATGCCTAGGGCGGATACGGCGATCAGCATGTAGCGGGACCAGGGGCGGCGTTTGCGGAGGTAGAGGGCGGGGACGAGGTAGATGAAGGCGCAGATCATCGCCGCGGCGACCGCGACCGGAGCGTTCCCGCGGGAGCCGGTGAGTACTTCGGAGATCTGGTCGCCGGCGGAGGTGAGGGTGAGGATCGCTAGCAGTAGGCACATCACGCCCAGGCCGATCGCGATCACCGAGGCGATCGTCACCTGCTTGGGCGGAGTCGACTGGTAGCTGTAGGTGTCCGGAGCCGCACCGAACAGACCGCTGTACGGCCCTGGTTGTTCCTCGCCCGGCAGGTCGCCGCGCTGCTCGCTCATTCGCTCCGAAGTTCCTTCCAGCTGCCCCCTCCCCTGATCCTGCCAGATCGCCCAAGCCGGGCCGGGAAATGTGTTGCTCGCAAGGCAAGCAAGCACGACAGTGACCACGTGGACGAGTTCGAACTCCGGACCGAGCCGGACGCGGGTCTCGAGGACCAACTGGTCGACCAACTGGTCGCGTACAACAAGGCCCGCTCGACGGCAGTCCAGGAGCGGTTCGAGCCGGCGAATCTGAAGTCGGAGCCGGTGCAGGTGTTCGCACTCGGTCCGGACGGCGCCCTCCGTGGCGGATGCGTCGGGCGCGTCGAGCGGGTCTGGCACTGGCTCACCATCGACACGATGTGGGTCGACGAGACCACGCGGGGCCAGGGTCTGGGCAGCGCCCTGCTCCGGTCGATCGAGGACGAAGGCCGCCGCCGCGGGTGCCTCTGGTCAGACGTCACCACCTTCGATTTCCAGGCGCCCGACTTCTACCGCAAAGCGGGCTACCTCGAGTACGGCGTGAAGCACGACTACCCGCCCGGGCACACGAACTACTTCTTCCGCAAAGACCTGATGTCGAGGTGAGGAAAGCGCAGGTACGGCGTGAGGTCCACGACCTCGCCGTACGACGGCCGGAAGTGCACCGTCGTGCCCGTGCTGCCGTCGGAGTCGATCGGGTCCAATGAGGTGACCGGGATGCCGTGCTCGTAGCGCTGGGTCCAGGAGCCGTTCGTACGGCGGTTGGTGTGGACCAGCCAGTCGCTGAGCGCGGCGACGACGGACATGCCGCGCCGCGGATGCCCGTCAGGGAGCAACGGGGCTGACGGATCGTCGAAGAACCGGAGGTCCTTCGTCGCCATGACCGGCTTCTTCACCACGTTCCCGTGCTCGTCGACGCGGGTGTCGGTCCCGCGGCCGTTGTCGGCGATCGCGATCGACCCGTCGTCGTACAACGTCACCGAGCACAGCCCGCGCTCCCCGGCAGACTCGGCCTCGTCGTCCGCGTAGGCGAGTACCTCGAGCACCAGGTGCAGCACGCCCCCGGGCGCATAGCGATCGGTGTCTGCACGGATCGCGTTCAGATGATCCCGGTCGACGGAGGCTGCCCAGTCGTGCGTGGTGTTGACCCAGTGCGTCACTTCCCCATTCTCTCCGATTCCTTTCGGCGCCGAGCCCGGTCTACACAGCAAACACTCGAAAGGAAGAGATATGCGCAAGATCATCACCTCGGCCCTCGTCACCCTCGACGGCGTCGCCGAGGATCCGGGTGGTTACGGCGGTACGTCGTTCGGCGGGTGGGCGTTGCCGTACTTCGGGGAGGAGTCGGTGCGACTCTCCATCGAGGCCCTGGCCGGATGCGACTACTTCCTCTGCGGACGTCGTACGTACGAGATGTTCGCCGCCGCCTGGGGCAACGCCGAAGGGCCGTACGGCGATCGCCTCCGCAGCCTGCGGAAGTTGGTTGCCTCGAGCACCCTCAAGGGCGACCTGACCTGGAACGCCGAGCTCCTGGAGGGCGACACGATCGCCGCCCTGAAGCAACTGAAGAAGCAGGATGGCGGCGACATTATCATGTACGGCAACCCGACCCTGCTCCGTAGCCTGCTCGCCAACGACCTGGTCGACGAGCTCGACCTGATGCTGCACCCGGTGCTGCTGGGGACCGGGCAGAAGCTGTTCGCGGATGACACTCCGCAGACGAAACTCGCGCTGAACAACCAGACCGCCTTGGACAACGGCGTCACGATCCTGAGCTACCGGATCTGAACAGACCGGGGCCCGGTCCACGAAGGACCGGGCCCCGGATGCTGTCAGGACACCTCGAGGGCGTCCTTGGACTCGTTGAGGGTCACCTTGACGGTCTCGCCGTCGCGAACCGAGCCGTCGAGCAACCCGCGAGCCAGCTCGTCACCGATCGCGGACTGGACCAGCCGGCGCAGCGGGCGGGCGCCGTACACCGGGTCGTACCCGGTCATCGCCAGCCACTCCATCGCGCCTTCGTCCACCTCGAGGGTGATCCGCCGGTCGGTCAGCCGCCGCTGCAGCGCGGCGATCTGCAGCGCCACGATCTGCGTCAGCTCCTCGCTGCCGAGCGCGTCGAACAGCACGATCTCGTCCAGCCGGTTGATGAACTCCGGCTTGAACGACTGCCGCACGACCGCCATCACCTGGTCCCGCTTGGCCTTCTCGTCCAGCGACATGTCGGCCAGGTACGCCGAACCCAGGTTGCTGGTCAGGATCAGGATCACGTTGCGGAAGTCGACCGTACGACCCTGGCCGTCGGTCAGCCGGCCGTCGTCCAGCACCTGCAGCAGGATGTCGAAGACCTCGGGGTGCGCCTTCTCCACCTCGTCCAGCAGGATCACCGAGTACGGACGTCGCCGCACCGCCTCGGTGAGCTGGCCGCCCTCTTCGTACCCGACGTAGCCGGGCGGGGCGCCGACCAGCCGCGAGACGCTGTGCTTCTCGCCGTACTCCGACATGTCGATCCGGACCATCGCCCGCTCGTCGTCGAACAGGAAGTCCGCGAGCGCCTTCGCCAGCTCGGTCTTACCGACACCGGTCGGACCGAGGAACAGGAACGAACCGGTCGGCCGGTCCGGGTCGGAGATGCCGGCCCGCGCCCGCCGTACGGCGTCGCTCACGGCCTTGACCGCCTCGCGCTGACCGATCAGCCGGTGACCCAGCTCGTCCTCCATCCGGAGCAGCTTGCCGGTCTCGCCCTCGAGCAGCCGCCCGGTCGGGATCCCGGTCCACATCGCGATCACCTCGGCGATCTCGGTCGGACCGACCTCCTCGTTGACCATGGCCTCGGGGCCTTCGGCAACCTCTTCCTCGGCACCGGCCTCCTCGAGCTCCTTGGTGAGCTGCGGGATCTCGCCGTACAGCAGCCGGGACGCGGTCTCCAGGTCGCCGTCGCGCTGGGCGCGCTCGGCCTGGCCGCGCAGCTCGTCGATCCGCTCCTTGACCTCACCGACCCGGTTCAGGCCGGACTTCTCCCGGTCCCAACGGGCCTCGAGCGCGCGCAGCTCCTCCTCGCGGTCGGCGAGGTCGGCACGCAGCCGCTCCAGCCGCTCCTGCGACGACGGGTCCTCCTCGCGGGACAGCGCGAGCTCCTCCATCTTCAGCCGGTCGACGGTACGACGCAGTGAGTCGATCTCGACCGGGGACGAGTCGATCTCCATCCGCAGCCGGGACGCCGCCTCGTCGACCAGGTCGATCGCCTTGTCGGGCAGCTGCCGGCCGGAGATGTACCGGTGCGACAGCGTGGCCGCGGCGACCAGGGCCGAGTCGGAGATGGCGACCTTGTGGTGCGCCTCGTACCGCTCCTTCAGACCGCGCAGGATCGCGATCGAGTCCTCGACCGACGGCTCGCCCACGAACACCTGCTGGAAACGGCGCTCCAGCGCCGGATCCTTCTCGATCCGGGTCCGGTACTCGTCCAGGGTCGTCGCACCGATCATCCGCAGCTCGCCGCGGGCCAGCATCGGCTTCAGCATGTTGCCGGCGTCCATCGCGCCTTCGCCGGACGCACCGGCGCCGACGACGGTGTGCAGCTCGTCGATGAACGTGATGATCTGACCGTCGGACTCCTTGATCTCGGTCAGCACGGCCTTCAGCCGCTCCTCGAACTCACCGCGGTACTTCGCACCCGCAACCATCGCACCGAGGTCCAGGCTGATCAGCCGGCGGCCACGCAGCGATTCGGGCACGTCACCGGCCACGATCCGCTGGGCCAGCCCCTCGACGACGGCGGTCTTACCGACGCCGGGCTCACCGATCAGCACCGGGTTGTTCTTCGTACGACGGGACAGCACCTGGACCACCCGCCGGATCTCGGAGTCACGGCCGATCACCGGGTCGAGCTTGCCCTCCTTGGCCCGCTCGGTCAGGTCGACGCCGTACTTCTCCAACGTCTTGGTGGTGCCTTCAGCCTCCGGGGAGGTGATCCGGCGATTGCCCCGCATCTGGTCGAACGCCTGCAGCAGCGCGTCCGCCGTCACGCCGAGCGCGGTCTTGGCCGCACCCTCGACGGTCGCGAGCGCGATCAGCAGGTGCTCGGTGGAGACGTACTCGTCCCCGAGCCCGAGGGCCCGCTGCTCTGCCTGGTTCAGCACCTCGCCGGTCTTCGGCGACAGGCTCGGCGCCTGCACGCTGCCACCGCTCGCTTTCGGCAGCCGGCTCAGCTGCGCCGCAGTCTTCTGGCGTACGGCGTCGATGTCGCCGCCGGCCGCCTCGAGCAGACCGATCGTCGTCCCCTCGGGCTGCGCGAGCAGCGCGGAGAGCAGGTGAATCGGTTCCACGGTCGGGTTGCCCGCCGCGGACGTCTGACGGATCGCGACCGACAGGGTTTCCCGGGCCAGCGTCGTCAACCGCTGAACGTCCATCTATATCCAGCCTTTCCAGCTCAACCAACAAGTCTCACCAGACACAACCTACCGAAACTTGAGTCCATTCCACTCAACTCTGAAAAATCCCAGGGATCTTTCAGGGTGGGCAGCACTCCGGGTAGTCGACAGGCGTCACCGATCGCGGGCTCCAGCCGGAGCCGGCGATGCGTGGCTGGTGAGGGCCTTAGGTGCTGAACTCGGAGGCGCGCATCCGGTAGACCTGCAGATTCAGGTCGTAGTACTTGTCGGTCTCGCCGACCCACTGCATGCCGAGACGCTTCGCAGTCGCGATCGCGCGCTTGTTGTTCGGGCGGGCGACCGCGAACAGCTCGTCGACGTCGCCCTCCTTGAACGCCCAGCGCATCAGCCCTCGGCTCGCCTCCGTCGCGTACCCGTTGCCCCAGGCACTCGGCCGCAGCTGCCAGCCGATCTCCAGATCCTCCTCGTACGGTGGGAGCAGCCGGATCAGCAAGGCGCCGACGATCTCGCCGTCGTCGCGGCGCGCGACCGCCCAGCGGCCGGCCGGGACCACGAAGTTCGGCTGGGCCTCGATCCAGGACTGCAGGATCATCCGCATGGTCGCGGCATCCGGCACCTTGTCGATCGCAGGTGACAGCCAGGGCGCCACGTCGGCGGAGCCAAAGATCTCCAGCGCGGCGTCGGCGTCGTCTTCCTCCCAGTCCCGGATCAGCAGCCGGTCCGTCTCCAGCTTCAGCGTCACCTCGCCAGGGTATGCGGTCGCCTGCCGCAGACAACAGGTTCAAGGGTGACCGGCAGATGAACGCACGCAGAGCCCCCGGCCGGGTCGGCCGGAGGCTCTGGTGAAGAGGCCGCAGGGCGGTCCAGGACGGACCACCCCGCGGGGTCGAAGGGCGCCGGGGGGAATGACGCGCCTTCGACTGTGGAGGCGTCGCGGGGGAACGACGGCCTCCACCGGAGCCGGAGGCCTCCGAGGGTGGGTTTCGGAGTACCTCCGGTGGTATGGGAATCACCCGGGGTGAAGGATCAGCGCGAGCCGAGTTCCAGGGGCTGGGTGCGGATCCAGCGTGTCGTGGTCTGCTGCCGGCCCATGGCGATCACGTCGCCTGCTGGGCCGGCCGAGAAGACCCGGCTGGTGGCGGTGCGCCGGGAGGCGCCGACACCACGTTGAACCTCGGCCAGAAGCTGGTTGACCCGCTGACGCAGGTCCTCCACTTCCGACTGTAGCGCGAGGATGTGGCGAATTCCCGCGAGGTTGATGCCCTCTTCCTGGGACAGGTGCTGCACATAGCGCAGCCTCGCCACGTCGTACGCCGAGTACCGCCGGCCGCGGCCGGACGCCCGGCTCGGCACCACAAGGCCGAGCCGGTCGTACTGGCGCAACGTCTGCGGATGCATGCCGGCCAGCTGGGCCGCCACCGAGATCACGTAGATCGGGGTGCGGTCGTCCCAGGTCGGCACCTGGCTGAACGGGATACCCATCACGAGCTCCCGAACAACCCGGCCCGCAGATCAGGATGCTCCGACGCGGAGTTGAACTCCTGCAGCTTTTCCTTCTGCTCGTCGGTCAACTCGTGCGGCACCTGCACCTCGAGGGTGAGCAGCAGGTCTCCATTGGTCCCGTCCCGCCGGACCGATCCCTTGCCGCGGACGCGCAGCTTGCTGCCGTTCGCCGTACCGGCCGGGATCCGGACCGTGACGGGCAGCCCGTCCAGGGTCGGAACCTTGATCTCCGCGCCCAGCGCCGCCTCGGTGAAGCTCACCGGGACGTTCAGCGTCAGGTGCTCGCCCTGCCGGCCGAAGATCCGGTGCGACTTGACGTGCACGGTGACGTAGAGGTCGCCCGCGGGGCCACCCCGTTCGCCGGCCGCGCCCTTGCCCTTGAGCCGGATCCGCTGGTTGTCCTGCACGCCCGCGGGGATGCGGACCTGCATGGTCTTGCTCGACTGGCCGCGGCCGGAGCCGTGGCATGTCTCGCACGGCTGGTCGACGACCAGGCCACGACCCTTGCACTCGGTGCACGGCTCGGTCATGGCGAACACGCCGCCCTGCACCGAGGTCTGCATCCCCGTGCCTTCGCACTTCAGGCAGACCTTCGGCACCGTGCCGTACTTCGCACCCGTCCCGTGACAGGTCGGGCAGGGCTCGTCGCTGGTCATCCGGAGCCCGACCGTGACACCGTTCACGGCCTCGGCGAACTCGATCGTCGCCTCGGTCTCGATGTCCTGGCCGCGCCGCGGACGGGCCGTCGTCGAGGTGGTCGTGCGCTGGCCACCACCGCCGAACATGCCGCCCAGGATGTCGCCGAGCCCGCCACCGCTGCTGCCGCCGGAGCCGCCGCGGTTGAACAGGTCGCCGACGTCGAAGTTGAACCCGCCGCCGCCCTGGCTGTTGCCGCCCGGCATCCGGAAGCCGCCGCTGCCGAACAGCCGGCGCGCCTCGTCGTACTCCTTGCGCTTCTTCGGGTCGCCGACGACGTCGTACGCCTCGGAGACCTCCTTGAACTTGGCCTCCGCGGACGCGTCACCGGCGTTGGAGTCGGGGTGGTACTTGCGCGCCAGCTTGCGGTAGGACTTCTTGATCTCGTCGGCCTCGGCGGTCTTGGAGACGCCGAGAACCTTGTAGAAGTCCTTCTCGAGCCAGTCCTTCGTGCTCATCTGACGCCTCCCCTCCCGTCGTGGTCGTTACTACTCCGCGGACCTGTCCGCGTCATCATCTGTGCTCTCCGCCGGTACGTCGGCCTTCGCGTCGGCCGGCAGTTGTTCGGTCGGCTCCGACACGGCCACCCGGGCCGCGCGCAGGACCCGCTCGCCGAGCCGGTAGCCCGGTTGCATGATCATCGTCGCGGTCGGACCGTCGACCTCGTCGGAGTAGTTGTGCAGCAGGGCCTCGTGGATCCGCGGGTCGAAGGTGTCACCCTTCTCGCCGAACTTCACCAGGCCGAGCTTCTCGGTGACGCGCTCCAGCGATTCCGCGACCGCCTTGAACGCGCCCTCGAGCTCACCTGCTTCGCGGGCCCGGCCGACGTCGTCGAGGGTCCCGAGCAGCTCGGTCAGTACCGAGCCGATCACGAGCTCCCGTGACGCCTCCCGGTCCCGGTCGACGCGGCGCTTGTAGTTCACGTACTCGGCCTGCAGTCGCTGCAGGTCCGCCGTACGCTCCTTCAGCGCTTCGGTCAGCAGGGCCTCCTGGGCGGACGGACCGACCAGGTCGGACGGGTCCCGGGGCGGCTGTGCGCCCGGGGTGCCCGGCGTACCCGGCTGGGCGCCGGGCGCGGGAGCCGCGGACGTATCCGCAGTGTCCCGCGCCGCGCCGGTGTCCGGGTCGATCCGGCGCTTGTCCCGGACGACGGGCTCGCCGTCGCCGAACTCGCTGCCAGTGGGTCGATCCGTCACTTGTCCTCCGTCTTGTCCTGCGGCCGGTCCTCGTCCACGATCTCGGCGTCGACGACATCGTCGTCGTTGCCGGTCGAGCTCTCGTCGGAGCTGGTCTCGTCCGAGGAGCCGCCGGCGGCCTGGGCGTTCGCGTACATCGCGGCACCCATCTTCTGGCTGGACTGGGCGAGCTTCTCCGAGGAGGTCTTGATCGCCTCGGCGTCGTCACCCTCGAGGGCCTTCTTCAGCTCCGCGACAGCGTCCTTGACCTCGGTCTTGACGTCGTCGGGGACCTTGTCCTCGTTCTCCTGCAGGAACTTCTCGGTCTGGTAGACCAGGCTCTCGGCCTGGTTCCGGTTCTCCACCGCCTCGCGGCGCTGGCGGTCCTCCTCGGCGTACTGCTCGGCGTCGCGGACCATCTGGTCGATGTCGGTCTTCGGCAGCGCGGAGCCACCCGTGACCGTCATCCGCTGCTCCTTGCCGGTGGCAAGGTCCTTGGCGTTCACGTGCACGATGCCGTTCGCGTCGATGTCGAAGGTGACCTCGATCTGCGGCACGTTCCGCGGCGCCGGCGGCAGGCCGGTCAGCTCGAAGTTGCCGAGCGACTTGTTGTCGCGGGCCATCTCGCGCTCGCCCTGGTAGACCTGGATCATCACCGACGGCTGGTTGTCCTCGGCCGTGGTGAAGATCTCCGAACCCTTGGTCGGGATCGTGGTGTTGCGCTCGATGATCTTGGTGAACACGCCACCCTTGGTCTCGATACCCAGGCTCAGCGGGGTCACGTCGAGCAGCAGGACGTCCTTGACCTCACCCTTCAGCACACCGGCCTGCAGGGAGGCGCCGACCGCGACGACCTCGTCCGGGTTCACGCCCTTGTTCGGGTCCTTGCCGCCGGTCAGCTCCTTGACCAGGTCGGCCACCGCGGGCATCCGGGTCGAACCGCCGACCAGGATCACGTGGTCGATCTTCGACACGTCGATACCGGCGTCCTTGATGACGGCCTTGAACGGCGCGCGGGCGCGCTCGAGCAGGTCGTTGGTCATCTTCTGGAACTCTGCCCGGGAGAGCTTCTCCTCCAGGTGCAGCGGGCCGGACTCGGTCAGGCTCAGGTACGGCAGGTGGATCGTGGTCTCGGCCGCGGCGGACAGCTCGATCTTGGCCTTCTCGGCGGCCTCGGTGAGGCGCTGCATGGCCATCTTGTCGCCGGACAGGTCGGTGCCGTTCTTGTTCTTGAACTGGGTCACCAGCCACTGCACGATGCGCGCGTCCCAGTCGTCACCACCGAGGTGGTTGTCACCGCTGGTCGCCTTCACCTCGAAGACGCCGTCGCCGATCTCCAGCAGCGACACGTCGAACGTGCCACCACCGAGGTCGAAGACCAGGATGGTCTGCTCGGTGCCCTTGTCCAGGCCGTACGCGAGCGCGGCCGCGGTCGGCTCGTTGACGATCCGGTGCACCTTCAGGCCCGCGATCTCGCCGGCCTCCTTGGTCGCCTGGCGCTGCGCGTCGGAGAAGTACGCCGGCACGGTGATGACCGCGTCGGTGACCTGCTCCCCGAGGTACGCCTCGGCGTCCCGCTTCAGCTTCTGCAGCACGAACGCGCTGATCTGCTGGGGGGTGAACTTCTTGCCGTCGATGTCGACGCTCCAGCTCTCGCCCATGTGACGCTTGACGGAGCGGATGGTGCGGTCGACGTTCGTGGTGGCCTGGCGCTTCGCCACCTCGCCGACCAGGACCTCGCCGTTCTTGGCGAAAGCCACCACCGAGGGCGTCGTGCGCGCTCCCTCGGCGTTGGGGATGACGGTGGGCTCGCCACCTTCGAGTACGGCGATGACGGAGTTCGTCGTACCGAGATCGATTCCGACCGCGCGGGCCATTCTGATACCTCCACGAAGTTGAGTGATGCAGACTCAATGTTGCACGTTCGTCCGCCTCGGTTCAAATCCGTGACGCAACAAACTTGAGTTCACTAGGCTCAACATTGCACATGGCCCAGGTCATTCCCAAGGGCAGGCCCGAATTTCGGGGTCCGGGCCAGGGTGCGGCCAGGGAGACCCCTCCCGGGGAAAGGTTTACCGTGCGACCCTGTCCCTGTGAAACTCCGCGCAATGAGCCCCGCCGACTACGGCGCGGTGCTCGCGCTCAACAACGCCGCCGTAGGCCTGGTCGATCCACTGGGCGCCGACCGCCTCGACTGGCTCCGCCTGATCGCCGCGCACGCCGCGATCATCGACCTGGACGGTAAGCCGGCCGGCTTCGTCCTGACCTTCACCCCGGGATCGGCGTACGACGGTCTCGAGTTCGACTGGTTCACCCAGACGTACGCGAACCGGTTCCTGCTGATCGAGCGGATCGTGGTCGCGACCGAGCACCGCCGGGAGGGCATCGGATCGCAGGTCTACCGCGCGATCGAACGCGCCGCCAAGCCGTTCGACCGCGCCGTCGTCCGCGTCCGCACCCACCCCCTCGACGACGGCGGCCTCACCTTCCACACCGCCCGCGGCTACGTCCAGATAGACAAACAACGCCTCCCCGACGGCACCCCGGCCATCCTCCTCACCAAGGAGCTGGCCGACTAGAGGCGCCGTACGCCCGTATCCACCCAGTCGTCGACCATCAACACCCTGTCACCGGACCGGACCAGGTCGCGCCGGTAGCCGAACACGACGTGCCGACGACCCGCGCGACACCGGCCCCGAGGACGAGCGTGGGCACCTCGCCGTACAGCCCGGCCAGGGCCGGTCCGAGCTCGCGGAGCAGGTCGGCGTCCCGCCACCAGTCGGTCACATCGGCATAGCTGCTTCAGGCGCCACGATCCGTCCGCCAGCGGAAGCCATCGCGGAGTCGCCTGGTCAGCTCAGTCGTCATGCCCCCAGAGTGACGGCATCCGGGCGGGAGCGCACCTGGAATCTGCAGCTACACCGGACGGCCGGCGATGAAGGTCTGCTTGATCAGGGGGACGCCGGGGCGGTAGGAGAGGTGCAGATGGGAGGGCGCGTCCAGCACAGCCAGGTCGGCCTGGGCGCCTGGAGTCAGGCGGCCTCGGTCTGGACGGCGAAGCGAGGCGGCGCCACCGGCGGTGGCGGACCAGAGCGCTTCGGCCGGGGTCATGTGCATGTCGCGGACGGCGAGGGCGATGCAGAAGGGCATGGACGAGGAGTAGCCGGAGCCGGGGTTGCAGTCGGTGGCGAGGGCTACGGTGACGCCGGCGTCGAGGAGGCGGCGGGCGTCCGGGTACGGCGAGCGGGTCGAGAACTCGATCGCGGGCAGGAGGCCGGCGACGACACCTGCCGAGGCCAGGGCGTCGACGTCGGCGTCGGTCAGATACGTGCAGTGGTCTGCCGAGGCTGCGCCGACCTCGCACGCCAGTTGTACGCCGGGGCCCTCGCCGAGCTGGTTCGCGTGGACCCGGGGCTGGAGACCGCGGGCGATACCGGCCTGCAGGATCGCTCGGCCCTGATCGGCGTCGAAGGCGCCGCGTTCGACGAAGACGTCGATCCACTTCGAGTGCTTGGCGGATGCATCGAGCATCGGGCCGGTCACCAGCTCCACGTAGCCGGCCGGATCGTCGGCGTACTCGGCCGGCACGACATGCGCCCCGAGGTACGTCGTCTCGTCGGTGAACTGGCCCGCGATCTCGAGCGCACGGGCCTCGTCCGCGACGGTCAGCCCGTAGCCGGACTTGATCTCGACCGTGGTGGTCCCCTGCCGCCGCATCTCGGTGACGAGGCGGGACACGTTCGCGGTCAGGTGTTCGTCGGTGGCTTCGCGGGTCGCGGCGACGGTGGTGCGGATGCCGCCGGCGGAGTACGGCGTACCTGTCATGCGGGCGGCGAACTCCTCGGCGCGGTCGCCGGCGAAGACCAGGTGTGAGTGTGAGTCGACGAAGCCTGGGATGACGGCCCGGCCGCCGAGGTCCAGCGCTCCGTCGGCCGCGGGTGCGTCGCGGCGGGGGCCGACCCAGGCGACCTTGGTGCCGTCGATGACCAGGGCTGCGTCGTGGAGCTCGCCGAGGAGACCGCCGTACGCGGGGTCGTTGGTCACCAGCGAGCTGATGTTGGTCAGCAGGAGTGAGGTCATCGGGTCACTGCCTCGATCGATTTCGTCAGCTGGGCCGGGACATCCAGGCGTATGTGTTTGCCGTTGGCAACCAGATGGCTTCCGGAGACGACTACGTCGGAGACGTCTGCAGCTGATGCCGCGAAGACTGCGGTCTCCAGACCGCCGCCGGTGCCGGCGGTGCGGACCGTGTCCAGGTGGACGGCTACCAGGTCGGCGCGGGCACCTACCTCGATCGCGCCCGCGTCGGTGAAGCCGATCGAGCGATGGCCGTCGGTGGTGGCCGCCTTGAGGAGTTCCGGAGCCGACCAGTGGCCGCGTTCCTGGGACGCGAGGCGCTCGTTCAGCTCGACGGCTCGCATCTCCTCGAAGAGGTCGACCACCGCGTGGCTGTCGGAGCCGAGCGTCAGCGGCGAACCCGCGTCGCGCAGCTGCACCGACGGGCCGATGCCGTCGGCGAGGTCGCGCTCCGTCGTCGGGCAGAAGCAGGAGTACGTCGCGGAGCTGCCGAGCAGCCCGACGTCGACCTCGGTGAGGTGCGTGGCGTGGACCGCGCTCGTCCGCCCGCTCAGGAACCCGGCCTCGTCGAGCACCTGCGCCGGCGTCCGCCCGTACGCCTTGAGACAAGCCGCGTTCTCCGCGACCTGCTCGGACAGATGAATATGCAGCGGTACGTCGGGAAACGCCGACGCCACCGCACCGAGTTGATCCTGCGGCACGCCTCGGACCGAATGGGCGGCCGCGCCGATCACGACGTCATCGTTGCCGCTCAGCTGCGCGACCCGGGCAGCCCAGGCGGTCGCGTCGCCGTCGCTGAAGCGTTGCTGGACCTCGTTGACTGGCTCGTCGATCCCGCCGGCGATGTAGCAGGTGTCGAGCAGCGTGATCCGGATGCCGACGTCGCGCGCGGCGGCGATCAGCGCCAGGCCCATCGCGTTCGGGTCGTCGTACCGCTGGCCGCCGGGGGCGTGGTGGAGGTAATGGAACTCGCCGACGGCAGTGATTCCGGCGAGGAGCATTTCGCCGTACACAGCCTTTGCGAGGTCGTAGTACGTGTCGGGGGTGAGGGCGGCGGCGACGGCGTACATCTGCTCGCGCCAGGTCCAGAAGGTGCCGCGCCCGGTCTGTGTCCGGCCGCGGAGGGCGCGGTGGAATGCGTGGCTGTGACAGTTGGCCAGACCTGGGAGGACGAGTCCGTTGAGGATCTGCGCGTCGCCGGGGGCCGCGTCGGGCTCGATCGAGGTGATGCGGCCATCGGCGGTCGTCACCAGGAGGTTGCGCGCTAGGCCGGTCGGGAGGAGGGCGGTCTCACACCAGTACGACGTCACTTCGCGAGATCCTTCAGTACTGCGGCCAGCGCGTCGACGCCGGCGAGGCAGTCGTCCTGCTCGGCGTACTCGGCGGGCGAATGTGAGATGCCGGTCGGGTTGCGGACGAACAGCATGGCGGTCGGGATGGCGGCGTCCGAGAACACGCCCGCGTCGTGACCGGCGCCGGTCGGGAGGACCGGGGCGCCGTCGAGCACACCCACCAGTCGATCCCGTAGGCCGGTCGGGAAGTTGACGATCGGGGAGACGGATTCCGCGGTGACCTCGAGCGTGGTGCCGTCGCGTTCGGCGCGTTCGGTGGCTTGCTTGGTGATTGCCGCGAGCAACAGTTCGAGGGTTTCGGTGTCGGCGGCGCGCGCGTCCAGCCAGGCGGTGACCTGGGAGGGTACGGCGTTGGTGCCGTTGGGCTCGACCGATACCCGGCCGAAGGTGGCGCGGGCGCCGGCCAGACGGGCTTGCTTGTTGGCGGCCAGTGCGGTCATCGCGTAGGTGAGCATCGGGTCGTGGCGGTCCTCCATCAGCGTGGTGCCGGCATGGTTGGCCTCACCCCCGAACGTGAACCGAAACCGCCCATGCGGCCAGATCGAGCTAGCCACGCCCACCGGCGCCGTCAGCCCTCGCCCCTGCTCCACATGCAACTCGACAAACGTCCCCATCCGCTGCAACAACGGCGAAGGCCCAACCCCAGCCGGGTCGATCCCCGCCTGCTCCAACGCAGCCGCCAAAGGCACCCCAGCCCGGTCCTGCAAAGCCAGCGCCTTCTCAGCGGACAACACACCAGCCGCCACCCGGGACCCTAGACAGGGCATCCCGAACCGAGACCCTTCTTCCTCCACAAACGCACCCACCCCAATAGGCACGCCCGGCTCAAACCCCTCCGCCCGCAACTGATCAACCGCCGCCAGAGCCGAGACAACCCCCAACGGCCCATCAAACGCCCCGCCATCGATCACCGAGTCAAGGTGGCTGCCCGTCACAACACCAGGGACGAGGGAGGAGCCCGCCCGCCGGGTGCCCGGGCGGGAAGCCGGCCCTCCGGCCGGCTCCCCGCCCGGGCTTACAGACGAAGCAGCACCGGTGCCCACAGGCGAGGTCTCCGACGACCCGCCCGCGCGGGGAGCCGGCCGGTGGGCCGGCTTCTCGCGCGGTTCCCACCAGGCGATCAGGTTGCCGATTCCGTCGGACTCGACGGATAGGCCGCGGGCGGCGCACTGGTTCAGGAACCAGTGCGTCGCCTCGCGTTCGGTGGGGGTCCAGCCGCCTCGGGTGTAACCGCCGGTTTCGGGGTTGCGGCCGATGGCGGACTGGTCGGCCCAAAGGGATTCGAAACTCAAGACCGGCTCACGACAAGGGGTTCTTCGACAGCCAGTCCTTGGCGACCGCGTCCGCGCTCTCCTTGCCGACGTCGATCCGCTTGACCAGGTCGGTCAGCGCGTCCGTGGTCAGCTTGGCGTCGACCGCGTTCAGCGTGGAGACGACGTCGTCGGACTTGTGGTCGGTCCGGATCAACGGAACGATGTTGTTCGGCGGCAGGATGTGCTCCGGGTCGTCCAGCTGCACCCAGCCCTTGTCCTTGATCACGGCCTGGGTGGTGAACAGGTCCGTCACCTGGATCTGGTTCGTCTCCAGCGCCTTGATGCTCAGCGGACCACCCGCGTCGAGCGTCTTGTACTCCTTGAAGTCGACGTCGTACTTCTCCTTCATACCCTTCAGCCCGGCGGTCCGGACCTTGAACTCGGAGCTACCGCCGGCGACCAGGTTCTTGCCCTTCAGGTCACCGATCGACTTCAGGCTGTACTTGTCCGCGGTCGCCTTGGTCACCACGATGGTGTCCTCGTCGGTGGCCGGCGACATCTCCAGGATCTCCAGCCCCGGCGTCAGCGCCTTCTTCAGCGCGTCGTACGCCTTCTGCGGGTCGGTCTCGGTGGAGTTCTTGTCGAAGTACGCCAGCGAGGCGCCGGTGTACTCCGGGACCAGGTCGACGGACCCGTCCTTGATCGCGGCCATGTAGGTCTCGCGGTTGCCGATGTTCGGCTTCTTCTTCACCTCGATGCCCTTGGCGGCCAGCGCCTGGCCGTAGATCTCCGCGATCAACTGGCTCTCGGAGAAGTCGGCGGACCCGACGGTGATGCTGCTCACCTTCGAGGGCGCCGGCGAGCTGCCGGCGTTGTCACTGCCGAGCTGGTCGCCCCCACCCCCACAACCAGCCAGGCCGAGCACCGCCACCCCGGCGATCGCAGTACGGATGAGTGTGGATCTCAACACGAGAGCCTCCAGTGTTCTCGTTCAGCCATCGACCGGTGCCGATGGATGCATCTCAAGTTCAGCAGGTACGACGGACAATTCAGCCGATCTTCAGCCCTTCGGAGACCGTGATCCGCCCGATCAGCGCGAAGACCGCGTCCAGCAGCAGCGCGAGCAACGCCACCAGCAACGCGCCGGTGAACATCTGCGGGAAGTCCCGGAGCTTCAGTCCGTCGACCACGTAGCGGCCGAGGCCGCCGAGCGACACCAGTGCGGCGATCGTCGCGGTCGAGACGACCTGCAGGGTGGCGCTCCGGATGCCGGAGATGATCAGCGGCAGCCCGATCGGGATCTCCACCTTGGTCAGGATCTCGCGTCCGGTCATCCCCATCCCCCGCGCCGCGTCGATCGTGGCCGGATCGACACCGGACAGACC
This sequence comes from Kribbella jiaozuonensis, assembly GCF_005233875.1. Lineage (GTDB taxonomy): Bacteria > Actinomycetota > Actinomycetes > Propionibacteriales > Kribbellaceae > Kribbella > Kribbella jiaozuonensis. The sequence continues at coordinate 767,306 of NZ_SZPZ01000003.1, read as the reverse complement.
GGCGTACGTCGAGGCCAGGATCGGCGGGACACCCAGTGCGACCAGCGCGATCAGCACCGGCAGGAAGCCGATCTGGTTGGTCAGCAGTACGGCGATCATCAGCAGACCGAGGCTCGGCAGAGCCCGTGCCGCGTTGCCGAGGTTGATCGCCAGGAACGCCCCGCGCCGGGTGTGCCCGATCCGCAATCCGATCGGTAGCGCGATCAGCACGGAGAGTCCGAGCGCGGCAAACGTGTACCAGAGGTGCTGCAGGATCCGCGCCCAGATCCCCTCGTTGCCGGACCAGTTGTACGAGTCGGTCAGGTACTGCCACATGTCACGCCACCTCCGCCACGGGTGTAGAAATCCGCGCCCAGGGAGTCAGTACCCGCTGCAATGACACCAGGATCAGGTCCGCGACCAGCGCCAGCGCCAGGGAGAGCACGACCCCGACCACGACCGGCGTGAGGAAGTCCTTCTGGAAGCCCAGCGTGAACAGCTCCCCCAGGCCGCCGATCCCGATCACGGCGCCGACGCTCACCATCGAGATGTTCGCGACCGTGACCACGCGCAACCCGGTGAAGATCACCGGTACGGCGATGGGCAGGTCGACCGCGATCAGCCGGTGCATCGACCCGTACCCGACCGCGATCGCCGACTGCCGGACGTCGGGTGGCACGGAGCGCAGTCCGTCGATCACGTTCCGGATCAGCAGCGAGACCGTATAGATGGTCAGCGCGACGATGATGTTGATCGTCGACAGCACCTTCGTGCCGATGATCGCCGGGATCACGATGAACAACGCGATCGACGGTACCGAGTACAGCACGCCGCCGAGCGCGATCAGCGGATTCGCCAGCCAGGAGTACCGGGTGGCGACGTACCCCAACGGCACCGAGATGATCAGCCCGAGGATCACCGGAATGATCGCCAGGTAGATGTGTTCGCGCAGTTGGTCCCAGATCAGCCCGAGGTTGTCACCGATCCACGTCATGACCGCAAGGCCTCTGCAACCGCGGCTTGATCGATGACGCCGACGGCCTTCCCGTCGTCGTCGACGCAGACGCCGCAACCGGTGGGCGACGTCAGTACTGCGTCCAGTGCCGCGCGCAACGAATCGCCGCGCTTGAACACCGCGCCGAGCGGCAACAGCTCACCGGACCCGTTCTTCCAGCCGACCGGTACGCCGTCCTTCAGCGCGAGCTCGTCCGGAACCGGCTGCACGGCCATCGACTCGGGATGCACGAACGTAAGAGCCCGGTAACCGCGATCCTGACCGACGAAGCCGCGAACGAAGTCGTCGGCCGGCTCACCGAGCAGCTCGGCCGGCGGAGCGAACTGGGCCAGCTTCCCGCCGACCTGCAGTACTGCGACGTTGTCGCCGAGCTTGATCGCCTCGTCGATGTCGTGGGTGACGAACACGATCGTCTTGCCGATATCGCGCTGCAGCCGGAGCAGCTCTTCCTGCAACTGGTGCCGCACGATCGGGTCGACCGCGCTGAACGGCTCGTCCATCAGCATGATCGCCGGATCGGCCGCCAGCGCACGGGCGACGCCGACTCGTTGCTGCTGGCCACCGGACAGCTGGGCCGGATACCGCTCGGCCAGCTTGAGATCCAGGCCGACGCGTTCGAGCAGCTCCATCGCCGTACTGTGTGCTTTGCGTTTGTCCCAGCCGAGCAGCTTCGGGACGGTCGCGACGTTGTCGACAACGGTCTTGTGCGGGAACAGGCCGGCGTTCTGGATCACGTACCCGATGCCCCGGCGCAGGGTGACCGCATCCTTGCCGTTGATGTCCTCGCCGTCGATCGAGATCGTCCCGCTGGTCCGCTCGATGGTGCGATTGATCATCCGCAGCGACGTGGTCTTGCCGCACCCGGAGGGCCCGACGAACACCGTGATCTGGTTGCTCGGGATCCGCAGGGACAGTTTGTCGACGGCGACGGTGCCGTCCGGGTACTGCTTGGTGACGTCCTCGAACTCGATCATGGCGCCCCTTCGCGCTGGTCATCGGTCGCCCGAAAGACCCTAGCGGAACGAAAGACCGAAACCACGCGATCGCATGGTTTCTCGCCCCTTGGAAAAGTGCACCGTAGCACTACAGATTGCCACGGTCGCACACAGTTAGCCTTCCCGCATCGGGATGCGCACACCCCGCTGGTCGGCGACCTCGACAGCCTTCTCGTAGCCTGCGTCGACGTGACGGATCACACCCATCGCCGGGTCGTTGCTGAGCACCCGTTCCAGCTTCTGCCGGGCCAGATCGGTGCCATCGGCAACAGATACCTGACCGGCGTGGATGGACCGGCCGATACCGACGCCGCCGCCGTGGTGGATCGACACCCAGGAAGCACCGCTGGCCACGTTCACCATCGCGTTCAGCAACGGCCAGTCCGCGATCGCGTCCGAACCGTCGAGCATGCCTTCGGTCTCCCGGTACGGCGATGCCACGCTGCCGGTGTCCAGGTGGTCGCGACCGATCACGATCGGCGCCTCGAGCTCGCCGGAGGCAACCATCTCGTTGAACCGCACGCCGGCCTTGTCCCGCTCGCCCTGTCCGAGCCAGCAGATCCGCGCCGGCAGACCCTGGAACGCGACCCGCTCACCGGCCAGCTTGATCCACCGGGTCAGATGTTCGTTGTCCGGGAACAGGTCAAGGATCGCCTGGTCCGTCTTCGCGATGTCGGCGGGGTTGCCGGACAGCGCGGCCCACCGGAACGGGCCCTTTCCCTCACAGAACAACGGCCGGATGTACGCCGGTACGAAGCCGGGGAACTCGAACGCGCGGGAGTAACCCGCCTTGCGCGCCTCGTCCCGGATCGAGTTGCCGTAGTCGAACACCTCGGCGCCGGCATCCTGGAACCCGACCATCGCGGCAACGTGTCGCGCCATCGAGGCCTGCGCGCGCTCGGTGAACCCGGCCGGGTCCTTCTCGCGGGCGGTCGCCCAGTCGTCGAACTCGATACCGACCGGCAGGTACATCAGCGGGTCGTGCGCCGAGGTCTGGTCGGTGACGATGTCGATCGGCGCGCCCAGCTCCAGCAGCTCCGGCACGATCACCGCGGCGTTGCCCAGGACACCGATCGACAACGGCCGGCGGGCCTTCTTCGCCTCCTCCGCCAACCGCAGCGCGTCGTCCAGGTCCTTCGCCCGTACGTCGAGGTAGCGGTGCTCGATCCGGCGGTCGATCCGCGACGAGTCGACGTCGATGCAGATCGCGACGCCGTCGTTCATCGTGACGGCCAGCGGCTGCGCGCCACCCATACCGCCGAGACCCGCGGTCAGCGTGATGGTGCCGGCCAGCGTGCCGCCGAAGCGCTTCTCGGCCACCGCGCCGAACGTCTCGTACGTGCCCTGCAGGATGCCCTGGGTGCCGATGTAGATCCACGAGCCGGCCGTCATCTGGCCGTACATCGTGAGCCCCATTGCCTCGAGCTTGCGGAACTCCTCCCAGGTGGCCCAGTCGCCGACCAGGTTCGAGTTCGCGATCAGGACGCGCGGCGCCCACTCGTGCGTCTGCATCACGCCGACCGGCTTGCCGGACTGCACGAGCATGGTCTCGTCGTCCTTGAGCGTGGTCAGGGTGCGGACCATCGCGTCGAACGCGTTCCAGTCGCGGGCGGCCTTGCCGGAACCGCCGTACACGACGAGCTCGTCGGGGTGCTCGGCGACCTCGGGGTCGAGGTTGTTCTGCAGCATCCGCAGCGCGGCTTCCTGCTGCCAGCCGCGAGCGGTGAGGGTGGTGCCGCGGGGTGCGCGTACAGGACGGGGTCCGGACATGGGTGATCCAGCCTTTCTCAGTTGAGCGGGCCGGTGACGGCCTCGGTGGCTTCGATGTAGGTGCCGTTGGCAACGAGTTGGACGGAGTGCTCGAGCTCGGGCGCCAGGTGGCGGTCCGTGCCGGGGCCCTCGACGTGCTCCCGTAGTACGGCCTTGGCGGCTTCGGTTGCCGGGGCCGGGGTGAGCGGCGCGCGCAGGTCCAGCGCCCGCGCGGCGGTGAGGATCTCGATCGCCAGGACGCGCTGGAGGCCGTCGACCGACTTGCGCAGTTTGCGTGCGGCGGACCAGCCCATCGAGACGTGGTCCTCCTGCATCGCGCTGCTCGGGATCGAGTCGACGCTGGCGGGTACGGCGAGACGCTTGAGCTCGGACACGATCGCGGCCTGCGTGTACTGCGCGATCATGTGGCCGCTGTCGACCCCGGGATCGTCGGCCAGGAAGGCGTTCAGCCCGTGGTTGCGGGCCACGTCGAGGAAACGGTCGGTACGACGTTCGCTGATGCTGGCGAGGTCCGCGACGGCAATGGCGAGGAAGTCGAGCACGTACCCGACCGGGGCGCCGTGGAAGTTGCCGTTGGACTCGACGCGGCCGTCCTTCAGTACTACGGGGTTGTCGATCGCGGCGGCGAGCTCGCGGTCGGCAACACTCGCTGCGTGGGCGGCGGTGTCGCGGGCTGCGCCGTGGACCTGTGGGGAGCAGCGGAGCGAGTACGCGTCCTGGACGCGGTTGCAGTCCGGGCCGCGGTGGCTCGCGACGATCGCGCTGTCCTTGAGGATCGTGCGGAGGTTGGCGGCGGACGCGGCCTGGCCGGGGTGCGGACGGAGAGCCTGCAGGTCCTCGGCGAACACGCGGTCGGTGGCGAGTTGGGCCTCGACGCTCATCGCGGCGGCGAGGTCGGCGGTCTTGAAGAGCCGGTCGAGGTCGGCGAGCGCGAGGACCAGCATGCCTAGCATGCCGTCGGTCCCGTTGATCAGCGCGAGACCTTCCTTCTCCGCGAGCACGATCGGCGTCAGACCGTTCTGCTGCAGGGCTTCGCCGGCGTCGAGAAGGTTGCCGTCGGCATCACGGACCTTGCCCTCGCCGAGGATCGCGAGGGCGACGTGGGACAGCGGTGCGAGATCGCCGGAGCAGCCGAGGCTGCCGTACTCGTGCACGACCGGGGTCAGGTGCGCGTTGAGGAGACCGGCGTACGCCTGGGCCGTCTCGACCTTGACGCCCGTACGGCCCGTCGCGAGGGTCGAGAGTCGCAGCAGGGCAAGCGCCCGTACGACCTCGGTCTCCACCTCCGGGCCGGACCCGGCCGCGTGCGAGCGGATCAGGCTGCGCTGCAGCTGGGCCCGCAACTCCGGCGCGATGTGCCGCGTCGCGAGTGCGCCGAACCCGGTCGAGACGCCGTAGTGCGGGGTGTCCGCGTGGGCCAGCGCCTCGATCGCGGCGCGTGACTTCGCGATCTCCTCCAGAGCCTGGTCGTCGATCCGTACCTGCGCGCCGTACCGCGCGACCGCGACCACCTCGGCCGGGGTCAGCGGTCCAATACCGACAATCACCGTGTCTTCCACCCGATCATTGGACCGCGCCGGGATGCTCCTCGACAGGAGCGGCATACCAGTTTCTGTCTCGAATTTGAGACGTCAGCTGTGGACCCGCGAACACATAGAGTCAAGCCATGGTGTTCGAGATCCGGCCGGCGCGGCCGGCGGACGCGGTCGGCGTCGCGCAGGTCTGGGCAGCCGTGATGCCGCATCTGGTGAAGTCGGCGCGGGCCATCGAGACCGAACTGCGAGGTGGCCGGAGCCGGGTGATCCTGATCGCGGTGGACGGTCCGGACGTGGTCGGGTACTCGAACCTTTACCTACCCGAGGCGGGCGTGGCCGGGGCCCGGGTGCGGATCACTGTCCAGGTGCCACCGTCGTACCGCGAGCGTGGGATCGGCACTGCGTTGCTGACCGCGATCTCCGCGGAGGCTGTCACGGCCGGGGCCGGTCGGCTGCTGGCCGCTGTGGCTGAGGATTCCAAGGCGTTCGCGGAGAAGCGCGGGTTCGAGCTGGGGCGGCGGATGAGTCATGCCGCCGCCGATCTGCGTGAGGCCCGCGAGCCGGTCGCGCCGCCGGCCGGACTGCGTCTGACCACGTACGCCGAGTTGGAGCCGCGGCAGGTGTTCGACGCCGAGGTCCAGGTGCGGGACGACGATCCGAGCGGGTTCTCCGGCGGACCGGCGTACGACGAATGGGTGAAGGTGTCGTGGAACAACCCAGACATCCGGCGGGACCTGAGCTTCGCCGTACTGGACGGTGATCGGGTGCTGTCGTTCGTGACCACGACTGCTGATGCGGACCGCGGGGTGATCTGGTCGAACCTGACCGGGACGATCCCGTCGGCGCGCGGGCGCGGGCTGGCGAAGGTGGTGAAGTCGCACGCGCTGGCTGCGGCCCGGGACGCCGGGTTCGTGACGGCATCGACCGGGAACGACGCGGGGAATCTTCCGATGCTCGCGGTCAACAAGTGGCTCGGTTACCGGACGACGTCCGGCGCGTGGACTGCGGAGAAGGCTCTGTGAAGCGACTCGTTGTCTCGTTGCTGTTCTTCTTGGTCGTGTCGGTCGTGGTCGGGTTGCTGGTCTCGGGGTCGGAGTTCCTGGACTGGGGTGTCGCCGGCGGGCTGTTCGCGATCGCGGTGGCGGGTGAGGGGCTGCGGTTCTGGTTGCGACGGAGCCGCGCGAAGAAACGCCAATCGTCAGGGATCTAAGGCGGGGCCGGGTTACCCTGCCGTTGTGAGCGGCAACGTTCCCGCCTCGACCCGTACGCTGCGGGTGCTGACGTTCCTGGCCACCCAGCCCGGTCCGGTACCGATGGAGCGCATCGCCTCCGCGGTCGGCCTGCCGCGCTCGTCGACGTACCACTTGCTGCGGGCAATGATCGACGAGGGTTTCGTCGTGCATCTGCCTGAGGAGAAGCGGTACGGGCTCGGGGTTGCTGCGTTCGAGATCGGGTCGGCGTACTTGCGGCACGATCCGTTGGAGCGCCTGGCTCGGCCGTTGCTGGTGCAGCTGGTGCACGAGGTGGGGCAGACGGCGCATCTCGGGGTGTTGCATGGTCGGGAGCTGGTCTACCTGCTGAAGGAGCAGCCGCCGCGGCCGGTGACTTTGGTGACCGATGTCGGGGTGCGCCTGCCTGCCACCCTCACCGCATCCGGGCGCGCGCTCCTCGCCGAGCTCCCACCTGCCCAGGTGCGGGCTCTCTTCCCCACTCCCGAGTCTTTCGTCCGCCGCACAGACCTCGGCCCGCAGACCCTCACCCAACTCCGCCGCCTACTGGCCGACGAGAAACGCCAGGGCTACGCCGTCGAGGACTCCTTCATCACCCCCGGCATGGCCTCCGTAGCCAGCGCCGCCGTCGACCACGCCGGCCACCCAGCCGCCGCCATCAGCGTCACCTTCCGCACAGACGCCGTCCCCCCACCCGACCGCCCCCACCTAGCCCACCGAATCCGCCAAGCCGCCACCGCCCTATCCCGCCGCCTCCACGGCTAGCCTGACTCGGCTGGGTGTTCGACTTGGCGGTCGCCCCATTGGGTTAGGACGCCGCGGGCTATTTCCAGGTCCTCGCGGAGGGAGCGGTCGGCCAGGCTGTCTGGTAGGACGGCCAGGGCGTCGGCGAGCCAGGGGCCGACGGCTGCAGGGGACAGGTCGTCGGGGGTCAGGCCGGCCAGGCGGATGGCGCGTACGGCGGTGACCAGCTCGCTGGCTAGGACCTCGCGGAGAGCGTCTAGGAGCTGGGCAGTTAGGACTGCGGCTTGTGGCGCGAAGCTGGCGTGGAGTTCGGCGCCTCGGGACAGCGTCGCCGTGCCTAGTGTGGCGGGCTGGGCAGCAGAGCGGACCGCCGCGAGTGCGTCATGCGCGACGTACTCGATCATCATCACGCCTGAGCTTGCCTCCGCGCCGCTGGCCAGGAAGCGGCTGAGGCCGGTGTAATCCGGGTCAACCAGATTCGCGACGCGGGTGGTGGACAGGGTCGCGACGCTGTGCAGGCTGAGTCGGAGCGAGTCGAGGGCGAGTGCGATCGGCATCGCGTGCCAGTTGCCGTTGTGCAGCACGGTGTCGCCGGCCACCAGCGGGTTCTCCGCGGCCGCGTTGATATCGATCCGCACACTGTTGCCCAAGGCATCGGCATGATCGACGGCAGGACCGAGCACCTGCGCGAAAGCCCTTAACCCGAAGGGATCCTGGACACGCGCAGGCAAGAGCGGCAGGCCGTCGAGCAGTCCACGCATCCTGCGGGCGACCCGCACCTGCCCCGGCTGTGGACGGGCCTCGTGTACACGGACGTCGTACACCTCGGCGTTGCCGCGCAGCGCCACATGGGAGAGCGCCCCGACCAACGGTACGACGTTGATCAGCGTGCCCGCCTCGACATACGCGAGGCAGCACTCGGCGAGCGTGAGCGCATTGCTGGACAGCAGCGGGAGAGCGCTGGTCCCGTCGATGACATCGCCCAGCGCGAGCCCGAGCTCCGCGAGCGGCCCGAGGTCGCCGGTCCCGATCGCACCACCCCGGTGCAGGTCCGGCAGGTCGTCATCGTTGAGCAGCCCAACGATCGCATCGGCCACCGCCGGGTGGAGCCCGGACCCGCCCGCGGCGAGCTGGTTGACCCGGATCAGCAGCCCGAGCCGGACGACATCCTTCGGGTACGACGTCGTACCCGTCGTACTGTGCGACCCGAGCAATCGCGCGCCGTGCTCCGGGTCGGACGTGAGTACGTCGCGGTTCGCCCCGACGCCCGTCGTCCGCCCGTACACCGGCCGCCGTCCAGCGACCTCGGCGACCACCGCGGCTGACTCCTCCATCCGCTTCCGGGCGTCGTCACTCAGCCGAACCGCAGTGCGTCGCTGCCCGAGCGCGACCGCCTCGAGCGGGCTCAGCCCGGCACCCGTCAGCTCAACCGGCTCCATCCCCACAGTGTGGAACCGCCCCGGCCCGCGAGGTAAGCGCCGCGCCCACCCAAACGTCTCGAACCCGAGACGCGCAAAATCGACCCATGACAGTCGAGGAAGAAGTACGCGCGGAGGCGGCCGAGGCGGACGCGGTGCTGATCGGCAACGACGCCGAGCTGATCGCGAACTGCTGGACCGATGACTGGGTCGCCGTCGACGCCACCGGAATCACACCCAAGGCGGACATCATCGGCTGGATCGCGTCGGGCCGGCTGCAGCACCACAGCATGACGACAGTCGGCGGCGAGCGGATCGCCCGGGTCGGCGACACGGTCGTCCTGACCGCCCGGAAGGCGAGTTCCGGCAGCTGGGACGGGACGCCGTACGAGGTCGAAGAATGGATCAGCCAGGTCTACGTGCGCTCCGACGGACGCTGGCTGCAGGCGTTCTGCCACAAGGCGACAACATAGAAACAGCCCGTCGCCAAAGAGGCGACGGGCTGTGGAAAGACCAGGGATTACTTCTGGCCGTAGCGCTTCTTGAACTTCTCCACCCGGCCCTGGGTGTCCATCACGCGCTGCTGGCCCGTGTAGAACGGGTGACTCGCGGACGAGATCTCGACGTCGACGACCGGGTAGGTGTTCCCGTCGTGCCAGACGACCGTCTCGTTGCTCTCGCGGGTCGAACCGGTGAGGAAGCTGAAGTTACCGGACTTGTCCCGGAAGACAACCCGGCGGTAGTCGGGGTGAATGTCTTTCTTCATGCTGCCGTACTTCCTTCCAGATAAGGGGCGAACGGGTCGGTCAGGGGATGGACCGCTTCATCCGCACGCATCACACAACCGTCGAGGCGCTCGGTTAATTCCCGCAGCTCCACACCGGGTCCGGTGATCGACAGGTACGACGCGCGGTCGCCGTACTCCGGGTGCCACTCGAGGGCGGACCGGGCCTGGTGCTGCTGCCCGACCGCGGGCCAGCGGTCCGCCGGGAGGTCGGCCAGCCACGGACCGAGGACGCCGATCGAGATGTTCGTGCCGAAGCTGTCCCAGCTCAGCCGGTTGCGGTGCTGGGTCGCGATCCAGAGCGTGCCGCGGCCGCGGGCCGACCCGGCGACCAGATCCTCGAGGGCATCGAACAAGCGCTCCGGATGAAACGGTCGATTGGACTGCCAGACCAGCGTCGGCACCTCGCCGTCCGCGGGCGCCGCGATCGAGCCGGGCTCGACGACGTTCCCAGGAGCGTGCAGCCGTACGCCGAGCAGCCCCGCCGGCGTGGACTTGATCAGCAGCCGCGGGTTGATCGCCCGCACCAGCGCCTCCGCATCCAGATCACTCAGCACCGCAGCATCGGCCGACTCCAACTGCCGGACCACAACCTCGGCGATCGCACGCCCGTCTTCCAAAGCCGTCGGGATGCCACGCTCACGGATCAGCTCGTCACCGGTCAGATCGGCGACCACGGTGGCGGCGTCGACGGTCGTGAGGATCGCGTCGATGCGGAGGTCGTCGGCCGCCGAGAGCTCGGCCGCGATCGCCTGGGTGTCACCGGCGGCTGGGACGTTCACGATCGCCACGCCGTACCGCTCGATGGCCGCAATACTGGAGAGCAGTTGGACGAGCGAGCCGCGCATCGCGCAGGAGACGCACGGGTGCTCCATCGTGATCACCTCGCGGTCGATCACGCCGGCCGCAGTACGCGCGATCCGTACGACGGAGCCCGCACTCAGGCCGCTCACGTCGTACTCCACCAGGACGCCGGTCGGGCCGGCGGCAGCCAGCAGATTCCCCGCGACGGCGCCGCGAAGCTCCTCGTCGAGGCCCGTCAGCAAGGTCACCGGCAGCATCGACTCTCCTGTCTTATTGAAAACGATAACCACTACAAAGTACCCTCTGAGGCGGAATAGCCGCCACCCGGCCGGCGTTCACTGAAGTAAGGGTCACCCGCCAGGTGATCCGGGAAAGGACACCATGGCCAAGCGCAACGACCTCCGCCCCATCATCAAGCTCCGCAGCACCGCCGGCACCGGCTTCACCTATGTAACGCGGAAGAACCGCCGGAACAATCCCGATCGGCTGATCATCCGCAAGTACGACCCGAAGACCCGGTCCCACGTCGACTTCCGCGAAGAGCGGTAAACACAACGAAGCCCCCCGCCGCAGCGGGGGGCTTCGTTGTGTCTAGAGGCGGTTGTACGCCTTCAGCGTTCGTAGTGCGCCGACGGTCACGATGCCGCGGTACTCGAGGGTGGACGCCGGTCCCGGCGGCTCCCAGGTGAGGGCCCAGCCGCCGTCGTCCTGCTGGTCGGCGATCAGCCGGTCCAGGTGCGCATCGAGTTGCTCGTCGGTGAACAGCTGGTTCCAGAAGCTGTCCGGCGTCGGCGCGAGGTGCAGCGGCGTCACGCCGTACGTCGGATCCGCGGCGTCGGCCCGGAACCATTGCAGCTTGGGCAGCCAGTCGCGGACCAGATCGACGTCGACGTCGTCGGTGTGCTCCAGGAACTCCAGCGCCTCGTGCATCCCATGGGCGTCCTCGGGGAACTCCTTCGCCAACTCTGCCGCACACCAGGCGCCGGCCTGGTCGCGCCACGGGTGCTCGACGCCCAGCTGATAGAGCCGGCCGACCAGACCCGCGGTGGGGTTGATGCCGGGCTGGTACGTCCACTCGGTGATGTGCTCGGCCCGGGGGTAGCCCTCCACCGCCGGACCGCACAGCGGGACCGCGCCGTCGGCGTTGGCGAGCTGTGCCAGCCAGTCGGCCGCGCGCCGGACCATCTCGTCGTCCCGAGCGCCTGCCGCGATCAGTGTGCTGAACGCGACCTCGACATCGAGCGGCAAGCTGTCCGGACACCGCTTGTCCGGCTCCAGCCCCCACCCGAAGCCCCCGTCGGCGTTCTGGAACCCACGCAGCGCGTCGATCACGCCTTGTGGATCAGCGCCCTCGAAAACCGTGGCGAAGAGCCGACGCTCGAGCAGCCGAGCATCCCGCCGTACAAAGTCCCGACCTGCGGTGAAGATGTCCATGTGCCTACCCTCCCGCAGATCCGGCCGGAGGTCTTGAACGAAACGGACACCGTCAGGGCTCGAAGCGGTAGCCCATGCCCGGCTCGGTCAGGAGGTGCTTCGGGCGGGCCGGATCGGGCTCCAGTTTGCGGCGGAGCTGGCCCATGTAGAAGCGGAGGTTGCCGCTGGCGGTTTCGTAGCCGGGGCCCCAGACCTCGGTCAGGAGCTGGCGTTGGGACATCAGCTTGCCGGGGTTGCGGACCAGGACCTCGAGCAGGTGCCACTCGGTCGGGGTGAGGCGGATGTCTTCGCCGTTCTCCAGTGTGACGCGCTTGGCCGCCAGGTCGACGACGGAGCCGCCGACGGTCACCACGGGCTGGTCCTGGGCGATGTTGCTGCGTCGGAGTACGGCGCGCATCCGGGCCAGCAGCTCATCGATGCCGAACGGCTTCGTCACGTAGTCGTCCGCGCCCGCGTCCAGCGCCTCGACCTTGTCGGTCTGGTCGGTCCGCCCGGACAGCACCAGGATCGGCGCGTCGGTCCAGCCGCGGAGCCCGCGGATCACGTCCACGCCGTCGAAGTCCGGCAGCCCGAGGTCGAGGATCACCAGCTCGGGCGGATGCTGCGCGGCGACCTTCAACGCCGACGTACCGGTGCCGGCCAGATGCACCTCGTACCCACGCGCCTTCAGGTTGATCTGCAACGCCCGCACGATCTGCGGCTCGTCGTCGACCACCAATACTCTCGTCACTCCTGCTCCGATCGTTCGCGTGCTCCCGGGACCGGGGCGTCGGTCGGGCGGAGGCTGGCGGTCGGGATCGTGACCACCATGGTCAGGCCACCGCCGGGGGTGTCCTCGGGCAGCAGCGCACCGTGCATCGCCTCGGCGAGGCCGCGGGCGAGCGCCAGCCCCAGCCCGACGCCGACCGTGTTGTCGGTGTCGCCGAGGCGCTGGAACGGCGCGAACATCCGGTCCCGGTCCTCGCGCGGGATCCCCGGCCCGCGGTCGATCACCCGGATCTCGACGATTTCGCCCAGAGCGCTCCCGGTGATCAGCGGCGGACGTCCGGGCGGCGAGTAGCGGATCGCGTTCGCCAGCAGGTTCGCCACCACGCGCTCCAGCAGCGCCGGGTCCGCCTCGACCAGCGGCAGCGTGTGCGGGATGTCGACGGTCACCTGGTCGGCTTCGTCACCCAGCTCGGCCAGTACGCCGGGCATGATCTCGTCCAGCGCCATCGGCCGCGTGAACACCGGCAGTACGCCGGCCTGCAGCCGACTCAGGTCGAGCAGGTTGTCCACCAACCGCGACAACCGGTCCAGCGACTCGTCCGCGGTCTCCAGCAGCTCGGCCCGCTCGGACTCGCTCCACTCCACATCATCGCTGCGCAGCGAAGTCACCGACGCCTTCGCCGACGCCAACGGGGAACGCAGGTCGTGGCCGACTGCCCGGAGCAACGCCGTACGCAGCTTGTCGGCCTCGGCGAGCGGCTTGGCCTCCGCGGCCGCCTCGCTCAACCGGGCCCGGTCAACCAGCGCGGCGGCGTGGGCCGCAAAGGCCCCGACCAGCCGGCGCTCGTCCGCCTCCAGCTGATGACCTTGCAGCACCAGAACGAGGTCGTCCCGCGCCGGGATCTCCGCGTCGGCCTCCTCCGGACGGGTGCAGGTCAGGGAACCGGCCGAGGCCAGCGGTCGCCAGACCTCGGTCAGCTCGTCGTCGTCCACACGTTCCATCAGACACGCCCCGGTCATCCCGAAGGCCTCGCGCACCCGTTCGAGCAGCGCGGGCAGGGCGGTCTCACCTCGCAGTACCGATCCGGCCAAGGTCGCCAACGTCTCCGATTCCGCGGCCGCCCGGGCCGCCTGCCTGGTACGTCGTGCCGCCCGGTCGACGACCGAGCTCACCATCGCGGCGACCAGGATGAAGATCACCAGCGCCAACGCGTTGTTCAGCTCGGCGATCGTGAACGTCCGCTTCGGCGGGGTGAAGAACCAGTTGAGTACCAGCGACCCGCCGACCGCGGTCACCATCGCCGGCCACATCCCGCCGACCAGCGCCACCACGACCACCGCCAGCAGGAACGCCAGCACGTTGCTGGTCAGGTTGAGCGTGTCGCCACCCAGCCCGAGCACCAGCGCGAGCACCGGCGGCAGCACGATCGACAGGACGAATCCCTGGATCTTCCGGCGCCGGGACAGACTGCCCCGCAACCGAGGCAACCGCCCGCGACCCATCAATGAGTGCGTGACGATATGTACGTCGATATCGCCCGAATCGCGGATTGTGGTCGCGCCGATCCCCGGTCCGGTGAACAGGGACCCGATCCGCGAACGGCGACTGCCGCCGAGCACCAACTGGGTGGCGTTCTCGGCCTTCGCGAAGGTGAGCAGGGCGGACGGGATGTCGTCGCCGACCACCTGGTGATAGGTCCCGCCGAGCTTCTCGACCAGGTTGCGCTGCTCGGCCAACTTGCTCGGGTTCGCCCCGGTCAGGCCGTCGGAGCGCGCGACATGTACGGCGAGCAGATCCCCGCCGGACGACCGCGCGGCGATCCGGGCGGCCCGCCGGATCAGCGTCTCGCCCTCGGGACCACCTGTGAGCGCGACCACAACCCGCTCCCGGGCCTCCCAGGTCGAGTCGATGTCGTGCTCCTGGCGGTACTGCTGCAGCCCCGCGTCCACCCGGTCGGCCAGCCAGAGCAGCGCCAGCTCGCGCAGGGCGGACAGGTTGCCGACCCGGAAGTAGTTGCCCAGGGCAGCGTCGATCTTGTCCGCGGCGTACACGTTGCCGTGGGCCATCCGCCGGCGCAGCGCCTCCGGGGTCATGTCGACCAGCTCGATCTGGTCCGCGGCCCGGACCACCCGGTCCGGGACCGTCTCCTGCTGGGGTACGCCGGTGATCTTCTCGACCACGTCGTTGATCGACTCGAGGTGCTGGATGTTGACCGCCGAGATCACGTCGATCCCGGCGGCCAGCAACTCCTCGATGTCCTGCCAGCGCTTCTCGTTCCGGCTGCCCGGGACGTTGGTGTGCGCCAGTTCGTCGACCAGCGCCACCTCCGGGCGCCGCGCCAGTACCGCGTCGATGTCGAGCTCGGTGAAACTCGCGCCGCGGTAGTCGATGATCCGCCGCGGGATCACCTCGAGCCCGGCGAGCATCTCCGCGGTGTGTTCCCGGCCGTGGGTCTCGACGAACCCGACCACCACGTCGGTCCCCCGGGCGAGGCGCCGTTGCCCCTCGCCCAGCATCTTGTACGTCTTCCCGACACCAGGCGCGGCCCCGAGATAGACCCGCAGATGCCCGCGCTTCATACCTTCATACTCTCAGCTGGCAGCCAAGGCGGCGTTCAACGTCACCACATTGACCGTCGGCTCCCCGAGGAACCCGAGCGTGCGGCCCTTCGTGTTGTCCTTCACCAGCTGCTGGACCTTCTCCACCGGCAGTCCCCGCTCGCGAGCGACGCGGTTGACCTGCAGAGCGGCGTACGCCGGGCTGATGGCCGGGTCGAGGCCGCTACCGCTCGCGGTGACCGCGTCCGGCGGGACCTGCGACGGGTCGACGCCCTCGAGCTTGGCGACGTCCTGCCGGCGCTGTTCGATCAGCTTGACCAGGTCGGGGTTGTTCGGCCCGTACTGCGAGGCAGCGCTACCCATCCCGTCGTAGTCGACCGCGGACGGCCGGGTCTGGAACCACTTCGGGTCCGCGACCATGATCGCGTTGCCGTCGGCATCCTTCTTCCCGGAGTCCATCGTGTACGCCTGGCCGATCAGGTCGGAGGCGACGTCCTTGCCGTCGACCTTGACGACCGACCCGTTCGCGTTGCTGTGGAAGACGGCCTGCGCGACCCCGGTCATCACCAGCGGGTAGACGATCCCGAGGATCGCCGTGAACACGAGCAGCGCCCGTAGCGCCACTCCGAACTGCCGGACCGAGCCGGGCAGATTGCTTGCCATGAACAACTAGCCTTTCACCGCAGACCCGGGATCAAGGAGATCACCAGGTCGAGGAGTTTGATTCCGACGAACGGGCTGATCAGACCGCCGATGCCGTAGATCAGCAGGTTGCGGCGCAGCATCGCCGAGGCCGACGACGGCTTGTACCGGACCCCGCGCAGCGCCAGCGGCACCAGGGCCACGATCACCAGCGCGTTGAACACGATGGCGGACACGATCGCCGACTCCGGCGAGTGCAGCCCCATGATGTTCAGCTTGTCCAGCCCCGGGTACGCCGAGGCGAACAGCGCCGGCAGGATCGCGAAGTACTTGGCCACGTCGTTCGCGATCGAGAACGTGGTCAGCGATCCGCGGGTGATCAGCAACTGCTTGCCGATCTCGACGATCTCGATCAGCTTGGTCGGGTTCGAGTCGAGGTCGACCATGTTGCCGGCCTCCTTCGCGGCCGACGTACCGGAGTTCATCGCCACGCCGACATCGGCCTGGGCCAGCGCCGGCGCATCGTTGGTACCGTCACCGGTCATCGCGACCAGCCGGCCGCCCTCCTGCTCCTTCTTGATCAGCGCCATCTTGTCCTCGGGCGTCGCCTCGGCCAGGAAGTCGTCGACCCCGGCCTCCTCGGCGATCGCCTTCGCGGTCAGCTGGTTGTCACCGGTGATCATCACGGTCCGGATGCCCATCGCACGCATCTGGTCGAACCGCTCCCGCATGCCTTCCTTGACCACGTCCTTGAGGTGGATGACGCCGAGCGGACGCGCCTTGCCGTTGATGCTCTCGGCAACGACCAGCGGCGTACCGCCGGAGGCCGAGATGCCGTCGACGATCTCGCCGAGCTGTACGTCGATCTGCCCGCCGTGCTGGTTGATCCAGGCGTTGACCGCGCCGGCCGCGCCCTTGCGGACCTGCCGGTCGTCCAGGTCGACACCACTCATCCGGGTCTGCGCGGTGAACTCCACGAAGGTTGCGTGCGGCAACTCTCCGGTGTGGCGCTCACGCAGTCCGTACCCGGTCTTCGCCAGTACGACGATCGACCGGCCCTCCGGCGTCTCGTCGGCGAGGCTGGACAGCTGCGCCGCGTCGGCGAGCTCGGTGTCGCTCACACCCTTGACCGGGATGAACTCCGCGGCCTGCCGGTTGCCCAGCGTAATGGTGCCGGTCTTGTCCAGCAGCAGCGTGTTCACGTCGCCGGCGGCCTCGACGGCCCGTCCGGACATCGCCAGCACGTTGCGCTGCACCAGCCGGTCCATACCGGCGATACCGATCGCGGACAGCAGCGCGCCGATCGTGGTCGGGATCAGGCAGACCAGCAGGGCCACCAGGATCACGATGTTCAGATCGACGTGTGCGTAGTTCGCGAACGTCGGCAGCGTCACGGTCGCGATCAGGAACACGATCGTCAGGCTGGCCAGCAGGATGTTCAGCGCGATCTCGTTCGGCGTCTTCTGCCGTGACGCACCCTCGACCAGCGCGATCATCCGGTCGATGAAGCTCTCACCGGGTTTGGTGGTGATCTTCACGACGATCCGGTCCGACAGCACCTTGGTGCCACCGGTGACCGCGCTCCGGTCACCGCCGGACTCGCGGATGACCGGGGCCGACTCGCCGGTGATCGCCGACTCGTCGACGCTCGCGACACCCTCGACGACGTCACCGTCGCCGGGGATGATCTGCCCGGCCTCGACGACCACGAGGTCGCCGAGCTTGAGCTGGGTCGCGGGGACCTCTTCCTCGCGGTCGCCGACCAGCCGGCGCGCGGTGGTCTCGGTCTTGGCCCGGCGCAGCGTCTCGGCCTGGGCCTTGCCCCGGCCTTCCGCGACGGCCTCGGCCAGGTTGGCGAAGATCACGGTCAGCCAGAGCCAGACCACGATCCACCAGACGAACACGCTCGAGTCGGTGAAGGCGAAGATCGTCGACGCGACCGCGCCCACCTCGACCACGAACATGACCGGGTTCTTCACCATCACCCGCGGGTCGAGTTTGCGGACCGCGTCGGGCAGGGCGGTGAGCAGCATCTTCGGGTCGAACAGACCCGAAGCTGCTCTCTTCGGGGGTACCGCCGGCGTGGACGCGGGCGGCTTTACGAGCGTGGTCACAGTCCCTCCGCGAGGGGTCCAAGAGTCAGTGCAGGGAAGTAGGTCAGGCCGGTCACGATCAGGACGGTGCCGACGAGCAGCGTCACGAACAGGGCCTTGTGGGTGGGCAGCGTGCCCTGGGTCACCGGTACCGGCTGCTGCTGGGCGAGCGAACCGGCCAGCGCCAGCGCGAATACGATCGGGACGAACCGGCCGAGCAACATCACCAGCCCGAGAGCGGTGTTGTAGAACGGGATGTTCGCGCTCAGACCGCCGAACGCGCTGCCGTTGTTGTTACCGGCCGAGGTGAACGCGTACAGCACTTCGGAGAACCCGTGCGGGCTGTCGGTGTTGAAGATCGACGCCCGGGCCACCGCGAGCCCCATCGCCAGCGAAGCACCGATCAGTACGACGGTCGGCGTCGCCAGGATGTACAACGAGACCAGCTTCATCTCGCGCGCGGTGATCTTCTTCTTCAGGTACTCCGGGGTGCGTCCGACCATCAGGCCCGCGACGAACACCGCCAACACGGCGAGGATCAGCATGCCGTAGAGACCCGTTCCGGTTCCGCCCGGCGAGACTTCTCCGAGCATCATGTGGAACAGCGTCGTACCGCCGCCGAGCGGGGTGAACGAGTCGTGCGCCGAGTTCACGGCACCGGTCGACGTACCCGTCGTCGAGGTCGCGAACAGCGCCGAGGCCCATTCGCCGAAGCGGGTCTCCTTGCCCTCCATCGCAGCGCCCGCGGCCTGGGTCGCCGTACCGGCGCCCTGGTTCTCGAAGAAGGTCGCGGCGAAGGTGAAGGCCGCCCAGAGCGTGCCCATCACGCCGAGGATCGCGTAGCCCTGCCGCTTGTCCTTGACCATCAGGCCGAAGGTGCGGGTCAGCGCGACCGGGATGACGAGCTCGAGGAAGATCTCGAACAGGTTCGACAGACCGTTCGGGTTCTCGAACGGGTGCGCGGAGTTGGCGTTGTAGAAGCCGCCGCCGTTGGTGCCGAGCTCCTTGATGACCTCCTGGCTGGCCACCGGGCCGCCGGGGATGGTCTGGCTCTGGCCGACGACCGACGCGACCTCGTGCCCGCCGGAGAAGTTCTGTACGACGCCCATCGCGACCAGCGCGAGGGTGCCGAGAACCGCGATCGGCAGCAGGATCCGCAGCGTGGTCCGGGTCAGGTCGACCCAGAAGTTGCCGAGCCGGTCGGTCTTGGCCCGGGCGAAGCCGCGGATCAGCGCGACCGCGACCACGATGCCGACGGCCGCGGACAGGAAGTTCTGCACCGCGAGGCCGGCGAACTGGACCAGGTGGCCCATCGTCACCTCGGGCGAGTACGACTGCCAGTTGGTGTTCGCGACGAACGAGGCGGCGGTGTTGAACGCCAGCCCGGACTCGACGTTCGGCAGGCCCAGCGACAGCGGCAGCCAGTGCTGGATCCGCTGCAACAGATAGAGCAGTACCAGGCTCAGGGCCGAGAAGGCGATCAGCGACCGGGCGTAGACGCCCCAGGTCTGGTCGGCCTTCGAGTCGACGCCGAAGAGCTTGTAGGTCACGCGCTCGACGGCCAGGTCCTTGTCGGACGTGAAGACCCGAGCCATGTACCCACCCAGCGGCCGGTAGACGGCCGCCAGGCACAGGAGGAGGAAGCCGACCTGCAACAGGCCGGCCGCGGTGTCTGACATCAGAACCTCTCGGGGAAGATCAGGGCGGCGATCAGGTAGAGGACCAGAGCAGCGGCCACCACCAGGCCGGCAATGTTCTCGGCGCTCACAACTTCTCCACTCCACGCAGCGCGAACCAGATGGCCGCGAACACGACGACGGTGACTGCGATGTAGATGACGTCACCCATGACGGCTCCACCTCGCGACAAATGTGCTCATGGGTTCAACTGCACACCGCTAGCTGCCTGCTCAGGAGGGTTCTCGCAGGCCTCTCACACCCGCTGACAGAGCTCTCACAGGCTTCTCACATACTTACGGCTGGCATGCCCACCGACAGACAGGGAAGATCCCGCACGTGACTGAACTGGACACCCCCGCCCCCGCCGAGCAGTTCTTCTCCGCGGAGACCCGGGCCGCGCTGGCCGAGGCCAGCCAGAAGCTGGCCGAGCGCCTGCTGGCCCACACCGACGCGCTGCTCGCGATGACCGGCGACGAGGACAACGCCGAGCTGTTCGAGCACAACGCCGCCCTCGAGGGTGTGGTCGAGGACTGGAACGAGGCCGTCTTCGAGCACACCGGTACGACGCCGCTGCTGCTGGACGACTCCGACGACGACGAGGACGAGGAAGACGTCGAGCCGGACCAGGTGATCAGCGTGGTGTCCCGGTTCGACCTGCGGGTGGTCGACCTGGACGCGCTGCTGGAGGCCGGCCGGGCCGCGCAGGAGCGGCACCCGGCCGAGCTGGACGAGTCCGGCGAGCGGGAGCCGGTCGACTCCGCCGAGCAGGCGATCTACGAGATCAGCCGCGAGGTCGGCGAGGCCTGGTTCGAGCTGCCCGGGATCGAGATGGTCGCCGGCGCGCGGGCGTACGTCGTACCGGAGCCGCCGTTCGAGCCGCTGGATGCCGACGCGGAGGACGTCGTCACCGAACTCATCGCCCCGAACGGCGTGGCGACCCACGCCGAGACCTGGGCCTAGACCAGCAGCTCACCGTCCAGGACCGTGATCGCCTGGCCCTTCAGGTAGACGCGGTCGCCGGATGAGCTGACCTGGACGACCCCGCCTCGGGCGGACGCCTGGTACCCGACCAGCTCGTTCCGTCCGAGGCGTTCGCCCCAGTACGGCGTCAGGCTGGTGTGCGCGCTGCCGGTCACCGGATCCTCCGGGATCCCGCTGCCCGGCGCGAAGAACCGCGAGACGAAGTCGTACTCCGAACCCTCCGCCGTCACGATCACCCCGCGCAGCTTCTCCCGCTCGGTGATCGCCGCGATCGCGTCGTACTGCGGGATCACCGCGTGCACGGCTGCCTCGTCACGTACGACGACCAGGAGATCGCGGAGCTCGCCGGTGACGTAGACCTCGACCGGCTCGACCGACAAGGCCGCCGCCAGCCCGACCGGCACCGGCACCTCGAACGGCCGGTTGACCGGGAAGTCCAGCGTGATCCCGTCGTCCTCGACAGTCGCGACGAGGATGCCGCTCAGGCTCGCGAACGCGACCTTGCCGGACACCTTTCCGTCCGCGGCCAGCGCATGGGTGGTCGCCAGCGTCGCGTGCCCGCAGAGCACGACCTCCTTCGTCGGCGTGAACCAGCGCAGATCCCAGTCCGCGTCGGGCCGCTCCGACGGTCGCGCGAACGCGGTCTCGGCGTGCTTCAGCTCGGCCGCGACGGACCGCATCCAGGCCTCGTCGGGCCATGCCCCGGCCTCGAGGAGACACACTCCGGCAGGATTACCGCTGAACGGACGATCGGCGAACGCGTCGACAACCCTGATCCTCATAGCTCGACGCTAAACAGGACCGCTGTGGGTATCCATAGCCATTCGGCACGAGGTGGACCGCTCAGGCCATTGCGACGGCCTCGATCTCGAGGAGCCAGTTCTCCGCGTAGATGTCGGCGATGACGACCGTGAGCGCCGGGGCGTGATCACCGAGGACCTCCTCGCGGATCTTCGCATTCAGCGCGCGGTACTGGCGGTCGGACAGGTACGTCGTCACCTTCACCAGGTTCCGGATCCCCATCCCCGCTTCGGACAGTACGGCGAGCACGTTCCGCCAGACCATCCGGCACTGCGCCTCGAACGTCTCCGGCACCCGTCCGTGCTCGTTGCCCCACGGCACCTGACCGCTGACGAACACCATCCGCTGCGCGCCGTCGACCTGGACGCCGTGGCTGTACTTACCCGACATCGGCAGGATCGACGGATTCAGCGGCTCGATTGCTAGATCGGACATGGATTCCCCCTTCTACTTCATCAATGCTTCCCCACCCGAGTTCTCCGCCATGTCTACCTTGCGGCGATTGAACCGCCTAGCCCACCCGGTCGTATCGATGGTGTTCCGCATCCCTACCGACAGGAAAGTGACATGTCACTCCGCTCGAAGGGCCGGCCACTCGCGGTTGCCACCGCACTGGTCAGCGGCCTCGCACTTGTCACCCCGGTGACCGCCAGCGCACACGGGTCGCATCACGCACTCGCCGTACAACAGGTCAACCTGGTCTCTGACCAGGCCGGCAAAGCCGTCCTGACGGACCCGGACCTGGTGAACCCGTGGGGTCTGTCGCTCGGCGCGACCACCCCGCTCTGGGTGTCCAACCAAGGTACGTCGACGTCCACGCTGTACTCGTCCGCGCCCGGCTCGAACACCGTGACCAAGGTGCCGACCGTCCGGGTGACGGTGCCGCTGCCGACCGGGCAGGTGTCCAACCCGGGCACCGGCTTCCTGGTCAGCAACGCGACGGCGTCTGCACCGGCACGGTTCATCTTCGCCACTCTGACCGGGCAGATCGCGGCCTGGAACCCGACGATCAACCCGGTGATGGGTCCGGCCGACATCAAGGCGACCGTCAAGGGCGCGGCGTACACCGGGCTGGCGATCTCGCCGGCGTCCGACCGACTGTTCGCGGCGAACTTCGCGCAGGGCAAGGTGGACGTGTTCGACAACGCGTTCATGCCGGTGAAGCTGTCGAAGTGGGCGTTCCGGGACTTCTCGCTGCCGCGCGGGTACGCGCCGTTCAACGTGCAGACGCTGAACGACCACATCTTCGTGACGTACGCGAAGCCCGACCCGAAGACCGGTCGCAGCCTGGCCGGGCGCGGACTCGGGTACGTCGACGAGTACACCGTCGACGGCAAGTTCGTCACCCGGGTTGCGTCTCGCGGCACGCTGAACGCGCCGTGGGGTCTGACGCTTGCTCCCGCGTCCTGGGGTGAGCCGACCGGTACGGTCCTCGTCGGCAACTTCGGCGACGGCCGGATCAACATCCTGCGGCCGAAGTCGCACGGCAGGTTCGACTTCGCCGGGCAGGTCCGCAACAGCCATGGCAAGACCCTGGTGATCGACGGCCTCTGGGCGCTGCTGCCAGGCACTGCCACCACCGGCGGGACCGACGCGCTGTGGTTCTCCGCCGGGCCGGCCAAGGAGACACATGGTCTCCTCGGCCAGCTCCGGATGCCGTAGGTATCAGAGCGGTTTCTCGAACCAGTGATGCGCGTAGGGCTCGGTGTTGAACGCCGGCACCTCCTCGAAGCCCGAGGAGCGGTAGAGGGCGATCGCCTCCGTCAGGTTGCGGTTGGTCTCGAGCCGTACGGCGGTGGCGCCGTTCGCGGCCGCCGTACGCTCGAGCTCTGCCAGCAGTCGACGGCCCAGCCCGAGCCCCCGCGCATCCGGTGACACCCACATCCGCTTGATCTCGGCCGGCCCGGTGCCGTGCAGCTTGAGCGCACCACACCCGACCGGCTCCGACCGCAACGTTGCCACGAGCAACAACCCGCCGGGGAGCGTCAACTCGGCATGGTCCGCCGAGATACTCCGCGCCGGGTCGAACCCAGTCTCGAACCGCCGGCCGAGCTCCTCGAAGTACGAGTTCAAGCAGTACCGCGCCACCGGCAGCCGCGGGTCGACGATCTCGACCTGCACCATCGACGCCGTCAGCAACCGGGTCACCTCATCCATCGCCGCCGTCAACCGCGCCCGCTGCCGCTCGTCCAGCGGCTCGAGGATCGAACTCGCCAACTCGTCCGACCTCTCATCAAGCACGCGCCGCTCGTCGAGCCCTGTGTTGGTCAGCCGCGCGATCCGCACCCGCGCATCCGCCGCGCTCGGCTCAACCTCCACGAGTCCAGCTTTCGTCAGCGACCGCAGCAGCCGACTCATGTACCCAGAGTCGAGATCAAGCCGCGCACGCAGGGTGCGCACGTCACACCCCTCCACCCCGATCTCCCACAACACCCGGTCCTCCCCCAGCGGACGACCGCGCGCCAAATAGTCCTCCTGCAACGCCCCCACCCGCTGAGTAACCATCCGATTGAACCGCCGCACCTCCACAACACCCATCCTCTGACTTTAGTCAGAGATCTGCTCGTTGGCCTACTCCGAAGAGGAGAGAACTCGACTGGACCATCTCCGGGAAGGAGTCGGCGAGGCGGGCGCATTCGAGGGCTGTGCGGAGTGGATCCGGCTCTTGGAGGGTGTCGGGGAGGGGACGGTCGCCGTAGTGGGCGTCGATCATCACGGTGAGCCAGCCGCCGGGACCGGTCAGGCCGTGGATCATGACGCCGCGGAGGCCGGCGTGGGTGAGCTCGGCTCGTAGCTGCGCGACGGTGTGGTACGTCGTATGCGCCATTCGATCATTCCGCGGGCTGTACCCGTCGCGCAGGATGTCCGTCACCACCGCCTGCCGCTGGATCAATGTGTTGGCCAGCGTAGACCCGATCAGATTCGCCGCCCGGTTGATCGCGACCACCGCGACGAACCCACCGAGCTTCGTCACCCGGATCGCCTCACGCAGCGCGAGCTGCCGCTCCTCCGGCTCCCGCAGGTGATACATCGGCCCGGCCACGAACGCCGCGTCGAACTCCTCGTCCTCCCACGGCAGCTCCCGCGCATCCCCTTGTACTGCGCTGATCCCGGCCTCGGTCGCCTGCCGCACGTGCCGCTCGACCGGATCGAGCAGCTCGACGTCGTACCCGCGATGTTTCAACCAGCCCGCGTGAACCCCGGGCCCGCCACCGATATCCGCAACCGCCGCGGGAGGCGCCGGCAGGTACCTGTTGAGCAGATCCTGGACCCGCGCCAGCTCCAACCGCCCTTTGACGGTCGACCCCAGCCGGCTCGCTTCGTCGTACCGCTCGCTGTAGTGCTCTTCGAGCTCCAAGTGCATCGTCATGACACCCGAGTCTGAGCACAGAACCCGCCCCCAGGCAGGCCAGATCCCGGGGCAGATCGATCTGCCCCGGGATGCCCCGGTTCACCTCAGTCGATCGGGCGGAGCTCGTCGGCGTACGAGACCGAGACCCGGCGGAGTACGCCTTCCTTCACCGAGTACTGGCCCATGCGCCACAGCGGCGGGCTGTACGCGTGGACGGTGACGCTGCCCTTGTCGAGACCGGTCAGGCGGTGGATGTGGTCCGGGCCGAAGCCGTACACATCGCCGGCCTCGACCTCGGTCTCGATCGACTCGACGCCGATCGCGAGGTTGTGTTCGACGAGCTTGCCGCGAGCAACCGCGACCGCGCCGGACGAGATGTCGTGGTCGTGCCAGCCGGTGTCGTTCACAGGGGTCCAGCAGATCAGCCAGACGTCGACGTTCGCGTCACGGTGCAGGGACGCGAAGACGCGCTCCTCGTCGGAGTACGCGACCTGGTCCTCCCACAGGTGCGGCTGCGCGGCAATCGACGCGGCCAGCTCCGACAGCTCGTCGGGGTTGAGATCCCGGCCTGGAAGGTCATCCAGCGACAGACAGTTGTTGAGCTCCACGAGCCGGCTGGCCTGGCGAGCTGGGACGTTCGGTACGTCGATCGGCTGGGCAGTCACTGCACTCCCCTCTCAGGAGTAGAAGCACCGGCGCCGAACAGCATCCGGTGTGGATTGTCGTGGCGGATCACCGCGGTCGCGGCGTCGCCCTGGCGGAGGTCGGTGGTTCCGGCGTACGGCCGGTCGGTGCCGTGCACGACCTGGTCGATGCCGAGGATCCGGGCGACCGCGTCGATCCCCTGCGGGCCGTAGCTCGAGGTGTCGACGTACAGATTGGGATCGATGGTGCCGAGCCGCCCGCCGCGAGCAGCCAGCCGCTCGTGGTGCACCGGCGCGAGACCAGCCGCGGCGGCGAAACACAACCGCAGGCCCGGGTACGTACGCCGTCCGCCGAACGCGTGCCACGCCCACCAGGCCGCTTGCAGCTGACTGGTGTAGTCGACGACAGGCGCCCACCAGCACTGTGCTTCATTGGATCGGGCCGAGCCGGGGTGTACGAGGATCGGCTTGTTCAACCGCTCGGCGGTCTCCAGCAACTCGCCCAGCGCTTCCCAGGACGACGGCGAGCCGAGCACGTGCGCGGGCAGCTGCAGACCG
Organism: Kribbella jiaozuonensis; assembly: GCF_005233875.1. Classification (GTDB taxonomy): domain Bacteria; phylum Actinomycetota; class Actinomycetes; order Propionibacteriales; family Kribbellaceae; genus Kribbella; species Kribbella jiaozuonensis. The sequence goes on along the minus strand of NZ_SZPZ01000003.1, from coordinate 741,582 downwards.
AGGAATCCCTTGTTCAGAAGGGCTTTCAGCTCGTCGACGTCAGGCTCGAGGAGATCGACAGACGCCCAGGACCTGAACGGTTGCGGGAAGAGCGCGGCGCCTTCATGCCAGGCGGCCAGCAGCTCCGCGTCGCCGAGTTCCTCGATACCGAGCGGACTCGACAGCGAGACGACGGCGAGCGTCGTACCGGCGTCCTGTTCCAGCGCCACCCGCTTGCCGATCTCGTGCGCCGCGGGATCCACGTCGTACGGCGCCTCGGTCGCGGTGTGCAGCGTCCAGCCGTCGAGGTACGGCGGCTCGCGGCGCGCCCGGAGCCGGTCGACGAACGCTTCCGGCCACAGGTGCTGGTGGACGTCGATCATCGGCTCCTCCTCACTGGGGTTTGATCAGATTGAAGCGCTTCAGGATGGTTAGAGTGAAGCGCTTCAATGCCGTGCTTGTCAAGTTTTTGTCCACGGCTGCGGCTAGGGTCGTGGGCATGTCCGGAACCGGCCGGAGGCCAACCCTCAAGGACATTGCCGCCGAGACCGGGCTCTCGATGGCCGCTGTGTCGTACGCGCTGCGCGGTCTGCACGGCACGCCCGAGACCCGGCAGCGGGTCCAGGACGCGGCCGACCGCCTCGGGTACCAGGCTGATCCGGTCGCCCGCGCGCTCGCCTCGGGCCGGAGCGGCTCGATCGGCGTACTCTGCGCATCCCTCGAGGACCTCTGGCAGCAGCGCGTCGCAGCCGCGCTCGGCCGCGAGCTCCTCGCCCCGGACCGGAACGCCTGGATCATCGACTCGGCCGGCGACGCGGACCGGCAGCTCGAGCTCGCCCAGCACCTGGTCGACCACCGCGCCGACGCGATCGTGGTGATCCCGATCGACCCGGCCGCCAAGGCCTGGGCCGAGATCGCCAAGCAGGCGCCGGTGATCGCGATCGGCGACGCCCTGCCCGGCGCGAAGGCCAAGTCCGAGGTGATCTTCGACAACGAAACCGGCGTGAGTACGGCGCTGCGCCGGCTCGCCGATGCGGGTCACCGCAACGTCGCCGTACTGAGCCCGACCCGGCGCTTCGAGGTCGAGCGGCCCGCCGAGGAGATCGCCCAGCGGGTGGCGGCCGACCTCGGGCTGGAGATCCGTCTGCTGCAATGCCCGCACGACCTGGCCGGCGCGACCGACGTCGCCCGCACGCTGCTGACCACCGCAAACCGCCCGACCGGCATCCTCGCGCTCGCCGACTCGATGGCCTTCGGCGTGTACGCCGCCAGCCGCGAGCTCGGCCTCCGCATCCCCGACGACCTGTCCCTGCTCGGCTACGACGACCAGCCGCTGTCCCAGCTGCTCACGCCACCCCTGTCGACGTTCCACTGGCCCCTCGACGACCTGGTCACCCACGTCGTCACCCGCGTCACGTCGGCTGTTGACACCAACCGCCGAGTCCGCCGCACCACCCTCACGCCAACCCTGATAGAACGCGGCTCGGTAGCCGCCCCGCCGACCACCTAGGCGAGCCGGCCACCGATACGCGACAGCATCCACGCGCTCGAAACTAGACTAACTCACTACACTTACTATCCGTTGTCCACGATCCGGGACGAGCGTGATGGTATGTGGGCATCCCCCGCACGCTCCGCAGGCGCTTCCTTCGTCGCTCCGCTCCTCAGCGCACCCACTCCGCGCGCACCCACCCACCCCCCGCTCATCGCGGTGCATCCCCTTCCGGCTACCGCCGGTTCTTCCGGCTACCGCCGGACCGTGCGCGCTGCCGCGCGTGTGACCACACCGGGGTCAGGCAGGACCGCACCCGTCGCGCGGATCCGGCCCGCGGCTCCCCCGCCGCCGTGCGGCCCCAGCTCCCCCGCCGCCGTGCGGCCCCAGCTCCCCCGCCGCCGTGCGGCCCCAGCTCCCCCGCCGCCGTGCGGCCCCAGCTCCTCCGCCGACTGGGAGCTCGGCTCGCGCAGGTACGCCCGAGTCCGTCCGTTGGCAAGCTACGTGCCGCTCCTACCCGTGCCCTCGCCATGCTGCTTCGACTGCTTGGCAGGCGGAACGGTTTGCGCCCACTCGGCCCAGTCGGCGAGGGCGGAGTACAGGCGGACCCCGGCTTCGATGGTCACGCGCATCGACTGCGTCTGCTCGCTGTAGCCGAACTCCCCGCGATCCTTCCGGGCGGCATAGTCGCGGTACTGCTCAGCGAGCTCGCGGTAGTAGCTGGCCTCCGCCTCCAGATGCCTCTGCAGCTCGTCGGTCTCCATCATCCAGAAGAACAGTGAGCGCAGCAGCGGCTGCAGCCGCATCGTGTGGTCGACGTCGACCTCGGTCAGCCAGCGCTTCACCTCCGCCACGCCCGCATCGGTGATCCGGTACGCCTTCCGCCGCCGCGGCCCCTCGCTCTCGACCTCGACCAGGCCCTCGGCCGCGAGCTTGTTCAGCTCGGCGTAGATCTTCGGGTGCTGCGCCGGCCAGATCGAGCCGAGCACCTCGGTGAACCGTCCGGCCAGGTCGTACCCACTCGCCGGCCCTTCGGCGAGCAGTCCGAGCAACCCGTGCCGCAGTGACATGTCCACCCTCCTTCGTTGTCCAGCCATCTTGACATGTCCCCACGGACATGTGCATGCTCAGATATGTCCCTAGGGACATGTCCTAGAGAACATCTCCGAGGAGTTCATATGACTGAGACACGGGCGGTTCTCGTCACCGGATCAACCGGCGGCATCGGTACGGCGACGGTCCGGCTGCTGCGGAGCCGGGGTTTCACCGTGTATGCCGGAGCGCGCGGACCAGCCGAGTTCGAACCGGGTGTGCGGATGGTGCCGTTGGATGTAGCCGACCCGGAGAGCGTCGCCGCGGCGGCCAAGCGGGTCGCGGGTGAGGTGGACGGTCTGTGGGCGGTGATCAACAACGCGGGCGTGATCGTGCAAGGGCCGCTGGAGCTGGTCCCCGCCGACGAGTGGCGCCGCCAGCTCGAGGTGAACACGCTGGGCCCGGCGTCCGTAGTACGAGAGTTTCTGCCGTTGGTGCGTGCTGGCCATGGGCGGATCGTGAATGTGAGTGCGGCTACAGGACGCGTTGCGATGCCTTTGCTGGGCGCGCTGTCCGCGAGCAAGGCTGGGCTCGAGGCGCTGTCGAACGCGCTGCGGTTGGAACTGGCCGCCTGGAAGATCCCGGTGGTGGTGATCGAGCCGGGCACGACCGAGACCGAGATCTTCGCGCGAGCGGGCGCGGCCGCGGACGCCGCGATGCAGCAGGCCGATCGCGACCGGGTCGGGTTGTATCAGGCGCACTTGGCCGCCTACGAAAAGGCAATGGGCCGCTTCAAACCGGGCCCGGTGGAGAAGGTTGCGGAGGTCATCGTCCGCGCAGTCGAGTCCCGCCGTCCACGCCGCCGATACGCCATCGCCGAAGCCCGCACCCTCGGCGCGATCCTCCCGAAACTCCCACCAGGCCTGAGAGACCGCGCCCTAACCACCGCCGTCGGCCTGAACAGCATCAAGCTGTAAACGCATCCAGCCCTCGCGTGCTACGCAGATGCTTCCTTCGTCGCTGCGCTCCTCACGGCATGTGCTCCGAGCAGTAGGTACGAATCAGATCTGCGGCCTGCGACCTATTCCGGATGGGAGCGGCGCGTAGCGCGGCGACGGAGGAGCCGTGCGTAGCACCGCGTCAGGCTCGACTCGACGGATGCGGTCGCCGCTGACCCCGCTGTAGTCACTCGCGCGGCAGCGCGCACGGTCCGGCGGTAGCCGGAAGAACCGGCGGTAGCCGGAAGGGGATGCACCGCGATGAGCGGGGGGGTGGGTGGGGGCGCGCGGAGTGGGTGCGCTGAGAAGCGCAGCGACGAAGGCAGCGCCTGCGGAGCGTGCGGGGGCAGGCAAGCGCGCGGGGCAGACAACAGAAAGGCCGGCCGAGCAAGATGCTCGGCCGGCCCTTCGTTCAGCTCTAGAGCTTTACTTCTTGCCGAAGACCTGGATTTCGGTCATGTCGGTGAACTGGCAGCCGCCGAAGGCGCCGGCCGGGCAGTTCGTTTCGAAGTCCGGGACCTGCGGGCTGGTCATCACGAACCGGACGTACTGGATGCCGGTTGCGTTGCCGGTCGGGGCGACCAGGTTGTATTTGCCCCGGTTCGTGGCGTCGAAGGTGCCGGACGCCGCGACTGCCCAGGTGGTGCCGTCGGCCGAGGTCTCCACCCGGTAGCCACCGGTCGAAGAGCTGCCCGGGTCACCACAGGTGTTGGACGGGTCGATGTTGAAGCCGCTGACGTTGACCTTCGACGGCAGCTTGATGTCGATGTGCTTCTCGACCATCTTGTTGGTCGGCGTGCCGTTGTCGTCGCCGGTCGTGCTGCCCCAGCCGGTGCCCTGGGCGTTGTCGATGGCGAACGCCGGGCCACACTGCGGCGTGAAGTCCGGACCGTTGAAGTCGGTCACCGTGCCACCGCCGGAGGAGGCGGCCCAGTTGCGACGCGGGGTGAAGTTCGCCTTGGCGCCGGCCTTGACCGTGGCCGGCTGGACCAGCAGTTCGTACCCCGGAGCGGACATCACGAGCTTCGGGTACGTACCCGGTGCGACACCGGTGATCGAGTAGTTGCCGTTGGCATCGGTCGTACCGGCGTAGTCACCGGCGTACCCGGAGGAGTGGCCGCCGACGTAGACCAGCGCGCCGGCCACCGGAGCACCGGTGTCCTTGTCCTTCACCGTGCCGGTCAGGGTCGTGGTCGCACCCGTCGGCGGCTTGTGGAAGTCCTCGGCCGGGAACGCGTCGCCGCCGTCGACGACACCGGCGTACCAGCCCATGCCGCGGTTGGCGAAGACGGTCCAGATGATGTCGGCGTTCTTGCCGCCGCTGGCGACCAGGTCGGCCTGGACGATCGCGTTACGCATGTCGAGCATCGTCGGGTCGGCCGGCGACAGCTCCATCGCGCGGGTGATGATGCTCATCGCGTAGCTACGGCCGAAGCGCTCACGCAGGTCCCAGAGGGTCTGCGCCCAGACCTCGCCGGAGGCGTGGACCTCGGGCGAACCACCGATGGTCGGGAAGTCGGCGTACGTGTAGCCGCCCTTCGAACCGTCGGGCTGGATGCAGTTCGCGCTGACCGCCTTCACGCGGCAGTCGATCGCCTGGGTCCGGAACAGCTCGCCGTGCGAGACGTACCGGCCCTCGAGGACCTCACCCGGAGCGGTGGTGTCCTTCTCCAGGCCGTGCGAGACCAGGTAGTCCATCGCGTAGAAGTCGCTCCACGCCTCACCCATCGAGCCGGCCTGGATGCTGTTCAGCGTCGAGTTGCCGGTGGCGTCGACGACCAGGCGGTTCGACAGACCGTGGGTGTACTCGTGGTACAGGATGCTGGCGTCGTTCGCGCCGCTGGACGGGACGTAGCCCTCCTGCGCATCCGTCGTACCCGGGAAGTGCCACAGGTACATCTGCATGGTCGGCGACTGGCCGTCCGGCGGGGTGGACATGTTCGCGTTGTCGATGTGGTTGGCGTCCGGGCCGCCGTTCGCGGCGGTGGCGGCACCGTCCAGCGCGTTCAGCATGACCGGGTCGCCGCCCGCGGCGTCGAACGAACCGGCCGCCGGGGTGAAGCTGATCGGCGGCTTCGCCAGCCAGTCGTGGTAGTTGCTGGCCAGGTAGAACGCGTTGGTGACGTCCTGGTTCATGTTGGTCTTCCAGGAGTCCGGCTTCGCCGGGTCCCAGGTGCAGATGAACGCGGCCGAGCAGAACGACGAGGCGTTCTGGAACGTCGTCAGCTTGTACTCCGAGCCGGTCTTGGTGCCCGGCACCTTGACGGTCTCGCCCGGGTTCGGCGTGTTGTCGTCGTTCACGTCGGCGAACGCGGCGACCGACGTACCGTCGAGGAGGGTCTTCGCGTTCTTCGGCAGCCACTTGTTGTAGATCAGGTTCTCGGTGCGCTGCGTACCGCCCTTGGCCGCGCCCGGGTAGTAGTCCTGCACCAGCGCGTCGCCGTTGCCCTCGCTGACCAGGTCCTTGCGGTAGAGCGTGGCGCCGGTCTGGGCGTCGACGACGTGGCTGTAGATGTTCTGGCCACCGGAGTTGGTGTAGGTCAGCCAGCCCTTCTGCAGCCCGTCGGCGGTGTGGAACCACACCTGCTTGGCGGTGTCGCCGTTGCTCCACTTGGTGTTCACACCGGACGTGGTCGCGGTCGCGGACTTCGCCGTACCGCCGACGTCCTTGATCGCGGTGCTGCGGGCGTCGGCCGCGGAGACCTTCGGCGCGGCCTCGGCGGAGCGCGCCTGCGCGGCCGCGGTGAGACCGGAGACGGGCGAACCCATCACGGAGATCAGCTGGCCGTTCTTGGTGACGTTGGCCTTCAGGCCGTTGCCGAAGACCTCGACACCGTCGACCACCTGGGTCCAGAAGATGTGGTGGGTACCGAGATCGTCGACGTAGTCCTTGCGCAGCTTCAGCGTGCCGAGGTCCGCGTCGGAGAGCTTGAAGATCTCAGGGTGGGCCTTCACGTACCCGAGCGCGACGTCGGTGGCCTTCTTGCCGCTCTTGCCGGTCAGGAAGCCGTTCAGCTTGGTGACCTGCGCCGGGGTGCCGGTGTTCGGGTCGACCTGGACGACGCCCTGGGTGCCGAGCGAGTCGCGGAACTTCTTCGCCGCGGCCGTCTCCTTGCCCTGCACCTTGGCGGAGCGGGCGTAGGTGGTCTTGGCGTTCGGCGTCCGGGCGTCGTAGTTGCCCTTGCGCTCCTTGCCCGACGTCTGCTTGTCGGCCTGGGCAGGCTTCTTGGCGTCGGCGCCGCCCGGCTTCTGCGCGGCGTCCGCGCCACCGGCGGTCATGGCCAGCACGACGGCGGCCGCGGAGACGGCTGAGACTGCCAGGAGCCCCCGCCCTCTGCGTGATGTTGTCACAGCAAATCTCCATGGAGTTCGAATTAGCGGGTCGCCCTCCACGACCCGTCCCGGGGGCTGACCTTAAGCCTGCCGAGGGCTCCGGGGAAGAGAAATCCCCGGAATGTCGTGGAGTTGAGGGTTGTCCTTCGTGCTCGGAACAGTACTAAAAGCGACCGGACAATGGTTGCACGCAGCCATTGTCCGGTCACCCAGAGTGTTACAACCGCTCAGAAAGCGCCGGCGCCGTTCGGCGTACCGAGGCCGGTCGGGCCGTCCCAACCGGTACGGGCGTTGCACCACTGTGTCGTCGGGCACGAACCGTTGCTGCCGCTGGTCACGTCGAACAGCGAGCCCGGGTGGGCGTACGGGAACGAGTTCGCGTAGCCGCTGGTGTTGCCGGACAGCGCGTAGACCGCGGCGATGATCGGAGCCGCCTCACTGGTCCCGCCGAACTGCGCCCAGGTCGACGCGGTCTTGCTCGTCGGGTAGTAGATCGCCATACCGCCCTTGCCCGGGTCGGCCGCGGCGGAGACGTCCGCCATCGCCCGCTTCGAGCAGCCGGTGCTGAACGACGCTGCACCCGGCAGTGCGGTGTTGTACGTCGAGCAGCCCGAGCCCGCACCGCTCCACACCGACTCGCTCCAGCCCCGAGAGTTGCTCGCGGCAACCAACGACGTACCGCCGACAGCCGTCGTGTACGACGAGGACGCCGGGTAGCTGCCGCCCTGGTAGCCGTCGTCACCGGTGGAGGCGGTGACTGCGATACCCGGGTGGTTGTAGTACTTGCCATAGCTGGAGTCGGAGGCGTCGCCGCCGCCGTAACTGTTCGAGATCGCGACCACACCGGCCTGCTTGGCTGCGGTCTGGACCGCAGTACCGAGGTCGGCGAAGCTGGCCGAGTTGGCCTGTACGACGACGATCTTCGCGTCCGGCGCCGCGGCCGACACCGCGTCGACGTCGAGCGCCTGCTCGCCGGCCCAGCCCACGTTGAACGTCGGCAGCGACGTACCGCCGGTCTGGTTGATGATCTTCAGGCAGCCGTTCGCCTTGGTGCAGGCGGACAGGCCGAACTGCGAGCGGTAGACGCCGAGGTCGCGCTCCAGGTTCGGGTAGCCGTAGGCGTCGACGATGGCGACCGTGCGGCCGCCGGCGCTGAGGCCGTTGAGCTTGTACGCGTCCCGCAGACCGGTTGGGGTCAGGCCGGTCGACGGCGGCGCGCTGGCTGCCGGCGCGAACCCGTCCGGGTTCACGAGTTTCACCGCGTCGCAGCTTGCGGTGTGCTTCGCCTTGGCGGTCGAGCACACCCGGGCGGCGTGCTTCCCGGCGGTGTAGGGGGTCGCCGCGTCGGCGCCCGATGCGGACAGTGCTTGGACGGTCAGACCTGCGACGGCCAGTGCGCCGACGCCCAGGGCGGACACGAGAATCCGTTGCCTCAACTGGACTCCTCGAGTTGGGCAGGCCTCCGCTCACAAAACCCTGATGGCCGGGGCGGAGGCCAGCATTAATTGGGGGGTATTCGCATCGTCCGTCGGCCGGGCAAGCCGATGCCAGCGATCGGACCGCTGACAAATGTCATGGGTGAACCCATGACACCCGCCCCGATCGGACCGGAAATTCCGCGTAATCGCGGGCTTACACAGGGTGCGCAAAGCGGTGAAGGTTTCCCCCTGAGTTTCCCGGCGCCCGAGTCTTGACACGGTTTGGACAGCCGGGGCTATGCTGCCGGGAACCTTCGAGAAATCGATTTCCCTGCCTGGAGGTCCGGACATGGATCAGTCCCTGTTGAGTCGGCGAAACTTCCTCCAGGTGACGGGCGGTACGGCGCTTGCCGCCGCGCTGGCCGCCTGTGGTGGCGGCGGCGGGAGCGGCGGCGGCTCGTCGTCCAAGGAGCTGTCGTTCGTCTACATGGGCACGGCGGAGCAGCAGGCGACGTGGAACAAGCTGTTCGCGAAGTTCACCGAGCAGCACCCGGAGATCAAGCTCAAGGCCGAGGGCATCCCGCTGTCGAACTGGGGCGACTTCTTCAACAAGCTCTCCACCCGGATCGCCGGCGGCCAGGTCCCGGACGTCATCCAGATCGCGACCGAGGGCCAGCGGCTGTTCGCCTCGAAGGGCCTGCTCGCGCCGCTCGACGACTACATCGCCAAGGACAAGTCGACGATCGACGAGTACTACGGCGACATGGATCCGAACCTGGTCGAGTGGGACAAGAAGTACGCGTCGACCGACGGCAAGACGTACTACCTGCCGGGCGAGTTCAACACGATGTGCATGTGGTACTCGAAGGACCTGTTCGCGAAGGCCGGCGTACCGGAGCCGACGCCGAAGTGGACCTGGGACGACTTCCGGCACGCGTGTGAGCAGATCAAGGCCAAGACCGGCGCCTTCGGGTACGCCGCAGGGCCCGAGTACTTCGCGGCGATCATGCCGTGGCTGCTGACGAACGGGACCAGCAGCTTCAGCGAGGACTGGTCGAAGCCGACGTACAACGACCCTCGCGTGATCGAGGCCGCCGACTTCAACCGCAAGCTGGTCGCCGACAAGCTGTCGCCGCCGCCGGGGGGCACGTTCGACGCGACGACCGCGGCCGCGCAGGGCAAGCTGGCGATGTTCGGCGGCGGGCGCTGGCCGATCATCAGCATCCGGAACCTGAAGGCGACCGCGAAGATGGGGATCGTGCCGTGGCCGGTGAAGGCCGGGCAGGGCTCGCCGGTCGGCTGGAACGGGTACCCGATCCTGAAGGCGTCGAAGAAGAAGGACGACGCCTGGACGTTCATCAAGTTCCTGATCTCCAAGGAAGGCTCGTCGTTCTTCGCCCAGCTCGGCGGGACGATCGTGCCGGCCCGCAAGTCGGTCGCGAACAGCCAGTCGTTCCTCGAGGACGCGCCGAAGGGCACGGAGTACCTGTACCAGGCACTCTCCTACGCGACCCCGATCCCGTCACCGGACAAGGGCGCCGCCGTACAGAAGGCGATCGAGGACGGCTGGAAGCAGGTGCTGACCGGCAACGCCTCGTCGGCCGATGCGCTCGGTAAGGCGCAGTCCACGCTGGAGGGATTGGTCTGAAACCCCAACGCCGGGACTGGCTGCCGGGCTACCTGTTCATCAGCCCTGCCGTCCTGCTCTTCGTCGTCTTCGTCGCCCTACCGCTGGTCGCGGCGTTCGGGCTGAGCCTGTTCCACTGGGATCTGCTGAGTACGCCGGAGTTCGCCGGACTGGACAACTTCAAGCAACTGGTCAGCGACGGCGCGACGATCCGCGCGGTGATCAACACGTTCGTGTTCGCGCTGTCGTCGGTCGTGACGCATATCGGTCTGGGGATGCTGCTCGCGCTCGGCGTGCATCGGACGATGACGCGGGGGACGAAGTACTTCGTGCGGACGGCGTACTTCTTTCCGTTCCTGGTCTCGTGGGCCGCGGTCGCGCTGATCTGGAAGTACGTGCTGGATCCGGCCTTCGGCCTAGCGAACTACTACCTGTCGACGACGACCAACTGGTTGGCATCTCCCACGTGGGCGCTGCCAACACTGATCGTCGTCGACTGGTGGCACACGATCGGGTACACGTTCATCATCCTGCTGGCCGGTCTGCAGACGGTGCCGGCGCAGTTGCACGAGGCCGCGCGGGTGGACGGCGCGAACGCGTGGTGGCGGTTCTGGAGCGTGACGCTGCCGGTGATGTCGCCGACGATCTTCTTCGCCACGGTGATCACGTTCATCGGCGCGTTCCAGATCTTCGACCCGATGGTGATCATGACGCAGGGCGGTCCGGACGGCGCGACCCGCAGCATCGTGCAGTACACGTACGAGAAGGGCTTCCAGTCCTTCGAGGTCGGGTACGCCGCGGCGCTGTCGCTCGTGTTGTTCGTGGTGATCATGATCGTGACCGGTCTGCAGTTCCGGCTGAGCCGACGGTGGGTGCACCAATGAGGGGCAAGCTGCTCGATCTGATCCTGGTGCTCGGCGGGTTGTTGATGATCGCGCCGCTGGTGTGGTTGATCGTGAACGCGTTGTCGGAGCCGATCAACGCGTTCCAGCTGCCGCCGCAGTGGATCCCGCGGCCGCCGACGCTGCAGAACTTCCAGCAGGTGCCGGACCTGATCCCGTTCGCGCAGATGGCGTGGAACAGCCTGCAGATCGCGGTGCTGACGACGGCGGGTGCGCTGCTCACGAGCGCGTTGGCGGCGTACGCGTTCAACCGGCTGCGGTTCCCGGGGCGGGATGAGATCTTCTCGGTGCTGCTGGCGGCGCTCGTCGTACCGGTGCAGCTGACTGTGGTGCCGATCTTCATCATGATGCGCTGGTTGCATCTGGTCGACACGACCGTGGCGATCTGGCTGCCGGCGTTGGTGAATGTGTTCGGGATCTTCTTCCTGCGGCAGTACATCGCCTCGATCCCGCGCGAGCTGGACGAGGCAGCGATCATGGACGGCGCCGGGCACTTCTGGATCCTGTTCCGGGTGATCCTGCCGCTGGCTCGGCCTGGTCTGACCGCGTTGGGGATCTTCGTCTTCGAGGCGTCGTGGAACAACTTCTTCTGGCCGTACATCTTCCTCTCGTCACCGGAGAAGATGACGCTGCCCGTTGGGCTGGTGTCCCTGCAGGGCGCGATGGGCGGCGGTCCGGCGGTCGTGCTGTTTGCCGCGATCACGCTGGTCGTGCTGCCGATCCTCGTGTTGTTCTTGATCTTCCAGCGCTCGTTCATTGCCTCCATCGCGTCGACGGGTTTGCGCGCATGACCTATCTACCGGCCGCCTTCAAAGCTTTGTGGCATGAGCTCCCGCTCCTCGCGGCCGCGGGCGTGCTGGTCTGCGTTGCCTCGGGCGTGGTCGTCCTCTTCTCCCCTGGCCTGTCCCCGGTCAGCATCCTGCTGGGCGGGGTCGTGGCCGGACCAGCTTGGGCGGCCGTGGTCGCCACGACCGACTCCATCGTCCGTGATGATCGCGGGGGCGTGCTGCTCCTGCTTCGAAACCTCAAACGCCATGCGCTGGACGGCCTCGAGGTCGCCTGTGTGCCGGCCGTGTTGGTTGGGCTGGCGATGCTCAACTGGCAGGTGTACGCCGGCCCCGTCTTCGCGATCCCGCTGGCTGTCAGCGGGTGCGCGAGCGTGCTCGCCATACTCGCCTCCTGCTACGCCTTCAGCCTCCGCGTCACCGCCGGGCTTCGCGGCAAGACGCTCTGGCTAGCTGCATTGCAACTAGTTGCACGTGCACCGCTGGTTCCGCTCGGCGTACTGGCACTAGTTGCTGTGGCACTAGTTCTCGGCACCTCGGTAACCGCCTCACTGCTTCTGCTCGCCCCCGGTCCGGTGGCGTTGTTCGCCTCTGCTGGTACATGGACGGAGAAACATGCACTACACCGGTGACAACCTTCGACACTTCGCCCTGCCGCTCGGCGGGCTCGGCACCGGCACGGTCGCGCTGGCCGGCAACGGTGCGCTGCGCCAGTGGCAACTGCACAACATCGGCAACCACGAGGGCCATGTGCCAGGCAGCTTCTTCGTACTGCGTCTCTCGCAGGTCGAACCGCCGCGGGACGAGATCCGCCTGCTGCAAGGCCCTCCGCTCGACCCGTCGGACACGCCGCTGGTGACCGACGACGTCGTACCGGCTGGTGAGCGGCAGCTGCAGGAGGTCATCCAGCCGATCGGTCCGACGACGGTGACTGCCACGTATCCGCAGGCACATGTGGACTACGAGACGGATCTGCCTGTCCAGGTGAGTCTGGACGTTTTCAACCCGCTGGTGCCGAGCGATCCAGCGGCCAGCTCGCAGCCCGTCGTCGGGTTCACGTTCACCTTGCACAACCCGGGTGAGATCGGACTGCACGGGAAGCTGGCCGGTGCGCTGCAGAACTCGGTCGGCTGGGACGGCGTCACCCCCATCGACGGCACCTCGTGCAGCCTGTACGGCGGCAACACCAACCGCATCCGCCGCATCGCCGGCTGGACCCACCTCGTCCTCGAGAACACGACCCTGCCCATCGACCATCCCGGTTCCGGGCAACTGGTGCTCTCGACCGACACAGCCGATTCGCCCGCCCACCCGCAATGGACCCGCCCCGAGGAGTTCGTTGCCTTCCTCAACGGTCCGACCACTGCTGTGAGCGGCGCAAGTGCACCAGGTGAGAGCTGGAACGGCGGTCTGGCCGTCCCGTTCAACCTGCAGCCGGGCGAGACCAAGCAGGTGCGTTTCTTGATCGCATGGCACTTCCCGAACCGATATGTCGACTTCAACCAGTTCGGCCCGCATCCGGAGTACGGCCACAGCCGCTTCTGGCTCGGCAACGCGTACACCCGCCGTACGCCGGACGCCGTCGCCGCAGCCGAGTCCTTCATCGCGCAGTGGTCCGAGCAGGAGTCGCTGACGGCCGCGTGGGCTGAGGCGTTCGAGACGAGCAGTCTGCCCGGGGAGGCGGGTTCACGGCTCGCTGCGCTGGTGGCCGACGTACGTAGCCCAACTGTCTTCCAGACTGCCGACGGCGACGTGCTCGGGTTCGAAGGTGTGCTCGGTGCGTCCACGGCGATGTGGGGCGGCCGGTACGGCGGCTCGTGTCCGCTCAACTGCACGCACGTGTGGAACTACGAGCAGACGCTCTCCCGCCTCTTCCCGTCGCTGGAGCGGAACATGCGGGACACGGAGTACGACGTGATGCAGGCGCCGGAGGGCTACATCCCGCACCGCGTCCGCGCACCGCTCTATATGAAGCAGCTGTGGGACGTGGTGATCGGCGGGCCGGAGGAGCCCGCGCTGGACGGGATGCTCGGCAGTGTGTTGAAGACGTACCGTGAGGTGCGCCAGGGTGCCGGTCTGGACTGGCTGGGTCGACGCTGGTCCAACGTCGTACGCCTGCTCGACCACATCCACGAGAAGTGGCTGAGGGACGGCGTACTGCGTGGCATCCAGCCCAGCACGCACGACATCGACCTGTGCGGCGTCAACTCGTTCATGGGCACGCTGTGGTTGGCGGCGTTGCGTGCGGCTGAGGAGATGGCGTTGCTGCTCGGCGAGGACGGCACGCCGTACCGGAAGCTGTTCGGGGCCGGCAGCAAGGCGTACGACGAGCTGCTGTTCACGGGCGAGTACTACCGGCAGGTCCTCGAGCCGGACGAGACGAGGGACTTCCAGTGGGGCGACGGCTGCCTCGCGGACCAGCTGATCGGGCAGTGGTGGGCGCATCAGCTGGAGCTCGGCTACATCCTTCCCGCTGACCACGTGCGGACCGCGCTGCGCAACGTCGTACGGCACAACCTGCGGACCGGTTTCCAGGACTTCAACCACCCGTACCGCGTCTTCGCCGACGGCGACGACACCGGCCTCCTCATGTGCACCTGGCCCCACGGCGGCCGCCCCGACATACCCACCCGGTACTGCGACGAGGTGTGGACGGGTTCGGAGTATCAAGTAGCCGCCCACTGCCTCTACGAAGGCCTCACCGACGAGGGCATGTCGATCCTGACCGGCCTCTGGCAACGGTACGACGGCACCCGCCGCAACCCCTTCAACCCCATCGAATGCGGCGACCACTACATCCGCAACGCCGCCGGCTGGTCCGTCCTAGAAGCCCTGACCGGCTACCACCACAACGCCCTCACCAAGACAGCAACCTTCGCCCCACTGGAAATCGCCCGCTCCAACGACACCTGGCAAACGCCGTTCGTCACCAACACCGGCTGGGCCACCGCCACCCACACCAACAACACCCTCACCATCACCTGCCAGGCGGGCCACCTGGACCTCCGAACCATCACCATCGACGGCACCACCCACGCGATCGAGGCCCCGATCCACCCCGGAACCCCGTTGGTGATCTGACCCGAAAAGAAGAGTGCCGGCCGTCCGGCAACGCCGCCGGGCGGTCGGCACTCGTTTCAGAGGAGTCCTAGGGCTGCGGACTCCTGGTCGGTGAAGAGGCGGGAGCGGATCAGGAAGCGGACGCCCTCGGGGGCCTCCACGGAGAAGCCGCTGCCGCGGCCCTTGACCACGTCGACGGTGAGCTGGGTGTGCTTCCAGTACTCGTACTGGTTCGCGGACATCCAGAACGCGATCGGTTTGTCCAAACCGTCGACGACGAGATCGCCGAGATGCACGTCCGCCGACCCCGTTCGAAATTCCCCGTCCGGGTAGCACATCGGCGAGCTGCCGTCGCAGCAGCCACCGGACTGGTGGAACATCAGCGGACCGTGCATCTCGGTGAGACGGCGGAGCCAGCCCGCCGCCTCGTCCGAGAGCAACACCTTCTCGACCATGATCAGAAGAATCCCGCTGCGTTCGGGCTGTAGCTGACCAGCAGGTTCTTGGTCTGCTGGTAGTGGTCGAGCATCATCTTGTGATTCTCCCGGCCGATGCCGGAGTTCTTGTACCCGCCGAACGCCGCGTGCGCCGGGTAGGTGTGGTACGAGTTCGTCCAGACCCGGCCGGCCTGGATCTCCCGCCCGGCCCGGTACGCCGTGTTGATGTCCCGCGACCAGACGCCCGCGCCCAGACCGTAGAGCGTGTCGTTGGCGATCTTCATCGCGTCGGCGTAGTCGTCGAACTTGGTCACCGACACGACCGGGCCGAAGATCTCCTCCTGGAAGATCCGCATCTTGTTGTCGCCCTCGAAGATCGTCGGCTGGATGTAGTACCCGCCGGACAGGTCACCGTCGAGCTCGGCCCGAGCGCCGCCGGTGAGCACCTTCGCACCCTCGGCCTGACCGATGTCGATGTAGGCGAGGATCTTCTCGTACTGGTCGTTGCTCGCCTGCGCGCCCATCATCGTCTCGGTGTCGAGCGGGTTGCCCATCTTGATCGCGTTGGTCCGCGCGGTCGCGTCGCCGAGGAAGTCGTCGTAGATCGACGACTGGATCAGTGCCCGCGACGGGCAGGTGCAGACCTCGCCCTGGTTCAGCGCGAACATCGTGAAGCCCTCGAGCGCCTTGTCGTAGAAGTCGTCCTTCGAGGACGCGACATCGGCGAAGAACACGTTCGGGCTCTTGCCGCCGAGCTCGAGCGTGACCGGGATGATGTTCTCCGACGCGTACTGCATGATCAGGCGCCCGGTCGTGGTCTCACCAGTGAACGCGACCTTGGCAACTCTGTTGCTTGAGGCAAGCGGTTTGCCGGCCTCGACGCCGAACCCGTTGACGATGTTCAGCACACCGGGCGGCAGCAGGTCGTGGATCAGCTCCATGAACACGTGGATCGACGCCGGTGTCTGTTCGGCCGGCTTCAGGACGACGGTGTTACCGGCCGCCAGCGCGGGCGCCAGCTTCCAGGTCGCCATCAGGATCGGGAAGTTCCACGGGATGATCTGCCCGACCACGCCGAGCGGCTCGTGGAAGTGGTACGCGATCGTGTCGTCGTCGATCACCGACACCGAGCCCTCCTGGGCCCGCAGCGCGCCGGCGAAGTACCGGAAGTGGTCGATCACCAGCGGCATGTCCGCGCCGAGCGTCTCGCGCACGGCCTTGCCGTTGTCCCAGGTCTCGGCGACCGCAAGCAGCTCGAGGTTGGCCTCGACCCGGTCGGCGATCTTGTTCAGGATGTTCGCCCGTTCGGCCGGCGAGGTGCGGCCCCAGGCGGGCGCGGCACCGTGGGCGGCGTCGAGGGCGCGCTCGACGTCGTCCGCCGTACCGCGGGCGATCTCGGTGAAGTTCTCTCCGGTGACCGGAGTCGGGTTCTCGAAGTACTGGCCCTTGGCCGGCGGCACCCACTCGCCGCCGATGTAGTGCTCGTAGCGGGATTTGTACGTGACCGGGCTGCCATCCTGCCCGGGAGCTGCGAAGATCGTCATAGGTCCTCCTTGGAAACCTGACGTTGCAGTGGACACTAGGCAGCAGGACGTTGCACGGACGTTGCAGCGTGGAGTGAGGCGGCATGGATCAACGCGAGCAGGCCCGCCGACTGAGCGAGTTGTACGACGAAGTGCTCAGCGGCAACCGGGTGCCTGGCGCGCCGCGCCCGCTCGTCGCCGCGTCATGGGAGCGCTCACTGGCCGCCGCGGTCGACCCGGAGCTCGACCAACCGCCCGTCGTCGTCAACCACGAGATGGTCGAGACGCTGCGCGAGAACCATCCGCTCCGCGCGGTCCTGCCGGTACTGCGGCAGACGCTGACGACGATCGCCGACGAGGCGTCGCACATCATGATCATCACCGACGCGCAGGGCATGATCCTGTGGCGCGAAGGCTCCGCCGAGGTCAAGCGCCAGGCCGACCGCATCGCGCTCTCCGAGGGTGCGGTGTGGTCCGAGGACCAGATCGGCACCAACGGCATGGGTACGGCGCTGGCGGTCGGCGAGCCGGTCCAGATCCACTCGGCCGAACATCTCGTCCGGCGGATCCACGAGTGGACCTGTGCCGCCGCGCCCGTCCACGATCCCGACACCGGCAAGCTGCTCGGTGCGGTCGACGTCTCCGGACCGCTGCGCACGGTCCACCCCGCAATGGTCGCGCTGGTGACCGCGGCGGCCCAGCTCGCCGAAGGTCAGCTGCGGGTCCGGATGGCCGCGGCCGACGAGATGCTCCGCGCGCGCAACATGCGGCACCTGATGGCACTCGGCGATGCACCCGGCGCCCTGCTGACCCCGACCGGCCGCGTCCTCGCCGTACAGCCGCTCGAATGGCTGCCCGACCGTCTCGTCGTACCGGACGGTGCCGATCGGATCGATCTCGGCGACGGCCGTGAAGGAGTCGTCGAGCGACTCGACGAGGGCTACCTGCTCCGCATGCCCGGTACGCCGGTACGCCGTTCGCGGCCGTCGCTCCAGCTGAAGCTGCTCGGCTCCGGTCAGTCGACCGCGATCGTCGGCGGCCGCGAGATCGCGCTGACGTTGCGGCGGGCCGAAGTACTTGCACTGTTATTACTGCACCCGTCAGGTCTGACCGCGGAGCAGCTGATGCTTCAGCTGTACGGCGACGAGGGCAACCCGACCACAGTGCGCGCGGAGATGCACCGACTGCGCAACCTGCTCGGCAGCGGCGTACTCGACACCAAGCCGTACCGGATCATCGCTGACGTCACCGGCGACGTGCCCCAGGTCCAGAGCGCGCTCCGCCAGGGCAACCTGGACACAGCCCTCAACCTGTACGTCGGCCCGCTGCTCGCCCGCTCCGACGCTCCTGCCCTCCGCGCGGAACGCGACGAACTCGATGCGACCATCCGTCGCGCCGCCCTCGACGCCCGCAGTCCGGACTTCCTGTGGCAGTTCGCCCAGACGCCCACCGGCGCCGAGGACCTGGAGATCTTCGAGTCGCTGGCCGCCGTACTCCCGACCGACGACCCACGCCACGCCGCGGTCGCCGCGCGCCTGGCCAGACTTGTCGACTGAACCCAACGTGACACGAAACACGCGGGCGTGATGATGACCGCAAGCACATGACTGACGAGTAACCAACCAATAACATCGCTGGTATGCAGATCCTCGCCATCGTCGTCTCGCTCGCGGTGACGCTCGTCGCCGTAGCACTGTTCGGCAAGACGATCGGGCACATCGTGTCCGTCATCAAGCTCGGACAGCCGGCCGGCCGGACCGACAATCCAGGCAAGCGGACCGTCACCCTGGCCAAGGAGACCCTCGGCCACACCCGGATGCTGCAGTGGAGTCACATCGGGGTGATGCACTGGTTCGTCGCTTTCGGGTTCATCGGGCTGTTCCTGACCCTGGTGACGGCGTTCGGCCAGCTGTTCGACCCGCACTGGGCGTTGCCGATCATCGGGCACTGGTTCGTGTTCGAGTGGGTCAGCGAGGCCCTCACCTGGACCGGTCTGCTGTCGATCATCGGCCTGATCGTCTATCGGCTGATGCATCTGCCGAAGGGCGACAACCCTCGCTCGTCCCGGTTCTACGGGTCGACGGCCTGGCAGGCGTACTACGTCGAGTACACGATCCTCGGCGTACTGGTCTGCATCCTCTTGCTGCGCGGCCTCGAGTACCAGCTCGGCGACGGTGACAAGTTCCACTTCCCGACGACGTTCTTCATCGGCTCCGGACTGTTCGGCGGGCTGAGTGAGCACGGGCTGGAGAACGCGGTCTACCTGGTCGCGATGATCAAGATCCTGATCTCGTTCGCGTGGATGATCACGATCTCGCTGAACGCGACGATGGGCGTGGCCTGGCACCGGTTCACCGCCTGGCCGAACATCTGGTTCAAGCGCAACCCGGGTGGTCCAGGCGGCGGTACGGCGCTGGGCGCACTCCAGCCGATCATGGTCAACGGCGCCCCGATCGACTTCGAGAACATCGAAGAGCTCGACGAGGACGCGGCGCTGGGCGTCGGCAAGGTCGAGGACTTCACCTGGAAGGGCCTGCTCGACTTCACCACCTGCACCGAGTGCGGCCGCTGCCAGTCGCAATGCCCGGCGTGGAACACCGACAAGCCGCTGTCGCCGAAGCTGATCATGATGGGCCTGCGCGATCACGCGTACGCCAAAGCGCCGTACCTGCTGGCGTCGTCCGACGATGAGCGCAAGTCGCTGCCCGAGCTCGTGCTGGCGGAGCAGGACAAGCCGTTGGTCGGTCCCGCGGATGTCGCGGTCATCGACGAGGAGGCGCTGTGGGCGTGTACGTCGTGCGGCGCCTGCGTGCAGCAGTGCCCCGTCGACATCGAGCACGTCGACGCGATCATGGACATGCGCCGGTACCAGGTGCTGATCGAGTCGTCGTTCCCATCCGAGCTCAACGGGCTGTTCAAGGGCCTGGAGAACAAGGGCAACCCGTGGAACATGAACCCGTCCGGCCGGATGGACTGGGCCAAGGACCTGCCGTTCGAGGTCAAGCAGGTCGGTACGGACGTCGAGTCGCTGGACGAGGTCGACTACCTGTTCTGGGTCGGCTGCGCCGGCGCGTTCGAGGACCGCGCGAAGAAGACCACGCAGGCCGTGGCCGAGCTGCTGAACATCGCCGGCGTGACGTTCGCCGTACTCGGTGACGGCGAGACCTGCACCGGCGACCCGGCCCGGCGCTCCGGCAACGAGTTCGTCTTCCAGCAGCTCGCGATGCAGAACGCCGAGGTCTTCAAGGAGACCAAGGTCCGCAAGGTCGTCTCCACCTGCGCGCACTGCTTCAACACCCTGAAGAACGAGTACTCCCAGCTCGGCGTCGAGCTCGACGTCATCCACCACACCCAGCTGCTCAACCGCCTCGTCCGCGACGGCAAGCTGACCCCGGTCGCACCCGCGGACAGCTCGCTCAACGGCCAGACGATCACGTACCACGACCCGTGCTACCTCGGCCGCCACAACCAGGTGTACGACGCCCCGCGCGAACTGCTCGACATCATCCCGGGCGCGCAGTACGCCGAGATGCCGCGCAACCAGACCAAGTCGTTCTGCTGCGGCGCCGGCGGCGCGCGGATGTGGATGGAAGAGAAACTCGGCACCCGCATCAACCTGAACCGCACCACCGAGGCGGTCGAGACCGGCGCCGACAAGATCGCCACCGGCTGCCCGTTCTGCCGGGTGATGCTGTCCGACGGCCTCACCGCCAAGCAGGCCGACGGCTCCGCGCGCGAGTCCGTCGAGGTCCAGGACGTCGCGCAATTGCTGCTCGCGTCCGTCAAACGAGGCGAGTAACTGCAACTGGCTGCAAAACCCTTCCTCCCCAGGTGGTCCAGACCATAAGATCCCTCGTCTGCATCATCTGGGGAGGGACATGAAGCTGCACACCGCGGTGGCGACCGTTGCCGCCGTACCACTGGTTCTCGGCCTCGCCGCCTGCGGCAACGGCGACCCGAAGGCCACGGGCTACCGCCCGTCGGTGCCGGCCGAGACGCCGACCGCGATCGTCACCAAGACCGCGGCGCCGATCGTGAAGGCGCCGGCCGCGCGGTTGAACCGCGCCACGTTCGTGCCGGCGATGAAGGCCGCGCTGACCAAGCAGAAGTCGTGGCACATCGTCGGCAAGGTGACGGCCAACGGCAGCACGCTGATGACGATGGACGGCTTCCAGACCGCCAAGCCGAACGCGCTGTCGATGGAGATGGCCGGCGCGGCCTTCGAGGGCAAGACCGCCAAGATCGTCGCGATCAACAACGTCGCGTACATGTCGTTCCCGGGGCTGACCCCGGCCGGCAAGTTCGTGAGGTTCACCGGGGCGAAAACCGGTGATGTCGGCGAACTGCTCGAGAGCGGTGATCCGACGAAGATCTTCAACTCGTTCGGCTCCAGCCTCGGCAGCGTGAAGTACGTCGGCCCCGAGACCGTCGACGGCCAGAAGCTCGAGCGCTACGACATCAGCGTCAGCACCGCCAAGGCGCTTGCCCTGCAGGGCAAGAAGCTGCCGGCCGGCGCCCCGAAGACGATGACGTACTCGCTCTGGATGGACAGCTCGCACCTGGTCCGGCGGATGTCGTTCGACCTGGTCGGTGTCTCGATGCTGATGACGATGACCGACTACAACAAGGCCGTGCACATCACCGCGCCGCCGGCGAGCAAGATCGTGAAGTAACGACCGGATTCGGTCAGATCCCACCCGATTGTGTGAACTTCTCGTAATCTCCCGTTACGGATGTGATCACCTCTCGATGATCGGGTGGGGCCTGTGCCGATGCGGAGTAGTCGACGAAGCTTTCTGACAGCGACCGGAGCGGCGGCGGCGCTTGCGCTGACCGGCAGCCTCCCGGAGATCAAGAGTGCCGCGGCCGGCTGGACCGGCCGTCCCGACCGGCGCGACCCGTTCACGCTCGGCGTCGCGTCCGGCGACCCGCTGCCGGACGCGGTCGTGATCTGGACCCGGCTCGCCCCGGATCCGCTCGCGCCGTTCGGCGGGATGGATCGCCGGCCGGTCGACGTCGAGTGGCAGGTCGCGGAGGACGAGCACTTCCGTCGCGTCGTCCGCCACGGTTCGGTGAAGGCGGGTCCGGAGGCGAGCCATTCCGTCCACGTCGACGTACGCGGGCTGCGTCCGTGGCGGCACTACTGGTACCGCTTCCGCGTGAACGGTCACCTCAGCCCGGTCGGTCGCACCAAGACCGCGCCGACCGCCGATACCCAACTGTCGAAGCTTTCGCTGGCGTTCGCGTCCTGCCAGGCGTGGTGGGAGGGCTGGTACACGGCGTACGCCGACATGGCGAAACGCGACCACGACGTGGTGTTCTTCCTCGGCGACTACATCTACGAGTTCGGCATCGACCGCGGGATCCGGCCGCATTCGAACGAGCCGTACATCACCCAGCAGACCGTGACGCTGGACGAGTACCGGCAGCGCTATGCGGCGTACAAGACGGACCCGGATCTCCAGACCGCGCACGCGAACGCGCCGTGGATCGTCACGCTCGACGACCACGAGGTCGTCGACAACTGGGCCGATGAGGCGCATCCGAGCGCGCCGCCCGCGCAGTTCCGGGTACGCCGCGCCAACGCGTTCCGCGCTTACTGGGAACACATGCCGCTGCGGCTGGCGCAACTGCCGACAGGCCCGGACATGCAGCTGTACCGGCGGATCAACTACGGGCGGCTCGCGGAGTTCAACGTGCTGGACACACGGCAGTACCGGTCCGACCAGGCGTACGGCGACGGCACGAAGGCACCGGGTCCGGAGACCGCCGACCCGACCCGCACGATCACGGGGGACGCGCAGGAGAAGTGGCTGCTCGACGGCTGGTCGGCGTCGCGGGCGCGATGGAACGTGATGGCGCACCAGACCGCGATCGCGCGACTCGACACCAAGGACGGGCCGGAGGTGCTCGTGCCGATGGACACCTGGGACGGGTACGAGGCGTCGCGGAACCGAATCCTCGGCGGTGCCGCGCAGCGCAAGGTCCGCAACCTGGTGTCGATCGCCGGCGACCTGCACCGCAGCGTCGCGTCGGACCTGAAGCTCGACTTCACCGATCCGGCATCGGCGACGGTCGGCGCCGAGTTCGTCGGTACGTCGATCACGTCCGGCATGGACGGTGAGGACCTCGACGCGGGCGGTGCGACCTTGCTGCGGGAGAACCCGCACATGAAGTTCGGCAACTTCCAGCGCGGCTACGTCAGCTGCACGATCACGCCGCAGCAATGGGTCTCGGACTACCGCGTCGTCGACAAGGTGTCGGTCCAGCACGGCACTGTCAGCACCCGCGCCAAGCTCCTCGTCGAGGACGGCCGCCCCGGCATCTCGGAGGTCCAGGAATGAACATCCCCCGGCAGACCGTCATCGCGGCCGGCACCCTGCTGGCCGCCGCCCTGCTCGGCTCCAGCTCGGTGCCCAAGGCAACTACCTCCGACGTGGCCGTCAGCGTCGCGCCCGAGCAGTTGAGCGTGGTCGGCCTCCCCTGCTTCCCCGGCCTGCTGAACCTGACGATGACCAACACCGGCTCGAAGGATCGGTACGCCGACCTCACGCTCGACCCGACCGGTCCGCTGCAGCTCTCCCGCACTCTGTTCTCGTCCTGGCTGCCCGCACTCGATCCCGACCAGCCCGTCTCCGCACCGGTCGAGGTCCGCGTACCGCGCGACGCCAAGCCCGGCTCGTACAAGATCGGTGTCGAGGTCGACCGGAAGCGCGTGACCGTTCCGGTGACGGTCAACCCGCTGCCGCCGAAGGGTCCCGGCGACAACCTCGCGCTCGGCGAGCAGGCGACGGCATCGTCCACGCACGGCAACTTCACCCTCTGCGGCGCCGTCGACGGCGACAAGGATTCCGAGCACTGGGACACGCTGACCGGCTGGAACGACGGCACCCGCGCCGCCTTCCCCGACACGTACGACGTTGCTCTGTCGACACCGGCAACGATCAACCGGGTCGAGCTGTACACGCTGGACTCGGCGAAGTACCCGGCTCGGGTGAACGGCCTGAAGGACTGGGACGTCCAGGTCAACGTCGGCGGCACCTGGCAGACCGTCGACCAGGTCCGCGGCAACACGGTCGGACACGTCACGTCGACGTTCACTCCCATCCAGGCGGACGCCGTACGGATCCTCTGCCTCGACGGGAACGACCACACGTACTCCCGCATCGTCGAGCTCGAGGTCTACGGAAGCTGACACACCGGCAACGTCAGGCGCAGTAGGGCACCGGTCGGGCGCGGCACGGCTTCGGCCGTGCCGCCATGGGCCTCGGCGACCTGTCGGACGATGGCCAGGCCCAGCCCGGATCCGGGATGCGCGCGGGCGGCGGGTGAGCGGTAGAAGCGGTCGAAGACGAACTTGAGGTCGCTGTCGGGGATGCCCGGGCCGGCGTCCCCGACCTCGAGAGCGCCCGCCTCGAGGCTGATCAGGACCCGGCCGCCGGGCGGGCTCCACTTCACGGCGTTGTCGACGAGGTTCGCGACGGCGCGTTCCAGGGCATCGGGATCGCCGTGGACGAGGGTGGGCGCACAGACCAGGTCGAACTCGATCTCTGCGGCCCGGCGGGACGCGCGGGCCGCGACGCGCTCCGCGACGAGATCGAGGCGGACGTCTTCGGTGTGGAAAGCGGGTTGACCGTAGCGGGCCAGGTCGACCAGGTCGTTGATCAGTGTCCTGAGTTCGCCGGCCTGGCCGAGCGCTTCGGCCGCCAGGTGTGGGGCCTGCGCGTCGGCCAGGTTCTCCGCCAGCAGTTCGAGATTCACGGTCAGGCTCGTGAGCGGTGTGCGCAGTTCGTGCGAGGCATCGGCGACCAGACGCCGCTGGGCACCGACGGATTCGTCCAGCGTGGCAGTCATGCCGGCGAACGCGGAGCCGAGCCGGCCGATCTCGTCCTGGCTGTCGGCGGGGATCGGGATGGCCAGGTCTCCGGTCGTGCGGATCAGTTCGACGGTCTCGGTGAGTCGGCGTACCGGGCGCAGGACGCGGCGCGCGGCCAGGCGTGCGGCGAGCGCTGCCAGGAGGCCGGCGGCCACCGTCGATCCGGCCAGCATCCAAGCGAGTTGATGCAGCGTGGGCGCAGGATCGGATTGCGGAATCGCTGTGCGCACGAGCGTGCTGGGCGATCCTGGGAAGGGGGCGGTGTAGATGCGGTATTCGATGCCGTCGTACACCGCGTTGCGGAAGTAGGCAGCGGCCGTTCCTTTCGCGACCTTGACGTCCCGCTCGGTGACGTCGACGAACTCCGACGACGGCCCGGCCTGGACCGGGTCCGGCACGATCTGCAGCTGGGTGCTCCCTATCCCCAGCGGAACAGTCGGAAAGGCCGATTCGTTGGGCGTCCCCTTGAACTTCTGCTTGATGGCTTTGGCCACGTCCGGGGCCTTTGCGGCCGCCGCCACCAGGGAGCTGTCGATCTGGCCGCGGAGGTTGGCTTCCACAGCCGGGTACAGAACCACCGACACGAGCAGCATCGCGCCCGCGGCAATCGCCCCTGCGGCGATGGTCAGCCGGGTGCGCAGGTTCATGGCTCCTCGCGCAGGACGTAGCCGAGGCCGCGCACCGTTTGGATCAGTCTGCTGCCGCCGTCCGCTTCGAGCTTGCGACGCAAGTAGCTGATGTAGACCCACAGTGCGTTCGACTCCGGGCCGAAGTCGTAGCCCCACACGGACTCGAAGATCTGGGTCCGGCTGAGCACCCGCTGGGGGTTGCGCAGGAACAGCTCCAGCAGGGACAGCTCGGTCTTGGTCAGCTCCAGCCGCCGACCGGCGCGTTCGACCCGACGGCCACTCAGGTCCAGATCGACATCGGCGAAATGCAGTACCTCGTCCCTTGCGCCGCTACGCCGCAGCAAGGCTCGAAGCCGGGCCCGCAGCTCCTCCAGAGCGAAGGGCTTCGCCAGGTAGTCGTCGGCTCCCGCGTCCAGCCCGGCGACCCGGTCGGCGACCAGGTCCCGGGCCGTCAGCATCAGGATCGGCGTGTCGTGCCCGCCCGAACGCAGCCTCCGGCATACCTCGAGTCCGTTCGGTTCTGGCATCAGGACGTCGAGCACCACCGCGTCCGGGCGGAACACTCCGTGCTCAGCGAGGGCGGACGCCCCGTCCATCACGGATGCCACGTCGTAGCCGTCCCGGCGCAGCGCATGCTCGAGCGATCGCCGTACCGCCGGGTCGTCGTCGACGACAAGTATCCGCATGGTCGACCATCCTCGCCGTCAATCATGAAGTTCTGATGAGCGGCTGTCAGCCTTTGGCGAGTGACTGCTTCAGCTCACCCAACGCCACCATCAGGCGGTCGGTGCTGACTCCGAGAGAGGCGGCGATCTGGCGGAAGGACTTGGAGGTCGGAGTGATGCCGCCCGGTGTCGCGACCAACTTGGCCAGGGCGGCCTTGGCCTTGGCCTGTGACACGCCGAGCTTGGAGGCCAGGCTTGCCGCCGCGGCGTTCGACGTGAACGGCGAGTTCTTCCGGTCGTCCGCACCCTCCTTGCCCTTGTCGTTCTTGTCGCCGGCACGCGGGCGCCCGGGCTTCAGAAGCAGGGGTTCCACGGCTGCTTTGACCCGGGCGACCGGCAGCCCCAGGTCGGCCGCGACCGCTGCCGCGAATGCCTGCGGCGTCACCGTGGTCTTGCCGGTGAACGACCTCTTGGCTGCGACCAGCGCGGCAACAAGCCGGTCGCTCGTCACCCCGAGCTTCGCCGCGATCGCGGCGAACTCGGCATCCGCGGTCGGCTTGGACTTACCGTCCTTGGTCGCGGCACCTGCTTTCGCAGCACCGGATTTCGCGGCACCGGGTTTCGGATCCGGGCCGGACGCCTGCGCCGCCGCCGTACCGGTCGTGGCCAGTGCGGCGAGCACGACCGTCGCCACGATCCGCTGTGAGCGTTTCATCATCGTGAATCCCCTTCGTCCACTGAACGCGCCGGACGAGAACCGGCGCCGTGGCTACAACCCAAACAGCGCGGCCTCAGGGGTGGTTTCAGCCAGCTTTAGAGCTTCCTTAGAAGCACGGGCAGGCACGTCAAACGAACGCCTGAAGCGTTCGTTTTCCTGGCGCGGCAGACAGTTGCGCAGGTCAACGTTCCCACCGGAACGACGAAACCCCGGGTCAGAATCCTGGCCCGGGGTCTCGCAACGGAGCGGGTGACGGGAATCGAACCCGCACTGTCAGCTTGGGAAGCTGATGTTCTGCCATTGAACTACACCCGCGCGCTGCCGGTGACCCGGCAGCGGTGAAGAGCATAGCCGATCGGTGGGCTGTCAACCACGCCGGGTCCGCGCGTCGGTTGTTGCGCGGTCAGGGTCTTGTCCCCAGAAGGTGCCGAATGCATCGAAAAGAGGGGTGCGGACGGTTTGCGCCGGGGGTTCTTGGGCAGTTTTCCACAAAGGGCGCGTTCAGGACTGGGCAGGTTCGTCATCTTCTGGCAGATTAGAACGCGTTGCCGGGGGCAACATTCGACGCAACGTGAGGACGCGGTCCTCCGGACCGGACAAGATGGTTGCGGGCAACTGGATGAAGGGGTGAACGGTGGCAACAGACACAAGTGACGCGGTGGACAACCTCGAGAAGGAACTCGTCACGTTGGCACGGCGGCTGCGGGGTCTGCAGCGGACGCTGTCCGACGAGGCGCACCCGGACCTGGAGCCGGCGCAGTACGCGTTGCTGAACCACGTCGAAGAACTGGCGCCGGTGCGGATGGCCGACCTGGTGGCAGCGCTCGAGGTGGACAAGGGTCCGGTCAGCCGGGCCTGCGCGCGACTCGAGGAAGAGGGTCTGCTGAAGCGTGCCGCCGACAAGTCGGACGCGCGGGCGACCCTGCTGACGCTGACCGCGGCCGGCAAGCGCAAGCTGACGGCGGCCCGGAAGAAGCGGCACAAGGTGATCGAGGACCTGCTCAAGGACTGGTCGCCGGCCCAGGTGAAGACCTTCGCCACCCAGGTGTCGAAGTTCAACAAGCTGGCCGACTGAGGTTAGTTGCCTCAGGCCCAGGTTGGTGGTGCGGTCCCACCGGAGAGCTGAGGGCTCCGGACGATTCACCACCAGCCGCTGGGATCGGGTTCTGGGTGCAAGCTGTGCGGATGAGCAGCACGCTGCTAACGTGCGACCGTGCTGCTCTCCGACCGTGACATCTTGGCCGAGCTCGACGCGAAGCGGGTCCAGCTGGATCCGTTCGATGCTGCGATGGTGCAGCCGTCGAGTGTCGACGTACGGCTGGACCGGTTCTTCCGGGTTTTCGAGAACCACCGGTACCCGCACATCGACCCGGCCGAGGAGCAGCCGGATCTGACCCGGCTGGTCGAGCCGGACGGCGAAGAGCCGTTCATCCTGCATCCCGGTGAGTTCGTCCTGGGATCGACGTACGAGCTGATCACGCTTCCCGACGACGTCGCGGCCCGCCTCGAGGGCAAGTCGTCGCTCGGCCGGCTGGGGCTGCTGACGCATTCGACGGCCGGCTTCATCGACCCGGGCTTCTCCGGACACGTGACGCTGGAGCTGTCGAACGTCGCGACACTGCCGATCAAACTCTGGCCGGGGATGAAGATCGGCCAGCTCTGTTTCTTCCGGCTCTCCTCCCCTGCGGAGCACCCGTACGGCTCGGAGAAGTACGGCTCCCGATACCAGGGTCAGCGCGGCCCGACGCCGTCCCGGTCCTACCGCAACTTCCACCGCACCGACGTCTGAAGACATAAGTAAAGGCCCCGGGACGAGCTCCCGGGGCCTTTACCAATTGTCAGGCGGTCGCCTTGACGAAGATGCAGACCGACTCGAGATCGGACGAGTCGTTGCCGGTCGGCAACTGCCGGTAGACGCCTCCGAAGGGGGAGACGGCAACGGGCGATTCCTGCTTGCCGTTGTAGAGGCTGAGACCCAGGTCGCCGTTCCCCGGGGAACTGTTGTCCGACGGGGAATCGCTCTCGGACGGCGTGTCACCGGTCGACGGGGTGTCGCCGGACGAGGGCGTGTCACCGGAGGACGGCGTGTCGCCCGAGCTCGGCGTGCCGGACGGTGCCGCGCTCGGCAGGTCCTGGCCGGTCTTGGCGTCCAGCATCACCGGCTGCGCCTCGGTCTTCGCGTACACGACACCGTGGAACGCCGCGGTCACGCTGGGCACGACGCGCCCGCCGGACTTGCTGGTGAAGCCCCAGGTCTTCTTGCCCGTCGTGTCGTCGATGCCGAGGATCTCGGCGTCGCCGGGGCCGGAGCCGTCGGTGCAGACGATCGAGGTCGCCTGGTCCGCGAAGCAGTCGTAGTCGCCGGCGCCGATGCTGTCCGACGGGAGTGCGGACACCGTCTGCGCCACGGCACCGGTCGACAGGTCGAGCGCGAAGATACCTTCGGTCTTGGTCCCCTGGCCGTAGTCGATGTACCTCATGCCGTAGAAGTACGCGTGCTTGGCGGCGCCGGCGATCGGCTTCAGGTAGGCCTGCTTCAACGGGATCTGCTTGGTGATCTTCCCGCTCGCACCGTCGGCGAGCAGCGCCGTGCCGTCGGAGGCGCTGTCGGCCTGCTGGCCCTTCGCGCCGGCGACCACACCGCTGTGCACGGCGGCCGGATTCATGCCCGGCAGGATCGTGGACTTCTGCGTCTTCGGGTCCGCGAACACGGTCATGTCGATGCGCTTGACGGTGATGCTGCCCGCGGCGACCACGCCGACGGCGATCTGGCCGGTCTCCGGGTCGACCACCGTGTTCGCCAGGCCGGGAGAGCCGATGGCGTCGTCGCCCTCGCCCTGCACCGTGCTCACCGGCGTGGAGACCTCACCGATCTTCTTGCCGGACATCACGTCGATCCACTGGACGACGACCAGGCCCTTCGGCTTCTGGGTGCCGTTGCCCTTGTCGGTCTCGGCGTACGCGACGACCGCGACGTCCTTGCCGTCGACCTTGGCCGCCATCGGGCTGCTCGCGGCGTTGACCGTGGTCGTGTCGGCGGACTTCGACGGGATCATCCACTGGTTGTTCGGGTTGGTGACGTCGTGGCCGTTCAGGCCGGCATAGCCGCCGATCAGCGCGACCTGGCCGGCGATACCCATCTGGGCCTCGTCGAGGGTCGAGCGGCCCTGGTAGTCGGCCGACGGGAACGCGGCCGCGACACTGAGCGCCTTGGGCGGGTCGAAGGACGGGACCGTCGGAGCGGACGGGGTGGCGGAGGCGGTCGACTGGCTGCCGTTGTCGGATCCCGAGTCGGATTTCTTGTCGTTGCCGCCGCAGCCTGCCACGAGGATCAGGGCGGCGGTGACGGCTGTAGTTGCCACCATCGGGCGCAACATCGTTGGTTTCTCTCCCCAAGGTCGACCGAGAATGATCGACTGAACGCTAGCAGTGTCCATGGGTCGGCCCGGCAGTTATCCACAGGCTTTGCACCAAGCTGCAGCGTGGGGATCGCTCAGCTGGTCCGGGCGAGCCCCAGACGCTGCAGCAGGTGGTAGAGCGCGGCGGCCGCGCTGTTCAGCGGTACGGCGTTCATCGGACGATCGAGAGTCCGGTCCCGCGGTGGCGGGGCTGCTGGTCGGCCAGGGCCCGGGAGGTGGGCTCGGCCAGGCGGCGGGTGGGCTCCAGCTTGTCGGCCAGCCGGCGCAGTGCGCTGGCCAGGCCCTCCCGCGGGCCGGTGCGCTCGGCCTTGCGGTCGTGACGCTGGGCGCGGGCCTCGGCGGCGCGCAGCTGCTCGGCGACTCGGTAGCGGGCGACTTCCTGGTGTTCGGTGATCATGATCGTGTTCCCCTCTGGTGATCCCCGTGGCTGGTTTTGGCAATGCTTCGCTCAGGTCCCGCCGCCGCCTGGGCGGCGGGACCTCGATCGCTTACATGAACCCAACGAACCCGACTGCGCCGATCCGACGCGTGCGGTGGTGTTTTCGGGTCAGACCTTGTAGACGGTGATGTCGCCGGAGACGGTGCGGGCCCGCAGCATCAGCGCGCGCTCCCCCTCGGCCGGCTTCTCGCCGGGCTCGAGGTCGCACCGGATGTGCCCGGTGACGGTCTTCAGGTCGAGGTACGTCGGGAGCCCTTCCGGGACCCCGATCTGGACGTCGCCGCGGGCCGTCTCGGCCTGGACGCTCGGTCCGTCGGCGATCTCGACCTTGACGTCGCCGGAACCGGAGGTGGCGACCGAGTGGTCGCGGATCCGCTCGATGGTGATGTCACCCGAGCCGACCTTGACGGAGGTAGGACCGTTGGCCTCGCCCACGGTGACGTCACCGGAGCCGGTGCTCAGGCCGAGCGCGTCGCCGGCCTCGTCGATGTCGATCGAGCCGGAGCCGGTGCTGGCCTTGACCGCGCCGGTGACCTCCTCGACCTTGACGTCCCCGCTGCCGGTGTTGACGCCGAGCTCGCCCTCGATCCGGGTCAGCTGTACGTCGCCGGAACCGGTGGACAGCCGGGACGGGCCGAGCGGCACCTCGGAGGTGATGTCTCCGGAGCCGGTCTTCACCCGGGCCTCGAGGATCGTCGAGGTGGCGATCCGGACCAGGATCTCCGGT
The DNA here is from genome assembly GCF_005233875.1 of Kribbella jiaozuonensis. Taxonomy (GTDB): domain Bacteria; phylum Actinomycetota; class Actinomycetes; order Propionibacteriales; family Kribbellaceae; genus Kribbella; species Kribbella jiaozuonensis. The sequence continues at coordinate 710,523 of NZ_SZPZ01000003.1, read as the reverse complement.
CCGCGGCGGACGTTGCGCGGGCCCTCGATGATCAGCTCACCGTCGACCACCTCGAAGATCACGCCGTCGTCGTCGCCGTCGATCTCCATGGAGACCGCCGTGCCGGCACCGTCCGGGTTGGCCTTGATCTCGACCAGCCCCGAGCCGATCTCGATGCGGATCCGCTCGATCCGCTTCTCCTCGTCGTCGATGTACTGCGTCGCGCTGTGGTCGCTCATTCGACCCACCCCGTCATCCGTTGTCCCGGTCCGTGTCCACCCTTGCGGCGTTCCTTGTCCTCGCGGCGCCGGTCGCGATCCTCACGCCGGCGGTCGCGGTCGCGGCGGCCGCGGTCCGTACCGAAGACGCCCTCGTCACCGAAGGGTCCGTTCGGACCGAACACGCCGTTCGGACCGAAGACGCCGTCGGGGCCGAGCGGGCCGTTCGGGCCCAGCGGGCCTTCCGGACCGAACACCGGACCGCGCGGCGGGCGCGGCGGCCGGGGCGGACGGCCGCTACGGCCGCTCAGCTCGGTCATCACGGTGCGCATCAGCCACGCGTTCGAGGAGATGCCCTCGGCATTCGCGGCCTCGTCCACCTTGTTCTTGATCGACATCGGCAGCCGGAGCGTGATCCGGGCGGTCGGCTCGTCGGCGTCGAACACGAACTGCTCGTTCGCCTCCGCGTCGGCCTCGTCGTCGATGTCGTCGGTCTCGTCCGGACCGGTCAGCTGGCTCGGCGCCGGCGTGACCACGAACTCAGGACGGCCACCGGCCATCCGGAGCTCGACCGAGCCCGGGGACAGCTCGCGGCTGATCTCCCCGGCGGCGTCGGACAGGGCTGAGATGAGGGCCAGGCGGCCCGCGTCATCCAGCGTCGCCCCGAGGCGCTGGGCCACGGAGCGGGTTTGCTCGTCGGCCAGGGCGGTGGCGTTCTCAACGCTCCGCCGGACCGACTCGAGGTAGTGGTCAAGTTCCATGTGCATCAGCATGACGTCATTGTGACGTCACTGTCAACCCCTTCTGATGTCAGGTCGTCGTCAGGATGGCGGCACAGGCAGAATGGCGTGCAGTCAACCGAGGGAGGATCCGTGTCCAGAGGGGTACTCATCACCGGCGCGTCCAGGGGCGTCGGCGCGGCCGCTGCGCAGGCGTTCGCACGGGCCGGCGACCGGGTCGTGCTGCACTGCCGAGGCGCGGTCGACCGCGCCGAGGAGATCCGCGCCGGACTGCCCGGCGACGGTCACGGGGTGATCGCCGCGGACCTCGGCGATTCGGCTGCAATCCCTGCCCTGGTTGAGGAATCGGCCACCACGCTCGGGCGGATCGACGTACTCGTCAACAACGCGGCGATGTTCGTCGACGAGCCGGTCGGCGGTTCACGCCGGGTCGGTCACCCGCTGGCCGAGACGTCGTACGACGAATGGGTCGCGACCTGGCGTCGTACGTTGGCCGTCAACCTCGAGGGCGCGGCGCATGTGACGTGGTGCGTAGCGCGGCAGATGCTCGACAAAGAGCCCGCAGACGGCGTACGGCGGGGTGCGATCGTCAACGTCGGATCGCGTGGCGCCTACCGCGGCGAGCCGGATGTGCCGGCGTACGGCGCCTCCAAGGCCGGGCTGCACTCGCTCGGGCAGTCGCTGGCGGCATCGCTGGCGCCACATGACATCAGCGTGACGTCAATTGCGCCCGGTTTCATCGCCACCGACATGACCGAGACCTTCCTGGCCGGTCCAGGCGGAGACGCGATCCGAGCGCAGAGCCCGTTCGACCGGGTCGCCACGGCGGAGGAGGTCGGCGACGCGATCTACTGGCTCGCCTCACCCCAGGCGAACTGGGCCAGCGGCGCGGTCCTTGACTTCAACGGGGCGTCGTACCTGCACTGAGCTCCCCAACGCCGGCGTCACCCGTCCGAGCCCTGCCCGTAACAGATTCTTGTTGGCTCAGTTATTCAGTAACAACGGGTGAGCTTCCGGATACCTGGAGAGGGGTCCGGACCGGTGCACCCGCCTGTCCGGTGCACCCGTCCGTCGCCGGGCTCGTCGTACAACGGGAGCCTCTTCATGCGTTTCGCCCGCATCACCCTGGGCCTGCTGCTCACGCTGGCAGGCCTGGTGGCCACCGTGGCCGGAGCCGTCGCCGCCTTCTGGTTGGTCGGTCCGGACAACACGATCTCGACCCCCGGCCGCGAGTTCGCCAGTTCTGGCCTCGCGGTCGTCACCGCGCCCACGCTGCTCGACCGGCACGGCCCGACGCTGCACGTGAGTGCGTCGGGCAACAAGCCGCTGTTCGTCGGCATCGGGCAGGACCTCGACGTTCGCGACTACCTGGCAGGGTCCGCGCAGACCCGGCTGATCCGTTTCGAGCCGCCGGGCACGTTCGGCACCCAGGACCTGCGCGGCCGCAGCGGCAAGCTGACGCCGCCGGGCGAGCTCGACTGGTGGGTCGCACAGTCTGCCCCCGGCTCGCAGTCGCTGAGCTGGCCGATGCAGGACGGTCGGTACGAGGTCGTCGTGATGAACGCGGACGGTACGCCGGCCGTCGGAGCGCAGGTCAGCTTCGGGGTGCAGGTGCACCGCCTCTTCGGGATCTGCCTGCTGGTGCTGGGTGCGGGCGTGCTGGTGCTCGCGCTGGGGCTGGCGCTGATGTTCCGCCGCCGCAAGGTCGCGGACGTTGCCGCCGACAACGCGACCACGACCGAGATCCCGGTGCCGGTCGCGGACCGCATCCCGGCTCTGGCCGCGGTGGCATCCGCGCCGGCCGCTCAAGAGGCCAACAGCCCGGCGTATCGGGTGTCGCCGTTCGCACCTGAGCGGGTCAGCCCGTTCGCGCCGATGCAGCAGACGGAGCCGGCGGCGAAGCCGGCGCCGGCCAAGCCTGCTGTGGCGAGACCCGCGGCGGTCAAGCCTGCGCCGACGCCGGTGCCGGCTGCGCCGATGTTCATGTCGCCCGCAGCGGTCGCCCGCGCCAAGTCACCGGCGCTGATCGGCGCCTCCCAGCGGTACGACGAGCCGCCGACGTACGACGAACCGGCCGACCGCACCGAGTCCGTCGAGCCGACCGTCGAGCGCACCGAGGCCGTCGAGCCCGAGACGGTCCCACTCGCCGCCTCGCCGGAGTTCGAGAAGAGCGACGAGGCGGTCCGCCGTACCGCCGCCCTCCTCGCCAGCGGGGCTTTGTTGCTCACGACAACGAGCTGCGGGCTGATGCCGCCGAAGAACAGCCTGGCTGCGCCGGACAGCCGTCCGGCCGTCACGCTCGCCGACGCGCAGGCGGTCGTCCAGCGGTACAACCAGCTGAACAACCAGGCCAACCAGTCGCGCGACGCCAAGCTCTCCGCGACGATCGAGGGCAACCCGACGCTGGCGCAGACGCAGGCAGGCTTCGTGATCGGGCGGAAGCTCGACGCGGCCGGCAAGGACGTCTCGAAGCCGTTCAGCTACACGAACCCGGAGATCGGCGCGCCGCAGTTCGCGTCGTACCCGATGCGGTTCGTGGTCAGCTCGGGCGTCTCCAACGCACCGGGGGCCCGGCAGCTCGGCGTCTGGCAGCGCGAGAACGCCGGCAGCCCGTGGCTGCTGACGCACTCCGTCTACCCGCCGAAGGCAGCCGATCTACCGTCGGTCGACGGGATGCGCACCCCGGACGTCAGCGCGCTGAACAAGCTGCGGAGCCAGCCGGCGACAGTCGCGAAGGACCTCGCGGCGTACCTGAGCGGCGGCCCGAACGCCCCGCAGTCGAAGCTGTTCACGCCGTCCCCCGCCCTGTCGAGCATGCTCAAGCTGCGCGCGACGACGAAGGCCAACGACACCGCCGAGCCGTACATCGCGAGCGTGACCGACGCGTTCCTGCCGTCCGGCGAGCCGCTGGCCTTCATCACCTCGTCCGGCGACGCCCTGGTGTTCCTCACGCTCACCGAGCAGTACCTGCAGCGGGTCGAGCCGGGCTCGAACGCGTACTGGACCAGCGGCGAGGCGACCGCCTTCAGCAGCATGGTCAAGTACACCCAGAGCCTCCACCAGGACTACCTCCACCAGGTCGCGCTGGTCATCCCGACCAAGTCGTCGGGTGAGGCGATCCGGGTCCTGTCGATCGACCCCCAGCTCATCGGAGCCGGCGGCCAGTAAGCGCTTGCCGGAAGATAGTTCCGACTGATTGACTCCCGGGGTGAGGTTTTCCCACCGCCCGGGAGTTCCAGTGGAGATCACTCGTCGCCGCCTGCTGTCCGTCGTACCCGCCACCGCCCTGCTGACCGCGGTCAATCCGGCTCCGGCCGCGCACGCCACCATGGGTGCGGTGAGCGCTGACCCCGGCCAACTGCTGACCAACGCGATCGCGATCTATGCCGGTACGGCGGAATCCAACGCGCGCACCGAGGTCGCCGCAAAGGTCGCCGCGATCGACAGCACCGCGCGTACCTGGTTGTCCGCGCTCGACCGCGCCGGCGCCGGCGAGCTCTTCGCCGGACTCCCGCTAGGGACCAGCGATCCGAACCTCAGCTCGTCGTACCAGCACCTCTACGAGATCGCGCTCGCCTTCCGCCGGCCCGGACCGGCGTCGGACCTGCAGGGCAACGAGGAGGTGCGCGCCCGGATCGCGGAGAAGCTGCTCTGGCTGCACGAGAACTACTACGGCGACCAGTCGAAGGGGTACTACGGCAACTGGTTCACCTGGGAGATCGGCATCTCGACGTTCGTGTCGAAGACGCTCGCGCTGATCGACGCCCCGACCGACCTGATCACGCAGTACGTCGCCTCGATGGACGCCTACCTGCGCAACGGGAAGGACGGCGACGTCGACCTCGACTCGCGCTTCCACACCGGCGCGAACCTCGTCGACATCACCGCGAACCGCGTGCTCCAGGGCGCCCTGCTGAACGACGACGCGCGGATCCGGAAGGCGCTGCAGGACCAGTTCACGGTCTTCGCGACCATCGACCCGTACAACCTCCAGCACGACGTCACCGACGGGTACTACGCGGACGGCTCGTTCATCCAGCACGCCTCGGTCGCGTACACGGGCTCGTACGGAAAGGGCCTGCTCAGCCGGGTCGTGCAGACGATCAAGGTGCTCGCCGGGACGGAGTACGCGCAGGGTGACGACCTGGTCGGCGTGGTCCAGGGCTGGGTCGAGCACGGGTTCGCGCCGCTGATCTTCGAGGGCTGGATGATGGAGATCGTCAAGGGTCGTGCGGTGTCCCGGACGGCGACCGGGTACGACGATGTCGCGGTCGTCGTGGAGGCGATCGTCGACCTCGCGGACTACGCCACCGGCACGGACGCCCTGCGTTTGAAGGCGTTCGCGAAGTTCACCGCACGACCGACGATCAACGTGAACAGCTTCGTGTCACCGGTGAGCATCGGGCGGTTCGCGGACCTGAAGAACGACCCGGCGATCGTCCCGGCCGACCTCAACCCGGCGGCGAGTACGACGGCGTTCAACGCGATGGACCGGACCGTGCATCGACGGCCCGGGTACGCGTTCGCGGTGGCGCGGAACTCGGAGCGGATCAGCAAGTACGAGTACATGAGCGGCGAGAACCTGATGCCGTGGTTCCAGGGCGACGGCGCGCACTACCTCTACCTCGCGGGTGAGGACCAGACGAAGGCGTTCGGCATCGACTACTTCACGACGGTCTCGCCGTACGCGCTCGGCGGCGTGACCGCGCCGGTGGAGACACGGAAGTCGGTGCCGGAGCTCTACGGGACGCAGTACTACGACAATCCGCCGACGTTCACCGCGTCGTCGGAGGAGCAGAACACCTACGTCTACTTCCCGACCGGCACCAACGTGCACTCGGGCGGCGCGACCCTCGATGCGTACGGCGCGGTCGGGTGGGTGCAGTCGGATGACTTTGCGTATGCGTCGCGTGCGAGCCTGCCCGACGACTTCGTGGTCTACAAGAACGCATCGGCGACCAAGTCGTGGTTCCTGCTCGACGACGAGATCGTCGTACTCGCGGCCGGCGTCGGCGACGCGACCCGCGCCGTCACGACCACCCTCGACACCCGCATCGCCGGCGCAACCGACCCCGTCACGATCACCGGCGCACGCCGCGACGGCAGCGCATGGACCGGTCCGGGAACAGTCACTCCACGCTGGCTCCGCTACGCCAACAGCACCGCGTCGATCGGCTACCACTTCCTCCAGCCGACGCAGCTGTCAGTAGATCTGCAGACAGTCACGCGCAGCCGCCGGGTAGTCCGCACCTCGAACCCGGACACGCCGGTCACCAAGCAGGTCTTCGCCCTCACCGCCACCAGCGGATCCCTCGCCTACGTATTGGTGCCCAACGCAACAGAATCTGCACTCAAGGCGTACCAGCACAACCGGATCCTGCCCGTCGCCAACACCGTTAAATTACAGGCGATCCAGCACCTGGGCCTCCGCCTGACGGCCGCCAACACCTTCACCTCCGGCCGGCACAACCTTCCCGGGCTCACCATCGACGGCCCTGCGTCGTTGCTCCTGCGGCGTCAATCGTCAGGCGTCCAGGTTGCCGTCTCCGATCCGACGACCAAGCGCGACACGATCACCGTCAACCTGTGGGCGCAGTACCTCAAGCCCGCGTCGCCCGCGCCAGGCGTTCAGGTGACCCGGACGCTCACCGGCACCCGATTGACCTTCACCACGCGACACACCTACGGGAGCAGCCTGGCGATCAAGCTTCTTCCAGCTTGGCGATGATCGCCTGCATCGTGGCGAGCGTCGTACGAAGGTCGTCGAGCTCGACGGTCTTCGCGAGCTGCGAGGTCCACGGGTGCTGGGCGACCGCGATCTGGCGGATCGCCCAGTAGCCGGCCTCGGTGCAGGCGAGCAGCTTGGCGCGACGGTGCGCCGGATTCGGCCGGTACTCCGCGAGGCCGCGCTCGACGAGCAGATCCGCGATGCGCTGCACACCCTGCCGGCTGACGCCCATGATCCGCCCGACGTCGGCGACCGACCGCGGTTCATCGAGTACACCGCCCAGCACCTGCCACCACGCAGCCGTGAGGCCGCCGTGCGCGGCAAGGTCCTGGGCAGCCTCCATCAGCCGCGCGTTCAGCCGGAAGGTGGCGAGGACGACATCCGTCAACACCGCACCACCTTCCGACTGCTTCGTCGGCTTCGGCCACTCTTCCCGGGGTGGAACCGTCATCCCACCAGCGTCGCGTACGCCGCGGGGTCGGCGCGATGGAACACGCCTTCGTACGCGTCCAGCTTCCGCTCGTCCGCCAACTCGAGCCGCTGCAGCACCGCGCGCGCGAACTGCACCGGCGAGTCCGGCCCCGCCGTGATCAGATCCCCGCCGACCACCGCGCGCTCGTCGACGTAGTTGCCGACACCCTGGTATCCCGTCGCCTGCAGGTACTCCTTCGCCGCACTCGTGTGCTTGCGCTCATCCAGCAGCCCCGCCCTCGCGAGACCCGCAGTCGCGCCACAGATCGCCGCCACCGGCACCGAAGCGTCGAGGAACCGCGCCGCCAACTTCGCGAACGCATCTCCACCGCCGTTGTCCCACTGCCCCGACCCCGCCAGCACCAGCAGGTCTCCCGCATCCGGCTCGACGTCGGCAATCGTCACGTCCGGCACGATCCGCATCCCGCCCATGGTCACGACCGGCTCCAGCGACTCCCCCACCGTCACCACGGTCCACGGCACGCCGGTGAACCGACCGGTCCGCAACTCCACCACCAGGTGCCCGATCTCCCAGTCCGCCAACGTCTCGTACACCGCCACATAAGCTGTTCTCATAGACAACATGCTGTCATTTGGACAACATGTTGTCAAGCTCAGGAAATGGGGTGTCAGGCCGAGCGGAGGCTGGGACGGTAGGCGGATGGGTGTGCGTGAGTTGACGGTCGACGACTGGGCGGGTTTGTGGCCGCTGGTGAAGGGCTTCGGGACCGAGTTCTCTGAGCCGGAGTCGCGGGGGTACTTCGAGGAGTTGGTGGAGGATCCGCGGTGGGTGGCATTGGGGTACGACGACGGCGGTGAGCTGATCGGGTACGCCGCGGTGCAGGACTACGGCACGCATCTCCGGGCCGGGCGCCGGCACCACGGGCGGCTGCATGACCTGTACGTCCTGCCGGACCGCAGACGGGGCGGTGTCGGTCGAGCGTTGATGGCGGCGGTCGCCGAGTGGGCCTCCACCCGAGTGCGGCATCTCGAATGGCAGGGCCATCACGAGCGCGCGGCGCCGTTCTACGAGGCGCTGGGGTACCACGGTGATCCGTGTCCGCAGCCGGACTACCCGACCTTCGAGATCGACTTCGGCAAGTAGTCGCGGACCAGCAGAAGACCGGCAAGCGCGGTCGCCGCGGCGGCGAGCATCAACGCATGATGAATGTCGAGCGCGGCGAGCAGGTTCGTCGAGACGATCAGCGGAACGGTCTGCACCAACGACAGCAACGACTGCAGCCGGGTCAGATGGGATCGCGGCGTACTGCGAACGAACACCGGCGCAAGGTGCGACGTGAAGAGCCCGACCCCGACGCCCTGCACGACCATCGCACCGACCGCCGACGCGACGGACGGCGCCAGCGTGAGCCCCGAGATCGCGACCGCAGCAAGCAGACACCCGACGCCACCCGTCAACCCCGCACGATCAAAGGTGCCGAAGCGCGCAACGAGGATCGTCACGACCAACCCACCGCAAACGTTGCCCGCCACAACAAACCCGGCCTGCCCGGCCGCCCACCCGTGTGATCGGGCGAGCAACGGAACGCACAACGACGTGACCGGCAGAACGAACGCCGCGACCAATGCCACCACAGCTAACACCGTCCGCAACACGGGATCCCCCGCAGCAACCCGCAACCCGTCCAACGCCTCACGCACAACGGAACGGCCTGCCGGTTGCGTCGGGCCCACGTCGTACGGCGGTCTGAGGATGAACAACACGAGGAACTGCACCGCAAACGTCAATCCGTCGAGCACGAGCGCACCGGCCAACCCGACCGTGACCACGAGCAGCCCACTCGCCGGTCCGCCAACGAGGGTGATCAGCTGCGTGGCCGACGTGCGCAACGCCATTGCCCTAGGCAACTGATCGTCCGGCACGAACAGCCGCGGCAGCACACCCGCGGCCGGCAGCGCAAACGCGTCAACCGTCCCGACCACAACCGCCGTCGTCACCAGCAGACCGGCCGAGACTCCATGGATCCCGACCACCACGGCCAGTAGGAAGCAGCAGGTCCCGACGATCGCGCCGCACGCGAGCAGCAGTCGGCGCGGACCGATCCGGTCGCCGAGCAGGAGGAGTACGGCGCGTGGCAGGGTGAACCCGGTCAGCACCAGCGCGGCGATCCGCGGGCCAATGCCCGTCGCCGCCCAGCCCAGCGCGAAGAACAGCGCGGTGTCGCCGAGAACCGAGAGTGTGGAACCTGCCAGCCAGCCGTAGTACGACCGCGTCACCCGTCCAGCCGGACAGGCATGACGAGCGTGGTGAACGTACCCTGGTCGGCCGACCGTACGACGACCGGCCGCGCCGGCTCACAGATCTCGAGCAACACGTCCGGCCCGACACTCGCCTCCAGCGCCGCGGCAAGCAGACTCGCGGTGAACCCGACCCGCACCGCCCCGGACCCGATCGCGTCGAGCTTCACCTCGTCACCGATCCGCAGGCTCTCGGAGTCGATGTCAAAAGCAACCACATCCCGGCCGACCAGCACGTCGAGCAGCCCCACCCGATCCACCACCACCCGGCAAGCCGGCGGCGTCAACCCGTCCAGAATCTGCTGGTACGCCGGAAACTCGGCATCGACAACCGCCAACTCCCGCGACTCGTCACCCCGCACGAGTCTGAGCCCGCCGTCCACCTCCGCCCGGACCACATCCCCCGCCGCGGCCCACCGAGCAACCCCAGCCAACTCCTCAGCCCGCACCAGCACTCGCCCTGCCACCCCACCGAACTCCACCGGCCGAACGGTCCGCACTGCCAACCGATACCTATCAGTCGCCACAAACGTGATCTCCTCAGGCGACAACTCGATCAGCACGCAGCTCAACACGAACTCCAACTCGCCCGCCCCAACTCCACCCGCCGAGGCAGCGTGCCCGCCCGAGGGCCCTGCTGCGGCTGGTGCTACCTGGCGGATCGCGCTGGCCAGTTCCGGGCCTCCTATCACCGCGGTTGTTCGGTGGGAGACGAGTTGGGTGAGGAGGCGCTCGGCTGCGGCCCGGGTGGCGGTGGACTTGGCTTCGAGGGTGCGGAGGTGGGAGCGGACCAGGTCCGCGACCTCGGCCGGGTCGGCGTCCAGGGCGATGCGGACCTCGGGGAGTGGCAGGTCGATCTCGCGGAGGTCGCGGAGCAGGCGGGCTCGGGGTTGTTGCGAGCGGTCGTAGTACCGGTAGCCGTTGGCCGCGTCCACGAAGGCGGGTGGCAGCAGCCCGCAGTCGTCGTAGAACCGCAGGGCGCTCGGTGCCAGCCCCACCACCCGCGCAAACTCACTGATCGTCAGCCTCATGGCCCCGACCCTGATCCCTGAACCAACTCGAAGGTCAACTCCGGAGCCGGCCCCACAGGCTGAGCGTCTTGCCGAACCGCTCGCCCCGGATCCAGTCCAGGATGCTCTTCGCCGACCGCTCCGGCGAGACGTCACCGCGCACCGACCGCGGTACGTGCTTGCGGATCTCGGCCGCGTCCGCCAGCGCCTCCTTGATCTCCGCCTCCGGCCAACCACGCCCGGCCAGCCGCTTCCGCCGTACGGCGTCCGGGCAGTCCAGATGCAGCCAGCGGCCTTCCGGCAGCTCGGACGGCAGCAGCGGGGAGAGCAGCAGCACCGGGATCCCGGACCGTCTGATCAGCTCCGTGATCCGCAACCAGAGCGCGTTGTACGCCGGCCAGATCGGCGCCGCGGTCGGGCTCGCGATGTCGATCCCGAGCAGCCGTCCGTTGTCGTCGAGCAGCTCGTCCATGTCCATCACGACCAGGTTCCCCGGGCTGAGCCGCACCAGCTCCGGCACCACTGTCGTCTTCCCCGATCCGGGTGCCCCTGTCACCACGAACATCCTCGTCACAGCTCTAGTGTGCGGTCACTGCACCAGAAGGCGCATCGGAGGTCGTGCCTCACCGGTAATCGTGGGCAGTCCGCTGAGCCCGGGTGTGACCGATCCGAGCACGCTGGAATGCCTCGCGCCGGTGCAGCTCGGCACCGTCCCGCCGAGGCCGTGCACGCTCAGAAACCCGAGTACGGCGAACGCGTACGCCTCCTTCGCCGCCGACGGCATGCCGAGCTCATCCGTGGTCCGGACCGGAATCTCCAGCTCGTCCGCCAGCAGATGCATTAGCGCCGGGTTCTGGATCCCGCCACCTGATGCGACCACCTCCGTGCCGCCATAGCGCCGTACGGCGTCCGCGACCGTCCGGGCGGTCAGCGTGGTCACGGTGGCGACCAGATCCTCCGCCGGGATCTCCGGCAGCCCCTCCATCGCGCGCGCGACATAGGCCAGGTTGAACAGCTCCTTCCCGGTCGACTTCGGCGCCGGCCGCGCGTAGTACGGCTCCGCCAGCAGCCGACCGAGCAGTTCCTCATGCACCTGACCCCGCGCCGCCATCACCCCGTCCGCGTCGAACGGCCGCCCGGTCAGCTCGGTCACCACGGCGTCGATCAGCGCATTCGCCGGACCGGTGTCGAAGGCAACCGGTTCGCCGTGGACGACGGTGATGTTCGCGATCCCGCCGAGATTCAGAGCCACCGGTACGCCGGGACGCCCGCGCAACCACAGCACGTCGATGATGCTCACCAGCGGCGCACCCTGCCCGCCCGCCGCCACGTCCCGCGCCCGCAGGTCCGACACCACCGGTACGCCGGTCGCCTCCGCGATCCATGCCGGCTGCCCGAGCTGCAGCGTCCCGCGCACCGTTCCGTCGTCGACCCAGTGGAACACCGTCTGCCCGTGCGACACGATCAGATCGGCGTACCCGCCGCACAGCTGCTCGACCGCCTGCCGGGCCACCGCGGCGAACGCCTGCCCGATCCCGGTGTCCAGCCGGCACACCTGCTCGACCGTCGTCGATGCCGGCGGCAACGAGGCCGCGACCGCCGCCCGCAGCTCGGGCGGGTACGGCTGGCTGAGCATGCCCAGCGGCGTCAGCACCAGCACGTCGCCGTCCAGCCGCAGGTCAGCGGCGGCGGCGTCGATGGCGTCGTACGACGTACCGGACATCAGCCCGATCACTCGCATATCAACTCCCGTCGATGGCGGTCGGAGCGTCCATCTTCATTCACAACGCCGCCACGCCGCGACCCGGGCAATGCAACCTTCCGGTCTGCGCCGGTGTCTATCTGACTACGAGAACGATCACCGAGGAGGGGTGGATGGTCACGCGGGGTGATGATTTCGACGACTTCGTCCGGGGCAGCTCGACCCGGCTGCTGCGGACCGCCGTGCTGCTGGTCGGCGACCGGTCGGCGGCCGAGGATCTCGTCCAGGAGATGTACGAGCGGGTGTATGTCGCCTGGCGGCGGATCCACAGCGCACCGGACGCGTACGCCCGCCGGACCCTGGCCAACCTCGCCGCGAACCGGTGGCGCAGCAAGGGCCGCAAACCCGAGGTCGCGCTCGCCGACCACGACCGGCCGACGCCCGACGGGGCCGAGGACCACGCCGTCCGCGACCAGCTGATCACCGCCCTGCAGGAGCTCCCGCCGCGGCAGCGCGCCGTGATCGTGCTCCGGTACTACGAAGACCTCACCGAGGCCCAGACCGCCGACGCGCTCGGGTGCTCACTCGGCACCGTGAAGAGCCAGACGTCCCGCGCACTGGACCGGCTCCGCCTGATCACCGAACCCGCCATCCTGGAAGGACTCCGATGACCGAGACCGAACTCAAGCAGCGACTGAGCGCCGACGTCGACAGCGTCGAGGCCCCGTCCGACCTGCTCGACCGCGCCCGGGCCGGCGGGGCTCGCCGACTCCGGCGCCGCCGCTTCCTCGCCGCCGGAGCGATCGCACTGACGACTGTTGTCGTCGGCGGGGTCGCGGTCACCGCTCCGGCCGTCCTCGACCACCGGTCCGATCCGCCGGTCGCATCCCGCCCCGGCGAGGGCGACCCGTACGCGTTCCTGATGAACGGTCCGACCCGGGGCGACCTGGCCGGCGACACGGCATACCTCCGGCAGGTGCTCGAGGCCTGGCGGTCCTCGCACGGCAGGTCGATCAACCACGACCGCGGCATCTTCAACCACATGCAGGGCGACGCGAAGGTCGCCTGGGCCGGCAACACGCCGGGCGGCCGGGCCGCGATCGTGGTCGAGAACTCCGACCTCCGCAACCACTCCGACGTGCAGCTGTACCACGAGGGCGTCGCGGCGCTGGTCGGGTACGTCGGCGACGGGAAGGACGGCAAGCCGACCGTCCTCGGCGACGACTACCCGGTCCCGGGCGCGTCCCAGCAGACCGCGTTCGTGGTCGAGAAGGACGGCACCAAAGCACTGGTCGCTCTCCAGATGCCCGGCAAGCCGATCGGCCTGTCGCTGGGCCGGACGTACGCCGAGGACGGCTCGGTCAAGCGCACCTACAACCAGCTGACGTTCCGCGACCGCGTGGCGATCGTGAAGCTGCCGGCCGGCCAGAAGGTCGACGACCTGAAGATCAACCGGATGCCGGGCACCGCCTTCTCGTCCCTCTCGGTCCTGTACACCGGCCCCGCGATGACCGAGACGCCGGAGAACCGCCTCTGGTCGGACTTCGCGCAGGAGAGCGACGGGCTCTGGCCGATGAGCGACGGCGCCAACAAGCTGCGCTCGAAGGCGAACGAGCTTTTCAACGACGCCATCGGAAAGGTCAGCGACCCGAACGCGAACAGCACCGCGTTCTCGATCTGGACCGGGTACGGCGTCACCACCAACGGGACCGCGGTGTACCTCGGCGAGCAGGCGCTCGACAACGACCCGACCCACCTGTACGCCGTACTCAAGCCGAAGACCGGCAACCTCAGGATCGTCGGGGGCGGCGTACCGGACGCAGCGACCGCGCTCCCGGTCGCGATCAAACTCCCCGACAACCAGGGCTGGGCCGTTGCCCGCAAGGACGCGCAACTCTCCTACCGGTACGACGGCGGCACGTGGAGCCCGGCGCGCTCGAACGCGCTCCTGGTACCGGCCGGCAGCCGCGCCGAGGTGAAGGTCGAGGCCGGCGGCACGACGGACGTCGTACCGTTGTCGTGAACCCTTGACACCGGGTTTGGCCCCGATCGATGATCGGTGTCGCTATACCGGTTTATCTCCTGTCGCCGCCTGGGCCAATCGCCCCGCGGCGACCGGTACTTAACCGATATAGCGACACCGCCCACCTTTGACGAGGAGTCGATCGGATGAGCTCACCACTCATGAAACGAAGGACCCTGTTGTCAGCCCTGGCCGCCGGCACCGCCGCGGCCGCCACCGGTGCCGCGCTGCCCGCCGAGGCCGCGCCAAAGTGCCGCCGCGCGCAGAAGACCGGCCCGGTCACCGTCGCGTACATCGAGGTCAACGACCACAGCATGCTGAGCGCCGGCAAGTACACGCTGGCGAACGGCGGCGCGCAGGTGATCGACGTCGCGGTGATCTTCGCGGCGAACATCAACTACGACGGCTCGAACGCGTACCTGTTCTTCAACGACCAGGTGACCAACGTCCTGAACAACGTCGCCACCCAGGTCCGCCCGCTGCAGCAGAAGGGCATCAAGGTCCTGCTGTCGATCCTCGGCAACCACCAGGGCGCCGGCTTCGCGAACTTCCCGAACCAGGCCGCCGCCGACGCGTTCGCGCAGCAGCTCGCCGACGCGGTCAACCAGTACGGCCTGGACGGCATCGACTTCGACGACGAGTACGCGGAGTACGGCAACAACGGCACCGGCCAGCCGAACGACTTCTCGTTCGTCTATCTGGTCCAGGCCCTCCGCGCCAAACTCCCGAACAAGCTGATCACGCTCTACGACATCGGCCCGGCCGCGGATCGCCTGTCGTACAACGGCCAGAGCATCGCGGAGACCTTCAACTACGCCTGGAACCCGTACTACGGCACGTGGGGCGTCCCGGTCGGCCCCAGCGAGAAGTCCCGCCTCTCACCGGCCGCCATCTCCTACACCGCCACCAGCTCATCGACCGCCGCGAGCCTCGCCCAGCGAACGGTCAGCGAGGGGTACGGCGTCTTCCTCACCTACAACCTGACCGAGGCGGACACGTCGTCGTACATGACGTCGTTCACGCAGAAGCTGTACGGCAGCGCGACCGTCTACAAGGCGTAGGTCCAGCCGGGCTGCCAGTTGAACGGCCCCATCAGCAATTTCTCCAACGGTTGCCCGCTCCCCAGCAGATGTTCCAACGCCCATCGGTTGGCCGAGTGGGCAACCACCAGGACAGTGCCATCGCCGTACCAGCGCTTGACGTCCTCGAGGAACGCACGCGTCAGCTCGAGGACGTCGGTGTAGCTCTGACCGCCGGGGAACGGAGTCTGGACGCGCTCGGCCCTCGGTTCGAGCGCCTCCACCGGCGCACCGTTCAGCTCGCCGTAGTTGCACTCACGCAAGCGCCAGTCCCGCAGGTGCGGCACCGTCAGTCCGGACAGCTCGACGGTCCGCACCGCGCGATGCAGGTCCGAGCTGAAGACGACGTCGACGTCCGCATGCCGCAGCCCGAGCTCGCGCGACTCCCGCTGCCCGCGCTCGGACAACTGTCCCGGCAGCCATCCGGTCGCGATTCCGCGTTCGTTGTCGACAGTGGTCGAGTGGGTCTCGTATATCAGCCTGGTCACAGGTCACAGCAAACCCCCTTTGCCCTCATTACTGACGGGTATATACTTAAGTTACTCGTGAGTAAGGGAGCTTCTGTGAGCCACTACAAGTCGAATCTGCGGGATATCGAGTTCAACCTGCTCGAGGTCCTGGGCCGCGGCGACGTGCTCGGTCAGGGCCCGTATGCCGACATGGACGTCGACACCGCCCGCGAGGTGCTCGCGGAGATCGACCGGCTGGCCAAGCACGAGCTGGCCGAGTCGTTCGGGGAGGCCGACCGGAATCCGCCGGTCTTCGACCCGGAGGCGCACGAGGTCCGGATGCCCGAGGCGTTCAAGAAGAGCTACCACGCCTACATGGACGCCGAGTGGTTCAAGCTCGAGCTGCCGGCTGAGCTCGGAGGTCAGCCGACCCCGCCGTCGCTGCGCTGGGCCGCCGCCGAGCTGGTGCTCGGCGCCAACCCGCCGGTGCACATGTACGCCGCCGGCCCGAATTTCGCGCACGTCCTGTGGCGCAACGGCGTCGACCGCGACAAGAAGATCGCGCACCACATCATCGAGCGCGGCTGGGGCGCCACCATGGTGCTGACCGAGCCGGACGCCGGCTCCGACGTCGGCGCCGGCCGCACCAAGGCCACGCTGCAGGAGGACGGCAGCTGGCACATCGAGGGCGTCAAGCGGTTCATCACCTCGGGCGAGCACGACCTGACCGAGAACATCGTCCACCTGGTGCTCGCGCGACCGCAGGGCGTCGAGGGCGTCGGCGGTCCGGGTACCAAGGGCCTGAGCCTTTTCGTGGTTCCGAAGTACGACTTCGACCTCGAGACCGGTGAGCTGACGGGTGAGCGCAACGGCGCCTTCGTCACGAACGTCGAGAAGAAGATGGGCATCAAGGTCTCCACGACCTGCGAGATCACCTTCGGCGACGGCGTACCCGCGAAGGGCTGGCTGCTCGGCGAGGTGCACGACGGCATCGCACAGATGTTCCAGGTGATCGAGTACGCGCGGATGATGGTCGGCACGAAGGCGATCGCCACGCTGTCCACCGGCTACCTGAACGCGCTCGAGTACGCCAAGGAGCGGGTGCAGGGCGCGGACCTGACGCAGCCGGCCAAGGACGCGCCGCGGGTCACGATCACCCACCACCCCGACGTACGGCGTTCGCTGATGACGCAGAAGGCGTACGCCGAGGCGCTGCGGGCGCTGGTGCTGTTCACCGCGACGTACCAGGACCGGGCCGAGCAGGCGCGGTACGCCGGTGAGCACGACGACCTCGCCGAGCGGGTCAACGACCTGCTGCTGCCGCTGGTGAAGGGGTACGGCTCGGAGAAGTCGTGGACGCTGCTCGGCACCGAGTCGCTGCAGACGTTCGGCGGGTCCGGCTTCCTGCAGGACTACCCGATCGAGCAGTACGTGCGGGACGCGAAGATCGACACCCTCTACGAGGGCACGACCGCGATCCAGGGTCAGGACCTGTTCTTCCGGAAGATCATCAAGGACCAGGGCAAGGCACTGGGCCATCTGGCCGAGCAGGTGCAGGCATTTGTCGCTTCCGAGGCAGGCAACGGCCGGCTGAAGGAGGAGCGCGGGCTGCTCGCGAAGGGCCTCGAGGACACCCAGAAGATCCTGGGCATCATGGGGCAGGCCCTGATGGCCAGCAACCCCCAGGCGGAGAACGGCGACCCGCGCAACGTCTACAAGGTCGGCCTGAACACCTCACGGCTGCTGTTCGTCCTCGGTGACGTGGTCTGCTCGTGGCTGATGCTCCGCCAGGCCGAGGTCGCGCTGGACCGGCTGGGCGGCGAGCTTTCCCCTGCTGACCAGGACTTTTACGCCGGCAAGGTGGCGGCCGCGCAGTGGTTCGTCCGCAGCACGATGCCGTCGGTCCGGGCCGAGCGGGTCAAGGCCGAGCTCACCGATCTGGACGTGATGGACCTCCCGGAGTCCGCCTTCTGAAGCTCCTCCGGCTCGGGTGCTTGCGCGGTCGAGCCGGAGGGTTCCAACTCGGGGCAGATTGATCTGCCCCGGGATGCCCCGCGATCTGCCCTGTTGTAAAGCGGGGTGTTGTAGCAACGTTTCTGCCCTGCAACACCGTGACCCTGGCTTGGTCTCCCCTGTCCGAGCCAGGGTCGCGTCTATTCCGGAACCGGCAGGGAGGATTCGGCGTCCGTGTGAGTGTGCCCAGATTCGGTCGTCGTAGGCTGTTCGCGATGTCCGCCGCCCGTCTCCTCGCCGCCCTCCTCGCGACGTTGGCGTTCGTGCCGGCGCTCCCCGCGCAGGCCGACACCCCCGAGCTGCCCGACCGCATCGCCGCGGCCTGGCGGACGGACCACGTCTCCGTGGACGAACGCCTGCAGCCGACGATGCCGGCCTCCGAGCTGGCCCGGATCCGTACTGCGATCCGCTCCGCCGGTCTCCCGGTGTACGTCGCGCTCGTCCCGCAGTCGCCGTACCTGCGGGCGAGTGGGTACGACCTGCCGACGTTGCTGCACGCAAGGATCGGCGAGCCCGGGGTGTACATCGTCGCGGTTGTCTACGACAACTACTGGTCCGACAACGCGGCGCTGTTCCGGCCCGCCGGGCTGCGGGGTCGCGACCTCTACAGCGTCCGGGCCGATGACAAGCAGGACTCCGACATCATCGACGAGCGGCCGGCGCCGCAGATCGTCCGCACGATCCAGCAGGCCTCGACGGCGTACGACGGCCGTCCGCTGCCGCCGGTCCCGCATGGCGATCTGGATCCGCAGCACTCCGATGGCGGTCTGTCCGTGACCGACAAGGAGAACCGGTCGGCGTACGTCGGGATTGGGGTCGGCGCGGTGCTCGGCTTCGCGTTGGTTCTCTTCCTCGGGCTGCGCCGGCGGCGGCCCGGCAAGCAGACCAACCTGCATCGGAGTGACGATCCGCCGATCGAGGCGTGGTACGTGGAGCTCAAGGCGGACGACAAGATCAAGCAGGCCGAGCGGGCTCTCGCGCGGCTCGACAAGCGCACCAACAAGACGACTCAGCAGCTCGATCAGCGAGACGATGCCTACCGCCGGCTGGATGCGGCGCGCACGCTGCGCGCGGATCAGCCGGAGGATCTGCTCGCCGCCGCCGGTGCGCTCGTCCTCGCCCGGCAGGCCGAGCGCGTCGCCTCGGGAGCGGAGCTGCAGCCGCCGTGCTTCTTCGACCCGTTGCACAACCCCGGTACGACGCAGGTCGGCTGGGAGGACGAGGTCGAAGTACCTGCCTGCCAGAACTGCGCGAACGTTCTGCGCCGCGGGCGGACACCGATCGGGCTGCGGGTGTGGAGCAAGGCCGGGCTGCTCGGTCATGACCGCAAGAAGGTTCCGTACTGGACGCTCGCCCCGGAGGACAGCCCGATGGTCGCGACCGGTTTCGGCGCACTGTCCGACGACCTGCCGGAACGGATCGCGGTCCGATGAGGCGCCTGATTCTGTTGCTGCTAGCAACCGCCTTCGCGTTGACCGGGACGGCTTGGGCGGCCACGCCTACCGATCCGCGGGTCGCCGCGGCCACGGCGGCCTGGGCGAAGGATGGGTTGTACGTCGATCCCGACTTCAGCTCGATTGCTGATGGCAACGAGATGTTGCGGGTGATCGCGGCGGCGAAGACGCCGGTGTTCGTTGCCGTCGTACCGACCGGCTCGTGGTTCCCGGAGAAGGGGGACGCGACGCTGCTGGCCGGTCGGATGGCAGCCGCGAACGGGAAGCCGGGCGTGTACGTGGTGATGGACGGCGACACGACGTACGGCGTGGCGCATGAGCTCGCGGCGTACGCGCCGGACAGCACCTGGCGGGACAAGGACGAGACGCTGAGCGCACAGCTCTCGAAGTACCTCTACAGTGTCGAGCTGAACGCCCGCTACTCGCCTGAGCCGGCCCGGACCGAGCCGGCGCCGACCGAGCCTGCGCCTTCGTACCCGGAGGAGAAGTTCACCGTGGGCAAGGCGATCGGGAACGGTCTCGGCGGCGGCGTGCTCGGGATGATCGGCGGCGGGATCCTCGCCGGGTTCGTGTTGATCGTGGCGGCGCTGGCCGCTCGACGTCGGAAGGGGAACGCGTGAAGGGCCTGTTGAGCTGCTTGGCCGCTTTGGTGATGCTGGTCGCGGTTCCGGCCGGGGCCGAGGCGGCGACGGCACAGACGCCGGCGGAGCGGGCTCGGGAGATCGCGACGGCGTTGACCAAGGACCCGGTGTACATCGATCCGGCGTACGCGTCGGCGCTGCCGGAGAAGCTGCGGGCCGACGTACGGACGAAGGCCAAGGCGGTCGGGTACCCGATCTACACGATCATCTTGCCGCTGACGCCGAGCGACGAGTTCCAGGGCGAGGAGAGCACTGTGCTCACCCTGGTGGAGGACGCGCTGCGCAAACCGGGGTTGTACGTCGTGGTCGACGGCGGGGATCGCTTCCCGTGGTACGAGGCGCGCGACGTACCGCAGGTGAGTGAGGACAAGCTGCAGGCGGCGCGGGAGCGGGCGCTGGATGACGAGGGGTACGACGCGGGGCCGACGGAGGTGCTGGCGCGGATGTACGAGCTGCTGGCGGCGCCGGGGATCCCTGCGACCACGCCTCGGCCGACTTCTTCCACGCCTGCTTCCACCTCCGACGACGAGCCAGGTGGGCATGGTTGGATCGTCGCTCTGTCGATCGTCGGCGGGCTTGTCGTACTGGTTCTGCTGGGTCTGGTGATCGGGTTGCGGCGGCGGGGCTCAGGGGCCCGCCGTGAGAAGGCGTTCCGGATCCCGCCGCATGTTGCCGCGACGGTCGCGGCCGAGCGGCGCCGGCGGTTGGAGCGCGACACGACGGCTGGATTGACGACGCTGGGCACGAAGCTCGCCGCGTTGCCGACGACTGGCGGTCCTGGTCTGGCGCATCAACAGGCAGCGCTCGACGATCATGCGGCGGCGGGGAAGGTTCTCGATTCGTCTACGTCGCTGGTGGATCTGGTGGGCGCGATGGTGTTGCTGGACAAGGCGCGCCGGGAGTACGACGTCGCGGTGACGGGTCGGGCGGATGCCGTACCGGATCTGTGTGCTTTCAATCCGCTGCATGGTCGGTCCGTCGGTAAGCCGACGCAGGTCGAGGCTGATGGCACGACCCTCACGCTGCCGCTGTGCGCGGACTGCCGTCGAGCGCTGAAGCGCGGCACCGCGCCGGCGTCGCTGCCAGGGGACGACGGGCCCTACTGGTACGACGACACCCTCTGGGCCCGCACGTTCTACGGCACCACCGGCGACGACCTCGCCGCAGCAGTCTCCCGCGGCGAGCTACACCGGTGACCCCTGAGAAGCGTTCAGGGGCAGCTCGGGGGATCTGCCTGATCCTGTGAGCACACCTCGCCACCTACTGTCGACACGACAACGTGGGTGGGCTCGAGAAGAGGCGGACGATGGCGGAGAACAAGCAGCTCGGCGTGATTTTGCTGGTAGCGGCGGCCGGGCTGGCGTTCTGGCAGTTCGGCGGCAAGGACTCAGACGACACGCACAAGGTCGACGACAAGATCACCACGGTGCAGCTCGCCGCCGAACACTCCGACATCACGATCAACGTGTCCGACGACGACACGACCACGGTGCAGGAGAAGCGCAAGTACTGGTTCTGGAAGCACGGCGACGCGTACTCCGTGAACGACGGCGTACTCAAACTCGACGGCGACTGCGGCTGGCAGTGCAGCGCCGACTTCGAGGTGACGGTCCCGCGCGGTACCAAGATCACCGGTGAGAACGGCAGCGGCGACCTGGAACTGACCGGAGTCGCCGGGGTCGACCTGAAGTCCCGCTCGGGCAAGGCCGAACTCCGCGAGATCAAGGGTGACGTGAACCTGGACGTCACCTCAGGCGACGTCTCCGTCAGCGACCTCACCGGCAAACTGAACGTGACGGCCAACTCGGGCGATATCGAAGCGTCCGACCTCAAGGGAGGCCCGGTCGACGTCGAGACCTCGTCCGGAGACATGCAACTCCAACTCTCCGAACCCAACGACGTCCACGCCAAGGGCACGTCCGGCGACATCGAGATCTCCGCACCGACGGGCGACTACAAGGTCACCACCGAATCCCGCTCCGGCGACGTCGAAAACTCCCTGGGCAACACGTCCAACGCCTCCCACACCCTCACCGCCACAACAACCTCAGGCGACATCGAACTCCACGCGAGCTAGTCGCCAGGGAACCAAGGAAGTGGGTAAGCCCCGACCGACCGCTTACTCCTTGATGTCGCGGTGGTGTTCCTCGACTACGCGGTACTCCTCCTCGACGGCCGGGTCGATGGCGTCGGTGGTTACGCGGCGGCGGCGGTTGGTGATGTAGAAGGAGAGGAGAATGCCGGCCAGGCCTGCCAGTAGGAGGATGTAGCCGACGATTTGCAGGTTCACGGCGTCCCAGGTGTCGCGGACGGCGAACGCCAGCACCGCGCCGATCACCATCAGAAAGATCCCGACACCGATGCTCATCCGAGCCTCCCAGCTAATCGTCCTACACCGTCAAAGCTACCTCTCTGTACCCACACACCAAACAGTCCGCTGCTAACCGATCGAAGGGCGCCGGGCTGTACCGCGATGCAGCGCCAGATGCCCGCCGAGGAAGCCCGCGCCGGCCATCACCAGGTTCCCGGCCATGGCAAGCTTCACGCCGACCCCGTGCCGCCCGCGCAGACGCGAAACAAGCGAGCCCGCGAAGAGAAACGTCGCTGTGTCAGCACCAAGCGCGTGGACCGCACCGATCCTCCGCTCCTCCCCCGACAGCTCCGCCCAGTCGCCCGCACCGGCGAGAGCCGTCGGCAGCGAAGCCAACAGCCCGAACCCAGCCAGGACCGTCGCCCCACGACGCGACTCCGACCCACCGGCGAGGTCAAGAAGCGACGTGCCGAGCCAGCACCCCGTAGTCACGTCGGTCAGCGACGGATGCAACGAATGACCGAGTACGTCGGTATGCAGCGGACTGCCCCGCACCCAGTCGATCAGCGGCTGGTACGCCAACTCCTGCGCGCGAGCGAGCCGCTCGGAAAGCGGGCTTTCGCCGACCGCCCGAACCGCGCGCTGCGGCAAGGATCTCAACGCCACGCTCTCAAGGTACGCGCGCCGCCGTCACCCCCGGAAGCGCTCGCTACCGCTATTTGCCCCCGGAGAGAACCAGCTCAACGCGGTCAGGGCCGTCAGGAACGACGCGGATAGGCACGCCCCAGTCCTGCCGATGCATGTGACAAGCGGGGAACTCCACCTCAGACGCATCATCACAAGACGCGGCCTGTACGGCGACATGCAGCACCCCGCTGCCGGCATGCGGATCGATGACCAACCGGCGTACGAGGTCAGCGGAGTCGCCGGCGCCCTCACGCAGAAGCGTGTCCGGAGTGGCGGAGACAAGCAGCCGGGTGGACGGGCCGTACCGGTCGTCGAGTTTCTGACCGGGCGGCGGCGTGAACACAACCTCCAGCGTGACCTCGCCCGCAGCCACATCCATCGGCGGCCGCTGGGTCTGCGTGCTGAACTCGTCAGCAGTCGCGGACGCTCCCAACGGCACCCGCGTCAGGCGATGCGCCGCAGACTCGACCACCAGCAACTCGTTGCCCACGACAACAGCCCCGCTGGGCTCGGCCAGGCCGGTCGCCATCGTCTCGACGACCTCGGTGCGCGGGTCATACCGGCGTACGGCGCCGTTGTACGTGTCCGCGATCGCAATCGATCCGTCAGGCAACACCGTCACCCCGAGCGGATGCTGCAGCAACGCCTCGCTCGCCTTGCCGTCCCGCAATCCGAAATCGAAGAGCCCGGTCCCGACAGCCGTGTGCACCGAAGTGTCGATCCACCGCAGCGCAGAGATCTCGGAGTCGGCCAGCCAAAGTCGTTCGCCGTCCGCCGCGAGCCCACTGGTCTGCGCGAACCAGGCCTCCGCCAGCGGCCCGTCCTTCAGCCCTTCGTTGGTCGTACCCGCGGCAACCTCAGTCACCCCGGTGAACGGATCGAACGTCCACAGCTGATGTACGCCGGCCATCGCGATCCACACCTTCTCGCCCCACCACGCCACGTCCCATGGCGAACTGAGTACGTCGGTGCTGTCGCCATCCATCCACTGCTTGCCCGTGCCAACCAACGTCCGCACCTGACCATCCGCCAGCGAGATCCCCCGCAGCGCATGGTTCACGGTGTCGGCGACGACCACGTCGTACCCGAGCCGATCGGCGACGTCGGTAGGCAGCACCACCAGCCCGTTCGGTTCCGAGAACGAGGCTTCCTCGGCCGCCCCGTCCGCAAAACCACGCTGACCGGTACCGATCCGGCGTACGACGGTTGTCGCGTCCGCGGCGAGTTCGACGATGCTGTGATTGCCGGCGTCCGCGACGAGCAGCCCGTTGTCCAGAGCAACGACCTTGGCGGGGAAGCGGAGATCGGTGGACTCGGCAACGGGTGCAACGTACGGCGACTTGCCACGGGTCAAGGTTCCCGCGGCCTCATGCTCGGCCACCAACTCGGCCAGCAGGGCGTCCAGTGCGTGCGCGTGCCCTTCGCCGGAGTACTGCGCGACGATGTACCCGTTCGGATCGACCAGCACGAGCGTCGGCCAGGCGCGGGCGGTGTAGTTCTGCCAGGTGATCAACTCCGGGTCGTCCAGCACCGGATGCCCCACCCCGTACCGCTCCACAGCAGCCCGAACCGCCGCCTCTTCACCCTCATGCGCGAACTTCGGCGAGTGCACGCCGACGATCACCAGCGCATCGCCGTACTTCTCCTCCAACGGCCGCAACTCGTCCAGCACATGCAGGCAGTTGATACAACAGAACGCCCAGAAATCCAGCAACAGAAAGCGTCCCCGGAAGTCAGCGAGCGACAACTCCTGACCACCGGTGTTCAACCAACCCCGACCCCGCAACTCCGGCGCACGCACATGCATGCCCCCATTGTCCGCCGCCGCCCAACCCGATCCGCGCCCGGCCCGGCGGCTGAGATCAGAGCGGCAGGATCAGCGTGTCGGTGAGGAGTTTGGCGGTTTTGCGGAGGGTTGCCGGGGAGGAGGAGAGGTCGGTGGCGAGGGCGTAGGGGGTGAGGGGTTCGCCGGGGCCGACGAGGCGGTGGCGGTGGGCGAGGAGCCAGACGATGGCTCGGGGCCAGGTGGAGAGGCGGGCTTTGGCGAGGAGGTCGGGGGCGTCGCGGACCAGGCGTTCGGCGATGTCGAACGCATCGGGTGCGTACGCCGTACCGAGGGTTTCGCCGGCCATCAGCCAGGCGTGGGGAGCCAGCACGGAGAGCGTGGCTGCTTGCGAGTTGTCGAGGCCGCGGAGGTCCGGCTGCGGCGGGGAGCCCAGTCCGGCCAGGGCTCGGTAAGCGTCTTCCAGGTCGTTCGTGGTGTCTTCGAGGAAGACTCGCTCGCCGGGTTTCGTACCGACCGGGTCGACCATCGCGGCGGCTTCGAGCGCGGGCTGCCAGACGTCGACCGCGTCGATCGCCTCGTCGACGGCGTCCAGGGGCAGCTGCGTGCGGTCGCCCGCGAACTGGAGCCAGGCCTTCACCACAACGGGAACCGCGTCGAAGTACGTGCTGTCGGCAAGGACCTTGCGAGGCAACCAATGCGCAAGGAAAAGCTCGACGAGCACGGCACTGACCCGCAACGGACCGCCGACCGTGTGGTCCACCGCGTGGTCGATCCACAGCCGAACGATGTCTGCAGCGTCATCTGGCAACACCGACGCGGACTCGAGGAACTCCTCGACCAGTTGGTCGCGCTGTCGCGGGGACAGCAGCGGCCGGACCGGTGGGCGGATCGGGCGCTCCGGCAACTGGGTCAGCCGATTCACCAGCAGGCCGGTGAAGAACTCGAAGTCCTCGCTGACCGGCGGATCGTCGTAGTCGCGGGTCTCCCCCAGCGCCTGCAGGATGATCCCGGCCGCGGTCGAGGGCCGCACGGTCCGGATCGTCACCCGGCCGCCGCGCTGGTACGCCTCCAGCACCCGGTCGACCGGCGGGCCGACGAACACGTCCTTGACGATCGCTCCGAGGTTGTTGTCGATGAACACCACCACGGTGTGCGGATGCTGCTCATCGTCGTAGTCCAGTACGACGCTCAGCCCGTCGCCGGTGATGTCCTCGGACACGATCGCGCTGGTCAGCCGGAACCCGGCGATCCTGGTCACCCACTCGGGCACCGCGTCCTGCGTGCGCAACCGCGAGACATGGGCCCGCTGCAACGGCAACCGCCCGGCCGGACCGACCGTCCGGGCCAGACTCGTCAGCAGGACGAAGGACTCGAGATCCCGCCGCTCACCGAGCACCCGCGCGGCGTCGGCCCAGAAGAACCGCTCGACCTCGCCGATCTCGTCCGGACGCCCGGCCGGCCAGAGTTGATCCGCGAGCATCGAGGCCGAGCGGGCCACCGACGCCTCCGCGATCACCGGATGCAGCGCGGCCGGCACCGCGGCCAGGTCGAGGGACAGCGTCTCGAGCAGGGTCTCCAGCACGGCGACGCTCGGCGTGGTGTCGATATCGACACCCGCCGTCGGCCCGTGCGGCTCGCCAGGATCGGGGACGAGCCGCAAATGGCTGCGTCGCCCGTCCCGTCCGCGTGGAGACTTGGTCACCTTCGTGAGATTACCGTCCGGAACCAGTCCACCGCAGTCCCGTGCGCGCGTCCTGTGGATAAGGCGAGGCCCGTGCTCCGGATGGAGCACGGGCCACAAGCGGTCAGCCCTTCAGGGCGCCGGCCATCAGGCCGCCGATGAACCAGCGGCCGAGCAGGATGTAGACGATCAGCGTCGGGAACGACGTGATCAGCGCGCCGGCCATGCTGGCCGCGTAGTCGACCTTCTGCCCACCGGCCAGCGCGGCCAGGCCCAAGGTCACCGGGCCATTGTTCTGTTGAGTCAGGAACAGTGCGAACAGGAAGTCGTTCCAGACCGAGGTGAACTGCCAGATCAGCGTCACCACGAAGCCGGAGATCGAGATCGGCAGGATGATCCGCAGGTACGTCTGCACCAGCCCGGCCCCGTCCACCCGGGCCGACTCGATGATCTCGTTCGGCACGATCGTGGCGTAGTAGTTCCGGAAGATCAGCGTGCAGATCGGGATGCCGTAGATGCAGTGCGCGATGATCAGCGTCGGCACACCCCGGGTCACGTCCAGCGCGGTGAACGTCGTACGCAGCGGCAGCATCACCGCCTGGTACGGGATGAACATCCCGAACAGGATGAACGCGAACACGATGTTCGCGCCCGGGAACCGCCAGCGGGCCAGCACGAACCCGTTCATCGAACCGATCAGCGACGAGATGATCGCGGCCGGGATCGCCAGCGACAGCGACCGGATCATGTACGGCTGTAGTACGTCCCAGGCCTTGCGCCAGGGCTCCAGCGTCCAGGTCTTCGGCAGGTTCCACTGCGAGGCAGCGGTGGTGTCACCGGAGGTCTTGAAGCTGGTGATCAGTACGACGTACACCGGGATCAGCACGAACAGCAGGAACAACAGCAGCAGGATGTAGCGGATGGTCCGGCTGCGCCGGGTCGAACCGTCCGAGATCACCCCGCGCTTCTGCGGCTTCCGGCGGATCGCCGCAGCGGCCTGACCGGTCGCGGCGGAGGTGTCGACGCTCATTCCTCATTCTCCTGCCGGACGGTGTACGCGATGTACGGGATGACGAGGACGGCGACGACGGCGAGCAGCACGATCGCGATCGCGGCCGCCTTGGCCTGGTCACTGCGGAGCAAGGTGTTCCACATGTAGACCGCGGGCACCTCGGTCCGGAACTGGTTCGGCCCGGTGATCGCGTAGATCAGGTCGAACAGTTTCAGCGACATGTGCCCGAGGATGATCAGCGCGGACAGCGCGATCGGCGACAGCTGCGGGAACAGCACGTGCCGGTAGAGCTTGAACTCCGACGCCCCGTCGACCCGGGCCGCCTCGCGCAGCTCCGGCGGGATGCCCCGGAAACCGGCCAGGAACAGCGCCATGATGTAGCCGGACAGCTGCCAGACCGCCGGCAGCGCGATGGACGCCATCGTCGTCCATCTACTCCCCGCGGTCCACCAGGGATTCTCCAGGAAATGCAGATGGAGGATCTCGAACAACCGGTTGAGCCCCCGCGCGTCCTCGCCCTGGGACGGGTTCAGCAACCAGCCCCAGACCACGCCCGAGGCGATCATCGAGATCGCCATCGGGAACAGGTAGATCGACCGGAAGACCGACTCGCCGGGCACGCCCTTCTCCAGCAGCAGTGCCCAGAGCAGGCCGAAGATCAGCGTGCCCACGATGAACGCCACCGTGAGCACGCCGAGGTTCTTCAGCGAGTTTTGGAACCGTTCCTCGCCGAACAGGTTCGTGTAGTTCTCGAACCCGACATAGCTCGCCGGACCCTTGCGGGCGGTGTGCCGGTCGGTCAGCGAGGTGTTGAAGGACCACGCGATCAGCCCGTAGACGAAGTACCCGAGCAGCAGCACGGTCGGCAGCAGCACCAGGGCACCAGGTCCCCAGGTGCGGATTCTTCCGTGCACGCTCAGTCCTCCGTCTCGGATCGGTTCCGCAACTCGACCTGCATCAGCTCGTCTTCATCGCGGTGCCGAGCGCCGACTGCAGCTTGGCGACGTCCGGGCTGCCGCTGAACTGGCTCATCGCGGAGAGGATGTCGTTGTTCTGACCCAGCGTGCACGCGGCACCGTGGGCGCAGGACGGAACGATCGTCTTGCTCTTCCAGTCGGCCATCGCGCCCTGCTGGTACTTCGGGTAGTCGGCCGGGTCGGCGTCGGAGCGGGCCGGGATCGAGCCCTTCTTGGTGTTGAACGCCTTCTGGCCCTCGGCCGAACCGACCGTCTTCAGCCAGCACTTGGCGCCGTCGGGGTCCGCGCCGTTGGTCGGCAGCGTGAACGAGTCCGACAGGAACTGGAAGTCGCCCTCGGTGCCCGGCGACGGCCAGTAGGTGTACGCCGAGTCCGGGATCTTGTCCGCCACCTGCTGCGCGGCCACCCAGTCACCCATCAGCGTGTAGCCGGCCTTGCCGGTGTTCACGTAGCCGAGCGCGTCCGGCCAGTCGATCGCCTCGCGGTCGGTGTTGCTGAAGGTCAGCAGCGTCTTGTACTTGTTCAGCGCCGACGTCACGTCGCCACCGGCCCAGTCGGTCTTGCCGTCCCACAGACCCTTGAACTTGTCCGGACCGAGCTCGGCCAGCAGCACGGCCTCGACCAGCATCTCCTGGGCGAAGCCCTTGGAGAGCGCCAGCGGCGCGGTGACGCCGGCGGCCTTCAGCTTGGTCAGGTCGGCGATCCACGCGTCGATGCTGGCCGGAGCCTTGGTGCCGTCGATGCTCGCCTTCTTCAGCACGGTCGGGTTCGCCCAGACGACGTTCGCCCGGTGGACGTTGGCGGGGATCGAGTAGATCTTGCCGTCCACGGTCAGGTTGTCGATCAGGTTCTGCGGGAACGCCTTGTCCAGCCCGAAGTCCTTGTACAGCTGGCTGATGTCGTCGACCTGGCCGGCGTTGATGTAGTCCTTCAACTCCGCACCGGCGTGCGCCTGGAACGTGGACGGCGGCTTACCCGCCTGCAGGTCGTTGGCCAGCACCTGCTTCGCGTTCGAGCCCGCGCCACCGGCAACGGCCGAGTTGACGAACTTGAAGTCCTTGCAGTCGGTGCCGAACACCGACACCAGGCCGTCCAGACCGGCCTTCTCACCACCGTCGGCCCACCAGGTGAAGACAGTGACGTCCTTGTTCGCGGACGAGCCGCTACCGCTGCCGCCGCTGTCGTCGCTGTTTCCGCAGGCGCTCACTGCGAGAAGACCCGCCGCACCCACCAGCGCCAGGGTCTTACTCAGACCACCACGCATGATTCACTCTCCGATCAATAGATGGAGCCGCCCCATATCACTCTCTTCTTTTCTTCTCTCACCTGAGTTTGGCTCTCGGTGAGGGGGGAAAAGCTAGGGGGTTCTCTTAAGTGACGGTGCAACTCTGGGACTGTAGGCATCGAGTGTCAACGCTCCGCGCAGGCGCGTTGCGCAGCCGTGACCCCGCGCACCTTGACAGTGTGAGAGCGCGCACATTCACGGCCTGATTGGCACACCGCGCAGTCGGACTGCGCAGAATCAGGGCCGCAGCAGCACCTTGATAGCGCGACGCTCATGCATCGCGGCGTACCCCTCCGCCACGTCGGCCAGCGGGAGCTCCGAGTCGAACACCTTGCCCGGGTTGATCTCCCCGGCCAGTACGTCGTTCATCAGGTCCGGCAGGTACGCCCGGCACGGCGCACCGCCGCCCGAGAGCCCGATGTTCCGCCCGAACATCCTGCTGATCGGCACCTCGACGCCGTGCGGCACGCCCACGAAGCCGACCGTCGCCCCGGGCCGGGCGACGTCGAACGCGGTCGTCATCGACTGTGCGGTGCCGACACACTCCAGCACCGCGTCGGCCCCGACCCCCTTGGTGAGTTCGAGTACGGCGTCCTTGGCCGCGTCGCCGCGTTCGGAAATGATGTCCGTGGCACCGAATTCCTTCGCCAGCTTCTGCCGGGGCTCATGCCGCGACAAGGCAACGACCCGCGCCGCACCCATCCGGGACGCCGCGAGTACGCCGCAGAGCCCGACCGCACCGTCGCCCACGACAACTACCGTGTCGCCGGCCTTGACCCGCGCGCAGCGGGCCGCGTGCCAGCCGGTGCCCATCACGTCGGACAGCGTGAGCAGGGACGGTACGAGCGCGTCGTCGGGCAGCTCAGGCGTCGCGACCAGCGTGCCGTCGGCGTACGGGAGCCGCACGTACTCGCCCTGGCCGCCGTCCGCCTTGCCGCCGCCGTACCCGATGACGTTGTCGCAGGCGGTCTGGTAGCCGGCCAGACAGTGCGGGCAGGTGCCGTCGCTCACAACGAACGGCGCGACGACGAAGTCACCCGCCTTGACCGTCCGGACGTCCGATCCGACCTCCTGGACGATGCCCACGAACTCGTGCCCGATCGGCCGCGGCTGCTTCACCGGCGGCTCACCGCGGTACGGCCAGAGGTCGGACCCACAGATGCATGAGGCAACAACCTTGACCACCGCATCGCCCGGCCCCTCGATCTTCGGGTCCGGAAGCTCTTCCAGCCGTACGTCGAACGGCGCATGGATCACTGTGGCACGCATGGGGCCAACACTAGATCCTCAGGCCGGACTGAGCGCAGCCTCCACCCGCTTCGAGCTGGACGCCAGCCACACGCAACCGGCGGCGAGCAACACACCGTGAACGATCCGCGCCGCGGGCGGGGCGAAGAACTGCGGAAGGAAGAGCGCGAAACCCGCGGCGAACACGATCGCCGGCACGGTCCTCAGCCGGACCGCGACCAGGATCGCGGCCGCTGCCATGGTCAGCAGGCCGAGGCCGAACATCGTGATGGAGACCGGGTTGTAGCGCACGGCGTCGGCCAGGTCGAGAAGGTTCGGCTGGGCGGCGATCGCATGCAGGCCGAAGTCCTCGGCGCCGTAGTACGGCAGCGTCAGGCCGGCGCCGATCCAGAAGACGATCGCCGCCCGGCGGTCGATCTCCAGCAGGGCGAGCGCGGCCAGGATGAACCCGAGCATCGCGCACAGGTGCGCGATGACCCAGGCGGTCGAACCCATCGCAGCCGCGGCGCCCGAGGTGGTCGTCTCGTCGTGCCACGGGCGGAGGACGGGGTAGAGCAGGAACAGCACGCCTGCGACGGACAAGGGGATTCTCATGATTCTTTCCTCAGGCTGGCGAGATACATCTGGATGAGCTGGTCGTAGGTGCCGTCGAGGTCTTCGGGCAGGCCGAAGCCGCCGGCCGACTCGATGGACGCGAAGCCGTGCACGAGCACCCGCAGCCGGCGGGCCGCGTGGACCGCCGCCGGACCCTCCAGGCCGTAACCCCGCAGCGTCGCGAACATGACGTCGACCTGTTTCGCACCGGCCTCCTTCTGGATCGGGTCATGCAGCGGATCCATCGGCATCGCGGAGTACCGCTTCGGGTTGGCGGTGACGTAGGCGCGATAGGCGTGCATCAGCGCGGTCACCGCCTCGTCGCCGCCACGGCCCAGCACGGCGGCGGTGAACCGGTCCGTCATGTCGTCCAGCACCCGAACCCCGACGAGCGCCTTCAGTTCGCCGAGGCTCGCCACGTGCTTGTACAGCGACGGTGTGGCGACCTCGCAGCGCTGCGCCACGGCGGCGAGCGTGAGGCCTTCCAGCCCGTGCTCGTCCACGATGCCGAGCGCCACCTCGACCACGGCAGCGGGCGTCAACGACTTCTTAACAACCATAGCTCAGAGGCTAATGGCGTTAGCCTCGGTCGTCAACGGGGATTTCAGATCGTGCCGTAGTGTCCGCGCCGGTGGACCAAAGCAGGTACGTCGTCTGCGACGAGCTCGACATGGGCGATCTCCAGCTGGACCTGCAGACCCCAGCCGACCTCGGGTGGGTCCTGATCGACGAGCGTGCAGCCGGCCCAGGTGCTGACCCCGACCGGCGCCGGTCCCCAGGCGGTGTCCGTCCAGTCGATCAACCGGAACGGTCCGCCCGGGGCCGGAGCGACGTACCCGAAGGCGTCGGCGAGCTGACGATGCGGCTCGCCGAGCAGGGACACCACCGCGGTCCTTGCCTCGCGCAACGTTTCCCACAGGTCCGAGTCCGGATCGATCAGCCCGATCACGTACCCGGGCTCACCGTCCGCGACCAGCATCGACGAGACCGTGAGCCCGGCCCGCTTCCCGCCGTACGACGTTGTCCACAGGCCGACCGGGGACGGCAGCCGCCCGCGGAACCGCCGTACCGGACTGCGCTCGGACTCGGGCGGGAGGAACGGGTGGTCACCGTGGATGGTCACCGGGCCACGGTAACGCGCTCCGGGAGGCCGAACTTGTCGATCGGGTGCAGGCTCAGGCCGCTCGAGCCGTGGACCAGCTCGACCGCGCCGTTGGCGTCGAACGTGAAGCGGTACGACTCGCCGTACGAGCCGTAGCCGTTGCCGCCGGTGACGCGCAACGTGTCGCCGTCCGCCTCGAGCTCCTGCGGCTCTTCGGCCGGGTTCCCGCCGGTCGGGTCGGTGGCGTAGAGGCGGCCGCCGAGCTGGACGAAGTCGGTCAGTCCCCAGAGGTTCGCGAACCGGCCGGTGAACCGGGACAGGTCCGCCGCGTCACCGCGCTCCTTCGAGTCGGCGAGGTCGAGCAGCCGGAAGATGCCCTCGGCGAGCTGGGAGGCGGGGCCGTCGATCGCGTTGGTCAGCGCCGAGACGACGATCCGCTTCTCCGGGTCGACGAGGGTCCGGGTGATGTGGCCCGGGTACCCGCCGCCGTGCCCGAAGACCTCGCGGTCGCCGACCTTCGTCACCGCGAGACCGAGGCCGTACCGCGCCTTGTCGTCCGAGCCGGTGATCCACAGCGGGTGCTGCATCTCGCGCTTCGACTTGTCCGTGAGCAACCGGTCGTCGCCGGGCAGGTGGGCGGAGAAGTACGTGACCAGGTCGCGCGCGTTGCCGAAGAACCCGGTCGCGGAAGCCAGCGCGCGGGTGTCGATGTGCTCGATCGGCACGCGCGTATCGGCGTACGCGAGCGAGCTGTACCCGGCGGCGTACTCCGTCAGCCGGGCCGGATCCAGCTCCGGCCCGAGCCCGGCCAGCCCGAGCTTGTCGACGATCGCGGTCTGGACGTAGGTGTTGTACGGCGTACCGGACGCCGCCTCGATGACGAGCCCGAGCAGGCCGTAGCCGATGTTCGAGTACTTGAAGCGGTCGTTCTCGGGAATGACGGCCGAGGACTCACGTCGCAGTACTTCGAGCAGCTGGTCGCGGTCCGGGAAGCTCGTGGCCAGCTGCCACCAGTCCGCGTCGAGGCCGTCGCGGGTGACACCGCCGGCGTGTGCCAGCAGTTCGCGGACTGTCCGCTGGCCGAGCGGCGTACCGACGATCTCGGTGACGTGCTGCTCGACCTTGTCGTCCAGCCGCAGCCGGCCCTGCTCGACCAGCTGCAACACGGCGGTCGCGGTGAACGTCTTCGAGTGCGACGCGATCCGGAACAGGTGCTGCTCGGTCAGCGGTACGCCGTTCTCCACGTCCGCGGACCCGTACGCCGCCGAGAACGCGATCGCGTCCCCGGCGTACACCGCGACCTGGATGCCCGGCACCCGCTGATAACGCTGGTTGAACGCCAGCCAGCTGTCGTAGTAAGCGAGTACCTCGGTCAAGCTGTCAGTCACGGTCGGTCTCCTGGACGGATCGGCGGATGGAGATGCATCAGTCATACCTTCCGCATCAGGGTCAGCTCAACGACGCTTCGGCAGCAACCTCAGCACCGCGAGTCCGCCAAGATGTGGGTCGTCGCGCCGGCCCCCCGGGGCCGCGCCGCCGGGCCCGGTGGGGGCAGTCCCCCCCGCCCCCCAGGCCCCCCCCCAAAC
>NZ_SZPZ01000003.1:0-676478 GCF_005233875.1 Kribbella jiaozuonensis | reverse complement strand
GCCACCCACCCCCCCCCCGCGCGCCCCCAATGTGGGGGGGCGGCGCGCCGCCCCCGGGGGCGGCCGCGACGGTCCCGTTTCGGGCATGACCGCCCGTCCCCAGTTCCACCCCAAGATCCCCCGTGCTACCTAATGGTCGTGCTCTCAACTAACTGAGAGTGTCTGAGGTAGAGAGTCGGAACGCAAGATGTTGCACTCAGTTAGTTTTTAACGTCAATCTCACCGTGAGTGCATGATCACTGCGGGAAGCCTTCACCCAACGTGGCGGCGCGACTGGATCACGCGGAAGCGGCTCGCGACGTACGCGCCGTCGGTGTAGGTCGCGTTGGCGGCCGGGTTCGCGCCGGTGCCGTGGAAATCGCTGAACGCTGCCGACTGGTTGACGAAGACTGCGCCGGTGAGGTTCTCGGACAGGGCGACGCCCGCGTCGAGGGCCGCGTCCCGGGCCTCGTCGAGGATCTTGGTGTCGGTCGAGTAGATGCCGGCGGTCATCGCGCCGTCCTCGGTGACCGTCTTGCGGAACAGCTCGATCGACTGGGCGGTGTCCGCGGTTTTGACCAGGAAGGACACCGGGCCGAAGCACTCCCGCCCGTACACGTCGGCGTCCTCGGCGTCGATCGCGACCAGCAGCGGCGTCCGTACGACGGCGTCCGGGAAGGCCGGGTGCTCGATCGCGCGGGACTCCAGCACCACGTCGCCGTACTCCGGAGCCAGCTCGAGGCGGCTGATCACGGCCTGGTTCACGATGCCGCCGAGGATCTCGACCGCGCGAGCATCGTCGCCGAGCAGCTTGCTGATCGCGCAGGCGATGGCCGCGCCGACCTCGTCGAAGGACTTGTGGCCCTCGTCGGTCTCGATCCCGCCGGCAGGGATGAACAGGTTCTGGGTGGTGGTGCACATCTGGCCGGAGTAGAGGCTCAGGGTGAAGGCGAGGTTGTTGGAGAGCGCCTTGAAGGAGTCGGTCGAGTCGATGATGACCGCGTTCACGCCCGCCTTCTCGGTGAAGACGGTCGCCTGGGTCGCGTTCTGCTCGAGCCACTCCCCGAACTCGCTGCCGCCGGTGAAGTCGATCAGCTTCACCTCGGGCCGCTGCGCGAGCGGCTTGGCCAGGCCGTCGCCGGCCCGCTCGGTGGCCAGGGTGACCAGGTTCGGGTCGAAGCCGGCCTCGGCGAGCACCTCGCGGCAGACGTCGACGGTGATCGCCAGCGGCAGGACCGCGAGCGGGTGCGGCTTCACGACGACGGCATTGCCGGTGACGAGGGAGGCGAACAGACCGGGCCAGGAGTTCCAGGTCGGGAACGTGTTGCAGCCGATCACCAGCGCGACGCCGCGGCCGGTGACGGTGAACGTCTTCTCCATCCGGATCGGGTCGCCCTTGGCCGGCTTCTCCCAGGTCGCGGTGGCCGGGTAGCGGTTCATCTCCTCGTACGCGTAGGCGACCGCCTCGAGCGCCCGGTCCAGCGCGTGCGCGCCGCCGGCCTGGAACGCCATCACGAACGCCTGACCACTGGTGTGCTGGACCGCGTTGGCCAGCTCGAACACCCGCTTGTGCAGCCGGTCGAGGATCTCCAGTACGACGCCGGTCCGCCCGTCGATCCCGGCGCGACGCCAGTCCGCGAGACCCTGCTGGGCCGCGGTGAGCAGGTCGTCCAGCCCCTCCTCGACGACCCGCGGGTACGAGACGTCCATCGGGATCCCGAACGGCGATTGCTCGCTGACGACCGTTCCGCGTGCGCCGGGGATGTCCAGGGCGTACGTCGTACCGAGGTGGGCCTCGAACGCTGCCTTGCCGTCGGCCGCCGCGGTCTCGCCGTACACCCGGGGGCTCGGCGACTCGGGGAACGCCGCGTGGTAGCCGCGGCTGTGGATCGCCGCCAGTGCGCCGTCCAGGCGCTCGCGATGGGTGGAGAGCAGGTCGGTCGTCATGAAGGCGATGTTACAGTCTTTGGCGCAAGCGGTACTAGAGTGTCACAAGCCGTCTTCTCGATTGGGCAAGGCTATGGACTTGGCAGCCAGGGTGGCCGCGGCGATGTGGGCGGAGGACACCGCCAGCGCCGGGCTGGGCATGCGGCTGGTCGCGGTCGGCGAGGGTACGGCGCGGCTCGAGATGACCGTCCGCGACGACATGGTCAACGGGCACGGGATCGCGCATGGTGGATTCGTGTTCTGTCTCGCCGACTCGGCGTTCGCCTTCGCCTGCAACTCGCGCAACCAGGTCACGGTCGCGCAGGCCTGCGACGTCGTCTTCGTCGCCCCGGCCCGCACCGGTGACCTGCTGGTC
This sequence comes from Kribbella jiaozuonensis, assembly GCF_005233875.1. GTDB lineage: Bacteria > Actinomycetota > Actinomycetes > Propionibacteriales > Kribbellaceae > Kribbella > Kribbella jiaozuonensis. The sequence goes on along the minus strand of NZ_SZPZ01000003.1, from coordinate 674,197 downwards.
GCCGAGGCCTCCGAGCGGACCACCTTCGGCCGGAACGCGATCTACGACGTGACGGTCACCCGCGGCGACGAGGTGATCGCCGAGTTCCGCGGCCGCAGCCGCCAACTGTCCGGAACGATCATCGAGGAGCAGTCATGAGTCGCGAAGCCTTCCTGGTCGACGGCGTCCGGACCCCGATCGGGCGGTACGGCGGTGCGCTGGCCGGCGTACGACCCGACGACCTCGCGGCGAACGTGATCTCGTCGCTGCTGAACCGGACCGCGCTCGACCCGGCGCTGATCGACGACGTGATCCTCGGCTGCGCGAACCAGGCCGGCGAGGACAACCGGAACGTGGCCCGGATGGCGGTGCTGCTGTCGGGCCTGCCGGACTCGGTGCCTGGTACGACGATCAACCGGCTGTGTGGATCGGGGCTGGACGCGGTCGCTTATGCGGCGCGGTCGATCATTGCCGGGGACAACGACGTCGTCGTGGCCGGCGGGGTCGAGTCGATGTCGCGGGCACCGTTTGTGATGCCTAAGGCAACAACCGCGTTCTCGCGGCAGGCGGAGATCTTCGACACCACGATCGGCTGGCGGTTCGTCAATCCTTCGCTCAAGGAGCAGTACGGGATCGACTCGATGCCGGAGACGGCGGAGAACGTCGCGGCGGAGTTCTCGATCTCGCGTGAGGACCAGGACCTGTTCGCGTTGCGGTCCCAGCAGCGGGCCGCCAAGGCGCAGGCGAACGGGCGGTTGGCCGAGGAGATCGTTGCCGTCGACGTGCCGGGCAAGCGTGGGGCGGTGACCGTGGTCGATACCGACGAGCATCCGCGGGAGACGTCGCTCGAGGCTCTTGCCGGTCTGAAGACACCTTTCCGATCGCCGGGGACGGTCACGGCCGGGAATGCGTCGGGGGTGAATGACGGCGCTGCCGCGCTGCTCGTGATGAGTGGGGAGGCGGTGGAGCGGTTCGGTATGAACCCGCTGGCACGAGTGGTCGGGACGGCCGCAGCCGGCGTACCGCCTCGGGTCATGGGGATCGGGCCGGCGCCCGCGACGCGGAAGCTGCTTGATCGCACCGGCGTCGCGTTGTCCGACATCGACGTGATCGAGTTGAACGAGGCGTTCGCGTCCCAGTCTCTCGCCGTACTGCGGCAGCTCGGCCTTCCCGACGACGCCGAGCATGTCAACCCGAACGGCGGCGCCATCGCCCTCGGCCACCCGCTGGGGATGTCCGGCGCCCGCCTCGCTCTCACCGCGGCCCTGGAGCTTCGCCACCGCGACGCCCGGTACGCGCTGGCCACCATGTGTATCGGTGTCGGGCAGGGCATCGCGACCCTGCTCACTCGTCCTTAGGGGTTTCTTTATGCTCGGTGAGGCTTACCCTTCAGAGTTGCGTGACGCGGGCGAACGGCTGTCCGTCGACGAGCTCCGGGCGCGGCAACTGTCGTTGCTACAGGCAACCGTGCGGCGGGCTTATGAGAATGTGCCGCACTATCGGGCGGCGTTGGACGGAGTCGGGTTCAAGCCCGGGGATCTGCAGTCGTTGGAGGATCTGAGCCGGCTGCCGTTCACGGCGAAGAAGGATCTGCGCGACAACTACCCGTTCGGGATGTTCGCCGTACCGCGGACCGAGGTGGCGCGGGTGCATGCGTCGTCCGGTACGACGGGGCGGCCGACGGTGGTCGGTTACACGAAGCGGGATCTGGACAACTGGGCCGACCTGATGGCGCGGTCGATCCGCGCGGCCGGTGGACGTGCGGGCGATGTGTGCCATGTTGCCTACGGCTACGGTCTGTTCACCGGCGGGCTCGGCGCGCATTACGGGGCTGAGCGGCTCGGGTGCACCGTCGTACCTGTCTCGGGTGGGATGACGGAGCGCCAGGTGGATCTCATCCGCGACTTCGGCGCGCGGATCATCATGGTCACGCCGTCGTACTTCCTGTCGATCGTCGACGAGATGGCTGCGCGCGGGCTCGACCCGCGCGAGACCTCGCTGCGGATCGGCATCTTCGGCGCCGAGCCGTGGACCGAAGCCATGCGCACCGAGGTCGAGGAGCGCACCGGGATCCACGCGGTCGACATCTACGGTCTGTCGGAGGTGATGGGCCCGGGCGTCGCGCAGGAATGCGTCGAAACCAAAGACGGCCTGCACATCTGGGAAGACCACTTCCTCCCCGAAATCATCGACCCGGTCACCGGCGAGGTCCTCCCCGACGGCTCCGAAGGCGAACTCGTCTTCACGACCCTCACCAAGGAAGCCTTCCCCGTCCTCCGCTACCGCACCCGCGACCTGACCCGCCTGCTCCCCGGCACCGCCCGCCCGAGCATGCGCCGCATGCAAAAGATCACCGGCCGCACCGACGACATGATGATCGTCCGCGGAGTCAACGTCTTCCCCACCCAAATAGAAGAGCAAATCCTCCTGGTAGAAGGCCTCACTCCCCACTACCTCTGCGTCCTGACCCGCCCCGGCCGCCTGGACGAACTAACCGTCCAGGTAGAAGCAGCCCCCGACCTGGCCGACTACACCCCCGCCGCATCCGCCCTCTCCCGCCGCATCAAGGACCGAGTAGGCGTAACCGCCGCGGTAGAGGTAGTCCCGCCCCACGCCCTGGAACGCTCCCTCGGCAAAGCCAAACGCATCAAAGACAACCGCTGAGGGTTGCTGGCATCGTGCGTCGCGAGTTGCTCAGACTCGCGGCAATCCCACAGCCCTCAACCCGTTCGCCCGAACGGTCCGGCCGCACACCGCACGCGCGAGCTGCATCCCACAACCCCGGCATCAGCGGCAGCGGCATCAGCGGCGGCGGCATGCGGGCCAGAAGCGCGGCAGCCGCAGCCAGCGACAGCAGCCGGACGAGCAGCGGGGCAGTAATGTCCGGCGGCAGCCGGAAGACCCGGCGATAGCCGGAACGGATGCTCCGGGCGATAAGCCCGGGGGTGGGTGGGCAGCGCGCGCAGCCGCCGCGCCGAGGAGCGGAGCGACGAGAGGCGGCTGCAGAGCGCGCGGGGGATTACCAGCTACAAGAGGGAGTCGGGTTGGGTTTGGAGGTGGCGGGGTTTGCGGTGGGCGGGGGGTCGGATGTGGGGGCGGACGAGGGCTTCTACCTCGAAGTCCTCCAGGTTGAACTTGGCGGCGATCTCGCGGTACGACGCGCCGGTGCGGACCTCGTCGATCACGTCCTCCACGAACACGTCGTCGACCATCGGGCGGCCGTAGGAGCGGGACGGGTCCACGATGACGTCGATGTCGTGATAGATCACCAGTCGCAGCGTTCCGGCGTAGCCGTCGTCGGACCAGCCGATCGCCGCCGACCCGCGCCGCAGTACGCCGGGGAAGCCGCCCTGGCTGTCGCGGATCCGCTCCCAACCCGCCTCGCGCCCCTCGGCAGCGATCTCGACCAGCAGGTCACGCCCGTCATGGGCAAGCCCGGACCAAGCCAACGGATAGTGCCGCCCCGCCCGCGACCGGAGCGCGACCGCGGCCTCGCCGATGGCCTGCAACGACAAACCGGTACGGCGCAGGTGCCGCAGCATGTGCGTCTCGACCAGCCCGGCGAACGTGATCGTCGGCTCGCCGCGCCCGCCGCTCCCGGCCTCCAGGGCCCCCGACCGCAACCAGTCCCCGAGCGTCGTCGCCGGCAGCCCGAGCTGGAGGGCTACCTCAGCGCGGGTGTAGAGCGGCAGGTCGAACCGTGGATCCACGTGTCACCTCGTTGCGCGGTGCGGGCGCTTGTCACAACTAGAGTGCCAGAAATGTGGTTTCCTCCCCGGCCGTGATCGGATACGGTCCTCCTGCCGGGGGGTTCGACACCTCCGGCGGCGAGAGGAGGTGAGCGCGATGTCGAGTCCGATTGTCGTGCTGCCCGTTCGCCGTACCTGCGGCTGACCGGGTGGCTCCGTTCCACCAAGGAGTTAGTCGCATGACCGAAGTACAGCGTCCGTCCCTGACCGCCGGAGAGCGCGCTCAGTTGACCGGATGGCTCGACCTGCAGCGTTCCTTCGTCCGGATGAAGTGCACCGGGCTCAGCGAGGAAGATGCCCACCGCAAGGTTCTGCCGACCTCACCGTTGATGACCGCCGCCGGTCTCGTGGCCCACCTGCGCTGGGTCGAGTACTCGTGGTTCCAGCTGGGCATCGCCGGCGTCCCCGACACCGGTCAGACCCCGTGGGTCGAGGGCGCGCACGTCGACGCCGAGATGTTCGTCGACGACGTACCGCTCAAGCAACTCCTCGACGAGTACGACGAGGAGTGCCGCCGGTCGAACGAGACCATCGCCGACCTCCCGCTCGAGGTCGTCGAGAAGGGCCAGCCGGCGGAGAAGGCAGCCTCGTTGCGGTACGTCCTGTGCCACATGATCGAGGAGACCGCGCGGCACGTCGGCCACCTCGACATCATCCGCGAGCTGCTCGACGGAGTGACGGGGTACACCAAGCCGAACTGACCAGGAGGTAACCCGGTTACACCTGCGCCGAGCGGTGGATAGGATGTCCGGCATCTGGCACGGGGTAGCGACAAGAGGTGTGATGAGGGAACCCTCCGTACGCCGTTATTCCGGGCGGTCAGTCGAGGAGTGGAAGGCCGCGCGCCGGGAACGGTTGCTGGCCGCTGCGCTCGAACTCTTCGGGACCGACGGATATCCGGCGACATCCGTGGAACGCCTGTGTACACAGGCGAAAGTGTCCACCCGGCACTTCTACCACGAGTTCCAGAACAAGGAAGCCGTGCTGCTCGCAGTCCATGCGCAGGTGATCGAGTTGGCGGTCCGGAGCACCGGAGATGCGCTCCGCCGGACCGCCGACCGACCGGTCCGGGAGCGGATCACCGCGGCCGTCGACTCCTACCTGCGCACGATCATGGCCGACCTCCGCCGGGCACGGATCTCGTTCGTCGAGGTGGTCGGCACCAGCCCGGCGGTCGAGGAGCAGCGGATCGCGTTCCGGGAGTTGTTGATCGGTAATGTCCGCGATCTCGGCGACACCGCGGTGGAGCGCGGTGAGATCAAGCGCAAGGACTTCCGGTTCCTCGCGCTGGCGTTCTTCGGCGCGGTGAACACCGTCGTCTACGACTGGATGCTGGCCGAGCCGCGGCCGCCGGAGCAGAAGGTGCAGAAGTCACTGCGAGACCTTGCGGTGCAGCTGATCACCGCTTAGTCCGAGCTGAACCGTTTGCGAAGCTCGGCGATCGCTTCGTCGCGCGTGAGTGCGGCGCCGGCCGCGAAGGCGGCGTCGTACCTTTCGTTGCCCAAGGCATCACGTAGCCGATCGACAGACCGTTGTACGTCGCCGTCCGGGACCGACCGCATCCCCCGCAGTACGGTCGCCATCCCGAGCGTCCGCGCCGCCTGCTCGGTCTCGCCGACCGCCACGTCCACGTCGACCGAGGTCTCGACGACGGATGCCACGAGCGGCATGTCCTCGGTGGTGAGCGCCAACCGCACGGACTCCCGGTTGCGCTGTTGCGCCAGCTCGATGTCGCCCGTGGCCGCGTTCGTACGGCTCAACTGCGCGAGCATGCTCGCCTGTCCGTGCGGCGCGACCCGCTCGGCCTCGAGGTCGAGCATCCCGTACGCGCGCTCGGCCAGGTCCCGCGACTCGTCCAACGCACCGGCCCGGTACGCGATCCGCGCGAGACCCATGTACGCCATCGCCTGACCGCCGCGGGATCCCGTCTCTTCGGACAGCCGCAATGCGCGCTCGAGGTCCGCCCGGGCGCCATCGATGTCGCCCAACTCGATCCGGCTCATCGCGGCGCCGCCGAGCAACTGCGCGACTCCTTCGGTGGTACCGAGTTCCTCGATCAGCTGTAGCGCCTCGATCAGCGACTCCAGCGCCTGAGCATGGTCACCCGTGCTGGCCTGGTAGCTCGCGAGGCCGCGCAGCGCCATCGACGTACCGAAGCGATCGCCGAGCTGGCGGAAACCGTCGAGCGCAACGGTCAGATTGGCCGCCATCTGGTCGACTTCGCCCTCGTTCTCGCGGAACATCGCGCCCATCATCACGCCCATGTTCCGGACCCACGGGTCGTGATGCTCGCCCGCGGCCTCGAGCTCGCGGAAGCAGGTCGCCTTGTCCCGCCGGATCGCCGCCCAGACCGCGTTGGTGAACAGCCCGATCCCAGCGTCGATGAGAACCTGGTGCCGCCGGGTCATCCAGCGAACCGTCGCCAGTCCGCGGATCATCTGCTGGAACGACTTGGCCGGATCCTCGCCGCTCGACATCTGCCCGAGCGCGAGCAGGTACAGCGCCTCGGCCTTGTCCAGCGGCGCGCTCTTCCCCGGTACGGCGAGGGCCGCGCGCATCCAGTTGACCGCCTCGGCCGGACGACCGCTCATCGTCCAGTACTCGCCCAGCACGGCAACCATCTGTACGGCGATCCGCGCCGAGCCGATGTCGATCGCCGTACGGAGTGCGTCGAGCAGGTTCTCGTTGTCGGCGGTCAGCCGGGCGATCCACTGGATCTGCTCACCGGTCCGCAGCTTCGGTCGCGCCCGGCGCAGCATCCGGCTGAAGTACGCCGTGTGCTTGCGCCGGAAGTGGTCGTGCTCGCCGGAGGCGTTCAGCTGCTCGGCGCCGTACGCGCGGACCGTCTCCAACATCCGATAGCGCACGGACCGCTCGTCGGCCGCGGCCTCCACGAGGGACTTGTCCACAAGCGACGCGAGGACACCGAGCACGGACTCGGGCGGGATGCGGTCGTCGCTGCAGATCTGCTCGGCCGCATCCAGCGTGGCGCCGCCGGAGAACAGTGAGAGCCGTCGGGCGACCGCCTGCTCGTCGGGGTCGAGCAGGTCCCAGCTCCACTCCACGACGGCCCGCAGGGTCTGGTGCCGGGGCAGTGCGGTCCGTGAGCCACTGGTCAGCAGGCGGAACCTGTCCGTGAGCCGGTCCACGATCTGCGGCGGCGTGAGCGCCCGCAACCGGGCCGCCGCCAGCTCGATCGCCAGCGGCATCCCGTCCAACCGACGGCAGATCTCTGCGACCGCGTCCCGATTCTTGTCGATCAGCGCGAAGTCCGGGCGTACTGCGCGGGCGCGGTCGACGAACAGCTGCATCGCCGGGTAGTCGTCGTCGGTGGGCTCGTCCTCGGGCGGCATGCCCAGCGGGCCGACCGGATGCAGGTGTTCACCCGGGATGCTCAGCGGTTCGCGGCTCGTTGTCAGCACCCGCAGCCGTGGGCAGGAGGCGAGCAGCGAGTCGACGAGTCCCGCGACCTCCAGGATCAGGTGCTCGCAGTTGTCGAGGACGAGCAGGATGCGCCGGTCGCCGATGACCTCGACCAGCCGGAGGGTCGCAGCGCGGCTGGTCGGGATGTGCTTGGGTGCGAAGCTCGCCGGCTGCAGGTCGACGTACTCGCTGGCACCGAGAGTGGAGAGAACGGCTGGTGCCACGTCGGCGGCGTCACCGAGCGGTGCGAGCTCTACGAACCAGATGCCGTCGCCGCTCTGCTCCACCAGCGTTCTGCCGGCCTCGGTGGCCAGTCTGGTCTTGCCGGCACCGCCAGGGCCGACCATGGTGACCAGTCTGGTCCCGTTGCTCATCAGACGGGTCAGCTCGGCCACGTCCTCGCGGCGGCCGACGAAGCTGGTCATCGGCGCACGCAGGTTGCTGCGCGGCATTGACGGCGCAGGAGCTGGTACGGACGTTTTGGCCGTCGGGTCGACGTTGTCGCCACGCAGTACCGAGACGTGGAGGTCGCGGAGCCGCATGCCGGGGTCGGCGCCGAGCTCGTCGGCCAGCGTGGTCCGGACCCGTTCGTACGCCGCGAGGGCCTCCGCCTGGCGACCGTCGGCGTACAGGGCTCGGATGAGGAGCTCGTGCACGCGCTCGCGGAGTGGGTGCGTGACGGCGAGCTGTTCGAGGTCGGTGATCAGGTCGCGGGCCTGGCCGCAGGTGACGGCGGCCTCGGCCAGGTCCTCCGCGGCGGCGAGGCGCAGCTCGGCCAGGCGGTCCGCCTCGACTGCGGCGAACGGGAGGTCGCGGAGGTCGGTGAGGGCTTCACCGCGCCATAGCTTGTCGGCCTGGGTCAGGAGGGCGTGGGCCTGCTCCGGCTCGGTGGTCAGGAGGGCGCGGCCGCGGCGTACCAGGTCTTCGAACTGGAGGGCGTCCACACAGTCCGGACCGATGGTCAGGGTGTAGCCGGCCGGGCCGGACTGCACCGAGATACTGGACTCAGTCGCAGGGAGACCGGCCCGGAGGCGGGACACCAGGGACTGCAAAGCGTTGGCGCTCGGGGCCTCGCTGCCCCAGAGTCCGTCGACCAGCGTCTCGACGCTGACCGGTCGCCCGGCGGACAGCGCGAGGCGCGCGAGCAGCCCGCGCAGGCGGACGCCGCGGATGTCGAGCGGGGTCCCGTCGGCCGCCCACATCGCGAGAGGCCCAAGCACCGCTATGCGCACCCCTCAAGCCTCGCACATCGCCCCGACCAAACACCCTGCCTTTTGTCACTTCCCTGCCTTAAGGTCGGAACTCGTGACAGATATCGCCGAGCAGACGCAGAACGCACTCACCCGTATCGTCGCCGAGCGGCAGTCGAAGGGCCGGGTTCCCGGGGTGGTGGGCGCCGTCGCCCGCGCCGGGAAGCTGGCCTGGTCGACCGGTGCCGGATCGGCCGACCTGGAGAGTCCCGGCGTACCGCCGACCGCGGACTCGCAGTTCCTGATCGCGTCCCAGAGCAAGACGCTGACCGCGGTCACGATCATGGCGTTGCGCGACGAGGGCAAGCTCAACCTGGACGACACGGTCGACAAGCTGATCCCGGGCAGCAAGCACGAAGGCATCACCGTCCGGCAGATGCTCAGCCACGCCAGCGGCATGCAGCGCGAGCCGGTCGGCGACGTGTGGGACCTGATGAAGTTCCCGTCCCGCGACGAGCTGGTCGACGGGTGGAACGACGCGGAACGGATCGGCAAGCCGCACCACCGGTTCCACTACTCGAACCTGGTGTTCGCTCTGCTCGGTGAGATCGTCGCGCGGATCGACGGCCGGTCCTGGTACGAGTCGGTCAAGGCGCGGATCCTCGACCCGCTGGAGATGCGCCGTACGACGGTCGGCATGGACGGCGGGCCGGCGCAGACCGGGTACTACGTGCCGCCGTGGACCGACGTACCGGTGCGCGAGCCGCTGCTCGACATCGGCGCGATGGACGCGTGCGGCGGGCTCGCGTCGACGGCCGAGGACCTGGCGAAGTGGGCGATGTTCATCGCGAACCCGGTCGACGAGGTGCTGTCGAAGGACACCATCGACGAGATGTGCCAGGTGCAGATCATGGCCGACGTGGACCGTTGGCAGCTCGCGTTCGGGCTCGGGTTCATGTTGCTGCGCCGTGGCGACCGGCTGTTCGTCGGGCACGACGGCGGGATGCCGGGTCACATCACGTCGACGTTCGTCCACCGTGACTCCGGTACGGCGGGAATCGCGCTCTTCGGCTCCACGTCCTCGCCCGCGCCGAGCGCACTCGCGACCGACCTGGTGATCAAGGTCCTCGAGGACGACCCGCTCCCGGCCGACCCGTGGGTCCCCGGCGTCGACGTACCGGCCGAGCTTGCCGGCGTACTCGGCACCTGGTTCACCGAGGGCAGCCCGTTCGCCTTCACGGTCAAGAACGGCGTACTCCAGGCCAAGTCTCCGGCAGCCGCCGAGTGGCAGTCCCCCGCCGTCTTCGAAAAGATCGCCGAAGACACCTACCGAACCATCTCCGGCCGCGAAACCGGCGAACTCCTCCACATCACCCGCACCCCCTCCGGCACCCCCGAAAAGTTGCACTGGGCAACCTACCTCTGCACCCGCCAACCCCTCGCCTTCAGCGAGATCAACCCCGGATGATCCGTGTTGCCCGGAAGAGGATCGTCAGCTAGCCTCTGACTATTCCCCCAGTTGCCTCGGTGGCTGGGTGCGAGGCCCCACTTCGGTGGGGCTTCTGCTTTTTCACCACTCCCCAGGTTTCCTGATCACAGCGCCGGCATCGTCGATCACCCGCTGAGGGAATTGGCTGGCCCCCAGCACTCCTTCCCGGATCTGCCGGGTGAAGGTCGGCTGGCAGGTCAGCAGCCGTTGACTCGGCACCTTCTGTGGGTTGAGCAAGCCGACCACCTTGCCGAGTTCGTGCCGAACGATCCGGATCGGCTCGGTCAGATCCGAGTCGTTGCTCACCACCGCGAAGGCCTCCGCATCGTCCCGGAAGGCGTCGACGAGCAGGTACGTCGCCAGGTTGACGTCCGAGCCCTTCTCCTCGGTCTTGATCACCTCGACCGTCCGTGGACCCACGACCGGAGGAGTGGCGAGCAGCATCCGGGTCGGCTTTGTGAGGAAGCTGCCGAGGTGTACCTCGACGCTCGGCAATGTGCCGAGGGCCCGTAGGTACGCCTGCTGCCGAACCGGGGCATGCAAATTGTCCGGGCGCTCCTTGACCAAGGCTGTGAAGTACCGGATCCGGTTGACTTCGAACCTGCGGAGCAACAGTTCGCACATCTTCTCCAGATTCAGCCACTTGTACGGTCGGCCCTTCAGGCACCCGTAGTAGAGGTTGAAGCCGTCGACGTACACGTTGATCCGCACCACGTCAGGCTAGTGGGCGACGGAGTGGATTCGGGGCGCCCTGAACAGCCTTGTGGACAACGAGATCAATCTGCCCCGGGATGCCCCTGGATACCCCGTCAGACGACGCAGAAGTCGTTGCCTTCGGGGTCCTGCATCCAGAGGTGGTCCAGGGTGGTGGAGTTTTCGGCGGGGACTTCGCGGACGAGGGTGGCGCCGGCGGTGATGAGGGTGGCGGCGGTGGCTCGGATGCGTTGTTCGCGGAGGGGCTGGGGTTGGGCGCGGCCGCCGGCTACCTGGAGGTCCAGGTGGAGGCGGTTCTTGGTGGTGCGTGGCTCGGGGACCTTGAGGAAGGAGATGGCGGGGAGTACGCCGTTCGGGTCGGAGATCGAGGCGCCGTCGTTCCACTCGTTCTCGGGGACGTTCATCGCGGTCAGCCAGTCCTCCCAGGTGTCCCAGCCCTCGGGCGGATCCGACTCGGTGTAGCCCAGCGCCGTACACCAGAAGCGCGCGACCACGGCCGGGTCCACGCAGTCGATGGTGAGCGTCCAGTTCGTGGTCATACGACCACTCTGACGCTCACCACCGACAGATTTCAGGTACGGCGGCGGTAGGCGCGGATCGCCAGCGGGGCGAAGACCGCGACCAGACCGACCATCCAGGCCAGCGTGATCAGCAACGGCTTCTGCAGCGGGCCGCCACCCATCAGGGCGCGTTCGGTGTCGACCAGGTACGTGATCGGACTGACCTTGGTGAACGCCTGCAGGAATCCCGGCAGCGTGCTGGTCGGGACGAAGATGTTGCTGCCGAAGGTCAGCGGGAACATCACCAGGAAGGCAACACCCTGGACACCTTGGGCGGTCTTCATGACCAGCCCGAGCCAGACCCAGATCCAGCACATCGACAGCGCGAACAGCAGCACGATCAGCATGCCCAGCAGGCCGTTGCCGACGCCGTTCTCGAAGCGGAAGCCGAGTACGAAGCCACTCGTCATCAGGATCACGATCGACAGCGAGTACCGGACCGCGTCCCCGAGGACCGCGCCGATCAGCGGCGAGATCCGCGCGATCGGCAGGCTGCGGAACCGGTCGAAGACACCCTTCGCGAAGTCGTCGTTCAGACCGACCCCGGTGCCCATCGTCGCGAACACCACGGTCTGCACCAGCAGCCCGGGCAGCAGCGTCGGCAGGTACCCACGCCAGCCGCCGCCCCCGGCGATCGCGCCGCCGAAGACGAACAGGAACAGCGCCAGGAAGATGATCGGCTGGAACGTCACGTCCGCCAGGGCTTCGGGGTTCTGCCGGATCCGGACGATGTTGCGCCAGGCCAGCGTCAGGCTCTGCGGCACCCAGGCGAACGGCCGCGACCGGTGGGCCAGGTGGGCAGCTGGTTCGAGTGTTGCGGTGGTCATCGGCCTACTCCTTCCAGTACGGCGTCGGACTTCTTCTCTTCGGCGGTGTGACCGGTCAGGGCGAGGAAGACCTCGTCCAGGCTGGGCAGTCGCAGCGACAGTTCGGTGACCGCGATCCCGGCCTCGTCCAGCCGCCGTACGACCACCGGCATCGACGAACCGTCGCTCACCGGGACACTGACGAGGGTGTTGACCACGTCGACGCTGGGACGGGTCCCGGTCGACTCCGCGACGATCGCCGCGACCCGCTCGAGGTGCGCCGGCTCGGCCGGGCGGACGTCCAGCGACTGCTTGCCCGCCTGCGCTTTCAGCTCGGCCGGACGCCCGGAGGCGACCACAGAGCCCTTGTCGAACACGACGATCGAGTCGGCCAGCGCATCGGCCTCCTCCAGGTACTGCGTGGTGAGCAGGACCGTGGTGCCGTCGAGGACGAGGTTGCGGACCGTCTCCCAGACGCCGTTGCGGGCGTGCGGGTCCAGACCGGTGGTGGGCTCGTCGAGGTACAGGATGCTCGGGTTGCCGACCAGGCTCGCGGCCAGGTCGAGCCGGCGGCGCATACCGCCGGAGTACGTCTTCGCGATCCGCTCACCCGCGTCGGTCAGTTCGAACCGCTCCAGCAGCTGGTCCGCGCGGGCCCGGGACTGCTCCCGCGAGAACCCGAGCAGCCGGCCGATCATGATCAGGTTGCGGCGGCCGGACATGTCCTCGTCGACCGAGGCGTACTGTCCGGTCAGCCCGATGATGCTGCGGACCTTGCCGGCGTCGCGTACGACGTCGTACCCGCCGACTGTGGCGTGGCCGGCGTCAGGCCGGAGCAGGGTGCCGAGAATGCGGACCGCGGTCGTCTTGCCGGCGCCGTTCGGGCCGAGGACCCCGAGGACCGTGCCGGTGGGCACGCTCAGGTCGACGCCGGCAAGCGCCGTGGTGTTGCCATATTTTTTGACCAGACCGGTTGCCTCGATGGCGACCTGGTTCGTTGTGGTCATCGGTTCCTCCCAGTGGACTTACTTCACTGGGACTACCGTGCCGCTTGGACCTGTCACCGCTCTGGCTTCACCCTGACACCCCGTGCCAGCGTGCTGTCTCAGCCCTTCAGCGGGACGATCTGGTTGGCCAGCAGGGCTTCGTACGCCTCCGGGTTGTAGCGGGCCAGGTGGCCGCGCGCCTTCCGCCGGTACTTGAGGATCTGCCGGGTGCCGATCGCCCACAGCACATACTGGAACGCCAGCGCGAACTTGAAGTCCTCGATCGTCTGCGGCGCCCCGCCGGACGAGGTGTCGAGCAGGATGCCGACCATGCCGATACACAGCAGCGTCGCGATGAACCCACCGGTGTTGACCATCCCGTTGGCCGCACCGAAGCGCGTCGACGGGTTGAACGTCCGCGCGTAGTCCAGTCCGAGCATCGAACCCGGACCACCAGCAGCCTGTACGACGATCAGCAGCAGAAGCACCGGCATCGGCGCCTGACCAGGCCACAGCAGTACGACGGTCCACATCAGCACCGAGCCAGCGATCACCGCCAGCACGATCCAGGACCGGTAGAACGGGAACCTGGCGGCGTACCGCCCGACCAGCGGGCCGTAACAGAGCCCAGCGAGCACAGGGAGGATCAGCATCGCCGCAGCGGTCGTCGGGGCGAGGCCCTGCCCCTGCACGAGGAACGGGTAGCCCCAGAGCAGTCCGAACGTGCTGCCGGAGAAGCTGGTCGTGAAGTGCGTCCACAGCCCCAGCCGGGTCCCCGGCTCCTTCCAGGCGCGACGCAGGTTCTTCTTGACCTCGTGCAGCGGCTGCTTGGCGCGCCGCAGCGGTTCGTCGTACGGCGTGTCCTTGATGAGGAACAGCACCAGTACGCCGGCCACCAGGCTCAGCACGCTCGCACCGGCGAACGTCGGCGTCCAACCGAAGGCGTGGAACGCAGCAGCCATCGGGACGGTCGACATGATCGCCCCGAGACCACCGAGCATTCCGGTCGCCTGTGACATCACCGGCTGCCGCAGTGCGGGGAACCAGGACATGACCACGCGCAGCACGCTGATGAAGACCAGTGCGTCGCCAACACCCAGTACTGCGCGTGCAGCGAGTGCGGCGGGGTACGAATCGACCAGGCTGAACGCTGACTGCGCTACGAACAGCAGTCCGGACGCAGCGATCAGCAGACGCTTGGAGCCGTATCGGTCGAGCAGGATGCCGACGGGCACCTGCATAGCGGCGTACACAGTGAGCTGTACGACGGTGAAGCTGGCCAGTGCGGATGCGGAGATGTGGAAGCGCTCAGCGGCCTGGAGCCCGGCCACGCTCATCGAACCGCGGTGCAGCACCGTGACGAGGTACGTCAGGACAGCGGTGGTCCACACCGCCCAGGCTCGCCGACCGCCCAGGGGGAAGAGGAGTTCGGTCACCGAGTGCCCCGCAGATCGTTGGCGGCTTCGGCGATGTGTGCGACGACGAGCTCACGGAACCGCTTGACGCTGTTGCCGCCGAGCGCGTCGATCATCTCCTGGTGTGCGGTGATCGACTTGTCCATCCGGGCCGGCTGCACCTCGATACCGGGCACGCCCATCCGGACCTGGCGGTCACGCAGACTGTTGTAGAGTTTGGCGAGGATTTCGTTGCCAGCGGCACCGACAATGGCTTCGTGGAAGGCCCGGTCGGCCTCGAGGAAGCTCTTCGCGTCACCTGCCTTGCGGTGCGCGCGCATCTCGTCGACACGCTGGCTGAGCCGCTCGATCAGTTGCTTGCGCCGCGGCCACACCTTGGCGGCGGCGTGCGTCTCGAGCAGCTCGCGGGCCTCGAGGACGTCCTCGATCTCCTGCGGCAGCACCGGAAGGACGAGCGCGCCCTTCTTCGGGTACAGCTTGACCAGTCCGGATTCCTCGAGGCGGAGGAGGGCTTCGCGGACCGGCGTACGGGAGACTCCGACGGCCGTGGCGAGCTCGCCCTCGGTCAGGAGCTCGCCGCCTGGGTAGGCGCGATCGAGGATCGCGGCCTTCACGTACGCGTAGACGCGCTCGGCCGCGGGGATCTTCTCCACGCCCGGCGCGGCCTCGACCACCACTCGGGCGATCTCCGCGGTCTCGTCTCCCAGGATCAATGCATCACTCGCCGGCTCCGGCGCCCCGCTCACCACTGAACTCCCCACCCATACGACTGGTATCTCTGTTGTATCTATCTTACACACACAGCTAATCCACTGGCGGCGCCGGTTATTCCCCAGCTTGTCCACGAGTTATCCACAGGCGAATCCACAGCATGTGGGCAACTGAGCGTGAACTGATGGACGCTAAGTAGTGACGAATGCAGGGTTTCCCCTGCGTTGTGGATGAAGAACTCCGCCGGTCCGGAAACCGCTCTAGAGTCTCGGGATACGGCCCGGGCCCGTCCGCCCAGGCCCAGCCATGAGGAGGCAGCGTGTCCCGAACTTCCCGTCCCCGCCGGCTGTCCGCAAGCCTGGCCGCGGCCACGCTGGCGCTGACGTCCCTCAGCGCCGCGACGGCGTACGCCGCACCGGCCGCCGACCCCACGCCCGGGCCCCTGATGAACTACGTGCTCAACACGAAGGCCTCCCCGGGGCACGTCCGCAAGGTCGAGGACGCGGTCAAGCGCGCCGGCGGGACGGTGCTCTCGTCGTACCGGGACTTCGGAGTCGTCGTCGCCCAGTCGACGAACGCGAACTTCAAGGTCGACGTGCGCGCCGGCCGCAACGGCCGCGAGGTGCAGTCCGTCGGTGCGACTCGTACTGCGGCGGTCTCCGAAGGCGCTCAGACCGGGTTGAACTCGGTGGACGAGACCGCGGCGACGCCGGTGCTCGACCCGCGCGAGAGCGAGCAGTGGGACATGGTCCAGATCAAGGCGGACCAGGCCCACAACGTCACCGATGGATCGCGACGCGTACTGGTCGGCATCAACGACAGCGGTGTCGACGACACGCATCCTGACCTCGCGCCGAACTTCGACGCGCGCGACTCCGTCAGCTGCGTGAAGAACGGCGTACCGGACCAGACGCCGGGCATCTGGCGGCCGACGACCAGCCCGCACGGCACACACGTCGCGGGCACCGTCGCCGCCGCGCGGAACGGCATCGGCATCGTCGGCGTCGCGCCGGGCGTGCGGATCGCGTCGGTCAAGGTCGTGAACGACGACGGCTTCATCTACCCGGAGTACTCGATCTGCGGGATCGTCTGGGCCGCCGAGCACCACATGGACGTGACGAACCACAGCTACTTCATCGACCCGTTCCAGTTCTGGTGCAAGGACAACGGCGACCAGGGCGCGGTGCAGGAAGCGGTACGCCGCGCGTACGCGTGGGCCACTGACCGCGGGACGCTGTCCGTCGCCGCGGCCGGCAACTCGAACTACGACCTGTCCAACAAGACCACGGACACCACCAGCCCCAACGACTCGACCCCGGTCAGCCGGACGATCAACAACAACTGCCTCGACATGCCGACCGAGCTCCCCGGCGTGATCACCGTCGCCAGCACCACGCAGGCCCGGGTCAAGAGCAGCTTCTCGAACTTCGGCCTGAACAAGATCGACGTCGCGGCCCCCGGTAGCTCGATCCTGTCGACGTTGCCCGGCGGCGGCTACGGCCTGATGAGCGGTACGTCGATGGCATCGCCGCACGTCACCGGTATCGCAGCCCTGCTCAAGTCCACCCACCCGTGGTGGGGCCCGCGCGACCTCGAGCGAGCCCTCCAACGCGAGGCCGACGACACCGCCTGCCCGGCGACTCCGGACGCCCGCTGCACCGGCACCACCGCCAACAACGCCTTCTACGGCGAAGGCATCGCCGACGCCCTCGACGCCGTCCACCGCTAAAGCCGAGTGGGGGTCCACCGCCCGGGACCCCCACTCATTCAAGGTTGGCAAGCCCGTGCTGGTGCCAGATCCGCGCTGGGCATTCAGCCAGCGAGTCCGGCGAGTCTCCTCACCGCTGCCAGACCATCGGGCGTTCCAGGCCAGTGCTTCTCCAACGCTTCCGGACCAGCTCGACGCGTGACCGACCGCAACGCGAGAGCCACGACCACCGCATCATCGGCGTACCCGATCACCGGAATGAAGTCCGGAACAAGATCGATCGGCAGCGCCAGGTACGTAAGCAGCAACCACAGCCTCAACCGAACCCCGCCCGAAAGCGTCTTGTCCCCCGCAAGCCGCCGAAGCATCCGAACGAGATCAGGCAGCAGCCGCAGCGCATCCCTGACAGTCAGCTCATCCGGCTTCCCGATCCACAAGGCCACGATCAGCGCCACCCAAAGCAGCAACACACCACCCGCGACACCGATCAGCACGGACCACCAGGCGAAGTTCACGTCGCCCAGTCTGCTGCATTTACCACGCGGCCAGACAGCGTGGCTTACCGGACGGAGAACGTCCGCAATCAGGGTTAGATTGCCAACATGTCCAGCTTCACGATCAGGGCGCTGACGTCAGAGACGTTCGACGACTTCGCGGGTCTCGTCGACCGGAACAAGGGCATGTTCGCGAGCTGCTGGTGCACGAAGTTCCATCCCGACTGTGCGGAGAAGGGCCAGAGCGCCGAAGGAAACCGGGCGCTCAAGCAACGTCTGGTGGCCGAGGGGATCGCGCATGCGGCGCTGGTCTACGACGGCGACCGTGCCGTCGCGTGGGCGGAGTACGGATCACCCGAGGAGCTGCCTGACATCCAGCACCGCAAGGAGTATCTCGCCACCGTTGAGCGCCTGCCCGACTACCGCGTCACCTGCATCCTGGTCGAACGCGCCTTCCGCGGTCAGGGCCTGGCGGCGATCGCCCTGCGCGGAGCCGTCGAACTGATCGCGCAGGCCGGCGGAGGCGTCGTCGAGGGCTACCCGCACGACACCAGCGGGGTCCGGAAGAAGAACTCGTCGTTCCTCTACAACGGCACCCGCACGATGTACGAGCGCGAAGGCTTCACCTACGACCGCCCCAAAGGCCTGGGCAACTGCGTGATGGTGCGCGAGGTGGCACCGAGTACGCCCTAGGGGACGGGGAACTCGCGTGGCGGACCCTCGCCAGTCACACCGTCGATTGCTTCGCGCAACAAGTCGGCGTGGCCGGTGTGGCGGGCGTACTCCTCGATCATGTCGCTGATCAGCCGCCGCAGACTCATCCCGCCTTCGGGGGCGTAATCAAGACCCGACTCGGACAGGATGCCGGCGACCGTGGCGCGAGAACGATGTACCGCCCGCGCCCAAAGGTCGCAGAGCGCCTCGGGTTCGTCATCCCTGGCCGAGTCCCAAGCCCAGGTCTCCCAGGTGGACTCATGGTCAACGTCCCGGAACTCAGGTAGGACCGGCGCACCGACCAGATCGCCCTGAAACTTCAACTCCTCGCAGAGCGCCAGGTGCTTGAGAAGCCCGCCAAGAGTCACCGCAGACCGCCCCACCTGCAGTTGCAGGCCGTCCGAGTCCACATCCCAACACTTCCAGGCGAACGTACGACGATTGCGCTCGAGCGTAATGAGCGCGGTCTGGATCTCGTCACCGTGCATGAAAACGTCGAGATCCCACTCGGGAGGCCGCCCAGCCGTGAACCCGGGCGCACTCGTCAGCGGCAACGCCGGAGCAGAGTTCGTATCCATGCTGGCAGCGTAAAACCACAACCGGACGATCTACTTCCGGAACTACGCTCGTCTGCTCAGCCGCCGGTGATCAGCAGGAGTATTCCGGAGATGACGAGACCGGCCTCGACCAGGATGACGAAGACGGAGACGGGTAGCCGGTCGACAACCTTCTTGCCCGCCCAGGCGCCGCCGGCTGCTGCCGGAGCGAGTGCAAGGCCGATCAATCCGGTGCGCCAGGTGAGAACAGCGGCGGCGCCGAACACGATCAGCTTCGTGAAATGCATGACGACAGCCGAGGCTGCCTCGGTGCCGATATAGGCGCCGCGTACCAAACCGCGCGCGAGAAAGAACGGCGCCACCATCGGACCCACACTGCCAACCAGCGCGGAACCAAACCCGGACGCGGCACCGATCGCAGCGAACCCACGATCGCCCACCCGGGCCGTCTGTGGCCGGACGCGACGCCAGATGACCATGGCGAGCAGGAACACCCCGACGACCCGCGTCAAAGCCGGCAGTGGCGCACTGGTCAAGAGCAGCGCCCCGGCCACCGCAGCCGGCACCGCACCGATAGCGAAGATCGCGACGAGCCGCCGATCGACCTCGTGGCGATTGAACCAGACCCGACTGCCGTTGCTGGCCAACTGCGCAACAGTCAGCACAGCCACAGCATCACGCGCACCGAACACCGCAACAAACACCGGCAACAACAACACCCCACCACCGAAGCCCGCGACAGCCGACAAGAGCGCCGTCCCGAACGATGCAACAAGCAGAGCCACACCCAGCCACACGTCGTGCGCCATGACGTGAGCCTTCCAGATAACGCGATCGCGGGCCGACACCCGTGCCCTCCCGCGAGCGTCGAGGCATGTCGCGCCGCAGCACGGCGCGTAGCCCGCGATGAGCTGGCCGCAGCCAGCCCAACCGATACGAACCCACGGCGCCAGGCGGCGGTCGCAAGCGCGATAGCCCGCAGCCACCTCGACGAGTACGAACCCGCTACACCACCGCGCAGCCTGCAGCGGCCACCTCGACAGATGCGAACCAGCCGCACCCGGGGGCCGTCACCGCGCGGCGGCGCGCACGGGTCCGGGCGACAGCCCGCAACTCCGGCGAAGCCGGAAGGGATGCTCCGGGCGATAAGCCCGGGGGTGGGCGGGTGCGGCGCGGAGCACGGCGACGAAGGAGCCGCGCGTAGCACCGCGATGGGCAGACGCATCCCCGGCGTGGGACGCGGGGCTGAACGCAGTACGGCTAGGCGACGGTGATGAGGACGATGCCTGTGACGACTACGGCGGCGGCTGCGGCTCGTTTGGGGCCGAAGCGTTCGTTGAAGAAGAGGGTGCCGATGAGGGCTCCGAAGATGATGCTGGTTTCGCGGAGGGCGGCGATGGCGGCCAGGGTGCCGCGGGTTTGGGCCCAGAGGACGAGACCGTACGCCGCCATCGAAACGACCCCGCCGAACAGGCCCGAGAAGATCGCAGGCTTCGGCAGGTTGAAGGCCTGGGGACCGCGCCACAGCACGACAGCGAGCGGGACCGCGAAGCCCTGCAGCATGAAGACCCAGCCCATGTAGGTAGCGACCGGCATCTTGTGGACGGCGACCCCGTCGACGACCGTGTACGACGCGATCATCAACCCGGTCCCGAACGCAGCAAGCAGCGCCGGCAACTGACGACGACCAGGTCGGCCGATGAACACCAGCCCGATCAGCCCGGCAGAGATCAGCAGCACGCCGGCCAGCTCGATCACCGCAAGGTGTTGGTGCAGTACGACGATCGACACCACCGCCACCACCCACGGCGACGTACCGCGGGCCAGCGGATACATCTGGCTGAACTGACCCAGCTGGTACGACGCCAGCAAACCACCCAGATAAGCAAGGTGCAGCAGCGCCGACGCGACGATGTACCCCCACGTGCCGGCCGGCGGCAGACCCGTCAGCAGGATCGCGACGAGCCCGATCACCCCGGCCGCGAGCTCGAACAATGCCAGCCCGGCAACACGATCCGGGGCACCGTGAGCCATCGCGTTCCACGTCGCATGCAGAACCGCGGCCCCCAGCACCACAAAGATCACCAGCACTGCCCCACCCTCTCACCGCCGATCCGAGAAGGCAGCCGGATTATGCCGGCCGCAGACCGGCGACTGAGTAGGTTCGGCGCATGCGACTTGTGCGGCAGGAGGAGTTCGGCGGACCTGAGGTACTGCGGGTGATCGAGGCGGAGCGCCCAGTACCCGGCCCGACGGAGGTGCTCGTCGAGGTGCACGCCGCGGGAGTCAATCCGGTGGACTGGTACAGCCGCGCAGAGGAGGCGTACCTCGGCTCACCGCCGTACACGGTCGGTTGGGACGTAGCCGGAGTCGTGGTCGAGGCCGGGCTCGGAGCAAGCGGGGTGGCAGTCGGCGACGAAGTACTAGGTATGCCGTGGTTCCCGCGCGAGGCCGCGGCGTACGCCGAGTACGTGACCGCGCCCTCACGCCAGTTCGTACGCAAGCCGACCAGCATGTCGTACGCCGAAGCAGCCGGACTCCCCCTGGCCGGGCTGACCGCGTGGCAAGCGCTCGTCGACGTCGCCGACGTACAGCCCGGACAGCGGGTGCTCATCGACGCAGCAACCGGCGGAGTCGGCCACCTCGCGGTTCAGATCGCGAAGGCCCGCGGCGCGTACGTCGTCGGCACGTCGAGCGCCGGCAAACACGACTTCCTGCGATCGCTCGGCGTGGACCAGCCGCTCGACTACCGCGACCCGTCCGCCGATCCAGGCACCCTCGACGCGGTCATCGGCCTGGCAGGCGACGACAGCGACCGCCGCTGGCTGGAGTTCATCAACCCCGGCGGCATCCTGGTCGGCGTACTGAGCGGCGTGCCCGACGAGCTGGAACAGGCGGCCAAGGCCCGCGGTGTGCGCTCCGGCCGGCTGCTTGTGGAGCCGGATCGAATCGGCCTCCAAGGGCTAACCGACCTCGTCGAGACCGGCAACCTTCGGGTGCACGTCGAGCAGACGTTCCCACTCGAGCACGCACCCGAAGCCCACCGCCTCGGCGAAACCGGCCGAGTCACCGGAAAGCTGGTGCTCACAGTCCGCTAATGGCCGGCTGTCAGAGGATCCCTGGTAGCAGGCCGAGATCGCGGAGGCTTTCTGCGGTTTCGAGGATGGTGGTTTTGACGTCGCGGGGTTGCCAGCCGAGTTCGGTTCGGGCTCGGTCGTTGTGGATGATCGGGCGCGGGAGGTCGGGACCTGGGGCCTCTTCGGTGGGGGCAGGTGGGCCCAGGATCTGGGCGATCTCGAGGAAGCTGACGGTCGGACCGTTGGCTACGGCAAGGAAACGCTTGCCTGCGGCATCGGGTGTGGCCATGGCGCGTACGTGGAGGTCGGCGACGTCGCGTACGTCGACCACGCCGAAGCGCGCTCGGGGCGCGACCTTCATCGTGCCGTCGAGCATCGACTTGATCAGCTGGGTCGATGAACGTAGGTCGGTGGTGAGCGTCGGGCCGAAGATGCCGGTCGGGTTCACGACCACGAGCTCGGTGTCGGCGTCGCGCATCAGGTCCCAGGCGGCGCGCTCGGCGATCGCCTTCGAGCGTGGGTACGGCGCGAGGCCGGGCGTATCGGGATCCGTCCAGTCGTCCTCGGTGAACTCGGCGGTGGGCTTCGGCGTGTAGCCGACGGCCGCGAACGACGACGTGAGAACGACGCGCCGCGCGCCGGCGTCACGCGCTGCCCGCAGTACCCGCAGCGTGCCCTCGCGCGCCGGGACGATCAGCTCGTCGGGATCCTCCGGCTGGGTGAACGGGATCGGCGAGGCGACGTGATGAACCTCATCGCAGCCCGCGACCGCGGCGGGCCAGCCGTCGTCGGACATGAGGTCCGCGACCACGATCTCCAGGCCCGCATCGTCCGCGCCACCTCGGCGTACGGCGGCACGCAGTTCGGCGTTGCGGGTCGTCGAGCGGACCGTCGTACGGACCTGATGGTCGTTGCGGAGGAGACGAGCGATCAGGTGGGTGGCGAGGTAGCCGGAGCCGCCGGTGACCAGGATCATCGGAGTACCTCCACGACCCCGATCAGGCGCTGGATCGACGCGGCCTCGGCGGTGTCGTCGCCGCGGTCGCGGGCGTCCCAGAGGGCGGCCTTCTCGCGGAGGTACTCGAGCCGGACGCGCTGCGCGGCGATCTCGGCCTCGATCCGCTCCGCGTGACGGAGCAGGAGATCACGCTGCTCGGCGGCTGCTTCGCGGCCGCGGATCCGGTTGGCGAGGTACGTGCGCATGTCGCCGATGCCGACGCCGGCCGCGCGGAGGCAGGCCAGCGCTTCGAGGGTGTCGACGTCCGCGTCGCGGTAGCGGCGGTGACCGCTCTGCGCGTCGCGGTCGATCGGGCCGATGAGGCCGGCGTCCTCGTAGTACCGCAGCGTCGGCTCACTCAGGCCGCTCCGTCGGGAGACTTCCTGAATGGTGAAAACCGTCATGCCGCCACGGTTACACACCTCAAGCGCTTGAGGTCAAACACGAGGGCCCGGTTGCCCGGGCCCTCGCCGTTCAGAACATCAGCGCGCGGGCCGGGTCCTCGAGGATGCTTGCGACGTCGGAGAGGAAGATCGAGCCCTTCTCGCCGTCGATCAGGCGGTGGTCGAAGGACAGCGCGAGCGTGGTGATCCAGCGCGGGACGATCTCGTCGTCCACCACCCACGGCTGCTTGCGGACCGCGCCGAACGCGAGGATCGCGGCCTCGCCCGGGTTGATGATCGGCGTACCGGCGTCGACGCCGAACACGCCCACGTTGGTGATCGTGAACGAGCCGCCGGCCTGGTCGGCCGGTTGGGTCTTGCCCTCGCGGGCGGTGGCGACCAGGTCGTTCAGCGCCTTGCACAGGTCGGGCAGGGTGAGCGAGTCGGCGCCCTTGATGTTCGGGACGATCAACCCGCGCGGGGTGGCCGCGGCGATGCCGAGGTTGACCGCGCCCTTGTACACGATCTCCTGCGCCTGCTCGTCCCAGGCTGCGTTGATGATCGGCGTACGACGGGCCGCGAGCGTGACTGCCTTTGCGACGATGAGCAGCGGGGAGACGCGGAGGTCGCGGAATGCCTTGTCCGCCTTCAACCGCTCGACCAACTCCATCGTGGCGCTGACGTCGACGGTGATCCACTCGGTCACATGCGGCGCGGTGAACGCACTGGCAACCATCGCCTGCGCCATCACCTTCTGCACACCCTTCACCGGCACGCGGGTGTCACCCTGCGCACTCACAACCGGCGCGGGCTCGTACTCAACCGCAGCCGGAGCGGCGACGTGCCCTTCGACGTCCGCGCGCGTGATCACACCACCCGGCCCGGTAGCAGTCACCGAAGCCAGATCAATCCCCAGATCCTTCGCCAACTTCCGCACAGGCGGCTTAGCCAGCACATGCACCGCAGCACCGTTGCCCCCGGCAACATCACCGGCAAGAGCAGCCGGCGCCTGCGGCGCCGGGGTGGAGGTGGAAGTGGCCGGCACAGGGGCGGTGGGTGCTGCGGCAGCAGCCGCCGCGGCCGGCGCTGGCGCGCGCGGCGGGGTGGGAGCGGGGATCGCCGGGGCGCCGCCCGCAGCTGGAGCCAGCGGCGAGCTGGCGGAGGCTGCGGGTGTCTTGCGGGCTCGGCGTTTGGCTTCGGTGGTTTTGGGGCCGTAGCCGACGAGGACTGCGGTGCGGCCGCCGGACTCTTCTGGCTCGGGGATGGTCGGTACGAGGTCCTCGGGAGAGCCGTCGGCGGAGTCGGTCTGGACCGAGATGATCGGCGTACCGACGGGAACTGTCTCCCCCTCCGGCACCAACAACTCGGTGATGACGCCGGCGAACGGGACCGGCAGCTCGACCAGCGACTTCGCGGTTTCGATCTCGACGATGGTGTCGTTGAGCTTGACCGTGTCGCCGGGCTTGACCTTCCAGCTGACGATCTCGGCCTCGACCAGCCCCTCACCGACGTCGGGGAGGCGGAACTGCTGGATGCCCATCAGTACTCCATCACCCGGTCGACGCCGTCCAGCACCCGGTCCAGGTCCGGCAGGTAGTCGTCCTCCATCCGCGACGGCGGATAAGGCGTGTCGTACCCGGTCACCCGCAGTACGGGAGCCTCGAGATGATAGAAGCACTCCTCCGTCACCCGCGCCGCGATCTCAGATCCCGTGCCGAGCGACAGCGGCGCCTCGTGCACCACCAGCGCCCGCCGGGTCTTCTTGACCGACGCGAAGATCGTCGCGAGGTCCAGCGGCGCGATCGTCCGCAGGTCAACGACCTCGAGGTTGCGCCCGTCCTCGACCGCGGCCTCGGCCGCCTGCAGGCAGGTCTTCACCATCGGGCCGTAGCAGAACAGCGTCGCGTCGGTGCCCTCACGGACCACCTTCGCCTGGTGCAGCGGCTGCACCGGCGGCACGGACTCGTCCAGCTCCGCCTTCTCGTGGTACCGGCGCTTCGGCTCGAAGAACACGACCGGGTCGTCCGACGAGATCGCCTGCTGGATCATCCAGTACGCGTCCACCGGATCGCCACACGAGACGACCTTCAGTCCCGGGACGTGCGCGAACAGCGTCTCCGGTGACTCCGAGTGGTGCTCGACGGCGCCGATGCCACCGCCGTACGGGATCCGGATGACGACCGGCATCTTGATCCGGCCCGCGGAGCGGTAGTGCATCTTCGCGACCTGGTTGATGATCTGGTCGTATGCCGGGAACACGAACCCGTCGAACTGGATCTCGCAGACCGGGCGGTACCCGCGCAGCGCCAGGCCGACCGCGGTACCGATGATGCCGGACTCGGCCAGCGGGGTGTCGATGACGCGGTCCTCGCCGAAGTCCTTCTGCAGGCCCTCGGTGACGCGGAAGACTCCGCCGAGCTTGCCGATGTCCTCGCCCATGACGACGACCTTCGGGTCCTTCTCCATCGCGGCCCGCAGGCCCGCGTTGATGGCCTTGCCGAGAGTGATCTTGGTCATCGCTCAGCCCTCGCCTTCGAACGACGCGGCGTACGCGGCGTACTGGTCACGCTGCTCGGCCAGCTGCGGCGTCTCCTCGACGTACACGTGCTGGAAGAAGTCGGTCAGCATCGGCTCCGGCAGCGCGAGGCAGCCGGCCCGCAGCACGGCGGCGATCTTGTCCGCCTCGGCCTCGACCTCGTCGAAGAAGTCGTGGTCGATCCCGGCGTGCCGGGCCAGGTACGCGTGCACGCGCTCGATCGGGTCCTTGAGCTTCCAGTGCTCGAGATCCTCGTTCAGCCGGTACTTCGTCGGGTCGTCGGACGTGGTGTGCGCGCCCATCCGGTACGTGTACGCCTCGATCAGCGTCGGCCCGCTGCCTTCGCGGGCCCGCTTCAGCGCCTGCTGCGTGACGGCGTACGTCGCGAGCACGTCGTTGCCGTCGACGCGGACGCCGGGGAAGCCGAAACCGGCGGCGCGCTGGTACAGCGGGATCCGGGTCTGCCGGTCGATCGGCTCCGAGATCGCCCACTGGTTGTTCTGGCAGAAGAACACC
Organism: Kribbella jiaozuonensis; assembly: GCF_005233875.1. Taxonomy (GTDB): domain Bacteria; phylum Actinomycetota; class Actinomycetes; order Propionibacteriales; family Kribbellaceae; genus Kribbella; species Kribbella jiaozuonensis. The sequence goes on along the minus strand of NZ_SZPZ01000003.1, from coordinate 648,193 downwards.
ACCGGCGCGTTGAACACCGAGGACCAGATGAACGCCTCGTTCACGTCGCCCTGGCTGCTGGCGCCGTCGCCGAAGTACGCGATCGTCGCCTCGCCGCTCTCGGCGTCGCCGATCGCGTGGTCGCGCTGCTGCCCCATCGCGTACCCGGTCGCGTGCAGCGTCTGCGCGCCGATCACGATCGTGTACAGGTGGAAGTTGTTGTCCTTGGGGTCCCAGCCGCCCTGGTCGACGCCGCGGAACAGGCCGAGCAGCCGCAGCGGGTCGACGCCCTGGCACCACGCGACACCGTGCTCGCGGTACGTCGGGAAGACCATGTCCCTGTCGTTCAACGCCCGGCCGGAGCCGATCTGCGCGGCCTCCTGACCGAGCAGGGACGCCCACAGCCCGAGCTCGCCCTGGCGCTGCAGGGCGGTCGCCTCGGCGTCGATCCGGCGGACCAGGACCATGTCCCGGTAGAAGCCCTTGATCGCCTCGTCGTCGAGGTCGAACGAGTAGTCCGGGTTCTCGACGCGCTCACCTTCGGGCGTCAGCAGCTGGACGAACTCGACCTCTTCGGAGGCCTGGGGCGGACTGACCGGCGCCTCCACGGGCGCGAACACTTCCGGGGGAGTCCCCGGCACCGACTCACTCACATGCACTCCTCGGGTTCGAGCGCGGGATCGCCGCGACCGCAACGTTGCACGGGGCCGGCCCGTTTCGCCGGATGAGGCTTTCGCAGGCTGGTCCGCGTGATTCCAGGGGTTGATGCACTGCTGGCAGTGGACCACCTCACCGGTCTCACTCCCATCTTGCCGGACACCGTACCGACCGGGTGCCTGATCCGCTAACTGTCTGGACGCTCGCGGGTACGGCGGTACCGAAAACGGTCTCAGGATGAGACACCAGTCCATCCACTGGTCCCATCCCAGCGCTCATATTACAGAAATCCGGCACATCAACGACATGTGTCACAAGTTCGTCTCGATCAGGGCAGTTTCTCCAGCCGGACCAGCTTGAAGTTGGTGCCTTCGCGGTCGCCGTCACCCGGGGTGTTATCTCCGTCATGTACGGCGAACAACCCGTGCGGGAACCGCGCTCCGAGCGGCTCGGTGGTGACCGCGGCGCCGTCACTGTGCTGTACGCCGTCCGCCGCCGGGCCGTCGACGACCTCGAACCCTGACCGGTAGACCAGTCGGCGCCCGTCCATCCGGTAGCTCGCGAACGTCGAGTCACCCTGGCTGGATGCGTACAGCGTGCGCCGACCGTGCTCGTACGCGATCGTCAGACCCTCGGCGTCGGCACTGAGGTGCTTGCCGGCATCCGGGCTGACCGGACTTGCGGCCTCGCACTCCTCGGTCTGATCGTTGTAGACAGCCTTCTGGCCGAATTCGCGGACCTTCTCCAGCAGCTCCGGCTTACCGTGCTGCGGGATACGCCAGATGCCGACGTCCTCCTGGGCGGCGTACAGGTCGTTGGTGGTGCGGTCGAAGACCATGCCCTCGAGCTGCGGCCGGTCGCCCGGCTCCTCGCACGGCGACCAGGCGGTCCCGTTCGACAGCTTGAAGCTCGCCGGCAGATCGACATACCAAACCGTTTGGTATGTCGTCTTCCCGCGGCCGTCCGGGACGAGCCGGAGGAACGCGACGCGGGTCTCGCTCCGCCGCGTCACCGCGACGACCGGCTGCCCGTGGATCGAGGTCGCCGCGAGACCGTACGCCGTGTGCTGGTCCTGCACCTCTCCTCTGTCCTTACTGAACACGAGCGGCGCCCGGTCGCTGGTGACGTCGGTGAGCCGGCCGTTCTTGATCGCGTACGTGCGGAGCTGGTCGCGGCCGCGGTCGGTGACGATGGCGAGGTTCCCGACGATGTCCACGTTGTTGAACCGGCCGGGCTCCTGCCCCTCCTCCGGCGCGGGCGGCGTGGCGAACCGCTGCACCTGTTTGCCGGTCAGGTCGAAGACCGTGAGCCCGCCGTTCTTCAACGTGCCGAGGACGACGCTGCGCCCGGGGTTCTTCTGGTCGACCCAGATCGCCGGGTCGTCCGCGTTCGCATCGCCGCCGGCCTCGTCGTCCCAGTTCGGCGCGGTCTCGGCGGCGGCGGTCACCTCCGTCAGCCCACTCGCGTACGCCGGGTGCACCCCGAGCGTCACGGCCAGCGCAGCAACGACTATACCGGCGATCCGCATCTTCGTTCTCCTCACGACGACGGCAGTAGCCGCACCCTGCCCGGTGCCGATGGCCTGGCGGGAAACAGCGGATTGCTGGCCGGAAACCGCCTTGCGCGGCTGTTCGCCGAGCCATAGCGTAAGGGTCATTAGCGCATGACGCCCCTGACATCGTGAGGAGACTCGAATGGCCGCCTCCGCTCCGGCCACAGCGGTCGAGACCGGTTCCCGCCCGGCCTCCGGCGCGATGATCTGGACAGCGCTCACGGTCGTCTATGTCGTCTGGGGTTCGACGTACCTCGCGATCCGGGTGGTCGTGGATGCGGACATCCCGCCGATGCTGGGGATGGCGACGCGCTTCCTCACGGCCGCAGTACTTATGGCCGCAGGTCTGGCCTTGAAGTCCGGCTGGAAGCGGCTGCGGATCACTCGGCAGGAGGCGATCGGCGCGGCGACCGTCGGCGTACTGCTGCTTGCCTTTGGCAACGGTGCGGTCGCGATCGCGGAGCAGACGGTCCCGTCCGGGTTGGCGGCGCTGCTCGTCGCGGCGATTCCGTTGTGGCTGATGCTGCTGCGCGTCGGCGGCGGTGAGCGGCCGCGCGCGATGACGTGGGTCGGCGTACTGATCGGGTTCGGCGGGGCGGCGTTGCTTGCGTTGTCAGGTGGCAACACGAGTGCGAAGCCGTTGTCGGTGGCGATCCTCGTCGTCGGGACGATCTGCTGGGCGATCGGTTCGCGGTTCGCTCCCCGGCTCGGCCTGCCGCGGGACCCGCTGGTGACAGCGCTCTACGAGATGGTCTTCGGCGGTACGGCGATGGTGTTGCTCGGCGTACTGCGTGGCGAGCCGGCGCGACTGCAGCTGGGTCGGATCGACGGCTCGGGCTGGATCGGGCTGGCGTACCTGGTCGTGTTCGGATCGCTGCTCGCGTACACGGCGTACTCGTATCTGCTCGCGAACGCGCCGATCTCGCTGGTCGGGACGTATGCATACGTGAACCCGGCGGTGGCTGTGTTCCTGGGGTGGCTGATCCTGAGCGAGAGCCTGACCTGGCAGATCCTGCTCGGCGGCGCGGTGATCATCGTGGGCGTTGCGCTCGTGGTCACGTCGGAGCGGCGGCGCAAGTAATACAGCCGGCGGGCGCCGTCACACGGCGCAGTACGGGGTAGGACGAGGAAAGACCCGGGCCCACGACGGACCCGGGTCTCCCACCGCTGCCGATGCGCGCGGCAGCGGGTCTGACGCCGGTCGCGCCCTGCCCCGAAAAAACACGGCGCGAAACTCCGGCAATGGTTCCAACGATATTCCGGCGGATCGTGCTATTGCCAATTCGGCGACCACCGAGCCCACCGAAACAATCTTCCGATTCACCGGGCATCCGTCACCCGCGCTGACTCAACGACGTAACCCGACCTCGGTTACGGGTGCCTCCGTCTCAACTTCCGCTCGCTCTTCCGACTGTGCCGTTGCTGATAAGTTGCCTGGTCAGCACGGGATTGATTGCTTCGTCAGGAAACTCATCACCGGACAACTATGTATGCGCGCGCGGCGAAAAAAGTTGACGAAAAAGTTTGTAACCGGTGCTGCCAGGTGTCGTTAGCACTAAGACGAATCCGTCAAACCCGAAAGGAAACCTGGCATAATGCAGGTAACTCGCAAGATCGTCGCGGCTGCGGCAGTGGCGACCGTCGCCACCCTGGGCCTGGCCACCATGGTGAGCGCCAACGTTCTGGACGACGCGCAGAAGAAGGCTCAGGACACCGGCCTGGCCGACGCGGCGTCGGCGGCCAGCAAGGGCTACGACAACGGCCACGCTCGCTGGTGGGGCATGCACAAGGACGGCTCGCTGGTCGCCCTTGACCGCAACGACCTCGGTGCGGTCCAGGCCTGCCACAACTTCGGTGCCGGTACCGGCATCGGCGGCACCGTGCCGGCTGAGGACATCACCGGCATCGTTGGCTGGGGCAACGACGGCAACAGCGTGACCGCCGTCAAGACCTGCGAGCAGAGCAACGAGCAGAACCGCAAGTGGTACAAGGCTGACGGCAACGGCGTTGTCTCGATCTCCGACAACAAGGTCGGCCCGTGGCAGGTCTGCCACAACGAGGTCGACGCCACGGGCATCGGCGGCACCGTGCCGCTGACGAACCCGACCGGCATCCTCGGCCTGGACAACGACGGCAACTCCGTCGACTCGCTCAAGACCTGCGAGCAGAGCAACGAGCAGAACAACTGACCCTCCCTGGTCAGTGATGCAGGACCCGAACCAGCCACCTCGGTGGGTTGACTGATTCGGAGTAACACCGCAACAACCGCGGCGCCGGGAGCAAGCCTCACTCCTCCCGGCGCCGCTCTTTTGTGTGTACTGCTGGTGGTCGGCCCCCGCGTGCTACGCGAGCGCTTCCTTCGTCGCTCCGCTCCTCAGCGCACCCGCTCCACACGCACCCACCCCCCGGCCACCGCCGGTGCATCCCCTTCCGGCTATCGCCGGGTCTTCCGGCTTATCGCCGGGTTCTTCCGGCTATCGCCGGGAGTTGCGGGGCTGCCGCCCGCGGGTGAGGTACAGCGTGTGCCGCGATCGCCGGAGGAACTGCCTGTTGGCGGAACCGGCGATGGCCGCACCGCATCACGTGGTCGGCCGGACGGGCGTGCGAAGCAGCCGCTTGATCCCACCGGGAGACGCAGACCGGTCGCCCACCAGTCGCGTGGCACACGATGCAGCCGCAGACGTGCGGCGGGTACTCCCCGACGGTGTCCGGCTGCTGCGGCAGTGTCCCGGGAGGGGCGGCTGGCTTGATCACCACGGTCACGCCGGACCACGGGGCGGGCGCAGGCGGGCGGTAGCCCGCAGGTCCGGCGATAAGCCGGCAGTCCGGCGGTAGCCGGAAGGTCCCGGCGATAGCCGGAAGGGATGCTCCGGGCGATAAGCCCGGGGGTGGGCGGGTGCGGCGCGTAGCACGGCGACGGAGGAGCCGCGCGTAGCCCCGCGATGGGCTGACTCACGCGCGGCAGGAGCTACAGGTGGCGGAGGTCTACGCAGGAGCCGTTGGGGAGGTTTCGGGTTAGGAGGGACCAGATGCCGGTGGCGGCTGCTTCGGGGGTGGTTAGGGAGCCCGAGTGCTTCAGGTCGTGGAAGCGGGACACCGACGGGAAGTCGGCTTCGGGTGTGGCGCGGATTTCGGACTGCATGGCGGTGTCGACCACGCCGGGAGCCACCGCAATGACGTGGGAGTTGGCGGGCTGTTCCTGGCCGACAGTGCGGACCCAGTGCTCTACGGCTGCCTTGCCGGCGTTGTACGACGACCAGCCGGCGTACGCCGTCTTCGCGGCTCCTGACGAGAGCAGGATCAGGTGGCGTTCGCACGAGAGGTGGGCAGAGGCGCGCAAGAACGCAGCGCCCAAGACCTGTGGAGCGGCGGAGTTGAGCAGGACCGCCCGCGTGTAGGCCTCCGGGTCGGCACCGGCCGCGGGACCGATCGGCGTGATCGTGCCGGCGTTGTGGATGAAGATCGCGTGGTCGCCGTCGTACTGCGCCAGTTCTTTCGTGAAGTGCTCTTCGACGAGTGCCCAGTCGGCGGGGTTCGAGAGGTCAGCCCGCAGGTGGTTCGGCATACCGCCCCGGCGGGAGATGTCGATGACGCGGGCGTCCGGGAACGGCACCGCCGCGGCGAGGGCGGCGCCGATCCCGGCCGACGCGCCGGAGATCCAGACGAGCGCGGTCACTGGCGCCAAGCGCGGGCGACGCCGAGGAAGAGGTCGTTGGCTTCGGTCTCACCGATGGTGACGCGAACGCCGTCACCGGGGAACGGGCGGACCGAGACGCCCTCGGCCTGCACGGCTTCGGCGAACCTCACGGTGTCGTCGCCGAGGTCGAGCCACACGAAGTTCGTCTCCGTCTCCGGCACGTCCCAGCCGGCCGACCGCAGTTCGTCGACGACGCGGGTCCGCTCGACAACCAACGCGTCGACCCGCTCGAGGAGCTCCTCCTCGACGGCCAGGGACGCGATCGCGGCCGACTGCGCGACGTAGCTGACGCCGAACGGCAGCGCGCACTTGCGGATCGCGGCGACCACCGGCGGGTGGCCGATCGCGTACCCGACCCGGAAGCCCGCCAGCCCATAAGCCTTCGAGAACGTCCGCATCACGACCACATTCGGCCGGTCGCGGTACACCTCGACCCCGTCAACGACATCGGCATCCCGGACGAACTCGCGGTACGCCTCGTCCAGCACGACCAGCACGTTCGACGGTACGACGTCCAGGAACGCGAGCAGCTCGTCCCGGCGTACGACGGGGCCGGTCGGGTTGTTCGGCGTACAGACCAGCACGATCTTGGTGCGGTCGGTGATCGCCGCCTCCATCGCCTTGAAGTCGTGGCGGGCGTCAGCGGTCAGCGGCACCTGCACCGACGTCGCGCCGGTCAGCTGGACCGCGATCGGGTACGCCTCGAACGAACGCCAGGCGTAGACGACCTCGTCACCCTCCGAGACCGTCGCCTGCAGCAGGTGGTAGAGCAGCGCGACCGATCCGGTCCCGACCGCGAGGTCGCTGACCGGTACGCCGAACCGCGCGGACAGCGCGTCGAGCAGCTCGACGCAGCCCATGTCCGGGTAGCGGTTCATCTGGGCCGCGGCCTCGGTCGCGGCGGCGAGCACACCCGGGAGCGGCGGGTACGGGTTCTCGTTGCTGGACAACTTGTACGTCGGCCGGCCGTCGGTGCGCGCCGGCGGACGGCCCGGCTTGTAAGCCGCGACGTCGTCCAGGCAGGCGCGAAATCGAACCTCGTTGTCAGGGGTCATGCCCGCAGGTTAGTCCTTACCTCACGCCGGAACCAGCCTCCTTCGAGCGACCTCGCGCACACCGTTTGACTCCGGGTACGTCGAGCCTCAAACTGACTGATTGTCGGACAATCAGGAGATCTGACACTGGATCTCATCGGTCATGGGAGGGTGTTCATGGGACAGCCGCTGGAGTGGGGTCGTCGCTATCTGATGGTCCGGCCGGACCACTTCCGGATCGACTACGTGATCAATCCGTACATGTCGACGCAGGACCAGCCGGACCCGGCGCTGACGCTCAAGCAGTGGGACTCACTGCAGCAGGCGATCGTGGACGCCGGCGGCGAGGTCGAGATGCTGGAGCAGCGCCAGGACTCCCCCGACATGGTGTACGCGATGAACCTCGGGCTGGCCGCCGCAGACGGTCGCGCGATGCTCTCCCACATGCGCTTCGAGCCGCGCCGCAAGGAGTCGCTCAGCGCGGCCGAGTGGTTCACCGGCCACGGGTTCCGGCTCGACCGGACCGGCGGCGAGGGGGTCGGGCCGCACTTCGAGTCCGGGGATGCCTTCGTGTACGGCGACAGCCTGGTCGTCGGGTACGGGCCGCGGACCGAGGCCGACGCGCTCAAGCACCTCGCGACCGGGTGGAACGTCCGCGTCCGGGGTCTGCGTATCGCGCATGAGGGCATGTACCACCTGGACCTGCCGTTCTGCCCGGTGGACAGCACCCACGCGATGGTCTACCCGCCGGCCTTCGACGCCGCCAGCCAGGCCGAACTCTTCGGCATCGTCCCCGATCCGATCGTCCTGACCGACGAGGAAGCCTTCGCCTTCTCGGCGAACTCGATCGTGGTGAACGAGACGATCATCATGCCTGCCTGTTCCCCCCGCCTCCGCGCGATCTTCACCGACCTGGGCCTGCGGGTGGTCGTGCTGGACCTGTCCGAGTTCCACAAAGGTGGCGGCTCGGCCCGCTGCCTGACCAACCCTCTCGACTTCCCGCTGGACGGCATCACCACCCCCGGCGGAGAACTCGTCCTACCCGCCTGACCGCGCGTCAGCGGCCGCGAGACCGGCACGCATCGACTCCCGCACCGCCGGCTCCCACGACCCGGTGTTGGCGAGCGGGAGCTCGGTCATGAATCGTCGCTCGGCCTCGGGGATCCGGGCGACGACGAGATCCGGGTCCGAGACGACGGTCGCGTAGAGCTTCGGGCCGTCGGCGGAGAACAGGTCTGCGATGACCAGTCTTCCGTCGGCGGTCCGCATGACGTTGTCGGGGTTGTCGTCCAAGGGTCCGCACCACGGCAGTTCGCTCTGGGCCTTCCCGTGGACGCGGCGCACCACGTCGACGAGGTCAGCAACCTCCGGCGCTCGTGCAGCAATCGCGTCGTGGAATGCGGCGGCCTCATCCTCGTGAACCGGCTCGAGTCGCTCCATCAGCTGGAAGTCGCCGCCACCGGTCAACCGTTGGTGGGCGAACAGTTGCGGCACCTGCCGAGTGTGCGACGCCTCGCGGTACACCGCGGCGACGTACGGCCCCGCTGGATCGAACGGGCTGATCCGCGCGACCGTCGTACCGTCCGGGGACAGGAGCGCGATCGCCCAGTCTCCGATGCCGCAGCGGGTCCACCCCGCGGCGAGCAGCTCTTGTTCTACTTGCCGGTGGTCCAGATCAGGTCGAGGGTAGCCGGGTCCCAGCCGTAGCCTTGGATCCATTGGTCGGCCTTCACTTTGCCTTGGGGCCCGAAGACCTCGATGACCACCGAGATCGCCTCGGGGTTGGTGGGGTCGGTCTTCGACTTCGTGTATGTCGCCTCGAAGCCGTCGCCGACGTACGGGAGTTGGCTGAGGATCGGGTACTTCTGCTTGAGCCTGGCCTGCGTCTGGTCGTACCGCTGGCCGGCTTCGGCCTCGAGCTTCAGCTCCTCGCCGGGGTTGTTCTTGGCCCACTCGCGGCCCTCGGCGCTGTTGGCGTAGAGGTACATCTTGACCGCCTGCCGATCGCCCTCGGCGGTGAACGTCATCGAGTAGCTCTGGAAGCCCCGGCGCTCACCGTCGAGCGTGTGCGTGCCGGCCTTGATCTTGACCTCCCCGTTCGCGGGGATCTCGTGGCCGTCGAGCTTCAGGGTCAGGTCGTTCGGGATGGACTCCACGGTGAGGCTGGTCTGGGAGCCGCCCCGGAACAGCAGGATGCCACCGACCAGCACGACGACGACCGCCAGCGCGACCACGCCGATAAACAACGGCCGCCGGTTCTCCTCCAGCATCAGCTGCTCCCGTTCCTTTCCTCAGTCCTTCGGCACCGGTGCGCTCTTCAGCCGGTAGACAGTGAACTGCCCGCCGACGCCGTACAGGTGACCGGCCTCCGGCACGTGGTCACCGAGCGACCCGGACGCCGAGTTGTACCCGCCGCCGTCCTTGCCCCACGGACCGACGTACAGGTACGTGTGGCCGGGTCCGTTCAGGATGTCGCCCGGTTTCATCCCGCCCGGCGGCTCACCGTGCCACCAGTCGTACTTCCCCGAGGACTCGAGATACGTGCGCTGCACGTCGGTGCCGACATTCGGGTACTTCGGGTCGGCGCCGCTCATGTGCATCACCGTCGCGACGAACCGCCCGCAGTCACTGTACGGAGTCTGGCCGCTGGCGCCGTCGTTGTACTTCGCCATCGCCTGAACGAACTCGGGCTTGGCAAGGCTCGCGTCGGTGCCGTCGTGACCGCTCTCGGGCCAGGCCAGGTTCTTCGCGACCTCGGCGATGTTGCCGCTGCCGGCGCCGCACCCGCTCGTGTCGCCGCCCTTGCCGGCGGCCGGAGCCGAACCGCCGAACGTGTTGAGCACGTGCTCGGCGTTCGCCTTGCGCTCGGCGTACCGCGGGTTGTTCGGGTCCTCGTACCCCTGGAACCGCTCGAACTGGCCGCCGAACGCGATCGCTGCCGCGTCGACGCTGGTAGCTGCCTTGACCGCGTCACCGGCGCCCTTCTCCGACAGCGGCGGCTTGCCGAGGAGTTGCTTGTGCAGGAAGTCCAGCTGGTAGGCCAGTGAGCCGATGACGTCGTCGCCGACCCCGGCATCGCGGGACGGGTTGATCATCTTGGACGCCGGCGTCCACTGGACGATGCCCCAACCGCCCGAATACCCGAGGACGTCCGCAGGCTTGGTCACCGTCCCCGGCGCCGTGCCCTGCTTGCGGCCCGGCTCGACGCTGGACTCGCTGATCATGTTGCCGACGATGCCGGCGGCCTGCTCCTTGGTGTATCCGTTCTGGACGAAGTAGTTGAAGGCCTTCTGCTGGTTGTTCGCACCGCTCAGGTCACCGTCCATGCAGGTGCAGCCGCCACCTGAGTCGGAGGTGTCGAGCTCGAACGGGTTCTTGTCCGGCTTCTGGGTCTCCCAGTCGGCGGGATCGTCCTTCTTCTCGGCCTTGTTGACCCACATCTCCCAGTGGATGTGCGGGCCGACCAGGCCGGGCGCGACCTCGTTGCCGGTGCCCGAGGTGCCGATCACGTCGCCGCGCTTCACGTCGGCGTTGAGGGCGACACTGATGGTCTTGAGGTACGTCGTCCGCGTCTCGACGTCCTCGCGCCGGATCCGGACCTCGCCGTCGGAGGCCTTGACGACCTTGCCGTCCTGCGAGGCGTAGACCTTGCTGCCCTCGTCGACCTTGAAGTCGTAGCCCTGGTGCGGGGCGACGGCCAGCGGCTCGGTCCACTCGACGTCGATCTTCTGCGAATCGGTCGGGTAGGCGAACAGGCTCTGCTCGGTGGCCTGCTGGGCGCACTGCGCCTCGGCCGAGCTCGAGCCGGCCAGCACGCTGAGCAGCATCACCAGGACGAGCAGCAGCGGGAACAACACGAACAGCCCGATCGCGCCGAGGATCGGCAGCACTCTGCTGTCTCCCACGTTGTGCTCCTCGCTCACTCGAGTGGACTCCCGCGCCGGTCCGCGAAGAGGGGCGGCCACTGAGGGAAATGCTGCCCGAAAACCGGGTCATCATGTCGGAAGTTATCCACAGGCGGGCGGCCGGGGTGGTCCACGAGCCGGGTCGCGCGCGACAACGGGCCGGGTCTGGACGAGAATCACACCATGTACGAACGGCTGCGGGTGGACCGCTCGACCACGGTGGACCGGGTGGTCGACGCGCTGCGCGCCGCGCTGTTCGCCGGCGACCTCGAGCCCGGTACGCCGCTGCGCGAGCAACCGCTCGCCGAGGCCCTGGGCGTCGCCCGGAGCACGATCCGGGAAGCGATGACGATGCTGGTCACCGAGGGCCTCGCGGTCCGCGAGCCGAACAAGGGCGTCAGCGTCGCGATCCTGCACCCCGACGCGGTGGCGGACATCTGCCGGGCCCGGTTCGTGCTGGAATCAGCCGGGATCCGGGCCTGGTTCGACGCCGACGAGGCGGCCCGGGAGCGGGTCCGCGAGGCGATGCGGGTGTTCGCCGCGACCGCCAAGGACGGCGCCGACCCGGAGGCCCTGACCGAGACCCACCTCGCCATCCACCGCAGTCTGGTCGCATTGACCGGTAGCGAGCGGCTGATAGCCACCGCAGACTCCATCACCGGCGAGGCGCGACTGGCGCTCGCCCGCGTGGACGCGCTGCGGCAGGACGCGCGCCAACAGGTCGCGTCCCACCGCAAGCTCATCCGGCTGCTCGAGCGCGGCGAGCTCGACGAGTGTGTCGACGAGCTCCGCCGTCACCTCGAAGGCGCCCAGGAGTCGCTCCTGGAAGCCATAGCGATGCCACCGAGCTGACTCAGACCAGTCCGTCGGCGGTTACGTCGTACGTCGTCGAACCGACGCGGAGACCGGTCAGCCGGGCGTCGGGGTCCAGCGCGCTGACCTGTGGGTTGGCGGTGACTGTCCCGTCCAGGGCGACCTCGATGCCGAAGATGCCCTCCAGGACCAGGCTGACCCAAGCGCCGGACGACGAGCAGGACCAGTCGATCAGGTACGGGAACTGCGGCGGGGACTTGCGTGCTCCACCGGCCATCGCCGGCTGTGCCTCCTCGACGAAGTGCGCCTGCCCACACGGGCCTTGGTTGGCAGTCTTCGCAAGACCCGGTAGCCAGTCGAGCAGTACGTCGCCGCGGCCGAGCGCGAACAGCGCACGACCCGCATCAGCCGGCCATGCCGGGTACGCGCCGTTCCACTGGTGGTCCGGGCGGACGCTGAACGCAGCGTCGGCGTCGTACGGCGACAGCGCGCGCATCCACGTCGGTGTCTGCAGCTCCTGCTGGAAGAACGACACCATCTCCGCGCACTGGGACTCGGACAGGTCGTCCGGCATCGTCGTACCGATGAGGTTGAAGTCGTAGCAGTGCCGTACCGGCACCATTGAGCCGTCTGGTTGCCGTGCGTGCCAGAAGCCCTTGCCCTCGACGTACAGCTCGTTGACATTGCCGGCCTGCGCCGAGGCCTCCTTGCGTAGCAACGCGGCGCGGTCGGAGTCACCGGAGCGGTCCGCGATCTCAGCGGCGACCCGCATGCACCACACGTTCGCAGCGTTGAAGCTGGCGACCTCGTGCACGTAGCTGCTAACGCACTCCAGCAGGTTGTCGATGCCGCCATAGTCCGCCAGCGCGTGCTCACCACGCAGACCGCGCCAGGCGGTCGCCCAGTCGTGCACGTGCTCGCCCACTGCCTTCGGACCGACCTTGGCGTCCAGGAACGCCTCGTTGCCGGTGAAGCGCACGTAGTCGCGCACCAGCCGGGTCATCGCGAAGTCGTTCACCGAGTACCACTGCCCGACCGGTCCACCGGTCAGCCACTCGGTACCGAAGTGCTCGTGGATGTCGAGGTCGATCCAGTGCTCGATGTGCTTCCGCATCGGCTCCGGGTCCAGCAGCGCATGCGTCAACGACGACAAGCTGTAGTCCCAGATGAAGGTCGTCGTCTGCCAGTACCGCGGCATCAACGTGTCGTACGTCCGCCCTAGCACACTCGCCGGGTTGTCCCGCCGGAACCAGATGACTCCGAGCACGCCCCACCAGTACAGCTTCTGCAGCGCCTCGTTGGACGTCTCCAGAACGGGCAGGGACCCACTGAAGCCTTCACTCGAAGGGTCGAACGCGTCAGCCAGCGCCACGTCCCACATGCTTTCGGCGACGGCGAGCACTGCAGGTACGTCGGCCACGCAGACGTCGAAGTGCTCCGTTGCCTCCTCCAACGACCCCGCCAGCACATGCACGTACGACAGCCGCGCCTCACCGGAGGCATCCAGCTCAACAGTCGTCTCGAGCATTGCCCGGTCCACAGTGCTGGGCACATCGAGCCCCTGCACGCTGGCCGCCGAGCCAGAAGCACCTGTTCCCACGACGCGGCTGTCCACCACAGACAGCGTGTTGGGCTCGGACGGCGGCTCGGGGCGCAGCCAGCCGGCGGGCGAGCGCGTCGCGGTGCTCTCCAGGGCGAACCCCAGCCGCACGGACCGCCCCGCAGCACCAGACACCTCCAGCCGTACGACGACAGCCGGGCGACCCGGAGCGCAGGCGGTGGTGGTGCGGATATGGAGACCGTCAACGGTGGTGGAGCGTACGACGCAGTCCGGCCGCCACACCACCTCCACCGTCCCGCCGTACGAGCGCGCCAGCCGCCCGTCGACGTACAACTGCGCGGTGATCGTGTCGCCGTGCGAGTACGGCGGGAAGTTCACGCTGCGGATCGCGACGACGTCGTGGTCGACCTGCGCCGTACCGAGGAAGTTCGTCAGCCCGGGCGGGTTGAACATGTCGTCGTATGTGTGAGTCAGGACGTCGCTGGCCAGGTCGGCGGAGCGAGGGATGGTCATGAAGGGTCGGCCCAATCGGTGTTCGGCAGCAGGGGGTACCAGTCCGGGCGCGCCGGATCGCGGTCGTACGGATAGGGGCCGAGTTCGCGGAACAGCTCGGCGTACTCGGCCAGCTTGTCGCGGTCCAGCTCGACGCCGAGCCCGGGTGCATCCGGTACGGCGATCGCGCCGTCGACGTACGGAAGCTTGCCGCCGGCAATGATGTCGTCGCGCAGGTGGTGGTAGTGCGCGTCCGCGGCGAACGACAGGTTCGGTACGACGGCGCCGAGCTGCAGCATCGTTGCCAGCTGGATCCCCAGCTCGCCCGACGAGTGCACGGCCACGCCGAGCTGGAAGGTCTCGCAGACGCCGGCCGCCTTGATGCACGGCCGGATCCCGCCCCAGAACGTGGTGTCGAGCAGGATCACGTCGACCGCCGGATCACGCACATTGGCGGCGAGCTGCTCGAAGTTCACCACGACGGTGTTGGTGGCGAGCGGGATCGGGGTGTTCTCTCGGACGCGCCGCATCCCGTTCATGCCCCAGGTCGGGTCCTCGAGGTAGTCGTTGTCGAGGTCCTCGATGCCGCGCGCGAACCGGATCGCCTCTTCGACGCTGAACGCGCCGTTCGGGTCGAACCGGACGCGATGCCCGGGGAACGCCTCGGCCAGCGCACGAAAGCACTCACGCTCGTAGTCCGGCGGGAACACCCCGCCCTTGAGCTTGTGCACGCTGAACCCGTGCTCGTCGACGAGCCCCCGCGCATGCGCGACCAACTGCTCCGCGGTCCGGATCTCGCCGGTACCGTCTTCGTTCGGATGCCGGAAGAACAGGTAGCTCGCGAACGGCACCGCGTCCCGCACCTTGCCGCCGAGCAGCTCGTGCACGGGCACGCCGAGCTCGCGACCCTGTAGATCGAGGCAGGCGAATTCGATTGCCGCAAGCAACTGAGTTCGGTTGTTGTACAGGCTCGCGGTCGGGTTGGCCAGCATCCAGCGCAACGCCTCAGTTCGAGCCGGGTCGTGCCCGAGCAAGTACGGCTTCAAACCGGCGACCGCGGCCTCCGCACTCTGCCCGCCGCCGCCCATCTCGCCCAGGCCGATCAGCCCGTTATCGGCCTCGACCTCCACCACGGTCCGTACGAAGCGTCCCCAGTGCGCTCCGTTGCTGTGCCGTAGTGGCGCCTCGAGCGGCATCGTGACCGTGGTCGCGCGTACGTCGACGATCTTCACTTCGCGTCCTCCGGCAGTACGACGGGCAGCCCGGCGGTCAACCCGCCGTCCACCTTGACGTCCGCACCGGTCATGAACGACGCGGCCGGAGACGACAGGAAATAGATGACCTCGGCAACTTCACCGGGGTTCGCAACCCGGCCGAGCGGATGCGACCGCCCCCATTCGGCGACCACGTCGTCCGTCGACCGCCCGCCGCCGAACTGCGCCGCGGAGGTCCGCAGCATCGGCGTGTCCACCGACCCGGGACAGACCGCGTTCACCCGGATCCCGTCGTCTGCATGGTCCACAGCCATCGCGCGCACCAGGCTGAGCAGTGCGCCCTTCCCCATCGAGTACGCCGCGACGCTCTTCTGCGCCGCATACGCCTGCACGGAGGCGACCACCACAACACTCCCGCCTCGCGGCAACTTCGGGACGAACGCCTGGCAGGCGAAGAACACGCCTCCGACGTTCACCGCCATCACCTCGTCGTACACATTCCAGGATGTATCAACCACAGTCCCGTAGCGCTGGACTCCCGCGGCACAGACGAGCGCATCGACGGATCCGACCTCGGTGGCGATCGCGGCGAGGGCCGCGCGGTCGGCGACGTCGATGGCGCGCCCGGTCACGAGCTCACCGAGGTCGGCCTCCAGGTCGCCCAGCGCGGTGGCATCCCGGTCGAGCGCAACCACTCGATCCCCCGCGGCCACGAAGCGTTCGACTGCACCTCGTCCGATCCCGGCGGCACCACCGGTGACCACGACTGTGCGGCTACTCATACACGTCCTTTCAGAACTGACCGAGGGCCAAGCCCCGGGAGAAGAAGCGTTGCGCGGCAAGGAACAAGATCACGGTGGGAAGCGAGACCAGCAGACCGCCGGCCAGCACAGTCGGCAACGCAGCACCGCCGTACGTGCTCTGCAGACCGGTCAACGCAGGCATGATCGGACGGACCGAATCCGACTGGCTCAGCGTCAGGCCCAGCAGCAGGTCGTTCCACACGAAGGTGGCCTGCAGGATGAAGATCGCGGCCAGCGCGGACCCTGCCATCGGCAGGTAGATGCTGCGGAAGATCCGGAACAGCCCGCCACCGTCGACCACCGCGGCCTCGAACACACTCCGCGCGATCCCGGTGAAGAAGTTGCGCATCACGAACGCCGAGAACGGCACGCTGATCGCCGTGTAGACGATGATCATCCCGACCCGCGTGTCGTACAGCCCGGAGTTCGCGTACCCGGAGAACAGCGGCATCAGGATCATCTGCAGCGGAAAGATCGTCCCGCCGAAGATGAACACGAACCACAAGAACCCACGCTTCAACCGCAGTACGACGATCGCGTACCCGGCGGCCGCGCCGATCAGCACCGCGAGAACCGGCGCGATCACGCTGTACATCGTCGTCGCGACCAGCGTGTCGCCGAGCGCGGCCTTGCTCCACGCGTCCCCGAAGTTCGAGAACAGCGAGAAACCGGCTGGCTTCCAGACCGTCTTCGCGTCGTACCCGTCGACCGACTTCGATGCATTTACGATCAGCAGGTAGACCGGCGCCAGCCAGATCAGGCCCAGCACCATGAGGAACGGCGTCTTAACCCTGCTCACGGGCATCCCCCAACTGGTAGCGCAGGTACAGGATCGATGCCGCGAACGTGACCAGGCTCAGGAACAGCGCGATCGCCGCACCCTGGCCGTAGTCGTTCAGCACGAAGGTCTCCTTGTACATCGACAGCGCGAGCGTCTCGGACGACGTACCCGGACCGCCCTGCGTCATCACCCAGACCACGTCGAACGTCTTCAGGCTGCCGACGATCGACAACCCGATGACCACGGTGGTGATCGGCCGGAGCTGCGGCCAGAGGTGGTGGCGGAAGAGACTGAACCCCTCCGCACCATCCAGGCGCGCAGCCTCGAGCGGCTCGCCCGGGATCGACTGCAGCCCGACCACGAACAGCAACGCGTTCACACCGGCCGCCTGCCAGGTGACCGCCACGATCATCATCAGCGTGTTGCCAGGACCTGCTTGCAGCCATCCGGTGTGAGCACCCGGGAGCCCGAAGAAGCCGAGTGCCTGACCCAGTGCGCCGTCCGGCTGCAGTACGAAGCCCCAGATGACGCCGACAGCCACACCGGAGATCGCATACGGCAGCAGGAACGGCAGCCGCAGCCACGTGCCCCACTTGTGCCCGTAGGTCAGTACTGCGATCAGCAGTCCGAGTACCACCGGCAGAGTCACCATCCCGACGACCCACAGCAGCGTGTTGACGAGCGCCCCGGTCAGATCGGGGTCGCTGAACATCGCCTTGTAGTTCGCGAGCCCGGACCAGACCGGGGACGCCAGTCCGTCGTACTGCGTGAAGCTGACGTACGTCGTCCACAGGAACGGCAGGTACAGCAGCAGTGCGACCACGCCGGCGGCGGGCAGTCCGAACAGCGGCGCCATACGGGCCCCGGTCCGGTCCGGGCGCTGCGTGCTCGCCCGGACCTTCACCGGTGGCCGTTCGATCGTGGAGGTCACTTCTGCTTGGCCCAGTACGCGTCCGCCTCGGCCTGGATCTTCTGCAGGCCCGGCATCGGGTCACCCGGCTTGGTCACGAACGCGCCGAACACCTCGAGCGCCTTGTTCGCCACAGGTACGGGCGTCGCCTCGAACCACCGGTTGATCAGCCGGTACCCGTCACCGCCGACGTCCTTGTTCAGCTTCGCCAGACCGGGGTCCTTGACCTCGGCCTTCGGGTTGAACGACAGGTCGCCGCGGGAGTTCGCCCAGGCGGTCTGCGCCTGCGGCGTGACCCACCAGTCGGTCCACTTCTTCACCGTCGACGCGTGGTCGCTGGCCGCGGCCGAGCAGACCGGTCCAGTCTCGAAGATCATCGAGGTCTTCGGCAGCGACGGGTTCACGTTCGGGATCACGAAGAAGTCGTAGTCCGTGCCGGCCTTCATCTTCAGCGTGTTCAGGTTGCCGCTGAACCAGGTGCCGAAGTTGATCATCGCGACGTCGCCGTTCTTCAGCTGCGCCTGCGGCTCGGTCTTCGAGCCCGGGTCGCTGAAGTACCCGGCGTCGATCATCTTCTTCCACTCGTTCATCACGTCGACCACACCGGGATCGGTGTACTTCGCCTTACCGGCGGCGAGCTGGTCGTACAGGTCGGGGTCCTTGCCCGCGAGCAGCGTCTCGAACCAGACGAACGAGAACAGGATGTTGGTCTGGTAGAACGGCTTCACGCCGATCGCCTTGACCTTGTCCGCGACCTGGGTCAGCTCGGCCCACGTCGTCGGCGTCTTGGTGATACCGGCCTTCTTGAAGACGGCCTTGTTGTAGTACATCACCCAGTAGCCGGCGTTCAGCGGCACGCAGTACTGCTTGTCGCCGTAGGTGAAGTACTGCTTGAGCTGCTCGGGGATGTTGCCGTCGGCAACCGCCTTGGTCCACTGGTCGGTGGTGTCGGCGACGAGCTTCTGGTCCACCAGATCCTGAAGCTCCTTGCCGGTGTGCCAGGTGAACAGGTCCGCCTTCTCCTTGGTCCGGAACGACGACCGGATGAACGCGGTGTACGTGTTCGAGTCGGAGTACCCGACCGGCTCCATGCCGACACCGACGTCCTTCTTGCTGGCCGCGCCGACCTGGGTGAAGGCATCCTTCCAGCCACCCTTGTCGTTGTAGAACTTCAGCGAGTCGACCGGCTTGTCCTCACCTTTCTTCGGGGCAGCCGCTCCGCCACCTCCACAGGCGGACAGGGCGAGCGCGCCGGCGATCACCAGGGCAGCCAGCGCCTTCCGGTTGGTCTTGCGTTGCATTGGTACGTCCTTCCAGCTCAGGGATGCTGAAGTCTTTGGTTGATGACGGCGAGTACGCCGTCCAGGTGTTCGCGGGTGAGGAGTTCGGCGAGGTCCGAGTCGCCGGAGCGGACCGCGTCGTAGATCGCGCGGTGCTCGTCCAGGTCGGCCTGGCGGTCGCCGTGGATGTGCAGGATCTCCAGCTGCTCCCGTGCGTTCACGACGGTCACCGACTCGACCACCTCGGCCAGGGTCGCGTTGCCGGACGCCTGTGCCAGTGAGCGGTGGAAGTCCATGTTCACCTCGGCCAGCCGGGCGTGGTCGCCGGATGCGATCAGCTCGGCCGCAGTACTGAGGTCCTGTTCCATCTGCTCGAGTGCCGCGGCGCCACGCGTCGCTGCGGCCAGTGCGGCAACAGGCGGCTCGATCAGGGCACGAGCCTGCAGGAGCTCGACCAACCGGTCCGCACTCGGTGCCAGCGCCAGCGGGTTCGCCAGTACGAGACGGCCGACGTTCGGACCGACGTACACACCAGAGCCGTGCCGGAGCTCCACTGCGCCGGTCGCCTCCAGCCGACGCAGCGCCTCCCGCACAGTCGGTACGGCGACCTTGAACCGCTCCGCCAACGACCGCACAGACTCGAACTGGTCGCCGACCGACAGCTTCCGGTCCGCGATCAGCGAGAGCATCGACGTCGCCAGATCGTCCAGCAGACTGCGGCGTACGACGCCACCCGGCGTGCTCACTTGGCGGCCGCCAGGGTCACGGCCAGGAACCGCGGCCGGTAGATGCTCACGTCGCCGTACAGGTCGTCGCTGACGAGGCTGTTGACGTTGTAGCTGACCAGGAGCTCGTTGCCTCGCCGCAGTTCCGGGTGCTCGTGCGAGTTATACGTGATGATGTTCCCGCTGGTCTCCGGGGCCTGGTACAGCTCGACCGGATTCACCCACGGACCGGTCGGCGAGCAGGAGAAGTACCCGATGACCCGCTTGCTGAACAGCTCCTTGGTGTCATGCGTGACCAGCAGGTAGCCGTCCTTGAACTGGGTGACGCTGTGCTCGTTGGCCACACCCTCGAGCACCCGGACCGATGCGCTCTCGTCCGAGGACCAGCCGGAGCCGGTCCAGTACTCCCACGGCTTCGCAGTCAGGTCGTCACCGCGGACTCGGGCAACATGCTGGTACTTCGAGGAGCCCAGGTCCTCCACGCCATAGATGTACGTGTAGCCGCGATCGCGAAGCAGCCAGCCGGACCACTGCACGTTCGCAGCCGACGGCAGCGGGGTGAGCGACTTGAGCTTGAACGTCTTGGTGTCGAACCGGGCGAGGTAGTTGCTCGCCCAGTGCCAGTCCCACTGACCCGTGCCGGTCCTCACGAAGCGCAGCGCGGTCACGTCGAGGTCGCGGCCGGCGTGGCTGGTCTGAGCGGCGCCGATCCAGTACCAGCCGTCGGACGGCGGCGGGATGAGCGCGGTCGGCTTGGTCGCCGTACCGCCGGTGACGGTCTTCAGGCTCTTGCCCTGCTGGATCACGAACGAGTTGTTGATGAACGGCGCGGTCGTCGGGCGACTGCCGTCCGGGTTGACCGGGCCGAGGAACGTGTCGGAGAAGATCCACGCCGTACGACGGCCGGGGAGCGCGACGGAGTACGTGCTGTCCGCTCCGGTCCACCCCTTCCCGGAATTGCTGTAGGCGTTCAGGAGGCTCTCGGGCGCAGCGTGCGGCGTCGTCCGGGCGGTCCAGTTCGTGCTCACCGCGCTGCAGCTCGACGGGGTGGCGGAGGCGGCAGGCATACCGAGGCCCGCCGCCGTGAGTGACAGCGCGACAACTGCTACCAGTGGGCGTGACATGAAAATGATCAGATCACTTGGTCATTTTCCGTGTCAAGACCTAGGGTTCGATCAGGGTGTGTACCGGGCTTCGTGCTACCGCGTGGGTGGGAAGATCGGGGCATGAAGAACTTGATCATCAGGCTGCTCGCCAACGCGGTCGCGCTGGCGGTGGCGAGCTGGCTCGTCGCCGGTATCACCCTGCAGGGCGCGACCACCGGCAAGCGCGTGCTCACACTGCTGATCGTCGCCGCGATCTTCGGTGTCGTGAACGCGATCGTGAAGCC
Organism: Kribbella jiaozuonensis; assembly: GCF_005233875.1. Taxonomy (GTDB): domain Bacteria; phylum Actinomycetota; class Actinomycetes; order Propionibacteriales; family Kribbellaceae; genus Kribbella; species Kribbella jiaozuonensis. The sequence goes on along the minus strand of NZ_SZPZ01000003.1, from coordinate 627,400 downwards.
CGTGGTGAAGGTGCTGTCCTTCCCACTGCTGATCCTGACCCTCGGTCTGCTGACCTTCGTGATCAACGCGCTGATGCTGTGGCTGACGTCCTGGATCACCGGCAAGCTCGACGTCCAGTTCCACGTCGACGGCTTCTGGGCCGCGCTCTTCGGCGCGCTGATCATCACTGTCGTCGGCATGATCATCAACCTCGTCCTGCCGGACAAGGCCGAAGTTCACTAGTGCGGCACGTCGAGATCGTCTGCACCGGGAACATCTGCCGGTCGCCGATGGCCGAGGTGGTACTGCGGGCCAAGCTCGCCGACGCCGGGATCGACGACGTCGAGGTGACCAGCTCAGGCACCGGCGGCTGGCACGTCGGCGACCGGATGGACCCCCGCGCCGCGGCCGCACTACGCCGGCGCGGGTACGACGGCAGCGCGCACCGGGCTCGCCAGTTCGAGCGCGCCGCGGACCTCACCCTCGCCATGGACTCGGGACACGTCGCCGAGCTGAGTCGCCGGGGTACGACGGCGCAGCTGTTCGCGGCTGACGACGTACCGGATCCGTACTACGGCGAGGACGAGGGCTTCGACGAGGTCCTGGCGCAGATCGAGAAGGCGGCCGACCAGTGGGTCGGCCGCCTCAAGGCCGGCTAGCTCTGGCCGATCCCCGACTTCAGGCTGACGAACCAGTCGACGGTCGGGTCGAATTCCTTACCGCCGGCGATCCGCGGGAACTCGATCGCGCGCAGCTCGTCGCCGCGCTCCTCGTCGTGGCCGACCACACCGCTCTCACCGCGCAGCGCCGCGTCGACGGCGTAGTCGGTGCACTCCTTGATCAGCGCGAGATCGCGGTCGTTGGACGCGGCCGAACGGCTGAAGTACCCGCTCTTCTGCACCATCGTCTTCTCGGCGCCGATCCGCTCGGCGAACTGCTTGGCGAACCAGGCACCCGGGTTGATCGTGTCCAGCTTCACGTGCCCGAACGGGTCCCGCGGGACGTCCTCGCCGCGAGCCTCGAGTTCGGCCACGATGGACGGCACGCCGGCACCCTCGGAGAGGAAGATGTTGACGCAGTCCTCGGAGTCCATCACCTTGCGCAGCCGCTCGGCCTCGGCGTCCAGGTCGATCGTTGCCTCAGGCACGTACACGGCGTGCACCGACCAACCTGACTTGTCCAGGCCGATGCCCGGGTTCCACTCCTGCTCGTCGACCCACTGCTGGTACTCCTGAGCCGTTGCCGCGGTCAACCATCCGCAGTTCCGGCCCATCACCTCGTGGACGATCAGCATCCGCGGGTTCGAGCTGTGCTCGGCGATGATGTTGCGGGCGAACAGCGCGCCCTGCTCGGCCGCGGTCCACGCGCCCAGGCTCTGCCGGATCGGGATCACGTCGTTGTCGATGGTCTTCGGCAGGCCGACCACGGTCAGGTCGTAGTCGTGCTCGTGCAGGTACGCCGCGAGGTCGGCGGCCGTGGTGTTGGTGTCGTCGCCGCCGATGGTGTGCAGTACGTCGACACCGTCCGCGACCAGGCGCTCGGCTGCGACCTGGAGGGCGTTCTGCCCGTCCTGGATCAGGCCGCGCTTGACCAGGTCGGCGGTGTTGGTCAGCTTCACCCGGCTGTTGCCGATCGGGCTGCCGCCGAACTTGTGCAGCAGCGACGCCTTCTCCCGCACCTCCGGCGTGACGTCGAGGAACCGGCCGCTGAGCAGGCCGTGGTACCCGTTCAGGTAGGCGATGATCTCCACGTCGGGCGCCACCTCGGTGTAGCGCTCGATCAGTCCGCCGACGGCGGACGACAGGCAGGGCGCGAGCCCGCCGGCGGTGAGCAGGGCAACTCTGCGGACAGACTTGTCGGCAGCCATGGGCCAGGGTCCTTCCGGGAACGTCGCTGAAGTCGGCACCAGACTAGTGATGCAGACCACTCCGAGCGCTGGTTGGGGTTCGCCCAGCGGACAACGGCACCGACCTTGGCGGGACCGGCGTCGAGACGATGAACGAGCTGGTGGTCTGGCCGTGCACCAGGAACTTGTCCAGAACGTCCTCGAGAGCGGCGATCTCGGCGACCTGGACGCGCATCAGGAAGCAGTCCTCACCCGAGATCCGGTGGCACTCGACGACTTCCGGCGTACGTCCGGCCAGCTCGATGATCCTCGAGATCTGGTTAGGTCCCGGCCGCAGCCGCACCCAGGCGGCGACCGGTCGGCCGAGCGCCGCCGGGTCGATGTCGACGCGGTACCCGCGGATCACGCCGGACTCCTCCAGCCGCGCGACCCGCTCCCGCACGGTCGGCGTGGAGACGCCCAGCCGGCGCGCCAGCTCGGTGGTCCGTAACCGAGGGTCGGCGATCAGCTCGTCCAGGATCCGAGTATTGAGCTCATCCAGCATCTGGCTTCTCGTTTCGGTAAGCACAACCGCCTCCTAGGCTCCGATCTGCCATGGAAACACGCAGACTCCGTTCTTACTGTAGTGACCGTGACAACCCTCGCAGAAGCCCCGCCCCGGGCCGGTCTCGCCGCCGGCGCCGCTACCGTGACCGTCGTCCTGTGGGCCTCGTCGTTCGTCGCCATCCGGCATGTCGGCACCGAGATCTCGGCCGGAGCGCTGTCGCTGGCCCGGCTCGGACTCGGCAGCATCTTCCTCGGCGCCCTTCTGTTCACCCGCCGCACGCCCGCCGTACGCCGGTGGCCCACTCGGCGCGACTGGCTGCCGCTGATCGCCTGCGGCGTGCTGTGGTTCGGCGTCTACAACATCTCTCTCAACGAGGCCGAGCGGCGTCTCGACGCCGGTACGTCGGCCATGCTCGTCCACATCGCCCCACTGCTGATCGCCGTACTCGCGGGCCTTGGTCTCGGCGAAGGCTTCCCGCGGCAGCTGGTGATCGGCGGTCTGGTCGCGTTCGCCGGCATCGTCATCATCGGTACGTCGACCTCCAGCGGCCGCGCCGAGACCTGGGGCGTCGTCCTCTGTGTCGTCGCCGCGATCTCGTACGCCGTCGGCGTGGTCACGCAGAAACCGCTGCTGAGCCGACTGCCTGCCGCTGAGGTCACCTGGCTCGCCTGCACCATCGGTGCGGTCGTCTGCCTGCCCTTCGCGCCCACGCTGGTCGACGAGCTCCGCACTGCCGACGCATCGACGATCTGGTGGGTCGTGTACCTGGCTGCCTTCCCCACCGCGCTCGGCTTCACCACGTGGGCCTTCGCGCTCCGCCGTACGAGTGCGGGACGGATGGGCGTGACGGTGTACGCCGTACCGGTGGTGGCGATCGTGCTCGGCTGGCTGTTCCTGGGCGAGACCCCTGCCGTGCTTGCGCTGGCCGGCGGGGCGCTGTGCCTGACTGGAGTCGCAATCTCTCGGAGGACCGCATGAAGTTCGGAGTGTTCGTACCGCAAGGCTGGCGGATGGATCTGGTCGAGTTGGAGGACCCCGTCGAGCAGTGGGAGGCCATGACCGCCGTGGCCAAGGCAGCAGACGCAGGTCCGTGGGACTCGATCTGGCTCTTCGACCACTTCCACACCGTCCCGGAGCCGGTCCGCGAGTCCGTCTTCGAGATGTGGACCACGACGGCCGCTCTGGCCCGTGACACGTCTCGGGTGAACCTGGGCCAACTGGTCGGCTGCAACGGGTACCGCAACCCCGCCCTGGTCGCGAAGCTGGCCGCGACGGTCGATGTGGCGAGCCACGGGCGCATGTACGCCGGACTCGGCGCCGGCTGGTCCGAGCACGAGTGGAAGGCCTACGGGTACCCGTGGACAAGTCAGAGGGAGCGGATGGGTTCGTTCGTCGAGTCCGTCGAGCTGATCCATCGGCTGTGGACCGAGGACGACGTCGTGTTCGAGGGGCAGTACCACTCGGTCGACAAGCCGTTCGTCGTACCGCGGCGCAAGCCCAAGCTCTGGATCGGCGGCGGTGGTGAACGCGTTACATTGCGACTAGTTGCAAAGTACGGTGACGCCTGCAACTTCGGCACCGGACGTGTCGACGTGATCAAGCACAAGCTCGCGATCCTCCGGCAGCACTGCGAGGACGTCGGCCGCGACTACGACGAGATCATCAAGTCGACCAGCCTGAACGTGTTCCCGATCGAGTCCGGCGCCGATCCGGTGACCGCGACGGCCAAGGCCCGTGGGCGGTACAGCCTGGAGGAGTTCCGGGAGATCGGTTCCGGCGGGACGTCCCACGTGCTGGCGGACGTGATCACGACGAAGGAGCTCAGCGAGCACGTGGAGCAGCTCGCCGAGGCGGGGATCGACTACGTCATCTCCTACATCCCTGGCGTCGCCTACGACCACGAGCCGATGCAGCGATACGCGGACGACGTCGTACAGCAGTTCAGCTGAACGCGGTGCGCAGGTGCTGGTGGATGCCGTCGTACGCCGTGACCGGTGGGAGCAGGCGCTTCGGAACCTTGGTGACCACGCTGTAGTTGGCGTCTACCACGTTGGCCAGCGGGACCTCACTGACTTGGCTGAGCAGCTGGTACGCGTCCAGCTTGTCCAGGCCGTAGAGCGAGCCGAGCCAGTTGACCATGTCGACCTGGCCGGCTCGCCACGCGTCCTCGAGCGGGCGGGCCGAACCGATGACAGCGAGGTACTCGTCGTTCTCCAGCCGCGGCCAGACCGGTCCGGGCGTCTTGAGCAGGTCGACGATCAGTACGACGTTCATCGCGCCCTCGACCGCCGTACCGCAGGACTCGCCCTCGCCCTGGCGGTAGTGGCCGTCGCCGACCGAGAACAGGGCGCCCTCGACGTTCACCCTCAGGTAGCAGGTCGAGTCGGCACGCATCTCCGGCGTATCCATATTGCCGCCGAACATGTCCGGCACCAGCGCTGACCGGACCTCACCGGCGGCCGGTGCCACACCGACCGTGCCGAGCATCGGCTCCAGCGGCAGAGCGATCTCCAGGTCGCTCCCCTGCGCCTGGAACCCGACGGTCTGGTTGACCGTATCCACCTCGTAGATCCAGGTCCGCTCGGGCAGGGGGTCCTGCAGCGTGGCGGTCCGGTCCGTGCTGGTCAGGCCGCCGAAGAACGGGATGGTCGCCGAGGCGCCCCAGGTCCGGGCCGGCGTCAGCTCGACGAAGTGCAGCGCCAGGGTGTCCCCCGGCTCGGCGCCCTCGACGTAGAACGGCCCGGTCTGCGGGTTCACGAACGGCATGTTCAGCGAGGCGCTGGCCAGATCCGTCGTACTGCGGAGGCTGCCGGCGAACGCATCCTCGGTCCACAACCGCAGGGCGGTACCGGGCTTGACCCGGCGTACGGGCGGCGCACCGCCGAAGGTCCAGGCGAGTTCAGCGGGCTCAGGGGTGAATTCGAGAAGGTCCACGTCTGGCAACCTAAGGTGTGCTGGAGGTGTTGGGCGAGCGATCAGCGGGTTCTCAGGCGATTCTCAAAGAAGCGACCTACTCTCGGCTGAGCGGAACTTCGAGCGGAGCGGGGCAAGACGATGCGGGTACTGGTGGTGGACGACGACCGGGCGGTCCGGGACTCGCTGCGCCGTTCGCTGGAGTTCAACGACTTCGAGGTGGTGACCGCGTCCGACGGCGCGGAGGCGCTCGCGGTGATCGGCAACGTCGAGCCGGACGTCGTGGTGATGGACGTGATGATGCCGCGGCTGGACGGCCTGGAGACCACCAAGGCCTTGCGGGCCGCGGGCAACAATGTGCCGATCCTGGTGCTGACCGCGCGGGACGCGGTCGCGGACCGGGTCGACGGCCTGGACGCCGGCGGCGACGACTACCTGACCAAACCGTTCGCGCTCGAGGAGCTGCTGGCCCGGCTGCGCGCACTGCTGCGACGCAGCACGACGCCCGGCGAGGGCGGCCAGCGCGGCGAAGTCCTGCAGTACGCCGACCTCGTGGTCGACGTCGACGCGCACGAGGTGCACCGGGGTGACGTCGCGATGCAGCTCACCCGGACCGAGTTCTCGCTGCTCGAGCTGCTGATCCGCAACCCGCGCCGCGTGCTGGAGCGCGCGGTGATCCTGGACGCGGTCTGGGGCTACGACTTCCCGACCACGGCGAACTCGCTCGAGGTCTACATCGGCTACCTGCGCCGCAAGACCGAGGTCAACGGCCTGCCCCGCCTGATCCACACCGTCCGCGGCATCGGGTACGTGCTGAGGGACACCCCACCGTGAGCCAGCAACACCCCGACGACTTCCCGTCGTACGCCGGACGACCGCAGCGGCCGCAACAACCCGCACAACCTGTTGCCAAGAGCAACGGAAACCGCGTGGCGGCGACTGCCGCCCGCACCCAGAGCTGGTGGAACGAAACCCTCCACAAGCTCAGCCTGCACGCGCGTGTGACGCTGCTGGCCGCGGTCGCGGTCGGGCTGGCGGTCGCGATCGTGAGCGTCGCGGCGTACATCACCGTGCGCCAACAGATGTACCAAAACCTCGACAACAGCCTCACCCAGCGCGCGGTCCAGGCAGCACAGAAGGGCGTGCTGACCGACCTCACCGTCCTGCAGACCGTGCCGTCGGACGCGCTCGGCCTAAGCGACATCCGCGTCGGCGTGATCAGCGCGGAGGGGCAACAGTTCGGCGCGCGCAGCAGCCTCCTGCCCCCGATGGGCGACGACGAGCTGCAGGTCGCCCGGGACCAGGGCAACGAGGCCAGCCTGCGCACGGTCGGCGTGCGGAACGGCGGCTCACACTTCCGGGTGATCGCCGTGCCCGCTCGCTACTGCCCCGCTGGGTTGAGCCGCGACTGCTCCGAGGATCCACAGACCTATCTCCAGCCTGGGGCGCTGGTCGTGGCACAGTCTCTGGGGTCGATCGACGAGACCCTCCACAACCTCGGCGTGGTGCTGTGGGCGTTCGGGCTCATCGGCGTGATCGGCGCCGCGCTGGCTGGCAACGCCGTCGCGCGCTCCGGTCTCCGCCCGTTGGCTCGGTTGACCGGTGCGGCGGAACACGTCGCCCGGACCGAGGACCTGAAGCCGATCCCAGTAGGCGGCACGGACGAGATCTCCCGACTAGCCATGGCGTTCAACGCCATGCTCGGCGCCCTCGCACAGTCGCGCGACCGGCAGCGTCGCCTTGTCGGTGACGCCGGCCACGAGCTGCGCACACCCCTCACCAGCGTCCGCACCAACCTCGACCTGCTCGCCCAAGCCGACAAACGCGGCGGACTCCGCCCTGAAGACCGTCAGCAGCTGCTCGACGACGTACGCGCCCAGATGGACGAGCTGACCACCCTCATCGGTGACCTGACCGAGCTGGCCCGCGACACACCCCAGGTACGCAACGCTGAGCTGATCGAGCTCTCCAACGTCGTCGAGGACGCGGTGATGAAGGTACGCCGCCGCGCACCCGGACTGGAGTGGGACGTGCAGATCACTCCGTTCCCGGTCTGGGGCGACGAGCGCCTACTAGGCCGTGCCGTCACCAACCTGCTCGACAACGCGGCGAAGTACAGCACCCCAGAGGACGCGGAGCAGCGCAGCGACGGCCAGCCGATCGGACACGTGACAGTCCGACTGCTGGACGGCGTACTCACAGTCACGGACTCCGGCCCCGGCATAGCCGAGGCAGACCTGCCCCACGTCTTCGAGCGCTTCTACCGCTCCAGCGAGGCCCGCAGCCGCCCCGGCTCCGGCCTGGGCCTGGCCATCGTCAAACACGCAGCCGAACAACACGGCGGCATGATCTACGCCCGAAACGTCCCCGGCGCCGGCGCCCAGTTCACCCTGTGGCTCCCGCACGCCGCCACGCAGACCCGCTGAAGACTTCCTGACAGGTCCTTCAGAGGATCTTCATGGAGTTCTTCGGTCACTCCGAGCGGATCTTCAGGGCCCTCTCAGGTGCGGCGGAGACAGTAATTGCCATGACCGAGAACCAGCCGCCGCAGAACCAGCCCGGCCAGAACCCGCAAGGTCCGCAGGGGCCGGAGCGGACGCAGCAGTTGCCGATGTACGGGCAGCATCAGCAACAGCAGTTCGCGCCGCAGGGTGGTCAGCCGGGACAGCAGAGGCCGGAATCGGGGCCGCAGGGGCAGCGGCCGGGACAGTACCCCTCAGGTGGGAGTACCTACCCGCAGTTCGGCGCGCCGGGGACGCATCAGGGGACGTCTCCGGGCCCGAACTGGCCCTTCGGACCGCAGCCGGCCACGGCAACGGCGGAGAAGCCTAAGAAGCGGGCCGGTCTGGCCGCGGTGGCGCTGACTGCGCTGCTGGTCGGTCTGGCCGGCGGTGTCGGCGGGGCGGCCGTCTACTCGGCCTCCAACGACCACACCACGAACAGCCCGTCCGTGACCGCACCGCTGAACGGCAACCAGGCCGCACCCGCGGCCGCGCCGGACGGCTCGGTGCAGAGCGCCGCGGCCAAGGTGCTGCCGAGCGTGGTGAAGATCGCGGTCGCGACGTCGCAGGGCGCGGCGACCGGGTCCGGCATCGTGATCAGCAAGGACGGCCTGATCGTCACCAACAACCACGTGGTCGCGGGTGCCGGTCAAGGCGCCACGATCACCGTGATGCTGAACGACGGCCGCACGGTCAACGCCACGGTCAAGGGCACCGACCCGCTCACCGACCTCGCCGTCATCCACGCCAACGCGACCGACCTGACCCCGGCCACGCTGGGGTCGAGCGGCAAGCTCGCGGTCGGGCAGGGCGTGGTCGCGATCGGTTCGCCGTTCGGCCTGGAGGCGACCGTGACCAGCGGTATCGTCTCGGCGCTGAACCGCCCGGTGACATCGGGTGACGAGCAGCAGGACAGCACGACAGTCTTCCCAGCAATCCAGACGGACGCCGCGATCAACCCGGGTAACTCCGGCGGCGCCCTGATCGACCTCGCCGGCCAGGTGGTCGGTATCAACAGCGCGATCAAAACCGCCGGCGGATCGGGACAATCCGAAGGCGGCAACATCGGCCTGGGGTTCGCTATCCCGATCGACCAGGCCAAGCCGATCATCGACGAGCTGGTGGCCAAGGGCAAGGCCACGCATGCGCGGCTCGGTGTGACGGTCGGCGACGCGCAGTCCTCCGACGGGCTCACGAACGGAGCACGCCTGGGCGAGGTCACGTCCGGCGGTGCGGCGGACAAAGCCGGTCTCCAGTCAGGTGATGTGGTGACCGCTGTTGACGGCAAGGCGATCGCGTCAGGGGACGCGTTGGTCGCCGCAGTCCGTTCGCACCGCCCGGGCGATCAGGTCACCCTGACCGTCACCCGCGCCGGCAAGCAGCAACCGATCAAGGCAACCCTCGGCTCCGACAACGGGAACCCCACCGGCTGACCAGCCGTCGTACCAGAACCGGGACTGCGCCGCCCACCGAGCGGCGCAGTCCCTCTCGTTCTCGCGGTGAACACAGCGTTGGTTACGGTCCTCGCATGAATCTCTACGCGGCACGACCGCCTCTGACTGCCGACGACCGCACGCAGCTGATCGGTTGGCTCGACCTGCAGCGGGTGCTGGTACGCCGGAAGCTGGAAGGCCTCAAGCCCGAGGACGAGCATCGGTCCGTGTTCCCGACGTCGCCGCTGATGACGCCGGCCGGGCTGGTGTCGCACCTGCGGTGGAACGAGCACCTCTGGTTCCACGCCGTGTTCCTGGACGAGCCGGGCGACAACCCGGGCTTCCAGAAGGAGCCGGAGAGCGCCGACTGGCGGGCGGACGGCGTACCGCTCGCGCGGCTGCTGGACGAGTTCGACACGCAGTGGGCCGACTCGAACGAGATCACCGCCGCCCACGCGCTGGACGACGTCGCCAAGGACTCCAGGTTCCAGCCGTCGCTGCGGTGGATCCTGATTCACATGGTCGAGGAGACGGCGCGGCACGTCGGGCAGCTCGACACCATGCGCGAACTGCTCGACGGCGAGACGGGGTATTACTAGACCCCATGGAGATCCGGCGGGCGGACGAGCGGTTCCGGACGGTCAGCGAATGGCTGGACTCGTGGCATTCGTTCTCGTTCGGGCCGCATTACGACCCGGCGAACGTCGGGTTCGGATTCCTCGTCGCGCACAACGACGAGACAGTTGCCCCAGGCACCGGGTTCGAGACGCATCCGCATCAGGACCTGGAGATCGTGACTTGGGTACTGCGGGGCGCGCTGGCGCACCGGGATTCGCAGGGGAACAGCGGGATCGTCTACCCGGGGCTGGCGCAGCGGATGAGTGCGGGCTCGGGGATCCAGCACTCGGAGTGGAACGACGGCGGCGAACCGGTCCACTACGTACAGATGTGGGTACGGCCGGACGCATTCGATCTGCCCCCGTCGTACGAGCAGGCGGAGCTGGATCTGACGACGGGGGAGCTGACCCCGGTCGCGTCGGGGCTGGCCAAACACGCCTCGAGTACGGCGATCCGCCTCAACCAGCCTCAGGCCGGGATGTCGGTCGCGCGGCTGACCCCGGCGCAGGCAGTCGAGTTGCCGGCAGCGCCGTACCTGCATCTGTTCGTGGCGACGGGGACGGCGGAGCTCGAGGGGGCCGGCGAGCTGGGGACCGGAGATGCCGTACGGCAGGCCGACTCGGGCGGGCGTCTCACCGCCGGGCCGGGCGGCGCCGAGGTGCTCGTCTGGGAGATGTACTAGTCGGTCTGCTCGCTCATGGTCCACACGTGGCGGAGGGACTGGCCGGCCACGCCTTCCGGGTTCTGCGCGAAGCCTTCGACGAACTGGCTCATGTGTTGCTGCCAGCGTTGGTCGGTCGGGTCGGTGCGGAGGTACTCGACCGATGCCTCGAAATCGTCGGCGTCGACCAGGTGGAACAGGTCGCGGCCGCTGCGCCAGATCGACCAGTCGCTGATGCCGGCGGCGTGCATCGAGGCGATCAGCTCCGGCCAGACGCGAGCGTGCTCGATCTCGTAGGCCTCTTCGGTACCGGGAATCAGGCGGCTGTGCAGCGCTAGGCGGGTCACAAAGGAGCAGAATACGCCGCGTGTGCCAAGGCTGGAACGCGGTTCCAGAATCGTCCGGGCCCATTCGCGCAACGTCTTGCCCCTGATTCACGCTCACTCTGACGCCAACTCCTGAGCGGTCGGCCGCGTCGTACTTGCGTGGATTGAGTAGTTTCGCCCTCGTGGCGAGATGCCACACGCCGAAGACTGTGCCCGGTGTCCACCCGTCGTCGTGCGAGAGTTGGGAAAGTGAAGCGAACCACTGCGATCGTCTGTCTGAGTAGTCTGCTGATCACGGCCGGTTGTTCCGACAGCAAATCCGGCGGCGGCAAGTCCGGGAACGACGAGCAGAAGGCCTCCGGCGCTGTCATCAAGCAGTTCGCCGACGCATGGGTGAAGGCGTGGGCGCCGGACGGCAAGCCGGACGCTGCCGGAGCGCTCACCGACAACCCGACTGTGTTCGCGAAGCGGCTCGACGACACCGACACCGCGCTGGTCGCCAGCACCGTGACGGTCACCCCGCAGGGCGACCCGAAGTGCAGCGACGCCAACAACTGCACCCAGGAGCTGGCGGTCGAGGCGCAGCTGCGCGGCATCGGCGCCATGAAGTGGACGAGTACGGCGACGGCGGTGAAGACCGCGGACGCGTGGAAGATCAAGGCCTCCGGCGACACCATCTACCCCGGCCTCGGCGACACCAACTACCTCAAGCGTGTCCGTGCCCTGCCCGCGCGTGCCTCGATCCTTGACCGCAACGGTGTCGCGCTGACCGCGAACCGGCCGGTCGTGATCGTCGGCGTCGCATCCGGCGCGGTGGCGACGCCGGCGACGTACGCCGCGTTCACGAAGTACCTGCAGGTCGACGGGACGAAGCTCGCGGCCCGCGCGAAGGCGGCCCCGGCCGGGCAGTTCGTGGATGCGATCACGATCCGCGCCGAGCAGTGGGAAGCGCTGCGGCCGACGATGGGCAAGCTGCCGGGCGTACTGACGATGGGCGGCACGCAGTCGCTGCCGCCGACCGCAACGTTCGCCAAGAACCTGATCGGCACGATGAAGACCGCGACCGCGGACACCCTGAAGAACGCCGGGCCGACCGCGTCCGCGCAGGACCAGGTCGGTACTACGGGTCTGCAGTACGCGTTCCAGCAGCAGCTCGCCGGTACTCCGGGCGGCACCGTCACGCTGCGGGACGGCAAGACCAAGCTGACGATCAAGACCGTCTTCAGCCAGAAGGGCACTGCCGGCAAGCCGGTGAAGACCACGCTCGACACCGCGATGCAGAAGTCGGCCGAGGCCGCGCTGGCGACGAGCAAGCTGCCGGCGTCGCTGGTCGCCGTACAGGCATCGACCGGGCAGATCCTCGCCGCGGCGAACGGTCCGACGGTGGCGAGCTACAACCGCGCGTTCCAGGGCCAGTACGCGCCGGGTTCGACGTTCAAGATCGTCACCTCGGCCGCGTTGATCGGCAGCGGCGAGACCGGCGCGACCGCGCTGCCGTGCACGAACACGATCAACGTGTTCGGCAAGACCTTCAAGAACTACGACGGTCTCGCGGCGTACGGCGCGGGCACGATGCAGAAGGCGTTCAACGAGTCCTGCAACACCGCGTTCATCTCGCAGCACGCGCGGCTGCCGAAGGACGGGATGACCAAGGCCGCGGCGATGTTCGGCATCGGGCGCGACCTGAACCTGTCGATCAACGCGTACGGTGGTCAGGTACCGCTGCCGAAGGACGACGTGGCTGAGGCCGCGTCGATGATCGGCCAGGGCACGGTCACCGCGAGCCCGCTGGCGATCTCGCTGGTCGCTGCCACGGTCGACCACGGTACGGCGATGAAGCCGGTGCTGGTACCGGGTAAGGACGCCGCCGGCGCGGCCGCCTCTCCGTTGCCTCCGGCAACTGTTGCGGCGCTGCGGACGTTCATGCGGACCACGGTCACCGGCGGTACGGCGAAGGTGCTGGCCGGCAACGGCGCGGTCGCGGCGAAGACCGGTACGGCCGAGCTCGTCTCCGGCGGCAAGGTGATCACCAACGCCTGGATGGCCGGCTATCGCGGCGACGTCGCGTTCGCGGTCATCGTCGAGGGCGGCGAGTCCGGCTCGCACACCGCCGGGCCGATCCTGAAGACGTTCCTGTCCAGCTTCAAATGAGGACTTGCTGAGAGTTCGCTGAGAGTAGGCCTGTGGGCGGATTTCGTCACTTAGGGTTGCTGGATGGAGAGCTTGACGTGTCCCAAGTGTCGTGGCCAGATGCGTTCGTACGAGCGCAACAGCGTCACCGTCGACCAGTGCGGAGAGTGCCGCGGGATCTTCCTCGATCGCGGTGAGCTGGAGCGGCTGGTGGACGCCGAGCTGCAGTACAACTCCCCGTCACCGCAGCCCCGCTACGAAGAGAAGCGGTACGAGGAGAAGAGGCGTTACGACGACCGCACGTACGGGAATCAGCACTCACGCAAGAAGAAGAAGTCGTTCCTCGAAGAGCTCTTCGACTAGCGGGTGATGACCGTGCCCTGGGCGATCGCGCACAGGGTCGGCGTACCGGCGTCGTCGATCGTGGTGAGTTCGCAGGTGCACGTCGCCTGACGCCTGCCCGCGTGGGCGACCTTCGCCCCGGCCCGGAGGATCGCGCCTTGGGCCGGGCGCAGGTAACTGATCGTGAACCCGCCGGTCAGCACGTCCGGGCCGAGCGCCGATCCGCCGGCGAACGTGATCGCGTTGTCCGCGAGAACGCCTCCGTGCAGGAAACCGTTCTGCTGCTGGAGTTCCGTACGGATATCAAGCTCCAGCGTCGCGCCGCCGTCCCCGAACGCGGTCACCCGCGCGCCGACCAACAGGCTGAACGGCTGTGCCGCCAACAGCTTCTGAGCCACTTCGAGCGTCAATTCCGTCACCCGCGCACGATAGCCGGGCTATCGTCAGGGCGTGACCACGCCTGCGGTGCTGCTCCGCCCGATCACCGAATCCGAGTACCCGTCCTGGATGGACCGCGCCGCCACCTCGTTCGCGGCCGGGATCGGTCCGGCCCGCGGGCTGGCCGAGGACGAGGCACTGAAGTTCGCGTACGACGAGACCAAGAGGCTGCTGCCGGATGGGCCGGCCACCGAGCACCAGCTGATCTGGACCGCGTTCGCCGGCGACGAGCCGGTCGGCAACCTGTGGATCAGCACGCGCGCACGGGTTCCGTTCATCTACGGCATCGAGGTCGACAGCAACCAGCGCGGCAAGGGGTACGGCCGCGCCATCATGCTCGCCGGCGAAGACGAGTGCCGCCGTCTCGGCCACAAGCAGCTCGACCTGAACGTCTTCGGCGACAACAAGACCGCGATCGGCCTGTACGACTCGCTCGGCTATGAAGTCATCTCCCAGCAGATGCGCAAAGAGCTCTGATCAGACCGGCGAACTCGCCCGGCTGGTCCAGCGGAATGAGCGTGTAGCTGTCGGCAACCTCGAAGAAATTTGCCTGTGGCAACAGTTCGGCGAGGCGCCGGCCGTGCTCTGTCGGCATCACCCGGTCGTCCGCCGCCCAGACGACGAGCGCCGGTCGATCGAAGCGGCGCAAGTCGGCCGCGGCTTCGGTCAACAGATCTCGGTCCGCGAAGACGGCGCGGAGCATCCGCACGGTTTCCGCACGTAGCTCGGGTTGCTCGAGCAGCGGCCGGATCCATTGCGCCGTGGTCGCGTCGCCGCGCTTAGTCAACGTCCCGAAGGCGAGCGGCGACCGGCGTACCGCCTTCAGCCGCAGCTGCTGCATGAACGCTCCGAACAACCGCGGCGACAACTGTCCGGACAACGCGAGCACTCGTCCCGTCAGACCGGGCGGCAGGTTGTCGAACGCCTCACACGACGCCAGCACAGCCTTCGCGACACGCTTGGGCTCAGCTCCGAGCACCAGCTGCGCCACCGCGCCACCGGTGTCGTTCCCGACGAGTACGACGTCCTGCAGGTCGAGCCGGTCGAGGAACTCGAGCACCAGGTCGGCGATCCCGCGCAGCGACAGATCGGCGCCGTCGTTCATCCGCCGCCGATGCGCTCCGAACGGAAGCGTCGGCGCGATACATCGATGGTCGGAACGCAGGTCAGCGATCACGCCGTCCCAGAGCGACGCGTCCATCAGCAGCCCGTGCAGCAGTACGACGACCGGCCCGTCGCCGCTGTCGACGTACTGAAGGACTCCGGTAGACAGCTCGATCTCATTCATACGGAAAGCATATTATATGAATCTCGTAGCGGATAGATATCCGGTGGACGGCGCTTTCCGGCTCGCTCTACCGTGGTCGCGGTAGCCGCATCGAAAGGACCACAGGGAGCGATGTCGTCACCTCGCCTGACTATGGGTTAGCGAACTCCGCGATCGGATCGGGTCGCGTAGCCGGGACGGACCTCGGGGTCCCCCGGCCGAATTCATGTCGGCGAAGTGCGTCCTGCGCTCTGCGCGTTTGCGCGGTGGCGCTACCCGGTCCGTAGTCATCGACTCTTTCGAAAGCGGTGTTCCTTTCGTGACGCCTGTGCACGCCCAGCCGCCTGTTATCGCGGCACATGATCTGACCAAGACCTACACGTTCCACCAGCAGCAAGCCGGACTCGGCGGGGCGCTGAAAAGCCTGGTGAAACGCAAGTACCAGACCCGGCTCGCCGTCGACCGGGTCACCTTCGACATCGGCCGCGGCGAGGTCGTCGGCCTGCTCGGCCCGAACGGCGCGGGTAAGACGACCACGCTGAAGATGCTGTCCGGCCTGCTGTACACGACCTCCGGTGAGCTGGAGGTGCTCGGCCACACGCCGTCCGATCGCAAGCACGACTACCTGCGCCGGATCTCGCTCGTCATGGGGCAGAAGACCATGCTCTGGTGGGACGTGCCGGCGATGGAGAGTCTCCTGCTGCACAAGGACATGTACGGCTTGTCCACAGCGGAATTCGATCACAACGTCGCCGAGCTCGCGGAGCTGCTCGAGGTCGAGCATCTGCTGAACGTCCAGGTCCGCAAGACCTCGCTCGGTGAGCGGATGAAGCTCGAGTTGATGGCCGCGCTGGTCCACGGCCCGGAGATCCTGTTCCTCGACGAGCCGACGATCGGTCTCGACGTCGTCGCGAAGGCCCGCGTCCGGTCGTTCCTCGCCGACGTCAACCGGGTGCGCGGTACGACGATCCTGATCACCAGCCACGACATGGACGACATCGAGGCGCTCTGCTCGCGGGTGATGATCATCGACCACGGCCGGCTGCAGTTCGACGGCGGTCTGGAGGATCTGGTCCGTACGGCGCAACCGCGCAAGCTGGTGCGGGCGACGTACGCGACACCTGTCGATGGCGACCGGCTCACCGGGCTGGACGGCGTGACCGCTGTCGAGGTGGACGGTCAGACGGTGAAGCTCGAAGCGGATCGGGAGCGGGCGGGCTTCGTGATGGAACAGCTCACCCGGCTCGGCCCGCTGGTGGATCTCGACGTCGCAGACGCGGATGTCGAGGACATCATGCGCGACCTGTTCCTCCGCCGGAGCACGCTGGGGGACGCGTCATGAACACAGTCGCGCGCAACCTTCGCGTCGTACGGCGGATGACCGCGGCCGAGATCGCACAGCAGTCCGTGTACCGCGGGGCGTGGATCATCTTCATGCTGGCCAACATCTGCATGCCGATCATCTCGCTGCTGATCTGGCGGACCGCGCTCGCGAACGGCGCCCAGCTCCCCGTCGACGAGCGATACATCACGACGTACTTCGTGCTGCTCGGGTTCGTCACGATGGCGACGTCGTCGTGGATGGCAGCGTTCCTGGCGAACGACATCCGGCTGGGCAAGCTGTCCAGCTGGATGGTGCGGCCGGCGTCGTTGCTGGTCGGATTCGTCGCGAACAACCTGTCCGAGAAGTTCCTGAAGCTGTTCGCGCTGGTGCCGATGATCGGCATCGTCTGGTGGATCTTCCGCGACTCGATGAACATCCCGGCCGGCGTCGGGCGGTGGGCGTTGTTCGCGGTCAGCATCGTGCTCGGCGCGGTGCTGGTGTTCACGATCGACATCCTGATCGCGGCGCTGGCGTTCTGGATGGATGACGTGGGCGCGCTCGTGCAGGCGCGCGTGATCATCGCGAGCGTGCTGTCGGGCGCCGTCGTACCGCTGGCGCTTATGCCTGCGTGGTCGCGCGGCTTCGTGGATCACCAGCCGTTCCGGTACACGGTGTCGTTCCCGGTCGAGATCGTCGCCGGCCAGCTGACCGGCCGCGAGTTGCTTGCCGGGCTGGGGATCCAGCTCGGGTACGTCGTCGTACTCGGCGCTGCCGCTCGACTCGTGTGGGCGGCGGGGATCAGGGCGTACTCGGCGGTGGGAGCGTGAAGACCTATGCCGAGGAGCGGCGCTCGCTCGACCGGAACTGGTTGCAGATGCAGTGGCGGCATGTCCGGCTGTGGCGGCGGTTCTTCGCTCAGGCGGTGGTTCGCGAGACGCATTACCGCGCGCATTTCCTGACGACTCTGCTGGTGGGCCTTGTGCAGTTGGGGTTGGGGATCGTGCCGACCTTGCTGCTGTTCGGGTTCACGTCCGAGGTGCACGGGTGGTCGCGGGCCGAGGTGATCGCGCTGGTCGGGGTGTTTCAGATCATCACCGGCCTGATTGCGACGTTCGTGGCGCCGAACCTGAACCGGATGACGACGTACCTGACCGAGGGCGAGCTGGACGGGGTTCTGCTCCGGCCGGTGTCGAGCCAGTTCTATTTGACGCTGCGGTGGATCAACGTCGCCGAGCTGACGAACGTTGCCAGCGGCATCGTCGTACTCGTGATCGGGCTGGTGCAGTCGGATCTGCGTCCCGGTTTCGGGCAGGTGGTGCAGGCCGTCGTACTGGCCGGCTGCGGGTTGGTGTTGCTGACGGCGGTGTGGTCGGCGATGTCGTTCCTGGCGTTCTGGTTGCAGTCGGTGAACCCGATCGGGGTCGTCTTCCTGAGCATGGTGGAGGCCGGGCGGTACCCGTTGGTGTTCTTCCCGGTCGCGGTCCGGACGTTCCTGACGTTCGCGTTCCCGGTGGCGTTCGCGACGACGTTCCCGGTGCGGGCGCTGGACGGCGATCTGGGCTGGGGGCCGGTCGCGCTCGGGCTCGGGCTGGCGGTAGTGGCAATGACACTAGTTCGGTTGGTCTGGCGGCGCGGACTGCTGACGTACTCCAGTGCGTCGAGCTGATGTGGTTATCTGTGCGGTATGAGCTGGTGGGTCCTGCACGTGGACATGGATCAGTTCATCGCGGCCGTGGAGATCCGGCGGCGGCCTGAGCTGCGGGGGCTGCCTGTCGTGGTCGGCGGGTCCGGTGATCCGACCAAACCACGGCAGGTGGTCGCCACCGCGTCGTACGAGGCGCGCGAGTTCGGCGTACATTCCGGCATGCCGGTGCGGGCGGCGCACAAGAAGTGTCCGCAGGCGGTGTTGCTGCCGTCGGACCCGGCGGCGTACGACGCGGCGTCGGCCGAGGTGATGGACACGCTGCGCTCGTTCCCGGTCGTGGTCGAGGTCTGGGGCTGGGACGAGTGCATCGTCGGCGCCGAGACCGACGATCCGGAGGCGTTGGCCGGTGAGCTGCGCGCCGCTGTGGCCGAGCGGACCGGCTTGACCTGCTCGATCGGCATCGGCGACAACAAGACCCGCGCCAAACTCGCCACCGGCTTCGCGAAGCACGAGCGCTCGCACGCTGTGCCGTTCGAGGGCGCTTTGCTTGCCGACGCAGCTGCCGGTGTCTACCGCCTGACGGCCACGAACTGGCGTGAGGTGATGGACCATCGCCCGATCCGCGACCTCTGGGGCATCGGCAGCCGGATGGAGAAGAACCTCAACGAACTCGGCATCACCACGGTCGCCGACCTCGCCGCCGCCGATGTCGACGTACTGAAGAAACGCTTCGGCCCCAACATGGGCGCCTGGTACGCCGCCCTGGGCCGCGGACTCGGCGACACGCAGGTCACCGACGTACCCCGCGAACCGGTCTCCCGCAGCCACGAGGAAACCTTCCAGACAGACCTGGTCGAACTCCCCGACATCCAACGCGAGGTCCGCCGCATCGCCGAAGAGGTCACCCGCGAGGTGGTCGCCGACGGCCGCACCATCCAACGCGTCTGGGTCAAACTCCGCTTCATCAGCTTCTACACCCCGATCAAGAGCCGCAAACTCAAGTCCCCGACCCAGGACCCCGAAGTCATCGCCACCACAGCCCTCGAGCTACTGCAGAAGTTCGAGATCCGCCGCCCGATCCGCCTAATCGGCGTCCGCGTCGAGTTCGTCCCTCCCGCAGCTGCTAACTGAGAAGTTTCGCCATCGCTTCGTAGCTCTCCCGGACGGCTTCGACCTTGCCGAGGCGATGCCGCTCCAGGCGGATCGCCGCGAGATGACGGGCTTCGTAGATCCGGGCGCGCCACAAGGCCTCCGGTGAGCGGTCCAACTCGCCGTACGACTCCCAGAACGCTTCCCGCTCGTCGGCCTTCGCCTGCGCCATCCGGATCGTCCAGTCCGCTGCCGGATCCCCGAACTCGGCCCGATCGAAGTCCAGCACCCCTGAGATCAACGGCTCCGGCGCCTCAGCGTCCAGCATGCAGTTGACGGTCCACAGATCCCCCGCAAGCAGCCGCGGCTCCCGCACCTCATCCAGCGGGCCCTCCGCAGCCATCGCCGCCGCTCTCCGCACGTCCGCGGCATCGAGCCCCACCCGCTCCAGGTCCTCCGCGATCTGCGTGAACGAGGCGATCACTACCTCACTCCAGGACGTATGAGCAGGCCCAGCCGGTCGACCGAAGTACGGTCCGCGTACGTCGTGCACCGAGCGCGCGATCGCGCCGAGCTGCCGGAAGAACGTCGTACGCCCCGACCGCGGGTACCGCCCCAACCCGTCCGGCGCCGGCACCCCCGGGAGGCACGTCTGGATCATCCAGTCCCGGTCGACGATGTCGTGCGACCAGTCGACGGCCAGCACCCGAGGCATCAACTCCGCGATCACGCCCAGCCACGGGACAGCGGCGTACTCGTTCCGCATCAGGTGGCGCTCGGAGCCGAACTGCTCGTCCTCCGCCGGCGCCACCCGGACAATCACCGGGTCGTCCCGCCCGGCCAGCTCGACCCGGTAGACACTGTTGTACGACCCGTATCCGAGCTCAACCGCCTGCGTCAGCTCCGCGCCCAGCGCCCGTCGGCAGATCGCCTCAAGGTCCATTACAGATTGTAGGTGCGGGTGGCGGTCGTGGTGAAGATTGCGTCGTGTTCGGCGGGGGTGAGGCTGGAGGTCAGGGTTTCGGCGGTTTCTACTACCTGGTTGTAGGTGGCGGCCAGGAGGCAGACGGGCCAGTCGGAGCCGAACATGACTCGGGCGGGGGTGAAGGCTTCCAGGACTACGTCGGCGTACGGCTGGAGGTCGGTGGGTTTCCAGGTGGTCCAGGGGGCCTCGGTGACCATGCCGGAGAGTTTGCAGGTGACGTTCGGGAGAGCGGCCAGTTCGCGGAGCTGAGTTGCCCAGGGCTCGAGCGGTTCGCCGATGACGGGCTTGGAGATGTGGTCGACGACGAAGGTGAGTTGGGGGAGGTTGCGGGCCGTTTGGATCGCGGCGGGGAGGTGTGGGGTTTTGGTGAGGAGGTCGTACGCGAGGCCAGCGTCGGCGATGGCGGTCAGGCCCCGCTGTACGTCGGGGCGCAGGAGCCAGTTGTCGTCGGGCTCGTCGTGGACCTGGTGGCGGATCGCCTTCAAATAGGCGCCGTCCGGGCGGGACCGCAGCCCGTCGAGCGCCTCGGCGATATCGTCGGCGGTGAGGTCGACCCAACCCACGACACCGGCCACGAGATCGTTGCCAGCGGCAATCTCCAGGAACTCGACGGTCTCCTCGACCAGCCCGACCGTCTGGACCAGCACGGTCGACGTGATGTCGGCCGCGGCGGCGAGCGGCGCGAGGTCCTCGATCGAGAAGTTCCGCCGGATCGGATCCAGCTCCGGCCCGACCATCCACGTCTGCTGACGAACGCTCAGATCCCAGACGTGGTGATGCGCATCGACTCGACTCATGCTGCGGTTGTCCCCTCGGCCCGGATGACGTGTCGGTTCATCATCCGACACGCCGATCATCGATCGCGTCCTGGTCCCAGTCGATGCCCAGACCGGGTACGTCGGGCGCCACCGCATGCCCCTCGAACACAGCCATCTCCGACCGCGTGATCGCCCGCAGCTGCGGGATGTGCTCGACGTATCGCCCGTTCGGTACCGCAGCGGTCAGGCTGACGTGCAGCTCCATCAGGAAGTGCGGACAGACCTCCAGGTTGAACGTCTCGGCCAGATGCGCAACCTTCAGCCACGGAGTGATCCCGCCGATCCGCGCCACGTCCACCTGCACGATCCCTGCACCACCTGCCGCGACGTACTCCCGGAACTGCGAGACGGAGTACAGCGACTCCCCCACCGCGATCGGGATCGACGTCGACTCGGCCAGCCGCACATGCCCGGTGACGTCGTCGGCCGGCAGCGGCTCCTCGAACCACGTCAGGTCGACCGGTTCAAACGCAGCGGCCCGGCGCTTGGCCTCGGCGTACGTCATGGACTGGTTCGCGTCGACCATGATGTCCATCGCCGGCCCCACAGCATCCCGTACTGCGCGCAGTCGCTCCACGTCCTCATGTACCCGCGGTTTGCCGACCTTGAGCTTCACACCGGGCCAGCCGGCCTTCTGCGAGGCCAGCGCGCCCGCGACCAGCTCATCGGTTGTCAGGTGCAACCAACCGCCCTCGGTGTCGTACAGCGGCACCTGTTGCCGATAGCCACCGGCCAGTCGCCATAGCGGCTCACTGGCCCGTAGACACCGCAGGTCCCACAGTGCGGTGTCCACGGCCGCCAGGGCGAGTGACGTGATCGCACCGACTGTGGTGGCGTGAGTGGACCAGAACAGGTCCGACCAGAGCTCTTCGACGTTCCGCGCGTCCTTGCCGACCAGCCTGGGCAGCAGATGATCCCGCAACAACGCCAGTACTGCGGTGCCGCCCGTGCCGATCGTGTACGAGTACCCGACACCGGTCAGCCCGTCCGTTGTCGACAAGGAGACGAAGATCGTCTCCTGCTTCAGAAAGGCCTGTACGGCGTCGGTGCGGACGGTCTCGACCTCGAGATCGACCAGGTACGCCTCGGCCTTGGTGATCGTGCTCACCGGCAGCTCGAGACGGTTCGACGAAATCTGATCCTCACGGGGCGGCTCCAGATCCTATAGGATATTGCGTACCTGATGCTCCCGCTTCACACTGGAGCCGTCAAGTGTGGGGCAGAATGAGCGTTCCGGGAGGAGTGACAGTGACGGATGCGCATGTGGGACTCGCAGGGCAGCTCGCCCGCCTGCCCCAGCGACAGGTGCTGAGCGACGACGTCTACGAGACGGTCAAGGGCCTGATCATGGACAGCGTGGTCGAGCCGGGCACCCGGCTGAACATCGACGCGCTGACCCGCGAGCTGGGCATCTCCCAGACCCCGATCCGGGAGTCGCTGGCCCGGCTGGAGTCCGACGGCCTGGTGATCAAGGAGCCGCTGCGCGGGTACCGGGTGTCGTCCCGGCTGACCCGCGAGGAGTTCGAGGACCTGTTCGAGTACCGGCTGCACATCGAGCCGTGGGCGGCCGGACGGGCGGCCGAGCGGTCCGGGGCCGAGGACCTGGCGCGGCTGAAGGCCGAGATGCTCAGCTACACCGACGTACCGGATCGGCCGTCGTACGAGAGCTACCGGGCGATGGCGGCGCACGACCAGCGGTTCCACGACCTGGTCCTGGAGCTGGCCGGCAACGAGACGGCCCGGCTGTCCTTCCAGCGGACACACTGCCACCTGCACCTGTTCCGGCTGTACTACGGTGGCGGCATCGCGACGAAGGCGTTGCGAGAGCACAAGGTAGTGGTGACCGCGGTCCGCAAGGGCAACCCGGAGGAGGCGGCCGCGGCGATGCGGTCGCATATCGAAGCCTCGCGTGCCCGCCTGCGGCCCATCTTTGACCAGGACTGACTCCAGGGAGATTCTGTGGAACTGCTCCGCCTCGGTCCGATCGGCGAGGAGCGCCCGTACGTGCGCGCCGCCGACGGCACCGTCCACGACCTGACCCCGATCACCGCCGATATCGACGCCGCGTTCCTCGGCTCGGACGGGATCGCGCGGACCCGCGCAGCGCTGGACGCCGGGGAGCTGCCGGTCGCGTCCGTCGACGGCCTCCGGATCGGCGCCCCGATCGCCCGTCCGGGCGCGGTGGTCTGCATCGGTATGAACTACGCGGCGCACGCGGCCGAGGGCGGCGCCGAGCCCCCGAAGCAGCCGATCGTCTTCTTCAAGCACCCGAACACGGTCGTCGGCCCGAACGACGACGTACTCGTGCCGCGGAACTCGACCAAGACCGACTGGGAGGTCGAGCTCGCCGTCGTGATCGGCAAGCAGGCGCGGTACGTCGAGACCGACGAGGAGGCGCTGGCCTGCGTCGCCGGGTACGCCGTCTCGAACGACGTGTCGGAGCGGACCTTCCAGATCGAGGTGTCCGGCGGCCAGTGGTCGAAGGGGAAGTGCTGCGAGACGTTCAACCCGCTCGGGCCCTCGCTCGTCCCGGCCGACGAGGTGGACCCGACGAACCTCGTGCTGAAGTCGTGGGTGAACGGTGAGCCGCGGCAGGACTCGAACACGCGCGACATGATCTTCTCGGTAGCGGCGCTGATCCGCGACCTCTCGCAGTACATGGTGCTGAGCCCGGGCGACATCGTGAACACCGGTACGCCGGAGGGCGTGGCGCTGTCCGGGCGGTTCCCGTACCTGTCTCCCGGCGACACGATGGAGATGGAGATCGAGGGACTGGGCCGGCAGAAGCAGGCTCTCGGCAAGGCCTGAAAACTGTCCCCGGCCGGCTCTAGGGTCGGCCGGGTGACAGACTTCCTGGCCGACATCCGCACCTCCTACGACACCGTCGCCACCTCGTACGCCGAGCTCGTGGTGGACGGCGCCGACTGGGAGGACGCCGCCTTCGACCTGCTCGCGAAGCTCGTCGCTGGCAGCGGTCGTGCCGTGCTCGATGTCGGCTGCGGGCCCGGGCGGACAACCGGTCTGCTGGCTGAGCGCGGTCTACCGGTGACCGGGATCGATCTGTCGCCCGGGATGATCGAGGTCGCGCGGCGCGATTATCCGGAGCTGGACTTCCGGGTCGGCTCGATGACCGCGCTGGATGTCGCCGATGGGTCGGTCTCGGGTGTCGTGTCGTGGTGGTCGATCATTCACCTGCCGCGGGACGTCGTACCGCTTGCCTTCGCGGAGTTCTACCGCGTGCTGGCTCCTGGCGGGGTGCTGTTGATGGGTTTCCATGTCGGCTCCGAGACGACTCATAAGACGTCCGGGTACGGCGGGCATCCGATGAACATCTACGTGCATCGGTGGACCGCACCCGCGCTGACGGAGCTCGCGGTCGCGGCCGGCTTCGCGCCGTACCTGGCGACCGAAATTCCGGACGACCGACTGCTGTTCCAGAAGTAGCCTCTGCGCATGACATCTCGCGTGCGATCCGTGACGTTCGATACCCACAACCCGTACGAGCTGGCCGGCTTCTGGCTGCAGGTCCTCAACGCCCCGCGCCCCGACGACGACCACCCCGGGGATCCCTATGCCGCGGTGGTGACGGACTCCATGACGCTCCTCTTCGAACAGAACGACGACGAGAAGGCAGTCAAGAACCGAGTCCACCTCGACCTCGAACCCGACATCCCCCGCGACGAGGAAGTCGCCCGCCTCCTCACCCTCGGCGCCACCATAGCCACCGACTTCCGCAACCCCGACGGCACCGGCTGGGTAGTAATGCACGACCCCGAATCCAACGAATTCTGCGTCCTCCGCAGCGCCACCGAACGCGCCGCCACGAGCTGAAGGCGGTCCGCCCCCGCGCGCTACGCAGGCGCGCCGAGGAGCGGGAGCACGCGATGGGCCGACGTACCAGCTTCTACGAGTCGCCGACGTACCAGCTTCTACAGGTCGTCGGCGTTTGGGGTTTGGCCGGTGAAGGTTAGGCGCCAGTCGGTTGTGTGGGCGTCGACGGTGAGGTCGTAGCCCTGGCGGCGGGCGGTCAGCTGGTGGTGGTCGTCGGTTACGTCGGAGGCGGTGACCTTCCAGCCGCGGGCTTCGAGGGTTTCGGCGGTGAAGCCGATCTGGGCGACCGGGTCGGGGGTGGTGGGATCGCCGGTTTCGACGGTGATCGTGCAGACGGATTCGCGGCCGCGGTCGTCGGAGAGGGCGCCCTGGTCGGCTGGGCCGACGTCCTGGGTGACCGTCGGGGTCTGGTCCGGTACGACGACTGCCGCAACCGCCAGGAGTTCCGAGCGGAGGTAGTTTCGCGCTTCGGTCAACGTCACGGTGTCCGTGATACACCCTGCGGCCAACCCACGCGACACCACGCCGCGTTTTCGTTGTCAGGAAACGAGCGGTGTCTCCCCGGTGAACGTGATCCGCCAGTCCGACGCCCACGCATGTACGGCGACCTCGAACCCGTCACGCGACGCCGCGACCCGGTAGTGCCCGTCCTCCGGCGCCGACACCTCGGCGTTCCATCCTCGAGCGCGCAACGCTTCCGCCGCAGCCGAGACAGCCGCTGCCGGATCCGGGTCCTTCGGATTGCCCGTCTCGACCGAAACCCGACAAACGGTCGCAGCCCCACGCCCGTCGAACAACACCCCCGGGTTCACCGGCCCAGGATCATGCGTGACCACAGGCTCCTGATCCGGTACGACGACTGACGCCACCGCCACCAACTCGTTCCGCAAGAACTCCCGCCCGCCCGTCATCGCCGCGGCCCTTCCGCCCGCCGACCCCGCGTAACCCCAGTCGCCCGAGCTGCAGCACTCGACCCGCCGACTCCTGAGGCAGCAGCCCGAGCGGATGCCTGCGACGGATTGGTCAGAGCCACAACACCGTCGTACACCTTCGAGGCCGCACCCGCGACCGCGTTCAACGGCCCGCCCCACGAGGTCCCCAGCACCAACTTGGTCTCCGCAGACCGGCTGGTGTCAGTCGTCGTGATCGACCCCAGATCCCCGCGCACCACCCGTCCGATGTTCCGAAGCGCCTCGCTGTTCGGCCGGTAGTACTCGTTGTGCCAGTGCACCGACACCGCCTCGTCGTTGGCGATCGGGTCGTTCGTCGCCATCCGGATCGCGTCGGGGAAGGTCGCCGGGTCAGGCCCGTGCCATTCGGAGTACGCGACGTAGTCCCCCGGCGCGCGCTCGACGTACAGCCGGCTCGGCGGTTGGACGAAGTCGGCAGCCTCATCGACGTACTTCGTGATGCCCGGCGACCCCGTCATCACCACCCGCTTCGCCCGTCCGCCGTCCAGCAGCGCCTGCCCGAGTACGTCGGTGCCGTACGAATGCGCGACCGCCGTGACCTCGGCATCGTCGGCCTTCAGCTGATCGAGCTCGTGCAGGAACTCCGCCAGCCGCGGCCCGCCCTCCAGCGCCGCGTCCTTGCTCGCCGCCTGCACCAGCCCTTGAGGAGAGTCGTAGTCGAGCCACACCACCACAGCCGTGTCCGACGGACCGGCCTCCTGCCGGATCAGGTCGCCACGATCGGACTGCCCACGAAACGTGTCGAGGCTGTTCCCCATCCCAGGTACCAACACCGCAACGTTCTTCGCGTGCTCGACATCCCCCAGTACTTCGACAGCCCGGCCGTGTCCCTCCGGATCGACTTTGAGGAACTTCCGCGGCCGCTGGACCGAGGACGTTGCCCTCGGCATCCACTGCCGAGACCGTGACCGGCGTGAGCAATTCCTTGACGGTCTCGAGCCGTCGCCGCTGGGCGTCGTTCGCAGTACCGGCGTCGACCGCGGTCTGCAGGCGCATGCGGGCAGCTTCCAGCACCTCGAGATTGGCGCGATACCGCTCAGCCAGCTCGTCCATGGCGTGACTCCCCGTGACAGCCGGTCACCTGGGCGTGAGACCGGACTGACGGCAGTCTGCCAGGCGACGAGGTCTCCCGCATCCCGTCAGGCGATGGCCTGTGGATATCGCTCAGTCGAGCGCGAGTGACCAGGATCCGACGTGCAGGGAGAGGTTGACCATCGCCAACGGCCGTACGTCGACGTGCCGGAGCGACTCGGCCGGCGCATCGACGACGTACAGCACGATCGCCCGGGCCACCGCCGGGTGCACGACCGCGATCACCGACTCGCCGTCTTTGTGGCGCTCGGCAACATCTCCCAGCCAGTCGGCGACCCGCGCGATCAGGTCGTTCTCCGTCTCGCCGCCGGGTGTCGCGGTGTGCGGCCGATCGAGCCACGCCGCCACCTGCGAGGGCTCCGCGGCGAGCAGGTCCTCCAGCTCACGCCCGGCCCATTCGCCGTACTCACGGTCCCGCAGCGCCGGCTCCACTACCGGGTCTAGCCCGAGCGCGGAGGCGGTGCGTACGGCGGCCCGCTCGGGCCCGGCGTACACCGCGTCGGCAGACAGCTTCAGCTCCCGCGCCGACTCGAGACCCGACGCATCAGGATCGCTGTCACCGCCGAGCACGAGTCCACGCAGCGCGGGCGTCAGGGCATGCGCCACCACAGTCAGAAGCATCGAGAGCAGCGTAGCGGCCAACACCCCCGGAACTGCGGAGGTGGGACTAGCGTGGCAACACCTGATCGAGCTGGCTGCGGGAGGCGATCTCCAGCTTCGAGAAGACCTTCCGGAGGTGGTACTGGACGGTCCGGGCGCTGATGAAGAGCCGCGTGGCGATCTCCGGGTTCGAGAGCCCGTCACGAGCCATTCGAGCTATCTGAGCCTCTTGTGCGGTCAGCTCGGTCCTGGTCGGCACAACCCGCTTCCGGGCAGTGCCGCCGGCAGCCTGGAGTTCACGTCGCGCCCGGTCGGCGAACCCGGCCAGTCCCATAGCCTCGAAGCCGGAGTGCGCAGTGCGCAGGTATTCGCGGGCATCCGTACGGCGACGCTCCCGCCGCAGCCACTCGCCGTACAGCAACTGGGCCCGGGCGAGCTCGACCTTCAGCGCGGTCTTCTCCAGGTGAGTGATGGCCTCGCGGTACAGCCCCTCGGCCGTCTCGCCGGCAGTGACCATCGCACGGCACCGCGCGGACACTCCAAGCGCCCAGTCCGTGCCGGTCGCCGTGGCCATCTCCTGGAGCGTCTGTGCGGCCCGATGCGCGGTGTCGATCGCACCGGTCCGAACCGCGGCCTCGACCAGCTCACTGTGCACGAGGATGATCGAGCGGTCCTCAGCCGACCGTTGCGCCGCGTCAAGCGCGTCCTGGTACCGGCCGAGCCCGTTGGCGAGTACTGCGGATGCCCAGTCCGCGAAGGCGACGCCGATGCCTTCACCACGTCGGCTTCCGTCCCGCTTCGTCGCCTCAGCCAGCGCCAGCGTCTCCGACCGATCCCCACGGAACGCCGCCAGCGCAAGCCGACCGTACGGCGCAAGCTTGCCGCCGGTCACCTCGTTCGCGGCCTCCGCTTCGTCAGTCAAAGACGCCGCCGCCTCCAGGTCGCCGGCGAACACCGAGACATAGGCCAGCGAGGTGAGGGCCAACGCGACATCACTGAGTACTCCGGTCTGCCGCACGAGCTGCACGTGCCGCCGGGACAACTCCGCCCACCGGTCCGCGTCCCACAACCGCAGTGCGGTCGTGGCAGCCATCCACAGCAGCTGCAACTCCTCCTCGACCGACAGACCGGGCCCGAAGCCGGCCAGAGCCTTGTGCAACGTCGGGGCACTTGCGGCGTACCCGTCCCGGTAGTAGAGCGCAGATCCCTCCAGTAGCAGGTCCACAGAGCGTGTGACCGCAGGTTGCGGCGCAGCAGCGGCCTCCTGCGCAACAGCGAGCACATCGCCGTCCGGTGTCGCCAGGTGACCGGCAAAGATCGCCGCCGACAACGCGTCCAGGTACGTCGTACGCGCCAGCACCACGTCGACCTTCTCGAGCCGTCTGGCCGCCTTCAGCATCAGCTGCGGCGCGTCGTTCCCTCTATTGGTCAGGAACGCAAGCTGTGCGTGCACGAGATCGGCCCGAGCCCGCTGGAGCTCACTGAGCTGCTCCCCCTCCGCCATGGCGAGCAGCTCGGCCGCCGAGTCGAACGCACCGGTCTGCAGTTCGGCCTGTGCAGCTGCCAGCGCCCGGCCGGCTCGCTTCACCGGATCAATCGTCAGCGCAGCGGACCGCTGCAGGAACGCAGCCGTCGCCGCAAACCCACTCCGAGCCTGCGCCCGCCCGGCCGACCGCTCCAGCTCCTCGGCAATCTCCTCGTCCGGCCCCGCCGCACCCTGCGCCCGATGCCACGCTCGCCGATCCGGATCGGCCTCCGCGTCAGTCTCCGCGGCCAGCGCCTGGTGTACCTCACGCTGCTCGGCCGCGGACGCGGAGCAGTACGCCGCAGACCGCACCAGCGGATGCCGGAACCGAATCCGGTTAGCGAACTCCGCCAGCCCCGCATCGGTCGCCGGCGCTGCTGCCTGCGGATCGATCCCGAGCCGTACGGCGGCCCGCCGTACCAACGCGTCGTCACCGGACGGTTCAGCCGCGGCGAGCAGGAGCAGCCGACGTGTCTCGGCCGGCATCGCGGTCACCCGCTGCACGAAGCTCTCCTCGATGCCACTCGCGCCGGGTAGCCCGAAGCCGCCGGCCAGTTGCGCCGGCGTCAGCCCACGCGGCAGTTCCAGCAACGCCAGCGGGTTCCCGTGCGCCTCAGCGACCAACTGGTTGCGCACCTGCGCATCGATCGGCACTGTAAGCACGGCGTCCAGCAGCGAGCGCGCATCGGCGTCACGCAGGCCGCCGATCTGGTACTCCGGCAGGCCCTGGAGGATCGGTCCGACCTCACGGGTCGCGAAGACCAGGCCAAGCGACTCCGCACCCAGCCGACGGGCCACGAACGACAGGATCTGCGCAGAGCACCGGTCCAGCCACTGCTGGTCGTCGACCAGGCACAGCAGCGGCTGGTCGACCGCAGCCTCAGCCAGCAGACTCAGAACGCCGAGACCGATCAGGAACATGTCCGGCGGCGGCCCGGCGCTGATGCCGAAGACCGTACGCAGCGCCTCGGCCTGCGGGGCCGGCACTCGATCGAGCAGACCCAGCGCAGGCGCACAGACCTGGTGGAGGGCAGCGAAGGCCAGCTCCATCTCCGACTGCACACCAGAGACCCGGACTACCTGGCCGCGGTGCGCCTGAGCCGCGAGGTGGTCCATCAGCGCCGTCTTGCCGACGCCGGCCTCGCCGGACAGCACCAGCGCCCGGCTCTCCCCGGAGCAGACTGCAGCAACAAGCTGATCCAGCGCGTCGCGTTCCGCGTCACGCCCGGTCAGCTCAAGGGAGCGATGGGGAGGAAGCACAGCCTCAAGGTATCTCCGGCAGGCCAGCTCGCGGAGTGGCTAGCCAGTGGCAGATGCGAACCGGTCCACGCCTGCCGCACCCTCTAGCGGTGCCACGAGCAGCGCTCAGAGCCGTTCGGGTTCCGTAAGCGTTCTGCTGATCTGAACGGAGATGAGTGATGGGACTGGCCTGGCAACAAGGTCCACTGGGGACCGGCGCGATCGGACGGTTCTTGGTCCCGGTCGAGCTGCCGGAGCGGATGCTGTACGCCGAGCCGGCGCGGCGGCGGATGCGGGTACGTTTCGGCGACAACTGGATCGCGGACAGCGAGGACGTCGTACTACTGCACGAGCCGGCGCGGTATCCGGTGGCGTACTTCCCGGTGGAGGACGTGGTGGCCGACGTACTGAAGTCGGAGGACCGGACCACGCAGCACAAGGACCTCGGGGCGACCGCTTGGTACACCGTGAGTGCTGGTGACGCGAGCAAACCGCGGTCCGCGTGGCAGCACGTCGAGCTGCCGGACTACGCGAGCGAGCTGAAGGGCCGGGTCGCGTTCGCGTGGCGGGCGATGGACGCGTTCTACGAGGAGGACGAGCGGATCGTCGGCCACGCGGCTGACGCGTACCACCGGATCGACATCCGGCAGACCAGCCGGCACCTGATCGTCCGTGACGGCGACCAGGTCGTCGCCGACTCGTCACGTCCGCTGGTGCTCTTCGAATCGGGCTTCGCGCCGCGCTGGTACGTACCGCGGGAAGACGTGACCGACGGTGCCCTCACACCGGTCGAGGGCCAGACCTTCTGCCCTTACAAGGGCCTGTGCAGCTACTACGACATCGGTACGGCGCAACGGGCGGCGTGGTCGTACGAGGACGCCTGGACCGAGGTACGCCGGATCTCCGGGATGGTGTCGTTCGAACCGGACAAGGTGGGGGTGGAGCTGGACGGGAAGCGGATGCGGCAGGAGCCTGGTCAGGGTGTGATCTCGCATGGAGTCGACCGCGACCTGACAGTGGAGGAACTGTCCTGATGAGCACAGCCACCGTGTTGTCGGTCAACGTCGGAATGCCGAAGAACGTCGAGTGGAACGGGAAGACCGTCTTCACCGGCGTCTGGAAGCAGCCGGTCGACGGACCGGTGATGGTCCGGCGGCTGAACCTGGACGGCGACGGCCAGGGCGACAAGGGCGGCCACGGTGGCGAGCAGCGGGCGGTGATGGTCTACCAGATCGATTCGTACCGTCACTGGGAGAAGCACTTCGGACGGGACGACCTGGTCTACGGGCAGTTCGGCGAGAACCTGACCATCGACGGG
Organism: Kribbella jiaozuonensis; assembly: GCF_005233875.1. Taxonomy (GTDB): domain Bacteria; phylum Actinomycetota; class Actinomycetes; order Propionibacteriales; family Kribbellaceae; genus Kribbella; species Kribbella jiaozuonensis. The sequence goes on along the minus strand of NZ_SZPZ01000003.1, from coordinate 595,961 downwards.
CTGCCCGACGACGAGGTGTGCATCGGTGACCGGTACCGGATCGGTGGCGCCGAGCTGGAGGTCACGCAACCACGGGTGACCTGCTACCGGGTCGGTCTGCGGATGGGCGAGCCCGAGCTGCCCGCCCTGCTCGTGAGCCACCACCGGCCCGGGTTCTACTGCCGCGTGATCACGGAAGGACCGGTACGAGCCGGCGACGCGATCGTGAAGGTCTCGACCGGACCGGGCGCGCTCAGCGTGGCCGACACGGATGCACTGCTCTACCTGCCACACCGGGATCGGGCCAAGCTGCAGGTCGCCGTACAGATCCCGGCGTTGAGTCCTGGGTGGCTGGGGTCGTTCCAGGATCTGCTGGCCGCGGAAGACACGCCGAAGCCGGCGTGGGACGGCTTTCGCCAGTTGCGGGTGACCGATGTGGTTCCGGAGAGCACCGACGTGTTCTCGGTTCGCCTCGCGACGCTCGATGGCAGCGACCTGCCGGCTGCTCTCCCCGGGCAGTACCTGACCTTCCGGCTGCCGGATGCGGTGCGCAGCTACTCGCTGTCGTCGACGCCCGACTACCGCGTCAGCGTCAAACGCGAGCCGCATGGCGTTGGCAGCGGCTATATGACTCAGCTGGCTGCCGGGGCGGTCGTCGATGTCGCCGCACCCCGCGGCGACTTCATATTGCAGGACGGTTCCATGCCCGTCGTACTGCTCTCGGCCGGGATCGGGCTGACACCGGTCCTCGCGATGCTCCATGCACTGGCCGGCAGCTCTCGCGAAGTCTGGTGGATCCACACCGCCCGAGGCCCGTCCGAGCATCCACTCGCCTCCGAGGCGCACGAACTGCTCGCGAAGATCCCCAACGGCCAAGAGCGCATCTACTACAGCTCGGTCGACGGCCGGCTCACCAAGGAGAAGCTGGCCGAGCTGGCGTTGCCGTCCGACGCAACGGCGTACATCTGCGGACCGGCCGCCTTCATGACCGACATGCAGGCTGCTTTGAGCGCGGTCGGGGTGACTCAGGTCCACACCGAGCTGTTCGGTGCGCTGGCGGCGATCAACCCAGGCCTGGTCGACCAGATCGCCCGTACGCCGCACCAGCCGGACGGACCACCCGGCGATGGACCACAGGTGACTTTCGCCCGCAGCGGCATCTCTACCGCGATGCGGGACGGCAGCCTGCTCGACCTGGCGGACGCATGCGACGTTCCGACGCGCTGGAGCTGCCGGACCGGGGTGTGCCAGACCTGCGTCACCCCTTTGCTGTCGGGAGAAGTCAGCTACTCCCCAACCCCACTCGAACCGCCGCCGGACGGTCAGACGCTGCTGTGCTGCGCCCGTCCGACGACCGATCTCGTCCTGGACATGTGATGGATTACAGAATCGAAGTTCTCACTCTGCCGGTCAGCGACGTGGACGCGTCGCTCGCCTTCTACCGATCGCTCGGCTTCAACGTCGACGTCGACTACCACCCGCGCGACGGGTTCCGCGTCGTTCAGGTGACGCCGCCGGGCTCGGCCTGCTCGATCCAGTTCGGCGAAGGGCTGACCGATGCGGCGCCGGGCTCGGCGCGTACCAACTACCTCGTCGTCGACGACCTCGAGGCCGCCCACCGGGAACTGGTTGCCAACGGCATCAAGATCGGCGACATCCGGCACAAGGAACCGATCGACACCTGGGCCGGCGAACTCGCTCCCGGCCTCGATCCCGATCGCATGCCCTACGCCAGCATGGCCGAGCTCGCCGACCCGGACGGCAACACCTGGACACTGCAGGAGATCAACAACAGATGACCCAGCTCGACCCCAGCGGGATGTCGATGACGAGTGCCGCTACCAGTCCGCTGCGCGCGTTTCTGCGCACCGAGGCGGCCAGTGCGGCGGTGCTGGTCGGTGCGATCGTGGTGGCACTGGCGTGGGCCAACATCAGCGGTACCGGGTACGAGAGCTTCTGGACGACCGAGCTGCCGATCCGGATCGGCCCACTGTCCGCGAACCTCGACCTCCGGACCTGGGTGAACAGCGGCCTGATGACCCTGTTCTTCCTGGTCGTCGGGCTCGAGGCACGCCGCGAGTTCGACCTCGGTGAGCTGCGTGAACGCCGCCGGCTGGTCCTGCCACTCGCCGCCGGCCTGGCAGGGATGGTCCTACCGGTGCTGATCTACCTGGCCTTCAACCACTCCGGCGCCGGACTGCACGGCTGGGGCGCTGCGATGTCCACAGACACCGCGCTGGCCCTCGGTGTGCTCGCAGTGGCCGGGAAGCAGGTACCGGACCGGATCCGGACCTTCCTGCTGACCGTGTTCGTCGTCGACGACGTGGTGGCGCTCGTGGTGATCGCGGTCGCCTACACCAGCGAGGTGCACCTAGTCGGTTTGCTTGTCGCGATCGCGGCGTACGGCGGTCTGCTGGCGACCAGGCGGATTCCGTACCGGCAGCGGCGGGTGGTCTTCACTGCGCTCGCTGTGGTGCTGTGGTGCGCGCTGCTGTCCAGCGGGATCGACCCGGTGGTCACGGGTCTGGCGGTCGGGCTGGCCACGTCGGCGTACCTGCCGCGACGGGATGCGCTCGAGCAGGCGACCACGTTGGTCCGGCTGTTCCGTGAGCAGCCGACGCCGGAGCTAGTACGGGAAGCGACCACCGGTCTGACCGGGACGCTGTCGGCCAATGCTCGCCTGCAGCACACGTACCACAGCGCGACGAGCTATGTGATCGTGCCGCTGTTCGCGCTGGCCAACGCGGGCATCTCGCTGCGGCCTAGTCTGCTGGCGGACGCTCTGACCGCGCCTGTCGCTGTCGGTCTGTTCGTTGCGTTTGTGGTCGGCAAGCCGGTTGCGGTCGCTGGGACGTCGTGGGCGCTCATGAGGACCACGCATGGCTCGGTGCGGCCGTCCGTCGGCTGGGCCGGCGTCGTGGGGAGCGGACTGATCGCCGGGGTGCCGTTCACGGTCTCGCTGCTGATTGCTGACCTGGCTCTCACTGGCAAGGCGCTCGAGGAGGCCAAGATCGGCGTACTCGCGGCCGCTGTGGCCGCTTCCGTCATCACTCTGGTCTTCTACCGCGTGATGGCCGGTCACACCCGGGCTCTACTGGGCACCGGTCCTCAGCTGGTCGATCTGGCGACTCCAGTGGACCCGAACCGCGACCATGTGCGCGGTCCGGCGGACGCCGTGGTCACGGTGGTCGAGTACGGCGACTTCGAGTGCCCGTGGACGCAGATGGCCGCACCGACGGCCCGCGAATTGATCGCCACGAACAGCTACATCCGGTACGTCTGGCGCCATCTGCCGCTGCACGACGTCCACCCGCACGCTCAACTGGCGGCGGAGGCAGCCGAGTCGGCCGGACGACAGGGCAAGTTCTGGCCGATGCACGACCTGCTCCTGGCCAACCAGCAGAACCTCGAACTCGAGCGCATCCTGAAGTACGCCGCCGACCTGCAACTCGACCTGCAGCGCTTCCGCACCGACCTCACCTCCCACGACTTCGCCACCCGGATCGCCCAAGACATCGACTCGGCCGACCGCAGCGGCGTAGCCGGCACCCCCACCTTCTTCATCAACAACCACCGCCACAACGGCCCCCAGGACCTAGGCTCCCTGACCGAGGCGATCCGCCAGTCCTTGGCTACAGCAACCTGACTGTCCCACCCGGCGGATAGTCGGGTGCGGCGCGACGGCGTCGCATTTACTCTGGGGAGATGCCGTCCGCTCATCACTTGCTCGCGTTTGCGATCACCGCGTTCATCATCATCGTGGTTCCGGGGCCCAGCGTGTTGTTCATCGTGGGCCGCGCGCTCGCGGTCGGGCGGCGCGAGGCGGTGCTGACGATGATCGGGAACACGGTCGGGGCTGCCGTCATGCTGGTGCTGATCGCGCTCGGGCTCGGCACGCTGATCGCAGCCAGTGCGATCGCGTTGACCGTGGTGAAGCTCGGCGGAGCGGCGTACCTGATCTATCTCGGGGTGCAGGCGTTCCGGTCGCGGAAGTCGCTGGCGGAAGCGCTGGCGAACGGGGTCAAGCCGGGCAGCAGCCGGAAGACCGTCCGCCAAGGGTTCCTGGTCGGCGTGACCAACGCCAAGACCGCGGTGTTCTTCGCGGCCGTGCTCCCGCAGTTCGTGGACAAGGGCGCGAGCAGCCCGGCATGGGCGCAGATCCTGGTCCTCGGGCTGATCTTCATCCTGATCGCGCTCTGCTCCGACAGCGTCTGGGCGGTCGTGGCCGGCACGGCGCGCGAGTGGTTCGCCCGCTCACCGCGCCGGCTCGAGCTGGTCGGCGGTACCGGCGGCCTGATGATCATCGGTCTCGGCGCCAGCATCGCGGTGACCGGCTCTAAGGAGTAGTACGCCGACCGGCCTGTACGCCGATCAAAGCGAGCAGCGCCGGGAGCCCGAACGCCACGACGTACGCCGTGATGTCGGAATGCGGCTCGATTGCCGCGAACAACGATCCGCCGATCGCCAACACTGTTGCCGTCGACAACGAGTCGCTCAACTGCGCGGCGGAGCTGTTCGCACCCTGCTCGTCCCGCTCGGAGTACTCCAGGGTCAACACCGACAGCGTCGGGAACACGGTCCCCATCCCGAGCCCGGTCAGACTCCAACCGAGGATCCCCACGAGTACCGGAACGTGCGGGTTGAGCGTCAGCGTCGCGGTGACGATCCCCAGCACGATCAGCACCATCCCGCCCTGCAGGAACACCGAGTGCGAGAACGGCTGGTTCGGCCGCCCGCGGTACCAGGACGCCGCCGTCCAACTCAGCGCACTCACCGTCAGCACCAGACCCGCCAGCGCCGGCGACAGCCCGCGCTCCCGGGTCAGCATGAGCGGAAGGAACACCTCCGCACCGAACCCGGACGCAGCGACCAGACCACGCAACGCGACCACCGACGGCAGCCCGCGCCCGAACACGAACGTCCCGGCCGGCAGCAACCGCGGCCCGAACGCAATCACGCCGGCCAGACCAATCACCAGCAGCGCCACCTGCAGTACGCCGCGCTGCTGGCCGCCGTAGTGCAGCAGACCGACCCCAACGGCAGCCGCAACCGCCCACATCGCCCGCTTGTCCCACAGCTTTCCTTGACGCGCTTCGTGCTCGCCCGCCCGCGCCAGACCGGGCCGCATCACCAGAGCAGCCGGCACCGCAAGCGCCGGTACGGCGAGGAACACGAACCGCCAACTGGTGTGCTCGACGATCAACCCCGCGATCGCGGGGCCGACCAACGACGGGACGACCCAGCCGGTCGCGAACGCCGCGAAGATCTTCGGGCGCAACCTGGCCGGATACAGCTGCCCGACGACGACGTACAGCGCGACCGTGAGCAGACCCGAGCCGTAGCCCTGGATGATCCGGCCGACGACCAGGACCTCCATCGTCGGCGCGAACCCGGCGATGAGCAGTCCGCCCAGGAACCACGCCGTACCGTGCCAGAGCGGCCGGGCCGGGCCCTTCAGGTCGCTCCAGGTGCCCGAGACAACCATCGCGACCACACCGGACGCGAGCGGTCCACCGAACGCGAGCGCATACAGGGAAAGCCCGTCGAGCGCCTGCGCGACCGTCGGCATCGCGGTCGCGACGGCCAGTGACTCGAACGCGACGAGGGTGATCAGGGCAACCATCCCGACCGTCAACGCGCGGTACTGCGGGGAGAGGACGCCGCCTGTCTCAGTGCTGGCCGTGGGCTCGGCAAGGGTGGTCATGCCGAGAAGGCTCCGCCCTCAAGTGGACTTTAAGTCAAGGCGGCGAGCACCAAGGCAACAATCGGCGGGACGGCCTGGGTCGCTGCAGCACGAAGCATCCGGCGATCGGAGGCGAGGAGGACGACGCCGGCCCCGGCCATGCACGCACATGCGAACAGCGCGATGGCGTGTCCCTTGTCGCCACTCCAGATCAGGCCGCCGAGCGCGCCGACCGCGAGGAACAGGTTGTAGAAGCCCTGGTTGAACGCCCACGGCCGCGCGGCCGCCATCTCGGTGTCGTCCTTGACCAGGAACCGCCGATAGGTGCTCGGCTTGCGGAACAGCAGGCTCTCCATCGCAAACACGAACAGATGGAAGATGCCGGCAATCACCACGAAGACCTGCGCGATCACGCTCATGCCGGGAAGGTACCGCTAGGCCCGCCAATCCGTGGTGAAGGCACGCGCTGGGTTGTTCCGGAACACGGCGTCCGCGACGTCAGCACCGAAGTACCGCGTGATCCGCGGCCGCAGGTGCGTCAACAGGTACGGCATACCCGGGCCTTCACCGGTGGCGGCCCGCGCGCGAGCGGTCGTCGTATCGCCGCCGAGCAGCAGGCGGTCGGAGTACCCGGCATCGATCAGCGCAGCCAAGCAGTCCATCATCCGCGGGTCGGTGGCGTTGTTGGCCCGCGACGGCCCGTCGAACGCGAGCCACGCACCCCGCTGCGCGAGCTCCAACTGCACCCGGTGATCCGGGAAGCGGTTGAGGTGCCCGAGGATGACAGCACGCGGATCCACGTCGAGCTTGTCGACCAGCAGATCGAGTACGGCGTCTGCCGCCGAACCCAGCTCGTGGTGGATGGCGATCGGCGCATTCGTCACGTGATGCGCCTCGGCCGCGGCCCGCATCACCAGCTCGGCGTGCGCGTCGAGGACGTGGAAACCGCTGGCCACCTTGATCAGGCCCGCACGCACCTGGGTGTCGCCGATACCCGCAGTCAGCTCGCGCACGAAGATGTCGGCGAGCTGGTCCTGCACCTTGTCGACGAATCCGTCGGCATAATGCTCGCGCCGATGCAGGCCGGTCGCCGCGACGATCGAAACCCCTGTCCTGGTTGAGATTCCAGGCAACAACTCGGCGCGCCGGTTCAGCCCGTACGGGGTCCATTGGACGATCGATTGGCCACCGGCGTCCGCGAAGGCACGTACTTCGGCCACCGCGGCGGCCTCATCGTCCAGCTCCTGCCCGGGAAGGGCCGCCGAGCGGAAGAACAGGTGGTCGTGCGAGTCGGTGATGCCGAGCGCGTCGGGCCGCAGGTCCCCCAGAACTGTACGAATCACAGATCCAACGTAGCGTCCCGGGGGTGCCTGCGCGCCGATCGTCTCGACGAGCGACCGGTGGTGTCAGCGACCTCGGCGGGAGCTGCCGGCGCGCGATCCCGCGGAGAACGCAGCGGCTCCGGCGGGGCGAGCCGCCGATCCCGGAGTACTCGTGCTGTAGCTCTTCGGGCCGCCCGAACCGGCACGGGACCTGGAGCGGCCGGTCGACTGGCCGGCGCCGGACTGGCTTGACCGCTTTTGGCCCGACCGGTTTTGGTTTGACCGGTTGCCGGTCGCCGGCTGGGCGGAGCCCGCAGCGCGCCGACGGCGACCACCGCGGCCCGAGCCGCCGCCGGTCGAGCCCGCGACGCGTTCGGTCTGCACCGGCGTGGCCGTCGGCTCGACGTACGTGCGCTCGCCGGGAGCCAGCTCGGACAGCAGCGGGTCGCCGGTGGTGAGCTTGGTGACGGTCGCGGCGATGCCGGCCTTGCGGGTCAGGTCGCGGACGTCGCGGACCTGGTCGTCGGTCATCAGCGTGACCACGGTCCCCTCGGCGCCGGCGCGCGCCGTACGGCCGGAGCGGTGCAGGTACGCCTTGTGCTCGATGGGCGGGTCGGCGTGGATGACCAAGGTCACATTGTCGACATGGATGCCGCGGGCGGCGATGTCGGTCGCGACCAGCGTCTTCGCCGTACCGTCCGAGAACGCCTCGAGGTTCCGCGTGCGGGCACCCTGCGACAGGTTCCCGTGGAGCTCGACGGCGGGCACGCCCTGGGCGATCAGCTTTTTGGTCAGGGACTTGGCGCCGTACTTCGTCCGCGTGAACACCAGCGTGCGCCCCGGTGCGGCGGTCAGGTCGACCAGCACCGGGAGCCGGGTGTCCGGCTGGACGTGCAGGACGTGGTGGGTCATCTTGGCGACCGGTGAGCGCGCCGAGTCGACGCTGTGCGTGACCGGGTTGGTCATGAAGCGCCGCACGAGAACGTCGACGCCGGCGTCCAGCGTGGCCGAGAACAGCAGTCGCTGGGCCGCGGCCGGGGTCGCCTCGAGGATCCGGCGTACGGCGGGGAGGAAGCCGAGGTCAGCCATGTGGTCGGCCTCGTCGAGCACGGTGATCTCCACCGCGCCGAGCTTCGCGTGACCGGCCTGGATGTGGTCCTCGAGCCGGCCCGGGCAGGCGACGACGATGTCGGCGCCCTTGCGCAGGCCGTTGATCTGCGGGCCGTGGCCGACACCGCCGAAGATCGTCATCGACCGCAGGCCGAGCGTGTCCGCGAGCGGGGTGATCGAGGCCTGGATCTGGGTAGCGAGCTCGCGGGTCGGCGCGAGAATCAGAGCGCGCGGCTGGTTCGGCCGGCGCTTGCTGCCGCTCGCGGCGAGTCGCGCGAGAACCGGCAGGACGAATGCGTAGGTCTTGCCGGAGCCGGTCCGGCCGCGGCCGAGAACATCCTTGCCGGCAAGGGAATCCGGCAACGTTGCTGCCTGGATCGGGAACGGGCTGGTCACACCGGATGCGTCCAGCGCGGCAACTAGCGGAGCCGGTACGCCGAGCTCGGCGAACGTGCGGTTGTCGGGGGCAACTGTTTCAACGTCGTTGCTCTCAGCAACCACAAGGTCCTGGACGGGAGCCGGCTGGTTGTTGCGCGCGGCACCTGAACGGCGCCGGCGGCGGGGACGTGCGGAGGCCTCCGAGGTTGCGCTCGTGGTGCGGCGCGGGGAGGTGGATTGCGTGGGCGTGGTTGTAGACGTGGGGCGGCGGGCCGCCATAGAAGTACTCCAAAAGTCGGGGGTCGTCCTGCCCGGCGCGGCCTGGTGGGCTGCGGCGCGTGGTGGTCGACTGCTGGCGCAGTGTAGTTGCGCTCACCGGCCCGAGGCAGAACTGGGCGGGCCGTCGTTACTAGTCTACGTCACCGCGGGTCGAGAACCGGCGGATATTCACAGGACCCTCGTCACACGGTTAGGTTCTGCACGTGACGACAGAGTTCCGGGTGGACCCACCCACGGCCGCCGACGAGCGGGCACTGCTGCAGGGATTCCTCGACTTCCACCGCGGCACACTGCTCTGGAAAGTGTCGGAATTGACCGGCGAACAGCTGGTCCAGCGCAGTGTCGACCCGTCCAGCATGTCGTTGATCGGGCTCGTACGGCACCTGAGCGAGGTCGAGAAGTACTGGTTCCACCGCGCCCTCGCCGGCCACGACTCACCCCCGAAGTACTGGACCGCCGAGTATCCAGACGGCGACTTCGACCTGGCCGCCCCTGCGCAGGCCGAACAGGACGTCGAACACTTCCGCGAGATCGTGAAGCTGTCGGACACGCTGGCCGCGGCGTTCGCGCTGGACGACACGTTCATCCGCCCCAACTACGACGAGCCGTACTCCGTCCGCTACCTCTACATCCACATGATCGAGGAATACGCCCGCCACAACGGCCACGCCGACCTCCTCCGCGAACGCGTGGACGGGGCAACCGGGGAATAGCTGGTACTACGGTCTGCCTCACGTACTGCGGCCGCCCCCGCGTGCTTCCGCAGCCGCCTCTCGTCGCTCCGCTCCTCGGCGCGGCCGCTCCGCCCGCTACCCACCCACCCCCGGGCTTATCGCCCGGAGCATCCCTTCCGGCTACCGCCGGAGTTGCGGCTATCGCCGCGCGACTGCGCCAGGTGGGCCCGTGACCAGCTCCCCGGGCTCAGCACGTCGTCGGATCGGCGTGATCGCGAAGAGCGCGCTGCGACTCGGCACCGCATGGGGCCGTACCACGGCCGATATCACCACCAAACCCGATCGGGCTGCTCTTCGGGCTTGCCAGCGGCACCGTTCCTGGCCCGCGGCAAGCCACCTACGCGTTGGCCCGCATCCGGGTCGCCATTGCGGTGCTGGCCACATTCGCGGTCCGTCACCCTCGACAACCGTGGATACCGGCCCACTCGGCCAGACTCCCGGGGCCGCGTCATGACCGCCGTGCCCACGCATCTTCGCCGAATGGGTTTGAAAACTCATTCAGATCGCTACTCGCACAGTGGGGAGGCGGAGACGGCTGCCTCGCCCTGGAATCGACGGTCATGACCGGTCTTCCCGGCCGAGTCTCCAGTCCGACGGGCTGTCCTCCGCCTTCTGCCGGATCCGCTGCAGCTGCGTGCGGACCGTCGAAGGGGTCTTCCCCAATCTGCCAGCGATCTCGACGATGCTGTAACCAGCGGCCAGCAAGACGACGATCTCCCGCTCACGTGAGGTCAGGTCGCGAAGGATCGCCTCGGCTGCCAGTCTGATCTCGGCCAGGTCTACGGCGTCGACCGGATCGGCGATGTCCCACGAGTCCGTCTCGATCGTTTGCCAGCCGAATTGCTGGCGGCGATGGGCCTGGACCGCGGCATGGCGGATCACCATGTACGCATACGAGTTGGTGTGCTCGATGCGATCCCATCTCTGCCAGATCTCCAGCAAAGCCTGGTGCAGAACGTCCACCGCGGCATCTCGATCGCCGTAGCAACGCCGCGCAGCCACCAAGTACAGCTTGTTGTAGTTCGCGGACAACCAATCCTCGAACTCTCGTCGTTGCTGGTCATGGGCGGAGGTGGAAGTGTCGTTGGACGCTTCCACCTCCGCAACCTCTAAACCCTGCCGGTGGACCGCGTCAGCGCCGTCGGCTCCGCCCGGCCGAGTCAGGCGGCCCCCAGATCGAGCCTGAGGCCGATCTTGAAGTGAACCCGCGCGGTGATCCAGGCGCGGGTTCGCCGGAATCCGCCCGCGACGGCCTTGGCTCCCCGCCTGGACACCCGGCCGGCTGACAGGCGCGTCCGCCGGGTCATATCCATCGCGTACTGGACGCTGACGGCGATGACCGCGCTGTGCAGCCCCAGGTCGATGTGCCCCTTCCAGGGCTCCACCTGCAACTGCGGCACCTGCGTCATCCAGAACAGGATGACGATCACCACCGCGGGGTACCGCCGGGTCCGCCAGTAGGACGGACCCCCTTCCTCTACGCACCCATGTGCGTGCTTGTTCTGCATGGATTCTCCATCCACTCGACCGATCGGAACCGAACTCGTGTCCCCGCCGGCCTCGCGACTTCCCGGAAGCAAACCGACAGACACGCTTAGCTGATTACACACCACTCACAGCAAGACCGGGCATAACAAAACCGCACCGGGAGATAACTCCTAGTGCGGCAATCGGTTGCCTGTGAATATTTGTCTTAATGTCCCGACCCACCGCCAGTTGCTTCCGGGAAGTCGCGAGTGGCGGCGGGGCCGGTTCCGATCGGGAGCCGTGGGCTCCACATCTATGTAGACGCGGTTCTGCGCCAGAACGTCTACATAGATCCCCAGATATTTTCCGGCCCCCGAGGTGGGCGGTTGTCCGCAGCGTATTTTTACGTTCAACGAAGTATGGAAGCCAGTGCCGGGGGTATGTAGATTGCCCTCTCGTGGGGGCTCTTAGTATCCCGCCAAACACGCAGAAGGTACTCCTTGCGATGCTTGGCGAACAGACCGAACGACACATCCACGGCTATGAACTTATGGAGAAGCTCAAGACGCAAAGCGGGACGCTATACCCGATCCTGAGAAAACTCGAAGAATGCGGGTGGTTGTCCAGTATGTGGGAACTGGGCGATCCTAAAGAGCTTGGCCGCAAGGCTCGGCATGGGTACCGGCTGACCGAGAAGGGCCGCAGTGCCGCCGTGTTCCGGCTGGCGAACACTGTCCTCCCTCCTAACATCGAGATGCGAGCCGCTGCTGTTACTGCGGGCGCCGGCTGGTACATCGAGCACCTGTCGCTCAAGGCGATCCTCGGCGACCGGCCCGTGTTTGAGACCCAGGCAGGGCTCTATTTCACGCAGCCTGCCGTTCAGCACCTGGCCTACGATCTGCCGTTGCCCGAGACCCGTCCCCGGGCGAACAACGGATCGTTCGCCGAGCGTCGAGACGACTCGGTCTTCGAGCTCGAGGGTGCGCGCCTTGTGGACGCGGTCAAACAGGGATCGCGAAGCAGTCGAAGGCAACTGATCCTCAGCCTGCCGCGCCCCTTTCACACGGGCGACCGGTACACACTCAGATTCACGGTGACCTTGGCAAGCTCACGGCTGGCACCCCAGGTCTTGGAGCACAGGTCCTCGCGGCGCCTAGAATCCCTGCACATTGAGGTCCAGTTCGACACTCCACCCAAGCAGACCTTCAGGTACGGCGACGGCTCATCGTCTGAACTTCCGCGGCAGAGCACCGACGGCCCGGTCTCGCTGGATCCCGATGGCGTCGTCACACTCGACGCGGAGAACGGCTCGTCTCCGCATACGCCGTATGGCATCAGCTGGAACTGGGGCTCGACTGACCTGTGAACGGCAAACCAGCCGGGGCTTACCGCGTTCTGTATGAGGTCACCGACGACACCGTGCGGGTGTGGTCCCTTGGCAAGGTCCCCCACTGAAACAGCCAGCGAGCCGACCACGGGCGGCAGCCCGCAACCCCGGCGATAAGCCGGAACACCCCGGCGGTAGCCGGCACGTCCGGCGATAGCCGGAAAGGATGCTCCGGGCGATAAGCCCGGGGGTGGGTGGGCAGCGTGCGTAGTGGTCGCGCCGAGGAGCGGAGCGACGAGAGGCGGCCGCGGAGCACGCGGGGGACTCTCCCACGAGCAGCACTCGGCATGGATCTCTGCTGAGGCAGGATGGCGACCATGACGACCTGGGTCTTCGAAGGAACCGTGCTCCCGGCCGGCGATACCGCGCGCGTCACGTTCGGGCCGGGTGAGATCGGCGAGGTGCTGCCCGGGCGGTACGGGGTACCCGGGCTGGTCGACTCGCACTGTCACCTGACCATGGCTCCCGGGCCTAACGGTCCCGTGCTGCAGGGCGCGGACTTCGCGGCCGAGCGGCTCGGTGAGTTGGCCGGCGCCGGGGTGAGCGCGGTACGCGATGTCGGCGGCAATCGTGAGGTGACCCTCGAACTGGCTCGCACGCGGGACGACAGCCGCCCGCTCGTCCTCGCGGCGGGCCGGTTCCTCGCGCCGGAGGGCTGCTACTTCCCGCAGGCGTACGAGCCGGTCGCAGCGGAGGACCTGCTCGCCGCGGTCGAGGCCGAGATCGCTGCCGGAGCGACCTGGCTGAAGCTGGTCGGCGACTTCCCCGAGGTCGGCCCGGACGGTCCGATCCGCGGTAGCAAGGTCAGTCCGACGTACGGCCTGGATGTGGTCGGGGCGATGGTCGAGCTGGCGCACTCCCGCGGCGCCCGGGTTGCGGCGCACGTCAACACCGACCACGTCACCGACCTGATCCGGCTCGGCATCGACTCGGTCGAACACGGTACGGCGCTCACCGAGCAGGACCTCGAGACCCTGGGCGCCCGCGGCGGCGCGTGGACCCCGACGCTCTGCGCCTCGGTCAGCCAGAGCCCGAACGAGACCCCGGAGCAGTCGGCCCGCCGCCGAGCCCGCTCCGAACACCTGGCATCGATCCTGCCACTGACCGAGCGGTACGGCGTCCGCGTGCTGACCGGATCCGATGTCGTCGGCACCGTCGCCAGCGAGATCGACCTCCTGGTGCAACACGGGCTCTCCGTCGAGCAGGCCCTGACCGCGGCCTCCACCGGTGCGCAGGAGTTCCTCGGTCTGACCGGCGCCGGCAACCTCGTCACGTACGACGCCAACCCGCGCGAGCACCCCGACGTACTGGCGACGCCGGCTGCCGTAGTACTGAACGGCCGCCGGATCTCATGAAGGAGAAAGACCTCGACCGCTGGGTCGAGCGATACCGGAAGGCGTGGGAGAGCAACGATCCCGCGCATATCGCCGCGCTCTGGACCGAGGACGCCGCCTGGTACCGGCGACCGGACGAGCCGCCGGTGCTCGGGCGGGACGCGATCGTGGCGGCCTGGCTCGACGTCGCCGACGGTCCGGGCGAGACAGATTTTGAGTACCAGGTGCTCGGGTTCGGCGACGGGGTCGGGTTCGTGCGCGGCTGGACGACGTACCTGACCAATCCGCCGGCCGAGTTCAGCAACCTGTGGGTGATCCGACTGGACCGGGACCGTGCGCACGAATTCACCGAATGGTGGATGGAAAAGCCGCTGTGAGCTACCCTCGCGGATAGGCACTCAGGGTGCCACCGGTCCGCGGGAAGGGCTCAGCCCACCTGAAATGAGCACGGTTGTGGCAGTTGTTCACCTCCTTTCTCGCCTGACGACGCGGACAGCAGGCTCGTAGAGAGGAGGTCGGTGATGCCGACCCGAAATCTTCCGGACGACCCACACCTCGAACACCTTCGCAAGCAGGCCAAAGCGCTGCTCAAGGGCGTCCGCGCCGGGGACCGCGAGGCGATCGCGCTCGCGGACGAGTTCCATCCCGTACAGACGCTGGCGGACGCGCAGCTGGTAGTTGCCCGCAGCTACGGATTCCCCAGCTGGCCGCGGATCGTGCGGCACCTGGAGTTGGTGGACAAGTACAGCCGGTCACCCCATCGGCAGTCCGTCGGCGGCCCGCTCGACACTCCGGAGCAGCGTGCCGACGAGTTCCTCCGGCTGGCGACGTTGCACTACGGGGAGGACGATCCGGCGCGCCAACGATCCGCACGTGATCTGCTCGACCGGTTCCCAGAGATTGCCCAGAGCAACATTTACACGAAGGTCGTGGCCGGCGACCTCGACGCCGTCCGCGCGGACCTGAGCAACGCAGCAAAAGAAGGCGGACCGTACCGCTGGGAACCGTTGCTCTACCTCACCTACAACCGCCTGGACGCTCCCAACCAGGTCGAGATCGCGCGCCTCCTCCTCGAGAACGGCGCCGATCCCAACGCCGGCTACCTCTGGCAAGGCCTGCCGTCGCCGTTCACCGCGATCACCGGCGTCTTCGGCCGCGGTGAGGGCGACCAACCACCGCACCCCGAACGGGTTGAGCTCGCCCGCGTCCTGCTCGACGCCGGCGCCGACCCGAACGACAGCCAGACCATGTACAACTGCGGTCCCGGTTGTCCCCCGCCGTACGACGATGTGCATCTGGAGCTCCTGCTCGAGTACGGACTGGGCCGCGGCGACGGCGGTCCGTGGCACGAACGGATGACCACCGCGCACCCGACTCCGCAGCAACTCCTCGAGGACGAACTGGTCTTCTCGGCCTGGGCCGGTCTCCTGCACCGGGCCGAACTAGTGCTTGCCCAAGGCACCGATCCTGAAGGCACCGGCACCAGGCATCCGGTGTACGGCGGCGGTCGCCCGTATGTGCTGGCGGCGGTCCAAGGCCATACGGAGATCGCGGACCGGCTCAAGGCGCGAGGCGCGGCGCCGCTGGATGAGATCGAGGAGGTGTACGCCGCGGCGATGCGCGGCGAGACACCGGACGTCGATGCCGGACTGGCCGCGCGTGCGGTCGCACGTCAACGTCATCTGCCCGTTCGCGCCGCCGAGATCGGCCGTACCGAAGCTCTGGAACCCCTGCAGCGGCTCGGATTCGATCTGAACCGGATCTCGGGCGGATCGGCACCGATCCACCGCGCCGCACTCAACGGTCACCTCGACACGGTCAAGAAGCTGATCGAGCTCGGCGCCGATCCCGAGGTACGCGATCCCAACTACAACGGGAACGCGCTCGGCTGGGCCGAGCACAACCATCAAGAGGCGGTGATCGACTACCTCAAGGGCTTACCGCAAGGAACAGGAACGCGCTGAACACCGCGAGGTGAACGGCGCCCTGGAGCAGCGTGGCGCGCCCGGTCGCTAGCGTGAGCATGGCGGTCACGACCGTCAGCGCGAACAGCACCATCTCCTTGCCGCCGAGCCCGAGCACCAGCGGTCCGCTCAGCCAGATGGACGCGATGGCGATCGCGGGGATGGTCAGTCCGATACTGGCGAGCGCTGAGCCGAGCGCCAGGTTGACGCTGGTCTGGAGACGGTTCCGCAGTGCCGCGCGTACTGCGGCAACCGTCTCCGGCAGCAGCACCAGCAAGGCGATCACGACACCGACCACGGCCACCGGCGCGCCGGCCGACTCGACCGCGGACTCGAGTCTCGGCGAGACCGTCTTGGCCAGACCAACGACCGCGATCAGACAGACGAACAGCAAACCGAGGCTGAGCAGTGCGGTCCCCGTGCTCGGAGCCGCCGCGTGATGCTCCTCGTCGTCGACGTCGTTGTTGCCGTCGGAGCGCACCGGCAGGAAGTAGTCCCGGTGCCGGATCGTCTGGATGAACACGAAGACGCCGTACAGCACCAGCGACGTCACGCCCGCGAACGCGAGCTGCGCCGAGCTGAACTGCGGCCCGGGCGCGCTGGTCGTGAATGTCGGCAGCACCAGACTCAGCGTCACCAACGCCGTCATCACCGTGAGTGCCGAGTACGACGCCTGCACGCGGAACTCCTGCACGCGGTGCCGCAGCGAGCCGACAACGAGAGCCAACCCGAGGATCCCGTTGCAGGTGATCATCACCGCGGCGAAGACGGTGTCGCGCGCCAGCGACGAAGCCTTCTCTCCACCAGATGCCATCAGCGTGACGATCAGCGCGACCTCGATGATCGTCACCGCGAGCGCGAGGATCAGCGTGCCGAACGGTTCACCGACACGGTGTGCAACCACCTCGGCGTGATGGACAGCTGCGATCACTGCAGCGCCCAGACCGAGGCAGACGAGGATCAGCAGGAACGCGCCCAGGTGGCGATGCCAGGTCACCAGCAAGACAACGAAAGCGAGCGGTGGCACGACCAACGTCCAGCGCGGCAGGCCTTGGATCACGGAGTTTGTCATCCTCAGACAGCCTATCGGGAATCTGCTTGGCATCCGGCGAACATCGGGTGATGCTTCTCCCACAATGACTGTGCAGATCAGGACCGCGACCGCCGCCGACTGGCCGGCCATCTGGCCGTTCTTCCACGAGATCGTGACCGCGCGCGAGACGTACACGTACGACCCGCACCTCACCGAGGAGGAGGCCCGGGCGATGTGGATGTCGCCGCTGGAGCTTCCGCTCGGCCGGACCACGGTCGCGGTCGATGCCGACGGCACCGTTCTCGGCAGCGCGAACATGTACCCGAACCGGCCCGGCCCCGGCGCGCACGTCGCCAGCGCGAGCTTCATGGTCGACGGCAAGGCCCGCGGCATGGGCGTCGGCCGGCTGCTGTGCGAGGACATGATCGCCTGGGCCGGAGAATCCGGCTTCCGCTCGATCCAGTTCAACGCCGTCGTCGAGACCAACGAACCCGCCGTACACCTCTGGCAGTCCCTCGGCTTCCGCATCGCCGGCACCGTTCCTGAAGCCTTCGACCACCCCACTCTCGGCTACGTCGGCCTACACGTCATGTACCGTCCGCTGCCATGAATCGTGCTCGCGGGATGTGGAAGGCGCTCGAGCCGTATCACGCGATTTCGTACTTCTCGCCGGAGACGCGGAAGGCGACTGATGCGCTCGGGTTGAAGGGCGGCTGGATGAGTTATTTCGGCTGCCGGGCGGCGCCGCTGGGCGCGGTCGGGCCGGGGCTCGTCGCCGCGATGTTCTACAACTTCCACCCGGCGATGGTCGCCCGCTCCCTCCCGGACGCGTGGACCTACGCAACCCCGGAACAGCTGCTCGACGCCCGCCTCACGGCTGTGGACAACGCCGTACGCCGGCTGTTCCCTGACGCGCCGCCATACCAAACCGTATGGTCTGGTGAGCCCGTGAAGCGCGCGGCCGAGCTGGCTCGGCGTGCGGCTGAACTCGCCCCGGTTGCCGGGCGACCGATCGCGGCTGCCAATGCCGCGCTGGAGTGGCCGGACGAGCCACACCTCGCGCTCTGGCACGCGACAACGATCCTGCGGGAGTCGCGCGGCGACGGACATGTCGCGGCGCTGGTCGCGGCCGAGCTCAGCCCATGTCAGGCACTGGTGACGATCTCCGCAGCGGGCGGCCCGGCCAAGGAGGTCTTCCAGCTCAACCGCCGGTGGAGCGACGAGGAGTGGGCCGCCGCATCGGACGATCTGCGCAGCCGCGGCCTGCTCGACGCCGAGGGCGCGCTGACCGACGCCGGGCGAGCGCTTCGACAGCAAGTCGAAGACACCACTGACGCACTGGCCGATCAGGGTTGGCGAGCGCTCGGCGACGAGCGCACCCGCGAGTTGCTCGACGTCGTACGGCCGATCAGCGCCGTACTGATGTCGGCCGGGCTGATCCCGGCCGACAACCCGATGGCTATGCGCTGGGACTGATCCGGTCCGCCAGCGTGCGGAGCGACTGAGCCAGCTCCTCACCAGTCGGCGCACTCTCCGGGTCGAACATGCTCTGCGCGACTACCCCGAGCAGCAGCGCCTGCAGGAGTGAGCCGATCGCCTGCACCTGCTCAGGATCCGCGTCGGGGTCGACCCCGCCGAACATCTGCGCCAGCCCTTCCCGCGCCTCACCCTGCATCTTCGTCAGCTCCGCCACGAGCTCAGGCATCGTCGCCCCCAGGCTCAGTACTTCGAACTGCGTCGCCCACAACGCCTTCAGACGCGGATTGGAGAGACTGTCGATGACCTGACCCCAGGTCGCGACGAACTGCTCCCGTGGTCCGGTCGAAACCGCCGCACGTTCATCACCGGCGCCGGCGACCTCCGTCGCCCATTCTTCGGTCAGCAACCCGCGCAACGCCTCGTTGAGCAGCGTCTCCTTGGAACCGAAGTGGTAACCGATCGCGGCCAGGCTCACCCCGGCCGCGGTCGCGATGTCGCGCGCCGTCGTCCGGCTGTAGCCCTTCTCCAGCAGACACGCCTTCGCGCCCTCGACCAGCGCCTCCCGATTACCCATGCCAGAACTCTAACACGCCTGTCTCACACAATCGTCTTGCACATTTGTCTAAGACCGTCGTACAGTCGTGGCACAGCAACTACTTCTGGAGGGGTTCCGATGACGACAGTTCTGATTTCCGGCGCGAGTGTGGCGGGTCCGGCCCTGGCGTACTGGCTGCAGCGGTACGGCTTCACCCCGACCGTGGTCGAGCGCGCTCCGGCGCCGCGCCCCGGCGGCTACGCGGTCGACTTCCGCGGCGCGTCGATGAAGGTGCTCGAGCGGATGGGCATCCTGGACGCGGTCGAGGCGAAGGCGACCCGGATGGGCGCGATGACGTACGTGAAGGAGTCCGGGAAGGTGGCCGCGACCACCTCGTCCGAGGCGTTCAGCGGCGAGCTCGAAATCCTCCGGGGCGACCTGGTCGACATCCTGTACACGCTGACGAAGGAGACGACGGAGTACCTGTTCGACGACTCGATCGTCTCGCTCGACCAGGACGCGGACGGCGTCGACGTGGTGTTCGAGAGCGGGCTGCGGCGGCGGTTCGACCTCGTCGTCGGCGCGGACGGGCTGCACTCGAACGTACGGCGGTTGGCGTTCGGCGCGGAGTCGTCGTACATCCACGACCTCGGGTACTACGCATCCGTCTGCACGGTCGAGAACCATCTCGGGCTGGACCACACCGGCCAGATCTTCAACGTGCCCGGCAAGACCGTCGGCACCTATAGCGCACGCGACAACACCGAGGCGAAGGCGCTGTTCTACTTCACCTCCTCGGATCTGACGTACGACCGGCGGAACGTGCCGTCGCAGAAGGCGATCGTCGAGGAGCAGTTCAAGGACCTCGGGTGGGAGGTGCCGACGCTGCTCGAGGGGATGCGGACCGCGCCGGACTTCTACTTCGACTCGATCAGCCAGATCAAGCTCGACAGCTACTCACGCGGCCGGATCGCGCTGGTCGGGGACGCGGGGTACTGCGCTTCACCGCTGTCCGGCATGGGCACGAGCCTGGCCGTCGTCGGCGCGTACGTGCTCGCCGGTGAGTTGCACGCGGCCGGCGGGGATCACGAGCAGGCGTTTGCGGCGTACGACGTACGGATGAAGGACTTCGTCGTGGCCTGTCAGAAGCAGGCGGTCGACGGGGCGATGTGGTTCATCCCGGCGAGCAAGTGGTTCATGAAGCTGCGCAACCTGACCTTCCGGATGATGCCGTACCTGCCGTGGCGGAACATGATCCGGGACATGTCGCTGAAGGTCGGCAACGCGATCGAGCTCACGATGTACGAAGACCTTCCTCAGCGGCCCGTAGCACCGCGTCGGTGAGTGCGTCGAGGACGCCGGACTCGAGCTTCCAGTGCTGCCAGTACAGCGGCACGTCAATGTACTTGCCTGGGGCAACTTCCACCAGGCGGCCGGCGGCGAGCTCGGATCCGGCGATCTGGTCCTCGATCATCCCCCAGCCGAGCCCGATCCGGACCGCCTCGTGGAACGGCGCGGAGGCGGGGATCGCGTGCGACGGCGGGTCCAGCTTCCGCCGGGTCACCTTGCGGAGCAGTCGATGCTGCAGCACGTCCTTCTCGTTGAAGACGACCATCGGGGCCTCGGCGAGTGCCTCCGGCAACGGCTTCCCGGTCAGCCAGCGTTCGGCGTACTCCGGGGTGGCGAGCGGGAGGTACCGCATCTTCCCGAGCGGTACGACGCGGCAGCCCTGCACCGGCCGGGGATCGGCGGTGACCGCGGCCAGCACCGTACCGTTGCGGAGGTACTCCGCCGAGTGCTCCTCGTCCTCCTGGTGCACCAGGAACCGGGCGTTGTGGGTCCGGGAGAGGTCGAGCATCGCGGGCAGGAACCAGTTGTTGAGCGAGTCCGCGTTCACCGCGAGCGGGATCCGCTGCGCGTCGACCGTACCGCGGACGGCGGCGATCGCCTCGAGCTCGAGCAGGGACACCTGGCGGGCCAGCCGGAGCAGCGCCTCACCCGCCGCGGTCGCCCGGGCCGGCTTCCCGCGCATCACCACGACCTGACCGAGACGACTCTCCAACGCCTTGATTCGTTGGCTGATCGCCGACGGCGTGACCCGCAACCGTCGCGCCGCCGCGTCGAAGCTGCCTTCGTCGACGACGGCCACGAACGTCTCGAGCTGCACGGAGTCGAACTGCATGATGAAGCAATCCTAATGCTGCATCAGAATCTTTAGCTGGTTTGAAGCCGCCGAACTGCCTACCGTCGAAGACATGCCCCTCTTCGCCGGATTCGCCACGTCGATTTCCCTGATCGTCGCGATCGGCGCCCAGAACGCTTTCGTACTCCGCCAAGGCTTGCGCCGCGAACACGTCCTCCCGGTGGTCCTGACCTGCGCACTCTCCGACGCACTCCTGATCTCCAGCGGCATCCTCGGCCTCGGCGCCCTCCTCACCCGCAGCCAACTCGCCCTCGACATCGCGAAGTTCGGCGGCGCCGCCTTCCTCTACACGTACGCCGCCCTCGCCGCGAAGCGTGCCTTCAACCCCGGCGCCATCACCCCCGCCGACCACGCCCCCGCCGCCCTCCGCAGCGTCGTCCTCACCTGCCTGGGCTTCACGTACCTCAACCCCCACGTCTACCTCGACACCGTCGTCCTCCTCGGCTCCCTCGCCAACCAACGAGGCACCAACGGCCGCTGGCTCTACGGCCTAGGAGCAGTAGCCGCCAGCTTCATCTGGTTCTTCGCCCTAGGCTTCTTCTCCAGCAAACTCACAAAAGTCTTCGCCCGCCCCCGAGCCTGGCAATTCCTGGACTCCGCCATAGCCGTAATCATGGCCAGCCTGGCCACCTGGATGCTGCTTCCCTGATATCCACAGGCAGGGCGTTCTCGCGGCAACCGGAGCGGTCCCGGGTGTATCCTTTCAGCAACACGGCCAGCCCCTCTGCCCCTCAGGGCACGGGCTGGTTTTCTTTTCCTGGGGGACTTCCGTGACTGTCTACTTCAAGCCGCACCTCACCTTCGCCGACCAGGTCGGACTGCTGAAGAGCAGGGGCCTGATCATCGACGACGAGGCCGAGGCGGAGCGTCTGCTGAGTGTGATCGGCTACTACCGCCTGAGCGGCTATTGGTACTCCTTCCGCCGTCCGCTCAACAGCGTTCTCCGCGACGACAACTTCCTCGAAGGCACCACCTTCAGGCAGGTCGTTCAGCTCTACGACGTGGATCGCCGACTGAAACTGCAGTTGCTCGATGCGCTGGAACGCATCGAGATCGCGCTTCGGGTCATGATCGGCTTCACCCTCGGGCGACGCGGCGCGTATGCCCATCTCGACGCCTCGAACCTGGATGGCCGGTTCAGGCGATCAGACGGCAGGCGGCCCAGCACGTACGACCGGTGGCTGCACAAGGTCCTGGCCGCGCAAACCAGATCGTCCGAGGACTTCGTCCTGCACTTCCAGCAGAAGTACGACGGTCGCCTGCCGGTCTGGGTGATGACCGAGATCCTCGACTTCGGCGCGCTGAGCTACCTGTTCCAGGGACTGCAGTTCGCGGATCGCAACGAGATCGCGGCCAGGTTGGGCGTTCTCGACCGGCGGGGCGACGGCAACGGAGCCGCATTGGCCAACTGGCTTCGCGTGCTCAACTACGTCCGCAACGTCTGCGCTCATCACTCTCGGCTCTGGAATCGCAATCTCGCCGATCAGCTCGCGCCGAGCCACCTGCGGTCGATCCCAGATCTGCGCCATCTCACCGATCGTCGGGTATCGCATTTCCGGATTTACTCGACGTTGTGCGTCGTCGGATTCCTGCTCTCCCGCCTCGGACATGGGTCGCACTGGGCGCAGCACATCCGTGACTTACTCAGCGCGGAGATCCCAGCCTGCGGACGCGAGCTTCGTGAGTTGGGGTTCCCCGCCGGATGGGCTGCCGAGCGGCCGTGGGTCGACTGACCAGGAGGTATTGATGGACGTGACGGTGTTGTGTGATGCGGTGGCGGTTTTTCCGGAGGGAGTTTCGGAGGCCTTGGCTGGTTGGGGTTCTGGGCAGGCGGCTTGGACCGGGGATGTTATGCCGGGGAACGTTCGGGGGGAGGGGTGGTTGTTGCATTTTCATAGTTATTTGGTGAGTTCGGGTGATGGCTTGGTGTTGGTGGATGCGGGGGTTGGGCCGGCGGGTGGGGAGGCGGCGGAGTGGTTGGGGGTGGCTGGGCGGTTGCCGGGGTTGTTGGGGCGGGTGGGGGTTGACGTGGCGGATGTGGATGCGGTCGTGTTGACGCATGTGCATCTAGATCATGTGGGGTGGGCTTCGGACGGTGTGCGGCCGTTGTTTCCGCGGGCCGAGTATGTCGTGCAGCGGGACGAGGTGGAGCATGTGCGCGGCGGGGCGACGTACTCGAGCAGGATCCGGCCGATTGAGGACGCCGGGCAGTTGCGGGTGGTGGAGGGGGAGACGGCGCTGCGGGGGATGCGGTTGGTGCCAACGCCGGGGCATACGCCCGGGCATCAGGCGGTGGTGACGGAGCGGGCGATCCTGGGTGGGGACGTGCTGGTGCATCCGGCGCAGGCTCGGTGGCCTGAGCTGACGTATGTGTATGAGCGCGACCCCGCGACCGCCGTCACGTCGCGGCGGGAGGTGCTGGCGATGGCGGCCGCGATGGGCGTGCCGATCGCCGCCGCACACCCGAGCAACGCCCTGCGACCAGGTGCCCCGCCCGGCGCCGACCGCACGCAGGGCGCGGGCGGCACGCAGGGCGCGGGCGGCACGCCAGGCGCCGGCGGCACGCAGCTCCGGCCGGTCGACGTCACGCCGGTGGAGGGACCGGGCAGCGGCGGCGACGTCTGCCCGCCGTACAAGCTTTAGCGGTAGCCCGTGGTGTCAGCCGGTTTGCCGGCGCTTTCTACCTCGACGATGTAGCGCCAGGCGTCGGGTTGGCTGCCGTCTAGGTCGCTGAAGCCGTAGAGCTGGGCGAGTTCGCCGCTCGACGTCGACTTGCCGTTCCAGCGCCGTACGTCGGGATCCGCCGCGAGCGCCGCCACCGCACGTCCGACGTACGACGGGCTCTCGGAGATCGCGAAGTGCGGGACCTTCTCGGTCGCGTCCCGCCAGTTCTCCTCGCGTACGCCGAACCCGTCGAGCATCGCCTCCGACCGCAACCACCCCGGCGTGAGCAGTACGGCGGCCGCGTCGTACTGCTTCAACTCGTGCGCCAGCGCGAACGCCATCCGGCTGACCGCGCCCTTCGCGACGTCGTAGAAGAACGAGACGCGATAGTTCGACGCGTTGTAGTCGTTCGTGCCATCCGTCATCTCGACCACGAGCCCGCCGGGTGTCTTGATCAGCAACGGCAGCGCGAAGTGGCTGGTGATCGCGTGCGTGTTGACCCCTAGCTCCAGCAACCGCAGACCGGGCTCGAGCGAGCTCTCCCACACGGTCTTGTCCCAGTCGGGCTCGCCGTGCTGACCCCAGATGTCGTTCACCAGGATGTGCAGCGCACCCTGCTCGGCCTCGATCCGCTCGACCAACGCACGCACCTGCGAAGGATCGAGATGATCCGTCGGTACGGCGATCCCGCGCCCGCCGGCCTTGTCGACGAGCTCGGCCGTCTCCTCGATCGTCTCCGGCCGAGCCATCTCCGACTGCCGGCTCCGGGTGCTCCGGCCGGTCACGTACACAGTCGCGCCGGCCGCGCCGAGCTCGACCGCGATCCCCCGCCCGGCCGCTCGGGTCGCCCCGGCGACCAACGCCACCTTCCCCGCCAACGACTTCATCGGTCCTCCTTATCCATACACTGTACGATTATGTACCATACGACGTATGGTTAACGTCGGCAAGCGCTCCGGGCGGCCCCGCGCCGGGGAGGAGCGGCTGAGCCGGGAGACGATCCTGACCGCGGCGCTGCGGATCGTCGACGACGAGGGCATCGACGCGCTGACCATGCGGCGCCTCGCGGCAACGCTGCAGGTCAACCCGATGTCGCTGTACCACCACCTGCCGAACAAGGCTGCCGTACTGGCCGGCCTCGCTGAGCTCGTGTTCGCCGGGCTCGAGCTGCCCGACCCCGGCGATGCTGTCCCCTGGGACGAGCAGCTCAAGGAGGCTGCCCATGCCTACCGCAACGGTCTCCGCCAGCACCCGAATCTGGCGCTCCAGGTGCTCTCCGACACGTCAGCCGTGTCGGACGTCGTCGTGGTCACGATGGAGCCGTTCTACCGCGCACTCGACCGAGCCGGGCTGACACCGCGTCAGATCTTCGAGGCCGCCAACACGCTGATCGATTTCATCCACGGGTTCAGCCTCGGCGAGGCGTCCGTGCGGGCCGAGACGTTCGAGCTGGCGCCCGACCTACTCACCCGCGTACGCGCTCTGCCGGCGGACAAGGCGCCAACACTGACAAAGATCGTCAATGGGCTCGGCGCCGAGGGCCTGGCCTACGACTTCGACGACGGGTTCGAGTCCGGGCTCTCCACGCTGACCGCGGGAATCGCAGCCACCGCCCGCCGCCGGTAGCGCGAGATCGCGACGCCCACGAGGCACAGCGCGCCACCTCCGTACGCGACCGGCGCCGGGCTCTCACCGAGCAGCAGCCAGCCGAGGAAGATCGTGATCGGCGGGACCAGGTACGTCGTCGCGCCCATCCGGCCGGCCGTCGTACGGGCCAACGCGTAAGCCCAGGTGGTGAAGGCGATCGCGGTCGGGAACGCGCCGAGGAACACAACCCACCAGATCGTCGACGCTCGTGCGTCACCCACTTCGTGAACCAGCGTCGGCCCGAACGGCAGACACGCGACCGCACCGATCACGCACGACAACCACGTCACCTCGAGCGCAGGCAGCCGGGCGAGCAACGGCTTCTGCGAGACGACACCGATCGCGTACGCCGCCGCGGCCACCAGACACAGCACCACACCCCACGTCTCGGCGCTGCCGTTGGACGACGACAGCCCGATCAGAACGACCCCGCCGAAGGCGACAACGCTCCCCATCACCAACTGACGCGGGAAACCCTCATGCAGCAGGACACCCGCCAGCAAGGCGATCAGCAACGGGCCGATGTTGACGAGCATCGCCGTCGTACCGGCGTCGAGGTGGTGCTCGGCCTCGTTCAGCGCGAGGTTGTAGACGCCGAACCAGAGCAGACCGCAGGCCAGCAGAAACTTCCAGTCACCGCGAGCCGGCCAACGCCGCGGCCGCGCGAACACGAAGATCCCGAGCAGCACACTGCCGACGAGCAACCTCCCGAGCGACAGCGCACCGGCCGAGATCTCCTGACCGACATGGCGGATGGCAACGAACGCCGACGCCCACAGCACCACCGTGACCGCGGCCGCACCGGCGGCCAGCACACCCTGCTTGTTCATACTCTTACAACGCCGTCGACGGTCATGGTGTGAGGCTAGGTGTCGGACGCTTCGGCGGCCACCGAACTACGCGGATCCGGCAGCGCGAACGGTACGACGAACGCGGTGATCAGCACCGGGATCGTCAGCCCCGCGACCAGCACCGACATCGTGAACCAGAGCGACCCGAGCGCGAACCCGCCGTACACCGCGATCGCGAAGACCTCGGCGAAGAAGCCCGACACCGAGGTCACGGTCGCCCGCGCCCGGCCGGTGATCGCGTCCTGCAGCCGCGACTCCGACACCACGATCACCAGCTGCATCAGCCCGTAGCCGAGCGCGATCGGCAGGAATCCCCACGCCGACCCGCTCAACGCCCCGGTCGCGATCAGCAGCGCCGTCGCCCCGAGTCCCACCGCAAAGATTGCCGCAGGCAACTTGTACGCCGGTCCCGCGAGCGCGCTGCCGATCGCCTGCGCTGCAACGGTCCCCGCGATCAGCAGCGGGATCACACCCGTCGTCGCACCGGTCTCCCGGGCGAGCAGCGGAAAGTACTCGTCGAATGCCAGGAACCCGCCCAGCAGCGCGACCAACGCCACCGCCCGGCGCACCGACCGGCTGACCAGCACCTCGGTGACACCTGATCGGAGCATGCGGAGGTAATCGGCGAAGGCCGCTCGGGTGCCGGATTCCTCCGCCTCGCGAGCGGTCTCGACGGCTCGCGCTTCGGGGAGCGTCCACGCAACGACCGCCTGCAGCAGGCCGCTCAGAATGCTGACGATGCCGGCCAGCGTGTAGCCGCCGAGCGCGAACAGCGGTGTGGCAAGCGCGGTCGCCGCCAGGTTCGTGACGAACGAGGCGGAGCGCGCGCGTCCGAGGACGGTCGCATAGTCGGCGGTCCGGTCGCGCGCGGCAAGTTCGTCGTACACGAACGCCTCGTACGTGCCGGAGATCAGCGCGGACGAGATACCCCAGAGGACGAAGCCCAGCGCGAAGCCGGCGAAGGTGGGGAGCGTGATCCACGCGGCGTACCCGACTGCGCTGATCAGGGCGCCGAGGATCAGCAGTTTGCGCCGGGAATACGTGTCCGCCCAGGCGCCCGACGGCACCTCGAGGACGAACGCGGTCGCCGACCAGATGACGAACAGCGTCGAGATCTGGGCAGCCGACAATCCGTGATCGGCGAACAGCAGCTGGTACAGCGGGTAGAGCGGGATGAAGTCGTGGAACGCCTCGAAGGCAATAACCCGGGCGAACAGACTCTTGTCAGTGCGTCAAAGATGCGGGCTCGGCAGTCTCATGCATCGAAGATACGCGAAAATGGCGCGCGAAACCGCTGGAATATCCGTCAGAGTGGGGCGATGGAACAGGTCAGCGAACGGTTCTGGGCGAAGCTGCCGGAGGGTAGCCGCGATGCGCTCGTGGACGGATTGAGCCAGTCAGAGCTGCAGTCGGTGCTGCTCGACGTGACCCGGGAGCGGGCTGGCAAGGTGACGCCGGCTCGGCTGTTGCAGCGCTGGCAGCAGGACCGGTTCGTGCGCCCGTCGACGATCGATCCGCGCGAGCTGGTGAACACCCAGCAGCGGTTGTGGGCTGCATTGCCGGAGAAGTTCGACGGCGTCCAGCTGTCACCGGTGACTCCGCTCGGCACGTGCTCCGCGATCGCGACGATCAACCAGCACCAGGTGGTCAGCACGATCCGCGGTACGGAGGTCGCCAGCGATCCCACCAACGAGCTGGCGATCGAGGCCGCCGTACGCCGTCGTGCCGGGCAGGAGCGGGTGCACCTGGCGACCTGTCAGCGAGTGGTACGGGCGCAGCCGTTCGACGGGCCCGGGATGTCGGCGCATTTCGAGCTGTTCGTGCTGGTGTCGAGCGCGCGTGACACCGGCTCGTGCCGGACCGAGGCCGAACTGCTGATCGATCATTTGAGCTTCTGGCACGACGTACTGGGTGAGAAGGCCGAGCTCAGCTTCACCGCATTCAAGGAGTCTGCGTTGCGGGACCGGATCGAGGACACGGTCCGTCCGGCGCTGGGAGTGGCGTTCACCGAGGACACCGAGCGGACCAAGAGCGAGGCGTACTACGCCGGCACGGCGCTCGGCATCGATCGCGACGGCGAAGGGCTTGGCGACGGCGGCTTCACCACGTGGACCGCGGACCTGCTCGGCGACGCGAAGGAACGTTGCCTGACGTCCTGCATCTCCACTGAACGCCTCACCGTCATCGGAGCTTGAGCAGCCCCGCATCAGTCGGCCGGAAGCCGCACGCATCCAGGTAGAACGCCTTCAGATGCGGCTCAAAGTCGACATGGAGCCATTCACACCCGGCGTTCCGAGCCTCGTCGGCGGCCGTCAGCACCAACTGCTTGCCGATACCTCGCCGGCCATGGTCGGGATGCACGGCGGTATCAAGCACGAACGCGTGCGCCCCGCCGTCCCAGCACACCTGCACAAACCCGACCAGCCGATCGTTGCTAAAGGCACCGACCCAGGTCAGCGCCCACCGCTCCAACCGCTCACCCCACGCGCTGACCTCGAGCTCGCTCTCGAACGCGGCAGCATGCAGCTCGGACAACTCACGGTCGTCCACCGGGAAGCGCACGACATAGCTCAGGTTGGTATCCACGCCTCAGTGCTTATCAGCACAACCGTGCTGTCCTCCATCAGATTTAGCCGGTCGCGTGCCGCGCGCACGCCGGCGAGGGCCGCCGCGCCGCTCGGTCCGGAGGAGATTCCGGCTGCGCGAAGGTCATCCACAGCCTGCAGCGCGGCGTCGTCCTCGACCGTGACCGAGTAGTCCAGGCCTGACCGCAGAACGGGCCACGCCAGCGACGACGGCGTACCGCAGTTCAGGCCGGCCATGACGGTCTTGCTGGTCGGGATCGTGAGCAGCTCGCCCGCGAGAAGGCTGGTGGTGACGCAGGACGCGCTGGCCGGCTCGACGCCGAGGAGGGCTGGAGTCACCGCCCCACTCCGGTAGTGGGTCACGGCTGCCTGCGCCGCCGAGCCCACGCCCATCGGGACAACCACCAGGTCAGGCTCTACGTCGATCTCGCGGAACAGCGTCGAATATCCGTCCACGATGTACTGCGGAATGACCTCGTACCCGGGCCACGCGGAGTCCTGGATCAACAGCCGATCCTCCCCCGCGTACGACGCAGCCTCCGCGACCGCAGCGTCGTACGAATCCGGTACGACGGTCACCCCCGCGCCCTCCGACCGGATCGCGTCCACGGAGGCATCGCTCACGACATCCGGGACGAAGACGTGCGCCGCCAGCCCGAGCATCGCGGCCCGGCGAGCCACCGCACGACCATGGTTGCCGTCGGTCGCGGTGACCAGCTCAGTCGCGCCCGGGTAGTCCTGCACCGCACGGTGGATCGCCCACCACGCACCCAGCGCCTTGAACGCGGGCAGCCCGAGCCGCTGCGACTCGTCCTTCACCAGCACCTGACCGACCCCCAGCTCGGCGGCGAGTGCCGGGACAGGGGTCAGCAGGGTCGGACGGTACGACGGGAGACTCTGGTGGAACGACAACACCTCGGCCGGCGCCGGCGACGTACGCCAGGACCTTGCGGCCAGGTTCTCGTACCAGTGCACCAGCTAGGCGACCAGTGCGAACGCCTGAGCCGTCGCGGAGTACGTCCGTGGGCCAGAGGGAATCCGGTGCGCGGCGCGGTCCTCGACCCGGATCGCGGCGGTCTGCAGCCGGACCGGCAGCGTGGACCGTACGGCGGTGGCCAGGTCGAACTGCACCTCGGCCAGCAGGTCGGACAGCTCCAGCTCGAGCGCGCGGCAGATCGCGGCGAGGATCTCCGAGGACGGCTCCTTGCGGCCGCGCTCGATCTCGGACAGGTACGGCACCGACACCTGAGCCAGCTCGGCGAGCTCGCGCAGGGTGATCCCCCGCTCGCGCCGCAAGCGGCGGAAGACGTTCCCGATCACCTGGCGTAGCAACACGTCTGGTCCTCCTCGCCTCATGTCCTACCCCGAGTGTGCCATCTCCAGCAGGTCGGCCGTACGAAGATCTGCCCTGAGCAGATTCTTGCTCACCTGTTGAGCGCCTGCTGGAGGTCGGCGGTCAGGTCCTCGGGGTCCTCCAGGCCGAGGCTGAGGCGGAGCAGACCGTCCGACGGCTTCGCCTCGGCAGCCACCAGGCGATGCGTGAGCGCTGCGGGGTGCTGGATGAGCGTGTCCACACCGCCCAGGGACACGGCGTGAGTGATGAGCTGCAAACGGTTGGCCACTCGGGATGCGGCCTCGAATCCGCCGGTCAGGGTGAAGGCGAGGACAGCGCCAGGACCGGACTGCTGACGTCCGATCAAGCCTTGGGGGTCGTTGAGGCCCGGATAGTAGACCTGCTCGACCATCGGCTGCGCGGACAGCCAGTCGGCGACCTTGATGGCGGTCGCCTGCTGCGCCCGTACCCGAACCGGCAACGTCTGCAGTCCCCTGTGCAGTTCGTACGCCGCCAACGGATGCAGCAGGCCACCTGTCACAGCGCGGATCTGCCGGAGCCGGCCGACCCACTCCACGCCGGCCGCGACGACGCCACCCATAACGTCACCATGACCGCCGAGGTACTTGGTTGCCGAGTGCAACACCAGGCCCGCCCCGTACCGGGCCGGCTGCTGCAGGACCGGCGTCGCGAAGGTGTTGTCCACCAGCACGGGTACGTCGCCGGCCGCAGAGGCGACGGCCGCGATGTCGACGAGGGCCACCGTCGGGTTCGCCGGGGTCTCGACGATCACCAGCCCGGTCTCGGGGCGGATCGCTCCGGCGACTTCACTCGGCTGTGTGTAAGTCACGGTTGTCCCCAGGAGACCTGTGGATAACAAGTGGTCCGAGCCGCCATACAGCGGTCGTACGGCGACCACATGCGGACGGCCCGCAGCGACGCTGGCGAGCAGGCAGGCGGTGAGCGCGGCCATGCCCGAGCCGAACGCGACGGCGCCGTCGGTGTGCTCGAGCTCGGCCAGCGCGTCCTCGAAGCGGGCGACGGTCGGGTTCCACAGGCGCTGGTAGACGAGGCTGCCGCCGTCCGGACCGCGGCCCTCGGCGAGCGCGTCGTACGACGCTCCGCCTGCGCTCACATCGGGGAGCGGATAGGTGGTGGACAGGTCGATCGGCGGGACGTGGACGCCGAGCGCGGCCAGGTCGTCGCGACCGGCGTGGACCGAACGGGTGTCGAGCTGGGTCATGGCTGCCTCCTCACCCGTGAGCTTGGAATCTTCTGCGAGATTGGCGCAATAGTTCCGAAGAAAATTCGTCCACAGGGTCATCCACACGCTGTGGATTCTGTGGACGGGCTCTAGAGTGAGGGCATGCCGAAGGAACGTCGGAGCCCTGGACCGGCTCCGCGGCCGGCGCCCGGTGGCCTCGACGAGGTCGATCGGAAGCTGGTGCAACTGCTGACCGCCGACGGGCGGATGGCCAACAACGCGCTCGCCGAGGCGACCGGGATCGCGCCGTCGACGTGTCTCACGCGGGTGCGGTCACTGCGTGAGCGTGGGGTGATCCGCGGCTTCCATGCCGACGTGGATCTGGGCGCGCTGGGTCAGCCGCTGCAGGCGCTGATCGCGATCCGCATCGGCGCGCACTCGCGTGACGAGATCGACCGCTTCCGCGCGAAGGTCCCGAGGCTGCCGGGCGTGCTCTCACTGTTCCACGTCAGCGGAGCGAACGACTATCTACTGCACGTCAGTGCAGCCACCCCGGATGCACTCCGGGAGTTCGTGCTAGATCACCTGACGGCTGATCCGGCCGTCAGCCACGCGGAGACCAGCCTGATCTTCGAGCACATCCGGGGAAGCTGAGCTCAGCGCGGCTTGAGTCCCCAGGCCTGTGCAAGCAGCTCGAAGGAGCGGCGGCGTTCGGCGGGGTCGTGGATGTTCGTGGTGATGATCAGCTCGTCGGCGTTGGCCTTGTTGGCGCGGCGGAGCAGGTCGGCGGCCACCTGGTCAGGCGTGCCGACGGACACCAGTCCGGCCCACTCCTCGACCGCGGCCTCTTCCGCGTCGGACCACGGGTAGTCCGCGGCTTCCTCAGGCGACGGCAGCGGGCCTGGGCGGCCGGAGCGGAGACGGAGCATCGAGAGTGCGTTCGCGCGGGCCAGAGCCTGGGCGCGCTCCTCGGTCTCGGCGACGATCGCGGCAAGTGCGAGCATCGCCCGCGGCTCGCCGTCGTTCTCGAAGCGCTGGAAGTTCTCCTTGTACGCCGCGATGACGCCGGCCGGATCGAGCGTGCCGAAATGCCCGGCGTACGCGAACCCGGTCCCGAGCGCGGCCGCCGCCTGACCGCCGTACGTGCTGGATCCGAGGATCCACACCGGCGGGAGCGGTACGTCGTCCGGCTGCGCGCTGATCGGCTCGAACGGGTGGCCGGCCGGGAACCCCTCGACGTATGCGCGGAGTTCGGCGTACTGCTCGGTGAAGTCGTCGGCACCGAGCGCCTCGCGGCTCCGGCGGAGCGCGAGCGCGGTGCGCTGGTCCGTGCCGGGCGCGCGGCCGATGCCGAGGTCGATGCGGTCCGGGTACAGACCGCCGAGGACGCGGAATGTCTCGGCGACCTTCAGCGGGGAGTGGTTCGGGAGCATGATGCCGCCCGATCCGACGCGGATGGTCGACGTGGCGGCCGCGACCGCCGCGATCATCACCTCGGGGCTCGTGCTCACCACACTGCGGATGTTGTGATGCTCCGCCAGCCAGTAGCGGTAATAGCCGGCCGCCTCCGCGGTGCGGGCCAGCTCGAGCGTCTCGTGCAGCGCCTCCGACGGCCGCGTGCCTGACGGCACGGGTGAGAGGTCGAGCACGGACAGGGGCATCGGTTCGGCGCTCACGTCTGTTGGCAACCGCCCCCGCCCGCGACCTATTCCGGGTACGGCGTGTTTGCCCGCGCGTCGCGGAGTGATCGAGCCCACCACGCGAGCTGCCGGAGCATCGTCGCCGCGGCGTGCGCCGTGGTCGGGTCCGTCGGCTCGCCGTCGTCGAAGTCCTCCTCGCGGAAGCCGAGACTGTCGCGAATCGTCACCGCGTGCAACTCGCCGAAGACCAGCCTGAGCTGTTCGGCCGCGCGCAGTCCGCCCGACCGCCCGCCGTACACGACGAAGCCGACCGGCTTCGCGTACCAAGGCCGCCGTACGGCGTCGATCGCCGTCTTCACGTCGCCCGGATACGCGTGGTTGTACTCCGCCGTGACGATCACGACCGCGTCCGCGTCGTCGATCCGCCTCGGCAGCTCGCCCAGCGGCACCATGCTCAGATCGATCAGGTCGAGCTTGAACTCGTCCGCCCGCTCGACCTCCCGCGCGAACCAGCGGGTGACCGCCGTACCGAATCGTCCGCTGTCGAGATTGCGCGTCAGCACGACGAGCCGCAGCGGATGAACAGTCACGCGACGGACGTTAGTACCTCAACAAGACTTGAGGTCAAACCCCGTCTCAGCCGCCGTTCGGCGGCGGCGCGGGCGGGGTGGAGGGCTGGAGCTCGGTCTGGGCCGCGCT
Source organism: Kribbella jiaozuonensis (assembly GCF_005233875.1). Lineage (GTDB taxonomy): Bacteria > Actinomycetota > Actinomycetes > Propionibacteriales > Kribbellaceae > Kribbella > Kribbella jiaozuonensis. The sequence continues at coordinate 562,451 of NZ_SZPZ01000003.1, read as the reverse complement.
CATGAGTCGGGTCTGGTCGCCGAGGACGCCGACGGTCTGCCAGGCCTTGCTGACGGCGGCGAGCTGCGTGGAGTCGTCGCCGAACAGGTCGCGAGCCGTGGCCTGCGTGGCTTCGGCGAAGTCCCTGAACCTGCTGGACTCGACAAGGCTGCCCGAGGTCAGCGTGCTATACCAGATCTTGCCGGCGTCGTCGTACGCGTTCCCGCCGAGCTCCGCCGCGACCAGGTAGAACGCGCGGTTCGGGATGCCGGAGTTGATGTGTACGCCGCCGTTGTCGTCCTGGGTGTCGACGTACCCGGACATGTCGGCCGGCTGCGGATCCTTGCCCAGCCGCGGATCGTCGTACGCCGTGCCGGGTGCCTTCATCGAGCGCAGCGCGACGCCCTGGACGCCCGGCAGGAACAGCCCCGCGCCGATCAGCCAGTCCGCATCCGCCGCGCTCTGACCCGTCGCGTACTGCTTGGCGAGCGAGCCGAACACGTCCGAGATGCTCTCGTTCAGCGCACCTGACTGGCCCTCGTACGCAAGATTCGCCGTGTACTGCGTGACGCCGTGGGTCAACTCGTGTCCGGTGACATCGATCGACGAGGTGAAGTTCCCGAAGATCTCCCCGTCGCCGTCGCCGAACACCATCTGCGCGCCGTCCCAGAACGCGTTCGCGTACCCGCGGTCGTAGTGCACCGTCGAGGTCAGCACCAGCCCGGCGCCGTCGATCGAGTCCCGCCCGAAGCACTCGTGGTACAGCGTCCAGGTCGCGCCAGTGCCGTCGTACGCCTGGTTCACCGCCTGGTCCTGGACCGCGTCGTCGCCCTCGGCGCGCACGAGCGTGCCGGGCAGGTCGGTGCCGTTCTCCGCGTCGTACACCTGGCGCTGCCTCCCGCCGGGTGCTGCGGCCGCGGTGTCACGGCCGGCCGCGGGCCGCGTTCGCAGTACGGCGTCGTGCTGCAGCGACTGCCGGTACCGGGCACGGAGGCTGGGGTCACTCGCGGACCGCTCGAGCTGCTCGAGCAGGTACGGCGGGATGATTGAGTGGAACACCACTACAGGAAAACCCCGGAAAGGGATAAACTCAAGGATTTGTGGCTGCTGCGCGCAGTGTCATTTCCTGAACGACGAAATGCGGCCTGAAAACCAACGGGACGTATTTTAACACAAGGGGTTTGAATTGCCGAATCCGGTCGACGCCGAACAGGCTCACCTGACCACGTTCTACGCCGCGCTCGACAGCGAGCGCGAGCGCACGGACGCCCGGACCGACGACGAGCAACTCGTCAGCACCCGCAACGCGCAGGCACTGCACCAGCGCGACGGACGCATCCGTGACCTCAAGCTCCGGCAGGCCCGGCTGAACGCCGCCGAGGAGGGCCTGTACTTCGGCCGCCTCGACACCGCCGCCGGCGAGATCCTGCACATCGGCCGGATCGGCCTGCACGACGCGGACTACGAGCCCTTGCTGGTCGACTGGCGCGCCCCGGCGGCGCGGCCGTTCTACATCGCGACCGCGGTGGCGAACCACGACGTCGTACGCCGCCGGCACCTCCAGACCCGGTTGCGCCGGGTGATCGACGTCCAGGACGAGCAGCTCGATCTCGGCCGGGAGGCGGCCGACCCGTCGAAGCCCGGCACCGGCGTGATCGGCGAGGCCGTGCTGATGAAGGCGCTGGAGGCGCGGCGGACCGGCCGGATGGAGTCGATCGTCCAGACCATCCAGGCCGATCAGGACCGGATCATCCGTTCCGAACTGCCCGGAATCCTGGTCGTTCAAGGTGGTCCCGGCACCGGAAAGACCGCGATCGCGCTGCACCGCGCGGCATTTCTTCTGTACACACATCGTGAGCAGCTGGAAAAGCGCGGAATTCTCGTCGTCGGGCCGAATGCGGCGTTCCTGCGGTTCATCGGTCAGGTGCTGCCGTCGCTCGGTGAGGACGGCGTCCGGCTGGTCACGATCGCCGAGCTGTACCCGGGCCTGAACGCGACCCGGCCGGAGCCGCCGGAGAGCGCCGAGGTGAAGGGGCGGACGGTGATGGCCGACGTGATCGCGAAGGCGGTCGTCGATCGGCAGTGGATCCCGGACGAGCCGGTCCGGGTCACGGTGGAGCGGACCGAGCTCACGCTCGACCCGTCGGTGTGCGCGGAGACGCACGCCCGGGTTCGCAACCGCGGGCTGACGCACAACCAGGCCCGGCCGTTCATCCTCAACGAGTTCACCGACTACCTCACGAACCAGTACGCCGAGCTGATCGGCACCGATCCGCTCGACGGGGAGCAGTTGCTCGACGAGTACGACCTGGCCGAGCTGCGCAAGGAGGTGCTCGCCGAGCCCGCCGTACAGGCTCTGCTGGAGCAGCTGTGGCCGTTGCTCAGCCCGCAGAAGCTGCTCGAGGATCTGTACGGCGACGAGGCCCGGCTGGCGTCGGCCGCACCGCAGTTGTCGGAGCTGGATCGTGAACATCTGTTGAGGTACGGCGACGACTGGTCGCCGGCCGACGTGCCGCTGCTGGACGAGGCGGCGGAGCTGCTCGGCGACGACGGCACCGAGGCGGCGCGGGAGCGGGCGGCGCGGGCGCGCGCAGTCGCTTATGCACAAGGGGCTTTGGACGTGCTGAGCGGTTCGGGTTCGACCGACTGGGACGAGGACGACGAGGCGGAGATCCTGACCGCGAAGGACCTGTTGGACGCGGAGGCGTTGGCCGAGCGGTACGAGGCGGATGACGACCGGACGCTGGCTGATCGGGCCGCGGCGGATCGGCGGTGGACGTACGGTCATGTCATCGTCGACGAGGCGCAGGAGTTGTCGCCGATGGCGTGGCGGGCGATTGCGCGGCGGTGCCCGTTGCGGTCGATGACCGTGGTTGGTGATGTTGCGCAGACGAGCTCGATCGGTGGCGGGACTTCGTGGGCGAGCGCGCTCGGCGAGACGTTCGACCATCGCTGGCGGCTGGCCGAGCTGACGCTGAACTACCGCACGCCCGCGGAGGTGATGGAGCTGGCCAACGACGTACTGCGGGAGGTCGATCCGTCGGCGCAGGCGCCGCAATCCGTCCGCTCCACCGGGGTGAAGCCGTGGCACGCTGACGTTCCCGCGGCCGAGCAGGCGCTGTACGTCTACAAGATGGCGGCGGAGGAGACGGCGCACGGCGAGGTCGGCGTGATCACATCCCGGAACCGCCTCGAGCTGATCCAGGAAGCTGTCGACGGCCTGGCCGGCGTAACAGTCCTCACCGCCCGCGAAGCCAAGGGCCTCGAGTTCGACTCGGTCCTCGTCGTCGACCCCGACGGCATCGTGATCGAGTCGCCGCGCGGCCTCCGCGACCTGTACGTCGCTCTGACCCGCTGCACCCAACGCCTCGGCGTGATCGGAGACCTGCCGGAGGTGCTCCGCGACTCACTCGCCTGGGGGTGAGCCCTTGCCCCGCCGGCCGAACAGCCGCGCGAAGTTGAAGCCGTACCCCCACCCGAGCGCCTTCGGCGTGAACCACCGCGGGTCGTCCGGATTCCACCAACGAGATTTGACCCGCTGCCCCGTCAGAGGACGCCAGTCGTACGGCACACCAAGGAACTTCCCAGTCTTACCGCCCATACCTCGACGGTACCTCGGTCAGTGATCGGTGCAGCAGTTCTGCTGATGTTGCAGTTCGAAGGGGATCAGGACGTCGCCGGCGGCCGGCTGGACCTGGAGGACCAGGCGGCCGTCGCGGCGGACCGGGCGGAGGAAGTCGAGGGTGTCGACCAAGGTGTCGTCCTCGACGGGTACGCCGCCGATGCCCTCGAGTTGATCGATGCCGCAGCGGGTGCAGAGTTCGGCGGCAGGTAGTACGCCGTGCGCCTGCTCGTGACCGGGCCAGCGGACCACGCGTCCCGACGTACCGAGGGCTGCCTCGACCGCGGCGACGTACGCACCGCGGACCAAGCGGCTCGGGCCCGCGAGCTCGGGTTCGGAGGCGCCCGCGCGAGTGATGGCCAGGCCAACGTTGCGATCGGCAACTATCTCGCGGATCGGGTCCGCGAGGTCGGCCGCGCTGGTGAGCGACACCGCGACGTGCGGACGGTCGTCGCCCGACACCATATGGGTGAGGGCGACGACCGGCTGGTCCACGGCGTCGATCAGCTCGTACAACAGGTGGTCGGCAGCCGCCGTGTCCATGCTGTCGGCATCGATCGCGATGATCACAACTGAATTCCTTACTTGGGCAGCACCCAAATGGGGTTGGTGTAGAACCACAGGTCCACCCACGGGTCCGCGTCGCCGACCACATCCAGCTTGGGCCCGGCCGGATCCACAGCCGTGCCCAGGTACCCGGGCTGGCTGCGGTTCCCGTCGGTGCCGCGAACGCGGACGTACTGCGCCTCGTCGGCGCGACCCAGCGGGTGGACAAGCTCGAACGTACCGCGTTTGCCCGACGTGTCCCACTGCTTGACGACCTTGGTGTTCGGCGCGGTGATCGTGTCCTTGTCACCGACCGGCCCGGTCACCGAGCCCCGGATGACGTCGACGCGGTTGAGCGCCGGCACGAAGTTCGCCCAGTTCGGCAGCGTCTGGGTGGTGATCCGTACGACGAGCTCGATCGCGCGGCCCTTCTTCACGATCAGCGCGCCGCCGAGCGGTTCGCCGTACCGCTTGCCGACCTCGCGGACCTCGACCTCGACGCCCTTGACCAGCGCGCCGTGGTCCACCCAGACACGACCGTTGCGTAGACCGTCCATCACGGACAGGTAGTCACGGCGGGACGCGCCGACGTGGGTGCGGCTGTAGAAACCCGGCCAGAAGTCACTCGCGGTGGAGTTGACCGTGTTGCCGTAGACCGGGTCCATGTACCGGCCGTCGCGGTCAAACTGCTCCTGCGACGAGCCGTCCGGACGGCGGGAGGTCTCGTTCCAGTTCACGTGCGAGTCGGAGTTCGCGGTGATCCACCACGGCTTGCCCTCGGCGAGCAGGCTGTCCCAGAGACCGCCGACGGTCGCGGTCATCCAGTCGAATCCGCCCCAGGTGCGGTAGCTCTCGGCCGGGTAGCCGGGGAACGAGTTCGGGTTCGGGGCGTTGCCGTACAGGCCGCGGGCGCCCGCCGTACCGATGCCCTTCGGGAGGCCGCCGGCCTGGTGACCGGGCGCGCCCTCGAAGCCGATCGCGATCCGCGGGTCGGCGTCGCGCCAGTTGCGGATCTCGTGCGGGCTGTCGATGCCGTTGCGGGCCGGGTGGTTCGCAAGGAACAGCGCGTCCGCGACCCGGCGCTTGTCGACCTGCTGACCGAGCCACTGGATGCCGGAGACTGCGAGCGCCTCGTTGGCGGGTGAGTTCGCGCTCGCGTTCTTCACGCTGCCGTCGTAGTTGTTCTCGAACTGCTTGAGTACGTCGACCTCACGGCTGCCCGGGGCGACGAAGATCGTGCCGTGCTCGGCGGCCGGGATGTTCCACTCGAGCCCCTGGAAGATCAGCGTGTCGCGCAACTCGGCGCGGGCCGCCTTGATCTGCGGGTTGACGAGGTCGACGCCGATCCGCGCGTGCGTGGCGCCGCCGTGGTCGGTGATGACCAGCCAGTCGAGTCCGTACGCCGTCGCGTGGCGCGCCTGGTCGATGACGCGGTACATGCCGTCGGAGCTCAGCTGGGTGTGGATGTGGTGGTCGCCGGCCAGCCAGACGTTGGGCCGGTCGCCGTGCTGGAAGATCCAGCCGTCCTTCGCGGGCGAGGTCGCCGCCGCGAACTGCGCGCCGCTGACGGCGAGCGCCGCCGTACCTCCGAGAATCCCCGCCGACCGCAGCAGTCCGCGCCGCGACACCTCGGCCGGCGTCAGATCACTGTCCGGCACCGACTCGTCGAGCGCGGCCAGGGTCGCCAGATCGAGCTCGGAATTCGGATGGTGATGATCATGGCCGTGGCTGTGGTCGTGGTCGTGCCCATGCGAATGCGAGTGATCGTGCGGGTGCCCCATCAGCAGTCCTCTCCCAGGCGGATTCGGCGCGATCATCACCCGTTCGCATGACCACCAGATGTTCCCCCGATGAACACCATTCCGGTCCGACCTGTAGACAACGCAGAGTGACGGAGCTTCAATGGCGTGCGGGGGGAATCATGAATGGAGAACCGTATACACGCACGCATTGTCACCAGCAGGATGAGCGCGGTAACGCGACGCTGGCAGCCCTGGGAGGGGTGGCGGTCGGCGTCATCCTGGTGCTGCTGACCTGGCTCGTGGTGCTGATGACGAAGGACGATCCGGCACCACGGGCCGCGGATACCGCGCCGTCGGCGGCGGCTTCGGCACCGGCTGCTTCGGCGCCGGTGGTCACGAAGACCGTCGTACCGAAGCCGACGGTGAAGGGGACGTCGAACTCGGCGCCGGCAGTCGGGGATGTCCGGTCGTTGCCGGCGGGGTTGTTCTGCCGGGACCTGAACGCCAAGGGATACAGCTATGTCGCGGCGATCGACTACTGGCGACTGCACGGGCAGCCGAACCAGATGGATGCCGACCGCAACGGAATTCCGTGCGAGACCGTGTACTCGCGCAGCGATGTCGCCGCCTACTGGAACGGTCGCGAGATCAGCGGGGTCGTGTACTGGTCGGCCGGGTTGTACTGCCGGGACCTGGCCGCGCGAGGTGCTTCGTACGCGGTAGCGGTCAGATATTGGTGGTACTACGGCATGCCGGATCGCATGGACGCGGACAAGAACGGGATACCGTGTGAAACCGTGTACTCGTCCGCAGCAGTCAACGCCTTCTGGTATCCGTGACGCGGCGCCTCTGGGCGGTCTTTCTCGCAGCGCTGGTGGTCGTCGCCGGCGGTGGGTTGTTCGCGCTATCGGCAGCCGGCGTCTTCAGCCGCACCCAACCCACCGCCGACCCACCGCCAACACCGACACCGACACCACAACCAAGCAAGCCTGTACAACCAAGTAGTCCAGCTCTCCCGCACAGTCCTACGCCAACAACTCGGCCTTCCAACCCAGCGCGTTCGCACCCGACACCGCGGTACGTGTTCCCGGTTGGTGGTTGCCGAGCGGACGCCTCACAGAGCCACCACGACTACCCAGCCTCGGACATCTTCGCGAAGGTCGGTTGTCTGTTCGTGGCGCCGGTGAACGGGCGGGTTGATGAAGTGACGCGCGTAGACACCTGGGATCCGAAGACCAACCGCGGCCCCGACCGCGGCGGCCTCTCGGTGTCGATCGTCGGCGTAGACGGAGTCAGGTACTACGGCTCACACCTGTCAGCCATCGCACCCGGAATCCGCCCCGGCGTGATCGTCCGCGCGGGCCAAACCCTTGCCCACACAGGGAAAACAGGTAGCGCCCGAGTCACCCCGCCACACCTGCACTTCGGCATCAGCTGGCCGACGAAGCCAAACATGTGGTGGATCCGCCGCGGCGCGGTAGCCCCGCAACAGTTCCTCAACAGCTGGCACCACGGCGGCCAACTCTCCCCCGTCAGCACCGTCGCCAAGACCCACCGCACGTACGGCGCAGACAACGGCTGCCGCTCCTACTGCTAGCGAGCCCGTCCGTCGCGAAGCATCCCGATCGACTTCTCGATCCGCCGCTCACGGGTGGTGTCGGTCTTGGCCGAGGTCACCTGCAGCACGTGCCACTGGCGGTTGCTGTAACTCAACGTCTCCCAGAACGCCTGAGCCCGACTGTCCCGTGCAAGCGCCTCGGCCAACGGTTCCGGCACCTCGAGCTCCCGCGGAGCCGTGTCCAGCTCCACCTCGACCTCCAGCACCTCGCCGGCCGCCACCCCCGCCTCGGCACGACGCTCCGCGCCGGGCAGGTCATGTCGAGAGGGGCGCCGCGGCTCCGACGTACCGCGTGACAGTCGGTTGAAAGGGAGAGATTGTGGCGAAGCCTGTTCTGAACAGCATGTTGATCGGCAGTACCGACGCCGAGCGGTTGAAGGCGTGGTACCGCGACGGCTTCCAGGCGGAGGTCGACGGCTACGGGAACCTGAACCTCGGCGGATTCGGACTCGTGATCGAGCAGCGCGACGACGTCGCCGCGAAGACCGCCGAGCCGGGCCGGCACATCGTGAACTTCGGGGTCGAGGACATCGAGGCGGCCGCCGCGCACCTGCGCACGCTCGACGTCGAGTGGCTGGTGCATCCCGAGGACCGCGGGGTCGGCTGGTTCGCGACCTTGATCGACCCGGACGGTAATTACGTCCAGCTCATCCAGATGAAGCCGGAGTACTACGCGAACCTTTGAGACAAACAAGTTCGCACCGGACCTGGGGGATCCGGTGCGAACGATGAGGTTTATTCAGTTGTCTCAGGCGCATTGTGCAGAAGAGCAGTACTTATGAGAGAAGTGGCGCCAAGCGAGGGGCAGAACGCCCGACGCTCGCTTGCCGCCCAATCACCGGTGCCTTGTTGATCGAGGTGAGGTGCTCGACCGGGCAAACGTTCCGGGTGGGTTGTCTGGTGAGATACGGAACGAGAAGGCGCCGGATGCTTTTCTCAGCGGGGTGCTACATCCCACATGCGCTCGCCGGGCAGGGGGTCGGGGAGCTTGTCGACGGCAGGCATCGGGTCGTTGGTGACCCGGAGTCCGGCGAACCGACGGCTCATGGCGTCTGCGTACCGCTCGGCCAACGCCGGCTCGGCGTTGTAGTCGGCGATGACGTGCTCACCGAACCAGACACGGACGCGTCGGCGCTCAATCGTCTGGATGGCGGTGGCGGTTGTCACTGGTCCTCCTGGCTGTTACTTCGGGGGCTGTACGGCCTGGAAAACGCGGGCGAGCGCGGTGTCGGTGCGCCGTGTTGTGTTCACCGTCACGTCAGATCCAACGGAGTACGACGAGCCGAGGTCACGCCCGAATTCAGAAATTCCCAGCTTTTTCGGAACCGGCCGGAACCCATTTCTTCGCCGGTATGTTCGATTACCCGAACGGACCCCGTACCGAGACGCCGCCGTCGAGCACGATCTGCTGCCCGGTGATGTACGACGACGCACCCGAAGCCAGGTAGACCACCGCCTGCGCCACCTCCTCGGACCGGCCGAACCGCCCGACCGGGATCTCCTCGACCACCTCGGCGTCGACGTTCGCATTGGCGACCGCGGTCGCGATCGCGCCGGCCGCGGCGACGTTCATCCGGATGCCGTCACGGGCGTACTCCGCGGCGACCGTCCGGGCCAGGCTGAGGATGCCCGCCTTCATCACGCCGTACGCCGCTTGCTCGGGAGCCGCCATGAAGCCGGTGACCGATCCGACGCTGACGATCGTGCCGCCGGTGCCCTGGTCCAGGAAGACGCGGAGCGCCGCCCGGACCGCGCGAGCCACGTACCGGAGGTTGACCTCGTAGATCGTGTCCCAGTCCTCGTCGGCCATCTCGTGCAGCTTCACCGCGGGCACGAACGCGACCTGCCCGCCGACGACGGTGACGAGTACGTCGAGGCCGCCGAGCTTCTCGACCGCGGTCGCGATCATCGCCTCGATATCGCTCATCGAGCGGACGTCACCCGACACCGGGTACGCCGTACCGCCGCTCGCGCGCACCGCCTCCGCTGCCTCCTCGGCACGGGCCGGATCGAGGTCCGCGACCACGACCGCCGCACCTTCGTTGCCGAAGGCCTCAGTCGTCGCACGACCGATCCCGCCGCCACCGCCACCGATCACCAGGGTTCGTTTCCCGTTCAGCTGCATGGGCGGAGCGTAAGCCAGCAACGTCATGAGATTCATAGGGTTTCCTCAGGAAAGACACGCCGAAGCTGTCGGAACGGCTCCGTACGCTGGAGGCGTGACCATCGAAGACGCTGGAATCAGGCCACGAGGATCCGACGACGAGCGGGTCGTGGCACATGCCCTGGTAGTGCCGGAGCGGGTCATCGGCGGCGTCGTTCCGTCACCCGTCCGGCCTGGGCCAACGGGGATCGCGGCCGTCCAGACAGAGCACCTGATCGGTGACATCGGCGACGCTCTCCGGCTGCTCGACGCAGTGGAGCGCGTCCGCGGCCACGCCCACCCGCTCATCCTCGGCCTGCAGCAGGCGGTCGGGATGAAGATGCCGGCCGCCCTCGTGCTGAATGCGGTCGCCAACGGCCGCACCACGCCCGACGAGGTTTCCCAGCAGGTCGGCATCACGCCCGGCGAGGCGGAGCTGGCGATCGCCGACCTCGAGGCGCTCGGCATGGTCCGGACCACGCCGGCGCTGGCCGTCACGTCGATGGGTCAGGCCCGGCTCTCGCAGCTCGACGGTCTCACCGTCCGCGTCCTCGATGTCATCACCGGCATCCTCGGCCCGACCGACGCCGCCCACCTGGTCCGCCTTCTCCACACCGTCGCCGACGGCCTGGAGTCCGCCTCGGTCGCCGCCGCCGTCAACGACGCACTCCCGCAGGTCGTCGTCCACAACTAGTGTCGAAATACCCGTTCGGGTCTCGACGTAGCTGATGTCGGACGATCAAGGGAGGACATCAGATGTTGCACGACAGCAAGGCGTTCAGTGGGTTCTCGGTGGACGACATCGAGAAGGCGAAGGCGTTCTATGCCGACACGCTGGGGATCGACGTCGGCGAGGAGAACGGGATGTTGCGGCTGAAGGTCGCGGGTGGCACCGCGATCCTGGTGTATCCGAAGCCCAATCATGTGCCCGCGGAGTACACGGTGCTCAACTTCCCGGTCCCGGACATCGAGGCGACCGCGCGAGAGCTGACCGGCCGCGGCGTCACGTTCGAGCACTACAACAACGAACAGGACGAGGTCGGCATCTACCGCGGCCAGGGCCCGTTGATTGCCTGGTTCAAGGACCCGGCGGGCAACGTGCTCTCGATCATTCAGCTGTGAGGCACGGGGTCGTCGTACTGACCTAGCCGGCCGGAGTAGCGGGCGCCGTTCCGGTACGGCCAGGCGTACGCCGTGCATCCGTGCAGGCCGAGGGTCTGCTGCTGCATGACCGGGGCTGGCTGGCCCGGCCCCGGGCACAGCTCGTGGCCGTTGCCGAGCCGGTGGCCGGTCTCGTGGTTCACCATGTATTGCCGGTACGTCGTCAGCGACGCACCGAAGTTCGGTACGCCGTGCGCCCACCGCGCAACGTTGAGCACGACCGAGTCCCCGATCCGGCAGCTCGTGTACCGGTCCGGTCCCCCGCCGCAGATCACGTCCCGCGTCTGCGGCGTAACGAGCATCAACCTGAAGTCGGGCGTCGCCCCTGGCCCGACCTGCTGGAACCGCCACTTCCCCTGCGACGCCCACCCTTGCGGCGCGCCGTACGTCGTCCGCACGAACTGCGCGAACGCGTTCTTGTCGACGCCGGTGATCCCGCCCTCGATCGCGATCTGGAACTTCATCAGCCGGCCGCCCCGCCCGATCACCGCCGGAGCTGCGGGCAGTACGGCGTACGACTGCGTCCCCGCGACCGGGTACGCGATCACCTCCGCCGGCTTCACGGGCTTTGTCGTACGGCGTGGCGCGACGGCGGGTGACTCCAAGGCGGGCGCGGTCGTCTGGACCGAGGCCGGTACGACGTGGTCACCGTGACGCGACAACGGGCTGGCGGGCAACTCGTACAGCACTCCGACCGCGACCACCGCCGCAGTCGCGAGCCCGATCGTCCTGACAACAGTCCAGCGGCGCATTCCGGTGAGCTCCTCACACCGCGCCCGGTCGGGCGCGTCCTCACTGTCTTCTTGCCACTGTGCCCAGAAACCCTTCTCAGCTCACGGCCGCGCCTTCGCGGTCCGGAACCTCAGCGACGGGTACTTCGCCTCGATGAAGCCGAGGTCGCGGTAGAGCTCGATGCCGTAGTCGGTCGCGTGCAGCTCGACCTGGCCGACGCCGGTCTCGTTCTCGAACCAGTCCATCAGCGCGACCACGCAGGCGCGGGCCAGACCGCGCCGGCGGAAGGCGGGCTCAGTGCTGACGTTGTACAGGTGACCGCGAACCGTGGTCAGGTCGTTCGGGCCCGGCGGGTGCTCGAACACGTTGCCCGCGGCCCCTGCAACGACACCGGCGTCCGGGTCGTCGACGACGTACGCCGCGAACGTCTCGGGTGATGCCAGCTGCCCGGCGAACCACTCGACCGCGCTCGCCTGCCAGGGCCCGTCGATGTCGTTGCCCATCGCAGCCAGCATCAGCCCGCGTAAACGGACCAACGACTCCGCGTCATCCATCCCGGCTCGTCGTACCTGAATGTCGTTCACGACGTCCATCCTGCCAACTTTTTGCCGAGTCAATGAATCGAAGAGGGCATGGCCCCGAGCAGAGCGCAGCGATCGTCGCGCAGCAGCCGAGCACGGAGAGCGAGACCACGGCGACGGTCGGCGTTCGTCGCGCTGGTCATCGCCGTCGTCGGCATCCTGTTGCCCGGTACGGCGTACCTGGTCGCGCGCCGGCCCCGGCTCGGCGCAGTGGTGACCGCCCTGAGCCTCACGCTGTACGGCGCCGCGGCGTACGTCGGTCTGCGCAAACGGGACGCGGTGATCTCGTGGGCGCTGAACCCGGGCCTGCTGCTGTGGATGATCGCCGGGCTCGGCGCGATCGCCTTGGCCTGGATCATCGTGCTGGTCACGTCGTACAAGATGCTCCGGCCGTTGACCGCGGGACCGGGATCACGGCTGGCCGGGTCGCTCGTGGTCGGCGTGGTCTGCTTCGCGATGACGGTCGGTACGGCGAGCGGTGCGCAGACCCTCATGGCCCAGCGGAGCCTGGTGAAGAAGGTGTTCGCCGGCGGGGGGTCGAGGAGCCAGACCAGGCCGACGATCGCCGCAACGAAGGACATCTGGACTCAGCTGCCCCGGCTGAACGTGCTGCTGCTCGGCGCGGATGACGGCGACGACCGTCAGGGCACGCGGACGGACACCGTCATGGTCGCGAGCATCGACACCAAGACCGGCAACACGTCGCTGATCTCGCTGACCCGGAACTTCATGCGGATGCCGTTCCCCGCCGACTCGCCGCTGCACAAGATCTACCCGACCGGCTTCTGGGATCCGAGCATCGATCCCCGCAAGGAGCAGTCCGAGTTCTACCTGGACGCCATGTACCGGAACATCCCCAAGCTGCACCCCGGCGTCATCGGCCCGTCGGACAACGAGGGCGCGGACATCCTGAAGCTCTCGGTCGGCGAAGCACTCGGGCTGAAGATCCACTACTACGTGCAGATCAACCTGGCCGGGTTCGCGAAGCTGGTCGAGGCCCTCGGCGGGATCACCGTGAACATCAACTACCCGGTGCCGGTCGGCGGCAACGACGACAAGAAGATCCCGCCGAGCCGGTACCTGCAGCCCGGACCGAACCGGAAGCTGAACGGGACCGACGCGCTGTGGTTCGCCCGCGGCCGGTACGGCGTCGCGACCGCCGACCTGGCCCGTCAGGCCCGGCAGCACTGCACGATCCAGGCGCTCGTCGAACGCGCCACCCCGCAGAACGTGCTCGCCAACTACCAGGCGATCGCCGCGGCCGGCGAGCAACTGATCCGCACCGACATCCCGGAGAAGCTGCTCGGACCGTTCGTCACCCTCGGCGGACGGGTCAAGACCGCCAAGATCTCCAACATCGATCTGGACAAGAAGAAGAACTTCCCGAACGGCCGCAACCCGAACTACGCCGCGATGCGCGAGATCGTCGCGAACGCGCTCAACCCGAAGCCGACGACCCCCCGCCGCACCACGACGACCAGGCCCTCGACGGCGACCCAGCCCAAGACGACGCCCAAACCCGACGACGGCGACCTGAGCTCGGCCTGCGCCTACAACCCCGGTCCGCCCGGTTAGGCGTACCGGACTCCCAGGCCGCCGTCGACGGCCCAGTTGGCGCCGGTGACGAACGCGGCCGCTCCGGAGGCGAGGAAGCAGACGACCTCGGCAACGTTCTCCGGCGTACCGATCCGTCCGAGCGGGTGGACGCCGAGCGCCTTCTCGCGTTCGCCGGGGATGGTGTCGAAGAACTCCTCGAGCAGGTCGGTGGAGATGTAGCCGGGGCTGACCGCGTTCACCCGAACGTTGTGCGGGGCAACGTCCAGTGCGAGCGAGCGGGTCATGCCGACCAGGCCCGACTTCGCCGCGGCGTACGGGAACATGCCGGCCGTCGTGAGCTTCGAGTGGATCGAGGCGATGTTCACGATCGAGCCGTGCTTGCCGTCGATCATCGCCGGCAGGACCTGGCGCGACATCAGGAACGCGCCCTTCAGGTCGACGTCGAACACGTCGTCCCATTCGGCCACCGACATCTTCGCCGGGTCGGCGTACGAGTTCTTGCCGGCGTTGTTGACCAGCACCGTGACGGGTTGGCCGAGGTCGTCGGTCAGCTTTCCGACCGCCTGCCGGACCGACACCTCGTCGGTGATGTCACCGACAGCCGCGGCCACCTTGGCGCCGCTCTCCGCGAGCTCCGCGGTGGTGGCGGTGAGCTGGTCGGCCAGGATGTCGATCAGCCCGACCGCCGCGCCCTCCTCCGCCGCCTTGACCGCAACGGCCCGCCCGATCCCGCGCGCGGCCCCCGTCACCAGCACAACCTCGTTCGCCAACCGTCCAGTCACCAACGTCTCCTCAAACTAGGCGTGCTGAAACCCTAGTCGGAGACGCGGCTGGTTCAGGCGGGCTCTCGCGTACCGGTCAGGATGCAGAACTCGTTGCCGTCCGGGTCGGCCAGCTCGATGCCGTCCGCGCCGTCCGCGTGCGCCTGACCGCTGTCGTGCCGGGTCGCGCCGAGCGTGATCAGCCGCTCGACCTCGGCCTCGGCATCGCCGGACGCGACGAGGTCGAGGTGCAGCCGGTTCTTCGGCGCCTTCGGGTTGACCGGCGGTCCGCCCCAGCTGATCTTCGGCCCGCCCTGCGGCGACTGGATCGCGGTCTCCTCGTCCTGGTCCCAGACCAGCGGCCACTCAAGGGCCTTGCTCCAGAAGTACCCGACGGCCTGCGTGCCGTCGGACGACAGCGCGCCGATGACCCCGGTGCCGGCGAGGAAGTTGTTCCCGGGCTCGATCACACAGAACTCGTTGCCCTCGGGATCCGCCAGTACGACGTGCTCCTCCTCCGGCAACTGCCCGATGTCGATGTGCCGCCCGCCGAGCTCCAACGCCCGGTCGACCATCGCCTGTTGCGCTTCCAGCGTCTGGCTGGGCAGGTCGAAGTGGGTCTGGTTCGGCCGTTCCTTGTCGAGCTCGGTCGGCAGGAACCGCAGGACGAACCCGAGCTCGTTGTCCGGCAGCACGGAGGTCCCGTCCGCACCGACTTCCCGGTCGAGCAGACCGGCCCAGAACCGCGCCAGCCCGGCAGGATTCTTTGCGTCGAAGGACAGTGCTTGGATCGTGACGCTCATCGGGACTCCTGTCCGCCGGGAAGTTCCACCGTAGGGCGGACGGAACGGGCGCCGCAAAGAGATTTAGCCGACCGACGCCGCGGCCACTCGCGCATGATGATCGGCTGTCGCGCGACTCATCGGCCGACGAAGCAGGACGAGTTGGAGGTACAGCGGACCGGTCGCGGTCAGCAGGAGCTGATGTGCGTCTGTGCCGGCCGGGATCTCGCCGCGCTCGACGGCCCGCCGTACGACGATCGCCGTGCGTTCGTAGCGATCCACCCAGAACTGCGTGAGCGCCTCGGCGGCTTCCGACGTACGGAAGGAGGCTGCGATCACCGCTTGGGTGACCGACGGGCGCGCCGTCAGCGCGGCATGCACCTCGCGGTTGACGGCGATCAGGTCGCCCTCGAGCGAACCGGTGTCGGCAGGCTCCCAGGAGTCGTCGGCGCCGGCTTGCAGGAGATCGACGAGCAGGCCGGCGACGGTCTTCCAGCGGCGGTAGACCGTCGTGCGATGGACTCCGGAGCGTACGGCGACCGCATCGACGGTCAGTCCGTCGTACCCGTGCTCTGCGAGCTCTGCCTCGACGGCCGCGAGTACTTCGGACCGCACCCGGGCCGTGCGTCCACCCGGCCTGCTTGCGCGATCGGTCGTCAGCATGTCATGATCTTAACGCAACATTCGTCGCATTAGGGAGTAGCTCAGTGATCTTCTGACCCGCCGTTCGCCAACCCCGAACCCCGCGTGAGTCAGGAGGATTCTCATGTCTACCCAGCTGTCCCTGCACGATGTCACCAAGTCCTACGACCACCGCCTGGTGCTCGACCAGATCACCTGCGCGTTCCCGCCCGGCCAGGTCAGCGGCCTGATCGGCGAGAACGGCTCCGGCAAGTCGACGCTGCTCCGAATCCTGGCCGGCCTCGAACCGGCGACGGACGGTACGGCGACCGCTGCCGGCAGCATCGGTTTCCTCGCGCAGGACAACCCGCTGCCGCTCGACCTCGACGTGAACGCGCTCGCCGATCACGCCCTGGCCGACCTGCGCCGGATCGAGTCCCGGATGCGATCACTCGAAGCCTTGCTTGCCGACGGCCGCACCGATGTCCTCGATGAGTACGGCGAACTCCAGACCGTGTTCGAGATCCGCGAGGGGTACGACGCCGACGCGCGCTTCGCCCGTGCGACGTACGGGCTCGGGCTCAGCACGCTGCCCGGTGATCGTCGGTTGTCGGAGCTGTCGGGCGGCGAGTTGGCGCGGTTGCACCTGGCCGCCGTACTCGCGTCGTCGCCGGAGATCCTGCTGCTCGACGAGCCGACCAACCATCTCGACATATCGGCCGCGATCTGGCTGGAGGAGCATCTGCGGTCGCGCCGCGGTACGACGGTTGTGGTGTCGCACGACCGCGCTTTCCTGGAGCGGGTTGCGTCGACGCTGTTCGAGGTGGACGGCGATACGCATCGGGTAACGCGGTACGGCAACGGCTTCCAGGGCTACCTGACCGAGAAGGCGGCCGAGCGGGCGCGGATCGAGCAGGCCCGGCAGGAGTGGGAGGACGAGGTCGCGGCGACGCGGGTCCTCGTGCGCACCACAGCTGATCGGGTCGCCTACGGACGGCCGATGACCGACAACAACAAGGTCGCGTACGACCGGAAGACCGGGCGCGTCAACGAGGCGGAGCGCAGCAAGATCCGGAACGCGAAGGAACGCCTGCGCCGATTGGAGGAAGATCCGCCACCGGTGCCGGCGAAGCCGCTGCGCTTCACCGCATCCATCCGCACGACGGGCGAACCGGCCGGGCTGGATGCTGTCGGCGTCGCGGTCGAGGACCGGTTGTTGCCGATCTCCCTCGAAGTACCAGCTGGTGCTCGCGTGCTGATCACCGGACCCAACGGAGTCGGCAAGTCGACGTTCCTGGACGTTCTAGTCGGGGCGCTCGAGCCTTCCTCCGGGTACGTCGAGCGCAGCGGGCGGATCGGCTACCTGCAGCAGGAGGTGACCGAGGCGCGACCGGAGGAGACGTTGCGGCAGGCGCTCGCCCGGCATCCGGGTGCGGCGGGTTTGGGGCTGTTCCGTCGGGATCAGTTGCAGACCAAGGTCGGTGCATTGTCGACCGGACAACGCCGACGGCTGGCGCTGGCGCGGTTGTTGACCACGCCGTACGACGTACTGCTGCTGGACGAGCCGACGAACCATCTGTCGCTCGTGCTGGTGGAGGAACTGGAGTGGTCGCTCGACCAGTACGCCGGCGCGCTCGTCGTGGTCAGCCACGACCGCCGCTTCGTGTCCCGCTGGCGCGGCACCATGATCGAGTTGAAGGAGAACATCTATGTCAGTCACTGAATATGCGGTTGGCGATGGGCCTTATGGCGTTGCAATTGCGGGCGGCGAGGTGTGGACGACGCTGGTGCATGCGGGTCGAGTGGCGACGGCGTCCGGGAGGCAGTTCGACCTCGATGCCCCACAGTCCCGCCCGAGCGTGATCGTCGACGGTCCTGACGATGCGGTGTGGTTCACGCGGAACGGTGACGACCGGGTCGGACGGATCGGGTACGACGGGGTTGTGTCGGCGGTCGACGTTGCCGGGGCGCCGTACGGGTTGTGTGTCGGATCGGATGGCGCGTTGTGGTGCACGTTGATGAGCGCCGACGCTGTTGCGCGCGTGACAGTCGACGGCGAGGTGACGACGTACCCGATCGGGACGAGCGGGGCGTTTCCGGCGATGATCACGTCGTACGGCGATGAGCTGTGGTTCACGCTCAACCAGGCGAATGCGATCGGGCGGATGACTCTCGACGGTGCGGTGACGACCTATCCGCTGCCGACCGAATCCGCTGGTCCGGTCGGGATCAGTGGGGTCTGGTTCGTCGAGATCCTCGCCGATCGCGTCGGCCGGATCACCGCGGACGGGAAGATCGAGGAGTTCGCGCTGCCGGCCGGCTCCAAGCCGCACGCGGTGGCGGGCGCGGCTGACGGCGGGTGTTGGGTGAGCCTGTGGGGAGCCGGCGCGGTCGCTCGATTGGATGCCGAGGGCAACATCACTGACCGCCACGACCTGGGGGAAGGGTCCGAGCCGCACGGGCTCGTGGTTGACGGTGAGTCGGTGTGGGTCGCGCTGGAGAAGGGTTCCTTGGCTCACATCCAGCCGTGAGGGTGAGGAGGTTCACCCGACGGAGGGAGGACGGCGGGCGCCTGGCGGGTGGACAGTGGTGATGTGAGCACGCTGGTGCAGGTCCGGGGTACGACTGCGCGGGTTCGCGACGTCATCGCGGTGGGGCGGCCGGCGTTCTGGGTGGTGTCGATCGTTCCTTATTACACGGGGATCCTGCTCGCCACCCGCCAACTGGTCCCGCCGGTGGAGGAGTGGCCGCGGCTGATCGTCGGCGCGGTGGTGATGGGTCCGCTGGTGTGGCTGGCCGTGCTGGCGGTGAACGACGCGTACGACTTGCCGAGCGACCGGCTCAATCCGCGGAAGGCGAAGTCGCCGCTGCTCGACGGACGCATCACGCTCCGCGCAGCCAAGCGACTCGCCTTCGCGGCCGCCGTCGCAGCGGTCGGGCTGAGCCTGCACGTAGGTGTCGTGTTCGCGCTCGGCGTCCTACTTGCCGTCCTGCTCGGCTATGCGTACTCCGTCCCGCCGGTCCGGCTGAAGACCCGCGCCGGCTTCGACGTCGCCGTCAACGCGCTCGCCCTCGGCGCCTTCGGACCGCTGGCCGGCTGGGCCGCGATCAACCCGGACCTCAGCAACTTCCCTTGGCTGATGGGCCTCCAGGGCACGCTCGCCGCCATCGGCCTCTACCTCCCCACCACGCTCGCCGACCTCGAAGCCGATCGCGCCGCCGGCTACCACACGATCGCGGTCCGCTTCGGCGCGCGGACGACGTACCGGATCGGGTACGCCGCCTGGATCGCCGCCGCCGCGCTCTCCGTCGTACTCGCGGCAACCGCCACGATCATCCCCCGCAGCATGCTGCCGCTCGAGCTCGTGATGGTCCCGGTGCTCGTCGCCGCCTACCGCAAACTCATTGGTCCCGGCCAGTCCTTCAAGGGCATCATCGTGCTCGCGTCCCTGTTCCTCTTTCCCTGCGGGACGTTCGCCCTCACCTACACGGGAGTCCTCTGAGCATGTATCCGGAGATCGAGCCCTACGACCACGGCCTGCTCGACGTCGGCGACGGCAACCGCGTGTACTGGGAGGTCTGCGGCAACCCCGACGGCAAGCCCGCGTTGGTGATCCACGGCGGCCCGGGCTCCGGCGCCGGCGCCTGGTGGCGGAGGTACTTCGATCCCGCCAAGTACAAGGTGGTTCTCGTCGACCAGCGCAACTGCGGACGCAGTACGCCGGACGCCGCCGAGCCGGACGTGGATCTGAGCACCAACACGACGACTCACTTGATCGCGGACTTCGAGCAACTCCGGCGGCAGTTGGGTATCGAGAAATGGCTTCTGCTGGGAGCGTCCTGGGGCGCGACGCTCGGGCTCGCCTATGCGGAGCAGCACCCGGAGGCGATCTCCGAGATCGTCCTGTTCAGCGTCACGAACACGACCCGGCGTGAGGTCGAGTGGGTCACCCGCGACATGGGCCGGATCTTCCCCGAGGAATGGTCGCGCTTCCGCGACGGCGTTCCCGCGAACGATCGCGACGGCAATCTCCCGCTCGCCTACAGCCGTCTGCTCCACGACCCGGATCCCGCCGTACGGGAGAAGGCCGCGCGCGACTGGTGCGACTGGGAGGACACGCACGTCCGCACCCACCCGAACTGGCAGCCCGACTCCCGGTACGACGACCCCGTACTTCGGCTGCGGCTGGCGCGGCTCGTCACGCACTACTGGGGTCACGCAGCCTGGCTGGAAGAAGGCGTACTCGTGCAGGACGCCGGAAAGCTGGCCGGGATCCCGGGTGTGCTGATCCACGGCCGACTCGACATCAGCAGTCCGGCGGACATCGCCTGGCGAATGGCGCAGGCCTGGCCGGATGCCGAGCTGCACCTGGTCGAGCAGGAGGGTCACGGTGCCGGAGGTACCGGCACGAAGGAGTTGATCCTGCAGGCGCTGGATCGTTTCGCGTTACGGTCCTGACCGCTTCTCCGTGCACGTGCACGAAGAGCAAAGATTTGATCACTGATCTTTACAGCGATGAAACGTTCCTGAACCCTTGAGTCCCATGACTCTGACCCGCCCCGAGCTCGAGACCGACTACATCCTCAGCCGGTCCGATATCGCGCACTTCGCCGAGCACGGATTCGTGAAGCTGAAGAACGTGCTGAGTCCCGAGACGATCGCGGCGTACGAGCCGGAGATCACCGGCAAGGTGATCGAGCTGAACACGCAACACCTGCCGTTGGACGAACGCGACACCTACGGCAAGGCGTTCCTGCAGGTGACGAACCTCTGGCAGGACAGCGAGCGGGTGCTCGAGTTCGTGTCGTCGCCGCGGTTGGCGCGGATCGCCGCGCAGTTGCTGGGTGTGCAGTCGGTCCGGCTGTACCACGATCAGGCGCTGTACAAGGAGTCCGGCGGCGGAGTCACCCCGTGGCACGCGGACCAGTACTACTGGCCGTTCGCGACCGACCGCTGCGTCACGGTCTGGGTCCCGCTGCAGGAGACCCCGATGGCGATGGGCCCGTTGTCGTTCGCAGCCGGCAGCCATACCTTCGAGCACGGCCGCGACCTGCCGATCAGCGACGAGTCGGAGCGGGTCCTGCAGGAGACGCTGGCCGAGCAGGAGTTCGCGGAGGTCTCCGAGCCGTTCGAGCTCGGCGAGGTGAGCTACCACCTCGGCTGGACCTTCCACCACGCGCCGCCGAACACCACCGGCATCCCGCGCCGGGTGATGACGATCATCTACGTCGACGCCGCGATGGAGATCTCGGAGCCGGTGAACAAGAACCAGGAGGCCGACCTGGCCAGCTGGATGCCCGGCAACCAGCCCGGCGAGACCATCTCCTCCCCGCTCAACCCCGTCCTCTACTGACCCACCGCGCCTCACCCCGGCGCACAAACCCGCGCGACTTCTGTACCTATTGGTATGTACGATGCTGCCATGAACCCAGCAGAGTCCCCGATCAGCCGCGTCGTCGTGCTCGACCAGCACCTGCCGGAGGCGCTCCCGGTGCAGCGCGTCGAGGTACGCCGGATCACCATCGAGCCGCACACCGCGCTCGGCGCCCACGTCCACAACGGCCCTGTGTTCGGCAACATCGTGTCGGGCAAGGCGGTCTACCAGCAGGCCGCCGACGGCGACGTACAGGTCCTCCATCCCGGCGACGTGTTCTACGAGCCGGCGGTCGACCGGATCTCCCGCTTCGACACCGAGGACGAGGGCGTCACGTTCCTCGCGTACTTCCCGCTCACCGCGGGCCAGGACGCGACGCTCGACCTGATCTAGAGCGTCCGCTTCTGCGGGTAGATCGTCTCTCCGCGGGCCAGTTGCTCGACGAACTGCTCGATCTTCCTGGTCCTGGTCTCGGCCTTCTTCACGTTGTTCACCCGGTGCACGATGGCGAACCGGTTGGCGCTGGTCAGGATCTCGAACATCGCCTGAGCCTTGGGATTGGCGGCCAGCGCCTCGGCCAGGTCCTCCGGGATCTCGCGCGCGCTGGCCCCGCCGTACGCCTTGTCCCAACGCCCGTCGGACTTGGCGCGCTCGATCTCGGCGCGGCCGGCCGGACGCATCCGGCCCTCCTTCTCCATCCGCGCGACGAGGTCCACGTTCCGCTTGGACCACATGCTCTGCGCGCGCCGCGGGGTGTACCGCTGGACGAAGGTCTGGTCGTCGCGACTCCGGCGCTGGCCGTCGATCCAGCCGTGGCACAGTGCCTCTTCGAGCGCTTCGGCGTACGTGAGGCTCGTGGGTTCCGTGACGTTCTTCTTCGCGAGCACGAGCCAGACACCGTCCGAGCTTCCGTGGTGTTCGTGCAGCCAGGACTTCCAGGCGGCGGCGTCCACAATGATCAGTTCCGTACTCATGACGCAGCCTCCTGGTAGCGGGCGGCCAGCTGGGCCGCGGCATCCTTCAATTCCTGTGGGCCGACGAACTCGAGGTCACACTCGAACATCCCGAAGGTCGCGGCCAGCCCGGTCCACGACCACGCGCTGAGCACGAGCCGGCAACTCGTCGGCGTGATCTCCTCGACGAACGCACGTCGCCCGGCCCATTGCGCGATGTCCGACGCCTTCGCCTGCAGGATCGCCTCACCCTTGCAGGGGTTCTGGTCCTGGCCGTGGAACCGACTCGAGATGTACGTCGCGACGTCCGGCGCCGGCAGTTCGCGCTGGCTGAACCGCGGCCCGGTCGGCGTCTTCGGCGTCATCCGGTCGACCCGGAACGTCCGCCAGTCCTTCCGCTCCAGATCCCAGCCGACCAGGTACCAACGCCCGCCCCAGGTCACCAGGTGATGTGGTTCCACCTTGCGCGGCGGCACCCATTCGTCCGGCGCGCCGGGTGACGCGTAGTCGAACCGCAGAACCTCTTGCGCGCGGACCGCCATCCCGATCGCGATCAGCTTCTCCGAGTCCACCGTCGTACGCCGGTTGGCGTACCGATCCACCGTCGTCACCTGCAACGCGTCGACCCGCTGCCGCAAACGTGCCGGCATCACCTGACGAACCGTGGCGAGCGCACGCAACGCGCCCTCCTCGATCCCGGTGACCGTGGTCGTCGCGGTCTGCAGGGCGACCGCGACCGCGATCGCCTGGTCGTCGTCGAACAGCAGCGGCGGCAGGTCGGCCCCCGCATCCAGGCGGTAGCCGCCGTCAGGCCCCTTGCTCGCACGCACCGGGTAGCCCAGGTCCCGCAGCCGGTCGACGTCGCGGCGGACCGTCCGCGGGCTGACCTCGAGCCGCTCGGCGAGCAAAGCACCCGGCCAGTCGCGCCGTGCCTGCAGCAGCGACAGCAGCGCGAGGAGTCGAGCAGAGGTTTCGGACATGACTTCAGCTTCCCATGAGTAAGGGACAGAACCTGACCGCTACTGCTGGAAATGTCGTGCTCATCAAGTCCAACCGAAGGAGCCATCCGTGATCAGCACCCGAGCGCTCACCCGGGATTTCGTGGTGAGCCGTACCGAGACCGTGCACGCCGTCCGCGGCATCAGCCTGGACGTCGAACCCGGCGAGCTGGTCGCCGTCCTCGGCCCGAACGGAGCCGGCAAAACCACCACCCTGCGCATGCTCACCACCTTGATCACCCCGACCTCGGGCACCGCGACGGTCGCCGGGTACGACGTGACGACGCAGCCGAGCCAGGTCCGGCGCCGGATCGGGTACGTCGGCCAGGGCAACGGCGCGGGCCACACCCAGCGGGTCGGCGACGAACTGATCGGGCAAGGCGTGATCTACGGCCTCGATCGCCGGGCCGCGAAGCGGAGGACCGACGAGCTGCTCGACGCGTTGGAGCTGCGGGAGCTGGCACGGCGCAAGGTGTCGGACCTGTCCGGCGGTCAGCGCCGGCGCCTCGACGTCGCGATGGGTCTGGTGCACGCGCCGTCGCTGCTGTTCTTGGACGAGCCGTCGACCGGCCTCGACCCGCAGAACCGGGCGAACCTGTGGGACCACATCCTGCGGATGCGCGAGCAGCACGCGATGACGATCGTGCTGACCACGCACTACCTCGACGAGGCCGACACGATGGCCGAGCGCGTCGTCGTGGTGGATCACGGCGAGGTGATCGCCGACGACACCGCAAGCTCGTTGAAGGCCAAGCTGGCCGGCGACCGGCTCGCCCTGACCGTTGCTCCTGACAACCTTTCCCAGCTGACCGTGCTCGCCGAGAAGTTGCCCGGGGCTCGCGAAGTCGTTGCCGTTGGCGACGAGCTCAGCGTCCGGGTCGCGGACGGCCCGGCGGCGCTGCCCGAGCTGATCGCGGCCGCCCAGCACGACGGCGTACCGATCGCGTCGGCACAGGTGCACCGGCCGACTCTCGACGACGTCTTCCTCAACCTGACCGGCCGGAACCTGCGAGAGGCAGCCTGATGACCACCCTGACCGTTTCAGAACCGTCCCGGAACCTGCTCCGCGACACCCGGATCGTGATGACGCGCGAGTTGAAGCCGGTACTGCGGGATCCGTTCTCGTTGCTGTTCGAGATGATCCAGCCGCTGGTGTTCCTCGCGCTCTTCGGACCGCTGCTGTCGGGTTCGATGGGCGGCACGTTCGGCGACGGCGTCTGGCAATGGTTCGTGCCGTCGATCCTCGTGATGACCACGCTGTTCGGTACGTCGACCACCGGGGCGAATCTGCTGTTCGAGTTCCAGACCGGAGCACACGAGCGGATGCTGGTCACGCCGTTGTCCCGTTCGTCGCTGTTGGTCGGCCGGGCGCTGAAGGAGATGGTGCCGCTGTTCGGGCAGGCGGTGATCGTGATCGCGGTGATGACGCCGTTCGCCTTCGACCTGCACGTCGGTGGTGCGCTGGTCGGGCTGGTGTTGCTCGCGGTGTTCGGCGTCGGGCTCGGATCTTTCAGCTACGCCCTGGCGATCATGGTGCGCAAGCAGGACTGGATGTTCTGGGTCGTGCAGCAGACGTTCCTCTTCCCGCTGATGATCCTGTCCGGGATGCTGCTGCCGCTGGAGACCGGTCCGGAATGGATGCGGGTGGCATCGAAGTTCAACCCGCTGTCGTACGTCGTCGACGCGGAGCGGGTCCTGTTCTCGGGTGACGTGTGGTCGAGCGCGGTGCTCTGGGGCTGGGTCGCCGCGATCGTGACCGCGGCACTCGGACTGACCGTCGGGATCCGGACGATGCTTCGCTCGGCCGCGTGACCCAATTGGGTCAATGACCCGACTGGGCCGTTCGTAGCGCTGAAATTCACCTACGGTAGCGGGCAGATCACCCACCGCCCCCAAGGAGATCTGATGAGACCCCGCCCCGCCTTGCTCACTGTCCTGACTTCGCTGGCCGCCGCCGCGCTCGCAACCTCGAGCGCGGTGGCGGCTCCGGCTCCGTCCGTCGACAACGCCCGTACGGTCGTCGCCGCGACTGACACAGATGGCGACTCGTTGCCGGACGCATGGGAAACCAACGGATACGACGCCAACGGTGACGGCGTCGTCGACGTGGACCTGCCCGCGATGGGCGCGAACCCGAACAAGAAGGACCTGTTCGTCGAGATGGACTACATGTCCGGCCGGCTCGCCAGTACGGCGGCGCTCGACCGCATCGTCCAGGTGTTCGCGAGCGCCCCGGTCAGCAACCCGGACGGCACGACCGGCGTCACGATCCACCTCGACGCCGGCGCCGCCCGCGGTGCGACGTACAACCTGGGCGGTGGCAACGAGGTCACGTACGACGACGACCTCAACCCGTCGGCCACCCAGACCAACGCGATCAAGGCAGCCAACTTCGCGGCGGTCCGCAAGGCCGTCTTCCACTACATGATCTGGGGAGACAGCTACGACGGCGGCTGCAGCAGCGGCCAGGCGTTCAACATCCCGAACGACACGTTCATCGTCACGGTCGGCCCGAAGTGCGGGTGGAACGCGACCGACGACACCAACGTCGGCACGTTCATCCACGAACTCGGGCACAACATCGGCCTGAAGCACGGCGGCACCGACAACCTGAACTACAAGCCGAACTACCTCAGCGTGATGAACTACTCGTTCCAGCTCGGCGGCGTGCTCAAGGCCGACGGCACGAAGTACTGGGGCTACTCGAACGTCCAGCCGACCTCGATCAATGAGGCCCGGCCGGACGAGACGGTCGGCCTGGGCAGCCTGGGCGCCGGCTACAAGACCAGCTGGAAGTGCCCGAACGGCACGACCCGGGTGACGGCCGGCGCGGCGAACGCGCCGATCGACTGGAACTGCGACGGTGACACCACCGACACGACGACGGCCGCGGACATCAACGGCGACAAGACCACGTCGATCCTGATCGCGCAGAACAACTGGGCGAACATCGTCTTCGGCGGCGGTGCCGTCGGTGGGGGCACGACGCCCCGCACCAAGACGCCGGCGTCGGAGCTGCAGGAGCTCACCCACGACGAGTGGGTCTCGATGCAGCACAAGTAGTGGTCCAAGCGGAAGCCCTCGCACCTTCAGGTGGGCGCGAGGGCTTCGGCTTGTTCAGGCTGACCAGACTCCGGTCTTGGCAGTCTCGCGGGCCCAATCGGTGAAGTCGCGGGCCGGTCGGCCGAGCACCTGCTCGACACCGTCGGAGACGTACTCCGAGCGGTGATTGCGGATCACCGCGAACAGGTCGCGGACCGCGTCGGCGTCTTCCTGGATCAGCCCCTGCTCGATCAGTTCGGCGACGTGGGAATCCGGCTCGAGGTCGACGTACCCGATCGGGCGTCCGGTGGCGGCGGTCAACTCGTCGGCGATCTCGGTCATGGTGAGCGTGCGCGGCCCGGAGATCGTGAGGGTCTGGCCGACGTACGACTCGTCGAGAAGGGCCGTGGTCATCACGTCGCCGACGTCGTTGGTGTCGATCCACGCCTCGGCGCCGGTGCCGGCGGACAGCCGGATCTCGCCCGCGAGCACGTGGTACCGGAGGAAGTCCTCGCTGAAGCCCTGCGCGAACCAGGCCGGCTGCACGATCGTCCAGTCCAGACCGCTCGCCTTGGCAACGTTCTCCAACTCGAGCTGGCCGTCGTACACGGCGAAGTCGCGGCCCGGGCTGCCGACGCCGCGACCGGACAGCAGGACCAGGCGCCGCAGCCCGTCTGCCTGCTCGATGAACTTGCCGGCCTGCGCGAGTCCGGTCGGTCCGACCGGCGGCGCGAGGTACGCCGTCTCCGCGCCGGCGATCGTCGCCGCCCACGTGCTCTCGTCGTACCAGTCGAAGCGCTGCTCGCTGGAGCGCGAGGCGAGGCGGTACGGGACCTCCCGCGCGTCGAGTTGTGCCGCGACGCGACGACCGGTCTTGCCTTTGCCACTGAGGATCAGTATCGGGTTCATGGCTCTAGTTCACCGGGCTTGAGTGAGACAAACCATGGCTATGTGGCGCAATTCGATGTTCGAGGCGCTCATCATGCCGTACCCTCATCGCATGGACGTGCTCGACGAACTGCTGGCCGGGACCCGCGCCCAGGACGGCGTCTTCAACCTGACCATCCTGGATCTGCCGTGGGCGCTGGAGATCCGGGACGAGGCGCCGCTCGCGCTCGCGACCCTCGTCCGCGGCTCGGGCTGGGTGACCCGCGAAGGCACCGCGCCGCAGCGGCTGGAGCAGGGCGACGTCGCGATCTTCACCGGCCCCCAGCCGTACGTCGTCGGCGACAGCGTGCACACCGCGCCGCAGCTGCGGATCCACCCCGGCGGCATCTGCGAACCGTTGCCCGGGGCACCGGCCGACTATTCGGCGCGGCTGGGCGTGCGGACGTACGGCAGCCGCAAGTCCGGCGAGGTGATGGTTGCCAGCGGCACCTATCAGGTGGCGGGTGATGTCAGCCGGCGACTGGTCACCGCGTTGCCGCCGGTGCTCGTCGTACCTGCCTCCGAGGTGGCCGGGTCGGTGATGGAGATGATCACGAGTGAGATCCAGCGGGATGCGGTCGGCCAGCAGACCGTGCTCGACCGCTGGCTCGACCTCGCACTGATCACCACCCTGCGCGCGTGGTTCGACCGGCCGGACTCTCATGCGCCGGGCTGGTACCAGGCCCAGACCGATCCGGTCGCCGGTACTGCGTTGCGCTTGCTGCACGAGGATCCGGCGCACCCGTGGAACGTCACCGACCTCGCCGACAAGGTTGGGGTGTCGCGGGCCTCGCTGGCCCGGCGGTTCACGGCCGTGGTGGGCGAGGCGCCGATGAGCTACCTGACCGGTTGGCGGATCACGCTCGCCGCCGATCAGCTGCGGTCGACCCGGGACACGGTCGAGACGATCGCCCGGCGGGTCGGGTACGCGAATGCCTTCGCATTGAGCGTTGCGTTCAAGCGGGTCCGCGGGATCACGCCTACGGACCACCGTCGGGCGGCGTGAAAGCTTCAAGACCGAGGTTCAACGATACGATTGAGGCTCATGGAGATCGCGTTGAGCCTCGACGAACTGCGGCAGCTCAGCCTCTGGAGCGCGGACTGTGCCGAGCGGGCATTGCCTCTCTATGAAGCCGTCGCTCCCGACGATCGCCGGCCGCGCGAGGCGATCGAGGCCGCCCGCGAATTCGGTGCCGGAGGCAACAGAACGAAGGCGATCCGGACGGCTGCGTGGGGCGCCCTGAAGGCGGCAGGTGAGGTAAACGATCCGGCCGCGGAGGCTGCGGCGCGAGCAGCAGTTGCGGCAGCGGGTTCGGCGTACCTGCATCCGTTGGCGGCGGCCACCCAGGCGAAGCACATCATCGGAGCGGCGCAGTATGCGGCGTACGCGCACGAACTGGCTGGGCGTGACCCCTCGAGCGTCGTCAGCTGGGCGATCGACCGAGTGCCACCCGTGGTCCGGGACGTACTGCGCCGCTACCCGGACGGCACGCCCGGCCGCAGCCGGCTCGGCGAGCTACACCGCCAACTGGAGTCGGCGCTCAGGCAACCGTCGCCTTCATGAACGCCAACGCCTGCGGCCAAGCCAACCGGAACGCGTCCGCGTTGACCTCCTTGTCGTGCCGCGACTTGTCCGAGAACCCGTGGTCCGCGCCCGGGAAGTACTGCGTGAACGTCGCCCCGGCCGTCCGCGCCTGCAACACCGTCTGCAGCGTCTCGAAGTCAGAATTCGGTACGGCGGTGTCCGCGCTCGGATAGCTCACCAGCACCGGCGCCGTGATCCCGGCTGCCTCGGCGATCGCGTCGTACGTGTGATGCGGCGGCCGATCGGACGGAACCGTCGGGTGGAAGGCGACGACATTCGCCACCCGCTGGTCACGCGCCCCGAGCAGGAACGCGAACCGCCCACCGAGGCACCACCCGATCACACCGACCTTGCTGCACCCGAGCTCGTCGACGAGGTAGTCCAGCAACGCGCTCTGCTCGGCGAGGGCAGTGTCGTCGTCCATCTGCCGCAGCAAACCACTCAGCTCTTGCCGACTGGTGTTGTCCGTACTGCGCCCCTTGAACGGATCCCACGCCAGCGCAGTGATCCCTTCGCCGGCCAGCTCATCGGCCCAGGCCCGCACCTGCTCACCGATCCCGGTGATCATCGGCAACAACAACATGCCGGCCCGCCCCACCCGCGCGAGATAAGCGTCCTGCTCCCCAACCGTCACAGTCACACCCATGCGCGCATCTTAGACGCCGACGGTCTGGTGCTCCGGCTCGATGACGCCGATGATGCGGGCCTGGTCGCGGCCGTAGGGCTGGCCGAGGTACTTCATTGCGATCTGGTCGACGAGGGCCCAGCCGGCGTCGCCGTCGATCCATTCGGTGACGCGGCCGCGGATGATCACCGGCTCGTAGGGGTTGTCGACTGGCGCGAGCGACAGGGCCACGCGCGGGTCGCGGCGGAGGTTGTGGGCCTTCTGGGAGTCGGGCCCGGTCAGGAAGATGATGCGGTCGTCGAGCGTCGTGACCCACAGCGGGATCGAGTGCGGCGACCCGTCCGGGAGAACGGTGGCCAGGTGAGCGATCGAGTTGCTTTCGACGGCACGGCGTACGGCGGGCTTCAACATGGTTCTACTCCTTCAGCGGACGACTGCGTAGTGGAGGTGGGTGACGCCCGGGGCGGGCACTGCTTCGACGAGGTTGAGCCGGACCTGCTCGGGCAGCTCCTGGAAGAACGGCCGGCCGCTGCCGAGCAGGATCGGCACCTGGTGCAGGACGAGCTCGTCGACGAGGCCGGCCTTCAGCGCGGCCGTCACGACACCGCCGCCCATCAGACCGACGTCCTTGCCGCCGGCGATGGCGCTCGCCGCGGCGACTGCGTCCTCGATGGTATTGGCGAGCGTCTGCTGCTCGCTGATCTCCGCGACCGGACCGTGGCTCAGCACGACCAGCGGCGCCTTCGCGTGCGGGCTGCCGCCGCCGAAGTGGCTCGAGTCGTCGTACGTCTTGTGACCGGCGATCACGGCGCCGACCCGGCCGGCGAGCGCATCGAACATCTTGGCGCTCGGGGCGCTGAGCTTGAAGCCGTCGAAGACCTGGCTCGGGGTGTCACCGTCGAAGTACCAGTCGAACAGCATCGGAGCGTCGCCGAGGCCACGGTCCGGACCGGAGTCGCGACCGGTGATGTATCCGTCGACCGAGACCGCGAGGGCGCAGAGGACCTTGCTCATCGTTCCGCCTTCCGTTTGGGGTTCCTTGAAGGAACGCTAACATGTCGGAGTTCCCTCAGGGAACCCCAATTGCTAGACTGATTTCATGCAGCGCACAGACTTCAGTGAGATGGCGTGCTCGATCGCGCGCACGCTCGACGTGATGGGCGAGCCGTGGTCACCGTTGATCCTGCGCGACATCTGGGTCGGGATGGCGCGGTTCGAGCAGATCCAGGCGGACCTCGGGATCTCCCGCAAGGTGCTGACCGAGCGGCTGAACCATCTGGTCGACCGCGGCGTGCTCGAGCGGCGCCCGTACGACAAGCGGCCGCGGTACGAGTACGTGTTGACCGGCAAAGGCCTGGAGCTGATGGACGTCCTGATGGTGATGGTTGCCTGGGGCGACAAATGGCTCGCCGGCGAGGCCGGGCCGCCGGTGCTGTACCGGCACCACGCCTGCGGGGAGATCAGCCACGTCGAGCTCAGCTGCTCGCACTGCGGCAAGCCCATGCACGCCAACGACATCGACGTACTCCCCGGCCCGGGGGCGGCCGCTTAGGCGCAGTACGGGCGGAACTCCTCCAGATCGCTGTCCACCCGCGCGATCCGCTCGAAGCCCCACGTGTCCACGCCCGGACGGTCGACGTTGCGTGACACGCGCGCCGACAGGTCCCGCAGCCCGCGGGCGAGCAGCGCGAACTCGAGATGATCGGGGTCCAGATCGTCGGCGCCGTACTCGTCGAGGAACTCCGGGATCCGCCGACCGTCGGCCGCGACCCACACGTCGTACTCGCGGGGTCCGATGACGGCGTTCTCCCAGTCGAGGATGGCCGCCACCTCACCGTCAGCGGCGATCAGCACGTTCAGCCCGTGGAAGTCCGTGTGGCACAGCACGTCGCGCACTGGTGTGAGCCGCGATCGAACGTCGTCCAACCGCGCCAGCGCCGCGGACACCACGTCCGCTCGGTCCACGATCCACGGGTGCTGCAGCTGGTTCTCGAGAGCGCGGATGTGCGGCTCGCTGGTATCGGCGTGCGGCAGCATCACCTGCGGAGGCGCATCGTGGACCTGACGGAGAGCCCGGGCCGCAACCTTCCAGTCGTCCCAGGTCGCCGTGCGCCCTTGTACATAAGGGAAAACGGCATAGGCTCGTCCGCCATCCATCGCAGACCCCTCACCGTGGGTGGTTCGGACTGGCTCTACGACAGGCAGGCCGAGCGCGTGCAACTCCGCCAGCAACTCCAGCCCGATCGGCTGCTCGCCTTCTTTCCACACCTTCACGAACCAGGTGCCGTCCGCCACCCATCCGTCGGTCGCGAACCCGCCCGGGTGCGGTTCGAGCGAGGACACGCTCAGGCCGTAGTCGCGCTGCAGATCCACGGCCTCATCACATCACCTCTGGGCGGCCAACATCCGGAGTACGGCGGCGTTCACCAGGATCAGGATGAGCACGGAGAAGATCAGCAGGGCGACCTGGGCGGGCAGCAGCGCTATGCCAAGGCCGATCAGGAGGACCGGGATCGCGAGGCCGGCGTACGCGATCAGGAAGAGGGCGGCCAGCACCTCCCCGCGAGACCCGGGATCTGCCAGCGACGCGGCGGTCGCGACCGCACCGCGGAAGACCAGCCCGACGCCCGCCCCGGCGACGACCCCGCCGATGACGAACAGGTACAGGTTGGGGATCAGGCCGCCGACCGCCACCCCGACCAGTCCGACCGACATCGCGACCAGGCCCAAGCGGAGCTGAGCCGGACGGCTGAGGCGGACGAAGATCACCTGACTGGCAGCCCCGGCGATGAAGACAGCGAACGTGACGACACCGGCGAGCAGGCGCGAGGTGTGATGCAGCACGCCTGCAAGGAACGTCGGCGCCAGCGACGTGAACAGCCCGAAGATCGCGAACGCCGCGAACGCACCGATCGCCGACGCGAAGAAGAGCGGCTTGGCCGACGACGGCAGCGCAACCCGCTGCGGGCGGTACGCCGGTCGCTCCTCCAACCGCTCCACGGTCTCCGGCACGAGCGCGATGCCGACCGCGCTGATCAACAGCAGCACCAGGAAGATCTCGTACGGACGCTGCAGCGGCGCCGACACGTACTGCGCGAGCAGCCCACCGATCAGCGGCCCGAACGCGAGCCCGCCGAGGTTCACCATGCTCGAGATCAACGCCGACCGGCTCGGGTCCTCCCCCGGCCGCGCGATCTGCCGCAGCTCGGACAGGTGCGCGGTAGCGGTCGCGGTCAGTACGCCGACCCCGACGCCACAGATGAAGCGCGCCACCAGCAGACCGGGCACCGACGACCAGATCAGGAAGATCGCCGCGGCCAGCGCCTCCGCGAGTACGGCGAGCAGCGCGACCCGGCGCCGACCGAGCCAGTCGCTGACATGTCCGGCCAGGTAGAGCGACGCCATCACGCCGACCGCATAGCTGGCGAAGATGACCGTGATCACGTACGTCGGGAACCCGTCCCGGTGCTGGTAGATCGCGTAGAGCGGAGTCGGGATCGTCGAGAAGGCCATCGTGATGAGGAAGGCCGCGGCGATCACCCAGAACCCGGGAGCATGAGCGAGCCGGATCCGTACGCCGGTCCGCGATGAGGTCATGGTGGACATGTTTCCAGCGTGCCGCGCGGGATCTATCGAGTCCAACGAAAGTTCTTGCACGCTCTTATCGTCAACATCGATAATTGAGCCTGTGGACAGTCGACAGCTCGAGTACTTCGTCGCCGTCGCCGAGGAACTGAGCTTCACCCGGGCGGCGCAGCGGCTGTTCACGGTCCAGTCCACGGTGTCGGCCGCCGTACGCGCCCTCGAGACCGATCTGAAGACGACCCTGTTCGACCGCTCGACCCGGCGGGTGGTGCTGTCGACCGCGGGTCAGGCCTTACTGCCGGAGGCGAAGGCTGCTTTGGAGGCCCTCGACCGCGCGCGGGCCGTCGTCGAAGAGGCGTCGGCCGGGCTCCGCGGCAACATCCGGATCGGGACGCTCGCGCGCTTGCGCATGGTCAACATGGCCGAGCTTCTCGGCGCGTTCCACCGCAAGTACCCGTTGGTCGAGGTCCAGGTCACCACTTCGCCGACCGGCTCCACCGGTCTCGCGGACGACATACGCCATGGTCGGCTGGATGTCGCACTGCTCGGTCTGCCGAAGCCCGAGCTCGCCGGGCTCGAGGTGCGCGATCTCGCGACGGTCCCGTTCGTCGCGTTGCTGCCGTCCGGGCACGGGCTGGCGCGGCAGTCCGCCGTACGGCTGGAGGAGTTGGCCGGTGAGCGGTTCGTCGACATGCCGGCCGGGTTCGGGAACCGGAAGATGGTCGACCGGGCGTTCGACACGATCGGGATGCCACGGCGGATCCAGATCGAGGTCCCGGAACTGACGACGATTCCCGACTACGTGCGGGTCGGGCTGGGGGTTGCCGTCGTACCCGATCTCGAGCTGGCCGAGGAGCCCGGCGTCGCCAAGGTGCCGATCAAGGGCACCGAGCTGACCTGGACGTTGTCGGTGGCAACGGCGGCCGGACGACGACCGAGCAGGGCAGTGACCGCCCTGCTCGATCTGATCGGGGACAGCACCCGCCCGTACTTCTAGGCGGCCCAGATCGACCAGTCCGGGAGCTCGACGTACCGGCGGAGTGCGGCGACACCGCTGAGCCAGCCGGTCCAGGCGCCGTACGGCGGGTTGGCCTCGTCGAACCCGCTCATCACGAACGTCAGCCGCGTCTTCCCGTCGGACTCGGCGAGCTCCCAGCTGCTGATGCCGGACGGTCCCCAGTCCGTCGCCATCTTGCGGCCCTCGACCAGGTCGACGATCTCCACGCCCGGGCCGGCCTCGAACCCGCCCATCGCGAACCGGCCGCCCTTGCGCAGGTCGATCTCGATCGGGAACCCGAACCAGGCCGACGCCTTCTCGGACTCGGTCAGCGCCGAGTACACCTGGTCGATCGGCCCGTCGATCAGCACCTCGCCCTCGAAGACCGGCGAGGTGAAGTCCGGCCTCGTCGTCAGCTCGCGACCCTCGACGTGGTCGACGAGGTTGGCCAGCGCGAGTGACCAGAAGGTCTGCAGTACGCCGCGGATGTTGGCGCCGCTGATCGCGTCCGCGTAGTCGAAGTGCGTCTGCGACAGCTTGACCACTGTCGCGTCGTCACCGTCGGGGGTCAGCGTGATCTCGGTGGTGGTCTCTTCGCCGCCGAGCGTCCACGCCAGCGTGAGCGTGCTGCCGTCGTACCCGACGACACGTTGATGCGGCGTGTCGCCCTCGGGGATGTAGCGGCCCCAGAACTCGAACGTGCCGGGCAGATCGACGTTCGAGTGCTCGCCGAGCCAGAGGTTGAGGGCCTTCGGATCGGTCAGCGCCTGCCGGACCTCGTCGATCCCGGCCTTGGCGCGGACTTGCAGAACGAGCGGTTCAGTCATGGTCTTGGTCTCCTTTGGGGTAGCAGGCCACGGCGAGCTTGAAGGCGTCGCCCTCAGTGCCGCCGTAGCGCGAGAAGAGGTCCTGCAGCGTGCCGCGCAGGTCCTCGAAGAACTCCCGCCGTCGGTCCGGTGGGACCCGGATCTCACCGGACACCCCGATGGACGGCAGCTCCGGAGCCGACCGATCCAGCGCGGCGATGTCGGTCTGGACCTCTTCCATCAGGTCCAGCACGTAGCCGAGGCTGAGCTCGTCGCGGGTCCGGCGGAGTCCGCCGATCCGGCCGACGAGCGTCGGCGACAGCCAGTACGAACGGGCGGTCGCCTGGTAGATGCCCTCGTGGATGCCGCGCACCTTGCGCTCGTCCACCTGGGTCACCAGTCCCGCCTCGACGAGGCGCTTGACGTGGTAGTAGACGCGCTGCGGAGTCTGCCCGAGCTGCTCGGCCACCTCGCTGCAGGTGGCCGGCTCGGCCAGCCGCCGCAGCACCTCGATCCGCTGCGGCTTGAACAGCGCCTCGGCCTGTTCGAGCTGCTCCAGGTGCATCACGTCTCTCATCACACAAAGAACTTTGTACGTAAAAATCTCTTTTGTCAATCGATCGGCTTACATCACCCGGGAATGTAAATCGGCCCTCGTTCGTTGTACGAAGTGCTTCGGTGATGCGTCACCGAGCAGACACCCAAGACCTGGGAGCCTTTGCTACGGATCGTCCGGCACGTTCCTGCCGGCGGAGGAAAGGAAGCGCGACATGGCAACTGTCTCGTTCAAGGGAGCCACTCGGATCTACCCGGGCGGCGACGTCCCAGCTGTGGACAACCTTGATCTCGACATCTCCGACGGCGAGTTCATGGTGCTCGTCGGACCCTCGGGTTCAGGTAAGTCGACCGCGCTGCGGATGCTGGCGGGGCTCGAAGAGGTGAACGAGGGCTCGATCTTCATCGGCGATCGCGACGTCACCAACGCACCGCCGAAGGAACGCGACATCGCGATGGTGTTCCAGAACTACGCGCTCTACCCACATATGTCGGTGGCCGACAACATGGGCTTCGCCCTGAAGATGCAGGGCATCCACAAGGAAGAGCGCGCCAAGCGCGTGCTGGAGGCCGCCAAGCTGCTCGGCCTCGAGGAGTACCTCGAACGCAAGCCGAAGGCACTGTCCGGCGGCCAGCGACAGCGCGTCGCGATGGGGCGCGCGATCGTGCGTAGCCCGAAGGTGTTCCTGATGGACGAGCCGCTGTCGAACCTCGACGCCAAGCTCCGGGTCCAGACCCGCACCCAGATCGCAGAGCTGCAGCACCGCCTCGGCGTCACCACCGTCTACGTCACCCACGACCAGGTCGAGGCCATGACGATGGGCGATCGCGTGGCCGTACTGAAGGACGGCGTACTGCAGCAGGTCGACACCCCGCTGAACCTGTACGACCGGCCGAAGAACAAGTTCGTGGCCGGCTTCATCGGCTCGCCCGCGATGAACCTGATCACCGCCGAGATCGTCGACGGCGGCGCGAAGATCGGCGACTACGTCGTACCCGTCGCCCGTGACCTGCTGGCCAAGGCCGGCGACGACAAGACCCTGACACTCGGCATCCGCCCGGAGGCGCTGCACATCGCCGACGCCGGCCTGCCCGTGAAGGTCGCCGTGATCGAAGAGCTCGGCTCGGACGCGTTCCTGTACGGGACCGCAGACCACGCCGAGAACCAGCAGATCATCGCCCGCATCGGCACCCGCCTGCACAACGACAAGGGCACCGAGGTCTACCTCGCACCGGACCCCGAGAAGCTGCACCTCTTCTCCACCTCCACGGAGGAGCGCCTTGTAGTTTGATCCCGTGGGCCATTGGGATCGGGACGCACTTGGTGTGATGGAGCTGCCGTCGGGTCGGCTCGTTCGCGGACGGAGTCTGCGGCGTGGCCCGGCGGCAGCGCCGTTTCCGACGTACGGCGTGTATCTCCTCGGGTCGGAACCGCCCGACGTGCCGTGGGAGACGCGCTGGATCAAGTGGCCGGACTTCCGGCTTCCGGTGGATCGCGCGGCGGCGCTGACGATCTTTCGCGAGGCGCTGGTCCGGGCCGAGACCGGGCGGGTCGAGTTCGCGTGCGGCGGCGGACGAGGACGGACCGGTACGGCGCTCGCCTGCCTCGCCGTACTCGATGGTGTGCCCGCTGATCAGGCTGTCGCGTATGTCCGCGAGCACTTCGAGAAGCACGCGGTGGAGACGCCGTGGCAGAAGCGGTACGTGCAAAATCTGTTGACCCGGGGCTGACGTCTCGCGTTGGGTTCGAGGTGTGAGCATTGAGCGGACCAATCCCAGCGGACTCCACACGACCCCCGGCTACCACCACGTCACCACAGTCAAGACGGACACTCTCGTCTACCTCGCCGGGCAGTGTCCGTTGCAGCCGTCCGGCGATCTGGCCCCGGGCGGTCTGGAAGGGCAGACCGCGCAGGTCATCAGCAACATCCTGACCGCGCTCGGGTCTGCGGGCGCCACTCCGGAGGACGTCGTACGCACTGTCATCTATGTCGTCAGCCCGGACCGCGAGGACCTCTCCGCCGTGTGGACACAGCTCAATGCGTCTCCGCTCGGCCCTGCCTTCACGACCGCGAGTACTCTGCTCGGCGTCGCTCAGCTCGGCTTCCCGGGCCAGTTGGTCGAGATCGACGTGACCGCGGCGCTGTGATCGTTCCCGCCGAGGTCGTCGAGTACGACGAGCGCTGGCCGCTCTGGTTCGCCGAGATCTCCGCGGACTTGGAGCCGTACCTCGACGGGCTCCCGCACATGATCGAGCACGTCGGGAGCACCGCCGTACCCGGGCTGGCCGCGAAGCCGATCATCGATCTGGACATCGTCGTACCGTCTGCAGGCTTGGTGCCGACGGCGATCTCACGGTTGGTTGCTGCTGGCTACCGTCACGAGGGCGATGCCGGGATCCCCGGCCGGGAGGCGTTTGCGCTGCCTGCGGAAGTTGCCCACTACCACCATCTCTATATAGTTGTTGAAGGCAACAAAGCCCACTTGGATCACGTCCTGCTCCGCGATCATCTGCGTGCCCATGAGGCCGAGCGGGAGCGGTACGCCGCCCGCAAACGCGAGCTGGCGCACCTGCTGACCACGGACCGCACCGCCTATGTCGAGGGCAAAGGCGCGCTCGTCGAGGAGCTGATCGCTAGAGCTGATGGTTCGCCTGCAGCCGACGCTCCGGGTCGTACCGCTCCTGGAGCTCCGTCAGCCGGGTGAACGTCGGCTCGTCGTAGACCTCCCGGAGGTCGATGCCGGCGCCGTTGAAGTTGAGCAGCCGGCCGACCGTCAGCGCACGCCACGGCTCCAGTACGGCGTTCTGCAGCTCGCTCTCGTCGTCCGCGCCGGGTGAGATCACGGTGATCGAGTACGCCGCGTCGCGATGGCAGACCGCGTTCGCGACCGCCGGCTCCCGGGTCAGCGCGCCGCCGAGCTGACGGATGGCGATCACGCATCGCGTCGACGCTTCCGGGCCGGCCAGCTTCGGCAGCGTCGCCAGCGCGGTCGGGTCGAGGTCGCTGACCAGGACATTGCGCGAGTTGAACCTGTCCGGCCGATCCGGCTCGGCGAAGATCTTCCCCGACTCGACGTACGGCAGCTCGCCGACCGTGTCCATCGCCGGCTCCCCGATCGCCCGCAGCGGCTTGATCAGCTCCTCGCCGTTGTCACCGAGAATCGCGAGCTGCACCTGCGCGATGTACTTCCCGCGCAGCGCCGGCGGGATCGGCGGGATGTCCGGCAGCGGCACGAGCGCCACCGCCGTCGTCACCTCGTCCGGGACGGTCTTGGTCCACTGCTGCCACACCTCCAGCACCTCGGGGTGCTCGGCCAGGTCGAAGTACAGACTCCCGCCGAACAGCGTCGGCACCTCGAACAGGTCGATCTCGATCCCCGTGACCACGCCGAAGTTCCCGCCACCACCTCTCGTCGCCCAGAACAGGTCGTCGTCGGCGTCCCGTCGTACGCCGTCCATGGTCACGAGCTCGATCCGGCGGACGTGGTCCGCGGCGTACCCGTACCGCCTCGCCATCAACCCGAGCCCGCCGCCCAGCGTGTACGAGATCGCTCCGACCCCCGGGAAGCTCCCCGACAAAGGCGCCAGACCGTACGGCGCGGTCGCGTCGAGCACGTCGCGCCAGGTCGCACCGGCCTCGATCCAGGCCGTCTTCCTCTCCGGATCGACGGTGACGTGGTTGAACGCCTTGGTCGCGATCAGCACGCCGCCGTCGATGCCGCTGGTCAGACCGTGGCCGGACGCCTGCACGGCGATCTTCTTGTCGTGGTCGATCGCGTAGCGCACGGCTTCCTCGATCTCGGCCGCGCTCGTGACTGGGAAGATCACCTCGGGCCGATGCGGGTCCCGCCGCTGGTACCCAAGGCGCGCATCGTCGTACTCCGGGCTTGTCGTCGTCAGCATCATGAGACTCACGCTATGGGCCCTTCCGGACAGATCTTGTCCGCAAGGCATCCTGTTGTCATGGATATGCCAGGCCGTCTGCTTCGGCTGCTGTCGCTGCTGCAGAGTCGCCGCGAGTGGTCCGGCCGCGAGCTGGCCGACCGCCTCGGCGTCACCGAGCGCACGGTACGACGTGATGTCGACCGGCTCCGGTCGCTCGACTACCCGGTCACCGGGACGACCGGTACCGCGGGCGGCTATCGGCTCGGATCCGGGACGCACCTGCCGCCGCTCCAACTGGACGACGACGAGGCGATCGCCGTCGCACTCGGTCTGGTCGGCGCGGCCGGTGGCGGGGTGAGCGGGATGGCGGACAGCTCGATGAGCGCGCTGGCCAAGCTCGAGCAGGTGTTGCCGGCGCGACTGCGGCCCCAGCTCGCGGCGGTGAGTTCGTCCGCGGAGGCGATCCCGCGGCCCGGCGTACCGCAGGTCTCACCGGACGTGCTCGCCGTGCTCGCGCGCTGCTGCCGGAACCAGGAGATCGTTGCCTTCGACTACCACGGGCGGGCGCGCGGGGCGACGCGCCGGCGGGTGGAGCCGCATCAGCTGCTGACGTTGGCGTGGCGGTGGTACCTGCTCGCGTTCGATCCGGGGCGGGACGACTGGCGGATCTTCCGCGTCGATCGGATCTCCGACGTTGCGTCGACGCTGCACCGCTTCACACCTCGGGAGCTGCCGGCACCGGACGCGGCGACGTACCTGGTCGAGTCGTTCACGTCGGCGCAGTACCAGCAATCCGTCCACTTAACAGTGCAGGCGCCGGCTCACGCCGTGTCCGCGACCTTCGAAGGGATGGTCCGCGGGATCGTCGAGCCTGTTGATGCGTCGTCCTGTGTGGTCCGGTTCAGTGCGGACACACCCGCTCTGTTGCTCACACAGGTCGCCGCCATTGCTGCCATCGCCGACTTTGCCGTCGACCACGCCACACCGGAGACGGCTGCGCTCATCGCTCACGTGGGTGGGCGACTCGCGCAGTCCTTCTCACGCCGCGATCAGACCGATTCCGAGGGTCAGTACTCCGATGGCAAGTGATGCCGCGCCGGCCCAGAGCACCCACAGGAACTGGTTGGGCTGAGTACGGTCCTTGCCGGCGGACGACGCGAAGAAGCCGCCGGACATCAGGACGGCCGCGACCGGGATCGCCAGCCGCGCAACCCAGAGCCAGAACCCGGTCAGGCTGGTCTGGTCGACGTACAAGAGCCCGACCAGGCTGAGGATGACCAGGACGCCGGCGTGGGCGTGCCCGGCCCGCGCGAACGACTTCTGGAAATCGGTCATCGGCACCTGGCCGCGGACGATCTTGGTCATGAAGTAGCCGCCGAACTGGATCGTCACGATGGTCAGCAGGATGACGCCGGCGATGATGCGGGACTGGTCGGTCATACGAGCACGCTCTCTTTGGCAGGGGTAGTGGTGGTGTTCGCCGTACGCGCGACCCAGAGTGCGACGGCGAGGTACAGGATCTGTTCGGGGATGCGCTGCCAGAGCGGGGTCGCCTCGCCGCCGGCGAACGGTACGTGCGCGACCGCGGCGTGGATGTTGGCCGGGAGGAGCGCGACGAACAGGGCGGCCAGCGCGTAGCCGGCTGGTTTGCGGGTCGCGGTGATGACCAGGCCGGCGGCGCCGAGCAGCTCGAATACGCCGGTGAGGTAGACGAGCGCGTCGGCGTACGGCAGGAACGGCGGCACCATCCGCGCCATGTCGGCGTGGTTCGGCATCACCGTGACGCTCGCGGGAACGAAGTGTGCGCTCGCGGTGAACAGCAGCATCACCGCCATCGCGTGCGCCGCAGCGACGGGCCAGGTCGTGAAGCGTCGTACCCCGAGCGCACCCAGCGCCCGGAAGCCGACGGCCCCGAGGATCAGTACGAGCGGGATCAACCGACTCGCCTCCTTATGGATAGTTGCAGTATCTGCTTATGGATACTGATACTATCCATGCCAAGCGAGTGGAAGGCAAGCGAAAATGCGAATCGGGGAACTGAGCAAGGCCACCGACGTCCCGGTGCCGACGATCAAGTACTACCTCCGCGAGGGCCTGCTCCCCGCCGGCGAACTCAGCAGCCCGAACCAGGCGTCGTACGGCGAGACTCACGTCCGCCGGCTCCGCCTGATCCGTGCGCTGATCGAACTCGCCCAGGTCCCGGTGGCGACCGTGAAGGAGATCCTCGAGTCCCTCGACTCCGACACCGAACCCCTGCACGAACAGATCGGCCGCGCCCACCGAGCCCTCACCCCCACGCGCCGCCTGACCTCGACCGACGAGGCCCGGGCCGCCGCCACCGCCCAGGTCACCGAGCTGATCGAACGCCGCGGCTGGACGGTGGAGCCCGAGGCCCCTGCCCTTGCCACGCTCGTGGACACGATCGCGGCAATGCAGACGCTCGGCCAGGGCCACCTGTCCGAGTACCTGGACACCTACGCCGAGGCTGTCGAGAAGTTCACCGAGCTCGACATTGCGGCGGTGAGCGCCCGCCCCACCCGCGACCAGTTGGCCGAATCAGTTGTCATCGGCACCATCCTCGGCGAGACCCTGATCTCGTCCCTGCGCCTCCTCGCCCAGGAATCCATCTCGGCCAAGCGCTGGGGTCGCGGTTAGCCGTCGGCCAGCCCCGGGATGATCTTCGCCAGCGCCTTGTGCAGCGTGCGTCGCTCGCTCTCGGTCAGCGGGTCGAAGACCAGTTGGCGTACCAGCTCGACGTGACCCGGGGCGGCCTTCACCAGCTCCGCGTAGCCGGCTTCGGTGAGGATCGCGTTCGTGAAGCGACCATCCTCCGGGTCGGGTTCACGGCGTACCAGACCGCGGTTCTCCAGCCGGCGGATGAGGTGGGACAGGCGCGAGAGCTCGGAGTTGGTCAGAATCGCCAGCTGGCTGAGCCGCATCGTGTGGTCCGGCTGGTCCGACAGGCCGGCCAGGACGTAGTAGTCGAGGAAGCTCAGGCCCGAGTCGCGCTGCAGCTGGGCGCCCAGCACGGTCGGGAGGCTGGCGATCACCAGGTGCAGGGCCTGCCAGGTGTCCAGCTCCTCCGCGGTCAGCCAGCGCGGCTCGACCTTGCGGGCTCTTTCGGCGGCCATGGGGTGCAGCATAGGCCACTCGAGCCTTGACTTGAATCTTCAAGTGATGGGTCGTACCGTGGTCAATGACATGAAGATT
Source organism: Kribbella jiaozuonensis (assembly GCF_005233875.1). Taxonomy (GTDB): domain Bacteria; phylum Actinomycetota; class Actinomycetes; order Propionibacteriales; family Kribbellaceae; genus Kribbella; species Kribbella jiaozuonensis. The sequence goes on along the minus strand of NZ_SZPZ01000003.1, from coordinate 520,062 downwards.
CAAGTCATCCCCTCGAAGGAGTTGTCGCTGTGAGCGACCTGAAGATCGCGATCATCCTCGGCAGTACCCGTCCGGGCCGCAACGGCAAGGCGGTCGCCGATTGGGTGCTGGACCAGGCCCGGATCCGGACCGGGGCCACTTATGAACTGATCGATCTGCTCGACTACCCGCTGCCGCACCTCGACGAGTCGATCCCGCCTGCGGCCGGTCAATACGCCGGCGAGCACACGAAGGCGTGGGCCGAGAAGATCGCGGAGTACGACGGCTTCGTGTTCGTCACGCCGGAGTACAACCACTCGACGTCCGGCGTCCTGAAGAACGCGATCGACTACCTGTACGCCGAGTGGAACAACAAGGCGGCCGGCTTCGTCTCCTACGGCTCACTCGGTGGAGCACGCGCGATCGAGCACCTCCGCGGCATCAGCGCCGAACTGCAGATCGCAACCGTCCGTCAGCAGCTGTCGTTCTCGATGTTCACCGACTTCGAGAACTTCTCCACCTTCCGCCCCGGCCCGCAGCACGAGGACGCCGCCACCATCCTCTTCGACCAACTCGAGTCCTGGTCCGGCGCCCTCAAGCGAATCCGCGCCGACGTCCCGATCGCAGCCTGACCCCCGCCCCGACCGCCGACGTGGTCAGCCGTCGTGAGCCATATCCACGAACCGCGAGTAATGCCCCTGAAACGCAACAACCACGTCGGCGGTCGGTCCGTTGCGATGCTTGGCAACAATAAAGTCCGCCTCACCGGGCCGGGTCGACTCCCGCTCGTAAGCATCTTCACGATGCAGGAGAATTACTACGTCGGCATCTTGCTCCAGGGAATTATGGAGAGCAATTCCATTAGCCACGAAGTTGTGCGTTCCGAGGACGGTCGCATCAAATACCTCTTGCTCGCCAAGGCTCTCGACTTTCACGATCGTGTCCCAAAAGATGTCGTTCGTCGCGAGCAAGTCGAGGTCCGCGATGTCGAGGATATTCGCAACGTCAGAGAGACGCTGACGTGTCGGAGAACCCGCGAAGAGGCGGCCCGAACTGCGCACACCGAGTGCCGCGCCCAAGGCTGCCCTGGTCATACCACGCTCACGCATGGCCTCCTTCACCTGATCCCAGACCTGAACCGGGACGGTGTCGAGCTTTGGTGCCGCCGAAATAGCCTGCAAGTAGCCACGGACTTCCCGGACCTTCTCGCCACGTAAGCCGTGGACGCCGATCTCATCGCAGAAACGTCGCTGATTTTCCACGCCATCAATCTTCAGTTGATAGCAGTCGCGATACCCCGCCTTCCTAGCTATATGAATCCGGCTGAAGATGTTGTGGCGGAGCAGGAGGCGGGCCAGGTCGTCGGTCAGGCGGCGGCTGGTGCTGGCGTAGTAGATCCGCGCCTGGCCGGCCTTCGCGTCCCAGCGGACCGAGCCGTCGGTGGCCCACAGGTGGCGGATGAAGTGCGCGACCTGCTCCTTCGGCAGCGCGAAGACGCCGGCCGGGATGAACTTCTCGTGGCTGCGGAGGCCGAACAGACCGAGACCGTCGAGCCAGGCGGCGATCGGGTTCCGCTTGCCGCGAGCCAGTCGGTACGGCGCGGGCAGGCGGAGCGTGCTCACCCGGGCGGCGGCGTACTCGTCGCGGATCGCGGTGATGCCGAACCGGCGCTGAGCCGCCTCACCGACCGCAGCCAGGTTGGCCTCGTCGATGCTCGCGTAGCGGATCGGCTGCCGCTTGACGAAGGAGCCGTCACCGAGCAGGTGAGCAAGCAGCGTGAGCTCGTCCTCGTCCCAGGGCGTGACCTCGAGCGGTGCCGGAACGTGCCGGAGCGATCCCAGTCGCGCTCCGGGCGACAGCTCCCCCAGCGGCTTCCATCCGTCGTACGTCAGGAACGGGTGGTTCGCGGTGGCCTTGATCTCCCGGCCCGACGCGAGCTTCAGCCGGAAGACCTCCTTCACCCCACTCGGGAAGGCATGCGTCAGCGTGCGCGGCACCAGCTTGAGCCGGTCGTCGAGCGACCAGACCGGGATGTCCCGGGCGTCCGTCGCGAGCAGCTCGCCGAGCGAGATCTCCGCACCGTTGTCGGCTCGCATCAGCCGGGTGTCCGCGGTCAGGCAGCCCGATTCGCGGAGGTCGGAGGCCATGGGGCGTTTGTCGGAGCGTTGTTCTGAGCCTCGGTTGAGCTGGCAGATGGCTACTACGGGGAGCTCTAGTTCTTTGGCGAGGAGCTTGATGGAGCGGGAGAACTCGGAGACTTCGAGTTGGCGGGACTCGACCTTCTTGCCCGATGTCATCAGCTGGAGGTAGTCGATGATGATCAGTTTGAGGTCGTGGCGTTGTTTGAGGCGGCGGGCCTTGGCGCGGATCTCCATCATGGTGAGGTTCGGGGAGTCGTCGATGAAGAGGGGGGCCTCGGAGACCTCGCCCATCTTGCGGGCCAGGCGGGCCCAGTCCTCGTCGGTCATCTTGCCGTTGCGCATGTGGTGCAGCGGCACCTTCGCCTCGGCGGAGAGCAGACGCATGGTGATCTCGTTGCGGCTCATCTCCAGCGAGAAGATGCACGAGGTCAGGCCGTGCTTGATCGAGCAGGAGCGGGCGAAGTCCAGGCCCAGCGTGGAGTTGTGGGTCGGGATCATCGTCTTGCCGGCCAGGTACAGATGGTCGGCGTTGTCGACCTCGACGCAACGCACCGGTACGCCGACGACCGGGTCGACCCACTCCACCCGGCGCTCGCCCTCACCGCCGAGCGCGGCCGGGAAGCCGTGCCCGGTGATCTGCCGCGGCGCCGACCCGGGGATCGACGGTGTCAGTCCGGGACTCGCTGACATCGCCGTGTACAGGTCGGCGGTCGTGCAGACCACCGGGCGGCCGCCGTCCTCGACGAGCCACTGGTGCTCGGCGTCGGCGACGATTGCACTGCCGTCGGAGAACGACAGCCGGAAACAGGGCCGGTCGACCATTACCTCGGTCGCCGCGACGACGGTCGTCGGCAGCCCGTTGGCATCGAGCAGCTGGTCGCCGACCGCGACCTCGCCCATCGTGGTCCAACCGGTCGGCGTCGGCAGCGGGGTGTCGAGGGCGAGCGCCTTCCCCATCGCGGGACGCGCGGCAACGATGATCATCTGGCCGGGGTGCAGCCCGTTGGTCAGCTCGTCGAGATCGGTGAACCCGGTCGGCACGCCGACCATCGCGTCACCACGGGAGTCGATCGCCTCGATCTCGTCGAGGGTGCCCTCCATGATGTCCTTCAGCGGGGCGTAGTCCTCGGCGGTCCGCTTCTCGGTGACCGAGTAGATCTCCGCCTGTGCCTCGTCGACGACATCGTCGACCTCGCCCTCACCGGCGTACCCGAGCTGGACGATCTTCGTGCCCGCCTCGACCAGCCGACGGAGGATCGCCTTCTCGCGAACGATGTGCGAGTAGTACGACGCGTTCGCCGCGAGCGGCACGGACGCGACCAGCGTGTGCACGTACGGCGCACCGCCGATCCGGGCCATGTCACCGCGCTTGGTCAGCTCGGCGGCGACGGTGATCGCGTCGGCCGGCTCGCCCCGCGCATACAGGTCGGTGATCGCGTCGAAGACGCTCTCGTGTGCCGGCCGGTAGAAGTCGGTGCCGCGCAGCGTCTCGATGACGTCGGCGATCGCGTCCTTGCTCAGCATCATCGCGCCGAGCACGCACTGCTCGGCCGCCAGGTCCTGCGGTGGGGTGCGGTCGAAGCCCATCTCCGGCCGGCGCTCTTCGTGACCGCCGTCCTGACCCCCGCGGAACTCCGCCACGCTCACTTCGCCCGACCTCCTCGTCCGCCGCCGCCCGGCCACTGTGACCCGGTTCGAACACCTGCTCGAACCGTAGCCCGGCCCGCCGACAGTTTCCGGCAGCAGGCCTCGCGACCGTACGCCGCTCTTGTCACCCAAAGCCACCCAGCCATCCACAGGGGGTGTGGACGAACTGTGGGAAACTCCGTGAGGGGCTGTGCACAGGCTGCGAACAACCCTGTGGATATCTGTGGACGTTTGCCCACAACATCGCCCTGACCTGCGGTTTCTCCAGTGCACAACTGTGGAGAAGAAAAAGTCTGAGACGAATTTCCAGAGTCCCCGGCAGTCGTGGGTAACCTCGCTCCGGTGAGACGCAGACGATGGGTGGGCGAACAGGATCGGGAGATCCTCCGACTGGCCGTCCCGGCGTTCTTCGCGCTGGTTTCAGAACCGCTGATGCTGCTCGCCGACTCGGCGATCGTCGGCCACCTCGGTACGCCGCAACTCGCCGCGCTCGGCGTCGCCGGCACCATCCTGCAGACCCTCGTCGGCATCTGCGTCTTCCTTGCCTACGGCACCACTTCCGCGGTCGCCCGGCGGATCGGCGCCGGCGACCACAAGGGCGCGCTGGCGCAGGGCATCGACGGACTCTGGCTGGCGTTGCTGCTCGGCGTCGTACTGGCGCTGCTCGGGCTGGCGCTCGCGCCGCAGGCGATAGCGGCGTTCGACCCGTCGCCCGAGGTGGCTGACTACGCAGTCACCTACCTGAGGATCTCGTGCTTCGGCATCCCCTCGATGCTGCTGTTGCTCGCCGCGACCGGCGTACTGCGTGGACTGCAGGACACCAAGACCCCGATGGTCGTCGCGATCACCGCCAACCTCGCGAACATCGGCCTCAACGTCCTGCTCGTCTACGGCATCGGCCTCAACATCGCCGGCTCCGCCCTCGGTACGGCGCTCGCGCAGACGGGCGCCGGCATCGCGCTCGTCGTGGTCGTCGTCCGCGGTGCCCGCCGCGACGGCGCCAAACTGCGCCCCGATCGCCCCGGCATCCTCGCGTCCGCGCAGATGGGCGTACCGCTGATCGTCCGGACGCTGACGTTGCGTGCGGCAATCATTCTGCTCACCTTCGTCGCCACCGCACTGGGTACGACGTCGGTCGCCGCGCACCAGGTCGCGTTCACGCTGTGGTCGTTCCTCGCCCTCGCCCTCGACGCCATCGCGATCGCCGCGCAGGCGCTCACCGGCCGCGCGCTCGGCGCCGGTGACGTGGTGGGTACCCGCACGATCACCCGACGGATGATGTGGTGGGGCCTGTTCTCCGGCCTGATCGGCGGCCTCGCGTTGTGGGGCCTGCGCGGCGTCTACGTCCCGTGGTTCACCAGCGATCCCGAGGTACGCCGTACTCTCGCGGCGATCATCATCGTCGCCGCACTGTGGCAACCGGTGAACGGCGTCGTGTTCGTCCTGGACGGTGTGCTCATCGGCGCGGGTGACGGGAAGTACCTGGCCGCGGCGGGGGTCGTCGCGCTCGTGCTGTACGTGCCGCTCGCGCTGGCGGTGCTCTGGCTCGGCGGCGGGATCGTCGCGCTCTGGTGGGCATTCGGCGGGTACATGCTGCTCCGCTTCCTCACCCTGACGCTACGCGAGCGCCGCGACGGCTGGCTGGTCACCGGCGCTACCCGCTGACCCCGCGGTGCGGCATCGTTGAGCGGAAGGAAAGGAGCGGCATGCCCGACACCGACGACCAGTCCGTCGAGCTCGACCCCGTGCAGCGGGAGTCCGGTGACGACGACACCGAGGGCCATCGCGAGCGGCGTGCCGCGCAGGCGCGGGCCGAGGCCGACCGGCGCGTGGTCGCCGATCTGACGGCCGACGAGGACGTGGAGCGGCACACGGAGGAGGTGGAGCAGGCCCGCCTGGACGAAGAGGACGAGGCCGCGCACGCCGAGCGTCTCGAGCTAGCAGCCAAGGACCAGCAGGAGCTGGACGAGCTCCGCGACCGGGAGCAGCTCCTCGACGCCACCGCGGAGACCACGCGGGCCTTCGAGCTCGCGTACGCCGACGAGGCTGCCCGCGACCGGTACCGCGCGTACGCCACGACCGAGACGCAGCGGTCCATCGGCGACCTGGCCCACGGCCGGCACGAGCTGGACGAGGCGGCCGCGCATCCCGATGAGCTTGGCTCGGCCGGACTGGCCGCGGAAGGCCGGCGCTACGAACGCGCCAGCGGTATCGAGGCCCGCCGCGCCGTGTCCGACGACCGGCTCGCCGACAGGTACGACGACTCCGCGCAGGAGCACCGCCGGGAGGCGCGCCAGACGCAGCCCGACGCTGTCGAGGCGGTCCGGAACCCGCCCAAGGAAACGCCTGAGGCTCAGCTCCCCCAGGCCCGCGTGCGTTCCCGCGGTCCCCGGAGCAGGCAGAAGAAGCAGCAGGAGCAACGCCGCGACACCGGCATCGACCTGGACATGTAGTCCTAGCTCGTAGGCTGCAGCTTCTGGACGTGGATGATCGCCAGGTTGGCCGCGACCACCACAACGAACACGACGGCGAGTAGCGGGTGCCCCAGACTCCACAGGGCGGCACCCGCGAGGCCGAACACGAGTACCTTCACGATCCACCGCACCACGGGAGTACCGCGGGTGGCGGTGGGTGCTGCGAACAGTCCCCAGACCACCGCGGTCACCACCGGCAGCCCGATGGCGAGGAGCCATCGGGTGAGCGTCGTACTGCCGGTGTCCCAGCCCCACCAGGCAAAGATGCCTAGGGCAACCAACTCGACGAGGAACGCCAGTAGCAGGTTGCCCCACTTCCACATGTCAGATGCCGCGGATGTTCGGCTGGCGCTGGTCGAAGAACAGGCCGGCCGGCGGCTCCTGCACCGGCAGCGGCGGGATCGGGTAGTCGGTGTGGACGTTGTTCCGGCAGGCCGCGAACGGGCCGTCCGGGTCGAGCAGCGCCATCATGTGCGGGTCCGCGTGGTCACGCCACCAGACCGACATCCCGGTCGCCGGGTCGAGCCGCAGGTGCTCCCACGCACGCCAGATCGAGTCGAGCCGGCTGAGTGCCTCCGCGTGCCGGTACCACTCGGGGCACCAGACGAACTGCTGCCCGAGCCGCCGGGTGTAGAGGTAGATCAGCCGGTCTTCGACGAACGCCGCGACGTGTGGATAGAAGAGCTCCTGTTCACCATCCACCTCGGTTGTCCCCTTCGTTCTGCTCCCAGACCGGCCGGTCCGGGCCGCGCTGCGGCGGGGGCGCCTGTCCGCCGGTGCCTGCGGACACCCACGGGTTGTTGCTCACCGGAACGTTCGCAGCCGCTCCCGGATCGTACTTCGCCAGCGACGCCTTCACCGCACCGGCGTCCGGCCGGGTGAACCACGGGACGGTCTTCACCAGCGTCGCCGGGATACCCGACGGGAACACGACCGCGCGACCGGGCGGCATCGAGGCGAGGTCGGAGACCTCCATGATGTTGTGCCGCTGGACCTGCGAACTCGTACCGCGCTTGCCCTCGTTGTACGACACCGAGTTCGAGTTGATGTCGTAGTCGCCGATCATCTTGCTCAGGTTCTCGAGGAAGGACGCGTCGGCCGCGCCGCCGCCGTACACCCGGATGTTGGCCGAGCCCCACAGCTTCTGCATGCCGTGGTCGCCCCAGCACTCCTGGCCCTGCGCCCAGGACTGCAGGATCGTCATCAGCACGATGCCGCGGGAACCGAAGTGCGAGTACAGGTCGGGGAGGTTCTTCCACCGGCACACGTTCGCGGCCTCGTCCAGTACGCCGACGAGCGGGCTGGGCATGCGGCCCATCGGGCAGCCGCGGGCGAACTGCTCGGCCGCCTCGACGACCGCCACGGTCAACGCGGTGACGAGCGGACCCGCCGTACCGGCGCCTTCCTTGGAGAGGCTGTAGAGCGTGCCGCCCTTGCGGACGAACTCGTGCGGGTTGAACTGCGGGCGGTTGTCGTTCGGGCCCTGGGGCACGACCCAGCGGGTGACCTTGCGGTTGACCAGGAACTGCGCGCTCTGCTGCGCCGTACCGTAGACACCCGCGCGCTGCTTGTCGGGCGCGTTGATGACACCGGACAGCGCGTCCGCGGACAGCTGCAGACCCGGGGTGTTGCGCAGGATCCGCTCCGGCTCGTCGTTGCGCTGGTCGGCGAGCCAGCTGTAGACCTGCGTGATCGGGCGCTTCGCCACTGCCGCGGCGAGCAAGAGACCGGCCAGCAGGTCCGTACCGGCGGCGTCGAAGAACGCGTCGGTCTGGGCGCCGACCTGGCGCTGCGAGGCGACGAAATGCTCCGCCAGCTCGCGAGCCTTGGTCTCGTCGGTGATGTAGCTGAGCGGGTTCCACCACCAGGTGTTCGGCTCCTCGCAGACCTCCTGCGGGTCGAACACCCAGACCGGGCCCTTCTCCGAGCGCGGCCCACGGGTGGCGTCGACGATGTCGCGCTTGTTGGACGTGGCGATGACGCATCCGGGCGCGTCCAGGATCGCCGGCACCGCGCGGGACGTGGTCTTACCGGTTCGGGGACCCCAGATGTCGACGTGCATGTCTTCCCAGTTGCCGAAGACCTCGAGGTTGTCCCGGACGGTGCGGCCGATCAGGATGCCCGGTCCGGCGTGGCCGGCGCCGAGTTGGTTCGCCTTCTCCTGCGCGCCTTCGCGGGTGAGCTTATAGATCTCGGACCGCTTCGACATCAGCTGCGCCTGCCGGTCCACGCGACCGACCGACTTCTGCCGGCTCCGGAAGTACCAGAAGCCGGTGCCGACCAGGCCGAACAGCACGACCAGCTCGATGATCAGTACGCCGGTGGCCGCGCCGGACCAGTCCCGGTGTCCCTTCATCAGATCGACGATCGCGTCGAACGGGTTGCCCACCGGCGGCGAGCCGTTGATCGCCGAGGCGATCTTCAGCGCACCCCAGAGCGAGAACACGACCAGTGCGAACACGCCGACGGCGGCGAAGATCAGGATCGACTCGGGCGACAGCCCGCCCGGTCCGGTGCTTTTCCTGCCCTGGGCCATTACTCCTCAACTCCCGTTCGGGCGACCACTCGCGTGGTGGGGTCGGGCGGCGGCAGCATCGCCGGATCGTCCAGGCTGTACTCGCCGACGACCGCCTCACTGCCGTCCGGTGCGACCTCCACCTTCAGCGGCTTGCCGTCCTCGCCGGTCCTCCACAGCTTGTTGGTGTCGTTGATCTCGCGCTCGACCGTGGTCAGCCCGACGTGCACCGGGATACCCGGGCGGCCACCGACCTTGACCAGGAAGTTGCCTCGACCAGGAGGTGCGGCCTCCTGACCGGTGGCCGGGTCCCAGGCGGGCGGGTCCTGCCAGCCGATGAGCATGTTCTGCTCTTCCTGCGACATCGGCACGACCTCGGTCAGGTTGTCCATCTCGGCCCGCGGCAGACCACCGCAGATGACCATGCCGGAGCGCTCGACGAAACCCTTCGCCTTCATCCGGTCCTCGGGCAGCTCCAGTGCCAGCAGGTCGGACATGGTGTGCGAGATCATCGCCATCCCGACACCGCGCTGCCGGTTCAGCCGGGTCAGCGCGTCGACCCGGTCGACCAGGCCGCGCCCGGCCCGCAGTACTCGCCAGAGCTCGTCGAGGATGACGAAGTAGTGCCGCCGCGGCTCGAGGCCGGCGTCCGCCAGCGCCTGCGAGACCGCGACCGCGCCGAACCCGTACGACCAGCAGGCCAGCAGTACGGCGGCCTGCAGGCTGGTCTCGGAGTCGTCGATGTTGGACACGTCGAACACGACCGGCCGGTCCAGCTGCATCGGGTTGTCGGTCTGCTCGGAGAAGATCTCACCGAGCCGGCCGCCGCCGACCAGACCGATCAGCGAGGCCTCGAGACCTTCGGTGATCTGCCGGTAGCGGTCCAGGCTGCCGCGGTCCAGGGCCACGTTGCGGACCCGGTCCGGGGCGTCCTGCACGACCTGGAGCAGGTCGCGGAGCACCGGCGTACCTTGGAAGCGCTCGTCGAGAACCTTGAGCGCCTCGTCGAGGATCGTCTCCTCGCGGTCGTTCGGCGGCTGCGAGCGCATGATCGAGATCAGCGCAGAGACCATCGTCTGCCGGCGGCCGTGCGCGTCGGCCTGGATCGCCTCGCGGGCCTTGCCGGTCAGCCGAAGCGCGGCCTCGCGGGACTCACCCGGGTCGAGCACGTTCAGGTGTCCGCGACCGCGGCCGAGTTGGATGACCTGGCCGCCGAGGGCCTCGATCAGGTCCTTGTAGTCGGGCTTGAGGTCGCCCAGCACGAGCGGCATCACGCCGTACCCGGCCAGGCCCAGCGCCATCCGCCGGGTGATCGTCGACTTGCCCAGACCCGGCTTGCCGAGCACGAACATCGACGGGTTCGAGATCAGCTTGGCCCGCATGAACCAGCTGATCGGGTCGCAGCACATGGTCGCGCCGGAGAGGATGTTCCGCCCGATCGGCACACCGACCATCGGGCTGCCGGTGCCGGCCGCGAACGGCCACATGCCGCAGACCTGCACCGTCGTCCCGCGCCACTCGGGCGCTGCCTGCAGGTACGTCGAGTAGCCGCCGCCGGGACCGGGCCAACCGCGCGGCATCGGCCGCTTGCCCCGCTTGCTCGGATCGACCGGCTTCTTCTGCTTCTGACTCACTGTGACTCCCCAGAGGCCACCGAGCTTTGTCCAATCATAGAGACTCCCGCAGACCGGCCGGGACCGCCAGGTGATTCTGCAGTACGACGCCCAGCGGCAACGCGGCCACGAACGCGGAGTCCTGCGAGCCGTACGCCGGCCGCAGCAGCACGCGCGCGGTGGCGCCGAGGTTGTCGATGGCGGCGATCATGTCCGGGATCTGCTCGACCGTCATCACCGTGCCGGTGACGATCATGCCGAAGTTGACCAGGCCCGCACCGCGCGCTTCCTCCTGCGCGGACCGGTCGGCGGCGCGTGCCTCGGCCAGGCTGCGCGCGGACGGGCGGCTCGACGTACTGGCGCGGAAGGACGCGTTGCGCTTGTCGGCCTCGACCATGCGTGCCGACGTACCGGCGTCCAGCGGGCGGTAGAGCAGGGTGACGCGCTTGCGGTCGATGTCGGCGTGCGGCGCGACCAGCTGCGAGAGCACCGACGAGAACACCTCACCACGCGGCGCCTGCGACATCTGCCAGGTTACCGACCAGGCCGAGTCGTGCCGGTACTTGTCCCAGAACGACTGCGCACCGGACGGGCCGACGTCGGTCCACTGCAGCTCGGGCGGCATGCCCTGGCCCCGGGCCTCGTCGATGAGGATGGCGGACGCCGGGTCGTACGCGATCCGGATCGCCTCGCACAGCTCCTGCGCGTTGACCGGCCGGGCCGCGCCCGCACCGGTCGCGTTCAGGCTCTGGGTCAGCGCGGGCAGCCGGGCGGCGAGCTCGCGGCCCATGTCGTCTTCCTTGCGCCGCTTGCCGCTGCGGTCGGTGCCCTTGAAGGTCAGGGCGACCCGGGCCGAGACGAGCGCCGAGCCCTCCGGGTAGGTCTGCACGACCTCGGTCAGCATCGCGCGGGCGATGGCCGGCGTACCGTCCATCATGTTGTTGCCGACCTCACGGCGCAGCCGGATGCCGGTGTCGGGCGCGCTCTCGACGGTGACCGAGGCGGCGACGATACCCGGCTCGTGGCCGAGCGACGCCAGCCACTGACCCCAGTGCGCGACCCACACGTCCACCTGGTCCTCGTCGACCAGCGAGGCGCCGTCCGGCTCCGCGTTGATGACGACCGTGAAGTGCCGCGTGCTCGGGTAGTAGAGCAGGGCGAACGGGCGCCCGTACGAGTCCTGGTACTCGCTCAGCTGCGAAGAGGCGGCCAGGCCGGGGAGCTGGAACTTGCCCCACGCCGTACGGCCGAGAGGACCGGATCGGTAGATGTTGTGCTTTGCCATCTTTGCTCGCTGCCATCCAATTCGGGTCGAGATCCGTTGCAGCGTGGACTGCCCATGCTTGTCCTTGGTCATCAGCAGCAGCAGTACGACGCCGACGACCAGCAGCGTGATCATCGCTGCGGGCAGACCGCCGGACATCGTCGCGATGACGACCATCAGCAGGCCACCCATCAGGATGGCCGTGCCGAGCATGCCCAAGCCGCCGATACCCGCCGAGGCGGGCTGGCGCCAGTTGCCGTAGGTGCGAGGTGCGCGTCGTACGTTCTCAGCCGCTGCCACTTGGGCCTTCCGGTGTCGGTGTGTCGTCGCCTCCGCCGCTGCCACTCGGGCCTGGCGGTGGAGGTGGAGGCTGGTTACCTCCGCCGCTTTGCTGTGGTTGGCCGCCGCCCCGGTTCGGGTCGCCGGTGCCGCTGCTGCCGCTCGGGCCGCTGCTCTGGGACGAGGACTGCGCTGCCGCGTCGCCCTGGTCGGTGGTCTCGGCCGCCAGCGTCTTGCCGGTGTCCGAGATGCCCTTGGCGATCGCGACACCCACGATGACCGGAGCAGCCACAGCCGCTACCGGCGCGGCCGCCGCAGCTCCGGCACCCGCACCTGCGCCGGCGCCCGCACCAGCCCCGGCTCCAGCACCGGCGCCCGCTCCGGCCGCTGCACCTTCGCCACCGGCCGCGGCACCCTCGCCGGCACCGCTCGCGGCACCTTCACCGCCGCCACTCGGTGCCTGCTGCTGCGCTCTGCCGACGTTCTGGGCGCCGGTCGGGCCGTCGCCTCCACCGCCGCCCCCGCCGTCGTCGGCACCCTGGCTGGTCTGCTTGTTCGCCATGTCGCCCAGCTTGTCCATGCCGGGCATCATCCGGGCCGCGATCATGCCGGCGCCGGCCGCGCCCGCGGTCGCCGAGACCATCGGCACGATGAACCGCATCAGGGCCGGCAGCGCGAACAGCGCGAGCACCAGCATCGTGAGGCCGGTGACCACGTTCATCACCAGGCTGCCGACGTCGTTCGCGTTGGTGCCGTCGAAGTGCAGTGGTGCGCCGTTGTTCGAGACCAGGCGGATCGCTGTCGCATAGACGATCGCCGCCACCGGTTTGTAGAGGATGAAGGCGAGCAACCACGCGATTATTCGTTTGAACCAACTTCGGCCCATCTCGGTGTTCGTCGCGGCAGCCGAGATCGGCAGTACGCCGAGCAGCAGGATCAGCATCGCGCTGCGGACGACCATCAGCACGATCTGGATCACGCCGGCGATCACACACAAGATGCCGACGGCAATCATGATCCCGATCAGCAACGGCGAACCGGCCAGCGCCGCGACGGCGGCGAAGCCCAGCACCACCGACATGCTGGTGCCGAACGCCTTCGCGTCGCCGGAGCCTATCTTGTCGCAGTTCTTCACCCAGAAGTCTCCGCTGGTACTCAGCGCGGAGCTGACGATGCACTGGGAGAACTTGTCGCCGGCCGTGATCAGCGCCTGCGCGACGGCGATCGAGAAGGCCGCGGCGACGGCGAGGGTGATCAGCGAACGGAGCAGGTCGCGGGCGGTCTCGCCGCGCTGCGTCCAGGCCATCTGGATGGCGCCGACGATCAGCCCGATCGCCGCGATGAACAGCGTGATGAACTGCGTGTGCGACCAGATCCAGCTGACCGAGTTGTTGGCCGGCTGACCGGGAGCGCCCTCCACCGACGGCGTCGGCACGTAGATCCAGAACGTCGCGATCGTGGACATCAACGTCCCGACCGCACCGGAGATTGCGTCGAGGATGGGCTGGAACACGAACTTCATCACCGCTTCCATGGCGGGGGCAAGGACCGCCGAGACGGCTTCTTTCAGCAGATCCGTGGCCCAGTTGAGCGGAATCATGTCAAGACGTCCTCGGGGAGACGAACCGAAGAATGGCGGGCAGCGCGACGACTGCGAGGATCATCATCGTGACGCCCATGACGATCTTGAGGGTCTGCGGCGTACCGTCCGGCGCGCCTTCCACGCTCGGCGTCGACATCAGGTAGATCGCGGTGGCGTAGATCAGCGCGGCGACCGGTTTGTAGATGATGAAGCCGGCCAGCCAGGCGAGTGACCGCTTGAACCACATCATCCCCATCTCGGTGTTGGTCGCCGCCGCGGTCAACGGGAGCACACCGACCAGCAGCACGAGCATGCCGTAGCGGATGATCATCAGCGCGAGCTGGATGATGGAGGTGATCACCATCAGGATGCCGACGAAGATCACCAGCAGCCAGCCGAACGCCTCGCCGGGACTCTTCAGCGGATCGGTCATCGTGTCCGCGATCGCCTTGGCGAAGCTGTGGTCGTTGGTCTTCAGCGCCTGATCGATGATCCAGCTCGAGAACCCGTCCGCGGCCGCGATCAGCGTGCCGGCGAACGCGGTCGCGGAAGCGGTCACCACGACCAGCGTGATCAGCGACCGGAGGATCTCCTTGGCCGGCTCACCGCGGTGCGAGATCGCCATCTGGATCGCGCCGACGATGACCGCGATCGTGGCGATGAACACCATGATGAAGTTCGTGTGCTGCTGCACCCACAGGGCCGGGGTGTTCTCCGCGATGTCCGGGGTCTTGATGTAGACCCAGAGCAGGCCGACCGCCTTCATGACGGCCTCGACCGCCTTCACGACGACGTCGGCGATGGCCTGGAAGATGAAGTCGAAGAACTTGCCGAAGGCCCATTGAATCGCGGTCTGCAGGCCTTCCCTGATGCAGTCGTCCCAGTCCCAGGGCCACTTCGAGCATCCGAGGGCGATCATGACGCACCACTGAACCTAACGTAGCCGTTGAGACTGGACAGGATGTCCGGCTCGACCGAGCCGTTGAACGTGCCGTCGTCCTGCAGCACCGCGTACCAGTCGCCGTGCGACCACTGCATGGTGATCGGCAGCGCGCCGTACGCCTTGTTGTTCAGGTTCGCGACGACCTGGACGATCGCCTGAGTGGTGGTGTAGTAGAGCACCTTGAAGCCGGAGAACTGGACGTCGCCGGCCTCGGTCGGCGGGGTCTGGAGTTCGTTCCTGGCCGCGGCGATCGCAGCGGTCCGGCCCGGACCGGCGAGCACCCGGGTCTTCAGCGCGGCGACGCTGACCTGCGGATTCTGGACCTGGCCCAGCAGGACCATGGCGGCGAACACCGCACCGGTCGGCGAATGCGCGAAGCAGGACCGTACGCCGTTCGTGCCGGTGGACGCCGGGCCGGCCGCTGCCTGGATCGGCACCAGCATCTCGCCCTCGAACTGCCACGTCACCGCAACCGGCGCGGCCAGCCGCGGGATCGCCTGCTCCGGGTTGCTGTCGTGGCAGCCACCGGTGTGACTGTTTGGTGGCGGCGGCGCCGTCTGCGTAGCGGTCGGCTGCTCGGTCGGCGTGGCGGGCGGACCGGTCGACTCCGTGGGCTGTTCAGTAGGAGCGATGGTGCTCGGTGTCTGGCTGGGGTTGGCGGCCGGAGTGTCCGAGCCGTTACTGGCAACAGCCCAGACCACCAGGCAAATGAGCACCGCTCCGATGACGATCGCCGACGCGACGAAGCCACGCTCCTCGAGGAAGCTGGTCTTTTCGCCGTCGGAATCGCCATCGGAGTCCGGATCCTTGCTGAACAGTCCCACCTGCGATCAGCCTCCGAGCAGGTCGCCGCTGACCGCGATCACTTCAGGGCGTCGACGAGTGCCGTCGCCGCACCGATCACGATGCAGGCCGCCAGGACCCAACCGAGGCGGGCGGCGTGCTCGCCACCTTCACCGCGGCGCTGACCGACGGCCATCATGCCGCCGGCGATCAGGATGCCGAGCGTGCAGACGGAGTACGCGATCCACTTGACCCAGCCGAGCACCTTGTCCAGGCCGGGCTGTACGCCGGGAGGCGCGTCGAGCGGGAGGGTCATGGTGTTGAGCTCCATGACCACGTGGTGTACCAACATCATGGTTGTGAATACCTTTCAGTACGGGGCGGGGTAGTCCGCTGGGTTTGACGCGCGAAGAGCGTAGATGGATTCAAGGACTTCGAAGACCTCGTCCGGGGTGTTGTCAGGCGTGGGAGCCTCCCCTCTGCGCCACTCCTCGATCCAGGGGATGTCCCAGACTCTCGGAACACCTCCGCCGACGATGTCGGCGAAGTCGTCGAGCACGCGGGGCAGTCGGCCCGGAGCGTCCGCGATCAGCACCAGGCCGAGGACGGCAACTCCCTGGACGACACCCGAGGCCCACTCGATCGCGGCTCGTTGCGCGGCACGCAGCCCGGACCCGTGGGTCCGCGCGACCAGGATCACCGGGGTCGGCACCGGCGGCGGCGGGATCGGCCAACGGTGGTTGGCCGCCCGGGTGCCCGGCAGCAGCAGAGACATCGTGGACTCGCCGGCGCCGCCGTGCACGCCGACCCACCACAACGTGTCCGCGACCGGGATCGCGAACTTGGGCAGGCGCTGATCCTCCGCGGGCGCCGGCACCCCGTGTTGCGGGGCGGACGGCCCCCGAGGGGTGATGTCCGGCTGAGTCTGGGCCGGCGACGGCTGCTGCGGACCCGGAGACTGCTCTCGTGTCCACGGGTTCTGCGTCATGGCCCCTCCTCTCGCGGTGCGTCACAGGCTGTCGCCCACAGTATTCTCTCGCTTTCCGGGTGTACGTTCGTGACCCATCCACAGGCGAGGATGTTTCTACCCCCTTGTCGGGGTCAGTCGAGCCGGCGGGCTCGTGTGGTTTCTGCCTGCCCGGAATCCCTGGCATGCCTCGTGCGGGGGACATGCTAGAACGAGGACGTCGTAGTCGGATGAGCGAGGGAGATCTGTGGCGGGAATGAGAGGTCATCGTGGCTGACAAGATCCCGTCCTGGCCGAAAGTAACGATCCGGCTCTACGACGACCACAACGCCGAGGTGAAGATCGCCGGGCGCAGTCACCCGGTCAATCATCACGACCCGCGGCAGGCCGCGATCCAGCTCGTCAGCGAGCGAGCCGCACAGCTCGGCCGCGCGGTGAAGGCGACCGCGGTGGAGTCCGACGGTGCCTCCTGGCCGCTGATCATCCACCCCGACGGACAGGTCGAGGCGATCGAGGCCGACTCCGGCCGCGGCCGCAACGGCGGACAGAAACCGATCTGGCCGATCATCGTGGCGATGGTGGTGGGCTGCGTCCTGGTCATCGGCACGATCGTGTTCGTGGCGGTGATCAAACCCAACCTGCACAAGAAGCCGACCGTCACCGCGTCACCGCTGCTGCCGTCCCTGCCCGGTCCGTCGGTCCGTTCGGACGAGTTCTCGCCGGGCAACGTACCGCCGGGCTTCACCACGCACGCCGGCTGGACGGTCAACATCGCCGCGGGCACGTCGCCCGCGATCAAGCCCGACGGCACCGAGGTCGCGATCCTGACGACGGACGGCAAGATCGCCGTCTTCGATGCCAACGGCAAGGTGTTGTGGCAGGACCAGGTGCCGAAGGACGCGGAAAGCCCTGTCTACACGACGATCGACGGCAAGCTGGTGGTCGCGATCGCAACGCAGGACACCTTGTTCTACTGGGCCGGCGGCGGTGCCGAGGCGAAGAAGGTCGGGCTCCCCGACGGCGCCAAGGTGCAGTTCTTCGGCAAGTCGCCGCTGATCACGCTGAGCGGCACCGGCGGAGCGATGGTGATGTCGGGCGGCGAGCTCAAAGCCGTACCGAACCAGCCTCGGCTGTCGACGATCCTGCTCGCCGAGGGCGATCGCGCGCTGATCTCGCAGTTCAAGGGGCCGTTCTTCTGGAGCGCGCCGGACAAGCCGTTGCAGACGATCGTCCCGCAGAAGCCGGGTGGCGCGATCGCCGACAAGCCTCAGCAGGTGCTGTCCGCCAGCCCGGACTACGCGCTGGCGATCTGGCCGACCAAGGATCCCGAGAAGGTGATCCCGACCGTGCACTCGACCGCGAGCGGCAAGGTCGTCGCGGTCTGCCAGCCTTCGTCGTCATCCGACGTCCAGTCCTGGGACTGGGTGCCGGATCCGAACCGCAAGATGGCGGCCTGGGGTGAGTGCCTGATCAACCTGGCCAAGCCGCGGATCGTCATGCTGCAGGATTTCCACCCGCTGTCGATCACCGGCACGCTGATCTACGGCACGATGGGCAGCAAGATGTACGCCGTCACCCCGGGCCGGCCGCAGCACCCGCTGGACCCGGCGCCGACCCGCCCGTGGGGCATCGCCGGTAACCACGCGATCGTCGTCTTCGACTCGGTCCTCTACGCACTGAACCCGGCCCCACGATGAGTGGTTTACTGCGTCGGTCGGCGCTGACGCTGATGGCGGTCGGCGTACTGCTGCTGCCGTCCGCCCAAGTGTTTGCCGATGACAACGAACCGGCGCCGACCGAGTGGCCGACGGTGGCGCTGCCCGACGACAACGACGGCGAGGCGGCGCAGCCCGCGCCGGCCGAGTGGCCCGCGGTGGCGAAGCCGGACGACACGAGCGACAGCTCGTCGGAGCCCGGCCCGGTCGAGTGGCCGACCGTCCAGGACCTTCCCGGCTGAACACAGCCGTCTACTGAAACGGAAGGCCCGCGCTCCCTTCCGGGAACGCGGGCCTTCGTGCTGGTGCTGTGGTCAGTTAGCGGCAACCTCGAGGCGGACCGTGGCGGCCACCTCCGGGTGCAGCTGAACCGCGACCTGGTGCTTGCCGGTGGTCTTGATCGGCGACGCGATCGCAATCGCGCGCTTCTCGACCAGCGGGCCGCCGGCGGACTTGATCGCCGTGGCGATGTCTGCCGGGGTGACCGAACCGAACAGGCGGCCGGTGTCGCCGGCCTTGACGGCCAGGGTCACGTTGAGCTGCTCGAGCTGGTTCTTGACCTCGCTCGCGTGCTCCTTGCCCTGGATCGCCCGGGCGTCACGCGCCCGCTTGATCGTCTGGATCTGCTTCTCGGCGCCGCGGGTCCAGCCGATGGCCAGGCCGCGCGGAACCAGGTAGTTACGGCCGTAGCCGTCCTTCACCTCGACGATGTCGCCGGGAGCCCCGAGGCCCTCGACCTCCTGAGACAGGATGAGCTTCATGGTCCGCGCCTCCCTCAGCGAGCGGTGCTCGTGTACGGCAGCAGGGCCACCTCACGAGCGTTCTTGATAGCGGTCGCGACATCGCGCTGGTGCTGCACGCAGTTCCCGGTCACCCGGCGGGCGCGGATCTTGCCGCGGTCCGAGATGAACTTGCGCAGGAGCGCGGTGTCCTTGTAATCGACGTACGTCGCCTTGTCCTTGCAGAAGCCGCAGACCTTCTTCTTCGGCTTCCGAATGATCTTGGCCATTGTGGTGCTCTCTTCCTATTTCCAGAGCCCGGCACGAGTGCCGGAATGGTCCCTAACGGGTTTGCGGGCCGATCAGAACGGGGGCTCCTCCATCGAGCCGCCGCCCTGGCTGGCCCAGGGGTCGTTCTGCGGGGCGGACTGACCGCCACCGCCTTGCGGGGTTGCCCAGGGGTCGTTCTGCTGGCCGCCCTGACCGCCGCCGTAGCCGCCGCCCTGGTTGCCACCTCCCTGGTTGCCGCCGCCACCGAACTGCTGGCCGCCACCACCGCCACCACCGAAACCGCCGCCACCGCCGTCGGAACGCGAGGTCTTGGAGATCTTCAGCGTCGCGTAGCGCATGCTCGCGCCGATCTCTTCGACATCACACTCGAAGACGGTGCGCTTGTTCCCGTCGCGGTCGTCGTAGCTGCGCGCCTTGAGGCGGCCGGTGACGACGACCCGGGAACCCCGGGTCAGGGACTCGGCAACATTCTCGGCAACCTGACGCCACACCGCGCACGAGATGAAGAGGGTTTCCCCGTCCTTCCACTCGTTCGATTGCCGGTCCAGCGTCCGCGGAGTGCACGCGACGGTGAAATTCGCTACCGCAGCGCCCGAGGGCGTGAAGCGCAGTTCCGGATCACCCGTGAGGTTACCGATCAGGGTGATAGGTGGTTCGCCTGCCATTGCCGTTCCTCCTGCTATCGGGTGTGGCTGTGTCTACAGCTATGTCTACAGCTATTGGTACCGGCCGGTGCCGACAGTACCGAGGCTGCTGACGACCCTAGGCTCAGTGCTGGTCCGGCCGGATGACCTTGGTGCGCAGGATCGACTCGTTCAGCGTGAGCTGACGGTCGAGCTCCTTCACCACCGCCGGCTCGGCGGTCAGGTCGACGACGGCATAGATGCCTTCGGACTTCTTCTTCACGTCATAGGCAAGCTTGCGACGACCCCAGATGTCGAGCTTCTCGACCGTGCCACCTTCCTTGCGGACGATGTTCAGGTACTGGTCGATGGACGGCTCCACGGTGCGCTCATCGAGCTCCGGGTCGAGGATCACCATGACTTCATAACGACGCATGCGCGAACTCCACCTCCTTCGGACTTGGCGGCCACGGTCTCTCCGTGGCAGGAGGGCGATGCGATTGTGCTCACCGTCGGCAATTGCCGCCGACGCCAAGCAATGAGCCCGGTCGAGGACCGGGCCACATCCAAAGAATACCAGCGTCCGGATGGCCTATTGACCATATCCACAGGCCTGTTGTGATGACTCTGAGTCACCGCGGTACGACGATGCGCTCACCGCGACGGAGCACCAGCACGAGCAACGGTACGGCGAGAATCACCGAGATCATCGCCAGCACCGGGAACCCGCCGAGCGTGAACAGCCACGGCGACGCCGCGGTGGCGAGCGCGGAAACGGTCCAGATCAACGACTCCACGCGGCTCTCCAGCTCGGCCGAACCCAACTGGGCGCTGCCGCCGAGGTAGCAGAGGTTCCACGCGTAGCCGAGCAGGAACAACGCCGGTGTGAAAACCAGTCCGGTCCGAGTGACGAGTACTGCGGCCGCCAGCAACCCGACCAGTCCGGCCAGCGTCACCACGCGGGGCCCGAACCTGTCGATGCACCAGCCCGTCAGCGGAGACAGGGCGAACATCCCCAGGGTGTGGATGGACAGCATGACCCCCAGCAGCCCGAGTCCGTCGTGGTGCAGGTGGGTGTGGACGGGGACTGCTGTCATCACCGACACCATCACCAACTGGCCGACCACCATGACGCCAGCCGCCAGTAGTACTGAGTGACCGCCAGCCACTGGACGGACCTCAGGCGCATCGGTCGACCTGGTACGCCGGATGTACGTCGACGCGACCAGTGCGGAGAAGACTGCAGCGAGGGCAAGGAGGAACGGACCTGCGATCGCCGGGAGACCGAAGCCCGATGCGAACGACTGGGACGGCGCCATCAGGAACGGTCCGCCGGCGGCACCGATCGTGCTTGCCCAGATGACTGTGCTCATGGCCTGGGAGCGTCGATCAGGTGGTGCGGCGTCAGCGGCGGCGTAGCGGGACAGGAGACTCGCTGCGTTCCCGACGCCGAGCAGGAACATGCCTACGAAGAGCAGCGCGACCGGTCCGCCGACAGCCGCGAGGACAGTCGACGCTCCCCCGGCGACGCCCACGCCGTACCCGGTGCGGAGGGCCTGGGCTCGTCCGAGTCTGGCTGTCCAGCGGCCGACTGCCATGGCGCCGGCGGCTGTGCCGAGGACACCAGCGGTGTTGGGGAGGCCGGCCAGGGCCGGACCGAGGTCGTCGGCGATCAGGATGGCGCTGACCGCACTGGCAGCGACCATCGCGGCGTTCATCAGGGCGGCAGCAACAACGACCGGGATCAGCATGCTTACAACGCTAGAAAGGCCGCCTGCCGTGCAGAATGCTCGAAGGAAGGCGTCTGCCCTTGTGGAGGACCGATATCGAAGGTGTTCTGGGGAGATGACCTTTCAGGAGCGCGAACTCGACTCCACCGACTGGCAGATCCTGGCCGCACTGCAGTCCGACGGCCGCCTGTCCTTCAACCAGCTCGGCAAGCGGGTCAACCTCTCCCCACCTGCCGTCGCCGACCGGGTCCGCCGCCTGGAAGAGGCCGGGGTGATCAAGGGCTATCGCGCCGAGGTCGACCCGGGCCGGGCCGGACAGCCGTTGTCGGCGTTCGTCCAGATGCGCTGCACAACCGGTCGGTGCCTGCTGAAGACCACCCGCGCCGAGGACTTCCCCGAAGTACTGGAGATCCACAAGCTCAGCGGCAACTCCTGCTCGATGCTGCGGGTCCGCGTCACGTCTATGCAGCACCTCGAGGGCCTGTTCGAACGGCTCGGCGAACACGGCGAGATGAACACCCACATCGTTCTGTCCACCGAGTTCGAAGGCCGCCCGGTCCAGCCGCCGAGCGACGCCGGGCGGACCGTGACCCGGTCGGCCGGATGGGGTTCCTGAACTGTCCGTGGAGAGTTCTAGGGTGGGGTCATGACTGTGAAGCTCGGTGCACATGTGGAGCAGGAAGACCCGTTGGCGGAGGCTGCCGATCGGGGTGCCGACCTGGTGCAGTTCTTCCTGGGGAACCCGCAGGACTACAAGGCGCCGAAGCTCGCGTACGCCGATGGCGAGGAGGCGCTGAAGACCCGCGCCGCCGCCGCGGGCGTGGATCTCTACGTGCACGCGCCGTACCGGTTGAACGTCGCGAACACGAACAACCGGATCCGGATCCCGAGCCGGAAGCTGTTGCAGCAGACGCTGGACAAGGCGGCCGAGATCGACGTCAAGGGCGTGATCGTGCACGGCGGGCACGTCGGCGACGAGGACGACCCGGAGGCCGGTTTCGACAACTGGCGCAAGTGCATCGAGCGGGCCGAGCTGCCGGTGCCGCTGCTGATCGAGAACACGGCCGGCGGGGAGAACGCGATGGCCCGGCAGCTGGACCGGATCGCGCGGCTCTGGGAGGCGGTGCAGGCCTCGGGCAACGACCGGCTGGAGAACGTCGGATTCTGCCTGGACACCTGTCACTTCCACGCGGCCGGCGAGGAACTGCCCACGATCGTCGAGAAGGTGAAGGCGATCACCGGGCGGATCGACCTGGTGCACGCCAACGGATCACGCGACGAGTTCGGCTCGGGCGCGGACCGGCACAGCAACTTCGAGGAGGGTCATATCGACCCGGCCGACATCGTCGCGGTCGTGCAGGCGGCCGGCGCGCCGGTCGTCGTCGAGACCCCGAACGCGAACAACGGGCAGAAGGCCGACCTGGACTACCTGCGGGCGCACCTCAAGTAGTGGGTGTCTTCGTCCGGTCCAGGCCGTACATCCAGTAGGTCAGGGCCCACGGGAGGAGCAGCGCCAGCGCGGCGGTGTTGCTCGACGGTATGAGAAGGCCGCAGATCACGGCGACCACCATGACCAGGGTGCTCAGCTGGAACAGGTCGAACGGGCCGAGCAGTCGGGTCCGCAGGGTGAGCTTGCCGCGGGCGCAGGCGACGTACGCCGCGATCAGTGCGACCAGGCACAGGACGGCGACGACTGCGCCGAGCCAGGAGAGCGCGCTGTAGGTCTTGTAGGTCTGGAGCACCCCGGAGAGCAGGAACACTCCGGTCAACACAGTCAGCCAGGAACAGGACCACAGGAAGCGGATGATCGTCCGCTGCTGCTTCTCCTCAGGACTCTCCTCGACCTTCGCCTCAGCCTCCGCATCGGCCTCGGCTGCCGCGGCCGGCTCGGTGTCGGGGCCCGGGGTGGACTCGGGCTCGGGGTCGGGGTGCGCCATGCGTGCGACGGTAGCGCAGAATGAGGCTATGCAGGCCTGGGCAGAGGAGTTCCCCGAACTGTTCGCACCCGGTTACTGGGAGTGGGGCGACCTCGATGTCCGGTTCACCGTCGACGAACCGCCGGACGAACTGATCAGCAACGTCCATGTCGTCTGCCGGACCACCGGCGGAATCGTTGTCTGCGGCAACGACATCGGCTGGCGCTTCCTGCCCGGCGGCACCCGCGAGCCCGGCGAGACGATCGAGCAGCTCGTCGAGCGCGAGTTGCTCGAGGAAGCCGGCGCGCGACTGACCGGCCCGCTGATCTGGCTCGGCGCCCACCGCGCCGACCATCGCCGGCCCGCGCCGTACCGTCCCCATCTGCCGCATCCGGTCTCGTACTGGGCGAACTTCGTCGCCGACGTCGTCATCGAGCAGGAGCCGACCAACCCCGAGGACGGCGAGCAGGTCACCGAGGTGCTGGTGCTGCCCCCGGACGAGGCGGCCGACTACCTCGACGGCCAGCCCGGCGGGGTGATGGGCCCGATCGTCAGGCTGGCTCAGGCACGACAGCTGGTTTAGCCGACCGCCAAGGCAGCAGTACGGCGCTCAGCGTGCAACTGATCCCTGCGACCCACAACGCGCCCCGCATCCCGATCGCCGTCGCGAGCACGCCGCCGAGCGCGATGAACGCCGGCTGCACGCACCGCGAACTGATCGACCACGACCCCACCACGCGCGACATGAACCCGTCCTCGGTCTGCTCCATCCGGTACGTCGCGAACGACGGGTTGAACGCGCCCGCACCGACGAGCAGGGCCGTCTCCGCCACGGTCAGCACCACGAACCCACCCATCCCGTGCGGCGCCAGCGGGAACAGCAGCAGCCACGGCGCCCGCAGTACGCCGAAGACCAGCAGCATCCAGTGCAGTCCGTACCGCCGGGTCAGTGTCGGGGCCATCCGCGCGCCGATCACCCCGCCGATGCAGGAGACGCCCAGCATCACCCCGTAGCTCCATGCCGCCAGCCCGAGGTCCCGCAGCATGAAGACGGCGAGCAACGGCGCCGTCATCATCACCGGTCCGCCGAAGAGCTGCGAGTTCCAGAACAAGGCTCGCAGTCCGCGATGCTGCAGGATGTATCGCCAGCCGGCGGTGATGTCCACCTTGCCCTCGCGCTTGACCGGCTCCGGCTCGGGCTGCTTGATCCGCCGGATCCCGATCGCGGAACCGAGGAACGACACCGCGTCGACCGCAAGCGTGATGGTCGCCCCGACCAGACTGACGAGCCCGCCGCCGATCACCGGGCCGACACTCAACGAGAGCCAGTTCGTCTGCTCGAACCGGCTGTTCGCCTCGGCCCGACCGGCCGCCGGGACCAACGCCTTCAGATGCGCACCGCTGGCAGCCTGGAACGCAATCGTGCCCGCCGCCTGCAACACCCCCGCCACACACAGCTGCGTAAACGTCAGTACGCCGAACGCCGCCGCGACCGGCACCGAGGCCAGCGCCGCGAACCGCGCCAGGTCCGCCGCGATCATCACCGGCCGCTTCCGCCGCTGCTCGATGAAGTCCCCCATCGGTAAGGCGATCGCTGCACCTGCCAACGCTGACAACGCCGCGAGCATCGAGACCTGGAGCGTGCTCGAGTCCAGCACGATGACCGCGACCAACGGCAGCGCGCCGAGGCCCACCGCCGATCCGAATGCGCTGACCGTGAACGCAACCCACAACCGACGGAAGTCCCGACCCAAAGACATCCCGCGATCGTAGAAGCAGCCGCCGACAGAATCAGCGCAGGTTCAGGCCGCCGTCGAGCAGGATGACTTCACCGGTCAGGTAGCTGTTGTGGATAACTGCGGAGATCAGGTCCGCGACGTCCGCGGGCTGTGCAGCGCGACGCATCGGGCTCGCGGTTTTCCACAGCTCCTGTGCATCGGTCCACGACTCGGTGAGCGGTGTATCGACGAGACCGGGCGCGACTGCATTGACGCGAACATCCGGTCCGAGCGCAGCGGCCAGCAGCTTGGTCACATGGTTCAGTGCGGCCTTCGAGGCGGCGTACGCGATCGAGCTGCCCTTCGGACGGACGCCGGCGTGGCTGGTCACGTTGACGATCGATCCGCCGGATTCGCGCAGCGCCGGGAGGGCCGCCGTACACAACAACCAGGGCGCGATCAGGTTGACGTCGAGCAGTCGTCGCCAGTCGTCTGCAGTGAGGCCGTCGAGGGATGGGTGCGGGACGGGCCAGCTGATGCCTGCGTTGTTCACGAGTACGTCGAGACGCCCGTGCTCACTCACGACTTCCGGCACCAACGCTTGCGCAGCTGCATCGTCGGACAGGTCGGCCTGGTGGTACGAGCCGCCCAGTTCGGCGGCCAGTGCCTTACCGGCCTCGTAGCTGGATCGCGAGTGCACCGCGACGGTCATCCCGTCCGCAGCCAGCCGCCGTACCGTGGCCGCTCCGATGCCGGACGCCGAGCCGGTGACCAGCGCCACCTTGCGGGTCACGCGCCGTACCGCATGCCGTCGATGAGCAGGTTGAGGAGCCGATCCGCCTGCTCGCGGCGGTCGGCCGCGGCCAGTCCGACGCCACTGAGGCTGATCAGTACGTCGTCCGCGGTGATATCGGAGCGCAGATCGCCAGCGGCTGCACCGGCCTCGAGGATCGGGGTGATCGCGCCGACGAGCAGGTCGCGGCTCTGCGCGTACGGATCCGCTCCGGACGCGATCACCGCTCGCAATGCATCAGCCATCCCCATCTTGCGAGACATGTAGTCGATGAAGCGATCCATCCACGCCCGCAGCGCTTCGGCGGGCGGGAGCTTCGCGAGCAGCTCCGACGCCGCATCGCAGACCGCCGCGAGCTCACTGCGGTACGCCGCCTCGATCAACGCCTCCCGGGTCGGGAAGTGCCGGTACAAGGTGCCGATGCCGACGCCGGCGTCCTTCGCGATGCCCTCGAGCGTCGCCTCCAGCCCGCATTTCGAGAACGAACGCGCCGCGGCGTCGAGGATCTGGCCGCGATTACGCAGGGCGTCCGCACGCAGCGGGCGCTCACCGGTAGCACTCATGTCCCCTCCCTCGGGCGTCAAACTTAGCGGACCTTGATAACCGGAGGCACCTCCGCTTAACTGGGGTTACCGGAGGCTCCTCCGGTTAAGCCTAGCTCGCAGAACAGGACTGGCACTGATGAGCAGATTCACCACACCGTTCGGATATGAGTCGACCGCGGCCGAGGTGATCTCCGGCGTCGACCTCAGTGGCCGCCGGGCGGTCGTCACCGGTGGCGCGTCCGGGATCGGCGTCGAGACCGTCCGTGCCCTCGCCGGAGCGGGCGCCGAGGTGACGCTCGCCGTACGGAACACCGCGGCCGGCGAACGCGTCGCCGCGGAGATCATCGAGAGCACCGGCAACAACCATGTGTTCGTCGCTCCGATCGAGCTCGCCGACCCGGCGTCGGTGCGCGCCTTCGTCGACAGCTGGACCGGACCGCTGCACATCCTGGTCAACAACGCCGGCGTGATGGCCGAGCCGTTGAACCGCACGCAGCAAGGCTGGGAGCACCAGTTCGCCACCAACCACCTCGGCCACTTCGGCCTCTCCCTCGGCCTGCATGACGCGCTCGCCGCGGCCGGCGATGCCCGCGTCGTCTCGGTCAGCTCGAGCGCACACCTGCAATCGGATGTGCACCTGGAAGACCTGCACTTCGAGCACCGTCCGTACGAGCCGTGGGCGGCGTACGGGCAGTCGAAGACCGCCAACATCCTGTTCGCGGTGGAGGCGGCCAAGCGCTGGGCCGCCGACGGGATCGTCACCAACGCGCTGATGCCCGGCGGGATCCGGACCGCGCTCCAGCGGCACGTCCCGGAGGAGATGCAGGCGGGGTGGGCGCAGTACCGCTGGAAGACGGTGGAGCAGGGTGCGGCGACGTCCGTCCTCCTGGCCGCCTCCCCTCTCATCCAGGGCGTGACAGGCAGGTACTTCGAGGACAACCAGGAGGCGCTCCCCAACGTCGCGGGCGAGCGGAACGGGGTCGCGCCGTACGCGCTGGATCCGGAGTCGGCCACTCGGTTGTGGGACGTCTCCGAGAAGCTGCTCACACAGGTTTGATCAGAAACCGGCTCAGCTGGGGTTGCAGCAGCTGGGCCGGTACTCTGACCCCCCGTGAGTGACTTCAGCATTCGGACCATCTCGGCCGACGAGCATGCCGCGTACATCGCGGCGCAGCCGGCGGCGAGCTTCCTGCAGACCCCGGGGTGGGCGGCGGTGAAGAGTGAGTGGAAGGCGGAGTCACTCGGTTGGTTCGACCCGGCCAACCCGGCGGAGCTCGTCGGCGTCGGGCTGGTGCTCTACCGGCAGATGCCGAAGGTGAAGCGGTACCTCGCCTATCTGCCCGAAGGCCCGGTGATCGACTGGGACGCGATCGACCTCGGCAGCTACCTGCGCCCGCTGGCCGCGCACCTGCAGGAGCGCGGTGCGTTCGGCATCCGGATGGGTCCGCCGATCGCGACCCGGCGCTGGACCGCGAAGACGATCAAGGACGCCATCGCCGGCGGTCAGCAGCCGAAGCTCGGCGACGTCCGCCCGGACGTGATCGAGCCGTCCGGCGCGACTGTCACCGAGCAGCTGCGCAAACTGGGCTGGAAGGCGCCGCGGGTCGCGGAGGGGTTCGCGGCCGGGCAACCGCAGTACGTCTTCCAGGTGCCGCTGGCCGGCCGCAGCCAGGACGACCTGCTGAAGGGTATGAACCAGCTGTGGCGGCGCAACATCAAGAAGGCGGACAAGGCCGGCGTCGAGGTGACGCAGGGCGGACCCGAGGACATCAAGGCGTTCCACGGGCTGTACGTCGAGACCGCGCAGCGGGACCACTTCACCCCGCGGCCGCTGCCGTACTTCGAGAAGATGTACGCCGCGATGGCGAACCAGCCGTCCGGCTGCTGTGACTTCCGGATCTACAACGCCCATCACGAGGGCGACCTGGTCGCATCGACGATCTGGGTCCGGGTCGGCGGACATTCCTGGTACTCCTACGGTGCCAGCTCGACCGCCAAGCGAGACGTGCGTGGATCGAACGCGGTCCAGTGGCGCATGATGACGGACGCGCTCGCGGCGGGCGCGTCCGTGTACGACCTACGGGGCATCACCGACACCTTGGACCCGAACGACCCGCACGTCGGGTTGATCCAGTTCAAGACCGGGACCGGCGGCGAGGCCGTCGAGTACGTCGGTGAGTGGGATCTGCCGTTGAACAAGGCGCTCTACACCGCATTCGACCTCTACATGAGACGGCGTTGACACCATGCCCCTAGTCCTGCACGTCGATTCCGATCGATGGCGTGATCACCTGCGTTCCACGTGGAACCCCGACATCGTTCCGGTCGCCAAGGGCAACGGGTACGGGTTCGGGAACCACCGGCTGCTGGCCGAGGCCCGTGCGCTCGGCGCGCGGACGGTCGCGGTCGGGACGTACTTCGAGGTCCCGTCGGACCCGCGCGAGGACGTCGTCGTACTGTCGCCGTGGCGGCCGTTCCTCGAGGTGCCGCAGAGCAGGAACGTGATCCACACCGTCAGCCGGCTGGCCGACCT
This sequence comes from Kribbella jiaozuonensis, assembly GCF_005233875.1. GTDB lineage: Bacteria > Actinomycetota > Actinomycetes > Propionibacteriales > Kribbellaceae > Kribbella > Kribbella jiaozuonensis. The sequence goes on along the minus strand of NZ_SZPZ01000003.1, from coordinate 491,292 downwards.
GGTCTCGATCCCGGCCGGCAGCCGGGTGCTGATCGAGGTGATGACCTCGATGCGCCGCCACGGCATCGGGGCCCGCGAGCTGCGGCACACGATGCTGCTGAACGCGCTCGACCGGATCCGCTTCGAGGGCTGGTCGCTGCATTTCCCGATGGGCGCCGGCGGTACGTCGGCCAACCTGCGGGAGGCGCAGCAGTTGGCGAAGGCGGCGCTCGACGTACGCAAGGGCACGCTGTGGGTGTCGCACGTGCCGGCGCAGAAGCTGGCCGACATCGGTCCGGACGTGAAGCTGCGGATGGGCACCGGGCTGTGGCTCGGTGACCGGGGTGCGCTGACGGTCCGGGCGACCGTTCTCGACGTACATTCGGTCCGCCGCGGTGAGCGGGTCGGGTACCGGCAGCGCCGGGTCAGCGGCGACGGTCACATCCTGATCGTCTCCGGCGGTACGGCGCACGGCGTCGGGCTGGAGGCGCCGACCGCGGCCGCGAGTGTCCGGCAGCGCGCGATCGCGATGGCGAAGGGCAGCCTGGACGCGGCCGGGATGGCGTTGTCGCCGTTCAGCATCGAGGGCAAGCAGCGCTGGTTCGCCGAGCCGCCGCACATGCAGGCCAGCATGCTGTTCCTGCCGTCGTCGGTGGCACCGCCGGCGGTCGGCGACGAGGTCAACCTCGACGTCCGCTACACGACCACCACGTTCGACAAGGTGTCGATGGACTGACGCTGTTGACTTCAGGTGGACCTGAAGTTGCAGCGTAAAGTCATGAGCTTTCTGGAGCGGATCGAGGAACGGCCCGGTGCGGCCGAGCTGCGCGCGGCGTCGTACCGGCTGCTGGGGCTGAAACGCGGCGCGACCTGTGTCGATGTCGCCTGCGGTGCGGGGCACGCGGTGGCGGAGCTGGCCCGGAAGGGCCTGAAGGTGACCGGGATCGACGCCGATCCGGACGCGGTCGAGGCCGCGCGGGACCGGGTGCCCGGGGCAATGTTTCACGTGGCACATTCGGACGACCTGCCGCTGGAGACCGGGTCGATGGACGGGTACCGCGCGATGCGGCTGTTCCACCTGCTCGAGGACCCGGCCCCGACCATTGCCGAGGCCCATCGGGTCCTGCGTCCCGGCGGCCGGATCGTGGTCGGCGGGCAGGACTACGGCTTCGTGATGATCACCAGCTCGGACCAGGACCTCACCGACGTCATCCGCCTCGGCCTCGAGTCGCACACGGTGTCGCCACGCGCAGTACGAGACCTCCGCGACGCCCTCCTCGACGCCAAGTTCCACGACGTCGAGGTCGTCGTACACACCGACGTCATCACCGACCACAAACAGCTGGCCCCACAACTGAAAGCAGCCGCCACCGCCGCCGTCGACCAGGCCCTGATCACCAAGGAAGACGCCGACACCTGGCTCACCGAACAATCCACCCGCTCCCGCCGAGACCGCTTCTTGGCCGCGATCCCGACGATCCTCGTAGCAGCTACTGCTTGAGGTGGCCCTGCCAGCGGACTGTTGGGAGCAGGGCGGCTGGGTCGACGCGGTCCTTGTTGGCGGAGACGATGTCGAACATGGACTCGATCAGGGTTTCGGAGAGCAGGTGGGGCTGGAGGCCCAGGCCGACCAGGCCGGTGTGCTTCACGTTGTAGTAGTGCTCGGCCTGCTCGACGCGCGGGTTCTCCAGGTGCTCGACCTGGACCGGGCCGGGGAAGCACTCCGCGACCAGATCGGCGAGCTGGGAGACCGAGTAGCTCTCGGTCATCTGGTTGAAGACCCGGAACTCGCCGGCGTCGGCCGGGTTCTCCACTGCGAGCCGGATGCACTCGACGGTGTCCCGGATGTCGAGGAAGCCTCGCGTCTGCCCGCCTGACCCGTAGACGGTCAGCGGCTCACCGAGCACGGCCTGAATGCAGAACCGGTTGAGCACGGTGCCGAACACGGCGTCGTAGTCGAACCGGGTCGCCAGCCGCGCGTCCTGCACGGTCTGGTCGGTCTGCTGCCCGTACACCACGCCCTGGTTGAGGTCGGTGACGCGCATCCCCCAGATCCGGCAGCCGAACTCGAGGTTGTGCGAGTCGTGCACCTTGGACAGGTGGTAGAACGAGCCGGGCTTCTTCGGGTAGAGCATCCGGTCCTTACGCCCGTTGTGCTCGACCTCCAGCCAGCCTTCCTCGATGTCGATGTTCGGCGTGCCGTACTCGCCCATCGTGCCGAGCTTGACCAGGTGGATGTCCGGGTTGGTCTCGGCGATCGCGTACATCAGGTTCAGCGTGCCGACCACGTTGTTGTGCTGCGTGTACACAGCGTGTTCGCGGTCGATCATCGAGTACGGCGCGGCCCGCTGCTCGGCGAAGTGCACGATCGCGTCCGGCTCGAACTCGGTCAGCACCCGGTAGACGAACTCGGCGTCGAGCAGATCACCGACGTACGTCGGCATCCGCTTGCCGGAGACCTCTTCCCAGGCTGCCGCCCGGGTTTCGAGGTCCTCGATCGGGACCAGGCTCTGGACGCCCAGCTCGCGGTCGTACCCGCGGCGGGCCATGTTGTCGAGAACGGCCGTGTCGTGGCCGCGGTCGGAGAGGTGCAGTGCCGTCGGCCACCCCAGGTAGCCGTCACCGCCCAGGACGAGTACGCGCACGGCTCGGCCGCCTTCCGTCGGGGAACGTCGTCACAGTCCTTCCTATCCCGAGTACCCGCTCCAGTAACGTGACGGGGGTCATCTATTCGCTGGCAATCGGCTGAGAATTCCCGCCGGAGTGCTCTCGGGCGCTGCGCGGGTGCAGAATAGGCCCCGATGCGCGCTATCACCAAGACCGGACTCTCCCGCGGCCGATTGTTGCTGTGGGCGAGGTACTCGGCATCCTCCGTGGTCGCAACCGTGGTCAGCCAGTTGGCGTTCGCTCTGTGTTACTGGTTCGGTACTGCGGCGATCGTCGCGACCGTCGTCGCCTGGTTCGCCGGCGCCGTCCCGAACTACGTCCTGAACCGCCGCTACACCTGGGGCCGCAGCGGTCAGAAGTTGCCGTACACAATCATCGTGATCGGCTCCGCGGTCACCGCCGCGGTGGTCACCTCGGTGACGGACCACCTGGTCCAGCCGATCGAATCACACGCCTGGAAGACGATGCTGGTCTCCGGCTCCTACCTCGCGACGTACGCGATCCTGTTCATCGTGAAGTTCGTGCTGTTCGACCGGCTGGTGTTCGCCAAGCCTGCGCCCGCCGCCGAGAACGTCGAAGCACGTACTCCCGTAACCACGTAGTCGTCATCACCCGCCCGTAGTTGGCGCCGTACACGAGGCCCGGGCCCTTCTTGCTGCTCCCGTCACCGCGCCGGCGCATCGTCATCGGCAGCTCGACCACGCGGGCACCGATGGCCAGCGCACCGAGCAGCAACTCAGAGGACTGGTACTGCGGTTCGCGCAGCGTCACCGCCGTCGCCAGCTCGGCCCGCATCGCGCGGAACCCGAACGACGTGTCGGTCAGCTTGCGCCGGGTCAGAATCGACGCGAGTACGGCGAAGACCCGTACGCCGACCCAGCGCAGCCGGCTGTCGGCATCCTCCGCTCCGAGCCGGCGCGAACCGGTGACGAAGTCGGCCCGGTCGGTCAAGATCGGCTCCAGCAGTACTTCGAGCTCGCTGTTGTCGTACTGCCCGTCCGCGTCGGTCGTGACGACGTACTCCGCTCCGCCTTCGGCTGCGAGGTTGTACCCGAGCCGGAGCGCGGCGCCCTGACCACGGTTGCTCGGGGCAACACACACGAAAGCCCCGTGTTCGCGGGCGATCTCGGCGGTGTTGTCGGTCGAGCCGTCCACCACGACGAGTACGTCGACGGGCAGGCCGGCGCACGTACGCGGCATGTTGGTGAGCACCTGGCCGATCCCGCCGGCCTCGTTGTACGCCGCGATGACTACGACGACCGGTGCGAACTCCTGCTTGCCGAAGTCCTTTACTGCAAGGGAATCGACGGTGTCCGGGTAGTCCGCCATCGCCGGGCGAGCCTGGTCCTTGCCGAGAATCGCGCGTAGCCCGATGGCGCCTGCGAGCGGGAAGAAGATCAGTCCGGGCAGTTGGTAGCGCCAGGAGAACTCAAACGCCGCTGACCCGAGCAAGAGGATCACACCTGCTGCTACCGGCAGCAGTGCGGCTGAGCGGAGACCTGACGTCTTCGCTCGTCCCAGGCCGGCTACTGCGGCCAGTGCGATCAGCGCATAGAGGGCTAGGAGCGTGCCGGACGTGTAGCCGCCGTGCAGTTGGTACGCGCGCAGAATGACCGCAGGTACGTGGCTGACGTGTGGCTCCGACCCGCCCCATTTCACCGCTGCCTTCGCGGTGTTGGGGTCACTGAGGTTCGGATAGGTCAGCTGGAACTGCCAGCGGTTCAGCGGTACGTCGTTGGGCGAGCTGGTCCGTGTCGGCGCGAAACCCTTCCCGAAGTCCTTCAGCGCGGCCCACGTCACGTCGAGCGGCTGATGCCTGATGACGAGGTGCGCGAACTCGGTGGCCAACTGGCGCTTCGTCGTACCGGGTGGGAGGGGGCCGGGCCAGTTCGGGTCGCCGTAGTGGTTGTGGGCGTACTTGTCCACGCCGAGGCGCTCCCCCAGCGGCTCCTTCGGGCAGAACAGTCGCGTGCCCTCGTTGAGCGGGAGCTTGGCGCAGTTGGCGACCGTGGCGGTCCGCCCGTACAGGATCTGGTTCTCGGCGCCGGTGAAACCCCAGCGGCCGGTGTCGGCGCGGTAGTAGCCGACGTACGCGGCGAAGACGATGGCGAATCCGGCTATGGCTGCCGCAGTACGGCGTACGACGTCCATGCGGCGCTTGCGCCAGGCGTTGCCGACCACGACCAGGTAGAGCACCACTGCGATCAGCAGGACCATGCCGATAGCGCGGACTGTGAAGGCAGTGCCGATCAGTACGCCGACGACGGCTGCGCGATTCCAGCCGGGCACGCGGCCGAGGAGCAGCCACAGGATCGCTACCAGGATCACGTCGAACGTGGTCTCGGCCATGATGTTCTGCTCGATCTGCACCTGGTAGGCGTCGAGCAGGATCGGCGCCGCAGCCACCGCGGCCAGCCAGCGGTACACGGTGAGCCTGCGGGCCAGTGCGTAGATCGCTACGCCCAGAAGCAGTCCGACGAGGTGCTGCACGATCACTACGAAGGTCAGCCCGCCGATCCAGACCAGCGGACCGAGCACGAGGTCGTAGCCGATGGGGTTGAGCTGGTCAGGGCTCAGCTTCCCCATGTTCGTCAGGTACTGCACGGAGTCGGTGTAGACGATCGCCGGCCGATAGGCGATGACCGCGAGCACCCGCAGTACGACACCGAAGAACAGGAAGATGGCCAGCAGCCAGTGCTTCCTCACTGCAGCTTGAAGTATTCCCACGTCCGCGCCAGGCCCTCTTCCAGCGTGACCGTCGGCTTGTAGCCAAGGTCGTTGGCGATGTCTACAACCACCGCGGGCATCTCGCCCGCCGGCGCGTCGATGTGTTCCGCGGGCACCGGGCGGCCGGTGACCTCGCGGACGGTCTCGATCATCTCCAGCACCGACACCGACCGTCCGGAGCCGATGATCGCGCGACCGTCGTACCTGCTCTCCAGCGCGAGCAGTACGCCGCTCACCACGTCGTCGATGAACACCAGGTCCCGCCGCTGCTGCCCGTCGCCGTACACCTTGACGCCGGTCCCGCTGAGGGCAGCGCGCATCATCCGCGGCACGAAGCTGTCCTTGTGCGACATGCCCGGCCCGTAGACGTTCGTGAACCGCAGCGCGGCGGTCGACATCCCATAGCTCCCCGAGTACGCCGAGAGCAGCATCTCCCCCGCCGCCTTGGTCGCGCCGTACGGCGTGAGCGGCCGTAGCGGGAGGTCCGCGGTGATGGTCGACGTACCCACGTCACCGACCACAGCGTTCGTCGACGCGAGTACGAACCGATCCACACCACTGCCCCGGGCCAGCTCGAGCAGGACCTGAGTGATGGTGACGTTCTGCGCGAAGGTCTGCATCGGAGCGTCGACCGAGCGCAGCACCGAGGTCAGCGCGGCCAGGTGGACCACAGCGGTCGGTCTGGTCTCGAAGGCCGCGATACAGGTCTCCTGCTCGGCCAGATCACCCGTTACCACCTGCACGCCCGCGTCCCAGGACGCATCCGGCGGCTCACGGTCCACAGCGGTCACCGCGACCCCACGCTCCCGCAGGGCGGCGACCACAGCCCGCCCGATGAACCCGGCCGCCCCGGTGACCAGCACACGTTCGTCCATGGGCCTCAACCTACCGCTCACAGACCAACTGCAGGACACGGGCGAACGGTGTGCGACGAACCCTTGACCGCGGGTGATCATGATGGGCAGGATCACCCCGGGCGCGGGCTGACAACCTTGTCATCGGGGCCGCGTACTCATACCGGTGGGCGGGGGCGTCCCGTCGTGCCGGCCGGCTGTGCAAGGAGCGTGTATGGATCTCCGCCGCCCACTGGGGCTCGTCGCGTCTCTAGGGCTCGTTGTGACAATGTCTACTTCCATGACGTCAGCTGCCGTCCCTCCGACCGCCGTGGCTGATCAGCCTGTGGTGAGCGGGTCCTCGTTCTTCACCTCCTTCGAGCCGGGCCAGCCGCAGCCGGGGTACACCGACGCTGTCGAGACCGGACCGGACGGGAAGCCCCGTACCGACGGAGTGCGCGGCCCGACGCCGACGGGAATCGGCGGCAGTGAGATGGACAAGGTCACCACGGTGACCGCGAACGGCGAGAACACCGGTGGCGGTGAGATCGCCACGAACGCGGCCGACGGTGACAAGTTCACCAAGTGGCTGGTGTTCGAGCCGACCGGCTGGCTGGTCTACGAGACCTCGGCCCCGGTGGTGATCCGCAAGTACGCGCTGACCTCGGCGAACGACGCCGACGGCCGCGACCCGCAGAACTGGACCGTCTCCGGTTCGAACGACGGCACCACCTGGACCACGCTGGACACGCAGACCGGTCAGAGCTTCGAGAACAGGTTCCAGACGAAGGAGTACAGCTTCTCGAACGAGACGGCGTACAAGTTCTTCAAGCTGGACGTCACGCTCAACCATGGCGAGGACATCGTCCAGCTCGCCGACTGGTACCTCTCCAACGGCGCACCGCTGCCGCCACCCGGACCAGTGGCCGAGTCGCAGCTGGACTCCGGCCCGACCAGTGCCTACAACGCCCGCGCCCGCGTCGGCTTCACCGGAGTCAAGTCCTTCCGGTACGCCGGGCACCAGGAGAGCACCGGCCGCGGTTACACGTGGAACAAGATCTCCGACGTCGACCTGAAGGTCGGCAAGGACACCCGCCTGTCGTACAAGATCTTCCCCGAGCACGTCGAGGGCGATCTCAGCTACCCGAGCACGTACGCCTCGCTTGACCTCGCGTTCGACGACGGCACGTACCTGAGCGACCTGAAGGCCAAGGACCACCACGGATTCACGCTCAGCCCGCGCGGTCAGGGCGACTCCAAGGCGCTCTACACGAACCAGTGGAACAACGTCGAGGCTGACCTCGGCAAGGTGGCCGCGGGTAAGACGATCAAGCGGATCCTGGTCGGGTACGACAAGCCGTCCGGCCCGGCCGACTTCCGTGGCTGGCTGGACGACATCCGGATCGCGGCCGCGATCAACCCGGACCGCGCGGCGCAGAAGACCGCGGCCAAGCACCCGTCGGATCTCGCGCTGACCACCCGCGGCACGAACGCGACCGGCGGTTTCTCGCGGGGCAACAACTTCCCGGCAACCGCCGTACCGCACGGCTTCAACTTCTGGACGCCGGTGACGAACGCCGGCTCGACGTCCTGGCTGTACGACTATGCCAAGGGCAACAACGAGGACAACAGGCCGACCATGCAGGCGTTGTCGATCAGCCACGAGCCCAGCCCGTGGATGGGTGACCGGCAGACCTTCCAGGTGATGCCGTCGACCGCCGACACCCCGACCGCGGACCGCAAGGCGCGGGCCTGGGCGTTCAGCCACGACAACGAGGTCGCGCGGCCGTACTACTACGGCGTCACGTTCGACAACGGCAACGCGGCCGAGATCGCGCCGACCGACCACGCGGCGATGCTGCGGTTCAGCTTCCCGGCCGGCAAGGCGTCACTGATCTTCGACAACGTCAACAACAGCGGCGGGCTGACCCTCGACCCGGCGACCGGCGTGGTCACCGGCTACACCGACATCAAGAGCGGCCTGTCCACCGGGGCCGGCCGGCTGTTCGTGTACGGCGTCGTCGACCAGAAGGTCCTTGCCTCCGGCAAGCTTGCGAACGGCGGCGGAGCGGACGTCGGCGGGTACTTCATGTTCGATGCCAAGACCACCCAGGTGCAGTTGCGGATCGCGACCTCGCTGATCGGCACCGCGCAGGCCCGGAAGAACCTCGAGCTCGAGCTGCCGGCCGCATCGAAGTTCAACAAGGTCAAGGACGCCGCGCAGGCTGCCTGGGATGCCAAGTTGAGCACGATCGAGGTCGAGGGTGCCACGGCAGACCAGCTGACCTCGCTGTACTCCAACCTCTACCGGCTGTTCCTCTACCCGAACAACGGCTCCGAGAACACCGGCACTGCGTCGAAGCCGGTCATCACCTACGCGTCGCCGACGTCGCCGAAGGTCGGCACCGACACCCCGACCACGACCGGCTCGAAGATCGTCGCCGGGCAGACCTATGTGAACAACGGCTTCTGGGACACCTACCGGACGGTGTGGCCGGCGTACTCGCTGTTCGCGCCCGAGGCCGCCGATCTCGTCAACGGATTCGTCCAGCAGTACAAGGACGGCGGCTGGATCTCCCGCTGGTCGTCACCGGGCTACGCGAACCTGATGGTCGGTACGTCGTCCGACGTCGCCTTCGCGGACGCGTACCTCAAGGGCGTCAAGGGGATCGACGTCCAGGCGGCGTACGACGCTGCCGTCAAGAACGCGACCGTCGTCCCGCCGTCGCAGAACGTCGGCCGTAAGGGCATGGACCTGTCCACGTTCAACGGCTACACGGCCAACACCACCGGTGAAGGCTTCAGCTGGTCGATGGACGGCTACATCAACGACTTCGGCATCGCGAACCTCTCGAAGGCCCTGTACGACAAGGCGAAGAAGAACGACCCGCGCAAGCAGGAGTACCTGGACAACTACAAATACTTCCTGAACCGGGCCCGCAACTACGTCACGCTGTTCGACCCGACCGTCGGCTTCTTCCAGGGCAAGGGACCGGACGGTGTCTGGGGCAACTCGCCCAGCACGTTCGACCCGCAGGACTGGGGCCACGACTACACCGAGACGAACGCGTGGAACATGGCGTTCTCGACGCCGCAGGACGGAGCCGGCCTGGCCGCGATCTACGGCGGCCGCGACGGGCTGGCGAAGAAGCTGGACGAGTTCTTCAGCACACCCGAGGACGCGCTGCACACCGGCGGGTACGGCGGCACGATCCACGAGATGCTCGAGGCCCGCGACGTACGGATGGGTCAGTACGGGCACAGCAACCAGCCGTCGCACCACATCACCTACATGTACGACGTGGCGGGACAGCCGTGGAAGACGCAGGAGAAGGTGCGCGAGGTGCTGTCCCGGTTGTACACCGGCTCGGAGATCGGGCAGGGGTACCCGGGTGACGAGGACAACGGCGAGATGTCGTCGTGGTACCTGTTCAGCTCGCTCGGGTTCTACCCGTTGCAGGTCGGCTCGCCGACGTACGCGATCGGCTCGCCGCTGTTCACCAAGGCGACGGTCCGGCTGGCCAGCGGGAAGAAACTGGTGATCAGCGCGCCGAAGAACTCGTCGAAGAACATCTACGTCAAGAGCCTTCGCGTGAACGGGAAGGCGTGGACGTCGACCGCGCTGCCGCACGACCTGATCGCGAACGGCGGCAAGATCGAGTTCGAGATGACCGACCAGCCGACCAAGTGGGGCACCGGCCGGAACGACGCTCCGCCGTCGATCACCAAGCCCGGCGAGGACCCGACGACCTGGCGCGACTCGACGTCCGACACCGGAGCGGTGATCGGTGCCGGCGGCGCTGACGTCTCCGCGTTGATCGACAACGACTCGAAGACGCAGGTCACGCTGACCGGCGCTCAGCCCACCGTCACGGTCGCCCTGCCGCAGGGCCGCCCGGTCGGCATGTACACGCTGACCAGCGGCGCCACCGGTACGGCGCCGTCCGCGTGGACGCTGGAGGGTTCGAACGACGGTACGACGTGGTCCACGGTGGATCGTCGCAGTGGCGAGACGTTCGCGTGGGCGTCGTACACGAGATCCTTCAGCATCGCGTCCCCGAAGGCGTATACGCAGTACCGCTTGGTGCTGACCCCGGCAGCGGGCGCGGACGGCGTCACGCTCGCCGAGGTCGAGCTCCTCGGGACGCTGAAGGGCGTCGAGACCGGCACCCACCCGACCGACAAACGCGTCGCCGAGACGAAGCCGAGCCCGACCCCGTCCCAGTCCATCGACCGCAACTGGGGCTGATCCCGGTCGCCGGCTCCCGTCACTTCTTGTAGTGACAGGAGCCGGCGAACCTCAGCAGCGTGTTCATGTCCCAGGCGAGGTTCCACGCCTGGTTCGTGACCGTGACCAGGTGCTTCGTGTTCCCCTGGCGGAGGAAAACCTGCTGGCGGCCGTACGGACTGCCCGGCACACCAGTCGTGACCACCTGCTGGTTGCCCGCGCGTACCTTGGGCAGCTTCGTCCAGGCCTCGCCGTACTTCGCCGGCGTGAGCCCGTCGCCGTCGTCCACCATGTCTTCCGACCAGACGTTCAGCACGTAGGTCGCGTCGTGGTACTGACTCGAGTTGGCCAGCTTAGGGTCGTACAACACGATCTGCTTGGCGAAGCTCCTGACAGCCCAGCCGCGCGGGATCAGGTCGCAGGTGAAGACGACGCCTGCGAACGGCGTGCTGTTGGCCGCCAGCGGTACCGGCTTCGCCGGAATGACCGGCGGTTTGCGCTTGTCCGGGTCCAGGTGCCGGTAGTCCTTCGGGGTCGTCTCCACCTTTGGCGTCTTGGTGGTGTCGGCGGCCGGGTCCGGTGCGCCGTTCGTCGTGCCGGACGGGAGGACGGACCAGCCGACGCCGATCACGAGGGCTGTCGCGACCGCGCCGGTGGTGATGCCGGTGATGCGGCGGCGGCGCAGGGCGCGCTGGCCGCGGGTCAGGTCGGCGGACAGGTCGGTGTCGGTGACGGTGGGCTCGGGGCCTGCGGCCTCGTCGAGCAGTTCCTTCAGGTCGGTCATCGCAGGCTCTCCATGGTTTCGAGGGAATCGTGCAGGAGATCGCGCATCGTCGAGAGCGCCCGCGAGGTCTGGGACTTCACGGTGCCTTCCGAGCAGCCCATCAGTTCGGCGGTGGTGTGGACATCGAAGTCGCGGAAGTACCGCAGTACGACGACGGCGTGCTGGCGGCGCGGGAGCTTCGCCAGGGCACCGAGCACAGTCAGCCGCTCGGCCTGGTCCTGGCCGGTCGGCGTCGCGGCGTCGTACAGCTGCTCGGTGGCCGACTCCCGGCGCCGCCACATCCGCCGGCGTTCGTCGAGGAAGGCGTTCACCAGGATCCGGTCGGCGTACCGCGCTGCTCCGTCCTCCTTGCGGACCTTCGACCAGTGCACGTAGAGCCTGGTGAGCGCGACCTGGACGAGGTCCTCGGCCCAGTGCGTGTCCCCCGCGGTGAGCAGCCGGGCAGTACGCAGCATCCGGCCCCGGTGCGCGGTCATGTACTCGAGGTACTCCGCGTCGCGATCGCTCACGATCGGCCCTCCCTTGTCGGTGATCTCACCCTGGAACTACTGGGTGAGCCCGCGCGGAGGTTGCATCATGACGCGAGGGCGACGGCAGTTGCCATCGCCCTCGGTGTGACTACCCGGCGGAGCCTGCCCCTGAAAGGTTCCGCCGGAGATTCGGTTGTGACGAAGTGTGATGAGGGGTGGCGGTCCCCGCCCGGACTGCCACCCCTTCATCCCTAACGACGCTCGAACTCTCCCGAGGGTTGCCTCACCGCAAAACAGTCCACATGTCGGACATCGTCAGGAACCAGACCGCGTTCACGGCCACGATCCCGGCCGTGGCGACGACCGCGAATCCCCATCCGAGCCCGGCCCGCAGCGCCAGCACCGGCAGCGCCAGCGCAGTCGCCACACCCCCGAGCTGTACTGCGAACAGCGCGCCCCCGGTCTCCGCCGCGCAGCTCACCGCGGTCGGCGGGCAGAGCGGGGCACCGAACTGCCGCATCGTCGCGTACGCGACACCTGCCACCACACCGACGAAGGCCGCCTGCACCGTGACCCTGCCGATCGTCCGGCCATCCATAGGTTCACGCTAAGGACGCAGCGGGCGGAGTGCCTGAGCAGAACTACTCAGCCGGACCAGCGGCCGGTGAAGAAGCCGGCCGCCCAGATAGCTGCCAGCGGTATGGCCACGGCCAGGTAGAGCCGACCGATCCACGGTCTCCGTCGGGCGAGGACGGCCAGGCCGATCCACAGCGGCCACATGAGCAGGGTGGCGCGGGTGAGCGAGTAGATCCAGAACGACGTACAGAATGCGCCGACTGTTGCGGCGACCCAGGCGGCCTCCCCCCAGGACCGGCGCCAGAACAGCCAGACCAGGAGCAGCAGAAGAACGAACAGGGCGACCAGCTCGGCGCGGAACATCCAGGTCCAGTCGCTGCGGTCGGGCGAGAAGTGGCCCTTGCTGGCGGCCTGGAACGTGTGCTCGAGCGAGATCCACGGCCAGGTGAACTCACGCGCCCAGCCCTTCTCCTGCGCCTGCTGCCAGGCGAACCACGAGCCATGGATCTGCTTCAGGTACGCCATGAAACCCAGCACGGGCACGGCAGGCAACGCCAGCCACGGCAGCGACAGCCAGTCCCGCTTCTTCGAGGTGATGAACTCGACGAGCAACGCGAAGATCAGGAAGATCCCGGACACCCGCACTGTCGACGCCAGCGCGACGAACACGGCGGCCCGCGCCCAGCGCCCTTGTCGCGCGGCCAGCCAGGCGGGGAAGGCGAACGCGCAGAACAGCGCCTCGGTGTACCCGGCGGCGAGGAAGACGCCGACCGGAGCGCCGTACCAGATCATTGCCGCGTTCGGGCCGATGCCCTTCAGCTCCGGGAACTCGTACTGCGCCAGCCGCGCCAGGTAGATGCCCGCGAACGCGCTGGCCACCGCGGACACGACGATGCCCGCGGCGACGTACCCGATGCCGGTGTAGCTGACCAGCCGGACCAGCAACGGGAAACCGGGGAAGAACGCCGCCAGTGGCGCTCCGGACGGCTCGCCGTGGTTGTAGCCGAACTCGGCGACCGCCTTCAGGTGCCAGACGTCCCACTGCAGCCAGGCGTGCCAGACGTTCGGGTAGTCGTTGCCCCGGTTGAACAGCAGCGGCGCCGAGACCGACAGTACGAACAGCGCCACCCGGCTGACCAGCCACCACCCGAGCACCTCACGGCCCTGGGCCGTCGGCATCCACCGCTGCCAGCCGACGCCGTCCACCCGGGCCCGCCGGGCCCGCCCCGGCTTGGGGTCACCATCGGCCGTGCGCTCAAACACGCCCGCACCACCGCATGCCAAAGTCCGCCCGAGTCACGCCACCATCGTGCCTTATCTCCGGACCTGGCAACCAAACGACGACGGCACCCCGGGTGGGGTGCCGTCGTCTTGAGCTATTGACCGCCGCCGGGTTTCTGCGGGGTCTTCGTCGGTTCGCTCGTCGTCCCGCCGGTCGGCAACGACGGCCAGCCCGGTGTGTTCGTCGGCTTGGTCGGCTTCGTCTTCGTCGGCGTGTTCGTCGGGGTGTTCGGCGGCGGCGTCGACGGAGGCGGCGTGTTCGGCGGCGGAGTACTGGGCGGTGGCGTGTTCGTGGGTGTGTTCGTCGGCGTACTCGGCGGCGGCGTGTACGTCGGCGTGGTGGTGTCCTTGACCTGGTCCGCGTCCGGCGCGACGAAGTCGGCCGACGGCACGCCGTCCAGGGCTGCCTTCATGAACGCGAGCCAGGTCTTCAGCGGCCAGTTGCCACCGAAGAACGCCGGGTCGTCGCTGTAGGGGTCGAGGTCGGACTCGCCGTCCTTGCCGGCCCGGTACAGCACCGAGGTCGACAGCTGCGGCGTGTAGGCGCTCCACCACGAGGTCAGCGTCGCCGAGCCGTCCTTACAGCCGCCGCACTTCTTGTTCTCGGCCCGGTCCTCCACCGCGACACCACCCGCGGTGCCGGTCTTGCCGGCAACCGGACGGTCCAGGTCCTTGGCGCCCGTTCCGGTACCGTCCTTGACGACCTGCTGCAGAACGTAGTTCACCATGTTGGCGACCTCCGGCGGGAACGCCTGCTTCTGCTGCTTCAGCACGCTCGCGTCCGACCACAGCACCTTGCCGTCAGGACCACGAACTTCCTTGATCACGTGCAGCGGCGTGTACTTGCCTTCGGCAGCGAACGTCGCGTACGCGTTCGCCATGTCGACCGGCGAGGCGTACGCGTCCGGGCCGAGCACCGTGGACGGGTTGCCCTTGTCGTCCTCGAGGGTCTTCGAGGCCGGGATGCCGGCCGCCTCGGCCGCGGCTGTGACCTTCTCCGGCCCGTTGTCCATCTTGTTGTCGACCAGGTCGTAGAAGGCGGTGTTGACCGACTCCTCGGTCGCCTTCAGCAACGTGACGTCGCCGTAGTCGGTGCTGAGTTCGTTGCCGAACTTCTGGCCCTGGATCGTGATCGGGCTGTCGCCCTGGAAGATGTCGTAGATCGACTTCCCGTCCTGGAGCGCCGCGGCCAGCGCGAACGGCTTGAACGACGAACCCGGCCGGGCCTTGGTCGTCGCCCAGTTCAGCTGACTCTTGAGGTAGTCGGGCCCGGCGTACATCGCCAGCAGTTGACCGGTGCCGGGCTGAACCGAGGCCATCCCGATGTGCAGGCCGTTGCTCTTCTTCGGCTTCTCTTCCTTCGCGGCGAGCAGGATCTTGTTCTGCTGCGTGTAGTTGAAGGTGGTCGTGACCTTCAAGCCGCCGCCGGTGATCGCGTCCTCGTCGAAACCGAGCTTCCCCAGCTCCTTGCGGGCCATGTCCAGGAGGAAGCCGTTCGGGCCGCCGTAGCGGCTGCTCTTCGGCCTCATGTCGAGCTTCGGCAGCGCGTTGGCGTACTGCCTCTCCTGGGCCGTGCTGATCGTGCCCATCTGCTGCATGCCGTCGAGGACGTAGTGATACCGGTCGATGATCCGCTTCTTGGTCCGCGGGTCGGGATCGGTGACGTCGAACAGCGTCGGGTTGTTCAGAACGGTGGCAAGAAGCGCTGACTCCGGGACAGTCAGTGTGTTCGGGTCGGGCTTCCTGAAGTAGGCGTCGCCCGCGGCGGAGATGCCGTACGCGCCCTCGCCGAAGTAGACCGTGTTCAGGTAGCCCTCGAGCGTCTTGCTCTTGTCCTGCTGCCGGCCCAGCTTGGTCGCGATGAACAGTTCCTTGAGCTTGCGTCCGACCGTCCGCTCCTGGGTCAGGTACATGACCTTGACGTACTGCTGCGTGATGGTCGAACCACCCTGCAGTTGCTCACCGCGGGCGATGTTCACCGCGGCCCGGACCATGCCGGACGGCGAGATGCCGGGGTTGGTCCAGAAGGTCCGGTCCTCGGCCGCGATCACCGAGTCCTGGACGCGTTTCGGGATCTGCGACATCGGCACCGAATGCCGGTTCTGCTCGTAGAACGTGCCTAGGGGATTCCGCTGGTCGGCGTACGTCACCGTGGTCGTGTTGGTGGCGAACTCCTTGTTCGGGTCCGGGATCTTCGTCGTCTGGTACACGATGAAGAAGGTCGCGACCGAGCCGATGATTCCGAGGAAGATCAGCGCGGCCAGCCAGCCGAGAACGCGGACCGCCCAGTGCCTCTTCTGCCGACGGCGGGCCGGGGCGGCCTTCCTACGAGCTTCACTCACGCTGCAATCCTCGACGATCTGGCTGGAGTCATTGCCCCACAGACTACGGTGGGTGTGGTAACGCGCCCGAATCCGCTCCGGATGCTAGCAACCACGGGGCGTCCAAGTGAAAACGGTCCACCGGGACTCTTCCGCTGACGCCTTACAACGTTGCAAGGTTGGCATCCAGGGAGGCGCTGTGATGCGACTCTCATGAGGTGACGTGGGGTGCCAGCAGCGTCACGGCGATCAGTGCGGCCGGGAAGCAGGCCAGGAACATCGTGAACGTGTAGCCCATGATGTCGCGCGCCTTCAGGCCGAGGATGGCGAGCGTCGGCAACATCCAGAACGGCTGCAGCAGGTTGGCGCTCGCCTCGCCGAGGTCGTACACGACGACCATCCAGCCGGCGTCGACCTTCAGCTCGTTCGCGGCCTGCAATACGTACGGCGCCTCGATCACCCACTTGCTGCCACCGCTCGGTACGAAGATGCCGAGGACGCAGGAGTAGATAGCAACCAACGGCGGGAACAGGAACTGGTTGCTCGCATGCACCAACCACCCAGCCAGCCGCCCGGAGATCCCCGTGTACGCGATCATGCCGAAAATCCCGCCGTACAAGGGGAACTGGAGCAGTACGCCGGCCGCCGCCGGTGCACCATCGCGGACGGCGCGAGCCATCCGCCACGGCCGCCACTGCAGCAGCAGCGCGAGCAGGAACAGGATCAGGTTGATCGTGTTCAGGTCGAGCGCGTTGAAGAAGCTCTTCCCGCTGAAGTAGCGGACCAGGTAAACCACACCGAGCAACACGATCAGCAGGCTGAACAGCGGCGAATGCTCCAGCCAGTCACCAGGCCGACGTGTCTCCAGACGCTGACCGTTGTACGGCGATCCGCGGCCGACGAGCGGTTTGAGTTCGATGCCGAGATGCTCCGCGGTCCGCGAGTTGCCTTCGCCCGGCGCGATGAACCACGCCATCCCGACGCCGACGACGTACACGATCAGCGTCGCGACGATCGCCTGCCAGGTGAAGATCGTGTCGCTGAGCGGGATCAGCCCGCTCGCGTGCCCACTGGCCTTGATGACTTCCTGCACCGGCGGCGGACTGCTGCTCGCGCTCGCCACCTGTAGCGCGGCCGAGCCGGACAGCCCCTGCGCCCACACGGTGCCGAGACCGAGGAACGCCATCGCCCCGAGCGCGCGGTAGTCCGCCTTCGGCACGTTCCGCGCCACCTCGCGCGCCAGGATCGCCGCGAAGATCAGACTGAACGCCCAGTTCAGGTACGACGCCGGCATCGCGACCGCGGCGACGAACGCGACCGCGGTCCGCGGGTTCTTCGGGATCCGCGCGAGCCGGGTGATCAATCGCGCGACCGGTCCGCTGGTCGCGACGGCGTACCCACCGATGATGATCATCACCATCTGCAGGGTGAAGGTGATCAGCGACCAGAACCCGATGCCCCAGGCATCGACCAGTCCGTAGCCCTTGGTCGCGGCCGGGTCGTCCGGGCGCTTCAGCAGCGGCTCGCCGGTGACGAGCCCGAACAGCAGCACCACGAACGTTCCGACCAGGACGAAACCGAACGCGTCCGGCAGCCACTTCTCGGTGAACGCCGTGAACCGCAGCGCCAGCCGCGCGAGCGCACCGTCGGCTTCAGCTTCGACCTCGGACCTGGCGTGCTTCCCATGGCTGTCGGCCATGACCCTCCGCTCTGAGACGGCGACTCTGCGTGTCATTCGATTAACGCGGATCGGCCTCTGACGTAACAGGTTTCCCGCGAGAGGTGACAAAGGCCGCGTTTGTCAAGAGTTGTCCACAGGGTGCAGGTCTGCTTACAGTGGCGGAGCGATGTATCGAACCGATACATCAGGTCATGACAAACTAGACCGAGGGAGGTGGCTCATGGGAAACCGCAGTGGGGTCCTGGAGCTCGCCGTACTCGGTCTGCTGCACGAAGCGCCGATGCACGGTTACGAGCTCCGCAAGCGCGTCAACGCCCAGTTCGGCTGGGGACGCGTGCTGTCGTTCGGTTCGTTGTACCCGTGTCTGAAGGCGATGCTCCGCAACGGCCTGATCACGGCCGACCCCGGGACACCGGAGTCGGGCCGCAGGCCGAAGATCGTCTACACGATCACCGCCGACGGCAAGGACTACTTCGCGCACGCGATGCACGAGGCCGGTCCGTCGGCCTGGGAGGACGACACGTTCGGCGTCCGCTTCTCGTTCTTCGGCCGGACCGATCCGGCCACCCGGTTGCGCATCCTCGAGGGCCGCAGGGCCCGGATGGAGGAGCGGCTGGCCAACTTCCGGGCGGCGATGAGCCGGACGGCGGAGCGGGTCGATACCTACACCCTCGAGCTGCAACGGCACGGCCTGGAGTCGGCCGAGCGCGAGGTCCGCTGGCTGAACGAGCTGATCGACGGCGAGCGGCGGCAACAGCGGCCCCCAGAACAGCACCAACCGCCTACCCAAGGAGATTCCAGATGACCTCGATCCGCGTAGCGATCGTCGGTGTCGGCAACTGCGCCAGCTCGCTCGTCCAGGGCGTGCACTACTACCGTGACGCGAAGCCCGAGGAGCGCGTCCCCGGTCTGATGCACGTCCAGTTCGGCGACTACCACGTCCGCGACGTGGAGTTCGTCGCCGCCTTCGACGTCGACGGCAAGAAGGTCGGCCTGGACCTCGCCGACGCGATCGGCGCCAGCGAGAACAACACGATCAAGATCTGCGACGTACCGCCGACGGGCGTCACCGTCCAGCGCGGTCACACCCTCGACGGCCTCGGCAAGTACTACCGCGAGACCATCACCGAGTCCGACGCCGACCCGGTCGACGTGGTCGCGGCGCTGCGCGAGGCCAAGGTCGACGTACTCGTCTGCTACCTGCCGGTCGGTTCGGAGCAGGCTGCGAAGTTCTACGCGCAGTGCGCGATCGACGCGAAGGTCGCGTTCGTCAACGCGCTGCCCGTGTTCATCGCCGGCACCAAGGAGTGGGCGGACAAGTTCACCGCGGCCGGTGTGCCGATCGTCGGCGACGACATCAAGTCGCAGATCGGCGCGACCATCACGCACCGCGTGCTGACCAAGCTGTTCGAGGACCGCGGTGTCACCGTGGACCGGACGTACCAGCTGAACGTCGGCGGCAACATGGACTTCAAGAACATGCTCGAGCGCGAGCGGCTGGAGTCCAAGAAGATCAGCAAGACCCAGTCCGTCACCTCGCAGCTGCGCGACGAGATCGACCCGCGCAACGTGCACATCGGCCCGTCCGACTACGTGGCCTGGCTGGACGACCGCAAGTGGGCCTTCATCCGGCTCGAGGGCCGCAACTTCGGCGACGTGCCGCTGTCGCTGGAGTACAAGCTCGAGGTCTGGGACTCGCCGAACTCGGCCGGCATCATTATCGACGCGATCCGCGCGGTGAAGATCGCCAAGGACCGCGGCATCGGCGGCCCGATCCTGTCCGCTTCGTCGTACTTCATGAAGTCGCCGCCGGAGCAGTACGCCGACGACGTCTGCCGCGACCTGGTCGAGAAGTTCATCCGCGGCGAGGTCGACCGCTGACCTCGTTGCTCTGACCGCCGCCCGGCAACCCTCTGGAAGGGTGCCGGGCGGCGTGCCATCATGGCGCCGGATGACCGAGATCCGCGACTACCGTGACACCGACGCCGCCAGTTGGCTCCGGTGCCGCCTGCTCAGCTTCTTCGGCACGGAGTACTACGACGACGTTGTGGTCGACCGCCCGGTGTTCTCGAACCCGGCGCACCGCGTCGTCGCCGTCGAGAACGATGCTGTGGTCGGACTGATGGACGTCGAGATCTTCGCGGACCGCGCCACGATCGACGTCCTCGCCATACATCCCGATCACCAACGACGCGGGTTGGCCACGCAACTGCTCGACGCGGTGCTTCCTCGGCTGCGAGGCGGCGTACTGGATGCGTGGACGCGTGGGGATGCGTCGGCGAACTCGTGGTACCAGCGGTCCGGGTTCACGGAGAACTTCCGGTATCTCCATGTCTACAAGTCGTGGCAGGACGCTGCCGACGGCTTCGAGACGCCGGAGGGTTTGGGCAAGCCGGTCAGCGCGTTCATGCATGCGCCGATCGAGCTCGAGGCTTCTATGCGCTCGCGTTTCGCTCGCGTCCACGTGTGTCGGCAGTATGTGCGGTCGCTATGAGGCTGCATGTCGGTTGTGCGCAGTGGACGCATCCTGACTGGCCGCAACCTTCTCGCGAGAAGCTGCGGTCGTATGCCTCCTGGGTCAATGCGGTCGAGAGCAATACGACGTTCTACGCGACACCGTCTTCGTCGACAGTCGCATCGTGGGCCGCGCAGACCCCGTCGGACTTCCGTTTCGTCGTGAAGCTTCCGCAGGTGATCACGCACGAGCGCCGGCTCACGAATGTCGACGCCGAGTTACGTGCGTTCCTCGCAGCGATCGAGCCGCTCGGCCCGCGCAACCACGCTGTCTGGATCCAGCTGCCGGCCGCGTTCTCCCCCACCGACCTCGGTGCTCTCGCCGCGTTCCTGCACCAGGCGCCCCGCGACTACCGGTACGCCGTGGAGGTCCGCCACCGCTCGTTCTTCGACGAACCGGATGCCGCCGGCAACCTCGAGCGGGTACTCGCGCGCGTTGACGCCGAGTGGATCCCGTTCGACACCGGGACACTCTTCTCCCGCCGGCCGACGAGCTTCGCCGAGCGGGACGCCTGGATGAAGAAGCCGCGCGTGGCTCGTCGTACTCGCGCCCTCACCGCGTTCCCGATCGTCCGCTACATCGGTCGCGACTCCGTGGCCGAGACCGTCGACGGGTGGGGATATCTCGTCGACCTGGTCGTGCACTGGCTCTCCGAGGGCCGCTCGCCGACGATCTTCCTGCACACTCCCGACAACGCCGAGGCACTGAACCTCGCCCGCCGCTTCTACGCGACCATCGCCGCTGCCGTCCCCGCGCTCGCGCCGCTCCCGGAGCCGGTCGCGACTGAACCCCCGACGCTCTTCTAGTTATCCACAGCTCCGAAACTCGCCGCTGATTTCGCGGCCGATCTCCGTATGTTCTCCGCCGACTTCACACCTCGGGAGGACATCTCATGGAGCACCCATCCGGTACGACGCTCGGCCCGACCGCCACCGTTGCAGAGCGACAAGCGCGGGCCGACTGGCTCATCACCGAGTTCGGGCGGCTCGCGGCGCAGGCCGAGGATCCGCGCGACCAAGCCCGCTTCCGCCGGACAGCCGACTCCCTCGTCCGCCTCGCGATCGCGTTCCGCTCATGACCATTTGCTCACTCGACGAACTGCTGGCCGCGAGTGGGGAGACTGCGCGCGTTCTCGCCGACGCCGACCAGTCCGCGTGGAACGGGCGCGTCGTCGAGTCCACCGGCGCCATCCTCGGCCTGGCCCATTGGGACGGCACTCTCTACCTCGACGACGAGACGATTCTCGATCCGCTGCGCCAGATGTATGAACATGCCGGCGAGAAGCAACCACCAGCCACCCTCATCCAGTACCGCGAATCCCTGGCGACGCTGCTCCACGAGCAAGCCCATTTCCTCGGCCCGTCCGGATCGACCCAGGAAGCCGCGCGCGAGGCCTTCACCAAACCCGGCAGCCGCGAACTCGAAGAGGGTGTCACCGAAGCCTGGGCGCAGGATCACCTGGACGACTACATCCACCGACTAGACGTCGACAAAGTTGCCCCCGGCATCGAGTCTGTCGAGGCCGGCGGGTACTACGCCGCGTTCGTGCCCGCCGTCCGCAAGCTCACCAGCGACCTGGAGTCCCGCAACAACCTCCGTGATGGCGAGGTCCTCGACCTCCTCAACCGCCACACCGCGGCCGACCAACTCCCCCTGCTGGTCACACTCGTCTACAACTCCACCCGTCTCCCCGACTTGGAGCCAACTGGCGCCGACACCCGCTCCCGCCTCGAGTCGATCCTCCGCACAGGCCTCAACCACCTGGACGCCTACGAACTAACCGCGCCCGGCTTCGCCGCCGCCAAGTCCCTCTCCACCGCCAACGAACTCCTCGACCGCCTCCACCAAGAAGTCCAATCCGCCGAATCCGCCTACACCTTCAGCCCCATCCAGCCCGACATCACCCCAACCCACGCCACAGCCTCACCTCACCCCGTGCCCTCACCTCACGCCCCGGCCTCACCGCACGCCATCGGCCCAGCCCACGCCATCGCCCCACCCGATGCCATCGCCTCACCTCACGCCGCGGCTCCGCCGCACGCCAACGCCTGCACCCTCCCGGCGCCAGTCCCCACTCCCCACGCCCCGTCACCCCACGCCCCGTCACCCCACGCCGCCGCGCCCCACGGCGCCGTACCCCACGTCCCCGCCCCCGACGTGGCCTCGGCCCACGTCCCGCCGTCCCGCACCGGGCCTTCGGCCCACCACGCCGCGCTGTCCGGGCTCATGCCTGCGGCAACGATCACCTCGCCGACCGAGAACCGTTCGTCCACCGCTCGTACCAACCAGCCAGCCGGCTCGAGAGGAGTCCTGACCCGCACCGCCTGAGAGGTCGCCTAAGACGGGCTCGACCGCCGCGGTTCGCCCGACAGACCGGGATACTGAGCCCATGGATTACGCAGCGTACGACGAACTGGAGCAGCGGCTTGTCGATGCGGTGATGGCCAAGGAGATCGACCAGGAGAGCATGCGAACCGAGCTCGAGCGGCTGCACAGCCTCGTCCCGACGGTCGAGCCCGCGGCGGACCGGGAGCGTGCCGAACGTAGCTTCGCCTCGCTGCAGTCCGCGCTCAACTACAAGGTCCCGCCGATGTCGGACGAGCTGGCAGCCGCGATCCAGGTCCAGTCGCGGGCTCTCCTCAGCAACGCCACGTCGACAGAACGCGTCGAACTCCTCGAGACGGCGATCGCCGAGATCGGCCGGATCGCCGCGACGGTGTCAGGAGCCGAAGCAAGCCGCATCCGCCACCTCAGCGAACCACTCGCGATGGACCTCGAAGCCATCCGCAACACCAGCGACCCCAACCACCACGGAGGTACTCCAGGAAGCGCTGACTAAACAAGGACTGCGCAGATGGTCTCCAGCTTCGATGAACTGATGCAGGTGCAGGCCGCCGTCACCGTGGCGGTCCTGCAGGCGCACCACTCGTCCTGGAACAACCAGTACGTAGTGCTCCCGCACGACACCCAGGAAGTGTCCGGCGTGTCGTGGGACGGCTCGATCAAGTACCACCCACTCGATGTCATCGAGCCGCTGCGGGAGATGTTCGATCGCGCAGGTCAGCAGCACGACAGCGAGACTCTGGACAGGTACCGCGAAGCTCTGCGCACAGTCTTCCACGAGAACATCCACCTGCTGGCCGGCCCGGGTACGTCGCTGGCTTTCCCGCTCGATGCGTATGAGGGCAAAGCTCACAGAACGTTCGAGGAAGCTGTCACCGAGCGCGCGACGCAGAACGAACTCAACAACTTCATCACCAGGCTCGGTCTCGAGCAGGTCGCTCCCCGTATCAGTGGGGCACAGGCGGGGGCCTACGGGGCTTACGTTCCTGCGGTCGACTCGTTCAGTGCGGCTGTCGGCGCGGATGTCGGGTTGGACGCCGACGAGGTCATCCGCCGGATGGCGGTGGTGAACTCGGCGCAGAAGTTCCCGGTCGCCGCGGAGCTCCTGTACTCGAAGCATTTGAGCGAGCTGGTTCCGGAGACCGCGAAGGCGGACGCCATCAGGCGGATCGCCGAGGCGATGCATGCGCCGCTCGCCACTGTCCACGACTACAACTCGAAAGACCCCTCCGACGTTGCCATATCCGCTCTGGCGGGACGGAGCGCTTTCCGGCAGGCGAGCGCGGAAGTCGAGAAGATCGCCGCCGAGTGGTCCGGAAACCAGGACCTGCGCCGAACACTCGACGCCGGCCTCGGCGCCACAACCCCACTCCACAAGCCACGCCGCGACGACCACGCCGCAGAAGGTCCGCACACCAACGGCGGAGACTCACCTCACCGCCCAAGCTGGAACGCCAAACCCGCCGACCGCCGCCCAACGCCCGGCCCATCCAGATCGCCAGGCGACTGACGCCACGTGCCCGTCAGCTGGCCACCGGCAGGTGAACAGCTGCAGGTGAACAGCTGCATGTGGCCGGCGGGCGACCGACGGCGGCTGACTTGCGGGTGGGCCGGTAGGTGACCGCTGACAATCTCCTGCGTTGCCTGGTGCCGTCGCCGGCGGCTGCTTGCCGAACGACCTCAGCACGCGGGCGGCGGCGGACGGCGGCAGGTGACCGACGGCTGGGCGGTGGGGGTGGGCACCGGCTGCGCGGCCCCTGGCTGGCGGCGGCTGGCGGCGGCTGGCGGCTGGGTGGCGGGTGGGTGGGGTGGTGGTGGGTACGGTGTCGGGGGTCGGGTTTGTTGGGTGGTGAGTGGAGGCGTTGGTGGAGTTTGTTGGTGAGGGTGCGGGGATTGCGGCTGGGTTGGTGGAGTTGCGGCGGGGTTTGCATCGGGTGCCTGAGGTGGGGTTGCAGTTGCCGGGGACTCAGGCGTTGGTGCTGGATGCCATCGGTGGGTTGCCGTTGGAGGTGACGGCCGGCAAGGAGCTGACCTCCGTGGTGGCGGTACTGCGGGGTGGTGCGCCGGGGCCGACGGTGTTGTTGCGCGGGGACATGGACGCGTTGCCGGTGGTCGAGGAGACCGGGCTCGAGTACGCGGCGGAGAACGGGAACATGCATGCCTGCGGCCACGACCTGCACACAGCGGGCCTGGTCGGAGCCGCCCAGTTGCTCAGCGCTCATCGCGAGGAGCTGCGGGGCAACGTGATCTTCATGTTCCAGCCGGGCGAGGAAGGCCTCGGTGGAGCGGGCTACATGCTGCGCGAAGGACTGCTGCAGGCGACGGGTGACAAGCCGATCGCGGCGTACGCGCTGCACGTCTGGGCGCAGGCTGGGAAGGGCGTCTTCCAGATGCGGACGGGCACGATGATGGCCAGTTCGAACCAGCTGCACATCACCGTCCGCGGCAAGGGCGGCCACGGATCGATGCCCGACCGGACCGTCGACCCGGTGCCGGTGGTGGCGGAGTTGGTGCTCGCGTTGCAGACATACGCAACGCGCCGGGTGAACGTGTTCGATCCCGTGGTCATCACCGTGACGCAGCTCGAGGCCGGCGTCGCGATCAACGTCATCCCGAACACGGCCCGCCTCGGCGCGACCGTACGGACGTTGTCCGACGCAACACTCGCCCAGCTGACCCGTGAACTACCCGCGCTGGCCGAGCGGATCGCGGCCGCGCACGGCTGCACGGTCGACGCGCGACTCAACCCGCAGTACCCGGTCACGCTGAACGATGCCGCTCGCACCAAGGAGACGTCCCAGGTCCTCACCGACCTCTTCGGCGCCGACCGAGTCCAGGACTTGGCGAACCCGTTGATGGGAGCCGAGGACTTCTCGATGGTGCTGAAGGAGGTGCCCGGCACGTTCGTGATGGTCGGCGCGCGGCCGGACGACATCTCCGCAGAGGAGGCGCCGTCGAACCATTCGAGCATCGTTCGGTTCGACGACGCCGTTCTCGCGGATCAGGCGGCGGCGCTGGCTCAGCTCGCCGTACATCATCTGGTGCCGGCGTAAGCCCTGGCCTGGGGCTGGTCAGTCCGCCAGAGGCCGACCAGCCCCAGGGTTCAGGAGGGCGAAACGTTCAGGGTGTAGGCACCGCGGCTGCCGTACGTCGAGTAGCCGGTGTTGAGCGGGTCGCCGTAGCCGACATTGTCGATCCGCAGGTAATACGTACCCGGCTGGAGGGCGCCGCTAACACTCGCGCCGAGGCCTGTCGGCGTACCGGCGTCGCTCTGTCCCGAGGCCGGGTCGTTCGACGCGACGACCGCGCCCGACCCGTCGAGCAGGTCCAGCTTGATGTCGAGGTTGCCCCCGGTCGGCGCCGGGCTCGCCGACGCCGTGTAGTTGCCCGCGGCACTCACGTCGACGCGGTACACGTCGGTGTCGTCCTCGGCCGCGATGATCCCGGACACCGGCGTACCGACCGTCAGCGCAGCGGCGTCGCCAGTCGTGCCACCGGCCTCGTCGGCGCGGAGAGCCAGACCGTGCGTGCCGACGACCGCGTAGTCGTCTTCCTTGTTGTTCGCGTCGGCGTACTCGCCCTTGCTCCACTGACTGATGCCGCGGTAGTAGCCAACGCCCATGATCGGCGCCCACGCGCCATGACCCTGGTAGTAGCCGACCGTCGACGTGCCGTCATGTGAAAGCCCGACGTTGTGACCGGCCTCGTGCGACGCCGCCTCGGCGAGGTTCTTCGCGCCGGTACCGACGCCCTTCGTGAACACCAGCGCCGGCTGGTAGTAGTCGTGCTGGCTCGTGCTGTCGTAGACCCCGACGTACGCGACGCCGCCACAACCGCAGCCGGACTGGTACCAGGTGTCCGGGTCGATCAGCACACGCGTGCCGTACTGCTCGTCCGACGCACCCGACCGGTCGATCGCGGACTGCGGCGGCTCCTGAGTCGTCACGTCGACGTCGAAGGTCGAGTAGTCCTCGGCGACCCGGGCCCACACCTCGTGGACCACGTCCTGCTCGGCGGTGCTGTAGTTCGCCGGGTCACCATCGGTGTCGTACGCCGATACGTTCACCGGGTCGATGCCCTTCGACGCGTTCCACGCCGTACCGGTGATGGTGTGGCCGTCGAAGTCCAGGTAGAGCACGCGGTTCGAGCCAGGCTTGCTGTGCAGCTCGAACGCAGGACCGGTCGCGCCGGCGACGGCGGCGCTTGCCCAGCGGGGCGACGCCTCGGGAGCCTTCTGCGCACTGGTCAGGCCAGGCTCGCGGAAGAACAGTTTGCTGTCGGCATCGAGCCACGCGGTCTTGTCGGTGGCAAGGATCTGCCGGAGCTTGTCCACAGGCATCCGGTTGTGGTCGGCAACATCGGCGAGTCTCGACTGGACCTTGCCGAGCGCGGCGCCACCCGCCAAGGTTTGCGACAGCAGCTGATCGACGGGTGTCTGCTGCGCATCGGCCTGGGTGCCGGCGGCGACGGCCAGACCTCCAAGTACGACGGCACCAGCGCACGCGAGCGCGCCGGTACGGCGGAATCTACTCACTCGGAATCCTCCTCACAGGATTCCCCCCGGTTTTGGGCGGTTCCCCCCAGAACCCGGGGCCGTCGATCTCGGTGGGATCGACGGCCCCGGGTGGTTCGGGTGTCAGCCCGCGGTGACGCGGACCGAGTAGGCGCCGCGACTGCCGTACGTCGAGTAGCCGGTGTTCAGCGGGCTGCCGTACCCGGTGTTCTCGATCCGCAGGTAGTAGCGACCCGCGGTGACCTGGCGGCTGATACTCGCGCCCAGACCGGTCGGCGTGGCCGCGCTGGACTGCCCGGCCGCCGGGTCAGCGGTTGCGACGACAGCACCGGACGAGTTGAGCAGCTGAAGCTTGATGTCGAGGTCCGCACCCGAGGCGGCAGCAGCAGCGGCGCAGGTGAACGTGCCGGCCGCGAGGTCGATCCGGAATGTGTCGACGTCGGAGTCGTTCGCGTAGATGCCCTTCACACTGGTCCCGAGCGTCAGAGCAGTGGCGTCGGAGGTGCCGTTGCCGTGGTCGTCGGCCCGCAGTGCCAGCCCGTTCTGGCCGATCACCGCGAAGTCGTCTTCCTTGTTGTTCGCACCGGTGTACTCACCCTTGCTCCACTGGCTGATCGCCTTGGAGTAGCCAACGCCCATGATCGGCGCCCAGGCGCCGTGCCCCGCGTAGTACCCGACCGACGCCGTGCCGTCGTGCGAGAGCCCGACGTTATGGCCGGCCTCGTGTGCCGCGGCCTCGGCGATGTTCTTCGCACCGGTGCCGACGCCCTTCGTGAACACGAGCGCGGGTTGGTAGTACGAGTGCTGGCTGGTGTTGTCGTACACACCGACGTACGCGACCCCGCCGCACCCGCAGCCGGACTGGTACCAGGTGGTCGGGTCGATCAGCACACGCGTGCCGTACTGCTGGTCGGACGAGCCGGTCCGGTCGATCGCCGCGGCGGTCGGCTGCTGCGTGGTCACGTCCACGTCGAATGGCGCGTAGTCCTCGGCGACCCGGGCCCAGACATCGCGTACGACGTCCTGCTCCGCGGTGCTCCAGTTGTTCGGATTGCCGTCGGTGTCGTACGGCGTGACGTTGACCGTGGCCGGCTTGCCGCCGGTGTTCCACGCCGTACCGCTGATCGTCTGGCCGTCGAAGTCCAGATAGATCACCCGGTTCGAGCCCGGCTTGCTGTGCAGCTCGAAGGCCGGACCGGTCGCGGCGGCGACCGCTGCCCGAGCCCAGCGCGGGGACGGAGCCGCGGCGGACTTCCGCTCGGTCGCGGTCGCGACGGGCTCGCGGTAGAACAGCTTGCCGCCATGGTCGAGCCAGGCGGTCTTGTCAGTGGCGAGAATCCGCTCGAGCTGGGTGGCGGGGACGCCGTTGCGGGAGGCGACCTCGGGAAGCCGGGACTGGACCCGGCCGAGCGCGGCCTTGCCCTGGAGTTCCTGGCCGAGCAACTGGTCGATGGGGAGCGGAGCGGGCTGCTGGGCGTCGGCCTGGTTGCTGACGACGACTGCGACGGCTCCGAAGACAACTGCACCGGCTACGGCGAGGGCGCCGATCCGGCGGGGGCGGGTGTGCATGCTTGGGGTCCTCCTCAGGGACTCCGGGGCGGCCTCACATCTCGTGCGTGGGCACGCACTGTGCGTAGCCTGCCCGAAGGTCCCCTTCCCGGTCTAGATTCGTCTCGGTATTTAACGCCGACTTGGGAGGGGCCTCAGATGCGCTACATGATGATCTTCAAGGCGAGCGAGGAGTCCGAGGCGGGTGGGCTGCCGAGCGAGGAGAGCCTGACCGCGATGGGTCTGGTGATGGCGGAGATGGCCGAGAAGGGCGTCCTGCTTGCTGGTGACGGACTGCTGCCGAGTTCGATGGGTTTCCGGCTCGGGTTCGACGACGAGAAGCAGCGCCGGGTGATCGACGGCCCGTTCGCCGAGACCAAGGAGCTGATCGCCGGGTTCTGCCTGATCGAGGTGGCGTCCCGCCAGGAAGCGATCGAGTGGGGCTGGCGATGTGTGGCGGCGGACGGCCGCACCGACGGCGAGCTGGAGATCCGCCCTGTCCCGACCGCCGAATTCTTCGGTGACAACTACACCAGCGAAGCGCGCGACCGCAACGAAGAGACGTTCCAGAAGGCCGCCGAGAACCTTCAGAACAGCAACACCTGACGGATCGA
Organism: Kribbella jiaozuonensis; assembly: GCF_005233875.1. Classification (GTDB taxonomy): domain Bacteria; phylum Actinomycetota; class Actinomycetes; order Propionibacteriales; family Kribbellaceae; genus Kribbella; species Kribbella jiaozuonensis. The sequence continues at coordinate 462,212 of NZ_SZPZ01000003.1, read as the reverse complement.
CGTACCTGCGGCCAGGTCGTCGAAGGCCTGGTTCAGGTCGTCGAGCCCGACGGTCGCGGTCAGCAGCCGGTCGACCGGGAGGCGGCCGGCTTGGTACAGGGCGACGTACCGCGGGATGTCGCGTGACGGCACCGACGAGCCGAGGTACGAGCCCTTCACCGTGCGCTCCTCCGCGACCAGGCTGACCGCGGGCACGCTGAACGACTGCGACGGATGCGGTAGCCCAACGGTGACGGTGGTCCCGCCGCGGCGGGTGGCGGCGTACGCCTGCTCGAGCACCTTCGCGCTGCCGACTGTCTCGAAGGCGTAGTCGGCTCCGCCCGCGGTGGCCTCGCGGACCTGGTCGACCGCATCACGGGCGTCGACGGCAACTGTCGCGCCCAGTTGTAGCGCCAACTCCAGCTTCGCCGGTACGACGTCTACCGCGACGATCGGATGCGCTCCGACCAGGACGGCGCCGAGCAAGGCGGACAGGCCGACGCCGCCGAGGCCGAAGACGACTGCGCTGCGGCCGGCGCGGACCTGCGCTGTGTTTACTACCGCGCCCACGCCGGTCATGACTGCGCAGCCGAAGAGCGCGGCGATCTCGGGCGGGAGGGCCGGATCGATCTTGACGGCCGAATGCGCCGAGATCACCGCATGATCCGCAAAGCCGGAGACACCCAGATGGTGGTGTACGTCGGTCAGGCGGCGGGCGCCGCTCAGCAGGGTGCCTGCGGTGTTTGCGGCAGCCCCGGGTTCGCACAGCGCGGCTCGGCCCTCCGCGCACGGTCCGCAAGCGCCGCACGCGGGGACGAAGGCGCACGCCACGACGTCGCCAGGCGCGAAACCGGCAGCCGCCGACTCGAGCACGACACCAGTTGCCTCGTGGCCGAGGAGCATCGGCATGACGCGGGGGCGGGAGCCGTCGATCACCGAGAGGTCCGAGTGGCACAGGCCGGCCGCGCGGATCCGGACCAGCAACTCCCCCGGACCGGGCGGTGCCAGCTCCACCTCTTCGATCCGCAGCGGGCGCGACGCGGCGTACGGCGCCGGCAGGCCCATCTCCCGCAGTACGGCGCCGCGCACGATCATCCCGTGATCCCTTCGAGAGCCTCGCGGATGTGGTCCGGGACCGGCACCGGGCGGCGATCCGCGCGCGTGACGAAGACGTGCACGAACCGGCCGGTCGCGGCCGGCTCGTCCGATCCCTCGCGGAACAGGGCGATCTCGTACCGCACGCTGGAGTTCCCGAGCTGACCGCACCGCAACGCCGCATCCACGACGCCCGGGAACTCGAGCGATTGCTTGAACGTGCACTGCGAGTCCACGCACAGCCCGATCACGTCACCGCCGTGAATGTCGAGACCGCCGAACCGGATCAGGAAGTCGTTGATCACGGTGTCGAAGAAGCTGTAGTACTCGACGTTGTTGACGTGCCCGTAGACGTCGTTGTCCTTCCACCGCAGCGTGATCGCGAGGTGGTGCGGATACGCGCTGCGGTCCATGCGGACAGCCTAGGACTACGGCTTGCGGCCGACTCCGACCCACAGGCTGCACATGATGTCGGTGAACTCGCCCTTGTCGACCAGGCGCTGGGTCTCGTCGTCCGGGTACCACCGGAACGGCGACACGACGCCGGGCTCGATCAGCTCGGTGCCCTCGAAGAAGCGGGTGACCTCTTCCTTCGAGCGGACCTGCGCGTCACCGCCGTCGGCCTTGTAGACCACCATCGCCCGCTCCCACAGCTCCGGCGCGAAGTCCGGCGTGCAGTGCGAGAAGATCAGCAGCGATCCGGGCGCCAGCGGCTCGACGAGCTGGCGGACCAGGTCGTACGGCTTCAGCGCGTCGGGCAGGTAGTGGAAGACACCGACGATGCTGAGCGCGACCGGCTTGTCGAAGTCGATCAGCTCCTTGACCTCGTCGGACGCCAGGATCGCCTGCGGGTCGGTGACGTCGGCCTCGAGGTACGCCGTCTTGCCCTCCGGCTTGCTGACCAGCAGCGCGCGGGAGTGCGCGAGCACGATCGGGTCGTTGTCGGCGTACACCACGTGCGCCGCGGGAGTGATCTCCTGGACGACCTCGTGCAGGTTCGGGCTGGTCGGGATACCGGTACCGACGTCGAGGAACTGGGTGATGCCCTGCTCGGCGGCGAACTTGGCCGCGCGGTGCATCCACATCCGGTTCGAGAGGGCGGCGGTGCGGAAGCCGGGGAACGCCTGGAGCAAGTGCTCGGCGGCCTGCCGGTCGATCGCGAAGTTGTCCTTCCCGCCCAGGAAGTAGTCGTACACCCGAGCGCCGTGCGGCCGGTCGAGCTTCAGCTGCTCGTACATCCGCGGGTCGACGTCGGCATCCTGCGATTCAGCCATGAAATTCCCATCCGCGCAGCGCTCAGAACTGAAGAGCCATCGTAACCGGTGCACGACGGACCGTGACACCCGGCAGAACGACACTATCGCTCCGGAGTGCTCTTGCCACCAGCTCCGGCGCGTCCGCCGATGGCCTTTACAGAGGATTGAATTGAGACTGTCTTCCAAAGGGTGAGGGGTGGCGGCATGGGTGACGTGATCGAGGGGCGGCAGACCGCGGCGTACGACGGGGAGGTGGTCGTCTTCCTGATCGGGATGCGGGTCAACTCGGTGTTCAAGGTCCGCGAGTGGCTGCCGGTGGCGAAGGCGATGGGGCCGATGCTGACCGAGTTGATGAAGGACAAGGAAAGCGGCCTGCTCGGGTTCCGGACGCTGCCGACGTGGCGCGGAATCACGCTGATCCAGTACTGGGAATCGGTCGAGAAACTCCAGGCATTCGCCGGCGACACGAACCGCACGCACCGGCCGGCCTGGGTCGAGTACTTCCGCAAGTCGTTCAAGGGCGGCGCGGTCGGCATCTGGCACGAGACGTACGTCGTACCGGCCGGCAACACCGAAACCATCTACGGAAACATGCCCCTGTTCGGTCTGGGCCGCGTCAAGGGCGTCCAGCCGGTCAGCCAACGCACCGACACCGCAGCCCAACGCTTGCATCAAACCGACTAGTCCGGGCGCGACATGTAGTGCGGTTACAGTGCAGGCGTGCGGTTTCTCCGGGATTTGTGGACGTTGCTGCAGCGTCGCGATTTCCGGCGGCTGTTTGCGGTGCGGCTCACGTCGCAGTTCGGCGACGGCGTGTTCCAGGTGGCGCTGGCGTCGTACGTGTTGTTCTCGCCGGAGCGGGCGCCTGACGCGGCAGCGATCGCCGGGCTGTTCGCGGTCGCGCTGCTGCCGTACTCGATCCTCGGCCCGTTCACCGGCGTACTCCTGGATCGATGGTCACGCCGGCAGATCCTGTTCGCCGCGAACCTGACCCGCGCCGTCCTCGTCATCGGCGTCGGCGCGATAGTCGCGGCCGACAACGCCGGCGTGCTGTTCTACGTCGCCGTGCTGCTCACGCTCGGCGTCAACCGCTTCCTCCTGTCCGGACTGTCCGCCGGCCTCCCGCACGTCGTCGAGCGCGACGAGCTGGTGATGGCCAACGCAGTCACCCCGACCAGCGGTACGGCGTTCTTCCTCATCGGTGGCGGTGTCGGCGCCGGGGTGAAGCTGCTCGTCGACTCCGACCTGACCGTCCTCGCGCTGACCGTCGTCATCTACACCGCCGCCGCATTTCTCGCCCTCCGGCTGCGGCGCGACCAACTCGGCCCGGACCTGAACGGCGACGAGCCCAGCATCGGCGAAGCGCTCCGCACCATCGCGGCCGGCCTGATCGACGGCGCCCGGCACCTGAAGTCACGCCCGCAACCAGCGCTCGGACTCGCCGCGATCGGTTCGCTCCGGTTCTTCTTCGGGCTGATGACGGTCTCGATGATCCTGCTGTACCGCAACTACTTCTACGGCCCCGGTCAGCTGGATCAAGCGTTCGGTGCACTGGCGATCGCGACCGGCGCGGTCGGAGCCGGGCTGTTCGTCGCCGCGCTCGTCACGCCCTGGGGTACGCGCGTGATGTCGCTGCGGCAGTGGATCACCTGGTTGTTCGTGGCCGCGGCAGTCGTGAGCGCCGTACCGATCGGGTTCTACACCAAGCCCGCGCTGGTGCTCGGCGGATTCCTCACCGGGTTCTGCGCGCAGGGCGTCAAGATCAGCGTCGACACCCTCGTACAGACAGGCATCGACGACGTGTACCGCGGTCGGGTGTTCTCGCTCTACGACATGATCTTCAACGTCGGGCAGGTCTCCGCGGCCGCACTCGGCGCGGCGATCCTGCCCGACAGCGGGAAGTCCTACGCTGTGCTCGCTCTGATCGTGGTCGGGTTCGCGGTCACCGCGCTGCTCTACTCACGTGCCTCGAAGCGCAGTGATGGGCTGGATGGCGGAGGCCTTCCAGGCGGGATACGTGCCGGCGACCAGACCGATGAACGCACCCAGCAGGGGTGAACCGAACGCCAGCCGGTTGTCGAGGATCGGTGTCCAGTCCCGGATCCACGACACGCTCACGGTGAGGATCACGCCGACCGCCGTACCGAGCAATCCGCCGAGGAACCCGACGATCACGCTCTCGACCAGGAACTGAACCGCGATATGTCTTCGTGCCGCTCCCAAGGCTCTTCGCAGGCCGATCTCCGAGATGCGTTCCAGGACTGACAGCAGGGTGACGTTGGCGATGCCCAGACCGCCGACGAGGAGTGCGACGGCGCCTAGCAGCAGGAAGAGCGCGTTGAGGTCGGACTCGACGCCTTTGCGTACGGCGCCTTGTTTGGGCGGCGCGTCGACGCGCAGCGTGCTCGGGTTGTTGGGTTCGATCGCTATCGGTGCTTGTTCCGCGATCAGTTGCGCGGCGCCCACCGCCGTACGGATCTCGACTGCGTCCGGGGATTCCAGGTTGTAGGCGTTGCGGGCGGCGCCGTTCGGCATGATCACCGCGTCGTTGAGCTCGGCGCGGCCGCTGACGGAGTCGAGGATGCCTATCACCGTGTACGGCTCGTCGCCGATGAAGACCGCGGGTTGGGAGTCGACGCGGTTGATTCCCAACCGCTCGGCCGCATGTTTGCCGAGGACAACCACTTTGTCGGCGCGCTGGTCGTGGCCGGCGTCGAAGAACCTGCCTGTTTGGAGAGTCGCGCGTACGGCGTCCCAGAGGCCGGCTGAACCGGCCATCACCTGCAGGGCTTTGCCGGCGCCATTGTCGAGGCCGGTGACGTTCTGGACGAGGTCGTCGCCGATCTCCAGGTTGCTGACGGTGCCGACTGCTTCTACTCCGTTGAGCCGTTTGATGCGGTCGGGTGCGTCCCATGGGAGTTGGGTTGCTGCCTCGCCTTCCTGGCCGCCTTTGTCGTCCGGTTGTACGACGACGCGGGTTGCCGCAGCCAGGTCGAACCGCTGCGTGATCTGCCCGGCGGCTGTTTGCCCTAGGCCCACAGTTCCAACCAACGCGGCGACGCCGAGCACTGTCCCCAGCGTCGTGAGGATCAGCCGGGTAGGACGAGCGGCGACACCCGCCAACGCTTCGTCCAGCAGGTCCCGCACGGCGGGACGGGATCTTCGCCGGGGCCGTGGCGGGTGGGGCGGGGCGTGGTGGGTGTGAGAGGTGCGCCCGATGAGCCGCGCGAGTGCGACGCGCGGACGTGCGCGCCGCCGGCCCGGCGGCGCCCCGGCGCCGGGGCGGATGGAGGGCCCGGCGCCGGGTGGGGTGGACGGCCCGCCGGCGGGATCCGGGGGGCCTGCTTGGGTTACCACTGGAGGGTTCCGTCGACGATGCGGACCTGGCGTTGGGCCCGGCGGCTGACCTCGGCGTCGTGGGTGATGACGGCCAGCGTCATGCCTTCGGAATGCAGTTCGTCGAACACTTGCAGGATCGCCTCCGCGTTGGCGCTGTCTAAATTGCCGGTCGGTTCGTCCGCCAGCAGCAGGCTTGGTTCAGCGACCAGGGCCCGAGCGATCGCGACCCGCTGCCGCTCACCACCGGAGAGCGTCGTCGGCGCGAACTCCATCCGATGCGCCAATCCCACCCGCTCCAACGCGACGCGCGCGCGGGCCAATCGCTCCCGGCGCGGCACCCCGACGTACACCATCGACAGCGCCACGTTCTCCAGCACGGTCCGGTGATCGAGCAGATGGAACGACTGGAACACGAACCCGATCCGCTCCCCCCGCAGTACGGCGCGACGCCGCTCGCGCAGGCTCATCGTGTCCACACCGTCGAGCCGATAGACCCCGCCCGTCGGGTTGTCGAGCAGTCCGAGCAGATGCAGCAGCGTCGACTTCCCCGACCCGGACGGCCCGACGATCGACAGGTACTCCCCCTGCCCGATGGTCAGATCGACCCCGTTGATCGCCCGCACCTCGGGCGGCCCCTCGAAGAACCGCCGTACGCCGATCATCTCGACGACCGGCGCGGGCAGAGCCACCGCGGTCGCGCTCATTTCCCGACCACCACCTGGTCGCCGTCGGACAACTTCGCGTCGCCCTTCGGCGTGACCTGCGCGAACCCGTCCGCGGACAGCCCGACCGTGACAGGTACCAGCTCCACCTGCCCGTTCCGCAGTACTTCGACCCGCGAGCTGCCGTCCGACCCGGACGACAACGCGGCCAGCGGTACGGCGAGAACCTTGCCGCTCGTGCTCTTCACCGGGATCGTCACCCGCACGTTCGCGTCCCGCAGCAGCGCCAGCTGGCTCGCGGTCAGCGTGTTCGGCGCGACCACGACGTCGTACGTCGTGCCGTTCTTCGCGACCCGGCGGACCTTCGCCGCGATCGCCGTACCGTCGAGGTCGAGCGACGCGACCATGCCGGCCTTCAACCGCTGCGCCGTCTCCGCGTCGACCTTCAACGTCACGACCAGGGACGATCCGCTGGCCGACATCACCACGCCGTTCACCGTCCCGCCGCGCTCGACCTTCACGTCGTCGACCCGGCGCGGCAGCGTCTTCACGTAGACCACCTCGGCGACCGGCAGCGGCGTACCGGCCTTGAACTCGGCCTCGCTCCGCGCGTCCTGGGCGTCGGCGAGGTTCGCCTCGGCGTCGTCGACGGCGCCCTGCTGCACCGACGTGTCCTTCGCCTTCGCGTCCTTGGCGGCCTTGAGCTGAGCCTGCGCCTGCCGCAGCTGCTTCTTCGCGGCGTCGACCTGCTTCTTCGCGGCGTCCACTTCCTGGGTCAGCTGCTTGTCCGGCTCGGGTGCGTCGTACCCGGCCTCCTCGTACAGCCGCTCCACGGCGGCGGACGTGTCGAGGTCGTACTCGTCGTCGACGGTCCCCGGGTCGAGCCCGAGCCGGTCGAGGGTCTGCTCCAGTTGCAGCACGTCCGGTCCCTTGCTCCCGGGCGAGAGCGTCCGATACATCGGCAGTACGCCGGCCAGCCCGATCACCGGCCGCCCGGTGATCTCGAGCAGCGCCTTGCCCTCCGTGATCGTCGACCCGACGGCCGGCACCTTCCCGGTCACGATCGCCGGCGTACTGAGCCCGCTCGTCTCGACCCGGATGTTCACCGCGCCGTCGAACGAGGCGTCACCGCGGCCGACCACCTTGCTCGACAGCGCCCTCTTCGCCACCGGCACGGTGATCTGGGAGGCCTTCGGCGGCGCGGTCTTCGCGGCCGCGTCCTCCGGCGAGCTGATCCGGCTGCCCGCGACCACGCCGACACCGAGCGAGGCCACGGCTATCCCGGCCACGCTGACGAGGACCCGGCGACGGGACTTGGGCGAAGCGGTCACCGGTTCGCCATCTCGTCACGGTACGACTCGAGCTCGGCCTTGTGCTGGTCGACGAACTCCTTCTCGGCGTCGTACTGCACCTTCTTGTATGCGTCGTCGTACCCCTTGGCCTTGCACTTCTGGTCGGCCACCGCGAGGTCGATCTCGAACTTGCGCAGCTCGGACAGCTTGGCCGAGTCGACCTTGTCGAACGACGGCGGTCCGGTGATGGTCTTGCCCGGGCCGCCCTTGGCCGGCGGCGTGCTCCCGGTCAGCGCGTCCAGCTTCTGCTGGACCTTGGTGCGCGGGTCGTCGACCTTCTTGAATCCGGCATGCCCCGCGTCGGCCATGCAGTCGGACCACGCGCTGGTCGCGTCGACGACCCGCTGGTCGGAGTCGATCCGCTTCTGCAACGCCTGGATGTCCTTGAACAGGCTGTCGAACTTCTTGAAGTCCGCGGCCCGGTCCTGGCCCTTGCCGTAGACCTGCTCGACCGACTTGCCCCGGCAGCCGAGATCCTGCTTGCCGCTGTTGGTCCGGCTGTCGCCACCGCCCTGGATCACGACCGCGCCGCTGCCGTTCGCGTTCGGTCCGTTCAGCGCCTTGTCGTACGCCTTCTGCGCGGCCGGCGAGAGCGCGTTGCGGATCTTGGTGTTCGGGTTCGTGTCGTCGTCGCCGGCCTTGGACCAGTCGATCGTGCTGATGCCGTACCCGTACTGCTGGGCGAACTTGTCCGGCGGCAGGTTGAACGCGTCGGTGAACTTGCTCTTCGCGTTCTGCTCCGGCGGTACGGCGACGTACTCGAAGCCGGCCGTCTTCATGCAGGCCGCGGTCGCGTCCTCGACCTTACGCTGCTTGGCCAGCTCCTCCTCGCTCGGCTGCTGCCCGCCACCGGCCCGCAGCGCGACCTTGAACCCGCCACCGCCGGACGAACTGACGAACCCTTCACCCATGTACTCCGCCAGCGGGCTCTTGTCGCCGTTCTGGTCGCCGGACGCGACCGGTGCCTTGTCGTTCCCGCAGCCGGCCACCGCGAGGACGGCCAGGATCGCTAACGCGGATGCAGTTCGTGAGGTCTTCATGGCGGTCGAGCGTGCCGCCGCGGCAGTGAAGAACCTGTGAAGGACCGGTTTGCACCCGATGCTCTCAGCCGATCTTCATCGGATTCTCATCAACTTCGGGGACATTGAGGGCTATGCCAGCGCGGATCCTGGTCGCGGAAGACGACCTGAAGCAGGCGGAGCTGATCCGGCGGTATCTCGAGCGGGAGGGGCACCTGACCGTCGTCGTCCACGACGGCCGGGCCGCGATCGACGAGGCCCGCCGGCGCAGCCCGGACCTGCTGGTGCTCGACGTGATGATGCCGAAGGTCGACGGCCTGGACGTCTGCCGGGTACTGCGTGCCGACGGGGAGGTACCGATCATCATGCTGACCGCCCGCTCGACGGAAGACGACCTGCTGCTCGGGCTCGACCTGGGCGCGGACGACTATCTGACCAAGCCATACAACCCACGCGAGCTCGTCGCCCGGGTGCGGACCGTACTGCGGCGGACCCGCGTGCGCGCCGAGGGCGAGGTGTACCGCGTCGGCGAACTGGAGATCGACCCGAGCCGGCACGAGGTTCGGCTGGCCGGGGAGCCGATCGAGCTGACGCCGGCAGAGTTCAAGATCCTTGCCTGTCTCGCCGCATCGCCGGGGCGTGCGTTCTCGCGGCAGCAGTTGCTCGAGCACGCGTTCGGCTTCGACCACTACGTGTTCGATCGCACCGTCGACGTCCACGTGATGAACCTGCGCAAGAAGATCGAGCCGTCCACGGTTCCGACGTACCTGAAGACGGTGTACGGCGTGGGCTACAAGCTGGCCGACAAGGTGGCCAGCCATGCGTCGTAGCGTGCTCGTCCGCTTTCTCGGACTGTCGCTGGCGGTCGCGCTGGGCGCCGTGATCGCGACCGCGTTGATCGCGACGTACAGCACCTCCGAGAAACTGCAGGGCGAGATCGACGCGAACACCGGGCAGCTCCAGGTCGACGGCGAGATCTACGGGCAGCTGTCGAAGTACGCCGCGGACCACCCGACCTGGTCGGGTGTGGACAAACTCGTGCACGAGCTGGGCGACAAGCTCGGCCGCCGGGTCGCGGTCACCGCCGCCGACGGCTCGGTGATCGCCGACTCGGCCCGGATGCTCGGCGCCGCACCCGCACTTCCATCGGTGCCGGCAGCAACCATCGACGCACGCGGCGGCGGCGTCTCGAAGCTGGCCGCGCTGTCGGACGCGACGGTCTACACCGCCCGTAAGACTTTCGCCGCCGGGACGACGGGCGGCTTCGTGGCGACGACGGCAAGTCCGCCGTTCGTCGCCGCCCCCGATTGGGGCATGACCGACGAGGAGCAACGGCAACGCGAACAGCTGGCCCAGAAGGCGGTCGCGTGCTGGGCGACGAAAGGCAGGTCCGCGACCGTCGCGAAGGCCGGCAGCGTTCCACAGGTGATGATCGAGTCCACCCAGTCGGTCGCCGGGATCCGCGTGATGGAGAAGCCGGGCCTCGCGGCGAACGACGACGCGTGCACGCCGCCTGGGCTGTATGCGCCGAGCGCCAAGGCGAAGGTGGTGAACGACGACGAGATCCGCCGGGCGACAGCCTGCCTCGATGCCGCGGGCATCAAGTACCTGGTCAACGACTTCGAGGGCCTGAAGTCGGTCGAGCCGAAGGCCAAGGGTGACGTCACCGACAAGTTCCTCGACTGCACCACGCAGGCGCGGGTGCAGGCGTTGACGCCGTACGTCGCTCCGCCGGCGAAGCTGTATCTCGGCGCGAAGAGCACGTTCAACGTGTTCTCCGGCGAGGGCTTGCTGCGTACGGCGGCGACCGCGCTCGGCGTACTCCTGATCGCCGCGCTGGTGATGATCTTCGCCGGTCGTCGGCTGGTCCGGCCGATCGTGGCGTTGACCGGTGCGGCGCAGCGGATGCGGAACGGGGATCATGCGGCGCGCGTACCGGTGAGCGGGAAGGACGAGGTCGCGCGGCTCGGGCACGCGTTCAACGACATGGCCGAGTCGATTCAGCGACACGACTTCCAGCGGAAGGCGATGGTGAGCGACGTCGCGCACGAACTGCGTACGCCGCTGGCCAACATCAAGGGGTATCTGGTCGCGTCCGAGGACGGCGTGGTTCCGCTCGACAGCGAGCTCGTCACGTCGTTGCTGGAAGAGACTGAGCTACTCGAGCATCTGGTCGCCGACCTTCAGGACCTGGCGCTCGCCGATGCCGGCATGCTCCGCCTCCACCCCGCTCCCCGCGATCTCACCGAACTCGCCCAGCAAGTCGTCGCCGCCCACCGCCCCACCGCGGAAGAGGCCTCTGTCACCCTTTCGTCCACAGCTTCTGCGTCTACGCCGGCAGTCATCGACAGCGCACGCATTCGGCAGGCGCTTGGCAACCTCGTCTCCAACGCGATCCGGTACACACCACCGGGCGGCCAGGTGCAGGTCGGCGTACGGCGGGTCGGCGACGGCTACAACCTGAGCGTCACCGACAACGGCACCGGTATCGCCGAGGAGCACCTGCCGTATGTGTTCGACCGCTTCTACCGGGCCGAGCACTCCCGAAGTCGCAGTACCGGCGGAAGCGGGCTCGGGTTGGCGATCACCAAACACCTGGCCGAGGCGCACGGCGGCAAGATCACAGTCACCAGCCGGCTGGGCTCCGGCTCCACCTTCACGATCTGGCTCCCTGCGGCTGCCACACTGTCCGGGTGACACAGCCTCCGTACTCGTCCGGTCCGCAGAACAGTGGCTCGCAGCAACAGCCCCCGGGCGGACCGGCCTGGGACGGGCGGGGATACGCACCCGGCTTCGCGCCGCGTCGCAAGAGTCCGCGGACCACGCTGTACGTCGTGATCGCGGCTGCCGGCATCATCGTGTTCCTCGGCGTCGTGGCGCTGCTCCTGCCCGGCCTCATGGGTGGTGACGACCCGGGCGGTCCGACCGCGCCGTCCCCCGCGGCTGCCCGGCCGACGGCCCCAGCGCAGCCGTCTGCTCAACCGTCGGAGACCCCCGGCGGCCCGCGCCTCACCGAGGCCACGACGCTCGCCACCAGGTTCCTCGCGTACCTCAACGCGAACGACCAGAAGCACGCGACCACGCTCGCGTGTGCGGACAGCAAGAACCTGCTGGCCGGCCAACTCATCGTCATGATCGACCCGCCGACCAAGCTGGCGGTCAGCGGACCCGCCGCCTCGGTGAGCAGCTACTACCCGCGGATCTCGGTCCCGTTCTCCGGCACCACGAAAGGCGGCGTCCCGCTGGCGGGTACCGTCGACATCATGGACCAGCCGACCCGTCCGCTCTGCGTTCGCCTGACCTCGCTCGCGCACTGACTGGTTGCGAATGGCGTCGAAGAAGGCCCGCGTGGCCGACGTACATGAGATCGCATCGGGGATGCCGCACGTCACCAAGTGGGAACGCGACGACGGCACCGATCGCCCCGTCTACCAGGTCGGCGGGAAGTCGTTCGTCTTCTTCCGTACGCCGCGACCGGACGCAGTCGATCCGGACACCGGCGAGAAGTACGACGACGTGATCATGATCTGGGTCGAATCCGAGGACGAGAAGCTTGCCCTGGTCTCGGACGAGTCGACCCCGTTCTTCACCACACCGCACTTCGACGGCCACCCGTCCGTCCTCGTCCGCGGCAGCCAACTGCCCGAGATCTCGAAGCAGGAACTCACCGAGATCGTCCAGGACGCCTGGCTCTCGAGAGCCTCCAACCGCCGCGCAACGATGTGGCTCAAAGAACACCGCTTGAGCTGACCCCGCTGCCACACTATTCCCGTGAGCTCAACGCCGCCCGGCCCGAACTACAGCTGGCAACCCCAACCCAGCAACTTCAAGTCAGCCCCACCGTACGGCCAACCCCCTCGCAAAAGCCGAGCCGGCCTGATCATCGCGCTGATCGTTCTCCTCATCTTCGTTGCCATCGGCGCCGTCGGCATACTCGCCTACCGCCTCGTCGCCAACCACCAGGACTCCAAGTCGAACCCCGCACCGAGTAAGTCGGTCGCACCCCCGCCCGCGACGAAGCCGACTCACCCCACGGCCTCCAAGCCCACAAAGCCGAGCACTCCCGCGACCAAGCCGACGTCGACACCCCCGGCAACCTCCGTCGCCGACCTAGGCCGCCGCTTCGTAGCCCAACTGAACGCCAACAACTCCAAGGGCGCCGCAGCGTACGCGTGCAAGGAATCGCAACAGGTGATCCCACTCCTGATGCAAACCCTCGTAGGCCCACCCACCAAACTCACCCCCGGCACCCCCACCGGTCACGCCCCCATCTTCACCATCCCCCTGTCCGGCACCTCCAAAGGCGCAACAGTCACCGGATTCCTGGTAGTCAGCCAAATCTCCCCGGACCCGATCTGCATCCGAGCCTTCACCATCACCACCAAATCAACCACCACCAACTGACCACGGACCCACCCGCTCCGTTCGCGCACATCACCAGCTCCCCGAAGACGCCGCGCCCGCCGCCGGAGGAGGCCAACAAAACAGCCGCCGCGGAGCGGTGTCGGTTAGTGGGGGGCGAGGGCTCGGGCTGTGTCTACCAAGTTGGTGCCGGTGGGGAGGGCGGCGATTATGGGGGTGTCCAGGCCGTTCTCGACGTAGCGGTTGATGTGGGTGCGGCATTGTTCGGGGGTGCCGTGGACGATCAGGTCGTCGAGGATCTCGACGGGTACGGCGGCCATCGCGGCGTTGCGGTCGCCCGCGGCCCACGCGTCGCGCATGGGTTTCATCGCCGTACCGCGCCCGAGCCAGTCGTGGAAAGCGGCGTACCCAGGCACCGTCAAGTACGTCGCGATCAGGAACCGCCCGATGTTCCGTGCCATCTCCGCATCCTCCGTAACGCATACGAAGATCCGCGCAGCCAGCTCCTTGTCAGCCCCCAGCTCAGCCCGCACCTGGCGCACATCGTCCGCCGACAACCAGTTCGTGATCGCCCCATCGGCCTCCCGCGCCGCCAACCGCAACATCTGCGGCCGGAGCGCGGCGAGCATCAGAGCCGGCGGCACCTCCGGCGCCTTCTCCAGCCGGAAGCGATTGATCGTGAAGCTGTCGAACGACCCGTCCACCTTCTCCCCGGCGAACGCCTGCCGCAGAAACCGCAGTACGTCGCGGGTCCGCGCGAACGGCGGGTCGTACGCGATCCCGTTCCACCCGGTCACGATCGTCTCCGACGACGCCCCGATCCCGAGCACGAACCGCCCCGGCGCCAGATCCGCCAACGCCGCCGCGCTCATCGCCAGCGCAGCCGGCCCCCGCGTATGCACCGGTACGACGGCCGTCCCGAGCCGCAACCGCTGATCCCACTCCGACGCCAGCACGAGCGGCGTGAACGCATCCGCCCCAGCCACCTCCGCCGACCACAGATCCGTATACCCGAGCTCGAACAACGACGAGATCAGCGCGCGATGATCCCGCAGCGGCACCCCGGTCAGCGGAACAGTCAGACCCCAACGCTTCTGAGCATCAGCAGGCATGCGGTCCATCATCCTCTCCGGCAGCGCCGGACGCGGGGAGCGAGGCGCGAGATGTTCCTCGCGAGTTCAATTGCCGGCAGACGACGCGCACCTACGCTTCTCACGTCAAGGGGAGGACCGACCGGGTGGGGAGTCGCATGACCAGCATCAACACGACCGAGCAGGCCGACATTCGCGAGATGCTCGTCGTCCATCGCGTTTTCCGCCGCGAGTTCGCCGTACTGCCGGACTACGTGCGCGGCGTACCGGAAGGCGACCACGAGCGGCGGAAGATCGTCGCCGACCATGCCCGACTGGTCCTCGACGGGCTGCATTTCCACCACGAGGGTGAGGACGCGGAGTTGTGGCCGCTGCTCGCGACCCGGGTCGAGTCCAGCGCTGAGCTGACGAAGCGGATGGAGGCCCAGCACAGCGAGCTCGCGACGTTGGTCGCCGAGGCAGAACGGCTCCTCCCGACCTGGGACACGTCCACAGCCGAAGAGTTGGCACAGGTCCTCGACGCCATCAACGCCGCCGTACTCACGCACCTCGCGGAGGAAGAGGCCGAGATCCTCCCACTGGTCGCGGAGCACATCACCCCCGCGGAGTGGGCCCGGCTCGGCGAACACGCCCGGCGCGCGATGCGGCCGAACCAGCTCCCGTTGATGTTCGGCGCGGTTCTCGAGGACTGCGACGCCGACGAGCGCACCCTGATGCTCGCCGGCCTGCCGCTGCCCCTGCGCCTGCTGGTCAAGCCGGTGATCGAGCCCAGGTATCGCCGCTACATCTCGAAGGTCAGAGCCCGGTGACGCTTCACAGCATCCTCTTCAGTACGGCGAGTGGGGCGAACCGCATCACCTTGAGCCAGCGGCGCCCACGGCCACGCCGGCACGTACGCCTTCGACTTCTCGGACTCGATCGCGGCGACGATCGCCCGTACGCCGGGCTCGGTGTCCACGATCAGCGGGGTGTTCGCCACATGCTCGTTCATCTCGGAGCGGATGTAGCCGGGATAGATCGTGCTGACCTTGATCGGCTTCCCGAGCAACTCCATCCGCAGCCCCTCGGCGAGTGAGGCGATCCCGGCCTTGGTCGCGGCGTACGTCGTCACCGTCTTCGGCAGCCCGCGCAGCCCCGAGATCGACGAGATGAAGACCAGGTGCCCGGCGTTCCGGGAACGGAAGAGCTCCATGGCCGCCTCCGCCTGAGCGAGGGCACCGACGAAGTTGGTCAGCGCCGTCTGACGGTTCGCGTCGAAGCGGCCGGTGCCGAGCGACGCGCCCTTGCCGAGGCCGGCGTTGACGATGATCCGGTCCAGCGGCAGCTCGGCGTCGATCTTGCGGAACACCTCGAACACCTGGTCGTGATCGTTCACATCCAAGCTGTGGATAACTACCTGGACCTGTGGATAACGCGAGGCCACCTCACCCTGCAACGCCTCCAACCGCTCCGTACGGCGTGCAGTCAGCGCCAGATTGTGCCCCTTCGCGGCGAACTGCCGCGCCATCTCCGCACCGAGCCCCGAACTGGCACCCGTGATCAGGATGTTCCGTCGCATCGCGATCCTTATCGATAGGAGAGCATCTCAGCGCCGACGTGGACATGCTCGTTGTAGCTCACCACGGTCAGCCCACCCCGCCCGGACACGACCTTGGTGATCGCCGTGTTGATCGTCACCGGGTTCAGCTTCGCCCACAGCCCGTCCCCGCCGGACAGCAGCCGGCTCACCACGGCCGCGATCGGCCCGCCCGACGTGAA
Source organism: Kribbella jiaozuonensis (assembly GCF_005233875.1). GTDB lineage: Bacteria > Actinomycetota > Actinomycetes > Propionibacteriales > Kribbellaceae > Kribbella > Kribbella jiaozuonensis. The sequence goes on along the minus strand of NZ_SZPZ01000003.1, from coordinate 446,299 downwards.
CACCAACGCCGTTCCACCCTTCCCGAGTCGCTCGGCAGTACGCCGTACCGCCGACTCGGACCGCTCGCAGAACCCCGCAAAGCTCTCGCTGTACCCGTCGCCACCATCGATCCACCGCTGCGTCGCCGCGGTGAACATGTCCTGGAACGCCCGCTGTGGGTTCCCGGTCCGCGCCAGATCCGCGAGCATCACCGGCCGCACGCGGTACGCCGGTTTGTGCGCGATGATCACCTGCTCGTGGTCGAACTCGTCGTACCCGTTGTCGACCTCAGCCGTGAATCCAGCGAGCGTCGCCGTCTGCTCATGCCTGCGCATCGAACCGGCAACCACAAGATCCGGCTTCACGTCCGAGAGCGTCTCGCCTAGCCGTGCAGCCTGCTGCTCACCCAGCGATGACAGCTTGTCGTAGTCGCGGGCGCCGAACGACGCCTGCGCATGCCGGATCAGATAGATCACCGCCATCTACGCCTGCCGGATGATGCGGCGGCACCGCCGCTCGAGCAGGTTTACCGGGAGCCAGAAGTTCTTGAACCGCGGGTTCCGGGTCTGCTTGTGGTGGTAGCGGTAGTAGATCTGCTGCGCGATCACCGCCAGCCGGAACAGCCCGAACACCTCGTAGAACGCCCAGTTGTCCGCCACGATCCCCGACCGCTTCGCGTAGTACTCCACGATCTCGTCGCGGGTCAGCATCCCGAGTACGTCGGAGGGCTGCAGCCGGAACCGGCGGAAAGCCCAGTCGTCGTCGGCCTGCACCCAATACGCGAGCGCGCTGCCGAGATCCATCAGCGGATCGCCGAGCGTCGCCAGCTCCCAATCGAGCACGCCGACCACCTGCAGCGGATCGTCGAGCGCGAGTACAACGTTGTCGAGGCGGAAGTCGTTGTGGATAACGCACGTCCGTACGTCGGCCGGCTGGTTCGCCGCGAGCCACTCCATCACGCGCTCGTAGCTGGGCACGTTCCAGGTCTTCGCCTTGCGGTACCGGTCGGACCAGCCGGTGACCTGGCGTTCGACGTACCCCGCACCGCGACCGAGATCGGACAGCCCGGCCGCGGCAGGGTCGACGGCGTGCAGCTCGGCGAGCGTGTCGATCAATGTGAAGCCGAGCTGCCTGGTCTGCTCCGGAGTCAGATCGACGCCGAGCTTGTGGTGCCCGGGGATCGTGCCCGCGACCCGCTCCATCACGTAGAACTCGGAACCGATCACCGCATCGTCGTTGCAATGGGCAACCATCTCCGGGACGTACCGGAACACCGGCTTGAGGCCAGCCTGGATCCGGTACTCGCGGCCCATGTCGTGCGCGCTCTTCGCCTTCGTCCCCGCCGGCGGCCGACGCAGGATCAGGTCGCGGCCTGGATAGCCCAACAGGTAGGTCAGGTTGGACGCGCCACTGGTGAACTGCTTCACCTCGGGCAGGGCGTCCGGCAGCTTCGTCCGCTGCCGCAACCACGCGTCGACGGCGGGTACGTCGAACGCGTCCTCGTCCCGGACCGCCCGCGCGGCATCACCCATTCGACGTCTCGGCCCGCTGCCGGGCACGCTCCGCGATCTTGCGCATCTGCCGGTTGTACAGCGGCCGCGCGAACCGCTTCGTACGCCAGGCCATCGCGGCCGGCCGATCGGGGATGATCAGGAACTGCTTCTTCTTGATCCCCGCGAGTACGGCGGTTGCGATGTCGTCCGCGGACCGCGGCGCCTTCTCGATCAACTGCCGCGCGGTCGCGCCCATCGCACTGTCCGCGCCGCGGATCGAGTCGGCGAGATTGGTCCGGAAGAACGACGGACAGACCACGGACACGGTCACGCCGTACGGATAGAGCTCGTGCGACAACGTCTCCGACAGCGCGACCACGCCGGCCTTGACCGTGTTGTACGAGCTCATCATCGGCGGGTGGACCAGCCCGGCCGCGGACGCGGTGTTCACGATGTGACCCGAGCGCTGCCGCTTGAACAGCGGCGCGAACGCACGGCAGCCGCGCACCACACCCATCAGGTTGATGTCGACGACCCGGTCCCACTCGTCCAGCGTCTCGACGTCGATCCTGCCGCCGGTCGCGATCCCGGCGTTGTTCACCAGGATGTCGAGGCCGCCCCAGTTCTGCTCGCACCAGGCGACGGCGGCATCCCAGTCCTCCGGCCGGCGGACGTCGAGCTTGAGGTACGCCGTACCCTCGCCGTCCTCGCCGACGTCGGTGGTCAGGACTTGGTGGCCCTCAGCAACAAACTGGGAAACCAGTGCGGCGCCCAGACCACTCGCGCCGCCGGTGACGAGGACTCGGCTCACTTGCCCTCCTGAACAGCAGACAGGTACGACGCGAGCTCGATCCTCGCGATCACCCCACGATGCACCTCGTCGGGCCCGTCGGCCAGTCGCAACGCGCGCGCACTCGTCCACGCGGCCGCGAGCGGGAAGTCGTCGGACAGCCCGCCGCCGCCGTGCAACTGGATCGCCATGTCGATGACGTCCTGCGCCATTCGCGGTACGGCGACCTTGATCTGACTCACCTCGCTCAACGCACCCGCGAGCCCTTCCGTGTCGAGCAGGTACGCCGTTTGCAGCACGAGCAAGCGTGCCTGGTTGATCGCGATCCGCGCGTCGGCGATCCGCTCGCGGTTGCCGCCGAGGTTCACGAGCGGCTTGCCGAACGCCGTACGGCTGGTTCCTCGTTGCAGGGCGAGCTCGAGGGCCTTCTCCGCAAGGCCGATCAGCCGCATGCAGTGATGGACGCGGCCCGGACCGAGACGGCCCTGGGCAATCTCGAACGCGCGGCCCGGTCCCATGAGGATGTTCGACGCCGGGACGCGGACCTCGGTGAACGAGACCTCGCCGTGGCCGTGCGGTTCGTCGTACCTGTGCATGGCGGGTAGGAGACGCTCGACCTTGACGCCCGGAGTGTCGCGCGGGACGAGGACCATCGTGTGGCGCGCGTACCGGTGGGCGTCGGGATCGGTCAGGCCCATGAAGATGAGGAGCTGGCAGTCCGGGTGGCCGACGCCCGTGCTCCACCACTTGCGGCCGTTGATCACGACCTCGTCGCCGTCGACGACAGCGGTCGCCTCCATGTTGGTGGCGTCGGAGGACGCGACGTCCGGCTCGGTCATGCAGAACGCGGACCGGATCGTGCCGTCGAGCAACGGCTCCAGCCACTGCTTCTTCTGCTCGTCGGTGCCGTAGCGGAGCAGGACCTCCATGTTGCCGGTGTCCGGCGCGTTGCAGTTGAAGATGTACGGCGCAATGAACGACCGGCCGGTGAGCTCGGCGATCGGGGCGTAGTCGAGGTTGCTGAGGCCTTCGCCGTACTGCTCGTTGCCCGGCTCGGCGGGTGGCAGGAACAGGTTCCACAGACCGGCGTCGCGCGCCTTCGCCTGCAGGTCCTTGATCATCGGTTGCGGCTGCCACGGGTCACCGGCGGTACGGATCGCGGTGTGCAGCTCCGCCTCGACCGGCTCGATCTCGGTCCGCAGGAAGGCGTCCACCCGCGCGACCAGATCCTGAGCCCGGGCCGAAGGTTCGAACCCCATCAAGACTCCTCTCCTCGCCTTGACCGTAGCTCAGCTTCTAAGCAATGCTCAATAGCATGGATCACCGGCTGTCGGCGGACGACCGCAAGAAGCAACTGGTCAAGATCGGCCTGATGATGCTGCGGACCCAACCGATCCACGAGCTGTCGATCGATGCCATCGCCGGCCAGGCCGGGATCTCGCGCGGTCTGTTGTTCCATTACTTTCCGAGCAAACGCGACTACTACGTCGCCGTCATCTCCGCGGCCGGGCGGCGGCTCCTCCGGGTCACCAAGCCTGACGAGTCCCTTCCACCGGAGGAACAGCTCCGGGAGATGCTGACGCAGTTCGTCGCGTTCATCGAGCGGCGTCGTACGGCGTACATCTCGTTCGTGCGGGGTGCTGCTGGTGGGGATGACTTCGCGGTCGAGGTGTACGACGAGACTCGTGCTGGGCTTACGAAGCGGGTGTTGACGTACATCGGCACCCCCGAGGTCGCCGACGAGCCGACGTCGCTGGATTACCTGCGGATTCATGCCTGGCTCTCGTACGCCGAAGACCTCGCGATCGAGTGGTCCGGGCTGCCTGAAGCCGACCGCCCGTACGACGCGAACTACTTGATCAACCACGCCATCGACGCGCTCCACACCTTGCGCAAGCTGTAGCCGCAGGAGTCCCCCGCGGGCTACGCGGACGCTTCCTTCGTCGCTCCGCTCCTCAGCGCGCCCACTACGCGCGCACCCGCCCACCCCCGGCTCAGCGCCGTGCATCCCTTCCGGCTATCGCCGGGGCATCCGGCTCCCGCCGGACCTTGCCGGCTACCGCCGGCCGTTTGCGGGCTACCGCCCGCGGTCGACTACGGGCTTATCGCCACGCGCGACCACGCTCGCCGGAGCGAACGGCTCGTCCGAATCCGCCGCCGGGCCACCTGCATCCGCCAGGCGAGCCGCCTTCAGCGGGAGAGCTCGCAGATGCGCTCCGTGGAGCTGACACACCTTTATCCACAGCCCGCTCCGGTATCCACAGCCCACCCGGCTCACGATCCGGGCCGCGCCGCCACGACCGCCGGTTGTCTCGTCGACACAAGTCGGCGGCAGCACATGGCACTCACCGCGCGGCAGCGCGCACAGTCCGGCGGCAGCCGGAAGCACCGGCGATAGCCGGAAGAGGATGCACGGCGCTGAGCCGGGGGTGGGTGGGTGCGGGCGGAGTAGGCGCGGGTGAGGAACGTAGTGACGAGCGGAGCGCCTGCGTAGCCCGCGGGGGCTGTCAGCTGTTGGGGAGGAGTTCGGGGGTGAGGTCTGGGGTGGACATGTCTGGGTCGAAGGGGAACAGAGGGCGGAGTACACCGTGGTGGCCGAGGCGGAGGAGGTCCTGGTCTACGCCGCCGGGGGTGAGGGCCAGGAGCCAGTCGGCCGCGAGGTTGTAGAGCTCGGGCTCGAGGTACCCGATCTTCACGATGACCAGGTCCGTCGCCGAGGGGTCGAGGCCCAACGACGTGAAGTCGGCGATGTGGTGGTAGGGCTTGCGGCGGGTGGTGAGAATCGAGTGGAGGCCGCCGACCTTCACCACCGCGACTGTTCCGCCGACCGGGTCCTCGGAGATCGAGAAGACTGTGCCGGACATAGGGACCGGGCCTGCCGGGATGTTGTCGACCTTGCCACCTGCGGTTACCTCAACGGAATTGCCGACGCCGGCCGCGACGCACGCGGCGACGGCTGCGGGGTCGGTGATGCTGGCGTGGATCGCCGTCGCCTTGCCTGAGGTCAACTCCTCGATCGCGAGCAGTTGGCCGAGCGTCCACGAGGTGTCACCCGCGCCGCCGGCGGTCGGGTTGTCGCCGGAGTCGCTGATCAGGAACGGGCGGGCGGTGCTGGCAAGACCTGCGGATACGCACTCCTGCAAGGTCCCCGTCGGCGCCACGAATTCGAACCCGTCGCGCGCATCCCAGTACGCAGCAGCCAGCTCAGCAGCGCGCGCAGTGATCAGAGCAGAATCATCACCAGTCACAACAACAGCAGCTCGGCACCGCGGTTCGTCCGCCCATGCGTACCCGACCCACACCGCCGCATCCAGTACCCCGGGCTCGTCCGCGATCTCGCCGACGCGGTGGTAGATCGACTTGGCCGGCTCGAGGCGCGTCGACGTCTTCTCGCCGGGCAGCAGCACCGGCACCTGGATCCACGCCTTCCCCGGCTTCCCCAGCCCGGAGCGCAGCCGCTCCACGAGATTGCGCAACGCCCGTTCGCGGCTCTCCATCGCGTCCTCGTGTGGCGCCATCCGGTAGCAGGTGATCAGATCCACCGCCGTACCCAGCTCGCGCGACACGTTCCCGTGCAGGTCCATCGACGCCGACATCAGTACGTCGGGACCGATCACCGCGCGGATCCGCGTCGCCAGATCGGCCTCCGCGTCCTGCCGCCCGACCACGCTCATCGCGCCGTGGATGTCGAAGAAGAACCCGTCCAGCTCACCGGCCGCCTCGGTCCGGGTGACGATCTCGGCCGACAGGTCGTCGTACACCTCCGGCAGTACGGCGCCGCCCGGCAGCGAGCGCGCGTGCAGCAGCGGGACCCACTCGATCCCCTGCGCCCACTCCTTCCCGAGGAACTCGTACCGCTCCATCAGGTGGTCCCCACGCCGTACGTCGAAATCGGCCAGCCCGGCCCGATGCGGCGAGAACGTACTGGACTCGATGGCGATCCCGGCAATGCCGATCCGAAGGTTCATGTCTAAAACCTGCCACAACCGAGCCGTTTCGCGCACTGCCTGTTGGCCGGATTTGAACATCCCGAACCTGTCGAAAGCCGCTGCCCGGCTTCGAGGTAGCAGCATGACCAACAACATGAGCAACGAACTGCAGCGCCTCGGCCGCCTCGTCGGCACCTGGGACGTCAGCGGCGGCGCGACCGGTACGACGACCTTCGAATGGCTGGACGGCGGCCACTTCCTGGTGCAGCGCGGCCGCCTCGATCACGACGGCCACGAAGTACGGATGACCGAGATCATCGGCTACGAGCACCCGTTCGGCGGGGAGCGCGGGACGGAGGTGAAGTCGCGCGTGTACGACGCCGACGGCAACACACTGGACTACGTCTACGAGCTGGCCGGCGACGAGCTCACGATCTGGGGCGGCTTCAAGGGCTCGCCCGGCCACTTCAAGGGCGTCTTCACCGACGACGGCAACCGCCTCACCGGAGACTGGGTGTACCCGGGCGGCGGCTACCACGCCACCATGGTCCGGACCGCTGCCTCAAGGAGTGACCGATGAAGTACCTGCTTCTCGCGTACGGCGACCAGACCGACTGGGACGCGGTCGACGTGAACAGCCCGGAGTTCCTCGCGGCCTGCAAGTTCTACGAGGACCTCGCGGCGGAGCTGACCGCGACCGGCGAGCTGCTCGGCACCGAAGGCCTGGCCCATCCGGCGCTCAGCCGCACGGTACGACGTACCGCGGCCGGACCGGTTGCCAGTGACGGACCGTTCGCGGAGTCCAAGGAGGTCCTGGCGAGCTTCGCGATCGTGGACTGTGACAGCCACGACCGGGTGATGGCGATCGCGGCCCGGATCGTCGACGCTGTCGGCGAGACGGTCGAAGTACGGCCGATCATGGCCGGACCGGAAGACGTCCGCCCGGACAGCTGACGATGGAGGAGCTGTGGCGCGGCCTCGCCCCGCAGGTGCTCGGCGCACTGGTCCGCCGGTACGGCCATTTCGAGACGTGTGAGGACGCGGTCCAGGAGGCGCTCCTGGTCGCCGCGCAACGGTGGCCCGAGCAGGGCGTCCCGGATGAGCCACGGACCTGGCTGATCCGGGTCGCCTCCCGGCGACTGATCGACCTGTTGCGCAACGAGGAATCCCGCCGCCACCGCGAGGACGCCGTTCGTACGCCGGATGTCGCTCCGGAACCGGTCAGCACGACCGACGACTCGCTGACCGTTCTCTTCCTCTGCTGCCACCCGGCGCTGCCGGCCGCGTCTCAGATCCCCTTGACGCTTCGAGCGGTCGGCGGCCTGACCACGAGCGAGATCGCCGCCGCTCTGCTCACTCCCGAGGCGACGATCGGGCAGCGGATCAGCCGCGCGAAGCAGAAGCTGCGGGGACAACCGTTCCGGCGGCCCGACGACTACGAGGAGCGGCTGGCCGCCGTACTGCAGGTTCTCTATCTGATCTTCAACGAGGGCTACACGAGTACAGCCGGCGACGAGCTCGCGCGGGCCGACCTGTCCCGGGAGGCGATCCGGCTCGGCCGGATGCTGCACGGTCTGCTGCCCGATGACGGTGAGGCGGCCGGACTACTGGCCCTGATGCTGCTGACCGACGCTCGCCGATCCGCGCGTACGGCGGCCGACGGTGCGCTCGTCGCGCTCGACGAGCAGGACCGCTCGCGCTGGGATCACGCGGCGATCCGCGAGGGCACCGAGCTGATCACCCGGGCGATGCGTACGACGGCACTCGGGCCGTACCAGTTGCAGGCCGCGATCGCCGCCCTCCACAGTGAGGCGAAGACGGCCCGGGACACCGACTGGCGGCAGATCCTTGCCCTGTACAACTTGCTCGAACCGTTGCTGGACGGTCCGGTCGTCCGGCTGAACCGGGCCGTCGCGACCGCGATGGTGCACGGCCCCGAGGCCGGGATCCGGCTCCTCGACACGCTGGCGACCGACGAGCGCGCGCTCCGCGGCCACCGCTTCCATGCCGTCCGGGCGCATCTCCTCGAGCTGCGGGGCGATCACCGGGAAGCGGCCGATACCTACCTGTCAGCGGCAAAACTCACCACGAACACCCCCGAGCAGCGCTACCTCCGCAACCGCGCGGCACGTCTCCGCGAGCGCTAGCGGGGTGAGCCCGTGCTGCCGCGGACGATCAGCTCGGTCGCGAGCTCGACGTGCAGCGCTTCGACCTCGTGGCGGTCCAGCAGGCGGGTCAGGAGGCTGACGGCCATCCGGCCCATCTCCTGCAACGGCTGGCGGACCGTCGTGAGTTGAGGCGTCGTCGCGCGACTGAGATCGAGGTCGTCGAAGCCGGCGACGGAGAGATCGCCCGGGACGGACAGGCCGCTCTCGGTCGCGGCTTGAAGAGCGCCGATCGCAGCCTTGTCGTTGAAGGCGACCAGCGCGGTCGGTCGCGGGTCGAGCTCGAGCAAGGAGAGCGCAGCGCGGTAGCCGTGCACTGTGGTCGGTTGGTCGTGGCGGACGAGCGATGCATCGGGGAGGATCCCGGCGTCGGCGAGCGCGGCGGCATGACCGCTGAGGCGCGCATCGGCGGCCAGCCATTCGCGTGGGCCTGCGATGACGCCGATGCGGGTATGGCCGAGCGCGGTCAGGTGGGCCGTGAGTTGGCGGGCGCCCGAGTGGTGAGCCGCGGAGACCGACGGGATGTCCCGCGGCAATGCGGTCCGCGGATCGACCACCACGAACGGGAAACGACGTGAACTGAGCCGGACCAGGTCCTCGCTCGGCTCGGGCGGAAGGATGAGTACGGCGCCGCCGACGCCCCGGCGAGACGCCAGGTGCGGCAGGACGGGATCGTGCTGCGCGGCCTCGCCTGCGTTGAGGATCACCTGCCGGCCGTGCCGGTCCAGCGTCTCCGCGATCGACGAGACGATCAGGCCGAAGTAGTCGGTCAGCAAGTACGGGCAGCGCACGTAGACGGCGCCCTCGACCGGCTTCGGCGTACCACCCCGGGGCACGGGCGCGGGCAGCCCGAGTTCCTCGATCGCCTGCTCGACCAGCCGGCGAGTCTCCGGCGCGATGCCGCCGACCTGGTTGACCACACGGGACACGGTTGCGAGCGACACCCCGGCCGCGGCCGCGACGTCGCGCATGGTCGCTCTAGCGCGCGGCATTTGTTACATCGCTTTGTTTCACGCTCAGCACTCTAGACCTACGCTCCCAGACCTTGACAGTGGTCTACAGCGGGCGTGTCCTGAGGCCGTTTGTTTCATCCCTGAGGAGCGCGATGAGAACACCCGCCTTCGGCGTCGCCCTTGCTCTCACGGTGGCGTCACTCACCGGGCCTGCCCAGGCCCACCCCCCGACGACCCAGGTCAATGTCTGGGTCACCACGCCGGACCGCGCGGAGCTGCTGCACCAGCGCGCGCCCGTCACCTTCCACGACGGAGCGAGCGACCGGACCACGATCACGGTCGACCCGCGGACGTCGTACCAGACCATGGACGGCTTCGGCGCCTCGATCACCGACTCGTCCGCGAGCGTGCTGTACAAGCTCAGCCCGGCCGATCGCGAGCAGACGATGCGCAAGCTCTTCGACCCGCGCCAAGGGATCGGCGTCAGCTTCCTGCGCCAGCCGGTCGGCTCGTCCGACTTCACCGCCGCGGCCGAGCACTACACGTACGACGACGTGCCGGCCGGCCAGACCGACTTCGGCCTGAAGCACTTCACGATCGCGCACGACCAGCAGCAGGTGCTGCCGTTGCTGCGACGGGCCAAGCAACTCAACCCGCAACTCAAGGTGATGGCGACGCCGTGGAGTCCGCCCGCGTGGATGAAGACCGGCGACACGCTCGTCGGCACTCGGCTCAAGGACGATCCCAAGGTGTACGACGCCTATGCGCGCTACCTGGTGAAGTTCGTCCAGGCGTACGCGAAGGCCGGCGTACCGGTCGACTTCCTCTCGATTCAGAACGAGCCGCAGAACCGCAAGCCGAGCGCGTACCCGGGCACCGACATGCCGGTGCGGCAGGAAGCAGCGGTCATCACCGCCCTGGGACCGCTGCTCAAGAAGGCCAGCCCGCGGACCAAGATCCTCGGCTACGACCACAACTGGACCACGCACCCCGGTGACATCGCCTCCACCCCGCCTGGTGAGGACCCGGAGACCGACTACCCGTACAAGCTGCTCCAGACCTCGGCCGCCAAATGGATCGCGGGTACGGCGTACCACTGCTACTCGGGCGATCCGTCCAAGCAAACCGATCTGCACAACGCGTTCCCGTCGAAGGGCATCTGGTTCACCGAATGCTCCGGCTCGCACGGGCCGACCGACACCCCGCCGCAGATCTTCCGCGGCACGCTGACGTGGCACGCCCGCACGCTGATGCTCGGTACGACGCGCAACTGGGCCAAGTCGGTCGTCAACTGGAACATCGCGCTCGACTCGACCGGCGGCCCGCACCTCGGCGGCTGTGACACCTGCACCGGCCTGGTCACGCTGCAGCCGGACGGGACGGTCACGACCGATGCGGAGTACTACACGATCGGCCACCTGTCGAAGTTCGTGAAGCCGGGCGCGGTGCGGATCGGGAGTACGTCGTACGGGACGACCGGATGGAACGGGCAGCTGATGTCCGCCGCGTTCCGCAACTCGGACGGTACGACGGCGCTCCTCGTACACAACGAGAACGACGACCCGCGGAGCTTCACGGTCGCGGTGGGCGACAAGACGTTCGACTACGAGCTGCCTGGCGGCGCGATCGCGACGTACACGTGGGGTCGGGTGGCGACCGACGTACCGCAGCAGTTGGCTGTTGCAGGTGCGACGGCGAGTGTGAACGGCGCGGATGCTGGCCTGTTGACCGATCAGGACGGCTCGACGGTCTGGCAGAGCAAGGAGGCGCAGGCGCTCGGTCAGTGGGTGCAGGTGGATCTGGGCAAGACGCAGACGTTCCGTCAGGTTGCGCTCGACAGTGGCGGGAACGCCGGCGACTACGCGCGCGGGTACGAGGTTGCTGTCAGCAAGGATGGTGTGAGCTGGCAGACCGTTGCGTCCGGTGCGTCCACCGGCCAGCTCACGACGGTCGAGCTACGGCCGACGCGTGCGCGCTATGTGCGCGTGACCTCGACGGGCTCGGCGGCTAACTGGTGGAGCCTGGCTGACCTTCGAATCTATCGCTGAGCCAGCACGCGACCGCGGCGGCCTTCTCGTTGCTTGCAGCAATAATCTGCAAGCCGACGGGGAGGCCGTCGGTCGGTACCGGGATGCTGACCGCGGCGTGCCGGGTGAGGTTGGCCAGGCGGGTGTTGTTCAGCAACTGCTTGCGTACTTCGAGCCCGCCGTCGGGCGTCGCCGCTTCGGAGATGAGCGGTGCAGTCGTCAGCACGGTCGGAGTCAGCACCGCGTCCACCTGCTGCAGCACGGCGTCCAACTCTCGCCTGATCGCCACCGCGTCTTCCTGCGCCCGCGCATAGTCCGCCGGCTGCACGGCCGAAGCCTCACGCAGCCGCTGCTGGACATCTGGCTGATACCGGTCCTGGGAACGGGCTGCATGATTCGCCACCGCTTCAGGGCCTTGGAGGTTCGCAGCTGTAGTGAAGCTGTGGGACCAGTCCGGCAGCTGTACGTCGACCAACTCGAATGCGTCAGACCACGGGCCGAGAGCGCCGTACTCGGGGTTGGCGGCCACACCGAGGCGAGGCGCGGCCAGGTCCACACTGCGCACGTCGGCGAGGGCGGACAGGGCGTAGGCAGCGTCGGCGGCAGTGCGGGTCAATACGCCTACATGGTCGAGCGACTGCGACAGCGGGAACACTCCGTCAGCCGGAATGGTGTCGTAGGACGGCTTGAAGCCGACAACCCCGCACAACGCAGCGGGGATGCGCACCGAGCCCGCAGTGTCGGTCCCGATCGCGAGCGGCACCACGCCGGCCGCCACCGCAGCAGCTGACCCGGAACTGGAGCCGCCGGTCATCCGCAACGGATCATGCGGGTTCCGGCACGGGCCGACGCGGTTCGACGTACCTGTGCAGCCGTACGCGAACTCGTGCGTGTGCGACAGCCCGACGATGATCGCCCCGGCCGCGCGCAACCGCAGTACGACCTCGGCGTCCTTGCGAGCCAGCTCGTCCATCGACGCGGAACCACAGCGGTACGGAAGCCCCTCGACCTCGACGATCTCCTTCACCAGCACAGGAACACCTGCCAGCGCACCGGTCCGGTCGTGCGCAGCCGCCGCCTTGCGCGCACCCTCCACATCCAGATGCACAACAGCGTTCAGCTCGGCCGCATCGGCAGCCCGCGCCAGCGCGTCCTCAACCAGCTCCACCGGGTCCAGCGACCCGTCACGTACCCCCGTGGCGATCTCGACCAGTGACCTCACCCGGTCATCAGATCACAGAGAGGAAATGGAAACAGCAGCGTCACGCCATCTTGCTACCGTCCGATTCATGCTGATCGAGGGAGTGGAACTGCAGGCAGCACCCGCGACGGACCACGCCGTCCGGGCGTTGGTCACCGCTCAACAGGCCGAGCTCGCCGCCATGTACGGCGAGGACCAGCCGCTCGTCGCCCTCCACCCCGACATCGCCTTCACGCTCCTGACCCTCGACGGAACTCCGGTCGGCTGCGTCGGCCTGCAACCCGTCGCCCCCAACCTCGGCGAGATCAAGCGCATGTACGTCGTCCCCACCGCCCGCGGCTGGGGCCTGTCCCGCATCCTCCTGACCGCCGTCGAATCCCAGGCCCGCTCCACCGGCCTGACCCGCCTGCGTCTGGAGACCGGCACCAAACAAGCCGAGGCGATAGCCCTCTACACGAACCACGGCTACCGGCCGACCCCGCCGTACCCGCCCTTCGAGCACGAGCCGGTCTCGCTCTGCTTCGCGAAGGATCTCTAGAGGTTCAGCACCACGTGCTCGCCCTCGCGGCGGAAGCCGAGGTTCTTCAGGTACGGCGTGGAGTCGAGCATCCGCGGCGGGGCGAGGACCTGCTGGAAGCCGTGGTCGGTGAAGACGTCGCTGCGGCGGTAGACGAACTCGCCGGGGGTGAAGTCGCGGTACTTCGGGACCACGTAGTCGAGGTCGATCTGCGCGCGGCCGGTGCCGGCGTCGTGGGCCAGGACCACGCCGACGGTGCGGTCGTCGTGCTGGACAAGGAACGCGTACTCGCTCACCCCGGGCGTGAACCCCGGGTTGAACCGGGTGATGTCCTTCGCGTGCCGATCCAGGACGTAACCGAGGTACGCGTCGGTCTTGTCGACCTCGAGCACCTGGTACGCCGCCTCGTCGTGCCGGTGCCGGAGCAGCCGCCACAGATGTACGACGTTGATGACCGCCAGCACCGCGTTCATCCCGACCATCGGCCAGACGCCGACCGCGGCGTTGAAGCCGACCAGGATCACACAGCCGACCAGGTTCAGGATCCGCAGCCTCAGGATCCGTGTCTGCAGCAACGACCACACGACGAGCGCGGATCCGCCCCACCCGATGATGCTCCATACGTCCACACCGCGAGACTAGGTCCTCTCGGGTGGTTCAGCGCCGTAGCGAGGAGGTGCTCGGTGCGGCGCATCGCCGCGCGGGGGTGAAGGTCTCGATGCGGAGCATCGTGGCCTTTGCACCCGTGCGGCGAGGTGCCGTGCCGAGTGCCCCGCAGTAGGCGATGGACCACCCGAGAGGACCTAAGAGTGCGTGACCGATTTCTTGCTGCTGGACGGCGCCTTGTTGCGCGCGGTCGATCCGGTGTTGCTGCGCGCAACCACCTTCGGCCACTTCACCTCGCTACAGGTCCGCGACGGCCGCGTCGACGGCCTCGACCTGCATTTCGACCGGCTGGACCGCAGCACCCGCGAGGTCTTCGACGAACCGATGCCCGCCGACCGCGTCCGCACCGACCTCCGCGCCGCCGTCGACGAGGCCGGCTCCGGCGACCTCTCGATCCGCGTCAACGTCTTCGCCACCACGCGCCTCCACCTACTCGTGCGCGTCGGCCCACCCGTTGCACCGACCACAGACCCCGTCCGCCTCGTCACCTACGAGCACGAACGAGCGGTCCCGCACCTCAAACACACCGGCACGTTCGACCTCACCTACTACGCCCACAAAGCAAAGAAGGAGGGGTACGACGACGCCCTCTTCCGCACCCGGACCGGCGAGATCTCCGAAGCCTCCATCTGGAACATCTGCTTCGCACGAGGCACCGAGATCGTCTTCCCGTCCGCCCCGATCCTCCAAGGCATCCGCCAGCAGATCCTCCAACGCGGCCTGCCCACCTACACGACAGCACCGGTGACAGCCCCCGAGCTGTACGACGCGGCGTACCTGACCAACTCGATCGACCCCGCGCTGCCCGTCGCCTCGATCAACGACACGACCTACGAACCGCACCCAGAATCAGCCGACCTGATCGCCCGGGCATACGCAACCCAACTCCCACAGACGATCTAGCCCGCGGTGTGGCTTCCGCCTTCGCTCGGATCCTGCTCGGCCGCGAACACCGCAAGCGCGTGCTCGTCAGTGGCGAAGTAGGCCCGCCCGTAAGCACCCGTGTCCGCCTCCCAGTACGGGACCTGCACACCGTCGTAGTCGATGGTGCGGACGAACGGCTCCGCCCCGGCGCTGATCCGCTCCGCGTCGCCCGTGCAGGCCGGCAGCCTCCGCCGCCCACCGCCCGGCTCTGTCCACAGCACGTCGGCGGTCGACGGACCGTGCCGCGGATCGAAGAAGCAAGGCACCCGCTCTTCCGGCAACTCCCGGCCGTCACGACGGGCCCGCACGCAGGCGACCTCGTAGTTCCCCTCCGTGACCGCCTCGGCCACAGTCTCGATCTCCTGCGACTGCGCAAGCGCGGCCCGAGCTGACTTGTAGGCCCGTTGTGCCTGCACGTAATGCGGATCGGCCGTGACGCCGTCCAGAGTGTCGAGTTCTGCGCCGAGCTGCTCTACGTCCTCGGTCACGAGGTCGCGCATTCGCTTCATCGCACCCGCTGCCGCTCGCGCCGGCGCACCCCGAGCCCGGAGGTAACCGCCGACGACGATCAGAACCCCCGCGCCCACGGTGAGATATAGCCACACCATTTCCCGACCGTACTGCCCGGGACCGCCGCGCCACGAGGGCTCAGGAGCGCGCGGACCACCAGCGCAGCAGCTCCTCGCGGGCGCGGTCCTCGCCGAGGGGGCCCTCGTCCAGGCGGAGCTCCATCAGGAACTTGTACGCCTCGCCGACCTCGCGGCCCGGCGGGATGCCCAGGATCTCCATGATCTGGTTGCCGTCGAGATCGGGGCGCAGGGCATCGAGCTCCTCCTGCTCCTGCAGCCGGGCGATCCGCGCCTCGAGGTCGTCGTACGCGGCCCGGAGCATCTCGACCTTGCGCTTGTTCCGGGTCGTGGAGTCGGCCCGGGTCAGCACATGCAGCCGCTCGAGCTGGTCGCCGGCGTCGCGGACATAACGCCGTACGGCGGAATCGGTCCACTCGCCGTCGCCGTACCCGTGGAAGCGCAGGTGCAGCTCGATCAGCTTGCTGACCTGCTCGATCTGCTCGTTGCTGAACCGCAGCGCCTTCATCCGCTTCCGGGCCAGCTTCGCCCCGACCACGTCGTGGTGGTGGAACGTCACCTTTCCGCCGTCCTCGAACTTCCGCGTCTTCGGTTTCCCGATGTCGTGGATGAGCGCGGCGAACCGAACGACGAAATCGGGCGTCGGAACAGACAGGCGGGATTCCAGGTCGATGGCTTGATCGAGGACGGTGAGCGAGTGCTGGTACACATCCTTGTGCCGGTGGTGCTCGTCCCGCTCCAGCTTGAGCGCCGGCAGCTCCGGCAGCACGTACTTCGCCAGCCCGGTCGACACCAGCAGATCGAGCCCGATCCGCGGCTGGTCGGCGCAGATGAGCTTCTCCAGCTCGTCGCGGACCCGTTCCGCGGACACGATCGTGATCCGGTCGGCCATCGCGGTCATTGCGGCCACCACCGCCGGATCGGGCGTGAACCCGAGCTGCGCGGCGAACCGGGCCGCGCGCATCATCCGCAGCGGGTCGTCGGAGAACGAGTCCTCGGGCGTGCCCGGCGTACGGATGACCTTGTTCGCGACGTCGGTGATCCCGCCGTACGGGTCGACGAACTGCCGCGACGGCAGCCGGACCGCCATCGCGTTCATCGCGAAGTCCCGGCGGGCCAGATCGCCCTCCAGGCTGTCGCCGTACGCGACCTCGGGCTTGCGCGAGGTGGGATCGTAGGTTTCCGACCTGTAGGTCGTGATCTCCAGGACCCACTCGCCCTTACGACAACCGATGGTGCCAAACGCCTTGCCGATGTCCCACACATGGTCCGCCCACCCGGACAGCAACCGCTCGATCACATCGGGGTGTGCTGACGTGGTGAAGTCCAGATCCTTGCTCCCCCGGCCGAGGAGAATGTCCCGGACAGGACCGCCGACCAGGGCGATCTCATGGCCGGCGGCATCGAACCGGGAGCCCAGTTCGTCGACCACCGGAGCGAGTTGCAGCAAGGCCTGGACGGCTCGTCGCTGCACTGCGGGCAACGATCCGGCAGAGCCTGACTGGTCGGCAAATGGTGACACGGGGAACTAGGTTACGGTGACGGCGTGTTCAGACGGCGACTGAGGCTCTCTGCGGTGGCGGGAGCCTGCCTGCTGGTTGCTGCTTCGGCAGCGACTCTCGGCGCTCCGGCCGACGCCGCTCCGGCCGACGATCCGACCGTCCAGGTCACGATCGACTCGTTCGGCCCGGTCGCTCCCAGACCCGGCCAGCCGGTGGTGATCAAGGGCCGGGTGACGAACACCAGCTCGGTGACGTTCAACGATCCGCAGGCGCTGGCCTGTATCGACCGCACCCGGCTCGCGAGCACGGCCGCCGTCGACGCGATCCCGACCGAGCAGAACACCCCGATGAACGACCGGGACAGCTGCAGCAACCTGACCAACGACCCGCAGACGTTCAAGCCGTTCGACCAGCCGCTGGCGCCGAAGCAGACCGTCGAGTTCACGCTGACGGTGCCGTGGAAGGAATGGCGGATCAACGACCAGACCGGCGTGTACGTCGTCGGCGTCACGTTCCGCGGCGAACCGCCGAACAGCGCCCGGATCATGGCCGGCCGCGCCCGCACGCTGATGCCGGTGGCCGGTACGACGCCGCTGACCCGCACCGTCGACACCGCGCTCGTCATCCCGCTGCGGCACCGCCCGACCCAGCTCGGCGGCAAGAACTTCGCCAACGACTCCCTGGCCCAGTCGCTCGCGCCGACCGGCTCGCTCGGCCGCCTGCTCGCGCTGGGCAAGGCGCACAAGGTCACCTGGCTGCTCGACCCCGCGATGCTCGACGAGATCCGGCAGATGACCAAGGGCTACGTCATCGTCGGTCAGAACGGTCAGACCACCCAGGGCGCCGGAGTGACCGTCGCGACGACGTGGCTCAAGGAGTTCGACGCCACCCGGGCCGCGGGCAACCAGGTCGTCCTCCTGCCGTACGGCGACCCCGATGTGGCCGGCCTGCTCGATTCGGGCGAGCCGCTGAAGAAGCTCGTCGCCGATGCCCGCAAGGCGACTCAGGGCTACGCGTTGCCCGCCACCTCGGTGAACGTGCCGCCGTCGTTCACCAACGGCCTGTGGCTCGAGGGCGGCGCCGCTGCCGGCCGCTACCTCGGCGCTGCCTCGGGTGGCTTCGCCGGCGCCAGCTCCAGCGACCTGAACCTGGTCAGCAGCTCCTCGTGGTCCGCCGCGACCCGGCCCGTGCTCACCACGACCCCGGTGTACGACGTGACGACGCCGGGTCCGGACACCTCCGTCCGTACCGTCATCGCGAACTCCGCCCTCACCGACGGCGGCCCCGACCCGGAGACGGCCTCCAGCCCGCTGCAGGTCCGTCAGCGGTTCGCGGCCGAGACCGCGCTGATCGCCGCGAGCGGCAAGGGCACCTCGTCGGTCGTCGTCCTGCCACCCCGCGGCTGGGACACCGACGGCGCTGCCACCGCGCAACTGGCCGCCAGTCTGTCGCTGCCCTGGATCAAGGCCACCGACGTCAGCACGGTCGTGGCGAGCAATCCCCGGCCACAGGCAGTCAGAGCTCCGAAGGCGGGCCAGAACAACGGCGTACTGACGGAGTCGCACCTGAGCAGCATCCGCGACCTCGACGCCGCGACCAGCACCATGCAGGCCCTGCTCGTCGACGAGAACGCGCTGCCGGAAGTCATGACGCACGCACTGCTGCGGTCCACGTCCTCCGGCTGGAACGGCTATCCGGAAGAGGCCCGGCACTTCACCGCCATCGAGCTCGGATCGGCGAACCAGCAGCTCGGCAAGGTGCACCTGGTCAACGCCAGCGTCGACCGCGGGCTGCGCAAGGAGATCAAGGTCAACCTGGCCGGCAGCAAGGGCACGTTCCCGCTGACCATCACCAACGACACCGAGTGGTCGGTCCGGGTCGGCATCCAGGTGACCGCGGCCAACCGGTCCGACCTGAAGATCACGCCGCCGCAGAGCGCCATCCTCGGCCCGCGGCAGAAGTGGACCCCGCGGATCACCGCGAGCGCCGAGCAGAACGGTCTGATCCGGGCCAACGCCCAGGTGGTCACCGCGGGCGGCCAGTCGGTCGGCAAGTCCCAGGAGCTGCTGATCCAGGCCAGCCAGTACGGAAGCGTCGGCTGGGTCCTGGTCGGCGCCGCCTGCGCCCTCCTGTTCGGTACGTCGTTCGTCCGCATCTACCGCCGGATCCGGACCGAGCGCCGCAACCCGACTCCCGCCGCCGAGGCCACTGAGGCCAGTGAGGTCGCCGAGTCCACTGACACCGCTGATCCCGCCCACGATCGCCCCGCGGCGAACGGCGTACCCGAAGCTGCGGCTCCGGATGCGTCCTTGAAAGAAGGAGTCGGTTCGAAGGATGGCTGACCGCACCCTGCGATCCGCGGCGGTGATGGCAGCCGGAACGGTGCTTTCCCGCCTGCTCGGATTCATCCGGATCGCGCTGCTCGCCGCCGCCATCGGCACCGCGCTGCGCGGCGACATCTTCACCGCCGCGAACACGATTCCGAACAGCCTGTACATCCTGCTCGCCGGCGGGGTGTTCAACACCGTCCTGGTCCCGCAGCTGGTCCGCGCGATCAAGAACCACGACGACGGCGGTCAGGACTTCACCAACCGGGTGCTGACGTTCGGCTTCGTCGTACTCGCCGTCGTCACCGTCGGGTGCGTGCTGCTGGCGCCGGCGATCGCCGAGCTGTACCTGCCGAAGGAGCTGCACGATCCGTCCCGGATGACCGAGAAGGCGAACATGGTGATGTTCGTCCGGCTCTGCCTGCCGCAGATCTTCTTCTACGGCGCGTTCGTGCTGGTCGGTCAGGTGCTGAACGCGCGGCGCCGGTTCGGTCCGATGATGTGGGCGCCGATCGCGAACAACATCGTCGCGTGCGCCTCGATCGTCATCTTCCTGTTCGTCTACCGGGTCGGCGACACGCCTCCGACGTACAGCCGCGGCGAGGAGCTGCTGCTCGGGCTCGGGCACACCATCGGCATCGCCGTCCAGCTGCTGGTGCTGCTGCCGTACCTGAAAGCGAGCGGGCACACCTATCGGCCGAAGTTCGGCCTCCGCGGTACCGGTCTGGGGCACACTGCCCGATTGGGCCTCTGGACGGTTCTCTTCGTCGCCGTGAACCAGGTGACGCTCGTCGTGGTCACGCAGCTCGCCATCGCGGGTAGCGCGTCGGACGACCCGGGTGCGAAGGCCGGTCTGTTCGCGTACAGCACGGCGATGCTGATCATCCTGGTGCCGCACGGCATCGTCACGGTCTCGCTGGCGACCGCCGCACTGCCGCAGATGTCGGCGCTGGCGGCCGAGGGCGACACCGCCGCGGTGGCCCAACTGTCGGCGCGTTCGATCCGCCAGACGCTGGCGATCGTCGTACCGGCTGCGGCCGCGATGATCGCGTTCGCGTATCCGATCGTCACGCTGATCGCCGGGTACGGCTCGGGTAAGAACAACCTGACGCTGATGTCGTACACGCTGATGACGCTGGCGCTCGGCATCGTGCCGTTCACCGTGCAGTACTTCCAGCTCCGCACGTTCTACGCCTTCGAGGACACCAAGACCCCGTTCTTCCTGCAATGCGTGATCGCGGCAACCAACATCGCCGCGGCCGTGATCGGGGTCCGGGTGCTGCTCGACGCCGAGCACCTGCGGTTCAGCGGCGTGGTGCTCGGGGCGGCGTACGCGCTCGCCTATCTGGTCGCCGTACTGATCTCCCGGCCGGTCCTGCGGCGGCGGGTGCCGCGGGTGCCCGGTGCGGGGATCGGGCTCCCGCTGCTGGCGATGGTGATCGCGGCGGTGGCCGGCGTCGGTACGGCGCGTCTGGTGATCTGGGCGCTGAGCCTGGCAATCGACTGGTCCGGACCGCTCGGCGCCATCCTCGAACTGGTGATCGCGGCGGCCGTCATGCTCCCGGTGTACGCCGCAGTGTCCCGGGTACTCCGTATCCACGAAGTGAACGACGTGGTGTCCATGGTCACATCGAAGTTGCCTGTACGCCGCTGAACCGGAACGCTTGTGCATTCGTGCACCACGTGTCCCGGCGACGGGGCACTAACATGGGGCTGCGAAAGGGCCGCTGGGGCATCAAGGAGGGCGAGAGACACCGTGTCGAACCAGACCGTGAGTCCTGGTGCCCTGCTGGCCGGGCGGTACCGGATCGCCGAGTTGCTGGCAGAGATCGACGGGGCGCGGGTGTGGCGGGCCGTGGACGAGGTCCTCAGCCGCGCGGTCGTCGTCGACGTACTGCCGGTCGGTGATCCGCGGACGAACCTGCTGTTCGACGCCGCGCGCCGGGCCGCCGCCGCGAACGATCCGCGTTTCCTGCGGGTGCTCGACTGCGACATGCACGACGGCGTGACGTACTGCGTCCGCGAATGGGCCGGCGGACGCTCCCTGGAGCGCATGCTCGGCACCGGCCCGCTGACCGGCCAGCAGGCGGGCTGGCTGGCCCGCGAGGTGTCCGAAGCGCTGGAGAACCTGCACCGCACCGGCTACGCGCACGGAGCGATCAGCCCGGCGACCGTGATCATCACCGACGCCGGAGCGATCAAGGTCGTCGGTGTCGCCACCGAGGCGGCGCTGCGGTCGTCCGGAGCGGGTTCACCCGAGGAAGACGTGCACTCGCTCGGCGAGCTGCTGTTCGCGTCCCTGACCGGCCGCTGGCCCGGTCCGGCGCCGGCCTGGGGTCTCCAGCCCGCGCCGGTCGAGCACGGCCGCCTGCTGAGCCCACGCCAGGTGCGAGCCGGCGTACCGCGCTCGCTCGACGACATCAGCGACCGCCTGCTGGGCGATCCGCCCCGGCACCACGCCCCGCCGATCACCAGCGCGGCCGGCCTGTCCGCCGCGCTGTCCGGAGTCGTCGGCAGCTCGCACGAGCCGCCGAACCAGATGGACGAGACGGTCCAGGTCGCCCGGCAGAACGGCAGCATCGACGACGCCACCCAGGCCATGCCGCCGGCCGGCCCGCCGGCGCTCGACCCGAACCCGCAGCCGACGTACGACGCCGAGCAGAACGGGTACCGCCCGCCGCAGCCGGCGTACAACACCGCCGCCGAGACGCGACCGGTCCGCCGCCAGACTCCCCCGCCGTCGAACGGGAACGGCCGGCGCCGGCACGACGAGCCGAAGCCGAAGGGCTCCTGGGGCGGCCGGATCCTGATCCTGCTCGCGATCCTCGCGCTGCTGTCGGTGATCGCGATGGCGCAGTTCCTGCTCAAGGGCGCGATGAACAACGACCAGGACAGCAACAGCGGCGGCGCGAAGAGCAGTGCCCCGCCGCAGACCAGCACGACGCCGTCGGCGACCAGCGGCCCGGCCAAGATCGTCGCCGCCAAGGACTTCGACCCGGAGGCCGACGGCGGGAACGGCGAAGAGCACCACGAGGACGTCCCGAACACGTACGACGGCAAGGCCAGCACGACCTGGCAGACGCAGACGTACCACAACAAGCCGAACCTGGGCGGCACGAAGCCCGGCGTGGGCATCGTCTACGACCTCGGCACGAACACGTCGATCGCGAGCGTGGCGGTCGCGCTGCAGGGTGACGACACGAGCATCCAGCTGATGGTCCCGAAGGGCGACACCACCAAGTCGCCGACCTCGGTGAGCGGCTGGAAGGCGGTGGACACCAAGGCGGACCAGCCGGAGGGTACGGTCACCTTGACTCCCCAGTCGCCGACCACCTCGCGGTACGTCCTGGTGTACCTGACCAAGCTGCCGAAGGCCGACGGCGGATTCCGGGGCATCATCTCGGAGGTCTCAATCCAGAAATGACGGCCCACCTGGACTCGGGCGACCAGCCGCCCCGCCCGGACGTCCCGCGCATCGGCGCCGGCGAGCCGGTGAATCCGGCTGCTCATTCCGGTGCGCCGACGAGCTACGACCAGCTCGACGACCACGAACTGCTGCGGATGCACGTGGCCGGCAACCCGGACTCGTTCGGGTTCCTGGTCAAGCGGCACCGGGACCGGATGTGGGCGGTCGCGATCCGGACGCTGGGTGAGCCCGAGGAGGCGGCCGACGCGCTGCAGGAGGCGTTCATCTCGGCGTTCCGGCGGGCCGACTCGTTCCGCGGCGACGCGAAGGTGACCACCTGGCTGCACCGGATCGTGGTGAACGCGTGTCTGGACCGGATCCGCCGCCGTCAGGTGCGGGCCGCCGACCCGCTCCCCGAGGACGAGGACCGCGCGGCCGAGCTGGCCGGACCGTCCGAGGAGGACCCGGCCGAGGTCCGGGAGCGCCGCCTGGACGTGCTCAACGCGCTCAAGCAGATCAACGAGGACCAGCGCGCCGCGCTGGTCCTGGTCGACATGGAGGGCTACTCGATCGAGGAGGCGGCAGCGATCCTCGACTGCGCCCCGGGCACGGTCAAGTCCCGCTGCGCGCGCGGCCGCGCCAAGCTGCTCCCGTTACTGCGGCATTGGCAGACGACCCGGGAGTCCGACGTACCGGAGAAATCCGCCGCGGAAGCGGTGGGAACCGAATGAACGGGTACACCGTCGAAGCGAGGTCGCCTGCCTCTGGCGACCCGACTGCACCTGCCTTCGACCCGGAGCTTCATATGATCACGCCGCCGCATACCTCCTGTGAGGAGGCGAGCCCCGATGACCGAATCCGGTCTGCCGACCAGTGAGCACCTCGAGCACCTGGATACGGACACGATCGCCGATCTGATCGAGAACCTGCTGCCTGCCCCCGAGGCGCACCGCGCTCGTGAGCATGTGAAGGCCTGCCCGGAGTGCCAGCAGACGTACGACGCCCTCGTGAAGCTGTCCGAGGATCTGGCCGAGGAGGGCCGCGCCGACATCCCGATGCCGACCGACGTCGCCGAGCACCTGGACGCCGTCATCGTGTCGGAGTCGGTGCTACGTGCCTCGACGGTCGGTGTGCACTCGCTGGCCCAGATCCGTGAGGAGCCCCGCCGCCACCTGCCGAAGCTGCTCGGCGCGGCGGCCGGCGTCGTACTGATCGCCGCGATCGGCGTCGGCGTGGTGTTCGCGACCAAGGACAATGCCGGTGACGGCGCGGCGAGCACCGACCAGAACTCCCCGCCCGCGGATGCGGTGACGACCACCACCAACGACCTCGGCCCGCAGATCCAGCAGTGGCTCGAGCACAACCCGGGCGCGATCATGCACGGTTCCGCGGCCGAGCAGGCCTGCGCGCGGACGTTCGCGTCCGCCCGGCCGAACCCGAACGTCCGGCTGGTCCAGCCCGCCAAGATCGACGGCAAGCGGGCCACGATCATCGGTCTGCAAGGCGGCTCACCGCGCGACATCCAGGTCTTCGCGGTCACCGGATGTAGCGAGCCGGGCGGCGTTGCGAGCCCGTTCTACGACACGACGGTGACACTGCGCAATCGATGACGACCCACCCTGACGGGGTGGGTACCGTGGGAATGGACGGCCTCTAGGATCCGTTGAGTACGACGTACCAATCTCGACTCCCCGAGGAACGCCTGAATGAGCGACTCCACAGTTCGCAACGTCATCATCGTCGGCTCCGGCCCGGCCGGTTACACGGCCGCCGTGTACGCCGCTCGCGCGGCACTGGAACCGTTGGTTTTCGAAGGCTCCGTGACCGCCGGTGGCGCGCTGATGAACACCACCGAGGTGGAGAACTTCCCGGGCTTCTCGCAGGGCATCATGGGCCCGGCCCTGATGGACGAGATGCGCACCCAGGCCGAGCGCTTCGGCGCCGAGCTGGTGCCGGACGACATCACCAAGGTCGACCTGACCGGCGACATCAAGGTCGTCACCGACTCCGCCGGTGTCGAGCACCGCGCGAAGACCGTGATCCTGGCCATGGGTTCGGGCTACCGCAAGCTCGGCCTGGCCGACGAGGACCGGATGTCCGGGCACGGTGTGTCCTGGTGTGCGACCTGTGACGGGTTCTTCTTCCGTGACCACGAGATCGCGGTCGTCGGCGGTGGCGACTCCGCCGTCGAGGAGGCCACCTTCCTGACCAAGTTCGCCAAGAAGGTGCACCTGGTGCACCGCCGCGGCGAGCTGCGCGCCTCGAAGATCATGGCCGACCGGGCGCACGCCAACGACAAGATCCAGTTCCACTGGAACTCGGCGGTCGACAAGATCCACGGTGAGGACAAGCTCAGCCACCTGACGCTGAAGGACACCCAGACCGGCGAGACCCGTGAGCTGCCGGCCACCGGACTGTTCATCGCGATCGGGCACGACCCGCGCTCGGAGCTGGTCAAGGGCCAGGTCGACCTGGACGACGAGGGGTACGTGCTGGTCAAGCCGGACAGCACCCAGACCAACCTGCCGGGTGTGTTCGCCGCCGGCGACCTGGTGGACCACACCTACCGGCAGGCGATCACCGCGGCCGGCACCGGCTGTGCGGCCGCCCTGGACGCCGAGCGCTACCTGGCCACGCTGGAGGACGCGGAGCACGCGGCCGCCACCACCGAGCCTGTCTCTGTCTGAACCTGACTCATAACCACTGAAGGAGATACGCCCATGGGCGAGAACATGAACGCCGTCACCGACGCCGAGTTCGACCAGACCGTGCTGAAGAGCGACAAGCCGGTGCTGGTGGACTTCTGGGCCGAGTGGTGTGGCCCGTGCCGCCAGGTTTCGCCGATCCTGGAGGAGCTGGCGCAGGACCACAGCGACAAGCTCACGTTCCTGAAGATGAACGTGGACGAGAACCCGGTCACCCCGAGCAACTACAAGGTCACCGGTATCCCTACGATCAACGTGTACGTGAACGGTGAACTGGCCAAGTCCATCGTCGGCGCGAAGCCGAAGGCTGCCCTGCTGAAGGAGCTGGCAGACTTCACTGCCTGATCTACCCAGGACCCCCCGTCCGCCACGGCAAGGAGCAGTTGCATGGCAGTGTCACCGTCTGGCCCGCACGGCGTGTACCGGATCGGCGACAGCGGTGAGGCGGTCGCCGAGATCGTCGGCAAGCTCCAGCGGCTGGGGCTGCTGGCCGGCGGTCATGACGTCTACGACGAGGCGACCGCGCACGCTGTCCGGGGGTTCCAGCAGCAACGCGGGCTGATGATCGACGGGATCGTCGGCCCGCAGACCTATCGGGCCATCGACGACGCACGGTGGCGGCTGGGCGACCGGCTGCTGACGTACGTTCCGTCGCATCCGCTGTCCGGTGACGACGTACTCGCTCTGCAGGCGAAGCTTCAGGAGCTCGGGTTCGCCGTCGCCCGGATCGACGGGATCTTCGGCGCCGACACCCAGCGCGCGGTGACCGACTTCCAGCGCAACATGGGGCTTCCCGGCGACGGGACCTGTGGTCCGTCGACGTTCAAGGCACTGCAGCGGATCCGCCCGATGGCCACCGGCGGCCGGCCCGACGCGCTCCGTGCGCGGGAGGCCGTCCGCGCCGCCGGACCGCGGCTGTCCGGCAAGACCGTGGTGATCGACCCTGGCCACGGCGGATTCGACTACGGCTGGGAGGGCTACGGCCTGCGCGAGTCCGACATCGCCTACGACCTGGCCGCCCGGATCGAGGGCCGCCTCGGCGCCACCGGCGTACGGGCGTATCTGTCGCGGGGCCGCGATCAGGGGCCGGACGAGCTGGCCCGGGCCGCCTTCGCGAACGAGACCGACGCCAACCTGTGCGTCTCGCTGCACGCCGACGGTTCGATGAACCCCGAGGCGCAGGGCGTCGCGACGTATTACTACGGCAACGACCTGCACGGCGCCTCGTCGAGCGTCGGCGAGCAGTTCGCCGGCCTCGTGCAGCGCGAGATCGTCGCGCGGACCGACCTGCTGGACTGCCGTACCCATGAGAAGACCTGGGACCTGCTGCGGCGGACCAAGATGCCCGCGGTCCGGCTCGAGATCGGGTACGTCACGAACCCGCACGACTCCGCCCGCCTGGCCGACCCGGCCTTCCGCGATGTGATCGCGGAGGCGATCGTGGTCGCGATCCAGCGGGTGTACCTGCCGCCGGAGCAGGACGCCGCCACCGGCATGCTCCGCTTCGGGCAGCTGACCGTCTGAGTCGATTTCCGGCTGGGCCGTTCGTCAACTGGTTGACGCATCAGTTGACCTAGGAGGGGCTCATGGCACATCCAGTCGTCCATGCCGAGATCCGATCGGCGGACCCAGACAAGACCCGGCAGTTCTTCGCTGACCTGTTCGGGTGGAAGATCGCGTCCGAGGGCGCGTTCCCCGGTTACACGTTCATCGACACCGGTACGCCGGAGGGGACGTACGTCGCGATCAGCCCGCGGCAGAGCGCCGAGGACGAGGTGCTGTTCTTCGTCGCGGTCGAGGACGTCGCGGCCACGCTCGCCCGCGCCGAGGAGCTGGGCGGACAGATCGTCCAGCCCGCCCAGCAGGTCCCCGGCACGAGCTTCGGCGTCTTTGCCGACGCACAAGGTCACAAGATCGGCGTGGCCGCCAACGGCTGACCTCAGTCCTTCTCGAGCGCGATCTTCGGCAGCGCCCGGTCGAGCCAGCGGGGTAGCCACCAAGCACGGTTGCCCATGAGGCGCAGTACGGCCGGGACGATGATGCAGCGGATCAGGAGGGCGTCGAGAAGGACGGCGGTCGCCAGGCCGAGACCGAACTGCTTCAGCATCCGGTCCGGGCTCAGCAGGAACGCGGCGAACACCACGATCATGATCGCGGCCGCCGCCGTGATCACACTGCCCGTGGTCGCCAGTCCTTCCCGGACGGCGGCCCGGGCGTCCTGGGTACGCCGCCACTCCTCGTGGATCCGCGACACCAGGAACACCTCGTAGTCCATCGACAACCCGAACACGATCGCGAAGATCATCACCGGTACGAACGCCTCGATCGGCCCCGCCTGCGCGCCGAACCAGCCCTGCTGGAACACCAGCGTGATCACGCCGAGCGAGGCGCCGATGCTGAGCAGATTGAGTACGGCGGCCTTCAACGGGATCAGCACCGACCGGAACACCGCCATCAGCAGCAGCGCCGACAGACCGACCACCACGAGCACGAAGATCGGCAGCCGCTTGCTGACCGCCGACGCGAAGTCGTCCGCGGCCGCCGTCGCTCCCCCGACCAGGTACGTCCCCCTGGTCTGCGACTCGAGCTTCGGCAACGTGTCGTCGCGCAGCCGCTGCACGAGGTCGCTCGTCGCGGCGTCCTGCGGCGCCGACTTCGGGAACGCCAGCACGGTGGCGACCTTGCCGTCCGGAGTCAGCTGCGGCGGCGTCACCGCTGCAATACCGGGATCCGCGGCCAACGTCTGACCAAGTACCTGCGCCGCAGTCTTGTCGCCCTCGGACACCACGACGAGCGGACCGTTGAACCCGGGCCCGAACCCGTCGGCCAGCAGGTCGTACGCCTTCCGGCTCGTCTTCGCCGGATCGTCCGTACCCGCGTCTGCGAACCCGAGCCGCATGTTCAACGCCGGCAACGACAACGCCACCAGAGCGACGGTCCCGAGCAACAACGGCACCCACGGCCCACGCTGCACCAGTCCGGCCAGCTTCCGCCAACCGTCACCAGGCGTACGACGCTGTTTCGCGGCGTGCTTGCGAACACTCCGCTCGATCCGCTTCCCGAACAACGTCAACAGAGCGGGCAGCAACGTCACTGCGGCGAGCATCGTCATCAGCACGGTCAACGTGACCCCGAGCGCAACGCCCTGCAACGAACCGAGTCCGAGCGCCAACAGCCCGAGCAGCGCGATCACGACAGTGCAGCCGGCGAACAGCACCGATCGCCCAGCGGTGTCCAAGGCAACCATCTTCGGATCGGCCGTGCCCTTCAGCAGCTCATGCCGATAGCGCGAGAAGATCAGCAACGCATAGTCGATGCCGACGCCCAGCCCCACGAGCATCATCACCGGCGTCGTGTACTCCGGCACCGTGAACAGATGCGACGCGAGCATCAGCAACGCGACCGTGCTGCCCACCGCGAACACCGCGGTCAACAGCGGCAACGTTGCCGCAAGCAACGACCCGAACACGAACACGAGAATCACCAGCGCGGCCAGGATCCCCGCGCCCTCGGACGCACCGCCCGAACTGTCCGCCGCGTTCCGGGCCAGATCCCCACCGACGTCGACCTGGAACCCCGGCCGTGCGAAGTCCTGCGCCCGATGGATGATCGTTCGCACGTCCTCCACCGGCATATCCGTCGCCGCGACGTCCAGGCTGACGGTCGAGTAAGCAGTACGTCGATCTGTCGACATACTGCCCGGGGCGGTGAACGGGTCCGCGACCGATGCGACATGCGGAAGGGTCCGGACGACTGCCAGCATCGACGCCATCCGGCTCTTGTCCGCGTCGAGACCGCCGTCGGCCTGGACGACGATCTGCACCGAAGCCGTGTCGCCCTTCGGCTGGTGCGCCTGGAAGATGTCGGTCACCCGCTGGGAGTCGGTGCCCGGGAGCGAGTTGTCGTTCTTGTAGTTCGCGCCCACGACGGTCGCTGTGGCGGTGACGGCGGCCAGCACGACCACCCACAGCAGAACTGCGAGACCGGCGTGCCGCATGGCCCAGCCGGAGACGCGGTGGAGCGGACCCGGTGGTTTCGCGCCGGGCGATCGTCGTACAGGGGTCTCCACGGTCATCGCCGGGCCCTCCTCACTGTCCTATAAGTAGATTGGCTACATGTTGCCTCTCGACAGTAACAGACATATGAGTAGACTGGCTACATGAAGGCGGATGCGCTGCGTGGGCACCTCGACCCGATGATCCTGGCGGTCGTCGAGCACGAGCCGCTGCACGGTTACGCGATCATGGAGGCGCTGCTCGAGCGCAGCGGCGGCGAGCTCGACCTGCCGACCGGCACGCTCTACCCGGCGTTGCGGCGGCTGGAGCGGGCCGGCTACTTGGCCAGCGAGTGGAGCACGGTCGGCGGCCGGAAGCGCCGGACCTACCAGCTGACCAGCGCCGGTACGAAGATGCTTGCCTCAGGCAAGCAGGAGTGGATCACCTTCCGGGCTGTGGTGGAAGGGGTGCTACGCCCGGGCCAGGCGTAGGCAGCGAGCGGCCTGGACGCTCACCAGCGCGAGCGGCAGGACGACGAACGTCCCGACGATGCCGTACGCCGGGATGCCGGGAGGGTGTGAACTGGTCGCGGTCATCGTGACGCCGATCCCCGCGATCAGCGCCGAACCGCCCAGCGTGAAGAGCGCGGTCGCCCGGCTCAGGTGCTCGCGCACCATGGGATAGCGGACCCCGATGCCGGTGGCCAGGACAGCCAGTACGGCACCGGCGATGACGACCATGCCGACAGCTCGGACCACCGTCTGCAGCAGATCGTTGAGCGGCGTGGCCTGATCCGGAACGCTGGTCCAGATCCACGCGCCGCTCTGCCACACGATCGGCTGGATGATCAGCGCCGCGAACAACAACAGCGCCGTACGGCGGCTCTGGCTGATCGCGAGCTCGGCCTGGTATCCCGGCGCGACGTCCTCGATCGCCCCGAAGTCGGCGACCGCGTGCTTCTCCGCGTCGTACCGGTCGAAACCGTCGGCCTCGAAGGCCTCGGTCGCGTCGGTCAGGTGATCGCCGGCCTCGGCCAGCAAGTCAGCCTTCCGGCGCCGCGGCCCACTGAGCTGCTTGCTCAATGCGGCCAGGTACTCGTCGATAGGCACCCTCCCAGTATGGGGACCGCTCACCCGGCTCACGTCCGGGGTCCCACTGACTCGCCCCTGACCTTGGCCTTCCGCCGGTGCTGTACGACGAAGAACCCGGCGTACCCGATCAGCACCAGCGCGAACCCGATCCGCTCCGCCCAGGGCGTCTGCCCTTCGGGCCAGAGGTGCCCCTCGAGGTAGTGGTGGATGTACCCGCCGGCGTAGACGCTCTCGCCGCCCTGCCGACGGAAGAACTTCTCGGTCGCGGTCACCGGGCAGCCGAAGTCGACCAGCACGATGACGACGTTCCACACCACGATGGCGAGGTGGTACCAGATCAGCTTGGGCCATCGCCAGGCGAGGAAGCTGCCCACCACGAAGAACAGCAGTAAGGCGCCGTGCACGACCATCACCACGTCGGCCAGCGCGCGCCAGATCACTCGGGACCTGACCTCAACGCGTCCCGGACCGTCACCGGGCCGGACGGCGACGGCTCCGGGCGGATCGCACCCATCAGCCGCTCGACGGCGGCCTCCATCTCGCTACGCCAGGTGATCGCCGAGCGCAGGTCGAGCCGCAGCCGTGGATTACGCGGATGCTCGCGGACGACGCCGAAGCCGACCGCGCGGAGGAACTCGGTCGGCCAGACGCAGCCCGGCCCGTTCCACCGCGAGTCCCCGAACGCCTCGACGGCCCGGAACCCACGCTTCAGCACGTCCTTGGCGACCGCCTGGACGAGGATCTTGCCCAGCCCGAGACCCAGGTACCGCGGTTGGATCCGCCCGGTCGCGAGTACGACGGCGTCCGGGCTGACCGGAGCCGTCGGGAACGCCTGGATCCGGGGCAGGTACGTCGCGGGCCCGTAGAGCGCGAACCCGGCCGGCTCGTCGTCGACGTACAGCACGACTCCTGCCTGACCCCAGTCGAGCAGCAGCTGGGACAGCCAGGCTTCCTTCTCCAGCGCGGTGTCGCCATTTCGGTCGGCCTGGCGCGCGGCGACCGGGTCCAGCTCCCAGAACACGCAGTCACGGCACGGAACCGGTAGCTCGCCGAGATTGGCGAGTGTCAGCGGTTCGAGCCGTCGGGCCATCAGCGCGTCCGGTCAGCGGTGCCGCATCGACGGACGCTTGTTAGCTTCGTCACGATGCGTGTCATCGCGTAGCGGGTTCGGTCGCCGGTTCCGGCACCGGGGCCGGGGTCCGCGCGTCCGTCGTGCGAGTCGCCTCGGGGGCGACGTACCGCTGTTGCACCTTGGCGGCGGGTTGCCGCCGGAACAGCTCGGCCGCGAATCCGGCCAGCACGCCCAGTACCAGTCCGCCGAGTGTCCAGCCGGCTGTCTTGCCCACGCTCATCCCGAATCCTGCCTTCCGCAGTCCACCTCCCAGGCCGCACCGCACCGGCCGGCTGTCTCAGCAGCCAGATCACGGCATGGTCGAACCTGCCCCTATAAGGCATGGTAGTGAGAGGTCGCGCCGATCCACAGCCCGGACTCGGGTCTCTCGACGTAACCTGGTGACTTCCCCCTCGATCACCGTTGGAGTGGCCCTCGTGAGTGCTGACGTGCCCGATGTCCGGCAGACCCGCCTCGACAACTACGTCGAGGCGTACGCAGCACGGACCAAGGGCATGACCGCATCAGAGATCCGCGCACTGTTCTCCGTTGCCAGCCGCCCCGAGGTGGTCTCACTCGCCGGCGGCATGCCGAACATCGGCGGCCTGCCGCTGGACGTGGTCGGCGGCGCGGTCCGCGATCTGGTGATCGACAACGGCGCGACCGCGATGCAGTACGGCTCCGGCCAGGGCGATCCGGCGCTGCGCGACCAGATCTGCGACATCATGCGGCTGGAAGGCATCGAGGCCCACCCCGACGACGTCGTCGTGACGGTCGGCAGCCAGCAGGCGGTCGACCTGGTCACGCGGGTGTTCTGCGATCCGGGCGACGTAGTGATCTGCGAGGCGCCGTCGTACGTCGGTGCGCTCGGGGTGTTCCGTGCGTACCAGTGTGAAGTGGTCCATATCGCGATGGACGACGACGGTGTCGTACCGGAGGCGCTGGAGCAGGCGATCGCGTCTGTGCGCGCGGCCGGCAAGCGGATCAAGTTCTTCTACACGATCCCGAATTTCCACAACCCTGCTGGGGTTTCGCTGTCGGACGAGCGCCGGTCGCGGGTGCTCGAGATCTGTCAGCGCGCCAATCTGCTGGTGCTGGAGGACAACCCGTACGGGCTGCTCGGCTTCGAGGGTGAGCCGCAGCGCGCCCTGCGGGCCGACGATCGCGAAGGCGTGATCTACCTCGGGTCGTTCTCCAAGACGTTCGCGCCCGGTTTCCGGGTGGGTTGGGCGGTCGCGCCGCATGCGGTGCGGGAGAAACTCGTGCTGGCACAGGAATCCGCGACGCTCTGCCCGCCGACGTTCAGCCAGCTCGCCATCTCGTCGTACCTGGTCCGGCACGACTGGATGGGCCAGGTGAAGCAGTTCCGCGAGATGTACCGCGAACGCCGGGACGCGATGCTCGCGGCGCTCACCGAAAAGATGCCTGCAGCAACGACCTGGACGCGGCCGCGGGGCGGATTCTACGTCTGGCTGACCTTGCCGGAGGGTCTGGACGCGAAGTCGATGCTGCCGCGGGCGGTCACCGCGCGCGTGGCGTACGTCCCCGGAACTGCCTTCTTCGCCGACGGTTTCGGCTCCCAGTGCATGCGGCTGTCGTACTGTCATCCGACGCCGGAGCGGATCACCGAAGGTGTCGGCCGGCTCGCCGCGGTGATCAACGAGGAGCTCGAACTCCGCGAGACGTTCGGCCCGCTGCCCCCTGGTGCGGGGCGCGACTACGACGCTCCGGGCCCGGAGCTGAGCTAGACCACGGGGTTTGACGAGCGCAAAGGTTGCGCAATGGATCTACGGGCGGTCGTGGGTCGCTGACACGCTAGCGGTACCGTTCGAGTGGGCTTCGGGACCGGCGCCCGTGCCGGAGTCGCCCACGAGTGATCGGGATATTTGTGATGAGTGATCTGGGTCGAGTGCTTGTTCTGGCCGGTGGACTGTCGCACGAGCGGGACGTCTCGCTCCGGTCCGGCCGGCGGGTGGCGGACGCCCTGCGCAGCGTCGGCGTAGAGGTCGAGCAGCGTGACGTCGACGCCTCCCTGGTCGAGCGGCTGCGTAACGATCCGCCGGACGCGGTCTTCCCCGTCCTGCACGGCGTCACCGGCGAGGACGGCGCACTCCGCCAGGTCCTCGACCTGTACGGCGTTCCGTACGTCGGCGCCGACGCGGCGGCCTGCCGCACGGCCTTCGACAAGCCGGTCGCGTCGACGATGGTCGGGTCCGCGGGGCTGCACACGCCGGCGTCGGTGGTGCTTGGGCATGACACGTTCCGCGAGCTGGGCGCCGCATCGCTGATGGAGTCGGTGATCCACCAGATCGGCCTGCCGCTGGTCGTGAAGCCTGCCCGCGGCGGTTCTGCGCTGGGCGCCTCGATCGTGCGG
Organism: Kribbella jiaozuonensis; assembly: GCF_005233875.1. Lineage (GTDB taxonomy): Bacteria > Actinomycetota > Actinomycetes > Propionibacteriales > Kribbellaceae > Kribbella > Kribbella jiaozuonensis. The sequence continues at coordinate 412,556 of NZ_SZPZ01000003.1, read as the reverse complement.
TCGGCCGAGGAACTGCCGTCCGCGATGGTGAACTGCTACGCATACGGTCCGGTCGCGCTGATCGAGCAGTACGTCGACGGCACCGAGGTCGCCGTCACCGTCGTCGACACCGGCGACGGGCCGCGGGCGTTGCCGGCGGTGGAGATCCGGCCGGACTCGGGCTTCTACGACTACGAGGCGCGGTACACGGCGGGCGCGACGCAGTTCGTCGTACCCGCTCGGTTGGAGCCTGAGGTCGCGGGTGCGTGCGCTGCGGCCGCGGTGCAGGCGCACCAGGCGCTGGGGCTGCGGGACCTGTCGCGGTCGGACCTCGTGGTGGACGCGGCCGGGGTGCCGTGGTTCCTCGAGGTGAATGTCGCGCCGGGGATGACGGAGACGTCGCTGGTCCCGTTGGCCGCCGAGGCTGCCGGGATCGAGCTCGGTGTGCTCTGCCGCGACCTGCTCGCGGCAGCTGCTGCTCGCTGAAGGTTGTGATGCCCGAAGTTCACCGGCCGCTGTGGCGGACCGTTCTGACGCCGCGATGGATCGGCCTGCTGGTGCTGGCGCTGGCCATTGCTGCAGTGATGTCGGTGATGGGCGTGTGGCAGCTGGGCGTGTACCGGTCGAAGACGGCCGACGCCACGGCCCAGCGTGCTGAAGCTGCGCCGGTGGCCTTGCAGTCGCTGTTCTCGATCGACGAGGGTTTGCCGTCCAAGGCCGTCAGTCGGCGAGTGACGGTCGATGGGACCTGGGGACCGGCTGCGGACCAGGTGTTCATCGCAGACCGTTCACAGGACTCGCGGGTCGGCTTCTGGGTTGTGTCGCCGGTGAAGCTGTCCACGACGGACGCCGTCATGGTCGTGCGGGGTTGGGTGCCTTCCGTGACCGACGCGGCCGCTCGCGCTCCCAGCGGGCCGGTGCAGCTGACCGGGACGGTGATCGCGTCCGAGGCGGAGGACTCGTCGGACGATGCTGCCAAGGGACGGGTGCTGTCGTCGCTGCGGATCCCGACGATCGTCCACCTTGTCGACTACCGGGTGTACGACGCGTTCGTCGTACAGCAGTCGTTGTCCGGCGTCGTGCCGTCTCCCGCGCCGGCCGCCGTACAACCGCCTCCGCCGCCGACCGATCATGCCGGCCTGCGGAACATCGCGTATGCCTTCCAGTGGTGGATTTTCGCGGCCTTCACGCTGTGGATGTGGGCCAAGATGGTGCTGGACGCGAACCGCGCCGTCGACGAGCCGGACCCGGACGAGGACCGGCCCGAGGAACGTGTGGAGCCGAGCGGTACCGTTTCAGCGTGACTTCTCCAGCCGACCCCGCCACCTCCGCCGGCACCCAGCCGCTGACCCCGGCCGTCCGCGGCGCGCTGATGCGCTACCGCGTGATCGCGTACGTCGTCGGCGTGATGCTCCTGCTGCTGGTGTTCCTCGCGATGCCGCTCAAGTACTTCGCGGACAGCCCCGGCGCGATGGACGTGATCGGCCCGACGCACGGGTTCCTCTACATGGTCTACCTGCTGCTGACCTTCGACCTGTTCCGCCGGGTCCGTTGGTCGTTCCCGCGACTGGTGATGATGGCGCTGGCCGGCACGATCCCGTTCCTGTCGTTCTACGCCGAGCGCAAGACGTCGCACGAGCTGCAGGGCCGCTAATCCCGTTGTCCTGCTGGGTTCCCGCCCCTAGCGTCGACTCCGTGCTGACTGACATCACGGAGTCGAACCGCGCCGGCTGGAACCAGATCCACAGCGCGCGCCCCGGTCAACCCGCGTCGTACTTCGCAGGCGGCGGCTCGACGCTGTCGGCTGACGAGCTCGCGGCCGCCGGCTCCGTGCGCGATCGTCGCGTCCTCCAGCTGGCTTGCTCCTGCGGCGACGAGGTCCTCTCCTGGGCCCAACTGGGCGCCGTGGTCACCGGCGTCGACATCTCCGAAGTCGCTCTGGAGATGGCTCGATCGAAGTCCGCTGCCGCCGGCATCCCGGCCGACTTCCGCCGGGCCGACATGCTCGCCCTCCCGGCCGACCTCACCGGCTTCGACCTCATCTACCTCAGCTGGGGCGCCATCTGCTGGGTCCCGGACCTGACCGTCTTCGCCACTCTGATCGCATCGCGTCTGGCACCCGGTGGATCGATCCTGCTGGCCGACCATCACCCGGTCTGGGAAGTCCTGGCCGTCCAGGGCCCGGGGCAGTTGACGGTCGCCGCCGACTACTTCGGCCGCTCCACCCCACGCGCCACCATCGAGAACACCAAGCTTCCGACCGGCGCCCGTGACAATCCCGACGCCCCCACGTTCACTGCCTTCGTCTGGCCGCCGAGCGACATCATCACCGCGCTGCTGGCGGCAGGCCTGACCCTCAGCGCCTTCCAGGAGTCCCCCGTCGCGGAGATGTACCCCGCTCTGGGCCCGATGGCGACCCACCTCCCGGCCGTCTACCTGATCAAAGCCACCCGCAATGTTTCACATGAAACATTGCAGCAAGTCGCCGAGTAACTTTGTCGACAAATCAGTCGGTCTGCTTGTTCGGGTCCATCAGCGTGACGATGCGCTCGAGGTCGTCCAGCGAAGCGAACTCGACGGTGATCTTGCCCTTGGTCTTGCCCAGGTCAACCTTCACCCGGGTTTCGAAGCGATCCGACAGCCGGTCGGCCAGGTCGACCAGGCGCGGGGCTACCGGCTTGTTCCGGCGGCGGGCCGGGGTCGGGTCCTCGGCGTTCATGTCGCCCAGGGCAACGATCTCCTCGACCGTGCGGACGGACAGGCCTTCGGCAACGATCCGCTGAGCGAGGCGCTCGATCGCATCGCCGCTGGGAAGACCCAGCAGGGCGCGAGCGTGGCCCGCGGAAAGTACGCCGGCAGCAACCCGCCGCTGTACACCGGCCGGCAGCTTCAGCAGCCGGAGCGTGTTGGAGATCTGCGGACGCGATCGCCCGATCCGATTCGCGAGGACTTCCTGGGTGCAGCCGAAGTCGTCGAGCATCTGCTGGTAGGCGGCCGCCTCTTCCAGCGGGTTCAGCTGGCTGCGGTGCAGGTTCTCCAGGAGCGCGTCACGGAGCATGGCGTCGTCGGACGTGTCCCGGACGATCGCGGGAATCGTCGCCAGGCCGGCCTGCTGCGTCGCCCGCCACCGCCGCTCGCCCATGACGAGCTCGTACTTGTCGCCCTCGAGCCGGCGGACGACGATCGGCTGCAGCAGCCCGATCTCCTTGACCGAGTGGACGAGCTCCTCCATCGCCTCCTCGTCGAAGACGCTGCGCGGCTGCTTCGGGTTCGGCGTGATCTTCTCGACCTCGATCTCGGCGAACGAGGCACCCGGCACCGCGGCCAACTCCGGGCCCTGCGGCTCCGCCGGCTTGGCGACCGGCGGCGCTCCGGGGATCGAGTTCGACTTGCTGCCGAGAGTCGTGGTGCCGGAGGCCGGCGAGCTGGGGATCAGCGCGCCAAGTCCGCGTCCGAGTCGGGTGTTCATCGCGCTCCCTCGAGATCGAATCCTGCTACTGCTGACGTTCCCGTTTCACGTGAAACGGTGCCACACCGATCCAATGATCAGGCGTTGTTCCGCATGGCGATCTCTCGGGAGGCCTCCAAGTACGACAGCGCGCCGGCCGACGCCGGGTCGTACGCGAGCACGGTCTGCCCGTGGCTCGGCGCCTCCGAGATACGCACCGAGCGCGGCACGGCAGTCCGCAGTACGGCGTCCTTGAAGTGGCCACGGACCTCGGCCGCGACCTCGCCGGCCAGCTTCGTCCGGGCGTCGTACATCGTCAGCAGGATCGTCGACACGTCGAGGCCAGGGTTAAGGTGCGACTTCACCATGTCGATGTGGCGGAGGAGCTGCGAGAGACCCTCGAGTGCGTAGTACTCGCTCTGGATCGGCACCAGGACCTCGCGCGCGGCGGTCAGCGCGTTGACGGTCAGCAGGCCGAGCGACGGCGGGCAGTCGATGAAGACGTAGTCGTACTTCTCCCCCGCGGCCTCGGTCTTGGCCAGGTACGCGTCGAGCACGTTCTTCAGCCGGCTCTCGCGGGCGACGACACTGACGAGCTCGATCTCGGCGCCGGCCAGGTCGATGGTCGCAGGGATCACCTGGATGCCCGGGTGCTCCGCGCACGGCTGGATCAGATTGTCGAGTGCCTCGCCCTCGATGACCGCCTCGTAGACACCAGGTGTGCCTTCGGCATGGTCGATGCCCAGGGCCGTCGACGCGTTGCCCTGGGGGTCGAGGTCGATGACCAGGATCTTCGCGCCGTACAGCGCGAGGCCGGCGGCGACGTTCACGGTCGTCGTGGTCTTGCCGACGCCACCCTTCTGGTTGGCGACCACGAAGACTCGGGTCTGGTCGGGCAGCGGGAACTCGCGGCCCATCGTGCGTCCTTCATTCACCAGCAGGGTCCGTTCGGTCGCGGCGGCGATCGGAGTCTCGAGAAGTCGTCGCTGAAGCTCGTCCGACGTGGCCCGCGCGGCGATCTGTGCGGCAGTCATAGCGCCCATTCCAATAGGTGCGGGACTTGGCCCGAAGAGGATGTCGGTAGGGGTCGGGGCGGGTCTGCCCCCAGCTCCGTCCACAGGCTGCTGTGGACGAATTCCCGTGTGCAGAGGCAGTTTCATGCGGTGGTCATCCACAGGCGGTGGAGAGTCCGAGAAGCCCGGCTCGGCGTCCACCAGTGACGCCGATTCGGGCTCGGAACCATCATCGCGCATGTCCGGCGTTTCACGTGAAACGGAACCGCCGTCTGTCTCAACAGGTACGTCGAGACCGGCCGCGGCGACCGCCCGGAGTCCCGAACTGTCGATCGGCGGAGTCGCCACGATCGGGTCCGGGGACTCGTCGGAAGGAGAGGTCTGGACAGGAGGTGCTGGCGCGGGGGTGAGGTCGGGAGCCGGCTCCTGGATGACCACCCGAACGGTGGAATCCGGATCGGTCGGCCAGCCGATGCCCTGCGATGACCTCGGCTCACCTGTGCTCTTCTCGGGCCATCCGAGGGCACGACTCACCAACCCGCTCACCTCCCGCGTCTTCCGTGCCGGGATCCCCCTGCAGCACGTCCGGCCACAATACTCACCACAGTCGTGGGGAGGGCCAGTTCATCGCCGCCGAGTTGATGAATGTGCCAAAGCTCTGCCCCGAGCTTCGCCAATTCGGGTTCGGAGGCGTCCAGTTCCTCCTCTGCGGACGACCCCTTCATCGCCAGCATCAGTCCGCCCTCGACGCAGAGCGGCAGGCACCAGCGCGCGAGTTTGCCCAATGGAGCAACGGCCCGAGAGGTCACCACGTCGTACGACGCCCGTGGCAGATCCTCCGCCCGGGACCGGGCGACCGTCGCGTTGTCGAGCTCGAGTGCGTCGACGGCTTCCTGCAGGAAGGTGGTGCGTCGGAGCAACGGCTCGACGAGCTCCACCTGGAGATCGGGCCGGACGATCGCGAGCACGATCCCCGGCAGCCCCGCTCCGGTGCCGATGTCGGCGACCAGCGCTTCCTCCGGGATCAGCCGCTCGACGACGGCACAGTTCAGCAGATGCCGGTCCCAGAGCCGCGGAACCTCCCGCGGTCCGATCAGTCCCCGCAGCGTGCCCTCGGTCGCGAGCAGTTCGGCGTACTCCGAAAGCCGGACCGCCGCCCGTGGAAACAGCTTCTCCACGAGCGGCGGCGGCGTTTCACGTGAAACGTGTTCGGTCACGGGCGTGCGTTCATGGCTGGACCACCACGCGGCGGCGGGGCTCCTCGCCCTCCGACTCGGACGTCAGGCCGGCGGCGGCAACCACGTCGTGGACGACCTTGCGCTCGAACGGAGTCATCGGGTCGAGCCGGACCGGCGTACCGGTCGCCTTCGCCTCTTCGACGGCCTTCCGGCCGACCTCTTCCAGCTCGGCCTTCCGGTTCGCCCGGTAGTTCGACACGTCCAGCATCAGCCGCGACCGCTCACCGGTCTCCCGGTACACCGCCAGCCGGGTCAGCTCCTGGAGCGCCTCGAGCACCTTGCCGTTCTCGCCGACGAGGTTGTTCAGCTCCGCGCCGACGATCGACACCGCGGCACGGTCGCCGTCGATGTCCATGTCGATATCGCCGTCGAGATCGGCGATGTCGAGCAACTCCTCGAGGTAGTCCGCCGCAATATCGCTCTCGGCCTCGAGCGCCTTCAGGCGATCCTCGGCCGAGTCGTTCGTACCGGCGGACTGCTCCGCCGCCTCGGTGTTCTGCATGCCGTCACTCACGGCCACTCCTTCGCAATATCGAGATCCGCCCCACGGGGATCCCGTCGTTCACAAGGCAGGATGTGCAAACCAGAAGAGCGGGCGGGTCAGCGCGAACCGCCGGAGCGCTTCTGCGCTGCCCTCTTCTGTGCGGCCCGCTTCTGGGCGGCCGACTTGGCGGCGGGCTGACGCTTGCCCGACCCGGCCGGCTGCTTCTTGGCAGCACCACCCTGAGGCTTCTTCGGCGCGTCCTGGGGCCGCGGCTCGTCCTGGGGTGCGGCCGAGGTCTGCCCGTTGCTCGACGCCGTCGAGTCGGATGCGTTCGCACCACCCGCAACCGGACCGCCCTTACGGTCGCTGCGCGACTGCCGCTTCGGCTGCTGCCGCTGGGCCGGTCGCCGGTCCGTCTCGGTCTCGGTCGCGGCGCCCGCCGCACCGGGAACGCCGTCGTCGGCCGGCCGGCCGTGGCGCACGTTGTGCTCACGCTTGCGGGCCTGCATCGCGTCGTACGCCGGGGTGCCCGGAGCGGGGTTGCGGCGGATCACGTAGAACTGCTGGCCCATCGTCCACAGGTTCGAGACGAACCAGTAGATCAGCACACCGATCGGGAAGTTGAAGCCACCGATCAGGAAGAAGACCGGGAAGACGTACAGCATGACCTTCTGCATCTGCGCGGCCTGGCCGGTGAGGGCCTCCTTCGGCATGTTCTTGCGCATCAGCTGCAGCTGCGTGGTGAACATCGTCGCCGTCATCAGGATGATCAGCACGATCGCGACGACCTTGACGTTGGCCGCACCCGGGCCGTTCGCCTTCAGGAAGGTCTGCGAGATCTCCGCACCGAAGATCTTCGCGTGCTGCAGCGAGCTGACGTACGGCTTCATGATCTCGCTGTGCCACTGGCCCTTGGCGGCGTAGTCGAGCACCCGGAACAGGGCCAGGAAGATCGGCGACTGCAGCAGCAGCGGAAGGCACGAGGAGAACGGGTTGGTGCCCGTCTCCTTGTACAGCTTCATCATTTCCTGACCGAGCTTCTCCCGGTCGTGGCCGTACTTCTTCTGCAGCTCCTTCATCTTCGGCTGCAGCAGCTGCATGTTCCGGCTGGAGCGGATCTGCCGGACGAACAGCGGGATCAGCAAGGTCCGGATGACGATGGTCAGGCCGGCGATCGACAGCGCCCAGGCCCAGCCGCCGTCAGGGTCCAGCACCTGGCTCAGCAGCCAGTGCCAGCCGACGAGCAGAGCCGAGACGGCCCAGTACAGCGGCGTCATGACCGTGTTGAACAGATCTACGATCCCGTCCCAAACGGCGAGCCCGGGGATGGCCAGAAGAGTCACTCATGCACCTCGCTGCACAGGCCCGGCGTCGGCTGACGGTCCGGGCTGGTTGGCGGATCCGTGAACACAGGGGTCCTCACGGTCTCCGCGCTGGTCGACATCTGTGGGTGGAACGGGGTCGTAGCCTCCGGGGTTCCACGGGTGGCAGCGGATGAGTCGCCTCATCGCCAGCCAGCTACCGCGCACCGCACCGTGGCGCTCGACCGCCTCCAAGGCGTACGCCGAACAACTCGGGTAGAACCTGCACACCTGCCCGTACATCGGGCTGATGACCAGGCGGTACAGCTTCAGGAATCCGATGATCCCGCTCCGCACGGGATTGATCCGCATCATGGCTTCAGCAACCTGGTCAGGGCGCTGTCGACGTCCGCGGCCAGTTCGTCGTACGACGCCGAGGCGGACGACGGGAGCGCGCGGACGACGGCCAGGCTGCCGGCCGGAAGGTCGGGAAGCCGCGTTGCCAGCACAGCACGCAGACGGCGGTGGACCCGGTTCCGCAGAACCGCGTTGCCCACCGCCTTGTTCACAACGAATCCGACACGTGGAGGCTCGGCACAGCCGTCCTCCGCCAGCAGGTGGAGAACCACCGCGCGCCGCGACGCGCGCCGCCCGGACCGGACGGCGCGACGGAAGTCGTCGGACCGGCGGAGCCGGTTCGACGCTGGCAGCACGAGGTGGTCACCGTCGAGCAGGTCGCTCAGGCCGCGAGGCGCTGGCGACCCTTGCCACGGCGGGCGGCGATGATCGCGCGACCCGCACGGGTACGCATCCGAAGACGGAAGCCGTGCTTCTTGTGCCGGCGACGGTTGTTCGGCTGAAACGTCCGCTTGCTCACTGGAATGACTCCGGTTACTCGAGATCACAGAATGTCGACAAATCCACTGATTGAATCTGTCCAAGGTGGCTGTCCTGCACACCGCCGGAGGTATCCGCAGGGAGCGCAGCACGAAACGGCCGGCTCAACACCGACTGATCCACGGTACGTGGCCGCCTGTGGACAGGTCAAACCAGGTATCCCCAGACTTTTCCACAGGCTTGTGGACAGGATAGTGGGCAACGCCAGTACCGAGACCTCGTCACCCTCCGGTCCGGGCCGCCACTGAGAGCGATGACCAACCATGACTACGCTCCGGCGTCCACCCGACACGCCGCAGGTTGCCCCCAATTTCCTGTTCATAGCCTGTGGATGACGGCTTGAAGCTGCCTACTCCGACTTGTTAGCGTCACTCCCTCACACCAGAAGTCCCACACCCCGCGATTGGTAACCAACCTGCTCCTGCGGTCGTTCACAACTGTGGACAACCGTGTGGACAGTGCGGCCGCCGAAGTGCGGAGACAGCTACCGCGCTGAGCCGAGCACGAGGACTCGCCGGCCGCACGGTGTCGGGTCGAATGGTCGCGCACCCCGGGTCCGCCCGGAACGCGCCGGCCACCGCAGCGATGAATCGGGGAGCAACGCGTGGTCGAGGACCATTCCGCCAGTGCGGAAGTCACACCGGTGGAATACACAGCAGCCGGGTACCGGGCGGAGTACTCCGGCGACGGCCGCCAGGACTTACGCCCCGAACCAGACGCAGGCCTCCGCCCCGAACCAGAGGCGAACTTCCGTACCGAGGTCCCGCCCGCACCCGAGCCGCTGCCCCGGGCCGAGACGCCGGCCCCCCGGGTCGAGGCCGACCAGACGCCTCCGACCGAGACGCCGCAGCCCGCCCCGACGCCGCGGATGGATCCGGGCGACTACCTGAGCCCGTCCCTTCCGATCCCGATGCCGGAGCAGCCGATGCCCGGTTACCGGCCCGCGCCGCCACCGGGTCCGTACGGTTACCGCTCCGAGCTCGAGCGCGCGGCGACCGATCTCCCGGCCGGCCCGCTCCAGCCGCCGGCGCTCCAGCCACCGGTAGGTACTGCGTACTTCGGTGCGGCTCCGACCATCGGCAATGTTCGCTACCCGGGTGAGAACACCACCTGGGGCAGCGCTCCCGAATGGGGTACAGGCAGCGCAGACAGCGCGAGCTCGGCAGCGAACGAGGGTGATGGACGTGCGGACAACGCAACCACCAACCAATGGTCACCTCAACAGAACACCGACCCGACCGCCGGGCGGCCGGCGGAACCCCAGACCCCGGAGCAGCAGCACGCTCCGCAGCAGCCGGCGCCGCAGCAGCAGATCCCTCAGCAGCACGCACCCCAGCAGCACGCACCCCTGCAGCACGCACCTCAGCCCGCACCTCAGCCGGTGCACCAGCCTGCGCCCCAGCAGGAGGTGGCAGCACCGGTGACGGATCTTGGTGATGCCTGGACCCGCGTCCTCGCCGGCCTCCCGCCGAACCAGCGCGCCTGGCTGACCAACTCACGTCCGGTGACGCTGCACGAGAGCACCGCGATCGTCGCAGTACCCGACGACTTCACCCGTGGTCAGCTCGAGACCCGGCTCCGTCCCGACCTCGAGCGGATCCTGACCGAGAGCTTCGGCCGGGACATCCGGATCGCCGTCACCGTCGACCCGTCGCTCGACCCCGAGCTCCGCGAGCAGCAGGCCGCGCAACAGGCCGCCGCGCAACAGCCCCCGCAGTACGCACAGCAGCCGCCTCAACAGCACCCGCAACAGCACCCGCAGCCGCCCGCCGTGCGCGAGCCACTGCACACCGACGGCGCGTACCAGCCGACCATCCAGTCCGCGCTGACCGATCCCGACAACGGCCCGCAGTACAACCAGCCGCGTCCGGATGCCGCGCCGCAGCACTTCCAGCAGCCGGCGCCGCAGCAGCAGTTCGGTCAGCCGATGGGCTCGGTCGCCCCGCCGCCGAACGGTTCGCCGACCCAGTCCGCCACCGAGGCGCAGGGCGAGGCCCGGCTCAACCCGAAGTACACCTTCGAGACCTTCGTCATCGGCAGCTCGAACCGGTTCGCCCACGCGGCCGCGGTCGCCGTCGCCGAGGCGCCGGGCAAGGCGTACAACCCGCAGCTGATCTACGGCGACTCCGGTCTGGGCAAGACCCACCTGCTGCACGCGATCGGGCACTACGTCCGCAGCCTCTACACCGGGGCCCGCGTCCGGTACGTGTCCAGCGAAGAGTTCACCAACGACTTCATCAACGCGATCCGCGACGACAAGGCGTCCCAGTTCCAGCGCCGGTACCGCGATGTCGACGTACTGCTGATCGACGACATCCAGTTCCTGGAAGGCAAGATCCAGACCCAGGAAGAGTTCTTCCACACCTTCAACACGCTGCACAACGCGAACAAGCAGATCGTGATCAGCTCCGACCGCGCGCCGAAACGCCTGGAGGCGTTGGAGGATCGGCTCCGGAACCGGTTCGAGTGGGGCCTGATCACCGACATCCAGCCGCCGGACCTCGAGACCCGGATCGCGATCCTGCGGAAGAAGGCCGCGACCGAGCGGCTGACCGCGCCGCCGGAGGTGCTGGAGTTCATCGCATCGAAGGTGCAGACGAACATCCGTGAGCTCGAGGGCGCACTGATCCGTGTCACCGCGTTCGCCAGCCTGAACCGGCAGCCGGTCGATCTGAGCCTGGCCGAGATCGTGCTGAAGGACCTGATTCCTGAAGGCAGCAAGCCCGAAGTCACCGCCAGCATGATCATGGGCCAGACGGCGTCGTACTTCGGTCTGTCGATCGACGACCTGTGCGGGTCCAGCCGGAGCCGCGTCCTCGTGACCGCACGACAGATCGCCATGTATCTGTGTCGCGAGCTGACCGATCTGTCGCTACCGAAGATCGGCCAGCAGTTCGGCGGCCGCGACCACACCACGGTCATGCACGCGGAACGCAAGATCCGGCAGCTGATGTCCGAACGGCGCAGTGTTTTCAACCAGGTCACCGAGCTGACGAACCGGATCAAACACCAGGCGAAGCAGCAGTAGAAGAACCGCACAGGCTGGGGACACAGCTGTGGAAAACTGTGGGTATTGCCGTGGATACACCGCTCTGTCGTGTGGACGCCCTGTGGGGACAGAATCCGTCATCCGCAGCCGTCCCCAGCACGACCGAGAGTCGTCCACACGCCGTCCCCACCCAGAAATGCGGTCTGACCTGCGAAGTCGTCGCTTTTCCACAGTATCCACCGGTGCGAAGAACACTATGGAATCTGTAGAGAGGTCCCAGTCCACAAAACGAACGGGCGGCCCGATCTGGGGAAAACCCCGATCTCGCGCCGATTGGACCGACCTGTCAGGCTGTCTCCGTAAGCACCTGCAGCAACCTCAGTACGACGCCGACGCGACCCGCCCGAAGCGCCACGTCAGGCCCGATGGGCGCACAGCACCTTTGTCCGTGGCAGGATCTGCCTGGCACACAGCCGAATCAGGAGGCACCCAGCGGTGAAGTTTCGCGTCGAGCGCGACGTACTGGCCGAGTCGGTGGCCTGGGCCGCGCGCAGTTTGCCCAGTCGTCCCAGCGTTCCGATCCTTGCCGGCCTTCTGGTCGAGGCCGAGGACGGGCAGATCACCCTGTCCGGCTTCGACTACGAGACCTCGGTCCGTGTCACCGTGCCCGCGCAGGTGGCGGACTCCGGCAAGTGCCTGATCTCCGGCCGGCTCGTTGCCGACATCTCCAAGAGTCTTCCGAACCAGCCCGTGGACTTCGCCGTGGACGGAGCGAAGGCCCAGGTCACCTGTGGCAGTTCGCGGTTCACGCTCCAGACGCTTCCCACAGAGGAATATCCGGCCCTGCCGGAGCTTCCGGCCGCCAGCGGGACGGTCAAGGCCGACGTCTTCGCCCAGGCCGTCTCCCAGGTGGTGACCGCGGCCGGGCGTGAGGACACGCTGCCGGTGCTGACCGGTGTCCGGGTCGAGATCGAGGGCTCCACGATCTCGCTGCTCGCCACCGACCGCTACCGGCTCGCGATCCGTGAGCTCGAGTGGAATCCGCAGTCCCCCGACGCGTCCGCGGCCGCGCTGGTGCCGGCCCGGGTGCTGTCCGAGACCGCGAAGGCGATGACCGGCTCCGACGTGATCGTGTCGCTGGCCGCCCCGGGCAGCGGCGACGGCATCGTCGGCTTCGAGGGTGAGGTGTCCGGTGGCAACCGGCGCGCCACCACCCGGCTGCTCGACGGCGAGTTCCCGAAGGTCCGCGGCATCATCCCGACCGACGCCGCGATCGCGACCCGGGTGCGGATCGACACCGCGACCCTGGTCGAGGCGGTCAAGCGGGTCGCGCTGGTCGCCGAGCGGAACGCCCCGGTCCGGCTGACGTTCGAGGAAGACACCGTGACGCTCGACGCCGGCAGTGGCGACGAGGCGCAGGCGTCGGAGTCGCTCGAGGCCCGGGTCGTCGGCGAGCCGGTGACCGTAGGCTTCAATCCGACGTACCTGCTCGACGGCCTCGGCGCGATCGGTACCCCGGTCGCGCACCTGGCCTTCACGCAGGCGACGAAGCCGGCCGAACTGACCGGTGTGCGGGACTTCGACGGCGAACCGATCAGCGAGTTCCGGTACGTGCTGATGCCGGTCCGCCTGAACAGCTGAGAAAGCCAATAGAACAAGGGGATTCAGATGGAGCTCGGCCTTGTCGGTCTCGGCAAGATGGGCGGCAACATGCGCCAGCGGATCCGCAACGCGGGCCACACCGTGGTCGGGTTCGACCACAACCAGAACATCTCCGATGCCAAGGACCTGGCCGACATGGTCGGCAAGCTCACCGACAGCGGCCAGCCGAAGGTCGTCTGGGTGATGGTGCCGGTCCAGGCCATCGATCCGGTCGTCACCGAGCTGGCCGAACTGCTCTCCCCCGGCGACATCGTCATCGACGGCGGCAACAGCCGCTGGACCGATGACACCCGCCGTGCCGCGCAGCTCGCCGAGAAGAACATCCGCTTTGTCGACTGCGGTGTCTCCGGCGGAGTCTGGGGCCTGGAGAACGGCTACGCGCTGATGTGCGGCGGCGACAAGGACACCGTCGACGTCGTGATGCCGATCTTCGAGGCGCTGAAGCCCGAGGGCGAGTTCGGTTTCGTGCACGCCGGCAAGGTCGGCGCGGGCCACTTCTCGAAGATGGTCCACAACGGCATCGAGTACGGCATCATGCAGGCGTACGCCGAGGGGTACGAGCTGCTCGAGGCGTCGGACATCGTGGAGAACGTGCCGGAGGCGTTCCAGTCCTGGCGCGAGGGCACCGTGATCCGCTCCTGGCTGCTCGACCTGCTGGTGAACGCGCTGGAGGACGACAACCACCTGGAGAAGATCCGCGGGTACGCCGATGACTCCGGCGAGGGCCGCTGGACCGTCGAGGCCGCGATCGACCTCGCCGTACCGGTGCCGGCCATCGCGGCCGCGCTGTTCGCCCGGTTCTCCTCGCGGCAGGACGACTCGCCGGCGATGAAGGCGATCGCCGCGATGCGGAACCAGTTCGGCGGTCACGCGGTGAAGGGCGCCGAGTCCGCCGACCCGTCGTACGCGACACCCCCGATCAAGCACTGAGGTGTACGTCACCGCCCTGGGTCTGCTCGATTTCCGGTCCTACCAGCAGGCGGAGGTCGAGCTCACCCCGGGCGTGACGGCCTTCGTCGGTCCGAACGGCCACGGCAAGACCAACCTGGTCGAGGCGATCCACTACACCGCGACCCTCGGCTCGCACCGGGTGGCGAACGATGCACCGCTGGTGCGGGCCGGCGCCACCCGTGCGATCGTGCGGACCGAGATCCGCAGCCAGTACGACCGGGACGTCGTGGTCGAGCTGGAAATCAATCCTGGGAAGGCAAATCGGGCCCGGATCAACCGATCGCCGGTCCCACGACCGCGGGAAGTGCTCGGACTGCTGCGGACGGTGCTCTTCGCGCCGGAGGATCTCGCGCTCGTGAAAGGCGATCCGTCGGAGCGGCGCCGATTCCTGGATGAGTTGCTCACGCTGCGCTCGCCGCGGATGGCCGGCGTACGGCAGGACTACGACCGGGTGCTGAAGCAGCGGAACTCACTGCTGCGGAGCGCCTCGCAGGCCCGCCGGCAGAACCGGACCAGTGCCGCCGAAGGGCAGCTGCGCACGCTCGAGGTGTGGGATTCGAACCTGGCCCGCGTCGGGTCCGAGCTGCTCGCGACGCGGTTGGAGCTGCTGGAATCCCTGCGCCCGTTGGTGTCCAGCGCGTACGACGCTGTTGCCCGAGGCAAGGGTGATGCGCGGCTGGAGTACAAGTCGTCGGTGCTGCTGGAGCCGGGGGTGACGTCGCGCGAGCAGTTGGCCGACGTACTGCTGGCGGCCGTGCAGGAGAAGCGGCGGGACGAGCTCGAGCGTGGGGTCTCGTTGGTGGGTCCGCATCGGGACGACGTCGTACTCGGGCTCGGGGACTTGCCTGCGAAGGGGTACGCGAGTCACGGTGAGTCGTGGTCGTTCGCGCTCGCGCTGCGACTGGCGTCGTACGAACTGCTTCGCGCGGACGGGGGTGAACCGGTGCTGATCCTCGACGATGTGTTCGCCGAGCTGGACACCCAGCGCCGGGACCGGCTGGCCGAGCTGGTCGCGCCCGCCGAGCAGGTACTGGTGACCGCTGCTGTCGGCGCTGACGTGCCCGTTGAGCTCAGTGGTGCGCGGTTCGAGGTTGGTGGAGGGGTCGTTCAGCGTGTCTGAACCCCCGGATTCCTCTGAGAGCGGCCCTGAGAGCGGTCCCGAGAGCGAGGAGGAGCACGACAAGCAGGGCCTCGAGCTGGCGAAGTCGCTGGCGGGACGGCTCAAGCAGCAGGCGGCCAAGGGCGGCATCATGCCGGTCAAGCGCCGCCGGCGACCGCGCATCGACGGCGCTCAGATCAGCAGCGCCCGCCCGGACGACCGCGACCCGCAGAAGCTGACCAACACCCTCGGCCGCCTGATGCGCGACCAGGGCTGGGAGGTCGACGTCGCCGTCCACGGCGTGATGGCCCGCTGGCCGTCCATCGTCGGCCCCGAAATGGCTGAACACTGCAAGCCCGAGTCGTACGAGGACACGGTCCTCACCGTCCGTACGTCGTCCACCGCCTGGGCAACCCAGCTCAAACTCCTCGCCCCCGACCTGGTCCGCCGCCTCAACACCGAACTGGGCGAAGGCACCGTCACCCGCGTCAACGTCCAAGGCCCGCACACTCCCTCCTGGCGCAAGGGCCCCCGAACCATCCGCGGCGGCCGAGGCCCCCGCGACACCTACGGCTGACGAGTCTGGTTGTACCCGCGACCCGGCCAGCCCCTAGGATCGGGCGCGATGCGCACGCTCGTTGACGGCTTTCGCGAGATGGTCCACCTGATCGGAGACACCTTCCGGCTCTGGTGGAAGAACTTGCTGCCCATGACCACCTGGTGGGTGGCCGGCTTCGTCGGCTTCACGGTCTGTGTACAAGGCGCGATCTGGCTGGCCAAGCATGCGCACTCGAGTCTCGGGACCGGTCTGTTCGCCGTCGGCGTGCTGCTCCAGATCACCGCGGCCGTCGGCATGATCCGCACCTGCGCGATGTCGCTGTACCGCTGGCGCGACGCGGCGAGCAGCGACACCGAGGAGACCTCGGACCCGACCCAACGCGGTCTGCTGGAACTGCTGGCCATCACGCTGCTGCCCCTGGTCGCGGTGTGGTCGGCCTGGGGCTTCTTCGACGAACAGGTCAACTCGCTCAGCGCGACGTACCTGGTGCAGAACGGGACGCAGCCCGGCTCGGGGTTCTTCAAGCTCGGCATCCACACCTGGCACGGGTACCTGCCGGCACTGGTGATTCTGCTGGTGCTGCGTCGGCTGCTTCAGGCGGTCGACGACCGCTGGCCCAGCCGTCCGGTGAAGTTCGCCCAGGTCTGGGCCGAGGCCTTCTTCGTGCTGCTCACGTTCGTGATCACGCCGTTCGCGATCGCCGAGGGCAAGCTGTGGTTCCAGCGGCGAACCTTCTGGTACTGGTCGGTGGACTGGTGGGACGGCGTGAAGGACTTCTTCGCAGGCATCCACATCCCGTTGCCGGCAGGTATCGAGTTCCTGTGGGGCTTCTTCTGGGAGAGCCTCTGGCCGCTGTTCAAGCTCGGCGTCGGTGAGCCGCTGACCTGGCTGGCGATCACGACGGTCGTCTTCGGTCACCGGGTTCTCTCCAGCGGCGGAGTCTTCCGTGGCACCCGGCTGGAGCGCCGGCTCGGCGGTCGGGCAGAGCAGGAAGGACCGCAGCGCGGCCGACTGGTCGAACTGACCTACAAGGCGCCGGATCTGGTGCTCGGGGGTCTGCGCGAGAAGTTCTACCCGACGATCAACGCGTTCCGTTTGCTGGTCCGGGTCGGCCCGGTGTTCCTCGGCGTGGTCTGCATGGTCTACACGCTCTGGGTGCTCGCCGACGACTGGGCCTTCGTCCTGATCCAGCGGACGATCGGCATCCACGGCGGCTATTGGGGCCTGATGAACCAGGAGATCTCGAGCATGATCGAGCGGCTCATCTTCGAGCCGCTGCGGATCGCGCTGCTGGCGGCGGCGTTCGACCTGTGCATCTCGGTCGGCATCCAGCGTCGCAACGAGGCCGCCGCGGCTGCGCAGCCCAAGGAGTCGGAAGCCAAAGAGCCGGCGCCCGTCACGGTCTGACCGCCGTCAGGGTGTGATCAGGACCCGACGGTGGTCGGTGAAGTCCTCGACGGTCACACCGGTGAGGTTCGGTACGGCGGACTTCGGCACCACGTAGACCTTCGCGATCTGTTGCGGCTTGTCCATGGTGAAGGGGTGGTCGTCGTCGCCGCAGTACGTCGCCAGTGGGTAGTCGAACGGCTGCTCGGTGTCCCATGTGTTGCCGTGAGTGTCCCGCAGGGTCGCGTCGCAGGTGAAGCCCTTGTCCTTGAGGAACACCCCCTCGCGCGGAGTCACTGTCAGCGTGGCAACGACGATCGTGGATCCGGCCGGCCCGGCGAGGTCGATCGCTTCGCCGTCCTTGTCGAGAATCGAGGTGTAGGCCTTCAGCGAGTCGAGCTTCCATTCGACATGCGCGATCGTCACCGGCCCCTGGTTGATGACCTGGTCGATCCGGCCTTCTTCGTAGATCCGTTCCGTGTCGGTCAGATAGGGCCGCAGCAGGATGATCGTCGCGGCAGCCAGCAGGGCCACCAGCAGAGCGATCTGTACTGTCAGCCGGGACATCCGGCTCGCGAGCTTCATGACGCCACCCGGGTGACCGCGGTGCCGACGATGTACTGCGGTGCCGCGGTGTCGACCATCTGCTGGGCGATGGCATCGGTCGGGACCCCGAGATCGACCTCGATGTCGGAGTTGTAGTAATTGAAGATCATGGTCGGCTTCAGCCTCAGGGTGAGGTTGGTGATGTCTGCCGGGTTGAGCTCGAACACGACGGTGCCGGTCTTCGCGAAGCCGGCGTCGGGGAAGTCGATCCCGCTGTTGGACAGTCCTTCGACCGGCTCGTACACGCTGCCGCCGTCGGCCAGCAGAGTGGCGTTGATGTTGTCCGGCTTCTTCGCGCCGCGGACCGCGTCCCACTCGATCGCGAGGTAGATGCCGTTGGTCTCCAGCGCCTTCTTGTCGTCACTCTCGGAGCTGTCGATGACCGAGCGGGCGAACTTGATCCGGGTGACCTTCATCGTCGATCCGCTACCGGTGTAGTCGAGTGCCTGCCCGATCGTGCCGTGGATGACCTTGATGTTCTGCTCGTCGTACACCTGGTCGGGCGCCGCCAGCCGGGTCACGCCGCCGAGCAGCACGAAGACAACGCCGACGAGGATCGTCGCGGGGCGGTAGAGCTTCACTTGTTGCCCCCGTTGTCGACGACCACTGCCGGGTCCAGCCGGACGACCCCGACCGGGGCCTCGTTCTGCCAGAACTCGTTGTCGTTGGCGCCGAACACGCCGCTGACGGCTTCGTACGACTCGCCGAGCACACCGATCTCGATGGTCTTCGCGGCGAAGTCGGGGTCCACCTTGAAGGTCGTGAAGCAGCTCTCCGGTGGAAGTCCGTAGACGAGCACCCAGCTGATCTCGCCGCGGCACGAGATGCCGTCGCTGTCGATGGTGTCGGCGCCGCCGCCGGGAACCAGCACGAGCAGGCTGCCGCCAGGAGTCACGCTCTGGTGTTCCTCGCTGTCGATGTTCTTGGCGTCGAAGTAGATCTTGACCTTCGACGCGGCCTCGTCGTACTCCGTCTTCGGCGTCCGGACGATCTCGGCCTTCGTGAAGCTGAACTCGAACCGGCCGGCCGTCACCGTGGTCGGGGCGGTCAGGGTGGGGACGGTGCGGCCCTTCTTCTCTTTCCAGCCGCCGGTCGCGAGGATGATCAGGACGGCCACTACGACGAGGGCGATCACCAGCAGCCAGATTCGCCGGTGCCGGTGAATCACCCGGTCGGCGATCATCGCATCGATGACCTCGTCGAGACTTTCCACGGCAGCGATCCTAAGGGGCGGTGGGTGCGCGCCGGGCACCGCTTGTCCACGGGACGCGAGGCCTCTGTCTGGGGCGGGTCAAGCGGTCTGGACCGGTCGGTGCCGGATCGGTCAGTCGCGAAACACCCGGAGGCCACTGAGCGGCCGTGAGCGCTTTTCTGACCCCCACCCGCGAGAGGGGACATGGAGATGAGGGAGAAAAGACGCCCTGATGCGAGTTTCGGGCGGCTGATGGCAGGTTCTGCTTCGGTCGACAGGTAGAATGGACGACGTAGGGCGAGCCGCGCCTCTACTACCACCGTAGAGGGCGGCTCTACTGTGCCGCGATGCCTCGCGAACGCGGGGTCCGAGGAGGACAACCACCGGTGACCGACGAGCCGATCGAGATCGACGCCAACCAGTCCGCCGACCCCATCGGCAACCCCGCACCCAGCGAGGCGCTCCCGGAGATGCTCGACCAGATCCCGTCGAACGTCGTCGAGCGTGAGTACGACGCGAGTGCGATCCAGGTCCTGGAGGGACTGGACGCGGTCCGCAAGCGCCCGGGTATGTACATCGGGTCCACCGGTGAGCGTGGCCTGCACCACCTCGTCACCGAGGTGGTCGACAACGCGGTCGACGAGGCGATGGCCGGGTTCGGCGACCGCATCGTCGTGACGCTGCTGGCCGACGGCGGTGTCCGCGTCGAGGACAACGGCCGCGGTATCCCCGTCGACATCGTCGAGTCCGAGGGCAAACCGGCCGTCACCGTAGTACTGACCGTCCTGCACGCCGGCGGCAAGTTCGGCGGCGGCGGTTACAAGGTGTCCGGCGGTCTGCACGGCGTCGGCGTCTCCGTGGTCAACGCGCTGTCCACCAAGCTCCAGGTCGATGTGAAGCTCAAGGGCAAGCTGTACACCCAGACCTTCACCAACGGCGTCCCGGACGCCGACCTGGCCGAGATCGGTACGTCGACCTCGAACGGTACGACGATCACGTTCTGGGCCAGCGAGGACGTCTTCGAGACCACGACGTACTCCTACGAGACGCTGGCCACCCGCTTCCGCGAGTACGCCTTCCTGAACAAGGGCCTCGAGCTGGTGATCCGGGACGAGCGTCCGGACCACTTCGACGAGGACGGCAAGCCGCTCGAGCAGTCCTTCCGGTACGAGGACGGCCTGGTCGACTACGTCAAGTACCTGACCGGCATCCGCGAGACCGTGCACCGCGACGTCATCTCGTTCGAGGCGGCCACCGCCGACGACACGATGAGCCTCGAGGTCGCGCTGCAGTGGAGCGGCTCGTTCCAGGAGTCGGTGCACACGTTCGCGAACGCGATCAACACCCACGAGGGCGGTACGCACGAGGAAGGCTTCCGGGCCGCGCTGACCTCACTGGTCAACTCGTTCGGCGAGGACCAGGGCATGATCAAGAAGAAAGAGGACAGGCTCACCGGTGACGACATCCGGGAGGGCCTGACCGCGATCATCTCGGTCAAGCTCGCCGAGCCGCAGTTCGAGGGCCAGACCAAGACCAAGCTCGGCAACACCGAGGTGAAGGGCTTCGTCCAGCGCGTTGTCAACGACAAGCTCGGCGCCTGGTTCGAGCAGAACCCGGCGGAGGGTCGCGAGATCATCCGCAAGGCGTCCGCCGCGGCGAGCGCCCGGATCGCGGCGCGCAAGGCGCGCGACCTGGCCCGCAACCGCAAGGGTCTGCTCGGCGGCGGCGGTCTGCCGGGCAAGCTGGCCGACTGCCAGTCGACCAACCCCGAGGAGTGCGAGGTCTACATCGTCGAGGGTGACTCGGCGGGTGGCTCCGCGAAGGGCGGCCGGGACCCGAAGTTCCAGGCCATCCTGCCGATCCGCGGCAAGATCCTGAACGTCGAGAAGGCCCGGATCGACAAGGTCCTGCAGAACAACGAGGTCCAGGCGATCATCTCCGCGCTGGGCACCGGCATCCACGAGGACTTCGACGAAGAGAAGCTCCGGTACCACAAGATCGTGATCATGGCCGACGCCGACGTCGACGGCCAGCACATCCGGACCCTGCTGCTCACGCTGCTGTTCCGGTTCATGCGGCCGCTGATCGAGCGCGGTCACGTGTACGCCGCGCAGCCGCCGCTGTACAAGATCCGCTGGAGCAACCAGCCGGACGAGCTCGCCTACACCGACCGCGAGCGCGACGGCCTGCTCGAGGCCGGCTACGAGGCCGGCAAGAAGCTGCCCAAGGAGAACCCGATCCAGCGCTACAAGGGTCTGGGCGAGATGAACGCGAACGAGCTGTGGGACACCACGATGGACCCGGCCAACCGGGTGCTGCTGCAGATCACCCTCGACGACGCGATCCGCGCCGACGAGACGTTCCAGACGCTGATGGGCGACGACATCGAGGCGCGGCGCAGTTTCATCCAGCGCAACGCCAAGGACGTTCGCTTCCTCGATATCTGATCTCGCTGCTGCTTACCGACGTACTGATCTGAACGGGACTTTTTCATGACCGAGACCCCCACCTCGCCGGGCCACGACCGGGTCGAGCCGCTCGACCTGCAGACCGAGATGCAGCAGTCGTACCTCGACTATGCGATGGCCGTCATCGTCGGCCGCGCGCTGCCCGAGGTTCGCGACGGCCTCAAGCCGGTGCACCGCCGCATCCTCTACGCGATGTACGACGGCGGCTACCGGCCGGACCGCGGCTTCAACAAGTGCTCCCGCGTCGTCGGTGATGTCATGGGTCAGTACCACCCGCACGGCGACTCGGCGATCTACGACACCCTGGTCCGGCTCGCGCAGCCGTGGGTGATGCGCGCGCCGCTGATCCAGGGCCAGGGCAACTTCGGTTCCCCGGGCAACGACCCGGCGGCCGCGATGCGGTACACCGAGTGCCGGATGGCGCCGCTGGCGATGGAGATGGTCCGCGACATCGACCAGGACACGGTCGACTTCCGGCCGAACTACGACGGCAAGTCGCAGGAGCCGGTGATCCTGCCGGCCCGCTTCCCGAACCTGCTGGTCAACGGCTCGTCCGGGATCGCGGTCGGGATGGCGACCAACATCCCGCCGCACAACCTGCGTGAGGTCGCGGCCGCGGTCGACTGGGCGCTCGAGCACCCGGACGCGACCCGCGAGGAGCTGCTCGACGCCTGCCTGCAGAACATCAAGGGCCCCGACTTCCCGAACGGCGCGCTGATCGTCGGGTACAAGGGCATCGACGACGCGTACCGCACCGGCCGTGGTTCGGTCACGATGCGCGCGGTCGTGGACATCGAGGAAGACGCCAAGGGCCGGACCAGCCTGGTCGTCACCGAGCTGCCGTACATGGTGAACCCGGACAACCTGGCACTGAAGATCGCCGAGCTGGTCAACACCGGCAAGATGAACGGCATCGCCGACATCCGCGACGACAGCTCGTCGCGGACCGGGCAGCGGCTGGTCGTCGTACTGAAGCGTGACGCGCAGCCCCGCGTCGTACTGAACAACCTCTACAAGCACACGCAGCTGCAGGACACCTTCGGCTGCAACATGCTCGCGCTCGTCGACGGCGTACCGCGGACGCTGAGTGTGGACCTGTTCATCAAGCACTGGATCGACCACCAGATCGAGGTCATCCAGCGGCGGACCCGCTTCCGTCTGCGCGAGGCCGAGAAGAACGCGCACATCTACCGCGGGTACGTGAAGGCGCTCGACGCCCTCGACGAGGTGATCGCGCTGATCCGGCGCAGCCCCGACGTCGAAGAGGCGCGCACCGGCCTGATCCAGCTGCTCGACATCGACGAGATCCAGGCGCAGGCCATCCTCGACATGCAGCTGCGCCGGCTGGCCGCCCTGGAGCGGCAGAAGATCATCGAGCGGTTGCAGGAGCTCGAGGCGATCATCGCCGACCTCGAGGACATCCTGGCCAGCCCCGAGCGGCAGCGCACGATCGTCAAGGACGAGCTCAGCGAGATCGTCGAGCGGTACGGCGACGAGCGGCGTACCGAGATCATCGCGGCCGACGGCGACCTGTCCGTGCAGGACCTGGTGCCGGACGAGGACGTGGTCGTCACGATCACCCGCGGCGGTTACGCGAAGCGGACCAAGACCGACCTGTACCGGACGCAGAACCGCGGCGGCAAGGGTGTCCGGGGCGCGCAACTGCGGGCCGAGGACGAGATCAGCCACTTCTTCGCCACCACGAACCACCACTGGATGCTGTTCTTCACCACCAAGGGCCGGGTGTACCGGGCCAAGGTGTGGCAGCTGCCCGAGTCCGCCCGGGACGCGAAGGGCTCGCACGTCGCCGGGCTGCTCTCGTTCCAGCCGGACGAGGAGATCGCGCAGGTTCTGACGCTGCGCGACTACGACCAGTCGGAGTACCTCGTGCTCGCGACCAAGCGGGGTCTGGTCAAGAAGACCGCGCTGCGCGACTACGACTCGGCCCGGCAGAGCGGCATCATCGCGGTCAACTTCCGCGAGGAGGACGACGAGCTGATCGGCGCCGACCTGGCCACCGCCGAGGACGACCTGCTGCTCGTGTCCCGCAAGGGCCAGTCGATCCGCTTCACCGCGAACGACGAGCAGCTGCGGCCGATGGGCCGGGCCACCTCCGGTGTGACCGGCATGAAGTTCCGCTCCGGCGACGAGCTGCTGTCGATGTCGGTGATCCGGGCCGGTTCGGAGGAGGACACGCAGTTCGTCTTCACCGTGACCGACGCCGGGTACGCGAAGCGGTCGCGGGTTTCGGAGTACCGCCAGCAGGGCCGCGGCGGGCTCGGGATCAAGGCCGTGAAGCTGAACGACGAGCGTGGTTCGCTGGTCGGCGCGATCATCGTCGTCGACGAGGACCAGGTGCTGGCGATCAAGGCCAGCGGCCAGGTCGTCCGCAGCCGGGTCGACAGCGTGCCGGTCAAGGGCCGCGACACGATGGGCGTGCGGTTCGCCGGGGTCGGCGAGTCCGACGCGGTGGTCGCGATCGCCCGGAACACCGACCTGAGCCTGGCCCTGGAGGAGTCGGAGGGCGTCGAAGAGGGTACTGAGACAATTGGTGCCCAGAATGTGGACGTTCCGACAACCGAATCCACCTCTGAGAGCGTCCAGAATGATGACGAACGTTCGACGGACGTGGACGGCGCGGCTACCGTCGAAGACGACGAAGCCGGCCAGGAGGGTGACTGATGACCAACCGCGCGAGGCCGACATGGCCTGAAGGTGCGGCCGACAGCTCCAAGTCCCAGCGCCCCGCGCCGGGTGGGAAGCCGTCTGCTGCCCCGGCCAACCCGGCCTCCAACGGTCGTTCCAACGGTGTGCCGGGCGGCCAGCCGAGGCCTGCGAACGGTCAGCGGCCGTCCTCGGAGTACCGGCCGCAGCCGCGGCCGGCCGCTCCCGGCGCAGGCGCACCGGTCCGTCCCCAGCCTTCTCCCAGCACCCCGGGCCGGCCGGAGCCTTGGTCTCCCCCGGGTACGACGCCCCCCGCGCCGAGCTCGCCGTACGAAAGCCCGGCCGCGAAGACCGAGTCGTTCGGTGACCGGGTGAGCGCGGCGCGTCAGGCGGTGCTCGACAAGGCGGCTGCCGTGACCGCGGCCAAGCCGGACAAGACCGACCGGGAAGAGGCCAGGCAGGCGCGGCTCGCCGAGAAGGACGCCAAGACCTCGAGCCGGCCGCAGACCCGCAAGGCGCGGCTCCGGATGTCCCGGATCGATCCGTGGTCGGTGATGAAGACGGCGTTCCTGCTGTCGATCGCCTTCGGGATCGTGACCTGGGTCGCGGTCTTCATCATCTGGTCCGCGATCGGTGCGGCGGGTGTTTTCGACAACATCAACAGCACCGTGCAAGAGGTGCTGGGTACGCCGACGGCCGAGCCGTTCCGGGTCGAGAACTACATCAACACCGGCAAGGTGATGGGCTTCACGACGCTGCTGGCCTGCGCCGACGTACTCATCATCACGGCGCTCGCCACGCTCGGATCCTTCCTCTACAACATCGCCGCCACGCTGCTCGGCGGCCTCGAAGTCACGCTGGCGTCGGAGGACTGATTCTCGTGCCGGGCCCTGGTCGGGCCCGGCCGGAACCGGTTTGGGAGTAGGGCACTTGGTGCGGTAATCTCTCCCGGGTTCGACACCGCAGTACGCGGGCCTATAGCTCAGACGGTTAGAGCGCTGCCCTGATAAGGCAGAGGTCACTGGTTCAAGTCCAGTTAGGCCCACCCTCACATTTGTGAAGCCCCCGATTCCGAGGAGTCCCAGTGCTGAAGAAGCTCCTGCTGGTGCTGCTGGCCGGCATCGGTGGATACTTCGCCTACAAGAAGACCCAGCAGTCCCGTGCCGACAAGGACCTCTGGGCCGAGGCCGTCGACTCGGTAACCCCGGGTCGCTGACCACCCTCACGGGGGCGTAGCTCAACTGGCAGAGCACTGCCTTTGCAAGGCAGGGGTTAGGGGTTCAAGTCCCCTCGTCTCCACCACAACCCGGTTGCCGGCTTCTTTGCGTACTGCGGTCAGCCCCAGCACGCTACGCGGCCGCTTTCCTCGTCGCGCTGCTCCTCGGCGCAGCCGCTACGCGCGCTGCCCACCCACCCCCCGGCTTATCGCCGGTGCATCCCTTCCGGCTATCGCCGGACGTGGCGGGCTACCGCCCGCGGTTGCGCGCTTATCGCGCGGTGACTGCTAGGCCAGCGTGTTCGTATGGGCGGACCACGCCGTCGTGGGCCGTGCTCAACCCTCGCGTGCTGCGCGCCCGCTTTCCTCGTCGCGCTGCTCCTCGGCGCAGCCACTTCGCGCGCTCCCACCCGCCCCGGCTTATCACCGGTGCATCCTTCCACCTATCGCCGAACCCGGCGCTGCCGCCCCGTGCGACTACTTGGCCGGCGCCTGCGAGTGAGGCTGGGGTGGCGATGGCGGCTGCGCAGCGGGACGACCCGCAGTACGCGAGCCGATCGCGACATCGCTCGTCGGTCGGTCGGACAGATCCCGGAAGCGCTCTGCGAACTCGGCCCTGTCCAGAAGCCGGGTTCTACACGCCGCTCGATCGATCGGAGCCGCCAGCATCGGCTACGCCAACAAGCCCGGCAAGGCCGACGACCTGACCGCCGCTGGAGCCGATGCTGTCATCGCCCAGATCGACGAACTCACCGAGGCGATCCGCGCGAGCTGAACGGTGTAGAACCGGTGCATGGGAGACGCACCACAGGTTCACACGCGACCGCTGACCTGGCCGTTCGTTATCGAAGTCCTGCAGACCAGACTTGGAATGTGGGTGGGGCGACCGACGTACGAACGCGCGATCGCGCTGGTGATCGGATTCGACATGGCCCAAGCAGAGAGCATCAATCAGCGCCTGCAATCGCGAGTATCAGAGCGCCGCAAGACGGGATCGATCTCCTGGCCGTCGGCACTACTTGAGGAGGCGATCGGCGACGAGCCCCGCATGTCTCGCGACCTTGGGCCTCTTTCTCCGGAGCAAGATGCACGCGCGATCGACTTGCTGGTGCGGGAGTTGCGAGCGGTACTGGGCGATGCGGACGTGGAGCCAAGCTAACCCGATCCAGACACCTCTGCGGGGCTCTGCCGATTTTGGCTCTTATGGATCAACGGCGCGCCTTGGGCGCGGCCCCGGACTGCGGGCGGCGCCAGGGCGCCGTCCTCGCCGGTGACCAGTAGCAGAACGCCTCTCCACCCACTCGATCCCAACCGCCTGTAGCCGCCGTCCCGGCGTCCGACCGTGGGTAGCCTCGTCCCCCTGGGCGCTCGATCGTACGGCCACCACGACCCGCATCAAGATCGCCTACGGCGTAGCTACGGGATCGGCAAGCCGACTCTTGACCCGCGCAGCGCTGACCTTCGTTGTCAGCTATCAGGGGGACGGGGCAGGTGTGGATGCTGGTTTATGGCCAGTACTCGGTCGGCGGATTGGTAGCCGGGTTGGAGATGTCGTAACGACGACGAGCCTTGGCCACGCGCTGGATGTGGACTATCCGCTGTGTCGATACGGTGTCAAGCTCGGCCATGACCGGCCGAATGGCTGCACAGATCGCTGCGGAGGCCAGGGCCAGTCCATCGAGACCGTTGTCAAGGTCATAGCTGATGTAGTGGAGGCGGGACCTTTGAAGGGCCTTGCACTCATCAGGGTCGTTGAGCTGACTCATGTCATTCGTGAGGATCGCATTGAACTTGCGCTCGGCGGCGTCCCGGTAGAGCGGCCGGTCCTTCTTCCCCCTCCAGCCGAGAGACCCCACATGCTCAACTTCGTGGCCCGGCTCCGGGCGTCGGAGCAGGTGACGGATCAAGTCCAGCAGGGGTACTGGCACGTCCTCATCGAGGAGCAGCCTCATGCCTCTCGTTGCCTTACGCGGCCGTTGAGCTGCGCTTGTGCGTACCGGCAACTAGCCGGGTCAACTCCACAGCGCCCTCGACGTCAAGTGCAGACACTGACGGGTATAGCTCGGCGATCTCATTCGCGGGTACCCCGTCGGCGCACAACCCAGCCACGATGTGGAACGGAATCCGAGTCCCCTCGATGACCGGATACCCACCACGCACTTCGGGATCGATTCTCACGCCGGTTACGGGCTTCCCGAGGTTGGGGACGTGTCGCCCGTCGCTTGTGGTGAAGGCGTTGAACACGTCATCCATCACGATCTTCAGCGTGCCCTGTCCGGGGTGCTTGAGAACGTCGACATAGTCACCGTCCGGATTTACCCACACAGCCGTAGCTCCACCTGGAAGTGCCTTGACCTTGTGCGCCGAGAGATGCGTTCCGGGATGCATCTCGTCTAACACCGCGACAACCTTACGCACCTTCTGAAGTGAGAGATCGCCGCGCAGTCGCGCGAACATCCGCAACACAACGATGTCGCGGTAGGAGTACAAAGCTCGGGGTCGCGAGCCATACTCTGGCGCGAAGAGAACTCCCTTGCCAGGAATCTTCCTGCGCCAATAGTTGAGCTGCGGCACGGAGGCACCACTCAGAGCGGCGGCAAGAGGTGTCGGATAGCTCACTCTGTCTCCTCGGGGATCTCTGTATGCATCATGCCACGGGTGTAAGCCATGTGCTCAGATGACTAACACGGGCCCCTGTGTGTCGCGTGAAGGGGTGAGTCGTGCCCTCTGCGTGCCCTAACGAGAGCATGCCGACGGGCTCGACCGGTCATTCACGGGGTGCAACCGGTCGAGCCCGAGCTCAGTCATCTGCCGCTCAGATGGGCGGAGGCGGCACAACCGCCTTTGCAAGGCAGGGGTTAGTGGTTCAGGTCCCCTCGTCTCCACCACAAGCCGGTGCCGGCTTCTTACGTACTGCGGTCAACCCCCGCGTGCTACGCGTCCGCTTTCCTCGTCGGGCTGATCCTCGGCGCGGCCACTTCGCGTGCCCACTCGCCCCGGCACGGATCTGCCGATGAGCGGGCGTCCATCGAGTGGCGCTTTGCGTCCGCACCCTTGACATATATCCATATGGAGATACGTTCGTGTGGTGGCACGAGCCTCGACAACGTCGGATGTGTTCAACGCCCTCGGTGACGTTCACCGCCGCGCGATCCTCGATGTGCTGCTCACGGGCGAGAAGGCGGTCGGGGCGATTGTCGGTGCCGTCTCGATGTCTCAGCCCCAGGTTTCGAGGCACCTCCGGGTGCTCGGTGAGGTGGGGCTCGTCGAGTGCCGCGCCGAGGGTCGGCGCCGGCTCTACCGCCTGGCCCCGGAGCAGCTTCAGCCCGTGCAGGACTGGGTGGCCAAGTACGAGCGGGCGATCAACGACCGACTGGATCGGATCGAGGACTACCTCGAAGAGCTGCAACGACAAGGGGACGACCGTGACACCTGATCGGCATGGTTCTGCAGTCATCACATTCCCGAACGAACTCGAGGTTGTCATCACTCGAGAGTTCGACGCTCCGATCGCTCTCGTCTTCGACGTGTTGACGAAGCCCGAGCACGTGGGCAAATGGGGCGCGACACCCCCGGACCGGATGACGGAGTGCTCGATCGACCTGCGGGTTGGTGGGAACTACCACTCCTCCTTCGTGACCGGAGACGGAACCGTCTTCTCGTTCAGCGGGACCTACCTGGAGGTCGAGCCGCCGGTCCGAACTGTGGAGACGTGGCATTTCAACTGCTGGCCGGATGTCGAGGCAGTCGAAACGATGGAGCTGCAGGAACTTGACGGAGTGACGACGTTCACTTGGAGACTGGCGTTCCATGACAAGGCAGGACGCGACCACATGACCGGCTTCGACGGCCGGCAAGACAGCCTCGACGAGATGGAAGCCATCCTCCGGTCACTCCTCGACCCCAGCCGAGCCTGACGAACGGAATGCACGCTCGTGCCGCGATCCGTGCGCCGGACTGTCGCAGATCACTTGGCGGACGAAAGCCGCGCATCACCGGACGAGGACACCAGCCCGGCGGGTCACATCGGCTGAGCGGTTGCGACCTGGATGGCGCTCAGGATGCTTGGCAGGGCTACCGGTTGGGCCAGCTTCAGATCCGCGAGGTCGCTGGGTCGGAACCAGCGGAGGTCGTCGTGCTCCTCGGGTTCGGCGTTGGTGGGTTCGCCGTCCCAGCGGGTGACGAGGAATGCGTGCATTTCGAGCGTCGGGTCACTGATCTTGATCGGGAACGGCACGGGGTCGTGGACCTGCACCCCGAGTTCTTCGAGGCACTCTCGAACGACGGCCTGCTGAGGCAACTCATCCGCCTCGACGTGTCCGCCAACGAGGTCCCAACAGTCCGGATACCACCGACGCGACGGATGCCGATGCGCCAGCAGCACCTGCCCGTCCCGCACAAGCGCAGCAACTGCAATCGGAATCGGGGCAACCATTCCGACACCCTAGGCGCGGACGCCTAGCAGCATGACGTTTCCTCGTCGATGCGCGCTCCGATTTGTCATGAGTCGCCGTTCTGATCGCGGATTGGCCTCCTTGGCCGCTCGATCGTCCGGCACCCGCGACCCAGGTCCAGAGCGCTCGGCGGGTGGCCAGCTTTCGTGAGCCGGTAGGGTCGGCGTCCATGGCGGGATCGGCCTTTCTCTACAGCACGTCGCCGTCGCCCCACGAGTTGGTCATCCTGCAACAGGTACAGAGAAGCCATCCAGGCCACAGGAGGCCGATCTCGGCGGTCGTGTTACAGACGCCGTTGGACGAGCCGGGTGACCTCCACGGCCTCGAGCAGCACTTTTGTACCAAAGGCATTGACGTCCGACTCGTCGACTCCGGTCTGCACACGCGCGAGGACGCATATCGTTCTGCGGTCGTCCAGCGGCTCGCCGAGGCGGATCTGGTGCTCATCACCGGTGGATCACCACTTCGAATTCACGAGGCAACCGTTGGAACCCCGGCCCTGGCCGCACTGCGAGCGGCACACGACGAGGGTGCCGTTATCGCAGGATGCAGCGCCGGCGCCCTCGTTCTCGGAGTCGGCATGATTAACGGTTCGCGAGACGCCCGCAAGGTGCAGTCGCTTTGGGGTTGGCTGCCGTCCACGCTGGTCGCTCCACACTTCGGAAACTACGACCTGGATCCGTGGCTGAATGCCTTTCCAACGTGCACTGTCTTGGGCATCCCAGACGGCGCGATGGCGTTGGTCAGCCAACTGCTTGAGGTTGAGGCCGTCGGACCGGAGCCGCTGAAGCTTGTTCGTCGGGGCGATACAAGCCCGCTCACGGTCACTGCAAACGACCGCATCCGACTTCCCTAGGTCCGATACGCACTTGCACTGATCGGCGGATCAGATGGTTCGTGCCCTCGAGTGCCCCAGCGGCGACCGGTCTTTGACGAAGCGGACCCGGTCGAGCTCCGCTTCGCCGGACGAGCGGATCGTGCTGGCCGCGACTGCGAACGAAGCCGATGCGCGGGCATGGGTTGGCAGCTGTCAGCGTCCGGGGCGATGTGTGGGACTGGGCTCGGACTGGGCGGTGCGGGCTCAGGTGGTGGGGTCCCATTCGAAGTAGTCGGGGGCTGGGTCGGTTTTGAAGCGGACGGCGTTGATTGTTGGTTGGCCGTTGATCCAGGCCTTGGAGATTCTGTGGCCGCCGTCCATTAGGTGGCCGTCGGTGGAGAGGATTACTGGGTAGGTGAGATCGGCTTTTTGGATGAGGGCGGCGTGGTGGGCGACCATTCGGCAGGTGACGGGGGCGCCGCCGAACCAGCAGTCCTCGTCGAATGCCTTGATGGAGTCGATTGGTACTGGCTCGATGGGAAGGCCGGCTGACAACTCCCAGAGGCGTTCGGTCAGGTAGAAGGCTCGGCCGCCAGGTACTGGGCGTGAGTGTTTTTCAGGCATCGCAGCATCATCACTGGTTGAGTCTCTCGAGGCGCGCCCTTTTATGCCCGGCCGCGGCCAGGCCGGCGGTGATTGCGGTGTGCTGGTGGTGGGTGATGCGGATGACGATTGAGTGGGCCTCGTCGGCGAGGGAGACGATGGCGTCGCCGGTGGAATTCCAGACGGTTGCGTCGTACGCCCAAGCGGCGAACTCGACGAAGGCCGACCAAACCTCGTTGCTGGGGTTCTTGATGATTCCGGTTTGTGCGTAGTCGCCGCGGCTCTTCCGACGTGCAACACCGCGGAGGACTTCGGCGGCGGAGGCGGCGGTTGGGGGCCAGTCTGGGGAAGTTGCTGGGATGTCGGTCTCGAAGCTGGTGACGGTGTCTTGCAGCGTTCGCAGGATTAGGCGGGATGCGGTCGCTGCGGCGGCGTGGGGCCAGTTGTTGGCGGCTGTGTAGGTCTCGAGGGGGTGCACTAGTGGACTACGCGGTAGTCGACGAGGAGGTGGCCGGCGGGGGTGGGGGTGGAGCGGATGGTTTCTAGGTGGGTGGGTGGGAGGTTGGTGAGGAGGCGTTGGCCGGTGGTGACGATGGTGGGGGCGATGACTAGGCGGAGTTCGTCGACGAGGTTGGCGGCCAGGAGGGATTGGGTGATTGAGATGCTGCCGTGGATGCCGATGTCGCCGCCGGGTTGGGATTTGAGGGTGTGGACGAAGTCGGACAGGTCGCCTTCGATCGCGTGGGAGTTGGACCAGTCGGCTTCGAGTGGCTTCGACGTGGCGACGTACTTGGGGGTGGCGTTGATGAAGGACGCGAAGGGCTCGATCTCGCTGGTGGGCCAGAAGCCGGACCATTCGTCGTACGTGCGGCGGCCGAGGATGACGACGTCCTGGGTCTCGATGAGCCTGGCGCCGCTGGCGTCGGTCTCGTCGTCCCAGCCGGTGAGGAACTTGTCCGGAGCCTCGGCTACTCCGTCGAGCGACAGGAAGTAGCCGGCGACAACCTTCCGCGGTTCGGCCATGATTCTCCTTCGTGGGATGCGTGAGCTGTTTGATCACCACTAGGTCGAACGAGGCACTCGCGAATCGACACCGCTAAGGGCAGAGGGATGCGAGGGCAGCGTCTACCGGGAACAGGTCGGGCAGAGGCTCGCCCGGGTTCCACCAGGTGGCGGCGGACATCTCTTTGTTCGGCGTGAAAGGTCGTGGTGCGGCGAGCCGGCCGCGGTACGTCGCGAGGTACTCGATGCGGTTGTCGGGTGCCATCTGGATCTTGGCCACTCCGGCGAAGTCGAGGGAGTCCGCGCGTTGGTCGGTCTCCTCTGCGAGTTCGCGTACTGCGGCTTCGCGCGGGGACTCACCTGGATCGATCATGCCGCCGGGCAGCTCCCAGGCGTTCCGGAACCGGTTGAAGACCATCAGGCACTCGTCACCGCACCAAAGCACGACGAGGGACGCAGTCAACGGCACCGAGGGATCCAGACTGCCGAACTGGTCTTCACGGATCCGCTCGAAGCTGAGCAGCACCGACCCGTCGGTGTTCTCTACCGGAAGCTCATACACGACCAGCAACTATTCCACCTCTCGCCGACCCGCCGGTGCGGATTCGACCTTGAAGGAGCAGTCCGCTATCTGCTCGATGCGGTCGAGGACGCCTGGGGCCAGTTCGGCTGGGTCGTGGTCCGGGACTTCGATGACCGGGCCCGGGCCGCGGTGGATGGTGCAGCGAGTGGCGGGGATGAACTCGAGCAGGTGGTATCGGATCTTCAGCGCTTGGGAGTCGGTGAGAGTGAGATCGTCGGCGGTCAGGCGGATCACGTGCTCAACCTATTCGCCGGTGGTGCCGTCCAGGGATTCTCGGAGGAGGTCGGCGTGGCCTGTGTGGCGGGCGTATTCCTCTATTACGTGGGTGAGGATGAAGTGGGGGTCGGTGTTGCCGAATTCGGGGTTGGGGATGGGGCGGGTCAGGTCGCGCGGTGGGAAGAGGGCTCTGGAGTCGGCGCAGGCGGACAGGTAGTCGGCGTACACGTCCTTGGCGGGCGTGGGGTCGGATTCGTCGAACCAGTCGGTGTCGGGGTTGGTTCGGTAGGTGGGGTACTGCGGGGTGGTGTCGGCCAGGCGGTGTTGGAGCCAGTAGCGTTCGACGCCCTGTAGGTGGCGCATGAGGGAGAGCAGGGTCAGGTCTGTGGAGGGGAGCGGGCGGTGGCGGAGTTGGGTCTCCGTCAGGCCCTCGCATTTCCACAGGAAGGTGGCTCGGTGGTAGTCGAGGTTCGAGGCGATCACTTCGAGCCAGGTGCCGGACAGGGTGCGCTCAGGTCGGATGATCTTCTCGATCACGATGTCGTTCATACCTGACCGATGTCCGAGGTCGGCGTAGATCGACAGGCGATCAGGGATGGATGACGTCCGTGGTAGCTGATGGTGGGACGTGGCCGGTCGGGGGTTGCGACTGAGCGAGGGTGATGCCGGTGTCCACGAGGGCGGCGCGCGGCAAACTCGCGACGGTGGTCAGCGGCGTCCAGACGGATTCGGCGGTTTCGCCGTTGGGTTCGGGGCGGGTGGTGCCGGCGGTGACGCGGACGGCGTAGAAGATGCCGATGTTCTGGTGGTCCTCGGGGCCGGGATGATGGCGTTCGGCGGCCGGGATGATGCGGGAGTCGACGCCGAGGAGGCGCTCGACGACGGATGAATAGCCGGTCTCCTCGGCGACCTCGCGGGTGACGGCGTCGAACGGGTCCTCACACGGTTCGACACCTCCGCCGGGCAGCGTCCACCAGGTGCCGTCGCCGTACGGCGAGACGTAGCGCGCCAGCAGCACCCGTCCGTCCTCGATGCACACCGCGTACGCCGCCAGTCGTCTGCTCACCCACGGGACTCTAAATGCAGAAGGGATGACCGGCCGGATCCGCAAAGACGTGGTGATGCGGGCCCGTCTGCAGAGGCTCAGCGCCGACGGTCAGAGCGTGAGCACGGGCAGCCGGTACGTCGGTGGTCGACAGGTCGAGGTGCACTTGTTGCGGGTACGCCGGGTCGGGCCAGCGTGGCGCCGGCGACGTACTGCGCTGGAAGGCGAGCTCCGGAGTGCCGGCGAGGACGACCCGCGACGCAGTATCGAGCGAGCGCTCCGGCCGATCCAGCAGCGAGCTGTAGAACGAGGCGAGGGCTTGCGGGTCGGGGCAGTCGATGACGATGCGGCGGACGTACGCGCGGTCCGACGGCACCAGGCAGAACGGATGCCCGATCGGATCGGCGTACACCCGCCACTCGCCGTTGTCCTGCAGCAGTTGGGCTCCAAGCGGTGAAGGTGCGGCGATGTCGAGATGTATCTGCTGCGCGCCGTCGGGCCACCCGGGCGGCTGGTAGTCGATCGGCCCGTCACCGAAGGCAAGGCGCACCCCCGACTCGTTGCCGACGACGAACCAGTCCGCCCGGAGGATCTCCATCGCCAGCAGCTCGGCGTAGAAGTTCGCGACCGGCCGCGCCCCGCGGTCGTAGCTCTCCGGCGTGTTCCCCGGGCAGGCGAACACGACGTTCTGGATCGTCAGACTCACCCGACCAGCTCACCCGACAAGGTCGTCGGGCGCAATCGGTGGGGCCGGGGATCAGGTCAGATCGGGGACGGAGTGGGCGCCGACGTAGTCGCGGAAGAGTTTGATCTTGCCGTTCTGGATCCGGAAGACCTGGATGCAGGTGGCTTGGAACGGTACGTCGGTGGTCGTGTGCCGCGCCTCGGTGACGAGTTCGAGGATCACGACCTCAGGGTCGGTGGTCCGGTGCAGCTGGACCGTGCGGAGGTCTGTGATCTCGACAGCACGGGTGCCGGCCTTGAGCGAGAACTCGCGGATCGCCGCGCGGCCGACGAGGCGGTCGGGCACGCCTTGGAGCGCGAACGGCATCTCGATGACGCCGTCCTCCGCGAAGAGATCGGCGAACGACTCGAAGTCACGATCGATCAGGTACTGGCGGCGCAGTTCAAGTACTTCCTCAGGGGTCATTCAACGACCGTAGAACGAAATCGCCAGACATTCAACACCTGTAGAATGAATTCGGTGAACGAGACCACCCGCGACCGTCAGCGCATCGAGACGCAGCAGCGGATCCTGACCGAGGCACGCCGGCTGTTCGCCGAGACCGGGTACGACCGGACCACGATCCGCGCCGTGGCCGCCGCCGCGCAGGTCGATCCGGGCCTGGTGATGCACTACTTCGGCAACAAACAGCTGCTGTTCGCCCGCGCGGCCGAGACCGAGAGCCGGCCGATCGTCGAGGGCACCCCGGATCAGGTCGCCGAGCAATTGTTGGAGCGGCTCCGGGAGTCGTTGATCGAGGAGCCGGTCGCCTCCCTCGCCGTACTTCGCTCGATGCTGACCCACCCTGAGGCCGCCGACGAGGTTCGCGGGAACGCACACGTCCGCGGCAGCAACATCAGCAAGGCGATTCATGGCACCGACGGCGAGCTCCGTGCCGATGTGCTGAGCGCCGTACTGATCGGGGTCGTGCTCGGTCGCCATCTGCTCAAACTGGACCACCTGGCCGAGGCCGATCCGGACAAGGTCGTCGAGCTGCTCGGGCCCGCGGTCCATTCACTGACCAAGGAATAGGGTCGTCCGGGCGGGAGTTGGCCCGAAGTATGAGCCTTGAGATCGGAGTCATCCTTCCGACGTCGACGCCGGATCCCGAGCGCCCGATTCTCGGCGACGTCCGGGAGAGCGCGCGGTACGCCGAGAGCGTCGGGCTGGACTCGGTGTGGTCGACGGATCATCTGGTGGCGAGTGCGCCGCTGCTCGACAGCTCCGTCGTACTCGCGACCGCGGCCGCGGTGACCGAGCGGATCACGGTCGGGTACAACGTGATGCTGCTGGCGTTGCGGCCGGCGGCGTGGGCGGCGAAACAGATCAACACGCTGCAACTCGTGTCGAACAACCGGCTCGTTCTCGGAGTCGGCACGGGGAATCCGGCGCACGGTGACATCGGCTGGCGGGCGGCCGGCGTGGAGTACTCCGACCGCGGGCGGCTGACCGATGACGCACTCGCCGTACTACGAGACCTGATCGCCGGAAAGCCCACACCTGTCGGGGACCTCGAGGTGACGCTCTCCCCCGGCTCGCCGGTACCGCCGATCTTTGTCGCAGGCAACGGTCCGCGAGCGCATCGCCGCGCGGCCAAGTACGGCGACGGCTGGGCGACGATCGCCGCGACCCCGGACGAGGTCCGCACCAACCTCGACCGCATCAACGAACTTGCCGACGGCAAGCAACTGAAGGCGACCGTCGTCGCTCCCCCACTCAACGGCAACCCGGCCGAACAACTCGCCGCCTACGAGGCCGCCGGCGTCGAGCGCATCATCCTCCCACCAACCGGCGACTGGCGCCGCGACTACGACCAGGCCGCCGAGCTCCGTTCAGCTGTTTAGCTCGAGCGCCGCATCCAGCAGACTCTGCGTGTACTCGTGCTGCGGTGAACTCAGTACGTCGGTCGCCGCCCCCTCCTCGACGAGTACGCCGCGACGCATCACGGCGATCCGATCCGCGATCTGATGCACCACACCGAGATCGTGAGAGATGAACAGCATCGACAGGTTGTGCCGCTGCCGGAGATCGTCGAGCAGGCGGATGATCTGCGCCTGGACCGACACATCCAGCGCAGAAACCGCTTCATCGCAGACCAGCAACCGCGGCTTCACAGCCAGCGCACGGGCCAGGCTCACGCGCTGACATTGACCACCCGAGAGCTGGCTTGCCCGCTGCCCAGCCACGGACCGATCAAGCCCGACGTCCGCGAGTAATTGGTCAAGATCCATAGCCGCCGACGGATGAGTACGCCACGCCTCGCCGATGATCGAGGCAACCGTCATCCGCGGATTGAGCGACGAGCGCGGATCCTGGAACACCATCTGGATCGCTCGTTGCAGTTCGGCCGGCCGTCGAGTGCCAGGCGGCAACGCGCGTCCGTCGTACGTCAGAGAGCCGGACTGCGGCCGGACCAGACCGACGATCGACCGCGCGACCGTGGTCTTGCCCGACCCGGACTCCCCCACCAGACCGACGGTCTCGTTGGCGCCGACGGTAAGGCTGACCCCGTCCACCGCGACGAACGGCTTCCGGCGCGGCCCGAACGTGACCCGCAGATCGCGGACCTCAAGCATGAAGCACCTCCTCAGCGAAGTGGCACGCGGTCCAACGCCCCGGTGCAACCTCACGCAGCGATGGCTGCTCACTCCGGCACCGCTCCCGCGCCAGCGGGCACCGCGGATGGAACGCACACCCAGCCGGCCGATTCGCAGGCGTCGCCGGAGTCCCCGGCAACGGATGCGCCAGAGCAGTCTTCGTCCGTACGGCGGGAACGCTGTCGACCAACGCCCGCGTATAAGGATGCGCGGGTCGACGCAGTACGTCGGACGTCGCGCCGCGCTCGGCCACGCGCCCGGCGTACATGACGACGACCTGGTGGGCGACGTGTGCCATCACTCGCAGATCGTGGCTGACCAGCAGCATCGACAGACCCGCGTCCTCCTGGATCGAGCGGAGCAGGCGCAGGATGCGCGCCTGTACCGTCACGTCCAGCGCAGTCGTCGGCTCGTCGGCGAGCAGAAGCGACGGGCTGCCGGCGAGCGCCATCGCAATAACCGCGCGCTGTCGCATCCCGCCGGAGAACTCGTGCGGGAAGCTGCCAAGCTTCTCGGCCGGCGAAGGGATCCCCGCGCGGTCGAGCAACTCGATCACGCGCTCGCGGACCGCCGACCGGGACTGGCCGGATCGGCGCAGGATCTCGCCGACCTGACGGCCGATGGTCTGGGTCGGGTTGAGCGCGGCGAGCGGGTCCTGGAAGATCATCGCGATCTCGTGCCCGCGCAGCTCCCGGCGCCGGGAAGAAGTTGCCGTCAGCAACTCCTCTCCGCGCCAGGCGAGCGATCCGGAGACGGTGGCGCCGTCGGGCAGTAGACCGATGAGAGCGTTCGCCGTCATGGTCTTGCCCGAGCCGGACTCGCCGATCAGGCCGACGGTGGTCGCCGACGGGACATCGAAGGACACCTCGTCGACGACCCTCACCATGCCTGCCCGCCCCGGCAGGTCGACGGCGAGCTTCGACGTCCGCAGAAGAGGCTGCGACGCCACAGCCTCGCTCCCCACCCTCGCCCGCAAGGGGGCCTTGGCCGGGCTCAAGAGTTGACCTGGAGTTTCGAGAAGTCGGGGAGCCCGTTGGGGTCGGGGGTGAAGCCGCTGAGGCGCTTGTTCCAGGCGTAGGCGTACTTGACCGCCATCGGGAACATGCCGACCGCGTCGTCCCAGATGATCTTCTCGGCCTCGCCGTACAGCTTGACCCGCTCCTGCTCGTCGGTGCTGGCCGCGGCCTGGTTGATCAGCTTGTCCAGCGCCGGGTTGCAGTAGCCGTTGCGCTTGGCCGCGCAGGGGTAGAGCCGGCCGACGGTGTTCGCGGCGTCGAGCATCGGGTTCGACAGCTGCTGGAAGTTGATGTCCCAGTTCAGCGACAGCAGGTCCTTGGTGAAGACCGCCTGCTCCTTCTGCAGCAGGTCGACCTGGACGCCGATCTTCTGCAGATCCGAAACGACCGCCTGGTTGAACTGCTGGAACTCCGCGTTCGCGAACTGCAGCCGCAGCTTCGTGCCGAAGTCGAAGCCGGCCGCGGTCAGCGCGGCCTTCGCCGCCACCGGGTCGTACTTGACCGGTGTCTGCGCGACGTACCCGAGGGTCTGCTTCGAGACGACCGAGTCCGAGAGCGAGCCGGTCTGCGGGTACAGCTTCTTGATGATGGTCGGGAAGTCGACCGCCTCCCACAAGGCCCGCCGGACGGCAGCGTCCTTCAAAGCCGGCGTCGACGAGTTGAACCACATCGTGTAGACGGCCGAGCTCTGCACGATCTCGACGTTCAGCGTCGAGTCCTTCTGCACCTCGGACAGCTGATCGTCCGGGATCCCCCAGACGACGTCCGCCTCGCCGGTGCGCAGCGCGGTCAGCCGGGCGGCGAGCTCGGGCATCTTCTTGATCGTCACCTTGGTGACCTTCGGCGCGCCACCGTAGTACTGCGCGTTCGGCACCAGGACGATCTCGTTCGGGCTGAACTTGTCCAGCTTGAACGGTCCGGTTCCGACCGGCTTGTCGAAGAACGCGGTGTCGTTCGCGCCGACACCCGAAGGCAGCACGAAGAACACCGCGAGCTTGCGCGGGATCGCAGCATCCGGCTTGGAGGCCGTGAGTACGACGGTGTCGTCGGACGGCGCCGTCATCGTGTAGCCGGGGAAGTTCGCCGCGTTCGTCCCCTTGAGGTCGGTGAACCGCTTGAAGGAGTCGACCACATCGGCAGCCTTCAACGCGGTCCCGTCGCTGAACTTCACGCCGTTCCGCAAGGTAAAAGTCCAGGTGCGAGCGGTGGCGTCGGATTTCCAGGAGGTCGCCAGGTCCCCCTCGACCGAGCCGTCCGTCTTGGTCCGGACCAGCCGGCTGAAGATCTGCTGCTCGACCATCTGCGGTCCGGTGCCGCCGCCCTGTGGGCCGCCCGGGTCGATGCTGTCGACCGGGTAGGTGCCGGCGATCACGACCTCACCGCCGCCGGAGCTCGAACTGCCGCCGGTGGTGGCGCTGGAGCACGCCGTGAGGGCCATCGTGGCGGCGACCCCGAGTGTCAAAGCCGCCCGTCGGGTCAGAGGGATCATGAGGTTTCTCCTGCCTTCCGACGCGTCATCAGTTGAGATGTCCGCGTCCGTAACGGGCGGTGAGCTGGTCACCGAGGATGCCGATGTTGACGATCAGCAGCGACAGGGCGATCCCCGGCAGGGCCGAGATCCACCACGCGCTGTCGAGGTACTGCTTGCCGTTGGCAATGGTTTGTCCCCAGGACACCGCCGACGGCGGCAGCCCGATGCCGAGGAAGCTCAGTCCGGCCTCGGCGAGCACCACGAGCGCGAACTCGAGCGTGGCCAGTGCGACCACCGGACCGATCGTGAACGGTACGACGTGCCGCAGCAGGATCGACGTACGACGGACGCCGAGCACGCGGGCGGCGTCGACCCACGCGCGCTCCCGCAGCGAGAGCGAGACGCTGCGGGTCACCCGGGCGAACGAGATCCAGGCCGTCGCGGCCAGCGCGATCACGACCACCGGCACGCTCCGCTCGAA
The DNA here is from genome assembly GCF_005233875.1 of Kribbella jiaozuonensis. Classification (GTDB taxonomy): domain Bacteria; phylum Actinomycetota; class Actinomycetes; order Propionibacteriales; family Kribbellaceae; genus Kribbella; species Kribbella jiaozuonensis. The sequence goes on along the minus strand of NZ_SZPZ01000003.1, from coordinate 372,395 downwards.
CGCGCCGGCGATCACGATCGTGAGCAGGATCGCCGGGAACGCCAGCAGGATGTCGATGCCCCGGGCAAGGAACGTGTCGAGCCAGCCGCGGAAGTACCCGGCGACGGTGCCGATCGTGACGCCGACGACGCAGGACACTGCGACGGTTGCGATGCCGATCAGGATCGACGTGCGGGCGCCGTACACGACCTGGGCGAGGACGTCGCGGCCGAGGCCGTCCGTGCCGAGCCAGGCGGTGCCGCCGTTGGACAGGTGCGATCCGGGCTTGAGCAGCCGGTCGTCGAGCGAGGTGCGGATCGGGTTGTAGTCGATCACCAGCGGGCCGATGGCCGCGACCAATGCGTAGATCGTGAGTACGGCGTACGGGATCTTGCCGAGCCAGCCGCCGACCCGGCGTACGGCGAGTGGGCGGGTCACCGCGAGCGTGGCCATCAGCTGCCCTCCAACCGGATGCGCGGATCGAGCTGGGAGTAGACGAGATCGGCGGCCAGGTTGAACAGCATCACGATGCCGGCGATCACGAACGTCGCCGCCTGCACCACCTCGTAGTCGCGGTTCGTGACCGAGTCGACGACGAGCGAACCGAGGCCCGGCCAGGAGAAGACGTTCTCGACGATTACCGCGCCGCCCATCAGACCGCCCATGTGCAGCCCGACGATCGTGACGACCGGCAGCAGCGAGTTGCGCAGTGCATGCCCGAGCAGCACCTGGCGATCGGTGAGCCCTTTGGACTTCGCGGTCTGGATGTACGGCTCGCGCAGCGTCTCGGCCACGCTGGTCCGGGTCAGTCGCGCGACGATCGCCGTGAACGGAAGCGCCATCGTGATCGCCGGGAGGATCAGGTGCTGCGGAGTACCCGAGCCGGAGCTCGGTAGCAGCCGCAGCGCCAGCGCGAAGACCAGGATCAACATGATCCCGATCCAGAACGTCGGGAACGACTGCAGCGCGATCGCCGCCGCAGAGACCACTCGGTCGACCACGCTGCCCGGGCGACCGCCCGCCAGCAGTCCGAGCGTCAGACCGAGCACCACTGCGATCAGAGTGGACGCCAGCATGAGTTCCGCGGTGGCAGGCAGCCGCTCGAGTACTTCGGACATCGCAGGGTGCCCGAGCCGGTACGAGTCACCGAAGTCGAGCCGTACGGCGTGACCGAGGTAGTCGACGTACTGCACGGCCAGCGGGCGATGCAGACCGAGCGAAGCGCTCAGCTCGGTGATCTGGTCCTGTGTCGCGTCCGGACCGAGCAGGATCGAGACCGGGTCGCCCGGCGCGACCCGAACGATGAGGAAGATCAGCGACGCCGCGCCCCACATCACCAGGACGCCGATCAGCAGTCGCTTGACCACAACGCGAATCATGGAAGCTCCTTGGGAGGTCCGACCGTCGCACCGGGCGCGAACCCGCACCGGACGCTTTCGCTGAGCGCACCGGAGTCAGGTGCCTCCAGCAGTTGCACCAGCAAGCCCATCGCCTGACGGCCCATCTGCTCGCGTGGCACGATCAGTCCGGTCCACGGAGTGCCGTCGTGCCGCGCACCGGTCGAATCACCCAGCTCGACGACACTCAGGTCATCGGGGATGGCCAGACCGCGCCGAGTCGCACACACCAGCAGCTCTTCAGCCAGCAACTGCTGCTCCGCGAGTACGGCGGTGATGCCGCCGCGCTGGAGCTCCTCCACCAGGCCGTCGACTTCAGCAACCGAGTCGAGCGTCCACACCGGCCCGGCAAGGTGCTGGTACGGCGTTGCCTGCCGGAACCCGCCTTCGCGATCACGACTCGGCTGCGCGCCGCCGTTGCCGATCCGTGCGTACGCCACGCGCTGGTGACCGAGCTGGAACAGTCGCTCGGTGAGCTGCTGGGTCGCACCGGCGTAGTCGGCCGCGACGTACGACACCGGCGGACCGGACACCTCGCGGTGGCCGACGTACACGAACGGGTAGCCGGAGTCGCGCAGCCGCTCGATCTCCTCGACGTTGGGATCGCGGCCGAGCAGCAGCGCGCCGTCCGCGTGCCAGAGCCGGGTCGATCCGTCGCGGAAGATCTGCCGCTCGCCGCCGGCGCTGGTGAACAGCAGCAGGTCATAGCCGAGGTCGGCCGCCTCCTGCTCCATGCCGAGCAGGAACGGGAAGTAGAAGTCCACGCCGCTGGTCGGGAACACCGGCTCGAACGTGTAGACGCCGATGATCTTGTTCCGGCCGCCGGCCAGTGAGCGGGCCGACGCGTTCGCGACGTACCCCCACTCGCGCATCACGGTCAGCACCCGCTCGCGGGTCGCCGGGCTGATCCGGATACTCGCGTCGCGCTCGTTGAGCACCAGCGAGACCGTCGCCTGGCTGACCCCGGCGAGCCGGGCGATATCGGCCTGCGTGGGTCTCTTCGCCGGTGTGCGGCTCAACTCGGTTGCCTTCCTGCTAATACGCCCTACCACTGCGGTTCCGGAAGTTTCGCCAGCGTTTCGAGCAGGTGTCAAGAGGTGGCATTGATTAGCTGGGTATTAGCAGCTAATCCCCATTAGCATCTGGTGTCCGGGCTCGGGGCGCGGTTAGCGTCCCGGCATGCAGCCATCCCCTGCGGTACCGACCGCGGCCGCGGTCGTGACGTTGCGCCCGGTGTCCGAGGCCCAGGTGACGACCGGCTTCTGGGCTGATCGGATGGCCGCCAACCGTGCCGCGATCCCGCTCGGTCGCGAGCGGCTCGAGGCGGCCGGGAACCTCGGCAACCTGCGGATCGCCGCCGGCGAGGCGAGCGGTGATGCGCAAGGTGCCAGCTTCCGCGACTCCGACGTCTACAAATGGCTGGAGGCCGTCGCCTGGGACGGCTCGCAACCGTTGGCTGACCTGATCGGGACGATCAGCGCCGCCCAGCGGGACGACGGCTACCTGAACTCGGCCATCCAGGTCCGCGGCGAGGAGCCGTACACCCACCTCTGGAACAGCCACGAGCTCTACTGCGCCGGCCACCTCTTCCAAGCCGCTGTCGCAGCAACCCGAGCCACCGGTGACACCACACTCCTGCAGGTGGCCATCAAGTTTGCCGACCACCTCGCAGACACCTTCGGGCCGTCAGGACGGACCCAGCTCGAAGGCCATCCGGTCATCGAATCCGCACTGGTCGAGCTCTACCGCGAAACCGGCAACCGCCGGTACCTGGACCTGGCGAAGTACTTCGTCGACGCCCGCGGCCACGGCAGGGCAACCAAGCCAGGCTTCGACCCTTCCCACTACGGCGACCCGGCGCACTACTCCGACCGCGTCCCCGTCCGCGACGCCGACACGCTCGAGGGCCACGCCGTACGCGCGGTGTACTTCGCCACCGGTGCGACCGACGTGGCGATCGAGACCAACGACCTGGAACTGCTGGACGCGGTACGCCGGCAGTACGACAACATGCGGCAGCGCAAGCAGCACGTGACAGGTGCAGTCGGGTCACGTTGGGACGGTGAAGCCTTCGGCGACGACTACGAGCTCCCACCGGACCGTGCGTACGCCGAGACGTGCGCCGCGATCGGCGTACTGCAGTGGGCCTGGCGACTGCTGCTGGCAACCGGTGACTCGTCGTACGCCGATCAGATCGAACTGCTGCTCTACAACGCGATCCTGCCGGCCGTGTCGCTCGAGGACGCGGACTACTTCTACGTCAACACGCTGCACCGACGGACAGGTGCGCGTGGCGACGTGCAGCGCGCACCGGCGTACGGGCGACGGCCCTGGTTCAACTGTGCGTGCTGTCCGGCCAATGTGATGCGCACACTCGCCAGCCTCCCGGCGTACCTCGCCACCGGTACGGCGGACGGCCTGCAGATCCACCAGTACGCCGGGAGCACGCTCCGGGCCGGATCGTTCGCGGTCGACGTCGACACCGACTACCCGTGGGACGGACGCGTCACGGCGACTGTCAGAGAAGCGCCGGCCGGTGAGGTCGAGTTGGCGCTGCGCATCCCCGAGTGGGCGTCCGATGCGACCGTCGACGACAAGCCGGTCACTGCAGGCGACTACGCCCGCGTACGTCGCGTCTTCCAGCCTGGCGACCAGGTGGTTCTCCAGCTACCGATGCCGCCACGGCTGCTCGTCTCTGACGACCGAGTCGACTCCACCCGCGGCTGCGTCGCCATAGCGCGCGGTCCGCTCGTCTACGCGCTCGAGCAACCGGACCAGCAGCCCGACGTGGTGCTGGAGGACCTGCGCCTGGACCCGACTGCAGAGATCACCGCGAAGCGCACCGACCTACTCGGTGGCATCACAGTTCTCCACTCAGCCGACCTGACTCTCATCCCGTACTACGCCTGGGCCAACCGAGGACTCCACCCCATGCGCGTCTGGATCCCGGCCGGCTAGAACCGTCCTCAGCGCGACGGCATCGCGGATCTCCTCCACCGGGCAGGTCAGGATGTCCCGGTCCAGTACGACGAAGTCCGCGAGCTTCCCAGGCTCGATCGACCCGAGCCGATCGCCTACGCCCAGCACAATCGCCGCGTCCGCGGTCCAGCCACGGATCGCGTCCGCACGAGAGATGGTCTTCGCCGGAGTCAGCAGACTGCGCCCGCTGCGACCATCGGTGCGGGTCAACGCAGCCCACAGATGGAACAGCGGCGGATGGGCACCGTCGCTCGCCAGTGCAGTCGGTACGCCGGCGTCGAGCCACCACCGCACCGGCGTGACGTGCTCCCACTGATCGCCCGGAAGCCGGTTCACGTACGTCTCGCCGCGGCCGTAGTCCACGCCCGCACAGACCTGCGCGACAACGCCCATCGCCGCGAGCCGCGCGATCTGCTCCTGAGTCACATGGTGGAAGTGCTGCACGACCCAAGCGCGCGAAGTCAGCGGCGTCTCCCGATGCACCGCCTCGAGCGCGCTGACCGCGATCTCGCACGCCGCGTCGCCCGTGGCAAGGACGTTCAGCCGTAGGTCATTCCGTACGGCGAGCCGCGCGAGCTCGGCCAACTCGGCTGTGGACAACACCGACGAACCGTTGCCGAGCTCGCCATGCGGATCGAGGAACGGCTCACTCATCATCGCGCCGCCGAAGTGCATCGGCGCGTCGAGGGAGACCGTCACGCCGCGGATCCGCAGGTGGTCGTCGCCGGTGCCCTCACCGGCCGCATCGCCGACCGTCGTCAACCAGTCCGCGACGTTGACCCGGCCGATCGGAACCTCGTAGGTGCCGACGACCCGGCAGGCCGGTCGGTCCGAGGCGTCGAGAACGGACGGGTTGTTGCCGTGGCCCTCGTAGATCGTGGTGAGACCGTTGGCCAGGTTCCGCTCCAGCGCGGCCGCGATCGCGTCTCGCCGGTCTTCACGACTCGTTGCTGGAAGCAACGAGAACAGCCGCTGGACGAGCGGATTGCGGGCGTTGTAAAAGATCAGGCCGTGGATCACGCCGGTCGGTTCGCCGGACTCGTCGCGCTCGATCCGGATCCCGGTCTGATCCGGAGTGTCGCGGGTGACGCCGAGGAGCTCGAGGGCGCGGGTGTTCAGGATCGCCGGGTGCGTCCAGAACGGCGGGGTCGGGATGTGCACCGGATTGGCGGGCGCGACCGCGTCCAGGTCCGCGCGGGTCGGCCAACGTCCCTCGGCGAGTCCTTCCGGTAGTCCGAAGTAGTCCGGTGGCTCACCGATCGACGACGTGACGATCCAGGCTCCAGGCTCGGCGTCGGCCGCCACTGCACCGATCCGTTCGGTGATCGCGGCGACCGAGGTCAGGCCGGCCAGGTTCGGGTCGGCCAGGCCGTCCAGTGCGAGGTGCACGGTGTGCGCGTGGGCATCGATGAAGCCGGGGAGCACCGTCCGCCCGCCGAGATCCACGACCGGACCGTCGAGCCGGGCGACCTCCTCATTGGTGCCGACGGCAAGGAACCGTCCGTCGGAAACCGCGAAGGCCTCGGCGATCGAGAAGTCGCCGTCGACGGTGACGACGTTCGCGTTGAGATAGACGGTCATGGCAAGTCCAGAACGTGCAGGTCGGACGCCGGCCAGCCCGGATTCCCGTCGCGGACGAAGGCGGTCCACGCCGTCTGCACGACGTCGACCATCGCGGTCAGCCCGTCGTCAGCGGCGCCGGTCAGCATCGCCGCGTCCCGGCAGGCGTCGAGGTTGCCGAACACGAACGGCAGCTCGAGGTTGTGACACGCCCCGAGCGGGTTGCCCGGTGCGCTCCAGTCGAAGCGATAGACCCACGCCGATTCGAGCTGCTCGGCGTACGACTTGATCGGCGTACTGAACAACGACTCGGTCACCTCGGGTCCCGCGCCGTACGCCTTGGCCTCGTCGCGACACCAACCGATGAGGACGTCCACGTCCGGCAAGGCGGTGAGTTCGTCTCCGACGAGGTGGAACGGCGGGATCGGTCCCGGGTGCCGTACGGCGAGCTCGAGTTGGGCGGCGAGGATGTCGTCGACGGCCGCTGTGTACGGGTCCGATCCGAGGATCTCGACGAACTCCGCGGCCATCGCAGCGGCCACGTCCTGAGTCTGCGGACGCAACCCGAGCGGCGGGCTCTCCAGGATCGCGCGCTGGAACAGCCCGTCAGGTTTGCGCATGGCGACGATCGAGAGCGCGCCGCCGGACTGGCCGGCGACTGTGACGGCGGCCGGGTCGCCACCGAAGGCAGCGATGTTCTCCTGCACCCAGCGCAGCGCCTGGAGCTGGTCGAGCAGGCCGAGGTTGTCGTGTTCCAGCCGGAGGTACCCGAGGGCGCCGAGGCGGTAGTTGATCGTGACGACGACGAAGTCACCGCGCCGCGCCAGCCGTGCACCGTCGTACCAGGCGAGGCCGCCGGAGCCGGTGCTGAAACCGCCGCCGTGCAGGAAGACGAGGACCGGGCGTGGCGTGCCGGCCGGCTCGCTCGGGCTCCAGACGTTGAGGTTGAGGCAGTCCTCGGACTGCTCGAGCGATCGGTCGCCGATCACGTCGGCGAGCCGGGATCTTGGTTGCGGTGCGGCCGGTCCGACCTGGGTCGCGTCCCGCATGCCGGTCCACGGTGGCGCTGGTTGTGGCGGCTCGAACCGGTTGGCGGTCGCGTACGGGATCCCGAGGTACGCATCGATCCCGTCGGCCCGGCGGCCGCGGAGTTGTCCTTGGCTGATGGTTGTGTTCACGCTCCGACAGTCCCAAGCGCACGCCACCGCGTCAGAAGCATCGCCAGATCTGGCGGATTCCGACATGATGGAGGCGATCATGGTGGATTTCGATCGGTTGGACGAGCAGCTCGTACACGCGTTGCAGGTGGACGGGCGGGCGTCGTTCAGCCGGATCGCGGCAGTGCTCGGCGCCTCCGACCGCACGATCGCGCGCCGCTATCACCGGCTGCGCGAAACAGGTGCGGTCCGCGTGGTCGCCGTACCGTCGAGTCCGCGGCTGGGTTGGGTCGACTGGCTGGTCCGGATCCAGTGCGCGCCCGACTCTGCGGTCGCGGTTGCCGCGGCGATGGCGCGCCGGGACGACACGTCGTGGGTGTACCTCACGTCCGGAGGCCTTGAGGTCACCTGCATCACGCACACCCAGAGCCAGCGCGCCCCGCTGCTGCAGAAGCTTCCGCGGGGCCCGCGGATCACCTCGGTCACCGCGCAGTGCATGCTCCGAGCGGTCGCCGGCACAGCAGGCTGGTCGGGACGTACAACGGCACTCACCGAGGAGCAGGTTGATCGGCTGCGCATGCCGGCCCCGGAGTACGACGTACCGCTCGAGCTGACTGCCCAGGATCAGCGGCTGATGGCCGAGCTGGCCAAGGACGCGCGTGCGGCATACCCCGCGCTCGCCGCCGCGACCGGGATGCCGGAGTCGACCGTACGGCGACGGCTGGGCGAGCTGCTCCGCGCCGGCGCGATGTACCTCGACGTCGAGGCCGACCCGATGCTGTTCGGCTACGCGACCGAGGCGATCCTGTGGATGTCGGTCGCGCCCTCGGCACTCACCACCGTCGCGGACGCGCTCACGCAGCATCCGGAGATCGCGTACGCCGCAGCCGTCACCGGAGCGACCAACCTGTTCGGATTCGTCGTCTGCGCGGATCCCGATGCGCTGTACGACTACCTCTCCGAGCGGATCGGCACGCTCCCCGGCATCACGCACATCGAGACCGTGCCGCTGACCACCACCGTGAAACGAGCAGGCACCCTCCTGCCACGTCGGTGACGCGTCACCTTTATCCTCGGTCGTATGGCTGGAGTCGTGGTGGTGGGGGTCGGACCCGGGATCGGTCTCGCGGTAGCGCGCCGGTTCGTGCGGGAGGGGATGAGTGCCGGGCTGGTCGCGCGGTCGGAGGCGACGGTGAAGGCGGCCGCGGAGCAGCTCGGGAGTGCCGACGTACTGCCGGTGACCGCTGACGTGACCGACGAGGTCGGCCTGCGGTCCGCTCTGGACCGGGTCGTCGAGGCGTTCGGCGTACCGGAGGTTGTGGTCTACAACGCAGCGCTGATCCAGGCTGACCGGGTCGGTGACCTGACCGCGGAGCAGCACCGTGAGGCGTGGGCGGTGAACGTGGTCGGGGCGATCACCACCGCCGCGCACCTCGCGCCCGCGATGGCCGAGCGGGGCAGCGGGTCGTTCCTGATCACCGGCGGGATGCCGCTGTCGAAGCCTGACTACGCGAGCCTGTCGCTGGGCAAGGCGGGTATCCGCACGCTCGTTGCACTCCTGCACCAGCAGTACGGCGCCGCCGGCGTCCACGCTGCAAGCGTGACGGTCAGCGGTGGTGTCGGACCGGGCACCGGGTGGGATCCCGACGAGATCGCACAGCACTACTGGCGCCTCCACCAGCAGGCGCCGGCTGATTGGATCGATGAGATCGTCATCTGACGAGGCCTGATTGGCCCTGTCGCTCGGCCGGGGCGGTCGGGAGACTTGTGCTGTGTATGTTCCCAAGCACTTTGCCCCGGACGACGACGCCGTACAGGAACTGCTGGCCAACCACGGCGCCGCCGATCTGATCACGATGACGCCGGACGGCCTGGTCGCGACGATGCTGCCGTTCATCTACGACCGCCCGCGCAACGTGCTGCTCGGACACGTTGCCCGCAACAACGATCACTGGCAGCGCGAGACGATCGGTGACGCGCTGGTGATCATGCGCGGCCCGAACGCGTACGTCTCACCGGCCTGGTACGCGTCGAAGCAGGAGCACGGTCGCGTCGTACCGACGTGGAACTACGTCACCGCACATGTGTACGGCGAGCTGACCGTGCACGACGACGCGGCGTGGGTCGAGGACGTCGTACGCCGGTTGTCGGATCGGCACGAGCTCGGCCGGCCCGAACCGTGGTCGGTCGACGATGCGCCGGATAAGTACGTGCAGGGGCAACTGCGGGCGATCGTCGGCGTCGAACTCGCGATCCACCGGATCGAGGCGAAGTTCAAACTCAGCCAGAACCGCCCGGCCGCGGACATCGACGGAGTGGTCGACGGCCTGCGCGCGAACGGCGACGACCTCAGCGCCGACGCGGTGGTCCGGTACCGGCCCTAGCTGTTCAGCAAGCCGCGTCGGAACGCCTCGGCAACAGCAGACGCCCGGTCCGGTACGCCGAGCTTGGCGTAGATGTTCAGCAGATGCGTCTTGACCGTCGCCTCACTGATGAACAGATGGGCGGCGATCTCACGGTTCGTGTTGCCGGCGGCCACCAGTTCGATGACCTCGAGCTCACGCGGGCTGACGATGTCGGGCGTCGGCGGCGTACGGACGTGGTTCATCAACGTGTTCGCTACCGACGGCGCGAGCACGGACGTCCCGTCGGCCGCCGCTCGCACCGCTCGCAGCAATTCATCCCGCGGCGCATCCTTCAACAAGTAGCCGGTAGCCCCGGCCTCGATCGCGGGTACGACGTACCCGTCGGTGTCGTACGTCGTCAGCACGAGCACCCGAGCCGTCACCCCGCGCTCGGTGAGCTCACTGATCGCCGCGAGTCCGTTCACGCCGGGCATCTGCAGGTCCATCAGGATCACGTCCGGCCGCAGCGTCTCGGCCAGCTCGATCGCCTCCGCTCCGTCGCCCGCCTGACCGACCACCTCGAACCCGGGCTCGGCCGCGAACATCCCGCTCAGCCCGTCCCGCACCACCGGGTGGTCGTCCGCGATCAGCAGCCGGATCATGCCGACGCCCCCGGCACCGTCGCGGAGATCGCCGTACCCAGACCCGGCTCCGACTCGACCGACAACGTCCCGTTCAACGCCTCGACCCGCTGCCGCATCGCGACCAGTCCGAACCCACCCGCCTCTGACGCAACACTGCGGGCCGGATCGAACCCGACCCCGTCGTCGCGGACGTCCAGCGCGACCTCCTTCTCCATGTACGACAGCGTCACCCCCACCCGGGTTGCCTGTGCGTACTTCGCCACGTTCACGAGCGCCTCCTGCGTCGCGCGGAGCAACGTCGACTCCGCCTCCGGTGTCATCACCCGCGGCGTGCCGGTCGTGGTCAGCTGTACGTCGATGCCGTGCAGCGCCGACCACCGCCGTACGACGTCCGCGATCGCCTCGCTCAGTGTCGCCGACTGCAGCGGCTGTGGACGCAGCGCGTGGACCGAGCGCCGCGCCTCGGTCAGGCTTTCGCGGGCCAGCCCGACCGCGCTCGTCACATGCCGCCGCCAGTCGTCGGAGTGCTCGGCCGCCTGGAGCTGGGTGACGATCCCGGTCAGCCCCTGCGCGAGCGTGTCATGAATCTCGCGAGCCATCCGCTGCCGCTCGTCGATGATCCCTGCCTCGCGGGCCTGGGTCAGGAGCTGCTCGTGAAGGTTCGCGTTCTCGGCGAGCGTGGCCTCGAGCCGGCGGTTGGTCTGGGTGAGCGCGTCGACCGCGTCCTGTCGCTGCTGGCTCAGTACTTCGCCGCGCCGGCCGAGCCATGCCGCGAAACACATCCCGGCCACGTTCACCCCGATGACAGCAGCACAGCCGAGCAGGCCGAGCACGTCGGTCTTGGGAATGTCGTACGACTGCGCCCAGCCCGCGATGACCGCGACGGCTCCGATCCCGATCAGCTCAACGGGCCACGACAGCAGGATGAAGGTGTAGAAGTACCCGGCCGGCGTGAGGAACCCGAACCACGGATCGCGGACCACGAGTACCGCGAGCAGCAGGATGAATCCGGCGATGAAGATCGCCATCGGACGGGTCCTGGTCCGCCAGGCCGGGCGGAGCGTGAACATCAGCAGTGTCCACAACGCGATCAGCGCGCACAGCACCAGGTCGACGGTCAGCGACCCGGGCTGTTCGCGCTTGATCAGGATGGTGACGGCGGTCATGCACGCGAGAAGCACGTACGGCACCACCGTCAACCGCACCGGCCAGGCTTGCTCGCTCATGTCAGTTAGTGAACACCGAGCGGAGGTGCTTGCCGTTCACCAGCAGCGCGACGCCGAGCAGCAGCAGTCCGCAGACGGCCTGCTCACCCTTCATCCAGAGCGGGAAGACGCCCGGCAGCGAGATGATCACGACGATCGCGACCAGCATCACCGCCGACACGATCCGCAGCCGGAGGTATCCGCGCCGGGAGCCCCGCGCCGCGCTGCGGGCGAACAGGAAGGTCAGCACGGCGCTGGCGACCACGATCGTGCCGCGGGTCCAGACCGCGTCGTTCACCATCGACGTGTGGTTGCGCAGGGCAATGATGGCGATCAGCGTCAGCACGCTGACCGCGAGGTAGCTCGCCACCAGCAGTTGCACGCTCCGCAACGCGGCCGCGCTCCGCGGGTGTTCGACGTTCACCGGGGTGGTCATTTCGGTCTCCGTTTCGGGGTCGATCTCGATACCCCGACTCTCCCGTTCCGGCCCCGGTGCACACATCGCCCAGCCGGCCCCAACCGACTCCACCGATCGGTTGATCAGGCTCCGCGGTTCCGCCAGCGGAAGTCACACACGACGGCCCGGTGGTCGGAGGGGAACGTACCGTCCACGGCATCCCCCGCGATCACGGCCGACTCGACGTTGACGAGCTGATCCTCGTGGCCGGGCCGGTAGAAGATGTGGTCGATCCGCTGATCGACCAGCTCCGGCCCGGCCTCGAGAGGCGCCGACGGATGGGTCGAAGGCAGCGTCACCGTGTCCGCCGCACCGCCGCCCGCCACCCAGGCGTCGATCAGGACCTCGCGGAGTGGACGCAGATGTTCCAGGTCATCGCGCGGAGCGGTGGGTCGGGCACGGCTGCTCCTTCCGGCTCGGGTGCGAGCCCCAGGTACCCAGCCGACCCCGGCAGGCACACGATCGTTGCCCCGAGCACCTTTCTTCCGTGACAGTTTGTGCACGGACTGTCACGGGGAGTTTGCGGCTGCGTGCAGATGTCCGGACACCTCTGGCGGCGGTGTGACCGGTCGGCAGATTGTCGAGTCAGGCAACGACATCGACGAGGAGAAGGTTCGAGGCAGGCCGTCGACCACGGGAGGGTCCGGACGCGTGCTCGAGACTTATCGCGGTATCCCACACTTGTTGGACACCTGGCTCGTGCTCACCGGCATGACCCTGCCGATCGCCCTTTCCGCTCTGCGGCGCCCGGGCGACCTGCTGCCGAGGCTGGCGGCCTTCTGCATGCCGGCCGCGTTCGCGCTGATCATCGCGGCGACGCTCAGCCCGACTCCGCACCGCCTCAGCCAGATCGGCGAGTGCGGCACGCACCTGACCACCACCGGCGGACTGACCTCGCTCCAGGGGCTGCTGAACATCCTGCTGTTCGTCCCGGCCGCGGGCATGCTCACGCTGGCCAGCGGCCGTCCGGGCGACGGCATCGCCGCCGGGGTCGGGATGTCGGCCGCGGTCGAGGCAGTGCAGGCGCTGATCCCACAGCTCGGCCGCTCGTGCCAGCTGCACGACCTGATCGCGAACTCGATCGGCGCCGTCTGCGGGGTCAGCCTCGCCGCGGGTCTGCAGAGCCTGACCCGGAGCCGCTACCTGGTCGTGACCCCGCCGTACGTCGTCGAGCACGCGGCGCTGCTCGTCGTACGACGACCTCGGCGGCCGGCGCGGCATCGGCGCGGGACCCTCGTCCCGGCGAACCGGCCGGGTACGCCGGTGAGATATCACAGAACGAATACACAGTTATCCGGATAGTTATCCACAGGTTGTGGATAGGACGGGGGATGACCGCGTGATTACCTGGGGATATCCACAGGTCACGGCCGCACGTCCAGTCCCAGGGAGGCGGCGACGACCATCGCCTGGGTCATGTCGATCCGCGCGTCCCGCAGCGTCACGGTCAGTGGATCGAGCGTCGACAGATCGGATCCGCGCAGGTCGGCGCCGGTCAGGTCGGCCCGCTGCAACGAAGCGCCGGACAGGTCGAGATCCCGAAGCGACGCCTTCGCAGCCCGGATCCCGGTCAGCTCCGCCTCGCGGAACTTCGCCCCGGTGAACTCGGTCCCCTTCAGGTCCGCACCCGGCAGCGCGGTGAACGACCAGTCCCCGCCGTTCACCTTCAGCAGGTTGTACGTGCAGTCGTCGAAGAAGCTGCCGACCATCTTGCAGCGGGTGAACGTCGTGTCGAACAGCGAGCACCGGACGAACGTGCAGTTCACGAACGCGGCGTCGGTGTGCGTCGAGGCGTTGAAGCGGACCCCGCGGAACGTGCACTCCTCGAACACCCCGCCGTGGTTGTCCACCTCGGTCAGGTCGGAGTCGATGAACAGCACCCGCTGGTAGGTCTGCCCGGACGGGTCCGCGTCGTCCCAGTCCCGGATCGTCGACTCGGTCGGCACACCCCGGCGTCGGTCAGCCATGGCTCTCCCTCGCTCGATCAGAGGCCCCAGCCTGTCACGCCGTACCGACACTGTGATGCTGACGACGGAGAACGGAGGGCGGACCGACAAGTACGGACCGCACGATGGAGGAGTGACCGGAACAGAGCGGGTGATGGTGTTCGGCGCCGGGGGCTTCCTCGGTGCCAGGATCTGCGCGCTGCTCGATGACCGCGGAGTCGAGTACCGCGGCCTCAGTCGGACCCGGAGCGAGCCGTACCGGCGGTGCGACCTGACCTCGATGCATCCGTACGCGCTGGACACCCAGATCGGGATGTACAAGCCGACCGTGATCATCAACGCCGTCGGCGCGACCCTGGGCGAGCCGGCCGAGCTGGTCCGGGCGAACGTGATCGCGGTCGAGGCGCTTCTCGCCTCGGTCCGGGACCACGCCGGCCACGCCCGGTTCGTCCAGCTCGGCTCCGCGGCGGAGTACGGCGGTGCGCCGCACGGCACGAGCGTCGACGAGCAGACCCCGCCCCAGCCGCTCGGTCCGTACGGGCTGACCAAGCTGGCCGGCTCGGAGCTCGTCATGCGAGCCCAGCGCGGCGGCGCGGATGCCGTCGTACTGCGGATCTTCGACGTGATCGGTCCGGGGGCGCCGGAGAGCACGCTCACCGGCCGGGTGATCGAGGACCTCCGCTCGCGACACCTGATCGAGGTCGGGTCGCTCGATGTGTGGCGGGACTTCGTCGACGTACGGGACGTGGCCGAGGCGGTGCTGGCGGTCGCGCTCGCCGATGCGACGCTGCCGCCGGTGCTGAACGTCGGGACCGGCCGGGCGACGCTGGCCCGCGACGTTGCCGGACAGCTGTTCGAGCTGAGCGGCCAGCCGGCGACGATCGTGGACGACGCCGACCAGGAAACCGCGCTCGGCGCGACGTGGCAGCAGGCCGACACCACGCTTATCGGCGAGCAGCTCGGGTGGTCGCCGAAGATCGCCCTGGACCAGTCCCTCGCGGACAGTTGGGCGTCTGGACAATAGGTCCGTGGAGATCCGCTCGATCAGTGAGGCCGCGCCGGATCGGCGACCACCTGCGGTCAACGAGGATCTCGTCCTCACCGGACCCGATTTCGCGGTCGTCCTCGACGGCGCCACCGCTCCGCGGGTGTACGTCGACTCCGGCTGCCGGCACACGGTCGCCTGGCTCGTCATGCGGCTCGCGACCGAGCTCGCGACTCCGCTCCTCACCCACTCGTCCGCTCCGCTCACTGACCTCCTCGCCGATGCGATCACCGCGGTCCGCGCCTCTCACGCTGACACCTGCGACGTCAGCAATCCCGACAGCCCTTCGTCCACAGTCGCGATGGTCCGGTTCGACTCCGACCGCATCGAGCATCTGGTCCTGGCCGACTCGCCCATCGTCACGCGATCACCCGAGGGCCGGATCACCGTCCACAGCGACGACCGCATCGACCTTCTCCCCGACCGAACCCTCGAGACGGTACGGCGGCTGCGGAACCAGCCCGGCGGCTTCTGGGTCGCGAGCACCGAGCCCAAAGCGGCGTACGAGGCGGTCACCGGGATCACGTATCGATCCGCCGTCGAGGCGATCGCGCTGCTGACCGACGGGGCGTCGCGCTACACCGAGCGGTACGGGCACTCGTGGGACGAGCTGTTCGACGTACTCACCACCGAAGGCCCGCGGCGGTTGATCGAGCGGGTGCGGCGGCACGACAGCGCGTCCACGGCGAGTGGCAAGCGGTACGACGATGCGAGCGTCGTACTGCTTCAGGGGCCGTAGGTCGGGAAGTTCGGGCCGGGCCGGTGGTACCGCGGGGCGTACTGCGGAGGCTCGATCGGCCGTGGCAGGTCCTGGATCGGGGGCGGTGTGACGCGGGTGTGCTGCCAGTCGGTGACCTGCAGCATCAGGAGTGACGCGGCGACGGCGGCGACGATCAGCAGAACCGTCGCGATCGTGAAGCCGATGTCGACGCCCAGTGCGACCCGGACCATGAAGTCCTGCATGTCGTAGATGTCGACGTACGGGCTGCTCGCGTCGCTGCTCTCCGACACCTGGACCAGGCGGATGAACCAGACGATGAACCCGATCATCGCGACCAGGCCGCCGCCGACGAGGATCACCCAGAACGCTGTCCACGTCGCCCACCAGCTGTACAGCAACGTGCGCACCCGGCCGGACCGCGGCGCTTCAGGAGGCTCGCTGGCCCGGGTGATGTCCTGGACGATCTGGAACGGGTACCAGAACTGCACGATCGGGCAGAACCAGGCACCGACGACCCAGCCGCTCGCCCGCCGGTGCGGACCGCGCATCGGGTCAACGGGGATCGCCGGACGTGGTGCGAACGGCGAGTGCAGGAAGTCGGTGTTCTCACGCGCCTGCCACAGCCAGATCAGGAACGCGATCCCGGTCCCCATCAGCAGGTAGCTGACCAGGTTCAGCAGCGGGCCGGTGCCGGAGATCGACTCGACGCCGCGGTCGATCTCCTCCTCGGAGAGCAGCCCGTACACGAGACGCTTGACCTCGTCGTACGAACGCCAGAGCACGACCGACTGGATCACCGCCGCGAGCGAGGTCAGCCCCATCAGCACGATGCTGACGATCGCGACCTTCCGCAACGGCCGGTACCGCGGCATGATCGGCGGCGGCTGGTAGGGCAGCGGCTGGTACGGGACCGGATACGGCCACGGTCCCTGCTGCGGCCCTGGATTCGGCTGTGTCACCCCTTGCACCTCCCCGCAGCCAAGTTAACCCACACCCGACTCAGACCGCGGCGAAAGTCTCCCGTACTGCGGGCAACGCCAGCTCCCGATCCGCGGCCGACAACCCGATCCGCGTCCGCCGGTCGAGTACGTCGTCCTCGGTCAGCGCACCCTCGTGCCGGACGGCGAATCGCAGCTCGGCGTACGTCGTGCGCAGCCCCGGCGCGATCGGCTGCTGGAACTCCGGCGGACCGGCGATCACCTGCGGCGCCTCGACGCCGTACCGCTGCACGAACCGCGCCGGCGCCTTGACCGCGGCCAGGCGCACCCGGTCGGCCGCACCGACGAGCGGGATCCGGTGCGTCTCGCAGGGCCGGCGTACGTCGATCGACGACTGCTCGATCGCCTTGTCGAGGACGTCCTGCGCCATCCGGCGGTACGTCGTCAGCTTGCCGCCGACGATCGTGACCACACCGTCCGGGCTGGTGATCACCGCATGCCGGCGGGAGATGTCGGCGGTCTTGTCCTCGCCCTTGTGGTGGCCTGTGTCGAGCAGGGGGCGCAGCCCGGCGTACGTGCCGAGCAGATCCGCTCGGGTCACCGGCTGCTGGACGGCGGAGCTGATCGTGTTGAGCAGGAAGTCGATCTCGGCCTCGGTCGCGTGGGGTACGTCGTTCACCGGGCCGGGCGCGTCCTCGTCGGTCAGGCCGACGTACACCCGGTCGTCGGGTGCGGGGATCGCCATCACCACGCGGCGGAGCTCGCCCGGGACGGGGACGGTGAGGACAGCGGACAGGCCGCCGAAGACGGACTGCGGCAGTACGAGATGGGTCCCGCGGCTCGGTCGGAGTTTGATGCCGGAGGCAACTTGATCCGCCCAGATCCCGGTGGCGTTGATCACCATCCGGGCATCCACGGTCAGTTGCTCGCCGGTCAGCTGGTCGACCAGGACGGCGCCGCGCCCGGTCACCTCGGTGGCGGCGACCCTGGTCAGGATGCGAGCGCCGTACTGCGCCGCGGTCCGCGCGATCGCGACGACCAGCCGGGCGTCGTCGTACAACTGGCCGTCCCAGGTCAGGAAGCCGCCGCGCATGCCCTCGGGTTTGAGCGTCGGCGCGTAGCGGAGGATCTCGGCCGAGCTGACCCGGCGGGAGTGCGGCAGGTAGTCGTCGCTGGTGCGCGCGAACGTACGGAGTACGTCTCCGCCGAGGAACGCCGACCGCAGCAGTGCGGCCTGGGCGAACTTTGCCTGCGGCAACCAGGGCGCGATCTGCGGGATCGGGTGAACCAGGTGCGGTGCGGTCGTCTTCATCAGGATGCCGCGCTCGACGGCGCTCTCGTACGCGATCCCGACATGACCGGACGCAAGGTACCGAAGGCCGCCGTGGACGAGTTTGGAACTCCACCGGCTGGTGCCGAAGGCCAGGTCGTGCTTCTCCACCAGGGCAACACTGAGTCCGCGGGCGGCCGCGTCCAGCGCGACGCCGGCACCGGTTACCCCGCCGCCGATGACGAGCACGTCCACGGCCTTCAGCGAGGCGAGCTCACGCGCACGGCGGACGCCGTTGAGACTCGCGTTGCCCACGGTGATCATGGCTGTAAGTACCTGGTGAGCATCGCGCGCAGCTCCTCGTCGAGCTTCGTGTACTCGTCCTTCTCCGCCATCACCGGCCCGGACACCGCGGACGCGAGCGAGACGAGGATGATCTGCCGCGCCAGCCAGACCGGATCGCCCTCGCGGATCGAGCCGTCGGCCTGCCCCTGGCGGATGCCCTCCTCGACCAGCGCGAGATGCGCGACCGTGCTGCTGCCGCGACGCTCCAGCAGGTACGGCGTGAGGAACTCGGGGTCGAGCTCGATGATCTTGCGCATCAACGGGTGGACTCGGGTCTTCGCGACCACCTCGACCACACCCTCGACCAGGCGCGCGCGGCCGTCGGCGGCATCGGGCTGGAACGCGGAGACGAGCGCGATGGTCCACTCGCGCGTCATCAGGGCGGCGACCACGGCCTGCACGTTCGGCCAGCGGCGGTAGAGGGTCGCGCGGGAGACCTCCGCGTGCCGGGCGATGTCGGCCATCGTCATCCGGCGCATCCCGATCGCCAGCAGCAACTCGTACGCCGCGTCCAGGATCCGCTCCTCGCCGATCGCGTTCGCAGGCGTGGGACGGGCGCTGGTCTCCTGCTCTGGTTCGCTGCTACGCTGAGACATCACATGTCAGAGTGTATCAGCGACTCGGGCATCCCGGAACTGTCCAGGGGAGGTGGGAGCCAGGGGGTTCCACCTCCCCTGGACGCTACCTCGCAAGACGGCGGAAAGGCAGCCACCGATGACCGAATCAGACCTCCCGGTGGCACAACTCACGCCCGGCCGCTGGGGCGACCCGGCGTACCACGTGGAGGTCCCCGCCGCAGCCCTGGAGGCGCTGAAGCACCTAGGCGTCCACCGCCCAACCCCAGCGCCGCGCCCCGCACCAGCTGAACGACCTGAGCTGACCGGCGCGCAGCTCGCGTTCCTCAGCTCGGTTGTAGGAGCTGAGCACGTCGCCTCTGACCTGGAGACTCGGTGGGCGCACACCAGGGGCTACTCGACGACCGACCTGCTGCGGTTCCGCGCCGGAGACACCTCAGACATGCCTGACGCCGTCGTCTACCCCGCGTCGCACGACGAGGTGGCTGCTTTGCTCGCGGGCTGCGCCGAGCACGACCTGGCCGTCGTCCCGTACTCCGGTGGCACCTCCGTCGTCGGCGGCCTCGCTGCGACCCGCCGCTTCGTCACTGTCGACCTCCGTCGCCTCGACCAACTACTCGACCTCGACGAGGTATCCCGGACAGCCACCCTGCAAGCCGGCGTACGCGGTCCCGCCGCCGAGCGCCTGCTCGCCGACCGCGGCTACACCCTCGGCCACTTCCCTCAGTCGTACGAAGGCGCCTCCATCGGCGGCTACGCAGCAGCACGCTCCAGCGGCCAGTCCTCGGCCGGCTACGGCCGCTTCGACCAGATGGTCGTCGGCCTCACCCTCGCCACCCCCCGCGGCACCGTCGAGCTCGGCCGAGCACCCATGTCCGCCGCAGGCCCGGACCTCCGTCAACTGATCCTCGGCTCCGAAGGCGCCTTCGGCATCATCACCTCGGTCGTCGTCCGCATCCGCCCGCGACCGACCGAGCGCCACTTCGAAGGCTGGCGGTTCGAGAGCTTCGACGCCGGCCTCACCGCCGTACGACGTCTCGCGCAGGACGGTCCGCTGCCCACAGTCCTCCGCTTGTCAGACGAGATAGAAACCGCGGTGAACCTCGCCGACCCCGACGTACTCGGCGGCGGATCCGGCGGAGTGCTCGCGATCATCGGCTTCGACGGCCCGTACAACCAGGCGACCGCAGACGTCCTGACCGCAGCCGGCGGCGAGAACCTCGGCGAAGGACCCGGTGAAACCTGGCGCACCGGCCGCTACCGCGCGCCGTACCTCCGCGACCCACTCCTCGACGAAGGCGCCCTCGTGGAAACCCTCGAGACCGCCGCCTTCTGGTCCCGTATCCCCGCGCTGAAGACCGCAGTCACCGAAGCTCTCGTTGGCGCACTGAGCGCAACCCCGCCGCTGGTCCTCTGCCACATCTCCCACGTGTACGAGACCGGCGCCTCCCTCTACTTCACCGTCGTCTGCGCCCAGTCCGACGACCCGGTCGAGCAATGGCGCACCGCGAAGTACGCCGCCAACCAGGCGATCGCCGACGCCGGCGGCACGATCTCCCACCATCACGGCGTCGGCACCGATCACCGTGCGGCGTACCACGCGGAGATCGGATCGCTTGCGGTCGAAGCCCTGCGGGCCGTCAAGCACACCTTCGACCCGGACGGCGTCCTCAACCCGGGCATCCTCATCTAACACCACCCTTGACTTCAAGCTTCCTTGAAGTATGACGGTGTCGGCATGACTCCTGAATCCTCGAACCGTCCTGTCGCGCTGATCACCGGGGCATCCGCCGGGCTCGGACTCGCGCTCGCACATGGGCTTGCCGACCGTGGCTGGACGCTGGTCATCGACGCCCGCGGCGCCGGTCCGCTGAAGGACGCGGCCGATGCCCTCGCCGACCGCACCGACGTCGTACCGCTGGCCGGCGACGTCACCGACCCCGAGCACCGCTTCGACCTGGTCGACGTGGCGAACCAGCTCGGCCGGCTGGACCTCCTCATCAACAACGCCAGCTACCTCGGCCCCAGCCCGCTGCAGGCAATCGCGGCAGCCGACCTCGACGAACTGCGTCGCGTGTACGAGGTCGACGTACTCGCACCGATCGCGCTGACACAGGCATTGCTGCCCGCACTCACCGCAGCGTCCGGAGTGCTGATCAACATCAGCTCCGACGCCGCAGTGGAGGCCTACGAGACCTGGGGCGGCTATGGCTCGGCCAAGGCCGCACTGGACCACACGACGCGAGTACTGGCGGCCGAGCACCCCACGCTGTCCGTGTACGCCGTCGATCCAGGCGATCTGCGTACTGCGATGCACCAGGCTGCGTTCCCGGGCGAGGACATCTCGGATCGGCCGGAGCCGGCGACCGTCGTACCGGCGTTCCTGAAGTTGCTGGACACCCGACCGGAGAGCGGGCGGTACCGAGCGGCCGAGTTCGCGCCGGCGGTGACGCCGTGAAAGTGCACCCACACACGAGGTTCGTCCTACCGGACGCGCTGAACGCCGGCGAACCACCGGAGGCCCGCGGCCTGCGGCGGGACCAGGTGAAGCTGCTGGTCGCGGAGGGATCGACCATCACGCACAGCCGCTTCGACCGGATCGGCGAGCACCTCCGGCCCGGAGACCTGTTGCTGGTCAACACTTCCGGCACACTGCCCGCGGCCGTCGACGGTACGTCGGTCACCGTGCACTTCTCCTCCGCACTCGACGACGGCACCTGGGTGGTCGAGCTGCGCGACGGTGGCTCACCGAAGTTCGACGGTGCTGCTGGACAGCAGGTCGAGTTGCCGGAGGGCGTGCTGACGCTGCTGGCGCCGTACCAGTCGGAGAGCAATCGGCTGTGGATCGCTAGGCCGCCGGTGCCCGACGTACTCGGCTATCTGCAGTGGCACGGGCGTCCGATCACCTATGACTACGTCGGCAAGCGGTGGCCGCTGGCGGCGTACCAGACTGTCTTTGCGCGCGAGCCGGGCAGTGCGGAGATGCCTAGCGCGGCCAGGCCGTTCAGCTTCGAGCTGGTGAGCCATCTGGCGTCGCAGGGCGTACTGATCGCGCCGATCCTCTTGCACTGCGGCGTCTCCTCGCTGGAGAGCCACGAGCCGCCACAACCTGAGCGGTACGACGTACCTGCGCACACGGCCCGTTTGGTCAACTGGGTCAAGGCAAACGGCGGACGGGTCATCGCCGTGGGTACCACTGCTGTCAGAGCGATCGAGTCGGCGGCGGACGGGGCAGTAGACGCGTCGCAGGGGTGGACCGACCTGGTCCTCAGCCCGGACCGGCCGCCGCGCGTCGTCGACGGGCTGATTACGGGCTGGCATGCGCCTGAGGCGTCGCATCTGCTTCTGCTGGAGTCGGTTGTCGGCACGGAGTTGGTGCAGCGCGCGTACGACGCCGCCGTACAGGAGAACTATCTCTGGCACGAGTTCGGCGACAGCTGTCTGTTGCTGAGGGGTTAGGCCTTCGTTCCGGTGATCAGGCGTTCGCGATCGAAGAGGGCCGAGGCGGCGCGCCAGCCGATGCGGTTCAACACGATCAGAACAGCTGCGGCGATGACGGCTGTCAGCAGGGATACCTCGATGACGTTGAGCGCGATCAGGACAGCTACCGCTACGGACGGCAGGCTGGCGACGGTGGAGAGCTGCTGAGCCACTCGGATGTCGTTCGAGCGGGTGGAGATCACTATGGCGACCCAGATCGACCACCCGGCCAGCAGTGGTGTGAAGACCACTTGGGCGACCACGTCGGACGGATGGATCAGCGCCGCAGCTACACCGGGCTGAGCGAAGAGTTCGACGCAGATCAGGAACAGGGCGAAGACGGCGTACGCGACGATGCCGGCGGGGACGAACGTGGCGAGGGCCTTGCCGAGCAGCAGCTCCTCGCGGCGGATCGGGGTGGTGAGCAGCGGCTCGAGCGTTCCCTGCTCGCGTTCGCCGACCACGGAGTACGAGGCGACCAGGGACGGCACGAGGGCCGGGATGCCGAGCATGTAGAGCAGAACGTGTTCGTGACGTAGTGGCTCCGAGGCCGATGACGTCAGCGTGAAGACGGCGACCAGGGGCTGGATCGAGAAGACGATCGGAATGATGGCCATCCCAACGACCATGGATCGGTTCCGCCGGAACTCGCGGAGTTCCTTGGTGACGATCGCGCGGACCAGCCTGGTGTTGACGCTCATGCCGGTACGTCGTTCGCGACGAGCTCGAGGTAGACGTCTTCGAGCGAATGGTGCGAGGGGCTGATCGACAGCACGTCCGCGTCGGCCTTGACCAGCGCGCGGGTGACGGCCGGCGCCGCCAGCGCCGGATCCGCCACTGTCAGCACGTACGTCGAGGGCGTGTCTTCGTGCCAGTTGGTGACGCCGGCGATGTCGAGGAAGACGCGGTCGGGTGCGGCGAGGCGGGACGCCGTACGGACGGTGAGGGTGCGGGCGAAGAGCTCGTCGCGTAACTGGTCTGGGCGGCCGATGGTGCGGAGGGTCGTGTTGAGGATGGCTACGCGGTCGCAGAGGCGTTCGGCTTCGTCCAGTCGGTGGGTGGTGAGGAAGATCGTGACGCCGCGCTGACGGAGTTCGTCGATCAGATCGTGTACGCCGCGGGCCGCGACCGGGTCGAGTCCGGAGGTCGGTTCGTCGAGGAAGAGCACTTGCGGGTCGTTGAGCAGGGCGCGTGCCAGCGCGACCCGCTGCCGAAGGCCCTTCGAGAGGGCGCCGCACGGATCGTTGGCCCGGTCGGTGAGGCGTACGGCGCCGAGCACTTGGTCGATGCGGTTGGTTGCCTCGGGCACCTGGTACAGGTCGGCGAAACAGCGCAGGTTCTCGAGGACGGTCAGGCGGAGGTACAGGCCGGGTGACTCCGGCATGATCGAGATGCGCCGGCGGATCTCGACGCCGTTGTCCGGGGTGAGTGGAAGTCCGGCGACGGTAGCCGTGCCGGACGTCGGCGCGAGGAGCGTGCCCAGGGTGCGTACGGTCGTGGTCTTGCCGGCGCCGTTCGGTCCGAGAAAGCCGAACACCTCGCCGTACCCGATCTCGAACGAGACGTCCTCGAACGCCACCCGCCCGCCGAAGCGCTTGCTCAGCCGATCGGCCGACAGCGCCGGTCCGGTCGACATGGCGTCCATACCGTCCATGATTCCACCGGCGGCGCGAATTCGTACCCGGCTCAGCGCGATCGGGTTACGGCAACCGCCTCGTTGGCCCGGCGTTCCGGGGCTTTCCGGCCGGGCTCACGCTCGAGCGAACTGATCCAACTCTGCGACTCCGCCGGCCGCACGAACGGATGTCGTTCGTTACCGGGCCGCGCTCGCTTGTCCACCGCACGTGGGCTCATGAACTGTCCTAACCATTTCGGTCCCCCGTCGGGACGTCACCTGATTAGACGAGTACTTCCCCCCACCTGTCATCCCCTTTAACCCAACCGAACAGATTTTGTGGCCTAGGCCGCTTGTTTGTTGCGGCGTTTGTGGTTGGAGAGTTGGAGGAAGATCCACGCCAGTGCGGCGCCGACGATGAAGCCGCCGAGGTGGCCTTGCCAGGAGACGTTGGGGATGGCGAAGGACAGTACGGCGGTGATCGCGACGTACGCGATGATCCAGGTGATATCGAGCCCGCGGGCGCGGCTGATCACCAGCAGGGCGCCGACCAGGCCGAGGACGGCACCGGATGCGCCGAGGGTTGCCGAACCGGGAGCGGCGAGGAGCCACACCGCGATGCTGCCGCCGAGCGCGGACAACAGGTACAGGACCGTGAAGCGGAGCCGGCCCAGCATGTGCTCGAGCGGCGGACCGAGCTGCCAGAGCATGAACAGGTTCGAGAAGATGTGGAAGATCTGCACGTGGGTGAACGCCGACGTGAGCAGCCGCCACGGCTCGCTCTCCGTCAGCACCGGCACCATCACCAGGTCCTGCAGGATCCGCGGGCTGCCGACGTGTACGGCGATGAACACCAGCACGTTCAGCGCCATGATCGTGTACGTGACGATGCTCTGGTTGGCGCGCTGGATGCCGCCGAGCGAGGTCCTGGTCCGTGGGACCGAGCGGACTCCCTCGTTGAAGCAGTTCGGGCACTGGAAGCCGACGGCGGCGCTGTTCATGCAGGACGGGCAGATCGGCCGGTCGCAGCGCTGGCAGCGCACCCCGGCGGGCCGATCCGGGTGCCGGTAGCAGACGGTGTCGGTCACGCGGGTGCGTCCTCCCCAGGAAGCTGCGGGGCCGACGGCGTACCGGCGGCCCCGCGGGAAAGTTGAGTGTCCAGCAAGCGCCCCAGCTCGGCGCTAGCGGCGCCCGGCCACGCACCTCGCGGCACTTGGCCAGCGCCCACGATGCTCCGCATCGAGGCCACTGACCAAGCACCGCGATGCACGCACCCGGACACCGCTATCACTCGAGCTGGAGCGCTTGCTGGACACTAGGCGTTCTTGCGCTCGATGACGACCTTGTTGATGACGATCGGCTCGAGCGGCCGGTCGCCGGGGGCGGTGTCGGCGGTGGCGATCGCGTCGACGACCTTCTTCGACTCGTCGTCGGCGACCTCACCGAAGATCGTGTGCTTGCGGTTCAGGTGCGGGGTCGGCACGACCGTGACGAAGAACTGCGAGCCGTTGGTGCCGTGACCGTACTGGATGCCGGCGTTGGCCATCGCGAGCAGGTACGGACGGTCGAACTGGAGCTCCGGGTGGATCTCGTCGTCGAACTGGTACCCCGGCGTGCCGGTGCCGGTGCCGAGCGGGCAGCCGCCCTGGATCATGAACCCGTCGATCACCCGGTGGAAGGTGAGGCCGTCGTAGAACGGCTTGTTGGTCGGCTGACCGGTCTGCGGGTCGGTCCACTCCTTGCTGCCGTCGGCCAGGCCGACGAAGTTGCTCACCGTCGCCGGCGCGTGGTTCGGGAACAACCTGATGACGACGTCGCCCTTGTTCGTCTGCAGGGTTGCGTAGAGCTCTTCGGCCACGGGAGTCACTCCTAGTCGGAAAATGCGGATTACACACTCGATCCTGTCATGCCGGTTCAAGAACAGAGGAAACAACCCGCCCCTCGCTCCCATCGGGCGGTTGATGTGTGGGAAAGGTGGGGTGGGGCACAGGGTTATCGGGTTGTGACGTCGTACGATGCAGATGCAGCCGGATTTGTCCAGAGCCGTAACCGGAAATTGCCCATGTCGCCGATGGGCGGGAGAGCTGTCCGCTGGGGCGGGTGGCACCGAGGAGGGAACCGTGGGTTTGAGGAAGTCCAAGGGCCGGGTCGAGGTCGCGAAGGACCGGGTCCGGCCACTCGCCGAGTCGGCGTCGGAGAAGCTCGGACCGGCCGTCGGCCAGGTCCGGGATCACCTCGGACCGGCTGTGGGCACCGCACGGGAGAAGGTGTCGCCGTACGCCGAGAAGGCCGTCGAGCGGGGCGCACACCTTGCCCACCAGGCGGTCGAGAAGGCCGGTCCGGTGCTCGACGACGCCCTCGCCAAGGTCGGCCCGGCCACCGAGCACGCGGCCGAGAAGGCCCGCGGCAGGCTGAACGACGACGTACTGCCGAAGGTGACCGCAGCGCTGGCGACCCTCGCGGCCGCCGCCGAGCCGGTCGTCGAGGAGACCGCCCGCCGGGGCAAGGCCACCAAGGCCGCGCTCAAGGGCGAGCTCGAGGTGCCGAAGAAGAGCCACAAGCTCCGCAACGTGGTGCTGTTCCTGGGCCTCGGTGCGCTCGCGGCAGCAGCCGTCAAGAAGCTGCTGACCCCGCCGGAGCCGGCCTGGCAGTCCACGCCGACCAGCGGTCGCGACTACAGCTCCGCCCCGGCCGGTACGACGTCCCGCCCGGCCGACACGTCCATGTCGGCCACGTCGTCGAACGGCAAGACCGACTCCAACGGCAAGACCGACACCAAGCCGGAAGCCGCGAAGCCGGAAGCCCCGAAGGCCGAGACGAAGCCGGAGACCAAGCCGGACACGAAGCCGGACGCCAAGGCCGACGAGGCCAAGGACGAGGTGAAGGCCGCGTCGAACGGCGCCGTGAAGAAGACCACCACCAGGAAGTCGACGGGCTCGACCGAGTCCAAGCCCACCGAGTCCTGACTCCACCGCAACGGCGAAGGTCCCGCACCCGGCAGGGTGCGGGACCTTCGTCTGTCAGCAGTCAGTTCGGCTGCGGTTCCGCGTCGGTCTTCGCGATCGTGTAGCGGCCGGCGGACAGCAGCTGGGTGGCGTACCGATGGGTGATGCACGGGTACGTGCCGCCGCAGCTCAGGCAGACCGCGTCGTTGCGGTGCAGCCAGGGAACGACCTTGAAGCGCCTGATCCAGGTCATCGGCTCCCGGTCCGGAGCATGCATCTTCAGCGCCGCGCGAGCAGCGTCCTGGATCTCGGGGGCCGACCAATCCTCGGCGCTCTTGTCCATCAGGGCACTGAGGTCGGGGTGGAGGTGGTCAGTGGTGCGGTCTTTGTTCATTTGTATGTCTTCCAAGGCAGGTGGGAGGACGCCTTAAATCAGTCGCTTCAAACGTTAGTGCCCCAGCACTCCCACCGCGCCCCGATCGGCCCCGAACGAGTGTCAGATCTTCGTCAGGTCTCAGGTCCACAGCGTCTCGAGCGTGACCCGCGCCTCGAGCTCGAGCAGATGACGCTTGGTCGGGATCCCGCCGCCGAAGCCGACCATCTTGCCGCCGGCGCCGACGACCCGGTGGCAGGGCACCACGATCGCGATCGGGTTCCGGTTGCAGGCCGTCCCGACCGCGCGGGCCGCGCCGACATCACCGACGATCTTCGCGACGTCGCCGTACGTCTGCATCTCGCCGTACGGAATTCGGGTCAGCTGGGTCCAGACCGCGCGCTCGAAGTCGGAGCCGCCGCGGACGGACAGCGGCAGCGTGAACTCCTGCAGCTCGCCGGCGAAGTACGCCTTCAGTTGCTCGGCGGCCTCGGTCAGCAGCGGGTCGGTGTCGACCGGGCGGTCGGCCCCACCGAAATGCAGCCGGCACAGCCCGGTGTCGTCGACCGCGAGGGTCAGCTCGCCGATGGGCGAATCGATCACGGACCAGCGCATGCCACCATCCTCCCGCCGGCCACCGACAGTTTCTGGCGGAAATGCGCCACCGACCGATGACAACGTGATGTTCTCGCCCGGTCACGCGGTGTTGTGCTATGTGTGATCCATGCCGAGCCAGGCGTCACAAGTACCGCTGGACCGGTGGTTCAGTTCGGAGCGGCCGATGGGCGTCAGCGCGTCGATCCTGATCGGACTGGTCACGGTCACCGCGTGGGCGACCGCATGGTCGGATTGGTACTCGTACCGCACCCTCAAGACGTACGGCGCGGACCCGGACAAACTGGACGAGGCCGACCTGATCTCCGGCTCGCTCGGCATCATCTCCGCGCTCGCGCTGTTCGCGGCCGCGGCGGTCTTCATCATCTGGCTCTGGCGGGTCCGGTGGAACGCGGAGATGTTCTGCCGCGGCCAGCACCGCTTCACCCGCGGCTGGGTGCTCGGCTGCTGGCTCGTCCCGGTGGTGAACCTCTGGTACCCCAAGCAGGTCGTCGACGACATCGTCGCGGCCAGCGACCCGCGGACCGACCCGCACACCCCGACGCTGAAGGAGATCCCGGGCACGCAGCTGGTCTGGGCCTGGTGGATCACCTGGGTGATCGGACTGGTCACCGGAAACATCGTGCAAAGAGGTGTTCTTGCCGGCGCGTCGCAGCTCGGGGACCTGCGGACGAACGTCATACTGTCCTCCGTCTCAGCGCTGTTCACCACCGGCGCGGCCGTGCTCGCGGTGATCCTGATCCAGCGGATCGACGAACTGCAGAGCGTGCGGCCATGGGTGCCGTGGTGGGCGGTCGGGACACCGCACAACGGCTACCAACCTCCTGCGCGGTAAACCAAACCGTCACGCCCTGTCCAATGCCTCGTTACCAATGGTGATGGGCGTACGAAAAGAACACGTTAAGTCGACACCCTCCGTGCTGGGGCCGACTCCCTTGGCGTACCTACTTCGTGGTATCAATGTGGCTCGGTCATGCGGGGGCAGGACCTGGCCGAAGCGCCGAACAGACGACGGAGTTCCAGCGACGCGAGGGACGCGAGACGTGAGCCACCCGCAGGCATTATTGACTGCTGTCGACGATCAGGAAGAGTGGCAGCCGCACGCGGCTGAAGAGTTCCAGCAGGTCGGGACGGTCGGGAAGATCGCCATCGGACTGCTCGGCGCATCGACGGTCACTCACCTGCTGTCCACCTGGTCGGACTGGAACACGTACTCCGTCGTCCACCGCTACCTCGGCGGGATGCCGAACGTCGACGACGCGGATCTCAACCGCGCCGACGCCATCGCCAAGGTCACCGCGATCCCGAACGTGGTCATCTCGGTCGCCGCCGCGGTCGTCTTCGTCATCTGGCTCTGGCGGGCCCGGGTGAACTCCGAGGTGTTCTGCCAGGCCGACCACCGCCGCAGCCACGGCTGGGTGCTGGCGAGCTGGTTCTGCCCCGGCCCGAACCTCTGGTATCCGAAGCAGATCGTCGACGACGTCTGGCTCGCCAGCGACCCGAAGACCCCTGTGTACGCGGACGACCTGCGCCGGTTCAGAACTCCCGGCCTCACCTCGGTGTGGTGGGTGGCCTGGATCGGCGCTCTCGCGTTCGACGTGGTGGTACGCCGGTTCCTGATGTGGATGGAAGCGACCGTCGGCTCGCTCCGCGGGATCGCCCTGGCCGGTACGGCGTCGCTCGTGCTGACCGCTGTCTCCGCGGTGGCCGCGACGATGGTGATCCGCAAGATCAACCACATGCAGACCACCCGCAGCTGGGTGCCGTGGTGGGACCAGGCGCCGAAGCTGAGCGCCGTCCCGTCGTACGAGGTGACCCAGGTTCCGTCGTACGCCAACGACGACACCGACGAGCAGCCCGCGATCTCCGAGCCGATCGCCGCGTCGCCGTCGATGGGTCTGGTCCGCGAGCCGCAGCCGCAGCTGCAGATGGCCGGCGGTCCCCAGGCCCAGGTCGGCAGCCCGTTCGCTCCGCAGGCGCCCGCGCCGAGCCCGTTCGCCCCGACCGCGCCGGCACAGCCCGCGCCGCAGGGCTTCCCGGGCGACGGTGCCGCCGCACCGGCCGCGTTCGCCGGTGACCCGGTCGTCGAGGAGCCGCCGAAGTGGAGCCCGTTCGCTCCGGTCGTCGAGAACTGGCAGGACAACGACGCCGGTCCGGCGACCGAGCAGTTCAGCCCGATCGAGTCCTGGCGGGACGAGAAGCCGGCCGCGGAGACGACGTACGAGTCGCCGTCCTGGAGCGACTACAGCAGCAATGACGACGTGCTGGGTACGACGAGTACGACGAGCAGCTGGCTCGACGAGGCCGCGCCGATGACCGTCGTCCAGCCCGACCCGTACGCGTACCAGCCGCAGCAGCCCCAGCAGCCCGCCGCGGAGGAGCCGTGGGCCGCGCGCTACTCCGAGCCGTACTCGTACGAGACCGACTACACGTCCTCCCCCGTGGAGGCGCAGACCGCACCCGAGCCTGAGCCCGCGCCAGTTGCGCGCGCCGGACGCCGGGCCGCTCGGGTCGCGGTCGACAGCCCGTCGGCGATCCAGCCGGCCGTCGGGAGCCACTCCGCGCACCCTGTGGAGTCCGAGCACACCAGCTACTCGTCGTACTCCGACCACAGCGTCTACGGCCAGTCCGAGCACACGCAGCCGTCGTCGCACGTGTCGGCGTCCTCCGGGTACTACGAGCCGGCCCCGGCTCCCAGCTACCAGGAGGAGCAGGACGACTTCCTGACCCCGTCGAAGCCGCTCCCGCCGGTCCCGTCGTACGGTCCGGAGCCGACGTACTCGTCCAACAACGACGAGTACACGAGCTACGAGCCGTCGTCGTACAGCTCGGACTACTCGCCGTACAGCACGGAGTACAGCAGCAACAGCTACAG
This sequence comes from Kribbella jiaozuonensis, assembly GCF_005233875.1. Lineage (GTDB taxonomy): Bacteria > Actinomycetota > Actinomycetes > Propionibacteriales > Kribbellaceae > Kribbella > Kribbella jiaozuonensis. The sequence continues at coordinate 341,929 of NZ_SZPZ01000003.1, read as the reverse complement.
CTCGACCAACTACGAGTACGACGCCTACAGCAACAACACCGGGTCGGAGTACACGAGCACCGAGTCCTACGAGACGTACAGCCCGAACTACGCGTCGGAGTCGTACGGTTCGCAGTACTCGCCGGAGCCGGAGCAGACCGAGTACCAGCAGCAGACGCCGTACTCGTACGAGCAGCAGCAGCAGCCGACCGAGGACCCCGAGCAGCCGACCCCGCCACGCACGCAGCCGCGCCGTGGCCGCTGGGTCTGATCTGATAGCTGTATGCGCTTAGGTTTCGCCACTCTCGGTTGTCCCGGAGCTCCGCTCGACGACGTCCTGAAGCTTGCCCAGGGCAACAAGTTCACCGGCCTCGAACTGCGGGCCGCGCCGGACGAGTTCACCCACACCGGCCTGACCGCGGCCGAGCGGCGTGAGCTGCGGACCCGGATCGAGGACGCCGGCCTGGAGATCTTCGCGGTCAGCAGCTACGTGAAGCTCTGCGCGGTCGAGGAACAGCCCCTCGAAGCCCATCTCGAGCTGGCCGGAGACCTCGGCGCCCGCGGCGTCCGCGTCTTCCCCGGAGATGACCCCGGTACGACGGAATCCCCGAGCGCCGGCGAGATCCGCGCCCTCGACCGGGTCACGCGCGCACCTCGGGATGTCCCGATCCTGCTGGAGACGCACGACTCGCACTCGACCGCCCGGCAGGTCGCCGCGTTCTGCGCGCTGCTCGACGCCGACGCACCCGGCCACAACGTGAAGGCGATCTGGGACAGCTCGCACACCTGGTCGCACGGCGAGACGCTGGCCGAGTCGTTCGCGTTGCTGAAGCCGTGGGTCGACGTCGTGCAGTTCAAGCAGGCCGACTCGCAGCAGGACTACCGCCCGGTGGCGATCGACGCCGGCGACTTCCCGATCCAGGAGCTGCTGCAGGTCCTCGACGGGACCGACTACCCGCTCTCACTGGAGTGGGAGCTCAAGTGGCACCCGCAGCTGCCGTCGCTGGCGGAGACACTCCCCGCCGTTCACACCTGGCTGGGCGACGGCGACGTCAAGTAGCGCGTGATGGTCGGGCCGAGCCAGGCCACCACCTCGTCGACGGACATGGCCACGACCGGCCGTAGTTCCAGGATGTAGCGGCAGAGCGCGAAGCCGAGTGCCTGCGTCGAGATCAACCCCGCTCGCACGGCCGGCTGGTCCACTGACGCCCGCTGGATCGCCGGCGCGAGCTGCGCGCTGAACACCTGCCGCATCCGCTCGGCCGCGGCCTCGTTGGTGACCGCGTTCCGCAGCAGGACCTTGAGCGTGTCGTCCTCCTCCCACCGCTCGACCAGATGGCGGACGAGCACCTCACCGGCCTGCTCCACCGGTACGTCGGTCAGATCCGGCAGCCGAACGTCGAACTCCGCTGCCGCCGCGAACAGCTTCTCCTTGCTGCCGTAGTACCGCATCACCATCGCCGGATCGATCGCCGCGTCGGCCGCGATCGCCCGGATCGTGGCGCGCTCGTACCCGTCCGCGCCGAACCGCTCCCGCGCCGCGGCCAGGATCGACGCCCGGGTCCGGTCCGACTTCTTCTCCGCCATACCCCCAGCATATGCCAACGGTTGTTGACTTTTGCCAACCGCCGTTCTACCGTAAAAGTCAACAAGCGTTGATAAAGGGTTGGAAGGAGCGACGATGACTCCGCGGAATGCAGAGGTCGTAGTGGTGGGAGCGGGTCCGGTCGGGCTCGCGGTGGCGGTCGGACTCCGGCTGCACGGGCACAACGTGGTGGTGATCGACAAGCAGGCCGAGGGCACCAACACCTCCCGGGCGTGCGTGATCCACCCGAGGACGCTGGAGGTGCTGGAGCCGCTCGGTGTGACCAAGCAGCTCGTGGATCGCGGGCTGGAGCTGGAAGACTTCTCGATCCGGGCCGGCGACCGCAAGCTGATCCCGGTCGGCTTCGAGGACCTGCCGACGCAGTACCCGTTTGTCACGATGATCCCGCAGCCGGTCACCGAGCAGGTGCTGCTCGATCGGCTCGAGGAGCTCGGCGGTTCGGTCCTCCGCCCGTACGCCGCGACCGGGCTGCTGCAGACCCCCGACGGTGCAGAGGTCACGCTCGACAACGGCGACGTGATCCAGGCGCAGTACGTCGTGGCCGCCGACGGCATGAACAGCACGATCCGCGAGCTGGCCGGACTGCGGATGCCGGGCAACACGCTGGAGCTGTCGCTGAGCCTGGTCGACATCCGCGTCGACCGCGGCCTGCCGACCGACGAGGTCGGACTGTACTTCGCTGCGGCCGGACTGCTCGTCGTTGCGCCGTTGCCGGACGGGAGCTTCCGCCTGGTCGCTGAGGTGCACGATGCGCCGGAGCACCCGGACATCGCGTTCGCGCAGGACCTGGTGGACGACCGCGGTCCGCGCGGCGGGCACCCGAAGGTGACCGAGCTGGTCTGGGGTTCACGCTTCCGGATCCACGAGCGGGTGGCGGACGAGTACCGGTCCGGTCGCGTGCTGCTCGCAGGCGACGCTGCGCACACGCACAGCCCGGCAGGCGGTCAGGGCATGAACCTCGGCCTCCGCGACGCCGTCGTACTGGCAGACGCACTGTCGGCGGCACTGGCCGGTGACGACTCCGGTCTCGATACCTACGCCAAGAACAGCCGTGCGGAGGCGGTCCGGGTCATCGGCCTCGCGCACCGCCTGACTCGGCTGGCCAACGTCCCACGGGCGATCCGTCCGGTGCGGAACGCCGTACTCGGTCTGGCTGGTCGGGTCGGCAAGGCACAGACCGGACTGGCCAAGCAGCTCGCCGGCATCCCGGAGCGCTAGCCGGCAGTCGATTCGCGGATCTGCAGGGTGTACGGGACGGTGAGGTCGCGGTGGGTGGCCTCACCGTTTCCGGCGATGCGGTCCAGGAGCAGGGCGACCGCGTTGTCGGCCAGCCACTCCTTGTCCGGCGAGACCGTGGTCAACGTCGGCGAGTGGTAGCGGCCGTCCTCGATGTCGTCGAAGCCGACCACGGCGACGTCCTGCGGTACGCGCAGCCCGGCGTCGGCCAGCGTCCGCAGTGCGCCGAGCGCCAGTAGGTCGTTGAAGCAGAAGACCGCGTCGGGTGGCTCCGGTAGCGCCAATAGTTCGCGCATCGATGCCGCGCCGTCCTCGCGGTGGTACCCGGTCCCGGCGAGCTCGAGCGCGGGGTCGTGCGGCAGACCGGCCGCCTTGAGCGCCTTCCGGTACCCCTTCCGTCGTACCGCTCCGGTGCTCGTCCCGCCGACGCCAATGGCCGCGATCCGCCGTCGTCCGATCGCGATCAGATGCGTGGTGGCGTCGCAGGACGCCTGCACCGAGTCGACCGCGACACGGTCGAACTGGCCGCCGGCCGGGCGCTCGCCGAGCAGGACCAGCGGCTTCCCGGTGTCGGCGACGGTCAGCTTGGCCGGCACGGTGGTGATCGGGGAGAAGATGATGCCGTCGATCAGTTGCCCGCGCATCCCGTCCAGCACGAACTTCTCGGCCGCGGCCTCGCCCTCGGTCTGGTCGATCAGCACGGTGATCCCGCGGCGCTTGGCGGCCCGGCTGATCTCGGCACCCAGCTCGGCGAAGTACGGCGAGGCCATCTCCGGGATCGCCAGCGCGATGAAGTCCGAGCGGCCCTTGCGCAGGGAGCGCGCGCTGACGTTCGGCCGGTAGTCGAGAGCGGCGATCGCGGCCTCGACCTTGGCTCGGGTCCGCGCGGTGATGTGCGGGTAGTCGTTGATCACGTTCGAGACGGTCTTCACCGAAACGCCGGCCCGTGCGGCCACATCACTCAGCCTGGTCGCCATCCCGAGAACCTCCAGTCACCGGCCTGTCGCCCGAGTCTGCCACCGCGAACTCTTTACAGCGATTGTCAATCGTTGTAGACAACCACGTTAAACGTTGTAAACGACTCTGGGGAGGCCCTGTGGCTCGGCTCGTGGTGGACCCCGCCTTCGTCGTCGGCGCGCTTGACCGGCGGCTGTTCGGTTCGTTCGTCGAGCACATGGGGCGGTGCGTCTACACCGGGATCTACGAGCCGGGGCATCCGCGCGCCGATGCGGACGGGTTCCGGGAGGACGTGCTGGAGTTGGTGCGGGAGCTCGGCGTGACCGCGATCCGCTACCCGGGCGGGAACTTCGTCTCGAACTACGACTGGGAGGACGGCGTCGGCCCGAAGGACCAGCGGCCGCGGCGACTCGACCTGGCCTGGCGGGCGATCGAGCCGAACCAGTTCGGCACCGACGAGTTCGTCGCGTGGTCGCGCAAGGCCGACGTACAGCCGATCTGGGCGGTCAACCTCGGCACCCGCGGGATCCGCGAGGCCGTCGACCTGCTGCAGTACTGCAACCTGCCGGCCGGGACCGCGCTCAGCGACCGGCGCGTCGCGAACGGCAGCCCGGAGCCGCACGACATCCGGATCTGGTGCCTGGGCAACGAGATGGACGGCCCGTGGCAGATCGGCCACAAGACCGCCGACGAATACGCGCGGCTCGCCGAGGAGACCGCGAACGCGATGCGGCGGGTCGAGCCCGGCCTCGAGTTGGTCGCCTGCGGTTCGAGCAACGCCGGCATGCCGACGTTCGGCGAGTGGGAGCGCATCGTCCTCGAGCGCACGTACGACCTCGTCGACCACATCAGCCTGCACGCGTACTACGAACCTCGCGACGGCGACCAGGCGAGCTTCCTGGCCGCGGCCGAGGAGATGGACCGGATGATCTCGTCGGTGATCGCGACCGCCGACCACGTGAAGGCGCTCAAGCGCAGCGACAAGGAACTGACGCTGTCGTTCGACGAGTGGAACGTCTGGTACCAGCAGCACTTCCCGGGCGAGCTCGGTCTCGGCATCCGTGAGGTCGGCCCGCTGATCGAGGACAGCTACACCGTCGACGCCGCGGTGGTGGTCGGCAGCCTGCTGATCACGCTGCTCCGGCACGCCGACCGGGTGAAGATTGCTTGCCTTGCGCAACTGGTCAACGTGATCGCACCGATCCGCACCGAGCCCGGCGGTCGCGCCTGGCGGCAGACGATCTTCCACCCGTTCGCCCTGACCGCGCGGTACGCCGGTCCGACCGTGCTGCAGACCGCGATCACCGGCGGGCCGGAGATCGACACCGCCGCCTTCGGCAAGGTCCCGGCGCTGTGGAGCACAGCGACGTACGACGAGAACACCGGGGAGACCGCGATCTTCGTGGTGAACCGGAGCGAGACCGACAAGATCGACCTGGAGATCCCGGTGACGGCGCTCAAGGTCGCCGAGCACCTTGCCCTGTACGACGAGGACCGGTCCGCGGTGAACACCGCGGACCACCCGGACCGGGTCACGCCCCGGACCGTGGACGGCACCGAGATCGTCGACGGTGTCTGCACCGCCACGCTGCCACCGGCTTCGTGGCATTTGATCCGTTTGAGTTGAAGGGACCGCCCTGTGCCTTCGAAACGACTGCTCGCCACAGCACTTGCTGTCGTCGCAGTAGCGGCCGGTATGTCGCCTGCTACTGCGGCGCCGGTCGTGACCACCACCAACCCGATCACGTCCAGCTTCGCCGACTCCTTCGCCGACCCGTCGATCATCCAGGGCCGCGACGGCTACTGGTACGCGTACGCCACCTCCGACCCGCTCGTCGCGAACGGCCCGTTCGGCTTGATGCACATGGCCCGGACCAAGGACTTCAGCTCGTGGGAGTACCTCGGCACGGTCTTCAACGACCAGACCAAGCCCTCCTGGGCTGCGCCCGGTTCGTTCTTCTGGGCGCCGGACATCCGCTACTTCGGCGGCCGGTACGTCATGTACTTCACTGTCACGGACACGCTGGCCAACCCCGGCGGCGATCCGGCCATCGGTGTCGCCACCGCGCCGACGCCCGCCGGACCCTGGACCGCTGGTGACGGTCCGGTGGTTGCACCACGCCCCGATGGCTCCGGAGGCTATCTCGGCACGATCGACCCGGCGATGCTGACCGCCGCGGACGGCAAGCGCTACCTCTACTACGGCGGCTTCTACGGCGGCATCGCCATGACGGAGTTGAGCGCCGACGGCCTGCACGCGGTCGGCACTCCTACGCAGGTCACGATCGGCGACCGCTACGAAGGTTCGTACGTCGTCTACCGCGACGGCTGGTACTACTTCATGGGCTCGTCGATGAACTGCTGCGCCGGCCCGACCACCGGGTACTCCGTTTTCGCCGGCCGGTCCCGCTCTCCGCGCGGCCCGTTCGTGGACGCGGACGGCGCGAAGCTCACCGACTCGCGCGTCGGCGGCACCACAGTCATCACGCAGAACGGCAACAAGTGGATCGGTCCGGGGCACCACGCGTTCATCACCGACGCGGCCGGGCAGGACCACATCGTCTACCACGCGATCGACCGCGGCACGCCGTGGCTGACCGACCCGTTCGGCATCAACCGCCGGCCGATGCTGATCGACAATATCGACTGGATCAACGGCTGGCCGCGGACTCGCGCCGGCCTCGGCCCATCCGAAGGCCCGGTCCCTGCACCGACGACCGGCTCATCGTTGGGCATCGACTCCGCCAACCCCGCGGCTGGTCTTGTCGGCGCAACCGCCAACCCCGGCGACTCGGTCGGCGGGCCTACCGCGTCCATCCAAGGCGCCGCGCAAACCCGCGCCTCCGCACCGGGTGGGTCTCTCCGCGTCGAAGCGGACGTCAAGCTGGGCTCGTCTTTCACCACTGTCCTGGGCAATCAGGTGGTCGCGACTGTTGCGAACAACCGACTGACGCTCGCGGCGGGCCGTCGTACGACGTCCGTCAATCTGCCGGCCGACTTCGACCGCACGCAGTGGAACAAGCTGTCGGTGCAGGTAAGCGGATCCGGCGTGACGGCACGACTGAATGACGCCGGCCTGGGAGATGTCTATGCGGAGGCGCGGCTGCCTGGACTGACGTTGCGGCCTGCGCCGGTGCGGTGGCTCGGGACGGCCGAGGTGGACAACCTGACCGTGCGACCGGTTGCCAAGCCGGTGACGAAGCTGGCTTCTGTGCCGCGGACCGGGAAGTTGCTCGCGGGTGACGACTTCAATGGGGCGCTCGGGGCGGACTGGTCCTGGGTGCGTCAGGACGACAAGGCAACAGTTGCTGACGGCAACCTCAGCTGGCCGTTGGAGAACGCCGACATGGTGGGCAGCGGCAACAACGCCGGCCTCCTCCTGCATGCGACGCCGGCCGGGAAGAGCTGGATCGCCGAGACCAAGCTGCACCTCGACACCGGCATCGACGACGTACGCAACTATCAACAGGCCGGCATGATCGTCTACCTCAACGACGACGACTTCGCCCGGCTCGGCGACGTCGCGATCTGGAAGACCCGGCAGACGGAGTACGGGCGCGAGTTGGTGGCACGCCCGTCCGACGGCGCCACGTCGTACGGCGCTGCCGCGATCGGCCGGACCGCGCCGACGATGTGGATGCGGATCGCGTACCACGAGAACCCCGCCGGCGAACACGTCTACCAAGCCGCCACCTCGGTCGACGGCAAGAACTGGACCTGGGGCGCCTCCTGGGTCCTCCCGGCCGCCGCACGCGTAGGCCTCTACGCCCACGGCGAGTTCACCGGCGCCAACCCACCGCCGACCGCAACCTTCGACTACCTGAAGTTCTACGAGAGTAAATAGATGTTCTCCAATCCGGTGTACGACGGCAGCTTCGCGGATCCGCAGGTTATTGCGGTGGGCAACGAGTACTACGCCTTCGCGACGAACGGGCCGCTCGGGAACGTGCAGACGTTGACGTCGACGGATCTCGTGTCCTGGCAGCAGGTCGGTGATGCGCTGCCGTCGTTGCCGGATTGGACCGCCCCCGGAAAGGTGTGGGCGCCCGAGGTGGCCGTGCATGCGGCGGACCGGTACGTCATGTACTACACGACGCGCGACCTCGCGTCCGGTCACCAGTGCATCGGCGTCGCGGTCGCCTCCGCACCCCAAGGTCCATATGTCGACAAATCTCCACGACCGTTCATCAGTCAGGTCGACGAGGGCGGCTCGATCGACGCGTCCCCGTTCCAGGACTCGACCGGCCGCCGCTGGCTGTACTGGAAGAACGACGGCAACGCGATCGACGTGGACACCTGGATCTACGTCTCCGAACTCACCGCCGACGGCCTCACGCTGACCGGCGAGGTGCACCGCCTGATCAAGCAAGACCTCCCCTGGGAGGGCAATCTCGTCGAGGCCCCGTACATGGTCGAACGCAACGGCAAGTTCCACCTCTTCTACTCCGGCAACGCCTTCGACAAACCCACGTACGCCATCGGCCACGCCCTCTGCGTCACCCCCACCGGCCCCTGCACCAAGTCAGGCGACCCCATCCTCTCGACCTCCCCCGACGCCGCCGGCCCAGGCCACAACATGGTCCTCGGCAACTGGTTCGTCTACCACGCCTGGGACCCCACCCAACCGGGCACCGACCCCAAAGGCCGCACCATGTGGCTCTCCCAACTCACCTGGGACGGCGACACCCCAACCGTCCAACCGCCGCTCGCACGGAACCCGCTGGATCCGTAACCTTTCCGGTCCCGCCCGCATCTGGCTCTGTGGAAGAACCAGTTCTGGGGAGGGATCGTTATGCGACGCATTGCTGTCTCCAGCCTGGCGGGGGCGGTTGCGCTGACCGCGGCGGTGTTCGTGCCATCGGCACACGCCGCGGGATCTGCCGCGACTGAGGCTTGTTGGATGAATCCGGGGTCGATTACGGCCCAGGGGGTGCAGACCGGGTTCAAGGTCACTGCCGGGACGCCGCCGGTGATGACGGTGCCCGATACGGGTATTCCGCCGGTGTTTCCGGCGGGGAAGGTTCGGTTGAGTTCGTCGTTCGAGGTGGAGCCGAGTGTGGCGGGGGCGGATCACTCGGGGTATGTGGTGGAGGGGGACGCGCTCTACGCGCGGTACTACAACCTCAATGAAGGCACCGATGTCACCACGCGGATCGGTGGGGGGTGGACCAACTTCACGGCGCTCGAGGTTGCGCATTTCGAGCAGGGTAAGGCGTTCCACTCGAACGGCTACGGGCTGCGAAACGACGGGACGTTGTTCCGGTGGACGGTCGGTACCGGGTGGCGGAGTACGGGATCGGCGAGCGGGTTCGCGTCGGTCAAGACGATGGCGTTGATCAGCAAGACGGCGACGTACGACACCTTCCTCGCGAACACCCGCGGCGGAGCGCTCTACACGATCCGCATCCCGGTGAGCTCGCCGATGAAGCCGATTGTCACCAAGGTGCGCGCCGGCACCTGGCAGGGCTTCGAGACGATGGTCGCGCAGAAGTGCGGCAACTACGGCACGCTGCTGCTCGGCATCGACAAGGACACCGGCTCCGGCTACCTGTACGCCGTCGGGCACGCGAACGGCACGTCCACGGTGATCAACAGCCTCGGCAAGGTCAACGGCACTTTCCCGGACCCGGTGTACTTCCGCTGGGGTCCGGTCTTCTATCTCGACCCACTCAACGGAGACTGACGTGCTGCTGACAGCAATCCTCGCCACTGCGGCCTGCTCGCTCGCCCCCGGATCCGTGCTCGACAGCGGAACCCAGGACAACGGCGGCATCACGGTCGGCTACCCAGCCCGGACCGTCGGCCTGCCCGGTCCCATCTTCGGCGTCTTCGCGCCAGGAGCCGTCCGATTCAGTACGACGTTCACCAGCGACGCCTCGAACCTGGGCGCCACGAACGAGGGCTGGGTCGTACAAGGCGACTCGTTGTACTACCGCACCTACTCGATCGACACGATGAACGAGTTCGTCCCCGGCCTGCCGAACCTGACGCAGCGGATCGGCGGCGGCTGGTCGAACTTCAGCTCGCTCGAGGTTTCCCAGACCACCGCCCGTACGACGGCGTACGGACTCCGCAACGACGGCACACTGGTCCGCTGGTCGGTCATCGGCAACACCTGGCGCAGTACCGGATCGGCAACCGGGTTCGCGGCGGTGAAGTCGATGGCGTTGATCAGCAAGACCGCGACGTACGACACGTTCCTCGCGAACACCCGCGGCGGCGCGCTCTACACCATCCACATCCCGACCGCGGCGTCGATGAGGCCGATCGTGAAGCCGGTCCGCACCAAGACCTGGCAGGGTTTCGAGAAGCTCCTCGCGAGCAAGTGCGGCAACTACGGCACGCTGCTCGTCGGCATCGACAAGGACACCAAGACCGCACACACGTACGCCGTTGGCCGCGCCAACGGTGCTGCCACGGTCATCAGCCACGTCAGCTCATCCGCCGGCCGCTTCGGGGCGCCGGTGTACTTCCGCTGGGGCAGCACACCAGACATCGACGCACTCAACGGCGAGTAAGGACCTCGGTCAGGATCGTCAGGGCGCGGTGGAGATCGGACGTCGACGGCGTCGCGTAGCCGATCACCAGCCCTGGCGGTCCTGACACGCTGCGCCGGTACTCCGACAGCGGCGCCACGACCACACCCGCCTCCCGAGCCGCGGCTGCGATCCGGAGATCGTCCGCGTCGTCGGGCAGCAGCAGCGTGATGTGCAGCCCGGCGTCCTGGCCGATGACCTGACCGTACGGCGACAACACCGCGACCGTGTGCGTACGCCGATCCGCGTACAGGCGGCGCCCGCGGCGTACGGCCTGGTCGAGGTAGCCGTCGCGGAGCATGGCGAGCATCGCGGCCTGCATCGGCCACCCCGGCCAGTCACCCGAGTTGGCGCGGAACGCGGCGAGGCGGTCGACCGTCTCTTCGGACGCCACGAGCCAACCGAGGCGGAGCGCGGGGCTGATCGTCTTCGAGAGCGTGCCGAGATGGACGACGCGCTCCAGGTCCAGCTGCGCGAGCGCGGGCAGCGGCGCGACGTCGTACCGGAACTCGCTGTCGTAGTCGTCCTCGATCAGCTGTGCACCGGTCCGGCGCGCCCAGCGGATCAGTTCGTTGCGTCGGGCAACAGGTAGCCGGCCGCCGAGCGGGTACTGGTGCGACGGCGTGACGTAGACCGCGGCCGCGTCGTCCGTCAACGCGCCAACCTGCAGACCGTCCTCATCGACCGGGACGTCGACGATCTCGAGCCGGTGGTCGCGGGCGGCGACGACTGCGTTGAGATAGCCCGGATCCTCGATCGCGATCCGGTCGCCGGCCCGCCGGGTCACGGTGAGCAGCAGGCGCAGTCCGTGGACGGTGCCGTTGGTGACGAGCACGTTCTCCGGTCCGCAGGCAATCCCCCGGACCCTGCCGACGTGGTCCGCGAGTGCGGCGCGGAGTGCCGGGAGCCCGGCCGCGTCGTCGTACCCGCCGGGCGGGGACTGCGTCGACACTTCACGCCAAGCGCGCCGCCAGCCCGCGTCGGGTGTCGGGGCGATGTACGGGATGCCGGGCCGGAGGGTCAGCAGCTTCGCGTCGGGATTCGCCGGGTGCGGCGTGTGCCGTCGTACGGCGGGCTGCAGCGGGACGACGTCCGTGACGAACGTGCCGGCGCCGGTGCGGCCCTCGATCCAGCCCTCGGCGTGGAGCTGGTCGTACGCCGCCTGCGTCACGGATCGCGAGACCGAGAGGTCCCGGGCGAGGTCGCGGGTCGACGGGAGCCGGTGGCCTGCCTGGAGCCGGCCATCCAGGACGGCGGCGCGGAACTGCTCCGCCAGCTGCAGGTGCAGCGGGAGTTCGGCGTTGCGGTCGATGGTCAGCGGGAGCGAGCTCTCCACGAATGGACTACCTGATTCGTGCGGGAATGGACCGTGCCAGCATGCCACTCCGGCGCCAATCTGGTGACATGATCAGTCCATTGCAGCCGACGGCCCGGACCCAACTCCGCCGCTCGAAGGAACGCGCCGGCACCGATCGCGAGGCGTTGTACGACGTACTGCGCGACGGCATGTTCTGTCATCTGGGCGTCGTGGTCGACGGTGATCCGCTCGTACTGCCGACGGCATACGGCGTGGACCTGGATCGCGGGCCGGACGGGACGCTGTACCTGCACGGCTCGGTCGCCGCCCGCAGCGTGGTCGCGGCGCCGGAGCAGACGATCTGCGTGACGATCACGCACACGGACGGCCTGGTGCTGGCGCGGTCCGCGTTCCACCACTCGGTGAACTACCGGTCGGCGGTCATCTTCGGCGTACCGCGGCTGATCACCGACCCTGACGAGAAGCTGCACGGGCTCAACCGGATCGTCGACCATCTCGTCCCCGGCCGGTCCACCGCCGTACGGCCGCCGAACCGCAAGGAGCTGGCCAAGACCTCGGTCCTGGCCCTCTCGCTCACCGAAGCCTCGGTGAAGACCCGCAACGGACCCGCCAACGACGAGGAGCAGGACCTCGACCTGCCCTACTGGACAGGCGTGATCCCGCTCCACGTCGTCGCCGGCGAACCGGAGAACAACCCTGACTGCGACCTGCTGGTGCCCGCCCACGTCCGCACCCGCGCGAACCTGATGGGCGCACCGTCCTAGGCCACCGTCCCCTTGTTGTAGTTCTTCTGGGCCCAGAAGTAGCCGACGATCGCGATCGCGGCGCACCAGGCGACGGCGAGCCAGCCGTCGCCGCTGTCCATCGGCGTACCCAGCAGCAGGTGCCGCAGGGTGTTGATGATCGGGGTGAACGGCTGGTACTCCGCGAACCACCGGATGCCGCTCGGCATCGCGTCCAGCGGGATGAACGTGTTGCTGAGGAAGGGCAGCAGCAGGGCGATCGGCAGGACCACGTTGCTCGCGGCCTCCGGCGTCTTGCTGGTCAGGCCCAGTGCGATAGCGAACCAGGTCAGGCCGATGGTTACCGCGATCAGCAATGCGGCGGCGAGCAGCCAGTCCACGACCGACGCGTTCGGACGGAACCCGATCAGGACGGCGAAGCCGACCACCAGGGCCAGGCTCGCGATCGTCAGGATCACGTTGCCCAGCACGTGCCCGGTCAGCACGGCCGGCCGGAAGATCGCCATCGTCCGGAACCGGGCCACGATCCCTTCGGTCATGTCCATGCAGACCGCAACCGCCGGCGACATCGTCCCGGACGCGATCGACATCAGCAGGATTCCCGGGGTGAGGAAGTTGATGTAGTTGCCGCGTCCGCCCCCGCCGCCGAGACCGTTCGCGAACGTGTCGCCGAAGATCAGGCCGAACAGCAGGATCATGATCACCGGCATCCCGAGGGCGCCGAGGGACAGGCCCGGGTACCGCTGGGCGTGCCGTAGGTTGCGACGGAGCATGGTCCCGGTGTCTTGCAGTGCGTAGCTCATTTCGCGGCAACTTTCTCGGTGGGCTGACCGGTGACGGCGAAGAACACGTCATCCAGGTCGGGCGTGTGGACAGTGAGTTCGTCGACCTCGAGCGAGGCGTCGTCGATCCGGGCCAGCAGGTCGCGCAGCGCGTGCACGCTGCCGTCGTTCGGCACCTGCAGGACCAGCGATTCGTGATTCGGTACGGCGGTCGGCAGCACCTGTCCCGCCAGCGTGAACGCGTCCGGCGAGGTGAACCGGAGCCGGATGTGCCCGCCGGGTGCGAGCCGCTTCAGCTCCTCCGGCGTACCTTGGGCGACCAGTCGTCCGTGGTCGAGGACCGCGATCCGGTCGGCCAGTTCGTCGGCCTCGTCCAGGTACTGCGTCGTGAGCAGGACCGTGACGCCGCTGGCGACCAGCTCGCGGATCATCGTCCACATGCTGTGCCGGCTGCGCGGGTCGAGACCGGTGGTCGGCTCGTCCAGGAAGATGATCTGCGGGCGGCCGACCAGGGTCATGGCGAGATCGAGCCGGCGCTTCATGCCGCCGGAGTACGTCATCGCCAGCTTCTTGCCGGCCTCGACCAGGTCGAACTGCTCGAGCAGCTCGTCGGCCCGGAGCCGGGCCTCCTGCTTGCCGAGGTGGTACAGATCGGCCATCAGGATCAGGTTCTCCCGGCCGGTCATCAGGCCGTCGACCGCGGAGAACTGGCCGGTGACGCCGATCGCGGCGCGGACCGCCTCGGGGTTGCGGTGCAGGTCGTGGCCGGCCACCCGGATCTCGCCGGCGTCGGCGGTGGCGAGGGTGGACAGGATCTGTACCACCGTGGTCTTGCCGGCGCCGTTCGGGCCGAGCAGGGAAAAGATGGTGCCTTCGGCAACGTTCAGGTCGATGCCGTCGAGCACGAGTTTCTCGCCGTAGGACTTGCGCAGTCCGGTGACGTCGATCGCAGCTGACATGACTGTTCCTCGTCTGTTTCCGGGCAGGGGGAACCTGCCCCAGGTGGCCAAGGGGTTGTTCCGGGCGTGTTCGACCGCCCCGCGACCAATCAGGTCGCCGGTATCGGGTTAGGTGTCGCACCACTCCCGGCGCCGAAGGCGCCGTTCTTTTGTCTGTTGTCTTTGGAGCTAAATGTCGAGGTCCTCGACTGCTGGCTGGTTCGCGGCTTCCTCGACCAGTTCGTAGAGGTCTTCCGGGATCAGCTCGCGGAGCTCTTCGACCGTCTCCACGATGTTCAGCGTGGCCTCACCCTGCGCCATGCTCCAGGACTGGTCGCTGCTCCAGTTGCCGATCCAGGAGCGCCAGCCGGTCAGGTAGCGCTCGTCGTCACCGCTGACCGTGTACTGACTGCGGCGATCGGCGTGCAGGACGAACTTGCCGGTCCGGCTCCGGTAGACCTTGAAGGCCTCGTACCCGGTGTTGCTCGACCGGCCGCCCTCGGCCAGCAGTACGCCGGAGAACCGCTGCTTGCGGCCGGCGCCCCGGCCCACCCGCACGGTGATCTCGTCGTACCCCTCGAACCGGCCCTCTTCCAGCTCGACGTACCTCCGCAGCGCGATCGAGATCGCCGAGGACAGGTTGCCGGCGAGCTCCTGCGCCTTCTTGTACAAGGGCAGGTCGTCGTCGGACACGTAGATCGTCTTGTTAGGCATCGCTCTCTCCTCCTACGTAGAACTATACGCAGACGGGTACGCAGATGTCTACATATATCTCTACGTAGAGGCAGGTGAGTACAGCCAGGGGGTCGACAGGTCGAAGTACTCCGGCGGCACGGCGTCCAGCGTGTTCAGCTCGTCGACCTCTGCCTTGAGGTCCTCCGGGGCCTCCTTGCGCTCGCCTTCGCGGGCCTCGGCCTCGGAGGTGAAGTAGAACGTCGAGGTGAAGCCGCCGTCGTCGGACAGCACGAAGACACTGCCGAGGAGGTCGGGCCGGAAACTCTCCCACCTCTCCGGGTGCTGGGCCATCAGGGCACGGACGCGATCCGGATCCGTGGCGCGGCCGCGAATGATCTGGACGAACCCGGCCGCGTCCGGATCGCCGACCAGGTCGAGCGTCACGTCCTCGGTGTCGCGGAACGTGGTGCCGCCGCTGAGCAGCGACGAGAACTCGTGCCACCACTTGTCCTGCGCCGGCGACTCGCTGTTGTGCCGGGCGGCCTCGGCGGACTCGAAGCGTGCCAGCGCGATGAACCTTCCGTCCGCGGTGACGCCGGCGGTGGTCCCCAACCAGCCGGACGCCTCGGGCGCCAACTCCGCCATCCACCGATCCATCGCGGCGTGTGCCTGCGCGACGTCGGTGAGCTGCCCCTCGATGACCTGTACGAACATGGTGCGACCCTCCCCGGTCTCCCCCAGGTCGCTCTCACTGTTTCGACAGTACGCCGCTGCCAACGTGAACAGTGTGGAAACTCATCCGCTCAAACCTGAGTTATCCACAGATTTGGAGCATTTTGGGGCGGATTTGGTGGAGAAGTAACGGTCAGCTTGGGGATAACTTGCCCGAATCGGTGTGCACAACTGGGGATACGGGTGTGGATAACTGTCGGACAGCTGTGGTCAGACCCACTGGGTCGAGACGACGAAGCCGACCGCGATCAGGCCCATGCCGATCAGCAGGTTCCAGTTGCCCAGGTCGTTCATCAACGGGATCTTGTCGCCGGCGATGTAGAAGACGACCAGCCAGGCGAGACCGACCAGCCAGCAGAAGAGCATCAGCGGGGCCACCCACACGCGACTGGTGGTGCGGGGCCGCTTCGGCGTCTTCTCGACCTTGACCTTCTCGGTCTTCTTCTTGTTGCGACTGCTCGACTCGGGCACGACTGAACTCCTTGTAAGGACGGACGCATAAGCTGACCGCTACGACCTGTGCGGGTCCGGTCCGGGTTAGCGTAGTGCAGACAGCAACATGGAGATCACTGGTGCGTAGGTTGAGGCGGATTTCGCTGTGGCGTGTGGGTGCGCCGCTGGCGCTGCTGTGCGCCGGTCTGCTGTTCGCGACCAGTGCCACCAACGCCCGTGGCACGGACCTGCGGCCCAGTCGCAACACTACGCTCGCGGGCCTCGTGGAGGAACAGAGTCGCCGCAGCGCCAGCCTGGTCCGGCAGCACGCGGCGCTGACGCATGACATCGAAGCGCTGCAGGCGCAGCAGGGCTCGATCGATCCGAAGCTGGCCAAGCAGTTCGAGGACCTGTCCGAGCAGGTCGGCACCCGCCCGGTCGTCGGCCCCGGCCTGACCGTCACCCTCCGGGACGCACCGCCCGAGGTAGTGAAGGAGAATCCGGACGTCGACGAGAACTGGCTGGTTATCCACCAGCAGGACATCCAGGCGGTCGTGAACGCGCTCTGGGCCGGCGGCGCCGAGGCGATGACGATCCAGAACCAACGCGTCATCTCCACCACCGGGGTCAAGTGCGTCGGCAACTCCGTCGTACTGCACGGCGTCCCGTACCTCCCGCCGTACACGATCAGTGCGATCGGCGACCGGCGGAAACTGCAGAAGGCGCTCGACGACTCGCAGTACATCGAGAACCTGCAGGACTACGTGGTGAAGTTCCAGCTCGGGTACGACGTGAAGAGCGAGTCGTCGATGCAGATGCCGGCGTACGAAGGCACCCTGGACCTGCAGAGCGCGACCGTCCCCGGCTACGAACGGACGCCGTCGGCGAGCCCGAGCGTCAGCGGGCGATAATGGTCCGCATGCCGCGGATCCTTGTCGTCGACAACTACGACTCCTTCGTCTACAACCTCGTGCAGTACCTGCAGCAACTGCAGGCCGACACCACCGTGCTGCGCAACGACGAAGTCACCCCCGACCAGGCCGGTGAGTACGACGGCGTCCTGCTCTCCCCCGGTCCCGGTACGCCGGAAGAAGCCGGCGCCTGCGTCGACATCGTGAAAGAGAAGGGCGGCGAGGTCCCGATCTTCGGGGTCTGCCTCGGTCTCCAGGCGATCGGCGTCGCGTACGGCGGTGTCGTCGGCCGCGCCGACGAGCTGCTGCACGGGAAGACCAGCCAGGTGTTCCACGAAGGCGCCGGCGTACTGTCCGGACTCCCGTCGCCGTTCACCGCGACCCGGTACCACTCGCTCGCGATCGAGCAGGACACCGTGCCGGACGAGCTGCAGGTGACCGCGCGTACCGAGGCCGGCGTGATCATGGCGGCCCGGCACCGCGACCTCCCGGTGGAGGGCGTGCAGTTCCACCCGGAGTCGGTGCTGACCGAGGGCGGCCACCGGATGCTCGCCAACTGGCTCGCGATCTGCGGCGACGAGGACGCGGTCGCCCGCTCGGTCGGGCTGGCCCCGGTCGTCAGCTGAAGCAACAACGAAGAACCCCCAGGGCGATCGCGCCCTGGGGGTCCTGTCGTCTTATCCGCCGATCGTGATGCCCGGCGTGGTGGGTGTGGACGGTGTGTCCGTCGGCTGGCTAGGCGGCGGGGAGCTCGGCTCCTGCTGCTTGTTGACGGTCAGCGTGATCAGCGAGCCCTTCGGCGCCTTGCTGCCGGCCTTCAGGGACTGCTGCAGAACCTGGCCGTCGGCCGCGTTCGGGTCGTTGCCGAACACGTACCCGACCCGGAAGCCGGCCTGCTCCAGCGTCAGCTTCGCGTCGTCGTACGACTGGGTGACGACGTTCGGTACGTCGACGTCGGTCTTACCGCTGGAGACCGTCAGCGTGAACTCCTGACCCGACGGGTACTGCCCGTTCGGGTCCGGGCTGACCGCGAGCACGATGCCCTTCTTCTCGTCGCTGTCCTGCTCGACGACCTTGTCCTTGACCTTGAAGTTCGCGGACGTGCCTTCGAGCGCCTTGCGGGCGGAGGACTCCGACTTGCCGATCACGTCCGGCACCGGGAACGCACTCCGCCCGGACGAGAACACCACGGTGACCGTCGAACCCTGCTCGGCCTCGGTCCCGGCCGTGGGGGTCTGCCGGATCGCCGAGCCGCGGCCGACCGTGTCGCTGGTCTCCGACGGTCCCTGCGCGAACTGCAGTCCCTTGTCCGCCAGCAGTGCGGTCGCGTCGGCAACCGACTTGCCGCTGACATCCGGTACGGCGACCTTGGCCGCCGGGGTGTTGGTCGCACCGCCGCCCGCGTTGTTGTCCTTGTTCATGTTGGTGAACAGGGCATACGCACCGACCGCGATCGCGACGATCGCCAGGCCGAGCAGGAAGTACGCCAGGCCGCGGTTGCGTCGCGACCGCCCGTCGTCGTCCTCGTCCAGTTCGTCGCCGCCCGGCGGGAGGATGTCGTTCCCCGCGGTCTGGCGGTAGGCCTGGGTCGCGGCCGGCGCGACGGCCGTCGGCGCCATCGCGCGCGTCTCGGCCACCGCTGCCATCGGCGCGGTCACCTGCTGACCGGCCAGCACCCGGTGGATGTCGGCGCGCATCTCGGCGGCGCTCTGGTACCGCTCCTCGCGGTTCTTGGCCAGTGCCTTCAGTACGACGGCGTCGACCTCCGGCGGGATGTCCGGGTCGAACGACGACGGCGGCAGCGGCTGCTCCCGGACGTGCTGGTAGGCCACCGACACCGGCGACTCACCGACGAACGGCGGACGCCCGGTCAGCAGTTCGTACAGCAGGCAGCCGGTCGAGTACAGGTCGGAGCGGGCGTCGACGGTCTCGCCGCGGGCCTGCTCCGGGGACAGGTACTGCGCGGTGCCGATCACGGCCGCGGTCTGGGTCATCGTGGAGGACGTGTCGGCGACCGCGCGGGCGATACCGAAGTCCATCACCTTGACCTGACCCTGCGGGGTCAGCATCACGTTCCCGGGCTTGATGTCGCGGTGCACGATGCCGGCCCGGTGGCTGTAGTCGAGCGCCTCGAGCACGCCGGAGGTGATCTCCAGGGCGCGCTCGGGCATGATCTTGCGGCCCTCGCGGATCAGGTCCCGCAGCGTCTTGCCGGTGACCAGCTCCATCACGATGTACGGGATCGTGACGCCGGAGCCGTTCGGATCGGGCTCCTCGCCGGTGTCGTACACCGACACGATGGTCGGGTGGTTGAGCGAGGCGGCCGACTGGGCCTCCCGGCGGAACCTGGCCTGGAAGGTGGCGTCACTGGCCAGATCGACCCGCAGCCGCTTGATGGCGACGGACCGGCCGAGCCGGTTGTCCACACCCCTGCGGACCTCGGCCATGCCGCCGCGGCCGAGCGGTTCGCCTTCTTCGTATCGGCCGCCGACGAGACGTGCCTGCGATGTCATGACCTCAGCCTTCCAACCTGTCTGTGAGACACAAAAACACACTCAACTTGCCCACGGTAGCGGCCGCCACACGTGGTTCCCCGTTGGAGAGACGCGCCGTGACGGAATCATTCCGTATGGTGCTCATTGGCCCAGCACCGCCTCCATCACCGACTTGGCGATCGGGGCGGCCAGCTTGCCGCCGGCGATGTCGTCCCGGGCGATGTCGGCCTTCTCGATCAGTACCGCGACCGCGATCTTCGGGTCGTCGGCCGGTGCGAACGCGGTGAACCAGGCGAACGGCGGGCGGTCCTTCGCGGTCTGCGCCGTACCGGTCTTGCCGGCCACCTGGACGCCGCTGATCTGACCGGGCTTGCCGGTGCCGTTGTTGACGACGTCGACCATCATCGCGGTCAGCTGGGAGGCGACCTGCGGGGTGACCGCCTGGTGCAGCGACTCCGGCTTGGTCTCCGAGACCGTCTTCAGGTCCGGGGTCCGCACGTTCTGCACCAGGTAGGGCTTCATCACCTCGCCCTTGTTCGCGATCCCGGCCGCGACCATCGCCATCTGCAGCGGCGTGGCCCGTACGTCGAACTGGCCGATCGCGGACTGCGCGGTCTGCGGCTCGTTCGGGTCACCCGGGAACTGGCTGGTGGCCACGCTCGGCAGCTCGGCCAGCGGCCGCGCGCCGAAGCCGAACTTGGCGGCCTGCTCGCGCAGCGCGTCCGGCCCGAGCGCCAGTCCGACACTGCCGTACGCCGTGTTGCAGGAGTAGCGCAGCGCGATCGTCAGCGTCGCGTTGTTGCTGCCGCCGCAGTTCTTGCCGTCCTCGTTCACCAGCGGGACGGTGGTCTGCGGCAACGGCAGCTCGGCCGGCGAGTTCACCTTGGTCTCCGGCGTGTACTTGCCGCTGGACAGCGCCGCGGCCGCGGTCACCAACTTGAACGTCGAGCCCGGCGGGTACAGCTCCTGGGCCGCGCGGTTCGACAGCGGCCGGTCCTTGTCCTCGGTCAGGCTCTTCCAGGCGGCGTCGACCTTCGTGCTGTCGTGCGAGGCGAGCCGGTTCGGGTCGTACGACGGCGTCGTCGCCATCGCCAGGATCTTGCCGGTCTTCGGCTCGATCGCCACCACCGCGCCGGTCTTCGAGCCCAGACCCTTGTACGCCGCCTGCTGTGCCGCCGCGTTCAGGGTCAGCGTGACGCTGCCGCCCTGCTGCGGCCGGTTGCTGATCACGTCGATGATCCGGCGGAACGCCATCGACGGGTCCGAGCCGTTCAGCTCGGAGTTCATCGTCAGCTCGATCCCGGCGCGGCCGAACCGGTACGAGTAGAAGCCGGTGACCGGTGCGTACACCGGGCCGGACGGGTAGGTCCGCTGGTACTTGAACCGGTCGTTGGACGGTTTGCTCTGCGCGACCGGCGTACTCCCGATCAGGATCGGGCCGCGGTTCACCGAGAACTGCGAGTCGCGGACCCGGTTGTTGTCATTGCGGCCGTTGATCTCGTTCGCCCGGAAGGCCTGCAGGTACGTCGAGTTCGCCATCAGCGCGAGCATCAGGATGATCGCCGCGACAGCTAATCGTCGGATCGCCGAGTTCACTGTTTCTGCACCGCCATCGCGATCGTTTCGTCGGACACGGGAGCGGCCGGGGTCTGCGGTCGCCGGGCCTGGTCGCTGATCCGCAGCAGCAGCGCGATGATCGCCCAGTTCGCGACCAGCGACGTACCGCCGAGGGCCATGAACGGGGTGGCCAGACCGGTCAGCGGGATCAGCCCGGTCACGCCGCCGACGATGACGAACACCTGCAGCGCGAACGACATCGCCAGACCGGTCGCGATCAGCTTGCCGAAGATGTCCCGGCAGCCGAGCGCCGTCCGCAGGCCGCGCTCGATGATCAGCGTGTAGACCAGCAGGATCGCGATCAGCCCGGTCAGGCCGAGCTCCTCGGCGAACGACGAGATGATCATGTCGCTCTGCGCGTAGAGCGTGGCCTCCGGGTGGCCCTGGCCGAGGCCGCGGCCGAGGATGCCGCCCCACGCCTGACCCATCAGCCCGAGCTTCACCTGGCCGCCGTCGATCGCCCACGGGTCGAGCCAGTCGGTGACCCGGCGGTGGACGTGGCCGAACGTCGCGTACGCGAAGTACGCGCCGCCGACGAACAGCAGGCCACCGATGATCAGCCAGCCGGCCCGTTCGGTGGACACGTACAGCAGGAACAGGAACAGCCCGAAGAACAACAGCGACGAACCGAGGTCGCTCTCGAACACCAGCACGCCCAGGCTGACCGCCCAGGCGATGCCGATCGGCCCGAGGTCGCGGGCGCGCGGCAGGTCGAGCCCGAGGAACCGGTGCCCGGCCAGCGTCAGCACGTCGCGCTTCACCACCAGGTAGCCGGCAAAGAACACGACCAGGCAGATCTTCGCGAACTCACCGGGCTGGAACGACATACCGGCCAGGCGGATCCAGATCCGGGCGCCGTTCAGGTTCACACCGAGGCCGGGGATCAGCGGCAGGACCAGCAGCACCAGACCGGCCAGGCCGGCGGTGTAGGTCAGCGCCTGCAGCCGACGGTGATCTCTGATCACAATGATGACGACCAGGAACAGCACGATGCCGACCGCGGTCCAGGTGATCTGCTGTGGGGCCGCCGGAGACTTCGGGGTCGCACCCCGCGCCTCCGCGACCAGGGCCAGGCCGAGGTCGATCCGGTGGATCATCGCGACGCCGAGCCCGTTCAGCAGTACGGCGCACGGCAGCAGCACGGGGTCGGCGTACGGCGCCCGGTAGCGGAGCGCGAAGTGGGCGATCAGGGCGAGCAGACTGATACCGGCCGCGTAGTACCCGGTGCTGGCCGGGATCTCGTTCTGCACGGTGATGCCGATGTTCACGTACGCCGCGACCGATACCCCGACAGCGATCACGAGCAGCAGCAACTCCACCCCGCGCCGGGTACGCGGAATGATCTGGATGACGGACGTGGAAGCGATGCTCATCGGACTCCGTCGCAGTCGTCCGGGCTGCCCGGGGTCGCCGTGCTGCTCGGGCTGGGCGGCGTCGTCGACGGGTGCACGACCGGAGTCGTCACCGGCGGCTTGGAGACAGGCGGCTTCGACACCGGCGGCGTGCTCGGCTTCGGCGTCGGTGTGGGCGTCGGCTTGGTCTTGGCGGCGCACTCGGCAGCGGTCTGCTGCAACTCGGCGACGATCGACCGGGCGCCGGCCAGGTTGTCCGCCTGGATGTTGCCCTCCACCTGCTCCCGGCTGTACGTCGGGAGCTTGTCGACCTGCAGCGACTGCCGCTCGTAGACCTTCGACAGGTTCAGGCCCGGGAGATCAGCCTCGACACCCTTGAAGATCGCCACGTAGTCGCCGTCGGTGCCGACGTAGTACTGCTTCTGGGTCCAGTTGTACGCGAACCAGCCGCCGCCACCGATCAGCCCGAGGACGATCACGAGTACGGCGATCCGTCGCAGCCACAGGAATCGCTTCGGCGGGCGCGGTGCATACCGCAGCTCCTCCGGGTCGAGCGCCACGCCATGGCCACCGCCGCCGTGCCCGTCGCTGCCGCCCGTGCGGAGCGCGACCGTCGGCTCGCCGCGGCCGGTGCTGCCCTGGGCCAGCTCGGCGGCCGCACCGACAAGTTGGGGCTGTACGCCGCTCGCGGGCTCGGTCTCGACGACGTCCGCGACGACGCAGGTGACGTTGTCGTTCGAGCCTGCCTCGAGCGCGTGCGTGATCAGCTCGACGACGACGGAGTCCGGCGTACCGGAGGCCATCGAGGCGGAGATCACCTCGTCGCTGACGTAGTCGGGCAGGCCGTCGCTGCACAGCATCAGCCGGTCGCCGGCCTGGACGTCGAGGATCTGCAGGTCCGGATCGGAGTCCGGGCGGCCGTCGAGCACGCGCAGGATCAGGTTGCGGTGCGGGTGGGTGAAGGCCTCCTCCTGGGAGATCCGGCCCTCGTCGACCAGCGACTGCACGAAGGTGTGGTCGTGGCTCAGCTGGTACAGCACGCCGTCGCGCATCCGGTAGGCACGGGAGTCGCCGAGGTGCGCGAGCCCCAGCTGCTTGCCGTCGAACATCAGCGCGGTGACGGTCGAGCCCATGCCTTCGCGCTCGGGGTCCTCCTCGACCAGCTCCGACAGCCGCTCGTTGGCCCGGTGGACGGCACCGGCCAGCGCCTCGATCATGTCCTCGCCGCTGATCTCGGCCGTGTCCAGCCGCCGGATCACCTGGACCGCCGCCGCGCTGGCCACCTCACCGGCCGCGGCGCCGCCCATTCCGTCGGCGAGCAGCAGCAGGTGCGGACCGGCGTACGCCGAGTCCTCGTTGTTGCGGCGCACCCGTCCGACGTCGGACAGTGTGGCGTAGTCGAGCGACAGGGTCATCGAGGCAGGCCTACTTCGCGATGTTCAGCGTCGTCCGGCCGATCCGGATCGAACCGCCGATCTCGGCCGGGACCGGGCGGGTGACCCGCTGGCCGTCAAGGTACGTGCCGTTGGTGGAGCCGAGATCCTCGACCCACCACTGGCCCTCGGACAGGAACAACCGGGCGTGCCGGGTGGAAGAGTAGTCGTCGTCGAGCCGGATCTGGCAGTCCGAGCCGCGGCCGATGATCACCGGCTCCTCGGTCAGCGAGGCGCCGACACCGGCCTGCGGCCCGTCCGCGATCGTCACCGACGCGGGCAGGCCCTTGCGCTTCTTGGCCGGCTTGGCGGTCTTCGGCGTCCGGGTGTTCTGCGGTACGACGGCGGCCGCGGCCCGGCTGTCGACCTTCGCGCCGAACAGGTCGGACCTGATCACGGACAGCACCGCGAGGACGAACATCCACAACAGGGCCAGGAACCCCAGTTTGATCAGGGTCAGGGTCAGTTCCGACATGGACTTCCGGTCACCACCCGCTGCTCGGCGGCTGGGCCATCGGCTCGTCCGCGAGACGCAGCGTCATCGTCGTGTTGCCGATCCGCACCGTCGAACCGTCGACCAGCTCGGCCTCGGTGCTGCGGCGGCCGTTCACCAGCGTGCCGTTGGTGGAGCCGAGATCGACCAGCACGACCCGGATCCCGTCCGGGCCTTCCGGCATCAGCCGGATCTCGGCGTGCCGCCGGGACACACCGGGGTCGTTGATCTGGATGTCCGCGTCGGTACCGCGGCCGAGCACGACGCCGGGCGGGTTGACCGGGCGGCGACGCCCGTTCACCTCGAGCATCACCTGGGGGTGACCGCGGCGGGGGGACGGCTGGTACGGGGGCGGGCTCTGCACGACCGGCTCGTTCGGCGGCACGTAGGGCTCCTGCTGGTAGGGCTGGGGCTCGGGCTGCTGATAGGCGGCCGGGCGACGCTGTGGCGTCCCGACCGTCTCGCTGACCACCCGGAACTTACCGGTCGGGAGGTCGTCCTGCTGAACCAGCTCGATGTCGATCGGCCCGGAGAACGTGTACCGCTGGATGTCGGCGTGGTCGCGGAGCTCGTTCGCGAGCTCGTGGTTCAGAGTCCGGCCGTAGGCGTTCAGCCGCTCGAAGTCGTCCGGACCGAGCTCGACGACGAAGTGGTTCGGCACCAGCCGGCGGTCCCGGGACAGGATCCGCGCGGTGTTGTCGATCTCACGCTTGAGTGCTGCCGCGAGCTCGATCGGCTCGACGTCACCCTTGAAAGCGCGCGCGAAGACACCGCTCACAATGCCTTCCAGGCGTCGCTCGAAGCGCTGTAGCGGTCGCACGCCTCCTCCTCCACGGTCGGTACGCCAAAGATCGTCCACCGGTCGAGGCGGACACACCGGGTACGACGATCGATCGTATCGGGAGGTTCGACCGAACCCGCAATGTGAAGCACCCGGACAACCCGTGCTAATGTTCCTTCTCGTCGCCGGGAGCAGTATCCGGCGACTGCGCGCGGGTGGCGGAATAGGCAGACGCGCACGGTTCAGGTCCGTGTGCCCGAAAGGGCGTGGGGGTTCAACTCCCCCCTCGCGCACAGAGAAGGTCCCGGTCGATGCGACCGGGACTTCGTCTTTCCGGGCCTGTGCCGATCCTCACGTCGGCGTTCCGGCATAGGCCGGACGGCGTCACGGCTGATGCCTGCGGTCCGCCGATCGGCTGACCGGGCGGGTCGGCCGGTGGACTGACGACCTGGGACGCCCGTGGGTGGGAGGCTTCTGGACATGGAGCAAGCACTCGAGCTGGACGGGCTCACGAAGGTGTTCGGGGACGAGCGGGCGGTCGACGACTTGAGTCTGAGCGTGCCCAGCGGGTCGTTCTTCGGGGTGCTGGGGCCGAACGGTGCCGGCAAGACGACGTCGTTGTCGATGGCGGTCGGGCTGTTGCGGCCCGACGGCGGTACGGCGCGGATCTTCGGGGTGGATGTCTGGCGCGAGCCGACGAAGGCCAAGGCACTGGTCGGGGTGCTGCCGGACGGGCTGGGGATGCCGGAGCGGCTGACCGGGCGGGAAGTGCTGACCTACCTGGGGCTGTTGCGCGGCCTGCCTGAGGATGAGGTCGGGCGGCGGGCCTCCGAGTTGCTGGAGGTGCTCGAGCTCGATCACGAGGACGACAAGCAGGTGATCGGGTACTCGACCGGCATGCGGAAGAAGCTCGGCCTGGCGGTCGCGCTGCTGCACGCACCGCGGCTACTGGTGCTGGACGAGCCGTTCGAAGCGGTCGATCCGGTGTCGGCGGCGACGATCCGGACCATCCTGCACCGGTTCATCGCCGGCGGCGGGTCGGTGGTGATGTCGAGTCACGTGATGGCGCTGGTCGAGCAGCTGTGCGATCGGGTCGCGGTGGTCGCGGCCGGGAAAGTAGTTGCCGCAGGCACCGTTTCCGAGGTGCAGGCGGGCGGCACGCTGGAGGATGCGTTCGTGACGCTGGTCGGTGCGTCGACGCGTGGCGCGGAGGGTCTGACGTGGCTCTCGCACTGACGTACAGCACCTCGCACACGCTGGTCCGGATGCGGCTGGCCGCGTTCCGGCATGCGCTCAAGGACCAGTTCCGGCTGAGCTGGATCGTCACCGGCGGGTTCGTCGGCCTGGTGCTCGCAGGCGGCACGATCTGGGTCGCGGCGCGCGGCGACAACGACGTACTCGTCGTGGTGCTCGCGGTCTGGATGCTCGGCTGGGTGGTCGGTCCGCTGTTCGCTGGCGGTGGCGACGAGACGCTCAAGCCGGAGTACTTCACGATGATGCCGCTGCCGCCGCGGACGCTCTCGACCGGTCTGCTGGTGGCTGCGCTGGCCGGTGTCGCACCGGTCATCAGCCTGATCGCCCTGCTCAGTCTGGTGATCGCCGGCGGGAACGTCGTCGCCGCTCTGGTCGCAGTGCCGGCGCTGCTGCTCCAGCTGTTCTGCTTCATCCTCGCGTCCCGGCTCGCCGTCGCGGTGTACGGCGTACTCCTGCAGGTGCGCGCCGGTGCGGTGATCGCGGCGATCGTCAACGCGTTCATCCTGGCGTTCACGGCGCAGGGGTGGGCGCTGATCGTGGCGTTCGTGTCCACCGACGTACAGGGCACGCTGGCCAAGGGAGCGCGGATCGCACCGTCTGGTTGGGGTCTGGTGGCCGTAGAGGCGGCCGGACGTGGCGACTGGCTCGAGGTGCTTGCAGCGCTGGCCGGACTGGTCGTCCTGGGTGTGCTGATGCTCCTCGCCTGGTCTGCACTGCTCGTACGGCGGACGACTGCGTCAAGGGCCGGCGGCAAGGTACGGCGGTCGCTGAGCGGGACCGATCCACGGAGTGGTGCTGCTGCCAAGGAACTGCGCTCGTGGACCCGCGACCTGCTCTATGGGCACAAGGCGGTCTTCGCGATCAGCTACGGCCTGTTCTTCTGCATGATGCCGCTGGCGCTCGGCTGGAAGGCCATGCTGCCGTGGGCCGGTCCAGCAGCCGTCGTCATGGCCGCAGCGATGTCCGCCAACCTCTATGGCGCGGATGGTACGGCGCTGTGGACCACGCTGATGACTCCTGGCGCGAACGGGCCGGACGTACGCGCCCGGCAGCGGGCGTTCCTGCTGGTCTTCGGTCCGATCACGCTGGCCATCACCCTGTTGCTGACCTGGTGGTCCGGCTACGCCAGTGCCTGGCCGCTCGTGCTGAGCGTGCTGCCCGCACTGCTCGGCGGTGCAGCCGGACTGGTCGTGGCCAGCTCGGTGTACGCCGCCGTACCGACGACTGATGCGCACAAGCGGTCGGGTAACCCGCTGAACTCGGGTGAGAACGAGGGCGAGACGATGGGCATCGTCTACGTGATGCTCGTGCTGGTCGCGTCGACCTGCGCCCCGGCCCTGATCGTGGCGCTGAACGTCGGCTGGTGGGGCGTGCCGATCGGAGTCCTGTCCGGCGTACTCGCCTGGTGGTACTTCGGTCGCCTCGCGATCCGGCGTCTCGACAAGAAAGGCCCCGAGCTGCTCACGCTGCTCAGGCATGGCCGATCGCCCGCGGAGCAGGCGAAGAAGACCGCAGGGCTCGACGCACTGCCCAAGTGGAAGCGGACCGCGGCCGGCTTCTGCCTCGGGTTCGCGGCGATCCCGCTGTTCCCGCAGGCCGTCGTACCGGCGATCTTCAAGCTCACCGGCAACGACGACACCCGGTCCTGGTTCCTGGCGCTCTACCAGACCGGACCGTGGCAGTGGGTCGTGATCGTGCTGATGGCCGCGTTGGGCCTGTCGATGTACGCGTTCGGCGGGCTTACCTACTACCGCGCGAAGAAGCGCGCTCCGGGTGGGTCGGTCGCGGCAGTCGCAGGCTAGGCGCCCCGCGGTGCCGGGCGGTCGGGGCGGTCGGAGTGACTGTGTTGTGGTTGCGCAGCATCCAGATGGCAACAGCAGCCGCGGCGATCAGGCCGGCGATCCCGGCGTAGTCGGTCACACTCATCATCGGTTCTCTTCTCCAGGGCGGTGGGCTCGGCGGCGGCGAGTTCCGCTGGCGTTCTGACCGGAAAGTGACGGCCGCTCAACGTTTCCGTGATGGCACGGCAGTGTCGTGGCTGAACCGTGCCAATAGGAAAGCTCCGGATTCCTGAAATGGTGGTGCCCGGAGGTGGGGCTGATGCAGGACGGCTCGTTGCTCGATGCGCGTGAGGAGCAGACCTACCGGCTGCTGGTCGGCCTGTCCGCTGCCCGCGCGGCCGAGCTGGCCGAGGTCGCCGAGTTGCCGCAGCACGAGGCTGACGAAGTGCTCCAGCGCTTGCAGGCCAAAGGACTCGTCACGGTCCAGGCGGCCGATGAGCCGGTCTTCAGCCCGCTGCCGCCGGACGTGGCCTTCGGTACGACGCTGCTGCGCCGCCAGGAGTCGCTCGAGGCAGCCCGCAAGACCGTGGCCGCACTCAGCGAGGAGTTCCGGGCCAGCGCGAGCCGCCGCGACGCGCACCACCTGGTCGAGGTGATCGTCGGCGCCACCACACTCCGCGAGCGGCTGCGCGACCTGCAGAACGCGGCGCGCGAGGAGATCCTCTGGTTCTGCCGCGCGAACCCGCTGGCCATGCAGGGCGCCGACAACACCGAGGAGTACGGCGCTCTGTCACGCGGCGTCCGCTACCGCGCGATCTACGAGCGCGCGCTGATCGAGACGCCCGGTGAGCTGGACTCGATCTCCGAGGGCGTCAGCTGGGGCGAGGAGGCCAGGGTGCTGCCGACGCTGCCGGTCCGGCTCGCGATCGTGGACCGGTCGACCGCGATCTGCCCGCTGGTCCGCGACGACGAGAACCTTGGCGAGCCGTCTGCGGCGATCATCAATCGCGGCGAGCTCCTGGACGCGCTGCTCGCGCTCTTCGAGAGCTACTGGGAGCTGGCGACACCTGTGCGGCTCCAACCCGACGACGACCAACCGGTGGAAGGCCTGGACGACTCCGAGCGGTTGCTGCTGTCGCTCCTGGTCGCCGGAGTGCCGGACAAGTCCATCGCGACGCAGTTGGGGATCAGCCGGCGAACAGTGCAACGCCGCCTGGATCGCCTGATGGCTCTGGCAGGTGTGGATACCAGGACCGGTCTGGCGTTCCAGGCGGCGAAGCGCGACTGGCTCTGAGCGCTACTTCACGCCATACGCCCGGATCACGGTCTGGGTGATCTTGGCGCCGTTCGGGCCGGTGGCGGCGACCTTCAAGGAGACCGTGTCGTGGGCGTTCGGTACGACGGCCAGGTAGTGGCCGAGGGCACCGATCACGACGAGCCGCTGCCAGGTCTTGCCTTCGTCGTACGACGCCCACGCCTGCAGCGAGGTCGCCCGCGGCGACTCCAAGCTGATGGCGTGCGTACGGGCTGCCACCCGACCGGTCAGGTCGACCGGGACCGTGTAGTTGACCTGCTGCAGCGGGACCGCCACAGCCTTGTCGTCAGGCTGCGTCGCGGACCGGAACTCCCAGGAGGTCTCCGTGTGAGTACCCCAGTTCCACTCCCCTTCGCTGTCCTTGCGCTCGGTCGTCAGGTCCAGCTTGTACGCCGCGTCCTCGCTGGAGGTGATCACGTCCGCCCACGCGCTCGGCAGCTCAGCCACAACTGCGCCGTTGCGGGAAAGCGTCGCCGACGATGCAGTGGTCTCACCGACCGTGTAGTGCCCGGCCGCGTCCACGAACGACGGGATGCGGAGCGACAGCCGGTCCCCGGTCCGAGTGGACTGCACACCAGGCGCTGCAGCGGGCCGTACGACGGGACCGAACCACGTCTCGTCCGACGTTCCGGTCCGGTACGAGCGCGGTACGGACGTCATGCCGCCGGCCAGCGGGTTCATGTCGTCCCAGGTGTAGAGGTGGTGCACCCGGTGCTGCCAGAGCGAGTCGCCGGACGTCACCCACTCCTCGCGCACCTTCGGGGTCTCGACGAACCGCTGGGAGTCGTTCCACGAGTACTCCTGCCACGGACGCCAGCCGAACCGCTGCTCCTTGGCCCAGTTGAACCCGCCGTTGTCGGCGTACCGCGTGGTGATGCGCGCACTGTTCGCCGGCGTCACCTTGTAGTCGATCTTGGCCGGGATCGACCCGGTCGAGACCTGCTGGACGTCGTACAGGTACGGGCTGGAGGTGGTGAGCGTGAGGTCGATGGTCGCCTTGCCACGACGGGCCCGGTCGATCAGCTTGTGACCGTCCTTGGAGGTGGTGACCATCGCCGGGATCGGCTCCCGGTCGCCGACCGGACGCCATACCGTCCACGCCGACCAGTCCGGCGGCCGGACCAGGATCACCCCAGCTGCGCCCGCGTTCGCGGCCGCGACGATCTGGTCGTGCTCGCTGCCGTTGCCCCAGCCGTCCTCGCTCGAGTCCAGCACCGCAACCGCACCCTTCACGCCCTTGAGCGTGGGGTCCGCGTAGACGAGCGGGAACCGCTTCTTACCTTCGTACGACGGCGACTGGTGGAGCAGGTTGATGTCGAGGGGCCCAGGGACGCCGGGGACTGACGCCTGGACCAGCGGGGCGACCAGCTGCCAGCGCGACGAGAACTCGAAGCTGCCGCTATTGACCGGCTTCGTCGGGGTGACGTTGACCTGCTTGACCGTGCTGAAGTGCATCACGCCGTGGCTGATCGAGCGGCCGTTCGCGTACACGCGGTGCACGTAGTAGCTCAGCACCGCCTGCTGTTCCGACGGCTTCGGCGTCTCGATCGTGATCGGGACCGCCTTCCGCGCGTCGATGACGATCTCGGTGTCCTTGCTGACCACGATGTTCGGATCGGTGAACAGGCTCACCTGCTCGTCCTGCGGATCCGAGTTCTCCACCAGCGAGTGCAGCAGGTACGTACCTTCCTCGACCTCGGCCGTGAAGCTCTCACCGTTCGGGATCCACGCCAGTACGTCGGACCGCGAGTTGTCGCCGAACAACGAGATGACCGGTACGCCGGTGGGCTGTCCGTCCAGCCCGACCGCGCGCAACGTCACCTTGTGCTTCGGACCGGACCGGAGTGCGCCGACCGCGGTGTGGGTGACGACGCCATCGGGGCCGGTGGCAACGATCCAGCCGCTGTACTGACCGCGGCCGACCTTGGCCGGGTCGAGGGTCACGGGGACGTCGGCGGTCCCGTTGGCGGGAACGGTGACGGTCGCCGGCACGGTGAAGCCGGTCGCCGGCTGCTTGTCGTCCAGGTTGGTGATCTGCGCGGCGAGGTTCAGCGTGATCGGTGCGCCGGAGTCGTTCCGGTAGGTGACAGTGCGGGTGCCGGACTCCAGGCCGAAGTCGGCGACGCCGCTCGCGGTCACCTTCTGCGCAACCGCCCTGGTCAGGTCGACCCGGCCCGCGCCTTGCTGGTACACGGTCTGCTCAGGCTGCGTCTTCGCCGTGCTGACCAGTGCGTTCTTGAGCTGGTCCGCCTTCCAGTCCGGGTGCTGCTGCGCGATCAGTGCGGCCGCACCGGCGACGTGCGGCGTCGCCATCGACGTACCGGAGGCCGACGTGTAGAGGTCGTCGACCGGGTCGCCCATGATCGTGCCGGCCGCGCGGGCCGCGATGATGCCGACGCCGGGCGCGGTGATCTCCGGCTTCAGGCCGGCGTCGCCGAGACGGGGTCCACGGCTGGAGAAGTCCGCGAGCTGGTCGTTGCGGTCGACCGCCCCGACGGTGAGCGCGGATGCGGCGGCGCCCGGCGTACCGACCGTCTCGTCCTGGCCTTCGTTGCCTGCGGCAACGACGAACAGGGTGCCGGTCTGGGCGGTGATGTCGTTGACAGCCTGGCTGAGCGGGTCGGTGCCATCTGTGGCCCCACCGCCGAGGCTCATGTTGACGACCTTCGCGCCTTCGTTCGCAGCCCACTCCATTCCGGCGATGATCCAGGAGTCGTACCCGTATCCGTCGTCACCGAGCACCTTGCCGACCAGCAGATCCGCCTTCGGCGCGACGCCCTTGCGAGTACCGCCCGCGCCCGCACCCGTGCCGGCGATGGTCGCGGCCACGTGCGTGCCGTGGCCGAACTGGTCCACGGTGCCGCTCGGGCTGCCGGAGAAGTCCACGCTCTCCTTGACCTTGCCGGTCAGGTCCGGGTGCGTTGCGTCCACGCCGGTGTCCAGTACGGCGACCTCGACGCCGGTGCCTTCGTACCCGGCCTTCCACGCGTCCGGTGCGCCGATCTGCGGGACGCTCTTGTCGAGCACCGGACGGACCTTGCCGTCGAGCCAGATCTTGGTGATGCCGCTGTTCAGCGACCGGGCACCGGCGGCGGGCCTGAGCGACTTCCACAGGGCCGGGAGCTGGTCCTTGGCCGCGTCCACAGCCCGGCCGCCGATCGACGGGAGCTGCCGGGTGGTCGTCGTACCGGCGAGGTTCTGCTCGGTCCGCAGGCCGGGAGTGTCCTTGACGATCAGCGGGAGGTTGGCGGCGGCGCCGTACCCGTCGGCGATCAGCTCGTCGACGTCGAACAGGTTCGCGTCGAGGACGCCGGTGGAGATGTACGGGACGGCGTCGCTCGGCAGGACCCGGAGCCCGCCGTCGACCTCGATCGTGTGGAACGAGACGCCTTCACGGCCGGGCGCCGGCGTGACGGTGGCAGCCTTCTTGCCGCCGCCGGCGTCGGTCAGCTGGACGACGTCGCCGGTGATCAGCGTGACGGTGGAGGACTTGATCGCGGTGGATCCGGTCGGCGGGGCGGCGGCGGCCGGGATCGCCGACAGCGCGCCGAGGGTCAGCATCGCCGCGAGGGTGGCGGCGGTGAGACGGGTGGGGGACATAGGCGGATTCTCCTTCGAGAGGTTCGGGGCAGGACCACCTCTTCTTCCGACAGAGTTTGCAATCAGGTCACAGCAATCGGCCCTGTCCATCACTGCCGTCCCTGCGACATGGCGCAACCACGCCATCACCCGGCACCATCAGGAGATGACCGGACAGCAGTTGGTACGTCGGTGGGCCTGGGTGGGGACGTTCCTGATCGGCGCCGGGCTCTACCTCGCCGTGCTGGCCGTGCTGACCGATACCGGGAACCCGAACCTGTTCCCGACGATGATCCTGCTCGGGGCGCTCGTCGTACCGCTCACGTTCGTGACGTTCGCGGCCGGGCGGTCCGGGCGGTGGCTGATCGACGGGCCGACGCTCGGCGGGTGCCTGCTGTTCGGCGGCGTGGTCGGCGTGGTGGTCGCCGGACTGCTCGAGTACGACGCGATGCGGCGGCTCGGGACGCTGCCGATGGTCGGGGTCGGGCTGATCGAGGAGGCGGCGAAGCTCGTCGTACCGGCGATCCTGGTGATCTTCTTCGGGCACCGGTACCGGACGTCGGTCGGCCGCGGGATCGTGATCGGCGTCGCGGTCGGCACCGGGTTCGCCGTACTCGAGACGATGGGGTACGCGTTCGTCGCGCTGCTGCAGTCGAACGGGAACGTCGGCGCCGCCGAGCAGACGCTGTTCATCCGCGGCCTGCTGTCACCGGCCGGGCACGCGGCCTGGACCGGGCTCGCCTGCTGGGGCCTGTGGCGGTTCGTGATCAAGCCGACCGGTGCGCATTTCGCGGGCTTCGTCGGGATGTACGCGCTGGCCGTGGCGCTGCACACCACCTGGGACGGGATCGGCGGCACGATCACGTACGCCGTCGTCGGCGCGATCTCGATCGGCCTGCTGCTGTACGGGCTGAAGCGGGCCCAGCGGACCGACACCGCCGTCGTGGTCGCCTGACGGGACAGTGACCTGTCAGTACGGTGAGATCGCGGTCGCGAGCCATGGACAACGAGTGCCGGAATGAGTACGGTCCGTAAACGGCGTCCGCCATCACGCCACCCTCGTCGGTGAGGTACTGCCCGCCAGTAGTACCTCGCTGGTGGGTGGGCAGAGCAGGCTGCGGCGGACAGTCGCGGCTTGATGGGGGCCCATCCACCCAGGTGGGGCGATGAACGGGCACTCACCCGTTCACCGCCCCACCGGCTCAAACCTTCATCCGGTGTTCGCGGCGCGGATGTTCGGAAGCCGGACAGGCTGGGCAGACTGACCTCCGTCCGGTCCCCACCCGCCCCTGGGAGTAGCCGTGTCCCGATTGTTCCGTCCGGCGCTGCTCGTCACCGCCGTCCTCGCACTACTCGGCTTCGGCATCACGCCGTCGAACGCCGCCACCACGATCACCGTCGCGACAGCGATCGGCCGCCAGGACAACTCGACGGCGTCCGTCAGCGGGTACGTGGTCGGTCAGCCGACCGCTACCAGCACCGTTGTCCGCAGCAACTTCCCGAACGACTTCGCGCTGGCCCTCGCCGACTCGGCGACCCAGACCAGTACGTCGGCCATGCTCTACGTCCAGATCCCGGCCGCGTTCCGCGCGTCGTACGGACTGCAGAGCAACCCGAGTCTGCTCGGCAAGCAGATCACCGTCACCGGCACGCTGGCGGCGTACTTCTCGCACCCCGGCCTGAAGAACGCGACCGCGTTCAGCGGCGGTGGCGGTACGACGGACCCGCCGGGCGACCCGGGTGACTACTACGCCGGCGCCGAGGGCAAGACCGGTGCCGCGCTGAAGGCCGCGCTGCACACGATCATCTCGAACCAGACCAAGCTCACCTACGACCAGGTCTGGGACGCGCTCGAGGTCACCGACCAGGACCCGAACAACAGCAACAACGTCATCGAGATCTACTCCGGCCGCTCGATCGCGAAGAGCAGCGAGGGCGGCGGCGTCGACGACTGGAACCGCGAGCACGTCTGGGCCAAGTCCCACGGCGACTTCGGTACGGCGACCGGCCCGGGCACCGACGTCCACCACCTCCGCCCCGAGGACGTCTCGGTGAACTCGGCCCGCGGCAACCTCGACTTCGACAACGGCGGTACGGCGGTGGCGCAGTGCTCCGGCTGTACGGCGGACTCGGACTCGTTCGCCCCGCGGGCGGCGGCCCGTGGTGATGTCGCCCGGATGATCTTCTACATGGCCGTCCGGTACGAGGGCGGCGACGGGTTCCCGAACCTCGAGGTGAACAACTCGGTCGGCAACGGCACCGCGCCGTACATCGGCAAGCTCTCGGTGCTGAAGGCGTGGGCGGCGGCCGACCCGCCGGACGCGTTCGAGAAGAACCGCAACGAGGTCATCTACAGCCAGTTCCAGCACAACCGGAACCCGTTCATCGACCACCCGGAGTGGATCAGCTCGATCTGGCCGAACTAGGACTGCCGGTTGATCTGCACGTTCTCCCGCCTGGGCCCGCCCTGACCGAGGGCGGGCCGGGCCTCGGGTGAACCCGACTCGACCTGTCCGGTGATGACCTGCGGACGGGCGATGCCGGACTGTGCGGCGGCGAAGCCGAGGCGGGTCTGCACCCAGTCCTGGAAGCCGGGGTCGGCGACCCGGATGTAGTAGCCGGTGCGGGTCAGCAGTCCGCGCGAGATCAGCTTGTGGGACGCCTCGTCGAGGTTCCACCGCCCGGGACCGGGCGGCTCGGACCGGGACGGGATCACCATCCCGTTCGAGCCCTGCACGGAGGTCTTCGCCAGCAGTTCCTTCTCGTCGGGCGAGCAGTTGTACCAGGCGGCGTCGTACAGCGCGCGCGACTGGGCGTTCAGGCGTGCGGTCGCGGTCGCGGCGACGTCGGCGGTGATGCCCTGACCCTGGTCGGTGAGCTCGAGCGCCGCGGCGGCCAGGGTGCGCAGCCGGGTCGGGTTGCCGTTCGCGGCCGCGACCAGGCTGTCGACGGCCTCCGGCTGGTACCTGACCCCGGCCCGGTCGAGCGGCACGGTCAGCGCATCCCGCAACTCGTCCGAGTGGATCGGCTGCAGCCGGCGTACGTCGAACTTGCCGGCCTTCTTGGTCTCCGTGCCGGCGTGCCCACCCGATGCCTCGAGCAACCGGCTGGTCGCCTCCTCGCCGCCGGCGGCGATCAGGAACATCGGATGACGTACTTCCTTCAGGTGTGCCGACAGCGAGGTCAGGACGTACAGGTCCTCCTTCGACGCAGCGTCCAGGTTGTCGACCATCACCAGGATCGGCGTCCGCTTCGGATGCGCCATCTTGCCGAGGTGTTCGGCGACCTCGTTCAGCGTGGTGCCGACCGAGTCCTTCTTGACGCCTTCCACCGTGCTCTTGTGGATACCGACCTTCGGACCGGGCGCGAGCCCGAACCGGAGCTGGTTGGTCTTCATCAGGTTCGCGGTCCGGACCGCCATCCGGTTCAGCAGCTGCTTCAGCTCCCGCACCTCGCCGGCCGGATACTGCTTCTTGATGGCGTCCATCTCACCCTGGACGGCGCGGATGAAACGAGCCTCGAGCCCTTCCCGCCGGGAGGCGTCCAGCTGGATCGCGATCCAGCCCTCCGCGTCGGCCATCGCCTTGGTCCGGGTGAGCTCATGGCTGGTGCCGGTCCCGGGCGCGCCGGTGAACAGCAGCGACGTACCTGTCGGTCCCCGGTCCTCGAGCGATATCGGCCGGCCCTGCGTGTCCATCCGCTTGACCTCGCGGACGAGCTGACCCGACGTACCGAAGACCTGGTTGACCAACGCCTTGTCACCGGTCACGTGCACCGGCGCGAGCGCCACGTCGCCGCGGGAGACGGCCGGTCCGCTGGTCAGCTCGGGGACCGGATCCGGTGTCTGCCCGACGTAGTCGTTGACCCAGTCCCGGAATCCCTCGTCGGGGATCGTGACGAGGCCGTCGCCGTGCTCGCGGAGCATGCCGCGGGCAACGAGTTGCTGGCGGGCCTGGTCGATCTCCTGCCACTTGCCGGGGCCGGCGGCCTGCGTCACGGCCGGCATGTACACGCTGTTCGGCCCCTGGGACGCGACCAGCACGAGCAGATCCTTCTGCGCGTGCGTGGTGCTCTTCTGGTTCCAGTGGTCCTGGTACGTCTCGGCCGCGTCGGCGTTGACGTGGGCGATCGCCGTCTGGACGGAGTCGACCGTGATCCCGGCCTGCTGGTCCTGGTACGCGATCGCGGCCTGGCTCAGTGACCGCAGCCGGGACGGATCGCCGTTCGCCGACGCGACCAATCGGTCGATGGCGTCCGGCTCGTACGGGATCCGGTGGTCCTGCAGCGGCAGGGTCAGGGCCTTCCAGACCTCGTCGTCGGGCAGCGGTCCGAGCTCGCGGACGTCGAACTGGTTGCTGATCGTGGTGGCGATACCGGACATCCGCCGGGAGGCGTTCATCAGCGACCAGGTCGACCGCGCGCCGCCGGCCGCGACCAGCCAGACCGGGAGGTCCATGTCCTCGATGTGGATCGCCAGTTCGTTCAGCCCGGCCTGGTCGTTCTCCAGTGCCTGGTCGATCCCGTCCACCAGCAGCAGGATCGGCCGGCCGTTCTCACCGGTCAGCTTCCCGAGTTCGTCGGCGAAGTCGTTCAGCGTCGTACCGAGTTCGCTGTACGCCGTGGTGTCGCGCTCCATCTTCCCGACGTACTCCATCGGGAACGGGCCGCCGCCGAAGCGCAGCTCGAAGCCGAGCCGTTTGTTGCCGCCGCTGCGGGTCAGCTGGCCGACCGTGTTGTCCAGCTTGCGCACCGCGCGGCGGTTGAACCGTTTGCGCAGCTCGTCGATGCTCGACCGGATCGCGATCGTGAG
The DNA here is from genome assembly GCF_005233875.1 of Kribbella jiaozuonensis. Taxonomy (GTDB): domain Bacteria; phylum Actinomycetota; class Actinomycetes; order Propionibacteriales; family Kribbellaceae; genus Kribbella; species Kribbella jiaozuonensis. The sequence goes on along the minus strand of NZ_SZPZ01000003.1, from coordinate 304,174 downwards.
CTGGTGCTCCAGCGGCGCGTTCGCGGAGGCGTTGATCCGGATCGTGGACCAGCCGTTCTCCTCGGCCAGGTCCTCCGCGCGGTAGAGCTCGGAGGTCTTGCCCATGCCGGGCGGCCCGGTGAAGAGGATCGCCTGACTCTCCGGCAGATCCTTGCTGAGCGAGATCGGATTGCCGACCTTGTCGGTTCGGATGACCGAGTACGCCGGGTACCGATCGCTGCCGAAGACCGAGCTCATTGGACCAGGGTGCGGACCGTAGCCGTACCCGACACAGTCTGTACATGACTGCGCGGTTAACAATCGCCTCCCGGCAGTTGAATCAGGCCACTATCTGACGGCCGGGCAACCGGTCTACACGCGGCGGCCCGATCGAGCAGTCCTGAGCCGCAGGGCTTGGAAGCGACCTGTACCGCTGTCACGCTCAGTTGCATGCGAATCAAACCGGTAATGGCCGCGCTCGCGACAGCGTCCCTGGGTGCGCTGTTGCTCGGTGCGGTTCCGACCGCGGCGCAGGCCGCCCCGGACCCGAACCTGACGATCACCCAGGTCACCCTCGACCGTACGTCGGTCGCGGTGTCCGGCCTGAACACGTACCCGATCAACGTGACCGTCAAGGGCGGATTCAACTCGAGCGAGCCCGGGGACCAGGGCCTCGTGCTGAACGTGATCCTGAAGCGCACCGGCGGCACCGGGGGACGCGGCGACATCGTCTCGGCCGCCCTGAAGCGGACGGCCGGCACGCTTGCCAACGGCACCTGGACCGGGCGGCTCAACGTCGCGTCGACCGCGAACGGCACGTTCAAGGTCACCGGCGTGATGGTCGGTCCGTACGGTGGTCCTGTCTTCGGCGGCACGCCGTACGACCCGACGCCGTACGCGGGCCAGACGATCACGGTCAAGGGCACGAACCAGCCGCGGATCACCGCGGCGGTGAACCCGCGGATCGTGCCGTTCGGCAAGCCGTACACGATCACCTGGGCGGTCACGAACACGGCGACCGGGAAGCCGTACGGCTCCCGGATCCCGATCGGCCTCGGCGTCGACACTCCCTGTGCCGAGGGCGGCAGCCCGGTGTACAAGACCGGCACGAACGGCGCGATCACCAAGGCGTACACCGCGAGCGACGCCGGCGCGCTGAACTGTGCGCACATCTACACCGACCCGTACTACATCGTCGCCCAGGGCCTGTTCCCGGCGCGGCCGACGGTCATCGCCGCCGTCCCGTCGAAGGCGAGCGCGAAGGTCGGCACGATCGTCCCGGTCAACGGTTCGGTCGCGAACTGGATCGGGTCCTGCCCGGTGCAGCTGCAGCGGCTGTACGGCCGGACGCAGTGGCGGACGGTCAGCACCGGCACGGTCCGGCAGTCCGGCCGGTTCACGCTCAACGCGCAACCGCCGTACAAGGGTCTGATTCCGTACCGCGCCTACTTCCCCGCATGCCAGCCGTACGTCGCGGCTGTCTCCAAGACGTTCACGATCAAGGGGCTCTGACCATGAAGGCTCGAATCCTTACTGCGCTGGTGGTCCTGGGGCTCGGGGCGGTGCCGCTCAGCGCCCAGGCCAGCCCGGACCCGAACCTGAAGATCGACGCGGTGGCGATCAACCAGACCGCCGCCGCGGCCAGCGGCCTCAACACCGCCAAGGTCACGGTCACGGTGACCGGGAAGTTCACCGATGCGGAGGACTCGAAGACTCCGGTACTCGTCATCCTCCAACGCACCGGCGGCTCCGGCTCGGCGACGTCGCTGATCTCGACCAGCCTGCCGCGGCTTGCGAACGGGACCTGGAGCGGTCCGCTGTACGTGCCCTCGACGGCCAACGGCACCTTCAAGGTGACCGGCGTGATCCACGGCCCGTTCTTCCCCGGCAGCGGTGACATGACCGACCCGACGCCGTTCAGCGGCCCGTCGCTCGCGGTCATCGGTACGCATGTGCCGCGGATCAGCGCGTCGGTGATCCCGAAGGTGGTGCCGTTCGGCAAGCCGTACTCGATCAAGTGGGCGGTCATCGACTCGCAGACCGGCAGGCCGTACGGCAGTCGGTTGCGGGTGGTGCTCGGCAACGACAACACCTGCGCCGAGTACATCGGCCCGGGCTACTCGAACCTCACCGACACCGCCGGCACGGTCACCAAGTCGTACCCGGCCTCGCTCGCCGACTACGTCAACTGCCTGCTGCTGCCCGGCAACCCGTCCTCGAACGGCGGACTCGGGCTCGTCGTGGCGCGGCCGGGTGTCGTCTCCGCGACGCCGTCGAAGACCAGCGCGAAGGTCGGCACGATCGTCCTGGTGAACGGCGTGGTCGCCGGTGCGCCGTCGAGTTGCAAGGTGTACCTGCAGCGGCTGTACGGCGCGACGCAGTGGAAGACCGTCAGCCCGGCCGGCGCGATCCGCTCGTACAGCGGGAAGTTCGTGCTGAACGCGCAACCGGCGTACAAGGGCCTGATCCCGTACCGGGTCTACTTCCCGCTTTGCTACAACTACCAGGCCGGCGTCAGCAAGGTCTTCTACATCCGCGGGACCTGAGCGGTTCGGGCGGGTGGGTTAGGCTTACTTAGGTAGGCCTAACTTATCCGCCCGAGAGGACCGTGGTCGCGTGACCAGCCCCGCACCCCGCCGTAACCGCGTCTGCAAGCGCGCCGTCGTACTCCGGACCGAGCGGATCACTCCGCACATGATCCGGGTCGTGCTCACCTCCGACGACTTCGCCGACAACGGCTTCAGCGACCACTACGTGAAGCTGCTGTTCTGCAAGGACGGCGTCGAGTACCCCGAGCCGCTGGACCTGGGTGTGGTGCGCGAGACGTACCCGGCCGAGCACTGGCCGACGATGCGGACCTACACCGTCCGCAGCTGGGACGAGGCGTCCCGCGAACTCGCCATCGACTTCGTCCACCACGGCGACGAGGGTGTCGCGGGTCCGTGGGCCGCGGCCGCGCAGCCGGGTGACGTGGTCTGGTTCAACGGTCCGGGCGGTGCGTACTCGCCGGACGAGGCGGCCGACTGGCATCTGCTCGTCGGCGACGAGAGCGCGCTGCCGGCGATCGGCTCCGCGGTCGAGCAATTGCCGGCCGGGGCGCGGGCGACGGTCCTGATCGAGGTGGGCGACGAGTCCGAGGAGCAGAAGTTCGGCGGCTCGGGTGACGTCGACGTCCGTTGGTTCCACCGGTCGACCGCATCCGGTGAGCGTGGTGACGGTCTGGTCGAGGCCGTCGAGGCGCTCGACTTCCCGGACGGTACGCCGCACATCTTCGTGCACGGCGAGGCCGGCTTCGTCCTCCGCATCCGCAAGAACCTGTACCAGGACCGCGGCCTGGCCCGCGACCGCGTCTCCCTGTCCGGCTACTGGCGTCTCGGCAAGAACGAGGACGGCTGGCAGGCCGAGAAGGCCGAGACCGCCAAGCAGGAACGGACCTAGTTCTCGCGGCGTTCGGTCAGTACGTCGATCAGCGTGCCGGCCTGGTTCGTCGGGAGGACCCAGTCCTCGCCGTTCGCCTGCAGGATGACGGCCGGGCCCTCGCTGGCGACCGCGTGCGTCACGGCGATGGGGAACTTGAGGCGTTCCGCCCCTGACAGCGAGAACTCGTACGTGCCGGTGATCCCGGTCAGCGGGTAGGTGCGGAACTGGTGCTCCGAGCGCGGGATCGGGTGCGACTGGATCGTGACCGAGTCCGCGCCGACCAGGACAGCCGCGAGCGGGATGCCACGAAGCCGGAACACGAGCTCGTACGGCGTACTCGCGAGCTCGGGCACGAACGGCACCAACAGGGCGCGGTCGGCTGCCCGGGCAAGCACCAGACCGGCGACGATCCCGATAATGAGACCCGGCAGCGCGAGGATCGCCGGCCACCACACCCCGACCGCGAGCGGGAACAGCGTCACCATCAGGCCCGCGAGACCGCCGTACAGGCCGGCGACTCCCAGCCACCAGCGCGGCTGGTAGCGATGCCGCCGCCGCAGTACGAACCCCACCACCAGCATCGCCAGCGGTACGACGCAGCCGATCCAGGCGAGCGCGGACCCGGTCGACGCGATCAACGCCACGACCACCAGCAGCAGCACCGGGATACCCAGGTAGATGACTGCGACCAACCGCTGAACCCGCCGATGCCTGCTCTCCACGGGAAAACCCAAGCACATCCGGGCCGAACGACCTACTGTGCCGAGGGTGATCGAGATTCCCTGGAAGCTGATCCGGAATCACAGCGAGAAGTCGCCCGAGTGGCTGGCGAGTCTCCCGGCCGCCCTCGATCGGTACGTCGACGAGTGGCAGCTGACCGTGTCCGGCGAGCTGATGAGCGGCGAGGCGTCGCTGATCGCGCCCGTCGTGCGCCGCGACGGCACCCCGGCCATGCTCAAGCTGCAGTCGGTGAACGACGAGAGCGAGAGCGAGGCGCTGGCGCTCCGGACCTGGAACCACGACGACGTTGTGGAGGTGTACGAGGACGACCCCGAGACGTCGACCCTGTTGCTCGAACGCCTCGAGCCGCACACCCTCGAAGAGCTGCCGGACCACGTCGAGGCAACCCGGATCCTCGCCGAGCTGCTGACCCACCTGATGGTCGTCCCCGCGCCGCCCGGCATCCGGCAATTGAGCGACATCGCCGGGCAGATGCTCGAGGACGCGCCGGCGATCATCCCGCTGCTGGTCGATCCGGCCGAGCGCGCGCTGACACAGCGCCTCGCCGACCGGGTGCGCGAGGTTCTGCCCGAGTCCGGCGATCGCTTGCTGCACTGGGATCTGCACTACCTGAACGTGATGGCCTCGCAGCGGCAGCCGTGGCTGGTGATCGACCCGAAGCCGCTGGCCGGTGACCCGGCGTTCGAGCTGATGCCGGCGACGTGGAACCGATGGGACGACCTGGTCGCGACCGGCAACCTGGCGCAGGCGATCCGCGACCGGCTCGACGTGATGCTCGACATCACCGGGATCGATCGCGACCGCGCGCTGGCCTGGACCGCCGGCCGGATCCTGCAGAACATCCTGTGGTTCACCGAGGACGGGGACACCCGGATCGAGGCCGAACTCAAGGCCGTCGTCGATGCCCTCTTCACGTGATTACATAATTACGTGACTACTCCGACGCTGTACGAGTGGGCCGGCGGGCATGACGCGCTACGCCGGCTGACCGAGGTTTTCTACGACAAGGTGCTCGAGGACCCGATCCTCGCACCGGTCTTCGCCCACATGAGCGAGAACCACCGTGAGCACGTGGCGATCTGGCTGGGCGAGGTGTTCCGCGGCCCGAGCCGCTACACCGACGAGTTCGGCGGTTATCCCGCGATGCTCGCGCACCACCTCAACCTCGGGCTCACCGAGGAGCAGCGGTCCCGCTGGGCCGCCCTCATCGCGCAGAGCGCTGATCCGGCCGGTCTGCCCGACGACCCGGAGTTCCGCTCGGCCTTCGTGGCGTACGTCGAGTGGGGCACCCGCATCGCACTCGCCAACTCGCAGCCTGGCGCGACCCCGCCGCCCAAGGCACCGGTGCCGCATTGGGGCTGGGGCGAGGCGCCGCCGTACCAGCCCTGACATGAGTCGGGGGCCTCCCCGTTGGGTAGAGTCCCGGTTCACGTTGTGTCTGCCTGCGGGGATGCGAGGGTTTACCTGTGACCGCTCAGCTCGAATACCCCGACATCCAGGATTCCGACGCCCTGCTGTCCGTCCAGGACCTGTGGAAAGTGTTCGGTCCGAAGGCGCAGCGCGTCCCCCGCCGGCCCGACCTCGCCGCCCTCGACCGGACCGCGCTGTACGCGAAGACCGGATGTACGGCGGCGGTCCGCGACCTGAGCTTCGACGTCGCGCCTGGTGAGGTCTTCGTCGTGATGGGCCTGTCGGGCTCGGGCAAGTCCACGCTGGTCCGCTGCCTCACGCGTTTGATCGAGCCGACCGCAGGCCGCCTGGTCTTCGAGGGTGAGGATCTGCGCGCGGCGGACGAGAAGCGGCTGCGGGCGTTGCGGCGGAGCAAGTTCTCGATGGTCTTCCAGCACTTCGGGTTGCTACCGCACCGCAAGGTGATCGACAACGTCTCGTACGGCCTGGAGATCCGCGGCGAGAGCAAGCCCGACCGGCGCCGGCGCGCGCAGGAGGTCATCGACCTGGTCGGCCTGGCCGGCAACGAGCACCTGTACCCCGAGCAGCTGTCCGGCGGCATGCAGCAGCGGGTCGGTCTCGCGCGGGCGCTCGCCAACGACCCCGACGTACTGCTGTTCGACGAGCCGTTCTCCGCGCTCGATCCGCTGATCCGGCGGGAGATGCAGACCGAGGTGGTGCGGCTGCACCGCGAGGTCGGCAAGACGATGGTGTTCATCACCCACGACCTGTCCGAGGCGCTCAAGCTGGGTGACCGGATCCTGCTGATGCGCGACGGCGCTGCGGTCCAGCTCGGCACCGGCGACGAGCTGGTCGGGGCGCCGGCCGACGACTACGTGCGCCAGTTCGTCCGCGACGTACAACGGGCCGACGTACTCACGCTGCGCTGGATCGTTCGCGAGCCTCGGCCGGACGAGCCGCTGGACGGGCCGGAGCTCGGACCGGACGTGCTGGTCCGGGAGGCGACCCGGCTCGTGCTCGAGTCCGATCGCCCGGTCAAGGTCGTCGACGGCGGCACGCTGCTCGGGGTGATCGGCGACGAGGAGATCCTCGCCGTCGTCGCGGACACGAACTGATGGCATCCATCACCGGCTCCGTCGAGATCGAGGTACGACGGCCCCGCCGCAGCGTGGTCGTCGGCGTACTGCTCGTCGCCTGGGTCGCGCTGTACTTCGTCCTGCGCGGTATCGACACGCTCGTCCTCGGCGGCCAGGAGACGACCGCGCTGCACCGCTGGCTGACCGAGCACCGCGACGACGTCGGCCAGGGCAACGTCCTGTTCGACGCGATCCGGATCGCCGTCGACCACTTCGTCGTACTGCTGCAGAACCTCATCTCGCAGCCGTCGTTCGACCGACCGGTCCCGGTGATCGGGTGGCTCGGCGTGATCGCGATCTCGGCGTACTGCGCCTGGGCGTTCGGCAACTGGAAGGTCGCGGTCCTGACCGCCGCCGGGCTGGGCTTCGTGGGGGTGCAGGGGTTGTGGCAGGAGAGCATGGACACGCTCTCGCTGACGATCGCGGCCGTCCTGCTGTCGCTGCTGGTGGCGATCCCGCTCGGGATCTGGGCCGGGTTGTCGGACCGCGCGTTCAAGGTCGCCACGTTGGTGCTCGACCTGATGCAGACGCTGCCGACGTTCGTGTACCTCGCGCCGCTCACGCTGTTCTTCGCGATCGGGCCGGCCGCGGCCACGATCGCCACGCTGATCTACGCGGCGCCGCCCGCCGTACGGCTGACCGCGCACGCGATCCGCTCGGTGCCGCCGGAGAGCGTCGAGGCGGCCCGCTCGCTCGGCTCGACCCGTGGGCAGACGCTGACCAAGGTGCTGCTGCCGATGTCGCGGTCGACCGTTGTCGTCGGCATCAACCAGACGATCATGGCCGCGCTCTCGATGGTGACCGTCGCCGCGCTGATCGACGCACCCGGTCTCGGTCAGACCGTGCTGAAGGCGCTGCAGACCCTCGACGTCGGCGTCGCGTTCAACGCCGGGCTCGCGATCGTCGTGATCGCGATCGTGCTCGACCGCGTGACCACCGCGGCCGGTGACCGGCCCTGGCGTACGGCGAACCGCCGCCGCCGGGTCCTCCTCGCCGTCGGAGCAGTGGGTGTGCTGGTGGCGGTGTGGTTCTCGCGGACCTACGTATGGGCTGCCGAGTTCCCGACCGAGGTCAGTGTGGGCAGCCGGATCGCGTCGGTGACCGCGGACGTGACGACGTGGATCCAGGACGTCTTCGGTGGGTTCACGTACGGCGTCCGCGACGCGGTCACGAACGGTCTGCTCAACCCGCTCGAGGGCCTGCTGACGGGATCGCCGTGGTGGCTCGTCACAGTGGTTGTCGTGGCGCTGGCGTTTGTACTCGGCGGCTGGCGGGGCGCGGTGCCGGCGGCGGTGTGCCTGGGCCTGCTGGTGGCGACCGGGGTGTGGCACGACAGCATGGTCACGCTGGCATCGACGTTGCTCGCCACCGTCGTGGTCGTCGCCGTCGGACTTGCGCTCGGAGTATGGGCCGGGCGCAACCGACGGGTCGACACCTGGATCCGGCCGGTACTGGACGCGGGGCAGACGATGCCGCCGTTCGTGTACCTGGTGCCGTTCCTGGCGTTGTTCGGGACCAGCCGGTTCACCGCGATCGCGGCCGCGGTGGTGTTCGCCGTACCGGTGACCACCAAGATCGTTGCCGACGGCATCAAAGCGGTGCCGGTCGCGACGGTCGAGGCGGCGAACTCGGTCGGGTCGAGCGGCTGGCAGGTGATCAGCAAGGTGCAGCTGCCGGTGGCGCGGCGGGCGATCACGCTCGCGGTCAACCAGGGCCTGATCTACGTGCTCTCGATGGTCGTCGTCGGCGGACTGGTCGGTGCGGGCGCCCTCGGGTACGACGTGGCGGCGGGCTTCGCGCAGTCCGAGTTGTACGGCAAGGGCCTGGCGGCAGGGCTGGCGATCGTCCTGCTGGGCGTGATGCTCGACCGGATCACCCAGGCGGCGGCTCGCCGTACCCAGAATTTCCAAAGTAGAGGAGACAAGCGGTGAAGAAGCTCCGGTACGCCGGTGTGCTGACGGCGGTCGCGCTCGCGCTGGCGGGGTGCGGTGGAGAGAAGGTCGGGGCGGACAAGCCGGCCGCCGCGGGGAAGGACTGCGGCACGTTCAACCTGACCGTGAGCCCGTGGGTCGGGTACGAGGCGAACGCCGCGGTGGTCTCCTACGTGGCGACCAAGGATCTCGGCTGCAAGGTGGTGGAGAAGAACCTCAAGGAGGAGATCGCCTGGCAGGGCTTCTCCACCGGCGAGGTCGACGTGAACCTGGAGAACTGGGGACACGAGGACCTGAAGAAGAAGTACATCACCGACGACAAGGTTGCGGTCGAGGCCGGATCCACCGGGGTCAAGGGCATCATCGGGTGGTACGTGCCGCCGTGGATGGCCGCGAAGTACCCGGACATCACCGACTACAAGAACCTGAACAAGTACGCGGCGCTTTTCAAGACGTCGGAGTCCGGCGGCAAGGGGCAGCTGCTCGACGGCGATCCGTCGTACGTAACGAACGACGAGGCGCTGGTGAAGAACCTGTCGCTGAACTACAAGGTCGTGCAGAGCGGCAGCGAGACCGCGCTGATCCAGGCCTTCCGGGACGCGGAGAAGAACAAGAAGCCGCTGCTCGCGTACTTCTACGAGCCGCAGTGGTTCTTCAACGAGGTCAAGCTGGTCAAGATCAACCTGCCCGCGTACAAGACCGGCTGCGACGCCGATCCGGCCAAGGTCGCCTGCGACTACCCGCCGTACGACCTGGACAAGATCGTCTCGAAGAAGTTCGCCGACTCCGGCAGCCCGGCCTACGACCTGGTGAAGAACTTCAAGTGGACCAACGAGGACCAGAACGCGGTGGCCCGGATGATCGCCGTGGACAAGCTGACCCCGGACCAGGCGGCGCAGAAGTGGGTGGACCAGAACAAGGCGACGGTGGACGGCTGGCTCGGCAAGTAGCTCTGAAGTGGGCTTGAGCTTGTTCACACGGGCCCGGGGCAACTATCACGATGTGACGGAGCAACGCCGATGACACGCCGGAAATCGGACAAAACCGGGTAAGTTCTGTTCATGATCATCGTGACAGCTGCACTGAAGGGCGGGGTCGGAAAGACAACCACGTCGGTGTACTTGGCCGCGCTGGCATCTTCCAACCGTCGTACATCCACTCTGATCGACGCCGATCCGCAGGGCAGCGCGGCGGACTGGATCGCGGAGTCCGAGGACGAACAACTCAACCGGATCGAGATCGCGGAGGCACCGACCGAGCGTCTGCTGAACAAGGCGCTGGACAAGGTGCCGCCGGAAGGTATCGGAATCGTCGACATGCCGCCGTCGCACGAACGCCTGCTGAACAAGGCGCTCGAACGGGCCCGGATCGTGATCATCCCGACCCGCGTCGGCGGCGTCGAGACACCCCGGGTGAAGGCCGTGATGGAACTGGTCCCGGACGGCGTGCCGGCCGGCCTGGTGATCTGCTCGGCGCGCACCTACACCCGGTCGTACCAGGACGCGATGCAGCAGTACGCGCAGGAAGGCATCCCGGTCTGGGGCACGATCCCGGAGCGGGTCTCGATCACCGCCGGACCTACCGGCCCGCTCGCGGCCGACGGCCTCGAGTCGTACAAGAAGGTCTGGCGCAAGATCCTCGCCGCCGCCCGTAGCTGAGCCCAGGGGCACGCTTCAACAGCGTGCCCCTACTCAGTCAGCGATGCAGGGGTGGTTCGCCGCGGACGTACGAGCGGATCACTGTGGCCGCGGCGCCCCGTGCCCAGTCGTCGAAGGTGTGCGAGCGCAGCATCAGCCGGCAGTCGCCCGCGGCGCCGAACGCGTGCTCGGCGAAGGCGCGCCGCATCCGGTCCTCGTACAGGTCGTACTCCGCGACGCCCTCGCCGGCGATCACGACCAGCTCGGGACCGACCAGGTTCACCATCGCGGCCAGCGCGGAGCCGATCACCTCACCGGCCCGGTCGAACGCCTCCCGGGCCTGCTCGTTGCCCTCGTGCGCGAGCTTGATCGCACCCGCCAGGTCCAGGTCCGCCCGGCCGGTCGTCTCGCGGGTCCGGGACAGGATCGCGTCCGACGACGCGACCGTCTCGACACACCCACGGCGGCCGCAGGTGCAGACCAGGTCGCCCGGCGCCAGCGGCAGATGGCCGAGCTCGCCGGAGACGCCGTACGCGCCGGAGACGACCTCGCCGTTGATGTAGAGCCCGCAGCCGATGCCGGAGCCGATCGTCACCACTGCGAACGAGTCCGCGTTGACCCCGACGCCGAACCAGTGCTCGGCGACGGTCAGCGCACGGACGTCGTTCGACACCACGATCGGTACGCGCACCCGCTCGCCGAGCAGCTCCGCGACCGGTACGCCGCGCCAGCCCATGAGCGGCGAGTCCCGCACCACGCCATGCGCCGCGTCGACGTCACCCGATACCGCGATCCCGATCCCGGCCAGCGGGCCGGCCACCGCCGTACCGGACTTGAGTGAGCCGATCAGCGCCTTCACGTGCGCGGCGAGGCGGTCGATCACCACTTCCGGGTCGGTGTCGTCGAGCTCTTCGTGCCGGATGTTCAGGATGCCCGCGGTGAAGTCGGTGGTGACCCCGATCAGGCTCGTGGGCGTCACCTTGACCCCAATCACCGAGACGCTGCTCGGTACGACGGTCAGCGGGCTGACGGGCCGCCCGATACCGAGCTGGCTGTCCGCCTCGACCGGAGCGGCCGCCTGGTCGGTGACGAACCCGGCGTCGATCAGCGGCGCGACTGCCTTCGTCACAGCCGCCTGCGACAGCCCGGTCCGGCGCGCGATCTCCACCCGCGGGATCGGTCCCTGGGTCAGAATCTTGGTCAGCACCTCGACTCCCGCCGGCGTAGCCAGCGGGAGAGGACGATGAGCACGCAGCGGCACGAGAACAACTTACCGGCGCGTCACACCTCCGCGCCGCTTTCTGCCAGTGTTGGTGATGCCAGAGCCCAGCGGATGGTTCTGGTGAGGCCGTCGCCGGCGGCGCGTACGACGGTTCGCTCGGTCAGCGGGACGTACGGGAGCCGGAGCGGCAGCCTGGTCCACCACGGGAGCAGTCCGACCGCAGCGGCCGTGAGTACGCCGTACGCCGGCCGGACCGCCCACGGGACCGGCGGGTGCACCAGCATGAACCGGGCTGCCTGCCGTGCCTCCGTCGTACCGCGTAGCTCGGGCTGGTACTCCTTCATCAGCTCCTGCAGCTCGGCCACTGTCGTCGGCGGGTCGATCACGCCCAGCTTGCGGGCCACGAGTGCGGCGTCCTCGACGTACAGGTCCTGCTCCTCGGCGTCGAGCGGGTGGGCGCCGTACCGCTGGTGGGCGGCGAGGAAGCTGTCCACCTCCGCCACGTGCACCCACTTGAGCAGGTGCGGGTCGGACGCCCGGTACTTCACCCCGTCCGGGCTGGTCCCGCGGACCCGCTCGTGCACCGACCGGACATGCTCGATCGCCTCCTCGGCGTCCGGGATCGCGCCGTACGTCGTGATGGCGAGGAAGTAGCTCGTACGACGCAGCCGGCCCCACGGGTCACCGCGGTACCCGGAGTGCGCCGCCACGGCAGCCATGGCGAGCGGATGGAGGGACTGCAGCAGGAGTGCTCGTAGTCCCCCGGCGAACATCGACGCGTCGCCGTGCACGCGCCGGATCGGACGGTCCGGCGCGAACCAGCGCGGTCCGGGGGTGTTGTGTACCCGGTCGCGCTCAGCGTGCGGATCCGGCCCGGCGACCTTCGTCAGGATCATCCGTGCCAGACCGTCCCGCAGCGGGTCCAGAGGTGTGCCGGTCATACGACCAGTCTCCCCGCAGCTCCAAGCTGCCGCCTACTTGGCGGAGTACTCGCCTTCGAGGAGCGAGTAGAGCAGGGAGTCGCGCCAGTCGCCGTTGGTGAAGACGTGGTCCCTGAGGTGGCCTTCGTAGGTGAAGCCGAGGCGTTTGACGACCGCGATCGAGGCCTCGTTCTCGGGGCCGATCGCGGCGGTGACCCGGTGCCGCCCGAGCTCGCTGAAGGCGAACCGCAGCAGCACCCGGGAGGCGTCCGTCGCGTAGCCGTGACCCCAGTGGTCCGCGCCGATCGCGTACCCGAGCTTGGCGCCCCAGGCGCCGCTCGGTGCGATCCGCGCGAACCCGATCACGTGGTCGTCGTCCGGCCGGGTGACGGCCAGCATGTAGTCGGGGCGGTCCTCCTGACCGGACCGCTGGACGATGCCGGCCAGATTCTGCTCGGCCTTGGCCCGGTCGTAGCTGTCGAACGCCATCCACGTGGTGACGCGATCGTCACCCGCGATGGCCAGGTAATCGTCGAGGTCAGTGGTCCGGAATTCACGCAGTGTAGTCAGTTCGCCGCTAAGCGGGTCCATTCGCGCAGATTACCGGGGATACGACTGCATCGGCGTCCGGGTAAAGGTCTCGATCTCCTCCTGCAGCTCCCTGGCGTCGTCGGCGCGACCCGACTGCCGCAGCGCCTGGTGGACCCGGCGGGCCGAGTGCACTACGCCGTTGATCCGGCGCTCGGTCGGCAGCGTCAGCACCGGAGCGAGCGCGTCCGCCGCGCCGTCCAGCTCGCCGCTCGAGATCCGGGTGATCGCCATCGCGGCGTGGCTGCCGGCGGCGTCGCCGAAGGCCCACTCCGGGTGGTTCTGGTCGGTGTACGCGTCGACTGCCTGGGTGGAGTACCGCTGCGCCTGCTCGACCTCACCAGGCAGCTGGGCGAGCGCGTCGGCGGCGTAGTACAGCTGGCGGTTGCGGCCGAACGTGCACAGCCCGCCCATCTCGTCGAGGTCGTCGTTGTGGACCGAGTTCCAGGCCTCTTCGGCCCGCTCGAGCGCGGCCCGGGTGGCCTCCGGGTTGCCGAGCGCGGCCCAGGCGCGGGCCTCGCTGACCGGCAGCCAGACGCTGGTGGTGCTGTTGGCCTGCTCGGCGTACCCGGCGCCGAGCTGTGCGTACCGCACCGAGTCGTGCGGGTTGCCGGCCCAGTAGGAGACCAGGGACTGCAGGCCGCGCACCCAGGCGCGCAGGCCGTGGTGGTCGGCGTTGTCCGCGCACATGAACGCGGTCCGCGCCTGGGTCAGGGCGGCGTGGGGGTTGCCGAGGTCGTGGGACGCCTTGGCGAGCAGGCCGCCGGTGACGCCGGCCAGGAAGTACAGCTGGCGGTGGTTCTCCGGGCGCTGGCGGCTCTCCAGCAGGCCGAAGACCAGGTCCTGGGTCTCGACCAGCTGGCCGAGGATCTCCGGCAGTGGGCGCTGTGGGTACGCCTGGGCGGCATGGCGCACGTCGTCGTACACCTGTTCCATGGCCTCGCTTCCGAGGCCGGACTGGGCCGCGAGGGCAAATGCCCTCGCGCGGCTGGCAGCCATGTCGAGAACCTCCATCTCGTTACCTGTCGTGATCCGTCCACTCGCGGCAGGTGCCGGCACCACCTGGGCGGCCTGTTCGGCGACGTACGGCGCGAGGAGCTCCTCGACCGGCTTGCCGAACATGCGTTGCAGGGTGCGCCGGGTCTGAGGAGTGGTCCCTGCGCGCTCGCCCGATGCGAGCCGACGCAGGTGCCGCTCGGTGATGGTTCCACCCAGCTCGACGAACTCGGCGACGATCTCGGAGTAGGTCTGGTTCCGGCGCTGGATCAGGTGCGCCAGGACCGTCTTTGGCGCGTACCTACCCGCCATCGTTCCTCCCGTTCACGTCAGTACAGACGTTGTCTCGACTCATGCCCCACGACAAGGTGCTGTCCCCCAGATGTCCGTCAGAGGACCGGAAGAGGTCCGGCAAAGGTCCGGTCCAGGTCCTAGAGCGGTCACGGTGGGCTCGTGCACCATTACTGCCATGACAACCAGTAAGTCCAACTGGTTGCAAGGCCTGAGAGTTACGGGGTGAGAAGTAGTGAGCATCGCGGAAGTGACGGCGAGACAGCACCGGCGCAGAGTTCGGGTCTGGTTCGGCGAGCACGTGATCGCGCAGTACGTCGCGGAGGCGCCCTTGGCGGCCCGCTACGAACAGGCAATGCGGCGCCGTTTTGCCGGCCTGAAGGTCACCAACGACCTGCTCGGGCCACTCGACTCCACCGACTGAAACACCTGTTGTAGCCGCACCACCTTGAGGCGTCCGGGTCCTCCTCAGACCCGGTCCGCTGCGCCCTGAGGTCTCCTCACGCTCAGGGGCAGCTCTTGGAAGGTCCGGGGCATTCCTCAGCTCCCGGACGAAACCCGAGGTGCGGTCCGGAGCACTCCTCAGCTCCGGACCGCACCGCCCTCCCGAACCCGGCTGGGCCTGGCGGTTGAGTTCCCTGTATCGCCGCCGCCCAGCCGTTCCAACCACCTCCTGGCCGACACCTCGGGCCAGGCAGGGACGAGTGTCCTGGGCGGTAGGACACCGGAGGCCCCCGTCACCTCACCGGGAGCCTCCCCCTGAGGTGGCCGGCTCCGAGTGTGACCGCCGCGCCTGGGCGGTCACACTCGGAGCCCCTTAGAGATCCGCCAGGGCGTGCGACCCGGTCGCCGTCAGCTCGTCACCGGTCGGCCACTCGCGCTCGACCAACGGATTCGTCACCGTACCGAGCTCGACCGGGTCCCCCGCTCAGCTGTCGGCCTGCAGGTCGGCGAGGACGCCTTCCGGGTCGTAGAGGATTCGGATCCCGTCGCTGACCACTCGCCGGGTGCCCGGGTCGACGCCGGCCCAGGCGGTCGCGGTGACTCCGAGCTCGATCTCGAGACCGGATGCCCGCGCGATCCGGACCTCGGTCAAGTACGGCCCCCACGGCTGCCGGCGTACGACGGCCACCGCGCCGAAGGCCTCCAGCCAGGTGTCGTCGGCCAGATACTTGTCCGGTACGTCGGTCAGTAGGACGAGGTCCACGTCCGACGTCATCTTCGCGGCATCGCGTGCCCAGGAACCGACCATCGCCATGCCGCGGATCTCCGGCTGACTCTCTGCCCACCGGACCGCGGCGGTCAGTACGTCGTCCACCTCTTGCCGGCGGACCGACGGGTCGGCGACGTAGACCGCGAACGGCGCATCAGGCTGTACGTCGGGCGAGCCCTCGGCCCAGCCTTCCGCGCGGATCTCACCGGCGTACCGCATCCCGAGCCGCTGCATGACCGCCTGGGACGCGGTGTTGACCCGCTCGGTCAAGGCGATCACGGCCTGAGCGCCGAGGGTGCTGAACGCGAAGTCGAGTCCGGCGCGGCCGATCTCGCCGGCGAGCCCACGTCCGCGTGCCGACTCCTTCAGGGCCCAGCCGAGCTCAAGCCGGTCAGCACTCCACTCCGGTCCGACCAGCTCAGCGATGGCCGCAGCGGTCGGTGAGTCGGCCGGGATCCGCGAGAGGCCGCCCCGACCCGCCACCGCGCCGGTCCGCTCATAGGCGATCCACTTGCCGACAGCATCACGCTCCCAGCCCGCATGGAGGTTCGCGACCTGCGCGGCAACTTCCTCCGGCGACCAGTGCGCGTCGTACCAGCGGGCCACCCATGGATCGGCGAATACCTCCGCCAGGTCCGCTGCATGTCCGGGCAGGACCCCGTTTGGTCCGGTGACCGGCTCCAGCCGGAGGCGGGCGGTGAACCTGGTCCGGACCGCGTGCGCAACCAGGTCCCGCAGGCGACGGTCGCCGTCGGTCCGGTTCACCATCAGCAGGTCAAGGTCGTCCGGTCCGGCCCACGCGGACGCGTCGTGCTTGCCGGCTTCGAGACGCGGCTGGGTCAGGTCGCCGTCGACGGTGATGAGGTAGTCGACCTCCCGCCGTACCCGGCCCTCCCATTCCCACTCCCAGTCCGCGACGGTCCAGACGATGTCGCGGACCTTCCAGCCCGTCTCCTCCTCGACCTCACGCGCCAACGCCTGCTCCGGCGTCTCGCCCGGTTCGAGGTGCCCGCCGACGATGTCCCAGATCCCGGGCAGCAACCGGCGCTCCGCCGTACGCCGCTGGAGGTAGACACGATGCTGCTCGTCCCGGATCAGTGCACCAACACAGTCGACCGCACGCATGCGACCAACCTAGTTGGTCACCGATAGCCGCTACCGCCGCACGATGAACAGGGCGTGTAACCGCCGCTGCACTGCCCGCAGTTCTTGTAGGACCCGTCGTAGTCCTGGTACGAACCACGGCCGTTGCACGACCAGCACATCTGTTTGCCGTTCGAGCACGCGGAGCACGGCTGCTTCGTCGGCCCGGCCGTCATCCAGTTGGACGCCGAGGTCGACTGCTGCGCCTGCAGACCGCCTACCTGCGGACGGTTCGCCGCACGTGTCCGACGGTTCGCCATACGTGCCGCGATGCAGTCGGCATCAGCCCTGGCGACCGGCGGCCGAACCCGGATGTAGTACCACAACGCCAACGGAATGCTCAGCAGCACCAGATAGGCGACCACAGGCAACAAAGCCCACAGCCACTTCCGTTTGCCGGCCTGCTTCCAGGCGTGACCGTGCAGTCGCAGCACGCTGACGAACATCACCAATGACGTGAACAGGCTCGCCAAAGCGATCAAATTGAGTGTTTTCATCCCCGCCCCCAGTTCGGAGTATGTGCTGCGCATCGCAGCCGCACAAGGGGGATCAGGCGTTCTGAAGCGGCCGCTCGACGACGCGGTTCGGCATGAAGACGACGGCGATCACGAGGAGTACGGCGGCGATCGCAGCGCCGTAGTACACGTCGTGGATGGCAGGGGCGAGTACGTCGCTCGGCAGCTTCTCCAGGTCCTCGTGGTCGCCGCCGAGACGCACGGCCACCACACCGTTGGCCACGGCACCGAACACGGCGACACCGACCGCGCTGCCGACCGAGCGGGAGAACATGTTGGCACCGGTGACCACGCCGCGCGTCTGCCAGTCCACCGACGACTGCGCCGCGACGACCGACGGCGAGGCGGAGAAGCCGAGGCCGATACCGATCACGAAGCACGCCGCTGCCAGGTGCAGTACGGAGCTGTGAGCCCCGACCGTCAGCAGCAGGCCGGAGCCGAGTACGACGATGACCGCGCCCATCAGCATCGTGGTCCGGAAGCCGACCCGCAGATAGATGCGTCCGGCAAACGACGCGGCGATCGGCCAGCCCAGAGTCATTGCTGCCAAGGCGAATCCGGCGACGAGGGCCGACGTACCGAGCACGCTCTGCGCGTATAGCGGGACGTACGTCGACAGCCCGATCATCAGCAGTCCGATCAGCAAGGCGGCCGAGTTCGCCGAGTTGAGAACTCGTTGCCCCAGCACCCAGAGCGGCAGGATCGGCTCGGCGGCGCGGCGCTCGACGAGTACGAACGTGGTCAGCAGCACGATCGCCGCGGCCAGGATCACGATGCTCGCGCTCGAGTCCCAGTTCCACATCACGCCGCCCTCGAGCAGCCCGAGCAGCAGCAGCGAACCGCCGACCGCGAGCAGGATCCCGCCGGCGTAGTCGATCTGGTGGCTGGTCTTGGTCGCGACCTTCTCCTCGAACCGGCGGACCAGCACCCAGGCCGCTGCCGCGCCGAGCGGGATGTTCACGAAGAAGATCCACCGCCAGGAGATGTAGTCCGAGAACACGCCGCCGAGCGTCGGCCCGACGAACGACGAGATGCCCCACACGCTGGCGATGTAACCCTGCACCTTGGCCCGCTCGGCGACCGTGTAGATGTCGCCGACGATCGTCATCCCGATCGGCTGGATCGCCCCCGCGCCGAGGCCCTGGACCAGCCGGAACGCGATCAGCGCCGGCATGCTCCAGGCGAACCCGCACAGCACCGACCCGAGGATGAACAGCCCGACGCCGAGCAGCATCATCGGCTTCCGCCCGCGCTGGTCGGCGAGCTTGCCGTAGATCGGCACCGACACGGCCTGCGCGAGCAGGTAGATCGAGAACAGCCAGGGGAACTGCGTGAACCCACCGAGGTCGTCGACGACCGACGGTACGGCGGTGGCGAGGATCGTCGCGTCGATCGCGACCAGCCCGACGCTCAGCATCACCGCGAGCAGAATCGGACCCCGCTCCGACCGAAGCCCCACACTCGTCCGGTCGATCCGCTCAGTAGTCATATTACTGAATAATGTATGTGAATCGGCAACAATTCCCCACGCGCTGATCGCCCACTGGACGGCGGCGCGCGCGGCCAGGACGGTGGGCTCACGGACCGTTACGCTCCGGTGGGTGAGGATGCGGGACGGTCTGGTGCGTGCTGTCGTGCTCGTGGTGACCGTCTCGCTCACGCTGGTGCTGCTGCCGATCGCGATCAACGTCGGCACCGGCGGGACCGCCCCGGCCTTCCTCGAGCCGTACGTCGGTTTGGCGTGGCCGCTGATCGGAGTCCTCTGGGCGGCGACGATCGTCACCGCGTTCCTCGAGGTACGCAACCGCCGCCTGCCCGTCGTCTCCAGCCGCAGCGCCGACCAACCGCGCAACCGGACGAACGCAGCGCACTGCTCGCCAGCTTCGTCCGCTGGCTGCTGTACGAGCTGAGCGATCGCTACGGGATCCCGGCACCGGTTGGACGTACCTGGTTGCGTGACGGCCGTCTGGCCCTGCTGCTCGACGGACTCGACGAAATCAACGAACCGGATCGCGCCAGGCTCGCACCGGTCCTGGAGGAGCTCCGCCACAACTACCTCATCGGTCCGATCGCGGTCACCTGCCGCACGGCCGACTACGAGCGTTTGCCCAACCAGCTCAGGCTGTACGGCGCAGTGCACATCAGACCGCTCACCCGACAGCAGGTCCTGGACTACTTCGCCGCTGTCGGCTCAGCACTCGACGGTGCTCGGACAGCGATCGAGCAGGACGACGAGCTCTGGGACCTGGTCAACTCGCCGCTGATGCTCAACGTGATGATCCTGGCGTACCAGGGCCGGGCGCCGGAGGACGTGCTCGCCGGTGGGGTGGCGGACCTGCGGCGTGAGCTCTTCGACACCTACATCTGCGAGGTGCTCGCCCGGAATCGCAAGACAGCAAGGCAGTACGACGCGAAGACCGCAGTACGACGGCTGTGGTGTCTGGCGTGGTGGACCCGTAGCCGGGCCGGCGACCGCACCGCCGTACCGCGGTGGATGACGCCGAACGGGTGGTTCGGACTGTCGTTGCCGGACGTGGACTACCTGACGCATGCGGTCTGTCTGCCGGCGCTGTTCGCTGCAGTGAGTGCGGGCGCGACGCTGGTGATGATCGCGCAGTACGGCGCGCTTGCCGGCCTGGCTGTTGCTGGTGCAGCGCTCCTGCTTGTGCACCTCAGGCCGCACTCGTGGCAGCGGCTGACCGGGCGCGCACCGGACCGCGGACTGTTGTTTGCCCTCGTGTTGCTCACGGGTATGGCGGCGACCGTCCTGGTGACCGTGGCTGCGCTGGGGCTGGTCGAGCTGCTGACCGCGAAGGCTGCGCTGGCCGTCGAGGCGGTGGTGATCGCTGGGTCGTACGCCGTCGAGTTCGTCATCTTCCACGACAACTCGCGCCGGCTGCTACTCGGCGTGCGGCTGGCTGCGGTTGTGGTGGCCGGCTGGATCACGTTGAGCCTCGGTGACGCCACATCGTTCGCGTCCGGTGTGGCGATCGGGCTACTCGTTGCCCAGGGCATCCGAATGGTGAAGTCGCTGCCGACCGACCATCTACCCGCCACACCGGACAAGGGCTGGCGGATGGACCCGTGGGTCGGCGGTGGGGCAGTTCTCGCCTTCATCGTCGCCGTCGCTCTGGGCGCGGAGCTGGCGTCGCCGCAACTGGAGGCGGTCGTCGGCGTGCTGGTCGGTACCGTCGCGGCGAAGCCCTGGCGGCGGCGACCGCCTGTCCTCGCTGGACCGCTCTCCCGGCTGCTCCACGACTCGCTGCTCCGCTGGACCGGGTACCTGCCGTGGCGTCGGCGTGCGTTCCTGCGGTACGCCGCGGACCGGTATGTGCTGGCGCATACCGGGCGTGGGGAGTACGCGTTCATCCACCTGCTCGTTCGCGATCACCTGGCCGAATGCGCTCCGGATGAGCTTGCGGCGAAGGTCGATCGGCGGATCGCTGAGCGCGCCGCGGCTCGTTGATCGCGTAGCCGATCAGGCTGCAGCACACGACCAACGCGATCAGGGTGCTCAGGGCGAGTTGCAGTGAGGTGTGCTCGGCGATCGTGCCGAGGACAGGAGTCGCGACGCCGCCGATGCTGACGGCGAGGCCGAGCGTCATGCCGCCCGCCGTACCGACGCGTCCCGGGAGGAAGTCCTGCCCGAGCGTCACGTGCAGCGAGAACGGGATCGACATTGCGATCGCGGTCAGAGCCAGGGAGGCGAAGAACGCCGGGCCGGGGATGAACACCAGGCAGGCGATTGCGGGGACTGCGACGGCGTACGACGTGCGGAGTGTGGGGATCCTGCCGTAGCGAGTGGCGAGCCGGCCGCCGATCAGGGTGCCGAGGGCGCCTGCGGCGAAGAGGATGAAGAGGGCGACGCCGCCGGTCGTCGTACCGCCGCCGACGCGCTGGCCGGCGTACAGCGCGATGAAGGTGCCGAGGCCGACGAAGACAATCGAGCGGCAGATCATGATCGCTGAGAGGCGCAGGAACGACGGCCAGTCGTCGGTGCCTTCTGCCTGGCGGCGGGTGACCGCGGCGGTGGCGCGCGAGCGGATCGCCCAGGAGGTGATCGCGGCGCCGAAGAGCGCGGGTACGACGAGGACCGGGGTCAGCGAGAGGCCGCCGGCGGCGATGATCGGGGTGACGAGGAGCGGTGCGAGGGCGAAGCCGACGTTCCCGCCGACGGAGAACCAGCTCATGCCGACGTGACTGCCGCCGCTCACGGCGCGGGCCATCCGCGCCGCCTCCGGGTGGTACGCCGCGACGCCGAGGCCGGACAATGCGGCCGCGAGCCAGCTCAGCAGGTAGGTGTGACCGACGCCGATGAGGGCGATGCCGAGTCCGGCGGTCGTCATGGCTACCGGAATCAGCCAGGTGAGCGGGCGGCGGTCGGTGAGTATGCCGAACACCGGTTGGACGACGGAGGAGAGCAGGGTCGCGGCCAAGGTGATGCCGGACACCGCGACGTACCCGAGGCCGCGCTCGGCGACCAGGAACGGCACGAGTGCGGGCACGCTGCCCTGGTAGACGTCCACGCAGGCGTGGCCGGTGGCCATCAGTCCGATCGGTCGAAGTCTTCTCACCACTCGATCGTTGTCGCCGGGTGGAGTGTCCGGCTTCCGATAAAATGACAATCTATGCCGGAAACCCGCCAGCGCCCCGCCACCACCGGCCACCGTCCGATCGAGGCCGGCGGCGGGATCGAGGCGCACTGGCACGACCGCCACCAGATCGTGTACGCCGGCCGCGGCGTCCTCTCCGTCACCACCGACGCCGGCAGCTGGGTAGCCCCCGCCACCAGAGCCATCTGGATCCCCGCCCAAACCCTCCACCAACACCGCGCCTACGGCGAAACCACCCTCCACACGGTGGGCCTCACCGAAAACCCCCTAGACCTACAAACCCCCTCAGCCCTCGTAGTAACCCCCCTCCTCCGAGAACTCCTCCTCACCTACACCACCTATGAAGAGAACGAGGGGTCTGCGGAGAGGGAGCGGTTGCGGGGGGTGTTGCTGGATCAGCTTCGGCGGTCGTCTCAGCGGCCTACTTACTTGCCGACTGCACGTGACCCCCGGCTCGCGGCGGTGTGTGACCTGCTGCGGGACGACCCGGCCGACAACAGCACGTTGACGGAGCTGGGTCGTGTGGTGGGTGCGAGTGAGCGGACGTTGAGCCGGTTGTGTAAGGCCGACCTCGGCATGAGCTTTCCGCAGTGGCGGACTCAGTTGCGGTTGCATGAGGCGCTCAGGTTGCTGGCTGAAGGGGAGTCGGTGACGCGGGTGGCGCACCGGACCGGCTGGGCATCGGCCAGTGCGTTCATCGACACCTTCCGGCGCGCCTTCGGTCACACACCCGGCTCGCGCAGAGCCTGATCCAGGATCCGGCTCCACTGGCGCACGATCCCGCGGCGGCGCGCGCTGTCGTCCGTCAGCAAGTCAGCCAGCCCCAGACCACGCGCCATGTCCAGCACCCCCTGCACCGTCTCTCGCACCCCCGGCGTCCGCTCGCTGACCTCCAGCACCTCCAGCAGCGCCCGATGCGCCTGCCGCCCCACATGCGACTCCAGCCGCACGATCTGCCGCTGCAGCGCATCCTCGGTCGAAGCCGCCACCCACAGATGCAGCGCAGCCCGGAACAACGGACCGGTGTACACATCCGCCAGCATCCCGACGATCGCCTCGGTCCGCCCCGCCCCGCTC
The DNA here is from genome assembly GCF_005233875.1 of Kribbella jiaozuonensis. Classification (GTDB taxonomy): domain Bacteria; phylum Actinomycetota; class Actinomycetes; order Propionibacteriales; family Kribbellaceae; genus Kribbella; species Kribbella jiaozuonensis. Next base: position 281,342 of record NZ_SZPZ01000003.1, on the reverse strand, counting down.
GGCAACCCAGCGGCCTGCGCGCGGATCTCCGCCAACCGCACCTCGGTCATGTACTCAACAGCCGCCGCGAACAGATCCGCCCGCGTCGGAAAATGATGCTGCGCCGCCCCCCGCGACACCCCGGCCCGGGTCGCGACGACGCTCACCGTCGTCGCGGCGTACCCGACCTCGGCCAGCGACTCGACCGCCGCCTCCAGCAACCGCTGCCGGGTTGCCCGCGACCGGTCCTGCTGCGGCGCCTTGAGCACCTCACTCACGCGCGGCCTCGCGAGCACGCAGTTCCCGCCGCAGGATCTTCCCCGACGCCGCCTTCGGCACCGCCTCGATGAACTCCACCTGCCGGATCTTCTTGTACGGCGCCACCCGCGCGGCGACGTACTCCATCACGTCCGCCTCGGTCAGCTCGGCACCCGGCATCGGCACCACGAACGCCTTCGGTACTTCGTTGCCGTCAGCACTGACCCCGATCACCGCCGCATCCGCGATCCGGTCGTCGGTCAGCAACACCGCCTCGAGCTCGGCCGGCGGCACCTGGTACCCGTGGTACTTGATCAGTTCCTTCACCCGATCCACGACGTACAGATAGCCACGCGCGTCGACCCGCCCGATGTCCCCTGTGTGCAGCCACCCGTCGCGGTCGATGGTCGCGTCGGTGTCGGCCGGGCGCCCGAGGTACCCCTTCATCACCTGCGGCCCGCGGATCCAGATCTCGCCCTCGTCCGCATCGTTGCCATCGGCACCGACCAGCCGCATCTCGGTCGACGGGAACAGCTTGCCGACGGCACCGGGCGGCGGCTCCGGGTCGTCCTGCGGTACGGCGTGCGTACCCGGCGACAACTCCGTCATCCCGTAGGCCTGCAGTACGGCGTGCAGCCCGAGCCGCTTCGCACACGCCTCGGCCAGCTCCCCGTCCAACGGCGCCGCCGCGGACGTCACGTGCTTCAAGGCCGACAGATTCACACCGTCAACGGCCGGGTGCTTGGCCAGCGCCAGCACCACCGGCGGCGCCACGAACGCGCGCGTGATCCGCTGCTCGTCCAGCGTGGTCAGGAACTGCTGCAGCTCGAACTTCGGCAGCACGACGACGGTCGCGCCCAGCCGCAGCGGCAGGTTCATCAACACGGAAAGCCCATAGATGTGGAAGAACGGCAGGATCGCGATGATCCGCTCCTCTTCGGCGAGCGTGATCATCACCTCGGCCTGGGAGATGTTCGTCCCGATGTTCCGGTGCGTCAGCATCACGCCCTTGGCCGCGCCGGTGGTGCCGCTCGAGTACGGCAGCACGGCAACGTCCTCAGCCGGATCGATCGTCACCTCCGGCTCCGGGGCCGTGGAGGCAAGCAGCTCCGTCACCGAGCGATAGCCCTCGGCCTGGTCGCAGACGAAGATCTCTGACACGTCCGTGCCCTCGATCGCCGCGGTCGCGACCGGCAGGAACAGCGAAATCGTCACCAGCAACTTCGCCTTCGAGTCGACCAACTGCTTGTGCAGCTCGTCCGCCGTGTAGAGCGCGTTCACCGTGGTCACGGTCGCGCCGGCGCGCGTGGCGCCGTAGAACACCACCGGATAGAGGATCGTGTTCGGGCTGTAGAGCGCGATCACATCACCGTGCCGGATCCCGAGCTCGGCGAGGCCGGCCGCGACCCGCCGGGTCATCTGGTCGAGCTGCGCGTAGCTGATCTCTTCGCCGGTGACCCCGTCGACCATCGCGGGCCGATCGCCGAACTCCTGGGCTCTGCCGAGGACCGCGTCATGGATCGGTACGTCGAGCACCTCGACCGGCGGGAACTCGCTGGTGATGATCATTGGCCCCACTCCTTAGTACGACTTGGGCAGTCCCAGGCTGTGCTGTGCTACGAAATTCAGGATCATCTCCCGGCTGACCGGCGCGATCCGGGTCGCGCGGGCGGCCGAGACGAGCGACGCGACGCCGTACTCCATCGTCATACCGTTGCCGCCGAGCGACTGGACGGCCTGGTCGGTGGCCCGTACGGCGACCTCGCCGGCGGCGTACTTCGCCATGTTCGCGGCCTCGCCAGCACCCATGTCGTCGCCCGCGTCGTACAGCGCGGCGGCCTTCTGCATCATCAGCCGGGCCAGTTCGAGCTCGATCTTGATCTGCGCGAGCGGATGCGCGAGACCCTGATGAGCGCCGATCGGGGTCTTCCAGACCTGCCGTTCCTTGACGTACGCCGTGGCCTTGTCGAGCGCATGCCGCGCGATCCCGATCGCGAACGCCGACGCCATGATCCGCTCGGGATTGAGTCCCGCGAACAGCTGCATCAGCGCCGCGTCCTCGGAGCCGACGAGCGCTTCACGCGGGAGCTGTACGTCGTCCAGGAACAAGGCGTACTGCTTGTCCGGGCTGATCAGGTCCATCTCGATCTGCTTGAACTCGACGCCCGGCGCATCGGTCGGCACGATGAACAACGCCGGCTTGAGCTTGCCGGTCTTCGCATCCTCGGTCCGGCCGACGACCAGGACCGCCTTCGCCACGTCGAGGCCGGAGATGAAGACCTTGCGCCCGGTCAGCGACCAGCCGTCGTCGGTCCGGCGGGCGGTCGTGGTGATCTGGTGCGAGTTCGAGCCGGCGTCGGGCTCGGTGATCGCGAACGCCATGATCGTCGTACCGTCGGCCAGGCCGGGCAGCCAGGTCTGCTTCTGTTCGTCGGTGCCGAAGCGGGAGATCACGGTGCCGCAGATCGACGGCGAGACGACCAGCATCAGCAGCGGGCAGCCGGCCGCGCCGAGCTCCTCCCCGACGATCGACAGGTCGGCCATGCCGCCGCCTCCGCCGCCGTACTGCTCCGGGAGGTTGACGCCCAGGTACCCGAGCTTGCCGGCCTCCAGCCACAGCTCGGTCGTGTGCCCGCCGGATCGCGCCTGGCGGTTGAACCACTCGTAGCCGTACTTCTTGCCCAGGTCGCTGACGACCTTCCGCAGCTCCCGGCGTTCCTCGGACTCGACGAAGCTCATGCTTCCTCCCCAACCACCGCTAGTACGGCGCCGACCTCGACCTGTTGTCCCGCTTCCACCTTGAGCTCACCGACCACACCGTCGACCGGAGCAGCGATCGTGTGTTCCATCTTCATCGCTTCCAGCCACAACAGCGGTTGCCCTTGGGTAACTTTGTCGCCGATCTGTACGCCGACGCGGATCACCGTCCCCGGCATTGGCGCCACCAACGACCCCGCCGCCACCTGCAGCGCCGGATCCGTGAACCGCTCGACCGGCGTGAGACTCACACTCCCCAGCGCCGAGTCCACACAAACCAGCCCTTCGTACGACGCCACGTCGAACACCCGCCGTACGCCGTCAACCCGCAACACCACCCGCGCCGGGCCGCTCTCCACCAACTGCACGTTGCCCTCAGCAACTAGTCCCTCACGGGTCAGTTGGTACTCCACCTCGTGCACCGCATCACCCACACGGAAGCTCTTCCGCTGCGGTTGCGACCGCAGATTCCGCCAGCCACTAGGCACCCGCACCGGCCCCACGCGCCCCGCCGCATCACCCAACGCGGCGGCGAGCGCCGAAACCCGCACCACGCCGTCATCCAGCTTCTCCCCGACCCCGTGCTCGTCGAAGAACCCGGTGTCGGTCTCACCAGCCAGAAACGCAGGATGCCGAAGAATCCACACCAGCAAATCCCGGTTAGTCCCAGGCCCGTGGATCTTGGACCGCTCCAGAGCACCCGCGAGCTGCCTGGCGACTGAGGTCCGATCAGGCCCGGACGCAATCACCTTCGCCAACATCGCGTCGTAGTGCGGCGTCACCTCAGAGCCATCCACAACCCCCGAGTCCACCCGCAGGCTCGGCGGTACCTCGAAGCGGTGGAGGGTTCCTGTTTGCGGGGTCCAGTCGTTTGACGGGTCCTCGGCGTACAGGCGGACCTCGATTGCGTGGCCGACTGTTGGCGGTGGGTTCGCCGGGAGTTGCTCGCCGGCTGCGACCGCGAACTGCAGCTCGACCAGATCCAGCCCGGTGGTCTCCTCGGTGACCGGGTGTTCGACCTGGAGGCGGGTGTTCATCTCCAGGAAGTAGAACCTCCCCGCGTCGTCCGCAAGGAACTCGACCGTCCCCGCGCCCACGTAGTTGATCGCGGCTGCAGCCTTGCGCGCCGCCTCAAACAGCTCAGCGCGCATCGACGGGATCCGCTCGACGAGCGGGCTCGGCGCCTCCTCGACGACCTTCTGGTGCCGGCGCTGGATCGAGCACTCACGCTCGCCCACCGCCCAGATCGTCCCGTGCTGGTCCGCCAGGATCTGCACCTCGACGTGGTGACCACCAGCCAAGTACCGCTCGCAGAACACCGTCCCATCCCCGAAGGCAGACAGCGCTTCCGCCGGCGCCGCGTCGATCTCCGCCGCCAGATCCTCCAGCCGCGACACCACCCGCATCCCACGCCCGCCACCACCGGCCGACGCCTTCACCAACACCGGCAGGTCGTCCGCCGACACCTCCGCCGGCGTCAGCTCGGCCAGCACCGGGACCCCAGCCGCCGCCATCAGCTTCTTCGCCTCGATCTTCGAGCCCATCGACGAGATCGCATCCACCGGCGGCCCGATCCACGTCAGCCCCGCGTCGATCACCGCCCGCGCGAACCCGGCGTTCTCCGACAAGAACCCATACCCCGGATGTACGGCGTCCGCCCCCGCCCGCACCGCCGCCTCGACGATCAGCTCGGCCAGCAGATACGTCTCACCAGGCGTGTTCCCGGGCAGCTCGACCGCCGCGTCCGCCTCGTCCACGAACGGCATCCGCGCATCAGCCGTCGAGTACACCGCGACCGTGGACAGCCCCAACGATCGCGCCGTACGGAAGATCCGCCGAGCGATCTCACCCCGGTTCGCCACCAACACAGTTGTGAACATGCGCCTCACATCCGGAAGACGCCGAAGGACGAGGTGCCTTCGACCGGGGCTGAGTGGATGGCGGACAGGCAGATGCCGAGCACCGTTCTGGTATCGCGCGGGTCGATCACGCCGTCGTCGTACAACCGGCCGGAGAGGAACATCGGCAGCGATTCCGCCTCGATCTGCCCCTCAACGTACGCCCGCATCTGCGCGTCGGCCTTCTCGTCGTACGGCTGCCCTTTCGCCTCCGCGGCGGCCCGCGCGACGATCGACAGTACGCCGGCCAGCTGCTGCGGCCCCATCACCGCCGACTTCGCCGACGGCCAGGCGAACAGGAACCGTGGATCGAACGCCCGCCCACACATCCCGTAGTGCCCGGCGCCGTACGACGCGCCCATCAGGATCGAGATATGCGGGACCTTCGAGTTCGAGACCGCGTTGATCATCTGCGCGCCGTGCTTGATGATCCCGCCCTGCTCGTACTCCTGCCCGACCATGTAGCCGGTGGTGTTGTGCAGGAAGATCAGCGGCGTGTTCGCGCGGTTCGCCAGCTGGATGAACTGCGCGGCCTTCTGCGACTCCTCGCTGAACAGCACGCCGCGCGCATTCGCGAGGATGCCGACCGGGTACCCGTGCACCGACGCCCACCCGGTCGCCAGCGACGACCCGTACAGCGGCTTGAACTCGTCGAACACCGATCCGTCCACGACGCGAGCAATCACGTCCCGCGGGTCGAACGGGATCTTCAGGTCATCCGGCACGATGTCCAGCAGGTCGTCGGAGTCGAGCAGCGGTTCGTCGTACGACGGCTTGGGCGCCGGACCCTGCTTGCGCCAGTTCAGCCGGGACACGATCTGCCGCCCGAGCCGGATCGCGTCCTGCTCGTCGACGGCGAAGTAATCCGCAAGCCCGGACTGTCGCGCGTGCATCGACGCGCCGCCGAGCGACTCGTCGTCCGCGTCCTCACCGGTCGCCATCTTCACCAACGGCGGCCCGGCCAGGAACACCTTCGCGCCGCCGTCGACCATCACCACGTAATCGCTCATGCCGGGGATGTACGCACCGCCCGCGGTCGAGTTGCCGAACACCAGCGCGATCGTCGGGATCCCCTCGGCGGACAGCCGGGTCAGGTTGCGGAACATCGCGCCGCCGGGGATGAAGATCTCCTTCTGCGTCGGCAGGTCCGCGCCACCGGACTCGACCAGGCTGATCACCGGCAGCCGGTTCGCCCGTGCGATCTCGTCCGACCGCAGGGCCTTCTTCAGCGTCCACGGGTTGCTCGCGCCGCCCTTGACGGTCGGGTCGTTCGCGGTGATCAGGCACTCGACACCCTCGACGACGCCGATCCCGGTCACCAGGCTCGCGCCGACGGTGAAGTCCGAACCCCAGCCGGCCAGCGGGGACAGCTCGAGGAAGTACGAGTCGGGGTCGAGCAGCAGCTCGATCCGCTCCCGGGCGAGCAGTTTGCCGCGCTTGTGGTGGCGGTCGACGTACTTCTCGCCACCGCCGGCCAGTGCCTTCGCGTGTTCGGCGTCGAGGGCGACGAGCTTCTCCAGCATCGCCTCGCGGTTACTCATGCGGTGAACCCCAGTCTCTTCGATGCCAGGCCCGTCAGGATCTCCGTGGTGCCGCCGCCGATCGCGAGGATCTTCTGGTCGCGGTACTGGCGTTCGACCTCGGCCTCCCGCATGTAGCCGAGACCGCCGTGCAACTGCAGCGCCTGATCGCAGACCCACTGCCCGGCTTCGACCGCGGTGTTCTTCGCGAAACAGGTCTCGGCGATGACGTCCTCGCCCGCATCCGCACGCCGCGCCACGTCACGCACATAAACCCGCGCGACCGAGATCCGCCGAGCCATCTCGGTCAGCGTGTGCTGCACGGTCTGCCGCGAAATCAACGGCCTGCCGAACGTCTCCCGGTCCCGGCACCAGGCCACCGCCAGATCAAGCGCCCGCTGAGCACCCGCATACGCCTGCACAGCCAGCGTCAGCCGCTCAGCCACGAAGTTCACCGCAAGCTGCACGAACCCCGAGCCCTCGGCCCCGACCAGATTCTCGACCGGCACACGAACATCGGCGAACGACAGCTCAGTTGTGTCCGAGCACAGCCATCCCATCTTCTCCAGCTTCCGCGACACCTCGAACCCGCGCTCGATCACCAACAGACTGATCCCGTGCGCACCCGGACCACCGGTCCGGACGGCTGTCGTCACAAAATCCGCCCGACACCCCGACGTGATGAACGTCTTCGCGCCATTCACCACGAACACATCACCTTCGCGCCGAGCCGTCGTCCGTAGAGACGCCACATCCGACCCGCCACCCGGCTCCGTGATCGCCAGCGCCCCGATCAACTCACCGCTCAACGTGGGACGAACCCACCGCTCGATCTGCTGCTCGTTGCCAGCAGCAACGATATGCGGAAGCGCGATCCCGCAGGTGAGAAGCGAGGCGACCAACCCACCGGACCCACCCGCGTAATGCATCTCCTCGACCACATCGATTGCGTCAAGCAATGATCCCCCGCCGCCACCGACCGACTCCGGGAAGCCGACGCCGAGCAGGCCGATTGCGCCCGCCTTCTTGTGCAGCTCCCGCGGCAGCTCGCCGTCCCGTTCCCACTGGTCGAGCTGAGGCAGCACCTCGGCGTCCATGAAGTGCCGCACGGAGTCTCGGTAGTCGTTCACAGCAGGACCTCTGGTACGTCGACATACCGGGACCGCAACCACTCGCCGACCGCCTTCGCCTGCGGGTCGAACCGGGCCTGCGCCGCAACACCCTCGCCCAGCAGTCCCTCGACGACGAAGTTCACCGCCCACAGGTTGGGGAGAAGATAGCGAGTCACAGTCAGCGGCTGCGTCTCGGGCAAGAGTTGCTTGAAGAGGTCGACCGTGAGCGTGTGCGCGAGCCAGCGCCACGCCTTCTCGTCGCGCACCCACACGCCGACGTTCGCGTCGCCGCCCTTGTCGCCGGAACGCGCGCCGGCGATGCGGCCGAGCGGGACCTCTCGTGTCCGCGGCGGCCCGCTCGACAGCTGGAGCAGCGGCATCGGCTCCTCGATGTCGTCGACGGGAGCCAGCGGTTCGGTCTCGGCGGCCGGCTCGATCACCGTGCGGGTGCCGTCGGGGAGTACGACTACATGCTCCACCTCGTGGATGTCGACGTACCCGGCCCGGAACACGCCGTACGGCGAACCGTCGCCGGGCGGCGCGGTGACGTGGAAGCCGGGGTAGCTCGCCAGCGCCAGCTCGACCGCGGCGCTGCTGAACGCCCGGCCGACGACCTTCGGATCCGGGTCCTTCACCGCGCAGCGCAGGAAGACGCTCGCCTCCTCCTCGGACTCGGCGTTCGGCTTCTCGGTCCAGGCCAGTGACCACTTCAGCTCGGCCGGCCGCTTCGGCAGCGCCTGCTCGAGCTGTCGCTGGACCAGCTCGGCCTTCTGCTCCAGCTGCAGCCCGGTGAGCACGAAGTCGACCTCGTTGCGGAACCCGCCGACGCTGTTCAGCGAGACCTTGTACGTCGGCGGCGGTGCCTCGCCCTGGACGCCGGAGATCCTGATGCGGTCGCGGCCGTCCGCGGAAAGCTCGATCGTGTCGAGGCGGGTCGTGACGTCCGGACCGGCGTACCGGGCGCCGGTGATCTCGTACAGCAGCTGCGCCTTGACCGTGTCGATCGTGACCGCGCCGCCGGTGTTGTCGTGCTTGGTGATCACGCTGCTGCCGTCCGCGTCAATCTCCGCGATCGGAAACCCCGGCCGCCCGAAGTCGCGGATCTCGCTGAAGAACGCGTAGTTCCCACCGGTCGCCTGGCAGCCGCACTCGATCACATGTCCCGCGACGACCGCGCCGGCAAGTTCGTCGTACTGCGTTCGCTTCCAGCCGTGATGCGCCGCCGCCGGCCCGACGATCACCGACGCATCGGTGACCCGCCCCGTCACCACGACGTCCGCACCAGCCTGCAACGCCTCGGCGATCCCCCAAGCACCCAGGTAGGCATTGGTGGTCAAGGGCTGCCCCAACCCCAGCTCTTCGGCCCTGGGGAGAAGGTCGTCGCCCTCGACGTACGCGATCTTCGGCTGCAAACCCAGCTTGTCCGCAAGCTCCGCGATCGCCTTCGCCAGCCCGGCCGGGTTGAGTCCACCCGCATTGCTGACGATCTTCACGCCCCGATCCAGCGCCTCGCCCAGCCCTGTCTCGAGCTGCTTGAGAAACGTCCGCGCGTAGCCGAGCGACGGATCCTTCAGCCGATCGCGACCGAGGATGAGCATCGTCAACTCAGCCAGGTAATCGCCGGTCAGCACGTCCAGCGGTCCACCGGTCAGCATCTCGTGTACCGCGCTGAACCGGTCTCCGTAGAACCCGGACGCGTTCCCGATGCGGATCGGTTCGGTCATGCGAACTGCCCCGGCCGCCGGCCCTTCCCAGGCAACCCGGCGAACGCCTGGATGATCGCCAGCCACTCCTCGGCCTGCGCCCCCTCGGCCTCCACGGCGAGGTCATCGCGGTGCCGTCGTTGCGTCGCCAGCAGGCAGAAGTCCAGCGCCGGCGCACTCACCCGCTGTTCAGCGTCCTCGGGTCCCCACGACCATGCATCGCCATCCGGCCCGGTCAGCTCGACGCGGAACTGCTCGCTCGGCGGCGTGCGGTCGTTGAGCAGGTACGCGAAGTCCCGCGTGCGCACCGCCAGATGCGCGACGTGGCGCAGCCGGTTGCTCGGCAGTCGACGTACGCCGAGTCCGTCGAACACGTCCTGGCCGTGCGCCCAGGTCTCCATCAGCCGCGCGGTCGCCATCGAGGTCGGGCTCATCGGCGGGCCGTACCAAAGCACCTTCTCGCCGGCCGGCACCTTCTTCAGCGCCTCGGCGACGTCCGCGCGAGTCTCCCGCCAGTACGGCAGCAGTTGCTCCGGCGGCAGCGCCGCGGTCTCGGCCGCGCCATCGTCGACGTACGTCGTGGGGCTGGCGGCCGCCGTACGCAACGAGGCCTTGAAGCCCTCCGGATCGGTCGCGGCCAGGTGCGCGGCCTCGTCGGTCCAGGCGAGGTGCGCGATCTGATGCGCGACCGTCCACCCCTCGGCCGGCGTCGGCGTGGACCACTCGTCCGCCGCCAGCCCACCGACCAACCGATCCAGCTCCGCACTCTCGGCCCACAAATCAGCCAGTACGACATCCAGTTGCACGCTGCACTCCCTCACCAGGAGACCGTGCGCCGAGCGTCCCACGCCCACCAGAAAGAATCAAGCGTGCTTGTTTTTGCTTCGGTGGTGATCGAAAGGGTGTCGAAGAGGTCTAGTCAGGTGTTACCCAGGACCCATGCATGGTTCGTTGCCGGGGAAGGCCGCTGAGATCCGGGCGTTGTTGCTGAGCCTGATCGACACGTTGCCGGAGGGAGCCGCGCTGCCGCCTGAGCGGGAGTTGGCGGTGCGGTGGAACGTCGCGCGGATGACTCTGCGACGAGCCGTGGACGAGTTGGTGATCGAGGAGTTGCTGGTACGGCGGCACGGGAGTGGCACGTATACGTCCCGGCCGAAGGTGGCGCGATGGCTCGGGATGATCGGGTTCTCCGAGGACATCCGCCGGCGCGGGATGCGGCCGGGCAGCACGATGCTCGAGTTCCGGCACCAGCGGGCCGAGCGGGCCGCGGCCCGGCGTCTGCGGATCCCGGTGGGTGATCCGATCATCGCGTTCACCCGGCTGCGGCTCGCCGACGACCACCCGATGGTGGTCGAGCGCACCACGCTGCCCGCGGCGTACGTACCCGGTCTGCGGGCCGACGACCTCAGTGGCTCCCTCTACGACCTGCTCACCAGCCGCTACGGCATCGACGTCGCCAGCGGTACGTCGCGACTCGAGCCGGTCATGCCCGACGCGAAGACGGCCGGCTGGCTCGACATCCCGACCACGCAGCCGTGCCTCGCCCTGCACGGCATCAGCTTCGACGGCCGCGACCGCGTCTTCGAGTACACCTCGGCCGTCTACCGCGGCGACCGCTACGCCTTCACCACCGAGCTCCGTACCGCCACCCCGAGCCCTCGCGCCAACGCCAAGGGTCTCTGACGCGTCACGGTGATTACTTGACCTGTCGGGGTGATCACTAGGGTGAGACGGGTTATGGATCTGAAGAGCCCGATCAGCACAGTGGTGCCGTCCCTCGACGGCCCGGTGCTGCTGGTCCTGGCGCGGGCCGAGGAAGGCCTGTCCGGGCGCCAGATCCACAAGCTGGCCGAGTCCGGAAGCGTCGGGGGCGTGCGGCTCGTGCTGCAACGGCTGGCCGCGACCGGGCTCGTACACGTCGACGATCTCGGCAATTCGTTGCTCTATCGCCTCAATCGCAAGCACCTCGTCGCGGCGATCGTCGAGCAGCTCGCGGACCTCCGCAGTACGTTGGTCAGCCGGCTCGCCGACGAGATCAGCGGCTGGCGGATCCCGCCGGTGCACGCCGGCGTGTACGGCGCGATCGCGCGTGGCGACGGTGATCTGGACAGCGACGTCGATCTGCTGCTGATCCGCCCGGACCGGCACGAGTTCGTCGACGTGCTCTGGGAGGAGCAGGTCGGCCGGCTGATGCAGACCGTCGTCGACCTCACCGGCAACCCCGCGCACGTCTTCGAACTCAGCCAGACCGAGCTCTCCGGCCACCTCGCCACCGAGGACCCGATCCTCAACGACTGGGTCCAGCCCAGCATCCAGCTCACCGGCGTACCGCTGATGGAGGCCGGCCGCGTGCCGGTCTCAGCCGCCAAGTAGCGGAGCCATCAACCGCGCGATCACGCTCTCCCGTCGCGTCACCCGCTCCTCGACGTCCGCGAGCGTCATCGCCCGCAATCCCGCGTTGATCCCCAGCCAGCGCAACGGCTCCGGCTCCCACGCCCGCGACCGGTGCCCGACCCACGGCAGGCGCGTCAACGCGGTGTCGCGCTCGAGGATCAGGTCGCGCAACGTGCGCCCCGCGAGGTTCGTCGTACTCACGCCGTCCCCGACGTACCCACCCGCCCAGGCGACGCCGCGCTCCAGCCCGACCGACGCGCACCAGTCCCGCGGCACACCCAACGGCCCGCCCCACGCATGCGTGAACTCCGGCGAGATGTCGAACAGGTCCCGCAGCGTCTTCTGCAACCCCTTGAACACCCGCGGTACGTCGTCGAACCCGGGCTCGATCCGCGACCGGAAGTGGTACGGCGCCCCGCGCCCGCCGAACGCCAGCCGCCCGTCAGCGGTCCGCTGTCCGTAGATGATCAGATGCCGCTGATCACTGAACGTCGGCCGGTCCGCCAGCCCGATCCGGTCCCACACCTCGGCACTCAACGGCTCCGTTGCCACCATCAACGAATACACCGGCGCGACGGCCCGCTCCTGCCCGGCCAGTCCGGGCGTGAACCCCTCGGTCGCCCGGACGACGACCTCCGCGCGCACCACGCCGTACGGCGTCACCGCTCGCCCGGGCAGGATCCGGGTCACCGGCGTCTGCTCGTGGATCGTGACCCCGAGCCGCTCGACCACCGCAGCCAGCCCGCGCGCCAGCTTCCCCGGATGGATCGCGGCGCAGTGCGGTGTGAACGTTGCGCCCAGCACCTTTGTCGCCCGGACCTTGGCCGCGACTTCGTCCGGTGTCAGGAACTGAAGGTCTCCCGGTCCCCACTCGGCTGCCGCGTCCACCTCGGCCCGCGCCCGTGCCAGCTGCACCGGGGTCCGCGCCAGTACGACGGTCCCGCCCTTGTGGTAGTCGCAATCGATCCCCTCGGCCGCGCTCACGAGGCCGACCTCGTTCACGCTTGCCTGCATCGCCCGGTGCAGCTCGATCGCCGCCTCCCGGCTCGACCCCGGCAACGCAGCCAACCGCTTCGACGAGACCGGGAACAGCGCCGAGCACCACCCGCCGTTGCGCCCGGATGCCCCGAATCCGGCGATCTGGGCCTCCAGTACGACGATGCGCAGCGACGGATCCGCTTTCGCCAGGTAATAGGCCGTCCACAGCCCGGTGTACCCGGCGCCGACGATCACCACGTCGGCCTGCCGGTCGCCCGCGAGCCCAGGACGCTCCGGGAGCGGATCGGGAGCCGACCAGAGGTTCAGCGGACACCCCACGAATAGGTCTGTTTCACCAGCTTCAGGTAGACGAACGTCTCGGTCGCCTTCACGCCCTCGATCGCCCGGACCCGCTCGGACAGCACCTGCAGCAGGTGTTCGTCGCTCTCGCACAGCACCTCGGCCAGGATGTCGAACGAGCCGGCCGTCACCACGACGTACTCGACCTCGTCCATCTTGGCCAGCTCGTCGGCGATCGGCTCGAGCGCGCCCTCGGCCTTGATCCCGATCATCGCCTGCCGGTCGAACCCGAGCTCGAGCGGATCGGTGACCGCGACAACCTGCATCACCCCGGCCTCGGTCAGCCGTTGCACCCGCTGCCGGACCGCGGCCTCGGACAGGCCGACAGCCTTGCCGATCGCGGCGTACGAACGCCGTCCGTCGAGCTGCAACTGCTCGATGATCGCCTTCGCGGTGTCGTCCAGCAGGGTCTGGTTCTTGTCGGGGTTTCCCGTTCGCACTGCCACCTCAGGATCTTTTCACCCGGCTGGGGCGTCAGCAAGCTGCGGAAGCGGAATTCGTTGCGAGATGACCGTTTAGCTTCGGAATCCCTTGTTCAGATCGCCAAGGTTTGACAGTATCGCCCGCGACAGACGGTTCCTAGGGGGTTCCATGAGTCCTCGGCAACAGCGCGTCGTGGGGCGTCGCGCGGTCCTGAAGGGGATGTCGCTGTCCGCGCTCGGGGTCGGAGGGGTGCTGGCGGGCTGCGGGATCCCGCCGGCTCGGCAGAGCGCGGGCAGTTGCGTCAGCACAGACCTTTCGTCGTCGCAGAAGACGCTGAACTTCTCCAACTGGCCGAGCTACATGGACGAGTCCGACGAGAAGGTGAACGGCAAGACCGTCCTGCCGACGCTGGAGGACTTCCAGAAGCAGTCCGGGATCACGGTCACCTACACCGCCGACGTCAACGACAACGCCGAGTTCTACGCCAAGGTCCGCGACCAGCTCGGCAGCTGCCAGTCCTGTGGCCGGGACATCTTCGTACTGACCGACTGGATGGCGGCCCGGATGGTCGGGCTGGGCTGGATCCAGAAGCTCGACCACAGCAAGATCCCGAACGTCGACAAGCAGTTGCTCAAACAGCTCAAGGCACCGGCCTGGGACCCGAACCGCGACTACAGCGTGCCGTGGCAGAGCGGACTGACCGGGATCGCGTACAACGCGAAGGTCACCCAGGAGGTCGGCAGCTTCACCGACCTGCTCACCCGCGGCGATCTGAAGGGCCGGGTCACCCTGCTCTCGGAGATGCCGGACACGATGTCGTTCATGCTCAAGCTGGTCGGCGCCGACCCGGGGAAGTTCAACGACGCCGAGTGGAGCAAGGCGCTGGACAAACTGCAGGAGTACGTCGGCTCCGGGCAGGTCCGCCGGTTCACCGGCAACGACTACGTCCAGGACCTGAACGCCGGCAACATCGCCGCCTGCGAGGCCTGGTCCGGTGACGTGATCGCGATGCAGGCCGACAACCCCGACATCAAGTTCGTGGTGCCGGAAGAGGGCCTGATGTTGTGGTCGGACAACATGCTGATTCCGAACAAGGCGACCCACAAGACCAACGCCGAGGCGTTGATGAACTACTACTACGAACCCGAGGTCGCCGCCACGCTGGCCGACTGGGTCAACTACATCTGCCCCGTGACGGGTGCGAAGAAGGCGATGGAGACCGTCGATCCGGATGTGGTCGACGACCCGCTGATCTTCCCCGACCAGGCCACGCTGGCGAAGACGGCGTCGTTCATGCCGCTCGACACAGCCAAGGCAGCCCTCTACGAAACCGACTTCAACCTCGCGATCGGGGGCTGATAGATGACCAGTGACCTAGTTCTCCACGGAATCAGCAAGCAGTTCAGTGGACACCGAGCGGTCGACAACCTCGACCTGACGGTCCCGTCCGGCTCGTTCTTCGCGCTGCTCGGCCCGTCCGGGTGCGGCAAGACGACGACGCTGCGGATGATCGCCGGTCTGGAGGAGCCGACCGCCGGCAGCATCCGCCTCGGCGAGCAGGAGATCACCGGCCTGCGCCCGTACAAGCGCCCGGTCAACACGGTCTTCCAGAACTACGCGCTGTTCCCGCACCTCGACATCTTCGAGAACGTCGCGTTCGGGCTGAAGCGGCGCGGGGTCAAGGACTTCAAGCCGAAGGTCGAGGAGATGCTCAGCCTGGTCGAGCTCTCGACGTACGGCAAGCGGCGGCCGTCGCAGCTGTCCGGCGGGCAGCAGCAGCGGGTCGCGCTGGCCCGCGCGCTGATCAACCGGCCGCAGGTGCTGTTGCTGGACGAGCCGCTCGGCGCGCTCGACCTGAAGCTGCGGCGGCAGATGCAGCTGGAGCTGAAACGGATCCAGACCGAGGTCGGCATCACGTTCGTCCACGTCACCCACGACCAGGAAGAGGCCATGACGATGGCCGACACCATCGCGGTGATGAACGGCGGCGTGATCGAGCAGATGGGTTCCCCGGCCGAGCTGTACGACCTGCCCGCGACGACGTTCGTGGCGAACTTCCTCGGCCAGTCGAACCTGATCCGGGCCTCGATCATCGGACAGTCCGAGGACGACCTGACCGTCGACGTCCACGGTCGCAAGGTGACCGTGCCGCTGCCGCGGTGCCGGGTCACCGAGGGCGATGTCTGGATGGGGATCCGTCCGGAGAAGGTGTTCATCGCCGCGGCCGGGACCGAGCAGAGCAACGGGTCGAACCAGTTGCGCGGCGCGGTCGTGACGGATGTGAGTTACGTCGGCGTGAGTACGCAGTACCTGGTGAAGCTGCCGTGGGATCAGGAGCTGACGATCTTCGAGCAGAACACCGGTGCGCGGGGGACGTTCGGGGTCGGTGAGACCGTTGATCTGCATTGGTTGCCGATGCACACGTTCGTGCTGGATGCGGAACAGGACGCCCGGGCCGGGGTCGGGGACATCGATGATCCGGATGGCGCCTGATGAGCGCGGTCGGCCAGCTCGGGGCAGCCGCGGCGGCACCGCCGGCGAAGGTGGAACGGTCCGGCCGGCGGTTCACCGGGTACCTGTTGCTGTTGCCGGGCGGGCTGTGGTTGCTGCTGTTCTTCGTCGTACCGCTCGTTTCGTTGCTGGCGGCAAGTTTGTACGATCCGAACGGGTCGATCGAGTCCGGGTTCAAGATGACCTGGCACTTCCAGAACTTCGTCGACACGATGGCCGACTACGCGCGGCCATTCGGACGGTCGTTGTGGTACTCGCTGCTGACGACGGTGTTCTGCCTGCTGCTCGGGTATCCGCTGGCGTACGCGATCGCGATGAAGGCCGGCCGGTGGAAGAACCTGATGCTCGCGCTGGTGATCGCGCCGTTCTTCACCAGCTTCCTGATCCGTACGCTGTCGTGGAAGCTGCTGCTGTCGGACAACGGGTTCGTCGTCGACGCGTTGAAGTGGCTGCACATCCTCGGCCCGGACGGACGGTTGCTGGCGACAACGACCGCGGTGGTGACCGGGCTGACGTACAACTTCCTGCCGTTCATGGTGCTGCCGCTGTACGCCTCGCTCGAGCGCATCGATCCACGATTGATCGAGGCGGGCGGTGACCTGTTCGCCAATCCGTTCACGACGTTCCGGACGGTGACCTTGCCGCTGTCGATGCCGGGTGTGGTGGCGGGGACGCTGCTGACCTTCATCCCGGCGGCGGGCGACTACATCAATGCGCAGCTCCTGGGTACGCCGAAGCAGCGGATGATCGGGAACGACATCCAACGGCTCTTCTCCGCCGGCGCGTATCCGACCGCGGCCGCGTTGTCGGTGACGTTGATGGCGGCGATCGTGGTGCTGGTCCTCCTGTACGTCTGGCGGGCGGGGACGGAGGACCTGGTATGAGGTGGATCAGGCAGCGATTGGTCGTCTTCGTCGCGTTGCTCGTTCTGCTCTATCTGTTCGCGCCGATCGTCGTCGTGATGCTGATGTCGTTCAACGCGCCGAAGAGCAAGCTGTCGTACACGTTCGACGGGTTCACCTGGCAGAACTGGCAGCACCCGTGCCGTCCGTACGGGTTGTGCGACGCGGTGTCGACCTCGCTGCGGATCGGGTTGCTGGCGACGGTGATCGCGACGGCGCTGGGAACGTTGATGGCGTTCGCGATGGTGCGGCACCGCTTCCGCGGCCGCGCCGGCGCGAACCAGTTCATCTTCCTGCCGATGGCCTCGCCGGAGATCGTGCTCGGCTCGTCGCTGCTCGCCCTGTTCGTGTCGAGCGGGTTCGGCGGCCGGCTCGGGTTCTGGACGGTGCTGATCGCGCACGTGATGTTCTGCCTGTCGTTCGTGGTCGTGACCGTGAAGGCGCGGCTGACCGGCATGGATTCACGGCTGGAACAGGCGGCGATGGACCTGTATGCGAACGAGTGGCAGACGTTCTGGCGGGTCACGTTCCCGCTGGTGTTCCCGGGCATCCTGGCCGCGGCGCTGCTGAGCTTCTCGTTGTCGTTCGACGACTTCATCATCACGAACCTGAACGCGGGTACGACGGTGACGTTCCCGATGTTCGTCTGGGGATCGGCGCAGCGCGACATCCCGCCGCAGATCAACGTCGTCGGTACGGCGATGTTCCTGCTGGCGCTCGTCCTCGTCCTGGGGGGTGAGCTGGCGCGACGCCGGCGTACCCGATGAAACTGGCAGCGCTTGCCGGGGCCGAACCGCGAGTCTTCTGGCTCGAGGACAAGTCGGCACCGGAGCCGCTGCCCGCACTGCTCGGTCCGACCACGGCCGACCTGGCCGTGGTCGGCGGCGGTTACACCGGCCTGTGGACGGCGTTGCGCGCGAAGGAGCGGTATCCGTCGCTGGACGTCGTACTGCTGGAAGGCGATGTCTGCGGCTCGGCCGCGAGCGGGCGGAACGGTGGTTTCTGCGACGCGAGCCTGACGCACGGGTATGCGAACGGGGTGGCTCGGTGGCCGTCCGAGATCGAGGAACTCGAACGTCTCGGGCTCGAGAACCATCGTGCCCTCGGCGAGACCATCAGGCGGTACCGGATCGACTGCGATTGGCAACTCACCGGCGAACTCACGGTTGCCACCGAACCTCACCATCTCGAGGAACTCGCAGCCGAGGCCGCCGATCGTCCCGACGCACGGCTGCTCGACCAGGACGCGGCGCGCGCGGAGATCCATTCCCCTACCTACCTGGGCGCTCTGTTCGACCCGTCCCGCACTTCTCTGGTCGAGCCCGCCCGACTGGCCTGGGGATTGCGTCAGGCCTGCCTCGACCACGGTGTACGCATCCACGAACACAGTGCCGTCACGCGCTTGCACTCGCGCTCGTTGCACACGGCAACGGGATCGGTCCGTGCCGACCGGATTGCGCTGGCGACGAACGCGTTTCCCTCGCTGCTGCGTCGATTGCGCCTCTACACGGTCCCCGTCTACGACCTGGTGCTGGTCACCGAGCCGTTGTCCCACGCCCAACTGGCATCCGTCGGCTGGCGTGGTCGGCAGGGGGTCGGCGATGCGTCCAACCTCTTCCACTACTACCGCCTCACCCGGGACAACCGCATCCTGTGGGGCGGCTACCTGCCGCTGTACTACTTCGGGAGCCGCATCGACCCAGGCCTGGAGCAACGAAACTCCATCCACACGATGCTGGCCCGCCACTTCTTCCAGACCTTCCCTCAATTGGAGGGCCTCCATTTCACCCACCGGTGGGGCGGCGTCATCGACACCAGCACTCGCTTCTGCGCTTTCTACGGCACCGCCCACGCCGGCCACACGGCCTACGCCCTCGGCTACACGGGCCTCGGCGTAGCCGCCACCCGCTTCGGCGCCGACGTCATCCTCGACCTCCTGTACGGCGAATCAACCGACCGCACCCACCTGCAAATGGTCCGCGACCGCCCCCTCCCCTTCCCACCCGAACCCCTCCGCACCGCCGGCATCCGCCTCACCCGCTGGTCCATGCACCAAGCCGACAAACACGCCGGCCACCGAAACCTCTGGCTCCGCACCCTGGACGCGATGGGCCTGGGCTTCGACTTCTAGGTACTCCGGGGGAAGAGCCCCCCGCGCACGGTAGGTGGGGAAGGGAAGGCCCCCGCGCGCTACGCAGGTGCTTCCTTCGTCGCTCCGCTCCTCAGCGCACCCGCTCCGCGCGCACCCACCCACCCCCCGCTCATCGCGGTGCATCCCTTCCGGCTATCGCCGGGCGCGGCGGCTGCCGCCGCAGTCAGCGGGCTGCCGCCCGCCGTGCGCGCTTATCGCGCGTCGATTACCCCGCCGACCGCTCCTAGCAAGCTGACCGGCTGCGACGCGCTCAGGCGACCACGCCTGGTCCGCGAGCGGCAGCGACTTGTAGCCTCAGACCCAACTCACACCGCAGCCTTGGACCATCGGTGACTGCTACGTGCACTTACCGAACATGCTCGGATCAGCAGGCTCCAACGGCGGTGGTGAATCAGGACCTGGATCGCCAAGGTTCGCCAAGAAGTAGTTCGTAGCCTTTCCGCCGACGACCTTGTAATCCCCGTCCTCGGGCCGGATGGTCTCCGTGTGACTGGCTCCGTTGACGGCATATGTGATGACGATGCTGAATTCGAAGTAGTTGTCGCAGGCATTGACATTTATGAAGACCTCTGCAGGATCTTCCTGCGAGACTGTGAATGCTGAACCCAACGGGTTGGCATTCACCTCTGGCTCTGGCGTCTGTTTATTGGGATTTTCGACCCCGCGGTCCTTGAGGCGTCGGGTCCCGACCCCGACCGTCTTGTCGAGATTGAGGTCGAACAGCCGGATGGGTGTGTCTCCGCAGCCACCAGATGCGTCAGTCACCGCCCACAAGGGTTGTGACGGATCGGCGCGATGCACATCCGCCGAGATGTCCGTGATCGTCAAGGTGTCCGATGTCCGGCTGGACAGGACAAGGTCGATCTGGCCCTCCCGATACGGGACTCCGACGCCGGCAGCAAACAGCGAAGTCGTGTCAGGACGACCTTTCCGGTAACTGGCGAGTGCTCCAGCCTGTCCGGCCGGAGCCATCGGAACAGGTGAACAGCCGTTGTACGGCCATTCCCGGGAGGCGAATAGCACGCCGTTGCCGCGCCTGTCGTCGACCTGGTCCAGGAGTCCGGGCAGGTAGCGGTCGCGAACTGGATCAACCACCGCCCCTGCAATGAAGCTAGCGCTGCTGGTCAGCAGCACGATGACGACTCCGAACCGCTTCGACCGCTTCCGCGGCTTGCCCTTCTTTTTATCTGACATCATTGCCTCGCCCAGAGGCGACCACCGCAAGAATTGAGCGCGAGCGTGCGCGCATACTCCCCCCAAAAAAGGTTCCGACCCTGCCCAAGCTATCGGTACGCAAAGCGGAACGTTACAGGCTGCAATCGATGAAACTTTCTCACGCGTCGTATGTCTGTTGGTAGAAATATGACGACAGTGATTTGTGTCGATAGCATCGGATGCATGACGGCGCGCCTGGCCGCCATCTGCCGGTGCAGCGCCTGGCCCTGCATCGACACCGCGGCCGGGGGACGACCGACAGTTAAGCGGGCTTGCGCCAGCGCTCGGGGCGTGCAGGCTGCGCAGTCGGGTGCTGCTACGCGGTGTCGGTGCGGGATGTGCGAGCTTTGATCGACCACTTCGTCAGGTCGGTTCGGCGGGCCCTGATGGTGTCAGGTGTGAGTCTCCGGTGCGGAGCTGCCGAGCAGCAGGTCACCATGGCTGGGACCTGGCTCGGCGCGGTGTCGTGGCACGAGACGGCCCGGACGAGCTTCGGATCGGCTCCGGACGCTTAATCGCCCCAGTACCGGCACGGGCGGTCCTCGCGTGGAGTTGTTCGAATCAGCACGCCGGCTGAGTAGTCGCCGCGCGATGAGCGCGCACGGTCCGGCGATAGCCGGATGGGATGCACGGCGATGAGCCGGGGGTGGGTGGGAGTGTGTGGAGCGGTGCGCTGAGGAGCGGAGCGACGAAGGAAGCGCCGCGTAGCACGCGCGGGCTGGACTTACCTTCCTCGCGGGCTCGACCTACAGCTGGGATTCGGCTTCCTTGAGGACGGATCTGAGGATGGATTCTATTTCGTCGAAGTGGGGTTGGTCGCAGATCAGGGGTGGGGAGAGTTGGATGACGGGGTCGCCGCGGTCGTCGGCTCGGCAGTAGAGGCCGGCGTCGAAGAGGGCTTTGGAGAGGAAGCCTCGGAGGAGGCGTTCGGACTCCTCGTCGTTGAAGGTTTCCTTGGTGGTCTTGTCCTTGACGAGTTCGATTCCGTAGAAGTAGCCCGCGCCGCGGACGTCGCCGACCATGGGCAGGTCGAGCAGCTTCTCGAGTGTCGCCCGGAAATCCCCCTCCCGGCTCCGGACGTGCTCGTTGATGCCTTCGCGCTCGAAGATGTCCAGGTTGGCGACGGCGACCGCGGCTGATACGGGATGGCCACCGAAGGTGTAGCCATGGGCGAACATGGTGTCTCCGTGCAGGAACGGCTCGATCAGCCGGTCCGTCGTGATCATCGCGCCGAGCGGCGAGTAGCCCGACGTGATGCCCTTCGCACAGGTGATGATGTCCGGCTGGTATCCGAACCGCTCGGCTCCGAACATGTGGCCCAGCCGGCCGAAGGCGCAGATCACCTCGTCGCTGACGAGCAGGACGTCGTACTCGTCGCAGATCTCGCGGACGCGTTCGAAGTACCCCGGTGGCGGCGGGAAGCAACCACCGGCGTTCTGCACCGGTTCCAGGAAGACGGCGGCGACTGTCGACGCGCCTTCGTTCTCGATCGCGACCGCGATCTGGTCGGCGGCCCAGCGGCCGAACGCGACCGGGTCGTCTCCGTGGATCGGGGCGCGGTAGATGTTCGTGTTCGGCACCCGGAAGGTGCTCGGCACGAGGGGCTCGAACGGCTCCTTGAGCTCCGGCAGTCCGGTGATCGACAGCGCCCCCTGCGTCGTACCGTGGTACGCGATCGCGCGGCTGATCACCTTGTGCTTGCCCGGTTTGCCGGTGAGCTTGAAGTACTGCTTGGCCAGCTTCCACGCCGACTCGACCGCTTCGCCGCCGCCGCTGGTGAAGAACACCCGGTTCAGATCGCCGGGTGCGTACGCCGCGACCCGCTCGGCCAGCTCGATCGACTTGGGATGTGCGTACGACCAGAGCGGGAAGAACGCCAGCTCCGACGCCTGCTTGGCCGCCGCCTCGGCGAGCTCCGTCCGCCCGTGGCCGAGCTGGTTGACGAACAGACCCGCGAGACCGTCCAGGTACCGCTTGCCGCGGGCGTCGTAGATGTAGACGCCGTCGCCGCGCACGATCACCGGGACTTCGCCGGTCTGATAGCTCGACAACCGGGTGAAGTGCATCCACAGGTGGTCGCGCGCCGACTGCTGCAGGTGGGCGAAGTCGGTTTCGGACGGCATAGGGCTTCCCCTCTTCTCCAGGCTGGCCAGTAGCCGACATCGTGCCCGGAAAATCGCGTCCAAGCAAGTGATTTCGTGCCAGGAGAGCCGGTAGTCTGTCGATGTCAGCACTGCATGCCCATATCCGTTGCGGAATCCGTAGGGGAGCTGCGTGAACCTCCTGTTCGTCAACGGCGCGGTCTTCGACGGGACGTCGTACCGCCCGGGGACGGACGTCGGGGTCCGGGACGGCCGGATCGTCGCGGCCGGGGACCGCGCGAGCACGACCGAGGTCGTCGATCTCGACGGCGGTCTGCTGCTGCCCGGGTTCGTCGACGCGCATGTGCATCCGGTGCAGGGCGGGCTCGAGCGCGGTCGGTGCGATCTCGCGCCGGCGCACGGACTCCCGGCGTACCGGGAGGTCGTCCAGCGGTACGTCGACCAGCACCCGGACGTCCCGTGGATCCTCGGCGGCGGCTGGCACCAGCCCGACTTCCCCGGCGGTGCGCCGCGGGCGGCCGATCTCGACGCGGTCACCGGCGACCGCCCCGCGTTCCTGGTGAACGCCGACCACCACGGCGCCTGGGTCAACTCGAAAGCGCTGACACTCGCCGGCATCGACCGCAGTACGCCGGACCCGCCCGACGGCCGGATCGAACGCGGACCCGACGGCGCACCGACCGGCACCCTGCACGAAGGCGCGATGGACCTCGTGAGCCGGCACGTCCCGCCGACCACCCACGAAGAGCTCGTCGCGGCCCTCGAAGACGCCCAGTCGTACCTGCACTCGCTCGGCATCACCGGCTGGCAGGACGCGATCCTCGGCGACTACGCCAACATGCCCGACGCAACGGACGCGTACCTCGAAGTCGCTCGGGCCGGCCGTCTCACCGCCCGCGTCAACGGTGCGCTGTGGTGGCAGCGCGATCGCGGCGCCGAGCAGATCCCGGACCTCGTCGTACGGCGGAAAGCCGCAGACCACGGGCGGTTCCGCGCCGGCACGGTGAAAATCATGCAGGACGGCGTCGCGGAGAACTTCACCGCCGGGATGCTCGAGCCGTACTTCGACGGCTGCGGGTGCCGCACCACGAACACCGGACTGTCGTTCGTCGACCCGATCGAGCTGCGCGACGACATCACCCGGCTCGACGCGGCCGGGTTCCAGGTCCACGTCCACGCGATCGGCGACCGCGCGGTCCGCGAAGCACTCGATGCGTTCGAGCACGCCCGACAGCAGAACGGCGACACGGACCGCCGCCACCACCTCGCGCACCTGCAGGTGGTCCACTCCGACGACATCGCCCGCTTCGTCCAGCTGAACGTGACCGCGAACATCCAGGCGCTGTGGGCGATGTACGACCAGCAGATGGTCGACCTCACCGTCCCGTACCTCGGCCCTGAGCGCGCCAGAACGCAGTACCCGTTCGGCGCGCTGGCCGGGTCAGGCGCGCGACTCGCAGCCGGGTCGGACTGGCCGGTCTCGAGCCCGGATCCGCTCGCGGCAATCCACGTCGCGGTCAACCGGCGCGACGAGTCCACGGCCGAGCCGTTCTTCCCCGAGCAGGCGCTCGACCTCGCGACCGCGCTCACGGCGTACACGCGCGGGAGCGCGTGGGTGAACCACGCGGACGATACCGGCCGGATCGAGACGGGTGCGCTCGCGGATCTGGTGGTGCTGGACCGCGATCCGTTCAGAGCACCGCCCGACGAGATCGCAGCGGCACGGGTTCGGGAGACGTACGTGCAAGGAGAGCGTGTCTACGCATCGACCAGATAGGAACCGTCATGGACACCATCAGCAACATCGTGGACGGCAAGCCGACGAGTGCGCTGAGCGGCGCGACGTACGACGTGATCGCGCCGGCCATCGGTACGGCGTACGCCCGGGCGCCGTTGTCGGGCCCGGAGGACGTCGACCAGGCGATGACCGCGGCGGCGCGGGCGTTCGAGAGCTGGCGGGACACGACGCCGGCCGAGCGGCAGCTGGCGTTGCTGCGGATCGCGGACGCGATGGAGCGGCGGGCGGACGAGTTCGTCGCGGTCGAGAGCCGGAACACGGGCAAGCCGCTGGCGGTCACGGTGACCGACGAGATCCCGCCGTGCGTCGACCAGCTGCGGTTCTTCGCGGGCGCTGCGCGGTTGCTCGAAGGCCGGTCGGCAGGTGAGTACCTGGCCGGGCACACGTCGTGGGTACGGCGGGAGCCGATCGGCGTCGTGGGTCAGGTCACGCCCTGGAACTACCCGTTGATGATGGCGGTCTGGAAGATCGCGCCGGCGCTGGCGGCCGGGAACACCGTCGTACTCAAACCGAGCGACACGACGCCGATGTCGACCGTACTGCTGGCCGAGGTGGCGCAGGAGTTCCTGCCGCCGGGCGTGCTGAACGTCGTCTGCGGCGATCGCGACACCGGCCGGGCGCTGGTGGATCACGACGTACCGCAGCTGGTCGCGATCACCGGGTCGGTACGGGCCGGGATGGAGGTCGCGTCGTCGGCGGCGAGGAAGCTGAAGCGGACCCATCTCGAGCTCGGTGGCAAGGCGCCGGTCGTGGTCTTCGACGACGCCGACCTGGACAAGGCGGCGGAGGCGATCGCGATCGCCGGGTACTTCAACGCCGGCCAGGACTGTACGGCGGCGACCCGCGTGCTGGCCGGTCCGCGGATCCATGACAACTTCGTCGACGCGCTGACCGAGCAGGCCAACCAGACCCGCACCGGTGCGCCGGACGACGAGCAGGCGACGTACGGCGCGCTGAACAGCGAGGCGCAGCTGCACCGGGTGGACGGATTCGTCCGCAATCTGCCCGACCACGCCAGCGTCCGCACCGGTGGCGCCATTGTCGGCGAGCGCGGCTACTTCTACGCGCCGACCGTCGTTTCGGGCCTGCAGCAGAACGACGACGCGATCCAGCAGGAGATCTTCGGTCCGGTCATCACCGTCCAGCGCTTCACCGACGAGGACGAAGCGCTGCGGTGGGCGAACGGCGTCGAGTACGGCCTGGCGTCGTCCGTGTTCACCCGCGACCATGCGCGCGCGATGCGAATGAGCCGCCGCCTCGACTTCGGCTGCGTGTGGATCAACACGCACATCCCGATCGTCGCCGAGATGCCGCACGGCGGCTTCAAGCACTCCGGCCACGGCAAGGACCTGTCCATGTACGGCCTCGAGGACTACACCCGCATCAAGCACGTGATGTCGAACATCGAGGACTAGATCACCTCGAGGTAGTCCTTCCCGGGTAGCTGCGGGAACGGCGCGTGCGGCTCGGTCTGGTACCAGAACGACGTCGACGCCAGGTCGTCCTGGAGTTGCAGGAACCGGCCGTCGCGCCGCCAGCCGAGCGCCTGGACGGTGACCCGTAGGTCCTCGGTGAAGCGGATCGTGTCCTGGATGTGCCAGCGGTAGAGCCCGAAGCGCTGCTGGTTGTCGGAGAACCCGCTCGGCTCGATGACCTGCGGCATCCCGAGGTACGGCGTGGTGAACGTCGCGTACTGCCCTTGCGGATGCTCGAACGCCCACGCGCCGCCGAAGTAGTCCTCGGTGCCGGTGCCGCAGATCGTCGGGTACTCGTCGTCGCCGTCGAGGTAGAACTTGAACTCGCCCTCACCCCACCACCCGGAGTTGTTGCAGCCCCACGCGAGGTACGTCCCGACGTACTGCCCCTGCCCGCGGACGCCGTCGAGCAGCGTGTGCACCTCGCCGTACGGGACCGGGTTGCTGCGACGGAACTGCGCGTGGAAGTACGCCATGTCGTCCGGTACGTCGGTGCGGAGGAAGTCGACCTGGTAGAAGAAGTTCTCGATCTCGGTCTCGAGCAGGTTCTCGATCGTGATCCGGGCCCCGGCGCGGAACGGCATCTGCCAGTAGCTGTTGAACCCGCCCTTCGGGTTCACCGCGATCGGCACCGAGCTGATCTGGCAGTGCCGTCCCCACCCGTTGCAGAAGAAGTCGCCCAGCGGTACCTCGACCGACGGCGTCTCCTCGTCGTCCCAGTACGCCCGCAGGACGAGCGACCGCCAGGTGTTCGAGTCGACCGTGATCCAGAGGTGCGTGATCGCGCCGGATCCCTCGATCTCTGCGAGTGTCGTCGTCGACCCGGGGGCGAGGTTGATGCACGGCTGGATCTTCCAGCCCGGGCCGAGGTCGCGCGCGTGCTTGGACAGGATCCCCTCGGTCGCCCGTGCGCCGCCGGCCTTCGCGCCGTCCGGGTTCTCCGCGCTGATCGAGTAGGACCGCGCGGACGAGAGTCGCGCCACGTTGCCGAGATGAACGTCGAGCCCGTTGAAGTCACCCATAGGCCACGACTCTATGGGCGCAGTAACCTGCACGCATCATGACCCGCATTGCCATTGACGGCGGTCAGTCCGCCCTTCGACTCCGCGTTCTTCCGTCCGGCCGGACCGGTGAGGGACCTGGTTACACGCACGGACCGGACGCTCTGCACCGGATGCTCGACGCGATCCGGACCGCCGCGGTCGCGGCGGACGTGACCGGTCCGGTCGAGCTCGTCGCTCTCGGTCTCACCGGATATCCGCAGGCATCCGCGGAAGCCTTCGCCGCCGACGTCGGCGAGTTGCTGGACGCCGACGAGGTCCGGCTGACCCAGGACATGGTCACCGCGCACGCCGGAGCGTTACCTGACGGGTACGGCGTGGTGGTTGCTGCTGGCACCGGACTGGTCTGTCTCGCGGTCGACCGTGACGGCACCTGGCGCAAGCTCGACGGGCACGGGTACCTGTTCGGGGACGCGGGCAGCGCGTTCGCGATCGGGCGCGCCGGGCTGGTCGCCGTACAGCGTGCACGCGACGGTCGCGGGCCGGTCACCAAGCTCGCCGACACCGCGCTCGATCCGGTCACGCTGTACCGCTCCTCGACGCTGGTCGACGACGTCGCCCGGTTCGCTCCCGAAGTACTGCGTTGCGCGGCCGAGGGCGATCCGGTCGCGCACGAACTCGTCGTACGCGCAGCCGGGGACATCGCCGAGACGATCGAGGCCGCGGTCGCTCAACTGGCCGGCGAGGGACCTGTCCCGGTCGCGTGCGTCGGCGGTCTGTTCGCGGGCGCCGGCGAACAACTGCTGGCCCCGGTCCGGGATGCCCTTCCGTCGCGCGCACGCCTCACGCCCGCGGCCGGCAACTCGCTCGATGGTGCCGAACGGCTCGCCACCGGACCGGCCGGGACGTACGCCGACCTGATCGTGACGCACCGGCGATGAGAACTCTCGCCCGCGGCAGCCTCGTCGTGTCCTGCCAGGCGGGCCCCGAGAATCCCATCCACGGACCCGCTGCGATGGCGCTGATGGCGCAGGCCGCGGAGGCCGGCGGCGCGGGCGCGATCCGGGCGAACGGGCCGGACGATATCGCCGCGATCCGTGCGGTGACCGACCTGCCGATCGTCGGGCTGCACAAGCTGGGCGATCCGGCCGGCGTCTTCATCACGCCGACGTACGGGTCGGCCGCCGGTGTCGTCGCCGCAGGTGCGGACCTGGTCGCGCTCGACGCGACCCTCCGACCTCGGCCGGAGCGCTTGGACGAACAGATCACGCGGATCCACGACGAGCTCGGCGTACCCGTGATGGGCGACGTGGACAGCCTCGACGCCGGTCTCGCGGCCCGGGAAGCAGGCGCCGACTTCGTCGCGACGACGCTGTCCGGGTACACCGACGGGCGTACGCCGACCGGACCTGACGTCGAGCTGGTCCGGCAACTCGCGACGCGGCTGGACTGCCCGATCATCGCCGAAGGCAGGATCTGGACGGCCGAAGATGTCATGAGCGTCCGCGATGCCGGGGCGTACGCCGTCGTGGTCGGCACCGCGATCACGAACCCGAGGGACATCACTGCCCGCCTCGTGGGCGCCCTTGCGGTCCGATAGAGACTTGTCATCATGCTCGCCGCTGAGACGACCTCGATAATTCCGGTGTTGGCCGTTTATCTTGGCTTTCATCGTCAGATCAGTGCCGGTATGACCGTTGGAGCCCCCACGTGACCGAACTCCTCCTGGCTGCGACGTCCCTGGACGTCACTCCGCCCCCCGGCCATCGGCTCGACGGGTACGCCGCTCGCGCCGGTGTCGCAACCGGTACTGCGGACCCGCTGCGAGCCACGATGATCTGGCTGTCGAGCGCGGACGACCCGGGTGTGCTCTGGCTCACGCTCGACGCGATCGCGGTCGGTGCGGCGCTCTGTCATGAACTCGCAGAGGCCGCCGGCGCCGCGGCCGGTATCCCGCCGTCGCATGTCGTCGTCTCCGCGTCGCACACGCACTCCGGGCCGTCCGGGTGGACCGGCGAGATCCACCCGATCATCCCGGCATCGCGAGAGCGGGATCTCGTCGACTCGCTGATCTGCGCCGTGCGGGGCGCTCGGCTCGACCGGCAGCCGGTGACGGCGTCGTGGCGTTCGATCGAGGTGATCGGCGTCGGCACCAACCGGCATCGTCGCAACGGTCCGCACGACAACACGGCCGGCATCCTCGCGATGCACTCGCTGTCCGGTTCGCTCGAGGCGGTGCTGTTCGACTTCGCGTGCCACCCGACGACGTACGGCCCCGAGAACATGAAGTACTCCGCCGACTGGCCGGGCGCCACCCGCGCGGCCCTCGCGCCGGCCGTCGTCGGCTTCCTCCAGGGCGCCGCCGGCGATGTCAGCCCCCGCTTCACCCGCCAGGGCCGCGGCGCCGCCGAAGTTATCCGCCTGGGCAGTCTGATGGCAGGCCGCGTCCGCGAGGCGTTGGCCGGGCCCGGGCTGGAGCTACCCCAGTCGCCGCCCAGGATCCGCCGTACGACGCTGACTCTGCCGGTGCGCAACATCCCGTCGGCCGAGGACTCCGAGAGACTCGTCACCGCCGCCGAATCCCGCGCCACCGGCACCGACGACCCCTCCGGCCGCATCTCCCAGACCCGCCTCGACGGAGCCCGCGGCCAGGCCCTGATGGCCGCCGCCGTCCTCCCCCCGGCCCTGGACCTCTCCGTCAGCGCCATCACCATGGGCGACGTCTGCTGGATCAACCTCCCGGTAGAACTCTTCGCCGTCCACGGCGCCTGCCTCCAGTCCGACAGCACCCACCCCATAACCCGAGTAATCGGCTACACCGACGGCTACTACGGCTACGTAGTAGATCCCTCAGCCGCCGAAGCCGGCACCTACGAAGCCCTAATAACCTTCTTCGACCAACCCACCACCAACACCCTCCTCACCACCACCGCCACCTTCGTCAACAGCTAGGCGCCGGTGGTGCCGTCCAACTGTTCTCGGAGGATGTCGGCGTGGCCGTTGTGGCGGGCGTGTTCTCGGATGAGGTGGACGCCGGCTGATTCGCCGGGGATGTCGGCTCGGGGGCGGCCGGCGAGGATGTGCTGGAACCAGTTGCGTTCGACGCCGGTCAGGTGTTTGACCAGGCCGATCGGTGTGGTCGCGGAGGGTACGAGCCTTCGTCGGGCGTCTGCTTCCGACAGGCCACGGAGTTTGTCCACCGTGACCTGTCGGTGCGAGTCCAGGAAGGCTTCCAGGGTTTCGCGTTCTCCCGCCGTACGGACCAAATCCTCCACGTGAGGACGCTATAGCACCAGTTCCGGCTGGAGCTTCTTGGCCGGCCAGACGCGCTGCTTGCGAGCGGCCAATGTCGACGCCGCCAGCGCGACGGCCAACCATGCGCCCAGAACAAGCAGGTCCCGGCCCAACGATGTCCCAGGCCCGCCGTACATGAGGTGCCGTACGCCGTCGATCGCGTAGCTCATCGGGAGCGCGTGGTGGAAGAAGTACAACGGCGCGGGAATCGTCTGCCACGGGAACGTACCGCCGGCGCTGACCAACTGGACAACCATCAGCACCAGACCAAGGAACTTGCCCACAGCACCGAACCAGGCCGACAAAGCATGCAGGATCGCGACGAAGGTGAACGACGTCAGGATCAGGAAGCCGACCGTCAGCCAGGGATGGGCAGCGTGGATGCCGAGCCCGAGCACGACGGCAACGAACACGAGCGTCGCCTGGATCGCGCCGAAGAGGGCCGGAGGCAACCAACCGCCAAGGGCGACGCGGAACGGCGACTGCAGTGCAGCGAGCGCCCGCGGTGACAGCGGCCGGACGAGCAGGAACAACACGTACGCACCGATCCAGCACGCCAGGCTGAGGAAGAAGGGCGCCAGACCAGCGCCATAGCTGTCAGCCGTCGCCTGCGAGACGTTCTGCAACGTGACAGGTGCACCCAGCGTCTCGGCAACAGCCTTGCGCTGGTCGGCGGACGGGTTGGGGATCTGCTTCACGCCGTTCGCCAACCCGGTGTTCAGCTGCGTCGCACCGGTCTTCAGCTGACCCACTCCAGTGGCCGCACTGTTCACCCCGGTCAGCAACTGCCCTTGACCCACAACAGCCTGCTTCTCTCCGGCCGCGAGCTTCTGCGCACCGGTCTGCAGACTGCCCAACCCGGTCTTCAGCTGACCAGCACCCCTATCGAGCTGATCCGCCCCATCGGCCGCCGAGCTGATCCCGTTCGTCAGCGCCGGCGTCACATCCGCCAGCGCAGCCGCGCCGTTCGACACCTTCCGCGCACCGACAGCGAGCTGGTTGAGCTGCTTGGACGTCGACTGGATCTTGGTGTTCGCCTGTACGACGGGAGCCCGCAGCTTCGCCGTCTCCAGCAGAACCTCGCGGATCTGGTGCTGGCTGAACCCCTGCGCCTTCAACCGGGCAGCGAGTTGGGTGTCGAACGTCGAGAGATCCTTCACCAACGTGCTGGACGCCGTGGCGACCTGCTTGCCGGCGCCGGCGATCTTCTCGTTGCCATCGGCAACCTGATCCGCACCGGCGGCCAACGACTTGGTCTGCTTCGGCAGCGTCGCCGTCTTCCGCTTCAACGTACCCAGACCGTCGTCCAGCTTGGACGCGCCGGAAGCCAGCGAGGTCGCACCCTGCGACGCCTGCGCAGTACCCGTCGCCAGCTGCGTCGCACCAGCAGACAACTGCTTCTGCGCAGTGTTGAGCTGAGCGGCACCCGTCTGCAGCTTCCCAACCCCGGCCGCCGCCGAGGCCAGCCCGTTCTCCAGCTTCGCAGCACCCGCCGCCGCGGAGCCCACCTGCTTGTGAATGGTGTTGTACCCCGCCAGCAGCTGCGAGGCCGCCGTCTCACTCACCTGCGACGCAACCGTCTTCGTCACCTGCGCAACGACCTGGTTGGCGATCGTGTGTGCGATGTAGTTGTTGGCGTCGTTCGTCAGCAGCTCCAACTGCGCCTGCCGCGGCGTGAACTCCGCACTCGACGCCAGATCGGACGAGAACGACTTCGGCAGTACCAGCGCGAACTCGTACTTCCCGTCCGACACCCCAGCCGTCGCGTCCGCACGGCTCACCTCGTGCCAGTCGAAGCTCTTGGACTTCACCAGCTCCGTTGCGACCTCGGGTCCGACGTTCAGCTTCTCGCCGGTGGCCAGCGTCGTACCGGCGTCCTCGACGACAACCGCGGTCGGGATCTTGTCGAGCCGGCCGTACGGATCGTGGTTCGCGTACAGGTACAGCCCGCCGTACAAGACCGGCACCAGCAACAGCGCAACGACGGCCAGTTTGGGCAACCGCCCGGCCGTCAGACGCCGTAGCTCGCTCAGAGCCATCCGCAGCGCGGTCACGCGTCCGCCTCCTCGACTGCCTCGATTGGCGCAACCGGAGCCACCGGAGTGACCTGCACCGGGTCGGGCTGATCCGTCTCACCCATCTGCGCCGCCTTCACGTCCAGCAACCTGGCGGAGGCGTCAGCGCACGTAATGATCACGCCGTACCCCTGAGCCGCCAGATCGCGCCCGAGCGCGAACCAGCCGTGCGGATCACCACCATGTCGATCCGGCATCGTCAGAATGACCACCTGTACGTCGGGGCGCGCCACAGTCAGCTCCGCGAGCAGTCTGGTCCGTACTGCGACTGGTAGGTGCTCGAATCGCTTGCCTGCATGCTCCGCGGCGTCATGCTCCTCCAGCCACTCCAGCACGGCCCTCCGCCCCGCCTTGCGACCGGCGATCGCCAGCTCCTCGCCTACAACCCTCTGGACCGGCAGAGCGTCATCCGGCTCGGTGATTCCCGGTGCGTCGACCACTGCGACCCGTCGCCGCAGCAGAGCTGGGTCGGTCTGGCCGTCGAGCCGCACAGTCCCCGTGTCCGGCTTGAGGCGCCCCGACAGACCCAGTGCCGCCGCAACGTGCCCAGCGCCCGGGTATCCGGTCAGCAACACCACCTGATGATCTGCGACCGACACCGACGTGGCGTGCAGCATCGTCGCGTGCGGACCCTGCACGCTGATCCTGGTGGCTTCGAGCTCCATCCTGCGTTCCCCGATTCAATACGGTTGTGTATTCAATACAGAGCTGTATCCTACTCGTATGGAAACGCCCAAGCGCCGCCGCTCCAACACCCGGGCCCGCCTGCTCGAAGGTGCGTCGGAGGTGTTCGCCGAGCGCGGGTTCCACGGCGCCTCGGTCGAGGACATCTGCGAACGCGCCGGCTTCACCCGCGGCGCCTTCTACTCGAACTTCGCGTCCAAGGACGAGCTCGTCCTCGCGCTGTTCCAGGCCACGACCGACCGGCTGCTCGAGCAGATCGAGGCGCTGCTCCCCGAGCTGGCGAACCAGCCCGGCACGCTGCTGGACGCCGTCCTAGGGCTGCTCGACGAGACCGCGCCTGATCAGCGGCAGTGGCATTTGATCTCCACCGAGTTCACGCTGCACGCGCTCCGCGACCCGGAGGCGGCGCGGGCGCTCAACAAGCAGCGGGCAATGTTCCGCGAAAGCCTGACCAAGCTGGTCGAGCAGATCACCGAGACCAGCGGGCTCATCCTCACCGTGCCCGCGGAGCAGTTCGTCCGCCTCATCATCGCCCTCCACGAAGGCGCCCGCTCCCAGAGCCTCCTCGAGCCCCGCAAACTCCCGGCCGGCCAGCTCGAGCACACTTTCCTGCCGATGGTCCTGGAAGCGGTCAGCCGACCTTCACGTTGACGGTGTGCAGGCCGGTCGAGCCGTTCGGGGCCGGGGGCGCGGAGGACTCGATCTGGGCGTTGCCCTTGTCGTCGGTCGCCCTCACCTGCAGGACGTGCGAGCCGCGTGGCGCGTCCCAGGTCCAGTGCCACTGGCGCCAGGTGTCGATCGACGCGTCCGTCGCCAGCGTCGCTTGTTGCCATGGGCCACCATCGACGCGGACCTCGACCTTCGACACCCCGACGTGCTGGTCCCACGCCACGCCGGCCACGGTCACCGGACCGGGGTCGAGCTTCTTGCCACCGGGTACGTCGATCCGCGACGACAGCTTGATCGGTCCGAGCTCGGACCACCCGCGCGGCGTCCAGTACCCCTCGAACTGATCGAACCGCGTCACCTCGATATCCACCAGCCACTTCGTCGCCGACACGTAGCCGTACAGCCCGGGTACGACGATGCGCACCGGGAACCCGTGCTCGACCGGCAACGGCTGCCCGTTCATCGCGAACGCGAGCATCGCCTGCCGGTCGTCGAGCAGCGTCGGCAGCGGCGTACCGGCGGTGAATCCGTCCTTCGACGTCGACTGGATCGCGTCCGCGTCCTTGGACGGACCGGCCTCTTCGAGCAGGTCCTTCAGCAGTACGCCGGACCACAGCGCGTTCCCGATCAGGTCGCCGCCGACCTCGTTGCTGACGCAGGTGAGCGTCACCCACTTGTGGACGACCGGGCGCTTCATCAGGTCGTCGAAACTCAAGGTGAGCTCGCGGTCGACCATCCCGTGAAGGCGCAGCTTCCAGTCCGCGGGCACGATCTGCGGTACGGAGAGCGCGGTGTCGATGCGGTAGAAGTCGTCGTTCGGAGTGACCCACGGTACGGCGCCATCGGCCTGGACGCCGGGCGGCGGAGTGAGGCTCGGCGGTTGCGGAAGCCGGAGCTGTTTGCGCGCGCTGGCGACCGCGGCGCGGTTCCCGCCGACGACCTTGCCGAGCAGAGCGAATGCGGCGGAGCCGAGCGCGACGCCGCCCGAGAGCTGCAGGAAGCCGCGGCGGCTGACACCGTCGTCGGGATGATCGATGAGCGGTTCGAGCCGTCGGCTGAACAGGCGCAGGACCAGCAGCGCCGTACCGCCGGCGAGTGCTGACGGGAGGAAGCCGGTCTGCCCGGAGTCCGCGCGGGTGAAGGCCGCGACGATCGCGACCGCGCTCAGCCCGATGGTGATCAGCGCGCCGGCCCAATACCGCCGTACGGCGAGAATTCCGCCGACCGCGGCGAGGATGACGACAACGATCAGGATGCCGGCCCGGAGCGCGGTCTTGTCGTGGGTGCCGAACCACGAGATCGCGAGGTCCTTGAGCCACGGCGGAACGCGGTCGATGAATGCCGACCCGATCGCCACGACCGGCGTCTGCGGGGTGCCGAGGAAGCCGGCCGCCACGCTGCCGACCGCGAGTCCTGCGAGTGCCGCGAGTATGCCGCCGACGGCTCCACGCCACCTGGTTCCGCCGGGGGCCTTCGGGTCAGCTTGTTGCTTCACTTCTCAACCATTGCGCGACGAGGCGCCCGACACCAGCCGGGCGCCCCATTCGTTAGTCGCGGGTAATGCTTGATCTCAGATTCGGTCAGGGGTGATGGGTCCGAGCCCCGGTCGGCCGTTCGGCCAGCGGCGGGCGTTGTCCCGGACCCGGCGGAGCCGGCCGAGGACGAGGTCCCGCTCGTCGGCCAACTGGGACATCCAGAGGCTGTCGATCTCGAGCAGGTGGTCCGGCAGTGCTTCGCGCAACCGCCGCTTCCCCTCCTCGGTCAGGACTGCGAACGAGCCGCGGGCGTCGTCGGGACAGGGCTCCCGGCGTACCAGCCCGAGGTTCTCGGCTCGGTCGACCAGCCGGGTGATGCCGCCGGTGGTGACGGTCAACTCCCGGGCAAGCGAGGTCAAACGCTGCTTCTCACCGTGGCTGCGGGCAAGCCGCAGCAACAGTTCGAACATTGCCATTTGCAGTCCACTGCGCTTCAGAGAATGGCGCATCAGGTGATCCAGCTCGGCTGCTGCTTCTCGCAGCAGCCCGTAGGCCGTCAGCACGTCGCTTTCCCAGGGTTCGGCGGCGCGAGTGGGTTCTGCATCGGCGAGCGCTAGGGGCGAGCAAAGCGAAGGCGCGATGGTCATGCGCGGACTCTATTAGCTGACTAGGTCACTTCGCTACACGGGGTGACCCTTCGGCTACAGATCGACCCGCAATCGCAAGACCCCTGAGCGTAACGGAGCATCTGGTCTAGCGCGGAGTGAGGGTGCCTGTGGATAACTTCCGCGGCAGTCCCGCGATTTTTGCCAGGCTTCTGCCGTGAGGTTGTCCACCGGCGGATCGGGGAGTCAGATGAGCGACACCAGCGAAGAAAAGTCACCGTTCGGCCGCGGGTTCATCGCGGCGAGCATCGTCATCGGCGCGGTGGTGCTCTGCGGCGCGGTCCTGCTGATCGGGAATCTGACGTCCTCTGGCGCCACCCCGGCTCAGGCCCAGCAGCAAGCCGTTGTGCCGACGGTCCCGGCGACTGAGCCTGGCGGCGGGGAGCCGGCCGTGCCCACGACCCCGGCCGGCGCGCGGCCGGCGAAGTCCGGCGGCTGCAACCGCGCTGCCGGCGATCAGTCGGTGCCGCAGCAGCCGCCCGCCGTGGACGGTTGGGAGGTGAGCAGCCGCATCGTCGTACCGCGTTCGTCCGGGTTCGGCCCGGCGAAGACCGACGCCGACGGGTTCCGTCGCTGCTTCGCGCACTCACCGACCGGGGCGGTGTACGCCGCCTACAGCGCGTACGCCGCGATGGCCGACCAGGACAAGGTGGTCGCCACGGCGCGCAAGCTGATGGTGCCCGGCCCGGGGACGGACGCGCTGATCCGCGAGCTGCAGACCGACCAGTCCGCCAGCGGGTACACCGTGCCGCAGCTCGCCGGGTACCGCGTGATCGACGCCGGCCCGGACCGCGTCAGCTTGATGCTCGCCACCTCGGTCAACACGGCGTACATGAGCCTCACGCTGACGCTCGTCTGGCATGACGGCGACTGGCTCCTGCAACCACCGGCGGTGGGCGAGCCGGTGGGCGCGCCGTTCTCCCAGCACCGTGACCTGTCCGACTTCGTTGCCTGGAGTGGTGTCTGATGTGCGGAAAAATGGACCTCGGTTGTTACATCCAGGACGGCTTCCAGTCCGTCGCCACCAGCGCGATGGACCAGCTCGAGCAGGCGGTCACGGATGGCGCGCTGAACACGCTGAACGCGATGACCTTCTGGCTGAAGCCCGACACCACGGACCTGCTCGCCAAGGAGCACGGCGACTCCTGGACGAACAGCGGCACGGTCGACTTCCTGCAGAGCAACCTGCTCAGTGTCACGGCGGCCGTGTTCGTCGTCGCCGTGCTCGTGGCCGGCATGCGGATCGCCTGGGAGCAGCGGGCGCGACCACTGCAGGAGCTGCTGAAGGCTGTCGTGACCTTCGTGGTGGTGGGAGCGGCCGGGACGGCCACTCTGCAGGTGCTGGCGTCGTGGTCGGACGCGTTCTCGGTCGGCATCATCAATCACGTCGCCGGCGGCATCAAGCTGCAGACGGCGTTCGGCGGCAGCTCGCCCCATGAGTTGTTCGCCACTGCGATGCCCGGGTTCGTCGCCATCATGACCGGCCTGGCGGTGATCGTCGCCTCGGCGGTCCAGATTGTGCTGATGCTGATCCGCTCCGCGATGCTGGTGCTGCTCGCAGGCGCGTTCCCGTTGGCCGCCGCCGCGACCAACACCGAGATCGGGCGAACGTGGTTCAAGAAGTTCTGTGGCTGGTCGCTGGCGTTCGTCGCCTACAAGCCGGCGGCGGCGCTGGTCTACGCGGCGGCGATGAAGATGGGGCACGACAGCGCCTCGAGCTCGAGCGACGCCGTCATGCAGGCGATGGCCGGGATGATGATGCTGGTGCTGGCGATCTTCGCGCTGCCGGCGCTGATGCGGTTCATGGTTCCGGTCACCGCGGCGGCGGCCGGCGGAAGCGCGGGGATGGGCAGTTCGGTCGCCGACCCCGGTGGGATGGCGACCGGTGCGGTCAACGTCGGCAGCTCCGGCGCAGGGTTCGGCGGACGGGGGAGCTCTGCCGGGAGCGCCGCCGCGGGTGGCGCCGGGGCGGGTGCGACCGGTGCGACGGCTGTCGGAGCCAAGGCGGCCGGAGCCGTCGCCGGCCCTGCGGGTTTCGGCCTCGCGGCCGCCCGGAAGGTCGGAGGCTCCGTCGCCGGAGCAGCGGCGCACTCGGCCGGCGAGTCCGGAGGCGGCGCGATCACCCCAGCCTCCGCCCACGGCCCAATGTCCGGCCGCTCGCGCTCGCACTCACCGGCACAACAGCGCACCCCCGAACCCGTAGGCCCAACCGGCGCCAGGTGATCGCCGCCCGGCCCGGCTCGGTCGTCCTGGCGGATGAAAGCATGATGCGATGGACCGGATTGCGCTGATCTCCGACGTGCACGGGAACCTGACGGCGTTGGAGGCGGTCCTGGCGGACATCTCGGCGCGAGGGATCACCCGGATCTTCAACCTCGGCGACTACGTCGGCAAGGGTCCGCGCGGTCAGGCGGTGGTGGATCGGTGCCGCGAGGTCTGCGAGGTGAACCTCCTCGGGAACTGGGACGACCTCCTCCCCGATCCCGACCGCGTCGACGACCGCGAAGCGCTGAGGTGGTGGAAGAACGAACTGCGCGAGGACCAGTGGACCTGGCTGCGAGCGCTGCCGTTCTCCCACGACTTCCTGATGAGCGGCCGCCAGGTCCGCCTGTTCCACGCCTCCTCGAAGAGCGTTCACCACCGCATCTCGTTCGATCACGACGAACCGCAGCACCTGAGCTTCTTCGAGAACACGCCGGCCACCGGGGACGGGCCGGTGCCTTCAGTGGTCGGGTACGCCGACATCCACGACGCGTACTACGAGGAGGACCGCGGCCGCACCCTCTTCAACACCGGCTCGGTCGGCAACAACCTCGGCGACCCGACCCCGCTCTACGTGATCCTCGAAGGCTTCATCGACTCACCCGATCCTGCGCCGTTCTCGGTCCAGTTCGTCCGGGTCCCGTACGACGCCCACGCCGAGCTGGCTGTCGCCCGCGAGCTCGGAATGCCGGAACTGGACGGCTACGAGGCCGAAATCATCCACGGCATCTACCGGACCGACCTCTACAACAACACGGACTTCGGCTACCACCGCCGGCCCTGAAGCCGGCTATCCCCAGGTTTGTCCACAGCTGTGAATTCGGTGCTGCAAGCAACAATCTGCTGCCTGTTCACCTGATGGTCACTTGACCAACAATGCCTCGGACCCGACCGGCTTGTAGCCCGCGGCCAGGAAGGCTCGGAGGGAGGCGGCGTTGCCGGGGGTTATCTGGGCCCAGATCGAGCTGTTCGGCGGGATCAGGGCTCGGGCGGCGCGGGCCAGATGGCGGCCGAGGCCTTGATTGTGGTGGGCGTCGGGGAGTTCGATGGCGCATTCGATCCGGCCGGCCAGGCCGTGGCCGGTGATGACGAGTCCGCCATGCACGTCGCCGTACACATGCACGTCGGATCGGTACTCGAGCGCCCACTGGACGCGGGGGTGGTCGAGGTCCGTCAGGACGGTGAGGTCCTTGATGGCCGCGGCGCGTTTGGCCGGGTCGGTGATGGCGGGGGCGACGAGCATCGCGTCGTTCGAGCTGACGTGGCGGCCGGTCAGCTCGGCCAGGGCGGTGAGGAACGGCGGGTTCGTCGGTGCGGCCAGGTCGCCGGCCGGTAGCCGTTCGGCGACCCACGAAGGGCTGACATCGGCGGCGATGACGATGTGGCCGGTGAACGCGACCACGGCGGACTCGCGCTCCGACGGCGCCGGTACGACGCTGACGCCGAGGTCCGGGGCCGGGAAGACGCCGTTTTCGACGCCGCGCAGAATGTCAGCAAGAGTTGTCATCACGAGCATTGTCGCGGAGATCCCGTGTCACGCTCAGACGCCACGGAGGCAGCACGATGCGGAAACCGCAGCTGGTGAAGGCCGAGGGGTTGCCGGACCGGGTCACGATCTACGAGGTCGGGCCGCGGGACGGGTTGCAGAACGAGTCGGCGATCGTCGACGTCGCGGTCAAGGCCGAGTTCATCAACCGGCTGGTCGAGGCCGGGCTGACGACAGTCGAGACGACGAGTTTCGTGCACCCGAAGTGGGTCCCCCAGCTGGCCGACGCAGCCGAACTGCTTGAGCAGCTCGACCTGCCCTACGGCGTTCGTGCCCCGGTACTGGTCCCGAACGAGCGCGGCCTCGACCGGGCGCTGGCGGCCGGCGTACGTGAGATCGCGATCTTCGCCAGCGCGACCGAGACGTTCGCGGCGAAGAACCTCAACTCCACGCTCGACGACCAGTTCGCGATGTTCACCCCGACCGTCCAGCGGGCGCTGGCCGAAGGCTTGACGGTCCGCGGCTACGTCTCGATGTGCTACGGCGATCCGTGGGAGGGCGACGTACCGATCGACCAGGTGGTCAAGGTCGGCGCGCGTCTGGTCGATCTCGGCTGCCACGAGCTGTCTCTCGGCGACACGATCGGCGTCGCAACCCCCGGCCAGGTCACCGCGCTGATCACAGCGTTCGATCAGGCCGGCGTGGGTGTGGACAAGCTGGCGGTGCATTTCCACGACACCTACGGCCAGGCGCTCGCCAACACCCTCACTGCCTTCCGCGCGGGCGTGACCACGGTCGACAGCTCCGCCGGCGGTCTCGGCGGCTGCCCGTACGCCGAGAGCGCGACCGGCAACCTCGCCACCGAAGACCTCCTCTGGCAGCTCGACGGCCTGGGCATCCAGACCGGCGTCGACCTGGAGAAGCTGGTGACCACGAGCGCGTGGATGGCCAAGCAACTGGGCAAGCCGTCGCCCAGCCGCGTCGTACAGGCGCTCGCCGGCTGAAAACTGTCGGTGCCGCACCTCAGACTGGTGGGGTGAGTGCGCAGCGGGCTGAGCTCGGGGAGTTCTTGAAGGCGCGTCGGGCGCGGGTAGCTCCTGAGGATGTCGGGCTTCCCGGCGGCGGGCGCCGACGTACGCCTGGATTGCGGCGCGAGGAGTTGGCGCAGCTCGCCGGCGTAGGCGTGACTTGGTACACGTGGCTCGAGCAGGGCCGGCCGATCAACGCGAGCGGCCAGGTGCTCGACGCCGTCGCGACGACGCTCAAACTCAGCCCGGTCGAGCGCGAACACCTCTACCGCCTGGCCGAGGCGACCCCGATGCGGCTACCGCGTACGACGGATTGCGCCAGCGAGGCCGTGTTCGTCGAGATCGTGGAGGCGCTCGACCCGTTGCCCGCGGTGATCACCAACACCCGGTTCGACATCGTCCGGGCGAACCGTGCGTACAACGACCTGTTCCACGACTGGCACCAGCTGCCCTGCATCCACAAGAACGTGCTCTGGTGCATCATCACCGAGCCCGCCGCCCGCGCCCAGCTGCTCAACTACGACACCGAGGTCCCGTACATCGCCGGTCGCCTGCGCTCGGCGTACGCCGAACACATCGGCGACCCGGACTGGGAGACCGACCTCGAGCGACTGCAGGCGATCAGCCCCGAGTTCACGCAGCTCTGGTCGCGCCACGAGGTCGCTGCCTGTACGCCGCGACACCGCCGTGTCGTCAACCCCGCCGTCGGCGAACTGCAGTTCACCGTCACCGAGCTGGCCATCCCGGCCCACCCGGACCTCGTCCTCTTCGTCGAGACGCCGGCCGACGAGGACACCCGCGCCAAACTCCCGCTCACACGACGCGAGCGGGTCGACCAATCGGCCTAGCTCACGGCTCGATCGACGGCCGGATCCGGCGGATCAGGCTCTTGTCGGCAAACTGACCGACGCGGTACGTCGACCAGCCGTCCACGCCGGCGCCGACCGCGCCGCCGAGCAGCGGGATCCGGCGGGTGATCGTGAGCGCCATCTTCTTGCCGCTGATCCGTGCGATCAGCTCGGCGACGACCTCGTTGGAGACGTGCCGATCCAGCTCCGGGTCGAACACCGGGGCGGTCGCGATCGCGAGCGGCGACGTCGGCAGGCTCGACTTCTTCAGCCGGTCGGCGACACCCTCCTCGCCAAGCAGGCAGGTGATGACCGCGGTCCGGACCCGTGGATCGTCGAGGTCGTACCCGCGCAGGTGTGCGATCGCGGCCACCATCCGGGCCTGCACAATCGCGATGCCGGTCAGATTCGCGGGCAGCGAGACCGGGAGCGTGACGAGACCGCCGAGGCCGGTGGCGAAGCCCTGTACGCCGGCCAGCCGGATGTGCTGGTCGATCACAGCCTCGATGGCGACGTCCGTGCTGCCGCCGCATCGCTCGAGCTTGTTCTCCGCGACCCGCTCGGCGCCGGGGAACCGCTGGTACCCGTCGATCGCGATCTCGAGGATCTGGCGCAGCACACCACCCGCGGCCGCCGGCGCGAACCTCTGGGCGGCGGGCGCGAGACTACTGGCGACGAACCTGGCTACTCCGGCCACGGTGCTCCTTCCCGCCCGGCCCCACGGGGAGAACCCGGACGTGCTTCAACTGTACGTGGCTCCCCGATCCCCGCCACTCGGGAGAAACCCTTGGTGTCCCCTAGGTGAGACGTGCGCCAGGATGGTCTCGTGCCAGTTGAACCTATCCCGACCCAATGGGAGTTCCCGCCCGTGGGGGTCGCGGGGGCGAGCGACGTGGTTGCGGGCGGTGCGGACCTGGCGCCGGGCACCGTGCTGGCGGCGTACCGGCGGGGGTTGTTCCCGATGCCGGACCACCGCGGCTCGATCCTGTGGTGGTCGCCGGTCGACCGTGGTGTGATCGACATCGCGGGCTATCAACGGTCTCGCTCGTTGCGGCGGGCTCGGGCGAAGTTCGAGATCCGGGTGAACACGGCGTTCGACCAGGTCATCCGCGCGTGTGCGGATCCGCGCCGGCCCGGTTCGTGGATCGATCGCGACATCATCGCGTCGTACACCGAGCTGCATCGGCTCGGTTGGGTGCACTCGGTGGAGGCCTGGGACGGCGACGAGCTGGCCGGCGGGTTGTACGGCGTCGCGATCGGCGGGCTGTTCGCGGGTGAGTCGATGTTCCACCACAAGACCGACGGCTCGAAGGCGGCCGTCGCCGGGACGATCGAGCTGCTGGACGACGAGTACGCCGCCGACCGGGTCTTCGACATCCAATGGGTCACCGACCACCTCGCCACCCTCGGCGCGGTGTCGATCCCGCGAGAGACCTACGTACGCCGGGTCGCGCGCGCTATCGACGTACCGCTGCCGAAGGCGTTCATGTAAGTCCGACGAACGCGGCCATCTGGCGCG
Organism: Kribbella jiaozuonensis; assembly: GCF_005233875.1. Taxonomy (GTDB): domain Bacteria; phylum Actinomycetota; class Actinomycetes; order Propionibacteriales; family Kribbellaceae; genus Kribbella; species Kribbella jiaozuonensis. The sequence goes on along the minus strand of NZ_SZPZ01000003.1, from coordinate 238,799 downwards.
ACGCCGACTCGAAGAACTCGTCGGCCGGGTCCATCGAGCCGACGAGCTGGCCGAACAGTTCGAAGCTGATCATGCCGAAGAGCTGCGTCCACACGATCACCGTCCGCACCAGCACCGCCGGCGGCACGTCCGGCGCCAACGCCACCAGCACCTCGGCCTGCTGCGCCAGCAAGCCTGAAGGTGACGGCGCGTCGGCCGGCGGCACCAGCCGGCCCGAGGCCTGAGCCCGCTGCAGCAGCCCGAGCAGTAGTAGCGGCACCCGGATCGCAGGCTCGACCGTGGTCTGTGGAGCCTTGTAGCCGCTGATCGGCGAGCCGTAGATCAGCGCGTACTCCTGTGGATGAGCGCGCGCCCAATCCCGGACGGCGCCGTAGATCGAAACCCATTCCGAGAGCAGGTCGTCACCGCCGGCAGCGGCCTCGGCGGCCGATCCGAGCGCGTCGTACGCGTCGATGATCAACGCGGTCAGCAGCTCGTCGCGGCTCGGGAAGTACCGGTACAGCGCCGACGAGACCATGCCGAGCTCGCGGGAGACCGCGCGCAGCGACAGCGCCTCCGCCCCGACGGTCGCGAGCTGCCGGCGTGCGGCGCCCTTGATCTCCTCGGTCAGCTCGGCCCGGGCACGTTCACGGGCAGTACGTCCGGCGTTCATGCAGCCAGTGTGCCACAGAATCGAGAGCAGTGCTCTTGACAGTGAGCAGCGATCTGATGTTCACTGATCACAACAGAGAGCACCGCTCTCGCAAAGCAGAAAGAGTTCACCGCCATGACTGAGTACAAGCAGACCTACGACAACAAGCGCGTCATCACCGCCTCCGAGGGCAGCATGCGGGTGTTCAACAAGATCGTCGCCCGGATGACGAAGCTGGGTCTGAGCCTGATGGGCAGCCGGGTGCTGTCGGTGCAGGGCCGCAAGTCCGGCGAGTGGCGCAGTACGCCGGTGAACCTGCTCGTCGTCGACGGCCAGCGCTACCTGGTCGCACCGCGCGGCCACACCCAGTGGGTGAAGAACCTGCGCGCCAGCGGCACCGGCCGCCTTCAGCTCGGCGGCAAGGTCGAGACGTTCCACGCCGAGGAGCTCGCCGACGCCGACAAGATCCCCGCGCTCCGGATGTACCTGAAGAAGTGGGCCTGGGAGGTCGGCACGTTCTTCAGCGGCGACGTCACCAAGAACTCCCCCGACGAGGTCCTCCACCACATCGCCCCCGGCGTCCCCGTCTTCAAGATCAGCTAGTGGTACGACGCGGCCTGGATCCGGTACAGCTCGGCGTACTGCCCGTCGAGGGCGATCAGCTCGTCGTGCGTACCGGTCTCGACCACCCGGGCGCCGTCGAGGACCACGATCTGATCGGCCATCCGCACCGTCGAGAACCGGTGCGAGACCAGGATCGTGATCCGGCCGTCCGCGCTGTCCTTGGCTGCCGCCGCGTACCGCTCGAAGAGCGCGTGCTCGGTCTCCGCGTCGAGCGCAGCGGTCGGCTCGTCGAGGACGAGCAGCAGCGGCCGGTCCCGCATGAAGCCGCGCGCCAGCGCCAGCTTCTGCCACTGACCGAAACTGATCTCCGCCCCGTCCGGCCAGGTAGAACCGAGCTGGGTGTCCAACCCCGACTCGAGCCGCTCCAGAACATCCTCAGCGCCGGCCCGTCCGACAGCAGTCGTCACAGCCGGTACGTCGTCCAGCCGCGGCAGATCACCTAGTCCGACGCTGTGCGCCGCGCGGAACTCGAACCGGAAGAAGTCCTGGAACGCGCCCGCGATCTTCTCCCGCCAGGCCTCGGTCGATATCCGGTCCAGCGGCTGATCGTCGAGCAGCACGTGTCCATCGGTCGGCTCGTACAGCTTGCAGATGAGTTTCACCAGCGTGGACTTGCCCGCACCGTTCTCACCCACGACCGCAATCACCTTGCCTGCGGGCAGTTTCAGGTTGACGTCCTCCAACGCCGGCCGCTCGGATCCGGCGTACGTGAACGAGACGTGGTCCAATCGGATGCCATCCGTGAGATGTGACGGCACGGGGAGGTCGCCCGCCGAGTTGAACGAGGCCGCGTAGTTCTCCAGCCACACCAGCCGCCGCGACCCGTCCAGCCAGATCCCGCGCAGGAAGCCGATCTCGCCGACCGTCGCTCCGATGTACGACGACAACCGTGCGCCGGCCGCGAGGATCAGCAACACGTTGCCCACCGAGCCGTGCAGCCCGGTCGCGACGAAGAACACCGCCCCGACGTACGCCGCGCCGAAGATCGCCCAGGCAACGGCGTGCCACGCGGCACTGACCCAACGCGCGGAAGCGATCGGCCCGTACCACTGCTCCCACTCGCGGCGACGATTCTCCACCAGGTCACGCCCGATGCCGATGACCCGAACCTCCTTGCCCGGCGCGGGTGTCGTCGCGGTCTTGAACAGGTGATCGGCCAGACGGCTGTGAGTGGCGTACCGCTCCTCGACCTGACGCTCGACGCCGGGTCGCCAGCTCGAGCTGACGACCGTCGGCAGCGCGAACACGAGCAGGAGCGCGAGGACCGGACTGATCGACATCAGCAGGACGACCGTCACGCCGAGGCGCAGGATCCAGCCACAGGTCGAGAACAGCGACATGTACATGTGGTCGAGCACGAACACCTGCTTGCGCAGTACCGACAAGCGGTCGAGGTAGTCGCGGCGTTCGTGATGCTCGACTGTGGCGACGGACGCCTGCAATCGCGCGACGTGCGCTTCGAGCATGATCGTCACGCGGTCGCGGAAGCGCCTGGAGATCCGGGTCGACAGCGTCCGCAGCAACCACGTCGCCGTCACCGACACCGCGAGGCCGGTCGCGGCGAGCAGGGTCGCGCGCCGGTCGTCGGCCAGTACGCCGTCGGCGAGGATCTTGAGCCACAACGCGAGTAGGGCATCGGGGAGTGCGGCCAGCAGCGTCATCAGGAAAGCGGCGACCAGCAGCCAGGGCTCGTGCTGGTAGCCCAGCTTGCAGAGCCGCCACATCGCGGCGAGGGCCTTCGGCTCGTCGACTTCAGAGCGTGTCATAGCTGAGCCCTTCCTCGTCGACCTCAGCCGTGAAGCGCTTGGCCTGCAACTCGAACATCGTCCGGTACCGCCCGCCGAGCAGCATCAGCTCGTCGTGGCTGCCGAGCTCGACGACCCGGCCGTGCTCGAGGACGCAGATCCGGTCGGCATGCCGGACCGTCGAGAACCGGTGCGAGATGAGGATCGTGGTGACGTCGCGGGTCGCGGTCAGGATCCGGTCGAAGATCGCCGCCTCGCCGCGAACGTCCAGCTGGGCCGTCGGTTCGTCGAGCAGCACCAGACCGGCGCCCTGCCGTACTGCGCACAGCGCCCGCGCCAACGCGACCCGCTGCCATTGGCCGCCGGACAGATCGGTGCCGTCGCCGTACCCCGTGGCCAGCCGGGTATCCAGGTCGGCCAGGTCGTCGGCGCCGGCGTCGACAAGCGCGGCTCGGATGTCCGCCTCGGGAGCGCCGCCGGGCGCGACGTTGTCCCGCAGCGGCAGCTCGAGCTTCAGAAAATCCTGGAAGACTGCGGCGACCCGGGTGCGCCAGGCGTCGACGTCGAGGTCGCGCAGGTCGCTTCCGTCCACGCGGATGGTCCCGGAATCAGGGTCGTACAACCTGCAGAGCAGCTTGGCCAGCGTGGTCTTCCCCGCGCCGTTCTGCCCGACGACGGCCAGCGACGACCCGGCCGGGATGGTCAGATCCAGCCCGTCGAAGACCGGCCGATCCGCATGTGGATAACGGAAGCTCAGCCCTCGGAGATCGAGCTCGACCGCGCCCCGCGGAACTGTCAGGCTCCCCGGGGTCAGCGCACCGGCCGGAGCCATCGCAGGCTCGAGACGGTGTACGGCGGCAACCGGCGCGGCAGCTCCGTCGAGCGCCCAGTTGAGTCCGCCGAACGCGATCATGCCGACGCCGATCGCGACCTGGGCGAACACGACCAGCCGGTCGAGCTCCAGCCGGCCGCCGATGGCCGCCGCGCCGAGCGCCCAGAAGACGACACCGTTGGCGACGGCGATGATCAGCAAGCTCCAGATCATTGGCCGCTCCCGCAATCGGGTTGCGGCGTACTGCAACTCGAACAGCCGGCGGCGCCGATCGGTGAAGCGCTGCACGGTCCAGTCCGCGAGGCCGAACAGCCGCAGCTCCTTCGCCGGATCCGGCTCGACCGCCAGCTGGTACGCGTAGTTGGCATGCCGCTGCGCCGATCGGACCTCGGCCGTGTTCCGGTCCTTCCAGACCCCGCTCTCGCGCAGCAACCAGTGCGTCGACGCCCACGCCGCAACGAGCAGCAACGGCGCCCACCAGCTGAATCCGAACAACACCACCGCGGAGGCGATCCCGCCGACCAGCTCGACCAGACTGCCCGCGACGAAGTCGACATTCAGATACATCGGCGGCCCGGTCTGCCCGTGATCGAACTCCCGCGCGACCGTCAGGTCCTCACTCAGACCCGGGTCCTCGAGGTGACCGATCCCCGGCGGCCCGACACAAGCCTCCGCCAGCCTGTCATTCAGGTACGCCGACACGCGGCTGCCGAGGTTGGCGCTGACCGCCTGATGCACCGGCGTCAGCACCTGCAGCAGGATGAACGTCACGCCCATCAAACTCAACGGCCCCGCCAACGCATCCCCATGCTGCACCGCCCCAATCACCAACCCCATGGCGATCGCAAACACCGCAGGCAAAGCGCCCCGCGCCAACAGCAACCCCCACCAGGCCAAGGCCAGCTTCGGATCAGCGCGCGGCAGGACACCGAAGAACTCCCACTCAGGTCGCCGACGCAGCCGCTTCACCATCCCCTCACCATGCCACCGCCCGCCGACGAATTCTTGAACGTTTGCCGGATGGCACTATGGCTGGATGATCACTCCGGAGCAGCTGAACGCGGCGCCCAAGGTCCTCCTGCACGACCATCTTGACGGGGGCCTGAGGCCAGAGACGGTGCTGGAGCTGGCGGCCGAGATCGGGCATCCGTTGCCGCGGACCGATGCGCCGGCGCTGGGGGCGTGGTTCGTCGAGTCGGCGGACTCGGGGTCGTTGGAGCGGTATCTGGAGACGTTCGACCACACGGTCGCCGTGATGCAGACGGCCGAGGCGATCACGCGGGTGGCGAGCGAGTGTGTGCAGGACCTTGCGGCCGACGGCGTGGTGTACGCCGAGGTCCGCTACGCGCCCGAGCAGCATCTGACCCGAGGGCTGACGCTCGAGCAGGTCGTGGATGCGGTCCGGGAAGGGTTCGAGCACGGTACGGCGGTTGCGGAGCGGCCGATCGTCGCGCGGCAGCTGCTGACCGCGATGCGGCACAAGGCGCGGTCGATGGAGATCGCCGAGCTCGCGGTCAGGTACCGGGACGCCGGCGTGGTCGGGTTCGACATCGCCGGCGCCGAGGCCGGTTACCCTCCCACCCGGCACCTGGACGCGTTCGAGTACCTGCAGCGCGAGAACGCGCACTTCACCATCCACGCCGGCGAGGCGTTCGGTCTCCCCTCGATCTGGCAGGCGATCCAGTGGTGCGGTGCCGACCGGCTCGGTCACGGCGTACGCATCATCGACGACATCACGTACGACGAGGCAGGCGAGAAGGCCGAGCTCGGGCTGCTCGCGGCGTACGTCCGCGACCGCCGGATCCCGCTGGAGATGTGCCCGAGCTCGAACCTGCAGACCGGCGCGGCCGCGTCGATCGCCGAACACCCGATCGGCCTGCTCGCCAAGCTGCGTTTCCGGGTCACGGTCAACACCGACAACCGCCTGATGAGCGGTACGTCGATGAGCCGCGAGCTCGCCCTGCTCGCCGAGGCGTTCGGCTACGACCTCGCCGACCTCCGCTGGTTCGCGATCAACGCGATGAAGTCCGCCTTCATCCCGTTCGACGAACGCCTCGCGCTGATCGACAACGTGATCAAGCCTTGGTACGCCTCGAACTGAAGGAAGGAGGGTGAGGAGAGGTTCGGTACGCCTCACACTGACCGTTGGTAGGTCCTGAAGGCCCGCGTCGACAGCCAGCCGACTACCAAGGTGAAAGCCAGTAGGTAAGCGCCATGCCGCCACACCGACGACCAGTCCGGGTTGGCGGCCAGGGACTCGCGGGCGGCGATCGTGGCCCAGTCGACCGGGTTGTAGCGGGCCGCGACGTTGACCCAGTGCGGTGCCACCGAAGGGTCGATCATGATCGACGACATGAAGGTCAGCGGCAGCGAGACGAACTGCGAGATCCCGATCAGCGCCTCCTGCTGCCGGGTCAGCAACGCGACCGCGTTCGACAGCGACCCGAAGGCCGTCCCGATCAGCATCGACGCGACGATCGTGATCAGGTAGCCGCCGACGCCACCGTCGTACCGCGCTCCCGCGGCGAAGCCGATCGCGAACACCAGGATCGTCTGGATCAAGGTGGTCGACGCGTTGCTGAGCAGCTGCCCCGCCATCAGCCCGCCGCGGCTCACCGGTGACGCCAGCAGCCGGTCCATCACGCCGCGTTCCATGTCCTGGATGAACGCCGTACCGCTCCAGCCGCTGGTCATCAACGCGGTCATCATCACGATCCCCGGCGTCAGGAACGCGATGTACGACGAGTCGCCGAAGCCCGGGATGCGTACGACGCCCTGGAACAACTGCCCGAACAGCAGCAACCAGATCGCCGGCTGGATCAACGTGAACGCGATCAACGCCGGCTGCCGGTACGACGCCCGCGTCCACCGACCGAACACCAGAGCCGTATGTGTCGACATCACGCCGCCTCCTCGGCAACCCGGAACGAACGACCGGTGTGCTGCAGGTACACGTCGTCCAGCGAAGGACGCGACACCGTGACCGCCACCACCGGAATCGCCTTGTCCTCAAGGACTCCCAGTACGGCGGGAACCGCGGTCGCCCCACGATCCACCCGCGCGCGCAGAGTGTTGCCCTCGACAACAATCTCGCCGACACCGGGCAACTGTTTCAGCAACGTGCCCACAGAACCATCAGTATCCGGATCCACCAGCTCGACCTGCACCGAGTCACCCCGCAACGCCGACTTCAACGCCTCAGGGGTGCCCTCGGCAACTATCTTGCCGTGGTCGACGATCGCGAGCTGACCGGCCAGCCGGTCGGCTTCCTCCAGGTAGTGCGTGGTGAGCAGCACGGTCAGACCTTCCTGACCGGACAACCGGAGTACTTCGTTCCACAGGTCGGCACGCGCCTCCGGGTCCAGACCGGTGGTCGGCTCATCGAGGAACAGCACGCGAGGCTGGTGGACGAGACCGAGCGCGACATCCAGCTTGCGCTGCATGCCACCCGAGTACGTCTTCACCGGTCGGCTTCCGTGCTCAGCGAGGCCGAATCGCTCCAGCAGTTCAGCGGCCCGGCGAGCGGCGTCCTGCCGGGACAGTCCGAAGATTCGTCCGCTCAGCACCAGGTTCTCGAGACCGGTCGCCATCGGGTCCGAGCTGGACTTCTGCGGTACGTACCCGATCGAGCGCCGGACGCGATCCTGGTCGCGGACGACGTCGTACCCGGCGACCCGCGCCGTACCCGAGTCTGCCCGGGACAGCGTGGTGAGGATCTTGACCGTGGTGGACTTGCCGGCGCCGTTCGGACCGAGCAGGCCGAGGACGACGCCCTCCGGGACGCTGACGGTCAGACCGTCGAGTGCGCGCAGGGGTGGTTTCTTCCGGCCGGCCGGGTACGTCTTGACCAGGTCGACCGCTTCGAGGGCATGCGTAGCCATCAGGTGACTCCCTTGTGAGCTGGGAGCCGGTCCGGGCTGGCTATCCTGATGGATGCGCCTTGGGTGCCAGGTCTTCGGACCGACTCGAGGAACCGCGGCCCTTGACCCTGGTGTTGCCGCACCGTCGGGTCGAGGGCCGCATCTTTATTGGGCTTCCGGCGGGACCGCCTTCATCCAGGCGAACTCCTGACCGAAGTACTTGACCGGATCCTTCAACTGCTCGGCCGGACTGATGCCGTCCTCCAGGAAGTGCTTCCACGCCTGGCGCCAGAACACCCCGCCGCCGAGCTTGTCGGTGCGGATCTCCTCCGCGAGTTGGTGAACGTACGCCGACTCCGCCTTCAGCAGCGCCAGCCGGAACTCCGACTCGACCCAGAAGATCCGCGGGAAGTCCATCGTCGTCATGTGCTCGTGCAGCGCCGTGGTTTCCTCGATCTCCGCATCGACCGCCGCGAGCCGCTGCTCGAGCAGCTCGACGGCACGGTCCGGCGGCAGACCGGGGAGATACGCGAGGCCGGCCTCCAACGGGTGGAACTCGCGCAACGGTGTGCCGACCAGCTCGGTCAGCCAGTCGTTGAACTCGGCCTGACCGGCCTCGGTGATCTGGTACACGGTCCGCTCCGGCCGGTTGCCCTCCCGGACCGTCTCCAGCGCCTCGATGAAGCCGTGCTTCTCCAGCGCCGACACGACCGAGTAGAGCGAGCCGTAGTTGACCTTGATGCTCTGGTCCTTGCCGCGGGCCCTGAGCATCGTGGAGATCTCGTACGGGTGCATCGGCCGCTCGTTCAGACTCCCGAGCACGGCGAACGCCAGCGGATTGCCGACCTTGCGCCTGGCCATGCGGCCTCCTCGATCTCGATTACTCGAAATCGAGTATTAGGTCACGAGTATCCGATGTCAAGTATTGAGCCAGGCGAACGCCCGGGCGCCGATCCCGCGGACCCGGAGCGCGGCGAGAGCGCGGTACGCCGGCTCCTCGACGTACTTCGTCAGTAGCCAGGCCAGCGCGATCACACCGATCACGGCGCCGGCGATCTGGGTCGGCCGGCCCGCCCCGAGCTCCATCAGTCGGTACGCGATCAGGTAGCCGACCACCTGGTTGAGCAGGTACAGCCCGAAGGAGATCCGGGCCAGGAACTGGATCGGCCGCTGGAATCTGGTGAAAGCAGTCCAGTCCGGCCCCCGCGCGGCGAGCGCGACAAACCCCAGCAGCAATCCGATACCCAGCGACGACGGCAGGTCCGCCGTGTGCGCGTGCTGGGCGAAGACGGTCGCGACGAGCAGCGCGCCGAGATGCAGTACGCCGATCCGCCTCTGCGACCAGAGCCAGATCGCGATGCCGATCGCGAACAGTTGCAGTCGATGCAGGCCGAGGCCGTTCCACGTCTGCTGGACCCAGAGCGGGCTGTGGCCGATCCGGTCGTTCCACTGCAGAATCACCGGCGCGATGATCATGATCCACAACAGCGTGGTGATCCGCGGCCCCAGTCCACGCGGCCAGAGCAGGGCGGCCGCGCCGAACGCCATCAGCTGGAGCGGCAGCGTCCAGTACGAGCCGTCGATGAGCTGGATGCTCGAGTCGAACGAGGCTGCCAGCGTCAGGTTGCCCCACAGATCGCGCCGCGTCGGCAGGATCCAGTTGCTCGGCCCGAACAGCACCACCACCGTGTAGGTGAACAGCACGGCGACCAGGTACGGCGGGAGCACCCGGCAGACCCGGCGCCACAGCCACCGTGACGTGGAGCCCTTCCGGATCGTCACGCAGACGAAGTACGCGCTGATCACCAGCAGGATGCTCGCGCCGACCTGGAACGGGTACCGACCGAGCGGTGCACCGAGCTCAGGATGCAGGAACGGGCCTTGATACGTGACGTGCGTGAAAATCACCGCGAGCACCGCCACGACGCGAACCACGTCCCAGCTCAACCTGCGTGCGGTCCTGCCCGGGGGGCGGTCCGGCGTCGACAAACTCACTCCAGTTACACATCGCTGACCGTTACCCCCCTGTGACCTTAGCCAGACCAGGGGGTGTCAACGCAAATCGACCGAGCAGTCAGCTGGCGGTCTGGAAGGTACGGCGGTAGTCCTGGGGCGGGACGCCGACGACCCTGCGGAAGTGGTGTCGCAGGAGGGCCGCTGTGCCGAAGCCTGACTCGGAGGCGATCTGCTCGATGCCCATCCGGGTCTGCTCCAGCAGGGTGCGGGCGCGCAGGACACGCTGGGTGGTGACCCACTTCAACGGCGTCGTCCCGGTCTCGGCGACGAAGCGGCGGGCGAAGGTGCGCTCGGACATCTGGGCGCGCCGGGCCAACGCCGGCACGGTGTGATCGATGCTGATGTTGTCGACCATCCAGTCGAGCACCGGCTGCAGGCTCTCCCCGGACGACTCGGGCACCGGCACCTCGACGTACTGCCGCTGGCCGCCGTCGCGCTGCGGCGGGACGACCATCCGGCGGGCGATCCGGGTCGCGACCGCGCTGCCGAGCTCGCGCCGGACCAGGTGCAGGCAGGCGTCGATGCCGGCCGCCGTACCGGCGCTGGTGATGATGTTGCCGTCGTCGACGAACAGCACGTCCGGGTCCAGCTTCGCGGTCGGGAACTGCTCGGTGAACTTCTTCGCGTACCGCCAGTGGGTGGTGCAGGCCCGGCCGTCGAGCAGGCCGGCGGTGCCGAGCACGAACGCGCCCGAGCACACCGTCAGCAGGATCGCGCCCCGCGCCTCGGCCCGGCGGAGCGCGTCGAGGACCCGCTCGTCGTACTCGTGCCGCCAGGTGGTCGCCGGGATGCCGATCAGGTCCGCGTCCTCGAGCTCCTCCAGCCCGTACGGCGCGATCACCTGCGAGTGCGTGCTCGTCTCCATCGGTACGCCGGGCGTGGTTGAACACACCTTGAAGTCGAACGGCGGCACCCCGTCGTCAGTGCGGTCGAGCCCGAAGACCTCCGCGAGTACGCCGAACTCGAACAGCGCGACGTCCTCCATGAGCACGACGGCGACTTTTTGCAGCATGCCGCCAGTATGGCAGGAATTTGTCGGAGTATGTCAATAGTGCCACTGGTGGCAGGATCTGAGTGGTAGCATGATTACTGCCATGACCGGATACGTAGTTTTCGCAGTACTCGTGCTGGCTGTCATCGCAGCGCTGGAGATCAGCAACAGGCGCCACTCGACCGGTCCGGCGGCCGGCCCGAAGGGCTCCTGGGTCGCCGACGACCGCGACACGGCCCGAACCAAGCTCGACCTGCTCGCGCTCGGCGCAGCGGCCAAGCCCTTTGCCCACAAGCCCGCATCGACCACCGGGACCGTGCACTCGATCCGCACCGCCCGGCTGCACCACGGCCGTCACGCGGCCTGATCGATTCTTCGCCAGCTGGGGGCGGTCGCGTTCGTGACCGCCCGCAGTGCTCCTTCGACGGGGCCGTAGCGGAAGTTGCTGAGCCACAGGTGGCTCAGGATCAGTTGCAGGACGAAGATCCCGACCGCGAAGCCGACCGTCTCCAGTGGCGACACCTGGCCCACCAGGCCGAAGCCGACGCCGGTGAAGAGCAGCAGGGTCGCCACAGATTGCCCCAGGTAGTTCGACAGGGCCATTCGGCCGGCCGGGGCCAGCAGACGGCGGATGTCCTCGCCGCGGTCGGTGTGCATGAACCGCAGCAGCGAGGCGGCGTACGCGGCCGACAGGAACGGCGCGGTGAGCACGCTGATCAGTACGGCGCGGGTGTTGGCGTTGCCGCCGAGCGACGCGTAGTACACGCCACCGGTGATGCCGACGGTGAAGCCGATCAGCTGGATGAGTCGCAGTACCGCCTCGTTGCCGTTGAGGTTCTTGAGCAGGCGGCGTCGTCCGACCACCATGCCGACGAGGAACGCGGCCAGGGTGGTCGGGCCTTGCACGGTCAGCAGTGACAGCCCGTACGTCGGCAGGGCGCGGACGTGCTCGCCGATGACGTCGCTGAACGAGCCGGCGAGGTTCGCGGTGGTCTGCTGCGCGGCGGCGACTGCGGTGGTCGGGTCGAGGATCGCTGACGTGTCGAGGAACATCGAGGCGATGCTCAGTGTGACGAAGAGATACGCGTAGATGGCTCCCGCGACGATGAGCGCCGTACGGTCCTTGACTCGACGCATGCCCAGCAGGACAAGGCCGATGATCGCGTAGACGCTGAGGATGTCGCCGGTGATCAGGAAGACTCCGTGCAGCACGCCGATCACGAACAGCCCACCCAGCCGCCGCAGCATCCGCGGCCTGAACGCCGCGCCCACCCGCTGCGCCGCCTCCACCTGCAACTGGAAGCTGTACCCGAACAGGAACGAGAACAGCAGGTAGAACTTCATGTCCACAAAGGCAGACGAGAGCCACCGCACCACTTCGTCGAGCCAGGAGCCGTACGCCGGATCCTCCGCGACATGAATCGGGAACCCAGAAGCAGCAAAGGTGATGTTCACAACCAAGATGCCCAACAGGGCGAAACCACGCAACGCGTCAATATCCTGAATACGCGCCCGATCCAGTACCTGGCTCATACCCTCCAGCACACAGCACAGCACCCCCACGCGCACTCACGCTGAATCCTCTTCGGGGGTGGAGTTACCTCTACCCCCGACGAGCACGACAGGGCGCCGGGGCGGGCAAACCGGCTATTGAGCGCGGCGCTGCTGGACCTTCTGGAATGCTTGCTTGATCTTCTGCTGGTTCTCTGGCTTGCTCAGCTCGCGCTGGGCGACCTGGACCAGTTTGGCGACCACGGCGCCCTTCACCAATGTCTTAACGAACCCCATCAGGGCCTCCCTACTCTGTTGTCCACGACGTTACCGTCCGCCACAACCCCCATCCATGGGTGATCCGCCGGAACTGTCCCTGGCGTCAGGCACACTAGGAGCGTGCCTGAGTTGCCGGAGGTGGAGTCGCTCGCCACGTTTCTGCGGGAACGTGCGGTCGGGCATGCGTTCGTGCGGGCGGACATCACGGCGATCAGTGCGCTGAAGACGTACGACCCGCCGGTGTCCGCCATGGTCGGGCTGTTGATCGACGACGTTCAGCGGCACGGCAAGTTCCTGGACATCTCCGCGCAGGGCGTGCACCTGGTGATCCACCTGGCCCGCGCCGGCTGGCTGCGGTGGAAAGAGGAGCAGAACACCGGGCTGGTCCGGCCGGGCAAGGGGCCGATCGCGCTCCGCACGGTGTTGGACGACGGCTCAGGGTTCGACCTGACCGAGGCCGGGACCCAGAAGAAGCTCGCGGTGTACGTCGTCCGCGACGTCAACGAGGTCCCCGGGATCGCGCGGCTCGGGCCGGATCCGTTCACGCTGTCGCTCGAGGACTTCAGCGACATCCTCAAGCGCCAGGGCCGGGTCCAGCTGAAGGGTGTCCTGCGGAGCCAGTCGGTGATCGCCGGTATCGGCAACGCGTACTCCGACGAGATCCTGCACGTCGCGAAGATGAGCCCGTTCAAACCCGCGTCGAACCTGTCCGAGGACGAGCTCAAGACGCTGTACGAGGCGATGCGCGAGACCCTCCAGGACGCGGTCAACCGCTCGGCGGGTCTCGCCGTACAGGACCTGAAGTCGGAGAAGAAGTCCGGCCTGCGCGTCCACGGCCGCAAGGGCGAGAAGTGCCCGATCTGCGGCGACATCGTCCGCGAGGTCAGCTTCGCCGACTCCTCCCTCCAGTACTGCGCGACCTGCCAGACCGGCGGCAAGCCCCTCGCCGACCGAAGGCTCTCTAAGCTCCTCAAGTAGTAGGTTCCCGCCCATGCGGAAGATCTACGTGGCAGCACCCACATCCTTGCCCTGGGCATGCTTTTCTTCCTGATCGTGCTGGTGCTGGAGAAGCAGTTCACGCTGACGGCGGGCACGATGACCGTGTTCGGCCGCCAGGCCGGGGCCGCGCTGGACGGCGTCTCCGGACTGGGGCACATCGTCATCACTCTCGGGCTGATCTTCTTCTTCGTGAATCTTGGCAAGCGGCTGCCTGCCAAGGAGAAGGCGGAAGCGGTCAGGTCGTCATAGCGTCGAACATCGTCTTCACGTCGGGTGTGTTCGGGGTCGACAGGAGGGTCGGGGTGCCGCTCGTTGTCCGGCGTGAAGTCACCGCGAAGACGTAGCCGAGGTTCGTGTCGATGCGGTCCTTGAGCCAGGGGCCGCCGCTGGCGCCGCCGTTCATCGAGCAGGTCAGGGCCGCGTCCGAGCCCCAGGCGTACGTGTCGCCGTCGCAGTAGTACGGCACCTCGCCGTTGTACGGCGGTTCGGCCGGCCAGCCCCAGATCCGGGTGCCCGGCTGGTTCTGGCTGTTACCCCAGACCAGGCCGTTTCCGCCGACCGTGTCGATCAGGTTGGCGCCGTTGCGCTGCTGGAGCGTGACGAACGCCTGGTCGTGGGTGAAGTCGCTGCTGTTGATCCACGAGTTGAACGTGCGCGCCTGGCTCCAGTTCCACAGGCCGTACCCGGACTCGCCGTTGTAGTACGCCGGCGCGAACACGATGTTCGAGTGCCACGCACCGCCGGCGCCGCTGTGTACGCAGTGGCCGGCGGTGATGATCAGGTTCTTGTAGTTGTTGTTGATCGTCGACGCCGAGCAGACGTAGTTCAGCCCGTTGTCGGTGAAGAAGAGCTTGCCCGCCGTACTCGGTACGGCGTCGTTGGTGAGCTTGTGGCCTTTCGGTGCGACCGGGGTGGACGCGATACCACTCGACGTGGAAGTCCCTTGTTTTGAAGGGATTCCGGCCGGAAGGTCGGCGGGGATGGCGTTCCGCAGTTTCTCGGCGGTCCAGTAGCCGGTCGCATCGATCGCACCGGCCGGCGCCTTGGACGGCAGCGCCGGAGCACGGACAGCCGTCGTCGGTGCGATGACTTCAGAGGTGGCCGCGGCCGGAGCGACGGCGGTGCCGGTGACGAGCAGGATTCCGGCGGTGAGCAGGCGGACAGTATTTCTGCGCATGCGCGTGACTCCTCGATCGGGGCGGTAGATCGATTCATTGCCAGTACAGGGGAAGCGCTCTCAGGATGCAAGTGGTCACAGAGTGACGACGTACGGTGAGGAGGCCGAGCGGCGGCCCGCCTCCAACCGGACCCGCATCTCGTGCTTGCCGGTGGGACCAGCGACACGGGTCGCCCAGCCGACGGAGCGGCCCGGCTCGAGACCGTCGAAGGTCCAGACCTGTTCGGTCGCGGTCCACCCCGCCGGCAACGGGAGCTCGACCTCGCCACGCGCCACGGTCCGACCGAAGTTCGTCACGACCACGGTGACCTCGTCGCGGCCCGGGTGGATCGACGCCAGCACCGTGCCGACCTGCGCGACGAGCACCCGCCGTACGCCGATCGGGATCGCCAGCGGTACGACCCGAAGCGCAGGCATCGGGAACGGGCCGATCGTGGTCCGGGTGAGTTGCTGCCCGGTCACGCCGTACCGCCGGCCGGCCAGGCGGATGTGGTGCTGGCTGTCCGGCTCGACCATGCCGACGAACCGTACGGCGACATCCATCGCGCGACGGGCGACGAGGTGGGCCGTCGTACCGGTCGGGGTGAGGTCCCAGACGCCGTCCGCGTTCGCGGTGACCGTGTCCTGCGGGACGATCCGCAGCTTGCCCTGCAACGCGACGCGGACGACAGGTGACTCACCCGAGTCGGGTAGCCGGACGACCAGGTCGTCACCGTCCTGACGCCAGGTCAGCGCTCGACCGGTGTGGTCCTCGACGACATGCAGCGGCGTGGTGGCAAGACCAGGGAGGCGTACTTCGTGGTCCGGCGGCCGGCGGGCGATCCGGAGCAGCAGCAGTTCACGACTCCGCAGGATTGCCTCACCCCAGGGTTGCGGCTCGAACTCTCCCGGGATCCCCTGAATCAGCGCCACCGCAGCCTCCTTCGAGCCACGGTCCGAAATCCGCCGCCGCCTGTCAATCCCATATCCGGACTCCGGGCAACCGCCTTCCGGAACCGGACAGGTGCCGGGCCCGCGGGTCTGACATGCTTGGGGCATGTTCCGGAACCAGGAGATCCCCTCGGTCGTCGTGGCCGAGCTCGACGACGACCTGCTCGCGGAGGCGTTCGTGCTCGACGTGCGTGAGCCGGACGAGTGGGATCGCGGGCACATCGACGGCGCCGTACACATCCCGCTCGGCCAGCTGCAGGATCGCGTCGGCGAGGTGCCGCTCGACCAGAAGGTGCTGTGCGTCTGCGCCGTCGGCGGCCGTTCCAGCATGGCCACCCAGTTCCTGAACCAGCTCGGCCGCGAGGCGATCAACCTCGACGGCGGCATGCACGCCTGGCAGACCTCCGGCCGCCCGGTCAGCACCAACTGACTTCAGCTGCGACGACCGACTCCGGCCCGCCAGGCACGTCGGCGGTCGCCGCCGCCGGGCATCGTCGCCTCGACCAGCCAACCGCCGGCGACCGGTCCCGCGACCAGCTGACCGCCCAACTCCTGCACGCGTTCCCGTAGGCCGGCCAGCCCGCGCCCCGTGCCGGACAGCAGCGGTCGCCGCTGGACCGCATCGCCGTTCTCCACCCGAACGGTGAGATCCCGCCCGGCGCCGTTCACGACAACCCGAACGGCAGCACCCGGTGCGTACCGCAGTGCGTTCGTCAGGCTCTCCTGCACCACCCGGAACGCCGCATGCGCGACCGGCGCCGACACCCCGTCGCGCGAGCCCTCGAACCGGCACGACACGTCCAGCCCGCTCCGCGCCGCCCGCGTGACGATCTCCTCGATCAGCGACAGATCCGGTCCACCGACCTCCACCCCACCTAGCAGCTCGACCAGCCGCCGCAGGTCCTCGTGCCCTTGCCGCGCCGACTCCGCCAGCCCGGCGAACACCTCCGACGTACCGACCGGATCCCGATCCACCAGTCGCTGCCCGGCCGCCGCCTGGATCACCATCACGCTGATCGCATGCCCGACGATGTCGTGCAGCTCCGACGCGATCCGCGCCCGCTCATGCCGTACGGCGAGCTCCGCGAACAGCTCGCGCTCCTCCTCCAGCTCACGCCCACGCCGCGCAAGCGCCTCGGCCGCCTCGCGGTGCAACCGCAGTACGGTCCCGGCCAGGAAACTCGGCACGCTGAACATCACCAACGGAACCTCGATGTCCCCGCCGAGGACGAACCAAAGCACGGCCAGGTACGCCGCCAGCACGCCCGCGACCACCCACGACGCCCGCCCGGACCAGCCGAGCGCGGCGACCAGCGTGAGCAACGCAAGGATCGCGAACGCGGTATCCGGGAACCAGCCGTAGGCATTGAGCGCGACCGGCACCAGCATCAGCGCACCGCCGAGGATGGCGACCAGCCGCGGATGGGTCCGCCACCACATCAGCGTGAGCCCGCTGGCCATGAGTACCGCGGTGAACACGTTCCCGCCGACCGACGTGGGCCAGCCGTGGATCGCAGTCGGTACGGCGATGACCGCGATGACCAGCACCACGATCCCCACCTGTTCGAGCCTGCGTCCGGTGTTCATGTCGCTCAACCGACCACCGGCAGCTGGGCGACTGCGCCCGCCCGCCCCTTGGTGACCTTCACGTCGACCGAACCACCCAGCAGCTTCGCGCGCTCCTTGGCGCGGGCAATCGCCGCCTTCAGATCGGCCGCCTCGCCCACCTGCCCGTTCACGCGGATCTCGAGCGCATCGGCCTCGAACCGCACCGACACCACGATCGGCGCATCGGCCTGATCGGCCAGCGCGGTCACGAGATGCTCGACGATCCGGTACGCCGAAAGCTCAACAGTGGCAGGCAATGCGCGCGGATCGCCCGTGACGACCAACTGCGAATGCGCTGTACGGAGTCGCGCGAGCAACGTGTCGAGATGAGCCACCGTCGGCGTCGGCGCGAACGCGACATCATCTCCGCGCAGCAGCCCGACGATCTCCCGCATGTCGTCCAGCGTCTGCCGGCTACCCGACTCGATCGACTCCAGTACCGCCCTCGCCTCCGCGGGCGGCAACCCGTCCGCGGACTCGGCCGCCGTCGTCAGGTCGGCGAGCCGCTCCTGCAGCAACCCGTCGAGCTGCCGCGAGAGTCGCGCCCGGTCGTCCGCGACATCTAGCGCCGCTCGTTCGTCGCGCAGCTGCCGCAGTTCGGCTTCGCGATCCGCGAGCTCCCGGTTCAGCGCCGTACGACGACGAGCCGCCAGCCCGACGCCGAACACGATGCACACGATCGGCAGCGCCAGGATGATCGCGCCCGGGCCGGTCGTCGCGTCGATCACCAGCACGAACACGGTCAGTACGACGCTGAGCCCGCACACGATCCACGCCGTCGTCCGCTTGCTCGCCTGTGCCCCGAGGAACGCGATCACGAACGCGAGTGGGAGACCCGCGCCGCAGCGGGTCACCCAGCCGAACAACAGGACGTGCGCGGCCATCGCCAGCACGGAGACCGTGGCGACGGCGAGGATGCCTCGCCGCCACCACAGCACCGGAGTCGTCGCCGCCGCGAACACCGGAATCATCCAGAACGAGTGCGAGCTCTGGGCGTGCACCATCGATCCCTCCGCGATGGCGTTGCGCACCTGGGCGTCGGTCGTCTGGGTGTTCTCCAGCATCAGCAGGACGCCGAGCAGGGTGAGACCACCCGCGATCCCCCAATCGCGGAGCTTGATCCCGGTGAAGACCATGGCCCGCTCCCTACTCCAGCGATCCGCTCAGGCAGCCGTGTGCTCGTGCACCGGTGCGATCCCCCCGGACCGCTTGGTGACTCGATTCTGCACGAGTACGCCGATCCCGTAGAAGAGCGCGATACCCGGCAGTGCGATCGCCAGCGCGCCGGCCACCGTGTCGATCGACGCGTCCCGCCACAGCATCACGAGCTCGAGGACGACGATGCCCCCGAGACCGATCAGTTGGTTCAGCCAGGATCCGGCGTACCGCGCAACGGCGTACGCGAGCGCGAAGCCCAGTGGAATGACGACGCCGCATCGGGTCACCCAGCCGAACGCGAGTACGTGGGCCAGCGTGGTGACGGCGGTGACACCGACCACGGCGAGGATGTTGCGGCGGCGCCAGAGGATCGGCAGCGTCACCAGCAGGAAGACCGGAAGCATCACCCAGGTGGTCGTCGACATCGCGTGCGGCAGATTGGCGTCGGTGGCCGTGATGTTCTCGACCATCAGCAGCGCACCGGCAGCAGTCATGAGGCCGGCCAGCACGTAGTCGAGGGGCCTGATCCCCTTCAAGAGCTCGTTCATCGGTTTGTCCCTTCGTCCCCGGGTCGTTTGACCCCATGCAGCGAAGGTAGATTTCGGCGCCTGTCGTCCACGTCTGGCGCAAGGACGATCATCCGGACCCGGCGTCGTCCACAGGGATGACGGCATCGGCCCTGCGGATGACGCACAATCAGCGTGTGCCCGACAAGATCCGCGTGCTGGTGGCCGACGACCAGACCCTGGTGCGTACCGGCTTCCGGGTGATCCTGGAGGCCGAGGGCGATATCGAGGTGGTCGCCGAGGCCGACACGGGTACTGCGGCCATCCGCCAGGCCCAGCTCGCCGCCCCGGACGTGATCCTGATGGACATCCGGATGCCCGAGCTCGACGGGCTGTCCGCGACCGAGGAGATCCGCCGGCAACCGAACCCGCCGACGATCATCGTGCTCACGACGTTCGACCAGAACGAGTACGTCTACCGCGCGCTCCAGGCCGGGGCAGCCGGGTTCCTGCTCAAGGATTCGCCGTCGACCCGCCTGATCGCAGCCGTCCGCGCCGCCGCCACCGGGGACTCACTGATCGAGCCGGCCATCACCCGCCGGCTGGTCGAGCGCTTCGTCGAACCGGTCGTCGCCCAAGGCCTGCCGACCGAGCTCGCCAGCCTCACCGACCGAGAGCTCGACGTACTGCGGCTGATCGCGCGCGGACTGTCCAACGCGGAGATCGCGGCCGAGCTCGTGGTGGCCGAGACGACCGTGAAGACGCACGTCGCCAGGCTGCTCACGAAGCTCGGGGTGCGAGACCGGGTCCAGGCTGTTGTGGTGGCGTACGAGACCGGATTCGCCAACCGGCACTGAACAATTGGTGAAGGACCTTCCGCTTCTCGCGTAGAGAAGTTAGTTTGTCACAGCTGTCCGTCCGCTGGGGAGGCTCCTGTGTCGCTCGTCCGTGCTCTGACCACAGCCGTAGGCGTTGGCGGCCTACTCGCCGGCGTACTCGTCGATCCAGCCCTCGGACAGACCACCAGAGGCATCACCGACGCCCAGATCGCCCAGGACGGCGTACTGACGTCGCGCGTCGACAGCCCGGTCGCGCCGGGGGTGAACTACACGTCGTTCGACCGCCTCGACCCGAAGGGCTGGCAGCGCGGCGACATCCTCGACACCGACCTGGACAAGCACGGCGTGACCGTCGACCTGGTCAACAACGGCGGCAAGGTGTCCGGCGGCCAGCCGCTCAGTCAGCAGCTCGCTCGCAAGGGTGCGATCGCCGGCGTCAACGGCGACTTCTTTGACATCAACGACACCACGGCGCCGCTCGGCGTCGGCGTCGAGCAGAGCGGCAAGCTGCTGAACGCCCCAGCCTCGGGCCACAACGACACCGCGGTGATCGGTAAGGACGGCCTCGGCAAGATCGCCCAGCTCTTCCTGCAGGGGACGGCTGCCGACGGTGCGACCAAGCTCGAACTGACCAACCTGAATTCGCCGGCCGTCAACTCAGGCGGTATCGGCCTCTACACCCCGGAGTGGGGCGACGCGGCCCGGACCAGGACCGTTGACGGCTTGCCGACCGTCCGCGAGGTGATCCTTCGCGACGGTGTCGTCGTCTCGTCGGCCACCACTCCGGCAACCACCCCGTTGGCAGCCAACGAGCAGGCGCTGATCGGCCGCGAGGCCGGCGCCGACGCGCTGGCCGCGCTCCAGGTCGGCGACAAGGTCGACGTCCAGTACGGCCTGCGCCCGGACGCGGCCGATGTCGCGGTCGGCATCAGCGGCAACTCCCAGCTCGCGAAGGACGGCAAGGTCCCCGACGGCGTACCGGACGCGGATCTCGCGCCGCGGACCGCGATCGGGTTCGACGCCGACGGCAGCCGGATGATCCTGCTGACCGTCGACGGCCGGGCGACCGGATCGCGTGGGCTGTCGCTGAAGGAGATGGGCCAGCTGATGATCAGCCTCGGGGCTGACGACGCGCTGAACCTCGACGGCGGCGGTTCCTCGACGATGCTCGCCCGTACGCCGGGCAAGGCCGCGCCGGACGTCGTGAACGACCCGTCCGACGGCGGCGAGCGGCTGATCCCGAACGGTCTCGGGCTGCTGCCGGTCAAGGGCTCCGGCAGGCTGAAGGGCTTCCGCGTCGAGTCCGTCGGCACCTCCCAGGAGAGTCCCGACGCCGACATCTCCCGCAGCTCGCGCGTCCTCACCGGGCTCAGCCGAGTCCTCAGCGCCACCGGGTACGACGAGACCTACGCACCCGCCTCCGGTACGCCGTCGTGGTACGCGGGCAGCAACGTCCGCGTCGACCAGCACGGCGTCGTCACCGGCCGTCGCGCGGGCGACGTGATCGTCACCGCGACCCGCGGCGCGGCGAACGGAAGGTTCCCGATGACAGTCCTCGGTACGCCGACCCGCCTCGCTCCCTCGACGCGCCAGGTGTCCCTCGCCGACTCCACCGCCAAGGGCTTCTTCGAGGTCGACGGGTACGACGCCGACGGGTTCTCGACCTGGATCGAGCCGCGCGACGTCAAGCTCAGCTACGACCCCGCCGTCGTCAAGGTTGTTGCCGCGCGCAACGGCTTCGAGGTGAACGCGCTGACCGACGACGCGGTCTCGACCGTGATCACCGCGAAGGTCGGTGCCCTGAGCACCCAATTGAGCGTGACCTCGGGTCTGACCAGCACGGTGGTCGACAAGCTCGACGACCTGACCAAGTGGGCGGCGAACGCCGTACCGGTCGGTGCGGCGACGGCGTCGCGGTCCGCTGCGGAAGGACATGACGGCGGGCAGGCGATCGCGCTGGACTACTCGCTGACGGGCAGCACGGCCACGCGGGCGGCGTACCTCTCGCAGACTCCGCAGCAGACGTTGCCCGGCCAGCCGCAGAAGCTCGGCGCCTGGATCTACGGCGACGGCAAGGGCGCCTGGCTGCGGGCCAATGCTTATGACGCGGCCGGCGGCACCGCGCAGACGCTGAACCTCGCGGCCGCGGTCGACTGGACCGGCTGGAAGTACGTCGAGGCGGACATCCCGCCCGGGCTGACGTATCCGCTGCGGTTCTGGCGGATCTACGTCGTGGAGACCTCGCCGACCCGGCAGTACTCGGGGCGGATCGTCATCGACGACCTGACCGTCCGGAGCGCGCCGCCGGTCACTATGGCTCCGCCTGCGAAGGTGGTCGACCCGATGGTCGTCACTGACGGGACAGTGGAGACGAGTGGCCGCTGGCGGTTTGCGGTGATGTCGGACGCGCAGTTCACCTCCGACGACCCGAACTCGGACTACGTGAAGCAGGCTCGGCGGACGATCCGTGAGGCGCTCGCGCAGAAGCCCGACTTCCTGGTGATCAACGGCGACTTCGTCGACCGGGCGTTCGGGCCGGACATCGCGCTGGCCAAGCAGATCATCGACGAAGAGGTGGCCGGCAAGGTGCCGGTGCACTACGTTCCCGGCAACCACGAGACCTACGGACCGGGCGACCTGTCCGAGTGGAAGAAGGTCTTCGGGGCGGCGACCAGCACGTTCGACCACAAGGGCACGCGGTTCATCCTGCGTGACTCGTCGCTGGGGTCGCTGCGGGCCGGCGGGTTCGACCAGATCCTTGACCTGCGCAAGCAGCTCGGCGACGCGGCCACGAACAAGACGATCAAGAACGTCGTCGTGATGGCTCACCACCCGATCGACGACCCGTCGCCGACGCAGAACTCGCAGCTCGGTGACCGCAAGGAAGCCGCGATGATCGTCCAGTGGCTGGCCGACTTCCGCGCCTCGACCGGCAAGGGCGCCGCGTACATGGCGGCCCACGCCGGGACGTTCGCCGCGACTCGGACCGACGGTGTGTTGCTGCCGCTGACCGGCAACTCGGGCAAGAGCCCGGCCGCAGCACCTGACGCGGGCGGCTTTACCGGTTGGGCGCTGGTCGGGATCGACCTCAAGGCGACTGCGGCTCCGGCCGGTGAGCGGAACTGGTCGGCGCCCGAGCGCTCCTGGTTCCAGGTCGAGCTACGGCCGCACGTCGACTCTCTCGAGCTGGCCGCGCCGACGTCCCTCCGCCGAGGTCAGTCGGCTGCCGCGTCCGCCACGGTTGTCCAGGACGACCGGAGGGTGCCGGTCAGCTTCCCGGTGTCCGCTGACTGGTGGGGCTCGACGTTCCTGTACATCGGTCCGGCGAAGACCGCGCCGTTCTGGGCGGTCGCGTCGTACGACCCGGCAACCGGTCAGCTGACCGCCCTGCGCCCGGGCACCGCGCAGCTGGGTGTGACGGTGAACGGCGTCTCCAAGAGCACGACGCTGCGGGTCGATTGGTAGCGTCCTCGGCGTGACTGACGTGGTGGTGCCGCAGCGACTGCGGAGTGGCGACCGGGTTGCTGTGGTGGCGCCGTCGGGGCGCGTGGACGGCGCACGGCTCCAGATCGGCTTGGAGTACCTGAAGTCGTGGGGGCTCGAGGTCGACGTGATGCCGTCGGTGCTGGCCGGGCATGAGCGGTTCCAGTACCTGGCTGCCGACGACAAGGCCCGCGCGGAGGACCTGCGCAACGCGTGGCTCGATCCGCAGTACGCCGCCGTGTTGTGCGCGCGTGGTGGGTACGGCGTGCAGCGGATGCTCGAGTACGTCGACTTCGACGAACTGGTCGCCGTACCGAAGTGGTTCCTCGGGTTCAGCGATATCACCGCGCTGCACGAGCCGCTGAACGCACGTGGTCTGGTGACGCTGCACGGTCCGATGGCTGCTGCTGTGGAGCAGTTGGAGAACGAGGTGGGCCGGGAGCGGCTGCGGGCGCTGCTGTTCGAGCCGGAGAGTGTGACCGACCTGCTCGCGCCGGGTGGCGCGCGCACGGTGGTCGGCGGGGTCGCTTCCGGCAGGCTGTGTGGCGGCAACTTGGCGTTGCTTGCATCCAGCCTCGGTACGCCGACCTATGCGCCGCCGGTCGGCGTCGTTGTGTTGGAGGAGGTCGACGAGGCCGGGTACCGAGTGGACCGGATGCTCACGCAGTTGCTGCGCGCTGGGTGGTTCGATCAGGTGACGGGGCTGGTGATCGGCGACTTCAGCGGCGTGCAGGATCCGCTGGATGTCGTCCGCGAGCGGCTCGAGCCCCTCGGCGTACCGATGGTCGAGGGCGCGGCGATCGGTCACGAGGCGCTGAACCTCGCCGTACCGCTGGGGTTGCCGGTACGGCTGGACGCGACCGCCACGACGCTCAGCCCAGGTGCTCTCGCAGGAAGGTGAAGGCCTGCGGGTACGCGTCGAGGCGGTTCTTGAGCTTGGCGAGGCCGTGGCCCTCGTCGGGGTACACGAGGAGCTGGCACGGGACCCCGCGCTTCGTCAGGGCGTCGGTGATCTGCTCAGCCTCCGACAACGGCACGCGCGGGTCGTTGGCGCCGTGGATGACGAACAGCGGCGCCCGAATGTCGTCGACCCGGCTGAGCGGGCTGGCTGACTCCAGGAATTCGCGGTCCGTGGCCAGGTAGCCGTACTCGCGCTCGCGCATCGACCGCCGGTAGTCCGAGGTGTTCTCCAGGAACGTCACCAGCGAAGCGATTCCGACGATGTCCACACCGGCTGCCCACAGGTCCGGCTGGAACGCGACACCGGCCAGCACCATGTACCCGCCGTACGAACCGCCCCACAGCGCCGCCTTCTTCGGGTCGCCGCCGATTGTCGGTAGCCAGGTGTTGATCGCGGCCAGGTCCTTCACCGAGTCCAGCCGCAGTTGCCGGTCGTCGAGCGTGTACCAGCGCTTGCCGTACCCGGCCGATCCGCGGACGTTCGGCACGACGACCGTGTGCCCCTCGCCGGCCAGCGCCGAGATGATTGGGCTCCACATCCGCAGCGCCGCACCTTCCGGGCCGCCGTGCACGTGGACCACGGTGGAGCCCAGATCCTCGGCGGTCGGCCGGAACACGAACACCGGCACCTGCTCGCCGTCGAACGACGGCACCCGCAGACTCTCCGGATGCTCCAGCTTGACGGGCACCTCGACCGGTCGAACTGCGGTCAGCTCCCCGCCCGGGACAAACCGGTAGACAGTCGGTGGTGTGATCGGCGAGTTGTAGGTGATCGCCGCGAACGAACCGTCGGACGACCAGATCGGATCCGGCGTCGCCATCGACAACGCCGCGACACCGCCGGCAGGCAGGTCGAGCGGTGCGATGAGCGAACCGTCCTCCAACCGATGCAGCGCCAGCGCCACCTCGCCGTCTTCCAGTACGGCGACCAACAGGTGCTCGCCGTCCGGCGAGGGCCAACCGGCCAGGTCGCGAGCGTCATCCACGAGTACGTCGCTCCACGCCGCGTCGACCACGTCGTACCGGCGCAGGGCCATGCGATCGCGGTCCGCGTTCGTTGACACGAGGAACGCCGACGAGTCCGGGAGCCAGGCCACGGCGCCCTGGTCGTTGTGCGCGTCCTCCGGGGTGAGCTCGGTGATGGTCCGGCCCGACGTCTCGACCAGCAGCAGCTGCATCGAGTTCGCCGGGGTGCTGGCCTTCGCGAGAACGACCCACTTGTCGTCCGGTGACGGGTTGACGCCCATCACCCAGCCGCCCTCGTCGTACAGGACGGTCTCGCGACCGGTGGTGAGGTCGCGCGCGACGAGGTCGAAGTCGACGCCGTTGCGGCGGTTGGTTGTGTAGAGCACCCGCCCGGCCCGCGCGTCGACCAGGTGATGGATGTACTCCGAGTCGTGCACCAACGGGGTCAGCGTGGGCAGCCCGGGCTCGTCGAGATCGAGCATGGAGAGCTGACCGCGCTCGTCGCCGCCGGTGTCGTGCTCGATGATCACGTGGCTGCTGCCCGGCACGAACCGGGCGCCGCGGCACGTGTCGCCGAGGTCGGTGAGCGCTCGCCAGGTCCCGTCCGGGGCGACTTCGTTGACCTGGCGGGTGCCGGTGCCGTCATACAGCACGAGCGTCCGGCCCTCGTCGTCCACATCGAGGGCCATGGTGGTGGGCAAGGAGAAGAGCGTCGTCAGCAGCACGCGTCAATCCTCACACGGGGATGGGTGGATCCGCCGGGATCGCGGTTGCGCCTGTGGATAACCGCGGATCCACCCATCTGTGCGTCAGCGTTCGCCGTGCCAGGAGTTCCAGAGCGCGGCATACGCACCCTGGGCGTCGACCAGTTCGTCGTGGCCGCCCAGCTCGACGATCTTGCCGTCCTCGACGACCGCGATCACATCCGCATCGTGCGCGGTGTGCAGGCGGTGCGCGATCGCCACCACGGTCCTGCCTTCGAGAACGGTCGCCAAGGACCGCTCCAGGTGCCGGGCCGCGCGCGGGTCCATCAACGAGGTCGCCTCGTCCAGGACCAGCGTGTGCGGGTCTGCGAGCACCAGCCGGGCCAGCGCGACTTGCTGCGCCTGGGCCGGCGTCAGTGAGACCCCGCCGGAGCCCACCTCGGTGTCGAGCCCGTCGTCGAAGCCGGCCACCCAGCCGTCGGCGTCGACCGAACGCAGCGCCGCCCACAGGTCGGCGTCGGTCGCGTCCTGCTTGGCCAGCCGCAGGTTGTCGCGGACGCTGCCCACGAACACGTGGTGCTCCTGGTTGACCAGCGCCACGTGGCTGCGGACCTGCTCGGCAGACATCTTGTCGAGCGCCGCACCACCCAAGGTGATGTCACCGACGCGCGGCGAGTAGATGCCGGCCAGCAGCCGACCGAGTGTCGATTTCCCTGCACCAGAAGGCCCTACGAGCGCCACCCGAGCACCCGGCTCGACCGTCAGCGTCACACCGTGCAGTACGTCGCGACCCTCGAGGTACCCGAACCGCACGTCGTCCGCCAGCACAGTCCGGCCGTCCGGCTCGGCATCGCCGACTGCCGCATCGGTCTCCACCTCGCGGACGCCGACCAATCGGGCCAGCGATACCTGGGCCACCTGCAGCTCGTCGTACCAGCGGATCATCATGTTGACCGGCTCGACCAGCATCTGGATGTACAGCGCACCTGTGGTGAGTGCGCCGACAGTGATCCAGCCCTGGATCGCGAAACCGCCACCGATCACCAGTACGGCCGCCAACGCGACGGTGTGGGTCATGTTGATCACCGGGAACAGGATCATCCGCAGGTAGAGCGTGTATCGCTCCCAGGCGACCCACTGACCGATCCGGGTATCACCCAGCTTGATCCGGCGGTCGCCGAGCCGGTGCGACTCCACCGTCCGGCCGGCGTCGACGGTCTCGGCCAGCGCGGACGCGACCGCGGCGTACCCGGCTGCTTCCGACCTGTACCCGGATGGTGCGCGCCGGAAGTACCAGCGACCGCCGATGATCAGGATCGGCGCAGCGATCACCACTGCGACGGCCAGCGGCGGTGCGGTGACGACGAGCGCGCCGATCAGCAGTCCGGCCCAGATCACCGCGATCGTCAGCTGCGGTACGGCGTCGCGCATGGCGTGCGACAGCCGGTCGATGTCCGTGGTGATCCGGGACAGCAGGTCACCCGTACCGGCGCGCTCCAGCACGCCAGGCGGCAGTCCGACCGAGCGGACCAGGAAGTCCTCGCGCAGATCCGCGAGCATCTCCTCGCCCATCACCGCACCGCGCAGTCGCGTGAGCCGGACGAAGATCGTCTGCACCACCAGGGCGATGACGAAGCCCGTCACGACGTATGGCAGCTTCACGTCGGTCTGGCCCTGCGAGAGCTTCTCGACCACGTTGCCGAGCAGCCATGGCCCGACCATCCCGCTCAGCGCCGCTACGGCGTTGACCAGCGTCAGCCAGCCGAACGCACGGCGGTGCCGGCGGAACAGTGACTTCAGGTAGGCGCGCACAGTCGCGCTGCCTGCCACCGGGAGCCGCACTACTTCCTGTGGGGCTGCCGGGTCGTACAGAGGGCGCTTCACGCCAACTCCTCAACGGTCTGTTCGTCTTCACGGGTCACAACCGCGCGGTACCGCGGGTTGGTGTGTAGCAGCTCGTGGTGCGTACCGACCGCGTCGACGCGGCCGTCCGGCACGAACACCACGCGCTCCGCCCGGTCCAGCATCAGCGGGCTGGACGTGAACACCACGGTGGTCCGGCCGGCGCGCAGCAGCTGCAGTCCGTCGGCGATACGCGCCTCGGTGTGCGCATCCACCGCACTGGTCGGCTCGTCCAGCACCAGCACCTGCGGGTCGACGTACAGCGAGCGAGCCAACGCCACGCGCTGCCGCTGACCACCGGACAGGGAGCGTCCGCGCTCGGTCAGCACTGCGTTCATCGCATCGGACTCACCAGCAGGCAGCGTCTGCCGCAGTACGTCGAGAATGTCGGCGCACTGCGCAGCGTCCAGCGCCGTCTCCGGAGAGACCGCACCACTCGCCGGTACGTCGAACAGCTCGCGCACCGTCCCCGACAACAGCACCGGGTCCTTGTCCTGCACGAGTACGACGGTCCGCGCGGACTGCAGCGGGATGTCGTCCAATCCGACGCCGCCGAGCAGCACCGACGCCTCGCCGTCAGCTGTTGGGCTGTGGCCGCCCAGCCGGTCGGCCAGCAGACCACCAGCATCCGGGTCGCCGGCGACGACCGCGGTGAAGCTGCCGACCGGCACGTGCAGACCGGTGACCGGGTCGAACAGGTCGCCCTGCGGCAGCTGCGCATCGGCGGTGCCCATGGTCTCGTCGGTCCGCTGCAGCGACAGCACCCGCGCGGCGCGACGAGCCGACACCTTCGAGAAGATGAACGCGCTCGCCGTCTCCTCGAACGTGTGCAGCGGCACCAGCATGAACGTGATGAACCCGTACGTCGTGACGAGCTCGCCGACCGAGATCCGGCCGGACGTCACCATCCGGACCCCCATCCAGACCACGACCACCAGGAACAGCCCGAACAGCAGCACCTGCAGCGCCGCGATCAGCGACCACATGCGCGCACTGCGGACCGCGCTGCTCCGGTACTGCTGCGAGGCCTCGCGGTAGCGGTCGAGGAACAGCTGCTCGCCGCCGATGCCGCGCAGTACGCGCAGACCGGCGACCGTGTCGGCAGCCAGCTCGGTGGCACGGCCGCCCTTGGCCCGCTGCTCGTCGGCGCGACGCTCAGCAGGACCCATCAGCGGCACGATCGAGAACGCCAGCACCGGTACGGCGATGGCGACGACCAGGCCGAGCTGCGGCTCGTAGAACAGCAGACCGATCACGACCGCGAAGCAGGTCAGCAGGGCGGCGGCGAACCGGCCCAGCACCTCGACGAACCAGCCGATCTTCTCGACGTCGCCGCTGCTCACGGCTACGACCTCGCCGGCAGCGATCCGGCGGGTCAGCAAGGAGCCCAGCTCCGCGGCCTTGCGCATCAGCAGCTGCTGCAGGCGGGACGCAGTACTGATCCAGTTCGTCACCACGGCGCGGTGGAAGAACGAGTCGGCGCCGGCCTTGGCCGCGCCGAAGGCGAGCAGCAGCCCGCCGGCCAGCATCAGCTTGGGCCAGGACAGGTCGATCGCGGCCTGGACAGCCAGACCGACGGCAACCGGAGCGGCGGCGATACCGCCGAAGTAGACCAGCCCCCAGAACACTGCGAGGGCCTGCCCGCGGAGCTGCTGGTGCTCGAGCCAGACGATGAGTCGGAGGCCGGATCGGGTGTCCGGCACACCCGGGTCGGCGAAGGGGATGAGGCGCAAAGACATGACGTCTCACAAACAAGGCATAGAGGGATGAAAGAGGCACCTGACCAGGCGAATAGATCAAGCCTAGGCGGCTCCGCCGACAGTCCGTCAAACCGTTTTCCCACCCGGTAGTAAAGTCTTCAAGGATGAAGGGAGCCGGGTGGAGGAGCTGACGCGGGGGCGGCGGCTGCTGGTGCTGGGGATCTGCTGTTCCAGCCTGTTCATCGTCGGGCTCGACTCGACGATCGTGAACCTGGCGCTCCCGGCGATCCGGTCCGAGTTCGGGGCCTCGGTGTCGAAGCTGCAGTGGACCATCGACGCGTACACGCTGGTGCTGGCGAGTCTGCTGATGGTGTCCGGGTCGACCGCGGACCGGGTCGGGCGGCGGCGTACGTTCCAGGCCGGTCTGGTGCTGTTCGGGATCGGGTCGTTGCTGTGCGGGGTCGCGTCGAGTATCGACCTGCTGATCGCGTTCCGGGTGCTGCAGGCGGTCGGCGGATCGATGCTGAACCCGGTGGCGATGTCGATCATCACGAACACTTTCACCAATCCGCGCGAGCGGGCGCAGGCGATCGGCGTCTGGGGCGGCGTGGTCGGGCTGAGCATGGCCGTCGGGCCGGTGGTCGGCGGTGCGCTGGTCGACGCGGCCGGGTGGCGGTTCATCTTCTGGATCAACGTGCCGGTGACGGTGGCCGCCGTACTGATGACGGCGTTCTTCGTACCGGAGTCGCGGGCCGCCGTGCCGCGACGGATGGATCCGGTCGGGCAGGTGCTCGTCGTACTGCTGCTCGGCGGGCTGACGTACGGGATCATCGAGGGCCGTACGGCGGGGTGGGGTTCGCCGCTCATCATCGGGTGCTTCGCGGTGTGCGTGACGGCCGCGGTCACGCTGGTGTACTACGAACGCCGCCGGGACCAGCCGCTGTTGGAGCCACGCTTCTTCCGGAGTGCGCCGTTCTCTGGAGCCACGCTGATCGCGGTGTGCGGGTTCTCGGCGCTGTCGGGGTTCCTGTTCCTCAACTCGCTCTATCTGCAGTCGGCACGCGGTTTCACCGCACTGCACGCCGGATTGCTGACCCTGCCGATGGCGGCGATGACTGTGGTGTTCGCACCGATCTCGGGCTGGCTGGTCGGCCACCGTGGTCCGCGCATACCGCTGGTGGTCGCCGGGACCATGCTGACGGTGTCCGGCCTGATCCTGTCCCGGCTGGGGACCACTACGTCCACGGCGCAGTTGCTGATCGGCTATCTGGTCTTCGGACTCGGCTTCGGCATGCTGAACGCGCCCATCACCAACGCGGCCGTCTCCGGCATGCCCCGCTCCCAGGCCGGTGTCGCAGCAGCCATCGCCTCGACCAGCCGTCAGGTGGGCGCCTCACTGGGCGTCGCGATCGCCGGCACCGTGTTGACCGCCCGCCTGGTCGGCCCGCTCGAGACCGGCTTCGTCGACGCCGCCCGCCTCTGCTGGTACATCATCGCGGGCTGCGGCGCGCTGGTCCTGATCCTCGGGCTCATCACAACCAGTGCGTGGGCCCGACGTACGGCGGACGCTCTCGTCAAGACTGGATGATGCCGGCGCGGGTCAGGGCCTTGAGGCGGCCGCGGAGGATCTTCTGGCGGCGCTCCTCGTCGGGGAACAGCGTCAGGTAGGCAGGGCCGTTGGCTGCGAGCAGGTCGTCGTCCAGGCGACGTACTGTGCCGGCCGGGGCCCTGTGGGTCATGGCGGCCTGGACTGCTTCGCTGTCGATGCCCCTGAGGTGGTCCGTGAGCTGCTCCTCGGTGGTGACGCCGAGGCGGTGCAGGACTCCGAGGATCCACGCGTAGTGAGTGGTCTTCGCGTGCGGCGCGTCCGGGTACCGCCGGGTCAGGTACGTCGTGAGCGTGCCGGTCGTCAGGTCCAGCGGGGCCTTGTCCGACGCGGTCGCCGCCAGCTCGCGGTACAGCCGGTCGATCTCGGTGAACTCGTTGTCCGCCAGCTCCATCAACGCTGCGGCGAGCAGGAACCGCCGGTCGAACTCCGGCTTGCGGGCCGGCGGGATGTCCAGCTTGTACCGGATGTCGTGCTCGAACTCGGCCCACGCGTGCTGGACCGCCGTACGGACCTGGATCTCCATCACGAGGTTCTTCAGTACGGCGTACTCCGGCAGCTCGCGCCGGTGCGCGTTCAACCGGACCAGGTAGTGCTTGCTGGCGTACCCGAACACGCCCTGCGCCCGGGTGTGCGCGCCCATGTCGGTGTGCTCGACGATCTCGAACTCTTCC
Source organism: Kribbella jiaozuonensis (assembly GCF_005233875.1). Classification (GTDB taxonomy): domain Bacteria; phylum Actinomycetota; class Actinomycetes; order Propionibacteriales; family Kribbellaceae; genus Kribbella; species Kribbella jiaozuonensis. Next base: position 207,118 of record NZ_SZPZ01000003.1, on the reverse strand, counting down.
TCGATCACCTCACACACCCGGTCCACCGCCTCGACCAGGAACGTGATCACCCGCGCGGCCACCAGGTCGGTGATCTGGTTCAGCGGGTCGTCGTACTTCGGTCGGCCGGGATCGTCCGGATGCGATTTCGCCGCCTTCGCGAGGAACGACTCCGGGTCCTTGGCGCGGGCGGTCGCGGTCAGGTAGTTGATGCCTTCTTCTTCACCGATCAGCTCGTTGATGAGCGCCTCGAGCTTGCGCGCGCCACCGACGTACTGCTGGTGCACCCGCTCGTACAACGTCCCCGCCTGGCGAGCCCACTCCAGCTGCATGCCGGAACGATAGTGCTCTTCGGCTCGCTCGTGGTGTCTATCGTTTTCTAGTCATTTCGCTAGAAAGCTGTAGAGACCGGTCGCGACACGCTCTGGTCCTTGATTGGTCAATCTACGGAAAACGCTAGACGGGCTCATAGAGTGAAAGCATGGATCCGATCCGGAATCCCTATGCGCCCGGCGCCGGTCAGCGGCCGCCTGAGCTGGCCGGACGCGACATCGAGGTGCGGCAGTTCGAGGTGGTCCTCGAGCGGGTCGCGGCAGGCAGGCCGGAGCGGAGCCTGGTGCTCAGCGGACTCCGGGGTGTTGGCAAGACGGTGCTGCTCAACACGTTGCGCTCGCAGGCGATCAAGCGTGCCTGGGGTACGGGGAAGATCGAGGCGCGGCCGGAGCAGAGCATCCGGCTGCCGATCGCGCAGGCGCTGCACACGGCGATGCGGGAGCTGGGGCACCGGCACCGCGACGATGAGCGGGTCGACCAGTTCAGCGCCGTACTCAAGGCTTTTGCGTTGCGGACCGGGGCGGAGGACCGGAAGGGGATCCGGTGGCATCCGCCGGTGGACGTGGCGGCTGCGAAGGGGCGGGCCGACTCCGGTGATCTGGAGATGGACCTGATCGAGCTGTTCACCGACGCTGCTGATCTGGCTGGTGACCTGTCTGTTGGGGTCGGGCTGTTCATCGATGAGATGCAGGACATCAGTCCGGACGACCTGTCTGCGCTGTGCGCGGCTTGTCATGAGATCTCGCAGCAGAGTGCGCCGTTGGTGGTTGTGGGTGCCGGGCTGCCGCATCTGCCGGCTGTGCTGTCGGCCAGCAAGTCGTACTCCGAGCGGCTGTTCCGCTACGTCCGTGTCGACCGGCTGGCGCGTGATGCGTGCGACCGCGCGCTGATGGTGCCGGCGGAGAGCGAAGGTGTGCAGTACGACGAGGAGGCGCTGGACGAGCTGTATGCGCAGACGGATGGCTATCCGTACTTCGTGCAGGCGTTCGCGCACTCGACCTGGGACCACGCGCCCACGTCTCCCATCACCATCAAGGACGTCGCCGTCGCGGCTCCCGAGGCTTCCGCTGAGCTGACGGTCGGCTTCTTCGGCTCCCGCTACGAACGGGCTACTCCTGCCGAGCGCGAGTACATGCGAGCCATGGCCGAGCTGGGCATCGGCGTCGACGACGGCTCCGTCCCCACCGCCGAGGTAGCCAGCACCCTCAACCGCAAACCGCAGTCCCTCTCCCCAGCCCGAGACGGCCTCATCAAAAAAGGCCTCGTCTTCTCCGCCGAACGCGGCACGGTCGCCTTCACCGTCCCCCACTTCGGAAAGTTCCTCCGCACAAGAACCGCCTGACACGTCGGGAGGTGATGGTGGGCAACTTAACGAAACTGCTCTTTCGTGGCGTGGTGGGGAGTCGGTAGGGTCGAGTGTCATGACCACCCGGCGGAGCGGCCAGCGTGCAGGCGCGCGTGGGCGGCATAGTCGGCGGAAGTCTTACAAGGGGCAGTGGTTGACCGTCACCGCGCTTGCGGTGCTGGGGACTGTGGTGGTTGCGCATCCGGATGTGGCGCATCGGGCCAGCCTCGCGGCTGAGGCGGTTGCCGGGGCTGAGGAACCGGTGAGTGTGGCGCCGGTGGTGGAGACGCCTAGCGTGACGCCCAAGCCGGTGGCTACGCCGACGCAGAAGTTCACCACTCCGTTGCGGCCGGCACCGACTCTGACGCGGAAGCCGAAGAACGCGAAGCCGAACGTGCTGGTGTCGACCGGGAAGCTTGCGGTCGTGCCTGGGTTCAACAAGGCGAGTGGGGTGCGCGACAAGCTCACGTACCGCGTGGAGATCGAGCAGGGGCTGTCGATCAACGGAGCCGCCGTCGCCGCGGCTATCCACAAGACGCTGACGGATCCGCGCGGCTGGCAGGCGCTGCATCCGGTGAGCTTCGAGCGGACCGACAAGGTGGACGCCGACCTCCGGATCATCCTCGCGACGCCGACGCTGACCGACAAGCTGTGTCTGCCGCTCGACACCGGTGGTGAGGTGTCCTGCCGGGTCGAGGACCGGGTGGTACTCAACGCGAAGCGGTGGATGTACGGGATCCCGGCGTACAACGGGAACGTCGACCTCTACCGCAGCTATCTGGTCAATCATGAGGTCGGTCACGCGCTCGGGCACGGGCACTCGACCTGCACCAAGCCGAAGACCCCCGCGCCGGTGATGATGCAGCAGACCAAGGGCCTGGCCGGCTGTCTGCCCAACGCCTGGCCGACCATCAAGGCAACCTGAGAAACTAGGTACGACGGGAGGGAGCAGAGCGAATGTCGTCACAGGACTTCCCGACGTACGGCCGGGGCGAGCAGCCCGAGCAGCAGCAGGAGCCGCAACAGCAACCGGACCACCACTACGCCCCGCCCACGCCGTACGGCGGTGGCACGTACGGCACCGGCCGCGGCACCCCGCCGGCCGAAGGCCCGTACGCGCCGCCCCAGCCCTACGGCACCCCACCAGGTCAGTACGGGGTCCCGCCGCACCCGCAGCCCGGTCCGCAGCACGCCCAGCCGCCCAGCTACCGCCCCGGCATGCCGTACGGCGCTCCGTCGGCTCCCGAGCCACACGACCTCCCGGCGTACGGCCGGGATCAACCGGTCGCCCCGCGCGACCCACGTGCTGCCCGGGTCGTCGGCCTGGCCACGGTGATCGCCGGCTTCTACGGCCTGCTCGTCATCTCCGTCCAGCGAGTCTCGCTCCGCGACATCTCGCAGGCACCGGGCTCACCGCTCAACCACCCGCTCCGCACCGACGTGATCGACGCGATCGGCCAGCTGCTGCTCGTGGTCGTCGGCGCGGGCGCGCTGTTCATGTGGATCCGCGACGTGCTCGCGCGTCGCAAGGCCGGTCGCCAACCCGAGCCGGCCGAGCTGATCGGGCTCGGCCTGGTCGCGATCTCCGCCGTACCGATCCTGGTCTGGCTGATCATGGTCCTGTCCACAGGTCTCGGCTCCATCGACGGCTCGGTCGACCGGCTGCCGACGGCGTACGGCTGGGGTGGCGCCGGTCTGCTGGTCCTCGCGGCCGGCCTGTTCCTCGGGTACCGCGAACTGAAGCCCGACGTACCGAACCCGGTCGTCAAGGGTCCACCGGTCAAGGCCCCCTGGGAGTGAGCGCACCTGTCGTCCTGGTGCCCGGCCTGGGCCTCGGCCCCGAGTCGTACACCCAGACCGTGGAACACCTCATCACGCCGTACCACGTGGTCACTCTCCCCGGGTACGGCGAACCCGCCGGCGCCCGCGAGGACCTGCACCCGCGCGCACTGGCAGTCGCCCTCGCCGAGAAGATCCGCGAGCGGTCCGTCATCGTCGGCCACTCGGCCAGCTGCCAGATCGTCGTCGAAACAGCAGTCCGGTTCGCCGACCTCGCACACGCCGTCGTACTCGTCGCACCGGCAGGCGACGGCCGTATGACGAGCTGGGTCGACCGGACCGTGCGCTGGCTCGGATCCGCCGTACCGGATTCGCCCAAGCTGATCCGGACCGTCACTCCGCAGTACGCGCGGACCACGCTGCCGACGATCGCCCGCGCCGTCGAGGCTTCCCGGCATCACGACCTGGCCGAAGTGATCTCGCAGGTCAAGGCGCCGGTGTTCATCGTCCGCGGCAAGCACGACCTGCTCTCGACAGCGGAGTGGGTCCAGCGCCTCGCCGAGCTCAGCCACGGTGAGGCCCGGACTTTCGACACCGGCGCGCACATGCCGGTCGTCACCAACGGCCCGGAACTCGCCGCTCTCATAGAACGAGCGGCCGCCCACCCCGAAACTAGCTGACGAGTTAGACTCAGCAGCACAAACCTATGCGGGAGCTCGCACCGAACACGCGCGGGCTGAGAGGGCGACAGCTTGGGTCGCCGACCGCCTGAACCTGACCGGGTAATGCCGGCGTAGGGATTGGGGTCACTCATGACCGATACCGCTGTTCGTCCTGCCGGCAGCACCGAGGCGCCGCTCGTTCTCACCACCGATGCGCCGCGGACGCTCGGCTTCTTCGACCAGTTCACGCTGTGGGGCAACTTCGGCATCTCGCTGTTCGGCCCGGTGACCGGTGCGCTCGTGGCGGCGTACACGGGCTCGCTGTGGCAAGGGCTGCTCGCCGTCGTCGTCGGCTGCGGGATGGGGGCGCTCGTGCTGGGCGGTGCGGCTGTGTTCGGCTCGCACACCGGTGCGCCGGCGATGGCAAGTCTGCGTGGGCTGTTCGGCCGTCGCGGCTCGATCGCGCCGACTGTGCTGAACATCGCGCAGAACGTCGGCTGGGCGACGATGGAGATCATCGTGATCTCGCAGGCCGCGGTCGCGGTGACGAGTGAACGCTGGCGCTGGCTGTTCGTCGTACTGGCCGGGATCATCGCGACGACGATGGCGGTCCGGCCGCTGGGCAGTGTGCGGATCCTGCGGAAGTTCATGGTGTGGCTGGTGCTGATCGCATCGGTCTATCTGTTCGTGCAGGTGCTCAGCAAGCCGGTGCACGCTCTGCCGCAGGACAGCGTGTTCGGCTTCTGGCCGGCCGTCGACCTCGCCGCCGCGGGTGTCGTGTCGTTCGCCCCGCTCGCCGCCGACTACACGCGGCACTCGCGCACGAACAAGGCCGCGTTCGGTGGTTCTGCACTCGGCTACGGCCTGGCAGCGATCGGGTACTACGCCCTCGGCGTCGTCGCGGTGGCGACATTGCAGACCAACAGCGACGACGTGATCACCGCACTGGTCACACTGCCGGCCGGTGCGATCGCGTTGTTCGTACTGCTGGTGGACGAGGTCGACGAGGCGTATGCGAACGTCTACTCGACCACGATGGCCGCGCACAACCTGATCGGCCACATCGACCGCCGGTGGATCTCGGTCGCGATCGGCGTACTCGCCACCGGGCTCGCGCTGTTGGTTGACCTAGGCAACTACACGCAGTTCCTGTACCTGATCGGCTCGGTCTTCATCCCGTTGTTCGCGGTCGCGATCGCGGACTTCTTCGTGGTCAGCAAGATGAAGTGGGACGTTTCGGGTACGGCGAAGTTCCGGTGGCAGCCGACGCTCGCGTGGCTGATCGGATTCGTCGCGTACCAGTTGGTGAACCCGGGCACCGTGGCCGGCTGGTCGCCGTTCTGGACCGACATACAGCAGACGCTCTTCAACAACCATCCGGTGCCGACGTGGCTGGGTGCGACGTACACGTCGATTGTCGTCTCCATGGTTGCAGCGGTAGCGCTAGGTAGTCTCAAGCCCCGGGCGCTGGACAACTGACCCGGAGTAACCGGAATACTTGCGGCATGCTGAATTCCGCACTGCGCAGCCGGGCCGAGTACGCGGAGCTCGGGGCCGACGGGTTGGCCGCTCGTACGACGCCTGAGCGGGACGCGCTGATCGTCAAGGCCGTCGAGGAGCTGCTGGACGGCAAGGAGTCGGTGCTCGACCTGTGCTGCGGGTACGGGCGGGTCGCGCTGCCGCTGCGCAAGGCCGGGAAGGTCGTCCGCGGGCTCGACATCTCGCCGAACCTCATAGAGGCCGGAATGGCGAAGGCGGCCGAGGAGGAGCTCGCGATCGACTGGGCGATCGGCTCGATGACCGACCTGCCCTACAAGTGGGACTCGTTCGACGCGGTGATCTGCCTGTGGACGGCGTTCCACGAACTCTTCGCCGAGGACGAGCAGATCTCGACGATCTGCGAGATCTCCCGGGTACTGAAGCCGGGCGGGATCGCGATCATCGAGGGGCCTGCGTGGGGACCGGCGACCGCGGCCGAGATCGCGAACGGGATGCGGCAAGGACCTGAGCACCGGATCGTCACGACCGAGTTCAGCGACAACCGCAGCGGCGTGCACTTCATCCACGACGAGATCAGCTACGGACGTCTCTGCGCGGCCGCCGGAATCGACGACTACAAGGTCTACAAACGCGACTGGGGCGGCCGCCGCCGACTGATCCTCGAGATCCACCAGCCGACAACTTCCTGACACGTCAGGAGGAGCAGATCCCCACTCCACATTGGGGATCTGCTCCTTGTTTTGCCGAGTCTAAAACCATTCCGGGGAATTCCGGAAAACTCAGCTTTTTGCTTCGAGATTCAGCAAGAATCGTTTTGCATCCAGCCCGCCGGCGTATCCGGTGAGGGCTCCGTTCGCGCCGACGACCCGGTGGCACGGCAGCACGACGCAGACCGGGTTCGCGCCCAGCGCCGTACCGACCGCACGCGCCGCCTTGGGCTTGTCGATGTCAGCGGCAACAGTTCCGTACGTCGTCGTCGCGCCGTACGACGTGTGCGTCGGCAGGTCCGTGAGGACGAGCCGCTGGAACGGCGTTGCCAGCGCGAGGTCCACCTCGAGGTCGAAGGTATGACGAGTGCCGGCGAGGTACTCGTCGAGCTGTCGCCGTACGTCGTCCAGCGGGCGGGCCTGCCGGAGTACGCGCGGGGACACGGCCCGGGCGAGGCGGGTGGTCATGGTCTCCTCGTCGCCGAACGAGCTGGCGACAACGCGGCCGTGCGCGATCGCGAGCAGCATCGTCCCGATCGGGGTGTCGTGCAGCGTGTAGGCCACGTCGGCGTCGGGAAGGACAGGTGGTTTCAGGTCGGGCATGGCGAGCCGGGTCAGCCGGCTCTCGAGATCAGTCATTGTCTACTCCGAGTTTGCTGCGCAGGGTCGCGAGCGCGTCGCTGACGAGCCGGCGCGATGCGGCGGGCGTGGTGTCCAGAGCGGCGGCCACGCCGTGGTGGTCCAGGTCGCCGACGTACTTGAGCGTGATCGCGAAGCGTTGCCGCTCCGGGAGCTCGTTGACCGCCCGCCAGAGGTCGGGGTCCGGCCAGGCGGCGGCATCCGGGCCCTCGACGGCCACCGGTGGCGCCTCGTCCAGCGGGCGCTGCGGTTTCCGCGCCCGGTGTACGTCGGTCGCGCACCGGGCCGTGATGGTGAGGAGCCAGCTGCGCAGGTTCTTCGCCGACGTCAGTGCCGGGTACGCGGCGTACGCCTTCTCCCAGGCGCGTTGTGCCGCGTCGTCGCCGTCCACCGGCCCGGCCATCGCCCGCGCCAGCCTGGCCACGTCCCGCCAGTGCGCGTCGATCAGCGCCTGGAACGGCGGCAGCTCGACCTTCTCCCGAGTCATCACGACAGTAGAACGCACGGCGCTCGCCCGATGTGAGGGTGGCCGGTCCAGATCACGAGATTGTCTAGTTAGCCGATAGACAATGGTGCGAAGATAGCTGACATGACGACGACACTCCTCACCCGCCGTCGCGTCATCGATCTGCTGCGGACGGCGAGCGCCACCTGTCGGTGACCGCGCTTCCCCTGTCTCATCTCTGGCGAACTCTCGCCGCTCACCTTCCTTCCCAAGGGAGAGACATGTCTGTTCCCGCCTTGCATCGTCCTGCCCTCTCTGTCGTACCCGACCGATCCGAAGAGCGGGTGGTGGACGCCGACGTCTACCGCACGGTCTTCCGTCGCCACGCCGCCGGTGTCGTGGTGATCACCGCGGACGCCGGTCACGGCCCGGCCGGCTTCACCGCAACCTCGCTGGTTTCCGTCAGCCTGCTGCCACCGTTGGTGTCGTTCGCGATCGCCACCAGCGCATCCAGCTGGCCGACCGTCAGTACGGCGAACAGCCTGGTGATCAACTTCCTGTCCGCCGACCAGCACGCGATCGCGGGCCGCTTCGCGACCAGCGGCATCGACCGGTTCGCCGAGCCGACCCGTTGGTCCCGGCTGGCCTCCGGCGAGCCCGTACTCGACGAGGCCCCGAGCTACCTGCGCGCGCAGGTCGAGCACCGTTTCGCGGTCGGCGACCACTACCTGGTCGTCGCCCGCCTTGCCACCCACACCGAACGACGTGAGCACGAGCCGTTGCTGTACCACGACGGCCGCTACGCCACCGCCACCCCGAAAGCACATCATGCCTAGAACCCGCTTGTACGCCGTACTGTCCGCCGCGCTCGCCACCGTCGCCCTCGCGGCCGGTTGCGGCGCCGACAAGGCCGGTGGTGACGCCGCCGGGAAGCTCTCGCTCGACGCGCCGCTGCCGACCACCGTCCCGGACGGCGCCAAGATCGTCGTCGGTGACCCGGCCACCGAGGTCGCACTGAAGCTCTCGGGCCAGTACGACAAGGTCTCGAAGTACGTCCAGTTCGCGAACCTGAGTGGTGGGCCGCAGACCACCGAGGCGTTCCGGGCGCACGCGCTCGACCTCGGCTCGGTCGCCGAGATCCCGTCGATCAACGCGACCTGGACCGGTCTGCACGTGAAGATCGTCGCCTCCAAGTTCCGCCAGGATCCGATCGGCCACCCGATCTACAAGCTCGGGATCGCCCCCGGAGTGTCGGTGAAGACCCTGGGAGACCTGCGCGGCAAGAAGATCGCGTACAGCCCGGGGCAGGCGCAGGGCGCGCTGATCCTGAAGGCGCTGAAGAAGGCGGGGCTGACCAAGGAGGACGTGAAGCTGGTCGAGCTGCCTTCGACCGGTGACGTCTACTCGAACGCGCTGTCGTCCAAGCAGGTCGACGTCGCGCCGATCGGCGGCGTCCAGATCAAGCGGTACCTGGCCAAGTACGGCAAGGACGGCGCCAGCGTGATCGACCACGGACTGCGCGACGACGCCGGCCACCTCTACGGACCGGTCGAGTCGCTCGAGGATCCGGCGAAGGCCGCGGCCATCCGCGCGTACGTCGCGGCCTGGGCCGTCGCGCAGGAGTGGATCGACAAGCACCCCAAGGAATGGATCGCGGGGTACTACGTGAAGGACCAGGGGCTCAACGAGGCCGACGGGCAGTGGTTGGTCGACAACGCCGGCCACCCGGACATCCCGGCGGACTGGAGCGACGCGATCAAGCGGCAGCAGGAGACCATCGAGCTGCTCGCCAAGGAGACCGGCAATCCGGTGATCCAGGCGAAGGATCTCTATGACCTGCGCTTCCAGACGGTCGCGTCGGACGCGATCAAGGCGGCGGACGGAGCGGCGAAATGAGCGCGACAACACTGCCCGGACTGCGTTCCCGTGGGGCGGCCGCGCGTCCCGTCGTACGTCGTCGGCGGCTCGGCCCGGGCAAGCGGATCCGGTTCGGGGCCGCGATCGGGCCGGTGCTGCTGCTGGCGATCTGGAGTATCGGATCGGCCGCTGGTTGGATCGACCAACGAATCCTCTCCGCGCCGTGGACCGTGGTGTCCACAGCGGGTGAGCTGATCGCGGACGGCCGGCTGCAGTCGAACCTGTGGACGTCGGCCCAACGGGCACTGATCGGACTGGCTCTCGGCATCGTGCTGGGCGTCGTACTGGCGTTGATCTCCGGCCTGTCCCGCCTCGGCGAGGCCGTCCTCGACGGACCGATCCAGATCAAGCGCGCGATCCCGTCGCTGGCCCTGCTGCCGCTGCTGATCCTCTGGCTGGGTATCGGCGAGTCGATGAAGGTCGTCACGATCCTGCTCGGGGTGTTCATCCCGATCTACATCCACACCCACAACGGCCTCCGCACGATCGACAGCCGGTACGTCGAACTCGCGCAGACCGTCGGGCTGTCCCAGTGGGAGTTCATCCGGCGCGTGGTCCTGCCGGGCGCGCTGCCCGGGTTCCTGCTCGGACTGCGGTTCGCGGTCACCGGCGCGTGGCTGTCGCTGGTCGTCGTCGAGCAGATCAACTCCACCAGCGGTATCGGCTACATGATGGAACTGGCCCGCACGTACGGACAGACCGACATCATCATCGTCGGCCTGGTCGTGTACGGCGCCCTCGGCCTGATCTCCGACGCCGTCGTCCGCCTGATCCAGAGGAGGGCCCTGACATGGCGCCGAACGCTGGCCTCGTAAGCACGACGGTCCAGGTCCGCAACCTGATCCGGCGGTACGACGATCGCGCCGTACTCGACGGGTTGGATCTGGATATCGCGCCGGGCGAATTCGTTGCCCTGCTGGGAAAGAGCGGGTCCGGGAAGAGCACGTTGCTGCGGGCATTGGCCGGGCTGGACTACGACGTCGACGGGTCGGGTGAACTCGCCGTACCGGAGAACGTGTCGGTCGTCTTCCAGGACTCGCGGTTGTTGCCGTGGGCAAGGGTGCTCGACAACGTCGTACTCGGGCTGAGCGGTGCGTTCGATCGTGGGCGTCGCAGTTTGGACGAGGTCGGGCTCGCGGGTCGTGAAAAGGCCTGGCCGAACGAGCTGTCCGGTGGTGAGCAGCAGCGGGTCGCGCTGGCGCGGTCGCTCGTCCGGGAGCCGGAGCTGTTGCTCGCGGACGAGCCGTTCGGGGCGCTGGACGCGCTGACCCGGTTGAAGATGCACGTGCTGCTGCGGAAGTTGTGCGCGGCGCATCAGCCCGCCGTACTGCTGGTGACGCACGACGTCGACGAGGCGATCGTGCTGGCCGATCGGGTGATCGTGCTCGACCAGGGCCGGATCGTCGCGGAGGAAGTGGTCGAGCTGGCCGCTCCGCGAAGTTCGGCCGATCCAGGATTCGCCGCGATCCGGTCGCGGCTTCTCGATGCTTTGGGGGTTTCACTGTGAGCCGGCAGTTGCATTTGAACGCGTTCCTGATGAGTACCGGGCACCACGAGGCGTCGTGGCGGCTGCCGGAGAGCGATCCGTTCGCGAACACGTCGGTGGCGCATTACCAGGCGCTGGCGCAGTTGGCCGAGCGCGGGAAGTTCGACTCGATCTTCTTCGCGGATTCGCCGGTGCTGATCGGGACAGTGGGGCGCCGGCCGGCTGGTTCGCTCGAGCCGACGGTGTTGCTGACTGCGATTGCGGCGGTGACCTCGCGGATCGGGCTGATCGCTACGGCGTCGACGACGTACAACGAGCCGTACAACCTGGCTCGGCGGTTCGCCAGCGTGGATCACGTAAGCGGTGGGCGTGCGGGCTGGAACGTGGTGACGACGGCCGGGCCGGATGCGGCGCTCAACTTCAACCTCGCGGATCAGCCGGCGCATGCGGAGCGGTACGAGCGGGCGGCGGAGTTCCTCGAGGTCGCGTACAAGCTGTGGGACTCGTGGCAGGACGACGCCGCGATCGCCGACAAGGCCGAGGGCGTGTGGGCGGTACAGGATCGCGTCCAGCCGATCGACCATGTGGGGCGGCACTTCCAGGTTCGTGGGCCGCTGAACCTGCCGCGGTCGCCGCAGGGGCATCCGTTGATCGTGCAGGCTGGGTCGTCGGAGGACGGGAAGGGCCTGGCGGCGCGGTACGCCGAGGCGGTGTTCACGGCGCAGCAGACGCTGGAGGACGCGCAGGAGTTCTACCGGGACCTGAAGGCGCGCACGGTGGCGCTCGGGCGGGATCCGTCGTCGGTGAAGATCCTGCCGGGGATCGTGCCGGTGATCGGGTCGACGGTCGAGGAGGCTCGGCGGCTGGAGCAGGAGCTGGATTCGTTGATCCGGCCCGAGTACGCCCGGCTGCAGCTGGCGAAGACGCTGAAGGTGGCGCCCGAGGACCTGCCGTTCGACCAGCAGCTGCCCGCGGACCTGCCCGACGAGGACGAGATCGAGGGCGCCAAGAGCCGCTACACGCTGATCGTGACGCTGGCCCGCCGCGAGAAGCTAACCGTCCGCGAACTGATCGGCCGCCTAGGCGGCGGCCGCGGCCACCGCACCTTCACCGGCACCCCGGAACAGGTCGCAGACGCCATCCAACACTGGTTCGAAGCAGGCGCAGCAGACGGCTTCAACATCATGCCCCCCGTCCTTCCCTCCGGCCTCAAGGTATTCGTCGACGAGGTAATCCCCATCCTCCAGACCCGAGGCCTCTTCCGCACCGACTACACCGGGACCACCCTCCGAGACCACTACGGCCTCCCTCGCCCCGCCGGTCGTTCGGCGACCTTGGCGGAGGCAACCGCCTGAACCAGCTGGGTGCTGGGCCAGCTCAGGTGGCCGACCCAGCACCCAGCAGTCCCACGCACCCGGGGGCTGCGTCAGACTCGTACGACGAGCTTTCCGATGGCCTGACCGTCTTGCATGATGCGGTGGGCTTTTCCGACTTCGTCCATCGTGAAGACTTGGTCGATGCGGATCGGGAGCTGGCCGGCGGCGACCAGGTCGACGTAGTGCTGGAAGGCTTCGGCCGGTAGGTCTGAGCTCTCGCCGCCGTACGCCGTGAGGCGGACGCCGTTCGGGATGTAGTCCATCGGGTAGAAGTCCGGGATCGTCCAGTTGTCGCTGAGCATTCCGGTAAAGCACACCGTGCCATGGACCGCGACGGCTTTCAGGGTGTCCGGCAGAACATTCGTGCCGACGAGTTCGAGCGCCGCATCAGCACCGCCCGGAACAATCTCCCGCACCTTTTCCGCAACGTTGCCGTCGTCAACGATCGGATGGTCGACACCCAACTCGCGAAGAACATCCAGCCGCTCCGGATTCCGCGTCGTCGACAACACCGTCAGCCCGTGCTCCTTCGCCAGCACAGCCGCCGCGACGCCCACCGACGACGTACCGCCACGCACCAGCAACGACTGCCCCGGCTCGATCGCCAGCCCCGTGTAGAGCGAGCCGTGCGCCGTCTGCAGCATCTCCGGCAGCGCCCCGAGCGTCGCCCAGTCGAGGTCGGTGGTCACCGGGATGACCGACGACGCCGGTACGACGGTGTACTCGGCGTACCCGCCGTCGTACTCGCGTCCCATCCCACCCATCATCGCCACCACCTGCTGCCCCGCCACGAACTCCCCGCCCGGCGCCGCGTCCACCGTCCCGGCCGCCTCGATCCCCGGAATGACCGGGAACCGCGCATTCGTCGCGAAGCCCGCGCGGAGGTGGTACTCCGACCGGTTCAGCCCGAACGCCTCCACCTTGATCCGCACCCACCCCGGCCGCGGCTCCGGCACGGCGACCCGCCGTACCCGCAGCTCCTCCGGCGCCACCGGACCGTCCAGCACGATCGCCCGCATGTCCATGTCGACAATCCTGACTCACCGTGTGAAAGAGTTTCTTTCATGCGGAAGGTCCCGCGCGTCGTAGCCCACCGCGGCGCCAGTGAAGTCAATCCGGAACACACTCTCGCGGCGTACCGCCGGGCCATCGAAGTCGGCGCGGACGGACTCGAGTGCGACGTCCGGCTCACCGCGGACGGTCATCTCGTCTGCGTGCACGACCGCCGGATCGATCGCACCTCGAACGGCCGCGGCGTGCTCTCGACGATGAGCCTCGCGGAGCTCGAGGCCTACGACTGGGGCTCGTGGAAGCGCCCGTGGGCCGATCTCGACGACGAGGCCGACCTGCCCGATCTCGACGAGCTGAAGGTGCTCACGCTCGACACCCTGCTCGCGACCGTCCGGGACGCCGGCCGCCCGGTCGAGCTGGCCATCGAGACCAAACACCCGACCCGGTACGCCGGACTCGTCGAACGCCGCCTGATCGAGGCCCTGGACCGCTACGGCTGGGCCCGTCCGAAGCTCGGTTCGGAGTCACCGGTCCGGGTCATGAGCTTCTCCTGGCTCTCCCTGCGCCGGATGCGTACGGCGGCGCCTGCGCTCCGCACGGTCCTGCTGATGGACCGCATCCCGCTCCGTTTCCGCGACGGCTCGCTCCCGACCGGGGTCTCGTACGCCGGCCCGAGCCTGGAGATCGTCACCGCCCACCCGGAGTACGTCGACCGCGCACAGAAGCACGGCCACCAGGTCCACGTCTGGACCGTGAACGCCGAGGAAGACCTCCGGCGTTGCCGCGAGCTCGGCGTCGACGTCGTGATCAGCGACCGCCCGGACGTCGCGCTGAGGGTTCTGGCGGAACCGCCGGAAGAGGTAGGACGTCGTACCTAGGCTCTTGGTTTGTGACACTTGCGAACGATTTTGTGTGGCATGTGTCACGTGGTCTGGATACGTAGTGGGGCGAATGCGGGCGGTTATTGCAACGTTCAATTCCGTCGATTTCGTTACGGTTTCCCGGCTTTCGGGCGGGTTCTCCGGCGCGCTTTGTAACGGAATACCCGCGGGTGTTTTCCGGACCCGGATCGTGGGCAGATGTTCCTGTGGCTGTACACCTATTGAGGAGACCCTGCTTGTCCTCAGCTACCCTGCCCGCCGACGTAAGCGTTGTGGACGTCGTCCTGCCGCACGAAGTGTCCGCGGTAGCGGATGCCCGCCGCCGTCTGGCCGCCTACCTGAAGCGCTATCGGGTCACCGCTTCGGCGTGTGACGATGCGCAGTTGGTGCTCTCCGAGCTGCTGTCGAACGCAATCCGGTACGCACCGCCGTTGCCGGCCGGTGAGGTCCGCGCGGCCTGGTGGATCGACCGGGCAGGGATTCATGTCGAGGTCACCGACGGTCGCGGGGACACCGAGCCGCAGCGGATCAACGACACCCATCCGGAGTCGGTCGGCGGCCGCGGGCTGGCGATCGTCGACATGCTGACGTCCGGCTGGGACGTCCGTACCGCCGCCCACCACCGCACGGTGCACGCCATCGTCCCCAGCTAGTTCGCACTCCGGTGCTTCCCCCTGCAAGACTGCGCTGTTATGGGAAAGAAGTCGCGGCAGCGCGCTAAGAACACGACGACCGTCACCCTCGATCCGGCCGACCTGGTGGACGTCGGTCCGCGCGAGCCTTGCCCGTGCGGTTCGGGCAAGCGGTTCAAGCAGTGCCACGGCAAGGACCGGGCGCAGGCCGCCGACGCGTTCGTGATGCGGCCGTTCGAGGGCCTGCCGTCCGAGTGTGACCTGATCGCGTTCCGCGAGATCGTCCCGTCCGGCACGGTCGAGGTCGAGCTGACAGGTGACAACGCGGGGACGAAGATCAACCTCGTCACGCTGCTCCCGATGGCGATGCCGGGCCTGGTGCGCGACGACGAGACGATCTGGATCGGCCTGCAGACGCACGCATCCTCGGGCGACCCGAGCCGCGACCTCGGGCACGCGATCACCGCCGCGCTGCACACCGAGCCGGGCAACCCGATCCAGCTCGGCGACCTGATGAAGGACGGCCCGCGGCTGCAGGACCTGATCGACACCTCGAAGCCGCTCGAGGCCAAGGTGCACGAGGGCTTCGACTACTGGGTCGGCGAGAACGTCGAGGACCCGACCGGTGAGGTCGCGGCCGGCCTGGAGCGCGCGAACGCCGCGGCGGCTCCGACGGTGCGACTGGAGTCGGTCGACGCGGCGTACTGGACTCAGATCGGCGACCGCATCTACCTGCGCTGGGTGATGCCGCACACCGAGGACACCCTGCTCGACGCGCTAGCCCGCCTGCACGCGGCCGGTTCGTCCGCGCTGATCGACGGCAGCCGCTTGATCGGCTCCTTCCGCGCCCTCGGCGTACTGGCACCGGTCTGGGAGCTTCCGGCCGGCACCGAGGCCTCCGACGTCGAGAAGCCCGCCGCCGACTTCGCCACCGCCCTCGAGAAGGCGCTGGCCACCGAGGCGCCGCTGACCACCGAGGAGCGAGCCGCGCGAGCGGGCCTCGCCAGCCGTCAGCTCACCATCCGCTGACTCCGGTACGACGAACGCCCGGCTGGGACTCCAGCCGGGCGTTTCGTTTACTCAATGTGGTCTAGGCATGATCGATAAATCTGCCCAGGTACGTGGACGGCCCAAGTCCTGCTGACGGGGGAGCAACAGGGCCTGGGCCTAGACAGGAAGAGTACTCACGAAGGTCGTCCGCCACAAGCCCCGTTCTCACTCCGCGTGTCGTCGGGCTCACATGACGGCCGGAGCAAGCGCTCAGCTGGTCGCTGGAGCGCGGAGTACCGGGCAGGACATGCACCGGGGTCCACCGCGGCCGGAGCCGAGTTCTGAGCCGGAGATCCGGATGACCTCGATCCCGGACTCCTCCAGGCGCGCGTTGGTCTCGACGGTCCGCTCGTAGGCGATGCACACCCGCGGCGCGAGGGCGAGGGTGTTGTTCCCGTCGTCCCACTGCTCCCGCTCGGCCGTCACCGGGTCCAAGCCGGTGTCGATCCGCCGGAGCGTGTCGATGCCCAGCGCCTTCGCGGCCGCGACCAGGAACGGCTCGGGCTCCTCGATGTGCAGCTGGTCGCCGTCGGTGGTGACCGCGAGCGCCTGCATCTCCTCCGCCATGTTCGGGTACATCAGCACCGCGTCGGTGTCGACCATCGTGCACACGGTGTCCAGATGCATCGTGGCTCGCTGCTGAGCGATCGGTACGGCGAGAACCGTATGCGCGAGCCCCTTCGAGAACACCCGCCGCGCGAGCCGCTCCACCCCGGCCGGCGTGGTCCGCTCCCCGACCCCGACCGCGAGTACGCCGGGACCGAGCGCGAGCACGTCGCCGCCCTCGACATGCTCCAGCTGGTGGTCGTACACCTTGTCCGCGCCGGCGAACCGCGGGTGGAACGTGTAGATCAGCTCGGTCAGCTGCGTCTCGCGCATCCGGGCCGGCATCGCCAGCGACGTGACTGCCACCGAGTCCCGGATCCAGACGCTCGAGTCGCGGGTGAAGAGTAGGTTCGGCAGGGGGTCGATCAGGAAGTCCTCGTGGGCGAGCAGCGACGTCACGAGCCCACCCGCCCGGACCTCGTCGTTGCGTACGCCGGCCATCAGCGCCTCGGCCAACCCGGCCGGATCCAGCTCACCGAGGGACGCCTGCAGGTACTCGCGCAAGGTGTCGCCGAGCCGGAGGTCCTCGGTGGCGCCGGCGACCGCCTGCGCCCGGGCCGCCGGATCCGCGAGTGACTCGGTCAGCAGCTCGCCGAGGTACAGCACCTCGACATCGCGGTCCCGGAGCGCCTGGGCGAACGCGTCGTGCTCGTCCTGGGCGCGGCCGACCCACGGGATGCCGTCGAACAGCAGCTTGTCGTTGTTGCGCGGGGTGAGCCGGCGGAGCTCGTTCCCGGGGCGGTGCAGCATCACGGTCCGGAGCGCACCGACCTCACTGTCGACGCCGTACGCCTTGCCGCTGTCCTGCTGCGCCTCGGTCATAGCCCGCCCCTTCGCTCTGTTTGTGCCACCACGCTACGGCAGCTCACTCAATCTGTCTGATTGTCCGACAATATCCCAGAAGTTGCTCAGGAGCGGACCCGGTCGTAGAGCAGGCAGAGGGCGCCGGACTCGGTCGGGGTGGAGTCGGTCAGCTTCCAGGATGTGGCCGGCAGCCCGTCCTCGAACAGTCGCGCCCCGCCACCGACCAGCTCGGGGTCGAGGGTGATGCTCAGCCGATCCACCTCGTCGGCGGCCAGCAGCGCCTGGATCACGCTCGTGCTGGCCAGCACGATGATGTCGCCGCCCTCCTGGTCGCGCAGCTCCTTGACCACCTCCGCGGGCTCGCCGTCGGCGATCCGGGAGTTCTGCCAGGGCGTCTCGGTCATCGTCGTGGAGAAGACCACCTTCTCGGTCTCGTTCAGCCAGCGGGAGAAGGCCCGGTCCTGCGGTGCCGCGTTCTCGTCGTCGGCCACCGCCGGCCAGAAGCCGCCGAAGCCCTGGTAGTTCTTGCGGCCGAGCAGTGCCGTGGTGGCGGGCTCGGTCACCCGGATCATGTGGTCCCGCGCGCCCTCGGTGATCGCGTGCGGGACGATCCAGCTCATGTCGTAATCGCCACCTGTGCCGTTCACCCGTCCGTCGAGCGAGAGCGAGATGTTGGCGGTCACTGTGCGGGTCATTTCGGGTACCTCTTCCGGTTGGTGTTCGTTCTGACACCTCAAATCCTGCTGCCGGCGGCGCCCCGGAACATCTGCCACCTGGCTGATATCCGTGGCCGCCCGGCTGACCGGCATGTCGTACGAAAGGACGAATATCCACAGCCGACCGGCGCTGACGAGGTCGATCGGCTGGAGAGGAACTAGGCTGCGGTGCTGTGTCCGGTCATGCTGTGCCCACCAACGATGTGTCCCCCGAGCCGTTCGAGCGCGCCGTCGCCTGTGTGATCCCGGCGAAGGACGAGGCCGATCGGATCGCGGCGACCGTCGATGCTGTGCACAAGATCATCGGGGTGGACCTGGTCGTGGTCGTCGACGACGGCTCCACGGACGGTACGGCGGAAGCCGCCGAGCGCGCCGGTGCCGTCGTGGTCCGCCACGAGCGCAACCGGGGCAAGGCCGCCGCGATGGAGACCGGCGCGGCCGCGGTCGCTGAGCGCGACGGAGCCCGCGCGCGGCACCTGCTGTTCCTCGACGCCGACCTGACCGACACCGCGTCCGGGGCAGGCCCGCTGATCGAGCCGGTGCAGACCGGCCGCGCGGACATGACCATCGGCACCCTGCCCGCGCAGGTGCGTGCCGACGGGTCCAAGGCCGGCGGCCACGGCTTCGTCGTACGGCTCTCGCGGGCCGGGATCGAGGAGGCGATCGGCTGGGCGCCGGAGCAGCCGTTGTCCGGGCAGCGCTGCCTGACCCGCGCCGCGTTCGACTCCGCCGTACCGCTGGCCGCCGGGTTCGGGGTCGAGACCGCGCTGACGATCGATCTCGGCCGGAAGGGTTTCCGCATCCTCGAGGTGCCGATCGACGTCCGGCACCGGGCGACCGGGACTGATCTGCGCGGTCAGCTGCACCGCGCGAAGCAGTACCTGCACGTCCGGCGCGCGCTCGCCGCACGCAGTGCGCTCCCCGCGGACGGTGGTGGCCCGTCGCTCCGCAGTCTCTTCCCGCGGAAGTCCGCGCAATGAGCGCTGATCTCGAGCTCGGACGCAAGTACGGCCGCCGGGCCGTCGCCCTCTACCTGGTGAGTACGGTGCTGATCGTCGCGGTCGGCCTGCTCGGACCGTCCGTTGTGGTGCTGACGCTGACCGGTCGGCATCCGTGGCTCCCGTCGTACTGGTTCGACGCGCATGCCAACGACTGGCTCGTGTCGGTGATGATCTACGTCGCGATCGCGCTCGGCGGGTACGGCGTTTTCCTTGCCACCAAGGCGCTTCGGCACGGCTGGGCACCGCGCGTCGACCGGTTGATTGCCTTAGGCATCGGTACGACGGCCGCCATCACGTTGGTGCCACCCATGGCTTCCGGCGACGTGCTGATCTACGCGGCGTACGGGCGGATCATGGCGCTCGGCGGTGACCCGTACACGGCCTCGCCGGCGGATACGATCCGGCTCGGATACGACCCGGTGATCGCCGCGACCGAGCGGCCGTGGCAGGGCGCACGCAGTGTGTACGGTCCGATCGCGACGTGGATCCAGTGGCTCTCGTCGCTGATCGGCGGCGACTCCGCGCAGCTCACCGTGTGGATGCTGCAGTTGTCGATCGCTATCAGCCTGGTGGTCACCGGTCTGCTGCTGGTGAAGCTGGTCGGCAAGGACCTGCCGGCCCGGCGGCGCGTGATCATGCTCGGCCTCGCGAATCCGCTGATCCTGTGGTCGGTGCTGGCCGGCGCTCACAACGACGCGATCGCGGTGATGTTCGCGGTGATCGCGCTGGTGGCGTTCCGGCGGCACGTGTTCCTGGCCGGCCTCCTGATCGGCGTTGCGGGGTGCACCAAGCTGTCGATCGGCCTGGTCGGTATCGCCATGCTGTGGGCGCTGCGCGCCGATCGACGGAAGGCCGCGTTCTTCTGCGGCGGCGGTGCGATCGCGATGGGCGGTCTGTACGCGATCGTCGGACTGCAGGCGTTCCAGCAGGCGCGGTCGCAGACGTCGTTCATCTCGACCGGTACGCCGCACAAGGTCCTGCTGAGCTTCTTCACCCTCTTCCTGCCGAACGGGCTGGTCCGGACGTTCCTGGCGATCCTCGCCTGGGTCGGCCTGATCGTGGTCGCGATCCTGCTCACGCAGGTGTTCCCGAAGTCGCTGGTCCCGCAGACACATCCGGACGACCCGACGCCGGCCGCGATCCGGTACACGGCGATCTACGCGATCGCCTGGGTCCTGACCGCGATGTACTCACTGCCCTGGTACGACGTCATCGCCTGGGTCGCCCTCGCCGCGGTCGCCGCGTCGAAGGTGGACGGACTGATGGTCGTCCGTACGACGATGCTCGCGATCGCGTACGTACCGGGCCGCGATCCGAACGCGCGGCAGGTCGCGGCAAGCCTGTCGGACTCGCTGGAGTTCTTCAGTGCTCGACTGCGGGACACGCTCTGCCCCGCGGTCGAGCTGGCCGTGCTGATCGGGTTGATCGTCTGGGCGCGACGCAGTGGTGCGCAGTGGTGGCCGTACGACTGGCCGCGCCGCAAACAGAAGGCCGTCCCGCAGAAGGCGGAAGCGCACTAAGGCGCGGTCCTAGCCCCAGAGGTCATGGCCGGCCGCGACCGCCTTCGCGAGGATGGACTTCACCGGCTTCTTCAGGACGGACGCCGCGGCGGCCACGTCGTCGTACTCCGGCTGGACGTTGAC
The DNA here is from genome assembly GCF_005233875.1 of Kribbella jiaozuonensis. Classification (GTDB taxonomy): domain Bacteria; phylum Actinomycetota; class Actinomycetes; order Propionibacteriales; family Kribbellaceae; genus Kribbella; species Kribbella jiaozuonensis. The sequence goes on along the minus strand of NZ_SZPZ01000003.1, from coordinate 186,606 downwards.
CACCTGACCGCCGTACCGCGCGATCTTCACGTGGATGCGCTGACCTTCGACGTCGACCGTGGCGAACTCGCGATCCGCGGCGTGCTTGCGGATGCCGAACTCGCGCAGACCGATCGCGGAGGTCTCGGACAGGATCACCGCCCGGACCATCTCGGCGTTCGCGCTGCCGACGAGGACCGACAGGGTGTGCGCCGGGCGACCCTTCTTCATCAGGATCGGCGTCAGCCACGCGTCGGCGGCGCCGGCCTCCATCAGCCGTGCGAGGACCTGGGGCCAGATGCGCGGGTCGAGGTCGTCGACGTTGGTCTCGTAGACGAGCTCGGTCGCCGAACTCTCGGTCGATTCGCCGAGCACGACCCGCAGAATGTTCGGCACCTCGACCGGGTCGCGACCGCCTGCGCCGACGCCGGTCTGCTGGATCCGCATCGGCGGGAGCGTCCCGTACTCGTCGGCCAGGCTGGCCAGCAAGGCCGCGCCGGTCGGCGTCGTCATCTCGTACGGCGCTGCGCCGCCGGTGACCGGTGCTTGTGCCTCGGACAGGATCGCGAGGACCGCTGGGCCGGGGATCGGGATCCCGCCATGCTGCCCACGAACCTGCCCGCCGCCGCCCAGCACGACGGTCGACACGACAATCCGGTCGATGTCCAGCGAGACCGACGCCGCGGCCACGCCGACGATGTCCGCGATCGCATCCAGCGCGCCGACCTCGTGGAAGTGCACGGTGTCCGGCTCGACGCCGTGAGCCGCAGCCTCAGCCCTCGCGAGTCGTGCGAAGGTGTCGAGGGCGCGCCGCCGTACGGCATCGTTCAGCGTCGCTTCCTCGAGCAGCCGCCGAACGTCCGCCCACGCCCGCGTGGGCCCGGAGTGCTCATGGTCGGCCCCATGCCCGGCGTCGTCGTGCCCATGCCCGTGGCCATGACCCGCCGCGTCGGCGTGCTCGCCTTCGTCGGCGGCGTGGGTGTGGCCGTGGCCTGCGGCGTGGCCGTGGCCGGCGTCCGGGGTGTTCTCCGGGTGGGGCTCGCCGTTGACTTCCACCGTGGCCTTGGTCGCGGCGATCTGGTGGCGGGCGGTTTGGGAGACCGTGACCGAGAGAGATGGGTCCACAGCGGCCACCGCGGTGTTGATGGCCGTCACGTCGGCCCCGGCCGCGATGAACGCGCCCAGGAGCATGTCACCGGACGCACCGGCGGAGCAGTCGAGCCAAGCGATGCGCATCAGGCTTCCTTCGTTTCGCGCGGTATGGACTGCCGGGCGACGCGAGCGGCGAAGACGCCGGCCCCGAACCCGTTGTCGATGTTCACAACCGAGACCCCGGGCGCACACGAGTTCAGCATCCCGAGCAGCGCAGCCAGTCCGCCGAAGGAAGCGCCGTACCCGACCGATGTCGGCACGGCCACCAGCGGTACGCCGACCAGCCCGCCGACGACGCTCGGCAGCGCACCCTCCATCCCCGCCACGACGATCAAGCAGTCCGCAGCATCGAGCCGCTCCCGTACGCCGAGCACCCGGTGCAGTCCGGCCACGCCGACGTCCGTGATCACGTCCACGTTGGCCCCGAACACGCGAGCCGTCGTCGCGGCCTCAGCCGCCACGGGCGCGTCCGACGTACCGGCAGCAACGACGGCGACCGTTCCACGCAGTACGCCGGGCTCGCCGAGCACCGCCGTCCGCCCGACCGGATCCACAACGGCATCCGGCAGCGCAGCGGTCACCGCCTCCTGCGCCTCTTCGGTCAGCCGGGTCGCGAGGACGGCGTGCCCGGGGTGGGTGGCGTGCAGTGTGCGCAGCAGTTCCACCACCTGAGACGGCGTCTTACCGGCTCCGTAAACGACTTCAGCGTCGCCGGTACGCTCCAACCGGTCGGTGTCGAGGCGGGCATATCCGAGGTCATGGACGCCCGGTTGTGGGCCCTGATCAGGCAAATGTGTCACGCCGCGAATCTACGTTGCCACGGCCCGAGGTACCGCATCCGTCCCGGGTCGCACACACTGTGCGATCGCCTGAATACTCAGGCATAACACCGGATGCCTTAGGCTCTCGTGCGTGTCTTCGACGTTAGCCGGTGCCTTCGGGGTCGCCGCCCTGTTCGTGGCGGTGCTTGCCCTGGTCTTCGCCATCCAGGCCCTCCGGGCCCGGACCGTCACGTCAGACAAGTCCACACCCGCAGCCCTCCCGGAGCCGGAACCGCAGTCCGAACCCGAGCCGAAACCTGGCACGGTGAAGTCGGAACTGCGCAAACTCGGCAAGGAGCTGGCCGTCACCCGAGGCGAGCTGAAGGAGACGCTGCAGCATCTCGCGGTCGTCCGGTACGACGCCTTCGGCGAGACGGGCGGGAAGCTGTCGTGGTCGATGGCGATCCTGGACAACAACGGCGACGGGGTCGTGCTGACGTCGATCAACAGCCGGGCGGATGCACGCACGTACGCGAAGGAGATCAAGTCCTTCGCCAGCGAATCCAAACTCTCCCCGGAAGAGGAAGAAGCCATCGACACCCTCCGCAAGGAAGCCGGCCCCACGGTCGACTGAGCTCCACCCGGCGTACTGCGGTCAGCCCCCGGCGTACTGCGGTCCGCCCCCGACGTACTGCGGTCAGCCCCCGCGTGCTTCGCAGCCGCCTCTCGTCGCTGCGCTCCTCGGCGCGACTGCTGCGCCCGCTGCCCACCCACCCCCGGGCTTATCGCCCGGAGCATCCTTTCCGGCTATCGCCGGGGTGTGCCGGCTATCGCCGGTGTTTGAGGCTGCCGCCGCGGTTTGCTCGCTGGCGCTCGCGTGTGACTGCGTTTGGCCGGCGTCTGCTCGCCGTGCGACTGTCACGCGGGGAAGCTGGTCCGTCCCCCCGCGTGCCTTCGCAGCCGCCTCTCGTCGCTGCGCTCCTCGGCGCGACGGCTTCGCCCGCTGCCCACCCACCCCCGGGCTTATCGCCCGGAGCATTCTTTCCGGCTGTCGCCGGGACCTGCAGCCCCGTCGCCCGCGGACGACTGCTAGGCGGCCCCGCCCGCCTCGACCGACCGAGGTCATGGGAGGCCTAGTGCTTCCCATGCCCATCGTCGTCTCGCCGATCCAGATGTCGGCGGGCCTTGCTCAGAGTGCCCGGCGGCATCGCCGCTGGCCTTAGCCAGTTGGCCGCGCCCAAGTCTGACACTGACGGAATCTGGCGTCCGCGCTGAGCATCGTCAAGCCCAGATCATCAGCCGGGTTGGAGACCGCTCGCAGCGGCTCACTCCGACCCAAAAAAAGAGAGATGCTGGCCCATAGCAGGGCGGGCATCTCTCTCAAGAACAAGTCCACGATATCACCAGTAGGCTAACGCGATGCAACCCGAGGAACCCGCCTTCGCTGAGCACATTCTCGCCCGGCTGACCGACTACTTCCTCTCCGAGGGGGTTCCCTGGACGCGACGCTTGTGGGACATCGGGTCGATTCTAGGCTTGGAAGAGCTGTGGGAGGCCTGCGAGTGGCAGTCCAAAAAGGTTCTGTCTGCGTCCGCAGTGTCATGGCAGCGCTCGGAACTCCAAAGGCTGGTTGGTCCGGACAGAGGCATGGGCGATCGGGAGCTGCGAAGGGAGCTCATGACTCTTCTTCAAAGCGGCGTCGTCGCTCCAAGCCCACAGCACCGGCGGCTGCGGCAACACATCGACCACGCGAAGGTCGGATACCTCGATCGCTGGGCCGGCGCACTGTCTGTACAGCCATTCGTGAAGCCAGAACGGCTTGCACGCACCTTGGCGGCTCACCTGCTCGATCTGGGCTTCAGCGCTCCGTACTTGGCCCAGCACTGGGTCACTCATCTGCGCAAGGCGAACGCCGACACGCGCACCATCGTTGAGAGCGCCGCCGTGTTGGCAGCTCAGAGCGAACAGATGCACGAGGTCCTCGTCGCATTTGCGCGAGTTCCCAAGGGCGCCGCCATCGCGAACCATCCGCGCTGGATGCCCAGTTCTCAAGTCGTACGGTGGCTGCAGGACAACGGTCTCTCTACATCTGGAGTGAGACCGGCAGGTGGGTCAATTCACTTCATCTCAGCCCGCGATCCGCTTGCCGCGGCCGCGAAGGCACGCGAAGTCTTGGAACGGATGGTCGCAAGAGCTTGGTTCGTACGCCGCGGCCGCGGCGATCTCGAACCGCTCGACAAGCTTTGGGTGGCTGGGTACCCAGCGGCAATCTCCAGTGAGACGCCCTCTCGCAGTGCTGACGTGTTGTCGCTGGCTCACAACGGCCAACTGCTCGACATCACAATGGAACGAACAATCATCGATGATGCGCTCGAGCTTGCGGCTCCCATCAACCGTGGAGGCCTGCCCGGTCCCGCAGTCGCGGGAGGATGGGCGGCTGTCGAGTCGCTCCTCACGCATCCAGGCGATCCAGTCGATGACGAAGAGCGTGGCGGGAAGGCTGTTGCCGCAGACCGGCTCGCTGCGATCGTGGCGTGCTCCTGGCCACGCGCAGAGCTGACCACCCTGATCCATCGGCACACCGGGGACGACGAGTTGTCAGGCGCAAGGGACAGATGCGAAACCAATCATGATCGTTCAGCGGTCCTGTTGGCTGAGCTGCAGAACTACGGCGTCGGCCGGCTGACGTTCGCCCGTCGGCCCACGCGGCGCAGCGACGCGGCGGCTGCCGAGCGTATGTACGACTTGGTTCGCGATCCTCGTCGAGTGCTGACGGAGGTCCAGAAGGCGGCGCAGATTGCCTTTCGCCGGCTGTATCGGGCGCGCAATGTCGTACTGCACGGAGGGTCGACGTCCAGCGTGGCGCTCGATGCGACGCTTCGCACCTCCGCGCCGCTCCTGGGCGCCGGGCTGGATCGGGTAACCCATCACTATCTCGAGGACCAGTTGGAGCCTCTCGATGTCGCCGCGCGTGCTGACATGGGGCTGCGATTGGTCGGCGGCGAAACCGGTCTGTCAGTGATCGACTTGCTGCAGAAGCCAGGCCCGCGAAATCAGCCCGGCGCGTCTGCGCGGCCTTCAGGCATGGCCCTCCCTGCCGGAACGGCCGGACGTGCAGAACCGCCAAGCACACCTGATGCCGACCCGCAGGAGGCGGTTCTGGAGCCTGCAACGTCAGCACAGGGCGAGCACGGGTAGACCCGCTGAGCTGGAGCAGGTCTCATCGGCCTGGCTCGTCTCGATCGGTAGCAGATCTCGCATGGTGGTCGAGACGGCTGTGACATAGCTGTGTCGACTGGCGGGAATGCCGCTCGGCTTGTCCACAGTGTCCTCTGCGGCAGCACACCCAGGCTCAGCTGGCTCGGGTGACCCACAGTCCGACCCAGCACGGCAGCGCAGTTACGGGTGGGTGGGTGCGGCGCGTAGCACGGCGACGAAGGAGTCGCGCGTAGCCCCGCGGGGGCGGATCAGCAGTCGGCTAGCGCCTTTTAGGTACCCGAGCCGTCAACGCCCCCGGCTCGATCTCGCACGAGAGGAACTGACCCGGGCCGATCGGGTCGCCGTCCAGCTGGCGTTGGACGTCCACAGCCGCGTGGATCTCGACCTTTCGGCCCGTGAACCGTTCCAGGTACATATCGGTCCGGTTCGTCCGAGTCATCAGGCGCCACAGCACGATCGGCCACTGGGTCACCCGGCGCGGTGCGATCACGACCACATCCAGCAACCCATCGTCCGGCCGCGCGTCAGGCAGCAGTGGGATGTTCGCCTGCAGCATCCCCACATTCCCCACCACTACCGTCCGCACCCGTCGTTCGATCGGCTCCGCGTCATCCAACGCGAGAGTCACCCGCACCGAAGGGTGGTTGATGTTCTTGGCTGCCGACACCAGATACGCCGTCCACCCGATCTGCTTCTTCAAATGCGGCGGTGCGTCCGAGATGATCGCGGCGTCGAGCCCGAGCCCGGCCATGACCGCGAAATGGTCCGTATCCAGGCCATCGCCGTGCACCCGGACCAGGTCGATCCGCCGGTCGCGACCTTCGAGCGTCCGCTCCAGCGCATCGTCCAGGTCGAGCGGGATGTGCAGGTTGCGGGCCAGCAGATTTCCGGTGCCGGCCGGGATCACCCCGACCGGGATTCCGGTGTGCGCCAGCGCCGAGCACACCACCCGGACCGTACCGTCGCCACCCGCCACCAGAACGAGGTCCGACTCGTTCTCGATCGCCTGCTTGGCCATCGCGTTGCCGGCGTCGTCCTCGCGGGTCTCCAGCCACAGCGGCTCGTCGTACCCGCGGATCTCGAGTGCTCGCGTGACCTTCCGGCGGAACGCGACCCCGTCGCCGACCTTGATCGGGTTCACGATCACGGCCGCCCGCGGCGGGGCCGCCGTACCGTCGCCATCGGACGGCGTACGTCGGCGTCGGCGCCGCAGCCCCGGGCGCAGACCGAAGCCGATCGAGGTCGCGGTCAGGATGCCCAGCCCGAGCGCCCAGCCGCCGAGCACGTCCGACACGTAGTTGACGTTCAGCGCGATCCGGTCGCCGGACGCGATCCACACGACACCGATCACCGGCAGCAGCACCAGCAGCCGGAACCGCCGCCGCCAGCCCCGCACCGACGGCAGGACGACGCCGAGCGCGCCGGCCATCACGAACGCGGCCGTCGCGTGGCCGGACACGTACGAGAAGCCATCGGTCTCGACCAGCATCTGGGCCGGCCGCTCGCGCTCGAAGATCTGCTCGACCACCTGGACCAGCACGAGCTCGGCGACCGCCGACGTGAGCAGCCAGAACGTCAGCAGCCGAGCCCGGCGGTGCCACAGGTACGCCGCGACGATCACGATCACCGCCCGGGAGGTCCACGGCAGCACGACCGCGCCGACGACCTGCCAGAAGTCGACGACGCCCTCGTGCCCGACGCCGTACGACGCGGCTCGGTCGGCGACCGACTGGTCCCAGCGCGCCAGCGGCGACCAGTGCTCGAAGACCAGCAGCGTGATCACCGCGAACGGGACCGCACCCAGCACGACCGTGAGCGCACGGCCTACTTGACTGGGTGGGTGGTGGTTCATCGCCCGCTCAGATCCCCCTCTGTGGTCACCTGACGCCACCCCATCATCCCGAATACACTTCGCCGGTTCTGACACGCCCCGATACCCTCAGGGTGTGATTGACGCGAAACTGCTCCGTGAGAACCCCGATGTCGTCCGCGCGGCCCTGACCAAGCGCGGTGAGAGTACGGACCTGGTCGACCAGATCCTGGTCGCCGACAGTGAGCGTCGATCGTCCATCTCCGCCTTCGAGGCGCTCCGGGCCGAGCAGAAGTCGCTCGGCAAGCAGGTCGCCCAGGCGAAGGGCGACGACCGGACCGCCCTGCTGGAGCGGACCAAGACCGTGGCCGCGGACGTGAAGGCCAACGATGCTGCCGCCAAGGAGGCCGAGCAGCGCTTCGACGAGCTCGCCAAGGCCCTGCCGAACCTGGTCTCCGACGAGGCCCCGGTCGGCGGCGAGGACGATTTCGTCGTGGTCGAGGAGGTCGGCAAGCCGCGCGACTTCGCCGCCGAGGGCTTCGAGCCCCGCGACCACCTCGAGCTGGGCGAGCTGCTCGGCGCGATCGACATGGAGCGCGGCGCGAAGATCAGCGGCTCGCGGTTCTACTTCCTCAAGGGCGCCGGGATGCTGTTGCAGCTCGGCATGCTGCAGCTGGCGATCCAGCAGGCGGTGGAGAACGGCTTCACCCCGATGATCACGCCGACGCTGGTCAAGCCCGAGGTGATGGGCGGCACCGGGTACCTGTCGGCGCACGACGACGTGTACCGGCTCGAGGACCCCGAGCTGTACCTGACCGGTACGTCGGAGGTCGCGCTCGCCGGGTACCACATGGACGAGATCCTCGACCTGAGCGACGGCCCGATCCGGTACGCCGGCTGGTCGTCGTGCTACCGCAAGGAAGCCGGGTCGCACGGGAAGGACACCCGCGGGATCATCCGCGTCCACCAGTTCGACAAGGTCGAGATGTTCTCCTACTGCAGGCTCGAGGACGCCGCCGACGAGCACCTGCGGCTGCTGGCCTGGGAGAAGGAGATGCTCGACAAGATGGAGCTGAGCTACCGGGTGATCGACACCGCGACCGGTGACCTCGGCGTCTCGGCGTACCGGAAGTTCGACTGTGAGGCGTGGGTGCCGACGCAGGGCCGGTACCGCGAGCTGACCTCGACGTCGAACTGCACGGACTTCCAGGCGCGCCGGCTGAACATCCGGCACCGCGACGCCGACGGCAAGACACAGCCGGTCGCGACGCTGAACGGGACGCTGGCCACCACCCGCTGGATCGTCGCGATCCTGGAGACCCACCAGCTCAAAGACGGCTCGGTCCGCGTCCCGACCGCCCTGCAGCCGTACGTCGGCGGCCGCGAAGTCCTCGAACCGGTCGGTAAATGAGGGCAAAGCCGACGGCAGTTGCCCTGGACATCGATGGCACGCTGATCGATCACGACGAGGGGATGTCGCCCGCGGTCCTCGACGCGGTACGGCGTACCGCGGCGCAGGTGCCGGTGATCCTGGCCACGGGCCGGGCCTGGTCGACCACCAGACCGGTGGCCGAGCGGCTCGGCCTGCCGGCCGGCGGGTTCGTTGTCTGCAGCAACGGTGCGCGGACGATGCGGTTCCCCGACGGTGACGTCGTCGACGAGCGGACCTTCGACCCGTCGACGGTGATCACGTCGGTCCGCAAGTACGCACCGAACGCGCGGATGGCGGTCGAGGAGTCCGACGGCACCTACCTGGTGACCGCGCCGTTCCCGGACGGCGACCTCGGCCGGGACGCGAGGATCCGCGTGGTCGGCGACGACGAGCTCGCGCCGCAGCCGGTGACCCGGTTGATCATCCGCGACCCGGACCAGTCGGAGAGCGACTTCGTCCACCTGGCGGAACGCCTCGGGCTGCACGGCGTCAGCTACTTCGTCGGCTGGACCGCCTGGCTCGACATCGCGCCGGAGGGCGTCGACAAGTCGACCGGGCTGAAGGTCGCGCTCGCGCAGTACGACCTGGAGCCGTCCGGTCTGCTGGCGATAGGTGACGGACGCAACGATATCGAGATGCTGACGTACGCCGGTCTCGGTATCGCCATGGGTTCGGCTCCTGACGAGGTGAAGTCGGCCGCCGACGAGGTGACCAAGTCCGTCCAGGACGACGGCGTCGCCACGATACTCAACCGCTGGTTCTGAGACCAACCCTTTTCGGTCAGAATCGAAAGGGTTGACACGATCAACTTGCTGTAGGCAACCGAAAGGCCCGGAACCCCTGTGCGTACAGGAGTTCCGGGCCTTCTGTCCGATAGTCCGCTGGCGGGCCGAGTATCGGATCAAGCAACCCGGGTGCTGCCGGTCCGGCGTGGCTGGCACTGCTGGTGGTCGACGACGGTGTCGAACGCGTCCAGCACCGCGCCGACCTCGGGCCGCGGCCGCGGCGTCTTGGCTGCCGGGCTCTGACCGCGCCGCGCACGGCGCAGGTGACGCTTCACCGTCGACAGCGAGCAGCCCAGCCGCATGGCCAGTGACTCCAGGCTGTCGTTCGGGTACTGCGTGCGCAGCCGGAGGACCTCTTCGTGGCTCACCGGCCGGCGCGTGCCCCGTGCACCGGCGAGTTGGTCGAAGTCATCGGCCTGCACCTCGACGTCGAGCAGGTTGCGGATCGAACGCCGTTGTACAGCAGTGGTTCCGGCGACGAAGCCGCTCACATCGTGCTCGGCGACGGCGCTGTACAGGCATTCGGTGAAGAGCGGGCAGGACGCGCACAACGCCTTTGCCTCGCGGACGAGCTGTTCGTACCGCTCCCGAGTGCGACGGGTTGCGGACGCTGGCGGCGGTTCTTCCATCAGGCGGTGCTGAAAGATGTCGGAACGGGCGATGCAGCCGGTCATTGCCCCCTCCTTGATGGAAGATGTGTCGACAGCCGCTCGGGAGCTACTGCCCCCCGGCCCCGCTAGATTGGCGCTGTTGACGGTCATCAAGGCTCCCCAAGTATCAAGACCCGAGTGAACGAACGATGAACACCGTTCGTCCGCACGGATCCGCTAGCTGATGGACCCGCGCTTTGTTGCCGGCCCACCATGTCGTCCCGGGCGCGGGACGCACCGATCCATAACTGTTGACGCCACTGCCGAGGTTTTGGTTGCAGCCAATTCCACAACAGTTCTTCGACGTTTGTGTGTGCTTACCGGGGTGGGGCGGCATCAGTCGCGCTGATCCAGAACACGCTTAGGACGCGGCCGAACAGCCGCCGGTTCCCCACCAGACCCAACGCATGAAATCACGCGCCAACCGTGCCGCGCAGGGGAACTTGCTGCCTTTGCAGCATCCTGCCGTAACGGTCTGATGACGTTGTCAAAAGCTCAATCAGATAAGTCAAAAAGGGCTGAAACCGACGTCCAATAGCTTGCGCCCGAGGTGTCGGGAGGAGTAGTGCGACGCCGGCTGCCACGAGGATACGGTGACCTGGTGACGGCTTCGCAGTACCCCCGCCTGATAGCCACTGATCTCGACGGAACGCTCGTGCGCAGTGACGGAACCGTGTCCGCCCGGACCTTGACAGCAGTGCGTGCCGCGCAGCGCGCCGGAAGTGTTTTCGTGATGGTCACCGCGAGGCCACCTCGCTGGCTGCACGACCTGTCCGACCTCGTCGGTGATCACGGAATCGCGATAGTTGCCAACGGCGCTATTTTGTACGACGTCCTGCATCGTAAGGCGATTCGGACCCGATTGATCGATCCCGCGGTCGCGCTCGAGGTCGCACAAGCGATCCGTACGGCGATCCCGGACGTGCAGTTCGCGATCGAGCGACCGGACCGCTACGGACAGGAACCGGTCTACCTCAATCGCTGGCCTAAACCTGACAACACCTTGGTCGCGGCCGTCGAGGAGCTACTTTCGGAGCCGGCCGCAAAACTGCTCGTCCGGCATCCGAGTCTGCACTCGGACGAACTGCTGGCCCGCGTGACACCGTTGGTCGGCCAACGAGTGACGGCCAGCCATAGCGGCGGTCACGGGTTGGTGGAGATTTCCGCGACCGGTGTCTCGAAGGCCGCGATGCTCGCCGATTTCGCTGCAGAACAAGGGATCTCGGCTGCTGAGACGATCGCATTCGGTGATTCCGTCAACGATCTGCCGATGCTTGCCTGGGCGGGTACGTCGTACGGCGTGGCGAACGCACATCCCGAAGTACTCGCGGTGGTGGACAAAGTGTGTCCCACAAACGACGAGGACGGCGTCGCCGCCGTCCTCGAGGAGTTGTTGCAGCCTTTGAAATAAGGCGTTTACAGATACATCCCACCACTGCGCGGATCGTCGGTGTTGCCGGCCTGCGGTCCACCGGGGAAGCCGGGCTGCCCCTCGGGCAGCTGCTGGCCGCCGGGCAGTGCGCGACGCATCTGCTCGAGCTGCTGACGCGCGGCCATCTGCTGCGCGAACAGCGCCGTCTGGATGCCGTGGAACAGACCCTCGAGCCAGCCCACCAGCTGCGCCTGCGCGATCCGCAGCTCGGCGTCGGTCGGCGTGCTGTCGTCGGTGAAGTCGAGGCTGAGTCGCTCCAGCTCCTCGACCAGCTCCGGCGCCAGGCCGCTCTCGAGCTCCTTGATCGACGCTTCGTGGATCGAGCGCAGCCGCGCCCGGGAGGCTTCGTCGAGCGGCGCCGACTTCACCTCTTCCAGCAGCTGCCGGATCATGTTGGCGACCCGCATCACCTTGGCCGGCTGCTCGACCAGCTCGGTCACCGAGCGTGGTTCGTCCTCGCGGTCGTCGTGATCGTCGTCGGAGCGCGGCGGCCCCTCGACGGCCATGCCGTCAGGCCCGACGATCAGCACCTTGCCGTCCTCGGTCCTCGCCCCGGCCATCGGAACACCCTGGCCCTCGCTGCTGCTCTCGGTCATCTGCCCATCCTAGGACGCCCTCATGACGCGCGAGCGCGGTGGCGGCGTACGGCGTCGCGGTTGGCGCAGGTGGGGCTGCAGTAGCGCTGGCGACCGGTGCGGGACAGGTCGGCGTACACGTTGTCGCAGCCTTCGGTGGCGCAGCGGCCGAGTCGGGTGATGCCACGGCCGGCCAGGTGCAGCGCCGTACCTGTGCTGATGAGTGTCGCGACCAGACGACCGACCGGGACGTTGTGTGGGCGGTAGTGCATGTGCCAGCCGTCGCCGGCGTGGTTGGTCAGCCGCGGATGCTCGGTGTACTTCGCGAGCATCGCGTTGACCAGATCCACGCGGGTCTGCTCGTCCTCCGCGTCGACTACCTGCAGCCACTCCTCGATCGCGACGTTGACGGCCGCCAGGTCCGCCGCGGTCACACGGCGCTCACGCACGAGCCAGCTGTCGACGCCGTTCTCCTCGCATCGCTCGGCCAGCTCCTCCGGCGTGGTCGCGGGCCGGGTGACCAGGTTGACCGCCAGCAGGACGGCGTCCGCGCCGTAAGGGTTGAGATGCATAATGCCATTACATCACGATGGGTTCATGACAGAAACCCATCGGCATCGCTGGAGTGCAGTCTCGTCCCACCCGGTCAGCGAGGGCCTGGTCGTCTACCAGCGGTGCGCCTGCGGACAATGGCGCATCACCGGCACGCCCCCGTACCCCGTCGCGTACCCCGAGGTCGCGATCAGTCCTTCGCGGTAAGGCGGCGGACGAGGCGGGCCGTAGTCGCGTCCACGTCGTACGGATGACCGGTGCCCGGGGTGAGTTGGTCGAGGACCAGGCCGTCGATCGCGAAGTGCAGCAGGCGAATCTCCTCGGCGCCGCCCGGCAGGCCTGCGTTCGAGTTGAACGCGACGTCGGCGTCGAACCCCTGCCGGATCGTCCGCGCCAGGATCTCGTGCAGGCCGGGTCGCCGAGCCGCTTCGAGGCGGAGTTCCAGGAGGGCAAGCGAGAGTTCGGGACGGCCGAGCAGTCGCTCGACGATGTAGCGCACGTAGTCGGTCATCAGATCGACATCCGGCTTGCGCTCGGCCAGCGGTTCGAGGACGGCCGGATCCGGTGCGAGCCGCTCGAAGATCCGCTCCCCGAGCGCGCCGAGCAACGCGTCGCGGGTCTTGAAGTAGTTGGACGCCGTACCGGCAGGGAGTCCCGCGGCAGCGTCGACGGCCCGATGGGTGAGCCCGCGGGCGCCCGCCTCCGCGAGGACGGCCAGGCCGGCGTCGGCGAGCTGGGTACGGCGTTCCGGGTTCCGCGGCATGTTGACAGGCTAGCAGATGTTCCACTACAACTGTCGTACACAACAACGACAGCTGTAGTAGTCAGGAGAACGTATGCAACCCGCGGCATTCGGCGCAACCGTGGTCACAGACCGGCCTTCGGAGGTCGCCGCCTTCTACACGCAGTACCTGGACCTACAGGTCGGCATCGACCTCGGCTGGTTCATCACACTTCGCCGGGGTACGGCGGACTGGGAGCTGGCGATCTGCGAGCGCGGTCATCCGACCGTCCCGGCAGCGGTATCGGCGCTGACGGAGAGCGGATCCGTCTTCGGCTTCATCGTCGACGACGTGGACAAGGTCGCAGCGCAGTTGAGCGAAGGCGGTGTCCAGCTCGAGACGCAGCCGGTCACCGAGGTGTTCGGGCAGCGGCACTTCTTCGTCCGCGACCCCGCCGGCACCTGGATCGACGTCATCCAGTTGGTCGAACCCGACCCGGCCTGGCTACAGAGTCAGCAGAACCTTGCCTAGCTGAGTGGACTGCTCGAGGGTCCTGTGTGCCTCGGCGACCTCGGCGAGCGGGAATGTGGTGTGGACGATCGGGCGGACCTTCTTCGCCGCGATCAGCGGCCAGACGTGGCCGACGACCTCGGCGAGGATCTGGCCCTTGTTCTCGACCGATCGGAACCGCAGGCCGGTGGCGATGATCGAGCCGCGGCGACTCATCAGCCGACCGAGGTCGAGCTCGCCCTTCGCGCCGCCCTGCATCCCGATCACCACCAGGCGTCCGTCGTACGCGATCGACTTCACGTTGTCGGTCAGGTACTTCGCGCCCATGATGTCGAGGATCACGTCGGCGCCGGCGTTCTTGGTCGCCTCCTGGACGACCGAGGCCCACTCGGCTTCCTTGTAGTTGATGGCGACGTCCGCACCGAGCCGGGTGCAGAACTCCATCTTCTCCTTGCTGCCGACCGTGGTGAGCACCCGCGCGCCGTGTGCGACCCCGAGCTGGATCGCCATCGAGCCGATCCCGGACGAGCCGCCGTGCACCAGCAGGGTCTCGCCGGCCTTGAGGTGCGCGGTCATGAAGATGTTCGACCAGACGGTCGCGACCACCTCGGGCAGCGCGGCGGCGCTGACCAGATCCAGGCCGTCCGGCACGGGCATCACCTGCGGAGCGGGTACGGCGACCTTCTCGGCGTACCCGCCGCCGGCCAGCAGCGCGCAGCACTCGTCGCCGACGGACCAGCCCTCGACCTCGGCGCCGACCGCGGAGATCCGGCCGGACACCTCGAGGCCGATCGTGCCGGGGGCGCCGGGTGGCGGTGGGTAGAAGCCCTGCCGCTGCATCAGGTCGGCCCGGTTCACGCCCGCGGCGACGACGTCGATGACGACCTCGTCGACGGCTGGTTGCGGGTCCGGGATCTCGCCGATCCGGAGGACCTCGATTCCGCCGGCACCCTCACAAACGACAGCTCGCATGTTCCACAACCTACCCTCAGGTCGCGACGAGCTGCTCCATGTCCCGGGCGATGCTGTCGAGGTAAGTGGTCTCGCCTATCGACTGGAACCAGTCCCATAGTTCGAGCGAGTGGTAGAGCCGGTAGAGGTCGGTCCGGTCCGCCGGCAGCTCGCCGTACCCGGCGGTGAGCCCGGCGAGTTTCTCGGCGTTGTCGTGCGCGGAGTACTGGATCGTCTTGGCGATGTCGATCAGCGGGTCCGCGGCGATCGCGTTCTCGACGTCGATGAAGCCGGTGACGCGCCAGGTATCCGGATCCACGAGCACATTGCCTTCGTGGAAGTCGTTGTGACACAGGACGGCGGCCTCGTTGTCGGCGAACAGGTGCCGATGCTGATCGACGTACGTGGAGATCTTCGCCTGCAGCTTCGGGTCTCCGCCGAGCTGCTCGAACTCGGTCAGCTTCTTCGCGAACTGGCGGTCCATGTACTGCTCGTTGTCAGGCAGCGGATCGAGGATCCGGTCGGTCAGATAGCCGTACTCCGGCTGCCCGATGCGGTGAATGCGGGCGAGCAGCTCGCCGAGCTGCTTGTACGTCGCGCGCCAGTCCGGCGGCTCGAGCTCCGACAGCGGGACCCCGTCGAGCTTGGTCAGGATCGTGACGCTGTCACCGACGTGCACGACTCGCGGGATCGAGCCGCTGAGCTCCTGTTCCAGCATCCCGTAAACGTGGACTTCCTTCGCCTGCTTCCAGGCCCACTCCGGCGCGTAGACCTTCACGATCAGCGGGTCGGTGTCCGTGCGTACTTCGTAGACGGTGCTGAGCTGCCCGCCGGTGCGCTCGACGATCTCGACGATCTCGGTACCGGGGCGGGCTTCGGCCACGACGCGGGCGATATCCACAGGCTCGACGCTACGAGCCGTGTCCATCCATTTTCAGTCTGTTTCAGTCGTCCAGATCGGCCCAGGTGTCGACGTCGTCGCCGGATCGGGTTGGTTCGGTCCAGGTCAGGTTGAGGCCGGCGAGCGTCCGGCGTACCGACTTGTCCCGGGGATCGCCGACGCGCTGGATCGCGTCGGCCAGCGCGGTACGTCGGTACGCCGTCGCGAGCTGCTGCTCCCGTCCGGAGGAGTCGCGCAGCCCGTGCCCGTCGGCCTCGGCCAGCCCGTCGACCAGCGTGGTGACGTCAGCTGCGGTCAGCCAGGGCAGGTCGCAGCTGACGACCACGACGATCGGTGCGGTCCCTCGCTGGAGGCCGGCCGCGAGCCCCGCGACCGGACCGCCTGCTGGCGGATCCTCGACGGTCCAGCCGACCTCGCGGTACGTCGTACGCACCGGCCCGACCACAGTCGTGTTGGCCGCGCCCGCCGTTGCCGTCAGCACCCGGTCCAGCAACGTCATGCCGTCGAGCACCAACATCGCCTTGTCCACCCCACCGAACCGAGTGGACCCGCCCCCAGCCAGCACCACCGCGTCAAACTCCACGGAGGCAGTCTCGCACTCGGGTTGTGCGGCACCATGGAGAGATGAGGATCGCTGTGGTGCAGACCGCCAGTGGTTATGACAAGGCTGCCAACCGGGACCTGGTCGGTCGTCTGGTCGCGGACGCCGCGCAGGGACGGCCTGATCTGGTCGTGCTGCCGGAGGCGATGATGTCCGACTTCGCTGTCGAGGGTGAGTCGGTGGCAGAGGCGGCCGAGTCGCTCGACGGCGAGTTCGTGGCGACGCTGCGGAAGGCTGCGGTCGAGCACAGCGTGGCGATCGTGGCCGGCATGTTCGAGCGCAGCTGTGACCAGCACCGTCCGTACAACACTCTGCTGGCTGTCGGCGCGGACGGGGCGCTGCTGGGCGCTTATCGCAAGATCCACCTCTACGACGCCTTCGGGTACAAGGAGTCCGACCAGCTGACTGCGGGCGACGTAGCCCCGGTGGTGGTGCAGGTGGGCGACCGGAAGCTCGGTCTGATGACTTGTTACGACCTGCGCTTCCCGGAGCTCTCCCGCGCGCTGATCGACGCTGGAGCGGAGGTACTCGTCGTTCCGGCGGCCTGGGTACGCGGACCGCTCAAAGAGCACCACTGGACCACTCTGCTCACCGCACGCGCGGTGGAGAACACGTGCTACGTCGCAGCCGCCGCACAGAACGGCAAGAAGTACTGCGGCCTCAGCCAGATCGTGGACCCGCAGGGCGTCGCACTGGCGTCCGTGGGCGAGTCGGACGGACATGCGTTCGCTGAGATCACGGCTGAGCGGCTGGCCGACGTACGCAAACGCAACCCGTCTCTGCAGAACCGCCGGTACGCCGTCACGCCCCGCTGATCGCCCAGTGCGCGGACCGACTGGTCCGAAACGGTCACTGACACGTTAACCTCCTGGCGTGGTGGATGCGTTTGATCTGGAGCATCACGGTGATCTAGAGGTCGGCGAGGGTCTCGTCGACCTGGCCGTCAATGTCCGCGCGGGCACTCCGCCGCCGTGGCTGGTCGAAACGATCACGGCGAGCCTGACGGACCTCGCGGCGTACCCACGGCCCGGTGTCGCGGTCAACGCGGTCGCGCGACGCCATGGCGTGTCGCCGGATCGGGTGCTGCTCACCGCGGGTGCTGCGGAGGCGTTCGTGCTGATCGCGCGGGCCTTCCGGCCTCGGCATCCGGTCGTCGTTCATCCACAATTCACCGAGCCCGAAGCGGCGTTGCGTTCGGCCGGGCACCTGGTCGACCGGGTCATCCTGCGGCCTGAGGACGGGTTCGTGCTGGACCCGTCCGCCGTACCCCGGGACGCCGATCTGGTCGTCATCGGTAATCCGACCAACCCGACGTCGGTGCTGCACCCGGCCGACTCGTTGCGCGAGCTGGCGCGGCCCGATCGGATCCTGGTCGTCGACGAGGCGTTCATGGACGCCGTACCGGGTGAGCCCGAGTCGCTCGCGGGGGCCTCGATCCCAGGGCTCGTGGTGGTGCGCAGCCTGACCAAGACCTGGGGGCTTGCCGGGCTGCGGGTCGGATATGTGCTCGCGGCGCCGAGTTTGATCGAACAATTGTCAGCCGTTCAACCGCAGTGGCCGGTGTCCACTCCTGCTCTCGCAGCGGCAATTGCCTGCAGCAACGAGCGTGCCGTCACGGAAGCGGCCCAGGCTGCGCTCGACATTTCCCGGCAGCGTGTCCATTTGCTTGACAAGCTGAGTGCGGCGCCTGGCCTTTCGACGTACGGCGTGGCGTCGGCGCCGTTCGTTCTCGTCCACGTTCGTGGGGCTGCGGAAGTGCGGGAATCCCTGCGTGCACAGGGGTTTGCGGTCCGGCGTGGGGATACGTTCCCTGGTCTGGGGCCGGACTGGTTGCGGATCGCCGTACGGCCGGAGGATGTCACCGACGGGTTTGTGAAAGTACTCGCGGATCTCCTTCGCTGAAACTCCGCTGCTGAATCGAGTTGCCGCTGTAACGCTCGGGGGGTTTAGCCGGGCTCCACTTTGCGCACAAGATGGCCAGGGTGCTCCGTTGATGATGTCCGGGGCATCTTTCTGGCCATTCGCGAAGGGAGCAGCACAATGGGTCTCAGCGACGACGACATGAACACCTCGTCCGAAGGTGGCGAAGGCTTGGCCGACGGGGGTGCCACCGCGGGCGGCACCGATGGTGGAGCCGACGGCGGCGCGGGCGGCAACACGTCCGGTGGGTACGGCGACAGCTCGTCCTCCGATGCTGGGGCTGACGGCGGCGCCGATGGTGGTGCTGGTGGCGTTGGTGAGGGTCCGGCTGACGGTGGTGCTTCGCAGGGTGCGTCGGATGGTGGCGCCGATGGTGGTGCTGGTGACGGCGCGGGCGGTGGCTCCGGTGGTTATGGCGAGGGCACCGCGGATGGCGGCGCGAACGAGGGTGCGTCGGACGGCGGCGCTGACGGTGGTGCTGGTGGCGTTGGTGAGGGTCCGGCTGACGGTGGTGCTTCGCAGGGTGCGCAGGATGGTGGCGCCGACGGTGGTGCTGGTGATGGCGCTGGCGGCGGCTCCGGTGGTTACGGCGAAGGTACTGCGGACGGCGGCGCGAACGAGGGTGCGTCGGACGGCGGTGCAGATGGTGGCGCTGATGGTGGTGCCAGCGGCGGCGCGGGCGGCGGCGGGAACTCTGGGAGCTGGTGAGTGTGATGCCGGGCGCCGGGCGTGAATCCGACTCCGTGGACCCCTCGGGTGTGGCTGGTGGGTCGTGCCGGGGTGAGTTGTGGGATGAGCGCCCGGCGCTCCGGCGTTGTGTGGCGGGGGATCTGGACGAGTTCGCCAGCTCCTACTGGGGTGCGCGAGCATTGCTGTCCCACGGTCCGGATCTGCCAGCGCCGTACGACGATCTGTTCAGTCTCGAGGCCGTGGACGAGCTGTTGTCCCGGCGTGGTCTGCGGACGCCGTTCTTGCGCATCGCCAAGAACGGTGCGGTCGTGGGCGACAGTCAATTCACCGGTCCGGCTGGTGTGGGTGCGGAGGTCGCCGACCAGGTACGGGACGACAAGGTGGCCGCGTTGTTCGCCAGCGGGCACACCGTCGTACTGCAGGCGCTTCATCGGACCTGGCCGGCTCTTGTCGACTTCTCGACCCAGCTGTCTGCGGACGCTGGGCATCCGGTGCAGATCAACGCGTACATCACTCCTGCGGAGTCGCGGGGCTTCTCGGCGCACTACGACGTACACGACGTCTTCGTACTGCAAGTGGCCGGCGAGAAGCATTGGACAGTTCACGAGCCAGTCCACCTCGATCCGCTGCGGAACCAGCCCTGGACAGACCACGCGTCGGCCGTCGCCGCGGCTGCGCGTGACAAGGCTCCGGTGATCGACGAGGTCCTCCGCCCGGGTGACGCTCTCTACGTACCGCGTGGATTCCTGCACTCCGCCAAGGCGCTGGGCGGGGTCAGCGCACATCTGACAGTCGGACTACACACGCTCACGCGCTATCTGCTCGTCCAGGAACTGGCAGCGCTGGCCGCGAACCAGCCCGCCCTGCGCACCGCCTTGCCCCTCGGCTTCGACCCCGGCGACCCGGAGCAGCTCGCCGAACTCCTCCCTGCCGTGGCTGAGCTCTTCACCCAGGAGATCCGCTCCACAACCCCAGACGCCCTGGCCGCCCGACTACGGCGCCGCACCTGGTCCGGCAACCGGCCCGCCCCGCTGCCACCGCTGGCCCACGCCGCGTCGATCGCATCTCTGTCCGTAGGCACCACAGTCCGCCTACGCCCCGGTCTCCGCTGCCGCCTCGTCCCCGGCGACCTGGTCGTCCTCCAACTCCCTGACCGCACGATCACCTTCCCGCCGGCCACCGCCCCAGCCCTCGCCGAACTAACCTCCGGTACCGACTGCAAGGTAGGCGATCTCCCCGGCTTGGACGACGCCGACCAACTGGTCCTGGTCCGCCGCCTCCTCACGGAAGCGGTCGTAGTCGCAACCGACAACTGAGGTCCCATCGAGCCGGTGTGGAATTGTGAGGTGCCGTGGACTACGGGGACGCTCGCTACCGACCGGAAACAGGCTGCGCAGCCCAAGCCGACCTCCGGCACGACTCCCTGATCGCCACCGCCCCACCCGCCCAACGCTGGCTCCTCATCGAATCCCAAGCCCCCTGGCCCCGCCAGGCCCTCACCTCCCTCGGAGCCGCTGGCGCCGAGGGCCGCGCGCCAACAGGCCCCGGCGGCGGGGCAGAGCACCGCACGCCAACGAACGCCGGAGCCGGCGGGGCCGAAGGCCGCGCGCCAACGGGCGCCGGGGCCGGTGGGACAAAGGGGCAGGCGCCAACAGGCGCCGGAGGCAGTGGCGCCGAGGGTCAGGCGCTACCAAGCCTCGGAGCCGGTGGCGCCGAGGGCCGCGCACCAACAGGCCCCGGAGGCGGTGGGGTAGAGGGCCGCGCGCGAATGGGCGCCGGAGCCGGTGTGGCCGAGGGGCAGGCGCTAACAAGCGCCGGAGTCGGTGGGGCCGTGGGTCCGGCGCTAACAAGCCTCGGAGGCCGTGGGGCCGAGGCGGGTGTGGGGCTTGGGGATGTGGTTGCGCGGACGTGTCGGGAGTTGGGGATTCGGCCGGTGTTGGTTCGGCGGTATGGGCGGGTGGATCGGGCGCGGAGTCGGCGTTGGGGATTGGTGGACTGCCGGCCAGGGCGTGAAGAGATCCGGTGGGGGACGCTGCCGACCGACGAGCATCTGCTCGACGTGCTTGCGGGCAAGGATCCGGGCAGCGTCAGCAACGAGCCTGTCTACCTCGTCTGCACCCACGGCCGTCACGACGCATGCTGCGCCGTGCGCGGGCGTCCGGTCGCCGCAGCACTCGCCTCCGCCTACCGCGAGCGCACGTGGGAGTGCAGCCACATCGGCGGCGACCGCTTCGCGGCAAACGTCGTCGTACTTCCGCACGGACTCTTCTACGGCCACGTCCCACCAACGCGCGCGGTCGAACTCGCCCGGCAGTACGACAAGGGTCTCGTCGTACCTGATCTCCTCCGCGGATCAGGTGCCTTCACCCCACCCGTCCAAGCCGCCCAACACTTCGCCCGCCAAGCCGGCCACGCACCAACCGTCGACAACCTCCAACCGCAATCCGTCCAGCAACTCCCCGACCACCGTTGGCGAATCCTCCTCGCATCCACCACCGGTTCGATCTCCGTCGAGGTGTCAGCTCACCTCGACACCGTCGACGCCCGACTGACCTGTGCAGGTTCCTCGCCCGCCCAGATCCGCCGCTTCGAGCTCCACACCCTCACCACCAGCTGAACCCCTCGCTCAGGTTGGGTCGATTGGGCGGTCCTCGAGATGCGCGCCAAAGAACGCAGACTGGCGGGCCATGATTTCGCGCATAGGTGTGCTTCGAGGAACGCCGTACACAGTGCCCGGAAAGTCCAGCTCGCGTTGGGTCTGCCACAGCTCTTCGTGCCGGTCCGGGGAGAAGAGTTGGGCCGGGTTGCCGGCAGCGATCCAGCCGATCGGGAGGATCGTGCCTGGCTCCAGGCGCGAGTTGACGTGCAGCACGCTGTTGATCCGCAGCTCTGCGCCTGTGCCGGCGACGGAACCGGGGAACAACGCGGCGCCCGTGGCGATGAAGACTTCATTCTCGACCGTGGCGCCGTTGACGTGTGCATGGGGACCTACCAGGACCGCGTCGCCGATCAGGGCGGGATGGTCGGCCCGGCCGCGCACCAGGGCGTTCTCCATCACCACACTGTTCTCGCCGAGTCTGATCTCGCCGTTCTCCGCCGTCAGCACAGCACCGTGCAGGACCCTGCTGCCTTCGCCGAGGACGACGGCGCCGCAGAGCACGGCCGATGGTGCGACGTACGCGGATTCGGGCACGACCGGTCGTCGGCCGCGGTGTTCGAGCAGCATCTGTCGCTGTCCTTTCGTTGCGTGACCACCTCGCTCAAGCTGTACCAGTGTTGTCTGCGGACTCTCCACAGCCCGGGTCCTCACAACCCCGGGCGGCGGTGTCCTCCGGTCCGTCCACATCGGTGGTGGGAGACTCGGTCCATCGGACAATCCGGGTGGAGAACCGCGAACTGAGCCAACATTAGAACAGATGTTCGACGCAGCGCAACGCATCCTGACAGATCAGGAAACGGCCAGGTCGGACCGGTCAGATCCGCGCGGAACTCAGCCGCGGCGCGACCCGAGCCAGCACGTAGATCGTCAGACTCGCCACCAGCGCCAGCCCGGCCAGCACCACCCACGGCAGCTCGTGCTGAACCTCGAACAGCTGCGCGAAGAACCCCGGCGCCAGCACGCTCGAGAACGCGAACGAGTACTGCCAGTACGACAGGTACTTCCCCCGCCCGATCACCGGCGAGACCGCCGCCGACAGGGCGTTGTTGGTCGCCGCATGTAGTACGTCGGCAAACGCATAGCAAGCTGTCGCCAGCACCAGCACCGGCACGACCCACCCCGCCGGGATGTGCACCTGCAGCGCCATCAGCACCGCCCACACCGCATAGGTGATCCCAGCGACCACCATGACGTTCGTACGACGACGCCGCTCGGTATGGCGCACCACCAGCGTCTGACCGGTCGCCAGTACGACAGCTGTCGCCGCAATCAGCACGCCGACCAGCCACTTCGGCACAGTCAGCGCCTCCGTGACATACACCGGTACGCCGACGCCGAGCATCATCGTGCAGAGCGCCAGCAACGTGTTCGCACCGATCAGTACCAGGAACGTCCTGTCCTTGCGGAGGAGCGGCGCCGGCCCGGTGTCCTGGTTGGTCCGCTCGTGGTGCGACGGATGCAGTCGCAGCAGGAGCAGTCCGGCGACGTAGAACGTCACTGCGTTAACCGCCATCGCGACCAGGAACGGTGCGTCGCCGCCGATGGCCAGCAGCCAGCCGGCCACCAGTGCACCGAGCGCAAGGCCGCCGGCTTGCATCATGCCGCCCAGCCCGAACCACTTGTCCCGCTCGCCCTCGTCGGCGACATCCGCGAGCAGACTGAAGATCGCCGACCAGAACACGCGCTGTCCGGTCGTCATCACCAGCGAACACAGGAACAGGACCCAGACCGACCGCCCGAAGAAGAAGCCGGTGAACGCCAGCCCCTGGCCGAACTGCGCGGCCACGACGATGTTGCGCGGCCCGACCCGGTCGATCACCACTCCCACTGCGGCCGGCGCGGCGATCGAGAACAGCGTTGCGATGGTCAGCATCAATCCGGCCGTGCCGAGCTGAATGCCGGCGACCTTGTTGAAGAACAGCAGCAGGAGCGGTCCCGCGCAGCCGCCGCCGAACGAGTCGATCGCCAGACCGGCCAGCAGCGGTACCCGACCGCGTACGTTCGGGAGGCCGAGTGACGTGGCTGCGGGCATAGCGAAGCGCTCCTATCGGTCATCTCGGCGGCTGGCGAACTCTAGCAAGCGCTCTCCAGCCGTACCATCCGATTTCAGTCTGCTGCAGGCACCCGCCGTACAGAGACGTGCCGGAGCGGACGCCAGGCCACTGCTGTCATGACCACCATCGCGACGAAAGCGATCGCGAACGGAGCAGCCAGTCCGAACCGCTGCGCGAGCAGCCCGCCGAGCGCCGAACCGATCGCAGCACCGCCGACCGAGGCCAGCAGGTACACGCTGTTGACCCTGCCCATCAGGGCATCCGGGGTGACGAGTTGACGCGTTGTAGTCGAGACGATGCCCCACACCACGGCGTGGACGCCGAAAACGGCCATGGTCGCGCCGGCGACCCATGGGTCCCTCGTGAGCGCCAGGACGAGATGGACCGTCGTTTCGATCACCAGGCCGGCGCGGAGCAAGGTCACGGAGCCGACGCGCGGCTCCAGGAAGTGGTACGTCGGCATGCCGAGCACGCCGCCGACTGCGCCGACAGAGATGAGCAGACCGAACTGTGTCTCGGTCAGACCGAGCCGCTCGCGGGCGAACAGCACCCAGGTCGCGAAGGCCGCGCAGAAGGTGATGTTCATGACCAGGATCGACAGCGCGAGCGTCCGTACGCCGGTGTGCCGCCATAGCCACCGCACTCCCTCGTGGACCTCACGCCAGATGGCTGCACGCGTGGAGTGGTCGGGCAGTGGCGGACGTACGGCGACGCGCGCGATCAGGGCCGCCGCTGCGGCGAAGGTGACCGCGTCGAAGACCAGTGGGATGCCGGCGCCCGCCGCAAACAACAGTGCGCCCAGCGGCGGCCCACCGAGCTGTTGCAGAACGGTCGCACTGGCGAACAGCCGTGCATTGGCTTTACCCAGATGCTCCTTCGGCACGGCGCTGACGAGCAATGCGCCGGACGCGTTATCTGCAAGGGTTTCCGCCGTACCGAGAAGGAACAAGGCGACGTAGATCGCCCAGAGAGGCGACGTATCGAGCAGTACGGCGATGCCGAGTGCAACCAGGACGATCGCCCGAAAGGTGTCGGCAGCAACAATCATCAGCCGACGATCGAGCCGATCGACGAGTACGCCGCTGAACAACGCGAACAGCAACCACGGCAGCTGCTGAATGAACGCAGCTGCCCCCACCGCCGCGGGCTCGCGGGTGATCGAGGCAACGAGCAACGGCCCGGCGGCAGCCATAGCACCGTCGCCGAGATTGGAGATGATCGAGGCCGGCCAGATCTTCCGAAAATCAGACCCGAGCTCACCCGGAAACGCAACAGCGCCAAGCGAACGCATAAGACTCCTGAGGGCATGACGAATCAACGGGACGCCGGCTGCTGACGTGCAGCCCGGCGGTTGGTCCAGTCAGCGCAGGTTTCAGTGCGCCGACCGGACGGTGTGTGCCATGTCCGTGAACGACCAAGACATTGCTCTCACCTCCGTCCATACCCTTGGCGGTCGATCCGCCGCTGCCCAGACCATACCGGCCACCTCCCGCCCCCGCACACCGATTCAGCTATCCTCGACCCTCGGCGGCAACCGCCGGGAGGGTTCGCATAGTGGCCGAGTGCGCTGGTCTTGAAAACCGGTATGGCGGGTGACCGTCATCGTGGGTTCGAATCCCACACCCTCCGCCTGGTGAGGATTTCTGTGGGGAGCTGTCGGATCCGGGGTGGGGCGTTCGTTGTAGGGGTGACGGGCGGCCGGTGAGGGCTGTCGCAATGAGGGAAGGCTCGGCTCCATGCGGAAACTGGTCTACGGCATGAACTTGTCCCTGGATGGCTATATCGCCGCGCCTGGTGACGACCTCGGTTGGAGTGAGCCGAATGACGAGTTGTTCGAGTTTTGGCTCGAGCGGGAGTTGGCGATCGGGGTGTTCCTGTACGGGCGTCGGCTGTGGGAGACGATGAGTTCGTACTGGCCGACTGGTGACCAGCAGCCGGGCGCCACGCCGGCGCAGATCGAGTTCGCGCGGAACTGGCGGGATACGCCGAAGGTCGTGTTCTCCTCGACGATCGACAAGGTCGACTGGAACGCTCGCTTGTTCACCGGCGACGCTGTGCCGGAGATCGCCCGGCTCAAGGCCGAGGACGGCGGGCCGATGCGGGTCGGTGGCGCCACGCTCGCGGCTGCGGCCATGCGGGCCGGGCTGGTCGACGAGTTCGAGATTGTCACCCATCCGGTGCTGCTGGGCGGCGGCGCGCCGTTCTTCACCGCATTGGACAGCTGGGTGAACCTGAACCTGGTCGAGACGCGCACGTTCCCGGGCGGCGTGACCCTGAACAGGTACGAGACGAAGCGCTGACGGCGAAAACGGCAGGCGGTTACGCCGGGGGCGATGCCAGGATGCTGGCATGGTTGAGCGGGCGTTGAGTTTTGGGTCGGTGGCCGAGGCTTACGAGCGGTTCCGGACCGGGTATCCGGTGGAGCTGCTCGAGCTGGTGATGGCGTACGCCGGGGAGCCGGTTCGGACTGCGCTCGAGATCGGGGCGGGGACGGGGAAGGCGACCCGGCTGTTCGCGCAGGGCGGGATCGCGATCACGGCGACCGAGCCGGACGCGGCCATGCTGGCGGAATTGCGGAAACGGCTGCCGGCGAACGTGACGACCGTGCAGGCGGCGTTCGAGGATCTGCCGCTGGATACGTCGTACGACCTGGTGTACTCGGCTGCCGCGCTGCATTGGACCGACCCTGAAGGTCGGTGGGAGCGGATGGCAGCGCTCGTGCGACCGGGTGGGGTGTTTGCCTCGTTCGGGGTGCCGATTCAGTTGGCTGACCCGGCGCTCAAGGAGGCGGCCTGGGCGGCGCGGGCGCCGTACCTGGAGGACGACGGGGTCCCGTCGCCTGACGGGACGCCTGAGGAGCTGCCGATGCAATGGCCGGGGACGGAGCTCGAGCAGTCCGAGTGGTTCGGCGATGTCCGGCAGGCGGTGATCGAACGACGTCTGATGATGAAGGGCGTCGACTACATCGGACAGCTGTCGACGGTCTCGGCGTACGTGCTGCTGCCGCCGGAGGACCGGGACGAGGTCTTCCGGCGGACGCTCGAGGTGCTCCCGGAGACAGTGGAGATCGACGCCCAGATCACCGCCCACCTCGCCCGCCGCCACCGCTGACCTGACGTCCACACAGGCCATAACAAGCAGCGCCTTGACGCATGCCGATATAGGCATATGATTGCGGTCATGGCACGAGCAGCGACGACCTCGGACGTGTTCAACGCGATCGCCGAGCCGCAGCGCCGGGAGATTCTGGTGCTGCTGCGGGGTGGTGAGCGGCCGGTGACCGAGTTGGCGCAGGAGCTGGGGATGACCCAGCCGGGGGCGTCGAAACACCTGCGGGTGCTTCGCGAGGTCGGGCTGGTGCGGGACCGGAAGGCAGGCAAACAGCGTCTGTACGGCCTGGACGCCCGCGGGCTGCGGCCCGTCCACGAGTGGGCCGGCGGGTTCGAGCGGTTCTGGAACGAGAGCTTCGACCGGCTGGATGCATACGTGCAGGACCTCAAGCAGGCAAGGCAGGAGGACTAGTTGATGAGCACGACAGGACAGGGAACGCCGGCGCAGTCCGCGACGGCCGACCGGGAGATCGTCATCTCCCGGGTCATCGATGCCCCGCGAGAGC
Organism: Kribbella jiaozuonensis; assembly: GCF_005233875.1. GTDB lineage: Bacteria > Actinomycetota > Actinomycetes > Propionibacteriales > Kribbellaceae > Kribbella > Kribbella jiaozuonensis. Next base: position 159,635 of record NZ_SZPZ01000003.1, on the reverse strand, counting down.
TGGTGTTCGAGGCGTTCACCGAGGTCCGGCACCTGTCGCGGTGGTGGGGACCGGAGGGTTTCACCACGACCACGCGATCGTTCGAGTTCCGCGCCGGCGGGGAGTGGGACTTCCTGATGCACGGACCGGACGGGACGGACTACACCGAGTGGATCACCTGGATCGAGATCGACCCGCCGGAGCGGATCGTGCTGCTGCACGGTGAGTCCCGCGATGACCCCAACGCTTTCGACTCGGTGCTGACGTTCGAAGCCGATGGGGAGGCGACCCGGATCGAGATGCACACGGTGTTCCCCAGCAAGGAAGTGCGTGACGAGGCGGTCGAGAAGTACCACGCGATCGAGGGCGGTCAGCAGACGCTGAGCAGCCTGGCTGACTACGTCGGCGAGCTTGTACGGAACGGAGTGGAGGACTGATGGCCGGGAAGGTGTTCTTCAGTGTGTCGATGTCGCTCGACGGGTTCGTGGCGCCGGACGACGTACCCCTCGACGTGGTGTTCTCGCCCGGCGGCCAGAGCGACCCGAGGGTCCAGCGCTGGATGGCGAAGTGGTCGGAGCTGCAGGCCTGGATCTTCCCGCAGCGGTTCTTCCGGGAGAACCTGAAGCTCGGCGAGGGCGGCGAGGAAGGACTCGACAACGACATCGCCCGGGCGACGTACGAGCGCACCGGCGTGAGCGTGATGGGCAAGCGGATGTTCGACGGCGGCGCGTTGGCGTGGCCGGAGGAGGCGCCGTTCCACACCCCGGTGTACGTCGTGACGCACGAGAAGCGTGATCCCTGGGAGCGGCCGGGCGGTACGACGTTCCACTTCGTCAACGACGGCATCGAGAAGGCGCTCGACCAGGCCCGCGAGGCCGCCGGGGACCGGGACGTCCGGATCGCAGGCGGCGGTACGACGATCCTCGAGTATGTGAACGCCGGTCTGATCGACGAGTTCACGATCGCGCTCTCGCCCGTACTGTTCGGCACCGGGATCCGCCTCTTCGAGGGGGTGGACTCGGATCGCGTGGCGCTGGAGCCGGTCCGCGCGGAGCCGGGCCCGCGGGCGACACATCTGACCTACACGGTTCGACAGCGCTAGGCATGACAATCAGGCAGCTGGATCCGGCGGACCCGGTCGCGATGGGCCAGATGTACGACCTCACGGTCGCGGTCACGCGGTACGACGTACCCGACTTCCCCACGCCACGCCGGCAGGCGACCGAACATGCGCTGCTGGCGTGGGACGGCGGTCGGGTGGTCGGGGCTGCGTCGTACCAGCTGCCGCAGTCGGAGAACTTGATGTATCTGGACCTGATCGTGCACCCGCAGCACCGGCGTCGTGGGATCGGCACCGGGCTGTTGGAGGAGGTCTACAAGGTCGCCCGACAGCATCAGCGGAGTCTGATCGAGGTCGAGACGGTTCGGACGCTGCCTGGCGGGGCCGAGCGCGACGAGGCCGGGTACCGCTACCTCACCAGCCGCGGTCACCGGCCCGGCGCGACCAGCATCAGGTCTCGGTGCCAGCTCGCTGACCATGAGGCGACACTCGCCGACGGGTACTCGTTGGTGCAGTGGCGCGACGTGGCGCCCGACGAGATCGTCGACGATGTCGCCGCGCTGCAGACTCGCCTGATGCTCGACGCCCCCACCGGCGACCTGGCGGTCGAGCAGCAGGTGTACGACGCTGCGCGGGTACGCCGCCAGGAGGCGGACGAACTGCGCCGCGGATACCGCTCCTACTCGACCGCCGCCCGGCAGGACGCGTCCGGGCAGATCGTTGCCCGGACCAAGCTTTCGTTCGAGTCCGCCGACGACACCCATGCGCGGCAGCGGACCACGATCGTCGAGCCGGCCCATCGAGGCCGGCGCCTCGGGCTGGCCGTGAAGTCAGCCAATCACGCGTACACACAGGCGAACGAGCCGCAGCTGCGCTTCATCGACGCCTGGAACGCCGAGGACAACACGCACATGCGCGCCGTCAACGCAGCACTCGGCTTCCTGCCCGTGGACGGCTGGTCGGTCTTCCAACTACCGGTGCCGACCGCCCGTTGAAGCCCCGGCTCAGCGGGACTCGATGGTGTCGAGGTCTCGGGTGGCGAAGCGGAGGTGTTCCCATTCCTCTTCGATGATTACGTGGAGGCAGTGGCGGACGGTCTCGGGGTGGTCGGGGTTGTGTGGGTTCTTCCGGGGCTCGTCGAGCTCGGTCGGGGTGGTTGCGGCGATGAGGTCGCGGACCATCGCGACGCGGCCGGCGCGGGCCTCGAGGACCTCGGCGTACGGCGGGGTCGTCGCGTCGGGGGCGTCGGTGCCGAGGTACTTCAGCCCGAGCGGGTGGTACGGGTCGTCGCGCTCCAGGATCGAGCGGCCCAGCCAGGTGTCGGTGGCGTGGACGAGGTGTCGCTCCGTCTGCGCGAACGACCACTCGCCGTCCACCGAGATGTCGACGGTGCCGGCGGGCATCGCCTCGGCGCGTTCGCGGGCCGTCGCCCACGCCTGCTCGACCTGCGCCCAGGCGGCGCGCAGCGCGTCCGGATCTTCCGCGCGCCGGTTCTCCCGACCGGGGAACCGCTTGTTGAGCTCCGCGTCGATGAACGGCACGACGTCGACGCCGTTGATCGTCAGACGGGCGTCGTCCGTGCCCAGCCACGGCGCGTCGATGTCGCCGTCCTGGATGTCGATGCCGCGCATCACCGTGCCGGACAGATCGGACTCGACGAACCGAGCCCCGCTCAGGTCCGCCTCGAGGAACTCCGCGCCTTTGAGGTCGTCGGACCGACCGAACTTCGTCATGCCATCTCCCAGGTTCTCGATGTTGGGCAGAGCGTATCCGTGAGCTAGGACACAAAAGTCGTGCGCGAGACCTCCGGCCCGTGGTGGGGTCGAGGAACTGACGACGCGGCGGAGGGAACTGGTTGTGGACGTTCTGAGTGCAGCCGAACGAGTGGGCTTCTCCGAGCAGGCTCGAGCGCGGTTCCAGGGCTTGGCAGTAGGCGACGGGCTACAGGTGCCGGAGGACGCCGAGGCGTTGATCGAGTACTGCGGGGTGTCGGCACCTGACCGGGAGCAGATGCTGGCAGCGCGCCCCGACCCGGACAACGACCCGGAGTGGTGGACGATCGCATCCGCACTGGCCGGTGAGGTCGAACGGGACATGGGGCTCGCGCTGCCGTCGACCGGCTTCCGCGGCTGGCCCGCAGTACCCCAGGACGCGTCACCGGTCGGGTTGTTCGCGAACGCCTGGGCCTTGCTGGCCAATCTGCCGCGCTTGCTGGAGCTCCACGCGGAACGCGGCGTGCCGGATTCGGTGAGCAGAGCGACTGTCTCCGCGCTGGGTGGAGTCATGGCGACGCACCGGCAGGTCTTCGGTCGTGCGGGTGTCGGACTGATGCCGCTCTGGGGTCCACCGCTGCGATTCCGCGGCGCGGACTACGAGATCGGCCGCCACGACTTCACCCGCGCCCAGCTGGGCCTGGGCGATGGAGTCTCGGGACATCTGCTGATGATCCACATCCCACCGAGCGGACCACTCGACGTACAGGAGTCGGAGGCATCCGTTGCCACTGCGGTCGAGTCCTTCAAGCGCTGGTACCCGGAGGAACCCGTCCACGCGTTCGTCTGCCACTCCTGGCTGCTGGACCCCCAGCTGGCCGAGTACCTGCGGCCGGACTCCAACATCATCCGCTTCCAGCAGCGCTTCGACCTGCTGCCGCTGCTGCCACCGGAGGACCCGACCGAGGGCGACCGCGAGCTGATGCGCCTCGGTCTGCAACTGCCCGTGCCCGAGGGCGCGCTGGACCTGGCCGCCATCCCTCAGGACACCTCCCTGCAGCGTGCGTTCGTGTCGCACCTGCGTGCCGGGCGGCACTGGTACGGGCGCACGGGCATGCTGAGGGGATGGAGCTAAGGATTCCGGTTGGACAAGACGCCCTGTGGACCGAGCATCTGGCCGGGGACGGCGTACCGATCGTCTTCCTGCATCCCGGCACCGGGGACTCCCGGGTCTGGGACCCGGTGGTGGACGGGCTCAGCGGACGTCGCATCGTCCGGTACGACGTACGCGGCTACGGGCGCTCACCGCTGCCGACCGAGGAGTTCTCGCTGGTGGACGACCTGGTGGCCGTCCTGGAGCAGCTGGACCTGCAACGGGTCGTGCTGGTCGGTTGCTCGATGGGCGGCGGTACTGCGATCAGCTTTGCGCTCACGCATCCGGACCGGGTGCACGCCCTGGTGCTGCTCTGCCCGAGCGTCCGCGGCTTCCCGGTACTCGAGGAGCCGGACCTGGACGCGCAGTACGACGAGCTGATCGCCAACCGGGACGTGGACGGCCTGGTGGAGTTCGGCCTGCCGGTGTGGGCGCCAACCGTCACGGACGACGCTGTGGTCGACCAGCTTCGTGCTGCCGCCCCGGCCTGGTTCGAACAGGGCATGTACCTCAAGCCCGAGCTTCCCGTGTACGACCGGCTCAACGAGATCCACGCGCCGACCGCCGTGATGGTCGGCGACAAGGACCGCCCGATCGCCATCGCCTCAGCCGGCGCAGCCGCCGCCCGCATCCCCGGCTCCCAATTCACCTGGCTCCCCGGCGCCGATCACTACCCGAGCCTTCGCAACCCCCAACCGATAATCGATGCCATCAGCAACTACGTCGCCGGGTAGGACAGGTGCTGGTGGATCAGTTGCCAGCCGCTGTTGGTCCTGCGGAAGACCCGGGTGGCGCGGGAGGTGGTCTCGGTGTTGTCGGCGGTGATGTGGTCGACGGACCAGGCGACGGCCAGGTTGCCGGCCGACTCGATCGTGGGGTCGGGGATGGTGAAGGTGATCGGGCCCGGGCTGGAGGCCAGTCCGGCGGCGCAGACTTCGCGGACCGCTGACTTGCCGGTGTAGTTCCCGTCGATCTCGTACGAGACGACGTCGTCGGCGATCGGCTCCATCAGCGCGTCCAGGTCGCCGGTTGCCGTGTCCGCGCTCCACCGGTCAAGTACTGCGACGATCTCGGAGGCGGGCGCGTCGTCGTGTGGGAACGAGTGGTGCTCGTGCGTGACGGTCCAGCGGCCGCTGACCTTCTGCAGACCGATGGTAAGGCGCAGGCGTAGCTCTGGGTTGTCGTCGGGCATCCCACATCGCAACAGGCCAAAGGCAAACGCCACATCTGCGCCGGCCGTCACCTCCAGCGACTCCAGCGCGAACGACGCCCCGGACTTCTGCCACTCGAAGAACCCCGGCCACGTCTCGCGGTACGCCTCCAGCCCGCGCACGCCGTCGTACGGCGGTGGCACGTCGAACATCACGATGTCCAGCGCGTGGTCCGCGAGCACCGTGTCCAGGTCGCCAGTGTGTACCGCCTCGACCCAGCGCTGGATCAGTGTGCGGATCTCCTGCTCGTCAGTCATGTCTCTCCTCGGGAAGGCTGCTTTCACCCCCTACAACCCGGCCGACTCCGCAAACTCATCGCGGCAGCGACGACGGCAGTCCGAACGACGGGAAATCCGCCTCCAGATACGACACCACCTCGACGATCACAGAGCCCCGCAGTACGACGACATCGAGTCCGCCCGGCACGTACCGGTCGCCGTCGAGCAGGTACGTCCCGAACGCGAGGTGCCCGTTCGCCCTGGCCGGCAGGAACCGCCACTCGCTCTGCAGCGGTCCGTCGAGCAGGAACGTCCGGATAGCCGCATGTCCCACAAAGACGTCCGGCAGCGGCGGCATCGAGTACTTCGCGTCGTCGGCCAGCATCGCCACGATCGTGTCGACGTCACGGGCCTCCCACGCGGCCATGTACCGCCGTACCAGGTCCCGCTCGCCTGACTCACCCAGAGCGTGCAGAGCCTGCTGCTGACTCGGTACTGCGCTCACCACCGCCCGCGCTCGCTGCAGCGCACTGTTGACTGCAGCAACCGATGTCTCTAGCACCTCGGCCACCTCACGGGCACTGAACGCCAGTACGTCGCGTAGTAGCAGCACTGCACGTTGCAACGCAGACAGGTGCTGCAGCGACGCGACGAACGCGAGCTCCACGGACTCCAGCGCTAGCAGCTCGGCCTCGGGGCTCAGCGAGGTGGTCCACGAGAGACGGCTCTCCGGGTAAGGCTCGAGCTCCTCCAGGGAGCGGCGGCCGATCTGCGTGAGGCAGCGGTTGGTGGCGATCTTGTAGAGCCACGGGCGGATCGAGCCGCGGTCCTCGTACCCGGACAGACCTTTCCATGCACGCACCAGCGTCTCCTGGACCGCGTCCTCCGCGTCGGCGTCGGAGCCGAGCATGCGGTAGCAGTGAGCGTGCAGCTCACCGCGCCACGGATCGACCAGCTGTGCGAAGGCGTGCTCGTCACCGGCTCGCGCAGCATCCAGGAGTTCTTGCATTACTGGCACGCTAGCGACCGGCTGGTCCAGGCATCCAGTACCTGAGCGGCTCGGCCGGTGTCGATGGCGTGCCGGCAGCGGTCCAGCGCATCCGCCACGAGCTCGGCTAGCGGAGCTTCGTCGAGGGAGAGCGTGGCGACGGCGGCTGCGGCGTTCAGCAGTACGACGTCCCGCAGCGGGCCCGGTGCTCCGTGGACAAGAGCGTGCAGCGCCGTCGCGTTGAACGCCGGGTCACCACCTTGCAGGTCGGCCAGCGTCGACGGACGGAGCCCGAGCGACCGTGGGTCGAACACCGTCTCCGTCGCAGAGCCGCCGTGCACGATCCACAAGCGTGAATAGCCAGTAGTAGTCAGCTTGTCGAGACCGTCGTCACCACGCGCCACCAGCGCCGACTTACCCTGCTTGGCGAGCGCACCGGCCAGCACTGGCAGCATCTGCGCGTTGGCGACCCCGACCAGCTGGTGTGCAGGGTCAGCCGGGTTCAGCAACGGCGCCAGCACGTTGAAGGCAGTAGGCACAGCCAGCTCCCGCCGTACGACGGCAACCTGACGCAAAGCCGGGTTGAAGCGTGGAGCGAACAGATAGGTCAGACCGACCTCAGCCGCCACCTGTGCGGCTTCGGACGCCGAGAGATCGAGCGGAATCTCCAGGTACTCCACCAGATCACCGGAGCCACCAGCCGACGAGGAAGCAGCACGTCCACCGTGTTTGACCACGGTGACTCCGGTAGCGGCCGCGACGACTGCGGCCATGGTGGAGATATTCGCCGCACCGGTCCGGTCGCCGCCCGTACCCACGATGTCCACGAACGGCCCGCGGATCCGCACCGGCGTCGCGTGCGAGCGCAGTACCTCGGCCAGACCGGTCAGCTCGTCGGGTGTCTCGCCCTTTGCACGTAGGGCGATCAGGAACCCGGAGATCTGGGCCGGAGAGGCGTCGCCCAGCACCAGTTGGTCCATCGCCCAGCCGGTGTCCGCCGCCGACAGGTCAGAGCCGGCCAGGAGTGCGGAGATCAGGCCGGACCAGGTCCGGAGTGTTGTCGCCATCGGGTGTCCTCGAGGGTGCTGGGCCGCCCACGAGGAGACATCACAACGGCCGCCTCGCAGGAGACGGCCGGGTGGGTACGCGCGGAGTCAGGCCGTCAGTCGACGGCCCACCACATACCTGCGCGCTGGAACATGACACTGACCTTAGTCAGGCCACCAAAGCCTCCGCAACGTTCCATCCACGGATGGAGTCGACGGTGAACGTCGGCACATGCTCCGCACCGGACCGCTCCGGGAAGTCGAACACGGCCAGCATCAGCTGCAGCGGGTACGTCGGCGCGCCCTGACAGCTGCGGATCGCAGCGCCGTCCACGAAGAACGTCGCCTCACCACCGGTCCACTCGACCGCGTACGTGTGGAACTCACGCAGGTCGATCGGAAGCCGGACCGCCTCGAAGTCCTGCGGTACGGCGGGGTCGCGGATCGTCTTCAAACCCATGCCGATGTCGGCGGGAGCATCCCCGAACACCTCCATCACGCAGATCTCGCCGCACTGCTCCGGCTGCTCCTCCAGTCCGACCATCCAGAGCGACACCATCGACCGTGGACTCAGCTCGGCGCGGGCGCGGAGTTCGACGTACCCGCCGTTCGGGGTCCAGCCCCAGAACGGCTCCTGCTCCTCGCGGACGACCAGTCCCTCGCGGTACGGCTGCTGCCCGACCGCGCTGCCCACCGGGCCCGAGTAGTTGCCCGACTGGATGCCCGAGACGCGGAGGTCGGGTTTGTGATCGCCCTCGCACCACAGGCCTTGGTCGACCGGGATGCTGAGCGTCAGGCACGAGTCGCCCAGCTGGTATGTCGCTGCGGAGGCGGCGCGCGAACTCCACTGCGGTAGGTAGTGCGGTGACCAGACGGCCAGGTCGAGCGACGACGCATCGAAGTCGTCCTCGAACACCAAGTCACCACGTACCTGACTCATGACCCCATCATGATCGGATCGGGGGCGTTGTCACATCATGGTGGTCCCATTCGTCAGGGAAGTGATGCGACAGGAGAAGGCACCGGTGGACGACCACGAACAGCTGGCGCGGCAGTTCGAACAGAACCGTGCGCACCTGCGGGCGGTCGCGTACCGGATGCTCGGATCGGTGGCCGAGGCGGAGGACGCCGTACAGGAGGCTTGGCTCCGGCTGAGCCGGAGCGACGTGAGTGATGTCGGCAATCTGGCCGGCTGGCTGACCACTGTGGTCTCACGGGTGTGTCTGGATCTGCTGCGCAGCCGGAAGTCGCGGCGAGAGGACTCACTGGACACATTCGTCCCGGACCCGATCATCACCGAGCTGGGGCCCGAGGAAGAGGCTGTCCACGCGGATGCGATCGGGCTGGCGCTGCTCGTCGTGCTGGAGACGCTGTCGCCGGCGGAGCGGTTGGCGTTCGTACTGCACGACATGTTCGGGGTCGGGTTCGACGAGATCGCGACGATTGTGGACAAGTCGCCCGCTGCGACGCGTCAGCTGGCCAGTCGGGCTCGGCGGCGGGTGCAGGGTGCTCCTGCCGGCGACGGGGACATGACCCGGCAGAAGAAGGTTGTCGAGGCGTTCCTGGCGGCGTCGCGCAGCGGTGAGTTCGAGCCGTTGCTCGAGCTGCTCGACCCGGACGTCCTGCTGCGTGCAGACGCCGGTGCGGCGAGTGCCGACTTCGCCGGGCCGGCTGTGTCGAAGCTGGTGCGTGGTGCGAAGGCTGTTGTCGAGCAGGCGCTCCTGTTCAGCCGGATGGCGCCGTACAACCGGGTGGCGCTGGTCAATGGTGTGCCCGGGGTCATCACTGTGGTCAACGACCGGCTGGTGGGGGTCATGGCCGTTGTTGTGAATGACGGCAAGATCACTCAGATCGACATCCTGGCGGACCTGGAGCGGCTCGAGGTCATCCCGCTACCAGCCTGAGCACCCGCTCCGCCTGCGCTTCCGCGGTACCAGGCGGATTGCGGTGGGCACTGGGTCCGCCCGGCCCGATCAGCGTCAGCCAGAACCCGGCCCAGAGGCAGCGCGCTGCCCGGAACCGCTCCGGGTCTGGGGCGAACCGTCGTACCAGTGGGGTCCAGTCGGTCTCGCGGCCGGACAGGTGCTCGACGAGGTTGGCCAGTTTGACGGTGCGGTCGCCCAGGCCGGCGTCCTCGAAGTCGATGATGCGGATGCGGGCGCCGTCCCAGAGGTAGTTGGTGAGGTGGCTGCCGCGGACAGGAGGGTGAGGGCGGTCCACTCGCGGTCGGGCTCGTTGCGGGACCTGGAGGTGTAGTGCTTGGTCAGCGTGGAGCCTGAGACCGAGATTGTGTGGGTCATCCGGAAAGTGTGTCGATAACGGGGTCCCTTCTTCGACGTATGGGCAGGAGCTGATACGGCGAGGGAGTGGGATCGATGTCTACGCAGGCGATTGCAGCGGTTGCCAGTGACGTTGTCGCGGGGCTGTTGGGGGCTGGGTTCAACGGTGCGGTCCGGCTGCCCGGAGAGGTCGAGTACGACGAGCAGCGGCGCTCTGTGATCCCGTCAGTGGACTCACGCCCGCTGCTGGTCGCCGAGGCCTTCAGCCGGACCGACGTACAGGCAGCGGTCCGGACGGCCCGCGACTACGGCGTACCGATCGCTGTGCAGGCGACCGGGCACGGGACGCGTGTGCCGGCGGACGGCGGGATCTTGCTGAAGACGACGCCGATGACGTCAGTGCTGATCGACCCCGAGCGACGGATCGCCAAGGTCGCGCCGGGCGCTCGCTGGGGCGCCGTACTGGACGCGGCGAGGCAGTTCGGGCTGGCGCCCTTGTCCGGCTCGCACCGCGACGTCGGCGTCACCGGGTACACGCTCGGCGGCGGAGTGGGCTGGCTGGCCCGCAAGTACGGGTTCGCGGCCGACAGCGTGATCCGCGCCGAGGTCGTCACCGCCGACGGACGTACGGTCACCGCGAGCGCCGAACACCACGCAGACCTGTTCTGGGCGATCCGCGGCGGCACCGGCAACTTCGGCATCGTCACGTCGCTCGAGTTCCGCCTCTACCCGGTCCGCCAGGTGCACGCCGGCATCGTGTACTACGGCATCGACCGCGCCGCCGCGATCCTGCGCACGTACCGCGACTGGACCGCCACGATCCCCAACGAGCTGAGCACCGCGGTCGTCCTGACCCGCATCCCCGGCACCGAGCAGCGCGCCGTCGCGATCAAGGTCATGTACGCCGGTGCCGCCGACGTCGCCGAACACCTGCTCAAGCCGCTCTTCGCCACCGCCGGCCAGCGCCTCGCCGGCGAACTGCAGACGATCGAGTACGCCGATGCCGCGATGGGCGGCACACCCGCGCGACACCTGGACTTCCTGGACACCCTGACGGACGAGGTGATCGACATCGTCACCGAGCTCGAGGACGCCACCGTCGAGGTCCGGCACTGGGGTGGCGCGATGGCCAACCCAGGCCCGGCGCGGGACCGGTCGGTCACCGGCAGGCGTCGTATTCGCTGATCGTCGACCGCGAGGTCGCCGGTCTGCCCAGCTCCGGCCGCACGTTCGTGAACTTCCTCGGCGACCCGGGCCGCGCGGACACGGCGTACGACGCCAAGGATCTGCACCGGCTGCGCGAGGTCAAGCGTGCCTACGACCCGACGAACTTCTTCCACCTGAACGCGAACATCCGGCCGTAGAAAAGCGATCCGGTCCCCAGGAGGGTCAAGGGACCGGATCGCTCAGGGCGCCTCAGATATTCAGACCGTGCCGGAGTTCCCGTACACGGACACGTGCACGTGGTCCATGTGGTTCGCGGTCGCGCCACCGCGGTCCTCCATCGCGCGCCAGCCTTCGCTGCTGCGCTGGACCGTCCAGATGTGCTGCTCCCAGATCAGCTGGCTGACGCCGAGCTTCTTGTAGTTCGCCTTCAGCCAGTCCGCGATCTCCTGGCCTTCCGACGAGCTGTTGATCATGATGTCCACCGCACGGCCGCTCGAGTGCTCCGAACCGCTGTCGCCGGACCGGAGCCCGCCGTACGAGGTGATGTCCGGGAACATCGCACAGATCGCCCGGTGCACCCGGATCGCGTCCTGGGTCAGGCCTTCCTCCATGGCGGAGCCGGACTTGCAGGCCGCCTGGGAGATCCCGCCGGCGACGGTTGCGGCCGGCTTGGTCGCGGACAGGTACTGCGCCTTGACCCAGCGGGACTTGCCGTCGCTGACGACCTCGGCCCAGATGCCGTCGGTCTTGCCGGTGACCGAGACCTTGGTGCCCTTCGGCAGCACGTCCAGCAGGGTGCCGGTCAGCGGGAGCGACCAGAGGTTCACGTCGGTGGTGGTGTACTTCGTGCCGCTGATCTTCGGCGGTGCGGCGTTGGCCTCGGCGGCCGCGCGGGTCTTGACCGACGTCGGCGTCGGGATCGGCGCCTGCTTCTTCAGATGCTTCGCGGTCGGCGACGCCTTCGGCTTGGGAGCCGCGCTGGGCGTCGTCGACGTGGCGCTGATCGGCGGACGCAGGGCGTCCCGGCTGATCGTGGTGTCGCGCGACAGTTGCAGGGACGAGCTGGCGATCGACGGGTCGAACTTCACGTGCTGGGCGGGGAGTGCGGCTGCCGAGCCGGTGGCCACCAGGGCCACTGCCGCGCCGGGGATCACAACCTTCGCGAGACCTGGCTGGATCACCTTCTTGCGCTGTTGCCGGTGCCGCGCCTGTCTATGCCGTCCTTCTGACACTGTGCCGAACCCAATCTGCCGAGACCAAAACGTTATCGACCCGGGGAGTCAAGCACACTTCGCCGCGCGGGTTCGAATCGGCCCCCACTCTTAACGCATTACGAACATCCACAGGCTCGCTCCGACCGTGATTCGGCCGCTATCCGGATGTGACCGTTCCGAGATCAAACGCTTGGTCGACAAATCGCCGTCGTGATCGCGGCCGCGACGTGGTCGCCGTACCGCTCGGCGCTCCAGCCGCGGAGCAGCACGAGCAGCTCGTAGAGCTCGACCGAGATGTACGTCCATAGCACGTCCGCGACCTCTTCGAGCGTGATCCCGGGGCGCAGGTCGCCGGTCTCGAGCAGGTGGCGGCCGAACATCGTCATCCCGACCAGGCGCTCGTCGAGCAGGGTCTGCCAGGTCTCCCGCAGCGTCTCGTCGCCGTGCCGGCCGTCGCGGATCAGGATCTGTACGCGCGCCGACCGCTGCTGCCGCTCGACCAGCCCGACGACGTACAGCTGGAGCTTCCGCCGTACATCGGGCTCCTGTTGGAGCGCGAGCGCCTCGGGGCGTTCCGCGATCGGCACCGGCTCGTCGTCGCCGGCGATCACGAAGTCGAACACGGCCTTGGCCAGTGCGGCCTTGGTGCCGAATCCCTTGTAGATGCTCTCCGCGGATACCCCGGCCCGCCGCGCGACCGCACTGATCGTCGTCGCCTGGAACCCGTCCGCCTCGAACAGCTCCTGTGCCGCGACCACGACGTCACGGCGTCGCTGCTGGGCGCGTTCGCGCCGCGTCGACGCGTCGTAATTCCTCTTGACGTCAGCCACTTCTCATCCCATGCTTTTGAGTACAGTCACACTGTATCGAATTAGGGGGAACACGATGAGTACGACAGCAGGCGTGTCGGCGGGGGACCTCGCCGTCCGCAGCATCCTGATCATGGCCGACGGGGAGCGGTCCGACTTCGACGAGCTGATCCATCCGCACGCGGTGAACCGCGAGGGCAAGGTCGAGCCGCCGGAGTGCCGGGTGGGAGGACCGGAGGGGTTCCACGCCACCGCGCGCTGGCTGCGGACCGCGTTCGAGGGGCTGGCCTACGAGATCCACCATGTCGTTGCTGATGGCAACTTGGTGGCGGTGAACACCACGATGAGCGGGCGTCACGTGGCGCCGTTCGTTGTCTACACACCCGACGGCGAGGTCGACACCGCGTTCCCGCCGACCGGCAAGACGTTCGCGGTCACGCAGTCGCACTGGTTCCGGATCGAGGACGGCCTGGTCGTCGACCACTGGGCCAACCGCGACGACCTCGGTCAGGCGCAGCAACTCGGTTGGGTGCCGCCGACCCCGGCGTACCTGTTCCGGATGGCCCGCGCGAAGTCCCGCGCCAAACGAGCGATGTGATCCATAGCGCGGCGGGCGTACGGCGGTTGCTGGTTGACTGCCCGCGTGGACTTTCGGATCGAGCGTGGCGCGGTCGCCCGGCTGGTGATCGACCGGGTCGCGAAGCGGAACGCGCTGACCCGGGCGATGTGGGCGGCGCTGCCTGAGCTCCTGGCAGAGCTGGCGGGTGACGACGAGGTCAAGGTCCTCCTCGTCACCGGTGAAGGGCCCAGCTTCTCGGCCGGTGCGGACATCCGGGAGCTGATCTCCGGTAACGATCCGGCCGATCCGATGGCCGAGTTGCGGGCGTTCAACCTGCGGGCGCAGGCGGCGTTGCGGGAGTTTCCGAAGCCGACGATCGCGGTGGTCCGCGGACACTGCATCGGCGGCGGTCTGGAGATCGCGGTGAACTGCGATTTCCGGTTCGCCGCGCGCGATGCGAGTTTCGGGGTCACGCCGGCGCGGATCGGTGTCGTCTACCCGCCGGCCGCGATCAAGGTCCTGCTCGATCTGGTCGGCCCCGCGACCACGAAGTACCTGCTCTTCAGCGGGGAACTGCTGACCGCGGACGAGGCCGAGCTGAAGGGCCTGGTCGATCGCGTGGCCGACGATCCGATGGTGGCGGCCGAGGTGTTCGCGGAGACGTTGGTGTCGCGGTCGCAGCTGACGATCCGCTCGGCCAAGGAGTCGGTGAACGCCTTGCTGGCAGGCGAAAACGCCGATGAGGCAGCGGTACGGCGGTATCGCGAGACAATCGCGTCCGGTGAACTCGCGGAAGGGATCGACGCCTTCACGCAGAAGCGGTCACCCGAGTTCGTCTGGCATCCCCGCTGAGATCAGCGTGCCGCGGAGCTCGACCCGGTCGCCGGCCGCAGCCGAGACCAGAGCTGCGATCGCCTGCGCGCGGTCGTCGTCGACGGCATCGACCAGGAAATATCCGGCGAGCTGCTCCTTCGCCTCACCGAACGGCCCGTCGGTGACGACCTGCGCGCCGGCGCGGATCTGCACGATCCGGCCCTCCTCGGGCGGCAGCAGGCCCTCCGAGCTGACCAGCTCGCCGGACTCGGCCAGGTCCCGCTTGAGCCGCGTCAACCGGACGACGCCCCGCTGGTCCTCTTCGGTCCAAGTGCGGTCGAGATTGCGGAAGATCATCACGACGTACTTCATGGGTTCACCGTAGCGACGGGGACGGACAGAACCCCGCGGACTCGTGGTCCGCGGGGTCCTGTTCTGCAGGGTCAGGGGTGGATCAGTACCAGTGTCGGCGTCCGCCGACGGCACGGCCCGTCGATCCGAGCAGGAAGAGCACCGCTCCGACCACCAGCAGCACAATGCCGATGGTCCACAGGATCGGGATACTCAGCAAGAATCCTAGAATCAGCAGGATCAAACCGAGGATGAGCATGAAGCCTCCTTCGCAAGAGCCGCCGGGCGGTCGCTGGCAGCCACACGAACCAGGTGCCCACAGTTCCGGCCCCGAACCTCCAACAACCGTTTGATGTCATGACGCGACTGCTTCGAGCCGGCGTGAACGGTTCCGGGTGAGCAGCAGGCCGCAGCCGGCCAGACCGATCGCGATGAAGATCCACACCGTCGCGAACGCGATCCGGTACCCGTGGGTCAGGTCCGCCGGCGTGGTTCCCGCCGTACTGGCTGTAGCCACCGCGGAGACGGCTGCGACGCCGATCGCACCGCCGATCTGGAAGCTGGCGTTCTGCAGACCGGATGCGACGCCGGAGTCCTCGCCGGGTACGTCGCTGAGCGAGGCGATGGAGCCTGCGACCGTTCCGGCACCCAGTCCGGCGCCGAAGATCGTCAGACCCCAAAAGGCGAGCTCGAAGTACCCGGAGTTGACGGTGAGCTGAGTCATCAGCGTTGTACCGGCTCCGGCGATGACTAGCGAGACGAACGCGACCGCCCGCGGTCCGACTCGCGTGACGAGGTGCTGGCCGATCATTGACCCGACGACTGCGGCAGCCGCGAGTACGGCGGACATGAGGCCGTAGCGGACCGCGGTCAGGCCGAGTGCCAGCTGGGCGTACTGCGTGTAGACGAAGTTGAGTCCGAACGCGGCCAGGCCCCAGGCGATCGTGATGAGGTTGCCACCGACCAATGCGCGGGAGTGGAAGATCCGCAGCGGTACGAGCGGTGCGGCGGATCGCTTCTCCACCAGGACGAATGCGGCGAACAGTCCGGCCGAGAGGACGACGAGCAGCACGGTCTGGAGCGCCGACGACTCAGGGGCCTCGATGACGGCGTACACAAGGACGATGAGTGCTGCGGTTACTGTGGCCGCACCGGCGACGTCGAAACCGCGGCGTCCTGGTCCACGGCTGTCCATCAGCAGCATCGGTGCGAGTACGACGACCAGCAGGCAGACCGGCACGTTGATGAAGAAGATCCACTGCCAGCCGAGTCCGTCGGTCACCGGTCCGCCGATCAGCGACCCCGCCGTACCTCCGACTCCGCTGGTCGCGCCCCAGATGCCGAGCGCCTTGTTGCGATCCGCACCGGACGGGAACGTCGTCATCACGATCGACAACGCACTCGGTGCCAGTACGGCGGCCGCCGCGCCCTGCAGGCCCCGCGCGAGCACCAGCGCGTCACCGCTCCACGCGAACCCGCACAGCAGCGAGGACCCGGCGAACAACAGCAGTCCGGTCATGAAGACGCGCCGACGCCCCAGCAGGTCGGAGATCCGCCCGCCGAGCA
The DNA here is from genome assembly GCF_005233875.1 of Kribbella jiaozuonensis. Lineage (GTDB taxonomy): Bacteria > Actinomycetota > Actinomycetes > Propionibacteriales > Kribbellaceae > Kribbella > Kribbella jiaozuonensis. The sequence continues at coordinate 143,510 of NZ_SZPZ01000003.1, read as the reverse complement.
GCAGGAGGCCGCCGAACATCAGTGCGTACCCGCTGGGCACCCACTGCACCCCGCCGGTCGAGAACGTCAGCTCGCGCTCGATCGACGGCACGGCGACCAGCACGATCGACGCGTCCAGAATGATCATGAACCCGGTCAGACAGAGCAGTGCCAGCGCCAGCCAGCGCTTCGAATGCGAAACCATCGGAAATCTCCAGTACACCGGGACGCCCCGGCTGAGCGTCACTCGGTGGAGACGTCGGCGCCGATCGGGTGGAGTTCGACATTCCGGATCTGTCGAAGTTGGGACGGCTTGTTTCGACGTACCGGGTGACAGGGGGTCACAGGGGCCTCCGCGAGGGACAGGATGGTGCCTGTGAAGTACATGCTGCTGATCTACAGCAACCCCGAGAGCTGGGCGAGCCTGTCGGCCGAGCAACGCGAGGGGCTGAGCACCGCACACGAGACGCTGACGCGGGAGCTGACCGAGCAGGGCCTCCTGGTCAGTGCGGCCGGGCTGGCCGACCCGATCACCACGCGGACCGTGCAGGTGCGCGACGACACCACGACCACGACGGACGGGCCGTATGCCGAGGCCAAGGAGCACCTGGCCGGGTTCTACCTGGTGGAGTGCGACGACATCGACCAGGCGATCGGGTACGCGGCCCGGATGCCGGACGCGGAGTACGTCGCCGTGGAGGTGCGGCCGGTGATGGATGCGTCTGGGCTGGAAATGTGAGCGACTTCGAGCTCCTCCTCCGGGAGCAGGCGCCGCAGGTGCTGAGTGCGCTGGTCCGGCACTACGGGCACTTCGATCTGGCTGAAGAGGCGGTCCAGGAGGCTCTGCTCGCGGCCACGCAACAGTGGCCGGGCGAGGGCGTGCCGGACAACCCGCGTGGCTGGCTGATCCGGGTCGGGTCGCGGCGGCTGACCGATCTGCTCCGCAGCGAGTCGGCGCGGCGACGGCGCGAGGAGAACGCGGCCCAGCTCTCCGCGCCGGAGGAGTTTGTTGCCTCAGGCCCCGAGATTGACGATCCGGGTGGCCGGGACGACACGCTGACGCTGTTGTTCCTGTGCTGCCACCCGGCGCTGTCGCCGGCGTCGCAGATCGCACTGACGTTGCGTGCGGTCGGCGGTCTCACCACCGCGCAGATCGCGGCCGCGTTTTTGGTGCCCGAGGCAACGATGGCACAGCGGATCAGCCGGGCCAAGCGGAGCATCAAGCAGGCCGGCAGTTCGTTCGAGATGCCGCCGGAGGCGGAGCGGGACGAGCGGATGGGCGCAGTACTGCATGTGCTGTATCTGATCTTCAACGAGGGCTACACCGCGTCGTCCGGTACGTCGTTGCACAGCGCGGAGCTCACCACCGAAGCGATCCGGCTGGTGCGCGGCGTACGGAAGCTGCTGCCGGACGACGGTGAGGTGGCGGGGCTGCTGGCGCTGATGCTGCTGACCGACGCGCGTCGGCCGGCGCGGACCGGTCCGGAAGGGTCGCTGGTGCCGCTGGCCGAGCAGGACCGATCGAAGTGGAACAAGGCGACCATCGTCGAGGGAGAGGCGTTGGTGACCGATGCGCTGTCCCGGTCGCAGCTCGGGCCGTACCAGGTGCAGGCTGCGATCGCTGCGGTGCATGACACCGCTGAGCACGCTGATGACACGGACTGGCGGCAGATCGTCGCGCTGTACGACGTACTCGAGCAGCTGGTCGACAACCCGATGGTGAAGCTCAACCACGCCGTTGCTGTCGCTATGGCGGTCGGGCCGAAGGAAGGGCTCGCTGTGCTCGAGCCACTCGAGGCGGACGACCGGATGAACCACCGGCTGGAGGCTGTCCGCGCGCATCTGCTGGAGATGTCCGGTGACGCCGCGGCTGCACGGGAGAGCTACCTGCTGGCGGCCCGTCGTACGACGAGTGTGCCGGAACGGAACTACCTACAGTCGAAGGCGGACCGGTTAGCCTGAGGTGTGGATCTGACCAGAGCCTCGCTCCTCCGGGAGATGCTGAGCGGTACTGAGCTGGGGAGCCGGACGACCGAGTTCGGCTATGCACTGCGGCGGTTCACGACGAGACGTAGTGGGCTCATGCTGTTCGGACCGGTCGACGAGGAGCCGTGGCACCTGACCGCGCATCTGGACGACGAGCTGCACCGGGCCGGCATCGAGGACGCACGGCCTTCACTGGTCCGCTGGGCACCGCCGCCGGGCGCACCGCCGCACCTGGCGATCGGTCTGGACCGGCTCCAGGACGCTGGTCGTGGCGAGTCGTTGCTGGTGGTCGCGGAGGAGAATCCGGCCGACACGTTGCTCGAGCGCGTCAGCGACGTCCGCCGACGCGGTACGACGATCTTCAGCATCGGGAACGGCGACAAGGAGCTGATGTCGCTCAGCCACGAGACGCTCGTACCGGAGCTGCTGGTGCCGGACGGGTTCGGGTGGCGGAACCAGTCGCTCGGGTACGACCATGACGAGCCGCAGCCGGCATTGACCGATGTGGAACCGCAGACGGCCGAGGGCTTCGAGATGGCGCAGCATCTGATCAGCCTGGCCGCCGCCGACGAGGAAGCCGGCCGCTCCGGTTGGCGCCGTCGCCTCCGCACCGCCATCGAACGCCTGAGCGGCGAGCCGGCTTAGCGGTCGAGGTAGAGCGCCGCCAGCCGAGGCAGGTGAGCTTCCAGATCCTCTTCGTCGTCGAAGTCGATCTCCTGGCCGGCCGGCAGGTCCGGCGTGTCCGGCGCGTCGGCGTCAACAGCCTTCCAGTACGCCGCTTCGTCGCCGGTCACGTTCTTGTACGCGTGACTGCCGACGTGCAGCATCCCTTCGCCGTCGAACCCTTCGAACCCCTCCGGCCGGTCCTCGTCGACCACGTCGGCGAGCGAGTCCGGCCCCGCCAGCGCGGCGTCCCAGACCTCACGTCCCTGGGCGATCAACCACCCACGGAACGAATCGAAGCCGTCCTCCGAAGCACCGGAGTTGATCAGGTACGCCGCCGCCCACAGGTCCCACCGGTACGACTCGACCTGCAACCGCGCGAACTCGACCCCGAACCCCGCGATCTCCTCGGCCTCCGCCGCACCCAGCACCTTGGTCAACGCGTCCGCAACCCCGTCCGGATCAGCCACGGTGTCATCCACCGAGGCCCGAGCATCCTCGACAAGACCCCAGAACCCATCCCTGTCCACCCCCAAACCATCTCACCCACCCAGGGTCCAACGGGAGGGGTCAGAGGCCGTCGGCGAAGGTCCGCAGTACCGGAGCCAGGGTGGTGGGGTCGGTGCTGTGGTTTTCGCCGGGGATGGCGGTCAGGGTGGCGGTGGGGAGGTGGGTGGCTACGGCTTGGGCGCCGGAGGAGAGGGCGGGCCAGGTTTTGTCGCCGTGGAGGACGAGGACGGGGAGTTTCACCGTGGACCAGCGGTCGGCGGGGAGGGGGTTGCCGGACATGGTGGTGCCCATGATGCGGCCGTCGTAGGCGATGGTGTGGGCGATCTCTTCGACGGGGGCCCAGTAGGGGGACTGCTTCATGCCGGCGACGGCTTCGGCGGGGAGTCCGGCGGCGGCGGTCATGAAGAGTTCGGCGGCTTTGTCGCGGCGGCCCTCGGCGACGAAGGCGTCGAGTTGCTCGACGTAGTCGGACGGGAGCGGCGGGCGGACGTCGTCGACCACGACCGGGGGCTCAAACAGAACGAGCCCGGCGATCGGGAGACCGGCGGCCGCGGCGTCCAGAGCCAGGAGGGCGCCGGAGGACCAGCCGAACAGGATGGCCGGTTGACCTGCGTCCTCGATCAGGGCGGCGATGTCCTCGATCTCGCGCTCGATCGCGTACGGCGCGGTGTCGGTGCTCTCGCCGCGGCCGCGCCGGTCGTACACGTACGTGCGGAACTCGTCGCTCAGCAACTGCCCGACCTCCGCATTCGCGGGGTTGACGGCGCGGTGCGCGGTGGCTCCGTCGATCAGGATCAGCGGCCGGCCTTCGCCGTACGCGTCGAAGGCGATCCTCGTGCCGTCGGCAGATGTCACGGTGCTCATGGTCTTCTCCTCGATTCGCAGGGAACTAGACCGTACAGTACTCGCGAGAGAACTGGACTGTCTAGTATGATTTCGGCATGGAGCAGGTAGAGATCGAAGGACGGACGCCCCGCAAACGCCGCGCGATCCTGGCCGCCGCGACCACGGCCTTCCTCCAGCACGGGTACCTCGGCGCGAGCATGGACGAGGTCGCCGCGAACGCCGGCGTCTCCAAACAGACCGTCTACAAGCAGTTCGAGAACAAGGAGCGCCTGTTCGCCGAGATCGTCCTCGGCACCAGCGACCAGTTGCTGGACGGCCTACTGCAGGCGTACGTCGACACCCTCGACGGAGCCGCCGACGCCCGGGAAGCCCTGCGCGCGCTGGCCCATCGCCTGCTCCAGAGCCTCACCGCCGACAGTGTGCTGCAGCTCCGCCGGCTGGTGATCGCCGAAGCGGACCGCTTCCCGGAGGTGTGCGGCGCCTGGTTCAACCGCGGCTTCGAGCAGTCCCTGGACGCACTCGGCCAGGCGCTGACGAGACTGAGCGACCGCGGCCTGCTGAAAGAGCTCGAAGACCCGACGCTCGCGGCGTACCAGTTCGCCGGCCTGGTCATGTACAAGCCGATGAACCGCGCGATGTTCGCGGGCACCCGCCAGCGTCCGAAGCCCGGCGAGCTCGACAAGCTTGCCGACCAGGCCGCCGAGGTGTTCCTGGCTGCGTACGGCGTCTAGCCATCCCCAGCCGGCCGGGTGATGTGCAGATGGATCCGCCAGCCCGCCCAGGCCAGCAGGCCCACCGGTATCGGTAGCCAGAATGACGCGAGCCGATACAGCAGCGTCCCGATGAGTGCGGCGTCCGGACTGATCCCGATCAGCACGAGCAGCGCAGTCAGACCGGCGTCGACGAAGCCGAGACCCCCTGGCGTGATCGGGATCATCGCGAGCGCCTGGGCCACGACATAGGCAAGCAGCACCATCGAAGGACGAGCGTGTACGTCGAGCGCCGCCAACGCGGCCACGAGTGCGGCGTAGTCGAACATCCGGTTCGCCGCCGCGGCCAAGGCTGCGGACCACCAGCGGCCCTCGAACGCGGCGGCGACCCGCTCCCGCTGCGTGACCAACTGTGCCGCGCAACTGTCGGCCGTCACGCTGCGCTTGACCAGGTGAATGACGTGCCCGGCCCCGCGACCGACGACCACCACGAACCGCGGCCAGGTGAGCGCAGCCAGTCCCAGACCGACGATGAGCACCGCCATGATCAGCGAGATCAGCAGGCCGAGCTCCAGTTGCCGGGCGGGCGGCGGGCCGATCAGGACTGCGGGGACGGTCAGCACAGGCAGCAGCAACAGCACGCCGGTGGTGATCAATCCGATCGCAGTCAAGGCGGAGGCGACGACCGCGGCCGGCTGCCCGGCTTGGATCAAGAGCCTGGCTTGAAGGACGCTGCCGGTGGCGGCGCCGCCGGGGAGGACCTTGCTGGCCGCGTTCCCGGCCAGTTGGGCCGTCGCGATGGTCCCCCACCCCGCGATGACCTGGTCGTCGGTGTGCTGATCCAGTGACAGCCTGGCCAGCCACCACAGTCCGGCGAAACTGCAAGCCTCCAGCACCACCAGGACCGGGAACCACCAGGGATTGACGTCCGCGAGGCGTGGCCAGGCTCCGAAGAGCGACAGGATGCTCGGCGCGACGATGTACAGGCCGACCCCGGTGATCGCCAGGCCGACAGCGCGGCCGCCCCACCGCCGCACCAAACCCCCGCCAGCGACGCGCATGACTCACCTCGCCCAGACGACGACCCACCCTCGCTAGGCCACCATAGCGCGGCTCAGACAGTGCCCCGGGTCGACGTGCGGACCACCAACTCGGGCGTGAACGTGACGCGCTGGTGCTCGTGGTCCGGGTTCGAGGACTCGTCCAGCAACAACTCGGCAGCGGTCCGGCCCAGCAGTTGCCGCGGCTGGCGCACCGACGTCAGCGGTACGGCGGCTGCCTCGGCGAACTCGATGTCGTCGTACCCGACGATCGCGAGATCCTCCGGAACGCGCAGTCCGAGACTCACGCACTGCTGCAGCAACCCCAACGCCAGCAAGTCGTTCGCACAGAAGGCGGCGGTCGGTCGCCGGTCCGCCGGGAGGCCCGCGAGTCGTTGCCCTGCGCCCCTGCCTTCGGCGACGGTGAGCGCGCCGGTGGTCAGCTCGATCAGGTCCGCCGCGGGCTTCCCGGCCGTCCGCAGCGCGCGGCGAGCGCCCTCGCGCCGGTCGACGACCTGGCCGATCGTGTTCGGACCGCCGACGTACGCGATCCGTTCGTGACCGAGCTCGAGCAGATGCGAGATCGCGAGCTCGCCGCCGAGGATGTCGTTCACCGCGACCGAGCAGTGCTCGGCCTCGTCGAGAGCGCGGTCGACGACGACGACCGGCGTACCGCGGGAGGGCAATTTGCGCAGGCGGGACGAGTTCTGATCGATGGGCGTGATCAGGATGCCCTGCACGCGTTGCTGTTCGAGCAGATCGAGGTACGCCGCCTCGCGGTCTGCGTCCTCGCTGCTGGTGCAGAGGAACACGGACAACCCGGCCGCTTGAGCAGCCTCCTCGACGCCCTTCGCGACGTCGGTGAAGAACGGGTTGCCGGCGTCGAGCATGAGGTAGGCGAGGATCCGGCTGGAGCCCGCGCGCAGTTGCCGCGCCGACTCGTTCCGGACGAAGCCGAGCGAGGCCATCGCCGCTTCGACCTTCGCGCGGGTCAGCGGGCTGACCACCTCGGGCCGGTTCAGCACGTTCGAGACGGTCCCCAGCGAGACGCCGGCCGCGGCGGCCACTGCTTTCACGCCGGCGGCATGCGGCTTCGGCGTACGCCGCCGCCTGGTCCGCTCAGGCAGGGCTTCCGCATCATCGACCGACACGAGAACCTCCCTGCGCACTTGAAACGTGTTAGCTGCCGAAGAATACCCGCTTCCTGCAGATTCTCCGCGACGGCAGTCCGGGATCGGCCGCAAAAGGTGGGCAGGCACTTGACGGCCACGGGGCACCACGCTTAGCGTCATGGGACGCTGTTGAAACCTTTCATAGCCTTCCCGCCCGCTCAGATACAGGTGACGCCGTGAATCGTTACTGCTTCTGCCTGCAGGTCCGGCCGGACCGGTTGGCCGAGTACGTCGACCGGCACCGGAACGTCTGGCCCGAGATGCAGGCCGCGCTGCGGGACTCCGGATGGCACAACTACTCGCTGTTCCTCCGCGACGACGGGCTGCTGATCGGGTACGTCGAGGCCGAGGATCTGGACGCCGCCCAGAAGGCGATGGCGGCGACGGAGGTCAACACACGCTGGCAGTCGGAGATGACCGAATTCTTCACGGGGATCGACGGCCGGCCGCCGGACGAGTCGTTCCTGCTGCTGCCCGAGATCTTCCACCTGAAGGGGACTGAGTCATGACGACCGATGCCGTGAAGGCCGCGCTGAGCCGCCAGGAGATCGAGTTGCCCTCGTGGGCGTTCGGCAACTCCGGCACCCGGTTCAAGGTGTTCGCCCAGCCCGGCGTACCGCGCTCGCCGGAGGAGAAGATCGCCGACGCGGCCGTCGTCCACAGGTACACCGGCGTCGCGCCGAGCGTCGCGCTGCACATCCCCTGGGACAAGGTCGACGACTACGCGGCGCTCGCGGCGTACGCGAAGGAGCAGGGCGTCCGGCTCGGGGCGATCAACAGCAACGTGTTCCAGGACGACGACTATAAGCTCGGCAGCGTCACGAACCCGGATCCCGCAGTACGCCGGAAGGCGACCGATCACCTGCTCGAATGCGTCGACATCATGGACGCGACCGGGTCCCGCGATCTCAAGCTGTGGTTCTCCGACGGCACGAACTACCCCGGCCAGGACGACATCCAGGATCGCCAGGACCGGCTCGCGACCGCGTTGAAGGAGGTGTACGACCGGCTCGGCGACGACCAGCGGATGCTGCTCGAGTACAAGCTCTTCGAGCCGGCGTTCTACACCACGGACGTGCCGGACTGGGGTACGTCGTACGCGCACTGCCTCGAACTGGGGCCGAAGGCAACGGTCTGTATCGACACCGGGCACCACGCGCCGGGGACGAACATCGAGTTCATCGTCGCGTTCCTGCTGCGGACGAAGAAGCTCGGCGCGTTCGACTTCAACAGCAGGTTCTACGCCGACGACGACCTGATGGTCGGGGCGGCCGACCCGTTCCAGCTGTTCCGGATCATGAACGAGATCGTCCGCGGCGACGCGCTCGACCCGGAGCGCGGGATCGCGTTCATGCTCGACCAGTGCCACAACATCGAGGAGAAGATCCCCGCGATCATCCGCTCGGTGATGAACGTCCAGGAGGCGACGGCGAAGGCGCTGCTGGTCGACCGCGACGTACTGCGGAAGGCCCAGCGGGAAGGTGACGTGCTGGGCGCGAACGCGGCGCTGATGGATGCCTACAACACGGACGTCCGGCCACTGCTCGCGGAACTCCGCGAGTCGCAGGGCCTGGACGCCGACCCGGTCGCGGCGTACAAGCGCAGCGGCTACTTCGAGCAGATCACCAAGGACCGCGTCGGCGGCGAGCAAGCTGGATGGGGAGCATAAGTGAGCGACACTGCAGCCGAGCTCGTTGCGCGTAGCAACCGTCTGGGTGCCGATCCACGCAACACGAACTACGCCGGCGGGAACACGTCGGCGAAGGGTACGGCGACCGATCCGGTCACGCAGAACCCCGTGGACTTGCTGTGGGTCAAGGGATCCGGCGGGGATCTGGGCACGCTCACCCCGGCAGGCTTGGCCGTGCTCAGGCTCGACCGGCTGAACGCTCTGATCGACACCTATCCGGGTGTCGACCGCGAGGACGAGATGGTCGCCGCGTTCGACTACTGCCTGCACGGCAAGGGCGGCGCGGCGCCGTCGATCGACACCGCGATGCACGGGCTGGTCGACGCCCCTCATGTCGACCACCTGCACCCGGACTCCGGGATCGCGCTGGCGACCGCCGCGGATGGCGAGAAACTGACCGCCGAGTGCTTCGGCGACCGGGTGGTGTGGGTCCCGTGGCGGCGGCCCGGTTTCCAGCTCGGTCTCGACATCGCTGCGGTCAAGCGCGAGAACCCGCAGGCAATCGGCTGCATCCTGGGCGGCCACGGCATCACCGCCTGGGGCAGTACGTCGGAGGAGTGCGAGGCGAACTCCCTCGACATCATCAGGACCGCCGAGCAGTTCCTCGCCGACCGCGGCAAGGCGGAACCCTTCGGCGCGGTGGTCAACGGCTTCGAGGCTCTCCCGGTGGAAGAGCGCAGGGCCAGGGCCGCCGCGCTCGCCCCGGTGATCCGGGGACTGGCGTCGACGGACAAGCCGCAGGTCGGGCACTACAACGACTCAGACGCCGTCCTGGAATTCACCGCGCGGGAGCGGCTGGCAGAGCTGGCTGCGCTCGGCACCTCGTGTCCGGACCACTTCCTGCGGACGAAGGTCCGTCCGCTCGTCCTTGACCTGCCCGCGACGGCCTCGGTGGAGGACGCGGTTGCTCGGCTGCGGGAGTTGCACGCGGCTTATCGCGAGGATTATGCGGCGTACTACAACCGGCATGCCGACGCCGACAGCCCGGCGATGCGGGGTGCGGATCCGGCGATCGTGCTGGTGCCGGGCGTGGGGATGTTCAGCTTCGGGAAGGACAAGCAGACCGCGCGGGTGGCCGGCGAGTTCTACGTGAACGCGATCAACGTGATGCGCGGCGCCGAGTCGGTGTCGACGTACGCGCCGATCGATGAGCGGGAGAAGTTCCGGATCGAGTACTGGGCGCTGGAAGAGGCCAAGCTGCAGCGGATGCCGAAGCCGAAGCCGCTCGCCACCCGGGTTGCGCTCGTGACCGGTGGCGGGTCCGGGATCGGCAAGGCGATCGCGCAGCGGCTGGCCGCGGAAGGCGCGTGCGTTGTCGTTGCGGACCTGGACCTGGCGGCGGGCGAGGCGGTCGCGAAGGAGATCGGTTCGTCCGACGTGGCCGTTGCCGTAGGCGCCGATGTGTCGTCGGCGGACGCGGTCGAGGCTGCGCTGCGGGACGCCGTACTGGCGTTCGGCGGGGTGGACCTGATCGTCAACAATGCCGGCCTTTCCATCTCGAAGTCGTTGCTGGAGACAACGGAACGGGACTGGGACCTGCAGCACGACGTGATGGCGAAGGGTTCGTTCCTGGTGTCGCGGGCGGCCGCGAAGGTGCTGATCGACCAGGGGATGGGCGGCGACATCATCTACATCTCCAGCAAGAACTCGGTCTTCGCCGGCCCGAACAACGTCGCGTACGGCGCTGCCAAGGCGGACCAGGCACATCAGGTCCGGCTTCTTGCCGCCGAGCTCGGCGAGCACGGGATCCGGGTCAACGGCGTGAATCCCGACGGCGTGGTCCGCGGGTCCGGGATCTTCGCCGGCGGTTGGGGTGCGCAGCGGGCGGCGGTGTACGGCGTACCCGAGTCGGAGCTCGGTGCGTTCTATGCGCAGCGGACGCTGCTGAAGCGTGAGGTGCTGCCGGAGAACGTCGCTGCCGCGGTGTTCGCATTGACCGGTGGCGACCTCACCCACACGACCGGTCTGCACGTGCCTGTCGACGCCGGCGTGGCAGCCGCCTTCCTGCGGTAGGCGCTGCCATGAAGCGTGTCGCGGCGGTGGATCTGGGCGCGTCGAGCGGTCGGGTGATGCTGGGCGAGGTCGGCGCACACGTCCTGGAGCTGCGCGAGATCCACCGCTTCTGGAACGGTCCGGTGCGCGTCCACGGGCGCCTCCACTGGGACATCCTCCACCTCTACCGCTCGACACTCGACGGCCTGCGTACGGCGGGTGCACTCGACGGGATCGGGATCGATTCGTGGGCCGTCGACTACGGCCTACTCGACGCCGATGGCCGCCTACTCCGCAACCCCGTCCACTACCGGGACTCCCGCACCGACGGCGTGATGGAGCGTGTGTTGGCGAAGGTGCCTGCCGCCGACCTGTACGCCGTCACCGGCCTGCAGCAGCTCCCGTTCAACACGATCTACCAGCTGGCCGCTGAGGAGCTGGAGGGTGCAGCCAGTCTGCTGATGATTCCCGACCTGCTCGGTTATTGGCTGACGGGCGAGATCGGGGTGGAGCGGACCAACGCCTCGACGACGCAGCTCTTCGACGTCCGCTCGCGCGAGTGGAGTGATGAGTTGATCGCGCGGGTGGGGCTTCCGCGCCGGGTCTTTCCGCAGTTGCGGGAGCCGGGGGATGTGGTCGGGAATGTGCTGCCGGACGAGACCGGGCTGCCGGACGGGATCCCGGTGATTGCAGTCGGGTCGCACGACACGGCTTCTTCTGTGGTTGCGGTGCCGGCGTCCGACGACCGGTTCGCGTACATCTCCTCCGGGACCTGGTCGCTCGTCGGGCTCGAGTTGGATGCGCCCGTCCTGACCGACGAAGCGCGCGAGGCCAACTTCACCAACGAAGGTGGTGTCGACGGGCGGATCCGGTTCCTCCGGAACGTCATGGGGCTGTGGATCCTCCAGGAGTGCCAGCGGATCTGGGCCGACGACGACCTGGACGGGCTCCTGCGAGACGCGGCCGGCGCACCGCCGTTCGCCACCCTGATCGATCCGGACGCTCCCGAATTCCTTGCCCCCGGCAACATGCCGGCGCGGATCGAGGAGCACTGCCGCGCGACCGGGCAGGAACCGCCAAGCGACAAAAGCTCCACGGTTCGCTGCATCCTGGAGAGCCTCGCGCTGGCCTACCGACGTACGATGCGATCCGCGCAGTCGATCGCCGACCGCGAGGTCGACGTACTGCACGTCATCGGCGGCGGTTCACAGAACGAACTGCTCTGCCAGCTCACCGCCGACGCGTGCGGCCTGCCCGTCCTTGCCGGCCCGGTCGAGGCATCCGCGCTCGGCAACGTACTCGTTCAAGCTCGCGCACTGGGCGAGCCCCTGCCGGACCTGGCCGCCATGCGTGCGCTGGTCCGCTCCACCCATCGCCTGCGGACCTACACCCCGCAGGGCAAACCGGCCGACTGGGACGCCGCCGAGTCCCGGATGTTCGGAACCAGGTGATTCGTATGACCGTGCTCCCCCAGGAACTTCGAACGCGGCGGGTGCCGCCGCGCGAGATCAGCCACGACGATCTGCAACTACTCCGTCTGCTCGCGACCGGGCTGCCGGTCGACGCGGTCGCGCGTCGGCTCGATCTGTCCGAGCGGACCGTACGCCGCCGTACCCGCTTGATCTGCGACCGCCTCGGCTTCAGCACCGCGATCGAGGCGATCGTCTGGGCAGCCCGCCGCGGTCTGGTCTGAGGTACGGCGTTAACCCGCGCCCGGCCCGGGTACCGGGGGTTCTGATCATCGAGCCGAGGAGGAGCGATGAACGGAACCACCATCGTCTGGATCGTCGTCGCGGTCGCCGCGCTGGTGATCGTGGTCGCCCTGATCGCCGGGGCGGTGTCGAAGAGATCCAAACGCCGGGCCGAGGTGCGGCCGCCGTCAGCCGACCGGACCGACCTTCACGAGCCACAGCCAAGGACACAGAACCTGTGGCCCGAGACGGACTGGGACGACGGGACTCACCCGCACGACCCGCGACGTTCGAAACACACCAAGCACTAGATCAGGTACCTGAACTCGGGGGAGTTCGGGTTGATGCGCTCGATGTCCAGCGGGGCGGCCTCCATCCGGGCCAGGAGGCCGGGGAGGTCGTCGCGGTTGCTGATCTCGATACCGACCAGCGCGACGCCGGTCTCGCGGTTGTTGCGCTTCACGTACTCGAACAGCGCGATGTCGTCGTCCGGCCCGAGCGCGCCGTCGAGGAACGTCCGCAGCGCGCCGGGCTCCTGCGGGAACGTCACCAGGAAGTAGTGCTTCAAGCCCTCGTACACCAACGAGCGCTCGAGGATCTCGCCGTACCGGCTGACGTCGTTGTTGCCGCCGGACAGCAGGCAGACGACAGTCTCACCCGGACGTACGTCGAGACCGTTGCCCAGGGCACTTGTCGACAAAGCGCCGGCGGGCTCCGCGATCAACCCGTCGGTTTGGTAGAGCTCGAGCATCTCCGAGCACACCAGCCCCTCGGGCACTGACATCAGCTCCACGCCGGCCTGCTGCACCAGGGGCAGGGTCACCGCACCGACCTGCCGTACGGCGGCGCCGTCGACGAAGCTGTCCAGGTGCGGCAACCTCACCGGCTCGCCGGCCTCCAACGCTGCCGCCATACTCGCCGCGCCGCCCGGCTCGACCCCGACGATGCGTACGCCGGGATGCCGCTCGGCGATCCACGTTGCAACCCCTGCAACGAGCCCGCCGCCGCCGACCGGAACCACGAGTACGTCGGGAGCCTGGCCGAGCTGATCGATCAACTCGACGGCCACGGTCCCCTGTCCTGCAACGGTTCTCGGATCGTCGAAGGCCGGCACCATCGTTGCCCCGGTCGCCTGACCTTCGGCAAGGGCAGCGGCCGCGGCGTCGTCGTACGTGTCGCCGGTGACGATCACCTGGATCTGCTTGCCGCCGAGGGCCGCGATCCGGTCCCGCTTCTGCCGCGGCGTGGTCCGCGGTACGTACACCTTGCCCTGGACACCGAGGATGTGGCACGAATACGCCAGGCCCTGACCATGGTTGCCAGCACTGGCGCAGACGACGCCGGCCGCCTTGGCGGAGTCGTCGAGCTGGGCGATCAGGTTGTACGCGCCGCGCAGCTTGTACGAACGGCCGATCTGCAGGTCCTCCCGCTTCAGCCAGACCTGCGCGCCGGTGCGCTCCGAGAGGCGGAGGTTGCGTTGCAACGGTGTGCGCACGGCGACACCGTCCAAACGGTCGACCGCGGCCTCGATCGCTGCCGCATCAACGGTGCTGGATCGAGCGACTGAACTACTGCCGTGCATGACGTTCCTTCCCGTGCATTTGCACGATCTTCGCCGATTCGCTCGCTGCACAAGACGATCCGCGTCCACAGTCCGGACCGGCGCATACCCTTTGCGCATCAGACTCTTGCACCATGCGTGAAACGGCTCTTCACTGGGCAGTCTAGTTTTCATACGCTCACTCGGTGTAACGACCAGGCCCCTGGAACAGATGAGCCGAGTAAAGCCGGTCAGTGAGGACTGGAGGGCACAGAATGGAGCTGATTCCGTTCAGTCTGTGGGGAGACGCTCTGTGGTGCGGTCAGGAAGTAGTGCGGGAGGCCCCGCACGAGCAGGCGATCCGAAGCCTGTTCCCGGACCCCATCCCAGCGCGTGGCGCAGATCTGGACACCGAGGCGGACCTCGTCCCGGAACCGCACAACCGTTTCGACCCGCGGTCGATCGCCGTCCGGGTGCAGGGCAAGGTTGTCGGCTATCTGCCGAGGGACGACGCGCACCGGTACCACCCGGTGCTGTCAGAACTGGTGGCGCAAGGCCTGCAACCGCAGGTTCCCTGTCACCTGTGGGTCAGTGAGTGGGAGCCGGCGGACTGGGACGGTAAAGGCGCCCAGGGCACCGAGTTCCACGCCAGTGTCGCGGTCGCCCTCGGGCAGCCGCACATGCTCGTACCGGTGAACCTGCCCCCGCCGGGCAGTTTTCACCTGCTACCGCCCGGCAGCGGCATCGTCGTACCGGGTAGCGAGGTGCATCCCGACGTACTCGCGCCGTTCTTCCGGGCGGAAGGCGAGTGCTGGGTGTACGCCACCATGCACGCGATCGAGGAGGAGGACGGTATCCAGGACCGGCACCGGATCGTGGTGGAGATCCGGCTCGACGACGAACCCGTCGGCCGGCTCAGTCCACGGCTGAGCGCCGAGTTCCTGCCCGCGATCCACTACCTCGCCGACATGCGTGCCGAGACCGCCGCACGGGTCGCCGTCCGCGGCGATCGCACCGCATCGGAGGTGATCCTCTACGCGGCGCGGAGTCACGACCTGCCGGCTACCTGGCCGGACGGTTTGGCCCGCTCCCCAGTCGCGTCCCCGCAATGGCACTACTGGGCAACGAAGGAAGCCAACTAGGCGGCTGCGCAGTACTGACCATGCCTCACCAGGCCGGTACTGCGGAGCTACTTGAACAACTGCAGGTTGTCGTCGCACCAGGCCGCGAACGTCCGTGGTTCGCGCCTGGTGAGGCGGCGTACCGTGTCCGTGCGTAGGCCGACCGTGTCGGCGCGCATGAGCTTCAGCCCCTCGACGATCGCCGCTGCCAGGTCCGGCGGCGCGCCGTTCGGGTAGCGGAAGCGGACGGCCTCTTCGGGGGTCTCGATCGGGCGTACGTCGAGGCTGCGGCCGATCGCGTCGCCGAGGATCGAGACCTGCTCGGCGAGCGTGAACGCCTCCGGACCTGTCAGTGTGTACTCCTGCTTCTCGTGCCCGTCCTCGGTCAGTACGGTCGCAGCGACGGCCGCAATGTCTGCCGGGTCGATGGGTGCGGAGCGGCCCGGGCCGATCGGGTCGAGCACGTAGCCGCCGGCGCGGATCGTCGGCAGCCAGTCGACCGCGTTCGTCATGAAGCCGGTCGGCCGGAGGAACGTTGCCGGGATCCCCGAGTTGCGGATGAGCTGTTCGCGCTCGTGATGCCAGTGCCCCATCGCGGGGATCGGCTCGCCGAGCACGGCGTACGACGAGACGTAGATGAGGTGGCGTACGCCGGCCTCGCGGGCCGCGGCGACGACGTTGACGGTGTGGTCGAGCCCCGTGCCCGGGACGAGCAGGAACACCTTGTCGACGCCGTGGAGGTCGAGCGGTCCGTCGAGGTCGCCGAGCTGTTGCTCGGCGGGCAGATCCTCGCGCGGCGTGCGGACCAGGGCGCGGAAGTCGGCGCCGCGGTCGTTGAGCTCGTCGACGAGCCTGCGGCCGATGTGTCCGGTGGCGCCGGTGATGAGTAGCATGGCAAACTCCTTTACCGGTTAACGATTCCTCGAAAACGTTAACCGGTAAACGATCTGGTCGTCAAGGAGTGTGTCGATGCCCGAGTTCCTGGAGTTGCACAGCAAGACGTCCAAGCTGCTGCGCGCCGCGGCGGACGCCGCCGTACAGCGCCATGGTCTGCGGCTCGGGCAGGATCATCTGCTGGCCGCGTTGTGGGCGGAGGACGGGCGTACGCCGGGCGAGATCGCCGCCGCGGTCAACGTCACGACGCCCGCCGTGACCAAACTCGCCACCCGGATGGCCGAGTCCGGCTGGCTCGAACGGCGACCCGACCCGCACGACAACCGCCTCGTCCGGCTCTGGCTGACTCCGGCCGGCCGGGCCCTGCAGAAGCCGATCGAGGCCGAACGCCAGGCGCTCGAGGACCGCATCACGGCGACCCTCACCAAGACCGAACGCGCCCAACTGATCAAGGCCCTGACGAAGATCCAGCAGGTGCTGGTATCAGACCTCGCGTGAGCGCGACGGCGTACGCTGTGGTGTATGGCGAACGCACCGGAGTGCCCGGTCTGTGGGCAGCAAGGAGTGCCGATTCTCTACGGCCTCCCGACCCGGGTTGCCCGGGAGGCGGCCGCGGCCGGCAAGGTCCGCCTGTTCGGCTGCGTCGTACCGGCCGAGCCGGATCAGTGGATCTGCCCGGAGTCCCACAGTTGGCGGGCTGACGACGACGGCGTCCTGCTGGCCGCCATCGAGGCTGCCATCAAGCGCTGAGAGGTAGATCACGAGCCGGCACGTCACAAGCGCGGAGGCCGGCTGTGTCCTGGAGTGCGGTGGCCAACCCGTTGGGGGTGGGTCCAAGCATTCTTGGAGATCGACGTGCGACACCTCATCACCCTGATCGCCGCGGCTACGGCGGTGACCGGTCTGGCCGCGCCGGCGCAGGCGGCCGATTGCGACGTGCAATGCCAGCTGGACCTGCAACATCAGAACGCCGTACCGCGGACGTCGTTCTACGACCCGCCCGCCTCGTTGCCGTGGGCACTACCGGGGTCGGTGATTCGCAAGCAGGAGACGACCGACTACACCGCCGGACCGGCGACCCGGATCATGTACCACTCGCGGACCTCGGCCGGCCGCGATGTGGCTGCGACTGCCGTTGTCCTGGTGCCGAAGGGCAAGGCGCCGGCCGGTGGCTGGCCCGTCGTCGTGGACGCACACGGCTCGAGCGGAATCGGCGGGCCCTGTGCGCCGTCGTTGATGAAGGACCTTTACCACGGCAACCAGATGATGGACTTCGTCAACAGTGGCTATGCGGTCGTCGCGCCGGATTACGCGGGCCTCGGTACCGACGGCCGGCCTGAGCTCGTCAACAAGACGGCCGAGGCCAACGATGTCATCTACGCCCAGCAGGCTGCGCGTCGGGTGCGGTCGGACCTGTCGTCGCGATGGGTTCTGTGGGGTCACTCGCAGGGTGGCGGTGCGGCGATGGGCGTCGGCGAGCGGTCCTGACCTCGCCGGTCGCGAACCTGTCCGAGGTCGCCGATCACGTCGTCGCGACTCCGGGGTACGGCGCCTTCGCGGCGATGATTGCCCAGGGCGCCCATTTCGGTGACGCCCGGATCCAGCCCGAGAGGTTGCTCAGCCCCGAGGCGTATTCGCGGATCGGCATCACCGCGATCGGCTGCCTCAACGCGGCGTTCACGGCGTACGCCGATCTGAGCGGGCCGCAGTTGGTGACCCCGGCGTACTCGACCGACCCCGCCTTCCGGACGTACCTGCGGGTCAACTCCGCCGGGAACCAGCGGCTGGGCGGACCGGTCCTGTTGCTGCAGGGCGAGGCCGACACCGTCGTACCCGTTGGTGTCACCAATCAGATCGCCGCGGCAGAGTGCCGACTCGGGACCCGCCTCACCTACAAGACGTACCCCGGTCTCGAGCACGACACCTACCCGTGGGTGCAGGGCATCGACGACGGCGCCATGCCCGACATCCTGGCCTGGACCGCTGACCGCTTCGCCGGACGCGCCGCGCCGACGTCCTGCACCCGTTGATTCCTAGCTCGGCTTGATGTTCTGGTTGAGGTGGAACAGGTTCGTCGGGTCGTAGGTGTTCTTGACCCGCACGAGCCGCTCGTAGGTCGCCGCCGGGTACGACGCCCGCACGATGTCCTCGTTGGTCTCACCGGTGAAGTTCACGTACGACGCCGCACTCGGCCCGAGCGAACTCCCCGCCGCACGAGCCCACTCGACGACCTCGTCGTACCCCGACCCGTCCTCGCTTCGAGCGACAACGTTGAGGATGTACTCGCGGTCCCGCGTGCCGAACGCCGTGGCGTCGGCCGGCACCCGGCCCATCGCGCCACCCAGGTGGTGGACGTGCAGCTCCGACAGACCGTTCGGTACTGCGGAATGCGCGGCGACGAGCGCGTCGACGGTTGTGGGACCGAGGTCGCCGAAGAACGCCGAACGGAAGTAGTTCCGCAGGCCGCGCGGGAACAGCGGATCGAGCAGCGTCTGCATCGCGTTGTACGGCATCGGCCCGAACAGATCCGCGACCACTGGTGCGAGTTCGCGGAACGGCCGGGTCGCGGCGTCGCCCGCGTCCGGCTGCCCGGACCACATCCCGAGTACGGCGACGATCGGCTTGCCATGCACCTCTTCCGGCAGGAACGGCAACGGCGGTGCGGTGGTGAGGTTGATTGCCAAGGACAACTCGTCCGGCGCCGACGCGGCCGCCGCACCGAACCCACGCAGTACGTCGGCTGCCCGATCGCCCGGGTAGAAGACCAGGCCCGCGAAGACGGTCGGACCGACCTCGTACGCCTTGAACTCGAACGAGGTGACGACACCGAAGTTGCCGCCGCCGCCCCGCAATGCCCACAGCAGTTCGGGGTTCTCGGTCTCGCTCGTGTGCAGGTACCGGCCGTCGGCGGTGACAACATCAGCCCCGATGAGGTTGTCACACGCCAGGCCGGCCTTGCGGACGAGCCAGCCGATCCCGCCTCCGAGCGTGAAGCCCGCGACGCCGGTCGACGACACCAGGCCGCCGGTGACGGCGAGCCCGAAGGCCTGCGCCTCGGCGTCGACATCGCCCCAGGTGCAGCCGCCCTGCGCCACGATCTGACGCCGGTCCGGATCGATCCGGACCGAGTTCATCGGCGACAGGTCGATGACGATGCCGCCGTCGGTGGTCGAGAATCCGGGGATGCTGTGACCGCCGCCCCGGACGGCCAACGTCAACCCCTCGCTCCGGGCGAACTCCACGGCCCGGATGACGTCGGCCACCCCCTTGCACCGGACGATCAGTGCCGGTCTCTTGTCATGCGCGGCGTTCCAGATCGACCGCGCGTCGTCGTACGACGGGTCGGCCGGGCGGATCAGCTCGCCACGCAGTCCTTCGGCAAGTTCACCGAGGGTGGCCTCCCCGAGCGTGTCCTGCCGCGCTTGCGTCGTTGTCATTTCCACTCCTGATTCGTTCGGCCCAGGACGTTTCCCGGACTGACAACGACATTAGGAAGGAGGTCTTCGCAATGGCTTAGCGTGACTTAGCGTTCCATGAGCAGGGCTGCGCGAGGCCCGCCGATGCGGCATCCGAGGCGGGTGAAGATCTCCAACGCCGCCGGTCCGTGCCTTTCCAGCACCTCGGTGTCACCGTCCGCGACCGCCAGTTCGGCCGCAAGGAGCCGCGTCCAGGCCTCGAGTCGGAGATATCCCTGCGGCTGAAAGGCTTCGACCGCCTGCTCGGCCAGGATCCGCGCGGTACGGCGTTCGCCGGCGAACAACTCGACGACTGCCAGGTTGAGCAGAGCCCCGCCGGCCGCGGGCGCATCGTCGACCGCCTCGCCGCGATCGAGGGCGGCACGCGTGAGGCGCCGACCCGTCCCGGGATCGCCGGACGCCGCGGCGAGCAGACCGAGATTGGCGAGAGTCAGGCTCTCACCGCGGCGATCTCCTAGCTGTTCGCGGAGCTGGAGTGCGTCGCGCAGGTGCTTCTCGGCCGCCCCGAACAGCCCTTGGTCGCGCTCGATACAGCCGAGATGGTTCAGCGCATGGCCGAGGCCGGACGCGTCCTCGATCCCGGTGAAGGCATCGACCGACCGCCGTACGGCGTCCTGTGCGGCGTCGAGGTTTCTGGTCAGGCGATGGGCGTCGGCCAGGCCCGACAAGGCGTACCCGGTGCCTTGTACGGCGCCGACCCGGCGGCCGATCAGGAAGGTCTCCTCGAACACCGGGATCCACCAGCCGTCGATCGGTACGAGCGGCAGGCACATCGTGACAGCGGGGAAGAACCTGGTCGTGTTCGGGTCGATCTGCGCCAGCCGTCGCAGGCATTCTTCGAAGCGTTCCTGGGCGAGTTCGGCGTTCTCGCGGAAGAGTGCGGCCATTGCGCCGAGACCTTGTGCGGCAGCGGCCAGTGGGTCTGCGCCGAGGGCGTCGGCTTGCGCGAGCGAGTCGACGGCGGTCTGTTCGATCTCGTCGAGGTCGCCGCTTCCGAGCAGGAGCGTGCCACGCAGTACCCGGGTGGTCACGAGGTCGATCTGGTCGCCGGATTGGTAGGAGACCGCGACTGCTTCGTCGCCGAGTCGTGGGAGCCGGTCGGCCAGCCCGCTTCGGGCGAGCAGGATCGCGAGCGCGAAGATCGCGCGGGCTCGCTCGCGGGACGGCTCGACCGCGACGTCGAGAACGCGTTCGAGCCAGCCCGCACCTTCGGAGAAATGACCGCGCGCCAGCCAGTACGGCGAGAGGCTGAGGCCGAGCAGCAAGGCTCGCTCATGATCGTGGCGGAGTGCCCAGTTGAGTGCGGCGCGGAGGTTGTCGTGGTCGGCGTCGAGCAGCTGAGGGCGTTCGACGACGACGCCGGCTCGCTCGGGATCTTCGGTGGCTGCGAGTTCCAGGAAGAACCTGCAGTGCGCGGCCTCCATCGGTGCGGCCTCGTGCGCCGCGGCCAGACGTTCGTGCGCGAACTGGCGGATCGTCTCCAGGAGCCGGTATCGCGAGCGCGGGCCGTCGTGGTCGACGAGCAGCAGCGACTTGTCGACGAGCCGACCGAGGAGGTCTAGGACGTCTGAGCTGGGCAGGCGGTCGTCGGCGCAGACCTGCTCGGCGGATCGGAGCGAGAAGCTGCCGGAGAAGACCGCGAGCCGGCGGAGCAGCACCTGCTCGTCGTCGGACAGCAAGGCGTGGCTCCATTCGAGGGTTGCGCGCAGGGTCGCGTGTCGGGTGACCTCGCCGGGGCGGCCGAGCAGCGAGAGTGCCTCGCCCAGCCGTGCGGCGATCTCGGCGGCCTCGAGGTGTGAGGCGCGGGCGGCCGCGAGTTCGAGGGCGAGTGGGATGCCGTCGAGGCAGCGGCAGATCTCGACGATGGCGGCTGCGTTGGTTGCGTCCAGTACGAAGCCGGGGCGAACGTCTTGGGCGCGGTCGACGAAGAGTCGTACTGACGACAGCGTGCGGAGTCGGTCGAGTTCGTCGGTTGGCTCGGGGAGTTCGAGTGAGGGCACGCGGAAGGTGACCTCGCCGGGGGCATGGAGTGGTTCGCGGCTGGTGGCTAGCAGGCTGACGCCGGGGCAACTTCGCCGTACTGCGCTTGCCAGGCCGGCGCAGGCGGCGAGGAGGTGTTCGCAGTTGTCCAGTACGAGAAGGAGATTGCGGGGTGCCAGGCGGGTGATGAGGGTGCGGGTCGAATCCGATCCGGCTGCAGGGTCGAGGCCGAGGGCGGCGGCGACGGAGTCGGCTACGAGGTGTGGGTCGGCGACCGGTACGAGGTCAGCGATCCAGACGCCGTCGGCGTACGAGTCGACCAGGCGGCGGGCGGCTTCTTCGGCCAGGCGGGTCTTGCCGGCGCCGCCGACGCCGGTGAGGGTGACGAGGCGGCCTTGTTCCATCAGGCGATGGACGTCCGCGATCTCGCGCTCGCGGCCCACGAAGCTGGTCAACGCGGGTGCAAGGTTGTGCCTTGGCTGGCTGTCGACTTTGACGGTGCCGGTGAGCAGTTCCTGGTACAGGCGCTGGGTATCTGGGTCGGGGTCGGTGCCGTACGCCGTACGTAGGTCGCTTCTCAGCCGTTCGTACTGCGCCAACGCTTCGGACGAACGGCCTGTTGCCGCGAGTTGTCGCATCAGGCTTCGGACGCCGTGCTCGTGCAGCGGGTCGATGGCGAGTGCGCGGGTCAGGGCGTCGAGTGCCTCTGCCTCGTGGTGATCCGCGGCGGCCGCGTCCGCGAAGTCGACGAGGAGATTGCCGAAGCTGTCGCGGAGTTCCTCGCGCGGGCGAACGGCCCAGTCCTCGAATCTGTCCTCGGGCAGGAGATCGCCTGTGTACGCGGCGACTGCGGCGCGGAGGTCGTCGAGGTCACCGCTGCTGCGGCCCAGCGCGGCCAGCCGTTCGAACGTCCGTACGTCGACGTCCACGACGCCGTCCGCCAGCAGCACCACGAAGTCGTCGCGCAACTCCAGCAGTCCGTTGCTCGACTCGTCACCCGCGAGCGCCCGACGTGCCACGTGCAGGGCTTGGTGCAGATTGTTGACCGCTGACGTCGGAGGCCGGTCCGGCCACAACGCCTCGAGCAGTACGTCGCGGTGCAGCCGCTGGTCGCGCGCCAACGCGAGCAGCTTGACCAGCGTCCGCGCCTTCCGCAGCCGCCACACTTTCGGATCGACGGATCGGCCCCCGCGATCGACAGCGAAACCACCCAGCAGTTGGATCCGCACCTTCAGCCCTCCCCCCACGATCGTAGGCCCCACCTTCGACGAGGATGGTCGGATGAGCCAGCGGTGGAACCACAACATCCACTACCACTCCCGCATCCTCCAGTCCGTCCCACCTGGCGCGACGCGCGCGCTCGACATCGGCTGCGGCGAGGGCATGCTGACCCGGTCGCTGCGCGACGCCGTACCGGACGTCACCGGCATCGACCTGGATACTCCGAGCCTCGAGTTGGCCCGCGGGTACGACGACGACATCTCGTACGTTCACGGCGACTTCCTGGACTATCCCCTCGAGCTGTCGTCGTACGACGTCGTCGCCTCCGTCGCCACCCTCCACCACGTCGACGCCCGCACGGGGTTGCTCCGGATGCGCTCGCTGGTCCGTCCGGGCGGCGTCCTCGCCGTCGTAGGCCTAGCCCGCCCGACCCTGCCCCGTGACCTCCCACGCGAGGCCGCCGGCGTAGCCGCAAACCTGGCCCACCGCGCAACCAAGACCCACTGGGAACACCCCTCCCCAGTCGTCTGGCCCCCACCCGTCACCTACCCCGAAATCCAGGCCCTGACCACCGAACTCCTCCCCGGCGCCACCTACCGCCGCCACCTACTCTTCCGCTACTCAATCCTCTGGACCCGCCCCGACTGCTGACCACTGGTTCCTGCTGTAGCTGCTGCTTAGCCTGTGCTTGTGGAGAAGAAGGTTGGTGGTGGGTGGTTGCCGTTGGATATCACGGGGGATGCGCGGTATTCGGAGGAGCGGGGCCGGATTCGTGGGTTGCTGTCGCCCCTGCGGGCGTATGACGGCGAGATGCTGTGGGATTTCGAGACAGCCACGCTGACGGTGCAGATGACAACCGAGGAAGCCCTCCAGAAGGCACGCCTTCTGCTGCTGGTCACGAGCCCGACCTGGCTGCGGGTCCTGTTCGTCCAGGTCCAGTACTCCGGTGAGGAGCTGAGTGAACTCTCCTCCCGACTGCTCGAACACCAGCCCACGTGGACCGGCACCAGCGGCATCAGCGGCTGTGTCGATTACTCCACCAACCGTCTCGTGATGATGGTCGACCGTAACGGCCCGGAAGCCGACATCCTTATCCAAGCCATCAACAACCTCGACGACCCGAGAATCACCCTGGAGCTCTACGGCTCAGAGTTTGGTGCCTATTAGTTGGTAGATGTCGTCGTGGGCGCCGGGCAGGTCGTCGTGGCCGAAGTCGGGGTAGAGGCGGGTCTCCTTGGCCGACTTGAGCTTGTTGTAGACGGCGAACTGGGTGGACGGCGGACAGACCTGGTCCTCCAGGCCGACGAAGAGAGTCACCTCGGCCTGGATGCGAGGGGCGAGGTTCTGTACGTCGATGTAGCCCAGCGTCGTGAACACCTCGTCCTGCCGTAGGTGCCTCGGGTCGCGCTTGCGGAACCACGTGACGATCTCGTCGTACGGCCCGGTCTCGAGGTTCAGGTCCCACGTGCGCTGGTAGTCGCACAGGAACGGATACACGCTCGCCGTGTACTTGATCGACGGCGTCAGCGCCGCCGCCACCAACGACAACCCACCGCCCTGGCTCCACCCCGTGGTCGCGATCCGCGACGCATCCACCTCCGGCAAGCCACCGATGAGATCGGCCAACCGCCGCGTGTCCAGGAAGATGTGCTTGTACAGCAGCCCATCCGGCCCCGCGTCCAACCCGTGCACCAGATGGTGCTGCAGCGAGAAGCTGTTGCTCTCCTGGGACGACGTACGGAAGCCGACCTGCTCCCGCACATCCAGCGCCGCGACCGTGAACCCGCGCGCTGCATACGGCAGCAGCTCGACCCACTTCGGCTGCTCCCCGCCGTACCCGTGGAACAGCAGCACCGCCGGCCCGGTCGGCTCGGCAGGCCGCAGTACCTTCGCGTGCACCCGATACCCACCGGTCCCGGTGAAGTACAGGTGCTGCGCGGTCGCCGTGGTCAGCGGGAAGTCGGTCGCGTCCACGAACTCCGCGTCGGCAGGGACCTCGTCCAGGGACAGCAGCGCCTTGTCCCAGAACTCGTCGAAGTCCGCGGGCCGCGGGTT
This sequence comes from Kribbella jiaozuonensis, assembly GCF_005233875.1. Taxonomy (GTDB): domain Bacteria; phylum Actinomycetota; class Actinomycetes; order Propionibacteriales; family Kribbellaceae; genus Kribbella; species Kribbella jiaozuonensis. The sequence goes on along the minus strand of NZ_SZPZ01000003.1, from coordinate 118,944 downwards.
CGTGCCCTGGTAGGTCAGTAGCTCGTCGTACGACAGTTCGAAGGAAAGCACCGGATCATTCTGCGCTGCCGGTGTCCTCCGGCACAGTCCCGTCCCAGATCGTGTACCCGTGCGCCGCGTTCAGCCTGTCCCGCAGCGTGGCCTCCAGCACCGGCACCTGCTTCGGCGCGAGCCAGGACAGCGGCAGCAGGATCGGGTGGTCGGGCTGCTTGGTCCGCAGCACGATCGCCTCGCCGTGCGTGGTCTCCACCCGCCCGACCTCGGTGATATCCGTCCACGGCGTCCGCAGACCGCGTACCTCGATGTCGCCGTCCCGCAGCCGCGCGACCTTCGGCGGCCGGGCCAGGATCCACAGGCCGGCCAGCGTGATCACCCCGCCGAGCGAGACGAACACCGACACGGCAACCGACGGCAGCCCCAGTGCCCACAGCACTGCGGCTACCCCGAGAATGATCAGCCCGGCGGCCAGGATCCCGAGGAACCGTCCCGACCGCATCCGGTACGTCGTACGCATCGACACAGGATCTCATCCGTCCAGGGTGACCATGTCAGAAGGATTCCGTCTCCGACGACGACGCGTTGCCGAGCGGGGTCTTGGCCAGGCTGATCGTCCAGTTGTACGAGCCGTCGAAGATGTCGTCGAACTTCTGGTACGAGCAGTTCTCGGTGAACCGGTGGTTCTTCGCGTCCCAGCTCGTCCCGGACTTGAAGTAGACCCAGTAGTCCTGGCTGCGGATCCCGTTCAGCGTCGCGGTCTTGTCGGCCCGGACGTAGATCGAGGCCTGCGGCTGCCGCGGGTTGCTGCCGGCGATGACGATCACCACGTCGTCCCCGGCGTTCTTGATCTCGAGCGACCCCGATCCGCGTGGACCGGAGCGCTGGAACACGTCCCCGTTCTCGCCCCGGCCGGCGATCACGGCCGGCTGGGCCAGCTTCGGCGGCACCGACACCGCACCGAACTTCACACCCCTACCGATCGACTTCTGCACGCTCTGCGCGAGCTCGGCGTACGCGAACCGCAGCCCGCTCTTCGCCTCGTACAGCCGGACATCCAGCGCCTTCGGGAAACCGCAGCCGGTCTTCGTACCCCCGGCCCGGCTCAGCTCGGTGCTCACGTCACCGGCGTACGCATCGAAGGCATCGAGTACGGCGGGATGCGCGGCCACCAGACCCGTCGGCGGCGTGATCTTGGCCAGCTCGCCGCGTTCGATGACGACTGCTTTGGCGAGGACGGCCCGGGACGCGTCGAAGGCGGCGATGGTCTGCGCGTTCATCACCCGGGCGACCGACGGCTTGAGCGTCTTCTCGACGTTGGTCAGCGCGCGCTGGTACATCGGAACCGACAGCGCGACGGCAGTCGGCGTCGGCTTAGGTGCTGTCGAGGCGAGCGGTGCGCTCGTCTTCGTCGTACCGCCGGCCGAGGGCGCGGAGCCCTTCTCCGGCTCGGCGCTACAGCCCGCACAGACCAGAACCGCGGCTCCGGCCACAACCGCCAGCGAACGCCTCACAGTCACCCCCAGGTGTGACTTGGTTTCATTGAGTTGTAATGATTCCGTCGCTGGGGTTCAACCAACCGAATTTGTCTCAGTTTCCGTTGCCGGTCTGGCTGGGGTTGTAGGCGCAGGCGTCGTTCAGGTTCTCGGCCGCGCCCGGAGTCACCGTCGTCTTCGGCGCGGTCGGCTTCTTCGTCGTCGTCCCGCTCGTCGGCTTCTTGGTCGGCTTCACCGTCGGCGTCGACGCGACCGGGTTGGTCTGCGCGGCGAGCGCCTTCTGGATGATCTCCTGCATCGCGGTGTAGTCCGGGTTCTTGCCGGTCGGGAAGTTCTTGTTCTTGTCGAGGTCGATGTTGCTGACCTTGGCGTTCTTGACCTTGAGGCCGAGCTGGATGAACGCGGGCAGGATCTCCTGCGGGATGTCGGTGCGCAGCAGCTGCTTGCCGGCCGAGGCGATCTGCTGGTACTTCGTCACCAGTGTCGCCGGGTTCACGCTGTTGACCAGCGCGTGGATGGTGCAGCGCTGCCGCTCCTGCCGCGACGGGTCGCTCAGGCCGTACCGGCCGCGGGCGAACCACAGCGCGTGGTACCCGTCGAGCTTCTGGTTCGGACCCGGCTCGATGTAGCCGCTCGGCTTCTTCTCGGTGTTCGACCCCGGACCCTCGCCGTAGTCGCCGCCGATCGGGACCCGGTAGTTCACGTTCACCGTGATCCCGCCGACGGCGTCGATGATCTGCCGGAACCCGGCCAGGTTGACCTGCATGTAGTAGTCGATGTCCAGACCCAGCGCGGCGCTCGCGGCCAGCTTGACCACGTCCGCGCCCTCGTTGTCGGTCTGGCCGAGGATCCCCGGATGCGCCTTCGGGATGTTGTCGTACATCGCGTCGAGGTAGTACTCCGGCTGCTCGACGTTGCCCTTGTTCGGATCCCAGAACCCGTCCGGGTACACCTTGTGCAGCGGCGAGTCCTCCGGGAACGGCATCCGCATCCAGTTCCGGCTCAGCGAGATCAGCGCGGTGTTACCGGTCTTGGTGTCGATCGAGGCGACGATCACCGTGTCGGTGCGGACACCGGTCCGGCCCACGCCGTCGTCGGCGCCGAGCAGCAGCAGGTTCAGCCGCGGGGTCTTGGCCCACGGGTCGCTCGCGTTGGTCACCTTCGGCCGGGTCGCGCTCTTGGAGTTGCCCTCGGACTGGAACACGCTGCCGACCAGGTCGCGCTGCGCCATCACGGTCTGCGCGGCGACGGTCGTCGGTACGGCGATCCCGAAACACAGCAACCCGACGAACATCGAGCCCGCCAGCCGGCCTGTGTAGGTCATGCTCACCGGGCGCAGCAGCTTGTGCGACGCGACGACAACCCAGATCCAGAGCACCCCGAGCAGTACGACGGCACCGGTCGCGATCAGCAGCTGCCGCGGCGAGACCGCGAGCGCCAGGACCGAGTCGCGCTGCGTCAGACCGACGTACGCCGCGATCAGCAGCAGGCCGACGCTGATCGTCAGGACAAATGCGCCGAGCTTCTTCCGGCCGCCCATCAACAGGCCGGAGCCTGGCACCAGGGCGCTGAGCAGGGTCAGACCGATCGCCTTCGACGTCGTCCTGGCCCGGTGCGAACGGTGCCGGGACCGGCTGGCACGAGGCGCTGCCCTCCGACCGGCTGCGCGAGTACTCCGCGACATGGCTCCGTTCCCTGATCGACGACGTGGCGACCCCTCCGTCGGCCGCGCGCAGCGGCCCACGGTACTTCAGACGCCCACCACACCAAGTTGGTTGACGCGTGATGCTGGCGACCCCCGTCGATGTCGCCACAGTACAGGGGCCGTGGGCTACTGCCCCAACGTGCCGCCTCAACCACTCAGAGTGTCCGGGGAGTTGCCACCCACCCGCTTTGCCGCCGGACCCGTCGAGCAGATACTCTTGGCCGTCGTCGCGTCCGCTCCGTGAGTGGACCGTCGGAGGAGGCGTCGCCTAGTCCGGTCGATGGCGCCCGCCTGCTAAGCGGGTTGAGGGTAATCCCCTCTCGCGGGTTCAAATCCCGCCGCCTCCGCAGCATCTGAGGGCCGCCCGATGGGGCGGCCCTCTGCTGTTAGCTCCTCGCTTCGGCGATGCGTTCGACCGTGCGGGGGCTGATCGGCTCGGGCGAGATGATCAGGTGCTCGACGCCCAGCTTCTCGTACGCCGCCAGCGCCGCAGGTAGATCCTGTACTTCGATCGCGCGCGGATCGGGATCGGCGACGGGTGGCTGGTCCGGGTCGCGGACGACGACGCCGACGGTCGGGGCCACCGCGCCGGCGGGCTTGCCGGCGGTCTCGATCGCCTCGCGGAGCGTCTCCAGACGTTCCTCGACCTTGGCGTCCGCGGCGCCGTACCAGGCGGTGTTCCACAGGTCGGCCCATTGCGCGGTCAGCCGCATCATCCGGGGGCGGTGGCCGGCGATCAGGATCGGGATGCGGTGGGGCGGGGCCGGGTCGAGGTTCGCGTCCTGCGTCTTGTAATAGGTGCCTTCGTAGCTGACCGTCTCGCCGCGGACCATCCGGGCGACGATCTCCAGCCATTCCTCGAAGCGGCCGACCCGGTGGTCGGTCGGCAGGCCGAAGGCTTCGTACTCCGGGTCGTGCCAACCCGCGCCGACGCCGAGGATGAGCCGGCCGCCGGAGACCTCGTCGAGCGTCGCCGCCATCTTCGCCGTCAGGCCTGGGTCCCGGAACGATGCGCAGAGGACCATGTTCCCGAGTTCGACCCGGGAGGTGACCGCCGCGACCGCGGTCAGCAGGGTCCACGACTCGTGCATACCGTAGATCTGCCCTTCCGGGTCGCGGTACAGGAAATGGTCCGCGATCCAGACAGAATCCAGCCCACCCGCCTCAGCCGCCTCTGCGACCGCCCGCACGTCCTTCCACCCCGGCATACCGCCGCCGGGCCCGTCTCCTGCACCCAGCGGGAGCATCACACCGATCTTCATGCCCATGGTCCGATCTCAGGGATTCGCATGGGGTCAACGTAGTTGGATCATGGCGGGATGAGGAGGCCGTATTTTGATCGGGCGGCTGCCGGTGAGGTGCTTGCCGAGGAGCTCGGGCAGGTCACCGGTTCAGTCCTGGTGCTCGGGCTGGCGCGCGGCGGCGTCCCGGTAGCCGGGCCGATCGCGGAGGCCCTGGGGGCGGAGCTCGATGTGCTGATCGTGCGGAAGCTGGGGTTTCCGGGGCAGCCGGAGCTGGCGATGGGTGCGATCGCCGGGGTCGGCGAGGAACTGCATGTCGTGCGCAACGAGCAGATCGCGCGCGAGGTCGACGCGGCCGCGATGGACGAGGTACGGCGGCGCGAGGTCCGCGAGTTGCGCCGGCGCGAGGCGGCGTACCGCGGGGACCGGCCGCCGATCGACGTACGGGATCGGGTGGTGATCCTGGTCGACGACGGGCTGGCGACCGGTTCGACGATGCGAGCAGCGGTGGAAGCGGTACGGCGTCAGCGGCCGGCGCGCGTGATCGTCGCCGTACCCGTGGGTGGTGTGGAGAGCTGCCGGCGGCTGGCGCGGATCGCGGATCAGGTCGTGTGCGTGTGGATCCCGCGGTACTTCAACGCGGTCGGGCAGGCGTACCAGGACTTCTCGTCGGTGAGTGATGACGAGGTGCAGCGGGTGCTGGCAGAAAGCACAGCGCGGCGCCCCGGCAGGTGAGCCGAGGCACCGCGCTGTCGGTCCGGCCGCCGGCTTCCGATTCGGCGGCCGGCGTTCATCAGCCCAGTCGGGCCTTGAGGTTGTCGAGCTCGACCTTGAGCTCGGTCGGGACGGTGTCGCCGAGCTTGGCGAACCACTCCTCGATCAGCGGGATCTCGGCCTTCCACTCCTCGACGTCGACGTCGAGCGCGATCTCGAGGTCCTGCTCGGTCAGGTCCAGCCCGGCGACGTCGAGCGCGTCCGCGGCCGGCACCCGGCCGATCGGGGTCTCGACCGCGTCGGCCTGGCCCTCGATCCGGTCGATGACCCACTTGAGCACGCGGCTGTTCTCACCGAAGCCCGGCCAGACGAACTTGCCCGCGTCGTCCTTGCGGAACCAGTTCACGTAGAAGATCTTCGGCAGCTGCGCCGCGTCGTGCTGCTTGCCGACGGTCAGCCAGTGGTCGAAGTACTGCCCGGCGTCGTACCCGAGGAACGGCAGCATCGCCATCGGGTCCCGCCGTACGACGCCGACCTGGCCGACCGCGGCCGCGGTGGTCTCGGACGACAGCGTCGCACCCATGAACACGCCGTGCGCCCAGTCGCGCGACTCGGTCACCAGCGGGACCGTCGTGGCGCGGCGGCCGCCGAAGATGATCGCCGAGATCGGCACGCCGTTCGGGTCGTCGTACTCGTCGGCGAGGATCGGGCACTGCTCGATCGGGGTGCAGAACCGGCTGTTCGGGTGGCTCGACAGCTCGCCGTTGCCCGGCGTCCACTCGCGACCCTTCCAGTCGGTCAGGTGGTCCGGCGGGGTCGGCGAGTAGCCCTCCCACCAGACGTCGCCGTCATCGGTCAGGGCGACGTTGGTGAAGACCGAGTTGCCCTTCTCGATCGTGCGCATCGCGTTCGGGTTCGTCTTCCAACCGGTGCCGGGGGCAACACCGAACAGCCCGAACTCCGGGTTCACGGCGTACAGCCGGCCGTCCTTGCCGAACCGCATCCAGGCGATGTCGTCGCCGAGCGTCTCGACCTCCCAGCCCTCCAGCGTCGGGTCGAGCATCGCCAGGTTGGTCTTGCCGCAGGCGCTCGGGAACGCGGCCGCGACGTAGTGCACCTTCTTCTCCGGCGAGATCAGCTTCAGGATCAGCATGTGCTCGGCCAGCCAGCCTTCGTCGCGGGCCATCGCGGACGCGATCCGCAGCGAGTAGCACTTCTTGCCGAGCAGCGAGTTACCGCCGTACCCGGAGCCGTAGGACCAGATCGCCCGCTCCTCGGGGAACTGCACGATGTATTTCTCGTCGTTGCACGGCCACGGGACGTCCTGCTCGCCCTGTTGCAGTGGTGCGCCGACCGAGTGCAGGCAGGGCACGTACGGCGCGTCCTCGCCGAGCTTGGCCAGCACGTCGGCGCCGGTACGGCACATGATCCGCATCGAGGCAACGACGTACGCCGAGTCGGTGATCTCGACACCGAACATCGGCTTCTCCGCCGTCAGCGGACCCATGCAGAACGGGACGACGTACATCGTCCGGCCGCGCATCGAACCGCGGTACAGCTCCGTCATCAGCGCCTTCATCTGCGCCGGGTCCATCCAGTTGTTGGTCGGACCGGCGTCCTTCTCGTCCGCGGAGCAGATGAACGTGCGCTGCTCGACGCGGGCGACGTCGCTGGGGTCGGTGCGGACCCAGAACGAGTTCGGCTTCTTCTCCTCGTTCAGCCGGACCATGGTGCCGGCCGCGATCAGCTCGTTCGTGAGCGTGGCGTACTCCGCGTCCGACCCGTCGACCCAGTGGATCCGGTCGGGCTGCGTGAGCTCGGCGACCTCGGCCACCCAGTTCAGCAGGCCGGCGTGCTGCGTCGGGGCCGTGGTCAGGTCGTACGGCGTGGGCTTTTCGCCGGGGAGGGGGTCCTTGGCGTCTGCTGAGGTGGCGGTCTCGGTATGGGTCGGGCTGGCGGTTGTCGTCATTCGCGGCTCATTCCCTCTCGGCTGTCGGGCCCGGCGACGTTCGGCCCCTCGACGCTGAAAGGCGGGTACGGCGTCCGGCCGCCGGGGTCTCCGGCGGTTCGATGCAGCTGGCTGGCGGTGTACTCGCTCGCATACCAGTGCGTCCAGTGGGCGTATACCAGTGTGCAAGTGGTACTACGGTACGCGAACGACCCGAGGGCTGTGAACCGCCAGAAAGTGAACCCGGTCACAAAGTTTTCGCGACAATCGCTTTCCGGCGTCGCTTGTGAAAATGAGAACGGCCCGCGCTGTTCGCGCGGGCCGTTTCAGCAGATCTTGCGGTCGATCAACTGGTCTGCCGCCAGATGTCGTTGACGATCCGCTGGACGTCCGGCGCCTCGGCCACCTGTCCGTAGACCATCGCGCCGACCAGCCACCACTGACCGCCGCTGAGGAACGCGTGCGTCATCGTGATCGTGTACGGCGCCTTCGTCGACACCGTCAGCCAGGTCCGCGCGTCCTTCGCGGTCGCCGGCGCGGTCGTCTTGTAGATCTTCGTCCACAGCTGATCGAACGAGGGCCGGTCGGCCAGGCACTGCGCCAGGCTCACGCACGGGTGCAGCGCGAGCTGCGCCTGGAACGAGTTCTTCAGGCCGTTCGGGTCGTACTCGGTCGCGGTCACGATCTTCCGCAGGATCACCTGCGAGGACTCACCCAGCCGCACCACCTGCGGCGGCCGCGGCCAGCCGAGCGCGAACGGCAGCTCGGCGTTCGCGACGACCTGGAGGTCGGCGCCGGCGGCGTACGTGGCTCCGAAGACGCCGGCGGATCCGTCGGGGCGTTTGTAGGGCGCTGTCGTGACGATGGTGATCGGTGGGATCAGCACCTTGGCTGGGTACGCCTCTGGGCTGACGGCCGGGGCAGTGGCCTCGACCGGGTCGTCCTTCTTGACGGCGCTGCCGATGGCGGAGCCGATCGAGTAGGTGATGCTGAAGACGATCAGGACGACGACGGCGACGACGGCGTAGATCCAGGAGCCGATCTTGCGGCTGTATTGACGGGCGACGTCGATCTTGGACTGGTCCGTGGGGGTCGGCTGCTGGGGTTGGTACGGGCGGTCGGCGTACGACGGGATCGTGCCGAGTGCGCTGCCGGTGCCGGGTGCGGTGCTGGGTGTGGTGCCGGGTGCGGGTGCGGGTGCCGTGGTGGGGTCGTTGTCGGGCAGGGGGAGGGGTGGCGGCGTGGCGCCGTACCTGGTGAGCTGTTCGCGGACCGCCTGCAGGGAGACGTCGTCGTTGCCGATGATGCCGTCGAGCGGGTCGATCAGCCGCTCCGCGCCGGTCTGGCCGGGGATCAGCTGGGTGATCGCGTACGGGCGGCTCAAGTTGAAGTTGGCCGCCCAGAGCGGGGCATCCTGCTGGCCCGGCACGAGCGCGGCGTCGCGGCTGGCGAGGGTGAGCCTCTCCACGACGGTCGCGTCGCGCGCACCGTCCTCGCTGAGCACGAGCGCGACGATCTCCATCCCGGTGAACGTGCGGCCGTGCCACAACTCCGCGAGCGGGTGCTGGAGCAGTCGCTGATCCAGCTGGTAGCCCGGGATCTCCGGCGTACTCACTTGCTCTCCCAGATGGCGCGATCCGCCAGCGCCAGCGCGGCCTTCTGCGCGACGTCGGCGTCGACCGGGTTGGCTGTGTAGTCCACCTGTACGACGATGTCGGCGCGCTGGACCAGTGCGTGTACGGCCCAGGACTCGCCGGCCATGCCGCTCGCGGTGCGGCTGACCTTCGTCGGGTACGGCCGGTTCTCGTCGAGCGTCTTCATCGGCGACCGGGTGAAGACCTTCTTCGCGGTCTGCGCCGGCGTGAACGGCTTGTTGCCCGCGCCGGCGTCCTGCCCGCCGTACGGCGTGATCGTGACCTTCACGCTCGCCGCGGTGTACGCGCGCACCTTCGCCCGGGAGCTGCCCGCCTCGCAGGTGATCGTCGTACTCCCGACCTGCGTCATCACCACATTGGATGCCTTAGGCAACAGGCTCGAGACGTCCCCGATCCGCGCACACAAATCCGCCGGCATCGTCCGCGCCGCCACGATGTCCGCAGGCGTCACCGGCTCACCGACCGCCCACCCGATCCCCCCACCCGCAATAGCAGCCACCCCACACCCGATCGCCGTACCCCGAACCAGTCGCCTACCCATGCCCGCGACCTTAACCACGCGGAGGTCCTCCCTAACCACTCAGGCAACATCCGTACGGATGTCCCCGGCGGTCCCGGGACCCGCCTTAGACGCAAACCCCCCTCACGCGGTTCCGACGAACCTGCTGCCGACGTCCCCACGCACCCACCGGCGTCTTGCGCGCTCCCGCGCGCGGCGTGCGGCTGCCGCCGCGTCGACTACGCCGTGGTGGGGCGTGTCCGCGGTCGGGGGAGCAGGAGGTGGTGATGGGCTTGCACGCTGATCTGTCGCGTGAAGCATGGGCGCGTCCAGTGCCAAACGTCCGCCGCCAACCTACACAAGGTTGCAGCGCCACGCGTTCGCCGCCGACTTTGCGCGTGGTTGCAGCGCCAGGCCTGCGCCGCCGACCTGCGCATGGTTGCCAATGGCACCCGATTGCCCAAGAGGTTGGATCCGCCCGGTGCGCGCGATCCCGTCGTACGAGAGTCTCGCGCACCGCGGCGTACGCCCGGCTAACCGAGCAGCGTCTTGACCGAACCGCCCGACTCAGTGAGCTTCGTGCCCAGGCCCTTCAGCGCATCGCCGACCGTCCCGAGGATGTCGGACAGGTCCTTCAGATTCCCGGCCAGGCTTTCGACCTCGGTCGCGACCCCGCCGATCTGCCCGCTCCCGTCGTTCAGCTTCTTGGCCGCCGCATCCCCGATCCCGGGGATCTTGTCCAGCTCGCCGGCCAGCCCGGCCAGCATCCCGGCCGCGTCCTTCAGCCGGTCCTTGGCCGCGTTCATCGTGCCCGCGCTCCCGGTCAGCGCCTTCCGCGCGCCGCCTTCGCCATCGTCCCCGACCAGCGCCCCAGCAGCCTTCGCCGCCTGCTCGCCGGCCTCCGCCAGCCCGGTCCCGATCGTCTTCAACAGGTCCGGCAACTGCCCGATGAACCCGACCGCCCCGTCCGGCAGCCCGCGTACGAGCTCCAGCACCTTCTTGAAGTCGTCCGAGTTCTCGAGCACGAACCCGACCGCCTTCTTGACGTCCCCCAGATCCCGCCCGCCCAGCAAATCCTCGATACCCATGCGCGGATCGTAGGGCTCAGAACCCACCCAACACCCGCCACCGCGCCGCCCTCCAGAGCCGATTGGCCTACACCCACCCCCTCCATGTATCGTTACTCGACGTTGTCCAGCGCTCGTAGCTCAACGGATAGAGCATCTGACTACGGATCAGAAGGTTGGGGGTTCGAATCCCTCCGAGCGCGCATAGTGAAAGCCCAGGCAGGTACCTCTGGCCTGGGCTTTTTCGTACTCCCGGGGAAATGTGCGAACGGAGCCGATGGACGTGCGTGAACCGGATGCCGACGTTCCGGTCGTGTCGCTCTCGGATGGCGTGGTCACTCTCCGACCTTGGTCGAGAGATGACGCCAGGTTCATGGCGGAAGCATTCGCCGATCCAGCGATCCGACGCTACAACGGGGCCCATGACCGACTCGGACGACCGGCTCCGCCGCTCTCGATCGAGGACGCTGAAGCGATCATCGACGAGTTCGCGTCGTGCTGGCGGGCGTTCGGCGCGGCGGAGCCACCATCTGGTGTTGCCTTCGCGATCACGGACGCAGCCTCTGGTGGCCTGGTCGGCTGCTGCGGCGTCGATGACTGGTCGAAGGGAGACGTAGCGCAGTTCGGCTACTGGATCGGGCCGGGCGCGCGAGGTCGTGGGTATGCGACTCGGGCGGTGGTTCTGCTCACACGGTGGTTGTTCGAGCTCGGCGCAGCTCGCGCCTTCCTGACGGTCGAGGCGGACAACGAAGCGTCAGCTGCGGTGGCCCGCCGAGCGGGGTTCGTACACGAGGGAACGATGCGCGCACACAGCGTGTGGCAGGGCAAGCGCATCGACGTGATGTGGTTCGCGGCGCTCCCGCACGAATGGACGATGCGACGACCTCCGGTGCGCAGTCGAGAGGGTCGCGATCAGAGTGCCGGCGGCCTCGGCTGATGGCGGAGCTGACGACCGCGCTCGCCTGACCCTCTACTCCGCCAACAGGTCCGCGACGCATGCCCATCAGCTGATGCGCGACAGGTTGGACGTCTGGCGACCAACTTTGGGAGCCGGCCAACGTACGCATCTGCCGATGAGCGAGTGCCGAGGTCGCGGGTCAGTGTCCGTCGAACGCGACGCGCTCACCTGCCTGCGGGTCATAGAGCGGACAGCCGAGCCCGATCGCTACATTCACGATGCGGTTCATGTCGCCACCAGACATGCCGCGACAGTCGGCTCGAAGGTGTTGCCCTGACCACGTGACTTCGAATCCCGCTCGTTGGCTCGGGCTGACCCACGTGAGCCACTCACCGGCGCCGTTAGCCTCCCGCGAAGCCCCGGGAAAGGAAGCCACCAATGCGTCGAGAAAGGTATCCAGCGGTATGTCGTTGAGACCCGGGACCAATCCTCGCTCGTTCAGCAGCTCCTGATAGATCGATTCCGGGTCCATGGTCTGGGAAGCGTTCTACTGCCAGAAGACGAGTTCGTAACTCACGCCGGGAATCTGGCATGGGCTATCGACTGACGTCGTCCACTGGCTGGGTGTCAACGGCGGGATGGGATGCTGGAGGGGTTTTCGGCTCTTGAAGGGTGTTCATGTTCAACGTGCCGGTTCGTCCGAAGGTCGTTTGTCTGTGTGGTTCGCTGCGTTTCGGCAGGGAGTTTGCGAGTGAGCGCACGCGCTTGACGCTCGATCTGGCGATCGTTCTGGCTCCGGAGGGCACCGAGGCGTCTGTGCTGGATCCTTTGCTCGTGCGGGCCTTGGGGGAGCTGCATCTGCGCAGGATCGACCTCGCGGATGAGGTGCGGATCGTGAACCCCGGCGGGTACATCGGGGAGGCCACCCGCCGTGAGATTGCGTACGCCAATGCCTTGGGCAAGCCCGTCACGTACTTTCACGAGCCGGCGATCGGGGACAGTTAGTCGGTCTCTGACCCGACGCATCAGCAGCGGATGGCCACCGATCGGCACCAGGCTCAACTCGAGCCGAGGACTACCGAGCTGCCGGAGGACATGCCGACCTGAAGCCGGGACGACAGCTCTCGGTTCGCCGGACACCGATCGCTCGCGCCTGATGCGGGATGGGCCTAGGAGCTGAGGCGCTCGTTCTAGGAGTCTGACGGCCAGCAGTCTTTGAGGATGCGGCTGACCGTGGCGTCCAGGGTGTCGTCTGGCGTGATGACGCTTTCGTCGAGGTCGGGGATTGGTTGGAGGCCGCGGTACCACTGTCGCATCTCGGCTTCGCCGAAGGCCGTCGCGACCGGCTTTGTCGAGTGCCTGCGGACGGTCTCCTCGAAGGACAGATCGTAGATGTAGCTGCGAGACACGCCGCGGTGATCGGCAACCAGGCTTGGCAGGATTTGCGAGTACCACTTCGCGTTCAGGATCCCTTCGATGATCACATCGAAGCCTCGCTCCAGCAGGTATCTCCCAGCAAGGTCGATGAGCCCGATCGGGTGGCCTCCTGCGTCGTCCCCAGTTCCCAGGATGTCGCGCCTGATGACGTCTTGCCCGAGGACGGCAACCGTGCCGGATGGCCGCGCGGCACGGATGGCGGCGGCCACCGCCGACTTCCCCGATCCGCTGTTGCCTCGCAACGTGATCAGCCGTGTCGAACTCGAACCAACAGCGTCAAGACCCACCCCACCACTCCCGTCATGTCCCGATATGCGCGGCTCAACGCCGCAAGCCCAACGCGGTCTGGATCAGCGTCCCCTGGCCGCTCGATCGTACGGTCACCACCCGCATCAAGCCGACTCTTGACCTGCGCCGCGGTGACCTGGGTTTGGCCGGCTGTCCGACCTCCGATGTGGGTTAAGCGGCAAGTCGCGAGTGTTTGGGTTCTGTGTTCGGCGCAGGTTGGCGTGAGAGGCTCCCGCTGTGGACGCAGGCACCTGGCGACGAACACTGCAGGCTGCTGACGACCGCCTGGAGCTGCAGCCTCCCGCCGATCCTGGCGAGATCGCGGCCGTCGAGCTTCGGCTCGGCATCACGTTCCCAGCCGAGCTGCGCGGACTGTATGCGGCGACGGACGGCATCTTGGACAGGCCGGGCGAGTGGTTTGTGATGTGGCGGCTCGGAGACGTTGCGCACTGGAATCTTGAAGCCTGGAACGGATGGGAGTCCGAGACTCGGCGGAGGTTGCTTGGCTTCGGCGACGACGGTGCCGGAGATCCCTTCTGTGTCGGACTAGACGGTGAAACCACCGTCTGCACTTGGTCGCCTGTCGAGCAAGAAGCACGACCACTCGCACCGAACCTTCGTGAGTTCTGGTCGGGATGGTTGTCGGGGCAGATCAAGACCTGACGTGCCTGGCTGTCTGCGGACCGATCCCGAAGCTTGGTCCCGGCGGCCTGATAGAGGCCTGACCGGGCCAAGGGGCGGGAAGACGTCATAACAGCCCGGGACCTGTTGCCCACTCCGTAGGGGGACGGGGCAACTATGGAGGTTGAGTTGTCAGGCGCCTCAGCCGACGAAGGCTATTGCGTTGCCGTCGGGGTCTCGGATTATGAAGTCGGTGCCGCCCCAGGCTTGTTTGGTTAGTTTCTGGATGATTTCGGCGTTGGCGGTCTGATATTCCGTGTAGAGGTCGCGGACGTTCGGCGTGTCGATGAATGCCATGATGAGCCCTTGCCGTTCCGCGGCGCCGGCGGCGAACACTGGCTCGTATACGAGCTTCAGGTGCAAGGTCGCGCCGTCGCGTGATACCGAGCCGTAGAACGGCGGGTTGCCGTGCAAGAAGTCGATTCGGAAGCCGAGCTGGTCCCGATAGAACGTGGCGGCCGCAGCGACGTCGGCGACGTACAGCACCGGTTTCGCGCTGGCGACTGCCGTGTCCTGGGGCTGCGGTTGCTCGTTGGTGGGCGGGGCCGCTTCCGTGGTCGCCTTGAGTTCGGCCCAGTTGGCGCAGCCTGCTTCGAGGGCGATGATCTCTTGGGCTTCGGTGAGCGGAAACTTCAGCGCGAGTGCTTCGCGGTCGGACAACGTGCGATAGCGCTCGAGCTGTCGGATGCGGCCGCCGATCGAGAAGTTTCCTTCGCGGTGCCAGCGAACGAGCAGTTTCGCCTGCTTCTTGTACGTTTCGAGCTTGGGCATGGCGCTCCCTCTTCGGTGTGAAGTAGGTGGGCCTTGCCCTTTCGGCTCCGTGAGCCGCTGCGCCCTACGACCGGGGTGAACCCGCGCCTGCGGGGTTCAGATTACCATGGCGAAACTTGCCAGGTGCAGGGCCGAGTAGACTCATTCGGGTCGGCTGGCTGGCATCTCATTCTCTGGAGAACCACATGGGCGGCTCCGGTATTGGTGCGTGTCCGCTCCGCGCCCATGTCGATCCGCGCCTCTTGCGATTCAGCGCCGGGGCTACGGCGGGCGTGCTCGCCGTCGTACTGCTCATCGTCGAGATTGCCCGGCCGTTGAGTCTCGGCCTGCTCGCGTCCCAGGTCGCGGTGTTTGCGTTCACCGCGTTCGTCAGTTTTCAGTGGTCGGTGTGGGCGCAGATCTTTGCCCGGGTGATCTGGCCGCGGATCGGAGCGCCGGCGAAGTTGGAGGATGCTCGGCCGCAGAGATTCGGCCAGTTCGTCGGCTTCGTGTTCACCGCTCTGGCGCTGGCCACCTTCGTACTCGGCGTCGATGTCGCCGGCTACGGCCTCACCGCTGTCGCCTTCGGCCTCGCAGCCCTCAACGCAGCCACCGGGCTGTGCTTGGGCTGCAAGGCCTACCACCGGATCCGTCAGTAGCCGGGGAAGACGTTCCGGAGTTCGTCCAGGGTGACGTTGCCGGTCACGCTTACGCCGGCGGAGTACTCGGCGCGGAGCCGTCCGGTCAGTAGCCGCGTGACGGCCTCGGATGGGCCGTCGAACGTGGCTGTGGGGTCGTCGAGAGACGTGGTCACGGTGACCGTGTCGGTGATCGTGATGCCGCCGCCGGGGATCGCCAGGCGGACCTCGCGCTCGAGCTCGTCGGTCTTGGCGGAGAAGCCCAGGAGGAAGGCCAGCGGGCCGGCGAGGAGTTCGATGAGTAGGTCGGCCGAGGCCGCGTCCACGGTCGCGGACGGGTCCACTCCCACGCGTACGTCCCACGCGTGGTTCGCGACCTCGCTGAGGCGCATCCCGAGCGCGACCTCCAGCGGTACCGGCTCGGGCAGGATGCCCAGGTCGATCGCGCTGTCGGGCTTCTCGGCGCTGAGCGCCTCGACGGCATCGACGTACGCCTGGTCGTACTTGACGAATCCGGCCGCCTGGTCGGCTGGGGACAAGGCGTTCCACCGGGCCCAGATCGACTGGTTCTCCTCAGGCTGGACCTGCTCGCCGGCCGCGATCGCGATCGGCTTGCGGAAGATCTCGGCGCCGCTGCCGAGGTGCGAGAGAACCTGAGCGACTGTCCACTCCTCCGCTCCGCTACGGCCGTTCAGCTGTTCCTGCGTCAAGGTCGGTACCAGTGCGGCGAGGGTGTCGTGATTGGCACGCAGAGCCGCAACGGTGCGGTCGACAAGTGTGGTCATGCCACCCGCAACCTCGCAGGGCCCGGCTTTCTTCCGACGGACGAGAGTCTCGTCCGTCGCAACAGCTCCAGCGCGAGGTCAGACGGTGCTCGCCGGAGGGCGTTGGCCGAGCCATTGTTCGGCATTCCAGGCTTCGAAGCGTTCGAGTTCGGTGAAGCCCAGGGCTGCGGCGAGGTGCATGGAGCTGAGGTTGGCGGATTGGGTGGTGAGGATTATCGGTTCGCCTGGGTGGGTGGTGTCGAACCAGGTGAGGGCTGCGGTGCAGGCCTCGCGGGCGTAGCCGTTGCCCCAGGTGTGGGGGAGGAAGAGGTAGCCGAGGTCGGCCTTGCCCGTGGCGGCGGGGCGGCGGTGGTCGGTTGCCCGGCGGAGCAGGATCCAGCCGATCATCGTGCCGTCGAGTTCGACGACGAAGCTGCCGGGCCAGCGCTCGGGGACGTCAGGCGTTTCGCGTTCGAGCTCGTCGCGGGGGCGCGGGCCGCCGAGGTACGTGTTCACCTCGGGTGAGGCGAGGAGGTCGATGAACATCGTACGGTCGCGGGCCTCGGGCTCTCGCAGTACGAGACGCTCGGTCTTGATCGGTGTCGGCGGCCACGGTACGGATCCCAGATCGTCCACCGGCGCACGCTAACAAATGGATCAGTCCGAGCGGCCCTTCAGGCGGCGGTTGACCGCGCGCTCGACCTCGCGGGTCGCCTCGCGCTCGGCGAGTGCGTTCCGCTTGTCCCAGGTCTTCTTGCCGCGGGCAAGGGCGATCTCGACCTTCGCGCGGCCGTCCTTGAAGTACAGGGACGTCGGGACGATCGTCAGGCCGCTCTCGTTGACCTTGCGCTCGATCTTGTCGATCTGGGCGCGGTGCAGCAGCAGCTTCCGCTTGCGGCGGGAGCCGCCGTTGAACCAACGGGACTGCGAGTACTGCGGGATGTGCACGCCGTGCAGCCAGATCTCCCCGTTCTCGACCTGCGCGAATCCGCCGACCAGCGACGCCCGCCCGGCCCGAAGCGCCTTCACCTCCGGCCCCTCCAGCACCATCCCCGCCTCCCAGGACTCGCCCAGCTGGTAGTCATGCGCAGCCTTCCGGTTGCGCGCAACCACGGGCTCGGCGTCTGGCTTCTTCACACACTGATTCTCCCGCCGCAGGGCTCAGAAGGCCTAACTCGGTAGCCGCAGGGTCGACCCACACGTAACCTCGCCGGCATGTCGACATGGACCACGCCCGAGCGGCCCGAGCCACCGATCAACCCGGTTGACGAGCGGTCCGCCCTCGACGACCGCCTCGACTTCCAGCGCACCACGCTGCTCCAGAAGTGCGGCGGCCTCACGCCGGAGCAGCTGGCGACGCGGTCGGTGCCGCCCTCGACGCTGTCGCTGCTCGGGCTTGTCCGGCACCTGTCAGGGGTCGAGGCCTGGTTCCACGAGTACGACGACCAGCCGGACCACCTGTACTTCTGGGACTACCAGCCAGGCTCGACGAACCGCAGCGACGTCGTCGACATCACGCGGGCCGCGGACGACCTGGCCAGCTATCAGGCGAGTGTCGCCCGATCGCGTACGGCGGTGGCGGGGCTCAGCCTCGACGCAGTCAGCCCCGGCGAGGACTACACGCTGCGCTGGATCTACCTGCACATGATCGAGGAGTACGCCCGCCACAACGGCCACGCAGACTTCCTCCGCGAGCGCATCGACGGCGCCACGGGCGAGTAGCCCGGTCAGTCCAGCGCGGCCGCCTTGTTCAGCAGCACTGAGCGCTCGCGTTCGTTGGTGCACAGGCGAGCGGCCAGTTCCAGTTCGGCGCGGGCCTCGGATAGGCGGCCGAGGCGGGTGAGGAGTTCGCCTCGTACGGTCGGGACCAGGTGCGAACCGGGGAGTCTGTCCGAGGCGACCAGCTCGTCCACCATGGCCAGGGCCTCGGCCGGACCGGAGGCCAGGGCGACGGCGACGGCTCGGTTGAGTTCGACCACGGGCGACGGCGCGACCCGACCGAGGGCCTCGTAGAGCACGACGATCCGGTCCCAGTCGGTTGCCTCCACGGACGGCGCCGACGCGTGTACGGCGGCGATCGCAGCCTGCAGGCCGTACGGGCCGAGCCCGCGCACCGACGCCTTCGCCAGCGACGCCAGCCCCCGGTGGATCGCCGAGAGGTCCCACCGCTGCCGGTCCTGATCCTCGAGCAGGATCGGCGAACCATCCGGGCTCGTGCGGGCCGGGAAGCGCGCCGCCGTCAGCTCGCAGAGCGCGAGCAGACCGTGTACCTCGGGCTCGTCCGGCAGCAGCGCCGTCAGCGTGCGGGCCAGCCGGATCGCCTCGTACGCGACATCCCGGCGTACCAGCAGGTCGCCCGACGTCGCCGTCGAGCCCTCCGTGAAGATCACATAGACGACGCTGAGTACGCCGCCCAACCGCTCCCGGCGCTCATCAGCCGGCGGCAGCTCGAACGGTACGCCGGCCGCCGCGATCGTCTTCTTCGCGCGGGTGATCCGCGCCTGCACAGTCGGTACGGGGACCAGGAACGCGCGGGCGATCTGCTCGGACGACAGCCCGGCGACCACCCGCAGGGTCAGCGCCACCCGGGCCTCGGGCGAGAGCACCGGGTGGCAGCTGATGAACATCAACGCCAGGACGTCGTCGTCGATCCGGTCGGGGTCGATGTCCTCGTCGACGACCGGATCCGCCGCGAGCAGCGCGTACCGATCCTTCAGCGCCGTACGGCGGCGGATCGCGTCGATCGCACGCCGCCGGGCCGTCGCCATCAGCCAGCCGGCCGGACTGGCCGGAGGGTTGCGTGGCCACGACACCAGCGCCTCGGCCACCGCCTCCTGCGCGGCGTCCTCGGCCAGCGCGAAATCCCCGGTGAACCGGGTCAGCGCGGCCACGATCCGCGCCGACTCGATCCGCCAGACGGCCTCGACATCCGCCGTATTCATCAGACCCGGCCGGCGCTCTCACTCCCAGCCCGCTCCCCGGCCTCGGCAGACTCCTCATGGCCCGGCGGCCGCTCGTCCTCGCCGGCAACCCGCCGTACCTCGATCTTCGACCCGGCAACCGACGGCAGCCGCTTGGCCCACTCGACCGCCTCCTGCTTCGACGCGACATCGAGCATGAAGTAGCCCCCGAACAGCTCCTTCGTCTCCCCGTACGGCCCGTCCGTCACCACCGGCGCCTCACTGCTGAAGTCGACCACCACACTCTCGGCCGCATCATCCAGCCCCTCGGCCGCGATGAACACCCCGGCCGTCATCAACTCCTCGATGAACTGGTACGTCGAAGCCGCCAACTCCTCGAACCCGGCCATCACCGCCGCATTCGACTCATCGGTACCCCGCATGATCAACATGTACTTCGCCATCGCACTCTCCTCGTCCCCACGAACCGCCTCTCGGCCCGCTTCACACCCCCAGGTCGAACGACCAACCCCAAGATCGACAACGCCCCCAAGAAACTTCTCGCCGCGCTGCATATCGTCGCAGCTGTCAGTGATGAAGCGCCTGCGCCGCGGGTGGTTCGGTGAAATGGCGGAGCGCTTCGACGACAACCGTCATCTGGGGATAACCGTTTGCCTGGGATTGGGTGGGATCGGAGACTCGCGTCGTATGGATGATGGCGAGCTTGACGTGCTGTTGAGGAATGAGCGTTACCCGCGGTCGGCGGCGTACCCGGGGCGGTGGATGGTTGATGGTGGGATGGGGCCGAATCCTGTGTGGCAGGCGGAGGCGCTGGCTGAGGTCATGGCGCTTGAGGCGGGGATGCGGGTGCTCGACCTGGGGTGTGGGGCCGCGCTCAGTTCGATCTTTCTGGCTAAGGAGTACGGCGTTGAGGTGTGGGCGGCCGACCTGTGGGTCACGCCTGACGAGAACCTGCGCCGGGTGGCCGACGCTGACCTGGAGGACCGGGTTCACCCGATCCACGCGGAAGCCCATGCCCTGCCCTTCGCCGAGGGCTTCTTCGACGCGCTCGTCAGCATCGGCGCGTACCACTACTTCGGCACCGACGACCTTTACCTCGGCTACTACTCACGTTTCGTGAAACGCGGCGGCCGGCTCGGCATCGTGCAACCTGGCCTCGTCGCGGAGTACGAGGCGCTTCCCCCGCCGCACCTCGCGCCGTACTGGAAATGGGACTTCTGCGCCTGGCACAGTCCCGCGTGGTGGCGTCGGCACTGGGAGAAGACCGGCCTGGTGACCGTCGAGGTCGCCGACCAGCTCCCCGACGGCTGGCGAGACTGGCTGCAGTGGAACGAAGCTTGCGACCAAGACAGCGGTACGCCGGGCCGCGAGGAAGCCCAGATGCTCCGCACCGACGCCGGCCAGACTCTCGGCCTCACCCGACTAGTTGCCCACCGCAACTGAAAGCTTGGCGTCCAGCTCGTCGGTCATGCGGGTGAACTCCGCGGCCAGGTCGATGTCGTAGCAGTCGGCAAGGACCAGGACGGACCAGAGGCAGTCGGCCAGCTCGTGGCCGAGGCGGATCCGGGCATCGTCGATCTCGCGGCGCCCGCCGACCGCCATGACGAGCGCTGATCTCAACGGCTCGGGCCTGGAGGGCTGGTAATTCCATGCCGACAGAGCCTACGTTCGGCAGGATGGCGGGGTGGAGCGTGAAGAGGTGCTGACGGGCGGGAACGTCGCCGATCGCGTCGTGCGGATCGGGGCGACCGTGCGGAAGCCTGCGCTGCCCCAGACGCCCGGGGTTGAGGCTGTACTCGAGCACCTCGCCGAGAGGCAGTTCGACGGCGCGCCGCGTACGTACGGGCGTGACGATCAGGGCCGGCACGTTCTTGAGTACGTGCCCGGCGAGCTCGCCCACGCGCAGCCGCCGTCGACTCTGGACGAGCTGCGGCGGATCGGCCGGCTGATTCGCGAGCTCCACGACACGATGGAGTCCTTCGAGCCACCATCAGACGTCAGCTGGAACGTGATCGTCCCCGATCCCACCGGCGGCGACCTGATCTGCCACAACGACCTCGCGCCCTGGAACCTGGTCCGCAACGATCAGCGCTGGGTATTCATCGACTGGGACAACGCCGGCCACTCGTCGCGACTCTGGGATCTCGGGTACGCCGCAACCGCCTTCCTCCCGTTCGTCGCGGGAGGCGACGTGGACGCCGACGGGCCGCGGCTGCGTGCGCTGGTGGACGGCTACGGCCTCGACCTGGAGCAGCGGCGCGCCCTTCCCGCACAGATCGCGGCCCGAACGCGCGGGCAGTACGACGTACTGATCCGCGGCCACGAGACCGGCGAGCAACCGTGGGCGCGCATGTACGACGAGGGCCATGCCGACTACTGGGGTCCGGCCGCCGCGTACGTCGCCGAGCACCACGACGCGTGGGTCGCGGCGCTGGTCTGACTTCACCCTCCTGGCGTGCCGATCCAGCGGTGGTACGTGGGTAGGTCGACGTTGCTGCCGCAGATGATCGTGAGTACGTGGCGGCCGGCGAAGCGCGTGGGGTCCTCGAGGACCGCGGCGACGCCAAGCGCGGCGGACGGCTCGACGATGAGCCCCGCGTGGTTGTACAGCAGGCGCATGCCGCTGATGATCGATTCCTCTTGGACGAGTACGGCGTCATCGGCGATCAGCAGAAGGTCGTCGAGAACTTCCGGGATCGGGAACCGGCCGGCCACTCCGTCGGCGATCGTGTCGGTGGAGTCGGTCGTGACAACGCGCCGCTCGTGCCACGAACGCGTCAACGCCGGCGCACCATGCGGCTGCACGCAGATCACGTCAACGTCGGGCGCGAGCTCCTTCACCACATAACCCACGCCGGTCGCCATAGCCCCGCCACCAAGGGCAATCAGCACGGTGTCGAATGTCGGCGTACCCTCCATCAACTCGAGCCCGATCGTCGCCGCGCCTTCACACGTCTCGAGATCCAGACTGTCTTCGAGCAGCCGAATTCCTTCGTACTCCGCAATCGCCGCCGCCCGCTCACGCGCCAACTCGTGATCCCCGTCAACGAGTTCCAACGTCGCGCCCAGCGCACGGATCCGATCCAGCTTCGCCTTCGTCGCAAACCGCGAAGCCACCACCGTCACCTCAAGCCCCCGCCGCCGCCCCGACCAAGCCAGCGCCTGCCCCAGATTCCCCGCACTCGCACAAACCACAGCCCGCGCCCCACCCGCAGCCAACCGACTCGCAACCAACTCAGTCCCACGCCCTTTGAAGCTGCGAACCGGATTAGCCGTCTCAAGCTTGACACTCACCCCACACCCCAGCGCCCCCTCCAACGCCTCACACCGATACTGAGGCGAATCCAGAAACACCCGATCAATAACCCCCCGAGCCGCCCAAACCCGCCCCATATCCAGCCGACTCTCTCCCACAACCCAAGAGCCTAACGGGCTTGCCGCCCCGCCCGCACCCAACGACCCAACCAGCGCCGCGCCAACCACCAGCGGATCATCTTGGAGAGCATCAATCGCGGCTCTCAACCACCGCTCACGAATAGCAGCCAGGACCGGCGCACTTCCGTCGGTCGTCCAGAGCTGGTCATCACCGGCGCTCATGCGGCCGGCTTCGGTAACAGGATCGTGCCTGTGTCTGCGACGGGGAGTTGATCGAGTTCGCGTACGCCGCAGTGTTCGATGCCGAGGTCTCCGGTGAGGGACTCGATGAGCATGCTGTGGGAGACGGCGATGAACGGCGTGTTGCTGAGTGCGGACTGGCGTTGGAGGGCTCGCGTTGCTCGGCGGCGTACGGAGGATTGTGGTTCCCAGGTGCGGGCTTCGCCGGGTGGCCACTCGCCGTTGTGGAGGTGGAAGTCGGCGGCGGCGGCGACGGCCTCCGCTGTGCGCCAGGAGAGTGTTGCGTCTGGCAACCATTCGCGGAGGTCGAACTCGACTGCGGTGAGCGGGAGGTGGGTCTCGGCCGCGATCAAGGCGGCAGTTTGGAGGGCCCGGGTCATAGGTGAGGAGATGATGCGGGTGGCGCCGCTAGCGCGGAGCTTTTGGCCGACTTCTTTTGCTTGTTGGATGCCTACGGCAGACAGCGGAGAAAAGTCACGCGCCGGGCCCCACCAACCTTCTGCATCTAATTGAGCGCCATCGACTTCACCGTGGCGGACCAGGAGAATTCTTGGCACGGTTATTCCTCGCCGGAGAAGCGTTCCCAGGCTGATTGGCGGCTTATTCCTAGGGCTTCGCCGATTCGGGCCCAGGTGACGGAGCGGGAGCGGAGGCGGAGGACGCGGTCCTGGACGGCGGCTTCGACCTGGCTGTGGGACGAGTTGATGCGGGCCATGTCGGCGAGCAGTTCGTCGTCGGTCTTGCCGTCTAGGG
The DNA here is from genome assembly GCF_005233875.1 of Kribbella jiaozuonensis. Lineage (GTDB taxonomy): Bacteria > Actinomycetota > Actinomycetes > Propionibacteriales > Kribbellaceae > Kribbella > Kribbella jiaozuonensis. Next base: position 95,880 of record NZ_SZPZ01000003.1, on the reverse strand, counting down.
GTGGGAACGTCGGCATCGGCTTCCCGCCGATCAGGTTGTCGCACAGGCCTACGCATTCGTTGCAGATGAAGACCCCGGGGCCGGCGATGAGGTGTTCGACCTCGTCGCGGAGCTTGCCGCAGAACGAGCAACGCATCAGGTTGTCTGACATCACGCCTCCTCATTGTGTCAGGGTCGCCCTGACAACGCTTGTCAGGCTAAGCCTGACAACCTCGGTCGGTCAAGAGTCGGGGAGAATCCGTGCATGGCGACGTACGTGCGGTACCAGAGTCCGGTGCCCGATCGACGCGGGCGGCGGATCGGGATCTTCGGGTTGGTGAACATGTTGGCGAATCGCGGGTGGTTGAGCGCGGAGGAGGAACGCTTCCGGCGTACGACGAACGATTGGTACGACGCGACGTACGTGAATCCGTCGACCGTTGATCCGACGATTTACGAGGACAATCCGCACGCCGCCGCGTGGTTCGTCCCGACGGCCGAGCATTTGCTGGAGCCGATTCCCGGGTATCTGAAGATCCTTGCCGCGCACAACCTTCCGTGCGAGCGGTTCACCTCGACGTCGCCGGGTCGCGTTGTCTACGAGGACCCGCACCAGGTGGTCGTCGTACCGCACGAGCCCGAGGACCTCGACGCCGTGACGACGTTCATGTGGCTGCCGCCTCGCAGGGAGGCCTAGATGGGTCTGGTGTATCTGACCGGGTCGTCCGGGGTCGGGAAGACGACGGTCGGTGGCGAGCTTCGGCGGCGGGGTTACCTGGTGTACGACGTCGACGGGTTGGCGCGGTGGTTTCACAACGTGTCAGGGGTCGAGGTCAGCATGCCGGCGGAGCGGGATGACGCCTGGTTCGCGGATTACACCTATCGGCTGCCGGTAGAGACGGTGCGGCGGATCGCCCAGGAGGTTGGCGACGGGGTCGGGTTCGTGTGCGGGACGGTCGGGAACGACGGGGAGATCTGGGAGCTGTTCGACGCGGTGGTCAGTCTGAGCGTCGACGCCGGAACGCTGCGGCGGCGGTTGGTCGGGCGGGCCGGGGCGTTCGGGTCGAGTGGGGACGAGTTGGAGCGGGTGCTGGCGTGGCATGCGCGGGTGGATGTGGACAACGCGGGGTACGGCGCGGTGCTGGTCGACGCGACTGGTCCGGTCGCGGAGGTCGCCGACGCGGTTGAGCGCATTGCCGTGAGCTGCTAGTAGTACGTCCTATGACGACCGAGTGGGAAGCGTCGGAGTTGCCGCGCGGGATTGTGGCCTTGCTGGATGAGCCGCGGACGTTGGGCGAGCTGGCCGAGCGGCTGGAGGTGACGGACGCCCGGGTCCTCTGGTACCTCGGCAAGCTCCGTGACGCCGGCCGGGTCGTAGAGGACGCCAGCGCTTGGCGACGTACCGCAGCCGGCGCGGAGCTTGCGGAGAGCCCGGCGCCAGCGACAGGCGGGCGGACGGAGTTGCCGGGCGCGAGCGCGCAGGACTATGTGCAGGCGTACGCCGACGCAGCCGCGGGGATGTTCGGGACAGGGTTCGTGCAGGACACGGGAGAGCACGCCGGGCGGGTGCCAGGTGAGCGGGTCGCGGAGTTCCATGAGCGGTTGCTGGGTCTGATCGGCGAGTACTTCGCCCCCGACAAGGTCGATCGCGCTGCCAGCCCGAAGTACGGCTTCCGCTGGGTGCTGACGCCGGTCGACCTGCACCCGCTCGACGACTAGGCAGGCACCCAGCACAAGCAGAACGGATGCCCCGCGGGATCGGCGTACACCTGGACACCACGTGCCGCAGTCGCATCGTCGGCGGGTTTGAGGAGCCAGGCGCCGAGAGCGAGGGCGCGCTCGTGGGCGGCGGTGTGCGCGTCGACGCCCTCGAAGTACAGGTCGATGTGGATCTGCTGCGGCGCACCGTCAGGCCAGTCCGGCGGGACGTGGTCGGGCGCGAGCTGGACACCGAGCGCCCACCCGCCGTCGACCCAGATCGCGTGCCAGCGCTCGCTCCACTTCTCGACGGTGCCGTCGAGGAAGGCCGCCCAGAACGCGCTCTCGGCCTCGATGTCGGCCGCGTCGAAGACGATCATCCGGTGCTTGATGTCCATACACGCAGTCTGACGGCTGAAGTGGCCACGCGGATCACTTACGGTGATGCACATGGCGTTTGCTGCGAAGGGGAGCAAGGGAGAGTCGTTCCTTGCGGTGGTGGTCGGTGGCGGGGCGGCGTTCGGGCTGATCGTGATCACGTCGCGGGCGTGGAAGGCGTGCCATGTCGACGTGACCGGCAGCGTGCCGAACGGGCTGACGTTGCTGTTCCTCGGCCTGCCGCTCGCATTGATCGTCAACCTGGTGCTGTTCACCCTCGTCTTCCGGTACGCCGGGAAGGCGTTCCTGTTCTCACTGATCGCCGCCGCCATCGCGATCGCGATCGCCGACCTCGCGCTGTTCTCATGGCAAGGCACCCCGGCCGGCTCACCCGGCACCTGCCCGGGCAACGTCCCGCCGTGGTGGCCGACCTGGATCCCCACCTAGTCCAGGAGCCGAAGCAGCGCGGCCGCACGCTCCGGAGTGCCGATGTGCGCGGTCCCCGGGAAGAGCCGGCCCCACGAGCTGGCGCGGGTGAGCGGGCTGAGCCTGCGCGCGAGGGCAGCCACCCGACGTAGATCGGACCGCGGGTGTTCGGCGGTCCACGGCTCGACGTACGCGTCCTCCAACCGCTGGACCACGTCCGGGCCGAGCTGCTCAGCCGCACGGTCGATCGCGACGAGCAGACTGCAGAACGGGTGGCCGACGTTCGCGTCACCCCAGTCGAAGAACGTGTACCGCCCGGGCCCAGCCACCAGGATCTGCCCGTCATGGAGATCGGCGTGGTCAAGCGTCGCCGCGATCCCGAACGCGTCCAGCTCCGCGCACAACTCCACCAACCGAGGCCGGAACGCCGCCAACCGCTCGCGATCATCCACCCCAACCGTGCGCACGATCGAGTCGAAGAGCGCAGGTAGCACCCGAGCGTCAGGTACGCCGAGACGCACCAGATCCTCGACCCGCGGCACGAGCGCCCGCTGCAGATCGGCGTACTGAACCAACACCTCTTCCCAGTGCCGCACGTCCAAGGCCTGACTGCGCAGGAGCGGGCCGCCGTCCGGGAGGAGCGCCCAGCCGCGAGTGCAATCGACGGCGTACGGCGTGAGCACGTGCCCGGGCGCCCAACGCGACAGCGCCTCGGCCAGCGCCGGCTCGAACGCACTGTCAGGCGACGTCGCCTTGAACCAGACCGGACGCTCAGCGCTGACCCGGATGATCACCGACCACGGCCGCAGCCTCACCCGCCGCGGCTGCGTATCGCTGACACCGAGCTTCGCAAGTTCCCGATCGAGCCAGGCAAGGGCGGCCGAGCGCCACGACGGATCCTCCCAGGGCGTCTTCGCGTCCGGGTACGACCCGCGGTCGATCTGCACAGGGTCAATAATCGGGGGATGACGCGCTGGCCGGACACCCAATTTCGGGTCGGCATCTCCGGATGGCGGTACCCGCCGTGGCGCAAGGTCTACTACCCCGAAGGCCTCCCGCAGCGCGCCGAGCTCGAGTACGCGTCGAACCGGCTGAACTCGATCGAGCTCAACGGCTCGTTCTACGCCCTCCAACGGCCCTCTTCCTACCAACGCTGGTACGACGAGACGCCCGACGGGTTCGTCTTCTCGGTCAAAGGCCCGCGCTTCGTCACGCACATGAAGCGGCTGGCCGACGTGGACGCGCCGATGGCCAACTTCTTCGCCTCCGGAGTGCTTGCGCTTGGCAACAAACTCGGTCCGGTGCTGTGGCAACTACCGCCGAACTTCCAGTACGACGCCGAGCGCTGTGCGACGTTCTTCGCGCAGTTGCCGCGGACAACGTCTGCCGCCGCGGAGGTTGCCAAGGGCCACGACGAGCGGATGGAAGGTCGCGCGTTGCTCGAATGCGCCGTCGACATCCCGGTCCGGTACGCGATCGAAGTACGCCACAACAGCTTCAAAACAAAGGAATTCGTCGAGCTGGCGCGGGAGCACAACATTGCGGTGGTGTGTGCGGACACGGCCGGCAAGTGGCCGATGTTCGAGGACGTGACGGCGGACTTCGCGTACGTCCGGTTGCACGGCGCCGACGAGCTCTACGTCAGCGGGTACGACGACAAGTCGCTCGGCCGGTGGGCTCGGAAGATCCGCTCGTGGAAATGCGACACCTATGTGTACTTCGACAACGACGTGAAGGTGCACGCGCCGTACGACGCCGAACGGCTGGCGGACCGGCTCGGGATCAGTTCGGCCACTGCCGAAGTATGACGGGCTTACCGTCAGCGGCATGACTGAGAACCCTGGTGAACTTGTCGGACAAGCTGTGGAGCGGTCGCTGAAGCTGATCGTCACCTGGCCGGCCTGGGACGGTGAGCCGCTGATGTCCGACGACGGGCGGACGTTCACGCCGCACAAGGCGGTCCGCCGGATCGCCGACCACATGATCGATCACCTCGCCGAGATCGAGGCGCTGCTGGCCGGCGTACCGACGCAGCCCGACGAATGGCACGCCAGCGCGCTCATGTCCGCCGCCGACCTCGCGCCGTTCTCCGAAGAGGACGTACGCGAGGCCGAGCAGCGGCTGAGTCGGCTCGGGCGCACCTTCGTACTGCGGTACGCCGCCGTCGACCCGGCCGAGTGGGACAAGGACCGTAGCCCGAACTGGACCCTCCGCCAGATCGCCGAACACCTGACCGAACTCGACTGGTACGCCGAACAGGTCGGCAACCTGTCACAACCGAACTAGTTACAAGCGAACTAGAACAGCCGAGCCCCGACCGGCTGCTCGAGGTCGAGCAGGAACTGCTTCCGCTTGAGCCCGCCGGCGTACCCGGTGAGCGAGCCGTTCTTCCCGATCACCCGATGACACGGGATCACGATCGACAACGGGTTCTGCCCGACCGCCTTACCGACGGCCTGCGCGGCGTACGCCGGTTCACCCAGCCGCGCCGCGATCTCGCCGTACGTCGTGGTCTCGCCGTACGGGATCTCCTCGAGCACCGTCCACACGCGGCGCTGGAACTCGTCCCCGTGCAGCCGGGTCGCAACGTCGAAGGTCACCCGCGCGCCGGCGAAGTACTCCTCCAACTGCCCGACGACCGCGGCGATGAACGGGTCGGTGGCTTCGACCCGTTCACCGAGCGTCTCCGCGGTCGGCTTGACCCAGTGATGCGGGAAGTAGACGCCGACCAGTACCTCGTTGTCGGCGACCACCGTGAGGTCACCGATCCGGGTGCTGACAATCGCGTGCCTGTTCATACAGGTAGAACGCACCAGCACCCGAACCTGTGAGTCTCTACGACCCGATCCGCTCCCGCGTCCGCTGCCGGAAGGCGCGGCCCACAGTGGTCCGCTCGTCCGGCTGGATCTCGGCGACCACGATCGCCGGCCGCCCGTCGGCCGACGCCTGCGCCACCCACGCGCCGCGCGGATCCGCCACCCCGGCCACCAGACCCGTCTCCGGGTTCGCGGTGACCGCCAGGCTGATCCAGCATGTGTTGTTCGCGGCGGTCCCGCACACCTGGACCCCGATGTGCCCGTTCGGCCCGTGCGTGCTGGCGTACGAGACGAGCACGGCGTCGACGCCGAGCCGGTCGTACTCGGTGAACAGCTCCGGGAACAGCACGTCCAGCCCGAGCGCGAGCCCGAAGCGGTACCCGTCCACCTCGAAGGTCACCGGCGCCGTGCCCGGCGTGTACATCCAGGTCACCTTCGTGGTCGAGAGCGCCCGGTCGTCGTACCGGGCCACCACCTGGCCCTTGGCGGAGACGACGTACGCGCTGTTGTGCGGACGCGCGTCCGGCAGTTGGTGCACCGACGGGATCACGGTCCAGATCCCGAGCTCCCCGGCGAGCCGGGTGATCTGGCCGAGCTCGTCCTCGAGCATCGCCCAGTCAGCCTTGGTCCAGTCCGACGGGCCGATCTCGTCGGGCCCGAGCGAGGACAGCACGACCTTGCTCGGGAAGCAGATCGCGCCCTCGGTGAAGTGGACCAGGCGGGCGCCGGCCGCAGCCGCCTCCCGCATGAGCGAGCGGACCTCGGCGCCGCTCTCCCGGAGCAGCGTCGGGTTGGTCGGGTCTTCGTGCACCGTCGACTGCGCGACGGCGATACGGAACGGTTCCGGCATGTCTTCTCCTGTTGGAGTCGGACGGAAGTGCCGGAGGGCAGACGTGTAGGACTCGCCGGTTTTCGCGGCGCGGGCTCGGACCCGTTGCTTGAAGTTCCTGTGCGCTGTCATCTGGCCTTCCACGCACTCGCACGCGATCCCCCAGCGATCCCGTCGAGGCGGCTGACCAGGACGAGCGGCCCGAGACAGGAAGTCCCTTTGCCTTCTCACTGTGACCGCGCTGGGGCCGGTCGACGAAGGTGAGGCGCGGGCCGCGCCGGACCCACATCCTCGCCGAGCGCCGCGACCAGCGTCAACCGAACACGCGGCAGTCGACCAAGGTCAGGCGAAGTCGTCGGCGGCGTCCATGGCGACGCCGACCAGCTCCGGGCTCAGCTCGACGATCGTGTTCCCGTCGACGTCCACCTGGCCATGCTCACTGATGGCGAAACCGATCAGCGCCAGTGCGCCGGCCCGCTGTCGTCGCTTTCGATCGGCCGGGTTCTCGGGTCGCGGCAGCTCGCCGCCGTCCTCGCGCTGCCACGCCACCACCGCATGTTCGGCGAGCGCCCGCGGCACGACCACCCGGATCCGCGGGAGCGCGGCGGTCCGGAACGTCGTACCGATCAGACCCAGCACTCGCGCGTCGTCCGTGTACACGCCATGGATGGTAGCGACCTGGGGCGGCATAAAGTCGGACCTGGACGCGGTTGTCCTCGGAGTACGACCAAGACGATGGTGACGATGGTTGGGAGCAGAGGGTGAGCATTCGAGTCGGGTACAAGGCTTCGGCGGAGCAGTTCGGTCCGCGGGAGCTGGTGGAGTACTCCGTCCGGGCCGAGGAGCTCGGGCTCGACAGTGTGACCGTTTCGGACCATTTCCTGCCGTGGCGGCACGAGGGCGGCCATGCGCCGTTCGCGCTCGCCTGGATGGCGGCCGTCGGTGAGCGGACCGAGCGGGTGCTGCTCGGTACGTCGGTGCTCACGCCGACGTTCCGGTACAACCCGGCCGTGATCGCGCAGGCGTTCGCGACCCTCGGCGTGCTGTACCCCGGGCGTGTCATGCTCGGCGTCGGCAGCGGCGAGGCGCTGAACGAGATCGCCGTGTCCGGCATGGAGTGGCCCGAGTTCAAGGAGCGGTTCGCGCGGCTGCGTGAGTCGGTGCAGCTGATCCGCGACCTGTGGACGAAGGACGGCGTCAGCTCCGAGGGGCCGTACTACAAGACCGTCGACGCGTTCATCTACGACCGTCCCGAGACGCCGATCAAGGTGTACGTCGCCGCCGGCGGGCCGCTGGTTGCGAAGTACGCCGGGCGCGCGGGGGACGGGTTCATCGCGACGTCGGGCAAGGGGATGGAGCTGTACACGGACAAGCTGATCCCTGCCGTTAAGGAAGGTGCGGAGAAGGCCGGGAAGACGTTCGAGGACATCGACCGGATGCTCGAGGTCAAGATCTCGTACGACCGGGATCCCGAGCAGGCGCTGGAGAACACGCGGTTCTGGGCGCCGCTGTCGCTGACGCCGGAGCAGAAGCACAGCGTCACCAGCGCGACCGAGATGGAGCGGCTCGCCGACGAGCTGCCGATCGAGCAGGTCGCGAAGCGGTGGATCGTGGCGTCCGACCCCGAGGAGGTCGTGAAGCAGTTCCAGCCGTACCTCGATGCCGGCTTCAACCACTTCGTCGTACACGGTCCGGGGAACGACCAGGAGCGGTTCCTGACCCAGTTCACCGAAGACGTTCTGCCGTTGCTGCGCAAACTGTCTTGAGCTGAGGAGTCAGGCAGCTCACAATCAGCGAGTGCCCGACTATCAAATCGTTCGCGACGACGACCCGCGGTGCGCCGAGCTGGAAGCAGCCGGCTACCGCGTGGTCGCCGAGTCGTGGGCGGTGCGGTTGTTCGATCCGGACCGTGAGTTGCTGGAGTCCGCCGTACGCCGGGCAACCGCCGGCGGGCTGACGATCCGCGAACTCGGCCCCGAGTCGGCCGAGGTCCTGCACAACCTCGAGAAGGCGAACGAGCCGGACTACCCGTACACGCCGGCGACCCATCGGGTGGTGGGCGAGCTCGGCGATACCCGCGCGCTGTGGCCGGCCTATCGCGTCTTCGGTGCCTTCGACGGCAATCGGCTTGTCGGCGCGACGGTGATCCGCCAGAAGGACGGGTACGGCGACACCGCGTTCACCTCGGTGCTGGGCACCCACCGGCGGCGAGGGGTCGCCCAGGCCGTCAAGGCCGCGTCGATCCTCGCGTTCCTCGACATCGGCATCAGCCGCTTCTCCACCGGCGGTGCCGCCGCCAACCAGGCGAGCCTGCAGGCGAACCAGTCGCTGGGGTATCAGCTGACGGAGCAGTGGCGAACGTACGCACCTGAGTAGGAGCACGTACTGCGGTGAGCCCCCGGCGTACTGCGGTCCGCCCCCGCGTGCTTCGCAGCCGCCTCTCGTCGCTACGCGCCTCGGCGCGACCACTACGCACGCTGCCCACCCACCCCCGGGCTTATCGCCCGGAGCATCCTTCCGGCTGTCGCCGGTGTCTGCGGCTGCCGCCGCTGTTTGCTCGCTGTCGCTCGCGTGTGACTGCGTTTGGCCGGCGTCTGCTCGTCGTGCGGCTGTTGCGCGGGGAAGCTGGTCCGTCCCCCGCCCGCCCCCGGCTCATCGGGGGGTGTTGCGGGCCGCCACCCGCGGTTGCTCGCTCGCGGTCGAGTGACTGCCAACGGGTCGCCTGCCTTCAGGCGGCTGTGGGTGGCGGGGACAGGTGAGCCCCCGCGTGGCTCCTGCCGCCGCTTCTTCCGGCTGTCTGCCGCGTTCTGCTTGTGCGACGGGTTGGCCGGGGCGAGACGGCGTTGTGCGGGAGTGTGGCGACTCCCCGCGCGCTACGACTTCGTCTTCCGGCTGGCGAGGGCTGATCGGGCGGTCATTCGCCTCCTACCGGGACGGGAGCAGACTCGATAGTTCCCCGGTCAGCGCTGGGCTGTGGGATCGCGTTGTCGATCAGGACCTTCGCGATGGTGGCGGCGGTGGGGAAGGTGTTGGTGTTGAGGACTCGGGTGCGGGCTGAGGCGCCGTCGATGAGTAGGGCCAGTTGTTCGCCGAGTTGTTCGGGGTTGGTGGCGCCGGCTTCGCGGGCGGTTTCGGTGAGGCGGGCGGCGATGGCGGTCTTGTAGTCGCGGGCGTACTGGGATGCCGGGTGTTCGGGGTCGTGGAGTTCGACGGCCGCGGCGATGTACGGGCACAGCGGCGTGGACTCGGGGATCTCGAACGCGGCGAAGAGTCGCTCGCGGGGTGTGAGGTCATCGCGGTCGAACACCCCGGGCATGACATCGGGGTCGAACCGGCGCAGGTACTCGGCGACGAGTTCGTCCTTGTTGGTGAAGTGCTGGTACGCCGTGCGCTTGGACACCTGGGCCGCGGCGCAGAGCTGGTCCATGCCGGTGCGGTTGATGCCCTGATCGCGGAACAGTTGCTGCGACGCGCTGAGGATCCGCTCGCGTGCGCCCCTGCCCCGGCGCCGGCCCTGGGGGCCCTTCTCCAACTCCGTCATGCCTGCAGCATAGCTCGTTCGGTACCGATCGGTGTACTTAGCTTGCGCTCCGATCAACCGCCAGATACGTTACGTACACAATCTGGTGTACATAAGAACATCAAGGCAACGGAGTGATCGTGGGAAAGCTCGATGACAAGGTCGCGGTGATCACCGGCGGATCCACCGGCATGGCTCTGGCCGGCGCCAAACTGTTCGTCGAGGAAGGAGCGCACGTCTTCATCCAGGCCCGGCGGCAGGAAGCACTGGACGATGCCGTCAAGCTGATCGGCCGCAACGTCACCGCGGTCCAGGGCGACGCGGCCGACCTCGACGACCTGGATCGCTTGTACGACGCCGTCAAGCGCGAGAAGGGCTCGATCGACGTGCTGTGGGCCAGCGCCGGCATGGGTGAACCCGCCGTCCTCGGCGAGATCACCGAGGAACAGTTCCACCGCGCGTTCTCGCTCAACGCGCGCGGCACCCTGTTCACGGTGCAGAAGGCACTGCCGCTGATGAACGACAACGGCTCGATCTTCATGACCGGATCGAACGCCTCCCTCGGCGCCTTCCCTGGCTGGAGTCTCTATGCGGGAAGCAAAGCCGTCCAGCAGGCCTGGGCCCGCGTCTGGCTCAACGAACTGCGCGACCGCAACATCCGGGTCAACGTCCTGACCCCCGGCCAGGTCGCGACGGCCAAACAGGAAGAACTGTTCGACGAGGCAACCAAAGCCGCATTCGAGTCCCTCATCCCACGCGGACAGATGGGCCGCCCCGAAGAAATCGCCAGCGTCGCGCTGTTCCTCGCGTCCGACGACTCCAGCTACGTCAACGGCCTGGAACTCGTCGCCGACGGCGGCACCACCGCTATCTGAGCCACGACCCACAACGGGAAGAGAGCACACCTCATGAACAGCATCACGCTCATCGGTACGGGGAACATGGCCCGTACCATCGGCACGCTCGCGCTGGCGGGCGGCAACACCGTCGAGGTCATGGGACGCAACCAGTCCAAGGCCGATGACCTGGCGAAGGCTCTGGGCGGCGACGCGACAGCGGGCAGGTGGGGCGCCGTACCGGCCGGGGACATCGTCATCACGGCCCTGCTGTACGACGGTGTCGTGCCAGTCGTCGCCGAGTACGGCGACGCGCTCGCGGGCAAGGTCATCGTCGACATCAGCAACCCGTTCAACGCGATGTTCGACGGACTGGCGCACGGCGAGGAGACCTCGATCGCGCAGGAAGCCGCCAAGGTTGCCCCGGCCGGCGCCAGCGTGGTGAAGGCCTTCAACACCATCTTCCGCAACGTCCTGGAAGACGGCCGCCCGAACGTCTTCCTCGCCGGCGACGACGCGGACGCCAAGGCGCGGGTAGGGGCATTCATCGAGACCCTCGGACTACGCCCACTGGACGTCGGCGCCCTCAAAATGTCCCACTGGCTCGAAGGAATGGGCCTGATCACAATGGGCCTAGCCCGCAACGGCATCGGCCACTGGAACTTCGCCCTCGGCGTCAACGAATTCAACGGGTGATCCCTCGCGCGGGGGTAGGCCGCGGCCCCCATAGTCGAGAGAGTCCACGCGCGCCGAGCCGCAGCCACCTCGACAAGTACGAACCCGCGCCACCACGAGGCGTTCGCACGCGCGGCAGCGCGCGCGGGTGCGGGCGGTAGCCCGCAGGTCCGGCGGCACCCGGAAGGTCCCGGCGATGAGCCCGGAGGTGGATGCGGGCAGCCGGACCTGCGGACTGCCGCGGCTACCTCGCCGCGTACGAACCCACACCACGGCGGGGCCCGTCGCAGCCACCTCGACAGGTACGAACCGGCCGCACCACCAGGCGGTCACTCGCGCGCCAGCGCGCACGGGTGCGGGCGATAGCCTGCAGGTCCGGCGATAGCCGGAAGGGATGCTCCGGGCGATAAGCCCGGGGGTGGGTGGGGCGGCGCGTAGCACGGCGACGAAGGAGTCGCGCGTAGCACCGCGAGGGCTGGCTACATCCGTGCGGGCAAACCGCAGTACCTAATGCAGGTCTTCGGACAACGACTTGGCGGCTTGGGTCAGGAGGGGGACGGCTCGTTCGACGAGGTCTTCGGTCATGCGGCCGGCGGGGCCGGAGATGGAGATGGCCAGCGGGCTTGGGGCGTCGGGGACTGCGACCGCGACGCAGCGGACGCCGACCTCCTGTTCGCCTTCGTCCATTGCGTAGCCGTGGTCGGAGGCCTGGTGGAGTTGGGTGGTGAAGGCGTCGGCGGTTGTGATCGTGTTGTCGGTGTGTTTCGGCATGCCGGTGCGGTGCAGCAACTCGCGCACCTCCGACTCCGGGAACTGCGCCAGGATCGCCTTCCCCACGGCGGTGCAGTGCGGGAGGACGCGCCGCCCCACCTCGGTGAACATCCGCATCGAGTGTCGCGACGGGACCTGCGCGAGGTACACGATCTGGTCGCCGTCGAGCATTGCCATGTTGGCGGATTCGCCGAGTTCGTCGACGAGGTGGGCGAGGTGCGGGCGGGCGAACACGCTCAGCATGTGTGATGAGCTCTCGCCGAGGCGGATCAGCTTCGGGCCGAGGATGTACTGCCGGGACGGCTCTTGACGGAGGTAGCCGAGGTCCACGAGGGTTCGGACCAGTCGGTGGATGGTCGGCAGCGGCAGGCCGGAGGCCGTGGCCAGCTGGGACAGGCCCATCATGCCGCCCGCGTCGGCCATGGTCTCGAGCAGCCCGAAGGCGCGCTCGATGGACTGCACACTGCCAGTACGGCCCTTGCTGCCGTTCGTCTCCGCCATGAAGACCGCCTTTCCGGATGACGGAAGTTTAGCGCCAGATCGCGGAAACGCCAGCTCTTGTCTCTTCCGCACAGTAGATAATAGCCTCCACAATACGGAAAAGGAGGCCCTATGGACGACCTGCTGGCTGAGCTCGACCGGCGCCTTGCCGCCGCGGACGCGGCGCTTGCTGCCGATTATCGAGGCGATCGCGGCGTTCGCCAGCCGATCCACACCGTGTACGTGCCCGCCGATCGGTACGACGTACGCACCGTCGGCGACTGGGGTGCGCAGGCGCGCGCGGCACTCGACGAGTACGGCGGATCGGCCGCGGACCTCGCGAAGGTGCTGGACCTCCCGGCCGAGTTCGCGGACGACGTCTACGACCGGGTCCGCGCGAAGTTGGAGCGCGAACCGATCGAGGACCTGCGGATCGACTTCGAGGACGGCTACGGCAACCGCCCGGACGACGAAGAGGATGCCGCCGCGATCGCAGCCGCTCGTGCCAACCCCGGGACCCCTTTCTACGGTCTGAGGATCAAGTCGCTGGAGGCGCCGACCCGCCGCCGCGCAGTTCGCACCCTCGACCTGTTCCTGAAAGAAGCCACGATCGCCGACGGCTTCGTGATCACGCTCCCGAAGGTGACCTCGGTCGAGCAGGTCGAGGCGATGGTGCTCGTACTCGAGACGCTCGAGCAGCAGTACGGCGTACCGCGGCTGAAGTTCGAGATCCAGGTCGAGACTCCGCAGGCGATCCTCGGCGCCGACGGCACCGCGCTGATCGCCCGGATGGTCAAGGCCGGCGGCGATCGCGTCACCGGGCTGCACTACGGCACGTACGACTACTCGGCCTCGCTCGGCATCGCGGCGGCGTACCAGAGCATGGAGCACCCGGTCGCGGACCACGCCAAGGACGTGATGCAGCTGGCCGCGGCCGGCACGGGCGTCTTCGTATCCGATGGATCGACCAACGTTCTCCCGGTCGGCGACGCCGTGCACGATGCCTGGCGGCTGCATTTCCGGCTGGTACGGCGTTCGCTCGCCCGCGGCATCTACCAGGGCTGGGACATGCATCCCGCCCAGCTCCCGACCCGTTTCGCGGCGACGTACTTGTCCTACCGGGAGGGCTTCGACCAGGCCGCTCGCCGGCTGCGTGCGTACCTCGGCCACGGCGAGTCCGGCTACCTCGACGAGCCAGCCACGGCGGTCGCGCTCGCCGGTTTCGTACTGCGTGGCATCGAGTGCGGCGCGATCGACGAGACGGAGTTCGACACCACTGGTCTCGCGAAGCTGGCGCGCAGGGCGGTGCCGGAGAGCTAGCCTCGCGACATGAGACTCGTTGCGGAGTTCACCACGGAGCCCTTCGATGTCGAGGGTTCGCCGCCCGCGCATGCGACCGAGGCGTTGCGGGCGGCCGAGGAGGCCGGTCTCGACTGCGAGTTCGGGCCGCTCGGTACGCAGGTGAGTGGTGAGCAGCATCTGTTGCTGCCAGCGCTCCCGAAGGTTCTCGAGGCGGCGTTCGCGGGCGGCGCGAGCCAGGTGACCTTGCAGGTACGGCGCGATGCCTGAGCAGCACCCGCTCGTCGACGCGATCACGCCACTGGTCGAGCGGCTGAATGCGCAGCTCGTCCCGCCGGGCGACGCCCGCGCCGACGACATCCCGCTGGTGTGGGAGGGGGAGCCGGTCGTCGCCGTACGCTTACCCGCCCCCGTCAGCAGCCCAGCCGGCGCCCCCGCCGCCACCGGCTCGACCGGCGTCCAGGGCCTGTTGGCGGAGGTCGCGGACGAGTTGGGTGGCCCCCTCGACCAGCTCTCCCGCCACGACAAGCAGCGGGCGGTCCTCATGCTCGAAGCCCGTGGCGCCTTCGAGTTCCGGAAGTCGGCCGAGATCGTGGCCGAGGCGCTCGGCGTCACGCGCTTCACCGTCTACAACTACCTGAACCGCGCTCGCTGATTTTCAACAAACTGTTGACGACGGACGAGCCGGGTGTCACGCTCTCGTCATACGGAAAGTCGATTTCGGGATTCGAGAAGGTGTGTGATCCGTGGACCTGGAGGAGTTCAACTCCACTCCGGCTGACCGGCTCCGGCCGGCCCTGGCGGCCTGCTGCGACGTACCCGAGTGGGTCGAGGGAATCCTGGCCAAGCGGCCGTACGGCGACGTCGCCGCGCTGACCGCGGTCGCGGACCAGTCGCTGCGGGAGCTCGACGACAACGAGGTCGATCGTGCACTCCAGGCGCACCCGCGGATCGGTGACCGGCCGCAGGGTGTGAGCACCGAGGCGTCCTGGTCGCGGAACGAGCAGTCCGGTGTCGGCGACGACCCGGGCGCCCGGCGAGAGCTTGCCGAAGGCAACCGTCAGTACGAGGAGCGGTTCGGCCGGGTGTTCCTGATCTGTGCGACCGGGCTGTCCGCGCAGGACATGCTCACCAGCCTCCGCGAGCGTCTCATGCACGACGAGGCGACCGAGGCCAGGATCGTTCACGAGGAGCTGCGCAAGATCGCGCTGCTCCGGCTGGCCAAGGTGGTGGACGCATGAGTTCGCTCAGCACGCATGTGCTCGACACTGCGCTGGGTCGACCGGCGCAGGGTGTTCCGGTGCGGCTCTACCAGGACGACGTCGTACTCGCGACCGGTGCGACCAACGAGGACGGTCGGATCGCTGAGCTCGTCCCGGTGCTTGCCCCAGGCATCTACCGGCTCTGGTTCGACGTCGCGTCGTACGCCGCCGCGACCGGTCAGGACAGCTTCTTTCCCGAGGTCTCCGTGACCTTCACGGTCGCCGACGAGCGGCACTACCACATCCCCCTGCTGCTCAGCCCGTTCGCGTTTTCCACCTACCGAGGGAGCTGACCCCATGGCCATCCACCTGGGCGCCAACCAGTACGGCAAAGCCGAGAGCCGCGTTGTCCGGATCTACCGCGACACGCCCCGCCACCAGATCCGCGACCTGAACGTCTCGACCGCGCTGCGCGGCAACTTCGAGGCCGCGCACACGACCGGCGACCAGAGCGACGTACTGCCGACCGACACGCAGAAGAACACCGCGTTCGCGTTCGCGAAGGAGAAGGGCGTCGGCGCGATCGAGGACTACGCGCTGACGCTCGGCGCACACTTCCTCGAGGCCTCGCCGGCCGCCGAGGGCGCGCGGATCGAGGTCGAGGAGTACGCCTGGGACCGGATCCAGGTCGACGGCCAGGACCATGATCACTCGTTCGTCCGGACCGGCGGCGGCGTGCGTACGACGGTCGTGAACGTCGAGCGCCGCGGCGACGAGCGGAAGTCCTACGTCGTGTCGGGCATCAGCGATCTCGTCGTACTGAAGTCGACCGGGTCGGAGTTCCACGGGTTCCTCAAGGACAAGTACACGACGCTGCCGGAGACGAACGACCGGATCCTCGCGACATCGCTGGTCGCGCGCTGGCGCTACGACCACACCGACGTTGACTGGGACAAGTCGTACGACGGGATCAAGGGGCTACTGCTGTCGCGGTTCGCCACGATCCACAGCCTTGCGTTGCAGCAGACGCTGTACGGCATGGGCGAGGCCGTGCTCGAGCAGCACCCGGAGGTTGCCGAGATCAAGTTCTCCGCGCCGAACAAGCACCACTTCCTGGTCGACCTGTCGCCGTTCGGGGTCGAGAACCCGGGCGAGGTCTTCATCGCCGCGGACCGCCCGTACGGTCTGATCGAGGCGACCGTGACCCGCGACGACGCGAGCGACGCGGGCAGCGCCTGGCACGCCGTACCAGGGTTCTGCTGACCATGTCGAGGATCGTGATCGAGGGCGCCTACGTGGCGACCCTCGATCCGTCCCGGCGCGAGTTCGCCGGGCATGTCGTTGTTGAAGGCAAGCAGATCGTTGCGGTCGGCCCCGGTCCGGCGCCGCACTACGACGATGCCCGGGTCATCGACGGCTCGGGATGCCTTGTCACACCAGGCTTCGTGAACACGCACCAGCACCTGTACCAATGGGTGACGCGCGGTCTCGCCGCCGACGCGACGTTGTTCGAATGGCTGACGACGCTGTACCCGGTCTGGGCGCGGATCTCCGAGGAGACCGTGTACGTCGCTGCGCGGGCCGCGCTCGCTCAACTCGCACGGACCGGATGCACCACCGCAGCCGACCACCACTACGTCTTCCCGCGCGAAGGTGGCGACCTGCTCGCGGCCGAGATCGCTGCGGCCGCCGAGGTCGGCCTACGGTTCCATCCCGCTCGTGGGTCGATGGATCGCGGTCAGAAGGACGGTGGGTTGCCGCCGGACTCCGTGGTCGAGGACCGCGACGAGATCCTTGCCGCGACCGAGGCCGCGATCGACCGCTGGCACGATCCGTCGCCGGACTCGATGCTGCAGATCGTGGTCGCGCCGTGCTCGCCGTTCAGCGTGAGCGGCGAACTGATGCGCGAATCGGCCGAGCTGGCCCGGCGTCGCGGCGTACGCATGCACACCCACCTCGCCGAGACCACCGACGAGACGGACTGGTGCCGGGAGACGTTCAACTGCACGCCTCTCGAGTACGCCGACCAACTAGGGTGGACCGGCAACGATGTGTGGTTCGCCCACGGCATCCACTTCGACGACGCCGAGATCAAGCACCTCGGCAGCACCGGCACCGGCGTGGCCCACTGCCCGAGCTCCAACGCTCGCCTGGGCGCCGGCATCGCCCGCACCGCCGACCTCCGCGCGGCCGGCGCTCCTGTGGGACTCGGCGTGGATGGTGCCGCGAGCAACGAATCCGGCAGCCTGGTCGAAGAAGTCCGGCACGCGCTGCTCTTCGCCAGAGCCCGCGGCGGACCGCAATCCCTCACCGTCCGCGCCGCCCTGGAGATGGCGACGCTTAATGGTGCCCGCATCCTCGGTCGCTCGGACGACATCGGCTCCCTCGAGCCGGGCAAGCTTGCCGACCTGGCCGTGTGGAACCTCAACACCCTCCCGCACGCCGGCATCCCCGACCCGATCGCCACACTCGTCCTCAGCACCCCTCCGCCCCTCGACCTCCTCCTCGTCAACGGCCGCCCTGTAGTCGAGCGCGGCGCCGTCCGCACGGTCGACGAGCATTCTCTGGCCGACGAAACAGCCCGAGTTCAGCACAACCTGACGGCCTGAACCCGGCAGGACGAGCTGCTGATGGCGAGAACTCGCCATCAGTCGAATGACCCGGTCGCCATGGTCAGAATGGGGACATGGCCTCCCGGCGCGATCCGTACGCTCGGGTCTCGCATGCCCTGGACCAGGGCAAACGTCGGGTCCGGCTCGGCGTTGCCGCGCCCGCGCAGACTCTGCGCGGGTCGCAGTCGTCGCTCTGGGACTGCATCACGAAGCTGCGTTCGCAGGCGCGACAAGAGATCCTGAGCTTCGACGACACCAGCTATCTGCTCGCTCACGACGTACCGGATCCGATCCAGCAGCGGGGTCCAGCCACGCTTCGCGCCGCCCTCGGTCGCGGTGCACGGGTACGCCAGGTGACGTCGCGGGCGGGGATCCTGGCCGACCAGCAGCTCGGTGCGATCGTGTACCGAGCCGGTGGTGAGGCGCGGGTCGTCGACGTCGTACCGCTGAAGCTCTCGATCATCGATCGGCAGACGGCTCTGCTGCCGCTGAACTCGGCGGTCCTCGCAGAGGGCTTCCAGATCATCCGGGATCCGAGTGTGGTGTCCGCCCTGGTCGCGGTGCACCAGACACTGTGGAACGAGGGGGCGGAGCCCGAGGGAATGGAACGCGATCTGCCGCCACCACACCTGGCCGCGATCCTGCCGGCGCTGGCATCGGGTGCGACCGACGAGGTCGCGGCATCGCGTCTCGGGCTGTCCGCGCGCACCTACAGCCGCCGTGTCGGGGAGCTGTTGACGCTGCTCGGCGTCCGCAACCGTTTCCAGGCCGGCGCCGAGGCGGTTCGCCGCGGTTGGCTCTGAGCAGCTGACCGTCAGACGATGACGGCGAGCTGACGGCGGCCTGACTCATGATCTCAGTGGACGCGCACCGCGCCCGCCGCGACCGGACGGACTCCGGGCGACAAGGAGATTCCCGATGAGCAGCAAGGACATCTGACCTGATCAGCTAGCCGGCCGGTCAGCAGCGACTGGCGGACGTCGCGGAGTCCAGGCCCCGGATCGATGCCCAGCTCGGTAGCGAGATTCCCGGCCAGGTCGTCGTACGCCGCGAGCGCCTCGGACTGCCGGCCGGTGCGATGCAACGCGACCATCAGGTGGCCCCACAGCCCTTCGTGCGCCGGGTGGGCGCGCGTCAACGCCCGGAGCTCCGGAACCAGATCATGGTGGCGACCGAGCTCGAGGCGGGCCGCGATCGACAGCTCGACGGCGGCAAGCCACTCGTCGGTCAATCCCGCGACGGCATCTCGCACCAGCGGCACCTCGGCGAACTCTTCGAGCGGCGCTCCGCGCCAGAGCCGCAGTCCTCCCTCCAGAACTGCGGTCCTGCACGCCAGGTCGTCCGTCGAGCGAGCCTGCTCGACCGCGGCGCGAAACCCTGCCGCGTCGAGCTCAGCCGGCCGGAGCCGGATGCGGTACCCGACCAGCCCGGTCTCGATCCGGCTGCGGCCGACGAGAGCGCGCAGCCGACGTACGTAGGTCTGTACGGCGTCCCGCGGGCACGCGGGCTGGTCGACCGGCCAGAGCACCTCGGCCAACTCCGCGACCGGCACCTCCCGATGAGCACAGACCAGGAGCGTTGCCAGCAGCAACCGCAACCGCGGAGCGGTCACGAGCACTGGTACGCCATGGTCGTCGAGCACGTTCAGCGAACCGAGCACCTGGAATCGCACGCGTTCTACCTCCCCCAGTTGGCGACGCGCCTCAACCTAGGCCGGAGCTCGCCCCGGCTGGTCCGCTTGGCGTCGACTCGCCATCACGGCGGTCACGAGTGGAGGAGGGTGCCGTTGATCCAGACCGCCTGGACGTCCGCCGGGGTTCCTAGGGTGAAGATGCGGGCCAGCGCTTCCTCGGTGTCTTCGGCATGGGTGAGGCCGACGGCCAACGGTGAGCCGTCGGCGGGCCGGAGGAGTTGCGCGTCGAAGTGTTGGCCGACGCTCAGGTGGCCGACATGCGGGAGGTCCAGGGCCTCGGCGCCGGCGGCGGTGGACAGGTAGAGCAGGTGGGCTGCGGTCAGCGGGCGGCCCTGGTCGGCGAGGAGTTGCTGGCAGAAGTACGCCTGCAGGCCCTCCTTCAACAGCGAGAATCCCGTGCCGGCGCCCACATCGGATCCCAGAGCGACGCGTACGCCGTACTGCAGGTGCCGGCTCAGCGGGAACAGGCCGCTACCCAGCGCAGCGTTGCTCGTCGGGCAGTGGGCGACGGTCGCGCCGCTCGTGGCCAGCACCTTGAGCTCCACGTCCGTCGGGTGGACGTTGTGGGCGAGCACCGTACGGCGATCCACCAGGCCGTGCCTGTCGTACGTCGTGACGTAGTCGGCGCCACCGAACAGGTCGGCGACCGACGCGATCTCGGCCTCGTTCTCGTTCACGTGTGAAGTGAACAGGGCGCCGGGGATCGCGTCCATCAGTTCGCGGCAGGTGGCGAGGAGGTCGTCGGTGCAGGAGAGCGAGAAGCGGGGAGTCACGGCGTAGCGGTTGCGGCCAACGTTGTGCCAGCGGTTGGCGAGGGCGAGCGATTCGGCGTACGCACGGACCGGGGTGGTGAGAAGCTCCGGCCGCAGGAGGCGGTCGCTGAGCACCAGGCCGGAGGTGATGCGCAGACCGACGCCGGACGCGGCGTTGAACAGCGCGTCGACCGCGTCGGAGTAGTGCGCGCCGAAGACGAGCGCCGAGGTGGTCCCGGCCGCGGCGAGGCCGCGGACGAACTCGTTCGCGACCCCGGTGGCATACGAGACGTCCGCCATCCGCGCCTCCTCAGGAAGCGCGTACCGGTCGAGCCACTCGAGCAGCGGCAGGCCGAGGCCGCCGACGGCGCGGATCTGCGGGAAGTGCACGTGGGTGTCGACGAAGCCCGGGAGTACGACGCCGTCGGTCAGATCGACGATCTGCTCGGCGGGGTGTGCGCTCCGGATCTCCAAGAAGGGGCCGCGAGCAACGATCACGCCGTCCTGGACCAGGAGTCCCGTGTCGCTGTCCACGCGCAGGTTCCCGCCGTTGAACGGGTTCTCCGGCGTGTCGATGAACGTGCCACGGAAGATAGTCATGCCTTCGCCTCACGATGAGCCGAGGCGGGGCGACGCTCGGCAGGGTGGGCCGACGCGGGATGCCGGTCGGCGGTACAACGTTCGAGCAGCCAGGCGGCAACACTGACCGCGATGACGGCCGGCTCCTTGCCGGTCACGCTCGGAATGCCAATAGGTGTGGTGATCCGGGCGATCGCTTCCGGGGTGTTGCCGTCCTCGGCGAGTTTCCGCTGGAAGCGGGTCCATTTGGCGCTGGACCCGATCAGGCCGATCGTTGCGAGCGCGTCGTTGCGGATGGCAACGTCGCAAAGCGCGGCGTCCTCGGCGTGGTCGTGGGTCATGATGACGACGTGGCTGCCGGGCGGCAGTTCGCCGACGACGAGCTCCGGGAGCACGGGCACGTTGTGTACGTGCACCTGTGCGACGGCGTCATCCAGGACAGCAAGCCGGGCCGCGGTCAGTTGGTCCGACCGCGAGTCGACAAGATGCAGCTCGATGTCGTGTCGCGCGAGGATGCGCGCCAGCTCGAGCCCGACGTGTCCGACTCCGAAGATCGCCACCGAAGGCACCACAGGCAACGGTTCCAGCAACAGCTTCACCTCTCCACCACAACACTGCACCCCGTGCTGGTACGGCGCTTTGTCCGACAACGCAGCCGTCAACACCTCAGGAACCGTGATCCCGTCCGCGATCATCTCCCGCGAGCGCTCGATCGCCAGCGCTTCAAGGTTGCCGCCGCCAACAGTCGCCCAGACGTTGTCAGCAGCAACAACCATCTTGGCCCCGGCTTCGCGCGGCGCATGCCCACGGACAGACATCACAGTCACCAGCACGCCGGCCCGACGCCCGGACCGCAACAGTTGGAGCGCCTTCAGCCATTCCATGAGACCCCACCCCGTGCGCGCTCAAGAGCCCAGTAGACCGCCTCCGGCGTAGCCGGAGATGGCAGGTCGACGCTGGTGCCGGCGGGGCCGAAGGCGGCTGCGGCATGGCGCAAGGCCTCCCGTACCGAGAACGCGAGCATGAGCGGCGGCTCGCCGACGGCCTTCGAGCCGTAGACCGCGCCTTCCTCGTGGGCCTTCTCCAACAGACGGACGTTGAAGACTTCTGGCATCTCCGAGAAGCTCGGCAGCTTGTACGTGCTGGCCGCCTGGGTCGCCAACCGCCCGCGGCGGTCGCCGGTCGACTCGTCCCAGCGCAGATCCTCGAGCGTCAACCACCCCGCGCCCTGCACGAATCCGCCCTCGATCTGGCCGATGTCGATCAGCGGGCTCAGGCTGTCGCCGACGTCATGGACGATGTCGACCCGGCGCAACGTGTACGCCCCGGTGAACCCGTCCACCTCGACCTCGGACGCCGCCACGCCGTACGCGAAGTACTTGAACGGCTCGCCGCGCATCGCGTTCGCGTCCCAGTGCAAGCCTTCGGTCCGGTAGAACCCGGCCGCCCACAGCGGCACGCGTTGCATGTAGGCCATGCCGACCAGCTCATTCCACGGCACCCGGTCGCCCGACAACCCCCGTACGTCGCCGTCGACGAACCGCACGTCGGACGGACTGATCCCGAGCCGTCCACCGGCGACCTGCGCCAGCCGCTCCCGGATCTGCTCACACGCGTTCTTGATCGCAGCACCATTCAGATCCGCACCGGATGAAGCAGCAGTCGCGGACGTGTTCGGCACCTTGTCCGTCCGCGTCGGCGCAAGCCGCACCCGCGCCAACGGCACCCCCAAAGTGGTGGCCGCGACCTGCAGCATCTTCGTGTGCAGGCCCTGCCCCATCTCGGTGCCGCCGTGGTTGATCAGCACCGACCCGTCCTTGTAAACGTGGACGAGTGCACCAGCCTGGTTGAACGCAGTCAGGTTGAACGAGATCCCGAACTTCACCGGAGTCATCGCCAACCCGCGCTTTACGTGCTCATGCGCCGAGTTGAAGGCCTCGATCTCAGCAACCCGCGCATCGATCTCGCCACCGGAGATGACCTGGCTCCAGCACGACTCGAGCCGATCCGCGTGCCGCACCGGTTGCCCGTACGGCGTGGAGTCGCCCGGCTGGTAGAAGTTGCGCCGGCGCAGCTCCAACGCGTCGTACCCGAGCAGCGGCGCGCACCGGCCGAGGATGTCTTCGATGACCAGCATCCCCTGCGGCCCGCCGAACCCGCGGAACGCGGTCTGCGACGTCTTGTTCGTCTGCGCGATCTGCCCGTCCACTCGCACATGCGGGATCTCGTACGCGTTGTCGATGTGGCACATCGCCCGCGCCAGCACCGGCTCCGACAGATCGAGACTCCACCCGCCGTCCGCGGTCAGCGTCGCGTCCAGCGCAACCAGCCGACCGTCATCAGCGAAGCCGACGGTCCAAGACGAGTGGAACCCGTGCCGCTTACCCGACATCGTCATGTCCTGCGTCCGGTTCAGCCGCAACCGCACCGGCCGCCCGGTCAACGTCGCGCCCAGTGCCGCAATCGCGGCGAACCCGTGCGGCTGCATCTCCTTGCCGCCGAACCCGCCGCCCATCCGCAGGCACTGCACGGTCACCGAATGACTGGACAGCCCGAGCACATGCGCGACGATCTCCTGCGTCTCCGACGGATGCTGCGTACTCGACTGCACGAAGATCTGCCCGTACTCGTCCACCAGCGCCAACGCCGCGTGCGTCTCCAGGTAGAAGTGCTCCTGGCCGGCGAACTCGAACTCCCCGCTGAACACATGCGCCGCCCCGGCCAGAGCACCTTCGACGTCGCCCCGCTCCAGATGCCGCCCGATGCCCTGGAAGCTCCCCGCATCGATCGCCTCGCGAACGGTCACCAACGACGCGAGAGGCTCGTACTCGACCTCCACCGCCAACGCCCCGAGCCGCGCAGCCTCGAGCGTGTCCGCGAGCACCCAGCACACCGCATGCCCGTTGAACATCACCTCACCCGGGAACAACGGCTCGTCATGCTTCACCCCGGCGTCGTTCACCCCAGGTACGTCGTCCGCCGTCAGCACCCGCACAACACCAGGCACGTCGTACGCCGGCTTCACGCGCAACGCAGTCACCCGCGCGTGCGCGTGCGGCGACTGCACCGGCCACGCATGCAGCACGTCCTTCGTCCGCATCACCAGATCGTCTGTATATAAAGCAGTTCCGGTCACATGCAGCGCAGCGCTCTCATGCGGCATCGGCACCCCGACGACCGGCTGGAGCGGCCGCTCCGACAACGAGCTCATGACGCCACCCCCTGGAAGTAGAACCGCAGCAACGACTGCCCGAGCATCGCCGAGCGGTACGACGAACTCGCGCGGTGATCGTCCATCGGCGTACCCTCGGCTGCCATCACGGCCGCCGCGATCCGCACGGTCTCCTCGCTCCACGGCCGCCCGACCAGCGCGGCCTCGGTCTCCCGGGCGCGCAACGGGGTCGCCGCGACACCACCGAGCCCGATCTTCGCGTCCCGCACCACGCCGTCCTGTACGTCGACGGCGTACCCGATCGCGACGCTGGAGATGTCGTCGAAGCGCCGCTTGGCGATCTTGTGGAACGCGGTCATCGGTGCCAACGGCAACGGAATCACGATCGTCCTGATCAGCTCATCGGCAGCCTTCACGGTCTGCCGATACCCGGTGAAGTAGTCGCTGAGCGCAACCGTCCGCTCGCCGCGACTCGATGCCAGCACCAACGAAACATCCAGCGCCAGAAGCGCCGGCGGTGTGTCGCCGATCGGCGATCCCGTCCCCAGGTTCCCGCCGATCGTCGCCCCGTTCCGGATCAGCCGCGACGCGAACTGCGGGAACATCTCACCCAGCAACGGCACCCGGCCCGCCAGCCGCCGCTCGATCTCGGTCAACGTCAGCGCCGCACCCAGCCGCACCTCGTCCTCCCCGAAGCTGAACTCACGCAGCTCCTCCAGGCGGTCGATCGCGATGGTCAGCGACGGACGGGACCCGAAGATATTCACCTGCACGCCCAGATCGGTCGAGCCGGCAACTATCACCGCATCGTTCCGATCACCCAGAACCGTCAGTACCTCGTTGAGCGATGCCGGCCTGATGAACTCGCCCTCGGGTGACGTCATGCCGGTGGGTGCCGGCGCCGGCGGCGGCGAGGTGCGGCGTACTGCGAAGGCGTCGTTCTCCGGCGGGTCTTCGAGCGCGTAGGCCGCGTCGCGGATCGGGCGATACCCGGTGCATCGACAGAGGTTCCCGCTCAACGAATGCAGATCGAAGCCGTTCGGACCGTGCTCATGGTCGCCGTCCCCGCCACAGGTGCGACCCGGGCGGTAGTACTCCGCGGCCATGCTGCAGACGAAGCCCGGGGTGCAGTAACCGCACTGCGAACCGCCGCGAACCGCCATCTCCTTCTGCACCGGGTGCAGCGCCTCGGGCGAGCCGAGGCCCTCGGACGTGATCAGCTCCTGACCGTCCAGCGACGCGATCGGCAGCAGGCACGCGTTGACCGCGGTCCACTCGGTCGGGGTGTCGGTGCCGGCCCGGGCTACGAGGACCGAGCACGCGCCGCACTCGCCCTCGGCGCACCCTTCCTTGGCACCGGTCAGGCCGCGGTCGCGCAGCCAGTCCAGCACCGTCGTGTGTACGGGGATGTCGCCGAGAGCGGTGAGCTCGCCGTTCACCGTCACAGCCGGGGCGCGCAGGGCTTGGGTAGTCATCGGTTGCTGCTCCAACGGGTTCGTGCGCTGTGGATCGGGTTGGCATCGGACACGAAGTCGTCGAACCGGTAGCCGGCGATCTTCGCGATCTCGAGCAGCGCGGCGGCGTGCTCCTGGTTCTCGCAGTTGCCCAGCCGCTCACGGCCCTGCTCGACGATCCGGTCGTACGACTCTGCATCGCGCACCGAGATCACCAACGGGAACCCGAACCGCTGCTCGTACTCCGACGTGATCGCGGCCAGCTGGTCGCGCTCCGGATCGCCGAGGAACGTCAGCCCCTTGTCCGACTGGTCCCGCAGCGACGCCTCACCACTGAGGCCG
This sequence comes from Kribbella jiaozuonensis, assembly GCF_005233875.1. Lineage (GTDB taxonomy): Bacteria > Actinomycetota > Actinomycetes > Propionibacteriales > Kribbellaceae > Kribbella > Kribbella jiaozuonensis. The sequence goes on along the minus strand of NZ_SZPZ01000003.1, from coordinate 70,367 downwards.
TCGGCAACGAATTGCGATCCGAGCTGCGGGTATGCCTGGATCAGATCGCGCTGCTCGTCGCGCGAGCCGGAGAACAATGCCTCCTGGAAAGAACGTCGCAGCGCGTGGGTGTCGGCGTACGGCCGCATGTCCCAGGCACGCTCGACGGCCCAGCGCGGACCCTGGAACAGCCCACCGAACGTCTCGACGAACTCCTCGCGGGTCATCTTGTTCACCTGGTCCAGCCGGACCGTGTCACCCGGCTGACCCGCGACCGCCGGGCCGAAGTTCTTGCCGACGTGGTGGAACAGGATGTTCAGGAAGATCGCGGTCAGGCTGCCGAGCGTGATGCCGCTGCCGAAGATGATCTCGGCCCAGTCCGGCACGGCCTGTGCGACCTGCGGCTGTGCGGTGACGTACATGGCCAGGCCGACGCTGGTCGCGACGATGACGACGTTCCGATGGTCGTGGAAGTCGACCTTGGTCAGGGTCTGGAATCCGACCACGGCCACAGTCGCGAACATCGCCAGCGCAGCGCCGCCCAGCACCGGGTGCGGTACGCCGGCCACGATCGCGCCGGCCTTCGGCAGCAGCCCGATCACGATCATGATCGCGCCGGCCGTCGCGACCACCCAGCGGCTGCGGACCCGGGTCAGCCGGACCAGGCCGACGTTCTCGGCGAAGCAGGTGTACGGGAACGAGTTGAAGACGCCGCCGATCGTGGTCGCCAGGCCGTCGGCCCGCAGCGCCCGGGCGATGTCCTCGCGGCCGATCCGCTTCTCGACGATCTCACCGGTCGCGAACACGTCACCGGTGGTCTCCACCGCGGTGATCAGCATGACCACGACCATCGAGATGATCGCCGCCACCGAGAACTTCGGCCAGCCGAAGTAGAACGGCGTCGTGACCCCGGCCCACGCGGCGTCCCCGACAGCGCCGAAGTGTGCGTCACCGAACGCCCAGGCCACCAGGGTCCCGGCCACCAGGCCGATCAGTACGGCGATCGTCGCCATGAAGCCCTTGAAGACCCGCTGGATCAGCACGATCAAGGCCAGCGTCCCCAGCGCGTAGGCCATGTTCTTCCCGCTGGTCGGCGCGGCATCAGGACCCGCACCGCCGACCGCGTCCCCGGCCGCGACCGGCAGCAGCGCGAGGCCGATGATCGTGATCACCGAGCCGGTCACAACCGGCGGGAAGAACCGGATCAGCTTGCTGAAGAACGGTGCGATGAAGAACGTGGCCAGACCGGCGACCAGTACGGCGCCGTAGATCACCAGCAGCCCGTCCGTCCCGCCGCCCGCGGCGAGGCCGATCGCGATCATCGGCGACACCGCCGTGAACGTCACGCCCTGCAGCAGCGGCAGCCGGACGCCGACCTTCCAGAACCCGACGGACTGGATGATCGAGGCGATGCCACAGGTGAACAGGTCGGCGTTGATCAGGTGGATGAGCTGCTCGGTGCTGAGACCGATCGCGCTGGCGAGCAGGATCGGTACGATCACCGCTCCGGCGTAGAACGCCAGCACGTGCTGGGCGCCGTACACCGCCAGCTTGCCCGGAGGCAGCAGCTGGTCGACGGGGTGGCGGCTGGTCTGCCGGCTACTGGGTCGCAGGACTGCCTTCATCGGGACACGCTCCTCGGGGGGTTTTGACCTGCACCCGAGCATCGGCTCACCGGGCCCCGGATTGCACCCGGTGAACCTCCGAAGATGAACCGCTGATGAACACGACTCTTTGTGCGATCACACAATCAGAGCGATTTGAGCGCGAGAAACACGTCCACCCGGTCCTCGAGGCTCGACAGATCGCGACCGGTCAGTTGCTCAACGCGTTCGATCCGGTAGCGAACGGTGTTGACGTGCAGGTGCAGGGACTCCGCCGTACGGGTCCAGGAACACGAGCAGGCGAGGAATGCCTGGAGCGTGGTGAGCAGGTCGGCATGGGTCCGGCGGTCGTGCTCGAGTACCGCTCCGAGGACCCGGTTGGTGTACGTACGCCGTACGTCGTCGGGCAAGGTCGCGAGCAGGAGGACATGGGAGGCGACCTCGTCCGAGGTGACGACCGACACCGGGGCTCGACCGGCGCTGGCTGCACGCTGCGCGAAGCGGGCTTCTTCCAGTGCGCCGGCGAGGGCGTCGACCGAGGTCTCGCCGCTGATTCCGACTGCGAGCCGACCCCGGCTCAGCCCCGGCGCGAGTCGGCTGAAGCTCCGTCGTACGTGCTCGGGCAGCTCGGGCGTATAGGGCAGAAAGCCGACCAGCAAACCGTCGCGTCCCGGCGCGACCACCGCCGGGCCGACCGTCAGCGCGACGTCCTCCAACAGGCTCAGCGCGACCTCGCTCGGCCCGTCGTCGCGGAGCTCGGCGACCGCCACGACCATCGGCCGCTCCGAGTGTGAACCCGCCTGCTTGAGGCGTGCCGCGACCTCGGCCTGCGGTGCGCCGGACTCGACCAGCGCGAGCGCATCCGCGACCAACGGGCGCAGCGCGCGGCGGCCTTCGTCCCGGCGGGCGCGGTCCAGCGCGGCGATCGCGCACAGTTCGTGCACCGCCTCGACGTGGTCGCGGGACCATTCGTTGTGGTCGCCCTCGATCACCAGGACCCACGCCGTCAGACGGTTCCCCAGCCCGGATCCGACCGGGAACAGGCTGTACGACGCGTCGATCGTCATCGCGACGGCCGGCGTCCGATCCGCGGTCAAGAACTTGCGGGTCACCGCATCGATCGCGGCGGCGTCGAGCTCACCCGGCCCCGGTACGACGTGGCGCCCGGTCGGGGTGAGTACGCGGCAGTCGTGCCCGATCTCGGCGGAGATCCGTGCCGCCAACTCGTCGAGGCTGCGCCCGGCCGCGATCGACGACAACAGTTGCCGCTGCCGGACGAGACTCGCCGACAACCGGGCCCCGGTCTCGGCTGATCCGGCCGCCGCGACGTACTCCGTGACGTCCGCGAACGCGATCTCGATAGGTACCTCGATCAGCGTCACCTCGTGCCGCCGGCACGCATCGAGCAGGTCCGCCGGCACATCCCCGAGCTGCGCCTTGCCCGCCAGGATCGTGGTCGCTCCCCGGCCCGCCATCGAGGCGACGAACACCTCGCTGTCCATCGGCCGGCGCCGCCAGACCAGCCCGGTCAGCACCACCTCGCCGCCGTTCAGGTAGCGCCCCGGCTCGAGCAGGTCGGTGGTGACGAGGCGCCCGATCGGGCGATCCAGCATCCCGCCGGCCGAATGCAGCAGGCGCAGCCCGAGCTCGGGCGCATCCAGCAGTTCGGCGAGCAGCACGGCGTACCTCCTTTAGAGGAACGTACAACGCGCGCGCCCACGTGAGACACCCCCTCGCCGTCGCGAACCCAGCCCTTGACGGTCTCGACCCGGCCAACCTATGGTTTTCGCAGAACAGAAATGAACTTCCGCAATACGGAAAATGGAGTCAGGATGAGCCACCAACTGCGGTACACGGTGAACTGTTCGCTGCTGTTCACCGAGCTGCCCCTGCTGGAGCGGCCGGCGGCTGCCCGGCGGGCCGGGTTCAGCGCGGTCGAGTTCTGGTGGCCGTTCGTCGAGGCGGTCCCGCCGGACCGACAGGTCGACGCGTTCGTCAACGCGATCACCGACTCCGGCGTGCAGCTGACCGGTCTCAACTTCTTCGCCGGCGACATGCCCGGCGGCGACCGCGGCCTGGTGTCCTGGCCGAAGCGGTCCAGCGAGTTCCGCGACAACGTCGACGTCACCGTCGGCATCGGCGAGCGACTCGGCACCCAGGGCTTCAACGCCCTCTACGGCAACCGCGTCGACGGCAGCAGCGAGCAGGAGCAGGACGACCTCGCGGTCGAGAACCTGGCCCTCGCCGCCCGGGCCGCCGCGCGGATCGGCGCAACGGTCCTGGTCGAGCCGGTCAGCGGCGCCGACCGGTACCCGCTGAAGACGGCGGCCGACGCCCTGACCGTGATCGATCGCGTCCAGACGGCGTACGACGTACCGAACGTCGGACTGCTCGCCGACCTGTACCACCTCGCGGTCAACGGCGACGACGTGAACAAGGTGATCGCCGACAGCACCGACTGGGTCGCCCACGTGCAGATCGCCGACGCGCCGGGCCGCAACGAGCCCGGCACCGGCACGCTCCCGCTCGACCAGCAGCTCACCGCCCTGGAGGCCAACGGCTACTCCGGCTGGGTCGGACTCGAGTACAAGCCGTCCACCACCTCAGACGAAAGCTTCGGCTGGCTGCCGTTCGAGCGCCGCTGACTCACCTAGGAGACTTGCAATGACGAATATCGCCTTCATCGGCCTCGGCATCATGGGCAACCCGATGGCCGTCCACCTCGCCAACGCCGGGCACAGCGTGGTCGGGCTCGACCGCTCCCCGGAGCGCGCCCAGGACCTGATCGCGGCCGGCGGTCGCGCCGCGGCCTCGCTCGCCGAGGCGGTCAAGGGCGCCGACGTGGTCTGCGTGATGGTGCCCGACTCGCCCGACGTCCAGGACGTGCTCGAGGGTGAGGACGGCGTCTTCCAGCTGGCCGAGACCGGCACGCTGATCATCGACTTCTCGAGCATCCGGCCGGACGTCACCCAGCAGCTCGCCGAGCGGGCGCGCGCGCTCGGGTTCCACCTGCTCGACGCCCCGGTCTCCGGCGGCGAGGCGGGTGCGAAGAACGCCGCCCTGTCGATCATGGTCGGCGGCGACGCGGACGACTTCGCGAAGGCCAAGCCCCTGTTCGACGTCGTCGGCAAGACCGTCGTCCACGTCGGCCCGAGCGGTTCGGGGCAGACCGTCAAGGCGGCCAACCAGCTGATCGTCGCCGCGAACATCCAGGCCGTCGCCGAAGCGGTCGTCTTCCTGGAGGCGTACGGCGTCGACACCAAGGCGGCGCTCGAGGTCCTCGGCGGCGGTCTGGCCGGCTCGACCGTACTGAACCAGAAGAAGGAGAACATGCTGTCGCGCTCCTTCCAGCCCGGGTTCCGGATCGACCTGCACCACAAGGACATGGGCATCGTGACCGCGGCCGCCCGCGAGGCGGGTGTCGTCGTACCGCTGGGTGCTCTCGTCGCGCAGCTCGTCGCGTCGGCGCGGGCGAACGGTGACGGCGGCCTCGACCACTCGGCTCTGCTGCGCGGCGTCGAGCGGCTGTCCGGGAAGGAGATCGGCTGATGGCACGGATGCGTGCGGTTGACGCCGCAGTACTGATCCTGGAGAAGGAGGGTTCGACGCAGGCGTTCGGGTTGCCCGGCGCCGCGATCAACCCGTTCTACGCAGCGATGCGCGACCACGGCGGGATCAAGCACGTCCTCGCCCGCCACGTCGAGGCTGCCTCGCACATGGCCGAGGGCTACACCCGGGCGCGGGCCGGCAACATCGGCGTCTGCATCGGTACGTCGGGTCCCGCCGGCACCGACATGATCACCGGCCTGTACTCCGCTGCCGCCGACTCGATCCCGATCCTGTGCATCACCGGCCAGGCGCCGGTCGCGAAGCTGCACAAGGAGGACTTCCAGGCTGTCGACATCTCGTCGATCGCCAAGCCGGTCGCGAAGTGGGCGGTCACGGTGATGGAGGCCGCGCAGGTGCCGGGGACCTTCCAGAAGGCGTTCCAGGTGATGCGCGAAGGCCGGCCGGGTCCGGTGCTGGTCGACCTGCCGCTCGACGTACAGCTCGCGCAGATCGATTTCGACATCGACACGTACGAGCCGCTTCCGGTGTCGCGTCCCGCGGCGACGCGGGCGCAGGCGGAGCGGGTGCTGCAGATGCTGGGGTCCGCTGCCCAGCCGTTGATCGTTGCGGGTGGTGGCGTGATCAACGCGGATGCCAGCGAGCTGCTCGTGGAGTTTGCGGAGCTGACGGGCATTCCTGTCGTACCGACGTTGATGGGGTGGGGTTCGATCGCAGATGACCACCCGTTGAGCGCGGGGATGGTCGGGCTGCAGACGTCGCACCGCTATGGGAACGCGACGATGCTTGCGTCCGATCTGGTGCTCGGGATCGGCAACCGGTGGGCTAACCGGCACACCGGCGGGCTGGACGTTTATCGCGGGGAGCGGAAGTTCATCCACGTGGACATCGAGCCGACGCAGATCGGGCGGGTGTTCGCGCCGGACTACTCGGTCGTGTCGGACGCGCGGGCTGCGCTGCAGGTGTTCGTCGAGGTGGCGCGCGAGTGGGCCGCGGACGGCAGGCTGGCGGATCGCAGCGCGTGGGCCGCGGAGTGCCGCGATCGGCGTACGGCGTTGCAGCGGAAGACGCATTTCGAGAACACGCCGATCAAGCCGCAGCGGGTGTACGAGGAGATGAACCGGGCGTTCGGGCCGGATGTCCGGTACGTCAGCACGATCGGGTTGTCGCAGATCCAGGCGGCGCAGATGCTGCACGTTTATCGCCCGCGGCACTGGATCAACGCGGGCCAGGCCGGGCCGCTCGGGTGGACCGTGCCGGCGACGCTGGGGGTCGCGGTTGCGGATCCGGAGAGCACGGTGGTGGCGTTGTCCGGCGACTACGACTTCCAGTTCCTGATCGAGGAGCTGGCGGTCGGGGCGCAGTTCAACATTCCGTACATCCACGTGGTGGTGAACAACTCGTACCTCGGGCTGATCCGGCAGGCACAGCGGAACTTCGACATGGACTACTGCGTGCAGCTGTCCTTCGAGAACATCAACAGCCCCGAGGTCAACGGCTACGGCGTCGACCACGTGAAGGTCGCGGAAGGCCTTGGCTGCAAGGCGCTTCGGGTGTTCGAGCCGGACGGCATCCTGCCGGCCCTCGAGCAGGCCAAGAAACTGATGGTCGAACACCAGGTCCCGATCGTCGTCGAGGTCATCCTGGAGCGCGTCACCAACGTCTCCATGGGCGTAGAAATCGACAACGTCATCGAATTCGAAGACCTGGCCATCAACCCCGAGGACGCCCCGACTGCATTGGCTCTGCTGGACTGATGGTTCGGGTAGTAGTTGCCTCCGACAAGTTCAAAGGAAGCCTGACCAGCGCGGAGGTGGCAGCCGCGGTCGGCGCCGGGGTACGACGAGTTCACCCCGACGCCACCGTGGTCCCCGTCCCGGTGGCTGACGGCGGCGACGGCACCCTCGCCGCCGCCGTGGCTGCCGGCTATGAGCTGGTCCCGCTCACCGCATCCGGACCCACCGGCGAACCGGTCGCAACCGCCTACGCCCGCCTGGGCGACACCGCAGTCGTAGAACTAGCAGACGTCTCCGGCCTCGTCCGCCTCCCCGAGGCCAGCCTCGCCCCGATGACCGCCACCTCATACGGCACCGGCGAGCTAATGGCAGCAGCAGTAGAAGCCGGCTGCACCCGCGTAATCCTAGGCATAGGCGGCAGCGCCTCCACCGACGGCGGCAGAGGCCTCGTCGAGGCTCTGACAGGAACCGGGCTCGACCTTGGCTCGCTTCGGCGGCGGCTTCGAGGGGTTCAGGTTGTTGTTGCTTGTGATGTCGACAACCCGCTTACCGGGCCACGAGGTGCGGCGGCTGTTTACGGGCCGCAGAAGGGTGCGACGCCGGAGCAGGTGGTGGAGTTGGATGGCAGGCTCGGGGAATGGGCTGATCTGGTGGCTCAAGTGACCGGGCGGGATCTGCGGGACACGCCCGGTGCGGGTGCTGCGGGTGGGGTGGGGTTTGCGGCGGTTGCGCTTCTTGGCGCGGAGCTTCGGCCGGGGATTGAGCTGGTGTTGGAGATGGTCGGGTTCGAGGAACAGCTGGCCGGCGCCGACCTCGTGATCACCGGAGAAGGGGCGCTCGACGAGCAAACGCTCCACGGCAAGGCAGTCGCTGGAGTAGCCGCGAAGGCGACCGGCATCCCAGTGGTCGCGGTTTGTGGGGTGAACCGGCTGGAGCACCACGAGCTGCAACAGGCCGGCGTGCAAGCCGCCTACGCCCTCACCGACCTAGAGCCGGACGTCCAGCGATGCATCGCCGAGCCCAAACCGCTGCTCGAACAGCTTGGCGAACGGATCGCCGTCGAGCACCTTACGATGACGAGAAGGGAGAGAGGGATCGCATGAACGCTCTTGATCTGGTGATCCGGGCCCGGCGAGTCATGCGCCCTGGCGGCGAGCACCCGGCCGCGCTCGGCGTACGCGACGGCCGCATCGTCGCGATCGCGCCGTACGACGCCGACCTCCAGGCCACCACCGACGTACGCCTCCAAGACGACGAAGTCCTCCTCCCCGGCCTCGTCGACTCCCACGTCCACGTCAACGATCCCGGCCGGACCGACTGGGAAGGCTTCACCTCCGCGACCAAGGCAGCGGCAAGCGGCGGCGTCACCGCGATCATCGACATGCCGCTCAACAGCATCCCGCCGACCTGCGACGTGCCCGCGCTCACGCTCAAACGCAAGACCGCCGAGACCCAGGCGTACGTCGATGTCGGCTTCTGGGGCGGCGCGATCCCGGGCAACCTCCCCGACCTGCGCCCACTCCACGACGCCGGCGTATTCGGCTACAAGTGCTTCCTGCTGCATTCCGGCGTCGACGAATTCCCGCCCCTCGACCACCCCCAACTCGAGGCCGCGATGCGCGAGATCAGCAGCTTCGACGGACTGCTCATCGTCCACGCCGAGGACGCCCATCGCATCGACGAGGCCACCCCGCCGAACGGCGCGAACTACCAAGCCTTCCTCAACTCCCGCCCCCGCACCGCCGAGAACGATGCCGTTGCCGAAGTCATCGACCTGGCCCGCGAGACCGGCTGCCGCGTCCACATCCTGCACGTCTCCAGCGCCGAGGTCCTCCCGCTCATCGCGAAGGCCCGCAACGACGGCGTACGGATCACCGCGGAGACCTGCCCGCATTACCTGACCTTCAACGCCGAGGACATCCCCGACGGCGCCACGCAGTACAAGTGCTGCCCGCCGATCCGCGAGGCCGCCAACCGCGAGCTGCTCTGGGAAGGCCTCCGCGACGGCACGATCGACCTGGTCGTCTCCGACCACTCGCCGTCGACGATCGACCTCAAGCACCTCGACACCGGCGACTTCGGCACCGCCTGGGGCGGGATCGCTTCGCTCCAGATCGGCCTGCCCGCGGTGTGGACCGAGGCCCGCCGCCGCGGCTTCACTCTCGCCGACGTCGGCCGCTGGATGTCCGCCGCCCCCGCGAAGCAGACCGGCCTGACCACCAAGGGCGCCCTCGAGATCGGGTACGACGCCGACCTCTGCGTCCTCGCCCCCGACGAGACGTTCACCGTCGACGCGACGCAACTCCAGCACAAGAACGCCATCACGCCGTACGACGGACGCACGCTCACCGGCGTCGTCCGCAGTACCTGGCTTCGCGGCCACCCCGTCGACATCGACGTCGACCCGCGCGGCCGCCTGCTGACCCGAGGAGAACGATGAGCTACTACGCCCCGAAGGGCGGGCTGCCCGCGCAGACCGACCTCACCACCGACCGCGCGGTCCTCACCGAGGCGTACGCCGTCCTGCCGCGCGGCACGATGCGGGACATCGTCACCAGCCGGCTGCCGTTCTGGGACGACACGCGGTTGTGGGTGATCGCCCGGCCGCTGTCCGGGTTCGCGGAGACGTTCTCGCAGTACATCGTCGAGGTCGGGCCTGGTGGGGGTAGCGACAAGCCGGAGACCGACCCGGCCGCCGAGGCCGTGGTGTTTGTTGTCTCAGGCAACGTTGTGCTGACGGTCGCGGGGGAGAAGCACACGTTGACCGAGGGCGGGTATGCGTACCTGCCGCCGGGCGGCGACTGGACGGTGCGGAACACGAGCGACGCGGCCGCGACGTTCCATCTGGTGCGGAAGGCGTACGAGCGGGTCGACGGGATCGACGTACCGCCGGCGCTGGTCACCAACGAGGCCGACGTCGAGGGCCGGGAGATGCCGGACACCGAGGGGCGCTGGAAGACGCAGCGGTTCGTGGACCCGGACGACGTACGGCACGACATGCACGTCAACATCGTCAGCTTCGAGCCGGGCGGGGTGATCCCGTTCCCGGAGACGCATGTGATGGAGCACGGGCTGTACGTGCTGGAGGGCAAGGCGATCTACCTGCTGAACAAGGACTGGGTCGAGGTGCAGGAAGGCGACTTCATGTGGCTCCGCGCCTTCTGCCCCCAAGCTTGCTACGCCGGCGGCCCCGGCCGCTTCCGCTACCTCCTCTACAAGGACGTCAACCGCCACCCCAAACTCACCCTCTGAGCTCCTTGCGGAAGAAGACCCGGCTCCGGTCGGCACCGACCGGAACCCGGCCGAACTCGATCCACCCGTGGCGCGCGTAGAACTCAGGCGCCTGGAACTGGATCGTGTACACGACACCACTCAGACAACCACGCCGACGCGCCTCGACTTCAGCCTCGGCGAGGATCTTGCTCCCCAGCCCGGAGCCGCGGAGCCGTTCCGGCAGGTAGAGCAGGTCGACGAACCACAGGCCGAGCGACGTACGGCCGGTGAGCCCGCCGATGGTCTCGCCGTTCTCCTTGAGCAGCACGGCCAGCGGCTTGCGGTCCTGGACACCGCCGGCGGTGAGGTTGAAGTCGTCCAGGCCGTTCGAGACGACCGCCTCGTCCTCGGCGGTCGGTTGGTCGGTCAGTACGAGGTCCACACCGTTGGACGCTAGTCGTGCGCGCCGACAGTTTCAGTCCGTGATGCGGACGGGGCGTTGGGGTGGGGTGAGGGGGTCGGTGATGAGGCGGGCGTGGCGTTCGACGTCGTACCGGGTGCCGTCGAAGGCGAGGCGTTGGCGTTCGATGCCTTCGGAGAGGAAGCCGGCGCCGGCGGCGACCGCGCAGGATGCCGGATTGTTCAACTGGTGACCGAGCTCGAGCCGGTACAGCCCGGCCTGCTCGTGCGCCCAGCCCGCGAGCGCGCGGAGGGCGTCCCGGGCGACGCCGTGGCCGCGGACGTCGGCGAGCGTCCAGTACCAGGTCCAGCCGACCCGGTGCCGGTCGATATTCGTCACCGCGACGCAGCCGATCGGGTGATCGTCGGCGTCCGCGACGGCGTACACGTGCCCGTTGTCCAGGTCCGCGACCCGCCCGATCCAGTCGACCGCGGACGCCCGGTCCACGATCCCGCCCTGGCTCACCATCTCAGGATCCGCATGCGCCGCGGCCAGCCGCAACGCATCACCGGTCCGCCACCGCCGCAGCCCCAGCTCCCCGAGCGCGTATCCCATCCATCGAATCTACCGCCGGGTCTAGACCAATGGACGCGCGTACGGCGAGTTACGTTCGCCGGAGCAGGAGAGGATAGGGGCCATGGGATATCTGGATTTCAGGGATCAGGTTGTCGTGGTGACCGGGGCCAGCAGCGGGATCGGGGCTGCGGCGGCGGTCGGGTTCGCGGAGACGGGGGCTTCGGTCGCGCTCCATTACCACCAGAACTCCGACGGCGCGAAGCACACGGTCGGGGCGGTGCAGACGGCCGGCGGTACGGCGTCGTTGCATCAGGCGGACCTGGCTGACCCGAAGTCGGCGGACGCGTTCATCGACGAGGTACTCGCGCAGCACGGGCGGATCGACGTACTCGTGAACAACGCCGGCGACCTGGTCCACCGGTCGCCGATTTCCGACGTACCGGACGAGGAGTTCCACCGGATCCTCGACGTGAACCTGACCTCGGTGTTCGCGCTGAGCCGGCGGATCGTACCGGTGTTCCGGGCGCAGGGCGGCGGATCGATCATCAACGTCACGTCGATCGCCGGGCGGACGGGTGGCGCCGGCGGGTCGGTCGTCTACGCGACCAGCAAGGGCGCGGTCAGCACCTTCACCCGCGGCCTGGCCAAGGAGCTCGCCCCGGAGGGCATCCGGGTGAACGCGATCGCACCGGGCGTCATCAAGACCCCGTTCCACGAGCGCCACACCGCGGACGCGCAGATGCAGGCCATGCTCGCCACCATCCCGATGGGCCGCACCGGCACGCCGCACGAGTGCGTAGGCACGATCCTGTTCCTCGCTTCCGACCGCATGTCGTCCTACGTCACCGGCCAAATCATCGAAATCAACGGCGGCCAACTGACGCCCTGAGCAGTCGGCCCAGTTGCCTGCGCGAGGCCGCAACCTCGCGCAGGCAACTGGTGATGCCTACCGCGACAGCGTGCGGAAGCGGTGGGCTGAGAGTGGCAAGAAGATTGCTGTTAGCAGCACGGGAGCTATGACGGCGGCTAGTTCTGCGTGGGTGCCTATCCAGGTGGCGGTGGCGGAAGGGTCGGGGTTGCCGAAGAGGTTGCGGGCGGCCGTCGCGGTGGATGAGAGCGGGTTCCACTGGGCGATCGTGCCCAGCCAGGCCGGCATCGTCGACGTGGCGACGAAGGTGCTGGAGAGGAAGCCGATCGGCCAGACCAGGACCTGGACCATCGTCACGCTCTGCGCGTTCTTCACGCTCAGACCGATGAAGATCCCGACCCACAACAGAGCGAACCTCAGCAGCAACAGCAACCCGAACGCGGCCAGCGCGGACGGCAGACCCTCATGCCAGCGCCAACCCAGCGCCAGGCCGGTCGCGACCAGAACGAGCAGGGTGACCACCGAGTCGAGCATGTCCGCGATGCACCGACCCAGCACCACCGCGGTCGAGCTCATCGGCAGTGAGCGGAACCGGTCCGTCACCCCCTTCGACACATCGGTCGTGACCGCCGTCATCGTGCCCTCGAGCCCGAACAACATCGCCAGCGCAAAGATCCCGGGCACGAGCAACTCGTAGTACGACGAACCCTCCGGCGACTCCATCGCCCCGCCCAGCAACCCGCCGAACATCAGCAGCATCAACACCGGGAAGAACCACTGGAACAGCACCAGCCCCGGCTGCATCCGCCAGTGCGTCAACGTCCGCCGCGCGATCGTCCAACTGTCCGCGAGCGCCCACCCGAGCCCGTTCATGCGGCGGCCCCGGTCAGGTGCAGGAAGACCTCGTCCAGCGTCGGGCGCCGCAACGTGATGTCCTCCGGTTCGATCTTTGCCTCATGCAACGAGTTCGCCATCACCACCAACGCCTTCGTCCGATCCTTCACCGGCACACTCACCCGTACGTCGACCACCCGGATCCCCCCGTCCGCCACCAGCCCGGCCAGTACCACGACCCGTCGTACGTCGGCCGGATCCGCGAGCACGATCTCCAGCCAGTCCGACCCGAGCTGCGTCTTCAGCTCATCCGGCGTGCCCTCGGCAACGACCTTCCCCGCCTTGAGCATCGAGATCCGGTTCGCCAGCTGATCCGCCTCCTCCAGGTACTGCGTCGTCAGCAACACCGTCGTACCGCCGTCGACCAGCTGCCGTACGGCGGACCACACCTCGAGCCGCCCGGCCGGATCCAGCCCGGTCGTCGGCTCGTCCACGAACAACACCCGCGGCGCCACGATCAGGCTCGCCGCGAGATCCAGCCGCCGGCGCATCCCGCCGGAGTACTTGCTCACCGCCTGCTCCGCCGCCTCCGTCAGGCTGAACCGCTCCAGCAACTCGTCCGCCCTGCTCCGGGCGTTCTTCAGATGATTCAGCCGCCCGAACATCACCAGGTTCTGCCGCCCGGTGAGGATCTCGTCCACCGCGGCGTACTGCCCGACGAGCCCGATCCGCCGGCGTACCTCCGCTCCCTGCCGGCGTACGTCGTACCCCGCGATCGTCGCCGTACCGGAATCCAGCTCCAGCAGCGTGGACAGGATCCGCAACGCCGTCGTCTTGCCGGCGCCGTTCGGGCCGAGCAGACCCGTCACCGTGCCGGCCGTGACCTCCAGGTCGAAGCCGTTCAGCCCCGCCCCGTCCGTGCCGCCCTTGTAGTTCTTCCGTACGCCGACGGCCTCGATCACTCGCTCCGTAGTCATTCCCACCTCTCGGGTCGTTGAGCCGTAGAGTGTACCGTACATTGTACGGCTCAGGTACGATGCGTTCAACGACGAGCGGTGGAAGAAGGTTCCGGTGGCGGGAAGGAAGGCGGCTGCGCCCGATCCGGCGCGCAGTCTGGCGCTGCTCTGGGGGAGCCACGCCAAACCCGGCCGCTCCGGCCTGACCGTGCGCGCGATCGTGGACGCGGCGATCGAGCTCGCCGACTTCGAGGGCCTCGAGGCGCTGTCGATGCGGATGGTCGCCGACCGGCTGAAGGTCGGCACGATGTCGCTCTACACGCACGTCCCGGGCAAGGGCGAGCTGACCGACCTGATGTTCGACCGGGTGTACGCCGACTTGTACGCGGACGACGACGAGCCGTCGAAGCAGCCCGGCGGCTGGCGCGGCGCGCTCGAATTCATTGCCCACCGCAACTGGTCCGTGCTGACGGCCCACCCGTGGATCCACGAGGTGCCGACGATGCGTACGGCGCTGGGCCCGAACATCACCCGCAAGTACGAGGCCGAGCTACGCCCGCTCGACGGCCTGGGTCTGACCGATGTCGAGATGGATTCGGCGCTGGCGCTCGTCCTCACGCACGTCCAGGGCACCGCCCGCGCCGGTGCCGAACAACTCCGCACCCAACGCGACTCCGGACTCACCGACGAGGAGTGGTGGCGTCAGATCTCCCCGACGCTCACCACAGTCATGTCGGGCACCCACTTCCCCGTCGCCGGCCGGGTAGGCACCGCAGTCGGCGAACACTTCCAGTCAGCCATGGACCCCGCCCACGCCCTCACCTTCGGCCTGACCACCATCCTCGACGGCCTGACCCAACTGATCGAGTCGCGATCAGCTGTTGAGTAGGTCCTCGAAGGGGGTTGGGTTGTCGAAGGGGTCTGCGGCCGTCGGCGTCTCGTGTTGGAGGGCGGCGACCAGTTCGCCTGCTGCTTGAGCGATGCGCGGGCGGAGACCGGCGGCGTTCGGGCCCCAGTCGGTGGAGGCGGCGTACACGCCGGTCGGGACCGGGAGGGCCTTCAGATAGGCGAAGAGCGGCCTGAGGGCGAACTCCAGGACCAGCGAATGGCGCTCGGTGCCGCCGGTCGCGGCGAGGAGGACGGGCTTGCCGGCCAGGGCCTGGTCGTCGAGTACGTCGAAGAACGTCTTGAACAGACCGGAGTACGACGCGCTGAACGTGGGGCTGACGACGATCAGAGCGTCGGCCGACGCGACCGTCTCGAGGACCTCGCGGAGCTCGGCGGACGGGAAGCCGGTCAGGAGGTTGTTGGTGAGGTCGTGTGCGTGGTCGCGGACCTCGATCGTCTCGATGCGCGAGGTGATCCCGCGACCGGACAACTCGTCCGCGACCGCGGCCGACAGTTGGTCGGCGAGCAGCCGGGACGACGACGGTGTCGTCAACCCGGCCGTCACCACGGCAATGACCTTCTCGTTCATTCGATCGTCTCCAGCTCACGCGCCCGCTCGGATGCGGCCTTCAAAGAAGCGTGCGTCGGTGCGTCCGGTACGTGCGCGGGCTTCAGCGCCGCGAACTCCTTCCGCAGTACCGGAACGACCTCTTCGCCGAGGATGTCCAGCTGCTCCAGCACGGTCTTCAACGGCAGCCCGGCGTGGTCGATCAGGAACAGCTGCCGCTGGTAGTCACCGAAGTGCTCGCGGAACGACAGCGTCCGCTCGATAACCTCCTGCGGGCTGCCGACCGTCAGCGGCGTCTCCCGGCTGAAGTCCTCGAGCGACGGCCCATGTCCGTAGACCGGAGCGTTGTCGAAGTACGGCCGGAACTCGCGGACCGCGTCCTGCGAGTTCTTCCGCATGAAGACCTGACCGCCGAGCCCGACGATCGCCTGGTCCGCGGCGCCGTGTCCGTAGTGCTCGAAGCGACGGCGGTACAGGTCGATCATCTGCTTGGTGTGCGAGATCGGCCAGAAGATGTTGTTGTGGAAGAACCCGTCACCGTAGTACGCCGCCTGCTCGGCGATCTCGGGCGACCGGATCGAGCCGTGCCACACGAACGGCGGTACGCCGTCCAGCGGCCGCGGCGTCGCCGTGAACCCCTGCAGCGGCGTACGGAACTTGCCTTCCCAGTCGACGACGTCCTCGCGCCAGAGCCGGCGGAGCAACGCGTAGTTCTCGACGGCGAGCGCGATGCCGTTGCGGATGTCCTGACCGAACCACGGGTACACCGGACCGGTGTTGCCGCGACCCATCATCAGGTCGACCCGGCCGTCGGCCAGGTGCTGCAGCATCGCGTAGTCCTCGGCGATCTTCACCGGGTCGTTGGTCGTGATCAGCGTCGTCGAGGTGGACAGGATGATCTTCGACGTCTGCGCGGCGATGAATCCGAGCTGGGTCGTCGGCGACGACGGCACGAACGGCGGGTTGTGGTGCTCGCCCTGCGCGAACACGTCCAGCCCGACCTCCTCGGCCTTCTTGGCAATCGTCACCATCGCCTTGATCCGCTCGCCCTCGCTGACCGTGGTCCCGGTCGTCGGGTTCTCGGTCACGTCCCCGACGCTGAACACCCCGAACTGCATCTGTCCTCCTGGCCTAGGTAGTTAACTATTAAACTACACAACGCCGCTCGCCGGCGAGTTCATTCCACGTACGCCGAAGGCCCGCGATCCGGGTGTGGATCGCGGGCCCTCAGTGTGTTCGTCAGATGGTGTGACCGTCCAGCAACTCGTCGTCACCGGTCAGCGCGGCCGCAATACGCCGATACTTCCCGGCCTCATCCCGCCGCGACAGCCGCTCGAGCGTCCGCGCCAGCATCAGATGGGCGTAGTACTCCGTAGGCTCCCGCTCGATCACCTCGAGCAAATGCTCCTCAGCCGGCTTCAACAACGCCGCATGGTAATACGCCCGGGCCAGCAACAGCCGCGTCCCAACATCATCCGGCGTCTCATCGACAACCGGCTTCAACGCCCGAATCGCACCCCGATAATCCCGCTCCTCGAAGTACTGCTGCCCCAGCCCATAACTCAACGCACGCATATCCTCCACGGCCCGCAGAACGCCAGCCGCGACCCGCGTTATTCCACGCACCGAGCACCCCAGCTTCACATCTCGGTGGCTCCCGAGATTCCCCGAGTCTCCCGGATCAGCCGCTCCGCGGTCTCGCCGTCGATGGGCTCCAGGTCGGGGTGGTCGTGTGGGCCGTTGGCCTGGAAATCTCTGATGGTTGGCGTTGGAACCCAGGTGTTGGTGCGGCCGAAGCCCTCATCGATGACGCCTTCGGGACTCGGAAGCTGTCTGTAGACGAGTGTGTCCTCGTTGAGATCGCCCTTTTCTGGGCTGAGGCGCTCGACCCAGTACCGAGCGAATCGCCGGCGGTCCGCGAGCAGGACTTCCACCTGCTCGGGAGAAACCGGCACCAGGAGCTCGGGATGCGGCACGCTCTCGGTGGTGCGCCGCCGCCAGGACCAATCAACCATCGACAGGTACTCGAGCCCGTCGCCGCATCGCCGCCACAAACCGCTCGGACGATCCACGGAATCCTCACGTGCCGTGGAAACCCGTGCGAAGTACTCGTAGTCGCCGCTACTCATCTGATGAACCCTTCATCCGTGCGAATTCGGGAATCATGCTCGCGGGTCCTTGGACTCACAGCTCGGTAGCTCCTGAGATTCCGCGAGTCTCCCGGATCAGCCGCTCCGCGGTCGCGGCGTCGATGGGCTCCAGGTCGGGTACGTCGTGCGGCCCGCCGACCTGGAGGTCTCTGATGTCTCCGGTCGGGACCCACTCGTTGGCGCGGCCGAAACCCTGCTCTACAAGGTTCTCGGGGCTCGGAATCTGCCGGTACACGATCGTGTCCTCGCGAAGATCACCCTTCTCCGGGCTCCGGCGCAGAACCCAGTACTTCACGAACCTCTGGTGGTCGGCGAGCAGCGTCTCGACCTGCTCGCCGGAGACCGGTGTCAGGAGATCAGGGTGCGGGAGGTCGACGTCACCGCACGCATGCCAGGTCCAGTCGATCAGCGACAGGTACTCGTAGTCGTCACCGCGACGGCGCCACAGACCGCTCGGGCGATCGATCGAGCCACCGCCTTCGGCGAAGATCTCGGCGATGTACTCGTAGTCGCCGTTGTTCATGCTGTCCGTTGCCTCCCGAGTTCGCAGTGCCACTCCGTGGTTACGGAGTGGCACTGCTCACGAACATAGCGGTCTCGGGAGGTGACGTGTGGGGCTATTTGGTGATCTGTGGATATCTCAGGCGGCGTCGAGTACTGCTACCTGGTCCGGGGTCAGCTGCAGGTCCACCGCCGAGTAGGAGTCGCGGATGGTTTCTGGGCGGCTGGAGCCCGGGATGGGGATGACGATGGGGGACTTGGCGAGCATCCACGCGAGGGTTAGCTTCTGCGGGCTGACGCCTAGCTCGGCCGCGAGGGTCTGGAAGGCGGGGTATTTCGCGCCGAGTTCCGCCGCGTTGGTGATGCCGCCGAGGGGGGACCACGGGAGGAAGGCGATGCCCAGTTCGTCGCAGAGGTCCAGTTCGGGTTCGCTGGAGCGGAACTTCGGGGAGAACTGGTTCTGGACCGAGACGAGTCGGCCGCCGAGGATCTCGTTGGCCTGCTTGATCTGGGCTGGGTTCGCGTTCGAGATGCCCGCCATGCGGATCTTGCCGGCGTCGAGGAGGTCGCGGATCGCGCCGATGGAGTCCTCGTACGGCGTCTTCGGGTCGGGGCGGTGGAACTGGTACAGCCCGATCGCCTCCACGCCGAGCCGCTTCAGTGACGCCTCGGCCGCTTCGGCGATGTGCTTGGGGGAGCCGTCGAGGGTCCAGCTGCCGTCGCCGGGCCGCAGGTGGCCGCCCTTGGTCGCGACCAGTACGTCGGAGGTGTCCCCGCCGTACGACGCCAGCGCCTTGGCGATCAGGCTCTCGTTGTGGCCATCGTCGGTCGCGGTCAGGTGGTACGCGTCGGCGGTGTCGATCAGCGTGATCCCGGCGTCCAGCGCCGCGTGGATGGTCGCGATCGACCGGGCCTCGTCGGGCCGGCCCTCGATCGACATCGGCATCCCGCCGAGTCCGATCGCGGATACCTCGACGTCACCGATCCGGCGGGTCTTGTTCGTGTCAGTTGCCATACATCCAACGTCCCGCGCGACGACTGCGAATTCCAACAGGAATATCCGCACACACTCAGCAGCTCGACTACTGAATGTCGGCCACCGCGTCCAGCGCCGCGTGCAGGTACGGGACGAGCTTCGCGACGTCGCCGTCATTCAGTACGGTCGACCCGAGGACGGTCCGGTTCAGCATCATCCCGGCACAGATCGCGATCAGCAGCGCCGACCGCCCGGTCTTGTCCGGTCCGGGCAGACCCTCGGCGAGCCGGGCCTGGTAGTTCCGCTCGAGGCTGTCGCGCATGATCGCCGCGGCCCGCGGGTTCGCCACCGAGCGCAGCGTCAGCAGCATGCCGTCGGTCGCGTGCTGGTCGTCGCCCGTCAGTAGCGCCTTCGCCGCCTCATGGTTGAGCTCGGGCGTCATCATCATCGACTTCTCGTACGCGACCTCGACGACCTCGGCGAACAGTCCTTCCTTCGACCCGAAGTACTTGCCGATCAGCCGCGGGTCCACCTCGGCGGCGCGGGCGATCTCGCGTACGCCGGCGCCGTCGTACCCGCGCTCGGTGAACGCGGCCTGCGCCGCCCGCAGGATCGCCGCCCGGGTGGCAGTAGCGCAAACTCGGTCCGGCCGGCCTCGCCGTCGGGGCCATCGGCTACGGCGCGATGGGTTTCGCCCGGCCGTACGGGCAGACCGCCGAGCAGTCCGGTGACGACGCCGCGGACGCCCTGATCGGCCGCGCCCTCGACCTCGGCGTCACGCTGATCGACACCTCCGACCGGTACGGCGACAGCGAGGAGATCATCGGCCGCGCGATCGCCGGCCGCCGCGACCAAGTCGTACTCGCGACCAAGTTCGGCATCGTCCGCGGCCCGGGTCAGGAGCAAGGAGCGTTCGTCGACGGGCGTCCGGAGTACGTCCGTCAGCAGGCCGAGCGCTCGCTCACCCGCCTCGGCGTCGACCACATCGACCTCTACTACCAGCACCGGGTCGATCCGCGGACCCCGATCGAGGAGACCGTCGGCGCGATGGCCGAACTAGTTGCTGAGGGCAAAGTTCGGTACCTCGGCCTGAGCGAGGCCGCACCCGACACCATCCGTCGCGCGCACGCCGTCCACCCGATCACCGCGCTGGAGACCGAGTGGTCGCTGTGGTCGCGGGAGATTGAGGACGAGATCTTCCCGCTGACGCAGGAGCTCGGCATCAGCGTCGTCCCGTACAGCCCGCTCGGCCGCGGCATGCTCACCGGCAACATCACGTCGTACGACGATCTGCCGGCGAACGACTACCGCCGGCAGATGCCGCGCTTCTCCCGCGAGGTGTTCGAGACGAACCTCGCCGCCGTACAGGTCGTTCGCGAGATCGCCGCCGCGCACGACGCCGCACCCGGCCAGGTCGCCCTCGCCTGGAGGAGAACGCGGCCGCCGCCGACCTGGTGCTGACCGCCGACGACATCCAGCGGCTCGACACGATGAAGGTCGTCGGCGATCGCGAGCTGGAGATCGACGACAATTGGCTCAGCGGAGTCACTCCGCCGCTGGGCTGAACCGCTGCATACCCACCACGGACAGCAGGCGTACGACGTCGTCGCCCAGGCCGTCGCCTGGCTGCTCAGCGACCGGGCGTCGTACGTGACCGGTGCCGTGCTGCGCCTGGACGGCGGCCTGGGCGTGGGATCAGGCGGAGTGGACGTGCGGGCGGCGGTCTTCCACGACGTACGTCGCTCGCGTGGTGATCGGGGCGTCCGGCGTTTCGACGTACGGGACGACGCGGAAGTCGGACTTCCACTGCTTCTGGTCGACCGTGACCCGGACGTATCCGCGCTGGGAGTTGAAGAACTTCAGGTGCGGGTTCGCCTCGAGGAACTGCCGGCCCTGGTCGGTCATGTCGGTGCCGTTGCCGCCGCTGGTGATCGACGTACCGACGAACTCGGTGCCGACCGTGGCCGAGGCCGGGTTGGCGTAGTCGCGCTTGAGTTCGAGGGCGTAGTTCTGGTGCCGGTCGCCGGTGATGACGACCAGGTTGCGTACTCCGCTGTCCTGCGCGGCGCCGAGCACCTTGTTGCGCTCGGCAACATAACCGTCCCACGGGTCCAGCCAGACGTGGGTCTCCGGACCCGGTGTCCAGTCGGTCTGGCCCATCGGGGTCTGGTTGCCGATCACCTGCCAGCGGGCCTTCGACTGCCGGAACCCGTCCAGCAGCCAGGCGCGCTGCTTGCCGCCGAGCATCGTGTTGTCCGGGTTGAACCGGTCGTCACAGGTCGACGAGTCGCCGTCGCCGCACGGTTGATCGGTGCGGTGCTGGCGGGTGTCGAGGATGGTGAAGTCCGCGAGCCGGCCGTACGGGAGGCGGCGGTGGTAGCGGATGTCCGGGCCCGACGGCATCTGCGCGTGCCGGAGCGGCAGGTTCTCGTACATGGCCTGGAAGGCGTCGGCGCGGCGGGCCCGGAACACCGCCGGGTCCTGGTCCGGCTCGGTGTCGGCCTGCGAGAGATCGCCGGCCCAGTTGTTCTCCACCTCGTGGTCGTCGAACGTGTGGATCCACGGGTGCGCGGCGTGCGCGGCCTGTAGCGGCGCCTCGGTCTTGTAGAGGCTGTACTGCAGGCGGTACCGGGCGAGGTCGAAGGTCTCGGTGTGGAACCGCGGATCTGTGGTGATGCCGCGCTTGTTGGTCTTCACGCCGGACTCGTAGATGTAGTCGCCGAGGTGCACGACCAGGTCGAGATCCTCGTTCGCCATGTGGTCGTAGGCGGTGAAGTACCCGTCCTGCCAGGCGTTGCAGGACGCGAACGCGAAGCGCAGGTCGCGCGGGTTCGTCAGCGGGTGCGGGGCGGTCCGGGTGCGGCCGGTCGGCGAGACCTCGCGGCCGGTGCGGAAGCGGTAGTAGTACACGTGGTCGGGGAGCAGGCCGCGGACCTCGGGGTGGACGGAGTGGCCGAGTTCGGGCGTGGCGACGACGCTGGATCGCCGTACGACGTGACGGAAGTTCTCGTCGTACGCGACCTCGTATTCGACCCGGACCGGGCGCGCGGGCATGCCGCCCTTCCCGTCGACGGCGTACGGGTCGGTGGCGAGGCGGGTCCAGAGCACGACACCGTCGTACTGCGGATCGCCCGAGCCGACGCCGAGCGTGAACGGGTTGCCGGTGCCGGACGGGCTGGCGTACGTGGTCGAGGCGTCCCAGACCCCGGTGCCGAGCAGTACGGCGGCGGAACCCGCACCCCCGTACCCCAGGAAGCGACGGCGTGACACGG
The DNA here is from genome assembly GCF_005233875.1 of Kribbella jiaozuonensis. GTDB lineage: Bacteria > Actinomycetota > Actinomycetes > Propionibacteriales > Kribbellaceae > Kribbella > Kribbella jiaozuonensis. The sequence goes on along the minus strand of NZ_SZPZ01000003.1, from coordinate 48,279 downwards.
ACATGGTTCCTCCAGGTGAAGGGCGGGAAGGAGCTGTCAGTGTTCAGGCGATAGGTGGCGACAGGGTTAACGGATCCGTTCGGTAAGTTAACGCGTTGTGATGGTAGGAATTCGGACTTCGCTACGCTATCCCGATTGCTAGCTACTCGGGGAGCTGACTGATGGCCTACGAACCGTGCCGCTATGCCCAGCGCTGGCCGGAGTTGTTCGAATCGCTCGACGATGACCAGAAGCAGCGGGTCAGCGACGCGCTCGCGAACAACCGGCTGGAAGGCTGGGAGCCGCAACGCGACGACGTTGCCGACCTGGCCGACCGCGAGGCGGGCCGGATCGACACCGCGGAGTACATCCGTCGCACGATGTCGAAGGTGACCGGCGGAGACCCGGTGTGACCTCACCGGAGACTGCCCGCTGGGAGGCCTATCTCTGGGAACCCGGCGGGTGTCTGCGGAACAAGCTCGGCATCAAGAACCCGATCGAGCTGCACTTCGCCGAGTACCGGCTGCGGTCGGTGCGGCAGGGTGAGATCGATCGGGGTGAGGTGGATATCCCGCGCACGTACGTCAAGGCGCATGTGCAGGCGATCCACAAGCACCTGCTCCAGGACGTGTACGACTGGGCCGGGGAGTTCCGGAACGTCGGGATCACCAAGCAGGGCAGGATGTTCGTGCCGGTCGAGCTGCTGGACAAGTGGACCGACAAGGTCAGCGCGAGGATCACCGACAAGGACTGGTCGACGATGTCGCGGGACGAGTTCGTCCAGAGCATCGCCGAGGTGTACAGCTACCAGAACCTCACCCACCCGTTCCGCGAGGGAAACGGTGCCGCGGGCAAGGTGTTCATGAACCACGTGGCTGAGATGTCGCCGTACCGCCTCGACTTCGACCGGGTTGAACGGGACGAGTGGAACGCGGCGTCGAGCGCGGCGTACCCGGAGGACCTGGAGAAGAGCTCCGACCCGAATCCGAGCAAGATGTACGCCGTCTTCGACAAGATCACCGTCGAGCGCGGCTCGGTGCTGCGGGCCGATCCGGAACTGGCGATGGCGCTGCAGCTACAGACCTCGACGTACGCCGGGGTCGACGCCGACGCCCCAGACGCGAACACCGGAATGGGCGAACGCCCCGAGGCATACGCCGCCACCCCGGAGACCGACCAAGACACCGAACGCGACGACTGAGTTCGGCCGCGGCGGCTGAACCCGGTGCGACGGCCGCCCCCGGCTGCGACGGCCGCCCCCGGCTGCGACGGCCGCCCCCGGCTGCGACGGCTGATCCCGGCCGGGCCGGGCTGATCCCGGTCGCCGGTGCAGGATAGGCGGTATGCAGACCGACGAACGGATTCGCCGTGCCCGGCCGGAGGACATCCCGGCGCTTGTGGAGCTCGTGTACGCGCTGGCGGAGTACGAACGCGCCCCCGACGAGTGCCACCTGACCGCCGACCAGCTGGAGACCGCCCTCTTCGGCCCCAACCCCGCGGTCTTCTGCCACGTCGCCGAACACGAAGGCGAGGTAGCCGGCTGCGCGATCTGGTTCCTCAACTTCTCCACCTGGCGCGGCGTCCACGGCATCTACCTGGAAGACCTCTTCGTCCGCCCCGAAACCCGAGGCACCGGCCTCGGCAAAGCCCTCCTCACAGCCCTCGCCCAGGAATGCGTTAACAACAACTACGAACGCCTCGAATGGTCCGTCCTCAACTGGAACACCCCCGCCATCGACTTCTACAAGTCCCTGGGCGCCACCCCCCAAGACGACTGGACCGTCTACCGCCTAACCGACAAAGCCCTCACCAAACTCGGCTCATAGGAACTGGGGGTCAGCCCATCGCGGGGCTACGCGCGGCTCCTTTGTCGCCGTGCTGCGTGCCGCACCCGCCCACCCCCGGGCTTATCGCCCGGAGCATCCCTTCCGGCTATCGCCGGGACTGCGGGCTGCCGCCCGCACCCGTGCGCGCTATCGCGCGTGCGACCGCGCCCGTGGTGCGGCTGGTTCGTACTCGTCGAGCTGGCTGCGAGCTGGCCCCCGCGCCTGTGCATGCTGCTGCGGGTGCGACCGCTGCGTGGTGTGGCCGGTTGGTGCGCGTCGAGGGCAACCGACCAGCACACCGGTAAACCCCTTACGTGGCTGGGTTCGTGAGGAAGCGCTGGCGCAGTTCCGCCACTAATCGCGTCTTGTCTTCGAATGGTTCGGTTGCCAGCCAGATTGTTTCGATTGCCGCGGAGAACGCTTCTACGTTGAAAGTCGCGGTGACCACTGTCACGGTGTTGTCGAACGGGTCGCGGTCGGCGAACCACCCGTAGGCCTGGGTGACGAACTGGTGGACCGTGGCGCTCGCCTTTGCCCCCGGTTCGACCGGGCGCGGCGGTCCGTTCAGGGTTTCGAGCCAGTCGGCGCCGCGGTCCATTCGGTCCAAGATGGCGGCGACACGCTCGTTCCCGCCGTACCCAGCTTCCTCGCACGCGCGCCGGGCCGCCCACCTGGCGATCAATCGCAACGTCTGCGGTTCGGTCCGCTCGAGCGTATCCACCAACGCCCGGTCGAAGAGCGCCAACTGCTGGCCGTTCGTGGTGCGCGCCAGCTGCTCGCTCGGCAGCGCACCGCCCCAGGCCGCCATGCGCTCGGCAAGGCGTCGCGCTTCGTCCTGCCGCGCCTTCTCCTGCTTCCTCTTGGCGAGCTCCGCAGGCGTCGGCTGTTCGCGGGCGAACTTGTGCCAGTACGCCGCCTGCTTACTGGTCTCCTTCACCACCCGATCCGGCGCCGGCCGAGCCGGCCAGAACTGCAGCAGGTACCGGTCCACGAGCGGCTCGCCGTCCATCGGCGGCGACGCCTGGTGGCCGGCGTCCATACCCCACGCTGAGTACCTGACGCGGTAGTCGGTTTGCGGCTCGAGCTCCAGCGGCCACCATCCACCGTCGCCTGCCCACGTGACCAGCATCGCGTCACCGATCGGCCGGTACGACGCTTCGACAACCTCCTCCGCGCTGTACTCGACCGGAGGCATCGTCTCGTGCAGCTCGACCGCAAAGCCGACCTCTCCCGTGTGGAGCCCGGTAATCAAGTACAACTTCCCCGGCACCGCCGCCCCACACAACCCGTTCCGTTGCCCGGCGAAGCATTCTCCTAGTTCGGCGGAGTTCTCCGCACTCTCCACATAGATCTGCGCATAGGCCACCCAAGCGGGCTCGTTCATCAAAGTGCGCGGCATCCGTCGATCCCCCCAGAAATCAATGAGCTTCATTTCAACCACGGGCCCACTCGCGATACAAGGCACCTGAACTGCAGGTTGATGCAACTCGGCGGCAGGATGATCCGCCTAGCACGCCGGACAGTCAGCGTGGGTGGGAGCCGCGCGTAGCACCGCGTGGGGTAGCCGGCAGCTCGCTGCTAGATGCGGCGGTTCTTTGCGTCGTACATGGCTTGGTCGGCTTCGTGGAGGAGGGTGTCGAGGTTGGTGGTGGTGGGGGTGATGGGGACTGTGCCGACGCTGGTGGTGACTTCTACTGCGATGTTGGGGAGGGGGCGGCTGACGGCGGACTCGAGGCGGGCGATCAGCGTGGTCAGGTCATCCCCGGAGATGTCTTCGGCGAGTACGGCGAATTCGTCGCCGCCCAGCCGGGCAACTGTGTCGCCGTGGCGGACGGCTGTGGTCAAGCGGTTCGCGATCTCGCGCAGCGCGCGGTCGCCGGCCTCATGCCCATACCCGTCGTTGACGAGTTTGAAGTGGTTCAAATCGCAGAAGAGGAGCGCCCCGGGACGTCCCGTCATACGCGTCCGCTCCAGCGCCTTCGTGAACCGGTGCTGCAACAACCGACGGTTCGGCAGACCTGTCAGCGGATCGTGCGCGGCGTGGTGACGCAGCTCGCGCTCGGCATCCTTCCGAGCCGTCACATCGTCGATCTGGATCAGCAGGATCCGCGGCCTATCAGCGCCCTGTTCGACGATCGCCGCCGTACCGCCGAGCCAGATGGCGTTGCCACTCGGCTGCGTGAAGACTCGCTCGAACCGGTACGTTCCGTTGCTGGTGGCAACGTCTTCGAGATCCGTCCGGGTCGACTGCGGCTCCTCGTCGCGGAGGAACTGGGCCAGGCGCGCTCCGAGCAGGTCGTTCGCGGCGTACCCCGTGATCCGGCAGAAGGCGTCGTTGACGCGCAGGATCCGGCCGCGGTCCGGGCCGTCGAAGCCGATCGTGGCCATCCCGTTGCCGGCGCCCTCGAAGACGAGCCGGAACGTCGCCTCGCTCGCCTCCAGCCGGGTCTTCTCGGCGAGCAGTTGGTCGGCCAGCCGGGCCTTGTCGATCGCCACGCCGGCCTGGGTCGCGAAGATCTCCAGCAGCTCCCGGTGGATCGGGCCGGGCCGCCGCTGGTCCTCGGGGAGGTCGACCGAGAGCATCCCGACCAGCTCGCCGTCGGACGAGTACAGCGGCGCGAACAGCGCGTCGAGCGGATGCCACGCGCCCGGGTCGTCTGACACCGGTACGTCGGGCACCCACCCGACCACCTCGCCCTCGGGCAGTCGCTCGTGCGGTACGAACCGGAGCTTGCCCCACGCGTCCGCGATCGCGAACTCGGTGTCGAAGATGTCCGGCGCGCTGACCCGCCCGAGCAGCGCCTCGCGCGCCTCAGGTGAACCTGCGACCGCGATCACCTCGAACTTCCCGTCCGCGTGCCGCAGGTTCAGTACGGCGATCCCGAAGCCGAGCCCGGTCACGACCCCGTCGACGACGGCCTGCAGGGTTTCGGCAAGGCTTCGCCCAGCGCCCATCCGGGCGCTCACTTCGTACAGGCGACGGACGGCGGTCAGCCGTACCGTTGGATCGTTCTGCACCCGTCGAGAATAGGCCGATCTCACCACCTGTGAGCAGACGTAATCAGAATTGATCCGGTTAAGCGTTGGTTCTCACAGTTCCGAGTACCGGATTTCGGTCAGGCCGCGGTAGCTGCGTTCGGCTGACTTCCAGGCGTCGGTGGGCTTGTCGTGCTCGACCAGCCACTGCTCCACGCCGCCCGCCTGGGCGTGTTCGAACATCGCGCCGAAGTCCAGCTTCCCGGCACCGACGTCCTCCCACGAGCCGTCCTCGGCCATGTCCTTGACGTGCAGCGCGGGGAACCGGCCGGGGTGCTCCTGGAACAGCTTCGCCGGGTCGTGCCCGCCGTCGACCGCCCAGTACAGGTCCAGCTCGAACCCGAGCAGCTCCGGGTCCACGCCCAGCAGGATGTCGTACAGCACCTGCCCGTCGACCTCGTCGAAGTCACGCCCGTGGTTGTGGAACAGCAGCTTCAGCCCCGCGTCACGCGCGACCTTCCCGGCCTCGGTGAACGCGGCCGCCGCGGCCTTGAAGCCCTCGATCGAGTGCTGCTCGGACGGGATCGACGGTACGACGGCCCACTGCGCGCCGAGCGTCTTCACATCGGCGAGCGCGCCGGCCCAGTCGTCGGCCAGCCGCTTGTACCCGACGTGCTCGAGCACGACCTTCAGCCCGGCGTCGTCGGCGTACGACCGGATCTCCTCGGCGCTGTGGTCGAACCGGCCGCTCACCCCGACCGTCTGGTAGCCGATCCCGGCGAGGCGCTTGAGCGTCCCCGGGTAGTCCTCGGCCAGGACGTCCCGCATCGTGTAGAGGTGCATCCCGATACCACCGGCGGGAATAGTCATACAGACAGCTCCTCGATCAACTAGATGACGTGTTCCTTGTACCGCGCCAGCGTCAGGTCGAAGACCTCCTGGCCGGGCGCGTCCCACAGTTGCTGGTTGAAGATCTCGACCTCGATCGGCCCGTCGTACCCCGCCGCGTCGCAAGCCTCACGCATCCGGCGCAGCTCGATCGAACCGTCGCCGATCATGCCGCGCCCGAGCAGCGTGTCCTCGGGCAGCGGAACCACCCAGTCGCTGACCTGGTACGACAGGATCCGTTCACCGGCCCGCTCGATCTGCCGGTACACGTCCGCGTCCCACCACAGGTGGTACGCGTCCACGATCACGCCGACCTGCGACGCCGGGAACTGCTCGGCCAGGTCGAGCGCGCCGCCGAGCGACGACACCACACAACGGTCCGAGCAGAACATGGGATGCAGGGCCTCGACGGCAAGTTTCACGCCACGTTCTTCGGCGTACGGCGCGAGCTCGGCCAGACCGTCACGCACCATCCCGCGCGCGCCGTCGAGGTCTCGTGAACCCGCGGGCAGGCCGCCGCTGACGAGGACGAGGACCGACGTACCGATGGTTGCGGCCTCGTCGATCGCGCGGCGGTTGTCCTCGATCTTCGCCTTGCGTTCGGCCGGATCGGTCGAGGTGAAGAAGCCGCTACGGCAGAGGGACGAGACCTTGAGGCCGGCGTCGGCGACGAGTTTGGCCGCCTGGTCGACGCCGTACTCCTGGATGGGCTCGCGCCACAGGCCGATCCATTCGAGGCCGGCGTCGGCGCTGGCCGCGACGACGTTCTCGAGCGGCCAGTACTTCGTTGTCGCCTGGTTGAGGCTGTACCGATTCATGCGTCGACACCGCTCACGCGCAACAGCTGGCGGAACCGGTCGACGGCGAGCTCAGGATCGGTGAGTACGCCGGCTTGGTCGGCCAGGCGGAACGTGTCGGCCAGATGCGGCAGCGAGCGTCCGGTCTGCAGCCCGCCGACCATCGTGAAGCCGGGCTGATGGCCGTTGAGCCAAGCCAGGAAGGCGATCCCGGTCTTGTAGTAGTACGTCGGCGCGGAGAAGATCTGCCGGGCCAGCGGGACGGTCGGCTCGAACACCCGGGCGTATTCCGCCAGGTCGCCGGAGTCCAGGGCCTTCAGCGCGGCCGCTGCGGCTGGGGCGATTGCAGCGAAGATCCCGAGCAGGGCGTCGCTGTGCCGATTGTCGTCGCCTCGGATCAGCTCGGGATAGTTGAAGTCGTCACCTGTGTAGAGCCGCACGCCTTCGGGGAGGCGGTTGCGTAGGGCAACTTCATAGGAGGCATCGAGCAACGAGATCTTGATTCCGTCGACCTTCGCCACGTTGTCGTTGATGAGGTCGACGACGAACGCCATGGCGGACTCGAACGAGTCGCTGCCCCAATACCCTTCCAGCGCGGGGTCGAACATCGGTCCGAGCCAGTGGAGGATGACTGGTCGCGTGGACTGGTTGAGCAGGTGGTCGTAGACCTTGCGGTAGTCGTCGGAGGATTCTGCGGCCGCGCACAGGGCTCGGCTGGCCATCAGGATCGGCTGGGCGCTCACGTCCTCGGCAACAGCAAGCTGCTCCTCGTACGCGCCGATCACCGCGTCCAGAGCCGCCGGACCGGTCAGCTGATCCGTGCCGACACCAACCGCGATCCGCCCGTCCGGCGCCTCACCCGCCGACCGCCGAATCAGCTCCTGCGTAGCTTTCCAGTCCAGCCCCATCCCGCGCTGTGCCGTATCCATAGCCTCAGCCACAGACAACCCCAACGACCACAAATACCGCCGAAACGCCAGCGTATGCTCCCAATCCACCACCGCAGGAGCCCCCGGCGAGTTGTCCCCCAACGGATCCGCCACCACATGAGCCGCCGCAAACGCCAACCGCGACGAGGCAGGCCGATAGATGCCCTGAGCAACAGGCTGGCCAACCAATCGATAGGTCTCGAGCCCAGTCGGAACAGGAAGTTTCAGTTCCATCACTGAACCTCGAGGTCGAGCTTCGGCACCTCGAGCTTCCGGCCTTCGTGCCACGACTGCAGGCCGAGTTCCGCCAGTTGAACACCCTTGGCGGCTTCGATGAAGTCCCAGGTGAAGGGGATGTCGTCGACCACGTGGCGCAGGAACATCTCCCACTGGACCTTGAAGCCGTTGTCGAACGGTTCGTTGTCCGGCACCTCGGCCCACTGCTCGCGGAACTTCTCCGTCGCCGGCAGATCCGGGTTCCACACCGGCTTGGGCGTCGCCGACCGATGCTGTGCCCGACACCGCCGCAGCCCGGCGACCGCCGACCCCTCAGTCCCGTCCACGTGAAACTCGACCAGCTCATCCCGGAACACCCGGGTAGCCCACGACGAGTTCATCTGCGCGACGATCCCGCCCTCGAGCTCGAAGACGCCGTACGCCGCATCGTCCGCGGTCGCGGTGTACTTGTCGCCCTGCTCGTCGACCCGGGTCGGGATGTGCGTCGCGCCCTGGCAGTACACGGATTTGACCGGCCCGAACGTCTGGTCCAGCACGTACCGCCAGTGGCAGAACATGTCGAGGATGATGCCGCCGCCCTCTTCGGACTTGTAGTTCCACGACGGCCGCTGCGCCTCCTGCCAGTCGCCCTCGAACACCCAGTAGCCGAACTCACCGCGCACCGACAGGATCCGGCCGAAGAACCCGCCGTCGACCAGCCGCTTCAGCTTCCGCAGGCCGGGCAGCGACAACTTGTCCATCACGACGCCGTTCTTCAGCCCGGAATCGATCACCGTACGGGCCAGGTCGACCGCCGCCTCCAGGCTCTCGGCGATCGGCTTCTCGCAGTAGATGGCCTTGCCGGCCTCGACCGCGGCGCGGACGCCCTTCTCGCGCAGCTGGGTGAGCTGGGAGTCGAAGTAGATCTCCACGTCCGGCTCGGCCAGCGCCTCGGCCAGGTCGGTGGTCCACCGCTCCAGCCCGTACTGCTCGGCGATCCGGCGCAGCTTGAGCTCGTTGCGGCCGACCAGGATCGGTTCGGGGATGATCATCGTGCCGTCCGCGGCGGGCAGTCCGCCCTGCTCGCGGATCGCCAGGATGGAACGCTCGAGGTGCTGGCGCAGGCCCATCCGGCCGGTGACGCCGTTCATCACGATGCCGATGCGTCGCTCGTTCACAGTCGTACCTCTCACGCTCGAGTGTCATAAACGTCGAGGCGGCCGCACATGCCGTGCAGGCCGGACTCAGTGGGTGCGGGAAGTTGGTGCAGCTCAGCTGATTCCAGGTGCGGCGCAGTGCCGGCCTCCAGCGCGTCCAGCGCGGCCCCGGTCTCGTCGGCGAGGCGGCGCGCGCCCTGCTCCCAGCGTTTCCGCCAGTCCGCCAACTGCGGTTGCACGAGCCGTACGGCGGCCGCGTAGAACTCGTCCAGCGCGGACGGCCCTTCCGACTCATAGCGCTCCCGCAGTACGGCGAAACCCTGTACTGCGAGGTCGCGCCGCGCCATCGCGGACTGCGTCCGTGCGTCGTCGGTGAGCGCGGTCGCCTTCAGATACGTCTCGCGGTCGGCGAGGTACTCCGGCGGCAGCGTCATCACGGCATCGCCGGCCTCGGGGAGACCGGAGTTCGACATCAGGGCGAGGATCTGGAGACCGCCGCGGTTGAGCAGCCGGTGGATCGTCCCGGGGCCGAACGAGACCACGGCGCCGACCTGCAGCGGCGTCTCGGCGTACCCCTTCGTCGACAACGTCTGTACGGCGCCGTCGCCGGCGAGCACGTAGTACCCCTCGGAGCAGGCCAGGTGCACATGCGGCGTACCGCCGACGTCGTACACCGTCAGCTTCGAGATACCGACCCCGCCCGGCAGCGCCATGCCCGGTCCGGACTCGAACTCACACATGCGCGCCTCCCTCCTGAGCCTGGGAAAGGGCTTTCCACAGCCTGTGCCCGTAACCATAGGTGGGCGTCCGGACCGAGTCAACCTGTCACGGAAAGCGATCTCCGCCACACCCGGTGACAGCCCGCGGGATGTGAGGCTATGCAGTGACGAATATCCGTTCACCACAGCTCGAGGAGTGCGCGCGTGAAGCCGAGTAGACGACGGGTCATCATCGATACCGATGCCAAGAACGAGGCCGATGACCAGTTCGCGATCGTGCACGGGTTGTTGTCGCCGACCTTCGACATCCGCGGTCTGATTCCCGCGCATTTCGGCACCCACCGGACGGACCGGAGCATGGAGGAATCCCGCGAGGAGATCGATCTGCTGCTGGACCTGCTCGACCTGACCGGCAAGGTCCCGGTCGCGAACGGCGCGACCACCGGCATACCGGACGAGCAGACCCCGCTCGACTCGCCCGGCGCCCGGCTGATCATCGAGGAGTCGAAGCTGGCCTCGAAGGGCGACCCGCTGTTCGTGTCGTTCCTCGGGCCGCTGACCGACATGGCGTCGGCGATCCTGCTCGATCCCGAGATCGTCGACCGGGATGTGATCGTCGTCTGGATCGGCGGCCGCGGCTACAGCGGCTACGCGGCCGACCATCGGATGGAGTTCAACCTGTCGAACGACATCCACGCTGCGAACGTCGTGTTCGGCTCCGGGATCACCGTCTGGCAGGTCACGAGCGACGTCTACACGAAGGTCTCGGTCAGCTATGCCGAACTGGAGGAGAAGATCGGCGCCGCCGGCCCGCTCGGCAAGTACCTGATCGAGCAGCTGGTCGAGTGGAACGCGACGTACCACGGCGAGCCGATCGAGTCCCGCTCGCTCGGCGACTCGCCCGCGATCTCGCTGATGCTCTACCCGCAGAGCGGCAACTTCCGGACCCGTCCGGCGCCGCGGTTCGGTGTCGACGGCTGGTACCTGCCCGGCACCGACAACCCGATCCAGGTCTGCGAGGAGGTCGACGTCCGCTTCCTGCTCGAGGACATGTTCGCCAAGATCCGCCGGTTTGCCCGGCAGAAGATGGGCGATCGTTTACCCAATGGAGCCTGACGAGCAGCGGGAGGTCTACGCCACCATCGACCTGGCCTTGCGGGTCGGTGAGGTGCTGCTGTCCAGCGGCGCCGGTACGGCGGACGCAACCGCGACGATCCTCGGTGTCACCGCGGCCGGCGGACTGCGCGGCTGCGAGGTCGACATCACGTTCACCTCGATGGCGGTCTCGTACCAGGCCGCGCCGGACGTCGCCCCCGAGACGCACATCCGGCTGGTCCGCTACCGCTCGCAGGACTTCTCCCGGCTGACCGACGTCGACCAGCTGGTACGACGGTTCGCCACCGCTGAGGTGACCCGCGAGGAGGCGTCGCGCGAGCTGGCCCGGTTGACGTCGGCGGGTCCGCCGTACCCGCGGTGGAGCGCCGTACTCGCCTGGGGTGTGATGGCCGGCGGCGCGACGCTGCTGCTCGGTGGTGGCTGGCTGATCACGTTGGTGGCGGTGCTCACCGCGATCGTCATCGACGTCAGCAATCGCTGGTTCAACCGGCAGCGGCTGCCCGCGTTCTACCAACAGGTCGCGGGCGCTTTCGTCGCGACCGCGGTCGCCTTGATCCTGTACGCCGTCCACGCGCCGGTGAAGCCGTCCCTGGTAGTTGCCGCAGGCATCATCATGCTGCTGGCCGGGATCGCTCTCACCGGTGCCGTCCAGGACGCGATCACCGGGTACTACGTGACGGCTGCGGCCCGGAGTCTCGAAGCGATGCTGCTCACCGGCGGAATCATCGCCGGGGTCTCGCTCGGTCTCGCGCTGGGGCTGAAATTCGGCATGCATGTCGGTATCGAGGCGGAGACGATCCAGCTCGGGAACCTTCCGATCATGGTCTTCTCCGGGGCGTTGATGGCGGTTGCTTTCGCATTCGCGTCCTATGCGCCCCTCCGCGCGCTGCTCCCGGTCGCCGTGATGGGTGGCCTTGGATCGCTGGTGTTCACGCTGATGACCCGGGCGTCGTTCGGCCCGGCGTGGTCCACGGCCGCGGCGGCGTGTGTCATCGGGCTGGGCAGCTACTCGATCGGCCGGCGCGTCGGCGTACCGCCCCTCGTCGTGGTTGTCGCCGGCTCGGTCCCGCTGCTGCCGGGACTCACGATCTACAAGGGTCTCTACGAGCTGATGGGCCTGGGCAACCTGATCGGCATCGTCAGCCTCGGTACTGCGGTCGCCATCGGCGTCGCGCTCGCCTCCGGCCTGATCCTCGGCGAATACCTCGCCCAGCCGATCCGCCGCGAGGCCCGTCGGCTGGAAGACCGGCTCGCGGGCCCCCGCCTGGTGGGCCCGCGCCGACCGGTGCGCCGGCGGACGACCCGACCGCGCCGCCGGCGCCGTACCGGAACCTAGATGTCCTTGCTGAGCATCGGTTTTCTCCTTACCGGGAAGGGCGTTTGCGGTCCAGATCATGGGAGATCGGTCGATCGGCCGACAATCGTTTGACGTATTCGTCAACAATGGATCCATGAGTGAGCTGCAGGTCACCGTGACGCAGTCTCCGCACCAGTCGGTGTATCTGGCCCTGCGGGAGGCGGCCAGCTGCCGCGGCCCGTTCTCGTCCCGGCACGTACTGCGGCCTTTGCACTCGCTCGTCTCGCGACCCGACTACGCGCGCGCACTGCATCCGGTCCGACGGCATGGCGGCGGCCAGTTGGTGCCCACCGCGTTGGTCCCGTTGGCGCCCGTGCGGGACGTGCCGTTGCCGGAGCAGGTCGAGGCGCTGCACGGGTATGGCGGCCAGAAGCTGATGGACGACATCGCGACCCTCGGCGCGGACGCGCCGATCTGGCGCCGGGCAGTCGCCGATCCCGACCGCTGGCTCCGGACGTACGCAGAGCTGATCGACCTGGGCTGGCAGGCTCTCGAACAACGGTGGAACCTGCTTCGCCCGGCCATCGACGCCGAGACCGAACGGCTGGGTGTGGCGACCGTCCGCGGCTGCCTGCCGAGTGCGCTGAACACCATCAGCCCCCGCCTGACCTTCACCGAATCCGGCTTCAGCGTCGACGGCCACGAACCAGTCCCGTACGACGGACGCCGCCTGGCCCTCGTCCCGGGCATCGGCGCACCGGACACGCTCTTCGTCCACTACCAAGGCCCGTCCGTCATCTCGATCGCGTACCCGCTTCGCGATCTCCCCGACGTCAGCCCGGCCCGGCCGGTCGAGGACCCGCTGGAGGTGGTGCTCGGCGTACCGCGCGCCCGGATCCTCCGCCTGCTGCGCGAACCGCTGAACGTCGGCATGATCGCCGCCGACCTGGCCGTCACCCCGGCCGCGGCCACCCGCCACTGCGACGTACTCCTTCGCGCCGGCCTGATCGCGCGCGAACGCCGCGGCCGCCAGGTCCTCATCAGCCGCACCACTCGAGGCGAAAAACTCCTCGACGTGCTCTGATCGGTCTGTGGTTTACTGCCGATTGGTGCGATTCCACGGTGTGACGGTTGGACGTGATTCCAGGCCCGTCGGCTCTGCCGGAAGGCGGAGTGACCCGGTGCGACCGGGGCCACGCGGTGATACCCCGCTTCAGCTCGGACCTGAGTGTCCCTGGCCATGAACGAGTGGCGGAGAGCGAAGCATGTTCACAGGACGAATCGAGAACGTAGGCACGGTCGCCGAGATCGCCGGCGAGCTGTTGCGGGTCACGTCGGACGTCGCGGTCGCGCCGGGTGGCGCGGTCTGCCTCGACGGCATCAGGTTCACTGCTGAGCCGGGGCCGCCGGGGGAGATCCGGGTCGTGGTCACGGACGAGACCCGCCGGCGTACGACGTTCGACCGGGTCTGCGGCGGTACGACGCTGCACGTCGAACTGCCCGTTGCCGTGGGCGATCGGATCGACGGGCATCTGATCCAGGGACACGTCGAGGGTGTCGGCAAGGTCGTGCGCGTCGACGTGGAGCCGGCCGGTCATCGGGTCTGGATCAAGCCGCCGGAGCGATTGCTGGCACGGTTGGTGGCGAAGACCTCGGTCGCGATCGACGGCGTGAGCATCACGGTCGCCGAGGTGCTCAAGGACCGGTTCTCCGTCGTACTCGTGCCGAACACGCTGACGAAGACGAAGCTCGGTGCGTTGGTCGCCGGCGATCGGGTCAACCTCGAGGGCGATCTGCTGGTGCGGATGGCGCGCGAAGGGCACGGGCCGGAGTTGCAGCGGGCGGTGGCGCAGCTGCCTTGGGCTGGTCAGCTGAGCGGCGAGGCCGGCGTACAGAAGGTGGTTGCGCAGATCGCCGCTGGAGGTGGGGTTGTCGTCTGGGATCCGACGGCTGAGGGGGAAGGGGATGTGGTCTTCGCGGGTGAGCGGTTCCGGCCGGAGGCGATGAGATTCCTGCTCACCCAGGCGTGTGGGCATACGACGGTCCCGTGTGCGGCCGACGTACTGGAGCGGTTGGAGATCGGGCCGATTCCGGGGAACGGCGATCGGCAGGGTACGGCGATGCATGTGCCGATCGATCTCGCCTCGTCCGACGGGACTGGCGTGTCCGCGGCCGATCGGGCGGCGACGATCCGCCGGCTCGCGTCGGCGGACGCCGTACCGGATGACTTCCTGCGGCCCGGGCATGTGTTCCCGCTTGCAGCACGTCCTGGGTTGCTCGGGGAGCGTCAGGGGCACACCGAGGCGACGGTCGCGTTGTGTGTTGCGGCGGGGCTGGCGCCGGTGGGTGTGTGTTGTGAGGTGATGCGGGCGGACGGCGTGATGGCGGGCGCGGCCGATCTCGAGCAGTTCGCGCTGCGGTGGGAGCTGCCGATGATCGACATCCACGACCTGGAACGCTGGCTGTGAGCCTCTACGACAACCCTGCCTTCCTGCGAGGCTACCGGGAACTGCGCCGCACCGGCCGGGGCATCAACGACGCCCTGGAAATCCCCGCCATGAACGCCGCGCTCCGCGCGGGGCCGGAAGGTCTGTTGGTCGAAGGGGCTCGGGTGGTGGATCTGGGATGTGGTGAAGGCGGGCTTGCTGTTCGGCTCGCGGCGGCTGGTGCTGTTGAGGTGGTTGCTGTTGACGCCTCGGAGCAGATGCTTGCAGCGGCGGAGCACCATCCGCGGGTGAGCTACGTGCGGGCTGATCTGGCTGACTTCGACCTGCCGCCGGGGTCGGTGGATCTGGTGGTGAGCAGCATGGCGTTGCACTACGTCGAGGACTTCGACGGGCTGGTTGGACGGGTGGCGGGGTGGCTGACGGGCGGTGGCGCGTTTGTGTTCACGATCGAGCATCCGGTGATGACGGCTCCGTTCGTGGCTGAGGACTGTGTGGTGGACGACTATGCCGACGAGGGGCGGCGGGAGCGGTCCTGGTTCGTGGACGGGGTGGTGAAGTACCACCGGACGATCGGCTCGATCGTGGCCACGCTGCGGCGGCACGGGTTCCGGCTGGAGATTGTCGACGAGCCGCTTCCGACGCGTGAGCAGGTGGCCGCCCACCCGCACCTGGCGATCCATCGCCGGCGTCCGCCGATCCTGCTGGTGTCGGCGTGTTCCGTACCTGCGGGTGACCGTGTGGTACACGAACCGTTAGAGTTACTGACTGGAAACATCGGCGGAGCCGACGAGGAGGATCGACGTGGCACTGGGTAGGACGTCCCCGCGGGATCTGCCGCTGTTCGCGGAGCTGTCCGGACGGGACATCAGGGACATCTTCCGGGCCGGCGAAGAGGTTTCGGTGCCGGCCGGCTGGTCGCTGATCCTGGAACAGACGCCGCCCGACGCGGCGTACCTGATCCTCAGCGGCACGGCGGCGGTCCGGGAGAAGGGCCAGGAGATCGCCGAGCTCGGCCCGGGTGACATCGCCGGCGAGGTCGCGGTCCGGAAGAACACGTTGCGGACGGCAACCGTCACGGCGAAGTCGCGGCTGCAGCTGCTGCACTTCACCCGGGAGAAGTTCGACGACCTGACCCGTCGGCTGCCGGCGTTCCGTGACGCCATCGACGCCACCATCGCCGAGCGACGCGGTGGACGCTGACCCTGGGACGCCGGATCTGGCCGCGTTGGCTCAGGAGTTCGAGCGGACGCTGCTGGGCGGAGAGCGGAAGTTCACCCGCGTGCAGGTGTCCGAGCGGGCCGGGATCTCGATCCAGCGCGCCGAGCGGATGTGGCACGCGCTCGGGTTCGCGACCGTCCCGGACGATGAGGTGGCGTTCACCGACGACGACGTCGAGGCGCTGCGGCTGGTCGCGGCGCTCGAGGACGACAAGTTCATCGAGCCCGAGATGGAGTCCTCGCTGGCCCGCAAGCTCGGGCAGACGCAGTCCCGGCTGGCGTCCTGGCAGTCCGCGATGTTCCTGGACTTCCTCGGCAGCGCGAAACTGTCCGCGGACGAGGCGATCGAGGTCGCGGCACTGTTGCTGCCGGCAATGGAACGGCTGCAGACGTACGTCTGGCGTCGGCACCTGGCTGCTGCTGCCGGCCGCGCGGTGGCGGGGTCCGACGAGCTGGCGCGTGGGGTGCGGGCGGTCGGGTTCGCGGACATCGTCAGCTACACCCGGTTGACACGTCGTCTGACCGAGGCCGAGCTCGGGGAGTTGATCGAGCGGTTCGAGGGCACGGCCGCCGACGTTGTCGCGCTCAACGGCGGGCGGGTGATCAAGTCGATGGGTGACGAGGTGCTGTTCGTCGCCGACACCGCTGCGCAGGGCGCCGCGGTCGCGCTGGCGCTGCAGGATGCGGTGAACGCGGACGAGGAGCTGCCCGAGCTGCGGATCGGGCTCGCCTACGGCACGATCCTGATCCGGCTCGGGGACGTGTACGGCGAGGTCGTCAACCTCGCCGCCCGCCTCACCACCGAGTGCAAACCCGGCCGCGTCCTCGCCGACCGCGAACTGGCCGCCGCACTCGACGGCCACGCCGCCTTCAACCTCCACCGCCTCCGCCGCGTCTCGGTCCGCGGCTACCGCCACCTCGTCCCGTACGCCGTCCAGCGGGCGAACAGCTGACAGCTGGTCGCTTACGCGTCAGCGGCGTGACATACGGTTTGGTATGTGCGGGAGATCAAGACGCCGGCCGACCTGGTGCTGGTGAGTGGGCGCGACTCGGTTGTCGAGTGGGCTGCGCAAGGGTTCGGAGCCGGAGTGCGGGCGTGGACCGGCGGGGACGCGGTGGCGGTTGCGTCGCCGGATGTGTCCAAGCACGATCGGCTCGCGGTGATCGGGTCCGTGGACGATGCGGCGCCGTTGGTGCGTGACGTACTGCGTGAGGTAGGTCCGTCGTACCGCCCGTTCGGGGACGAGGAACTGGTGCGCGGGCTGGCGGAACGTGTGCCAGGGCTGAGGTTCTCGGCGTCGTTCGGGTGGATGGATGCCTCTGAGGTACCGGACCTGACCACGACGGCCGCCTGGCTCGACGGGGACGATGGGGTCGAAGAGCTGCTGACCGAGGCGTCGCCCAAGTCGTACGCGTGGCCCGGGCATCCCGGCGTACGGCGGTGGGCTGCTCTGACCGGGGATCGCGGTGAGCTGCTGAGTATCGCGGCGGATGCGTGGAGTGCGCCGGAGGTCGGGTTCCTGGCCGGGGTCGCGACGCATCCTGCTGCTCGGGGCAAGGGGTTGTCGCGGCAGGTGTGCGGGTTCGTGACGGCCGAGCTGGTCAAGCGGCACGGACGGGTCGCGTTGATGGTGGACGGCGACAACCAGGCGGCGATCGCGGTCTACCGGCGACTCGGCTACACCTATCGCCGAGTCGCCGCAGCCGGGATGCGC
The DNA here is from genome assembly GCF_005233875.1 of Kribbella jiaozuonensis. GTDB lineage: Bacteria > Actinomycetota > Actinomycetes > Propionibacteriales > Kribbellaceae > Kribbella > Kribbella jiaozuonensis. The sequence goes on along the minus strand of NZ_SZPZ01000003.1, from coordinate 31,000 downwards.
TAGCGCGTCGGCTGGACCGTCAGGGTTGCGCCGGGCTTGGAGGCCGCCGGAGTCGAGGGCTTGACTGTCGGGGTTGCCGTCGGCGACGGAGTGGTGCGAGTGGCCGGGGCCGGCGGTGGGACGAAGGGTGCCTTGGTGGTGTCCTTGCAGTTGTCCGGCCCGGCGTCACCGTTCTCATCGGGTACGACGACTGCCTGCGGGAACAGGTTGCTGGTCGTGTCGCGCGACTGCGTGCCGTAGTTCGTCGCGCAGTCCTGCTGCTCGAGGCTGATCGGGTTCCCGTCCTGGTCGTACAGCCGGACCGTAACCTGCTTGCCCTGGGCATCGAACGGGTAGATGTTCGTGACCGTGTTCCCGTTCAGCACCAGCCCGCTCGCCGGCGGGTTGTAGTGCGAGGAGCTGCCGCGATAATCGTTGTAGTTGTTGAGGAATCCGAACGACGCCCCGACGTACGCCGCCGCCAGGAACGACGGCACCACGATCGCCGCGACCACGTTCAGCGGTACGACGTACCACAGCCAGCGCCTGTCCTGCTGCGTCTTCCGCCCGATCCAGATCGACACCGCCGCACCCGCGACCGCCGCGACCACCGTCACCGACGGGGCGCCGAACAGCGCGAAGAACCCTCCCGCGCCGATCACGCCGCGGACCACCCACCACACTGGCTGGCCGATCGTGACGAGCTCGTGCCGGATGTTCGGCGGGATCTGGTCGATCCAGCCGCGGATCGCTGCCGCGCCGTGGGCGCCGCGTGGGGTGTCGAGCACGATCCGCGGATCGTGACCGCGCAACGCCTGGACGCCGAGGAACGCCGCGACGAACAGGATCCCGAGCCCGAGCAGCCCGAAGAACGCGGTCTCGTCCTGCGACCACGCGAAGATGCCGATGGCAATGAAGAACGGGCCGGCGATCGCCGAGATCAGGCCCCAGCGCAAGGCCTTCCAGCCCGCGTCCAGATCGTCCTGGCTCACCGGCGCAGTCCGCGGGGGATAGCCGGCCGCGGTCCGCAGCTCATCGGCGTACTGCGCCGGCGTACCCAGGCGCTGCTGCAGGTCCGCGAGCGTCGGCTCCGCGCCGAACTCGGCCGCCACCTCGGTCAGGTGACCGCTGACGTCCTGCAGTACGTCCTCGAGCTCGCCGGGCGGCAGATCGTTGAGCTGGGCCCGCACCTGGGCCAGGTAGAGCGCGACCGCTCCGGTCAGGGTGCTGTTCACGCGGCCTCCTTCTCCAGCAGCAGCACCGACATCGTGTCGGCGAAGTGGTTCCAGGTCTTGGTGGACTGGGCGAGCAGGTCGCGACCGGTCTTGTTCAGCCCGTAGTACTTCCGGTGCGGCCCTTCCTCGCTCGGCTGCACGTACGACGTCAACGCCCCGGCCGCGAACAGCCGCCGCAGCGTCCCGTAGACGGACGCGTCCGCCACGTCCTCCAGTCCGGCCGCGCGCAGCCGGCGCAGTACGTCGTACCCGTAGCCGTCGGCGTCCCGCAGCACGGCGAGCACCGCGAGATCCAGGACGCCCTTGAGTAGCTGGCTCGTATCCATCAGGTCTCCTCCAGCAGGTGTTCCGCGGAGAACAGTACTACACACTGCGGAGTACTGTGGTAACCAGTCTGCGGATCCGCAATTTCGATCAAGTCGGCGGCGGCCGGATGGGGGACAGTGGTGGGCATGGCGGATGTGTTCGAGGAGTTCGTGGCAGTGGTGGCGGCCGGGCTGGCCGGGCCCTGCGAGTCGGTGCACGGGGCCGGGCTCGCGGAGCGCGTGCATCTGTCCCGGTTCCACTTCGACCGCGTGATCGGGGCGGTGGCGGGCGAGTCGCCGTTCGCGTTCCGGCGGCGGGTGCTGCTGGAGCGGGCGGCGTACCGGTTGCTGTCCGAGCCGGTCGCCGTACTGGACGTCGCGGTCGAGGCCGGGTACGGATCGCACGAGGCGTTCACCCGGGCGTTCGCCAGGGCTTATGGGATGTCGCCGCGGGACTGGCGACGGGAAGCGTCGCGGGTGTTCTTCCTGACGGCGCCGAGTGGAGTGCATTTCCAGCCGCCGGCCGGACTTCGGCTGCCGGCACGTAGAAAGGTGAGAGGGATGGACGTACTGGTCAGAATGGTCGAACATCACGTCTGGTTGACCGGCGAGATGATCGAACGCGGCGCCCGCCTGGACGCCGCCACGCTGGACCGCCCGATCGAACTGTCCGTCGAGGGAATCGACGACGACATCTCGATCAGGTACCTGCTGGACCGCCTGGTCTGGCAGGAGGAGATGTGGCTCGCCTCGGTCGAGGACCGCCCGTTCCAGGTCCCCGAATGCGGACGCGAGGTCAGGACGCCGATCTCCGAACTCCGCACCCGCCACGCCGACGCCGGTTCACGCTTCGTTGCCCTCGTCAACCAGCTGAACGACGACGGCCGCTTCGACGAGAGCTTCGTCGACACCACCTGCGAACCGCCACGAGTCTTCACGTACGGCGGCATGGTCGCGCACGTGCTGACCTTCGCCGCCCATCGCCGATCCCTGTTGATCGGCGCGTTCTACACCGCGGGCATCCAGGACCTGGGGTTCGGCGACCCCATGCTTTTCGTAGCTGAAGGCAACTAGTTCTTCGGGTCGTGCAGGTTGGGTCGCTGGGTCGGGGTGGTGATGTCCACGTCGATCGGGTGCAGCTGGGTGGGGGCGGTGATCTTGCCCGACGTCACCGGAACGTTGAGTTTGCTGCCGGCCAGGTCGATGTCGACGGTCGCGCCGGTGTCGTTCGGGGTCGTCCACTCCGTGTCGGAGAGCGTGACGGCCAGGCCCAGGACGCGGCCTTTGGGGATGACCTGGTCCTGAGCGCGGAGCGGGACATTGACGGTCGTCCACTTGCCGGGGGTCAGCGGCGTTGGGTTCGTCAGTGACTTGCTGTGGGCGGCGTCGATCCAGCCGCGGCTGACGATGCCGTGATCGCTCTGGGTGGTGAGCTTGTCGACGGTGAAGTAGCAACTGTCGTCGTAGTCGGTGCTCGAACCCTCGCAGGTGCTCTGGTCGGTGGTACGGATCCCGGAGTACCGCGCTGCGTCGCCGTACTCGATCAGGCGGGCGGTGATCGGGGTCGTCGCGGAGTCGGACTTCACCCGGAGCGTGACCGATGGAGTACCGCTGATCCGCATCGGGGCGGTCAGCGGCGCGGACAGGAACATCTGCCGGCCCGCGATCACCTCGGTCGGATCCGCGACGATATCGTCCTCGGTCAGGTCGGGGTCGTCGGTGATCATCAGCGAACCCTTGCCTGCGGCACCTAGTTTGCCCGCGGACAGCGGCACCGAGGTCGGGCGGTTCACGGCCGGCCAGGTCTTGTAGTTGCGCCAGACATCTGGTGACGTCTCGATCGAGACCGACGGCTCCTTCATCACGCCGTTCTGCAGACCCTGCAGCCAGTAGTCGAACCACTTGTGCAGCTCGTCCACCCACTGGTCCCGGCGGAACTCGAACGGATCCACGTGGTCCTCGAGCCCGAGCCACAGCTTGCGCGGCACGTTGTTGCGGGACAGCGCCGACCACCACTGGGAGAAGTGGTTGGTCTGCACGTTGTAGTCGCTGAGCCCGTGCGTCATGAAGACCGAGGCCTTCACCTTCGACGCGTTCTTCGTGTAGTCGCGCTCGGACCAGAACGTCGTGTAGTTGCCGGTGTCATCGTCGTCGTTGTCACCGAGGTCGCCGCGGACGTCGTCACACGCGGGGCTGTCGTGGCCGACGTACCCACCGAGCCAGGGCATGTAGTCGTCCGAGTACGGAACGCCGCCGGAGCGGGTGTAGTCGTACCACGACGAGATCGCCGAGATCGGCACGATCGTCTTCAGGCCCTTCACCCCGGTCGCGGCGACGCCGTTCGCGAGCGTTCCGTCGTACGACTTGCCGATCATCCCGACCGCGCCGGTGGTCCAGGTCGCCTTCACCGCCTGCCCGTCGGCAGTGTGTGCGGTGTTGCGTCCGTTCAGCCAGTTGATCACGTCGACCACGGACTGGATCTCGTCGCGGCCGCCGACGTCACCGCAGCCGGTGGACCGTCCGGTGCCGAGGATGTCGACGCCGACCATCGCGTACCCGCGCGGGACGAAGTAGTTGTCGTAGAACAACGGCATCTTCTGGATCACGCCGTCGCCGTCGTACGTCTTCTTCTCGTTCTCGTTGCCGCGTCCGCAGCAGGAGTAGTACGGCGAGGCGTCCATGATCACCGGGATCTTCACACCGGTGAGTGCGGGCTCGCTGGGGCGGACGATGTCGACCGCGATCACGTCGTCGGTGCCGTCGGAATCGGTGTCCATCGTGGTGTCGACGTACACGGACTGACGGATCGCGTTCGCGTAGTCGTAGACCGGCTGCGTGCTCTTGGTGCGCGCGTCGACATGCTGCGGCACACTGGGTGCTGCCGGGGCAACAGCGGGTCCATCCGGGACAGGAGCAGCCACGGCGGGACCGGTTACGGTCGCGAGGCTGAGCACGGCGGACGAGACCAGGATCGTCACCCTGGCGCGGACGGTCGTCATGGCTGGGAAGGCTAGTCACTCGCGCGCCGCAACGCCAGGTTCTGCCGAGATTGGCAGCGACCTGCCCGATACACAGCGTGAGAACGGGCGATTCGATAGGGTGACCGCCACCGCCCCCGGGGGGACGCACGAAAGGGTAGGCCAGTGAATCTGCGAGCACCGGTGACATTGCTGGACGTTGCACAACGTGCGGGTGTGTCGGTCGCGACCGCCTCCCGCGTGCTGAACGGCGGGGACCGTGTTCCCCGTCCGGAACTGCAGGAACGGGTCAAGGCAGCCGCCGACGAGCTCGGCTACACGCCGAACGCGCAGGCACAGGCGCTGGCCAAGTCGTCGACCAACGTCGTCGGCATCCTGGTGCACGACATCGAGGACCCGTACTTCGCCGCGATCGCGAACGGTGTGATGCGCGCCGCCGACGAACGCAACCTGCTGGTGATGATGGCCAGCACGTTCCGGGACTCCGATCGCGAGATCGCTTACCTGTCGTCGTTGCGGGCCCAACGGGCACGTGCTGCGGTGATGATCGGTAGCCGGCGGACCGATGCCGAGAGTCTGTCCCGGACGGCGTCCGAGGTGGAGAACTTCCTGAACTCCGGTGCGGGTCTCGCACTGGTCAGTCAGTCCGGGATGCCGGCGCACACGGTCGAGCCGGACAACCGCACCGGGTCGGCCGATCTGGCCCGCGCGCTGGTCGCGCTCGGGTGGCGGAAGTTCGCCGTACTGGGTGGTCCGGAGACGCTTGCGACGGCACGGGATCGGCGGGCCGGATTCGTCGAGGGACTGGCCGAGGCGGGGTTGCAGCCGGTAGCGATCCAGTCCGGCGACTTCACCCGCGACGGCGGGTACGCCGCTGCCGAGCAACTGCTTGATCGGCAGGCGGATGTGGACTGCCTGTTCGCGGTGAACGATGTGATGGCGGTCGGCGCGATGTCCGCGTTGCGGACGCGTGGGGTCGACGTACCGGGCAAGCTCGGGGTCGCGGGATTCGACGACATCGCGACGCTGCGCGACGTGTGGCCCGGTCTGACGACCGTGCGGCTGCCGTTGGAGCAGATGGGCCGGCGTGCACTCGAGCTGGCGATCGAGGGCGGCGACGTGACGACCGAGACGTTCAAGGCTGAAGTAGTACTGCGGGAGAGCACCGCGAAGCCCTGAAATATGCTCACGGGGTGACTGTCTCCGAGATCTTCGACCCGTCGGCCTGGAAGCAGGTGGACGGCTTCGAGCTGACCGACATCACCTATCACCGGGCAGTCGATGCCGGCGTGGTGCGGATCGCGTTCAACCGGCCCGAAGTACGCAACGCGTTCCGGCCGCAGACGGTCGACGAGCTGTACCGCGTGCTCGACCACGCCCGGATGTCGACCGACGTCGGGTGCGTGCTGCTCACCGGCAACGGTCCGTCGCCGAAGGACGGCGGGTGGGCGTTCTGCTCCGGTGGCGATCAGCGGATCCGCGGCAAGGACGGTTACAAGTACGCCGAGGGTACGACGGCGGACTCGATCGATCCGGCGCGTGCGGGTCGGTTGCACATTCTCGAAGTACAACGGCTGATCCGCTTCATGTCGAAGGTCGTGATCTGCGTCGTGCCGGGGTGGGCCGCTGGTGGCGGGCACAGTCTGCATGTGGTCGCGGATCTGACGTTGGCGTCGGCGGAGCATGCGCGGTTCAAGCAGACCGATGCGGACGTGGCGTCGTTCGACGGCGGGTTCGGATCGGCGTACCTGGCGCGGCAGGTCGGGCAGAAGTTCGCGCGGGAGATCTTCTTCCTCGGCGACGAGTACTCCGCCGAGGACGCGTACCGGATGGGGATGGTGAACAAGGTCGTCCCGCACGCGGAGCTCGAGGCGGTCGCGCTCGAGTGGGGCAAGAAGATCTGCGCGAAATCGCCGACCGCGCAACGGATGCTGAAGTACGCGTTCAACCTGATCGATGATGGTCTGGTCGGCCAGCAGTTGTTCGCGGGCGAGGCAACCCGGCTCGCCTACGGCACCGACGAGGCCGCCGAGGGCCGCGACTCCTTCCTGGAGAAGCGCGACCCCGACTGGTCGCCGTACCCCTACGCTTTCTAGGGTTTGTGCCACTTCTGGTTGGTGCCGCCGGTGCAGCCGCGCAGGGTCAGGCGGCCTCCGTTGCCGGCGGCATCGGCTGTGACGCACTTGCCGGCGCTCGGGTTGACCAGCTCGTTCTGGTTGCTGAGGGCAAACTTCTGGGCCCAGCCGCCGTTGCAGTTGACCAGCTGGACCTGAGTACCGTCCGCGGTCGAGGCCCAGGCCAGGTCCATGCACAGGCCCATCGAACGGACGGTGCCGTCGGGCTGGAAGACCCACTCCTGGTTCGCGCCGTGGTTGCAATCCCAGACCTGCAAGGGCGTTCCGTCCTTGCCGACACCGTCTGACGCGTTCTGTACGTCGATGCAGCGGTTGGATCCGTTGTTCAGCAAGGTGACCGGCGCGCTGGCCACGGCCGGAGGCCCTTGGGTCGTCACGCCGCGGGGTGCGGTGGTCTTTGCCGGCGGCTTCGCGCTGACGGTCGTGGTGACCTTCGTGGTTGTGGTCGCCGTTGTCGTGGCGGTGGCCGTGGCGGTCGTCGTCGCGGTGACCGTTGCGGTCGGCGGTTTGCCGGCCAGTGGCGGCTTGGCGGTGACCGTGGTCGGAGGCAGCGTGATCGTGACGCCTGGCATCACGACGGTCTTCACGACCTGTTGCGGATCGCCCTTGACGGTCGTCGTCTTCGTCGGCCCGGCGATCGTCTCCGGTGTCGGCGTGATCGTGACGGTCGGTGTCACCGTCGGCCGGCTCTGTGGCACGTACGCGACGTCGGTCGTGGTCGTCGGGCCGGACCCGCCACCGGTGATCGCGGTGGCGCCGATCACGATCCCGCCGACCATGGCGGCGACGACGGCGGTGGTCGACCAGGCGCGCCGGTCGGGCAGGCGGCTGATCCGGGGTAGGCCGGGTCGACTGGCGAAGGTGTCCGCGAACCGGGTTGAACCGGGTGATCGGCGTGACCGCACGTCAGCTCCTGTGCTCTGGGACGGAAGGGCGGTGAGCGTGTCTGAGGCTGAGGATCACCCGGCCAACCCGTCGGCGTCAAACGTCGGGCGAAAAGGTGACCCCGATCACTGCATGAGATCAGATTGTTGCTGAGTGTTCATCTATTGGCGTTGTCATGAGAGCGTTCTCAACCTATTTTGAGCCACGCCAGGTTCTCCGCTTAGCGTCGCCCACGAGGGAGATCCATGTACGACGAGCGAGCCCGCCGGACCACTGTCATGGAGCTCTGTCTGGCAGAGCGGGAAAGCCTTCGCCGGTACGTCGGCAGCATCCTCGGCCGGGACAGCCATGCCGCCGAGGACGTGGTCCAGGAGACGATGTTGCGCGCCTGGCAGCTGGCCGACCGGATCGACTGGCAGGACCGGCCGGTGCGGATGTGGTTGTTCCGCGTCGCCCGCAACCTGGTCATCGATCACCATCGCCGCGACGGCCGCGCCGTACCCGTCGGGCTCGGTGCGAGCGAGCTCGAGGAGCCGCACAGCCAGCCTGACCCGGCCGAGCAGGTCATCGACCGCCGGGTGCTGATCGAGATGATGCAGCGGCTGTCGCCGGCCCATCGCGAGGTGCTCGCCCGCGTACACCTGCTGGGTCACGCCGGCGAGGAGGTCGCGGCGGTTCTCGGCGTACCGGTCGGGACGGTGAAGTCGCGCGCGCACAACGCGGTCCGGCTGATCCGGGCCGAGCTCGCCCGCGCCGATTGGACTGGAGTCGCGGCATGAATTCGGCGTTCGGGGGCGGCGGCGTGCGCGGGGTGCTGGGGTACATCGGCATCGCGCTGGCCGTCATCATCCTGGTCAACCTCGTGGTCCGTCGGCTCGGCGGCTGGAAGAAGTTGCTCGGCTGGATCAGCCGTCAGATCAGGCAGACCGTACGGGCGTTCGTCGAGCCGATAGCCGCCCGTCGTCGATACCGTCGCCGGTTGCGGCTGCTGAGCCAGGTCCTGCGCGACAGCGAGGGTTGGGCAGAGGCCGAGCGCGCGATCGTCGCGGCTGCGGGCATCAGTCCTGGCATGGCGCCGTACGCCGTGGCGCTTGCGAAGCAGCGGATCGGAGTGCTGGTCGCAGGAGCCTCCGAGCTGGAACCGCCGAAGCCATGGAGCGCGGACTCGCAGGATCCGCGGCTGTGGTGGATCGACCGCGCGGACCTGCCCGAGAGCGTTTCGGTGCGGGAGATGCCGCTGCTCGTCTGTGTCGGCACGGACGCCGGTGGCGGGTACGTGATCATGCTCGACCTGCTGTCCGGCCCGCGCACCCTTTCGGTGTACGGCGTGGACCGGACGGCGCGCGCGGTGGTGCAGGCGATGGCTGCGCAGCTCGACGTACGGCTGCCGGTCGGCGCGATTGAGGTTGCTGAGGGCATCCATCCGCGGCATGACGGGATGCCGCTCGAGGAGGCCGCGCGGCGGCTCGGCGCATGGTTCGTGGTCGGCGTCGGACCGTTGGCCGGACCACTGCCGGCGGGTCGGCGGATGCTGAGCTTGGGCGTCGCGCGCGGTAGCAGTCGGTTGCTGGAGGCAATGCCTGATCAGAGTCTGCGGCTGCTCGGCGCTCCACCGTGGTTGCGGATCGATCCGTTGCCGTTGGCAAAGGCTGTGGCGCGGTCGATCCGGCGGCTGCCACCGCACGAGTTCGAGAGCGGTGTGCCGTTCAGCCCGGCGGCCGTGAGCACTGACGACCTGAGTGATCTGGACGTGTCGGCCGGCACCGTCGGCGTCTCAGCACTGACCTCAGACGAGGGGAAGACGGCATCGTGGAGCTGAACCTGACCACGGTCGAGTCCCGCTCCGGCGCCCGAGCAGACAAGATCGTGCGGGTTCCGCGCGGGCTGTCGGTCGCTGGCTTCGCGGACGGCCTGGGCAAGCCTGGTACGACGTTGTTCCTCGGTCGCAAGCGCCTCGACCCGAGTGTGCCGCTGTCCCGGTCCGGAGTACGCGAAGGTCGTGTGATCGGCGTCGGCGGGCCGGTCGACGTACCTGATCTGCTGCAGGGTGCGCCGGAGGGGCACGCGCCGGTCGTTGTCGAGCTGCACGCCGTCTCCGGCCCGCAGGCTGGGCGGGTGTGGCGGGTCGGGCCGGGTAGCCATGAGATCGGCTCTGATCCGCAGTGTGCGATCAGGCTGGAGGGTGACGGCGTACCTGCTCGTGGTCTGTGGGTCACGGTCGGCGCGAGCGGCGAGGCTTACTGGCATCGGACCGCGGATGTCGGTGGCGAGGTGTTGAGTCGGCGGATCGGGCCGCCTGCGGACGACGCGGCGACGGCGGCGACCCGTTCGCGCGACGAGGAGCTCGAGGCCGAGCCCGAGCCGCAGCGGGCCGTCGATCCTGGGACGGTGCCAGTTGGTCAGCTGAGCGAGTGGCCGCCGGACGAGGACCTCGTGGTCGGGCCGGTGCTGCTGCGCTGCAGCGGGGAGCTCGAGCCGATGGCCGCGATCCGGGTGGCCGACGACGGGTTCACGCTCGACTACAACCGCCCGCCGCGGCTCGCGCCGCACCTCGACGAGGAGAAGCTCCGGCTGCCACCGCCGCCGGCGCCACCGTCGAACCGGCCGTTCCCGTGGCCGGTCGTGCTGATGCCGCTGGTGCTCGGCCTCGTCATGGTCGCGCTGTTCAACTCGTACTACTTCCTCGTCTTTACGTTGGTCAGCCCAATGATGATGGGGATGAACTTCTTCTCCAGCCGGAAGACCAACCGGGTCGACCACATCATTGCCCGGCAGTTGTACTTCGCCCGCAAGGCCGCGCTCGACGAGGAGATCGCCGTCGCGGTCGCCCGTGAACGCGTGATCCGCAACCTGACGGCGCCGGACCCGGTGCGGATCGCGCAGCTCGCGACCCGGCCGGGCAGCCGGTTGTGGGAACGTCGCCGTCACGACCCGGACTACCTGCTGCTGCGGGTCGGGACCGCTGATCAGGCGTCGCTGAAGGAGCTCGACGACCAGGGGCGGGAGGAGAACCACCGGACGATCCGGTGGACGATCCCGGACGCGCCGATCGCCGTACCGCTGCGTGGGCATGGCGTGCTCGGTATCGCGGGGCCTGCGTCGACTGTGCGCGGGCTGGCGCGTTGGCTGACGGTGCAGGCCGCCGTACTGCATTCGCCGCAGTCGCTGCGGATCGTCGTACTGGCTGATGTGGATACGGCCGAGGACTGGGACTGGGTGCGGTGGCTGCCGCAGCTGCGGCCGGACAAGGCGCCCGCGGCGGTGCTGATCGCGAACGACGAGGCGACCACAGCGGCGCGGATCGGTGAGCTGGTGTCGCAGGTGCAAGGACGTCATCGGCGGATGGAGGCGTCGAGCGAGCGGCAGCCGATGCTCGAGAACGAGATCATGGTGATCGCGGACGGGTCCCGCCGGCTCCGCGACGTACCGGGGTTCGTGCAGGTGCTCAACGAGGGTCCTGCCGTCGGGGTGTACGCCGTTTGCCTGGATCGGGATGAGCGGCTGCTGCCGCAGGAGTGCAGCGGGGTGGTGCTGGCCGAGGACGAGACGTTGGTCGTACGGCGTCCTGGGATCCCGGATCAGAAGAACGTGCGTGCCGACCTGGTCTCGGCGGAGTGGTGCGAGCAGATCGCCCGGTCGCTGGCGCCGGTTCGCGATGTGAGTCCGGATCATGATGCCGGTCTGCCGAAGATGGTGAAGCTTCTGGACGAGCTCGATCTCGAACCGCCGGTTCCCGACGACATCGTGACTCGTTGGCGACGACGGCCTGCGAGTACGTCGTTCGTGCTGGGTAGTGACTTCGACGGGAAGTTCACCGTTGACTTGGTTGCTGATGGCCCGCATGGACTGATCGCGGGTACGACGGGATCGGGTAAGTCGGAGCTCTTGCAGACGATGGTTGCGTCGCTCGCGGTCGCTAACCGGCCGGACGAGTTGACCTTTGTGCTTGTTGACTACAAGGGCGGCAGTGCGTTCAAAGAGTGCGCGGGGCTGCCGCACACGTTGGGGATGGTGACCGACCTCGACGCGCATCTGGTTGAGCGGGTGTTGGAGTCGCTGGAGGCTGAGTTGCGGCGGCGGGAGCGGATCCTGGCCGCTGCGGACGCGAAGGATCTGCCGGACTATCAGGCCAAGCGGGCGGCGAACCCAGAGCTGGCTCGGTTGCCGCGGTTGTTGCTGGTGATCGATGAGTTCGCTGCGATGGTGCGGGAGATTCCGGACTTCGTGCCGGGGCTGATCGGGATTGCGCAGCGTGGGCGGTCGCTCGGGATTCATCTGATCCTGGCAACTCAGCGACCGGCTGGTGTGGTTACTGGGGATATCCGGGCCAACACGAACCTGCGCATCGCGCTCCGGGTCACGGACCAGGCCGAGAGCCAGGACGTGGTTGACGTGAATGAGGCTGCGTCGATCAGTCCGGGGATTCCGGGGCGGGCGCTGATCCGGCGTGGGCCGCGGCTGGCGGATCTGTTCCAGACCGCGTGGGTCGGGGCCGAGCGGACGGATGGTCAGGAGGAGCCGGCTGGTCCGGCCGATCCGGCTGGGATGACGGTAACGGATCTGCCGTGGACGGAGCTTGGGAAGGCTGTCGATCGGGACGCGGAGCCTGAGCCGGAGGCGGATCAGCCGGCTGCGCCGGCGCCGACGGACCTGCAGGCGTTGGTCCAGGCGCTGCGTGCGGCGGCAGCTGAGTTGCCGGACTTCGCCGTACAGCCGCAGCCGTGGAAGCCGGCGCTTGGGGCGCAGATCTTGCTCGACGAGCTGCCGGATACGAGCGCGACGCCGATGTTTGCGCCGTACGCGCTGGAGGATATTCCGGCGTTGCAGCAGCAGCGGGTTGCAGGGCTCGACTTTGAGACCTTCGGGCATCTGTATGTGATCGGGGCGCCGCGGTCGGGGCGGACGCAGACGTTGCGGACGATGGCTGGGTCTGCGGCGAAGTACTTGAGTGTGGCTGACCTGCACATCTATGGGATTGACGCTGCTGGTGGTGGGCTGACGCCGTTGGAGAAGCTGCCGCATTGCGGGGCGATCGTCTCGCGGCATGACATGGAGCGGATGACGCGGCTGCTGCGGAAGCTGAACCAGGAGTTGAGTGAGCGGCAGGAGCTGGCCGGCAAGCACCATGCGGCTGGGCTGAACGAGCTGCGCAAGGCGTTGCCGAAGGGTGAGCGGCCGGCTCATGTGCTGGTGCTGATCGACGGTTGGGATGCGTTGTCGGCTTCGTTGGATGACAGCGATCACAACCACCTGCAGCAGGACGTGATGCGGTTGCTGCGTGAGGGCGCTGGTCTCGGGATTCATGTGATCGCTACGTCGGAGCGGTCGTTGCTGGGCGGGAGGCTTGCGTCGCACAACGATCACAAGCTGCTGCTTCGGCAGGCGGATCGGACCGATTACCAGGGCGTTGGGTTGCGGACGAAGATTCCGTCGAATGTGGCGCCTGGGCGTGGTTGGCATGTGCTGACTGGGACTGAGACGCAGGTCGCGGTGCTTGCTGTTGGTGGCGGTGCGGAGCAGGTCGAGGCGATCACGTCGATTGCTGCCGAGGCTGCGAAGCGGGATGCGAAGGTGGCGGCTGCGCGTCGGCCGTTCCGGATCGCTGAGTTGCCGTCGGCGATTGAGTTCGCCGAGGCTTATGAGCGGGTCGCGGCGGCGGATCGGCGGCCGCAGTGGGGTCTGATCGGGATCGGTGGGGATGAGGTAGGGGCTGTTGGGGTGGATCTGGCCGGCGTGGGTTCGTCGTACGTCGTGCTCGGTTCGCCTGGGTCTGGGCGGAGCAATGCGCTGTCCTGCTTGGCGGTCTCGTTGCTTGCCGGTGGGTCGTCGTTGGTTGTGATGACTCCGCGCGAGTCGCCGCTGCGGATGCTGGCGCGGCACCCGCACGTCACGCTGATGGATCAGGCGGACCCGTCCGAGGACGTACTGCGGGGTGCGCTGGATCAGCTGCCCGCGGGCCCGAAGGTCGTGATGATCGACGACGCGGACCTGGTGATGACGTCTGCCGCGGACAAGCTGCTGAAGGACATCGTGGTCTCGGGGCGCGACCAGGGCCTGGCCCTGGTCTTCGCCGCCACCACCGACGGCTTCCAGTCCGGCATGAGCGGCTGGGCCTCCGCGGCGCGACGGGCCCGCAGCGGATTGTTGCTCGAGGCCCGCTCCTTCAGCGACGGCGAGTTGATCGGCGTCCGCCTAGGCGCCAACATAACCCGCTCCACCCCCCGCCAAGGCCGAGCCTGGACCACCGGCCCCGCCTCCCAACCCGTAGCCGTCCAGGTCCCCCTCACGGTCCTGAAGCTCCAGCAGTAAATGAGTGCCTGGCTGGGCCCGGCGGTCCAGCGGCAGTCGTCGTGGGCAGCAGGCATCCGCTGATCGGCTTAGATGCGGGTGAGCTGGGAGAGCGGTGCCCGAGGGCCGAGGGTGCACCCAGGCCGACTACCGCGTCGGCGCGGATCGTCTGCTGGAGCTGGTTCGGTTGACGCAACCAACTCCTGCGAAGCGCCAGCGCGCGAGGCCCGATTGCCTGCTCTCGGCGTGCGTGTTCGTCTTGTAAATAAGGGCCTTTGTCGGTCTGGGTCGATTTGGAGGATGGGACGCGAACAGATAGAATCGAACACATGTTCGAGAATGATCTGGATGAGCTCTCGACGGCCGAGCTGCTGGAGTCGGCCGTCGAGCATCGCGTGATGGCCAATCGGGCCGACGCGCGGCTGCTGGAGCACGCCCAGATCTACGCCGACAGGTTCCACCCGTCCGCGTGTGGCGTCCGGCCTGGTCGCCGTCCCAGTGGTGGGCGCGAGCGGGCCGTGGTGCTGGGTGGTGAAGGCTGCCCGGAGATCGCGGAGTTCGCGGTCGCCGAGTTCGGTGTCGTGCTGGGGATCTCGCCGATGGTGGCCGCGCGGTTCATCGGCGAGGCGTTGGCGCTGCGGCACCGGTTCCCGTTCACCTGGGCGCGCGTACAAGCCGGTGACGCCACCCCGTGGAAGGCGCGTCAGCTCGCGTCGGCCTGCCTGAAACTGTCCGAAACAGCCGCCGCGTACGTCGACCGCCGCGTCGCCCCGCTGATCGACTCGATCACGCCGTACCGCCTCGACAAGATCATCCGCGCCGCCAAACTCCACGCCGATCCCGAACTGGCCCGCGACGAGGCCGCCGAGGCAGCTGATGAGCGCGGCGTGTTCGTCGGCCGCAGCGACGATCACGGCAACAAGACCTTGTTCGCCAAGGCTCCCGCCGCCGCAGTAATCCGCCACGACGCAACGATCGCCGCGATCGCCGACGCCCTGAAAACCTTCGGCGACACCCGCCACCTCCAACACCGCCGAGCCGACGCCATCGGCATCATCGCCGACCCCCGCTACACCCAAGAACTCCTCACCCAAGCCCGCAACCACCCAACTCCCAACCCCCCAACTCCCACAACCCCGACGGATACCGACTCCGCCGACTCCGCCGACTCGACCGACTCGGCTCCTGCCTCGTCCCCGCGCACGAACCGGCGCGGTACAGCGACTCGCCCAGCAAGCCGCCGATACGACGGCACGCCCGCAAGCGAGACAGACCCGACGAACGCCGCTCAACCCGCCGTCCACCGCGACCTGACTAGCCCGCACTGCGGACCCGACCGTAGGACGTCCATGAAGTCGGGCGTGCCCGCTCTCCCCAACCCGGTCCACCTGCCCGATCCGCTTGATCTGGTCGAACCACGCGACTTCGAGCTATGCGAGCCGGATCCGGCGACCGATCCGTTCGACAGTCGGCCGATGAGCTACGTTCCCGGTCCGCGGACCGAGCCCGATTCAGGAACCCCAATGGACGCCGCCGCCCAACGGGCGCTCGACGCTCGGCTGGCCGAGATCAGGCGAGCGGCGCACACACATCCCACAGGCTCGACGGGACAGCTGCGTCCTGCGCGGACCGAGGTCTTCGTGCACCTCACCGATCACACGCTTGCCACCGGCAACGGTGTGCTGCGCGCCGAGGGAATCGGTCCGATGCTCGCCGACCAGCTCACCGAACTCGTCGGACACGGGCCGTACGTCGTCAAGCCCGTGATCGACCTCAACGACGCCGTCAGCGTCGACGCCTACGAGATCCCCACCCGGATCCGCGAACGCGTCCGACTCACCCACCCCGTCGAACTGTTCCCGTACGGCAGCCGCGAAACCCACCGCACCATCGACCTCGACCACATCCAGCCCTACGACCCACGCCACCCCGCCGGCGCTGCCGGCCAGACCAGCACCCGCAATCTCGCGCCGCTCAGCCGCTACGCGCACCGGGTCAAAACCCACGCCCGCGGCTGGAACGTCCGCCGCGTCGACCTCAAAACCCTGGAATGGACGACACCCCACGGGTTCACGTTCCACGTCGACCCCACCGGAACCCACCGCGTGGCGTCAGCCGGGCCGGCGCTGTACGCCGAACCCGGCCGGGCAGTTGCCCTTCGTACTACTTCTTCTGGTTGAGGCTGTCGCTGATGCCCTTGTCGAAGTCTTCGGCGTTTTTCATGATGCTGTTGAACATTTCCTTGAAGTCTTCGATGCCCTTGACGGCGAGGTTCAGGCTGGTGTCGAACTGGTTGTACGTGTTGCGGATGACCTCGCTGGACTGCTTGAAGACCAGGCCGTCCTCGACCAGGTGGTTCACCTTGTTCCGCAGGTTGACGATCAGCGGAACGATCTGCTCGTGGGCGTTGTGCAGGAGGTTGGCGACCTCGGTGATCTTGCCGTACTCGAGGTTGATGCCGTCGTACGCCATGACTGCGGTGCCTTTCGGTCGGTGTGACTCACATGGTCACGGGGATGTAGGTGTCGTCCGGGGTGTTGCGGTCGATGCTCTCCTGGGTCTCGACCCAGTCGGCCGAGGTCCCGTCGGAGTTGTCCGGGCCGCGGGTGTAGTCGTGCGTCGTACCGTCGCTGTTCGTCGAGTGCTTGGTCCCGCTGCCGTCGCCGCTCAGCGCGATGTCGCTGGTGTCCTTCTTGCCGTCGGCATCCGTACTCGTGGTGGTCGTCGTACTGCTGCCGTCGTCCTTGAGGTGCGTGTCGTCGTGCACCGTGCTGCCGTCCGGGTACGTCGAGTCCGTGATCAGGTGATGCTTGTCCTCGGTGTACGTCGTGGTCGACGTGTACGTCTTCCCGTCGTACGTGACCGTGGTCTCCTCCTTCACCACGTTGCCCTTGTCGTCCAGGGTCAAGTGGGTGTGGATGTTGCCGCGGTCGGTGGTGATCGTCTGGTCCAGCGGCTGCTGGCCGGGATCGGTGGCGCTGCAGAAGTCCGGCTTCTTCTGGCCGGCCGGGACCTTGTCGCACTCGTCCTTGTGGGCCTGGTAGTAGTCCCACTGCTCCTTCTGCCGGTTCCAGTTCGACAGCGCCAAGTTGCTGTTGGTCACGTTCATGCCCTGGGCGATCTCGGCGTCGAACTGCAGGAACGCCTCGCCCACCGACCCGAACGAGCCGGCCAGCTGCTTCAGGCCCTTCTCGGCCTTGGTCATCGTGCCCTGCGCGTTCGTGTGCAGGTCGGTGATGGCGGTGTCGATCACGCTGCTGCCGAGGATGCTGGAGCTGTCCTGGCCGGCGAGCGTCGCGAACAGGCTGTCGTTCAGCGTCGGCTCGATGTTGTTCGCCAGGTCTTCAAGATTGCGCTTCGCATCGTTCAGCAGGTTGTAGTTCATCTTGAGCTTGTCCGGCACAGCCCCTCCTTCGAACGCCACCGGTTCCACTCCGACCACGCGCGAGCCCGGGGCCGGGTTCATTTCGATCTGAACCTCGACGGGTGCTGCCGCGTGGTCTGAGTGGAGACCGGATCACCAGGGAGGGTGTCGATGGCACGGCCGACGACTGGGACGCCATCGGACTCGGTGGGGACCCGACGCCGGGCGAGCCCGAGACGATCGGCCAGCTCGCCGAGGTGCTGC
Organism: Kribbella jiaozuonensis; assembly: GCF_005233875.1. Classification (GTDB taxonomy): domain Bacteria; phylum Actinomycetota; class Actinomycetes; order Propionibacteriales; family Kribbellaceae; genus Kribbella; species Kribbella jiaozuonensis. The sequence goes on along the minus strand of NZ_SZPZ01000003.1, from coordinate 13,567 downwards.
AGAAACTCGGCGGCAAGGCGCGGGACATCTTCAACGCGATCCAGTCGGTGATGAACACCAACAACGACAGCGTGTTCGTCGGTCAGACCGCCGACGCGCTGCGCGGCAAGGTCGACGACCGGTTGCGCGGGCATGTCGAGGACGTCGCGAACGCGTTCGAGACCTCGGCCCAGGCCTTGCGCGACTGGCGTGGAGTGGTCGAGGAGCAGCAGCGCAAGGCCGACGCCGCGCTGGCCGCCGGCCGCGGTCTGAAGGAGGACGACCCGGAGCGCGACACCCAGAAGGGGATCGCCGAGCAGGCCGGGCGGGACCAGTCCGACCAGGCGTCGACGTACTCCGGCCGAATCAACGGCGTCTCCGACATCCAGCTGCCGATCTCCGACTGCGAGGCGTTCTGGGAGGCGTTCAAGTGGCTGGCGATCATCCTGATCATCCCGGCGCTGATCTTCGGCGGCCCGATCGCGCTGCTCGCGCTCGGCGTCAACCTGGCGCTGTTCATCAAGACGATCGTCGACGTCGCCAAGGGTGACGCCAGCTTCCTCGACCTGTTCCTGGCCGGCCTCGGACTGATCGCGCCGACCACGAAGGCGCTGCCGATCTTCAGCATCATCAAGGGCATCGCGCAGGGCATCGGCGCCGGCGTCAAGGGCATCGCGAACGCGTTCCGGACCATCTTCAGCAAGGACTTCCTGTTCAAGGCGATGACCGGGCTGAAAGGGCTGCCGTTCATCGCGACGCTGTCGATCAAGGAGACCGGGCTGTTCGTGGTCTCGAACATCCGGAACTTCGCGATCTCGGTCGGCAACTTCGGCGCGAACTTCGGCTCGATCACACTCGGGGCCCTCGGCAAGTTCGGTACGGCGTTCACGCAACTGCCGGCCACGATCGTCCGCGGCTTCAGCGCGATCGGCCGAGGTATCGGCACGGTCTGGAACGGCGGCAAGCAGTTCATCTCCGCGCACTTCGGCGGCCTGCAGTGGACCCGGCTGATCCTGCCGGTCGCGGCCGACGAGATCCGGGCCTTCAAGGCGCTCGGCATGACCGACTTCCAGGCCTTCACCCAGGCGCTGAAGGTCGGCGTGTTCGGGCGCGGCCTGGCCGGCCAGCACGTGTTCGGTCTGCCGATGGTGAGTGCGCTCGGGCACACGGTCAGCGCGATCCCGATCAATACCCCGAAGTTGACGTTCATGGAGAACGTCAACGTGTTCTTCAAGGGGATGCTGCAGCCGCCGAAGCTCGAGCCGGCCGTCCACATCAACGGCTTCGGCTTCGCGACCGAGTCCGGGATCAACGCCGGTAAAGCATTCGACGACCTGCACCTGCCGCCGATGACCACCAACCTCGGGCAGAGTGTGAACACCCCGACGGTGGTCACGCCAGGCGGCGTACATGTGCCGGCAACGGCCGGTATGTCGAGCCTGACGACCAACTTCCCGTCGCCGCACATCGGGCAGCCGTCGGTCAACGGCGTCAGTGGTGTGAACGGCATCCACGGGCTGGTCGAGAACCTGCCGACCTCCAACCACATCGGGATCCCCGGTGTCGGCGTCAACAACGTGACCCAGAACGTCGCGATCCCCGGCAGCGCGACGTCGTTCACGCACGCGGGGATGAACGTAAGCACGCCGACCACCGCGAACGTCGGCTCGCTGCACGTCGCCACGCCGGCGTCGACCAGCGTCGGCGACCTGGTCAGCTCCGGCCTGCGGAACAACACCCCGACGATCTCGCCGCACTTCGCGAGCTCGATCAACGAAGGCGTCTCGCACGGCTTCCAGGCGAACCATCTCCGGCTCTCGCTCGACGAGATCACGCGTACGCCGACCCCCGCGACGAACGGGACCGGTCACGTGGTGAACACGCCGCCGAGCGTCGACCGGGTGAACGCCGCGCTCGATCTCGTCACCGGCGGGCCGGCCGATCTCAAGGTCGGTGCCCCGGGCAACCTTCGGGCCGATACGCCGTCGTTCGCCGGCGTGCAGAACGTCACGACCCCGCCGACGGCTCATGTCCAGCCGGTGAGCGTGCCGAAGACCGACGTACCGCTGCAACCGCAGGCGCAGACGCATACGTTCAGCCCCGGTAAGAGCGAGATCCCGCTGAACGGGCTGCCCGATCATCCGGGGCTGGTGGTGAAGGTCGAGCGGTTCGAGGGCGGGGTGACGCAGTTCAACCTGCATGGTGGCGGCCCGAACGGGCGGCTCGATCCGCTGAGCGGTGGCGGGCTGCGGTTCACGGACACGTCGACCGGCGCGACGACGCGGTTCGACAGCAATGGGGTTGTCGTTGATCAGGGCGTTCGGCTGACGAAGGCGGACGGGCTTGCGCGGATCGACGACCGGGTGCTGATCCGGCAGCCGGACGGCGGGTTCCGGATCACGAGTCTCGACGGGACCGCCGTACCTGATCAGCTCACGATCCGGGCGCTCGACACCGGCGGCGTGCAGGTGCTGGGCAAGGACGGGATGACCTGGCACTACGGGGCGAATGGGAAGCTCGAGAGTCAGTCGATCAACGCGGCGTGGAACGGGGACCTCGCGGCCAAGGCGGGTGTGTTCAAGAAGCCGGGCGACACCGATGCGATGGTCGACGCGAAGATGGACGACTTCACCGGCGTACAGCAGGCGCAGCGCAACTTCGACCTCGCGAACGAGAATGTCGCGATCCACGGCGAACGGATCGATGGCCCGTCGAACGCGCCGTCGGTCGGCGATCAGGTTCATATCGATCTGCACGGTGCGCAGCACGAGCTGGACCTGGCGAAGAACGCGTTCCAGGGCAAGCACGATCTGAGCGTCGACGCGATCCAGAAGCAGCTGGACGACATCACGACCGATTCGCTGAACGTGCGACCGCGGCTGCTCGGTGCGGGTCGGACGATGACGTACGACGTACCTGGGCACGCCGGCGTGAAATTCGACGTCAACGGCGGGCAGGTGTCGGTGCATGGGCCGGGGTCGGAGGAGTTCACGTCGACGGTTGTGGGCAAGACGCTGACTATCAGTGGGAACGGTCGGACGTGGACGTACAGTCTCGGGTTCGGTGGGCGGGCCAACCATGTGGGTGAGTCGTTCCCGCTTCAGGGCGGTCTGTTCGACGGCAAGCCGGTGTCGCTCGAGGGCAAGCTCGGCAATCTCGACAGCGGGGTCGTCGACGGCAAGTGGTCGGTGAAGGTCGGCGATGACGGGTTGGTGGTGGCCTCGCCGCACGGTCCGCTGACGTACTCGCGGTCGGGTGAGTTCCACGGCATCGGGGACACCGCGACTGGGCAGATGGCGCGGCCGGTTCCGCCGCCGCATTTGGGCGGTGACGACCTGGCTCGGTGGAATGCGCAGGTTGATCTGTCGCGGACGCACCTGACCGAGGCGGCCGGCAACAAGGCGGTCGAGAACCTGATGAAGGACGTGACCGGCGGGTCGTTCACGTCGAAGCGCGGGTACGGCGGGTACGTGAACCCGACCGCGCTGGCCGACGGGACGCTGGTCGCGAAGGTGAAGAACTTCGACACGGTCGCGAAGGACCTGCAGTTCAAGGGGGCTGCGGATCACATCACGGTGTATCGCGGGGTGTCGATGGATCCGATCGCTGCGCAGGCGGACGAGTTCATCGAGCGGTTGCCGATCTCGACGTCGAGCACGCTGAAGTTCCAGGACGACTGGGCGAAGAACGGGGTCGATTCGAACCGGGTCGTGTTCAAGGTCGACGTACCGCCGAATCAGAGCAAGCTCGCGATGTCGTATCCGGACGGGTATCACCCGGGCGGCGGTGAGGCGCGGGCGTGGAACCAGGACCAGTGGGAGATCACGCTCGGGCCGACGAAGTTCACCCGGACCGGGCCGGACTTCGTCGAGAACGGGCATCGGATCATTCCGGTCAAGGCGGAGCCGATTCCGGCGTCGGCGTTCGACGAGGTGATCACGGCGAAGTGGCCGGGGATGTCGTCGGAGGCGGCGTTCGGGGACTTCGTGAAGTCGTTCGAGACGGGCAATCTGCGTGGGTTCGAGGGGCTGGGCGATGTCACCACGCGGGCGACGACGAGCGTGGACGGGCTGTCGCACACGGTCCATGTGATGAAGCCGGGGTCGGCGGACGAGCTGACGATCACCGTACTGCGGGATCCGCAGACGGACTCGGTGCGGGTGATCTGGACCGCGGACGGGGCGAACCAGTTCGACAAGGCGTGGAAGGGACAGGACTTCGCGAACCTGGCCACGGATCTGCGCGGGAACGTGCTGCACAACAACGACCAGTTCCTGGGGATGCCGAAGCCGGCGTCGTGGGACCAGGTACCGGGCAAGGGCAAGGGGATCGCGCAGGCGTGGGATGCCGACTTCGCGGCGCGCTTCGAGGTGTTCCGTTCGCCGGGGGACACCGACGCGATGGTCGGCGCGAAGATGGACGATTTCGTCAACGTCCAGCGTGCACAGGCTCAGGTCGACGCCGCACTCCACGACATCCGGCTGTACGGCCACCGCGCCGACGGTCCGTCCAATGGTCCCTCCGTCGGCGGAAAAGCCTTCATCAAACTCTGGACCGCGCAAAACAAGCTAGACCTAGCCAAAACCGCCTTCGAAACAAAGCACCCCGGCCTGAAGGTCGCCGACATCCAACAACAACTATCCGACCTCCTAACCCAGTCCTTGAAGGACCGCCCCCGCCTAGTCGGCGGCATGCACGGCGACTCCACACCAGACCTGCCCGAAACCCACCTCACCCCACCTCCGCCTCCAGCGGCGGGCCACTCGCCGGTCCCACCCCCACCACCGCCGCCAGGTGGACACGGAGTGCCGTCGTCCGTTGGTCACGGCGCTCCCCCGCAGCCTCCGGCGCACGTCACGCAGCCGCAGCCTCCGGCGCACCTCACGCAGGCGCAGCCTGCGGCTGCGCACCTCGCCGAGACGCATGGGCCGGCGCCGCACGACGTGCCGACCCCGACAACCCATGGCGCTCCGCCGCCCCCTCCGCCCCCGCCCCTCGGTCACGCCGCGCATGCGGCTCCGCCGCCGGGCGGTCACGGCGTACCCGCGTCTGGTGTGCATGGTGCTCCGCCTCCGCCTCCTTCGGTCGGGCATTTGGCTCCGCCTCCGCCGCCTGCTCCTGCCGTTGGGGGGCGCGGGCAGTTGCCGGGGGCGCACCTTCCTGCTCGGCCGCAGCGGGTTGTGGCTCCGGAGTTTGGGAAGGCGTTTGATGAGGCGTCGTTTGGGACTGAGAGTGAACTGGGTGGGTTTGTGGTTGCGATGCCTGAGGGGTCGCATCGGGTGTTTGCGTTTGTGAAGAAGGTGGATACGGACGAGTCCCTGGTGATGGTGACCAAGGACATGAGTAACGGGATCTACCGCAACCCGGGCAACCTGCCGGTCGCGCACAACGGCAACTGGACCACGCATACCGTCGAGCTCGTCAACTACCCGTCCCGGCTCGGCGACCAAGCAGGGATCGCGCTTCGGGACGACGCCACGCAGTTCCTGCTCGACACGTTCAAGAATCGGCTCAACACCGCGAACCACCACCCGATGGACTCGATCGTCTCCGCCGACGGTCGGTTCAAGCTCGAGATCACGAACACCCGCCACGTGATCGCCGGCGGCAGCGGCATGCAGCTGGACGACGTCGGCTCGGTGACGATGCCGCTCGGCGGGCAGCAGTTGACGGTCGGCGTGAAGGCGGCCGACTTCGGCAGCGGTACGACGAACGAGCTGCGACTGCTCCGCGACAACCCCTGGTACAACGCCGAGTTCCGCAACGACGACGCCGTACGCAACCTCGACCACAACACGCTCGACAACCCCGAGACGGTCGAGTCGGCGTACACGTATCTGAAGTCGATCATCAGCTTCACCGCGAAGCAGGTCGACAAGCACGGGATCCCGATCGGCGGCCACCCCGGCGCCTCGCCGTTCCACAGCCTGACCGACCCGGCGGTGAAGAACGACTGGGCCGTACTCCCGCGGACCCGCCCGAACATCGTGCTCGACGGCCTCTCGGACGTCGACAAGGCCGCAACCCTCAAGCTCCTCCGCGACATGCCGTCGATCGGCGACGGCACCATCTGGCGCGAGTCCAAGTCGTACATCCTCGGCGGCGGCGAGGTCGCCGGGCATGGCATCAACGACGCGGTGATCGGCGGCGAGAAGGCGCTGCTGTTCGAGTTCCGCACGGTGCCCGACGGGCTGAAGCACCTCGTCCCGACGCAGAAGCTCCCCGTCGCCTCGATCACCGACCTGCTCGCCGATCTCGGTGCCGGTCGCCCCGCTGCGGTCAAGAACATCAACGGCTACATCAGCCACGCCGACAACAGCGGCGACTTCGCCGGCTGGTTCCGCGACAAGTTCCCGAACCACGCCACGAAGAACGACCAGCGCGTCATCACGATCTCCACGGTCCAGCAGAAAGCCGAGTGGATGATGACGCACAACCCGCGGGCCTGGGACCAGGTCCTCGCCGGCCAGGAACCGGTCATCGTCCGCCCCGTCCAGCTGCCCCAGATCCAGCAACACCCACTGGGCGGCGCCTTCAACAACCACACAGTCGTCCGCCCCAAGGGCGGTACGCCGCACGTCACCGGCCCCAACGCCCAGCACCTCACCCTCACCGACTTCGGCGACGACGGCTTCCGCCTGACCGGCCCCGACGGTCGCACCCAGCTGTACGACGGCAACGGCGTACTGCGGGGCGACGGCATCAGGCTGGATGCGAACCGCTTCACGCTGAATGTCGACGGTCGCGGCATGCAGCTTGTCGACGTACACGGCACGCAGATCCCGAACGCCCAGGTGCACGCGTTGCCCGGGGGCGACCTCCGCGTCATCGGCACCCGCGGACAGATGCAGCGGTTCGGTGCCGATGGCACCCATCTCAGCGACGGCGTCGTCCTGCGGGACCCGTTCAACGTGCAGGACACGAGATTTGCCGAGGGCAACGGTGCCGGCGGTTTCCACGCCACGGATCTGAACGGCGCGCAACTGCCGCACACCCGGGTCGAGCAGCTCGGCGACGGAATCTTCCGAGTCTCGGACGACGCGATCGGCGACGTGCGCTGGTTCGACCAGACCGGCATCCATCGGGGTAGCGGCATCCGGGTGGCCGACCCCGCGCACCCGGGCCAGGTGTTCCTGTACCGCGCGCACGGGATGGATCCGGTGCTTGTCGACAACGCGGGCGGGCGCCTGCCGGGGACGATCGAGACGCTCGACGGTGGCGGCTTCCGGATCGCCGAGGCCAACGGGACCGCGCGGACCTTCGACGGCGCCGGGATCTACCTCGACCGCCGCATCCCGCTCGGCGGCAACCAGACGATCATCCACAACGCCAACAACACGATCGTCCTGCACGACCCCGCCGGTACGACGGCGACCGCGCAGCACGTGCCCGGCGGCGGCTACCGGGTCGTTGACAACGGCAACTACCGGCTCCACGACAACGACGGTGTCTTCCGGGCGAACGGGCATCAGGTCAACCTGCCCGGCCAGGACGGGTTCCTGGAGATCGGCGCGACCGGCGCGCGCCGGCTGGACGGCGCCTATCAACCGATTCCGGGCCGCGATGTCACCATCAACGCCGGCGAGATCACAGTCACCCGCGCCGGCGGCTTCGACGTCTTCGACCTCAACGGCGCAGTGCTGCGTGAAGTCACCGACCTCGACGGACACGCGCTCGGTGTCGTCGGCGGCCGCATCACCCGCGACCAGAACGGCGCGATCACCTGGACCGCAGCAGACGGTACGGCGCTGCACACGCCGTACCGATCGAACATCGACGCGAACGGCGTGATCCGGCTGGACGTCCACAGCCCGGGCAGCCCGCGCCACGGAGAGTTCCACGTGTTCGGGCGCGACGGCCACCTGACCCAGCAGGGCTTCCCCGTCGTCCGCAACGGCCGCCCGACCGGTTTCACGTACGTCGTCAACCGCACCGACAACACGTGGGAGCGGCTGAACGGCGCGACCGTCGGCACCGGCGCCTTCCACAAGGGCAAGGTCGACGTCGCCGGGCTCACGAACGGTCGGATCAAGCTGATGAGCTCGACCGGCAAGCCTGTCGAGGTGTTCGAACGCCGCTGGCTGCCCGACGGATCCGTGCTCGACAGCTTCCGCAAGACCGACACGCTGGGCTTCGGTCGGTTCGACCGCAGTACGAGCTGGATCACGTACGACGGTGGCGTGCGCACGGGCCACGGGTCGCGGCACTTCGACACCGCGGGCACCGGCTGGCGGGACACGGATCAGTCGTTCCGTACGATCCGCGAGTACCGCGACGGCCTGCAGAAGTACAACAGCTCGACCGGGCACGTGCTCGCCACGAAGCAGGGCGACGGCAGTTGGAACTGGTTCCGGTACGACGACCACGCGTCGCTGATCGCCCAGGGCGACCGCAAACTGGAGCGCGTCGGCGACGGATGGACCGACACCTTCACCCGGCCAGGCGGGACCGAGTCCGTGGTCGCCCAGCAGAAGTGGGGCGCTTGGCACGCACCCGAGACGGCCGGTCAGTACCGCGAGTTCACGATGACGCGTGGCGTGGATGGCGCGATCACCAGGGACGGCACCTGGCTGCAGCACGCGCGCCAGGGCAAGGACTCCGGCAGCGCGATCAACCTCGGCGACGAGCTGCTGGTCGTCACCCGCCAGGGCGAACAGCGGCCGCCGGTGTGGTTCCGCGACGGCATCCAGAGCAACCCGCACCCCGGCCAGGACAGCCGGTTCCAGATCTTCAGCTGGGCCAAGGGCAACCAGCACGGCACCCGGTACGTCGGGATGGACGGCGGCATCGTCGACGTCAACGCTCAGGGCGCCTTCGTCCGGTCGTCCGGGGTCCTCGGCGACGGGACCAAGATCAAGGTCGGCGACCACGCCCGGCCGCCGGCCACCGCGCATCCGCAGGGTGGCGTGGCCTGGGAAGCAGGCGTGGACCGCGGCTGGCGGGTCACGAACGGCGACAGTTGGCAGGACTTCAAGCTGGTCAACGACGAGTGGGTGGTCGTCCGCGAGAGCCGACCGGGTGGTGTCGTCCGTGAGTACTCCGCCTCGAACATCCGCATGCTCTGGACCGACCGCGACGCGCATGGCAACCTGACCGGGATCTCGACCCGCTCCCTCGACCGCGACGGCATCTTCGTCGAGGGCATCGGTGCGACCGATTCGTCCCGCTGGACCTGGCGCGAGGTCGATGTCAACGGCACCGAAATCGGCGGCCGTGGCGGCAACCGCGAGTACTTCCGCGGTTCCTGGGACGAGCGGCTGTCCTGGGACGACTCGTTCCGCGACTTCGATGCCGCTGGCAACCTCGTGCGGGATCGGCGGATGCTCGACGGCGGTCGGTACGTCGAGTCCTGGTGGTCACTGGGGCGCTGGCACAGCAGCGAGTTCGACAAGCTCGGCAACCGAGTGGCGGGGTCGACCGATCTGGAACGGGTCTGGAGCAGCGGCGACGGCATCTGGCACCGCGACTGGCAGTCCGGCCGCGGTTACAGCCGCGACCAGATCCCGGGTGTCGACGGCGCGGCGCCGGTCGTCGTCCGCGAGACGCCGGTGCACGTCGACGGCGCGCCGGTGCGGGTCCGCGAGTACCACGTCGCGAACGGTACGACGGACTTCGGCCGGTGGAAGGAGTTCGACCACGGCACCGTCGTACACGAGCGGAAGCCGTCCGGGGACAACTTCCTCGAGACGGATTCGTGGCGCGGTCAGTGGAAGCTGTACGACCGCGACGGGAACGTCATCGGCGAGCGGTCCGACAACGGGCTGGTCTTCGAGATGCGGGACGGCCGGTTGCACCTGACCGGCAACGAGTACGACTTCCGCGGCGTGCTGACGGAGATCCGCGGCTGGGGCCGGCGGGTGCGGGAGCCGCAGCGGATGCCGTGGATGACGCATGATGACTGGACTCTGCGCGGCAGCACGGTCGTACCTCCGGGTGGCGCGGCGTTCCGGGAGGCGCGGTACGCACCGGCGTGGAAGGTGATCGCGCAGAAGGCGATGCTCGAGTTCTCCCAGGAGTTCATCCTGGAGTTCGCCGCGAACCTGATCGTCAACGCGATCATCGCCGAGGCGCAGAACAAGCCGTTCACCGGTCAGGATGCGCTGAAGTCATTGATGAATGCGGCCGTTAGCGCGACCATCAAGACCGGCGTCGGTACTGCGCTGACCGAGACCAAGCTCGGCGGATCGTTGCGCGAGCTCAAGATGGGTCTGTCCAACGTTGACGGCGGCAAGCACTGGAACCGGCGGCCGCTCAACCACGACAAGAACTGGTCGAACGAGTGGGCCGGCAACGAAGTCGCTACCCGGTGGCGAGCCGGAAGCTTCGACTTCGGCTTCAACCTCGGGCCGTCGGTGCTGGCCGGTTTCGTCAACGGCACGATGAATGCGGCGATCTTCGGGATTACCGATGCCGACGGCCACAAGGTGAAGCTGAGCGGCTGGGACGCGGTCGGGGACGGCGCGATCAATGCGGTTGCTTCGTTTACGTCGGGTGTCAGCACGGCGCTGGTGAAGAACATCGCACTCGGGTTCGGTGGGTCGCGGTTCTTCCATCGGCAGGGCTTCGCCGACTTCTTCTTGCAGATCCCGTTCAAGATGTTCGAGAAGTCGATCCAGAGCGTGTTCCTGACCAGCGCGATCCGGTCGTCGATCAATCCGTCGTGGTACCAAGGCTCGGGCCAGGGGACCACGTCGGCACTGGTGCTGCCGGGGAATGTTACGGTGCCGCAGCCGGTGCTGACGTCGTCCGGCCTGTGGGTTCCGCCGGGCGTGGGAGGGGCGCAGTGACGAACCGCTACGTGGCCGCAAAGGGGCGCGGAACGTTCCGCCGGATCTCGGAGGCGCTGCGAGCCGCCGCGCCCGGGGATGTGATCGTGGTGAGCGCCGGCGAGTACGCCGAACAACTGCGACTGGACCGGTCCGTCGCCGTTGTGGCAGAGGGCGTGGTGACTCTCTCCGGCGTTCCGGGTGAGCCGGTGATCGTTGCTGAGGGCCTCGAATGCACGTTGCGTGGGATCACTGTGCGCGGTGCCGATGACGGCGGGCCGCCTGCTGTTGGGGTGGCGCCTGGCGCGGGATTGTTGCTCGAGGACTGCGTCGTGAGCGGCGGGCGGATCCATGCTCGGGGCAACGAAACTGGGCAGGGGTCGGACCTGAGCGGGTACGGCGTGACGACCGTGATGCTGCGTCGGACGCGGGTCGAGAAGGGTCGGTTGGCCGGGCTGCATCTGTCTGGGCGGGTTCGGGCAAAGGTCGAGGACACGGTGATCGACACTGTGGACGGGATCGGTGTCGTGCTGTCCGGCAACGCCTTCCTCGACGCTTCGCGGCTCCGGTTGAACGTTACGTCCGGGTATGGGTTTCGGCTGCGGGGTGCGAGTCGGCTGGAGCTGACCGATGGCGTGATCCGGCAGAGTGGGATGGCCGGCGTACTGCTGGAGGATTCGTCGACGGCTGCGCTGACCGACGTACGGATCGATCAGGCCGGTGGGCCGGGGGTGCATGCCGCGGGTACGGCGAAGGTCGTGCTGACCGACTGCCGGGTGCGGAGTACGCGGGCCAGTGCGCTGGTGGTGCAGGACCAGGCGGATCTCGCCGGGGCTGACTGCATCGTGTCGGACGCGGGGGCGAACGCGTTGCTGGTGTCGGATTCTGCGACTGCGGCGCTGACGGACAGTCGGTTCGATCGGTCGACGTACAGCGCTGTTCATCTGACGGGTACTGCGGTTGTGCGGCTGACGGACTGCTTGATCCGGCAGGGCGCGGAGCACGGCGTACATGCGACTGCGACGTCGCGGGTGGAGCTGACGCGGTGTGGGATCGCTGACGTTGGGTTGACCGGGTTGTCGGTGGTGGATGCGGCGAGCGCTGAGGCGGAGGATTGCCGGGTTGGCGGCAGCGGGACCGGCGTACGGCTGGAGTCGAGTGTGGCGACCGGGTTCCGTGGGTCGTCGGTGAGTGGATCGGTCGGGACCGGGATCGAGCTGGCGGGCGAGGGGCTGGCGAGTCTGGAGGCGGTTCGGGTCAGCGGGGGGAAGGCTGCCGGGATCGTGGTCGGGAGTAGTGCGGCCGCGGAGATCGCTGCGACGACGATCGAGGACTGCGATGGGTCCGGGCTCGTGGTGTGGTCGGGGGCTCGGCCTTCGGTGCGGGCGTTGCGGGTGGCGGGGGTGGCGAAGAACGGGATCTTCCTTGCGGAGAAGGCGGCTGGGACGTACGCCGATTGTGATGTGACGGGGACGAAGTACCCAGCGTTGCATCTGAGCAAGGGGGCTGCGCCGACGTTCCAGCATCTGCGGGTGCGGGACTGTGTTGAGGCGCTCGGGCAGGAGGACGGCGCGAACCCGACGTTCGAGGACTGCACGATCGATGGCGTGCCGATGGTTGCGGAGTCGGCTGTTGCGGCTGGTGTTGCGGCTGCTGGCGCTCCGGTGGTGACGCCGGTTGGGACGCTCGCCGAGAGCATGCCGCCGGACGACGAGACGCTCGAGGACGTGCTGGAGGAGCTCGAGCAGCAGGTCGGTCTGGATCGTGTGAAGCGCGATGTGCAGTCGATGGTGAAGCTGATGCAGACGGTCCGGATGCGGCAGGAGGCGGGGCTGCCTGCTCCGCCGTTGTCGCGGCATCTGGTGTTCGCGGGGAATCCTGGTACGGGTAAGACGACGGTCGCGCGGCTGTACGGACGGGTGCTGAAGGCGCTCGGGTTGCTGCGTCGCGGCCATCTGGTCGAGGTCGACCGTACGGCGCTCGTCGGTGAGTACGTCGGTCACACCGGGCCGAAGACGACTGCGGCGGTGAACCAGGCGCTCGGCGGGGTGCTCTTCATCGACGAGGCGTACTCGCTGGCACCCGTTGGCATCGGCAACGACTTCGGCGCGGAAGCCATTGCGACGTTGGTGAAACTGATGGAGGACCACCGCGACGACCTCGTCGTGATCGTGGCCGGGTACGTGAATGACATGTCGCGGTTCATCGGGTCGAACCCCGGTCTCTCATCGCGCTTCACCCGGACACTGATGTTCGAGGACTACACCGCGGCCGAGCTGGTCGCGATCGTCGAACACCAGGCCGGCGGGCATCAGTACGAGGTGACCCCCGACGCCCGCGTCGCCCTCTCCGACCTCTTCGAGCAACTCCCCCGAGGCGAAGGCTTCGGCAACGGCCGCTCCGCCCGCCAAATCTTCCAAGCCATGACCGAACGCCAAGCCCACCGCCTCTCCGAACTAACCGCCCCCACCCCCGACCAACTAGTCAGCCTAGAAGCCGCCGACCTCCCAACCACCTACTGAGTTCCCCACGTACTGCGCCAGCCCCCGCGTACTGCGCCAGCCCCCGCGTACTGCGCCAGCCCCCGCGTACTGCGCCAGCCCCCGCGTACTGCGCCAGCCCCCGCGCGCTACGCAGCCGCCTCTCGTCGCTCCGCTCCTCGGCGCGCCTGCACCGCACGCTGCCCACCCACCCCTGAGGTGTATCGAGGTTGTTGGACAGGTGCTCTGGAGCGAGGAGGATCTGTTTATGACCGAGAAGCGTCGGCGGTTTAGTGCGCAGTTTCGGGCAGAGGCTGTGCAGTTGGTGGTTCAGTCGGACCG